>CAWIAG010000001.1:0-154887 GCA_963834015.1 uncultured Ignavibacteriales bacterium
ACTCTTAATCAGCAGGTCGCGGGTTCGAGTCCCGCAGGGTGCACTAAAATAAGCAAATTAAAGTCGAGGCCTCTCTGCATTTTTAAGTGGTACAATGTTGAAAATGTTGATGGCCGCTTTGTTAATAACTGGGTTCAGGATGCCGGCGATAATAGAGGCAGCTATCGCAAAGATCACCTTTGGCCGAGTGATAACGGGTTTTTCTTTGAAATTTCCAAAGGTGCAATTTGTGCTGGAAATTTAATTGTCAATTGTGATCATGGAGCAATGGTGCTTAAAAGCTCCAATGTTCATATTTATCATAATACATTTGTTAATAGTGTTGCCTGCATCGGGCGTAATGGGCGAAATGTAGTCGCTGATCATTTCGGCTGGCTCCCAAGTACAGGGCCGGATGTTGATAAACCGGATGGTCATATTTTTGTTAATAACCTGCTTACCGGTGATTATTATTTTGATAGGCACCTATTGTTTGTATGGCAGCCGCATTCGATATACAAAGAATTACTAATTCTCAATTGAAACAGCTTGATTATAATAGGTATGTTCGCAGTTCTTCGCCTAGCCTCTCGGTTAGAGGGGATTCGGCTAATCCATTAATTTTGTGGAGCCCTGAAAATTCTAAATTATAGCGGCAGCTTATTCAAATGTGCAATATTGGGAAATTATCAATTATTGCAGGCCTTTCCGGGATCCGGTAGTGCAGTCGAACTACCTGCTGATATCCGCAAACTGTTGGGGCAATCAAAACAGTTTATTGGGGCGTATCCACCTGTGCAGTGAGTATATAGTTTACAGTAGCTTTGAACTGATTATAAAGTATTAATAGATAAACTGTGTTATTATAATTAAAACAAATATCCGGAGTTTTCAGTAACTCCGGATATTTTAGTTTTTTACAATTGCAAATTCATATTAATATTTGCTGTTCTTCCCGGCATAGGATAACCATAAATAGTCTGGTATGATTGATTTAACAGATTCCGTGCACTGATTAAAAGGGAAATCTTATCTGTGATTTGCACACTGATTTTTGCTTCAACGTTAGTGTAATCCGGCATCTTCTCCATTAAACCATTATTGTCCAATCCATAAATCGAACGAATATATTGTGCACTGAGAGATGCTGTTAAAATATTCCAGCGATAATCAGCGCCAATAAAAATTTTGTTTTTCGGAACAGAAACCGTTTGTTCAGCGTTACCTATTAAAGAATAATTTGCACTTGCTTTTAAATTCTTTGTGATAAACCATTGCACAGAACCTTCCACACCGCCATAATGAGAACTGCCGGAATTAAATGAGTGCATTGAAAACCATTGATCTATTATTGTGTTTTTTACATCAATTATGAAACCGGCTATGTCCGCTACGGCCGTCTGTCCAAATGTATGGGAAGCGCCTACTTCATAATTCCACAATTCTTCCGGGTTCAGTTTAGAATCAATCGGTGAAAGCTGAAATAACTCAAATATCTGTGGTGCCCTGTACCCTTCTCCAATTGATACCCGAAAAGAGGTACCTTGATCCAATTGATAATTCACACCGGCTTGCGGAACAACTATTTCTCCGAAGTAACTATTGTGGGCATAACGAATACCGGCATTTGCTAATAAATTATCAAGGAAATACTGCTGTATACTGACATATCCGGCATAATCCTGAATAGACTGTGCTCCAAAATTCGTAAATGAATTGGATGCCTTACCGCCATTTTCCTGAACGTCAATACCGGCAGCTATTGTATTATCTTTGAACAATATGAATTTTTGATATAAGTTTATTGCTGCAAGATGATCATCCGATACCCAGTTAAAGTTATTGTAGTATGGAGATAGTTCATTATGGCCAAAATTGTATGTCATTCGGATGCCTCCTTTAGAAATACCAAAATCATCTTCTAATGATGCTCCAAAATATCCACGGCTGATGTGCTGCCAGTTATTTGTATCGGGAGAAAATATCATCCCGGGGTCATAAGTCTCAAATTCCGTCAAGCTCCCGTCTAGTGAAAATTGAAATTGATTGTCTATATGATAGGAAGTTTTTAAATATCCGCTGTTAGCGGTATATTCAGACCATGGTCGGGAGCCGTCCGTATGTTCATGTGTGAAAGAACCCAGTATATTCCAGCCGCTTTCTTGGTATCCAATGTGGGCCCCGTATTGTTCTGCATCAAAACTTCCATAAGATATTGATGCATCACCGGACGTCCCATCTTGCTGTGATGCGTGTGTAATAATGTTAATAACGCCGCCCATTGCATTAGATCCATACAACATTGACGCCGGGCCGCGAATCACTTCCACTCGTTCAATATTTGTCGCTAAATAACTATCATCAATTGGATGACCATACCAACCCATATATTGCGGACTGCCGTCTATTAAAACAAGCACATCATTGTTAGGGCTGCCTCCAATACCGCGAATATTAATTTGGCCTGCTGCAGAATTTATTCCGAATCCCAGTACATCCCGCTCTGTTACAAAAACACCCGGTACATCCTGACTGATAAGGGAAAAGATAGATTTATCCGGATTTGCTTTAATATCTTCCATAGATACAACGCTGATTGAGGGCGAAACTAAGCTTCTCGGAATTTCTGTCTGGGTTGCGGTGATAGTAACCGGGTCAAGATTGTAAGTCTTTACGCTATCAATGATACTTTTGTCTTGGGAAAAAAGAGAAAATGGAAGAAGCATGAAAACAGAAATAAAGTTTAAATATTTCATATTAATGTTGTTTACTCAAATTTGTAGTTTTTGAAAAATTTCTGAGAAATAAAGTTTTTAACCTGGCTTTTGGCAATACAATATTTTAACGCTACTTGTTAAACTTTTTATCATGCTGTATATCCAGATTATATGTAAAAACGCAATTCTTTCGATGGTAAGGCAAAAGTATTGATAGTACTGCGAAATATAAAAAGGTATTAGCACAAAAGTAAGAGTTTTGAATGTAAGAAAGCAAAACATTGTTGTGTTTTGAATTATATTTGAATTTTACTTGTTAAATTGGTAGGGACATATATCCTTTTTTAGAATCATCTATTCAAGACCATTTTTATACCGCGGTAAACATTTACTTCTAAAACTTCTCCATTTTTTTTGAAAGTATGAAGATTAAGGTTTGTGGAAAAATGTGACAAAGTAAATAAGTTAACAGAAACTAAGCCGCCTTTGTGGAAATTCCTCTCAGAAAAGTTTAGTTTAAATTGTTTGGTATTAATACTTTATTAAAATTCTAACTTCATTTTTATAAATGAATGTCAATTTTCCGGCTAAAGTAGTTTAGCTAGCCGGTCTTTTAGCCTCTGTTAATACGTAATTATGAAAAATGATGAAGATTAGTATGCAAAGGAATCAAAATAAGAATGAAAAGGGACAAATTAATTCTAAAAGTTTAAAATTGATTGATTTTGATCGTTTTTTAATAGATCAAAATTTTATGATACCCAAAAACCTGCGTATGCTAATTAAATTGTTAAGACTAAAATACTTATAATGATAATGAAGTAGGATAAACTATTATTAATTTGTTTCGAAAATGAATTGGGATGAAGTATTAATTTACTATGAATGTTTAATATGCCTAAAATTGTTTTCATAAATGAAATTAAAGACGGTATGGAATTAGCTATTCCGGTAAAAAATAAATTTGGCCAGATTATGTTGGCCGAAAACACAAAACTGGAAGAGCGACATAAGAATATTTTATTGCTATGGGGCATACAGAGTGTATCTGTAAAAGATAATGAAGAAGAATCAGAAGTACAGTTTGATGATGCAACTGTATCAAAAGCAAAGGATCAACTTAAAAAACGCTTAAAATGGAACTTCAGGAATGTTAATGAGGAAGAGATTTATAATTTGGCTTTGGGTGAATTATTAAAAAAGAATATAAAATAATATGTTAATATGAATTCATTTGATAAAATATTACAAAATGTAAATAAGTTACAAACTCTACCCACAATATATTCTTCGATCTCTGAAGCTCTTAAAGATCCTTTGGTTACACCGGAAAAACTTGCAAGAATAATTACTGTAGACCAGGTTTCCTCCTTCAAGATATTAAAAGTAGCTAACTCGCCCTTCTATGGATTTCGCGGCCGTATAGATACTATTTCTCAGGCAATACTTTATCTGGGGTTTGATGAAATTAAAAATATAATATTTGCTCTATCTGTAGTGAATATTTTTACAAAAGATAAAGTTATTTTAAATTTTAAACCAACCGATTTATGGGCTCATTCAATTGCTGTGGGAATAACCACCAGGTTAATCGGTAGTGCAATAGGGGAAAAAGAACTTGAGAATTATTTCTTAGCCGGAATTATTCATGATATAGGTAAGCTGCTGTTTATAGAGTTTTTACCTAATGATTTTGAAAAAGTACTAAAATTGGTGGTACAAAAAGATTGCACTATCAGAGAAGCAGAAACCGAGATATTAGGCATTGATCACTGCAGGGCAGGGCAAATTCTTGCGGAAAAATGGAAACTTCCTACGGGGCTGCAAGATGCAATCCTTTATCATCATAATGGAATAAAAGAAAATCAAACTAACAGGTTAATTGCATCCGTCCATATTGCCGATATTCTTGCTACAGCTTTGGAATTGGGAAGAAGCGGTGATTTATTAATTCCCGAGCCAAATTTCAAGGTTTGGGATATAATTAAATTACCAAAAGGATTTTTTCCCTCCATCAAGAAAAAATTGATAGAGGATTTTGACCAAACCGTAAGAGTTATGCTTTATCAATAACAAATGGGACAAAAGGAAATCAATATTAACAACCAGAGCTTTTATAATGCAATAGCAGGTATTGATCCGGTTTTACTTCATGAAAAATCAATCCAGCAAATTATTTTGGATGGGCTGGAAGCATATAAAAAAATTCAAGGATGTATTTCCGCTGCGCTTTATACGATTAATCAGCAGACTTTCGAATTCCAATATGAAATCTCAACTGAAGGAGTTGATAAAGCTGATGTAGAAAATTCATATAGACTTCTAGCCGAAAACGGTAGTATTGCAAATGCTCTTAGTACCGGTGAAATCACCTATGGCCAAATTAAAAACGAAACTCATACGGATGATTTTTTGATTATCCCTTTAATTGTTCTTTCAGGCATTACAGGATTAATAATATTATCTCTTAACGAATCTTTTACCGGGCAAGAAAATACTATTGAAATTTGCAGAATATATTCTAATTATTATGCATTTTTGATGCAAAACCAGTATTTGACAAATGAAATTGAGAACATAAAAATACTCTCCGAACAAAATATTAACTCACGGACAGATAAAATAGTCAAGAGTACAAGGGAGTTAAAAACTATTTTAGATACCGTGCAGGCAGGTATTATTATTGTTGATAAAAAAACTCTACAAATAGCCGATGCAAATTTAGCAGCAATTGAATTAGCCGGAGTTTTGAAAGAAGAGATAATTGGCACAAGCAGTGACGCCCTGTTTACCTCACAAGATGGTTCCGCGAAATCAACTAAAATTGACACAAACCTTGAAGAATTGCTAAAAAGAAAAGACGGCACTTTAATTCCTGTAATTAAAACTAATGCTGGTATAAATCTTGGTGACGAAGAATTTATAATTGAAACTTTCTTAGATATTACCGATCAAAAAAAAATGGAAGAGGCATTGCGGGATGCGCGGGACAGGCTGGAACAAAGAGTTGAGGAACGGACATTTCAACTATCAATGGCAAATAAAGAACTTCAAAAAGAAATTAATGAACGTATAAAAATAGGGCAGGAATTATTAGCAGCTAAAGAAAAAGCAGAACAATCTGATAAATTAAAATCAAATATTCTTGCAAATATGCAGCATGAGTTTAGAACACCTTTAATAGGTATTCAGGGTTTTTCTAAAATATTGATGGAAGAAATTAAAGATGCCGATCTTTGTGAACTTTCTAAATATATATTTTCTTCCGGGCAAAGGTTGTTAAATACTCTTAATAGCATCCTTTATATGTCTAAATTCGAGTCTGATAGTGTATCGGTACAGCTTAAAAAGCAAAACATATCACAAAAGATAAATGATATAATTTCTCCTTTTGAGATGACTGCTGCAGAAAAAAATATTGAACTTAAATTATTTCCGGGTGAAAATATTTATGTAATGATAGATATTGATTTATTTTCTCAGGCAATAATAAATTTGCTCGATAACGCGTTTAAGTTTACAAAAAAAGGCAGTGTTACGGTTATAATCGATAAAGTTGAAGAAGATAGAAAAGGATGGGCAGTAATTAAAATTACAGATACCGGAATTGGTATTAAAGAAAGTGAACTTGCAATAATATTTAATCCATTTCGTCAGGCAAGCGAAGGATTCGCTCGCGATTATGAGGGGAACGGTCTTGGCCTAACTCTGTCTAAAAGAATGATTGAAATGATGGACGGTAAAATTACTCTTGAAAGTAAATATGATTTTGGCTCAACATTTACAGTCTGGCTTCCAATCCAACGCAAATTTTAAATTTTTTCCTCTTTTATTAATTATATTCAGATATATTCAATTTTTATTATCTAAAAATAATTTACAGTATATAACCAGGATTATTGACCTGTTTATTAATATTGTTCCAAAAAACAAAATAATTATATAGAATAATTTACTTTTGGTTTATACCCGCAAGCATTTAATCCTAATGTTCTAATCAATAACACTGTTGTTTTTATCAATAAATACACAGGCTAATAGTTGTATTTTTAAGTTTGCTCTTATCTTTCGACTCTGCCGGAACCACTTCCCTTAGAGAGTTTGTCCACTTCATCAATCGAAACCAGGTTAAAGTCGCCTGGTATTGTTTGTTTTAAACATGAAGCAGCAACAGCAAACTGCAGCGCTTCTTTAGTACTATTCTTTTTCATAAGTCCATATATTAATCCGCTGGCAAATGAATCCCCGCCGCCTACGCGGTCTACAATTTGGATATCATATCTCTTTGAACGGTATGGAATTTTACAGTCTTTATCATCCACAAGCAATGCGCTCCAGCCATTTCTTGAAGCCGAATGGCTTTCTCTTAGTGTGATTGCAATAATTTTAAATTTAAACTGGTCTTTTAAAGTTTTAGCCATTTCAAAATATCCGCTTTCATCCAATTCGCCGTGTTCTACGTTCGTTTTACTTGCTTTAAAGCCTAAGCTTTTCTCTGCATCTTCTTCGTTTGCAATACATACGTCTACATAGTCCATCAACGGAATCATTATTGATTGCGCTTTTTGAGGCGACCATAATTTTGCCCTAAAATTTAAATCTGCACTTATTATTGCACCGTTCCTTTTAGCTGAATCACAGGCCGCTATCAAAGCATCCAGGACGGTCTCACCTAAAGCTGGTGTTATTCCTGTCCAATGAAACCAATTAACACTTTTAAAAATATTATCCCAATCCAGTTCATCTTTGTTTAAAGTTGTTACGGCAGAATTTGTTCTATCATAAATAACTTTAGAAGCTCTTTGGCTCGCCCCTGTTTCAAGGAAATAAATTCCAACCCGGTCTCCGCCTCTCACTATAAAATCGGTTTTTACCCCAAATCTCCTTAAGTTGTTTAATGCTGTTTGTCCAATTTCATGCTTCGGTAATTTCGATATAAAATAACTTTCAAATCCATAATTAGACAATGCAACCGCAACATTCGCTTCACCGCCGCCGTAATTAACATCAAACTGCTGTGTTTGCACAAATCTGCTAAAACCTGGAGTTGATAATCTAAGCATTATCTCTCCCATTGTTACTACTTTTTCAGCCATCAGTTTTTCCTTCGGAATAATTTTTCACATTAACAATTTGTACAACAAATATTTCAATCCTGTTTTGCTTTCCTAATATTTTCCATTAGTATTTTAGCGTTTTCAGTCAAAATCTGGTAATTGCCGGACAAAATCGCTTTTTTATCCAACAAAGCAGAACCGACACCAACTGCACATGCGCCGGCCTTTAACCATTCGCCCGCATTAGTAAGGCTTACCCCCCCGGTAGGCATCAGTTTTAAGTACGGCATAGGCGCAAGAACTCCTTTAAAAAATGCCATCCCAACAATGTCCGCCGGAAATATTTTTATTATATCAGCTCCTGCTTCAAAAGCAATCTGGGCTTCCGTAGGTGTAAATGCACCTGGAATTATCGGGATGTTATTCTTGTGTGCGGTATAGATAATTTCTTTTTTAAAAACAGGGCTCACTACATATTTTGCCCCTGCATCTATAGCTTTTTGTGCTGTAACAGCATCAAGTACAGTCCCAACTCCGATATTCATATAGTTGCCAAGTTCGGCAGCCGCTTTTTTAATCACATTTATAGCATCAGGAACGGTCATAGTGATTTCGATTCCAATTACTCCGCCTTCGTAAATTGATTGAGCAACTTTTATTAATTTATTAGGCTCGGCTAGTCTTATTACAGCAATTGCTCCACAGTCAATTAATGATTTTAAGGTTTCTTCTTTTCCCATTTTAGTCATTACGGTTTATATTAAAATTATTTCTTAAGTAGTTGCAGTATTGCATTCTGCATTCCTACTTTGTTTATTAATTCATAGTATCCCGTTACTTTTTCAGTTATACCTTCAATTTGGTTAAGATCGGTTTCCCAAAAACTAACATTCGATAATGTCATTTTGATTACTGCCTCATAATTATTTTCTTTACTCAGATTATTAAAAAAAGTAATAACATTAGGATCATCATTAACCCGGTGTTCTCTCAGTTTAATCTCATCATTGTTTGATTTTAATTGTTTATAAAATATTATAAGTGCCGCGAAAGAAAATATAAGCACTTCTGGCAGACGTTTATAAATTTTATAATACTCCAGAACTGTAGGCAGTACCCTTACCTTATATTTGGAAACCGAATTTAATGAAATTGAAATAAGATAGTGATAAATAAAAGGATTCTGAAATCTCTCAATCGTGTTTTTTGCATATTCCTCTTTCATTTTATCAGGGAAATTCAACACAGGAAGTATTTCCTTGAATATTGCTTCCTGAATAAATTTGCCGATGATATTATCATCAACAGATTCTTTTACTGTATCATTTCCGGCAAGGAACGAGGGAATTGTTAATGTTGTATGTGCCCCATTTAGTATCCTGACTTTTAATGTTCTGTAAGGTTGAATGTCATCTGTCCAGATTACGTTCAGCCCGGCAACTGCAAAAGGGATCTCATCTTTAATATTTTCGTCTCCCTGAATAACCCAAAGATGAAATAATTCCGCCGCAACAATTATTTTATCTTCATAACCAAGCCTATCGGTAATTTTATCATGTTCATCTTTTGGGTAACCCGGAACGATTCTATCTACAAGTGTATTGCAGAAATAATTTTCTTTCTCCATCCAATTTTTAAATCCGGCTCCAAGATTCCAATCTTCGGCATGTTTAAAAACATATTCCTTAAGAGTACTTCCGTTATTATTAATCAACTCACAGGGAAGGAATATCATCCCTTTACCGGTCTCGCCGTTGAATAATTTAAACCGCTCATATAGAAATGCTGTAACCTTAGCCGGAAAAGTTGAAGGGCATTCATCTCGGGGGAAAGATGATTTTATATAAGCAATTCCCGCTTCGGTTGTATTTGATACAACATATCTTAGATTAGTATTTGCTGCACATTTAAGGAAGCCTCTCCAGTCTAAATATGGATTTATCCCGCGGTTAATTGAAGTTATAATCTCAGTCTTTTCAACAGATTTACCACAATTTAATCCGCGTAAGAGAAGTGTGTATAACCCATCTTGTTCATTTATTGTCTCAATCATTCCATCCGGTAAAGGTTGAACAACTACTATTTTTCCGTTAAATAGTCCATTTTTATTTAATTCATTAAACTGCCAATCGACAAAAGCTCTCAGGAAGTTTCCCTCGCCGAATTGTATAACTTTCTCTGGCATACTTTCTATCGAACCAATAGATATATCTTTTGCTGTAAAGTTTCCGGACGTTAAATATTTCTTATTTAATTTTATATGTTTGATTTTTATCTCGTTTTATATTAAAGTAAAATTATTTAAAAAAAAGAATAATATAAGTATGTTTCATAAAGTAACCCCATCTTTCCAAATTGCAATTTCTTTGTACCCATTTTGCTCATTTTTAGTTTTTATTTTTCCCGAGGCTGTGTCTATTATAAAATCAAATAATTCATCCGTCAGCCGGTCAATGCTTTTATTACCGTAAAGAAGTGTTCCTGCATTAAAATCGATCCAGTTAGGTTTTCTATAAAAAACTTCTGAATTTGAAGATATTTTAATTGTTGGAACAGGAAAACCAAGAGGCGTACCTCTTCCGGTTGTAAATAGCAACATTGTTGCCCCGCTTGCTGTCATAGCGGTAGATGAAACACCGTCATTTCCTGGCGCCTCCAACAAGAACAAACCATTGGCTTCTGCATCATGAATTATTTCTCCATAGCTTAATACACCGTTTATAATTGATGCCCCGCCTTTTTGAATGGCACCCAATGATTTTTCTTCAAGTGTTGTTATACCGCCTACTTTATTACCTGGTGAAGGATTTTCATAAACTACCTGATTGTGATCGGTAAAGTATTTCTTAAAGTTGTTTATCATAAAAACTATTTTGTTATATGTTTCATCATCCTTTGCCCTGTTCATCAATTGTTGTTCGGCTCCGAACATTTCAGGCACTTCAGATAATAAAACTGTACCGTAATATGATGTAATAAAATCTGTTATTCTTCCGACAAGTGGATTTGCAGTAATTCCCGAGATCCCATCCGAACCTCCGCATTTAACCCCAATTACTAAATTGGAGATGGACGTTTCTTCCCTGCAGTCGTTTTTAACAATACGAAATAAATCTTGTATTTTATCAACACCGGTTTCAATTTCATCCGGTACATCCTGGGTGTTAAAACTACTTATCCTCTGACTGTCTGCATTTCCGGCCAGGCTTAGCAGGGAATCCATTTGATTATTTTCGCATCCGAGTCCTAATAATAAAACACCTCCGGCATTTGGATTATTAATTAGTCCCGCAAGAATTTTTTGTGTATTTGTAAGATCATCGCCAAGTTGACTGCAACCGTATGGATGTGAAAAAGTAAATATGCCGTCAAAGTTTTCAGATTTAAACTTTTCATTTGCAATTTTTGCTATTCTTTCAGCCGAAGAGTTTACACACCCGACTGTATTTATTATCCATATTTCATTCCGGGTCCCTGTTCTCCCGTTCTTTCTTCTATAACCGGAAAATGTAGAAGTTTGAGTAGTACTTTTTATGGTGGTACACTTGACTGGATTATAAGTGTATTCAACCAAATTTTTAAG
This sequence comes from uncultured Ignavibacteriales bacterium, assembly GCA_963834015.1. Lineage (GTDB taxonomy): Bacteria > Bacteroidota > Ignavibacteria > Ignavibacteriales > Ignavibacteriaceae > FEN-1297. The sequence continues at coordinate 11,337 of CAWIAG010000001.1, forward strand.
ATCAGTTTCCATATTATGTGAATGAACCCACTCGCCCTGATATATATGTTTTATTGCGTGTCCAATAATATGCCCATACTTTATAATCTTTTCATCTGAATTAATATCCTCAAAAGCAATTTTATGCCCTTTGATTAATTCATTTTTTAAAGTAATATCCTTTCCTTGAAATAAAATCTTTTCGCCTGCAGCTATTCTATCAAGGGCTACTCCTACGTTATCCTTATTATGTATCTTTATGTATTTCAATTTGGTATACTGACTAACTATTAATTATAGCTTATATGCTTTTTTTACTAAATCATATGCGAGCGCTTTCCCAATATTAATTGCTTCATCAAAGGACATAATATGTTTTGCAACCATTCCTGCAAGAAAATTGGAGTCAACTCTTCTGGAAAGGTCATGTCTTGCAGGGATTGACAGAAAAGCCCGTGTATCATCGTTGAAACCCACTGTATTATAAATTCCCGCAGTTTCAGTTACATTTTCTCTGAACCTTGTCATTCCCTGGATGCTGTCATTGAACCACCAGGCTGGTCCTAATTTTAATGCCGGGTAATGACCGGCTAGTGGCGCTAGCTCTCTGGAATAAGTCGTTTCATCAAGTGTAAAAACGATTAATGTTAATTTTTTATTATTTCCAAATTCATTTAATAATTCAAACAAATTTCTTGTAAACTCTGTTGTAACAGGTATATCAGCTCCTTTATCCGATCCAAATTTATTAAATACTTCTAAATTATGATTTCTCATAACACCTGGATGAATCTGCATTACAAGGCCATCTTCAATGCTCATTCTTGCCATCTCCATAAGGATATTTGCAGTAAACAAAATTGAATCATCTTCGTCTGCTGTTCCCTTTAGTGCTTTCCGGAATATTGCTTCTGCTTCATTTTCACTTAACTTATGTGTATAAGGGCTTAATACTCCATGATCGGTAGAAACTGCTCCCATTGTTTTGAAATATTCTCTTCTGTCCTTTATAGCTTGAATATAATTCTTATATGAAGAAATTTCTACTCCGCTTACTTTGCTTAACTTATTTATTTCCTCAATCCAATTTTTTGCAGTAATGTTAACAATTCCATCCGGGCGAAAGCATGGTACCACTTTACCGTTCCAGCCCGATTCTTTAATTTTTTTATGCTGCTCTAAACCATCAGTAGCTCCATCTGTGGTGCTCAATACTTCAATATTAAATTTCTCGAATAGAATTCTTGGCAAATATTCATTGCTTTTTAATTTTTCTTGCATTTGATCATAAATAACCATCGCGTTCTGTGAGTATAATTTATCCCGGATACCGAAAACTTCGGAAAATTCATATTGAAGCCATATTCCTGCAGGCGTTCCGTCAAAAAGATAAAAATTATCAGCAAAAATTTGCCAGATTTTTCTATGATCTTTTTCTACTTCTGTATTATCAATAGAAGGAATGCCAAGTGATTCAAGCGGAATTCCCTGAGAATAAAGCATCCTGAATAAATAGTGATCGGGAATAAGTATCAACTCGGTTGGATCCGGAAACGGTTTGTTTTCTGCTAAAAGTTTTGGGTCAACATGTCCATGCGGGCTTATTATTGGTAGATCTTTAACTCGTAAGTAAAGTTCATAAGCAAGTTCTCTTACTGTTTTGTCGGGATCAAAGAACCGGTGTTCATTTAGATCATTTTTATTCATTTATTTAATTCCTTTCTTTAATCTTTCTCGTTTAAAGTATTTTAACTTTTCATTAACAACAGCAAATTTTAAATATTACATGATATTCTTAAAATATTATTAAATTAAAGATATAAAAATTATTTTCCGAATATTTTCCAAATTGTTTTGCGATACTGGTAGTAATATGGCTACGCCTCAATAAGTTCCACAGTTCATTTAGATCATTATTGCTGAATTCGCTTTTAATAAAACCTTAAAATATGTGCAAGGTGTTTTTAAATAGTCTTTTCGAAAATAACATTTTTAGGTCTGGGAAAAAACTTTCATTAACTCAGACTATTTATAAAAACATTTAGAAGTGTAAATGAATGTTTCCACTTATCGTAAAGAACTTGATTCATTTTTCAAAGCAAAAAAAAGTTCGGTATTTATTTTTATTTAATTAATCCTTAAACCATAAAGTTTCTAAAAAATGAATGTTAATTAATATTCTTATAAATTGACAAAAATATTGTTTTTGGATTCTGCCGGGATTTCTGCCTGATGATGTCGTGATTTATTTTGCAGCAAATCAAAAATAACGGTTGCTTGTACATTAAATAATTACAAAATTAGAAGCGAATAATAATTTAAAGACTTAGACTTATTCGTATTTGCTACATAAAGGAGTAGAATAATGAAGATCAGCCGTTGGTCATTAAACGAATCCGAAATATATGTTGAATTAATTATTCGAATTTTCTCGTTATTGCTGCTAATATTAACTGTAAATATCCAAATCATTGCTCAAGATTATAATAGAGGTATTGGCATATATCCGGGGAACCCGAAAGAAAATTTTTCTCCAATAATGAAAACCGACAAAAAAAACTACAGGAACATTGCCTTGTTAAAACCGGTTTACAGTTCGGGAAGTTATGATTATAATTTAACCGCACAATTAATTACCTATGGAATAATTGAATCTAAAATACCTGAATGGATTGTAACCACAAACAGCGATGGGACTCTTCCACGCAACGAACGTGATTACTTTATAGACAGACATGCGCGAACAAGAAAGGAATTTGATGGGAATAATTCATGGATCCAAATGGAGTTAACCGGTAATTATATTATACCTAAAGTCAACGGTTTTGAATTATCAGGGAACATTTCAACCGATACTGCTCAAACTGAAATTAAACCTTGGCAAATTACCGTTAGTGGTTCAAATAAAGGTAAAAATTGGAAAATATTGGCAAAATTAACGAACAACAAAATTCTCGGAGATACATTAACAGGTTATTGGAGGATTTTCTACCCTAAAAACTATAGGGTTTTCAAACAAGAAATTAAACTTGATGAAGCCGTTAATTATAAATTTTACCATGCAGATTTTAGTTCACTAAATGTAAAAACCTGGTTTATTGGTGAATTTGCAATGACGAATGACGGCAATTACTGTAATATCAGCGGGCCTTTTAATTTTTTAAGTGCATGGAAAAGTTTAGGTTCCAAAAAAGAGTGGGTATATGTTGACTTAAATGCTTTATGTTCATTTGATAATATTAAGCTTTACTGGTTAAAGCGTGCTGCATCAGGTACTGTACAGGTTTCCGGTGATTTAAAATCATGGAAGGAAATTTCTGTTTTACCGATTACTGAATCATTGATTGATGATATAAAATTCAATAAACCCATAGAGGGAAGGTATGTACGCTTAATGTTGGATAATGCTGCATCTGAAGAAGATGGTTATATATTAAGCGAGATGGAGGTCTTCGGGAAAGGAGCATCTTCTGCATCGCAGCACACTCGGGCAAATATTGAAACAGACGGCAATATTAAATTATCCGGCGGCAGGTGGAAAGTTCAGCGCAGTTCGCTCCTTAAAGATAGCATGGGGGAAGTTTCAAAGGTTGGATTCAACGATAGTGCATGGATTACGGCAACAGTTCTTGGAACTGTGCTATCTTCATATTTTAATGCAGGGGTAATTCCTGACCCTAATTACAGTGATAATATGTTGTTAATTTCGGATTCATATTTTTATTCCGACTTTTGGTATCGTGATGAATTCACTGTACCAAAAAATTATAGTGGTAAAAAATATTTTTGAATTTTAACGGAATAAATTGGAATGCCTAACATAGTGTCACCTGAAAATTTTTACCGGAATGGACTGAAAGAAGAAAATGTTAAAAACATTAGATATCTTCCGAAAATAAAACTTGATGTTGCTACAAAATCAGTTAAGAAAAATGGTAAATGGTATTTATCTACAGAACTTAAGAATAGCACAATTACTCCTGCTTTAATGGTTAGATTAAATGTTGTAGGAGATAAAGATAAAGAAAAAATATTACCGGCTATTTACAGTGATTATTATGTGTCTTTGATGCCCGGAGTGAGACGAATAATTAAAATAGGAATGGATAATTCCGATACACGGGGAAATAAACCAAAAATTAGAACAGACGGAATTAATATTAATTGATTAAGAATTTGATGATGTAAAGATTACATAATAAAAAAACTTTATGAGACCCAAACAATTATTTTGGATTAATTTTAGCGAAAATCACCTAAATATTCACTCAATTTTTGCAGGAATTTTATTAAAAGTAATAATTGACCCGAAAATTATCTCTTTTTAACTCGTTTTTGCATTATAAGGATATATTTGCAGGAATTTTATAAAATTTCTTTTAATTATTTCGATAGTTATATTATGTAAATAAAAGGATTAAGTTGATGACTATTAAAATATGCCTTGAAGAAGGAGAAGGAATCCTTTTAATTAAAAATGAAGATCTGAAAACGTAAGAATCATTATATGAAATTACTCAGGTTAATCAAATTTATAAATATTAGTTATATATTTAAACTGATTTCTGATTTTAAAGTTTTTTAAACTTTTCAGTAATTATATTTATTTTAATGCCAAATCTGTATGCCCAGGAGACTGAATTTCAGTTTACAAATTATACTGCCGAAGATGGTCTCTCACTGAGCGCCGTTACCAAGATTATTCAGGATGACAAGGGATTTTTATGGTTTGGAACTTATAACGGCTTAAATAGGTACGACGGTTATAATTTTAAAATTTTTCTGCCCGATCCTTCGAATTCTGGCAGCATTTCAAATCATTCTATCTGGGCTTTACTTAAAGATAGCAAGGGATTTATTTGGGTGGGTACGCTGGATGGATTGAACAAATATGATTTGAAGACTGAGCAATTTTATAAATATAAAAATAATCCGAATGACACTACTAGTATAAGTGATAATGATATTACTTCGATTTTTGAGGATAAGTCAGGCACTTTATGGATTGGTACGACTAACGGGTTAAACAAATATAATAGGGAAAACGATAATTTTACCGTTATAAAAAAGGTGAGCGACAGGTTTAACGAAAATTCGCTTAACACTGTAACATGTATTCAGGAAGATTATCTGGGAAATTTGTGGTTAGGAACATGGAACGGTCTGACTTGCATGCATAAGAACGGTAAAATAATTAAACAATTTTTTTCAGAAAACAATGACTTTAAAATAATTAATTACAGGGAAATCCCCTCACTTATTGAAGATAATGAAAATAATTTATGGATTGGCACTGATGGAAACGGTCTTAAAAAGTATAATCCCAAGACAGGAAAAATTATCACTTATTCTTCAAAGCCTGGAGATCCCCATACGCTTTCAAATAGTTCAATATCAGTAATGTTTAAAGATAAATCAGGTAATTTCTGGCTTGGTACAAGAGATGGCCTGAATCTTTATAATTATAAAAATGATTGTTTTACAAGGATCCTACATGATCCGCAAAAACCTTTAAGCATTATTAGCAATAATATCCTTTCCATTAATGAAGACAATAATGGCCTTATCTGGATAGGAAGCGCAGATGGATTAAGCAGATTTTATCAGCCTAACAATAAGTTTAATTATTTTCCTCAGGGCAACCAAAAATCAGATAATAATTTAATTAGTAATCGTGTCCATTCAATGTGTCTAGATAATTCGGGGAATATTTGGGTTGCAACATTTGAAGGATTAGATGAAATAATAAATGGGAAGAACTTGGTTGTTCATAAAAGATCTAAGCCCGGAAATAAAAATAGCTTAAATGAAAATTTTTTAATGTCAGTATTGGCAGATCATCTCGGTTATATCTGGGCAGGTACAAGCAATAGCGGGTTAAATAAATATAATCCAAAAACCGGAAAATTTATAGTATATAAATATAATCATAACGATAATAATTCATTAAGCAATAACGGTGTAGTCTCACTCTGTGAAGATCATAACGGCCATATTTGGGCGGGTACATGGTGGGGGTTAAACTGTCTTGATACAAAAAGCGGGAAGTTTAATCGTTTATTTCATGATCCCGCCAACCCAAACAGTTTATGTCAGGATGCTGTATGGACGGTATTTGAAGATTCAAAAGGAATGATGTGGTTTGGAACTGACGGCGGGGGTGCGAGCGAATTTAATCCTCGAACAAACAAATTTATTACTTTCTCAAGGGACTCAAGTAATTTAAATCATATTAGTGAGAACCGTGTATTCTCAATATTGGAATCTCATGACGGAATTATCTGGCTGGGTACAAGCGATGGACTGAATGCTTATAACCGGACGACTGGTAAAATTACTATATATACTAAGTCAAATGGATTACCAGGAAATTCTATATCCAGTATCCTGGAGGATAATGAGGGCTGTTTATGGATAGGCACGGATAATGGGCTGTCAAAGTTTAACAGGAAAAAAGGAATATTTATTAATTATACAAAAAGAAACGGCCTGAAAGATTTGGAATTTGTTCAAAATGTTACTTCTAAATCAAAAAAAGGCACTTTGTACTTTGCGTGCAAAAGCGGGATAGTATACTTTAATCCGGAAAATATCAAAGATGAAAATCTTCAAGCTCAGTTAGTCCTGACGGATTTAAAAATATTCAATCAGTCGGTACCCATAACAAAAGAGGGGATCTTAAAAGAATCCATTACGGGAATAAAAAGTATAGCCATACCAAGCGGAAATTCGGTAATAACGCTGGAATTTGCACTTCTGGATTATTTCGATGTAAAGAAAAATACATTCAGGTATAAACTTGAGGGGTTTGATAATGACTGGAATAATGTAGGATCCAGGAACAATGCAACATATACAAATCTTCCTCCGGGGGAATATACGTTTTTTGTCAGGGCATCAAATAGTAATGGTATTAAAAATGAAAAAGAAGCTTCTCTAAATATAGTAATAATCCCTAAATTCTATCAGACTTGGTGGTTCAGCCTTTTTGTAGGGATAGGATCATTATTAATTGTTATTCTTATTTTTAAAGTAAGGACGCATTCAATAGAAAAAAGAAATAAAGTGCTTGAAAATAGTGTAATTGAACGGACTAAAGATCTTGACAAAACAATTAATGAACTTAATCTGGAAATTGCAAGCAAAGATAAATTTTTCTCAATCATAGCACATGATTTACGAAGTCCGTTCATGGCATTATTGGGGTATTCAACCCATATGGTCGAGGAAATAAGCTTTTTATCGAAACAAGAGATTAGTACAATTGCTGGGAATATTCTAAAATCTACAAAAAATACGTTTGATCTTTTAGAAAATCTTTTGCAATGGGCAAGAATTAAAACAGGTAAAATTACTTTTGAACCCGAAGAAATAGATCTGAAAAAAACTGTAGAAGAAACAGCGGAGTTATTTAAAAATAATGCTGCAAGTAAAGGAATTTCGATTACTTCGGATGTTGATATTGACGTAATGATTTTTGCCGATTTGAATATGGTTGAGACCATTTTGAGGAACCTTATATCAAATTCTATAAAATTTACAAAAAAAGGGGGAACAATAAATATTTCTGCAAAAGCGAAAAAAGATTTTGTAACTATAAGCGTATCTGATACAGGCGAAGGAATGAGCCAGGATAAAATAAATCGGTTATTTCAAATTGGGCAGGATATATCAACATCAGGCACGCAAAATGAAAAAGGCTCCGGGCTTGGATTAATCCTTTGTAAGGAATTTATAGAATTGAATAATAGTGAAATAACTGTTAAATCAAAGCAGGGGGAAGGTTCTGAATTTAGTTTTATTCTTCCTGCAGGTGATAAAATTTCTTCTTGATAAACATCCAATATTTTTAAATACCGTTTTGTTACACAAAGAAAGAGCCAAGCTATAAAAAACCAAAAAATTAAGATTGATACTGCAATAACAGATGACCCCGTGAATGAAAAAGATTTTCTCGATCTGCCCGGGTATAAGAATAATATTATACGGGGAATAGTACTTGGCAAAGTCGGTATACAACACCCCAAGACTAAAAAGTATGAAATAGTTAATACTCTTAATGAAGTATATGAAAAAGTATTTGAAATTAAATGTGAATTAATGAAGTTTTAGTTTCTTATAAGACTATTTTTACGGCTAAATTTATTTAAGTATATTTTCTTTTTAACAAACGATTATTGAAATTTATGTTTTAATCATCATCATTTTTATCTTAATGAATAAACCTTACCCCCCAACCATCTGGCTTAATGCGAAGTCAAACTATTGAAGTCAGCATTTTTTGCTAACCTGTAACCAAAGATGAGATAATTTAGTCTTTAAAGTATTAACAATAGTTTTGTTAATTATAATAATTCGATTGAGAGGTATAATATGAAAATGTCTGTTCTAAATATTTTAATGATTACCGCATTTATTCTTTTTATTTCAATATCCTATGCTTCCGATAGAATTACTAAAACTTATAATTATAAAGATTTTTCTGCTGTTGATGTAAGTTCAGGAATGCATTTGAAGGTTACCCAGTCGGATTCCTTTAGCATTGAAGTAATTGCCGATCAGGATGATTTTAAATATTTAAGAGTTGAAAAGGATGGAAATTCATTAAAATTATATATAAAAAGAGATTCTTTCTTTTTCGATTGGGGAAGGCATAATAAGATTGAGGTAAATATTAAAATGCCCTCTCTCATCCGTTTAGAATTAAGCGGTGGTTCTATCGGGAATATTAATATGGATGTATCAACCACGAAGTTCAGTGCAGAACTTTCCGGAGGTTCTTCTATTAATGGAAATTTAAAATGCGGGAAAATTGAAATGGAATTGTCCGGTGGGAGTGTGGCTGAATTATACGGGCAGGGAAAAAATCTTAAAGTTGATGGCTCCGGGGGCAGCATTTTTAAGCTGAAAAACTTTGAAGTTAATGATGTTGATGCTGACCTGTCGGGTGGTTCTGTGGTGGAAATAACAATGAATGGTGCTCTTAATACTGAACAAAGCGGCGGATCTCATTTAACTTATTTTGGTAAAGCATCTTTGGGCAATACAGATTTTAGCGGTGGATCGGGAATTTCTAAAGGGAGATAATTCAATTATAAGAAAAACTAGCATTTATGCTCCTGTAATCCGATATCGAATGCAGGAGTTTTTTTGCACACTTCGTTTTGCTTTTTTAATATTAGGGCTTATTTTCAACCTGTTGTAAATTATAAAAAGTCCTGGATATGATAAAAACATTATTAGTTATTCCGCCGTTTACTCAGATTAATACGCCTTATCCTTCAACAACGTATCTTGCCGGTTATCTGAAATCAAAAGGCTATAAAGCGAAAAGCTTTGATTTGTCTCTTGAAGTCTTCCTAAAGATATTTTCTCGTAATGGATTGATAAAAATTTTTTCTGAAATCAAAAGTTCAAATTGTAATGAAAATTTTGTACAGCGTGCTGTGTTGCTTCAGCAAAACTATATTGATACTATCGAACCTGTCATTTCTTTCCTGCAGGGTAAAAATCCAAATCTGGCCTATAGAATAGTTGGAGAAAATTATTTGCCCCAGGGTGAAGCTTTTACTAGGCAAATTAATGAAATTGAAGCGTTCGGCTATTTCGGTTTACAAGATAAGGCTAAATATTATTCATCTCTTATGATTGATGACTTAACCGAAATTATTAAAAAAACAATAACACCACATTTCGGTCTGAGCCGTTATGCGGAGAATATTGCCGTAAGTCCTCCTTCTTTTGATTTTATTTTAGATGAGCTGGAACGCCCTTTAAACTTAATTGAAAAAATCATGGTTGAAGAAACCGGGAATGTTATTAAAGATTTTCAGCCGGATTTAATCGGTTATACTATCCCTTTTCCCGGGAACCTTTTAGGTTCTCTGGTTTCAGCTAAATTTGTCAAAAATAATTATCCCTCAATTAAAATTATTATCGGGGGCGGTTATCTAAATACAGAATTAAGAAGTTTATCGGATAAACGGATTTTTAACTTCGTCGATTTTATTACTTTCGATGATGGTGAACTTCCGCTTTATAATATCATAAAAAACCTTGAATCAAAAGAGAAAAATAACAAGTGGGTAAGGACGTTTACGTTTAATAACAATGAAATTATATATAATGACGATGCATTTCCAAAAATTGTCAGCCACAAGGATCTTTCACCACCCTCAATTGAAGGTATTGAACCGCATAAATACATTGCCCTTACTGAAATGTTAAATCCTATGCACAGAATTTGGTCTGACGGCTATTGGAATAAGTTAATAACGGCGCATGGATGTTATTGGAGCAAATGCTCCTTCTGCGATGTTACACTGGACTACATTTCAAGGTATTCTCCTGCCAATGCAATTACTATAGTCAACTGGATGGAAGATATGATTGCTCAAACAGGCAGAACGGCGTTCCATTTTACAGACGAAGCTGCTCCTCCTGCTATATTGAAGGAATTATCCGTTGAGATAATAAAACGTAATTTACCGGTAAGCTGGTGGGGAAATATCCGGTATGAAAAAGCGTTCACAAAAGATCTTTGCAGATTGATGGCGGCTTCAGGTTGTGTTGCGGTAAGCGGCGGGCTGGAAGTCGCCGATGAAAGGTTGTTAAAACTTATCAATAAAGGGGTTACTCTTGAACAAGCTGCTGTGGTATGCAGTAATTTCAAAGCTGCAGGAATTATGGCCCATTCTTATTTAATGTATGGATTTCCAACGCAAACTGAACAGGAAATAATCAACAGCCTTGACCTTGTCAGACAGTTTATTCTTCTTGATCTATTCCAATCAGGATTCTGGCATTTATTTACTCTTACCGTTCACAGCCCGGTAGCCAAAAATCCCGCATTATTTAAAATAAAGATTTTGTCTTCTACTAATAATCCTTTTGCAAATGATAATCTTGAGCATATTGACCTTACAGGGATAATTTATAACAAATATTCGGAAGGCTTAAAAAAAGCGCTGTATAATTTTATGCACGGAATAGGCCTTAACCGTGATCTTCAGCAGTGGTTTGATTTTAAAGTGCCGGTACCTACAGTAAGCACAAATATGATTAATGAGTTCATAGTCAATAATACCGGCATAAAAAATGAGTTAGGTGCTCATGCAATCTGGCTTGGCAGCGTGCCTCTAATAAAAAAAGTTAGTGCTGAAAATAGCAGTCTGTCCCTGGAAACCCGTTCATCGCATGCAGAGTGGATAGTAAGCACAAAAAAAGTCGAATGGATTAAATATATTTCAGAAAAATGTACTTTAAATTCAGGAAATAGAATATCGTTTCTTGAGTTAGCAGACAAGTTTCCCGGGAAAGATGGCGAGTTTAAGAAATTTATAAAATCGGAAATTTGGAAAGAAATTAGAGAAACTGTCCTTCTTTTTGTTTAAATGAAAGGTTATGATGGTTAATGATCAGGTTATGAAATCAGAGATTGCAACATTCGGCTCTGGCTGTTTTTGGTGTACAGAAGCAATTTTTAACGGGCTTCAGGGAGTTTATTCGGTAGTTTCAGGTTATTCAGGAGGTAGCCTTCCTAATCCTTCATATCAGGCAGTATGTTCGGGAAAAACCGGGCATGCAGAAGTTTGTCAGATAACATATAATCCTCAAATTATTTCTTATGATAATTTGTTGGAAATTTTCTGGAAAACTCATAACCCGACTACTTTGAACCAACAGGGAAATGATATTGGTACTCAATACCGTTCGGTTATATTTTATCATAATGAAGAACAAAAAAAGGTGGCGGAACATTATAAAGACAAATTAAATATTTCCGGCGCTTGGGATAAACCTGTCCTTACAGAAATTACAAAGTTTATTATATTCTACGAAGCTGAAGAATATCACCAGCGTTATTTTGAAAAAAACCCAAATCAGGGATATTGTTCCTTTATTATTGCGCCTAAAGTTGAAAAATTCCGTAAGGTATTTAAAGATAAATTAAAAAATTCCGGTTAGTTACTTAGTACTTTTTGCTTATCATCCATAAAAACCGCTTATCAATTTAATAGACGAATATCCGCTTTCCTGCTAACTATTTATCTAATGACACGTCAGAACTTATAAAACATATTAAACTGAAGTATTCAATAAAAAACGGACAGCTCGATTTATAAGAATTGTCCCGGGAGGTTAGTATGAAAACAAACTTTACTTTTTATGGTAAACAGAAAGAATTTAGTAAAGCAATTTCTGTTTTAATATTATTTCTGTCTTCGGTTTTTCTTTATTCCTGCAGCCCTTCTGCCCCAAAAAATCTTATTAATAAAACCGGAGCAGAAGATCAGCAGGAAAACCAAAATGTATTCACATTCCATCTGAATAAAAACGGAAAGGATATTTACTGGAAGGCTGTATTCAAAGACGGGCAGTTAGTCCAACTATATAAAAACGGAAATAAAATACCTGAAGATAATTTAGAAGATTATACAGGCATGGTTAATGATGAACTGGGAGAATTACATCATGATCGGAACAATAAATGGGAAAATTTCCCCCGCCCTAATTTAAATGCTCCTGATTTGAGTAACAATATGCTTGATCCGAAATGGGATTTTGGAGATAGTAATTTTAATAATCGCGATTCGCTTGTTGATAGTAAACAATTCTATAAAGATTTGGATAGCTTAAGATACAATATGCGAAATTTGCGAAAACTGAATTTTATTTTTCACTTTGATACTTTAGCATTTAATAAGGGTATGCGGGAATTAATGAAAAATTTGCGAAACATAAAAATTAATCCTATGGACTTTGAGTGCAATATGGACAATTTCAATGAAGGGATGAATAAATTTGATGAGGAGATGAAACACAACAGAATTTTTAATGAGGATTTCCATATTGACATGAAAGACTTTACTAAAAACATGGATAAGATAACAGAAAGTTTGAAGAACTTTAAAGTGGATCTGAAAGGCGTGAAAGAATGGACGGTAAAGTATAAAGCATTTATTAAAGACATGAGGCATGAACTCTTTAATGACCGGTTGATTCAATCAGAAGATGAACAATTTAATATGATGTTCAATTCTAAAAAATTAATAATTAATAATAAAAAAGTACCTGATAATTTATTCGATAAATATAAGGGGATTTATAAAAAACATTTTGGCAAAGATATTGACGATGAGTACTACTTTGATAACGACATAAATGATTTTAATTTTGACATGAATGATTATTAAATTTCTTGTTAAATGTGAGCCCCACCTTCAACGTGAGGCTCATCTAAAAATTACATTTAATTACCAGGCTAAAAATGATAATTAATTATTACTTAACTATTCCCCGTTAAACATATAACCTGCACCCCTTATACTTTTGAAATAAACTGGATCCGATGGATCGGTTTCAAAATATTTCCGGAGCCTTACTATAAAATTATCAACTGTCCGGGTTTCTATTTCAGGATTCATATGCCAGACATTTTCAATTAATTCTTTTCTTGAAACTATCTTCCCCTTATTGTCGATTAAATATTTTAAAACCATAGCCTCCTGTTGGGTAAGCCTTAAGTGAGAATCTTTTGTATTACATTCAAGATTTTCAAAATTGATTTTGTTATCGCCAAAACTATAAACCGGCTGAACCGAAGTCGCGTCTTTGTACCACATTTTCCGTTTGAGCATTCCCTTAATCCGGAGAAGAAGTTCCTGAAGGTGAAAGGGTTTAGGTAAATAATCATCTGCACCTAGTTCCAAACCTTTTACCCTGTCTTCAACGCCGGATCTTGCGCTTAATATAAGAATAGGCATTTGGGGGGATTTTTTTCTTACTCTTTTTGCAACTTCAAAACCATTGATATAGGGTAGCATAATATCCAATATTATTAAATCGAATTCCTGTGAATTAAAAATTTCCAGGGCCACTTTACCATCCTTAGCCCAAGTAACCGTATATCCTTCTTCAGTCAGGTTAAATTCTAATCCTACTGCCAGCGTTTCTTCATCTTCCACAAGTAGTATTTTATTTTCGCCGGTCATATAGAATTCTCCGTCTTATCACTTAATTCTCTTCTTATAATATTTACTGGAATATTTTTTTTGAATTTTCTTAAGAACTCACTATAGACAGGTAGTTCTATCTTGAACGTGGACCCTTTATCATTCCCTTCACTAAAAGCTGAAATCTTCCCACGGTGGCTTCTGATAATCTCTTTTACCCAATATAAGCCTAAACCTGTTCCCTTAACATTTGGAATATTATCGCCGTAAATTCTGTAAAATTTATTGAAAATTTTTTTTAATTCTGATGCCGGTATTCCGATACCGTTGTCGGTAAATTCTATAATTATCTTTGCAAACTGGACTTTTAATTTTACGCAAATCATAATCGGTTTCTTTGAGTATTTTATTGCATTCTCAGTAAGATTATTCAATACTATCTTCATAGCATTTTTGTCAGCCAAACATTCGCAGCCCGTAATGCCCTCTACTTTAACCGAATCTTTCGTCAAATTAAATTGCTCAATTACTCCGTCCGTTAGTTCTCTTAATAATTTGTCTGCAGAGTAAATGTGATAATCATGTGAAACCTTTTTCTGTTCTAATGCAGAAATTTCCAGGATTGAATTTATAAGATGTTTAAGACGTCCGGCATCTTTGATCATAATACCGATAAATTCTTTCTGTTTTTCCACAGGTACATTTCGTGAATTCAGCGTTTCAAGGTATAATTGAATTGATGAAAGCGGAGATTTTAATTCATGTGTAATATTTGAAATAAAATTATCATAAAGATTATTTAGTCTCAACTGAACATTCAGGTGGCGAAAAATCAATGACATGCCGAATGCAATACTTACAAGCAAAACAATTCCGCCGATAAAGGGTATAACGTTAGTCCCGTTATACATTATCTCGGGAGATAGTTTGTTCCCAACATTTTTTAATATTATATAATTGGTTACATACCAGTAGATCCAGATCCCCAGCAATGCAAGCCAGGCGAGCTGTGAAATAACAAATACTGTTATATGGTACAAAAAAGAACGGCGTCTTTTCATACATCTCCCGGTCTCTTAATGAGCAGGTTCCTTATTCTTAATTTAATTATGAAAAAATACTTTCGAGATGATGCTGCATATGGTCAAAGTAATCTTCAACTAAGTATTCCAGTGTTGCCGGCTCATCAGCAGGTGCGGGTTGATAGCAAATTTCATCCAGATTATGAATCTCTCTTGATTCAGTTAAAATTTCCTCCGGTATGGAATCTATTAAGTGAAGAATGTGTTTGTTGTATGTAACCCAGAGTGTAATCAATGAATCCCATGAAGCATCTTTATAATTTTGTACTTTCACCCAGGCATTCTGATCGTAGGATGTGAAAAGAAGATCATCTGAAAACTGGCCGGTTACAAATCTTGCGTGGTTGTTTGCTGCAGAATCGATTAAATGACCTAATATTTCTTTCCTTGTCCATTTACCGGGTTCAGCAGATAAATTTGCAGTTTCTTCAGTCATGTCTCGTAAATTTATTTCAGTCGATTCAAAAAAATCCTGGTAATAATTTGAGAATTTTTTCATTATTTATTTCTCCTTTCAATCATATTTGAATAATTACTAGTGGCCTTCGCCATAAAATTTTTCGCCTGCAGTAACTTCAATATTAAGGTGATTTTGCTTAGGTGGAAGCGGACACGTTGCAAATTTTGTAAATGAACAAGGCGGATTATATGCCTTATTAAAATCTAAATCAACATTACCTGAACTGTCCGGTATTGATGCATATAAAAACCTGCCGGCACCGTATGTTTCACTGCCGTTTGTTTTATCTGCGAAAATTATGAATAATTCCGTACCTTCCTTTATAGGATCAAGTTTATATTCCGCACCTCTAATTTCAAAAACAAGTTCACCCGGAACAGTGTCATTCTCTACCGTTCCGATTATAGTAGATACCGGAATAATTTTAGGTGAATTGTATGGTTCAAATTTAGCTTTAAGCCGCCAATCCTCATTTATAGGATATGTTTCTATCCCTTTAAAATTATTAACCAATGGAGCATCCAGATCTCTCAACCTTATTCCGTATTTTCCGCTTCGCGAAATCAATACCCATCTTAATGAACCCAGTGCAAGTTCGGTAGCACTCTCGGCTGAATCGCTTACAAGATTTAATTCCGAAACCGGTTTGCCGCTTGATTTTACATCAATTCCCCTATTAATTCTTATGCTTGCTTTACCGTTTTTTAATATGATAATTCCGATGTCTGAGGGCGCCTTATCTTTAGGAAAAACTATTTTATTTAAAGGTCCGGAACCAAAAGAATTTTCTCCTTCATCTAGCCAGTATAGTCCAACAAGATTAAGCCAGCCGTTATCTTTTTTTAATCTTTCAATTCTTTCCCCGTGCCATTTTTGTATGGAAGCAATATAGGCAGAATCTCCTTTTTCTTTTATCCCATTACAACCGGTAAATAAAAGGAAAAAAACAGTCCAAATATTTAAACCTAAACTACTCTTCAATTTTCAATATGTCCTTCAGAATATAAACTTGCCGGCACTAATGAGATTTTAAATACTACAGCTAAATTAAATATTTTAAACCGGAAAACCTTAAATTAAATTTTTACACCCTGCTTCTCTTGAATTGATTCTTACACTCCGGGCAATTTTAGAAAAGGCTTGCTAATATAGTATTTATTCATATTTGCAGGCAGAAACTATTATTTCTGATTGCTTATGAAATATAAAGTGGTATTGATTTTTTGTTAAATGAAATAAGAAAGCAGAAAATTATTATCCGTTTTGAATAATAAAAATATAATTAAAATCTTCTTAAATAAAATAGTTAAGTAATAATTTACATTAGATGTGAAATTCCGGTTAATGCTCGCAGTGTGCTGCATTAATAAATTAATAGAATTACCAGCCCATTCTTTTACGCAGGGAAACAATATGTGCTATATGATGTTTACTGTGCCAGGCATATATTGCCAATGTTTTTTCAAGGCTTATCAATCCGGATTCAGGGTGGCGAAAAGTTTTTTTAAAATCATCCCGGGAAAGTGACTTTATTAAATTTACCCACCTGGTATGAAGGTTTGTCAAAAGTTCAACAGATATATAGATATTAGTATTAAAAGTATCTGCAAGCTCTGCCCATTTTTTTTCATCATAAGGCTTAATAACCGGATTTTCTTCAGTCAGCGCTAATTTAAACCTTATATAACTGTTTAGATGGCTGTCGGACAAATGATGTACTACCTGTCTTATCGTCCAACCGCCTGGTCGGTAAGGAGAATCAAGTTGTGCTTCTGAAAGTCCTTCAACCGCATTACGTAAATTTGAGGGGGCTTCTTCCAGATCCTGAATATAGAAACTTATCATATCCGCATTTATTTCTGATTCAAAGTTTAAACGCCCTATAGGATAACGAAGATCTTGGTCAATAGATTCTGACATTTTTAAATTATTCCTAAGCTAGAGTTGATTAAGAAACCGTGAAGTATTTTTACCAGTTTGTTTTGATGCTCTCTGTGTGAATCTCAGCAGGTGGAATTTCTTTTGATAAGACTAATGATTTCCAATAACTTCTTTTTAATCGCAATTTAACTTTTTTAAGAAGTTTGTCTGCCCAAACAAATTCGGTTGCTAAAACAGCCAAACCGGCAGGAATAACTAAACTGGCGGGACCGGGGGTCGCCAATAATATTATTCCAATTAATAGTATAGTAAATCCTATTATTGAAACTATTATTCTTTTTAATTGCTTGAGAGTTTTGCTCATATAAATTAGATTATTGAAATAGAAAATTTAGTTAAGCATCAAATTTTTAGCAAAAGAACTCTTAACTGCCATTACTTGTATGCCCGCAATTATTTGACGGTCGGCAGTTTTTAATTATTTTTTAAAGTAAGTTTTAATAAGTTGAATAACTTTACTCTAAAATAGGAAAAAATTCCATTAAGAAGCAAGAACTTTTATGGAAAACATTTTAAATAAAAAACTTCATATAAAATCAGGTCTCATTCTTGTTGTTTTAAATTCACCTGAAGGATATTTGGCCAGGTTAAAACCCTTGCCTCAAAAAGCTGCAATTTCTGAAAAAATTATTAAAAATTGCGATTTTATTCAATATTTTGTCTCAAGTGTGGCGGATCTTGAAAAAGCTCTGCCTGTATGCAGGAATTCTATTAAGGACGGCGGTAGCATCTGGATAACTTATCCTAAAAAAAGTTCAAAGATAAAAACTGATCTTAATAGGGATATAAGTTTTCCGGTTTTAAAAAAGAACGGCTTTACAGGAGTTGCTATCGTTTCAATAGATGAAACCTGGTCGGCTTTCCGGATTAAACCCGTGCCTTTAACCGGAACAAAGAATTCTGTTTCTGTTTCACCGGATAATTTCAGGAAATATGTTAACAAAGAAAAGAGGATTATTACTCCGCCCGAAGACTTGCAAAAAGAATTTCATAAAAATAAAAAAGCATTTGAGCTTTTTAATTCTTTAGCTTTCAGCCATAAGAAAGAATATGTACTATGGATTTTGGAAGCTAAAAGAGATGATACAAGAGCTAAACGAATAAAGGGGACTATCGAATTACTATTAAAAGGTTCGAAAAATCCATTTAATTAATTCTTGTTAAACTGTCGAAGCTTCAATTTGTTTAGAAAGTATATTCTCATCTATAAATCCATTATTTATAAACATACTTTTGCCGTCCGCAGTAAAAATTACTGTACTTGGTACGGTTTTAATTTTAAATAAGGATATTAAATCTCTTTCATCAAAAGCATTAATGCTTATTAAATTAAATTTAGGGTCTTTAAATTGCAGGCTGTTCAACACCGGCTTTTGTGAAGTTTTACATTGTACACATTGATTAGTCCAAAAATACAAAATAGTTGGTAATGAATTTTGAGTAAGGTATTTTGCAGGTAACTGAATATGTAGCTTACTTTTAGTAAGCCTGTACCTTAAGCTGAACAATGCCGATAATGTAAATAATGCAGCTAATAAAATAATTCTTTCTGTCATTTTAACCTCTTTAAACCGTTGTCCTGTGAATAATTCCCAGTTTATTCAACTGAAAATATATATAGCATCCGAGGCAAAAATTTACTGTTAGATTTATAAATGCAAGTGCCAGCACAACAAATGACAAGCCCCATCCGGGTATACCCAGATTAAACTGAAGCGCAATGAAAGAAAATAGTAGAAAAACGCCCCCAAGCCCCTGCGCAAACTGGTGCGGAGCGCTATCCTCTTCAACAATTTTAGGTTTAATAATGCCCAGCGGCTTTGCAGCATGTAAATAAATCAACTTAAATAGCCCTGCATGCGGGAAGATTGTTCCAATTAGCAGAACTGCCGATATAAAAGCAACCAGCCAGGGTTGTTGTAATAAAAAAGCCGTAGCTGTTAACACTATAATTGCTCCCTGGTTAAATCTTAACGCATTTTTATCTAATTTATATCTTCCGGTACTCATTATGAATCCTTATTATTTTTTTATTAAAAATTTCTTTAGCTCCTGTAGTCAATACTTTAAAATAAAAAACCCGCTGTCAATTTTTATCGCCAGCGGGTTTAATAGTTTTGATTTTTAATCTTTTATGTAATTCTATTATTTAATACAATCCGATATTCCGCCGGTGGGTTAACGAAATTGCAACAACAAATACATGCGTAATTGTGCTTGATTCTATTTGTACGGTCAAAAATATTCATTCTGCGATTTTTTATTTTTATAAGATTTTAATCTAATTCAAATGAACACAAATTTCAAGATCGCATTTTTAATGAATGCTGTAAATCAATTTTAAATAGAGAAAATAAATATATTTTCGTCTCGGATTCATATCTGAAATGATATAATATTGTTATGAAATTGTTATGATTTATTATGAGCTGATAAATATATTTCCAGCTGTTATTAATCTCAATAACGGTCATAAATTGCTTAAATATTTATTTGAGTTCTAAAGAAAGTTGATGATGCAGCATCTGGTTATAATAGGTAATGGAATAACGGGCATTACTACTGCACGTTTTGTCAGGAAGTATAGTAATATGCGCATCACAATTATATCGGATGAATCAAAGTACTTCTTTTCAAGAACTGCATTAATGTATGTTTATATGGGGCATATGAAATGGGAAAATATTAAACCCTATGAGGATTGGTTTTATGAAAAGAACAGGATCGAACTATTATATCATAAAGTTATTTTTATCAATACAAATGAAAAAAAAATTACACTCGATAATAATGATTTTATTTCATATGATAAGCTTGTCATTGCCACAGGCTCAAAAACTAACAAATTCGGCTGGCCTGGCAGGGATTTGCCGGGAGTCCAGGGATTGTACTCAAAACAGGATTTAGAACTTCTTGAAGAAAATACTAAAAATATCGAGAGAGCAGTTATTGTCGGCGGCGGTTTAATAGGTATTGAATTGGGTGAAATGCTCCTATCAAGAAATATTCATGTAACATTTTTAGTGCGTGAAAAATTTTACTGGGGCAGCATCCTTCCTAAGGAAGAGGCATCAATGGTTGGCAGGCATATTGTGGAACATGGTATGAACCTCGAACTGGAGACTGAATTAAAAGAGATAATTTCAGGTAGTAACGGAAGGGTAAAGGCAATTCTTACAACTAAGGGTGAAGAGATCGCTTGTCAATTTGTCGGACTAACTCCCGGCGTCCATCCTAATATTGATTTACTTATTAATTCTGGAATTAAAACCGCAAGGGGGGTCCTTGTAAATGAATATCTCGAAACAAACATTCAGGATGTGTATTCTGCCGGCGATTGTGCTGAAATTATTACAACATCAAAAATTGCGTCGGATGCACCTGCGCCTATATCAGGCAGGGTTGAACAATTATGGTACACCGGTAAAATGCAGGCTGAAATCCTTGCCCGGAATATTTTAGGTGAAAAAATAAAATATAATAGGGGTATTTGGTATAATTCTGCAAAGTTTTTGGACATAGAATATCAAACTTATGGTTTCGTTGCTAATGTACCTGCGGATGGTGAAGACTCATTTTTTTGGGAACATGCTTCAGGTAAAATATGTATCCGTCTGGTATATTCAAAAATGGACAAAGTAATTTTAGGTGTAAATGCTTTTGGTATAAGGTTGCGGCATACGATATTTGAAAATTGGATTAAACAGAAAAAAACAGTTGAATTTGTTCTTGAAAATCTAAGGGCCGCTAATTTTGACCCTGAGTTTTATATGAAATATGAAAATGAGATTCTGGGAAAATATAATCAGCAAAATCCTGCTGCAAAATTGGTCATAAAGAAGAAGTTTGTTGAAATGTATTAACGAAAATGGTGATATATGAATATGGTAAATATTGAATCCTCTGGAATTTATAGTAACAAAAAAAATATTGAATTTTTAAAAAGAGTTGGAATAGCTTTAATTGGCACCGGCTTTCTTTTTTTTATGATTTGTATTACTGGCGTGTCCAATGCTCAGCCTGTTCTATATTCTTTGTTAAGCTTTGGCTTAATTGTATCCGGATCCATTTTCTATTTTTTAATTCAAATGAAAGACGCGCCCGCCGGTATAAAAAATAACCAGATATTTTTTGATTCAATTACTTCCGGGAAAATGATTGCATGGATTTTAGGTATGGTATTAACAGGTTTTTATGTAGTGCTCTATTGGTTTCCCGGTATGATCCAAAACTGGGTTAATCTTTTAAATCCCTTAAGTTATTCGCTCCGGGCCGAACGTGCGGATAGATGGTTTTTATACGGAACTCTTTATACATTGGCAGTAATTATAATGGCTGTGAGAATGATTGTAAAATACAGGCATAACCGCTACCAGATTATCAGATCTTTATCCGTTAGTTTTTTCCAGTTAGGATTTTCATTCTTAATCCCGTCTATTCTTATCAGGCTCAATAAACCGGAATTTTATTTTAATTATTTCTGGCCGTTGAAATACCAATATCTTTTCCCGGGTGAAATCAAATATCTTACCTCAAACGGCGAAGCGCTTGGATATTTTATGGTGTTCTGGAGCGCAATGATGATTTTAGTAGCAACACCTGTGCTTACATATTTCTTCGGTAAACGGTGGTATTGTTCGTGGGTATGCGGATGTGGAGCGCTTGCAGAAACTGCGGGTGATCCGTTTAGGCAAAACTCCGATAAATCACTTAAAGCCTGGAAATTTGAAAGATGGTTGGTTCACTCGGTCTTAGCTTTTATCATTATAACTACATTATTATTATGGGTTAATTCCGCATCCAACGGAAAGCTTCTTGGATGGGCTTCCCAAAATTTTTCAGAATGGTACGGGTTTATTATTGGCTCATTATTTTCAGGAATAATTGGTGTCGGATTTTACCCGGTTTTCGGCAGTCGTGTTTGGTGCCGTTTTGGATGTCCAATGGCTGCGACTTTAGGATTGCTCCAAAAATATTTTTCTAAATTCAGGATTACTGTTAATGGAAGCCAATGTATTTCGTGTGGTAATTGTTCAACTTATTGCGAGATGGGGATTGATGTAAAATGGTATGCACAAAGGGGACAGAATATTATTCGTTCATCGTGTGTCGGTTGTGGTATTTGTGCCGCAGTTTGTCCAAGAGGGGTTCTGAAACTTGAAAATCTTCCAATGAAAGGAAGATATAATAAAACTGTTGAATTATAGTGATTAACTGAAATTACGCTAATGATATTTAAGATTACCCGGGCACCTGCCTACCGTCAGGCAGGTTCATGCCGGGAGCTTGAAATTATAAATAGTTTTCAGCTTTTCTCAAAGGGATGGGTGCCAAGCCAAAATGATTTGAAAATTGTTGATAAAGCAAATAAAACTAAATCTCAGGACTAAAGGATTTATTAAATCAAAATTAAGCATTTAAAAATCCTGATAATCCTAAATTCCGTTTTGAGCCATAGGCGCATCAGCCTTTGGCCGAAATCCAGGTTCAGACAGCTTTCTGAGTTAGTCTATTAATTATCTGGTTTTAACGTAAGCCGGATATTATTTCGGCTGTATTTCATCTGGCCTGTTCAATTTAAATTGAGGTGTTAAAAGTTGAGGCAATTTGCAACAGCCTGCTATTACAGGCTGGTTGAAATTGAAAAAAGTCATTGAGCGTTTTTTCATCGGAATGAGGTATCAATTATAACGGTCAGTTTCCTGCATTGAAGAAATAAGTATTATTTTTCGTATTTTCTTCAGGTCAATTTTTAATTCATTTGAATAAGTAATCAAAATTAATCATTTAAGCGGTAGGGAATAATGAAAAAATTAGTAATTTATCATCCGCAAGAAATTACATCTATTCAGGATATGCTGATAAAATCAGCTTCCTTGTATCAAAACAAAACTGCATTAGAGGATCTCGCAGACACTCCCTTGGGCTATTTAACATTTAACCAACTTTTAGATACTGTTCTAAAGTTTGGCAGTGCTCTTAAGAAGTTAGGTTTGCCTGAAAGGTCCCATATAGCTATTATAAGTGAGAATAGAGTTCAATGGGTTATTACTTACCTTACATCAATGACCTTTAACTATGTTGCCGTTCCTATTGATAAAAATCTTAATACAAATGAAATACTTAATATTATACATGAATCCGATGCAGAAGCTATTGTTTTCTCGGAACCATTTGAAACTCTGTTTAGAGAAAAAATGAGTTCATTGAAAAATATGAAATTTTATATAAGTATGGACCTTGTCAAAGCTAAAGACGGCATTAATTCAATGACCGAATTAATAAATCACGCTGATATTATAAGCTTGAAAGAACTTCCCGGTATAAATCCCGATGAAATGTCTGAAATTATCTTTACTTCGGGTTCGTTGGGGAGGGCTAAAGGTGTTATGCTGAGCCAGAAAAATCTTTCTGCTAACTTGATGGCTATGACAAGTCTTATAAAGATCTTTCCGGAAGATAAATTTTTATCGGTACTGCCTATCCACCACAAGTATGAATGCACTTGCGGCACACTTTGTCCTTTGTATTCGGGTGCTTCAGTCCATTACGCCCGTTCTTTGAAAACCGTTGTTGACGATTTGCAAAATGTTAAAGCTACAATTCTTCTGGGTGTTCCTCTGCTTTTTGATAAAATGTTTAAACGTATATATAAAACAATTAATGAAGATAAAATTAAATCAAAAGTAATCCCTCCGCTTATTACAGTAACAAATATAACTTCTGCAATAGGATGGAAAAGCTTAAAGAAAAGAATATTCAAAGAACTTCATGAAAAATTTGGTGGAGTAGTTAGGATTTTTATTGCAGGTGGAGCTGCGCCTGACCCTAAAATTGCCAAAGGCCTGAGGGAATTTGGTTTTAATTTTATCCAGGGTTATGGATTGACGGAAGCATCACCTATTTTAGCATTAAATCAGCTTGATAATTTTAAAGATGATGCCGCAGGTTTGCCTTTGCCGGGTATTGAAATAAAAATCAATAATAAATCCTCCGATGGAGTCGGCGAAATATATGCAAAAGGACTAAATATTATGCCGGGCTATTATAAAAATGAAAAACTTACTGAAGAATCATTTGAAAATGGCTGGTTTAAAACCGGTGACCTCGGATTTATTGATTCTGATGGATTTCTTCATATAAGCGGCAGGAAGAAAAATGTTATCCTTTCTAAAAACGGCGAGAATGTATTTCCTGAGGAAATAGAAGATATTATTAATCGCAACTCTTATGTGCTGGAATCCTTAGTCTTTGGCGAAAAAAATGACAAACATGATGAAATAATTGCGGCTCAAATTGTAATAGAAGCAGAGTTGTTTATTGAATATTCTGAAGTTAATAATGTAAAAATTACGGATGAATTAATTAAGGAAACTATTGCTAAGGTTATTAAAGAGGTAAATAAAGAATTACCGATTCATAAACAGATAAAGAAATTTTATATCAGGGATAAAGAATTTGAAAAAACTACAACTCAAAAAATTAAAAGATATCTCGTTGATGCAGGCAATAGTTCAGGTGGGATAGAATCGTAATTTATATTATTTCTTTTTATAGAAATACTTTTTGATAATATAAAATAAAATTAAAAATATAAGTGCAATAATAGAAATTAGAATAATGTGTTGATTGATCGAACGAAGCACAATTCTGGAATGCTTGCCAAAAAAGTAGCCGATGGAAAGGAAAGAAACAGCCCAGATTAACCCCCCCGAATATGCAAATAATGCAAATTCCCACATTTGCAGTTTCGATGTTCCTGCAAGTATAGCCACTACATGTCTAACGCCGGGAATAAAATAACCTACCGGGAGAGACCATCTGCCTATTTTTTCAAACCATAAATGTGCTTTTCCCAATCGTTCTTCAGTAATGTGTATAAAATGGCCGTATTTTACTAAGATGTGGTACCCGAATGTACTGCCAATAGCATAACTGATGGAAATTCCGGCAACACTTCCTAAGTATGCGGATAAAAAAGTAGGAATTAATTTTAATTCGCCATGAAAAATCAAATAACCGGAAAATGTTAGTAAAGTTTCATCCG
Organism: uncultured Ignavibacteriales bacterium; assembly: GCA_963834015.1. Taxonomy (GTDB): domain Bacteria; phylum Bacteroidota; class Ignavibacteria; order Ignavibacteriales; family Ignavibacteriaceae; genus FEN-1297. The sequence goes on from CAWIAG010000001.1 coordinate 36,801, forward strand.
GTACCGGCAATCCAATTATTCCCAGCATCAGAAGTGAGAAAATTCCCCAATACCCGTATTGAGATATCCAAAAATGTAAATTTTCCATTCAACTCATCAGTGACGATTTATTAAAATAGCAAAATAGTTATTTGTAAAATCATTAATGTTCCTGCAAATAATAAATTCAACTCAAAATTAACAATTTCTATTAACTTGTCTAATTAAAAAAACTATCTTTTGTAATGATAATAAATAGTATATTATAAATATTTTTAGTAATTGTGTGCTGACAGGCTTTATTTTATCAGGAATTTTATTAAAATAATACATTAAAAAGAAGTTTGTTTACTAAATTTTATTTTTCGATATTTAAGATCTATAGCTTGTTTATCAATTGTAAAGTCAATTTTTATAAAAACTATTTTCGGGAATCACATGAAAAAATTATTAGCTATTTCTATAATTTTGATTTTCACTTTAACGTCATGTAAGAAGGATGAAAATAAAATTCCTGATAGCAATTTACCTGCGGGTACACATGCAGTTAAAGTATTGGATTTTATGGATGTATCAAATTATACTTATCTGCATGTATCCGAAAACGGAAATGAATACTGGATTGCTGCTCCGCAAATGAAAGCAGAAAAAGATGAAACTCTTTATTATTCACAGGGAATGGAAATGAAGAACTTTCATAGCGATGTTCTTAACCGGACTTTTCCAAGCGTTTATTTTGTACAAAGTATATCTCCCAATTTGCAGCAGGGACAAACATTATCGTCAGTACACCAGCAGGTAAATTCATCACAACGTCAACAAATTTCGGTTGAACATCTTACAGACGGAAAAACTGTTTCACAAATTTATTCCGGCAAAGATGAGTTATCCGGTAAAATAATTAAAATATGCGGTAAGGTTGTAAAATATAACCCGGGTATTATGAGCCGCAATTGGATCCATATTCAGGACGGAACTGAATCAAATGGAAACTTTGATATGCTCATCACAAGTAAAGATGAAGCGGCGCTCGGACAAACAATAATTGTTGAAGGAAGAGTAGTATTAAATAAAGATTTTGGTGCCGGTTATTCGTATTCCGTTTTAGTGGAAGATGCAAAAATTCTCTCTGCTAAACCAATGTAAACTTATAAATGGTTAAATATTATGGACAAATTAAACTTAAGGAATTTTATTAAAAAGATAAAAGAATAAGGTTATCAATCTGCCCGGATCAATAAATTTTAAGTAAATATTATAAATTTTTAAATTTATTGCAAAATTATTTGATAATCATAAATTTTATGCTTAAAATTATTTTAAATCTTTTATGATTTTGTGAGAGAATTTAAATTTAATAAACTGAGAGTTATTGACTTTAAATGAGTTTTTTAGGACGTTAAGAGCGCATTTTTTATTTTCTAGGTTTTATCGTCAAATATTTCTTCATTTTAATGGATAGTACTATAGGTAATAATTATACTTTTTCCCAATCGAACTATTTTCTATTCGAGATTTTAACCCCGAGCGGAAAGAAATTGCTTACACCTATATGTACCGGTATTTGTTTATTGTGATTTGTTAATTACAAATTTACTTTTCAGAGAGAGAGAGAGTATGCAGCGGAATATCTATATTTCGTCTTTTGTACTGTTTTTTGTTCAATCTTTTACCGTTTTAAATATTTTAATCTTTTTTGCCCGGGAGGCTTTTGAACGTAATTTTTTTATGTTGAAAACTATGGCTGTCCACGGGTTGTCAGGAATTTCGTCAGGACTATTCAATTCTAATCATTCCCAATATTTAAAGAAAACAGTTTATCAATACTATCACAAAGAGATAGATTCTAAAGCTGTATCTCTTTATTTCGGGCAACTATTAAACAATCACTAATATAGGAGAGAGAGAATATGAAACGAAAGATTACCGTCCTGTTTTTCTTGTTGTTTCTGCCTATGATTATTTTTGCAGGAACGACGGGGAAAATAAAAGGTAAGGTTACTGATCTCCAAACGGGCGAACCGCTTATTGGTGCCAACGTTGTTGTAAGTGGTACATCATTAGGCGCGGCAACCGACATTAGAGGAGAGTATACTATCAACTACCTTGATGCAGGCGTATATGAGTTAAAATCCTCGTATCTTGGTTATAAAACAGTAACCATTTCCAATGTCCGTGTAAATTCAGAGTTAACTACGGAAATAAATTTCCAGCTCCCTGCTACCGGAATTTCTGTCGGAGAAGTTGATATTGTAGCACAAAGGGCGCTTGTTAATTCAAGCAATACAAATGCTATTAGAACTACAACAAATGAAGTAATTGATGCTCTTCCGGTTCGCGGTGTTGATAATATTATTGCTCTTACACCCGGCGTTGTTCTTCAGGAAGGCAATATTTATATAAGAGGCGGCCGTCAGGATGAAGTTGGATACTATCTTGAAGGAGCAAATATTACCAATCCTCTTACCAGTTTTTATGGAGGACCACAGCATGCTCCGCAACAGGTAACTATTCCTCAGGATGCTATTGAAGAAATCCAGGTGCAGGCAGGCGGTTACACCGCTGAATATGGCGGCGCAAATGCCGGTATAGTTCGTACTGATCTAAAATCAGGCGGGCCTAGTTTAAAAGCAAGTGCTCAATATTTAACGGATAACTGGACATTTAAAAATTCTAGTGAAAGATATAATGGCGCCCAGCATCTTGATACATATTCATATGGATATAATGATTTAACCGCTGCTATTAGCGGTCCAATACTAAACGATCATATTAAAGTATTTGGATTGTTTGATAATCTTTCCCAGGCTGATTTTGCTCCCCAGCAGGTTAGTGGGTTTAATCTTGGTACTTTAACTGATCCTACTACGGGTGATGTCCTTAAATTGGATTATCCGGGCGGACCTATGCCGGGTAATAATTCATACCAGTATAGCGGCGTTGGTACCGTTATTTTGGATTATAATCCTACAATAATTCGATTGATCGGTACTTATACGTTCGACAGGCAGCGTCTTAACGATGGATTATACACCATATTCGATGAAAATCGTTTGCCGATTCGGGATGTAAATAACGGCGATATCGGAGCAAAGATAACTCAGATTTTTAGCCCACAGGTTTATCTTGAAGTTAATGGAAGCTATATTTTTAACAAGGGCAAAACATACGACCCGCAGTTAGGCCAAAACTTTTTATTATATGGCGATAGTACTGCAAATTATAATGCAGGCGTTCCGTGGTATAAGTCTAATGTAACCGGCTACGGTGCATATCAGGTGCCCCGTGCATATAGTTTGTTTCAGACATTCACGTTTGCTACACCGAATATGCCGCTTATAGGTGCTGATCAAACATATTCATTTATAAATTATAATAAATATGAGAACGATAATCTAAACTTAAGCGCCGCATTATCTGCTGATTTAAGTAAACAGAATTCACTTAAAGTTGGAGGCGAACTCCAGATTATGACTGTTAGAAGTTACACACCTTCTGGTGTTAACACTAATTTTGCATCGTTGATAAATAGCGACCTGGGTAATGTAACGCCTACATATTCACAACTTGAAGCTATTTTCATTAAACGCGGAGTTAATAATTACGGGTATGATGTTTTAGGCAATTCTTATTCAGGCTCATCTAATTATGCTACCGGACAAATTGCTCCTTACCAGCCGATTTTTGGCGGTTTATATGTTCAGGATAAATTGGAATATAAGAATTTAATTTTGAATGCCGGTTTAAGATTTGATTATATCAATACCGATAACATTACAATGAAAGATCCTTCCAATCCGCAAAATGTATTTAATACAGCTACAGGCGCTGTTGATAATCCGGGCGGATTAGTCAAGGTTCCGGTATTTACTTCATTAAGCCCCAGGCTTGGTTTTTCTTTTCCGGTGACTGATCAAACTATTTTCCATGCTCAATACGGAAAATTTGTTCAGCAGCCCACCTTAAGTGATTTATACGAAAGCATATACCAGGTAGGTTACTGGGCTAATCCTAATAACGGGTTTTTCAATCAAACTCCTGTAGGATTAGACTTAAGGCCAACCCGGACAACACAATATGAAATAGGCTTTACGCAGGCTATAGGGTCAATAGCTTCTTTTGATGTCACGGCATTCTATAAAGACATTTCAGACCAGGTAGTTTTTGGTGTACAAAATGTTACTACTGAATCCGGATGGAGGCCTTATTCCATATTAACAAATGGCGACTATGCAACCACCCAGGGTGTTGAATTGGCTTTTAATATGAGGCGAACTCAAAGATTTTTAGTTAACGGTTCCATATCATTCTCCAGCGCTCAGGGAACAGGTGATAATCCTTTCTCCGATGCAGGCGAATTTGGCGCCCCGATTAACCCGGCTTATGTTTACATTCCGGAATACATTATTCCGCTTTCTTATAATCATGCAGTGGATGGTAACTTAAGTATTGACTACCGCTTTGGAAAAGACGATGGGCCTTCTTTCTTACACGAATTCGGCGCTTCTCTTTTATTTACATTTTCAAGTGGGCATCCTTATACTTTGGGTGTAACTAACGGTCTTAATGCAGATGCTACTACTAATCCTAATCAGCCGATCGTTGTTGATACAAGAAACAGGACAGCTTATGAAGCTCTTAATTCTTCAGTAACGCCTTCGACTTTTGAGCTTGATTTCCGTATTGATAAGACAGTCTATATTATGGATAAATTATCCGCAAATATTTTTATTCAGGTAATAAATATTCTCAATACTCAAAACATCGAAGATGTATTTTCAAATACCGGGTCCGCTTCAACTGATGGATATTTAACTATTCCAAATATGGGCGGCGCTGCGCTTGCGCAAGAATATGGCCAGCAATATGTTAACACTTACCAGGCAATTGATGAAGAATATGCCGGCTTATATGGAGCACCGCGTCAAATCAGGCTTGGAATCCGGTTAGAATACTAAATATTTGACAGTAATTAAAAAACTAGGAGTTGAATATGATTTTTAAAAAATTTAAGTATTTGACGGTTATTATTCTGGGTTTAATATTTTTATTATCCGGAATTATAAACGCTGCAAATAACAATAAAGCAAAAGGCAAAATGGCTAAGGCAGCGTCCGTCTCCGCCAGCCAGGTTGCTAACCAAAGAATGGACATTAATAACCTTAATGCTCTCGAGTCTAATGTAGGCTATAGCGATTACAACCTGAACTCTAATCTTGAGGGAACTGAATTCCCGAAAGGTACGGGTAAAAATGTAGTATTTGAAGGTGGATTTTTGTGGGGAGGTTTTGCTAATGGAGATACTTCCCAGGTAAGAGTAGGCGGTTCTGCTTATATCACGGGCTTGGAGCCGGGGCCGATTCTGGCTAATGGCCAGCCTGCAGATCCTTCTGATTCCAGGTGGTCAATTTATCGCGTCCGGCCTGATGTTTATCCGGGCGGCCCTACCGTTGATCTTACTGCTGATGTTGCTGCATATACCGAAGGCGGTCAGTCAGTTACAGCCGCACAATTAAGGGCGCAGTATGAATCCGATTGGACAAACTGGCCTGCTCACGGAACTGCAAATGATCTTGGTGCCCCGTTTACAGATGTTAACGGAGATGGTATATATGAACCGGGCATCGATATCCCGGGTGTTCCGGGTGCTGATCAAACATGTTTTTTCGTGGCAAATGATCTTGACACACTTCAATGTGAAGGGCTTTATGGCACGCTTCCTCTCGGTGTTGAAGTTCATGTAACTTATTGGGCTTATGCACAGCAAGGTGCTCTTGGAAATATGTATTTCAAAAAATGGGATTTAATTAATAGAGGTGCTTCAAAAAATGTTGTAGATAGCATGTTTGTATCATATTGGACTGATGTGGATCTCGGTTCTGCAACAGATGATCTGGTTGGCTGCGACACTACTTTAAGCATGTCGTTTACTTATAATGGTGAGTCAAACGATGCTGTATTCGCACCTCTTCCCCCGCCGGCAGATGGATTCACCTTTTTCCAGGGGCCGACTGTTCCCGGAAATTCTTCGGACTCAGCTATTTTCATTGAGCCTCCTTTCAAATTTTCTTACTTAAGTGGAAAGCGGAACCTGCCCATGACAGCCGCATATTTCTTTATAAACGGCAGTGCAAATTTTGGTGATCCGCCTCAGGGAGCCCCTACCGGTTCAACTCAATTTTATCGTTTCTTTAACGGAGAGTATGGATTAAGCGGTAATGAATTTCAGGATCCTAGCGGAAATTTAACAAGATTTGCTTATCCGGGGAATCCTGTAACCGGATCGGGATGGCTAGATCCTACTCCCGCAGATAAAAGGCAGGGAATGGCTTCGGGTCCTTTTACATTCTCTCCGGGAGATACCCAGCAGGTTGTAATTGCAGAAATGTTTGCCGGGGCAATTCCGAGTGTTAATTATCTTCAAGCCGTAACTTTAGTTAAGACTTATGATTTAACTGCTCAGAGTGCTTACGACCACTTCTTTAATTTACCTTCTCCGCCACCTGCTCCGCATGTTATTGCAACTGCTCTTAGTAATAAAATAAGCCTCGATTGGGGTGAAGTTGCAAGTTATGTATCGGCAACAGAAAACTCAGTTGTACATGACGTTCTTGATAGTGTTAATACATCAGGCGGCGGCAATTATAAATTTGAAGGCTATAATGTTTATCAGCTTCCGTATTCAGGTGCTGGCATTAGTCAGGCAAAGCTGCTTGCTACTTATGACGTGATTGATAGTGTTTTGAATGTACCTTATGTTGATCTTAACACCAGGCAACTTAATCCAAGTTACTTTATTGAATATGGAACTGATTCGGGAATTAAAAGATTCTTTATTGATTCAACTGATGCGTTTAACGGTAACGCAGTGTTACGCAACGGTACTCCTTATTATTTTGCAGTAACTGCATACAGTTATAATGCAAAGGGTGTTCCCGAAGCGCTGGAAAATCCAATTACAGAAATTCAGGTAACACCTCAATCAAATAACCCCGGTGTGTCCGCCGCAAAGGTTGGACCTTTATCAAGCTCTTTTGTTACACACTCCGGAACGGCTAACGCAACTGTTGCCGTTAATGTTGTTAATCCGGCTTTAACAACGGGCGATAAATACCAGGTTACATTCCACGATGAAATGTATTCACTCGGTGGAAACGGTGTCTGGACTGATGTTACTGCTGCAAGCAAAAAGTTAGCAAAGATTAAGGATCTTACAGGGTCATACTTAACTAACACAGCAGTTTACAATGAAACAAAAGGCAGGATTCAACTTTATTATTTGGTAAACGTTATTTCATCCAATTATGATTACTGTGACGGAGTTGTATTAAAATTACCCGCCGGCGTTGTGATTGATACCATTATAAGCCCGGTTAGCCTCAATTCCAGTATTGGTACAGTAATTCCTTACACAATGGTTTCTAAGAATACCATATTTTTTGGCGATAGCGTCCGCTCAGGAAATGGTATATTTGCAGGTGGTGAAGTAATAACTTTAATTTGTAATACACCCAGTTTACCTATGATGACAAATTATACTATGTATGATGATGATTTTAGTACAGAAAACCCGCAAGATAGTATTGGCGGCATAAATAAAGATATATATAGCACGGATACTTTGGCTTCTATAGCAAATCAAAATGTTACTCAGCATCAATGGAATGTTACTGATCTGACAACCGGAAATATAGTGCTTCAGAATCAGACAGTATATAATGGTACAGATCTTTATGATCCTGCTGCATTTTTTGCAGCTAATAATATTTATGGCCCCGGAGGTTCATCTCATCCTACGGGTGGAGTTGATGTAGGAGGCAGTGCTTCTAATTTTGCCGGAATCCAGGTCGCTGTTAACGGTAGTTTTACTGCTCCTACTACAATAAACAGTCTTATATATAATGGTAATGCGTTAACTATAAATTCTAGCAGCCCTCCTTTCGAAGTTTATGACTTTACTGACTTTGGTTATGATGGTACAGCTCATAGTTCATTATCCATTTATAATGGAGGTACAGTAGTCGGTGCCACGGACATTAATGACTTGCAGCAAAGTTATGATCTAAGATGGACAGGCGTTCTCGGAGATACAACAATAAACGGAACTACTGTTACAATCACTAAGTCGGGAGGCTCATTTGCAACCCTGTTTGGTGCCCACCAGTATAAGCTGGCTAATGATCCTTTAAACCCCAATCCGGGTTCTAATAGTCCTTTTATTATAAGAATCCCATTTGAGGTTTGGAATATTGATAAGAATGAACAGGTTAACCTGTTGGTTTATGATCGATTAGGAGATCCGACTAAACCGGCATATCAGGTTTGGAATACCTTAGGCAGAATGTATACTTGGGTAGTAAATACTAAATATAATCCCTCAGCAATTATTGATCCCGCTTCTGCTATAGTTGCAGATAGTGCAACCTGGAACTGGGTATTTTTTGCATCTGAATTTACAACTGGCGATGATTTAAAAATTGAGTACAGCCATCCGTTACAAATTGGTAAGGATACCTTTACTTTTACTGTTCCGGGTACTACATATTCATCAGCACAGGCTAAAAAAGATGTTAGTAATATAAATGTTTTCCCAAACCCCTATTATGGAGTTAACTCCCAGGAGACAAATAAATACGCTAGGTTTGTAACTTTTAGCCACTTACCTGCTACAGCAACGATTAGAATATTTAATCTTGCCGGTATCGAGGTTAGGGTTATAAATCATACAAATGGCGGTCAGTTTGAACAATGGGATTTAAATAATAGTTCGGGTTTGCCTGTAGCAAGCGGTTTGTATATCGTCTATATCGATATGCCTGCGATTGGCGCTACAAAAATTCTTAAGGCGGCAATCATCCAGGAACAACAATTCCCTGATCATTTTTAATGAAGAAAGAAAATCAAGGAGTAAAAATGAAAACATTAAAAAGAATTTTAGTAATATTAGCTGTCATACTTTTAGGTGTTGACAGTGTATTCGCCGGTGGAGGTACCAGAAATGGTACCGGGGGCGCTTCTGAACTTATTATACCGGTCGGGGCTCAGGGAATAGCATTAGGCGGTTCAAATATAGCTACATCAGCCGGCCTGGATGCATTGTACTGGAATCCCGCAGGCTTAGCAGGAATGACAAACGCTGTATCAGCCGACTTTTCAACCATGAGCTATATCGCTGATATTGGGGTTCAATACGGCGCTGTTGGTGTTAACTTCCAGGGCTTCGGTATGGTTGCATTGGATGTAAAGTCATTGAATATAGGTTCCATTCCCGTTACAACTAATGGACAGCCGGACGGCACAGGGCAGACATTTACACCTGAATTTTTGGTTGCAGGTCTAAGTTATGCAAAGCCGTTAACTGACCGTATTTCTATTGGTATAACCTTCCATTATATATCAGAAACTATTGCCCAGGTAAGCGCAAGCGGCTTTGCTATTAATGCAGGCGTTCAGTATAAAGACCTGGGAGATATTAGCGGTTTGGATTTCGGGTTGGCAATAAATAATATAGGTCCGCAAATGACTTTCGGAGGTCCGGGCTTATTGGTAACTGCCTCTCCTACAGGCTCGTTATCTTCACCAACCGACGCTTTTCTTAGAGCGCCAAGTTTTTATTCGATAGAAGCCGCTGCATTTGATTTACCATCGTCAATTGATGTAGGCTTAGGTTATGACCTTCACATCGATGATATAAATGCAGTACAATTTTCCGGCACGTTCGAGAATAATAACTTTTCAGGCGACTTATATAATATCGGCGCAGAATATGGTTATAACAAGATGTTCTTTGTAAGAGCTGGTTATTCATATTCACCAAAGGATCAGGATGCTGATTATATATATGGATTTACTGCCGGCGCTGGCATTAACTATGACTTGGGCGGCGTTACTGTAAAACTTGACTATGCATACAGAAGTGTAAAATATTTTGATGCTAATCAGGTTTTCGAGATTTCTTTAGGATTCTGATTTAACTCTCAGTTAATAATAAACTGATTGTTGGATCGTTAGATTATAATCCGTCCCGGTAAAAACGGGACGGATTTTTTTATCCCGTGTTCCTCACTCCTGCTGCAATTCCATTAACTGTAGAACGAAGCAGCATAAGTAGCGATTCTTTTTTTGATTTAGAGACATTTCGTTTCCTAAACTGTTTTATAAATTTTACTTGTATAAAACTTATAGGATCAATGTAAGGATTTCGAAGCAAGAGAGACCGCTGGAGGGACTTATCATGATCTAATAAATTTTGTTCCCCCGTAATAGAAAGAACTGTTCGGCAGGAAAGTTCATATTCGTAGTCAATCATATCAAAAATCTTTTTGCCTTTTTTTATGTCTTTGCATAACGAAAGATATTCGCGTCCTATTATCATATCTGTCTTCATCAATACCATCTCAATATTTGAAACAAGAACCTGGAAAAATTCCCACTCTCTATACATTTTTGTAAAATCTGCAAGGGTCGCTGTTTTGTTCTGAATACATTGGCTAATTGCTGAACCGAATCCATACCACCCCGATATTGTCTGCCTGTTTTGCGTCCATGCGAAAACCCACGGTATGGCCCTTAAATTACGCAGCTCCTTGCTTTTGTTTCTTGAAGAGGGGCGTGAACCGATTTCAATATGTTCTATTATATCTATAGGAGTAATACTCCTGAAATAATCAAAAAAATCATGATGATTTATGAGTTCTTTATAAACCAATAAGGCATTTGAAGATATTGTTTCAAATAGGCTGCTGTAAATATCAAACTTATCTCTTGTTTTATTAAATTTTGATCCGGCGGTTGTACTCAAAACTGCTGAAGCCATAAGTTCAAGGTTCTTTACGGCTATTTCTGGTATTAAATATTTAGATGATATCATTTCTCCTTGTTCGGTTATTTTTATTTTACCTTCAATTGTGCCTTCAGGCTGTGCAAGAATTGATTTATTAACCGGTCCGCCGCCCCTTGATATACTTCCTCCCCGTCCGTGAAATAATATTAATTCTATTCCCCTTCTCTCGCAAATTTTCTTCAAATATTTTTGAGCTTTGTACAATTCATAGTTAGAAGTAACTATCCCCCCGTCTTTATTGCTGTCGGAATATCCGAGCATTATCTTTTGAACATTCCCTCGTAATAGTATATGCTGGGAGTAAGCCGGGTTTTCGAAAAGTTCCTGCATTACAAAGTGGGCTTTTCTAAGATCATCGATTGTCTCAAACAGGGGAAGTATATCGAAATGTGAGTAGAATATTTTCTTGTCGGCGGTATTAATTAATCCGGCTTCCTTTGCTATTAATAATGCAGTGAGTACGTCACTGACGGAAGAACAGTTGCTGATTATATAATCATCACAGGTATTGAACGCAATATTGTCTTTACCCCACTTAATAACGGCAAATTCATTTATTATCTGCATTGTCTCGGAACTCAAACCACTGAATTTATTTCTTAAGGGCCGTGAGTTTAAAATTTCAGTAGTTAGTATTTTTATTTTATCCGGTTCATTTAAAGAATTAAAATCTTTTTGTAATTCGGCATATCGCAGTATTTCGCTTATAGCTGAAGCTAATAATGATGAATTCTGGCGGATATCCATTGCAGCAAATCTAAAACCAAAAGTTTTTACTTTATATATAATAGGAAGAAGATTTGTGTCAGCTATAACTTTACCTTTATTTTCGGCTAAACTCCTGTATATTAAGTATAAATCATCCAAAAATTCTAATGAATTTTTGTATCCGGTACCGGATTGAAATGATGAGTTACCCGGGAATTGTTTTGTTCCCTCAAGTTTGCGTCCTATAAGCATAAGCTTTGCCCGGTAAACTTCAGACGGATCACGGGGTATTTTATCTTCAGTATTTGCACCCAGGATCATCCTGTCTTCAACGATAGACATGTTTAATTCTTTGCTCACGGGGATAACATTAAGTGATGAACTTAGTGAGGTATGCAATTGTTCCAAATCTCGTTGGTACAAACCTATTATTTGCCTTTTGTTATTTAGTAAAGTATTTTTTGTAATATCAACGGTAACGAAAGGATGCCCGTCTCTGTCTCCACCTACCCATGAACCAAACTTGAATAAAGACGGAGATGCATAATTTATGTCGTAAATAGACCTGAGTTTTTTGTTTAACGATTGATAAAAATCCGGTATTAAGTCATACAAAACTTCCTTAAAAAAGAATAACCCGTGCTGTATTTCATCTTTTACTGTTACTTTGCGAAAGCGAACCTCGTTTGATTGCCATAATAGTGTTATCTCCGTTTGAAGCTTAAGCTTTATTTCATCTATTTCGTCTCTGGTATTAATATTTAAATCTCTTGCTAGTAATAGGCGGCTGATTTTTAATATCTTTCTTAAAATAGTCTGTCGGGTCGCTTCAGTTGGGTGTGCAGTAAAAACAGGAATAATTTCCAATTGATTAAGAATTTTCTTTAAGTTTTCTCTGCTGATTTTATTTGATTTTAATTGCATCAGCACATTTGTAAGTGAACCTGTTTCAGGAGGCTTGTTTTGGATAGTGTTATTTCTTTGAATTCTGATCCTATGAACTTCATCAGCAGCATTTACGAGTATAAAGTAAATTGAAAAAGCTTTTACTATTTTAATTGCTTTTTCTACGCTAAGTGAATTGATTACAATTATAATCTCCTCTCTGATTAATCTGCCGCCGCTGTTCTGGGGTTCGCTTCGTAATTGTTTTGTTAGGGCGCGAAGTTTTTCTACGGTTTCATATACACCCTGCCCGGCTTGTTCCTTTAAAACATTGCCTAATATAATGCCCAATTCCTTAATATCTTTTTTTAGAGGAGTATCCTCAGTGGAATCTACAAGATGATTTAAAGACCTTTTACTCATGGTTTTTTTTTCTATTTTTACTTGTTATAATACAAATATATTATTTAAGCAGCCCATGACTTAAGTCATGGGTTGCCGGGTAAAAACTTATATTGGTAACCGTTTCAACGGTTTTTCTGATAAAATAAAAAATAAGCTGTCAACTTGAGATCATTAAAATAAAATGCAGAACTAAAATTAACAATAATAAACCTGTAGAATTCTAATATTATAAGAACAGAAATTCTTATTACAATTTTTTAGAGGCTGAAAGTATGAAACATTTCTTCTGGGTTATCAATTTTATTATTTTAGCGTCTTTTTTCTTTTTAGGGTGCAGTTCTGAACCGGTAACAAAGAATATAATCCCGGAGAAATTCAATCCCAGTATTGCTCAAAAAGTAAATGAGTTTCGAATTGATTTTGCATACCGTAAATTTAAATTTAATGTCCCATACGGATCTCAAATCGATTCTATTGAAACCGATACAATTAAAAAATCCATTATTATAGACTTTAATGCAAATTTTAGTTACCAGCCGTTTCGAAAACAAAATGTTGAAATGTTATATTCCGGGGTAAAAAGTGTTTTTGGTGATAAATTTGCAGATTATTCGTATACCATTAATACTTTAAAACGCCCTGTTGAAGATTTAATTCCTAATTATTATAGAAATGACCCGTCAAAATATGATAGTATGCGATTGCCGGTAAATGTTAATGTAAGGCCCCTGCCGGTTGTTCAAAATATTAGCAGGGAATATCTGCCTTCTAACGGCTTGCTTGGTAAAAATATCGTATTGTGGCCAAGTCACGGATGGTATTATAATAACAAAACTGACAGATGGGAATGGCAGCGCCCAAGGCTTTTCCAATCAGTTGAAGATATACTGCCGTTATCGTTTGTAGTCCCTTATTTAATACCTATGCTGGAAAATGCCGGAGCGCTTGTTTTTGACCCCCGCGAACGGGATATCCAAAAAAACTCAATTGTTATTGACAATGATTCACCATCGGATATAAAATTAAAGTATTACATTGAAAAAAGTTCTGATAAAAGTAATAAATGGAGGGGAGGAGTAACAGGATTTGCTGTCGGTAACCCTCCTTATTCTTCAGGATATAACCCCTTTACAAAAGGAACAAGCAGGATAATTTTATCGGATACCAACGAATCTGCTTCTACAATCTGGATGCCCAATATTCCGGTTGAAGGTAAATATGCCGTTTATATATCATATTCAGCATCAGGTAATAATGCCGATGATGCAGAATATACGGTTTTTCACGAAGGTATAGAAACAAACTTCAGAGTAAATCAACAGGTTGGGGGCAGCACATGGATTTATCTGGGAGAATTTAGCTTTGATAAGGGCTATAATCCCGGAAAAGACAAGGTCGTTTTATCTAATAAAAGTTCGGAAAAAGGAAAAATAATCTCCGCTGATGCGGTTCGGTTCGGGGGTGGTGAAGGAATTATTGAAAGGGGGGGAAGTACTAGTAACCGGCCGAAAATTTTTGAAGCTGCACGGTATTATTTGCAGTATGCCGGTATGCCGGATACCTTGGTTTATAATTTAGACCATGATACTAGTGATTATACCGATGATTATAAATCCCGTGCAGAATATGTTAATTATCTTTATGGTAGGCCTTTTGGCCCTAATAGGGATAGGGATGCAAAGGGACTTGGTATCCCTATCGATCTTTCCCTTGCTTTTCACACTGATGCTGGAATAGTGCATAGTGATACTTCAGTCGGTACACTTGCAATTTATAGCATTCCCGATGAAAAAAAGAAAGACGTATTTCCCGGTGGTACGTCGAGATTTGTTAACAGGGATTTTGCAGATATAATTCAAACTCAAATTGTTAGCGATATCCGTGCAAAATATGATTCAACATGGACAAGAAGACCGCTTGAGAATTCAGACTATAGCGAAGTAGTCCGTTCAAATGTCCCTTCGGTTTTAATCGAATTATTGTCCCATCAGAATTTTAATGATATGAAACTTGCTCTTGATCCGGGTTTTCGTTTCGATGTTTCAAGAGCAATCTATAAAGGGATTTTACGATTTTTGTCGGCACAGTATAAAACATCATATATTGTACAACCTCTTCCGGTTAAAAATTTTAGCTCCTCATTTGACAAGAATGGCAATGTTAACCTTAAATGGAAACCAACGGTTGACGCACTTGAACCAACCGCTATACCCGAAAAATATATTATTTATACCCGGATTAACAATGGCAGTTTTGATAATGGAAAAATTGTAAATGTTCCGGATGCCATTATGACTAATATTTTACCCGGAATTATTTATAGTTATAAAGTTACAGCCGTTAATAAAGGCGGGGAAAGTTTTCCTTCGGAGATACTTTCCGTATGTAGAATGGATAATAATAAGCAGAAGGTATTAATAATAAATGGATTTTATAGAGTCTCCGGGCCGGCAATTATAGAAGATTCTAGATATAATGGTTTTTTCAACACTGTCGACCCTGGAATTCCGGATAAATATGATTTAAGCTTTACAGGGAATCAATATGATTTTGACTCTACCCATCAATTTATTTCTAATGATAACCCCGGATGGGGAGCAAGTTATTCCGACAATGAAGCAAAAATAGTTGCAGGTAATACTTTTGATTATCCGTATGTACACGGGTTATCAATAAAAGAATCGGGATATTCTTTTGTTTCTGCCGGAGCTGGGGCAGTTGAAGATAGTTCTGTTGACCTTTCGAATTATAAATTTGTTGATTTAATCCTGGGTGGACAGAAATTTACAAATATTCAAAAAGAAAAAATTGATGACACAGAGCTGGCAAATTATAAGACTTATCCAAAAAAACTTCAAAAAATAATTGATAATTACACTCAAACCGGGGGAAATTTGTTTATTTCCGGTTCTTATGTCGCAAGTGATTTATTTAATAGTAATAAAATAGATAGTTCGGATGTAAATTTCGCAACAACAGTTCTTAAATATAAATTGGATGCGGATCATGCTTCAAAAGACGGGGAAGTATATTCTGTAAATTCTGATTTTATTAATGGATTTAATCATATCTCATATAATACGGATTTTAATGATTCTATTTATACAGTGCAGGCTTCTGATGCAATAAATAGTACCGGCGGCAGTAGGGTTATACTTCGTTACAAGGAGAATGGATTTCCGGCAGCTATTGCATATAAGGCAAAATATGGAGTTGTAGTTTTGGGATTTCCTTTTGAAACAATAATAAATGAGACCGTTAGAAATGAAATGATGAAGGAAGTAATCAGTTATCTTCTTAAATGAAAAAGTACTAATTTCTAAGACACTATTTATTGTTGTTGATAATTAGATTATTTTTTGCTAAAATTGTATAATAAATGGAATTACAATAAATTTTTACTTAGAACTTTTTTATAAATAACTAAGTCCTAAAATTCCGCAATAATGAAGGGGGCTGAATCATGAATTTTACTTACAGGGTTCTATTTATTGCACTTCTTTTCTCTCAAATTATACTAAATGCTACAAATCAAATAACTATTCAGAACCCGGGTGTTTGGGGTACCAAACCCGGATATATTGATAAGGCAACTTTAGTAATTGAGCCAATGGGTGGATATGTTCAGCAATCTCTGTATCTAACCTATTCAGATCATAATCAATTTCCTTCCGGTACTCAATTGGAAATTGAACACAGTTTTGAACTCCCTCCGGGTTCGGTTATTACCGATTTATGGCTGTGGATTGGCGATAGTGTTATGGATGCAGTAATGATGAATACATGGAAAGCCAGGTCAATTTACGATAGTATTGTAGTTATTAAGCATGATCCGGCTTTATTAACTGTGAACGCAAATCAGTATGATTTGCAAATTTATCCGCTAACTCCGGGAAGTACCCGCAGGGTAAAAATAACATTTATTACCCCTACTACATGGTTTGGGAATACAGCCTCGGCAGTCACAGCGTTTAATATGCTTAATTCCAATAATGCAACTGTAAAACCATTGCAAGTTTTTTTTAAAGTTACAAGTGATATTTGGGGAGTACCTTCTCTAATTGAGGTACCACAGGCAAATTTTCAGAACTTCGTTGATACATTAGGATATATTTATAAATATTATCAAATTAATGATATAAGCAGTCTGCCGAGTTTGACACTGACATATCAAACTTATTTTACGAACGGATATTTTTTTAGCGGCTACAAAAAACCGAAAGATTATACTTATTTCCAGTTGGGAGTATCTCCGGGAAAACTTTTTAATTTAGTTAATGATACTACTTCACGTAAATGTTTAGTTGGTATTGATCTTAGCGGAGGGCATGACAAAAATCTTGCGACACTGATTCCGAATCTGAAAGGAGCGTTGAAATCAGCTTTAAAATCAAATGACTATTTTAATATTATAGTTACCGGAATTGGTCAGATTAAAAAACTTTCCCCTACTTGGGTTCATGCCGCCCCGGATTCCATAAACGCAATACTAAATCTTTTTTCCAATAGTGCATTTGCAGACTCCATTAGTAACACAACTCATCCAACAATTGTTTACTGCGATGGAGATGCAGCAAACGGTTGGCAGTTTCCAGGCATTAATGCCTATGCATTAGTCCAGACTTATCCCGATATTCAAACAGCATCACAATATTTTTCACAAGCAAATGTTGTTGCTACTTACCAGGAGGGCTATGATAACCTGATGAATACTACTACTTTTAATGCAATCCTTCCTTCTTTGGATTCCTTATTTGCACGGGGCGGGCGCGTTTTAAGTTATTATGATTATAATCGTGACAATATAGAACTTTTAGCATCACATTATATAAACGGCTTGACTACACTTGCTGTTGATCATGATGCGGTGGAATTATACAGGAATATAAATGGTAATATAGGAAGTTATTTCCCTGAAACATTAGTACATAATGCATCATACTTTTTAACTGATGCTGATACTTCTGTGAAAGTTGAATTGATGGACCAAAACGGAAGGGCTGCTGTAATTTCTAAGAAAATTAAAAATGGCCTGTTAGTTGTATCGGGAATCTGGGAACTAACTGATGACGGGGGAATGAAAGAAACACTTGATATCCCTCTGCTTGGATTAAATACTGCATCAAACTATTTTCAATTAGTCCAATTACTTAATGATATTAGAGCCGAGTATAATGCCGGAAAATTTGATAGGGCACTGATTTTTAGTAACTCGGATTCATTAATTCAAAAATACGATGCCATTTCATCGATAAGTTCTTATTTATCAGGTTTTTCTAATGGAAAGCCTGTATTTAATAGTATTAATTTATTAAATGGCAGCGATTTTACTCCGGCTTCTTTAACAGATGGCGGAACAACATATTTTGGGAGTGGGTATCTTACTAATGTATTATCAGATTCTACTAATGGAATGCATTTTGAAACCGGCTCTTCTAACTGGAATTATATTGATACATCATTATCGCCTTATTCACCGCCTTTAAGTGAAAACTTCACAATCATTGCCGGAGATTCTGTTCACAGCACATTGATAGGTATTAAGGAAATAAATCCCGTTGCAAATGACCCGGCCAAACCAAAATTTTATATTGGTTCTACTACGGCAACTGACAGCTTAATATTAAATGTTTCGTCTGAATTTATAAATCTGCCGGGCACCAGGAATGCCCATCTTAATCTGAGTATCAGCCATGATACTTCAGCCGGCGAA
This sequence comes from uncultured Ignavibacteriales bacterium, assembly GCA_963834015.1. Taxonomy (GTDB): domain Bacteria; phylum Bacteroidota; class Ignavibacteria; order Ignavibacteriales; family Ignavibacteriaceae; genus FEN-1297. Next base: position 55,334 of record CAWIAG010000001.1, read on the forward strand.
AGTGTTATCCCGTCGATGCTGGGTAATGAAAAACTTAAAGACTTATTTGCTAATGCAAGTTACGATACTTCCCAAATTGTAAGCTTGGCCCTGCAGTACAGGCTGCTGTGCAATTATACCGCGCTGCTCGCTTTAATGCCTAATGACACTCTTCATTTTATACTAAATCCCAATGATGAAGGAAGTTATATTTCAACCGGTGTAAAAAACAACGATGAAAAATCTGATTCTCTTAGCCTGGATATTTATCCAAATCCATTTAACAGTTCTACTATAATTTTAGTTACTACCGCTTCGCCCTCTGAGGTTAGTTTGGTTATTTATAATATTTTAGGTCAGAAAATAAGAGAATTTAATATGCCGGGATTAGTTAATGGAAGGGAAACATTTTTTTGGGACGGCAAAAATGATTTTAATAGGAGTGTTGGTACAGGAGTTTATTTTGCTAGAGCTGTAATAAAGGTAAGCTCCACTAATAAAATGATTGTTAAAATAAAAAAAATGATCATGCTGAAATAGCGGCAACTATCGCCTATGTAACGATTAATTATGAGAAAATACTGAAGGTAAATGTTAAACATAGAATAGTTTATATTTAAAATTGGAGTATTGATGAAACCAAAGTATAATAGATTTCTTGTATTTATACCTGTTTCAGCAATTTCTTTTATCCTGGGCGCAGTATTTGTCGGCACTTATAAAAATGCGCCTGTTACAAAAGAAGTGATTAACACAGCAGAAAAAATGATCGGTTTAAAATTTACGGAAGCTCAACAGGATACTATGCTGGATTTACTTAATGATCATTTAAGGAATTATGAAAGTATAAGGGACATAAACCTTCCCAATAGTATTCCCCCCGCGGTTCTATTTAATCCGATTCCCGAAGGATTCAATGCTCCGGTAGGCAAATCCGCAATTGTGTTAAGCGATTATTCAAAAACTAAATTACCTGATGATAAAAATGATCTGGCCTTTTACTCCGTAGGACAGCTTGGGTATTTACTTAAAACTAGGCAGATTACATCGGTAGAGTTAACAAGTCTGTTTTTGAATAGGCTAAAAAAATTTGGACCGGGCTTACATTGTATAATTACTTTAACAGAAGCTCTGGCCATCGAAGAAGCTAAAAATGCTGATAAAGAAATTGCTGCGGGTAAATACCGCGGACCACTGCATGGTATTCCTTTCGGTGTTAAAGATTTATTTGATACAAAATTCTATAAGACCACTTGGGGTGCTGCACCTTATCAGGATCAAATCATTGATGAAGATGCAACTATTATTAAGAAATTAAGAGATGCAGGTGCTGTCCTGATCGCAAAGCTTTCTATGGGTGAATTAGCTATGGATGACGTCTGGTTTGGCGGACTAACTAGAAACCCTTGGGATACAACACAGGGTTCAAGTGGCTCATCGGCAGGCTCTGCTGCTGCAGTATCTGCCGGTCTTGTACCCTTCGCTATAGGTACTGAAACATGGGGATCAATTGTTTCGCCGTCTACTAGGTGCGGTGATACCGGCTTAAGGCCATCCTATGGTCGTGTAAGCCGGCATGGAGCTATGGCATTAAGCTGGTCTATGGACAAAATTGGTCCGATTTGCCGAAATGTCGAAGATTGTGCAATTGTTTTCAATTATATATATGGACCTGATGGATTTGACCAAACTCTTTATAATTATCCTTTTAATTATTCGCCTAAAATTAATCTGAAGGGAATGAGAATTGGCTTCCTCGAGGATGATTTTAATAGTACATATCCGTTTAAAACTAACGATTCATTAACTATTGCAGAAATGAAAATGCTTGGCGCTGTCCTTGTGCCGATTAAACTTCCGGATATTCCGGTAAATGATATTGCTTTGATACTTGATTCTGAGGCAGGCGCATCTTTTGATGAGCTGACAAGGAGTGGAAAGGATGCTTTGCTTGTAAGGCAGGGCAAAGATAATTGGCCCAATATCTTTCGTTCATCAAGATTTATTCCCGCTGTTGAATATGTAAATGCTAATCGCGTACGTTATTTGCTCATCCAGGAAATGGAAAAACTATTAAATCAAAATATGATCGATATTTACCTGGCGCCATCCGATGAAGGCGATAATTCATTAACTACTAACCTGACAGGTCATCCGCTGGTTGTTGTTCCCAACGGTACTACAGATGGATTACATCATTCTAGTATTACATTTGTTGGTCGGCTGTTTGATGAAGGATATATTCTTGCAGTTGCTAAAGCCTATCAGGATGCAACCGGGTATCATTTAACACATCCTTCAATGTTTAAATGACTGATGTAAGTATAATTTTAAATTATTATTGAATAATAAATGTATTAATTCCAATTCTAAAATTGTTTTCACCTCTATAATTTAATCGCCAGGCAAAATCAAATTGAATTGGGAATAATATCTGTCCTATGCTGAATCCCATTTCATAAAACGGATGTGTAAATTCCTGCAATGGGTAAGGTGATATAGCTTTTGATTTTTCATCGACATCAGAGTAGGCAATATTTAGAAACCCTGTAAGTTGAAATTCCAATTTCATTAAATACGTTAAGTTAACAAGCCTGAACAGGTCATCGCCGATATAATCTTCTATATTTAATGTAAATACACGGCTGCCGAGAATTTCATTAAGGTTCAAAGTTCTGAATGAATAGTCCTGGCCTGTTGAACTTATATTACCGGGGACAGAATATAACATTTGATAAGGCAAAGCCCCGTTTGTGATCATTCCGAAAATTTTAAAATTAAGTTGCTCTGATTTTATAGTATTAATCATGCCGTCAACTTTCATTTTATATATTGTAAAGTCGTTTTCACTATTTAAAAATGTCTTATCGGCATATTGGATATCTGCCCCGAAAGTAGCATAACCTTTATCTTCTGAAATTCTTCTTCTTGTAAATCCGTCTTCAATGTAATCTCTAAAATCAAAATTGAATCCGGCCGTTAATGCATTTATTTTTGTATCATAAATGGCAGGATTATCGGTGAACTGTTTATTTCTTTCAAAAAATGAAAAATCGGAATTCTTAATTGCACTATTATCCGTATGATTTAAAAAACCGGCATTTAAACTAAGAACAGGGAATACTTCACCGGATGCTGCTAAACCAAATCCTTTCGTATAATAATAATTTCTAAAATCATACTTTGAAAATAGTGCAAGAACAGTTGATATAAAATCATTATAGTCGTTCGAGCTGCCGAATTGTTCGGTTATCGTGTTATAAGCATTCGCAGAAATTTTATAAGTACGGTAATCTCCTAATAGGTAAGACGCGTCAAAGTCTGCTTTATACTTTTTATCAGCGAATCCGTACGAAGATAGAAAAGTTGAATTTAATCTTTGATCCGCTGCATCATCAAGAAAAAGCCCAAAATCCAGGGCATTTCCTTCTACCCTGTTAAAGTGATACATACTTAAAGGTGCGCTGATTGAAAACTTGTCGAACAGGTTAAGTTTTGAGGAAAGGGGAGACAGTTTATTCCAGAAAGTACGCGGAACGTTGTTTAAGCTGTCAATCCTTTTATATGCAGTTTGTTCTTCTGCGGTGTTGGGTATGGTAGTAACATTTTTCCAATAGGCTGTGTCTTTATTGTCGGCATGAGGCAGAACGGTTATTAATGCTTTACTGAATAAGCTGTCGTTAACAACAGAGTTTATTTTATAATTATAAAGAATAGTATTCAGTTCAAAGCCGAATTTAGCCAGGTTGAGAACATTCAACATTCCAAATAACCTGTAGTCAACAGGCATATATATCGAATCTTTTATCATGGAAAACTGTTGAAAAACCAGTAGAGTATCAAACAAGCCTCCTGTATTTGCAGCACGGTTTATATTCAGTTCTGCTTTAATTAAATCAAATGTGCTGTCGGTTATAAAAATATTCCCTGTAAAACCCGGATCATTCGGATTTTTGGGAGAAATAAATATTTGGTATACAACTTTATGATCAATAGCTAATGTATTACGTATGTAATAATCATAATATTCTAATGCATTATCAGCCAGGGGGCCTGGTATTCCCTTATCTAAAAGATTGATTTGATCATCGTAAAAATTTTTAACTATTTTTCCGCCGGCAAGAGTATTTACCGAGGGTGGAAAATTGGAGCTTTGTTTCCTGGCAATAATCTCTTCTTTATAGTAGTCGGGTATTTTAAAATACCCCTTACTCTCACTTTCAAGTATTGCTGATATTTTTAATGCTGAGCTGTCTTTCTTGAAATTTAACTTTAAGCTGTTATCTTTTGCACTTATATCTTTTTGAGTCCTTATGATCCCTTTTGTGTACGCTTCAAACTCATAGCTGAACAATTTACTTTTTCGTATCTTTTTTTTCTCAATTGCATTCTTAATAATCCGGAGAGCCGGGTTTTCACCGGGGTTAATCGTAATTTCGGGCAAATTAATGTTAGTTTGTTCCAAAGAAAAATTTATATTAAATAGGCTTTTATTAAGAACAATTGATATAGTGTCGGAATTAAATCCTATACAGGATGCAATTAAGGAATAAGATCCGCTATTAAGTTTTAATTCAAACTCTCCGTCTTTATTTGCAGCGGTTCCCGATGTTTGATTCATTACCCTTACATTTGCATAACTGATTGGGGAGGTGCTGGATTTGTCAATAACTTTTCCTCTCACAAAAAATTGTTGGGAGAAAAATTGATTGCTGAAAAAGCTGATAATAAGTAATAAATAATTATAGAATTTCATATGACCCTTTTGTATTTATTTAGTATTATGAAGATTCTTTTAATAATAAAAAGTAAAAATATGCCAATTATTGTGCCAATTATTTTAATTATATTAAATCATTTTGTAAACTTTTATATAAGTAAATTGAACACTTTGGAATACAATAATAAGTTCAAGAATAGACAGTCAAATATTTTGCAATACGGATTTGTGAAATGCATTCCTCAATTCTTAATAATTTAATAATAACATAATAATAAAATTATTTTATTAATAAACATAAATTATAAATGGCGGGTGAAAAGGATGTACGGAACAATTTAGGGAGTAAATCTGGTTTGACCTGTATAATTGTAATTATTCTTATAATTTATCAAGTGTATTATTTTATGTATATGATAAATCAATGATTAAACAGTTGTTTTAAGTATCCCATTTAATTAAACCGGTATTATTATTAAATTTAAATAATGGGGAAATAAATTTATAAAAGTATGTTGATAACAAAATTATTCTCGCTGATAATTATTTTATATTGTTTTGGTTATACATTAAGCTTTGATTCAAACAAAACTTTTCATTCGGTAAATCACGTTGAAAAAGATTTAGGTAAAGAATTCGATAAAAATTTTCGCAGAACAGGGAATTTAATTTCATTAGGAGCTAAGGATATCTGGAATAATTATATAAATGCTCTCGGCGGCACGGTTAATATAAAGAATTTGAACGATAAAACTGTTATTATGGAAAGCAAGATAAATGGACAAAAAATTGTTATAGAGACCTATCAAAAGGCGCCCGATAAGATGAAGCAGATACTAACAACTTCTTCAATCATGCAATACATTTATTTCGATGGTGTTAAGGGTGTTATACTGATTAGCGGAAAGGAAATAAACATTGCCGGTGGTGAATTAGAGAAATTGAAATACAACTCAATGATTAATTTTGTAATCAATATAGATTCTCTTGGAATTAAATTAATTTCGGATGGAATTGAAAAAGTTAATAATATTGATTGTTATAAAATCGATGTCATCCTTCCATCAGGTTCCGGGATCATTCAGTATTTTGATGTAAATTCATTTTTAAAAGTTAAACAAATTGAGAATGTTACTGTAACTCATACTGTTTTTGTACAGGAAACCTATTTCAGTGATTACCGTGAAGTTAATGGAATAAAATATCCGTTTATGATCAAAGAAATATTAGGATCACAAATTATGGATTTATCCGTTACATCAATTAAAGTCAACACGGGTTTGTCAGATGTTTTATTTAGTATTAAATAATTGATTATTAAATTATAAAAGGAAGTAAAGTTGATAAATAAATATTCGGTAATAGTGTTTGATTTGGGCAATGTCCTGCTCCCTTTTAGTTATGATGCGACAATTAATAATTTAAATAAAAAAAGTCCTGGCCTCGGTGATCATTTTGTCCGATATTATAAGGAAAATCGTGAAGTTCTCCGGATTTATGAACGCGGGGGTATGTCAGACAAAGAATTTCTTAATAATATTCTAAGCGGACTAGATAATAAAATCAGCAAAGAGGAATTTGTTCAATACTTTTCAAAAGTATTTACCGTTAATGAACGGCTTGTTTCACTGCTCCCTGAGTTGAAGGAAAAATATACATTACTCCTTCTTTCCAATACAAATTCTATTCACCGGGAATATGGGTGGAAAAATTATGAGTTCTTGAAATATTTTGATAAACTTATTCTTTCTTATGAGGTAAAAGCTGTTAAACCGGAACTGAAGATATATAAGAGCGCTGAATCCTTTACACATAAAACTCCGCAGGAACATATTTTTATTGATGATATTGCCGAATATGTGGAAGGTGCAAAAACGGCGGGTTGGGACGCCGTGCAGTATACAAAGTATGAACAATTAATTGCTGATTTCAAAGAAAGAAATATCTTATGAATTTATACTATCAGCCTAAATGGATGAAATATTATGAATGAGCCAAATACTAAATTCAATTATCATGCTGAACAATTTGCTGACATTGAAATATTAAGGTATTATTTGCCTGGATTTAAGAGCCTGTCGCTTAAAGAAAAGGAACTTGCTTATTATTTGTATGAAGCAGCTTTATCGGGCAGAGACATCCTTTATGATCAGCATTATAAACACAACATTATAATAAGAAAGTCTCTGGAAGCCGTTGTAAAATCGTATAGCGGAAACAGGGCCGCGGCTGATTATAATAAATTTATAACGTATGCCAAGCGCGTCTGGTTCGCAAACGGTATTCATCATCATTACTCTACAAAAAAAATATTACCCGGCTTTGATGAAAGTTATTTTAAAGGATTAATAATAAATTCGGATAAAAAATTATTCCCTCTAAATACGGACGAAACACTGGAACAGTTGATTAATAAGTTAATTCCTTTATTATTCGATCCGGAAATAGACGCAAGGCGGGTTAATCTGGATCCTGATACCGATGTTATTATTTCGTCTGCAAATAATTTTTATGAAGGACTTACTCAAAAAGAAGTTGAAGCGTATTATAACGGAATTATTGATAATGAAGAGTTAACTCCCGTTTCTTATGGGCTTAATTCTAAATTATTTAAAAAAGATGGTAAAATAATAGAAAATGTCTGGAAAGTTGGCGGAATGTATTCCCCGGCTATTGAGCAAATAGTTTATTGGTTGGGAAAAGCCGTTGAAGCTGCAGAGAATGATATTCAGTGCAATACATTTAAAAAACTAATCGAATTTTACAAATCCGGTGATCTGAAAACTTTTGATGAATACAATATTTTGTGGCTTAAAGATACAGATTCTGTCGTTGATAATGTTAATGGATTCATAGAAGTTTATTGCGATCCGCTGGGTTTAAGAGGTTCTTTTGAGGGAATAGTTTCAATAAAAGATATAGATGCTACAAGAAGAATTAAAGCAATAAGTGATCAGGCTCAGTGGTTTGAAGATAATTCACCAATTGATGAGGATTTTAAGAAAAAAAATGTGGTCGGTGTAACTGCAAAAGCAATAACTGTTGTTGTTGAATCCGGGGATGCATCTCCCGCTACTCCAATCGGAATAAATTTGCCTAATGCTGCCTGGATCAGGGAAAAATACGGCTCAAAATCTGTGAATCTTGAAAATATTGTGTACGCATATAATATGGTTGAATCTGAAGATATTATTAAAGAATTTTCTTATTCAGATGAAGAAATAGAACTTGCTTTAAAGTATGAACCTGTTGCTGATACTCTTCACACTGATCTGCATGAGGTGATTGGGCACGGATCAGGACAAATTTTGCCGGAAGTAGGAAGTTCTAAACAGTCATTGAAAAATTATGCTTCTACTATTGAAGAAACAAGGGCTGACCTGGTTGCTTTATATTATTTGATGGACCCTAAATTAATTGAAATAGGTGTTCTTCCGAATCTTGATGCAGCTAAGGCCGGATATAATCGTTACATTAGAAAAGGGCTTATGATTCAACTTGCCAGGATAGAGCCCGGCGAGAATATTGAAGAGTCGCACATGAGGAATCGGCAGCTAATTTCTAAATGGGTATTCGAGCATGGTAAAGAAGATAATGTAATTGAGAGAATTACAAAAAACGGTAAAACTTTTTATTTCATCCATGATTATCAAAAATTGCGTTCTTTATTCGGCAAGTTATTAATTGAAGTTCAGAGAATTACTTCCACAGGCGACTTTGATTCTGCTAAAGTATTAGTTGAAACTTACGGTGTCAAAATCGATATTCCCTTGCATAAAGAAGTTAAAGAACGATATGATAAGTTGAACGTACCGCCTTATAAAGGATTTATCAATCCGGTTTTAAAACCCGTAATTAAAAACGGCAAAGTTGAAGATGTTTTAATTGAATATCCTGATGATTTTACAGAACAAATGCTTTATTATGCAGATAAATATTCTTTTCTTCCTCTAAAGAATTAAACCATTTCTTAGCTAAAGAGCTTAAAAAAATCTGCAAATTTCTCTATATTTGAAGCCGGTTTTTTATATTAGTATATGGAGTTTTTGTAAATGGGCCTCAGTATTGGGATTGTAGGACTGCCGAATGTTGGAAAATCAACTCTGTTTAATGCTTTAACTAAAGCCCAAAATGCGGAAGCAGCAAATTACCCGTTCTGTACAATTGAACCGAACAAAGCTATTGTACCTGTTCCTGATGAAAGATTATTTAAACTTGCTGAATTAGTCAATCCGGCAAGGATTGTGAATTCAACTGTTGATTTTGTTGATATAGCCGGACTTGTTAAAGGTGCAAGCAAAGGTGAGGGATTAGGAAATCAATTTTTGTCTAATATAAGAACAACAGATGCTATATTAGAAGTTATTCGCTGTTTTGATAATAATGATATAGTCCATGTTGATGGAAACGTAAATCCGTTGCGTGATATTGAAGTAATTGAAACCGAATTGATTCTTGCAGATGTTCAAACACTTGATAAAAAAATCGAAGGCCTTCAAAAAATGGCTAAGGGGGATAAATCGGCAAAGCTTATTCTTGATGATGCCGAATCTCTTGTAAAGTTTATGAATGAAGGTAATATCGCTCTTTCATATCATGATCGGGATAAAGAAACAATTCAGACACTTATAAATGATTTAAGATTAATGACTGCAAAAGATATAATTTATTGTGCAAATGTAGATGAGACAGGATTAGCAGAAGATAATGAATATGTTAAAACAGTTCAAAAATATGGCCAATTAAAAGGGGCGGATGTGGTCAAAATTTCCGCTAAAGTTGAAGAAGAACTGGTAGGCCTTGAAGATTTTGAACGAATAGAATTTCTTAATTCTTTTGGAGCCAATGAAAGTGGTTTGGAAAAGATAATTCGTACGGGATTTCATACGTTAGGACTTATCAGTTATTTTACTGCCGGCCCAAAGGAAGTCCGTGCATGGACAATCCATCAGGGGTGGAAAGCGCCGCTTGCTGCAGGAGTTATACATACGGACTTTGAGAAAGGATTTATTCGGGCGGAAGTAATTAGCTATGATGACTATATTAAATATCGTTCCGAGACCGCATGCAAATCAGCCGGGGTTATGCGAATTGAGGGTAAAGACTATATGGTACAGGATGGCGATATTATGAATTTCTTATTCAATGTATGATAGTTCTAAAATACTGTATAACTTCATTTACTTTTCTGTATTTTTAAGTTATTAACACATCGTTTGTATATTTCTATTTGCTAAAATTTATAAGTATAAATTTTCAAATATTTAAAGCTTCAATGTTATACATCTCACCTGTACCTGAAATCTTTAACTGATTTTTTATTAAATTTAAATTAATAGTTTATAATCGTTACATAGTTTGGAGAAAAACAATATGTCAAACGCATATTTCAAAGTACCGGAACCCATAAATGAACCGGTTTTTACATACGCTCCCGGTACACCTGAAAGGGAGGCAATAAAAAATAAATTAAAGGAACTTCAAACCAAAGAAATCGAAATCCCTTTAATAATAGGAGGTAAAGAAATAAAAACAGGTAAAACTGCTGATATTAGGGTTCCTCATAATCATTCAAAAAAACTAGGTATTTATCATAAAGCGGGTGTAAATGAAGTAAATTTAGCTATTGAAGCTGCCCTTACCGCAAGAAAACAATGGGCAGATATGCCTTGGGAACATAGGGTCTCAATATTTTTAAAGGCTGCAGAACTTCTTTCGGGTACTTGGCGCTCAACTCTAAATGCCGCAACAATGCTTGGCCAGTCAAAGACTGTGTACCAGGCTGAAATTGATTCTGCATGCGAACTTATCGATTTTTGGCGGTTCAATTCATATTATCTGACCCGGTTAATGTCCGAACAACCCTATTCACCTAAAGGAATGTGGAATCGTGAGGAATACCGTCCGCTTGAAGGATTCGTTTTTGCCGTCACTCCTTTTAACTTTACATCCATTGCTGGTAACCTTCCTACTGCACCCGTTATTGTGGGAAATGTTTCTTTATGGAAACCGGCATCTAGTGCAGTTTATTCAGCTTACTATCTGATGAAATTATGGGAAGAAGCCGGACTTCCCGCCGGAGTAATAAATTTTATTCCCGGTTCAGGAGGAGAAGTTGGCGATCCTGTTCTCGCAAGTCCTGATTTAGCAGGGATACATTTTACAGGCTCTACATCGGTCTTCCAGGGAATGTGGAAATCTATCGGGGATAATATTCACAAAGCAAAATATTATCCTCGCGTTGTGGGCGAAACAGGTGGAAAAGATTTTATTTTTGCACATTGCTCCGCTGATATAAACGCTCTTGTTGTTGCTGCATTACGCGGTTCCTTTGAATATCAGGGGCAGAAATGCTCTGCTGCGTCAAGAATGTATTTACCAAAATCCATCTGGAATGAATTTAAAATAAAATATGTGAATGAAGTTAACAAAATTAAAATGGGAGATGTTGAGGATTTCACTAATTTTATGTCCGCCGTAATTGATAAAGCTGCTTTCAAGAGTATAAAGAGCTATATTGATTTTGCAAAAGATTCAGGTGAAGCCGAAATAATTACCGGAGGTATTTGCGATGATTCAAAAGGTTACTTTATTGAACCGACTACTATCTTAACTACAAACCCTGAATTTAAAACTATACGGGAAGAAATTTTCGGCCCTGTTCTGACTATCTTTGTTTATGATGACAATAAATTTGATGAAACATTAGAATTATGCGATCAGACTTCCCCATACGCTTTAACAGGAGCCATTTGGGCAAAGGAAAGAGATATCCTGGTAAAAATGTCGGATAAACTAAAAAATTCTGCCGGAAACTTTTATATAAATGATAAGCCTACTGCGGCTGTAGTTGGCCAGCAGCCTTTTGGAGGCGGAAGAGCGTCAGGTACTAATGATAAAGCCGGAAGTTCAATGAACATTATGCGCTGGATGACGGCAAGAGCTATTAAAGAAACATTTGACCCGCCAAAAAATTGGAATTATCCGTTTATGAATGAAAAATAATATTAAAAAAACCCGGTTTTGAGAAACCGGGTTTTGTAGCTAGGTGTTTGTGATTGTCTTATGAGGGGAAGGAAATCAATTTACTTAATGGCTTTATCACCTTTTAATAGTTCATTTACTATATTTTTTAGTTCGGTTATCTTAAAGGGTATTCTTAAATAATTGTTAATATTATATGCGAGTATTTTTTTTATAATAACACTATCGATTTTTGCTGATAATAAAATAATTGGAATAAGTGAACCATTAGATATTTTTCTGAAATACTTAACAAATTGAAACTCGTCCATATTTGGAAATGATAATTTAGTAATTATCAGGTCTGGCAGCTTAGATTTTAAAAATTTAACTGCCTCTCTGGTATTTTTTACCGGAAATACTGAATAACCATTTGCATTAAAATAATTCACCACATCTGAATGGACATCATCTTTATCTCCAATTATTAATATTTTATACGTTAATTCCATCATATACTATCCATTTTGATACTATTTTCGAATGAAATTTGTGTCTTTTAATGTAATTGTGAAAAGCGAGCGATTCCCGGAATAAGCGCGTTGGATGCACAATGAGCGTTACAAATAATCATTTTATAAATAATTTCCGGGTATAAATCACTTAATAAATAATTAATTAATTCTTTATAGTTTTTTTTGTTAAATTAAAATATGTGAAATATGGAATGGTTATGATTGATATAAAATATTTTACGCCTTCGGAAGCTCAGCTAACTTTACCGCTTGTAAGGAAAATTGTAAAGGATATTCTGGATACGACAAGAGAAATGCGCCTTTTTGCCGATGATTTAGGTGGCGTTGTTGAAGGGCACTCACAAATTAAAAAAATGGCTGAAAATTTAGAAGGTTTTATCAATGAATTAGAAGAATTGGGGTGTTATTATAAAGACTGGAATTTTTCCATCGGTTTGGTTGATTTTCCTGCAATTATTAAAAGTAGAGAAGTTTATCTTTGCTGGCGAAGTGATGAAGAAAAAATTAAATATTATCATGGAGTAGAAGAAGGTTATGCCGGCAGAAAATTGATTCCGGAAGATTATTTTAAAAATTAGGAATACTTTCAGATTTTCTGAATTTAATTTTATAAGTCAAAATTTGCTGCAGAAGATATTATTTTTCCTGATAAATCATCTTTAATATTGAAAATAAGTTTATATTTTCCCTTCATATAGCTCGGCCCGAGATTGAATTGAGTATCCAATTGTGTATCAGTTGATCTTTCTATCGAGGAATTATCAATTACTCGTGAAACAATTGATTTAACGGTGTCGCCTTTTGGTGTAATAAGATCAATGCTGTACGAAAGAGTTGAGGAGTACCTATTATTTTTCTGATCCTGCTGAAAGCCTTTTACATGAGTAGTAGCATCTACTTCCGAGCTGTCACCCATTCCGTAAGCAAATGCTTCAGTGCTGGTTGTCGCAAGTTTAACTTCTTCTTTTCTGGAACATCCGGTTAATATTATCAATACTGAAGAAATCAAAAGCAGCAAACACTTCATAGCATCCTCATCCGCAAATTTGTTTTTGGTATATTAGGGTGCCTGCATTCTGTTCAAATCAGGCACCCGGTATGATAAAATTAGCTATTTTTTGATTGGAAAGCTTTTAAGAAATCAACTAGTTCTTCTACGCCTTTCTTTGGAAAAGCATTATATATTGATGCTCTTAATCCTCCAACGGAACGGTGGCCTTTTAATCCGTCGAACCCTGCTGCAGTTGCTTCTGCTATAAGTTTCTTTTCCAGTTCTTCACTTGGTAATCTGAAAGTAACATTCATTATAGAACGACTGTCAGGTAGCGCATGCCCCTTAAAAAATCCATTGCTTCCGTCAAAACATTTGTAAAGTAATTCGGCTTTTTCTTTATTAACTTTATTCATTGCTTCAAGCCCGCCGTTTTTTATCAGCCATTTTGCAACCAATCCAATGATGTAAATACCTATTGTAGAAGGTGTATTGTATAGTGATCCGTTTTCCGATTGAATTTTATAATTCAACATTGAATGAAGCGTGTCTGCACTTCTCTCGAGTAAATCTTTCCTGATTATAACAACTGTTACTCCCGAAGGTCCCATATTCTTCTGCGCGCCTGCGTATATTACGCCATATTTGTTAACATCTATTTTTTTGCTAAGTATATCTGAAGAAGCGTCGCAAACAAGAGGTACATTACCTGTTTCGGGTTCTTTAGACCATTCTGTTCCATAAATTGTATTATTAGATGTAAAATGTACATAGGATGCATCTGGATCTAACTTAAGTTCTTCCTGCTTCGGAATTCTTGTAAAATTTTCGCTTTCTGCGGTTGCTGCAATATTTATTGTTCCAACTCTTTTTGCTTCTTTTAATGCTTTTTTAGACCAACTACCTGTAATAATATAGTCAGCTTTATTTTTAGGCGGCATTAAATTCAATGGTACCATAGAAAACTGCAAACTTGCCCCGCCTTGTAAAAACAAAATATCATACTTGTCATTTATATCAAGTAGCGATTTTAAATCTGCTCTTGTTTCATTAATTATTTTATCAAATGTTTTTGATCTATGACTTATTTCCAGTATTGACATCCCTACACCGGGTAAAGCAAATAGATTTTCTTGAGCTTCTTTTATTACTTCTTCCGGTAATACAGCCGGACCTGCACTGAAGTTATATACTCTCTGCTGCATAATCACCTTTCCTTTTTCAATGATATGAGAATAATTATTTACTATTTTTACTTACTTTATAATTGGTAGTAAAAATTAAATTAAATGAACTAATAAACCGTCCCTTAATTTGGGTTCGAACCATGTAGATTTTGGCGGCATTATCTCTCCTCCATTTGAAATGTTCATTAAATTGTCCACGGAAACCGGGTACAGTGAAAAAGCCACTGCTGCTTTCCCGCTGTCAACCAGTTTTTCAAGTTCCTTAGTACCTCGTATTCCTCCGACAAAGTCTATGCGCTTGTTTGTCCTTGGATCATCAATTCCTAAAATAGGATTCAGTAAAAAATATTGAAGTATACTTACGTCCAAACTTTCGGCCACCGATTTAGAAAGCGCATTACTGGCCAGGACTGAATCTCTCGCTTTTAACATATACCATTCACCTTCCAGATACATCCCAAAATTATTGTTTTCTGTGGGTTGAGGGTAAATAGCCCTTTCTATTATAAATTTTTCACTAATTTCATTTAAAAATTCTTCTTTAGATCTTTTATTTAGATCCGTAACTATTCTATTGTATGGCAATATTTTCAATTGATTAGCCGGGAAAAGAACCGCAAGAAAAAAATTGTATTCCTCGTTGCCGGTATGTGCTGAATTGGAACTTTGTTTTATTTTCCTTGCGCGGCTGGCGCTGGCTGCACGGTGATGACCGTCTGCTATGTACAAATTTTTTACTTTTGCTACTTCAGGAATAATCTGCTCTATATAATTGTCAGGTAATGTCCATATTGTATGTCTGATTCCGTCATCTGAAGTAAAATCATATAATGATTTTGAACTTTTAATCGTACTTTCCACTATCGTATCGATTTCCTTAACCGGCGAATAAGTAAGAAACACGGGACCTGTTTGTGCTCCTGTAGTAACAATATGATTTGTCCGGTCATCTTCCTTTATTTTCCTTGTATTTTCATGTTTTAATATTGTATTATTATCATAATCATCTATTGAAAATATTGCTGCAATTCCAACCTGGGCCCTTCCATCCATTATTAATCGGTAAAGATAGATATGCTCTGTCCGGTCAATTACTAATGGAACTTGTGATGTTAACCTTTGTAAATTTTCTTTAGCTTTCTGATAAACCATTGGAGAGTATGGGTCAATATTTTTTTCTAAATCTATTTCAGAACGCGTTACATGAATAAAACTTAAGGAATTCCCCTCCGCAAACAATTTTGCTTCTTCAGTGCTGACTACATCATAAGGAACACTTGCAACCCGGTTTGCAAATTTTTCTGCAGGCCTTAGAGCTCTGAATGGTTTGATTGTTGCCATAAATGTTTGAATCTCCAAAATACATAAAATTCATGTATAAAAATCTGCAAAATATTTACAATAATCCATAGAATTCTGAAGTTTAAAGATATTAAAATATTTGGTGTTACCGGATGAAAAGGAAAGAATGAAGGTAAAAAAGGTAGTTTACCTAAATATATTAAACAATATGAACTAAATAATTAACATATTAAATAAGGCAATTTCCGTATTATTGGGTAAATATTTTTCAACAATCGATTTATTTTCGCAAGGCAAATTGCCGGTTAAAGGCCGGGTTCAATTTAAACCGTTATATTTGAATTTTTGACTTCATTTTTTTTGCTGGAAATCTTATTGTCCCCGCCGCGAGGTTTTGTTAAATTCCAAAATATTCGTTAAATAATATATTTATTACGCGTATTTTTTTTGTTGAACTGAATTATTTCATTTAAAAATTTATCACCAAGCGCGCCTGCCTCTTCAAAAGTACCGGTGTTGCATTCGGTCCGTTTAAACTAAACCAATCAACTGCCTTTTCATTTTTTGTAGTTCTTAATCCAATTTTCATACTGCGTCCCAATTCGACTAACTTTGAACTTATAGTTTATTCAACAATACCCGTGCTCAATATCCCTATTTTAAATAACTATTCCCAAAGACCTCAGTAAGAGCTTCTTTTTCTACCATCCATGAATGGAAGTGATATAAAAATGCTCCTGCTTTTACTGCAGGGTCTTGGTCAATAAGGGACTTTACTTCGGCTTCAGAATTGACTTTAAAAATCGTTATTCCACGTATTTCTCCATTATCAATTAGAGGCCCAACTAGTAAAGTATTTCCCGATTTTCTCAATGATAATTGATATTCAACATGCTCAATCTGTAACTTTGCTGATTCCGCAGTTGCTTCAGAAGTCCACATTGGTCCTTTTATTAAAAATAAAACGAACAATCTTGCCATTTGGCTGGATGTTGGAACAGGCATTTTAAATCCTTTTAGATGTGATTTGGGCTAAATTTCCATCTAAAAAAAGACAATCCATCAATTATCGGCAATATATGAAATTATCTGAAAAATCTGAATTAACTGCAAATATGTCCAAAATTTGTAATTATTTTTATAGCGCCAGGCATCTTTAAAAGTTTTCTAAATGTCGATAATAATAATGGATTACTTTTGACTTTTAGCAATCCATTAATACTAATTAAATGAATAGTTTTCATTTTTATAAAAAAAGTGGTGAAAAATGGCCGTTGATAAAAATATCAAAATACTCCTTGTAGAAGATGCTGGAGTTATGCGCAAAATGGAAATCAAGACATTAAATTCTCTTGATTTTAATAATGTAAGTGAAGCTGAAAATGGAAAGGATGCCATTGAATTATTAATAAAAGATCCGGCTTTTGAACTTATTATCAGTGATTGGAATATGCCCGTGAAGGATGGATTTGAATTGCTGAACTGGGTAAGGTCAAATGAAAATACCAGGAATATTCCTTTTCTGATGGCCACGGGTAGGGGTGAAAAAAAAGAAGTGGAAAAAGCATCCGAAGCGGGTGTTTCAAGCTTTATTTCTAAGCCGTTCAATAAAGATGAGCTATTTGAAAAAATAAATGAAGCCTTTGGAGTTAAATCTGAAGTCCAGGAACAAAAACCGTTAACACAGCAAACAAGAATATCCTCTTCTGGAAAAGTAAGAATTAAAGCGGTCCATATCCAAATTACAGATCACCTTACTTTAGGTATATTAAAAAATTTAATCAGAAAAAATGAAGTTACACCGAAACATTTTGAGCTTGAAACCGAATGTATGCCTAGCTGGAATACAGTTGCCAAAGCATTAGAAAATAAAACCGCAGACGCAGCATTTATCTTGGCGCCTCTTGCAATGGATCTGTATAATTATGGAGTTCCATTACGCTTGATACTTTTTGCACATAAGAACGGCAGTATATGCGTAAAAAATAAAACCGGCGATGATGTCTCCGGGCCGGAATTTTTTAAAAACAAATCCTTTTATATTCCGCATACCATGTCGATACATAATATGCTGGGGCATATCTATTTTAATAATATTGGCCTGAAGCCCGGTGTCACCGGACAAAAAGATGTTAATATAAACTTTGAAGTCGTGGCCCCAATTAAGATGGGTGAGTTTATGGCAGGGAACGAGGATGCAAGCGGATTTATGGTTGCTGAGCCTTTGGGAACCAAAGCTATTGCCGCAGGTTCGGCCGAACTTCAATTTTTATCAAGTGAAGTTTGGGAAAATCATCCGTGTTGTGTGCTTGCTGTTCAGGAAGATTTAATTAATAATTATCCAGATGCTGTGCAGGAATTTACCAGCTTATTGGTCCAGGCTGGGAAGGTAATCTCTCAAAAACCGGGATATGCCGCAGAAGTTGCAGTTGAATTTTTAGATCCTAAAAAAGAACTTGGACTTAAAGTCCCTATTCTTAAAAATGTATTAACTGAACCAAAGGGAATTAAAACCGATAATCTTTATCCTGTTAAATCTGATTTGAATTTTATTCAAAATTACATGCACGATAAAATGGGTATTGGTTCAGTTATTAATTTAGATAATTTTGTCGACCTTAAGTTTGCAGATAAAGCCTGTTCGGAATCGGATAAATCCGTAAAGAAAAACAAAATTACTGAAGATGATTTGTCATCCAAAGTAAAGCAGATTGCAAATAGGGGTAAAGAGAATGTTGAAGATCTTCATTCAAAAGAAGCTCTCAATATGGAAGGAAAGTATTTAATATTTGTTCTCGATAATGAACGCTATGGAATTGAAATATTAAAAATTGTTGAAATTATAAAAATGGTTCCGATTACTTGTGTCCCTAATACTCCGGATTTTGTTAAAGGAGTAATAAACCTCCGCGGTAGCATTGTTCCTACGATCGACCTGAGATTGAAAATAGGCTTAGATGCTGCAGAATATAACAGCAAGACAAGAATTTTAATCGGCGAGGATGAACATGACGGTGCCAAAATCCGGGTAGGTTTTATAGTGGATGCAGTTGAAGTTATATGCGACGTCAAGGCTAAAGATATCGAAAGTTCATCCTCTTTCAATGATGAGGCAGAAAATCAATTCATTTTAGGAGCAGTAAAATCCAATGACGGTATTTATTTGTTGCTAAATCTTCCAATGATTATTGCACCAATAAATGGTCTGGGAAAAAGCGCAAAAAAGAAAGTATTGGTATAATAGGTTGCTTAGTACAGTCTAATTGGCTTTCAACTAAGCAGCCCATAACTTCAGTTATGGGTTTTAAAAGAAAAATTTAATTGCAACCGTTTTAACGGTTTACATCTTCTTGCGCCAAATTATGAACGATGATTAATCTGTATATTTATTCGATAAGAATTAATTTTAACACAGCCTGTAAAATTCGGGACTAGTTAATAAAATTTTTTGTATCTGTTTAACTTCGGCATCTGCTTAAAGATTTCTCTTTGCATAAGAAATAATTTTACTAATAATATCTTTTTCATCTTTATATTTGTAAACATTTTCTTTTGGAAGTACCCTTATAGTTCCGTTGCCCTGTGGCGCTATACTTTTCCATTCTGATATTCTTAAACTATCGGCAATAACCGCTTTGATATAAATATACGGCTGTTCATAAGTCTCGGTTTCATCGTTGGGTATCAAAGTAATGTTTTTCTTTTTTAATAAACTGCTTAATTTGGTTCTAAGTCCTTTTTCAAACAATCTATCGTTTTTAATAATCTTACTCTGATTATTTAGTATAAGGTAAGCTTTAAGTCTGTTTTGCTTTTGCTGTCCGAAAGATGTAAAAATTGTTAGTAGTAATCCGGAAATTAAAAAAAATGATAATAAACCCCGATTTATACTCATTATATCCCTTCTGTTTATTCGTTTTTTATTTCCTCAAAAGCTTCATCAACAGTATCACATACAGGCAGAACTCTGTCAAGTTGAGTAATTTTAATCAATGTATGAACTTTCTCGGAAGGTGCTACAAGCCTTATTTTTCCCTCATTAGCTTGTAAAATTCGGTTTGCGACCAGTAAAGCACTTAAACCGGAACTATCGCATGTCTCAACTTCGCTTAAATCGATTATTAGTTTGTTTATACCTTCAACTTTTAATAGGATTGTAAATTCTCCTTTTACTAAACCGGATATATTAGTGTCAAAACGTTTTTCATTCAATTTAAAGACAGTAATATCCCCGACCCGCTTAGTTTCGAAATTCATAATAATCCTTTAAAACATTTGAAGGCAATTTAACAAATTTTTATAAAATATTTCAGGATTAACTTCCATATTATCTATCTGAAGGCTATAATATTTATCCGAATTCTTCTTCCTAAACCCAATCTTTACCGGCGCGTTAGCAAGGCACACCAGCATGCTGTTGAATAGGTTCTCTTCCTTTTCAAGGTCTATAACCACATCAAATTCAAATGTTTTAATCTTCTTTTCTAATCTTTTTGAGGGGAGCTTAAGTTTATTAACATCAATAATACTGAAATCAAGCGCCTCTGAACGGTATTTTGGAGGAAGGAGATTAACACGAAAATCCTGTGTAAAGACAATAGTATCTTTGTTTAACCCGTCAAAAAATTTTAATACTTCAATTGCCTTATGAAATGGCACTTCTTTTAACGGCATTATTATTAAAAATCTAAATGAATTTTTTAAAAGATTTGTAAATGATTTTTTTTTAATATTGTTATGACTTGCTTTCTTATTTAAAATAAAATATGCAATTTTCAGCTTAATTAAATCAATCATAATTTATTTCTTTTCGTTCAGATAAATTAAAAATTCCTCCTCCGGCAATACTTTAACTCCCAGTTCTTTCGCTTTGTCCATTTTAGAACCGGAATTTTCGCCGGCAATTAGATAATCGGTTTTTTTGCTTACCGAGGAAGTAAGCTTGCCCCCTAGTGCGTGTATCTTTGCACTGGCTTCTTCACGGGAAAAAGTTGACAGTGTACCGGTAAGTACAAATGTTTTGCCGGTGAAGAATGAATTAACAAAAGTCTTTTTTTCTGATATAAAATTAAGACCGTGTTTTTTTAGCTTTGATACAATTTTTATATTTCTTTCATTTGAAAAAAATTCTCTTACACTGCCGCTTATACTTGGGCCTATCTCATTTACTTCCAATATTTGATCATCCGACGCATTCATTAAAGCCTCAATTGATAAAAAGTGTTCAGAAAGTTTTCTCGCAGCTCCCGCACCTACATAACGAATTCCCAGTGCAAAAAGCACTTTCTCAAATGGTTGTTTCTTGCTGCTTTCTATAGCCTTAAGAAGGTTATCAACACTTTTTTCACCAAGCCGTTCAATTGCTATTAATTCCTGCCGGATATCCTTCAAATCATAAATATCGGCGTAAGTATGAAGAAATTTTTTCTCAACAAACAATTCAATTAGAGCTTCTCCCATTCCTTCAATATCCATCGCCCCTCGCGCGGCAAAATGTTCAATTCTTCCCTTAATCTGGGCAAAACATTCTGAATTTTCACAGTAATACGCAACTTCGTCTTCAGGTTTATATAACGGCGTATTACAAATTGGGCAATTTATAGGAGGTTTTTCAGGTTTACTATCCTGCTTTCTTTCATTTAAAACAACTGATACTACTTTTGGAATTACTTCGCCGCCCTTTTCAATAACTACTCTGTCACCGGCACGAATATCTTTTCTTTTTATTTCATCAAAATTATGAAGAGTTGCTCTGCTTATAGTAGATCCTGATAAAAACACCGGATCAAGTTCTGCTACGGGTGTAACCGCTCCCGTACGTCCGACTTGCCAGGTAATTTTATTAATTGTTGTAAATGCCTGCTTTGCCTTGAATTTAAATGCTACTGCCCAGCGGGGTGATTTCGCTATGCTGCCTAAAATTTTTTGCTGTCTTATAGAGTTAACTTTTATTACCGCACCGTCTATCTCGTATTCTAATCCTTCTCTTTTCTTTTCAAGTTCGCGGCATGCTTCAAGTGCTTCTTCTATTGTTTTACAAAGTTTATGTTCGGAATTTACATTGAAATTTAGTTCTTTTAATATTCTCAAATTTTCTAACTGCGAATTAAATTCCTCCTCCGTACTTATAAGCATGTATAGAAAAATATTTAATGGACGTTTCGCTACTATTTTCGGATCCTGCATTTTTAAAGTTCCTGCAGCCGAGTTTCTTGGATTTGCAAATAACTTTTCACCCTGCTCTTCTCTTTCTCTATTAAAATTTTGAAAATCTTTTATTTTCATAAAGATCTCGCCGCGTGCTTCAAAATCATTTAATCTGTAATTAATAGATTTCGGTTTCTTTAATTTGAGAGGAACAGATTTGATCGTTCGAACGTTTACCGTAATTTCTTCACCAATTGTTCCATCACCTCTCGTAGCAGCAGTTATCAAATTTCCGTTAACATAATTTATGCTTACGGAAGCGCCGTCAAT
Source organism: uncultured Ignavibacteriales bacterium (assembly GCA_963834015.1). GTDB lineage: Bacteria > Bacteroidota > Ignavibacteria > Ignavibacteriales > Ignavibacteriaceae > FEN-1297. Next base: position 77,489 of record CAWIAG010000001.1, read on the forward strand.
TTTTGGCTCAACTACATATTCCACTCTCTCATCTGCTGGAAGTCCGCCTCTGACTTTTCTGTCAAAGTCAATAAGTTCTTCCTCGCTATAGGTATTTGCAAGGCTTAGCATTGGAACTTTGTGTGTAATCGGTTTAAAGTCTTTTGTCAGGTCTTTGCCGACACGCTGGGTTGGTGAATCTGGGGTTATTAATTCAGGATACTCGGATTCAAGCTTTTCAAGTTCCTTAACAAGCAGGTCATACTTTTCATCGCTTATAACCGGATCGGCAAGAACATAGTACCTGTATTCATGTTTCCGGATGCTTTCTCTTAGCTCTTCGATTTTTTTTTCAATTTTACCGGGCATCTTTCGAATCAAAAATTTGGGGATGATGTTAAATATTGTAGACCTGAACTGTCAATTGAGACGTATTTTACTTCGTGCTTATCGCCGCCGAAATTTAATAGCTTATTATTTAATTTGATTTGAACTGCTCCTGCATTACCAATCGTCATCTGGTAATTATTGAGTGCTTTCACTTCTTTATATGAGTTAGGATAAAGTGTGAACTCTTCGGTTTTGGTACCGTCAACTAATATTTTTATCCATGCAGCATCATTTGTTTTTAGTATCAACGATAAACTGTCGGATCTTGATGATTTCTGAGTCTCCGTAGTAAACCGTTCTTCGTTATCTTTTTGTACCTGGTCGTAAGGTTTCTCGGAAACAATTATATCTGAACTTCCCTTTATAAACGCGAAATAAACAATTGTAAAAATTATTCCTGCCCCTATTGCTATTCCTATGAATAATTTTCTTCTTTTGGATTTTTCGGAAGAAGCTTCAGTTTGTTGATTTGATGAGTCGTATGCTTCGAATATTGGTGTATAGGAAGTAGTATCAGTTTGTGTCTTGGATTGTTTCAATTCCTCGGTTTTTAATTTCTTAGTATCATCCTCCGTACTGCCGGATTCATCGTATGCCTTACCTCGTTTAGCGGCATCAAATTTTTTTAACGTAATTTTTTCATCAAGTCCGACCAGTTTTGCATATTCCCTGATAAATGCTTTTATGTATAATTCCGGTAAAAAAGCAAAATTGCCGTTTTCAAGATTTTCAAGAAATTTTAAATCAATTCGTGTTCTTGCCGCAATTTGTTGTAAAGAAAGTTCGTTTTTAACGCGAGCTTCTTTTAGTTCTTCTGAAAATTTATTTAACATTGTTATGTATTAAAAATTGAAATTTATTTTAATAATAATCTAATAGAAATAAATTAAATATTGCAATAATAAAGTTAATATATTAAAAATATTCTGATGTCTAAGGCAAATAAACCCGGGAAAAAATTACTCTTCTTTAACAAGTTTAGCGGCAAATGCCCCATCCATATGGTGAATATGAGGAAGAGTCTGGATACATCCATCTTCATCAGCCAATTCCTTCGGCAGCACTTCTGTGGAATTTTTAAGCCTGAATTGTGGATAATTATTTAAGAATTTCTTTACTATCTCAAAATTCTCTTCAGGCTCGATTGAACAGGTGCTGTAAACAAGAACACCGCCGGTTTTTAATAATGTAGAAGCTTTGACTAAAAGCCCATACTGTAATTCGGAAATTTTTCTAAGATCAAACAGATCTTTTTTCCATTTTATATCCGGTTTTTTGGAAAGGGTTCCCGATCCCAGGCATGGAGTATCTGTAAGTATCCGGTCAAATAAAGCATCATTATATTCCAGAGCATTAACTTCTATAGTTTTAATACTCTTAATTCCTAGACGTTCAATATTTTTCCGCATAATTTGTAATCTGCTGTCATACCGGTCTAAAGCAATAATTTCTCCCTGATCGTGTATAAGACCTGCAATATATGCGGATTTCCCTCCGGGAGCAGCACATAAATCAAGTATCCGCATTCCTGGCTTAGCATCTAATAGTCTGCAGGCAAGACCAGCGCTTTCATCCTGGACGTTAAAGTAACCCTGAGTAAAATAATCCCAGGCCGTTATATTCGTCAGATTTTGAAGTTGAAAGAATTCCGGAAGATACTTCCCCTGGTTAAATTTTAAATTTACTGAAATAAGAAGTTGTTTAAATTCTTCCGGGGTTGTCTTAAGAGCATTTATTTTAAGTGTTAGATATGGCTTTTCATTATTAGCCTGAAGGAGTTTCTCAGTGGCTTCTCTACCGAAACGTTGTAAATATCTTTTCACCATCCACGAAGGATGGGAATAATAAGCGCTTAAATATCCCGTAATATCCTCTTCAGGGTCAGGATACCTTATTGCATTTTTGCTGCGTATAATATTTCTTAAAACAGCATTTGTAAAATCTGCAGGTTTTTGGCCCTGAAGCTTTTTAACAAATTCTACAGCTTCATTTACAATTGCATGGTCGGGTATTCGTTCCAAAAACATTATCTGGTAAAGAGCGACGCGGAGAGCATTTTTTAAGTTAGGTATTGCTTTGGAAAACTGCCCTTTGTAAAAACCATTTAATACCCAGTCCAACCTGCCCATCCATCTGATGACACCATGAACAATTTCATAAAGCAGGGCCTTATCCTGCCCGCTAAGCTCACTGTTACGCATTTCATTATCAAGAAGTTTTTCAAGATATGCGTCGGTTCTCTCAACGCGGTTCAAAATTTTTACTGCAAGTCCTCTTACACCCTCATATAAATTTTGAACTTTATGTTCTTCCAATTGTGTCATATTGAAAATTATGAATTACTTAATATATGATGTTGTGTAGAATTTTTAATACTTTGAGAGCAAAAAATTGAATTATTTTTACAAAGTAAGTTAGTACTATTTTACTTAAGATTCTTACATTATAAAAATATCACTAAAAAAGATAATATATACATAAAGCAAAAAGCCAGCTGAAAACTGGCTTCTTAATTTTAATAATTCCTAAAAATCTAATTCAAAATATTTATTATTTGGCTTTGGCGTACTTCTTATTGAATTTTTCAACACGGCCGGCAGTATCCAATAATTTCTGTTTACCTGTAAAAAATGGGTGTGATCCGCTGGATATTTCTAACTTTACTAATGGATAAGTATTGCCGTCTTCCCACTTAATTGTATCAGCAGTTTGAATTGTGGAACGGGTTAAAATTGCAAATTCACATGAAGCATCTTGAAAGACAACCGGTCTGTAATTCGGGTGAATTCCTTTTTTCATATTCCTAACCTAGCAGTTTTATATTGTTTAATTAAAATTTAAACACAAATATAGAAAATATTAACGTCAATTTCAAAAGATCGATATCCTTATTTTATGCAGTATTTTGAGAATTTTAAAGGATATTAATCATTTTTCTCAATATGTACACTTTTGCTTATCAGCTTTTAATCATTTAAAACCACCTTAAATTGCTAAAAAATTGAACAAAAACTAAAAAAATAAGCAAATTTTTAAATTTATTGGATAATTTCGGCAAGAAGGATTGTAATAATAGATTTATTATCAGAGGAAGTAGTCTTGATTGAAAGATCAGCCTTAAGCAAGGATTGTACAGTTCTATACAGATCTTTATCAGAATAAATTTTTCTCGCGTTTAGGTGGTCTTTATAGTAATATGGGTGCGTTCCCACCATTCTTGCTGCAGCCTGATCCGGAATTTTTTTTACTATCAGTTCATTTATTTTTGAGAGACCGGTAAAAAATCTGGTAAGCATGTGAACTATGTAAGTTGGTTCGGACCCTTTTTCCAGCATATTGTATGCAATTTTTAAAGATCCGGCTTTGTCTTTTCTACCAATAGCATTTTGAAGATCGAAGATATTATATTCTCTGAGCGATGTTGATAATAATTTTATTGAATCCAATGAAATTTCACGGTTTTCGTTTAGGTAAACAAGAATTTTATCCAACTGTGCTTCCAGCATCTCCCTGTTTTCACCAACAATGTCAATTAACATACGCGCATTTTCTAAGGAAATACTTTTACCTTTTCCTTTAACTTTTTCTACCAGCCATTGAACAAGACTTTCCCCATTTAAAACTTTACCTTCATACATAAATTTGTTATTAATAAGGCTTTTATATGGCTCAATCTCCAGGTTTGAAATAGAACCGGTATTCACAATAAGCAATACAGTAAAACCCGGAGTTGAATTGATATAAGAAGTAAGCTTTTTCTTATCCTTTATCTTTTCAAATCCCTTTATAATAACTAACTTTTTTCCTGAACCGAACGGAAAGGCAGAAGCAAAATTTAATATATCAGTTAGATCACTATCTTCACCGTAAAATGTTTCTTTATCAAAGTCGGATTCAACGAAGGGTCTTACTGCTTCTTCTACCATTGTTGAACCCGCTTCAATTGAATATGAATCCTCTCCTAAAAAAAAATAAATTGGAGATATTTTCCCTTTTAGCAATTCATTCTTTATTTGACTTATTACTGGGATATTAACTTTTGTCTTTGCCATAAAATTTTTTACTTAATCCTGATTTTACCTCTCGAAAAAAATGTTTTTGATTTTATCATTCAAGAATTTTCTTATTTAGGGATATTTAGGATATAAGTAAATTTATAGTTATTTTATTTATTTTTAGCTCTGTGTATAATGGTAACTGAGTCAATTACTACTTTAGTTACCGGCATATCATTAGGCTTAGTAGTTTTAACCTTTCCAATTTCTTTGAGTACATCCATTCCTCCCACAACCCTTCCGAAAATTGTATGATGATAGTTTAACCACGGAGTAGGTGCCAAAGTAATAAAGAATTGGCTTCCATTAGTGTTTGGGCCTCTGTTAGCCATAGCAAGTATTCCTGTAGAATCAAATTTAATATTCTGGTTAAATTCGTCGTCAAAGAACCCGCCCCAGGCACTTGCACCACCCGTACCGTTTCCGTTCGGATCCCCGCCTTGAATCATAAAATCTTCTATTACCCTGTGAAATGTCAGCCCATTATAATAACTTTTTTTAGCTAATTCTATAAAATTTTCTGATGCTTTGGGAGCAAACAGCGGCAATAGTTGGCATTCTATAGTACCCATATTCGTGTTAATTTGAGCTACAATTATTGAATCTGATGATATTGTTGAATCACTCATTGAATTCCTTTGTTTGTTTTGGTTGCATCCTAATACTAAAGTAGTTAAAAAAAGAATTAGTAATAATATTTTTTTCATATTTTCTCCTTTGGTTGAATATTGTGCATTGAATATAGAATAAAAATTATGGTTCAATCCGCTTCCTGCCATGGAATGAATATATTAGCTCTAAAATTTTAAGTTATTATTAAAGAATTAATAGAAAATTCAACTAAAAATAAAACCATTCTTAATTATTCAATTAAAGTTTCTAAAAAATGTAAGATACTCCAAGATGAATCCCTGCAGAAAGAGAATTAAAGTTTACGTTCGCATTATTAACGGGGTTAACTAAATATGAACTGCCGTTTTTTGGCTCACCGTTAAAATCGTATCTCAGGTCAACCCCAATATTAGCATAGAAGTTGTCACTTAATTGTGTATTTCCTTCTGCTTTAATTATTAATCCAAAACCAAGTGAACTATAAGTAAATACTGGTTCCGCCGGCAGTTGTTGATTAACACTGGTAAAACTAGGGCCAACGCCGCCGCCAAATTTTAAATTATATCCCTTACCGCTTATAACATAATAGTTTAACAATCTCGGCATAATAAAATCATAACTTATTTTGTATAATCCCGGGTTATAAGAAAAATTGTATGAATTATACATATAAGAAAAATCCAAACTTATTTCATAGCTATCATTTACAAAATAACCCGCTTCACCCGAAAATACTATAGAAGAATTAAAAACTCCAAGTTGTTGATTTGACGGGGCAAAGTTTTCATTTAAATAATTAATTAATGAAGGAGTATTTACTATAGATATTCCCATCCCGGCACGGAAATCATACTGTGCATATAATGTTTCTGAAACAAGTAATACCGAAAAAATTAAAAATATATATATTTTCATTTTTTAAGATCCGATTCTATTATTTTAAATAGATTATCATGTTGTTTATTTAATAAAAAGAAGAATAATAATGCAGTAAAAATAAATAAAAAGTAAGAAATAAAATGTGTCAATACAGCATAAGCCAAACTTTCTGATTGGGGAAAATGAAATAATAATGTAAGCACAGCAGTTGCAAGTGCATGATAAGAGCCTAAGCCGCCTGGTGTAGGAATAATTACTCCTATAGATCCGATACTCATCAGAACCCATGCCATTCCGAAAGTAACATTATTTTGCATGCCTAAAGTGTAGAAACCAAGGTAGGAATTAAGGGCATAGTTCAGCATTATCATAAGACTAAGCGCTATCGTATATAAATAATTTTTTGTCCCTTTAAGACTTGAAAAACCTTGTACTAGCATTTCAAAGACGTGTACTGATTTATTTGCCATCCTAAATGAAAATAATCCTAAAACCTTGGTCACAGAATTATAAAATTTCTCTTTATAATGAATGATAAGAAATAGAAAAATAAATATCATTATTACAAATACAGTTGTAATATAAAGGGCAGATTTTAACCATGGAAAATTTATGTAAATACTTTTACTCCATATTATTGCAGAAAGCAAAACAGCCAGACAAAAGAAAATTACATCTATAACTCTTTCAAGAATCACACTGCCGAACATTGATGGGCCGGATAAATCTTCCCACTTGCCAATTAATATTGCACGGGTTATTTCGCCAAGGCGTGGAACTACACAGCTCACTCCGTAACCAACCATTATTGAACCGAAAAGATTTTTTAATGATGTATCCTTTTTTAAAGAACTAAGTATAACTTTCCACCTTAATGCACGCAAAAAATGTGATGATAAATAGGATATGATTAAGATTATTATCCAGAAGATAGATGCATGAGAAACATATTGAAGTACTTTTTGCAAATCTACACCGCGGAAAGCAATATATAGAAAAATAATCGCAAGTAAAATTGGAAATAAATATTTCAACGAACCCTTTATGCGCTCAACAGATTTTTTATTATCGAAGGTCAATAACTTTGCTTCCTTTAGGGGGTGTAAATGAAAAAGTTGAAATTCCAAGGCTTTTATTAAGTTGATAATTAGAAAATTCTATTTGTATGTGATTGCTAGTTTGGTCAGTCAGATTAATCTTTTGGATCAAGTTGCCTGGGTTTATGTAAATTAAAGCATTTTTAAAGATTAATCCTGATTTATTAGGGAAAAGATTTAGAATATTTAAATCGCCGTCTTTATCTGAAGTTACTTTGCATTGTAAAGGGTATTCATTTATAATACGTTGCAATGATATAATTGAAGGATCATCCGGATTATAGTTGCTGATGATAACTTTATTCTCTTTTTTATTATAGCTCCAGTTTGTAACCCCGTCTGATACTATTACTAAATTTTTTAATTCTAATCTCATTTTATTTGTTCTCCCATAGAAAAATTTTCCGGCTAATGTAACTTTTCCATTTGAGGATTGCCGGAAATCAGCAGAAAGATCGGAAATTGAATTAAATTTATTCTGGAGTAATTTAACTAATTGGTCTGCGTTCCCTGATGCTGACAAGGAGAATGTAAGAAAAAATAAATTAATGATTATTATAGGTTTTATTTTCATATCAATAAAAAATAAGTTATTTAGTGGTGGAAATTTATAAAAATAGTTTATTAAAAGAATATGTAAAATTTATAGCTGGATACTTTCTATTTCATTGAATATTCTCATATCTACCGCTGTAATACCATTTTGTGAGTCTATATATATGTTCTTAAATTTTGCTCCCCAGACTAATTCATCAATGGTATATGATGAACGTGAATGTACTGACTGGGAAAATGTATCGTCAAATGCTTTAATTAGTATTAAAAATTCTGCCCCTGCTTTTTTTAATTCATCGAACGTAATCCTGTACATAGGGCTGTCTTCATTAATTGGGTGAACAATTGTCCAGGTTAACGGGAAAAAATTTATCACCTTTCTTTCAAGCGGTAATTCGAAAAATCTCCTCACTATCTGTTCTCTTTCAGTAACTTTCATACTTAAGATAACCACAGTATCAACGTCTATTAGTTGATTTTTTCGGGCATTTGCTATTCTAAACTCAAACGCAGTTATTCCCCTGTATGGAGCAATGACTGCTCTTTTACTATATAAAATTTTTGCGTTTGGCCGGGAAAATCTGCCGTATAATAATCCGGTTGCAAGAGCAAATCCCAGAAGCCCTGTCATGGATTCAATCAGAGAAACTGTGCTTGCCCAAAATCCTATTGGATGAATTACACCGTAACCTACTGTAGTAATCGTCTGTCCACTGAAAAAGTAAGCATCAAGAAATTGTCCCCAAAATGTTGTCCCGGTAATTCCTCCCAAATGATTGATACCAATCAGAGTGTAGATGGAGGCGAATAAAAAATTAATCACAAAATAAGAAAGAACAACAACACAATTAAACTTCAACCATGTCATTTCTACCAGCGAATGGTAAAAGCTTAATGATTGAAAAAATGGAAGTCCTCTCCTCTCAACATTAAAAGAACCATCTTTATTTATTAAACGCCGCTTTTGAGATGATACTTTAAGACCAAAACCCAAATCACTAAATTCATTTTGAGCTGGAAAATGCTTCTTATTCATATTATCTTATCTTTATTATCAGTTGTTTAATAAAAGAGATGAAAGAACAGTACAAGGAATTATAATAATTAGTAAATGTTTTACTTTCAAATGTGGTTCTATTTGCGACAATGTAAAAATAATCTGGCTTCAATTATTATGAATAACCTTGTCCTATTATTTAAAGGGACCGCAAGATAGTTTCAAGCTGTTCATCGTTTTCCACAAGAACAGTTCTAGCTTTGCTTCCGTCATTTGGACCCACTATTCCGGCTTCCTCAAGTTGATCGACAATTCTTGCAGCTCTGGAGTAACCGAGTTTTAGTCTACGCTGTAATAATGAAACAGAACCCTGCTGATGCCTTACAATTATCCGCGCGGCATCCTCGAACATAGGGTCAAGATCTGCCAAAAATCCGCCGGCTGTATCTTTTTTCTTTTCATAAAGTGAAGGAAGAAAATATGGCTTTGAATAACCAGGTTGTAAATTAATGTAATTTGTTAATTTTTCTACTTCTTCGGTAGAGATGAAAGCATTTTGAATCCTTATTGGTTTCGGTGACCCGGTAGGGAGGAATAGCATGTCACCTCTTCCCAGAAGCTGTTCTGCTCCGTTCATATCAAGAATAGTACGTGAATCGATCTTTGTCGCCACTTGGTAGGCAATTCTTGCACTGAAGTTTGCCTTAATTACACCTGTAATAACATTTACCGAAGGGCGTTGTGTAGCTAAAACTAAATGAATACCAACCGCCCTGGCCAATTGTGCAAGACGTGCAATAGGCTCTTCAACTTCTTTACCTGCTGTAATCATTAAGTCTGCTAGTTCATCAATAATAACAATCAAATATGGAATGGGATGATGTTTAATTTCATCAGTATCTTTTGGCCTCTTTTTAGGGTCAATAACTTTTTGGTTGTAATCTACAATATTTCTTACTCCTGCCTTAGCAAGTTTATCATATCTTTTTTCCATTTCATATTCAACCGACTTTAACAAAATCACGGCATTTTGCGGGTTAGTGATTATTTCTTCTTCAAGGTCGGGTGAAACTGCCAGGTAATGGCGACGCAGTTTATTATAAAATGAAAGTTCTATCTTTTTAGGGTCTATCATTATAAGCTTTACTTCAGAAGGTTGCTTTGTATAAAGTAAGCTTGCTATAATCATATTTATTCCGACACTTTTACCCGAACCGGTCGAGCCGGCTATAAGTAGATGAGGCATCTTTGAAAGATCTGCTGTGTATACTTCACCATTAATCTGTTTCCCTAACGCAATTGGAAGTTCGTGTTTAATTTCTGAAATTTTGCTGAGAACAGAGCGTGCATTAACCAATGAAGCTTCAGCATTTGGGATTTCAACACCAATTGCACTTTTGCCCGGTATTGGAGCAATAATTCTAATCCCCCGTGCAGCAAGAGCTAGTGCAATATCGTGTTCCAGTCCGACAATACGGCTTATCTTTACTCCGGGAGCTGGTACTATTTCGTATAGAGTTACAACTGGTCCTGGAGTGACTGAAATATCCTTTATATCTATGTCAAACAATTTTAATTTCTCTTTAAGAAGTTCGGCATTTCGTTTAAGTTCTTCTTCCGCAACCTTAAAATTTTCCTTCGGAATTGGCTCAAGTAAATCCAGGCCGGGTTTTTTATAACTGATTTTTTCTTCCCATTGGTTTGGGAGATCAACTTCTTTATCTTTATCAATTTCTTTAACTGGAATCTCACCGGTTTTTCCTAAGTCTACCTTTTTATGTTCTTCATTCTGAATTTCATTTACTACCTGTTTGGCTGGTGTTTCATCTTTCCGGATAATTCTTATTCTCGTCTGCTCTTTTAATTCATCTTCCTTTAGCTCTTCAACAGAAGGGGATTTAAACCTGTCTTTACTAAAAAGTTTTTTCTTACTTTTTCCCAATTCTTTGATTTTATTAAGATTTGAGTTGTCTTTTTGAAGAGCTGAGCCATTCACGGAGTCAGTCATGTTTTCTTCAGAGAAGTGAGCAAAAAGAGAATTAATATCATGGAAAATATTTTCTATTTTAATATCAAATGCTAATATCAATATTATAATCGCTGCTGTTAAAAGAAATATTATACTACCAATTCCGCCTAGTAAATGGCTTAGCGATAGACCAAGGTAGTCCCCTACCGAACCGGAAAGTTCATATACATCCGAAAAGATCTGAAAATGTATTCTTAATATCCCGAAAAAGGAAGAAAGTAAAATAGCAGAAATTATGATAAAATTAGAAGTATTAATTAATTTGCGAAAGCTGATTTTAACGAATATCGCCCCCCCCCAGGCCAGAAATAAAACAGGGAAAATAATAGAAAAAATGCCAAGCGTAGAATTTATAAAAAAATCAGATACATACGCTCCCAAAATTCCAAGCCAATTAAGTATGTTTTCGCCTTTGTGGTTAATGTAAAAATCAGAAAAGCTGTAGCTTAGGTTGGCCTTATCAAACCGGGAATAAGAAATTATACTTAACAGGATAAAAATGGAGAAAAGTATAATTAATATGCCGAAAATTTTTTTCTTCTTGCCTGCAAATATTGACGGGAAATTCTCTTCGTTAGCCGATTTTTTTTGTTTAACCTTTTTCTTCATAGACAACCCTAATTAGTTTTGTCATCGGGCCCGTCCTGCTGGGAATTGACATTATCCGGTAAGAGTTTAATTGCTTGGCCATTAAGATACGGAATTACATTTGAACTATTCAATTTACTGCAGAACTTCAAATCTTCTTCAAAACCGTTTTCGATAAGTATTTTTCCATGTTCGGTTTCCCGCATCATCTTTAATATGTTTTTACCGAATGAGTTACTTAATGATTGGCTTGCTCTTGCTGAATCGGATAAAATTAAATCTGTATTTAATTTTTCAATTTCGGAAATTAATTTTCCTGCGCACACTGAATCTTCCATTGAAAAATTATTTGACCGGCCAGAGCAAATAATCTCCAAATCCTGATTTAATAAAGAAAGATGCTTTGCGAGTGTAGCAATATTTAAAAATGCGCATATAAAAAGATTAGAAGAAAATTTGGCTTTGGTAATGGCTTTAGTTCCGTTAGTTGTATAAAGAACAACTGATTTTCCGGCTACAATCTCAGGTGAATATTCGAGAGGAGAGTTTCCTAATGCAAAACCTTCAATCTTCTTTGTATTTCGCTCACCTCCTAATAGAGTTTGCCAGCCAAACATACCACCGGAAACTTTAACTGCAAATTCTACTGTACCAACCGGGATAATTTCTTTAGCTCCGTTTTCCAATGCTGTAATTATTGTTGTAGTAGCGCGGAGGGCATCTATTACTACCGAAGTTTTGCCGGTAAAATAGAGCTCTTCAACACTTACCGGCGAAAAGAGAATATTTATTTTCATATTTATTTGCTTATTACCTGGATCTATTTTATTACAAAAGGAAGCTTTACAATTCTTGCTGGAATTTCTTTGCCCCGGATCAAGAAATTAATCTTCGTATCTAAATTACCGTAGCTCGAATCAACATATCCAAGAGCTATAGGTTTATCAAGTATCGGACTTACTGTTCCGCTGGTTACTGAACCGATTATCTCGCCGTCTATACTAAGTTCATGTCCGTGTCTGGGAAATACTTTTTCATCTGAAACAAGTGGGACTAATTTTCTTTTGACTCCATCGGTTTTTATCTTTATCAAAGATTCTTTACCAATAAAATCATTTTTATTTAATTTAGTTATCCACCCCAGTCCGGCCTCAAGAGGATTTGTACTTTGATCAATATCATTTCCATAAAGACAAAACCCCATTTCAAGTCTAAGAGTATCTCTTGCTCCAAGTCCGATTGGCTGTATATTAAATGATTTGCCTGCCTCAAAGATTTTATTCCAGATTTCTTCAGCAACTTTTTCGTCTCCTCTGAAATAAAGCTCATAGCCTAATTCTCCTGTATAACCGGTTCGGGAGATGAGGATATCTATTCCCGAAATCTTTGTTTCAAAAAAGTGATAATATTGAAGGTCGAGCTCTTTATCGCAAACACTTTGAAGTATAGCTTTTGATTTTGGACCCTGAACAGCAAGTAAAGAATATTCATCGCTTTTATTTTCAATGGTAACATTGAACTTATTGTTTTTAAGCATCCAGTTAAAATCTTTTTCTATGTTTGATGCATTAATTACTAGCATAAACCGGCCATCCGGTAATTTATAAATAAGCAGATCATCAATAATACCGCCATCTGGATAACACATCGCGGAATATTGAACTCTACCAGGGAAAAGTTTGGAAGCATCATTAACTGTAAGATATTGAATAAAGTCTTGCGCTTTATCGCCGGAGATGAATACTTCTCCCATATGGGAAACATCAAACATCCCTGCAGAATTCCGGACTGCCCTGTGTTCGTTTAAAATTGAAGTGTATTGAACAGGCATATAGAATCCCGCAAATTCGACAATTTTGGCACCGAGTTTTTGGTGAATATTATAGAATTTTGTTTTTTCCATCAATAATATTTATTTACCTGGGTTTAATTTGTTCCAGTCTTTTAGGAATTTATCCAATCCAAGTTCAGTAAGCGGATGATTGAATAATTTGTTAATTACATCAAAAGGCATAGTGCAAACATCTGCTCCAATCATAGCAGCATCAACTAAATGCAGAGGATGCCGGATACTTGCAACAAGAACCTGTGTTTCATAATCATAATTTCTGTATATCTGTACAATCTGTGATATTAAATCCATACCGGAATGACTAATATCATCAAGTCTTCCGACAAATGGACTTATATAAGTTGCACCAGCTTTAGCTGCAAGTAAAGCCTGTGAAGGCGAAAAGCAAAGAGTTACATTAGTTTTTATTCCCTCATCACTTAAAGATTTAACTGCTTTTAATCCTTCCTTAATAAGCGGAACTTTTACTACTATATTTTTATGAATCTTTGAATACTCCAAAGCCTCTTTCATTATTCCGTTGTAATCTGTTGAAATTACTTCTGCGCTTACCGGGCCATCAACAATTGCAAGAATTTCGTCAAGAAGTTTTCTAAAATCCTTTCCTTCTTTTGATACAAGTGACGGATTTGTTGTAACACCATCCAAAATTCCTAATGCGGCTGCCTCTTTTATCTCATTTATATTGGCTGTATCAATAAAAAACTTCATCCTTTATTTTCCTTTTAATTTTATATATAAAAATATTTAAAATTCGGCCTATTAGCTAAATTACATCATCCGTTAGTTCTTTCTGTGTTTTATTCGAGAAAAATTTAACCTGGCCAAGTGGCATGCTTTCATCTTCTTCAATTTTTAAACGGATTCCATATTTAAATCGAAATTTAAAAAATGTTTTTATTTTTCCAACTTTTAGCTTTGCTGCAAGAGTTGGATGGCATTTAACTGTAATTGATCTTTCTTTCGATTTAATTTTAAATTTTTTAATCCATTCTTCTATATCATAAACCAGATGGGAATGTTTTGTAAGCAAACCTGTGCCCAGACAGTAAGGACAAATTTCCTTCATGGCCTGCATAATATTTTGCCTGATCCGTTGCCGAGTTATTTGAACAAGTCCAAAATCAGACATGGGAAGAACAGATACTTTTGCGCGATCCTTGCGAAATTCTTTTCGTAACTCATCATATATCTTTTTGCGATTTTTTTCATCTTCTAGATCTATAAAGTCAATAACAATTATCCCGCCGATATCTCTTAACCTAAGCTGCCTGCAAATTTCTCTTGCGGCTTCCAAATCCGTTTTTAATGAGTTTAATTCCTGTTCTTTGCTTTTTGCATACCGGCCGCTGTTAACATCAATTACAACCATTGCTTCGGTATGTTCAATAATCAGATAACCTCCGCTGGGTAGGGCAACTCGTCTTCCCATTAACGTTTTTATCTGCTCTTCAATTTTAAAAGAATCAAAAATAGAGTTGCTTGATTTAAATGATTCTATCTTATCGGCAAGGCTGGGCTGAATTAATTCTACATAATTTTTTATCTGTTTGAATAATTTTCTGGAATCAATGAACACTTTTGATATATCTGGAGTGAATAAATCCCGGATTACACTGGAAGTTGTATTAAGATCCTGATATATTAATGACGGCGGGGTTTCAGATTTAATCGTGGTTTGAATTTGTTCCCATGTATTCACTAAATTTTTAAGATCATCTCTTAGTAATTCTTCATCTTGATTTCTTGCAACTGTTCTGATAATAAGCCCATAATTTTTAGGCAGGATGCTTCTCGCTATATGTCTTAAACGCCGTCTTTCTTTGTATTCCGATATCTTCTTAGATACCCCAACCTTATTGTCGAAAGGAAGCAATACACAAAATCTTCCCGGTAAGGATACCGAAGATGTTACCCGAACACCTTTATTATTAACTGGTTCCTTTGTGATTTGAATTAATATTTCCTGTCCTTTGTGCAATTTCGGAATAATATTATGGACGGGAAGTTCTTTTGGCGTGTCTTTTACAATATTATTTGTAGAATCTCCTTTAGGCGCTATATCATCGTCCTCATCTTCATCTACATCGGAATCTTCCCCTAACATATCTTGGAACTGTTGTGTACGTGCGCCAATATCAGAAAAATGCAGAAAAGCATCATGTTTCATCCCAATGTCAATGAAAGCTGCCTTTATGCCGGGTAAAACTCTTGCAACCTTACCCAAGTATATATCACCGACCATTCGCCGGTTTTCAGGATAATCAACAAAAAAGTCGACTAAATTCCCATCTTCTGTGATGGCTACGCGTGTTTGCGTAGTAGAAGAATTGATAATAATTTCTTTTATCATATAAAACAAACTCTTTTAATGAAATTTCGTATTTCATATTAAAAATTCTATAAACGTCTCCCATAGTTCCGATATTAGTTCTTTGGAATGCGCTGTTTTGAGGCAGCATTTCTATAGGAAACAAATACATGCTCGAATTGTGGATAAAAATAAAAAGTATCATTAATTCATCTTCTTCATTATAAGCACTTTTAGTGCTCTTAACCTCAATGATTAAACTTAGAAGAGAAATTATGTTAATATATACTTTATCCACAATGAGCCCGCTTAATTAAATGTAAACTAAAATTTTATAAGAATAAAACTTTTTAATTAAAATAAAAACACCAGTGAAAATTACATCTCACTAAAGTTTTTATTTAGGTTTATAACTGTGCTTAATAATAATTTTGGGACAGAATTGAATCTGTCCCGCTAAAACTAACTACCTGAAACAGGCTGAGCTTCTTGGCCGTTCTCTTTTAACAGCTCTTTCCTGCTTAAAGAGAATTTACCGTTTTCAATTTTAATTAATTTGACTGTAACTTTATCTCCTTCTTTGAAATAATCTGTTACTTTGTTTACCCGCTTGCTGTCAATCTGGGAAATATGTAAAAGGCCTTCTTTGCCAGGAAGAATTTCAACGAACGCTCCAAAATCCATTATTTTAGTTATAACGCCGTCATATACTTCTCCAACTTCGGGAGTTGCAGTCATTTTCTTGATATATTCTTTACACTTTGAGGCACTTTCCTTATTAGGTGATGCAATATTAATTGTTCCGTCGTCGTCAATATTTATATCAACACCAAAAGTTCTTTGCATGCCCTGAATAGTCTTTCCCCCGGGGCCAATTATTAAACCAATCTGATCCTGTTCTACTTTCATAGTAATTAATCTCGGAGCAAATGGAGACAAAGATTCTTTCGGTACACTTATGGCTTCATTCATGATTCCCAGAATATGGAGTCTGCCTTCTTTTGCCTGATTAAGAGCTTGCTCCATAATCTCAAAAGAAATTCCTTTTATTTTGATATCCATCTGGAATGCAGTTATTCCATCATTAGTTCCGGCAACCTTAAAATCCATATCGCCTAAGTGATCTTCGTTCCCCAGAATATCTGAAAGGATAGCAAATTTTTCACCTTCCTTAACAAGGCCCATCGCTATACCTGCGCATGCCTTCTGTATAGGAACGCCTGCGTCCATCAATCCAAGTGAACCTGCACAAACAGTTGCCATGGAAGAGGAACCGTTTGATTCAAGGATATCTGAGATTAACCTGACAGTATAAGGGAAAACACTTTCCGAAGGCATTAATATTTTTAATGCTCTTTCTGCAAGGTTCCCATGGCCAATCTCACGTCTGCCGACACCAGACATCCTGCCAACTTCACCAACACTGAAAGGAGGGAAATTGTAATGAAGCATAAATTTTTTAGAATACTCATCAATCAAACCATCAATTGTTTGTTCGTCGTTTTTAGTACCTAATGTAACTGAACATAAGCTTTGTGTTTCTCCCCTTGTAAAAAGTGCTGATCCGTGTGTTCTAGGTAAGCCGCCAAGTTCTATTGATATTGGGCGGATTTGTTTTGTATTCCTTCCATCAAGCCGGATTCCTTCGGAAAGAATCCTGTTCCGCATTAGATCTTTTTCAATATCATGCAGAATTTCACCGATAACTTTTTCCTGTTCTGGATATTTTTCTTTTAATGATTCTAGAACAGAGCTTGTTAAAGCTTTATTATTTGCACTTCTTTCTTCTTTTGAAAGTACAGAGTGAACAATCTCTTTGAACTTTTCAAGAGAAAGATCGTAAACATCCTTTTTAAGTGCTTCATCTATGACAGCTGCATTTATTTCCCTTTTGGCTTTTCCGGCTTCTTGTTTTAATTCTACTTGAAGCTGTACAAGTTTTTTTATTTCATCGTGGGCAAATTTAAGTGCACTTAGAAGATTGTTCTCATTTATTTCTTTAGATTCGCCCTCAACCATCATGATAGAATCGGCTGTACCTGCAACTACAAGTTCAATATCACTTTCTTTAAGTTGTTGTAAGGTAGGATTAAGAATGAACTGATTATTTACTTTTCCAACCCTGACTTCTGCTGCAGGGCCATCAAACGGAATGTCAGAAATAGTCAAAGCCGCCGATGCTCCTACTGCAGCCAAAACATCTGCATCGTTTTCCCCATCGTGCGAATAGACAAATGCAATAATTTGTGTCTCATTTTTAAAGTTTTCAGGGAAAAGAGGCCTGATTGGCCTGTCGATTAATCTTGAGCTTAATATCTCTTTTTCAGTAGGCCTCCCTTCTCTTTTAATATAACCACCTGGAAATTTTCCTGCAGCCGAAGTTCTTTCTTTATATTCGACTTGCAGAGGAAAGAAGTCTTGATCATTTTTAGCTTCTTCAGCAGCAACTGCGGTAACCAAGACCATCGTGTCTGCATATCTAACCATTACAGCTCCATTTGCCTGTTTCGCATATCTTCCTGTTTCAATCGAAAAAATTTTACCGCCGATTTCAACTTCTTTTTTAATTATCATTTTATACCTTTTTACTTTCTAATATTCAATTCTTTTATAATAGATCTATATCTTTCAATATTTTTTTGAGCCAAATAGTCCAAAAGTCTTCTTCTTTTTCCAACCATCATCATAAGTCCGCGCCTGGAATGATGATCTTTTTTGTGAACATTAAAATGTTCAGTTAGTTCATTTATCCGTTTTGTTAGTAAAGCAATTTGAACTTCTGATTTGCCGGAATCTTTCTCACTTTTCCCATAATGCTTGACAATTTCAAGCTTTTCTTCTTTAGTCATTATATCTATCCTTATATTTTGTTGTACAATATAACCCCAGAGCTTACCGGAGTTAATTAATTAAAAATTTATATTTATTTTGCTAATTTATTTATTATATCTAATCCGATCTCAGTGTCCTTGTTCATTTGACTAATAAGATCACCTGCTGAAGAAAATTTTTCTTCACCCCGTATTCTTTCCAAAATATTTACACTTATTGTAAATCCGTAAATGTTTTTTCCAAAATCAAAAATAAAAACTTCGTTTGTCAATTGTCCGTTTGTATAAAAGGTCGGCCTTTTGCCAATACTCATTAGTCCAAAATGTTTATTACTTTCAATAATAATTTCAACAACATAAATACCTATAGCAGGCATTAACTTATTGTCATCGTTTAACTTAACGTTTGCTGTCGGAAAACCAAGTGTCCTTCCTCTGCCGTCTCCTTTAATTACAACTCCACGAAAGGAATAAACTCTTCCGAGAAGCTTATTTGCAGTGTGAATATCACCTATAATTAGTGCATTCCTGATTTTGCTGCTGCTAACATTTAATCCATCTATCAAAACTGCATCAACTTTTGTTAAACCGAATCCGTATTTTAAACCTAACTCTTTCAAAGTATTTTCATTACCGCCCCTACCTTTGCCGAAATGGTGATCAAATCCAACCACAATTTCATTTAAACCAATTTTATCTACTATATAACTTTTAAAGAATTCTTCAGAATTTAGTTGTGAAAATTCTTTTGTAAAATTAATAACCAGGACTTCATCAATATCCAAACTTTCCAATATTTCCAGTTTTTCGTCAGGAGAATTTAGAAGTTTTATGCTATTACCGGATAAAACATTTCTTGGATGGGGATCAAAAGTTATTAGAAAACTTCTTCCGCCATTTTCAGAGGCTTTTTTTACAACAGTCTCTATAATTTTTTTATGCCCTAAATGAATTCCATCGAAAGTGCCTAATGTTAAGATGGTATTTTTATCTTTTTTTACTTCCAATAAGTTATTAAACACTTTCATAATAGCATTTTACACAACTAAAGTTCATAAATATATATTTTTTTTGACTTAAAACGAAATTCGATAATCACGAAAAAATACAGTTGAAATTCAAATTTCCACAAAATTACTAATATTATCTTTTAACCTGGCCGTAAATTCTTTGGTTTCAAGTGAATCTTCTATATCATAAATGCCTATTTTTGTTCTTCTTAATGCACTTAACAAACCGCCGCACCCAAGCTTTTCACCAAAATCATTCGCAATTGTCCTTATATAAGTCCCTTTTGAACATACAATTTCAAAATCTATGCTAGGTAATGAAATATTTTTAATACTAAAACTATACACTGTAATTTCGCGAGGCATTCTTTCTATCACTTTGCCTTTCCTCGCAATTTTATAAAGTGATTCTCCATTTATTTTTATAGCTGAATACATCGGCGGAATTTGAGCTATTTTCCCAATAAATGAGTCCCTTGCCTCATAAATCGATTTTTCAGAAATTCCTACTGTAGAATTAGTTGCAGATAATTCAGTTTCTAAATCCATTGAAGGGGAAGTTTTTCCGAGGGTAATAGTTCCTGTATAAGTTTTTTCAAAGTCTTGATATTTTGTTATTTCCTTTGTCATTCTCCCTGTGCATATTATTAATAATCCTGAAGCCAGTGGGTCAAGTGTTCCTGCATGACCGACCTTTTTTACTTTCACTGCCTGCCTTATTTTATAAACAACTTTAAATGAAGACCAGCCGATTGGTTTATCAATTAGTATTACTTCGCCGGATTGAAAATCAAATTTGGAATAGTCACTCGATGCCTTTGTTATCATTTTCGTGGATCTTCTTTATTAAGCCTTCTATTTTTTCAACATAGTCTAATGTATCATCTATAAAGAATTTTAATTCGGGAACAAATTTTATCCTGATCCTGGAAGCAAGTTCAGAGCGAATATATCCCGAAACAGATTTTATTTTTTCTAATGCTGCTTCGCGCCTGTCTTTTTCTAAGACCGATAAATAAATCTTTGCTATTTTTAAATCCGGGCTAACTTTTACAGAGGTTATCGTTATCAGTCCGAATGAAGAAATTTGAAATTTATCCTGAAGTTTATATAAAAAAATTAAACTAATTTCTTCTTTAATTAAATGTTCTACTTTATCAATTCTATGCGACATTACATAAATTCCTTTCCAGTAAGCAAACAAATTAATAAGCAGGTAAAACCTAATTATACCAACTTTTTCTTAGTTTCAACTATTTTGAATGCTTCTATAATATCCCCAACCTTCAGATCATTAAAATTAGCAATATTTAGACCGCATTCGTAACCGGAATCAACTTCTCTAACGTCGTCTTTAAAACGTTTGAGTGAGGCAATTTCGCCTTCGTGTATAACGATACCATCACGCACAAGACGTACCTTACTATTTCTAATTATTTTACCGTCCTGAACATAGCAGCCTGCTATAGTCCCTGCCTTAGGTATTTTAAATGTTTCTCTTATTTCAAGCGTTGCTGTTATTTCTTCAGATAGTACGGGAGATAATAATCCTTCAAGGGCCGATTTAACTTCATTTATTGCATCGTAAATTACATTATATAGGCGAATATCAACATCTTCAATCTCTGCTAGTTTTCTGGCGTTAAGGTTCGGCCTTACATGAAATCCTATTATAATAGCATTAGACGCTGATGATAAAATAACATCACTTTCAGAAATTCCGCCCACGCCTTTATGAATTACTCTAACAATTACTTCTTCATTTGAAAGTTTCATTAATGAATCTGATAAAGCTTCTACAGAACCGTCAACATCACCTTTTACAATTAATGGCAGTTCTTTCACGCCACCAATGCTTATTTGTCTCGCAATTTCATCTAATGTTATATGGTGTACCTGTTTCTGATCCTGTTCGCGTTTGAGTTGCTGTCTTTTTAAGCCGATTTCACGTGCCATTCTATCGGAATCAACAACAACCAGAGTATCACCTGCTTGAGGAGCGCCCTCAAAACCTAATACCTGCACTGGAGTAGAAGGCGGAGCTTCAAAAACCTTATTTCCTCTTTCGTCAAACATCGCTCGGACTTTTCCCTGATATATTCCGGCTATAAATGGATCACCGATTTTTAACGTCCCTTTTTGTACGAGGATAGTTCCTGTAATGCCTCTTCCTTTATCTAATTCCGACTCTACAACTGCACCGCGTGCCTGACGTTCTGGGTTAGCTTTAAGGTCTAAGATTTCTGCTTCAAGTAAAATCTTTTCCAGTAAAAGGTCTATATTAAATCCTGTTTTAGCAGAAATTTCAACACATTGATATTTCCCACCCCAATCTTCGACAAGTATATTTCTTTCTGCCAGTTGTTGCTTTATTCTTTCGATATTAGCACCGGGTTTATCCACCTTATTAATTGCAATTACTATCGGAACATTGGCTGCCTGGGCATGATTTATAGCTTCAACTGTTTGAGGCATAACCGCATCATCTGCTGCAACTACAAGAATTACTATATCTGTTAATTGCGCGCCGCGTGCACGCATAGCGGTGAAGGCTTCATGCCCCGGTGTATCTAAGAATGAAATAAATTTACCTTTCCCAACGTCTACTTTGTATGCTCCGATATGCTGAGTAATACCGCCTGCTTCACCGGCAACAACATTAGTGCTTCTGATATAATCAAGAAGGGAAGTCTTTCCATGATCAACATGCCCCATTATGGTTACTACAGGTGAGCGGAAAACTAAGGTTGACGGATCATCACCTTTATCTTCAAGAGCATCAGATGTGTATTCTTTTTGAAATTCTACTTCAAATCCAAATTCATCCGCAACTAAAGTAATTGTTTCAACATCAAGGCGTTGATTAATTGAAACCATCAAACCTAGTTCAATACACTTAGCAATTACATCGCTTACGGAAACACTCATTAAATTAGCAAGTTCATTAACAGCAATAAATTCCGTTACCGCAATTTTATTCTGCTCAAGAGCCCTCATTTCTAATTTGCGCTCCTCTTCAGCTTCCCGTTCTCTTCTTTTCTTTTTACGTTGACTTGCTCTTCCTGATACAACCGAATCGTCCATACTTAACAGCGTTTTTCTGATAGCTTCTTTAACTTCCCTTTGATCAATTTCAAATTTTTTAATTCGTTTTTTCTTCTTAGAAACTAACGGTTCGTCTGAAACTACATCAGTAGCTTTCTTTTTTGCTTTAGGCTTCTTCTTTTTCTTTGGTGCTTCAGTGGATTGAGTGCCATGTGGTCTCTCCTCTATGCGCGTTTCTTTCTTGTCGGATTTAAACGAATCACCAAGGTCCATCCTGCCAACTACTTTCAATCCCTTCTTCTTATTTGCTTCGATATCTTTTGGAGAAAGGAATACCTTTTGTTCTTCCTTTTCAATTTCCTCAGCTTTAACTTCAGCAGCCGCGGGTTGGGTTTCCTGGATAACAGTACTAGGTTCAACAACAACCTCCTCGATAACAGGGTTCTGAGCCTCGTCAATTATCGTAGGCTCTTCTATTTGAGGAACCTCTTCCAAAGGTTCTGATTGGATTTCTTCAACAACTTCAACTTCAGGTGATAGAACTGTTTCAGGGGCCGGCTCCGTAATTTCAGTTTTAACCGGTTCCTTTTCAACTCTTTTTTTATTGAATTCAGCAATTTTCTTTTTATGTTTTTCTGCTTTTTCAATGTCCTTCTTAAAATGGTCATTAATTTCTTTAACCATTTCATCGGTTACTATTGAATTTGGGCCTTTAACCTCAAAGCCCTTTTTACGCAGAAATTCTACAAGATTCTCCGTTGATAGATTTATCTCAGAGGCTAATTTTACAATTCTGAGCTTTTTGGATTTGGTATCGGCAATATTTTCCATACCTAAAATTTCACCTATTCTTCTTCTTCAAACTGGGATTTAATGATCTCAATTATCTCGTTGATCTTTGCATCGTCCAGGCCTTCAATTTCTTTTAGCTTTTCGGGTCCGGCTGTTAATACTTCGATAGCGGTATCATACCTGTGATTTATTAATAACTCGTAAATATCGGCACCAAGTTCTTCTTTAAGATCGATTAACTCTATATCTTCTTCATATTCTTCAAATGGTTTTTCTTCTCTCAGTATCTCTATTTCGTATCCAGTAAGTTTCATCGCAAGTCTTATATTAACACCGTTTCTTCCAACTATTAAAGATACCTGATCGCTGTCTGCTGTAACTATGGCTTTTTTAGCCGCACTATTTACTTCAATTTTTTTAAGTTTAGCGGGTGCTAAAGATTTCTGAATGAAAACAGCAGGATCTTCTGAATAACTTACAACATCAATATTTTCATTATTTAATTCTCTGACTATTGCATGTATACGCACACCTTTCATGCCAACGCAGGCGCCTACAGCATCTATCCTGTTATCCTGGGATTCAACGGCAACCTTGGCCCGTTCACCGGGTTCACGGGCAATTGCTTTTATCTCAATTATACCGTCATAAATTTCAGGAATTTCAATCTCAAATAATCTTCTTAAAAATGTATTGTCCGCTCTGGATACTATTATAAGCGGTCCGCTGTTGCTTTTTTTTACTTCCTTTACAATCGCCCGCACAGTTTCACCCTTTTTATATCTCTCATAAGGTATCTGTTCGGAGCGTGGGAGCATTAACTCATTTTTGTTGTGATTTACTAAAATATCGTTTTTTCTTATTTGATAAATATCTCCGACAACAATTTCTCCGAGCAATTCTTTATATTCATTAAATATTATCTCTTTTTCTATCTCACGAATTTTCTGGTTAAGACCTTGTTTTGCTAATGTAATCAATCTTCTGCCGAATGTGGCTAATTCAAGTTTTTCAACAAAATCATCTCCAACTTCAAGCTCATCATCATTTCCACGGCGGTTAACTTCCTGAATGCTTATCTGAGTATTAGGATTTTCAATTTCCTGGACAATTTCTCTCTCTAAAAAGATTTCTATGTCGCCTCTGTCCATATTGACAACAACATCGTATTTGGCATCTTCACCGAATTTCTTTCTAACAAGTATTCCAAAAATTTCTTCTATGATACCTGCCAGAACATCTTTGTCGACACCCTTTTCCCTTACCATCTGGGCAAAAGATTCAACGATATCTACATTCATGTTTTGCTTCCTCCAATTAAGAAAAACTAACTATTACTTTAGCATTAATAATATTGTTGAAGTTAATTATTGTTTCACCTCCCGCTTCGTAAGGCGGGATCGAATTATTGGAAAATATCAAATCTTCTCCGTTAATTCTAATTAATTTTCCTGATATTTTTTTTGTTTCATCGCCAAACATGTATGTAACATCAAATTTTCTGTTAATATGTTTGGGATACTGTTTTAAAAACTTTAATGATCTGTCCACGCCGGGTGATGAGACATCAAGCCTGTAATTTGAACCAATGTCCGGGATATTTCCCAGATGAAAGTCTATATCCAGGCTTACTTTTGCACAATCGTCAGCGGAAATATTTGCTTCACTATCTATATATACTTCGATTATACGGTTGCCTTTTTTACCCCGAAACACTGTATCGATTAAAAAGAAGCCGCATTTTTCTGCCGCAATTTTTGCTATTTCTTTTATGTTTTCTTCAAATAAATTCATACAAACAAAAATCGCCCTCATAGGGGCGAATTAACTCGCCAAATCTAATATTATTTTGTTCAATATGCAAGAATTAACAAAATGCACTTATCAATTCAGGTTGATTCCCGGCACAGTGGCTCAAAATTATATTGTATAACTGAATGGAAGTTTTGTCTTTTTTTTCTAATCAATCTAATAATTACTATAAAAATGCTAATTTTAATAACTTTTTATTTTTTTAATTAAATTTAAATGGATTAATATGAAATCAGTAAAATGCATTAATATTGCACTTATTCTCCTGTTCATATCTACAATTAATTATTCTCAGAAAAAAATAAACGGTAATCTTTTCCAGTCTTCGCCCGTTGTTGCACTTCTTAACGGGGTTATGAATGACAATTTTACTGTTGGCCAAATTACTAAACACGGTGATTTCGGACTCGGTACTTTTAATGGAGTTGATGGTGAAATGATAGTACTTGACGGGATAGTATACAGAGTAGATTATAAAGGAATTGTAACTCTACCGTATAAATCATCCCATACGCCATTTTTTACAGTTGCTTATTTCCATCCGGATACTGTAATATATATTAAGGATTCATTAAGCTTGAAGAGCTTGCAGGAGTATATTGATAAAAGTTTAAAATCTGCCAATTTAATTTATGCTGTTAAGATTTCGGGAATGTTTAAGTATATAGAGTCAAGAAGCGAAGAGAAACAATTGAGGCCATACTCAAATCTTGCGGATGTTTTAAAAGACCAATCGGTGTTTAAATTTAAAAATATAAACGGCACTATGGTGGGTTTTAAAATTCCCTCCTACTTGCAGGGCGTTAACATACCGGGTTACCACTTTCATTTCCTGTCGGAAGATAAAAAATCGGGAGGGCATACTTTAGATTGTATATCAGGCGATTTAAAAATAGAAATTCAAACATTATTTAACCTGGAGATTAAATTCCCCGCAAATGATGAATTCTATAAAGCCGGATTAGAGAAAAAACCGGTTCCCGGGTTGTAGACTTTATTTTTTAAGTTTTAAAATTTCTTCTTGCAATAGTTCCCTGCTCGAACCCGGTAAAAGATCTCCGAGAGTAATATTTTTTATTCTAACTCTAACCAATCTGAGCGTGGGAAATCCTATCTTTGACGTCATCTTTCTAACTTGACGGTTTCTTCCTTCTGTAAGAGTAAGGCTTATCCATGTGGTCGGAATATTTATTCGTTTTCTAATAGGAGTAACCCGCGGCGGGAATAGTGGATCCTTGATTATTTTTACCTTTGCAGGTAATGTAATTTTGTCCTGAATAATAACCCCTTCGGCTAATTTTTGCAAATCATTATTCGACGGTATTCCTTCCACTAGTGCATAATATTCCCTTTCATGTCTGTTTCGGGGATTAAGCAGGAAATCTGTCAGAGTTTTATCGTTAGTTAATAGCAGCAATCCCTCACTGTCATAATCAAGGCGGCCGACAGGGTAAACTTGAGTTGGCATTTGTGGAATAGACGAGAGTGTTTGCCTTCCTTCTTTATCTTTAAACTGTGAAAGCATAGCATAAGGTTTATATATAATTATATATTTAAGCTTATTATATAATAAATGAATTGGTAATGCTGTCTGGGTCATCCCGGTAATACCTATAAGTTTTAAAATTTACTTTTTTTACGTTAAACTTATCTCGTGCTCTTTCAAGAAATTCCGAATCTTCACTATAATTCAAATTCTTAAAACCATGCAATTTTATAAAAACCGTCCGTTTCCCGAAGAAAGTAGCTCCAATCACACATTTTGAAAGATGTATTAACTCTTTTGGATTGTCTTTGTCCCTCACAAATTCATTCCCTATTATTTTTACTCCGCCGTGAATTAGATCAATTTCAGGGTGCTTATATACATAATCAACACGTTTTAAAAGATGATTTTTTTCATATTCATCATCACTATCTAGAAATGTAATGTAGTTGCCTGAAGATTCCTTTATTCCCCTGTTTCTTGTCAGGGGCAGTTTCATGTTTTGCTGTCGGAATATCTTTACATTTTTATTAGTCTTTTGGTAGATTTCCATTATTTCAAAAGAATTATCATTGCTTCCATCATCAATTCCAATTAATTCCCAGTTCTGGTATGATTGATCCAATAGAGAATCAATACTCCTCTTAAGATAGTTAGCCCTGTTAAAAACAGGTAAAATAACTGATATTTTAAACTGTTCTTTAGAATAAATCTGCAATTAAATTTTCCTTTTAACTTTTTAATAATATATTGATCATTATAAAGAATCAATAGTTATATTTATCAAAATAGTATATAATTAGTAATATTTTTTGTATTAAAAAGATCAAATTAAATAAATGAAAATTGT
Organism: uncultured Ignavibacteriales bacterium; assembly: GCA_963834015.1. Taxonomy (GTDB): domain Bacteria; phylum Bacteroidota; class Ignavibacteria; order Ignavibacteriales; family Ignavibacteriaceae; genus FEN-1297. Next base: position 104,659 of record CAWIAG010000001.1, read on the forward strand.
TCTTTTATCCTAAGTTTGGTTATTTTAATACTGTAAAAATGATGATAAAATATCCGGGAACTTAAGTCGACATAAATTATGTGAAAATAATTAATTAATTATAATGTCCATTAACCGGCGGGGTCTAAAATGTCATATAGAGATCAGCAAAAATATTTGGACGAATTAAGAAAGTTCGAAAAGAAGTTGGATCGTAATGAGTTGGAAGACTACAAAATGTTTCTGAAAATGCATAAGGATGAAGAAGAATTTGATTCTGTTTCTCTTCAACGACTGCAGGAATTATATGAAAAATATTATGAACCCGTAGATAAACACAAATATGATTCATTTTTTAAAGGAAAGATATTTAATAATTTTATACTGGTAAAAGTCTTTAGTATGTTGAATAACGCCATTATTATTTGTCGCTGTTTTACTTGTAAGGATTAATTTTTATTGCTTGATAAACTGAGAGGGGTTGGAATCTCTAATTTTCTACAAAATGATTTAATCAATTAAATGAATATATTAATTTTAGCCCTTTCTGGAATAGGCGACGCTTTAATGTTTACACCTGCATTAAGGCTCTTACGCGATTCATTACCGGATGCTCAGATTGATGCCCTGGTGATGTTTAAGGGGGTAAATGATATGTTTTTAAGAAATAAAGATATTAATAATGTTTATTATTTCGATTTTTTAAGCGAGGGGGTTTATCAATCGTTTAAATATGTCCTTAAACTTCGAAATAGATACGATGCATCAATAAATGTTTATCCTTCCAACCGGAAAGAATATAACTTAATCAATTTTTTAATAGGTGCTGACAAAAGAGCAGGTGTGGATTACTTACGATTGAATAACCGTGAACTTTCATTCCTTAGTAACATTAGTATTACCGAAGATGACTCCATCCATAATGTTCAGACCAATATTAAACTTGTTGAAAAATTATTAAATGAGAAATTTACGGATGAACCTGACCTTAATTTCCCGATTACCGGTGAAGATGAAAATTTTGCCGACGATTATTTAAAAAAATTGAATATTAAAGACAGCGATATTGTTATTGGTTTCCATCCCGGTTCGGCTATACTAAAAAACCATATTAACAGAAGATGGGGACCTGAAAAATTTTCGGCCCTTGGAAAGAAACTTATTGAAAATAACGGCGCAAAAATTTTAATTTTCGGCGGCCCCGAAGAGGAAGAGTTAAAACTGAATATTGCAAATTTAATTAATTCCAGAAATGCAGTTTCGGCAGGAGTTATGAATCTTCCACAGAGTGCTGCTGTTATAAAAAAATGCGGAGTTTTTGTTACAAATGATTCAAGTCTTATGCATGTTGCTTCAGCTATGAAAAGCACAGTTGTTGCGATTATTGGTCCTACAAATTCAGCATACATTCATCCGTGGCATACAAAATATAAAATAGTTTCCCTTAGTCTTGAGTGTTCTCCATGCTTCTTTTATTCACCGCGACCTCTGATTTGCTTAAGAAATGATGTAAAATTTAAATGCATTAAAGAACTCTCTGTGGATATTGTATACAATGCAGTAGATTTATTTATAAAAAAATAATAATTCACTTTTTTATCATTTTGTCCATGTATTCTACAATTTGTTCAACAGTGTTAAAGGGTTTTATTAGTCCGGTCTCTCTGCCTTCAACCTGAATTTGTTTGTCTATAGCTTCAACAACAGTCTTCCATATTTCAGAATGACATGCTGCAGGTTTTGTGCTTAACAAATGCTTGTTCATTAATTCCCAAACAACAGATAACTCAAGCAGTGTGCCCGTACCTCCTTGAAGAATTACATAACCATCACCGGCTTCAACCAGTTTTGTTATTCTTTCAAATAGTGTTTTACATTGAATCTCCTGCGTTAAATATCTGGTTGGATTGGCCCCCCATAAGTTTACTGTAATACCTAAAGCTTCTGCACCATTTTCTACAGCTCCTTTAGATGCAGCATCCATTATACCCTGGTAGCCGCCAGTGCAAATATTATATCCTTTCGCCGCTAATTGTAAACCAAGTTTATATGCAGTCTCATACTCAGGTTCATTCGGCTTGGGAATTGAACTCCCGAAGATGGTAATAGTTTTTTTCATAATCACTATTTGTTATGATAAAATTACGCGGTATGCAGGCAATAAAAATATTTTTAAATTAAACAGAAAAATATCGGCTGTTATTTTTAATTAAATGCTGAACTTTTTATAATTTTAATTAGTGAACAGCCTTAGAAAATTTATTATTCATAAAAATTTTTATCCCATTTATGTACTTTTAATTCATCTAAAAGTTTTTGCGAGAGTTTTCCTTTTTTCACGCTGTCTATATTTGCCATTAAGTTTTTCTCTTTCCTCACTCCCGGTATAACTGAAGTAACAGCATCATGACTTATAATAAATCTGAGAGCAGCCTCTGCTATGCTTGATGTTTCGGTTTTAACGTCTTTCCAAATTTTATCTACCCTGAGCTTAACGTCAACTTTTCTTTTATCTTTAAAATATTCATTCCGGAAATCTCCGATAGGAAAATGTGTTGATGGTTCTATATTTCCGGTTAATGCCCCTTCATCAAAGGGTACTCTTGCTATTATGCTGATTTCATTTTCCTTGCAAAACGGGAACAAACGTTCAACAGGCCGTTGTTCAAAAATATTAAAAATTACCTGGAAACTGTCAATTAAACCGGTTTTTCCTGTCTCAATTCCGTTTGTTGGCTGATGATCGTTCATTGAAATTCCCCAGAAGAGAACTTTGCCCTCATTTTTTAATTTTTCTATTGCTTCCTTCCATTCATCGTTATTCGCCCAATTATCGTTCCATACGTGGAATTGCATTAAATCAATATAATCCCGTTTTAAGTTACGGAGGCTCTCTTCGGTTTTTTGTATGATATGGCTTTTGGGAAAAGATTCTTTAAGAGTTGAACTTTTGGATGCCGGCCATTCATAATTCAATGAAGGAATTTTTGAAGCAACAAAAAGTTTTTTACCGGATTCTCTTTCAACCTCTCCAACTAGGTATTCACTATGTCCGTTACCGTATACAAGTGCAGTATCAAAAAAATTTATCCCTTGCTCAATTGCCTTGTGTAGAACTTTTTTAGACTCTTTATCATCTGCGCCAATCCATTGTGATTTGCTTATTCCCCAGCAGCCTAAACCTAATAATGAAACGGATTCATTAGATGTACCAAACTTTTTCATATTCATAAATAAAAGTATCTCCCGTTAATGATAAAAAATATAATTGCTACATACTTATTATCGGCAAAAAGTTAAAATTATTTAAAAGTTATTTACAAACTGATTAATAAATAATCAATACCATTATCCTTAATAAATATTAATTAATCAAAGGTATTTCGGAAGATTTTTTACAAGATATAACATGGTTACAATATAATTCGGTTAATCGAATTACTTCAATTTATTATTCCATACAGGAGTAATTAATTCCTATTTAGCAATAAATTTTTCAAGTTTAAAGCTTTTTATGCAAATAAGTAAAAGAATAGATAAATTACCATGCTTAAATATGAACAAATTAAATTCTTCGTCCCCCAACCTTATTTATAAAAAAGAAGTCTAATTAGATAGACATTAAGGTATGAATGACACAAGAAGAGAACAATTTAGTAATTGCGGCTCAAAATGGAGACCGGTCGGCATTCGAGGAGCTTGTTTACAGGTACGATAAAAACGTTTTGGGAATTGCTTATTCATTTATGAATAATAATGAAGATGCAAAAGATATTTACCAGGAAGTTTTTTTAAGAGTATTTAAAGCAATAAAAAAATTCGAATTTAGAAGCGAATTTTCTACCTGGCTTTACAGGATAACGACCAACGTTTGCCTTACCTACCGGTCTCAGAAGAAGAAAAATGCGTACATTTCTTTGGATGAGGATTCGGAAGAGGAGGACAATAAACCGCGGTCGTTAGCTAATACTTTAACTGATGACAAAACACCCGATAATGATGCGTTGGATTCAGAAATTTTGACTCAGATAGAGAATGGCCTTGGAAAACTTTCTCCTCAGCAGCGCCTTGTGTTTACTATGAAGCATTATAAAGGTTATAAGATAAAAGAAATTTCAACAATGATGAACTGCAGTGAAGGAACAATAAAAAATTATCTTTTTATGGCCAATCATAGAATGCGTAATCATTTAAAAGATTTTATTGATAAAGGTTAGGAGTACATAATGGTACATCAGACATATAAAGAAATGATTCAATTGGCTCTGCTTGATGAGCTGAAAGATGAGGAATTGAACAAGCTTCATCAGCATTTAATGGAGTGCAATGAATGTCAGTCGGAATATGATAAGCTTAAAAAATATTACGAGATTATTGAACAAAATAAAACTGATGAAATAGACGAACTTTTCCTACTGGATGCAAGAAGGCAATTTCGTTTAAAGCTTGATTATGATTTGTCAAAACAGACAATTGTTGAAAAAATATTTATCTCTTTCCGGAAGAATTTATGGGCATATAAAAAACCTGCTTTCGGAGTAGCATTTTCTCTTATAGCAGGCCTGTTCTTAGGTTATCTTGTTTTTGCTCCTGCGGGATCAGTGACAATAAGCAGTCTTACTGAAAATTTGGGCCTTACTAAAGGAAATTCTGAAATATTAAATGTTCAGTTCGTTAACAGCGACTCGAGTAACGGCGAAGTAGAATTTGCATTTGATGAGATTAAGAGAGTAAAAATGAAAGGAAAATTAAATGATCCCGCTATTCAAAAAATATTAGCAAATGCGCTTGTAAATGAAAAAAATCCGGGTACTCGCATTCAAACTGTAAATGCACTTGCAAATCAAACTATGGAAAATAATAATACTAATCCAAAAGTGAAAGCCGCTCTTATTACTGCTTTGAAGTTTGATAATAACCCGGCTGTACGGTTGGAGGCATTGAAAGCAATACTGTATCTGCCGTACGATAATGAAATAAATGAATCGCTGCTTTATGCACTTGAGCATGATAAAAATTCGGGATTACGTATTGCTGCAATAAACGGCCTTGCGTCTGCTAAACTTAATGGTAAATCTTTAGGACAAGAAGGAATGAAAGTGTTAAATCAAAAAGTGAAAAACGATGACAACGAATATGTACGCATTCGGGCTGCATCCTTACTCAAGGAGGAAAAAATACAATGAAATCATTTAAGCTGGCAGTATTACTGTTGATAATAGCTGCTGCATTCAGCGCATGCGAATTGAGGGCTGCATTAGAAACAGACAATAATGGGGATGTAATACGGTCTTATAAAGTAAATGAAGGAGGTACGTTAAAAATTTCTATAAATACAGGTGATATCACAATTGAAACTTGGAATAAAAACCAGGTATATGTAAGGATTGGAGATGTTGACGATAATCGTTCAAGCGGCGTTAGTATATACCAATCCGGTAATAATGTTTATGTGCAATATAATGGTTCCGGTTATTATAATAATTCGGATGTTAAGGTTTTTATCCCCATAAAATTCAATCTCGATTTGAATTCCAATCAGGGAGATATAATACTTCGCAATGAGCTTAAAGGTAATTGCCAGGCCTTAACTGGCAGCGGAGATATCACCATTAACAATATAACAGGTTATGTAAATGTTAAAACTAATGGAGGTGATGTCGTTGCCGGAAACATTTATGGTGACTTGACTCTTGGTACTAACGGCGGTGATATTTCTGTTGCAAATGTTTCGGGAAAAGCCAGCATTCAGACTAATGGCGGCGATATTAAAATTGGCAATGTGGGAAATTATTTGTACGTGAATACTTATGGCGGAGATATTACAACCGGCGAAATTGGAGGAAATGCAGATGTTAGTACAATGGGCGGAAGTATTGATGTAAAAAAAGTTGCCGGTAGCGCTACCCTGAAAACCAACGGGGGAGATATCAAAATTCTCGGTTGCTGGGGTTTGGTTACTGCAAGAACATACGGCGGCGATATAGAACTGTATAATATAAACGGTTCCATAAATGCAAATACTTCTTCAGGAGAGATTTATGCCGAGTTAAGATCTATAAATGGTTCTTGTAAACTCGAATCACTTAACGGTTCAATACGTTTTTATATTGATCCCAATTTGAAAGCTACTATTTATGCTAATGTAATTCTCGGCGGAGGGGATGGCTACGATGAAAATCCAATCGCTTCGGAGTTTCCTGCAAAAAGCTATGAGTTGGAAAAATATACGGGGTCTGTAAGCGCAACTTATAAACTAAACGGCGGCGGCGATGCTGTTACTGTTAAAACAATAAATGATGGAATTGAATTACATAAATTGAGGAAATAAATTTATGAATAACAAAATAAGCCTGAACATAATTAAAAAAAATAATCTTATTATCTTTATTCTTTTAGCGCTGGGAGTATTTCATATTGCCTGCCATGCCCAAAATGACGATACGGATGCAGATAAAAATACTACCGGTTCTGAAATAAGCGGTAATCAGGATATTCATAAAAGCTTTGATGTTCAGAAAGGACAAAAGCTTAATATTTATTTGGAAACAGGCGGATCAATTTCAATTACCGGGTGGGAAAATAATGAGGTTAATATTAATGCTGTTTTTGGGGGTCAAGACCGGAATGATATTGTTGTAGAAATGAATAAAAATAATTCCGGGTTAGAAATAACTTCAAAATATAAACATCAACACGATAGTGAAAACAGTAAAGCTCATTTTGACATAAAGGTTCCATATAAATTCGACCTGGATATTAATACTATGGGGGGAGATCTTACTTTAGAAGGCGTTAATGGAAAAATTACTGGCCAAACTATGGGTGGAGGGCTCACACTCTCTCATTTAAAAGGATATCTTGACCTTTCAACAATGGGAGGGAACATATCCCTTAATGGCTCGGAAGTTGATGGTAAAGTACACACTATGGGAGGAATAGTTGAATTTGAAGATATTATCGGCGATGTAAACGGATCATCCATGGGCGGTCAGGTAATCATGAAAAATGTTAGGAAAAAAAACGGTGTATCCAATGGTGATTAAGTTGATATCTCCAGCATGGGCGGTTCTATTAATGTAGATGGTGCACGTGAAGGTGCAAATGTTTCTACAATGGGTGGTGAAATTATTGTACATTCGGTTAATAAATTTATCAAAGCAAAAACTATAGGGGGTAATATCAAGATCGATGATGTTAACGGTAATGTTGATGCTGTTACTATGGGGGGGGGGATATAAATGTTAAGGAAAATTGTCAGCCTGATGATATTGGAAGGGATATTGAGCTGAATTCTGCAGGTGGCGATATTACTCTTTTAGTACCCGATGGTTTTTCGATGGATGTAGATATTACTATCTCAATTACAAAAAACAGAGATAGAGATAACAAAGAACCAAAAATTATAAGCGATTTTGATATTGACAAAACTCAATCGGGTAACTGGCAAGATTATAATGGCTCTAATAAAAAATACGTTCATGGTAAAGCAAATATTAAAGGGGGTAGAAATAAAATAAAAATTGAAACAACAAATGGGATTGTTTATTTGAAGAAATTGTATTAGTTAAATGTGAGCCTTACCATTAAGGTGAGCCTCACATTAGTATCTTTGTTTTAAGCCGGAGTCAATCTATTAATTATGGTATTATTTGGTTGATGCCTCAAACCCCTAATACTTTTCAATAACATTTCAAATCTATATTGACTTTTACCTTAAAATTAAATTCTTGCCTTAATATATCATTCGATTTAAATTGATGTCTGAATTATTTCAATATAAAATCTCACAGGAGAAAAACATGAATTTAAGATTATATCTGGTTCCTTTTTTCATTCTGTTTGTAACGATCATTCCCAGGGCGCAGGAAGATGTTTCTACACTTATCACATTGAATAAAATTTATGGTTCAAATTACTTTCAGGCCGAGAGATTCGGCCCTGCCCGCTGGCTGGATGACGGAACCGGTTATACAACATTAGAGCCTTCGGGAAATATTAAGGGTGGCGATGATATTGTTTCTTATGATGCTGCTTCCGGAACCAGGAAAATACTTGTTCCCGCAGAAAAACTAATCCCTGCGGATCAAAATTCTCCGCTGGATATCGATAATTACCAATGGTCTCCGGACAAGAAACAACTACTAATTTTTACAAATACTGCAAGAGTCTGGCGCAAAAATACCCGTGGTGATTATTGGGTATTAAAGCTGGGAAATTGGCAATTATCTAAAATAGGAGGCAATGCCGAATCGTCAACTCTTATGTTTGCTAAATTTTCACCCGATGAAACAAGGGTTGCTTATGTAATGAAAAATAATTTATATGTTCAGGATTTATCAACCCGTAAGATAACTCAACTGACAAATGACGGCTCCATTACAATAATCAATGGCACTTTCGATTGGGTATATGAGGAGGAATTGGATTTAAGGGACGGTTTTCGTTGGAGTCCTGATGGTACATCAATCGCTTACTGGCAGCTTGATGCAAGCGGAGTCAGAGATTTCCTTTTAATTGACGATACTGATTCGCTTTATTCTTTCGTTAAACCTGTCCAATATCCGGTAGCCGGAACTACTAATTCAGCTTGCAGGGTTGGAGTAGTTAATGCAGCCGGAGGCCCTACTGTTTGGATGAAAGTACCCGGCGATTCCAGAAATAATTATATTGCAAGAATGGATTGGGCAGCAGGTTCTGATAAAATTATATTGCAGCACCTGAACAGGGAACAAAATAAAAATGAAATTTTTCTTGCCAATGCAAAAACAGGCGATGTAAAAACATTATTCGTTGAAAAGGATTCAGCATGGGTTGATATTAATGATGATCCCCAATGGTTTAAAAACGGTGATAAGTTCGTCTGGGTTAGTGAAAAAGATGGATGGCGTCATGTTTATACTGTATCAAAAAATACCGGCGAACTTAAACTTATTACTCCGGGCGACTATGATGTAATCAGCATTGAAAGTATTGATGAAATTAACGGTTGGGTTTATTTTATTGCATCACCGGATAATGCAACTCAAAGATATTTGTATAGAATGGCGCTTAACAGTACCGGCAACGCGGAAAGAATTTCACCTCAGGATGAGCCCGGTACACATTCATACCAGGTATCTCCCAATTCAGAGTGGGCAATTCATACATATTCTGCTTTTGGTATTCCGGCTGTCGTTGATATTGTTCATTTGCCGGATCATAAAGTAACTAAAACTTTAGTCTCGAATTTCGGATTAAAAGACAAGTTAAAAGTGTTGAAGGTTAAACCCGTCGAATTCTTTAAAGTTAATATAGGCGGTGGTGTATTACTTGACGGTTACTGTATTAAACCGTATAATTTTGATCCAACAAAAAAATATCCCGTATTGTTTTATGTTTATGGTGAACCGGCCGCGCAAACGGTACTTGATGAATGGGAAAGAGATTGGTTCTGGCATGAGATGTTGGCACAGGAAGGATATATTATCATAAGTGTTGATAATAGAGGCACACCGGGTCCCAGGGGAAGAGACTGGAGAAAGTCAATCTATAAAAAAATTGGAATTATTTCTTCGGAAGATCAGTCGGCTGCTGCAGCCGAATTGCTGAAGGAATGGCCTTTTCTTGATCCAAATCGGATAGCAGTTTGGGGATGGAGCGGTGGAGGTTCAGGTACTTTGGATCTTTTGTTCAGATATCCCGATATTTATAAGACTGGAATGTCTGTCGCACCTGTAACCGACCAGCGATACTATGATTCCATTTACCAGGAACGCTATATGGGCCTGCCGCAGGATAATACTAAAGCTTATGAGGAAGGATCGCCTATAACCTATGCCGACAAACTTAAAGGTAATTTATTAATTGTTCATGGTTCCGGCGATGATAATGTACATTTTCAAAATACTGAAGCGCTTGTAAATAAGTTGATTTCTTTAAATAAACCTTTTACTATGATGGATTATCCGAATCGCTCGCATGGTATATTTGAAGGCAAAAATACAACACTGCATTTATTTAACCTATTAACAAGATATTTAAATGAACATGAACCGGCAGGTGCATATTAATTTGTTCAATTTTTAATTGTAATCGGAATTGATACTCGTGTCTGTTTTTGAGTAATGTTGATAGGTTTTCTTAATATTGAAATGTTTTTGTATTTCGCTGCATTAAAACATAATATTGAAAACCCGGAAAACTTAATGTTGAATGGAAATGAACCTGATTTAAGCTTGTTATAATTTTTCTAACTCATTGATTATAAACTATAAATATTGGAAGGGAAGACCATGGCTAAGTTGCCTGCATTTGAAAATTTTCCTCAGAAAACAGTAGATTTTTTAAAAAAGCTTTCCAAAAATAACAACAGGGAATGGTTTGAGAAGCATAGAGATGACTATAATTCGCAGTTTTTAGAACCCGCCTTTCAATTCGTAACTGAAATGGGTGAAAAGTTATCTGGAGTTGCTCCTAATATAATGGCTGTTCCAGGTATAGATAAATCTGTGTTCAGGCTTCATAGAGACGTAAGATTTAGTAAGGATAAATCACCTTATAAAACAAACCTTGGAATATTATTCTGGGAAGGCAAAAAGAAAATGGAAAGTTCAGGTTTTTATTTTCATCTGGATTCAAAAGGGTATTTTCTTGGTGCGGGTATCTACATGCCTTCAAAAGAGCAATTAAAAATTTACCGGGATGCAGTTACTGATATTGTCTTAGGAAAAGAATTAAAAAATGCTGTTAATAAAGTTTTAAAGAAGGGAAACTATTCTATAGGAGGAAAAACTTATAAAAAAATTCCTAAAGGATATGATCCATCTTCGCCTTACGCTGATTTCCTTTTGTATTCCGGTCTCTACGCTTATTCCGAAAGTCAGGATATTAACGAGCTTATAAAAAATGATATTATTGAATATTCATTTAAAAAATATAAGGATATGCTGCCTGTCCATCAATGGCTTGTAAAAATATTTAAATAAAGATGACCTACTTACTAAACGAAGTCCCCTAATTATGCTACTTTCCAAAAAATAATTTCATTGAGTAAGCAAGAAGGAATATTGCAAATATTTTTTTAATGATAGATTCGCTTAAATGAATTGCAAACAGCGATGAAAGATAACTGCCTATTAAAAAAGTTATAACCATTAAAAGTGCTGCTCTTATATCCACAAATCCTGCCTTGTAATAATTTAATACTGCCAAAGCTCCTACGGGCGGCAGTAATAAACCAAGCGAAGTACCTTGTGCCTGATGCTGGGAAAAACCAAGAAAGTAAACCAGCATGGGAATAATAACTATTCCTCCCCCTATTCCAAGTACACCGCTGAAAACACCTGCAATTAATCCTATGAGCAAAAGTAGAAGTGTTTTTTCCATAATAATTTATTGAGTTGTTTAATAATAATGAATTTTGTTTTTATAAATATACAAAATTGTGGTATTGCTTAAATGAACCAAAATCATAAATATTAATTATTGCTTTATTCTTTTACTTAAAAATAAAAATATACTAATATTTATCAGCGGGGAATTGTAGCTTAAAGTGAATTTTAACCTTTTATAACATTATTATGTATTTCTTCAAAATATCCTCTTATATTGTTTCAGCCTTTCTTATAAAATTAATTCATGGAAGAATAGCTTATGATTTCTATTATAAATGTGACAAAAAAATATCCTTCAGTCACCGCTTTAGATAATATTTCAATTGAAATAAAGGAGAAAGAATTTTTCGGACTTCTTGGCCCAAACGGTGCCGGAAAATCTACTTTGATAAATCTTCTCGTTGGTTATTTTGATGCTGATGCAGGCCAGCTTTTGATATCCGGAGAGAAAGTCGGCAAAAATAATTTTGAAGTGAGAAAAAAGATTGGGCTGGTTCCACAGTCTATTGCATTATATGAAGATATCTCGGCACAGGAAAATCTTGAAATAATTGGGTCATTTTATGATATAAAGAAAAATCTGCTAAGGGCAATTATTGCCGAGAATCTGAACCGGGTTCAGCTTTATGAAAGGCGAAAAGATAAAGTAAAAACATTTTCCGGCGGTATGAAAAGAAGGTTAAATATTGCTGCAGGGCTTCTGCATAATCCCGCAGTATTATTATGCGACGAACCGACAGTTGGTGTAGATCCCCAATCGCGGAATGCAATATTTGACTTTCTCGAGAAGCTGAATTCGGAGGGAAAAACAATCATTTATACTACTCATTATATGGAGGAAGCGGAAAGATTGTGTGGCCGGATCGCTATAATTGACCACGGAAAAATTATTACTTCCGGTTCGCTTGATAAGCTTATCCAGCAGCTTCCTTTTAAACAAACAATTCACATAAATAAAAATCAGGCTACTGAATCTATAAAAGAATTGTTTGAAAAATTCGGAGCGGTGATAGATGAGCAGGATACATATGAGCTTACACCGTTCGATGATATAAAATATTCTGATTTTTTTATGGCTATAGAGAATAATAATATTTCATATAATAATATTGATATTCAGAAGCCCACACTTGAAGCGTTATTTCTCCACTTGACCGGAAGGAGGCTTAGAGATTGAAAAATATTCTGCATTTAATAAAAAAAGATTATATAATATTCTGGCACGATAAGCCTGCATTTAGTTTAACTTTTATTGTCCCAATTTTTCTCATCTTTTTATTTGGTTCTATTTTTAGCGGGTCGGGCGGCAGCCCATCCGGAATTCGGGTTGCATTTTTAAATAACAGCGATTCAAATATTGCTAAAAAACTTGAGTTTGTTCTCGATACTACTAAGGCGTTTTATTTAATCAGGAGTTATTCAGATGATACAGGAAAGAATGCAGCATTTGATACAAATTCGATTAAAACTTATATAAGAAAAGGAAATGCATCCGCTGCCTTGGTAATACCCGGTGATGCTTTTACGGATACCTCTTTGGGATTAAAATTGAAGTTTTATTATGATCCTAAAAATGAAATGGAAATGCAGCTTACCGAAGGGCTGCTTACAAAAAGTATAATGTCGCAGATGCAAAATCTGTTTATGACCAGTATTCGGCGAAGGACAGTGATTTCTTTAGGGAAAGAAAAAAGTAATAGCTTTAATAATAAGATTGCAGGCGTAGTAAGTCAATATTTCAATGTTGATACTACCAGGGTAAATAAGTGGATGAGTTTTAGTAATTCCGATTCGGTTCTTAACGACACAACATCAACGTCGACAAGTTTCTTTAATAATTTATTGCAGATAGATAAAGAACAACTCGTTGGCAAAGATATTAACAACCCCGGAGCAACGCGAAGCGTTGGGGGTTGGGCTATAATGTTTCTTCTTTTTTCTTTGACTGGTGCATCCACGTCGCTTTTGGATGAAAATAAAAGTAGGGTGATTTTAAGGATTTTATCCGCACCCGTTTCCCGTGATAAGATATTGTTTGGAAAATATCTTTATAATTTTTCACTTGGTTGTATTCAGCTCTTAGTAATGTTTTTCGCCGGTTTTATACTTTTTCATATTGATATTTTTTCAAACTTTTTTAACCTGCTGCTTATTATCATCTCTGCATCTCTTGCAAGTACTGCGTTCGGTATGTTCCTTGCTTCAATTAGCAGGACGCAGTCACAGGCAAGCGGTTTGGGTACTTTACTGATTTTAACTATGAGCGGTATCGGTGGTGCTTGGTTTCCTACCTTTATTCTTCCGCCGTTTATTCAGATTTTAAGTAAGTTTTCAATTGTATATTGGGCTATGGAAGGTTTTATGGATGTACTCTGGCGTGGTTCGGGAATTTTGGATATTCTTCCTTATATCGGAGTCCTTATTGGAATGGCAACTGTCGTTAATATCTTTAGTATTGCACGGTTTAGAAAAGGTAATCTGTTTAACAACTAACTCTATTCATTGGCATTATTAGAAATTAGATTTAAATTATTCAATAATTTATATTAAATAAATATCCCTTGATTTGAAATGAAAAATTGATTTAGTTAACCTCTGGAATATTAAATAATTTATTTTTTATTAAAATTAAAAAGGGAATTATGGAAAAATCAATATTGCTCGTGCTTATCGGTAAGAGACAAGAAGCTGCTGTTAATGTTCAGAAGGTATTAACCGGGTGGGGATGCATTATAAAAACACGCCTCGGTATACATGACGGTATATTAGATAATTGCTCGGATGAAGGTATACTTATTCTTGAACTTTATGGGACTAAAGAGCAAAAAGAAGAACTTGCAAGGAAAATTGCCGTTCTTCCCGGTGTAACATCTCAACTTGTTAATCTTGCTTCTCCTTCAACCTAAAATAAAAATTGGTTCCTTTCTTTAAGGATGTTTTTAATTACGTTATGTCAATGTATCTTAACAAACCGGGTACATTTATATAACGTTTTTTTTGTACTTTAAAGATGCGGTATGGAATCATTTTATTTATTAAATAAATCGGAATGAACTATGAATAAGGATAAAAGCGAACATTTATTTATCGAGTCGCAGAAATTTATTCCCGGAGGAGTTAATTCTCCGGTTAGAGCTTTTAAAGCTGTTGGCAGTAGTCCAATATTTATTCAACGTGGGGAAGGTTCTAAATTTTATGATGTAGACGGAAATGAATATATAGACTATATCGGAAGCTGGGGGCCGCATTTGTTTGGACATAATCCGGCATTTATAAAGGAAGCTTTGCTAAAAGCCGTTGAAAACGGTACAAGTTTTGGAGCGCCCACAGAGCTTGAACTCAAGATCGCTAAGCTTATCTCGGAAATGGTTCCCTCTATTGAGATGGTAAGAATGGTAAATAGTGGAACGGAAGCAACTATGAGCGCTGTCCGGGCAGCGCGTGGTTTTACCGGCAAGGAAAAATTTATAAAGTTTGAAGGATGTTACCATGGGCACGCAGATTATTTTTTAATAAAAGCGGGTTCGGGAGCTTTAACTCTTGGAATTCCCACAAGTCCGGGTGTAACTAGAGGAAATGCAGCCGATACATTGCTTGCTGATTTTAATGATATAGAATCGGTGAAAAATGTAATTGCTCAAAATAAAAATCAAATTGCTGCTGTAATTCTTGAACCAATTGCGGGTAATATGGGTGTTGTTCCTGCTTCTGATGAATTCTTAAAAGGGCTCAGAAATTTATGCAGTGAGGAGAAAATAATCCTGATTTTTGATGAGGTTATGACAGGTTTCCGTGTTGCAAAAGGCGGTGCCCAGGAATTGTATGGGGTTACCCCCGATCTAACAACTTTTGGAAAAATTATTGGAGGCGGACTCCCCGTCGGCGCTTTCGGCGGGAAAAAAGAAATTATGGAAATGATTGCTCCAAGCGGGCCTGTTTATCAGGCGGGTACTTTAAGTGGAAATCCTTTAGCGATGACAGCCGGATACGCCGCACTCACATATATTAATAATAATCCCGGAGTTTATAATTTGCTTGAAGAAAAGTCAGCCTTGCTTGAAAATGGAATTCGCAACGGTTTGCGGGATGCAAAGAAAAAATATGCTTTAAACAGGGTTGGGTCAATGATGACCTTATTTTTTGTGGGAGAGGAAGTCAAAAATTATAAAACAGCGGTAAAGTCGGATACAGTTAAATTCGGTAAATATTTTAACGGAATGCGGGAAAGAGGAATTTATTTGGCGCCTTCTCAATTTGAAGCAATATTTGTTTCTACTGCTCATTCCGGGGATGATCTTCAAAAAACTATAAAATCCGCTTCGGAAGTGTTTGAACTATTAAAATAAAGAATTCTAAACCTTTTAATTATGATAAATAATTTTCGATAATTGTCATTATTTCATCCAAATTAATTAATTATGTAAGTTATTGAATTAATTCTAATTGACAATGATAATTACTTGCTTTAATTCAATTAATTAACTAAATTACATTATTAACTTTTAGCTGTAAAAGAAACTCATAATTGCGGGCAACGGGAAGTAGTCTAAATTTTTCATAAAATTTTATAAGTGTTCTTTAAAGTACTTATGGTCAAAGTAAGACAAGTTCTTTAATTAATTTTTTAATATTTCAGGAGGATTTATGAAACGTTCTTTACTAATTTTTTCTATATCAATTTTTGTTATCTTTTTTTCATTCAGTGATGTTTTTGCTCAATTTTATGTGGGGCCCTATATTGGCTTTGTAACTAGTGGTTTAAAAGGAGAAGGAAGAGAAGCCATAAATGGTAATATCCAAAATTCTAATACTATTTCTGATGGTGGTTCAAACTCTTTTACCGCCGGCGTTACTGTCGGATACCAAGTAATCCCGTCTGAAATCACAGGGGGGTTGTACAAGTTAGATCTTAATTTAGATGCTTCATGGGCGTCTTTTAGTTATTTTGAAAATGGTTATAATAGTGCGAATGGTGCAGGATCTTTTAGTAATGATGGATTGAGCGGTGGCGGGACAACAGTTATTTCCCTGGATATTATGCCGATTCATCGTTTCCATTTTAAAAATTTCATTTTGTCGCCTTTTGCCGGTATAGGATTGGGTATAGACATAATGTCTACATCAGATCTTACTTTAGGTCCACCAAGTACTGAGTCTGGTACCATAACAGGTAATTCCGAGACTAAATTTGGCCTTTTATTTTTTTATGGCACGTTATTTAATGTAAGTGAAAATTTCCAGCCGTTTATCCAATTTAAACACTTTGTTCCTTTTGGTAGTGAAACTACTTTTACACAGAGTGTACAATTGTCCAACGGAGGCGGCTCTGGAAATTTAGCTTATTCTATTGAGGATGTCCCAGGTTACTTTACAATATCTGCTGGTGTTAGATTTTCTTTCTAAATTAAGTATTATCGGTTGTTTTATAAACCCTGTATTATTTATACGGGGTTTTTTATTGCCATTCTCTCACTTTCGTTAGCGTGTTTATGGAGCAATGTCACATCTCTTTAAATTTGTGTCCTATAACGTTTTATACATTGTAAATCAAAACCTATTTCACAATATTGCATCGCATTTTAAAATTTAATTTTAACCATCGGGATCGCAAATGAAATTATATCGAGTCAAATCTTATTTAATAACTTTGTTTCTTCTCTCTTTACTTTTTTTCAGTCTGGGGTTTACAAACAATGCCGGTTCACAAGTTGTAATCCATAAAGGAAATTTATATTACCTCGCACATACTGTTGTGGTTAAATTAAAGGGCCAGCCCGCTGATGTTTTATCTAAATCATCAAGCTTGTCCACACAGCTTAATCTTAAATTAGGCAGGTTTAAATTTTCCTCAGCAAAACAGATGTTTAATACCAATCCCTTGAAGGCTGCAACAGAATTAAGTAAAATTGTAACTGTCAAATATAATACTCAGGATGATCCTTTTTATGTTGCATCTAAAATAAGAGAAACGAATAAAGATATTGAATGGGTAGAACCAAAATATGTAAGAAGAATAACATTTGTACCTAATGATCCCTTTTTAATTAACCAATACTATCTTACTACTATTAGTGCAGAATCCGCCTGGGATATTTCAACAGGTGATACAAACGTTGTGATTGGTATTGTTGATACAGGTGTGGATTGGCTCCATCCGGATTTACATGCAAATATCTGGCATAACTGGAATTATAAAGCTGATGAAGCAACTTACCCCAATGATTCAATTGGCTGGGATTTTGGCGGCCTCGGCGACGGCCAGGGGAATGCAACACCGGATAACAATCCGATTGAAGATGTTCCGGTTCATGGCACCTTGGTAGCCGGGTGTGCTTCTGCTGTTACAAATAATGGTATTGGTGTTGCGGGAGTTGGTTTTAAATGCAAAATTATGGCCGTAAAGGTTGCTGAAGCGGATCTTACTGATCCATCTACGGGTGAACCGTATATTGAGTTTGGTTTTGAGGGAATTCAATATGCTGTGGATCATGGCGCCAGGGTTATAAATTGCAGTTGGGGCGGCGCAGGATATTCAAATGCTGAACAGGAAACGATAAATTACGCAATAAATCAGGGAACATTAATTGTTGCTGCGGCCGGTAATGATGGAGTTAACGAACAATTTTTCCCCGCAGCTTATGCCGGTGTTCTTGCTGTTGCCGCTACAGATGAGGGTGATAATATTGCTGGTTTTTCAAACTATGGGCCGGATGTTGCGTTAGCTGCTCCTGGGGTTGATATATATAATACTTGGCAGCCTAAACCGGGAAACGAATTAGGCCCTAATGTAGTGCAAGGCCCTCCTGATACTTTATACAATCCTTTTGGAACAGGAACTTCTTTCGCTTCGCCTATTACAGCAGGTGTTGCGGCTTTAGTCTGTTCCCGTTTCCCGGATTATACACCTCTTCAGGTTGCTGAACAGGTTAGAGTAAATTCTGATGATATTTATTCGATTAACTCGCCGAAATATCAATACCAAATAGGAAAAGGTAGATTAGACGCATATAATGCTCTTTCCGATTCAAACTCAGAATCTGTTAGAGCTGTTAATATACAATATTCAGATGCCCCTCCGGGGGGTAACGGGAACGGAGTATTTGAACCGGGAGAGACAATTACCGTCTCAGTAAAATTCGTAAATTATTTAAGGCTGATTGAGAATCTTAAAGTGAGTCTTGTTAGTATTAACTCCTATGCAACGGTGGTTAATTCTTCTTTTAGCAAAAGTGGAGTTGGTACATTAGATTCATTAGACAATTCAGGTTCCCCCTTTTCATTTACACTTTCTAACTCAACTCCATATGATACATCACTTCAATTCGTTCTGGAGTACAGCGACGGTAGTTACATTGGTGATTTTCAATTAATTAGTGTCCCCGTTAACCCGTCATATTTTACTCAATCAGGTAATAACGTTTCACTTACTATTGCAAGCAAAGGAAACCTTGCGTTTAATGATTATCCGAATAACACCGAGGGTAATGGATTTCAGTATAAAAACGGGAACAATTTACTATTTGAAGGCGCCTTGATGATTGGCACTTCAGCAAATACAATTGAAGATGCTGCAAGAGATTCTTCAGACGGAAACAACCAGGATACTTCATTTGGGATTGTTCAGGCATTTAAAGTTCAAACATCACAGGATTTATCATACGAGAGGGGTATTGCGATATTTAATGACAATAATTCCCCGGATAAATTGGGGATTATAACTCGGCTGGATTCCTATACTTTTGCTTCAGCTCCCGATAATAATTATTTAATTCTGAACTATAGGTTTGTTAATAATTCATTAAAAAATATTATAAACTTTTATGCCGGTCTGTTTTTTGATTGGGATTTAGTAGATGGCAATGGTGATTCTACGGCATGGGATAGTCAGGGAAACTTAGGATATACTAAACACACAACAGAAGTATTTGATACTTTGGTTGCCACTGCTTTAATCTCTTCTTCAGAGTATGGTTATTGGGCTATTCTTAATAGCGATAATGGTTCCGGTGTAAATTGGGGTACTTATAATGGATTTACTCCCGCAGAAAAGTGGCAGGCCTTATCCAGCGGAATTGGAAAATCCAAAGCAGGAGTTGGTGATATATCCGAGGTTACATCCGGAGGCCCTTTCACAATTCCTGCCGGAGATACCCTTCAAGTTGCTTTTGCGGTCGCAGCAGGAAATAGCCTTAATGATCTGCGGACTGCAATTAACAGTGCAAGAACTAAATACTCTCAGTTAATAACTGGTGTCATCAATGGGAAAAATACAATTCCCTTTTCTTATAATCTGTCGCAAAATTATCCCAATCCGTTTAATCCATCAACTGTAATAAACTACCAGATTGCAA
Organism: uncultured Ignavibacteriales bacterium; assembly: GCA_963834015.1. Lineage (GTDB taxonomy): Bacteria > Bacteroidota > Ignavibacteria > Ignavibacteriales > Ignavibacteriaceae > FEN-1297. Next base: position 124,364 of record CAWIAG010000001.1, read on the forward strand.
AAGCCGGCAATGTTACTTTAAAAATTTATGATGTCCTGGGTAGAGAAGTGTCCTCTCTGGTCAATGAGGAAAAGCCGGCCGGAAGTTATTCTTATAGTTTTAATGCTTCAACTTTATCAAGCGGTGTTTATTTCTACCAAATAAGATCAGGCAGCTATATTTCTACAAAAAAGATGCTTCTGCTAAAATAGTTTCAACCGTTATGTAGCTGTAGAATAAAATCTGGCGGCTCATTTCCGAAGTGAGCCGCATAATTAATGTAATTACATTATTTTCTTGTAAAATAGTAATTTCTTATATTTGAATAAAAAATAAACATTTTAACAATTTATATTGCGATATAAATTATTGGATTATTGTTTATTTTATCTGAGCATTATTAAAATAGTAAGCGCATCGATTAATATTTATAATTCGGGAAAATTATACCTAAATTGAATAAGACAAACGAAGAATTATCACAACTATTCTCTGGAATTAAGAACACTTTCTTTTGGTCTTTAAAATATGTTGATGACAAGGAGATAATTTATTATTCGGAGAATATTTTTGAAATTACAGGTTATACCGGTGAAGAAATTAAAAGTTTCCAGGGTGGGGGTAATGCATTGATTATAGAAGAAGATATTCAAAAATTTAAGAAATCATTCATAGATTTCACTAACGATCCATCAATGAGTTTTCTAAAATTAGATTATAGAATTACCAGGAAAGATAAAAAAGTAGTTTGGTTGGAGGAAAGTGTTACTGTTGAAAGAAATAAAGAAGGTAAATCTCAAAAATATTTCGGTCTGGTTGCTGATATTACTGAGTTTAAGGAGAAAGAAGTTTCTTTAAATGGTTTATTGGAAAATTATAAGCAGCTTAATTCTTCCAAAGACAGGTTTATTTCTATTCTCTCGCATGATCTGCGGGCTCCATTTACGAGCATCCTCGGTTTTTCCGAAATTTTAATAAATGAACCAAATCTATCTTATGATGAAAGGCTTGAGTACTTAAATTATATAAATGAGTCTTCGCAAAATCAATTGCAACTGGTAAACTATTTGCTTGATTGGTCAAGGCTGCAAACGGGCGGTATCAGAATTGAACCGCAAAGGCTCCATGCACAAACTTTGGTTTTTAATTGTATTTCGTCACTTACAGGTAACGCTATCAGGAAGAATCTCGATATTAAAGTCTTCATTAAAGATTCTCTTTATATTCAAGCCGATGAACGCATGCTTACACAGGTTATTACAAACATCATAAGTAATGCAATAAAATTTTCTACCGAAGGTAAAACTATTGAAGTATCTGCAGATACTTTTAATGAAAGTTTTGTCGAATTTATTGTAAAAGATGAGGGTATTGGTATTTCCGATTCCAATAAAATTAAATTATTTAAAATTGAAAAAATGTTTTCTACGGAAGGAACAAAAGGTGAAAAAGGAACGGGTTTGGGTCTTTCTCTTGTAAAAGAGATAATAGATAAACACAATGGCAGTATCTGGTTTTATACAGAACTGGATAAAGGCAGCGAATTTCATTTTACAATTCCATCTTCTCCGAATACTATCCTGCTTGTTGAAAATAATTCTATTGAAAAAGATCTGTATGAAACGGTGCTAAAAAATAATTTCCCGTCATTTCATGTAATCGGTGTTAAAAACGGTTATGAAGCTCTGAATCATTTGATATCACAACTCCCATCTTTAATAATCACGGATTATGAATTACCATTAATGAATGGGACTCAATTTATCAAGTCCGTTAGAAAAGAAGATAAAGGCGGGAAAATTCCCATTATTGCTCTGGTTCCCGAATTATCGGAAGATGTCAGGCGGCAATATCAGATGTTAGGAATTGATATTGTTCTTCAGAAGCCTGTTGACAATGAACTTTTTAGCGAGAAAATTCAACTGCTTCTTGAATATCAGTAAAGTAGAAAAAAATTAATACCATTATATTGATCCATTATTCCTTATATATCTGGCTAATGCAAATCTTTTTTAATTGATTTAACAGCATTAATATTTAATAAAATTTATAGGAGGTAATTTGAATATTGCAGTAATTGGAACCGGGTATGTTGGTTTAGTAACGGGGACATGTTTTGCTGAAACCGGCAACGAAGTAATATGTGTTGATATTGATAAAGTTAAAGTTGAGAATATTAAAAAAGGTATTGTCCCCATATACGAACCCGGTTTGGATATATTAGTAGAGCGGAATATAAAAGTTGGCAGATTAAAATTTACAACTGATCTTTATGATGCCGTTAGAAAATCTGAAGTTATATTTTTAAGCCTGCCGACCCCGCAGGATGAAGACGGGAGTGCGGATTTGAAATATATCCTAAATGTTGCTGATCAGATCGGAAAATTATTTTGCTCAGAACCAAATATAGGCTACAAGATTATTGTTGATAAAAGTACTGTTCCCGTCGGCACAAGTGATAAAGTTCGTATTGCGGTTAAAATACATGCTCCGGGATTTGACTTTGATGTGGCCTCAAATCCCGAGTTTTTAAGAGAAGGTATGGCTGTTGATGATTTTATGAAACCCGAACGCGTAATCATTGGGACAAGTAATGAAAAAACCAGGGAATTACTCGCCCATTTGTATGAACCTTTCATCCGTTCAGGTAATCCGATTTATTATATGGATGAACGTTCCGCGGAAGTTACTAAATATGCTGCAAATTCTTTTTTGGCAACAAAAATCTCTTTCATGAATGAGATTGCAAATTTGTGCGAATTGGTAGGGGCTGAAGTTGATAAAGTAAGGGTTGGAATTGGTTCGGATTCCAGGATAGGTAAACGTTTTCTATTTCCGGGTATTGGCTATGGCGGTTCATGTTTTCCAAAAGATGTGATTGCTCTGGTAAATACAGCAAATGAAAATAATTATAACTTTAAAATTCTAAAATCGGTTATCGAGGTCAATTCAAATCAGGCTTCGATGTTTATTGCTAAAATTCGAAATCATTTTAATGGAAATATAAAAGATAAACATTTTGCCGTTTGGGGATTAGCATTTAAACCCAATACGGATGATGTCAGGGAAGCGCCGTCTATAAAAATTATAAATAGCCTGCTTGATAACGGGGCAAGTATATCTGCATACGATCCGGAAGCAAAGGAAACAACTTTGACTGTTCTTGGTAATAAAATTGAGTATGCAGAAAGTTCTTACCAGGCATTAGAAAATGCGGATGCATTAATTATTGTAACCGAATGGAATGAATTCAGGACACCGGATTTCAATAGAATAAAATCCCGGTTAAAAGAACCTGTTATTTTTGATGGGCGTAATCTCTATGATCCGGATAAAATGAAAGAAAATAATTTCACCTATTATTCTGTTGGAAGAGTCCCTGTAAAATAATTATCAAATTAGATGCTATGGTATAATTTTAAGAATAAAAAATATAAAGTTTTAATAAGTTAAAAAATGTCTGAAATAAAAGAGAAAGCCTGGTTTGCACTTTATACAAAACCTAGAAGTGAGTTTAAAGCAGCCGAACAAATTGATGAATGTGGAATCAACTATTTTCTTCCGACTCTCACAAGGATAAAACAGTGGAGCGACAGGAAGAAGAAAATTACCGAACCTTTGTTACGAGGGTATATTTTTATTTTTGCAGATGAAAAGGAGCGTATTTTATCTCTTGAACAGCAATCGGTTGTAAGGTGTATATTCGATTCAGGCAGGCCTGCAAAAATTCCGCAGTGGCAAATAGATAATTTAAGAACCATGCTAAATTCAAATTCCGAACTCTCTATTAAGGAAGGGCTCGTTCCCGGTACGCAGGTCAGAATTAAAGACGGCCCTTTTGATGGTGTTATCGGTATTGTGAAAAATTCAGAAAGCGGGAAAACAATTACGGTATCAATTGACTTATTAAATCGTTCTATTATTGCCCATCTTCCAAAGGAAAGCACTATAGAGGTATTGAAAGTATAATATAGTATATGATAAATCAAAAAGAATTAAATCTAATTGAAAGAGGCGAAAAAATTGATCATTTCCTTTTATTGAAGAAATGTGAGTTAAAATTAACAAAAACAAACAAACAATATCTGTTTCTTGAATTAGGGGATAAAAGTATTACGTTAAATGCGAATATCTGGGAAAATTTCGAATCATTTTATAAATCGGTTATTCCCGGGAACATTGTAAAAGTTCTGGGAAATTTGGATGAATTTCAGGGAACGCCTCAAATAAAAATTATATCAATTTCAAAAGCAAAACCATCTGCTGGGGTATCTCCCGAAGATTTCCAGCCAATCTCAAAGAGAGATTTTATTGAAATGGAGAAAGAATTCTTTTCTCAAATGGAAAAGATTTCCAATACCCTTCTTAAACAATTGATTAAGCAAATATTTACCGCTGAAAACTTTAAGAAATACTCAAAAGTTCCTGCCGGTAAAGCCTGGCATCATGCTTACATTCATGGTTTGCTTGAGCATACTCTTGAGATAATTAAAATTTGTGAATTAATGTGTAGTTTTCATCCCGAAATTAATAAAGACTTGCTTATTTGCGGGGCAATGATGCATGATTTTGGAAAAATCGAAGAACTAAGTTTTGACGGCGCGTTCGATTATACAGACAAAGGTAAATTACTAGGGCATATTGTAATTTCTGCAATGTATGTAAATGAAGAAACTAAAAAAATTCCGGGTTTCCCCGAGAAATTGAAAAATTGTTTGCTGCATATAATATTGAGTCATCAGGGTAAATTAGAATATGCTTCGCCTGTAATTCCCAAAACTCTTGAAGCTATTACCTTATATCAGGCAGATGAGTTGAGTGCAAAAGTTAATGCATATAAAAATGCTATCTCATCCGGAACAAGTTCCGAGAATAAATGGACTAAATTTTTACCCCTTGCTGCCTCCGATCTTTTTAGTCACGGATTATCACCGGAAGATAATCCCGGGTCCATAACTTTATTTGATTAATTATCTGAGAGGGATTTTAAATGAAAATTCAAAAGTTTTTCTTCTCTTTTACAGTTGCATTAATTTCATTATTTTATTGTCGTGCTGATTATTGCCAGTCTTTAAATGAACTTTTAAATAAGGGTGATAATTATCTTGGTGTTGAATTTGATAATCAAAAAGCTCTTGACACATTCCAAAATGCTGATAAACTATTTCCCAACAATTGGGAAGTTTATTGGCGCTTAAGCCGTACTTATGTTTATATTGCGGAAAAAATGCCTGATAATTCAAGCGAACAAAAGGACGCTCAATTAACGGTCTATCAAAAAGCATACGATTATGCTAATATCGCTGTTAAACTTGCACCGGATAAATCAGTTACTTATGTAAGAAGAGCTGTAGCCAATGGAAGAATTGCCCTCTTTAAAGGAGTTTTTTCTGTTGCCGGTATTGTTAATGCTGTTAAAGCTGATTGTGAAAAGGCAATTAATCTTGGCAATGGGGGGGATTACTGTCAAGGACTAGCACATTATGTACTCGCTAGAACAAATGATAAGGTTAGTGAAAAATGGGCTCCTGCAAGAGCAGTTATTGGCCTCGGATGGGCTAATATGGAAAATGCAATTACGGAGTATAAAAACGCTGTAAAAATATATCCTGATTTTAGAATGTTCTATCTCGATTTTGCTAAAGCTTATATTAAAGAAGATAATTATGTCCTGGCCAAAGAGATGTTGAAGAAAGTCCTTGAAAGCCCCAAGCGGGAAGAGAATGATGATGACGCTTATGCTGAAGCTAAAAATTTATTAAACCAGATTAGAAATAAATAATTTCAGGTAACACGATAATTGGATATTTCAGACGAGGCAATTGAAAGAGTTAAATCAGCCGGGTCGGTAGTGTTTTTTACCGGCGCAGGAATATCCGCGGAGAGCGGAATTCCAATTTTTAGAGGGAAAGATGGTATATGGAACAAGCTTAAACCCGAGGAGTTAGCAAACTTTGATGCATTTCTGAATAACCCTGAAATGGTGTGGGAATGGTATGAACATAGAAAACAAATCATTAAGAAATCCAAACCAAATCCGGCGCATTTGGTAATCGCAAAAATGCAGGATTATTTATCTAACGTTGTCGTTGTTACTCAAAATATTGATAACCTTCATAAAAGAGCCGGCAGTAAAATTGTGTATGAGCTGCATGGAAATATAGAAAGAAATTACTGCATAAAATGTAATACCATGTACAATGGGGAAATTGAGTTTATTGACGGCGTCCCCAAATGCAAATGCGGTGGATTAATTCGTCCTGACATTGTCTGGTTCGGTGAATTTTTACCGCAGGATCAGTTTAGTGCTTCCGAAAATGCAGTGGAAAAATGTGATGTGTTCTTTATTGTGGGAACTTCAGCTGTTGTGTACCCTGCCGCTTCACTAATTTATACTGCAAAAGAAAATAAAGCTTATTTAATTGAGGTAAATATTGAGCGTACCGAAATTTCGAATATTGTTAATGAATCATATTTTGGTCAGGCTGGGGAAATACTTCCGCAAATATTTGAAAAGATCAAATGTTAATTAATCTAGAGTTGTCATAGATGGTTTTTGCTAAACTTTACTTGTGACGGCGGTTTGATGCAGTCCCAATTGTTTACACATTTTCTGGAATTCCAATTGTTCGTTTACATTAAGGATATAAATCTCTTCTACGAGAGCTGCCAATATATCAGGGAATAATTTTTCAAATAAATTACTACCCTGCTTTGTTATATGGATTGTAAAAAATCTACGATCCATTTGGTTTCGTTCCCTTCTTACAAGTTTTCTTTTTTCCAGGTTGTCGATAATCATAGTTATATTACCGCCGCTTTTAAGAAGTTTTTTCCCTAATTCATTCTGGGACAATGGTCCTATGTGAAATAGCGCATCAAGCAGGTTTAACTGGCTCTCTGTTAATCTTTTCTCATTAATCAATTTATTAATCCTGCTTCTAATAGAATCCGCGGCTCTAAGCAATTTAATATAAACATTTAAAGTATTAACTTCCTTTACCGTACCTTTATAGTGTGTTCCCATATCCAGAGTATGTTTAAAATTAATTATTATTACCCGTTTTTTATTCCCGGTGTGTTTATTTGAACTCATACAAAATATATTAGAGATAGATTATATTTACAACTCCTAAATTATTAAAGTTAGTCGAAAATTATTAAATTAACTATTATTTTTTATCTTATTGTGGAAGGGATACATTTTGAAAATTGCAATTTCCTCCGATCATGGAGGTTTTGAATTAAAGAATATTCTAATTAAATGTTTGCAGGAAAAAAAGTTTGATATTATCGATCTCGGCAACTCCGTTTATGATAAGAATGATGATTACCCTGACTTTGCCCGCATTTTGGCCGAAGTTGTGGCTGCCGGAAAGGCTGATAAGGGGATTGCGCTTTGTGGCAGCGGGGTTGGCGCATGTATTACTGCGAATAAAATCAAAGGTATTAGAGCTTCTGTCTGTCATGATACTTACACTGCACATCAAGGAGTTGAACATGACAAGATGAATGTTTTATGTATTGGTGCAAGAATAATTGGTGTTGAACTCGCAAAAGAAATAGTATTAGCCTTTATCGATGCGGAATTTATTAACGAGGATAGATTTATACGTCGGTATAATAAAATTGTTGATCTTGATAAGTAATATTTATTTATTAAAATAAAACTTATTGATCAAGTCAGGGAGTCGGTGATTTCATTATTAAATATTACTAAAAATATTGATCCTTTATCTTTTTCACTTTTAACAATTATTACCGAACCAATCATATCGGAATATTTTTTTACAAGAGCTAACCCTAGTCCGTTTCCTTCATATTTTCTGGAATACCCCGTCTCTTCTTGTGTAAAAGGCTGAAACAATTTAGGCAAATAGTCTTTTGCAATACCTATCCCGGTATCACAAACATCGACACAAATCTGTTTCTGTTCATTTTCATAAAGAGTAATTTCAACTTTTCCTTCATTTGTATATTTTATCGCATTGTCTATTAAATTTTGAAAAATCTCGGTTATTAAATGTTCATCTGTTTTTATACTTATATTATTTATTAAGGGGTTGAAGATCAGCTTAATACTTCGTGATTCAGCGGTGCTTCTAAATTCTATAATTAACCTGTTTAAAATGGATTGCAGATTTACATTTGAAAAATTTGCTATTAATTTTCCTGTATGTATTGCGGACATATGCAGGATTAAATCTATTGTCCTTAATAGTCTTTTACTTGAGGAATCAATAGAATTAAATATTGCCGAATAATTTGTCGCAGAGTTTTCTTCTAATTCCTCTTTTAATAAATAATTATAGCTTAGAATAATATTTAATGGGGTCCTGATTTCATGGGACATTTGGGCCAGAAATTCTGATTTTAACCGATCAGATTCTTCTGCTTTCTCTTTTGCAAGTATCAACTCTTCGGTCATTAACTTGTTATTAGTGATGTCTTCTTTAACTGCAAGAAAATGATTTATGATACCCTTATGATCCCTAATAGGTGAAATTGAAACAAATTCCCAAAAAAAGTTCCGTCTTTTTTCTTATTTTGCAATTCTCCATGCCATTCAATACCGGAAGTTATTGATTTCCAAAGTAGTTTATAAATTTTATTTGGGGTTTCGCCGGATTTTAATATTCTTGGATTTTTCCCAAGAACTTCTGTTAGACTATAGCCGGTTATTTGAGTGAATTTCAAGTTTACATATTCTATGTTTCCGGAAGTATCTGTGATGATTATTGTGCTTGGGCTTTGTTCAACTGCCTGCGAAAGTATGCGGATCTGTTCATCTGCTTGCTTTCGTTCAGTTACATCTCTGAAGATTCCTTGCATCACTTTTCTGTTGCCAAGCATACAAAGATTATGACTTATCTCAACCGGAATGAGCTTACCGCTTGAATGTTTTACATAGTTATCTTCAAGGATATATCCCGGATCATTTGAATCCCTAATAAAATTGTATTTATATTTTTCACTTTCATCCGGTGGATGAAGTAGAGATTGGTGCAGGCCGATTAATTCTGATTTGGTTTTCCCTATTAATTTTTCGGCTTTTAAGTTGGCATCAATAATAATTCCCGTTTCAACATCGGCAATAAAAATTGCATCATTGGCCATTTCTATAAGCGTACGATATTTTTCTTCGGAATCACGTAAAGCATTTTCTGCCGCCTTCCTCCAGGTGTTATCATTAGCTAATACCTGTATTGCAATCTTATCCTGATAGTAAACCGGCGCAGCGGTAATTTCTACATCAATTACTGAACCATCCAGCCTTATAAATTTTTATTCGGTAAGTTTTTAAGAAACCTTAGTTGTAATCATATTTTCAATTCTTTTTAAAGCAAATTCATGATAATCTGGATGTATAAAATTTAAAATTTCTTTCCCGATAAGTTCATCTTTATCATGAGCTCCGATCAAAGCTAATGCAGCCGCATTTGCAAATACAATTTTCCCATCTGAATGAAGTACAACTCCGCTGGGTAATGATTCTATTAGAAGCCTGTATCTTTCTTCACTTTTACGTAGTTCATCTTCAATTTTTTTCTGTTCCGATATATCAATCAGGAGTCCTCTGACACCTACAATTTTGCCCTCTCTGTATGCCAAATTCGAAAATATCATGCATGGGAAATTACTACCGTCTCTTCTTACTGCAGTATATTGGTCGCCCGCAGATTTACCTGTTTCAATGAGTTTGTTGAAATTAACCTTTGCCTTGGCCCGATCTTCAAACAATATGTAATCAAAAACATAGGTATCTTTTTTAAAATCAGTCGGGCTGAATCCAAACATTTGTTGTCCGCTTAAATTTCCGAATATAAGCAGGCCACTTAAATCAGCTTCAAACACTACCTGAGGCAGTAAATCTGCAAGTTCTTATACTTCAATTGGCTTTCCAGAATTGATTTTTCTGCTTCCTTTTTAGCGGTTATATCTTTCAAGATACTTTGAAAATATTCTTCACCTCCTACTTCGATGATTCTTGTATTTACCTCAGCAAAAAACGTTGTGCCGTTTTTTCTTACTTGAATAGCTTCGAATGATTCGTTAATAACGTCTAAAATGGTTTTGCCCTTTTTAGCGGTAATATCACCTCCGCCTATTGTACTAAGATCCTTAACTTTTAATTTTATCATTTCATTTTTTAAGTAGCCGTAAGTTTCAAGCGCCTTTTCGTTTGCATCAATAATTTTTCCATCTTTGTCAAGTAATAAAATAATATCATTTGCATATCTTGTCAGGTTGTTCAAATGTTTCACCAATGTATCTATTTCAAACATAGATGACTGAATCCTATCAGTATATTTCCTGATCAGCAAGTATAAAATGATTGAGGTAATAAGAATAAAGAACAACCCTTTAATGGTGGAAATACGATAAAATATATCTCTATCTTTGACGAGATTATGAAGTAGTGAGTCCGAAAAAAATATCCAGGCACCGCCGAAAATCATATAAATTATAATTGTTTTTAACGCAGCGATATTACTTTTTATTCTGTTGTTATTTTGCATTTTTAACCTCATAGCACTATCTACATATCCTTGCACATTATTTTTCTATGAAGAGCAACAACGTTTTAATTTACATTTTTTAAGGTTTATTTTCATATATCGAATCTACATGGAAATTATTAACTCTACAAATAAAATATTTTTTCAAGTTAAACAATTATGGTATTCTGTTAACAGAATACTTTTAATATGTATAACTTATTCTGCGGGCAGAATTTTAACTTTCCCGGCTTGTAAGAGAAAATTATTTTTAATTTCAAGTGTTTAATTAATAAAATGTGAAGATTTAATATCCATACGGTCACTGTTTATAACTAATTTTTATTATAAACAGATGCTCTAATCCGTTGTTTGACTAAAAGAAACGGTAAATATTGAACCGGAAGTTTTTTTACTTTGTACTTTTATTTTGGCATCGATAAGGTCAACATATTTTTTAACTAAAGCCAGACATAATCCATTCCCTTCATATTTTCTTGAGTAGCCCGTTGCTTCCTGTGTAAATGGTAGAAAAAGTTTAGGAAGGTATTCTTCTGAAATACCTATTCCGGAGTCCATAACATCAACACAAAGTTTATGATTGGATTCGTAAATCCTCGCTTCAACACTTCCTTTTAATGTACACTTTATTGCATTTCCAATGAGGTTTTGAAATATCTCCCCAAGTATATAATCGTCAGCTAATATTTTTGTTCGGCTTGTATTTGCTGAATAAAATAAATTTATATTTTTACTTTTAGCAGAATATTCGAATTCTTTAACTAATCCTTTTATAACTTCAGACAGATTTATCGGACTAAATTGGATGTCTGTATATCCGCTCTGTACTGCAGCCATATTGAGCAGCAGGTTTAAAGTTCTCAGAACTCTTTTACCTGCAGAATCTATTGAATTGAAAGAAGATTCAAGATAATTATCCAACTTACCATCGAGCTCTTCTTTTAAAAAGGAATTATAACTTAAAATAATGTTAATAGGTGATCTTATTTCATGAGACATTTGAGCAAGAAATTCTGATTTAAGGCGGTCTGATTCCTCGGCTTTTTCTTTAGCTTTAATTAATTCTTTCTCTATGTCCTTTTTATAAGTAATATCCTCTTTAATTGCTAAAAAATGAGTAATTTTTCCTTGAGAATCTATTATCGGTGATATGGAAACACTTTCCCAATAAAGTTCGCCGTTCTTCTTCTTGTTATGAAATTCTCCACGCCAGGTTTCATTGTTTGTTAAAGTGTACCATAAACTTCTGTATTCTTTGTCATCTGTTTCTCCTGATTTCAGAAATCGGGGGTTTCTCCCGATTACTTCTTGAGACTTATAACCAGTGAGTTCGGTAAGGCGTGGGTTTACATAGTCAAGATCGCCAAAAATATTTGTTATCATTTTAGAATTTGGGCTTTGATCGACAGCTCTTGAGAGCTTTCTAAATTCGATCTCAATTCACTCTGTCGGTAATATCGATTATTAGCCCGCGAAACCCTGCTGGTTCATTATTATGTAAAGCTATTGTTGAGAAAACCAAAGCCGGAAAAGTAGTTCCGTCTTTTTTTAATGCAATAAATTCCGTCTCTTCAACTTTTTTTTGCTTTTAATGATACTTCAATATATCTTCTTGCTATTATGCGTTCACTAGGAATAAAAAGTTCAAAAATATTTAGACCTTTTTCAAAATCTTCTGTGGTGTATCCGAATGTTGCAGAGCTTGCTTGATTAACAAATGAAAATTTCCCTTCTAAATCTATTTCAAAGACTGTTTGTGGAAGCAAATCTGCAAGTTCTCAGTACTTTATTTGGCTTTCACGGAGAGTTTTTTCATCTTGTTTCCGCTCTGTTATCTCCAGCAAGATTCCGGCTATAGCAGGCCTGCCGCAATACATTATCCGGCTGCCAAACACTTCAACATCAATATCCCCTCTATCTTTTGAATTTAGTTTGAATTCATAGTGAATAGTATCAATTTCCCCAGAAATTCTCATCCTAATATTTTCTTCAACAATTTGATATGATTCAGTTGCAGATGTTTGAAGCGGACCTAGTAGATTAATTAATTCTTCAACTTTATAACCTGTTATTTCTGCAAATCTCGGATTAACGTATTTAAATAATCCATCCTGAATTATATACATTCCAACTAGTGAATTTTCGGCAATTTTTCTAAATTTATCTTCCAACTCTTTGAGCTCTTCTTCTGATTTTTTTCTTATCGTAATATCTTTATTAACACTGACAAGAGCAATTTTATCTCCTTGGGCATCTATATACGGGAAGAGAAATGTTTCGGAAATACCTGAAGTACCATCTTTTTTTTTCAAAAATAATTTTCCCCGTCCATTTCCCATTTTTTTCAACAGCATCAAATACTTTTTCTTTAAAAATTTCTTCATTTTTATTTAAAATTCTAATATTCTTATTAAGTATTTCTGCTTTTGTATAGCCGAACATATTGGTAGAAGCGAAGTTCCAATTCAATATATTGCCGTTTAGATCAATAATAATTACGGCATCATACAGGTTATCAAAAATAAATGCTTCTCTTCTTAAGGCTTCTTCACTTTTTTTTCTTGCTGTTATATCCCTATTAATACCCTGGATTGCCTTTTTACCGTTCCAAACGATCTTGGTTACATGAGCCTCAAGATCAATTTTTCTACCATCCTTTGTGATCCCTTGCAGATCAAATCTCTGGTTAAAAGGGAGGTTTAATTTACTTAAAAGCTTTTTCCTGTATATTTCCAGATAGTTTTGAGCTATAACCTTTTCCGTATTGAAGTTCTCCAGAAGTACTTCTTCAGCATTGTATCCGAAAAGTTTTTCCCATGCAGGGTTAACTAATACAAGTTTATTATTTTGTAATACATATATAGCATCAAGGGATGATACTATTAACGAGCGGTAATTACTTTCACCTTCAATAAAAAAAATCTCGCTTTGCCCGGTTTTGTTCCGCTCGCTATTTTTTTTAGTTTCTTGATGTTTATTTTTATAAAGTTCAAGGCGTTTTATTTTTTTATTTAGTTTTTCCAGTTCTTCCAATAATTTCGCTTTAGATAACTTATTATTATTAATTGGTACCATTATGTCAAAATCTCAAAGGATTTTTTAATACTAAATACAAAGTAAGATACAAAAAAAATTTAAAAAGTAAAGCTATAATATCAATGTGACAGAAATCCGCAGATTGTACAAAAATAAGTTATGCAGAAATGGTAAGAATCTTAATTATTTTAATTATTTCCAACTCAAAATAACTATTTATTAAAGATTTTTTATAATGTGCAATTTTTCAACTTTTATTGTATTAAATAATTCGTTCTCATAAATAAGAATTTAATTACGGATATTAATTATTTTTTTACCCTTTTGGGAAAAAAAGTACTAATTCTAAAGACTTAAAAAGACAAAAACTTGGTATAATATTTGGCGTAATAGGATACATTTTACAAGATTTTTCAATAACATACAAAAATATGGAAAGAAGATGGATAGGAAAAAAGTAACAATAGATGGAAATGAAGCTGCAGCTTATGTAGCTTATCTTACAAACGAAGTAATAGCAATTTATCCTATAACCCCCTCATCGAATATGGGCGAATGGTGCGATGCTTGGGCTGCTGTAGGCAAGAAAAATATTTGGGATGAAATTCCCTCCGTAAGTGAGCTGCAAAGTGAAGGCGGGGCTTCTGGAAGTGTTCATGGTTCTTTACAAAATGGCGCTTTAACAACTACGTTTACAGCTTCACAGGGTTTACTCCTAATGATTCCAAATATGTTTAAAATAGCTGGCGAGTTAACATCGACTGTTTTTCATGTATCTGCTCGGGCAATTGCGGCGCAAGCCTTATCAATATTTGGTGATCATAGCGACGTTATGTCAACTCGCTCTACTGGATTTGCGATGCTCTGTTCAAACTCCGTTCAAGAGGTAATGGATTTCGCACTTATCTCTCAGGCATCTACACTTCAGGCAAGAATACCTTTCTTACATTTCTTCGATGGTTTTAGAACATCACATGAAGTTATGAAAATTGAGCAGTTAACTATTGATGATGTTAAATCAATGATAGATGAAAATCTGGTTATTGCACATCGTAAAAGAGCATTATCACCGGATCATCCGTTTATTCGCGGTACTGCTCAAAATCCTGATGTTTATTTCCAGGGTAGAGAAACTGTTAATAAGTTTTATATTGATTGTCCTGAAATTGTTCAAAATCAAATGGACAAATTTGCTAAAATAACAGGCAGACAATATCATCTTTTTGATTATTATGGTGCGCCTGATGCTGAGAGAATAATTGTAATGATGGGCTCCGGGGCTGAAGCCGCAGAAGAAACTGTGGATTATTTAACACTTAAAAAAGAAAAAGTCGGTGTTGTAAAAGTCAGGCTGTATAGGCCATTCTCTATTGAGCATTTTATAGATGCACTTCCAAAGACTACTAAATCAATAGCAATCTTAGACAGGACAAAAGAACCGGGCGCTTCTGGTGAACCTTTATACATGGATATAGTAAATGCAATTTCAGAAAGATATGTTTCCGGAACATTACCTTTTAGCTATCCTAAAATTATCGGCGGCCGTTACGGTTTATCATCCAAAGAATTTACTCCGGCAATGGTTAAAACAGTTTTTGATGAACTGAAAAAAGACAAGCCTAAAAATCATTTTACAGTTGGCATAATTGAAGATGTAACTAACTCAAGCCTTGAATTCGATCATTCGTTTTCTGTTGAAGCCGAAGAAACATTCAAAGGGAAATTTTATGGATTAGGCTCTGACGGAACTGTAGGTGCTAATAAAAATTCAATTAAAATTATTGGTGAAGGAACCGATTATTTTTCGCAAGGTTATTTTGTATATGATTCGAAAAAATCTGGTTCAACTACCACATCTCATCTTAGATTCGGTCCTAAAGAAATAAAATCCTCCTACTTAATAGATAAAGCAAACTTCATTGCCTGCCATCAACAGGTCTTTCTTGAAAAAATGGACATGCTTAAAGATGGTATTGAAGGAGCAACATTCTTACTAAATACAACGGTTCCTAAAGAAGAGGTTTGGGATTCTCTCCCGGAAAAAATCCAAAAGGATTTAATTGAAAAGAAAATGAAATTTTATGTTATTGACGGATATAAAGTCGCCAATGATGCAGGTATGGGCTCAAGAACCAATACCATAATGCAGACCTGTTTCTTTGCAATTTCAAAAATCTTCCCTAAAGAACAGGCTATTGAATTGATTAAAAAATCAATTAAAAAAACTTACGGTGCAAAAGGCGATAAAATAGTCCAGATGAACTTTAACGCAGTTGATCAGTCCCTGGCTAATCTCTTCGAAGTTAAAATTCCTGAAAAAGTTACAAGTAAATTGAAGTTCCTTCCGGCGGTTTCTGGTAATGCACCCGAATTTGTTCTTGATGTTACCGCTAAAATTATTGCTGGTGATGGAGATTTAATTCCGGTAAGTAAAATGCCGATTGATGGTACATACCCTAGTGCAACAGCACAGTGGGAAAAAAGAAATATTGCGTTGGAAGTTCCTGTGTTTGATCCTGAAGTTTGTATACAGTGCAATAAATGCGTTGTAGTTTGCCCGCATGCTTCTATCCGCGCAAAAATATATGACGAAAAACTTCTTGCAAATGCACCCGCTTCTTTCAAACACACTAAATTTAAAGGCAAAGATTACGGCGATAATTTAGCTTATACTATCCAGGTTGCAGTTGAAGATTGTACCGGCTGTGGTATTTGTATTGATGTTTGCCCTGCAAAGAATAAGAAAGAAACCAAATTAAAAGCTATTAATATGGCAACTCAGATTCCGTTAAGAGAACAGGAAAGAGCAAATTGGGACTTCTTCCTTAGCATTCCTGAAGTTGACAGAAGAAAAGTTGCTACAAGTGCAATAAAAGACTCGCAATTCCTCCAGCCTTTGTTTGAATTTTCCGGCGCTTGCTCGGGTTGTGGTGAGACTCCTTATGTTAAATTAGTTAGTCAGTTATTTGGTGACAGGATGTTGGTTGCTAACGCTACCGGTTGTTCTTCAATATACGGAGCTAATTTACCAACTACACCTTGGTCAATTAATACAGAAGGTCGCGGGCCGGCCTGGTCAAATTCTTTATTCGAAGATAATGCTGAATTCGGTCTTGGTTACAGGCTTGCAATTGATAAGCATAATGAGCAGGCAAAGAATCTTATTAAAAAACTTTCTGCAGAACTTGGCGAACAATTAGTTGAAAGTTTATTAAATACAGATCAAAAAGATGAAGTTGGGATTTATGATCAACGCGAAAAAGTAAGTCTGCTAAAATCAAAAATCACTGAGTTATTAAATGCCGGTGCAAATGGAAATACAAATAATTTAAACCATCTTTTAAGCTTGGCTGATTATCTTGTTAAGAAATCGGTTTGGATTATGGGCGGCGATGGCTGGGCATATGACATTGGATATGGCGGTTTAGATCACGTATTAGCTTCCGGAAAAAATGTTAACGTGCTTGTACTTGATACTGAAGTTTATTCAAATACCGGTGGGCAGATGTCAAAATCTACTCCTAAAGGTGCAGTAGCAAAATTTGCTGCAGGTGGAAAGACAATGCGCAAAAAAGATCTTGGGCTTATGGCAATGTCTTATGGAAATGTTTATGTTGCTAAAGTTGCAATGGGTTCCAGTGATGCTCAGACTGTACGTGCTTTAATTGAAGCCGAAGCTTATGATGGGCCTTCATTAATTATTGCTTATGCTCATTGTATCGCACACGGAATTGATATGGAAAAAGGCTTACATAATCAGAAAGCTGCGGTAGATTCCGGTCACTGGCCGTTATTCCGTTACAATCCTGATCTTACAAAAGAAGGCAAAAATCCATTTAAATTGGAATCAAAAGGATTGAAGATTCCATTAAAAGACTATGCATATATGGAAACACGTTACAAAATGTTAGTCAAATCTCATCCGGAAGAAGCTGAAAAATTGATGGAAGAAGCTCAACTGGATGTAAATGAAAAATGGAAGCAGTATGAGCAATTAGCTGCTGGAAAAGATAATAAAACTAATTAAATTATTTAATAAGCTAATTTTGGCCCTAATCTTATTCCGCTGGTATATTTTAAATACATATTTTTTAAAAATATTATTAGCAGAAAAAGTTAGGGTCCGATTTAAATGAGGTATTACGATGGATATAAGCACTGAATATTTAGGATTAAAACTCTCAAGCCCGATTGTTCCTTCTGCCGGGCCTCTTTCGCAGGAAATAAAAAATATAAAATTGATGGAAGATTCAGGCGCCGGCGCTGTGGTTATTTACTCAATATTTGAAGAACAAATTGAACAGGAAGAACTGGAATTTTATCGCCACACTACAGACAATAATGAAAGTAATGCCGAGGCTCAATCTTACTTCCCGGCATTAAATTTCTTTAAAACCGGGCCGGATGAATATCTTGAACATATTCATAAAGTTAAAAGCGCAGTTTCAATTCCTGTTATTGCAAGCCTGAATGGAAAATCTCTTGGCGGATGGATTGAATATGCAAAAAAAATTGAACAAGCCGGTGCGGATGCTTTGGAATTAAATATTTACAGGCTTGCTACCGATGTTAGTAAATCCGGTTCTGAAATTGAACAATCATACATTGATATTGTTAAGGAAGTTAAAAAATCAATTAAAATACCGGTTGCGGTAAAAATCGGACCATTCTTCAGTTCGATAGCATGGATGGCGAGCCAGCTTGACAAAGCAGGTGCTGACGGATTGGTTTTATTCAACAGATTTTATCAGCCGGATATAGATCTTGAAAGTCTGGAAGTTGTTCCTAATGTTTTATTAAGTACGCCAAATGCAATGAGGCTTCCCCTTAGATGGATAGCAATAATATATAATAGAATTAAAGCAGACATTGCGGCAACAAGTGGAATCTCGTCTGAAAAAGATGTTATAAAGATGATTATGGCGGGCGCTAAAGTTACACAAATGCTTTCATGCCTGCTTAAATTCGGCATCGGTAGAATTGCGGATGTAAATAAGGAATTAAAGAACTGGATGGAATTAAACGAATATGAATCTCTTGATCAGATGAGAGGAAGCATGAGCTATAAAAATATTGCAGATCCTTCTCAATTTGAAAGAGCGAATTATATGAAGGAATTGGTTTCTTACAGATAGATTTGAAATATTTATAAGTTTAAAAAGAGGCTGAGTTTTAATTAACCAGCCTTTTTTTTTATGAAAATTTCATCTGGTCTTTAAAAGTATTGTTGGAGAATCCCGGTGCGGGAGAATTGATGTACTGATAAGCAATTATGTACATCATGGAAAATTTGCATTTTAGTAATTTCAGTGGAAATATTTTAAAGACCCGCTTGTATTTAAGCTCACTTGACATTATATTTAAGCTAGCTTAATTTAATTATAAAAACATCCTTAAATATGCAAAACATTTCAGAAGAAGATTATTTAAGTATAATATTTAAAAATCCGGACCGGGAAGGGAAAATAAAGCCGAGTGTGATTGCAAGGAAACTTTCCATATCCAATGCCGCTGTTACGGATATGCTTAAGAAACTTTCGGGGGAAGGTTATATAATATATGAACCTTATAAAGAAATAGAATTAACGCCTGAAGGTAAAAATTATGCGCAGAATATAGTACGGCGCCACAGGATATGGGAAGTTTTTTTAGTTAAGATTGTCGGAATGCCCTGGGATAAAGTTCATGAAGAAGCCAACAGGCTGGAGCATTCGTCTTCGGATGATTTAATAAACAGGCTGGAAGCGATGCTTCATTTTCCGGAGTACGACCCGCACGGGGATCCGATACCATCGAAGGACGGCAAAATGCCTAAGGCAAAACAAACAAGGCCGCTTGCCGAACTTGATGCGGGTGAATCGGGGGAAGTGGCGCGGGTAAATGATTATGATGAAAATTTTTTATGTTATATCTCAGAGCTGGGTATAGGGCTTAATGAAAGGATAATCATTAAGAAAAAAATAGACTTTGATAAATCTATGGAAGTGCTGATAAAAGGGAAATCCCATAATATCAGCAATGAACTTGCACAGAATGTTTTTGTGGAAGTGAAATAAAGTTGAGCTCAATTTCATCCCGGATGCGGGCAAGGCTATGGGAATTAATTAAGGTAGTGTGGTAAAATGTTTTGTTACGAGTTGGATTTACACGAATTAGGACGAATTTTCGCGAATAAAAATCGGAGACCGGAAAAGATTTCGGGGTGTTATTGTGAAACCCTCCCGATAAGAAATCGGGACAGGCTCTGTTGACACTTGGGGCTACAAATATTTCGTCCCTCCGGGACTTAGGACGCACAGATTGATAATCCGTGCTACGGAAATCAATCCCTGCGGGATTTTAGGACGCACAGATTGATAATCTGTGATACGAGATTCAATCCCTGCGGGATTTTAGGACGCACAGATTGATAATCTGTGATACGAGATTCAATCCCTGCGGGATTTTGGGACGCACAGATTTGATAATCTGTGCTACGGAATTCAATCCCTGCGGGATTTTGGGACGCACAGATTGATAATCTGTGATACGAGATTCAATCCCTGCGGGATTTTAGGACGCACAGATTGATAATCTGTGCTACGGAAATCAATCCCTGCGGGATTTTGGGACGCACAGATTTATAATCCGTGCTACGGAAATCAATCCCTGCGGGATTTTGGGATGCACAGATTGATAAACCGTGCTACGGAATTCAATCCCTGCGGGATTTTGGGACGCACAGATTTGATAATCCGTGCTACGGAAATCAATCCCTGCGGGATTTTAGGACGCACAGATTGATAAACCGTGCTACGGAAATCAATCCCTGCTGGAATTTGGGACGCACAGATTTGATAATCCGTGCTACGTAATTCAATCCCTTCGGGAATTTGGGACGCACAGATTTGATAATCTGTGCTACGTAATTCAATCCCTGCGGGATTTTGGGATGCACATATTTGAAAATCCGTGCTGCGGAAATCAATCCCTTCGGGATTTTAGGGCGCACAGATTGATAATCCGTGCTGCGGAAATCAATCCCTGCGGGATTTTAGGACGCACAGATTGATAATCTGTGATACGAGATTCAATCCCTGCGGGATTTTAGGACGCATAGATTTGATAATCCGTGCTACGGAAATCAATCCCTTCGGGATTTTGGGACGTACAGATTGATACTCCGTGTTACGGAAATCAATCCCTGCGGGATTTTGGGACGCACAGATTTGATAAACCGTGATACGAGATTCAATCCCTGCGGGATTTTAGGACGCACAGATTGATAATCTGTGATACGAGATTCAATCCCTTCGGGAATTTGGGACGCACAGATTGATAATCTGTGCTACGGAAATCAATCCCTGCGGGATTTTAGGACGTACAGATTTGAAAATCCGTGCTGCGGAAATCAATCCCTGCGGGATTTTAGGACGCACAGATTGATAATCCGTGCTACGGAATTCAATCCCTGCGGGATTTTGGGACGCACAGATTTGATAATCTGTGCTACGGAAATCAATCCCTGTGGGAATTTGGGACGCACAGATTTGATAATCCGTGCTACGTAATTCAATCCCTTCGGGATTTTAGGACGCACAGATTGATAATCCGTGCTACGGAATTCAATCCCTGCGGGATTTTGGGATGCACAGATTGATAATCCGTGCTACGGAATTCGATCCCTACGGGATTTTAGGACGCACAGATTGATAATCCGTGCTACGTAATTCAATCCCTTCGGGATTTTGGGACGCAGAGATTGATAAACCGTGCTGCGGAAATCAATCCCTGCGGGATTTTGGGACGCACAGATTTGATAATCCGTGCTACGGAATTCAATCCCTGCGGGATTTTAGGACGCACAGATTGATACTCCGTGCTGCGGAAATCAATCCCTTCGGGATTTTGGGATGCACAGATTGATAATTTGTACTACGGAATTCAATCCCTGCGGGATTTTAGGACGCACAGATTGATAATCCGTGCTACGGAATTTTATCCGTTCTTTGCAAATGAAGTGTGAGGTTCACCTGCGAGGTGAAACTCAGGAAATATTAATTATGATGGAAAAAAATTTTTATGATTAAAGCGTTACAAAAGATATTTTTAGTTGTTTATATATTTTGTTTTTCTATGTATGCACAGGAAACTCCGGATACCAGTTCAAATAAAGAATGGTCGATGCATTTTCAGGAGACAACTATTACGCAATATCATCCCGCATTTAATGCCCAGTATTCAGGGGCTAACAGCCTGAATAATAATGAAGAAACGGCAACATCGCTAACGTCTACTCTTTTCCTTGGAAGAAAGTTGTGGGAAAACAGCGAGGCATATTTTAACGTAGAAATTGCCGGAGGCCAGGGATTCAGCGGAACAACGGGAATAGCAGGTTTTCCTAACGGTGAAGTTTACAGAGTTGGCGACCCGGCGCCGGGATTTAATTTAGCTCGTTTATTTATAAAGCAAATTATTCCGTTGTCGTCGCAATCTACACCTGTTGCAGATGGAGAGAACCAGGTAGAAACAAAAAAACCGGATTCTTATATTGCAATTTCGATAGGCAGATTCAGTATGATAGATTTTTTTGATAACAATAAATTTTCAAATGACCCGCGCTCGCAGTTTATAAACTGGTCATTAATGGATAACGGTGCATGGGATTACCCGGCTGACACCAAGGGATACACATCAGGGCTTGTCGGCGAATATATAATACCGGAATGGGCGTTCAGAATTTCGACTGCAATGGTTGCCAAGTCTGCGAACAGTATGGACATGGAGTATAATTTTAAGAATGATCATTCGGAGACTTTTGAAGCAGAGCATGATTATTCAATTACAGGACAGCCGGGAGCAGCGCGTGTATTAGCTTACATAACCCATGCAGATATGGGAAATTATGTACAGGCAACCCGGTTACCGGCGGGAGATGTAAATATAATCGATACTCGTGCGCAGGGAAGAACAAAATACGGCTTCGAGCTGAATGGCGAACAAAACCTGGCAGATAATATCGGTATGTTTATAAGATTTGGGTGGAACAACGGCAAAAACGAATCATGGATGTATACAGAGATAGATCAGTCCACAAGCGCAGGAATATCCTTTAGCGGGAACTTATGGTCGCGCAAGGATGATAATGCG
Source organism: uncultured Ignavibacteriales bacterium (assembly GCA_963834015.1). Taxonomy (GTDB): domain Bacteria; phylum Bacteroidota; class Ignavibacteria; order Ignavibacteriales; family Ignavibacteriaceae; genus FEN-1297. The sequence goes on from CAWIAG010000001.1 coordinate 147,028, forward strand.
GGAGCAGCATTTGTAATAAATCAAATTTCCAAAGATCACCAGGCTTATCTTGAAGCGGGCGGATATGGATTCCTTATAGGAGACGGGAATTTGAATTATGCACCTGAATCAATAATTGAGGCTTATTACTCGCTTAAAGTATTTGAGTTTTTTCATCTAAGCCCGGATTATCAATTTATTCTTAACCCGGCATACAACAAAGACCGCGGTCCGGTGAACGTATTTTCGATCCGGGCCCATGTTGAAATATAAAAAAAGCAAACAATGAAAAATTTAATAACTTCATCAGCAGGACTACAAGACGAGAATACCAGGAATTCTGCGGAAGAAGCATTATCCGGTAATACAAAGAAAAACTATTTCAAAAAGTTAATACCTTTTTTAGGTCCGGCATTTATTGCCAGCGTTGCTTACGTGGACCCGGGAAATTTTGCCACAAATATACAGGGCGGCTCCGAGTTTGGTTTTATGCTGTTGTGGGTTATACTTGCAAGCAACTTAATGGCTATGCTTCTGCAGGCTCTTTCCGCAAAGCTTGGAATAGCAACCGGCAGTAATTTAGCCGAACATTGCAGAACCCGTTTCAGCAAACCTACCGTATATGTTATGTGGGTAGTTATGGAAGTTGTTGCAATGGCAACAGACCTGGCGGAGTTCCTTGGCGCGGCGCTGGGATTTAACCTGCTTTTCGGGTTCCCGCTGCTTATTGGCGGCATATTAACCGCTATTTGCACTTTCCTTATTTTGGGTTTACAGCGTTACGGCTTCAGACCGCTTGAAATAGCTATTACTGTAATGGTAAGTATTATTGCCGGCAGTTACCTTGTAGAAACCATTTTTGTAAGGCCCGATATGGGCGTTATTTTTTATCATTCATTCGTCCCGCAATTTTCAGGAACGGAAAGTATACTACTGGCAACCGGAATACTGGGGGCAACGGTAATGCCGCACGCTATATTTCTTCATTCGGCGTTAACACAGCAAAGAATAATAGTTAAGAATCCCGATAAATTAAAAAAGCTGTTCCGGTTCCAGATACTTGACGTAACAATAGCGATGGGGATAGCAAGTTTAGTGAACATGGCAATGCTGATAATGGCGGCATCAACATTTTACAAACACGGGCTTACCAATATTGCAACTATAGAAGAAGCGCACAAAACATTACAGCCGCTGCTGGGCAAAGCTGCAAGCTGGATTTTTGCAATATCGCTGCTGGCTTCAGGGTTGTCTTCCTCTACAGTTGGTACGCATGCCGGGCAGGTTATTATGCAGGGATTCCTTCAGAAGCATATACCTATATGGATAAGGCGTTTAGTAACAATAGTGCCGTCCATTTTAGTTATTGCCATCGGCCTGGACCCGACACGTACGCTTGTAATGAGCCAGGTAATTTTAAGTTTCGGACTTCCGTTTGCAATTATTCCATTGATTATATTTACAGGAAAGAAAGAAATTATGGGAGTTCTTGTAAATAAAAAATTGACTACATTTATAGTATACATTATTGCCGCTTTAATTATTTTATTAAATATCTTTTTAATATACCAGGTATTATATATTGGATAAATCAGTAATTAAAAATTTATTAGTCCCGCTTGACGGCTCGGTACTGGCAGAATCAGTGTTCCCGGTAGCACTGCATCTTGCAAGAAAAATTAATGTTTCAATAACATTAATTCATATAATTGAAACAGACGCACCTGATACCGTGCACGGTGAAAGGCATTTAACAACGTCCGTCCAGGCGGAAAAATATTTAAAATCGATAGCTGCTTCCGATCTTTTTAAGGGGATTACAGTTGTAACGCATGTGCATGACAGCAGTGTAAAAAATGTTTCTCAAAGTATTTGGGAGCATAGCAGGGAACTAAACCAGGACCTTGTAATATTGTGCACGCACGGCAACGGCGGTCTTCATGACCTGATTTTCGGTTCCATTGCGCAGCAGGTAATTTCGCTGGGTAATACGCCGGTGCTCCTGGTAAATCCTTTACAAAATAAATTAAATGAGTCGGTTAATTTTGAGAATTTTTTGGTCCCGCTTGACGGCAACCCGGATCATGAGCATGCATTGAAATATGCAGCGGCGCTGGCGAAGATATGCAATGCAAAGATTCACCTGTTAATGGCAGTTCCAAACTTTGGCAGTATGTCCGGGGAATTGACCCCGGTAAACCGTCTTATGCCGGGGACAACGTCAAAAATGCTTGATATGCTTGTGTCCGATGCAGAAGAGTATCTGCATCAGCTTCAGCCGGGGTTGGAAGCCGAGGGGTTAAAAGTATCATCGAGCGCTTCGAGGAATAAACCACCCAAAGCCATCGCTGAAACGGCAAAAAAAGTTAACGCCGACCTGATTATCCTCGGTACACACGGAACAAAAGGGGCGGAAGCTTTTTGGGAAGGGAGTCTTACGCCGCGAATAAATAAATCAAGTAAGATTCCGCTGCTGTTGGTGTCGGTGAGGGAGTGATTAATTCGAATTACGGGTATAAATCATATTTTTTACGAAAGAAGAATAATAATATTGTTGCGAATTGGATTAACACGAATTGGGACGAATTTGCGCGAATTAGGATAGGGATGAGTTGGGGAATTTAATGGGTAGAAGAAGTGTAAAGGTTACGTCGACCTCACCCCTGGCCCCTCTCCTTGCGAAGGAGAGGGGAAAAAGGTGTTTTGTTATTTCGTAATCCTGGGTTGACACCCGGGGCTACAAATATTTCGTCCCTGCGGGATTTTTGGACGCACAGATTGATAATCCGTGATACGGGATTCAATCCCTGCGGGATTTTGGGACGCACAGATTTGATAATCCGTGCTACGGGATTCAATCCCTGCGGGATTTTGGGACGCACAGATTGATAATCCGTGATACGGGATTCAATCCCTGCGGGATTTTTGGGACGCACAGATTGATAATCCGTGCTACGGGATTCAATCCCTGCGGGATTTTGGGACGCACAGATTTGATAATCCGTGCTACGGGATTCAATCCCTGCGGGATTTTGGGACGCACAGATTTGATAATCCGTGCTACGGGATTCAATCCCTGCGGGATTTTGGGACGCACAGATTGATAATCTGTGCTACGGGATTCAATCCCTGCGGGATTAGGGACGCACAGATTGATAATCCGTGCTACGGGATTCAATCCCTGCGGGATTTTGGGACGCACAGATTGATACTCCGTGCTACGGGATTCAATCCCTTCGGGATTTTAGGACGCACAGATTTGATAATCCGTGCTACGGAATTCAATCCCTGCGGGATTTTGGACGCACAGATTGATAATCCGTGCTACGGGATTCAATCCCTGCGGGATTTTAGGACGCACAGATTTGATAATCCGTGCTACGGGATTCAATCCCTGCGGGATTTTGGGACGCACAGATTTGATAATCTGTGCTACGGGATTCAATCCCTGCGGGATTTTGGACGCACAGATTTGATAATCTGTGCTACGGGATTCAATCCCTGCGGGATTTTGGACGCACAGATTTGATAATCCGTGCTACGGGATTCAATCCCTGCGGGATTTGGGAAGCACAGATTGATAATCTGTGCTACGGGATTCAATCCCTTCGGGATTTATGGACGCACAGATTGATAATCCGTGCTACGGGATTCAATCCCTGCGGGATTTTGGGACGCACAGATTGATAATCCGTGCTACGGGATTCAATCCCTGCGGGATTTTGGACGCACAGATTGATAATCTGTGCTACGCGGATTCAATCCCTGCGGGATTTTTGGACGCACAGATTGATAATCCGTGCTACGGAATTCAATCCCTGCGGGATTTTTGGACGCACAGATTTGATAATCCGTGCTACGGAATTCAATCCCTGCGGGATTTTTGGACGCACAGATTTGATAATCTGTGCTACGGGATTCAATCCCTGCGGGATTTTGGACGCACAGATTTGATAATCCGTGCTACGGGATTAGATTGAGGTGACGGTGGCTTTTCTTTGGAGTTTGCCCCAGCCTTGCTTACGGCCGGTGAATGCTCTAACTACCGCTTTCCAAACTACTGCATACATAAGCTGCCTGTAAACAAAACGCTGAAGGAAAAGCCACCACAGAAGTCGCAATTTTTCTTTATCAAACCTGAATGCTATAACCGCTCCCATAAGTTCTATCAAGAAAAGCAGAACGTAAAAGAATGCCGCCTGCTCAAGCAGTTGAAGCGTTTGAGGCAAGGGCTGCCAATCCTGCGTAAGATTACCCTGCGTTATCCAAGTTCTGAAAAACTGTATCAATGTATATATAATTTGTATATCTACAAGAGGCGCAATAATCTGAAAAACTATCTGGAATATCCACAAAGTAGGAAGCGCCAAACCGCCAAACCAGCCATAATGGAATAAAGCCGATTTATGCTTCCACAAACATTGTAATGTACCGAATGACCATCTGAATCTTTGTTTAAAGAATGATCCAATTGAGTCAGGAGCTTCGGTAAATCCTATAGCCTCATTTTCCGTGTCCACCTTCCAGCCGTTTTTCCTAAGGCGCCAGGTTAAATCCATATCCTCGGCTAATGTATCGGTTATATAACCACCGGTATCTTTAAGGGCAGATTTCCGCCATGCGCCAATAGCGCCCGGAACAACAGTAATGGCATTCAGCAGGGAATAACCCAGCCGGTCGATATTCTGACTGGTTATATATTCTATTGCCTGCCAGCGGGTAAAAATATTTGTCCTGTTGCCTACTTTAACATTTCCTGCAACCGCGCCAACTCTTGAGTCTTCAAAATGCCTGACTAAAAATTTAACCGCATCTTTTGAAATCTGGGTATCGGCGTCAAGGCTAACCAGTACTTCACCCTTTGCACGTAAAACTGCATTATTAAGCGCTCCGGCTTTGCCCGTATTATGCTGCTTCATCAGAAGTACCCTGCCGTCGCTGCCGAAATTATTTTTAATTACGGCTGAAGTATTATCCGTAGAGCCGTCGTCAACTACAATCACTTCAATATTGGGATAGGTACTTTGCAGAGCGCTCTCAACAGTTTTGCCGATAACCTTTTCTTCATTATAGCCGGCGATGATAAAACTTACAACAGGCTGATATTTATCGTTAAAAATTCTCTTTTTATTAAGCGCTCTTTTAATCAATGCAAGTGTAGTTATAAAGAGAACACGGAGAATTCCGAGTATAATAGCGGTTATAAATAAATAGCCCAATACTTTTTCAAATGTAAAAATAATTTCAAATACCGGCCTGTCGATTCCTATAAGAGCCTGGTCTTTACTGCTGAGCAGGGGCATAATAGCATCGCGGCTCTGGCCGGTGATTTGCGATATATCTACAAAATTATACCCGCTTTTTCTTAAGCTTGTAACAATAATAGGAAGGGCCTGAACAGTTAAATTCCTGTCGCCTCCGCCGTCATGAAGAAGTATAACATTTCCGTGAATTGTTTTCACCTGGTCCAGTACCGACTGCACAATATCATCTACAGTTCTTTTTTCAGGTTCGCCGTTGCCGTTTGTTTTCCACAAATTCCAATCCTGCGGATCGATAAGTTCGCCTATAGTAACGTAACCCATCCCGGACGCCGTTATAATTGGTTTTACTTCCTCGGCGCTTACAGGTTCGGCATCAGCGTTATAAGGAGGGCGGAAAAGGATAGTTGACCTGCCGGTTATGCTCTGAAGCGCTCTTTCAGTGGTATTTATTTCAAGCTCTGCACGGCGGTCGCTTACAGCCCCGATATTAGGATGCGTAAAAGTATGATTGCCTATATAATTGCCTTCATCCAAAATCCTTTTAACTATAGCGGGATTTTTCTCGGCATTTTCCCCGATTAAAAAAAACGTTGCATGAACATTAAGCGCTTTCAGTTCATCCAGGATCTGCGGAGTGTATTCTGCGCCGGGGCCATCGTCAAAAGTAAGAGTTAAAGCATCAGGGATGTAGCCTGATCTTTTAATAACATATGATGACGGAAACTTTATGTACTCCATTCCCGTAATCAGCCCGTTCCCGGGGTCGACTGTAATCTGCCGAAGCCCTCTTTGCGGAGTTGATTGTATAGAAAGCACCTCGCCGTCGCCGTCGAATTCAATTTCATAAGGGAAGGAAATATTGGATAGAGAATCGGGAGAAAAGGCCGCATCAATTTTATTTTTATCAAGGAATTTCCAGAGGCTTGGATCCTCGGAGCCTAAATCCCAGAGAGCGTAACCCGCTACTTTTTTAGTCTTTGCAACCAGGAATTGATTATATGCAGTAACCGCATCAAGCATCCATACGGTATGTTGACTGCCGTTATCACCGGTATAGTTAAAAACAGGGTTCAGGGCATCCGGATCAAAAGTAATAATTTTTTCCGGGTCATCCTCCGTTGAATAATCGCGCGCTAAAATTATTGCCGATTGGTACGTAAGCGATTCGCTGATCTTTTTGCCGGCCTGCCAATCGTATGAGTAATTGCCTATACCCGCAATCAATTTCTCCGGTGGAATTTTATTAAGTGAAGCAGTAAGAGTATTATAGTACCAGGGAATAGATGCAATTGCGCCCGGCGCCCCGGAAGAATAATGTTCATCGTAATCCATAAGTACAAAATAGCTGCATGATTCATTCAGCTCCTCTACAGGCAGTTCCGGGTTATCCGCTTCAATGGCCAGGGTAAGGACAAGGCTGTCCGTTTTAAAGTACTTCTTAATTAATTTTAAAAATCCCGGCAGTTTTTTATAGTCATCCTTGTACAGGCTTTCAAAATCAACCTGTATCCCTTTAAAATTATTTTCTTTCAGCCATGTTTGCAGGAATAAGGCAAGAGTTTTTTGATTTTTATCCGAAGCAAGCAAATTATGAACGCGGGCCGGATCGAATGAATCCTCCTCGGCATTGCTAAGCACGGGCTCAACTTTAACATTATTATCCTTTGCAATCTGCACTATATCAAGATTATGGGGAGTTACAGAGGGGTCCCAATCGGAAGTATCGATATTATTCCCGTTCTTGTTAAGCTTAAGCCAGGCGGGGAACAGGACGTTCAGTTTGGCGGCGTTAATCCTGAAGGAGTTTAAGCCCGTTTCTTCCCAGGGAGCATAATAGCCGGCGACGATCTTACCTGTCTGCTGAATTCTTTTTTTAGCGGGTACTGGCTTAACTTTTTTTTCGGAGCTTATTTCATCCCAAAGGGAAACTTTAGCCGAGTGCAGAAGATACCTGCTTAACCGCGCTTTCTCGGTAGTATTTCCGGGCGGAGTAAGTTTAACCTGCCGGCGTGAAATAGCAGTTAACCCGGGAACCGGAGGAATAAGAGGGAGTATAAAGAGAGTAAAAGCAAATACAGTGGTAACAACCGCAATCGTCAACCCGGCGGCGGTTCCCAGGGTTGTAAGGAACTTTCTTCGTTTCCCGGTTGAATCAAAGAAGATTGATTCTTTTTGCATTAATAAGTAGTCGTTTCTATAATATTAATTTTTCGTAATATGAATTTACACGAATTTTTTACGAATTCACACAAATTTGAGCCTGAGGCTCATCAGCCTTTGGCTGAAGGACGAATTTACGCGAATTTGAGCCTGAGGCTCATCAGCCTTTGGCTGAAGGACGAATTCACGCGAATTTGAGCCTGAGGCTCATCAGCCTTTGGCTGAAGGACGAATTTACGCGAATTAAGATAGTACGAATTTTCACGAATGAGGACGAATTCACGCGAATAAAGACAGGGATTAAAAGTTGGGGAATTTAATGTGTAGAAGAAGTGTATGGGTTGCATCGACCACCCCCGGCTGAAGCCGACGCCTCTCCCGATCGAATTGGGACAGGCTTTATCAAGGAGGGGGGAAGAGGGTTTTTTTGTTGTTGCATAACCCTCCCGATAATGAA
>CAWIAG010000002.1:0-1649671 GCA_963834015.1 uncultured Ignavibacteriales bacterium
TCAGATGGGGTTTTTCTTCCTAATGCATCGGTTGCCGACCAAAAATCACTATTTACATTCCAGGTCTGTGCTTCAATAATGAATGGTTGGAAAAGGAATAAAACGAAAAATAATTTAAGCAGTTTTATGCTTTTCATGATAATGCCTTAAAAGTAGTATGGATTATTTTAATATTATTTATATTCAATGGTTTTGTCGGGCGACAAGGAAACATATGCAATATTGGAATACAGATATGTGTAATATTTATCTTAATAGTTTCCGGAATACAATAGATTAATTTTAGAAAATATTTGACGGGTACACAGCTCCGCATGGTAAGTCACATTAAATGAATTAATTTAAATGACTTAATATCTAGTTCGACGTTGAATTATTTTTAGAAACCATTAATCCCGGACGTAACAGCGCATCGGCCGAAGCAGAAAATCAACATTACTGCTTAAAAGCGGTCTCCGGTTATTAATTTAGTTATGGCTGCATTAAGATAAATATTATTTATTTTTACTATATATTTCAATAGAATTATTGTAATTATTCTATGTATATTTTTATTGAAATAAAAATTGAACATATTTATTTTGAGAAACTTATATCAAATTATTTTTAACTGACATAGCAATTTTGGCAAATAACATTAACTTTTTGATATGGAGCTTTTTATGAAATCTCCTTACTTTAAATACGTACCTTCAAGTCCAGCAGATATGGATTGGGGGACAGTAATTACGGTAGCCGGTTTCACAATGATTGAAAAGGGGAAAATTTATCCCCCTCCTGGACACCCACGTAACTATAATTTTAATTGGGAGCACGGCAGAATACTTCTGGAATACCAGCTCATTTATATTGCAGGCGGCGAAGGTACTTTTGAAACGGGTTCTAATACATATAATGTAAAAACCGGCGATGTGTTAATGTTATTTCCAAATCAGTGGCATAGGTATTCACCTAATCCTAAAACGGGCTGGACTGAATATTATGTTGGTTTAAAAGGCCCAGTAATAGATAATATTTTAAAGTGCGGATTTATCAAAATCGATGAACCTGTTTTTAATATTGGTGAAGATGACATGGTCATTCAGATTTTTAAGGATATTCTGGAATCAGTTGAAGCAGAAAAATCATGTTTTCAGCAGGAGACATCCGGTGCAGTACTTCATCTGCTTGGACATATCCTGAAAATAAAAAAAGATGAATCCTTCAAAGGGAAAAACACTGAGGATTTTGTTAAGAAAGCAAAGTTCATTATGCTGCAAAACCTGACGCAAAATATAGATATAGAACAAATTGCGGATGAACTAATGGTTGGATATTCCCGTTTCAGAAAAGAATTTAAGAAATACACAGGTATGTCGCCTTTGCATTATCATAATGATCTACGTCTGCAAGAATCCAGAAAGATGCTGGCATTCACCGAAAAATCCATAAAACAGATTGCAATAGATCTCGGATACGAATCAGATTTTTATTTCAGCCGCTTATTTAAGGCAAAAACCGGTAATTCACCCACACAATATAGAAAAGCTTGTAAGGTTAAACCCAAAAAACGAGCTTAGAATTATGATTCAGGATTGAACACCGTAAGGATGTCATGCCAAATTTCCTCTTAATAAAAGCAATTAAACAAAACATATTAAATAATCAAAAAATTTGAAGGGATGAAAATATAAAAGCCCTGTAAACTGTTAATCTACAAGGCTTTATTTAGAGCTGGCAGTCGGATTTGAACCAACGACCTGCTGATTACAAATCTTACGGTTTAGTGCGAATATCTTCTGCATTCAATCTTTTTAGACTTTGTACTTAACTTTTTCCTTAACGATTAATAATTATTACTGGTTTAACAAATAACATAAAAGGTTGAACAATATCTTTCCGATTTACCTCCCCTGCGGCGGTCAACCTGCACCAACCTTGTAACAAAAATATATGTATAATATCAAAAATGCAAAATTTAATTTTTAGTAACACTCCTTAATTGCTTTGTTATTTTTATTTGATCTTATCATTCTTTGTTGCATTAGGTGCATACATGATACATGGCAGATAAGCTAATCGCTTTGGTTTAAAATAAAAAGTGTGAATATTTAGTAATATTCGCACATGAACATGGTTGAGACGGAACAGAACCAGTGACACAAGGATTTTCAGTCCTTATAGGGTTTCTTCTATGCACCTATAATATAATAACTTACAAGTTTTTCATTTAAATTGGAGTCTATTTTTGGAGTCTAATTTGAATAATACTTGAATAATGTTATATATTGAAATGCCTAATTTACAATTGGATAGATCATCGTTTTAGTTCCCAGATTTGAAATATTTTGACTTATCGTTTTATTGAGTCCAGTCTGACCAGCTACAATCTTTACATTTAGCAACATAGTACACTTCGTCATGTCTTTCATCTATAATTTCAGATTTGATAATGTTTACACTACCACAATTTGGGCACGCCTTAATACGAAACGGCTCATTACTTTCATTGTCGATTATAACTTGGTTATATTCTTTGACTACTGCTTTAATATAATTCTGTGAGGGTGAGTGGCCAGTTATAGCAGAAACAATCTTTTCTCTTGCTTCCTCAATATCATCACTAAATCTAATATATGAAATGTCCTCAAGTATTGAAGGCAAAGGGGTATCATCCAATACGATAGGAATAATTTTAGGAGAACCATTTTTAATCATTTTAGAAATTATTGCAAATAATTCCCTTCGAACCCAATTTGATAGAGATGCACTTTTTGACCAAAGAAGTATAAAATGGCTACAATTTATCAAACCTTGATTCATTTTTAATGTTATAGAATCTCCTGGGGCTATCTCCCACTCATCAAACCAAACACTTTCGCATTCTAATGTTAAGAAAATACCTATTTGACGTGCTATATTTTTGTCTTCTTTATTATGGCTTATAAATGTTTGCATATTTTTCTAACAAATAATGAATAAAATAAATCCTAATCACTTCCATCATCAAACATATTTATTGGTTTTTGATAATAAATATAAATTGAATTTCCACGCTACTTTCTAAAGTATCAGTATTCAATCATATTAAAAACATACAAAATAATTTTAGCTTATTATGACTTTTGTAAAGTTTCATTAGCATTTCACCAATTTTGATTCCACTCAATAAAAATTTCTTTTTTTCTGATTTATACATAAATCAAACATATTTATCACGAATGAAGTAGACAATATGGATAATCTTTCACATGTAAAAGCTATATCTAATTTCTGGGGCTTTATCCTTTGAAATATACTTCATTATATCACCTACTTTTTTTGCTGATTCAACAGTAATAGGATACTTTCTATCAAACTGAGTATTGTTCCAGTTCATTTTTGTTAAAGATAGTATTTCGGACATTATCAGATTGATGGAACTATCACAACGAAAGATTCTTATGTCCAAGGGTTGAGGTATATATTTACCCGGATATGTTTTAAAATATTCAACGGTTCCTCTTGTATAAAATATATGATGCTTCTCAGTTAGACTTAATAATGTACCTCTACGTGGTGGATAATTTCCATCTCTATAAAGTCTGATATTTGACTTCAATATAGTAACATAATCAGCAGATGATATTTTATTTTCCAGTATAGCTCTATTAAAACCTTTTAATTCATTATCTGAATAATTTGAGGTTTTGTGTAATACAAGTCGTGAAGGCATGATCTCCAATGACATTTTATATTCATCTAATGCTCTTTTTATTAATTCGTAAGCTTGATCTTCTGTCATGTGTGGCTGACGATCATCTTTATTTAATTCGACCTCACTACCTCTTAAGATAATTCCCTTACCATGTTCATTAAAAAGTTGAGCAATACTTGTTTGGATAGTCTTTTTATCTCGGCTTCTATAGAAACTTATACCGGCATAACAGGAAGGAGGCAGTTGCTCATTTCTAATCATCGCCCAAGGTGTGCCAAATGCCTTATAATAAAGTGCTGTAAATAAATTCCAAGCAATCGTTGCCTTATCTTGCAACCCAGATGTAGGATGAACGACCCTATCTCTAATTATTTGAATCGGAATTTTATGTTCCATAGTTTTGGCTTTTAGCATTCTTCTTAAGTCATATTCATAATCAGCATCAATTTCTTCACCATCCTCAATTTCGGATTGATCTTCATCCTCTTTCTGAGCTTCTTCATCATTCTCAGTTTCCTCTTCATCTTTTAATGGAATATCTTCTTCAGGCAATAGACAAATAATTATATCGGGCTTTTTATTTTGAGCTAAATATTTTACTTCTTGATAGAATAATTCGCAGATAATTTCTTTTTTTTGAATAAAAGATTTTTCTTTCAACTCATCAAATTTTGAGTTAACAATACCTCGAACAAACGTCATATCATAAACTAATTCGGAATTAAATGTTGTTTTAGTATTAAATCCGGGGAAACTGGGGAATAACGTTGGATTATGTCTACTTATGCTTTTCTTTCCAGGAATAAAATCACGGCAAGTCTTAAGCCAGCTAAGAAATTCAGGAATAGAGTTTGCTTTACCTACTATTCCTGTTTTAATACGAGAAGGACGTACATTATTGATATCAAATGGTAAGTAATGTTCTAATCCGAATTTGGGACAGACAAATGTTTCTGTGCCAAATTGAATATCAGGTTCTTCAAAATAAGTTAACTTCATCTAACTAAATTCTTCCTCATTAACTGCGGGAGCAATTTCTACTCTTGGTAGATTTATAAATTTAATAAAATCTGATTGAGGATTAAACAAATCAATAGCATCAAAATAATAATATAAAAACCGAAAATGATTGTATATAGCTTGAGAATTTTCCCTTTCTTTAATTCCTGTTAGATATGATTCTTCATATTTACTTTTTCTTTTACCATTTGTTGTAAAACTCCATGTTGGATTTAATGAAATAAACCATAAATTTTCTATTTCTTCAATAAAATATTTAAAAGCTAAATGCCGATAACATATTAAATGTCCATCTTTCTTTGAATTTACCTCGTAAATTACTTGTCTTTTGCTATATTTCTTATCCTTTTTCCATTTTACTTTTCGGATGGCTGGCTTTTTATAATCCAACATTACGAATCTATATATATCCTTTCTTTTTTCATTAACTCTATAAATTTTTCTTTTTCTCAAGAATTCAGTCATCGTATTTTTTAACAAGGCCTTAAAATAATTTTTGTATTCATCTGAAATAGAATAAAAATGAGAACTATCTAATTTTTCGACTGTTCCTTCTTCGATTATAAATTTCAGCGGCTCTTTATTGTCATGAAGATTTCTAAAAGTAATTATCTGATCCTCATAAGTATAAAAATCTTCTGGACAATAGTCAGTATTAAATAGAACGGCTCGTTTAGTAAGTTGTCTATCAGAACATCTTTTCTTTAACTTAAATTCTGTTTCCCAAGATAGTCTAATTATTTCGTCCCGATCAATCGCTTTTTTAGCAATAAAAAGTTGATTAGGAAATGTAATTGACATAAGATTTGGGTATAAAAACTCTTTCTGCTCATACCGAGCCAAATCCATTTCTTTAATAAGTTCACGGATTGAATCGGTAATATTTTGTTGTAATTCAAATACATTCGTAGGTTCAACCCAAAATCGTCCGTTTTTTATATCTCCCACTTTTTTAATAAATAGTTTTTGTTTTTCTTCCTTTTCTGTATAAGGTAAATTAAAGACTAAAATTGGTACTTTAAGAGTAAGTGCAGTTTCATATTCCCATTCAGTTATTGATTTACCTTCATATTCAAAACCATATTTACCACCAAGAATTAGCACATAAATATTGGATTCTTTTACTTTGGATAAACAAGCTTCAAATGAATTTTTATCCATTGCATTAAAAGTTTTGTCAGACATTATTGGGAAAGCAGGAACTTCTGAGATACCGCGAAATACGGCTATTCTTTCATTGGTTAAGTCATTAATTGTAGAGCTTGCAAAGACCTTAAATTTCATTTAAAGATTTATACCCCTAAAAATTATTTAAATAATCTTCCTTCATCTCTTATCTTCACTATATATAGATTTCAATTCATTATAACTTTTTCAAAGCGCATCAATTCTTGATAAGGAAAGCATAACTTTCTATAATTTACAAATAATTATTTAATCCGCTTAACAACCATATTCCCTTTATGGAATATAAACAAATGTAAATCAATTAGACACAAATTATCTTTATTTAATTACGATCATTGTAAAGGTACAACCTGGCTTAATCCCAATTCCTTAGAATAAAATGAGCCAACATGTGACTCATTTAGGGTAGAACCAGGCTCTTAATTACAATCTGAAATAGTTAATTTGAAGACTGATATTTGATTTTATTTTTACTTTCTTATGGTCAATCCAGCAAATTATTATTTTATGGACTCTGCTTTTTTAAAGATCAGTTAGCAAGAGTTAAATTTCGTATAAATCCGTTTTTATAAATTCATAAATACTATGATATTTCATTTCAATAAAAGGGTCAATATTATTATCCATTATTTTTTGGACAACTTCAATTTCCCAAATATAAAAGCTCAAATTATTATTTGTATTAAGAAACTTTACATAATCCTTTAATTCATTTTTATAATTTGCTAAATAACCGCGAGTATGATTATCATAAAATATCTGATAGACAACAATTGCTTTTCCAGAATCCTTACAAGCCGATGCGGTTCGATGATAAAATTGATAACTCATTTGATGTAATGATTCATCGTCATATCCATTTGAAAACGGTTTTATTAAATTAGTCCAATAGTCAAGCACTTTTTCCCTATTTTCTTTATCTCCATTATTTTTCCAGTTTTTTATTAGGTCTGGTTTAATCTTCTCATACTCAGTAAACTTTGCTTCAATTGCAATCTTCAAATCATCACATAAAATCATTAAATCAGTCATTGATGATTTACCTTTACCTTCCGATTTAGTTGGATATTCAAAGCATAAAATAGGCTTCTTAGCTTGTAATTTTAGCACAGTGAATAATTCTTCTAATCTTGAATCTGTGTCTTTCCAAAATTGGACTAATGGGATGCTTGAAGTTCTAATTGAATTAATCTTAGCACCCGAAAACTGGTCAAGAATTGTGTTATAATCATAAGAGTCCGGTTTCCCAAATCTAATTTCTGTATTCATATTACATCCCTTTTCCAATTTAGAATCGCAATAATATTTTTCAATGATATATTTTAACTACATTATTTAAAAGTATCGATCTAAGTTGTATTACAGCCATTTCTTCTCAATATTCTCTCCAAATTTCCAGTATCTCATATTTGCATTTATAACAACAAGATTATGTCTTGCCCTCGTCATAGCGGTATAAACTACAGAATCATTCAAATTGATATCACCAACTACAATGGCAGGGATAAATAAAATCACATTTACCGCTTCCCAACCTTTAAAACTATGAATTGTACATATTTTTAATCTACCATCACCCATCCAAAAAGCTTTCTTAAGTCTATGGTATTTTTTATCATCACCTTCTTCAAATACATGATTTACTCCAATATTTTTATTTTTATAAAAGTCCACACATTCTTTACCGTACCGCTTATTTGGAACTAAGATAACTGTATCAGAAAGGTGATATCCATCTTTAATTAATTGACTTAATCCAGTATCAATTGTTTGCATCCATGATAATTCAGAAATATTCCACCATAAAAATTGATCAATACGATTTGTAAATAAATTTAGATGATCTATCTTCTCAACTTTAACCTCTTGATTTAATTTGAATTGTTCACTAAAGAGATTTGAAGCTTGTGCAATTATTATCGGTAGACGAATAATTGTCTTTAGTTCAATCCAATTACCAAATTTATCAAGTCCTTTTCTTCTCTTATCAAGCCATTCAAGTTGACGGCCATAAATATTTTGTTTTTTATCGCATACAACTACAAGTTCGTCTCTTTCATTTAGAAACTCACACAACATTTCGTACCATTCATAGAAGTAGTCCTGGCCTTCGTCAATATATATAGCATCATATTTAATATGCCCTGTACTTTTCACAATGTCTAAAATCATTTGAGGAACAGTCGTTATAAAAACTGATTCATCGTCACCAAATTCAATTGGCCACCTTTCTCCAAATTCGTTTAGAATATCTTTACAGAATCCATGAAAATGAGTAATTGTAATATTTTCCCAATCAAAATTGAATGGTGCCCTTTGAATCATGTCATGGATATAGTGCCAAAGTGTAATATTAAATGTAAGCATCAATACATTTTTTTTCTGGGAAGCTAAATTGGCCGCACGGTAAGACAGTACTTGTGTTTTCCCACTCCCTGCAACACCTCGAACACGGTGATGTCCGGAAATCGCATTAGAAAATTTTAATTGATTATTGTTTAGTCTGAGCGGAGTACCCTGTTCGATACTATGAAATGGTGGACTCAGCCAAAAAAGAATTTCCTTATTCCAGACTTGGTTCCAGTAAAAACTTCTAATATTAAAATCTGGCACTATTTCTTTAATTCTATTTAAATTGACTGTGTCCCTACCAAAAACAGGGAAATATTTATAATCTTTAATCTCATCTTTGAATAGTTCTTGAGATTCAGATGTCGAAGCATTATGAAAATAAATTGAAGTCTTTATCAAACCGAATTTTTTTTTATCTTCATCAATGATTTCTCCAATTTGGGAAACAAGCTGACCAGTTAATTTTTCTTTATAATAGGTAACTTGTTTAACAGGAGACTTTATTGGATAAGAACCTTTAGAATCAGTAACAAATAAAGTTTTTCTTTGATTTTCATCTTGTCGCCAAGAATAATGATTCAAGTTCCAGTCTTTCACTTCAATTATTTGTAAACCAGTATGGGGGTTAAAAAGAACAATATCGGGTCTACTTCCATTCAAATAAGGTTGAAGAAATATTAACCAACCATTATAGTTTTCTAATCCTTGACCATTGTCCCATTCAGAACCCTTAGGTAAGGATTTATCGAGAAAGTCTACTAAATATTTTTCACCTTCGGTTAACGGATTGTTAAGATTCCCACATATTATTCTATTTCCCATAAATAATCCTTCCGCTGAAAATGCCTGTTAGAACTACCACGCCAATCCTTATGCAATAAGTTATTTATTAAGAATAGGTCATGACAATTTTATACGAGGAAAACATTACTTTTTTGACCTCCATAAATCGGCTAAAATCCATTTATTTGTAAAAGGAAGTTGAATTTCCCAATCGCGCCAACCATTTCTGCTGGTTTTAGTTATGTCTACCGAAGCTGCCGAAAATGATGGATAGTTACCTTTAGTTGAAATTATTAAAAAATTATTATTAATTATACCTTCATATAAAATACCCTGATACCTAAATTTACATTTTGTTCCACTTGGGGGGAAATCTTTCTCTTTTTTAATTTTTGTAGCTGCTATTTTATGAGGTAGTTCGGGATTAATAGTCTCTATTGGTATTTTCTTTTCGGAATATGTATTTATAAATGTTAACGCTTCTTGTTGTGTGACATTAATTCCCATTTGATTAAGTTGCTTAATAAGAGCTTCTGGAAGACTCGGGAACGGTGACTTTAATATTTGCCTTCGGGCTTTTGGTAATGCGTCTTCCATTGCACGTTGTTTTTTATTTAATTGAAGATAATTATCAGCTTCTTTTTTAGCATTACCATTGAATATTTGGTTCTTCAATAAAAACGTATTAAAAGATATAATTAAATCTTCCAATTCATCTGTTTCTAAATTCAAAATTTTAAAACACTTTTCTTTGAATTCACCTCCGGTTTGAGAATAATAGAATCTCCATTGTTGACCATCTGTTATAATCGTAAATTCTGCGGTATTATTTCTATTATAATCACGCAATTGTTGTTCTGTTTTTGCTAAATCGGTACTAATCTTGCCAACTGATTTAGTTTCGATAAAAAAAGAAGGGGGAGAATAAGAATTTAGAAATAGAGCAAAATCTACTCTTGTAGAATCTTCATTGGGAAGGACTTTAAATTCCGTATTAACTTCGGAGGGATTCCAAATATCCCAGTTTAATGCTTGTAAAATTCGAGCTACAATTGATATTCTAACATGCTCTTCATTTTTATAGAGCCCATTTTTTATTTTGTTCTTGATATCCTGTAATATTTCTTTCATGAAAACCCCATTACATTAACTTTATAATATAATTTATACTACTAATCTTTTTCAAGGACTGTCACGGATTTCAATATCACCCTTAAACACTAAATTTTAATTGTTAATTTTATCGTTCTAACAATCAAGGTCAATTGCTTTTGTTTTCTATTTATCCTTTTTAATATTAAGCGTTTCCTTCATCTCATCAAATTGCTCTAACACATTCTCAAGACTTTCAATAATATCATCTATCAGAACACTTGGCTCGGGTAAATTATTCGAAGTCTTCTATACTATCATCCTTCAGCCAAAAAATGTCCAGACTTGTTTTGTCTCGCTTAATTAGTTCATCATATTCAAAACTCTTAAATCTTTCAGTCTCTTTCCGTTTAAATCTGTTTTCAGCGTGGTAGCATTTTATAAAATCTTCTAAGTCGCTGTAGGTTAAGGTGTTTGTTTTTAGTGTAAAATGCTTATTTGTTCTTAAGTCATATATCCACAGCTTTGAAGTCCATGGCTTTTCACTGGCTGGCTTTTTGTCGAAGAATATTACATTTGCTTTCACTCCCTGTGCGTAGAATATCCCGGTAGGCAGTCTTAACAATGTATGCACATCGCATTCATGCAAAAGTTTTTTTCTAATAGTTTCTCCAGCTCCACCTTCAAATAAAACGTTATCCGGTACTACTACTGCCGCTTTGCCATTTATCTTAAGTAAGCTTTTTATATGCTGAACAAAATTAAGCTGTTTGTTTGAGGTCGATGCCCAAAAATCATTTCGCTCATAAGAAATAGATTCCTTATCTGCTTTTCCCTCACCATTGATAATTGTTACACTGCTTTTTTTCCCAAATGGCGGATTAGTTAATACATAATCAAAGTATTCATCCGGGGGGGACGCGAGACTATCTGTAACAGTTATCGGACTAACATCTTCACCAATGCCGTGAAGGAATAAATTCATAACGCACAATCTCGCAGCACTATCTACTATCTCCCAACCTTTGAACGTGTTAAGCCGTAAAAATTTTAACTCGTCTTTATCCAGCTTATTATTTTTTGTTAAATAGTTGTGAAAAGCTAAAAAGAAACCCCCTGTACCGCAGGCAGGATCACATATAGTGGTTTTAGGGAGCGGCCTCATTACTTCAACCATGCCTTTAATAAGAGGCCTGGGAGTAAAATATTGCCCGGCACCGCTCTTTATATCTTCAGCATTCTTTTCTAACAAGCCCTCGTATATTTCGCCCTTTATATCTATATCCAACCCTGTCCATGTTTCCTCATTAATAAGCTTAATCAGTCTTTCTAACTTAGCTGCATCCTGTATCTTATTCTGTGCTTTCCTAAATATTACCCCCAGCATTCCTTCCGTCTTTCCCAATTTCTCCAGAATATGGCGGTATTGTACTTCCAATTCATCACCACTCTTACTAACGAGACTTGCCCAATCCAAATCTTTTGGCACTTTAGAAGGCTTATTATAAGGAGGTTTTGTCTGTTCGTCCACCATTTTAAGGAAAAGCAGGTAAGTGAGCTGTTCTACATAGTCACCATAGCTTACTCCATCGTCTCTAAGTACATTACAATAGTTCCATAATTTTTGAACAAGTGCTGTTGATTCAGTTGCCATATTTGTATTTCTTAATATTTACATTTTTTAACAATTTCTCATATAAATATACCTATTTTTCCATCTCAATAAGCTAATATGTTTATCATCATTGCCCCAACAGTAAATTTAGTAAAGAAACTCTATGGAAAACTCATCTTATTGAAACGTCATTATTTGAAGTTAAAAAATATTACTTGGCAATTTATTATTTATTTTTCCCCAGATAACCATCTGCAAATCGGAATATAAAATCATCTTGGGTCTGGTTTCACATCACCAATCATTTTCTCAGACAAATCATAAGATTTAATTAATTCCTCTACTGAAAAGTCAGGTAACTCTTCATACTTAATTATAGCTGTATGCATATTACGCCAAGCATTTCTAAAATTATTAGCCTTTTCACCCAGATTAAATGCAGTGATAGTCCCAAGAGATAATGCGGATACATATGCAGCATATCTCAAAATTTTATCTTTATTGTCCTTCAGTCTTAAAGTTACCAATATTGAAGCTGATGCTGCAATCAACGCAATCAAATCATATATAAATCTCAATAAGTTTGCCTGGAATTCCCATCTCTCAAAATTCACTAAAATTCCGATTGGGATTTTTCTTTTTGCATATAAGTATAGTGAATTTTGGAAAGTAGGTTGTGAAATCCAAGACATAGTAGTAATCACTAAGATGAAACCTAATATAGAAATAGGTATGAAATATTTTTCCTTATCAGCTTTCACAACAATGACTAATATTAAAATATTAAGAATGAAAGAGATAAGACCTGCAAATACACCTGCTTTTAAATCACTGATTCGGAATCCTACTACCGCGCCCACAACAATTGAAATTAAAAGCGAGATCGATAAATTTGCGAAATACTTTTTAAAATTCATTCATCCTCCCATTTATTTTTACTCTTTTTTTTATATTTACTGACCTCGTAAAAATGCTTCACTACAATTTTTCTACCGTCTTTGAATCAAAATCGATGTTTCTTATAGCCATAATAGCCAATTCCCTAAAGTCTATTTATATTATAATATTTTCATAATTTTTGAACCAATGCTGTAGATTCATTTGCCATAGTTAATTCTTATCTTTCTTCCATAGTTTTATTTTTTTCATTTTTTCGGTAGCAATATATCGACCTGTCTTCGGTGTGCCTTTAAACTCAACAAAGTCATTTTGTTTCAAAATTGCCATGTCTCTTTGTGCTGTTCTTCTTTCTATATTAAACTTTTCTTTTAATACCCCCAATGTTATTCCTTGATTATAAAGAACATGTATGAGTTCCTGTTTCAATCTTGCTTTTACAGCGTCAGTTACAGCGTCATTCACAGCGTCATCTACAGCGTCACTAATAGCGCCGGTTACAGCATCCTTTAGAGAATCATCTACAGCATCTTTTACATCAAATATGGTAGTATCAGAAATTGTGATAGTCTTTTTAGTTTCAATATTGGCTGTACGTGAAATAAATAATGGAAGCGGAATGATTGTTTTGAAAATGTATCCATCAATAAACTCGGCATTACCATTACCTTCATTATAAATTTTACAATACTTAGTAATATTTCTTATTCCAGAGCCTAATTCGTCAACCCAGCCTATCTCCTTAAAGAATCTGGCAATTGTTGGATTCTTAGGAAATGGAGAAAAATTAGAAGGGTCAATTCTACCATTGCCGTGGGGTTTATTCCAATTTTCTGTGTAGACACGATCTGCCTCTATAATCATCTTAGCGGGAAAAGCGTTTGAAAATTCTCTATGTATTAAAATATTTCCGATAACCTCCCTGAATATTTTGTCCCTTAGACTGATACGCTGATTACCTTCAAGGTGAAATTTATCCGGCAGGTGTTTTCTAATAAAAGCATTTAAATTGTCATATGCGTCTATAAGGTTATATCTAATATCATCACGGTCATCATATCGGTCAATATTATCTTTCCTTAATATTACATCAGTTTTATAATGCGGAAGGATGTCATGTATTACTTCACCTTTACCTAAAAGTACTATGGCACCCAGGGTATAACCTTCTTTACCACTTTGATAATCTTTTTTCCATAGACTTGAAGATCGTAGTAATTCCTCATTGCTCATTTCTCCCCAGGGGTGGTTTGGCCGTTGATTCTTAGCAAGTTTTCTTATTCGCTCAAATAAGTCGGGTAAAAAGTCAGAGAACGATACATACGGATAAATTTGATTTTCAGAAAATGAAGTTTGTTTACTAATATAAAGCTGTGTAACCAAGGATTGATTATTTGTGATATCAAAGTCGCCATCTGAATTACGATCAAAGATTTTGTTGCTTGTACTGTGAACCTGTGAACTTTGAGGGACAAATATATAAATCACTTTTTTGTCTTCAACATCAAAAACCTCTGGAGACAAATAGAAGGTAGGATACAATTTAAATGGATCATTACAACTTGTTATTAAACTGTTTATAATAACTGAAACAGAATCTTCCAACACTCCTTCAATTTTACCGCTGTTGGTAACACCAAGCAAAAGATGTCCACCATTACGGTTTAAGAAGGCACATATCGATTCAAAAACATCCCTACTTAGTTGGAAGGAGGACGTTTTGAACTCTACTTGTAAGCCTTCACATCCACTAATTATTTTTTTTAACTGTTCAACCGTCATTATTATTTCTCAATATTTAGGGTGTTCATTGTAAATATCTTTACTCCAGTTCTGTTAACTTTTATCTTATCCAGTAATTTTACAGTCGGAACCATTGAGTTCTCTCAACCTAAGGTTATTCATAGAAACTTATTTCCAAATTATCTTTGATATATCAAATAACAATTGTTGCCTTGCTTCGACTTCTCGCTGACCAAAAGAGTCTAAAGGAACAAGTTTAAGATTATACTTTTTCTTAAGTTCAGTTAAATCCAATTTTGATTTATATGTATCTTTTCTCAAAGTTTCATTCCAATATAGAGTATTTGCATATGATTTTAATTTTGCCGAATAATTTTCGTTATTACTTGATTGATTATCTTTACCTTTAAGCAATAGTAATCCACCAAGACGATTCCTTTCTTTCTCAAATAATTCTTCATCTTTGCCAAACAATGAAAGATTAAATTTATTATTACTAAGAATATGCTCAACGTGAAAACCTGTTTTAGAACCTGTTTTTTGAACAAGATCAGCAAATGTATGTTTCATTTTCAGATTCATATTATCCGCAAGAAATTTTTCAACTCGAGCAAAATAATATCTTTTAAACCGAACGTTTAGTTGAACTCCAATATCTTTAAAATATGAGTATTGAAATGGTATGGAAACTTGAATATTTCTAATTGCTGTTAAATGTTCAGTTATTTTTTCATCAAAAATTCGTCTGTAAGTTGAAACAGGTTTTTCCCTTATTAAATATGATATTTTATAAATCAGCTCATTGAATGAATTACTATCATGTGAACCTTGTAGCTGTAATAAAGAAAATAAACGATCTACCTCAACTGAAATGGTCTTTATTTTATCATTTTCTTCAGGATCATTCAAGCTACATGCTGAAATAATTAGTAAAAATTGTGTGTCTTGTTCGTTCAAACGATTGAAGAATATAGCGCAATATTCTTCTTGATAAGAGGTATAATATTCATATATTTTTGAATATAAGTCTGAATAATACTTAAATGTATTTTTTAAAAAGCTTTTCACCTCATTAGGATTATGTTTTAAATGAAGTATCTTTTCAAATTCGTCATTAAACATTACTCTGTGATAATCGCTATCAAATTTTTTGCTTTCTCCTATTGTATCGGAATATTTTGCTTTTAGAAAATAAATAAAAAAGTTATCCGCTTCATCTTCCTTATAATCATTTATCTTCTTAATCTGAGTATCCCATGTTTCATCCAATTTTTGCCTACTCAGTTCATTCTTATCAATCTGACCAAGTAATTTTCCCTTAATAATTTCATAAGGTTTTAGTCTAACACCTCTATCGTTTATTACCTCAAAAACCATAGGTACATCTGTCTGTTCAACCGCAAGATTTATTAAAGCTATACGATAAAGGAAATAGAATATAAATGTCTCCAGTTTGTGCTTTGTTTTAAGCTCCCTATCCATCCATTTTGATACTTCCGAATAATTTGTAACCATATTGAATGCTGTAACTGTATTTATGTCATCTATGGTTTTAGTATTAGAAAATTCAAACAAATGTTGTTGTACTTTCAAGTTCTTTTCATGCAATATCCAAAACTTATTATCAAAACCTTCGTGTCCGACAATTTTTCTTTCAATCCAGTCTTTGAGTTTGCTTTCATGTTGTTTACACTGATGGGAAAGTTTTACCAATATTAAAAACAAGGTGGTTAACCTCTGTTGGCCATCTACTATATAAACTTTTCCTCCAACGGAATTTGTTACGTACGTATTAAGATAATACCAAGAATATTTTTCACTAATAGTTTCCTTATTTGGGTCAAGGTTTTGGTTAGTTTTATATTCTTGATTGAACTTGTAAAATATATCATCCAATAATCTTAATACTGGTACACTATTCCACTTGTATTCTCTCTGATAGAAATCAATTGAATATGTCGTACTCGAAAAAAGAGTATCGATATTTTGTCTCTCTGGAGAAATATCATATGCCATTTTATCCACCTATTTTTTGTTGATAATGTTTATTTGATTTTTCTTAATCCTCTCCAATAGTTTCTCTGTCGGTTCATCATTTGGGTCTTGAGGTACAAGTTTACCTTCAAAAGCTTTCTTAAGTATGCTTTGTCTTATTCTCTCTGCTTGATTTAAGCTTTGTTCTATTATTTTTTCTGCTTCATCTGCAATTGAAAAATGACGTTCAATTTCGGATACGATTTGTTGTTGTTCAATCGTAGATAATAAAGGGACAGGCATATTTTTAAGTTTACTTCCATTTACATTAGCTTGACCAACCTGCTGGCTAACAACCGATTTAATATAATTCTTACCAATTTCTGAATTGATAAAATAGTTTAGGAAATCAGGTTTATACGAATCTTGATAGAGCTTTATACGTATTAAGTATGACGCAAAGACCGAAACAGGTAAAGAAGATTTGTAAACTGCCGATTTACCAACAAGTTCAGCACTATTTGTACGATTAAACAGGACATCACCATCCTCCAATAAATATTTACTTTTTTGAGCATAACTTAGTGGGAAATATTTCATGGAATTATAAACTAATTTACTATCTTGAATATTTCCCATACGTATAACAGGTATACCTTCCCCACTCTTCGACGCTTTCTCAGACGTTCCATATTGTATTTCCTTAATCAAAGCATCAAGTAACACCCACATCCAACCCTTAGGTGTAAGTGGCAAATCGTTATCATTTAATAACTCAGGTTCTTTATACTTATTACCAAGTGTTTTTTTTCTTTCCTCATTTATTTTTATTAAAAGTTTAGCTGTCGGTTCAATTTTATTTTTGTTTTTCGTTCGCCATTTTTCAGTAAGTTTGCCTTCAAAAGCAAATTTTAGTACAGATTGCCTATAATGCTTAACATGAATTTTTAATTTCTTTAACTCTTCAACACCCGCATCAAGTTTGGTAAATAGTTCATCAAGCTTAGAGACAATCCGGTCTTGCTCATTAAAAGGTGGAAGAAGGATGTAAGAGTTATCAAACATTCCTTTTGTTATATGTGCCAGTCCAGCCGCACCATGTGCTTGATTAATATAAATTTCTAAATTCTGATTAATGGCGAACCTAAGAAATTTTTTATTAATATATTTTTCATTCAAAACTACTTTATAAATATGCTGATTTAGCCACGCTTTTTCCCCTTTCCATATATGGGTTCCAAATGAAGTTCCAGGTGTTCCAGACCATGCAAAAAGCAATTCTCCTTTTTTAATTATAAACCTTTCAATTTCGGCATCATCACAATAATTGAATTCAGCATTTATATTATTTAGATTTTGAATTCTTATAATAGGTAATCCCTTCTTTTTCCAATCCGATGGTTTAAATGCTTTCCCATTTATTAAATAAACAATATCTTTAATTTTTGCTTTTGTCCAACCCTGAGAAATCACTTTATTATTTTCTAATTTTTCTTTCATTAATAAAACTTGATGGTTTATCTTATATATTTACGCTAAATAATAGTTAAAAAACTCTTGATTATCCAAGAGTTTCATTTACTTCTTTACCTGTTTTAATATTTTTCTTTCATTCGTTATCAATATTGGAAATAATCACTTTAACTCCATTTTTATTTTAAACTCAATTCAGCTATACCAATTCTTCATTTAATTGTTCTAATATAGGAGTAAGATCATTGCCAAATAGTTGGTATACTTTAAACCTTCCTCCTCGGTCAAAGAAAGGTGGATTATCAAAATCATCCATACCAATTGAAAGTGAAACAGCAATATAGTCTTTAATCATATTAAGCCACAGTTCCTGTTCTTTAGTAAAACCATGACCTAAATCATTCTGTTTTGTTAACCAGCTTTGAAATTTCCGGTTTGCAATTTCAGGAAAAGGTTCAAGTACTTCCTCCTGACCTACAGCAAAACGTATTAACGATATTATATTTGTAAGCAGTTTCACAGCTCCCGAACCTTTAACCTTTGCCTTCTCAAGCTGTTCAAAAGCATTCCAGAGTAATTCCGGGGTTAGATTGTAAGGCGGCTTCCTAATAGTGTCCGCAAGCGATTTAATATCGCTGAAGGTAATATGACGCCGGCTATAGGGCTTATTATATATTATCTGAAGTGCTGTTATTTCATCTTTGTTCTTTTCAATAAAGTCTTTGAACGATTGAATTAGTGCCTTTGCCTTATCCTTAGACTGAACACTTCCACCGGCGAAGATAATTTCATCCTTACTGACATTGTCAATTACTTGTTCATTCTTTCTGTTTATATCAACTAATGATTCCCGAAGTTTTGGATTATCGAATGGTAAGCAGGCTTTATTGCTTAACTCATTAACCGCCTTTTTTACTTGTTCCCCTTTCGGTAAATCTGTGTTAAATATTTCCTTAGCCTTCTCAACTTGCCTATCCGGGTCAACAGCATTAAACAGACCTGATATTATCTGTTTTATTGATTTTCCACCAGCAAGGTCTCTAATATGATTTCTATCCTCATCATTCATCCCCTTTTCAATTCTGGAAAGTCTGCCAGCCAATGAAATCAATTTATCTTCATCCCTGTTACCTAATGCAATGGAGGTGAGCAGTTTATCCAGCGGAATAGAAGGTTCTCTTTCAGTAGGTCTGGAATCTATTTTAACTGAGTCGAAAACGCCAACAGCATCTACAGCAACAAAATGGGATTTGAAATTTGCATCCGGTGTTACGGACATTAGATCAGTACTGGATATAGTTCGTGTTCCTCGTCCTAACATTTGTTCAAAATAGGTTCTTGATTTAACATCCCGCATAAACAACAAACACTCCAATGGACGAATATCAGTGCCCGTGGCGATCATATCAACACTAACGGCTATACGGGGATCGTAAGAGTTCCTAAAGCTTGCCAGGAGGTCTTCAGGCTTATCTCCCATTGTTCTATAGGTTATCTTCTTGCAAAAGTTATTTCCTTTACCAAACTCTTCACGTATTATTTTTACAATATCTTCAGCATGTGAATCATCTTTAGCAAAAACAAGGGTTTTAGGAACTTCTGTCCTATTGGGGAATATCTCAGTAAATAATTTTTCTTTGAAAGTTTTTATGATTGTCCTTATCTGGTCTACTGCAACAACACTTTTATCCAGTTGAGCAGGTTTATATTCAAAATCCTGGTCAAGCTGTTGCCATCTGACCTCTCTTGTCATTCGGTTCCTTTTATCAATAAAATAGCCTGCTTCTATTTTGTTGCCCTTTTTTGTTATTTTAGTATCAATTTTATAAATATCAAAACCAACATTCACTCCATCTGCCACGGCTCTTTCATGATTATATTCCATCACTAAATTCTGATTGAAGAAGCCAAATGTCTGTTTAGAAGGTGTAGCGGTCAAACCGATTAAAAAGGCATCGAAATATTCAAGAACTTGCCTCCATTGGTTATATATTGAACGATGACATTCATCAGTAACTATAAAATCAAAGGTTTCAATTGGAATTTTAGAATTGTATGTAACTTCCTTTACTGGTTCTGTATCTGCATATCCATCAAAGAATGACTGTTCCTCCAGAGTAGCATCTAAATCCTCATCTCCTTTAAGCATGGAGAATACTCTTTGAATGGTTGAAATACAAACTTTAGTTACGGGGTCAAAAACATTAGAGTTTAAATGTTGAACATTATAAAGATCAGTAAATTTCCTACCGTCATCGGGGGTGATATACTGATTGAACTCGTTTTTAGTTTGTCGTGCTAAATTATTCCTGTCTACGAGAAATAAAATTCTTTTGGCTTTAGCAAACTTAATGAGGCGATAGACAAAACTTACTGCTGTAAAGGTTTTTCCGCTGCCGGTAGCCATTTGTATTAGAGCTCTGGGTTTAGATAAAGCAAATGATTCCTCCAAATTAGTAATGGCTTCTTTTTGACACTTCCGTAATCCATACACATTGAGTTGTGGAAGCATTCTAAGCCTGCCTCTAAGAGTTTGAGGTTCATTATGCCATTCTAAGAGCGTCTCTGGTGTGTGAAATGCAAAAATTGGGTGTGGCCGTGTATCCGGGTCGTTTATATCCCGGAAGTTAGTTTCAATTCCTGTACTTTCATAAGCAAATCTAAGTAAATCCTTCTCAATCGTTCTGTATTTAAGATTACCAGCAAGGTATTTTTCAGATTGATCTGCTACTCCGCTTAATGTAATACCTACAGGTTTTGCTTCTATAACTCCAACAGGAACTCTATTTACAAAAAGCATATAATCAGCAAAACCCTTATCAAGCGGGTATTCTCTAACTGCTATACCGTACGAACTACCCAGATTAATCTTATTTATATCCTGGATTTCCCATCCGGCTTGATTTAGAAGTTGATCTATTTTAAGACGTGCCTTTTGTTCGGGAGTCATAATGTTGTACTAATTACCTCAACCCTCTTTAGATAATTAAATTTGTTGATATAATATACAAAATTATTTTAATTCATGTTGAAACGATTTTAAGTACTTTAGTATATGGTTACGATGGCTTAATTTAGTGTAATCGTAGCACATTTGGGAATTGATTTGAATAAGTTAGAGGCTATATGATATTTTGTGTGAGCCTTGATTTCAATATTGTAATTCAACTTTACTATAATAGAAAGAGCCAACATGGAGGCTCATAATGGCACAACCAATGCTGGCTCTTAAGAACATTATAAAATAGTTAAATTGAAGAATATTGTCAAATGATTTTTACCGGTGCTAATTAAATGGTCAGGAAATTGAGTAATCATAAATCAACACTTTTGAATCCGGAAGATTTTTATGAATGGATCATACTTAACATCTGAATGTTAAAATAGTTATTGGAATAAACTTAATCTTAATGTTGATTGTTTTTCTAATAAACAACAATGCTAAAACTTTTTAATTGCTTCAAACAATGCAGTTATTTAAGTTATGATGGATAAAATAATTGATTAGGGTAACTCACTCAAAGACTGACAATGAATTACAATTGAAGGCCGAAATTTTAGATTAAACGATATGGCTATATAACGGCAAAGTTTATTTAATATTAAATCTAAAGAGTTTACAGTTTCACGAGCATGGTTGATAAATTGCGAAAAAGCTTAAATATTCCGGTGGATAAAAAAATTCCAAGGAAATTACTTCTAAGAGCAATCAGGCAAAAATATGATACACTTGATGAGCTTGGAAAAGTGCTGGGAATTTCAAAACAAAGTGTATCAGACGCAATAAACAGGCAAACGGAAAAGTTTATGCAAAGACTTACTGATAAAGCCGGTATTGATTTGAGTACGATAAACAGTCCGATAATTTTAAATAATAAATCCGGCAGCCTTAAAAATGGATTAGAAAATAATTCTCATAGCAGTAAAAATGCTGAAAATGAGTTAGAAGAACTAAAAATAGATGTAAAGCAGAAAAGAAATTATATAGACAGACTGGAAAAAGAAATCTCGGAATTGAAGAAGTCACTTCTTCAATTAAATGGAATTAAATAGAAAAGGAAGCCACGACACCTATAACTAACATAACCTTACTCTTTGTATGAACTGACTATAGAAAGGCCTGCCTCGTCGTTCCAAAAGCATTCTAAGATAAAATTAAACCTTCCTTCTAACCCGAATTAGTATTTCTGGAATATAAAATTTTTCCGCAACCGGGGGAGTGTAAATAATCTTGTGTAAATGATTAATAAAGGACTTGAGGTAAATGCTGTTGAGCGTAGCGAAACAGCATTTACCTCTAAGAAAAAAATCGTTATTTTATTAATCAAAAATCCGAAAGGAGCGTTTACACTCATGGAACTTACCGATAAAATGATCGAGCAGTTTAAAGCCGATCTTAAAGGAGCAAAAACCTACGAAGACTTAATGGGTAAAGATGGAGCCATTAAGAAACTTATCGCTAAATCTCTCGAACAAATGCTGGAAAGTGAACTTACCGAACAGTTAGGATATGAGAAATATTCCCCCGAAGGTAAAAACACAGGTAACAGCCGTAATGGGAAGACTCATAAAACTTTGAAGAACGATAACGGAGAAATCGAGATTACTGTTCCCCGGGATCGTAATGGAGAATTTGACCCGATTATTGTTAAAAAATATGAACGAACCATTGGACCAATCGAGGATAAAATAATATCCATGTATGCAAAGGGAATGACCGTTAGAGATATACAGTCACATATTCAAGAACTTTATGGTTTAGACGTATCAGCTACTTTAATCTCAAACATTACCGATAAAATTGTCCACATCGCCACAGAATGGCAAAACAGACCTCTTGAAGCCATGTACCCAATAGTTTTCTTTGATGCTATTCATTACAAAGTCAGAGACGAATCTAAGAAAGTGACTTCAAAGGCAGCCTATACATGCCTTGGCGTTGAAGTAAGCGGCAGAAAAGACTTACTTGGGCTCTGGGTTGGGGAAGCAGAAGGTGCCAACTTCTGGCTTAGTGTTCTAACCGAGTTAAAGAACCGTGGAATACAAGATATTCTAGTTGCCTGCATAGACGGGTTGAAAGGCTTTCCTGAGGCTATAAATACTGTTTTCCCTAAGACAGAAATACAGCTCTGTGTAATACACCAGATCAGAAACACCTTAAAATATATTGCCTCTAAAGACCAGAAAGAATTTATGAAACAGTTGAAGCCGGTTTATTCTGCTCCAACAGAAGAATCTGCTCTGGAGAATCTTAAAATGCTTGAAGAAAACTGGTCTAAAAAATATTCCTTAGCCTTAAAGTCTTGGAAGCAAAACTGGAATAACCTGGCTACATTTTTTAAATATCCGGAAGAAATTAGGACCGTAATCTATACGACAAACGCAGTGGAAGCAGTTCATCGTCAGTTTAGAAAGGTCACTAAAACAAGATCTCTTTTCCCAAATGATGATGCTCTAAAAAAAATGCTTTATTTGGCTTATAGGGATTTATCTAAAAAATGGACAATGCCTATTAGAAATTGGTCCATTGTTATTTCTAATTTTTCAATTATGTTTGAACAAAGGCTTGCGCCTTTCTTATGAATTCAATTTGTCATTTACACAAATTATTTTACAGACTCGCAACCGGTTTTATCTCCTATCAAACTAAAGCTTTACCAAATATTGATAGCCCAATAATTCGATCCGGTATTATTTTTTTAATTTCCTCATTTGAAATTTATCCTCAGCAAATTGATTATGAAATTATTATACCAATAAAAAAAAGGCATTGGCTATCTCAGTCGGATAAATATCGAATTCATCAAACAAGGGATAAAGTTTGAAATATTTTATAAATAATTCTTCTCTTCGGCCTATATTTGAAACCTCTTTGAGTTGGGAAATATTCACTATTCTATCCGCAGCCTTAACAATTGCTGCAATTCTATCCTCAGAAATTAACCTATAGTATTCTTTTTCATCTTGACCGTGCCGGTATGTGAGTAGGCGTATGGAATTAAGTATTCTTTCTCCGAACAAGTTCTTTAGTTCATCTTCGGGGAAATGAGTATCTTCCAGAAGATCATGAAGTAGTGCAACTATTTCAATTTTGTATTGATGGATGCCTGATTGTTTGCCGATTTTTATTGCCTCATTCCTAACAGAGTCTAAGTGAAATGTGTAATAATCAAATTTCCCTTTGTGGTCACCGTATTTTTGTCCCAAATGAGCAGACTTGGCTATTTGCTCAGCCTGCTTTAACTTATCATCTGCACTTATACACTTTGAGATATTTTTACTTACGATATTTTTCAGAAATGTAATACCTTCTATGTCGACAAAATACTCAGAGTGTAACGCTGTAATAAACATTGATTTATTTTCATAACCATCCTCATAATAATCATTCCGAATAGACCAGAGCTTTTCTAATCTTCGCTCCATTTCACGAAGCATAGAATTGACTTTGTGAAGATATTCAAGTAGTAATTCGTCTTCATCGAGGTAGATTTCTTCTTCATCTGCATATTCTTCCTGAAGTATAGTGAAAATCTGATCTTTGCTATATAAGCAGTGATCCTCAGTCATATTATCGTTCAGAAAATTAAAGACTGAATCTTTATAATCCTCCCATATAGATTCATATGACGGAATTTCGTTGAAAAAATGTCCCATGTCTTTAATTTCAAAATCACCAAATTTTAGTAGAGCCGGAAGAGTATTGAACAGTTCTGCAAAATCTGTTTGGAATAAGTCCTCATTTGTTTCCACCTTTCCCTCCATAGATTTAGAATTAACCTGAAACAAGTTAGATATTTTTTCCCAATTTTTCTATTCTTAATTCTTAATTATATCTTTAATTATTTTTTGAAAGATTTTGTTTTCTCTATAGAATCCTATTGCAATACTTCTTTGAACTCGATGAAAGGAATCAGCTGTCCCTGGACAAAGGTTAGTTAGCCTAAAAAGTGGAGTAATGTTTTTTAATTTGTTAGGTTCTATAAAAATCTCTGTGTCTCGTTCAAAGAATGCAATAACATCTCCTTTATCAAATTCGGCTCGATATACATAACTTATACCAGGCCTTCGATAAGCAAATCCCAACGCCTCTGTAAATTCTGGCGTCCAGCTAAATCCATCCCTAAACTTCTTAACGCAACCACGATAGATATATTTACTGTTTTCTTTTGAAAATAATTTCCGTTCCTTTGCTGTCATTATTCTATCTCTGAAGTTAATATCGATATTTGGATTATTCAATAACCCCATTATTGCATAGCTATAATCTGAAAAACACACTTCGTTTTGTAAGACTTCACCCAATAATTGCCAATAAGTTTTTGAAGTTAACTTGTCTTGAATTAATAAAAATATTAACAAATAGTATTCAGTTGGGAATGTTGAAAATAATTTTCTCCATTCCTTTTTTTCTATATGTTCTATCAGTACAGGCCGTGTGTTAAAACCTTCGTACTGACACTGTTCAACCAAAATTCCCAGATACTTACTTTCAAGTTGAGTTTTGTAGTATATTAATTTTTCTATATGATCGCATATTTGTTCATTAGGAATCTTCATTATTTACCTTTTTAATAATTAGTCATTTATAAAGTTATTTGTTGTACTGTTTTATATAAAATTTTCTTGTACTACTACCGTTCCCCATATAACCGAGTGAAATAATCCTACTAACGTTCTTAACTTAGTACAATCAGTTCGTTCGTAGTTAAGTCTTCATTCCCATTCAATTTTTAAACCCCTCAACCTATAAATGCCTAACTTTGGAGACCTTCCTTGTGTTCGTTGAGTAGGTTCGTTCGCAAACGCCAATTGCAGTTAGGTAGAATGTCAAGGCTGCCGATATGTTATTAGTTCGGTATTAACCTTTAAGGATTACGACATGTTCCTTTATAGAGCTTCTTTCTAAGTCTGTCATTTTTCTTTATCTCTTGCACCTCCATCTTCTTCCTGCCCTGTGATAATACTCGTCTGTCTTAGTACCGGTCTGAGTCCAGTAGGGTTAGTTATCACGGCCATTGTTATCTGAGATATAGTCCTACCTTCCGGGAGTTACTCAATATTCTTATGTAAATTTTCAACGGGAATTAACATCGCCCTGTGTAATAGCTGTGTAATGGGTATATCATCTTTGTTTTCGTTCATTATTCTATCCCTTATTTCATTTTTCAGTTACACAAGTCTGTACATACTGCTGTGTAATGGGGTGTGTAATTACTGTGTAATGAGCTAAGGAATTTCACAAAATAGCTCCTGTATAGTTCTACCGAGACTTGTTCCTTCAATACTTCCTTTAGGTGGCCTTCCCGTAAAGCGCATTTTATTCGCAATTGCAAATTGTACATCTTTAGCTTCCCAAGATTTTAATCTACTTTTTATATCAAAATACTTTTGATCTTCATACCGTAGAGATGTTTTAGCTCTATCAGGTTCTGTCCAATAGCTTATAAACCGCTCCCGCATACCGATATCAAACTCTAATTCATTATTAACATCATTTATGAATTTTTCTTCCCTTTCATCAAAAGAAAGATTATGAATTGAGGTCTTGGGGGAAAGTAGGAGGGTTTCCCCTCCTCCTTTTATTATTTCCTTATTTTCTTTATTATCCTTATTATCTTTATTACAGTTTATGACCCTTTGATGTTCCGTTAACGTTCCTTTACTGTTCTCTCGCCCTACCGTCTGCGTACCTGAATCAGTAACTTCATTCCCGTAACCCTCTATTTCATAATCGCTTATCTGTACTCCCGCTGTACCTTGAACTGTTCCCGTATTTGTACAAATACTTGGAGCAACTTGAGAATTTGAAAAACTATTATAATACTCAAAGTTTACTAATGTGATGATTGTTATTCCCTGGCTAATGTCGGTTGATATCATGTTTTCATTTCGCAAATATTTTAAATAATTCCGAACTTTGTGCCTTGATTTCCAACCCCATGCTTCTTGCAAGAAACTTTCTGCGCCGATAAGCTGACCCCGCCCTCATCTTACCGGTGTGAGTTTTATTAGTCTTGTAGTTTTGCCTTGTGAGTAGCGAGCATTAGCGATGAGCCATAACCAAGCTTCATACTTACTAAACTCTCTTTGTTCTCTCCATAGTGCATGCTCAAACGATGAACGCGCCAAGGGTACAAAGCCCCTTATATTTTGATCTTCTAATTCCTTCATCTTTGCCTCAGTTATTTAGAAAATTATCATAATCAGTAAACGTAATTCTAATTAGTTCTATGCCAATATCTGCAGTTATTAGTCCGTCACTATTTAAGAGATTCAAAAACTCCTTTACTTTGCGATTTGATTTCAAACCAAAGAGTTTTTTCAAGCACTCTGTTGAAATTACAAATTGTCCCCTTTTGAGCTTTAATTCTGAAATTGTAATCTCTCGGTGAAGAGCATAACTTCGTAGTAATGTTTTTGCAGAATTAAAACTCTCTACATCGTATAGATTTAAACTCAATAGTGGATCAACCGGGCCGGTAGGGATATAAGCAATACGTCCTTCGCCATTTAATGTTCCGATCAGTCCGAGTGTTTCTGTCTTTGTATTTGAATATTTATCCGTTATAGATTTCATTTTATTCTCCTTTGTTTTTGTTTATGAATTTACTTTTTAAGCTTTAGCTATTTATTGCTTTGTTCGCTATTAACTGCCGTAGCACCGATTTAATAGTGACCTCCGTCACTTGATGGACACCGAATATGACGCGTTGACCTTTTTTCTTTTCATCCTATTTCCTTTCTGTAATTTTGTTGCTAAGGTGTTAAATAATTTGACAACGTAACATACATAAAAAATGTACTTACATGCAACACTTTTTTTAAAAAGATGATTTAATCAAATATTGCTAATTAGGATCATTTTCAATATAATAATGATTATTGATTGAACTATAGAACAAAATCAACTTATTAGTAGTTAACCTTGCTCTTAAAGTATAATTATCAATGTATCTTGTTTTTGTCTTAGAGGAGCCTTATCTTAGCAATAATGATTACAGACTTGATTCAAAGGATGAAAAACGTAATAATGGACTGTAAATAGGCAAATATATGTGGTGTAAACAACGTCAATCATTCTTTGGATAAAGTTAAATACTAATAATTCTAAAAATCTCTTTCAGATTACAAACTAATGTGAGCAAAATTATGAAAACAAATTGGTCAGGCGGCGGAGTACCATATGGGTATTCATACAATAAAGAAATCAATAAACTTGAGACAAACAAAGAAGAGAAAAAAGTTCTTCAAAGAATTTTTACCTTGGCTTCAGAAGGATATGGAGTTCAAAAAATAGCAAATGACCTTAACAGCCGTGGAATAACAAACAGGAGTGGCGGGAAATGGTCTTCTACAACAATCACCTATATGCTTCACCCGGTACGTCTAAAATTTTATTGTGGTATACGTGACAACGAAAGAGGTAAT
This sequence comes from uncultured Ignavibacteriales bacterium, assembly GCA_963834015.1. Taxonomy (GTDB): domain Bacteria; phylum Bacteroidota; class Ignavibacteria; order Ignavibacteriales; family Ignavibacteriaceae; genus FEN-1297. Next base: position 28,245 of record CAWIAG010000002.1, read on the forward strand.
TGGGAACCTCTATTAAGCGAACAGCTATTTAACAAAATTCCGCAACATGAAACCTTAACTCAGTCCTCCAAAAAGAAAATCAATAGAAAAGAATTCCTTCTTTCTGGAACGAATATCTTCATTTGCGGTCATTGTAAAGGTAATGTTAAAGCTTCAGTAACGACAAGAAACAACGGAGATAAACAGACAAAGAATACTTATTATTTGTGCGGTCATCGACAAACACGAGGTATATCACAGTGTACGAGTTCCAAATTGCATAGGCAGGATACAATCGATAGGCTTGTTCTGGATGATCTAAAAGTTCAACTTAGCTCAAAAAATGCATTTTTCATTAGCGAATATATAACCAAATTACAGAATAATCTGGAAGACAAAATTTTTAATTTAGTTAAAGAATCTTACGATAACTTACCTCTTAAAGAGAATATTAAAGAGGAAAACTTTATTGACAGTGATAAAATTTTAGAAAACCTTAGGGAAAAGCTGAAGGAGTTTTCATATTTTTTTTCAGAAGACGTTCATCCAATTATAACCCCAATGCTATCCTTCGATGATCACCGGAAGGCTGTCGTTCGAAACATACGTAAAATTTATTTATACTCTGACCGTCTTGAGATATTTTATAAATTTCCTATAAACAAAATGCTCGAATTCAGGAATATGTTTGATTTAAAAAAAACGATAAAGGAGAATCTATAATGGCTTTGATTAAATGCAAGGAATGTCAAAAAGAAATTAGTAATGAAGCTGTATCGTGCCCTCATTGTGGAGTGCAGGTAAATAAATCTCCGGGCATGAAGCTTATTACTAAACTTTCATGGATAGGCTTGGTCGGTATGGTTATCTGGTGGATAATCCAAATTGTGTCTGTCTCCAACATGGATAAATAGTTGAGAGTATCAGGGAAACGTCAGGCTTCCAAGAGGATTATTCCAACGTGACAATACTATATGGGTTAGGAATTATAACCTTCAATGAGAATGCTTTATTAAAATGTTATCTCACTACCCTGAAGGTGAATGCTATAAATCATACCCTGTAACCTCAAACTTAAAAAAATAGAAGTGATAATGAAGCATCCATCTATTCAAAATTTAAGGCAACTAATTGAGTGTAAGACTACCTAAAGGATTATTTCAGCGTGGCAAAACTATATAGGTTAGATTTTATAATCCTCGGGTTGGGCGTACCGTGCATCTGTCAACCGGCTATCCGGCAGACAAGGCTTATATATCTTAAGCTAAAGTATTTAAGCAAGAAAAAATAAAAGAAGCTAAACTACCTCGTACCATATCAATTGTTAGTTTCCATCTTAAGGGTCTGCTATCTGAATTCTATGAAAAAAAATGTCTCGGCTTCAACAAAATTGGTTTATGAACGTGCAACAAATACGCTGTTCAATGCCCTTGGGGATAGACCGTTTTTTGAATATACTAAACTGGGACTTGAAGACTTCAGTGGATTAACAGAATAAGAATAGTGTAAAAAAATGAGGTTGGCAAGTATCTTTCTGGAGTTATTTGTCCAGCGATCACCCATACCAGCCTCTAAACAAAAATAAGTTTAAGAAAGAAATGAAGTAGACAAGTATCTTTCCTTTCCTACTGAGTTGGCGATCAACCTTATCAACCTCATTTTCGTTGATACTAAGTTAGCAGATTGGTCTGATAAAGTCAAAAGTAAATTATTAAAGGACAAAAGACAGTATGTTCAGAATTAACGTCCCCGAAACAGGGTTAGAAAAGGTTGTTTTATTTTAGAATCTAAAATTAAAGAGGCTTTTTATGAATAGAATTTTATATAAAAGGAAGTCCTTCATATATGTTAGTTAAGATCATAATGATATTTCTGAAAGAAAACCTTTAAAGCCATTTCAAAGATTTTACGAAGCGGACAATTATATTTGAACCGGATACGGCTGATGTGGCATCAGCCGACAAGCTTTAATACCATTAGAATTTCAAACGAATTTACTGAAGTACTTAACTATTTCCTTAACGATTGATAATTATGATTATTGATTTAATGAATAACAAAATAGTTGACCAGTATATTTCCGCTTTACCTCCCCAGCGGCGATCAACCTGCACCAACCTCTAAAGCAAAATTCAATTTATTATATAGATTAATCAAATAATGTTATTAAATTTAATTGAATTCTTTGGTTGTACAAAAAAGGAATGAGGTCGACAAGTATCTTTTTAGAATTAATTGTCCAGCGATCAACCTTATCGATCTCATTATTATTGACATTAAGTTAGCAGATTGGTTTGATAATCATTAACGAACAGCGGTCTTATTATTAGGCCCTTGCCCAACATATCGATAAAGCAAAACCGTAATTGCTAATTACTTATTGAAAATAAAATACAAAGTTAGATTATCTTATGATAGAGCATCAAATCAATTTATTATGAAATCAATAATTCCCGCATTATATCTTATGCATTATTAATAGTTAACAATTAATAATATTAGTTTCACACTTGTTACACAGACCACCATAGTTATATCCATAGCTCTTAATTTTATTTCAATTTGTACTATCCTTTACGCAACGAACGCTAAACCCAAAATCTTTAACATTGAAGTCCAAGTAAATTCTACTACCACGGTGGTACAGGTACAAGTCATCCGCATTGCCAGTATCGTACTCAGTAGAACTCCAAAAATAAGTGTGGTAATCTAAATCGTAGAATGCACCATTGTAATAGCGGAGGCCCTCCAAAAGTGCAGAAAAGCCACTTCTGTTTGTGCCTGCTCCGTTACCTAATCCCTTCCCTATCTCTTTCAATGCATTTCCATCTTCATTCACTGCTGCTTCTAATGTCTCAAATTCTGCTTTCGTAGGTATGTGCCAGCCTTCCGGGGCCAATCCTCTAGGATCATTTACCGCATACCAATTATATAGTTTACCATATTTTTTACTATTTGCCGTCTTATTTTCGTAATAACACCAAGCTCCAGTTGTTAGTTTTGACCACTGTACTGAACCTTGTACTTCCGGTATAGAATCGCCATTACGAAAGTGATCAACATTCAAGTTTTCAGCCATCCAAATCTGATTGCCAATTTTTACTGATTTGATTTCCCCTTGGGCAATTAGGTTATTTGCATTAAATAATAAAATAAAGTCCAATGTAATTATTGTAAATAATTTTACTATTTTGATCATTTTTAACTCCTAAAAGTCATTTTAATTTTCAATTAACAATATAACTATCAGTGCAACCCTTAACTGCGAACCAATGTTGAGAAATCAATCATAATTCCACTAAATAAAACCGCGACGAAGATATGGTCGTTATGAAGCGCTAATTAGAACACAGTCAATTTAATAGGTTCTTTATTGATATTTATTTTTTTTCAATCAAACCAAAGAAATTAGTGACGGCTGTTATTGCATAACCAATAAATGCTAAAATTGCTCCAAATCTTAATTCAATTCCTCCATTTTTACTATGTGCAATTAAATAGGCAATTAATAGGGCTATGGCCCCTACAATTGCGATTGCAATTAAATGTAAATGTTTTTTAAAAAAGAATATTATTATTCCACAAATAAGTGCGATTATAATAAAAAGTTTTATATCTGCCCCAATACTGTTATCTTGAATTATTTGTAAACCATTCATATTGGTATCGCCACAACCGACAACAGGGGCAAATAAAATACAAACTATAACCATTATTGCGCCTAAATATGATAATAATTTTTTGTTGTTCATTTTGTTTCTCCTTTTAAGTTTTCTATGTGTTTGCTTTCATTTCATTTGTTTAAAATAATCAAATAATAAATAGTTATTTCGAATAGTATTCAATTTCTCTCTCTGTTATTGTGTAAGGATTATCGCTATCATTATGATACTCATTTTTGATTAGCCAATTACCTTTACTGTCATAGTTATCATATTTGTATATAGTTTTACTAGTAAGCTCACCATTAGAGTAATTACTACATTCGCTCACATTCCCTCTATTATCATATTTGTAAATTATCATAAATTTTTTATGATAAAATAAATCATCGGAATTAACTTCAATTAGATTACCTTTGACATCAGATTTTATAGTATCAGTATCCATCAAACTACCGTCTTTGTATGATTGATATTGTTTTTTTTCAATTAGATTTCTTTTATCATCATATTTGTAAGTGTATTTATATTCAAGACTACCAGACGATGAATACTCATTTGCTTCAATAATATTTCCTTTATTAGCATATATGTAGTTGTATTTTGTATTGACTGGTGTCCCGTCTGAATTAAGGGTTCGCTCTTCAATCATCTTTCCATTGTAATCATATTTTTTGAAACTAGAAAATCGAGATGATTCATAATAATATTCTTGAATCGGATTTCCTTTAAGATCATATGCGCAGAAATCTTCATTCCATAATTCTTTTTTATCAATTATTACATTACCATTGTATGTATAGACAGATATACTGCGCACACTTCCTTTGAAATTTTTTATTTTTAGATTAGCTTGAATATCAGTTTGTGCATATGAGATAGAAAGAAAAACGATTAAAATGGCACCAAGTATATTGATTAAATACAGTTTCATTATGATCTCCTACTATTTATTTGTGTACTAACTATTAATTAAGTGGATTAAGCTGTATGCCTATTTTGCATGTTAACCCGAAATAATTTATGTCTAATAAATTAAAATTCTTAAAATCAGTGAAATCCTGTTGTCTAATAATCTTATCAGCGGGGAATACATACTGCCAATTATAATCTTTGTACTAAGCCGGATATTTATTGTTTATGCTGAACCCCTTCAGCTAGACAGGTTTTTCCATAATTTAAGGTGGATAAATTAGGCATTAATTATATTTATTATTTAAGAATATATCAGCCGGTGTTTTATATTTCAGAGACTGATGCATTCTTTTGTTGTTATAAAAATAGAAATAATTTTTCATTCCTTCAAACAGTTCCGTAATAGTCCGATATTCCTTCAGGTAAATGTCCTCATATTTTAAGCTTCTCCATAATCGTTCTATGAAAATATTATCTAAAGCTCTGCCCTTAGAATCCATACTTAATTTTATCTTGTTGTCCAGTACTTTGTTGACAAAACTCAAGCTGGTAAACTGGCTGCCCTGGTCGGTGTTGAATATTTCCGGTTTACCTGACCTTAATGCTTTATCAAGAGCGCTGAGACAGAAATGAACATCAAGACTGTTGGATATTTCCCAAGACAGGACATATTTACTGAACCAGTCCATTACTGCAACAAGATAAGCAAAGTTTTTATACATCGGGATATATGTAATATCTGTACTCCATACCTGATTTGTTTTTGTTATGCTTACATTTCGCAGCAAGTAAGGAAATATCAGATGATCCTTATTAGGTTTGCTAAGATTTACTTTCGGTGTAAGTGCCTGTATTCCCATTATTTGCATCAATCTGAGTATCCGTTTATGATTATATATTTCTCCATGATTTCTGAACTCCTGGGTTATTTTTCTGTAACCGTAAAAAGGACAATCTGTATATATTTTATCCATCCGTTTCATTATTTCGAGATCTTCGTCCGTTATACCTAACGGTTCAAAGTAATAACTCGAACGAGGTAAATTTATCAAGGAACATTGCTCAGTTATGCTGAGATAGTCATAACCGGGCTCTATGAGCCCTTTGAGAGTTTCAACTGAATGGCTCGTACTTTTTTTTTAACCAGTCCACCTCAACCTGGAGTTTGCCGATCTGCCGGTACAACTGGTCTACCAACTCCGAACTTCCATCGGTTTTCGGTCCACGGGGGTTATCAAAAACGGAAGGCAGAATTTCAATCAACTGTTTCTTCCATTGGCTGATTTGATTCGGGTGAACTTTATACTCTTTTGCAATATCATTTATGCTTGTGAACCCCTTAATTGCTTCTAAAGCTATTTTTGCTTTGAGTTCGCTGCTGTAGCTTTTTCTTCTTGTTGACATATTAGCCTCCTTTGGCTTATATAAATTTAAGATTTTTCCACCTTAAATTTTTGTCCAGTTTTTGGGGTTCACTATAGTTAATTCATAAGGCAACTTGGACTTATTTTTATTGACAAGTTCCGTATATAGAATAAGAACTGTCATTTAGAATAATAATCGATTACGCGTATTTATATATCACTAACTACGCCATTCTCAAAATATCTTTGCTTTATATAATTACCCTCAATGTCAAAGTTGAATTCTCCAGTATTTTCCATATGAATACCTCTAATATATCTATAAGTATCGGCTGAGTAATCCAATTTGAATACTATTTGTCATTTTATTGTTTTGAATACAAGCACCCAGCGAATCTTATCTTTTTTGCTTCCGGTAAATATTCAATAGAATAGGCATGCCCGCTTATTTCTATTGCCATCTGACCCATCACATTTCGGAATATACCACTTACCTCTTCTTGTTTTATTTCGCCATTGTCTTGTTGCCAGAACTCATTAATCTTATATATTGCTTCACCATTACCTTCAATGACAAGCTTTTTGCAATCGTCTCTGTATGCACCACCTCCGTCCAATAACCATGTCCCAATTACATTTTGTTGCGGTGAATTTGAATCACAAGAGAAAAATATTAAAGAAAGAGTTAAAACTATTAACAAATGGCATATTTGTTTTTTGAATAGTTTGGTTTTCATTGTCAATGACTCCTATACAATGTCGTTTGGTTTTGGTGAACTTACATTTTGATAATTTATTTAATAGAGAAACAATCAAAAAAATATTTCTCCTAATCCTTTATGCAACGAACACTATAGCCGAATCCCTTATTTTGTTCATTGAAAGTAAACTTGCCAATATTATTCAGATAGATACCATCAGCATTAGTAGCATCAAATTTAGTGGCCATCCAAAAATAAGCAATGGTTCCTGAATCGATGAAGTTCTTATATTTTGGGACGTCTTTATAATAGCTACGTGCCCCGGCAAAAAGCGCGGGCAAGCCGTCTGAATTTACGCCGGTGCCTTGACCGATTGTTTTAACAACTTTACCATAAACAAAATTGGATAATGTATCAAATTCTTTGTAAGTAGGAATGTGCCAACCTCTGGGGGCTAAACCTCTTAAGTCATTGATGGCATACCAGTTATAAAGTTTGCCATATATTTTACCATTTCCAAGCTTATTATCGTAATAACACCATGCCGGTTTGCCTTCATTACCGGCTTTTTCCCATTCTTTATCTGTCTTTGCTTCAGGTATAACATCACCATTTTGAAAATGTGACACATTTAGATTCTCTTCCATCCAGATTTGTTTATCTATTTTAAATGTTTTTTTTGTGTCTTGCCCTTTAATATTAATTATAAATGATAATAATGTTATACTAAATGTAAGAATTTTTAATAAACTCATAGTTTTTATCACTCTACTCCTTTTGATAAGCATTAAGTTAAGTCCTGCGCTCAATAAATAATAATTTCTAAATGGAAAAAATCTTTTCAAGAAACATTTTTGTCAAAGCTAATTATAAAATCGCCACCCATCATCATATTTAGTAAAAACATCTTTCTTTTCAATAATTCCTTCCGTGATATTATATGACATTCCGATTGGTGTAATGTTTTTCCTAACAAGATTGTAAGATACTTCTGCTACATTTAGTTGCTCCTGTTCTTGTATGCCACTTATTTCTCCGAAAGAAATATCACAAGTTTTTACTTCATATACATTAATGATCGTACCTGATTCAAGTTGTTCACTGTGTTCACTTATAAAATATTTTTTCCCCTCTAATGTTAACACAACATTCATTTTTGTCCAATGAGTGTATCTGTTAAAACCATTGTTTGTTACCTCGTTATCTTCTACGATTGTAATCAATCCTTTACTTTTTAAGTCATTTAAAATCCGTTCATCCCCTTGGTTTATACTGTACATTGTTTCGCCTCTGAGATATACTTTCCGAATTTTAATGGTTTCAATAGAAGGCACATTGTATTTCTTAACGATTAAATCTTCAGCCTTTCCTCTCGATAGATTATTACTACATCCGGGAAAAATTAAAATAATCATCCCTAATGTCAAAATTTTAAACATTAGTTTAAGACTATTTTTTTATGTTATCCATTAAGGTACTCATAGTAGTTTAATATTCATTCTCACTTCTCTTTTTGAAGTGTTTGCATTACAATATGACAATTCAATACAATAATTGTTATTTAGAATAATATTCTATATCCCTTATGTTTACGAATTTTACAATACTATCTTTATATTCTGTTTTCTTAATCCAATTGCCATAAATATCATATTCGTATGTCCAAGTATTGTTATATTCTAACACTTTGTTATAAGGCGATTCAAAGTGGTAAGTTTTGATCAAGTTACCATTTTTATTGTATGTCCGAATATTCTTTTCAACAAGTGGATGATTTAGCATATCAACGTCGTAACATTCAGATTCAATACAGTTCCCTTTTCTATCTAATTTAGCAATACCTTCCTTGTGAGTATTTAAACCTGGTGTACCCTGAAATATCCGAAAAAAATCCCATTTAAATCCATATCTTTTATCATCATATTTATAAACTTCTTTTTGAAATAAATAACCATCTTGATTAAACCAATCGATTTCAATAATATTTCTTTTACTATCGTATTTTCTCGCAATTTTAATGTCTAATGAACCATCAGAATGATATCCGTTAGTTTCGACCATATTTCCTTTACCATCATATTTAATGATGTTTTTATAGTATAGACTACCATCCGGATTATAAATATTTGTTTCAATCCAATTTCCAATTTTATCATATTTAATTAAATATTTAGTTCCAACGCTTCCAACCGAATCATAGTTTTGTATTTCAATTAAATTGCCTTTGTCGTCATATTTATATGAAATAGTCCCATCATAAAATTTACTTCGATTCTCCACAATTTCTCCAAATTTCTCAGATGCTGCGTAGCAACTATTTTTTATTTGTTTTACGTGTCCTAATAATCCTGCATTCTGTAGATTTGTCAAATACTTGTAAATTATTGATTGAGCTAATGCAAATTGATAAAATGAAAGAAGCAAAAAAGATAAAAGAATGATTTTTATTTTCATTTAGAAGTTCCTTAATTGAGAGGCCTGTAAGTGCATTTCACAGTTACAGCATGTCCCTCTCTTGATTTTACTAAATAAGTGTTAGAATTAGGTAAAGTAACATTTCGTGCATCCGGTCCAGTTTTTATTTCAGGACTCCAATCATATGTCTTCCAGGAAAGTTTTTGATTATCATCTACGTGCATTGAACAATTGGGTATAGGATTAATTACAGTCCAGTTGTTAGAAAGAATTTGGTTCTGATAAGTGATGTATATCTCTTTTACATTGTTAAAGTACCAACCATCATTTCCTGAAAGATATGTTACAATTACCTGAGCATCATTATAACTATCATCAGTTTTTGTATAACCAACCATATGAAGGTCAATTTGGAATTCTATCCTTGCAGTGGAGCGAGTAGTGTTAGAAATTGTAGCGAGTTTTATCTCTGAGAGATATTCAAAGTTCCAACCGGGAATTTTTTGCCCGATTAAATCGTTTTTAATTTTTTCAATATCCGGTTCGGGATCTTTGATGGCTGTAATCTTGTTCTCAACAACTGAATACATTGATGTTAATTGACTCTGATTCGAGGGATTGCATGTTCCAGACATCGAGTTGTAAGCAAAATCAAATTTACTAAGCATCTCCTGATCTGTAATATATCGGTTTCGTAAATCATTATATTTTAGTTGTGCAGCACTAAAACGAGTTGAATTATCTGCATTAGCTGAATTTTGTAATTCCTGTAATTTATTCCTTGCCTCCTGTCTTTTCTTGAAACCATATGTGTCGAATGATTTCACAAAGTCTCCATCAATTTTAATTATGGCGTCATTATATTTTGTTGAGCAATCACAGAAAGCCGATGCAGCATTTTTTGCGTCATTTTCGGGATCGTTCTTGATAAAGAAATAAAAAACTCCATACAAAACAACTACCGAGGCAAAAGCAATTAAAATATATTTTTTATTCTTTCTAAACCATCCATTTACAATTTTTTGATTGTTTATGAACCAATCCCCGATATCTAAATTGTTAGATGGTTGAACAGAATTTAAGGAAGTTTGCAATCGGGAACTATTTTCAATTGGAGGTGTTGTTAATGTAGATTGTAAAGGAACACCAACAACAATATTATGTTTATCTTGCATTCGCAAATAACTAACTATCCCTGCAACTGCAAATGAGATTAAAGCACCCCAATATGGAAATTGAAAATCTACATCTACTCCCCCTCTTGATTTTTCGTCGATAGCACTTTTAATAGCAAATTGAAGAATGATTAATGAGCCAAAACCAATTATACCCGCACCAGTTCCAATCTTTGCTTCTCTTTTTTCTCTAATTAGGAACGCACCCAGTCCTATGATGGATGCGGCAAATGCAAAAATTGCCCAGACGTTTGGTGGAATTTCTTGCCCTTTTGTTTCACTTCCGGTAATCATATCTCGGCTGGCTAATTCCGTCCCAGTAACAAGATTGAAACCTGTTACAGATCCGAATTTTTGGCCTGCACATTCAAAATTACAGAAAGTAAAAAAGAAAAAAACAATGACAAGAGCAAAAGCAAGTGGAATTAATTGTCGTCTATTTGACAAGTTGTTTATTGTAGTTGTTTGAAGGTTCTTGTATTGCTGTTCCGTGTTGTTATTTAAGTTTTCCATAAATTTTAGCCTTAGTTATTATTAAATAGACATTTTGCTTCAACAATTATTTCCCAAAAATCACTCGGCTTTCCGATCCAACTTGTTGTATAGAATATTTACAGTTCATAGTCCATTCCATTTTGATTAGCCTAAGCAATTCTTTTTAAAAATGGGTTTAGGTTGTTCACTTTACTTTTTGCGATTAGAACTGTATTATCAATAGGAAAACTTAAGATTAAAGTAAAAAGAGATTTGTCTCGAGTGTTTGAAAAATTTCTGCAGTTAAATGCAATTAGAGATAAGATAAGAATTGTCATTAGATTTGTCGTATTTTTATCCTCCATTTTAATTAAAATACCAAATCGTAGTTTTTCGCTCTTCTGTATGTAAGTACATGTTAATTATATATAAACAACTTTTTTAGTATAATCCTCTTTAATGGCTGATTAAGCTCCGTAACTCTATTCTAATAAACTAAATTCTACTGAATTAGACAGCTATCTCGGTCGTGAAAGTATCAAAAATTAAATTATTTGATCAAATAATCCCTCTTTAAATCAGTTATTTATGCTTGTACTTATTATATTATCGCTACCCACAATCATTGTAACTTTAACCATACCTTGACCATCTTTACCAATTTGATTTCCTATACCCAAAAGCTCAATTTCTTTATTATTAATTTTATTCACTTCATAATAACCATCTACGTTTTTTACTAATGGCTCAGGAATAACCCACCCAATAAATGAATTTCCGCCCCCACCGTAGGAAAGCGGTTTTTTAAAATATTGTTGAGCCAATGCTCCTAGATCGTTTAATCTCGAAATAATAGCATCTCTATCAGATTTATCTGGAGTATTAGTCTCATCATTTTTAGAACTAGGTGCATTTGTATCGTCAGTTTTAAGCGAGTTCTCGATATGTTTCTTAATTATGTCGTATTGTTGGTTGGCTTGGGCTATAGTCATTTTCCCTTCACGAACTGCTGCATCTAAATTTCGTCTTATTTTTTTTAAGGACTCTGATATATCTATGTGAGCTTTTTCATAATCCAACCCGGTTTTCCCATATGCCCAAAATAACCATTCTTCGCCTCTTTCATCTATTATTTCATTATTCTTCAGTTTTGCTTTGTATACCTTTCCATTTATATAAACGAAAGTAATTATGTCTCCGTCTATTTTATAAGTGCCCTCAACACCTTCACCTCTTTCTTTTATAAAAAAGGATCCATCCGATTTCAATTCAAAATAATTTTGAGGATGTTTTTTATTACCATAAATACCTCCTACATTTTTTGCTGAGCAAGTGATGAGAAAAAGTAGACACATATATAAAGAATAAACTATTTTTAATTTCATACTTTACCTTTGTGTTTTATTTAGATCAATTTTTTGATTTGATTTCTATCTTGTCAGATTTATATATTCACTATTACTTACATATAATTATTTGAATGTTTAGTTAAGTTTAATAACTGCCACTAGATTAATAATTATGCAAGGTAAAATATTTCATAGCGATGTGTAAGGCCCAGCGTGTCATTTCCGTTAATACTATAATCCCGGAATATTGCATATTTTCCCTCTATTATATAGATAAATTTAAGGAATATTACAAGTTAAAATCAATAGATGAAATAAATTGTTGTAAACTATAACTCTTGTAGCCAATGAATTAAACAACAATTTAATAATTATCTTGATTTCGCAATATTTCTTACTATTTTTTTACCACTTTATAATTCTTGGAGAGTTTCGAAAGCCGGTTTAGGTCTCGTCCGCGAAAATTTAACATCTTCTTCTCGCAGAAGAGATAAAATATCAAGACTATCAATCCTATCGATCTGCTCAAATATCTTCTTAGCTCTTAAGTTCTTATAGCTAATCCGGTAAAAATTTGGGGTGTCATATCCATTTGTCCTGGGTAACAGTAAGTACTGCTGTTGAAGTGTCGGTTTTATTGGAATTTCAGGCAGCTAATTCTATCATCCCATCTGACTCACTGAGAAAGAATGTTAATATGTTTGTATCACCAAGTCTGAATAAGTTACTGCCGAAAATTACTTCCCTGAAATCAGTATACTGATGCCGAACTTGTTTTATCCCAAGTTCCAGTTCATCAGCTCACCAAGATGCGTATACTCCATTTGTAAAGAATTTAACTATTGAAATGAATTCTCCGGATAAGTCCCTCCTTAACTCAAGGAAGGATACCTTACGAAGATTTCAATCAGTAAGACGCTCAAAACATTTGATTCTTCCTTGCCGGGCCCCTCCCAGATGGGAAGAGCCGTATTTGGAGCAACTATCTATAATATTTAATAATACTTTATTCCGAAGATATATTTCTGATTAACTCTTATTATGTTGACATCCTTATCCCGATTTAGGTTTTTTTCAAATTTTTAATTCTATTTTAAATTCTTCACAGCTGATGCCATATCAGCCGTCAAACTTAAAATTCAGTAAGAATACAAAAGATTTTCGTTCAGTACTTAACTTTTTCCTTAACGATCGGGAATTTAATACTCACTTTCATCTTACATAGACACCAACCTGGATTAATATCCCCATATAAAAATGCGCACCGGATTTCGAAAGAATGTAGCTACAATATGTAATAGTGGACTTCTTATTTTTTCAATTAAGCTTAGTTCGTTTAATTTTCTTTTTTGCCTGCCTTTCTTGTTTCCATAAGCAGTAAAATAAAGAAACCAAAATGAATAAAGCCAATAAATATTTATCCGCTCGATGTATCATTATTTTAATTATAGACATAGTCTTATTTTCCTTTTAATAATTAGTATTGTTATCAATATTGGGACATTAAAAACTTTTTTGAAGCTCATCATAAAGCTGATATTTCTCTTGACTGTTAAGCTTGTTAGCAATTTCATTCATTATCAGATTTACTTTCTTGGAAGAATCATCATCCGATTTAAGTTTAAACGATGTATTCTTATTTATCTCCTCTTTAATTTTACTGCGTAGCTTTTTAATATCATCTATTATTTTTTGTTGCCTTCCTAAATATCTTTCCTCAATTTTCTTTTCCTGTTCTTCAGACAGTTGTAATTCCTCGCAAATTGAAGTTATGTATTCCTGAAAATATTTGACCACTTCGCGCACCTTTACATTCACTTCATAATAAATGATATCATAAATCTCAGAAGTTTCAAATTGTATCCGGTAAATTGAAACAAAGTTTTGTAAAAGATAGCTTAAGCTTTTTGCTTCGTTGGAATCAATCTCTCCTCGCTGATATAGACCAATGACGGATCGTTGAAGGCTGAGTGCTGTATCAATATCCTTAACAGATTTAATTCTTTTAAGTAGCCGTCGCCGGGCAGGGGGGGTATCTTTATCTTCCTTAATTTTATTTTGTTTTGGATTTAATTTCAAAACTTTCATGCTAATTCCCTCGGTTTTTTTACTAATTTTATTGCAATATTTGCACAATATTATGTATTAAGTAAGCATTTATTACTTTATTTAATATTGCACATAGATTCACGGAGAGAGTCAAGATTCATAGTTGCATAGTGTTTCTCTGTAGTGGTTACGCTCGAATGCCCCAATAACTCTTTAACACTATAAATTGACAAACCAGCATTTACCAAGCTTGATGCAAAAGATGCTCTCAGTAAATGGAAATGATATTTGGGATTAACTCCGGCACTGTGCACGCATTTTTTAAACTTTTTACTAACAAAATCATTGTTGAGTTTTATACCTTTGCATTTCTGGAAAAGATAGTCCTCTTCTTTAGAATTACCCGATTTATATTTAAAATCTACCAGTAGCTGATATAAACTATCGGTCATGGGAATACTACGCTCGCACTTGGACTTAGTTGTAAATGTGTTGTCGTTTTTTACCGTAATTATTCTTTCATCTAAATTTATCCAGTGCCATTTGCAATTTAAAAGTTCACCCAGCCTCATTCCGGTATTAAAGGCTATTTGATATAGTATTTGAAGTAACCAACTTTGTTCCTTACACAGTATCTTTTGAAAATCGGTCTCACTAATGGATAATACTTTATGGTTAGGAATCTTTGGAAGTCTTATTTCTACGAAAGGATTTTTTGGGATATATCCCCAACTTTTAGCTTTCTCAAAAATACTTCTTAATGTTCTATATAAAAGTGCAGCACCATACTTTGATTGCTGAAATCTATTAAGCAAGAAAGTTTCAAGTTTCTTAGAATTTAATGTTCGTAATAATGTCTCTTCACCAAAATGTTCCAACAATATCTTTAGCACTGACTTTGTTGTTCTTATTGTATTTGGCGTATATCTTAATCCAGCATAAATGGAATATTCTTCCGCTAACTGCTTAAGTGACTTTGGGGGTATAATATTTTCAATAAGCATTAATATTTTATCTAAGGTCGTTTGCTCATTCTTCTTTAAATTTTCCCTTAATATTTCTAAAACATCTTGCATTTAATAAATTCCTAAAATCAGCTGTCTTTACATTTTAATTTGATGCTCTTAGGCTTAACCCAATGATTATTGACTTATATATTAACGCTTATTATAAGAAATGTTTGTATACTTTTTGACACTACGGAAATTCAGAAGAATTATTTTAATAAATACCAAACTCATCCTTTTTTACAAACATTTGTGAACTCTCATTTGTCTTTCTCTGTCTCAAATGTTTTATACTCTTTATTAAAATAGTATCCTACCTTTCCAAGTTCACCGTGTTCCCGGTTTTTTTTAATTTCTAAATAGGAATCGTATGGTTCTATACCAGCTTTTTTCCTTTTTTCCCTTTGAGCCTCTGAAAAACGGTAAAGCATAAAAACATTGTCGGCTATATTCGTAATATCTCCGCTTCCAGCTATGTCCACTTTATCACTTTCGTAATCATCAGTCTTTGCTTTCCGGGGATGCGCTACCAAATGGATGTGGCATTTATATTCTTTAACAAAATCCGCAAGCTTATTTACAAAGTTTTTTTGTTCGCCATATAGCTTATTACTATCACATGATAAATTCACTTTCATCAAGCTGTCGATAACAATTACCTCAATCCCATATTTTCTGCAACCAAATTCAATTATCTCAAATAATTTGTCTTTTTCAATTTCTCCGACAATATCGATTACAAATAAATTTTCCGCAAATTCATTTAACACAGAATTAACATCATAATCGGTAATAATATTTTTCTTTAATGCTTGTTTCATTAACCACCATAAATATTTTCGAGGTGGCATTTCAAAGCTACCAATACAACATTTTTTACCCTGCCTTAGTAAATGAATTACTTCTTGCGATAAGCGGGTTGATTTTCCGGCTCCGTTTTGTCCCGTCCATATAGAAACTTCATCACATCTCCAGCCCTTCAGTAGCTCGGTTAATTTAATATTACTTGTAATCGTTCCGTACAGTTTAGAAGGATTGTTTTTATACTCATTTATTTCGTCAACATAGTAATCACAATGTTTTAATTCGGATATATTGAACTCTAATGCATTATTTATGAATTCTCTAAATTCTTCTTTTGTTATTCCCTGTATTAAACATTCATTCACATCTTTGCAGGGTAATATCACGTTTTTACATCTCCATTTTCCCAAACGATTAACAATGCTTTCTATACTGGACTGCCCTGCTATATCGTTATCCATTATGATAACTATTTCCTTAAACTTCTCTAAGAAATCCCAATCATTTTCAATCCAAGTTGTGTCATTTACACCAGAAGGAATGGATACACCTTCAATACCGTATTGATACAACGCTATACAATCGGCTTCGCCCTCACAAATAAAAAGTGTCTTCTCCGTAATATTATCTTGGTTCCACAAAACCGATTTGCAATCTTTCTCCTTGTAAAAAGTTTTCTCAGTCAATGAACGGTATTTTACATTCACGAGTTTTTTATCTTTGTGGTACAAAAACATTATAGCTTTGCCGTCCGGTGAAAGTCCTATATCAAAATGGCCTGCTACTTCAGGTAATATTTTTCTGTCTTGAAACCATTTATTAGTTTTCTCGTTTATCCGCTCTGGCTTTGTTGTGGGCACCGAATATTTCCTCTCACGCCTGATAAACAAATCTCTTCGATAGCCTGATTCATCCCCGTAAAATCTTTGGAAGTCTGAAAAGTTCCCTTGTATTCCACATCTATTTTTTCTGAAACATTGAAAAGCACCGGTTTCTAAGTTTATCCCAAATGAATTTTTATCGCCACATTTTGGGCAGTTCATTTTAGCCTGTAAACCAGAACTATTATGAGTTTCTGTGAATTTGATTCCCTTACGCAGTAAATATTCTTTTACGTTCATTTTTAAAATTCCTTCAAATTGAGTATGTCAATAATCCATTGAGTTAACCTATTTGGTAATAAGTAATAACTATTAAACCAAATTATAATTCTCTTAGAAATCATCAAGTAAATCCTCCCCTTGTTCGCTGTTGGTTATTATCTCATCGTTCCATGATTTATTATTAAGATAGGTAAGCGGATGTTTCCTGTATTGCATATCCGGTGTTGATGCTACATATGCCGGAACATGGATTTTAATTTTTGCCTTGTCTTCCGCATTCAATTTTTTCCATTTGGCAAAACACTTGTCCCAATTAATCTTCTTCCCAAATTGATTCCAAAATAAATTTTTAAATTCTTCAATTAACTCTTGTTCTTTTTCTTTATCTATGTCTTTATCTTTATCTGTCTCGTCACTAATGTTGACGTGACCGTCACTAAGTAATTTAATTTTTTCTCTGTAGCGTCTTGAACTGCTCCGGCTTACTTCTTGTGCTTTTTCAATTTTCTCTAACTGCTGATGATGTTCAAAGTTGGTGATGTATACAGTACCGTCTACCCATATTTCAATCATTTTTAATTTTAGAAATGTATCAAATCCTAACTTGACTGTATTGAGTTCAAGGTTGAAATGATTTGCCAACATTTCTGGTGTAAATGGAATATGATCTCCAATTTCTACCGTTCCGGGACGTCCTGATTTCATACCTAAGCATAGCAATCCAATCCAAAGCATAAACATGATATAACCATCAGGCATCTTCAGGATATATTTGATTTTGGGATCGTCCAATATATTAATAGCGAGTTTTATAAAGCTTAGATTCATTTTACACCTTTGTACTTTCCAACGTTTGGTCGTCTTCTTCTATATTGACATCGTTATAAATTGAATGATCGTATTTGGCACAATCAATTATGGCAACTTTAACGTTTGTAAGAAGTTCATTGGTATCCTCAACAAAATTTTTCCTCAATAAATTTTTAGGTATCCCGGTTGCAAAATCTTTGCGGACGTCCTCAAGTAACGATAATATTTCTTCAACACTTTTACGTCTTTTGAGAACTTTTTTAGTTCTTTCTGGTTTTATTGGCATGTTATTGTCTCCTTTAATCAACTGCTTTAATAGTGTTATTTAAAAAATTTCAGTTTAAACGACTGATTTTATCTTTTAACATAGAGTTTTTCATTTCGGAAGAATGTATACTTTTTGGCGGAGAGTGGTTTTGGGGACACAGGATTGACTTAGTGCAGTACTAATTAAACTATAAAATACATTTGGATTCGAATTTGATGATGTAATAGAACCGAATGACCACAAGGAATAGAAGTGAATATCTTTAACTTACGTACAAAGTCGAAAGTTGTATAATCAGATTGAATTGTTTTTTATTATTCATTACTTATAAGAACCATAGAACATTCTTCAACTATTTCACAATAGGCAAATTAGTAAATTATTAAAAAGATTCAGTTTAATGTAGATTAACCAGTGGAATAGTTAAGAAAATTATTTATTCCTTTTCGGTCATTGGTTTTTCAATCTTACGCTTTGGTTCAAACCCACGTGCTATTATATTTGCAACTACTTTAATGGGTTCAAATTTGTTCTCGGTATTAATATACATTTGATCCCGAACCATCTTATGTATTTCATTTTTTATTTCTATTTTTTTGTGATTGACAAAATCAAATTGCTTAAGCTTTTGCTGATTTAAATCATGATTACCATCTTGAAATAATGCACTAATTTGATTTAGTTCACCATCAAGTTTACTTACTTGACTTAATTTTTTTTGAATTGTCACTTCGAAATCATCATTGTTATTCATAAACATTCCTTTAGATTTTCCCGTAATACCGGAGAAAGATTATGTACAGATAAATCCCGCTCTTTTGAATTTCTCAAATACACATCTCAATTTTCGGAGTTTATTCCAGATACTGCAATTAGCAATCCGGAACTGATTCCCTATGAAGGATTACAGTTTCATAGAATTCATATTTCATAGTTATGTCCTATCTCCGATAAATTTTAATAGACATTAAACACTGTCGTTATTGCTCTTATATTAGTCGGCCTTAGATTTTCAGCCTACTTTAAAACATATGGTATTCCCATTCGAGTATTTGTCTACTTTTTGTCATAGATTGGTTTTTGGGGCACAGATTTGTTTCAATGGAGTATTTATTCATCCTGTTCGGTATACTTAAGCAGGATTTAGATATAATCAGAGCACAGGGATAATCGAGAGAATTAGAAAGGAATGAACTATAACTATATGTGAAGGTTAAATTCTTAACAACTGGGTCAAACCTTTAAAAACCAAAATGATACTTATGTAAAGCCGATCTAACATTAATGCTTAAACCGCATTAAAGTTATGCAAACAATTCAGTTATGAAATGGGATTAGCTGAGTGCGGGTTATTGAATAATATACTATTACTACTTTTCTGTAAGGTACATGACGGGCTGATTTAAAATGTAATCAGTCTTACAGGTTTGCTTTATATTGATGAAGCCGAGATACTCGCACATCTGTTTTATTCCTCGGTGGCCGAAACTATCCTGTACGCATAAATGTTTACCAAAACAGTTTGATTCTGAATAGTCCGAATTGATCATTTTGTGCTCGCGATAATGATTTATATTTTAAAAATGATACAAAATACATAGTATTGGTAAAAAAAACCTCGAATATCGCTTAGTTAGCAATAGATAATGTTTATAAATTCTGAGTGGGGAGTCCTGCTGTTAATAGATTCCACATTAATCTTAAACAAGCAGGAAAAGTTAAATTATTCACCTAAAATCGATTTATATGCACAGGAATATTCATTAAAGGTAACATCTTCATTATACTTAAATTTTATACCTTATCTTTTCATTCAGTTATATTCTTTTAATTATTAAAATATTACATAATATGTGAACTGTTTTAAAAATAAATAGGTGGAATTATGGATAATGAAACATTATACCAGATTTATATTTATTCATTCGCTGTGATAATTATTTTTATTATATTTTCTAATATCCCCGAAAAAATAATAAGCATTTTTAAATCAATTTGTAAAATTATATTTGAAAAGCAGAAAAACATTTATAAATTTTTATTTGCATGTACTTTTCTTTTATGTCTTTCAAAAATGCCATATTGGTATTATCAGTTAATTAGAATTTTGGGGATGGTTGGATTTGTTTATTTCACTTTATTAGATAACAAAGACAAAGTTAAGGTTACGCCTCAATTGTTTGTAATTGCGGCGATAATTATGAATCCTATTATTAAAATTTCATTTGATAAAGATGCTTGGCAAAGCATTGACATTGTATTTGCAATTGTATTATTCCTAAGTATAATTTTTGAAAAAAGGTTAATCACTACTGGTTAAATTAATGAATAAGAATTTATACTTTATTTGATTTACTTAATCAAAAAGGTTTGCTAAATTAAGACAGGGACAAGTTTAGAAATTATAACTATGTTAAGTTTTCTATATTTAGGATGAGTCACGCATAAATAAAAAAAACAAAAATTCTTTCAGTTGTAAAAATGTAATAGTTAACCATTTGTTCAATTTGACATTTTTTGGCTTTTAGCATTTTTTTCATAAAATATTTTAGATGGAAAGGGAGCTTCTATGTTTTGTCCCAAATGCGGTGAAAAGACGGAAATTGAGAATTCGAATTATTGTTATAATTGCGGTACAGAATTATCAAAAATTAGACAAAATTTACCTGATGAAACACTTCAAGAAAATAATAAGGGAAATAATGCTGAAGCGGTTTCATCTAAAGATGTTGTTGATGATGGAAAGAATAAGGTAGATACTGAACAAAAAAATAAAGGATCACAGAATAAAGACAATAACATTAATAATAGTAAACCATCAACATATCGTTTACATTCATCTAATAGTTTAGAAATAAGTTGGTGGGATAAATTTAAAGAACGTTGGGGTTGGGGTTGGCTGTTTTTCGCATATGAATTTTATTCTCCTCAAGCTAATAAAGACTTTAACAATATAGGTGAATATGGGGGTATATTATCAATATTTGGATTTGCTGCAAGTATGTTTTTATATTTTATTTTTAGACAAAAATATTTGGTGAAAATAAAAGTCGATTGGATACGTAGTTCTCTTTCTGTTATTATAACTTATACTATTGTCCTTCTTGCTTTAATATTAATAAATGTATTATTTTCATATACAATCAATAAATCAAACCTTCACCCAGGTCAATTGCAAAGGTACACATTACCAGATGCACATTTAAATATAGAATCACCATCTGCTTTTATACAAGGTACTAATAAAATTACTAACGAATATAATAATAGTGTTAAATATTATTATAATTATTCCAATGATAATAAATTTACATCTTTAACAATAAGTATTCACTATACAGAATTTCAAGAAAATCTAACTTTCGATTTAGACAAAGTTGCAGATGGTTATAATAATTATATGAAACAAGCGACTGGCATTACAGATTTTCAATGCAGTTCCTTAGATTATAATATTGATGGTCATTTGGGTAAAATTGTAACTGGGACTCTGAAAATGAATGATAAAGATACGGAATTTTTAGCCGGTTTATTGTTTCAAAATTCAAGACTATGGCAAGTTATATGTCTCTATCCAACAACTGACGAAAATAGAGTGGTTGCTAAACAAGTAATTAATTCAATTATAATAGAAAATTAAATTTACGGTATATTTTGAGGAAGTGAAGTCAAATTAAATTGTAAATAAAAGTTAAGAATACCTTAATATTTCATATTAAATTTACAAATGGATTAAAAAAATGATTAAAAGAACCATTCTTCTGCAATTTAATCTATTTATTTTGTTTTTGCTTTTCCAATTCAATTCATTTAGTCAATCTTTAACTGCCGAACAGATTTATAAAAATGTTTCTGATGCAGTGGTAGTTATTCAGGCATATAATGCTAATGATGAATTGATAAAACAAGGGAGCGGGGTGGTTATAAATGATAAAGGATACATCGTTACCAATTACCATGTCCTTGAAGGGTGCGAAAAATTGGAAGTGTTGCATAATAAAGATGTAGTTCCCTATGTTGACATAATAGGAATTGATGTCGAGAAGGATATTTTAATTCTGAAAATTGATGCAAATAAATTTCCATCAATACAAATTGGTGATGTTCAAAAAATAAATGTTGGACAAAGAGTTTATGCAATTGGTAGCCCTTTAGGTTTTGAGAATACAATTTCGGAAGGAATTATTAGCGGTTTAAGAAATGATGAATCAACCGGAAGAAATTTTATTCAGATTACAGCAAGTATTTCTCCCGGAAGCAGTGGTGGAGCTGTAGTAAATGAAAAGGGAGAGTTGATAGGGATAAGTACACTAACATTGAGTGAAGGGCAAAATTTAAACTTTGCTATACCTATTGATGATGTTTTAGCTGTAAAAATAAATTCATATTCTAAAGATGAATCTTATAAAGATTATGAATTATTTTCTAAAGGATACGATGCTTATGAGAAAGGAAATTATCAAGAGGCAAAAAATTATTATACAAGCTTTTTAATAAAATATTCTAATTATGCACCGGCATATAATAATCGTGGTCTTGTTAAAGCAAGCTTAGAGGATTATAAAGGAGCTATTCAAGATTACAATAAAGCGATTGAAATTAATCCTAAGGATGCAATTGCTTATACTAATCGTGGTATTTCAAAAGATGACTTAGAAGACTATATAGGTGCAATCCAAGATTTTAATAAAGCAATTGAGATTGACACTAATTATGCATGGGCATATAATAATCGTGGTCTGGCTAAAACAGATTTAGAAGATTATATTGGAGCAATACGAGATTACACAAAGGCCATAACAATTAATTCTAACGATGCAGAAGTTTATTATAATCGTGGTCTGGCAAAAAATAACTTAGAAGATTACCATAATGCAATCCAAGATTTTAATAATGCGATTGAAATTAATCCAAATTTTATTGAAGCATATTATAATCGTGGAACTGTTAAAGTTTTATTAGAAGATTACCAAGACGCAATTCAAGATTTTAATAAAGCGATTGAAATTAATCCAAATTTTGCTAAAGCTTATGATAATCGTGGTAATGCAAAATATGATTTGGAAGATTACCAAGGTGCAATCCAAGATTTTAATAAAGCAATTGAGATTGATCCAAATTTCGCCTTGGCCTATGATAACCGTGGTAATGCAAAATATGATTTAAGAGATTTTCAGGGATCAATTCAAGATTTTAATGTAGCGATCAAGATTAATCCAAATTTTGTTTTGGCTTATAATAGTCGTGGCCTTGCGAAAGTTAATTTAGAGGACTACAGTGGAGCTATTCAAGATTATACCAATGCAATAAAAATTAATCCAAATTATGCTATGGCTTATAATAATCGTGGCATTATAAAAAAATATTTAAAAGATTACCAGGGAGCGGTACACGATTATACCAAGGCGATAGAGATTAACCCTAATTATGATGAGGCATATTGCGGCCGTGGAGTTGCAAAATATCTTTTAAAAGATAATCTAAGGGCAATGCAGGATTTTAATAAAGCAATAGAGATTAACTCTAATTATGCAAGTGCATATTATTTCCGTGCTTTTGTTAAAGATAATTTAGAAGATTACAGAGGAGCAATTCAAGATTATAACAAATCTATAGAGATTAACCCTAATTATGCGGATGCTTATTACTTCCGTGGTATCGATAAATATAACCTTGATGATAAGGACGGAGCTTGTTTAGACTGGAGTAAAGCTGGAGAACTTGGCGATAGTGATGCCTATGATAAAATAAAAAAACATTGTAACTAATAACTATATGAGAACCCGCTTAATAATTTTGAAATCGGACAAAATTAGAAAAAAAAATCATTTATCCAGTTAAGGAGCAATTACTAACCGGGATTAGATGTGAGGTAGTAATTCCATACAGGTCAAAAAAAAAGCCAACTAAAGTAAGCTTTCAAACGTTATCACCGTAAGAATATTGTAAATAACTCCCCTAAGTTATCATCATATAGGATATTTTGCGGAGAGGCCGGCTCGCCGCATTCTCCGCATACTTGAAATACAGGTTATAATCGAGGCATTTTATGGGGTTGTACCATTATGAGTCCCGTGTTGGCTCTTTTTATTTGAATAGAACGATATTATAGTTCTGATTCTTTTTTTTGATTTCCATTGATTCTTAAGATCTAATATCAACAATAGTCTATAATAAATTAATCGCTGTTTTTAATGTTTCGGTTTGTAAATGTGCATAGTTTCGTTCTGTAACTGCAACAGATGAATGTCCGAGTAACTTTTGAACTATAAATATAGAAACGCCTTTCTGTATTAAATCGCTTGCAAAAGTACTTCTCAAATTATGGAAATGATATCTGGGATTAACATCTGCCCTACGAATGCATTTCTTAAATCTCTTGGTTACAAAATCTCTTTGGAATATAATTCCATTATCGTTTTTGAAGATGAGGTCATCTAAAAAATTGATATTAAGAATTTGTGGTCTTAAAAAGGTTAAAATTTCATTTACCCGGCTGCTCATAGGAATTACCCTTTCCTTTTTATTTTTTGTAGTAAATCCTTCCGAGTTTAGTACTCTAATCAATTTTCCAGCCCAATCGATTTGATTCCATTTTAGATTGATAATTTCGGATAAACGCATACCTGTCCCCCTACCAATCTCATAGAACAGCCGTAATGAGCCTTTAGGTTCTTGGTTGAGTATTCTTATGAATTCCTCATCACTAATAGCCAAGACGTTGTTATGAGGCATTTTAGGCATCCTGATTTTCTTCATGGGATTAAATATGATATAATTCCACTCTACAGCTTTTTCAAATATTGCTTTAAGTGTCCGGTAATTTAGATGCGCACCGGACTTACTTTCACCATAACGTTCAAGAAAAAATGTTTCCAGCGCGGGTACTGTCATATCTTTTAGCAAAGTATCTTTATCAAACTTCTTGATCAGGATTCGGAAGGCTGAGTCCGAAGTCCTTATATAGCTTTTACTATATTTCATAATGGCATAATCTGAATAGATGTTTTTGAGCTCTTCTAATGTTATACTTTGTGTCTGTTTCTTTCCTATTTCTTCTTCTTTGAACTGTGTTAGGAATTTTAATGCTTCACTTTTAATTTTTGTTTTTGTTGAAATGGTAGTTCTTTTCCCTGATTTCTGGATTAACAGCAATTGATAATATGGTGATTTCTTAATTTTTATTAAAGAATACATACTTTTTCCTCCTTAAATTTAACGGAAAAAGTACTTAACAAAGTACTTAACAAAAGGTTGAAATCAGAAGGTTAGATCGAACTCTTTAAAATAAAAAAGTGCGAAATCTTATAAGATTCGCACTTTAGAGAGCTGGCAGTCGGATTTGAACCAACGACCTGCTGATTACAAAGCCACAAAACAGCTATTTTAATCTTTGAACCAATAGGATAAGCTTAAAAACATAACATTTTGAGGCTTTTTTATTTCTGACTTCCCTACTGCATCTAGATTTTTCGTCTACTTTTGTCATTTTTTTTAACATTTGTACTTCCATATTACTTCCACATTTAGCTAGTTTTATCATTAGTAATCTGAGGACGTTTGAACTTTCTTAATTCCTCTACCATTTGTTCAATATCTATTCTGTTATAGAATCTATCTGCTGTAGACGAATGAGCGTGGCCGGTTAATTCAGCCACTATGGATGCATCCATCCTGCACCGACGGGCAATAGTAATAAATGTCTTTCGGAATGTACGGGCTGAATAGCCCTTCTTATTTATTTTTATTTCTTCAAAATATCTGCTGCAGGCTCTATTAAGACTTTCGATTTTGCTGTAATCCAATAACTTACCTTCATTCAATTGCTTCTTACGTTCAGAAAGTACTGCAACGAGATCTTCATGAAACGCTACCTGCCGATAAACTTTTCTTTTAGGTGAGTAATACTTTAACTCTTTCTTGCCCAAGTCAATGTCACTAACCTTGATAGTAAGCATATCCGAACTTCTTAACCCGCTGTAGAACCCCAAATAGATCAGTGTTTTGAAATTAGAATTCTTGCCTGCAAGTCCATCAAATATCTTCACAATATCTTCATCTGAAAATACTATCTTTTCCTTAACCTCCGTCTTCGGCCTGATATCCTTATTAATTTTAAACATCGGAACATAATTGTACTCGAATAAGAAATTTAGGAAATGATTTGCTTGCTTAAATATATCAAAGATGCTGTTCTTCTGCATAGGAAGTTTCTTTATTTCCGTAATCCACTCCTCAACTGTTAGTTTTGTAATAACTGTACATGCTTCATTCTCATCGAAGCTCTGCTTAAAGAATTTATAAAACCGGTGATAGTCCTTTACCGTCTTTGGATGTTTATCGGAATTGTTTCTCAAGAAGTGCTCAAATGCTGCTGCGATGGTCATCTTCATTATACCCAACTGCCTATAAATATCATGCTCTTGCTCCAGGCCTGCCTGGAGCTGCTGAGCAATAGTCCTGGCTACCTTAAAGTTTTCTTTTGTAGCCTTAAGCCTGGTTGATTTGTTCATCCGTTTCCCCTTTATACTATCATACCAGCTTACGTAAATGATACCCCTCTTGCTATATATACTTGCCATTTGTGTTCCTCTCCAAAAGTTTATTAAATAGTGAAATGCTGTCAAACTGAGCGTTGGTAGATGTCTCAGAATTCATTTTTGAGAAAGGTCGTCGTATAATTTGTTTCGCGGATTCCTCGGTAAGTTTAACTGTATTCTCTTTTATGAAATTCAGTATCTCCGAATAAGGGATATATATTCTATCATCGATCTGAATGAAGCCAAGTCTGCCGCTGACGAGTAACTTTCCAAGCTTTTCTTTGCCTATACCAAGTAACTTAGCTGTCTGCGATTTTGAAAATAGTCTTAGGTCTTGATTGTCCATAAGTTCTTTTTGAAAGTGAATGAGTTAGTGAGTTAAAGTTTATGCCCCGGCGGCGAGGCATAAAAATGAATGGTTACTTAATGTTGAGATTTAGTTCTTTTCCTTTTAGGGGAAAGATTATGAATAGAGGATTTGCTGTCGGCCATTTTACCTTTAGAGTTATACAGAATAAACATTTCAAAATATTTCTGCATTAGTAAACTACCTTTCAGTAATTAAGTGATAGAAAAAACAATGTGTAAAATTGTAGATGGGTAAAGGCTAAGTCACGCGGAAAATCGTTAAAATAGATTTACCTATGTCTTTAAAAGATATATTAATGAGGGGATGCGACTAAATATGGCCGCCTGATCAATAATGATTTGTTGTACATAAAAATATTTAATTGAATTAATCTTCCTCGTATAGAAATATTCACTTCAGTCTAAACGAGTTTTTATGTATATTTTTATATACAGAATGGCGTTAGTAAAATCCATTTCACCGACTAAGGGGTAAAATCACTGGTCATTTTTACATTTATCGCCCTTGACAATACCATTTGCAACCTTACTAATAACATTAATTGAGGACACCGGTAAATCATTAATATCTATCTGAACAATTATTGGCATAAGTCACTCTTGATCTCACCGTTACCAGCCCACTTATTTACGACGTAAATATTTTTAAACTTAGGAGGTACAATTGGATTTTATTTCTATTCCGCAGGCGGCAAAGCTGCTTAAAATATCACGTCAATACTTATGGGTCTTAATCAAAAAAAGAAAGCTAAAAGGTAAGAAGGTTGGCCGGAACTACATTCTTTCTGAAACAGAAGTGAACCGGTACTTAACAAAAAAGAGAAAGGGGGTGAAATAATGAAATTGAAAAAACTGATCTCACGTATCAAAGATTATTTTATTTACTTAGATAATCATCCTATAGCTTTTATCAGGATTTTTTTCATATTAATGGCCCTTAAAGAACTCAAAGAATTTTTTTGTTTATAAGCCACACCAATTATACACGAACTAATCAAAACCACTGGCACTAAAAGTCAATTCACAATAAACCAACTCCCACAAAAGGGTAATTATTAATTTTATTGAGAGTATACAAATGCAACACTCGGCTAATGATTTCAGTACAGAATGCAACGAATATATAAACAACGGCTATACAATATTTCCACTAATTAAGCTTATTAAAAAACCGGTAGTAAAAGGCTGGCAAAATCTTGAAGGTCAAAAGAAATATAACCCTGCAGACTTTAAGGATAAGAATATCGGACTGCTACTCGGGACGAGGCACGAAGGTAAATACTTAAGCGTAATTGATATTGATGTGTATTCAGATAAGACTAAATTCTATTTCGATTCCATTGTTCAGCAACTGGGAATAGATTTCCCGGTATACCAGAATACTGCTTCTGGCGGCTACCATATATTTATAAAAACAGACAAACCTTTTTCCGGCGCCAAGATTTCAGTTGAAGGCGGCCACATTGAACTACGTGGTAAAAAACAGTATGTAGTTCTTGCTCCTTCAATTGTTAAATCAGATAAGAACGGTAATACTTCACAATACGTGCTTAATGCCCCCCTGGATGAGATAAATGAAGTGCCATCATCTTTAGTAGAAGAATACTTTAGAAAAAGTGAATCGGGTAAAAGTGAAACAACGAATTTTGCTGCAGGTATTCCTACTGTTCAAGAAAACAGTTTAATAATGGACCGAAATACACACAAACAAATAATAAAAACATTCGGCATTATAAAAGCATATGAAATGCTGGGGGTTAAAGGAGAGGAGTGCGGCAATTATTATAAGGCTTGCTGCCCGGTTCACGACGATAAACACCCTTCATTTTCAATCTACCATGATAACGGTATAGCATATTGCCACACCTCTCGAGCAAGTTATAATATTCCGGGATTAGCAAAAGCTATATATGGTGATAAGTACAAAGAACAAATTAAAAAGATATTTGGAATCGATGTAGTTGAGGTAGAGACTAATTCACACGTTTATTCAAATAAATCTATACTTGAAAATTTAGGTATCCCCGGCGAAACTGTTTATTTCAATAAATACATTGATGATGCAAAATTTGATGATAAAAAAGAAGATGACAGTTCTGTCGTTGATGAAATACTCACGGATAAGAATAATTACACCATTATATCTAAAACTGGTTCCGGTAAAACAACATCAATGATTGATAGAGGAATTGCTCTTGGCAAAAAAATAATCCTTGTTGCACCAACCATTCCAATTACCGAACAACTGGCTGAAACATATAAGAGCAAATATAGATCAATTGCTATTACAAGCAATACATCAAGCCATGATACATATAAAGCAATAACCAATCCAAATACATCACTAATTTGTTCTACTTATGATTCATTGCCAAAATTATTTGGATACGATCAATTTGTAGCTTCAAATTATATACTGATTATTGATGAAGTTCATAATTTAGTTACCGCTCAGGGTTATAGACCAGCGACACTGAACGAACTGAATGAATTATCGGTTAAATTCACAAAGATTATTTCCCTTACTGGTACACCTGAAGGCGCCATAATTCCTAATAATAGCCGGATTATTAAATTCAAAAGGAGAATTGAAAAAGCTAAACCAAAAGTAAAGCTCTTCTCATATAAAGTTAAAGGATTGGAACATCTGACTAAACATTTAATCAAATACTATAGCGGCGGAATTGTCGTTGTTTATATAGATAACACGAAAGATCTTGAAACACTAAAGGAAATATTAATAGCGGAAAAACATTTTACTGAGGACGAAATTTCATTGGTCACAGCAAATTCAAAAGAAGAAGAACAATACCAATCCATAATTCTTAGATCAAAACTTAAACCCGGAACTAAAATACTGCTTACCACACAGGTTATTGCTGAAGGAGTCAATATAAATGATTTAGACGTTCGATCTATTTATACTCTTAATTCCAGGAACACAAATGCTGTAAGACAAATGGAAGCGCGATTTCGTGAAACCGATAAAGATGCACTTACTATTTATGAATTCCTTTCTTCTGACTCAGAAGATAAAAAAATGATAGACTTTCAATACAGTCTTCAAAACGAAATTGAAACTGCTGAAATTCTACTAAATAGAGCGAAAGAATATGCAGAAAGACATAACTTAAAATTTGACCCCAATAAACCAAGGTTCTATGGAGGGATGTTTAAGCATACAATAGATGGCAACTTTTACTATTATGATAAAAGGATTGAAGATTATGTAATCAATAAATATAAGATCGCCGCAGAAATCCACAATAATATTCAGTACACATTATCTTCCAATTTTAAGTTAAGAGCGGAATACTACCAGGTATTTGAAGGCTGGGATGTAACTATTGAAGAATTAGAAGAAGGATTTATAGATCTGAAAGACATAAAAGATCAAATCAAAGCGCGTGATAAACATAGACTTGAAACTGCCATTAATCTACTAGAGAAATTTCCAAAAGAAACAATATCAGCTTACTGCCAATTCTGCGACAAAAAGTTTTTCATTGAGAATGTATACCATCTTTCGGATCTTATGTTGAATACCGATATGAAAGAATTCTATACTGGAAATAAAAGGATACTGGATTCGTCGAAAGGGAAATCTGCAATCAGGTCTTACGTTAAGTTTTACAAGATAAAACTGCCGCATAAAATGATTATTCAAATCATCGATTTAAAAAAGGAGGTCCAAAATGAACTACTAGCAAAAATAGTTAGTATATTTTCCATTAACGTTGTTACTACCACTCCACAGGTATTAGCATACGATAAGAATGACGGCATATCAATTAAACGCGCCGCAATCACGAAATGGATACTAAATAATATCTTGCCATTGAAAGAATTCAATCCACAAGATTTGATAGAAAGTTATAACAAAATGCTTGTATCGGTTGGATGTATCTCAGAAACTCAGAATAAAATGACGGCGAATATAAAAGAGATACTTAACATAAAGCGGGATAAAAGAAAAATTAAAGGTGAAACTATTAACTTCTATCTTGTGGAGGGGCTTCATACTCCACTGTCAATTCTTGAACAAGCTAAGCTTCCGGTAACTGTAGAATTTATTTCAGCAATAAAAACCGCCGCGAAGGAATGGTTTTCAAATAAACTCTCTTACCTTGAAAAATCAGCAAAAGAGGCTGGAGAGATACTTTCTCCTTCAGTTACTGCGTTATTTCCAAAAGGTGTCAAAGTTCCGGTTAGTATTGTATATAATATAGATAAAAGATTGACACCACCTGTTAAAGATGCATGGCCTTTTGAACTGAAATTAACGGCTTAGGGAGAGATTTTCCCACCCGCCCGGCTGATAAATACTCACATTCACTAATAAATCTAACCTCTCTGGTTGCAAAAACGTGGAAGGCGGGGTTTTTTTATGGCTGAGAGATGATAAAGTGACGGATACATTAATTAGCAGATTGGGAAGGTTCTGAATTACCTAGGATGAATGAAACGGCCCGCTGAGCCTGTATTGCTGCATTCAGTATATACATAGGGTCATTCTGAAGCTGCCCCAACCAGCTCTGTATATAGGCTGCCTGGTTATCCAGGACTTTTGATGATATACCTGTTAGGGCGCATAGATAAGCAGAACCTAATTCAGCAACAAGTTCCTCTGAAGAATACTTGTCATCGCCGAATTCCTGGGAAAACCTATTAAGCCTGGACCGAAAACCACTCCAGTGCAATAGTTCATGATAAAGAGAAGAATAATATTCCGCGGGCGAATCAAAATCACTTATCGTCGGAATGGAAATAAAGTCCTCTTTGGCATTATAGCAGCATCGGCGTACACTGTTCTTAATTACGGGCTTTACTTTCATACCGGATATTAATTCTTCACAGGATGGAATAACAGGATTATCCGCGCCGGGATGATATAAATCTGTTTGCGCCAAGTTAAATACATAACTCTGCTGCAGGAACGGTATTCTTTTAATATCCTTATTATCACCGGTTTCTTTCTGAGAATTATATTCTTTAACATCCCAATAGATTATTGAACTTCCGAAAGCTCCTTTATTTATCCGGCCGCTTTTATTTTTGCATTGAAGATAGGTTAAATAAAATGGCGATGGGAAATCCTGTAAGCATAAAGATAGGTAGTTTATTCCCTGATACGCTTTACGAGAAATATAATTTTGAGGAATGCCGGTTTTCCATTGCTTTTTCCATGGAATTTTTCCTGCTTTTAATTTCTCAGTTATCTGTTGTGTTATCCTGGTAAATATTTCTTGTTTATTCATAGTATTTTACCCCTTTGTGCGAGATATAAACAGGGTTATAGCAGCCTTTTCAATGTCTATCATTCCGTTCAATTCTTTCTGTAGTCGAAATGCATCCGTGTAACAGGAAAGCATTACAGAATAGTAATTATCGGTAGTTTCTTCAAAGGCACCATCAATTATTTTGTCTACTTCGGCATCCTCAATAACCTTATTATCTTTGCTCTCTATGGCTGCAGTAGAGGGCTGGGGCGGCACTTTATTCTCAGGGCGCACCTCGAATGCAGTAGCAACTTTAGATCCCCTTTGTACTGCGAGTTTGGTTATAACAGCTTTCTCTCCTTTATGCATAAGCTTTAATTGATCATGTACTTCTGCCGGCGGGAAGAAAGTGTATTCCTCTCCGTCTACTTCAACGGCGTACATATAAAATTTGCCAAATTGATTTGAGCCTTCTATACAATCATTAAACAGAAGTTTTATAGTTGTAGATTTATTTACTGGTAGGATTAATTTATTTCTTTGCGTCATTGTTTAAATTCCTTTGATTTATTATTAATTGTTAATTTAAATTCTTCCTTCCCCTCAATAACATTAATCCCGGGCAAGATATGCCCGGTATTTTTGAGATAGGCTTTGATTTTATTTAGGTCTGGCTTAATAGCTTCGGGAATAACAGTAATTACATCTTGAGTTGCACCCTCAAGGAATTTCTCCATGTCGGATATTTCCACCTTATCGGGAAGTTTACGTAGCTTTAATGTTCCATTTGGTAAGTCAATTGTCTTCTTACCTTCCTGGCGAATGAACGATTCTAATTTAAGTTTTAGAAAGTCGGCCTTATCGCTAAGTTTGGTATTCCTAGTGAGGCTCCAATTCTTTATAATCTCAACCTCTGCTTCAGCATTGAGAAAATTCTGCTCTATTTCTGCCTCGAGTCTTTTAATCTCTACAATTATTAGGTCGAAATAGGCATTCGTTTGTTTTGTCTCGTCTGCTTCAGCTTCTTCTATGAGCATGTCAATAAAATTAGTTTCTTCTGTCATTTGGTATCTCCTTTATTTTTTGATTGATGGTTTAGTTAGTTAAAGTTTTTATTGTCTATTAGAATTAATAGCTATGGTTTTGAATAAATATTTTCGCGGCGGGAATTATTCTTTTAACTATCTTTACTTATCTTGAAATAATTATCTTTAATAATCAGCGGTATGCTTGAAATATTAATTATTACTTATTACATTAAATATTGTTCGGGGAAATAATTCAGAATTTTAAATTAATCTCCCCAAATAGATAGACTTCTTATAATGTATATTGTATGAAAGATGTTTATTGACTTATAACAAGCAGGTTCTCTTGAAAAAATTAATTATTCTTCTGTTGGCATTATGTGCAGTAATGCTATTAATGAAACAAATCAATGCGCAGACCCTTAATCCTCATCGAATACATCTACGGGCAGATTCTATTCTGCTCAACAATAGAAATGGAATGGATAAAGAATTTATTCACATGCCGGAAGTTCTCCGCGCAAAGATGTCTGCTTCTCGTATTCTTCCTGAAGGGATCACTA
This sequence comes from uncultured Ignavibacteriales bacterium, assembly GCA_963834015.1. GTDB lineage: Bacteria > Bacteroidota > Ignavibacteria > Ignavibacteriales > Ignavibacteriaceae > FEN-1297. The sequence goes on from CAWIAG010000002.1 coordinate 62,039, forward strand.
ACTTAAAATCCCATCATTTACAGAAAAAAAATAACAGAATTCCTGCAGGCAGCTCTCAAGTCTATCTGATAGATACAGTGGTCGTATATTCTATTCCCGAAATGGTGCAATCTATTCATTCTTATAATGCCCAAGGAAAGACGATTTTATCCTCTACGTCAGATACGCTGCAGTATATCTATTCCTACAATGCAGGAGGAAAGGTGGTTTTATCTTTAGCTAAGGAATGGCAAAACGGCCAATTGATCAATTCAATGCAAGATGTATATAGCTATGATGCAAAAGGAAATCAACTTTCAAAAATAAGTCAGCAATGGTATAACGGCCAATGGACTAATTATATCCTCGATTCATGTACATATGATGCAAAAGGAAGACAGCTTACATACTTAATACAGGAATGGGATGGCAGTCAATGGACGAATACAGCGTTCGATTCATCAGCTTATAACGCAAATGGTAATTTAGTTGCATATTTAGTTGATAATTGGGAATACGGTTATTCTTCATCTCTCACTACATATACTTATAATGCAGTAGGAGAGCAACTTTCATTTACTGATGCAAATTGGGATAGTACTCAATGGATTAATTCGTTACGCTGCTTAAAAACTTATAATACACAAGGAATTCAGAATACTTACTTAACTCAGAATTGGCAGAATGGTCAATGGATTAATTCATCTTTTGATACTTCTACTTTTAATGCAAACGGAGATCAGATTACATCATTTTACGTGCAATGGCAAAACGGTCATTGGGCTGATTCATCATTTGAAACCGATACTTATGACGTAAACGGAAATCCATCTACACGCTTGTCAAAGATATGGCAGAACGGTCAATGGGTTAATTCATCATTTGACTCTGTTGCTTATAGTGAATTCGGATATCCACTTACAAATTTAACTGAGCAATGGCAGAATGGTCAATGGATTAATTCAACACTTTATAGCTGGACTTATGATGCTAACGAAAATCTACTTTCTTTTTAAACCAGCAATGGCAGAACAGTCAATGGATGAATACATCGTTCAACTCATATACTTATAATGCAAGCGGAAATCTGCTTACAAATGAGTCTGAAACCTGGGAGAATGGTCAATTGACTAATGACGTTCTTCTTAATTGCTCGTATGATGTAAATGGACATATGATTTCTTTTTCCAGCATGGAATGGCAAAATTCCGTATGGGTGCCGGAAAACTATTCCATATCCGTTAGTGATGATAAAAATTTCGAATATTTTAGGGGTTATTACGGTATAATTAAGTATAGCCTTAAAGACTTAACCGCTGTAGCCCCGGTTAAGCTCGGTATTCCTGCTAACTTCTCTCTGGCTCAGAATTATCCCAATCCCTTTAACCCATCAACTATTATAAACTACTCAATTCCTAAAGCCGTTCTGGTTACAATTAAAGTTTATGATATCTTGGGAAGAGAAGTAGAAGTTTTAGTTTATGAAGTAAAACCTGCCGGAAATTATTCCGTGCAGTTTTCCGGGAATAATCTTGCAAGTGGAATATATTTCTACCGGATGCAGGCTGGAAGTTTTGCGCAAACGAAGAAACTATTACTCCTAAAATAGAGACTTAAATCTCAAGACTTAGCGGAGCTTAAAGTCGGAGGCGGAGCTACATTAAATTTCACAAAATATATTCGATAATAATTTATTGACTCACTATTGTGTTGACATATTGGCTTATTATTTAAATTCTAAACATCTTCAATCACTAATAAAGGGTAAGAAATGGAAAAGGGAAACGAATCTAAAAAGATTAGCCCATCAGAAATGAAAGCAAATGAAGTTCATGGTACCGGCGAATGGGCAAAACATAATGTCAATTTTATTGTAGGTTGTTTACACGACTGCTTATATTGTTGTAGTAAAACACCAGCAATGAGATTTAGAGATAGTAAAAGGCCTCCCAAAATTAGAAAAACACCAACAACTTGGAAAAGAGAAGAAATTAATGAAGATAAATATGCTCGTAATTTCAGAAAGCGTAAAGGCAGATTCTTTTTCCCATCCTCACATGATATCAGTCCAAAAAATTTGGATAACTCAATTCAATTTCTAAAGAAAATATTACTACCCGGGAATGACGTTTTAATAGTTTCGAAACCTCATCTGAAATGTATTAAAGCTCTTTGCAAGGAATTTGTTGAATACAAGGATAGTATACTGTTCAGATTTACTATAGGTAGTATCAATAATGAAGTTCTTAAATTCTGGGAACCAGGCGCGCCTCCATTCGCAGAGAGAGTTGCATCATTAAAATATGCATTTGAACATGGTTTTAATACCAGCGTATCTTGTGAACCTATGCTGGATAATAATATTGAAGCTGTAGTTGAGGCGACAATTCCATATGTCACGGATAGCATATGGATAGGGAAAGCGAATAGGCTTAGGCAAAACATGAGTGTGAATGGGCACAAAGATATCAAATCAAAAGAAGCCGCCACTGCATTAATTGCCCTTTCTAATAATAATCGTATTAAAGAGATTTATGATGAATATAAGGATAATCCGAAAATAAAATGGAAAGAAAGCATTAAAAAGGTAATTGGACTTGAAATACAAACTGAGAAAGGTTTAGATATTTAAAGGCTGACTTAAGTTTATATATATAAGGACTTAGCGGAAGCTTGGCCGGAGGCGGTAGACGGAGCTAAGACGGATTGACTCGATGTATGTCTAAATAAGCAGTTTAATAATGTTGATTTTAGTTCGGAAGGAAATATTTGAGGATCCTGGCCGGGGGTTTTTAGTAGAGATAAATAGTTAAGCTATTCTTCAAGGTTCTGACTTTATTTTTTCTGCTAATACTCTGAGCAATGGCTTTAACATTATAGCTGCCATCTTGTAATAAAATCTCGTCGCCGACATTCAAAATTTCATCTTCCAAAAGCGCCGTTTTACCCTCAACTAATATTTCTTTCACATTAATATAGTCATCCGCGCGCAAAGGTTCTTTTGACCATACCCGGACCTCTTTTAATTCAGTGACAGCCCGCTTTAATTCCTGATATCGGCTGACGCCACCATTTTTCTTTACATGATAAGCAAGCCCTGCATTTGCCAACATAACTATAGTATCCGATGCCGTGCCTTTAAGATTTTCTTTGTCACCTATCCAAATTATGCTATCGTGTACGGCAGAACTTCCTTTATATATTTCATATGCCATAATATTAACAATTAATGATCTCTCATCACTTGAAAAAACTGACATCTTTCTCAGTAAATCCGTCTGTATAACCTCAATGCCTTCTTTCCTTAGCAGTTCAACATAATCTTTATCCTTTGTAGTCTCCAACATTATAGCGATAGTCCTCTTATAGTCTTTCATAATTCCAACTGCTAGATCATACAACGGATTATTTACAGCACTCATACCAAGTTCAACTATTGGTGTATCCAGATTATCAATTAGCCCGGTTATACGGTTGCTTCTTGAAGCCGAACCTCTACCAAGAATTTCTAAATCTATTCGGTCAATAAGGATCTTAATTGCTTCAAGTAATTCGTCCATGGGATGCTTTAACTCAATAACAACTTCACTTTGCATTTTCTCTGGGAAACGATTAAGTAAAGCTGCTGGAATCTTTACTCTGTTTTCAATGATATAATTAAAAAAGCCGCGGACAGATTCCATATCCTCTTTAGCATCAACTCCTTCCTTCACGGTTGCATCAATGATTCTCTCCAGGTTCCAGTTAAATTTCTTAATAAGTGTAGACATAAGCTTTGGTTTTGTTATACCAATTGCACTCCTGAGCATCTCTGCGTTCGCTGCAACTCCTATAGAGGCGGTATTATCGGATATTTTTGTATAAGTCCTTATTAGATTCGGTAAGCTGTAATCTATTAAATATTCCCGTGAAGGCTCCAGTGTTTGAAGGAAACTATTCAGGATGCTGTTCTTGGAAAATAAAAAATCGCGCGCCACATTGCCTTTTTCTTCCTTTATCTCCTTTATCGGGACTTTACTTACAAGTTTATGTACGTGCCTTAATTCTATATCGGAACTCTTGATATTATGGATTCCATACTCACCGTATTGATTTGGATTTCTGTATATAACAGCTTTACCATCCTCAATTGGAATAATACAAACACTATCGTCCTGATCTGCGCCGCCCTTAACAGCCATAAACTCAACTATATCAGTCTCATTAATCCAAAGATTACCATATTTATCCAATTCAACTGTATCTTTTTCAACTGCCGGCAAAAAGTTTCCGTCTCCATCATGTTCTCTCAGGTCAACTCTTATATATCCACGCTTGCCTTCAAGTATCGGAATTCTAAAACTAGGCAGCCCGTTTAAGCCTTCTGCATAACGCATAATACTATTCTTCATCATATACCAGGCAGAACGGATTAGTCCGGGATACTTAGTATAGTCCACGTTAGCCCAAATTGCTTTACGCAAAACCCACTGCTCATTATCGTATTCCTCCTTATCTATCTCATCGAAATTATCTAACCAACGAGAAAGATTGCCGGCAAACAAATCTTCCTTAAACTTATTCATACCCTGATATGCCCAAGAGAGATACTGTTCCGGGCCAAATAAAGCCCATAGGTTCAGCATTGATTGAATATCCATCCGCAAAGACTCACCTAACTTTATCGGCTCAAGTGTGACATATTCATACCCGTTGCTTAACGAGATTTCCGTCTTGATATTCTCACTGCCATAAATGACAACATCATGCTTTATCTTATCTGACAAAACACAATGTCCTTTAACGAGGCCATTTTTGAAGAAAAGGGTAAACTGCGCGGACATCTCTGCCTTTGCATTTTCCCATCCTAACGACTTGGCAAGATCAACCGATATTAAACTTATGCCGTCTGTTATTTTCCCTGAATGGTTATTATTGATATGGACATCTAACCCCTTGAAGAAGGAACCGTACTTTATAGGGCGAAACACCCGGGATAAGTACTTGCCGGTTTTGAATAAGTTTTTCGATTTTATATTAATACCGAAATGCTGCAGGAAATTCTTGAATTGGATATGTTCACCGTTAGTGTTAAAAGCATCTATTACCCTCAGTTTATCTTCTCGCAAGTATGTAAATGAGAATTGTCCCTGTAAGAGATGCTTCTCTACATCTTCTTTATTGAAAAATAGAGAGTTGAATTCTGCTCGTTTTATATTGAATTCCGGTAAATCAAAAAATGGCGGGCGGTAACTGCCTTGAGAGATATTTGTCTCAACCTGAATAGTTGAAACTTTCTTTGAAAAAACTGAACTACACATAGTAACCTCCTGAGAAATTGATTAATAAAAAAAGCCCGACCCTCAACTAAGAGAATCAGGCTGTTGTTATATAGTTATTTATTTTATTAAAGAGAGTAGGTGGCTCGGAAAGATTTTACTCTACCTCACCCCAATACAGTCCCTGGGACTCGGTCTCCCCGGTGTGAATGGGCTATATACGGGATACCCCGGTACCTCGATTGAAAACTGAGGATTTCGGTAATTGTTGAATGGACTGGAATTTAAAAATAAAAATTTGGGCAATAAAACAGTAGATTAATTTAATCGGATTCTTGATTCCTCTTTATTTCTTACTTAATTTTCTACTACAACTCTATAGCATCTCCCCAAAGGTGCCGTAGTGTCCCCTAAACCATTATCCGGATCTTACATAGGTCCGGATAGTTTCGCTTTTCAAACATTGGGAGTGGGAAACTTGAGGGATTTATTCTAAGCTTTTGTTCAAGTAAAAGGTATAGAACTTACTTTTGTTCATCCATCGATTAGGAGGTTATTGATAAAATGGAATCTAATTTTGCCGAAGAACATTATAATCATGGAGTTAATAATATTATTCAATTTAACTATACCGAAGCAATAGAAAACTTCAATAAAGCGTTAGCACTAAATCCAGATTATGCAGATGCATATTATAGTCGTGGATATGCTTTCAGTAAACAGGGTAACCATACACGAGAAATAGAAGATTATTCGAAAGCCATCGAATTGAGACCTAATTTCGCTGAGGCATATCGTAGCCGTGGAATGGCTTACGGTGCACAAGATAACTACGACAAAGCAATAGTAGATCTTACGAAAGCTATAGAATTGAAACCAAATGATGCTGAAATATATGTTAACCGTGGACTTGCTAATTCTTTACAATTCAAATTTGAGAGAGCTATTGAAGATTATACGACAGCCATTGAATTGAAAGATAATTATGTTGATTCATATATTTTTCGTGGAAATGCTTACTTTGGTCTGCGTTGTCATCTTTTAGCTATTGAAGATTATACCAAAGTCATTGAATTGAATCCGAATAATGCTGAAGCTTATTATAATCGTGGATTGAATTATAAAATGATGCATAATCTCGAAAAAGCTGTAGAAGAATTTAAAACTGCCGCTCGTTTAGGCTCAAAAGTAGCGATTGAAGAATTAAAAAGATTAAAATGATTACACACGATACAGTATTTATATTGGGAGCAGGGGCAAGTAAGCCGTATGGCTTCCCTACAGCATGGGAACTGAAATTAGATATAATAAAAAACTTCCATAAAAGAATTCAGAAGATTATTTCAGGATATAATTCCTACTTAGGTAATTATGAACAAGTACTGACACAATTTATAAATCATTTTAGAGATTCTCATAACGTGAGTATTGATCTATTTTTAAGTCGCAATCCGTTATTTTCAAGTATAGGTAAAGATGCAATAGTACTAAGTCTATTAGAAAGTGAAAAAAGTAGTTTGAAATATTGGTTTAAAGAAGACATTTCAATTGATTGGTATTTATCAATATTCAATTATATGCTTGATGGATTATTTGAACCAGAAGACTATAAAATATTCGGGCAAAATAAAACTACGTTTATAACATTTAATTATGATAGATCATTGGAAAATTATTTATATAACTCTTTATTAAATACATTTTCAAAAGCTTCTGAAGATGAAATAAAAGAAGTAATGAGGAAAATAAGTATTCATCATGTATATGGAGAATTGGGTCATCTTCCCTGGGAAAGAAATTCTATTGATCCAAGTAATTCGGCAATAACATTTATAGATTATGGAAAGTCAGAAATTTATTATCCAGAATTAGAAATCTATAGAAAATCAATAAAAACCATAAAGGAACGGCTACCATTACAAGAAGGAGAACCAATTTTCGAAGCTTTACAAAATGCAATGGAAATTTTCTTTTTGGGATTTAGTTTTGGTGATGAAAACATGGAAATATTGAAAGATGCGATAATGAATATCCCACGATTTACGGTAATTCATTTAACAACACTTGGATTAAGTGAAAAAAAGATTAAAGATATTTGGAAGCGATATTTCAAACGAAAGGATGATACCCATCAATCTTTTGAAGCGAGTGGAACTTTTATACCTGAACAGATTGATTCCAATGCACTGCTAATAAAACGCATATTGTAGATTCATAATTACTCGGAAATAACTTCACATTTTTGCTATTTAATGCTTTTCTTTATTCTCAAAAAAACAATATCGCCGCGGCAATAATTACTATCATGGGTATTAACAACACAATTAAACATCCACCCCTGGTAACCATTCTCCCTATCTTCTGATTCCTACCGCTACGGGTTAATGGTATCCCTATCTTTCGTGATATCCTCGCTTTGGCTGCAGATATACCTATATACCGGCGCCAAGACCTGCCTCCTAAATTCATATTGTAACTTCTTCAGTTATAGTAAATTAATAAAAACCCGGGCGCACACAGCTTCCATTATTCCATATCCTCTTCATTCTCCAAGTCCTCCTGATAAACCTTTCGCCGACAGGTAGAACAAGTAAATGGTTCTTCTTCTTCAGTTTCTACTCTTATAGTAACATAGCACCAGGGGCATATAACTAATTGTTCCTCCTCTTCTGGTTTTAACATAACTACTCCTTTAATTATTTTGGACAAAAAAATACCCGGACAAAGAGAATTACTCGATGCCGGGCGTATTGATTAAGCTTTTCCCTGGACACCTCCATTTTAATCCCCCTATCCCCAATATTGTAAGCCGGGATAGGTATTTATTAATTGTAGGTGTATTTAATACTTTTTAGGAATGAAATCCTATTTGTATATTTCTATCAGTATAACATATAGATAGTCATTTTTATGCAATTATTTGCATATTATTAAAATTAACTGGGTTTTTTATATTCGCGGGCGGTAAAAGGTAAAGGAAAGTTTTGTGAATCCTTTTCACGATTTTCCGGGATTACTGAAGGACTGTTCCCGGATCCGATTAAGACCAATGCGCAATAGATGAAACATATCAACGGAAAAAGAACGGACTTTTAGATAAGGAATCTTAATTTACATCTTACCTCAAAAGGCAACTAACTTTTACTATACAGCATTTTATTTATACAAATTATTTTTTCTACCATACTATCCAAATAATTTAAACTATTAATCCAATTAAAATCGTTGCTGCTTTTTAGTTTAAATAATCTTATCTAGTTTTACAATTTTATCGGGTGACAACATGATACTTTCAATACAGTCCAATAAGTCTAAATTGTTCGTTTTAATATTATTTATTATAGTATCACGTGCTTGAATTAATTCTTCTTTCGAATCACTGATTGAAAGATTATTGGCTGAGTACCTATATTCAAAATGTGACCATTTCATGCATTCAATATATCGTGATGGAATTCTAATTATTTCTTGCCATGCCTTTAGCTCATCATCAAGGTATTTTATACGCTTTGATACGTCAGCTAAATCAATAATTTTCCCTTGAGCACGATATCTTTCAACTATGGCAGTGTGTGTTGCAAGTTTTAATTCAGTTGAAGGTTTTCTCATTTTTACAAATGACTCTGAAGTTGGATTTAGAAAAATGAAAAACAGATTATTTAAAGAGAAAGCATTGCCTAAGCTTGAAATATTCTCGATCATCTCGAGTAAAACAGGAGCAAATATTTCAACTCGAATAGATTTCGATGGATCCTTTGAAATTTCAGTATGTTTCAGACATTGTTGTTCATTTCGTACCTTAAAAAATGACCAATCTTTATATACTCTAATATCATTTTCTTTTGATGATTTAAATAATGGCTTTAACTCTTGATGTTCCTTAATTAAATTATCGTATTCCTTTTCCGACATACATACTAGTTTATCAGCATCATTTCTTGGTTTACGAACTCTATAGGGTTCCCAGCCCTCCACTTCGAACAATTTTGCTAAAGGTGATTTGCCAATTCCAGAATGCCCAAGAATGCAGATACGAATTGAATTTGAAGTACTCATTATGAACGCCTTTAATTTATTAAAATTATGCTTGCGGCTAACTAACTTTCCAGAATAACAATGTGCACTGAAAGCACACGCCATTATTTATTTAAGAATTTATTTTTAAAATCTACTTCAAAAATCAACTAAAACTTAAATTTTTTAATTTGTACCAGAACCCTTGACTTTCCCTAACTTCATCTTGCATAGTGGCGCTGAAAATGATGTTGTAACTTAAATATTAAATAGTATATTGCCAATGTTTTGGATTTGAAATAATTGTTTTTAAACCAACGTCCGAGTAAGTAATACAACTTTAATTCTATAAAAGACTAATTCTCAACTTTAATTTATAGTATTTCCTATTTGATCTGATAATTCACTGGCATATTTCGATATATTTTCTTTTGGGTTGATTCCCCACTCATTATCTTCATCATCTCCATCGGAACAAAGATGACCTAATATCCAGAATATTCCTAAGGGAATTAAAGCAATCCATAAGACCCAACCAGAGTTCCCAACATCATGAAGTCTTCTCACAGTAAAAGCTAAATTAGGTATTAAGTAAACCAAAAAGAAAGGAAGAACGAATGAACTAGATGGATCAATATGTAGTGTTTTATAAATTATAAACATTATAGAAAAACATACAATCAAAAAAGTTATACTCAACAACATAAATACCCAAAATTCTTTTCGACTAGAACGTCCACTAAAATGAAAATAGTTTTTTAAAACTTTTATATACCACTTCGCAGGTTGTGTTTCATTCTGAAGTTTGTCTTCATTTATATTAATAGCTTGATTTACCTGCAACAATTTTTCTACTTCCTCTTTCTGTATTTCTACTTCATCAAATTCTTTTGGCCTAAAAACTAAATAAAACGCTCCCACAATGAGCCCAATTCCAACAAAAGTCAAAACAATGTTGATGATATTAAATGAATATATAAAACTTGAGTTTCTAAGAATCAAAATGTGACCAGAACCGATGGTTATATAACCAAGCACGTTCCGTTGTTGAGAATATCGTTTATGCCTTTCTGAGAAAACGAACCATGTAACACAGACTGCGACCAGTGCGAGTGCATATATCAAATAAAATATAACATCTAATTGGAAAAGACCCGTTTCAAACATTCCAAAAATAAGAAAACCTGACCATACTATGATATAAGAAGACGACTTTATTCTGAATTCATTATATTTTTTGCAATATGGACAATTTGATTCTTTATTTCTAAATTCTTTTTGACATTCAGGACAAATGATAAGTGACATAACCATTTCCTTTTGTATTTAATTATAATTATTAATATTTATCGACTAACATCAATTATATTGTCCAAAGTTAGAGTAAAAACATATAGCTCTTAATATGCAAAACAAAATTTAATTCTCAATTTAGTATTAATCGTTTTTGCTTCAATTTCAAAAATAGAATCCAATGTATGATTATATAAGTATCTTGACTTTTTTATTTTCCTTGCTTCATTTTGCATCGTAGCGCTGAAAATGATATTGTAACTTAATTACTTCCCTGTATGTTGTCAATGGTATGAAGATGTGAAAATCTACTTTGCAGTAATCTGAAAATAAACTAACCGCATATAGCAATATCAATTTCATAGAATTGATATAAGGCTACACTGACCTCCCCCCAATAGACATTAAATCAATCTGAACGTTTTCAACCTTGAGCTCCCCGGTACCCAACCACATTTTTACAGTTATTCTTTAGGGAAGTTCCCCACCTAATAAATTCAATTCAACACACAATTCTAAGGAGTATTTATGTCCCCATTAGTTCACATCTTTGATGAAAAAAGTTTAACTAATAATAAAATCTTTAAATTAGCAAGACCGATAATGTTTTATATTGACGAAAATGAATGTCATATATGTCTTTCTCACCGCATAGACCGGGACGGCTACCGAAGATTAGAACACCTGAATAAACAATGGCAGATGCACAGATATATATGGTTCCTATATCACGGCGAAATTCCGTCTGGGATGGAAGTGCGGCATAAATGTAGCAACCCGGCCTGTATGAACATTGAGCATCTTGAACTTGGTACACACAAACAGAATATGGAGGATAAAAAGCAAAATCCACGCCGGGATAAAACTAAAGTTCGATTAACAATTGCACAAAAGAAAGAGATTGCAAATTCAATCGGCAAGACCATTCCTCAATTAGCGGCCGAATATAATGTTTCACATGCAGCGATAGTAGAAAGTAAACGTCGGTTTGGCGCGAAGAAATTTAACCGGATGCCGGACAAACCATCTATACCATGTAATAAGCCAAATAAACAAAAGGAAATTGATGTAAGGATATACTAAAAGCAAAGCCTTCACTCTCAATACAGTAGAAGGCTTTAAGATAAATTCAATAAAAATATTACACTCAATGCTCACAGAAAGCATTAGCTTATTAATCCTCATTTACAAAGTTATCCTCATATTCCTTTCTACTCAATACAGTATCATATAAACCTATATAATCACCCTTATGTTTATCTATGCCAAGATAAACAAGGCTCGCATCTTCGTAACGTTTGAATTTATAAACAGCATCATTCATTAATGCACTATTGAATACACCGAGACTTACCAGTAACTCAAAATCCTTCACTATTAAACCAGTTACTTTTTTGAAAAGCCCAGGTTCAAGTTGAGTGATTATATCTTTGAGGCTCCTCTCCCGATAATCTGTTAGATACATAAATATGGGAATACGCGCCGCAAATTTGATAAGTTTTTCTTGAATTTGTTTTCTCAAACTTTTGTATTCTTTTTCTTCATCCGTTAGATTTTTTTTCTCTTTTGCAGTTAATTCTCGCTCATTCGCTTCCTTCTTAGTTTTCTTAATACTATCCGACTTATTGATAATAGTCTCAATATCCTGATTCAAGTTTCGGAAACCTTCAATGTTCATTAATGCTTTCATTGCTTGCTTATTGTCCATTAGACGCTGTAAAGTGTTATTATCCACATTTACTAGTAAAGCACTTTCCCAACGTCTTGCCAAAAGTGTTGCAGTCGTACCACTCATTGCCATATCCAAAATTCCTGCTGCATCAATTTGCTTCATCGAACTACCATCATAGGCTAATACTGGTAAGAAGTGAATAAATTCTTCAACTTTATTCTCAGGATTAGTTTCGTTTACATTCAGACGACAACTATAATCGACTATTTGTCTTAAAGCTCTATCGGGAGCAAAGTCAAACACATAGCATTCTTGTTTAATAATTTCTTCTTTATTTGGGGATTTATTATCAGCATTTTTGATTGTCCAAGGCGATTGAACACGAAAAGCCGCTTGGAAATAAGTTTCTGGACTGGAAGAATTACGCAACATAAAAATTCCTGTCCAAGGTTTAACAGTAACACCTGTAGTCAATTTACCGCACGACAATGTAATAGTTTTAGACATTAGAGGATTGTCCATTGCATTTAATACAGGAGGTAGTGCTGCTACGCCAATTCCTGCACTTGTTCCTGCTGCAACAATAATAGTATAGTCATGATAGAATTTATTCTGCTTTTGCTCCAATAAGTTTTTCATAGCATAACAAGATGCAACACTCGGTAAAAACCATAATGTATGTGAAAGCACATTTAATAAACGCACATACGAAAACGGCATTGGTGGCTTTTTAGCCCCCAATTTTAAATTATCAATTGTAGTTTCTAAATATGATCCACGAATCAAATCAAGCCATTTTTGGACTTCGTTCTTATATTTGAATTGCGCATTCTTTCCCTCACTATCTGCAGAAAAGAATATGTTTAAATCAAACTCGTTAAACTCACCTTTCATTGCTATTTCGCGTATGGAGTCGGGTAATTGATAGGTAAGCATTACCATTCGAGGCAATGAAATATATGGATTATTTACTCCTTCCCAATTTTCTTTAGCTTTTTGTTCATCAGAATACGTCCAATTGAAAATCTGTTCTTCGATAAATTCTCCCGATGTTATTGCCCTAAACGGAGTGCCGGATAAATATAAATAAGCGTCGGTAGTTATAGGCATTGTTTCTTCATCGAAATAATCTATACCTTCACCTTTCCCAAAAATAACTTCTTTTTTATCTTCAGCTTCAAAAAGGTCCTTGGCATTTTCCCTCCACGCACCATAATGGTATTCGTCAAAAACAACACAATCCCAGTTCGTAGAATGAACCCACTCATTTTTTGCTTTTATCCCGCCCGCTTCATTTTTTCCTAAATAATCTTGAAATGAACCAAAACAAACAAACGGTTTCTTTATATCTGCTTCAGTAAACGCTAAACCATTTCTTGAAATAAACTGCCAACCTTTAAGGTCAATGTGTCTTTGCAAATCTTCTTCCCAAGCACTTTGAACAGCCGGCTTGAAGGTGAGTACCAATATCTTATTCCAGCCCATCTTTTTAGCGAGTTGGTAGGTAGCAAAAGTTTTACCAAACCGCATTTTGGCATTCCAAAGAAAGTGTGGTGTCTTTTGAGGATTTTCTTTTTTGAATTCTTTTAAAATAGGCAATGGTTTTATCAATCGCAGCTATCTGTTCGGGTCGCATTTTAAAATCGAGTGTCCGATTATCTTCGTTTTTTTCACCGGTTCTAATAGCAAGAACGGCAGCCTTAACTTCTTTAACAGTGCATTTAAACCATTCACCCTCAGGATTTTGAATACTGTGTTTTATCAAATGACGATGCACATCATGATCAGTAAATACGCTTCCATCATTTCGCATAGCCGATTCTACTAAAACTATTGCATAGGGTTGTTTCCCTGGGCGAAGTATCGGATATTGTTGTGCGACACGCTCTTGTACATTAATGGTTGTAAATCCAACCTTTAACAAACCCTTATATTGTGGATTATTATCTTCGTAGGCATAAATTGTTGGATTTGCCTCTGTTCGCTCAGGAAAAAATTTATTGGCCATTATTTAATTCCATTGGACGAACCATAGATTCGATGAACTCAATTTCTTCGCTTGTTATACCATATTTTTTGTAGAGTTTATCATCTGTCCAAAATTCATCAAAGTTTTGTGCAGGAACAAAAGAATAAACTTTTTGAGGAACGTCTTGAGTGTTTTTAATTAATAATATCAAGAATCTAACAACTTTTGTTATCAAGTAGTTCATTACGTTGTGAGCTCTTTTTTTAGAAGAAAATGGCCCAATGACAATATAAGTTTCTGTGCAACAGGAATTCGGAGGGGACATAATTGGCCGACTCAAAACCTGATGTGGATATGAATCACCGCCTGGACTAGCTTTTGGGACAATAACTTTATACTCATTAAGCCATTTATGATTTCTTTCAACTTGGTCCCTGCTTATATAACCATTTTCTCCAAATCTATAAAGAAGAATATTTTTTTTGCTGGATTTTTGTTTGGTGAAATTGCTGAAATTGGTACCTAAACCAAAAGGTTTTCTAGAATTAACATACTTTGCAAATGATACTTCTCCAAGTGCCTGTACTTTTCTTAATATATTGATTGCTTCATTGTACCTTATAAAAACATCGCTTCCTTTTTCAAGTAATGGTCTTTCAACGGCTTTACCTTTATTGCCAGATTTATAAGTTATAATTTTACATTTACCTTTATGCTCCTTAGCCCATAAAAAATAGCATACCCCACCTCGAATATTTAAACCCGGAAAACAATCTGAAGTTTCTGGAAAATCATGAATTTCTGCTATCCGATTATCTCTTAACATTTTACTTCTAAATTCATCTAAACCTTTCCCTCCTGAATACCATCGTGCAGGTATAATCATTGTAAGAAATCTTGGATTCAGTTTTATAGCTTGCTCAACAAATTTATGATAAATTGGACTTGCGCTTTTATCAAAACCACCATCGCTTAATTGATAAGGTGGATTCCCGATTATAACATCAAATTTCATATTAAATATTTTCTCCGGCTTGTCTATGTGGATAAATTGATAGGCATAAGTTTCTAAATCATTGCCTCGATCATATATTTCTTGACGTGCTTTGCAAAAAATACATTTTCCATTTTGCCAACTATGTTCTATTCTTTTGAAGATGATATTGCCTTGTTCAGTATCAAAGTCATCACAAATAGAATATTTGTTGTTTGCTGTTTTAGAGCAATATACACTCCTTCGTGAAAGGAATGAAGTGAGTTCTGTAATAGAAATACCATATAATTGATTTTTAAAAATATGGTTAATACATTCTTGCTTATCCGGAATTTCTTTTCCCAATCCAATTATTAGTCGTTTGGCTATTTCCCTTAAAAATACTCCCGATTTACTTACAGGATCAAGAAACTTAACATCTTTACTACTCCAAAGTTCATTCGGTAATAAGTCCAAAATTTGATTTACCAAATTGGGTGGTGTAAATACTTCATCATTGCTCAAATTTGCAAGACAAGTTAATACATCTGGATTGTAATTAGTTTGAATCATCTGAACCAAGTTTTAGAAAATGAATTAATGGAAAGTCTGCAACAGGTGTTGGAATAAAAGCTTTGTCTCCCAAATCTGAAAACAAATTCAACCCCTCCATTGGTTGGCTTGTCAACAAATTTGCCATTGTATAATCTCTTCTTTTGATCAGACTACCATTTACAGCACTCCATTCGGAAAAAATAATGGGCTTCGCTTCTTTATCCGGTATTTTTAGATTAAGAGCGTCTCCCCACAAAATGTTTCTACTTAAAATAAATTCTGCAGCTTTTAAGCATTCAGGTTTAAATTTTTTCTTATAGTTTTTCAGATAATAGTGTGTGAAAGCTCCTAATAATCGATCTCTGCACGTTTGAACATTATCTTGTAAGATATCTACACCATAAATACTTGATAATGCAAGAATCGCATATCGTTCATATTCGAGTTGATTCTTCGAATATCGATTTTCTACAATAGCTAATTTCCTCTTTAATATTTCCACTAAAAAATTTCCAGTTCCACAAGCAGGCTCTAAAAAACGAGAATCAATTCGTTCTGTTTCTTGCTTCACAAGTTCAAGCATTGAATTTACCTCCCTTTGTGCAGTAAACACTTCACCATGGTCAGTAACCCGTTTCTTAGTTTTTACTTGTTTCTCATCCTTGATATCGTCCGTCAAATCATTCATTGTTATTTAATAATAATATTTTACCCTTCATATAAAACATTCTAACTTATACAAATCCTTTAGCAATCATACATTAACATTTTATTATTTCCCAAATGTACGAGAATTTAATTTATAACTTAAATGGAATTCTGAATAAATTCAATGATTATTTAGCTTTACGCATTTAACTTGTGCATATTGTTCCAGAAATACTTTAAACGATGCTTGAATGAGAAAACAATCATTTATATATACAAAAAAAATGAGGATATATTTATATTATACTTTGCTTAAAACATGGGGGAAGTAAAATTATTACATACTAACCCGGTTCCATCCAAAGTTTTTCTATAAAGTTCCCAATTAATTCCATATAATCAGAACAAGATTTCTCCATGACAGTAGGAACATCAATTAAAGAACCGGCAAATTTAAGCCCTTCATCAATACCTGCCGTTTTCTCAAGTCTTAAGAATTCGATTAGTCTTTCTGCCGGAATACTTACTTCAATATCCCTGGAAATGGAATCACTGGAGTAGTAAAGTATCATCTTACCTAAAAGAAGAAGTAACTCATCCTTGCTGAATGCTTTAATATTTAAAGAGGAAATAATATCATTTGTATTATCCGATGCGATCTTTTCTAATTCTTTCTGGGTCATAAAGTCTCCCTATTTTTTAACGAACTAATAATCTTGCCGGTAAAAATAATAAAAACGCGCCATATTGTTTTGTCACTTTCCCTTTTCCCATTCCTCCAATTTCTTATTAAGCCATTTAGCTAAGGGTCTCTTGCAAGCTAAGAGAACAAAAGATATACCTATTATTGCGCCTAGCATATTTGTTGCCCTTTCAGGTTATTTCTATTTGACCAGTGCCTGATCATTGGTTATCAAAGACTTATGAAAATATAACTTTGAAGGGAAGTAAATAATTATGCCGCAAAATTAATGATCAGGGCTATCGAAAACTCTTAGGGCAAATATTTAATATTACACATCTGGCTGCTAACTTTATTTCCGGACAAATATTAATCTCTCACACATTGGACGCTATAACCGAATATATAATTGCTGTATCTTAAATTGATATCACTACCATTGATGACTAGGTTCAAGCGGTACTCATAGTTAATAATGCTCTAAATAGATCTCCAAAAATAAGTGTAGTCATCTAAGCCAAAGAAGTCACCACCATAATTGCGATAGCCCGCCATCAGCGAAAAAGAACCGCACTGAATTCTGATCCTTACCAAACTGATTTCAATGCATTCCATCCTTATTTATTGCTGCGGATAAAGTTTCATATTCCACTTTTGTTGGTATGTGCCATCCGTTAGGGGCTAACCCTCTCGTCATTTACAGCATACCAGTTATACAGTTTACCATATTTTTTCCCGTTTTCAGGATCGCTATAATAATAATAACAAGTTCCTATTTCTATATTTTCCCATCGTTGAGGCTCTTAAAGTTCTGGAATTGGTTCTCCGTTTCTATAATGGTTAACATTTAAATTTTCAGTCATCCATACTTGTTTACCTATCCTTACAGAACATGGTTCAGGTTCTTTAATGTTTTTACCATTGAACAACCACATAATCCTAATCCGTAAAAGTTAATACTACCAATCCAGATATAGTTATATTTTAGCTTCTGCCTTCATCAATAAGGCTCTTATCTTGGAATCCTTTGTTAACATTACTGCGGTAAACCCATCATCACCTTTGGCATTTACATCCGCACCTCTGTTAAGTAACAATTGAACCACATCGAAGTGTCCCTGCACAGCAGCCATAGATAATGCTGTTAAACCTTTATAAACCTTTGCATTGATATCGGCACCCTTATCAAGTAATACTCGCACTACATCCATATATCCCCACATGGCAGCTTTACCTAAGGCAGTAAAGTCTTTATCATCCCTAGCTTTGATATCGACACCCTTATCTATTATTACTCTCACCCTAAATGCATTACCGCGATCGATTTCTAAGAATAAGTCAACCGCAGAAACAAGGTTTTGTTCAAAATATTTTGTTGCCCATTCAAGGTCGGTTAATTTTTTTTCAGCTGCCGTACGAACATTATTATCTGTATCATTTTTAGCAATATCGGCTAAAATCTTTTTATCAGTTAGCTTTTCTAACGCTGCAAAACGTGCAGTCCTATCTTTAGCACTTTGTGCAATATCTGCTAAAATGTTTTGATCAGTTAACTTTTCTAACGCTGTCCTATATATTGTTAAACTTTCTTCGTCGGCTGATTTACCTGCATTTATTGATTTTTCAAAATCAAATTTTGGTTGTGGAAACCCACTTTGTGCAACCCTTAATCCAAGTCCTTTATAAATATCGTTAAATACCCTTTGTTGTCCTTCTTCTATCGAAACATTAATATATTCCTTTTCAACTCTCATTATTGCCGCTTCCAAACGTGCTTCACTGATTTGAGCATTTTTAATAACATCGACTAAATAGTTTTGCTCAGTTATCATTACTATCGCTACTGATCGTACCAGATAATCTTTATCATTTTTAGCAATATCGGCTAATACATTTTGATCGGTTATCTTTTCTATAGCTGCCCGACGTACCCTATAATCTTTATCATTTTTAGCAATATCGGTTAATACATTTTGATCGGTTACCATTTCTATAGCTGTACAACGTACATAGCGATCTTTATTATTTTTAGCAATATCAACTATAACACCTTGATTTGTCAATTTTTTTGTAGCTGCATATGCAGCAATACCTTCATTATTTTTAGAAATATCAATCAAAATGTTTTGGTCCGTTATCTTAGCAACTATATCTTGAACATTTTTAATACCCTCCGCATAAATATTTTTATCCGTAACATGATTTACGGTCGCCCAGCCATAGTATTTTTTTGAAGCATTATTAGCTATATCGGATAAAATGTTTTGATCTGTAATCTTTTCCACTAATGCCATTAGTATAACTCTGTCAATATAGTTTTTGGCAATATCAGCTAAGATTTTTTGGTCGGTGAGTTTAGCAATAGCCGTTAAACGACCAATATTATCGGTAGCATTTTTTGCAATATCGGCTAAAAGGTTTTGATCGGTTAACTTTTTTATCACTTCACAACTTATAGTACTATCCTTAGCATTTTTAGCAACATCCGCTAAGATGTTATGATCAGTTATTTTTTCAATTGCTGTGTAACGGATTTTAACCCATTCATCATTTTTGGCAAAATGGGCTAAAACATTTTGATCAATTATCTTTTCTACAGCTATACAACGGACAGTAAAAGCTTTTTCATTTTTAGCGATATCAGCTAAGATATTTTGATCGGTTATTCTCACTATCGCTGCCATACGTACATCATTAACTTTATCAATTTTAGCAATTTTAGCTAATTTTTTTTGATGAGCAGGATTTAGTGGATTAAGTTCAGCTATCCCCTGAATTCGTATAGAAGGATTTTTGTTTTTCCATTTAGATCTAACTAAAAATGACCACAATTTCTTTTGAGACTGCTGAATTTCTATTGTTGAAATCGGCTTAGAAGACTGCGTCTTATTGACTTCGACCTTGCATGCTCTCAGACATTCAGTAGCTCCGTTAATGCTTGGATCAAGTACCAACGCCTTTTCTAGCCACGGAATAGCGGCAGCAAATTGCTTTTTCTTGAAATAGATATGCCCGATGTTGCAGCGAGCGACAGCGTTCTGCGGATCCGTTGCAAGGGCTTCCTTATATTTTAATTCCGCGCCATCGAAATCACCTTCTTGGAATAGACGTGCACCATCATTGACTAGATCACGTGCTTTGACTTGGTTGGAAATACCTTTCAATGCCTCATCACGACTCATTGAACGCTGATTGGAAATGGATGCATCACTGAATTCAACCAGTTGGTTGCCGTCAGCATCAAATTCTGGTAGTATCTCATCATTATCAATGATGATGATCTCATTTTTTTTTATTTTATTGTCAAAACAAGTTGTTATCAAATAGAAAGACCTTGGACCGCTTCTTCCTGGCGGATATTGTGGAATCCCCATTGGCTGAATAAATGCACGAACCTTGATGTATTCGTTTGAAAACTTTTTAATGAGAGACAAGGCGAAGTCACTAGCAAGTTTCATTCTGTCTTCTAAGCTTGATCCTTGTCCTACAAAAACTTTCAGTTCTGGAATTTCGAGATTCTTTAGAATAGAATAACAAGTCTTATTTCTCGAAGCCCAAGCACTATATGTTAAGTCACTTTCAAAATGAAACCCATTTATTGGGGATTGATCCTCTGTGGTTATTAGCGTAATTACTTTTATACTTCGAGGATCAACAAGACTTTTCAAAACGTCCATTGCAGTTTTGGGATCGGTTATGATTCTCTTTTCTTGCATAAAAATCTCCTTTTATTTACATAATAATTAATTGATAAGATGTGGTTATATATAATCTCCACTTCTATTTAATTTTTATTGTAATGTACATTAAAATAAGTCCACATTGATATCATTACCTACATGACAGATTTCACCAATTTTTTAATTAAAAGCAAAATAATTCCTTTCTGTGTATTATAAATTCAAATTGAATTAATAATTACATTAAGTAGTCTTCCGCCTCCCACTATATATTTTGATAAGAAACAATATTCGAAAGCTTATTGAGAATTCCCCTCCCCTGGCAGAAAATTGGGAATAAGTATCTATAAAAGTAATAAATTCAAAGAGTTAATGTCAAGAAATTAAAAGCTATTATACTATTTCAGCTACTTTATATTTTTATTTCTAAAGCATAATAAAGATGGACTCATTCTAACTCAGCCACTTCCCTCAAATCTATCATGCTATTCTCGCTTGAAGGACTTAATGCGGCTATTCTGGATATCTTTTATACTAAACATGTTCTGCCTTGTTCCGGCTCCGCTTCATTAATATTAGAATTAGAACGGATACGACATTACTGAACGCTAAACCTAAAACACCACCGGTGACACCTTCGCCGAAACCCATGGTGTCGACACAAAAGATAGTAACGGCAATATCGATCAAGAAATATTTGCCGTCTGTGAAGAACCGATATATATTAACAAGCAGAACCCAAAGCTGCTGGCCAATCCGGGTAATTGGATTGTTGGAATAGGCAACCCTATAAGTGTTGTCAAGCCAGACCTTTAATTCTATATACCAAAATGCGGCAGCCAAAAGCATCATAACTAGACCAAAGATTAATAAACCTATCATTTTATACCTCCAATATTGATGTAAAAAAGGGACTGATATATTTAACAGAGTTTGAGACCAAGGAGCAGGCCTGAAAAGAAATTTTTAAATACATTGAAATATTTTATAACCGGCAAAGATTACATTCAACATTAGATTATTTAAATCCGGTTGGGTATAGAATAAAATTGATAGAAGAATTTAATTCAAGAGTTGCTTAACTTTGTGTGTACTTTGCAAGAAATAGTTCAAACATTATTTCTAATGGATGGAAACTTTATGAAAAATATAACGTTAATTCTAATTATTTTAGGTTGTACTTTTTTAAATTCGCAAAATATATCAACACAACAAAAGGTCATGGAGAAACAGAGTGTTAACACTCTAAATATTGATTCATTAAAACTTGCAAATGAGCGAATTCAAGATGAGTTACAAATAAATAGAAACCTGCTTGAAATAATGGAAAAAACAAATCAACAATTGAATCTTTGGACTAATCCGTTTAGTTATTTTATAGGTGCTCTTGGGGTTTTATTCGCAATAGCTGCAATTATTGCTGGAGTGTTATTATATAGACAAAGCAAAGAATATAAAGAAAAATATAATAAATTAATTCAAAGTTATGATACAGCATTGAAGAACCGTATTGAAGAATGGAAACAACAAAATAAAGATATTGATACTAAAGTCGACAAAGTTCTTGCAAGTTTATCAACTGCTCTTCCAGACAAGGTAGAAGAAATTAAAAAAGAACTTGAAAAACTTATTAACGGAAGATTAAATGTCATAATTCCGCCTTCGCCAATCGGATATTCGGGATACCAATATGGAAGTGGAAGCACACCTCATGGATTTAGTATTGGTAAAGTCATGCTTTGTAAAAACTGTAGACAAAATTATTTCTTGGAATCCAATAATATTATGGGGAGTACTTTAGATGGAGGAACCCTTCTGGAATGTCCAAAGTGTCATATTATTTCTAAATATGATTAATTTAATAAAATCAACTTATTTAGATTTTTCAAGAAACTAATAGGCTTCTCTACGGATTCAGAATTTACATGGTAGTATTTAAGATATTATTGAAAATATTTAATTCTTACAGCATCCTCTTTTCGACAAAGGACATGTAGGCCCCCTCGCAAAAGATGATATGGTCGTACACATTAATACCAATTATTTTTCCGGCTTCAACCAACTGCTTGGTAATACTTATATCTTCACTGGAAGGCTCTAGATTCCCGGATGGATGGTTGTGGGCAAGGATAATATTTGCACACGTTGCCACTATTGCACCCCGGAATACCTCTCTCGGATGGACCAGACTGCTATTAAGGATTCCCTCAGATATAACCTCAAAGCCGTTAACTACATTGCTATTGCTTAACCAGAAGATTATGAACCGTTCTCTAACCTGGCCGTCGAACAAAAACTGAAATTAGCGAATAATTCTTGCGGGCTGGTTATCTTTATCTTTCTATCTTTAAGCTGTGGATACACCACGGAAGTGTCTTTAAACTTCCAGGTAATAGATTTAATATAATGTTTCATTTGTTATTCCTTTCCGGATTCAACCGGATTAATAGATATTATTGATAAATTAATTATTTAAGTTATTCTGATAAGGAGATTGAGATTTTAAGGGTTGTTTTCCCATATAGGAAAGATTAAATTTGTCCTTTTGTACCTGTATTTTTAATAATTTGTACTTCCATTTGTACTTCCGCTCGAACAGGCGCAAAATATTAAAGCCCTGTAAACTGTTAATCTACAAGGCTTTATTTAGAGCTGGCAGTCGGATTTGAACCAACGACCTGCTGATTACAAATCAGCTGCTCTACCAGCTGAGCTATGCCAGCAATTAATATTAAATTGCGGTTCAAAACTAACATTTTTTCTACTACCTTGCAAATAATTTAAGTATTCATTTGGTATAATTTATTATGAGTTCCGTCCATCCAAAATTCATTGTACGGATGCTTATAATTGTTTAAAATTGCCCGGTAATATTTAATTTAATTGATTGTTGGATTATGATACCCGTACAAATTAAAATTTCCGAAAAGACTAAGTTGCTTATAAAATGGGACAATGAAACTGAAAGCCTGATTGACATTGCATATATTCGAACTGAATGCCCGTGTGCATTATGTAAAGGTGAAACAGTTTTATTAAAAACTTACCGCCCTGCAAAACCTTCTGCAGAAAGCCCTGATAGTTTTAAAATAAGAAATATTCAACCGGTAGGTGAATATGCAATTCAGATTACCTGGAAAGACGGTCATGATTCCGGAATATATACCTGGGAGTATCTAATGGAACTTGAGAAATCCCAGGATGATAAATTGAGACAGGGTTACAAAGATATATTATGAATATGATATTCATTAAAAATAATATTAAAAACAAAAGGCGGAGATAATAATGAATCTAATTTATACACGTTTGCAACTAATATTTTTAATCAGTTTATTATTTATATTATTCTTTTGCAAGGATTCTTATTCTAATACTAAATTTAGCCAGTATGAAGTGTCTTTTAATAGCCAATCTGATGGTGTAATGTTATCGGGTACTTTGACAGTGCCTGATGTTAAGATCAGAGTCCCCGTTGTAGTTTTGATTCACGGCTCCGGACCGGAAAATAGAGATTTGGAATTCGGGGATCATAAATTATTTAAAGATCTTGCAGAATATCTTTCAAGCAGAGGAATCGCAGTTTTAAGATATGATAAGAGAGGTGTTGGTAAATCAAAAGGTCAATTTGTTCCATATGATTTAGATAATTACAAACTTGACGGTATTTCCGCAGTAGAATATTTAAAAACAATTAAAGAGATCGATAAATCGAAGATAGGTATAATCGGGATTAGTGAAGGTGGTATAGTTGTTCAGATGATGGCAAATTCTTGTCCGGACATAAGTTTTGCTATTTTACTTGGCAGCCCAGGCGTCTGGGGTAAAGATTTTTTTTATTCTTCCCAGTTAGCTATGACTAAAGCGGCCGGTTTTAATCCAAATGATATAAATGAAATGACTGTAGTTTTTAATCGGCTTTGGCCATTACTTACGAAAGACAAATTAAACTCCGATGAAGAGAACCAAGGAAAGGTTTTGTTAAAGAAGTTATGGGATTATATAGATTTGGAAAGTAAAACCGATTTAGGATTCACTGACAGCAATGTTGATTTTTTGTTTAATCTTTATCGCGGTGATTTGATCAGGAAATATTATAGTTATAAACCGTCTGAAGTATTATCACAATTGAAATGTTCAATTCTTGCACTTAATGGAGATAAAGATGTTCAGACTGTGTCAAAAATTAATCTAACTGCAATTAAAGAAGCATTAAAAAAAGGCAAGTGCAAAAAATATAAAATCATGGAATTAAAGAATCATAATCATATTTTTCAAATATGTAAAACAGGTAAGTATTCAGAGTACAAGAAGATAAAAGGCACAATGTCTGCCGAATCATTATCAATAATTGAAAAATGGATTAACGCTATAACAATAGATTAAATATTACTAAGGATGGCCGCAAGAATCTATTTGCGGCTTTTACTTTATACTTAAAGGCGCTTTAATTTTTTTAAGTTTTAGACAATCAAGAGAAATAATAATATAATTTAGCTTATGCTTACAAAAAATGAACTAAAATATTTTTCTTCGTTAAATCAAAAAAAATTCCGCAATAAAGAAAATAAATTTATTGTTGAAGGCAGTAAAATTGTTTATGAAGGTTTAAACAGCAGTTTCAGTTGTGAATTAGTTTTGGTTACAAATAAGTATTTTGAAGAAAACCAGGATTATATCAAGAGAGTTACAAAAAAGAATTTAAGGTTAGAAGTATTAAAAAATCAGGAATTTTCAAAGCTTACTGATACGGTTAACCCGCAGGGAATTGCGGCTGTATTTGATAAACCGGCAGAAAACGGAAAAGCAAATGATAATCTAGGTTCAAAACTTATCATATGCCTGGATAACATTTCAGATCCAGGCAACCTGGGAACAATTATTCGCAACTCCGATTGGTTCGGTATAAAAGAAATACTTTTCATAAATAATTGTGCTGATATTTATAATCCGAAATCAATTCGAGCATGCATGGGTTCAATATTTCATCTGAAAACATTCGAAGATTCTAAAATCGAAAGGCTGATCAAACTAAAAAAAAGCGGATATAAAATTCTTTGTTCCGATTTAACCGGAAATAATATCTATAGTTACACACCCACGGGTAAAAGTATTATTGTCTTTTCAAATGAAGCGACAGGGCCATCGCGGGAAATACTATCTTTAGCAGATGATAAAATTACAATACCCAAAACCGGAAACGCCGAATCTTTAAATGTTGCGAGCGCTTCTGCGGTTATTTTGGCGCTATTTACTACGGCAATTAGTTAACCCGGAATTAAGTTCTTAAAATTTCCCGATATTGAACATTATTGTAAATTGAAATAATTCAAAGGAATTATAGTTAATGAAAGATCAAAATAATACTCATCCAATCAAGAGTTATCTGCTACTTTATACAGGGATTCTTTTTGCGGTTCATCTTGGAGTATATGCTATTTCATTAATTACCGGAGATAATATTTACATATTCCCGCTTATCTTTGTTCAAAATGAGGGGATTTTAATGATAATATTAAATTTACCCTTTATTCTTTTATGCGACTTCATTATTACCGGTACAATTTTATCATTTATATTTTACTTTAAAAAAGATGACTGGCTTCCCTGGATTAAAGGAAGTAACCAGCCTGGGAAAAATAAAAGTGGAAAAATATCAATAACTGTTTTAACTTTTGTATTAATAATATATTCTTACGTATACTCAAAATTTGGAACCATTTTCGTAATTTTTTCAGTTATCAAAGGGAATTTCATATCTTATTCAATCTCCGGTAAAGCACTTCAACTAATTTCAATTTTGGTATTAATTATGCTGGCTGTTTTTATTTTATCATTAATTATAAAACATTTTTATAACCCTGTTTGGTTTGACTTATTAATAGCTGTTATACAGTTAATATTTTTATACTTTATAGTGAAAGTACCGATTGGAGAATTTATTTTTTCAAAAGGGAGGATTAAAAGTTTAATACATAGCTATGACCGGATACAGGCATATAATTTTACAGTTGATATTATTAGTTCGATTAGATTATTTTTTATTATAGCATCCATAATTACGACGTTAATTTTTATTAAAAAGTTAATAAATTTATTTGTCGATATAATAGAAAAATTATAACTATTAATTTTTAATGATTTTTATTTCCATTTTAAGAAAAGATACCAATGAATTATAAAGTTATTTGGCACTTTATTAAATATGTATTCAAGAAATTTTTCGAAGACAAATTTACCAAATTAGGAACATCTCTTTCATTTTATACAATTGTTTGATTAGCTCTTTTACCAGGAATTTCAATTACGGTAGCGGGCACAATCTTTGGCCAAGCTGCAGCAAACGGTGAAATTATCGGACAAAAAAAGATTCGGCAGGATTGGAAGGAGCGAAATTAGTACAATCAGCAATTTTAAATGCTCAAGATAAAGAACACGGTTTAATCCCGTTCATCATTAGCCTTATTACATTAACAATCAGCTACACATTTGTCTTTATAGATCTACAGGAATCTTTAAATATGATCTGGAAATTAAAGCCAAAACCCGGTAGAATTTTTTTAAAGAATCGCTTTGAGATAGAGTCCAATCATTTACCGTAGTTATAGGCAGCGGATTTTTCTTTTAGTTTCATTATTAATAAATGCCGTTATAACATTGATAAATAATTATATATGCAAGCAATTTTTTGCATTGCCAGTTTTGTACCTTCATTTTATGAATATATTTATTTCACTTTTAATAGTTTTCTTATTATTTCTTATGGTATTCAAAGTCTTACCTGATGTAAATATAGGGTGGCGGAATATCCGGATTGGAGCAGTATTTACTGCCGTATTATTTGAATTAGGAAAATATTTAATAGGTATATACTTAGGCAGAAGTAGATTAAATTCTATTTAAAGCGCAGAAAGCTCCCTTGTAATTCTAATGCTTTGGGTTTATTATTCATCACAGATACTATTCCCCGGGGCTGAGATTATTCTTGTTTATGCTAATAAATATGGAAAATGAATTAAGCCTGCCGATAAATTTATGAAATTGCGCAATTAAGGTAACTCCTGAAGAAATGAACATGGAAAAACATACCAATAATAATTAACATAAAAAAAGCCGTCACTTTTTTTTGTGACGGCTTTTTTAATAAGTTTAACCTGGGACTCATCTTCAAGGTGAGCCTCATATAAAAGCTTCTATTTAAGAAGCATCATTTTCATAGTTTTAACATATTGACCGGCCTCAACACGGTAAATATAAATACCGCTAGCTACTGTATGGCCAGAATTATTATCACCGTTCCATTGAGCAGTATAATAACCAGGCTGGTGCTGACTGTTAATTAAGGTTTTTACTTCCTGCCCAAGAATGTTATATATCTTAATTGTAACTAAAGATGACTTGGGTAAAGCATAATTTATAATTGTACTTGGATTGAAGGGATTTGGATAATTTTGTGATACTGCAAATTCCTTCGGAATTAAACTCTTCTGGTTCGTTACAGCAGTAACAGATTTTACTGCGAACTGTCCGATTTCAGAAAATGCCGATGTTTGTCCCTTTGAATTAACCGAACGCACTCTCCAGTAATAAACTTTGTTAGCTGAAAGGCCGTTAACAATTTGAGCCGGTGATTTTATTCCGCTCACAACTGTTGAATCACTCATATCGGAATTATAGGAATATTGCAGTTGATATGTAAGAGTATCTGAAACCTTCGCCGGAATCACCCATGAAAAATCTGCAGAACCGGTTGTTAATCCAACCCCATTTTTCGGGCCGCCGACTAACGGAACAACTACACTTAAACTGGTTATAGGTTGAGCTATAAATGTAGCCACAGTTGAATATGCCGTTGGATCTGAACTGTTAGGACTAGAACCTACTTTCCAAAAATATGTACTGCCGGGAACCAGTCCGGTAACGTCAATAGATTGGCCAGGAGCCGGGATGTTGGCCACAAATGTATTAACAAGATCGCTCTCATCCATATCGGCTCTTGTACTGTAAACTAGCCTGTAATGATCTATTCCTAATGTAGAACCATTAATGTACCAGGACAGAGTCACATCACTTGAGAAGATCGGTTCATCACCTATAGGATAAGAAGGGATAGGAATAGTTGATCCGGATACAGCAGTAACCGTAAACTGGTCTATTGTCCAGTTTGAGTAAGCAGATCCGTTATAAGACGCAACTGCCCAATAATATGTTTGGCCGTAATTTAATGCCTGTCCTCCCGTAAGTGAATAAGAAAAAGTTGTAACAGGAATAAGTGAAGAAACTCCGCTTATACCGGGAGTTTGGGAAAGACTTTGCCATGCACCTGTTGGTCCTAAATTGGTAGTATTCCACGCAACAAAAAAACCGGTCAATCCGATTGTTGTTCCGTTAACAAACCAATCCAGTGTCGGTGTTGTAGTGAAAATAGTTGGATTACCAATAGGGTATGAAAGAATTGGCAGCCCCCCGATAATTCCGCCGGCTATGATGAAAGAAGCGGGTGCAGTACTTTGATCCTGTGCAATATTTCCATTAGATGCTTTAACATACCAGGTATGTGATCCGGGAATTAATGTTGTTGAAGTTGTATAAGAAAATTGATCAGATACACTTCCATCAAGTACTCCGTCAATATAAACTTCATATGTGATACTGCTGGTTGCTGATGTTAAATACCAAAAGAAAGATGGAGATTGTGTATATATCGTAACTCCACCGGTAGGATATGTAAGAATAGGTAATAATACAGTTCCCACCCCATTGGTTGTAAAACTTTGTATTGCGGATGTAATTGTAGTTACATCTCCAACTCCATGTGTTACTACTGCCCAGTAATAAGTTGTACCTGGCGCTAATGTTGGTGTAACAGTATATGAGAGGCCGGTTAATCCTATAGCTCCGGTTAATGCCACGGGAGAACTAAGATCGCTATGCGTTGAAATTATAACATCAAAAGTAATACCTGTTAAATCGCTGTAGTTTGTGTACCAGTAAAGCGTCGGTGCGTTTGTAAAAATAGTCGGCCCGGGTGCTGCACCTACAGGCCATGATGGAATTGCCTGGGCTGCGGCTGTTCCGCCTGAAGTAGTGAACAACTGGCCGCCTGAACTTGAATACGAGATTACATCACTTCCTCTAAATGTAATTACCCTCCACCAGTATTCGGTACCTGCTATTAACGTTTCCGTATTAATACTTTGATTGCTTGTTGCCGCCGTTGTTGTCGTATAAACTGCTGCCCAATCAGTAGCTTTAGGTGGACTATTCGGAGCAGCCAGACTGCTATTTTTTACATATTGTACTTCAAAAGTTAACGGCCCAATAGTTGAGCCAACCGACCATGCAAACACAATGGGTGCATACGAATAAACTGTACTGCCGCTTACAGGAGCAGTAAGCACTGCAGCAGCAGAAACAGAACTTGTAAAAGTACTAGCTGCTGATGTAGCTACTACAGTCTGATTGGCTCTTATTTGCCATGAATACTGATGATTATTTACCAGTGATAATTCTGTTTCCAACAACTGGTGAGAATACAATGGTGCGGCATTTATCGTGGTTAGACCTGTGATCGTTACTACCGGGCTGCCAGCCGTTATATCCTGAATAATTAAATCAAATGTCACACTTCCCGAACCACTCCAATCCCAGCTGAATACCGGCTCTATGGATACACCTGTCAGAGTATTTGCCGGCGCTGTTAATACCGGGATTGTTGTTAAATTTATTGAATTTGAATTTCCGCTTACACCGTTAACATCAACTGCCCGAACCTGGTAATAATATACCGTATTGGTGAACAGTCCCGTTACAGGCGATGATGTACCCGATACTGATAAGCTATTATATCCCGCTACAAAACTACCGAATGCCGGGTCAGTTGATACATCTAATTGATATGATGCCGCACCTGATACTGCATTCCAATTGGCCTGAAAACTATTATATGTAATTAATGTTACTGCTGTTGCCGTGGGATTTGCTGGAACTGTTATAACGTTTATTACATTCGAGTTAGCTGGGTTGGTGCCCCCGCCATTATATGCTCGCAAACGGTAATAATAATTAATACCGGATGATAATAATGTTACCGGATATGTAGTTACATTTAACACGTTCAAACTGTTATATCCCGCAACAAAACTACCGAATGCAGGATCAGTTGAAACATCCAGCAGGTATCCTGTTGTTGAGCCATCAACATCTGCATTCCAGTTTGCCGTAAAGCCAGTTTGTGTTACAGAAGTTGCTGCTGTTGCGACAGGAGGGCTTGATGGCTGTGCAAATATTGCGGAGGAAAATATTGTTAGAAATAATAGTAAAGTAAATTTGTTCTTCATAAATACCTTATATAGATTTAATTTATTTGTTTTCAACTTATGCGGTAAGCTAAAATAGATCATATTTATTTTCATCGTATTTTCCTCTAGCTTAAGTTCATAAAAATATCCATACTAATAATTGCCTTATCTACCTGCCAGGAAATTCAGATTTCTTAAGTGTGAGGCTCACCTGTAAGATGAGTCTCACATTAATTTCGTTATTTAAGCAGCATCATTTTCATTGTTTTCACGTACTCTCCCGCTACAACTCGATAAATATATACACCGCTAGATACTGTATGGCCGAAATTATTATCGCCGTTCCATTGTACCATATAATTGCCCGCCTGAAGCTGGCTATTCACCAGGGTCTTTACCTCCTGACCCAGAACGTTATATATCTTTATTGTAACTAAAGATGACTTAGGCAAAGCATAATTTATAACCGTACTCGGATTGAACGGGT
This sequence comes from uncultured Ignavibacteriales bacterium, assembly GCA_963834015.1. GTDB lineage: Bacteria > Bacteroidota > Ignavibacteria > Ignavibacteriales > Ignavibacteriaceae > FEN-1297. The sequence goes on from CAWIAG010000002.1 coordinate 93,550, forward strand.
TTGGGTAATTCTGTGATACAGCAAATGTTTTAGGTATGTTACCTCCATTTTTACTTACTGCTGTAACAGATTTTACAGAAAATTGACCAATGGAAGAATATGCCGATGTTTGTCCCTTTACATTTACCGAGCGAACTCTCCAGTAATATACTTTGTTTGATACAAGGCTGTTAACAATTTGAGAAGGTGATTTAATACCGCTTATTACAGTTGAATCACTCATATCCGAATTATTGGAAAATTGCAATTGATAAGTAAGAGTATCTGAAACCTTCGCCGGAATTACCCATGAAAAATCGGCAGAACCGGTTGTTAATCCAACCCCATTTTTCGGTCCGCCGACTAATGGAACAACAACACTCTGATCTGTTGTAGGAACCACTACAAATGATTCCTGGGTCGAATATGCAGTGGGTTCGGAACTATTAGAACTGGAACCTACTTCCCAATAATAGGTACTCCCAGAAACTAAATTTGTAAGATTAAGGGATTGGGCAGGAGCCGGGACATCAACCTCGAATGTATTAACAACATCGCTCTGATCCATATCCGCTCTTGTACTATAGATTACCCTGTAATGATCAATGACTGTTGTTGGACCAAGAACGTACCAAAGCAATGTTAATGATGTGGAATATACAGGCTCATCATTAATAGGATATGAAGCTATAGGAACAGGTGATCCGCCGACACCGGTAACTGTGAATTGATCTATTGACCAGGTTGAATAATTATTTCCGTCAAAAGATGCTACCGCCCAAAAATAAGTTTGACCATAATTCAGTGCCTGAGGATTAGTCAGCGTATAAGAATAAGTGGAAGTTGAAACACTTGCCGTACCGCTTGTACCGGGCGTTTGGGGAAGACTTTGCCATGCACCTGCCGGGCCCAAGTTTGAGGTACTCCAAGCAGTTACATAACTCGTCAATCCGAGTGTCGATCCGTTAACATACCATGAAAGAGTAGGTGTTTGAGTGTATACAATTGCATTACCAACAGGCCACGATACAACCGGCAGACCTTGAGTAATCCCACCGGCTATATTGAAAGTTGCAGTTGCTGTAGTTTGATCCTGCGCCGAATTTCCGTTAGTTGCGTTAATGTACCAGGTATGCGAACCGGTAGCTAAAGTTGACGGAGTTGTATAAGAATATAAATCGGTAACACTGCCGTTTAGTACACCATCAATATAAACCTGATATGTTATTCCGCTTGTTGCAGCATTTAAAAACCAAAAAAATGTCGGAGATTGCGTATACAAAATTACTCCGCCAGTTGGATATGAAAGTACCGGTAATAATACTGTTCCGATTCCATTTGTTGTAAAACTTTCAGTAGCCGAAGTTACGGTAGTTACAGTGCCGGTTCCATGAGTTATTATTTCCCACAAATAAGTTGTAGCCGGCGCTAATGTATTTGGTAAAACATTATAATAAAGCGTGCTGACAGTAGCGTCAACTAACGGGCTTAAAAAATTGGGATCGGATGTGGTTGTTACTTTTACCTCAAAAGTAATACCTGTCAAATCACCGGAGTTAATATACCAACTCAACGTGGGTGCATTAGTATATAAAGTCGGTCCCGGTACGGTACCAACAGGCCAGGATGGAATTGCCTGGGAAGCTAAAGTTCCGCCTGAAGTAGTAAATGACTGACCGTTTGCACTTGAGTATGAAATTATATCGCTTCCCCTGAGCGAAATTACTCTCCACCAGTATTCTGTGCCTGCTATCAAGGTCTCCGTATTAATACTTTGACTGCTTGTTGGAGTTGTAGTTACCCTAGTTCCTGCAGCCCAATCTGCTGCCTGTGGTGATGAATGTCCGGCAATTAAATTACTGTTTTGTAAATACTGTACTTCAAAAGTTATCGGCCCAACAGTTGAGCCAACCGACCATGCATACACAACAGGTGCGTATGAATAAACTGTACTGCCGTTTACCGGCGCACTGGGAACAGCAGCCGCGGAAAGAGAAGTCATAAAAGTACTTGCGGTTGAAGTAGCTACAACAGTCTGATTGGCTCTAATTTGCCATGAGTACTCATGATTATTGACCAATGATAATTCTGTTTCCAACAACTGGTGAGAATACAATGGTGCGGCATTTATCGTGGTTAAACCTGTGATCGTTACTGCCGGGCTGCCCGCCGTTATATCCTGAATAATTAAATCAAATGTTACACTTCCCGAGCCATTCCAATCCCAGCTGAATACCGGTTCGATTGATACACCGGATAGAGTATTTGCCGGCGCTGTTAATACCGGGATTGTTGTTAAATTTATTGAATTTGAATTCCCGCTTACACCGCTAACATCAACTGCCCGAACCTGGTAATAATATACCGTATTGGTGAGTAGTCCCATTACAGGTGATGATGTACCCGATACTGATAAACTATTATATCCCGCTACAAAACTACCGAATGCCGGGTCAGTTGATACATCTAATTGATATGATGCTGCACCTGTTACTGCATTCCAATTGGCCTGAAAACTATTATAGCTAATTAATGTTGCTGCTGTTGCCGTCGGATTTGCAGGGATTGTTATAATGGATATTTGATTCGAGTTCGTAAAATTGATACCATTAATATTATATGCACGTACCTGATAATAATATGTAATGCCGGATGATAAACCTGATACCGGAAATGTAAGAACATTTCCAACATCGGAATTATTGATTATATTCGTGCCGCCCGGGGTAGTTCCTACATCCAAACGATACCCCGTAGTTGAGACATCAATATCTGTATTCCAGTTTGCTGAAAAACTTGTCTGAGTAATTGCTGATGCTGAAGTTGCAACCGGAGGGCTTGTCGGTACTTGTGCAAACATCGTTGCTGAAAATATTGCTAAAAACAATAATAATATTAATTTGTTTTTCATAAACACCTTAATTAAAGATAAATCATTTATTCTTATATTATGCGGCAAGTTAAAATATTTTGTATTATGTTTTCTCATATTTCCCTCTCGCTTAATTTCTTAAAAATCACCTCAGTAATAAATAACGTTAGGATTAATTTTAATCCTCTTGAAAATCTTCGCATCGACAACACCCAAGGCTTATCAATTGCTTTCAAATGATTAATGCCGGGAAAAGAGATCCTTAGTAAACGGCCAATTCCTGTATTCATATATATTCTGCTGATCTGATTAGATTTTAATATATAGGGCTATTTCATTTGCATATTTTGCATTCTAAAAATTAAGGAAAGGAAATTATTTTCACAGAAGAATGAAAATAAAAAATTTAATGCAGTAAATAGCTAAACTATTTAACCGCATTAATTATTAAGCAAATATATTTTGGAACTAAAAAATAATTTTATTCGTGAGTCGATTATAAATAATACCTTAAGAGGCAATTAAAATTGCAAATTTTTATCATTTATCAACAATTTGCAAAAAATGCTTATAAGAGGTATTTATAATCGATAAATGGCGAGATAGTTAATCCGCATGAGTAAAAAGAAATCACACTCCAATTCATTATGAAGCTAAAAATATAATTAGTAAAATGCAACTATTTTAGATACAAGAAACCTTTAACTGATACCGATATCACATTTTCTCTTATTTTGAAGCTTGAATCACTCAATAAAGGACATCAAATTTAATAACTTATATTTTACTTGAAAGAAGCCGTCACAATTTATTTGTTACAACATCTTAGATAATTATATAATATGAGGCTCAACTTTAATTTGAGCCTCAGTTAAACAGTTTTATTTAAGAAGCATCATCTTCATTGTTTTAACATACTGGCCCGCTTCAACCCTGTATATATACATTCCGCTTGCCACTGTGCGGCCGGAATTATTATCACCATTCCATTGAACAGTATAATATCCTGGCTGGCGCTGACCGTTAATTAAGGTTTTTACTTCCTGCCCAAGAATGTTATATATCTTAATTGTAACTAATGATGATTTTGGCAACGCATAATTTATAACCGTACTTGGATTGAAGGGATTTGGATAATTTTGTGATACAGCAAATTCCTTCGGCACTGAATTGTTTTTATTTGTTACAGCAGTTATACTTTTAATTGTAAATGTAGCAATCTTTGAATAATTAGAATACTTACCGTTAGCGTTGGAAGCTCTTACACACCAATAATAAGTACCTGCTGTAAGTCCGCTGACTGCTTTAGTGTAAGAACTAAGATTTGTATATACCGTAGGATTTAACATATTCTTATTCGTCGATAATTCAATACTATAGCTCTGATCAGATGCGGGTTTAGTTGGAACATACCAGGATAATGACGGAGATGCAGAAGACAGTATTGCATGATCCGGAGCACCAATAACAGGCATAGTAATAGATTCAGAAACTGAGTTTGTAGTAAATAAAGCACCTCCGTTTACATTTGCATCCGACCAAGCAGATGAAGAAACCCCGCTAATTAGTTGAACTCTCCAATGATAAGCTGTTCCTGAAGTTAATAATGGGGAATTAAGAATGTAGTTGAAACTGCTAATCCCGCTGATAACAATATTATCCGAAGTATTACTTGCGGGAGCAATTCCGTCAAAAGGAAGAGCCTGATTCTTAATTTCAATAGTAAAACTATATGTTCCGGATGGCGGTGCGGCATTTAAATACCAGTTGAATTGTACGGTATCATTATAAACTGTGATTCCTCCGGCCGGAGAGGATGCAGAAGGAATTGGAAGACCTGCAGCATTGCCGTTGAATACAGTAAATGATCCTGCTCCTGAATACCCAGAAGCCTCGCTGCCATTAATTACATTCACAGTCCATGTATAAGTATGCCCGGGTGTTAACGCATTTACGCTGTCTAAAGTAAAACTGGTTGTTGCTGAAGTTTTAGGAGAACCTGCAACAGGCGAATGAGTTGATGAATCGGTTATAATAATATTATAATTTAACGAGCCTATTGTTCCATAACTAAGATACCATGAAAATGAAGGAACTGTAGTATAAATAGTTGCATTGCCTACAGGCCAGCTTAAAATTGGCTGCGGAGCACCACCCTGACTGCTGTCTACGGTAAAAGTTGCCGGATTAGAATAACCGGATAATGCTGATCCATTAACTGTTTCAACACACCAATTATATGTATGGCCGGGCAATAAAGTTGTTGCTAAATCCAAGTAAGAATTTGTTGAACTAATTGGCCCACCGCTAACAAAAGAGTGATCTATTGTATCCGATATTAAAACATTATATGAAATAGCACCGGAGGCATAACTGCTTAAATACCACGTTAATGCCGGTGTGGCTGAATAGATGGTTGGGTTACCAATCGGCCAGCTAAGTATTGGTACCGGAGCGCCGCCCTGGCTGCCATCAACGGTAAAGGTTGCTGCATTTGAATAACCGGATGAAAGTGCACCATTGATTGTTTCTACGCGCCAGTTGTAAGTATGCCCACCTTGAAGAGCTGTACCCGGAACTAAACTTGTTGTTGCTGAGGTTATAGGAGCGCCGGTAACAACTGAATGATCTGCCGTATCTGTAATAATTACATTATATGAAAGATTACCCGCAGCCCAGCTGCTAAGATACCAATTTAAAGTGGGTGTAAGTGAATATACTGTTCCGTTTCCAATTGGCCAGCTAGGTACAGCTAAAGGCGCCCCGCCCTGGCTTTTATCAACAGTAAATGTTGAGAAAGCAGAATAAGAGGAATATACACCTGTTGTAATATTATGGCTTCGAACCTGCCATGCATATGTATTACCAGAAGATAAAGGTGTGCCAATCAGTGAAACATTAAATGAGTCAGAAGGTACGCTTAGTGCATTATAGATTAAAGTCCCCGTTGTTGAATCTCTTAATATTATATCATACACAATAGTTCCGCTGGCAACACTATTTAAATACCAGCTTAGAGTAGGAGCAGTTGTATAAATAGTTGCATTTCCCACAGGCCAGCTTAGTTCAGGAAGAGGAGCGCTTCCAACATAATCATTATTCCACCACGGTGAAAAGTTTACATTGTTCGATACTTTATTACCGATTCCAGAAGGATTTGTCGCCGCATTATATGGTCCGCTTACTGAACCCCACCAGTTGTTAATAGCATCCACAATTGGGGCAGTGGTTGTAATCCCGGAACTACTATTAGTCATTATAGCATTATAATGTGCAACTACAGTACTGACATCGGTATTATCATATCCAACAACAATACCGTCGGTATTATTAGTAATCGTATTATTTGTAATTGTTGCTTGTGTACCGGCCGCAAAGTATGTAGTAGCCAATATTCCTGAAGAGGTGCTTCCATCTACCGACGCTACTCCTGTGCAATTTGTAATCGTATTGTTAGTTATTATGGCATTGGCCCCGCCTTCCACTTCAACTCCATAATCAAGCCAGTTTCCATTTCCTTTACCAGTAAAATTATTATTATTTACCACACCCGCAGTAACTCCTGTTCCATAAAAATAAATACCAATACGTCCGATGTTTGATAAAGTGTTATTACTTATAGTCATGTTCTCGCCGTAGACAGCTATGCCTCTTCCCTGGTAGTCCGGACCACTTGGATTATAACCAATATTTTTCACTATGTTATTATTGATAATGCCTGTCCCATGAGATAAAATTCCGATGTAAATACTTTTTCCGCTGCCATCCAGTGTAATATTACTCAAATTAAAAGAAACCCCAGTGTTTACCAGGATCCAACCCCTGGAATCCCCGGAACTTCCAGTATTGCCGGACGGTTTTATAATTGTAGCAGTTTTATCAGCGCCAATAATAGAAATATTTTCGCTGATAACTATTTGTCCAATTTCGGTGTAGCTACCAGATGCAACATTAATAATTGAACCTGAAGGAGCTGCATTAACTGCGGCTTGAATAGTTAATGAAGGATTTACCCAAAATTGTCCGGTTGAAATTTGTATTACCACCGAACTTCCGGCCGGAGAAACAGCCGCAGCAAAAGCCAGAGCAGAAGGATTGTCGATTTGGAACCATGTATATCCAGCGTCAACAGAGTTCTGTACTTTAAAATCAAAACCGTTTAAAGAAATATTTGTGTTAGTGAATCCGAATTGATCCTGGCTATATATTTTGTTGTTTTCACCGAATGTTGAAGTTGTTCCGTCAACTGTAACATGATCAGACCCGCGGTTAACTCCAATAGTATGCCCGGCAGGATCATCTTGATAACAATAGATCGCAAAACTGCCCCACGCATTATTGTTGGTAGTTATATGATCTGCATTTACCTGAGTGCAAGCGCTTACCTGAATTCCGTTTCCGTTAGTAGTGTTTGTAGCAGTAAGATAAGAAATAGTAACATTATCAACACCATTAAAATCAAAAGCTGTTTTATAAGAGCCGCTGATTGAAATATAAGTTATTGAAATGTTTGAAATTAATACACGAGGATTGGAATTATCACTAACATGAATAGGATACCCTCCAGTATTATTTGGGTTTGGTTTTAAAGTTAAGTTAGTTAAGCTGGAGTTTGATTTATTCACATTAATTCCCCAGCTATGTGAGGTAATTCCCGATACATCTATGATTACACCGTTTTCACTTTGTCCGATGAGTGAGAGCTGATGATTAAGATACAAAGTGGAGGTTAGTGTATATGTGCCGTTAGAAATATTTATAATATCCCCGTCTGTTGCCGCTGACACTGCATATTGAATAGTTGCCCAGGGATTTCCACTTGAACCATCACCAGTTCCGTCATTACCTGAAGTAGAAACGTAATAATTTGATGCTTGTACAAAACTTGTAATGGTTGTGCATAGCAATGCCAAGAAGATTAAACTGAAATGGTTCAGTTTTACTTTCATAATCTGCTCCTGTGTAGTAAAATAGTTTTTAAGCTTTATTATTTAATTTCATTAAAACCCTAAGGTATTATTAATCATATCAAATAAACAATTTACAGTAACTGAAGTTTTCTCTATTCAGGATAATTAATCTATAAAAAATTTTTGAAAATAATTTTTATAACTAAAAAATATAAAATAGATAAATAATTGCTTTTTAGCTGAATTTACAACGTAAAATTGCAATTTAAATATTAAAAACTTTAGTAGAATTCTACGCTTTGTCTTTATAAGCGATAAGAGGTATATTGAACCGATTAGAGAAGTTGCTCCTCATATATCATGATCAATTTCCCTTTATCTTTATAAAAATCAAGGCATTAGGGCGATATTTAGATGTTTTGGTTAGTGAGAGATTCGAAACTTTTAGGTAAAAATGTGATTATTTCAATAAAAATTCTCATAAAATAATATATTTATACAACTTATGTTTACCTCCCGTAAAAACAACAGGAAAGTAGTTAAAATACATCAATTTTAAACCCAAAAATCTTATAAAAAAAACCGTCAAATATAATATAATATGACGGTTTTTCAAGTCTTTAATTTAAATGAGTTAATTATTTAAAGTTTAGGTCATATGACCACAGGAGATTAATTTTCCAGTACAAATTGGAGGATCTCCGATGGATAAAATTCAAAATTCCGATTATTACGGACTTAAACGTCTTGAGTCCAAGAACGCTAAAAATGCTATTATTCAAAAGCTTGCTCAGGATTTTAACCTTACTCCTATTATCGCCGAAGCTTTTTATAAGCAAGTTTCTATATACTTCCAGGAACATTCCAATATAACTCTTTCCAGTGGTGAAGTTTCTTATGAAGCTGTTTGTTCAACTGAACCGGCTGGTAAACACATTAGGCTTACCCGCAAGGTTACCTGCCGCCTGAAGCTTATGGACATTAACTCTGACTTTGATGTACTCGCTAACTTTGGCCTTGCAGGCATGAGAAGACTCCGTATTGAACGCCTTACAAGACAAGCCTATGACCAGGGCGCTCTGCTTACTTATGAAGATCTGGCTTTGCTGCTGACCACCTCGCCTGCTACCGTTAAAAGAGATATCTTCTTCCTTCGCAAAGACGGTAAGTTCATTATGACAAGAGGTACCAAGCTTGATATGGGACCGGGTCTTTCTCATAAGTCTATCATTCTTGACCTGTACTTCAAAGGCTATTCTTTTACTGATATTGAACTCAAAACCAATCACTCTGAGACTTCCGTTAAAAGATACCTGGCTGATTTTATCCAGGTAGCTACTCTTCATAATCAAAAATTCTCACCGCAGCAAATCAGGCTTATTGCTCAAAAGTCCGATCGCCTCGTCAGAGAGTATATCCAACTTTATGACATCTACTATAAGCTTGATAATAAACGTCTTTTGGATATCTTTTCTCCAGAACCGGCTGACGCTGACTCTAAAAAAAAATCCGGCATTCCTTCCCGCTCAGGAGGCAATGACAATGAGTAAAGCTTTAACTAAACAACAAATTCAACTCAAAAAATTCAGGCGTCTTAGCGATAAATCTCTTGAGCAGCTTTTGCTGCACCGCTTTCTTAATAACTACGGATATGACAGAGGTGAGATTACTGCTAAAGCCATTATCAACGATATCCTTCAGCTTGTTGACCATTACTTCCTTGTCTCAACCCTGGATGACGACCTTCACCATATTAATTACGGACAGCTTGTCTGGATGGCCGTACCGGTTGATGAGTTCCCGCAGAGAAGTAAATCTATTGCCGCTACAAGGCTTAAGCCAGTGGTGCTTTCCTTCATTAACGATGAAGATATCTCCCACATTGCTCACGGTTTCGATTCTAAATCCCTTCGTAAAAACAGGCTTAAGCGATGGGGTGATCAAGCTTTTGACCAGGGCGCTTTACTTACTCAGCTTGACCTTGCTGCACTTCTCGGTGTTTGTGATGCTGTCGTTAGTCAGTATGTGCAGGAAATTCAAACCGATGGCCATTTACTCCCAACAAGGGGTAACATTCATGATCTCTCTGGAGCTATCACTCATAAAAGAGAAATTATTACTCTGTATCTGCAAGGCTTTCTTACTCCTGATATTGCGCTTAAAACCAATCACTCTAAAGAAGCCGTCGACCGTTACATCAAAGACTACCACAGAGTGGAGATTCTATGGTATCACGATATTAAAGACCCGGATAAAATCTCTATGTTATCAAGATTATCTAAGCGAGTTGTCCAACAGTATATTGACCTTTTGCCATCTAAATTGAAAAACAGTTTGTCAAAGAACGATGGTAAAACCTAATGTTTTATTTCTAATTTTTCTTAATTTTAGGGAAACGACTTGTTTTCGTTTCCCTTTATTCAGTGTTTCTGTTACTTTGTTCTTATTTAACTTATTTAATTTTAACTACTTAGTCTCTCATGTGGTCATTTGATACTATTTAAGAAGCATCATTTTCATAGTTTTAATATATTGGCCTGCTTCAACCCGATAAATATATACACCGCTTGAAACAGAGCGCCCGAAGTTATTGTCGCCGTTCCATTGAATAGTATAATAACCTGCCTGGCGCCGGCTGTTGATTAAGGTTTTTACTTCCTGCCCGAAGAGGTTAAATACTTTTATTGAAACAAAAGATGATTTTGGCACTGAATAGCTTATAACTGTACTTGGATTAAAAGGGTTAGGATAATTCTGTGAAATCACAAAATCTTTAGGAGCCTGACCGTAGTTAAATTCCGCAGAGGCTATACTTGTATTTGAGCTTAATGTAGAACTATAAGTGCGTTTCAGGCTGCTTTTGATTGTAAATGATTGTTCGGCGGATTCAATTGAATCAATACCTGAAAAAATTGCTATCACTTCATAAAAGTATGTTTTGCCGGGAGTTAGCCCTAACGAACTGGGAATATTTAACGAAGTTGTTGTAATTCCCTGTATGGAAAAATAGCCCTGGCCTGCATAAACCGGATTACAGGAATCTCTTACAATTACCGAGTAAGTTACTGCATCGCCCAGTGAACAGGATAAATACCATTTTAATGTCGGGAATGTGGAATACACATTTGCACCGTTAATGGGTAATGAAATTACAGGGACAGGATAAGCCCGGATACTAGTCTGAAGATTAGTAATGCCATTATCTTCATTAATTGTAGCTGCTTCCGTGCTAACTGAAATTATAACAAATAACATAAAAACGAGCATCGCCCTGCTAGAAAATTTTAGCAGTGACTCCATCCCAAGTATGTTTTTAATTGTTAAGTGACTAAAGTTTGAAAATAGCAACTTACTGAAATTGTTCAGTCTTGCTCTCATAAATAACCCTCCTGGTGTATGAAATAGTTTTAAGACTCTTGATAAAATTTTGTTTAACAGGCTTCTGATTAGTTATTAAATATTAAGCCGGTTTTAACTAATATTATCCCTTTTCAGGGCGCAAATATTATCAGAATTTTATTGAAATAGATTTTATCGTAAATAAGCATAAAAAATTAATATTTACTTTTTAGCCAAAATTGCGATCCGAAATTGCAATTTAAATTTTAAAAACTTTAGTAGAATTCTACGCTTTGCCTATATAAGCGATAAAAGGTATATTGAACCGATTAGAGAATTTGCCCTTCTTATATCATGATCAGTTTCCATTTATCTTTATAAAAACCAAAGCATTAGGGTGATATTTAGACGTTTTGGTTAATTATAAATTAGAAACTTTTAGGTAAAACCGTGAGTAGTTCAATTTCAATTTATTTCTCACCAAAATTTGATAAAAAAAGCCGTCACACATAATATGTGAAGGCTTTTCATGTCATTAACTTAAATGAGCTAATTATTTAAGTAGCATCATTTTCATAGTTTTAATGTATTGACCTGCTTCAACCCGGTAAATATATACACCGCTTGAAACAGAGTGCCCGAAATTATTATCGCCGTTCCATTGAACAGCATAATAGCCTGCCTGGCTCTCACTGTTAATTAAAGTTTTTACTTCCTGCCCAAGTATGTTATATATCTTTATAATAACATTGGATGACTTCGGTAAAGCATAATTTATTACCGTACTCGGATTGAATGGATTTGGATAATTCTGTGATACTGCAAATTGTTTCGGGATCACACTATTCTTATTATCTACAGCAGTAAGCATCTTTACGGAAAATTTTCCAACACCGGAATAAGAAGATGTATTTCCGACACTATCCTTAGACCTAACTTTCCAGTAATAATTTCCAACACTTAAACCGTTTACCTGTACAAATGATTTTGATGAAGAAAAAGTTTTAGCGTTCGAGAAATTTGTATCTGAGGCTAATTCAACTTCATAAGTTGAGTTAACTTTGGTTGCTGTTGGTAAGTACCAGAATAATTCGGGTGAACCGGTACTTATTTTTACAGAATTTGCCGGGCTGCCTGTAATAGGTTGAACAAGTTCGTCAATTGCAACCATCGTAAACAATGCATAGGTTGACCAGTCTGATGTTGTTGTACCATCTGTAGATCTTACTCTCCAGGCATACTGAACTCCACTTGTTAGTGAATAAGGCATTGTAAAAGAAATTGTTGATGAAATTGCATAAGTATTATCATCAGGCCAGGGATCACTTGCTGCTACATATTGTATTTGATATGATAATCCGGCAGAGGAAGTATTCATATACCAATTCAAGGTTGGTGGGTTCGTGTACTCTGTTGTATTTCCTGCCGGCCAGGATACTATTGGTACTGACGGTTCTGAAGCATTTGCTACCATCGTAAACAATGCATAAGTTGACCAGTCTGATGTTGTTGTACCATCTGTAGATCTTACTCTCCAGGCGTATTGAACTCCACTTGTTAGTAAATAAGGCATGGTAAAAGACATTATTGATGAGGTTGCATAAGTATTGTCATCAGGCCAGGGATCGCTTGCCGCTACACATTGTATTTGATATGTTAATCCGGTAGAGGAGGTATTCATATACCAATTTAATGTTGGCGGGTTAGTGTACTCTGTGGTATTTCCTACCGGCCAGGATGCTATTGGTATTGACGGTACGGAAACATTTTCTACCATTGTAAACAATGCATAAGTTGACCAGTCTGATGTTGTTGTACCATCTGTAGATCTTACTCTCCAGGCGTATTGAACTCCACTTGATAGTGAATAAGGCATAGTAAAAGACATTGTTGATGAAGTTGCATACACATTATCAGCAGGCCAGGGATCACTTGCCGCTACACATTGTATTTGATATGATAATCCGGCAGAGGAAGTATTCAGATACCAATTAAATGTTGGCGGGTTATTGTACTCTGTTGGATTTCCGACCGGCCAGGATGCTATTGGTACAACCGGTCCAGTGTTATTTGCTACCATCGTAAACAATGCATTAGTTGACCAGTCTGATGTTGTTGTACCATCTGTAGATCTTACTCTCCAGGCATACTGAACTCCACTTGTTAGAGAATAAGGCATGGTAAAAGATATTGTTGATGAGGTTGCATAAGTATTGTCATCAGGCCAGGGATCGCTTGCCGCTACACATTGTATTTGATATGATAATCCGGCAGAGGAGGTATTCATATACCAATTTAATGTTGGCGGGTTAGTGTACTCTGTGGTATTTCCTACCGGCCAGGATGCAATTGGTATTGACGGTACGGAAACATTTTCTACCATTGTAAACAATGCATAAGTTGACCAGTCTGATGTTGTTGTACCATCTGTAGATCTTACTCTCCAGGCGTATTGAACTCCACTTGATAGTGAATAAGGCATAGTAAAAGATATTGTTGATGAAGTTGCATACACATTATCAGCAGGCCAGGGATCACTTGCCACTACACATTGTATTTGATATGTTAATCCGGCAGAGGAAGTATTCAGATACCAATTAAATGTTGGCGGGTTAGTGTACTCTGTTGTATTTGCTATAGGCCAACTTAGCACCGGTACAGGTAAACTACCTTGTCCATAGGTAGTATAGCCTATAAGTAGAAACAAAAATAAACTGAAATAGTACAGTTTTGCTTTCATAATTTATCCCTCACGTAATAAAATAGTTTTAAAACAATATAATCTTATTTCATCAACACAACTGCTGTTTATTTATAAAAAAATACGTATGCTTTGATGTCGAAATTTATCTCTTGCCAGGGGAAATAATTTAATAGAATATTTTTTGCAAATAGTTTTTTTTAGAAAAAAGTCTAAAAATTGAATATTTGTTTTTTTAGCTGAATTTACAAGCTAAAATTGTAATTTAAATCTCAAAAACTTAAATAGAATTCTACACTTTGTCTTTATAACCGATAAAGGGTACCGGGAACCGATAAAAGCAATTGTTCCTCATTTATTTAATCCAATTCCCTATTATATTTATAATATTCAAAGCATTACAATAACGTAAATTTCATCTTGCGTGAATTATAAATAAGATATGAAGAAACTTTCCGGTAAGAGAGTGAATAGGCAAAATACAATTTGTGATTCACTAAATCCCTGACCACTGTCCCTCGGCAGAAGCAGGGAAATACTAATTTTATTAACAATTTCTAAAGTATCTCATCAAATTCACACAAATTCTATCTTTATAATATAATTATTTAATCCTTAGCATGCAATTAGATACTACATTAGCTTCTGCAATCATTTTATATATCATTACAGACTAATGACCTTAGAAACGACGTCAATATGAGATATTAATCAGTAAAATATAGATTAGTTTATCTAAAATAACACGGTATTAAGGAAAGATTTTGAGAATGGTACTAATTAAAAAAATGAAGGGATAAGATTGCTTATCCCTTCAAAGTACCAAATTATTAAGGCAGCATACTGCCATCTACACCCTTTACCTCACTCATTTTTGATTTTTTTGAGGTTTTTGTCGGGATACCATTTTCTATAGTAGCAAGCTTAATATTGCCTTCATTCAAATTTTTGTACAAAAGATCGTTTTCCATTAAATAATAAAACTGTTTTTTGAAATCTTCAAGAGAAATTCCACAGGTTGCGGCATATTTTGCCAGCTCATGAGGATCATCAAAATCGGCCTGATTCAATCTAAGCATATAAGCTCTTGCAATATAGAATGATTCAGATGAAGGGTCTACCATTCTAACCTTAGTTTTCTTAGTAACCGGATCAAGGATATCTGCAAAATACATTGGTACAAAACGGCCATTCTGAATTGAAACCATTGCACCCGAACCGCCGGATAAGATAAACTGAGCTGCTGAGAAACCAAGATCACGTGTATATTCCATATCAAAAGGAATAGGATCTGCACAGCGTAATTCATATCCAATATTCTTAGCAACGACAGTGGCTTTTATATTGAACTCTTTTAATCTTTCCTGAACTTTAAATTTCAGAATTTCCCCAAAATTCACTTCAGCAATGCGGATGTTATCGTGTGCATCACGTTCTACCGTCATCATTGGATCAATATCTTCTGCTTTTAAATGCTCAACCAGTCCTTCGGCTATAATTGCAACACCATCAGTTCTACCGTAACTTAGCCGTTTAATTATTGCTCCGACAAGAATATCTACAATATTTTTGATTCGCGTTTCAGAGCCGCCAAATTCTTCCGGAATCAAGGTAAGAGTTGCGCCTGTAGCTTTACCAATTCCAAGAGCAAGGTGTCCTGCTTTCCTTCCCATAGAAACAACAAAATACCATCGTGATGTTGTTTGAGCATCAACCATTAAATTTTTAACCAATTCAACGCCTATATGGCGTGCAGTTTGAAAACCAAAAGTGGAAATTCCGTGAGGAAGATCAAGATCGTTGTCGATTGTCTTTGGTACATGAACAACTTTTATCCTGCCATCTGCCATTTCATCAACTTTTAAAGCGCTGTATGCGGTATCATCACCACCGATAGTTATTAATTTATCCACATTAAGTCGTAGTAATGAAGTAACAGTATTCTCAAGATGTTTTTTATCTTTGGTTGGATTATTTCTAGCGATACCGATATACGAACCACCTCTGAAATGTATACGACTTACATTTTCAATAGTTAATTCTTCAACATGTGAAATATCACCGTCCATGATCCATTTAAAACCATCCTTTATGCCAAGTACCTCAACTCCTTCTAATGCGGCACGAATTGTTGCTGCACCGATAACACTATTTATACCAGGCGCCGGTCCACCACCGACCAATATAGCTAATTTTTTAGGCGCGTGAGCCATCGTCTCAACTCCTTAATTTTATATATTATTGTTTTATTTGTTAGTTATTTTCCCGGCTCTCTCTTCCGAAAAAGTATTTTATAATCTTAAAAATGATAAAAGAATATACAACAATTGTTATAAATTTCTAAAGCACTTTGAGCTTAGCAAATTTAAGCATTAATTGTTTTACATTATTGCCCTCAAATACTACCGTAGCTTTCTGCATATCTCCGGCACCAACGACCTGGGTCACCTTTCCGAGGCCGAATTTTTCATGCATCACGCGGCTGCCGGGCCTTAATGATTTATTATCCTGATCAAAATTCTCATAGTCAACGTTTTCAAAGTATTCATAGTACATTTCTTTTTTTGACTTGCGCAGTGAAGATTTCCGGCCGATACCGCCGTTAATTTCCACATAAGTAGAAGGATCTAATTCATCAATGAATCTTGATCTGCTCTGATATGCCACTTCTCCAAAACGGTAGCGTGAACGTGCATGAGATATATATACTTTTTTCTCAGCGCGCGTTACAGCCACATAAAATAATCTTCTTTCTTCCTCTAAAGTTGCGTCAGAACTAAACCTGTTGGATAAAGGGAAAATATCTTCTTCACAACCTGAAACGAAAACAACCGGAAATTCAAGACCTTTTGCAGCGTGAATAGTTAAAAATGTAACTGCATTTTTTCCTTCTTCGTAAGAATCAACATCAGACATTAATGACACATCTTCAAGAAACTGTTCCAGTTTAGCATCTTTATAAGTATTGGAAAATTCACTTAAAGCAGACAGAAGTTCATTAATGTTTTCCCAGCGTGCAATAGATTCGGGAGTATTTTCTTCTTTAAAAATTCTTAATACACCAAGCTCATCAACCAAAGCTCTGGAAAGTTCACCAACTGAAAGTTTATCTTTCAGGCCCATGTATTTATCAAGCAGGATTTTAAATGCCTTTACGTTTTTCTGGATTCTTTCCTTAATATCTATTACTTCAAAAACGCGAGCCATTGTATCGAATAACGACAAATTCA
Organism: uncultured Ignavibacteriales bacterium; assembly: GCA_963834015.1. Lineage (GTDB taxonomy): Bacteria > Bacteroidota > Ignavibacteria > Ignavibacteriales > Ignavibacteriaceae > FEN-1297. The sequence goes on from CAWIAG010000002.1 coordinate 110,581, forward strand.
ATTTCCGGGCAAAAGCAATCATCCTTTTAATAGTTGTGCTTCCGATACCCCGTTGCGGAAAATTCATTATCCGCAGCAGGCTTTCCTCGTCATTTTGATTAGAAATAACCCGCAGGTATGCAATAATATCTTTTACTTCTTTCCTTTTATAAAACTCCGTGCCTCCGATTATTCTGTAAGGAATTTTTTCTCTTCTGAAAATATCTTCCAAAGCTCTTGATTGAGCATTTGTTCTATAAAGTATGGCAAAATCTTTTAGAGATAATTTCTTCTTTGTTATTTCATGTTTAATATATTTTGATATTTGAAACGCTTCATCCTTTTCATCTGCACATTTAACCAGTGTAAGCTGTTCACCGTCATTATTTTCGGTCCAAAGTGTCTTGATAATCTGATTCTTATTATTTTTTATAACTGAATCCGCAGCGGCAAGAATAAATTTGGTTGAGCGGTAGTTTTGTTCCAACTTAAAAATTTTATGTTTAGGGAAATCAGTTTCAAAATCAATCATATTAGCTATGTTAGCTCCGCGCCAACTGTAAATACTCTGGGCATCATCGCCGACAACACAGATTTTGCCATCGCGTGCAACCAGCATTTTTAATAGTTCATACTGGGCTTTATTAGTATCCTGAAATTCATCAACAAGGAGGTATTCAAATCTCTTTTTATATTTCTGATGTATTTTCGGGTTTGCATTGAATAAATCAATCGGTTTAAGCAGCAGATCATCAAAATCCATTGCATTATTTTCAAGAAGTCTTTTCTGATATTCTTCAAAAACCCCGGCAATTTTTTCATCAATGAATGAACTCATATGATTCTTTTTAAATTCTGCGGGAAGGATCATATGATTCTTAAGGTTGCTAATCTTATGCCTGATTGAATTAGTTGTAACACCTTCTATTTCAATTTCCAGGTTAGATAGAATATTGGAAACAAGTGATGTTGAATCTTCGGTATCATAAATTGAAAAATTACTTCTATATTCCAGGCTTTTTGCTTCAATTCTCAATATTTTTGCAAAAATCGAATGAAAAGTACCCATCCAGATATGATTGGCTTTACTTCCAGCCAGTTCTTTTATCCGGCCTTTCATTTCATTTGCCGCTTTATTTGTAAAAGTTAAAGCAAGAAGACTTTCGGGATCGTAACCATTTTCAATTAAATATGCTACTTTAAAAGTAAGTACTCTTGTTTTACCCGAACCTGCGCCTGCAACTATCATCTGCGGGCCATTGATATACTCTACAGCTTTTTTCTGTTCAGTGTTTAATGATTTTAGATTGATCATATTCCCTATTTTTTTGAATTAGATCTTTTTTAAGGTGCAAATATATGGAATTATATACCGAATTAAAAGGAGATTAATAAGTACAAAAAGAGAATTTTGAATACTAGTATAACTCTATTTAATTCATTGAGTTATAACTGGGAAAAGATTAAACAAATTTTTAGTGGAATGAGTAAACTTTAATGCTATAGTTTTCTGTCCTAATTGATTAGATATATCACAGAATAAGCTTAAATAAACAAATTTGTTGCAGTAAACTGTAGAGTTTCTTACATTTCATTTAAGATTATATTTATACAACTCTAAAAACAATAAAAGGTGAACTTATGTTAAACGAAAAAATCCAAAAAGCCTTAAATCAACAATTAAATCTTGAACTTTCCTCTTCATATGAATACCTGGCAATGTCTGCCTTTTTTGAATCATTAAATTTTACAGGATTTGCATCATGGATGAGAATTCAGTCGCAAGAAGAGACAGGGCACGGCAATAAAATTTATGATTATATTCTTCAGACAGGCGGTAAAATTGAACTTGCGCAAATAAATGCACCTTCGTTACAATATAAAACACCAAAAGATGTATTTGAAGCCACATACAAACACGAACAGAAAGTTACAGCTTCCATTCATAACCTGGTAGGCCTGGCAATTGATGCAAAAGATTATGCAACGAACAACTTCTTACAGTGGTTTGTGAATGAGCAGGTGGAAGAAGAAGCAAATGCTTCAAAGATTCTTGAAAGAATAAAAATGATTGAAGACAGTAAAGGGGGGTTGCTATACTTAGATAAAGAGTTAGGCAAGAGAGCTAAAAGCGCTTAATAACTTTAATTTTTATTTCATTGCATCCCGGTCTTAAAAATTTTCAGGACCGGGATGTAAAAATTTCATTCCCTAACATCGGCTATCGGAAAAGCAGTATGTCTCATTGAATGAACTTTGTTGGCTACAGGAAGAGTTACTTCTGAATTTACGCGTTTATCAAAATAATCCCTGAAACGTGTAATTGTATGTTTTACAGGCCATGCGGCGGCTTCGCCAAGCGCACAAATTGTATTACCTTCGATATTACCTGCTACTGAAATCAAAAGATCAAGATCATGGGTGGAACCCTCACCCCGGACAATCCTGTTCAAAATCTTCAGCATCCAACCGGTACCTTCACGGCAAGGAGTACATTGCCCGCAGCTTTCGTGGTAATAAAACTTGGCAATTCTTGCCAGTACTTTCACAAGGTCGGTATCTTCATCCATAACTATTACACCTGCAGTGCCGATAGAAGTGCCATAGGCTTTAAGCAACTCAGCATCCATTTTAACACCTTCAATCTGATCGCCTCTGAGCGGCGGCATTGACGAACCTCCAGGAATTACGCACAATATTTTTTTATTATTAGTAACTCCACCTGCATAGTTATATATTAATTCAGTTAAGAGCATGCCGCTGGGCAATTCATATACTCCAGGTTTATTTACATGCCCGCTTATTCCATACAGAAGTGTTCCGGGATGTTTGGGTTCACCAATCTTAGAAAACCATTCCCATCCCTTATTAATTATAGCCGGAACGTTGGTAACGGTTTCTACATTGTTTATGGTTGTAGGACATCCCCATAAACCATTTTGCGCTGGGAAAGGAGGTTTAACCCTCGGATAGCCCCTTTTCCCTTCCAAAGAATTCATTAAAGCAGATTCTTCGCCGCAGATATAAGCGCCTGCTCCTTTATGTACATAAATATCGGTAAAAAATTCAGTACCGAACGTTGATTTCATCTTTTCGCCCACATAACCATGGTTATAGGCATCCGCCAGAGCTTTTTCCAAAAGTTTAATCCATTTATGATATTCACCGCGGACATAAATGTATGCTGTCTTTACCTGTATGGCATATGCAGTAATTAAGACTCCTTCGATCAATTGGTGCGGATTGAATTCAAAAATCTGCCTGTCTTTAAATGAACCGGGCTCACTTTCATCCCCATTAATACAAAGGTATTTAGGCTTGCTTGAAGTTTTCGGCATAAAGCTCCATTTAAGTCCGGCAGAAAACGCCGCGCCTCCCCGCCCACGTAAGCCTGATCTTTTTACCTGGTCAATAATGTCATCCGGAGACTGACCGATAGCTTTTTTAATTGCGGTATAACCGCCGTTTTGTTCGTAAACATCAATCAGGTGAAAATCCTTTATATCCGGGAGAACTATTTTTTCTATTTGCATAATTTCAAATTAATTTCAGCTTTTTAATGATTCTAATATTTCGTCAACTTTTTGAACATTAAGATTTTCAAAAAAGTCTTCATTTATTGCAATCATTGGTGCAGTTCCGCATGAACCCATACACTCCACTTCTTCCAAGGAAAATTTACTGTCTTCAGTAATGCCGTCGTTTTCAATTTTTAATTTATCTTTTATGTGCTGATAAATCTCTGTTGCCCCGCGAAGCATGCAGGATACATTCGTACAAACCTGCAGGTGATATTTGCCAGCCGGTTTGGTATGATACATTGAATAAAAAGTTACGATTCCGAGGACTTCTTCTGCCGTCATTTCAAGAACTGATGCAACTTCTTTTATAACATCCTGTGAAATCCAACCGTCCTGCTCCTGTGCAATATAAAGTACAGGCATAACAGCAGCATTTTTATGAGGATATTTTATGATTGCTTCCTCAATTCTCTTATTATTTTCTTCAGTAAACTTAAATCCCATTAATTTTTGATTTCTTTCCTCTTATAAAAAACATCTATTAATTATTAAAGTTTAACAAATATGCCTTGTTTATATAATATACTAATCCATTTCAGCATCAGCTCAAAATTGAATTAGAAGTTTGGCTAAAGCCGAATTCAAGAAGTATCATTGAATCCCGGACTTAAAAGTCAGGGCTATTTTAAATAAACAAAAATCTTAGCAGCTAATTAATTATAATATTTTGTATAACTTGAAAACTATTATTTATCTGCTTCACCCATAACGGGGTCAAGACTTCCTACGATTGCTACAACATCTGAAATCATGTGTCCCTTTACCAAATGAGGGATCGACTGCAAATTAACGAACGAGGGTGAACGGATTTTACACTTCCAGGAGCGGCCTTCGCCATTGCTAACAAGATAAAATCCAAGCTCTCCTTTTGGATTTTCAACTGCACTGTATATATCACCAACAGGCGGATTAACTCCAAAATTGACTATCATAAAATCATGTATAAGCTCTTCCATTTTGGAATAAATTTCAGTTTTCTTTGGAAGAACTTTCTTGGGCTGATTTAACAGAGTATCTCCCTGAGGCATTTTTTCCAGGACCTGCCTGATTATTTTAATACTTTCCCTGGTTTCGTCGGCTCGTACAAAATAACGCGCTAAGGCATCTCCTTCCGGGTAAGTAACTACTTTAAAATCGATATCTTTATAAAATAAATAAGGCATAGATCGTCTGAGATCAAATTCAACTCCGCTTCCTCTTAAGCTGGGACCGGTTAAGCCGAGTTCAACAGCATCTTCGCCGGAAACAACTCCAATACCTTCAAGCCGTTCAATAAAAATTTTGTTGGTATTTAGAAGCTTTTCACATTCATCCAGATTTTCTTCATACTGATCTATAAACCACCGGGCTTTAGCAAGCGCTTCCGGAGGAGCATCATTTGCGATTCCGCCTATGCGGGTAAAGCTGTTAGTAAATCTTGCGCCGCAAAGAATATCCCAGATATCAAGTATTTTTTCTCTCTCCCGCAATGTCCAAAGAAAAACCGTTAGTGCTCCAATATCCATAGCAAGAGCGCCTATTGCCACAAGGTGTGAAGCAATTCTTGCAAACTCTGTAACCATCATCCTGATATATTGCGCCCGCGGAGGCGCTTCAATTCCGATAAGTTTTTCAACCGCAAGAGCCCATGCGGTATTATTAGCCAGAGGCGCCAGGTAATCAAGTCTGTCTGTATGGGGAATAAATTCATAAAAGGACATATTCTCTGCCATTTTCTCATAACCGCGATGCAGATATCCAAGTTCCGGAACGCAGGCTACAACACTTTCACCATCAAGCCTGAGCAAAAGCCTGAGCACACCATGAGTTGCGGGGTGCTGAGGCCCCATATTTAATATCATTTCATTTTCGAGCGCATCTTCAACTGTTATATTAGTATCACGAAGCAGAGCTTCAACTATTTTCGGATGAACATCGTCTTTTGTTAATTTTTCCATATTTGCAATTTGTATTCTTAAACTTATATTATTTTTTTGGTAAAGGATTTGATCCAGGGATCCCCATCAAGGGAAAATCCTTACGTAGCGGAAAATATTCAAATTCCTCCGGCATATACATTCTTCTGAGATCGGGATGATTATTAAAAATAATTCCGTACATATCGTAAGTTTCGCGTTCAGCCCAGTCAGCCGTCTTCCACACTGAAGAAACGGAATCAATTGTGCAATCCGATTCATCTACATCAGCTTTTAAGGCCAATCTGAAATTATTTTTAATCGAATATATATGATAAACAACAGTAAACCGGTTTTTTCTCCTTGCCCAGTCAATAGCCGTAACATCTTCACATAATTTAAATTGAAGGTCTTCATCATCCTTCAAGCAACGGCAGATTTCAACTACATCTTTTTTATCTATTAATACAGTTAATTCATCCCTGAATTCGATAAATTCAAAATTCAAACTGCCAAATTGATCTTTTAGTTTTTGTGTTACTAATACTTTTAAAGATGCCATAAAATCCGTTATAAATTAGTTACTCTGTAAGATTGTAAGTTCGGGGAGTTTAATATCCTGAAACTCACGGGCTTTAGTTTTACCGATTTTTTCCTGTATTTGCATTAAAGCATTAAGAAGGTTGTCAGGCCTCGGCGGGCAGCCTGCAAGGTACACATCAACCGGTAAAAACTGGTCTATACCCTGTACAACATTATAAGACCTGTACATTCCGCCCGAAGATGTGCAGGCACCCATAGCAATAACCCATTTAGGGTCCGGCATCTGGTCATAAATTTTCTTCACCACATGAGCCATTTTATAAGTTACAGTTCCGGCAACTATCATTAAATCGCATTGGCGGGGAGTAAACCGCATAACTTCCGAGCCAAAGCGTGCAATATCATACTTAGGATCGCCTGCTGCCATCATTTCAATTGCGCAACAGGAAATTCCCATCGGCATCGGCCATACCGAATTCTTGCGCGACCATTCAACAACAGCATCAATAGTACTGGTAACTATTCCGTCCTGAGTTAACATGGCTTCTAATCCCATTTGAAACCGCCTTTCTTATATACATATAAGTATCCAAGTTCTAAAACAACTAAAAATATCATCATGGAAATAAATACGGAAATTCCCAACTCACTATATAATCTTCTGAACTGAACAGCCCAGGGATAGACAAAAATAACTTCAAGATCAAAAATTATAAAAAGCATTCCGACAAGATAGTATTTTATAGAAATTCTTTCATGCGTTGTTCCAACTGGCTTCATCCCGCTTTCATAGGTAGAAAGCTTCTCTTTTGTCGGCCTTTGCGGCCCAAAAATTTGTGACGAAAAGACTGTTGCACCGGCAAAACCTGCAGCAACAATAATCACAATAAATACCGGGACATACTGTAAAATCATTTGTTATTTCGCTTTTATGACGTTCAAACATATTATAAAATTGATATATTGTCAATTTAAAGAGCAGGGAGTGTTTTGCACGTCAAATGCCTGTCTTTTGCATTTGGAATCTATTAATAATAATTAAATAACTTTCGATTGAATCCGGATAATTGATTTTAATAGACGCATCACATAATTTTAATCCATATAAACTAAATTCACCAGGTTTAATTAACAAATTTATAAAATTTTTCCAGGAGAAATCTTACCATGGAAGTACATATAAATTTTTTAGCCATAATTGTTGCTGCAGTTGCAAGCTATATAATTGCTACAGTCTGGTATGCCGTATTATTCAGCAAACTTTGGAAAAAACTTACCGGTATCGAAGATATGAAACCTTCCCCGGTAAAGATAGTAATTGTATTTGCCGGATCATTGGTAATGAGTTTTGTGCTTTACCATAGTATAGTCTTTGGAAACGCATTTTTTGATATCAGCGGAATAGGCGGCGGCTTAATGGGTGGTTTTTTCGGCTGGCTTGGATTTATTGCCCCGGTAACGCTAACCAACGTAATGTATGAAAAAAGACCCTGGCAGTTATGGATACTTGATAATGCATTCTGGCTTATTTCTTTACTGGTTATGGGAGTAGTTATATCTTTTTGGCTATAATAAAATCAGAGAAATAAATACACGGTTCATAAATTTAATTCGTTTTTCATTATATTAACCAATTTAATGGGATAAGAGCGAATTAAGCAGAATTGTTAATTTTGAGACAGGAGGAAACACTTTTCAATTGAAATGGGAAGCTATCTCGAACTAATATGGTGTGCAATAACGACTTAAAATGTTACAATAAAACGTTAATAAAGGGAAAAACTTGAGTACATATTTGTTGACTAATTAATAATTTATAATGAATAAAAAATATTATATAATAAATTTTTAATACAATATATCTGGATAATAATTTTGTATAAGTTGAGAAAAAATTTGATTTATAATACTTATAAAACTTAATTTTATATGCACTCTTAAAATTATATAATCAAGGAATAATACAATGCCAAAATTTGTTGTTTCCTTATCCAGAACATATCTAGTTGAAATCGAGGCAAAAAATGAAAATGCCGCTAAAGAATTCACTGAATTTTATCTTGGAGATGTAACGGATCTTTCAACTCAAATAGATAAAAAGAAACACGGTTTTAATATTATTGATATTCGTCCTGCAATAAATGAAGCTTTCGAAGTTGAGGAATTGGAAGAAGATGATTAACCAGAAGTACATTTCTCCAACCGAAGTACTTGTAAATAAATTTTTAGAAACCGCAAACAAATTCAATCCGAATGTAGATTTGATACAAGTATTAAAAGCAAGAGTATATAAAATTAGCTACGCTAACGTTTTGGTTAGAGCTGCTTCAAGGCCAACGAACAATAATAGAAAATACTTCTTTGGTCTCAATTATATAACTGTAGAGGAGATGGCAAACTTATATAATCCATATATTGCTTTTATTTGCGGCGACATTAATAATATACTAATTCTTCCCGCAAACATTTTATTTAATAATCTAAATAAAATAAGTCATGATAGAAATGGGGAGTTTAAAATAAATATTGATAAAGACCTTAATATTTCATTGAAAGGTAGGAATAATAAATTAAACTGCAGCGAATATATTAATGCCTGGCATTTATTAAATGAAGTAAACAATTTAAGTAATGTAAAGAATTCTGTTGAAGAAAGTTTTCATTCAGTAATCCAAGGTCGTCTTTTGGAGATTGGAAATATTCGTGGTTTTCAAACCTTTTGCCCGAATAAATCTAAACAATTTAATGGTAAATTATTATCTGAAATTTCGACTATAAAAACTTGCCCCGAACTACAATTTTCAGACTATGATTTATTAAGGCAAATTGATGTATTATGGTTCAGAGAAAAGGGATATCATTTAATTCCTGAATATGCATTCGAAATCGAGTTATCAACAGGCACTTGGTCGGGAGTTGGGAGGATGTCAACATTATTGGATTATAGCAACACCCAGTTATTTGTAATTTCGGATGATGAAAAGAAATATAAAAAGGTGATCAATTCACTTCCTCTATTAACCGAAAGATATAAACACATAAGAACTGATTTAATCAGTGATTTATATTCAGCAGAATTGCAATTAAAAGAATTAAGGTATGGTATTGGATTATAAAATCATTTTATCATGTTAGTTTGGACTTTATTTTTAATAATCATTGAGAATCAATTAAAAAAGCCGCTCTTTTGTTCCCAAAAATTCCACGACCTAAATAATTTTTAAGTTAAACATTAATCCTTAAAAAAATAACTATTTAATCATTCTAATATTTGATTGTTTATAATCTCATTTAATTAACAATTTCAAATGAACCGCTTACTACATCTTCAGAGCTTCCTCCAATCATAACATCATACTTACCGGGTTCAATTGATTTAATCATATCCAAATTATGGGATTCAAGCAAATCCGGCGTTATTGAAAAGTACACTTTTTTTGTTTCGCCGGGATTTAAAAATATTCTCTGAAATCCCTTTAATTCCTTCACAGGCCTGCTGACACTTGAAGAAATCTCATCCAGATAGAATTGAACTATTTCGGTACCAGGTACTGTTCCGAAATTTGTAATTTCAACCGATACAACATTTATTTCCTGCTTTCCCTGCTTTTGCTTTTGAATGTTGAGGTTTTCAAATTTGAAGGTGGTATAACTCAAACCAAATCCAAACGGAAAAAGAGGTGAATTCGGCGAATCGAGATATTTGCTCATGAACCTGCCAGGCTCAATTGCCGGCCTTCCGGTGTTAAGGTGGTTATAATAAATAGGGATTTGCCCTACGAACCTGGGGAATGTAACAGTCAGCTTACCTGATGGATTATAATCTCCCGATATTACATTTGCGACGGCATTTCCCGATTGATCGCCCAAAAACCAGCATTCAAGAATTGCATTGATATTTTCATTTTCCCAGTTGATTGTTAAAGGCCTGCCGTTCATTAATAGTAAGACAACAGGTTTACCTGTAGAAAAAATTCTTTTCAGTAAATCTTCCTGAACACCCGGCAAATTTAAATTTGTCCTGCTGCCAGCTTCACCGCTCATTGAACTCGATTCGCCAGCCACAAAAATTACGACCTCCGAATTCAGCGCTGCCTGCACCGCTTCCTCAAAACCGCTTGTATCATTTCCCTCAATATTACAGCCTCTGACATAATTAATTTTTATAGTTGGTGAAAATTTTTTGTTTATTCCGTTTAATACCGAAATAACTCTACCGGACTCCGGCACACATGCCCACGGGCCCAGCGGATCGGCTTTATCATCAGCCAAAGGGCCAATAACAGCGATTGATTTTAATTCCCTGCTTAAAGGAAGTACACATGATTTGTTTTTCAATAAGACGATGGATTCTTCGGCTAATTTAAGGGCAACGCTGTCCCTGTTTTCCTGTGTAAGCATTATGCTTTTTATTTTAACTGTATCAGTATAGGGATGATCAAATAATCCGAGTTTAAATTTTATTCTCAATATTCTGCGAACTGATTCATCAATCCGGTTGACGGAAATTTTCCCTTCTTCAACAAGAAGAGGTAAATTTAAAGGGTAAATATCTCCCACAACGGTATTTCCGATCATGTCCATATCTACCCCTGCCGTAAATCCTTTAAACGCGGCTTCTTTTTTATCTGCAGCAACACCATGATTAACAAGCTCCCCAACGGAATTCCAGTCACTTACAACAAATCCATTAAAGCCCCATTCGTTCCTTAATATTTCAGTTAGTGTATAATAATTAGCGGAAGCAGGAATACCATTTAACGAATTAAAAGCACTCATTACCGTCGCAGCACCGGCATCAACAACGGCTTTATGCGGAGGAAGATAAATTTCCCTCAAGGTTCTTTCGGATATGTCTGTAGTGTTATATTCCCTGCCGGCTTCGGCTGCACCGTAGGCAACATAATGCTTCGAACAAGCTGCCAAACTTAATAAATCATTCAGGCTGTCGCCCTGGAATCCTCTGACTAAAGCCCCGCCAATAGCGCTTCCGAGGAATGGATCCTCGCCTGCTCCTTCTACTATTCTTCCCCACCTAGGATCACGGCAAACATCGACCATAGGTGCAAATGTCCATTTAATTCCATCCAATGAAGCTTCCATTGCAGCTATGCGGGCAGATTCTTTTATTAAAGATGTGTCCCAGCTTGATGCCGAAGCTAAAGGAACGGGGAATGTAGTTTTATAGCCATGAATAACATCATAACCAAAAATTAAAGGGATACCAAGTCTTGACTGTTCAAATGCTGCTTTTTGAAACAGGTTTATTGTATTAACGTCTTTTAAACTTAAAATTGATCCAACATCACCATTTTTTATCATTTCGAAAGATGGGTTCACGGCAGCGGCAAACTGTGAAAGCTGGCCAACTTTTTCTTGTAATGTCATTTTAGTGATGAGATTGGTTATTTTCTCTTCAATATTTGTTTCCTGCGGAAAAGATTTATATGGAATAAACAGACAAAATATTAATAATATTCTTAGGGATGTTAACAGTTTCAACATGGTTATCACTATTAAATTATTTTTAAAATAATAGATTTATTACGAATATTAAAATAAGTATATTTTATGAAGGAAATAACAGGAACAATAGCATACAGGTATAATAACGGCGGTAATGCAGATATAATGGATTAGCGGCATTTTTCCGATCCACAGTAAAAAACATTAAGGCGCCTGAAGCAAACCAGAAAACTGCAGAAGAAAAATTGAAATGTTTATCATCAAAGTTTGAAACATAGGGTTGAAAATGACAACGATCATTGAAATTATTGGCTCATTAATATCATTTGCATCAGCTTTTGCATTATCCGCCGTAGCAGCATATTACGTTATCACGTATTTAATTCCGGGAAAATCCAAAAAAAAATTACTTGATATTGTTCCCTTTTATCCCAAAAGAGGGTATGCAATAATTTTATACACAATTGCGGTTATACTATCTTTTTCATTTTTGTTTAAATTGGATGGCGGATTTTTATTTCAAATATACGTTTGCTTAGTTTCGATGATAATAAGCTCGCAGGTAATTAAAGTAATCGCCAAAGTTCGCAAGGAATCGGTAAAATAATCCTATATCCTATAAGCATTCTGTCCACCTGCTACGGGCGAGGTAAACCAGCCACATATCACCATCGACATAAGGGTAACCTTTAAAAATTTACATCTATTTCAATAGAATTAATTTTTTTGTTTGCACAAAATTACCAACCTGCATTCTGTAAAAATAAATACCGCTTGAAAACTTGTCTGCATTTCCGCCAGAGGCGGATCCGCCTTTGGCGGAAAATTGAACGGAATAACTTCCTGCATTTTTTTCTTCATTCACAAGGGTTGCTACTACACGCCCAAGTATATCATAAACTTTTAATGTAACATGGCCGGTTTCCGGCAAGTTATAGTTTATTATAGTTGTCGGATTAAAGGGATTAGGGTAGTTCTGATACAATGCATATGTAAGAGGAAGATTAGGCTTGATTTCTTTTACGCCAGTAGTTATTCCAATACTTCTATACACACCCGTAGAATTTGTAGCAGCATACAGATAGTTCAAAGAGTCACAAAGAATTCTGTAACTTCAGTTAATTATTTATAAACTACACTTTCATGATCAAAAAATAATATCAAAGTATTTTTGTACCCAGCTTTGTTCCCCTTACTATTTACAAATTGCTTTATTCATTTATAAAACTTCCAAACAATTTTTTTGCTATTTTTCATCCCATAATTTCACTACAAAGGCAAAATAATGCAGATTCAATTTATCGGCGCCGACAGAACTGTTACGGGCTCTATGCACCGGCTGATTATCAACGAAAAAAATTATTTATTAGACTGCGGTATGTACCAGGGCAAACGCAAAGAAGCTTTTGAAATAAACAAAAATTTTGATCTTTTTGATCCTAAAATTATTAATTCTTTAATACTCTCGCATGCTCATGTAGACCACTGTGGAAATATACCCACTTTAGTTAAAAATGGCTTTAGCGGACCAATATATTGCACTCCAGCCACGAGTGATTTAGCCGTCGTAATGTTAAAGGACAGTGCACATATCCAGGAAAAAGATGTTGAGTTTGTAAATAAAAAAAGAAAAAAACAGGGCAAAAATCCGTTTGAACCTTTATATATAACCGCAGATGCTGAAAAAGTTTTTCCGCTGCTAACTCCCATTAAATATCATGATGAATTCCAGCTTGATCCTAATGTTACGGTACAATTTTTTGATGCCGGACATATCCTCGGTTCAGCCATAACATATCTTACAATAAAAGATAACGACCGGATAATTAAGCTTGGCTTTTCAGGCGACTTAGGCAGGCCTAACCTCCCCATACTCAAAGACCCTGAAAAAATTCCGCAAGTGGATTATTTCATTTGCGAAAGCACTTACGGCGGGCGCCTTCATGATAACATCGAAGAAACAGAATCTAAGCTTACCGAAGTAATCAAAAAAGCGATAGACAGAAAAGGTAAAATAATTATACCTGCATTCAGTCTTGAGCGAACCCAGGAATTGGTATTCGCTTTTCATAAAATATTTGAGAAAAAATCCGCCCCGGAAATTCCTATTTATGTGGACAGTCCCCTTTCAACCAGCGCAACCGAAGTATTTAGAAATCACCCGGAGTGCTTCGATGAAGAAACAATAGATTTTATGAAAAAGTTTAAAGACCCCTTCGGCTTTGACAGGCTTAAATATATCACATCAACGGAAGATTCAAAGAAATTAAACGATATTGAAGGTCCGGTTGTAATCATATCTGCATCCGGAATGGCGGAAACCGGCAGAATTCTTCACCACCTTGCAAATAATATTGAAAATAGCAATAATATTATTCTTATGGTTGGTTATTGCGCTGAAAATACGCTCGGTATAAAGCTAATTATGAAAGAACCTGTAGTAAAGATATTCGGCGATGAATATAACGTTAAGGCGGAAGTAATAGTAATAAATTCATTAAGCGCTCATGCAGATTCAAATGAATTAACAAATTATTGCGCTAATTTTGACCGTGAAAAAATGCATAATTTGTTCATTGTTCATGGAGAAATTGATCAGCAGGAAATCTTTGCCGGCAGGTTAAAAGCTATAGGCTTCAATACGGTTACCATCCCATCGCATGGAGATGTTTTTGAAATTTAAACCTGCAAGATTTTTCAACTTTATTAATTGCGGGTAAATCCGTAGATTTAAAATTTATTATAATACCTTGAATTGATGCGATTCTCTCTGTTTAGTACATTAAATAATGGTATTTAATGATAATGCTGAAAGATTGTCGGAATTTAGTTTAGCGGAATTTGCAGGCTGCTTGTTTGATATTTGCATTGAAAAATTTCCAAAACCGGGTTTGAAGCTGAAGGAATTATTCTTTTGAATAAAGCGATTACTACCTTATTTCTCTTTCTTATTTTTATCCCTTTTATATTCTCTCAGAATCAGCTTGATTCTTTAGATATTATTAAAAGTCCTTCGCTTGCTAATTATTTTTATAATAGTTTTGATAAAGAGTTAAACACATTCAATCTGCATTCCATGCTGTTGATGAATATTCAGTCGGAAAAATTTAAATTTAATATAAATGAAGATTATAGTTCCACATATATCCGTTCTACAGATGCAAGCACACGGGATGAACATGTCTTTTCCGCCACCGGATCCTACGATTTAAGCACTTATTATGATGCAGGGCTAAGAGTTGATAACGATATTTATTCGGACAGCAGGCAGATAGATATTAACGAGGCATCTACATCCAGCTTAATAATATTTTCACAAATAAATCCATTAGACAGGTTAACTGTAGCACCTTTTGCAGGTTATGAAAACAACCGGCAAATAGGACAAAGTGATTATGGTGCAGTATACGGGGGTGAGGGACTTTTAAATAATTATACAACCTCAGATATTATTTTACTATCGCAATTCAAATTTAAAAATGAAGACATCTCACCAAGAAAAAATGCACTTAGGTATTTCAACTTTGGTGCAACAGATACTTTAGGCAATGATTTCAAAAACAAAATAAATTTTCAATACTCTGAGAACAGAAAAGATTTTTATTATAAAGCAGACTCCGTAACCGCAGTTCAGTTCGATATTACAAATAACATTCAAAGCAGGATAGAAACTGTTTATGTTTTGGAGGATAGTTTATATTATAATAAATTTTTAAATTTATTTTCACTAGATCTGGCCGGAAGATATACCTGGAGAACAGTTGATTATGATACCCGCTACCGGTCGTTATCCGATCAGTCTATCTCCAGTTTTGATACAAAAATCGATCAATCCAAACTGGAAATTGAAGGAACAACTTCGTATAACAGCGAAGATTTTTTCGGTGCATTAAAATTTACATACTCAGACATAGATGAAACCCATATTACAAAAGACTTCCCCGGTTCAATATTAAGCTTTTATGAGCAGCGCTCCAATATAGAAAGCCTGAACGATAATAATGCAGAGTACCTTACATTATCTTTCATGGGAGGTTTTAAGCTATCTTCTTCAGATTTACTTAATATTAGTTTATACCAGAATAAATTACAATATGATACTCCCAGTCCCGGTAGTTACGATACAAGAGATGAACTGCTTTCAATTGTCAGGTTAAATTATACAAAGCAGCTAAATCCATTTTTTAATGTATTTGTTGAAACTGAAGGAACAATGCATCATATAGTCTATATATATGCAGAAGAGAGTGCAAATAATAATATAAACAGGATTATTAGTTTATCAACGGGTTGTACATACTCAGGCCCAAATGTAACTTCCACCAACAGTTTTGGCGTTTCAGCAAATTATACTGTATATGATTTTGAAGATATTATTCCGAATGATCAGAGTTATTCCTTCAGACAATTTACTGCGATGGATTCTTCGAGGATAAGATTAGACAAAAGATTAGATTTTGTTCATTATGGGTATGTTAAGTTATCAGAGCAAGGTGACTTAGCGTGGGCGTCATTTTCAACGACTCCCACCAGATTTTTACAGGAAGTTTATTCTATCCCCAAATTTGTATTATACTACGACCGAACCTTTGTTTCTCTGGGTTTAAGAATTTATTCACTTAATTCTTACAATTACCAGGGATTGATAAAAGTTTTAAATTCAAGTTATCTTAGTGTTGGGCCACTAACTGAATTTTCACTCAATTGGAACAGGTCACTTTATATTAGTCTTCTCGGCTGGTATGAATTTGTGACTAACACTAATCAGGCAGATATTCAGCAGGCTAATTTATCATTAAATATAAAGTGGAATTTTTAGTTTTAACACTTAATTGGACCGTTCTAATAAAAATGTTAATAATTTAAGAATATAAAAATTGATAAAATGAGAATTTTTGTTATTTTCACTATTAAAATTTGGAACCATTTTGGCTGAAAATACTTTTTACCTAGAGATTGAAAGCGATCCAAACAATTTAATAACGGTTGAAGAGTTTGTAAATTATTTTTCGGTAGAACTCGGAATAAAAGAAGAGAAGCTTCCCGGCTTACTTCTTTCCGTTACAGAAGCAACAACTAATGCAATAATTCACGCCAATAAAAGCAACAAAAATAAAAAAGTAAAGATTAATGTATATGTTGAAAATAAAAAACTGTTTATTTGTGTAAAGGACGAGGGAGCAGGTTTTGATCCGCAGAATGTTCCCGATCCTACTGCGCCTGAAAATCTTTTAAAAAACTCCGGACGGGGGTTGTACCTAATGAAGGTTTATATGGATGAGGTAAATTATAAAGTTACTCCTGAAGGAACCGAAACAATATTAGTATTAAATTTACCTTAATTAATACATAAAATTCCTCCTTTTATTATCAATTCTTATAAAATTCAAATAATATTAGTGCTCACTATATGTTTTTTAAATTTATTTTTAAATTATGTGCTTTACAGCTCAAAGTTTCTTTTTGAGTGCAATTAAAAAGCTTTCTTTTTGCAAATACACTATGTCATATTTATTTTTAAGTAAATCAGAATAAAATTAAATACGGGACTTACCTTAGTTTATTCAAATATTATAATCCGGAGGAATAAAAATGTTAAGAAAAAAAATCGCATTGATAGGCGGAGGGCAAATCGGCGGAGTGCTTACACAACTAATAGCACAGAAACAGCTTGCCGATGTAGTATTATTCGATGTAGTTGAAGATTTACCTCAAGGTAAAGTACTGGATATTTCTGAAGCTGCCAGTGTAGATTGCTTTGATGTTAATATAACCGGAACAAACAATTATAAAGATATTGCGGGCGCCGATCTTATTATAATTACAGCAGGTTTACCCAGAAAGCCGGGTATGAGCAGAGACGACCTCCTGGTTACTAACGCAAAAATTATGAGATCGGTGGCGGAAGCCGTAAAAACGAATGCAGCGGATTCAATTGTTATTATAATTTCCAACCCGCTTGATGCAATGGTTACATTATTTAAAAATATAAGCGGATTTCCATCTAACCGGGTTATGGGTCAGGCCGGTGTTTTGGATTCATCACGTTTTGCAACCTTTATATCCTGGGAACTTGGTGTGTCGGTTAAAGATATTAATGCTCTTGTACTTGGCGGCCACGGGGATACTATGGTTCCAATTATAAGGTATGCTAACGTTAACGGAATTCCTGTTATGGAACTGCTTGAAAGGAAATACAAGGACAAATCAAAAGCGATAGAAGTGATAAATGCAATGGTAGAACGGACGAAAATGGCAGGCGGCGAAGTTGTAAAACTCTTAAAGACCGGTTCAGCTTTTTATTCACCTGCCTCATCTGCAATACAAATGGCGCAGTCTATTTTATTTGACGAAAAAAGGCTGCTTTCTACCTGCGCATATTTGAATGGAGAATTTGGAGTTACGGGTTATTACGTTGGCGTTCCTGCAATACTGGGTGCCAACGGGGTTGAAAAAGTTGTAGAGTTTTCGCTCGATGAGGAGGAACAGGTACTTATGAATAATTCTGTTGATGCTGTTAAAAAACTTGTTGAAGATATGCAGAGGCTCGGATTGTAAGAGCATATATAACTTTATATTATTTTGTTCTAAATTTAAAAACCCTCCATCCGGAGGGTTTTTAAATTAAAAATATATTAAGAACCAAATTAACCGGTAATTACGTTAACGTATTTTCTATCGCCTTTTTTGGTTTCAAATTTTACTTTACCATCGGCTACAGCAAACAAAGTATCATCACCGCCTTTTAATACATTTTCACCGGGATGAAATTTTGTTCCTCTTTGTCTGATAAGAATATTTCCAGCTACAACTTTTTCGCCACCGAATTTTTTTACACCTAATCGCTGCGCATTGCTATCCCGGCCGTTTCTTGATGATCCCTGACCTTTTTTATGAGCCATAATAAAATCTCCTTTAAGCTATAATCTTAAAATTTTTTAGCCAATATTCGTAATTTCAATTTTTGTTAACTGCTGCCTGTGACCGTTCTTTTTATCGTATCCGGTTCTTCTTTTTTTCTTGAAGACAATAACTTTATCGTCCTTAACGTGTTCTAAAACCTTAGCTTTAACTTCAACACCCTTTAAATATGGATTTCCAACTTTAGTACCGTTTTCATCAGAAACTAAAAAAACGTTCGAAAAAGTAACATCCTTTTCCGGCTCCTCGCTTAATTTAGGAACGTAATACTGAATCTTCTCGGATACCTTAAATTGTTGTCCTGCTATATCAACAACAGCAAACATTT
Organism: uncultured Ignavibacteriales bacterium; assembly: GCA_963834015.1. Classification (GTDB taxonomy): domain Bacteria; phylum Bacteroidota; class Ignavibacteria; order Ignavibacteriales; family Ignavibacteriaceae; genus FEN-1297. The sequence continues at coordinate 129,294 of CAWIAG010000002.1, forward strand.
TAACCTCATTTTCTAAAATTTAGACTTCAAAGTTAAGAAATAATGATTTTTAAGTCAATTCTTAATTAAATAAATTTCAACCCGGATAAGATCAAATTTTGCGGAATTTGTTAAAATAATCTACTTCTTCAATCTAAATGAAAATTCTGATCCTTCATTAAATCTGCTATTAACCTCAATTTTGGACCCATGTGCTTCAATTATATGTTTAACAATTGCCAAACCCAATCCTGTTCCTCCAACCGCCCTTGATCGCGCCTTATCTACCCTGTAAAATCTTTCGAAAATTCTTTGTGCATCCTCTTCAGGGATCCCGATTCCCGAATCGCGTATAATTATTTTTCCATATTTTGGTTCTTCTTCAACCAAAACTTCTATTTTTCCTTTTTCTGTGTATTTAATGGCGTTGCTTATCAAGTTTACAATCACCTGTCGGAGTCTTTCTTTATCCCCAAAAAGCTGGAGATTTACATTACAAGGATAATATATAAGTTCCAGTTTTTTTTCACTTGCTGAAGGGATAAATTCATTTACCAGGTTTTTAAGGTAATCATCTATTTTAAAATACCTGAAACTCATTCTCATTTCGCCGGATTCAATCATTGAAATATCTATAAGATCATTAAGAAGGTTGTTTAAGCTTAAAGTATGATGATTAGCTTTTCCAAGAAAATTTTTATTAACATTATCATCACTAATGGCACCGTTGAGCAGCGTTTCAATATATCCCTGGATTGCAAAAATAGGCGTTCTTAATTCGTGGGAAACGTTAGCCAGAAACTCAGACCTCATCTTTTGCAGACGTTTTAAATGTTCTATATCGCTTTTAGTCTTTTCAAACATTAATTTAATATCTTCCTGGAGGCCTCTAAGATTATGTCGTAATTTTATTTCATCCGAACTGGAATAAAAATTCTGCCTGATATTATTAATGATCAGCATAATTTCATCTAATTCTCTATTACGTTTTTTACCGAGATAATAAAGCAGAAGAAGGCTAAACACCAAAAGCAGGGTAATAAGAGACAAGTTCACAGCAGATTTACCATTTATGGTAAATATCAAAACTACAATAAAAAGATCAAAGAATAGAAATTCTACGAAATATACCCGAGCGGAAATAAGATTTGATTTAATTTCATTCCACACTTTTAAATCTATACCCTACGCCTTTAACAGTTTCAATAAGATCGCAATATTTATCAAGTTTCTCCCGGATTTTTCTAATATGAACATCGACAGTTCTGTCAACGACATAAACATCTGTACCCCAAACATCCTTTAAAAGAGTGTCACGGCTGAATACTTTACCAGGGTTATTTGACAAATAATACAGTAATTCAAATTCTTTGCGCGGCAAAATTTTTTCTTTTCCATCCAGGTAAACAACGTACTTATCCTTATCTATTAAAAGGGGACCCAAAGTGATTTTTGAAGGTGCCGACTTCCCGCCCACAGCAGATTCTGCTTTTCTGATATTGGATTTTACCCTAGCAACAAGTTTTTGGGGTGATATAGGTTTTTGGATGTAATCATCTGCTCCTATCTCAAGGCCAAGGATTTCATTAGCTTCACCGGCTTTTGCAGTTAAAAATATTATAGGCATTTTTTCAAAACCGGGTGTTTCTCTAATTTTCTTAAAAACTTCATAACCATCCATTTTAGGCATCATTATGTCCAAAATAACAAGGTCAGGTTTTTGAGAAATTTTTGTTAATGCTTCAATACCGTCGTAAGCAGAGATTACATCAAATCCCTCCTGTACCAGGTTATATTGTAAAAATTCGACAATATCCGGTTCATCATCGACCAGTAATATTTTTGTTTTCATATTTTCACAATTTAATTTCTTTTTTTTGAGCTGATGATTTATACATTGCTTCGATTACTTCCATCCTTGAAAGTGATTCATCCGCGGATGAAAAAACAGGATTTAGTCCGTTTACCGCACCCAGGAAACTTTTCAGTTCATTCATATAAGATTTTCTAAATAAATTTAGCGCACTTTCAATCTGGTAAGGGGTTAGATCAATAAGATGGTCTTCTATTTTCTTATGTATATGAAATGGATTTAAAGATGCCGCGCCTTTAGTGCCGTAAATATCAAAATAAAAAAAATCTTTTTCGCGTGAAAGCGACCAGCTTGATTCAATACTAATGCATGAAGAATCCGCACATCTTAAAAAACTTATGGACGTATCCTCAACTGTTTTAGTGTTCTGATAGAAGTTTTGCGTAGTAACAGAGCTTACAGGTGGAAAATTAAGCAACCATAGCGACATATCAAGTAATAAAATACTTAAGTCGATTATTACTCCTCCGCCGGACTCTTCTTTTTTAGTAAACCACTTTTGGCTGCTGCTTTGCCTTCTCAGCCAACCGCATTTAATATAAAATGGCTGGCCTATTTCTCCGGCGTTTACCAGACTTTTTAGTATCATCGCATCCGGCCTGTAGCGTAAATTCATACCTACCATTATTTTCCGTTTATATTTTTTGGCCGCCTCCACAATTTGTTTAGATTCATTATAGGTTCTGGCTAATGGTTTTTCAACCAGTACATCCCTGTTTGCTTTTAAACAGGCTATTGCAATTTCTTTATGTGTATTTGTGGGAGTTGCAATAATTATTGTGCCGGCATCACTATTAGCAAGCAATTCATTATGATCTTTATACCTTTCCTTAATATTAAATTTATCTGCTATAGTGTTCAGCCTGTTTTTGTTGACTTCTGCAACGGCTGTTATTTCAATATTTTCAATTTTAGTCAAATACGGAAGGTGAACTAATTGTGCAATCCCGCCCAAACCAATCACTGCAACTTTAGTCTTATCCATTAAAATTTCACCTTATATTTAAGCCTTCAACGGCAGCGTGAGCATTTTTATTTTCGCAAAATAATTTAATTTTTTCAGAAATTCCTTCCGGGTCGATACCAAGCAGATGATGTAGTTCAAGTTGTGTACCGTGGCCGATAAAATTATCCGGTAAACCTATTCTTAATATATCGTTTTTATAATTTTTCTCCGCAAAGTACTCCAGGACTGCACTTCCGAATCCTCCGATTAATGAATTTTCTTCAAGAGTAATGATTTTTGTAAATCGTACCGATAAGTCATCCAGGAGTTCAACATCCAGAGGTTTAATAAAACGCATGTTTACTATTTCACAATTAATGCCTTCGTTTTCCAGTATCCGGGCCGCCTTAACAGAATAGTCAACCATACTTCCAACGGCAAGAAGAACAGCATTTTTTCCGTTTTTTATAATCTCTCCTTTACCTATTTCTATCAGGTCAAAGCCTTCTTTCAAAGGGACACCAAATGCATTTCCTCTGGGATATCTTAATGCAACAGGTCCACCATTATATTTTATGGCCGTAAAGAGCATATCTCTTAATTCAGACTCATCTTTGGGAGCCATAATCACCATATTTGGCACCATTCTTAAGTAAGAAAGGTCAAAAGCACCGTGGTGAGTAGGGCCGTCGGCGCCAACAAGCCCTGCCCTATCTAAGACAAAAACCACATGAAGCTTTTGAATGCCAACATCATGAATAATTTGATCAAAAGCTCTTTGGAGAAAAGTTGAATAAATTGCTACTACAGGAATAACATTTTGAGTAGCAAGACCCGCAGCAAATGTAACGGCATGTTCTTCCGCAATTCCAACATCAAAAAAATTGGCGGGATAACTTTTTTGCAGGAAATCCATCCCTGAACCATCTGCCATAGCTCCGGTAATACCAACAATATTAGGATTTTCTTTCACAAGTTCAGATATAGCTTTTCCAAATATGGTTGTAAATGATGATGTGCCCGATGACTTTTTTAAAGCCTTACCTGTTAACTTATCAAATGGGGTGGATGCATGCAGTCTCTGCTTATCATTTTCAGCAGGTTCATAACCTTTACCTTTTTGTGTAATAGCATGCACTAAAATCGGGCCCTTCATAACTTTTACATGCTCAAATATTTTTATCAATTGATGTATATTATGTCCGTTAACGGGACCAATATACCTAAACCCTAAAGCTTCAAATAACATTCCCGGAGTGATAATGGCTTTTATCCCATTCTCTAACCTGACGGCAATTTTTCTCAATCTGTCTCCAAATTGATCAAGCTTTCCCGTAAGATCCCATATTTGTCCTTTAAATTTATTATAATCAGGATGTGCTATTACTTCTGTAAAGTAATTTGAAATTTGCCAAACATTTGGAGATATGGACATATTGTTGTCATTAAGCACAACTATTAAATCAGATTTAATAAAACCGGAATTGTTCATGGCTTCATAAGCCATACCGCCGGTCATTGCACCGTCTCCGATTATAGCAACAACTTTGCGGTTTTCCTTTTTTAAATCTCTTGCCACGGCCATACCAAGCGCCGCGGAAATTGAAGTTGAAGCGTGCCCTGCACCAAAAGCATCATATTCACTTTCTGATCTTTTTAAAAATCCGCTTATACCATTAAGCTGCCGGATTGATTTTAAAGCATCCTTTCTCCCCGTTAATATCTTATGTGGATAAGCCTGATGGCCGGTATCCCAAACCACAAGATCATAGGGTGTATTAAAAACTTTATGAACTGCAACCGTAAGTTCCACAGTACCCAAACCGCCACCGAAATGCCCTCCCACTTCAGCAATTGTATCAACTAAATACTCTCTAATATCAGTACAAAGCTGTTTCAATTGGGATATATCCAACTGACGAACATCTTCAGGATAATTTATCTTTGACAAAATTTCATATTTGCCTGTCTCATTCATCTTAAAAGCGCTCCAATATTTATTCTTCCGCCAATCCCTTTGGGTTTAATGAAAGTTCGTCTAATTTCTTCTTCAATTGAGTAACTTTCAGCTCTGCTTCATTTAATGTTGAAATACAGTTTTTGGAAAGTTCAATCCCCTCTTCATACAAGTTAATTGCCTCATCCAAACCGATATCGTCTTTTTCAAGCAAAGATGAAATTTCCTCAAGCCTAATTAACTTGCTTTCAAAACTATTTTTATCAGTCTTCTTCGCCATAAAGGATTTTGTTTTTACTTTTAAAATTAATCATTTAAATTATGATATTCCTGCATAAAGCAAAACTAACTTCATGTTACTTTATTATTAACAATTACTTCATTATCGTAAAATTTCAATATAGATTCTTTATTTTTATTAAAATTTACTGCTCTTGTAATAAATTTCGAATCTTGTTTTACAAGAACAAATCCTTTTTTTAATAATTTCTCAACATTATGCGCTTCAATCTGGCTGGAAAGAACCGACAGCCTGTTTCCAGCAAGTAATAATTTCCTGTCAATATTTTGAATCAGCCTATAAGTTATGTTATCCGTTTCCTGAGATTTTTTATGCACAATATCCACAGGAATTCTAAATCCATAAGAATTAATAAAATTACTTATTTTTCTTTTAACTTCAATTAAGATCCGGGATAGATTTTGAGTAGAATTAACAGTAAAATCATTTATAAATGAATATACATCTTCCTTATCCGGAGTAGCAAGTTCCATCGCTGCGGAAGGAGTTGGAGCCCTTAAATCAGCAACAAAATCCGCAATTGTAAAATCTATTTCGTGCCCAACACCCGATATGACAGGAATACGGGACTTAAAAATTTCTCTTGCCACAATTTCCTCATTAAACGCCCACAAGTCTTCAATAGATCCTCCGCCTCTTCCTACGATAATTACATCTATGTCATTTCTTTCATTAAGCAATCTTATACTTCCCGCGATTGTTTCTGCAGCGCCACTTCCCTGCACCTGGGAAGATGCAATAATCAGTTCTACCAAAGGAAATCTTCGTTTTGCAACGCTTATCATATCTTTAACTGCCGCTCCGTCAATCGCAGTTACAATGCCTATTTTTTCAGGAAAAACCGGGATTGGCTTCTTAAATTCATCTTTGAATAATCCTTCGGCAGCAAGCTTTTGCTTTAATAATTCGAAAGCTGCCTGAAGCTCCCCTATTCCTGCCGGTTTCATTGATTTTACATCAAATTGGTAGTTCCCTCTCGGTGGATATACAGTGATTCTCCCGCTAACTATTATCTTCATTCCATCCTGAGGTGTGAAGAAGACATAGCTATTTAACCCTTTCCACATTGTGCAGTTAATAACTGCATTCGAATCTTTCAGATTAAAATACCAATGCCCGGAAACATGTGCTTTAAAATTAGATATTTCTCCAACAATGCTAATCTGAGAAAAGTTATCTTCCAGGCTAAGTTTGATCTGGTTTGTTAATTCAGATACTGTTAAAATTTCCATAAGTAAGTTTAAAGTTCAAAGGCCAAAGTTCAAAGTGCAAAAATCAATAAATATCAATTTTGATTGTTTATCATATAACTTTGAAATAAATACTGCGGTTAATTAATCTACCTTAATTGAAAAATTTTACACAGCATTCCCTATGCCTTTTGGAAAAAAGGTTTTATCACAGATTTGCAAAGTTAAGTAATAATTATAACAAGGCTTTTAATAAAATCAAATTATATTATTATTGATCGAAGATTATTTAATTTTGATATATTAATTTTTTTTTCTTAATTACAATTTAAAAATCAATTATAATTTTTAGTTATCCGGAAGAAAACGGGATAAAAAATATTAACACAAAAAGAAAATGATAAGATCCGTCAAGCCTGCAGATGCAGGCAGCCTCTGCAATATTTATAATCAATACATTATAAATACAACGATTACATTTGAGGAAAATCCAGTGTCAATTCCTGAGATGGAGACCCGTATTAAAAATACTGTTATTTCCTATCCATGGTTAGTTTATGAAGAAAACGGGATAATTTTAGGTTATACCTATGCTCAAAAATGGAAAGAAAGATCAGCTTACCGTTACTCTGTTGAGACAGGAATTTACCTGGATAGAGAGTGTAAAGGCAAAGGAATTGGTACTTTACTTAAAGGAGAATTATTAGAAGTGCTGAAAAAAAAATCGATACATGCAGTAATATGCGGGATTGCATTACCGAATCCGGCGAGCATTGCTTTATGTGAGAAATTTGGTTTTGAAAAAGTTGCGCATTTTAAAAATGTAGGCTATAAAATGGACAAATGGATTGACGTAGGTTATTGGCAACTAATTTTGGAATAAATTATAACATTTGAATAAAAATTAATTTTAAGAGGATAGTAATATGGAACTAACACAGGATCAAATAAAATCTATAGCTGAAGAGATTGAAATGGGAATGAAGGTATTTGTTCATCTTGAGACAAAAGATATTAAATCTCTTCCTGACTTTGATAACGATATCGTTCTTGATGAAGAAATATGGGAGGATGCTATTAAAGAAATAGAAGAAGACATAGATAATTATCTGCAATTCGATCCGTTATCTTCACGAGAATCATTCAGTATTATGGGTGAGTTTGCCGGAAACGTAAAAGATGAAGAGCTTCGTGATAAATTATTTCAGAGCCTGAACATGTCCAAACCATTTAAGCATTTTAAAGAAATTATAGATAATTCAGGGGATTTCAGAGATGAATGGTTTGCGTATAGAGAATCAAAATATATTGAATTTGTTAAAGAGCAATTAGACAGGTATAATAATAAGCTGCCTGAATAAGTTCCGTAAGGTTAAAAAACAGCTTGATATGAGGTTTTTAATTTATGATTCTATTTGCGTGCTCCGCGAGAAAATATTCCCTTACAGAGCACACAGAGTAATTTTTTTTATTCAGTAAAAGTTATCATTTTATTATTTCTTGTCAAAAACCATCGTTATCTTTCTTCTGCCCCGTGCTGAATTTGATGATTGAACAATGAACAATATTTTTCCCTGATCCTGTAAAAACCATTTTTCATCATTATTCATTTCTATGGTTCTATCACCAAATTTAAACGTTGCCTTTGAAGCAACATAAAGAGTATCAAATTTGGATGACCAATTGGCCTTATTTTTCACAGGCGCATTAAACATTTCGGACTTATTCTCTTTGCCATCAAGAGTAAGGTGGTCAACAGTAATTCTATCTTCAGTATATTCCTGGACAATTGTTCTTTGAATAGTAAGAATATTTTCACTTTGTGTAATTTGGAGCAGTGACGGAAGATTGCCCGTACCCATATTATCAAGAATACTTTTTTCTTCATTAAAAACCCAATTGCCTGAAAAGTCGGTTTTGGATTTCAAACTATCATATATAGGGGGGAGTCCGCATATCAAACGGTATGGGTTCAATATTTTACAATAAACAGAATCATTATAGCATAACACACGTGAATCGTTCATAATTTCATCGTATTGTTTTTTAAAAGTGTTTCTAACCATACCAGCCCAAGTAATATAGTATGCCCACATAGGCTGACTCTTGAGTATATCAGAAGTTGGAGGATTTCCAACTTCTGCAAGGGCAATTACTTTACCGTTTGCTAACTTTTCCAGGGTTTCGTAATAAATCTGGTTAAAATCTCTTCCGTATACATCCAGTGAGAGAACGTCAACAAAATTGCTCCCGGGAAAATAATATGAGAAATCACGTTCCGGTTTACTAGGCCTGTCTACGCTCCAAACCCAAATCAAATTATTAAGTTTATGATAATTTACAAGCCTGTCAAATAGCTGGCGGTAGAGCGCAGCAGTGCCATTTTTGCCCTGTCTTCCTCCCCACCAAAACCAGTCACCATTCATTTCATGGTACGGCCTCCAAAGAATTGGAACATGAGCATCCCTGAGCAACTTCAAATAAAATGCTATTGAATCTACCTGGGCGCACCAATGATTGTATATTTTAGTTCCGGGTGTAAGCAAATCTTCATACTGTTGATCTAATAATTTACCTTGTACACTTGCTAAAGAATCAGGCGAGGCTTTTCCGGCTGACATTTGAAAAACAACCGGTTCATCTGCAGTGGGTGGAACAGCATGCCACATTAGTGCAACAATATGACCGGCTTGATGTTGTTTTATAGCTTCATTTACAATGTCTTTTCTTGCCAGATACGAATCTTTATCCCCATCCTTTGCAAATCCAAAATCGCTGCTAAATATCACAGGTGTTTTACCGATATATTTTGAAGCAAATTCCGAATTCTCGTCTTTAGTATTTGGAAAATTATGCTGGCCGGTAAGTATATATTTGCCTGATATATTATATAATAAATTCAGAAGCGCTTTTGCTTCAGGTGCAGCATTATGATTTGCAGGCTTTAAATCGCCAGCCTTGACATTGATAGCTGTACTTAAAAACACAATAAGCAATATTGGCCGGGATATCCGGTAAAAGTTCATAATTTAATCTCCTTTACAATATTACACAGAAAAATACTTAACATTAAATAGAAACATCTGATTAGCTGAATTTACGCATATATTAAGAATTTCAATAAGTAGCTTCGAGTTTTTGGCATAACCATCACTTTGTGAAACTTGGGGAATAATGACGCTCAGGCTTTAGCCACAATTTTCATATCATTTTTGGCTTGGCATCCATCCCTTTGGGAAAAGCCAAAAGTGTTTTGTAATTTATCGATCCCGGCATAAATGTCGGGGCTGATTTAAATATCATTTGCGTAACTTCATTGAATAATACATTTATACGCCGACTTTGTGAATATATGAGAAAAAATATTATCGCCATGGCTTATTAAAAACATGAAGAAAATTCAATTAATAAATTTTAAGCTTTAAAGGACCACTTACTTTCCCAAAAAATTACGACTTAAAAATAAACTGAGAAGAAACTGGAATACAATCCTAAAGATATTTCACTAAAATTAATTCCGCTATTACCAGGCTGAATATTATACCTATAACGCGAATACAGAGTAAATGTATTAAATAGTTTTACTAAACCTAATGAAAGTTCCCCGCTTACACCATTAAAACCCTTAAAAGTTGTAAACCAATTGACGCCGGGAGAAAAATATTCAATAAACGGAAGAGTAATTATTTGTTTATAACCCAGCCTGAAAAAGTTTTGATCCGGCGCCCGGAATACGTGTGAATATTCTGCAGAAAAATACCCGATTGGATAAGTGTAGTCAGGAGATCTTAATGAAATTAAGGGAACTTCTTTAGTCAGGCTAAAATAACTATAGCTATTTTGCCAAACATTAACAGGTGAAGGAAGAGCAAAAACTGCCCCTCCAAATAAGCACAAAAACAGGAAGTTTGATTCACTTTGAATTTTCATTTCGCCCGGAAGATCAAAGTCATAACCCCCGGTTTTATATTCTTTTCCGGAAGAGTCTTTAATAATTATTGTAAACGGAACTGATTTTGTTTTAAAGCTCAATTTAGTTAATTCCACTTTTAAGCTATGATTCGTAGTTAAAGTATCCGATACATTATACTCATACCTTTTATCAATAATTATTTTGGATTTACAATTAATATCAGTAAAAAAAGTGAGAAGAAAGGAATGAGGCATATCGGGTGTAACATATGAATCAATAATAGTTATATCAACTGAATCAGCACCGGATTTATTTTGGAGAGCAAAATCTGTAGAGATAAGCAATAATGATAATTGGATTAATATTATAAGTTTTTGAAAAGTGTTCATAAACATTATTTTTCTTATGATGTAAAAAAAGGCTGCATAAATAATTTTAAATTTAGGCGACCCGGCTACAAATATCAAAAATGGAAATCACTTTAAATTGTACTTAAGCATTCTTCCAAATCCATAAGTACATCGTCAGTATTTTCAATGCCCGCAGCAACCCTGATACCACCCGGGTCTATCTTATATTCAAGCAACTTTTCAATAGGGACCATGGAATGTGTCATCGAAGCAGGGTGTTCAATTAATGTTCTAATATGCCCCAAGCTAACGGCAAGAGTCATTGTGTAAGCTTTTTTAGCCGCAATATTCATAAATTTTTTAGCTTTTTCCTTACTATCAAGCGGAGATGTTCCTTTGAGTACAAAATACAATAAACTACCGGGCGCAAAATTGCCGTTGAAGTCGGTCATTTGAAGCTTTGCAATTTCATAGTATTTGGAATCAGGTAAGCCGGGATAGTTAACAAACTCTACTTTCGGATGCTTATTAAGGAACTCAGCAATTTTTTGAGCAGATTTAATTTGCTGCCTCACTCTAATATGGAGAGTCGGTAGGCCGTATGTTGTCACGGTCCAGGCGCTTCTGTTATTTAGAACAGCACCAAAATCTTTTCTATATAATAAAAGTATATCTCTATACTTCTTTTTTCCTACCACAACACCGCCCATGTCGGTACCAAATCCTCCAATACCTTTCGTCAAAGAATTTACGCTAAAGTTAGCTCCAAGTTCAATAGGTCGCTGACAATATGGAGTAGCAAATGTATTGTCAACAACTATTTTAATTTTATCAACTTCTTCACGCTCTTTATTTACATTATCAATAATATTTCTGATAGCCCTGATGTTAATAATATCAAGATTTGGGTTCGAAGGGGACTCAAAGTAAATCACCTTCGTTTTTTGATTAATTGATTTTACAAGATTTTCCTCATTAGTCAGATCCACTAAATTTATTTTTATATTGTACCTTGGGTACCAATTAATAAATAAAGAATATGTACATCCATAAAGTGTATGATGTGCGATCACTTCATCGCCGGATTTTGTTAATGCACCCATGATTCCTGATATTGCTCCCATACCCGTAGCAAATGTAACGGCTATATCTCCGCGTTCAACATAAGCCAGATTTTCTTCGAGCATGTCCTTGTTTGGTTCGCCCAACCTGTCATAGATATATATCGGTATAGGGTCCTCGCCTGTTACCGGTGAATTGGCAAACTCAGTAAACCCTTCTGCTCCCCTCTCAACCGAATCAAGCCTGTAAAAAACTGATGCAGATATAGGGGGAAGAACGTGATGTGAATAATCCCATTTTTTGGAGACATTCTTTCCATAGATTAAATTTGTTTCCATGGAATATTTGGTCTCATCAATGGAATTATCTTCTTTATTTGGTAAATCTTGCTTTTCCATTTTTATAATTCCAAAAAATTTTTTAAAATATTTGAGATTAATTTACAGAGAAATCCTCTGAATTAGTAGGAAAATGGAAAATCTTCACAAACAGATATTGATGTGTTAAGAAATTACTTTTAATTATTTTTTTAAAATTGGAATAAAGTGCTGGTTATTAGAAAAAAACACAAAACTATTATTAAATCAAACACTTTATAAGAAGATTATAACAAAAGACTAATAGAATGACTTAGTTAAAACTAAATCCCCTTAAAAATTCATCAATTATTAATCGTTTTCTACCTTCTTGCTGAAGTTCGAGTACTTCTAAGGAATCCTTACCGCATCCAACAATTAAGGAATGCTTTGTTTGTATAAATTCTCCAGGGCGGTAACGTTCCCGGCAGATTCTAGATTTGTATACTTTAATAACTTTATCATTGAATTTAAAGTAGGCTCCGGGGTAGGGTGAAAGCCCTCTTATTAAATTATGAATTACTTCCGCTGATTTGTTCCAACTAATTTCTGTCAATTCCTTAGTTATTTTTGGTGCAGGTGAGGACAGGGAATTATCTTGTTTAAGGAGTTTAATATTTCCATCATCAATTAAAGATACAGTCTTTAGAACAACTCCGGCACCCAAAACGCTTAGCTTATCATGCAATATCCCAAAGTCATCTTCCTCTTCTATTCCAACTTTTTCCTGAAGAACAATATTACCTGTATCAACTTTTTGCTCCAGCATAAACGTAGTAACGCCGGTTTCTTTATCGCCGTTAATTAACGCCCACTGAATAGGCGCTGCCCCCCTATATTTGGGCAATATAGAACCGTGAAGATTGAAACTACCTTTTGATGGAATTGTGAATACTTCAAGGGGTAATATTCTAAATGCCACAATCACATATAGATCGGCATTTAATTCCCTGAGCCTGTTGATAAAATTTTCATCTCTAAGCGTTTCAGGCTGAAGCACAGGTATATTATGTTCAAGTGCAAATTCTTTTACAGGGGTATATGTTATTTTCCTGCCCCTTCCTCTCTCTTTATCGGCTCCAGTTACAACAGAAGTTATTGAGTGGCTGCTTTCTACAAGGGTTTTAAGTGAGGGGACTGCAAAATCCGGAGTACCCATAAAAATAATATTCATATCATTTGCTGCTTGATACGAGCTGGTAGTCTATATCTTCCGAAACAGGGTATTGTATTTCAATTTTTCGTTTTTTGATTTTAATAATATCTTTGTTTAATTTTTTCTTAATATCGCTGCTGATTAAATCAGTGAATAAAGTGCCCTGCAAATGATCATATTCATGTTGAATTACCCTGGCCAGCAGGCCTTCAGCCTTCAGAGTTTGTTCCTTAAAATCCGTATCTTTATAGGATATGATAACTTTTTCGGGTCTCTCTATTTCGGCTCGAATATCGGGGATACTTAAACATCCTTCCTCCATAGAAATAACCTCCTCTGACCGTTCTGTAATAACCGGGTTAATAAAAACGAGGGGTTTTTCATCCTCATGGCCCTCAACAACAGAAACGTCGGTAATAAAAATAGATTTATCAGCGCCCACCTGGTTGGCGGCTAACCCTATTCCTCTTGCATTTCGCATTGTCTCAAACATATCGTGTATAAGTTCTATTATTTTGGGATCGACATCTTTAGCCAACGATGCTTTTCTTTTTAATATTTTATCGCCAATTAAGGTTATCGGTAAAAGTGCCATAAATACTCCCGGATACTACTAAGAAATCCGTTATAAGTTTCGGTATAAATAAAAAGTTTAAATTTTTTATCTCTTTACGAATTTAATTAAAATGTCATGAATAATAAAGTGAAGAAGAGCAATATCTTTTTGCAGACGGTTAAAAAAGACAGGTAAATTAAATACAAACTTATTCTTGTAAATTCTTGAGTTCAGAATTCAAATCCGGATTTATTACATACCTTGAGCTATTCGAATAAAAAAAATGCAATACCTTCGCAAATTCATAGCGCATAGCATTATTGAGATTATATGAATGTAATCTTTAGAATTAACTGAATTGTTTTAATATTTTAAGATTTTTGGCAATCAGTTCATATCTTTGTTTTACACTTTCAGCACTCGTTAATTTATCCGAAGCAGTATTAGTGACATAATCCAAAAGCTTGTCAACCGAAGAAACGGCAACATGCAATCTTGTGTCCGATGAAGCATAGTATATTAATACTTCGCCGTTATCTTTTTTAACCCAACCATTACTAAAGACCACATTAGAGACATCGCCAATTCTTTCATCTCCTTGCGGCGCAATAAAATAGCCTGCCGGTTCAGCAATTATTTTATTAGGTTCTTTCAAATCGGTCAGGAACATATATAATACGTATCTTAGACCGGCAGCAGTGTTTCTTACCCCGTGAGCCAATTGAAGCCATCCTTTCTCCGTTTTAATAGGAGCAGGCCCCATGCCGTTTTTAACTTCCTTTATTGTATGATATTGCCTGTCATCAATAATAGTTTCCTTATCAACAAGAGCATTCTCCATCGATTTTGCAAGACCCCAACCAATACCGCCGCCTGTTCCCGCATCAATAAATCCATCCTGCGGCCGAGTGTAAAAAGCATATTGACCATTAATAAATTCAGGATGAAGGACTACATTCCTTTGTTGCGGGGACGGAGTTTTAAGATCCGGAAGCCTTTCCCAATTAATCAAATCCTTTGTTCTTGTTAAGCCAGCCTGTGCAATTGCGGATGAAGTATCGCTTATGGGTGACTCTGGATCTTTTCGTTCCGTGCAAAATTGTCCGTATATCCATCCGTCTTCATGTTTAACTAAACGCATATCATACACATTTGTATCCGGGTTTCCAGCAATCTCCGGCATAGTAACCGGATAATCCCAATACCTGAAATTATCAATACCGTTTGGAGATTCTGCAATAGCAAAAAAGGATTTCCTATCAGCCCCTTCAACGCGCACAGCTAATAAAATTTTGCCATTTAACTCAATTGCTCCCGAATTAAAAGCGGCATTAACACCAATCCTCTCCAGTAGATGTGGGTTGGACTGATAATCAAGATCGTAACGCCAGAAGACCGGTACATGTTCGGCGGTTGATACCGGATATTTATAACGTGTAAAAATTCCGTTATCTTCTTTTAAAGGTTCATTTTTTCTTGTGATTAATTTTTCATTTGCTTTAATAAGTTCTTTAACTTTTTTATTAAATTGATCCTGGATCATTTTGGTTCCTCTGTAATTTGTAACTCACTTTCAGATATTTTTATTTTAATTTTATGCTGATCATCGCCATAGGCGCTTTCAAGTTTATCCCACCAGTTAAATTTAAGAATTATAGAGGTCAATATCATTATTCCGGCAGAAATAAAGAAAGACTCATACTCACGGAAAACTAAAAACACCGGCGCTGCCATTAATGTTATTTGCCAGAAAATTCCGATTAAAATATTAAACATATCTTTTTTGAAATCTTTATTAGCCTCAAACGCAGGGTTTACCTGCAAAACTTTTTCCCGAACAGGTTTCCAGAAGCCCCAGGGACGAACCGTAGAATAAAAATTCATAAGTACTTCATCACTTTCCGGTGAAGTCATGAATGTAGCGATGATACAACCTATTATTGAAACTACTAAGATAATAGGAAATGAATTCATACTATCATTAAACGGCAGGGGCCAGGTATGTATGAAAGGGATGAAATTAAAATAATCTAAAATAAGCAGTAATAAACAGGTCATAATTCCGGAAACCATTCCCCAGAAATAACCATATCCATTGAACCGCCACCAATACCATTTCAGTATATTAGCGGCCGTATAACCGCCCCAAAGAGCTGAGGCTAACCACAGTACCACCTGATTAATAGATTCGATAAAAAATCCAACCGATATTCCCACAATAACGACCAATATCGAAGTAATATAGCTCATGTGAACGTACTTTTTCGCGGGAGCATCTGGATTAATATAACGTTTATAAATATCATTCACAATATATGCAGGTGCGGCGTTTACGGTTGCAGCAAAATTGCTCATGAAAGCCGCAATTAACCCTGCCATTAAAAATCCAAGCAAACCAATAGGTATATAATGTGCAAGGACCTGAGGCAAAATTGTTTCAAAATCGGGTTTAGTTAAGGAGCCGACATACAATGCATTGAAATTTGTCAGGGCAAGTATTGTTAAACCGGCAATCATGAAGTACCGCGGCGGGTTTAATACTACACTTACAAGTGAACTCATTTTAGCTGCTTCTTTAGGGCTTTTGGTAGAAAGAATACGCTGCATATCATAATTAGGAGCCGGACCAGCGGCTGATATAAATATCCCCTTAAATAGTACCATACCAAAAAATAATCCAAAAAGTGAGTATCCATCAGTGGCTATCCACTGGTTAAATGCAGTCACTTTTGATGAAGCCGCCGCATGGATAGTGGACCAATCAAGATTTAAATTCCAGCCAAAAAATATACTTTTCCATCCCGCAGGTAGAACACTGTTTACTATTTCGGGGGAAACATGGAACATTGCAATAATCCCGATAGCAATTGAAGATATTGTAAGAATACCATATTGCATAACTTCTGTAATTACAACGCTGAACATTCCTCCTTTAACAACATAAATAGTGGTTATTGCCATCAAAATAAGGGCATAGAGATTAGTATTTATTTGCGGGTACTTTAATAAAGTTTCCGGGTTTGTTATGAGAGGCGGTAAAAAAGCAACTGCAAATTTTCCAATTCCCTTAAATCCATAAGAAAGAAATCCAATTACTCCAATTAAAGCAAAAATTATTACAATAATATGAGATAATGTTGCACCCTTACCCGTCCCGAACCTGGTTTTTATCCATTCAGCCCCGGTCATTACATTTGAACGCCTTAACCACGATGACAGGTAAACCATTAAAAATACCTGGTTAAAAACCGGCCATACCCAGGGCAGCCACATACTTTTTAAACCATAGACCGCCAGCCAATAAACTAAAAGCATTGTGCCCGCAATATCAAACATACCTGACGCGTTTGAAATACCCAGAATCCACCATGGTAGTGTGTTACCGCCAAGGAAATAACTATTTATGTCTTTTGAAGCTCGTTTAGAAATCCAAAAGCCAAGAATAATATTAGCTAGCAGATATATTGCTATTATGGATATATCAATTAAATTTAGTTGCATGGGTAAACTTTTAACACGGTAAAGTAATTTATAAATAGAATAATAATATTAACTTCACAAATAGTGCCATTTAAGGGTACCATTTTTTTTATTATTGAATAAGATTATTAAATATTTCTACTTTAAAATTTTTATCATTATGATAAATAATTATGAATTTCATAAATAATTGTAGATAAAATCAATATAATTCAATTGCCGTAAAGTATAATTTTTACCCTCTTAAAAGCTACAATTGCTTAACGCCAAATCTGATAATAAATTGATTATTCATAAAGTATATCAGAATTGATACTGGTCTAAGCCAGTTAAATTTGATCATAGACGGGAAAATGATTTTTTTACTTTACTAAGTTTAGGAAACAAAGACAATCTTACTTCTGATCTTCCGGCTAGTTGCCGGATTAAAATAGTAACTAGATTGAAATAATTCTTGATTTTGATTACTTAATAAAGAATAAAAAAACTTACTTTTTTGTAGGTGAAAAGCTTATAAGGTTTTTTAATTAGTATACCTGTTTTAATAAATTATTACTATATTAAATAAAGCATTATATATTTATAAAAGTTAAACATATACAGGATTACAAAAAAATATTAAGAAATATACCATGAAAAAAATATTTTCCATTTTACTCTTTGCTGTATTCATTACAATATTTAGTTATCCGCAGAATATTAATTTTACAATTAATGAACAAAATTCTTTAACTCCTATAAGTCCATATATATATGGTACAAATCAAATGCTATTAGGCGGGGAAAACTGGACTGCCAGGCGGTTGGGCGGAGACAGACTGACAGGTTATAACTGGGAAAATAATGCCTCCAATGCCGGCAGTGATTATTTGCAGGAAAGCGATGATTACCTTACTTACATTATGGGAATTTCGGTTGAAAATGAAAATATTCCGGGAATAGTTGCAACAAGTTTCCATGACAAGTCTTTACAGCTAGGCGCTCAATCACTTATAACTCTTCAAATGGCAGGTTATGTTGCAAGAGATAAGGGGGGTATTGTAACATCAGCCGAAACTGCTCCTTCCTGGCGTTGGGCACAAGTATTAAACACAGGAGACTCTCTGTCGCTGCAGCCTGATACGAGCGATTCATATGTGTATATGGATCAATATGTTAATTATTTAATAAATAAATATGGAACTGCTAATACTTCTACCGGAATTATGGCTTATGAACTTGACAATGAGCCTTCTTTATGGCCGTCAACTCATCCAAGGATACATCCTAATTCTACAAGATGCACTGAAATTGTTGATAAAGCAATTGCGTTGGATACCGTTGTAAAAAAACTCGATCCGTATGCGGAAATATTCGGGCCTGCCTTATACGGAATGAACGCTTATATTAGTTTTCAAAGTGCGCCTGATTGGACTACTGTAAGCAAGGGTACCCTTTATTCCTGGTTTATTGATTATTACCTGGACCAGATGAAAAAAGCCGGTGCTTCCGCCGGCAAAAGGCTCCTTGATGTTCTTGATATTCACTATTATGCATCAGCTTGCGGAGATCCCAGTCGGGATACTACAGTAACAACGGGCAATGCAAATTCCTTTGCAGATGATACTGCCAGAATTAACTCTACACGCACTTTATGGGATTCCCCTCATCATTATACTGAAAACAGTTGGATCGGTCAATATGAACAGTCGTTTCTTCCGCTTATTCCCAGATTGTTTACTTCAATAAATAAATATTATCCGGGTACTAAACTTGCATTTACCGAATATAACTACGGCGGAGAAAATGATATCACCGGAGCAATCGCAGAATCAGATATTCTTGGTATATTTGCGAAATACGGTGTTTATTTTGGATCTTTCTGGGCGCTTCAGGATTCATCAACTTATATTTCCGCAGCATTCAAACTGTACAGAAACTATGACGGAAGGAATTCTACTTTCGGTGATTTGTATGTTCCATCATGGTCAAATGACAGCGTAGACTGTTCAATCTACGGTTCGGCAAATAGCAGCAATAACGAAATACATTTGATTACACTAAATAAAAGCCCTAATAAAAATTTCACCGGAAATTTTTCTATTACATCTAAAAGAAAAATTACAAGCGGACAAGTCTGGATGCTTAATGCCAACAGCAATGCAATACAGGGAACTAAATCAATCGATACTGTTTTAAATAATTCTTTTACTTACTCACTACCACCGTGGACGATTTGCCATATAGTATTACAGACTTCAGCGGTAACTAGTGTTGCTGAAAACAATAATATCCCGGTAAAATATGAACTGAAGGCATTCCCGAATCCGTTTAATCCATCTTGCAATATTGAATACTCCGTACCGGGCAATTCAATTTCGAAATTGGAAATTTACACGATACAGGGTTTGCTCATAAAAACATTTGATCAGCTTATGAATTCAGGCACCCTTAGATGGGACGGAACTAATAACCGGAATCAAAAAGCAGTATCCGGAATTTATTTTGCTGTGTTGATAAATGGAGGTAGGATTATTGCAAAGGATAAGCTTGTGCTACTAAAGTAAATTGTCTGAACCAGGGTTCAATAACTATCGACTAAACTCTTAATTTTCAATTTTTCTGCAAAATCATCAATTTGCAACCTGGTTTCAAATTCAATTTTTTTCGTTACGCCCGGCAATAAGTCAAAATAATTCTCAGTAAAAGACCCATTAATATTTTCAAAACTCAAGTAAACATCTTTCGCATACTTGTTCGAAGTAATTGTCAGTTCATAACCGTCACCGTTCCTAACTGAGCTTACTTTAATATCCGGCTTTTCTAATTCAAGTTTCTTAGGATCATAAAAGAAATAAGTATTCTCAGTAAGGAGTTTTCCATTAGCCATTAATTGAGCGGTTACAAATAATTTTGATTTATCATTATCCTTCGTCAATTCATTTTCACTTAAAGTAAGGTAATCATCACTTTTATTTGCTTTGATACTTAAATTATAAGTTTTACTAAAAATTTCTTTCCCATTGAAATCCATAGAAGTGATTTTTAATCTGGCATTTACCTTTTCAAGGCTGTCCGATATAATATAAATATTTAAATTATTTTTATCCATCAACGGAGATATCAAAAAAGTACCATATTCTTTCTGCAAATAAAAATGCAGAGCCTTCCAATTTCCATAATAATCAATGCTTGACCATGAGGCAACGGGCCAGCAATCATCAATCTGCCAGTACAAAGTACCCATGCAGAAAGGCATATTCCTCCTGTGGGCTTCAATAGCAATTTTCACGCCTTCGGCCTGCAGCACCTGGCTAGCATAAACATAAGATTCAAAGTCCTTCGGCTGTTTATATTGTCTTTCCATGTAAGTCTGAATCAGCCTGTTTCCGTATTCTTTATCCTTCCTGTTATCGGCCATGCATCTTTGGTGTGAAAGCATAACTTCCGAATGGAGTTGTAAATCTTCCGGCAATGCATATTTTTTAATTGTGTTAATTTCCGGGTAGGATTGAAATCCATACTCACTCATGAATCTTGCAATATTTTTATTGAAATTATCAAAAGGATCTTTACCATGCCACACTCCCCAATAATGAATATCGCCTTCAGTCGGGGAAACTCCATTAAACCCTGCGCTCGGGCTTGAATGGTGGTAGTATCTTGTGGAATCTGTTTCATATAAGGCTTCAGGTATTTCCTGATAAAATAATTTATGTAAATTGTTTTCGTATTTTTCCCGGTCGCTATTTGAATACAAATCTTTCCAGCCCCACTGCTGCCAGCTTATTTCATTTTCATTATTACCGCAATAAAGAGCAACGCATGAATGATTCCTTAATCTGGTTACATTGTCTACTATTTCGTGCTTAACAGAATTGATAAACATGCTGTCCGTAGGATACATTGCACATGCAAACATGAATTCCTGCCAAACAAGGATTCCATATTGATCACACAGGTTATAAAACTCATCGTTTTCGTAAATGCCGCCTCCCCATACGCGCAGCATATTCATATGCGCATCTGCGGCTGATTTAACCATGTATTCATACCGCTGGTTAGTTACCCGGTTCTGAAAATTATCCTGCGGAATATAGCTTGCACCTTTTATAAAAACCGGAATTCCGTTCAACCTTACATAAAAGCTTATACCGAGGGAATCTTTTGGCCTGACTACTTCCAGAGATCTTATCCCGATTTTATATTCCTTTGAATCACATAATCTGTTACCAGCCGAAACAAGATATTTAAAAGTATATAAATAATGGCTACCGAACCCGTTTGTCCACCAGAGTTTAGGTTTATTTAATACAAAATCAACATCAATTTTATTAATGCCCGGAATCAGGTCAACATATTTGTGTTTTACTTCATTACCGTCGACTAAGACTTTAATATTTGCATTCACATTTTTATCTGCAGAAATGTTGATGAAGGAATTTATTCCGGCATTAACTTTAGAAACATTTTTCTGTATTATTTGAACGTCGTTAATTTTAAATTCATCCCATGCTTGAATATATACGCTTCTCCAGATACCGCATGTAACAAATCTTGGCCCCCAGTCCCAACCATAATGAAATTGTGCTTTCCTGGAATACAATGCAACCATAGTATCGGCCTGATCGTTATTAGAGAAAGCCATAAGCCTTAAGGGAGCCTCTTTCCATTTAGGCAAATTAATTTTGAACACATTATTAAAATGAACAGAAAGTATATTTCTGTCTTTTAATAAATCTTTGCAATTAACTTTCCATGTACGAAACATATTATCTGCGGAAAGGATAAGAGAATCATTAAGGTAAACATCGGCATATGTATCTAATCCTTCAAAGACAAGCTCAATATTTTTCTTTTTGAGAGTTTCTTCCGGAAGGTTAAAAGATATTTTATAATCCCAATCATTTTCCCCTATCCATTGTAAATCTTTTTCATTAGTACCAAAGAATGGATCCGGAATTAATTTATTGTTTAGTAAATCCGTATGCACGCATCCCGGGATGGTTGCCGGGTGCCAATCATTCTTTCCATGCTGTTTAAATTGCCAGTTATTATTTAATTCGTATTTTATTACTGAAGTACTATCAGTTCTCAGACAATAAAGCGGGTGTGTAAATACTGAAATTAATATTAGAAGCAAAAGCTTATTGTTCATATAAATTTTCTCATTTTAATTCAGAACGGATAATTTTTATATATTATTAAGTTAGCTAATTTTCACACATTTTCTTTACATGTAGAAGATGGAAATAAAATAAGAGAGCGGTTTTAACCCTCGCTATGAAATATCAGCGAATAAATTATTTTATTTAATAACCGATAATTTATACATACCTGCCCCGTGAGCTCTTATAAAAGTCGAAAATTCAGCTATCAACTAGAATACAAAATCAGCAGCCGGCAAAGTTTCATTTTGAAGAGATTTGCGGGACCTCCCCGGTGACAATTTTTTTATTTAACAAATCCATTTTTTCGGAATTATTTTTAATAACCTTTATTGTTGAAGAATCAGCATCAAAAACAGAATTTAATCCCTGAGGTTCCTGGAAAGGATCTCCTAAAAGAGGGTCGCCGTACTTATATATATCGTCTTTATTTTGTCCTCTTCCTTCCCCACCCCATCCCCAAAAATTTGTACCAGCAATTGGAGAGCCTGCAGCAGCGCTGTCATAAATTAGCCCAAGAATTTTTTTAAAATACCGGTCCCTAGCAGTTGTAGGTGTGCCAACCTTACAAAATTCACTATCTCTTGGCAAACCAAATTCTTCCATAGTAATAGGTTTATTCAGTTCCCGGGCAAAAGCTAAATGAGTATTGATATAGTTAATTGCATTTTTTTCAGTCACGTTATATGTTTTTTCAATATTTTTTGCATCAAACCATCCCCAGTTTTTCGGCCATAAATGCATTGTTATATAATCGATATATTTTGTTTTATGAATTGTAAGAAAAATAGTAGAATCTTCAAGAGATCCGGCAAGTCCTTCATTACCTGTTGTAACTAAATGGTTATGGTCGATATCGTGGATAAATTGTGCAGTTGACTCTATCCAGGAATAAAATTCTTCAAGCCAATATGCATTTCTTCCTGGTCTTGGTTCATTGGCAAGCTGCCAAGCCATAATTGCGGGATCATCATAATAATGATTGCCGGTATATTTGTTAGTTCGTGTAATTAAACTGTATACAAAATTTATAAATAATTTTTTTGCTTTTTCATTGCTATAAAATGAAGCAGAATAATCCATAAAATTTCCGTAATTATTTGTACCGGGATCGATTCCTCCACCGCCGTTTGCCCAGTCATTATACTGGGACATTCCGCCTGTCCATTCCCAATAATTGTTTAAGCTAATTACGGCATACATTCCACGTTTTCCCATCTCGGCCAGAAGGAAGTCCAGGCCATCGAGTAAATCTTCATCATAAACACCGGGTTTTTTTTGAATTGCGGGTTTTAAAGAATTCTTAATGTATGATTCTTCGGAAGCCCCGAGTATTCTTAAATTTGTTATTCCTAAGGATTTTAGATTGTCTAACTCTCTTATCAGGCGACTTCTATCGCCTATTTTACCTGACGCACCCAGATAGCAGCCGTACCATAAGTTTGTCCCGGTGAAATAATAATATTTACCGTTTTGCTCGAAATGAGTACCGTTAACTTTTATAAACCCTGTTTCCCCTCCGGGTTTAAAAGTTGAACAAGCACCGAATAAAAATGAAATGACACACACAGAAATTAGTAAATAAATTTTACGCATTATTATATCCTTAATTGGTAATTAATTTTTCGAGAGTGAACTAATAAATAGGAAAGAACACCTGTTCTCGCTTATTAAAATAACATTTATAATTTCGAGTTTTATAAATAAGAAATTCAGGAAGCGTTTTATTTGATTCATTTCTAAAAAATCAGATCTATTTTAATGTTTAAAAACAAAAATTTTCTCAGAAACAGTATGGGAGCATTTATTTTAATAACTCTTCCTTGAAATATAAAGGGCAAAAAAATCAGCCGGTTACTGTACATAAGATTATTTTAAAAAAATAAATTTATTCAATAAGAAGTTTATTCCCACAATTATAAAGTCAATTTCGCTTAATAAAAAACCGGCATCTAATTGTTTAGAAGTCGGCTTAAGATATTATTTAATACTACTTTAGGAGGATCATCTTTTTAGTTGTTATAAAATTTCCTGATTTTAATGTGTAGAAATAAATACCACTGCTTAGTTTTGATGCATCAAATCTAAATGTATAAGTTCCGGCATTTAATTCCTTATTCAGCAAAACTGTTACCTTCTGTCCCAAAATATTATATACAACTAAACTAGTCTCCCCCGTTTTGGGAATGTCTACTTGAATATTTGTTGAAGGGTTAAATGGATTCGGATAATTTTGGTATAATGAATACTTTTCAGGTATTGGTGAATTTTTTGCAGCTATAGCCGTAAGTACAAGAGTTCCATACACTTCAATTTCACTTATTGAGAATGCATTTTGTCCTGCAGCTTGTAACAATAAATATATATATCTACCATCACCCTGTAAGTTTGATAATTTTTCCACGCCATTAGTACCGCCTTTGCCGCTAAAAGTTGATGCAAGCACCGTTGAAATACCAAAATCGGCGGAATCCGAACACTGCAAAGAATATTGTTTGGCATAACCACCTGTGTTCCAATGTATTATAACCTGGTTTATATTATAAGATCTCCCCATATCAATCTTAACCCATTGTCCACTTGTACTTGCAGCAAGCCAACTGGAAAAATAACTACCGTCAACCAAATTGCCCGGTTTACTAAAGGAATTATTTACCGTATCATTAGAAGAAGTTGTTACGCTACCGCCTAATGCCCTATCAACCTGGCCGGCCGGTAATACTTGTATTGTAATACTTATTGAGTCACTTTCAACTCCTCCTGTTACAAGAGTATAGGTGCTATTCGCAGAATCCGGGTATACTATCAGGGTATCCTGAACAGGTTCTGTTTTACCGTTTAGTTTTACAGTTGAGTTCTTAACTACCTGCCATACAAGTGTGGCAGGTTCGCCTGTACCAATTTCAGGAGGTATTGCTTTAAAATTTATAATCCGGCCGGTAGGAAGAACATTAACTGTTAATACCCATGTGCTGTCAACTGCACCGGTTGCGTATAGGGTATATTTAGATGTTACAGTCGGATTAACTTTCTGACTATCTTGTGCAGACACATTTTTTCCATTTAAGGTTACCGTTGAACCCGGTTCCACATCCCAATGGAGCATTGTTGTATCGCCTTGTTGAATTGTTGAATCATCAGAAATAAAAGAATAAATTGAACCGGTAATTGGAAAGATTTGAACAGCCGATCTATATGTGTCAAACATGGTCATCATATTTTGAAGAGGATATGTTTGTGTAACAGAAATAGGTTCTGCTGCTGAGGTAGATTGCGTCCATGACCAGCTTAAGGCACCTGCGTAGCCATTCTGATATAAGTCTGCAAATATATTTGAATGCGAAACTCCAAAGGTATCCATATCATAAAATTCAGCAATTACCAGCGGTTTAGTTAAGGCCCACACAGAGTAAGGGTGGTTCAAAGGAGAAGTAAGTTCGGAAGAAGAACCATTACTATAAAAATGCGTGTTATAAAAATCAAGCGTACCCAATGAATCGCCTCCTGCAGCTATTAACCGATCATCCCTATAGTAGTTATAATTTGGCGTAGAAGCAACTTTAAGAATATAGGCTATATAATCATCTGTGGTAATTGAAGATCTATGAGTGCTATTAAATTCTTTTGTTACTTGCTCTTTCTGTGCGTATGTCATTGAATTTATAGCATCAACAGCAGAAACTTTAGAAAGCAGCGTAACATCTGTATTGTAATTTAAACTGCCCGCTCCGTTTGTTACAATTGCTTTAGGATCAGTTTTATGAATCGCACCGGCTACGAGATTACAAACTCTCTGGATAATTGACATAGGGATATGATGAGTGTCTGACCACCCAAACTCATTACTCATTCCCTCAGGTTCATTAAATACTTCCCATGATAATACAGCAGGATTCCCTTTTACAGCTTCGACCATTGGAATCAGACAGTTCCTGATATATG
Source organism: uncultured Ignavibacteriales bacterium (assembly GCA_963834015.1). Lineage (GTDB taxonomy): Bacteria > Bacteroidota > Ignavibacteria > Ignavibacteriales > Ignavibacteriaceae > FEN-1297. The sequence goes on from CAWIAG010000002.1 coordinate 155,502, forward strand.
CATTTGTATACACAGTATCAATTAAGAGGTTGGTATTTTCGGTAATTTCTGCAGGAGTTAATCCCTGATCTGTAGCTAACATACCAAAAGACCAAAGACAAAGTTGTAAACCAATATGATCTTGAGCTGCCACACTCAGAATTTCCTGCAGATATTCAATAGTATTTGTCCCTGGTCCGCTGACATATCCATTAGCGTCAAATACCGGTGTCGCAGTTCCGTTAGTATGCAACCAAAATCGAAGTGCATTTCCTCCGTTTTGACGAACTGCCCTAAATATTGCATCAAATGAAGTCAAATCTGGCGGATTCGGGCCAATATCATTAGCATAGTTCACCCACGCAACGTTCATTCCGCTTAAAAATATATCCTTGCCGGCAAATTGGATTTTTGATTGTGAATATAAATTCTGAATGGACATTACAATTAAAAAAAATAAAGTTATTTTTATTACTTTGTTTAATGATTTAATTATCGTAGAATAACTGTTCATTTGTACCTCCATAAATTTATTGGGAATAAAATCCGTTCTTATTAATATTTACCAGGATTAACTTTATTAATTTCAAGAAAGTATTTAAAATTAAAGATCAGAATAAAAGTTAATTAATATTGAATTAATTAATTTAACCTGTAATACACGACCCATCTATGCAAAATTGATGTACTTATTACAACAACATTAAGGCTGCCGCCATTCAATAATAAATTTTGCGTAATGCAGCTTATAAATTATGAAATTTTTCTCTGTTAAATCAAGTAAGAATAGAACTCCCTTCTACAATATGATAAATACTAAAATTTTATTAATGCCTTAATTACATTATCTTGATAATTCGAAACTAAGTTAAAAGCTTCTTCTGTTTGATTAAATGGGAATGTATGTGTAATCATAGAATCAAAAGAAAATTTGCCCGATGCTATCAATTCGATAGCCTTGTTTGTACATCTGTTTTGCCTTCTGACATTTTGAATTAATATTTCTTTACGTCTAAGTTTACTTATATCAAAAGTTACCCTGTCTGTTTCCGGAATACCTATAATTAAAAGTTTGCCGCCCGGTTTCAAAACATCTACCCCAAAGTCCAACGCTTCTTGCTGCCCGCAGCATTCAAATACAGCATCAAATGATTGGGAATGATCATGTAAAAAATTATCTAAGGTGTTTTTGTTATTGGGATTTCCCGTCCATCGGGCTCCAGAACTTTTTGCAGCATTAATACGGTAGTCCAATTTATCGGTTACGAAGATATTTTTAAATCCTTTTGATAAAAAAGCGAACATCACGCTCAGCCCGATCGGGCCGGCTCCTAAAATTGCAATTGTACTGTTAACATTTAAATCACTAACAAAATTAGCTGCATAACAGCCTATAGATAATGGTTCGACAAGCGCAGCCAGTTCAATATTTATATTGTTTGGAAAAGGAAAACAATTTCTTTCAGGCATAATTAGATATTCTGCAAGGCAGCCTTCCAATTGTCCCGGACAGCCTAAAAATTTAAGATTCTGACAAGTATGCTCCCGTTTTTCCATACATTGCGAACAATGATAACATGAAACTGCAGGCTCAACAGCAACAATATCACCGGGTCTAATATGTTGAACATCTTTACCTGCATTGACAACAGTTGCACAACATTCATGTCCGATAGTAAAAGGAAATAGAATAACCTGATCGCCGATTTTCCCCTCTTTAAAATAATGTATATCCGAGCCGCAAACTCCAACCGAATTAATTTTTAGTAGTACATCATCGGAATTTATTACATCAGGTACGGGGCAATTAATTACATCAAACTTACTAATACCGCTAAGGACAACTTTTTTCAATTTTAACCCGGTTTAATTTATTTTATCGAGGAATAATAAAATTCATTCCAGCGTAATTCTTTTTTAAACTCCGATATTTTTGTTGAACTGTCAATCTGAACATACTCTATGTTCGCTATCTCTGAAAAGTCTTCCATATACTCTGATGTTACTGCCTGGCTAAATCCTGCGTGATGGGCTCCTCCGGCAAGTATCCATGCTCCTGCCGCAACTTCAAGATTTGGATTTGGTATCCATACAACCCGTGCAACCGGGAGTTTAGATAATGGAGCTTCCGGCGGAACTACTGTCAGCTCATTTACTATCATTCTGAACCTGTTGCCCATATCAATAAGTGATGCATTTATTGCCGCACCCGAAGGTGTATTAAATATGAGCCTCGGCGGATCTGCTTTACCTCCTATTGGTAACGGCATTATTTCAAGAGACGGCTTTCCTTCCGATATTGATTCACAAACTTCAAGCATGTGCGCACCAAGTACTTTCATACCCGATGGATTAAGATGATAGGTATAATCTTCCATAAATGATGTCCCGCCTTTTAATCCTATAGACATAACCTTCATTGCTCTTACGAGCGACGCCGTTTTCCAATCTCCTTCCGCTCCAAAACCATAACCTTCACCCATTAACCGCTGTACAGCCAATCCGGGAAGCTGACTTAATCCGTGCAGGTCTTCAAATGTGGTAGTAAATCCGTTGAACTTACCCTCTTCTAAAAAATTTCTCATCCCTATTTCAATTTTTGCGGCTTCCTGTAGTGACTTATATTTTTCTGCACCCTTTCTAAGGACATTTGAAACAATGTAAGTCTCTTCATATACCTTTATCAGCTTCTCAACTTCGGTATCTGCTACAGCGTTTACATATCTTACCAGATCGCCCAGCCCGTAACCATTAACTGAATATCCTAAATCTATCTGCGCGCCTACTTTATCACCTTCCGTGACGGCTACATCCCGCATATTGTCTCCAAAACGCGCTATCTTTCCTCCCTGTGCATCCAGCCAGGCTGAAGCTGCACGGGTCCATACACCCAGTTTTTGCTGTACTGTTTCATCCTGCCAATGGCCTACTATTACTTTCCGGTTTTTGTGCATCCGCGTGCAGATAAATCCGAATTCCCTGCCTCCATGGGCGGACTGATTTAAGTTCATAAAGTCCATATCTATTCTTTCCCACGGTATATCCCGGTTATATTGCGTATGTAAATGGACGAAAGGCTTTTGAAGTATTTTTAATCCGCCTATCCACATCTTTGCCGGAGAAAACGTATGCATCCATGTTATAAGGCCTATACAATTCTTTGTACTATTGGCATCAAGGCAGAGATTATAGATTGATTCGGATGTTGTCAGCACAGGTTTGAATATTACCCTAACCGGCACATATTTTGATTCTGTTAATCCCTTTGTTATTTCCCGGGAATGTTCTGCAACAAGTTTTAAAGTTTCTTCACCATAAAGATGCTGGCTGCCAGTTACAAACCATACTTCATATTCTTTTAATTGTTTCATAATCTACTTCCTTATTTAAAAAAACTTATTATTCTTTAGCAAAGATTGATGGAAATTTTGGCTGAAGACGATAATAAATGGTTTGTCATTTATCAACAATTTAAAAACGGTGCAGTTTTAATTCTTAATTTTTTACATAATCGACTAATACTTCAGAATCATTTTTTTTGCCCATAGTATGCATTTGGTCCGTGTTTACGAAGAAAGTGTTTATTAAGTATATAGTCAGGCAATGCAGGCAAATCAGGATTAAGTTGAAGGCTAAAAAGCGCCATTTTTGCTACTCTCTCCAAAGCCAAATTATTTTTTACAGACTCTTCAGCGTTTTTCCCCCAGGTAAATGGGGCATGTCCGGCAATCAGAACAGCCGGGATTGCTGCGGCATCTAAATCTTTAAATCGTTCAATTATTACTTTACCTGTATTATATTCATAACCTTCTTTAACTTCAATCTCGGATAAATATCTTGTGACCGGAACGGTTCCGTTAAAATGATCGGCATGAGTAGTTCCAAAACATGGAATACCTTTGCATGCCTGAGCAAATATTGTTGCATATTCACTATGGCTGTGAGTTATTCCTCCAATATAATCGAATGCTTTATATAGTTCGATATGCGTCGGAGTATCCGAAGACGGGCGATTTTGCCCTTCTACAACTTTGCCATTCAAATCCACTATGACCATATCTTCGGCTGTCATCTTTTCATATTCAACACCGCTTGGTTTGATTGCTATTAATCCTGTATTTCTATCAATACTGCTTGAGTTACCCCATGTAAGAGTAACCAATCCATATTCAACAAGAGCTAAATTTGCTTTTAAAACATTTTCTTTTAAATCCTTTAACATACGTTATCCTTTCTAACATTATCACGTATATCCAATAATTCTTTCATAACATTAAACAAATTACCAGATTGTTTTACCGTACCAAAGCTATCATGTAAGAGGCGATACAGTGAATATAATTTCCTGTAGATCAAATGGTTTTCATTTATCGGTAAATACGTTTTACTTATTCCTGTCATAGATTTTTGAGCCTTCTCTAAATTATCGTAACCGCTTATTTCTTTGCCTGCAGATACAGCTCCGAAAATTGCCGCCCCTAATGCAGGTGTTTGTTCACTTCGAGATATTTTCATCGGCCTGTTAGTAACATCGGCATATATTTGCATGAGCATAGAATTTTTAATAGCAAGACCACCGCAGTTCACAACTTCATTTATATCTACTCCATACTCTTCAATACGGTCTATTATTGTAAGTGCTCCAAAAGCAGTTGCCTCAACAAGAGCCCTGTATATTTCATGAGGCTGTGTATAAAGTGTTTGCCCTAGAATAAGGCCTGTTAAACGAACATCGACAAGAATTGTCCTGTTGCCATTATTCCAATCCAATGCCAAAAGGCCGCTTTCACCGGCTTTAAGTTTAACAGCAGCTTTTTCCAGATTAGAAAACTTTTCTTCCCGGGTTTTGCCATATATATCGGGTACAAGATGGTTGACAAACCACAAAAAGATATCGCCGACAGCAGACTGCCCTGCTTCTATGCCATAATAACCGTTCATAACCGAACCGTCAACTATACCACAAACTCCCGGTATATCTGAAAGCGTTTTATTATTTGGGGAGATCATGATATCGCATGTACTTGTTCCCAATATTTTCACTAAGGTTCCTTTTTTAATGCCTGCACCAACTGCTCCCATATGAGCATCGAATGCACCAACCGCAACAGACACATTAGTTGAGAGGCCAAGTTTTTCTGCCCACCCCGCAGATAAATATCCAGCACGTTCCTCAGCTGAATATGCTTTATTTGCCAGGTGCCCACGCAATTTCCCAAGCCCTGGTGAAAGGCTTTCTAAAAACACAGTCTCCGGGAATCCACCCCACTTATTACTAAACATGGCTTTATGACCTGCTGCGCATATACTTCTTTTTATAAGATCCGGATTTGATTCGCCTGTAAGTATAGCCGGAATCCAGTCACAAATTTCTACAAATGAATATGCCGCATTAAAAACTTCGGGATCTTCATTTGAACAATGCCAAATCTTACTCCAGTACCATTCTGATGAATAAATGCCTCCTATCCTTGAAAGATATTCAGGACGGGTCTTTGAAGCTGCTTCAGTAATTCTTTGTGCTTCATAATAACTAGTATGGTCTTTCCATAACCAGACCATTGCTGAAGGGTTGTTTTCAAATTTTTTAATAAAACAAAGAGGTGTGCCGTTTTCATCTACCGGCAACGGGCTGCTTCCTGTTGTATCCACACCAATTCCCACAATATCGTGAGCCGAAAAATCAGGGACTAATACTATTGCTTTTTTTATAGCTTCTTTAATTGTAATTTCAATCCCTATCAGATAATCAGATGGATTTTGACGGGCTTGATTTGGATCAGACGAATTAATAATAACTCCCGCCTGACCTGATGGATAGTTAAAAACATGACTTGATATCTCATCTCCATTGCTGAGATTAACTATTAGAGAACGGCAGGAGTTAGTTCCGAAATCTAAACCAATTGCATATTTGTTCATTAATTCTTTCCTGATTCTATATCTGCTAAAACCGCTATTTCACGGAGAATCGGTATATAGTTGTTTGAGTATAAACTTCTCCGGGCCTCAAAACGGTTGAGGGAAAGTTTTCATGGTTCGGTGAATCAGGGAAATGCTGGGTTTCAAGACACAAAGCGGACCTAAGCCTGCATGGTATTCCTCCTTTTCCAACCAGTGTTCCATCTAAAAAATTTCCAGTGTAAAATTGAACTCCGGGTTGGTCTGTTAAAACTTCCATAAATCTTCCGCTTGACGGATCGTAAACGGTTGCTACCTTACGTACTGAACCATTGAAATTATTCAATACCCAGTTATGATCGTAACCCTTTCCATACTTTAATTGTATAAAATCATTATCGATTCTGTCCCCGATTATAAAAGGTTTTCTAAAGTCCATTGGTGTATTTGCAACATCAGCTAATTCACCTGTCGGAATAGATTCACTGTTTGCCGGAGTAAATTTATCGGCATCAATCCATAAGATTTCATTGAGAATCGTATTTTTTAATGACCCGGAAAGATTAAAATATGAATGATGTGTCGGATTTAAAACGGTTGCCTGATCCGTTACGGCATGGTAGTCTATTCTTAATTCATTATCATTTGTTAGAGTATAAGTGACTGAAATCTGCAAATTTCCAGGATAGCCTTCCTCTAAATATTCGCTAAAGTATGTTAATTTTATGGCTGGGCCCAACTTACTTTTTATTTCTTCGGATTTCCAGATTTTTCTGTTAAATCCTTCAAAACCGCCATGCAATTGATTCAGACCTTCGTTAGGCGAAAGCTGATATGTTTTACCATCAAGCGTAAATTTAGCTTTATTAATCCTGTTGCCATACCTGCCTACAATAGCTCCAAAGAAGGGATTTGGTTTTATATATTGATCCAGAGAATCGAATCCCAGAACAATATCATCAAATTTTTTATCGCGGTCTGCAACGAAAAGCGACTGCACTATAGCGCCGTAATTCGTTATGCGTACTTTTGTATTGCTTGAATTTACAAGCGTGTACAAATATACTGTTTCACCCGAGGGTGTTATTCCGAATTTTTCTTTTGTAATCATTTTGTTTTTTACCTGACTTTGACTTTGAATATTTAAACTGATACACATTGTGAAAAGGATTACTAAACAGAGATTGAAAATTAGTTTCATTTTACGCACTCTCTTTCATTTATTTGATTATCTCTAAAATAAAATAAGCTTACCAGATACAATTTAACAAACATAATGCCGGATTAGTATTGCTAAAACTTTCAAACAATCCTTTGTTTTATAATAATTTAAACGGATAATTTATTATTTACTCATTGAGCTTTCTTTAATTTTTACAGAATCGAAATTGCAGCTATTTTTCCAATCAGGAAGATTTTCCAGTGTAATAACGGATGATGATTCGTAAATTTTCTTTATATCTGAAGCATATTTATCAAACCCCCAGGAAGTCCATGACATAAACCACAACCAGGGCTGTGAATGAAGAATTTCTTCCGTAGGTATTATACTATTTTCTGATAGAGCAAGGGGCTTCCCATTAGCAAGTTTTTTCATTCTATCATACCATTCCTGTCTGAAAATAACCGTTGTATCCTTCAACGGGTATATATCAGAGCCAAGAATATCAACGTAATCATCACCGGGATAATATTTTTCAATTCCTTCCCATGGACGGTCGGTGGTCCAAACCCAAATCAGATTGTTCAATTTTTTTACTTTAGTAAAATAATTAAAGAGCTGCTTCCATAGAGCCACGTAACCGCTATCGCCCGGCCTTTTTCCCCACCAAAACCAGTCGCCGTTCATTTCATGGTATGGCCTGAAAAGAATTGGTATATTGTCATCTCTAAGCTGAACAAGGTATGAAGCAAATAAATCCATTTGTTTCTGCCATCCCAGGTATAACGGAGTGCCCGGAGTAATTAAATCATTCCATTGTTTATCTGTAAGCTTACTCTGCACCCCTCCTTCAAAAGGGCAAGGTTCTCCCATGACAGGGTTTGCCTGATGATAAGTCATCACAATTATTGCACCGTGCGTATATTGTTTTTTTATCTCAGTAATTAATAAAGGCCTATATTTAATATTATCAATATCATGAGTTGAGTCTGCAAAACCAAAATCTCCGCCCCATATTACCGGGTACATGCCTGTAATTTTAAAAGCCTGATCGGTAGATTCGGACATTTTGCCTAAGTAATTATGAATCCCGGTCAAAGTTTTCTTACCGTAAATACTGTATAAAAATTTTAAAAGTTTTCCGGCTTCGGCACTTTCTTCCGGATTAACTGGTTTTATGCTAATACTATCAGATAATGCTAATTTTTGAGAAACTGTATCCTGCGCTGGTAGATTTACAACATTAATAAATAGGAGTAAAAATAAAATTTTTATACAGACCGAAAAAATTTTTTTCATTTATATCCTTTGATCAGGAAATTTTATAAAGCATACTTCCGTTACAAAATACTAAAATGATTTTTACAAATCATGTTTAGGATAAATTATACCTGTCTCTTTTCTAATTGAGTCAAGAATATCGATCATTTCAAGGCTATCATTCAGGCTCATTATTTCACTTTGTGTTTTACCTTCATTAAGGCATTTTACAACTTCTTCAGCTTCATAGTTGTAACCGTTGCCTTTGAATTGAAGCGGTACCGGGATTACCTCGCCATCAGGCCGGACAATCTTAATATTCCCAGGACGGAACCAAAGATGTTCAAAAACAATTTTACCGGTCTCACCATGAACTTCAGCAATAACATCAGTACCAGCAACAAACGACGAGTGTAAAATTGATAAAGTTTCATCAGCATATTTAAATAAAATTCCGATTGAGAAATCAACATCGGTAGATCCAATACTTGCCATAGCCTTGAAAGATTCCGGTTTTCCCAAAAGAAATAAAGAAAGAAAAACAGTATAAATACCTATATCAAGTAATGCACCCCCTCCGAGATCTTTATTAAATTGTCTATGTTCAAGCGGAAAATCTGATTTTACGGAAAAATTTGCCGTAAGAAGCTTTACTTTTCCAATTGCTGCCGAATCAACAATTTCTTTTGCTTTAATCAGATTAGGCAGAAACTTTGACCACATAGCTTCCATCAGGAAAAGGTTTTTAGCTTTTGCCATTGCAATCATACCACGAACTTCTTTTCCGTTCATGGCGAAAGGCTTTTCACATAAAACATTTTTGCCATGCTCAAGGCATAATAATGTGTTTTCATAGTGACGTATATGGGGGGTTGCAATATAAATTACATCAACATCAGGATCATTCACAAGTCCTTCATAACTGCCGTAAGCTTTTGTTACATTAAAATTCCGGGCGAACATTTTTGCATTATCAATAGACCGGGAACCGACGGCATATAATTCGGCACTATCAACAACTTTTAATCCCTCGGCAAATTTTCCAGCGATCCAGCCGGGCCCTAAAATACCCCATTTTATTTTCCTCTCAGCCATTGTCGGTATCCTTACATAATTTTAATCTTTAACACTCTAAAAATACAATTTTAAATTTACAGAATTAATTAATTTTTCTCACCTTATAATTAGAGTAAAATAATACTTGGATAAATAGAATTTTTCTTGCATTTTTAAATAGTAAAAAGTGTATTTTGTACACCAGAACGATTATTGCGGTTTTTGAATGAGTTCCGGATAACTTTTACAGAAAAAATAAACCTGGTTATAGATGATTTAAACTCTATTATTTTTTTAGAGATACCTGGTATTTCTAACATGAAAGGATTTATCTTGTGTTAAGTATTGGCTATGATATTGGAAGTTCTTCTATAAAAGCTTCAATAATAGATATTGATTCAGGTAAGCTAATTACAAGCGATTTTTATCCAAAGGAAGAAATGAAAATTCATTCCCCTCATCCGGGCTGGGCTGAACAGGATCCGGAAAGCTGGTGGGAGTATATCAAAATATTAACTGGTAAAATTTTAAAAAACACTGATCTTAAAAAAACTGATGTGAAGTGCATAGGTATTTCTTACCAAATGCACGGACTGGTAATAGTGGATAAAGATCAAAAAGTAATCCGGCCATCTATTATATGGTGCGACAGTCGCGCGGTAGAAATTGGCAATCGGGCATTTAAAAAAATCGGCAGCCGGAATTGTTTACAAACTCTCCTAAACTCTCCGGGTAACTTTACCGCATCTAAATTAAGATGGGTAAGAGAAAATGAACCGGGAAATTATAAAAAAACATATAAGTTTATGCTTCCGGGTGATTTCATCAGTATGAAATTAACAGGCGATATCACTACTACTGTTTCGGGATTATCCGAAGGTATTTTTTGGAACTTTAAAGAAAAATCTGTCTCGGCGGATATATTAACTTACTACGATATTGATGAAAAACTATTCGCGGAAGTAAAACCAACTTTTTCTATACAGGGAAAATTAACTAAATCCGCAGCCGAAGAATTGGGGCTGCTTGAAGGCACCTGCGTTTCATACCGTGCAGGCGATCAGCCAAACAATGCTTTTTCATTAAATGTTTTGAATACCGGTGAAATAGCTGCAACAGCGGGAACTTCCGGAGTAGTTTACGGTATAATTGATAAGCCTAATTTCGACCCCCAATCCAGGGTAAATCCTTTTGTCCATGTAAATAACACAGCGGAACAAAACCGCTTTGGTGTGCTTTTATGTATTAATGGTACCGGTATTTTGAATTCATGGTTGAGAAAGAACTTTGCTTGCGGTATTTCATATAACGAAATGAACGCACTGGCGGGAAATATTGATGCCGGTTCAAACGGAATTTCCGTGCTTCCTTTCGGCAACGGGGCCGAAAGGATTCTGGAAAATAAAAGTGCTGACTGCCGGCTAATAGGATTGGATTTTAACCGCCATACTGCTTCACATATATTTAGAGCTGCACAAGAAGGCATAGCTTTTTCTTTCAAGTACGGTATTGATATTATGAAAGAAATGGGGTTGAATATAAAAATAATCAGGGCCGGGAAAACAAATATGTTTTTAAGTCCCGTTTTCTCACAAACATTGGCAAATGTAAGCGGCGCATCAATCGAACTTTATGATACAGACGGCTCTCAGGGAGCTGCGAGAGGGGCTGCTTATGGAGCGGGATATTATAAGTCATTTAATGAAGCATTTAAATCACTTAATAAAACCGGGGAAATAATTCCCAACGATATCGAAAGGGTGGAGCATTTAAAAGCTTATGAATTGTGGCTCTCGAGATTAAATAATACAATGATTAAATAAATAATAATTTAAGAACTTAAAAGGAAATAGTTGTAATATGGAATACTTAGCAGGAAATAAAGAGCATTTTAAGGGAGTTGGGAAAATAAAATTTGAAGGAAAAGATTCCCATAATCCATTAGCCTATAAATGGTATGATGAGAACAGGATTGTTGCAGGTAAAAGCATGAAAGAATTTTTCCGTTTTGCAGTTGCTTACTGGCACAGCTTCTGCGGTGCAGGCGGGGACCCTTTTGGACCAGGCACCAGGAACTTTTCATGGAACAGCGCCTCCGATCCAATTGCACGCGCCAAGGATAAAATGGATGCAGCATTTGAGTTTATAACTAAAATGGGTATTCCGTTTTACTGCTTTCATGATTTTGATTTGGTAGATGAAGGCGAAAGTATTTCGGAATCGGATAAAAGAGTACAAACTCTGGTCGATTACGCAAAAGAAAAACAAAAAGCCTCCGGCGTAAAACTTTTATGGGGAACATCCAATTTATTTAGTAATCCCCGATATATGAACGGGGCAGCAACAAACCCGGATTTTAATGTTATAACTAATGCCGCAGCACAAGTTAAACGCGCTATTGATGCAACAATTGAACTCGGCGGAGATAATTATGTTTTTTGGGGCGGACGCGAAGGCTATGCTTCCCTGCTCAATACGGATATGAAACGGGAAAAGGAACACATGGCCAGGTTCCTTACTCTTGCCAGAGATTATGCGCGCAAGAATGGTTTTAAAGGAACATTTCTTGTTGAACCAAAGCCAATGGAACCGACAAAACACCAGTACGATTATGACGTAGAAACCATTATAGGTTTCTTACGCAATAACGGACTCGATAAAGATTTTAAATTAAACATTGAAGTGAACCATGCAACCTTGGCTGGACATACATTTCAACATGAAATTCAATGTGCTGTTGATGCCGGATTATTTGGCAGTATAGACGCCAACAGGGGCGACTATCAGAACGGATGGGATACCGACCAGTTCCCTGTTAATCTTTATGAATCAGTAGAGGCGATGCTAGTAATTTCCCAGGCCGGCGGTTTTGGAAAAGGCGGAGTAAACTTTGATGCAAAAGTAAGACGTAATTCAACAGATATTGAGGACTTATTTATATCTCATATTACTGCAATGGATGTATTTGCACGTGCATTAATAGTTGCAGAAAAAATCTTAACAGAATCAAACTATATAGAATTGAGGAAAGAACGCTACTCATCATTCGACAGCGGTAATGGAGCTAAGTTTGAAAAAGGCGAGTTAACTCTTGATAACTTAAGAGAACTTGCAGTGAAAAACGGTGAACCGAAACAGCTAAGCGGCCGGCAGGAATTATACGAGCAGATAATTGCCGAATATATTTAATTAAATTGCTGCAATAGTTTAAAATTAAAGACATAAAAAAAACATATGTTATAATTACAAAACCCTCCCGTTGAAGGAGTGTTTTTTAATAATCGAAATTTTACTATATATTTCAATTTAATATATAGTGTCGCTTTTTAAAAAAATCAAAGTTTAAAAGTATTTAAATAATTTTAATTAAGTATTCAAATATCGGATATATTTCGGGCAGAATAAAATAAATAATCCGGATACATATATAAAATCACTATTGAATAATAAACACCATCACGTTATCCGGTTTTATTACTATGGGAAATGATAAATTTTTATCAAGCTGTTTAATGCCGACGTTACTTTCTGAAATTATTTCTTTTACACTTTTAATTTTTAAATATGACTTTTCCTTAGTATTTTCTATATTAATTTGTACAGTTCCGGATTTCGGTTGACTATCCGTATTAATAACGTATAAAATTTTTTTACCATCTAATTCGTGTACTTTCAGATCAAGCGAAGTATCATCTATATTAGATATAAATTGAGCATCCGGTATTACACCGGCTTCTTGAGCAAGACTTATTATAAATTTATTAACCGGATTATCCGGTCTCCCGTAGTAACTGGCTCCGAGTGGAACAGCGCTTAATACTGCTTTCCCTTTCCCGAACTTATGTTCTATAACGGCAGGGCTGTTATCTTCAAATGTTCCAATAACATTTACACTATCTTTTAATTGAAGTTGATCTCTAAAATACTTCCCATCAAATTCAAGAGGTAATTTGTCTTTTTCCTTTATATTAACTTTAAAATAAGTTTTTTCCCCATACCAGTCAGTTCTTACGGCTCCGAAAAGTTCATCCAGCCCGGCTCCCGGACTGGTATGATAAGCAAAATCAAGTTCATTAATTGTTGCAGTACGAGCATCGGCAACAACACAACCACCTTCCCGAACATATTCTTTTAGCAGGTCAGCAGTCTCTTTACGCATTACGATTTGGAACGGCAGGTAAATAATTTTATAAGATTTTAAAGCAGCTATATCTAAACCCCTGTCCATTCTAAGAATGTCCACATCTATATTCTTTTCGTACAGAGCTTTAAATATTCCGGCATTACTTTCATACATGAATTTATTAGTTGAGGGTTCGGTTGTTTGTTCCAATGTTTTTAACAATCCAACCATATCAACAAGAACCCCAGCCTGCGGTTTTTTGAGATGTGCCTGGTAAAGCGTTTCACCGTACTTATTCATTACTGCCCCAATCTCTTTAACTGCTTCCCCGCGGGGAGCAAGTTCCCCATTCACTAAACACAATCCCCTGCCAAGCGACTGCCGCCCCCTCATAAAAGGTTTCCATTGCCAGTATATTAATCCTTTGCAATCATTGGCCAATGCTGTCCACGCTAATAAATTAATTGATTCTTTTGTTTGGTACCCATTAAGCGCCAGCCCATTTTGTTCATTAGTGTACACTTCAGTGAGAATGTAGTTTTTCTTTTCTTTACATGTATCTGTTCCAGATAGAGGAAGCATTGTAGTGTTACTGCCAGGAATTGTACCAAGGGACATGCATCTTATGGTATTGAATGTTAGATTGTGAACCCAGTAAGGACATGACTCAAGGTTATGATCCCGTTCCCAACCATCAGGGTAATATGATATACCGTTAATATCATCGTTATCTGCAATCGGCCAGTTATCAGTATTATAGGCTCCGAAATTATTAAAGTTAGACCATGTAGTACTAACTGGGTTTGCATTTACGGGATGCACTGAATCATATTTTCTTAAAGTTTGTACAAGCTGTTTTAACAATATACCATCGAACTCATTTCTGAACATAGCCCAGTCTATCTGAGGCATTGATGAATTCCAATTGTCATTCAGGAAGGGTGATACCTCATTCCAATCAGAATATTCTTTTCCCCAGGAACTTCTAAGTCCGGGAATATCTGTATATTTATTCTTTAACCATTCCCGGAATTTTACGACTACATGATCAGCGGTTGAACTATAATGTGGTTCATTCCATATATTATAAAAGCATAAAGCGGGACTTTTCCCATACCGTTGAATCACCTGTTTAAAATAATCTTCCAAAAGCGGGTAAACCCTCGCATCAGCAAAATCAACATTTTCACGATTATTTTTGTTACCGTTATTAAGATTATATTCGTCCCACATTCCTTTTATTTCTTTGAATTTCCAAATCGGGAAGTAATGACTGCATTGCTCCTCCTTCAGCATCAAAGGAATAAATTTCATATGGGCGTCTTCTATTTTTTTTATCAGGTAATCAGTCCGTTCCCATTTCAATTGTTTAGTAGCTGTATCCCAGCAGCCTAAAGGAAATATCATAATATATTCAATGTTGGAATCTTTCATTAAAGCAATGTCTTTATCTACCTGCTTAAAAAATTCATAATCTGTATCGAATTCTTCATTAAATATATCGTATACGGTCCCAATGATTATTGTTTTTGGCATTTGTGCATAACATAGAAAAGTTGAAAAAAAAGTTATAAAAAATAAAATACAGGGGAAAGCATGAACCATTCGTTTCATAATGAATAATCTTTAATTGTATAAAGAATGTTTTTCAATATTAATATAATAGTCCAAATGTTCCAATATTTTTTCCCATCCGTCAAATTCAAGAGAAAAATCTTCCTTCATATCACGTACATCAAAAAGTGTAATGTTATCGCTCCATCCCCGGTCTTCTACTTCAATCTTACTGCTTCAGCCGCACCGTCTTATAGTTTCTTGTGCAACCGCATCCCATGAAATAAAATTGCTTGATAACCCGAAATAAGTTTTTCTGTTTACTTCGCTATGAAGTATTTTAACATACAGTTTGGCAAGATCACCCGCCCAGATAAATTGTGTCCCGTCATTTTTTACAACATGAATCGGCCGGTTATTCACTGCATCTTTTACGATCTGATGAAATCTTGTATCACCCTGGGTAGAACCTCCTTCAATCACCGGATTGCCAAAAGTATAGCCCGGGCGCACAAAGTTAATCCTCATAGGTGAATTATAAGATTGAGCCAGCAAGAAGTTTTCACTTGCGGCTTTCGTAGCTCCGTAAAATGTTGCCGGGTGCTGTTTTGTATTTGAATAAACACATTTTATCGAACCGTCAATTTTATTTTGTTCAACCATATATACATTATCATTTACAGCAGTTGAGGATGTATAAATAAAATGTTTAACATTGGACTTTGCCGCCATATCGGAAATAAAAACAGTCGGCATAGTGTCATCCTTAAGAACTTCCCACCCGGTCTGTTTTGTATAATTTAACGCAACAAGAATAACTGCATCTTTTCCGCTAATTAATTTTTCCAATAATTTCAAATTGGTAATATCTCCTTCCACAATTTCAATACCATCTATTTTCTTTAATGCAGGAACCTTATTTTGATTCCTGGCAAGTAAAGTTAATGTATGGCCATATTTAATAAGTTCCATTGCCACATAGGAGCCAATAAATCCTGTCCCTCCGGTTAACAAAATATTCATTTAAATCTCCATTTCTTTAATTTATATAAAATAGCACCCTGATTAACTTTCGATCCGCCATCTGTGTGAAACGGAAATACGGATTATACTATTATCACCATATATTAAAAAATATAAGCTAATTTAACAAAATAAAACAAAACCCGATAAGATAACCGGGTTTTGTTGTTATAAGAGATAAAGATTAATCTGAACTAAAAATATATTTTATTTAAAATACTTCCGAATTCTTTTTAATATATTCAATCAGTTCATCAACCTGGGCAAACGCAACAGCCGTATAAGTATCTGCCGCCCCGTAGTAAACTGCAATCCTCCCGGTTGGTGCATCATAAATATTAGCACAAGGGAAAGTTACATTAGCTACAAAGCCAATAGTTTCGTAAGGTTTTTCAGGAGTTATTAAATAATCCCTGGTTCTGTATAATACTTTACTTGGATCATTTGGATCAAGTATAGCGGCACCAAAACTATATACGAATCCGCTGCAAGTATAAGAGACACCATGGTAGAATAATAGCCAGCCTTCTTTGGTTTCAATTGGAATAGGGCCCGCGCCAATCTTAGTTCCCTGCCACCATCCCATACCGCCGCTACCCATAACAAATTTATGCTTGCCCCAGTAAGTTAAATCCGGACTTTCGCTTAAATATACATTTCCGAATGGTGTATGCCCACTGTCGCTGGGACGGCTTAAAAGTAAATACTTTCCATTTACTTTTCTCGGGAAAAGAACACCGTTCCTGTTATACGGCATAAACGGATTGGGAAGACGTATAAAAGTTTTAAAGTCCTCTGTTTTACCAAGCCCGATTGAAGCACCGTGCATATCATCGCACCAAACTATATAAAATGTATCATCAATTTTTACAAACCGCGGATCATATCCATAACTAATCGGATTTGGTTTTCCATTTTCATCCACCCAGTTTATAGGGTCAGGACCTATTTCCCAATTAATTCCATCTTTACTTTTTCCAAAGAATAAATTTGCACGCCCGTTCTTTTGATCTGCACGAAATGCGCCTACAAATTCTCCATTGTTTGGTAAAACCGCACTATTAAAAATGCGGGCTGCTTTTGGTATCGGATTCCAATTAATTATCGGATTACCGCTGAATCTCCACATTACATCAGTGCTGCCCTTGGGTTTATCCTCCCATGGAATATTTGGTAATGCGTCCCCGATAATAGTACTACTCATCTGTTTTTCCTTTTTATTATATTATCAATTTATAAAATAAATAAGATCAATTTTGAATGTCCATTTATACTTATTTCACATCGCCTTTCCTGGCTTGTAAATCAAGTCCTATTTGAGTTTCCATTTTTGCATCAAGGTTATAGAATATTGCAATTATAATAACTACGATAGCCAGAGCTGCCGGAATAGTACTCACCATATGCCTGAGTCCTGAAAGTGTACTTGCATTTTGTTCAACATTAGCTACATATCCTATAATTGTTAAAGCAAGTCCGGCAATTGCACCACCAATAGCCCAACCCATCTTCTGAGAGAATGTAGCCGCAGAAAAAACTAATCCTGTCGCCCTCCTTCCGAATTTCCATTCACCATAATCTGCGGTATCTGCATACATTGACCAAATTAATGGAAACATGGCTGCGCCTGGAATTGACCCAATACATTGTAAAACATACATATATAGAAGGTCTTTCGGCCCTGCAAAATAAAATAAAGCCATGCAAACAGCATTAACAAAAGTTAAAACTATAAAAGTTAACCTTTTATCCCCGCGGAATATTTTTGTAATATAAGGTGTGGATAGTGCTCCAACCACAGAAAAAATTGTACCTATTGTTATAAATAGACTTGAAACAAGTTCATTTCCAACATAATATTTAAAATAATAAAGAATAGCAGAATTTTTAACCGACACATAAATCAGTGTCATCAGTCCCATGGAACAAAGAACCACCCAGGGACGATTTTTTAATAAATCTTTTATATCAGTTCGTATAGTGCTGGGCACTTTTGGAGGTTTAACACGTTCTTTAGTTGAAGAGATGGTATATGAAAATAACAAACAAGCGGCAATTGCAAATACAGTCATTGCAAGTGGATAACCTAATTTATCGTTGCCACTTCCCAAAAATTTTACCAGATATAAAAATGATGCAGTGCAAATAATATTACCCGAAAATGCACCGATAAACCTGTATGAAGCTAATTTTGTACGCTCATCTGAGTTGGGAGATATTACTCCGAGCAAAGCTCCATATGGAACGTTAACCATTGAATATGCTACCATAACTAATGTATATGTAACAAATGCGTAAACAATTTTACCTCCTATACTGAATGGAGGAGTAACAAAAAGTAGTATTCCGAAAACTGCATAAGGTAAAATCCCTCTGAGCATCCAGATTCTGAATTTTCCGTATTTGGATTCAGTTCGATCTGCAATTACTCCCATCACAGGGTCGATTGCAGCATCCCAAATTCTGGTGATTAAAAACATTAATCCAACAACCCCTGCTGAGATTCCGAAAGTATCCGTATAAAATATAAATAAATATATTGAAAATGTCTGCCAATAAAGGCAGGAAGCCGTATCTCCAACCGCATATCCCAATTTTTCTTTCCAGAAAATCAATTTTTCATAAACAAGCGCTTTAGGCTGTTCTACACCAGAGGCTACTTCACTCATAAGTACTCCCATCTTTAATTTTAAATTTATTTATTAAATAAAGCTATTAATTAAATTATTTATCTTATTAAGGATTTACTAATCTATAACTAACAAAAGAAATCATACTGCCGTCAGGCGACCATGATGGAACATTAATTGTACCCTGACCACCGAATAGTTTTGCAAGCACTTTTATATCACCGCCTGCAGTAGGCATAAGCCTTAGCATTACATCTTTATTTGCCGGATGACCCTGGACATCTTTTTCATATGAAAGAAAAACTATCCATTTCCCATCCGGTGATGGATGTGCAAACCAATTGTTGTATTCATCGGAAGTTACCTGGGTTTGATGGCTTCCGTCGGTATTCATCTTCCAGATTTGCATAGTTCCTGTACGCTCTGAATTAAAGTAAATAAATTTTCCGTCAGGAGAATATTCAGGACCATCATCCAAACCTGGCGCCAAAGTTAAGCGGCTTTCAGTACCTCCCTCAACAGAGACAGTATAAATGTCAAAATTACCGTTTCGTTCGGCGCAATAAGCCAATGTTTTTCCATCAGGTGACCACCCATGCCAGTAAGATGGGCCAATAGGAGTGATTTGTCTAGGTGTCCCTCCTGTAAAAGGTACAATATAAATAAGGGATTTTCCATCGCCTTTCGATTGGTCGCTGATTGCTAATTGTGTTCCATCAGGAGAAATTCCATGGTCATTATTACACTTGTTTGCGAAACCGGTATTAATCATTTCGGGCTTACCACCACTAACGGGGATTTTATAAATTTTACCATCACTATTGAACAATAAAAATTTTCCGTCACGTGACCAGTTAGGTGCCTCAAAATGTCCTATAGTATGATAAATAACCTTTCTATCAGTAGATTCGATTGCCATAGTTTCCAATGTGCTTTCCAGTATTGTTCCCATTTCCGAGTTTCCTTTAGGATTAGTAATAGTTACGTTTGAAAAAACAGCCTGCTCCACGGCATTACTATCATGAGCAGACACCCCTATACCAATGTAATACGGCTCATCAAATTTTAATTTAAATGAACCTCCTGCGGGATGCAGTTTTTCACCTTTCCCGGCAACGGACATGAATACATAATTTCCTTCTTTTTCTATACAGATTCTGTCCGGGGCATTAACATTCGATTGAATCTCATGAGTTTGGCCGCCTTCTACATCGCGAAATTGCAGTGATGTAAGACCACTGCCATGAAATGCAACATCAGCATAAGGCGATCCGGCATCAAGATTTTGCCTGATAATAACGCAGGCTTTTCTATGTGGATCACCCCCGGTACCAATCCACTTTATATTTGCGGCAAGAGAAGCGTCTCCTGATACTTTCTTCCAAACAAAATGGAAAGCATCCTTATCAAACCACATATTATAACCACTGCCGGCAATTAAATAAGTTTTTTTAAGCTTATTATACTCAACAGAACCGGGTTTAAGTACATGGCCGATATCTCCGTGTTTTTCGAATAGTCCTAAACCTGAATCTTGTGCAAAAGAAAGACATGTTTGGAATAATAAACCAAAAACTATTACTGTAAAAAATTTTAAATTAAAGTTATTCATTATAATTTACCTGAATTTGTAAACTGGGTATTTTATTATAAAAATATATGGTTTAAATACTGCATGTTGATATTTTTTCGTAGTAATTTATTTGTTGCTTTTATTCTTTTATATATTTGAATTTTTCCCGGCCCGCGATCCTTAAGTTCAATTTTGATGGAGATTTTATTTATGTATTTTTCAAAAAGTAATTTGTACTTAACAAAAGAATACTACATTTTAGTTATAAATTCTCACAGTAATTACTACACACGCTAACACTTTCAGATTTGTTTTTATATTTACCTGAATCAGAATAATACTAAGTAGAAATGCTTAATTTAAAATAAATTTAACTTTAATCTGCCGGTATAATAAGATTATGATTTAAAATGAATAAATTATCAAATATCACACCAAAACTCCCAAATTCAGTGCTCTAAAATCCTATTAAAATATCTCAAATTATTTCAATTATTTACTTCAATTAAGCTTTAAAATATCGAATTAATCCGTACTATCGATCTTAAGCAGTTTTACCTTATCAACATAATAATTTATTATTATTTTGATAAGTAATTAACTTCAAAATGAACGGTTCGGATTGTCTGAAATTGTTTTAATTCCCGGGACTTTATTTCCTTAAAATATAAGATTTTTGTATTTAATAATTTAATTCAACCGAAAATGAGTATCTAAATTCTTTATTACCGACTCCGCTGTTCTGGCTTGGATAATATTCATCTCAAAGTTTGAAAATCTGTAATTCTTATTACCCGGCCGGTAATATAATTCTTTTCGTTTAAGTTATTGTCCGGCTCCAGGTATTTCATGTATGAAATTACATGTAAGATATTATTTACTTAGAGTCCAGGGCTTTTCAATTCTTAACGAATTAAGTTGACTTCAGGATTACCAGCATTGTATTTAATTTAAGCACATTAGATTTCAAATGAATATCCGGACGAGTAATTTGATAGTGATAAAATAACAGTATAGCCTTTAACACAGGCAACTTATTCTATTCCACTTATAGAGTTCGCAAAAAAAACACGGCGAATTTCCGGAACAAATATACCTATCAGATTAGATTGTTGTGGCTTTAGACTTCTTGCAACAGTATTAGGTTTGTAACTTACTTTTTAACGAGTACATTAACTGAAGCTTTGGTAAGATGATTTATATCCGGATGATCATTTAAAGCGTTTGAAATAGTTAATACACAAAATCCAAGATTTAAAGCTATGTATTTTATCGTTAATGACTTCATAGTTTAAAATAGTTCGATTGATTTTTTTAATAATTTTTCGAAATTATCCATAACCCGACTTGACGTTTCCATCACTTCATCATGAGAGAGTGCCCTTGTAGAAAGCCCGGCAGCAAAATTAGTTATACATGAAATTGATGCTACTTTCATTCCCAAATAAGAGGCGTAATAAACTTCGGGAACTGTTGACATTCCAACAGCATCAGCCCCATATTTTCTATACATTTTTATTTCGGCAGCAGTTTCGTAACTAGGACCCATTGTCATCCAATAAAGGCCTTGATATAAAGAAATATTTTCACCTAGAGCAGCATTTAAAATACTTTCATTCATCTCCTTGGAAGGTAAGTCCATAACTGAATTTTTCTGTTCTAAATTTACCAATCCAATAAGTTCTGCGAACTCCCGCCAAATTATTGATCCGTTAAATGAATGAGCGAGCATTAAATTACCCGGTATAAAAAACGGATTTACGCCGCCTGCAGCATTCGTCAAAAGTATTTTCTTACAACCTAACTTTGCTGCAATATGCACCGGCAGAACACATTGAGATAAAGAATGCCCTTCATAATAATGAATTCTTCCCTGGATAACCAGAAGCTTTTTTCCGCCATAATTCGAAAAATGCAAACGCCCCTGATGCCCCAGAACAGTTAGATCCGGGTAATTTGGAAGAGAAGATGTAGCGACAGATTTTATTGTTTCAATTTTTTCCGCAAAATTGCCAAGACCGCTGCCGAGTACTATACAAATCTCAGGTTCAAACGGTACTTGTTTTAAAACTTCTTTAACTATCTCTAAATATTTTGCATTCAAATTAACCATCAAGCTATATCCCTACCTTATTTAAAATAAATAACAGATAAACATTATTATTAATTGCATATTCATGACAATTTATCTGAAATAGTTTTTTTTAACTTTTAATAATAAGGAATGTATACGTTAATTAAAAAATAAAATATTCTAATTCCGAAGCTTTAATATTAATCACTAAAGTTACACAGATATTAAAAATATTATTAAATAGCCCAGCAAGTTTTAACCTGGGGTAAAATGAAGTCCGGGCTTTATTGGCTTTTCCACCGAAGGCGGATGAGCCTTTGGTTCAAGCCAAAATTTTCATATCATTTTGGCTTGGCATCCATCCCTTTGGGAAAAGCCGAACATGTTTAGCAATTTCGCGATCCCCGACATAAATGTCGGGGCTACTTTAAACAATATTTGCGTAACTTCAATTAATCATTGAGAAAACTTGTTCCGGACAAATTATTTTCAATTTTAAAATACTCCGCAGCAGTCTGAGCGACATCAGAAAATGTTTCCCGTATTCCAAGGTTTTTTCCAGGTACACTTTTCCTATAGTAAAGCAAAGGGACATATTCGCGCGTGTGGTCAGTGCTTATATCAGTTGGATCATTACCATGATCAGCGGTAAAAATTAGTTTGTCGGTATCATCAAGCGAGCTTATAATTTTTGGAATTTGTTTGTCAAACTCTTGTAATTCTTTGTGAAAGCCTTCCATATTATTTCGATGGCCATAATAGACATCAAAATCTACAAGATTAGCAAAAATCAATGAATTTTTTACTGAACGGCAGGTCTCGATAATTTTGTTAATTCCCTCCTGATTAGACTTTGTCTTGAGCTGGTATTTTATACCATTATAATTAAAAAGATCATTTATTTTACCAATTGCAAATGTATCCACTCCCGCAATAATACAGTAATCGAGAATTGTTTGTGAAGGCGGGTTAAGTGAAAAATCTACACGGTTTGTTGTCCGTACAAAATTCCCTTCTCCTCCTGTAAAAGGCCTGGCAATGATTCTTGCAACGGCGTCCATCCCCGTCATGACATTATAACGGCAGATTTTACAAATTTCATACAATCGCTCAAGAGGAATAATGTTCTCATGTGACGCAATCTGGAAAACAGAATCTGCAGAAGTATAGATAATAGGATAACCTGTTTTGAAATGTTCGCTGCCAAGTTCTTTTATAATTTCGGTCCCGGAGGCTTTGTAATTACCAAGTATTCCTTTACACCCGGTTTCTTTTAAGAATTTATTTATTATTTCATTTGGAAACCCGTCCGGATAATATGGGAATTCAACTTCGACTTTCAAACCACCAAGTTCCCAGTGACCAGTAGTAGAATCCTTTCCGGCAGATATCTCTTTAAGCTTCCCGAATGATGCGAGAGGTATAATCTGTTCTTTTATTCCCGGGATAGGTTTAATATTACCTAACCCTAATTTTTCAAGATTTGGTAAATCTAAACCACCAAGCCTTTTGGCCATGTTGCCAAGCGTATCGCTGCCTTCATCGGAATAATTTTCAGCATCCGGCATTTCTCCAATTCCAACTCCATCCAAAACAACTATTACAAAATTATTCAACTTTAATCTTCAAATCCTTATTTAAATTATTCTCATTCTTAAATCAAAGTGATTATTAAAAACCATATGAACTTGTTTCTTATTAGTTTTCAACCGCTAAATAATAAAACGTTAAAAACCAAATCTAACTTGTTTATTCACTGAATTTATAAAGATAGTTATCAATTATGTTATTGAATTTAATTTTTTCTGATTTTTCAAGAAAACTTGATCTAATTGCTTTTTTAGATAGTGTTACCAAATCATATAATGTATAATTCAATTTTTCATGAAGCATCAAAAACTCATCGGTAATATTTGCACCAAACATTGTCGGGTCATCGGAATTAATGGATACATTTAATCCCATTTTATACATATAATCAAAGGGATGTTCCTCTAATGTGAGGAATACCTTTGTTTTCAGATTACTCGTAATACAGACCTCCAGCGGGATTTGCTTTTCAAAGAGATAATTTACCAACCCAGGATCTTCAATAGCCCTGACTCCATGTCCAATTCTTTCGGCCTGCAGATCCGAAATTGCCGACCAGATTGATTCTGATCCGGCAGCTTCTCCGGCATGGACAGTTGTTCTGAAACCTCTCCTTCTCGCTTCTAAAAAAACGTCTTTGAAAAGTGCTGGCGGGAATTCTTTTTCACTACCGCCAAGCCCAATACCAGTAATTCCTTTCATAAGATATGGTGTTATTTGATTTAATCTCAATATAGATGTTTCAGCGCCGTAATTCCTTACAATATCCGCAATCAAATTACATTTTATTGAACACTCATTTTCAGCTTTTCTAATACCTGAAATTGTGGCTTCGGCAATCTCTTCAATTTTCAACCCGTTTGAAATAAAATCCCACGGTGAAAAGAAAACTTCTACGTATAAAACGTTTTGAACAGATAAATTTTTTATCGTCTGGTAAGCAGATTCTTCATAATCATCCGGCTTCCTGAAAAATTTATTTTTCCATAGCCAGGTTTGAATAAAATGTGAAAAATCTTTAAAGACAAACTTTTTTCTAAGATCTTCAATACTAGCAATCTCAGGATCACCCCCATACTTGCGAATAAGTTTGAATAAGAGATCTAAAGTAAAAGCGCCTTCTAAATGCAAATGGATTTCTGCTTTCGGCATTTCTATAATTGAATCAATTATGGTTTTATTTTTTATCATGTTACTTATGGAATCCTGTTGTGTGTCATTACTAAAAATATAATAGGACTTTTTAACCGTTAATTTCCGATACAATTATCTATCAATCATAATCCCCTCAACCTTAAGCTTTTCTTCAGTAACCATCCGGTCTATTTCTTCAGGGACTTTTATTAATTTCGGCTCAAGTTTACCAGCCGTAAGAAAATAATGTACACAACTTAATTGAACTGAGAAAGACATATCCATAATATCGGCAGGATGCCCTAATCCACCTGCAATATTAATAATTCCGCCTCTTGCAAGAAGGTAAATTTTATTACCGCTTCCAAGAATATATTCCTCAACTTCATCCCTGACAAATTTATAAGAAAGAGCGGCTTTCTTCAAAGAAGTTACGTCAATTTCAAAATCAAAGTGGCCTGCATTAGCAAGAAATGCGCCGCTATGCATATTTTCAATATGCTCTAAACGTATTACATCTTTTTCACCGGTAGCTGTAATGAAGAAATCACCGCGGGGGGCTGCATCAGCCAAAGGCATCACCTGGTAAGAGTCCATTTTTGCTTCAAGCGCTTTCCATGGATCAATTTCAGTAATTATAACATCAGCCCCCAATCCTTTGGCTCTAGCAGCAACACCCTTGCCAACCAAGCCATAACCTACGACGACAATGCACTTGCCTGCTATATTTAAATTTGTCAAATGGGTAATTGCTGTCCACGCTGACTGGCCTGTTCCATAGCGATTATCAAACAAATACTTAGACTTAGCATCATTAACAGCGATAGCAGGATATTTCAGTTTGCCGGCTGATAACATTGCTTTCAACCGGTTTACACCGGTTGTTGTTTCCTCACAAATACCTAAAACATTTTTTCCGTACTCCGGATGTTCATGAAGGTATTCACATATATCGCCGCCGTCGTCTACAATTACATCCATATTGTTTTTCATTATATTTTCAATAAAATTCAAGTATCCTTCGCCAGATGCATCATGTTTTGCAAAAACATTTACTCCGGCATTTACTAAAGCAGCCGCAACTTCATCTTTTGTAGAAAGAGGATTGCTGCTTGTAATCCATACTTCAGCACCTAATTTTTTAATTATTAAAGCTAAATAAGCTGTTTTAGCTTCCAAATGAATACACAAAGCAATTTTTTTATTTTTAAACACCCCCTGCTCTTCATATTTTTCGTACAGTCTATTCAGTACCGGCATCCATTTAGCCACCCACTCAATTAATATCTCACCTTCAGGTGCCAGGTTAATATCTTTGATTATGTAATTACTATTTACTATTATTTTTCCTCATTTGGAATAATTTATAAATTAATTGCAAATTCTAAACAGATGTCATGGATATAGAAGTATTACCTTATCTGATAACTTCCGTTCAGATTAAATTAATAATTTCAAAATTAAAGAAATAATTTTATAAGCAATATTAACAAATGAAGAAATAATATTAAATGTGATTGTATTGAATTATACTTTTTCTTCTTATTTTTTAATAAACATTATTTAATATTTTGGTTTCTTATAGAGGATTCATCATTTAAAAGTATTTGAGAAAGTATCAAACCGTATGAAAAATCACTCACTTCAAATTTTATTACCTTGTCTTTTTTATTTTATAATGGTTAATGCAATTACTCAAGCTCAAAACAAATCAATAACAACCACCAAGAACGGTTCTTATATTATTAATACAGGAAACAAAAATATGACTTTTGACCCCAAGGAAGGCGGAAGGATAACTTCTTTTAAATTAGACGATTATGAATTTCTTACTGATAAAAATGTACATCCTGATAATTATGGTTCGACATTTTGGCCCAGTCCGCAGTCAAATTGGAACTGGCCTCCTCCTGCTGTATTGGATAATGAACCTTATCAAGTAGAATACAAGGGTAAATCTATTGTTGCAACAAGCGGGATTGACCCGGTTTCCGGCCTTCAGTTTATAAAGGAATTTTCCGGGGGTAAAAACAACCGGATGTATTTGACTTATTCAATCCTGAATGTTTACAAAGAAGTTAAAAAAGTTGCCCCATGGGAAGTTACAAGAGTTCATAAAGGCGGATTACTTTTTTTTCCGGCTGGAGAAACTCCGGTTCACAAGAAATCTTTTGATATGGCGCTTACTGAAACTATGAACGGTATTGTATGGTCTAAGATTGAAAAACAGGGACCAAAAAGCAGCCTGCTAAGCATTTCCGACGGATCCGAAGGATGGATAGCTTATGCAATAGAGGGGAAATTATTTGTAAAGAAATTTGAAGATATAAAGCCGGCAATGTTCGCACCGGGAGAAGCTGAGATAAGTCTCTACTTATGCCCGGATGCAGATTATATTGAAATTGAAATACAGGGAAAATATGAATCACTTAATCCAGGAAGTAAATCTGTTTGGAAAGTTGAATGGAATGCCGCAAACATTCCTTCAACAATTAAGGTTGATAAAGATAGCAAAGAGCTTGTTGATTTTGTAAGAGGATTAATAAAATAATATTAGTCTGTAAATTTAATCTGAATAATTAAATTTACTAATTTGCAGATGTCTTATTTTATCTCAACTATTAATAATTTTTTGTATCCTGTTCAAGTACAGATTAAAACTTTTGAGAAACAGTTTAATAATAATGCCGGGCTAATTTCAAATTGTACCTGCGAAATAACATAATCTATATTTAGCATTTCATTAAATTCTGAGCGTTGTCTGTATCACGTCATTGAATAAATCATTATTATAAATTTTATTTAAAAATTTGATTTTCCAGGTGAGATTATAGAAATATAATTGAATCATAACAAGAATATTCTGAATTCCTGAAAGAAATTATATGCGTTTGAATTGGTATAAAACCTCTCCGGAGGCTACTAAAGCTATGTTGGAACTACAACGTGTAGTTGACAGCAGCAAAATAGAACATAAACTTTTGGAAATTGTTAAAATCCGGGCTTCTCAAATAAATGGATGCGCGCATTGCCTGGATATGCATACTAAAGATGCAATAGCTATCGGGGAAAGTGAACAAAGAATTCATGTTTTGCCTGCCTGGAAAGAAACTACTTTTTATTCACCTCGCGAACGTGCCGCATTACTATGGTGCGAGGCATTAACTCAAGTCTCTACTTTTGGCGCTCCGGATAACATTTACGAAACTGTTGAAGGTTTATTCTCACCCGAAGAGATTGTTGAATTGACATTAGCAATTGTAACAATTAATGCCTGGAACAGGCTGGCAATTGGATTTAAATCGGACATAGGCAATTATGTTTCAAATCGAAAGCCAGAATAATATTTATTTACTTATTATTTAAAAAATAAAGAGACATCATCATGAAGGATTACGATTGGAGTAAATTCACACTCAGGATTCCAATAAAAGCAGATATACATCAAATATATAATTTTTGGACAACACAGGATGGACTTGAAAAATGGTTCCTGAAAAAAGCAGAATTCAAAAAAACCGAAAAATCACTTAGAGATCGCAATAGTCAGATCCAAAAAAACGACACATACGAATGGAGTTGGTACGGATATAGTGACGATTCAGTTGAAAGAGGAACTGTTCTTGAAACGAATGGTAAAGATTTTTTAAAGTTTATATTTGGTAAAGCGGGAATTGTTAACGTTTATATAAAGACTGAGCAAACTGGCAATATTGTTGAGCTTGAACAATCAGAGATGCAGGTTGATGAAAAGTTAAAAATAAATTTTCATCTGAGTTGTTCCAAAGGATGGGTGTTCTACCTGACCAATTTAAAATCAGTACTTGAAGGCGGTTTGGATATGCGCAATAAGGACATAAATTTAAAAGAAGTCATTTCATCATAATACAGGCTTAGATCATTGCTAATAGCAATTTAGTCCTATTCGTTAGTTAAAATAAATATTTACTTTATTTATCAGAGATAATATTTTTTACCTCAAGTAATCGTTTAATATATAAGGAATCAATCAATCCATTCCTATCAGGTGGTACATCTAACAGAAGATTTGTATTCCTGGAATTACATAACTTCAGCATGTCGGCAATTTTATTAGAATTCTTAAGGACGATTTCACCCGTATGCCAAAACCAACGTCCGCCTGCATCGATACAATCACATAATTCAGAAACATTTGTATTTCCACTGGATGGAATTGCAGTTTTGGGATTGACTTGCACTCTCCATGGATATTCATACCCGATAATATCAGAATCTGTATAATTATCTGCATTATTAGCAATTACAATACACTCGGGCTGGAGTTTATTTATAAGTTCTTTCAATTGAAGCCAGTATTGCCCTGTATATTTATTTGAGAACTGATCGAACCAAATCAAATCAATCGGTCCATAATTAGTTAATAATTCCGTTACCTGTTTTTCTACAAAACCTTCGTAATCACCTTCAGCTTCAGGAGGTAAGCCATGTAAATCTTTTTGTCCGGGTTCAAGTGAATTTCCGGAAGAATTTGAGTAATCACCCGGCAAACAATAATACAAACCAACTTTTACATTCTTCTTCCTGCATGCATCAACAAAATCTTTAACGATATCTCCTTTCCCGTTTTTATAATTTTTAAAGGCGGTGATGTCGTGCGTTGTGTATTTACTGTCCCATAAGCACCAGCCTCCGGTATGCTTTACTGTTAAGACAGCGTATTTCATCCCCACAGAGTTAATAACATCTGCCCATTGCTCGCAGTTTAACTCTTTTGGAATAAATATCAAAGGATCTTCGTAACCAGTTGCCCATTCCTTATCAACGAATGTCCCCATATTGAAATGAAGAAACATGCCATATTTCCACTTGCTGAATTCCTCTTGTTTCTTTTTTAACACTGATTCATTCTTAATAGATGGCTGACTAATAATAATTTGTGAGAAACCAAAACAAAAGATCAGCAATAATGCTAATCTGATATTTGTAATAATCCTGAATTTTATTTTTTTCATTTGATTTTCACTAATTCATCACGAATAATATTATATCCGTCGGCTGTTATACCTTTAGGTAAAGAGCTAAAAACAGGATAATTTATTTTAATTTGTTTATTCTCACCCGGAAGTAAGTTAAAGAAACCATCCGATATATATACCGGCAGTAAAATATTTCCGGCATTATCAACCAGGTGCAGATTAACTCCCAATGCGGGAGTTATCGATGGATTTGCTATGTTAATTATTAAGGTATTATCATCACCTTTATCGCTTTTAAATATTTCAGCGCTGAGTTTCACTTGCGGAAGTTTATTAAAGTCTAAAAAATCCTTATTCTTATTTTTACTTTTCCAATAATCGTTCAGTGAAATTATAGTTCCATCTTTATCGGTAAGCGAAACACGGACGAGATAAATATCCGGTAAATCTGCGGGCAACCGGTGTAAAAAGCATGATGTTAATTCGTTTGCTCTCACATTAATTATATCCTGGTTTTGATACAATAATTTTCCCTGCAAATTATATAAGGCTGATTTTGCAATTAAATTATTAAATGTTTTCAAAGATGAATTAACTACTACAACTTTTCCATCGTCAGGATTCATTTGAATATGCACCGGTTCACATGCCTTCTGAGAACCGTAGAACGATCCATAAACTCCGTAATCCCAGGAATAAGTCTGCCAGATAACGCTCGGCCAGGCTGGATGGCTCATCCATAAAAGGACGCCGCTTGTATTATTCCATAATTTACTGTTCCAGGATTCAAATATATTTCTGAAACTATCATAATTAATCATTTGAATTTTTTTATTGAAATCTTCAAAACTTTCAGGTAATCCGTATAAAGAATTGGCTGCATTTCGGTAATCCTGAAGCCCTTTATGAAGATCATGGTAATACCATACATCACTTACTGGCCATATATCTACCGGCGCCATCATTTTTTTTAAGGAAGCTACAGTAGGCATGGAAGGTGTACCCACTTCAGTATCAAATCCTCTTGCAATATTATCAGCGTAGAATGCCGGATCTTTAACATAGTGCCAAGGCCCGCTGGGTGTAAGGTTCATGTATCTTGAATTAGGTTGATAGTACCGGGTACAATCTTCAGCAGCAATAATTTTCGCTATATCATCTTCCATAGTTACTGGTGCGTATCCTTCATTCCGGGGACACCATAAAGCTATAGATGGATGATTCCGGTACCGTTTAATTACATCTTTAACATTTTCTAAAAACAAATTTTTATCTAAAGGTTCGATATTATATCCTTCTGTAGACATCCAAAAGTCATTCCATACAAGTAGCCCGTATTCATCGGCCAGGCTGTAAAATACATTTTCAGTACTCTCACCTGTCCAGTTCCTTATCATATTGAAATGCTCTTCTTTATGAAGTTTGAAATAAGGTTCAAGCCTGGACCGGGAAATCTTTTTCATCGCATCATCCATTCCCCAGCTACCGCCTCTGCAGTATATTCTTTTTCCATTTACTTTTATTACCAGGTATGGACCCATATCCGGATCCTCTGATTGCAGTAATTTAGTTGTATCTGCATCTTCCCTGAGGCCGGGTAAAGTAACACCATTCCCAACATCCGTCCGATTGATATTATTAAACAGAAGTTTATCTCCGTTTACATTTTTAACGGGATCAAATGCTATCCGCTTATTGGTATGGTCCGGATAAGATACCATAAACTCATAAGACATCTCCCGGATACCAAAACGAACTGACTTTAGATCCGACAAACCATTCTCCGACAATGCTGTCAATTTTAAATTGTATAATTCCGGGTTGCCATATTGATTAGGCCACCACAACCTTGGGTTGTTAATTCTTAATTGCGGGTAGTTTAATGGTGTAAATGATACATTCATTTTTCCCCCGGCAGCTACCTCAACACTTTTTTCAAACAAAATGTTTTCAATCTTTCCCTTCAGCAAAACTCTTTCAGCTCTGGTACCGGAGTTATATAATTGCATATTAATAGTTATTTCAGCACTGTTTGTATCAGGCAAAGGAAGACTTGTTATAACCTGGGGATCTATTATTGTAACCGGCCCGGTTAATTTCAGTACAACATCCTGCCATATACCCATATCCCTGTCCCTGATCCCCGGAATCCAATCCCATCCTTCCGATGAAATAAATGTCGGCCCATCTAAGCATAACTGGCCGCCGTTGGGGCCAACTCCCGCTGCGGGCGACTTTTCATGTGGAATACCGGGATGTAGTGGAGGGAATAAATGCACAGCAAGAATATTCTCCCCGGTTTTATTTATAATACCCGATGCATTGAATATTCCGCGTTTAAAGGCTCCTTCTATTCCACCCAATAGATTTCCATTTAACCATACTTCAGCTTTATAATTTATTCCGTTAAAATATAACCAAACATCTCCTTTCCCTTCGTTAGCCGGTATTTTAAAAGATGTTCTGTACCACCAATCCTCGCGGCAAAGCGAATCCGGGATGTAAAGGTTATTCAGGCCATAATAAGGATCAGGATAAACTCCCTCATCCACAAGCGTTGTAAGAATCGTACCGGGAACAGTAGCATTATACCAGCCGGTTGTATTTAAACCGGGCATAGAAACTAATGAATCTGATTTTTTAATTTTTGATGCTTCTATTAATTCCCATCCGCTTAAAATTGAATACTCACCGTCTCCCAAGAATTCAAGTTTTGTTATAGCAGTAACTTTTGGCTTTAATATGCTAACCGGTGCAGGCGCAGCCGACTTAGGCAGCGTTGCCGGATCCTGTGGTTTACTCAAGCCATAATTTAAAATATAACCGCCGCTGCTGCATCCTACATTCATTATCATCGAAGATATTAATATCAAAAAGAAAAGTAATTTTTCTTTGTGCTCTCTCAATCTATTGAAAAACATCCCGTTTATCCGTCATTATTAATTTCAAAATGTTTTAAACCTGGCTAAAATAATTAAACTTTTTTTATCCGCCTATTCTTTACTCGTCGATAATATCAATACAAGTTCTGCTTTTGATTTTAAAGTAATGCCCGGTAATGATAAACCATTTTTGGTAATTTTAGCTTTTCCAAGGTTTTTATATTTCCGGCTGACCGGTATGTAACTTTGAACATTTAAGATTTTCTTAACGGGAGAGTTAAGTTGAATATCAGTCACTACATCTGAATTACTATTATTTAATAGGTAAATAAAAATCTTTTCACCGCATTTTAAACCATAAGCCTCAAAAGTTTTAGCAGTCACGTTTATTATCTCAAAAGAACCTTCTCCGACCTTTATCATCTGATCGCTTATTTCGCGGACACATTGGAAATAAGGGGTCATTTTGTGTGTATCAAAATATTCCCACCACCATGTCATAGGCAGAATTGGGGTCGGGCTGAATAAACCGTACCAAAGCCCGCGTTTGTAATCATTTATCAACCCGTCTGTAATTTTTGAAAAATCAAGATTCCAATCCCATTCATAACCGAATTCACCGATTACATACGGCTTATTATATGCTCTGGTATATCTTAATATTTCGGATCTTATTTCACCGGTTCTTTTATAAATATGTTTTTGATTTATATCGATATATGGCAATGAATTCATTCCCATAATATCTCTGTGGGAAATGCTCGTTGTTATAATATGATGATATGGATCAATCCCGTTAAGATACCTGCTCATCTCTGAATGCCATTCGATTATTGCTTCATGAGGGATAATCACACTATCTAATCTTGTAAATGCCGAATTATCAATTTCATTAAAAAATTCCCATGCGGCAATACTGGTGCTGTATCCCCATCTTGCAATAATATATCTTAATTTATCTTTGTACTTTTGCTGAGCGCTGTTTAATATAAAAAAATCGGTTGGGTTACCCGGATTTTTAAGATTATAATTACTGCTGTCAAACCAATGTTCATTAAAAAATGAGCCGCCGTAATCAAGAACTAATTGAATATATAAACCCAGGGAGTCAGCCATGTTTACTAATTCGTCCATCCGTTTAATTCCGCCGGGATTATAATATTCATTTGTATTGTTATATCTTCTGGTTGACGAAACTTTTTGCCATTCAATAGGAAGGTTCCACTGGCACATCCATGTTCTGAAATAATTCGCCCCGTTGTTTGAAAGTGTAGGCAGAAAATAATCATACGTCCATTTAGTATCTTCAAATGATCTTGATTCCCATCCTACATTTTCTCCTATTCCCCTGAAAAGTTTACCCGAATCAAATTTTAATGTCCACAAATCATTCAAATGAAGAAAACCGTTTTTATTTGATGGAGCAGCCGAAAAAGTTGAAGTATCTGAATAAATCGACTTGCCAGAAGTTCTGCTTAAAATGAAATGATACGTATATGTTCCCGATTCCTGTGCGGCAAAACGTGCCTTCCACAATGATGTAATGGAATCTCCCGAGTAATAGTAGCATGGTAAAAATAATTCTTTTCCCGAAGGTGAAGTTAAAATCATATCAATTTCAATATCGCTTGAAACATACGGGTTATTAAAACCCGCCGAAACATTTATATTAAATTCTGTTTTTTCATATTCAAGCGGATTAGTAGTTACAAGATTAAAAGATTTAATTTTATCCTGCGCTGTTGTTAAATGCAGAGCAGTACAGATTATAAATAAAAGTAATAGTTTTTTCATAAGATAAACATGATAATTAAAAATTACAGGTACCAAATTGATGAATTAAATGAATTATTCCATTCCCTTACTTCCGAATTTATTATGGCTTATGAAATCCTTAATATCGCGCCGTACTCTTATATATTTAGCAGGTGAAGAAACCGGGTATCCTAATCTGCATGAAAAAGCTATCTGTAAATTCTCCGGTATGTGAAGTATGCTTTTTACTTCTTTCCCGACACTGCCTGAACTTAGCGAACTTACTATATGAAAGCTGATCCCGAGGGAATTTGCCGTCAGCCACATATTTTCCATCACACAGCCTAAACTAATTATACCAAGGAAATCTCCCTCCGAAGCAGGCGCTCTTTTGCTTGGATCATAAACGATAACTATCAATAAAGGGCATGAGGGCATTGGTCTCTGAATTGATAAATCAGAGTCCTCATCTTTTACATCCAGCTTGAATTCCGGGTTTCTCCATGCAGGAGGAAACATAGCGGCTAAAACCCCCGTTTTTTTTCTGAGTAACTCCTCCTCTGAAAAAGATAATTGCTTGTAATTTTCCCTGACAAAAGTTTCAGACACCGGCCGCCTTATATTACCTATCGATTGCAGCACCTTCTCATCATCAACGACAATTAATTCAAAGTTCTGCATGTTGTGCACTGTAGGTGCCCAGCGCCCTGCTTCAAGTATTTGCTTTAAGTCCTGCTTTGGTATCGGGCGCGAAGTATCATATGGCATCCTGGTGGACTGCCTGTCCTGCATAAGTTTTAATAGTTCAATCATTTTATCACCCCGGTTTAATTAATTTTTAATATTTGTTTAATTACCCATTTTCAATACCGATCTGAAATGTACTTTAGCCGTCATCATTTTTTCATACGCAAGGGCTGCTTGTTCTAAGGGAAATACTTCAACCATAGGTGCAACTTTTGT
The DNA here is from genome assembly GCA_963834015.1 of uncultured Ignavibacteriales bacterium. Taxonomy (GTDB): domain Bacteria; phylum Bacteroidota; class Ignavibacteria; order Ignavibacteriales; family Ignavibacteriaceae; genus FEN-1297. The sequence continues at coordinate 191,119 of CAWIAG010000002.1, forward strand.
ATGTATACTGAAATTAATAGTATCTTCAATATTCCCGCTTACAAATCCGCGGATTGAACGTTGCCCTCCGAGTAAAAGCATCGGAGAAACTTGTATCGGTTCTCTGGCGCCCGTTACAACAATTGCCTGCCCGTTTCGGCCGAGGCCGGGAATTAAATCCGAGATTGCTTTACTGTTTGGGGCTGTACAAAGAATTACCCGCGCACCGCCTAAGATCGATAATTGCTTTGCCGCATCGCCGGCATCGGTATCTATATAAAGATGAGCGCCGAGTTTGTAAGCAAGGTCTTCCTTTTCTATGCCGCGCGACAACACCACTGTTTTAAATCCTAACTTTACTGAATATTGAACTGCTAAATGTCCCAGTCCTCCTAACCCATGTATTGCAACAAGGTCCCCGCCCTGCGCACCGCTTAATTTTAATGCTCCAAATGTTGTCCGCCCGGCACACAATAAAGGTGCAGCATCAGTTGCATTAAGTTCATCCGGAATAGTTACCATAGCCTCAGGCCGCGCAATCATATATTCTGCATAACCGCCGTCTAAATGAAGTCCTGTAGTAAGTGAATTCTCACATGCTCCGAAATCGCCTCTCCGGCATGAACTGCATTGTCCGCAGTGCCCGCCATGCCATCCTACCCCAACTCTCTGCCCGGCTTTCAAGTTAGTTATCATGGATCCTGTTTTATCAACTATACCCACAACCTCATGACCGGGAATTATGGGATATTTTATCCCGGGGAAATGTCCTTCTTTAGCTACAGAATCTCCATGACAAATTCCACATGCTTCAACTTTTATTAAAACTGCATTATTCCCCGGTTCAGGAATTTCTTTCTGAACTAATTCAAAATCACCGCCCGGTGTGCTTACCTGGATTGCTTTCATTAAACTCATAATATTAATTTTTTTAGTGTTTATTTATAAAAAATATTTAAATGTATAGGAGAATATATTATAATTATCAAAATATCCAATTTTATAATTTATTATTTAATAAATTATTATCCTGTCTCTTTACATATAATTAATCACAATAAAATGTTTATAATTACTAAAAATAAAAACTGGGCAAATAAATAATGGCTTATTAAACTGCTGCCTTTTTTTGCCTTTAGTATAAAACCGGCTAAAGCAAAGAAAAATGAAATTATAAACCAGCTTACATAATTTGAAATCGGTACGGAAACCGTGTTCCATTCCCAATATTTAAGCTTCATTGCGGACGGTTCAAGAATAATATCAAACAAGACTGCCATTAATCCTAAAATAATGCTTTTGGCTATTATATTCACTTTAAAATAATTCTGAACAAGAGTGAAAAGTCCGTATATGATCATCATCCAATTAATACCGATAATAAAAGGAACTCCAAATACTTTAATACCCAAAATATTACTGTAATAATAACTCCCAAAGATCAATTTTGTTTTAACCCCTATTATTTCGAATAATATTGTCAGAATGAATATTATTATTAGCCAATAAGCTGTGGGTGTGTTAATCTTGTTGCACTCTAAGTATATTATTAGCACAGAAAGACAGAACAGTCCGTACGGTGTTATTAAAATAACAATTGGTTTAGTGATCGGAATAAAATGCCATAATATTCCAATAATGAAATACACGTAAATAACCGCGCTAATGATATTTTCTAACTTATATTTCGGCCCTTCCAATATACATTTTTCCTTTTATTATCTATAAGTGATTTAATGCCGATAATAATTAATATTATCATCTGCGGCGGATATAATAAAATATTTATCCATAATCTTTGCCTTGATAATAATGAAGTAAACATTCTTTCTATAAATATTATGCCTGCAATTAATATGAATATAGATTCAAGGTAAATCAACAAGAACGGAAGAATGAATAAAAATGAAAAAAAACTCAGAAGAAGAATAAATTTAATTCCGTTTATATTGAATCCGGGGTAAAAATTCTTTGTAAAGCCGTCAGATGCTTCTTTAATATTATGATACATTCTGCACGTAACATAATTATTTCCCAATAGTGTTATAGTTTTAAACCTCATCTGTTTGAAGCCTCTTGCTATTTCCATATCCTCAACATTTTTCCCTTTTACCTTTTTATGTCCGCCGAAAAGTAAATAACTTTCTTTATCAAATAACATAAATTGGCCGTTCGCTGCCGCAAATGCAGTGTTCGAAGATTTATATACTTTTTTAAGTGGAAGAAAAGTTAGCAAAAGCCAATCCATTAGAGGAATAATCAGCCATTCGCCGATACTTTTTATTTGTTGAGTGGGGAAAATAGAAAGCATATGTGCTTTTTTATCTTTAATTTCGGCAACTGCATATTGAACGGCTTTTGGGTTTATAATCACATCGGCATCAAGAAATAGAAGAAATTCTCCACGGGCTTTTTCAGCCAATTGATTACACGCCCAATTTTTTCCGGTCCATCCATCCGGCAATTCTTTCCCCTGAAGAAGTTCTAAATTTCTGTATTTCAGTTGAAATGCTTTTACTTTTTGTTCTGTCAAGTCGGTTGATAAGTCATTGAGAACCTTTACTTCATAATTGTTGTAGTCGGAATTAAAGACAGAGTTCAGGCAATTTTCTATATTATTCTCCTCGTTGCGTGCAGGAATAAGTATAGATACTTTTGCTTGCTGGTCGGAAAATATTTTTGGTTTATTCATTCGCGGGGCAGTAAAATAGTTGTAAGCAGTTACAATCAATAAAACCGAATGAAATAAAAGCATTACAACCAATATTATGTCCAATGCAGTAGTTATCATTTGACAAAATAATCCTTAGTAAAATGCAGTTCGGAAAGTGATGCATCCAATAAATCCAAATTATTGTTAAATTTTTCGATAAAGAAGGAGTAATTTTTTACCGCTGTTTCTGCCGGCAAAGGTTCTCCAAACCGGCAAAGTATCGAAGGTTTTTTTTCTTCTGCATAGTGAATCTTAAATCCGACCGGTATAATAATTGTGTCTTGCAGCGGTTTTAAGATTAACCTCAGCCCCTCTTTAAATTGAAGCGGCCTTTTTTCATAGGGTTCAATTTCACCTTGTGGATAAATTACAATTCCGTTTCCCTTTTCAATTAATAATGTGCGCGTATAGTTTATAGTTTCTTTTATGGATAGGGAATTTTTTGGCTCAATTGAATATGCACCTAACAGGTTAAAAAACCAGTAACGTTTCAACTGCTCTTCAAGCATCATCATTTTAATTTTATACCCGGTTTCTTTTTTTAAAATCCAATCAATAAAAAAGCCATCCCACCAGCTAAAATGATTAGGCGCAAATATCACTGAATTATTGGATTTTAATTGAGGCATGTTATTAATCAAATAAAAATTTGAGAAATTTTTCTTTAACAACCTTTTGATATAAAAATCAAAGAGTAACCGCGCCCAATAATTATGCCTGGCTTTTATCATTTTTGATGCAATTCATATTTGGCAATTAAGTTAACCGCAATTTTTGCGGATAGTAAAACTAAGGGAATTCCCCCGCCTGGATGAGAGCTTCCGCCGACAAAATATAATCCCCTATATTTTTTTGAACGGTTCTGATGTCGTAAAAAAGCAGAATATTTTGAATTAGAAGACATTCCGTATATACTCCCTTTATTTGAATTGGTTTTATTTTCAATATCCAAAGGACTCATAACTTTTTCAAAAAGAATTTTAGTTGATATATCAATTTTCAAAATATTACTTATTTTATTTATAATGCTTTTTCTTGCTTTTTCAATTTCTATATCCCAGTTTTGCCCGTGATTATATGGTGCGTTTATCATTATAAACCAATTTTCATTTGCCTGAGGAGCATCATTTGCCTTAAATTTACTTGAAATATAAATATAAACCGTAGGATCATTCGGTATGGATTTATCCCCGAATATTTCATTAAACTCTGTTTGATAATCCTTGCTGAATAATATATTGTGTATTTCAAGATTCCCGTAATTGCCTTCTACGCCCCAATAAAATACAATAGCTGAAGAAGATGGCTCTAATCGGTTATCATTTCTATCAGTCAAATATGTTTTTTCTTTTAATAAATTTAAGTAAGTAAAATTAACATCAGCATTAGATACTACAATATCAAAATCCATTTTTTCAGAGTCGATTTTAAGCCCGGTAACTTTTCCGTTATCATGAAAAATCATTTCGACATTTTTATTAAAGTTGAATACTACTCCACATTTTAAGGCTAACTTATAAAGAGCATCCGCTATCCCGTAAATTCCGTTTTCACAAATATATGCGCCCATACCATTTTCAACATGCTGTATGATTTTAAGTGTTGCCGGTGCAGAATAGGGATTAGAACCGTTATATGTGGCATATCTGTCAAAAAACTGAACCATTTTTTTATCTTGTAAAGTTTTGGAATTTGATTCATGAAGCGTTTTAAATAATTCCAGCTTATTTATTCTCAGTAATGTTTTAAACGAACTTTTATTAATTAAATTACCCGGCTCGGATAGAGAATTGAATAAAAACATATTTGCGGTTAAATCATATATTAACTTCGATGATTTGAAAAGTTTTATAAGATTATCTGCTTTTTCAGTTGTTTTGCTTATAACCTCTTTAATAAATTTATCTTTGTTGTTATATGCATTAAGTATAGTACCATCCGGGTAATAATATTTGCAGTTTATGAATAGAGGTTTTAACGCAATATAGTTTGTTAGCTTTTCCCCGGCATCGGCAAAGAGTTCTTCCAAAACAAAAGGCATTGTCAAAAGTGATGGGCCTGTATCAAAACGAAATCCTTTTTCTATTATTTGTGAAGCTTTCCCTCCCGGCAATGAATTCTTTTCATATACATAAACATTTAAGCCTTGTTTTGCCAATCGAATTGCTGCCGCCAATCCGCCTAATCCGCTTCCTATTATAGCACAATTTTTCTTTTCCATTTTTCTTTAGATAATTCGTAGAAATAGATGTATGAAGTAATAAGTAAAAAAGAATAGAAAAAATCTTCGAGGGGAATAGTAATAATTCTGATACCCCAAATCACGTTTTCTTTATATAACACAACAGGTAGTGATGTTAAAAAGTAATTTTCTATTCCAAAAGGAATGAATGTAAATAGCAAAAATAAACCGATATATCTTTGCTTTAGAAATATTGGCTTTGTAATTGATAGCAAAAGAAAAAGTATACTTAGAAACAAAAACACCGTAAATGTATAATATTTATCCCGGAAAATAAATGATGCGGCAATACTCAACATGCAAGGTAAAATAAAAACGGTATAATTTATTTCCCGCTTACTTTTTGATATATAGTAAAGATAAGTATCATACAGAAAGATAACAGCATAAGGAACTGTTACAAAAAATATTATCTCCTCTAACGGCAGGCCTGCTATTTTTAGACCGATATTATAAGACGGGTTAAAGCTCCAATCACCTCTGGAAGTGGCAGCAGCATCCCAAAATAACAAAGGTATGCCGACAATGAATATTGAAAATAATACATGTAAAATATTTTTGTAGAATTTGAGTTTATTCTCAAATGAAAACATCAAAGGGATTAAAATTGTTAGAATATTTATTAAAAGGTACAAACTCATTGTTTTATAGCTATCTTAAACATTTGGCTTAAATCTTTTTGTTTGTTTTGGTCTAACCGTTTACTGAGTATTAAAAACTCAGCTATATTCTTAATGAGTTTATCATCTTCCATTATATTGGATGACATTAATAAAAGGTATAAAGAATTTGCCTCTTTATTTGCTTTTTCTGTATAGCCTAATATCGGTGGTATGTTAGTAAGAACAGAAAATCTTAAAAATCTTATTTCAAGATTATTATCATCCAGTTCTACTGCTTCGTCCATCAATCGGAAACCATCATTGACGTATCTTAGTTTATCCCATGGGAAAAATGTGTACCTGGCCAAAAGAGCTTTTCCCACTCCGCTGTATGCAATCAAAAGCGGATTATTTTTTATATCATTTTTTTTGCTCAAAACAGAGAGGAATGTAAATAAAGTATCAAGCGAATCTTCATTTTTGGTGCTTTGGTAAAATAATACTCGCAATTTCGCCAGATCATTCTTTGTCAAGTCGGTTGAGTAATTTTTTATCGGAAATATTAATATAATTAAAAAGGCTAAAATTATTTTTAACTTCAATTATTCAACCCTTCCTTCAAAATTCTTATCTGGAAAAAAGATTTAATGAACAAGTTCAATTTGATAAAGTTCGATACCCTGATTCTTCTTAGTTTAATCTCTTGGATTGATTTTCCTTTCATTTTATTGAAAAGGGTTTGATAATAGATATATGCCGTATAAACACCAAGCCTAACCCCGACAGGTAGCTTCAGAATTCCTTTTAAAGCCTGTTGAAATTCTTGCTCAATTTCTCTTTCGAACAGCTCTTTATCAAAATAATTAATTTCGGCGTCTTTATGAACGCCGGGCAAATAGATTCTGCCTCTTTCTTCGATATCGTCTTTTATATCTCTTAGGAAATTCACTTTCTGAAAAGCCGAACCGAGCATTTGAGCGCTGTGTTTTAATTCGTTATAAAGTTTAGTATTATTTTGCACAAACACATGGAGACACATCAATCCGACTACTTCTGCTGAACCGTTTATATATTCATCATAACTTTGTTTTTCGTGTGAATTCATATAGAGATCCATCTCCATACTCTTTAAGAAAGCATCAATCAGTCCAATCTCTATATTATATTCTTTTACTGTTTTTTGAAAAGAATGTAAGATTGGATTTGTTGAAATACCCATTTCAATTGCTTCAAAAGTATCATTTCTGAATTTTTCAAGAAGATATTTCTTATCGAACCCGTGAAATGTATCGACAATTTCATCGGCAATTCTTACAAATCCATAGATATTATAAATTGGCTCACGGTAACTTCTTTGAAATGCCTTAATTCCCAGGCTAAAAGAAGTACTGTAAGTTTTAGTTATTATTTTGCTGGTCTCGGCGCTGGTTTTATCATATAGATGTATCATTTAGAATCCTTTCTGTTACTAATTTCGAACTGATTATAACCATAGGAAGTCCTGTTCCTGGAGCAGTAGATGCCCCTACATAATATAAATTTGAAAAAATTTCATCTTTGTTTGAAGGACGAAATGCTCCGACCTGATTCATTCCGTGAGCTAAACCTAAACCGCTGCCTTGATAAAGATTAAGTTTATCCGCCCAGTCTCTTGGTGTTAATATTTTCTTTGTTATAATATTTGCATTAATATCAAAACCAACCCTTGCGGATAAATCGTTTATAATATTACCGGCTAACTCTTCACTATCATCCCAATTTGGCTTAAAACGCAAATCCGGCACTGGGCAAAGAATAAACAGGTTTTCACATCCATCCGGCGCTGCCTTAGTTTCTGATTTTGAAAGCACATTCACGTAATAATAAGGTTTCTGCGGGTTGATAGAAGAAGTAAAAATTTTATCGGCATAGCCTCTAAAATTACTGCCAAGGAAATAATTGTGATACATAAGTTTATCAATTTTACCCCTTACACCCAGATAAATTGTGAAAGGAGCTAATGTCCAGTGCATATTGTCAAGCTTTTTGGGGGAATACTTTTTTCTTTTGAGAATCTGCCCGCGGAATGAAGCGGCGTCTGAATTGCAAATAAAAATATCCGCCCTCCACTTCTTTGCATTTTGATCAATTAATTCTTCCACTTTTCCTGCTTTGAACTTTACACTCACTATTTCAGTGTCATAAATAATATCTACATTTCTTATTGCAAGCATTTTTAATATTTCTTCAACAAGCTCATACATACCGCCTTTTACCCGCCAGTAACCATCATGCTTCATCTCTGTATAATTAAGGAGAGTATAAATAGCCGGGGTTTTGAATGGAGTTGCTCCTAAAAAAAAAGCCACAAGAGAAAAAATTATTCTAACCTCTTCCGATGAAAATGTTTTTTCTGCCTCACTCCAGATTGTTCTGAACAAATATGGCAAATGCTTCCAGGGAACCTTCGTTAACTCAAATAAATACTTTATTTTGTTATCAAAATTAGATTTAATTACCGTCTGTTCCGTGTCTTTGAAAATCTCCCCCCCTCGTTCAAGATATGCTTGTGCTTTCTCCGCAAGCCCGGGTTCTATATCTGCAAATTCCTCTTCTAATTTTTGAAGATCTTTCCAAACCATTCTTGGCTTTTCTTGTCCTTCAAAAAATACCTGGTAAAGCGGATCTAATTCAATAAGCTCAACCGGAACTTTTTCTCCAATACTATTAAATAACTCCTCAAGTTCGTATGTCATACTCATGAAAGATGGCCCAAGGTCGAACTTAAATCCTTCCTGCTCTAATTTATTTAATCTTCCACCGGCTGTGTTATGTTTTTCAAGAATAGTTACCGCATATCCCTTACTGCTTAAACGTAGCGCAGTCGAAATTCCGCCTAAGCCGGAACCAATTATTATTACCGATTTCATATTGTCAACAGGTTGTTGTCTAATAGTTGTATATATATTTAGATTAAAAAATCATATTTTCATGTTAAATTTACTATTTTGTCTAATATTTGTCAAGATATTTTGCTATATTATTTGGACATTTGTTAGACAATTCTTATTTTTGTGATATGGATGAAAAAGGTAAATTCAATATAAAAGCAGTTTCTAAGCTGGTGGGGTTAAGTGATCACACAATTCGTGCGTGGGAAAGAAGGTATTCTGCCCTTACTCCTGAAAGAACTAATACTAACCGTCGTTTATATTCTGAAGAAGATATAGAAAAACTTTCATTATTATCGGAAGCTGTTAAGTCGGGACATACAATAAGCAATATTGCTAACTATAATATTCCAGATTTACGGAGGCTTACTAAGAAAAATATTGACGCTCAAAATGTAAATGAAATTAAGGCAGAAGATTCTTTTACAGAATTAATTAAACATAGCATAGGATGTATAATAGAATTTGATAGAGGTGGTTTTGAAAAATATTTAATGCAAGCTTCGCTTGAATTTTCGAAACAAAAAATGCTCACGGGTTTTATTATCCCGTTATTAACTGAAATTGGAGAATTATGGGCAAATGGAAAAATTAGAATAATGCATGAGCATTTTGCCTCTTCTATTCTTCGAACTTTTACCGGTAATTTAATAGACGGTAATTTAAATCCAGCAGAGGCCCCCCAATTAATAGCTACAACACCTGAAGGATTTTTACATGAATTGGGTGCTTTAATAGCTGCAGTTTATGCAATGGATTTTGGGTGGAATTCCGTCTTTCTTGGTCCAAATCTCCCCGCCGAGGAAATAAGCGCTGCGGTAATAAAAAACAAAGCAACTGCGGTTTTGCTAAGCCTAATATATCCAAAGGATGAACCTCATACAGGAAACCAATTATATAAACTCCGGAAATACTTAGGGGAAAATTTCCCGATTATTCTTGTTGGTCAATCAGCATCTTCATACGCAAAATTTAGTAACGAGAATGGATGTCTTATAATTGACAAAATAGTTGATTTGAAGGAAGTTCTGCAAAAAATAAGGAATTAATTTTCAACTCCTGAAATATACTATCTAAGACTTTACTAAGCTGCAGAGCAGCGGCATGTTAGTAGTAAGGTTAATATGGAAATAATCTCAAAACCTCGTAACGGTGACACAGAAATTAACATTAGTTATGAATTAACGAATGGCCGCGGATCAAAGAAAAGCTCGGTTCGTATAATGAGGCCATCCTTAAAGTTCATTAGCACTGCTGATGGACAAATTGCCCCGGCTTCTCCGTAATATAAATCATAGACAAGCACTACCTGTTCGCCCGAACTAAATTTAGAGCGTATCTTTATGTTTTTCATTACCCCAAGCAGGCGCTTTGCAGCCTCAATAACTGCTTCCCTGCCGCTCAGTTCACCCATTGGTCCAATTAGCTGGACTTCAGGGTGCAATTGTTTTGCAATCCCAGCCGGGTCCTTTTCGTTAAATGCTTTATAGTATGCTTCCGCAGCAGCAATATTATTTTCACTCATTTCCATCCTCAATGTATATAAGAAGTAAACTACAACTAAAAGATTTTATTCATGCTTAATGAAATTTCCGGTTACTAAAAAAACCTTTACTTTAATCACATCCCCGGCCACAGCCATCCAAAAACACCTGCAGTTAGTAACGCATAAATTAACCCGCTTAATATAAAATCATAAACTTTTATAAAATAATTCGATTGTGCATTTATCGATGCAAGTTTATTAGCAAGACTGTAATAAAAACACTCATTGCTGGTAAGCCATGCCGGATAGACCGGCAGGCTTACTAAACAACAAGTAACGGGTTAGAAATTATTTTTTTACTCTTCCCGGCCTGAAAAAGAACACATAAATAAGACCTATTATCAAAAGAAGAGCTCCCCACCATAAACCTGCATGAAGATTAGATAATACAACATAACTGTCGGTTAGCGGATTAAATAAATTATAAATGCTCATTCCCAGAATTACGATCCCGTAAACCGTTAACAAGGAACCTATAAAGAACCAGATTGAAAGTCTTTTTTGATCTATCATTTTTCCCATCCTACCAGAATATTAAATTTAAAGCGGTGAATACTACTAAAATTACCACAGCCCAGAACACAGGGCGTTTTACAAGTGAAAGATGGCCTTCTGACGGTAATTCTGTGCATCCTCTTACTAAGCCGAATAGTTGTGAATCGGGCTTTGGCTCGGTCATATAACTTACTATCACTGTTACAAGCACACAGATAATCCAGGACCAAAGAGCCCTGTACATATCCTGGGCCATGTCTTTTGCATAGGCCGATAAGGCTATAATTTTTAATGCGCTAGGGTCTAATTTTACCCAAAGCCACATTCCGATTGATGATCCAATTCCAGCAAATAATCCCCAGAATCCACCTTTAGATGTAGCCCTTTTCCAAAGCATACCTAATACAACTGTACCAAAAAGTGGAGCAATAAAAAAGCTGAACAAAGCCTGTACATAGTCCATTATACTTGCAAACTGTTGAACTAAATAAGCAGTACCTATACTAATAATAACTCCAAGTATAGTTGTCCAACGTCCGATTTTCACAAAATGTGCATCATCTAAATCCGTCCTTTTTAATTTCTTTAATATCGGCCTGTATATGTCATACGTCCACACTGTAGCAAATGCACTCACATTTCCTGCCATACCCGACATGAAGCCTGCAATTAAAGCGGTAATTCCCAGACCTAGTAATCCCGGGGTACAATAACGTGCGAGCATTAAAGGAAGAATTTCATTATAACTATGCCCTCCTGTTGCAACGGCTTGTGTTTCACCCACAAGTCCCGGTATAACGGCAAGCCCTAACAAACCCGGGAGGATTACAATTAAAGGAACCATCATTTTAAATCCGGCACCAATTATCGGAGCCATTTTTGCCGACCGTAAATCTTTTGCAGCAAGTACTCTTTGTACGACAAGAAAGTCAGTAGTCCAGTAACCAAATGAAATTACAAACCCTAATCCGAATACAATGCCCGTCCAATGAATACCCATCGGGTTATCTTTAAAGGATCCCAGTGTGCTCCACAGATGAGTATAATTTCCCAGGGGATAGTTATGGTGGATCTTTGCTACCATTCCACTCCAGCCGCCGGATTCTATCATTCCGATAATAGGAATTAAAAGAGCTCCTAACCAGATAAGCATAAATTGTAAAACCTCATTGAATATAGCAGATAAAAGTCCGCCTAAAACGACATAAATCATTACGGTTAATGAAGAAACCCAAATACTAAAATTTATATCCCAGCCAAGTACTACCTTCATAACGATTGCCATAGCATACATATTAATTCCGCTCATAAAGACAGTCATAAGCCCAAAAGAAATTGCTGATAGCAAGCTGGAACTCTCTCCGAACCGAAGTTTCAAATAACCCGGGACTGAATGTGTTTTTGAAATATAATAAAACGGCATCATTATTAAACCCAAGAACACCATTGCCGGGATTGCTCCTATCCAATACCAGTGTGTAGCAAGAATTCCATATTGATACGCAGAGGCAGCCCAGCCCATTAGTTCAAGAGAACCTAAATTTGCGGCTACAAATGAAAGTCCAGCAATCCAAGCAGTCATTTGACGTCCCGCAAGAAAGAAATCATCACCTGTCTTTGTAAAACGCATCAGATAAAATCCGATACCTAAAACGAATAAAAAATAGATTGCAATAACAAGGGAGTCTACCCAATTAAGGGAAACAATACTTGAACCGCTTCCAAATATTGATGAAAAGCATAAGGTTATTTCGCTAATCATAAATTACCTTTATGAGCCCTTTCTGAAAGCACGGATTTTCCAGCTTCGTTTTTAATTTGAGTTGATTTAATTTATTTATAATTCTTACTCTGTAAATTTATAATATATTTTATAGAATAGTGAATTACTTAACAATAAAAATATCACGTTAAAGAGGAATCATTTTTCCAATTATATTATCTTTTTTAATCGGGAACATTACCCTGCATACCCTTTACAAAAGCCATGCATATCCTTGAAGTGGGAAACGGATCTTCGCCATAAGTCTCCTGACCATTATCCACATGAGGATCCCGAAAAATATTAAGATTAGGAAACCAAATAGTTAACCCTAAAAAGCCATCAATTAGTGTATCCTTACCATGGGCATTGTATTTTGTTCTTAACTCATCCAAGATAACGGTTGCAATATTAAAAAGCTGGCTGTCGTTAAATGTTGCAGTCAAACCTTTTGTTTGAGGAAATACGGTTGCAACGCCAGTACATGCAACCCCATGCAAGCCTTCATTCCACCTGTTATAGAAAAGTATACCCAGTCCGGGAATCGGAGATGCCAGATTCATCATCTGTGATATTTTTTCATCTAATGTCATTCTCGAAACTATGTCATCTACTCTTTGCTCAATTGATAAAGATGTATTTTTATATACTTCAGATTGTGCTTTTAGATCGTAGTTTACTATTAAGCACAATAAAAGCGGGACAATTAATATAAGAATATTTTTCATTGATATTTCCCGCGAAATATTTTAATAAATTAGAATAGAGCTTATAATCAAGCAAATTATTATTTAAAGTTATATTATATTTTCCTGTTTAATTTAAGTTTTCTTTGAAGCAAATATATAAAATATTTTAATAATTGAAACGGTTCAATTATATTTAGAATAATTGTTTGTATTATATGATAATACGATATTATTAATTAATAAATTACAAAATTGCTGATTTTCCGGAGAACTGAAATCAAATTCAATACAGCTAAATTTTAAAATATTAAAGGATAATTTATGAAATATGTTGATACACTATTTAATTTAGAAAATAAAGTTGCTGTACTAACCGGCGGCGGCGGAATACTTGCAGGAGAAATGGCTAAGGGATTTTTATATGCCGGAGTTAAAGTGGTTATTTTAGATATTAATGATGAAAATCTAAAGAAAAAGACTGCAGCTTTAGAATTAGTTAATAAAAACGTACTTGGTCTAAAGTGCAATGTGCTGGATGAAGACAGTATTATTAAGGCACAAACCGATATTCTTAGTGAGTTCGGCCGAATTGATATTCTGGTAAACGCGGCAGGCGGAAATATGGCAGGAGCTACAATAGGAGTTAATCAGACTATATTCGATCTTAAGATAGATCAATTTAAAAAAGTACTCGATCTTAATCTTAACGGAACTGTTTTACCTACATTGATCATTGGTAAAACTATGTCAGAACAAAAAAGCGGATCAATAATAAATGTTTCATCAATGGCGGTTTCCAGAGCTATTACCAGAGTTGTTGGCTATTCTTCAGCTAAAGCCGCAATAGAAAATTTTACAAGGTGGATGGCTGTAGAGCTGGCATCAAAATTCGAAAGCAGCGTCCGGGTAAACGCGATTGCGCCAGGCTGGTTGATAACAGATCAAAACAGGACTTTATTAACCAATAGTGACGGATCTTTGACGGAAAGAGGAAAAACAGTTATTAACTTAACTCCATTTAAAAGATTCGGCGACCCCTCTGAACTTGTAGGAACTGTTCTATTTCTCGCTAGTGATGCTGCTAAATTCATTACCGGTGTAATAATACCAATCGACGGTGGTTTCAGTTCTTTTAGCGGTGTGTAATTATTAATCTAAGGTAACAACTGACTTCATATAAATTTCAAGGGTTTGAAAAAATATGGAGATGGTTTGGCTCAAATGATCCGATAATATTGAAGGGGATAAAGAAGACAGGTGCAACCTGCATAGTTACGGTATTGCATCAAATTCCTGTTGGAGATAATTGGACGGTAAAAGATAAATTAAAAAATACCACATTAGGCGCAGGGTATAATAATGTTCTTTTGATATTACGAAATGTTTTGCAGATAAAATCAATTTTGTGCATCCCCGTAATGTTGTAAGAATTGTGGATGGAGATTTTTTAGAGGAAAATCATCTTGAAGGAGATATAGATATATTTGAAGTTATGAAACTTCTTCTCATTGGGTACAAAACGTACTGAAGTTGGAAGAAAAAATATGTACAGATCGCTGCGTCAGGATCATGGGCATCTTATACTGTTTGATTTAAAGAGAAAAAATTTCTATCCCGGTTATTCATTGATAGGAAGAATTAAAGGGCTCGCAGAATTAAGAGGACTTGGAATTGGGATCAGACATTCTCTCGAAATTTAGGACAATACTATTATTTAGGGGGACAACAAAAAAAGAGGATTTTGTACATCCGGATTAACTAAAATGAACAAAATCCTTTTTTCGCATTAATTCAATCGTTAAATAAATCTAAGACATTTTAGCTTCTTCCATCTTTGGAACAAGCCGGTGGAAAATAAATAATGCAGGCAAATAAATTACACCGGCAAGAATAAATATTGGCAGATAACTTCCAGTGATTTGCAGTATAAAGCCCACTCCTGCAGAGATCAGCATCCCTCCGATTGATCCGGCCATTCCTCCTAATCCGACAACTGAGCCGACGGCTTTTTTGGGGAACATATCAGATACAGAGGTAAATAAATTAGTAGACCAGCCTTGATGACCGGCAGTAGCTAATCCAATAAATAAAACCGCCCACCATTCTGAGACTGAAAACACAAAAACAATCGGGACAATCGAAATTGCACAGATCAGCATTACAATTTTTCTACCTTTGTTTATGCTCCATCCCATTTGAATGAACCTGCCCGAAAGCCATCCTCCTCCTACACTGCCAATAGTTGCCATTGTATAAATAGCAATTAACGGTAATCCGAGATGAGTTAAATTCAATCCATATCTTTGATTAAGAAATTTCGGGAGCCAGTAAAGATAAAACCACCAAATCGGGTCCGTCAAAAATTTACCCAGGATAAATGCCCATGACTGCCTGTATTTTAATAATTTTAACCAGGGAATTTTTTCAGATTCTTGTTTTTCTGGATCACTTTGAATATATGCTACTTCACTTTGTGTTACATTTTTATTCTTCTCAGGGATTTCATATAACCATGCCCAAAGCGCAATCCAAACAAATCCCAGTAGTCCTACAAATATAAAATCTGCCTGCCATCCCCATGTAATCGTGATCCATGGAACCAACAATGGAGCAACAACAGCGCCGACATTAGCTCCCGAATTAAATATTCCGAATGCAAGCGCTCTTTCCTTCTTAGGAAACCATTCAGCAATTGCTTTATTCGCGGCCGGAAAGTTTCCTGATTCGCCAAAGCCTAATAAGGATCTTGCAAGGCCAAAGTCAAGTACCGTTTTAACAAAAGCATGACCGATTGCTGCAATACTCCACACTAAAATTGATAAGAAGTATCCGATTTTGGTGCCGACTTTGTCAATAAATCTTCCAACAAACAGCAGGCCTAATGCATAGGAGCCTGAAAATGCGGCTATAATATAACCGTATTCAATTTCATTCCAACCAATACTTTTTTGCAGAACCGGGGCTAATATTCCGAATACTTGCCTGTCCAAATAGATGATTACAGTTGCAAAAAAAAGTAAACCGCAGATAGTCCAGCGATACAAGCCCACCTTACCATTTGAATAAGGGTTCTCTCTATCTAATATTTCTTTACTAGTGTCCGTACTTGTGTTAATTCTTTTTCCAGCCAATTAGATATGGAATAAAATTGATAATAATATTTTTTAATTAATTGAATTTTAAATATACTTAATAAGTCATGTTACACAAAATAAGTTAAAATTCAAACGATTGTCCATCTTGCAGCCGCGAAGGAAAATGTTTGTACATGCCTGGCAACTTTTTTATCTCAAACAAGATTTAAATCTTAAAACGGAATGTTATTTCCTATTGCTTAATCAAATACGCGGTTAGAAATGCCACAAAAATAAAAACGTTTATACTTATTTAATCATTTTCCTATAAAGCGGCATTTTCAGTTGAACTTGGTACTAATTAGAGCTAAATAAAATCCTGTTTTAATTGAATCATCATTTTTACTTATTATTTATTGATGAAAATGCTTCATTTTTACCTTTGTAATGAAACCAGTTAAAATAAGCTGAATTCTGTGAAGGATTTCCAAGTGATGTTGTATAAAGTGCAAACATACAACCTACAAATCCTCCAGCTACTTTTGTACTAAGAAATCTACCATCAACACTATCTTTTAAAGTATTCCACTTATTTGTGGTATACCTATATAGAAAAGAATAACTATTAACATGAAATTCGATTTTAAAATAAATTTCCTTAAGATTTTCGGCGTTACTTAATTTATGTGAGGCCAAGATTTCCATTTTATTATTTGAACTATCATTATCGACGGACTTAAATAATTGAATTACGGGTTCATTATTTTCCAACGATTTGCAAAGGAAATAATAATGATCTTCATTTTGAAAAATCAATAGTCCCGATTTTTCATTCCTGGTTTTAGGCAAAAAATACATACCGATACTTGCAGAACAATTATTATGCTGCTGACGGCGGGCAAGAAAGCTTGGGTTCATATTACCGAAACAAGTTTCGGGCCTCACCTGCATTGCTAAAAAACCTTTTTTAGTTGTAAGGTTATACCAATTTTCATGAGGGGTTCTTAAAAATTGCCAGTTTAAGTCCAAAATATTTGAACCGAAATTATCGGTATATTCAAAACTTCCACCGTAAGGAACTCCCTTAAAATCTCTGTCAACAGGGAGCGGATTTGAGTAATTATATTTTACTAATTCATTATCGGATGTTATTACCGGCCAGCCTGTTTCCCATTTTACGGGCGCTAAAAAAGTCTCCCTTCCAATGTTGTAAAATCCTTCTTTATAAGGCGGATAAGGCTGACAGCCTAAAAAAACCGCCCACCAATCTCCCGTTTGCGTCTTAACAAAATCAGCATGACCAGTTGATGTAATTGGGTGATCTCTGCCGGGATCAAGATTCCGTTGTGTTAATATCGGATTATTCTTATACGGAATATAAGGGCCATAAACATTATTACTTTTGAATACTACTTCGGAATGATTATCCTCAGTACCGCCTTCTGCACAGGTAAGAAAATAAAAGTCGTCTTTTTTAAAAATATGCGGCCCTTCTATCCAGACCGGTTTTTTATTAATGTCGGTTCCGCCATTTATTAAAATATGTTCTTCACCTATAACTTTTAACTTGTTTAAATCAAATTCATATATTCGGATAGTTCGGTGCCCATTGTAAAGAGGTTTATTATCAGGAGCAATACTATTGTAAATTATGTACGCCTTACCATCGGTATCAAAAAATAATGAAGGGTCAATACCATCTATTGGGATCCAAACCGGATCCGACCATGGCCCTTCCGGTCTTTTGGATGTTACGATAAAATTCCCACCCTTATCTACAACCGTACTAGTTATATAATAAATACCATTATTATAACGTATAGTCGGGGCAAATATTCCGCGCGATACCCCGAGACTATCTAAATTTAATTGACGAGATTCATTTAAAGCATGGCCAATCAGATTCCAATGAACGAGATCCTTGCTTTTGAAAATTGTTATCCCCGGAAAGTAAGCAAAGGTTGAATTCACAAGATAATAATTGGCACCAACCCTGCAAATACTCGGATCAGGATAGAATCCGGCTAAAATCGGATTGGTATATTTATCATCAGATTGTGCCGATAATCTAACGATAAAAATGAAAATTGAAGAAATTAGCAATAAATTCACAGTAATATATTTTAACATATTTTATTCCCGATATTAAGGATGAGTTGCTTTTAATATTTCCTTCAATTACTTAATCAGGGTTTACTGAAAAAGTAAAATTTTGCTTACCTTATTTGCTTGTTTGCAAATGAATTTATTATAAATGAAGATATAAAATTATCATTTTTTCTCCACATTTAATTTTTTAAAAAGTACTAATATTAAACAGATTATCAAGTAAAAGCTCAGGCCGGTAAAAAAGGCAGTTGTAAAACCAAACTCCATAGAGAAAATTACGGCAATAACTGAACCCACAACAGACATTATTCCGTTAACTCCGTACATCCATGGAATATATTTTATTAAATTGTTTTGTTTTAACATTTGAATCCCGGTGGGGAAAGGAATACCAAGTAAAAAACCGAACGGTAACAATAAAACAAAACAAACAATCGCCCGGAGAACCAACGCATATTCGAGTAATTCATTTAGAATTACCGGATAAATAGCATAAAGGAGCACCCCGGCAAGCACGATGGAACCTGAAATGCTTTTTAAGCGTTTTACCGCATCATCCAAATATATTTTCCCACCGAAAAAGCTACCAACTCCCATTCCAACCAGAAGAGAGCCGAGTAGAATAGATAACGCAATTGTTGGTGAGCCAAGATAAAGAATGAATTTTTGGAACAGCGATATTTCCAAAACCATAAATCCAATACCAATACTAATGAAAACAAAAAGAGGAATCAAAACCTTTTCTTTTTCTGTATTTTTTCTATTTTTTCCCAATTTTGATTTTATCTTCAAAGAAGGGATTAGTACCGATAACACAGCTATCCCCGATGTTACTATTAAAAGATTTACATATTCAGCGGGCACACCCTTATTTACTTTATAAAAAAAGGGGCTTTCATCGCGAACAGGAGAAATATCAGAGCTATTATTTGCTATATATTCTTCGAGTGAACCTCGTCCCACTTTAAGATCATTTAACAGAATATTTTCAGCACCAATATTGGCAGGATTATTTAGATATGGGATATATGTTACCTTCGGTAAATCTGCAGGTAAAGATTTTGCAATTTTTGCTATATTATTAATTTCAGTTAAGGTATAAGCAGTTTTTTTAATTACAATGGTAGGCGCATAATCACTTCCAAGAATTATTAAGTGATTGAGGGAGTTGGAGATATCAATTCCTTTTTCTTGAAAAGCATATAAAGTTGTAACGATAAGCCTAACAAGCTCCCACCTATTATGTAAAGTAAAAACCAGTTGCCCATTCTGAGTTAAAATATTTAAATAATCCTTAATAGCTTCCACGGTTAAAAGATAATTTTCGTTGGACGCTATACCATCAATATTTTGCAGTTGTTTGGTTGAAGGAAGAGCTAAGACAATGATATTGTAAAGCTGGCCGGAGCTTTTTATAAAATGACGGCCTTCTGCTACTTTGATTTTTACATTTTGGAAATTTGTATATATGCCGCCATTATAGCTGCTATATTTTTTTACTATATCAACAAAATCCGGGTTAACTTCTACACCGGTAATATTATGAACTTCGTCAAGAATTCCCGTAAGAATTTCTTTACCGCCTCCGGGCCCTATGTCCAGCATATTTTTCTTTTCTTCTTTAGTGAAGAATAGAAAGGGAATTGTTGTTGAACTGTGCACTAAAATATCATTAAGAAGTTTATCATGGTTCGCAATGTTCCCATTGAATTTGTACATCTGAGAACCTGCCGCACCATCTATAAAAAGATTTTTCACATAACTTTGATTGTTATACTCCACCAAGTCCGATCTTCCGTTTATACTCCACCTGCTATCGACAATATTCGATTTTATATTTGAATCATCATATACATAATAAATGTCTTTTTCAGCGAAGTTACCAATCGGGAAATCTCCAAATAAATTCTTTTTTCCAAAAACTGCCAGTGCAATAATTAAGCAGAAAAGAACAATGTACGTTAATATTTGTTTTTGCTTTTCAACAATATAAAAATTAACTGATGAAATAAATAAGACAAGAGCTAAAAATAGGACAGTATTTGCTGCATTGAATAAATTGAAGATAAAGATTGTTAAGACAGACCCCAATGCTGCGCCTAATAGATCTGAAGCATAAATTTTAAAACCGGCGCCTGCATAATTTCGAAAAAATTCAGCGTATACTATCCCGGCAAAAAAGAAAGGAATAAAAAGGAAGAAGAAATAAACATACGGATTAGTTATTGATAAGATAATTACAAGCACAATAAAAAATATAAGTGAAATGCCCAAAAGGAAGATGAACAAGCTGAAAATTCCGGAATTTTTATTTGATTCTTCTACCGGTTTTATTTTATAAAACGAAAAAATTCCACCGCTTCCCAAGCCCAAAATAGCCAGAGACAAAATTATAAAGGCATAATTTTGAACAAATATTAAGGAAGAAATTCTTGTGGATATTATTTCAAAGCAAATAACAACTGCCGAGACTAAAAGAATGTTCAGATATACAATTCTGGTATTGTTCATCTTTAATTAGATTTGAATACCCCTGAGAACTCATTATCAAATATTTCTATTCTATACTTTTTTAGTAACTTTGCATCAACTTCATCCGATATTTTTTGACGGTAATAATTTTTGAACTCTTCTTGTATTTTTTTACCTTTAACGTCGTTATATGTAAGCTGCTTTTCCGGCTGGGTGTATATACATTTAATAACAGCAAACTGTTGTCCTTTTGTAGAATCATAATATTCAATAGGTCCGGCAACATCATTTAATCCTAATTTGAAAGCTGCCTTAGCCAGGTAAGGCGGTTCATTGAGTTTATAAGATTTAAGCGAACCATCACGTTCTCGTATGAATGCTTTATCCCACCAGGCATTTTTAACTTTTTCAAAGGGAGTTCCGTTATTAATCTCTTTTATGTCCGCTGCAGCTTCAGCGCTATCGGAATAAATTCTTGCATAAATGTTTATTTTCTTTAGTTGATAAAATATTGAATCCTTTTGATGTTTATAAAAATTTTGCAGCGCTTTCGTAGTTGCATCAGGTATACTTGCTTCAATTACAGCCTGATTGTATAAATAAATAAGTCTATCCTTAATAACTGAGTTTTCCGTATATGGATTTACTAAATACGTTTCTAAACCCATTTTTTGAGCAGCTTTAACAATGCAGTTATTGTAAACCGCTTCTAAGATAAAATCTTTCACACTGCGGCTGTTAAGTATAGTATTGGAATACAATATTACAACTTCTTCCAACAACCTGAGATATTCCTTCAGGTCAACTTTGCCTAAATTGCATGAAAGTATTTCAAAATTATTACCTTTCAAAATGGCATTTTGCATTGTATCCTTATAAACACCTCCATAGAAGGTAGCGTTGTCTGACGACCATTTCACAATTTGATCTAAACCGCTTTGATTCCACTTTATTGAGCTTTTAATAATAAGTCCGTGCCTGAAGTCATCATATTCTTTATTAATTACCTGATAGTATGCCTTTTGAAGTGTTGATACTATTTCATCTTGCATATTTTCAAACGGTTCCAATTTTATTTTTTTAATTTCCAATACCTTTACGATGTGAAACCCGTCCAAAGATTCTATAACCCGTGTGAATCCTTTAGGAAGTTTAAAAATGACATTTGCAACCGGGTCAAGCATGCTTTCCGACCACGTTATTGTTTTTGGATTATTAAGTTTGAAATCTTTTAACGAATAAAGATTAATAAGTTCATTTATATTAATATTTTTATTGATACCGTTTTCAATGTTTGATGCAATTGTTTTTAGTGAATCAAGTTTTTCTTTTGTTGAGTCTGCGGGAAGCGGTAATATTATTTCATTAATTATAATTTCCTTATCCATCTCTTTATAAGCTTCGGCTGCCATCTTTTCATTATCATACTTTTTCACAAATCCTTTATCAAAGTAACTGTTTATTAATTCATTATTAATTTGACGGCGTATTCTCTGCATTAAATTCTGATCTTCATTCAGCCTTCTATCAAAAAAATTAAATATTTTTAATTGATTGATTATCAATGCTTTAAATGCATTTTTGTAAGCTTCAGATTTAACACTAAACCGGTTGAAGTAATGCCAGTCTGCAGCATATTTCTTTAGCTCCTTTAAAGTTATGATATAATCTTTACCTATCTTAGCTATTACTTTATTATCGTCATTTATCTTAGATTTATCTTGTGCATTACATACAAGTGCAAAAGATAAAATGATAAAAAACAGATACTTTTTTAATCCCATTAATAGCTCCATTGGTAAATCACCCATAACATTTTATTAAAATCAGATTGTAAAAATTGAAAGAAAAACAATAATAGTTAATACTATTTGAAAGAAAGTGTGGCTTGAATATAGAAGAATATTTTTTCAAATGCCAGTTTCAGGAACAATACAAACAATGTACTTACTATTATTATTTTATTAGAATAATTATTTAAGAATAGGATAACCTTAATTAGTATCGAAGAATATCGTAAAAGTTATAAAAACAAAATCCATCCATCAGTATTAAAATCAAAGCCCCGATAATTTTATTTACCGGGGTTTTGATATGAAGAAATGAAAGTTACTTTAGGACATGCTATTTCATCAACATCATCTTCTGAGTTAAGGACTGATTATTATATCTGATTTCATAAATATAAACACCGCTTGAAAGTTTAGTACCATCAAATTCTACACTATAGGTTTGCGCTGTTTTATAACCATTTACTAATGTAGCAACTTCCTGACCTAAAATATTATAAACTTTCAATGTAACATTTCCAGATTTAGGAATTGTATAGCTAATAACTGTGCTTGGGTTAAACGGATTCGGATAATTTTGCTGCAATTTGAATTGCTGAGGAAGCTCAGTCGTTTTTGAAACAGCAGTAATAACTCCTGTAGCTAATGTGTTATTAATATTTGCTATTTCAGTATTTTCTTGAGCTGACCATTGTGCATATTGAGTCGGGAACCAGCTTAAGTCGCCAAGCGGGAAATTACCCAGGCCTGCAGTTAATAGATCAGAATTAGTATAAGAAAGATTAATCGGAATTGGCCAATCCGGATAATCGAAATATTGGCTTTCTGGGTTAGATGCCTGTCGCCAGGAAGTCAACGTACCCGTGAAGGATGTATCAACGCATGCTATTGAGTATGTTTTTAGTATAGCCAACTGAGTTGTAAATAAAACATCCGTATTTACAAATTTAGGTAATTCATTTTGAATCCATGTACCATTTGTGAGTTTAGGATTATCTTTTTTATCCGCAAATGCGGCCGCAGTTCTTGAATTCATTATAATCCGCTGAGAGACCCAACTTGTCTCGCCATCTACCTTTTTTGCATTTAATGTTGAATCGATATTGGAAAGGGATGCATCCCAATAAACTAAATTTTTGTCAGCATAAAAACTTCCGCCTGCTACACCAATTAGATTAGTTGCATTAAAAGCAGAATCGACTATTATATTAACAAAACCCATAGGCAGGCTATCAGGATCAACTTCACCTCCATCAGCAGATTCAAGGACAGGAGCAAAATCCTGCAACTGGCAGTTCACAAAAATATTATTTGTTACACTATAATTCGGGTGATCGGCGCCGGAATTCATGAAAACAAAACCGGAGCAATCAATCCAGTCATTGTGATTGAAAAATATTTTATTGACGTTATAACCAGGCCGTGTTTTGTAATTACTACCCTGCGTATTCACATGTGTACAATTTTCAACCCAAATTGTATCCTCATTAGCAAAAAAGTCTAAAATACCGCCATTTCGACGGCAAGAATAACCGTCCAAATTTACAAAGTAATCGCCCTTTAAAAAAATTCTGAAGAAGGGTCCGGGATTAGGAAAAAGTGTCCACAAATTATGCTCTACAATGCTGTTATCTAATTCAATTCTGGCACCGGAGCTTCCGCCGATGAAACCAAATCCTTCTCCCCCGGCAGAATTAGCTTCCTCAATATCAATGTTTTTTAAAAGCAAATCATAACCGCTATTTATACCTCCTGTAGAAGAACCACCCTGATAAACAGCACCCTGAAGAACCGGCGGCGGCAGAGTACTTTGACTTAATTTTATAGATGTTTGGATTGGACCCATAATAATTGCTCTTTGACTTGATGAAGTAGTAGGAGTATTTACAAGGGAATAAATTCCACCATTGTGCAACTCATATACACGATCTGCAGGAGCAACAGTATCTATACTAAGAACAGAGTATAATGTATTCGGGGAACCATAATCTGTGTCATCTTTTATCACAAGAGTATCGCCGCTTTGCGACAAGACATAATCTGATAATGTTTGTGCAAAAACAGACGGCAAGAATAAAAGAAAGAACAAACCGAAAACTCGTAAGAACTTACTCATTTTGAGCCTCCTAATAAATTAATTAAATGTTGGTCTTTTTTGAGAAATTGTTTCTCAAACTAAAAAATATTTTATTTTTGAACAGCCACCTCCTTTTTTTAATACTATTTGATTAAAATAAACCTTTAAAAAGAGTATCGTAAATTAGCCTGGAATGTTGTTGGTGAATATAAAACGGACACTTCATTGTGTGTGATTGGTAGAGTCGGTCCCATTCTGTAATTTTGATACGTCCTTACTGCATTATGGAAAATATTTAGTCCATTCACACCAATACTCAAACCATTAACCGGCAGATCTTGCTTTAGCAAAAAAGCCCAATTATATATATTGCCGGTATATACAGATTCTTCAGGCCTTAAAGCTACATTATCTAATACATTACCAAGCATATTAAATGACATACGTCCGGAAAATCCTTTATAATCAACACCGAGCGCAACATTTACAACATCGTTAGCCTGCTGAATTAATCTTCCGACATAAACAGTATCGGTCGTTTGGTATACAGTTTGAAGCTTGCCGTTTGGCTGACGAACAGTAACCGGATTATTCTGAATAACCTGATAGGCCATATTTGACCCGGATTTTGTGTAGTTTGCATCTAATACAACCAAATTAAATGGAAATGGTAAATACCAGAAACTTGTCTGCCAATCAATTTCAACACCTCTGATATAACCGGGATTTGGATTATTTAAAGAAGTATTAACAATATCCTGAGCTCTTGTTGTATAACCAAATCTCTGCGCAAAAAATGCTGAGTCGGGAAGATTGATATTACCGGCATAATCAGCTAGATTTCCATAGTATATTTGGGTATTGAACATTACATCTTTTAATTGCTTATAGTATGCGTCTATCGTTAAAAGGCCAACTATATTACTGTATATGGATCCAACAACATCAAAGTTTTGAGCTTTAGTAGGCCTTAGTGTAGGATTTCCTAATTCATAGTCAGCATCCGGATAAACTGCGATTTTGGGAATAATTGATAAATAATCCGGTCGGGAGATACCGGTTGAATAAGCAATTCTAATATCCGACCAATCGTTAACATTATATTTAAGCTGCAAATTGGGGAAGAAATTATTGTCCGTCCGGTCAACGTTAAAGTAATTTGAAGGTACTTCGTGTAATAAACTAACAGGATTGGTGGAGTCCATAATAGAACCGTATTGAGTAGTAATTGCGTTACCGTAAATACTTTGAATAACATATGTGAAATTAGCATGATAAATCATATTATAACTTTCATAACGAACACCGCCAAGTAAAGTTAATTTTTGAGAAAAATTAAAAGTACCCATTAAATAACCTGCCGTAAATTGTTCTGCGCCGTTCCAATTATTTTTCCAACTGTCAGCTTCTTGAAGCGGCGAGGACCAGCCAGCCATATCTTTTTGCAACCAATCGCTATAAACATCCGAATTTATTACTTCAGTAAAACCATTTTTAAAATTATATTCATCGCTTAGAAAATTTTGTCCTCTTGTAAAATTATTTTGCAAAATTTGCGTTAAATGCAACTGATTAGCAGGGCTTAGTTGTGTACCCGGGAAGAAATTGATTGAAGCCAAATCATTAGGATTATATAAATCCGAAGGACCATGAGCGAAATACTCCGTATAAACATTTTCACGTGTTGTTCTTATATATTTAGCGCCTGCTTTAAATATTGCCGTGATATCATTGGAAATATTAAGCGGCGCTGTAACATCAAAAGATGCATTATATAAGTGCTGATAAAATTGATTATTATAAGCCCCTGTCCATCCTGCTATTTCTGCACTATCTATGTCAGCCCGATTAATATTGTCAAAAATAGGAAAGGTTTTTTGCAATGTCATTGCTTGTTCAGCCTGAGCGGAATTATATGTTATTTTGTTACCTTGAGAATTAAATCCAAAAGGAGCAATAATCTGACTTTGATTCATAAATTCATCCCATTGATTACCAGGCCCGGTTGCCTGATCTGCAAACAGAGTATATTGTTCTGTGGCGGAATGCGATAAACTTGCTTCGACTTTTATATCGCCAAAAGTATTTTCAGCCTGCAGAGCGTTAATCCATAAATCCTTTCCATATAAGTCGTAATCTTGTGTATAGTTTGCCGTGGTATTATCAAAACTTAGTTGAACAATATTATTCCGTTGATCTGTAACCTGGCCGGAATAAGTATTCTGAAAAACTATTTTTCCATCCGGAAGTTTATAATCTAATATAAAACTCCCGCCGGCAGTTTTAACAACATCATCATCGTATTCAAAATTTGCACCTCCTGTTTGATAAACAGCCTGGCCATATACCGTGCCGGCAGATCCATTAATTTCCGGTGTAATGGAAGCGCTTTGGTTGCCGCCATCTGAACGATCCATACTTCCCTGTAAAAAAACACCAAATTTATCATTAAAGAAACGGTCACTGACACTTCCCCAATATTTATAATTATCCGTGGTATAATCCGATGAATTGTAATTTCCCTGGGCAAGAACATCAAAATGGATACCTGTTGGCGCTTCCCTTAACCTTAAATTAACGGTGCCGCCGGCAGTATTGGCATCCATATCCGGTGTAAGAACTTTTGTAACTTCAATACCGGAGAGCAAATTTGATGATATAAAGCCAAGATCTGATGCACGGTCCGTCATATCTGTTGATGGTAATTCAATGCCGTTTATTAGAATTTGATTCATTTTAGCCTGAACTCCTCGAATGACTACCTGGTCCCCGTTCATCAGGGAAACACCAGGCAGACGGCTGAGCGCTGTTGCGGCATTATCATCCGGCAATTGTTGAATTTTTTCAGATGATACCACATTTATTATAGTATTGGAAGTAAGTTGCTCGTTAATGGCTTGTTTTTGTCCCGAAGCCTGAGCTGTTACAACTATTTCCTGACCTTCAAGTGCCACACTTTGAAGCGCTACATATAATTTACGAGTAACTCCTGCATCAACAACAACCGCGATAGATTTTTCTTTATAGCCAATATAACTGATTATAATAGTATACCGACCGGGAGAAATTTGACTTAATTTGTAATTACCATCCAAGTCCGTAGCTGCTCCCATTGCAGTACCTTGTATAATGACGCTTGCACCAAATAAAGGCTGTTTAGTTGTTGAATCAGATATAACACCTTGAATTTGACCAAATTTTCCCTGACCGGAAACGATTGAAGATCCGATTAAAAGGAAATAAAAAATTATTAGGGGTTTTTTGAATAAAAGCATTTTTCAACCTTTTATTTTGTTATTAAGTGATTAAATAAACTTATCAGTACTATAAATATTTACAATATCCTTAACTGTCAGAGTTAATCAAATAAATTTATTTTCAACAAAAGAATCAGACTTGAAAACAAACAAATATATAAGCTAATTTAGCAAGCAGGCTCCCTTTACCTGAACCGGAGATACTATTCTTGCGTTTCTTCGATTTAAATCCCATCTAATCTTAACATTGAACATTTTGAACCGTTTCAAATTTAATTATATCATTTAAATTAAATTAAAAACAATTTTAAGAAAAAACAAGAGAATTTTAAAAAATAATTAATTTTTTATCTCAACGGAAAAATCTATCAATTAAAGATTTAGGAAATGCAAGTAATTGCATAACCGGAATATATAATTAGGGTTCGGTGAAAAAGTTTAATTTTGCTTACCGTATTTGCAGATATGTAAATGCGTTTGAAGCATACTCAAATAACATAATCTTCATTATTTTTTCGATCTGTAAAAATGGCCAACAAAGAACCTTGTTTGCGTAGCGAACAAGATTCATTACTTTGCTTTTATAATCATCTCTCATATGGCTATAAGTCCATCTAATCCCGGTTTCCCAAGGTCATACATTGCTTTCGAATAAGTACTATCAATTCTTCAAATTGAATGATCTCCGAAAGATTACCGTGTGAAAGAAATATGATAAAATCTTTCCGCGTACGAAGATTACATGGTTTAACACTTGCCCTATCAACAACAATTTTTTTATTAGGTACTATTTTAATTCGAACTATCAGAACAACCAGGAACCGGTTTGTTATCCAGATTATAAATTTTAAAATTACCACTTACTTGCAGCATTGCCAGCATATACAGCATACCATCATAATAACGGAAATGACCGGTAGGAATTTGAACGTTCCATAATTCTTCAAGAAACTCTTTCCTGTTTACATTTGTAGAAGCAAGACAGGCAACTGCGTTCATTGCCATGAGACCAACCGGGTGATCGTTTGAAAGTTTTTTGCCTTCCAAAGTATAAATGCACCCGTATTTTGTTAACCCCTCTGAATAGAAAAAATCCAGCAGTTGATTACATTCCAATATTTCCCTGTTATCGCGTGCAAACCATTCATAATCAACAGCGATATTCATAGCAACCCGCCAGGCATCATAACGGAAGTTACTATGGCCTCTTCCCCATGGATTAGACGGATTACCATTAAATTCAGCAAAATCCGGGGCTAAGCCTGTAACCGGATTAGCCACCTTTTTTAAAAATTCCCTGCTTGCAGCAGCAACACTGCACCAAAATGTATTATTAGTATCTGCCCAGCGCGCCCAAAGCTCATAATAGTGAGGCATATGATATGACGGATCGGTAAAATCATCAGCCTTTCCAATGGGTACAAATACCACCAGTTTCTCTTTCTTATTAAACATATTAGTAACAGCGTCATTTCGGTCTGAGGATTCATTTTTACCAAGCATTGCATTCAATATTTTTTGTGCTTCTGCTTTATAATTATAAATACCTTCACCATCACCCCATCTGGCAGATGCAAAAAAGAGCGCCATAACAAACCATTCTTCACCGTCTGAAGCCGAATTAGAATCTATTACTGTACCGTCTGTTTTGCAGTGCCAGGCAAAATAATTTTTCGATTGCCCATTTTTATTCTGCATATACGTAATGGCCCAAGTCCAGATCCTGTCAAATTCATTCTTCATATCTAACTGAACGGTAATCATCATACCATAAGACATTCCTTCAGTCCGAATATCGTTATTATTAATGTCTTCAATATATGCCTTGTCTTTTCCGACGGGATAATAAACTCTTTGAGTGGAATCGTTGCCATAGAACAATTGATTAACTGCTTTGTTAATTTTAGATTTGACCTCTAATTGGCTTTTGCCCAATAATTCTTCAAATAAATCAGGATATTTACCAGAAATATATGAGCCGGAAAAGACAGCCGGCGATAATTTCTGTGCAGGAAAAAATTCGAATAATAAAAGGAAAAAAATACTTAATTTTTTTGTTTTTATAAACATATCAATAAAGAATGAACTTCGCTCCGAATGAGTTAATAATATTTTTTATAAAAATTGTAAAACGATTTTTTAAAAATTTGCTTTCAATTCTATCATCAAAATTTCATTATTCGTTTTTATTTAAGAAGCTTCAATCAAGTCGTTAGAAGTTTTTTTTCTTCTGGCTGTTAAATCTTCTTCAATATTAATCATCATTTTATTGGTAAGCGGATAGAACAACATTAGTAATCCGCCTATTATTCCGAAAGCTGAAGGATAAATACTTATTAGTAATATTATTCCGCGCATAGATTCCGGTGTTTGTAACTGGTTGGCAGCAAATCCATGATAAGCCAAAACCCATCCGACAATAGCTCCACCTAAAGAAAGCCCAAGTTTTAAAGCGAATAATGATGCAGCCATAATAAGGCCTGTAGCACGGCGATTATTTTTCCACTCTGAAAAATCTGCTGCATCAGTGTACATGGCCCATTGAAGTACCGATACCGGGCCAAAAAAGAAAGAGATAAGCAGGTTCAGAATAAAGATAAGCATTACGTTTTGCGGTTGCAAAAAATAAAACGAGTTGCACAAAACAGCACTTACAATCAGAAAACCCAAATAGGTATTCTTTTTATCAAATATTTTTGCGAACTTGTCAGTTAGGATTGCCCCAATAACAGTTGCAATTGTACCTGTCATCATAAAGAATGAAGTAAATTCTTCATAGGTCATATTAAAAACATGTCCGAAAAGATTAAGCTGCTGCGCCCCGATATAATATTTAAAATAATATACTTGCGAAGAACTTCGAATTACAATATAAATTAGCTGGAAAATTGTGGCTCCGGCAACCAAAAGCCAGGGTTTATTCGTAAATAAATCCTTAATATCTTGTCTGGAATTTGCCTTTTGTTCTTTAGGAGGACTAACTCTTTCTTTAGTAGTAAGAAAAGTTATCATGAAAAATACAAATGCCAATCCGGCAATGCAGCTCATGGTCAACTGCCAGCCAACTTTTACATTGTCTTTACCGAAAAAACCAACAAGATATACAGTAACAGCCTGCACTATAAAACCGCCTGCAAATGCTGCAACAAACCTGTAAGAAGAAAGTATAGTACGCTGTTCTGAATTAGGAGTAATTACACCCATCAGAGCCGAATAAGGGACATTAATACCGGAATATATCATCATCATCAAAGAGTAAGTTATATATGCGTATACTAATTTACCTGTGCTATTGAATCCCGGAGTAGTAAAAGTTAAAATTCCTATAATCGCAAATGGAAGGGCAAGCCAAAGAAGGAATGGCCGGAATTTGCCCCAACGTGTTTGGGTACGATCCGATATCATACCAATAACAGGATCGAAGAAAGCGTCCCAAATACGAGTAACTAAAAACATTGTCCCTACAGCAGCAGCAGGCAGGCCGAATACATCCGTATAATAGAACATTAGAAATAATATAAAGGTTTGGAAAAAAAGATTGGATGCGCAATCCCCTAAACTAAAGCCAATTTTTTCCTTTAAGGAAAGCTTTTCTAAAGTGTTCTGCACAATTTACTCCACAGATTTTAATATTAGAGAAGGATATCTTATATTATAAATAAAATGTTGATTATAACATTTCATTATATAAACAGTTAAACAATTATTTCCGGTCTACTGTTAAGCCATCTAATCATGAATAAAATTATGAATAATTTTTACAAATTTAATTTTTCTATTTTTTAAGAACAATATATGCTTTCTTCAACCAGAAATTTGTTCAAGATGAGAAATTAAAATCAATTGAATTATCAGTAAACTTCAAAAGTAATTTTAATTAGATCTTCATCGCGGGACGAATTGCCTACCATAATTTCGAATTCCCCCGGTTCAATAGTATAATTTTTATTTATATCAGTAAATGCGAGATGTTCCGGAAGAATATTAAGCTCAACTGTTTTTATTTCGGAGGGTTTCAATTGAATTTTTTTAAAACCTTTTAGTTCTTTTACAGGCCGTGTTACTGAACTTACAACGTCCCTGATATACATTTGGACTACTTCCGTACCGAATCTTCTTCCTGTGTTTTCAACATCGACATAAACCTTTTGCAATTCACCCATTTTTATTGATGGTTTTTTGATTTTTAAATTACTAAACTTAAAACTTGTATAACTTAGTCCGAACCCGAAAGGGTATAGCGGTGAAATATCATCAAAAAGATAACCGCGCCTTGCTGACGGTTTATGATTATAATAGCATGGAATATGCCCCACCGACCTGGGAAAGGAAATAGGAAGTTTCCCGCCAGGATTAAAATCACCGAAAAGGACATTTGCAACGGCGTGACCGGTTTCCTGTCCTAAATACCAGCACTCTAAAATTGAGGAGACATTATCATTTATATAATTAAATGAATTAGGCCTTCCGTTAAAAAGTAAGACGACAACAGGCTTACCGGTTCTCAAGATAGCTTTTACTAAATCATTCTGCATTCCAAATAATTCAAGGTTTACTCTATCGCCCAGATGAACTTTAGTCCATGCTTCCCTGGAAATCTGCTCATTTTCCCCTAAAGCAAGAATTACGAAATCGGATTTTTTTGCCACATAAACGGCTTTACGAATCAGCTTTTGATTTTCGTTAGGATCCGGCAGAGAGACAATATCTTCATCCCAAGAACCATTCACAGTAATTTTGCAGCCTTCACTATATAACACATTCACATCTTTACCTAGCTTTTCCTTTATACCTTGCAATACAGTAGTAAAATATCTGGGTTTGCCGCTATATCCACCAAGCAATACCCGGTCTGCGTTTGGCCCAATTACGGCAATTGTATTACCTTTTTTGGGTTTTAATGGAAGCAGATCATTTTCGTTTTTTAGCAATGTAATGGCTTCCTTAGCTGCCTGAAGCGCAATTTTTCTATTATTTTCTATTTTTAATTCGTTAATTTCGGGATTTACCTCAACGTATGGATTGTCGAATAAACCAAGCTGGAACTTATATGTTAATAATGAATATACCATTTTATCAATAACCAACTCATCCAGTTTTCCACTTTGAACAAGGTTAATAAGTTCAGGATAACAATCCGGGTCAGGCAATTCAAGGTTAACACCGGCATTAACAGCTAAAAGTGCGGCATCGCTTTTATCTTTTGCCAACCCGTTGCTAATTGTATCCTCTTTTTTATTTAACTCAGTAATAGCATAATAATCCGAAACAACAAATCCTTCAAATTTCCACTCACAGCTTAATATATTTTTTAACAACCACTTATTGGCATGAGACGGAACGCCGTCTATTTCATTATAAGATGCCATAACGCTTTTGGGATCCGCATTTTTAATAACTTCCTTAAATGGGAAGAGATATATATCTCTTAATACGCGTTCTGAAAAATTAGCAGGCCCGCAATTGGAGCCTGATTCCGGTTGACCGTGAGCGGCAAAATGTTTTAAAGTGGCAATCATCCTGTTTTTATCTTTAAAACAACCATCACCTTGTAAACCTTTAACTGCGGCAATACCAAGCTTTGAAATTAAGTACGGGTCTTCGCCAAAAGTTTCTTCAACCCTACCCCAACGCGGGTCGCGAGCTACATCCAAAACAGGTGTTAATGCCTGATGTACTCCTCTGGCTCTTGCTTCTGAGGCAATAGCAGTAAATATTTCTTCAATAAGTTCCGGATTAAATGTTGAGGATAATCCTATGGGTTGTGGGTAGCTTGTCGAATCTTTTGCTACAAGTCCATGAAGACACTCTTCATGAAAGATAACCGGAATGCCTAATCGTGTTTCTTCAACAAAAAATTTTTGGAGCGAATTTGCAAGCCGAGCCATTTCAACAGCATTCTGCCCCCCTGCGGTATCACTTAACCTCCCTATTTGACCAATTCCATGCTGGAGGTGAAGTCCTAAATTTTGAAGGTTAATATTTCCTTCTTCATCCAATAATATTGTCTTTTTTTGTCCCCATATACAAAGCATCTGAGATACTTTTTCCTCAATAGTCATGCGGTTCAATAGGTCTGCTACTCTATCTGGAATGGATAATTTAGGATTTTTATAATTTACTAAATCTTCGAGAATGACAGTTTTATATTGAATTGTTTTTTCATTCATTTTCAGTTTCCATGTGAAGTAATCTATATTAGAGAATGTATGACTTTACGAGTTTTATAAATTCTTTAGCCTAATAATGAATCTATTTTTATACATAGAAAATATTTATTTATTATAATAATCAGGGTTTTTTATTCACAACTTGGAATCAAATATGTATTAACATAATTCAGAATCAAAATTGGCATTATAATCGTTCTATTTTATTTTGAACCGTTTCAATTATAACAATAATCGTTCTAAATGTCAACCAATAATTGCCCGAATTATTGAATAATAAATTATTTTCCCCGTTATTTTAATAAAAAAAATATTTTGTTAATAGTTGTAAAAGTGAGGATTTAAAAAGTCTCCCTTATCAATACTTTAATAAAATAAATAATAAATGTAATAAAAAACTTTACCCGGGATAAACAGAATATTTCAGTCAAACTTAAGTAAGAAATTTACTTTATGCTTATTTTTTATTTGGATTCAATACTTTAGTTGATTCCCTTATAATAAATTCCGTTTCAAAAAATACGCGTTCAACGGGTAAAAGCTTAGTAGCCTCAATATTTCTTATTAAAATTTCCGCAGCTTTTCTCCCTATTTCATGTTGCGGAGCTCTTATAGTTGTTAACGGTACCGGATAAATTCTTGCATAATAAATATCATCATTCCCGACAATAGAAATATCATCCGGAATTTTGACATTCATTTCTTTTAATGCCGCCATCACTGCAAGTGCCTGCATATCATTAAAACATACTATAGCGGTGGGGTAATCTTTTTTACTTTTATCTTTAAAATATTCATGTGTTTTATTAAAGCTTTCATCATAATTTGATCCGATATGAACTATCATATCCTTATGAAAAACAAGCGGACTTTCACTAAAAGCATGGCGGAACCCCTCTATTCTCTCCAAAGTATGCGACGAATATGCCGGGCCGGCAAAATGTAAAATTTTTGAATGACCGCTATCTATGAGGTATTTGACAGCTTTCTTTATTGCTTTTAAATTATCTATGGCAATAACATTTGCCTGAATTCCCTTTACATCTTCCAATAAAATAAAGGGATAATTAATCATTTTTAATTTAAAGAGATGCTCTATTTCAACGGCACCCGCCACGATAGGTGCAACAATAATCCCTTTTATATCTTTTGCAGAAAATAAATGAGATAATGTTTTCTCATATTCATGGTCATTCTCGGAACTGGCTACAAGCACCGAATACCCCTTCCCTTTAGCATACTCCCGAACTCCGGAAGCAATTGCAGTATAAAAAGGATAATTAAGATCTTTAATTATTATACCTATACTTTTGTCCTGATTGCCATTTTTTAAATTTCTTGCTACGCCTTTCGGACGAAAGTTCAATTCTTTCATTACAGATAATATATTGTCTCGGGTCTGTGGTTTAACCGAATTTTTAGCATTAATGACAGCAGATATCGTCCCTTTTGATACTCCGGCTTTTTTAGCAACATCTTCAATTGTAACTTTTTTCATTTATATCTCCGGCATTTTTTGAAAAAATGCCTTTTATTGAAATGGTTTAATTTACATAATCTGTAAAAATATAATTAGAAATTTTGAAAATCAACGTTCAATTAACTTATTATATATTAACAGTTTAAATAATTAAGTAAGTTTGAATAATATACCTAATTTACTTTGCTGTAGCGAGTAATTTTTCTAAATGATTTATTATTAAACAGATAAATCGGATAAGTATATTAATTCAATATTTGTCTTTTTAAGTGTAAATTTAAAAAGTATGATTAATTACACTTTTATAACATTAATGCCTATTTATAAATACATGGATTAAAAGATCGTACTTCCAGCATTAACTACTTAAGTAAAATCAGTTTCTTTGTATCAATAAACTTATCTGCCTCAAACCGGCAAAAATAAGTTCCACTGGCTAATCTTGTTCCATTAAAATTAACTTTGTACGTACCCGCATTCTGAAAACCTTGGTAAAGGATTGCTACTTTCTGACCGAAAATATTGTATACTATCAAGGACACATAAGTGAACTTAGGTATTGAGTAACTGATTATGGTAGCCGGGTTAAATGGATTTGGATAGTTTTGACTCAGATAAAAGTTATTGGGAATTTGTTTGTTCAAAACATCTGTGATGGAGGCACTAATCTGCAGATCATCGACATAATACCGCACATCACCGAAGATAGCATTAGCAGGCTCTGCAAAGTGTATGGGAGCTCTCCCAGAATCAGGCGCATTTGCCGGAGTTGTAAAATTAAAGGTTACTTGCTGCCAATCCGTTGTCATAGCAACCTGACCGGCTCTTCCCCATTCGTAATAAGAATAATCTCCAACTGTAAAATCAACAATAGGCCCTACTTTATCAGCTTTTGCCCAAATAGAATATTTATATGTTGTATTTGGTGCAACCTTAAATGGTTCATTTACAGCCTGAACATCATATGCATTTATCGCCACCTTTGTAACTTCGACTGAAAGAGCCCGGTTGCCCCCATGGACGACGGAATCTTCAACATAAAAATAAGCCGAAGCATCAGTGCCGACAATAAGATCCCAATAGGCTATCGCCGTGTCCTGTTTTTGACCTATTGAAGTTTCTTCAAAACCACCGTTCTGGTTTAATGATTGAGCATCAATGGATATGCTTACTACCATTAAAAGCATTAATAAACAAAAAAATTTTTCCAAGAGTTTATTTTCCATAATTCCTCCAACGTTTCGATTTAAAAAAATAATTTAAATTTTCTTTGTGCATAAATAATTACTTAAGAAGAACTAATTTTTTAGTAGTAGAATAATAACCAGCATCCAATCTATAGAAATAAACTCCTGATGAAAGATCCGATGCATTTAATTGTATCTGATGTTTGCCAGCAGCATAATTTCCGTTTGCAACTTCCTTAACGACCTGGCCCAAAGTATTTACAAGAACAATCCGGGCATTACTTCTTTCGGGGATGAAAAATTCAATTGTGGTTTCCGGGTTGAATGGATTTGGATAATTCTGAGATAAAGAAAACTGAACTGGATTTAATTGGCGATTTTCTACCGATGTAACCAAACTACCGGAGAAAGATATAGTAGTAATGGAACGTGCAGGATAATCCAATGGTATATTATTATTAAAGCTGCTGTCTATAACTATATAATTTGAATCATCTGTAGTCCGGATAACAATTCCGCTAACCGGTATAAAATCCTGGATATTCAGATTTATAGTTTGTGTTTGTGAACCGGTATTAATTATCTCAATAGTCAGAATATTTCCGGCGGGATTTATGAAAGCAGATGTCTTAACATTATTAGAATCGCTTAATGCGGTAACTCTTTCCGAACCGGCGGAAATAAATTTTGAAAAATGTTTTATCGCCCAGTAAAATTTAGAAATTGTGTACGAGTTTGTCTGCATTTCTATTAAGGGGTTTCCACCAGACCCCCATACCAATTCCCACCATAAGTAAGCCGAAACATTCCCATCTACAATACAATTGTTTATGAGCCAAACGGTATTAAACCAATCACCCCGGTCGTATTCGGACATCCAGATAGGTTTGCCGGGATAATCGTTTGCAATAGCGCTTAAGTTAACAATAAACAAATCCGGATCAGAATTATTATTTACATTATTGGATTCCCCGGTGTACAAATGATAAGCATAATCATCAAGCTCATTATTGTTAAGTGCATTGACATAATTTTGGAATTCGTTATTAGCTATCCCAAATACCTCGGGACCAATAATCTTAGTATGGAAACCAGACTTCTGAATTGCTGAATATACTGAATCCAATGCCGTATTATAGCCTGCGTTGTAGAAATTTTCTTTAGCAGGAAAATAGCATGATTGATAAGAAGCCGTAAAATCAGGCTCGTTTTGAATGCTGATATAATCCGGCGCTACACCAAGATTGCTATAACCAGAGATTGCGTCTGTCCAGTACTTTGCAAAACCGGCATATACAAATTTTCCGGTAGAATCTTTTATTAACGTCCCACCGTTTGTAGTACTATTGTTGCTCTTAAGATTAGCCGGTGGAGACCATGAACTAATAAGGATTATAGGTTTTTGCCCTTTATTTTTATACATGCTTGACACTATAAGGGAATCTGCAGTTCCATTGCTGATAAAACCATACTGAAAAGTATTCATTAAACGTAAAATATTAATTCCAAGATCATTAACGATTAAATTACAAATCTCATTTAATTGTGGGTGTGAAGCTAACTGGTCGTCTGCCCAAGCAATAGATGCTCCAAGCCCAATCATCGTCTGATGAGTTTCTTTAGCTTTAATTGTAATCTCTCCTGCAGATGAACCGAGATTCTGTGCATTTGCAGTAAATAACATTATAATAAAAGTAAAAAAAAACGCAAATTTCATAAAATTCATGAGATTTAGTTCCTTCATTTATCTTTGGAAGAGAAATCCATTCTCTGATAAAAACTTAACGTATAAATTCACGGATGTTAATCCTTTTAATCCTGTATTTCTAATAAATTCCATTCGTGAAGTTGTCATTGATTATTTATTTTAATTATTAAAATTTTTAAAAGATATCCGGTAACAAATTGCCTTCGCAGATGGATAATTGTTTGAAGGTTCAATCTGTAACTCATTATCATTCTGAGACCATTTAATTGTTTCCTTGCTTCCAAGTAATTCTACTTTTCCAACCACTCCATGTCCTGCTTTCTTTGCAAGCGAAATAATAGAAATTTTCTCTATGGGAATATCCAAAAGAAAAGCATAAACAAATCCATTTTTTGTTGTAAAGCGAATGTCTTTTGATGTATAATTTACCGGTTTGAATTCGGCAAAAGTTCCATCCTGAGCTATTGTTGGGCCTTCTTCTGCAACATCCCACGGACGCGTACCATAAATACCTTCACCATTTACATCTAGCCATTTCCCTATAGACAATAATACATTAGTTTGTTCCTGTGTTATTGTCCCATCAGGTTTAGGCCCGACATTGAGCAACAGATTTCCATTTTTGCTAACAATATCAATAAGAAGATCAATTAATTCGCCTGGAGATTTGTTTTCTTCACCATCGATATATCCCCACGATTTTTTACCAATGGAAGTGTCGGTTTGCCATGGAAATTTTTTAGTTGCTCTGCTGCTGCCGCGTTCAATATCGTAAACGGCCACATTATCAGGATAGGCTTCGTCTTTATAATTAATTACAACTTCTTTTCCCCATTCTTTAGCATGGTTATAATAATAAGCGGCAAATGTTTTTCTGTATGGCTCAAATTCCGGCACTTCTATATACCAATCAAAATAGAAAACCTGCGGATGATATTTATTCACAAGTTCACAACATCGCAATAACCAATCGTTCATAAATTCCGTAGATGCGGGTATTCTATCTTTAGCTTCAAACGGATTGAAAAGTGTGGCCGGGCCATAAAAATCGGCATACTTAGGATCGTTAACATCGGAGTTTAATTTTTTCCCTTCTCCCATATACCACCAATGCTCGGCGCGATGTGATGAAAGGCCAAATATTAGTCCTTGCGCACGTGCTGCTTCTGCTAATTCTCCAATAACATCCCGCTTTGGGCCCATGTTAAATGCATTCCATCGTGTAAGATCGGATTTGTACATCGCAAAGCCGTCGTGATGTTCTGCGACGGGCACAATATATTTTGCTCCGGATTTTTTAAATAATTCAACCCACTTGTTAGCATCAAATTTTTCGGCTTTAAACATAGGAATGAATTCTTTATAACCAAATTTATCTGGAGTACCGTAAGTTTTTACATGATGCTGATAATAGTTTAATCCCCACGTAACGGTATCGGAGTACATTAACCGCGGGTACCATTCGGTACCATAAGCAGGAACGGAATACACACCCCAATGAATAAAAATCCCAAACTTAGCATCCCTGAACCACTCAGGGCAATGATAGTTTGATAATGATTCCCATGTAGGCTGAAAAGGAACATCCGGGACTTGCGATTTGGATATTATAGAAATTCCAAATGAAAGCGCCAAAATTATAAAGAGTATTTTTTTATTCATAATAATTTCCTTTGGATGAATATATTTATTTATTACAATTTAAAAGTAAAAGTGTTAAATGAATTTGTTTGCAACGCAGCACTAAAATAATTATTCTTAATTTTAACACTCACTGTTTTGGGTTTACTTTCAGGATTGCACATTACCACAACAACTTCATTTTTAGTATTAACAAAGGCAAGAACTTCTCTACAATTTCCACTGCATTCAATTTTAAATGAACCCGCAGGAACAAAACAACTAACATGTTTGAATGCGTAGTATTCCGGTGTGTAAGTAACTTTTCGGGAATTTTTGTCGATTTGAATTAATGCGTTCTGATTCCAACCCCAGGTGCTGGTCCCTTTATCCGCAAGTACCATGTTCCAGTATGTATATATAACAGCACCGCCATCCAGATATATTTTCATCAGGTCAAAAAGATGCCTGGC
Organism: uncultured Ignavibacteriales bacterium; assembly: GCA_963834015.1. Lineage (GTDB taxonomy): Bacteria > Bacteroidota > Ignavibacteria > Ignavibacteriales > Ignavibacteriaceae > FEN-1297. Next base: position 231,494 of record CAWIAG010000002.1, read on the forward strand.
ATCATTCCATGAAAAATCCCCATTGCCGCATTCCGATTCTGTTTGCATTAGTTTTACCGCCGGATATTTTTTATGAAGTGCTTGTATTATATTTTTGCCTTCCCATTGCAAACCAACTCCGGCAATGTACTTCATTGCTTCCGGGGAAGATAACACAGTATCGAAATTTTCAATTACATCGTTATTCCATGTGCCTAACCATAATTCGGTATTTAACTTTTCTTTATGAAAAGTCGGCCCAAGGTAGCCGGTAATAAAATTGCGCATCGCCGTAGGAGTCCATGAACAATTCGGCCATTGGTTACGCGTAAAAGGTTCATTTTGAAAATGCACGGAATATACATTGATCCCTTCAGCCTGATAAGCTTTAGCGAACTTCGAAAGATAAAGGGCATAAGACGACAAGTACTTTTCCTCTTGAATGAACTGGTTGCCGGAAAGAACAGCATTTTCAGGTTTTAAATCGTTATGGTCGCCGGGTGCATTTGCATAATGTTTGTTGGTTTTCATCCAAACCGGAGGACTCCATGGCGAAGCCCATAACTTAAGAGTCGGATTATATTTCATTGCTTCATGAATATAAGGTATTAAAATTTTACGATCCCGGACGATGTTAAAATATTTCATGTTAAAATCACCCGCAGAATCGTCAAGCGAATACCAATTGCGTGCATAATCGTTTGCACCGATAGGCATCCGGCAAATATTAAATTTCAAACCGTTATCCGGATTAAAAAGAGCTCTCAATACAGACTCACGCTCTTTAATATTGAGCAACTGCAACGCATCCCACCCCAGTTCGTTAAAACAACCGCCCCAACCTTCTATAGTTTGTTGTTTTTGCCCCGGGAATATTTCTGCATCTACAAATTTTGAGGAAATAAATCGCTGCAGTTTAATTGGCCTATTAATTACCCATTTGGAGTGTTCAGTACTACTTACCCAGTTTACATTCTGACCAATGCACCGCTGACTTAACAGGAAAAGAATAACAAACAAATTAAATATTTTTCTCATAATTAATTATTTCCCATTAATAAAATAGGTCGTGCCCGGAGTTGTATTAAAATCATAAACATAACTTTTTGTTAATTGTAAAGATTTTAGTTTTACCTTTTTGGAAATCAGAGGCTTCTTCCCTTCGGGTATCTGATAAAATGGATTAGTATTTTCACCATTAGCTATTTTCAATTTTATTTTTGAATTTGCCCTCAATGGAGTATAAGAGCGGATACGGCAATTACCTCCGAGCGTTGATTTAATCACCAGTTTTACAATTTTTCCATTTTTCCATTCCATATCTTCAATTTTAAAACCGCCGCGAGCACAAAGCCCCTTAACGTTACCGTCTTTCCATTTATCGGGTAATGCCGGCAAAACTTGTATCGAACCATCCTGGCTTTGCAGCAGCATTTCTGCAAGTCCAGTGGTAAAGCCAAAATTGCCGTCAATTTGAAAAGGCGGGCAGGCATCAAACATGTTGGGGTATGTGCCCCCTTTTCCATAAAAATCAATATGGCTGTAGTCGCAACTATCCACAGGACTTATCTGATCGGTCATTAATTTATAGGCATGGTTGCCATCAAGAAAATGTGCCCAAAGGTTTATCTTCCAATTCATCGACCATCCCGTAGAAGGATCGCCGCGGTAAACAAGCGAGGTACGTGCAGCATTAAAAAGTTCGGGTGTCCTGAATGGTGAAATCTGGTTCGAAGGAAATACACCGTACAAATGTGAAACATGACGGTGGTGATCACTTGGATTATCCCAGTCATAAAGCCATTCCTGCAATTGTCCATACTGCCCAATCTGCATTGGAGGCAATCGTTTCAATGTTTCCTTCATTTTTCGAACCAGTTCTTTATCGGTTTTAAGAATTACAGCGGCTTTAATAGTTTTATTAAAAAGATCAAAAAGCAGTTGGTTATCCATAGTTGTTCCGGCTGAAATGGAAGATTCCGGATGACATGACGGGGAGTTTTCCGGCGAAACTGAAGGACAAACAACCAACCATTTGTGAGTTGGTTCTTCTACTAAAAAACTTAGGAAAAACTCAACCGCTCCTTTCATTATAGGATATACTGATTTAAGATATTTTTTATCTCCATTGAAAGCATATTTTTCCCATAAATGCTGACAAAGCCATGCTCCACCCATCGGCCACATACCCCAGTATGAACCGTCAATTGGTCCGTTTATACGCCAAATATCGGTATTGTGGTGCAGAACCCAACCCTCAGCTCCATACATCACTCGTGCAGTTTGTTTTCCTGTTTCTGAGAGTTCGCGGATCATTTGGATTAGAGGTTCATTCAATTCACTTAGGTTTGTAACTTCAGACGGCCAATAATTCATTTCAGTATTTATGTTTACAGTGTATTTGCTGTCCCATGGTGGAAAAAGCTGGTTATTCCAAAGACCTTGTAGAGTCGTAGGCTGGCCACCAGGTTGTGAGGAAGAAATCAGAAGGTATCTACCAAACTGAAAATACAATTCTGCCAATTGAGGATCATTATCTTTAGCAAATTGTTCAATCCGGATATTAGTCGGATTGTTAATAGAATCTGTCTGCCCAAGATCCAAAGAGACTCTATTAAAGTATTTTTGATAAAAAGATATATGGTCGTTTAGTAATTGGCTGTACTCTTTTGATACTGCTTTTGAAAGATAGTTTTCAGCACGTTCGCCTGCATTAGCACTAATATTATGGTAATTAATAAAATTAGAGGCAATTGAAATAAACAAAACAGCGCTATTGGCACCGGTAACAGTTAGTGAGGAATCGTTGAAAATCACTCTTCCTCCATCAGGAATTACCTTAACTAAAGCTTGAAATTTCACAGCGCCATTTACAGTTTCGTGGTCACACGTAGTACCGGTCATTTTAAGCTCATCGTTACTATCTAAAGAAATTTTCACATTTGCCGGAGAATCCATGAAAGCAGAAAAGTTAATCTTTCCCGGTTTATCAGCCGTAAGCCGAACAACTATTACCTGATCGGGAAATGACGTAAATACCTCACGATTGAAATTAATTTCATTACTTGTGTATTTAATAGTTGCGACCGCTTTCTCAAGATTCAGTTCTCGATAATAATTAGAGAATTTCTCTAATCCCGGGAAAACAAGATTCAGGTTTCCAACTGTTTGATACGGCATCCCCTGCGAGGTTTTTGAAATGACTTTTTGATTTGCTAAATCCTGCGCTTCCTTATATCTACCTTCAAATATCAACTTTCTGATTAGCGGCAATGCTGCTTTGGCATCCGGATTATCATTACGATTTGGTTGGCCCGCCCAAACGGTATTCTCGTTAAGCTGAATTTTTTCGCAAGAGGGATCCCCAAAAATCATAGCGCCCAGCCTGCCATTACCTAATGGCAATGCCTCAACCCACTGACCAGCAGGCCTGTTATACCATAATTTTAGCACAGAATTATTTTGCCCAGCCAAATCCAAAAGTAATACCAGGCTTAACACCAGGACTGTTAGAAAATTTCTCATAATTGTTTTCTATTTTAAACAAATTTTAATTTATTTTCTGATACTAAGATTAAAAAGAAAATAAAATAAATTGTTATTCTTACAGAAATTATTGCTTTGACAATTACTTTTGTTATTACCTGTAATATTAAATATTTCAATTATTGTTAGTTTCTTTAATTTAAAACCCCAATAATAATATTTATTGGGGTTTTGTTTGGAGATAATAAGTTTAGATTAACAGTATATCATTTACCAATACGTCATTTGTTGTTTAGCATTTTCTTACTTTCTGACTCTGTCACAGAATTTATATCTTTAAGCAATTCAATATATTCTTTAACAAGTTTCATTGTCCGGTATGTTATTTCTATTATTGAATTTTCCGTTAATTTTTTTATCAACTTCCTGATTGTTCCTGATGCTTGATAAATCTGTTTACGGTATTTTAACTATCCCGGGTCTCTGATTGACTAAAAATCGAGGAGAGTTCATACGAGTTATCCAATTTCTATATGAAATCTCACTACGAAGGTTGTATTTACTTTGGACAGGATATCGAACTCTTTTTTCGATTGCCTTCAGCAGTGATCTTCTCAGATTAAACTATTTAATAGGCTGCAAATGTCATTTCATAAAGATCATTTTACTATCAGCAACAAAGTTTCCGGCTTCGATGCGATAGATATAAACACCTGAAGCTAATTTTTTTCTAAAACTGCAGCTAGCAACGATCATTTTTCCTACTCAAAATATTAATTTGATCTTATGTTATTATTATTTACATAAAATTCTAATATTTTGAGAATTATTTTTTTTACTGTGCATAAATGCTAATAATTATTTGCAGCCCAGGATAGCATTCTTTCTTTTTATGAAAAAGTTATTACCGATTCTTTAATGAAAAACCTTCTCAATTGGATAGCGCTACTCATCAATTAGTTAGTTTACAATTGAACCGTTTCAATAATATAAAAATATTTTTTAAAAGGCAAGAAAAAATAGTTTATATGATCTTATTATTCTATAATATTTATCCCTGCAGTAAAAATGTTTAACCGGAATTTAGCTATAAAATATTGGAAAATATTATTTTACAAAGAATTTCTATTGTAATCCTTTTCAAGTTAGAATTAATGCAATAAATAAAATATTTGTGCGGCAAATTGAAGCGAAGTAAAATTAATTTTCTCAAAAGATGAGTTACATAAATTAACATGATTTAAATTATTGAGCTGACAATTATAAAAGCAATTATAATATTTAATAATCTACCTGAAGGAGAGGTGCTTAGCTATGCCATTTAGTCTCCCATTAGTCATGTATTAAAACAAGAATGAGATTGAATAAAAATGAACTGTTAAGCGGACATTGAGGCATTTCCTATCTATGAAAATAGAAGCATTCTATACTTTCAAAACAAATTCAAAAGAACTTATTAGATGTATAGAATGCTTAATAAAAATTAAAAAGAGTAACCGCTTTCACCATGCTGGCTTAAATCAAGCCCGTCAAGTTCATCCTCTTCTTTAACCCGTATTCCTAATGTCTTATCCAGGATTTTAAGAATAACCAAAGTAACAGTGAATGAATAAGCAATTGTTGCTAAAACACTTATAGCTTGAATACCCAGAAGATTTATATTACCCAAAAGTAAGCCGTCGCTTCCGGCAGGGTTAATTACTTTTGATGCAAATATCGCAACCATCAATGCACCGAAAGTACCTCCCACACCATGCACTCCAACAGCATCCAGAGAGTCGTCATATCCAAGTCTATTTTTAGCTCCAACCGCATAATAACATATAACTCCTACACCAAATCCAATCAACAAAGCAGGAAGCGGTCCGACAAACCCTGCACAAGGAGTTATTGCTACTAATCCGGCCACAGCACCGGATGCTGCGCCAAGAGCTGTAGGCTGCCCGCGGTCGATCCATTCAATAAATAACCATGACATTGTTGCGGCGGCTGCAGCAATGTGTGTAGCTACGAATGCAGAAGTTGCAAGTGAGCCAGAAGTTAAAGCACTCCCTGCATTAAATCCGAACCATCCGAACCATAGAAGAGCTGCACCAGTAAGAGTCATAGTTAAATTATTTGGTTTTGTAATTTCATCCGAATGTACCTTTCGTTTACCAATCATTATTGCTGCCGCAAGTGCGGCAGTACCGGAACTGATGTGCACTACAAGTCCGCCGGCAAAATCCAATGCACCCATGTTTCTTATCCAGCCGCCTGTTCCCCAAACCCAATGAGCTATCGGACAGTAGACAAAAGTAGTCCAAAGTAATAAAAATAATAGATAAGTTTTAAATTTAAATCGTTCTGCAAAAGCGCCGGTTATAAGAGCAGGAGTAATTACTGCAAACATCATCTGGAACATCATGTATGCCTGATGAGGTACTGTTGCAGCATAATCCGGGTCCGGAGCAGCCCCAACACCGTTTAACCCTGCCCAGCTTAAATTACCAATAAAGTGCGCTACATCCGGCCCAAAAGCCAAACTATAACCAATTAGCACCCATTGAACGGAAACAACGCCAAGTGCAATGAAACTCTGCATTATTGTACCCAGTACATTTTTTCGTCTTACCATTCCTCCGTAAAAGAGAGCAAGGCCCGGAGTCATTAACATTACAAGTGCGGTCGATACCAGCAGCCAGGCAGTATCACCTTTATCTACTGACAATACGGCCGCAGTATCTTTCGCATAAACAGATGTTACTCCGGCAGCAATTAGAAAAAATAAAAAACTCAGCCTGAATTTCATTATATATTTCTCCTTAATTTAATTAATTTTAAAACTTATGTATTAAAGTGCCTCTTCACCGGTTTCTTCAGTCCGGACCCTGATTACCTCATCAATAGGAACGATAAATATTTTGCCGTCCCCCACTTCCCCGGTTTTAGACGTATTTACAATTATTGAAATAGCTTTATCTACCGAATTATCCGGGCAAACAAGCTCAATTTTTATTTTGGGAACGAATTCAATTTTGTACTCGGCACCCCTATATATTTCCCTGTGTCCTTTTTGCCTGCCATAGCCTTTAACTTCTGTTATGGTAATACCCCTGAATCCGGCATCCTGCAGATTATGATGAACATCGTCAAGTTTGTGCGGACGTATTATGGCGATTATCATTTTCATTTTATACCTCCTGGTTATCTAATATTTTGAACATGTAATTTAATTTTTTAACTGCGGATTTAAATTTTACATTATTAATGTTAATGAAACTGTTAACCTGATCCCCGGAAAAAATATGTTCGGTAAAACAGGCAAATGAATATTTCCGTGAAAAATAAAAATTTAGGTTGAAGACAGATAATAGTTCATTAATACGATTGGATAAATACACGCGCGCCGGTATGTTTTTTCCGCAGGCATTTCCTTTATTTAAATTCAAGAATATTTCCCTTTTAAAAATTTCCAATTACTATCTTGATTAATAAACAATTTTTGAAAACTTATAAAGTTTCCTGCCAGGAAAATCTTTTGTTTTTCCCTTTTAAAACTAAAATAATACATTAATCTATTAACTTAAATGAATTAGAACCGGTTATTAAAACGGCGCTTTCAGCTTAAATATACCTGAACTGATTTTTATAATTACTTGTGTTGGCATGTTCGAGGTTAAACAAAATAATATAGAAATATTCACATCAGAATTTTTTCACAAGCAATCAAAAAAAACATTTTCTTACACCTGTTAAGGATTTTAATAAATTTCGTTTGTTAACTTATTATATTAAATAATTAAGTTCAAGAGTTGATATAATTAAATTAATTAATTATTGAGGGCTGAATAGTATAAAAGATTAAGCCGGACGAAAAATTGGAAGTCCAAATTCTAATAGCCGATAATTGCCCTGATAATCTCCGTTTTTTAAATCGTTTATTGCTTGTACTGACCACTTGCCGTTATGGTTTATCCCTTCAAAAGAGCAAATGAAAATTAAATATATTGAGTTAAATTGATATCAATATATCCCCTGATTAAGTGTAAAACTAATATATGAAGCAGAATTATTTGTAAATTAAAAAGGTATAAAATATCTTATACTATTTTAAGTTATTATACAAGCCTCTAACTATAAAAAGAATCAAACTTTGAAAGCTTCCGGCCAGGTTCCGGTTATAATAATAATTGGCGAGGGATTCAGGACTCCACTGGACAGGTTTGGAGTTTATGCAACATGAACGGATGGGGTGTATGTGTTTTTGATGCAGGATCGCTTCAACCGGATAACGGCTCGGGATTAACCAGTTACCTGATCGGGTTATGTAATAAGGGTAATTGGAGGAAACCAACTGATTGGGGTACCCTGGGTGCATGGAGCTGGGGTGTAAGCAGGCTAATTGATTATTTCCAGACCGATAAAGAAGTTGATGCGGCAAAGTTAGGCGTTACAGGGCACTCGCGTTACGGAAAAGCAGCAATAGTTGCAATGGCTTATGAACCCCGGCTGGCAATTGCTTTTCCGAGCTGCGGTGGAAGCCTGGGTACAAAAATGAACAGACGGCATTGGGGGCAGGATCTTGAAGATTCCGGATGGGACCGTGAGTATCATTGGGTTGCAGGGAACTTTTTCAAATGGATGGGAGAATTAAATGCAGGCAGCTACCTGCCCCGTAAAATAGAACTATGTCCGGTTGATGCTCACTCACTGCTTTCACTTTGTGCACCCCGGCCTGTGTTCCTTAACGGAGGTAATCAGGATACATGGACTGATCCATATGGTATATATCTTACCGGAGTCGGTGCAACCCCGGTTTATAATTTACTCGGCAAGCAAGGACTGATAATGCCTGATGAAAAGCCTATTGTTGATACAGATTATATTTCCGGAAATATAGCATATAGATATCATAACGGGGGACATTCGGATGCACCGGATTGGCCGGCATTTTTCCAATTTGCAGCAAAATATTTTAAAGTCCCGGAATCAAAATAATTATTTAAAATAGGAAAAGTATTTTTTGAATATTAATTGAAGCGTCTGGTTAAATTCTGGATGCAGCGGAAATGGATTTTAATTGTAATTGACCGTAACATTAAAACCTGTTTCACCAGTATATACACCTACAGGCTGATCAGCGCCAACAGTTAAGGTAGCACCGACAGATATTGTTTGAGCGCCTGAAATCAGCATACCGGTTCCGGAAGGCGAACTTGTAAAATTACTAATTTCCATTGTACCTGAACCTGAAGTTCTAGTAATTTCATAAGCTGATGTTGGAAGAGTTATAGTATATGTATAATTCCCCTGGCCCCTAACCTGGAAAGTAGCTGCTGTAATCATACCTGAAGAAGCAGGTAATGTAATACCTGTTGTTACCGACCTGATACCTGCCGGATCGAGGGTTACTATACCCGAAGATGAACCGGCTATAATATTCCCAAAATTCATATCGGTTGTTTTATTTATTCCAATAGGTGTAACGATTGTAGCCGTTACTGATGCAGTAGCGGAGGCGGACCGCTGTGCAAATACTAATTGACCGGAATAATTAAAAAACATCATTCCGCTAATTACGAAACATTTCCAATATATTGGTTTTTTTGAAAATAAATTTAGTTTATTAAGCATACATATTAATTAAAAATCTATCGCTAATCATCAATTCTGTTAATTCTATCTCAACAAAAGAAAAAATTCTAATAAAATTTCAAAAACAAATTAAAATTGCAGTATTCAAATCAGGATTACTATTTACTCTAGAAATTATAAATAAACAATAAACCTATATTTGTCAATGTATAAAAATATTATGTAAAAAGCATCTTCTAATCGATAAGCGGGATAAATTATGTTTCTCACTTTTTATTTTAAAATACTTTTTAATTTTATCAAAAAGTAACTTTTAATTTTGTGAAGAATATTTTTTTGGAATATAAAAGAAGTAGTTAAAGTATTTGCCGTTTTTAAAATTTAATTGAAGCTTAGGCACATAAAAAAAATAGAATGAATGAAAATATTTTATCTTTTTATTTCCGATTTAAAAGTATTGAATCTAATTTTGGCTCTTAAACCCGGTTTAGCAGATTCAAATAAATAACATAAAATATTTTTAGTTCGAGGAATTTAAAAATCCTTAACCAAACGGCTAAGGATTTTCGGTTAAAGGATTTGGCAGGAAATTAATCAATAATAGCAACAGAGTCTGCTAAAGGGGGTACCCTGACAAATATTTGAGCTGTAACATAATTAGTACCGCTGGCAATTTGAGTTCCAACTCCCTGGAATGTAATTCCGGTTGCTGAGCCTGCCGTAGAGATTGTATAAGCGCCATTTGCATCCGATGCCAAATTATTTGGAATTGTATAATTAGCATATGAACTTCCACCGCCGCCCAATGAGGAAGGTTTATTGTAATATTCATGTGCCATAGCCGCTAGATTGTTAAGATCACTTACTACAGAGTCCCTGTTACCTGAAACTGAATTAGCGTTAAACAAGTTTATACCTACTACAATAGCTATCCCGACAATTATTACCCCAAGTACGATTAAAAGAAGTTGCTGCTGGCCCATTTTTTAGATCTCCTCAATTTATAAGTTACGTTTCGTCATGGTTTAATTGTTAATTAATAATTTCTATCGTCTTTGGTTTATATAAAAAAGCATGCCAGTTATTTTAATATATATATTCCTGATAAATAAAGAACTCTCCTAAAGGAAAAATATAAAATGTAAATGTTACCGGTAATTATTACAACAAAGTTTTTATGGAAAATATTTTATTTCAGGAAAGTCGAATTGTTTACTGAATTTACTCAAATGATATTTTGTGAATTTCGAATACTAATTAAATATCCATTTATATCTTAAAATAAAAAGATGCTCCTTATTTAATTCCATCGGAACGGAAGTTCGGTACTACAAATCGCTGATTCGTATAATAAAATGAATATTCAAACATGTCTTAGTCCCATCGGGACGGCATACTTGTAGCAAATTTGTCGTCCATCAATCAATTTGAACCGCAGAGCGGTGACATGGTGTTTTGAGCTGCAGAGCAGCGAAATGCTTGTAGCAAAGCGGCATGCTTGTAGAAAATTTGTCATCGATCAATCAGTTTGAACCGCAGAGCGGTGACATGGTGCCTTGAGCTGCAGAGCAGCGAGATGCTTGTAGCAAGCGGCATGCTTGTAGAAAATTTGTCATCGATCAATCAGTTTGAACCGCAGAGCGGCGAGATGGTGTCTTGTAGCTGCAGAGCAGCGGCATATTAGCGATTTCATCGTGAAGGATTTGAAATTACAAATAATTGTCGTGAGGCTCACCTTTGAGGTGAACCTCACGTAAGTCCCTACTTACTATTACGACATTTGTCGTTATTTAAAGTTTAGGTCATATGACCACAGGAGATTAATTTTCCAGTACAAATTGGAGGATCTCCGATGGATAAAATTCAAAATTCCGATTATTACGGACTTAAACGTCTTGAGTCCAAGAACGCTAAAAATGCTATTATTCAAAAGCTTGCTCAGGATTTTAACCTTACTCCTATTATCGCCGAAGCTTTTTATAAGCAAGTTTCTATATACTTCCAGGAACATTCCAATATAACTCTTTCCAGTGGTGAAGTTTCTTATGAAGCTGTTTGTTCAACTGAACCGGCTGGTAAACACATTAGGCTTACCCGCAAGGTTACCTGCCGCCTGAAGCTTATGGACATTAACTCTGACTTTGATGTACTCGCTAACTTTGGCCTTGCAGGCATGAGAAGACTCCGTATTGAACGCCTTACAAGACAAGCCTATGACCAGGGCGCTCTGCTTACTTATGAAGATCTGGCTTTGCTGCTGACCACCTCGCCTGCTACCGTTAAAAGAGATATCTTCTTCCTTCGCAAAGACGGTAAGTTCATTATGACAAGAGGTACCAAGCTTGATATGGGACCGGGTCTTTCTCATAAGTCTATCATTCTTGACCTGTACTTCAAAGGCTATTCTTTTACTGATATTGAACTCAAAACCAATCACTCTGAGACTTCCGTTAAAAGATACCTGGCTGATTTTATCCAGGTAGCTACTCTTCATAATCAAAAATTCTCACCGCAGCAAATCAGGCTTATTGCTCAAAAGTCCGATCGCCTCGTCAGAGAGTATATCCAACTTTATGACATCTACTATAAGCTTGATAATAAACGTCTTTTGGATATCTTTTCTCCAGAACCGGCTGACGCTGACTCTAAAAAAAAATCCGGCATTCCTTCCCGCTCAGGAGGCAATGACAATGAGTAAAGCTTTAACTAAACAACAAATTCAACTCAAAAAATTCAGGCGTCTTAGCGATAAATCTCTTGAGCAGCTTTTGCTGCACCGCTTTCTTAATAACTACGGATATGACAGAGGTGAGATTACTGCTAAAGCCATTATCAACGATATCCTTCAGCTTGTTGACCATTACTTCCTTGTCTCAACCCTGGATGACGACCTTCACCATATTAATTACGGACAGCTTGTCTGGATGGCCGTACCGGTTGATGAGTTCCCGCAGAGAAGTAAATCTATTGCCGCTACAAGGCTTAAGCCAGTGGTGCTTTCCTTCATTAACGATGAAGATATCTCCCACATTGCTCACGGTTTCGATTCTAAATCCCTTCGTAAAAACAGGCTTAAGCGATGGGGTGATCAAGCTTTTGACCAGGGCGCTTTACTTACTCAGCTTGACCTTGCTGCACTTCTCGGTGTTTGTGATGCTGTCGTTAGTCAGTATGTGCAGGAAATTCAAACCGATGGCCATTTACTCCCAACAAGGGGTAACATTCATGATCTCTCTGGAGCTATCACTCATAAAAGAGAAATTATTACTCTGTATCTGCAAGGCTTTCTTACTCCTGATATTGCGCTTAAAACCAATCACTCTAAAGAAGCCGTCGACCGTTACATCAAAGACTACCACAGAGTGGAGATTCTATGGTATCACGATATTAAAGACCCGGATAAAATCTCTATGTTATCAAGATTATCTAAGCGAGTTGTCCAACAGTATATTGACCTTTTGCCATCTAAATTGAAAAACAGTTTGTCAAAGAACGATGGTAAAACCTAATGTTTTATTTCTAATTTTTTTTAATTTTAGGGAAACGACTTGTTTTCGTTTCCCTTTATTCAGTGTTTCTGTTACTTTGTTCTTATTTAACTTATTTAATTTTAACTACTTAGTCTCTCATGTGGTCATTTGATACTATTTCATCAGTATCATCTTCTTAGTAGCATTAAATGATTGAGACTCCAACCTGTAGAAGTATATACCGCTGGCAACCTGGTTGCCAAATTCATTTTTGCCATTCCATGTAGCTGTATAGTTACCGGGTTTAACCTGACTGTTAACGAGTGTTGCTATCTTCTGGCCAAGAATATTGAATACTTCAAGCTTAACATTTTCAGTTTTAGCAATACTGAACTGAATATTCGTCGAAGGATTAAATGGATTCGGATATGCATTGGATAATGAAAATGCTGCCGGTAACTGAGAACCTTTTTTTACAGTAACTCCTGTTACGTATTTTTCATGAGCTGACGGATACCAATTTAAATCACCCAAAGGCAATCCATCTGTACCTGCAGTTTGTAAAGTTGTATTCGTGTATGAAAGATTTTCGGGCAGCGGCCAGGTCGGCGGGAATAATTTGCCGCTCGGCGGTATAAACTGCCACATTGAATCTGAAGTAGAATTCGCTTCAGTAATTCTAATAACATAATTCAGCACAGTATTAAATTGAGCCTCCACTGTAGAATTAAATCCGGGATCAGTATTAACATTATTTTTTTGTGTAAGTCCGGGATAATCGGTTGGATCGTTAAATTTTTCAGCAGTAAAATTATTCATCCAAACCGAAGGGTAAAGTATTCCAAGTACTGTTTTTGTACCAACTGTCTCCATTTTTGTAACGGTATCATTATACGCGGTATAAAAATTTGTTAAAAAACTTGGCCAGAAATAAGAATTATTATCGACGGTTGCTATTCTTGTTTTATTCGAAACCGGCGGTATAAGCCCTGATATTGCCGTATCAAGACTTATTAATCCGGAAACGAAAGGATAATTTTCATAATATTCCTGGGATATTTCAGTTGAATCGCTTGCCGGCGCTTCAGTACCGAAAAATATATTGTTTTTAATTATAACATTAGTTCCCATGAAAATATTAAGCGGGTTAGTCATATTTATAAAAACAGTATTGTGTTCAAATTTAAAGTATGAGTTATACCCGGTAATACAATATGCATATGAACTTTGATAAAACATCGTATTATTTACCATAACTACGCTGTCAACCTGTGCTACTTCAAGATCTACGGCTTTTCCAAAAAACCATTGTCCTATGCTTTGACTATTTCTAAAAACACAATCTGAAACAAAAAATTTATCCCAAACTCCTGCCGTTGATATAGCGGAATTACAAACTGCATCAAATATTACGCTGTCAACAGTTAATTTGATACTATCGGCAAAAGTTTGAATAGTAATAGCTTTGTCTATATTTGGTACTGTCTGATCGGGACGTACATTAAGAAAATAAATATTCTTAAAAGAAGCGCTTGAATGAGGTTGGGTAAGGTTAAAAAATAACCAGGGGGATGAGTTATCTGCAAGAATCGACGGCGCTATTACGGGTGGTGCGCCTGCACCTGAAGCGCCAAAAAGATTGAAATTACCGTTTATGTTCATCGTATTTTTAAATAAGTATACAGAATCTCTATACAATGCGTAAACACGGTTTGGATGCGCTCTTGCACCGGTAGAAGTAGTATCACCAACAATAAGACTATCTATGTTGCCTATCGGGTGAGCCTTAATCCAAAGTGTATCGGCGGTCTGCCCGAATGATTGGCTTGGCGCGATAATCAGAAATAATACCGCGGCCAAAGCGAACAATGTAATTGTTTTTTTCATAAGAATCTCCTTATAGTTATAGTTTTTTGTGACTAACTTTTAAATTATAATGTTACTCGGAATCCTAAATCAGCAGTCATACCGTAATCTTGTATGCTTGTGGGATAATTATTTCCTTCTTCCTGGTTAACGTCTTCCGCTCCATTAATATTATTCATATCAAAGAAAACCTGGATCCCAAACCATGGAAGCTTCTGTTTGACTGATAAATCCCATCGTGAAGATTTTTCCGTATCTTGTCTTTGCTCCGGCCAAAAGTTAACCTGTTCAAATATATCAGCCTGGTATAAAAGCGATACCCGTGCAGAAAATCCTTCATAATCATACCCAACAGCAAAATTCAGTATATCATTCGGCTGGTCAAGTATCCGGCTGGTAAAATATGTTGTAGTATGGGTTACCTGGTATGTATATGGGTCTATATTTGTGACAATTCGAGGATATTTTGTATCCGCATATGTGTGTGTATAATTTATACTTAAAACTAAACCGGTAAATGGTTCTGGCAGATACCAGAGGTGGGTTTGCCAGTCCAATTCTATGCCGTATAAATTTACAGCATAAGGATTATTTATGTATGTGGTCAATGAAGTTCCCGATGGAGTTCCGGGCGGAATCCCCGGATAATCGGCAGCATTGATAATAAAAGTATTTACCTGGTAAATCATATTTTGAATATGTTTTAAAAATCCGTCGATGGTCAGTAAACCAATCTCATTATTAAAAAATGATAATACTGCATCACAATTTGCAGACTGCGCCGGGTTAAGCCGGAAATTATTATAAGTAATTGAGGACCCGTTAACATCAACTCTTGGCGTTATTGTATTATAATCCGGATAATTAATTGTATTCGTATAAGCAAGTTGAACCTGCATCCATGACAAAGGCTTATACCTAAAATGAACCATCGGCAGCCAATAACCATGAGATTGATCAACAGTAGTGTCGGTATAATCATAGGAAACTTTTGAGTTGGTTGTTTCAAATCCATGCGGTGCAGTATAAGTTGTGTTAAGAACCTGGTAACGTACTCCCGGGAGTATTGCGATATCCGGTCCAACATCAACTGTAGCCATTAGATATTCTGCATTTTTTTTCTCATCTCCGGAGTAATTATTTATTGTAGATGCACCAACATCATGAGCATACGCATCCAGGTTTCCATATTTTTTCGCAATATTCAATACATTCCACATCAAACCAAAATTTATGGGTACTGTCAAATGATAATTATTATTAAGAAAATTGCCGTAACTAAAATTTGGATCCTCAAAAAAGGTTATTGGAAGATCAGCGCCCGGTGCAACTGTTTGCATCCATGGATATGTATTTTGAATTTGCTGACGCACAAGAGAACCACTGACGTATAATGCACCGTCTCCCTCTGTAAAATCATAATCCCTTATTCTGTATTGATACATTCCCCCGAATTTTAATTTAGCTGTAACCAGTTCCGAAACATTAATAATTTTTATGAAATCCAATGAACCTGTGAATGCCCTATCCCTCGAAATATCAGAAAAGTTACTAAGTGAATTTAAATAAGTAGTCTGGAAATTATTATTAGCTTTTGGTACGGCGTCTACTGGAGGCAGGGACTCATAGCTAAAGTTATTAATACCGGCACTTTCCTGATAGAATGAGAAACTAAAATCATTGGGATCCTGACTCTCCGAATATGTATGGGATAATTTCAAATCTATATCAATAATTGGAATTGATTGTTTTACATCAATTAGGTTCGTTATAACATTAAGTTTATTATCTGATTCAGTTCCGCTATATGATTTAGTATTACCCGTAAAATCATAACTTTCACCACGGTTAAATAATTTGGTATCGCTCGAACTTAAAAAATTCATAAAATCAATTTCGCCGTTCGGGAGTTTGTAATCTAAGACTACTGTAGCTCCATAACGCTGCCTGTCTCTTACTATATCTGAAAGGCCTACACTTTCAAGTAAAAGTTGATTTTTTTCACCGTAATTAAAAGTTTCTGAATAGTAACTGGCACTTAATTCATTGGAAGTTAAATTCTTTCTTTCAGCAGTTACCTGCGCAAAAATACCAAGGCGGTCTCCTAAAAATCTTTCTTCCACACTACCGCTGAATTTATAATCGGTATACGTATCCTGCAGATTATTATATCCTCCCTGTGCAAGGAAATCATAAACAGGAGCAGTTAATCCGCTTTTTGCTTTCCTTAAATCAAAATTAACAACGCCTCCAAGAACGGCAGCGTCCATATCGGGTGTAATCTCCTTTATTACTTCAATTCCTCCCAGCATATTGGATGATATCATACTTAAATCAGTTGCCCTGTCGCCAAAATCGGAAGATTGTACCAAATTGCTAGGTGTATTACCGGGTAATTGATTTGAGTTAGGAGTAATATTTCCCGGCATTTGAACGCCGTCAATTGTTACCTCGTTATATTGAGGAGCCATCCCTCTTATTACAACCTCTGATCCTTCTCCCCCTTCTCTTATAAGTGATATACCAGGCAGCCTGCCCACTGACTTAGCCGCATTAGCATCGGGCAATTCCTGTAGTTTTGCAGCAGAAACAACATTTTTTACTGCTATTGAAGAAAGCTGCTCATTAATTGCTTTATTTTGTCCTTCAGCCTGTGCCGTAACAACTACACTATCGCTGTAAATACCGGCGGCTTTTAAATTGAAATTGCATGTAACAACCTTATCTTCTTTTACTTCAATAACAACTTCCTCACTTTTATAACCGACATAGGATCCGCGAAGAGTGTACTTACCGGGAGGAATATTTGGAATTATATAATTGCCCTCCGCATCTGAGGAAGTTCCCCAGCTTGTACCAATAATAATAACGTTAGCAAATGGAAGTGATTCTCTTGTTTCAGCATCCCTAATAATGCCTTTAATTGTACCATTGGATGCAGGCAAAATGACTGCACTTAGTATCTGCAAAAATATTAATATCTCTCCCAATACATTAGTAATTTTTTTTATCATAAAGCCCTTTCATATTAAACCGAGAAAGATTCTTGAATAAGAAGCGATATTTTTAATTATTTATAATAAAATATATTCCAAACTATATTCGGGGAGTTTATTCTTGATTAAAATATACTATAAAAGAATAAAAATCAATACTGAAATTTTCTTTTTATATTATGAAATAAATAACATGATTTGGAGCAATATATTTTACAATAGAATAAACTTAAAATCTAATTTTTACCAGATATAGTACGTACTGATTAAATTTTTTAAGGATTTACAACTAAACTAATTTTATGCAAATCTCTTAAAGCTGAAGATGACCCGACCATTAATGTATATAAATCAGCTTCTACTTTAACTCCCTCTTTTTCAATCCAGCGCGATAGTACATCCGGGGATATCCTGAATTCGATTTTCTGTTTTTCACCCGGTTTCAAACTAATTCTTTTAAATCCCTTCAGTGTTTTTACTGCTTGCAAATCTTTCTTCGCTTTAACATATAACTGTACAACTTCATCGCCTTTAAGTTTGCCTGTGTTGGAAACGTCTATAGAAAGAATTGTTGTGTCATTTTTATGTATGGAGCTTTTAGCCAGCTTTAAATTACTGTAAGAAAAAGAAGAATAGCTTAAACCGTATCCGAAAGGAAAGAGCGGTTCTCCTTTAAAATAACGGTAAGTTCTGTTTTTCATATTGTAATCATCAAAAGCAGGTAATTGATTAATCGATTTATAAAAAGTAACCGGCAGCCGGCCCGCTGGATTATAATCACCGGATATTACATCCGCTATTGCTGTGCCTGCAGCCTGTCCCGGATACCACGCCTCAATTATTGCTGGTATGTGTTCTTTTTCCCAATTAATGGAAACTGCACTGCCATTCAACAAAACCAAAATTACAGGTTTCCCGTAAGCATATATTCTCTTAATAAAATTTGTTTGAGCTTCGGGAAGGTCAAGGCTAAGCCTGTCTCCTCCTTTAAAACCTTTTACATTCACTTTCATTTCCTCACCCTCAAGCCGTGGGGAAAGCCCGAGGACAATAATAACTGCATCAGATTCTTTAACTGCATCTATTGCTTTCTGCTCTAACTTATTGTCAGGAACTTCCCAGATTAATTGCATAAATGCATAACGGAGTTTTTTATAAAATTCTATTTTTATTTTATAGGGCTTGCCGGCAGTAAGGTTTAAGTTTTCATAGGTTTTTACGGGATCGAATTCGCCGTCAAACTGTACAAACACTGTATCTTCCAGGTAAATTCTAAACCCGTTAAATCCGTAACCGCCAAGAGCATACTTACCGGATTTTTCAGGTATCAGGATCCCGGTCCATCTCACGCCATAATTATCAGGATCAAACTTGGGATCAGGCGCTCCATCCCACCATGCAAAATCAATCTTACTATCAACTCTCTTAAATGCAGGCTCACCAATCAAATCCTTGTTATCAAAATATTCACCCGTCAGTCCATGTTGTTTTTTATCAACTGAAGTATATAAACAAGAGCTGTCAATAATATAGAATGACGGCAGATTTTCAGCAAGATCACATCCTTTAGCATAAAGTACCTTAGTATTTTTTAACTTCTCTTTTATACCCTGCAATGGAGTAACAGGTTCTGAAGGAAAGCCGTTATAATTACCTAATAAAACCTCAACGTCATTTGCATTCGGCCCCAGCACAGCAATCGTTTTTATATTTTTCTTAAGCGGCAGCAAATTATTATTGTTCTTCAAAAGGACAATAGATTTTTCCGCTGCTTCAAGAGCTGTTTCTTTATCCTCTTTCGTATCGATATCAGTCAGTTTTGAGTAAGGAACAAGTTCGGGCGGGTCAAACATTCCAAGTTTGAAACGGGCAGTAAAAATTCTTTTTACCGCAACATCAATGTCACTTTCTTTTATTAAACCGTTTTTAATTGCAGCTACTAACAACGGATAAGAATTACCGCATTCCAAATCGGTACCGGATTTAACTGCCTTTGAAGCGGCTTCATCCAATGATTTGACTATTTTGTGTGTGTTAAACATATCCGGAACTGCCCAGCAATCGGAAACAACCAGCCCTTTAAATCCCCATTCATCCCTCAGAATTTCCTTTAGCAGCGGGTCGCTTCCGCAGCAGGCATCGCCGCGAAATCTATTATATGCACACATTATAGCATATGCTTTCCCTTCAACTATACATTTTTTAAATTGAGGTAGATAAGTTTCTCTTAAATCATAATCGCTTACAAGGGCATTAAAAGTATGCCTTTCCGGTTCAGGGCCGCTGTGCACGGCAAAGTGTTTTGGGGTTGCAATAGTTTTTAAATATTTTGGGTCATTTCCCTGCAATCCCTCCACAAAGTTCAAACCCATTTCTCCTGTCAGATAAGGATCCTCACCGTAAGTTTCCATTCCCCTGCCCCAACGCGGATCACGGAATATATTTATATTAGGAGACCACAATGTTATACCCTGATATATTCCCCTTTTATTTAAACTTATTGCTTTATTATATTTGGCACGTGCCTCATCCGAAATAACAGTTGACACTCTGTACATAAGATCCGTATCCCATGTTGCAGCCAGCCCGATTGCCTGTGGAAAAACTGTTGCAATACCGTTTCGTGCGATTCCATGCAAGGCTTCATTCCACCAACTATATGCCGGAATTCCTAATCGTTCTACTGCAGGCGAATTATATACCATCTGTGATACTTTTTCTTCAAGTGTCATTCTTGAAATAAGATCGTTTACTCTTGTTTCTACCGGAAGACGAACATTCTTATAGATCACCGTATCCTGCGGAAAAGCTGTGAAAGAAAGACAAACAAAAAACAATAAGACTATTTTATATTTCATATAAAAATAATAACTATAATTCCTTCATAAGCAAATAAGGTTTTTCATTATATAACTTCAAGATTAATTCACCAAATAATGAATTTGCCCAGGCAAACCATTTCCTTGTATAGACGCCTGCATTGTCTTTATCAAAAGCTTCATGCATAAACCCTGTTCCGGCATCTGTTGATTTTAAGAACGTAAGACATTGGAATATTTCCTCATCATCATCAGAAGTTAAAGCCCGCATAATAATACTTATAATCCAGATATTATTTATCAGGGTGTGAGGGCTGCCTATTCCTTCAGCTTCTTTTCCTTTAAAAAAATATGGGTTATTATTACTTAAAAGGAACTTCCTCGTATCTTTATAAACAATATCATCAGCCCGGCAGCATCCTAAATAAGGAAGCGACAGCAGGCTGGGGACATTTGCATCATCCATAAATAACTTATTCCCGAAACCATCAACTTCATAAGCAAAAATCTTTCCAAACTTTAGATGTTCTCCAATCGCATACTCACTCAAAGCGTTCTCTATTTCAGCCGCTAATGATAAGCATTCCGATGCAAACCTTATGTCATTTATAACTTTTCCAAATATACAGGCAAGCTGTTTTAATGAAACCACTGCAAAATAATTCGAAGGAATATGGAAAGGGAAAATAGCAGCATCATCAGACGGGCGAAAAATTGATGCAATCAGCCCCACTGGATTTACCGGGTTGCCATAACCATTACCGGGTACTGTATCTGTACTCCATGCCGTAATACGTCCGAATTTGTATGGGCCTGAATCTCTTTTGCGTTGTTGCTCCTGGAAAGTGTTCAAAATATTTTTGGCTGCTGTTTGCCAGTCGGTATCAAAGCATGAAATATCACCGGTTATTTGCCAAAAACTAAATGCAAGGCGGATTGGATAGCAAAGAGAATCAATCTCCCATTTCCTTTCATGTATACCCGGTTTCA
This sequence comes from uncultured Ignavibacteriales bacterium, assembly GCA_963834015.1. Classification (GTDB taxonomy): domain Bacteria; phylum Bacteroidota; class Ignavibacteria; order Ignavibacteriales; family Ignavibacteriaceae; genus FEN-1297. The sequence goes on from CAWIAG010000002.1 coordinate 252,677, forward strand.
TAATGGTAAGATCATCTTTCCACTCCGTGCTTAATGTGCCGTCATTAAAGGCATTTGCATATGGATCAAGTAAAATACATTTTGTCTGGCGGTTAATTAAACCGATAAATAAACTCTTTAATTCATTATCATCATTTAATACAGATAAATACGGCCAAACCTGCGCAGTAGAATCTCTGAGCCACATTGCATTAATATCGCCTGTAATTATAAAAGTATCGGGTTTGCCGTTTACAATTTTATAATTAATAGTAGTATCTAAAGTATTGGGATAACAATTCTCAAAAAGTGCTGCTAACGCTGTATCGGAAATACTATTCTTCACATCTTCTATAGTTTTTTCAACAGCATGGCTGATAAATTTCCTGTCCTTAGGTTTTGGCCGTTGACTCATAAAATTGCTGTTTTGCATCTGAATCCTGTAATAATCTAAATTAAATAAATTACAGATAGAATAAATATTTATTGCTGATATAAATTTATTTCTTAAGCTGTGTAATCCAGGTTAAACCGTCATTTCTTATACTTATTTTTTCCGATCCGTCTTCGGAAAAAATTGAAGCTTCATACAAATCGGTTGTAAATTCGATAACCGGCTGCTTTTTGTACCCGGGTACACTTTGTAATTTAATTCCCAGCTTATTTATATCCGCGGTAAATTTTCCATATTTATAGAAGTAACTTCTTTCACCGTAATAAATCTGCCTTAAATAATATTTCGCTGCTTCTTCTTTTCTTATTATGAAGTTAGCTTTTTTACCTCCAACTATTTCTGTTGAGAATTGGAGGAACCCCCACATTTCAGGGTAGTGCATATCTATAACCCCCTGCGGTGACCAAACCCAATTATCTTCCGGGTATGGATTGCCTGTTTCCGGGTTTATCCTCTTTTTATATTTACCGTTTAGAACTTCAATATTCCATTCAACCCGTGAAAAATTTATTCTCCATTGGTCGTTATTTTTGGGCGGTGCATTAACATCCGCAATTTCTTTAAATGCGCTCCAGGGGAATGCAAGTTCAACGGTCCATTTTTTATCTTTATCTTCCGGGTTATTTATAGTGCCGTCAATTAAAACAGCGGTCTTAAGCCCGTGTATATCCCAATTATTTAATGCGGCATTTTTAGTATCCCTGTAAGGTTTTTCAAGCAGCAGGTCCCAAACTGTATTCAGGGCATTCATCTCAAACTCGGAATAATTGTGAGAATTTCCCGCCGGATCAATAAAAACTTCAAAATCATTATCACGGAAAATAACTGAATCACGATCCTTTATTGTTGCCCAAATGTCTGGTTCCTGTAATTCTGCCGCAATATATAGATAGTTTTCATCCCAGAGCATTTTGGCACGAGTATTAAATCTCGGTGCAGGTTTTACAGAACCTTGAATGTCGACAAAATAATCGGTCCACTCTGCCTTTTCCCAGGTCGGTTCATTCAACTTGCCGTCAATGGTTATAGGTTCTGCTGTTCTATAACAAATATATTTTCTCGGTGAGAATTCAATTGAAGGGGTTGGCAATTCCTGCGCAGGAATAAGGCAGCTAAATAAAATTACAGACAAGAATATTTTTAACATGGTTAATTTAAACTAATTATTTTTAATGCCTGGCGGCTTCAATTAATTCTCCAACAGTTGATAATGCAAGCCCTACAACCGTATCCGCAGAACCATAATAGATAAATACTTTACTGCTGGGCAGCGCAAAACCCTCGCTGTCATATTCTTCCACAATCATCCCGCTCGGGAATACAACATTAGGAACCTGCCCCACAAGCTCAAATAACTCGCGCGGTTCTAAAATATTATTTTTGCTTCTGAATAAAACAACAGACGGATCATTTAAATCATGCAGGGCAGCCCCTGCCTGGTAAATATTTGAACTCGCAAAATGAGTTGCTATACCATGATAAATATGCAGCCATCCTTCCTGTGTTTTCACGGGAGGTGGGCCGGAACCAATATTTTCATCCCAATAATGAAATCTCCCTGCCATTACAGGCTTCACTAACCTCCAATTAAGAAGATCTTCCGACTCTGATAAATAAATCGTATTGCCGGAGGCAGGCCCGTTATCAAGTTGAACTTTATTTGGCCTTTCAAATCTGAGATATTTCCCGTTTATTTTTTCGGGAAATAATACACCATTCCTGGTATCGTCATCGGAAACTATTCCAATAAACTTAAATCTTTCAAAATCATCGGTTGATGCAAGCCCAAGCCGGCAGCCTTTATCCATATCCATTGCGAACATAATATAGTAATCTTCGCAAATCTTTGATATTCTTGCATCATAAATATGATATATCTTTTCTTGAATCTTTTCAATCCCTTTAAAATCTACAACCTTATTATCAATTTTAAAATCAACCCCGTTCAGGCTTTCAGCTTTTACAATAAACGTTTCCCTGCCCCTGTTTTGAACACGCAATAGAAGAATATACCTGTCCTTAAACTTTACCGCACCCGGATTAAATACTGAGGATACATCAACTAAATTTGGAATTATATCCGGGACCTCTGTTCTTGTAATTATAGGATTTTTATTATTTCTTTTCAGCATAAATAATTCTGATTTTTCAAATTTCGCGTTTAATTCTATTAAATTTTTAAAAAAGTATTCTAACTTATAGTCGGCTCCACAGGTGGTAAGAAATGATTGCTCTTCTGTAACCTGCTTATAGGAAGCCCGAAGAAGTCTTCAAGTATTAAAGAGGCAGCCCCAACCGCAACCGAATAATGATGATATTTATCGGCAATAATATTAAGCGAATTACACGTTATAGAAATAACCCTCATTTCAATTTCTTTTCTAACCGCTTCAATCAAAACATCCTCCAATTCCGCAACAACCCCGGTAATTATTAATGTATCAGGATTGAAAAGTGCAACAGCGGGAGCAACTGTTTGTCCAACTATATTTCCTATCATTGAAAATACAAGCCTGGCTATTTTATCACCTTTTCTTGCAGCATCAAGCAGCAAATCAATATCAACTGCTTCTATACTCGAAGAATAATTTACCAGTATGTCGCTTTCGACAAACCTGCTTCGAATAGAAGATAAAATTTCCTTTAAAGTAGGCATGTGGGGGTACAATTCGCCGGCACTATAAGATGCGCCGCGATAAAGTTCATCATTAATAACGATTCCGATCCCGAGCCCGCTGACATTTTTATCTATTTCAACTAATATAGTCAAATAGTTCGTTTTTGATTTATCATTGCCGTTCCACTTCAAGCCTACTGCGGCAGCATTAGCATTATTTTCTATTAAGATGTGAAATGGCAGATCATTCAACTTTTCAAGGAGGGGGAAATTCATCTGAGGTAAAACACTGGACATAATAACTATACCCTTCTGATAATCCACGATACCCGCAAAAGCAACACCGATTCCAAGAATCCTGTCCGTGTCAATATTATTTAAGGATATTATATCATTTACAACTTTAATAATATTTTCAGCCAGTTCATCCACGGTCCGGCCTGTATCAAATTTTACAATTTTCTTTGCAATAATACCGCCGCTAAAATCAAGTACTACTGAGGTTATCTCACCAACCTCAATATCAAGGCCTATAACATAAGCGGCATCCTTGTTTAAAGTCCATACATAAGGTTTCTTCCCGCCTTTTTTAGTAGATTCACCTTTGCCGTAAAACGTAACAAAAGACTTTGCAGATAATTCTTTAAGAATATTAAAAATTGTAGAAGGCCTCATTCCCGTTATCTTCACTAAGTCAGAACTGGAAATTATCCCATGTTCCTGGATAAGTTTCAGAACTAACTGCTCATTAATATCCTTTACCACACTTGCATGAAATGAGATTAATTTTTTCTCGTTCATATTATAACACTGTCTCTTTAATTCAATTTATAAAATTATATATTATCAATTTTTATTAAAAATTTATTTAATTGAAATTTCGTCAACAAAAAGCCAGGCTTTATTTCCGGCAGCAACATGCCAGTCAGGGCATAAACCCACATTTTTAGCAAACACTTTTACATAACGTGCTTCAATCCCGTCAAAAGTTCTATCGAAATTCTTTACACCGGCGCCGCTGTTTTTCTCGTCGGCAATATTCCTCATCTCATAAACTTTAATATAATTTACTCCATCACTGGAAATAGAATATTCAATTAATTGCGGGTAGAAAATCCATGAAGTTGTGTTTTGCAGAAAAGATGCGCTGATTAAAGATATTTTCTGTACTTTGCCAAGATCAACAACTGCATCTAAATCGTTACCTTCATAACCCTGCCAAGCTTCGGTATGAAAGTTACTCGTGCCTTTAATACCGTCAATTAGTCCAAGAGGGCCGCCGCCGGTGTATAAGTCGCTGTATTTTGAATAAAGTTTTATTGATCTGCCTGCAGGCACTTTATTAAAATTTGAAACCTGCGCTTTACTATAGTTGCCTCCTGTATATGTAACGGCTTTTAGAAGGGTTGTTTTATTTATTTTTATAGGCGCTCTATATAATTGCTTATTTTTCACAGGATCGGAACCATCAGTAGTATAATAAATCATTGCTTTAGTATCAGTAGAAGACAATGCTGCAACTGTAGAATCTGCGAAAACTTTATCTCCCGAAGTTAAAAATGGTACGGTAACAAAAGGAAAATTGATTATTGATTCAGGCCTTGATTTTATACTTGTGCCCCATTTACCCGGGGTTGAACCCATTTCAAAAACTAAGTTCCCGCCCCTCGCTATGTCGGAATAATCTATAAAAGATTTATTATATTCTTTACCGTTTAACAAAGCCGATTGAATATAAATGTTTTTATCCGATACTTTATGCGCCGCAATAGAAAATCTTTTACCTCCTCCGGTATTAATCACTACTTTATTAAACAGTGGAGTCCCTATAATATATTTATTATCTCCCGGGCATACAGGATAAAAGCCTATAGAACTCAAAACATACCATGCAGACATTTGTCCGCAATCATCATTTCCGCAGAGCCCGTCAAGTTTATCAGTATATAATGTTGTAACCAATTGATGAACTTTTTCTGCGGTTTTCCATGGTTCACCGGAATAATTATAAAGGTAAGCCATATGATGGCTTGGCTCATCACCCTGGGAATATTGCCCTATCATACCGGTAATGTCCGGTTGAAAGTTTCCCGTAAGATTAGAATTTGTGGTGAACAAAGTGTCAAGTTTAAAATTAAATTTATCGCTCCCTCCCATCAAATTAATTAAACCATTTATATCCTGCGGGACAAAAAAGCTGTACTGCCAGGCATTAGCTTCAGTATAATCTCCGTTAACAGCAAGCGGGTCAAATGGCTCTCTCCATTTACCGTTTTTTTTGCCTCTCATGAATGTAGTTGACGGGTCGAATACATTCGAATAAAATTTTGCTCTTTGTATAAAATAATTATAATCGGCAGTTTTCCCAAGGTCTTTAGCCATCATTGCAATGCACCAGTCATCGTATGAATATTCTAAAGTTTTCGAAACGCTTTCATCTTCAAGATCGGCGGGAATATATCCCATTTCTTTATAATATTTTAATCCGTGGTCATCCTGCATAGCACTTTTTTTCATTGCTTCATATGCATCTTTAATTTCAAAATTTCTAAGGCCTTTGAAATATGCGTCGGCAATTACTGGAACAGCATGATAGCCGATCATCGTGCCCGTTTCATTGGATGCCAGTTCCCAGACTGGCAATAAGCCGTTTTCTTTATACTTTAATACGAGAGCTTCAACCATATCCTGGGCTCTCTTTTTATCTATTATAGTAAGTAATGGATTTTCTGCTCTGAAGGTATCCCATAGTGAGTAGACTGTATACATATCGCGGTTTTTTACAGTATGAATCTTTTTATCCATACCTATATAGCTGCCGTCAATGTCCGAAAATGTATTCGGAGCTAATAAGGCATGATATAAAGCAGTATAGAACGTCGTTTTATTATCGTTATTTTTTGTTTCAACAGTAATTGAACTTAATGCCTTATTCCATTCACTGTCTGCAAGCTTTACAATATTATTAAAATCCCAGCCGGGAATTTCCGCTTTCAGATTTTTTTCCGCCCCTTCAAGGCTGACGGATGAAATACCAACTTTTATTAATATTACTTCCTTTGTTGAAGTATTATATTTTACATACGCTTTAAGATCTTTTCCCTCTGCATTGGATTTGCCTTCATAAATATTTTTGTTTTCTATAACTCCAAAAGATTTAAATGGCTTTGAGAAAACGGCATAAAAATATATGCATCGGTCTTCTGCCCACCCTGTTACGCGCCTGTAACCTTCAACCGTGTTATTATTTATGAAAGTAATTTTAGAATCAGTCGTCTTGTTCTGGATTCCATGAACAAGGTCAATAATAATATTTGCGCTGTCTGTCTTCGGAAAAGTATATTTCTGAAATCCGCCGCGCCTTGTTGCAGTCAGCTCTGCTTTAATATCGTAATCATCAAGAATCACCGAATAATATCCCGGCCTTGCAGTTTCATTATTATGGCTGAATCTTGAACGGTAACCGGAACCCGGTTTATCTTTCGCGCCCGGTTCTGATTTTAGTACTCCGGTGGTAGGCATAAAAAGTATATCCCCGTAGTCTGCACAGCCGGTTCCGCTCAGATGCGTATGGCTGAAACCCATAATTGAACTATCCGAATTGTTATAACCGGAACACCAGTCCCAGCCCTCAATATCGGTATCCGGCCCTAACTGAACCATTCCAAACGGCACTGTTGGCCCTGGAAAAGTGTGGCCATGCCCTGCTGTCCCGATCAAAGGATTAACATAATCCACCGGTTTGGACTGGGCATGCAGAATGATTCCAAACATTGCCAAAAAAAGGATTTGAACCCCGCAAACAAATTTTAATGAGTAGCCGGTCATATATTTTCCTTACTTGTCATTATTTTCTTTTCTTACACTTCCGTCATCCTTAGGGTCGCGTATCATAGTTGTTAATCTGCGCAGTAAATCTTTAAAATCTTTTATTCCGCCTACAGTAAACCATAAAACAATAATACTTGAAGCCGAAAAATTAATTATTATGAAAGTTTTCCAAAAGGTCATCCATGACGAATCAGGAACGTTTCCCGAAAGATTAAAAACGGTTCCAATTATAAAAACAGTTATCCACAAAAGAGTCCATGAATAGGCTATAATATAAATTACCTTATCCCCCTTTGTAAATTCTTTTCCCATACCAAGCATTTTCCATCCTCTCAGCGGTACATCTTCTACCACAATGTTTTCCTCTTTGATAATATACTCGCCGCGGTGAAGCATTTTATCCATATTAAAATTCTGACGCTTACCAAGCAAAGAAACAAGTATATATACCAATAATGACAACCCCATGGATATTCCCAAAAATTCTGCCCGTTAATTGGGAAATGAGGATAAATCTGCTGAAGGATAATACCTGTAACCGAGACAACGGAACCGATAATCAGAGCGCTCCATGCGGCTGCCGTACTCCCCCGTTTCCAGTACAATCCGCCGATAATTACTGCACCCGAGCCTCCAACAAAAATAGCGGCTGTCAATGCAAAATAGAGGAAGATATAGTCAGTCATTGGGAATACAAGACTGAAGGAGAAAATGAATATGCAGACACCCAAAATTGAAAGTCTAAGCATTTTAAGATGCTGGCCTGGTTCAAATGGTTTCCTTCTGAACGGCATGATAACATCCTGGATAAAAATACTACCCCACGAATGCATGTATGAATTATGAGTGCCAATAGTAACCATCAACATCACAGCTAAAAAAGCACCCATAACACCAACCGGTAAAATATGAGTAAGAACTAGAGGAATTCTGAGCTGACTTTGAATTTTATCATTGCCTACAGAGCTTAAAACATGATTCACATTACCTGCAATACCTGCAAAACCGGGATGGTGCATAATAGTATAAGCAACTACCGGGATGACGATAAGGAACAGCCATTTGGGAATATCTCTTAAATTTCCAAGCACTTCCCCCATTTTTGCTTCATGTGCACTTTTGGCCGACGAGTTATAACCGGAAGTACCCTGCCAGGATAATTTTACATAAACAACACCAACTACATTTATTAAAAAATACCAAAAATTAAAATCGGGTACCTGGCTCGTCTTAAAGGGATTAATTAATGATGCAGCCTTAGGTGCAGTAATGACGGCATGAAAAATTTGATCCCAATTAACAAACAACAAACAGATTAATATAATAACAAGGAAAGTAAAATTAGAAAATACACCCTGCAGAAATTCTGTAATAATAACTGCTATTTGACCGCCGGTAAAAACAAAATAAAGTGAAACCAATAAAAATGAAGCCATTACAACAGGGAAAGTGTAAATATTCATCCCCAGAAGTTTAAAAGTAAGAGGAAATCCGCAAAAGTAAATTATAAATCTTGCACTTACCGCAGGAAATATTCCAAAATTCAATAACCCGGAAATAAAAGCAAGTATGCCTGCAAATACTCTGAAGTTTCTACTATATCTGATTTCAAGAAATTGAGCAATAGTTAATGCTCTTGTTTGTCTGAACCTGTAAATCACCCATCCTGATACCGTCATAACTAAGAGTACCCCGCCCATTATGAATTCCCACCAGCGCAGTGCGAAGCCGGCTATATAATTCATCTCCCACTGGCCTACAATAGTAATAGCTCCAATAAAAGCCATTCCCTGGGAGACTGTTATCATATATCTACCTGCAGCTCTCCCTGCAGAAAGAAAATCTACTACACTTTTAACAAATTTTTTACTTAATTGTACGCAAAAAAACAGGACTGATATACAGATAACTACTATTAGCCAGTCGATAAGGGTTAAATTCATGTTAATCCTTCATGCTTTGGATGAATACATTATTGTACTGTTGTTAATTCTGCACAATGAAAAAGTAGACTTGAATATTAGACCTTAAATACTTAATCAGACTTTAATTTATAAAATTTTTATAATCTTTAATATCCCGGAATATAAATACGTTTTTATTTTACTAAAATAAACAAAACTTCATTTTTAAAAAATATATATATATTTTCAAAATGATATGATTTGTCAGCTATCTTTTTGTAAAAATAACTATTATTTTGAATAAAGCAAACAATGAATATTTTTTAAGAAAATTTTCGTATAATATTTCACTTTTATACTTATTGTCTATATTTAACTATATATGTATCATAAAATATTAAGAAATTAAAGATGAAGTCAATGAATTCTATCCTACGTTTAATATTCTGCCTGTCAATAATATCAAATATCTCAGGGATATTAGCACAAGAAAAACCTTCAGCGTTAATTCCTTATCCGCAAAAAGTTGAGTGGCTAAAAGGAAAATTTATTCTTACCCCATCGTCTCAGATAATCTGCTCTTCCTTACACCTTCAAAATTATTTTGTCGAACGTATAAAAACACTTACTGGATTAAGTATTGAATCAACCTATAATAATAGCGCGGCAAGCAAAATTATATTTTCATTGGATAGTTTGATGAAGAACGGCGGGGAAGAATCTTACGAACTTACCGTCTCTGCAAACATTATCAAAGTTACAGCGCCTGCCGAAGAAGGATTATTCAGGGGAATGCAGACTATATTTCAACTTATCCCCCCTGAAGACAAGGCTGATAAAAATAAAACAAGTATTGGTATCGCATGCTGTAATATATCGGACAGCCCCGCATTTACTTGGCGGGGATTAAATCTTGACTGCGCCAGGCATTTTATGTCTAAAGATTTTATTAAACGGTATATCGATATACTCGCTTACTTTAAATTCAATAAATTACACTGGCATTTAACTGATGACCAGGGCTGGAGAATTGAAATAAAAAAATATCCGCTGTTGACTAAAGTCGGAGCCTGGCGCAAGGAATCAGACGGTTCGATTTACGGCGGCTTTTATTCTCAGGAAGATATAAAAGAAATAGTTGCCTATGCAAAAAGCAGGTTCATTACTATTGTACCTGAAATTGAAATGCCCGGGCATTGTCTTGCTTCGCTTGCGTCTTACCCCCAAAACTCCTGCACCGGGGGCCCTTTTGAAGTAGGCACTGCATGGGGAGTGATAAATGATGTTTATTGCGCAGGTAATGATTCTACTTTCGTTTTTCTTGAAAATATTCTTGATGAAGTAACAGCATTGTTTCCCGGGAACTATGTACACATAGGCGGCGATGAAGTACCCAAATTCAGATGGAAAGAATGCCCGAAGTGCCAGGCAAGAATTAAAACAGAACACCTGAAAAACGAAGATGAACTTCAAAGTTATTTTATAAAGCGTATTTCCAATTACCTGTATTCCAAAGGGAAGAATGTAATCGGATGGGATGAGATTCTGCAGGGCGGCTTAGCGCCCGGCGCAATTGTTCAATCATGGCAGGGTGCCCAGGGCACTATTGATGCTGCAAATCAAGGGCATTATACAATTTGTTCGCCCACTTCAAATACCTATTTGGATTACGATCCTGACGACCTCGATTTACAAACTGCCTATTACTTTAATCCTATACCCTCAGAATTAAAGCCTGATCAAAAGAAATTTATTCTTGGCAGTGAAGCGAACTTATGGACTGAAAGAGCGCCCCAGAATCTGGTTGATGGAAAACTCTTCCCTAGGCTGCTTGCATTAACGGAAGTTTGCTGGAATAATCCCCAAATTAAAAATTATGATGAGTTTCTTGCCCGCGTCAGAAACTCCTATGCTGATTTAACAGCGTTGGGAATTCAATACGGGCCGGAATCAAAAGCAATATCATATTCTACTTCTTATGATGAAATAAATAAAGAATTTAAAGTTAATATTACACCTGGTCAGAAAGATTTAATTATTCGTTATACGGAAGACGGTATCGAACCCGATACAAGTTCGGCAATTTATACCGCACCGATAATTATTAATAAAACAACAGATCTCAAAATAACTGCATTCAGAAGTAACCATCCTGCCGGCAAAAAATATTCTTTATCATTTGATTTTCACAAAGCATTAAATGCTAAAATTACTCTTGTAAATAATTATAGCTACCGGTATACTGCTGGCGGCGATAACGGGTTAATCGATGGAATTCGCGGAACCACCAATTGCCATGATGGATTATGGCAGGGTTATGATGGTGTTGATTTTGAAGGAGTTATTGATCTGGGAGAACAGAAAGAAATATCAACAGTTAAACCGGAATTTCTACTGGATGAAAACTCCTGGATATTTCTCCCTCTAAATGTGGAAATTTCATTATCAAAAGACGGCATTAATTATATAGATAAGAGAGTTATTAAAAACGATATTCCTGAGAAGGATATGGATATAATATTAAAGGATTTTACGGCAGACTTTAATCCCCAAACTGTAAGGTATATAAAAGTTAAAGCGGAAAGCATTAAAAAATGCCCCTCCTGGCATACGGGTGCAGGACAAAATGCATGGTTATTCATCGATGAAATAGAAGTAGAATAGAATTATTTATGAGTGAAATAGAAAAAAAAGAACCGCTGCATGCGGGAGCCGTAGAAATTGAAACAGCCTTAAAAGAATATTACTCCGAAACCGATCCTTTGGTATTAAACAAGCTGCAAGAATGGCAGAACCTGAAATTCGGCTTATTAATGCATTGGGCGCCTTCAAGCCAATGGGGAATTGTAGAATCATGGTCCCTTTGTTCCGAAGATGAAGAATGGTGTAAAAGAAAAATTGAAAATTACACCGAATATAAGCTTCAGTATGAAAATCTGAAGAAAACATTTAACCCCTCAAAGTTTAACCCGGGTAAATGGGCAAATGCTGCGGCAGAAGCAGGGATGAAATATGTTATTTTCACAACCAAACATCATGATGGTTTCTGCATGTATGATTCTCAATATACCGATTATAAAATAACCTCTAAGGATTGCCCCTTTCATAAAAATCCCAAAGCTAATATAGCAAAAGAAATTTTTGATGAGTTTAGGAAAAAAGATTTTATGACCGGCGTTTATTTTTCCAAACCCGATTGGCATTCCGATTATTTTTGGTGGCAAAAGTTTGCAACACCGGATCGCAATGCAAATTATGAAATAATTAAATATCCCGGGCGCTGGCAGAAATTTGTCGAATTTACACATAATCAAATTGATGAGTTAATGACGAATTACGGCAAAATTGATATATTATGGTTAGACGGATGCTGGGTACGCAAATATTCGGAAACTGATTTGACTGAAGAAAAAAAGAAAGTTAATTACAATATTTACCGGGTTCAGGATCAGGATATAAACATGCCGTTGATAGCAAAAAACTCGCGTATAAAACAACCCGGGTTAATTGTTGTTGACCGCGCAGTACCGGGGCCGCAGCAAAATTATCTTACACCTGAAAACCAGGTTCCTGCAGAGACTTTTCCCTACCCATGGGAAACCTGTATGCCAATGACGCAGAGCTGGTCGTATGAACCCGGACTTGAATATAAACCTGCAAGAAAATTAATTCATTTACTTATTGATATTGTTTCAAAAGGCGGAAACTTTTTATTAAACGCTGCTCCGGCATTCAACGGAGATTTTGAAGATGAAGCTTACTACCGGCTTAAGGAGATCGGGACCTGGATGGAAATCAATGGTGAAGCGATATATAGTTCCCGCCCGGTGCTTCCGTACAAGGAAGGGAAAGTTTGTTTCACACAGTTAAAAAACAATACTGTTTATGCAATATATCTTTCAGATGAAAATGAAAATTCATTACCTCAGAAATTAAGTCTTTCAAAATTCTGCCCGGCGCCTGAAGCAGGAATAGAAATGTTAGGGACAAAAACAAAACTAAAATGGGAAAGAAAAAATGAAGGCTGTGAAATTTATTTGGCTGGATCAATTCCGCCGAATAAGTATGCATGGACATTAAAGATTTCAAAAGGAGTTAAAGATGAAAGTTCAACTTAAAAAGTTTTGCAAAACTCTCCATTTAATCCTCCTTGTAATCTTAAGTATTAATTTAGCCGTCCGTTGTCAGGGGATGCAAAATGTGCCCTGGGGTAATTACATTGTAATAAAACCGGGAGATACACAGGAGCAGATTATTTTAAAAGCAGCAAATGTTACGCCTTCAAAAGTGCAATATAATTGGCAAAAATCAGAATTTAATGCATTTGTCCATTTCGGTATAAATACCTTCGACCGGGTTGAATGGGGAAAGAAAATTATAGATATCTCAAAATTCAATCCGAAAAAAATAAATGTTAAGCAATGGGTGAAAACATTTAAAGATGCCGGGATAACGATGGTAATAATTACAGCAAAGCATCACGATGGTTTTTGCCTTTGGCCCACAAAATATACAATGCTTAATATATCCAACACTCCCTTCCGGGACGGTAAAGGAGACATAGTAAAAGATCTTTCAAATGCCTGCCGGGAAGCTGGGTTAAAATTTGGTTTTTATTTGTCACCCTGGGATATGCATGAAAAAACCTACGGTACTCCGGAGTACAACATTTTTTTTAAAAACCTGCTAACTGAATTATTGAACAATTATGGAGAAATATCCGAAGTATGGTTTGACGGTGCAAACGGAGAAGGGCCGAACGGAAAGAAACAAGTTTATGACTGGTATTCATTTTATGAATTAATCCGCAGGTTACAGCCAAATGCAGCTATAGCAATAATGGGGCCCGATGTAAGATGGGTGGGAACGGAATCGGGTTACGGCAGACAGACGGAGTGGAGCGTACTGCCGGGCTCAACTATGAACCCCCATGCTATAGCCGGGCATTCACAACAGCGATCATTAGACAGCGCATTTATTCCATTTGATCTTACGAATGAAGATTTAGGAAGCAGAGGAAAAATCGAAAATGCCTCAGCTTTAATGTGGTATCCGGCAGAAGTGGATGTTTCCATACGCCCCCGCTGGTTTTATAATGCAGACGACGATGAGCTTGTAAAAACGCCATATAAATTGGTTGATATTTATTATAATTCTGCCGGCCTGAATGATGTTTTATTATTAAATGTACCTCCCGATACTAACGGTTTAATTAACGCAAATGATATTAAAAGCCTTAAAGGCATGCGGTTTATCCTTGATGAAACATTCAAGGTAAATCTCGTTCATAATGCCACTGCAACAGCCTCCAATGAAATTAAAGGGCATGAAGCAAAATATATTCTTGATAATGATTTAAAAACATACTGGACTACAAAACGGAATGCCAGATCTGCATCAATTGAAATGAAATTAAATAAACGACAGGAATTCAACCGCGCAATGCTACAGGAAAACATTTTAACAGGACAAAGAATTGAAAAATTTCATTTAGAATGTTGGAACGGGAAAGAATGGAATACATTTACGGGAGGTACAACGGTTGGATATAAAAGACTGCTCAGATTTCCCGCGGTTACTACGGATAAAGTAAGATTAGTGATTGACAGTTGCAGGACTAATCCAACTATAGCGTCATTCGGGCTTTACGAGGCTCCTCCTGAAGTTGAGTTTGAGCCGGGCAGCAGATCATTTGCAGACAGCTCTTCTTTTAAAATCTCAAGTGATATAAAGAATGCAAAAATTTATTACACACTCGACGGCAGTGTTCCGGATGAAAAAACTCTGTCGTATTCCGGTGAAGTCCATATAGCCAAATCAACTAAAGTGACTGCATTTGCCGTATCGGACGAAGGTAAAAAGAGCCTGCCCGTTGAAGCCGAATTTAACAAAGCCCGGTATGGAATTGAATACAAGTCCAACTATGATGAAAAATATCCGGGGAGCGGTAGGTACACATTGGTAGACGGAGTTATTGGGAGTTTAAATTTTAATGATGGGAAATGGCAAGGTTTTCATGGATCCGATCTTGATGTTATTATTGATTTAAAAGAAATAAAAAAGATAAACAATATATCCATCAGCTTTCTCAGGGATATTAATTCTTATATATTTTTGCCTAAGTCTGTTGAATACTCTATATCGGACAATGGTAAAGATTTCAGTTATTTTAAAGAAATAACTCATGACGACCCCGACAGCCTGAACAGTAGAGCTTATATTAAAGGATTTGTATATGAACCGCGAAACATTTCAGGAAGGTATATTCATATCAGGGCTGTTAATATAGGTGTTTGCCCGCCATGGCATAACGGTGCGGGAGATAAAGCATGGATTTTTGCGGATGAAATTTTAGTAGATTAAAATCGCCGGAAGGTAGTTATGAAAAAAATTATAGCACTTGTTTGTATACTTATAAATGTTCTTTCTGCTCAAACAAAAAAAAATACATTTACCCTGGGCAGCGATAACTTTTTACTTGATGGGAAACCGTTCCAAATTATAAGCGGTGAGATGCATTTTGCACGCATACCAAGGGAATACTGGCGAGACAGAATAAGAATGGCAAAAGCGATGGGGCTTAATACTATAGCTACTTATGTATTCTGGAACTACCATGAACCTGAAAAGGGCAAATTCAATTTTAAAGACAATGCAGACGTAGCTGAATTTGTACGCATTGCAAAGCAGGAAGGTATGTGGGTTTTGCTGCGCCCAAGCGTATATGCATGCGCCGAATGGGAGTTCGGCGGTTACCCTTACTGGCTGTTAAATGAAAAAGGACTTAAAGTAAGAAGCCTTGACCCTAAATTTATAAATTTAATGAAAAATTATTTTAAAGAGCTCGGCAGACAATTGGCACAGCTCCAGGTTACCAACGGGGGACCAATATTAATGGTGCAGATAGAAAATGAGTATGGCTCTTACGGCAATGATAAAAAATACCTGGAAATGAACGAGAAGATAATGCGCAGCTCCGGTTTTAATGTCCCCTTTTATACCTGCGACGGCGCCGATAAAATGGCCGACGGCTGCCTTAACGGCGCTCTTCCTGCCGTGAACGGCCTGGATAATGTTAAAGAGGTAAGAGATGTTATCAACAAAAACAATTCAGGTAAGGGGCCTTACTTTATAGCCGAGTGGTACCCGGCCTGGTTTGATGTATGGGGAGAGCCGCATCATACGGTTCCTGCTGAAGAATATACTCCCAGGTATAATTCGGTACTTGCACACGGAATTTCAATTAATATATATATGGAACATGGCGGTACGACGAGAGGATTCAAGAACGGGGCAAATTATAATGACCAAAATCCATACTCACCACAGATAAGCAGTTATGATTATGATGCCCCTATTGACGAAGCCGGAAATGCAACACCTAAGTTTTACGCATTCAGAAAGGTAATTGAGAAATACCTTCCTGCGGGTACCAAACTGCCGGATGTACCTGAAAAGAAAAAATCTATATCAATCCCAACAATCAAATTGGACAGATCGGCAGATATTACACGGCTAGTTCAAAAAGCAATTCATTCCGATACTCCGTTAACTTTTGAGCAAATGAAACAAGCATTCGGCTATATTTTATACCGCACTAAAGTTACCGGACAGGGCAAGGCGCTGCTTAAAATTCCACATTTAAGCGACTATGCTATTATTTATGTTAACGGAAAGAAATCTGCCTGTATCGACAGAAGATTGAAGGAAGATTCATGTTTCATAAATTTAAATAACGGCAATAATACACTTGATATATTCGTGGAGAACCTGGGCAGAATAAATTACGGCAAATATTTAAATGATAATTTTAAGGGAATTATACAGGGAGTTTTTATTAACGGTAAAGAAATTAAAGGCTGGGATATTTACGGATTTCCGTTTAATAAAGAACCAAATATTTCTCAATTTGCAAAAAAGATTTCAGATTATCCGACTATTAACCAGGGTAGTTTTATACTTACCGATATTGGAGACACTTACCTTGATATGAGGAAATGGGGCAAAGGGCATGTATGGATAAACGGGCATAACCTCGGCAGATACTGGAATATAGGCCCTCAGCAGACAATATATGTACCCGCATGCTGGCTTAAAAAAGGACAAAATAAAATCGTTGTATTCGAACAGTTTAATGCACTTGAAGAAATAAGTTCAATTGATACGCCTATACTTAATGAAGTGCCAAAAAAATTATAACTGAATTTTCGTAAAAGATATTTAAAGTAGCCCCGGCTTTTGGCATGGCCATTCCTATGGAATAAGCCGGGGGTTAAATAAATCCACCTCAAGATTGGGCTTTAGCCCAAATTGAGAAACTTATTTACACGCTTTCTTAGCATCTGCAACGAGGTCTTTTGCAAACTTAACCGGGTCTTTAATTTTTGTTTCATTAAAATTCTTAACAGGGGTTGAAATCCATTTTTCTTCCCAATTAATCAGGTTCATTTTTGAACCTGATTTCAGGCTGTCTGCAAATTTTTCCCAGCGCGGCAGATAATAATCTTTTATCAAACAGTTCCAAACTTTAGCGGCATACTCCGATAGATCAGGCCCTCCCCAGGTTGTAATCTGCCTTTTGGCGTTTTCTTCATAATAATTTGCTTCCTTCAGATTATTGCCCCATCTTCTTGCAAAATCAATCCATCTTTTTAAACGATATAAAGGATGAGCGCCCAGCAGTTTATCTGTTTTCTTTAACAGGCTGAATGCACTCTGAAATGCTATGTCTCTTTTCTTAAATTCTTTATTATTATGAATATCAATTGCTTCGCTTAATAAGTAATCTATTTTCATTGATGTAAACTGAACCGCAATTTGTATTACATCTGCGCGGTATAATTTATTGTTCTTCAAAGATTCAGGGCATGATAAAAACAGGTCGGCGGCTTTATCAAATTCAGTATCAGGAATGAAACTACTTTTTAATCCTGTTCGAGGCCTGTACTGGAATAGGTTGTGCGGGAATCCATCATTTGTTGAGTAAGCAGATTTAATTAAATATTTCCATGCTTTTTGCATTTGAATTGGATATGAGCCATACCTGGCAAAGCAATAATCTTTTATCCATTTATCCAAATCTACCGGCTTATCGGTCCAGGCAAGGCCTGTTAAAAACTCGTAAACTACCTCGTTGTTCTCTATGCCTTCGGGTGAAATACCGAACCCTACCATATCTCCATGAGAAGAATCAGAAAGCATCCCGGCAGGATCTTTTGCATCGAAGGGCAGATTACCGAACAACTGGTTATGCCCGCCGAAATTATGAATAACGCTGTATATCCATTTATTACCAAAAAATCCATTAAACTTTTTCCAGCCCTGAAAACTTTCATTTGCGAGATCTATAATTATCATCCTTTTATCCGGGACATCCTTCAGAAATGCCTGTACTGATGGTTTATCCCAGAACCCGGCATCGCTGTTAAAAAGCCAACCCTGCATCACCCAAACGCCATTTGAATCGCCGCTGTTTACCGAATTAAAAATCGCTTTACCAAAATCGGCAAGTTCCTGATACCGGTTTTCCTTACTTACGGGTACGGTCATTTCATTAAATGCATCAGCAAGATAGTAGTGAGTGTTTCCGTACATTTTATGATACTCTTCAATAAACTTTTTCCCTATTTCAGAAAAATGATTTGATAAAGGCGAAAGCATATAAGTACCGTCCCCTGCGGGGAAACCCGCCCATGGCTGCATTGTTATAATATTATCACCGGGGTAAATTCTTTTAATCGAGCCAGGCACATACCCGGAAAAAGCCGGGACTACAGGATGCATACCAAGCTCCTGCATACGGCATAATATTTTCTTTTGAAGCTCCGCACTTTTATCAATATAACTTTGAGGCAGCGGTCCCCCGTAATTATTTATATTACCCATCCTGTGCCAGGGTAAAAATGCCGGGCCGGCAAAATAATCTGCAAGCTCCCGGTCGGTTATTCCAAGGCTTTTCCAGACCCTCTGCCAAACCGCTTCCTGTCCTATCATAGCAACCGGCATATTTATACCGTGCAATGCCATCCAGTCAATTTCTTTTTCCCATTGATGCCAATCCCAAAAAGCTGTAGTATATCCATAAGTGCAGACATTATAGTAAAGCCTGAATTCATAGGGAGTAGCAATTTTAGTTTTGAGAAAATCAGGCAGGACTTTTGGCAAGTCAATATGCGTTCCGTTCCATGTAATCATGCAGTTGCATGCATGCTGCAAATAGAAATAAATCCCGCTTATTAAAGCTATGGGTGCGTTGCCGCTTATGTTAACTTTTCCGTCTGAAGCTTCAACTTCAAATTCATCTTTGTGATTGCCGTTGTCAATTAATTTAAAATGAAAGTCTTTAACGTGTTCCGGAATTAGCCTGTTGAGTAAATTGTATACCCCCTGAACGGAATCCGGGCCAACAACAAGGGAATTCGTTTGGCCAAATGATTGGGAATTGAAAACAAATAAAAAAAGTAATGTTAAGATTAATAAATTAAATTTTTTCATAAATCATACATTCTAAATTGGACATTAATTTTTGCTATCAACTTATAAGACGGCATCCTTCACACATCTGAATCCCAATGTCCCGGAACGATTTTCGCCTGGAGACATTAATAAGTATTTTCCATGTTCATTTAGTTTGCAGGAGTTCGGGAAATACCAGTATGACCCCTGCGGCCTGTAATAAGAACCGCCTCTTAATATTGCTGTTTTTGTATGCACATCTTCGTACTCATCCGTCCACTGCCAGATATTGCCTGCCATATCCTCCACCCCAAAAAAACTTTTACCATCCGGATGCGCATTTACACTGTCCGGGCCCCTCAGCTCATAACCGGTATCCGCAGCGGGTACAAGAGTATCTTTCCAAACATTCCCCCAGGGATACAATCGCCCGTCTGTTCCCTGAGCAGCATACTGCCATTCCCATTCGTGCGGCAGACGCTTGCCTGCCCATTTTGCATATGCTCTTGCATCCTCAATATCCACCCAGGTAACGGGTTTATTCCCCCACCCCGCCGGATAGGTGCCTTTCTTCCAGTCTTTAAGAAAATTAATTTTATCTACAGGAGAATAATGAGTTGCATTCATAAACTTTTTAAATTCTGCATTTGTAACAGGATACTTATCAATATAGAATTTAGAAATGTTTACAACAAAATGATGATGCCTTCTTGCCGTCGCCTCACCCGGCATCTGAACATCAACTCCCGGATTCTCTCCCCCTTCCACTTCAACCCCGCTCACATTCATAACGTAATTTGCCGGCGGAATCTCTATCATTCCATCGGGAACTTTTTCCGCCCCGGCAGTAGAATCAATTTTTACTATTTTCTGAGGAACAGGTTTCCATTCATTACTAAAATCCGACAATTTGGTTTTTGCTATCTCGTGCATTTCGGATAACAAATCCTTAAGGGTATTGCTAGATGAAGAACTGTCTATTGCCAATACAGCGCCGTATCCGTTAGGCTCCAATTCAAATGACAATGCATTATCCTTACCTTCCTGAACAGGATCGAGCTTACAGCCATTCCACAGATCGTAATAAGATACTCCCTGCCTGATTGGTATTTTCATTTGATTGCCGTTAACAGCAAAATCATTCCTATTGACAATTGTCCAAAAGGTGCAGTCAGAGCCAGCCCACTTACTGGAGAAGACGCCGTAATTTAACATAGGGTAATGAGGCTCCCAGCCTTTTCCAGAAAGTAATTTATAAAAGTACCTTTCAATTTTAGCAATTCTCTTTAATATTTCAGAGGCACGGGGAGTCATCTCATTATAAATACTCCAGATATTTTCCCATGCTACAAAACCCACACCATTGAAAAATGCATACTGCAGGTTATTCGTATGGTCACGCGCCCACCGGTCACTGATGTGAATCATATGGCTAGGTTCAATCCATTTCAATTTACTGATTGATGGAATAAACGGGAACTCCCAATAACCCCAGCCCATTTGATCATATTCCAGGTATTTGTTGTCGTAATCAAGTTCAGGCTCTATTACTATGCCTTTTTTAGCATTATCAAAAATCTTTCTCCAGTGTTCACCCAGACCTAAAGTTACATCACCGTTTATTCCATCGCCATCAACATATTTTAAAATTTTAGCATAGGTCAGAGCATCACTTTCAGGCTCCCTCCTGGTTCCAATATCCCAGGGATTGTAGGGAAACAGCACTTTAATTTGGCGTTTATGGAATTGCGACACCATCTTCTTTACGCCGGCCAGTCCGCCGGGCATACACCTGATCCAGTCAAATTCATTCCTGTTATCTATTCCAATATTGGGATATGTCGGCCAGATAAGGATGCTGTTTAATCCTCCGTACTTAGCAGTTATTTCATTAAGGTATTTATCGACAGTATATTCATTTTTTACAGGATCAAAAAAAGAACGTTCCTGCGCCATCATCTGGGTCTGAACAAAGTTATTTCTTACCCACTGAATTTCTTTATAATTATAATAAATATCCCTGTAGTCCAATTTAGCCTTTTCAACTGTCCGGTAATGGTCAAGTTCAGCCCGCCAGGCAGGTATTTCAGTTGTATCATCAGGACCTTTAATCTGCTGTCCTGTTTCAGTAAGCCAAGGGTGGTAGATCTGTGCATCTGTATTTGAAATAAATAAACTCAACATCAGGACAAATGTTAAAATAAAAGCTGTATGCAATTGAAGATTTTTAACAGGTGTTTTCATTTTATGTTTCCCAAACATTTACTTTGTTATTTAATTGTAACATACACTGAATATATTCGTAATACGGATTGGAGACAAATTCCATTAATAACGGGTATTTAAAATCGTTTTATTAATTTACTTAGTATCATAAAATTTAATTAAGAATTGAGTTCCGTCATTCCTTAATATTTCAATGGAACCATCCAATTGACTAACCATCGAATTAACTATTTTTAAGCCTAACGAAATTGAATGTTGGATATCCACACCTTCGGGAATCCCGATACCGTTGTCTTTAACAGACATCGTATAATAATTTTCGTCTATCTTAGTTGAACTTATTTCCAAATACAGTTCATCACTTAATGATTTTTGCTTTGCCCAATCATATGGGAATGCATATTTAAACGCATTAGTAATTAATTCATTAATAATCATCCCGCAGCAAATAGCAGTATCCAAATCAAGATTAAGATCTTTGTTTATTTTAATATGAACATTCATATTAAAATCATTTTTTTTATAAGACTGAATCAAATGATCCAATAAACTTTTTACATATTCATAAAAATTAACCCGTGCGAAGTCCTTTGATAAGTATAATTTTTCATGAATTAAAGCCATCGATTTTATTCTGTTCTGGCTATCCTGGAATAAATTTAACAGAGAATTATCATTAATGGTTCTTGACTGCAAGTAAAGCAAACTGGATATCATTTGCAGATTGTTTTTTACCCGGTGATGAATTTCTTTTAAAAGGACTTCTTTTTCATCCAGTGAAGCCTGAACTTTTTCTTCGGCTTTTTTACGCTCGGATATCTCCTGGTTCAATTCGTTTATAGTTTTATCCAGGTCTTTTGTCCGCTCAGCAACACGATTTTCCAGAACTTTATTCTGTTTTCTTATACTTCGTGTTCTTTCATGAATGAACAGAAATGTCGCCATTATAATTCCAAATGCAAATACAATTCTAAACCACCACGTTTGATAAAATACTGGGACAACAATAATATTTAAGGAAGCTTCATCGTTGTTATTTTGGAAATCGCCGTTGGAAGCTTTAACAATAAAGGTATAACTTCCTGCCGGAAGGTTTGTGTAAGTGGCGGTGTTCCTGTTTCCAATAAGATTCCAGTCACGGTCAAATCCTTCAAGTTTATACTTAAATGAATTTCCCTTTGGGTTAAAATAATCCAGGAGAGCAAATTCAATTGTAATATCATCATTACCGGGCGGGATAGTGATGGTTTTTGATGCGGTAATAGATTCCTTCAATATACTATTCGGGGATATTTGCACCGATTTATTATATATTTTTAAATCAGTTAAGACTACAGGCGTATTTAAATACTCATCTTTTATACTATCAGGATTAAAGCACATAAGTCCATTTAAACCAAAATATAATGTGCCGTCTTTGGATTTTTGGGCAACATTCTGAACAAATTCTAATGCACTTAGACCTTCTTTCTTATTGTAATTATAAAAGATCCCGGATTTTCTGTCAAATTTAGATAAACCTTTATCAGTGCCTATCCATAAGAACTTTTTATCATCCTCCTGGATACCATTTATTACATAACCCGGCAAACCATCTTTCTTTGTATAGACAGTTGTTTTTCCCGTTATGGGATTAAAACTATTCAGTCCATTGATAGTGCCGAACCATAACATCCCGTCTTTAGATTCGAAAATAGTACTGACATTATTATTGCTGATATAATATTTGTTTTTGATATCGCTGGAGAAAACGGTGATTTTATTTGTATTTGTATTTATCCTGCAAACGCCTCCGCCATTTGTACCGACCCATATCAATCCTTGTGAATCTTTAAACACATCCCAGATAAAACTGTTCGATATCGTGGATGAATCTGATTGAGACATCCTTGTAAAATAGCGTTTAAAATGCCCGCTCTTCCGGTTATAGCAGTCAAGCCCCCACCAGGTTCCCAACCAAAGATTTCCATTATTATCTTCACAAATTGATGTTATTCCATTATTGCTTATGGTATTGTCATCAGCGCTGTTATATGTAAATAATTTAAATTTACCTGTTTCAGGGTCATACATATTCAAGCCGCTGTCATTTGTACCAATCCAAATAATTCCTTTAGAATCAACGAAGACTGATCTTATGAAATCACCTTTTATGCTGTTACCATTTCCAATCCCGTTTTTAAAATTAACAATCCGGCGGGCTTTACCTGTTACCTCAAATAAACCGTCGATTGTACCCAACCAGATGTTGTCGTTGTTATCTATAAAAACCGATATTACTCTATCGCTCATGAGGGGCTGGCCTGTTTTTTTATCATATTGATTCAAGTGAATAAATTTATTATCGGATTGAAAAAATTTACTTATACCGGCATGCGTGCCCACCCAAATAAGCCTGTCGTGATCCTGCATTAATGAATTAATTGAGTTATTAATTAAACTTGAAGAAATTTGATAATTATTCAAAATCCTGGCGAAATTATTTTTTGCACGATTAAATTTATTCAGACCGAAAGAGGTAGCAATCCATAAATTTTCCGACTGATCTTCAAGTATTGAAGTTATATAATTATTAGATATAGTAGCTGGATTACCCGGTGAAGAACTAAAATTGGTTAATTCACCGGTCCGCTGATTATATCTAATCAACCCTTTACCGTTAGTTCCAATCCATAAATTTTTATAATGATCCTCAAAAACCAATGAACTGAACCTGTAAGTAATTATGTTATTAATTTTGGGAGTAGGAAAAAGAACTTTTAGAATTTTCCCGTCTTTCTGCATACATGTAAGACCGTTCCATGTACTCAACCAAAAATCACCCTTGTAACTTTCAATCATCCCTGTAACACTATTCAGTTTTTCAGGGTTAAGCTTATCGCTGATCAGTTTATTAACGGTGAAATTATTAAGACTGACATTATATTTGTTTAATCCATCTAGAGTCCCAACCCATAAAGTACCTGTCTTATCTTCCAATAGTGAAAAGATATAATTATTGCTTAAACTATTCTTGTCTTGCGGGTCATTTTTATAAACAAAGAACTTTTCCGATTTCCAATCATATTTATTCAGTCCCTCGGGGGTTCCAACCCAAATATTCCCCTGGCTATCTTCAGCGAGGCAGGTTATAATAAAATCGGAAATACAATACGGATCTTCGGGATCCGGAGTAAAGATTTTAAAAGTATATCCATCATATCTATTCAGGCCATTTGGGGTACCAATCCATATAAAACCCCTGCTATCCTGAATCATACAATTGACGGTATTCATTGATAAACCGTCAGCGCTTGTAAGATGGCTAAATATTATATCGTTACCTTGTGCAATTAATCCCGGAATGTACGCAAAAGAGAGTATAGTAATAAACAATAAAAGTTTGCAATTAAAGTATATTTTCATGCGGGCAGCAGTTTTCGGTTTTAGTAAATATATTATTGACATAATTATTATGTTTAATTATAATTCCCAATATTATAAATATTGGGTTATAAAGCTATATTAATCACAATAAATCCGCAAAAGAATAATCACATCAATCCGCCACTTATATTAATTATCGAAGAGATATATTAAGAATTTATGTTTAAAGCCCAAAGAGCATGGCGCATAAGTTAGAGCGCAAAAGGCAAAGGACAGAAGGCTTGGCGCAGACCGCATAGAGCCTAGTGCAGAGCGATTAGTTGATGGCTTATTCGCCTAAGGCGGAAAATGGTTATCAAAAGCTATATTCCGAATTTATAATGTCTATGGTAAATAGATTCCAATTGTTTTTAGAATTAACATGTTGAACTCATGAAGGACCCTTTTAAATCTTAACGAAAAACATATCACAGTTTGAACAAAATAGATGAATGAAATGATTAAAATTGTATTATATTATTAATTATATTTTTTTTAGATTTGATATTATTGATACTTTTGAATTAATTAATCAACTGTGGGAGTATATATATGAAAATACAGGGAAATTTAAGTATTGAATGTTCAGGCTGTAAAACGGAGATAAAAGCGCCTTTTGTTGAAATTCCAGCAAATAAAAAAATTTACTGCCCTATATGCAAAAAAGATATAGTCCTGAAAGATAATTATATCGTGAAAATAATAAATGATTTAATTGTAAAGTTTAATTGTCAAGGGCGGATTTATACAAGTTTGAATTAGGAATTGGGAATATTTTCTGCATCATCGATGAGGTATAGAAGCTGGTAATTAATTCATAATATAAACGGGATTACCCTTTTAGTTCTTGCAGCATAATTGACGTAATCCGGATACCGCTCAGTAACAAGCCGCTCCTCTGCAAAAATACGAATAATCAAACCGAACGTTGCAACTATTCCCAGGAGTACATTTAACAATGACAAATGACTAAATATCCCCGACCAAAAGAAATACATTAAAGCGGCATAGATCGGATGCCGGAAAAAATGATACGGGCCTGTTGTTATCAGGCCACCTTCCGTAGGATCAGCAATTGCATGAAAACTCCGGTGACCGAAAGTAAGCCTTGCCCAGATCATAAGTATTACTGAAAGAATCTGCACAAGAATTCCGATATATCCAACGGCCAGCATTGATTCCTGAAAGATCAGTATTATCAGTGATAGTGCAGCGATAGCAAGCCCTGTTCCTGATGCCCATTTAAGATTCAACTCAAACTCCTATGTTATCTATAACTTCAAGCGTTACCAGGACAATAATGCCAGAAACCCGACAAACCGACAAATTCCGGAACGCCCTGTCAAAATCCTGAGTATCAGTCAATTATTTTTGGGTATGATTATAATAACAATTTTTCTAATGGTTAACAAGCGCCTATTGGGCACTCATTAGGAAATATTCAACTCTTAAAAAATTTCGGTCTGGTACAAAATGCCTGATGTGTGCATTATTAAATCATTTTAACATTAAAACAAAGGCTTAAATAAATTTTACACAGGGCACAAAATTTTAATTTCTTGAGTGTATATCAATAATTTAACTATTTTTATTAAGTGTTTCGAGCTTTATCAAAATCAATTACTATATTTTTTGTAATGCAGTAACATACCTACAGGTGATATAAAAACATGTATTTGAATACTTACATTACGCTATCAACAAAGCAATTAAAACATTAAACCCGAAATACACTAATCATACCCGGAGTTAAGGGATGTATCTATTTTTCCAGCATTGATCTATTCATTTTCCTTCAGGTATTCATTGCAGTAAGAAAAAGTAAATTTGATTTCCGGCGGTCGATTATAATAAGATCATTCATTATATTTGAATTTAATAAAGGGACATAGACTTAAATGTTCGAAGCCCGTCAAAATTTAAATGAAAAGTAAAATGAAAACTTTATTGCCTCAATCTGTACTGCTATAATGATTATGTTATTGGTTTATACACCTGAAATTAAAGTAGGCCATCCTTGCTGCTATATCCTCATTTGCTGCAGAAGTGCTAACAAAGGTATGACGTTTTTAGTTAACGGTAAATGGAATGAGGCGCATGATTATAAAGATATAAACCAGGTATCGGACATAATGCAGAGAATCAAAGATGCGGGAATTAAAACAATTATTGTAGATATGAGTAATGATGCACAATGGACAAACTATTGGGACGAGTTTAAACAAATGCTTGAAAACATACAGAAAATTTGCCGGGATAAAAATATGCAATACTTAATTCTTATAGGTGCGGCAGGAGAATTTTCTTTTTGGAATGAGAAAGCTGAACGTATTTGGAAGATGTGGGTTCAGGATACAATATACAGGAAGTATGGATTCGACGGTAAAGGTCGCAGTGCAGAACGCAATCGACCGATGATTGTTGCGTTTCAGCCTGCAGATATGTATTGGGAACGTTATGATAAAGCCCCCGACAGTGTAAAGACATATCTTTCAAAATTTTATATTGGTACCACGCAGGTGAATGATCCCATCATTCCGGAAACATCTGACGGTTGGGGATACCGTAATTGCTCTCAAAACGTTAGCGGGGATATTAGGTTTGCCTGTCCGAACGGCGGTGTTCCCCCAAGTGACTGGTACCGTGTAAGCGAAGCTGAATGGAGAAGAAGAGTTAAATGGGCTTGCCATGCAGAGCATTACAGCATTTATGGTTCTTATGATGATTGTTGCGATGGAATTCATTGGGGAATTGCCGATACCAAGAATACAGATGTAAAATGCAATAAGTATCCGGGCGATCAGCCTTTTATTTATTACAATGTAATAAAGGAAATTTTAACAACGGACAAGCAATAATTTTAAGTTCCAACATTAAAAATATTGACAGTATTCAAAGGATCGGGGATAGAAATGGATTTTTTTGCATAATTTTATTATGCGATAAATGATTGCAACCTATGGCCGCTTTTAATGAAAGATAGGAATTGATTAACTTGAAATAAATAAATGGGAAAAAAATGAAATATAGACACCGGTTTGTTAAATTATCCAGATACATTTTTCTTTCTGCAATTATTGGCGCCAGCTTCTGGAATTCAAATATTATTGCACAATCAAATCAGGCCAAAAATTTTTCGACCCGTCCTCCAACAGTGGACCCGACATATGGTATGACAAAGCCGGCGATCAGATACAGCCCGGAGCCGATCGCAAAATGGATCTGGGCTGCACATACTTACGATACACAATCCGTTTACGTGCGGAAAACATTCAGCTTAAAGTTGAAGCCGCATTCTGCTGATCTATATGTTACAGCAGACGACCGGTTTACTACCTGGGTCAACGGGCATATTATTGGTGCCACAACCGATACGTCCGGCGATCTAGTATGGACTCATGTTCAACAATTCAGTATAAGCACATATTTACAAAAAGGCAGAAACGTAATTTCCATCAAGGCAGAAAATAAAAAAGACGCTGCGGGCATTCTGGCAATGCTTAAGGTTAATAAATCCGTTTTGTTTAATACCGACGAATCCTGGAAAGTCCTGGATCAGCCGGTTCCTCCTGAACTGTGGGATACTATTACTTTAAATGATTCCTCATGGAAGAATGTAACCGTGATTGCACCTTATGGTTCCGGTTCCTGGGGAGACAGGCTGGCAGACTGGCCGGGAAAAGGGATTGACCAGGAGTTTCTTGCACATATTCCCATCACCCCAAAGAAAGTCACTGTCTTGACCGGTAAACATCAAATCGCCGGGGCTGAAACTTTGGCTGACCACAAGAATGGCCATGCAGTAATTTATCCCCGTTCTGAACCTGACAGCACAAAACAAGTTTTACTTTTTGATTTCGGACCGGAATTATCAGGACGCTTACAGGTTTGGGGAACACAAGGAGTAAATGTTATTGTTACAACCGGTGAATCCGTCCAGGAATGTAATCATGAGGAACCTTCTCTGGATAATCACGGCCCATTTTCACTTACACTACATGGAACCCAACCGGCATCAACTCCATATACAGCTTTTCGTTATGCCACGATTCAATATAATGGTCCAACGCCTCTGAAAATAACAAAGGTTATTTGCGACTTTAAATATTATCCGGTTCAGTACAAGGGATCTTTCAACTGTTCCGATTCACTTCTTACACGGATTTGGTATACAGGTGCATACACTGCGCATCTATGCATGCAAGAAGATATCTGGGACGCACCAAAACGTGACCGTGGCCTCTGGATAGGGGACATGCAGGTTAGCGGCCAGACAATTAACGTTGCATTCGGCGATCGCTTTTTAATGGAACGTTCAATTGAACGGGTACGGAACCAGGCACAAGGAGGACGCCCTGATACTGCACTTCCCGTTAGTGAAGTTAACACCATTCCCGGTTACTCCGCAGCGTGGTTCTGCACCCTTTTAGATTATTACCTTCATCAGGGAGATAAGGTCTTTTTATCACGACAGCACGCAAAGATAATCTCGCTTCTTGAGTATTTACAGACCGATTTCGATAAAAATAATCTTTTCAACAATCCGCATAAAATTTGGGATTATTGTGACTGGTCTCCGGATTTTATAATAGACGGCCCGCTTTCACGCGCCACAACCGATCTTTATATTATTCTTGGAGTGCGACAAGCTATTTACCTCCTTGATCAATTAGGGGACAAAACAAATTCCGAGCGTTTCACACAATGGGAGGGTCAACTCATACAGGCAGCCAGATCTAATCTTTATAATGCACAAATAGGCTCCTTTAGCGGGCGTCTTCAGGAAAACGTGATGGCAATACTCTCCGATGCAGCAGCGCAGGAGCAAGATTCCATAATATACTCCCGTATCATAAAGCCGGGAAGTCCCGCGTGGATTGTGCCTAAAGGAACATCACTGGCTGATAACGAAGTAATGTCTCCCTACTATGGTTACTTTGTCCTTTCAGCTATGGATAAACTCCATAAGTATCAGGATGCCCTTGACCTCCTGAGGAATTATTGGGGCAATATGCTCTCACGAGGTACATCTGCATTGTGGGAAATGTTTGATCCGTCCTGGCCGCGGAACTTTAAATGGGTAATTGACAGGTTGAATTATGTAAGTTTGAGCCACGGCTGGTCGTCAGGACCGACATCATTTTTAACCGAACACATACTGGGAGTACATCCAACTTCAGCCGGTTATGACGAGGTGAACATACAGCCAAACATGTGCGACTTAAAATGGGTGGAAGGCAACATACCAACCCCGCATGGAATAATTTATGTGAAAGCGTTTCGCCAAAAAAGAAGCCTCACAGTGAGAGTTAAGCTGCCCGCCGGTATGAGGGCACATATAACCCTCCCCGGCACTTCGCGGGACGTTAACCGCCCGGGCCGGTACACCTTCATATCAAAAGAATAATTTGCAGAAGAATGTTTATTATAATTATTGACTGCCTTAAGCAAGAACGGATCCTGTTTAACAATCCGGTGGGATTTTATTTGATACCGCCGGATTATTTACCGGCTTATATAAGCAGGTTATTTTAAGTTTTATTTTGCAGTTATATTATTAATAATAATTTATACAGCTTCAGGAAGTGTGAATATAATATCCGTACCTTTTCCGAATTCACTTTTAACCGATATTGTTCCTCCCTGCTGTTCAAGCATTTCCCTGCAGATCATCAGTCCTAAACCAGTGCCTTCTTCCTGCTTGGTCCCTCTTGTTGATTTTACAGTTAAACCAAATAAATCTTTAATTTGATTACTTGTCATTCCAACGCCGTTATCAGCGACGGTTACTTGAATAAATTGATTACCAACTCTATCCGTCGATATTTTTATTAACCCGTCTTTATCCGTAAACTTTATAGCATTTGAGATTAAATTTTGCATTACGGAATGAAGCATATTATAATCGGCTAAAACGAAAATATTTTTTTCTGTTTCGTTAAGAAGTGTAATTTCCTTTAATTTGGCATTCCCTGAGAGAAGATTTAATACCGTCTCTGCTTTCTCATAAAGATTTATCTTTTCAGGTTCAAATTCCATCTGCCCCGTTTCCAATCTTGACCAGTTAAGTAAATTTTCGAGCAGTGTGTATTCATTTTTCAAAGAATTAAATATCGCCTTGTTATATTTTTTTATTTCTTCGGTGGATAATGAGTCAAAATCATTCACTAATATTTCGGAAAAGCCTAGAAGCGGGTTAAACGGGCTTTTTAAATCATGGGCTATAATAGAAAACAGCTTATCTTTATCTGCATTAAGTTCTTTTAACTTCTGAGAATATTTTTCTAATTTTTCTTCGGCAAGTTTGCGTTCTGTAATATCTTCAACAATTCCATGATAATAAAGTGGCTTACCACCGGGACCACGCACGATACGTGCGTTCTCTCTTACATAAACAGTTGAGCCGTTTTTACAGATCCAGGCTGATTCCAATCCTTTAACTTCTCCATACCTTTCGATAAATTGTACAAACTGTTTTCGTTCATACGAAGGTTCAAAACAGGTATTCTCCAGGTTTCTTTTCAAAATTTCTTCAAATGAGGAGTAACCGAGCATTTTTAATAAAGCAGGGTTTGCAAGCAATATTTTTCCATCAGGGGTTGTCCTGTAAATACCCAGCGGAGAATTTTCATAGAGCTGGCGGTAACACTCTTCGCTTTGCCGGAGTGCTTCTTCCGCTTGTTTTCGCTGGGTTATAATTAGTTCAATTCCATCATAACAATATGAGCCATCCTCCAATTTACTGGGAGTTGACGATAAAGATGACCACCTGTATTTTCCATCGGGTCCTTTTACCCTGATCTCAGCTCTGAAAGTTGAACATGTCTTTAAAGATTCAGTTTCAATTGCTCTCAATAATGCGATATCGTCCGGATGAGTTGAAGCATATATCAAATTAGGATCAGCCATACCTTCTTCGGGAGTTATACCATGAAGTTTTTTAACAGAGTCACTTAAATAAGTAAATTTTCTGGAGCTATCAGGACTTACAACAACCTGGTATATCATTCCCTCTGTAAAATTATTACTTATCGTTTGTAAACGGGATTCTGTTGACTTACGCAGGATCAATTCATGCTGCGTTTGGCGGAATGCCCGGTCTAAATTTCTTACTATCAAATATTGAAGTAGAATAAGCAGACCTAATTGTAAAATAAAAATTGACCAAATACTAAAAGGAGTGGGCGCAACGGTACTTAAGGGTACAAGCCCGTAGTAATCCGCTATAACCAGACCCAAGCTAACGAATGTTATGATTAGAGCTGTCAGCAGACTTTCTCTCCAACCTATTAGCAATCCCACGAACAGGACTAGAGAAAGCCAGTCATAGATTGCATTTGATCTAATACCTCCGCCGGTCCACACCAACCAGAAAATCATTAACATGAAGATGTTAACCAACAGAATTGAAGCAAATCGCTTAAGCCCTTTGCTGTTAAGGAAAAGCAGGACTAATATCGCCAAATCAAACAAGCACAGCCCATAAAACCAGCGTTGGAAATTTTGCGGTAGAGAAATGGATAAAATTGCTGAAGAAAACGTAACAATAATTGTTGAACCAATTATCAATTTGAAAAATGTTTCGGTCTGATGAGCTTTTTCGAAGTCTGAATAAGCCGGTTGTGTTATAAATTTATGTATCATAAATATCAATTAATATTACCAATTAAATTGTGCTATAATTCTTTAAATATTTTTAAACTAAAAATTTTACTACCACTGATGTACAAAAAGCACAACTTTTATAGGAAAACCGAGTTAACCCAATCTATTATCGTATTTTACAGTTAATAGTTAACAATTGTCAGTCGTTTTATTAATTTTTAAGCAGAATTTGCCAATTTCCCTGTTTTATTTTCAAAAGATATAATATAATACTGCTTAAGAGCGTTACAGCATCTTCGAGCCTAATCCGTGCCATTTTTTTCCCATCGGCTTTTGCCCCATCAGCTCTTGCGGCATATTATATTAAGGCTTTTTTAATTTGCGAAAAATCCAGGAACATATTTTATAAAATTGTGCCCCTCCACCCCTTAAGAAAACATGCAATTATTTTATATACTTTTGCAATTGCTCTATCTTTTTCATTTCTGTTTTTATTTAATGGGAGTCGTTTATTCCAGGCGTATGTTTCTTTAGTTTCTATAATGATCAGCTCCCAGGTATATAAAGTAATTACAAAACTACGCAAAGAATCAGTGATGGGTACCTACCAGTTTCATTTTGATGAATTCAAAATAGCAAACGGTGTATACTTCTGTTGTATTGAAGCGGGAAAATATAAACAGGTAAATAAAATAATGCTGCAAAAATAAACAAATGAAAGAGTAAAGAATATTTTTTAAGCCGGTAAGTATATCAATGATAAATAGTTTGCAAATTCATCTATACTTTAAAAAGGAGCAAATTTAATAATGCCATACAAGTCTTTTTCCTTACACTTTATGAGAACGGACTTTTTCGTTCATTAACTTATTTATTTCATACATCATTTATTGCATCTCTATTTTTAATATCACTAAGTTTTATTTCTCTTTGTTTAGCTGAACCGCAAGATAAATCCACTATTTCCCAAAAATGGGTTGAAACCTGGAGTACTGCACCACAACTAGTTGAGACAGCCAATAATCCTCAAGCACCCGGTTTAAGTAATAACACGATCAGGCAAATTGTTCACCCTTCAATAAGCGGAGCTTTTGGCCCGAAAAGTTCGGCAAAAGTAACTCAAGATTTAATTGCCGCATACGGGCAGTTAATAAACAAGGCTCATGCCAGAAATATCCGCATTTATGGAACCACTTTACTTCCTTTTGGCAGTTCATTCTATGTTTCACCAGATCATCAAAAAGCCTGGCAGACAGTCAATGACTGGATATGTCACAGCGGCTGTTTTGATGCGGTTATTGATCTGGATTCGGCGATGCACGATCCTGCGAACTCAACAAAACTTTTGCCCGCTTATGACTCCGGCGCCCATCTACATACAAGTGAAACCGGGCACCGGATGATAGCTGCGGCCGTTGATTTAACTTTATTTAAAAATAAATCGGAGAAATAATTCGGTTTAATTTCTTACCTGTTCTTTCTCAAAATATCATCAACGATATAAGAAAGGATACTGATGCAGATCTAAGCAATGTTTAGAATTTTATTTGTTAGATACTTATTAAAACAACGATTGGCTGTATAAGGATAATTTAAAATAAAAAAGAGGACTTCGGTAGGTCCTCTTATCGAATGTGGGCAGAGACGGAATCGAACCGCCGACACAAGGATTTTCAGTCCTTTGCTCTACCGACTGAGCTATCTGCCCTTCAAAATTTAGATAGCAAATTTAGAGAAATCAGCACAAAATTCAAAACATTAATCTTTATAAAATGAAAATATGAAGGCACTAATTTACATCACAAGAGTCATAATTGCTTTTTGAACGTGAAGACGATTCTCAGCTTCATCAAAAATTACTGAGTTCGGCGAATCTGCAATTTCATCTGTAACTTCATCTCCCCTATGCGCGGGAAGACAGTGCATGAACAGGTAATCTTCTTTTGTGTGTTTTACAAGCTGGGAATTAACCTGGTATTTCTTAAATATTTTCTTGCGTTTCTCAGATTCGGCTTCCTGTCCCATGCTTGCCCAAACATCCGTATATATAATATCAGCATCCTTTACCGCCGCAACAGGGTCATCAAGTATTTCTATTTTGCTGCCGGTGTACTTTGCATTAATTACTGCATTCTCCACAATTTGTTTCCTGGGCTTGTATCCCTTAGGTGCGGCAATTGAAATGTTCATGCCTACTTTTGAGCATCCGTGCAAAAGACTGTGAGACATATTATTACCATCACCAATGTATGCAAGTTTTAGCCCTTTTAATACACGTTTCTTTTCTAATATTGTGAACAGGTCAGTAAGTACCTGGCAAGGGTGTAATAAATCCGTAAGCCCGTTAATAACCGGTATAGATGCATATTTTGCAAGATCAATTACATCCTGGTGATCAAAAGTCCTTATCATTATACCATCAAGATACCGGGATAAAACTTTTGCCGTATCCGGAATACTTTCGCTTCTCTTAAGCTGAAGATCATTGGGCCCAAAATACATCCCGGCCCCGCCTAGCTGATATATTCCTACTTCAAATGAAACGCGCGTTCTGGTAGAAGGTTTCGAAAAGATCATTCCAAGCGTTTTACCCGCTAAGAGTGCATGCGGTTCGCCCGTCATTGCTTTGTATTTAAGCGATGAACTTAAATCAAATATCTGAAAAATTTTTTCCTGGGAAAGATCATTAATAGAAATGAAACTCTCCCCCTTCATATTTATTGCCATAAATTCCCTTTAATAAAAAGTTAATATTTCAATTGAACAAATTTATAAAGTTTTGTGAACCTTGCAAAGAGATACCGTATAAAATCATTATTAATTTACATTTATGGGTAATATTATTCATAAAAGTTTTGGTTCTATGAATATCAGACACTGATTACCCGGATTTACTCGGATTAATTCCAATGGAATTTAAAGAAACGGATTACACAGATTATGATCAGTCTAATCAACGCCTATAATTCCTTTTGCCTTCAGAACACTCTTAATAGTTACGGCACCCGTTTCTTTCAGTTCATAATTAACTCTTACGGAAGGTTTGTTAATTTTCAAAATCCTTCCCAGATCAACGGGTGTACCAATTATTACCGAATCGCAATCTGTTTTATTTATAGTAGTCTCAAGGTCTTTTATCTGATCATCCCCGTAGCCCATTGCCGGAAGCAAAATACCAATCTTCGGATATTTTTTGAAAGTTTCAGATATACTCGCGACAGTATATGGCCTGGGGTCAATTATTTCAGATGCGCTGTTATTCCGCGCTGCTATTGTACCCGCGCCATACTTCATTTCACCATGAGTTAAAGTAGGACCATCCTCAACTACAAGAACTCTTTTACCTCTTATTAACTCAGGGTGATCTACCGTTACCGGCGAAGCAGCTTCAATAATTTCAGCTTTAGGGTTAACTGCTTTAATATTCTCACGCACAATATTAATATTATATAATTCAGCGGAATCGATTTTATTTATGACAACTGCATCGGCAATTCTCAGTGAAGTGTTGCCGGGGTAATAATACATTTCATGCCCCGCCCTGTGAGGATCTACTACTGTAAACACAACATCGGATTTATAGAACGGAATGTCATTATTGCCACCATCCCAGATAATAACATCGGCTTCTTTTTCAGCTTCCCTTAAGATAGCTTCATAATCAACGCCCGCGTATATAATACTTCCCATTACAATATGAGGTTCATATTCTTCCATTTCTTCTATAGTGCACTCGTGTTTTTTAAGATCTTCTATCGTTGCGTACCGCTGAACTTTTTGTTTTACCAGATCGCCATAAGGCATTGGATGGCGGATTGATACTACTTTTTTTCCGGATTCCCGCAATACCTGAACGATTTTTCTTGAAGTCTGAGATTTTCCGGAACCCGTCCTGACCGCAATTACAGAAACAACAAGCTTAGTACTTTTTATCATAGTTTCATCATTACCCAGAAGTCTGAATGAAACACCTGCCGCATTTACAATTGAAGCTTTTGTCATAACATAATTAAACTGAAGATCGGAATATGAAAAAATTACTTCATCTACTTTTAAATCATTAATTAATGGAACAAGATCTCTTTCATCATAAATTTTTATACCTTCAGGATAAAGCTTACCTGCTAACTCCCGGGGATAAATCCGGCCATCAATGTTCGGTATTTGGGCGGCGGTAAAAGCCACCACATTGTACTCACTTTTATCCCTGAAGTATACGTTGAAGTTATGAAAATCTCTGCCTGCAGCACCCATTATGAGGATATTCTTACGGGACATGTTTCGACCCTTGCCTTTCAGCTCATTTTATTTATTGATTCAGGACACATTTTGGCGTCCGTTTCTGTATATAATTCAAATATAATTGAATTATTATACCGGAAAAGATAAAAATTAAAAATGAAAAAGTCTCTAAAGCTTAGGTGAAAAATTATATGAATTTTTATGTATAGAATTGAATATTTATGAGATATGTGAAAATAATGTGGGGCTCACATGCAAGTTGAACCTAATGAAATAAAAATTCCTATCGCGATATAGTAATCTGGGTGTCTTACTTTTTATTACCAGGGCAAAAACATTTTACCACTGAGGCACTTAGAACACTGAGATACACTAAGAAAAAAAGAAGAATAATAATTTATTGAATAAGTATGTAAGGCGTGGAAATGTGAGGCTCACCTGAAAGGTGAACCTCACTAAATAAAAATTAATCTTACAAAATAAATTATTCTACGGTAACGCTTTTGGCAAGGTTCCTGGGCTGATCAACATTTAATCCTTTCTTCACTGCAATATGATATGCAAGCAATTGAAGAGGTATTACCGTTAGAATCGGCATAAGCATTCTTATTGTATCCGGGATTTTAATTGAGTAATCAACAAGCTTATCTATTTGCGTATCATTCTCGCTTGCAATTGCAATAATTCTTCCGTTACGCGCTTTAATTTCCTGTATATTACTAAGGATTTTATCATAAGTAGAATCCTTAGGGGCAATAAAAACTACAGGCATGTCATCGTCAATTAAAGCAATCGGTCCGTGTTTCATTTCAGCAGCGGGATAACCCTCTGCGTGGATGTAAGATATTTCTTTAAGCTTAAGAGCGCCTTCCAGTGCAACCGGAAAGTTATAACCCCGGCCAAGATATAAGAAATTTTTTGTATCTTTAAACTTATTTGCGATCTGCTCTATCTGTTCATTCAATTTTAAAATTGCAGAAATTTTTTCCGGCAGTAACTGAAGTTCTTCAGCAATTGCTTTACCATCCACAAGACTCATGTCCTTTTTTCTGGCGATAAGCAATGTTATCAATGCCAGTACAACAAGCTGCGACGTAAATGCCTTAGTGGAAGCAACTCCGATTTCAGGGCCCGCATGCGTATATACGCCCGCTAAACTTTCACGTGCAATAGAACTGCCAACCCCGTTGCAAATTCCCAGCACCATGGCACCGCGAATTTTTGCTTCTCTTAATGCGGCAAGAGTATCAGCCGTTTCACCGCTTTGTGAAATAAAGAATATGGCATCATCCTTATTGATAACAGGATTCCGGTAACGGAATTCGGAAGCATATTCAACTTCAGTTGGTATACGCGCAAATTGTTCAAGCATATATTCACCCACAAGCCCGGCATGCCAGGAAGTACCGCAGGCGGAAATAATAATTCTTTTGGCATTTGCCAATTGTTCGGCTACAGATTCGAGCCCGCCCAGTTTTGATGTACCTTTATCTATAAGCAGCCTTCCGCGCATTGAATTAAAAACAGATTCAGGCTGTTCCATAATTTCTTTCAGCATGAAATGAGCGTATCCTCCCCTGTCTATTTCATCAAGAACTCATTGTTACTTCATGAACTTCTTTTTCAATTTCGTTATCAAGAATCGATTTTGTGGTAAAATGAGTTTTGCTAATCTCAACAACTTCCCCATCTTCAAGGTAAACAATCTGTTTTGTGTAGGCTAATATTGCAGAAACATCGGAAGCAACAAAATTTTCACCGTCACCAATACCTACAACTAAAGGAGAACCTTTCCGGGCTGCTATTATTTTATCCGGTTCTTTTTCATAGATAACTGCAATACCGTAAGTACCTTCAACTTCGCTTAAGGCCAATTGTACTGATTTAAAAGAGAATGCCCTTTGCGCAGAAAGCTGTCAATCAAGTGAGGCAGAACTTCTGAATCCGTTTCGGTAATAAACTTATAACCGAAATTTTCAAGTCCGGCTCTTAGCGTCCTGAAGTTTTCAATTATACCGTTATGAATAACAAAAAGATTCTTTGCAGTATTAAAATGTGGATGTGCATTTATTTCATTTGGAACACCATGTGTAGCCCATCTTGTATGGCCTATTCCCAATTTAGCGTCTAAATGTAAACTTTCGATTTTATCCTCAAGCAGGGAGACTTTGCCTTTGTTCTTGACAACTATAGAACCGCCATCCTGAATAATTGCAATACCGGCGGAATCATACCCGCGGTATTCCAATCTTTTCAACCCGTTGATTAAAACCGGAACACAATTTTTTTCACCGATGTAACCGATAATTCCGCACATTTAAACCTCATTCCATTTATAGGTAATTTATATAGTAATATAATTGAAGAAATTGAAAGAATAAATATAAAATTACACATCTCTTAAAAATTATTATAAAATAATATGATTAGTATCTCTTTCCAAATTATTAAACTATCACTCCTTTAAAATAATCAATGGTTATTTTCAATCCTTCGGTCCGGTTCACTTTTGGCTGCCAGGCTAAAATTCTTTTAGCTTTTTCAATATCAGGCTGCCTTACTTTAGGATCGTCTACCGGAAGATCTTTGTACACAATTTTACTTTTAGTCCCGGTAATTTTTATAACCTCCTCGGCAAATTCCTTAATAGTAATTTCATCAGGGTTGCCAATGTTTACCGGATCAGATTCGTCAGACAAAAGCAATTTATAAATACCGTCAACCAGATCCGATACATAGCAGAAACTCCTGGTTTGTGATCCGTTCCCGAATACTGTAATATCTTCGCCTCTTAATGCCTGACCGACGAAAGCAGGAAGAGCACGCCCGTCATCAAGGCGCATACGCGGACCGTATGTATTAAATATCCTTACTATTCTTGTTTCAATTCCATGATATCGATGGTATGCCATAGTTATTGCTTCAGCAAAACGTTTTGCTTCATCATAAACTCCACGGGGCCCTATGGGGTTTACATTTCCCCAATAATCTTCTGTCTGCGGATGGACAACAGGATCGCCATAAACTTCAGAGGTTGAGGCTATAAGAACACGGGCTTTCTTTTCTTTTGCAAGACCGAGCACTTTATGCGTACCGAGGGAGCCGACCTTAAGAGTTTGAATAGGAAGTTTTAAATAATCAATTGGGCTTGCAGGAGATGCAAAATGCAGGATATAATCTATACGCCCGCGGAGAAAAATATAATTAGTTATATCATGTTTAACAAAAGAAAAATTTTCATTCCCGGCGAGATGAGCTATATTGTTCACATTGCCTGTAATAAGATTATCAACGCAAATAACCTTGTAATTTTCCGCCAGAAGTTTATCACAAAGATGCGAACCTAAGAATCCGGCCCCACCGGTAACAACTACAGTGTACTTATCCAAATTATTTTTCCTTTCATTCTTTTAATAAAATTTATTCCCTTTTATTACCATTACATTTTCTACAATTTTCGGATACCAGCATTTGCAGAAGTTATCTAAAAATTATCGCCTCGACCAGCCACCGCCTTCTGCGGGGCAAGCAGGCTTTTTTAAAGCCCGGGGTCATAGAATAATATTTTCGGTTATGCAACACACCCCTGAAGCTGATAAGTTCTATTTTATAAGAGTTAATGATTTTATTTAAATCCGGAACAATTTCATAAGCCCCATCAAGAAGGAAAATGGAAACATATTGAATGTAAAAATTAGTAACTGCATTTAAATGCAGGAACAATTTATAATAAAAAAATTACTTTAAATTCGTAATTAATATTTCCGGATCGCGATAATAAATTTTTCAGTAAATTAAACGCTTTGAAATAAAATCAACCGGTTTAAATCTTCAAAGTGATTTTGCGTAATGAAATCACGCTGATAAGAAAGCCGAGAACCGGGCCAATAGAGAGTGCAACAATAACGTAAAGACCGCCGTTAAAATTAAAAAACTTTCTAAATTCGATTAAATTTCCAAAATAATAGAATAAAGAATAAAATACGGCTAACGAAATGAAACCTGCTAAAATGCCTATGATAATGCCGTTGAGAACGATCGGCATTTTTATTGAAGACAATTTAGCGCCGACTAGCTTCATAGTTTCCATTTCTTCGTATTTTGATTTTATAATTAATTTTATGGTACTGTAAATAATATAAACCGCAATAAAAAACAGAATTCCGGTTACAACAAAAATATAATTTTTTATTTTATCAATTTGTGATAATATACTATATACAAACTCCTGCTGGAATACAACATCATCCACACCAGTCAGCTTATTTAAAGATGCTATAATTTTATTCAAAGAATCCTTTTCAACATAAATATCTTTTAAAGTAACCTGGTATGATGCCGGCAAAGGATTATAATCAAGCTGTTTTCTAAAATCTTCACCGGTTTCCTTAATGAAATTCCTTGCCGCTTCATCTTTACTTATATAATTAATGGTATTAATATAATTTTTACTCTCCAATTGCAGGCGGAGCAAGTCGGTATCCTTCACAGTTATGGAATCTTGAAGAAAGATGTTAATATCCACATTCCTTTTTAAGCTTTGCTGGAATTCGTTTGAGATCTGAATCGAGATTAGGGAGGCAATTATTAAAAACACTGAAATGCTAATTGAGATAAGAGAAAGGAAAAATGATGACTTTGCTCTCCCTATTAATTTTAATGCTTCTTTTAGCCAGAAAAAAATCATTTAACTTCTTATTATCAGTATAAATATTATTCCGGTACTAATTTAACTAAAATATTTTGAAAACGATAATCAGAAATTTGTTTCGTCTATCCATTCGGAAATCTGCCATATACCGGTCTTGGGATCTTTTATGAATGACATATCCACCCTGCCTTCAAGATTTATAACATCTGTTGCACTAAAAGTAACCGTCAGGTTGAAGCCCCTGACAATTTCTGCCGATGAAGAATCACTTGTTGATAAAACAACACTATTCCAAACTAAAGCCAACTGCTGTGCATTTTGAAATAATCCATACGTGGTTTTCATTTCATCATCCCTGCCCCATGAAACATTATATCCCAAATCATAATCGGTATAAGTAAATACAAAGTTGCTTGAAATTAATTTACCGTAAATAGAGGTATCTCTAAAAGTATAAGCATATTGAAAATTCTGAAAAACGCCGTCAGTGGTTTTTTGATCCGAAAGCGCTGATGCAGATCCGGCAGGGCTGAGAGCCAATGCAGGAGCAAAGGGGTTTTCACAAGCTTCCAATGAAATAATAATAAACAATAATATAATTAGTTTAATATTAATAAGTCATCCCTTTCAATTCGCTCCAGGACGGCAAAGTTGTACTGCTTCTTGAATCCTGCCAATAATAAATGCTCCAGACAGACTGTGAATTCACAATCATATGGAAAATTAAAGTGCCCTGGTAAGTTTGCGGAATTGTCTGATCAGTGGTAGGAACATTTAAAGTATATGATGCCGAATAAACAACGCTATCTCCATAAGAAGTATATGAAGTATTAGACAAGGTTAAGGTTATATTAGAATTTGCAGCCATTTTATTAACTAAAATACTTAGATATGATTTCTCATCATTTTTATCCCAGTTATCAAAATTATATTTAGATTGTGCGCTGCTTGAAGCAGAAAAAGCGAAGTTCTTAGGTGCAAATGTAGAATCGGAAAGGCAGGAAAGATAATTCTGAACGTTGAGATCCTGCAATGAATTAACCAAATTTGTAATTACCTCATTATAAGAAGTAGGCTGCTGGTAATCGGAGCGGGCCTGAGTTGGAGCTTCCGCACTTCTTGTAGAAAACAAATCACAACCGGTAAGAAGAAGTGCAAAGAATATAAAATATATTTGTTTCATTTCCGGGCAATAATAATAATTCTCGGTGAATTTTCTAAGTCAAAATTATTTCCATCAGAATCGCCAAAATAACTATTTATTCTGAATCCCGCACAAGAGATGGCATTTAATAATTCATCCCTGCCGAACATGCGGACTGATTCATAATATTCTTTTCTTATTTTGTCTTTTTCGATTATTATACTCTTATTAACCCTATTTCCTTCAATATGCCTTTTCTGAATAACAACTTTGTCGGTAAAAGTATTTACAGATTCGGGCACAAGATTTTTTTCAATATACCGGCGGTTAAAAAAATCAAGGACAAAATAACCGGAATTATTTAACTGGTTATATGCGGTATTAATTATTTTAAAATTTTCTTTGTCATCTTCAAAATAACCAAAGCTTGTAAACAAATTGATAACAAGGGCGAACTTTGTACAAATAGAAAATTGTCTTAAATCCGAGCGGATAAAATTCACTTTGACTCGCGATTCTTCGGCAGATTTTTGGGCAATTGCCAGTAAATTTTTACTGAGATCGACGGCAGTAACAACATAACCTTTTTCCGCAAATAAGATTGAGTGCCTTCCCGTACCGCAGGCTAAATCCAGTATATTGTCATGCGGGCGCATCTCAACATTATTAAGTATAAGTTCTACAAGGTTTTTAGCATCTTCATCATTTCGTTTACGATAAACGTATAAATATTCATCTGTATCGAACCAATCCTTAAACCACTCAGAGGTCATAATTCAATTCTTCCGATCACGGCTCTTCCAATAGTAGCCTCATCTGCGAATTCGATATCTCCGCCAATAGGCAGTCCGCGAGCAATTCTTGATACTTTAACACCGAAAGGTTTCACAAGTTTGGCAAGAAACAGGGTAGTAGCTTCCCCTTCAGTATCGGGATTTAAAGCCAGAATAACTTCACGGATTTCTTCACTCTCAAATCTTTGAACCAATTCTTTTATTTTAAGAGTATTAGCGCCGATACCGGATAAAGGAGAAAGAACTCCGCCAAGCACATGATATAACCCGTTATATTCGTTCGTCTTTTCAATTGCAATAACATCGTTAACATCTTCAACAATGCATATCACGGTTTTATCCCGTTTTTGATTTTTACAAACCTCGCACAACTCTTCTACAGAAAGATTAAAGCAACGGGAGCAGAAACGCATCTTAGTTTTTAGTTCTTCGATTGCTTTAACAAAACTATACACCGATTCTTTATCGCTTTTCAGTAAATGAAGAGCAAGTCTTTGAGCTGTTTTTTTACCAATGCCGGGTAACTTACTTAGCTCTTCTATAGCAATAATTAATGGTTCGGCAATTTGCAATTTATAATCCCGGTATATTTAAGCCCGGTGGAAGCATTCCCTTAGTAACTTTGGCCATCTCTTCCTCTGCAAGTTTATTTGCTGAATGTAAAGCTTTATTTACAGCGGCAACCACCAAATCTTCTAAAATTTCTTTTTCATCAGAGTTTATGACCTGCGGGTCAATTACTATTGAAATCAATTCTTTATTACCACTTGCGGTAGCTTTTATCATACCGCCACCGGCTTCTTCACTAACGGTTAAATTTCCCAGTTGTTCCTGAACCTTTT
This sequence comes from uncultured Ignavibacteriales bacterium, assembly GCA_963834015.1. GTDB lineage: Bacteria > Bacteroidota > Ignavibacteria > Ignavibacteriales > Ignavibacteriaceae > FEN-1297. Next base: position 296,826 of record CAWIAG010000002.1, read on the forward strand.
GCATCTCTTCCTGCATTTTTTGAACCTGCTTCAGCATGCCTTGCATTCCGCCCTTCATTAACGCCTCCTGTCTAATTAATTCTACACTTTTTTTGATGATTATTTATAATTTTATGGTAAATATAATATATTCGATTGACTTTTTATACCTAATTTTTATAATTTCAACAGTAAAAATAAAGAAGGAAATTTTGGGGTTAAATAAAATCAACAATTATAATAACTTTGAAGAAGATCTGCCAAAAAAGATCTTTTACTGGATGAAAAAGACTATTTCCTGATAGAGTATTTTGACTTTTTGTCTATTAATGGTGATAAAAAAGTTAAAATTAAGGGTTTGGGTGAGAAATTTGCATCTATAAACTCGTTTATCTTTGAATATCTTAAGGAGTATCATATACCGGCAGCATTCGTTAAAAGTCATGACAAGTCATTGTTAAAATTTATAAAATACAAAAAATTTCCATTTTCAATAAAAATTTTGAATGTTGTTGATAAAAGGACATCGAAAATTTTCAATAAGAAAGAAGGTGAATTATTAGGCCTTCCGATTTTCGAAATTCATTTGGGAGATTCTAAAGATTCATTAATTTCCGAAAGTCATCTATTGGCCTTTGATCTTTGTTCAATGGAAGAATTCAAAATAGTTAACAGAATCTGTTCAAAAATAAATGCAGTGCTAAAATCATTCTTTGAAAGACGCGGATATTTAATGGCGGAAACCAGATGTGATTTCGGCAAGTTTGAAGATAAAATTTTTGTAGTTGATGATTTTACTCCCCGAAGCTTAAAAATTATAGCCTTAAATAAAGACATCAAGGGACCGGACCCATATAAATTTACAACATCTGCCGAAATAAGGCATTATACCGAACACCTATTTAATATAATGAGCGCCTGAACAATGTTTACCAAATACGGATATTCTACTTTAGGAGTAATAGCAGTTATTACTTTTATTTTTCTTTCTGTTAGTTTATTTGTCAATAATACTTTTTTAAAAACTTTATTGATTATCCTGCCTTTAATTTTTCTTATATTTTCTATGTATTTTTTCCGAGATCCGGAGAGAAGGGCTCCAAAGGCAGAAAATGTTGTTGTCTCTCCCGCGGACGGAAGAGTATTACTGATTAAAAATGTGTATGATAATAAATATATAAACGGAAAAGCAAAACAAATTTCGATCTTCATGTCGCCTCTTGATGTTCATGTAAACCGCATCCCGGCGGACGGAAGGGTGGAATATCTTAAATATCATAAAGGTGAATTTGTTGCGGCATTCGAGGATAAAGCTTCCGAAAATAATGAAAGATGCGAATTTGGAATTGAGACTAAGTACGGGAAAATATTATTCACACAGGTTGCGGGTTTTATTGCAAGAAGAATTGTATATAAAATTAAAGTTGGCGACAGCGTAAAAAAAGGCGATAGATTCGGAATGATTAAATTCGGCAGCAGGGTTGATATTGTAGTACCCGAAGAATGGACGGAAAAAGTTAAAAAAGGAGACCATGTGTCCGCAGGAGAAACGATTTTATTTGAATGCACCGCTTGCCAACCGGGCAGGCAGGAATAATAATGAACCGTTTTAGAGTAACACCTTCTGTTATACCAAATTTATTTACCGCAATGAATATGTTCTGCGGATTTCTTTCTATTATTAATGCAAGCCAGGGGCAGTACTTTTATGCCGCAAGTTTAATTATAATAGCGGCCTTGTTTGATGCACTGGATGGAATGATGGCGCGACTAACACACTCCAGCAGTGAGCTAGGAGTAGAGCTTGATTCACTTTCTGACCTTGTTAGTTTCGGCACGGCGCCCGCATTTTTAATTTATCAAACGCAGCTATACAGCCTCAACTCTATCGGTATTATTATCAGTTCTTTTCTAATGGTTTCAGGCGGTTTCAGGCTGGCAAGATTCAACGTGCAGCTAATCGGTTTTGAGAAATCACACTTCAAAGGATTGCCGATACCCTCTTCAGCAATAACCATTGCTGCATTTGTAATCAATTTTTATCAAAAAGGATCCGGGTTTCAACCACCAGTGTCATTCGTTACAATCCCTCTTGTAATAGGCCTTTCACTATTAATGGTAAGCACTATAAAGTATGATTCATTACCCAAGTTCACTTTGAACGGCATAAAAGAGAAACCATATCATTTTGGATTTCTTATAATTGCTGCGATATTAATAATCATAACATCGGGCAAGGCACTCTTCTTTATCTTTGTTTTCATTATACTATTTGGTATTTTTCGGCATATTTTTTACATGCTTGCGAAAAAAATCTAAATTTTTTATTTAATAAATCTAAATAACAAAGGTACAGAATTTGTTTAAAGCTAAAGTCCTAATTAAACGCAGACCATCTATTCTTGATCCGCAGGGAAAAGCCGTTGAAAAAGGAGCATTTCACCTCGGATTAACAAACATTAAGGATACAAGAATAGGTAAATACATAGAATTTACAGTTGATACAACTGATCGTGAATCAGCCGAAAAAGAAGTAAATGAATATTGCAATAAACTTCTTGCAAACCCCATTATGGAAGATTACGAATTTACACTGGAAAACGCGAAATGAAATCTAAATTCGGTGTTGTTGTTTTCCCGGGTTCAAACTGTGATCATGATGCATATTATTCTTTAAAAAAGATAATGAAAGCAGACGTAACATTCTTATGGCATAAAGACCGCGACCTGCAGGATTCAAAAGTTATAATTTTACCCGGCGGATTTGCATACGGTGATTATCTGCGGTGCGGGGCTATTGCAAGGTTTTCACCTATTATGAATTCGGTAATTGAATTTGCAAATAAAGGCGGCATAGTATTCGGAATCTGCAACGGCTTCCAGGTTCTGCTTGAGGCAGGACTGCTTCCCGGAGTAATGATAAGAAATAAATCTCTGCAGTTTGCCGGTAAAGATATTTACGTTTTCGTTAAAAATAAGAATACAATTTTTACGAACGAAATAAATACAGATAAACCGCTTAAAATACCGGTTGCACACGGGGAAGGAAATTATTTTGCAGATGATGATACGTTAAAATCTCTGCAGGATAATAACCAGATAGTTTTTCAATATTCATCGAAAGAAGGAAAGTTTGGGGATGAATTTAACCCGAACGGCTCTATTTTGGACATTGCCGGAATAATGAATAAGAACGGCAACGTTTTGGGAATGATGCCCCACCCGGAAAGAGTTTGTGATCCGGTTCTTAGAAACACAGACGGCCAGATGATTTTTGGTTCTATCTTAAGCAGTGTAAATTAACCCGGGGTAACGGTAAAGAAATACCAGATAATAAAATTTTTATAAAGGTGAAATTATGTTTGAAGATCTAAGTATGGGTAAATTACTGGTTATCCTTCTTGTTATTGTAATCTTATTCGGTTCCAAGAAAATACCTGATTTAGCACAAGGACTTGGTAAAGGAATCCGGGAGTTTAAAAAAGCGCTTAAGGATGTTGAAGACGAAGTTAAAAAACCGGCAGATGATACCAAATCCGATAACAAGACTGAAACTAAATAATTTTCACCGGAAGATTTAACATTTTTTTACAAAATCATAAAACAATTCAGGGATATAGATGTTTGAAGACCTAAGTATGGGTAAACTGCTAATTATTCTTCTCGTTATTGTTGTACTATTCGGATCCAAGAAGATCCCGGATTTTGCACAGGGATTAGGTAAAGGCATCCGTGAATTTAAAAAGGCCCTTAAAGGCGATGACGAGGCTGCAAAAAGTTCAGAAAAGAAAACCGATACTAAACAAATTAATTAGCTCCGATCAATCATTTCCTATGCTGCTTATAATTATTATTTAATAAAATTGCGGGATTACAATTGCTGCCTTATAAAAATTATAAAGAGAAATTAGAAAAAATTAAAAAGGGAGAGCTTTCCCTCAAAGAGAACGTAACTTATTTTTTAAGCGAAATAGAAAAGAACAAGCATTTAAATGCATTTAATTTTATTTTTCCGGATGATGCCCTGGAACAGGCAGTAAAAATAGAGGAGAAAATAAAATCAGGCAGTCACGGTAAATTAGCCGGACTTGTGTTAGCGGTTAAAGATGTTCTTTCAATCAAAGGCAAACCATTAACGTGCTCATCAAAAATATTAAAAGATTTTACAGCTATTTACAACGCTACGGCAATACAAAAATTAATTGACGAAGATGTTATCATTATCGGCAAAACGAACTGCGATGAATTTGCTATGGGATCTTCAAATGAGAACTCGGCATTCGGCAATGTCTTAAACCCGGTTGACAACTCAAGAGTACCAGGCGGATCAAGCGGCGGCTCTGCAGCGGCAGTAGCGGCGGGTTTATGCGATGCAGCATTGGGTACCGATACGGGTGGTTCAATCAGGCAGCCTGCTTCATTCTGCGGTATATACGGACTGAAGCCTACATACAGCCGAGTATCAAGATATGGGCTTACAGCATATGCTTCTTCATTCGATACAATAGGAGCTTTTGCACGAAATTCCGAAGACATTGCGGCGGTACTCGAAATTATGGCAGGATGGGATGCAAATGATTCAACTTCATCCAAAAACAGCGTACCCGATCTGTCCGGTAATCTTTCCCTTAATAATAAAAAACTTAAGCTTGGTTTTGCAAGGGAATATTTCGGCGAAGGAATCTCTCCCGAAGTAAAGAGCGCAATTGAAGGCGTAATGGAGAAGTTAAAAAAGAACGGATTTGAGATTGAAGAAATAAGCCTTCCCCATTCCGAATACACAATTGCAACATATTACATACTTACAACCGCAGAAGCATCATCAAACCTTGCCAGGTATGACGGCGCACGATACGGGTACAGATCCGAAAACAGTTCTTCGTTACTTGAGATGTATAAATCCTCGCGGTCGGAAGCATTTGGATCCGAAGTGAAAAGAAGAATCATGCTCGGCACTTATGTGCTTTCCGCAGGGTATTATGATGCATACTACCGCAAGGCACAAAAGGTAAGAAGATTTATTAAAAATGATTTTGATGAAGCATTTAAGAAAGTCGATATTATTCTTACCCCGACTTCCCCATCACCTGCATTTAAGCTGGGTGAAAAAACGAGCGACCCGCTGGAAATGTATTTGATGGATATATACACTACTTCAACCAACCTTGCAGGAATTCCCGGGATTAGTGTACCAGCAGCAATTAGTTCCGAAGGACTGCCGATCGGATTGCAGTTGCTGGCAAACCAGTTTAATGAATATGATCTCTTAAAGATGAGCTACTATATTCAGGAAAATATTCTATAACGAAAAGGAAATTCATTTATGCCGGATTTTATTCAAGTCCTGATTTTAGCAATAGTGCAGGGTTTATGTGAACTACTGCCTGTATCAAGTTCCGCTCATGTAATTATTGCCGAAAAAATAATGGGGCTACAGCCGTCAGCACCGGAAATGACAATTATTCTTGTATTGCTGCACACCGGCACAATGTTCTCCGTAATTGTTTATTTCTGGAAAGGATGGAAAAGAGATTATTTTACATCAAAGAATAAACTTGACGATTTTGCAAAGCAAATCATAATTGCAACCGTATTCACCGGTATTATCGGCCTCGGTTTAAAGGAGATCATCGAGAAAGTGTTTATGCGAGGGGTGCCAAATGCGCAAATTGAAGACCTATTTTCCAACCTACCTCTGATAGGCGCGGCACTGGCTGTTGTAGGAGTACTGATAATTTATTCCGGGATGCACAGCAAGAAGGCAGAAGTTAATGAAAATATTCAGGTAAAACATTCAATATGGATAGGTATAATTCAGGGTATATGCCTGCCCTTCCGAGGTTTCTCACGTTCGGGTTCCACAATTTCCACCGGATTGCTATTCGGACTGCCCAAACAGAAACTTGAAGAGTTCAGTTTTGCATTGGCAGTTGTACTAACCCCGGTTGTGGATGCTAAAGAAGCCCTTCGCCTGCTTAAGGACCATGCACTGCACAACTCTGGTTCAACAATGCATCTTTTTGCTCCCGGAATAATTGGTATGATCTTCAGTTTCCTGACAGGGTTAATCGCTTTGAAATTGCTGTCACGCTGGCTTGAAAACGGACGCTGGCAATGGTTCGGTTATTATTGCTTGCTGGCGGCTGTGGGAGTTATGGTGTTTTATTTTAAAATGACTTAAACTTACGTTGTAGTATATTACGCTATATCAACTATCCTTATAAACTTAAAGAACCGGAAAATGAAATTTAGTTTATTGCATGAATAAAAGGCTTAATTCTATTTCCGAAAATGTTCTTTGGTACTGCGCCTATAAAACTTTCTACAGCCCGGCCCTTAATGAATATACCGAATGCGGGAAAGTTTCTTATTCCGTATTGGTCGGCAATTTCCTCGTAATCATCCGTATTTATTTTAACAACCTTAAGCTACCCCAGATATTCCAAAGCAAATTTTCAACAGTTGATTCAACCGAACGGCATGGACTGCACCATGGTGCCCAAAAATCCACCAAAACAGGAACATCCGAGTTTAGTACTTCCTGCTCAAAATTTATATCAGATCCTTCTATTGTACATTTCATATAAAATCGCTTCCTTTTCAACAAATAATCAAATAAACATAAATTTTCAATCAGGAAGATTTGCCCTTCGGGCTGCCGCGTTGTAATAAATTGTTTGTAAACAAATTATCGGACAAAACGTTCACAAGATTGTTGTATTTTAGAACTGTAACCTGGCGGGGTTAATCGCGGTGGTAGAACGTTGTTTTTTATATGTTTTACAAAGCGACCATTGAAAATAAACATTTCCAATGAATCTTTTGGGATAAATTTTGCCTGCGATTTATTAATTCAAATATTTTTGTCTAAGAATATTTAAATGATGATTAGTATGTCCTGCAATTACATATAATATCGCATTCACAGTTATTTTATAATCTTTAACATTGCCCTTTTTTTTTAATATATCTTCACTAAAGCTTTTAAATAAGGATAAATTCGCTTCTCTAACCTTCCGAAATTCTTCAATTAAATCAACCAATTTCCTGTTATTGGAATTGGCTGCATTAGCATAGTCATCAGGTTCAAACCCGGGAAGTGTTTTTTCTTCACCTCTTGCAATACACAGCGCCCTGTAAGCGAAAACTCTTTCGGCATCTATCAAGTGTTCTATTACCTGCTTGATAGTCCATTTACCATCTGCATAGGAATATTTACCCTTATCTTCAGGGATAGACTTTAAGAACCCCGGTATGCTAATTAATTGTTCTTCAAGAACTTTCAGAATATTATTGCCTTCAACAGTTTTTATATAGGCTTCCTGGTAAGGGCGGTAATCGCCTTGATCCGGTCTTTGCATAAATATTTCCTTTTTAAAATTTATAATATTATTTAACATTTCGACTAAGGAATTACGTACCAGAAATTTACAAAATAAATAAATCTAATTCCAAAATTTGGTTATAAGGATCTTATTTATGTGAGCAGAGGCTTTTATAGTTTTCTATGGATGGTAGTGTTTTTAGTTTTTTTGTCTTTAATGATTTTTCTTATCTTTACAGATTAGTTTAACCCAAACATAATAGGAAAATGAGCATGAGTATTTTAGTAGATAAAAAGACACGTCTTGTTGTTCAGGGAATAACCGGCGGCGAGGGTTCATTTCATACTCAGCAAATGATTGAGTACGGCACTAAAGTAGTTGCAGGAGTCACTCCGGGGAAAGGCGGAACAGAATTTTTGGGTATCCAGGTTTACAACACAGTTGAACAGGCTGTAAAAGAACAGAAAGCGAATACATCCGTTATTTTTGTACCACCTGCATTTGCCATTGACGCCATACTTGAAGCGGCAAGTTCCGGAATTAAAGTTATTGTTTGTATAACAGAAGGTATTCCGGTAGCCGATATGGTAAAGGTTTACAATTCCTTAAAAAATAAAGAAGTAGTACTTATTGGCCCAAACTGTCCCGGTATTATTTCCCCGGGTAAAGCTAAAATAGGTATTATGCCCGGATTTATTCATAAAGCCGGTAAAATAGGCGTTGTATCCCGTAGCGGCACATTAACTTATGAAGCGGTTAAACAACTATCAGATGTAAACCTTGGCCAATCCAGTTGTGTTGGAATAGGCGGCGATCCCATAATCGGTTCAAGGTTTATTGATATAATTAAATTATTTAATGAGGATCCGGGAACAGGAGGCATTGTTATGATAGGTGAGATCGGGGGAACAGCAGAAGAAGAGGCTGCTGCCTTCATAAAGAAGTATGTAAAAAAGCCGGTTGTAGGATTTATTGCAGGAAGGACAGCACCTCCGGGAAGAAGAATGGGACATGCAGGTGCAATTATAGCCGGCGGCAAAGGAACTGCAGCAGAAAAAATGGGAGCTATGAAAAAAGCCGGTATAAAAGTAGTTGAAAGCCCTGCCGAAATTGGACTTGCAATGTTAAAGGCAATTGAAAATTTGAAAAAGAAACCTATAAAAACCAAAAGCAAAGTTTTAAGAAAACCGGAAATGGCCCAAATAAAAAAGGGAATAAAAAAGCCGGCACCAATAAAAAAAATAAAAAAGAAAAAGTAATTTTTATATAAATACAGATCATATAGTAGAAGGAGATAAAATTGAGTAACAGAACACTGGCAATTATTAAACCTGATGGAGTAAGAAAAAACTTAATAGGGCAGATAATTACTAAAATAACGGAAGCCGGATTTAAAATTAAAGCTTTAAAAATGGTAAAACTTACAAAAGATTCTGCCGGCGGATTTTATGAAATTCACAAAGCAAAACCATTTTTTAACGGACTGATTGAATACATGACTTCAGGCTCATGCATACCAATTGCTCTTGAAAAAGAAAATGCCGTTGCAGACTTCAGAAAACTTATCGGCGCCACCGATCCTGCTGAAGCCCTACTGGGAACGATAAGGAAGCTATATGCAGCGAGTAAAGCCGAAAATGTTGTTCATGGCTCAGATTCAGATGAAAACGCCGCGATTGAAATTTCTCATTTCTTTTCAAGGAAAGAACTTCTTGAAAATTACGGAGACTAAAATTAATTATTAAATGATAGTATATTTTTATAAAAGGATGTGATAATGAAAAAATTCTTAGCGCTATTTATGCTTACTATTCTTCTATGGGGATGCAGCAAAAAAGCAGAGAACAAAATTGAAGATTTAAGCAGCAAGCTAAAAGTTGATACTAGTGAGATTAAAACATTACCCATTGATAATCCCAATTTAAATTTTTACTTACACTTTAATTTTCAAAAAGGAAAAACATACCAATACAGGCTTGCTTCATTTACAAATGACCTTAAAACACTTAAGATTGACAGCATTATTACACAAACAGTTAAACAAAGCACTGTTTATTTAGTAGATATTACTCTTGACGATGTTGATAAAGATGGCGTAATGGAATTTTCCTGCAACATCGCTTCCATACTTAACAATGCAATTGCAAACGGCCAGGTATTTAATTATCAATCGGGAAAGACGAAGGATTCCACCTTACTGCAAAGTAATGCTCAGTACGAATCATTAATAGACAACCCATTCGGCCTCCGTGTTGGGAAAAGCGGAGGTATAATAGAAATATTCCGCGCTGATAAAATTGTAAGTAAATTTTTACAATTAAAAAAAGCTCCTCCTTCAATACCTAATGAGCAAAAAGAAACCTTACGAAATAATATAACCCAGCAAGAATTAAGGCCCCTGCTTATTCAGATTTTCAGGGAAATGCCGTCCAATAGCATGAGAAAAGATTCTTCATGGGCAATTGCGGAACCCGCGACACAAATCTTCGTTTTTAAGCTTGAAAATACAAATTTATTTAAAATAACGAGTTTGGAAAAGTTTGGCAACGATACTCTTGCAGCCATTGACGCAGGGATGAAAAGTGTTATTTCCGGCGATTCCAGGGCTGAACAACATGGAACAAAATATATTTTCAAGAAACCACAGCTAAACGCAGGCGGATCAATTTATTTTAATTTAACTAAGGGAGTAATACAGAAATCATCGGTTAAAACCCAGCTAAATATTTCTTATTCGGCGGAAGGCCCTTCACAAAAAGGAGGCATTCAAAAGGGCAGCGTTACCGAAATTGTTAACAGTTCAAATTTATTAGAATTGCTTTAAGAAAATTTGGGTAAAATCAAATTGATAAAATGCGATTTGCCTAATCGCATTTTATCCTTAGTTAGAACCAGGTTCTGCTTAAAAACTAATTTTCTACTTTAAAATAAAATGCCCCATCTTATCGCGTTTAGTCTTAAGATACTTAACATTGTTTTCATTCGGTGGAATTTCTATAGGCAGCCGTTCAATAATTTCAAGTCCATAGCCTTTTAAACCAATTATTTTTTTAGGATTATTCGTAAGCAGCTTAATCTTACGAACACCCAGGTCCAGCAATATCTGAGCTCCGATACCATAATCACGCAGATCGGGTTTAAATCCCAGAGCTTCATTTGCTTCAACAGTATCTTTCCCTTCATCCTGAAGATGATAAGCTTTTATTTTATTAAGAAGGCCGATTCCCCTGCCTTCCTGACGCATGTATACAACAACACCGGTATCTTGTTCCCCGATCATTTTGAGCGACATATGTAACTGATCATGGCAGTCACACCTGAGTGAGTGGAATACATCGCCTGTAAGGCATTCCGAATGCATCCTTACGAGGACAGGTTTTTCAGAATCTACTTTACCTTTGATAAGCGCAACATGTTCTTTACGATCAATCTGGTTGGTATAGATTTTAATGATGAACTCGCCGTAAACCGTAGGCAGCTTAGCTTCTGAAATCTTTTCAACCAATCTTTCTTTTCTTAGCCTGTATTCAATAAGGCTTTTAACCGTAAGAACTTTAATTTTAAATTTTTCCGCAACTTTTAATAAGTCGGGAGTTCGGGCCATCTTACCGTCATCGTTAAGAATTTCGCAGAGAACACCAACGGGTTTCAGATTTGATAATTTGCAGAGATCAACAACAGCTTCCGTATGACCTGCACGCCTGAGGACGCCTTCATCAAAAGCACGAAGCGGAAAGATATGCCCCGGCCGGGCAAAATCATCTGCCTTAGAATTCTCATCAACAATTTTTTTAATTGTGACAGCCCTGTCGCTTGCAGATATACCTGTTGTAGTTCCCTCTTTAGCATCAATCGTTACGGTAAATTGAGTTCCATGCAAAGCTGAGTTGGAATCCACCATTAATGAAATTCCAAGCTCATCCAATCTTTTTCCTGTAGCAGGAGTACAAATCATTCCCCTTCCGTACATAGCCATAAAATTAACTATTTCAGGCGTAATAAACTCGGCTGCACAAACAAAATCCCCCTCATTTTCCCTGTCCTCATCATCAATTATAATAAGAAGCCTGCCGTTTTTAAACTCTTCGATAGCATCGTCAACTGAAGAAAACATTATATCTTTACCTTTTTAATTCGCAAACTTAATTAACACCAAATGTTAATTTTAGTATCTTAGGATTTAAATCATATGAAATAAATCAATTAACTTCTTTAGTTCCTGAAGGGATGATGGTAGCAATAGCAGAACGCTCATACTTAAGCTTCACATTATCGCTTACCTGTAAGAGTACTGTTTTTTCATCAATATTGACGATGGTACCATGCAATCCCGAACTTGTAACAACTTTATCACCCTTCTGCAAATTTGAAAGCAATTTTTCTCGCTCTTTTGCTCTCTTTTGCTGAGGCCTGATAATCATAAAATAAAATATAAGAAAGATAGCGCCAAACATAATTATGGTACTATACATACTTCCGCCGCCTCCGCCGCCATTAGGAGGCGGTGCCATTGCTAATAAAGATTCCAATTAATCCTCCGATTTATTATTTACGTTTAATGATATTTTAGAAATAGTTTCCAATTTCCATTCCGGGAAATCACCCGATTTAATATGATGCCTTGCATCATCAACAAGGTTCAGGTAAAAATGAAGATTGTGAATGCTGGCAAGTTCGAGAGCAAGAATTTCTCCCGAAATAAACAAGTGCCTTAAATACGCTTTTGTATAATTTAAACAAGTATAGCAATTACAATTATCATCTACAGCAGTAAAATCATTTTTATATCTTGCATTACGCATAGATAAAACTCCGGCAGAAGTAAACAAATTTGAATTGCGGGCGTTTCGTGTAGGCATAACGCAATCAAACATATCTATACCTCTTTCGACGGCTTCAAGAATATTTTCAGGTCTTCCAACACCCATTAAGTATCTCGGCCTGTCTTTGGGCATAAACCCGGTAGTAAAATCTACAATATCGTACATAACTTCAGCAGGTTCCCCTACCGCCAGTCCGCCGATTGCATATCCGTCGAAATCAATACTCAAAAGGTCATTTGCCGATTTTTCTCTCAAATCTTTATAAATGCTTCCCTGGATAATTCCAAACAGGAACTGCTTATGCCCGTATAAAGGCGTTGAATTCTCAAAAGCCGCCTTGTTTAAAAGGGCCCAGGCAGAGGTAAGTTTTACCGAATTAGCCGCATAATCATATTCGCATGGAAAAGGAGTGCACTCATCAAGCGGCATCATAACATCTGAACCGATTATTCTTTGAATTCCGACTACTTTCTCCGGAGTGAAAAAATGTTTTGAGCCATCAATATGTGAACGGAATTTAACACCATCCGGTTTGAGTTTCCTTAGCTCAGAAAGGCTGAAAACCTGGTACCCGCCGCTATCGGTTAAAATCGGTTTATTCCAATTCATGAATCTGTGAAGCCCGCCGGCTTCAGACAGAACTTCCGTTCCGGGTCGAAGATAAAGATGATACGTATTAGAAAGAACAATTTGTGCATGAATATCAGATTCTAAATAGCTCTGATTAACCGCTTTTACAGTACCTTGCGTGCCGACCGGCATAAAAATAGGTGTTTCAACGATTCCATGATCAGTCTCAAAATAACCGGTTCTTGCTTTAGAATACTTATCTTCAGCTGAAACATTTAATTTTAACAAATTTACCTATCACACGGTGAAAATCAATTTTATCCTGATTACAAATTTACGGTTATTTCCGAACAAGAACCAAAAAACGGTAAAAGCTAAGCCTTAAAAATGAATAAGTTTACAATATTAATTATTAACACTTAGAATTTCTTTAATTTTTTACATTATCTTACCCACAAAACAAAAATTTAATTTTATTATAATTAGTTATTTCTTCTTATTTTTGCCGGTGAATTTTCACAGTTTTGTAAAATTTCTGTAGTATTTAATTGCATTCCACAGTATTAAAAAGTTGAAAAAAATAAAGGAAAATTATGTCTCAAAATAAAAGAAGAGTAGTTGTAACAGGAATGGGTGCTTTGACACCAATAGGATTAACTGTGGATGATTTTTGGAACGGTATGATGAACAGTGTAAGCGGGTGCGATTTTATAAAACATTTTGATACATCACGTGTTGAAACAAAATTTGCCTGTGAATTAAAAGGATTTGATCCTAATAATTACATGGATAAGAAAAGTGCAAGAAAGCTGGATCCATTCTGTCAATATGCGATGGGCGCAGCTAAAATGGCAATTGAAGATTCAGAACTGGTTCCCGACAAAATGAGCTTGGAAGATAAGCAGAAAACGGGGGTAATTTTCGGTAGTGGTATTGGAGGGTTTACCACTTTTTATAAGCAGGCTGTAATTAATAATAATGAAGGGCCGAACAGAGTTTCACCATTTTTTATTCCCATGATGATTCCGAACATAGCAAGTGGTTTGATTGCTATTGAATACGGCTTTCAGGGACCGAATCATTGTATTGTTACTGCATGTGCGACCGCAAACAATAATATGATTGACGCTTATTTACTAATCAGTAACGGATTAACAGACAGGGTACTTACTGGCGGAAGCGAAGCCGGAATTCTTGAAATTGGTGTGGCAGGATTTAATGCTTCAAGAGCTCTTTCCACACGGAATGATGACCCTAAAACCGCAAGCAGGCCGTTTGATATTACGAGGGACGGATTTGTTATGGGTGAAGGTAGCGGCGCCCTTGTTTTAGAAGAATTAGAGATTGCTAAAAAAAGAGGCGCTAAAATTTATGCAGAGATTATAGGCGCCGGACTTTCAGCAGATGCATATCATATCACCGCCCCGCATCCGGAAGGAACGGGCGCTATACTTGCTTTGGAAATGGCAATTAAAACTGCAGGGATAAATAAAGAGGATGTGGACTATATAAATATGCACGGGACTTCAACACCTCCGGGAGATATTGCCGAAACAAAAGCAATTAAAAAAGTTTTCGGCGATTATGCATATAAAATGAATGTATCTTCAACAAAAAGCATGGTCGGGCATTTACTGGGTGCGGCCGGTGCCGTTGAAGCCATTGCCAGCATCCTTGCAATTAAAAATAATATAGTCCCGCCCACCATTAATTTTACAAACCCCGATCCCGAATGCGATTTGAATTATACCTTCAACAAACCTCAGGAACGTGAAGTTGAGGTAGCTATGAGTAATGCATTCGGATTCGGCGGGCATAATACTACTGTAGTTTTTAAAAAATTTATGGAATAATTTATTCTATAATAAATCTATCGGCAGGGATTTGAATTACAGTCAAATTCCTGCTACTCCGGCTCAAAACTGAGTTTACCTCCCATCAATTTAATCGTGCTTTTTAAAGTCCTTTTAATTATTTTGCAAGAAAAAACTTCATTTAAATTTAATGCAATAAGAATAATTATTTAGTAAATATAAAAGGAGAATTATGGATCGTTCAATGGTAACAACTGCATTTACAATTGATGGTTACAGGATTGTTAAAAATCTTGGATTAGTCAGGGGTATTACCGTAAGATCAAGATCAATATTAGGAACCCTGGGTGCATCACTTCAGACATTGGTAGGAGGTAATATTTCATTATTTACCGAGCTTTGCGAGAAGACGCGTGAGGAATCATTTGAACTTATGCTTGAACACGGCACAGATATGGGAGGGAATGCAATTATTGGAATAAGATACGATACAACAGAAGTGATGCAAAGTGTAAGTGAAGTACTTTGTTACGGTACCGCTGTAGTTGTTGAAAAGATATAAATTATCAATTCATAAATTTTCTCAATCTAAAAGCCGTATAAGAAATGGGAAATGTAAATAAATTACATTTATGTATTGCACTAACTACATCCCCTAAAGAATTTATTATCCGCAGGGAGATAGGTTGTAGTATAAGTACATTGTAATAAGAACATCTTTTATCTCTTGTAATCTAAAATTCTTAATCAGGGTTATTTAATTAAGAAATTCTATGGAAGAAAATATAAAGGTTATAAATACCGGCAATGCCGAACATTATAACTGGGGCAATATGTGCGACGGCTGGCATCTTTTGAAAAGAGAGGAACTAAGTATAATACGTGAAAAAATGCCTCCGGGAACTTCAGAAGTAAAGCACTATCATGAAAAATCACTCCAATTTTTCTTTATCCTTTCCGGTGAAGCATCTATGGAAGTCCAGGATAAAAGATTTAGCTTACATTCCTTCGATGGAATTGAGATTCCGCCGCTCATCGCTCACAAGATATCTAATGAGTCCAACCAGGAGTTGAATTTTATCGTAGTTTCTAATCCCAAAAGCCATGGAGACAGAATACCGGCTGAAGAATCCGGGTTTTAAACAGAAAAATATGAATGACAAATCCGGAATAGACGCTTAGGTATCAGAACTTCTTATAAACTATACAATAAACAACAGGTGTATTAAGGCAATTAAAAAAGAATTGAATCTAATGGATTAATTTTGAATCAAATATCAGTGTAATAATTGCACAAAAGAAAAGGAGTGAAAGATGAAATCAAAAGAATTTAAAATAGAAGGTATGTCCTGCGGGCATTGTGTAATGGCGGTAAAAAAGGAATTAAATAAACTTACCGATATAATTGTAGACGATGTTCAAATTGGAAATGCCAAAGTGCAGTATGATGAAAATAAAATAGCTGAAAAAACTATTGCGGATGCAATTGAAGAAGCCGGGTACAAAGTAAGCAAGTGAAAGCAGAGCGCAAGGCGCATGGTCCCGAGCGAAGAGAGCGTAGAGAAATGCATAAAAACAGAAAAAGATAAACATGAAAACATTAACACTCCCGGTTGAAGGAATGACATGTGCAAGCTGTGTTGCAAGAATTGAAAAAACTTTAAATAAGTCCGAGGGGGTGAACAATGCTGTAGTTAATCTTGCCAATGAGAAGGTAACTTTTTCTTATAATGAAAGCGTAACAAATATACCTAAGCTTGCAGCTATTGTTGAGGATGCCGGGTATAAGCTTATAACTCCCGTGCCGGGAGAGTCAGAAAAGGAAACGGATGGAACCGGAAATGAATTAAATAGCACTGAACAACTTCATCATAAAGAATATTATAAACGGCTAAAATCAGAATTTTTATTTGCATTGGTAATGGCGGTACCAATAATGTTTATAAGCATGGTTGAGATGACAGACTGGTTCCAAAATCTTGTTACATTTCCTATGGATTATGTTTACAAGTTATTATTTCTTTCGTCATCACTAGTAATGTTTATTTCAGGACGAAGATTTTTTATTACAACCTGGAAGTTGCTAAAACATTTTTCGGCTGATATGAATACACTTGTTGCTGTAGGAACCGGAACAGCATATATATACAGCACTATTGTTGTACTCTTCCCGAAATTGATTTCTATAAATGAACAGGGCAATCATATTTACTTTGATACGACAGTAACGATAATTATTCTTATTTTAATGGGAAGGCTTCTTGAAGCCGGGGCAAAGGATAAGACTTCTTCGGCTATAAAAAAACTTATGGGCCTGCAGCCCAGGACAGCAAGAGTGATTAGAAACGGTGATGAACTAGATATACTTATCAGTGAAGTAAAAATAAACGATATTGTAATTGTAAGACCGGGAGAAAAAGTTCCTGTTGACGGAGTGATAATAAAAGGCAGTTCATCAATCGATGAGTCTATGGTTACGGGTGAGAGTATTCCGGTTGATAAAAATGTAAATGATAAAGTTACCGGCGGAACTATAAATAAAAACGGGAGTATTGAATTCAGAGCTTCGGCCGTAGGCAAAGGCACTGTGATTGCACAAATTATTAAACTGGTTGAACAGGCACAGGGATCTAAAGCGCCTATCCAAAGTCTTGCAGATAAAATTGCATCGGTCTTTGTTCCGGCCGTTATAAGTATTGCGCTGTTAACCTTTCTCATTTGGTATTTCGTAGTGGGTGCATTATTTACAACCGCAATGATAAATTTTATTGCAGTACTGGTAATCGCCTGTCCCTGTGCACTCGGGCTTGCAACACCAACGGCCATAATGGTGGGGACCGGTTTGGGGGCCTCAAACGGGATATTACTAAAGAATGCTGAAAGCCTTGAGCGGGCCCATAAAATAGATACTGTTGTACTTGATAAAACCGGAACAATAACTACGGGTAAACCTATTGTAACTAATATAAAAACTTTCCTGCCTGAATTTGATGAACCGAAACTTATCCGGATTATTGCGTCCATAGAAAATAAATCTGAACATCCTCTCGGACAGGCAATAGTTGATTATGCAAAGGAGAAAAATATTCCTTTGCTGGATGTCAGCGGGTTCAATTCCGTAACCGGGCTGGGACTTAAAGGATCTGTTAACGGTTTAGCCGTTACTGCAGGGAATATTTTAATGATGAGCAAATATTTCATTGAGACTAATGAAGCGGATGAAGATGCATTGAAATTTTCCGGCGAAGGTAAAACTACAATTTTTGTTTCAATCAACGGAAATCTTGCTGGTTTAATAGCAGTTGCAGATACAATTAAGCCGGGCACAAGAGAATCTATTCTTGAACTGAAAAAAACCGGCAGCGGAATTGAAGTAATTATGATTACCGGTGATAATGAAAAAACTGCAAAGTCTATTGCCCTTAAAGCGGGAATAGAAAATGTGTTGGCAGGTGTTCTGCCTAAAGACAAAGCCATGCACATAAAAAAACTTCAGGAGAAAGGCAGGGTAACTGCAATGGTTGGAGACGGAATTAATGATTCCCCTGCCCTTGCTCAGGCTGATGTTGGAATTGCAATTGGTACAGGAACAGATATTGCAATTGAAACTTCGGATATAACCCTTATAAGCGGAGATTTAGCCGGAGTAGGAAAAGCAATAAAATTATCGCAAAAGACACTGCGCACGATAAAACAGAATTTATTCTGGGCTTTCATATACAATGTAATAGGTATTCCAATTGCAGCGCTTGGGTTGTTAAACCCGATTTTTGCCGCCGCGGCAATGGCGTTTAGCTCTGTTAGCGTGGTGACAAATTCGCTGCTGCTGAAGAAGACTAAATTATAGAGAACATTTTATAACAATTTTTTAGACACAAAGAAATGGAGGGACGGTTAATAATTTATTGGATTTTTTAAGATTACATTTCATACATAAAATTTTAACATTAGAAGCTGTTAAACTAGTCCCACCTTTTGAGAAAGGGAGATCATGATCAAAATGAAGATTTTCAGTTGCACCACATTTAACACATTTCTCTTTATCCCTTGCCCAAACTTCGAATTTGACATGAGTTGGAATTAATCTTGAATAAGGGATAATAATTTCTTTTCTTAGAGTTTTCAATTCTATTGGTTGTAAATAAAATTTAAAAACCCTTCTAACACCATTAAAGATAAAATTTGCGTTAATTAAACTAAAGAATCCTTTGTAGCACCAAATACCATCTTTAATTTTTTCATATACTTTTACTTTATGAGGATGATCAATAAGTTTCATTTTAAAAGCTTGTGCAGCTGTATAAAACTTACCATTTTCTGTTAATGAACCTTTCGGAGTGTGTAATGGTTGATCTACTTTTTTGGGATACTCTGCTAAATTACTTGGTAAATCGTGACCTTCATAAATGAGCGTATTTGTATCTTTATCAAGTTGATCAGCATAGGGAGCATTATTTCGTACAGACATTAATAATATCGAGTAATCTGGTTTAATATTAAAATTCATTCCTTTTTGTAAATTTATTTCTTCAATAGCTACAAGTTCAGCATAAGAAATAATAGAATCAACATTCAATAAATTTTTATGGGCAAGATTTAAAAGCAACATTTTATAGCTCAATATCTCATGACTAATTCGTAATAACAAAGTTAATCATTAATTGTTCGCATTTACAACGAAATATCAGAAAAAGTTTTTTTGCTTTATAATTATGAATGGGTAAAATGTTTGAAAGTTATTTATAATGTTTAAATATCATTATTAAATCCTCCTATAAATTAAAATGGCGCCTCAAGGGCGCCGTTCAGAAACTTTGGGATTGACTATTCGCGCGGTTTAGCTTTATTAACCACAATATTCCTGCCCTGGTATTCAGATTCATTTAATGCACTTATTGCATTATCTGCATCAGACTGGTTCTCCATTTCAACGAAACCAAATCCTTTCGACCTGCCGGTTGCGCGGTCTTTTACAATTTTAGCCGAAACAACTGTTCCGTGTGCTTCAAAAATAGACTGTAAACCCCTATCGTCTACTGACCATGGTAAAGAACCAACAAATAACTTGTAACTCACTTAGTAACTCCAAAAAAAAATAAATTAAATATTCCCGGAATATCCGGGCCGGTCTAATACCGGAGAATTAAAATTACGTATAATATTGTTGATAACCTAATAAAATATGCTATTATGTAGCGGAATCACAATATTAAACGGATAAAGTGATTAGTATAATGAAAAAACGGAGGAGAATGAATGATTGAATGGATGAATAAATGATTGAGTAAGAGGGTAAATAGACCGGAATATTCAGCCGGTAATTAAGAATAACTACCGTTTAACCGTTTTTTCAATTACTTATCGGTTAAAAATTGTAAATTATTTGGGATTGATAAAGCATTTTTTAATTTAAAGAGGGACAAATGAGAGATTTAAAAGTTTTGTTCGGAATACAACTTTTAATCATTCTATTATTCACCGGTTCACAATCGTTAGCACAATCAAATCAGGAATTATTAAATCTTAGAGTTGATAGTCTATTCTCATTCTGGAATACTAATTATTCGCCCGGCTGTGCATTGGGAATTATTAAAGACGGCACACTTATATATGAAAAAGATTACGGCCTTTCAAACCTGGAATACGATATTCCTATAACACCGAAATCAATCTTTCATCTGGCATCGATATCAAAACAATTTACTGCTTTCTCAATTGCACTGCTTGCGCAACAGGGGAAATTATCTCTTGATGATGATATAAGAAAATATCTGCCTGAAATACCCGACTTTGGGAAAAAAATTTCTATTAAGAATTTGATATATCATACAAGCGGTCTGCGGGATCAATGGGAATTACTTTCTATGGCAGGCTGGCGGCTTGATGATGTTATTACAAAAGAACAGATACTCAAAATGATTTCCCATCAGAAAGAGTTGAACTTTAATCCCGGGGATGAATTTTTATACTGCAATACCGGCTATACGCTATTGGCAGAAATAGTAAGCCGGGTTTCCGGAAAACCATTTACTCAATTTACAAAGGAGAATATTTTTGACCCGCTTGGAATGAAGGATACTCATTTTCATAACGATCACGAAGAAATTGTAAAGAACAGGACTTATTCTTATTACCAGGTAGACAGTACACATTATAAGAATGCAGTACTAAGCTACGCTAATGCCGGCGCTACTTCGCTTTTTTCCACAGTTGAAGATCTTGCAAAATGGTTAAACAATTTTGATAACCCTGTAGCAGGCAACAAAAAAATTATTCAGCAGATGTATGAACAAGGTGTATTAAACAATGGTACAAAAATAGACTATGGATTCGGCCTGGCAATTAATGATTATAAAGGATTAAAAACAATTGGTCATGGAGGCGCCGATGCCGGATACCGATCCTACATTTGCCGTTTTCCAGATCAGCATTTGGGCGTGATTCTTTTAAGTAATCTTGATTCATTCAATCCTTCTTCACTTGCAAATAAGGTTGCGGATATTTACCTGAGTGATAAGATTAAACCGGATACCGTTACAAAAAAGATTGTAAGAAAGGAAATAGCTTTTGATAGTTCGAAATATTATAAATATACTGGAAATTATCAGATTTTCCCCGGCTTTATACTCAATATAACCGATGAAGATAATAAATTAATGGTAGAAGCAACCGGCCAGGGAAAAACCAGGTTATTGGTCGAATCCGATACAGAATTCTTTGTTAATGTTGTGGATGCACAACTTACTTTCGAGAATCCTACTCAAGGCAGATACTCTAAAATTATACTACATCAAAACGGTCAAAATTTAACTGCACAACGGATCGATTTAGTTAAAATAAATCCGGCCGAATTAAAAGAATATGAAGGCAATTATTACAGCGAGGAACTTGGGACATTTTATACCATAGCCATAATAGACACTGCACTTCATGTAAGCCACAGGAGAAATCCCGATGTTAATTTGAATTTTGCTAAAAAAGATTCTTTCACCGGGGATCAATGGTGGTTCGCTAAGGTAGTTTTCACGAGGGATAAAAGCAACCATGTATCAGGATTTCTTTTAACAGGAAGCAGGGTCAGGAATCTTAAATTTGCTAAGATGTAAGTATGTAATATTAAATTTAGCAGAGAAGACCCGGTTTAAAATATTTTAAAAAAATAGTGAACAAACCGGGTTTGCATAAATGGAATTAGCAATTTTTATTATAGTAATATCATCCAATAATTTTTTCAAAACAAACACTTGTCGGATCATTTTCATACCTGCCGTAGCATTCCGTATTATTATATCCGTATTTTTTATACAAGCTGATTGCTTCTAGTTGTTTTACACCGGTTTCAAGTATTATCCGCTTATAATTTAATTCTTTTGCAATTCTCTCAAGCTCCCGGAGGATTTGTTTAGATATCCCCTGTCCCCTAAATTCTTTTATAACAAAGATGCGCTTAACTTCAATTACTCCCGGGCTGTAAAATTTTAATGCACCCGATGCAACCGGCTTGCCGCTTTCAGAAAAAGCAACTATAAATATATCTATTAACTTGCTTTCCCTTATAAAAGCTTCCTGAGTGTTTTTAGGAGAAGTAGTTTCAAGGTCAGCATGTAGTTTTATTGTAAGTTCCAACACTACATTTAAGTCAGGGCTTACCTGCTCTATTAAGTTTTTATTCATTTTTTTAAAATTTTTATTTTTATAGGGATTTAATTACAATGTAGAATAAAGATTGTTAAGCATTTTTAATTTACTCTTCTACTCCTAAATATTTCAGCATTTTATTTTTAATATTAGTTCTCGACACACCTAATTCATCAAAAGTATTTGCTCTGAGATTAAAAGCAAAAATATATACATCCTTTCCATTCCAGGAAGAAGCATTCTTTTTCTCGACATATCCTATAAGCCATGCAATTGAAAAAGTGTCATTGGTTCCGGTTTTATATCTTAAAATTGCATTTTGGAAATCTTCCTCCGGCAGAATATTTTTCACAATATCCAACGACCGTTTAGAAATAGGAAGCTTACCTGAATAAAATTTTTTTAAAAATTCAATCTGTTCATTGGCAGATATCTTTAAGCTGTTATCAAGCCAAAAGCAATCTTCTTTATCTCCTATTGAATTATTTCCATAATTAATTTTATTAAGCCAGTACTGCATCTTTTCCCTGCCTACTCTTCGTGCCAGTTCCCGGAAATACGGTACAACGGAGTAATAAATTGCAGACTTAAGAGTATGGTCCCTTTCCCAGGCTTTGACAGGCTCGGGCGTTCCATCCCATTTAATAACATAATCCGAATCCGGGATAACACCGGTTTCAAGTCCGATTAAAGCATTAGGTATTTTGTAGGTGGAAGCAGGCTGAAATCTTTGTTTGCAGCGCTCAGGATTAAATCTTATATATATGTCTTTGTTTTGATTATATATTACAAGCGATGCATTATGCTTATTTAAAAAATTTGCCAGTGTAGTGCTGTCCGCAGATTGTGAATATAATTTGGTTACTAAAGAAACTAAAAAAAACAGCGCTAGTGTGAAATTTTTCATTTTAATCACTTTGTTATGATGAGAAATAGAATATTGTATCAAAGTTTTGTAACTGGACTGCTTTGATAAATTCAAATATATGATAATCCTGGAATTATTGGAAGGCTCCAATAAAAGAAGAACTTTTATAAAAAATAAATTCGTAAGCCTCTGGCTTAGAACATTACAAACCTGTAAATTCTTTTCTATTGTTGAGCTGACTCAGGTTTAAAAGTAGCATTGATAATTATTTCTAATATTATCTCAACATCCTGAATTAACGATATCCAAATCCCGATTCATCGTGATGAACTGTTTATCGCAAAACAATCCCCCAACAAACCCTCTCCTGAATACCAGAGGGATGGCGTATTAAGGCAGTATAAAATATTATGTTTTCTTTGTTTTAAAGGTTTTCGCCCAAAATCGTGTAAATTCGTATAATGTAATGTTGGAAGTAAAAAGTTATATTATATAGCGTTACGCTAATAACAGGTAAAAAATTAAAAAATTTACCATTTTATAAAGTTCATTGATCACACCTTTGTTTATTATCTTGACAAAATTCGCACGTTTTGTTATATTAGCACTCTCTAATATAGAGTGCTAATAAAAATATAACCATAATAAATCTTAGGAGGTTAAAACATGGCAAAACTTAATTTAAAGCCGTTGGCTGACAGAGTAATCATAAAGCCAAGTGAAGCTGAAGAAAAAACAAAGGGTGGGATCATTTTACCGGATACAGCAAAAGAAAAACCAATTGAAGGCACAGTAGTAGCAGTTGGACCTGGAAAAGTATCTGAGGACGGAAAACCTGTAAAACCTGAAGTTAAAGTAGGCGATAAAGTATTATATGGTAAATATAGCGGAACTGAAGTTACGGTTGAAGGCGATGAGTATTTGATAATGAGAGAAAGTGATATTTTCGCTATAATAGGTTAATCACATCATTCCGGGATCAACCGGATATAATAAAAATTGAAAATTAATTTAATGGAGGATTAAAATGGCTTCTAAAATAATAGAATATAATGCTGAAGCGCGAACCAAATTGAAAAACGGCGTTGATAAATTGGCTAACGCTGTAAAAGTAACATTAGGCCCTAAAGGACGCAACGTTATTCTTGAAAAGAAATTCGGCGCACCTACAGTTACCAAAGACGGTGTTTCAGTAGCTAAAGAAATTGAACTTGAAGATGCAGTTGAGAATATGGGCGCGCAGATGGTTCGTGAAGTAGCTTCAAAAACAAGCGACGTGGCAGGAGACGGAACCACAACCGCAACCGTATTGGCTCAGGCAATATACAGAGAAGGACTGAAAAACGTTACGGCAGGCGCTAACCCTATGGATCTGAAAAGAGGCATTGACCTTGCAGTAACTAAAGTTGTTGAATACTTGAAAAAAGTCAGCCGTGATGTTGAAGGAAGAAATGAAATTGCACAGGTTGGGTCTATTTCTGCTAATAATGATAAATCTATCGGTGAATTGATTGCAGACGCAATGGAAAAAGTTGGCAAAGACGGTGTAATCACGGTTGAAGAAGCTAAAGGAACAGAAACAGGTTTGGAAGTAGTTGAAGGCATGCAGTTTGACCGCGGTTATCTATCACCTTACTTTGTTACAAATACAGAAACAATGGAAGCATCTTTAGAAGATCCTTTTATCTTAATTCATGATAAAAAAATCTCAGCAATGAAAGACCTTTTACCTATTCTTGAAAAGATAGCGCAACAAGGTAAATCAATGCTTATAATTGCAGAAGACCTTGAAGGCGAAGCTTTAGCTACTTTAGTAGTTAACAAGATCCGCGGAACGCTAAGAGTTGCTGCAGTTAAAGCACCAGGATTCGGCGACAGAAGAAAAGCAATGCTTGAAGATATTGCAGTATTAACTGGCGGTACGGTTATTTCCGAAGAACAGGGTTACAAACTGGAAAATGCAACAATATCCTATTTAGGAACAGCTAAGAAAATCGTTATCGACAAAGATAATACTACCATTGTTGAAGGCGCGGGCAAATCTGATGATATTAAGAAAAGAATTAATGAAATCAAGGCCCAGATCGAAAAAACAACGTCCGATTACGATAAAGAAAAATTACAGGAAAGATTAGCAAAACTCTCCGGCGGTGTTGCAGTGCTTAAAATAGGTGCATCCACCGAAATTGAAATGAAAGAAAAGAAAGCACGCGTTGAAGATGCTCTTCATGCCACACGTGCTGCCGTTGAAGAAGGTATTGTTGCAGGAGGCGGTGTTGCTTTAGTAAGAGCAATTGCTATCCTTGAAAAATTAGAGGGCGACAACCTTGACCAGACAACCGGTATTAAGATAATTCAAAAAGCTCTTGAAGAACCTTTAAGACAAATTGTTAATAACGCAGGATTAGAAGGTTCAGTAGTTCTGCAAGAAGTAATAAAGAGAAAAGATAATGAAGGTTTTAATGCTGCAACCGAAAAATATGAAGATCTCATTAAATCCGGAGTTATTGATCCTACAAAAGTTACAAGAACTGCATTAGAAAATGCAGCTTCAGTAGCTGCCCTGCTTCTTACAACTGAAGCGGTAGTTTTCGAGAAGAAAGAAAAAGAAAGTCCTATGCCACCTATGCCGGGCGGCGGCGGAATGGGCGATATGTATTAATAGTTCGTCTAAACTTGATCTTAAAAAGAGGTGGGATTTTAATCCCGCCTTTTTTTTGTTTTACACCGGATAAATTTTTTTTTAATTTTGCTCAAATATCAATGGGCATTATTGATATTAAACCACGGTTGTTTCTTGCATGTCTAATGTCAATAGTGTTAGTATATCGAAATCTATTTATTTTTTCACAAAAATAAGGTGTCTAATGAAAAACTTAATATTAACAGCAATAATTGCATTTGCTTTTATAGCCGGAGTAAATGCACAAGCTCGATTTTCTTCAAAAGACAGGTTAAAGCAAATGAAAGACAGCCTTGCTTTGTCCGACAGCCAAACAGCAATAATTGACTCTCTCTTTACCGGTGCGGGTGAAAAAATAAAAAATATAGATTTGGAAGGACAAGAGAGAAGGGATGCAATCCGAAAGATAATGGATGAAGTAAATATTCAGGTTGAAAGTGTTTTAACCCCGGATCAAAAAACAAAATACGAACAAATGCTGGCTGATCAAAGAAGTCGCATGCAGAACAGACAACGCGACAGCAACAGGCCCCCTGATAAAGGGAATCAGTAAAATAAATTCTATTTAAAAGAAGCTCACTATTGAAGTTGAGCTTCTTTTATTAATTTCTTATCTTAAAATAAAAATAGTATATCCCTTCGCCCCTCAATAAAGGTATTGTATATATCAACTTAACGCTTTCAACTTTATAATTTAATTTATTAAACCCCGGACAAATTTATACAATAACTATTATAATTGATTAGTATTGAAGTTATAAATTCTTATGAAAAGAAAAAATAATTACAAACTATGTTTATAAAATCACAACTGAAAAATTTTATGAATTATTCGATTGTGAATTAAAGTATATTTTTCTCCGAAATATATTTTTATTAAGTAAGCGGAGGGGGTACAACTCCCTCTGCTTTTAGTGATAAACGTAAGGCAGAATCATAAATCAGGGAAGTAAATAGGTCAGGAAATAAAAAATAATTAATCACTCATCCCATTCTATGCTCTTTACATCCTCGTAAGTTATGGTAGTTAAATCATTATCATCGGGTTCACTAAGAGTAAGGATACGTTCTTCCTGGTTGTCAATCGCTTTATACAATATATTTTTTACAGTTCTTGCATTACCGAAATTACTATTTCTTGAATTAAATAATTTTGTGAAAATATCCAAAAGAAGCTGCCAGGCTCCTTCATCCAGTTTGTACCCGCTTTTTTCACAAATAGTATTAGCGATATCAATTAACTGACGCGGGTTATAATCTTCGAAGTTAAAAATATTCGGAAATTCCGCCTTAAGCCCGGGATTAGAATCTAAAAAATCCTTCATTTCATTTTTATAACCGGAAAGAACAATAATAAATTTCCCCTGGTCTGTAACTACTCTTTTTAATATTGTCTCAATAGCCTCCTGCCCGGCCTCGGATATGCCACGTGTCAGCATATAAGCTTCATCAATAAAAAGAGTTCCGCCGATAGACTTATTAATAACCTCATTAGTTTTTGCAACAGTCTGCCCCTGGTAACTAGTTACCAGACCGGAACGGTCAATTTCAATCAAATGGCCGATATCCAGGATTCCCATTTCCTTATAAATGCTGCTTATGAGCCTGGCAACTGTGGTTTTACCGGTGCCGGGATTTCCAACGAAAACAGAATTTAAGTTTTTAGGAATAACTTTAAGTCCTCTTTGTTTTCTTAATTTAGCTACTTTTAAACTACTTATTAATTTATCAACAGATTTTTTAACAGTTTCAAGCCCGGTTAATTCATTCAGCGCTTTTAAACTTAAATTTAATTGTTCCTGATCTATTTCATTCTTTGCCGGATCTTTATCTTTTTTATGGAAAAGGATTTCGCTTATATCATCGATCAGAATATATTTCAGCACCTCTTCATGCCGCTCTTCAACAGGAATATCAGCAAGACGTAAAAGCTGGTTTTTCAAGGCATTTTCATAAATATCCCTAACCAGCCTTGCATTACCAAAAGATTTATCTCGGTTTCTATAAACTTTTATAAAATATTTTTTAAGAGGTTCGGTAATTTCTTCATCAAGAAAGAGGTCTTTGCTTTCAAACAACTTCCTGGTTATCTCCATCAATTCATCTGGCGAATAATCTTCAAATAATATTTTTTTTGTAAATCTTGACTGAAGGCCGGGATTGGAATTTAAGAAGTTTTCCATTTCACCGGTATAACCGGCGGCAATAACTACAAACTTACCCCTGTCGTCTTCCATTCTTTTAAGTAAAGTATCAACTGCTTCCTTGCCGAAATCCGAGCTATTGGCGTCTCCCTGTTTAATAAGAGTATAAGCTTCATCAATAAAAAGCGTACCTCCAATAGCCCTGTCGATCGCTTCCTTAGTTTTTTCAGCGGTTTTACCAATAAAACTTGCAACCAGTCCCTGCCTGTCGACTTCAACAAGGTGTCCACGAGGCAGAATGCCCAGAGCAGAATAAATTTCACTAAAAATCCTTGCAACAGTGGTTTTGCCGGTTCCCGGGTTTCCTAAAAATACCAGGTGAGAAGAAAATTTATCCTGAATATCTTCACCCTGTTCCGTATAATATCTCGCAAGTTTAACAATTTCATTTATCTCTTTTTTTACAATATGCAGTCCTGTTAAATTATTCAACTTTGTCATTGTTCTTGACAGGGCTTCTTCATCGATTCCAATTTTTACATTTTTAATAATTGCATTTTCAATTATTGATAAAATATCATCCTGCAGTATTGTTGTCATCATTTCTTTAGTTCGGTCAACTTCAGGAATTTTTAAGTAGCGTTTACTTAGATGAATTTTAACTTCATTAAAATAATTTCTGACCAACCTTGCATTGCCGAATGAATTATCTCTTTTCCTGTAAAGATCTGTAAATTGTTTTCTGAGAAATTCCAAAGCTTCTTCGGCAACAATATATTCTTCTTTCTCTGCAGAAATTTTAAATATTTGTACGAGTTCATCAGGAGAATAATCTTCAAATTGAAAGAAATGAGTAAATCTTGATTTCAGACCGGGATTAGAATTTATAAATGCATTCATTTCTTCAGGATACCCTGCAGCAATCACTACAAACTCCCCGCCCGGCTGAACTGAAGAATTACTACTGTCTTCCATTCTTTTTAATAATATATCAATTGCTTCCTGCCCAAAATCCTGCTGGCTTCCTTCTTTTTTAAGCGCATAGGCTTCATCTATAAAAAGTAATCCGCCAATCGCTTCGTCGATAACCTTATTGGTTTTCTGTGCTGTTTCACCAATATACTGCCCTACCAAACCGGAACGATCAACTTCAATAACATGGCCGTTTTTTAAGATACCCATAGCTTTAAATATTTTGCCCAGGAGCCTTGCAATTGTTGTTTTACCGGTACCGGGATTACCCAAAAAGACCGAGTGCATTGGAAGGTTCTCCTGAGCTTTTAAACCAAGTTTTTTTCTTTCATTAATAAAATTAAGATAGTCAACAAAACCTCTCATTGATTGTTTGACACCCTGAAGGCCTGCATAGCTGTCCAATTCGGCCAGAAGTTCTTCAAGTGATTTTGTTTCCTGCGGTTTCAATGAGGTTTCTTTAACATCGCTGGGCTGATCAGTTAAAGGCTTTTCTAAAGGTTTAGTTTCATCGACAGGAATTTTATTTTCTTCAAAATTTACGACTTCAGCGCGTCCAATAATAAACCACCTTGTACAAACCAGATAATCATCCAGGAAAATATCAATCTTGCCCTGGCCTTCCTTCCAGAACCCGGGGCTGTCAATCCCCCAGCTTTGAACAAATTCAACGATCTTCCAATCTTTTTCCATGGCAAGTGCAAATCTATGCCTTCCTACTTCAATATCATTCAGATACCATACTGCAATACCATCGATCTCCACACTTTTATTACCAAAGAAAGGATTGTCGAGTACGACCTCAACTCCAATATATCTTATTATTTCTTCATTAAACTGAAGTAAAAATGTACGTTTTTCCGCACGCAGATTTTCAATTAAATCGTAAGTCCTGACATGGTAAATATGAAAAAATCTGTTTTCGTAAAATTCAAAATCTGTTCTCAACAGAGAGTTATAATCTTCAATTTTCTTAATCTGAGCAGAGTGACTGGGAAAAAGTTTAAGAATTTTACTATATATTTCATTGAATTGTGAATCATCATCAAATTGTTCTTTTATTGATTCGGCCTTATCATAAGCATTTCTCATTTGAAACATTTTTAATAGCGATTGAAGTTCCATAATATGTGCACGGGGATGTTCTTCAAGCAAGGATGGTGTATTTAAAGTATCCCTGGCTGCCCATAACGAGAACCAAAATTCATCAGATTCAAAGGCTTCATCACCTTCGTTCAAAAAAGATTTCTTCTTTGTAAGAAAACCGACAAAGAATTTTTCATCATAGCCCAACGTGATCCTTAGCCAATCTCTCACCTTCTTAAGTTTTGGTTTTGGACCTTTATCGATTTCGATAGCTTTTTCGATTTCTTCAAGCCCTTCAAAAAATCTCCCTAAACCTGCCAATGCCCTGGCTTTATTCAGATGAGCCCAGGCAAGCAAATCGGGCTTCTTTGCAATTGCCCATTCCAGGTCGGATATAGCACCTTCAAAAATGCTCATCCGCATTAGTAAAAAGCCACGGTACATCCTGGAGTTAACATCATCACCGCTTATCTGCACAGCAAGATTTGCCATCTCCAATGCCTGAGCTGGATACCCGTTTTCAAGCAGCGCCCAGGCTAAACATGATGCCGCATTATAATCGTTCTGCCGTTCATCAAAAACCTGCCTGGCTGCTGTTAATGCCATTCGAAAACGGTTTTGTCTTAAGTGTTCATAAGCTTCCTTAAGAAGATCATCAAGTTCTTCAGAAGTCAATTAATGCTCTCCATTCATAAATTATCTAATTAATCTATCTGCCCTTGGTAATATACCAAAAAAAATAAAAAATATTATCTATAGGAAATAAATATATGAGTAAAATAAAGTGTATATATCCGGTAAGTGCAGGTTTAAGACTGAGATTATACTTAGAAGACTGAACGTGATTTTGAACAGGCGGTAAGGTTTAATTTATTGATTTTTGTTGATTAATGAATCGGCTCCATAAAGAACAAATAGCATTGCTTACAATGAGAATATACTTAATGTATATAAATTTTTTTAATGTCTTTAATGAAATAGAAAATATATGCGTAACTATTTTATTTTACAATATCGTTGTACTAATAATTTAATTATTTCATATCTTCAGGACGGGTAGCAACAGAGATAATATCAAGTATTTTACTATCTTCAATAATAACAGCGCTTAACTTATTCATGAGATAAACGGATGTATCTATATATACCACATTATTTTCTTTTTTAAACTCTACATTATTCCGCCTGGTATGTCCAACCACCTGAAGTTTACCTATATTGAGTAGTTCACCGCGGGCCCATAATATGCTGTCGCTTTTTTCAAGATCGTTCCTGATAATATTTTCAAGAATATTCAAGTCGCTTCGAAAATATTCGGGTAAAATAGTTTCATAAGATTTTGAAATTCCTGCATGAGAGATAAAACAATCCTTTGAGTTAAAAAAAAGAGGCGCTTTCATTATTAACTCTAAATGCTCAGATACCTGATCATCGTGCCTGTTGTAAGAGGCAATTGTTTTTTCATATCCGTTATACAGCCAGGCATTAGCCATTTTATTATTTGTCTGTTTAATAAAGTGACAAAACATATAATCGTGATTGCCGGGTGTAAACCTTATGCCCATCGAGTTAACAAATTCAATTACTTCGTAACTGTAATTACCGCGGTCAACCAAATCACCAACGCTGTATATTTTTATTGCAGGATATTTGCCTAAAACTTTATCAACAAGTTCATTCAATGTAAAGTAACATCCGTGTATATCGCCAATAACAGCTATCATAATTCATCAACAAATTAAAGAATAATCTTAATTGTTTGAAAAGCTTTTATAATGATGAGGATATTCATACTCCAAATAGTGATTGAAGAGATTATAATATAACGGGGAAATAAAATATTTTTCCATAATTTAGACAGTAAGGGAAAGTATAAAATCGGCTATAAATACTTATTCTCCTTAGCATACTTATAAAGATCGTCTCTGAATTTCGGATGGGCAATATTTATCAAAGCTTTAGCTCTTTCTCTAATTGACTTTCCGAAAAGTTGAACATGACCATATTCAGTAACTACGTAATGAACATCTCCTCTTGTTGTGGTAACACCGGCGCCCTGTTTTAAAAACGTAGTAATCCTGGATATATTAAAATCTCTTGTTGTTGAGGGAAGGGCTATAATAGGCTTTCCTCCTTCCGAACGGGCGGCGCCTCTTATAAAATCCAACTGTCCTCCAAAGCCGCTGAATATTTTTGGACCCATTGAATCTGCACAAACCTGTCCTGTAATGTCGACTTCTATAGCAGAATTGATAGCAACCATTTTGTAATTTTTCGCAATAACAAACGGATCATTCACATACTCCTGCCTGTGGAATTCAATCATCGGGTTATTATCAATAAAATTGTACAATTTCTTTGACCCAAGTACAAAGCCAGCTACAATTTTTCCCGGGTGAAGGGTTTTCATTTCATTAGTAATAATACCGTTCTCCACAAGGTCAACTGCGCCATCGGAGAACATCTCCGAATGAACTCCCAACGCCCGTTTTTCTGAAAGATATTTTAGAACAAAGTCAGGAATAGCCCCTATTCCCATTTGCAGGGTAGAACCGTCTTCGATTAAATCTGCAATATTATACGCAATTTTATTATAAATTTCATTTATTTCGCGCGAAGTTTCCTTTTCACCCTGAGGGAGCTCGGAAATTTCTTCTTCCACTTCAACTATAAAATTTATTTTGCTAATATGGATAAAACTATCGCCTAAGGCCCTGGGCATATTTTTATTCACCTGGGCAATTACAAATTTGGCTTTTTCAGCTCCGGTTTTTATTAAGCCGACTTCTACGCCGAGACTGCAAAAACCGTGTTCATCCGGTGGAGAAACATGTATAAATGCAGCACTTAGATTGATAACACCCTTGGAGAATAAAAGCGGTGTTTCATATAGGAAAATAGGCATAAAATCTGCTCTTCCTTCTCTTACCGCTTCACGTGCGTTCGTCCCGACAAAAAATGCATTGTGCCTGAAATGGCCTTCCATCTCCGGTTTTGTATAAGGTAAATCTCCTACTGTTAACGCATGAAATATTTCAACATCATATAGTTCATCTTTCCTTTTCATGAGGGCATTTATCAAAACCAGCGGCAGCGCAGCATTAGAATGAGCAAGAATTTTATCACCTGATTTGATTACCTTCACCGCTTCATCAGCAGATACAATTTTTTGATTATACGCCTGCAGGATGTTGAACGGGATTGTATTTTTGGGATTTAAAGATTGAGTTGAAATCATGTTGTACCAAATTAAATTGTAGTTATACCCTTTTGGGGTTAATGACATTTATTATCGAAATCAAAAGATAATTTTTTACTTAAGGAATCCTCTACCGGTTAGGCAGATTTTTCAATCGCTTTACTGCCATTATTGAGGCAGATCTATTTCTTGTCTTTCAATTTAGTTATTTGAGAAAACTCTAAGTTTTCTATATTCAAGATTAAATATACCGGCTATTGCTTCATTGGAGCAGTATCCCTGGTAACAACAAACACCTTTTGATAAACCCTCATCTCCCAAAAGGGCATTTGCCAAACCATTATCGGCAATATTCAAGATATAACCAAGTGAGGCATTATTTAAACCATAACTTGCAGTTTTTGCAACAAGCGCCGGCATGTTGGGGACACAATAATGTATAATATTATGCATATAATAAATAGGATCAGAAATAGTTGTAACATGACTTGTTTCAATACATCCGCCCTGATCGATTGCAACATCAATAATGACGGCGCCTTTTTTCATTTTTTTTACCATCTCTTCTGTAACTAAATGGGGAGTTTTTCCGCCTTTGATAAGAACTGCTCCAATTAAAACATCGGCAAATTTTACGCCTCTGGAAATAGTATACGGATTAGCAACAACTGTAGTAATTTTTTGTCTGAAATATGAATCAATCTGCCGCAACCTGTGCAAGTCTTTATCGATTACAATTACCTGCGCTCCTCTTCCAAGTGCTGCTCTTGCTGCCGTTGTACCAACAACACCCGCACCCAAAATTACTACTGCTGCCGGTGCAACACCTGTTATACCACCAAGAAGTATTCCTCTTCCGCCTTTTGTATAACTTTCAAGATATCTTTCTGCAACCTGAATTGATAACTGGCCGGCAATTTCACTCATTGAATGCAAAACAGGGAGACTGGTCTCATTTTCTATAAGTTCATAACCAATTGCAGTGATATTTTTTTGGAGTAATTTTTCTATAACGCTTTTTGTACCGACAGCAAGATGCAGGAAAGAAAAAAGTATTTGATTCTCCTGAAGAAGTTCCGCTTCATTATCGCTAAGCGTAGAAACTTTAACTACCATTTCAGCTCTATGATAAACTTCTTCGGGGCTATAAACAATTGTTGCGCCGGTCTGTGCGTATTCTTGATTACTGAAATTGCTCGCATCCCCGGCACCGCTTTCAATATAAAGAGTATGACCGGCTCTGATCAGTGCATCTACTCCCGCCGGAGCAACTGCCACCCGTTTTTCTTCAAAAATATTTTCTTTTGGTATGCCTATTCTCATTTTACTATAATGTAGTTTATTGACTTAGCCAAACCTACTTATAATGATTTTAATTTACAATATTATATATTAACTTTGAAAACGGCACCCTATTTTATGGCCAGAGGACCGGTGTAATAGCTTTTTTGCCGGACAATACAGAAATAACATTCTCAGCAGCTAATATAGCCATTTGAGTTCTGGCTTCGAAAGTTGCACTGCCGATATGTGGTAAAGCTACAACGTTTTCAAGTTTTAAGAGTTCAGGATTTATGTAAGGTTCATTTTCGAAAACATCAAAACCTGCACCTCCGATCTTCTTCTGTTTTAATAATTTAATCAATGTTTTTTCATCAACAACTTCTCCACGGGCAGTATTAATGAAAATTGATGTTTTTTTTATTAATGATAGTTTTTCTTTATTCAGAAGGTGATACGTTTTTTCTGTTAGAGGAAGATGGATTGAAATAAAATCAGCGGTTTTAAGAAGCGTGTCCAGCGAAGTTTTTTTTGCACCCGTACTTTCTTCTATCTGCGAACTCTTACTCCTGGAAAAATAAACAATATTTGCGCCGAATGCTTTTGCCCTTACTGCAACCGCTGTTCCTATCCTGCCGCCGCCTAATATACCGAATACTTTATTTTTTAATTCAATACCTAAAAAAAGCTTTGGCTTCCACCCTTTAAATTGCCCATTCCGGATAAATTTTTCCGCCTCGATTATTCTTCGTGCACATGCAAGAACGAGAGCTAATGTCAGATCGGCCGTTGAATCTGTTAATGCATCCGGAGTATTTGTAACAATAATATTCTTTTTTTTTGCATATTCGATATCTATGTTATTATATCCGACAGCATAATTCGCTATAATTTTGCAATTTTTCATATTATCAATCAATTGAGCATCAATCCGATCACTAAGCAGTGAAATAATTGCATCGGCATCTTTTACATGCCCGGAAAATTCCTTTAAAGAAACCGGTGAATCATAATGATAAACAACTACATTATAACCTTTATCTTTTAAAAGCTTAATTGCAGCATCGGGAATTTCCCTTGTAATATATACTTTAGAATGAAATGATTTTGCCATATAATTAAAAATAATTGTAGTTTTATTTTAATACTAGTTTATAATCCAAATAATATTCGAACAATAAATACTGCCCCAAGAATCCCTGCTAAATCAGCAATGATTCCTGCAGGCAGAGCATGACGGACGTTTTTTATATTGACAGCGCCAAAATAAACAGCAAGTACATAAAAGGTAGTTTCGGAGCTTCCATTTAAAGTTGAAACCAATATACCAATAAATGAATCAGCTCCATGAACCGAAATAGTCTCAGCCATAACACCAAGAGCACCGCTTCCCGAAAGCGGCCGCATCAAGGCCATCGGGACGGCTTCGGCGGGCAGACCTATAAGATTAGTAACAGGATGCAGAACATAAACAAGCAAATCCATTGCACCGCCGGCTCTAAAAATTCCTATTGCTACAAGCATAGCAACAAGATAAGGTATAATTCTTACTGCAATATTAAAACCCTCTTTGGCGCCATCAATAAATTTTTCATAAACCTTTATTTTTTTTACAGCACCATATCCAACAAAAAGAACAATTAAAAGAGGGATAGCAATTGATGAGCAAGTTTGGATAACCTCTTTAAATTTCTCAGAAAAAAATAAAGAGAATGTTTTAGCAACAGCCTTTCCAGTCCCCGAATAAACGGCTAAAATGATCAAAGCTGCAATCATTACCAGAATAATTAACCCAATTAAATTATTATTAATCCATCGGGAAAATTCCCCCTTTTTAATTGGGAATTTTTCCAGAGTTTTTGCAGTAGTTATCCCCGCAATAGTCGCACAAAGCGATGCAAATAGTGAAGTTCCAATAATTACTGCCGGCTGGCTGCTTCCGGCAGCAGCACGAACTGCGATTGCTGTTGCAGGAATCATTGTCATTCCCGCAGTATTGATGGCCAGGAATGTACACATTGCATTTGTAGCTGTCCCTTTATGCGGGTTTAATTCGTCCAACTCCTCCATTGCTTTTAAGCCAAATGGTGTTGCAGCATTTCCAAGACCAAGCATATTTGCAGAAATATTCATTATCATAGAACCCATTGCGGGGTGATTTGCCGGAACATCGGGAAATAATTTTTTAGTAACCGGTTTCAACCATGAAGCTATAACGGATATAAGGCCGGCTTCTTCGGCAATTTTCATAATGCCTATCCATAAAGCCATTATACCAATTAAACCAAGGGCAATTGTTACAGCAGTACCGGCATAAGAAAGAGCCGCATTTGTAACGTTCTTTATCTTAATTAATGAGACTTTATCAAAAGTTACCCGTCCCATAAATGAACTTCCCGGACCTGTGGGAAACTTAGCCAAACTATCTATTATTATTCTACCAGCTAAAACATCTTTTTCCCCCGAAACCGAAGCCATATCCCGCCAGATTTCAGGGACTGATTTTTGAATTTTAATGTAAATGGAATTTTCTAAACTGCCCGGATGGGAAATAATCATTGCGGGGATAACAATATCAGAAACGACATTTGCTTTATAAAAGTTATTAAAATCCTGCTGCTTAACATCAAGAGAAGCTTGATAATTTATTCCGGAATCTTTTTGTGCAGATTCAGAAATGTAAACATGAACCTTAAGTGATTCATTATTTCTGTATTTGTTTTCATTTTGATTTACCAGGTCAGTAGTTACTGCAGTACCTATTCCCAAAAATAAAAGTGTCAGCCAAACATAGTTTAACATCAGGCAACCCGTTTTCTTCTTTTTCGCCTATGATACTTTAGGTGGAATTTTATCTTTCTTTTCAACAATTAATTTTTCAGAAATCTCCGGCATACAATTGAGAAAGGATGCGTATGTCAAGTTACCCTCCGGCTTCTTCAAAGGCCTGTATTTCTTCAGAGTCGATAATAGCAATCCTGCTTAGAGTTGAAAAATCAATAGCTCCTTCAATAGTTTTCTTATATTTTTTCAAATAATTCTGACGTAAATCATCTATCAGCTTATTATCATCAATTTTCCTAATCTTACCTTTTATAGAGATGGAGAAGAAACTATAAGTAGGCTCAAAATCAATACCTTCTGTTTTGCCCCCGGTTCCGATTTTAATTATCGTGAATGCAACGGAATCATTAAAATGGATATTTTCATAAAATTCATCTTCATCACTAAAGAATATATAGATATTTTTATCCTGATAGAGAAAAGGGGCAGCAATCTGAGCAATTTTGTCACTTCCATGATTCAAAGCCAATACGCCGGCTACATTAGTTTTCAATTCACTCTCTATTAAATCTAAGTCCCTGATCTGAGTGATATTTTTATGCATAATAGTTCTTTCGACTTTTTTCGAATTTAGATTTGTTAAAAATTCTTATATCGAGATATTTATATTTTAAGATAAATTTAATAAATGAAAATTCAAAATGGTTAATTTTATGATAAGTTAAAAACCCGGTTCTTAATTTAATATTTTTCTATGAAAATATAAGTATAATTTTAATTGTATAATTTTAATTGTATAATTTTAATTCAAAATTATAAGATAATACAATGCTTATGGTCTGTTGAGTATGAACAATATTTACAGTGAGTGAGATTTTTGCTAATTATTTGTTTCCTGGTATTACTTACCATACTACTTATTTCATCCCTTATTTTTTCGAAATCAGATCGCCCGATTTCTTTTTTATAAATTTGATCCGGATACCTTATAAATATTAATTGAATTTCGAATTTATTCGTTTTACTGAATAACCTGCCTGCAATATAAGAATAAAAGCTTAATTGGGTGTAGTAAGTATTAATTTTTTCCCCAATCTGTTTATCTTCCAGTATATCTGTTTTATAATCTACGATTAAGACACTATTTTCTTTAAATATGAGCTTATCTATAATGCCATAAAGATAGTAATTGTTCTCTTTAGCATAAACTTCATACTCATTCCTATAGTCCCGGAATTTGTTTATTTCTTTATAAACGGCTGATTTATAGTATTTATCAAGTTCACTTATAATTTCAGTTTTAAGGCTGCTAATCACTTTTTCTCCGGTTTCAAAGGGGTCGGTTTCGATTTTTAAAATATTATTTATGTTGTCTTCAAATTGTTCAGCGGGCACATCTTTCTGTAATAATTTATGTATAGCCCGGCCTTTGATATCGGCAGATTCCTTAATAATATTTCGTACCTCAGTTTCTTGTGCACCTGTTAATTTCTCATCTTCAGATTCATTGAATTCATATCTTGCAAAAATTCCTTTTTTTACCTGCCATTTTTTGTAAAGGCCGAATATTTGGGCATATCCCAAATCATAAGTTAAATAATATTTTAAAGGGCATTGTGTATACACAGACAACTTAGTTGCGGAGACAATTTCTCCGTCAGGTATATCGGTTACCTTATTGCCGATAAACTTTTTTTTAGTTAATAATTCGGTACCGGTTTTATTATTTTTGACATTTTCAATTTTGGTTATTATTGGGATATCAAGAATGATTGTTTTATTGTAATATTCATTTTTTTCTAAATTCAAAAATTGTAAATCGGTATTTATAGATACTTTGTCCCTATCAAAATCTATATCCAGCCCTCTCCGGATTAATCCCATGAATGAATCATCTGCATAATTATTATCAGCCTTCTTAAAGCAAGAAATGAATAAATAATTTTCAGCCCTTGTAATACCGACATAGAGCAAACGTTTAATTTCGGCCAAATCCTTCTTTCTTGCAATAAGGTTACTCAATCCGATAACAGGAGCGGATTTGTATTCAGCAGATAAACGATCAGCAGGGGGTAATTTGGTAAGCAGCCCGAAATCTTTATTAACAGATATTCTTTTAGATTTTGTAATATTTTTTGATGAGATGTCATCACATCGATAAAGGAACACTGCAGGAAATTCTAGTCCTTTTGCCTGATGGAGAGTCATTATATTTACCGAGTTCATTTCTTCTGCAACGCTTGCCTGGGATTCATCGTCACTCAACTCAATTGAATCTTTCAAATAGCTGACATAGTCATACAGAGTTTTAAATCCCTTAGAGAAAAATCTTATTGTTATCTTAATAAGTTTTTCAATATTAGCTAATTCCTGCACACCATTCGGGTTATTAGCGATAACCGCCAAAGTATCGGATTCATTAAGTATTTTTCTAAGCAGAAAGGGAATATCATAATTATTTGCGAGCAGTATATTTTCAGATAAAATATCAATGATGCTTTTAATTTCAGGTTTATCCGATCCGTATTTCTTTAATTTTTCCCAGTAACATTCGCATTTGACCAATGAAATTTCAAAAATCACCGCATCAGAAAGCGAAAAAAAGGGGGATCTTAGAATTCCAACTAATGCAGTATCATTTTTTTCATCAGACAAGAAGGAGACATAATTATAAATATCATAAATTGTTTGCCTCCTAAAAAATCCTTTCCCTCCGACAATTAAAAACGGTATGCCGTATTTTATGAATGCCTTTTCAAGTTCAATAAACGACTTTCTTTTTCTGCAAAGAATTGCCACATCCTGCCAGGATATTTTTTCAGTGACTGTATTATTATTAACCAGCAGCAATATTCTTTTAGCAACAAATTCTGCCTGATTACACCCATTAATGTCGGGTTCATTCCCGCCGGCATCATTGCTGCTTAAAAGTATTTCAACCCCACTGGTTATATCATCTATTCTTGCACAGACAAGATCAGAAGGACCCACTTCATTATAAATTAAATTTGGATATTTAAATAAATTCCTAAAGAGTACATTTGTAAACAGGCAAATAGCCGGCGCCATCCTAAAACTTTCCGGCAGAGTCAGTAATGCGCCTTTTCCAGAGACAGCTTCAATATTCTTTTTTGTACGGTCGAATACTTCCAGGTCGGCATCACGAAACATGTAAATACTTTGCTTTTCATCTCCGACAACAAATAAATTTCCTTTTCTCAACTGGTCCAGGATAGGTAAAAATATATTATATTGAATTTCATTAGTATCTTGATATTCATCAATCATTATATATTTATATTTATCAGAGACGCTTTCCCTTACATTTTCCAGATCAAGGATATTTTTTGTACACAACAGAATATCCTCATAGTCTAAGAAGCCGTTATCTCGTTTTTTCTTTGAATAATTTTCAAGAGCACGCTTAAAAAAATATATAATCGTCCTGCCGAATTTTGCCAGGTCTAATTCACTTTCGGAAGAATCAACTTCCAGGACGAAATAAGTAAGGTCTTCGAAATACTCTGTTAAGAAAAGAATTTCGCTTTGAATATCATCCCTTAATTTAGCAGGAAGATAATCCCTTGATTTAATTCCCCCGTCGGCTTTAATAATCAAATCTTTAATTTCAAACAAACACTTAATTCTTCCTTCTATGTCATCTAAGCTAATAAGTTTGCGAATTAATCTATTTAATTCAATTGCAATCTTGTTATCAGGATTATTTTCAAGCACCAGGGAATTCATATTAGTAATTGAAGAAAGGAAAGTATTCAGCCGTTTTATAATAATTTTATCTGCATATTCAATAAAAATGCTCCTGAAAAACCCGGCAATTTCGATATCAGATTTGGAATAAATACTTTGAGAGAAGCTTAGGACATTTTTACGATTTTTAATTAATGCAATTATTTCCCCGGCAAACAGGCTCTTAGACGCGATAATTCTTATAAGATATTTTAAATTATCCATCTCGTCCGGATTTTTAATTGAAGATTTTATCATTTCTTCAACCGACAACTCGATTAACTCATCCGATATTTGCTCATCGACGGCAGTAAAGTTAGCATCAAGCCCCGCTTCGACGGGATGTTCTTTTAATATATCTATGCAGAAAGAATGAATCGTAGAAATATTGGCTGAAACTAATTGTCTGCGTATGTATTCCAATTTTTTTCGTTCAGCAAGGTTACTACACGACTTTAAACTCTCATCTATTTCTAGTGCAATCTTCTTATAAAGTTCACCCGCTGCTTTATCCGTAAAAGTGATAGCCGCTATATTTCTTAAAGGAATATTTTCCTCGGCAGCTATGCGTAAATATCTTTTAGACAGGACAAAAGTTTTGCCTGATCCGGCATTTGCGGTTAAGGAAATATGCTTTTTATAATCAAGAGCATTTTTTTGATGTGAAGTAAGCGCGGCCATCTGTTTTTAAATACTTCTCAGAGATTCGGGGATTGTAATTTCAAATACCGCCCCATTACCGCTGTTTTCTTTCAATATGATACTTCCGTTAATTCCCTCCATAAATCTTTTGGCTAGTTTGAGCCCCAAACCCATTCCTTTTTCCTTAGTTGTAAAATTTGATTCAAATATCTTATCCCTGATTATTTCAGGTATACCGTTACCGTTATCACTTACAAGTAATTTAAATAAATTGTTATCAGATGTTAACGTTATAATAATCTTATTTGCATTAGCCTGGATAGAATTCCTGATTAAGTTAATGAATAACCTTCTAAATTGGCTTTTATCACCCTCAACAAATGCAGAACTTAAAGAAGTGTGAATATCTAATTTTACATTTTCATCCGAAAATAAGTTTATAATATCTTTAATAACCGGCAATAAGTCAATCACTTCTAATTTATAATTAGGCATTCTGGCAAATCTTGAAAACTCAGATGCGATTTGATTGAGATTTTCAATCTGGTTCAATATTGTTAATGAAACTTTTTCGAAAATAGAATCAAAATTTTTATTTTTGTCACGATATGAAACAATCAATTGCTGTACGGCAAGTTTCATCGGCGTTAACGGATTTTTAATTTCATGAGCAACCTGTTTTGCCATTTCCTTCCATGCATTCTCCCTTTCTAATTCGGCATGCTCAATCTGATTTTTCTGAAGTTCTTTAGTCATTGAATTAAAACCTGCCAGCAAGTCTTTTAGTTCGCCTTTTTCGTTGCTGTTTATTTCGAGGTTAAAGTCTCCCTGCGCAACAGATGTTGTCGCTTTTGTTAATCTTCTGATGGGCCGTGAAATTCTATTTGCCAAAAATGTGCTTATCAGAATCATAATTAAAGTTGCAAAAGAATAAATGCCAAAAAGGAAAACATCGATATCCATCACAGAATAAGTTAGCCTGACCTTATTGAAAGCATCATTAACGCCAACTATATAAGTTCTACCTTTTAAAGTAATTGTTTTATAGTATGAGTCATACTCGAAATCATCCACTTTCTCTTTGGTAAAATATTCGCGATAATTGAGATAGTTAAGCTGGTAATAAACTTCCGCGTTCAACTTATCGGAGAATAACCCGGCTTTATAATATTGTTCCCTGGAATTAAAAATCTGAAGCGGGCCTTCATAAACCGCGAAAGCTATACCGAGACTTTGTCCTGTTTTTTCAAAAGCCGTTTGTAAATTGCCGGAAGGGGACTCTGAAAGTTCTTCTTTCATAATATTGTCAACATATTTGAGCCTTTCAGATAACTCCTTTGAAACAGCATTATCAGTACGTTCCTTCACAACCTGCCGGTTATAAACTGCAAGTATAATTACAGGGATTATTGAAATAAAAAGGAAAGCTATCAATAATTGAGTTCGAAAAGTGTATTTAATTCTTTTAAAATTAAAGATAAACAGAATAAGAAGCAGGATTAGTATAAATATACTGTGGATTATAAAAATCTTAAAAAAATTAAACAAATCCCATGAAATTCGTTTTTCTCTTGTTGATACTGCGGTAATAACAGGAATACTATTTGAAAATGTTTTTAGTATATAGGTATAATAATTTTCATTATTTAACGAAAGGTTTAACCAGGCTTCGTTATCAGGCGATAATTTTGCCGATAAAATAGGCTTTATCTGATCAAGAGAGGGATAAATATCTCCATATATATGAGTCAATTTGGAATCAGTAAATTCAAATATTTTAAGCCTTTGAACATCTAAAACCGAGTTAATAATATTAGTCTTTGATTCTAAAAAATCGGGCAGGCTATGAGAAACCAGGTTCTGCAGATCAAATCCAATTGAAACCGTGACAAAGCCCAGCAATTCACCGCGATCCAGCACCGGGATAATACCTATAAAAATATTCTTTAATAAGTCATCAGGAGAATTTATTTCAACAATGTCTTTGTATCCACCCCTATTTTTAATAAATGATCCCGGCAGTTTTGTACCTAAATCAATTCCGGAATTAAACCCGCCAAGGAGATTTTGTTCCCTATCCCAAATATTCAACGAAGAATTAAGTGATTCTCTTTGCAGTGAACTATTTGCCCAAAGTTTGAAAGCGTCAGCCGTAAAATTTGAATTGCTTTTATAAAAATCTGATATTAATTCTTCATTTTCCGAAGCATTTTTTAGCGTCTCTTTTAATAAAAACCGCAGCAAATTATCATTAGGCCTGTTTATTTCAAGCGCTGTAGTTCTAAGTGAGTTTTTCTCCAATTCAAGATTGAAATAATTTAAAAGTGCAATTGATATCACTGAAGCGATCAGAGTAATATAAACAAAACAATAAGGGCCGCTTATTTCACCGAAATAAATTTGACGGGCAAGTATAAATGTTACAGCTATAATAATAGAAATTAAAAGCGGAGTTATAAGAGGCTCATCCTGAAACTTAATAAATAAAAATCCTAGAAACAGATAACCGAGAAAAAAAACAATAATTATCCAATTCAATCGCTTTTTTTCAATTGACCGAAGAAAAGAAAATAATAACAAGATAAAAACAACCAGGGCTGTCATTGTTATAGTACCCAGCATCAGAAGATTCAAATTCATCAGTACCGATGGCTGGTTCGGAATTAAATTCGAGTCTTTGAAAAACCTTAAAGTTGAATCAAATATTATACTCTTGACAGAAGCGCTAAAGCCTCTAATAGTAAAGAGGAAAATACATGTAACCGGGATGAATAAAATACTGCCAAGCCAAATTTTGCCGGGTTTATATTTTACCGG
The DNA here is from genome assembly GCA_963834015.1 of uncultured Ignavibacteriales bacterium. Taxonomy (GTDB): domain Bacteria; phylum Bacteroidota; class Ignavibacteria; order Ignavibacteriales; family Ignavibacteriaceae; genus FEN-1297. The sequence continues at coordinate 341,198 of CAWIAG010000002.1, forward strand.
GCTTTTGATATAGCCAATTTGATATCTCAAAGCCTGCACACAAATTACAAGCGCAAATAATGCGGTAATGAAAAATTCTACCGGTGATTTTACAACTCCGTTTCCTAAAGTAGAAGAAAAATATTCCGGATCTATTAATGGCCCCTGAATGATATTAGCCGGAAAACTTAAGTAATATACAAGAATTCTGAAAGCTGCACAATATAAAGAGAGGATTAGTAATTTAACCGTCCTGTATTTAATATTACTAAATTTTTTGTTAAAGCCGGGGACTAATAGAAATACCGCCAATACTATAAGGAATGACTGCAGCTTATTAATTAATTGAGAAGTATTCTCAAGAGCAGCATCTAAAGAAGGTTTGTAGAAAGATACTATACCTACTTTGCTCCCCTGATTATTTAAAAGAACAAACGAATATTTCCTTCCGTCTTTTGATTCTCCGGCAGTAAATGAATAATTCAGATTAAACTGGGTCTGATATATATCAGAAAAATCTTTGGACAAATTAATTTCCTTGTAAAATTGATTTTGAAGAGAATAATATTTCTCAACAGGGATGCTTACCACAACATAGAATAGATCATTTTCAAAAAGTACAGTATCGGTTACTGTTAAATATGCTTCCAGATCTGCTTTATAAAAATGTGCCTGACCCGCCGGGAAAGCCAAAGGGAAAATGTCATTCTGTGGAACTGCTATTGATGAATTCCATGCAATTAATTTACCATTCGGTGCTAAAACTTCTATTGAATATTTATTATAATCACTATAATTAGCAAAACTAATTAATGCCCCATAAGAACTTTTTGATGAATTAAGTGCATTCCTCAGCCTGTTTTTCAGTTGTTGAATATCATCAAGTAAACTATTCTCTTTTAAATGAAAAGAATAAGAAACAGAAGATTGAATTTCGCTTATTTTTGTTGAAAGATATTCATTCCAATTTTCTTTCTGATGCTTTAAATATATAGGCGAAATTATTCCTAAAATTAAAACAAGCATTAAAATAAAAAAGACGATAGTAAAATACTTCCTATCGCCTTTCAGATTATTATAAATGTTTTGAAGCATTAATTAATTGTAATTTGAGTTATTTGCCATTTATTAGTACAATGCTTTAGGGAAATATAAATTTGAGAAAATTCTCTTCTCCCGTTAACTAAGAAATTATAAGTACCTGTAGCATAAACATTTTCTTCATCCTCCTGTACATCATTTATATTTAATGATATCGCCTGATGAGTTCTTAAAAAATCCTGGATTACATAATACGCCTGATTAGAGCTATAATATGCGCTTACCCCATTAGAAAGATTCAAATATATCTGTGAACTAAATAAATTAGAAAAAGAAGCGATTTTTCCTGAAGACATCCCATTCCCTATTCCATCCAAAGTTGTCCGGTAAGATTCTTTAAATGAATGCGTATTTTTACGTTCGATAATCCTTTTATCCTGGGCCAAATTGTAATTTGAACGAAGAGATTCTCTAAATGCTCGTGAATCTTCCCGCTGATTTAATGACTTTTTCGGTCGCAGCATATAATTTGATTGCAAAGGTGTTTTAAAAGAGTGTTCACTTTCCTTTCCGTTCCCCCATTTGTCCTGTTTAAGAATATAATGTGAATGATAAGGTTGTTTATATGAGGGCGTATTTTTCCTAACGGCTGCACCTTTGTCCTGAGCAAGACCATAAAAAACCATAAGGCCTGCTATTAACACAATAGAAAATATGGAATAAAGTTTATTCATCTATTATATATGTCTAATTTAATTAATAAATAGACATAAATCTATAAGCCTATTAAAAACAATCCTCTAGTACTAATTTAATTAAGTTAAGAACTAATTTTTGTTTGACGTATTACGCTGCAAAGTACTTCTTACTACGTTGGAGCGGCCTATTTTTAATTCAGTATTGCCTTCTACAGTCTGAAAAGCCCAATCAAAAATCAACCTGTCGCTTGTAATACTGCTAACCCTGATTTTTGCATAATAATTATCCCACGTCCATATTGCGTATGTATGGCCTGCAATAGCAACCGCATCTGTTGCCGGAGTCCAGCCTGTTGTGGGCGCATAAGGTATATCATAAATATCCGTAGTAGGGCCCATATCCTGGATATAAGTATCGCTCCAAACATCAATAAAAGGTGTGCCGTTATTATTATCATAAAAGAAATCTGCAGTTTTATCATTATACTGTACAACTGAAAAAGAATTGAAAGAAAAACCGGATGTACCGGGGTAACTTCGATAATTAAATATAGTTGTATTAAAACCTTCAGGGCGCGGAGTAGCGCTAATATCCTGTTTGCTTAATTCACTTTCGTTTCCGTTATAATCATAAGCTGTCACCGCATAGAAATAAGTGATTCCGTTTCTAGCGCTGAAATCTGTAAAATAATTATTTTTGGTAGAACCAATTAAAGTGTATTTACCGTAATAATTAAACGCAGAATATACATTGTACCCTTCAACATCATGTTCTGGGCTTAAATTCCACGAAATATCTACTCTATTATCGCCGTTTAATATAACGATGCCGGTTGGAGCTGCCGGAGGTGTGTTATCAATATTGTCAAAATTATCCCTATCATGCATCCTGCATGCCGGAAGCATAAAAAAAGACAACAGTGTGATTGTAGAAAAGATAAATTTTTTCATATTGCACCTTAAATTTTAGATCAATACAACTATCCAAAATAGATGCCACAAGAAAAGCGGGTTTATTTGAAAATTTAGAGGATCGGCGGTTTAAGAATGTACTCTTTATTATACATAATGTATAGCTTTTACTATTTTAAAGTAAATAAAAAAAGTTATTAAAGTTTAAAATATTTGTCCTGATAAAACATCATTTGTTTATTTAGAACTGCAACAGCTTTTCCGGTTAAAAGTCTTTTATCAAATGGTGAATTTTTTGATTTACTCTTGGATTTTGTTAAATCAACAGTCCAAATTTCATCAATATCTAGGATAGTGAAATTAGCCGTCTGTCCCGGTTCAAATTTGGGTATAGGGATATTTAATATTTTACGGGGATTGATAGACATTTTTTCAATTAATTTTTCAAGATTTATTATTTTTTTATGAACAAGTTCTGTAAGCGCTAAACCAACTTCAGTTTCAAGTCCTATAATCCCGTTAGGTGCATGTTCAAACTCTTCTTCTTTTTCTTCCAAAGAATGAGGTGCATGGTCGCTTGCAATGCAATCAATAGTCCCATCTTTTAATCCGCAGTATACTTCATCCAGATCTTCCTGGGTTCTAAGCGGTGGATTCATTTTAGTATTTGTATCATAAGTTTTTACAGCATCATCAGTTAAAGTGAAATGATGCGGAGAAACTTCTGAAGTAACTTTTAATCCTTTTTTCTTGGCTTCCCTGACCAATTCAATAGATTTTTTTGTACTAATATGTGCTATATGAATTTTGCCGCCGGTATACTCCGAAACCATAATATCTCTGATTACAATCAAATCTTCCGCAATAGAAGGGATTGGAGGTAAACCAAGCCTGGTTGAATTAATACTTTCATTCATGGCTCCCCCGGCAAGGGATTCATCTTCACAATGTTCAATAATAGGCATATCGAACATTTTTGAATATTCAAGCGCCCTTTTGAGAATGCTTGCGGTTTTTATTGCAACTCCATCGTCGGAAAATCCGACAGCACCGGCATCTTTCAATTCGGCCATCGGGGAAATTACTTCACCCTTCCGGCCCAAAGTAGCGGCGCCAACAATATGAACATTCACAAGATGAGCAGAAGATTGTTTATGAATAAGCTCCATAACTTCAGCGGAATCTATTGCAGGTTCGGTATTCGGCATACAAGCAATACCTGTAAACCCTCCGATTGCGGCTGCATTACAACCCGTAATAACCGTTTCTTCATCTTCTCTTCCGGGTTCTCTCAAATGGACATGCATATCGAACAGCCCCGGCACAACATACTTACCGCTAAAGTTAAATACTTCAGCGCCGGCAGAATCTTCTTTTGTTAAATTTCCAATTTTTGTAATTACTCCATCAATTAATAAAACATCTACACCCTTCTCATTTATCTTTTGTTCCGGGTGGAGTAAGTTTATATTTTTTAATACTGCTTTCATTATAATCCCTTTAATTAAGAGTTCCGAGCAGATATAAGACTGCCATTCTGACAGCAACTCCGTTAGTAACCTGCCGTAAAATTATTTGATTTAACCCGTCTGCCACTCCTGAAGAAAGTTCAACCCCGCGGTTGATAGGACCCGGATGAAGGATTAAAATATCTTTACCGTTTTTCTCCAATCTTTCCTCTGTAATTCCAAAATATTTTGCATACTCTCTGATAGAAGGGAAATATTCGCGGGCTTTTCTTTCAAGCTGGATTCTGAGAACATTTAATACATCATTCTCCTGGATTGCTTCATCAATATCGTAAATAACTTTAACACCCAGTTCTTCAATAAACCGTGGAATCATAGTCAGCGGCCCACACACGGAAACTTCAGCGCCCATCGTTTTTAAACCATATATGTTGGAAAGTGCAACCCGGCTATGTGAAATATCTCCTACTATGCAAACTTTTAATCCTTCCAGCTTCATCAGCTTTTCTCTGATAGAGTACATATCAAGTAAAGCCTGAGTTGGGTGCTCATGAATACCATCTCCGGCATTGATAACATTCGCATCGCATATTTTAGTAAGAAATAAGGGAGCGCCGGCAGTAGAGTGGCGGACTACCACCATATCCACCTTCATCGCTTCAATATTCCTCATAGTATCCTTAAAGGATTCGCCTTTACTTACACTGCTGGCAGAAACTGCAAAGTTCACTGAATCGGCAGATAATCTTTTCTCGGCAAGTTCAAAGGATATTCTTGTACGGGTTGAATTTTCATAAAAAAGGTTTACAATAGTTTTTCCCTGCAAAGTGGGTACCCTTTTAATTGGACGCTCCAATACTTCGCGAAATGTTGTTGCAGTGTCTAAAATTAATTGGATATCTTCTTTTGGAACCCCTTGTAAGCCTAACAAGTGTCTACTGGTTAACGGCATAAATTTTTCTCAAATTAAAATTAGTCTTCTTTAGTATCAATTAAGTAAATTGCATCTTCGCTGTCGATTTCAGTCATTTTAACTTTGATTTCTTCATCAACTGAAGTGGGAATATTTTTACCCACATAATCGGCGCGAATAGGAAGCTCTCTATGACCACGGTCAATGAGGACGAACAATTGTATGGTACTCGGCCTCCCTAAGTCCATTATTGCATTAAGTGCAGACCTCACAGTTCGTCCTGTGTACAATACATCATCAGCAAGTATAATGTCTTTATCATTTATGTTAAAAGTAATGTCTGAAACTGAAACTTCAGGTTGTTTTAATCTTGTTCTGAAATCGTCCCGGTATAATGTTACATCTAAAACACCAATAGGAAGTTCAATCTTCTCAATTTCTTTAATTTTTAGAAATAACCTTTTGGCAAGAAATTCACCGCGGGTTCGCATTCCCATTAATACAAGGTTTTTTGAGCCTTTATTCTGTTCCAGAATTTCGTGAGCAATCCTGGTAATAATCCTGTTAAACCCCGGTTCGTCTATTAATTTTGATTTTACTTTCATATACAAAAAATCCTCCTTAGCTTAATGCCTTGGAGGTTTCCTATTAAGTTTTTAATCTCTTTTTTCATCCTTTTCCACCTCTCGGGATAGAGTTAAAGGTTAATTATTTATATTATAAATCTAAAATTATTTGGTATAAAAGTAAAGAAATAATTTGCAATAATTTAAAATTGCGGCCATTTCTTTTAATCATAATATTTATTCCACTCTTTTTTGGAATTTGAATGGATAGCGATTAATTTGCACTGGAGAAATAAAAAACATGATTTTCGGGGTGTAGCGCAGCCCGGTTAGCGCGTCCCGATTTGGATCGGGAAGGTACTCGGTTCTTTTGATTTTGGTGAGATTATTGTTCTGATTTTTTCGGGGTGTAGCGCAGCCCGGTTAGCGCGTCCCGATTTGGATCGGGAAGGTACTCGGTTCTTTTGATTTTGGTGAGATTATTGTTCTGATTTTTTCGGGGTGTAGCGCAGCCCGGTTAGCGCGTCCCGATTTGGATCGGGAAGGTTCCCGGTTCTCTTGATTTTGGTGAGATTATTGTTCTGATTTTTTCGGGGTGTAGCGCAGCCCGGTTAGCGCGTCCCGATTTGGATCGGGAAGGTTCCCGGTTCTCTTGATTTTGGTGAGATTATTGTTCTGATTTTTTCGGGGTGTAGCGCAGCCCGGTTAGCGCGTCCCGATTTGGATCGCATAGGCGTCAACTTAAAAAATAAGTTGCTGTTTGTTCCAAGAATAGTAAATTATTGTATTGCAAGCAATAAGGACTATTCAATGAAGCCAAACAGCAAAGAAAAAGCAGTAACAATAATAGAGGAAAAATTAAATAAATTATCTATCAATAAGCTATCAAAGCAAAGTAAATTTTGCAAGAGGAAGCCAAAAAAAATAACGCCGAAAGATTTGTTAGTGGGATTTTTTATGATGGCCTTCAGTCCGGATAAAAAGTCATATAAGTCATGGGCAATAAAAATAGGATTACTAATAAAAGATAAAGTATCAAAACAAGCATTATGGAAAAGGATGCAACCAGAACAGATAGAATTCTTAAAGAAAGTACTAAGTTCGGCAATAGACAAAAACATAGGAAATAAAATAAAAGGCAATACAAATAAAAAATTAAGAGGATTTAAGAATGTAATTCTGGAAGACAGTACACATATAAAGCTAAGCGACAGTTTATGGAAAGACTATCCGGGTAACGGATACTGGGACACAGAAGCTAAAAAAGCAATAGTAAAGATTCAGTCAGCATATAACATAATAAAGAAGAATTTTACCCGTTTTGAAATAACTTCGTTTAGAAAAAATGATCAGGGATATGCGGAAAAGATACTTGAAATAGTAAAAAAGGGAGATTTGTTGATAAGAGATTTAGGATATTTTGTCTTAAGAATATTCAGAAAGTTAGATGAACAAGGAGTGTTTTTTATAAGCCGGATGAAAAGAGAATTGAAAATAATATCAAAAAAAGAAGAAAAACCGATAGATTTAGCAAAGATGTTGAGCAGAAAAGGGCAACTGGATATAGAGGTATTTCTAGGCGAAGAGGAAAGACTGCCGGTACGACTTATAGCCATACCTGTAGATCAGGCAGTAGCATCGGAAAGAAGAAGGAAAGCCAGAGCAAATAGGGATAGAAGATGTAATCCGAGCAAAGAGAGTTTATTCTTATTAGGCTGGGAATTGTTTATTACAAACGTTCCACAAGAAAGGCTGAACCTCAAAGATATCGCAGAAATATATTTTCTTAGATGGCGGATAGAAATAATATTCAAATGTTGGAAGAGTTACTTCAAGATTACAGAAATCCCTAAGGACGCAAACAAGATCCGGATGGAGTCATACATATACTGTATGCTCATATTTATTGTCCTTTTCCAGGTAGGTTTTTACAATTATTACATGAAGAGATTATCAAGCAGATCAATAAAAGTTAAAATGCGCGGATTAAGTATGATGCAGGTTATGCAGTACTTGGTCAGTAATATAAATATGTTGGTGTTCGGATTAAAAAACAGTTCCTATAATTTGGAATTAATCCTTGATAAGCAAATATCTTATTATTGTATCTATGAATCTAGACATGACAGAGTAAACTATTATGAAAAAATCAATAATTAAGTTGACGCCTATGCGATTTGGATCGGGAAGGTTCCCGGTTCTCTTGATTTTGGTGAGATTATTGTTCTGATTTTTTCGGGGTGTAGCGCAGCCCGGTTAGCGCGTCCCGATTTGGATCGGGAAGGTTCCCGGTTCTCTTGATTTTGGTGAGATTATTGTTCTGATTTTTTCGGGGTGTAGCGCAGCCCGGTTAGCGCGCTTCGTTCGGGACGAAGAGGTCCCCGGTTCGAATCCGGGCACCCCGACTTTTTACATTTTTTTTATTAATTGAACCGGTTAGCGCGTCCCGATTCTGATCGCATAGGCGTCAACTTAAAAAATAAGTTGCTGTTTGTTCCAAGAATAGTAAATTATTGTATTGCAAGCAATAAGGACTATTCAATGAAGCCAAACAGCAAAGAAAAAGCAGTAACAATAATAGAGGAAAAATTAAATAAATTATCTATCAATAAGCTATCAAAGCAAAGTAAATTTTGCAAGAGGAAGCCAAAAAAAATAACGCCAAAAGATTTGTTAGTGGGATTTTTTATGATGGCCTTCAGTCCGGATAAAAAGTCATATAAGTCATGGGCAATAAAAATAGGATTACTAATAAAAGATAAAGTATCAAAACAAGCATTATGGAAAAGGATGCAACCAGAACAGATAGAATTCTTAAAGAAAGTACTAAGTTCGGCAATAGACAAAAACATAGGAAATAAAATAAAAGGCAATACAAATAAAAAATTAAGAGGATTTAAGAATGTAATTCTGGAAGACAGTACACATATAAAGCTAAGCGACAGTTTATGGAAAGACTATCCGGGTAACGGATACTGGGACACAGAAGCTAAAAAAGCAATAGTAAAGATTCAGTCAGCATATAACATAATAAAGAAGAATTTTACCCGTTTTGAAATAACTTCGTTTAGAAAAAATGATCAGGGATATGCGGAAAAGATACTTGAAATAGTAAAAAAGGGAGATTTGTTGATAAGAGATTTAGGATATTTTGTCTTAAGAATATTCAGAAAGTTAGATGAACAAGGAGTGTTTTTTATAAGCCGGATGAAAAGAGAATTGAAAATAATATCAAAAAAAGAAGAAAAACCGATAGATTTAGCAAAGATGTTGAGCAGAAAAGGGCAACTGGATATAGAGGTATTTCTAGGCGAAGAGGAAAGACTGCCGGTACGACTTATAGCCATACCTGTAGATCAGGCAGTAGCATCGGAAAGAAGAAGGAAAGCCAGAGCAAATAGGGATAGAAGATGTAATCCGAGCAAAGAGAGTCTATTCTTATTAGGCTGGGAATTGTTTATTACAAACGTTCCACAAGAAAGGCTGAACCTCAAAGATATCGCAGAAATATATTTTCTTAGATGGCGGATAGAAATAATATTCAAATGTTGGAAGAGTTACTTCAAGATTACAGAAATCCCTAAGGACGCAAACAAGATCCGGATGAAGTCATACATATACTGTATGCTCATATTTATTGTCCTTTTCCAGGTAGGTTTTTACAATTATTACATGAAGAGATTATCAAGCAGATCAATAAAAGTTAAAATGCGCGGATTAAGTATGATGCAGGTTATGCAGTACTTGGTCAGTAATATAAATATGTTGGTGTTCGGATTAAAAAACAGTTCCTATAATTTGGAATTAATCCTTGATAAGCAAATATCTTATTATTGTATCTATGAATCTAGACATGACAGAGTAAACTATTATGAAAAAATCAATAATTAAGTTGACGCCTATGCGATTCTGATCGGGAAGGTCCCCGGTTCGAATCCGGGCACCCCGACATGGGTTATTTTACTTATATTCTATATAGTGAAAAACTAAATAAACACTATATTGGACATACTAAGAATATTGAACGTCGATTGTTTGAACACAATTCTTTACAGAGTTCTTCAACAAAATCTGGTGCTCCCTGGCTCTTAGTTTTTTTAAAAGAATTTTCAACTAATTCAGAATCAATTAAATTCGAATTGAAAATAAAATCCATGAAAAGTAGAAAATTTATTGATGAATTAATTGCAATAAGTTAAGACGACCCGATTCTGATCGGCCGTGCCAATTTGCGGGAAGGTTGCCGGTTCTTACATAGTTATCCCTTGGGGAGAATCCGGGCACCCCGATGATACCATTCAAAGCCTGTAAATAAATGATTTACAGGCCTGATTGTTTTTAGAATAATTCATAATCAATTATCTTCTAGTGATTTATGTATTAGAATCCTGCGAACAAACCACTCATTTTGTAAAAAACGTAGTCGCTTTAAATTCATTTTCACTAAACAAAAATCCGATTTGAATAAATCGTTTTGATATTTTCTGACTATTTTTGATTAAAAATATCTACAATGAAAGCAATAGTTTTAAATGAAACAGAAGGAATAGACAATGAAAGCAATCGTTTTAAATGAAGCGGGAGGAATAGACAAACTGGTCTATCAAGACATCGAAAAGCCGATAGTTAAAAGTGGCGAAATTTTGGTGAAAGTGAAAAACATAGGCATGAATCCGATGGATGTTCACATTCGGGGAAATGAACAAATCCTTACGCGTTTCTTGGGAAGCGAAAGGCCTGCTATTCTCGGTTGGGATATTTCAGGTGATGTGGTTGAAAAAGCTGATGATGTAACTGATTTTGAAATTGGCGACGCTGTTTTTGGTTTAACTAAGGGAAAAGGCTATGCGGAATATGTGGCGGTCAAATCTGACTTCATGGCTCGCAAGCCGGAAAACATCAGTTACGGGGAAGCTGCCGCTGTACCTGTTGTCGGGATTACGGCTTGGGAAGCTTTAATTAAACCCGGCAACGTCAAAAAAGGCGACAAGGTTTTAATCCATGCCGGGTCGGGTGGAGTGGGATATATGGCTATACAACTCGCTAAATACCTTGGAACTACGGTAATTGCCACATCCTCCGCCAAAAATCGTGATTTTGTATTATCACTGGGTGCTGATCAACACATTGATTATAAGACCGAAAAATTTTATGAATTAGTTAAGGATGTAGATTTTGTTCTTGATCCCATCGGTGGAGAAACCCGTATGCAATCCCTCGATGTCGTGAAGAAAAACGGTACGATAGTATCGGTCGTGCCACCACAATTTGAGGAAGCTCAAAAAAAAGCGGGAGAAAAAGGCGTAAATTTGATTCTATTGCTTGGGCAGGGAAATAAGGAGGAATTGGAATCCCTGGCAAAGCTATTACAAGATGGCATTCTTAAAGTACATATTTCAGCCGTTTATTCATTTTCCCGGATGGCTGATGCTCATATACAAATAGAAAGCAAACGAACAGTTGGGAAAATAGTTGTTGAACTTTGATGTCAAAAACTTTAGGTGAAAATGAAGCAGCTTTACAGACTTGAAACGATCAGCCGGTTTCACATTTAGAGTTAATTAAATTCGAAATGGAAATAAAATCGATGGGAAATAGAAAATTTATTAATGAATCAATTGCGATAGGTTAACGCGTCCCGAATTGAATATGCCGCACCATTATGTGGGAAGATCCCAGGTTTTTAAATAGTAATTCTTTTAATATAATCCTTAACATTTTTTAATTCTTTGACTACTTCTTAATATTTTATATTTTGATTTGCTATTTTATTGAACTTCAATATTTTTATAGGCTATGAAACCTCTATTATTAATACTTGACGATTGGGAAAAACGCATTGCCGCAAGCCCAAGTTGGAACCAATTAAAAGAAATGGTTGATATTGAATTTTTAACGGAGTCAATTAATACAATTCCGGATTCATTATTGTCTAATGTCAGTTTTTTAATGGCTATTCGTGAAAGAACCGCATTAAATGATCAGGTATTTGCCAGACTGCCAAAATTAAAATTAGTACTGCAAACAGGCGGACACGCATACCACATTGACCTGGAGGCAGCTAAAAAACGTGGTATTGCCGTTGCCCTGGGACGCGGCGGAAAAGCCCCGCTTGCCTCTGTAACGGAACTTACAATTGCAATGATGCTTGGTGTTATGCATTTACTGCCGCAAGCACAACAATCTATGTCCATAGGTCAATGGCCCTTGCTGAACGGGCGCACATTAAGTGAGCGGCGCTTAGGCATTTTGGGTATGGGCAGATATGGAAAACTTGTGGCCCGGATTGCAAAAAACTCTTTTAACATGAATGTTGTAGCATGGGCAAGACCCGGGGGCGATAATAACAATTCAGATGATTTCCCAAGAATTTCCCTTGATGATTTACTGCGGAGCAGCGATATTGTAAGCATTCATCTCAGGTTATCCCCGGAATCAATAAACCTGTTGAACGCGCAGCGCCTGCAATCCATGAAACCGGGATCAATTTTAATAAATACCGCACGCGGTGCCATTGTAAATGAATCAGCATTAATAGACGCATTAATACATGGCCCCCTTGGAGGCGCCGGACTTGACGTATTCACTCATGAGCCGCTTGCACCTGATTCACAACTGCGCTCATTTAACAACGTAATCCTTACACCCCATATCGGTTGGACAGTTGAAGAAGTTTTTGAAGAATTCGCACAAATTGCAAGCACTCAACTGCTGCAATACCTGAACAAAACATTACCCGGCCAGGTATTGCTGTAATGTTTTTCTTTTTGGAATTTGTATTGTTACAGATTATTTTACGGTAGAAGAATAAACAAAGGCTATGACCATCAGGGTATAGTACTATTATTATAAAATAGAATTACACTCAGTGTGGTTCATAAAAACACAATAATTTAAATCTTAATACTAACTATGGCTCAAAATCATTCTTTTGATATTGTTTCAGATATAGACCTTCAGGAAGCAGATAACGCAGTAAATCAGGCGCTTAAGGAAATACAACAGCGTTATGATCTGAAAGACTCACACACTGAATTTGTTCTTGATAAAAAAGAAAAAAATATTTCTATCAATACAAAGGACGATTATTCTCTTAAAGCAAGTATTGATATTCTCCAGACTAAGTTTATCAGGCGAGGAATTTCTATTAAAGCTTTAAAAATAGGCGAGCCTGAACAAGCAAGCGGCGGGAGATTAAAAGTAAAAATTGATCTCCAGAGCGGAATATCAAAAGAGAATTCAAAAATAATAACTAAGCTGATTAAAGAGTCTAAATTAAAAGTTACTGCTCAAATTCAGGATGAACAGGTTCGTGTTCAGGCCCCTAAAATTGATGATCTTCAGGCGGTTATAAAATTAGTTAAGGATGCCGAATTAGACTTCCCTACTCAGTTTGTAAATATGAAATAATAAAAGAAATTTTTAATACGTGATACTCACCTTGAAGGTGAGTATCACGTAATTTTACTAGGCATTTATATTTACAAGAGTTTTATTAAAATCATCTTAAATACAACATTTTCTTGGTAATTATATTATTACCCGCTCTTAATTGATAAAAATATACACCGCTGGACAAACTATGATGTATACTTTTTTGTATATCAAAAGTAACCGAATGTTCACCTGCATTTTGATACTCGTTTACAAGAGTAGTCAGTTCATTACCAAGAACATCATAAACCTTAAGGGTTATTATTCCGGTTTTTGCCAACTGCCAGCTTATTACCGTTGAAGGATTAAATGGATTCGGATAATTCTGATTCAAAGCAAAGTTATTTAAATTTAAAACCCGATTGATAACGGGACTTAAGTCCGGATAGTATTTTGAATATGCCCTCCAAATATCTTTTTTCCCATTTTGATCATGTATCCAGTAAATTGCTATATAAGGAGTATCTTGTTGTGAAATAAATAAAGAAATATATGGTGTACCCCATTGTTTGGACAGCTTTTTCCTTAGTTTAAGGTGTATAATTTTAGTTAAATATTTTATTAATTCCTATAAATTTCTACTGGTGTTTTATAACCTAAAGCCTGATGACTTCTTTCATTGTTATAAAAGTTAAAATATTTTCTAAGTCCTTCATATAGTTCAGGGAAACTTTGGTATTCTTTCAAGTAAATATCTTCATACTTAAGACTTCTCCATAATCGTTCAATGAAAATATTATCTAAAGCTCTACCTTTTGAATCCATGCTTAGCCTTATATTATTGTCCAGTACTTTATTAACAAAACTTAAGCTCGTAAACTGGCTGCCCTGATCTGTATTGAATATTTCCGGTTTACCTGACCTTAATGCCTTATCAAGAGCGTTAAGACAGAAATAAACATCAAGAGTATTTGATATCTCCCAAGAAAGCACATATCTGCTGAACCAGTCAATTACGGCCACAAGATAAGCAAAGCCCTTATACATTGGGATATATGTTATATCAGTACTCCAGACCTGATCTGTTTCTGTGATGTCTATATTCCTTAAAAGATATGGAAATACATGATGATCTTTGTTGTGTTTACTAAGATTTCTTTTCGGTATAAGTGCCTGTATTCCCATCAATTGCATCAATCTCCATATCCGTTTATGGTTATAAATCATTCCCATTTTTCTGAATTCATCAGTTATTTTTCTAACTCCATAAAATGGATATTTTGTATAAATTTTATCTATCCGGTTCATTATTTCGAGTTCTGCAGCCGTTACTCCTAATGGATGGCTGTAATAGCTCGAACGGGGTAATTTTATCAAAGAACACTGCTCAGTTATGCTGAGATGATCATAATCATGGTCTATTAACTCTTTGAGATCTTTAACTGAATGGCTCGTACTTTTTTTTTAACCACTCAAGTTCTACTTGCTGTTTACCTATCTGCCGGTAGAGCTGCTCTGTTAAGTCAGTGCTTCCATCTGTTTTTGGTCCCCTTGGATTATCAAAAATACCAGGAAGATTTTCTAACAACTGTTTTTTCCAATTGCTAATCTGGTTCGGATGAACTTTATATTCCTTTGCAATTTCATTTATGCTGCTGTACCCCTTGATTGCTTCCAAGGCTATTTTTGCTTTTAGTTCGGCACTATAGTTTTTTCTCTTTCCAGACATTTTAAGCTCCTTTCGCTTATTATAATTTAAGTATTTTCCACCTTAAATTATTGTCCAGTTTTTGGGGTACATCATAATATGTGGTAAGTAATTATTCCCTTCCGCATTGGATAAATTTATAGTAGTGTCAATATAATATTCTGTTTTCAAAAATATTTGTACATTATTTTTTACTGAATCTGACGTATAAACTATAAAGAAGGGGGTTACATAAGTGGAAATTTTAGTTATTAGGGAATATGCAAAAATTACAGGGTTTTCACAATTATATGAAAGATTATCTGTTGTATCAAGCCAAACTAAACTCTCAACTATCTTCCATACTCCATTTTCAAATTCCTGGTAAACTACTGAAATACCGTCCGGGTCTATGGCAGGATTAATGTTGTTTCCACTTTTAGATACTTTAATAAATTTCCATTCGGAACCTGAGTAATAATTATACATATAATTTGCTTCATAAATTTGTGTATTTCCGGCCGGCCCTTTTTCATAAATAATATTTGGATAATCATCTGAAAATTTAGAAATTTTAGGATTTGAGCAATCTAAGGTATCTAGAATAATTGGTTTTGCATTTATAGAATCAAGATTTTTATAAATTAAATTTCCATTTTGTATCCAGGCAATATAGGCCGAATTCAGCACAGGATTAATGTTATCCTCTAAAGAGTCAGTTAATGGAACTATAGTAGTTAACGAGTCATTTAGATATTCTCTCAATAGTATTTACCAATGATCATTGATTAATGTTTGCCATGCTATTCTAACATTATTAACATTAGCAGAGTTAATAAAAGCAATACTCGGATTTGCAATCTGCCCTGTATCAGAAAATACTACAATGTTTTTATCGGAATCAGGGGTTGTTTGCCTCAAAAATAATGTGTAAACAGAATCCTGTTGATTTACCCAGCAGATGAATGAAGACTTTTCAGTAGTATAATAATATGAATTATATAAGACATCCATATTAGAATTATTGCCTGGTATAGTTATAAAAGGAGTAGTAGTAATAGGAGGAAACTTTAAATATTGTACAAAAATCGAATTAGAAAATAGAGATGTAACAAAAAGAATTAAACTTAAGAAATACCCTTTCATATTAACCCCCGTTAAATTGTTGGTAAAATTTAATAAACTATTATTTCAAATTCTAAATATTTTAAATTCTTAACCAGAAATAAAATTCTTATTAAATTATCAATTAATAAAAATTTTGGGAATGTGATACTCACCTTCAAGGTGAGTATCACTTAATTTTAATTTGTATTTATATTGATACGGGTTTTATTAAAATCATTTTAAATACAACATCTTCTTAGTAAGAGTATTATTACCTGCTTTTAACCGGTAGAAATACACACCCGAAGCTAAACCACCCTTAAAGGAACTTCCACTTGCGTCGAATATTATCGAATGTTCACCAGCATTCTGATATTCATTTACAAGTGTGGCAATCTCATTCCCAAGTATATCGTAGATCTTCAAAGTGACCAGGCTGTTATTTGCCAATTGCCAGCTTATTACGGTCGAAGGATTAAAAGGATTCGGATAGTTCTGGTTCAAAATAAAATTTTTTGTTAAAAACGGAGGAACTTTGATTAAACCAATAGCCGGAATAAATTTTGAATATCCTCTCCAAATGTCTTCTTTGCCGTTTTGATTATGTATCCAGTAAATTGCTATATAGGTCGTATCCTGCAATTCAAAAAAAGAAATAGTTGGTAAATAATTATCGCCGTCAGCATTTGAGATATTAAAAGCTGTGTTAAAAGTATAGAAAATTATTTGTCTGTTATTTCTTAAAGAATCCGAATCATAAACAACAAAAAATGGGGGAGTCGTCGTATTAGATAGTTTCGCCGGTACAGGATATGAATAGCTTACAGGATTTTCAAAATCATAAGAAATATTTTTGGTAGTATCACCTTCCAGATAAACGACCTTCCATACACTATTCACAAACGTCTGATATGATATAGAACCATCCAGCCCAAATCTCGGATTTATATTGTTCCCGCCTTTAGAGATTTTATTGTATGACCATACCGGGCTTGAATTGTAGGAATAACTAAGAAACACTTCCATAACTTGTTCTTTCCCCTCACTTCCTTTTTCATATACAATATCGGGGTAAGCGCCAAAATACTTATATACATTTGGATTTGAACAATTTGCATTGTCCAATATATTGGGTACTGCATTTAAAGAATCAAAATATTTATAGATTAAATTTCCATTTTGTATCCAGGCAACTATACTTAAACTTATGGAAGGATTAATGTTATCAGCTAATGAATCTGTTATTGAAATTATACCGGATAACGAATCATTCACATATTCCCTTGATAATATTTGCCAATGATTATTTATATATCTTTGCCATGCAATTCTAACATTGTAATAATTTGTTGAATTAATGTAACAAATACTTGGATTTGCTATTTGACCGGTATCTGAAAATACAACTATATTTTTACCCGAATCAGGACTTGTTTGTCTCATATACAATGTATAAACTGAATCAACCTCGTTTACCCAGCAAATAAATGAATTTCGAACAACATCAAGGTTTGTATTGTTGCCGGGCAAAGTTATATAAGGAGTAGTTGTAAATGTTTGTGAGAATAAAGGACTTGAAGATAAAAGCAAAACAATAAGAATTAAACTTAAAGAACACCTTTTCATATCAACCCCCGTAAAGTGATTGGTAGAATTTAAGAAATTATTATCTCAAATTCTATATATCAGATCTCTCCGCATAAAAATCTGATTCTATTGAGATTCATACAATTAACATGTTTAGGTTAAGTTCTTGCAAGTAACTTAATATCTTTTACTTCCAATATTTGTTTTGAGTATCCCTTTAGTACAGCGTTAATCATTGCAAGCCCAACTTCACGTATTGTGCTTACCTGGCCTGGAATTACCAATCGAAGTAACGGATACAACAAATTAACAAACTTGTAATAGCTTTTGATATTTTTCTGCCCGGGTGAGGGCTTCATAAATCCGGGACGGAAATTGTAAACCTTTTTAAAAGGCAATTTCATAAGAGTATTTTCTGTTTTACCTTTAACTCTTGCCCACATAATCTTTCCTTTTTCAGAACTGTCAGTCAGGCCGCCGGATATATGGTTGAAAATCATATTAGGATTAAGACTTGCAAGTTTTTTAGCAAAGTGCATTGTTGTATCATAAGTAATATAGCTGTATTCGGCCTCATTCATTCCTCTTGAACTTATTCCTGCACAATAAAAGCAGGCATCGTAGCCCGTTAACTGATCATCAATACCATCCAACTTTAAAAAATCCGGGACAATAATTTGTTTCAGCTTTGGATGTTCAGCACTATATGATTTACGACTTATGATAAGTACTTGTTTTACAATAGGGTAAGCCAGGCATTCAAACAATACTCCTTCGCCTACAAATCCGGTTGCGCCTGTAATGATAACTTTTATTCCCAAAATCTTAAATATCCTGTTCTTTTAAATATTAAGATGAAATTTACTAAAGTTAATATAGATTACATAAATTTTGAGTAGACTACCCTTTTGCTGTTGTTTCAGTAAATATTTTAAAGCCGGGCTTTAGCCCGGCCTTGAACTTATTCTTCAAGTGTTGAAATATTACCCGGATCCAGACCGAGAGCTTTTGCTTTAAGAACACGGCGCATAATTTTTCCGCTGCGAGTCTTAGGTAACGAATCAACAAATTCTATGCTTTCAGGTTTTGCGATAGGGCCAACTTCGTGCCCGACATGCTGACGAAGCTCTTCTGCCAGTTTATCACTTTTTTCATAACCGGCTTTAAGAATTACATAAGTATAAATAGCATTTCCTTTTACATCATGAGGAAGGCCTATTGCAGCAGCTTCCGCTACCATATGGTGACTTACTAAAGCGCTTTCGATCTCTGCAGTACCCAACCTGTAACCCGAAACTTTAATTACATCATCTACCCTGCCTATAATCCAATAATATCCATCTTCATCACGGCGGGCAGAATCCCCGGTTAAATAGTAACCCGGAAATCTACTCCAGTACTGTTGTACATATCTGTCTGGATCATTATAAAGTGTTCTCACCATCGCAGGCCATGGAGTTTTTATTACCAAAAATCCTTCTTCATTTGCTTTTACGGGCTTTCCGTTTTCATCCAGAATATCCATCTGAACTCCCGGGAAAGGTTTTGTTCCGGATCCGGGTTTTAAAGGCATACAAGGAATTGGTGTAACCATGAACATACCTGTTTCAGTCTGCCACCAGGTATCCATAATTGGGCATTTTTCTTTACCGATAACTCTATGATACCACCTCCATGCTTCAGGATTTATCGGTTCGCCAACGCTCCCCAATAATCTTAAAGTAGACAAATCATGCCTGTTGGGCCACGCTTCCCCAAAACGCATTAATCCCCGGATAGCAGTTGGTGCAGTGTATAAAATGTTAATGCCGTATTTTTCAATCATCTGCCACCAGCGGTTTGGATACGGATGTGTAGGAGCGCCTTCATACATAAAAGATGTAGCTCCATTCAGCAGAGGGCCGTAAACTATATAGCTATGCCCGGTAATCCAGCCCGGATCAGCAGCGCACCAATACCTGTCTTCTTCATGAATATCAAAAACATATTTTAAAGTAGAATAGACGCCTACCATATAACCGCCGTGTGTATGCAGGATGGCTTTAGGTTTTCCCGTAGTACCGGAAGTATAAAGCATGAACAAAGGATCTTCAGCATCAACAATTTCTATATTACAATTACTGTTTGCTATTGGAAGCGCCATAAGTTCATGGTACCACATATCGCGCCCGGCCTCCATATTAATCGGCTCGCCTGTTCGTTTAACTACAAGTACACTTTCAACAGTAGCAGCTCTTTGTAATGCTTCATCGGCAATTTTCTTTAATTGAACTACTTTTCCTCTCTGATAAGCGCCGTCTGCAACAATAAGTACTTTAGACTGACTGTCTTCAAGTCTTTCATGTAATGATTCCACAGAAAATCCGCCATATACTACCGAATGAATTGCACCTATCCTTGCGCAGGCCAGCATTCCAATAATAAGTTCGGGGACTCTTCCCATATAAAGAGTAACCCTGTCGCCTTTTTGAACTCCGAGGCTTTTCAATACATTAGCAAACTTGCATGTTTCCCTTCGAAGTGAAAAATAGGAAAATGATCTGAATTCACCGCTTTCACCTTCCCATATTAGTGCCAGCTTATTTCTGCGGTAGGTACTAACATGTACATCAAGGCAATTGTATGCGATATTTGTTTTACCGCCTGTGAACCATTTATAAAAAGGTTTTTTTGAATCATCCAAAACCTTATCCCATTTTTTAAACCAATGCAGTTCACTTGCCTCTTTAGCCCAGAATCCTTCCAGGTCTTCTGAGGCAAATTTATACAACTCATCGCATTTAGCATGAGCGTGCTGAATCACTTCTTTTGACGGGTAATAAACTTCGCCGGACAACTGTTTATCAGACATCGAATTTTTTCCCTTCGAGTTAATTTATATGTAATTATTTAAGGTAATTTTCCGCTGAATTGAATTGTTTATAAGGAATGAAATTAAAATAACTTGTACTTATAATCAACGGGAGCAAAGTGTGAGTCGTAAGGGATCACACCAACAACCTATGGACAAAAACCTGCTAAATATCGTTACAATCATTTTATTAACTGAAGTTATAAAAATAATATTTAAAGTAGCCCCGGCTTTTAACAGAGCCTGTCCCGATTCTTTATCGGGAGGGTTAGGCGAATCGCGAAACTTTTTTTCCCATCTCTTGAAAGAGAGAGCTTGTCCCAATGGGAGACAAGGGGTAAGTTCTTCTGAGAGACCCCCGACATTGACGGCTCATTTTTTTTACATTTAATTAGATCTGCAACATTCTCTACCGTCAGGATTGGAGACTGCATAATAAAATTTTTAATATCTGAACAACTTCAGTTATTAGGCCTATAATCCTGCTCCTTGCTTCCCTTACTTTTTTTACATAAGTTTAATTTAAAAATCTATTTGAGGGATAATGATGATTAAATATACTTCCCTTCTGTTTCTTATATTTTTATCCTTTCCGTTATACAGCCAGACAAGGAACGTTTCCGTAATCACTCTGGAAGGAGCAATTAACCCGGCAGCCTCGGATTATATAAAGTATGGAATTGAGCAAGCCGTGAAAAACAACTCTGAGTGCTTGATTCTGCGGCTTAATACACCCGGCGGATTATTAGAATCAACCAGGAATATTGTTTCCTCAATACTACTATCACCTGTCCCCGTAGTTGTCTATGTATCTCCGCCCGGAGCAAGAGCGGCATCTGCAGGAGTATTTATTACACTTTCTGCACAAATAGCGGCAATGGCTCCTGGAACAAATATCGGGGCTGCGCACCCCGTATCTTTACAGGGACAAATGGATTCAACTATGACTGAGAAAGCCACAAATGACGCCGCTGCATTTATAAGATCAATCAGTGAAAAACGAAAAAGAAACATCCAATGGGCTGAAGAAGCCGTTAGAAAGAGCATTTCAATAACCGAAACCGAAGCGCTGAATCAAAATGTAATCGATTTGATTTCTCCAAATTTAATTGATCTGCTTAACAAAATAGATTTAAAAGAAGTTCAGACCAGCCGGGGAACGGTTGTGCTGCAGACAAAAAATGCAACACTAAATTATCTGGATATGAGTTTTCAGGAAAACCTTCTGAGTATATTAAGCGATCCCAATATTGCTTACATTTTATTTATGCTTGGTTTATACGGTCTGCTGTTCGAACTTTATAACCCCGGTTTAATATTCCCGGGTATAGTCGGCGTAATATGTTTGGTACTTGCATTTTACACTATGTCCACTTTGCCGATCAATTATGCCGGTTTAATACTAATTATTTTTGCAATTATTCTTTTTGTCCTGGAGATAAAAATTATCAGCCATGGATTATTAACGGCAGGAGGAATAGTATCATTAATCTTAGGGTCTCTTATGCTTATAAATAACGAATCTTCACTGGAAGTAGTTAATATATCATGGGAAGTAATCGCACTGGTTACAATCCTTACATTACTCTTCTTCTTTTTTGCAATCGGCCTTGGAATAAAAGCTCTGAAAAGAAAACCTGTCACCGGCCCTCAGGGGCTTATAAACGAGATTGGCGAAGCAATATCAGATATAGAAAGCGGCGGACAGGTAAAAGTGCACGGTGAAATTTGGAAAGCTGAAAGCGCGGCAGGGACTATTCCCAAGGGCAGTAAAATAATTGTAACCGGAATTTCGAATTTAAAGTTAACAATACGAAAACTCTGATTAATCATCAGTTAATACAAGCTATAAACATACAAGGAGGAAACTATGCAGGATGTTGCGGTCTATTTTTTTATAATACTTTTGTTCGTAATTATTATCCTATCCAATTCGATAAAGATATTGCGGGAATATGAGCGCGGGGTTGTTTTCCGGTTAGGGAGGCTGATAGGTGCAAAAGGCCCCGGAATTGTTTTTTTAATTCCTATGGTTGATAAATTAGTTAAGGTAAGCCTGCGTACTATAGTAATGGATGTACCTCCGCAGGATATTATTACAAAGGACAACGTAAGTTTAAAAGTAAATGCAGTTGTTTATTTTCGCGTGGTACAGGCAGAGAAAGCTGTTGTTGACGTTGCAGATTATTTATCCGCAACTTCGCAAATTTCTCAAACTACTCTACGTAGTATTTTGGGACAATCAACACTTGATGAACTGCTTGCATCACGGGATAAAATAAACCACGAACTGCAGCAGATTATTGATGAACAGACGGAACCGTGGGGCGTAAAAGTTACGACGGTAGAAGTGAAACAGGTGGATTTACCGCCGGAAATGCAGAGAGCAATAGCAATACAAGCACAGGCGGAACGGGAAAGACGAGCAAAGATAATTCATGCGGAAGGTGAATTCCAGGCAAGTCAAAAACTTTCTGAAGCAGCGGAAGTAATTGGTAAATATCCTGTTGCAATTCAATTGCGTTTTTTGCAAACGCTTACTGAAATTTCTTCAGATAAGAATTCAACAATCATTTTCCCCGTCCCCATTGATTTACTTGCCCCTTTCATGGATAAACTGAAGAAAGAATAAAATATTAATGTGAGGTTCACTTTCATAAGTGAGCCTCACATTAAACGTTAGCCTCACATTATTTTTTCGCATGTAAAGACAGCCCGCTTGTCTTGGCCATGTAGCTTTAATTTTTTTTCTTTTGTATTTTCTACTAATATGTCGTCCCTATGCATCGGAACTTAGTACAGTATTTCAGGAACCGCAGAGCGGTGAAATGCTTGTAGTAATTAATAAATAAAAAATATATTTGAGTTTCGATTCATCGGGACGACATAGAGGATCCCCGTATCATATCAAATATAAATTAAGTTGACGCCTATGCAATTCCTTATCTGGAGGACATAGTTTACACTATGGCCCCGCCTCTAAAATCATGCTTTCCCATTCAGTTAACTACAGTAACAAAAATGAATTATATCCAATCTAAATCTATTCATAATGCTTAAAAACAATTAGCGTAAATTCGTTAAAAATTCGCGCTATTTCGTACCATAAAAATTCGTGTTAATTCGTACTATAGTTCATCACAAAGTTGCAATTATTTTAATAATATATTTTATTGGAGTTTAAATAAATAACGTTATGTCAGGATAGTTTATGATTATCAAATGATTTAACTATAAATTCAACCAAAGGAGAAAACTAATGCCTAAAAATGAAAGTATATTAAAACAATTAAATCAGATAGGGATAAAGAATATAAGTGAGATATATTATAATCTTAGCACGGCTGTTTTATATGAACATTCTATAAGAAGAAGAGAAGGATCACTTTCGCATTTGGGCCCGATTGTTGTTAGAACAGGTTCTCACACGGGCAGGAGCCCTAATGATAAATTTATTACTAAAGAACCTTCAAGCGAACAGCATGTATGGTGGGGAAAAGTTAATACACCTATAGAAATAGCAAAATTTGAAAAAATATATGCAAAAATGCTGGCATATATTCAGGGTAAAGACCTTTATATACAGGACTGTTACGCAGGCGCGGATCCAAAATATAAACTGCCTATCCGGATAATTACGGAGACCGCATGGCATAACCTGTTTGCACGTAATATTTTCAGACAGTATAAAGATCAGAATGATTTGGACGAATCTGCACCTGAGTTTACGGTTATTGATATGCCTGACTTTCATGCGGATCCGGAAACCGATGGAACACATTCCGAAGTGTTTGTAATAATAAATTTTGGAGAAAAATTAGTTTTGATTGGCGGAACGCATTATGCGGGTGAAATAAAAAAATCAATTTTCACTACTCTGAATTATTTACGCCCGCTTGAAAAAGTTATGTCCATGCATTGCTCTGCCAACATTGGAAAGAATGGTGATGTCGCTATTTTATTCGGACTTTCAGGTACAGGCAAAACTACTTTATCCGCAGATCCTGAGAGAAAATTGATCGGCGATGATGAGCATGGCTGGAGTGACGATGGAGTATTTAACTATGAAGGTGGCTGCTATGCAAAAGTAATAAACCTTTCTAAAGAAGCGGAACCTGAAATTTTTGAAACAACGCGTAAGTTCGGAACAGTCCTTGAAAATGTTGCTATGGATACCAGAACCAGACGCTTAGACTTAGATGATGACAGGCTTACTGAAAATACCCGTGCTGCCTACCCGTTAACACATATTGATAACTTCGTCCCGGAAGGAATGGCCGGGCATCCAAAAAATATTATCATGCTTACGGCAGATGCTTTTGGAGTACTCCCTCCTATCTCTAAGCTTACAAACGAACAGGCAATGTATCATTTCATTTCAGGTTACACAGCTAAAGTTGCGGGAACTGAATCAGGTGTAGATGAACCTAAAGCAACATTCAGTACATGTTTCGGCGCTCCTTTTATGGTTCTTCACCCGACTGTTTATGCCGAGCTGCTTGTTGAAAAAATAATTAAGCATAGTGTTAAATGCTGGCTGGTTAACACCGGCTGGACGGGCGGTCCTTACGGCGTTGGTAAAAGAATGTCAATAAAGTATACGAGAACAATGCTGAATGCAGCACTTACGGGAAAATTAAATAATGTCGAAACTTTTGTCGATCCTATTTTCAATCTTATTGTACCTAAAACGTGCGAAGGGATTCCGTCTGAGATATTGAATCCAAGGAATACCTGGGCAGATAAGAAGAAATATGATGAAACTGCAAAGAAATTAGCAAAAATGTTTATAAAAAACTTTGAGCAATTTGCCGAAAGTATGGACGGGAAAATTATACTCTCCGGGCCGAATAAATTCTGATATTCCAAATATTTTTTTCAAGTCATTATTGGCCTCAATCTCGGTTTACAGGTTTAGTCAAATGATTTTAACTCATCGTATAGACGGGGCATAGTTTACACTATGTGGTCCCGTCTTTACCCTGACATTGTATGAAAAAATGTATTGCTTATCCCTTAGCCTCCCTGCGTTTTAATCCCCTCTCGAGAGGGGACGGAAGGGGTGTGTCGAAGCGATTATATTTAGAACACCTCCTAAAATTCATTCATAAAATTATTCAAAGCCCCGTCAGGGGTGAAATGCTTGTAGCAAAGCAATCCCCAGTAAATCTTCTCCTGAATTCGCGAGTAATGATACGCCAAATGGCTAACCAAGAGATTCTGTATTAAACGTTTTGAAGATATTCACGTAAACCTGCCTACCGTATAATTTGATCTGAAGCTTACAAAAGTCCGGTTACCTGAGAAGATTTTAATTTGAGGGAAAAGTTTTTATTTCTTCTTCAATTTTTTCACGCAGCTCTGGCGGAATTTTTTTATTTAATTGTTCTTTTAAAATACCGAGGGCGTTTTGCAGAATGCCGGAATCGTTACAATTAGCAAATTCCTTTAGGGTTGATAAAATTTGTCCGGGTGTACGGAGTTTTTCAACGGCCACTAATACTGTAAACATCAGTCCAGGTACTTTAGGGCCTATATTCGAATTTTGGTCTCCTGAGGCACATAGCACCCAGGCCCATTTTACTATTTGATCATAACCTTTTGTGTAGCCTGATTCTGTCCACCCGGTTATAACCGCAGACTTAAACCAGTATGTATTATCGTTAGCGAGCAAATCAGAGGAAAACCGGTCAGTTTCAGGAGTATGCAGGGAAGCAATCGTCTGAGCCATTATATGCCGGTGCTGATTATCCTTATCAATTGAAAACAAATGCAGCAATATAGGCGCTACAGTGGAATCTGCACATCTGGAGACTGCTTCCAGGATATTATTTTGTATATCGTAACCTTCCATTTCATAATTCCCAAGTAGAATCGGAGCCGCTTTTGCTGATTTTTGCATACCCAATGAACCAATGATACCAAATTTGACAAGATTCGATTTTTCTTTTTTGAAGCATTCAAGAAGCGAGCTTACAATACTATCTGAATGAAGGAATCCTAACCTGTGAGCGGCTGAAAACCTTACCTGTACATCGGTATCACTCCGGAGTAAAGAAATGAAGGCTTCAACAGCTTTTTCGGCTTTAAGATCAATCAGCGCCTCAATTGCGTCGACACGTATTTCGTTTTTGTTGTTTTTTGTCATTGAAACTAAAGAGTCAATCTGTACGCTAATGTCGCTTATATTTGCTATCGTTAATAACCGCTCCTTCTCAAGAAGCCTGGAATCATTTTCATTTTTAATTTTAAAGAGGGTTGCTTTAGGGTAATTGATAACTTCATACTGAGTCTCTGCCGCATATGGATTGAGACTCCGGTGCCACTTTTGAATAAGCGCAACATAACGATCGCCTATATTAAAAGATAAAGGGAGAGATCCAGTGTTTTCCATGAATGATCCTTTTCCGATAGGCCAACTTCTGTAGACAAACGGAAGTTCAATTGAATCACTTTGTACTGTTCCTTTAAAACTTCGCTCTACATGTGCAATCGCTTTCTCACCGTAATTTTCCCCTTCAATTCTGTTAATTTTAATAATCACGATGTCAGATGCTTCCTTGATAATGTATACCAGCTTATTTCCATAAACTGTGCATTTGCCTGTGAAAAAATCAAGAAGAAACATATCGAGAAAAAAATGAATCTAGCAGATGGCCTTGAACTCAATTGTCTGATTTCCTCCCTGGAATTGAAATGAGCTTATTCATTTTTGTTTATGCTAATTTTTAATAAAGATTATCTGTTTCCCAAAATAATTTAATTTTCATACCTATCCAAAATAAATTTTTAACGTTGAAACTATTACAAAAAACAATCGGATTATTATAATAGTATATATTGTTTAAAACCACTATCTCATCCACAACTTTCTTTTATTAAATGAAGTTCTTGGCTACCAGCTTGTCCCCTTTAGAACGGGCAGGCTTAATTCATATTAGACATTGGCAAACTATTCTGTAAAGGATTGAAAATAAATCGATTTATTGATAATAAGTCTCTCCCTTCAAAGGAAGAGATTATCCCCAAAGGATGCCTTTGGCAGAGTGAATTCATTTCTTAGGATATTAATAAAATATTATTGATAGTTAAAAAAATAAATCGTAACATATTATCAGGTTAAAAATGAAAAGGATGAAATAAAACTATTTTTGAAGAGGGATTGAAGGGATTTTAAATAAAACAAGCAGTTTATATATAAAAATAAATTTCTCGAATAACAGCCGGAATTAGGACTGCTATTTCTGCTTATTTAATAGTTATAAATAGAGGTGAGACTATGCCATACAAAGAAGATTATATTCCGTATGAAAGTGTTGAAAAAGCTGTTGAAAGTTTTTCAACTAAAATTAAAGATAACTTTGAATTTTTGAATCTCCAACACCAAACCGGATTTCACGAAGTAGACATTAAAAGATTTGAAACTCGTATATGCATAGTTGTTCAATGTGGAATATCAGCTATTGTAATGATTGGCATTACACTTGAAGAATTTCTCAAATGCTTATTAAAGAATAAATTTATTGCTGATAATAGAGATGAAAGTACTGAGCCAAGTTTAGATGAGATTGAAAAGTCAGGTTTAGCGGCAGAAGCTAATTTCGGATTTTATAAACTTCATAATGCTATTGAAAAATGTTTAAAAGAAGAACTCATAACCGAAGAAGAAAAAAATCAATTAATGGAGATAAAAGAATATATCAGAAATGCCTTTATTCATTCTGACAAATCAAAAATATTTGATCCAAATATAAAAGGTAGTGTTGATTCAATAAAACTTGAGGGCGGTAATTTAATTCTAAAAGAAAGTAAAGATATGAATGCTTTAGCTCTCTTATTCGCTCACGGAATCTTACAGAAAGATTTAGCAAACAAAGAGGCAATGAATATTTTTGAAAATGTAGATGCTTTAATACTACAAATTAGCAACCGTTTCTGGGGAAATAGAGATAAAAATAAAAGTGCTACCTAACCTGTAAAACAAGGCAATAGTTTTTTTACTTGGCTTTTTTGAAATTTTTGATTTATTCATTCTGTTTGACTAATTTGTTTAAGGTAGTTGTGCTATAAAAGTTTTTCTAAATATAATAATTATAAATAAAAACGGTATATTTATTATGAGTTGCAACTTATAAGCAACGCCATTCAGCGAGTAAAAAAATATGGAATGGTATGAATATTTAATAGTCTATTTATTTCCAATTGGAATACCAACTATTTTATTCTTTGCGTTTAAAAAATATTTTGGCGGTATAATTGATAATACTTTTTCTAAAGAATTGGAGTCGTTTAAACAAAATCTTGAAGTAGCTACTGAAAAAATTAGATTTGATTTCCAAAAGAAAATTCAAAATTACAATTTATACGTTCAGAGGAAATTTAGTGCCTATGAAGAATTACAAAGATTTATATTAACTGCTGAATCAAGATTAACTTCTCTATATGGATTTAGAAGTGAACCGACTTATGAAGAGTATAACCAAGAAGATTTTACACTTCTACTTGAAAAAAATAATTTCACTAAAGGAAAAATTGGAGAAATGCTTTATTATTATAATGATAAGGATAAATTTCTTAAAATGATTAGAAAACTTTTGAGATTTAAGGAAGTAAGAGATTCTGATTTATCAATTAATGGATTGCGAAATCATTACTGGCTTTCAAAACTATATTTATCAGATGATGTAGACCAAAAGACAAACAATATATTAGATAAAATGACAACATTACAAGTTATATATGAAATGTTAGAAGATATTCCAAGTAATTATCAAGGAAGAAAGGATGAATATAACAAATCTTTAAATATAAAAGCAGAAATACGTAAGCTTGTTCCAGAATTAGGCATATTAATAAAAAAAGAATTATCCGTATTTTGAATCAAGGGCTAAATTAATAATCATACAATTAATCGCCAAGAGGCAATTCAAGATAGAAATCGAGTAATTGATAAGCAAGAATTAAGTTCTTGGAAATGACCGGAATTAAAATAATTATTTCGGATTAAGTAATAATTAGCTTTCAATCCAATTTATTCTATATAAAATCACATTAATGACAAACCAAATAGACACTATCGTTAAGCAACTTGCGGAATCGGTTACTATTCAATCAAAGCAAGCAAATAAACTTTGGTTGATTATGATTTCAATTGCTGTTATTGTTATGTTTCCGCCAATTATGAAAGAAGGCAATCTTACGAATCAAATTAAACTTCCATTTAAGATCGGAATAGTAGAAATAAAATATTTTTATCCAGCAGTATTTTTTTTATATTCAATACTGGTAGTAGCATTTTCAACAACTCATACTCAAGCAATTCGTACCCAAAAATTAGCGCATTTAGCTTTGGAACTTATAGAAAACGAAAGATATTATGGTATTTATTCTCATGATCTTTTTGATATGTTTAGGATCCCTGGTATAAATCGTACTGCGCCACTTGCTCAATTTTTAAGAGGTAAATATCAAGTTATTAATCATGCTGACGATTGTCCATGCTGGCGGAAAAGATTCACCAGCATTTATTATTTGATATTAAAGATTATATCTTCTTTAGTATATTGGTTCCTTCCCTCATATATATTACATTGCCTGGACTAAATCTATTTTAATACAAATTCCACCATGGATATTTGTGTCTTTTTATGTAATTGGTATAATTGCTGCGTCCGCTATGCTCATTGTTGCAATTTCTGATATTATTTTTATAATAAATATTTTTAAGATATTATGGTCTTGTAAGAAAATAAATAAGAATGATTAACTTTGATTTTTTGGTAGCCCGCAACAAGAGCCTTAATACGTCAGCATATTCGCATTCAGCATTTTATAAATTTTGAATTAATTGTTCCTTTTATGGTTTCTTGTTGAGGGTAATCTTACTATAAAAGATTTTTCTAATTATAAAAGTTATAAATAAGTCCATTATTGCAGTTCTAGGCTGCTGGTTTAGCCGCAATCCTGTTAGGTTGCAAAGCAATACAAAAGTTTCTTCAAGCTTAAAGATTGAAATAGCCGCTTTTTCTAAAATTGTTTCACTTGATTAAAGTAAGCCAATGGATTATATTCGCATATGTTAATTACAGTAGTTGAATTACCTGAATATATAAAAAAAGCAGAAAAAATATTCTCAGAGGATGATAGAGAAGAATTACTTTATTACTTGTCTTTTAATCCAAAAGCTGGAAACTTAATGCAAGGTACAGGTGGGGTGAGAAAGTTAAGATGGGCTTCAAAAGGCAAGGGTAAAAGCGGTGGTTCCAGGATTATATATTTTTTCTACAATGAATCTATTCCTCTGTTCTTGTTAACAATATTCGGTAAAAATGAAAAAATTAATCTAAGTAAAGCTGAGAGAAATGAATTAGCAAAATTGGTAAAAGAATTAGTAAAAAGTTATAAGAGGTAAAAATGAGTGAAGCCTATAAAAGAATAAGCAAAGGATTGAAGGAAGCAATAGAATATTCAAAAGGAAATACAAAAGAAGCCAAAGAATTTAAACCAAAAGATATTGATGTAAAAAAATTAAGAGAAAGAATTGGAATGAGTCAACCTAAATTTGCAGCGTCATTTGGAATAAGTTTGGGAACATTACGTCATTGGGAACGAGGTGATAGGTATCCCCGGGGACCAGCTTTAGTATTATTAAATTTGTTGTCCAAAGATCCAAATACAGTATTAGAAGTTTTATATAAATAATAAAACAAATTAAGAAAACGCCATGAAAAAATATATGCTTACTTTCTTTGGGGGAAATCCGGCTCTTCGATTCGACAATCTTGATCAGGCTTCTGTTGAAGCAAGAAATAAACATAACGCTGAATGGAATACATGGATGGGCAATCTTTCTCAGACCGGCAGGCTTGAGAACGGCTATCCATTGACTGTTGAAGGCAGAAAAGTCAGTCCTAAAGGAATTGAAGAATACGTATTTGCCGGCGACACCGCTGGTGGTTTTATAGTTATCAAAGCGGAGTCTTCCGATGAAGCAGCACATATCGCTGAGTCATCGCCCCTTATTAAAAACGGCGGATATGTTCTCGTGCGGCTGTGCGGAGAAATAAATAGATAGGGGGGAACATTTAAAATGATTGAAATTACAGGAGTCAAAAATTAATCTGATTGTCAAATAGTATGTTTATATTTGGCTGTACAATAATAATTTCAGTCTTATCAGTTAATGAAAAACCCAAACGATATACTTAAAGAATATTTTGGTTATAATTCTTTCCGGGGACTGCAGGAAAAAATTATTAATAGAACAATCAACCGAACCGGGCACAGTCTTGTCTTAATGCCTACCGGGGGCGGCAAATCATTATGTTATCAAATTCCTGCTCTTGCTTTTGATGGCGGAACAATAGTAATAAGCCCTCTGATTGCTTTAATGCAGGACCAGGTTGACGCTTTAAAAAAGAAAAACATTCCTGCCGACTTTATAAATTCAACTCTTTCAAAAAAAGAAAGGGATGAAAGGCTTGAGGATTTTATATCCGGAAAACTTAAATTACTGTATGTTACACCCGAGAGGTTCAGGAAGAATGAGTTTATTGACAGGATTAAATCAATTAATATTTCCCTTCTCGCGGTGGATGAAGCGCATTGCATTTCCGAGTGGGGCCATGATTTTCGCCCTGACTATTCCAGGATTGCAGAGTTTAGAAAAATAATTGGTAATCCGCTAACGATAGCTCTTACCGCTACGGCAACCGCTGAAGTCCAAAAAGATATAATTGAAAAGCTTAATGTAAAAAAAGATGAAATTGAAGTATTTCACCAGGGAATTGAACGGCCAAATCTCCGCCTTGAAGCAATCGATATATTTGATGAGAAAGAAAAATATTCTGCTATTATTTCCGTATTAAATAATTATTCAGGCTCCGGGATAATTTATTTTGCGCTTATTCAAACACTTGAAAAATTCTCCCAATTGCTCCGGGATAAAGGATTTTATCACGGAGTTTATCATGGTAAACTGCCGGATAAGCAGCGTAAACAAATGCAGAGGGATTTCCTGAACGGTAAACAAAAATTAATCCTGGCAACAAATGCTTTCGGAATGGGTATTGATAAACCCGATATCCGTTTTGTTATTCATGCTGAAATACCTTCTTCAATTGAAGCTTATTACCAGGAAATAGGGCGGGCCGGCAGGGACGGCAAAGATTCATTGTGTGCGCTGTTATATAACCAGGAAGATCTTTATACACAAATGGAATTCATTAAATGGTCAAACCCGGGTGCTGATTTTTATTCTGCTTTATATGATTTACTTCAAAGAGATCTTGCGGCGGTCAATTCGGTTGACGGAATTGAGTTTTTACGCGAACAGATGAATTTTAAAAACCGCAAAGATTTCAGAATTGAAACTGTCATGGGAATGCTGGACAGGTATGGAGTGACTGAAGGCTCTATGGATAACCGCGATCTGATAATAATTAATGGCCTGCCTGATGAATTACAGGATGAAAAAGAATTAAAGCAAAAGCTCTTAAATGATAATAAAAAACTTTTATCTGTAGTTAACTATTTTCGCGGTGATAACTGTAGGAGAGTATTCATTTCAGAGTATTTTGGATTTAAAAATGAAAAACCATGCGGCAACTGCGATAATTGCAATTTGCCATGACGAGAAATTCAGTTATGAGAGTGAATCCTAAAAAAAATTGTGGGGAGACGGGGCATGCCCTGTCTTTACGTGTAATGGCACAAAATATTAAATTATAAGACCAGCCTCGTCTCTACGAAACGTAAAAATTAAATAATAATACCGGAATAATTTGGGGTTTGAAATGTTGTATTATTTTTTCTGCTCAAATAAAGAATTCTTGCCGATAAAAATCCTCTTCCAGGCATCTGCTTTTTTACCGTCAAAATAAGTGTCTTTACGCTGTGATGAAACAATTGCAAGTTGAGTGGAATCTTCGAAAGCAAAAACGTTTATTATTCCAAGTTCATTGGATTGAATTGTAAGGGTACATTCAGTATGATTAAGCAAAGATTGAGGCGGATTGTTTATAAAATTTGGGATTGAGAGATTTGAAATTGATGCTAAGTAATTAAAAACTTTTGCTGAATCAGCAGCCTTATTATTTATTTGCCAAATGCCGTTTGTTTTTACTAATTGAAAAGAACTATCCGCTGGATATGTAAAAGTAAGCTTATTCCAATTTATATAATCATCTTTAATCACATTATCATCGCGGAAATAATCCGGGTTGTGGTTAAATGATAAGTCTAAGAAACCGTTTACGAAATAAACATTATCATCGCCGGATACACGTATATAAGTGGCCATACTTCTGGGCTGCTGGTAGGTAAACTTACCGATTATCAAATCCAATGTGTTTTTATTCCCTTCAAAAACTTTAACTCTTGTTCCGGAAGAATCGACTTTATATTCGCTCCATTTATCAGGACTTTGAGCCGCTACACTTAATGGTTTTACGGCAAGAAGCTGGGCAAATATATCCTGAACCTTCGGAAACGGTACGTCTGCTGTTTTATTGCCGGGCAGATTTATTTTCCAGGCGCTTCCCTGCTTAAATATTCTGACTTCATTGTGGTTGAATGATTTCGGGAAAATACTTATAGATGTTACATCAGCCGTATCAATAGAAACAACATTATCGCGGAAGGACGATTCACCATGTTTGGAATCATAAATTAAAAAAGCTGCAACAACTGCAAGCAGCGCTAGGAAAGTAATACTTAAAGTTTTTATTGAAAGTTTATTGACCATAGGTGATATTCTGCCATTTTGTTCTAAGTTTTTTCCGGTTCCTGTAACGGAAAATTCCATAGCCTGTTATTAGAAGAATAGGAAACAAAAAATTAAAGTACTTAATTAATGTTTTTGTCCCATCTTCAAGATTAGGATTAATAGGCCTTGCATTGATGGCCTTTGTTCTAAGGGCAATTAATCCGGTATCATCTGTAAGCCAATCTATGGCATTGGCCATAAGATTCACATTGTCCGGTTCAAGCTTCTGAGCGCTTTGACCGGATCCGTTTGTTGCAAAATCACCGCTTCCGAATACAACCATTTTTGTATAGGAATTGTTTACCAGGTTGCCGTCCACAGCTACAGCAACGGGCAGGGACATGTAAGGAAAATCATTCTTCGCCCACTGCTTTGAAATATTAAAGTACACCGGCGGCTTTTCTATACCGGTTTTTTCGGATGTCTTTGCTAAAGTAGTAATACTGACAGAACTGTTTTTAGCAGCATATTTTATAGGACTGACAAAAGGAATAAGAACCTGTTCTATTCCTTTTGTTATAGGATGATCTGCAAAACTTGTAATAACCGGCAGAAATGGAAATCTTACGGGAGTATTCATAACAAATCCGGCCTGCTGCTGCCGTACCATCACGCTGCCGCAATTGGCATCAACAACGAAACCGTCCTCAACTTCAATGCCTTTATTCTTCAACCATTCCTCAATGCCCGTGGTAACGATTGAACCGGTGGCATTCGTTAAATTGCCCTTTACCCTGTCAATTGCTGCCAAGATCCTGCCCCCGCCGGCAAGATAATTATCAAGTTGTAATAATAAATTTTGTGAAATTGTATCGGCAGGTGAAATAATAACTATAGTTTTATAACTTGAGGGAATTGAAGTTGAATCCGTTAACTGAATCGTATTTATTTCATAAAGAATTGATAATTGGTCAATCAATTGGGGCATATCCGAAAGAGCCGGTTCGCCGTTTCCCTGGAGAAATGCAATTTGCGGTTTATTCTTAACCGATAATTTCTTTATTGTTGAAGATAAAGCATACTCCATTGCCGAGCCCGGCTGAATAAACGGGAGTATTTCCGTCTTGCCTTCGTACTGAAGAACGGCGCCAAGATAAGCCCTCTGCTGTTTCATTTGATCACGTTCGCGTACATTTATCATAACAGGCTGAATGCCTGCTTGCTGCGCTTTATTTTCGGTTTCCTGGTCCTTATTAGGATCAATAAAATTATAAACTATTTTACCCCTAGAAGCGCTTCCGTATTCCGTTAGCATATCTTTAAAGTCATTTTTTACCTGGGCAACATCAGGAGGTAAATTTTCCGAAAAATATGCCGTAACTGTGACCGGTGCATCCAATGATTTTAATATTTCTTTGGATGCTTTATTCAGTGTATATTGATGTCCTTCCGATAAATCCAGCCTGATAAAAAAACGATCGGCGGCAATATTTATTAAAAGGATGATCCCGAAAATCAGGAGTGCAGTAATTAATATTTTCTTTTTTGTTAACATAATTTTTAATCAATAATATTTCTTTTTGAGAGGGATAGTTCAGCTAAAATTAATCCAAATGTTGAAACGCTAAGGAAAAAAATCACATCTTTAGAATCAATTACCCCGCGTGAAATTGAATCGAAATGAGATGAGAGGCTTAAATAACTAAATATTTCACCAACCGGCCCGGTGAAATTTGAAGAAAGGACATTAAATATTATTAGAAAGAAAGCGCCTATAAAAAGTGATAATAGAAATGCAACAATCTGATTATTTGTAATACTGCTTGTAAATAATCCTATGCTAATATAGGCTGTACTCATTAAAATCAGCCCCAAATATCCGCACCATACGGAACCATGATCTATAGGCCCTAAACTCCATACACTTAGATAGTAAGGCAGGGTTAGAGCAAGCGCAATACTAATTAACATCAAACAGGCAAGAAATTTACCAAGAATTACCTGCCAGTCTGTAACGGCTTTAGTAAGCAGAAGTTCTATTGTTCCGGTTTTATTCTCTTCCGCCAGCATACGCATTGTAAGGGCAGGAGTAAAGAAGAATAAAGTCCAGTAAGCAACAGAGAAGAAAGGCTGGAGTGTTGCCTGGCCTATAAGAAAAATATCAGAGCCAAAAAGCCAGGTAAAAAAACCACTAAGCCCTAAGAATGCAATAATTAAAACGTAAGCAGTTAAAGAATCAAAGAATGTTCTTAATTCGCGAACTGCTATAATCCAAATTTTATTCATAATTTTAATCTGTAGTTAATTCTCTAAAGATATCTTCAAGTTTTGTTTCAACCGGCGTCATTTCAGTAAGTGCCCATTTTTTTTGAACGCAAAGATTAAATACAGCCCTCCGTGAGTTGCTGCCCGGAATACTTTCTAAGATAAACGTATCAACAGAGCCTGTTACCGGATCAACCATGCGAAGCGCATCCAAAGTTTGTAATGCAGAAATTATTTCATCCCTGTTGCCTGCATCGCTTATCTGTACCTTCAAAACTTCGTTACCCTGTGATTGTTTTCTCAGTGTATCCGGAGTTCCATCCGCAACAATTTTTCCATTATTAATTATTAATATCCTGTCACAAGTTGCTTCAACTTCAGGCAGAATATGAGTACTCAGAATTACTGTTTTTTCTTTGCCGATTTGTTTAATTAGTTTTCTTATCTCTGTAATTTGATTCGGGTCCAAACCGCTTGTGGGTTCATCCAGAATTAAAATTTCAGGGTCATGTATAAGCGCCTGCGCCAGTCCCACTCTTTGCCTGTAACCTTTTGATAGCTCCCCGATATTTTTGTGTTTTTCTTCATTCAACCCGCATGTATGGATCATATCTGCTATTTTATCCTGCAGCTTATCCCTGCCTATTCCCTGCAATGCGCCTGCGAATTCAAGATATTCCATTACCGGCATATCATAATAAAGGGGATTATTTTCCGGCAAATAACCAATTTTCTTTTTAATCTTTTCTTTGTCGGCAAGAACAGACTGTCCATTAACTAAAACATTACCCGAAGTAGGAGCCATAAAGCAGGTAATAATTTTCATAGTGGTTGTTTTGCCTGCGCCGTTGGGCCCAAGAAACCCCACGATTTCCCCGGTGTTTACGCTGAAAGAAATATCATCAACCGCTTTTTGCGGCCCATACTGTTTTATTAAATTTTCAACTACAATACTCATACTGTTCTTTTGAAATAAGAATTATTAATAAAAAATTAATTAAATATTTTAGACGATAAATATATTAAAATGTTCCCGTTTATTTTAAAATATCCTCAACTATTATGCCTTGGGTAATTGTCCATACCAAGCAGCCCATAACTTCAGTTATGGGTATTAAATATGAAAATGATTTTACAACCGTTTTAACGGTTTACCTCTTCTTACTCTAAGTTATTAACGATAATTAATCTGTATATTTATTCAATAAGAATTAATTTTCACATAGTTTCTAAAGGCCGGAGTACTTCGAATTTAATTTGCACAACTATAATTTATCAAATCTTCGCGGACTATATTATAATAAAATGTAATGCTATTCGCCGGATAGCTTGTTAACTTAGAAAGAACAAAAACTATAATGATAGCGAAACAGCCTTTCGTTGTAAAATTAAGCTTTGTTCATAACAGCTTTTAATCTATTTTTATTAATATCATAATGGCTGCCGCACCATTTAATTTTAAGATCCCCCGTTAACCAAATTACTTGCGGTGATTCATGTTTAATATCCAGATCAGCAGCAACTTTAGTGCTTACTTCTTTTGATTCAACAACATCCAGTTTTGCAATTTTTAGATTAAAATCTTCAGGCAAGCCTGAGAACCAGGAATTAAGCTCACCTTCAACCATAGAGCTGATAGGACAAACCGGACTGAACTTAAAAATTAATAATTCATTACCGTGGGTAATTTCCTTTTTCAGTTGTTCCCATCGTTCAATAGAATTTAAAATTATAACTTCCGCCATCAAAAGTATTCTCTCAATATTACAATATTTTACAGTTCAAAAATATATAAAATAGCCTTTTATTGGAAATTTTTTTTGATTTTAGAATAAAGGATTAATCACTCTTTCATCCTTTTGCCCGATTGAATAAGCGTTTAATATAGTTGTATATTAATGTGGGATGGCGGGTTAACTGAACCGTTTTCCCTATTCTATAGCTCTATTATTTTATACGAACAGGACATGTCTTGAAAAATATTGAAATTAGACCATCCGAAAACAGCTCCAATTTTGACGGTTCCGGGCTTAAACAAACTGCAGAATTAATTCAGAAACCGGATATTAGGTACCGCCGGCTTTTTGAAACTGCTCAGGACGGAATTTTGATCCTTGATGCAAACACTGGGGCTATCACTGAAGCAAATCCCTTTTTAACAAAACTTCTGGGATATTCCCGTGAGGAATTGGTGGATAAACAACTTTGGGAGATTGGCGCATTTACCGACATTAAAACTAGCAAGGCAGCTTTCCAGGAACTTCAACAAAAAGAATATATCCGCTACGAAAATCTGCCGTTCCAGACAAAAGACGGGAGAACAATCCCCGTAGAATTTGTCAGCAATGTCTACCTGGTTGGAAACCGAAAGGTTATCCAGTGTAACATCCGTGATATCACGGTACGCAAGGAGATAGAAAAAGAACTTGTGGCAATTAAAACATCAGCAGACAATGCCCTGGAATACTCCGACAGCATTATCAACACTGTACGTGAACCCTTACTCTCCCTTAATCAGGATTTACGGGTGGTCTCAGCAAGCCGTTCCTTCTATGAATTTTTTAAGGTAAAACCCGAAGAAACCATCGGTCAGCTTATCTATGACCTTGGGAATCATCAGTGGGACATTCCCAAATTGCGCGATCTGCTTGAAACTATATTGCCTGAAAAAGCAACCTTTGATAACTATGAAGTTGAACATGATTTTTCTACCATCGGCAAACGCATTATGCTCTTAAATGCCCGGCAAATAGAGAGAGGGTTTGGAAAAGAACGTATTATCCTGCTTGCCATAGAGGATATTACTGAACGTAAGGAGATAGAAAAAGAACTTGAGGCAATTAAAAAATCAGCCGATGATGCCCTGGAATATTCCGAAAGCATAATAAACACTGTACGTGAACCTTTAATCGCTTTGAATCAGGATTTACGGGTAGTTACTGCAAGCCGTTCCTTCTATGAAGTATTTAAGGTAAAACCCGAAGAAACTATCAACCAGCTTATCTATGACCTGGGAAATCATCAGTGGGATATTCCAAAATTGCGTGATCTGCTCGAAACTATTTTGCCTGAAAAAGCTACCTTTGATAACTATGAAGTTGAACACGATTTTTCTACCATCGGCAAACGCATTATGCTCTTGAATGCCAGGCAAATAGAGAGAGGGTTTGGCAAAGAACGTATTATCCTGCTTGCCATAGAGGATATTACCGAACGTAAGGAGATAGAAAAAGAACTTGAGGCAATTAAAAAATCAGCCGATGATGCCCTCGAATATTCCGACAGCATAATAAATACTGTACGTGAACCTTTAATCGCTTTGAATCAGGATTTAAGAGTAGTCACAGCGAGCCGTTCATTCTATGAAGTATTTAAAGTAAAACCTGGAGAGACCATCGGCCAGCTTATCTATGACCTCGGAAATCATCAATGGGATATTCCCAAATTGCGTGATCTGCTTGAAACTATTTTGCCTGAAAAAGCAACCTTTGATAATTATGAAGTTGAACATGATTTTTCTACTATCGGCAGACGCATAATGCTTTTGAATGCGAGACAAATTCAAAGGGGACTTGGAAAAGAACGCATCATTCTCCTCGCTATCGAGGATATCACCGAACGAAAGCGGCTTGAGGTTGAACTGCTCGCAGCAAAACTGGTAGCAGATGATGCAAACCGTGCCAAGAGCACTTTTCTGGCCAATATGTCTCATGAAATCCGAACGCCGATGAACGCGATTTTAGGATTTTCTCAATTGATGCTGCGCGATCCGGCGCTTGGGCTTCTGCAGAAAAAACATCTCGGTACTATTAACAGGAGCGGTGAACATCTTCTTGAACTAATCAATGATATTCTGGAAATGTCAAAGATTGAAGCCGGGCGCATGACGCTGGAAACTACAACATTCGACGCCCATATGATGTTTGATGACCTGGAATCTATGCTGCGTTTTCGAACGGATGAAAAAGGATTGCAGTTTATTATGGACGGTACCGGCGACATTCCCCGGTACATCATTGCCGATGAAAAGAAACTGCGCCAGGTGCTTATCAATCTTCTTTGGAATGCTACAAAATTCACACACAAAGGGGGTATTGCGTTGCGTGCCAGGGTTCGAAGTGTTGATCCGTCTTCATCGCGTTTGTACGTTGAGGTTGAAGATACGGGTGCTGGAATTGCTGAAGATGAAATGCATAAATTGTTCCTGCACTTTGAACAAACCAGTACAGGACGTCACGCAGGTACGGGTACCGGACTCGGGCTGGCAATCAGTAAAGAGTTTGTTCACATTATGGGAGGAGATATTGCAGTCTCTAGCAGAGTCGGTAAAGGAAGTATTTTTAAATTTGATATTCCAATAAAAGAGGGCG
Source organism: uncultured Ignavibacteriales bacterium (assembly GCA_963834015.1). Taxonomy (GTDB): domain Bacteria; phylum Bacteroidota; class Ignavibacteria; order Ignavibacteriales; family Ignavibacteriaceae; genus FEN-1297. Next base: position 381,722 of record CAWIAG010000002.1, read on the forward strand.
ATGTTCAAACAGTAGTAATGATAAAAGCCGATTCACGGCGAGTACTAAAACTACAAGAGGGGCAGCCATTGTATCGTGTGCTTGTTGTAGACGATAAAGAAGATAACCGTATGCTTCTTTTTGATCTGCTGAACAAAGTTGGATTTGAGACACGACAAGCCGGTAACGGTAAGGAAGCTGTTGATCAATTCAAGAGTTGGAAACCCCATTTAATTTTCATGGACATGCGCATGCCGGTGATGGATGGTTTTGAGGCAATCCGCATAATCAGGATTGATGAAAACGGGAAAAAAGTAAAAATTATCAGTGCAACCGCAAGCGTATTCGAAGAGGACCGGAGACTGGTACTTGCTGCAGGCGCCGACGAGTTTTTACCCAAGCCCATTAGGGAGACGGAACTGTTTGATATGGTTCGAAGACTTTTAAATGTGGAATATATATATGAACAAAGTAACGAGGAGGAACGATTGCCTGTAAATGCAGAAAGTACTGGGATTCTGCTTAAAGAGTCGGCAGCAGGTTTGCCGGGAAAATTACTAAGCCAAATGCGTGAAGCAATCAGCAAAGCAGATATTGATCAGATTCAGGATTTATTGAAAGAAGTAGAAGTGTACAGCGCTCCGTTAGCGCATGGATTACTGCTTCGTGCGGATCAATTTGACTATCCGGGACTGCTCGATATTCTATCCAAAGGAGTGGCATCATGACCGAACAACAGAATATCAAACATGCTTTAGCGGAAATTCTTCTCGTCGATGATACTCCGGCCAATTTGCAGCTCCTTTCAGGAATGTTAAAAGAACAAGGATACAAAGTACGGCCTGTGCCAAGCGGTAAACTTGCGCTGCAGGTGGCTAACATAGAACCACCTGACCTCATCCTGTTAGATATCCTAATGCCGGAGATGAATGGTTATGAAGTATGTGAGAAGCTTAAAGCAGACGATAAGTTGAAAGAAATACCTGTTATTTTCATCAGCGCGTTGAGTGAAACAATTGACAAGGTGAAGGGCTTTTTAGCCGGCGGTGTTGATTATATAACAAAGCCGTTCCAATTCGAAGAAGTTCATGCGCGCGTGCGAACGCATCTGGAACTGCGCAGGCAAAAGCAGGAATTAAAAAAAAGCTATGAACAGCTTAAAGAGCTCGGATCACTCCGCGACGGCATGACACACATGATTGCACATGATATGCGTTCACCCCTATCCCTTATGGCAACAATATTTCAGACATTGGAGAAAAGCGAGACAAAGCATACGTCCGATAAGAACAGGCAAATGGTACACAATGGAGCCCTATCCACAGCCGGACTTTTGCAAATGGTGGACTCGCTGCTTGATATCAATAAATTAGAGGCGGGACATGAGGAACTTAAATTGATAAATTGCGATCTTGTGGAAATCTCCAAAGTCATTCTCCGGGAGTATGAATATCTCAGGGAAAGCCGAAGGTTCATCTTTGATATGAAAACATTTCCTGTACGGGTTATCTGTGATTATAATTTGATTTCACGTGTGATTCGCAATCTTTTCATGAATGCGTTAAAATTTACTCCGAAAGATGGAGCCATCAGCATCACAGTAGAGAGCTTAGAAGAGGATGGCTCTCAAAGTGATGACAGTCCCGGTAAAAAGGAAAGCGCACGGGTCACTATTCAGGATACCGGCCAGGGGATACCGGCACATTACCTGGGAAAAGTCTTCAATAAATTCGTCCAGGTCGAATCACGTGAATTCTCAACCGGATTGGGACTAACTTTCTGTAAACTTGCGGTTGAAGCACACGGAGGCCATATTAGCGTAGAAAGTGAAGAAGGAAAAGGGAGTACATTCTGGTTTACATTACCAAATTGAGCGGGATATTATGAAGACACCCTGGGATAAACCGTTTGAATATTTGAAGGTAATAGGAACATCCGTAGAAAACCATTCGCGATTTTTTCCGGTTTCAGTAGTCAAAAAAATTTTTCTGGAAGTATACTTGCTTTCACTTTTTACAATTCATTTTTTCAAAGAAGTTGTCAGGCCTCCATATAATTTTAGTGAGCTGATAAAGCAATCCTACCTTATAGGTTATAAGTCTCTCTCATTGGTCGGTATTACTGCACTCATTATGGGTGTGGTGCTTACTATCCAGACGAGACCGACCTTAACAGAAGTAGGCGCCGGGGCATGGCTGCCGGCTATGGTGGCAGTCTCGATCATAAGAGAAATAGGGCCCGCGATAACCGCATTGCTTTGCGCCGGCAGAGTGGGATCGGGTATAGGATCGGAATTAGCTATTATGAAAACGACAGAGCAAATTGATGCCATGAAGCTGGCGGGTATCAATCCGTTTAAGTTTGTCGTGGTTACAAGAATACTTGCTGCAAGTCTGATGATTCCGCTCCTGGTAATTTTTGCAGATGCCGCTTCGCTCTACGGATCCTATCTTGCTGTTAGTATGAAAGGAGATATCAGCTTTCATTTATACTGTCTGCAGGTATTTCAGAAGCTCACTTTTACAGATGTGCTGCCTGCTTTTATCAAAACATTTTTCTTTGGATTTGCAATCGGGCTTATAGGCTGTTACCAGGGATATAATGCTGAAGAAGGCAACCGGGGAATTGGATTAGCTGCAAATTCAGCAGTAGTAATAGCCTCGTTCATGATTTTTGTTCTGGACATTGTTGCTGTACAAATAACGGGTTTCTTTATTTAAATAATATTGAATATGAGTAGCCCCGACTTTTAGAGGCTGTGTGAAAATTAGTTTCAAAATTATAAATTTTCATTTTATTGAATACTAAAGTCTTTAAATGCAAATAAATAAATATTTATTCGTCAATTTTGAATTTTCACCCGGCCTCTTTAAGTCGGGGAACAAATTGTTTTTTTAAAATTTGGCTTTAGCCAAAAATAACATCTTTAATGGACTTAAGTCCTGAAATTGAATTGATTTTACTTTACCCTGACTTATTCCATAGGAATGGCCATGCCAAAAGTCGGGGTACTAAAGAAATAAATAGCTCAATGCACACAAATACAACAAATACAACTCTCCCGGAAACAGCCCCCTATAATGGCCAGCCGGGTGAGAGTGTTTTAGAAATAGAACATCTCCGGAAATCCTTTGGAAATAATTATGTTTTGAAAGATATCACTTTGCGAGTTGCTAAAGGTGAAAACCTTGTTGTCCTTGGTAAATCGGGAATTGGTAAAACAGTTCTCATAAAATGTATAGTGGGGCTTATCGCACCGGATGAAGGTCGAGTTTTGGTTCTGGGAAAACATGTATTTGATCTTGAAGAAGAAGAACTTAATACATTGCGGATGAAAATAGGTTTCCTGTTCCAGGGAGGAGCTTTGTATGATTCCATGACGGTAAAGGAAAATCTTGAGTTTCTATTGCGCAGGCAATTACGTACGAGGTCAAAGGCGGCCATGCAATCGATGGTGGAAGAAGCTTTGTACAGTGTGGGTTTGGCAGACTCGATTGATAAAATGCCCTCAGCGCTTTCGGTAAGTATGCGTAAAAGAGTGGGTTTAGCCCGGACATTAATTCTGCGGCCTGCAATAATGTTTTACGATGAGCCCACATCAGGTTTGGACCCTATAACATCAAGAGAAATAAGCAGGCTTATAATTGATATGCAGGAAAAATACAATACTTCCTCTGTCATCGTAACACATGATATAGAGTGCGCCAGGATTACAGCTAACCGTATTCTGATTATTCACAACGGAATGTGTGCTGCGGAAGGTAGTTATAGCGAACTCGTTAATTCGGCGGATAAATTAGTGCGGTCATTTTTTGAACAATAAATTAATTGGCTGTCTTGTTGGCTTCAGAAAAATATGAATTTTCTTTTAAGTTGAAAACATTGCAAACTAATTATATAAAAAAATGTATAATATGGATTTTGTTTTAAGTCCCGGAGGAACGAAATATTTATAACAAACGAAAACAACACAAAACTTAAAAATCCCGGAGGGATGGCATTGAAACGGATAAGTAAACATTTCAATCGTATAACGAATGAAAAATATTATATATCGACTATTACAGACCCCAATTCATCAAAATAGAAAGAATCCCCTCTTGCCGCGCCACTATGTGGGGAGGGGACGGAAGAGGTGGGTCGAAGCGATTATATTTAGAAAACCTTTGCAATTGTCTTTATCAATGTATTGAAAAATGCAAAATGCTGTAAGGAGCACATAAATTGAAACCTGAAATATCTGAAAAAATCAAAATGGGAATATTTATTTCCATAGGCTTGGCGTTGTTTTTCGCAGGAATATATTATATTGGCATGAGGCAGCAAATGTTTACAGGCACGTTTCATATCAGCGCGGTATTTAATGATGTCAGCGGAATACAAGCGGGGAACAACGTAAGGTTGTCAGGCGTTAATATAGGCACAATAGAAAATATAAAAATAATCAGCAAATCCAGCGTACGTGTTACTATGACAATTGATGAAAGCGAGCGAAAGTTTATCACGAAGGATGCAGAGGCCGATATAACCACAGAGGGGCTTATGGGAAATAAGATACTTGTCATTATACCCGGCACCGGCGAATTAAAAGAAATCGAAAACAACGATGTTATCGCTGCTGCTGAACCGGTTAAGATAGACGATATTTTAACCCAGTTCAAAAAGACGGGAGATAACTCAGCGCACCTGACAGGTGATTTGGCGGATATTGTAGGAAACATTCATTCAGGAAAAGGAACATTAGGAAAATTGTTAATGGACGGTACTTATCTGAAAATACCTGTTGAAAACGTAATGAAAATGACACAGGATTTATCAGAAATTGTCGGAAGGTTACATTCCGGAAAAGGAACACTCGGGGGACTCCTGATGGATAGTACGGATTTAAAAATACCAATTGAAAATGCAGCGGAAATTACAAGGGATTTATCCGATATTACCGGCAGCATAAGGTCAGGCAGAGGCACGCTGGGAAAGCTGATAATGGACAGCACTTACCTGAAAATACCTTTGAACAACATTGTACAAATTACAAATGATTTGTCTAAGATTGTAAGCGGCTTGCGTGCAGGCAAAGGTACATTAGGAAAACTCACCAACAATGAAGAGTTCTATCTGCATCTTGACCATACCATTGAGTTGCTCGAACTCACTGTTGGACGATTTTAAGGCGAATCCATCACGCTATATAAAAATGAGTTTGTTCTGAGAATTCAAGAATTGTAAGGCAAAACGCTGTTTCGCCAATTCAAAACTCAATTAGGATCCAAATTAAAACCGATTCGTCGAATTATATTACATCTTTTTGATTTTGTATAAGGTAACCTTATAGATTAGAGATAAACCTATCTTAGTATCTTTAGAACTAATTGCTCATCAGCTTTACCAGGCAGTTATATTACAAAATAATTTAAATTAGCCCCGTCTTTCAATACCGGGGATTAATAAATTCATCTTAAAAGTAGCCCCAGGACTTTAGTACATTAAACATCTGTATTTTTTTTGCTTTCCCATTCCGAAACTTATTTGAACCGTAGGTTGGTATTTTACAATCCTTAAATTACGATACGCAATCTCCAGCAAGGGCCTATATTTTTAAGTTGGCTTTAATTATTTGAATTCAGATTATCTCAGAATAGTATTCGTGAAATTCGTCCTAATTCGTGTAAATTCGTATTAATGGAAATTCGTCCTAATTCGTGGGAATCCATTTTAAACTAATTCATGTCACTTCAAATTATTTTCATTAGAATTTATCTGGCAAAAAAAACAGTGTTTTCTAAAAATAAATTTAATTAATTTTGCACTTGTAAATGACAGGGATTGTTTGGCATAACCCCGATATTGCTTTTAAAATGTTTTTTAAATCACTATTATAAAATAAATTGTTTCATTGACATTTTGATTGACGTGTTGAAATATACACGGACTTTTATTTTGTGAGGTTCACCTTAAATGTGAGCCTCACACTTTGGATTTAAATTGATCACCAAATTCAGAACGATACACTTCCCCTCCTTGATAAGGAGGGGATTAAGGGGAGGTCGTTGCAACCCAAACACTTCTTCTACTTATTCATTTCCATCCTATCCGTGTAGCCTGCTCGCCGTGCTTGTCATCATGGCTCGCCGTGAGTATAGCCTTCTCGCTTCTAACATAAACACTGCATATAAATGCAAAGTTTAAGCCATCTTATCCAAAAAGTTAACTTCTTTATTTTTAATAGTTTAACAAACAGCATTTTGGGAGGGGGTGGACAAGGTTAAGCTCTTTATTTTCAATAGTTTACATTAAATTTTGTGTAAACTTTAAGCCCTTTTTGTGTTAACATTTCATGCCTTTTTGTACAAATTTTTTTACTTGTATAAGTCTATATATTATAAGAGCTTACTCTTCTATATGTTGGCAAGCTTGAAAATCCGGGGGAAAAAAAAATTTTCTTCAAATGAATAAATATACAATGAGTATTTTAAGGTTTATCGGCTTTGAATATTTTTTTAAAGTACTCATTGTTGCTGATTGAATTAATACGCGAAGTTTCTTCATCAACCTTTCCCCTGCTTAAAAGCTGTTTAATAAAGTTTTCGCTTGAAATAACTTCGCATCCGCATTTACGTGCAAAAGCTTTTATACCGGTATCAGACGTTACTACGATTATATTTCTCGGGTTATCTGCATCTTCAATTTGATGTTTGATTTTATCATCTGCGGATCTTTTATCACTGTATATTATTTTAACTATCGACGCTCTTATAGGAAGGCGCTCAAACCCGTCATAATGAATTGTAATTTTAACCGACCTGCCCTGAAAATAATTTTCAATCATAAAGATTAGCTTCTCACGTGGAGATTGCTTATCCGTCTTGATAAACTTACTAAAGGCTTTTACTTTATGAATTACATTGTTTCCGTCAACTATATAATGCTTCATTTATTAAATATAATCATAATTAAATTTACTATTTATCATTATAAAAGTTTCCTGTCTTGGTAATTTTAAGGTCCTGTAATTCAGGAGCTTTTACTCTGATTTCAAAATAATAACCTGAGTAAATACCTACAGGGTTCCAGGTAAAGTTCATCAGCCAGCATTCAAGATCGCGCGATATTCTAATTTGCGGGGCAGAGACTTCCTTTGCCATAAAATCATAACTGCCTGCTACAGAAAATTTCCATTGTTTTGTTAGATTAAAATCCATTCCTGCACTAATATTGGATGATTCTGTTGATAAACTTGGATTGTTTTTACTAAACGAATAATTGTAGCTTAAATTTAAACTCCAGGGATTGGTGAAATCAGGATCACCCTGGTTATAAATTCCTTTATCAATATTTGTCTGGGTTGGTGAATATGCCTCACTTTGCAGATTACTTTTTGCTGTATCCTTGGTTGACGATTTGAATTTATCCGCCGACAGACTTGTGGATACACTAAAGTTGAAATTTGTTAACCTTAATAATCCTTTACCCTCATTAATTAAAAATTTATTTATGCTGGATCCTACAGAATCCCAGTCGTATAGAGAAAAATTTGAACTTCCTTGAAAGCTCAACCAATCGCCGGCCTGAGTATGGTAGCTTAAACTTAAATTAGATAATTTAATACTGTCCGCTGCAAAATTATAGTTTATACCGGCAGTTAAATTTAATAATTGAATTTTGTTCTCCTTTGAAGTAGTATCTGATGGATCTGCGGCGGTTTTCATGTCAAATTCATTGCCCACACTGAACGAGATATTTTGCTGTTCACCCTGGTTAAGGTAAGGATTACTTAATATTTCATTTTGATATTTATTATAAATTACAGTCTGCTTCAAATAGCTGTCATTATAAGAGCTGTAATATCCCCAGCCCGGTTTAGAAAAATCAGGTGAATAATTATATCCAACAGAAGGTGTAATAATCTGCCTTATGGCGCTTATCCCCAAAATACCCGGCTGGAACATACCATAAATTTTTGTGGAAGCAGTAACTCCGACCTGGAACGCACGGACTTCACTTATTTTATGAACATCATTTGTTACAACCGAATCACCGGTACTATCAGAATTTGATCCGGCTGAATACATACTAATATGCTTATTATACCAGTTCTCAGCATAGTTTATACTCGGTGTAAAAGTAAAATACCCAACTTTAGGGGAGGCGTTTATTGATATCTCATGCTGTACCCCCCCAATAACGCTTAAGTCGCCATTTGTCTTATTTCTTTCATTTTCAAATTCACCGCTGTAATTCACCCCGATCTGCTCATACCATTTAAAATCGCTGGTTACTCCGTCTCGTCTAAACGGATACTGCTGCGGAATACTGAACGTTAAGCTTGGTAATACTTCATTAATTGTCCCCTTTACAAGGTCTTGATAGCGGCTGTAACTAAGCGACAAGCTGTTGCCGGATTCATCCCATGTTTTAGTTAGCGACGCATTTGAATAGACATCATTGGAAAGTGCCTGATTCAAATCCATTGTTGTGGACTGTATATAGCTTTTGCTTGAAAAGAAACTAAGCTGGGCGGCAAGCCTTAAAGTAGGCGTAAATATCTGCGAATGATTAACCGATATATTCCATTCTTTATCCGGCGATGTAGTTCCGTCGGAATTCGGCTCTAAAAGCATTTTATACCCGCCGCCAATACTCCCGTCAAAATCATAACGTTCATTGTACCTGAAGAGAGTATTAAATGCATAACTTCCGCGTGTATAATAATCACTGGTTAATTTTAAATCATAATAATCATTTATAGCCCAAAAATATCCGAAATGAGAAAGATAATATCCTAATGTTGCATCCTGCCCGAATGAAGGTGTAATGATGCCGGATCGTCTTCCCGATTGAAGAGGAAAAACTCCAAACGGAAGCGGGATCGGGAAAGGTACGCCGCCAAAATACAACCAGATCCATTGAGCGTCTAATTCCTGTTTCTCAATTACTTTCATCTCCGATGCATAAAACCAATAATGAGGTGGAGTTTCCGCACAAGTTGTAAATATGCCGTCTTTTACAAAATAAGTATCTTTATCAACTTTTTTAATTTTGTTCCCGGAATATATTGTCCCTTCACTCTTGGTACTTGCAGCCGTTATATATCCCTTGCCCGTCTTAAAATTATAAATCATCGATTCCCCATCATAGGCATCGCTACCCTGTGCCAGAACGGGAGTATCTTTAAATTTACCCGGAAGGGAATCATTCGGAATTCCATTAGCATTAACATCATGTGTAACAAAATCTATAAAAATATCAGCGCTTTTCAGATCTATATCTTTATATTTCAATTCGCTTTTCCCGTATAAATCCATCTTCTTGTCGGTTACATGAAAGAACAGTGAATCCCTTGAACTTGAATAAATAACCGAATCGACGTCCATAGATTTATTTTTTTTTGTTGTGTCCCGCACTGCTAAAGAATCTTTAGACAATATACTGAGAGAATCCCTATTGACCTGAGATTTGGTTGAATCCCCTAAGGCTAATGAATCATTAGATGATATTCTAACATTACCTTTACTGACCGGGGATAATACCTGAGTACTATGAGAACACGAAATGTTTAAGATTGCAAAAACAATTATTATAAGAAAAAAGAATTTCATTAAAAAATAATTATCCCCTTTCATTTACGAAGTATATCGTAAATAAAAAATTTTATTACATAATATATGCAGGACAAATTATTTCTCAATATTAATAATAGTTAAGTTAAAAAATACAAATTATAAAAAATATAATAATGCAATTAGATGATTAAAGTTTATCCTCGAGTGATTACGATTTATAAAAGACCAGCGCTGAAGCGCCTTTAATACCCGCTTCATTCTTTAATTTTGCTGGAAGAACCTTAATTCTTTTTTTCAATGGTTTCAGAACCCGCAATTTAATTGTCTCATTAATGGAGTTAAAAAGAGGGCGACCAAAACCTGCAACACCTCCTCCAATAATAAATGTTCCAATATCAAGGACATTAGCCGTAGAGGCAAGTCCAACACCAAGATGAATGCCCATGTTTTTTACAACAGATACAGCAAATTCATCACCTTCAAATTGTGCTTTCTGAATTATTATTGGTGTAATTAAATTAAGATCGCCGTTAATTATTTCTAAAATTTTAGAGTCATTGTTCTCTTTTAGTTCATTTTGAACTCTTTTTACAAGATAATTATTTCCTACATAGCTTTCGACGCATCCAAAGGAGCCACAGTTGCATTTCGGCCCATTTAAATCAATCGAAATATGCCCTATCTCCCCCGCTGAGCCAAGTTCTCCCCTTAGCAGTTTGCGTTTATTAATTATACCTCCTCCTACACCTGTGCCTAAAGTTACCATTACAAATGAATCTAATTTCTTCCCGGCGCCAAATATCATTTCACCAATGGCAGCAGCGCTGGCATCATTTTCAACTATAACAGGCAAGTCAAATTCTTTTCCAATTATTTTTCCAAGATTTACCTTCTCCCATCCGGGTAAATTCGGCGGATTTTCCACAGTACCCCTTTTTGTCGATACTATTCCCGGGGAACCAATACCGATTCCCTGAATCTTTATTTTATTATGAGATAGAATTTCCTTAATTCCTTTTTTAATTTGCGATATTACTTTTTCCTGACCGTTTTCGGCAAAAGTAGGAATTGACGCTTTTTTAATTATTCTTCCCTCACGAGATACAATCCCGACCTTAATATTTGTTCCTCCAAGATCAACACCTATTGCATATTTTTCAGATTTTGGCATAAAAAGCTCTCTTTTTTAATAATTTCATAATAAGATTCAATTCTGGAATATTTTTATAAATCTTAGTAATGAATTTAACACTTAAGTAACTTTAATTAAAATTAAAAAGATTGCCCTGGAAATGAAAGAAAAATGGGATTGCCGGGGAACGAAAATGTTAGATTACGGTATAACAGGGTAACATTAAGGCCAGTTAAGCAACCTGACCTGCGAAACGGGAAATTGAAGTTGCATTGTAGAATTGCGGGTAGCAAGAAATATAAAGGTTGTTTCGGCATTACACCGGCCCCCTCTCCTTGTTAAGGGAGAAAGGATTGAAGCCGGACGGTATGTCCGGCATAAAATTTTAATTCAATCTTTTTTTGAAGCGTAATGAGCTGGCGTACAGTATCACAATTCCAAACAGGAACAGCATTAAAGTTTCGGGAATTAACTCGGAGAATGCTGCTCCTTTCAAAACAACGCCCCGGAGAATTGTAATGTAGTAACGTAAAGGAATTATATAAGTTATATACTGAATAAATTTCGGCATATTTTCAATAGGAAATGCAAACCCTGAGAGGTAAATCATAGGCATCAAAATTGCGAATTGCGCAACCATCATCGCCTGCTGCTGTGTTTTTGAAATAGTCGAAATAAATAAACCGATTCCAAGAGTGGAAAGGACAAAAAGGAAAGATGCAAATACGAGAAAAATAAAACTTCCTCTCACCGGTATTCCAAACCAAAAGACCATTACGCTTAATACTATAAGTACATCAACAAAACCCAATATTATAAATGGGATAACTTTCCCGATTATTAATTGGTAAGGCTTAATCGGTGTAACAATTAATTGTTCCAGTGTACCTATTTCACGCTCTTTTACTATTGCCATCGACATAAGAATGGTTGTAATAACCATAAGAATTAATCCCATTATACTGGGTACCATGTATACCCTTGTAGTAAGATCGGGATTATACCAAACACGTGCTTCAGTTGTTAAGGTTCCCGAAGGAGGGTTCTTTAACCCGTTTTTGTCCATTGCTTGAAGCATGATCTTTGATGAATAATTTGAAACGATTCCCTGCAAATACCCGATTACAATTGAAGTTTTATTGCCATCCGATCCGTCAAATATTGTTTGGATTGGAGCTGTCTGTCTTCTTTGTATATTTTTTTCAAAATCTTTTGGTATCACGAGAGTCCAAAGCACCTTACCGCTATTAATATCATCCGTTATCTGTTTATAACTGTCTACATTATCGTCAATTTTAAAATATCCGGAGCGTTGGAATGCTCTTATGAATTCACGGCTTGTTGAACTCTTATCCTGGTCAAAAACCGCTGTATGAACTGTAGTAACATCCATGTTCGCTGCATAACCAAGAATAATAAGCTGCATAACAGGTGCAATAAAAACAATTCCAAACAAGCGCGGGTCTCTCTTTAATTGTAGGAATTCCTTAATTATTATATTCAAAATTATTCGCATAGTATACTATTCCTTAAAATAAATTATATCCTCAGGCAATTTTTGATCTTTTATTAATTAATGCAGAGAGGAACAAAAGGACTAATGAAAAAATAGTCAGGTAAACTAATTGTGGCCAGAATGACTCGAGGCCCACTCCTTTAAGCAATATAGACCGCAATATTATAAGATAAAATTTTGCAGGAGTTATATTGGTGATAATCTGAACTACAAACGGCATACTTTCAATCGGAAATATAAATCCCGAAAGCAGCATAGACGGGAGCATGGTAACTAGAGTAGCGATCTGAAATGCAACCTGCTGGGAATTGGCGATGCTTGAGACAATAATGCCAAGGTTTAATGCAGCAAATAAAAATACCATTGTTGAAAAAAACAATAGGAATAAATTCCCTTTAAATGTTACACCAAAGAGAAAATGCCCGCCTAACAGGATAATGACTCCTACCAGGAGAGAGATAATTGTGTAAGGAAAAGTTTTGCCTATAAGCAATTCCAGCGATGTAAGCGGAGAAACATTTATTTGTTCAATTGTCCCTCTTTCTTTCTCGCGGACAATTGATAGCGAGATGGAGACGACCGCGGTTATTATTAAAATCATAACTATTAATCCCGGGATCAGGAAAACAGTGGAATCAAGATCGGGATTAAACCAGAATTCAGAGTGGATATCAAGCGGTATATATGGTTTTCTCCCAGTCGTGGCTAATACATCGCCCTGAAATTTTTGAGAATATGCTGATGTAGCACTGTTCATATAGTTTAGTATCAACGAAGCAGTATTTGCATCTACCCCGTCGATCAATACCTGTACCTTTGCTGTTTGTTTTGAATAAAGTTTCTGGGACATATCCCGTGGAAAAACCACTACACATTGAGCTCTCTTTGTATCCAGAACGGTTTTAATTTCTTTATCATCATGTATATATCCAACAACATCAAAATAATCAGAGCTTGTAAGGGATTTTACATAATTGCGGCTGTCAACAGATTTGTCCTGATCGTATACTACAATTTTTATATGATGAACATCAAAATTTATAGCGTATCCGAATATGACCAATAAAAAAATCGGGAATACAAAAAGCACGTATAGCATTCTTTTATCTCTTCTAAGCTGCCGGATTTCCTTTATTGCAATTGCTTTTATTCTATTCAACATTTTTCTTCTCATCCTTTTCAAGAAGGTAAATAAATACGTCCTCCAAGGTTGGAACAATCTTATCAAGCCTTGAAATATTAATTGAATTTTGTTCCGTCAGCACTTTTTGTAATAAAGCACGACCTTCGTTTTCATTCTTAACATTAACATGTATATAATTGCCAAAAATAGAAGTTTCATCAATCCCGCTTTGTTTGGTCAGGATATCCAGCGCAGATATTACTTTATCGCATTCAACTTCAAGAATTGTATTTGTTAAATATTTTGTCTTTAATTCTTTAGAACTTCCGCTTGCAATAATATTCCCGGCATTTATCAACGTAATGGTATTGCAAAATTCAGCTTCATCCAAATAATGTGTAGTTACAAAAACAGTTACTCCACTTTGGGAAAGTTCATTTATCAAATCCCAGAAATTCCTTCTGGATATCGGGTCGACCCCGCCGGTTGGTTCATCCAAGAAAACAATTTTCGGCTCATGTATTACTGCAATTGCAAGAGCAAGTCTTTGTTTTATTCCTCCTGGAAGCGATCCGGTCAGCAAACTCTGCTGGCCCTCTAAATATGCAACTTTTAAAACCCATTTTTTTCTTTCAGCAAGTTTTTGGTTGTATAGGCCGTAGACACCGCCGAAAAAATTAATATTTTCTTCAACCGTTAAATCATTGTACAAAGAGAATTTTTGGGACATATACCCGATCTCGGTTTTAACTTTATCGGGCTGGTTCATTACACTGTATCCCCCAACCATGGCATCGCCTGATGTTGGTTCAAGGATACCGCAAAGCATCCTGATAGCAGTAGATTTTCCTGCGCCGTTTGCGCCGAGAAATCCGAATATTTCTCCTTTATTTACGTTAAAAGAAATACCGTCTACGGCAATAAAACTTCCGAAAGTCCTAGTTAATTTATTTACTTCAATAGAAAACATTTTTTATATTCCTGTTAACATGGTTTTGTCTTAAAATATAATTTGCATTATCAGCAAAATGTTTGGGCTAAAGCCCGGTTACAAGTCCGTTAATTATTCCCCGACTTAAAAGCCCGGGTTACTTTAAATGTCATTTTCGCCCTTTAAGCTCTGCTGAAATTTGCTTTCCCGCATTCTGATAAATACCAGAGTAGCGGCAGGCCAGGTAAGTAACCTGACCTACGTTGATCAATATATTTTTTTACCGGTTGATTTTTCCAGTCTGATTTTTGCTATTTCATAATCAACAAGTGCGTTATTGTAATTAGTTTGCGCCTGAAGCAATGCAGCTTCTGAATCGATTAATTCGGTACTTGATGCTGTCTGAGTATTATACATCTCTTTGGTCATCCGGTAATTTTCTTCAGACTGATCAACTCCAAGCTTTGCTACATTAACTTTATCATAAGCTCTTTTAATGGTTAAATAATTCTGATAGACTTCAATTTCAACTGCATCTTTTAATTGTGAAAGCGAAGTCTCCGTTTGAATTTTATTTTGTTCGGCAATATTTGATTGTGCTGAAGTATATCCCCAGTTCCATATAGTCCATGATAATGTTACACCCGCGTCCCAGCCATACTTGAACTGATCAACAGCGGGAAGAATTCTTCCATTCGGTTTATCGTCATAATAATCTCCGAAAAGATATACGGAAGGATACCATGCTGAATTGGCCGCACGCACGTTTTCGGTACTTGCCTCTAACCGGTATTCAAGAGACTTTAATTCATCCCTCTTATCTTTTGCTTCATTCTGCAAGTCTTCTATTTTATAATCCGCAACTTTAATTTCAGGTTCCTCGACTTTAATTCGCGTCGGCTCTTCCAACGGTATATTAATTGCCTGGTTAAAGGTCATTCTTGCAATATCAAGCGTATTGTCAGCTACTATTTTTTGAAGATTTATGGAGGAATATTGTACTTCAAGTTTTAAATAATCGTTTTGAGTTGCCTGCCCGTTGGAAAGAAAATTTTTAGTATCATCCACATGCTTCTTTACCTGGTTTAAATTTTCCTGAAGAACGCTGTCGTTTAACTGAGCCTCGTAATAATTCCAGAAAGCATTTTGAATTTTAAATGCTGTTTCATTCAAATCTTTTTGATAGTCGGAGTTTGCTGCTTCATAGTTTGATTTTGCGGCATCTCTTAAAGACGTCAACCTGAATCCTGTAAATAAAGGCTGCTGCAAGCTCGTCTTTAATGTGTAACTATCCAATATTGTAGGAGAAACCACAATCGGCTGCGGGAAAAAAGGCAGCGATACTTCAAACGGCGGAATATTGCTCAGCCGTGTATAGCTTGCCGAAAAGCCGAGCTGCGGCAGTAACTGCGAAGTTGCCGCTGTTACCTGAGAAGATGCACTTATTAATTTAGAATATGATATTCTTAAATCTTTACTGTTTTTAAGGCCAATCTCAAGGCTTTCCTTTAAAGTCAGTTCCCTGCTTTGGGAGTACAAAATAACAGGTACCAGTATGACTGCCAAAATAAATTTTTTCATTTCAAATCCTTGTTCATTTTCTTTAACTATAAACTTTTATCTTAGATAATTTATGATACACTATCTTTAATTTCCCCGATTAAATGAATAAAAACATTTTCAAGAGATATTGGTATTATTCTATGGTCTATCATTTGAATACCATTCTCTACCAATAATTTTTCAATAAGCTCGAAATCTTTTCCATATTCTGCAACAACTACATCCAGGCGGTCGCCGAACATTTGTACTTCGAAGCCGCTTTTCGATTTTAATATATTATACGCTTGTATAATAGGGGAGCAGACAATTTCAATTATTGATTTATTCATTGACATTTTTATATTCTTTGGAGTATCAAAACTTAAGACTTCACCTTTATTAAGAAGTGCAACCCTGTTGCACCTTTCAGCTTCATCAAGATATGGCGTGGACATAAAAATAGTTACTCCGTCCTGCTGAAGATTTGAAAGTATTTTCCAAAAATCCCTTCTTGAAACAGGATCAACACCTGTAGTCGGTTCATCAAGAAAAATTACCTTCGGCTTATGGATTAAAGTACATGCTAGAGCAAGTTTCTGTTTCATACCGCCTGAAAGATTATCAGCAAGCCTTGTCCTGAACGGAGTAAGCCGTGTAAACTCGAGAAGTTCATTCCGCCTGTTTTTGTAATCTTTAACGCCATGAAGATCGGCAAAAAATTCAATATTCTCGTCAATTGTTAAGTCGCCGTACAGGCTAAACTTCTGAGAGAGGTACCCGATATGCTTCTGAATTTTTTCCTTATCTTTCACAAGGTCAAATCCAAATAACTCAGCCGTCCCTTCCGTAGGGATAAGAAGACCGCAGAGAAGTCTTATAATTGTTGTTTTGCCTGCACCGTCCGGGCCTACCAGTCCAAACATTTCTGCAGGTTTTACGTCAAATGAGATACCTTTTAAAGCCTTTACATCGCCAAAATTTTTCTTAATATTATTTACTCTAATCGTTGTTTCCATATTTCAATAATCGTTTTTCGTTTTTATTATCCTTAATTCCAAAATAATTTTAGTGCAAATTTATAACAGCATCTGCGGGCATACCGTCTTTTAATTCATAATCCGGGTTAGGAATATGAACCTTTACCGCATAAACAAGTTTTGTCCGTTCATCTTTTGTCTCAATATTTTTAGGGGTGAACTCCGCATCCGGCGAAATATAAATAACTTTACCGCTGAAAGTTTTGTTTTTATAAGAATCAACAGTTACAGAAGCTTCCTGCCCCAATTTAACTTTACCGAGTTCCGTTTCCGACACGTATATTTTTAAATCGACATAACTTAAATCCGATATCATAACAAGCGATGAAAGCTGTGTAACGCTTTCCCCTGCTTCCACAAACTTTTTTACAACAAAACCGCTTATTGGTGCGATTACATACGAATCAATTATGTTTTTTCTTAAAAGATTTGATGCAGCTATCTGTCTGTCAAAGTTTGCTTTTGCTTCTTTTATTTCTTCAGGCCTGGCTAAATTCTTCATTTTTTTCAAATTTTCTTTTGCCGAATTATACTGTGCATCTGCAACAAAATATTTATTCAGAACATCATCCCATTGCTGCTTAGTTATTGAATTCGTGGCATATAATTTTTCATTCCTGTCTTTTGTCAGCATTGCATAATCATAATTGCTCTTAGCCTGATTTAAAGCATCTTCCGCTTGCTTAATATCTTCTGCCCGCGCACCCTTAACCAGTAATTCCAGTTGGGCCTTGGCGCTTTCTACTGCTGCATCGGATTCCTGTAATTGAATAGCTGTTAAATCATGGTCAATGGTAATTAATGTATCGCCCAGACTGATCTTATCGCCTTCGTTAAAATATAATTTTTGAATCTGCCCGGTTACTTTAGATGATACCGTTACATTAGTTGCTTCAATAGTGCCTGACGCTTCTATTTTACTATTTTCATTTCCGTTGCCACAGCTGATTTGAATAAGCGCAGCGGCAGCAATTAGTACCCAAATTATTACTTTCATTTAGTAACTCCGTTTTTAAGTTTATTAAATATCTTTTTACCTTTTTCATTAAGTATACTATTCATAAGAATTTCGATTATAGCTATAAAAGATTCCTGAAGGCTTACGCTGTTCCTTACCGAATAATCCGGATTGACTATCGATCTGATCGAGGCAATAAAAATGGACAGAATAATCTCCGTTTTATAATTATAGAAATAACCTTCAGCTTTGCCCTGTTCAAATATTCTTGAAAAATTTGCGGTTATCTGTTTTGCCCTGAAATCGTCAACTTCCTTCCAAATTTCAGGTGAGTAATACTGCAAATCCATTATCATTTTTTCATTCACCTTCAGTATGTTCTCTCCAACAATAGTAAATATGTCAAAAAGCTTTTCGACCGCATTACTTTCATGATTTACATGGTTCTTTATTCTATTTATTGTTGAGCGCATATGAGTAGTCATAATTTCTTTAACGAGTTCTTCCTTGGAAGAAAAGTATTTATAAATAGTTTTTTTACTCATATGAAGCCTTGTGGCTATATCATCCATAGTAGTCTTGTAAAATCCTTCTCTTAGAAATGTTTCACATGCAAAACCGAGAATTTTTTCCCTTTCTGCAGGGTCTATAAGTACACTTTTATCATTCGGTTTTTCGGATTTGTTCGTGTGAATCTTTTTACCCATACTCCCGATGAAATTGCCTTTATCCAGGGAAACATCAATAATGTTTTTTTTCTTATTAATTTGATTCATATCTAT
This sequence comes from uncultured Ignavibacteriales bacterium, assembly GCA_963834015.1. Taxonomy (GTDB): domain Bacteria; phylum Bacteroidota; class Ignavibacteria; order Ignavibacteriales; family Ignavibacteriaceae; genus FEN-1297. Next base: position 400,282 of record CAWIAG010000002.1, read on the forward strand.
TTTACTTTCGAAAATAATCACCTTTTCAATCCTGATAAAAGGGAAATCGGTAAAACGCCGATTATTACCGGTAAATATTTATCATTAATTAAATGAATGATTTTGGAACTATATTTAGAATAATATTTTACTCTTCCTGATATTTTGCCAAATTTCAAAAATATATCTGACTATTGTGTCACAACTTGTTAAGTACGACGGAAACTAATTATGTTTTTTACGTTTCCAATATAATAAGTGGAAACTATTTTGTCAAGAATAGTTTCCAATAATATTAACTTTTGAAAAGGGAAGTTTGAGGCAGGACACAGCACCTGAAATTATCGAAGTTTTAGAATAATTATTCTACACTAATCTTAAAGACTGCTTTCCTTGCATACTTAATGTCTTTTTCCCAAGGGCGTAAATAATTAAATATAATTACAGTTGTTCCAGAATTGTTGGTAATAAAATTCCATATTTCTTTTCCGCCTGCACCAGGTATGGCATTCCCCGGAGGTAAATAGATCTTACCTGCATTATTGACTATATTTTCATTTAAAGGCGGTGAAAGCTGCCATTCATATCCTGTTGTTGCATTTGATTTAAGATCAATCGCAAAACATTTTCCGGCTTTTATATGTATTATTTCTTCGGGGTTTGAATATTCTCCCTGGACTTTAATATCATTTTCGGATTCGTTCAGACTCAATATATTTATCACGTTAACGGCTAGTAATTTTTTATCATTATTAAAGTCAAATCCCAAGTTAACAAAACCAATAAGTTTACAGGCATGACAGCCATCCTGCAATCGATAATTAAATATAAACTGCTGACCGCCGCCAGTTAGTTGCCTTACTGCCGGATAGTTTGTACCACTCCTATCACCCGGCCAAATGCTTACATGCGAATATTTCATTTTTATCTGTTTATACGTTATATTTTTTTCAAGCTTGATTTTAGATATATAATCATAATTATCTACATTAATCATATTCGGGCTGCCATTGACTAAAAAACAAACTTGGTTTTCATTGGCACGAAATGGAAAGACCGCATAAGCGATGTCGACTTTTCCAGTCTCCTTAAAATCACGCATAAAGCCTTCTGAATTAGTCAATTTAGTAAATTCAACCGCTTCAGGTGAAGCATTAAACTTTTTCATTTGTTCTAAAAAGCAATCCCCGAATGAACGATAACTCATTTTATCGCAGCTGTCATGTATTGCATGCATCATTTCCATACCCGGCTTCCAAATTGCACTGGCTGTAATTTTTCCGGTTATAAAAGCTGAATCTTTTTCTTGAGGTCTTATTATCGCAGTTAATAGTACAAGAGTAGTTAAAAATATCCATCTCTTTTTCATATAAACCCGATTTTATTTTAAAAAGCTTAATTTACTACCAAAGTAAAAGTAACATTGTTGTATCCTTGTGTTTCATTCTGCCATTCTTTAACATATTTAAATTTTATTTCTGTAGCTCCATTCCCTGTCGTTTTAAAATGCCAGATTTCTTTCCCGGCTGCATTAGGCAAAGTTTCATCCGGTATTAAAAAATCGCTTCCAAGAAAAGTAACAACATTTTCATCAAGCGGATTAGCTAACTCCCATTTAAGTCCGGCAGAATGATTAGACTGAAGAGAAATTTCGAATTCCTGGCCTTCTGAAAGTATTAATGATTGCGATGGATCGCTAAAGACATTAAGAGGATTACTATTTTCAAACTGAACAGAATCAAGTACAACTGATTTATTAATTGTAAGATATTTTGTTCCAAGAAAATTCCCAAGACTATCGAAGTCAAACCCAAACTCAGCAAAGCCAATCAATTCACAGTGATTACAGCCATTCCTCAATGCATAATCTACAATTATTCTTTCTCTATTATCCGGCAGTATTTCTTTTACAGGGCAGTCTGCTCCTGTACGGTTTCCAGCGAATAAAGATATATGAGGGTATTTATTCTCAAGTTGAATATATTCAGCAGAATTTTGAAGATCGTCAATATTAAGCGAGTAATAATCATCAGGATCAACTAATGCCGTATTGCCGTTAACCATAACATAACTGACACGGTTTTCATTTTCAAAGGGGTAGTAGACATAGGCAATATCTATAATGCCGAATTTTTTAAAAGACTTCATATACCCTTTACCGCCAAGAAGTTTTGTAAACTCTACGGCATTGTCTGATGCATTTGCAGCCTGCATTTCCTTAATTAAACATGAATAAAGGTCATCGCCTTTCAACAACCCGCAGTTTGCTTCAATATTTTCCATGTCACCCATTGAAGGGGTCCAGACTGCACCAGCACCAAATTTATTTTGCTGGCAATAAACCGGCTGTTCATATAAAAATATAAAATATGTAATAAGAATAGTAAAAAAAAGACAAGGTGTAATTGTTCGCATAGTAATTATTCAAACCGCTAATTCTTATTTAACATATATGATAACGTTAAAATAATATTAATTTTACTTATAAAAAGGGGAAAGTATTAAGACAATAATTATAAAAAATCCAAAAAATAAAATTAGAATATAACAAATAATATTATCAATTTGACCATATTTAAGTCAACACATTATGCTTGACTTTATTCATAGCGATTTTATTTAATTTTTATATTAAATTCTAATGATTCTGAATAAAAGAGTGAGGACGGAAAAACGAGAAGGTTGATAGAACAAATAAACCCAATTCCGATGTCATCAATTGTAGAATTTTTAATTACATTTTATTAAATTAGATAATGCTACATTTTTATTCGACAATGTTATTAAAAGAATTGCAAAAATTAGTTATAAATTGTCTATATCAAAACATTATAGTATTTTTAATATGTGAAATTATTTCAAAATTAAGGGAACCACTAAATGATTTGTAAATAAGAATATTTTATTATTAGGAAAGAGTATAGTATGGAAAGACGTGATTTTATTAAAAAAAGCGCTCTTGCTACAATGGCGCTTGGTTCTTCAGTTACTCTTGGAAATTTTTCAAATATTTTTGCTTCTAATTTATTAGCAAATAAATCATTTGATCTGGTTGCAATAAAAGGAGCTGAACCTGATACCATGTTTGATAAGGGAATAGCCTCGCTTGGCGGCATGACTAATTTTGTAAAGAAGGGTCAAAAAGTTGTTATCAAACCAAATATAGGATGGGATGTTGTTCCTGAAAAAGGTGCAAACACAAATCCTAAACTTATAGGAAGAATCATTCAACATTGCCTTAACGCCGGAGCAAAAGAAGTATTTGTATTTGACCATACCTGTGATAATTGGAACAGATGTTATACAAATAGCGGAATAGAAAAAGCCGTAAAAGATGCCGGTGGAAAGCTTGTTTCCGGCGCCACAGAAGGTTATTATCAGCAAGTTGCAATAAATCAGGGCAAAGCTATAAAAAACGCAAAAGTACATGAATTAATATTGGAATCTGATGTGTTTATAAATGTTCCCGTGCTTAAGCACCATATGTCCGGAAAATTAACTGTTGGAATGAAAAATATGATGGGCATTGTTTGGGATCGGCAGGAATGGCATAGGAACGATTTACAGCAAAGTATTGCTGACTTTGCAACATTCAAAAAGCCCACACTCACTGTAGTTGATGCTTATACAGTTATGATGAAAAACGGCCCAAGGGGGACATCATTGGACGATGTAGTTTTGATGAAGCAACAGATAATCAGCACCGATATTGTAGCGGCAGACGCAGCCGCAGCAAAAATTTTCGGCGTGGAACCAGATGATATTCCCTATATAAAATTTGCCGACCAAATGAAAGTAGGGAAAAAAGATTTGAGTAAATTGAATATAAACAGGATAAAGTTATAGGCATTGCACAAACAGAGCCGGTATACGATGGAAATAGATTTTTCAGATGAAGCTTTCTAGTTTAAAAAGAATAAGGTTAATAGTATCAATTTTTTTCTTCTTATTAATTTCAATATTATTTCTTGATTTTAATAACTCACTGTCACCGGCTTATACAAACTATTTTACATTTTTTCAGTTTGTCCCATCTTTAATAAAATTTTCCAGCTTAGCGGGAATTGCAGCAACCGGGTTTATATTTGTAATAATTCTGACTGTTCTGTTTGGCAGAGTTTACTGCTCGAGTATCTGCCCTATGGGGACGTTACAAGACATATTTTCTTTTATCTCCAAAAAATTCCGTAAAAAGAAATACTTTCACTTATTAAAGCCGGCAAACGTTCTTAGATATTCTTTACTATCTTTATCAATTATCTTCATTCTATCGGGCAGTTTGTTTGTAATTAATTTACTTGATCCTTACAGTAATTTCGGCAGGATCTATACACAATTGTTTAAACCTCTACTTCTTAATGCCTATAACTTTACGGCAATTGCGCTTGAAAAGGTTAATTTATATTGGATTAATCCGGTTGAGATGAGGGGTACAAATCATTTTACATTGATCTTTCCCGCTGCATTTTTATTACTTGTTTTCCTGTTTTCCTTTTATTCCGGCAGATTATTCTGCAACACAATTTGTCCGGTAGGTTCATTACTTGGATTAATTTCAAAAATTTCATTACTTAAAATTAAGATTGATGAGAAGAATTGTATAGGTTGTAAGCTATGTGAACGTACATGCAAATCGGGATGCATTGATAAAAAAGAAAAAACAGTTGATTTCAGCAGGTGTGTTAGCTGCTACAATTGTTTCAAAGTATGCCCATCGGAAGGAATTACTTACACATTTTCATACAACAAAAAAGAAGTTCAGAATGCGAAAGGCATAGATTCTTCTAAAAGGAAATTTTTAATTTCCGCAGCAATATTTCTTGCCGGTTCAACTAAAATAGTTTTTGCTCAAAGTAAAATAGTTAGTAAGCGTCTCAGCAAGATTTCAATATTCAGAAAAATTCCCGTTACACCTCCGGGATCAATTAGTTTAAATCATTTTACAAATAATTGCACTGCCTGTCATCTATGCGTTACTTCCTGTCCGACACAAGTGCTCCAGCCGGCATTTCTTGAGTATGGATTATTGGGTATAAATCAGCCGCGAATGGACTATATAACCAGTTTTTGCAACTTTGAATGTGTAATATGCAGCGAAGTTTGTCCGAATGGCGCAATTCTGCCGGTAAAACTTGAAAAGAAAAAGTTGACCCAGCTTGGGCAGGCCAAGTTTATAAAAGATAATTGCATAGTGTATACTGAAAAAACTGATTGCGGTGCATGTTCGGAACACTGCCCAACAAAAGCAGTTATTATGGTTCCTTTCGGGGATGTCAGGGCACCGGAAGTTCACAGTGAGTATTGCATTGGCTGCGGTGCATGTGAGTATGCCTGCCCCGTAAAACCATATAAAGCTATTTATGTGGAAGCAAACAGTGTGCACCAAACTGCAAAAAAGAAGGAAGAAATAAAACTGGATAAAAAAGTTAATTACAAGGAAGACTTTCCGTTTTAATAGATATTTTTATAAACTCTTGCTGTTAAAATTTAATTATGCAACCTTTCCTGCAACTCTCAATAGCCAGTTCAATAATACGAATTGTATTCATAGCTTCTCCTGGTTTTACAGCTAATTCTCTACTGTTTTCTATAGCATCATATAAGTTCTCGTAAAACAAAGAATATGACCCCGCAATAGTTTCAATTTCCCCGCTAAATACTAGTCCATTTATTTTGGTTTCTGTCATTCCCCAATAATCCGGAGATTCAGCGCCCCAATCAAGCGATTTTCTATACCCGATTTTTTTTAGGGTTTCTTCCTGCGGATCCAATCCGTTTTTAATATAAGATCCTTCAGTACCATGCAGAGTAAACCGGGGTAAAGGAATCTTAGAAAGATAATTACTTTTCAAGGTAACTTTTAATTTATTATAATTTAAAATTACTTCGAAAGCGTCTATTATTTTACCCGATGGTCTTTGTGTCCTTAAATCGGCAAAAACTGAAACCGGGTTTCCGAATAAGCAAACTGATTGATCAATCAGATGTGACGCTATATCATATAAAAGTCCGGCACCCGGTAAAATTTCTTCCTTCCATGAATTGGGTTTGATATAATTTCTAAACCTGTCAAAATGAGATTCGAACTCCACAAGTTCTCCAAGCATCTTGCTTTCAATTATTTTTTTAACTGTAAGAAAATCACCATCCCACCGGCGATTTTGGTAGACAGTTAAAATCTTTTTTTGAGTGAGGGCAATATTGATCAGTTCATCAGCTTCCTTTGTAGTTGTGGTAAACGGCTTTTCAACAACTACGTGTTTTCCATTAATAAGTGCTTTTTTAGCCATCTCAAAATGTAAGTGATTAGGAGTATTAATTATAACCAGTTCAATATCATCATCATCAAGCACTGCAGAAAAATCCTTAACTACTTCGATATAGGGATATAAATGTTTAGATCTGTTGCTATGCCGTTCGACAACCTTTTTCAAACAGAAATTAGGATCTGCATCCAGAAAAGCCGCATGAAAATATTCACCGGACATACCAAAACCAACTATAGCTGTATTTATTACTTTACCCATAAAACTGCTTTCATACTGGTTAATAAATTTATTTTACAAAATGTAAATTAAAAAATTATTTCCCTTTTATATAATATATAAAATTATTTGTACACAGGAGAAATAATTTGTATCAGAAGGATTTTACTTAAGCTGAAAGATTGCATCAATATATACTGAGTTCTTTGAATATTATTTTCTAAAAGGTTTCTATAATCGGAAAATAAATAAAAAAGATTATCAATATATTTAGCAAAATTATATTTAAAATAACAGTCCAAAATGAATGAATTCAAATTCATCTGTCCAATTTCTATCTTCTAAAAGATTTATTTGATGGAGAGAATTTCATGCAAAAGATGCAGACAACCGATGAAGATATTGTTTGGACCTGTCAATACTGCGGTGTACTTAATACCGTCTGGATAGACCTGACTATAATTGGGAAACAAGATTTTATTGAAGATTGCAGAATTTGCTGCAGGCCAAACAGGATAATAGTTACAGAAGATGAAGACAATAATGTCTTTATTGAATCTAGGCCGTGTGACGAATAACGGCCAAAGTATATATTTAAACAATAAATCCTTTATATTTATAACTAATTATCCATATAATTAATTTTTTCAAAATTACTAATTGCTTAGTTATAATTAAGTGTTTCTTAAACTAAAAGGAAAGCAGAAAGCACTTATAGAGGATAATTATATTTTTAAGAGTATTATCTTCAAATAAGAAAAAAAGTTTACTCCAATATAGCCGGCAAGAGACTAATTTTTTCACAGAGAGTATTTTAGGATTACCTATCCTACCTTGATTGGGTTTCAAACAAATATGGGAAAATTATCCTGAAAATAATTAACCTTTACAAGGTTATTTTCACATATTAAGAACAAATTAAAAAATATTCTCAATATAAAATATTAATCTTCAACGAGAATAATTGTACGTTACTATTGTAGTTGGATTACTCCGTTTTAATTAATTAAATAACTGTTTGATTTAGTATGTCGAGTTTTAATAAATATCTTTTCGTAAAAGTTAATTACAATACCAAAGTATCAGCGGGCTGGCAACAGATTACAACCCATCTTTTTCAAGCAATTGAATGAGACCCGAAAAAGGAGGATGTCGTTATAATAGAATTTTATCAAGGCGTATTTTCCAAGGAAGTTTCGGAAGATTGATAAAAGAAATAAGACATGATTGTCTAATACTGGCAGAAGAAAAATATTATGGAAGAAAACAGGATTAAAGTTCGAATTGATATTAACAAAAAAATTCACACTATGAAGGGTGGGATCGGCGCTTCATGGCATTCTCTTTCAAGGGATATTCCAATGGAAAATGAAAAATACGAATATCCTGCAAGAATGAATGCTCAACCAAGAGGGAGCGCTTTTGGCGGGAATCCACCGCTTGAAGATACAACAGCATGGGAACAATTATTTAAACATGCAAAGTGGTTAGGTCTAAATTTTATCCGTGTGGAATTAAGCCAGCACATGTACGAGCCGGAAAGAAATAAATTTAACTGGAAAAATGAAGAGATGAAAGCACTCTACAAGATTCTGGATTGGTGTGAGAAAAACCGTGCCGATGTATTCCTACAGCAGATGTGGAGCCATGTTGAATGGAATGCCTTCCCGGGAGTACATCCATTAATAAGCGCTCCGTATTCTCTTGAGGATTATGCTATCGGAATAGCTACTCTATTAAAATACTTAACAAAAACAAAAAGATATACTTGTATTAAATACTTTTGTATTACTAATGAACCACCAGGCGGTACCTGGGGCTATTGGTGGTGTTATGGATCTGGGTCAGGATCAATAACACCTGCCTTGAAAAAAGTGAGAAAAACTCTTGATACTTATGAAATTAATATCCCTCTTTCCGGCCCTGATTGGACAAGTCTACCCCCATTCGATAAAAAGAAAATTAATTTCGATAAGTATATCGGCGCATATGATATTCATTCATACAGCGGAATTGATAGAAACGGCGACAAGATTTTACGCGACTGGATAAAATGGGCAGCAAAGAAACGAAAACCTTTTTTTATTACTGAGTTCGGAAATATGAATCTTGGTTGGGGTAACAGCAATCCTGGTCCTAAAAGTTTTGCAGCATCACTATCAAATGCATCAGATGTAATTCGCGGAATTAATTTGGGAGTTGATGCCTTCAACCGCTGGAGTTTTACAAACCGAGGGAATCTTGACGGACAATGGCAATTAGTGAGAACATGGGACATCGATAAAAATAGACATACAAAAGACGTAATTCCAGAAAATACAGCTTATTATGGATTTGCTATGCTAACACGTTTTCTTGGTAAATACTGTTCAGTTCTGACAATCAAATCGAAACCAGATATCGACGAATTGAAGGCTGCTGCATTGATGAATAAAAATGGAAACATTACAATCATACTAGTGAATTTAAGTAAAGAAAAATTAAACCTTAATTTAAGGATCAATGGAATCAGAGGTGATAAAATATTCAGCCTATACCATGTTTATGAGCCGATAGTGAATTCCGCTAATTTTAAGTTAAATCCGTTAAAGGAAATAACAGGGCTGGATAAAAATAAATTTATTGACCTACATCCGGAAAGTATAACTGTATTAAGCACTTATCACTTAAAGCAAAAAGATTTTGGAATAATTTATTAATCTATTACGTTATTAAGAAGAAACGCACTTATTGGAAGAGTAAGCCGGATAAGATGCCGATTTCCATTTCTAAAGGAGTACAACTTAAAATAAAATAGGATTAAATAATTTTGGTAAATATCCAATAATTAATTCAATGAACATTTTGTACATTGGTAAAAACTGACTATATATACTATCTCCTTGCTATTTGATAAAATATATTAATCCATGATCATTCTTAAGAATGATGAACTATCTTCGTCATCATTATCATTTTCCGCATTAACCTTGTTAGTTTTATCTTTAGCCCAATTATATCGGGAAGAATCAAAAAGAAAACCACTTTTGGGAAGTTCTTTTTCCTCGTTTTTATCTTCAATTGTAGATTTAGGACTGTTTACACGAAAAACAGTAGGAATATCAAGATCGTCTTTATTCACATCTTCCATAAAATTAAAACCGCCTCTAAATGCTTCAGTATTTTTAGGTTTTGGCTCTACAACGGCTTTGCTAAAATTACGGGCGGCAGTATCAAATCCGGTTGCTATAACGGTATATGATACATAATCGTTCATTTCTTCTTTTCTGACACAGCCGAAAATAACATTTGCTTCTTCTCCGGCGGCATCAAAAATTACATTATTACCTTCATTAATTTCCTGCATAGTAAGATTACTTGAACCTGTAACGTTCAATAAAACACTCTTGGCGCCTTTAATATTTATACCCTCTAATAAGGGACTTGAGATAGCTTTCTGGGCAGCTTCAATTGCACGGTTTTCACCGCTTGCAATCCCACATCCCATCAAAGCTTCACCACTGTGGTTCATTACTGCACGAACATCGGCGAAGTCAACATTAATAAGGCCTTCAATCGTAATAATATCGGCAATACCTCTGGTGGCTTCATAAAGCACTTCATTAGGTTTATCGAATGCAGCAAAGGCATTAATAGTTTTATCAAGAATACTGAGAAGCCTTTCGTTAGGAATAACTATAAGACTGTCAACGTGCTGTTTCAGGTCCATAATACCTTGTTCTGCATTCAGCATACGTTTCTTGCCTTCCCATCTAAACGGCTTAGTCACAATACCAACAACCAAGGCACCTAAGCTTTTAGCAATAGAAGCAATAACAGGAGCTCCACCAGTACCAGTTCCTCCGCCCATACCAGCGGTAACAAAAACCATATCACTACCAGAAAGGACTTCGGTAATTTTTTCTCTATCTTCTTCCAAGGATTTTTTCCCGACATTGGGATCGGCACCGGCTCCCAAACCCCGAGTAATGGCCGTGCCTACTTGAATTCTATGGGTAGCACTACTGCTATTGAGTACCTGAGCATCTGTATTCACTGCAACATATTCAACGCCAATAAGCCCTCTAGTTATCATACTCTCAATCGCATTGCAGCCGCCGCCGCCTACACCTACAACTTTAAGTATTGCCGACATACTCTTGCCCTTGTCAATTGTTGCAAATCGAGCCATTGTAGACCTCCTTAGTTTTGAACTTTATAATTCATCAAAAAATTGCTGAACCCGTTTAAGCCACGGAATAGATTTTTTACCGCCAATTTTCTTTGGGTTTATTAATACCTGGTATTCACTGGATTTCCCGCCGGGAATTCCTCTTATTAAACCGGCAACAGTAGCAAATTCAGGACTTTCAATTTCATCTGATAACCCTGCACCTAATTCCTGTGGAATGCCGATTCTTGTCGGCAGCCCAAAGACTTCTTCAGCTAATTCAGTACAACCCTTCAGCAAAGAACCGCCTCCGGTAAGCACTATGCCCGCTTTAATTTTATTCTTAAACCCTGCGCTTCTAATTTCATTATCAACCAAGCTGAAGAGCTCGCGCATTCTCAAACTTATAATTTGTGTTAAAAGGCTGATAGGAATTTTAGTATTACCTTTTGCACCGATTCCCTTTATAAGAATATCTTCATCTTTGATTATTGCAGATTCAGTAGCATATCCAAAATCTTTTTTCAATTTTTCAGCTTCCTGGGTTATTACTCCCAGTGATTCCCGAATATCATTTGTAACCTGATTACCTGCAACTCCAATTACCTTAGTGTGCTTAATTGATTTCTTATGAAAGATGGCAATATCCGTAGTACCCCCCCCAATATCAATTAATGCTATGCCCAAATCTTTTTCACTTTCTTCCAATACTGATGAACTTGAAGCTATCGGCTGCAGAATATAATCCTGGACCAAGAATCCGGCCCTTTCAACGGACTTCTTAATATTTTGAATTGCCGGAATTGAAGCAAGGACAATATGATTTGTAGCTTCAAGGCGTGAGCCCGACATCCCGATAGGATTTTCGATACCACCCTGATAATCAACAAAAAACTCTTCCGGAATTATGTGCAATATTTGCCGGTCGGACGGGATCCTAATTGTTCTTACATCTGCTTCCAACCTGTCTAAATCCGGCTGAGTAATTTCTCTATCATCTCCGCTGATTGTAACATAATTACGGTGTCTCATACTTGTAATATGCTCACCTGCAACTCCAACATTAACAAGACTAACTTCTATTCCAGCACGGTTGGAAGCAATCGAAACGGCTTGTTTTATAGCTTCAGCTGTTTTACCAATATTTGCAACCAATCCTTTGTGCAGCCCCTCAGAAGGAGCAACGCCAAACCCGAGAATATTAATTTTATTATCCTCATCAAATGTTTCGGCAATAACCGCACATACTTTTGTAGTTCCTAAATCAAGACCGACAATTATATTTTTTTTCATTCGGCGAAACCTGTCTTTTCAGTAGTGCCGACAAATACTTCATTAGCAAACCTAAGATCGATGTATTCGCTGTTATCGGCAGTACTGTTTTGTTTAATTATTTTAGGCCACATAATATCCAAGTAGACCATTTTCTTAGCTGCTTCACCTTTACCAAAAATAACCGATGGCTTAACACCGGAAAATGTAAGTATAATATCGCCACCCTTCCTTAGATTTATTTCCGATAATCTTTTAAAAATATATTCATTAGTCATTCTGGCCAACTCTATTATTTTAAAAGCTTCCACAATATCAGAAGTTCTAATAAAAGAAAGCGGTTTTATTTCCTGCTCAAACGATGAATTACTTATAACCGGGAAATCCATAAATTTTGTATCGGGCATTATGGAGAGAACCTGGAAATTATCCGTAATAAAATTCGGTTCACCAGAAGATAAAAGAACCGCTTCAATATTTTTTTCAGTAAGATGTACTTTTACTATATTGCTGCCTGTGAATTCAACATTTGCGTAAAGTATATACGGATGTTTTTCAAATCGTTCCTTAATGTTCTGAAGTGTAATTTTACTGAATTTAGAACTATCTTCAAGATTAGTAAATGCCAGATAATCATTTACAGGTAAAAGATTGTTCCCGGATATTTCGAACATCTTAATCTCTCCTCTATCCGTTTTATTAGAATAATAAATTAAATAAATTAAACATGAAATTAATACAACAAATATAAATGTTCCTAATATCTTACTTGATTTTTCTGTCATTATTTTTATGAATTAATCAACGCAACAAACTTTTCATTAAATTTCCAAATATCACCCGCGCCCATAGTAATTATGATATCACCGTCTTTCTTTAATTCTAATAATTTTTCAGGGAGATCATTTTTATCTTTAACATATATTACTTGTTTGTGTCCGAATTTTTTTGCAGCGTTAGCGATCAATTCACCGCTTATACCTTCAATCGGAGCTTCCCTTGCGGGGTATACATCCGTACAAATAAAAATATCGCTGTTCAGAAATGATCTACCAAATTCCTGGTCAAAATCCCTAGTCCTTGTATAAAGGTGCGGCTGGAAAACAGCAATAAGTCTTCTGTTCCATCCGCTTCTAATACCTGCCAATGATGCACTGGTTTCGGTTGGATGATGTGCATAATCATCAATAACCAATATTTCTTTATTATATTTTATTTCAAACCTTCTGTATACTCCGCTAAAAGATTCCAAGGCTTTTTTAATTACATCAAACTTAATTCCAAGCTCTTTAGCAATACAAACAGCTACCAATGAATTCTTAACATTATGAACGCCCGGTATTTTTAGCTTCAATCTTCCTAATTCTTCGCCCTTATATTTAACAGTAAATAAACATGAGAATTCATTATAACTTATATCAACCGCACGAATATCAGCCTGAGCAGTTAGTCCATAAGTAAATATTTTTTTATTTATATGCGGGATAATATCCTGTAATGCAGTTTCATCCATACACAAAACAACAAAGCCATAGAAAGGTACCTTATTTGCAAACTCAATAAAGGCTGATTTAATATCATCAAGATCTTTATAAGTATCTAAATGCTCACTTTCAAGAGTAGTAATTGCCGCAATAGTGGGCGTAAGTTTAAGAAACGTTCTATCAAACTCATCGGCTTCGACAACTATAAATTCTCCCTTACCTAATCTGGCATTAGTACCCCCAAGTCCGCTTAATTTACCTCCAACGATAATAGTAGGATCAATTCCGCCTTCCGTTAGTGTTAGTCCTACCATTGAAGTGGTTGTAGTTTTGCCATGTGTGCCGGCAATACCAATTCCATATTGCATTCTCATACACTCAGCAAGCATTTCTGAACGTTTTATTATTGGAATTTTCTTTTCTAAAGCGGCTTTTAATTCCGGATTTTCAAGGTTCACTGCCGATGAATATACAATTACATCCACATCATGCAAATTTTCAGCAGAATGCCCTTCATGTATTTCTATACCAAGGTCACTTAACCGCGAAGTTATATCGGATAAAGCTCTATCCGAACCGGAAATTTTGAATCCCTGGCTCAGAAGGATTTCAGCAATTCCGCTCATTCCAATTCCACCGATACCTACGAAATGAACTTTTTTAATATTATTAAACATTAAATATTACCCAATTTCTGGTTTAGTTCAATAAAAATGTTAATCAGTTCATTTTCATTTTCATAATCATAGGGCCTAATTATAACCGGCCGTCTTCGATATTTTAATTTTATTCTAATCAATCTAAAAGCCCTATTCCTTAGCCTCTGCCTAGGATTTGATATTTTTATTTCAGAGAGCTGATCAAAATGAAAAGTTTTTATAGCAAACCGGTTTACAAAAGTTATACTTCCTTCCGTAATTTCAAGATATTTATTTGTATATAAATTGTATAAAAGACTGACCAACGAAACAAAAACAATAATTGCGAAGAAATAAATTATCGGGTCATTCGTCATTAATTTGTAAGAATTTTCAATGAATTCACCGCGAATTACAACGTACAAAATAAATACAATAAAGTAGATAATAGTCGATTGATAATAAAACGACATATTATATTTAAATATTTTCTTTATATTTTCTTTATTTTCGTTCATACTGCCTGTGCATATTTTATTGCATTTTTTGCAATCACCTCGGCTGCATCCGGCTTAGCTAATGCCAAAGCATTTTGCCTAAGTTGTTTTAATTTATCCTGATTAAAAATGATAGATAAAATTTCATCTGCCAGACTGTTATACAGGCTTTTATCTTCAAGAAGAACAGCAGCGTTATTTTTCACCAAGGCTATTGCATTATAATACTGATGATTCTCGGCAACATTAGGTGAAGGTACCAGAATAGAAGGGATACCGAGTGCGAGTAATTCGGAAATTGTAGTTGCACCTGCCCTAGCTAATAACAAATCAGATGCTGAATATGCCAAATTCATTTTATCAATGAAAGGCATAACCTTAATAAAATCCGATGCAAGATTTTTATTTTGATCAAAGTAATTTTGCCCGGTTTGCCAAATAATCTGTATCCCTTTTTCTTCAAAAATTTTAATTGATCCAGCAACGGCTTCATTTATTGATCCTGCGCCAAGCGATCCCCCGATTATTAACAATGTTTTATATAGAGGCGAAAGGCCAAATTCTTTTAAAGCATCATCTTTTTTAGTTTGTACCAGGTTCGATCTTATTGGATTACCTGTTAAAAATAATTTATTAAAATTACGAAAATATTTTTTAGAATCCTCAAAGCTAATATGCACTTCTTGTGCGAATTTTTCCAGGAGTTTTGTAGTTACCCCAGGATAACTATTTTGTTCGAGTAAAATTATTTTAGCGCCCATCAGTGAAGAACTGAATATAGCTGGCCCTGATACATACCCGCCTGATCCAATAGCAACTTTCGGCTTGAATTTCAGATTAATAAATATTGACTGTATTATAGAAACTAAAAGTTTTAACGGAAATAATATATTTTCTAAATTAATTTTTCTTGAAAATCCCTTTATCCAGATTGATTTGAATTCAAAACCAAGCCGAGGAACAACACCGCCTTCAATCTTAGACTTCGTTCCAATAAAGAGTATTTCTGCTTCCGGAATCATCACCCGAATTTTTTCGGCAACCGCAACAGCAGGAAATAAATGACCGCCAGTTCCGCCTCCGGCAAATAAAAAGCGATATGGAGTTCTGGGCAATTTCAAGTGCTTAATACCTCATTTACTGTTTGATTGTTAACGATTTGCTTAGCTGAATCAGCATTAATTTTCTGCAGGTTTGACAAAGCAATATTTATAATGATGCCAACCGAAATGCACAAAAATATTAATGATGTGCCGCCGTAACTAATAAAGGGCAACGGCAGACCTGTTGTGGGTACAATACCTGACGCAACAGCAACATTTACGAAAGCATATAAAACTATAGAGAATGTGATACCAAACGCCAAAAGCTGTCCAAATTTATCCGTAGCTTTTTTTGCAACTAATATTCCAGCTAAAAATAAAACGAGATAACTTAATAATACAATTACTGCACCTACATATCCGAGTTCTTCTCCTAAAATTGCAAAAATGAAATCTCCGTAGGCTTCCGGTAAGAATAAATTACTCTGAAGACTTTGCCCCAATCCAACCCCAAATAAATGCCCGCTGCCTAATCCTAGAAGTGCTTGTTTAACTTGAATGTTAGGTACTTCTCCTTGTTGAGAGCTGTGGATAAAAGTAAGAATACGGCTTCGAGAATGTGCGAATACAATTGCCATAATTCCGCCGGCTACCAGGCAAAATAATGCGGCTGCAAAAATATGTTTAAGTTTTGCCCCACCGACATAAAGAATAATAAGAGACATAAACAGCAACAGTAAACCATTGCTTATATTAGGTTGAATAAATACGAGACCCGATATTATAATAACCCACAAAAACAAATAGAGGAACCCATTTTTAAAATTTTGAAGTACATCCGCTTTATGCTCGAGAAGAAAAGCCAGATGTATAATTAATATTAACTTTGCAATGTCCGCCGGTTGAAAAGAAAAAAACCCGAGGTGGATCCACCTGCCGGCACCTTTTATATCGGGAGCAACAAACAAAGTAACAATTAAAATAAACGTAATAACAAAAATAGCCGGTTTACTGAATTCCTTATAAATTTCATAAGGAATAAAGCTGAATAATATTAAAAATATGATGCCAAAAACCACTTTAAAAGAAATGGGAATTAAATAAATGGAACAGGCTGTCGAATTTAAATTCACTGTAAGTACTGCTGGCACTCATAACTATAATCAGCCCTAGCAGCATTAAGACAAACGCATCAAAAAATATAATAAGAGCTAACTTTTTCATTTATAACCTATTTACAGCTTCCTTAAATATTCTGCCACGATGTTCATAACTATTAAACATATCAAAACTAGCACATGCAGGTGATAAAAGGACTACTTCGTTCTGCTTTGCTTCTTCACTTGCAGCAGTTACCGCATCTTCCAAACTTTGTTTTATTTCAACTTTTATAAACAAATGAAAAAAGTTAAATACTTTCTCAGCCGAAGAACCTATAGCATAAATTTTAACAACTCGTTCAACAACTAAATCTTTAATTTGGTTATAATCATTACCTTTATCCTGTCCGCCAAGAATTAAATAAATCGGTTCGCTAAAACTTCTTAACGCATACCAAACAGAATCAACATTGGTGGCTTTTGAGTCGTTAATAAATTTCACGCCACGGATTTCCTTAACAAGTTCCAGCCTGTGTTCAATTGCTTGAAAAGAGTTGAGAGCTTCAATAATTTTATTATTATCAGCGTTAAAAAGTTTTGCTATTGAAATTACCGCCATAGCGTTTGCAAGGTTATGTTCACCTTTAAGGCTAAATTCTTTAACTTTGCACCTGAAGAGTGTGTTATTACTTTTATTAAATATTATCTCATCTCCGGAAATAAAACAACCGTTAGATTGTGAATTTAATAATGAGAAATAAAAAGCCGAACTTTTAAAACTTCTTGAATCTTCTGAAAGCTTAGATGTAAAATCCATTAAAGTTTTATCATCATGATTAAAGATAACAAAATCGCCCTTATCCTGATTTTTATAGATTCTTAATTTAGAACTTATATAATTTTCAAATTTATATTCATACCTGTTAAGATGGTCAGGAGTAATATTCAAGACCACTGAAACATTTGGTTTGAATTTATCAATCAAGTCAAGCTGAAAACTTGAAACCTCAAGAGAAACAAATTCATTTTCTTTAACATCCAGGGCTATCTCCGAAAATGCCACTCCAATATTACCTGCGGCGTATGATTTAAATCCGCATGTATTTAATAAATAATTACATAAAGTAGTAGTAGTTGTTTTTCCATTGCTGCCGGTAATCGCAATAATTTTACCTTTACAAAAAGCTGCAGCCAATTCAATTTCACTTATTAGTTTTATATTCTTTTCCCGGGCATTAACCAACACCGCAGCATTAAAAGGCACTCCCGGGCTGACAATCATTAATTCACAGTCAAATATTTTATCCGTATGATAGCCGATTTCATAATTAATACCAAGTTCATTAATAGCTAAAACAGAATCCTTTAATTTTTCCAGCTTTCCGGAGTCACTAATAAAAGGTATACCTCCAAGCGTCCTGATTAATTTAGCGGCACCTATTCCACTTTTAACCGCGCCGATAATCGATATTTTTTTACCAAGTATTTCCATCATCTAACCTTAAATGAAGCCAAACTGATTATTGCCAGGATAATGGCTATGATATAGAATCTTGTAACAATTTTGGGCTCCGGCCAACCCAGCAATTCAAAATGATGATGAATGGGAGCCATCTTAAAAACTCTTCTTCCTTCACCGTATTTTTTCTTAGTATATTTGAAATAAAGCCTTTGGATAATTACTGAAATTGTTTCCATAAAGAAAATACCGCCCAAGATAGGGATAAGCAGTTCTTTTTTTATCAGTACTGCCAGTATCCCAAATGCCCCACCGATTGCCAGTGAGCCGGTATCACCCATAAAAACCTGGGCCGGGTAAGAATTAAACCACAAAAATCCTAATGAAGCTCCTACCAGGGCTGCAACATATACAGTAAGTTCGCCAGAGCCCGGTAAATAAATTATATTTAGATAATATGCATAAATCGCGTTTCCGCTTACATAACTTATTAATGCCAGTGCAAGCATAACTATAGTTGTAACCCCTATAGCCAGGCCATCCAGGCCGTCCGTTAAATTTACGGCATTGGATGTTGCCGTGACTATAAAAACAACAGCGGGTATATATAAATATGAGAAATTAAAATTTACATTTTTTAGAAATGGAACTGTTGTTAAAGTATTTATTCTTGCAAATTGCGGTGAAAAATAGATTACGCTTCCTATTAAAAGTCCAATTAATATCTGTCCTAAAAGTTTGTAACGAGCAATCAAACCATTAGGATATTTTTTAATTACTTTCAAATAGTCATCTAAAAAACCAACGCCACTTAACCAAACAGTTCCAACCAGAATCAATATAACATAAATACTTTTTATATCCGCCCAAAGAAGGACAGGAATAACAACCGAAATAATTAATATTATACCACCCATTGTTGGTGTGCCTGCTTTTGACCAATGGGATTCAGGTCCGTCAATTTTCTTTGCCTCGCCGATTTGTTTCTTCTGGAGAATTTTAATTAATTTAGGCCCGAGATACAATGAAAGGATTAACCCTGTAATTGCGGCAATTGCGGACCTAAATGTAAGGAAACGGAATAATCTAAACCCGGGAGGACTAAATACCTTATTTATATAATCAAACAAGTAGTAGAGCATTAACTATGCGCCTTTGTTTCAATAATTTTCGAAAATTCTTCCATTTGCATTCCTCTGGATCCTTTAACTAGTACGACATAACCATGTAATTTAAACGCTTTTAAATATTCGGCAATGTCCTTGCGATTATCAAAATGAATACAATCAACTTTTAATTTTATTAATTCAGAATCCAGATTTTTCATTAACTCACCAATAGTAACAATTAAGTCAATTTTATTCCTTTTAATAATTCTGCCAAGTTCTGAGTGTAACTTTGCGCTATCTTCCCCAAGCTCAAACATGTCCCCGAGCACGGCAATTTTTTTCTTATATCCTTTAATCTTAGGCATTAATTCTATAGCATGCCGCATCGATTCGGGATTTGCATTATACGTATCGTCTATAAGAATAAACTTTTTAAAAATTTTAATATTTAATCTTTTATCAATAGGTTTAAACTTTGAGATGCCGACAGAAATATCTTTTTTGTTCATCCCTAACCTTAAGGCAACAGCAGCAGCGGCAAGATAATTTTTAGCGCTTTGCTCACCATACTGATTTAACTGCTGCTGAAATTTCAAATCCTTATAAGTAATTTCAATAACAGGTTTGCCTTCCTCATTAAAACTTTTAATCACACCTTTCAGATCGGAAATACTCTCAAATCCGAATGTAATTCTTTTAGGATAATCCAGCATTGTCTTGCTTATATAAATATCATCATTATTGATAAAAATGATTCCATTCCGGGCAGCGGTTGTTTCAAATAAGGCAATCTTTTCGCTTAGAACACCTTTTTTATTCTTTAAATATGCAAGATGTGAATTCCCGATATTTGTAATAATAGCATAATCAGGTTGAGCAATATTTGCTGTATAAGCAATTTCACCAAAATGATTAGTACCTAATTCAAGAATTAAAAAGTCAAACTCATTAGTTGTGGATAACAAAGTTATAGGAACTCCTATATGATTGTTATTATTTGCTATTGTTTTGTTTACCGTGAACTTCTGGCTTAATATGGAAGCGAGTATTTCTTTTGTAGTTGTTTTTCCAGCACTCCCGGTTATTGCAATTATTTTAGTATTTAATTTGCTTCGCCAAACTTTTGCCAAGTCGCCTAAAGCAGCGGTTGTATCCTTAACTGTAACAACTGGAATTTTGAAGTCTTTAAATTTACTTGCATTAGCCTCATCTATAATAATTGCTGAAGCTCCTGCATTTATTGCCTCGCAAATAAAATTATGCCCATCGAATTTATCTCCTTTTATGGCGATAAAGAGAGAATTCTTCGCAAGATTTCTTGAATCCATAGAAACATTTGTTGCAGGTTTATAAGAATCCGAATTATAAACTGCTGCATTGGGTAATTCAAAAAGATCGTCAATTGTTATTTTTATTTCGTCTATCATAACAAATATTTTTCTGCAATTTCTTTATCTGAAAAATGATTTCGGGTACCGTTTATTTCCTGATAACTTTCGTGTCCCTTGCCTGCAATCAAAATTACTGCATCATCCTCAGAGTTTGCGATAGCAAAACGTATAGCTTCCTCCCTGTTTTCAATAACATCAAAGTTATTTTTTTCAATCCCGTTTTTTATCTCATTTATTATCTGAAAAGGGTTTTCGAACCTAGGATTATCAGAAGTAATAATAACATGATTGCTTAATTCGCATGCAATTTTCCCCATAACCGGGCGTTTTGATTTATCCCTATTTCCACCGCACCCAAAAACTGTATATACCGGCTGATTAACTTTAACTAATTTTTTAATCGTAAGAAGGGCTTTCTCCAAGCTATCAGCCGTATGAGAATAATCTATAACGGCCTTTTTATTTCCCTTTCCAAGAACTTCCATTCTACCCGGAACTTGTTTACATTTTTTGATCCCTTCAACGGCCAATTCTTCACTTACGCCATGAATTACTGCAGCTGCGAATGAAGCGGCAGCGTTATATGCATTAAATTCGCCAATCAGAGTTGTAAATAAACCAAATTCATTCCCATTATATACTAATTTGAACGAAGTACCTTGTAAATCAAATTTTATATCCTTAATTAAAAAATCACAACCCGACAACATCCCATAAGAAAACAACTTCGCACGGCAGTCTTTAACTAAGTCTAAACCACTTTTATCATCTGCATTATATATTGCAAATGATGAACTTGAAAGCGAATCAAACAATATCTTCTTGGCCTGGAAATAATTATTAAAGTTTTGATGAAAATCGAGATGGTCCGAAGTAATATTAGTAAAGATACCTGCGCTAAAATTTAATCCATATACTCTATTTAGAACCAACGAATGAGAAGAGACTTCCATTATGGCATAACCGCATCCTTCATTTACCATTCCCAGAAGCAGTTCATTAAGATCACTAGATTCCGGGGTAGTAAGTGATGCTTTAAATTCTTTATCACCGATATAATTAACTATAGTGCCCAGTAAACCGGTTTTTTCATTTGAATTTTCCAGAATACTCTTAATGAAATAAGAAATGGTTGTTTTTCCATTAGTGCCTGTAATTCCAATTAATTTTAAATTTGAAGAAGGGTGCTTAAAAAAAGAATCAGAAATTTCGGCCATAGCAACCCGACTATCTTTAACTAAAATTCTGGCAACTTTTTCATGAGTAAAAATTTCTTCGGGAATACTATGATTATCTTCAAGAATAACAGCTATAACGCCTTTATTTATCGCGTCAAGAATAAATTTATGTCCGTCCGTTTTATAACCTTTTACGGCAATAAACACGGAACTTTTTAAAACCTTACGTGAGTCATAGAATATGCCGGATACATCCTTTCGCTGAACCTCGCCGGTTACCTGAATCGCTTTTACACTATTTAAGAGTTGAGTTAATTCCATCAATAAACCACAGCTCTTGAAACAACCGTTTCTTTACAATCCAAGATACAGTACAAACCTTTATGTATGGCATTGCCAGACTGAATACTTTGTGCTACAACTTTTCCCGACCCATTAACTTTATATTTCAAACCCAGCTTTGATAAAACCGATATTGCTTCGCGAATAGTACAATCTTTTAAATCAGGCATTTTATTAAAATTTGTGATTGCTGCAATTGATCTAATAGAGTCAGGTTTTTTATCTGATGACAGATTATTAGGGAGATTACTTTTAATATCAGAAGCAAACTGCACATTCTCATTTTGAACCTGTACGCCTGTTGGCTGCTGCTGATTAATATATTTCGCGGGTTCAATATTTACAATTCGTTCAGCAATATTTTTAAATATCGGGGCAGCAACCGACCCGCCGTATTTTCCAATTTGGGGTGAATTAACCAAGACAAGGCATACAATTTTAGGATCTTCCGCAGGGAAAAAGCCAACAAATGATGAATTGTAATTTTGTTTTGAGTATTTTCCATCAATAAGCTTTTGGGATGTCCCGGTTTTTCCTCCAACATTTACAGATTTAATCTGTGCATTTATTCCTGTGCCTTGCTTTACAACTCCAACTAGTAAATCTCTCATACGTTTCGAAGTTTCTTCTGAAATTACATGCCTAATCATGATTGGATTACTTTGGAATATTACTTGTCCATCATGCTTAACTTCCTTTTCAATGATTTGTGGCTGGTAAAGAATTCCACCGTTAACGATTGAGCAATACGCAGTTATTAATTGAATAGGAGTTACTGTTATTCCATAGCCAAATGATATGAAAGCTTTGAAAACTTCGTTCCAGTCCGTTGGTTTTCTAAGAGTACCTCTAACTTCCCCGGGCAAATTGATGGCAGTAAAGTTACCAAAACCAAAACCTCGCAAATATTTATAAAAGGAATCATCATCAATACGTTGTGCTAACTTTGCCATACCGATATTACTTGATTGTTCCAACACTCCCCTGACAGTTAGCCATTGACTATTATGTGAATCTGTTATGAACACATTTTTAAATTTATATTTTCCATTTTCGGCATAAACTTGTTCATTCAAATTACAGCGGTTTTGATCTAATAGAGCAGCAAATGAGAAAGATTTAAATGTTGAACCCGGTTCATAAGTATCTGTTACCGCGCGGTCTCTTCTTAAAGAATCACTAAATTTCCAATATTCATTAGGATCATAATCAGCAGAATTTGCCAGTGCTAAAATCTCTCCACTATTGGGATCCATTATAATCCCAACCGCAGAAGAACCACCAAACTTCTGAAGTCCGTTTCTTAGTTCTTCTTCTACTATAACCTGATAATTTTTATTTAAAGTTAAATAAATATTACTTCCCGGCAGGGCAGGCTTTGTCTCTTCTTCCGATACAGTTATCATATCACCTATAGCATCCCGAAGGATTAACATACTTCCATCTTCCCCGGATAAAATATAGTCACAAGATTTAGCAACACCGTCAATTCCTTTATAATCTCCATCAACATAACCGAGCAGATGAGATGCCAGATTTTTATAATAATAAATACGTGTAGGATCTTCATGAAAGAACAAACCGTTTACTTTAAAATCTTTTAAAGTAAAAGCCTTTTCGTCCGGAATTTTCTTTTCCAAGCAAATAGTCTTGCCAGAATCCTTCATAAGACTGTAAAAATAATCTTTGCTCTCCGAAAAAGTTGATGCAAACATTTCTGCAACTTTCTTTTTATCCTTATGAGATGCCATTCTAAGGTCTAAATAAAAAGATAAATCATTGCTGTTATAAACAAGCAGAACACCATTTCTGTCATAAATAAGTCCTTTTTCTGCTTTTACTTTTTCAAATGTCATCTGCTGACGCCTGGCAAAATATTTAAGTTCATCGCTTTTCAAAACTTGGACATTAAACAGACGGATCACCAGAGCAGCAAAAAAAACCATTATAAAAATTATTACCCAAATAGTCCGGGAACTATTCATACTTCTTATCTATAGCCTTTGATATTTCTTCAATCTTTTCTTTACTTACATTTATTCCCAAAGGAATTTCTGTTCTTTTTATCATCCCGCGTTCTGACTCAGCAATGAGGACAACTCTTTCTTCAGCAGAAAGATCCTGTTCCTGTGCTGTTAAATCAGTTTTCCAGTTCTTTATTTCTTTTAACCTTTCCCCGGTTAATATTTTTTCTTTTGTTAGTTTTTCGCATTCCAGTTTAACGCCTATATTTCCAAGGATTAATGAAGTAATGACAATAAAGACAAAAGAGTTAAAAAATATTAAAGGCTTAGCGCTCTTTTTCATATTCTTTCCGCAGCTCTTAATTTAGCACTTCTTGATCTAATATTATTTTCTATTTCGAACAAAGAAGGAATAACCGGTTTCTTTGTCAAAATTTTTAACCTGGGTTGTTTATTACATTTACAAACCGGGTATTCCTTTGGGCAGATACAATCCAGAGTTTCGTATTTAAAAATTTCTTTAACAATTCTGTCTTCCAGCGAATGGTAAGAAAGGATTACAATTCTCCCTCTGTCGGCAAGAAGTTCAATTGATTTTGTTAAAAATGACCTTAATATTTCAAGTTCATCATTTACATAAATTCTCAGCGCCTGAAAAACTCTGGACAAAGTCTTGATTCTATAGTTAAAAGGCGTCATCTCTACAATTATATTTGCTAAATTAAAAGTAGTTTCAATCTTTTTAATTTTTCTTTTTTCAACAATTTTTTTTGCAATTTGCCGGGAATTTCTTTCTTCACCGAAATGGTATATAATGCCTGCTAATTCATCTTCAGAATAAGAATTTACAATATCTCCTGCATTAATTGCTTTCGTTTTATCCATTCTTAAATCCAATTTGGCTTCATTCCTGTATGTAAACCCGGATAAAGTATTATCAAGTTGAAATGAAGAAACACCAAGATCTCCAATAATTCCGTTAAAATTTTTTATAGATTCAATTTTTGCAATAATATCTATTTGTGAAAAATTTGTATTAAATATTTTAATTCTTTGGTCGGTTGCAAATTTTTCTTTTGAAAACTTAAATGCATCAAAATCCACATCGGTTGAAATTAATTTACCGGTGGAGCTTAATAGATCCAGAATTGCTTCAGAATGACCTCCAAACCCAAGTGTCGCATCGAAGTAAACGCCGTCATTAGTGGTGATCAAGAACTCCAAAGATTCTTTGAGCAAAACAGGCGTATGATGATTATTCATCATAGAGCCATTACTTCAGCTGCAATTTGTTCATATGTTTCCGGAGTCTGTTCAAGATAATCGGCATAAACCTTGGGATTCCAAAGTTCAATCTTTTTTAAAGCACCAAGAATTAATACTTCTTTATCTATTTTTGCGTATTGTAAGAGAGCCTGAGGGACTAAAATTCTTGCTTGTGAATCTATTGTATCCTCTGTTGCATGCTGCAAAATCATTCTAATAAATTTTGCATTGTTCGGTTTGAAAGGGTTTAAAGTTAGCAATTTGGATTCAAATATCTGCCATTGATCCAACGGATAAACATCAATACAGTTAGCTGTGCCCTAAGTCATAATAAATGTATCATTAGATTCCGGAGAAACATGCTTTCGAAGTTTTGCAGGAATACTTAATCTGCCTTTTGTGTCTACGGAATATGTAAATTGTCCTCTGAACAAATTCTTTCCTATTTTTTGGTCATTTTCACCATAATTACCCACAACCCTCCAAAATTAACCAAAAATATATCAGAATGTCAAGAATATTCTTATTTTTTTTACATAATTTTTATTAAAAAGACTATTTTTTAAAATAATTGATTTTGTATCTTTTTGATAAAATTGTAGTTAGTGCCATGTATTTAAAGTAGGTTATTAAATGATAATAATTATTGAAGGGAGCCATCTGCCGGGATCGAACCGGCGACCTGCGCATTACGAATGCGCTGCTCTACCAGCTGAGCTAAGATGGCCGAAAAGTAGAAAATGGTAAACATAAAAATATCATTTACCATTTTATCTACAAAAAGAAAAGTATCAGGCTATCTTATTTTTTTCTTATGCCGATTTTTCCGAAGTCTTTTTTTCCTTTTATGAGTAGACATTTTATGTCTTTTACGTTTTCTGCCGCAAGGCATTACTTACCTCCATTTATTTGATTATTATGAGAACTCAATAGCTCTTGTGCCTTTTTGCCATTTTCAGAATCAGGATCTATGTTTACAGCTTTTTTTAGCCATTCCTTAGATTTTTCCATTTTTCCGGCTGCCAAATTTACTATTCCTAAGTTTAAATAGCCAATCTGCAGTTTAGGATCGTATTTAAGCGCTTGCTCCATCTCGTTTATTGCCGTATCAAAATTCTGCAAATTATAATAGCATATACCCATATCTATTCTTGCAGCCGGATCATTGGGAACTAAAGATAAATATTGCTTATAATTTACTATTGCTTGTTCAAACATACCCGCATCATTTTTTAAATTGGCTAATTCCAAGATAGAAGTTGTATCCGAAGGGTTGGCTTTTATCACGGCTTCAAGGTCATTAATTTTTTTTAAATTGTTTAGATCAATACCGGAATTCTGATTTGTATTAACACTTGCAGTATTAACAGGAACAATCAGGGTATTCAACAAACCCGAAAAAATTAATATCACTATCGCAAGCCCTGTACCGATTGAAATTATCGCAATGGTTTTAGTTTTGCTTAAACTTTTTATTTTGATAGTCGGGAAAGTTTTTAATTCGGTTTTATTTTTTTTTGTTTTAGCAGGTTTAATAACCGTTCTAGACTTCACATCTGGTGTAATATTTTCATTTTGATTAACTGGGTTGTGCTCAATTTCCCTAGTAATTGAGCCTAAAAGTTTTACTCCACATCCAGAACAGTTAATAGTTTTTAAGTCATTTTCTTCACCACAGTTATCGCATATTATTTTATCAACAAATCTGTTTTTTTCAAATTCATTCAGAATAACCTGGTCTTCAGTGCTTGTAACTTGTCTAACTTTATCTAATTCATAACCACATTCAGGACAAAACTTAAATTCTTGAATTAAACTGAAACCACATCCAGGACAAAATTTAACCATTCTATTTTGGCTCTTTCATCCCAACATCTACTAATTCTTTAAAATCCTTAGAAAACTTGAACGTAGGTACAAAGTGTTCGGGAACGAAAACAGATTCTCCAGATTTAGGATTTCTAGCTTGGCGGGCATTTTTTTTCTTAACTTTATAACTTCCGAATCCTCTTATCTCTATACCTTTGCCTTCTTTAAGAGCTTCAATAACAGTTTTAAAAAATCCTTCAATTATTGCTTCTGTTTCCAATTTCGTTAATCCCGTACCAGCTGCAACTTTATCAACAATATCTGCCTTTGTCATAATGTTACCCTATCCATTTTATTGAAGATTAATAAACTAAAGATTTGGTTTAAACCTTTATAATTCCAATAATTAAATTATTAAACATTGAAAAGAAAATCAAATTATAAGTGGATTTAGCATCACAATTCAAAATGGAATCAACATTATTGAATATAGTACTTTTTTTAATGTTATTGCGTCTCATAATGATATATTTATCTCAATAAGATAGATTATCTGCTATAATAGGCCAAGATATTTAACATGATTTTAATGCAATTACAGAGGGAATTGATAAAAGAAACCAGTTAAACTTTCTTACAATAGAATTGGAAAAGTTTAACTTACAGCTTATTTTACAACTATTTTACCCGTAACAACAAAACATATCAAATATATTTTTCATAATTATTTTTTATGCTAAAGCTCAAAAATATTGTATGGTATAGAAGTTGCTTTTTTATTATAAAAAATTATGGATTTAAATCATGGAATTACTTGAAATAATAATTTTCTCAGTTAAAATATTTGCATTAGTTAGCGCCTTAATAGTTATCTCTTCTTACTTTATCTACAAATTAAAGGATAGAAAACGCGATAAACCATATGCAAAAATTCAAACACAGCCATTAACTCCGGTACTTTCTGCAACTCCAGGAAATATTAATCCTGATTTTTTTGAAAACATACACAATTCAAATATGCCTACAGAAACTATTCAATATGATTATAGACAATACGATAACGTTCAATACCATAAAATTCAAGTTGATAATAACCAAAATCAGAATATACAATTAGACAATCCACAGTATCAAAACCCACAGACTATTAATATACACTACGAAAATCAGCCGATGGTTTTATACCAAAAAAATCAGCAGCGTTCTTACGGACAGAGATTCAAAATCCTAAATGAAGATGATAATTCTACAACTCAAAGAAGACATGTAATAGAAAAACTTCAACCAGTTACCGCAGCCCCTCAAAAGTTCAGTAATCAAAGGCAGGCAAACGTATTCAACATTTACGACCATTATTCCAGCAGTAATTTTGAGCCTATGCATAAAATAAAATTATAATAACAGAAGTGCGAAGTTTCTTTATTAAAATGCCATATTTATCTAAATTATAATTAGCAGTAATTTACTAATTTGCAGATGAACAGCTGATGAATGATAAAAGCATTTTACAAAAAAAATGATAATTACATTGCATTAACTAAATTCAAATTAAATCGTTTTATAAGTATTCATGACATATATCGCAGAGAAATAATTATCTCATAAAAATTAGTTAGATTTTTTCCTTTAAAATTTATTATAATTATCAAAGTTTTAGAATGTACATTTTCTATTAAAAGTTAAACACAGGCAAAAATAGGAAAACAGAAAGAGACGATCATATTTCGCATAAATCATGATATAGATAATAACTTCCTATAATTAATCTAAAATTACTATTTCCCTTCTTTAAAACTCAAATTTTTTACCATTTCATTTACATCATAAGGCGCGGGATCCCCGCCTAAATATTTATGGAACCAGTCTAAATGAGCATCATAATAAAGCGGCATAGATTTTACACTACTTGGCCAGTGCCCGTCATTTTTAAATATGATTAATCTTGAATCTATTCCCAAAGTTTGTAGTGTTGAGAAATATTCAATACTTTGAGTATAAGGCACCCTGTAATCTTTTTCCCCCGTGATAATTAATGTTGGAGTTGAAAAATTTTTAACATAATTAGAAGGAGACCATTTGGAATATAAATCCGAGTTCCACGGCTGTCCTTTCAAATCCCAATTCAGGAACCATAATTCTTCCGTTGATCCCCACATAGAAGTAAGATCAAATAATCCCATCATGGAAGCAAGGCACTTAAATCTTTTTGTTTTTGCCTGAAACCAATTCATCATATAACCGCCGTAAGACCATCCCATTGCGCCAATTCTTTTTTTGTCTACATAAGGAAGCGTTTCCAGAGAATCGGTTATTTTCATAAGATCATCAAATACAAGCCCTCCCCAATCGGAAGAAATCTGGGCAGTAAACTCCTGTCCAAAGCCGGTAGATCCATGCGGATTGGGAAAAGCAACGATATAACCCGAACCTGGATACACCTGCCAGTCGCCTCTGAAGGAATCCATCCATTGCCCCTGCGGCCCCCCGTGAACATTAAGAATTAATGGATACTTTTTGTTGGGATCAAAGTTATGCGGTTTAACAATAAACACTTCGACATTTTTCCCACCCACACTTTTAATCCACATTTTCTCCGAAGGCCGTACATCAACATCTTCAAGAAATTTTTTATTGAAATCTGTTAACTTCATAGTTAAATCATTCGTTAAATTCAGAAGATAAATTTCGCGAGGTTTATCTATGTAGCTGGCCGTGTAGTATATAAATTTTCCATTGGGCGAGATATCGAATCCTAAAACTGATTTTTGCTCTGTAACATTAGTTATTGAACCAGAAGCAATATCAATTTTAAAAAGCGGGGAATAACCTTCAACATCGCTTGTAAAGAATATTGTTTTAGAATCATGGTTCCACAAGAAATCATTTATCCAGTTATCAAAGTTTTCGGTGATTATTTTTGTCTCCTTTGAACTTCTATTAAAAAGGGCAATTCTGAATTTATCGGATTCATAACCGGGAATTTTTTGTGTCCTATATGCTATATACTTTCCGTCGGGTGAATAGATCGGAGTTCCATCCCATGCTTTATTTTCAACTGTTATATTAACTGGGTCACCTCCTGTTACAGGTACAATCCATAAATCTGCATTGGTAGAAGCTTCGGGATGCGGGTCATGATTTGATACAAAACAGAGTTCTTTACTGTCAGGAGAAAAGTTATAACCGATACCACCGCCGAGCATAAATGTAGGAGAAACAAATTTGCCCGTTGTTAAATCTTTGTAAGAATGGTTATTAATGTCATAGATAAAAATATGAGTAAATTTTCCCGCAGAATAATCAGTCCAGTGTCTGAAAAGCAGATTATCAGCAACATAAGCCTGTACAGGGCCAATTGCAGCCGCCGAGTCAGTTAGTCTATTACAATTATCGTCCGCCCCACATTCAGGATAAACATCTGTAGAGAAAGCCACAAACCCGCCGTTGGGTGAGATTACCGGATTTTCCACTCCTGTTGATATGTTTGTAATTTGTGATACACTGTCGTTGTCGAGATTGTAATAAAATAATTCGGGAGTTTCGGTCTTATCGGATATAAAATAAATTCCCTTGTTGTCATGGGACCAAACCGGGTTATAATCATTTTTATCGTTGCTTGTAATATCTTTAATACCGGTTCCATCCGGATTCATTATATATATATCTGTTTTAGTTGACCCCTTCGGCAGATTATATTCGGAAAGAGTAAATACAATGTGTAACCCATCGGGCGATACAACAGGTGAACTAACGTTTTTAATTTTATACAGATCGGCAATACTAAATGCTTTTTTCTGTGAAAAAGCTGATGGGATTATAATAAGGACAATGATGATAAGGATAAAATAATTTTTCATAACTTTTATAAGAATTAATTTATAAATAAAGGATAAAATTGTTTAGAATAAATAATCTTTTATTGCTTATCAAATGAAGAGACTTATAGTAATATAACACAACTAAACTAAAATTAATTTTAGTCTTAATCATTTGAATTAAGAGTAATAAACCAGGAGCTTTACCGTATCAATACTTCAACTTCATCTAAAAGCAAGTTCATTTTACGGGTAATAGCCAAAACTGGCTCTGGTGAATTCATATCAACACCTGCTGATTTAAGAATTTCTATCGGGTAGTTAGAACTTCCAGCTTTTAGGAAACCTAAATATTTTTTTATAGCAGAATCTTTTTCTTCTTTCACTTTTTTAGCTAGAATCTCCGAAGCTGCAAAACCTGTTGCATACTGATAGACATAAAAATTATAATAAAAGTGAGGAACTCTTGCCCAGGTATACTCATCTTCTTTATCAAGAACCAGTCCCGGTCCCCAATATTTATGATAAATATCCTTGAACAATGCGCCGAGAACATCCGATGTTAAAGCAGCTCCATTTTCTGTTTTTTTATAAACTAATGATTCAAACTCTGCAAACATTGCCTGCCGATAAAAAGTTGAAGTAATGTTACTTAAATATTTTTCAATCAGATCCAGTTTCTCTATTTTAGAAGATGTATTTTTAATTAAGTAATCAAGAAGTAATGACTCATTAAAAGTTGACGCGACTTCTGCAAGAAATATTGAGTAATTGGCATAAGGGTAAGGCTGGGATTGCCCTGTATAATAAGAATGCATATTATGCCCCATTTCATGCGCTAGTGTAAAAACATCATTTAATAAACCAGACCAATTAAGTAAAACGTAAGGATGAACACCGAATGTTGTACCCGACGAATAAGCTCCGCTTCGTTTTGCCTGGGTTTCATAGACATCAATCCACCTGTTTTCAAATGCAGTACGCAAAGTTTTGAGGTATTCATCCCCCATAAGCCTTAAAGCGCTGCAAACAATTTCTACAGCTTCGTCAAAGCTATAATTTCTTTCGACACCTGTCTGAAATAATGGAACATATAAGTCATAAGAATGGAGCTCATCATACTTTAATATTTTTTTTCTTAGCAGTGCCCACCGGTGCAAAGGACTTAAATTTTCATTAATGGTTTTAATCAGGTTATCATAAACTGAAACAGGAATATTATTCCTGTCGAGTGCAGCTTCCCTTGATGATGTATATTTTCGGGCTTTTGATGAAAAGATGTGTGTTTTTAGATTTCCGTTAAATAAGACTGAAAATGTATTGGAGAAATCTTTAAATTGATTATAGTAACTGGTATAAACCCTCTGCCTGAAATCACGGTCAAGCGAGTACATTGCTGAGTAAAAACGTGCATGAGAAATTTCAAAATCATTTCCGTTTTCATCTTTTATTACCGGGAATTTAAGTTCCGCGTTCGTAAATATGGAAAATGCATTATACGCAATTTGACTTGTTTCACCAGCTAATGCTAAAATTTCTTCTTCTTCTTTACTTAAAGTATGTGTCTTTGTCCTTATAATATCTTCTAGATAATGCTTATAAATTTTTAGAGCATTATTTCCTACCACATTTTTCAATAATTTATCTGCGGGGATTGATAAAATTTCCGGACGGATAAAAGAATTTGCAGATAAAACTTTTGAGACAAGACCTCTAATCCGTTCATCCATTGCCTGATATTTATGCACCCTCATATCGCTATCTTTTGCCAGTGAAGCATAAAGGTGGAGCCTGTCGAGTTTTACTCCTATAGAATCATCAAAAATTAAACATTCAGATAAAATATCTGAATTTTGGGATAACTTTCCCTCAAAGATTTTGTATTGTTTAATATTTTCTTCAATCCAAATAAAATCTTCTTCCCAATTTTCCTCAGTTTTATAAATATGCGTGAGGTCCCATTTGTATTTATCTTCTATTTTATCCCGTGTGAGCACGGAACCAGTGCCTACATTGGAAAATAATTTATTTAAATTTTCTTTAATTTGCATAGCCCCAACATTTCCACTAACGGTTAAATATTAAATAATCATATTTATTAAAATATAAAATATGCCATTCAATAGGAACATTACAGCTTGAAATAATTACTGATAAGTGATTTGAACCGTCATTTAAAAGTTCAATGTGGATCCATTAGAATAATATAAATGATCAATCAACGGAGAATGGATTAAATTTCGAAAAAATAGTTTATAATGAAATACTAAATACTTTCCATAACTGTACGAGCTGTTGTTACTTTTCCGATGAATTTCGGAGGATATTCTGCCTGTAGCCTCTTAGAATCATTTTCAGCATAAGCGTTATAGTTATCTATTGATTCACACTCATACTGCACGACATAAGTAACTTCTCCCTCCAAATTTGTTGGAAGCTTCACCTTATATATTTGGTGGTGATAAAAGTAGCCCGTATTCAAAATTTCCGGGATACGCTTTTCCTTAACCCATTGCAACCACTCATGTTCAAGTTCGGTTTTAACTGTTGTTGTTATTATATAAATAATCATTGTATATTTAATCAAAGGTTCAAGTGGAATTAATACAAAATTGATATAATTCTGCCCGTCGAACTTAGAATTTTTTTTAAATAAAACCTAATATAATTATTTAAACTTACTATTGATTTTATAAAACAGACTTAAAAAAATAAAACTCTTTGATCATTTAGTCAAAGAGCTTTAAAATATCTTTAATGAAAATTCACCGGATCAGAATTAATATCATCGTTGATCATTTTTCTGGCTACTATTGTTATTATTAGTCCTTGCAGGAGTTGGTGTCCTTTGCTGAACAGTAGCCCTTTGCTGAGCAGGCGCCTGTTGCTCAATAGGAGCCTGTTGTTGAACGGCAGCCCGTTGCGGTGCCGATGGTTGTGTTGGAGCAACGGTAGAGGAAGTATTCTGCACTGTTTTTGTTACATTTTTCTTATGCCCTGATTTATGGTGACCAGATTTTTTTGAATTTATATTATTAGAACCGGTATTGTTCTGAATTGTATTTATTTCAACCGGTTTACTCTCGTAAATTTCAGGTTGATTGGATGCTGCTTTCTGGTTATTTACATCAACCTGTCTCCTACTATCTTTTTCATTAGTATTGGTCGCCGGTTTTTGAGGATTTACTTGATCAGGGCGCTTATCTGGATTTGACTGATTCTTAATTGTTGAAGGGCTAACAGGGTTATTATTCTGAACTCTTACTCGCGTTAATTGATGCTTACCTTTATTCACCTGCTCGCGAGTAGGTTGAACAACATTGACAGGCCTATTAGAAGCACGTGCAATATCACTTACATCCGGCCCGCGTCCCCCATCATTTGAACGTAACACTGAGACTCCGGGATCGTAAGATCTATTTCGATACTGCCGGACATTACTCCTGGTAAAATTTGCGGTTGGAACAATGACCCACACTCTATTTTCATATCTTTCATTATATATTACCGATACGCCGATACCTGGAGGAGGAAGAGGAGCCCATCCTACATATTCATTTGAATTATACCAACTTACTCTAGCCGGCGCCCATTCATAACCGGGAATCCAGAACCATCCGTCATAATCGGTAAACTGCCAATATCCATAATGATAAACTATCCAACCGTAAGGTTCATTAGAATCCCACATCCAACCCTGATCGGTCCAATCCCATTGTCCATCTGAGTATGGCTGCCAGTTATTTTCAGCGTAAGGTTTCCAAACAGAACCATAATCAGGAACATTAACCCAGGTACCATAGCTATCCAAATCACTAAACGTAGGATCTGGATGCCGATCTATAGTGTCTGTTGAAGAGGTTTCAGTAGTTATTGCGCAACCTGCTATCATCAACGCGGCAAAAAGAAATGGAATAATAATTATTCTTTTCATAAATCACCTTTATGTTCTTTTTTTGCGAAACTGTTCATAATTTTGTATTCGCATTTACAGCTACAATTTGCCTCACTCCGGTCAAATGATAAGCATCATTATAGAACAAACAATTTTCACACCATACAATGAAAGTTAAATTAAAATGAGTTTAACTTCAATTATGGTCTTCAATTATAAATGGATTTATATATTTAATTGTCAATTAAACTAAAAGTTGTCCAATTAATTAACAAAATTGTGCTCTTTTCTCTACTATTTATTTCAGCAATTATTTAGTTTACTAGTTAAAAATGACAGGCTGCTTGTAATTTCTTCACGGGGAAGATTTCCAAGAATTAGCGCAGAATCCTCTTTCTTCAAAAGGCGTTCACAAAATTTAATTCCATCAATGGTATATTTGGAATCGAAATCTATAAGATCATAAATTAGATCTTCAGCTTTATCAAATTTCCCAATAAATTCATAATAAAAGATAAGATTTTTTTCCGTCTCGATACTAATTTCCGCTTCCCCAAGAGATTCAATTACAGAATTAATTTTAAATAAATGGTCAGGCTCAATCAAAGTAGTAGAATGTTGTAAGCCTTGGCTAAAAAAATTAAAGGATCTCTCAAACATTTCTAAACTTATCCCACGATTACCCTGAAGTTTAATTATTTCAGCTTGTTCCTTAAAAAGAACACCAAGTAAATAACAATTCGGGGCAAGCAATGATTCTGAGACACCAATCATATTAATTAATTGTGTGTCTGATATGCTGTTAATAAATTTTCTATCAAGACCAAATAATTCTTTTGTTACTTTTTCAATTTCATCCAGAGCTCCATTATAATTCTTACTTTCTTTTAAAAGTAATAATTTTTCCAATACTTTTATAAGCGAATTAATCATACGCATTATGTAATCTTTAGTCAGCATATCTATATTCACTCACTCAATTTTTTTATACACAGTACCTATATAATCAACTGAATCCGGTTTTAACCCCTGTTTTCTTATAATTGATTGAATCTGAGCCCTGTGATGAATTGAATGATAATTTAATTGCAGTGGTATATCTTTTAAAATAGTGTGCCACTTCTCGCCGTCAACTGCAATAAATAATATCTCTTCAAATAATTCTTCCTCGCTTTTGCTTTCCAGGAAATCAATCCATTTTTTGAGGCTTTCATTCCATTTGATTTCCAATTCATCTAAATTATAAACCGGATTCCAGGGACTCATAGTGTGTGCATCCAGATCCTGCAGTATCCTCGCAAGCCATTTGTTCTGCGCATTTATAATATGACTGAACAGATTTATTGCTTCATCCTTTTCCGGCAATTCTTTTATTTTTTTCAAAACTAGTTTATTTGCATAATCGTTGAATTTAAATGTATCGATGAGGTATTGCTTTAGTTCCATATTATTTAACCATTTTATTTTAGAGGTTATATATTAAAAAAATTACCGCCTTTCACAATTCTAAATTTACTACAACTCTTCCCGTAATTTTTCCATTTAATATTAAATCAAACATCCCGCTTAATTCTTCCAACGTGCACTCTTTACATATTTGTGCCAGGCATCCCGGTTTCCAGTCTGCAGCAAGCTTGTTCCAAATTTTTGTTATTAGTTCCATTGTGCAATGGCTTGAACTTAACCCCAATAAATTTACTCCACGTAGTATAAAAGGAAAAACTGTTAAGTTCAATTCAGAAGACTGAGTTAATCCGCAGGCAACAACACAACAATTATATTTTGTTGATTTAATTGCAGTACATAATATATTACCACCGACAGAATCGATTACCCCCTCCCAACGTGCCGGCAGAAGAGCTTTACCTGATTTATCATCCACTTCCTCCCGTTTTAATATTTTACGGGCACCAAGTAATTTTAAAAAATCGCTCTTATCGGATTTACCGGTTGCAGCGGTAACGTTATAACCAGCTTTGGCCGCCACTGCAACAGCCAGTGAACCTAAGCCTCCAGTTGCTCCAGTAACTAATAATTCACCTCCATTTTTTACCAAGCCTGAGGCCTCTAGCTTTTCAAGCGCAAATGCTGCGGTGAATCCCGCAGTTCCGTATATCATGCTCTCTTTCAAAGACATATTACCCGACAATTTTACAATCCAATCCGATGGGACACTGATAAATTGACCGAATCCTCCGGGAGTATTCATCCCAAGATCATATCCGGTGACTATAACCTCATCACCTGGTTTAAAATTCATTTTCGATGATGTCACTACAATACCGGCCGCGTCGATCCCAGGTGTATGAGGATATTTTCTTGTCACACCTTTGTTACCTGCTGCAGAAAGTGCATCTTTATAATTAAGTGAGGAATATTGAACTTTAATTAAAACATCTCCATGCGGCAGATCAGCAATATTTTTTTCTATTACTTCACGATAAAACTTTCCATTCTTTTCAGTTACCTCAAGCGCCCTGAATTTAATATTCTTATTCATATTATTACCAAATTTCTAAAATTTAAATATTAGTATAATATTAATGAGTCGTGTAATCCAGAGTTATTATAAAGAAAATGGAAATTTAATGTCTTAAACTTTTTAATCAGTAACTATTTATTAACGCACAAGGGCTCTTTTCTTCCTTCAATATGATATAATTCTTTTTTATATTTAAACTTTAAATATTAAATTCAGAGAAATGAACCAAAAATACGAAGCTGTAATAGGACTTGAAGTCCATGCACAATTATTAACAGAATCCAAAGCATTTTGCAAGTGCTCAACAAAATTCGGAAATTCACCTAACAGCAACATTTGCCCAATTTGTCTCGGTCACCCAGGAGTTTTACCTGTACTTAATAAAAAAGTGGTTGAATATACTGTATTGATGGGCCTTGCAACAAACTGTACAATAAATGAAAAATCGGTTTTTGCAAGAAAAAATTATTTCTATCCTGATCTTCCGAAAGGATATCAAATATCTCAATACGAAGAGCCCATTTGTGAAAATGGATATGTAGATATAACTTTCCCGGATGAATCATCCAAAAGGATAGGCCTTACCAGAATTCATATGGAAGAAGACGCCGGCAAGTTAATTCATGATCAATCATACGAATCTTTTGTTGACGTTAACCGGTGCGGAGTTGCATTAATGGAAATAGTAAGTGAACCGGATATGCGAACAGCTGAGGAGGCGTATCTTTATCTGAGCAAAATTAAACAGTTTGTACAGTATCTTAATATTTGCGACGGCAATATGGAGGAAGGTTCATTAAGATGTGATGCAAACGTATCGGTAAGGTTAAAAGGAGAAAAAAAACTGGGCACAAAAGCGGAAATAAAAAATATGAATTCTTTCCGCAATGTAGAACGAGCAATTAATCATGAAATAGAACGTCAGATTGATATAATAGAAGATGGAGGCAAAGTTATCCAGGAAACTCTCCTATGGGATGCCGATAAAAATGAGAGCTACTCCATGAGAAGTAAGGAAGAAGCCCATGATTACAGGTACTTTCCCGATCCTGATCTTATGCCGGTTATAGTAAGTGAAGAATGGAAATCAGAAATAGCAAATGGAATGCCCGAACTACCTGAAGTGAGAAAAGAGAGATTGATTAGTAAATTTAACCTTCCAAAATATGATGTCGAAGTACTAACTCAAACCAAATCCATTGCTGATTATTATGAAAAAGTAATTGAAACCACAACCGATTACAAAGCTGCAAGCAACTGGATTATGACCGATGTTCTAAAAGTAATTAATGATGGAAAAGTTGATATAAAAGACTTTTCAATTCAACCGGCAAGCCTTGGTGAATTGATAAATTTAATTAAAGAAGGCACTATAAGCGGAAAAATTGCTAAAGATGTATTCCCACTTATGTTAAAAGAGAACAAAATGCCTTCTCAAATCGTCAAAGAGAAAAATCTGGTACAAATTACCGATTCTTCGGAAATTGAAAAGATTGTTGAAAAAATATTGAGCAACAATTCAAACCAGGTAAAACAATACATTAATGGTGAAGATAAAGTGTTTGGATTCTTTGTTGGACAGGTGATGCGGGAAAGTAAAGGAAAAGCGAATCCGAAAGTAGTAAATGACCTGTTAAAAGAGAAACTTGAGCATTTAAAGAATTAATTATAGAATAATTTCCAAATTAAATCCGGAGCAAAAAATTGCCGTTTAAAACTGAGTTTAAAAAGATTTTTTGGTATAAAAACTGAAGAAGAACTAAAAAAAGTTAAAACAACTAAAGAAAAGACAAGAGAGTTTATTGAATCTCTCTTATTTGCCGGTATTGCGGCATTTTTTATAATAACTTTTATTGTTCAAAATACAAGGATTCCAACAGGATCAATGGAGGATACAATTCTGGTTGGCGACTTTGTTTTGGTAAATAAATTTATATTCGGTTCCGAATCAACAAAATACATCCCATTTACACAAATTGAGATACCACATTTCAGACTTCCGGCATTACGTGAGCCGCACAGAAAAGATATAGTTGTCTTTGAGTTCCCGGGAATGAGAGACCAGATTTTTGCCGATGACCGCGGAGTAAATTATGTAAAAAGATGCATCGGACTCCCAGGTGATACAATCCAGGTAATTGACAAAGTTGTATATGTTAATCATAAGGAACTATGGATACCGCCTCATATAAAATATCTTGAATCATTTGCACGTCCCAAAGATATTGTTGAGCCAAGAATATTCCCTAAGGGAATGCCATGGAATGAAGATAATTACGGACCGCTTATTGTTCCTAAAAAAGGATATACTATTCCGCTTGATGCAAATAATATTGAGCAGTGGGAAACAACTATAAACCGTGCATACGGAGAAAAAGTAGTTGATGTTCAAAATGGAATTGTAACGATTAAAGGTAAACCTGTTAAGTCATACACATTTGACCAAAATTATTATTTTATGATGGGTGATAATCGTGACGACAGTCTTGATTCCCGATTTTGGGGATTTGTTCCTAGAGACCTGGTTGTTGGCGAAGCATTTATTACATTATTTTCGTGGGATCGCGATATTCCTTTTACGGACTTATTCCGTTTAATCGGCTCAATACGCCCTGACAGAATTTTGTTACTACTTAATTAAACTTTTACGATATATTTCAACTCTCAAAAGGCGGGACTAACCCGCCTTTTTTTGCTTACTAAAATTATTCAAAAAGCACATGGATATTTTAAATATCAAATATGAAAAGTATAAATTGAATAACGGTATCGAAGTAATTCTATATCCTAATACCGATCTTCCTTTAGTTGCCGGAAATATCTGGTACAGGGTTGGCTCAGCAAATGAAAGAAAAGGTAAAACAGGAATAGCCCATCTGTTTGAACATATGATGTTCCAGGGTTCACTGAATGTTCCGAAGGAAATGCACTTTAAGTACATTCAAGAAGCAGGCGGAAACCTGAATGGTTCAACAAGCTTTGACCGGACAAATTATTATGAAAAAGTTCCTTCAAACTTTTTAAATTTAATACTTTGGCTTGAATCTGACAGGATGGGAAATTTCCTACCGGCTTTAACCCAGGAAAAACTGGACAACCAAATAAGTGTTGTAAAAAACGAACGATTAGAAAGATATGACAACCAACCATACGGTTTAGCCTGGGAACTGATAGTCTCAAATCTATTTCCGGATAATCATCCATATAGCTGGCCGACAATCGGGTTTTTACCCGATATAATAGCATACACACTTGAAGATGTAACAGAATTCTTCAAAGCTTACTACTCACCATCAAATGCAAGTATTGTACTTGCAGGAGATTTTGAAACCAAAAAGGCTAAAGATTTGATTGAAGAAT
This sequence comes from uncultured Ignavibacteriales bacterium, assembly GCA_963834015.1. Lineage (GTDB taxonomy): Bacteria > Bacteroidota > Ignavibacteria > Ignavibacteriales > Ignavibacteriaceae > FEN-1297. The sequence continues at coordinate 441,000 of CAWIAG010000002.1, forward strand.
ATTTCGCCAATATAAAATTTAATGGACCTTTAAACCGGCTTGAAGTCACACGTCCGATTTTAGAAAAAAATATTTTAATTAAACATCATGATAATGTTCAACTGGAAAGGATTTACCTTGCCTGGCATTCAGATACTGCATATGGTAAAGACGATGCGGCTCTTGATATTGCATCCGATATTCTTTCAGGTTCAAAAAGTTCCCGACTTTATAAAAATTTGGTGTTCGAAAAAGAAATTGCACAGGATATAACCGCCTACCAATTTTCGGGGAAGTTCGGAGGATTTTTTGCCATTATCGCAACAGCAAAACCGGGATTAAGTTTAAACACTTTAAAAGATGAAATATTCAAAGAAATAGAAAAGTTGAAAACCGGTGGAGTTGAAGCAAAAGAATTATTAAGGTCAAAGAATGGAATCAAATCAAACTTTATTTATTCATTGCAAAATCTAGATTTTATCGCGGACCAATTAAATTCTTATAATTTTTTTCTTAATGAACCGAATTCATTTAATTATGATTTAAAACGATTTGAAGAAATCGATAATGAAAAGATTAAAGATGTAGTCGATAATTATCTCACAAAACCATACGTTGAACTTCATATAGTACCACGCAAGGAGGAATAAATTTTTAATGCAATCATTTGATGGATCTATAAAACCTTTGCCAACCGGAGAAATAAACTTCTCCCTACCAGGGATAGAGAAATTTACCCTAAATAATAATCTTGAAGTTTACTTTATAAAAAAGAACAACCTTCCAATTCTTCAATTTAATCTTTTAATAAATGCCGGAAGTTATTTAGACCCGGAAGCTAAAAAGGGATTATCTAATTTATTCTCATTGTCAGTTGATGAAGGAGCAGGAGAATATAGTTCGCTTCAATTAAGCGACGAATTTGATATCCTGGGGTCTAATTTCAATGTTTCCAGCAGTGAAGATAACGTATTTTTCTCACTTCAATCGTTGAGAGAAAATGTTAATAAATCATTGGAACTTTTTTCAACAGTATTAAAAGCTCCTCATTTTAATGAAGATGATTTTAAACGCGAGCAAAGAAAAATTATAACCCATATACTTCAGCGGCAGGATGAACCGGACGAAATAGCCGATTTAGTTTTTGATTATATTATTTTCGGGAAATCAAGCCCATACTCATCACCAATAGTTGGTTATGATGCTGATGTTAAAAATATTTTAATAGATGATATTAAAACTTTCTATTCAAACTTTATTCTTCCGAGTAATTCAAAATTGATAGTTGTTGGAGATATTACCAGAGTGGAACTGATAAATAAACTTGAATTTTCATTTAAGGATTGGACCGGTAAAGGAATTTCTAATAATATTTTTTTCCCCAAGGAAACCCGGAGCAGCAAAATCTTTCTTTTTGATAAAAAGGGATCGGTACAAAGTGAAATAAGGATCGGACACTACGCACCTAACCGAAGAGAAGAAGATTTCTTTCCCAAGACAATTTTAAATAATATTCTTGGCGGACAGTTTTCCAGCAGGATAAATTTAAATCTAAGGGAGAATAAGGGATATACTTACGGAGCTAATTCAAGGTTCACCTATTTAAAAAAATCTGCTTACTTTTTTGTTACAACTTCTGTGGCGGCGGAAAACACCGGGAACGCAGTCAGGGAAATATTTAATGAACTAATCTCGATCAGAGCCGGAGTTAAAAATGAGGAACTGGATTTTGCAAAAACATCATTAATAAGGAAATTTCCATCTAACTTTGAAACTAATAAACAAATTGCATCAAGTTTAATCAGTATGGTTACTCATTCCCTGCCTGATAATTATTTCAACAGCTATATAAATAATATCAAATCAGTAAGTATTGATCATGTGAATGGTGCAGCCGAAAAATATATCCATCCGGATAAAGCAATAACGGTAATTGTAGGTGATAAAGAAAAAGTTCTGGACCAGTTGAAAAATTTAAATCATTCTGAAATAATAGAGGTTGATAACAGGGGAAATGAAATAATGAACATTATCTAGATAGTCAATTGCATATATAAGGCAGCCTTTAGTGTTTTCTTTTCAGAATAATAAAAAGGAAATAGACTGATCCAAATTATTATAATCCGAAAATTAGTTTGGGTAATAGTTTTTATAATCGGCTGCAATAATCACAGAAGGACTTATAAATTTATACCCTACTTTTATCAAGCTAAATATTTCCGGTTTGATTATTCTGAAATCTTCTGCACGGATTGAAATTAATTTACTACTGCCAAAATGTATTTTTTCCACATTATTCCGGAATAATCCAATTTGTTCATTGCGGGAGTCGTTCAATATTTCAGGAAGTAGGCTTTCTTTTATAAGTTTAATATTCCGTTTTGTAAATTCATCGCATATAATTTTACCTGATGAAGATGAATAAAGACTTGAATGATCATCTATTATAAAGAATACAGCGTCCGGAAAAGTTCCAATAATTGAACGGATTATTAATTTTAACCTGTATAATGAAAAATCGTTATTTAGTCTATAGTCCAGATCGCTTATTTTATCATTTATTAAAATTGCGTATTCTTTCCGATTATCGATTATATCCGGTATTAATTTAACCGCAGATTTAGAAGGGATAAGAGCTGTAATAAAAGTTTGTGGGAATTCAATCATAGCAGTTAAATCTTTAGCATTAAGCTGCTCTAATCCAAAGACAATAATTCCAAGATTTCCGGCATCCCTTCTGATATCATTCCCATAATTAAATTCAGCCCTAAGTTTTAAGGTATTTTGCAAGTATATTTGCAATTCTGTCTTTCCACCAATAGTTTTTTCCAAAGACTTTATTTTTATATCCGGTGAATAAAAAGAAGCATATACTTCAGAAAGTACTACAGGAATTGGCAAATCTTTAGGAAGTTCGACATTATAAGAGGGAATACCTTTAGATATTTTATTATTTACTTTAACTATCCAATCACTTTTTAATCCGAATTTATTAAGATCATTTAAAAATTCTTTATTGACGGAGTTTGCGTCCAAACCGCGAACCACTGCTGAGTCACTGTCATTAAATATTTTATCAATAATAACATTAGCTGCCAAAGCAATGATTGCCAAGCAAAAGAGAAAGATAATTATTCTTTTTTTTAAGGGAGAAATATCTATTTGCATAAACACTTAGATTTTAAAAATATTATTTGGTTTGGCTTAGAATAAAACTTTGCAAAATCTCAGAGTAACCTTATAAATTATTCCACCTTTTATTAAGCCCAGTTATTCATCTTTAAAAGCAGCTTTTCTTTTTCAAGAAAGGCCGAAGTGCATTCTTTGAAATCCTTTGAACCACAACATAACGAAACAGGTTGGTTTCGATTTTTAGTCCGTTTATCAATGAAAGCTTCCTTCAATTCTTCGAGAGTAAGATTGTTAAGGGCATTCAGTTTACAGGCCGATTTATTGTAACTATTGCAACCGGTCTATTTTTATCCAATAAAATATTTTGGTATTTCATACTTTATCATTTATAAGCTAATATAAAGAGGAAGCCTTACTTTCAAATCAAGAGACAGATATTGATTTGTTTGATTAAAATTATAAGACAACATAATCTCAAGTAAAAACATTGATAAACCCGCTCCGGCACTAAATCCATATTTTGAAATATCCTCAAGATAATTGCTGTTTCCAGATTCAGGTTTAAATTGATGTAGTTTTTGGAAATAAGTATAATCTGCCGAGAGTTCGACAACAGGCATAAAAAGGACTACATTTTCTACAAGCGGATGGAAATAATATCTTGCACCTAAACAAACCGGAAGTGCACTAGTTGAATAATTTGAATAATCAGTTGTTTCATAATATGATTGTGCACCAGGATACTGGTCAAATCCAATTTTTCCGTATAAAAACAACGGGAGGAATTCGTTATCTGTATATGAAACTTCCATATCTAAGCCGTAACCGATGCTAGTAGAATTTGCAAAGGAATTAATGGGCAGCCTTGGACCGACACCAAAAGAAATAAAAACTCCCCTTGCTTCGTCAATCGGAACTTTTTGTGCAAAGGCAGTAGCCATGACTAAAAGCGACATTATTAGTAATTTCTTCATCATTAATTATTTAATCTTAAATACTTAAGTACAAAATTAAGATTTCTTCTCAACAATATCAGTTTTTATTTTTCTTAATAAAACAGAGCAGACAATAATAATAAACGTAATTCCTGATTGTACGGGCAGCAGGTATGAATGTAAATTTTTACTTACATCAAAAAAGCCGTCCCACGATTCGTATTTAGATGCAAAAAGGATATGAATCAGTAACTGGGAGCCGCTCCCAAATGCTAAAATATTGGTCCACAGGATTGTAAAAATAATGATCGAAAACCAATAAATATTCTGATAGTATCTTAATATTAATACTGCTGAAGCAACAATTAAGATCAAAGAAATGATATCCAAATAATCAATCTTGCCTGATCCTATGGGAAAAAAAACGAATACGAAACAAGATAAAGTAATTATGAATAAAAGAGATAATTTATTTTTTACTGCAGGCTGAATTAAAATCACAAATAGGGCAAATACTAAAAGATGAGGTAAATTCCAGATAACATAAAGAGGATAATCGAATATTGAAGAGAGCCCAAATTCATAAAAATAATCAGGATCACCGATTCCGATTTGTTTAGTAAAATAAAGAAACGAAAGCGATATAAGTAAAGGTAAAAATATCCAAACGAGCGGCTGAAAGGTTTTATTATATAAGGGATGAATAAATAATTCCTTTATATTATCGAAAAGTGAAAAACGGCAGATGATAAAAAAAGGCAAAATGAGGCTTATATAAAAACGAAAGCCTACAAATATTATATAGGAATCTAATTCATAATATTTCAATAGAAATCCGGCCGCATTTATAAATATTATTAATAATAATATTGAACCGATTTTTATTTTATCATCCGCCAATTTTCATTCCTGTTTTCCTTTAAAAATCTTATCCCTATAACTTCCGGCAGATTGCCCATTATTTAATTCCTTCCGGATTAAATCTGTCCCGGCGCCATATTTATAAACAAGCTTTCCTCCGAGCTCGCCGGTTTTATATATAAGGAGCACGCCTATTAAAGATAAGATTAGAAATAAATACTTTATGCTGTTTGAAAATTTTTTATTCAACACTATAAAAGTCCGCAATACCAAAAGTCCAGCAAAATACCAAAGAGTATAATTTGCATACTCCATATGCGCATTCACTGCTTCACCGGGAATAACCGACTTGATTTTGTTCAGGTGTTGAAGTGCCTCCGCAGCAGAATTTCCCGTAAGTACAGCAATAATTGCCCCGATTAATCCCAAGAATAGAATAAGATGAGCTGATTTAGAAAAGAAATCTTTCTTAAATAAAGCTCCGATAATTTCCAGTAAAGCATAAACAGCAAAAAGGGCTACCGGATAATGAATAATTTTAGGATGCATTTGAGAAAGGAATTCCATTTTTATACCATTGTTTGGCTAGTAAAATTTTTAATTATAACATTTATTTTTATATTACTTTTGTTAATTAATCACAATTACATGCTAATAATAATTTAATTTCAATATTTAACTTTAAAGAGAAACAGGCCTTTTGCCGGGACAGCTTCACCTGCACACTCCCTGTCTTTTGCTGATAATACTTCTTTAATAAATTTTGAGTTTTGATTTGTTTTTGCCGCCTTAATTAGTGTGCCTATTATAGTTCTCACCATTCCATGCAAAAACCTGTCGGCCTCAATAAAAAATACTATCAGTCCCTTTGTTTCTTTCCATTTAATATTATATATATTACATATTTTATTTTCTGTTTCCGTATTTTTTCTTGCGAAAGATGTAAAATCATTTTCACCCAGAAGGGATTGGCTGATATTATTTAATAAACTACAGTCCAATTTTTCATGATAGAAATATGAATACTTTAACAAAAAAGGCGATTTAATATATGATAACAAATAAATATAACTGCGTTTTTTTGCATCAAATCTTGCGTTAAATTTTTCATAAACTTTTTCCATACGGGTTATAGAAATATCAACCGGCAAGATAGAGTTAAGAGAATAACGAAATCTATAAGTATCTATTTCACTTTCTAAGTTAAAATTTGCAACCTGCCCTAAAGCATGCACACCAGAGTCAGTTCTTCCGGCTCCAGTAAGATTTACCTTAATTTTAGTAATGATTTCCAGTTTATCTACAATTGCCTGTTGGATAGTCGGGGCATTTTGCTGAATTTGCCAACCGCAATAGTTTGTCCCGTCATACTGTATGATTATTTTATAATTCTTCAAATTTTAATTTAATACTTATTAAAGAACCCTGTGAATTTAATCAAAAATTTCATTTTTAACGCATTACTCTGAAAAACGCAATTAATTGCAGATACGAAAAATATTTTTTTGCTGAAATTATCTTTTACAAGTAAATCTTTTAACCAAAATATATTCATTATATCCTAAATATTTGCTATTTTAAATACATATAAGTAAAAATTGGTTATAAAAATCATTTGTATTTATTTAAAATGAGTATATCAAATAATCAATCTGATAGCATGCCTCTATTACTGTTGGTCGAAAATGATCAACCCAGCCGTGATGTAGTAAAAATATTTTTAAAAAATATTTGTGAAATAGAATTTGCCGTAAACGCAGAAGAAGCCCTGGAAAAAGTAAACTCAGCACATTATGATCTTATTCTTATGGATATTAACCTGGGCAAGGGAATGAATGGCATCGAATTGACCCGACAAATTAGAAATGAAACAAGATATGAGAAAACACCGATTATTGCTCTAACAGCGTATGCAATGGCAGGAGACAAAGAAAAATTTATAGCTGCAGGCTGCACACATTATGTTTCAAAACCATTTGATAAATTAACGTTAACCGGTTTAATTAAAAATATAATAAACGGAGCTAATTAGCAGAATTATTAACCATTTTTATAACCTAACAATATTGATATTTCGAATAAAAATGAGGGGGCTACTTGAAGAAAATAATTATCGAAACAATAAAGTATCATTACTTTGTGAATATTTTTTTCAGTATATTATTCTATATTAGAATATTATTTTAATAAGTGGGAGAGAACCTGTTTATTACTTCAATATCAGTCTCATATAAATAATAAATATCTACTTATCAAAAGATGATTTTATCAGTTTAATTCGATGTACAATTTCAAATAACATACAAGTGAAATTCAGTTAAGGTTAAAATTATTTTGAATTTTAATTTTTAAAAATATTTTCGATAGTATCAATTGAATATAAAGAAGTCTAAAAATATAATCGACCAGTATAAAACAAATCCGCAACTCCTTAAAACGATGAAAGATCAAAATAGCGAACCGGAGAATCATGCTAAAATTAATAATAGAAATAAACGGAATTCAGCTAACAAATCCGAGATTAAATTTTTATTATTATTTAAATCACATCCTTATATTGCAATAATATTTGATAAAAAGGGTTCTTACTTAAAAGTTTCCGATTCATCCCCACAGCATTTACAACAAATTGTTCCTACTTCTGAACTATTAGGAGAAACGATTTGTGATATTTTGCCAAAGAATCAAGCCAGTTATATTATTAACGGTATAAAAAAAACAATTAAAACAAAAAATACAGTAACTATTAAATTTAAGTTATCCGACCGCTATACCGAACAATCCATATATGGAATAATTCTGCCTGCGGATAATAATGCTGCAATACTTTTAGCACACAAGATACCGGATCGTAAGAAAACCGTAAAAGCAGACAAAGAATCACTCCGGCTATTTCGTCTTGTTTGGGAAAATTCAAATGACGGAATGCGATTAACCAATAAGCAAGGCAAAATCCTAATGGTAAACAAAACATATTGCCAGCTTGTAAATAAAAAAAGATCTGAATTAGAAGGCAAACCGATAACCGTAGTATATGGGAAGGAATTCAAAGATCAAGCTCCATTAATACATCAAGACCGGTTCGAAAATACAAGGAAAAATTCATACTTTGAATATGAGGTTACGTTATGGAACGAAAAAATAATCTGGCTTGGGATTTCCAGTTCCTTTTTTGAAATTGAAAACAAGGAACCCTGTCTGCTTTCAATATTTAATAATATAACCGAGCGAAAACAAAATGAATTTAAAACAAACCAGGCAATTTCATTATTAAACGCAACCTTAGAATCGACTGCAGACGGAATCTTTGTTGTTAATTTAAAAGGTGAAATAACGTGGCTGAACCAAAAATTTATCAAGATGTGGAATATACCTTTTGATCTGACTTTTTCAAAAAGCGAAATTAAACTACTTGAGTTTTTAAAAACCAACTTAAAAGAACCTGATGCATTTATTGCCAGAATAAACTGGCTATACGAACATCCTGAATCAGAAAGCATTGATACTTTAGAATTTTTCGACGGGAAGACATTTGAAAGATATTCTATACCGCAAAAATTAAACAATAATATTGTCGGCCGGGTTTGGAGTTTCCATGATATTACGGAGAAGAAAATATCGGAGGAAGCATTAATAGAAAGCGAAAAAAGATTCCGTTCATTATTTGAAGCCTCTGCAGAAGGGATCTGCATACTTTCGGATAAATATGAAGAATGCAATGTGCGTTTTTCCAATCTTCTTGGATACCCTAAAGAAGAAATTATAGGCCATACTCCCTGGGAATTTTCCCCAGCCATTCAACCTGACGGAAAGAACTCCAAAGAGTCAGTTTTGGAAAAAATAAACCAGGCTCATATGGGAATCCCTCAATATTTCTATTGGCAGCATAAGCGTAAGGATAATACCCTCATAGATACGGAAATATCACTTAAAAATTTTATAATTGCAAAAAAATATCTTGTACAAGCAACGATTCATGATATCACTGAGAGAATGCGATTTGAAAAAATTCAAAATGCATTATACAATATTTCTGAAGCTGTAAATACAACAGAAGATATACAAACACTTTATTCCGATATTCATCAGGTAATAAAGGGCTTAATGCCGGCAGATAATTTTTATATAGCTCTTTATGATGAAGAAGCGAATATAATTACTTTCCCATACTTCGTGGATGAATTTGACCATTCGCTGCTACCCAGAAAACCGGCAGGCGGCTTAACCGAATATGTTCTGAAGACCGGCAGGGATTTAATTATCAGAGCTGAAGAAGTTCTTGAACTCCGAGAAAGCGGTGCAGTTACGTTAATTGGAGAACCAGCGGCTGTTTGGCTAGGCGTTGTACTAAGACATGAAGGTCATATAAAAGGAGTCATGGCAGTACAAGATTATTACAATAAAAGCGCTTTCGGAGAAATTGAAAAACAAATACTAATATTTGTTTCCGAACAGATAGCTCTGGCAATAGACCGCAAACACACATCAGATGAACTAATAAATTACACTAAACAATTAAAAGCAAATAAAGATCTTCTTGAAGAGAGGGCCCGTGAACTTGCACAGTTAAATTCTCAATTAGCGGAGTCAGAAAGAAGATTAAAAGATTTGAACTTAAGTAAAGACAAACTGTTTTCTATTATTGCGCATGATTTAAAAGGCCCCTTTCAACCTCTGCTTGGATTATCTGATATATTACTTGAAGAATACGGAGACCTGACCCCTGAAGAAATTACAAGATTCATTAAGGAAATAAACAATATTTTAAAAAACCAGTATAAACTGGTAGAAAATCTTTTAGATTGGTCAAGATTACAGACAGGAAGAATGATATACAGCCCTGAAAAAGTTAATCTGTTCGAAACAGTTGAATCAAATTTTGAAATGTTTAAACCAAAATCGGTTCATAAAAACATAACCTTAGTTAATAAAGTATCCCAGCACCTTTTCGCTTTTGCCGATGTTTATATGCTTCAGTCTATTATACAAAACCTGGTTTCAAATGCTATAAAATTTACCATGAACGGCGGTATGGTTACAGTTTCGGCCGAGTGTGAGTATGATGAAATAATAATTTCAATTATCGATACGGGAATCGGCATATCAAAAGATGATATGGATAAAATATTCAGGATCGATATGCAGCACACAACATTGGGAACCGATGATGAGAAAGGAACCGGTCTGGGTTTAATAATTTGCAGAGAACTGGTCGAAAAAAACGGAGGCAAGATATGGATTGAAAGTGAAAGCGGGAAGGGCACCAAATTTTTCTTTACAGTTCCAAAGGGATAGTAAAATTAATCAATAAAGGCAGAGTTTTTCCATTATTTTACATAAACAGTTTTAATATTAACAAACTCTTTAATACCAATGGATGAAAGTTCTCTTCCATAGCCCGATTCATTTATCCCGCCAAAAGGCAATCTTGGATCGGATTTAACAGATTCATTAACAAAACAGCATCCGGCATTCAATCTTTCTTTAGCAATTCTTTCTCCTCTTTTAACATTAGCAGTAAAAACAGCCGCTCCAAGTCCAAAACTTGTATTATTGGCAACCTTAATTCCTTCATTTTCATCTTGCACTTTAATAATTGCCGCAACAGGCCCAAACAACTCTTCGTCAAACGCCGGCATACCGGGAAGTACATTAGAAAGAACCGTAGGCGGATAAAAAGCTCCTTTTAATTTTGGAACTTCTCCCCCAATAAGCAGTTTTGCACCCATTTTTATACTCTTCAAGACCTGCTGATGCAATTCGTCCCGTAAATCAGTTTTTGCCTGTGGCCCAAGCTCATTTTCCGGATTAAATGGATCACCCATTTTTTTCAATTTCATTTTTTGAATAAACAATTTTTCAAAATCATTAAAAATTGTTTCAACCACAATAAATCTTTTTGCTGCGATGCAGCTTTGTCCCCCATTAACTAATCTTGCATTTACGCCTATTTCTGATACTTTTTCCAAATCCGCATCTTCAAGAATTAAATACGGATCGCTGCCGCCAAGCTCTAGTACTGTTTTTTTAAGGACTGCACCTGCCATGGAAGCTACAGCCTTTCCTGCAGTCACACTTCCGGTTATAGTAACCGCGATAATATTTTTATTCTCAATTACCGGCTTAATATTATTAGAAGACACGATTATCGTTCTAAAGATGTTTTCAGGAAAACCTGCTTCACGAAAGATCTCCTCAATTGTAAGCGCACAGCCAGATACATTTGACGAATGTTTTAAAACGCAGGCATTACCCGCCATTAAATTAGGCGATGCAAATCTAAATACCTGCCAAAAAGGAAAGTTCCAGGGCATAATGGCAAGAACAACACCGAGAGGTTTGTAAGTAACATAGCTAAAAGCTGCATCAGTAGAAATTATATTATCAGCCAAAAATTTCTCAGCATTTTCCGCATAATAATTACAAGCCCAGGCACATTTTTCTACTTCAGCTTTCGATTGAATTATGGGTTTGCCCATTTCCAGAGTCATTATTTCCGCCCATTTATCTTTTTTAGACCGTAAAACTTTGGCGGCGTTATCCATGAAAATTGCTCTTGCATGAAAATCAGTTTTCTGCCAGTTTAAATATGCGGTATAACAACCGGATATTATACTTTTCACTTCTAATTCAGTCATTTCAGTATAGACTTGAATATCTTCCTCAGTTGCCGGATTTATTGATTTTATCATTTTATGCCCAATGATTATTCTTATTGAAATATAATAAAAGTAATTCTATTAAACATCAGACAACAGAAGCCTCATCTCACTTAAGGTCTAAACACATTGAACAAGGGCCAAATAAACGACGGGCATTTTTTCTTTTCTCCGATTCGCTGACACTAAGGTTATAATAAGTGGAACATTTTTCTTCAATTATATTCAGGCCATTGTTACATAAAAGTGAACGAACGGATTTCACGGAATCAAAAAGTATAGCAAAAAACAGTGTTTTCGGGTTATTTAATTGATTAATTTTACATCAGCAAATTCAAATTGTTTTTGAATTATCAAATTAGCATAAGGGCTAAGGTTTATTAAAATAAACAGTTAGACCTATCAAAATTTGAATGAAAATGTTCAAGTTTTTAACACAAAAGGGCCTTAAAAATGACACATTTTTGAGGTTAACTCATTGAAAATAAAAGACTTAACCTTTAAATTTCACGAAAAAAGCCTTTTGTTAAGTGCTTGTAAAATATAAAGTTAAGAAAATCAAAAATTGGTCTGCTTTATGATTAATATCACATTTTAATATTAAATAGAGGTCAAAACAAGAGAAAAAGTCAGGCAATTTATTGGAAATAATAAAATTAAAATTTTGTCAAAGTTTAACATTCTACCAGCATACACGGATGAGAATGAAGAGGATTATCCAGACACTCATAAAGGAAGAATTTTCGTAATAAACAAGTGTCGTTTTACTTTTTAATTCATTTAAATAGAAAGAATTTAATAAGGAAATTGATTAATTTCCTGCTTACTATATAGCCATAGTAACATCCCGTGTATATTTCAACACGTCAAACATAGTATCAAAAAACCATTACGATAATACTAATTGCACAAAATTAACGATTGCCCAAGATACCGGAACATGGGAGTAGTAACGCAATTTTTATTTTTGAATGTTAATTTAATGATGCAACTTGAGTAATTAAATTTTAGTTAAATCCCGCTAAAAATGGCAGAACCCTTTTAATTCGGATTAAATTCAAAAATTTTCCTATTTTTTTGAGTATTCTGATTTATTCCCATAAGTTCTTATATAACAAGAAATTCTACCACTTCTACCAGTTTGACTACTTTGACCACTTTGAGTGCCGATTAAATAATTGAATTTACACAGATTATAAAAATTTTATTTAGCAGCTCCGAGTTTTAGGCACAGTCATCACTATATGAAGAGGCTGTATTAAAATTAATTTTGCGCAAATAAAAATTCTGTTTATTTATAATTTATAATCTAGAGCCAGAAAAGGTAAATCGTTTCTCCAGAGGTGGACAGGTAAAACGATTGAAAATTTATTTTTCTATTTCATACTCATAACTGAAGTTATGGGCTGCTTTGTTGAAAATTAATATTGGCTTTATTTTTCAATGCATGACTAATGATAATATAAAATATTGAATATTTATAATATGATTTTGAATTTTAACACACGCTCTGAATGTCGGGGCTACTTTAAATATCATTTGTGTAACTACAGTTAAGGATTATTTTATTGTTTTTTCCCCTTTACATTTTATCCACTAATTTACGCGTGCAAATATATATAATTAAACCATTCAAAAACACTGATTTTTTTGCCAGACTTTTAATTCGCAGGTGTTTATATTAAGATAATGGAAGCTGCAGACCAAATAATTTCAACATACAGATTAAAATTAAAATAGACTAAAGAATAACCGAATCATCACTTCATTCTTTTAATCACGACTATAGTTTTATCATCGGAATATTCGCCGTTCTTAGAAAAGTTAATAACATCATCTAAAATTGAGTAAGTAATTTCTTTTGGTGTCAGATTCATTTTTTGTAATAAAAGTTTACTAAGGCGTTGTTCCCCATAAGGTTCAAACTTTGTGTCGGCCGCGTCCGTTACACCATCGGAATAAATAAGCAAAACATCGCCCGGATCAAAAGTAATTCTGTCTATTGTATATTTTGCAAACGGGGAAGGTCCCAAAACAGGCCCGGTTGACTGCAAGGTATTTATAGTTCCGGAGTTTTTCTTTACAAACATTGGAGAATTATGCCCGGCATTTGCATATAACATAAGTCCGCTTTTATCCCTTGAAAGCTCACCATAAAATAATGACGCAAACTTTTCGTCCAAAAAGATTTTGTTCACGAGTGTATTCATACGCCTCATAAGCGGAACTATTTTTATTTCAAAACTGCATGCCATTCTTAAAGCCCCTGAGATATATAATGCTTCTGCTGCAGCACTTACTCCTTTACTTGCAGCATCTCCTACTGCAACTGCAAGATAGTCTCCTTCCGAACCTATTTCGATATAATCGAACAAATCGCCCCCTACGATTTCAGCCGGATCTGAAATTCCAAAAATCACATAATCATTAAAAGTATATTCATGTTCGGGTAAAATTGATTTCTGAACTTCACGAGCTTTGTTCAAATCTGCTCTAAGCGAACTAGCTCTTTTAGAGTACCTCATCTGTTTTATTTGAGATGTTAAGGCAGTAGCAATTATACTCAGCCGCAGGCGCAATTCTTCATTAATGTTTTCACTATTGAAGGCAAGCATATATTCATAATACAACTTTCCGTTATACTTAATTCTTGAACCCACACCAGAAGCCGAATACCTCATTATACCTTTTTTACGGAGCACTTTGTTTGTTTCAGTTCCAAGCACAGTTCGTTCCCTTGCAACGTGATCGAATAAAGGATAATCTTTTATTTTCACCCTGAAATCCGGATTGATTTTTTCAACTTTCCCGGTTTGGAAAAGCAGTAAATAATCTCCCGAAACAGGATCAAACTGCCATATCCTGCCGCCTGTAATTTCAATATTTTCTATCTCAACAATTTGCTGCAAGACAAATTCAAGCATTGCTTTTTCCGATTTAAATTTGCGGGAAGCAAGATTTTCAACTGTTTTATATAATTTTCTTTGATCCATAAACCTGACTTTAATGAATTATATTTAATTAATAATTTATATAAGTAAACCTGTTATTTGAGAATACAAATGTTAATTTAAGCCGAAAGTATTTTATTTCGAATCGATCTACCTGTTCGACTTTAATTAAATAATATTATTTATATTTTAATTTAACCGATTAACTGTTTCCGACACAATTATTTCACTTTTCTTGATCCAGGCTTTAGAACAGGCAAACCCTTTTTACAAAGTTCACAATCTTCGGGAGGGAATGAAACAACGTCCATCATTACAGCGCTCTTTTGGGGAAAACCAAACTTTACTTTCCCATTACTTCTATCAACAATACAGCCGACACCAACAACCGAAGCTCCACTTTTTTTAACAATATCAATCACTTCGAAAACAGATCCCCCGGTTGTTACAACATCTTCACAAACCAAAACTTTTTCGCCCGGTTCGAGCGAAAAACCTCTTCGTAAAATAAGAGTTTTATCTTCACGTTCAGCAAAAATTGAACGCTTATTCAACTGGCGCGCAACTTCTTGTCCCACTATGATGCCGCCAATTGCAGGAGAAATTACGGTATCTATCTCATAATTTTTAAAATATTCCGCAATATTGGAACAAATCATTTCCATATATGAGGGATACTGCAATACTTTAGCGCACTGGAAATAAACATTACTATGCCTGCCGGAAGTTAACAGGAAGTGGCCTTCCAGGAGCGCTTCTGTCTTTTTGAAGATTTCAAGAATATCTTGTTCACTCAGGCTCATTAAAATATCCTCCATTTATATATTAGAACGTCTTTTGTAAAAGCTCAGCTTATTGACAGCTCTTCAATTTTTTTTGCCAGAATAAAATCATTCTGAGTAATACCACCAGCACTATGCGTAGAAATGGTTATTTTAACTTTATTCCAGGAGTGAATAAATAAATCCGGGTGATGATCCATCTTTTCGGCTTCGTCACCTATTTTAACCACAAAGGCGATAGCGCTTTTAAAATCTTTCAATTTAAATTCTTTGCCAATGTAGTTATCCAGAAAGATCCATCCGGAAATTTCTTCCAACTTTTCATGAATCTCATTTTCATTCAGTACTTTCATAAAATTCTCCGCATAAAATTATTAGAAAGTTCAAGGTAAAATTAAGCATAAAAAAAGCGTATTTAAAGAAATACGCTTCTTTTAATTTCAAACCTTAAAATGGATAATTATTTATTGCGCCTCGCTTGTATCAGTCTTTTCTTTTTCTTCCTGTCCGGAATCTACACCTGATTCTCCTTCAAGGAAGGTAAGTTCATCCAGATTCTCAAAATGTTTCGCAACAATAACGGAACCATCTTTGAAAGTTCCTCTTAAAATTTCTTCAGCAAGAGGATCTTCAACATATTTCTGAAGCGCACGCCTTAAGGGCCTTGCACCATACTTAGCATCGAACCCTTTTTCCGCTAAAAAATCTTTTGCAGAAACGTCAAGAGACAGTACCATTTTATTTTCGTGAATATTTTTATAGATTTCTTTCAAATCGATATCAATTATTTTAAGTATATCATCTTTTTCGAGATTTCTAAAAACAATAGTTTCATCAACCCTATTAAGGAATTCAGGGTTAAAGAGTTTTTTCATTGCTTCTTCAACAGTATTCTTTAACGATGAATATTTGTCGTCAGCTTTCTCACCGCCAAAACCGAATGAACCAATATTTTTAATATCGCGCGCACCCACATTAGTTGTCATAATAATAATTGTATTTTTGAAATCTACTTTTCTCCCAAGACTATCGGTAAGAACACCGTCATCCAGTACCTGAAGCAGAATGCTAAAAATATCAGGGTGAGCTTTTTCAATTTCATCAAATAATACAACCGAATAAGGCCTTCTTCTAACTTTCTCGGTAAGCTGGCCCCCTTCTTCATAACCAACATAACCGGGAGGAGCTCCGACAAGTCTTGAAAGCGAAAATTTTTCCATATATTCGCTCATATCAATTCTGATTAGAGCATTATCCGTATCAAATAAGTAGCGCGCCAATACTTTACAAAGTTCGGTTTTTCCAACGCCGGTAGGGCCCAGGAAGATAAAACTGCCAATAGGCCTTGTCGGGTTTTTCAAGCCCGCTCTTGTACGGCGAATTGCTTTTGTAAGTTTAGAAACAGCCTCATCCTGGCCTACGATAAATTCCGTTAAAGACTCACTCATTTTGAGCAGCTTTTCGGATTCTGTTTGTGCGACCCGGTTAACCGGAATTCCGGTCATCATCGCAACAACAGTAGCAATATCATCCTCGCTAACATCATATACTAAATCTTTAGTTTTTGCATCCCATTCACGTTTTGCAATTTCCAGATCGGATTGAAGATTTCTTTCCTTATCTCTTAATCTTGCGGCTTCTTCATAATCCTGACGTTTTACGACTGCAGCTTTTTCCTGCCGGACTTTTTCGATATCGCCTTCCAGGCTAAGCACTTCCTTGGGAACTTCAAAGTTACCCATATGGACGCGGGAACCGGCCTCATCAATAACATCAATAGCTTTATCAGGAAGATGACGGTCCGTAATATAGCGGTTGCTCAGTTTTACGGCTGAATCAATCGCTTCTTTGGTATATCTTACGTGATGATGTTCTTCATATTTGAACTTAATGTTATTGAGGATCTGAAGAGTTTCATCATAACTAGGAGGTTCAACCATAACTTTCTGAAATCTTCTGTCGAGAGCACCATCTGTTTCGATATACTTGCGGTATTCGTCAAGAGTAGTAGCGCCAATACATTGGAAATCGCCTCTGGCAAGGGCCGGCTTAAACATATTTGAAGCATCAAGCGAACCTGAAGCACCGCCAGCACCAACAATTGTATGTAATTCATCAATAAAAAGGATTACATCTTTGGCTTTTTCGAGTTCATTCATTAAAGCTTTCATTCTTTCTTCAAACTGCCCGCGGTACTTTGTACCGGCCACTAAGCCAGCCAGATCGAGTGTTACAACTCTTTTGTCCTGTAAGGTTCTGGGAACTTTTTTCTGAACTATTCTCAATGCAAGGCCTTCAGCTATTGCAGTTTTACCAACGCCAGGCTCGCCAATCAGAACCGGATTATTTTTCTTTCTACGGCTTAATACCTGTGCAACACGCTCAATTTCTTTTTCACGACCGACTACAGGATCCAGTTTATCCTCCAGCGCAAGTTTAGTAAGATCACGGCCGAAATTATCAAGTACCGGGGTTTTAGTACGTTCAATTTTCTTATCGGGAGGCGGAGCAGTTGAACCTGTACCGGCATCTTTAGAACTTTTACTACTTAACATTGAATTTAGTTCCGCGCGAGCCGCATCATAAGTAACATTAAACTGATGTAAAATCTGAGTTGCGATATTATCTTCATCACGTAAAAGAGAAAGCAACAAATGTTCAGTGCCAATAACATCTGCTTTGTATATTTTTGATTCAATCTGAGTAATTTTTAAAACTTTTTCCGCCTGCTTAGTAAGCGGAATATTTCCTATTGTTAATGTGCCGCCAGAGGTACGAACGGTATCTTCAATAGCTTTTTTTAATTTCATCAAATCACAGTCAAGATTTCGTAATATTCTAACGGCAACCCCCTGCCCTTCTCTTATAATTCCTAACAAAAGATGTTCAGTTCCAATATAGTCATGCCCAAGCCTTAGAGCTTCTTCCCTACTTAACCTGATTACATCTTGAAGTCTATCTGAAAAATTTCCATCCATATTTTTTACCTTTTTTCCCTATATTATATTATACTGGAAAAAGTCCTGTATAAATGATTGCTTGTAATATATAAATAGTATTTCCACCAATCAATACATGCGAATTTCGCTTATTTTCATTAAAAATTTGTTTATCTAAGACACAAAATACAGTTTCAATTCAAAATAATGCAATAATTGTGACCATAATTAAGAACTGTCACTTAAATCAATCCTTTTGACATATTACTTGACAATTTCTACAAATTATGACAGACTAACTGACAAACCGTATACTCATTCTATATAAACATACATTAGAGATTCAAATACCATACCGTAATTAAAAATTTAAAAAATCAAACTAAAAAAACCGATTTCACTTTTATCATCGAAAATGAAGGGACATTATTTATTGCTAGAAACGAATTGCCTTAAAATTTGAACAAAGATATAAAAATATTTTTAATAAGTAAACAACATTAAGACTAAAGTTGCATTTTACTAGAAAATAGAAATAATCGCTTTTTTTCTTGCAGCTAAAAATATTTATTACTTTTTAAAAAGTATCAAATTTGGGGTTAATTTTAACGCATAATGAGTAAAGCGTTAATTAAATCCCATTTTGATATGCGAGATAAAAATAAATATAAAAGCTTAGTTTTTTAAAGAAAAATCAACGCTAGATATACTTTTATAATTTATTTGGAATTTTAACCTGTGAATAATGAAGCCAGGATTTTATTGGCTTTTCCACCAGAGCAGGGTGTTGCAAATTGCCATGACATTTAAGATATCCATTGAAATTGGATAAACCAGGTAAGATATTTGTAAAATATTCTTCGGCTTTTGTTAAAAATGAGATAATTAATGGATTAACTCTGAAAATCATATGAACCAGGATTTCAGCCAAAGGCTGATGAGCCTATGGCTCAAAACGGATTTTAAGATTATCAGGATTTTTAAGCAGGTTCTGTTAAAACCCGGACTATTGAATTATATTTTTTATCCTGCATCAACCTGATGGGCTTATCAGCCTTTAACTGAAATATGAATTTCACGAATTCAATAATTGATCCACTATACCGAGGCATGAGAGTAGTAATCTAGCGATCCCTCCCGATCGAATGGCACAGATGTCAACTTAACAAAGTCCGAATCGTCGTTATTTTATTTGAATACAATAGGTTATAGCATTGAATAATTTTTATAAATTAAACGCTTACTTCGGTGTCACCGCTACGCGGATTTGCGATTTTTCCCATATTGACCTTACTAATCGGGTAGGAAGCGGCAGAGCCGCTGTCCTCCCACACCACCCGGCGTACTTACGTACCAGGCGGTTTCCAATAACTTTGGGAGTGTAAATAATCTTGTGTAAATGATTAATAAAGGACTTGAGGTAAATGCTGTTGAGCGTAGCGAAACAGCATTTACCTCTAAGAAAAAAATCGTTATTTTATTAATCAAAAATCCGAAAGGAGCGTTTACACTCATGGAACTTACCGATAAAATGATCGAGCAGTTTAAAGCCGATCTTAAAGGAGCAAAAACCTACGAAGACTTAATGGGTAAAGATGGAGCCATTAAGAAACTTATCGCTAAATCTCTCGAACAAATGCTGGAAAGTGAACTTACCGAACAGTTAGGATATGAGAAATATTCCCCCGAAGGTAAAAACACAGGTAACAGCCGTAATGGGAAGACTCATAAAACTTTGAAGAACGATAACGGAGAAATCGAGATTACTGTTCCCCGGGATCGTAATGGAGAATTTGACCCGATTATTGTTAAAAAATATGAACGAACCATTGGACCAATCGAGGATAAAATAATATCCATGTATGCAAAGGGAATGACCGTTAGAGATATACAGTCACATATTCAAGAACTTTATGGTTTAGACGTATCAGCTACTTTAATCTCAAACATTACCGATAAAATTGTCCACATCGCCACAGAATGGCAAAACAGACCTCTTGAAGCCATGTACCCAATAGTTTTCTTTGATGCTATTCATTACAAAGTCAGAGACGAATCTAAGAAAGTGACTTCAAAGGCAGCCTATACATGCCTTGGCGTTGAAGTAAGCGGCAGAAAAGACTTACTTGGGCTCTGGGTTGGGGAAGCAGAAGGTGCCAACTTCTGGCTTAGTGTTCTAACCGAGTTAAAGAACCGTGGAATACAAGATATTCTAGTTGCCTGCATAGACGGGTTGAAAGGCTTTCCTGAGGCTATAAATACTGTTTTCCCTAAGACAGAAATACAGCTCTGTGTAATACACCAGATCAGAAACACCTTAAAATATATTGCCTCTAAAGACCAGAAAGAATTTATGAAACAGTTGAAGCCGGTTTATTCTGCTCCAACAGAAGAATCTGCTCTGGAGAATCTTAAAATGCTTGAAGAAAACTGGTCTAAAAAATATTCCTTAGCCTTAAAGTCTTGGAAGCAAAACTGGAATAACCTGGCTACATTTTTTAAATATCCGGAAGAAATTAGGACCGTAATCTATACGACAAACGCAGTGGAAGCAGTTCATCGTCAGTTTAGAAAGGTCACTAAAACAAGATCTCTTTTCCCAAATGATGATGCTCTAAAAAAAATGCTTTATTTGGCTTATAGGGATTTATCTAAAAAATGGACAATGCCTATTAGAAATTGGTCCATTGTTATTTCTAATTTTTCAATTATGTTTGAACAAAGGCTTGCGCCTTTCTTATGAATTCAATTTGTCATTTACACAAATTATTTTACAGACTCATAACTTTCACACGATCTTTCCTTGATTTAAGGATAATAATCCCTGTTGTGTCAACCATTTAACACTCATCGCTTGACCAATGCTTGCTTCTTTGACATGTTCCACCATCCCTGAGAATACATTGCTACATTCCAGCTTTTCGTTTCCTCACAGCCCAGACTTTTCAATAATTTTACTATCGTATATTTTCGTCCACATTGTTTTAGTCTGTAACATCTTAGCTTCCTGCGTATCCATCCATCTAATTCTCTGAATACTGTCAGCCATGTATTTGCAAGCTTAAAATAGTTTACCCATCCTGATAACACCTTGTTTAGTTCTTTTATTACCTGTTCGAGCTTTACTCCCCGGTTTCTCTGTGTTATCATTCTTACTTTATCTTTGAGACGTTGTATCGATTTATCTGCTATTCGTTTTCCGCCTCCGCTCATTATCGTATATCCTAAGAACTTTACTTCCGAGCAATGCCTTACTCCGCTCTTGCTTCTGTTTACTTTTAGTTTCAACTTATTTTCTATGAACTTTACTACTTTATTCATCACTCGTTCTCCTGCCTTTTTGCTTCCGACATATATGTTACAATCGTCTGCATACCGGCAGAAACTGTGTCCCCTTGTTTCCAGTTCCTTGTCCAATTCGTCTAATACTATGTTCGACAGCAGCGGAGATAAGGGACTACCCTGCGGTGTCCCGGCTGTCCGTTGTTCGATTAAGCCTCCTTCCATCATTCCGGCTTTCAAATATGCGTTGATTAATCTTAGTAGTCTTTTGTCTGATACTACTTTGCTTAATCTCTGCATTAATCGGTCGTGGTTTATCCTGTCAAAGAAATTCTCCAGGTCTATATCCACCACCCATTGTTTGCCTTCCATGATGTATTTGGCAGCTTATTCTATTGCTTGGTGGGCGCTTCGTCCCGGGCGGAATCCGTAGCTGTTTTCACTGAAGTATGGTTCATAGTGCTTGTTCAGTTCTTGATGGATTGCTTGTTGGATTAGCCGGTCTTTTATTGTTGGTATCCCCAGTACTCTTGTTCCTCCCGTTGGTTTTGGGATTTCTACTTTCAGTACCGGGCTTACTTCGTATTGTTCTGTAAGTATTGCTTCTCGCAGTTCATTTACGTTCTTGCCATACCATTGCTTAAATCCCTCTATATCCATTCCATCTATACCACTGCTTCCTCCGTTCCGAACTACTTGTTGGTTCGCTCTGTTCAGGTTTACATAGTCTATTATCCTTTCCATTATGTTTGGCGTTAAGGTTCGTTCTCTCTCCAATCGCGATAACAGTTCAACTGCCTTAGGTATCTCTTTGCCGGTTACGCCGGTTGTTGATTCCTCTGGCTTTTCTTGTAGCTTATCAAATAAGTCTATCTGTCCGCTATTTCTGTTTTTCTGTTGCTTTCTGCTTTTACGCATCTTCGAGAATTGCCTTTGTTATTGAATTCAGACCTTCCCCCGACTTCTTCGGGGTACTATGTCCTCTGCTGACTTCTTTACGTTCTTATTCTATCAGTTGCCCGATAGTTTATCTCCATCTTTATGGAGAAAACGTAAAGATCTCCCGGGGTAAGTAGTATTACTTTCGATTTGTAGCGCCGGATTTACACCTCCGCTTTCCGTATGACTTTTGGGCTTCTTGATTCAAGGCTCAATTACCCAAGCGGACATGCCTTTTATCCGATTTCTGTTCGTCGCTACAAATCTTTGCCTACAGCTTCCTTCAGATTCCTGATCACCAAAGACACCCTTGCTTTGGCTATAGGATTCCGGTCATAACGGCTCCTTCTGGACTTGTGAGTTTGAGGCTCACGCACCTTTTAGTTTTACTACATGCCCGGCACACCAAGCATTCCGCTGCTCTGCAGCTTTGTAGAGGCTTAGATAGCATCTTTCCGGATTCCCGATGAATCGGGATGAAATATTAGTAGAATCAAAAAAATCAAAACAAAATTAAAGTTCCGATGTATCGGGACCACAGAGAAACCTCATGCTATATTTTATAATAATTAAGTTGACGCCTATTCGATCGTATCGGGACCACCGCCACAGCGGGGCAGGCAGGCTCTAAATGCCGGGGCTACTTTAAATATCATTTGCATAACTTCAGTAAGTAAGTATTAACCCATATTTACTTTTATTTTATATCATTTTAAATATTTCATCTATATCTTTGAAATGGAGACAAAATAAAGATTTGAATGCAGCAAAAGAAATACACTCTTAAAAGATTCCGGGAAACATCTAATATTCAGCCGGTTATAGATGAATCACGATTTATAATAAACTATAAAAATGATCTCAATCCTGCACAATTTGAAGCAGTATCAGCACTTGATGGAGCCTATCTTGTCATTGCCGGTGCAGGTACAGGGAAAACACGAACACTTGTATACCGGGTTGCAAGGCTTGTTGAACTGGGTTATGATCCGAAATCAATATTACTACTAACCTTCACGCGAAAAGCAGCGAATGAAATGATGAACCGGGCTTCAATACTGCTTGATAACAGGTGTTCCAAGGTAAACGGAGGAACTTTTCATTCTTTTGCAAATCTTATACTCAGGAAATATGCCAAAGCAGCAGGCCTTGATTCCTCATTTACAATACTAGATCAGGGAGACAGCGAAGATATAATAAATCTTATCCGTTCGCAGGCAGGATTTATCTCAAAAGAAAAAAGATTTCCCAATAAGCAAACGCTTGAAAAAGTTTTTAGTTTAAGTGTTAATACGGGAGTCCAGATTGAAGATATTATAAAAGAGGATTACCCACATTTTGTTGAACAGCTTGATAAAATCCTTGATATTCAAAAAGTATTTGTTAATTATAAGTATAAAAATAATCTTCTTGACTATGATGATTTGTTAGTTTACCTGAAAAAATTTTTATTAGAATCCGGTCTGCCGACAAGGTCTTTTCTTTCCTCAATTAAATACGTGATGGTTGATGAATACCAGGATACGAACAAACTTCAGGCTGATATTATAAAGGGATTAACCCAGATAAATAATAATATTATGGTTGTGGGTGATGACTCTCAATCAATATATTCATTCCGCGGTGCGGATTTTAAAAATATAATGGAATTTCCAAAGCTTTTTAAAGATGTAAAAGTTATTCAACTTGAAGAGAATTACCGCAGTGTTCAGCCTGTACTAAATTTTACGAATCATGTTATTGAAAAGGCGATAGATAAATATCCCAAGAACTTATATACAAAAAAAACCGGAGGAGAATTACCTGTAATAATTGCAGCAACCACGGAAAACCTTCAATCAAAATTTATTGTTGAAAAGATACTTGACCTAAGAGAGGAAGGTGTTGCTCTCAGAGATATTGCGGTATTATTCCGCTCATCGTTCTTTTCATTCGATCTTGAAATAGAACTTGCAAAAGCAAACATTCCCTTTCAAAAATTCGGAGGAATGAAATTTATTGAGACAGCGCATGTAAAAGATGTTTTAGCTTTTTTAAGAATTGCTGCAAACCCGAAAGATGTAGTGAGCTGGTACAGGGTTCTCCTGTTGCATGAAGGAGTAGGCCCTAAAACGGCACAAAAAATTTTAGATGAATTGGCAACTACAAGATTAAGTATAAAAGCCAACCCGGAATCCAATCCTTCATTTTCAGAAGGAACAAGTTCACATAAATACAGCGATAAGATAGCCGGTTTATTCCAGGTACTTTATAAACTCCACACGGAGAAGTCTTTACCCTCTGAAAAAGCGCAGATGGTAATGGATTACTATTATCCTCTCTTTAAGGTAAAGTATGACGATTTTAATAAAAGGAACAAGGATCTGGAAATATTTTTAAATATAACCCAGAATTATAAATCATTAGACAACTTACTTGCAGATATGGCAATCGAACCGATTATAGACAGCGTTATCGATATCGGCTTTGAAGATAAAGAGAATGAATTTGTAACCCTCTCAACCATTCATTCAGCTAAGGGACTGGAATGGCACTCGGTTTTTATTATACATCTTGTCGAAGGATTTTTTCCCTCAAGCCGCTCTGCAGATAAAATTGAAACTCTTGAGGAAGAACGAAGGCTTATGTATGTTGCTTCTACAAGAGCAAAACAAAACCTATTTATTTCTTACCCCATGAATATGTTTGACCGGGAAGCAGGGATGACGCTTTCAAAACCTTCGAGATTTATTACAGAAATAAATTCCGAATTGGCAGAAGGCTGGCTTCTTGATGAAGATAATTAATATTGGAAGTAAATGATACTCCTAATTATAATACTAATTATCACATCAATTTACTTTATAATTAACCTGACTTTAATATACTCCATATCCGGGAAAGATAAGGAACCAGGAATCTATAAATCTATCCCTATTTCAATAATCGTAGCCTCTAAAAACGAAGAAAAAAAAATCAAAGATCTTATCGATTCGTTGAAGGAATTAACTTACGCCAAAGGGCTTTATGAAGTTATAATTATAGATGATAATTCTTCAGATAATACATTCAATATAGCTCTTAAAGCAATAGAAGGGTATTCTAATTTTCATATTTACAAAATACAGGATAAAATTTTCCAGGCAAAAAAGGGGGCGCTGGCTTTCGGAATTGGGCTGGCTTCCAATCCTAACATTATAATTACAGATGCAGACTGCATCCCGATGAATAATTGGCTCAATTATTTTTCACAAAAGTTCAATGAAGGATATGATTTCATTTTTGGAATAACTCCTTTTTACATGGAAAAGACACCTGTAAATAAAACCGCATGTTTTGAAAATCTAAGGAATTCTTTATTAACATTTTCCGCGGCACAGTTTAAGATGCCATATTGTGCATCAGCAAGAAGTTTTGGATTTAAAAAATCATCTTTTGAAAAGATAAAAGGATATTCAAACACAGTAGAAACCCTTAGTGGCGATGATGACCTGCTATTAAGAGAAGCCGTAAAGAATAATTTAAAAGCAGGTGCGATATTTAATCAAGGAGCATTTGTATATTCTGCATCTAAAAAGACCTGGAAAGAATATTTTCTCCAACGATCAAGACATACGAAAACGTCAATCTATTATCTTGCCAGACACAAATTCTTATTAGGTTTGTGGCATATCATCAACTTAATAATTTTGTTTTCGCCAATTCTATGTATCTTAAATATCTTTTATCTGTTCCCATTTATAGTTAAAATCAGCGTTGATGCCATTACTGTAATATTCAGCCAGAAAAAATTCGGTTACCGGTTTAAGCTATGGGAAATAATCTATCTCCAGATTTTTTACGAATTGATACTAATCTTAAATTTTATAAACGCCATCTTCAGAAAAGATTCCTGGAAATAATGAAAGAATGGAATTAACCGGAAAACTGTAATATTCATTGGGCAAAGATAATCCGTTGTAGTGAAATAGCTAAAAATCAACGAGAGATGACAATGCAAATAATAAATGTAAAAAACAAATAAAAGCAAAAGATTTTTATCAAATTCAGGGACTTTTCACTCCAAAAAGGAATTAATCTTTATTAACCTTTGGCTTCAATTTTAATTGACTTTATAAGACCTAACTGGTAATTTTAAGTCTTAATTTTTTCAAAATTCATTATTTTAGAAATAACAACCGCTTATGAAAGAACTCAGATTTAGATTAATTCTAATTATCGGCGCTATAGCACTTTCACTCTACCTTCTTTATCCCACTTACGTTAATTACCATACAACTAAGAGGATCGATGAAGTATTAACAACTAAGAGTGCAGTGTTAAAGGCTGCTGATCCTAAGATTTCGAATGATGTTCTAGATGATAAATTAAAATCAATCGAAGACAGCATAAAAGCATCTGATCCATCCATTGCTAAAGAAAAATCGAAAAGCCTGAAACTCGGATTGGATTTGCAAGGCGGAATGCGCGTGGTATTGGAAGTTAATACGTCAACACTTCTGGAAAAACTGGCAAAATCTCCGGACGATGAATTCAAAGCGGCTCTTGCCCAATCAGAAAAGGAAGCCGCAATCTCTAATACTTCACTCGTTGACTTAGTCGCCGATAAGCTAAAAACAAGGGGGATAAGATTAAGCCGTTACTACGGCAATATAAGAGACGACGACAGCAAAATTATAAGTGATCTTAAAAAGAGCGCTGAAGATGCGGTTGCGAGAGCAATGGAAATTATCCGCAACAGAGTTGACCAGTATGGAGTTTCGGAACCCTCGATTCAGCGTGAAGGTTCGAGAAGGATAATTGTTGAATTGCCGGGAGTAGCACGTGAAGAAGAAGCAAAACAACTTTTGCAGGGTACCGCATTACTGGAATTTAAATTAGTAAAAGAAGCTGAATTTACCTTATCCGTTATGCAAAAGATTGATAATACATTAGCAGGAAATGTTTCATTAGATTCTACAGGAACTGATACTACCAATTCCAGCACTACTGCCTCAACAGATACTACCAAGAATAAAAAAAATCTAAGCGCCGAAGAAATGTTAAAAAAACACCCATTTTTTTCGGTTGCAATACTAAACCCAAAAGGACAGACGGCTGATGCTTATGTAAGAGCTGAAGACAGGGATAAATTAAAATTATGGCTTGCAAGGCCCGACGTTCAGAAGGTAATTCCGGATAACTGCCAGTTTGTTCTTTCTGCAAAACCTTTTGGTTATCAAAACGGCCAGGCAATTTATATTTTATACTGCGTGAATAAAAACCCGGAACTTACAGGAGGAGTTGTAACCAATGCACTTGCAAATATAAGCCCTGAAACTTCAGCACCTGTAGTAAATATGGAAATGAACTCCGATGGCGCTACAGAATGGGCAAGGATAACCGGTGCAAATGTTGGTAAGAGAATTGCGATCGTCCTTGACGGAGTAGTTTATTCCGCCCCGGTTGTAAAAGGCAAAATTCCCGGAGGCCATTCCCAGATTGAAGGAAGCGGAGATTTAAAGGAAGCCCAGTTACTGGCTATTGTTCTTAAAGCAGGCGCCCTACCGGCACCTGTCGACATTATTGAAGAGAGAACTATCGGACCTTCGCTGGGACAGGATTCAATAAGCGACGGATTCAGATCGACCTTAATAGGATTCCTTGTTGTAAGTGCATTCATGATAATTTATTATCAACGGGCAGGCACAATTGCAGCGGGTTCACTTGTTTTTACAATACTTTTCATTCTCGGCTGCCTTGCAGGATTTAATGCAACACTAACATTGCCCGGTATTGCAGGTATAATATTAACGATTGGTATGGCTGTGGATGCAAACGTTCTTATTTATGAAAGAATAAGAGAAGAACTGGAAACAGGAAAGACAATAAAAGCATCCGTTGATTCCGGCTTTACAAAAGCTTATTCGGCAATTATAGATCAAAATATTACAACATTTATCACCGGTATTATTCTTTATCAATTTGGAACCGGGCCGGTTCAAAGTTTTGCCCTCACTCTTATGATAGGATTGGGAGCAAGTTTATTCAGCGCTTTGGTTATAGCCAAAGTTGTATTTGAGTATATGGTTCAAAAAGGAACTAAAATTACAATTGGTTAATTATTAAAAAATGATTTTTTAACTCCTAAAATTTTCAGGAGCTTCAAGAAGGAATTTATAAATGCGAATTTTCGAACATATTCATATAGACTGGCTTGGAAAAAGAAAACTCTTTTATACCATATCCATAAGTTTATTTTTAATCGGATGGACGACAGTATTTATAAGAGGGTTAAAATTCGGGATTGACTTTCTGGGCGGAACCGAAATAGTTATGGAATTTCAGAAGCCTGTAGATGTTAATACTTTACGTAATTATATGGGAAATATAGGCCTTGGGAATGTTGAACTTAAGACATTCGGCGGCAGCAACAGGGTTCTTGTAAGAACAGAATTACAGGAATTGCCACGTTCATTCTTCCCACAAGTAATTGATAATGTTAATACTTCAATTGACAAACTGATTCCTGGTTTGCAGGCTAAGGTAGTTGATACAACGGCAACTTCGGTTACCTACCAGTTTGCCAGCCCGGACACCACCAACTTATTAGTTTCGGGCTTGTTCAGGGAAGGTTACCAGACAGGAAAGGTTTCCGAAGAACCGAGTAATACACAGATGATTGTGAGAGTGGGTATAGCCGAATGGCTTAAAGAAAATTTAAAGACAAAACTCAGCGATAACTCTTTCAACGTGTTGAAAGAAGATCACGTTGGTCCAAAAGTCGGCAATGAATTAAAAACAAATGCAGTTCTTGCCATATTCATTTCATTGATAGGAATTCTAACTTATCTTGCATTCAGGTTTAAGTTTATTTTCGCTCTTGGAGCAGTGGTTGCCTTGTTTCATGATGTTTTGATTACAATAGGACTTTATGCCGCACTCTACGGTGTAATACCAGGCCTCAACCTGGAAATTGATCTTACCGTTGTAGCAGCATTCCTAACACTTATCGGTTATTCAGTTGCCGATACCGTAATTGTGTTTGACAGAGTTAGAGAAAATCTTAAAATTCATAAGGCCATGAACCTTGAAGAATTGATCAACCAAAGCGTTAACAGAACCATGAGCAGAACGATATTAACTGCGGGTACGGTTTTAATGGCAATTACTGTTCTTTTAATTTTTGGCGGTGAAGTTTTAAGAGCATTTTCGTTTACTTTATTTTTCGGTACAATTACCGGAACATATTCATCAATTTTTGTGGCAAGCGCATTAGTTCTTGAATACGCAAACAGAATGCATAAAAAAGTACAATTCTGATTTAAGATACCTATCAAACATAAAAGTCCCGATAACACGGGACTTTTTTACTTTTAAACTTTTTTGTAGTTAATTACATAATTTTAATTATTCATAGATTAGAATTGAAATCCGTATAGTGAACATTTAATATATTCCTAAAGCGATCCCGCCGCTTCCGAAAATAAAATATATTACCGGCAGGAAATCCTGCCCGGTCTTCAGCTAATTAAATTGTTTGATAAAGTTTGCTATAGAGAATCCAAATTTTTAACTTAGAGGTCTATTTTAATATTATTCATTGATAAGCTAAGGAGTACTTGTGGGTAAAGGCGATAAGAAATCAAAAAAAGGCAAAATCTTTTTAGGTTCGCATGGTAAAAAACGTCCGAAACAAAAAAAGAAACTTTACGTAAAAGAAAAGGTAAAAGAATAGAATACGTTAAATGCGAAAAGCTTAAATGGGAGTAAGATGTTTAAACTTTTGAGATTTAAACGTCATTAATTAGGCAATTCATGCTTCCTGTGAATTGCCAATATTGACCAATCATCCCGAAGATTAATCTTTTTTGTAAACCCATACACAGCATCCAGAAACAAATTAATTAATTGTTTTGGTTGAACATTAAAATTCTTTCCGACAATATTATTTATCCTTTCAACCCCGTATTCAAGCTCATCTGAAAAAGCTTCGGAAAAATTATACCAAGCAGTAAAAGTCCGACTAATTCTGTTTCACTTTTTCTTCTCTAATAACTTCCCTAATTAAGCTTTTGCTAATATGTACGCTAAAAACACGGCTGCAAATGAAAGCACAACATTTAAGATAATATTGGCTCCGGCTAAAAAGAACTCTGAATTTTTAAATAAGTTAACTGTTTCAAATGAAAATGTTGAAAAGGTTGTTAATCCCCCGCAAAATCCTGTTGTTAATAAAATTCTGGTTTGTGATGTTATTAACTTATTGCTGTCCAAATAAAACATAACAAAACCAATTATAAAGCTGCCAACAACATTTACAATGAGCGTACCGAAAGGCATAGTAGTAGGAAGAAATTTATAAACAACATTAGACGTCCAGTATCTTGCCGCACCGCCTGCAGCCGCACCAATACAAACAAGGAAATAATTTTGCAATTTATTCACTCCAGTCAGATAGAATTAAAATTTAATTTTGAAAAAATAGGTAGGAGTCATCAGCCCGGGATAAATAAATGGACGGTTAAAAGGCGAACTCCATCGCCCTTACAAAAATATTATTGAATTCTTATTAAATCAATATTGGGGGAACAGGATTAACTAATTATTTACTTTTATATCAATCAGTTTTTTAACAATACTTACATCTTTCTTACTCTTAATTTCAATCGAAATTCCCCTGCCTTCCATATATTTCCTGGCACTGCGTAATTCATCGATTATACTATCAGGTAAACCGCTTTTCTCTACAACAGTTACCGCTTTATCACCGAAAACAAATGAAAGTTTAAAGTACTGATCATAAGCTATAAGGAAGAATAAATTCCTTTTTCTGAGCAAAATCTTTAGATTCCACCCATATTTGCCATAGTTTTTCCATTCTTCAACGGTACCCGGATAATTAGAAGCGAGATATTTTTTTAATTCACTCCAGAGCTTATAAGTTTCACCAAGCACCCCGGAAAGTATTTTATCATCCGGTTTAACTGATTTATCCAGTAACGCATTTGTTCCCATTTAATTTATCCTCTTTTAGTTTATTGCCAAAATACTTCATTTTCAATTGCAGAAGATTTCTTTTGCAAGATATCCTCATCAAATTTCAAATAATGATCAATTCTTTTTTTAGATATTTCCACTGCTTTAGCAGAAATATCGCATCCGATAAATGAACAATCGTTTTTTATTGCAGCAATAGATGAAGACGAACTGCCCGTAAAGGGGTCGCAAACTACGAAGCCTTTTTCCGCACTGGCGAAAATCATTGCCTGGAATAACTCAACCGGTTTTTGGGTGGGATACGCGGCATTATGTATTCTTTTAAAACGCCAGACATCAGGAAAATTATGATTCCGTATTTTCCGGTTATTACCATTAGTAGCAAAAATAATATACTCATGCCTTCTTCTGTAGTAATGGCCCATTCCCATATTTATCTTATCCCATGTAATCAGGTTTTTAACATCAAAATATTTTCTTACAACAGGCCCCAAAGAAAGAAGAGAGTACGAATCAAACATTATATAAATATGGCCGGTTGATTTCTTCAGAACACGCCGGCATTGCGATAAAAACCTGATGTAATTTTCATTAGTATCAACAAATTCATCGAACCATTTTCCGTTTTCAGTTCCCTTTTCGGCATATTTACCAACAATCCTTCCTTTTCCCAGCTTTAATTTATTATTCATCCCTGAATATGCAGGATCAGTAATGATCAGGTCAACACTTAAATCAGGTAATTTCTCTAAAAAATTTATTGCATCATTTTGATGAATTGATATTTTTTTATCATTAGATATATAGAACGGCTTCTCTTTTTTATTAAATGAATCAATCCAATCATCATGCTGTTCGACAAAATCAAAAATACCTGGTAAATATTTTCCATCAATATGCCCGTCAATTACGGGTACTTTATTTTGATGTAAAAAACATTTTAATTTTTTTTTATTAATACAATATTTATTTGCCAATAACTTTGTTGAGTACATTAAATTCTTCATAATATTTTAAATTTCAAGATTTTCGCAATAAATTATAAAATAATGAATTCGCTATTTTTTTTAAATAGGTTTTAAATAATGAAGATTTAAATTCTATAAAAATATTACGGAAAACAAAATATTTTCTTAATGATGTTTAATCAAATTTTTACGGGATTGACCGATGAGAAATGGCAACACTTAATACGGATGTTAAGACTTAAATAATAAAGCTAAGTGCTTGCATAACGACCGCCGGAGCGTTCCCAGAACCGAACAAGACTTACTGACAATATCAGAGCCGGCTGGACACAATATAATATCAAAGGGGGCGAGGTGCAGTTAATTTTTCGGACGAGTACTTTTTTTAATTTTATTCTAAATACATCAATACAATTTTGCTTATTCTGATACTTAAAAACTATTCTTTAATTTCAGAAATGTATTTAGCTCCGCAGCGGTAACAAATCTGCAATGGTTTTTCCCGCCTGTAATCTCTGAATTTAACAGCATCCGGGCTATTCCAAATTTCTTTTATTGATGAATCATTCACATTTCCAATGCAATAATCGGGGAAATCAACGCAGAAATCAGCATCGCCATTAGGCTGAATATCTATCAGATTTTCTATATTCATGCATTTCAAAGATCCAACCGGTGTGAAGGAATCATTAAACCACAATTTGTATTCGTTTTCCGTTAAAGGCATATAAGGAAAATTCTCAATCCCGTTAAGAGCTGCCAGGTAATTAAGATATTGTATTTTGAATATACTGAAATCAATGTCGGAATGATCATTATGAAATCCTTTCCATGAAAACGCGGTGCAATTGAAGTTTTTTTCCAGTTCATCCTCATAGATTTTTCCCATATCTTTTGGGATATAATAGTACGGGACTATATTTATTGAATTTATACCCATACTTCTTGCAACATCAGGCATGTCACCCAATCCTTTGTAAGAATATTTACTTATAGTAAAACAAATACTCGTACTGATTTTATTAGTAGTTTCCTTTTTTAGATTATTTAATAAAGAAATATTTTCTTTTATTTTATTAAAACTGCCTTTTAATCCTCTAACGCTATCATGAATTTCTTCAGGTCCGTCAACAGAAAATGTAATGTGCATGCTGCCGATTCTAACAAGATCGGCTGCATACTTCTTAAGCAGGGTACCATTGGTATCAATAGAGAGAAAAATACCTTTACTATTAATATATTCGAGAAGTTCAATTATTCCGCTGTAAAGAAACGGTTCACCTCCCCTTATCAGAACAAATCTTATATCATTCTGAGTTATTTCATCAACGAGTCTTTTCCAGTCGTTTAAGTTCAGATTTGAAGATAAGGCATCCGGATTATTTTTAATATATCCTTCTTCGCTCCATTGTCCGCACATCTTACATCTTAGATTACACGAATTTGTAACCGTAAAAGAAATGAACCGAGGAAAATCCATATTATAAATCCCTTATAACTGAAATATGAATTATTTATTTTAGATAAATTTACATTTTAGATTTCTCAATTCCACTCCCCGATTTTTCCAATTAAGTAATTTTTAATCTATCATCCTACCTTTACGATAACCATTGTCATATCGTCATTTTGCTCGGCAGTGCCCCTGAATGTGTTTAACGAGCCCCATATATCATCCATAATCTCAGTAGAAGTTCTATGCGTTTTACCTTTTAATATTTCGGAAAGTTTATCTTCACCGAAAAGGTCGTAGTATTCATTCATAGCTTCTGTTATTCCATCTGAAAAGAAAGCATAAATTTGACCCGGCATTAGTTTTATTTCTTCCTCAATTAAAGTCCGGTTAAAGACAGGCCCTTTTTCAAGTCCTACCCCAATCCCCTGCGTTCTGTATGAATGAACTGAACCGTTTGTTGCGGTAAGCAAGGGCATATGCCCAGCACGGCAGAATGTAACATTTTTAAGTCCGGTATCAAATAATGCAAGAGTCATTGTAACAAAAGAATTTCTTTCCATTGCCTCATAAAAACGCTTGTTAAGTTCAATCATTATTTCCTTAGGAGTCTTATCCGCTGTACATGCAAACTGTATCATAGTCTGAAGTTTTGTCATGTACAAAGATGCTGCAAGCCCTTTTCCCGATACATCACCGACCACAACAAACAATTTAGAATCCGAAACGGGAATTAAATCGAAATAATCTCCGCCTACCTGCATAGCCGGGATCATTTCACCACAGATATCCAACCCGTTGGTATTAGGAATGCACTTAGGCAACAGCCCCTGTTGTATTCTCCTAGCAAGTGAAAGATCTCTTTCAAGTTTAAGCTTTTCTGCTTCGGACTCGTACAGACGAGCATTCTCAATTGAAATAGCTGCCTGGTTTGCTGTTGCAACAAGCAAGTCCAAATCTTTTCCGGCAAATTGGGAGCCGGAGCGTTTCAGTCCAAATAAAAGTAAACCTACAACCTTTGATTTTATTATCATCGGAATTATTGTATAGATTTCTTCTTCTAAAAGCCTGCCGAAAATACCGGGGAAGACCTCCGAAAATTCGTTCTGTTCCAATACAACGGCAGATGAAATTGCCAATTTTCTGTCGATTATCCGCTGTGTATTTTCAATATCTATAGTAAGACCAGCGTTAGAAAAGCCTACGCTCCGTACAAGATGGAACTCATCATCCTTTTTATCCTTAACCAGAATCCCAAAACGGTGTAGTTTTAACATTTCAACAAAAGTAATCTTCATGGAATCAAGGATATTATCAAACCCAACTACGGTAGACAGATCGCTACTAAATTTTACGAGTACCTTCTGATACGCAAATTGTTCAGGGTAGAACTTAGATGTTATAAAATTCTGGAAATTATCCTTTGTGGACTGGAAAACCAGGGCGAACAGTATAAAAATAACTCCCGCAATAAGGCCCTGGAAATCGGTACCAATTGCATGGCTTATGCTTTGACCCAGATAATAAATAACAAAGAAGTAAACAACAGCAAGGCTAACAGTAGCTGTTCCATACATTAAGGTATTTTTAACAACAACACTTACATCCATCATCTGGTATTTGAATATTGAATATGCAAAAGCAATAGGTACAAGGATAATTAATATAATCGGTGTAATAAACTGCGGTGAGTTAAAAACTATATCTGCTCTTGCAGATGAAATTGCCGTTGTATAAACTACCGCAGCCAAGGATATGGCATATGCCGCGAGTACAATAAAGACCGGTTTTTTCTCTTCTTTTGTTTTTAATCGCCTGTAACTTATTATTAATGATATTAGAGCAGTGCCATTCAAAATCCAGGTTACAAATATTAAAAAGATAGTAATAAAACTTATATTTAAGAATTTTTCAGTGTTAAATCCGTAAAGGACTACAAAAGAAAAAATTAATAAAATAGAGAAAAACAACGGCAGCAGGAATAACAGGCGGCGAATCCATTTCCTTTTCATTAGTTTAAATGGTTTTGGGAAAGTCCAGAAGAAAGCGACCAAAACAAAAGGCCGGAAACATTGCCCGATACAAACCAGAGAAGCAATAAACAAATAATAAAGCTCATGCGCATGTACGGTTGCGGTGGACAGCTTATTAAGTATAAACACAAATCCGCAGCTTATAACTGTGGTTACTCCGAGAGCATAAAACAATTTTTGCACCTGTCCGCCCGGTTTGGACATAAACACAATAAACGAGATAAGCATTTGAAACAGGGCTAAAATTACCAAAGACAGATTATTTATCTGGATAAGTTTTTTAATATAAACCTTTGTATGAATTACCTTATCACCCTTCATAATAGTATAATCCGCAAAGTCTCCCGCTTTAACCGTATTAAGAATTTCCTGGGCAGTAAAAGTATCCTGAAGTTGATGATGATTTATTTCAAGAAGTCTGTCCCCGTTCCTGATACCGGCATTCCATGAAACTCCGCCCTCTTTAACAAAATCGAATACAATATATGACGGGTATGACCTATGTTCTTTGAGCACCCAAAGGCATTCGTCGTTTGAGGTTACATTAACGAGTAAAACAAGGTACAGCTCAATAACAGCAAATAATATAAGAATAACAGAAAGCGCAATAATAAATTTCGGCCTGTTTCTAAGGTATATATCTTTAATAAACTTCATTAGCATTCGTTATAGATTGAATAATGATTGACTAATAATGTGTAAAATAACATGAATAATATTAAAAGTAAAAGGAAACGGGTTTGAGCAGACAGAAATATTTTAATTTACTTTTATAACAACAACAGTTATATCATCAGATTGCGGGGCTCCTTGTGCAAAAGCCTTAACATCTTCTTTTATAATTTCCAAAATTTCTTTTGATGAAAGATTTGCAGATTGGACAGCTAAAGCTTCAAGTTTTTCATCGCTGAATTCTTCATCAAGCATATTCTTAGCTTCAGTAACCCCATCGGTAAAAAGTACAATCACATCATTTTTTTTAAGCTGAATATTTTCGGAACTGTACGGCAACATAGTTTTCATAACTCCGAGAATAATTCCGCCTTTATCCAATTTTTGTATTTGACCATCCCTGATAAGCAAGGGGTGATTATGGCCGGCATTTACATAGTTCAACGAAAGTTTATCATTATTAAATATAGCCCAAAAAAATGTTATAAACCTGCCATCGGATGTATTATCAGAAATAAGATCATTTATAAGCGCAGTTGCTTCTTCAAGCTGCATTCCCTGGCTGCAGGTAGTTTTAATAAATGCCTGCAGGTTTGCCATTAATAAGGCGGCGGGAACCCCTTTGCCTGAAACATCAGCAATAGCAACGCAAAAATTATTATTATCAAGCTTAATTACATCATAATAATCGCCGCCGACCTGTTGTGAAGTTAAATTCATAACCGCAATATCAAAACCATGATATTTAGGTATTTCGCGCGGAAGAAGATTTCGCTGTATTCCCCTTGCAATCTCAAGCTCTTCTTCCATTTTCTGCTTATCAAGAGCTTCTTTAAACAGTCGCCTGTTTTCAAGTGAAATTATTGCCAGGCTGCCTATAGAATAAATAAATTCAATATCTGCCTCGGAGTATCTCTGGTTATTAATTCTTTTACCTAAAAGTATTAATCCTTTAGTGCGGCCCTGAAGCTGCATTGGAACGATTACCTCAATACCAAGTTTAAATAGTTCGTTATATTGTTTTTCTATTTCATGGTTTGAAATCGGATTTTCCAGTTGAAGAAAATCTTCATTATTAAGGAAATTTTTTAAATAGTCTTCAGGAAATTTAGATTCAAGTATTTTAGTATTACCATCCATAAAAGTTAATACTGCATATTTTGACACGAGAAACTGACCTATAACAGAATAAACTAAAAGTTTTGCAACTCTTGTGGATTCGGCAAATAAGCCGAATTCCTTACTAAGTTCAAAAAGTGAATTCAATCTCTGCACTCTTGAATCAAGAAATCTGTTTACAATGCCAAGTTTATCAACAACCATTGAATTTTGAATGGCCGAAGCTGAAATATTTAAAATAGTTTTTAAGAATTCGGTGTCATCATCCGTAAAAGGCAATTTATTGAGTTTTTCACCCAAGCAAACTACACCGAGGCAATCATCAGATGAAAATATGTTTTCAGCTACCTGCAGTTTACATTCTGCATAAAAAATTTTTAACCCGGGACTATTTATAATCTTGTTATCTAACTTTACATCAGGAAATTTTATTATTAGTTCACCGGGAATTCCTTTGGAAGATTTAACCTGCATTTTTCCGTTAATATTCAAGGCTATTAAACCTCTTGTAGCAAGAAATTTTCCCATACATGTCAGGAGTACATTATTCAGAATAAAATCCAAATCAAGGCTGCTATTAATGATCCTGCTGAATTCAACTAATGCAGTAAGGTTTCTTTTAACTTTAATACTTTCGGAATCATTCATTTGAATGTCAATTGATTATTTAAAGTGTGGAGTTCAAATTCTTAGATAGTAAAACCTGGTTGTACTTGCCCGGAACCGATACATATTTAACTTCATCCATTAAAGATTTCATTAAATACATTCCCAGCCCGCCTACTCTATGCTGCCTATAATAAGTCTGAAGATCCGGATCAGGAACAGTTTCCGGTTTAAATGGAGTACCATGATCAATAATGATTATGGTAAATTTTTTATCAACATATTTAAGTTTGACAGTTATTTCTCCTTCCGGATAAGATTTATAAGCATGCTTTATAATATTTGTACATGCTTCATCTACTGCCAGTATCATGTTGTCTATCACTTCTGCAGAAAAACCAATCTCAACGGCCGCATTATAAATAAAGTCCCTAATAATAGAGAGATTGTTTGTTTTGCTTTTAACAGACAGCTCTTTTTCTTTTAGTTTTTTATTTTCAGTTTTCAAATTACTTGGTCTCATTGAATTTTTTTATAGCATCGTCTTCATTTTTAAATATTTCGTATAACAGCGGAAATCCGAGTAAGTCAAAAATATTATAAACTTTATCACTCATCCCGGTAAGTTTAATATCGCCGTTGTTCTCCCTGATTTTTTCGATAAAGGCCATGAAAACTCCCAGTCCGGCGCTGCTTATATATGCAAGGTCTTTAAAATTTACAACTATAGAATACTTCTTTTTGTTAATTAATTCTGAGAAAGTATTCTCAAGCACCGGTGCAGTATGCGCATCAAGGAACCCTTTTAAATAAATTACGTTTATGTCACCTGCGTCTTTAGTTGAGGTGCTAAATTCTGCCATTCTAGTTCTCCATCATTTGTTATTTTTTGTTTCCATTTTAATATAACTAATGTTATATCGTCATGCTGTGGAATACTTTGCGAGTATAAGGTTACTTCCTGAATTACTTTATTAGAGATTTCATCAGTGTTTTTATTACTGTTATTAATCAGTATCTGCTCAAATTGAATGCTTCCGAAATCTTCCATATCCTTATTTTTAGCTTCGGTAATCCCATCAGTATAAAGGACAAATAAATCATTATCTTCTAATTTAATTTCTATTTCTTCCAACGAATCAACAAATTGAGGGCCAAAGCTCAATCCCAACCCTATACCATTAGGCCGCAAATTTTCAACTATATTGTTCCTAACCATTAATACCGGACAGTGCCCTGCCCTTGAAATTGAAACAACTTCTTTCTTTAAATCAATAAGACCGTATGCAGCGCTGACGAAATTTTTCCGGTCTAAAGTTCTTTGAAGAATTTCATTGGCTTTGATAAGGATCTCTTTCGGCCTTTCAATTGTTTTTGCCAATGATTCAAATATGCCTTTTATCTCCGCCATTATAAAAGCAGCTGATATCCCTTTGCCTGAAACATCTGCTATTATAAAACCCAATTTATTTTCGCTTATTTCAAAGAAATCATAATAATCTCCACCAACTTCGAACGCGGGAATAAATACCGATGATATTTTCAGGTTTGCAAACTCCGGATTTTTAGCCGGCAGGATTTTTCTTTGAATCTCACGGGCAACATCAAGTTCTTTTTCCAAACGTTCCTTTTCAAGAGATTCTTCAAGAAGCATGGAATTTTCTATTGCCACGGAAGCATAGTCCGAAAATGTGTCCATTGCTTCCCTGTCCTCATCATCAAACATTAAATCATTTTTTTTGGCAGCTAAAATAAAGCCTTTTATTTCGTTATGCGCCCTGATAGGAGCCGCTGCA
The DNA here is from genome assembly GCA_963834015.1 of uncultured Ignavibacteriales bacterium. Classification (GTDB taxonomy): domain Bacteria; phylum Bacteroidota; class Ignavibacteria; order Ignavibacteriales; family Ignavibacteriaceae; genus FEN-1297. The sequence continues at coordinate 481,064 of CAWIAG010000002.1, forward strand.
AAATGGAAATAATTTTCACTTAATTGCGGGCGACTTTTATATTTTTTTAAATTTAAAATAAATGATTTACTAAAATCCTTAATGTCACTGCCGGCGAGAATAAATTTTATTAAATTATTTGAATCGAAATAACCGATATTTTTATTTGCCAAAGATTTAAATTCTTCCCCATCCTTCCATGCAATCCATGCTGCCTGTGCATTACAAACCTTTGTAGTAATTTCCGTAACAGTTTCTACTAATTCATTAAAATCATGCGATTCGGTGATTAATTTGCTAAAATACTGAAGAAATGAAACCTCCTGTGCTTTTCTATCATACACTTCGGCTGTAGGGATATGGAATAGTGTAGTGAAAAATAATATGCTGAAGTAAATAGCTCCATAAATCATCATGATTTTCAGGAACTGGTTTAACATCGGGGAGAATTGCCTAAATACCTCGTTATGGATGTCATTAGATGAGCTATTCCCGGAATTAGTTAAAAACAGTACACAAATTATTATAGATAAAATAAGCAAAGAAATTTTTTCTTTCTTCACAATAAATGCGATCCAGCTTATTTTTATTGAATTAATAAATATCAACAATACTGAAATTATCAGAAAAGTCTGCTTAATATAATTTGGTTCTATTACATTGTCAAAAAGAACTGAGAGGCAGGTGAGAATGAAAAACACAATCATTGTATTAAAATACGTGCTAACATTTTTTTTCTGCCTGTAAAAATACAATTCCCTGAATGCCAATAATAATATAGCCAGCGAACCTAATATTATGTAAGAATAAATAAATGAGAGAAGATTTTGAACAAGACCATGATTGATGGCCATCCCCTCGGTTTTAGTTATTAAATTGCTAAGAATCCAATCTGAAAAAGTTAATAAAAAGAATAGCACAGCACTCAGAATGCCAATATTCATAACAAATGCGAGCGGGTTAACAGATTTTGATTTGATTAATTCAAGTAAATAGGAATAAAGCGCAGCAAATGTTAAAATGACGAATAATTCACTGATATGAGTTAAAATAAAAGATCCAGGAGAATATACAGTTAAGCGGAAAAATAGTAGAATTATCGTTAATCCGACAAACGACTTGAGTTTAACCCCCGGTTTTATTTCCAATCCATATATTTTAAGAGATTTTAAATTCAAAGCAATTTTTCCACTTTCTACGATCTTTTAAAATGGTTTTTTCAAAACAGTGTAAAATAACCATTATACAGTATCATTCGAAAGTTAAAATACATTAAAAATTGATTTTTGTAAAGAAAAGTGTGGATAAACGGGTAAATTTTAGGATGGATGCAAATATGAAGGGTTATAAATCCATATTAAACTAAGCATAGTAATTTGACCTAAAGGGATACCGATCAAAGTTTTGCAAAATAACTATATTTCAACAGGCTTGCCCTGTTGTTCTTCAGGCAAATTCTTTTTTAACTGTTTTTGCATCTGCTCCATTTGTTTTTGGAATTGTTCCATCTGTTTTTCAAAAGTTCTTAATTGTTTCTGCATTTCTTTTCCATTAGAAGAATCGCCCATAAACATTTTAAAAATGGAAGCAATGGAATCAGGACTAAAACTGAAATTTTTAAATCTTTTCTTCATTTGATCGGCTCTTTGGTTTCCGGAAGTAAAAGATGAATCAAATCCAAAAGCCTTGTAATTAAATTTATACCCTTTGGAGGAATCATTGAATAAATATTTGAAATTATAATTTTTATCTTTACCGGAGTTCGGGAAAGCGAATGATAAGGAGGCCAAATATTTTGTAAGACTGTCTATTTTTTCACTCAGTTTACTCATATCCGGTAAAATAATCGGAAGGATTGCAATTTCCGGGATATCAACACGGCAAACATTACTATCAACGTGAACATTAAAGCCTTTATTTCGTGATGAGGCTTTCTGGAACCTGGCAAAATTTTCGCCGAAATGAATATTAATATTGAAATTTTTAAACTGCTGATCCATCTGTTTAAAATTCTTATTCATTTCCGCCGACCATTTTTCCATTTCCTTACTAAAGTCAGCTTCATCGAAGTGGTATTGGTCAGAGAAAATAGAATCAGCAGTAAAGAAAATATAATTATTATTTTTTGCCGATTTAATTTGTTTAGCAATTTGTGACAGTTCTTTTGACGAGGCAAGCTGTTTAAATTCTCGCGGAACTATCCTCCGGGATTCAACACCGTTTATTCTTTGGGCGAAAGAAATCAAATCCATCGCAAGCGCTTTATTAAAATTCCAAATATTAGGGTTTATAGCTACCGTATTCTTTTCATTTACGAGTACCTGAGACTGCAAATCATTTGCATATGCTGCAAGTATTGAATCCATCTGGCGATGCTGTGTTCCATTCAGATTAAGATTTTTAGCAAATCTTGCTAAATTATTTCCATCCTGATTAAAGCCAGCAGGTTCTATTTCGAAATACTGTTTGCCATTTTTATCTGAGCCAAGCATTAAATATTGTTTCTTCTGAGAATCAAGAGGCAGTTGATGATAAAATGCGAAATCAAAAATATCTTCGTTCGTTAAATTAGCGGTATAGAGAAGAGGTTTTAAATTATCTTTATAAAATGCGGTTATATTTGATTTCTGTTGATCAACCAATCCATCTATAATTTTAGGATTGTATTTTAATATTACCATCAGCACGAGGCTTAAAGCGATAACACTGTATACAGGTGTTAACTTTTGAAATTTAAAGTACCAGGAATTTTTAATTTTTAATGATGCAGCCAGCCGTGTTTCAAAAAAAGGATTTTCCTGTACAGGCTTAACTGAGGAGATAGTAAGTTGTTTTATCTTTTTTAATTCGGCAAGCTTTTCCTGAAGTTCCTTTGAAAACTTTAATTCTTCTTCTATTTTTTTAACATCAGCATCCGAAAGTTCATTATCAAGGTAGGCAGAAAGCAACTCGAATTTTCCGCCCGAACGATAATTTGAATTGTAAATTATTTTTCTCATAATAGTTCCTGCTCATAGGGCTTAAGCAGATTCTTCAAACCTTCCCGCGCTCTAAAAATTCTTGATTTTACAGTACCGATTTCACATTGTACCGATTCGGCAATTTCCTGATAACTTAAACCTTCAATATCCTTCAGTAAAAGCGGAATTTTTAGTTTATCAGGAAGTTTATCAATAGCTTTATGAACAATTTCTTGTACATCTGAGCCTTCAGGAGACTGCTCATAACCGGGTTCTTCATCGGAATCTTTAAACGGCATGAAAATATGCCGAATTTTCATTTTTCTTAAGTGATCTTTGCATTTATTAACTGTTATTCTATATAACCAAGTAGTAAATTGAGATTCGAACCGAAAACTGCTTAAATTCTTATAAATAGTTAATAATACTTCCTGCGCAATATCATCTACCAGATCATGATTACCCAGTGTAAGGTATATAATATTTCTTACCTTTTCCTTATGCCTCTGCACAAGTATATTAAAAGTAAACTCATCTCCTTCAATGAATCTTTTAATCAATGAAAAATCATCATCCAGATTTAAAATTTGAGGTAATGCCAAATCTTCTTCATTCTTTTTGTTTTTCATGTTTTTAGACGAATCTCCACATAGTTTGTTCCGTATTGCTGTCTGTAAGCACAAAAATTAAACATATTTTATTTTTCTACAAAATTAAAATGATAACCGTAGAAAATAAATGATAACCGGATAAGGGCAGGTGATTGTTCGATCTTTCAAGTGTTCAAAAACATAATTTCCGCAAATCTATGCTAATATATTTACATTTATGTTAAAAAAGAGAATATTTAATTGTAAGTTAATCAAATTTAGTACACTTTTTCTTGCAAAAATAGCTGTATCTAATTAAATTGTGAACAAAAATTTTGGGAGTTATACATGAAGCTTAAACATCACGAACAATATAATGCTGCTGTTATTGAATTAAAAGGAAATGTCTTAGGTGGAGAAGACGCTAAAGAATTTAATGAGCTTCTTCATAAGCTGCTGGATGAAGGTAAAAAGAACGTAATAGTTGATCTGGCGGAAGTAACATTCATGAACAGCTCAGGTTTAGGAATGATGATTGGCGGCCTTACAACAATGAAAAAAGGTGACGGAAATTTGAAACTTGCCCGAACAACAGAAAAAATTGAGAGCTTACTTGTTATTACAAAATTAAGCCAGATTTTTGAATCTTATGAAACAGTTGATGAAGCAGTTAAAAGCTTCGGCAATTAGCACAATATAAAAGGTGTTGGAAATAAAAACTCCGGATTGTTTGATTCGGAGTTTTTATTTTGCATAAACAAAATTAATCCTTCTTTTTTTTAATTAAAAATTTAAATTCATAAGGGTAACTAATGAGTGTATCTGTGCTGGTCGGAAGTCAATGGGGTGATGAAGGTAAAGGTAAAATAGTTGATATATTAAGTGAAAAATATGAAATTGTAACACGCTATCAAGGCGGAGCAAATGCAGGCCACACAGTTGAAATCGGCGATAAAAAGTATATTCTACATCTTATTCCTTCAGGTATACTCCGGGAAAATGTTGTTTGTGTTATTGGTAACGGTGTAGTAATAGACCCAACCGCACTATTAGAGGAAATATCACTTCTTGAAAAAAACGACATAAAAGTTGAAGGAAGATTATATATCAGTCACAATGCCCATCTTATAATGCCTTATCATAAATTGTTAGACTCTATCAGTGAAAGCGGAGAAAACAAAATTGGCACAACGGGAAGAGGAATCGGACCATGTTATATTGATAAATATGCACGGAAAGGGATTAAAATAGTAGACCTTCTGAATAGGAAAATACTGGAAGAAAAAATCAGAGAAAACTTAATAGAAAAGAACAACCTGCTTAAAAAAGTATACGACCATGCAGAGCTTAATGTTGAAGAAATTATTAAACAATATGTTGAATTTGATAAAGCGATTGACAAATATGTAAAAGACGTTCCTGTTTTTTTAAATAATGCAATTTCCGACGGGAAATCTATTCTCTTAGAGGGAGCACAGGGTGCGCTTTTAGATGTAGATCACGGCACATACCCATATGTTACATCTTCGAGCCCAACATCGGGCGGAGCATGCACAGGAACAGGTATTCCGCCAACAAAAATTGATTCGGTAATTGGAATAGTCAAAGCATATACAACAAGAGTGGGCAACGGCCCGTTTCCAACAGAATTACTGGATGATGACGGAGAAAAATTAAGAAAATTAGGCGCTGAATTCGGCGCTACAACCGGGCGGCCAAGAAGATGCGGATGGCTTGATACTGCGCTAGTTGGTTATTCTGCTATGATAAACGGAATAAACTCGGTTGCAATAACCAAACTTGATGTTTTGAGTCAATTTAAAGAAATAAAAGTATGTGTCGGTTATGAACTTGACGGCAAAACCTTAAAGTCGTTTCCAACAGACGTGGACAGGTTATCCAAGGTAAAACCTATTTATAAAATACTTCGAGGCTGGAAGAAAGACATATCGGATTGCCTATCATATGCCAAACTTCCCGAGGCAACAAAAGAATATTTAAAGTTTATTTCCGGGGAAGCCGGGATTAAAATAGATATTATTTCCGTAGGGCCGAAACGTAAGCAAACTTTTTATGTAGATTAAATAGCTTTACAAAAAATTATTTTGCCCTGTTTCATGAATCCGGAAGAATCAACTACCTTTTGACAAAAGGAGAGCTGTTTTAATTTTTTAATGCTATTCTTTCAGCCTTGCCAATCAATAAGGAACATCAATAATGTACTTCTTTTAGCCTAAATTTTCATCCATTCTGACTTTTTTACTCCCATTAGTTTTAATAACTTTATTGAGTTTAAGAAAAGTTTTTAATTAAAGAGGATGCATCAGATGAAAATGACAGGCGGGCCAGCTTCAATAAACATAAAATTCACATTACTTATAGCAGCAATAATAATTGCTGTAGGAACGCTTATTTATACCCAAAAGCTGGTACGTAAACTTCAAGTAGCAGAAAGGCAAATCGTACAGCTTTATGCAAACGGTATTGGATATGTAGCTAATACCTCCCGCCCGGATGCAGATATTACATTTTTATTCGAAAACATTTTAAAACCGATTGACTTTCCTCTTATAAACAGCGGACCAGATGATAAAATAATCATAGTTAATAAAACCGATATAAAGGACGTTAGGAATATTAATTATGATACTTCCCTATCAAATAAAAAACTTGAGGAATTCTTTGCTCAAAAAATCCAGGAAATGGATGAGATTCACAAACCTATTGAGGTAACGTATAAGGACTCTATTGTTTTACAAAGGATTCATTACGGCGACTCAGCCCAAGTTATCCAGTTGAAATATTACCCGTATATTCAAATAGTAATTGCAGCTTTATTCATTATCCTCGGGTATATTGGATTCAGCAGTATTAAAAGAAGCGAGCAAAGTAATATATGGGTAGGAATGGCAAAGGAAACCGCACATCAATTTGGCACTCCTATATCCAGCCTAATGGGCTGGCTGGAAATGCTAAAAATTAGTTATAAAGATCCTGATAAAGTATTGGATATAAGTGAGGAAATAAACGATGATGTTGAAAGGCTTAGTAAAATTACTTACCGATTTTCTAAAATCGGGGCAATACCTGAAAGAAAAGAAAAAATTGTTTACGAAGAGATTAAAAAAGTTGTTGATTACTTTCAGAGAAGACTTCCCCAAACGGGCAGAAACATTGATCTTACAATTTCCGGTGATAAAAAAGCAAGCGCTGAAATAAATTCCGAGCTTTTTGAATGGGTTATTGAAAACCTGATTAAAAATGCTCTTGATGCAATTGAACAAAAAGAAGGAAAAATAAGTTTATCAGTAAAAGCAGTTAAGAGAAATGTTGAAATAAGCGTATCAGATAACGGTAAAGGGATTGATTTGAAAAGACGGAAAGATATTTTTCGTCCAGGATACAGCACAAAGCGGAGAGGCTGGGGGTTAGGGTTAAGTCTTTCAAAGCGAATTATTGAAGTATATCACCAGGGGAAAATTTTTGTAAAAACTTCGGCTCCGGGTGAAGGAACAACTTTTAAAATAATTTTAAGGAGAGATTAACTATAGAGGATTACTCATTTCAAGCATTCTCTCAATTGGGCGCAAAGCATTCACAATTATTTCTTTACTAAGATTTATTTGCGGTGTTTTATCACGCATACATAAATAAAGCTTCTCCAAAGTGTTCAACCTCATATAAGGGCATTCATTACAATTGCAATCTGCCTGAGGCGGGGCTGCAATATAATTTTTCCAGGGAACTAATTTTTTCATTTGATGCAAAATTCCCGGTTCTGTAACAACAATGTAACTTTTTGCATTATCATCGGCAATATACCGGAGTAACTTACTAGTTGAGCCGATAAAATCGGCATGCCTTAAAATTGTTTCCTCGCATTCAGGATGTGCAATTATCTTGGCATCAGAATGTTGGACTTTCAGCTTAATTATTTTTCGTTCACTAAAAGTTTCATGCACTATACAAGAACCATCCCATAACAGCATTTTTCTGCCGGTTTTTTTTATTAAATAATTACCAAGGTTTTTATCAGGAGAAAATAGAATAGGTTGATCTTCAGGAATTCGATTTATTATATTTTCAGCATTGCTTGAAGTACATATTATATCGCTCAAGGCCTTTACTTCTGCCGTGCAATTTATGTATGTAATTGCTATATGATCCGGATGCAACTCATGAAAAGCTTTAAACAGAAGTGCCGGGCAACTATCGGCTAACGAACATCCGGCAGCTACATCAGGTAAAAGCACCATTCTATCAGGGTTTAATATCTTTGCAGTTTCAGCCATAAAATGAACTCCTGCAAAAACAATAATATCAGCATTGGTTGATTTAGCTTTTTTTGCAAGTTCAAGGCTATCGCCAACGACATCCGCCAGATCCTGAATATCAGATTCCTGATAATAATGCGCTAAAATAACAGCGTTATTTTCTTGCTTTAACCTTTTAATCTCACTTACGTAATCAATTGAGTCGTTTACCTTTAAATCAAGCACAAGTATTTCTCCAAATTTTTAACAAAACAAATTTAATAAATCCAGAGTAAACTTTATGTCTCAAAACAAGCACAGAAATGGAATCTCTTATAATCATACATTCCTAAAAGTTAAAATTTATAAATTTCCAATAATATTTGTGGCATGTAAGTTGACTTAATAATATTGAAATAGAAAATAGTTTAAGCAAACCCCCTCGCATAAAATTCATCAAATCTGGCTGGTTCTTCCTCAAACCAGCCAGCCTTTCTTTTAAACCAATATTTTTCTCCATTTAAAGGTAAAAATGTTACTTGGTATGTAATATTTACAGGTAAAAAAGTTTTAAAAATTAAGAAACATACGTTTTTTTGCTATTTTTGAAGTATTTTATTTGGCACCAGACTTGCGTAATAGAATCTGAAAATAGAAAATAGTTTTAAGCATAACATCCCCCCTTCAAAAAAGTCACTCTAAGCTGCCGGATTAATCCCTCAATCCGGCAGTCCTCTTTTAAACGGAATTATCTAATATTTTCTAAGAAAATTCAATTTTTTTTGGCTAATATTATTCAGTTGAATAAAATAAAACAAAAAGTTTACTACAGATAATTAAATAACTTTTTATTCTTGGCTATATTAAAGGAGATTACGGATGGATTTAATAGTGGGCAAGTATAATACAGGATCATGATTTTAATCAGTTTTTTTTAAAAATAATCAACACTTTTTTATAAAATATTACTATTAGAATAGTTTATAAATAATTATTCCGGTAATTGAAAAACGGAGTACTAACCGATAAGATAAGAAAAGGAACCGGGAATATGAAATAACTTATATCAAAATAAGGCCTTTGGAAAATGGAAGTATAAAATCCAAAAGTAATACAATGAGAGATAAATGAAATAAAAACAAGCAGAAATAATATTATACCATTATAAAATATTATCTCATTAAAATTTTTAAGATAGTATGAAAAATATAGAATAAAAAATGGGACAGCGATGATAATAAATTTGGGTAAATAAAGGAATTGAATTGAAAATGGCCCTTTTGCTACAAAATAATCTTTATCCCATATAATAAAAGGAATTAATGTAGCCACAAAGCTAAGTCCACAAATAACTGCAAAGGCAATCAATACTTTAAAATGACCCCGAAACAGGTAGATTGCAAAAATTGCTAACACAATACCAATGACTAATCTGGTGGAAAGAAGGAACCCGTATATAATAGATATTAAAATGAAAGGAATATCTATATTGTTTTTTAATAGATATTTTTTAGTAATTATAATCAAATAAATGGTTAATGTGATATTGAAAAACAGTTCACTCCTGACAATTATTTCATAAAAAAACATAGGCAATGTTAGAAGAATATATGTCTGAATAAATATATCTTTTATTGAATCACTATAGGTGAGAATTGTAAAAGAGAATAACAAATAACCCAGAACCTCTAAATATCCAAGGTTATTAATCAGATAAAACGGTAATGCGATAAAAAACAGAAATGGAAAGCCTGAAGGATTTGACCGGGAATTATATGGATACTTTCCAGCTAATAAATTTGAAAGCCAACTTTTGATCGCGGGCAATCTCCCTACCTGTGATGATTCGGGCACAACATTGACTATAATTACAAATAACAGAGTAATGAATAAGATAAAGAATAAATAACATTTTTTGTTCAAAAATTGAAGATTAATAAAGTTAATAAAATCTATTTTTAGTAACAAAGTTGTGATTATTGCACAGTATATTACAGCTAAAACAATTGATAAAAAAAAAGAATGACTAATACGAACAGAATATTTCAAAATGAAAAGGAAGGAAATAAATTGTAACAAAAGAATTGAAATAATATTTATAATTTTAGCGGACCGGATTACTTTTCCGGTGAAAGTTGATTTGATCAAATTATAAAACATAATTTAATTTTAATCTTAATTTAAAATCTATTTATTAATTACTTGTTTCATCATGTTTATAGCATAAGTAACAGATTTCTTATCTGCTTCCGCATCAAGAATGATTTTTCCCAGCCCGGAAACCAAGACAAATTTTATCTTTCCCCCTCTATTTTTTTTATCATGAACCATAATATTGAAAATATCTTCAATATCCGGCTTCTTAATTAATGTGGGAAGTTTTATTTTTAAAGGAAGAGTTAGGAAATAGTTAAGCTCTTTTTCTGATATCAAACAAATTTTTTGAGAAAGGTAAAGAGCAGATATGACACCTGCTATAACCGCTTCACCGTGCTTAATTTTAAATTTCAAATTAGTTTCAAATGAATGTGCAAAGGTATGGCCTAAGTTTAAAATTTTTCTTAATCCGGATTCTTTCTCATCCTGGGAAACCACAGCGGACTTAATTGCAGCGCAGTTATAAATAAATTGTTCCAGTACCTTGTTATCATCCTTGTATGCTTTATGAAGATTGTTCATTACATACAAGAAAAATTTTTCATCCGCCATGTATGAGTATTTGATAACCTCCCCAAGACCGGAAGTAAATTCTCTTTTGGGTAAAGTTTTCAGAAAATCCGTATCTACGAGTACCAATTTGGGCTGATAAAATGCGCCAATCATATTTTTATTATTTTCAAAATTTATACCGGTTTTGCCTCCAATGGAACTATCGACCATCGAAAGTAACGTTGTGGGTACATGAACCAATTGAATACCCCGCATATAAGTAGCCGCTGCATATCCGGCAAGATCTCCGGTAACTCCACCGCCGACTGCAATTATCAAAGAATCCCTGCCATAATTATTTTCAAGAAGGCAGGAATAAATTTTGTTTAACTCCCTATATGATTTTGATTTTTCACCCTGTTTAAGTATATAATATATTAACTTCCCGTTATGCGAATGAAATTCATTTACAATTCTTCTCTCATGTTGTTTCATTACTTTTTCATCAATTATAAAAAGAATATTCCTGTTCAAATTATATTTATGTAGAAGTATATTTAACGTTGGAAGAATTCCACTGCCTATAATTACCTGGTAAGAACTATCATTTAATAAAACATTTATTTTCTTCAAAACCAGATTCCTTTAACTTAAATTATTTACAAATTTTTATGTCCAAATAAATTAATAAAATAAAATTGAATGACATATAATCAATTAAAATTTTTGATTCTTATTTAACAGCTTTAACAGCTTTTAATAATTTTTCTATTGTTCTACCGATTTGCGAATTATCGGTAGTTACGATAATATCAGCTTGTTCATAATATCTGTTCCGGTCAGAAATCAACTGTTCGATCTTGCCGATAAATTCCGCCCTGGACAAATTAGTAATACCATTACGTATTAGAATAGGCCTGTCACGTTTGAAACGCAGCCTATTGTAGACTGATTCTGCAGATACTTTAATATAAATAATTTTCCCGATTTTTTTCAAAAAATCAATATTTTCCTGATTAGTAATAGTCCCTCCGCCGAGTGCGACTACGATATTATCTTTAACGGCCAATACTTTTAATAATTCTTTCTCAAGATTCCTAAAATATTCTTCACCGTTTTCATCAAAAATCCTTGAAATTTTTTTCCCCTCTTTTTTTTCAATCACATGATCCAGATCATAGAATTCCCATCCGAGTGTATTTGCTAAAATAGGTCCAATAGTACTTTTGCCTGAACCCATAAATCCGGTTAAGTAAATTTTATTTGTCATAATAAAAATCCTTTAACCAAAATAATAGAATGAAATAATAAAACAATTGAAAATTTAATATATTATTTGTCAGTTTAAAATTTGCACTTCAAATAAGGATTAGATTATTCCGAAAATTTTAATAGCCCATTATCAAATTTTAAAAATGACACTTTAATATTTTAAAAAATAAAAACCCCCGGTGTATCTAATACCAGGGGTTGATAAAAAAATAACTCTTTCCCTCTATTGTCCGAAATATTGGGTTCTATTATCCACGATATTAGCATCTTTCTTCAATTTAGTCATCCAATCCTGCAAAAAAGTGTTTTTCTTTTGTTGAAGAATTTGATCTCTTATTGAATTTCTTTGAGCTGAATAAGTTGAATCGTTAAAGGGAGTACGAGAAAGTACTTTTAATAAATAGTAACCGTTATTTCCTTTAACAGGTTCAGAAAGAGTATTTAGAGGCAGTTTAATTGATTTTTCCGTAATATTAAAATCATAGCCAATGCCAGGAACCTGTCCCGAAGGAGTAAAATCTCCTGTTTGATTAAGTGTTACCCTTTGATCGATATTTGAAACTTTGGAAAGGTCACCATTTATTTTAGATTTAATATTTTCAATTTCCTTTTTAGCCAGCTCAAATTTCTTTTCTCTTACGACAAGGTTCTTCAACTGTTCCTTAACGTCACTCAAAGGTTTTACACCTTCTTTTATAATTTCAGTAACTTTTACAACAACATATCCATTTTGAACTCTAATAGCATCGCTAATAGTGTTCAAACTATTACCAAAGGCAAAATCAATTAAATTTTGGCTGACACCAATTCCGGGAACATAAGCCATCTCTTTACTGAATTGAGGTGTTTCTAAAACTTTATATTTCATTAACTTAGCTTCTTTTTCAAAATCATCTTTATTTGCGATGTAAGAGAAATCCTTCGCATTATTCAGGACCACATCTTTAGAAGCTGCCGAAGCTTTTATCGGACTGACAATAGTTTCAACTACATATTTTTTATTTGAGATCCCAGTTACCTTAATAATATGATAACCATAATTAGTTTTTAATGGTTTCTGTACAACTCCTAATTTTCCTGCGAAAGCAGCTTTTTCAAATTCAGGAACCATTCTGCCTTTACCGAACCAACCTAAGTCTCCGCCTTTTGCAGCGCTACCCGGATCTTTAGAGTATTGTTTAGCCATTGAGGCAAAATCAGCCCCGCTCGTTAGTTGTTTATAAATTTTCATGGCTTCATCTGCATTTTTAGCATCATCCCCAAATTGGTTTATTAAGATATGTGAAGCTCTTATTACGTTTTCACTAGAAGGGACGGATGCTATTACATGATATAATTTATAGCCCTGAAATGTAGCAAAAGGGCCAACTATAGATCCCGGAGCAGCGTTCATTATTTGATCTGCGCCAGTTTCCGGTAGAGCAGAGATTAATAATGTATCTCTTGAATAAGGTGTAGATGAAAATGTTTCAACCAAAGTTTTAAAGCTTGTTGTATCGTTTTTAGATTGACTAATAATATTTTCCAGGTTCATCTTAATGTTAGCAGAATCTTCACCGGAAGGAGCTACCGGGAACAAAATATATTTTAATTTTCTTTGCGCTTTAACTTCGAACTGATCAAGATGCTTATTGTAGTAATTTTCAATGTCTTCAGATGAAACTTTAACGCCTGCATCAGGAAATTGATCTAAACTTACACGGCAATATTGTTCATTAATCTTAGTACTTTGTTCAATAAACTTATTACGTAATTCTGCTTCGCTAATATTGAAAGAAGCCTGGAGCATACTTTGAAATTTTTCATAAAGAATAGATTGCCTTACATAATCTTCTGCCTGAAGCAAAGGCTTTGAGTTCGAAGGATCATAAAGGGCTCTTAAATAGGCCTGCCTATTAAATTTTCCGGTAGAATCAATAAATTCTCTCTTTAAAAATTGCGGAGGATTGCTACCCAAAATAATATTACGTATTTCCTCGTCAGAAACAGAAATACCTAATTTTTTTATTTCCTGTTCAAATAATGTTTTTTCTACAATAGAATCCCAAACCTGGTCACGAAATTGATCACTCTCTTCATCCGAAACATCTTTTCCATTTTGCTGTTTCAGATTTTCTCTTTGAGTTTCCATGGCTTTATTAAAATCTTGATAAGAAATTTTCACACCATTTATAGAGCCCACATTTTGGGTTCTTAGTCCAAAAACTTCCATTATATTGGAATCCGATATAACCATAAAAAGAACAAAAATCACACCGACCCCGATAATGAACGCCGGTGCTAAACTCCTCATCTTGGCCATCATAGCCATGCTGCTTTTTCTCCAGAATTTATTTATAAAAATAAGATAATAAAAATAGACACATAAGCTAAGAAAAGCAATGTTTTTTAAACTTTATCGAAGTATTAGCGGTCAAAATTTCGTTTATATTATGCTTCAATAAGTGTTTTATTTTTATTCCTGAATTATTCCAAAACCTTGATTTTAATATAAGTAATGTAATAAAGTTGACTTTAACGAACATCCAAATTATATTTCTTAGTAAACTATTATTTAAGAGGGCTTAAAATGGAAGAAAGCAATGATTTTCTTAAATATGTACCAATTTTTTCAGAACTGGACGATTCAACTTTAGACCAGATCTCAAAATTGGGTATACGAAAATCCTTTATTAAAGATTCTGTCGTTCTGTTCGAACATGAGACAGGTTCTGCACTTTTTGTTATTGTAAACGGAAAGGTAAAAGTTTCAAGAGTTAGTGATGATGGTAAGGAAGTCATTTTAACTATTCTCGGTGAATCAGATTTCTTTGGTGAAATGGCAATTTTGGACGGCCAATCACGTTCTGCGAATGTTACTGCAATGGAAGATTCGGAACTTTTTATAATACAACGAAGCGAGTTTTTAGATTTGCTTCAAAGTCATCCTGAAATAGCAGTGGCCTTGTTGCAGGAATTAACCTCAAGATTACGGGCTGCTGACATGAAAATAAAGTCATTATCTTTAAAAGATGCTGAAGGAAAAGTTGCAACCGTAATTCTTCAACTTGCAGATGATATTGGTAAAATAAAACAAGGCACTGTTGAGATTGAAAAGTTACCATACCAGCATGATCTTGCAAATATGGCGGGTACATCAAGAGAAACTATTTCCCGCACACTACATTCCTTTGCAAAAAAGGGAATGGTTGAACTAGAGGGCTCCAGGCTTAGAATAATTGATTACGAGAAATTTAAAGAAATGTTTAGTTGAAAGCGGAAAAATTTCTTTGTTAAATCAAATGAGCGGGAAAGTAGATTTACATACCCATACATCATATTCAGATGGTTTTAATACACCTGAAGAATTGGTTATTAAAGCTAAAAATGCCGGAATAGATATCCTTGGTATTTCTGATCATGACAATGTAAAGGGTATTTATGAAGCCGTTGAAGCAGGCAAAAGAGTTGGCGTTGAAATAATTCCGGGTTTGGAAATCAGTTCCGACTTAAAGGACAGAGAAGTACATATCCTTGCTTATTTTTTTGAACCTAGTAACGAAGAACTTGAGCGTTATCTAACATTTTTTAGAGAAGAAAGATTAAAAAGAGCAATTAGGATAGTAGATAAACTTAAAGAATTGGGTTTTAATATTTCGATTGATGATGTGTTAAAAAGAACAAAAAATTCTGCTGTAGGAAGGCCTCATATTGCACAAACTATGGTAGAAGAAGGACTAACATCGTCGTACTATGAAGCTTTCAATAAATACATCGGTAACGGATGTCCGGCATATGAAAAGAAAGTGCATTTATCCCCGCAAAGTGCTTGTAAAATTATAAGTGATGCAGGAGGATTAAGTTTCATTGCGCATCCAGGATTTATGCCGGAAGTTTTATTAAAAGAACTAATAGATGCAGGTGTGGACGGAATTGAAGTTATTCACCCATCTCACTCTCCGCAACAAATTAAATTTTACCGTGGAATTGTTAATGAGTACTTCTTACTAGAATCCGGGGGTTCTGATTTTCACGGTGGGAAAAGAGAAGATGAAAATAATCTTGGCAAATACTGTGTAGCAACTCATGTCCTAGAAGCTATGAGACAGAGGTTATTAAGAAATACCGCTTAATTTTTATTCCAATCTATTTATTTCAGGAACATAATTATGAATACTATTGAAGGAAATTTTTCCTATAAAGATTATAAATTTGCGATTATAGTAAGTAAATTTAATGAACTTATTGGCCAAAAATTATTAGAGGGGGCTTTGGGATGTTTAAAAAAAGCAGGTTGCCCGGAAAAAAATATTGATATTGTTAAAGTACCCGGAGCATATGAAATTCCATTAGCTGCATCAAAATTAGCCGAATTTAAAAAATATAATTCTCTTATTTGCCTTGGCGCTG
Organism: uncultured Ignavibacteriales bacterium; assembly: GCA_963834015.1. Lineage (GTDB taxonomy): Bacteria > Bacteroidota > Ignavibacteria > Ignavibacteriales > Ignavibacteriaceae > FEN-1297. Next base: position 497,156 of record CAWIAG010000002.1, read on the forward strand.
TAATAAAAGGTGAAACGCCGCATTTTGATTACGTTTCCAGTGTGGTAAGCAGCGGAATTAGTCATGTTTCACTAAAATATAATTTGCCAATTGCATTTGGAGTTTTAACTACCAATAATTTGGAACAGGCATTGGAAAGATCGTCAGAAATAAACGAACTAAAACTTGAATATTCGGGTAAAAAATTAGGAAATAAAGGATGGGACGCAGCGCTTACAGCGATAGAAATGGCAAATCTTATTACCAAACTTTAATCTTTTTTGTAATTTTAAATGATTCCCCTCTTAATAAATTCCAAGGACAGATTATTTATTGCAATAATAATATCTACAGCATTTTTTATCTATTCACCTTCCATTAGAATTCCTTTTATAACCGATGAAATTTCATTTGTTCAAAGAAATGAAATATCAACTTTACTAAATGCCCCAAATCTTTTGAAATTTAAAGAATATGATGGGGGTTACTATCGGCCTATGCCCAACTTAATTTCAGGTATAGAAACCTTATCGTTTAGATATAATTATTCTCTCTATAGAATATTTAATATAGCCCTACATTCTTTAGCAGGAGTTTTAATTTATTTATTAATTTTAAAGCTGCCAATTAACGACGTTAAAAAGAATTTAGTCGCCCTCTTCTCTTCACTTTTTTTTATTACATTTCCGACAAACGACTACTCTGTAATCTGGCATACTGATCTCTTTGACAGATTAATGGTAATTTTTTATATCTCAGCATTATTAGTATTCGTCAAGAACAAATTCAGACCTGATTTTTTATCAATAACTTTTTATTTTTTAGCTCTGCTATCTAAAGAGATGGCATTTAGTTTTCCTTTAATAGCAGGTTTGCTTTGTTTTTGTTTTGGCAGTGATAAAAATAAATTTAAAGAAGCTTTATTTTCTACCTTTCCGTACCTGATAGTTGCCATTATAATCATTCTTTTTCGTTGGATAGCGTTAGGCAATAATATCTTTACAGTAACCGATGCTCATTCCATAGGTACGTTTACTGATATAACTAAGAATTATTTTCTTTTTTGTGGGTTATTAGTTTTTCCTTTTTATCTCCGGAGCATCCAAGAGTTTTTTTTATTACAGCATATACTATTTATAATACCAGCGATTATCATTATAATTATTTTTTTAATATTTTTCGTAAAGCGAAGAAAAAATCTTAATATTGTTTTAACTTTTTTCATTTTATTCATACTTCTTACGATTGCTCCGTCAAGCAGGCTGTTGATGAGATGGTATCTTTATCTACCCTCAATCGGGTTATCGGGAGGGCTAGCATATTTTATCTTTTCACTAAAATTTAGAAATAGTACCGTACCGGTTGAAATTGCAATAATCATTCTTCTAATTTATTCGGGTGCTTTAACTTATAATGTATTTAAGTGGGTAGAGACCTCCAATAATGCAATAACAGCTTTAAATAATTTTATAAAACAAAACAGAAATGAGATTATCAAGGACGGGCAAGCGGATTTTATAACTATTCCGGCAAAAATTGACGATATCCCAGTATTCCAACTTGGATTTGACAAGTTATTTAATTTTTATTTAAAAAGTAACAAACCTGTAACAGTTAAAATACTTACAAAAAGTTATATTTCTAGTTTCTACGACTCAATATCAACTAGTTTTAATAAAGACGGAATCTTCGTAAAGCAAATAAGTGATAATTATTTTATACTTTTTAATGATGAGGAAAATGTTAAATTTGAAAATATGCTTTATAAAAATGGAAAGCTAATTGAAGTTACAATCGGCAATCAAGAGATAAACAATAAGATACTTTATACTTTTTCAAATGAAATATTTTATAAAACCAGAGGAATAAAATGAATAAACAGCTTGGTATCTTGTTTGTGATTTTACTTTCAATTATTTCAAATGCACAGCAAGCATCAAATTGGAAAAATTATACAAGTATGCAGACTGCTCAAGCCTTAGTTGTTAGCAGTAATAATAGTATTTGGGCTGCAACAACCGGCGGCGGCTTCTCCTACACCCCATCAACCAATATTTTCAAAACACTTCACAGGACAGACGGATTACAGGGAATTAACCTAACTGCTGTAACTGTAGATACCTACGGAAAAATTTGGTTTGGAAGCCTGGAAGGAATTATAGATGTATATAACCCGGTAAATAATACTGTTAGCTCTATTCTTGATATTTATAATTCCAATTATAATGTTAAACAAATTACGGATTTAAAATCTTCAGGAGATACTATATACGTATCTACAAGTTATGGGGTTTCATTAATCAATGCACAAACTCTTTTATTTATTGATTCTTATTTTACATTCGGAAATTTTCCTTCTAGCATTCAGGTTAACAGCACATTAAAAACAAATATTTTATATGCCTGTACCGTGAATGGATTGGCTATTCAAGCACAAGGAGCCACAAATTTGTCAGCGCCTGAATCCTGGAATGTTTACAACTCAGTAAATGGATTGCCTTCTTCAAACGTTTATAAAGTAGCACTTTATAACGGCTCTCTAATTGCGGGAACTACCTACGGTTTGGGAATATTCAACGGCACTACCTGGCAGTCATTTTTGCCTCAAATAAATACAAACGTATATGATTTACTTGTAAACAATGATACTCTTTTTATTTTATCAAGAGGCTTGATTAGTGTATGTGTTAATAACTCAGTTGTTAAAACTTATGCCTTAAACTCAATTTCAGTAAGGCTCGCTTATTCAAATTCACTAGGACTTTTGGCAGCAGACAGCTCAAACGGAATAATTAAAGTTTTTAATACTACAAGCAATTATTCAATTTATCCGAATGGCCCTGCCGCTAATTTATTTAACAATCTTGCAGTCGATAATACAAGCATTCTTTGGTGTGCCAGCGGCACGGATGTAACATTAAAAGGATTTTATGAGTATAAAGGAAGTACATGGACTAATTATGATGAAGCTAATACTCCCGATCTTATCTCAAATGCTTTTCATGTAGTTTACGCAGCGCCTGATAATTCAGTTTATTTTGGTAGCTGGGGAAAAGGATATATCAGAATTAGAAGTGACAGTATCAGCACATTCTATTTAAAAGGTACGGGACTGAAAGGAATTAATATTGATTCCAATTTTGTAGTAATTTCCGGTTTTGGAGTTGACTCTAAGAGTAATTTATGGGTTCTAAATTATGGAGCGATAAATTTAAGGACATTAAACATGATTACTCCGAATAATTCATGGTACAATTATTATCTTCCGGTGATGGGAACTCAATATGTAGACCAATGTTTTAATCTTGTTGTTGATCAGTATGATACCAAATGGTTTAGTTCTTTGAATCAAAACGCAGCCGGGCTCTACTACTTTAACGAAAACGGCTCCGATACCAACCTTAGCAATGAAGTAAACGGTTATTTAACAACGGCCAATGGATTATCGACGAATTCAATTTCTTCAATAGTTATGGACGCATTAGGAGATTTATGGGTTGGCACCAACCTTGGCGCTAACATTATATCAAACACCCAGAGCTTGACCACCGGTTCCGCAGCTAACCTTAGTATTACAAGTGTGTATGTACTTGATGAATATACAATCAATTGTTTAGCAGTTGACCCAATAAATGACAAATGGGTAGGGACGAGTCAAGGTTTATTACTTGTTAATTCCGACGGTTCTCAACTTCTTGCATCATATAATACACAAAATAGCCCATTAATGAGTAATAATATAGTCAGCTTAGCGATTGATAAAAACAATGGTACCGTTTATGTAGGAACCAATTCAGGCCTCACTTCATTTCAAACTCCTGCAATACAACCAAAAGTTAGTTTTACTAAGTTATTTATGTACCCCAGCCCTTTTGTATTAAAAAGCGGCACGAATCAGTTAACTATAGACGGTTTGGTTAGTAATTCAAACATTAAAATTATAACAATTTATGGAAAATTGGTTAAAGAATTTTCCTCACCGGGTGGACGAGTTGCATACTGGGATGGAACTGATATCAATGGCAAACTGGTGGGTTCCGGAGTATACATAGTAGTCGCTTACGATCAGAACAATAATTTAGTTACCGGAAAGATTGCAGTACTTCGTCAATGATGACTTGTTTTTAATAAAGAGTGTTCGACAGTTAAGAATGGGAAATTTTAAGTTTTATGATTGATCTTTATAATATTTCGCTGCAATTCAACGGTAAGTATCTTTTTAAGGAATTAAGTTATAAAATCAATTCCGGGGATAGAATCTCTCTCGTAGGAGCGAACGGAGCCGGGAAGTCATCACTCTTAAAAATAATTATAGGTTTATTATTACCCGAATCGGGGAAAATAATAAAACAAAAGAATATTAGTATAGGTTATTTGCCACAGGAAAACATTATTCATATAGGAAAGACATTACTGGATGAAGCAAAGTCAGCATTAACCGATATAATTAAGCTCCAAGAAAAAGAGCGAGAAATTACGGAAGAATTATCGGTGGTTGATCCAACCGACGAAAAACATAAAGATTTAATAAATCAGCTTGGAGAAATCCATCATAGGCTTGAAGAGCTAGACTCATACAGCGCTTCCTCTAAAGTTGAAAAAATTTTGATCGGGCTTGGTTTTGAAGAAAGAGATTTCGAAAGATTAACCGATGAGTTCTCAGGCGGATGGCAAATGAGAATTGCCCTGGCTAAAATACTTATTTCACAAAATGATCTTCTTCTAATGGATGAACCTACAAATCATCTTGATATAGATTCACTTGAGTGGCTTACCGTATTCCTTAAAAATTATAAAGGAGCAATGATAATCGTTTCCCATGATAAACGTTTTATTAATTCTGTTACTAAGAAAACACTAGAAATTTATATGAGCAAGTTTAGCACTTTTAACGGTGACTATGACGCGTACCTTAAATTTAAAGAAGAAAGAGATAAATTGGCAGTTGATCAATTTATTATGCAACAGAAAAAAATTAAAGAAACAGAAAAATTCATAGAACGATTCAGATATAAAGCAACAAAAGCAAAACAAGTTCAAAGCCGGGTAAAACAATTAGAAAAAATTACTTTAATAGAACAACCCGAACCAAACGAAGAAATTGTTCTCAGATTCCCGCCACCCCCGCCCAGTGGTATAGTAAGCTTCGAATTAAAATCATTATATAAATCATATGGTGAAAAAGAGATATTTAATAATTTGGATTTTGAGATTACCAGAGGGGATAAAATTGCATTTGTCGGCCCTAACGGATCAGGAAAATCTACGCTTGTAAAAATCATCTCAGGTGCAATAGATTATAATAAAGGCGACAGAATAATTGGATATAATACCGTAATTTCTTATTACGCTCAAGATGTTGCGGATAGCCTCAATCCTGAACTTGATTTATTAGAGACGTTAGAGACAGTATCAGAGAATCAGACTACTGGTCAACTAAGAAATCTGCTTGGTTCATTTCTTTTTACGGGAGATGATGTATTCAAACGAATAGGTGTACTTTCCGGCGGTGAAAAAAGCAGAGTTGCTCTTGCAAAAATCCTCCTTACGAAGTCTAACTTAATTATTCTTGATGAGCCCACAAATCATTTGGATATCACTTCAAAACAAATACTTCAAAAAGCATTACAGGAATATCAAGGCTCTTTAATATTAGTTTCCCATGATGTTGATTTTTTAGACCCTATTGTTAATAGGGTGGTAGAAATAAGAAAAGGTAAAATAAAATCTTTTGCCGGCGGTATAGAATATTACTTAAGCAAAAGAGAAAACCAGCCGGAGCAAGTTCAGGATGATGATAATATACATTTCAGCAATCCTGATTCCGTATCTAAGAGAGGGAAAAAAAGGATTGAAGCCGAAATACGCCAAAAAAAATACAATGCAACAAAAGAAATAATAGAAGAAATTAATGATATCGAAAAGGAAATTGAAGATTTGGAGGAGAGGGTTAAGGTACTGGAACAAAATTTATCAACGCCACAAATATATAATAATCCGTTAAAAGCCAGGAATTTAACATTAGAATTCAATGCCACAAAGAAAAGACTTGAAGAAAATATATTATTATGGGAAAAAATTTCGGAAAAATTAAGTGATATAGAGAAACAATTTGACCAATGATTTCCTACTAATTTAAATTTTTATCTTAAGGAATTCTTCTGCAAGAGCAATACCGCCGTATAGAGCTACATCATCTCCAAGATCATTAGCAATTATTTTAATATTTTTGGAAGCATCTTTAAGTGCATACTTTTTGAATGACTCAATTATTTTCGGAAGCATAAAATAATCCAAAGCTTCAATTAATCCACCTCCAAGAACAATCATATCAAAATTCATAAGATTTGCTGAATTTGCAAGAACAAGCCCTATCGTATCGCTGGCATTGGCAATATGTTTAATTACAAGATTATCATTTGATTTTACAGCCGCAGCAAGCATCCTGCTCTTTATAGGTTTATTTGGCAGTATTAATTTTTTTAGTATACTCTTTTTTTTAGCCTTCAAATCAGACATAATATTTTTAACAATCGCAGATCTGCTGGCAAAAGTTTCAAAACAGCCTTTATTTCCGCAACCGCAGACGGGTCCTTTTTTATCAACAATCACATGTCCTATTTCGCCTGCAGAATAATTAGTGCCCCTGTACATCTTTCCATCAATTATAATTCCTCCGCCAATACCAGTTCCAATAAAGACTGCAAGCATATTTTTTGAATTTTTTGCTTTACCAAATTTGTAAGCTCCTAATGCACCCAGATTAACATCATTTTCGATGAGCACCGGGATGGAATTTTTTTTCTGTAATTTTTCTTTTATATTAAATTTTTTCAGGCCCAGATTAGGTGCAAGGCTAACTATCCCTGTATGTGGATTAAGAGCGCCAGGTATACCGATACATATTGCTTTTATATTTTTTTTCTTAAGTTTAGTTTTATCGATCAGATCATTAACTATTTCGATAATACTGTTTAAATATCCTTTGGGGTTACCGCTTAATTCGGCAGGTCTTTTGATTCTTGCAATAATACCCTCTTCGGAATTAATAACAGCCGCCAATGTTTTGGTTCCACCTGTATCAATACTGATTATATAATTGTTATCCAGAACTCCTCCAAGATTAGATTTTAAACTAATTGGTAATATTTTCTGAAATTCATAATTTCTTTAATAATGTCGTCGCAATATAAAGCTTACATAGGAATGAACAAAATACAATTTTATTGTATTTGGAAAAAACATTAAATAAATTTATAAATGCAAAAAGTAAAACCGTTAAAAAAATTCGGACAAAACTATATAACCGATAAAAATATTTTAAATAAGATTGTTAACGAAATTGTTCCACTCCCCGGAGATAATCTTATTGAAATAGGGCCCGGGCTCGGATCCTTAACCGGGATATTATTAGAACGGATACCGGAATTCACTGCCGTAGAGATAGATTCCCGCGTTATAGATGAGTTGTCTCAAAAATTTCCCGCATTAGCACTAATTCATGCTGATTTTTTAGATCTTAATCTCCAAGATTTATATAATAAAAAAAATAAAAGACTACGTATTGCGGGTAATATTCCATATAATATTACTTCGCCCATCATATTTAAATTAATTTATGCAAGTCACTTAGTACAAGACGCTGTTTTACTGCTGCAGCTCGAAGTTGCTAAAAGAATCGTAGCAAAGAGAGGGAACAAAGATTATGGAATCCTTTCGGTTCTCCTTCAATATTTTACCGAAGTAAAAATTTGTTTTAAAGTATCTGCAAATGTTTTTTACCCCAAACCTAAAGTGGAATCAGCAGTAATTCATCTGCATTTTAAAGATAACGTTCTATTTGGTGAAGAAAAAAAGCTTTTTATTAAACTAGTTAAAGCTGCATTCGGCAACAGAAGAAAAGTGTTAAGAAATTCACTTAGTAATAGTATATTTGCAGACGTAAATTTCTCAGATGCTAAAGTTGACTTAAACCTTCGTGCCGAACAATTAGATATTGAAGATTTTATAAAATTGACTAAATTTTCTGCAGGTAAATTGCATTGAGAGAAATTGGACGTTCAAATACTGAATAACTTAAAAAAATACCTGATGAAAATATTAAAAACTTTCTTAATAAAACTGAAGGCTTACGACCTCGTTGTTATATCGTTTTATTTTTTCCTTATGTTCATCAACATATTTTACCAAAGCGATATAGAACTTTGGCTTTTATGGACTTTTCTTGATCTTGCGATTATTTTATTCACCTTGCTAAACGCATTCTTTGAAAATAAATACAATAATAAATTTTGGCGGGCAACACATTACTGGTACATAGCTCCCTTAATTTTATTTACCTTTAAAGAACTTTACTACTTAATAGCTCCCATCAGACAGCAGGATTTTGACTGGCTCTTTATTGAAATCGACAGATGGATGTTTGGTTTCGACCCGGCAAAATTTCTTTTACATTATTCCTTTCCATTATTAACCGAATTGCTACAGATTGTTTATAGTATGTTTTATTTTCTGCCGATAATTCTGGGTATTGCTTTGCTGAAGAAAGGAAGATATGGTGCATTGGATTTTTCAGTATTTTCGATTATTTACGGCTTTTATTTATCATATTTAGGCTATTTCACTCTTCCGGCTATAGGCCCAAGATTTACTCTGCATGATTTTTCATTGCTGAATCAACAATTGCCAGGTGTTTATTTAACTCCATATTTACGTAAATTAATTGATATAGGGGAATCAATCCCTAAAGGGACTCTTGACCCCGCTGCAGTTGTACAAAGAGATGCTTTCCCCAGCGGACATACGATGATTACTCTTATTATAATGTATCTCTCGATCAAATTAAAAAGCCGGACAAGATTTTTCTTTATCCCTGTCGGGACATTATTAATTTTCGCAACAGTTTATTTGTGGTATCATTACGTAATAGATCTTATAGGCGGACTGATTTTTATGATATTTTCGATGTGGTCGGGAAAACATATTTTCAATTGGTGGAAGCGGATTCAGGGCGAAGAAGAATTCGATTACGGCAAGAGTTAAATGCTTAATCCTATGAAAGATAAAAAAAATCAGGTAAGGAACATCTTTGAATCAATAGCTTCAAAATATGATCTGTTAAATCATATTCTAAGTTTTGGAACTGATTATTACTGGCGCAAAAAAGCTTTAACACTAAGCGGCATTAATGAAAGCTCTATCATTTTGGATGTAGCCTGCGGAACAGGCGATTTTGCCATTGCCGCAAATAAAATTAGAGTTAAAAATATATTCGGAGCAGATTATTCATTTAACATGTTAAAAATCTTCAACAGGAAAAGTCCTTGGATCGTTGGTCATAATGTACAATTAGTTGCTGAGAAAATGCCCTTCAAGCAAGAGTCTTTTACTAATATTACAGTAGCTTTCGGTGTAAGAAACTTTTATAATATATCCGAAGGCTTTAATTCCTTCTACCGAGTATTAAAACAATGTGGGAAAGCAACTATACTTGAATTCCGCCTGCCTTCGAATAGAATATTCAAATACGTTTATAAGTTTTACTTTAAAAATATTCTGCCTTTTATTGGAGGAATTATTTCGGGGAATAAAGAAGCTTATAAATATCTTCCCCGTTCGGTTGAAGAATTTGATGAAAAAATAAATTTACCGGAATTATTAAAAAATTCCGGTTTTAAAAAAATAGAAACTCACATTCTAACATTTGGTATAGTTCAGGTAATAATAGCAAACAAGTAAACTATTTTATATTATAATTTACAAGGCTTTGTGTAATTGAACTTGTTGTATCCGCAAAATTAATTCCATTACCAGTAAACGCATCAAGAAGTGTTGCATTTCCCTGAATCTGAACAATACCAATATTATTAGCAAACCAGGCATAAGCAGTGTATGTAGAACTCACAGTACCAGCTAAAGGATTGCTAGCATTAGGAATATTAAGTTTTATAGTATATTGTACTTTTGCTGCCGTTTGGGTGACGGTTCCGGAACTTAAACTTAAAGATACCTGTTCATTATCCATAAAAGATGCGACTACATTGACTAAATCAATAGATAAAGCGCCTTCCTTCAATGACAAGTCAAATACCGTCCAGGGGGTACCATTTAGGAAAGAAGATTGAAATATTTTAATAGTCGGGCTGAAACTTATGAACGGTTTGTATGTAGCCGGAATAATATCAAAAAAGCCTGTTGTATCCAACATAAGCGATACTCCATTGCTGTCTTTTACAAATAAAGTGTGAGTAGCATTTACTAAAGCCGAAAAAGTTGTAGTATCAAATTCGTTTTGATAAGTTACAGTTCCGACATCTGTTGTACCGGAATAATTTACAGTCCGGGTACCAGTGGTTTTATTTTGAACCGAATCAGTCCTAACAACTGAATACTTATAGCTTGTTCCATCACCATTCGGGTAATAGCTTGATGCACTGTTTGAACTGTTAGTGGTAGTATTTGTTGGGCTTGTAGGATTACTTTTACAAGAATTAAGGCAAAATAAAAGTAACATAACTGTGATAGTTGCATAGATTTCTTTTTTCATAATTACTCCGGTGATTGCATAATAAGTTTTATTAATTTATTAAAAGCCAAGGCTCTATGACTGATTTTATTTTTTTCTTCTAAACTTAGTTCGCCTGAAGTTAGTTTGAATCCGTCAGGCAGGAACAAGGGATCATACCCAAAACCGTTTTCTCCTCTTGGTTTCATAATTATCCGTCCTTTAACTTTTCCATCTGCTGTTAAGAATTTATTACCGTCAAAATATACGGCAGAACAAATAAACATTGCATGATGAGGTTCAGAAAAATTGTTCAGTACCCTAATAAGCTTTTCATTATTTTCTTCATCTGAGGCATTTTCGCCTGCATATCTTGCAGAAAATACACCAGGCCTTCCATCCAATTGTTCGACAGCCAAACCGGAATCATCAGCAATCGAAGGAATACGGAAAGTTTTAAAAATTATTTCCGCTTTTTTTCTTGCGTTTTCTTCAAATGTAAAACCGTCTTCGATTATTTCCGGCACGTTAGATAATTCAAGCAGGGAAACAATTTCGAAACTACTATTATTTAGTATATTATTAACTTCTCTTATTTTCCCGGGATTTTTTGTAGCAAATATTATTTTTTCCATATTGACTCATCAAATTACTACTGGGGAATAATTATTATAATTTAAATCTCTTAGCCGGATTAAGAAGCTATTCAATCAAAGTTTTTAAATATAATTTTTTACTATTTAGACTTTCCCAATTTTTTTAGCATCATTTAAAATATCTTCCATTACTTCAAAGGCATATCGTAAATGAGGAATTACGATTGATCCCCCTACAACCAAAGCAATATTAAAACTTTCCATGAGTTCTTCCCTCGAAGCACCTTCTTGCACGGACCTGTCAATATGATAGAAAATGCAATCATTGCATCTTAAAACCATTGAAGCAACAAGTCCCATTAATTCTTTAGTTTTTGCCGGAAGAATTCCATCAAGGTATGCTTTATTATCGATTGCAAAAAATCTCTTGAATTCTTTAAATCCGCAATTCAGAATTTTATCATTCATATCAAGGCGGTATTTTCTTGTTTCAGATGTAATTTTTCTCATTTTTCCTTATTCTGTTATTTTTAAAACCCTTAATACAAACAAATACTATGTAATTTTAAGGATTACAAATAGAACTGATCGGACGGAATTTTCACACTCCAATGTTTGTCAATGCCGAAATAACAATTTTAATAGCCGCGGTTAAATTTGGATGAGATATTTCAAATTTACCTGCGGTTTCTTCTAAAGAAGTTAACAATTTAATTGTACCCGAATCAACTATTTTTTCATTTTTCTTAAGAGTATTCTGAATATCCGACATTAATTCCTGCAGAGCCTTCACGGCCTCCATATCAATATTTTTTGAATTTTTTAATTCTTGATGAAGGTTCTCAAGTGATTCTTTTAACTTTTCCATGAAGCATTATCTTTCTAATAATTTGGATATTTTTATATAGTGAAAAATATATGCAAAAATCAGATACAATTTTATACACTCAAATTTAAAGGATAACATACTAAATTTGAATCATTTATTTTAGTAATTAATTTGTATTATTTTTACAGTAATTTCAGTCACATGGCTTATTAAACTTATTAAGATAGATATTTGTCACATAAATTAATAATCAAAAATTTTTTTTCCGAATTCTAAAGAATTGCAAGCCTGATTAACGTAAAATTAGCTTAATTCTTAAATTGATAAATTATTTATTTTGGGTCAATCCATATTCCGTTTGATATATAATTAAACTATGTTTAAAAAATAAAACAATTTTGATATAGACTAAACTTATTTTATCAAATTAATTTTATAAAACCAGATGAAGATATCCTTTAGAAATTTATACAGATTTGCACTTTTAACAACTCTTACATTAATGCTAAATCCTTTTAAAGTGGAAGCCCAGTATTTCGGGCGTAATAAGGTAATGTATGATAAGTTTAACTTTAAAATACTTCATACGAAACACTTTGATATTTACTACTATAATGAAGAGGAAAGTGCTGTAAATTATGCTGCTTCCCTGGCTGAACGTTGGTATACACGTCATTCAGAATTGCTTCAAGATACTCTTGACGGACCACAAGCTTTAATTCTTTATGATGGATTTCCACAATTTATAGAGAACAATGTTTCACAGGAAATGATTGGACAGGGTACCGGCGGGTTCACCGAACCTATTGAAAGGAGAATTGTTCTTCCTTTCGCCGGCCCGCTAGCGGAAACCGATCATGTGATTGGGCATGAACTTGTACATGCTTTTCAATTTGATATTACCGGCAAGCATGATCTCAAAAAAGGAGGATTACCGGCTGCGGCACAAATGCCACTTTGGTTCGTTGAGGGAATGGCAGAATATTTATCTATCGGGCCAAAAGATCCTAATACAGCGATGTGGATGCGAGAAGCTTCACAGAAGGAACTACCTGATATTTCAGATCTTCAAAGTTCACGGTTTTTTCCATACCGTTACGGACAATCGCTTCTTGCTTTTATAGGTGGAAAATATGGCAATGATAAAATTGGAGAATTGCTAAGACGCTGGGCAAGCGTTCAAAACGAGAAGGATGCTTTCATTGATGTTTTTCATATAACACCTGATTCCCTTACAAAATTATGGCATGCAGCACTTCACGCCCAGTACGATTCACTCGCAAAAGTAACTTCAGCACCAGATAAATATGGAAATGTTCTGATCTCGGATACGAAGAATGGCGGGGATCTGAATATTTCTCCATCTTTAAGCCCCGATGGTAAGCATGTAATTTTCTTTTCGTCCAAAGATCTTTTTTCGATTGACTTATTTTTAGCAGATGCAAAAACTGGGAAAATAGAAAGAAATATTTTTAAGACAGAATTTAACACTGATCTTCAAAACTTAGAATTCATAGGATCTTCCGGTGCATGGAGCCCTGACGGACACAAATTTGTTTTCGCAGCAGTTGAAGAAGGAAGACCAGTACTGACTATTTTGGACATAAATGATGCAAGTGTAAATCAAGTAATTCGTTTCCCAAAACTTGCTCAAATATTTAATCCTGCATGGTCACCCGACGGAAGAAATATTGTTTTTTCGGCATTAGCAGGCGGAGTAACAAATCTTTTTGTTTATGATTTAAACACCGGGAGCTCACGTCCATTGACAGACGATGCATATACCGAACTACAACCGGCATGGTCACCTGATGGTAAATACATTGCGTTTGTAACGGACAGATTTACAACAAAACTCTCAGATATGGATTTAGGCAATTATCAAATTGCCCTGATGGATTTTGAGACAGGTGAAATAAGTGAGTTAAAAGGTTTTGATGATGGGAAAAATATTAATCCGCAATGGTCACATGATGGGAAAAATATATTTTTCATTTCAGATCATAACGGTATTGATAATATATATAGAAAAAATATTTCCAGAGGTAAAATATACCAGATAACAAATTTATTTGGTGGCGTAAGTGGAATTACTGCTATAAGTCCCGCTATGTCTGTATCTGCCGATTCAAACCTAATGGTTTACAGTGTGTTCCAGAATAACAAATATGCAATTTATGGTATTGACTCTTCTAAAATTCTGGATGGTGAAAATATACAACCCGATTTTGTAACCGGCGATCCTTCACTTTTGCCGCCGCCAAAACAAATAACTAATTTTTTTGTAAATAATTTGACTAATCCAATAAAGGGTCTTCCAAGTGATACCGCCACATATTTAATAACAGATTATAGCCCATCATTAAAATTAGTTGGAGTGGGCCAGCCATATGTGGGTGCAGGTGTTGATCCGTTTGGAACTTTTATCGGCGGAGGTATTGCTTTGTATTGGAGTGATCTGCTAGGGAATCAAAATCTTGCTACAGCCCTGCAGGTTTCAGCGGGAAGTCAAATAACATATATCTCCGGTTTAGTTGGTTACATGAACACTGAAAGCAGATTAAACTGGGGCGGCGTAATTCAGCAAGAACCGTATTTTTACACGTATTATGCTGCAGGAATAGATACCGTAAACGGGCAGCTCGCTGATGCTCAAGAAGAATATATATATCAGGAAACCGATAGAGAGGTAGCAGGACTTATTTCTTATCCATTAAGTGAAGCGTCCAGAGTTGAATTTTCTCTTGGATATAGGAATATAAGTTTCACAACCGAAGTCATTACACAAGCCTATTCTCTAACAGACGGTTCATTAATTGAAAACGAAACACAGAAATTGCCTTCCGTAGGCGCCATTAATTTAGCTGCAACCAGCATCGCTTATGTATTTGATAATAGTTATTACGGAGCTACCGGGCCTCTTTTAGGTTCACGTTACCGGATCGAGGTCTCACCTAATTACGGTAATATTACATGGACGGATATCCTGGCAGATTACCGGATATACCTAATGCCTTTAAGGCCATTTACTATTGCAGCTAGAATACTTTCATATGGTCGATATGGCAAAGATGCCGAAGATGAACGTTTAACACCCGAGTTTCTTGGCTACCCGGGCCTTGTTAGAGGGTACGATATAAATTCATACTCCGATAATTCTTATACTAATATAGAAGGCAGTAAAATATTAGTTGGAAACCTTGAAATTCGTTTCCCTCTTCTGGGTATACTTGGTATAGGACCCGGTTTTTACGGCTACTTCCCGGTTGAATTTGCCGGATTTTACGACACAGGTGTTGCCTGGTATAATGATGAAAGACCAGATTTTCTGCCACATGGAGACAGAATGCCGGTCAGCAGTTCCGGAGTTGGCCTCAGAATTAATCTTTTCGGATATGCTGTGGGAGAAGTTGATTATGTACATCCATATAATCATGGTGACACAAAGTCTGTATGGGAATTTAATTTAATGGAAGGATTTTAACTTTACAAATCGATCAATTTACAAATATAGTGACAGTTCAAGACGTACGGACAAAATTCTTATTGCAGCAGCAATTTTACAATTCTTGAAGCCTGTCACTATAGTAAATAAAAAATTAATTAGATCCTGTACTTAACTTAACATCAGCCCAGAAATTTAAAGGTTGGGTTGAAAAACCTTTGGACGCCCCTAGGCTTCCATTATGACTATGCCCTCTGCCACCAGAATGCATTCCACTGCCCTGGCCTCCATAATCGTCTCCACCGCTCATGCCTTCACCAGAGCCTTGTGATGGGTCTTCTCCGCCTTCGCCTGAATTTCTATTTGAAAAGTTTTTATTTTTTTTGGTTTCCTGAGTTCCGGTTTCCAGCCCAACTGAAATAGTGCTACCAGAAACAGCACCTACGGCATAGCTGTACTCATTTTTCATAGCGATTGGTATTCTAAATTCATAGACCATTCTATAATCTTTAACAGTCATTTTGAGTTGAACTCCCTTCAATTGCGCTATAGGATACCTGGTAGATTCATTGTTTGCATCGAAAACTTCAATTTCTGTTTGATTTTTCAGAAATTTATCTTCCATATTATCACGGTCAGGAAATCCCGCAGCCTGCCTCTTGTCCGAAGGAGTTTCCCGCCCATCATCGGGGTTAAGTCTTCTGCCTTCCCCCTGGTCATCACCATTTTCAAAGGCATCTCTATCCATATTTTTAGCCATCAGGGGGTATCGAATGCCAAATTTTTTATCACCTTTGTCGGAATTATCAAACCAAATCGTTATGCCAGTTGTAAAAATTTTTCTTTCAAGCTGCTGGTCAGAAGTTACCAAACAGAGATATAAATAATCTTTATCATTCTGGATACCAATAAGAGAATTAATTTCGTCATAAAATACAAGAGAATTGCTCCAGTCACTGTCATTTCCATCTATTGTAATATTCTGGGTGCGCCATTTGCTGCTCAGTTCCTTATCTCCGCATCCGGCAAAATAAATTACAATCAAGAGCATGGACAAAAGTAAAACATTTACTCGAATACCATTTCCTTTCACCTTGAACTCCTTATTAAATTTATAAATAATCTATTTTATTAGACAATTAAAAAGCCGAAAACATTTAAAGAGAGTGGACATTTATCTTTTAATTTAAAAATGTATGGGCTGAAAGAAAAATAATAAATTCCTATGGATAAATTAATTAAAAATATCAAATAATCGATGCAATATAAAATGCCGAAGCAGAAATAGCAGCAGTAACCGGTATTGTAAAAATCCATGCCCAAACTATTCTGCCTGCTACACCCCATCGAACAGCGGAAAGTCTTTTAATTGAGCCTACACCGGTTATTGCACCTGTGATAGTATGTGTGGTACTAACAGGTATTCCAAGGGCTGTAGAAACAAATAAAGTTATAGCCGCGCCGGTTTCAGCGCAAAAACCGTCAACCGGTTTAAGTTTTGCAACCCTTTGTCCCATAGTTTTAACAATTTTCCATCCCCCGAACATAGTTCCGCAAGCCATTGCAGCCTGGCAGGATAAAACTACCCATAGCGGAATAAAAAACTTGTCAATTAAATGAGCACTGAATAGTAGCCCGCCAATTATTCCCATGGTTTTTTGTGCATCATTCCCTCCGTGTCCAAGACTGTAAAGAGAAGCTGAAATTAACTGACCTTTTCTGAAAAAATGATCAACTTGCTGAGGTACTTTTTTGCGGAAGCCCCGGTAAACCAACACACCAATTACAACACCAAGAACTAAACCCAGTACCGGCGAAATAAAAATAAATAGAACAGTTTTTAGGATTCCTGATGAAATTAGGGATGATGGCCCTGCTTTAACCAGGGCAGCTCCCATCAATCCACCTATAAGAGCATGAGAAGAACTAGTTGGCAAGCCTAAATACCAGGTAATAATATTCCACAAGCACGCACCAGCCAAAGCAGCAAATATGATATTCGCATCTATAACATTAATATCAATGATGCCTTTACCTATAGTTCCGGCTACGTGTAAGCCGAAAACCAGAAAAGCGATGAAATTAAAAAATGCCGCCCATAATACAGCTAAGCGCGGTGAAAGGACTCTTGTGGCTACGACAGTAGCAACTGAATTAGCAGCATCATGAAAGCCATTCAAAAAGTCAAAAGATAATGCAAGCAGAACAAGCAGAATTACGGATAAAGCCACTTTTATGCCTGTTTTACAATTATTGTTTCAATTATTTTAGCTACATCATCGCACTGATCCAATAATTTTTCGGCAGTTTGGAAAATATCTTTCCATTTCATAATATAAACGGCCTCATAATTACCGCTGAATAATTCTGCTATCGCTTCATTTCTAAGCTGGTCGCCCAGGCTTTCAAGCCTGTCAACTTCGATATAGTGTTCTTTTACCGATTTAAAACTTTTATTATTTCGTAAGCCTTTTACAGCGATTGAAATAGAATAAACAGCACTATCTACCAGTTTTAACACTTCTATAAATTTTTTATCTATTCCATTCACATTATAAATTTTCATAAGATTGGAAAGTTTTAACACCATATCAATAACGCTGTCAAGTTCATGGGCTAAAGAATGAATATCTTCCCTGTCGAGAGGAGTAATAAAAGTTTTATTTAATTTTTCAAAGATTTCGTACGTAACTTTATCTGCTGAAAGCTCTATCTCTTTAATTTTTACAATATCTTCTTCCCCAACGCGTCCATGTTCTACAATTTCCTGCAAGAATTTTGAAGCGCAGATTGAATAAGCAGTAAGCTTATCGAACATGTCAAAAAATTCGTACTCCTTAGGGAGTAAACTAAAGCCCATTTTGACCCTCTAATTATTAATCTAATCTATAAAAATACGAGTATTTTAGGATAGGATAAATAAAAAGTTAAAAAATAATAGTGGGCGAAATAATTTTTTTATTTTATCCTAAAAAGGATTAAATTGTTAATATTTAGACGTTTATAGATATTTATTATAATTTATAGAGTTGAATTGAATAGAAACTGACTTAAGTGACTAATTATTTATTTTCTCCCATTCAACTATTGCATTGAAAACTTGTTTATTATTATTGTTAATGTTCAATGCCTCAACAAAATGAATTTCATTTTTAGGTGCTATTTTATTTACACTAATTTCAAGATTTTCACCGAATTTTGTTTCGGATAAAAATGAAACCTGAAGGGATTTAATATTATTTTTGAAATAATGTTCCTGAGAATAACAATTTAGAATAAATTCAATATACTTTTCATTATTGACATGTAAATTCATATCTATATCAGTATAGACAATTTGCTTTTTAAATATGTTTTCTTTCTTGTTTTCAAAATTGATCTTTTCTGGTAAGTCGGTTAAGGCATTTTCTTCAGATAGATAGGGTATATCTTTAGGCAAATTTTTCAAATCGTTCACTCTTTTGGAATTTACATTTACCAACAGCCATGCAGTTGCAGCACGGCAAAAGATATCATTTTTATAATTCGATAAAAGAAAATCTCTAAGTGCATATAATCTATATATACCTTTGGGCCATGTTTTTATCCTTATGGAATCTCCAAATTTCGGATAATTTAAAAACACTATTTTAACCCAGGATAATGCCCAAAATAATCCCGTATCCTGCAAGTCGTTCCATCCTACGCCCAGGTCTTTTGCATCTTCCGATGCAATATCCTGCATAAAATTAAAAATTGAATTAACCTTTAATTGATTTTTGAAATCTACATCATAGGTACGAACTTTTAGCGATTCTTCATATAATGATTGCATTTTTCAACTTTCCTGAATAGTATATATCCCTTTGACAATAAATGTTAAATAATCAATTTATCCATTTAATTTCCAGTCATCGCCTGAATACCACCGACACAAAGACAATATAAATAAAAAATTTATTTTAACATTTGTTATATGGTAATATAAATAATCCCCTATTCACTTTCCCGATTTAATAGTGCTCCAAATAAAATTTGTAATTTTTTATCAATGCGATAGTGAATGATAACAAATAGTTCCTGTGTAATTGATATTAATAGACATAAGAATGAAACACTGGAAAACAACAAAGGCAATTTGTAATCCGAAATAAATTTAACACCAGTAGTAAGAATTACTTATGCTCTAATTCTCAACAATAATCTTCTTTCTACAAATCAATTTGAGAATTCTTTGTTTACAATTTTTAACTCCCCGGGATAAGTAATATCGCCGATAGGTGTTGATACTGTTGGATGCACATAAAGATTAACTGTAGACGAATAACCTTTGCTCCCGGCAATTGCGAATGCAAGATTAACAAGTCCTTTATAGTCTTTATCGCTAAAAAATTTATATAAATCTATATCTATCCTGATTGGGATATTTACCGAATCACCGGTACCCGGAATGAAAATCGGGTTATTTATATTCCCTTCAATTGTTTCTCTATCATCAATAAATACTTTAAATGGAAGTGACTTTAATGTAATATCTGTTCTTGGATATCCCCCAGTGCTGTCATTTGGATTTTTTGCAAGAACATTAACTATAAAAGAAGCGGGAAAATTTTTCTTTACAAAATTACCTGTTATTCTCAATATTTCAAGGGGCGAAAAATCCTTATAACTGGTTTTCCCATCCATAGAAACTCCGCTGATCGAATAGTGGTCAATTTTATCCAACTTAAATTTAAGCCGTGCTACATTTACCGCAGACCTGTAAACAGTACAACTAATATTAACTAATGCAAGGAATATTAATACATATAAATACTTTTTCATAATTTTATTGCTTTTTGAGATTCTTTTATTTTGTCTAATATTAATTCAGCCACTCTTAATGCACGCAGTCCATCCTCCCCGGAAACGAGAGGTTTTACATCATTTATAATTGCGTTAACGAATAATTCGAGTTCATATTTCAATGCATTTATTTCTTTTATCTCCGGCTGTTCATAAACTACCCTTTTCTTTAAATCGTCAATTCCAATCTCACCAAATGAAATATAACCGGAATTAAGCTTTTCTTCAACCGGTATAAGACGATACACTTCAGAGACTCCCGTAATAAAATCAAGCGCTATATAATTATCTCTCTGGAAAATGCGCATTTTTCTCATCTTTTTTTGTGAAATTCGGCTTGACGTAACATTAGCTACAGCGCCATTTTCAAATTCAATTCTTGCATTCGCAATATCTATATTATTTGAAACGATGGCAACACCGCTTGCCTGAATATCTTGAACGTTACTTTTAATGAGGCTTAAAATAATATCTATATCGTGAATCATTAAGTCCAGAACCACTGCAACATCAGTTCCCCGCGGATTGAACTGAGCTAGCCTATCTGTTTGTATGAACATCGGTTCAATAATATATTTCTCAAGCGATATTAATGCAGGGTTAAATCTTTCAATATGCCCTACCTGAAGTTTTAATTTTTTTTCAGCGGCAATCTTAACAATCTCTTCCGCCTCGGGAATTCCGGCGGTAATCGGTTTTTCCAGGAAGACATGAAGCCCTTTCAGAAGACAATTTTTTGCGAGTTCATAATGTGCCCCGGTTACAGCAGCGATAGATACTGCTTCTATTTCACTCAATAATTCATCTAAAGTATCAAAAGTTTTTACATTTAACTCACTACCTGCTTGTTTGGCTACATCGAGCTTAACGTCGAATACTCCGACAACTTCACAATTATCAATCTGTTTAAGCATTTTTATATGGAACTTTCCAAGATGTCCAGTTCCAACAACGCCAATTTTTATTTTTCCCATATTACTCACTTGTTAATTATTAATAGTCAATATGATTATTATAACTTCTGCAATAAATTTAGTTATAATTTAATTTATATATTCTTATTGTCAGATATCTGCATTACCACCTGCAGTTAAAAAGTAATTATAATGAAGAATTTTTGGTCTCCCATTTTATATTCTCAGGTTTTTAAATAAGATTCGATGCCAAATATCCACGATGTAAATAAGATAACTGAGATGTTAAATTTGAGAATCAAATACTGCCCCTGTTAAAAGTTAAAAATTTCAACACATTTTATAGAAGTAAATGGAACAAAAATTTTAATAATTTCTTTTTCTCTCCTAGTTTCAAGTAAAAGACCATCATCATATACACAGAAAAGTTTACCAGTCTTAAATACAATTTCAAAAATTGGAGTGTTGGATGTTGCATCTATTGCCAAACCATAATTTTCGAACAATGTAATATTTAAAGTCTGGCCAATATATGGATTCCAATCTATTTTCATAATTATTACCTAAAGTAAGCTATTTAATTTTTTTCTAAATTCATCCACATCGTTGCAGTGGTAATACCTTCTCAAAAATTGAGTGGCAAGCAGTTTATCACCGGCGTGCATATAATTTACATATACAGAAGCAATTAATCCCGCCATAAATACAGTTGATTTACAATCTGATCCGGCTGAGTCATAATAGGATTGAAGAACGTCCATCATAGTATCATTTTCAGAAATAAACAACTTATAAATTTTATTATTCACCAAAGAGATTTCACCTTTTCCAAACTGCCAACAATCTATTGGCACGTAAGCATCATTATTTGGCGCATTCAATGAATCAAATTTTGGATTACCTGCTACTATAATTGTTCCCCCCGCTTCTTCCGAATTTGTTTGATAAGGCTCAAGATAACCTGAATTAATTGAATCTGCTACGTAAAACGAATCTACTGTATTAAAAATATAAAGAGTATAGTTGTCTTTGCCGTCTTTTTTTAAGTCGTCCACGACCAAATATTCCTCATTTCCGCTTCCATCGAGATCAAATGAAAAATCGTATGGATCACAGAATTTTTTTTCAAACACGAGTTGTTTGTCTTTATTAAAAGCCTGCAGATTAGTATTTTCTATTTTTACACTAAATAAGTCGTAAATATACGTACGCCCCTGACATAAATAAGGGGAAGTAAAAACACAAATGATTAGAAGGCAGTATTTTATCTTCATCAAATAAAAATAGTGGCTAAACAATGTACGTAATATAATTTATTCTCAACAATTTAGCATATTAATATTTTGGCATATTTATTAAGTTATTATCCTTAAGATTAACCATTTATCATTATTTATTGGTAAATATTCACAAAACTCCATAACTTTAAAATATTGAATTTTACTTACCTGAACATTCTTGCAAAAGAAAGTGTCATTATATCCTTTTGCAATAAAGTGGTTGGCTTATGTTCCATTTTTACACTAAAGCGTTCCGTAAAATAAGAACTTTATATTTTATTAAATTTTGAAATGAAACAAATTAATTACCAACAAAATAAAAAACACTAGGGAAGGTACGCCATGATAAAGAGTATATTAAAAACAACATTAGCGTTATCAATAATATTTTTTCTGTCTTCAAACATTTTTGCACAGGAAACATATAATTTACAATACAAATTTAATAAAGGCAGCTCATATATATATAATTCCGACATTGCTATGCAAATGACTCAGGAGGTGATGGGAAAGGAGATGAAAATCGACAATAATATTCATGGTGTAAACAGGTTCAGTGTGGAAAATATTTTTGATAATGGCGATATACAATTTACAACGTCAATGGACACAGCAAATTTAGAAAGCGACATGATGGGAAAAAAAACTACAACTAATCTTACTAATTTGATTGGCAAACGAGTACAATCCGTAGTTTCAAAATTCGGAGAAGTAAAAAGCTGCGAAATGATCGACTCCGTCGAAGAAACCAACAACCGTATGATGAATTTGCAGCAGGAGGTGAAAAGATTCTTTACAAAATTTGCAGGTAAAGATATTAAGATCGGTGAAAGCTGGAATAATACTGTTATCGATACTGAAAAAAGTTACGGTGGAGCAATAATAAGTAGTGTAGATATGACCTGTACTCTTTCCAGAAAAGAAAATAAACTCGGCCATGAATGTATTGTTGTTCCTGTTTCCGGAAAATTAAAAATAACCGGCAGCGGGAGTATGCAGGGTATGGACTTTACGATGGAAGGAGATGGTACTTCTTCAGGAACT
This sequence comes from uncultured Ignavibacteriales bacterium, assembly GCA_963834015.1. Lineage (GTDB taxonomy): Bacteria > Bacteroidota > Ignavibacteria > Ignavibacteriales > Ignavibacteriaceae > FEN-1297. The sequence goes on from CAWIAG010000002.1 coordinate 520,571, forward strand.
ATTTATTTTGATTGGAAATCAGGATTAATGATTTCTTCAGATGGCACAATAGATATTGATATGACTATGGCTACAACAGGCCAGCAAAGCATGGTTATTCCAATTACTCAAAATCTAAAATACTCGAACACATTGATAAATAATTAATCTATCAAATAACTATTATTGTAAAGCCGGTTTACATTTCTAAACCGGCTTTATTATAATTCCCGCTCCAATATTATAATAAGCGATTAAATCTTCAGCCTTGAAAATGGTTGTTCATGTGTTAAACAATGAATGGTTCCCAGTCCCCATACCAGGTCCAAAGCATGAATACCAATAACAGGGCGATCTTTAATTAATTCGGATAATATTCCAAGTGCGATTCTATCATTAGGATCATTAAACGTGGGCACAAGAACGGCTGCATTAGAAAAATAAAAATTTGCATAACTAGCAGGCAATCGTTGTCCTCTAAATATTACCGGTGTAGGCATAGGCAAGTCTACTATTTCAATTTTAGAACCATCTTCAAGATTTAAATTTTTTAATCTATCTTTATTCTCCCTGAGAGGCCTATAATTTTCATCAAATTTATTTTTTTCTTGAACAAGCACAACTGTATTTTTATTTACAAACCGGCAGAGGTCATCTATATGACCGTGAGTATCATCACCGGCAATTCCTTTTCCAAGCCACAAAACATTTTTTATTTCAAGATAAGTCCGGAAAACATTTTCATAATCTTCTTTTGTAAAACCCGGATTTCTTGTTTGTATACATTGATCTAACAGGCATTCTTCTGTAGTAATCAAGGTCCCCATACCATTACTATCAAGCGCACCGCCTTCGAGAACAACATGCCGATTACAGTACTTTGCAATATTATTTTGCAGTTTTAATTTTCCAGAAATAATTTTGGGGAGTTTTTCATCTTTTTTATAATTTGAATATTTTGCCCAACCGTTAAACTTAAAATTTACTATTTCTATTTTATTACTAACTTTTACAAAAGCCGGGCAAGAATCACGCATCCAGCCCCTGTCTGTTTTACAATGAAAAAATTCTACATTAGCCTTACCGCCATTGGCTGATTTTAAAACACTCCAGGCTTTTCTTTCGTGATCTCCAAACTCAACAACAATTCTTACTTTTTCATCCCTCGAAATATGCTTTACAATTTCTGCATAAACCCATGGTATAGGTGTGTATTTTCCCGGCCAATCTTCCTTGTTATGCGGCCAGCCAAGCCAGGTAGCCTCGTGTTTTTCCCATTCCGCAGGGAAATAAATATTTCCCTTCTGTTTATTAAATAAACTCACTTATTTCCCATCAATAAATCTTTTGTCAATATCTGAATAAGCATCAATTCGCCTATCACGCAGAAAGGGCCAATTATGGCGAATATATTCTATACGTGAATGATCAATTTCTCCATATACAATTTCCTCCTTATTGACCGAAGCTTGAGCGACAATTATACCCTGCGGATCGGAAATAAATGATGAACCCCAAAATTCAATTCCTGCTGAGTTCCCGGAAGGTTTCTCCAGACCTATCCTGTTTACTGCAGCAACATAAACTCCATTAGCTATAGCATGACCTCTCTGTATCGTCTGCCATGATTCAAACTGTGCTTTACCTTGTTCTTTTTTTTCAAACGGGTGCCAACCTATTGCAGTAGGATAAAATAATATGTCGGAGCCTTTAAGTGCAGTAAGTCTGGCAGCTTCAGGATACCATTGATCCCAACATATCAGGGTTCCAATATTGGCATACTTTGTCTTAACGGATTTGAATCCCAGGTCGCCCGGTGTAAAATAATATTTTTCATAATAAGCAGGATCATCCGGAATATGCATCTTTCTATAATGGCTCTTTATTTTCCCATCAATATCAATTAAAACGCTACTGTTATGGTAAATACCCGGTGCTCGTTTTTCGAACAGTGGAACGATAACACAAATTTTGTTTTTTTTTGCAATTTTACCGATGGCTTCAGTAGAAGGGCCAGGTATTGATTCTGCCAGTTTAAAGTATTCAATATCTTCCGTCTGGCAAAAATACCGGGATCGAAAAAGTTCAGGGAGACATACTACATTTGCGCCGTTTTTTGCGGCTTTATTGATCCAAAAAATGGTTTTTTTTAAATTATCCTCAGCATTTTTGCCGAGTGAAATTTGAATCAATCCAGCAATAAACCGTTGGCGGCTATTTTTATCTTTTGTCATAACTATTCAAAATTATTATTAATATTTAAAGCTAAGTCAAGCATGTAAATATATCAATAAGTTTTATTTATAGATTTGTGAAATTATTTTCCCGTTCTGATCATATTCTTTACTGATTTCTAGATTGCCGCGAACATAATATTCTTCTTTTTGAAGTTTTCCGTTTTCATAATATGTTTTTACACTGCCGTCAATTTTACCGTCCCAGTAGCTTTCAATTTTTTTTAAAGCCCCGTATTTATAATAATATTTTTTAGTACCCGAAATTTTTCCATTAACATAACCGGCTTCAGATTCAAGCAGTCCGCTGTCATTAAAGGTTTTATAATCTCCATTCGGAAGGCCGTTCAAATTATAAAGATATTCCTTTAATTGCTTATTTGCCCGGTATACCAATTCAATTCCATTTTTCCGGTTGTTCTGATAATCACTTTCCGATTCCATGGATCCATCTGCATAATAAGTTCTTGTGATACCTTGCTGAACACCATTTATGAAATCGACTGACGTTTTCATTATTCCATTATCGTAAAAATTGTAGGACCGGTCCTGAAGGGTATCATTTTCATAATGCCATTCGTTTTTAAGGAAACCATCTTCATAAAAATCTCTTGCTATTCCTTCTTTCTTCCCATCCTTGTAAAAAATTTCATCTTTCAATGAACCATCTGAATAATAATTTCTCACGGTTTTTTCTTCCGATTCAAATTTGCCTAAAAGGCTGTATTTAATCCTATTAGTCAGTTCACCATTTACATAAGTATCTCTCACTCTCAAATCCCCTGCTAAATCATAAATTTTAACTTCACCGTCAAGTTTGTCATTTTTAAATATAGAGAAAAGGGCAACAGTACCATTATCATTGTAAACAGTAGACGGTCCGTTTCTTAATCCATTCGAATAAGTTCTTTCAACTTCAACCTTGCCGTTTTTAAAATATGTTTTGGAATTGCCATTTAATTCACCATTAACATAATTCCAATCGCCTTCAAGTTCGCCGGTTTTATAATAAGTTTTTATTATACCTTCTAGTTTTCCGTTGACATAATTCTGCACAGCCCAAAGCTCACCGGTTTCATAATACCATTTGGAGACACCTTCTTTCAAACCATCCCGGTAATTCCAATCAATACTAAGCAAACCGTTTTCAAAATACCAATCTGATTTGCCGTTTTCCTTACCATTAACAAAATTCCAGACTTTCCATTTACGACCGTCGGGATAGTACTCGGTATATTCCCCATTAAGATTACCGTTAGTATATTCACCTTGAGTTTTTAATATTCCGTTAGGATAAAAAGTTTTTCGAATTTCCGTACCAGGATTGTTTTGAGAATAAAAGGCTGCTGCAAAAAGCAACAATATCAGAATAACCGATCTAGGATTTTTAAGCATAATATTTTGATTAAAATATGTCTTAACTTTAACATTAGAATAAAATTTAATTTTAAAATTAAGATTATTTTAGCAGAAGAAAAATTGATAAATATTAAGTTAATTCACAAATGTTCCTATTTACTTAATTGATTTAATAAAATTACCGGATTATAATGCACCACCATCATCACAATCATAAACAAACAACAATTCAAAAAAATTTGATAATTTCGATATTATTGAATTCGATTATTGTAATTGGAGAAATAATTGCGGGAATATTCAGCAACAGCCTTGCATTAATTTCCGATGCTCTGCATAACTTCAGCGATTTATTAACACTAGTATTAAGCTTGGCCGCAGTAAGAGTTTCAACCTTAAAAGCCACTCCGAATAAATCATATGGATATTTAAGAGCAGAAATAATAGCAGCTTTTATCAATTCTTCAGCTTTGGTAATAATCGGGATCTATATAATATATGAAGCAGCCGGAAGATTATTTACACCAGTAAAAATATCTGCATCATGGGTAATACTTGTTGCAGCAATTGCTTTTATAGCAAACGGAGTATCAACTTATTTAATAAGTAAAAATTCCGAAGAAAATCTTAATGCTAAGTCGGCATATCTTCATCTTTTTTATGATGCTATAAATTCCCTTTTTGTAATTGTTGCAGGAGTATTAATATACTACTTTAACTGGACAATATTGGATCCGATATTTTCTATAATAATAGGATTATTTATAATTAAGAGCGGTTGGGATGTAGTTCTTGAAGCTGTAAATATACTTAGCGAAGGAACTCCAAAAAATATAGATATAAATGATGTCACTTCATTTATTTCAACATTCCCTGAAGTTAAAGAAATACATCACTTACACATTTGGTCTTTATCCTCTAAAATGAACGCTTTATCCATGCACGTTGTAGTACCTGATCAACTGATTAGTAAAGGTTATTTAATAATTGACCAGCTTGAAAAAGCTTTAAAAGAAAAATTTAATATTGACCACCCGACCATTCAGCTTGAAGCAGATTTGAGGAAAGAACAGAGTGGAATAATTCAGTTAAACAGTAACATAAAAAAAGAGAGCAGTATATAATCAGATAAAGTTTAAATAAGACATAACTTATGACTATACTGGACTATAATAATTTAGAAAATAATTAGTTGTAAAAAGATTGCAGAATTTGACAGTTGAATACAGTAAAACTCCGGATCAGTAATTACAGTTTATTGTATTGCAAGTAAGTTGAGTTAATTATTTATTGAGTTTTAAACCCGGCAGATTCTATTAACTGTCTTGATCTTTCAGCAAGTTCTTCATTCTCAAAGGAGAATCTCATTGTACCGCCAGTACCCTCCCGAATTTTTAGAATCTCAATATCTTTGATATTAATATTGTTTTCATACATTAATGTTGAAAGTTTACTAAGAACGCCGGCTTTATCTTCAACATAAATAAAAATATCGAATAAAGGGTTAATAAATCCTTTTGTATTCTTTGGAATTACATCTCTCTTTGTTCTGGCATCTTTAAACAACGATCTCAAAGTACCCATATCTCCGTTTTGAACAAGTTCTTCAATTTGGGTTAGTCTTTTGTTTAGGGCTTCAATCGAATTAACTATTTCTTTTCGGTTCAACTTCAATACCGATTCCCAGATTTCAAAATCGCTGGAAGCAATCCTGGTCATATCTCTAAAGCCGCCAGCCGCAAAATCCAAATAGTTTATCTCACTGCCACCGTTCCCGTTTTCGCCTACTGAATTTACAAGAGCAATTGAAAGAATCTGCGGAAGGTGGCTAACTTTAGCGATTACCCTATCATGCAGATATGGATCTAAAAACCTGATCCTTGCACCTAATGATTTGATAATATCCAGAAATTCATTTAATATTTTTTCTTTTTTTACTAAACTGGATATAATATAAACTGCATTTTCAAAAAGAAATGGATCCGAACTTACATAACCACCTATTTCTTTACCCGTCATAGGATGGCCTCCGATATAGATGCCTCTGCTATTTGTTTTTAGCCATTCTTCCTGGAAGACAGACTTAACACCGCAAACATCACTTATAATTGTACCTTCATTTAAATTCGGAGCCAATTTAATAAAATTAATTAATGAAGCTTCAGTCGGAAGGCAGAGAAAGATAATATCGGAATCTATTGACTCTTCAATTGAATTTAGCGATTGATCAATTATTTTTTCTTTAATTGCTTTTTTAAGTATATCCTTATGATCAAATCCCTTTATAAAAAGCGGAGATGAATTTTGTTTCAAGGCTTTGGCTATGGATCCGCCGATTAAACCAAGGCCTATGATGGAAATATTTTTTATGCTCAACAGAAATTTCTTATTTTTATTAAACAAATAAAGTTACATTTTCCTTCCAATAACACTTGCAATCAACTTAACCTGTTGCATTAATTCCAGATATTGTTCGGGCAGAAGAGCCTGGGGGCCGTCAGAAAGTGCCTTGTCGGGGTCATTATGAACCTCTACCATAAGGCCGTCAGCACCGGCTGCAACTGCAGCTCTAGCCATTGGTAAAACTTTATCACGCAAACCGGTGGCATGAGAAGGGTCCGCTATTACAGGTAAATGGCTTCTTTTATGCACGACAGGAATGGCAGAAAGATCAAAGGTATTTCTAGTATATGTTTCAAAAGTTCTTATACCCCTTTCGCAAAGCAATACTTCCCTATTGCCGTTGGCAAGGATATACTCGGCAGACATCAGCCAATCCTCCACTGTTGCTGCGAGGCCTCTCTTTAGCATTATTGGCTTTGTTATTTTACCAAGATCTCTTAATAGCGAAAAATTCTGCATATTTCTAGCTCCAACCTGAAAAATATCCGTATATTCTTCAATAAGATTGATTTGACTTGATTCCATAACTTCTGTTATAACAAGTAAATTATACTTATCTGCGGCATTTCTTAGAAATTTCAAGCCATTCTCACCTAGTCCCTGAAAAGCATATGGTGAAGTTCGCGGTTTAAATGCACCCCCGCGCAAAATTTTAGCACCGGACTTAGCAACTATCTCTGCAATAGCAAAAATTTGATCCTCGTTTTCTACACTGCACGGACCTGCCATCATTACAACTTCATTATCGCCTATCGAAACATCTCTTATCTTAATAATCGTATCTTCTTTTTGGAATGTTCTGCTTGCAAGTTTAAACGGTTCCGTGATACGGTAAACTTCTGCTACTCCATCAAGGATTTTAACTTTCCGTGTATCAAAATCAGGTTTTACTCCTATTGCTCCCAAGATAATTTGTTCAACGCCCGTTGATTTATGAACGGCAAACCCGAACTCTTCCAAATGTTGTATAACATTTTCTATAGATTTGTCAGATATATTTTTTTCTAAAACAACTACCACTATTAACTCCTAATATATAATTAATGGAACTTTTTCTCTCCTGCTTCTATAGCCAGATCAATATAATCTTCCTTAGAAGGGATTGCACATGAATACTTTACACTGTAAGAGCAATATGGACTATATGCAAGATTAAAATCTAAATTATAAACATAATTGGAATCATTGTTTAAATCAAAATCTAAATATCTGCCTACTCCGTAAGTTTCATCACCCGTGGTTTTATCTGTAAACCAAATCGTATAAAATATTAAACCGTTTTTTGAAGTACCCTCATAAACATTTAACTTGTAGAAATTATTTTTATAAACAAACTTAACATATCCGAACCGTACAACTTTCCGTTCATCACCTTTAGTGCCGAATATTTTTATTGTATCCTTAATGTTATACCTGTAAAGTCTGCTTTTAAAAACAAGGCTGGGATCGACTCCATAATATCTCAAAGGGTGAAAAACAGCATTTTTATCCTGGTTAAACGGCGATTCAGGATTATTCTTCATAAAATCATCTTTATCTTTTCTCTGATTCATGATATCCAATATATATTTTTTCTGTTCCGGGTTGAAATTCTTTTGACACGAAGTAAGATAAATAGAACTGAGAATAACAATAAAGGAGATAAGTGTTTTAATCAATGAAAAGGATTTAAACATTATCTTTCACTTTCTTTTTAAGTTCCTGCAATTTATTTAAGGCTTCAATTGGAGTAAGATTGTTAATTTCGATCTCGCCGATTTCACTTCTGAGTTTATCGTCACGAACTTCAAACATATTGATCTGGTTATCACTTTCGTGTTTGATCTTTCTTAATTTTTCTTTTTTTTCTTCATATGGTGTTAACTCTTTGCTTTCTAAGTTCGCTAATATCTCCTTGGCCCTCTTAGTTACAAATATAGGGAGACCCGCCATTTGTGCGACCTGTATACCATAACTGTGATCAGCTTTTCCAACACTAACTTTGTGTAAAAAGAAAACTTTATCATCATGTTCACGCACTTCCACTTTATAATTCTTTATCCTTGGAAACAATTCTGCCATTTCATTTAACTCATGGTAATGAGTTGCAAAAAGTGTTTTTGCAGCAACAGCAGGATTTTCATGCAGATATTCCGTTAATGCCCAGGCTATTGAAATGCCGTCAAAAGTACTTGTACCCCTTCCAATCTCATCAAGAAGCACTAAACTTTTTGGAGTTGCATTGTTTAAAATATTGGCTGCCTCCTGCATTTCAACAAGAAAGGTGCTTTCACCAGCAGAAATATTATCGTTTGCACCCACTCTTGTAAAAATCCTGTCTACAATCCCAATATGTGCTTCTTTCACAGGAACAAACGAACCTATTTGTGCAAGCAGCACTATTAATCCAACCTGCCTCAGATAAACCGATTTACCAGCCATATTTGGACCGGTTAGAATAATAATCTGATCATCCTCGTTTTCCAATTTACAGCTATTTGCAGTAAATTTCTCTCCCGGAGGAAGAATCCTTTCTACAACCGGATGCCTGCCGTCAATTATTACAAGTCTGGTATCATCACTTAATACGGGTTTTACATAATTATACTGTTCCGCACATTCTGCAAAAGAGACAAAACAATCCAGCGTAGCGATGAGCCTGGCATTTTGCTGTATCATCTCGGCTTCTGATGCAACCGTTAATCTTACCTCATTAAATAACTGGGATTCAAGTTCATAAATTTTCTCTTCCGCATTAAGAATTTTTTCTTCAAAAGTTTTAAGCTCAGGGGTTAAAAATCTTTCCGCATTTACTAAAGTCTGCTTCCGGATATAATCCGCCGGAATTTTTTCTTTATTAGCGTGACTTACTTCAATATAATATCCAAAAACTTTATTAAAATTAACTTTTAACGATGGTATGCCAGTTCTTTCTCTCTCTGACTTTTGAAGATTAGCAATCCAGCCCTTTCCGTTAAGTGAAATATCCCGCAATTCATCCAGCTCCAGGCTGAAACCTTTTTTAATTATCCCACCATCTGCAATATTGAGAGGAGGTGAATCCATAATTGAATTTTGAATTTTGTCAACAAGCCTGTCAAGAGACATTAAGCCTTCTGAAATTAGGAAAAGAGTTTTTACATGGGCTTCGTTCAAATATGTTTTTATTTGGGGTATCTTCTGAAGTGAAGTTTTAATTGCGACAATTTCTCTTGGGTTTGCCCTTCCAGTACAGACTTTTGAAATTAATCTCTCAAGATCTCCTATTTCTTTTAATTCAATTAGCAGGTTTTTTCTAAGCGGTTTCTTTTTGACAAGTTCATCTACACTATCCTGCCGCTTTAAAATCAAATCCAATTTTCTTAATGGGGCGGTTATCCACTTTTTTAATAACCTGGCACCCATTGCAGTCTCGGTTTTATCAAGTATCGATATAAGGGAACCTTCTCTTCCGCCGTCTTGCATAGAAAATGTAATCTCGAGGTTTCGTTTAGTTGAAAAATCAAGCGCCATATACTCGGAAGGATTATATACGGCAACTTTACTCAGGTGCGATAGATTTTCTTTTTGTGTTTCCTGCAGGTAACTTAAAATTGCTCCCGAGGCAATAATACCAGCATAAAAGCTATCTATTCCAAAGCCCTTCAGACTGACTGTTTTAAATTGCATTACAAGTAGTTCTTTTGCATATTCATAATTAAATATCCAGTCATCTACTTTTGTGACCCTGATTGTCTGATTTATTTTATTAACGAGTAAAGTTAACTGGTCCTTATCTCTTTTTTGAACAAGCAGTTCCGAAGGTGAAATCATTTCCAATTGCTGTTGAACAAGCGAGGCGGAAACCTCATAAGCAAAAAATTCTCCAGTTGAAACATCTGAAAATGAAATACCGGCAATTTCATCTTTCAGACATACTGCCATAAGATAATTATTTTTTTTATGATCAAGCAGTTTATCGGAAAAAGCAACACCGGGTGTAACAACTTCAATTACTTCCCTTTTTACGATACCTTTGGCAAACTTAGGGTTCTCTATTTGTTCACAAACTGCAACCCTGTAACCTGCTCTCACGAGTTTAGGTAAGTACGTATCCAAAGCGTGATGCGGGAACCCCGCAAGCGGGACTTCACCCGCAGCACCGTTAGAGCGTTTAGTTAATGTTATACCCAGAACCTTTGCTGTAATTTTCGCATCTTCTTCAAACGTTTCAAAAAAGTCTCCCATCCTGAAAAGCAACACTGTATCAGGATGTTCAGCTTTAATCTTGCCGTACTGTGTCATTAAAGGTGTTTGCATAAAGAAAATTTTTAAGCCGGGAGATTATGAAATTAATATCTAAAAATAGCTCAATACTGAAAGAATTTCAATTTTTTTGTTGATAAATAAATGCAAAACTTCTTTATATTTGCACAATTTAAAAGCTAAATTTTAATTTACGTATTAATAATTGGAAATTATTCATTAGTAAAGCTCTTCATGAAATGGGAAAGCAATAATATGCGGGAAGAATATCACAAATGGCATTCAAACGATCTTGACAGGGAATTCGAAATGCTCATTTTCGGGCATTACGGTTATCCGATAGTATTGTTCCCAACGTTTAATGCACATTATTGGGAAGCCAAAGATTACGGGTTAATTAATTCAGCTTCACATCTAATAGATTCCGGTCAAATTAAAATATACTGTCCTGAAGGAGTAGATTATCTAAGTTGGGATAATAATTTAATTGAACCGGCTGAAAAAGTATTAACTCAGATGGCCTATGAAACAGCAATTCTAAGTGACGTAATAGCTTTTATACGACACGAAACATCATTGGAGCGTGTAGGAGTTGCGGGCTGTAACTTTGGTGCATATCAGGCACTGAACCTCGCATTCAGGCACCCTGACCTTATTGAAAAATTAGTTTGCATCGGAGGTTTTTTCGATATAAAACCCTTTATAAATAATTATTATGATGACAATTGTTACTTTAATAACCCACCGGATTACCTGCCAAATCTGACAGATAATTGGTATATTGATAAATTTAAAACAATGAAAATTATTCTTGGTACAGGTGAATCCGATCAATATTCGGAGCAAAATAAGAATATTTCCGAGATACTTCGTTCAAAAAACGTAAATCATTGGTTGGATATCAGGCCAAATACCGGTCATAATTGGGAATTTTGGAGGGAAGTTTTTCCCAAATACCTGGCTCAGATTTAAACGGGATATAAGATTTATTATATTTCAAGTTAAAAGAAGATAAATTATTAAACCGGGTTTATTTATTGTAATTAAAAAAAATTATCACTAATTAGTTTAACTTATCAATAATTGACTAAATAATATGATTAAATTTGATTTTCACGTCAGAAAATATGCGCGGGAGAAATACAAATTTGATAATTCTCTATTTTCAATAACGGGTGATTTAATAATCGTAAATTTTCACCAGGCAAGAGTATTATCCAATAAAATAAACGTCCAGAGAAAAGCAGAAGGTAAAGCTGACAGGCAGGTTACTGCCGGTGAACTTAATGCATTTGGACTTATTCACGAGATATTTCATTTTTTAATAAGGTATTACGAAGAAAAAGAAAACCCAAACGTTTTTTCCAGAGGTCTAACTTATCTTAATTCCGCACTTGGTGAAATTGAACTTAATAAAATATTAATTGAATATTTAATTGAATTTCCACCGCTGGAGATATATAATGGTAAATTAAACCCGGAGGAATTTTTATCCGGATTGACCGGGAATAAACCGAATGTAGAAATTGTTCTTGAAGAAATCCTGCTTTTGTATCTTGAGAATATCAATCAGGCCGCAGCTAAACTGGATGAATTATACTCCGATAAAAATCTAAAACGTAAGACCAAATATACAGCGTTATTGGAAAGCATGGAAAATTTTTTCTCTAAAGAAAAACCATTCGGTACTGAAAATCTCCCTCTTATTTCTTTCCTTAAAAAACCTCTTCTAAGCAGTCCCCGGAGTCTTGAAGGGCAGCTCGAATACATTCGTCTAAGATGGGGAATTTATATATTTGATAAATTCAACCAGCGACTTTTAAGCAGTAAGGATTTAATTCTAGAAGAGTTAAGGCTATTTTTACATTTTACAGGAGGCAATCCTACTCCGCCGGTACCCGAGTATAAACCAGATGAAGACTATCTAAGAAAGTTAAAAGCTAAACTTGCTACAGGTGAAAAATTAACCGAAGAAGAAAACAGATTCTATAATTCTGAAATAGAAAAATTTACCATAGATATTGATTGGATGCCAGAAGTAGTAATGATAGCTAAAAATGTTTTTGTTTGGCTTGATCAGCTATCAAAAAAATACAGCAGTTTAATAAACCGTTTGGACCTTATACCTGATGAGGAACTTGATATACTTGCCCGCTGGAATTTTTCCGCACTTTGGCTAATAGGGCTTTGGGAAAGAAGCAGTGCTTCAAGAAAGATAAAGCAGATTATGGGTAATACTGAAGCAACGTCATCAGCATATTCACTATACGATTATACAATTGCAAATGACCTGGGCGGTGAAGTAGCTTTTCAAAATCTTAAAGACCGAGCCTGGCGGCGGGGAATAAGGCTTGCAAGTGATATGGTTCCAAACCATACGGGAATTTTTTCAAAATGGGTAATTGAAAGGCCTGATTTTTTCATCCAATCCGATTATCCTCCATTTCCAGGATATTCTTTTAATGGCCCTAATCTTTCGGATGATGACAGGGTTGAAGTTCGAATTGAGGATAAATACTATACAAGAGAAGATGCCGCTGTAGTTTTTCAGCGAAAAGATTCATTTACCGGTGATGTAAAGTATTTTTATCATGGTAATGACGGCACCAATATGCCGTGGAATGATACTTCGCAGCTTAACTTGCTAAAACGGGAAGTCCGGGAAGCATTAATTCTAACAATTAAACATGTAGCAGAGAAAACCCCGATTATCCGATTTGATGCAGCAATGACATTAACTAAAAAGCATTACCAACGGTTGTGGTTCCCTCAGCCCGGCACTGGCGGTGCAATTCCTTCCCGATCTGATTTTGCAATGACGCCATCGGCATTTGATTTAGCAATGCCCGAAGAATTCTGGCGTGAGGTTGTGGATACAATTAACACCGAAATGCCACATACTCTTCTGCTCGCAGAAGCTTTTTGGCTAATGGAAGGATATTTTGTTCGAACATTGGGTATGCACCGAGTTTATAACAGTGCGTTTATGCACATGCTTATGAAGGAGGAAAACAATAAATACAGAGACCTCATTAAAAATACACTAGAGTTTAACCCCGAAATTTTGAAAAGATATGTTAGTTTTATGAGTAATCCAGACGAAGAAACTGCAATAAATCAATTTGGTAAAGGTGATAAATATTTCGGTGTTTCAGTTCTTATGGTTACATTACCCGGTTTGCCGATGTTTGCTCACGGTCAGATTGAAGGTTTTTCGGAAAAATATGGTATGGAATATAAGCGAGCATATTATAATGAATTCCCGGATAATTATCTTATCCGCAGGCATGAAGAAGAAATTTTCCCACTCATGCGTAAACGACATTTATTCAGCCAGGTAACCAACTTTGAGTTTTACACATATACAGATGAGGCTGGCAATAGTAATGAGAATGTATTTGCATTCACTAATAGAACAGGAAATGAAAAAGCTCTAGTTTTATATAATAATGGATATTCACAGTGCAGTGGTTCCATTAACTATAGTGTCGGTAAAGTTGCAGGTGAAGGATCGATAAATATTAAAGTTGTAAAATTAGCAGAAGCCCTGGGATTTGATAATAATATTAAAAAATTTTATTCGTTTAAGGATCATCGTACAAAATTGGAGTACCTGGTTTCCGCCAATGAAGTTTTTAACAACGGTTTAAATTTCTCATTAGGCGGTTATGAATATAGGGTACTACTTGATTTTAATGAAATTTCAGATGAAATAGGCGATTATGATAAACTTAATAAATTGCTGAATGGTGCCGGTGTACCATCAATTGATTATATGCTGAAAGAACTTAAACTTGCCCCCGTTCATGACAGGTTTAGCAATCTGTTTAACTTCGGAATTATTGACGAGCTAAAAAAATATTGTTTTAATGAAGGACCTATTTCAGCTAAAAGCCATCACAGAAACGATATTTTAGCCAGTACAACTATAGACAGGTTAAATAATTTTATAGACGAAATAAGGACAGCGTCTTATTTAGAACTGAAAAATGAAAAAATCATTGGTAATTTTTTTGATAATATTTCAGATGTAAAATTCTTTTATGAAAATTTTAGTAAGCTTAATGAGAAAAAATCAGGTCCCGGAGCTTTGATAAGAGATAGTTCCTTTTTTACTTTTTTAAATTCATTCGGTCAGAATGGTCATACTCATGTTTTATTTATCTATCTGATATTAAAAAATATTTTTAACAGCGGGAATAATGAAATAGTTTATATTAAATTTTTTGATCAACTTCTTCTAGAGAAAGCACTTTTTGAAATAATAAAAACCGCCGATAAAAGAGTAGATGATATTTATCAAAACATCGCCCTGATCAAGACATTATTGGCTAAGGATTATCTTGTTAATAAAAGATTAACAGAAAAGAATTTCCCATCACAGAATTTTATTCCGGAATTAATTAGCGGGCAGGAAGCATGCGATTATGTTTTACTTAACGAGTTTGAAGGAATTATATATTATAACAGGGAAAGATTCGATAGCTTAATTAACTGGTTGTTTGGCCTTTCATATATAAAAGAAGTTAACAGACTACGGAAATCCAAAACCACGGCTTTAAAAAACATTCAAAAACTTAATAATTATATTAAGAATTCATATCTATTTATTGAAAAGATCAAAGATGCGTCTGAAAATGCAAGCTATAAAATTCTTGAATTGAAAAATTTATTAAGTATCAGGCAGGAAGCAATTGCAAAAAAAACAATTAAAAAGAAACCAACTGTAAAAGCTGCCAAAAGCAAAAGTACAATAACGAAAGCCAAAACAAAACTAAAAAAAGAGAAGACTGTCCGCAAAAGCAAAAAGAAAAAAAATTAGAACTGTATTAATGGTTTGGGAAATATCATTTAGTATTTATGCTAAATTAGGAAAGGTATAAAAGTTCGCCTTATTGTAAAAAATTATATTGCTTTGTGCGTCTTTCAGGTAATATTGATTATCCGGTATAAAAGGCTTTGTCGGAGCCATTATTATAAAATATGTAAGAATTGAGATAATTATAATCCCGGCAATCAAGAACCATAATGGGGGATTGTTTTGTTTTTCTTCTACCAAAATATTATTCCTTATTAGTTAAGACTAAAGCATGGCTGTCATGCTGCTTTTTATTAAAAGATCTTTATTAAAGTTTATAAAAATAATTACAAAATCATATATATTGGAAACATCATTTATTAATAAATGATGTTTCGCACAATATCAAAAAGCTTGATTATTGCATTAGCATTGTCAGTTCGATAAATTTAGTGAATGAAGTTCCTGGAACCAATAAAGTATTACTATTCTTCAACTTGAAAATCGGTTATAGTTGCTATAATTTAATGAAGCATGACATTTACTGCTAATTATTACTAATTATTAAGCAACATTTTTATAAAATGTAAAAAAATAATTATCAATTGAAATCATGCAGACATTAAGAATATTGTTGAATTACCCCTGAGTTTTTGGCAAACCTATTAATAATTTAATTTAGTGAAATCTTAAATACCCGGCCATTATTGTTTTTATCTACAATGTTCAAATCATTTTGGCTAAAGAGGACACTGATTTGTAATTTCAAGTTCCCCGGCATAAATGCCGGGGTTATTTTAAATATCATTTCCGTAACTTCAATTATTAAGATATTTTGCGGCAGCATTAGCACAGTTTTCTCCGTCAATTGCCGATGATACGATTCCTCCCGCATAACCGGCGCCCTCACCGCACGGGAAAAGTCCTTTTATTTGAGGATGCATATATGATTCTTTTATTCTGGGTATACGAACAGGAGAACTGGTCCTACTTTCGACTGCAACAAGCTGTGCTTCTTCAGTATAAAATCCTTTCATCCTGTTATTGAAGAATAAAAGTGCTTGCCTTATCCCGTTAACCATAAACCGAGGTAAGGCTTCATGCAGCGGTGCAGAGGTTAACCCGGGTATATAAGATGATTTTGCTAGAGTTGACGATACCCTTTTATTTACAAAATCGGTAACCCGCTGTGCCGGTGCGCTTTGTGTTTTACCGGCTAGTTCAAATGCACTTTTTTCCAATTCCTGCTGAAACAATACTCCACCAAAGGGATACGATGATTCATATTTTTTCCAGTCTTCTTCTCCGACAGTAACAACGAAGCCAGCATTTGAATACGGCGTATCTCTCCTGGAAAGAGACATGCCGTTAACAACAATTTCTCCCGGCGAAGTAGCTGCCGGAACAATTATTCCACCAGGGCACATGCAAAAAGAATATATTCCCCTCCCCGCCAAATTACATGATAAATTATAACTTGCAGCAGGCAAATTCTCAATTTTATCTTTTGAATGATATTGAATTTCATTTATTAATCTTTGAGGGTGTTCGATCCTTACTCCCATCGCGAAAGGTTTGGATTCAAGCATAACATTTTTCTGATGAAGAAGATATTGAATATCTCTTGCAGAATGACCTGTTGCAATGATAATAGAATTATTAAAGTACTCAATTTCTCCATTTATAATAAGTCCTGCAGCATTTCCGTCTTTAAAATAAAAATCAGTAACGCGCGAATTAAAATGGATTTCACCTCCGTACATGAGAATAGTTTCTCTTATAGACTTAACAATTTGAGGTAATTTATTTGATCCGATATGAGGATGTGCATCTATAGCTATATCCGCATTTGCACCATGCTGAATAAATAAATTCAAAATTTTCGAAACATCTCCCCGTTTTGTTGATCGTGTATATAATTTGCCGTCACTATATGTGCCGGCTCCACCTTCACCAAAGCAGTAATTAGAATCAGGGTTTACAACATGATCTTGTTGAATGGCTCTTAAATCTTTTCTTCTTGACTGCACATCTTTGCCCCTCTCAAAAATTATAGGTTTAATCCCCAATTCAAGAAGTCTGAGCGCTGCAAACATTCCGGCTGGCCCAAAACCGACAATCAGAACTTTTCTATAATCTGAAACTTGGCGATAAGAAATTTTGTTCTCATTACCAACGGGTTGTTCATTTATATAAACATCGCATATTAACCTGAAAACGGGAGCTTTTCTTGCATCAATTGATCTTTTTTTTACAATAACGGCAGTAATTTCTTCCGGGGCCGTCTTTAATATTTTGACGGCAGCGGAATTGAGTTCCAATGAATTATTTACATTATCAGGGGTTAGGATTATTTCAATTTGTTTTATCATTTTTCCGCCCTCTATTTTTGAGGAAATTGTAGTTGTTAATTTTAGTCTAAATAATTTGAAATGCTAGCTCCAACGGAGTTAATATAAACCTTTAATAAGGCCGCCGTCGACTTGAATTGTATTGCCGGTAACATAACTTGCCTGCTTAGAAGCAAGGAAAACAACCACAGATGCTATTTCGTCGGGGCTTGCAAGCCTATTTATCGGAATTTCTTTAGCCATCTCAATTAAGACTTCCTCATGCGATTTAGACAACTGTTTGGCTTTATGAACTGCTAAATCATATATCCTGTTAGTTAACGTATATCCAGGAGCAACATTGTTAACTGTAACATTAAATTTTGCAATCTCATTACTTAGTGTTTTTGCAAAACCTATTAAACCAGATCTGAATGAATTTGAGAGCATCAAATTATCGATCGGTTGTTTAACGGAAACCGATGTAATATTTATTATTCTTCCCCATTCATTTAATATCATCTCGGGGACAACAAGATTGCAAAACCTAACTGCACTAAGAAGGACCTGTTCAAAGCCAGCCAACCAATTTTTTTCACTAAGCTGCTGAAAGTAACCAGGGACAGGTCCGCCACAGTTGTTCACTAATATTTCAATTCGGCCCAACAGTTTAGTGATTGTTTCAACTGTAGCCTCAATTTCTTTTACACTATTGATGTCGCAGACACACCAAACAGGTTCAATGCCATATTTCTTTTTTATCTCTATCGATGTGTTCAGAAGTTCATCTTTATTTCTTGAACAAATACCAACGTTGCAGCCTTCCGCAGCAAATACTTCTGCAGTAGCCCTGCCAATTCCTTTACTGGAAGCAGTTATCAGAACTGTTTTTCCTTTTATTCCCAGGTCCATTCAAATTCCTTATTAATAAGGTTATTCTAAAAAAAATCCAATACTCCGGTTCAAAATTATATAAGAATGATAATTAAAAAGCAAGTTTAAATAATTTTAAAGAATTAATATATACTGCAGTACCTACCGAAACAGCGAAATTGAGAAGTTAGTCCATATATTATTATAAGAGGGATAATACATATCTATGTTTTATGAAGAATAATAAGGTTATAGCTTAATAATTATTACTTAATATGAAAAATATTGAGTACGCCTACTCTTATCATCATAACGGCAATTGCGGCAAGAAAAAGTGAGGCTATCTTAGCAAATGCTTTCGAGCCTCCATCCCCCATAATTTTCAAGAGCCACCTGGCGTTAACAAGTACAAGCCATGCAATTATTAAATTCAACGCCATAGAAACAATAGTGGGGACATAACCAAAATTTCTTACGAGTATAATAATAGTAGTTAAAGCTGCGGGTCCCATGATGAGAGGGATACCGAGCGGTACTACCCCTATATTGGCAGAAGGTTTTTTAATATTTTCGGAAGAACTAAGGATATCATTAATTGAAAGGATAAGCAGGATTATTCCCCCGGCGATTCTAAAATCATCAATGGTTATTCCCATAAAATCGAGTATTAATTTCCCACTTAAAATAAATAAATTAGCAACAATAAATGCCGCTAATATAGCTTCAAAAATTAGTTTCTTTCTTTGATAACCGGGTATTCCCTGGGTGTAGCCGATAAACAGAGGGACTGTTCCAATAATATCGATAGCAACAAATAACGGTATGAATGAAAGCAGGAAGATATTAATATTCATAATCAGTGTCTTGATTAAGGAGTGACAAATAGTAATCAGGCAGTTTTTTTGCCAGTTCTAAAATGTAACTTCATTTTTATATCGATTAAGCTTTTTTAGCTTTTATTTCTTCTACTATCCTGTTAGTATCTCTTGCTATAACAAGTTCTTCATTTGTAGGAATCCGTAAAACAGGAACAAGTGAAGAGGCTTTAGAGATAATCTTTTCTTTATTTTTATTTCTTTCATCATCAAGTTCAATCCCGAGAAATTCAAGTCCATTGCAAACTTCTTCCCTAACTTCGGGAGAATTTTCTCCGATACCACCTGTAAATACAAACGCGTCCAAACCTCCCATTGCAGCAGCAAAGGCACCTAAATATTTTTTAACCCTGTATGCAAATATTTCAAAAGCATACTTGGAACGCTTATGTCCTTCTTTTGCCGCGATAAGAATTTCACGCATATCACTGCTTTCACCGCTTATACCTATAAGTCCGCTATGTTTATTTAAAAGAGTGTTAGCTTCATTTAGCGAAAGGCCTTCTTTACCCATAATATATAAAATTAGTGAAGGATCAAGATCACCGCTACGTGTACCCATCAGAAGTCCTTCAAGTGGTGTAAAGCCCATTGTAGTGTCTACGGAAATTCCATTTTGAACTGCCGCCATACTGCAACCATTTCCCAAATGAGCGGTTACAATTTTTAAATCTTTCAGATCATTACCTAAAATTTTTGCGGCCTCTTTTGCAACAAATGAATGTGAAGTACCGTGAAAACCGTATTTTCTTATTTGGTGCTTTTTATAAAGTTCATAAGGAATCCCGTACAAAAAAGCTTTTGGCGGCATTTTTGTATGAAAGGCAGTATCAAAAACCGCGACCTGCGGGACGCTAGGCAGTATTCTTTTTACTGCCTGAATTCCTTTGATATTTGGCGGATTATGAAGAGGTGCCAGTTCAATATTATCTTGTAAAACCTGCATTATTTCATCAGTGATAAGAATTGAGTCCGTAAAATGTTCGCCGCCATGAACAACTCTATGTCCAACTGCTTCAATATCACTTTTATCATCTATTACGCCATGATTTTTACTCAGCATAACACCGAGTACATATTCAATTGCTATTGTGTGATCAAGAATTTCACCGGCAATTTTAATCCCGTCTCCGTCATAACGAGAATGAGATAAAACAGCGCTACCCATCCCTATACGTTCAACTACACCTTTAGCTAATGCAAGTTCTGCAACTGTATCAAAGAATTGATATTTAATTGACGAACTCCCGCAATTAAGAACTAATACTTTCATATTTTTTTCTTTCGCTTAACAAACTTTATTGAATAAAAAAATATGTTTTATTGAGTTTCATTCACTAAAACATATTTTTAGCTATAATATTTTAATTTTAAATTTTGACCGAAATAAATAATTATCTTGTAAGGCTACTACTTAAATGCTCATTCTGCTAGACAATTTGACCATCTTCATCATATTTATAAAAACCTTCGCCAGTTTTTTTGCCAAGTTTTCTTTCACGAACCAGTTTTCTTAGAATCGGACAAGCCCTATAGCGGGGTTCGCCCAGAGTTTTCCAAAGAGAATCCATCCATGCCAAAACTTCATCTAATCCCATCATATCAGCCATTTCCAATGGGCCATACTGGAAATTATAACCCAGCTTCATTGCGGTATCAATGTCTTTTGTATCAGCTACACCTTCAAGAAGAATGTACATTGCTTCGTTAAGAAGAGGAACTATTGCACGGGTAGTAACAAAGCCCGGATATTCATATACTTCAACCGGTGTTTTACCTATTTTAGCTGCAAAAACTTTTACTGTTTCAACCGTCTCATTTGAAGTGTGCAGGCATTTTATCAACTCAACCATCGGAATTTTAGGTACAGGGTGTAAAAAGTGCATTCCTATAATTTTATCAGGACGGCTGGTTGTTTCTGCGATTTTAGTAAGACTTAAAGTGGATGTATTCGATACAAAAATAGCATCTTTTTTTGCCAAAGAGTCCAATTCAGAGAAGATTAATTGTTTTAATTGAAAGTCTTCACCCACAGCTTCAATAATCAAATCATACTCATTAATTTTTTCAAGAGAGCATTTCCAATCTATCCTGTTTAAAATTGATTTCTTTTCGGATTGAGTCATTGCCCATCTTTTAATTTCCCGGTCAATTGATTCTGTTAAATCCGATTTTGATTTTTCAAGATGTTCGGTATCTTTTTCAATAACCAAAACTTCGAGGCCGGCAGCGGCAATAGTATGAGCAATACCCTGCCCCATAACTCCAGCACCTATAATAGCTGCATTATTAATAGTTCCTCTTAAATTGTCGGGCATTTTTGTTTTTCCCAACAAATCTTCCAATTTGAGATTCTCTTCCTGCATTTTAATTCGTCCCTGGTTTTTCCAATTTAATCATCAACTGCTCACTGCAAACCTTATACAAAAATGTTATCTAAAAAAGCAACCTAAACTAAGGATACCAAAGGATATAACCAGTTTTCAACCTGTGAAAGTTTTGAGTAGTTTTTCAATTTTTGTATAAGACTGCTTACTTAGCACATCAGGCCACTACCTGACGCTTCTAAATTTTCAAATATTATGCCATAAACAACATAATTCAATTATATTATCGAATAATTATATGATTTACTAAAGTCAATTTAAGCGGTTATTTACACTTTAAATAATAATAAAGTATGTATTAATAACTTCTAAAAGTCTTTCTTTCTAAAAATTGAGATAGCAATTCCCATAGTTAAAATAAGAAAGACAAGAGATGTAAATATAGGCTGGTAGTCTTCAATCGCCTTACCTGAAGCAATATTTACGGTTACTTTACCCATTAACTCAGAAGTTTTAGGTATTATATAGTAAAAGGCTTCGATTAAATCTTTTAAAAATTTGTTTTCAATAAAAGCGCTGAATTTATCTTTTGCTGCAAATAGCAGAGGACTTAATATAATAAAAATAAAGTAAGCCGTCATCATTCCCAGTGTAGAGCCTTTTGTAATAACACAAAGTAAAACAATCAATGAATATAATACTGCAAAAGTAAAAGTTATTGAAAAAATAATATTGAGAAAATAAAAATCCCAAAATGAAAATTTTAAGGAGATAATGAGCCATACACCAATAATTAAAAATGCAACATTTAATAAAACAACCAGAATACCGCCTAAGTATT
The DNA here is from genome assembly GCA_963834015.1 of uncultured Ignavibacteriales bacterium. Taxonomy (GTDB): domain Bacteria; phylum Bacteroidota; class Ignavibacteria; order Ignavibacteriales; family Ignavibacteriaceae; genus FEN-1297. The sequence goes on from CAWIAG010000002.1 coordinate 542,814, forward strand.
TTCCCAGAAGAAGTTGATCGCGCGAAACAGGCTTTGAAAGAAGAAGGTCTATATTTCCCTTTTCAAGCATAACAGGAACAAAACTTGAACTTGAAAAAATGGCAAGCAAAAGGCAAAGACCAGCTAATGGTGAAATAACCAGCATCTCTACCGTTATAATGGGATTTCCATAGGGAGATGGCCCGGCTCCGAGCGATACACTATTTGAAAGACCAAAAATTAAGCTTGTAACTATAAGAACTAAAACTGAGATGATCAAAAAGAAAATAAATACTTTTCTTGCCATTGCTTCCCGCAATGTATACCATGTCATAATCCATAAATTTTTCATTTTACACTCTCCTTTTGGAAAGTATTTGCAGTTGCTTCGGAGTTTTTGATTAATGAAATAAACATTTCTTCCAACGTATTTTTCTGTTGAACCATTTCTTTAATAATTATGCCGTTTAATCTCAGGATATCAAGTATGTGATTCAAGCCTTGAGTATCTTCTACCCTAAACGAATAATATCCACCTCCGATGCTTGTAAAATTTGCTTCTTGTTTTACTTCAACAGGTAAACTCTCAATACTTCCCTCAACGTTTATTTTGTATTCTTCCTTTTTCTCGGTTAATTCTTTTACAGTACCTTCGCGTAGAAGTATTCCTTTATTCAAAATCCCAACTCTGTCTGTAATCATTTCAACTTCGGAAAGAAGGTGACTATTGAGAAATATTGTTTTGTGATTATTTTTCAATTCTACTAAAATATCCCGGATTTCTTTTCGCCCTATAGGATCAACGCCATCGGTTGGTTCGTCAAGAAAAATCAGTTTAGGATCGTTCAGCATTGCCTGAGCTAATCCAAGCCTTTGCATCATTCCTTTTGAATAAGTTCTAACCTTAGATTTTTTCCACTTTGTCATCTGTACAAGTTCAAGTTTTTCATCGATCTTTTTTTGCAAATCAAGCCCATCTAAGCCACTTAGCTTCCCAAAAAACTGAAGTACTTCCCCACCTGTTAAATATGAGGGGTACTTATGATTTTCAGGCAGGTAACCTATTTGTGATTTAATTGAAAGGTCATTCACTTCTCCACCCAAAATTTTTGCGCTGCCGGATGTTGGGAAAATTATTCCGAGAAGTAATTTAACCAGTGTAGTTTTACCGGCGCCATTGGGGCCTAAGAACCCAAAAATCGTGCCTTCCTGTATATTAAGATTAAGATCAGAAAGTGCTTCAACTTTTCTTCTCCCGAAGGATGCCGAATATATTTTGGTTAATCCGGTAGTTTGAATTGCAATTAAACTCATAAGTAGGCCAGTCCTTTATTTTTATACTCCAAATATAACGAAAGATGCAATAAGTGGCGAAACATAAAGGTTTTAACGGTCATTACAGGTGATAAGCTGATTCCATATAATAGCTATGTTGCAAATCAGACTGTTAGGAATGGTTATTATTATTCTACAATCCGTGCTTATTTTTTAGGCTTGCCTGAAGATTTTTAGAATAAAATAGCTTTAATAAACTACTTTTGGTATTAAAGGTTCAGTCTCAGTGATATGGTGCGAAAAATAATTATCTTTTTGCCTGGATGAAAGGATAAATTTAATCTGCTGGGCGAAATTCCTGATATTGAATGGTTCGGATATTACATGCGTAAAACCATGAAAAAATAAGAAATCTTTATCAGCTATTAATTTAGTGATGGAAAATGCCACAATAGGTACTGTATTATTATTACCCGATCTTTTTATAGCCTGTACAGTCTCTAAACCAGAATTATCGACTTTCATATTAACATCTATGATTATCAGGTCATAATTATTTGCATTTGCGAGGTTCAGCCCGATTGCAGTAGAGCTTGTGGTATGGAATTGGCAGAATCCCTTAAAAACAGAGCTTATATCTGCAGAATAATCTGGTTTATCTTCAATCATCAACATTTTAAACATGATCAGCCTCAATTTAATAAATTTAGAAATGCTTATGGAATCGGGGTCAAGTGTGCTTTATTGAAAAGATAAGCAATGTTAAGATACGCTTATTTTGCCAATTAACCTAAGTTTAGCTTGTAGCATTATTTAATAGTTAATATTGATCAGTTTAATATATTATTCTAAATATTATTTTAGTAAATGGGTTACATACTATTTTTATTATCCTTGAATTCTATAATCCATTGCACTTTAACAACTAATGCATATCTGAGTTCAAATATTTTTTTGTATCTTTTAAAAGTATTTTATACACTTAACTTATTACTAAATGTCCCCGATTGATGCATTAAAAAAATATTTCGGCCACAGCTCTTTCCGGCAAAGTCAGCAGGAAATAATAGAAGCAATTATAAAGGGAGAGAATACACTTGCAGTATTACCGACAGGTGCAGGAAAATCAATTTGTTTCCAGATCCCGGCAATTATTTCAAACAATTTTTCTCTAGTAATTTCCCCTCTTATTGCCCTGATGAAAGACCAGGTGGATTCTTTGAATAAAAACGAGGAAATAGCTGCTTTCATCAATAGTTCAATGAGTTTTTATGAGGCTGAAGAAGTTCTGAAGAAGATATCCTTCGGCAATTTCAAACTTCTGTATGTAGCACCGGAACGATTGGAAAATATCCAGTTCGCGGACAGAATAAAAAGCCTTCACCCGGAATTTTTATTTGTGGATGAGGCACATTGCATAAGCGAATGGGGACACAGTTTCAGGCCAAGTTACAGAAAATTAAAAGAGTTTATTGATTATGTGTCAATCAAAAAGATATCAGGATTTACCGCAACCGCTACACCGGAAGTTGTAAAAGATATTATAATTCAGCTTGGGCTTGTTGAGCCTAAAATCTTTGTAAGAGGGTTTGAAAGGACTAATCTTGAATTAAACGTACTATTGACAAAAAGAAAAAAAGAGAAGTGCCTTGAACTAATTTTACAACATAAAACTCCGGCAATTATTTATACTGCCTCAAGAAAGCGTACAGAAGAAATTTCAGAGTTTTTAAACCTAAACCGGGTTAAGAGTACTTATTATCATGCTGGATTAGCACCGGAGATAAGAAAAAAAGTTCAAGATGATTTTATTAATGGAAATTTTTCTGTTATTGCCGCAACAAATGCTTTTGGAATGGGAATAGATAAGAAAGATATAAGGCTTGTTGTCCATTATAATACACCCGGTTCAATTGAAAATTATTACCAGGAAATAGGACGTGCAGGCAGGGACGGCAAAGAGTCATTCGTTTATCTATTGCATGATGACGGCGATATTAACATCCAGAATTATTTTATTACCAACTCGCATCCGGACAAAGAGTTAATTCAAAAAATTTATGATGCTATTTGCGACTACGGTCAGGTTGCCGAGGGAGTATTGAGTAATAAAGAAATACCTCTAAATAACAGTTATATTTCTGCCTATGTAAAACGAGAAATAAACAAGGGACTTTTATATGCAACTCTAAAATTTCTGGAGAGTGCCGGGTATTTAAGACAACCATCTGAATTTGAAAATAAGTCCTCAATTCAATTAACTTTTGAAAAAAATAGGCTTAAAGATTTTGTTAAAAACAATTCAAATAGCCTGATAAAAGAACTGATTTTGTTTTTATTACGTGAATTCGGAGGTAATATTTTTGCCGGTCAGGTACATTTATCAGCCGATGAATTGGCAAAAAGATTAGGATACAGCGAATCCGATATAGAAGAAACACTTTATATACTCGATAATCTGGGCATCATAGTATATACAAAACCGTTTTCAAAAGAGAGTGTTGTATTAACTTCACCACGAATTAACTCACAAAGACTCCGGCTGGATTATCAAAAAATAAATGAGAGCTACCTTACCCAACAGAGAAAAGTGGAAAGGATTATTGATTACGTCTATTCAAATGAGTGCAGGTTTAAGTACATTCTTACTTATTTCGGTGAGGATGTAAGCAATTATAAATGCGGCAAATGCGACAGATGCAAAATTGAAGAAGAAATTCCCGGGAAGTCTTTAGAATATGTAAAAGAAATAATATTACGCACATTAAATGATAATAAAATACGACTAAATGAATCTGCCCTCATCTCTATTGTGCGCGGTTCCAGCAGGATTGCAAAATATAAATTCTACGATACTTATGGTTGTTGTGTTAACTATGATAAAAATGATGTTAAGATCGTTTTACATGATCTTCTAACAGGCGGTTATGCAGCAAGAAATCAGGAAAGCAATATTTTATTTATTACAAAGGCCGGTAGTGATTTTTTAACTTCCAAAGGACTAGTAAAAGAAGAGAGCCGAAAACCGGATAATTTTGAAGAAAACCTTGAGCTATTTAATCTGCTTCGAGATGCCAGGGCATATGCAGCAAAGAAATTTATGCAGACAGGATATTTAATATGTCCGGATGAATTGCTGCGTGAAATTGCCGAAAAACGTCCTAAAGAAAAATCGGAATTGTTTGCCATTAACGGTTTCAATAACCGAATGTTTAATAAATTGGGCGGAGACTTGCTTGAAATAATAAATGAATTTCTTAACAGGAAAGATGGGAAAAATATTTCTGTTACCGAGACACGTACCATACCTCAAAATATAAAAGAAACAAATAACCTTCTTGAGAAAGGCTATACTTTAAAAGATATAGCATCTCTCAGGAAACTTTCCGAAGCGGTAATTTCCATGCAGGTAGAAACAATAATTGAATACGAGCCAACCACCGACATTACTCATTTATTTGAAAGAAATTCCTTAGACCTGATAATAGAAGAAATTGGAAAGGGATTTACAGATTTAAAAGAATTGAAAAATCACTTGCCTGCAGAAATCACTTATCCCATGATAAGAATTGCATTAGCAAAATTTAAAGCTACTTCGGTTTTATAAGCTGACTGGCCTGCTTTTCTTTCTTTAGAGCCTCTACGTAAGAGATGGCTTTATCGAAAAACTTTTCCCATTTCTGCGGATCCTTATTATAAGATTCTATGGTTTCGGAATATTCTAAGCGAGATATTCCATATTTCTTAAATATAGCATCCTGGATGAGTTTAAAATTATTGTTTGCATACAATGCTGTATCCTGCGCAATAACCATCTCAGCATAAATTTTGGCAAAATCATCTTCATTAAGAGTTCTTTTAGAGCAGCTTGAAATAAACAAGACTGAAACAATCATCAAATTAACGAAAATAATCCGGCAAAATATGTCTGTATTTTTAATCAAAACAATAATCAGTTAAGTAATGATTTTTCCCCATTAACTTTCACTTTTGTTTTAAAGAATCTTTCAGTCATTCAATCATTCCACTTGTTCATTTCATTCTTTTACTTGCTTCAAACAAAACTTTTTTTTCCCTTTCAGATAAGTTTTGGTAGCCAGATTGGCTTATTTTATCCAAAATTTTATCAATTTCTTCCTGAGTTACTTCGGGGTCATTTCTATCGTTATTAATATCATAATACTTAGCATCCGTAAGATCATCATTTTTTCTCTTGAAGACGTTGGAAGCGTTTTTAAATGAATCAAATAACTTACCACTGCTTTTTGTATTAGAACCGTAAAAAGAGTTTCCCGAATAAGCAGGCTTCCTGTTAAATAGTACATAAATAAAGCCTGCTAGCGCGCCTCCAAGATGTGCAAGGTGAGCAACATTCCCCCCTTGAGGCAGCGAATAAAATTCAAGCGCAATATAAAATATTATAAAGTACTTCGCCTTTACCGGAATTAAAAAATAAATAAAGATATACCTGTCTGGAAACAACATGCCAAAAGCCACAAGTACTCCAAAAATAGCACCGGAAGCTCCAATTGTATCGCCAAGTGCTTCATTAAATAAATAAGGCAAAACTAATTGGAATATGCCGGCAACAACTCCGCAAGATAAATAAAAAATTAAAAATTTCTTAGAACCCCACAAATTTTCTACTTCCATTCCAAACATCCACAAAGCGAGCATATTGAAAAAAATGTGAGAGAATCCGGCATGCATAAACTGATAAGTAATCAACTGCCATATTTGAAAATTAAAAGGAGAGCCATCTCCTCCTCCTAAAGGATTAAGAGCAAACCATCTTTCCAGAAGAGCTCCGACGGGTACACTGCCAACAGTGACCATATCCCCGAGCATCTGGATTAAAAAAAAGACCACGTTTATAATAATCAAATTTTTAATAACGGGTGGAAACAGGCTGAAGCCTCCAAATCCAGACGGTTTATAATAATCGCTCACAAATAATCCTTTAATTCATAAATTTAATTATAAAACCCGGCTTTTACACAAAACCGGGTTATCAAGCTATTTTTAAATAGTAAAAATTACTTAATTTTGACGGCAAATAGTATGCTAAGCTTCACTCAATGCAGCAACCCCAGGAAGGATTTTACCCTCAAGGAATTCAAGTGATGCACCGCCGCCAGTTGATACATGGGAAACTTTATCCTCCAGGCCGGCTTTACTGATAGCAGCAGCAGAATCACCACCGCCAATGATAGTAATTGCGCCTTTAGATGTAACTTCAACAAGTTTTTCAGCAATAGCAAATGTGCCTTTGGCAAAATTATCCATTTCAAACACTCCCATCGGGCCATTCCAAACTATTGTTTTTGCTTTTGCAATTTCGTCGCAAAATAATTTAATCGTTTCAGGTCCGATATCCAAGCCCATTTTATCGGCCGGTATATTATCTACACTTACGATCGCCGAGGGTGAATCATTCTTAAATTCATCAGCAACAATTTCATCAACCGGCAATAAAAACTTCACATTAGACTTAGCAGCTTTTTCCAGTACTTCTTTTGCAAGCCCGATTTTTTCTTCTTCAAGAAGGGACTTACCAATCTCTTTACCCTGAGCTTTAAAGAAAGTATAAGCCATTCCCCCGCCGATAATCATTGTATCGACTTTACTGAATAAATTCATTATTACATCAATTTTGCCTGAAATTTTTGCACCACCAAGAATTGCACAATACGGTCTTACCGGATTTGTAATTGCACTACCAAGATATTCCAATTCCTTCTGCATAAGGTAACCGGCTGCACACTGCTTAATATATTTTGTTACGCCTTCTGTAGAAGCATGGGCACGGTGTGCACTACCGAAAGCATCGTTAACGTAAATATCGCCCAACCCGGCTAATTTTTTTGAAAATTCGGGATCGTTTTTTTCTTCTTCTTCATGAAATCTTAAGTTTTCGAGAAGAAGGACATCGCCGTCTTTTAATGAATCAACAAGTTTTTTAACTTCATCGCCCACGCAATCTGGTGCAAGTTTTACTTCTTTTCCCAAAAGCTCGCCTAATCTTACCGCAACGGGTTTTAAGCTGTATTTAAGATTTACTTTACCTTTTGGCCTGCCTAAGTGACTCATTAAAATGGTCTTACCACCGTCTGAAATAATCTTTTTAATAGTCGGGAGCGAGGCTACTATTCTGTTATCATCTGTAATTTTAAGGTTCTCATCCAGCGGTACATTAAAATCAACGCGTACAAGGACCCTTTTATCTTTTAAGTTTAATTTATCAATAGAAAGTTTACTCATATTATTTTACCTTCCTTTATTTAATTTTTAAAGCCCCCTGAATTATAATTATTTCTAGAGCTCTTTTTAAAAATATTAAAGGTTAATTAATAAAACAAAGACGAAGCATTCGCTTCGTCTTTGCTGTTAAATAATTTAATTACTTTGCTATTTTAAGAAGTAAATCAATTACTCTGTTGGAATAACCCCATTCGTTATCATACCAGGAAACAATCTTAAAGAATCTTTTTTCATCTTTAAAATTATTCTGAAGAGTTGCGAGTGAATCATAGATTGAAGAGCGGTCATCATGAATGAAATCAGTAGAAACGACCTCTTCATTAGTATAACCTAGGATACCTTTGAGGTAAGTTTCAGATGCTTTCTTCATTAAGGCGTCAATTTCTGCAATTGAAGTTTCTTTAACTGAACGGAAAGTTAAATCAACAACAGAAACATCTGCAGTAGGAACTCTGAAAGACATACCGGTTAATTTACCTTTTGTGGATGGAAGAACTTCACCTACAGCTTTAGCAGCACCTGTACTTGAAGGAATAATATTTATAGCTGCTGCTCTGCCGCCTCTCCAGTCTTTCTTCGAAGGGCCGTCAACTGTTTTCTGTGTAGCGGTATAAGAGTGAATTGTTGTCATCAAACCTGTTTCAATACCGATACCTTCTTTAAGAAGTACGTGAACTACAGGAGCTAAACAGTTTGTCGTGCATGAAGCATTGGAAATAATATTATGCTTAGCACCATCATATTCATTATCATTAACACCCAGAACTATGGTTTTTACATCGCCTTTACCCGGAGCAGAAATAATTACTTTCTTTGCACCAGCGGTGATATGTCCCTGTGCTTTTTCCGAAGCAGTAAATAAACCGGTTGATTCAATTACATAGTCAACACCAAAGTCTTTCCAAGGCAACTGTGAAGGTTCTTTTGTTGCAGCAATACATCTGACCTTATTGCCATTTACTACTAAGACATCGTCCGCTTCTACACTTGGCGCACTTTTTTCTGTAGCAAGCTGACCTTTAAATTTACCCTGGACTGAATCATATTTTAATTGATAAGCGAAATATTTAGCATCGGTTGTTACATCAACTACTGCTACAACGTCGATTTTACTTCCTAATAACCCCTTATCAACTAATGCGCTAAATACAAGTCTTCCGATTCTTCCAAATCCGTTTATACCTACTTTAATAGCCATTCTGAACTCCTTTTTAAAATAATTAGTTTACATCGTAAAGTTAGCTAAAGCACACCTGAATTTCAATTCCAAGCGCCACAGAATTTATTCTCAAGAGCCAAATAAAATTGATCACAGATCAAATTTTGCCTAAATCTTCCACTTAATGCATAAAAAGGATATTATTTTCTTGTTTTTAATATTCAAAATCAAGAAGTTATTATGGAGATTTTATCCATTTTTTATTAAAAAACATTATTATTTTTCCAAAAGGAAGAGTATATGTCAAACGAAAATAGTTCTTCAGATCAAAAACATCATAATAGCAAAGCAATTAATAACCATGACGGTGGAAGCGCAGTTTATGGCCTTGGCCTAATTGGCGCTGCTATTTATTTCATACAACATTCGGCGACATTCTTGGCGGGTGTTATTGGTATACTTAAAGCAGTTATCTGGCCTGCTATTATTGTGTATAAGTTCTTAGAGTTTCTGAAAATGTAAAACCCCCGAATCAGTTGCACTGTTCGGGGGCTTTTAAGCTAGCGACTTACTTGCATAACGAAGGTACCCCGCTTTATTAGAATCTCTTCGTTACATTCACGTGAATTATATAATTGTAGTATTATAGGGTCAATTAGCATGCCATGTTAAAGCCTTGTTTTTTAATAATTTTTGATATCTATAAAATAAAATAATAATGAAAATGTCTCAGAATAAGATAATGTTACAAAAAAAAATCAATTTGATTTAATTGTAGAATTCTTCATATCTGGAGTAATTGTTAATAAAATTACAGGATAAATACTAAAATATTCGATCAATACCTCGGGTGATCACTTAACCATTGTTTGATATATGCAACGATGGAAGAATTTGCAGCCCCGGGAGTAAAAAGTTCACCAGCACCCTGTCTTTTCAACTCGGCAATATCCTCTTCCGGGATAATTCCCCCGCCTTTAAGCAGTACATCATCAATGCCTTTTTCTTTCATTAGAGTTAGTATTTTAGGGAAAACCGTCATGTGTGCCCCGGATAATATACTGATCCCAATAACATCTACGTCTTCCTGCAAAGCAGCTTCAACTATCATTTCAGGACTTTGCCTGAGTCCTGTATATATTACTTCCATTCCAGAATCACGAAGGGCTGAGGCAATGATCTTTGCACCTCTATCATGCCCATCAAAACCGGCTTTGGCAATGAGAACTCTTATTTTCTTATCCATAAATCATACCTGTCAAACTGTCACAGAAGCACTTATTTTATCAGCATATTCACGCATCAATCCAAATTATATTCTTTAAGCTTTGGTCTGAACCTAAAATCATCGTCCTTAAATCTTGGTATTATATGAAAGTGGAAATGGAACACCGATTGTCCGGCAAAAATTCCATTGTTGATATCTATAATAAATCCTTCAGGATTTAGACTATTTATAATTGCACCTGAAATATCTTTTGTAACTTTGATTAGTTCACATAGTTCATCTTCCGGAAGAGAGAGAAAATTTTCATAATGTCTTTTGGGAATAACGAGCGTGTGCCCATAATTAACAGGCCTTATATCGAGGAAGGAAATAACCTTTTCAATCTCAAATAGTATTTCGGCGTCGGATATTTTATTTATAATATTGCAAAATATACAATTCATATATTAAAGATAATATTAAAAGATATAACTAAAATTTCAAATCATTAAATAGAACCAATTCTTTATCTAGTTTGATTTTTTAGAAGCAGTTCTCAAATATTCCTGTCTTCTGCCGAAAACACCGAATAATCCGCCGGTATGCAGGAATAGAACTTTCATTCCTTTATTCTTTAAAAGGAAATGGTGGTAGTATGCTTTAAATGCTTTACCTGTATAGGCGGGATCCAAAAGAATTCCGCTTGATCGTGCAAATTTAGTTATCAGGTTTAGCTTATCTTCCGAAATTTTTTTATACCCTTCGATTGAATACCCGCTTAATAATTCCAGATTATTTCCGTTAATTTTGCATGGAAGTTTGTAATCAAGGATACAGCCCTCCGCAAGCTGCAATATTTTTCTTCTGATTTCAGTTTCGGGATAAAGAACATTTACAGCAAAAATTTTCAAATCCAGTTTCAACAATGCTGCACCGACAAGCAACCCGGCTGCAGTTCCCCCCGATCCCGCGGCTACATTTATACCTTCAAGTTTATTCAGATCTATTTGATCTTTCAATTCATTCATAAAAGATATATATCCCCATATTCCAAGAGTTGTAGAACCGCCTTCCGGTATAACAAAAGCATTCCTGCCTTTCTTTAATAATTTCGCGCGTTCTTCAAACATCAAATTATTAACCTTGGAAAACTTTTTTTTATTCAAGAAGGAAATTTCAGCACCATAAAATTTATCCAGAAAAAGATTGCCGTCGGGCGTTTTATTTTCCTTCCCCCACAAAAAGATTTTTGATTTAATCCCTACGCTGCTGGCTGCTATCACGGTAGCTCTTGCATGATTCGACTGGTCTCCGCCATTAGTAAAAATGATATCGGCTTTTTCTTTCTTTGCCTGGTAAATCAAGTATTCTAATTTTCTAACCTTATTACCAGATAATTCTAATCCGGTTAGATCATCTCTTTTAATAAGAAAATTTTCCCCGTCAAAATTAATTGATTGTAAAGGAGTGAAAAGATTAGCAATTTTTAACTTCTTTGGGATAATCATCAGATTTCGTTGTCTTTCATATTTAGATAACGTGTATAATAAACTCTGGCTCGTTCAAGATCTTCCTGAGTATCTATTGACAAACTTTCAAACTCGGTTACAACTACCTTTACTTTAAAGCCGTTCTCCAGCATACGTAATTGTTCCAGTTTTTCAGCTTGTTCCAAATCCGTCGGCTGTAGTTCCGTAAATTTTAATAAGGATTCCCGCCTGTATACATACAATCCGATATGCTTATATATTTCAGCCCTTTGAATCCTGTCGAAGTTGGTTCGTGCATCGCGAACATACGGAATGGGTGAACGTGAAAAATACATAGCGAAATTGTTATAATCGAAAACTACTTTAACAACTGAAGAAGATTTCAAATCCTGTGTATTATCAATTCTCTTTGCAAGTGTTGAAACATTAACAGATTTGTCAAATAAAAGCGGTTCAATAGCTTGATCTATCATTTCGCCCTTAATAAAAGGTTCATCTCCCTGAATGTTCACTATTATTTTAGCATCCGGTAAATTCTTAGCAACACTTGCAATACGGTCTGAACCAGTCGAAATATCTTTAGAAGTCATAATAACTTTAGCACCAAAACTGTTTATTATCTGGGCAACTTTTTCATCATCGACTGCTATAATTACTTCATTTAATAGCTTAGAACGTTTAGCGCTCTCATATGTATGCTGTATCATCGGCTTACCGCATATATTAGCAAGAGGTTTTCCAAGTAATCGTGTAGAAGCAAATCGAGCTGGAATTATACCAATAATCATAGAATTAGTTAATTAGTCTCCGCCTATAATTTTAGGCACCCTGAAATATTGTTCGTTTTTTTCAGGTGCATTTTTTAAAGCCTCTTCAGTAGTGATTGAGGGTTTTATTCCATCTTCGCGAAATACGTTATTTCCTTCGACAGGGTGAGAAAGAGGTTCAATATTATCCGTATCGAGCTCATTAAGCTTTTCCATATAATTAAGAATTTCATTTAACTTATTTGTAAAGCTATCCAGCTCCGCATCTACAAATTTTAGTCGTGCCAGTTCTGCTATATGTTCAACATCTTTTCTTGTAACGGCCATCAGTTAATTTCCTTTCAAAATATTATTTTTAAATTTTTATCGAAAAATATTTTAATAATTTCAGTTCATGAAAGAGAGTCATTTTCAATACCTCTATGTTCAATAATGATATTTCTTACTTTTTCCATAAGCTCAAGTTCATCTTTTTTGGTTTGGATATTACCTGTTGTAATAGGCTTTTCAAAATGAACGTTTATAACACCGCCTTTAATATTAAATCTTCCTTTTGGTAGAATGTTTTCTGCTCCGCTTATTGACACTGGTACTATGGGGAAACCGACTTTAGAGGCTAAATAAAAAGCCCCGCGTTTAAATGGCTGAACTTCGCCTGTCTTGCTTCTGGTTCCCTCAGCAAACAATAAAATTGACCTTGCTTTTTCAGACATGATTTTTTTTGCAATCTCTATACTCCTGGCAGCACTTTCCCTATTATCGCGATCGATCATAATATAGGGCCCTAATTTCATCTGCCAGCCGAATAATGGAATTTTTCCAAGTTCCTTTTTATATACAATACATGTTTCCTGGGGAAGAGCAAACTGAAGAGTTGGTATATCAAACTGACTGCTATGGTTCGAAACAAAAATATACGGCATATCCCTATTAAGATTTTCCAAACCGGTAATATGCAGCCTGACTCCGCTCAAAAATAAAACTCCCCATGAAAAGGTTTTAGATAATTTAAAATACAGATGATAGCTTCTATCAATCAATGCAAAAAGAAGAGCAAGCACTGAATGAATAACAGTATGAATGATAATTAAGAAAAATTTTATATATGACAACACTTAGCTATCCTGAAGGTTGAGATTATCTTTACTATTATTGCTTTCATTTATTGGATGCAGCGATAAACTCTTTAATGCAGCAACTCTATTTTTAATTGAGGGGTGACTATAGAAGAACCATTCTACCAATGGATGGGGCTCCCTATCACCTAAATTCTGATCCGTCAATTTTTCAAGTGTAGAAATAAATGTTTCTATTTTATTTGTTGATTTTACAGCATATTCATCAGCTTCATATTCGAATTTTCTTGAAAGCAAATTTGAAAGCGGGTTCAGGATTAAACCAATAATCATTGCCCAAAGTGAAAGGAGCGGAATTGCAGCAATTTGAACAATAGAAGTAAATCCAAACCATGGTAACGATAAATTATATAAGTAAGCAATTAAGAATAAAGTTAAAAAACTTGAGGCAGTGCCAATAATAATGTTTTTTATTATATGTTTCATCTTATAATGACCAAGTTCATGGGCAATAACAGTTTCAATTTCATCGGCTGAATAACCTTCCAAAAGAGTATCTCCAAGTAATATCCGTTTTGATTTTCCTATACCGGTAAAAGCTGCATTAGCTTTTTTAGTATTCTTGCTCAAATTAAATTTATAAACATTTTCAACATTTATACCTGCATCTTTTGCTAAAGCTTGAATGCGATTCTTTAAATCTTCGCTTTCAACCGGAATAATTTTGTAAAAAAGCGGAAGTATGAACACGGGAACAACTCTTGCCAGTATTACCGATATAATAAATAATATTATGGCAAAAGGTAACCACCATAACAAATTAAATTTATTCAATGAATAAAAAAATAAAAGCAAAACCGGGATTCCAATAACGCCTGAGACTAATAGGGTTTTAGTATTTTCCCATATCCAGTTAAAAAAAGTTTGGTTGGAAAGATTATATTTATGTTCAATATAGTATTCAGTGTAATAATTAATAGGAAAAAATATAACTCCGGCTGCTGTCCCCGTAAGTATTATAAATAAAATGAATAAGAGATAACTGTTGGAAAAGAATTCTTTAAGGTAATTTTGAAGAATAAGGCTACAGCCTGAAGCTATAAACAGTAAGATAAGGATAAAACTTGCAATTCCCTTAGATATAGCCACAATCAGCTTGATTTTATTATATTTTTTTGCATCCATAGTTTAAAAATAAACTTAAAAGCAAAGCTAACCAAACCTACGGCTATTTTTTTTCTAATTAATTTGAACCAGTGAGAACTAAAGTAATCATTATAATATTGATACTAGTCTTATATTGTTCCAATTTCACTTTGAGGAATCCAACCTTCTTTTCCATCCTGGAGTCTTATTTTTATCCAATTTTCAACCTGGTCTAATTCCCTCACTTTTAATCCTTCATGCACAATAAAAGCATCACTGCTTGTTTGATCCGGTGCAAGTTTTACGGTTGCAGAAGATTCAACAATAATTCCACTTTTAACATTTAATTCACGATTTAAGTTAATAATCAATGGAATTGCGGCTAAAATAAGAAGTAATAATAAAATTAAACCCGAGAAGAAAGAATATCTTTGCAACGAAGGTTTTTTAGCAAAAAAGTAAAGACAGATCGCCCCAAGCAAAAACAAATAAAAGTAATAAGTTGTATGCATCCAACCGGTTAATGAAAACAATGATAAGAATCCTTCCCACCATTGAAATATAAAAAATTTAGGAAGGGTGTCTATTTTATCTAGTGTTTTGGCATTTGCAATTGCAATATTATGTATAACTTCATCATCTCCAGGTGAAAGTTTAAGCGCTTTCTCATAATACAATATTGAAAGTCCCAATTTACCGCTACGATAATAAGCATTACCAAGGTTGTAATAAAGTGAAGTCCCTTCATAACCGAGATGGATAACCTGCTGATATACATCGATTGCTTTATTATATTGCTTCTCCTGATAAAACTCATTGCCCATTTTTACTAAATTTTCTGCTTCTGATGCATACAATAATTTAGATACAATAATTACAAAAGTTGAGATAACCGCAAATAAATAGGCCATTTTATTTGGAAGAATAATCTTAAACATTTTTTTTCACCGATAAAGACTTTTCAAGTTCAATTATTACTTTTGTGAGATCATTATACATTTCATTCATAGCCGAGGCACCACCGCTGCCCGGAGCAAATCTCGCATACTCGCATTTCTCGATACAAACTTTTAGGTTATTAATTAATTCGTCCTCGATATTTTTTCTCTGAAGTTCATCAACCGCCCTGTCTAATGAAATTTCTGCTTTAGGAATATGAAGCTTATCTTCAAGATAGCCAAACAAAGCCTGAGATATTTCCGCATAAAATCCGGTATGGTCATTAGATTCCAAAAGAGTCTTTGCAGATTTAAATCTTGCTCTTGCAATTTTTTTTGCGCGCTGGAAGCGCAATAATTGTAAATTGCCCGCAAGTTTATCGGATCTTCTTTTCCATGTTATCAACCCGCTTAATAATACTAAAGGAAGTAAAGCCGCAGTCCAAAACCCGAAACCAAATAGAATTGAATCGCCCTGCCTGGCTAAATCTCCGGCTGAAGTCTTTATGTACATAATGTCCTGACTAAGCAACTTAATCTCTTCTTTTGGATATCCCGCAACATTACTGTTTCCATTATTGGGACCTTGTTGAACATCAATAAAATAAGAGGGTGTGTATAATGTAACGTACGATTTTCTTTCCGGATTATAAAAAGAAAACTGAATTGGGGGAATTTCTTTTTTACCAGCATCTCTGGGAACAATTAAGTATTCAAATGTTTTGGTACCGTTTATTCTGCCAGTCCTATTAATTTGGTCTGAAGTTTTGGGATCATATTTATCAAACCCCGAGGGAAGATTTATTTCCGGCATATTAAGTAATTGTATGTTACCGCTTCCTGAAATATTTATTTTCAATGTAACAGGTTCATTAGTTTTTGTGTTTAGAGAATTAATCTGAGAAGTAAGCGAGAAATCCCCTACGGCACCATTAAATGATTTAGGAACATTCTGTGTTGGAAGCGAACTTACATGTAATTTAATAGTATTTGATTTTGCATTATAATTGACATTTTGAACACTATTAAAAAAAGGGTCGTTGAAAAAATCATCAAATAAACTACCACTAGACTTCTTTTTTTGTTGTATTTGAACAGGAACAGCAAGTTCGAGAGGTGTTACTGAAAGTTCCCCCGCGCGAAGGAAAGAGAGCAACTTTTTTTAGCACTCCAACCCTATACTGTTTTCCTTTATACATTTCTGTTGAAAAGGTAATGTTGTTCGGGATACTTATTTCCTCTGCCCAGAGCCCCTCATAAGTAGGAAGTTTGGCAACCTGCATCTGGGATGCTATATTAAGTCTTGTGTATAATTTGTAAGTAACCGTTACCTGGTCGCCCAGATCAACTTTTTCTTTATCCGCGGTTGCAAGTATAAACAAGTTATCGGCAATTTCTTTCTGAGATATTTCTGGACTACTTTGCTGTTGTGGTGAAGATTTAGGCGAGCCTTTTTCTACAGTAATAGTTAATGGTTGAGTAGAATAAGTTTTAGAGTTATAATTAATTATTGCACTTCCTATTGTAAATTTCCCAACATTTTGTGCCTGCAGATAATAAGAATAGGATCTTGATCCAGATACCGCTCCGTTAATAATCTGCATACTGGTTGACTGGTTTGGTCCTGAAAGTACCATGAATCCTTTGAAATTAGGTGGGGTAAAGCTTTTTACACCATTAATATCCTGGCCTGAAAAACTAAAAGTTACCTCAAACTGATCGGTCAGGCCCACAGTAGTGTTTTGCACAATAGCCGTAAAAGTTTGCGGGTATAATACTGCAGTATAAATTAGAAGTAAAATAGAACTAACCACGTTTCTTCTAAACATAATTCTAAATGAAATTTTTATTAAAAATGTATTTTCAGTATTAACAATCTAAAGACTAATTCACTGAGCAACGGACAACCTTTAATCCAACGATTTATTCGCACTTTCAACCATTGTTACCAATCCTTACTTGTTTTAACAGGATTACCTTTCATTTTCCTAAGCTGTTTCTGCAAATCCTTTTCATCATTGTTTAAAGCATTAAAAATTGCCTGTGCCTGGTCTTTGGAAATTTTATTTGGCTGCTGCTGATTTTGCTGATTCTTTTGATCATTCTTATTCTGTTGATTATTTTGCTGATCTTTATTATTCTTATTCTGATCTTTATTTTGGTCTTTATTTTGGTCTTTATTTTGGTCTTTATTCTGATCTTTATTGTCCTGGTTTTTCTTATTCTTGTCTTTATCCTTGTCATTTTTATTTTTATCGTTTTTATTCTGCTGATTTTGATTTTTCATCATTGATAAAGCATAGGACAAATTATATTTAGTTTGATCGTCATTAGGATTAAGTTTCAATGCATTAGCATATGCACCTACACTCTCTTTATATTTTTCACCCTTGAGCAAAGCATTTCCGATATTATGATATGTTTTCGCTTTCAATTCATTTGAATTAGCTTTTGATAAAGCTGAGGAATAAGATTTAAAAGCTTCATCATATTTACCTTCTTTATAATATGAATCACCAAGGTCAAAACTGGAATTGAAATTACCGGGTGTTTTTTGCAATCCCTTTTTGAATTCAACTTCGGAGTTTATGTACTTTCCTTTATTATAAAGATCTACTCCGTTATTTACATTAGATCGTGCTGCCTGCGGAAACAACGAATTTCCAAATAAAAACAAAAAAAATGTCAACAAATTTGTTAAAAAAAATATCTTTTTCATTTTACTGTTGTACAATCCCGAATTTTTTATTTAACATTATTACAAAAGGAGATTTTCGTTCAGTCATAAAAAACTCAATAATAAGTAATATTATAGCCGGAATCAAAAAATAATAAAATCTATCCTCGTAATCAGTGACTATTTTTTCACCAAATTCGGTTTTCTTGATCCCTGACAAATCTTTGTATATCATATCAAGTTCATCCCTATCATTTGATCCTCTCATATATTGGCCGCCGGTTCCGGTGGCAATATCTTTTAACGCACTTTCATCGAGTTTTGTTAAAACCACATTACCATCCTGATCTTTTTTAAAACCGGCCGGTTGTCCCTGTTCATTGTAAATGGGTATGGGCACGCCATCCGGAGAACCAAGTCCGATTGTGTATATTTTAATATTATTTTTCTTAGCCTCATCGATTGCATCAGACAAATTACCTTCGTGATCTTCACCATCAGTAAAGATAACCATTACTTTCTCAGTTTTGAATGAATAACTGAATGATTTATTTGCGAGGTTTATAGCTGCAGCGATTGCAGTGCCCTGATCTGGAATAGTATTTACCCCAGCAGCTGAAAGGAATAAGTTGGCCGCAGAATAGTCCGTAGTTAATGGAAATTGCACAAAAGGTTCACCTGCAAAAACAATTAAACCAATTCTATCACCGCCTAGTTTAGCAATAAGATTAGATATTTCAAGTTTGGCTTTTTCAAGCCGGCTTGGCTTTATATCCTGGGCCTGCATACTTAATGAAACATCAAGGATAATATATATATCTATTCCGGTCTGCTTTACATTTTCAACCTTTGTTCCAACCTGTGGATCTGCCGCTGCGATAATTAAGAATATAATAGCAGATATGATAATACCAAAACGTACAATACTTTTATTTCTACTATATGCCGGGAAAAGTATTGTATGCAGCTTTTTTACGGCAAATTTTTCTAATAACCTGCTTTTATTTCTTAGCAAATACCAGAATACTAAGATGAAGGCCGGAATTAAGTACAAACAATATAAATATTCTATATGTGCAAATCGAAACATAATCTTTAATAAAAATTTGATTTTATACGTTTAAAGAGAAATTCATTTTAAGGAATTTTTCTGAAAACAGTTTTAGATAATAATAATTCAACCAAAATCAAAATAAATCCTGCTTTAAGCCAATCAGAAAATATTTCTGCAGCATTTCGGTAGGATGTAACTTCAATTTTAGTTTTTTCAAGTTTGTCAATTTTATTATAAATGTTATTCAGAGCAGCATTGTCGGTTGCCCGAAAAAACATTCCGCCGGTAATATCTGCAATATTCTTTAGTAAGCCTACATCAATGTCGGATGGAAGCATCTGGTACCTAACACCAAATGGTGTTTTAACCGGGTAAGGTGCCTCCCCCTCCGTCCCAACCCCAATAGTATAAACTCTTATACCATATGTTTTGGCAATATCAGCAGCAGTTAACGGATCAATTTCGCCTGCGTTATTGTCTCCATCCGTCAAAAGAATAATTACCCTACTTTTTGCTTTGCTGTCTTTAAGTCTTCCAACCGCATCAGCAATGCCGTTTCCGATAGCAGTACCGTCGGGTACCATCCCGGGATAAATTTTTCTTAACAAATTTATCAATACATTATGATCAATAGTTATCGGGCATTGTGTAAATGCTTCACGGGAAAAAACAACAAGACCAATCCTGTCATTTGGCCTGGCTTCAATAAATTTTTCAACAACATTTATAGCAGCTCCAACACGGTTTGGTTTCAAATCTTCCGAATACATACTTCCAGAAATGTCAAGCGCCATTACTATATCTATGCCTTCGGTACTAACATTTTGACCGGAAGAATAACTTTGGGGCCTTGCAAGAGCTACAATCAGAAGAGCAATTGCTAAACACCTAAGTATAATAGGAGTGTACCTTAGTCTTTCTTTCCAGTTAACCGGAATTCCATCAAAAATCTTGAGTGAAGAATATGTTATTGAGGTTTCTTTTCTCCTGCCCATTTTCCAATACCAAAAAAGCATAAGAGGAATTATAGCCAGGAAATAAAACATCCAAGGATAAACAAATGTTACGTCACTGAACATTACCGGCCTCTTCTTTTTTAGCATCAGTGAATCCGGTTATGGTTCTATTTACAATGTCTAAAGCTTGTTTCATCATTTCTTCATTTACCGAACCAAGGGGAACAAACTTTGCAAATTTTACAAGATCCGCATTTGAGAGGAAATTATATGTTGTATCTAATATTTGCTCTGTTCCTTCACGTTTTCTTAACAGATCAACTGCTTCAGATGTAGGAAGTTCGAGGGCCGGCATATTGAATCTTTCTTCAAAATATTTACGTATTATTTCAGTAATAATCGAGTGATATTCTTTTATCTGCCCTTTCTGCCAAAGTTTTTGTTCTTGCAGATCATGTAGTGCGTTAAGCGCAATTATATATGATGGAAAAACTATTGCCTTTTTTACGGGCTGAGCAGCCATTTTTTTCTTTTGATATCTGCGATAAAAATAATAAATGAGAGCTATTATAATTATTCCAATCAGCATCCATAGTGCAATCCACCACCAATCAAGGGGTATTTTAATAGGCGCTTTTACATCTTTTATATCCGACTGCTTATCAATCTTTAAAGTCTTAATCAAAATTGTTACAGTATTTGCCAATCCAAAACTCATAGCTGTATCACCCGGAGCACTGAAAAGTACCTGAACAGGAGGCAGCGTTACCTGTGCAGAATCATAACCCGAAAGGATATATTTAAAGGTAGTGGTAATAGAATTATTCTTAGCCTGATCAACCGGTGTTTCTTTTTTAATTACGGCTAAACTGTTGAGACTATCTTTTATATCAGGCGGATAAACTTTAAGCTCTTTATTGTGATCGACCTTAATTGTATAATATATATAATCACCAACAAGATAATCCGTCTTATCGGTTGAGGCTTTTACGGCAATGTTCTGCGCAAAAGCATTAAGAGTTAATATAAATATTAAACCTAATATAAACTTAAAATTTTTCACCATCGTTTTTCACGCATTCTAAAAAATTGGACAAGCGGTTTGATGTAGTTCTGTCCTGTGTCAACTTCAATGCTATCTAGACGGCTTGATATAAATAAAGCTTTCCTCTTAGCAATACTCCTTTCACGCATTTGTTTAAATAAAAACCGCATCTGTTTATTATCAGTATCGATCCATCTTTCAACTCCGCTTTCTGCATCCATAAATTTTACCAGACCCATCTGCGGTATTTCATCTTCTCTTTTATCATTCAAAACTATTCCCACTAAATCATGTTTCCTACTTACTATTCTTAATATCTTATCAAAGCCGCTATCAATAAAATCGGAAATAAGAAATGCAATGCTTTTCTTTTTAACAGCATTATTCATATATTCAAGAGCTGCTTTTATATTTGTTGATTTTCCTTCCGGAGCAAATGAAAGGACTTCCCGTATAATCCTAAGGACGTGCTTTCGCCCTTTTCGTGGCGGAACAAATTTTTCAATTTTATCTGTAAAAAGTATAAGTCCAACTTTATCGCTGTTCTTTTAAAGCAGAGAAAGCAAGTATTGCACTTAGTTCGACTGCTATCTGTTGTTTAGTTTTATCAATCGAACCAAAAATAAGTGAACCACTCAAGTCAACCATTAATATTACAGTGAGCTCTCTTTCTTCTTCAAATATTTTAATAAAAGGATGCCCTAAACGTGCTGTCACATTCCAGTCAATACTTCTAATATCATCGCCGAATTGATACTCCCTAACTTCGGAAAATTCCATTCCTCTCCCTTTAAATACCGAATGATATTCTCCTGAAAAGACCTGGTTGACTAATCCCTTAGTCTTTATTTCAATTTGTCTAACTTGTTTTAGAATCTCTTTAGTTAACATCTTTAAAATTTGTTTATGCTGTTTTCTGTCTACAATATTATATCAAAGCTAAGAAATTATATTCTTACGGCACTTCAATTTTATTTAATATTTCCTGGATTACGATTTCGGTTGTTATTTCTTCAGCTTCCGCTTCATAACTAACGGCAATTCTATGGCGGAGTACATCCAGGCATATTGCCCGAACATCCTCAGGAATAACGTAACCGCGGCGCCTTATAAATGCAATGGCTTTTGCTCCAATTGCAAGATTTATCGATGCTCTTGGTGAACCACCGTAACTTATAAGATCAACTAGCTTATCCAAGCCGTAATCTTTGGGTGATCGTGTGGCGAAAACGATATCAAGAATATACTTTTCTATCTTTTCATCAATATAAACTTCCTGTACAAGGTTTCTTGCATTAAGGATATCTTTTGGAGTAATTACCTGTTGTACCAAATTGTCAGGTTCACCTACATTCTGACGCATAATTTTTAATTCTTCATCTTTTGAGGGATAAATAATTTTGACTTTCAGCATGAACCTATCTACCTGGGCTTCGGGTAATGGATAAGTACCTTCTTGTTCAATCGGGTTTTGTGTAGCGAGAACAAGAAAAGGATCCTCCAGTTTAAAAGTTTCCTCGCCAATTGTTACTTGTCGTTCCTGCATTGCTTCAAGAAGTGCACTTTGAACTTTTGCGGGAGCTCGGTTAATTTCATCAGCCAGAATAAAATTGGCAAAGATAGGGCCTTTTCGGATATAGAAATTACCATCCCGTTGATTATATATTTGGGTCCCGATTAAATCTGCCGGAAGCAAATCAGGAGTAAACTGAATCCTTTGAAATTTCGCTTTCATTGCTGAGGCTAGAGTTTTAATAGCCAGAGTTTTAGCCAAACCCGGAACTCCCTCAAGCAGTACATGCCCATTGCTAAGCAGCCCGATAATAAGCCGTTCTACCATAGCTTTTTGGCCAACTATAACTTTACTGATTTCATTCATTAATATATCAATGAATGCGCTCTCCTGTTTAATTTTTTCATTTAGTGCAGTAATGTCCAATTTTCAACCTCATCATTTTTATTAATATGATTACTCTGGAAAAGTAATATGGTTAGACGCAGCCAAACTTAAAAAGGTTGCATCGTTTTTTCAATAATAACAAAATATTTATAAAATAATTACCAGTATATTTCTAACATTTGAATTAAACTTTACGAACATTCAATAATGTCGGGCAGCTTAATTTGTATTACTTCTATTGATGGTTATAAACATCAAGTATAAGTTTTCCCTTAATCTTCCCCTCTCCTCACAGAAATTCAATTTGACTACCGACAATCAGCGAATTATAAGGGGAGAAGTTCAGAACAACCGGATAAAACTTCTAAACTTCTTCAACTAATCCCTTTTCCTCTTTTACTTTAAACACTGCAAACTTCAGGTAAGTAGTTTCCGGCATAGCAAGAAGTTCGGGGTGATCGGATGATGCACCGTTAAAATAAACAAGTTGTAATTTTCTTCTTGATTTTCTCGCTGCATTTACAATTATTTGAAAAAAGTCCTCTTTGCTTATATGGTGCGAGCAGGATGAAGTAACTAGAAATCCATCTTCTATTAATTGAAGCGCTCTCTTATTAATTTTTTCATAACCTTTACTTGCAATGGCCACTGTCTTTTTGCTCTTTGCAAATGCCGGCGGATCCAGCATTACAACATCATATTTTTTTTGTTCACCAACAAGGCGAAAAAGGCAGTCAAAAACATCTTCAGTAAAATATTCAGCCTCACATTTAAGCCTGTTCGTTTTAAAATTCTTTTTGGTATTTTCAATTTCTGTTTCTGAAGAGTCTATAAACAAGACTTTCGAGGCACCGGCTTTAGCAGCATGCAGTCCGAATCCGCCTGAATTACAGAAGCCGTCGAGAACGTTTTTACCCTTAACTATATTTTCTATAAAATACCTGTTATCCCTTTGATCAAAATAAAAGCCTGTTTTTTGACCATTATCAAAATCGATAGTATATTTAATTGAACCGTCCGTAATTATCTCTTTTTTCATTTTCCCGAGATATATCTCATCTTCCTCAGGCAAGCCTTCGAGTTTGCGAAAATAAGAATCATGCTTGGTAAAAATATTTTCGGCATTAAAATCTTCTTTCAATATTCTTACAATATGTTCTATGTTTTTCTGCATTCCGTAGGAATATACCTGCAGGACAAATGAATTGTTGTATTTATCTATAATAAGGCCCGGTAGAAAATCGCTCTCGCTAAAGACGAGCCGAAATGATTCGAGGCCGGGATAAAAAGTTTTTCTTAGTTTGTAAGCATCCTGAATTTTTTCTTTTAATAGAATATATAAATCATCAATCTTTGATTTACTTAACATCCTGACGGCAATCAGAGAATTTTTATTATAAAAACCTGTACCGAAATACGCTTCAGAAGATTCAAATACGTCGATTAGATCGCCATTTTCGACACTACCATTAATTCCGTCAATTTCATTACTAAAAATCCACTGGTGTCCGTCTTTAAGTCTTTTATCTTCATGGCGTCTTAAATAAAGTTTTGAAAGCATTTTATTCTCCGTCTCATTTCATAAAACTAATTATATTATTATTTTACCCAAACAATAATAAAAATACTAAAAATGGAAAAAATTTCATTAATAATTTGTTTTTTATCTTTTCTTACTCTCAATATTTTTCCGCAAAACAATAAATATGCGTGGATCCCCGGTATTCAATTTGAACTACCCTCTCAAAAAAACAACCTTGAAAATATAGTAAAAGATATAAACAATAAAAAAGAAATTTCTTTTGTTATTGTTTCAGGTAATTTAAGCAAAAATAGTAAATCTGAAGAGATGGATTCCGCCAAATTAATTCTTGATGAATTACAAGTAACTTACCATATAATCCCAGGTTATGATGACATAAGATTTAATGAAAGTTGCCTTAGAAAATTTAATGATTTATGGAATAGTGATAAGTTCGCTTTCAATTCTAACGGAATAGAACATATAGGCTTAAATTGCGGGATTTTTATGAATGAAAGAGGTCATTTCCGGATTGAAGATTTAGAATGGCTTGACACCACACTTGCTGGGTTACCTGACACAGAACAAGTATTTTTTTATTCTAATTTTCCCGATGAAAATGGAATTGATAATTTATTTGAAATTAGCAACAGGCTAAGTACTCACAAAATTAAAACAATTTTATTTAGTTTTCAAAAGCACAATCCGCCCGGTACTGTTAATGGAATCCCTGTTATATCAGAAAACTCTGAAATTGTTGATAACAACAAATGGAAATATAAAATAGTTGAAAACGCATATGATTCAGTAATTATTTCGACTGTAAGCGATCAAGGTATCCTGGAAACACCCATACGTCTGGCAAAAAGTACATTAAAATCCAATCAGATTGATTCGGTTCAATTTATAAACTTTACTTTGAATACCCTGAATAATGAAACAAACGTTAAAGCAAATGTATTATGGAAAAAGGAGTTGAAGGAGACTACAATTGCCACTTTAGTGACGTCAGGAAACTACATTTATGAAGCAACTTTAAATGGGAACATTTTTTGTTTTGGCAACCACGGTGAACAAGTATGGGAGAATAAATCCGGAGAAAGCATTTTAAGCAGACTGGCTGTTAGCGATTCCATTATAGTTGCTGGCACAGTAGAGGGGGATTTAATTTCATTTAATACTGAAAACGGGAAAATTATCCAGACAATCGGTTTGAACGAATCCGTTACTTCACCTCTCCTTACAATAAATGCCGAAAATAACGGCACTTCTACCACAGGTATTATTGCTGGTACTTCACAAGGCTGCCTTTACTGCTATGATATTAAATCGTTTGAAATGATATGGGAAAATCATTCCGCACATGAATTAATTACATCTGAACCGGTTTTTATAAACGATAGGATTATTTACGGCTGCCGTGACGGGTATATTTATTGTATCGATGCAACTTCAGGTATAATTAATTGGAAATTATTGATAAACAATATTGATAAATCACCGATTCAATGTAAGATTGTCTCTGATAATAAAAGTATTATTGTTGCATCACCAGATAAAAGTATTTCATCTATAGATTTAATGCTTGGTAAAGTTACTTGGAGGAAAGATATTTTTGATGGTTACAATTCTATAGGAATCAGCAAAAGTAAGGATGATATTTATATAAAAAGCTGCAAGGATAATTTCTTTATAATTGTGGCAAAAAATGGAAAACTTCTAAAAAGTATAAAAATTGGCTTCGGTATAGATACTGATCCGGGAAATATTATTGAATGGAATAAAAATATTTTATTCAGTTCTCAAAACGGAATAATTTATTTGATCGATAAGAATTATAAGTGCGAACCATTGCTTTTTTTAGGAAATGGGGCTATAAAGAATATTTACAATATTAGAGATAACATATTTGTAGCATCAAATATTGACGGTAAAATTGTTGTTTTTAAATTAGAATAACTAAAGCAGATAAAAAAACATATTCAAATAAATTGCCACTGCACAAAGTATGGCAGCGGCTGTTGATCATCTATAACTGTATGTAATTTTATAACGGGGCATTTACAACGATATAAACATGTGCAACCGGATCGAACTGGTAGTATATACCTCCAAATAAGAAAAATCTTACACCATGGCGGCGGATTACTCTATAACCTCCCGGCAGTACATCAATCCTTGCACCGATAGGGGCAGTTGCTATTACATAACCGTTCGGCCCTTTTTCATAAAAATGTCCTCCTCGGTAAAATAAATGCCTGTTGTTTACAACCACATCCCGATAAGCATCATCATGTCTGGGTGCTACCCTTGCATTACCATGATGGACATGATGAACTACACCATGTTTAACTTGGTGATCCTGGTGAGCATCCACGCCATGTCCGTGATCCTGTGCATAATTTGTCATTGGCAGGAAAAATAAAACTGCCGCTACCAGAAAAAGGATGCGACTTAATTTAAATGACTGATTTTTCATTTTCATTTTCCTCATTTTGTTTTTAGTTATATAGTTAGTTTTTTTATCTTACTATAATAAATATGCAGCAAGATAATTTATTTGAAATTTATTTCTGAATATTAGTCAATTCCTTGTATAGTAAGGGTTTAAAAAGAAACAAAACATTAATAAAATTTAATGATGTGTTAATATTTCTCAAGATTAGTCGAGAGCCTTGGAATAAATTACATAACTTAAATCATAAACTCTTGCGGGTAAATAACGGTTCCTTTAACGCCTTTTAATCCGTCTTTAATAAGTTCATTAATCATAAATACTTCAGAAGGGATATCGAAAAATGCTTTAAGATCATATTTTGCCGCTTCATCAAATCCTAATTTAGGATAATATTCTGCATGACCCAGAACGACAATGAAATTATAACCTGATTTTACACTTCTTTTTATCCCATCGTTTATTAACTGCGTTCCGATGCCTTTCCTTTGGTAAACAGGATGTACAGAAATTGGTGCAAGGGCAAAAGATTCGTATAATTTCTCCTGGTCTACAATTATAATTCCTGTTAATAATAGATGCCCGACAATTTTATATTCAGTCTCTGCAACTATGGATAACTCTTCTATAAAGTTGGAACTTTTCCTTAACTTACAAACAAGCTAACTCTGTTTATGATGGCTAAAAGGCAAATCTTTAAAAGCTAATTCAATTAATTTGCCTACTTCTTCATAATCGTTCTGTTTTTCGGTTCTTATAATTATTCCCATTTATAATTATCTAATTGGCAATCAATAAATTTATATTTCTATGAATAATAAATTATTATTTCATTATTCTATTATTACTTTTTTCTGTATAACATTATCATTAACTATAAAATTTTTTACTCCGACTATAATTTTTTATAATAATGATAAATATTTGGAGTTAAGCAAGCGTTCTTTCAATCAATTCCGTTCCAAAATGTTATTTCATCAACACTTAGTCTTAATGTAGGATGTGCCGGTTCCGTTGCTTTCCCAATAGGAATCATTAAAACATTTACATACCGATCGGGAATATTTAAAATTTTTCTAAGTTTCTCGGTGTTATAACCGATCATAGGGACGGAATCATATCCTTTAGCCTTAGCAGCCAGCATTAATTGCATTGCCGCAAGAGAGCCGTCGATCAAAACAAGATCACGTTTCCAGTTCGGGTTCCCATATCGTGAAGATTCTTTTTCAAATGTTTCCTTCACTTTAGCAACTTTAGCATTTTTGAATTCCTCGGTAACAATACCTTCTTTAACAGACCGGGAATAGATTAAATCTACTTGTTCATAACCTTTTAAATCGCCAAGTATAATTATTAACGCAGAAGCCTCCAGTACTTGCTCCTGATCATTACTTACAGTGTAAATCCTTTCTTTTTGTTTTTGATCGGTAATGATTAAAAATCGCCATGACTGCAAGTTATTTCCCGAGGGAGCATAAACAGCTTCTTTAATAATCTCTTTAATCTCATCATCGGATATTTTAAAGTCCGGATCATAATGCCTGATCGAATGACGTTCCCTAATTACGTTTGAAAGTTCTGCGAATTTATTTTCTTTCGTTCCCATTTAGTAATTCCATTCTATTAAGTTCATATTGTATTGAAATATTGATCGCAAATTTAAAATTGAATTATTATGAAAATCAACAACTTTAGTTTTCAAATAAATCAAGAAATAAAAAGTTTTTAATTATTTACGCAGATTTAATTAGGAATCCACAATTAACAGAAAACTATTTATAAAACCAAATACTAGTCTATTTGAAGGAGAATACTTATAACAATCTCATTTTTAATGCTATCCATTCATCTAAAGATTTTTTCTCAACCAGCTCAAAATTCATTGAAGAATATTTTTTTACAATATCTTGTTCATCGTTAAAAAGCAATCCCGAGAGAATAAGCAATCCCCCCCTATTTAACCTGTTTTTAATTTCTTCAGCAATATCCAGTAAAATATTTTTCTGAATATTGGCAGTTATCAGGTCAAAATTATTTTCCGGAATATCTTTTACCTCGCCAAGCTTTACGTTCACTTCTTTATCCACTAAATTCAGGCAGCAATTTTCTTTCCCGTTTTCATAACACCATTCATCATTATCAACAGCTATTGCCGATTTAGCTCCAAGTTTTACAGCCGCAATGGCCAGTATACCTGTGCCCGAACCAATATCAAGAACTTTTATTCCATTTATTTCGTTTTCCTCCAGAAATTGCAATACTAATTTAGTTGTTTGGTGCTCTCCTGTACCAAATGACATTTTAGGATCAATAGTAATAATTATTTGCCCCGGTTTTGATTTGTAATCCTTAAACGTAGGCTTTATTACAAGTTTTTCGGAAACTTCAATTACCCGGACCGATTTTTCCCACTCTTCATTCCAATTTTTATCCTCAATCAAGTTTTCCTCAATAGAAAAATTAAAAATCATCTTTTCTGCGACTAATTTTTTTAGTTGATTAGATGTTTTTTCCACTGAAATTGTACTTTCTTCCGCAGCAAAAACTTTTATACAATTTACTTCTTCGTTAATACCAGTTATATCAAGCTCCCACATCAGCCCGCTCAATATTTCAGGTATAAAAGGCTCAGCCGTAATATTAAATTCTTTGTAATGTTTCATATTATATTAATTATTGAATTTAAGTGAATAAATTAAATACGTAAGGACATTACCCAATTGTTGCAGGGTATTTTTGCTTATGTTCTCCATAGTGTCATTCTCGGAATGCCAATAATTACGACGTTTAACTGGTGTATCTGCACCCACAAGGTCGGCATCTATTATATCTGCTGTAATTAATCCAGCATTATTTAAAGGTATATGATCATCGTAAATTTCCGGACCGCCTTCCTGGGAGAATATTGAATCGTTTTGCTGCTGCGCAATATTCCAGATTAAACTCACAACACCGGGAGCAAACTTATCTGAGTTCCCTTCTCTTTCAAAAACTGCCTGTTTATCTCCTACTAAATCAAGAAGCACACCAAATGCAGGCATTTTATCAGTCGGATAATTAGCCGCATAATATTTAGCACCAAGACAAAAATTATTCAAATCATGTTCTTTACCGTAATCCTCTCCGTCGAGAAAAACAAGATCAATACCAAAATTTATTTTATTGCCCTTTAAAATCCGGGCAAGTTCTAATAATACACCACACCCACTGGCTCCGTCATTAGCACCGAGAATCGGTTTGTCTCTTAAATTAAGTTTAGTTGCATGTTCCGCACGAGGCCTTGTATCCCAATGTGCATAAAAAATAATCCGGTTTTTGATATTAGGGTTGAACCTTGCAATAATATTAGTTAGTTGAAGTGTTGTACTTTCATAACCGGAATAGTTAAAATTTTGTAAATCCACGTATATAGTATATTTTTTTAACTCTTCATGGATATAATTTAATGCAGCCTGATGCCCTTTAGAACCGGGGTCCCTTGGCCCGAACTTTACTTGGGCCTCAACCTGGTTATAAGCATTACCGGCATCAAATTTAGGTATATCATTATTCTGCAATTCATACAGCGGTTTGGAATCCTCTTGTTTTATTTCTTTCCTGCATGAATTAAAAAAGATAAAAGTGCCGGACACAATTAATAAAACAATATTTTTTAATTTCATCTTTATCGACGCCTTTTATATATATTGTTGTTCCGGATCTAACCTTTCAGGAGACACTTTTACCGAAGCTGGAGCATTTAATTTCAGCCATTAAACGATTGGTTCCAAATTTACATCAAGCCTTAATAAAAGATTCATATTAAATCTGCATTTCAAAACAAATTACTTATACTTTGCAAGGATATTACAAATTTTATCTTCATAATCTTTGGCAGTTTTTGTAGTGCTATTAAAATTCTGTAAGATTATTGAAAAACAAATAAGATGACCATTATCGGCTGTTAAATATCCGGAAATGCTTGATACTCCACTTAATGTACCAGTTTTAGCATGAACATTATTCTGTGCAGAGGTTCCTTTCATTCTATTCCGTAGTGTTCCATCAATACCTGCAACCGGGAAAGATTCATAAAGCACTTTATAGAGATCCGGTTTTTGATAGTAGATATATTTAAGTACTTCTAATAATAGTTGTGCCGAAACCAAATTGTAATGTGAAATTCCGGAACCATCCACTAAACGGTACCCAAGAGGGTTAAGGCCGGTTAATGCAATCAAGCTGTCAATCATCTTTATACCGTTTTCTGAAGTTGCAGGCATACCGAAATATTTTGCAGCCAAAACACGTAAAGACATTTCAGCCCCAAGGTTATAACTTTCTTTATTTATATAACTGATCATATCGTATAGTGGTCTTTTAAATCTAAAAATATTTTTTGAATATGAAGGTGCTTTAGCAAAATATTTTTTTTCGGAAATACTAATACCCCTTATCATTAATTTATTTTGAAACAACGTTAAAAAATATAACTGCGGCTCATATACTTTTGCATACAATGTATCCTGAAGTGAATCAGCTATTGATTTTGCACGTACATTGCCTCTTATTGTTAATATATTTTGGTGATGAAGCCAGTCTTTATTTAGAATATACGTGTCGGGACTATCTGCTGAAACGGTAACTGAATAATTATTTAATTGAATAAAATCAGACTGCGGAACTAATTGGATATCTGCCGGTTGCCCTATAATACCTGGCTTTACAACAATCCCAACGGAATTAGCATTAATATCAAGTGGTGTAAGATAAGCGCAATCATCATCCCACATCCAACCTTTACCCCAGTAAAGAGTGTCCATCATATTAATATCACCAATTAAATTTCCCCGTATTTCCCGGATGCCATTTAATTTAATGACGGAGGCAAGCGAATCTAAGTCTTCAATGCTAAAACCAGGGTCACATCCGCCAACGACATATAAATCACCAAACAATATTCCATTCTTAATTTCACCGGAATAACATAGAGACGTGGTAAAATTATAGTCCTTTCCTAAATATACCAAGGCAGCGGATGTAGTCAATATCTTCATATTGGATGCCGGCCGTAGCAGCAATTTTTCATTTTTGCCGTATAATTTCTTGTTACCTGAAATATCATAGACGTCGATTGCTATTTGTGTAGTATCGAAAAAGCTACCAGCAAACAATGAATCAATTCGTGATCTTAATTGAAAAACATTCGGTTGGGGAAATATTGATTGGATGAAAAGAACTGATAAAATAATTAGATACAATTTCATATTAATTTTCTTTAGTGTTCCAGGCTTCGTTTTAGGAACGAAAAATAAAAAATATTTTCCCTTTTGCGGCAATTATTCTGAATTTTAGAAATATTGTCTTAGCCTGAACTCTGCGCCTATTTTTTCTTCAACAATTGTCCGAGCTTTCTCAATATTTATCTTATCCATTGAAATGGCAGTCATAACTAACTTTTCAACATAATTTTTTGCTTCTTTAGCAAAGTTTATCATTTCATTATAATACCGGATATCTAGCCCCATTAATTCTGAATATTGACGCGCATCAGGTGAATTAAAACTAATAGAAACAGTATTAATTAATCCTTTTAATTCCGGAACAATATCTCTTTTATTAATTAGGTTACCATGCCCATTGGTTATGAGTCTTGTTTTCCCGCCCATTTCAATTACATATTTAGCAATAATTTTTACAACATCCCATCGTATAGTAGGTTCCCCATAGCCGCAAAAAACTATTTCTTTGAACTGTTTCGGATCCCCAATCTCCTTAATGTAAACTAATGCTTCCGGCTCATCACTTTTGGTCATATGAAGGCTATACCCGTTTAGTACCGCATCACCTTCCCTATCGCAAAATTCACATTTTGCATCGCATCTGTTAGTTACATTTATATAAAGAGAATCGCCTATTTTATAGGTAAAATTTATTCCTCCCGGTTTGGACCCAATTCCGAACATTCTGAATACATTGTATGAAGTAAGTCGAGCTACATCTTCCACATTGAGATGATGAATTTCAGCTAATTTTTCCGCAACCAGTTTAACATTTGCAGGTTCATTTCTTTTACCTCTTAAAGGTTCAGGGGTCATAAACGGAGAATCTGTTTCAAGCATTATGCTTTCCATACTCAAATTTGCAGCAATATCCCGCAAATTGTCAAACTTTTTGAAAGTAATATTGCCGGTAAAAGAAATAAAATGATTCAACCGGATTAATTCTTTTGCATTTTGCAGAGTACCGTTAAAACAATGAAACTGGGCTTTTAGCCCGCTATCTTTATGTAAACGTATTTCATTCATCATATCATCATCTGAATCACGTGTATGCACAATTATTGGCTTATTAATTTTTAATGCCAAATCAATTTGAGCTTTAAATGCTTCCATTTGCTTTTCTTTAGGAGAAAAATCATAGAAGTAATCAAGCCCTATTTCACCTATTGCAACAATTTTTTCATGCTTAGCCAGATGTTTAATTTCATCTATTAAAGAATTATTCCAATCCTTTGTATCATGTGGATGAATCCCTACCGCTCCATAAATGAATTCATACTTTTCAACAAGTTTAATAACCTGGCGGGATGTTTCCAGATCTGTTGCGGGCACTAAAATATAATCAACACCGGCATTTTTAGCCCTGTTTATTACTTCATGGACTTCATCGTTAAAGTTTGAAAAAAACAAGTGTGCATGCGTATCTATAAACATAAGTAATACTTTCTCCCCTACTTTTATTTAGTAATTAACTATATAAATATAAACTTTTTTAATAGTAAGACATTATTTTTTTACAAAATTAATATTTGGCAGGCTAAAATAAAAATTCTGCACTTAAAGAATAATTCCGGATAGGAGCAAGATTGGCAATTAATTCTACATAATTATAATTAAATATATTATTTGCATTTAAGAATATCTTCGTTGGAATACCTAAAGATTTTAAATTATATCCTGCTCTTAAGTCAAGTACTTTGATATCCGATCGAATGTTTCCGTCTTTAATGATACCAAGGCTAACCAACTCAAAGTCCATTTCTTCAACTTTGCTTGAATAACGAAAATCGGCTCCGAAATTAAAATTAGAGACAATATAATCTAAACTTGCGTACACCATATTGCGGGGTCTGTAATCCAATGCTTGATTTAACTGCAAATCCCTAGCCCACATATACGTATAGTCAAGAGAAAGATTTATTTTATTTTCAAAGAAGTCGTAATTTGAATTGAATTCAAATCCCTGAATTCGGGCTCTTGTTACATTGCTAAAATAAAAAAGTCCGTTAGCAGAATCAACCGCAGGTTCAATAAGGTCATAAAACTCAGTTTGAAAAAGAGCGGCATCGAAATTAACGGAATTTAACCGGCCGTTAGGGTTATTTATAAGTTGGTAATTTGCACCAGTTTCAAATGTCCAGTTTTTTTCAGGTTTAAGATCTGGATTTGGTTGTATAGTAATTCCGCTTGCAGTCGTTGAGGTAAATACTTCTGACAGTGTAGGTGCTCTGAATCCTGTGCCGAATGACGATCTTAAGATTAATTTATCGGATAAGTGGAAATTAATTCCTACTTTCGGCGACAGGGCACTTACAGCGACCTCACTTCCCAACTTGCTGTAATCATACCTGACACCAAAAGTTAATGACAACGGACTGTTATAATTATTATTTGAAAAAGACGGTTTATAATCTGCCTGAGAATATACTCCAAATCCATATGCATCATGATTGCTGAATAAATTTGAGTTGACATTATCATGTGTGGCTTCAATTCCTGATACGAGAACTAAATTGTTACTTAGGTTTACATTAGTTTGTACTTCAAGCCTAAATAAATTAGATAAAGAACTATCGAAGGAAGCAGTCTGATCAGTCCAATCGGATCTATAATAACTTCCCCTTACATTTAAGAATAAATTATCAGTTAAAATATCTTTAAATACTGCACCAAACATATAGCGGTTCGAGTTTACGGTCTCTCCCTGGTCCTCATCCGGAGGAACAAGGGCATCTCTTGAATCTTTCCAATATAAAAAGTTTCCACTGTTCTGGTTAAGCGAATTAGCAATTAAAGTCAGCGAAGAAGATGCAGAAAAATCATAGCAGCCTTTAAAGAAACCAACATACCTAGTATAAAACCCGCTTTGCAAATAGCTCATATCTTCAAGACGAGTAAAAGAAAATAAATAGCCAAATTCTCCTATTTTATCTGAGTGAGCTACTGTTAATCCGGAATAAGTTCTTATTTCATTAGACCAGTCCCAGATGCCGTAAGCTGGTTTATCATAAGCGCCTATACTTGTCTTTACATAAGTAACCGGGTCGGAAGTAATTTCTTTAGTAACAACATTTACAATTCCACCAATGGCAGAAGAACCATATAAAGAACTGGCCGCGCCTTTGATGACTTCCACACTTTGAATTTCCGGTACCGGAACGATCTCCCAAATAATTTCACCTGTATCACCAGTATAATACGGAATTCCGTCTATAGTCAACATAACCCTAGTGCCTGCACCCCTTGTATAACCGCTTGATCCGCGAATGCTGATTTGATCGTCAATCATATTTACACCCGGGACGTACCTCATAGCGTCTTCAAGATTGGTAATATCTTTTTTTTCAAGTTTATCGGAATCAATTAATTGAGCACTTACGGGAAGATCTGCAATCTTTTGTTCATATTTACTTGCAGAAGTGATAACTTGCTCTGATTCAAGCAGTTGTTGCCGGAGTATAACATTAATGGATATTGATTTTTCATTAAGCAATAGATCAATGAAAGTTTTTGTTTTATAACCTATAAAAGAAAATTCAATTGAATATTTTCCGGGTTTAAGATTTTTGATTGAAAATCTGCCATTAAAATCAGATGCTGTTCCAAGGTTTGTTCCTATAAGTGTAACATTAACTCCCGGCAAAGGAGTACCCGTAGTGTCCGCAATATAGCCATTTATATTTAAATTTTGCGAAAGCAAGTCCACTACACCAAAAAGTAATATTATAATAAGTTTTACCATTAGATCTTAAATAATTTTTATAATATTTAATCACATCAAAAAATTAAGTTCATTTCCCAACTATTCCTTCCATCCTCATATTTACACACAAGTATTCTAAAAGAACTATATTCATCCAAGTTAATTCCCACCAGGCGGTTGCGTCGGTGGATTATTAAAATTACAATTTATATTTATATTACCGGTTACAGAATTAGGAAGTATAACTAAACTGCCGGGTTGATTTGTGTTTCCACTTGCATAATATACTCCTACAACCTTCCAATCAGAACGATTTAGTGACAAAACAGGATTGTTTGATTGAGCAACCGCAACGTAAGAATATGTTCCGGCAGTTATCGAAAGATATCCTGTATCTTGCTCGGTAGAATAACTATATACTTCAGTTCCCCATGGTATAGGGTGACTAATATATCCGACATTAAAAACATTAAACGATGCTGCAGAGGTTAAGGGTTGTTTAAATACTACCAGCAAAGTCCATTGGACGCTATCAGGCCATTCGCCTGTAAAAGTAATTTTCCCGTTGAAACCATCCTTTTGTTGCTCCTCTTCAGCAGATACGGGAGAGATTCCCTGATTGCATCCAATATAAAAGGCTATAGAAATTACAACTATGATAAATATATATTTTTTCACATTAGAGTAAAAATTAGAAAAGTGTTTATAAACAACGTTTTATAATAAATTTATAATCCGTATCATTATAATTACAAACAAACTACTATTCTACTAATCTAAACTAAAAATTTAAATTACCAGAGTTGGGATTAACTAATGTTTTATAAAAAATAAAAAGACCGGAATATTTAATTGAAAAATTCATTCAATAAGTAAACTCCTTTGGACCGAGTTTTAACAATTCACTTAATACTTATATATAAATTACTCTCTTATTTACCTAATAGAATTTGAACATTTCAGAAATCACATACAATCGTTTTCAGATACTGTTAAATATTCTAAAAATTTATACGATAATTATTTTAGAATAGAAAACCTTGTTATGTTATGACTATTCTAACTATTAATTAAAAAATTCTCTCTCTCCAAAAGACGGGGTTAGTGAAAGAAATTTTACTGACTCCGTTTTGCTTATGTAGAAGCTAATAATTTAGTATTATATTACTTCACCGATAACTACCGGGTTTTCATTAAAATCATGGGCAATTTTAATTGCTGCCTCTACATCATTTTTATCAAGTACCGCAATAAGCCCAATACCTATATTAAATACTTTTCTCATTTCATCATCAGATATATTCCCGGTTGATTTTATAAGTTTAAAAATTCCAGGTAGTTCCCACGCGTCCCAATTAATTTTTAATGTAAGCCCATCGCGAAGAACTCTTTTTGTATTACCAATTATGCCACCGCCGGTTATATGTGAGAATCCTTTGATATTAATGTGCTCTTTAAGATACAAAATTAATTTAAGATATGATTTATGCACTTTCATCAGTTCTTCGCCAAGACAAAGTTCAAATCCATCAACCATAGTAGTTAATTCATATTTCTCAAGTAAAATTTTACGCGCCAGCGAATAACCGTTCGTGTGTAGTCCGTTTGAATTAAAACCCAACAATACGTTTCCTTTAGCGATATCTTTTCCGTTAATTATTTTATCTTTTTCAACAATACCTACAATAGTACCGGACATATCATATTCCTCAGGAGAATAAAGCCCAGGCATTTCTGCAGTTTCCCCACCTATCAAAGCACAGCCGTTTTCCCTGCAAGCTATTGAGAATCCTTCAATAATTTTTTCCGCTCTGTCCGGATTCAATTTGCCAAAAGCAAGATAGTCTAAAAAATAAAGAGGTTCGGCACCGCATACGGCAATATCGTTTGTACAATGATTAACTAAATCCTGCCCTACGGTATTATGCTTATTCATTGCAAAAGCAATTTTAAGCTTTGTCCCAACCCCATCAACGCTCGAAACTAAAACCGGTTTTTTATATTTTTCAATATCAAGTTGAAAAAATCCTCCAAAAAGCCCTATATCTGAGATTACATTTTTATTAAAAGTTGAGTTTGCAAATGATTTAATTCTTCTTACAATTTCGTCACCAGCTTCAATATCTACACCGGCAGTTTTATACGTATTTTCCAAAGATAGACCTCTTTTTGCTAACTAAAAATAATTAAAATTTTAATTAGAAATTTACCATATAAAAGTTCAAAGGACAAAGTACGTCCATTAAAATACCATGAAGAAACAAAGAATTGATTACTAATGGAATTATTTTTTTATTTTGCTTTGATCTTCAATTTTTGGAATAATTTCACCTGAATTATGTCTGATATTTCAACAGTTAATTGAATTAATTATCTCATATATGATAATTATTGAGATTTATTTCTTAGAATTTGGAAAGAAAAGCTACAAAAATAAGACTAATTTACATAATTGAAGATACTCGTTTAATATTTCTACGGTACAAAATTTGTCTCACCGAGATGAAATGATTTTAAATTATAATTCCGGGATAACCCATGAATAACTTTAGATTACTTTTTTCTTTAGTTCTCAGCTGCCTATTGATTGCTCCAGTTACAAATTATTCAGCACAGACAGCGAAAATAAATACTCAGCCGAAGTCTCCGGGCAACTTGGGCACATATTCAAGCAATACGTTTCCAATATACAGTGGAAATCTTACGGTTGGTAAAGGGATGAAAGTATATTTGACTGCTGATACATCAGGAGGTGTTAATACATTTTCATGGACAATAACAACACCTGCCGGTTCATCTACAACTTTATCAAGTACATCTTCACAAAATGTTACTTTCATTCCAGACACTAAAGGCCCGTACATTGTTAGTCTAAAAGTTGGTTCAAGTTCAGATGCAGATACTTTCTGGGTAAGTACTTATGTAGGTCCAACAACCGGAATTCCGAACTGCAGTTTATGTCATAGTTCAATATACTCAAACTGGCAACAAACAGGTCATGCGCAAATTTTTCAAGATGGTATAACGGGCCAGTTAGAACCTTCAACTGTCAAAGATCAGTTAGTTGGCTCTTACGGCACAAGCTGCGTTAAATGTCATACAACCGGCTGGGATCAAACAGCCAATAATGGTAATTTTGGTTATCTTGCACACCAAAACGGATTTGATACTACCTGGTACAAATCATATAAATTATCATCAAGTGAATATCAAATCCCGACAAATAGTCAAACGGCGTGGAATTTACTTACCACGGATTCAGTTTACTCTAATTTAATTCCAGTTGCGAGTATCGGCTGCGAAAGTTGTCATGGTCCTGGTGCCGATCACATAGCATCCTATGGAGACGCAAGCAAGATCAGTTTAAGTTTAAATGCCGGAGTTTGTTTACAATGCCACGATGATCCAACTCACCATATGATCGGAGCATACTATAACGCTTCAAATCATGCAACTATGCCTTTAGCCGGTTCAGAAGCAACCTCAACTTCTTGTTTTCCATGCCACAGCGGCAGTGCTTATTTTAAATATTCACAAAATCAATCTACACCTGTTTATTCATTATCTGACGCTTCACAAGATATAACTTGCGCTGCTTGTCATGATCCACATATTTCAACTAACTATGGTTTGCGTTTAGTTTCGGTTACCTTAAAAAATGGTTACACGGTTTCCACCGGTGGTAACGGACAGTTATGCATGACTTGTCATCAGGCAAGAGTGAACACAGCTACTTATATTACAACTTCTGCACCGTACTATGGGTTTACAAACCGTTTCGGACCTCATCATGGTCCACAATCGGATATGCTGTTAGGACAAAATGCTTATCAATATGGGGACAGCAGTATTACTGGATTAAACACACATGCTGGATTAACTGATGCTTGCGTAACATGTCATATGCAAACAAGAGGACCGAATTCCAATCACCAGTGGAATATGAGTGATTCAACAGGTGATTATGTGACCATATGTAAATCTTGCCATGGACAAAGTATTACAAAATTTGACGATATAAAAGCTTCTGCAGACTGGGATGGAAACGGCAAAATAGAAGGCGTACAAACCGAAGTTCAGGGCTTATTGAATAAATTAGCCGCACTACTTCCTAAAGACGGCACCGGTGCAGTAGTTAGTATGCTAACAGATTCATTAAAAGTGAAAGGGAGACCAAATATTGTCCAGGGAATATACACCTATTATTTTGTTACATCCGATGGAAGCCTTGGTATACATAACGCAAATTATACCGTAGCAATTCTGCAAAAAGCCTTGAATGCTCTTAAAAGCCCTACAGGCGTTCAATTAGTTAAAAATCTACCACAAAATTTTGTTCTAAGCCAGAATTATCCAAATCCGTTTAATCCGTCAACTGTCATTCAGTATACTTTGCCTTATGCAAGTAATGTTACGTTAACCGTTTACAACATCACAGGACAGGTAATAAATGTGCTAGTAAATTCAGCACAAACAGCAGGTGTACATCAAACTATAATGAATGCAACCTCAACACGAATCAACTTGTCTTCCGGCATTTATTTCTATTCCATTCAAGCTACATCATTGGATGGTTCTCATTCGTTCAGAGAGACGAAAAAAATGGTCCTAATGAAGTAATGTTATAATATATTTCTGCCCCCTCACAAAACCCGGTTGTTTTTATTTTCCTTCAACCGGGTTTTCTTTTTACATAATATGAAAAATTCTAAGTATTGGAATATCCCAAATCGTAGTTAATTCATCCAATTTTATTACATTTGATTTGAATAAGCATTATCTGAAATAAGAATAATAATGGGTTTAATCTCCGCTAGTCCATTATATAATCAGACTGAGTCTTGATAATTGAATTAGTTTTTGAGACCTACCCTAATGTGATTAGAATAAATCCAGGCATTTCCGTTCAAATAAACTTCTACCCTATATGCTCCGATTTTGTCTATAATAAACTCACATTCATTATCAATGACAGAATCAATTACGGTACCATTACTTATAAGACGTATTTCTGAACTTGGAGCAGGTACCATTACTCTTAATATATAGCTTCCTGCCTCGTCTATTGACTCACCCATGTCATAGATTTTGTTTTTTGTTTCGGCAAAAAATCTGAATCCCCTTGAATCACCGTGATAATCATTTGCTACAAAACAACTGCCTTTTTCCAATGAATCAAATATCATTTTTTTTGCTTCCGAGAATCCATTTGAATCATTTCCCGGCGTAATTTCAGTTTTAGTAAGGATATGAGTTCTGATAGATTTAAATAGAACCTTATAGGGAAATACCTCAACCTCAAAAAAACCCAGGACATTATATTTATGGGCATGAGCGTCAATTCCACCAATACCAGTAACATGCCTTTTTAAATTAAGTTTATCCCAAAGATTCAAAGTTTCTTCCTGCGGTTTTATAATAGATTTTAAAGGGTGAACAAAATTTTGATATTTATTCTGTTCGGTAAGATTTTCCATCCATTCTGACATGTGATTCCATATTTCTATACCGGTAAAATCTTGAGTATCCCATTCTACCCATGGATAAGGTGGGTGCTCTTTCATATGTGTTCGTTTTTCGTGCGGATGAGCCAAAAAGCCTATTCCCCCTGCATCCTTCACTTTTTTAACGTATTCTTTTGCAGAGATTCTTGTTGAAAAAGTATCATCGATATTAAATGCCAGATAGTGGTTTTTATTTTCTTTATCATTTATTTCACACCCCACAAGTAAAAGAGTTTTGTTATACCACCCTTCATAGCCGTCTTTTAACGCTCTGAGAGTGTTATGATCAGTTAGAATTATAAAATCCAACCCTGATTCACCCGCTAATGCTGCAATATCAGTTACTTCTCCGGAACCATCGGAAAAAATTGAATGCACATGTATAGCGCCAATATATTCAAACATGTATTGAAATTATTTATTAAGTAATGTATAAAAATATAAATAAATGGGTTGTCTGAAAAGATAGATATTTTTACTCAATTAATATTTGAATAAAAGACATGATATCGAAAAGGTTTTTGAAATCTTGCATTCATTTTTTATAACAGTAACACTACTTTTATGAAAGATATCACATCATTGTTAAACAAATTAAATTTTATTCAGAGATTCTTTTGCGATCTCTGAAATTTGAGATTTTGGATAATCCCGAATAATCTTAGACCAAATTTCTTTTGCTTTTGACTTATCACCTTTGCTTGCAGCGATCATTCCTAAGTTAAAGTATGCCAAAACATTTTCTTTATCATATAATAATATTTTATTCAAGTAATTCTCAGCTTCAGGATATTCGTGTTTAGTATAGTGGATATATGCCACTGAAAATAAGATATCAATTCTTTTGGGAAAGGCTAATAATATCTTGTTATAAAATGCTAGAGCATCATCAAGTTGATGTGCAGACGCTAAAAAGTCCGCATATTCCCTGATTTTTAAAGTATCATTTGGACTCTCAGCCACAGCATTCTTCAGCATTTCCAGATGCTTTTTTATATTTTCCATAACGTTATCTTTTCCGGGCTGAATACTACCGGTAAGACCTTTATGAATGGAATCATTAGGCATCTGCTTATCTGTAATCCTGCCCGAATTTTTAGCTATATCGGTACTATCTTTTTGCGAGAGAAATATAAATAAAAGTGCCGCAATTATTATTCCCATTCCATAAACATAGATTGGTTTAATATTCTTCATCTTTAATCCTTTAAAATATTTCACTGTACCAGGTACTCCAAAAATTTTAATTTTTTATTATATATAAGCTAAAAATCGTATTGTAAAATTATTAATTATTCTAAATTTAATAATATTAAGGCCTCAAGTAAGAAATTGCAAAATTATATATTGACATATTCTTTCCTGACTTAAAATTAAAATTTTGATAGACTTTAGTCTGCAGTTATTGCACCAGATTCAAAGCTCTAAGAATGATAAAAATGTTAAGGAATTCGCCTAATATAGACATTATTAAATTTGTTTTATCACTTTATATCCATATTTCAACTGCAAATTTCCCATTATCAGAAATTATTTTATTATTGCGGATATTAATGCTCGTGTATTTTTGTTATGAATTAAAAGAAAAAAAAACTTCAATAATAGTGAAATAAGAAAAAACTAAACTATAGAGAATGTCAATTTTTCCCTGAAAATTATAAATTGAGCTGAATTATTTGACTTGGGCACAATTAATAAGCGGCTTGAAAAGCCGCTCCTCAAATTTATTATAAATATTAATCCCCTAAAACTTCATTAAGTGTAAAATACTTTGTTGTGTTCTCTACCGTTAATTCATTCAGTTTACCAATAAGAATGTTTATCCTCTCATTTTGATTATCATCAAAAGCTTCAAACGCTTCCTGAGTGCTGAACGAATACATTTCCTGAAAATGACCTGATTTACCCTTAACCTCATATACCGAGTAACTCTCAAGTCCTTCAGCTTTAAGAAGATTTTTTAATTCCTTAATTACTACGAGGTATTCTTCTTTTTTTTCAGGTTTTAATTCATATTGAATTGTGAAAATAATTTTCGACATTTTATCTCCCAATATTAAAAAACTAGTTTAGTGCAAATTCACCCGTAAATGTAACCAATGCCGGACCTGTGAGTGACAAATCCTTGAATTTTTGATTTTCAATTTTAAAATCAACAACTAATTCATCTCCGCCTCTTGTTATTAAAAAGATTGGCGGTTTTATGTTAAATAAAGAACTACCAACTAAGGCCGCAGCAGTTGAACCTGTTCCGCAAGCAAGCGTCTCATCTTCTACGCCGCGTTCATATGTTCTGATATGAATTTTTCCATCTTTTAATCTGACAAAATTAACATTGGTGCCCTCCGGGGCAAAATCTTTATGATACCTAATCTCCCTCCCTAAATCATAAACCGGGAAGTTATTCAAATCATTATAAAATATTTTGGGATTCGCCGGATTTTTAAGGATGTCTTCGATTTTTATAACTACATGTGGCGAACCTGTATCAACAAAATTTGAGTTAATTAGTTGACCAGATGCATTTATTTTAAAATTATACTTTAATCTTTGAGGATGATTAAAGAAAATCCTTATCTCCTTATCATTTAATACTTTACCTGTAAAAGCAACACCATTTGATAAAAATTCAGCAGTTTCGTGCTTTACCCTGCCGCTTAAATCCGCAAATTTAACAGCACATCTCGCGCCATTACCACATAAACTACCCGTAGAACCATCAGCGTTAAAATATTCCATTTCAAAGTCATAACGGCTTGAATTAGAAACAGTAATAACTCCGTCTGCACCGACACCATAGCGTCTGTTACAGATTATTTTTATTATATTTTGATCAGGAACAAATCCGGGATTAATGTTTTTATCGATTAGAATAAAATCATTCCCAGCGCCACTCATCTTAAAAAAAAAAATTTTTTTCATTGCCAATACAATTTAATTGAATAAGTGCTCGTTTTCAATAAAAATATTGTTATATAATCAATTATGAGGGAAAAAATTGCCGGGCTTGCGTTTAAGCAAACATTACAAGTTCGTTAAATTTTAATGAAAAGCACATGAAAGGGACGATATTGAATTTTTTTAATTCACAATTTCCAATATACCCCGCAGCCTTATATCATCCGATGAAGCTCCAACCAATAATTGTATTTTATCACACTCTAATACAAATCTATGTTTAT
The DNA here is from genome assembly GCA_963834015.1 of uncultured Ignavibacteriales bacterium. Lineage (GTDB taxonomy): Bacteria > Bacteroidota > Ignavibacteria > Ignavibacteriales > Ignavibacteriaceae > FEN-1297. Next base: position 587,371 of record CAWIAG010000002.1, read on the forward strand.
TTACGTCCCAATATGCAAGTGACTCTGCATTTAAAGGAATCTGCACTGTTTCTCGCTGATTTGCGTTAAGAGTGATGCGTTTGAAACCACGAAGCTCTTTAACGGGCCTCTCAACCGAAGAGTTTATATACTTAACATAAAGTTGTACCACTTCATCTCCTGTTCTACTCCCGGTATTTTTGATATCAACGCTTATAGTAATTTCACCGTCCGGTTTCAATTTTCTGGAACTAATTTTAAGCGCGGAATATTTAAAGTTGCTATAACTTAAACCATACCCGAAAGAATAAAGCGGTTTACCTTTGAAATACATATAGGTTCTTCCATTGCGGATATTATAATCCATCATTTCCGGAAGTTGATCAATAGATTTCGGCCAGGTTTCCACAAGTCTGCCCCCGGGATTATAGTCCCCAAATAATACATCGGCCAATGCATTTCCGAGTTCTTCACTACAGTGTGTAATATGAATTATTGCAGGGATATTTTTCTGAGTCCAATTAATAGCATATGGAAAACTACTTATCATGACGACTACAGTATTGGGATTAGTCTTATAAACTTCCTTAATTAACTTTTCTTGTTCAAGATTAATTGTTTTTCTGTCGACTGCTTCCCTGCCGTCGCTGGGAGTTGTGCATTCTCCCCAGGGATCACCATCACAGGTCGGATGATTTCCTGCACACACAATTGCAATATCAGATTTCTTAACAATTTTAAAAGATTCCTGATCTGATACATCTTTAACATATTTTACTTCAATGGAATTTCCAACTTTGTTTTTAATTCCTTCTAAAGGAGATATTGAGTAAGGCGGCGTGCCGCTATACCAATCCAAAAGGACTTGATTTGCTAATGAGCCTATCACTGCAATTGTTTTTAGTTTGTTACGGTTGAGAGGAAGAAATTTTTTAGAATTTTTAAGAAGAACGATCGTTTTCCGGGTTACATCTCTAACTGCTGAACGGTTATATTCCGATAACCAGGGATCAGTAGTATCGCTTATCCCAATTTTACTGTCGGCCACCATATCAGGAGGATCCAGCAGGCCAAGTTTTAACATTACCCTGAAATTACCTTTTATAACGCTGTCAATATCAGCATAAGATAATAATCCATTAGCGAGTGCGCTTTTAACACTACCTGGATATCTATCGAGAAACTGTGAAATCCCTGCCTTTATGCATTCTGCGGCAGCGATACTGCTGTCATTATAATATTTATGTCCTGTTATAAGTAAATGAAAAGCTCCACCGTCAGTACAAATTATTCCATTCTGCCCCCATTCCTTAACCGTTATATCTTTTAAGATGGGATTTACAGTCATAGGAATATGATTATAAGCATTATAAGAGGCCATATAAGCGCGTGCTCCCCCTTCTTCGACACCTTTAAAGAAAGGATATGAATAATATTCGCGTAAGAGCCGCTCATCAAAATTTGAGGATGAACTGTCGCGCCCATTTTCATTGCTATTGGCCAAGAAATGTTTCATAAGTGAAGCTGTCCGCCAATATTTAGGGTCATCACCCTGTAAACCCTTTACGAAAGCCGTAACCATTTCACCGTTAAACCAGGCATCTTCGCCGTAACATTCTTCCGTCCTCCCCCAACGTGGATCCCTTCCAATATCCGCATTGGGAGCCCTTACTACAAGCCCTCCCTTTCTATATTTTGGGGATTGAAAAATATAGCGCACTTCATAACTTTCTATTGATGCAACTTTCCTTAAAACATTGGGGTCCCATGATTCCGCCAATCCTATAGCCTGCGGAAAAATAGTGGTTGTGACCGGGTCTCTTTTACCCCAATTACTCGGACCGCCTTTTGCCAAACCATGCAGCCCTTCCACATGAGAGCATCCTAAAATACCTAAACGCGGTACACTTGGATTTGTACCAAGGCATGCAATTTTTTCGTCGGGTGTCAGCAAGGAAATAATATTATTAATCCTGTCTTCTACCGGCAGAGATGGGTTTTGAAATCTGTATGGCTGCGCCTTTATTGTTACATTAATACAAAACCATAGAAATATTATAATATAAAGTAATGCCCAATTTTGAATTTTCATTATTTCCTCATAATAAACTAATATTTAATTTGATATTGTTTCAAAATTACAAAAAATTAGTTAACTTCAAGAAGTTTAAATACCCGATATTTAGCAGTATGAGTGTGAGTTTTAGTTTATTAAAGTAACCGGATTTTGTTTTTAGAATTCACACATTTTCATCAAAGGAATAGAATGGAAAATGTCGAACATCGTAAAGCTGTTAAAGAAGGGATTGTGTTTATTAGTCAAATCTTTTTTTGTCTTGGTATTATCGGCATCGGCCTTCAGCAGTTCATATATTCCAATTTTATTCCTGTAATGCTGCCTGGTTGGCCTTCATGGATCCCCGGCCGCTCTGCCTGCGCTTTCTTTTTAGGTGCATTTTTAATTTCTGCAGGTGTTTTAATAATAATGAAGAAACATCCCAGGATCGTTGCAACAAGGTTGGGAATTATGTTCATTTTATTATTTTTATTTACCTTGATTCTACAATTTGCACAGAATAAAATTATTAACCCGTTAAATATTGGAATATGGACAAATCCTTTCAAGGAATTTGCATTCTGCGGAGGCGCTTTTGTTGTTGCGGCATCGCTGCCACAAGGGAAGCCGCATGAAGTTTCCGCAATAGAGAAAATTGAAAATAAAATAATATCTTTTGGAAAATTTCCGCTTGCAATTATGGTGGTTATTTTCGGTATTGAACATTTTATGTATATCGTTTTAGTTTCGTCACTAATCCCTTTATGGATTCCAGGACATCTTTTCTTGAATTATTTTACAGGCGCTGCACTTATCGCTTCAGGTATTGGTATTATTTTAAATATAAAAGCAAGATTAGCAGCCACCATGCTGGGTTCAATGATGTTTATTTGGGTTATAATTCTTCATATTCCAAGGGCTATTGCTGATCCAACCGGCAATATGGGTAATGAATGGACAACTATATTTGAAGTTCTGGGATTCAGCGGTATTGCTTTCATTTTAGGACAATCCCTACCATTATCTAAGTCTGGAATAGCCCTGAATTTTAGTGAAAGGTCTTGATAGGAGTTATCGTGCGTGCCTCTATATTAAATAGTTTCTACGGTAGCATTCCATTTTCTTTGTGGAATACTTCGGGGTTAGAGGTATAAGTAGGTTGTACCGATAGTTAGATAATTGTTATTCTTCTTCAAAATTGAGCTTGATATTATTCAGTATTTATTTAAATCGTTCAAACAGAATTTCAAAAAAAATCAGTTTATTTATTAGAACTATTGTAATATGTCCTAAAATATTCCACACCAGGTATATTCATATTTTATAATTGTTAGTCTATACATTTTATTTTTTTAATCTACTGTTTAATTGACCACAGAATATTATTAGGTAAAAAGTTCAAAAATCAAATTTAGACGGTTTATATGCAAAATAGTAACTATAAATGAATATTTTCCAACTGATGACAGTACTAAAATACTGCTCAAGTTCAAGTTCTATCTGCTGCTATATGAAATTTATAAAATTCTGTGTCAATTTTTCGGTGGAAAAATTTGATGTGAGGTTGTATTTTTTTATTATTAAAAAAGGAACTTTATATGAATGCTCTGCCGTCTGAGAAATTAATGTATACCGCATTGCTTAACCGGGATAAAAGCTATGAAGGCATTTTTTATGCCGGAGTAAAAACAACAGGTATATTCTGTCGCTCCTCGTGTCCGGCCAGAAAGCCGGAAAAGAAAAATGTAGAATTCTTTTCGTCGGCAAAGGATGCAATACTTGCCGGATACCGCCCTTGTATGCGGTGCAATCCTATGCAGCCACTCGGGAATAACCCGGACTGGCTAAAGGAATTATTCGATTTACTAGAGAAAGAGGATGTAAACCGCTGGAAAGATTCCGACTTACGAGCAAGAAACTTTGATCCCAGCAGAGTTAGACGATGGTTTAAGAAAAATCATAATATGACGTTCCAGGCTTATGTCCGATCGCTAAGGCTTGGAAAAGCTTTAGGGAACCTGAAACACGGCAAAGATCTTACAAGTACTGCCTTTGATCATGGTTATGAATCATTAAGCGGATTCCGTGAAGCAATAAAAAAAATTACGGGTGTATCTGCCGGGAAATCATTTACCACTGCAACAGTATACCTGAATAGGATATTAACTCCTCTCGGACCTATGCTTGCCGGTGCAACAAACGAAGGTATCTGCCTGCTGGAATTCATGGATAGAAGGATGCTGAACACTCAATTGAAGATTTTAACAAAACGGCTTAACTGTAATTTTACTCCCGGTTCCAATAAATACTTGGATCAGCTTGCTAATGAGTTAAAAGAATATTTTAAAGGAGGGCTAAATAAATTTACTTTGCCGTTAGTTATTCCAGGCACAGAATTTCAGAATAGAGTATGGAATACATTAATAAAAATACCATCCGGTGCAACAATCTCGTATGAAAAGCTTGCAGAAAGAACTGGTAACCCAGCAGCAGTTCGAGCAGTTGCAAAATGTAACGGTGATAACAGAATAGCTATCGTTATACCATGTCACAGGGTAATCGGCAAGGATGGAAACCTGACCGGATACGGAGGCGGGTTGTGGAGAAAAAAATATTTAATAGATTTAGAAAGATCGTATCACCAAATGAATGATTAATTGATTGTTTTGAAGATTGACTAAGTTAAAATAGTGATTTATGAACTAATGAATGACAGAAAACTCACTGGAGTTGTAATACTAAAGGAATTAACCAATTCTCATGAAATAATTACTTATTTAATAATTAATTATTTTGCAACAACCGCAATTCCAACACCAACCAAAAGCGCACCGGAGGTTCTATTCATACGTCGCATTATTTTTTGGTTACTTATAAATTTTCTAACAAAACCTGTTAAATATGCGTAACTTAAAAGAACCCCGCCAATAATTAAAAATACTTCAGTAGAAGCAATAAAATAATCATTCAGGTTAAACAAAGTAACATTCATAAAAGTAGGTAGAAAAGAAACATAGAATAATATTGTTTTAGGATTACTTAATGTTAATCCAAATCCGGCAAGTGTATTTTTAAAAGTTAAACCCTCACTCTGTTGAGCTACTAGATTTAATTTTTCAGGAGGGTTTATTAAAAGCTTTCCTCCAAGAAAAACAAGGTAACCGCCGCTTAATATTTTAATTATTATAAAAAATTTACCCATAGCAGTTGCAACAACACCTAAACCCAGAATGGCGAATGAAAGGAAAAATAAATCTCCAAATAAGATGCCCAAAATAAAAAATGCCGCAGGTTTAAAGCCTGATGAAAGTGAGCGCCCGACAGTAGCCAATACACCGGGTCCCGGTGTAACAGCAAGGACAAAGAGTGCAATTGCGAGTGATACTATTGATGTAGAATTCATTAATACTTTTCTGTTTATTATTAATAGCAAAATATTATATGTCAATATCTAATTCAAGTCTTTATTTATTCTAAATCTGTCCTAAACCTCATTAACGGAACAGCCTTCAGAGAAAAAGAATTAATTGTAAAAGAATTATTTTGGCTTAAGCATATCAACAAGTTTATTATAAGGCCGTCCAAAAGCGAATCCGCTGGCTGCCTCATCAACAAGCCCTCAGGCTAATCCAATGAAAAGTTCTTTATAGTTAATGTTATACCCGTTATATATTTCTGGGGATAAAGTTACCTAATAATTTTCTATCTCAAAAATTGTAATCCGGCTACTTAAAAACACTAATCCACTTCCTGAGGCAGTTCCACTTTCTAATTCATAGACCTTTAAATTTAATTTCATACTTATCCCCTGATCATTTTTTTCTATTTTACGGGGTATTTGGCGGCTTAAGCAAGGCATATCTAAATATCTCATTTTACATTTCGATAATAAGTTAATACTTTATAAAAATTATGTCAATTAATTGTTTAAAATGTGTGCATTTTAAAATTACCTGGATTAAACAACAACCATACGGGTGCAAATTATTTGGGTTTAAATCTAAGGTACTTCCTTCCATAGAGGTTTTTAAAAACTCCGGTAAGGAGTGTATTAAATTCACGCTGAAAGATCCACAGAATAAATAAGAACGGTTTATTAAAGAAATCATTGATCCGTAATGATAAAACAAGAAAGCGCACAAATTACTGTGCGCTCTTTTAATTGGATATTTAAGAAATAATCAGCTTAGAGTCGTTATGGTTCCGAAGAAATCGGAACCAACCTGCCATTTTATTTATTTCAAGTACATCATTTTTTTAACAAAGTTTACATTTTCACCGGATAATTGATAAATATAAATACCTGAACTTAACCGATTTGCGTTAAAAGTTTCAGTGTAAATTCCGGGAGTGAAATTTCTGTTAGCTAATGTTGCAACCTCTTGCCCAAGTATGTTATATACTTTAAGAATATAATTTCCCGTCTTTGATATTGAGAATGCTATCTGTGTAGACGGATTGAACGGGTTCGGATAATTTTGCATTAATGCCATTTTTGTAGGAAGCGTTGAAACATTAGATTTCACTGCGGTAATTCCACCTGATAGATTTTCTAATGATCTAACCTGTGCCATACTGTTTTTAACCACGCTCTGCACCAGTGGTTGATTTACTTTTGCAATTGATGCTATATTTGTGATTGTTGTATCCAATGTAATAGTTCCAGTAAATTGAAAATTATTAAACTGTCCGGAACCATTCAAATTCAAGCAAATACACTGTCCATTTACACATCCCGCTGGAAAAGTTAAAGTAGCTAGTGGGGCAAGAATTGAGGCATTTACAGCTATTCCGGAAATTTGTATTGCCGTAGCCTGATAGAAGTTGATCAAGACATTTGAGCATGTAGCGCCATTAACATTAAATCCACCTTTCCAATTAATATTATCGCCTGAAACATTTATAAGTACTACTGAATTTGCCGGTACATTAATTGTCAGGGTATTGCAATTCGAAAGATCGCTTCCTTTAATATTAAATCTATTTACCTGCGTATCAGTTCCAGTTAAAGTAATCATACCATATTGTATAGTATCTTGTCCATTTTGAGTTAGAACCGCCATCTGGGATGAGAGGTTATTCAGATATAGTGAAGCTGCGGGAAAGTTTATCACTGAATCCTGGTGAATGATCCCGTTAGCTAAGCCCCAATTCACAGTATCTATAAATGAACCAAAAGCAACACCGCCATTAACCCATCCGCTTGTGAATGTAAGCTTTCTTCCAACAATTAATACATCGCCAGTCGGATTAACTAATTTATCACCGACACTGTAATTAGCAAATGTTGCATCCCGACCAACAGCCATTTTACCTTGTGTATCTGCCGAAGGTTGAGTAATATCGTTGAGGATAAATACATTATAACCCTTTGCCGGCCCAAGATCGAACACTGAGGAACTCTGGGATAAATTAGCCTGAACAGTTAAATTCAATACTTTTGTTTGATTAACGCCTATTGAATCGATTGTCCAAATACCCGTTGAAGAATTATAATTTCCGTCTGATGATACATAAGTTAATATGCTGGGCAAAACATCTGAAATCTGTACGCCGGTAGCATATGTACTTCCGGTATTTTTAACTGATAATTGATATGATACTTTATCGCCATCACCAACAGTAACAGTAGAAGAAGTTTTTGATAAACTTAAAGTAACATAATTATACCATTGAACTGAAGCTTTTACTGTTTTTGATGAAATTACCGGGGTTGCAATAACCAATTTTTGACTGGTAGACGGATTTGCAATATCAAAATATTCCGTACCCTCAGGAATAGTAACGTTAGCAGTTGCAGTAATAGTTGTTAAATTGTCAGGACCGGCTGTAAGTGTGATGGGGCCAGCGACACCTGTTGTATCTGTAGTTGCAGTGGTTGCTGATAAAATTCCCTCATTCACGGAAAGATTAACTTGCGCATTATTGATAGGTGCTCCAACTTGATTATATGCCTCAACATAAAACTGAACTTTCGATCCTATAGCAAATGATTGGCTAGGAATGTTAATAACAAGAGTTTTAAAAGGTTGAATTGTACCGGCATTTGCTTGTGCATCACTAACTATTTGCAAGGCTCTATTTTGTATTTGGGTAGTAAGTGTATTCCCACCTCCATCAGGTGTACATTGTGAAATATTAAGAGTGTCTGTTAAATACCATAAAGCAAGCTGAACGGCAGCAGCTTCATTATATGTGGTGGATAATGATCCCGTGTAAGGCAGTTTTACATAAGGATAATAATTATTCAGTACATATGTAACTTCAGAGTTTGTAGAATCTACATTCTGGTAAGGATCATTCATAGGAAGGTTATGATGTATGTCTATGCAATAAAAATCTACAGTAGTACTATTTACAGTACCCTTAAGAGTTCCGCAATAAACATCCTCATAGGAATAATCCGACCCATTGTTAGGTAAGTGAAGGGTAATACACTGATCAATTCCTGTAACTACCGCAATACTTTGCGTCTTTGCAAAAGAGTTTGTTGCAGTGAGTACAAAAAGAACTAAGAAAAGAAGATTTTTTTTCATGTTATTTATCCCGGGTTAATTGTCAAATTTTAAAACTTACCGTGATTAGTCAACAGATATGCCAATAAGAAAAGGGACTAAATTCGAATGTTTTAAAATAATTAGGTGCAAGAAAATGGGATAGAATAGCTTATTAATCTCAATATGAGATTTAGATATTTGAGATATTTTTAAAATAAAATTATTTAATTCTTTGCAATTCATAAGACAATTATTACCGAAGCCCGAAATAATTTCATATGATTTGACAAAAAGTAACTCCCTATTTATTATTAATCTATAGGTATGTAGGCACAATATTTCCCGATAATGATTTGCAAAACCCAAATAAGAATTAAAAAAAAAGGCCGGGAAACTTGCCCGGCCCAGAGTATAAACAGATTAAATTATATTTAAATATCCACTTAAGGCGCCTGCACAATGGTTATTTCGAAAGGCTGAAGAGTATAAGAAACGTCTGTAAAATGCATTCCGCCAAAGCGCTTATACGTAGTGTCCTGATTTACCGAAAGATGTTTACCATGAACCAATTCATTCCAGCCTTCAGTCGGTATCTTACCAGAAAATCTTAATGAGACAGATGCAACTTTATCACTCATATTATAGAGCACATACTGTTTTTGCCCGAATAAATAAAAACCAACTCCTCCGGGTCCATCAAATTCCACTCTTAGTTCCTTGTTAAAAGCACGCCGGATTGAATTAAGTGCGGATGAAGGGAGCTTCAATAAATCATTAAAGTTTTCCGGCATATTCAGAACATAAATATTCCCTTTTAGATACTGGGTCTCAAGTAAAATGCCATAATCAAAATCTTCTTTTATCAGAGCAACATTACGAACATACGGCCAGGTTGTAGTTTCAATTCTAGGGAATGTATATGAACAATCTGCTTTTAATGTTTCATCGCGGAACCAACTCTCCCTTATGCGAAACTCTGATGAATTTACCGTTCCACCGTAATCCACAAAGCTAAATGCCTTTCCAAATTCTGTATTCTGAAGTTTTTGCAGCAGTCCCCAGGTCATAAATACATCGTGTCCATTTCGCAAACGATCAAGCATCTCGTCAGCCAACTTTGAGTCCTGGAGCGAATGTAATGTAAATATAGCACTCTGGCTTTCCTTTGGGAATTCGGCAACAGGAGTTAACGGGATACCAGCCATGCCAAAGTAACCAAATATATTAAACTCTCCGGTAGAACCGTAAGGAAGATAAATAGGAACACCCCGTGCTTTACCAATAAGCAGTCCGGCTGTTTTATCAAACTCAGGTAGCAAATCCTTGAAATGAGGATAAACATCACTTGAAGGATTAGTGGGATAAAGCTGACCTGCACACCAAAGAATAATTTCCGGCGATTGTGCCATTATTGCCTGGTAAACCTGTGCAACATAGTTGTTGTCACTTCCTTTCATGTCATAATTATCCAGCCAAGCGCCTACCCATTTTGAAGGATCGACGCTTGAAAACCATTTCTGGAATATATATCCGCTGTAAATTGGTATATGCTGATCTTGTGTTTCAGGATCACGTGTTTCTATACCTACTGCCATTTTATCGAATTGCATAGTTTCCTTATACACGTCATAACCATTTTGCCTGTGACATTCATACCAATCAGGATATTTAATAATAACTTTAGCGTTAGGATTTATTTCTTTGGCAGCATCTATAATATATTTTTTTGATTGTTTAAGAATGAGATTTGTCCGGTAATCAGCCCAGCTAAAGTCACCTCTTTCTTCCACACTTTTTTCATCTGTGCTTGTTGTAAAAAGCCAATCATCAAGTATAATATCATCAAATACCTGAGCTAATGATTGCATTCTTTTTTTAAGCGCATCCATGTCTTCCTGATTATTGTACGTAGATGGGCCGCCTCGGACAGAAGTTGCCACCATAGAGCCCGAAACACTAATACCGAGAGCAAGGAACCTGTCCCTTACTTTCTTTAACATGGCAACATCAATATTGCCTCTTGAACTTCCTTCAAGATAAACCTTAACAGCTTTTACAGGTCCAAAATACTCCATTGTTTTTTGAAAAACATCAGAATCGGAAAGCAGCTTTTCTACATCCCCTGAAGTAAAATAAATTGCATACTTAACATGCGCCCATCCGGGGTTCACCTGACCAGATGCGTCCCCGAAGGCAATAAGAAATATTGAGATAAAAATAGAACTTATAGAAATATACTTCTTGTAAATACCATTCTTCATTGTTCCTCCAATAGCTTACTTGAATGTGTTTTTATACTTAAGAGTGATTCAATCTTAGTAAATATACCCTTCATATAATCTCACGAATAAATTTAGTTACATTTACAATTTATTTGTTTCATAAATGAGGCGCAAGATCTTGCGGGCAGTTTTATGATTAACGGTAAGATAATTTAACTGCAAACACTAAGTATTAAACTTGAGAATACCAAAATAGCACTAAATCAGTTTAACAGACCAAATTATTTAGAACATAATATTATTCCGGACAAAAATATAAGGTGCAGAACACTTTGTGCCCATTTATCATTCCGATTAGATTAGCGGTATTAAATATATTAGATCTTTTAGGCAGTTTAAAAAATTAATAAAGAAACAACCCGTTTAATATTGATAAAATGAAAAGCACTAAAATGGAAAAAGTTATTAGAGAGTTTAAAACTCCTTCCGGTTCAATCATTTTAAATGGATATGGAAAGGTAGATTACTGAGATACATTCCGGCTACACTTGATTGATATTACATGGATAATTATGCTTCGGCTTGCTGCGTAACTTTTTAATAGGAGCCTACGTGGCAGGATGTAATTACTTTCTTCCTGCAAGAGTAACTTCTGCAAGAAAAAATAATTCAAAAAAATCATTAAAAAAATTAAAACCGGACTTACCTGTAAGGTGAATATACAATCTCGTCTTTTACTAATTTGAACATAACATGAGATAATTCTTCTTTAACTTCAAAACCAGTATGCCTGATTTTTATTACCACACCAGGATAAACACTTTTGATTACATATACGCCGGGATCTGGAACGTTAAAGTATGCTTCTTCTGCTTCCTTTGCCTCTTTCGTAACTTTTTCAAGTTTAACTTCGCATTCTTTCCACTGCTTATTATACATTGCAAGTATAGGAGCATCAGTTTCGTTATACGAATTTTGCATTACCAGAGAAATTTTTTTTCTAAGATCATCAAACTGTTTTTGAACAACTGCCAATTCTTTTTTCTTAGCAAGATATTTTTCTTTATGCCGCGGACAAATACCAACCTGGATTTCCGTAGGTATGCTGTATATATTACCAATAACAGGTGATGTTACTTTAGTTGGAGCAGTAATCTTACCCCCGATTATTATACCGTTAGGTTTCATTATCATGACTTCATCTTCACATTCTATAACGCAATTTCGAATTTCAGTAGCCGCATAAACACTTCCCCCGCACTTAATAACCTGGTTGTTAATATAACCGGAGTGCAGGTCTCCCCCGATTTTCATAATATTAGAACCATCACCCGTGATTCCATCTTTAACTTTCAAAGTTCCTTCGCATGATATTGAAGCTACTTCTACCACTCCCTTAATTTCCACATTATAAGGTGTTGAAATGGAAAATCCGGGTTCTACGTCACCTCTCACTTCAACAGAACTTTTAACATGCACATTCCCGGTTGAATAGTTTACGGACCCCGGGATAATATATAACTGTTGTACTTCAAGATTAAAGTTTCTCGGATTAAAAAATACGACCCCATCTACAGAGGCTTTTATTAATGAGTTATCTTCTTTGTCTTTATAAACTCCCTGCCCCATTGTAATATTAACGTCTTTCCCGTTAATTGCTGCCACTGCTTCTCCTGTAACGTCAACACCCTTAATGCCTAATACCGGAGCAGTTTTTTTTACAAGCAGCGAATCTTTTTCCACGCTGCAAACAACACTTATTTCTTTATAATCTACATGCCCGTTTGCAGCTATCTGGGGTTTAAGGGATTTTTCAGTTGCAAAATAATATTCAAGTTTAGCATCAACTCCCGGAGTTTGCTCTGTACCTACTGCGACCAAAATCTTTTCGCCCCATTTATTCCCGTTGACAATATCATTAACTACGTCATCTTTTATACCATATTTTACTCCGGCTTTGTCAAGTGCATGATATAAATCATTAACCGAGACAGTCGACACTTGACCTGGTATAGGTTCATTCACAGAAAGAAAAGCAGTCATTTTTTTATCTAAAATTTCTACTTTTATTGTTTGGTCTGTATTGTTTTGAGAATTATCCGGCATAGTTTGTTATTTTTGTTAATAATTAAAGTAATATTAAAAATAAAAGAGAAGGGTGCTATTATTAGTTTGCTCCAACACATTAACAGAAATATTACCAAAATCGAATTTATTATCCGACTTATTTAAATTATTTGTTAAAATGACATATATACTATGATTTTTTGGGCGAAGAATTGCCTGTTTTTTAATTGATCCCCTTATATTATTCAGAACCATCAGCTTTTGCTCCAGCATTAGAAATATTCCTATTTCATTGTCTTAAATTAATATAATAATCGAATTATTCAAATATTTATTAAATGGTTAGCAGCATTAAAGGACTGAAATATTAAGTTTTTCAACGTGTAAAAGGATTATGGGTTTTAAATTCTCTAAATTTTATATACAATTTTACAAATCTAAATTAATTTATCCGCTGTTTTTAACTTTTTTAATGCCATGTAATACTTCAATAACCGAAAAATAGTTCTTATCAAATTCTGGTAAAACGGAAATGGAAAAATTATCTGTTTACACTTATTAAAAAAACTGTTAATTTCATATTGTTTATTTTAATAGGCTTTATGATGAGACTAAAATTTATCCTAATCGTTTTTTGTCTAATTTTCATTTCAATAGTAAGTTTCCCGCAGGCTAAGATAAAATCATTTCAGGCAAAAAATTTTATCGGTAAGAAAGTAATAGTTTCAGGGGTGGTTGCACAAATTTCAGCAACTAATACCGGTGCAATTAAATTAAATATCGGGGAAAGATTTCGATTAAATGAACTTACCGCTATCATAAATAAATCTGATATCTCTAATTTCAATAATATTATACAGTATGCCGGCAGGACAGTTGAAATAAACGGCACAATTACGGGGACTAAAGGAAGCCCTCAAATAATTCTTAAAAGCAATGTTCAAATCAAAGTTATGAATTAGAGATAAGATTGTTTAAAAGTATAAAGTGTTTAAATGTTAGGACATTCCTTTATAGCGACACTTTTTAATCGAACAAATTTTCTTATAAAATCACACATACTATTTTAATTAATTGAACCATCAGCTATCTAAGAATCACGAAAACTTTTATTGAAACCAGAATAATCTTTTATTGAGTATAAAAATGCTTAACTCCTTTTTTCACTCTGACGAGGCTTATGCATTATCTCATACTCTAATTCTGCATCAAGACCCTGCTTTTCAACTTTTTTTTCTCTTTCCATCAATTCTTCATGATGCTCAATAAGATAAACAAGTTTATTTTTACCATAAGACATGCGTGTAATTAATACAAATAATACCGGAACGATCAGAATTGCTAATGTTGAGTCTGCAATCATACCTCCCAGTACAGTAAAACCGATTGTATTACGGGCTACTGCTCCGGCTCCTGTTGCAAATGCCAGAGGCAGAACGCCTAGAATAAATGCCATTGACGTCATAATTATTGGACGCAGACGAAGTTTGACAGCTTCTAAAGTAGATTTTATAAGTTCTTCTCCTCGGTCAACACGTATTTTGGCAAATTCCACTATCAGGATAGCATTTTTTGCTGAGAGCCCAATCAAGGTAATAAGACCAATTTGGGCATACACATTATTAGTCAGACGCGGAATACAGAAAAGCATAAGTATAGCGCCAAAGGCAATAATAGGTACAGCAAGCATAACGGATAATGGTACAGTCCAGCTTTCATATAGCGCCGCAAGAAACATGAACACAAAAGTTATTGAAAATATAAATATATAAATCGTGACTGATCCTGCTTTAATTTCTTCATAGCTTAGCCCCGAAAATTCATATGTATATCCGCGCGGTAAAACTTTTGCAGCAGTTTGTTTCAACGCCTCTATTCCCTGATCTGTACTATATCCCGGCGGAGTTGAACCGTCAACTTCTGCAGATCGGAAAATATTAAAATGTGTTACCAGTGGAGGCGCTTCGGTTGCAACATAACTAACCAGCGTACTTAGAGGAATCATTTGCCCGGTTTGGTTTCGAACGTAATATTTATTAACATCCGATATTAACGCTCGGGAAGTTGTGTCTGCCTGTACCACTACATAAAATATACGGTCGTAAAGAGTGAATTGATTTACAAGCAAACTGCCCATAAAGGATTGAAGCGATGTAAATACATCGGAAATATTTACTCCAAGTTTTTCACATTTTTCCCTGTCAACTGTCAGGGTGTAGCTTGGTGTATGGGCCCCGTAATAACTGAAAGCGGTACTTATAGCCGGGTTTTGATGTGCTGCAGCTACAAATCTTTTAACAACTTTTTCAAAAGCATATACGTCATCATTAGTATTTCCCTGCTCAATTTGCATACTAAATCCCGCGGCCAGCCCGATACCGTTTATTGGCGGAGGAGGGATTACTACAACATTAGCATCTTTAATACCAGCCATTGCAATTCTTTTTCTGAGAACATTCATAATACCCGGCACCTGTTGATCAGGGGTTGTACGCTCCGCCCATGGCTTAAGCATACAGAACATACTTCCACTGTTTGATGTAGCGCCTCCATTAAGAATGTTAAATCCTGAAATTGCCGAATAATGATTGATGCCCGGAGTTGATGCAACTATTTTCATCAATTTTGTCATAACCTCAACAGATTTTGTTGTAGTAGTTCCTTCGGGCATACTATAAGTAACATAAAGCCGGCCGATATCTTCACCGGGAATAAATCCTGAAGGTTTGCTTTTGAACAAGAACACCGTACCGATGCAAATTACAATAAGCAAAATCACTATATACCCGGAACCATGTATGCAGCGTTTTACTCCATGAGTATAATCATCATTAATTTTTTCAAACCAATTATTGAAAAAATAGAAAAACTTCCGCGGCCACCTGGTTTCCTTACTTATATGAGATGGTTTTAAAAGTAGTGTGCAAAGCGCCGGTGTAAGTGATAATGCAATGAAGGCTGATAGAATTACGGATATTGCTATGGTTATTGCAAACTGCTGATATAACCGTCCCACTATTCCGGGTATAACTCCTACAGGGACAAATACTGAAGCCAAAATAAGAGCTATGGCTACGATCGGCCCGGAAATATCTTTCATGGCTCTGTATGTTGCCTCTTTGGCGGACATACCGAATGCATCAATATAATGCTGCACCGCCTCTACAACGATAATTGCATCATCTACTACTATACCAATCGCCAAAACAAACCCGAACATCGTAAGTGTATTTATAGTAAACCCTAATGGTATAAAAAATATGAAAGTTCCCAGGATCGATACCGGTATGGCAAGTAGAGGAATAATAGTTGAACGGAAGTTTTGAAGAAATAAAAATACAACAATCGCTACAAGTCCCAATGCCAACAGTAAAGTTTTTACAACTTCAGTCATTGAAACTTTTATTATAGTAACTGTTTCAAAAGGCACTTTATAATCGACGTCTTCGGGAAAGGACTTTTTCAATTGGTTTAATGTAGCATAAACATTGTTTGCTGTTTCGAGGGCATTACTGTTCGGCGACTGGTATATAAATAGGATTGAAGCCCTGTTTCCGTCAACAAATGAATGGCTGGAAAATGTAAACTTGCCCAGTTCAACTCTTGCGACATCTTTTAAATGAATCATTTCCCCTGTGGCAGGTATGGTTTTAACAACTATTTTTTCAAAATCGGGAACATTTGTCAGCTGACTATTTACAAGTATCCCATGTTCAAATATTTGGTGATTATCTTGTGGAGGTGTACCTGCCGAGCCTGCAGCTAACCGTACACTCTGAGAATTTAATGCGGCAATAACATCCTGCGGCGTAAGGCTATGCGCAGCTAATTTTTCCGGATCCATCCAGATACGCATACTGAAATTATCTATACGGGCATTTATATCACCAACTCCCGGTGTACGCAGAAGTGCATCCTTAATATAGATGTTAGTATAATTATCAAGGAAAGTAATATCATGACTTCCGTTCGGTGAGAAAATGGCTACCTGCATGAGCATACTTGGGTTCCTGGCACGCACTGTCATACCAAGCTGGCTTACAACAGCAGGTAATAAAGGAGCGGCAATACCAACCCGGTTTTGTACATTTAAAGCCGCAATATGAATATTTGTTCCTACATTAAAAGTTACACTTATGCTCGCTCCGCCTGTATTGGTACTGGTGCTTTGCATATACTCCATACCAGGCGTGCCATTTACTTGCTCCTCTATTGGAGTGACAACTGTTTGTTCTACAGTCTGGGCATCCGCACCAGTATAACTTCCGGATACACCTACCGATGGCGGAGTGATATTAGGATATTGATCAATAGCCAGATTAAAAATGCATATAATTCCAGATATACTAAGTACTATAGAAATTACTATTGCCGTAACCGGCCTTTTTATAAATGTATTTGCTATCATTGTTGATCGGGATTATGCATCTCGCGTGAAATTTTAATCTCATATTCCAAGACGGGGTCAATATTTTCTTCTTCAATTCTTCTGGCTTTTTCCATCAGCTCTTCATGTTGATTCTGCAGATCGTCCAGCTTTTTCTGTCCGTAAGAAAACTTTGTTATTAATACGAACAAAACCGGGACGATGAATATAGCAATTGAAGTAGCTGCAAGCATACCGCCGAATACAGTATACCCGATTGTTTGCCGCGCTACAGCACTAGCGCCGGAAGCGAATACCAGCGGTAATACTCCAAGTATAAAAGCCATTGACGTCATTACTATCGGACGTAAACGAAGTTTAACGGCTTCCATAGTTGATTTTATAAGTTCTTCTCCGCGGTCAACACGCACCTTTGCGAATTCAACTATTAGAATTGCATTTTTAGCTGCCAGTCCTATCAGCGCAATAAGTCCGATCTTGGCATAGATATTATCTGTAATACTCGGTAGCAAGGTAAGTGTAAATATTGCGCCAAAAACGCCGACCGGTACAGCAAGCAAAACTGAAAACGGTACAGACCAGCTTTCATATAATGCAGCAAGGAACAAAAACACAAATGTGATCGAAAAAACAAAAATAAATGTAGTTATGGAACCTTCTTTTAATTCTTCGTGACTCAAACCTGAATACTCATAGTCGTATCCATCAGGCAAAACTTTTTTAGCTACATCCTGCAAAGCAGCAAGTGTTTGTGTACTGCTGTATCCGTGAGGTGAAGCTCCATCAATTTCTGCTGACCTGAAGATATTAAAATGCGAGATGAGCGGCGCAGCTTCAGTCGGTTTGTAGCTGACCAATGTACCAAGCGGTACCATTTTCCCTGCCTGGTTACGCACAAAATATTTGTTAATATCAGTAACAAACTGGCGGAACAATGTATCAGCCTGTATAACAACATGGAATGTCCTGTTATAAGTAGTAAAATCATTAATATACATGCTGCCCATATATGCCTGAATTGTTGTAAATACGTCGCCTATATTCACCCCAAGCATTTCGCATTTTTCCCGGTCGACTGTCAGGCTGTAATCCGGTGTATGGGCTGAGAAAAAAGTATATACATTTGAAATCGCAGGATTTTTATTTGCTTCTGCAATAAAATTATTAACCACTTTTTCAAATTGCTGAATATTATCGTTTGTATTGCGCTGCTCTATCTGGAAACTAAAGCCAACAGTTGAACCTACTCCCGGGATAGGCGAAGGCTGAATTACCTGTACATTGGCATTCTTAATACCTGCATCAGCAACACGCTGTTGAATTACTTTCATTATACCGGGTACCTGCTCGCTAGCTTTCGAACGCTGATCCCAGGGCTTAAGCTGGCAGTAAATTGTACCGCAATTTGAATTAGTCGCGTTAGTCTGAACATTTAACCCCGATAAAGCAGCATAATGCCCTATACCGGGAGTGGATGAGATTACTTGCATCAACTTCGACATAACTGTAACGGATTGAGTTGTGGCAGATGCCGGCGGCAGTTCAAATGTAACATATATATTTCCATCATCTTCTGATGGGATAAATCCGGTCGGCTTATTTCCAAATAAAAACAGCGCTGCAACACATAGAATAACAAGGAAAGCAATAACATATTTGGCGGCTTTAATACTTCGTTTAACGCCTTCCGAGTAATTAGCAGTAACTATTTCAAACCAGTTATTGAACCCGGCAAAGAATTTACCAGGCCATTTAGTTTCCTTGTTTTTTGGTGTTGGTTTTAAAAGCAGGCTGCAGAGAGCCGGAGTTAATGATAAAGCAATGAATGCAGATAGCAGTACTGATATGGCTATTGTTATTGCAAACTGCTGATATAATCTGCCTACAATTCCCGGGATAAAACCAACGGGTACAAAAACTGCCGCTAATATAAGCGCTATTGCTACAACCGGGGCCGAGATGTCTTTCATCGCATGGTATGTTGCCTCCTTAGCAGACATACCTTGTTCATCAATATAATGTTGCACGGCTTCTACCACAATTATAGCGTCGTCTACAACTATTCCTATTGCCAGTACAAACCCAAACATTGTTAGTGTATTTATTGTAAAACCGAGCGGTATAAAGAAACAGAATGTACCAATAATTGATACAGGTATTGCCAGGAGAGGTATAAGTGTGGACCGGAAGTTCTGAAGGAACAAGAACACAACAACGGCAACTAAACCCAGTGCCAATAACAGTGTATCAACTACATCAGTCATAGATACTTTTACAACAGTAACAGACTCAAACGGAACTTTATAATCAACATCTGCAGGAAAGGAATTTTTTAACTGCGCCAGGGTTTTATATACACCATTTGCAGTATTAAGTGCATTGCTTCCAGGTGCCTGGTATATCAACAGGCATGAGGCTCTTTTCCCGTCAACAAATGAATTGCTTGAAAAAGTAAATCTTCCTAGTTCAACTCTTGCAACATCTTTCAGATATACCAGTTCACCGGTTGACGGAATAGTTTTAACAATCACATTTTCAAAATCAGTTATGGTACTTAATCTTCCGTTTACGAGTATGCCCAATTCAAATGTTTGTGTTTTTTTCTGAGGCGGTACACCGGCAGATCCGGCAGCAACCTGAACATTTTGGGCGTTTAATGCGTTGATAACATCCGTTGGAGTTAGTGAGTTGGCAGCCATTTTTTCAGGGTCCATCCAGATACGCATACTGAAATCATCCGAAAACCTGCTTATACTTCCAACACCCGGAACGCGCAGCAAAGCATCCTGAATAAATATATTCGTATAATTATCCAGAAAAGTAATATCGTGCGTTCCGTTAGGCGCGAAAACGGAGACCATCATAAGCATGCTTGGATTAAGGGCACGTACTGTAAGACCCAGACGACTTACTGCAGCCGGAAGTAAAGGTGTGGCAATACTTACCCTGTTTTGAACGTCAAGCGTTGCAATATCTATATCGGTTCCGAGATCAAATGTTACATTCATTGACATCAAACCGTTATTGGTATTATTACTTTGCATATACTCCATCCCCGGAGTACCGTTTACCTGCTGTTCGATTGGCGTAGCTACTGTTTGCTCTACTGTAAGTGCATCAGCCCCGGTAAACTGTCCGTTTACCTGGACAACAGGCGGAGTGATTTGAGGATATTGCTCAATGGGTAAATTATAAATACAGATAACACCTGTAATCACTAATACTACGGAAATAACCATAGCGGTTACGGGTCTTTTAATAAATGTATTAGCGATCATAGTTAATTTATAAATCTTGGAAAATGGATTTAATATTAAATTTTAGAGACGGGGCATGAACCGTCTCTAAAAATGTAAACATACTTAAATAATTTTTTGAACAGACATTTGAATAAATTGTTCTGTTGGTTTCATTTGTTTTTTGCAGGGGCGGCACATTGTTCTTCCTATGGTTTTATCCGCGAGCCATTATGTAGTGACTGCACTCCTTCAACTACTATCTTATCGCCTTCCTTTATGCCGCTTTCAACTATGATGTTAGGAGGTATTACGGTTCCCAACTTAATCTTTTTCTGAAATGCAAACATCGAATGATTACTTTTCGGCTGGGCGGATTCACTACCTGATTCACCTGTATTTGCCAGCGTTGAATCTTTGGCAAGGTAAATAAAATATTCACCCATTTCTTCTACAACGGCTTGATTTGGTATTAATAATTGCGGAGTTAATTCCAGGTTACGAACTCTTAATACCAAAGTCATACCGGCACGTAGAATAAGTTTCGGATTAGGAAAAACAACCCTAATCCTTATTGTACCCGTCTGGGGATCAACCGAACGGTCTATTACTGAAATTTTACCTTCATAAGGATAGATGCTGTTGTCTGGCAGTATAATAGTAAAGATGGAATCTCCGGGATTATTTCTGCTGCTCTGAATATTTTCAAAATATGTTAGCTGTTTTTCATTTATCAGGAAATCTACACCCATCGGGTCATCTGAAGAAACGGTGTTAAGAACGGTTTGACCTATAGTTGCTAAATCTCCTAATTTCACCATGCTGAATCCTATTGTACCGTTGAACGGAGCAGTTATAATCGAAAAATTTAAATTGGTACTTGCTGTTTTTAATGCTTCGACTGCAGAATCATATTGACTTTTCGAGTTTTCCAATGTTATCATCGCATGATCATAAATTTGTTTTGCAACGGCTTTATGCTGATTAAGTTGTTCATAACGATCGGCATCTTCCTGCGCTTGTTTTAAATTTCCTTCAGCAACTTTAACATTCGCCTGGGCGGATTTGTAATTGTTTTCATAAATACTCCTGTCAATCTCATACAGCTTCTCTCCTTTTCTTACATGGGAGCCTTCTTTAAAAAAGATACCGGTGATATATCCCTGTACCTGAGGATGCAGATCCACCTGGCTAAGTGCGACCGATGTGGAAATATATCTGTCGTAATAAGTAACTTTTTGAGCCTTAACGGTAAATAAATTTACCGGTACAGCCGAAGGAGGAGGTGCCTGAGGTTGTTTACATGAAGAAATAAACAGGCCGCTTATTATTGTTAAGATCAATATTACTTTATTCATAATTACCGTAGTTTTAATACTTAATAATTAATAGATAGTTCACCCATTGCTTTTTCAAGGTTGACCTTACTAGATAAAAGCTGGTACAATGAGTCTACGTAACCTATTTCCGCCGTAATCAAATTTGACTCAGCAACAATTAAATTCAGATATGCTACAATACCTTGTTCATACTGGAGCAAGACTATATCGAAAACTTTTTTTGCACGAACCTGATTATCTTTTTGAAGCCGCCAGTTAAACAGATTACTCTTATAATTAGCCAACGCCGCGGTATATTCGGTATAGATCTGCGATTTCAGACTTATCTCTGACAAATCCAGAACATCTTCTTCCAATGAAGATTCATGTATGCTTTCGATACGTGAAAATCCTGTAAATATTGTCAGATTAAACGATAATCCAATAGTAGAATAAGGATAAACATTTTTAAATAGATTTGAAGAAGTATTGCTTTCATATTCATCATAATAAGTATAAAAAGCAGAAACACTAGGCAAAAAAGCAAATTCATCTGAAAGAGTCTGTCGACTTTGCAGTTTTTTTGCAGTTTGGAGTTCCTGATACTCTATACGTTTTTCATACTGCAATTGTTTTGTAGTGTCAATATTTATCTCCTTGTCCATCTGAGCAGTATCAAAAGCCACATTAAATTGTTTTTCCGGAGGATATCCCATTATTTGTTTTAAAGCCGCATATGCAGGAACCACATTTTCGGTTTGCTGTTTCAGTTGAGCTGCTGAATTGTTTAGCGAAATTACGGCCTGTTCATAATCTGTTTCATCAACAATTCCCTCGTTGAACTGCTCGTGCGTATCTTCTACTGTCCTCCCAAGACGTGCTGTATCTTCTTTTAAAACATTTATCTGATCAAGAGTCATAAGGAGATTAAAGAATGATTTACTAACGGCTGAAACAATATATATCTTAGTGCTGTCAGTAATTTGTTCAGCCTGTTTTGTATTTAAAGGTGCTTTCAATGCGGCACTTAAAAGCTGCGGGTCGAATATTGTTTCTGAAGCGTATAAAGCCGGGATAAATGTATTGCTTGTACCTTCGCGCGTTGGTATTACGGGCCCTCCGGGAACCGGGTTAGCAATAAGTGTAGTTGGCAATTGATAAAAATGGACAAGACTTCCGGAGATACTTAATTGGGGCAACCAGCCGGACAAGTTGATTGCATTGTTTGTACTAACAATAGATTGATTAATTTTGGTTTGATTAAGAACTGGCTGGTTCTGCAAAGCATAACTTATACAATGTTCCAGAGTAAAGGTTTTTACGGAATCAGAAAAACTCTTATTTTGTGAATAAGCACTGATTGGATAAATTGTTAAAAAAAAAGCAAGAAAAAATAACAGCCTTATAGCAACTTTATTTAATCCGGAATTTACTCCGCTAAGCCAATTTATCAAATTAATGTACTTTTCACCACAAACTGCAGTTGGGGAAAAGTTATTTCCATTATGCAATAATCTCACAAAATCATCCATTTTATTATTTTAAGTGGGAAAAATTAAGCTAAAAATCTCAGACATTTCAGTTCTGCAAAATTTTTATCACTGCATATAGTGAGTCAGAATGTATCTTTAAAATATAGCAAAATTTCAAACCATTTGAAACCAAAATTAAATAGAAATTTATTTAAATTATAAAGTAAGCAAAATAAAGAATTAAACTCAATATATGGTAAATACACAATATACAGCAGTAATTAATTCCAGCTAATTTTTTTATTTAACCTTTAATAAAATTTTTTCACTGGTGGTCATACGGTAATAAAATTCTATAATATACTTTGCTCTTTATCACAAAATAAATTTTATTAAAAACTTCACATTATAGACATTTCATTTACAGAGAAGGTTTAATTAATAAAGTGCAGGGGACAAGAAGTTGTAGTCCGGACTATATTATTAATTATGATATTAATTCCTGGAATTAACTGAGAATTGCTATAATTAATTTTATTAATAACTTAATAGCTCATTTAAGTATTTTATTGAAGCTCATAAAATCATATTTTTTTAATGGTAGACAAATCATAACAAATCCCCATAACTGTTTCAAATATTTGTTAGTGCCTAATTTTTAACTTTTTAGCGATTATCTTTTTATATTCTTAAAATTTTACGATTCAATAAATTATCTGTTGTTTATAGGAACATATTTTGTAATATTGTTATATATAATCTTTATTAGCTATCATCAAATTTAATGCAAATAAAATTTAACACTGCCAGACATTATTCATTTTTTTTATTTGGTTTCTTATTGTCTTTTTTTATTTTAGGTTTTACGAACCAGCCGGGACCACAAAGAGTTATTCATAGAGGAAATTTATATTATCTGGCTAATACTATAGTCGTTAAATTAAAAGATAATCCTGTTAATGTATTATCTAAAGTATCAAGTCTGCCTGCAGAACTTAATGTTAAATTGAGTAGGTTTAAATTTTCCTCAGCAAAACAAATGTTTAAATCAAACCCATTAAAAGCAGCAACAGCATTAGATAAAATAGTAATAACAAAATATAGTACAGGGGTTGATCCGTTTTTTGTTGCTTCAAAACTTAAGGAAACAGATAACAATATTGAATGGGCAGAACCAAAATATGTAAGAAGAATTGCATTAACTCCAAATGATCCTGATTTCTTGTCAAAACAAGAATTTCTAACATCGATACAGGCGGAAGATGCCTGGAATATTTCTACAGGCGATACTAATATTATAATCGCTATTGTGGATACTGGTGTGGATTGGCCTCATCCGGATTTATATGCAAATATCTGGCATAATTGGAAAGAAATTAATAACAATTGGGCTGGTGATCCATATGCTTATGATTCCATAGGCTGGGATTTTGGCGGCCTAGGTGATGCAGAGGAGAACGCAACACCGGACAATAATCCGATTGAAGATGTACCTGTTCATGGAACATTGGTAGCAGGAACTGCCGATGCTGTTACAAATAATGGCATTGGTGTAGCGGGAATTGGTTACAAATGCAAAATTATGGCTGTAAAGGTTTCACAAGCAAATTTGATTGACTCCAGTACAGGGGACCCATATATTGTTTATGGAGCTGAAGGAATTCAATATGCTGCAGAAAACGGCGCAAAAGTAATAAATTGCAGTTGGGGTGGTTATGGATATTCTAATGCTGAACAGGCAGCCTTAATTTATGCGCAAAATAACGGAGCGCTTATCGTGGCCGCTGCCGGAAATGATGCAACTTCAAAACAATTTTATCCCGCTGCTTATCCCGGTGTCCTTTCTGTTACGGCTACGGGTCAAAATAATAATTATGATTCTGTTGCGAGTTTCTCAAATTATGGCCAGGATGTTAACTTAGCTGCCCCGGGGGTTAATATATATTCTACCTGGCAGCCAAACAGAAATGACACAAATGAATATTTATACGGAGTGGGGACTTCATTTTCCTCTCCTCTAACAGCAGGAGTTGCAGCATTAGTTTGTGCCCGTTTCCCTAATTATACCCCTCTTCAGGTAGCTGAACAGGTTAGAGTAAATTGCGATAATATTGATACTTATAATCCCGGATATATTTACCAGATAGGTAAGGGAAAATTAAATGCTTACAAAGCGCTTGCTGATTCAAATTCAGAATCTGTCCGAGCTGTTAATATACAATATTCAGATGCTCCACCCGGAGGAAATGGAAACGGGATATTCGAACCGGGGGAAAATATTTCAGTCGCAGTTAAATTCGTGAACTATTTAAGGCCTATCCAGAATCTAACCGTGACATTTGTAAGTATGAATCCTTATGCAACAGTTAATAATGCTTCATTTAGCATTAGTAGTTTGGGTACTTTAGATTCGATAGACAATTATAGTTCTGAATTTTCATTTACACTAGCTAATTCAATTCCTTCAAATTCATTTCTTCTCTTTAGGTTGGATTTTAACGATGGCGATTATTCAGATTTTCAATTAATTAGTGTATCTGTCAATCCAACATATTCTGATCAATCGGGTAATAATGTTTCATTGACAATAACAAGTAAAGGGGATATAGCATTTAATGATTATCCGAATAACACTGAAGGTAGCGGATTTCAATATAAAAAAGGAAACAACTTACTTTTTGAAGGAGCTTTAATGTATGGAACTTCATCTAATTCGATAAAAGATGCTGCCAGAGATTCTGCAGATGGAAATGCACAGGATAGTTCATTCTACATAGTTCAGCCTTTAACTATTCAAATTGCTAAAGATTTATCTTTTCAACACGGTGTTAACATTTTTGACGATAATAATTCTCAATATTCTTCGGGAATAACAACCCAATTAGATTCTTATACTTATTCTTCACCTTCCGATAATAACTATATAATTCTGAATTATAGTTTTAGTGACAATACAACCATTTCAAATTTTTATGTAGGACTCTATTTTGATTGGGATTTAGCCGGAGGTCCCGGTGATTCCACCGTATGGGATAACCAGGGTAAATTGGGCTGTTCAATGCACACAACGGAGCCTTTTGATACGTTAGTTGCTACTGCGTTAATTTCATCTGACAATTATGGTTTTTGGGCAATTCTTAATGACGGTTCCGACGGATATTTTGGCGTAAACGGAGGATTTACACAAACTGAAAAATGGCGAGCGTTGTCAAGCGGTATCGGAAAATCCAGCGCCGGGGTTGGAGATGTTTCCGAGGTTACATCCGGCGGTCCGTTCACCTTTCAGGCAGGAGATACGTTAAAAGTTGCATTTGCGATTGCCGCCGGTAATAGCCTTAGTGACCTCCGGACTGCTATTGCTAATGCAAGAACTAAATACTCACAGCTTGTTACTAATGTTAGCAGCAGGGAAAAAAATATTACCTTTTCTTATAAGCTGGTACAAAATTATCCAAATCCGTTTAATCCATCAACATTAATAAACTACCAGATTGCAAAAGCAGGCAATGTTACATTGAAAATTTATGACATCCTGGGAAAAGAAGTAGCAACTTTGGTTAATGAAGCAAAACCGGCAGGTAGCTATTCTGTTAGTTTTAATGCATATACATTATCAAGCGGTGTTTATTTCTACCAAATCAGGTCGGGTAACTATTTTGCTGCAAAGAAAATGATTTTATTAAGTAAGGATGGCTTTGCTTACTTAAGCAGTAAAAGTTTTTTTACTTTCGAAAAATTGCCCGCTTGCAGCCTGTAAAAGTATACTCCGGAAGCGAATCTTCCTTTTAATGGGAAAATAACATTGTAATATCCTGCAGGTTGTTGTTCGTTTACCAGTGAGGCGACTTCCCTACCCAGTAAATCATAAACCTTCAACATTACTACACTAGTTTTTGGAATTGAATACTCAATTGTTGTAGTCGGATTAAATGGGTTTGGATAATTTTGATATAACTGATATTCCGTAGGCAATATCTCCTGCTCCGCTGTTTTAATTAGTACACTGTCGCCTATCAAAATCTGGTATTCTTCTTCCTGAACCGGGTTTAGACTAATAGAATTATTTGCTTTTATATTATACAGCCTGGCATTGGATTTATCCAATAAATAAACTTCATTTCCGGTAAAATTATTAATTCCATCCAATTTTAAAGTTATCGGTTCTTTCTGCATATCTGTGATTTCGATATTAAATATCTGGCCATCCGTTTTCAGTGGCAGGCTTTCTTTAAACATATACTTATAAGGGATAGAAAGATTTTTGTTGTATAAAGCGATTCCGGTATTTATAAAATCACCAGGCGGGATTAATACATCATGTATATCATAATTGTTACTTGAAGTTGAATCGATTGCAATTATAACAAAAGCTGTATCTTTGCTGCCTGAGCTTAGGGTTAGCTTCAATGAATTTTTTAAATCAATATTATTCACTACTAAGCCTTTAGCAGGGCTTTTAACAATTGAAGTATCCGGATTATATTCTAATTTTAAAGATGATAAATTTTGGCTGTTATAAAAATAATATCCCAAACAGGAACTAAATAATTCAGATGTTGACCAGCCTGCATTCCAGACATAAATTTTTGAATTCGAACTTAAAGAGTTTTCTGAGATAACACTATCCCAAATAATACTGTTTCCAAATGGATTTGAAATTATATTCCATCCACCATGCAAAGGAATTGAATATGAATTATCGGTCAACAATACTGTACCTACAGTTTGAGAAAGGTTAACAGCATTTTTACTTATTACCCAAAATCCATTCCCCGGTTTAAATCGGAAGTATGAAGAACTATCGTATTTTACTAAATAATTACTTGTATCTCCATTATCATAATATGCGTTCCAATCTTGATTAAATGTACCCGTCATAAATTGTGATAATGGAGTATCAATATTTCCAGGCAAACCAATGAGCCGGTAGCTTGTAGATTGAGTAAAATCACCGAAAGAATAACTTTGCGATAATAAAAGAGAAGAAGGGTAATAAACCAAGTTAGGCCTAAATACATTATCATTCCCGAAGATTGTTCCCTCACTATTTGTGGCTCTAACTCTATAATGATATAATGTGTTTGATTTTAGCCCGGTTAAATCTGCACTTACATTTACATTTGAACTTCCCGTTACCGGGCTTTGAGATGCAGGTAATGTAGAACCATAACTGTTTGTCAGGCCGTAGTCAAAGAGAACCGTAGTGTTTAATCCATCCGGATAAACTACACCGTTAAGAGTAGCTGAAGTTGGCTTTATATTAGTGGCGGGGTCAGTGGTAATGGCTGTAATATTTTTAAGGTCTGCAATTGAAGCTCTATAGACACCGCTTCCATTAGTTCCGACGAACAAATAGTTACCGCTCACGAAAAGAGCTAACACATTTGTATTTATAAGTTCATTATTAACCTGATTCCAGGTTGTACCATTATCTGTTGAAAAATAAACACCGCCACCATCAGTTCCCGCAAATAAAAAAGAACCGCCAGTTCCGGTGGGGCTTAAGGCAAGAGCATTAACAAATAAATTTGTAAGTCCGTTATTAATCTGAGTCCAGCTTGAGCCATTATTTTTTAAAAGGTACACACCACCGCCAATACCATAAGTTCCAACAAATAAATTGGTATCACCTCCCTCTGTGATACTTGTGGCAAAACTTGTAACGTATATAGCTTGAAATCCGGTATTAAACCGACCCCAGTTCAAACCATTGTCTGTTGATCTATATACTCCAACCCCATTAAATAAACTACTAGGTTTAGTACCAATAAATAAATTAGAACCACCCGACGAGTTGGGGCTTGTTGCAAAAGTACTAATCTGGCCATTTAAAACGCCCGTCATAAAAAGCTGGTTCCAACTAGAACCGTTATTTGATAATAAATAGACACCTCCCCAGTAATTATCAGTTCCAACAAATAAATCAGAACCACCGGACTCATTAGGGATCACCGCAAGAGCACTAATAGCAGTATCTGTCAGACCTTTAATACTAACTTGACTCCAAGTTGATCCGTTATTTGATGAAAGATA
Organism: uncultured Ignavibacteriales bacterium; assembly: GCA_963834015.1. Lineage (GTDB taxonomy): Bacteria > Bacteroidota > Ignavibacteria > Ignavibacteriales > Ignavibacteriaceae > FEN-1297. Next base: position 616,639 of record CAWIAG010000002.1, read on the forward strand.
AATACCATTGTCCAGGGTACCAGCAAACAAATTCGTGGTATTTGTTTCAGTCAGGTTTGGAGTAACAGCGAAAGTTGAGACGTAAGTTGATTTTAGCCCATTATTAACCGGGACCCAACTTGACCCATTATCTGTTGAAAGGTACACACCGCGGCCCCAAGAACTAGCGAATAATTTGGAACTATTTATCCCGGAAGAGACTGCAACAAATGAATTGATTACTCCAGTTGAAAGTCCACTCGATTGCTGCCAAACCGGAAGTGTAAAAAATGTAGAATCCGTTCCATAAATTATCCCGTTACTGTTCACAACCTTTAATCTATAATGATATAAAGTATTAGCCAGTAATCCGGTTAAGTGAGCGCTTACTTCTATATTTGGACTACCGGCTACAGAGCTTTTGGATGCTGTTACAGCTGCGCCATAGTTGGAGGTTGTTCCATAGTCGATTTGGACTGTACAACTTGAACCACCTGTATAAACTTCTCCGTCCAAAAAAACTGAATTCAATGTTACACTATCCGCAGAATTAGTGATTACATCCACCGACTTTATAAGGTCTTCTATTGCGGCCCAAAAGATTCCCTCACCATCAGTCCCGGCAAATAAACAGGTGTTGCCTGACTGATTTGTGCTTAAAATTAAAGATAAAACATCTTTATTACTTAATCCGTTATTAGCCTGAACCCAGTTTGAACCGTTATTTGTTGAAAAATAAACACCGCCGCCGTTTGTACCTGCAAATAAAACGGAACTGCTTGTCCCTGAAGAATCCGCCACATAAGAAATAAGAGCAAGTGACTGTATATATTGATTTGTGAGCCCATTATTAATTTGAGTCCAGTTTGAACCGTTATTTGTTGAAAGATAAACACCATTACCATTAGTTCCGGCAAATAAATTTGAACCATCAGAACTCACCTGGAGAGATACGACAGATTGGCTTATTAGTCCATTATTAATCTCAGCCCAGCTCGAACCGTTATTTGTTGAAAGATAAACGCCGCCATCAAGTGTTCCTGCAAATATATTATTAATGCTTGCGACTATAGGCCCTGAATTAGCGGGGCTTACTATTATAGTATTAACATATAAACTTGACAACCCATTATTAACCTGAGTCCAACTTGAGCCGTTATTAGTAGAAAGAAATATACCGCTGCCCCAGGTACCGGCAAAAATATTGTAACCAGATGGTCCGTTACGGCATACAGCAAGTGTATTAACATCTCTGTTTGTTAATCCGTTATTAACTTGCGTCCAGTTTGAACCATAATTTGTTGAAAGGCATATACCATTTTCTTGTGTTCCTGCGAATAAATAATTGACGGCTGCCTCAGGGGAATCGGGATTATCGGAGTTAAAGACAAGTGCATAAACAGCCGTATCTGATAATCCGTTATTAATTCAAGTCCAGCTTGAACCGGCATTTGTTGAAAGAAACACACCGTTGCCAATAGCCCCGGCAAATAGACTAATATTATTTAATGAACTAGGGTTTTTGACAATTGATTTGATTATTCCACCATTAATTCCGGTTGTTTGATGCCAGGTTTGGGAAAGTAAATTAGAAATGAGAAATAAAGAAAATAGAAATAACCTTATTAATTCTGAGCGCCTAAAATATATTAATAACACATACATATATTATATTCGCATAAATATATATAGCCAGCCAACAGATGTAATCCTATCAAGCGTAACTTAGTGGAGGTGGCGGGAGTCGAACCCGCGTCCGAAGTTCAGCACCATAGAACGTCTACACACATAGTTTGTTTTTGTTTTGACTTAAAGCTACCAGACAAACAAGGATCACTTCAAGCCTGCCCATTAAAGATTTCGCATCATCTATAAGGGCGATAGAATCAGCTATCGTACCTTAACGTCGCTCATTTGAATCCCGGTACGCGAAAATTCAATGAACGGCTACCGTTTAATTAGGCAGCTAGGGCGTAATTATATTCGCCAGTTATATTTTTGTTCCCAATTCGTTAACGTGTATTCGGGGAACACGGTGCGCAGTCCTACGACTCCATAACCCCGTCGAAACCAAAATTCACCCCCGGAAGAAAGTAGATGCAGGGCATCTTCCGTTTTAACTTTCTAATTGAGTTTCTCAGGTCTTAGTGTTCCACTTTATGTCGGGAACATTTGAGATCATATTTTCATGCCGTGCTAAAACAAAGAACAAATCTGAAAGTCTGTTCAGGAATATAACTATATTATCGTTAACATTCTCCTTACTTTTTAATTGCACAACCTTTCTTTCGGCGCGTCTGCAAATCGTCCTGCATGTATGCAAAAGTGCAGCTCCTTTTGATCCGCCAGGAAGTATAAAATTCTTTAAGGGTTCCAGTTTCTCTTCATACTTATCTATAGCCAGCTCAGTGTCAGTGATGAATAAGTCAGTAACCTGGGGAATCAAAGATTGTTTGCCTGTTTCATGTTCCGGCAACGAAAGATTAGAGCCTACAATAAATAACTCATCCTGAATTTTTTCAAGAAGTGCTTCTACATCGGCATCCCTCACTTCAGTAACAGCCAGGCCAATAAACGAATTTAATTCATCAATAGTTCCATAAGCATCAATTAGGATAGAATACTTTGGAACCCTGCTGCCGCCGAAAATTCCTGTTTCTCCATTATCCCCTGTTTTTGTATAAATCTTTGCCATTTTTTAACCCAGCTATTTTTCATCTATTAAGCTGATTTTTATGAAAGGGTAAACTTTCAACCACAACTTTAACAATTTTACCAACTTCATCTTTTGAAATTAGTCCGGTTCCCGCCTGTTTGTAAGTATTTCTAACATAAGCTAAACCGATACTTTTTTTACACTTTTCAGAATAAACCACGGAAGTTACAATACCTGCATCGTTACCCGCTTCATCATATAAAATAAAAGTAGATGATTCTTTAACAGGTTCAATAAATATAATTCCTGTTAAATGTTTTTGAACTTTTTCATAAGTATCAAGCCTGGCAATTACTTCCTGCCCTATATAACAACCTTTCGTAAAGCTGACTAAGTCGGTTAGCTTTGCTTCATGGGGATTAAAAAGATCATTAATCTCGTTTGGTGAAGCGGGAATTCCCTGCATAACACGATAATATTTATATGCTTCTTCTCCTATTATGTTAAAATTGAAAATTCCTTTATTTTTCAACATAAAATCTACCAGCCTTACTCCATTTTCCGGATTTAGCAAAAGCCAGAATTTTAGATTACCATTCCTTTCCTTAAGCTTCGTCATATAAAATAGTACACCCTCGGAAATGACTGATTTAAATTTATTCAGTTTTACTTCATTAACGACATTCCCGCAAACAAGAGTCATAAATGAATCTGCCTGTGGACCTAATATCTCCAACAGTATATATTTGCCAACAGGATCATTTATTTTTACGTCATCAGTAATTATATATTTTTCAATCCAGCTTCTGATTTTGAATTTATGGGCCTGGCTGCATACAAGTAATTGGTGATCGTCAAAATTTATAATAACAGCAGAATCTATGATTCTTCCCTTTTCCGTAGTAAAGATTGTTTGAGCTACGGAATTTGACTGAACATCTCTTAACGAATTGGTTGATATCCTGTGAAAGAAATCCATTACATCTTTGCCTTCAAGTTCAAAGATTCCACAACCTGATAATTCCCTTAAACCTACACCATCATTTAAAGAATTGATCTCTTCCTTAGCTGATTCAAAGTATTTAAAAACCTTCCTATCCCCAATAATCTCAGGTATATACCCTGACTTTTCAAAATATTGTACAAGCGGATCAAGCTTCAACTCACCTTCAGACATTACATTCCTTAATTAATAGATAAAATAAATTATTGTATAAGAAATACAGGCTATAATAAAATTTTAAATCAGAGCCTTCTTATCAGCCCATTATATGGGAAAGAAAATTAATTAATAAAATTAGTAAAATTGAATTATAAAGATAATGAAAAAATCAATAAGGGCGAGTCTGGCGATGGTTACGGGTGTTCACATACACACTGTCTTTTACATCCCATATAAATGCAATGGAATCTTTCACTAATACTCTGTCAGAGTAGTTATAATAAAGGTATTCATAATAATCAGGATACTTATCATTATTAACGTTTGCAATAGTTCTTTGAAAATCAATTCCTTTATAAGTCATTAATAAGTGGGGCAATTGGGTTAGTCCATTAATTAGAAAATAATTATAATCTATATGACCTACACCGCGTGCGTAATGAAAATCTATTTTAACAAAAGGAGTCCCATTAAAAGACCACCTTTCCATAGTCATATTATTAAAACCGCCATCATCAGGAACAGGCGACTCCCAAATTTTTGCAAAAGTACCGTTATCACACTTAAATAATGTAAGATAGAAAAATGCTGTCCCAAGCCTGGTGCTGTCTAAATCTATAAAACTTTCATCATACCCTACTATATTTTTCGGTTCAATTAATCTTTCCCCCGGTTTTGATCTAGCAATCAGCGCAAAAATATAGGTGCCATCGCTCTGTTCAGAATAAATTACGGCAGGTTTGGGGATATTGAATGTTAGAGTTTTATCAAAATTTACGAGGTAAGAACCCTGCGGGTAATTTGCAAGTACATAAGCGATTAATGATAAAGTATCGCATGGATTTCTATTTCCAGCCTGAGCTTCTTTAACACCCAAGTTGTATTGTTGAATTTGTGCATCTTTATCCGGTGAGGTGGCAACATCTTCACCAGGGGCTTTTACTTCTTCATTTGTTTTTTTACCGCAAGTATAAAACATGAAAGAAGTGGCAATTACCAGTAATAATAGTATATACTTTTTAATCATATTTCTATAAATAAAGAACCTAAAAATATCTTTTTAAACATCAATAATTATGCCGAACTTCACATTCACAATCACAATTAATATTAATGCTAAAAATTATAAAAAAACAATGTAAATTTTAAAAGTACGATTTCAATAAAGCATAACTACTTAATTTTAATTATCAGTCTCAGAATCGAACATATAAATTATAATGAAAATTCTTTCATAAAGTAAGCCGAACTGATTATTCCAAGCCTAAAATGATTTAGATTGAAATGCTCATTAGGCGCATGGAGGTTTTCACTATTTAGTCCAAGTCCCATCAAAACAACAGGAGCATTAAGTTTCTTTGAAAAAACAGTTACAATAGGTACGGAACCTCCTTCCCTCATAAATACAATTTTTTTATTAAATGCTTTTTCCATTGATTTTGCTGCCGCAATTGTTGCAAAATTATCTAACGGAGTTAGAATGGGGTATGCGCCGTTCAAATTTTTCATTTCAACTTTAACCGATTTAGGAGCAATGGATTTGATATACTTTGTAAAAAGTTTTGCTATTTTATTAGGATCCTGGTTAGGAACGAGGCGCATACTAATTTTTGCAGAGGCTTTTGAAGGGATTACAGTTTTAGCTCCCTTACCTGTAAAACCACCCCAAATACCATTACAGTCCAGTGTAGGTCTCACCCAAATCCGCTCCAAAGTGGTATATCCTTTTTCACCATCCAGCATTCGAACACCGGTTTCCGCGGCAAATTTCTTTTCTGAAAATTTTAATTTTTTAATATTTTCTTTTTCTTTAGTAGTAATTTTTAATACATCATCATAAAAATGAGGAATATTAATTCTTCCGTTTTTATCGTGAAGTTTTGCTATTATTTCCGCTAGAATATTAATTGGATTGCCTACGGCGCCTCCGTATGTTCCCGAATGTAAATCAGCTTTGGGGCCGGAAACTTCAAGTTCAATATATGAAAGACCGCGTAAGCCATAAGTAAGAGTAGGTATTCCTTCATCAAATAATGCAGTATCCGATATCAATACTGCATCGCATTTTAATATTTCAGCATTATTATTAATAAATGATTCCAGGTTTTGGCTACCCGTTTCTTCTTCGCCTTCAATAATAAACTTCACATTCAGGGGCAGACTTCCGTCAACTTTGAAAAAAGATTCAACACTTTTAAAATGCATGAATATTTGTCCCTTATCATCAGTAGTACCCCGTGCATAGATTTTCCCATCTTTTATAACCGGATCAAATGGAGGCGTCTCCCATAATTCAACCGGATCGACAGGCTGCACATCATAATGTCCGTAAATAAGTACAACAGGCTTACCCGGAGCTCCCAACCATTCACCATAAACCAGTGGATGACCTTCAGTTTTAAATATTTCAACTCTGCTCATACCTGCATTATGTAACATATTTGCCACATACGAAGCACATCGGTTTATATCTTCTTTATGTTCCGGAAGCATACTTATGCTGGGGATACTTAAGAACTCTTTTAATTCCTCATGGAATATGCCGATACTACTTTGGATGTAGTCAACAATTTCATTCAATGTATCTCTCCTTAAAAATTCTTCATTCGCTATTTCAGATACTTTTATTGTATGCATTTAAAATTATAACAGATTTGACTTTATCATTGATTGCAAGTAAAAATATTTATTATAATGTGGTGAATTAAATATAATAATTGAGCCGCACAAAGACTTTATAAACACTTATTATAACATAAGAAAATGATTTATAACTTGGAACAATTATTCTAACTATTTTTAATTTAAATATATTGTGATATGGTACGTGAGGCTGGATAGATATAAATTACACCGGTCAATTTACACGGAATAATATTTTATGTATTTTAACAAACCCATTCAAATATTGGACAATACTAGATTTACTTAATTATATTTTACTCCAGTTTTAAATTATCAAATTCACACTCTACAACTTGTTAAACTTTAACTGCTTTTATATATTATCGGCATGATTTTATCAATGTATATACTCAGAAATCACGTAGTACCTTTCGTATTTTCCATCATAACTTTGATGTGTATATTTCTTCTACAATTTCTGATGAAATTTGCTGACAGGCTGGTTGGAAAGGGCCTTGATGTTTGGGTAATAATAAAATTAATTACCTTTAACCTTGCATGGATGGTTGTACTGGTTATACCAATGGCAACCTTAGTGGCAACTCTAATGGCATTTGGCAATATGTCACAGAATAACGAAGTGACAATAATGAAATCTTCCGGTTCAAGTCTTTATAGGATGATGTTAGCACCTTTTCTTGCGAGTATTGTAGTTGGCTACTTGTTGTTTGTTTTCAATGATGATGTTCTTCCTGATGCAAATCACCATGCAAAACTTTTAATGGAGGATATTTCAAGACAAAAACCAACTCTTTCATTAGAGCCCGGGGTATTTTCTCAGGAGGTTGCAAACTATGCAATTCTTGTTAAGGGAATAAACAAAAACACTAACGAACTTCAAGATGTTGTAATTTATGATTACACTGATCCCTCACAAGTAAATATAGTTACTGCCCGCGAAGGCAAGATTTATTTTTCTAAAGATCAGGCAAAATTATTGATGGATCTTTGGGACGGGGAGATTCATCAGTCAAGTATAAATCAAAGTGATCTTTACCGTAAGCTACTTTTTAAGAAACACCGGATTACAATGAATGGGGATCAATTTTCATTTCAACAATCAGGACCAGGCGGGCCAAGAGGTGACAGGGAACTTGGTACACATGCTATGCTTACCATTGTAGACAGTTTAACCAAAATAAGAAATGTTTCATTTAAAAGCCTGCAAATAGAATCAGAAAGATATCTCTTAATAAACAGCAGCAGCCCTTTCTCATATTCACAATTGCCAGTAGTTAAGGTGCAAAATCCTGATGTGGTTTTCAGCAGAGCGCTTGAAAAAATCCGTACTTCAAAAAATATTGTTCTGGCAAGCTTCCGCTCCGAAGAATCTATCCAGGAACAAGTTAATTCATATATGGTTGAAATCCATAAAAAATATGCCCTACCGGTAGCATGCATTGTATTTATTTTAATAGGCGCCCCATTAGGAGTAATGGTGAGGAAAGGCGGATTTGGAGTTGCAGCCAGCATAAGCTTATTCTTCTTTGTTATATACTGGGCTTTCCTGATAGGCGGCGAAAAACTGGCTGATAGAAATTTTATTACTCCCTTCTGGGGGATGTGGTCAGCAAATATACTGCTTAGTGTTGCCGGAATTATTTTAACAACTAAGACTATCCAGGAAACTATTTTAATTAATTTCAATTTTCTTAAGAAACTTATCCCGAAGCACTGGAGAATGTTATCCCAGGATAATGAAGAAGTACAATCATCATGATGATTTTAGAAACAGGGTTATAATAAGAATAAATGAAAATTATAGATAAATATCTAATTAAGCAGTTTCTTCAGACAATTATTTTTGGAATAATTTCATTTACACTGATTTTTGTAATCATTAATATGGTTGAAAATATTGGAAATTTTTTGGATCAAAACGTACCATTTTCCATTATTCTTAATTATTATATTGTATTCAGCCCGGAAATAATAAAATTAATGACTCCCGTGGCTGTTTTGTTTGCAGCACTATTTACAGCGGGTAAGGCGGCCAGCTTAAGTGAATTAACTGCTATCAAAGCCGGTGGTGTAAGTTTATACAGGTTTATGGTGCCCTTTCTTCTAACTGCGTTTGTTATAAGCTTGTTCTCGGTATATTTTGCCGGTTATGTAGTACCTTTGGCAAACGAAACAAAGGAAAAAATCGAAGTTAAGTATCTGGATTCAGGATACAACTATCTCGGCAGTAACATATTCTTCCAGGATTCTAAAACAAGAATTGTCAGTATTTCTTACTTTGATAATTCCCGGAATCAGGCTATCAGAGTAAGTATTGAAGAATTTGCAAATGACGATCCTACCAGAATTATATCGAGAATAGACGCTCAAAGTATGATTTATGATACTGTAGCACATGCCTGGATAGCAAATAACGGAATTCAGCGAACTTTAGATCTAGAAAACCAGAGTGCATTATTTTTCAAAACATTGAAAATTACTTACCTAAATTTTAAGCCGGAAGATTTATTTTCCAAACAACAGAAACCTGAGAATATGAATCTTCGCGAACTCAATAAGTTAATAGATTCACAAAAGCGTGCCGGTAATGATCCCACAAGTACTTTAATTGAATATTATTCACGTATTTCGTTCCCTATGGCAAGTATTATTGTTGTGTTTTTCGGCCTGCCGATTTCAGCTAATAAAAGAAGAGGCGGACTTGCAGTACAGGTAGGAGTAAATATACTTGTAACTTTTATTTATCTTGTTTTTATGCAGATAAGCCTTGCATTTGGAAAGAACGGGGCATTAAGCCCCATGCTTACTGCATGGTCAGCTAACCTGATATTTCTTGCTGCGGCTTTGATTAACCTGCCAAGAGTGCCACAATAATTCCAACTTATATTTAAGGTTAATCTGTCTCAATAGTATATGGTTAGGCCTAATTAATATTGTGAAATGAAATAATAGTTCTAATAAGCGTTTTAAATTGATTATTTAATCATAACCATTTTATTACTGAACCTATTACCACCGAGAGTGAGCATGAAATAATAAATGCCGCTGGCACATTTCGCTCCGTGATCATCTTTACCGTTCCAAAAAACAGTATTTTTTCCTGCGATCACCGTTCCGTTAATTAACGTCCTAATTTTCTGTCCTATTGAATTGTAGATAATTAATCTTACGTTCTGGTTTGAACTTGCATAAAAATCTATAGCAGTGAACTGATAGTTAGGGTTAAATGGATTTGGATAATTATTACTGAGTGTACCCGTTTCAGTAGTACGGTTACTTGTAACCGAGGTTACAATATTTGATTGACCGTATTTAAAGTTGTAAAATCCGGCTGATGGTTCACGGTAATTGTTGCCTGTGCTGTCCGTATATGAAAAATAAAAATTTAATTCCTGACTGTCAGCTAGTTGTGGTACAGCAAAACTATATTTTAACTTTCCGTCGTATGAAAGAGTGTAAGTACTAAACACGGACGAATTTAACGAAAAGGATATGCTGGCATTTGATACACCATTAGCAGAAAAAAATATCTTATTAATCCTGTAATTACCTAAGGTATCAGAAAGGTTAGGATATGAAATTGCCTTTTCAGCAGAAATTAATCCATACCCGAGGTTATTATTTGGTGTATTAAAGTTAGCGCTTGTTTCGAGAATTAAATTTCTCGCCTGCACATTAGTAAGATATGGATACGCAGAAAGGAGTAATGCCCCAATACCGCTAGCTATAGGAGTGGAAAATGATGTGCCGTCTCCTACTTCATAACTGCTAAAACCGCTGCTGACATCGGCACCATATGTTTCAACACCTTGAGCAACTACATCAGGTTTTATCCGGCCATCAGCAGTTGGACCGCGGGAACTGAAACCAGCTAAATTATTTTCGGAATCAACAGCTCCGGCTGCAATAATATCCAGTGCATCAGCGGGAGTATCTATTATATTCCATGAATCTCCCCCCTCATTACCAGCTGCAGTAAATGTTAATACTCCTCTTTGAAATGCAAGATTTGCTGCTTTTGCACAGATTGTGGTTATTCCATTCATATCTGCAAGTGTATAGGAATAGGTTGAATCATCAAAAATATTATATCCTAAAGAACTTGTTGTTACATCAACGCCCTGTTCTTCCATCCATTCAAGTGCAGCACCATAATTATCTTCTTCAATATGTGATTCACTCCTGTCATCTTCGGTTTTAGCAAGAATAAAACTGGCACCATATGCAGAACCTATGATAGAACTATCTTTATATCCCCCGATAATTGAAAAAACCATTGTGCCATGATACCCGTAAACCGTGTTTTGAGAAGGTTGTGGCGCCGTTGAAGTATCATGGAATACAAAATTATATTCTTTTATAACTTTCGCATTAACTAATGATTCATGTTCTTTCCAGATAAAACCGTCATCGAGAATCCCGACTATAACTCCTGCTCCATTTATTCCTTTTGAATGTACAATTGGAATATCCGATAAATTAAGTTGGCCGTAAGTATCACCATAATGAGCCATTGCAGGTGTCCCTGACTTTTTTTCAATCCCGGTTTTTGAAAAATTTTTTTCCTGTTTAAACTTAAATATTTTCACCGGTTCAATAGATTGAACAAATGGTAACGCCCAGACTTGTTTTATTTGCCCTGTTGTAAGATAAGCAGATACTGCATTAAACCATCTGAGCTGATTTTCAATTTTAATCCCCAAACCCTGTATATTATTTATATAATCTTTATTTAGGGAAATATCTTCAAAAGTAATTGTATTATTCTTACCCATTACTTTCTCTCTGCGGGCAATACTGTGGGCTGTTAAATGTTTAATCGCATTTAAAAAGTCAGCGCTATTTTTATCAAGAACATTAGCTGGATTTATTCCTTTATCCTTAAAATATATTAAATATTTATTTTGAGAAAAAGTAAAAGGTATTATCAACAAACAGAGTATCAATATTTTCTTCATATGATTTAAAAATTGAATTTTTGAAGAACTGCCAACGATTAAAATCACTTTCTGTTAATATATATTACATGTTCCAAACTAAAAAACACATTTCTAGTACCATTAATTTAATGAATAATCTTAAGTATCCGGTTCCACCTGATGCAATGGGAAAAATCATATATACTTTTCATCCTACCAGGAAAATCACAAGACCAATATATCAGGAAAGCTTCACCGATAATATTATCTTCCTGCAAAAATCCCCAATAGCGGCTGTCCATACTATCATCACGGTTGTCTCCCATTACAAAATAATAATTTTTTGTAAAGGTATACTTTCTAACAGGTTTGCCGCTTATTGTAATTACAGTACCTTCGACACTTACAGATTTATAATTTGTTTCACGTTCAATGAATATTCCCCAGTCATTTATATTCTTTGGGTTTAGATCAACTTTTATCCCTTTTTTAGGGATGATAATTGGCCCATAATTATCAATATTCCAATCTCTTCCCGGTGGAAAAACTCTTTTATCAGATTCACCGCTACTGAAAATGTCAGACCTGGATATTATAGCTTCAGGAGGTAAAGGGATAAGATGATTATTTAGATATACTATTTTATTTTTGATTTGAATTGTATCACCTGGACAACCAATAATACGCTTAATATAATCTATTTCTTCGCGGGTATTAATTTCATTTAGATTACCGGGAAACCTGAACACTATTATATCATTCATTTTGGGTTCGAATGTTTTAATAAGCTTAATACTAGGTATATTAATATTCGTAAGTGGTATAACTCTTGGCGTTGAAATAGAATAAGCAGATTTATTTACGAAAATATAATCACCTGCCCGCAAAGTATTTTCCATTGATCCTGTTGGTATAATGTCTGCTTCAATAAAAAACATTTTTATAATCAACGCCGCGGCAAAAGCGATAAGTGTTGCACGAATTAGCTCTCTAGATTTAAAATGAAAATACGGTCTGCGCGACTTATTTAGATTTTGGATTGAACTATGAATATTTTGAAACTCCCGGGGACGCAAACTGTATACCTGTTTTTTAATCTTCTATCTGTAATACTGCTAAAAACGCCTCCTGCGGAATTTCAACATTACCTACTTGTTTCATTCGTTTTTTCCCTTCTTTCTGTTTTTCTAATAGTTTTCTTTTCCTGCTGATATCTCCGCCATAACATTTTGCCAGAACATTTTTTCTCAAAGCTTTTACAACAGATTTGGAAATTACTTTTGAACCTATAGCAGCTTGAATATCTATTTCGAACATTTGTCTTGGAATAAGATCTTTTAACTTACTACAAACTTTTCTCCCCCAATCATACGATTTTTCTTTATGAACAATCATCGATAAGGCATCCACAGGTTCGTTGTTGAGCAGAATATCAAGTTTTACCAGATCGGATTCTTTATAGCCTATATATTCATAATCAAATGAAGCATACCCGCGGGACATTGATTTTAATTTATCATAAAAATCAAAAATAATTTCTGATAATGGAAATTCATATTGAAGATCAGCTCTTGTAGGATCAATATAAGTTGTATTTTTATATGTGCCGCGCTTTTCCATTGAAAGTTTCATAATGTTGCCAACATATTCACTGGGACAAACGATCTGCGCCTTTACATAAGGTTCCTCTATCCGTTCAATATCTCCAACCGACGGCATCATTGCAGGATTATCAACGATGAGTTTTTCATTTTTTTTATTGTATACATAATATTCAACATTTGGAAGTGTTGTAATAATTGACTGATTATATTCTCTGAGTAAACGTTCCTGCACTATTTCCATATGCAGGAGACCCAAAAATCCACATCTGAAACCAAATCCTAAAGCAACAGATGTTTCGGGCTGATAAATTAAAGCAGAGTCGTTAAGACGGAACTTCTCAAGAGCGTCGCGTAAATCTTCAAATTCATCGGCATCAGTGGGATAAAGTCCGCTATAAACCATGGGTTTAACATCTTTGTAGCCGGGTAAAGGGTGCTCCGAACCATTTTTTGCATGTGTAACAGTATCACCCACTTTTATGTTGTGAACGTCTTTTATCCCGGAAATGAGATAGCCCACATTTCCGGCGGATAGTTCATCTGTTTTAATCTTCTTTAACCCAAGAATTCCTATTTCTTCAGCTTCAATTACTGTATCAACCACAAAATACTTTATTTTATCATTTGTTTTTAAAGTGCCGTTAAATATTCTTATATAAGCAATTGCACCCCGGTAAGCATCAAAAATTGAATCAAATATAAGTGCCTGAAGTGGTTCACCCGGACTTCCTTTGGGGGCAGGAATTCTTTTAACAACAGTTTCAAGAATTTCCTCTATACCTATTTTAGATTTTGCACTTGCAAGAAGTATTTCTTCCGGGTTACAGCCAATTAAATCAATTATCTGGCCTTTAACTTTATCAATTTCGGCGCTTGGAAGATCAATCTTATTCATAATCGGAATTATTTCCAGGCCCGCATCTATAGCCAAATAAAGATTGCTTATTGTTTGAGCTTCTACGCCTTGTGCAGCGTCCACAACTAGTAATGCGCCTTCACATGCAGCCAAAGACCTGGAAACCTCATAAGAAAAATCCACGTGGCCAGGCGTATCTATTAAGTTTAAAATATAGTCCTGATTGTTCTTTGCTCTGTATTTCATCTGTATAGCATGTGACTTTATAGTAATCCCACGTTCTCTTTCAAGTTCCAAATCATCCAAAACCTGCGATTTTGCTTCCCTCTCCGAAACTGTTCCGGTTTTTTCAAGCAGACAATCAGCAATCGTAGATTTGCCATGATCAATATGCGCAATAATGCAAAAATTTCTAATATTATTCATAAATTTCTAAAGATTTAATGTTAAATATACTTATGCTGGAAGAATATTGAAAGGATGAAATTATTTGAGACCTGTATCTTGGTATATGGTGTACCCCATTGTTTGGACAGCTTTTTCCTTAGTTTAAGGTGTATAATTTTAGTTAAATATTTTATTAATTCCTATAAATTTCTACTGGTGTTTTATAACCTAAAGCCTGATGACTTCTTTCATTGTTATAAAAGTTAAAATATTTTCTAAGTCCTTCATATAGTTCAGGGAAACTTTGGTATTCTTTCAAGTAAATATCTTCATACTTAAGACTTCTCCATAATCGTTCAATGAAAATATTATCTAAAGCTCTACCTTTTGAATCCATGCTTAGCCTTATATTATTGTCCAGTACTTTATTAACAAAACTTAAGCTCGTAAACTGGCTGCCCTGATCTGTATTGAATATTTCCGGTTTACCTGACCTTAATGCCTTATCAAGAGCGTTAAGACAGAAATAAACATCAAGAGTATTTGATATCTCCCAAGAAAGCACATATCTGCTGAACCAGTCAATTACGGCCACAAGATAAGCAAAGCCCTTATACATTGGGATATATGTTATATCAGTACTCCAGACCTGATCTGTTTCTGTGATGTCTATATTCCTTAAAAGATATGGAAATACATGATGATCTTTGTTGTGTTTACTAAGATTTCTTTTCGGTATAAGTGCCTGTATTCCCATCAATTGCATCAATCTCCATATCCGTTTATGGTTATAAATCATTCCCATTTTTCTGAATTCATCAGTTATTTTTCTAACTCCATAAAATGGATATTTTGTATAAATTTTATCTATCCGGTTCATTATTTCGAGTTCTGCAGCCGTTACTCCTAATGGATGGCTGTAATAGCTCGAACGGGGTAATTTTATCAAAGAACACTGCTCAGTTATGCTGAGATGATCATAATCATGGTCTATTAACTCTTTGAGATCTTTAACTGAATGGCTCGTACTTTTTTTTTAACCACTCAAGTTCTACTTGCTGTTTACCTATCTGCCGGTAGAGCTGCTCTGTTAAGTCAGTGCTTCCATCTGTTTTTGGTCCCCTTGGATTATCAAAAATACCAGGAAGATTTTCTAACAACTGTTTTTTCCAATTGCTAATCTGGTTCGGATGAACTTTATATTCCTTTGCAATTTCATTTATGCTGCTGTACCCCTTGATTGCTTCCAAGGCTATTTTTGCTTTTAGTTCGGCACTATAGTTTTTTCTCTTTCCAGACATTTTAAGCTCCTTTCGCTTATTATAATTTAAGTATTTTCCACCTTAAATTATTGTCCAGTTTTTGGGGTACATCATAGTATAATTATTCTCTCCATGGGAATATAAAGCTAATAATTCTACACTATAAAAATCTTTGCAAAAGACTTGAAACTGTAAAATTAAACTTCATATTTGAAGGCTATTGGAATATTAAAAACTAAATTTTATTGAATTTATTCAATAATAATTAAAGTTTAATTTATCTTATCAATTATGAAATTATTTTGCTTCCTTCAGTAATAGTTTCAAGTATAATTCCTTCCCGCAGGGCAAAGTCCGATACAGTTAACTTTTCAATATTAAATAATTTAAATATCTGCCTAAGGATCATTAACCCTGCCGGAATAATATCCGCGCGCTTTTCTTCAATCCCTTTTATTTTCATCCTGTCTTCCAGAGCTTTAATGTGTAACAATTCATCGGCAATCTTAAATAATTCTTCTTTCGTAAAGGAAAAACCATTAAGAATTTTAGCTCTTTTGCCATTGCGATAATAATATAATATTGACGCAACTGACTGGATAGTTCCGGAAGTTCCCACGGCAATTTCATATTTATTATTGAAACTAATATTTTGATCACTGATCAATTCATCTTTGATTAAATGATCACACTCCCTTATATTTTCCTCAGTTAAAAGGTAATTAGGAAAGAATTTCTTGCTGAGTCGTACTGCACCAACTTTTATACTCGAAGTAAAAATGGGCTTACCGTTTTTCCCTAAAATAATTTCAGTACTTCCTCCGCCAATATCAATGCAAAGCATTATTTTATTAGTTAATTCCAAAGCACTATTAACACCGGCAAATATTAATTCAGCTTCATGCTTACCGTCTATAATCTCCACCTTAATACTAGTTAACTCTTTTATTGATCTAATAAAATCATCCTTATTTCTAGCTTCCCTAACTGCACTGGTAGCAATAGCACGTATGTTAGCATTATAATATTCAGCCAGTTTCTTGAAGCGTAAAATAATTTTAGTTGCATGCTCCATTTCTTCTAAAGATATAAAGCTTAAATCTTTACCTTCGCTTGAACCCAACCTGATTACTTCTCTTTCCCTGTCTACAACCTTAAAGGTACCGTCACTTTTCACCTGAACAATTATTAGATGAAATGAATTTGTCCCCATATCTATTGCTGCAATATGCTTGGATGCCATTGTTAGTTATATAGTCTTTCCTGAATAAATAGTTAAAAATAAGAATTATATTATTCGAATCAGCCTTTGGATAGCATCTCCGCTTATCCCTTTTAAGAGTAAACTCACTTTATTATAAATATTCTTCGCGGAGTTAAATATTAAGAATGAGTAAGTGAAAGATAAAAATTATTTTTAAAAATTAAAATTTGATTGTAAAAATTTTATTAATTAAATCTTGTTTTCTTTTAAGGCCGTTTTCTTTTTTAAAAAAGTGTCACATAATCGATATACATCTTCAACCGAAATATCATCAATGAGTTCAGATTTTCTTATAAAAAGTTTGTTGCTGCCGATAGGTGCCCAGTTAAACGGATTTGTTGGTCCGAAGATGGAAACCTGTGGCGTGCCCGTTGTTCCTGCTACATGCATTATCCCCGTATCATTAGTTACGAAAAGATCAGATAAAGAAATTAAAGCCGCAACTTCGGATATTCTTTTGTTAATAAACAGTCCTACATCAAATAAAATTCCAGATTTTACAAAGTTTATCTGTTCTAAATCTGAAGAACTGCCGGTTAAATAAAATTTAGCCCTATAACTTCTCTTCAATTTATTAATAAGATCAGTGTATTTTTGAGGCGACCACCGGTTTGAAACTTTCCCAGCTCCTACATGCAAACCAATTAATATTTCATTCTGATTTGATCTTAATCCTGAAATGAATTTAACTGCTTCATCAATGTCCACTTTATCATATGTTATCTCTGAATGAAAATTATTTGTGCTAATTCCATAAGGCCTGACAATATCCAGAATTCTATCCGCAACATTAGAATCCGGTTGTTTTCGCCAATCGATAACTACACGCCTGTCAAATAAAAAATCGCTGTTATTTTTCTTGCCATTTAGAGATGATGGGCCAATTCTTGTCACAGCATCAGCAAAACGGGCTATTAAATTACTGGTAAATGAAATAGAAACAGTAACGGGAACAATCACTAAGTCATATGGCTCGCGAAGCAGTTTAAGCAGTTTTATGAAATAATAAGGGTTGTAAATTTTTTTTTTATCAAAAACAAAAAGTGTATCAATTAGCTTATTTTTTAAAAGACCGTAATAATTTTCAGGACTTGCAAGTAATATTAAACTACACTCCGGATAAGTTTCTTTCACTGCCCTAAATAGTGAAATCCCCGCAAGCATATCCCCGAACTGGTTATGCTGACGAACAATAAGAATTCTCCCCGGTTTACCAATCTCCAAGCTTTTATTTTCAGGTACCTCTAATATCTTCTTAGTAAGAAAATAAATAAACCTGAACACTATATTCTTAGCAGCCATTAAGATTATTCTTGGTTTTTTCCGTCTTTTTTATCAGACTTTATTTCTATAAAATCCACTTCTTCCGCATCTTTAAACTTTGATTCGGTATGTTTTTTCTGCCTGGGATTATTGTTGCCTCTAACCTCCGGTATAAAAAATCTTAAAAACAATCTAAGCGCTTTATATATAACATAGATAACGAAACACCAAATTAACAACTCAAACATTAGTCAACGATCCTTTTTGATTCAGGTTTAAAATATTCAGTAAATGCTCTGTCTTCTCGAAAGATTTGTTTAAACAACTCCTCAAAATCATTCTCACTATTCACAAAATCAATTTCAGTTGAATTAACGATTAACAGCGGAGTATCTTTGTATCTAAAGAAAAAATGGTTATAAGCCTCACCAAGATCCTCTAGGTAATTCCTGGTAAGATTCCTCTCTATTTTCCTATTTCTCTTTTTTATATTATACATAAGCCTGTCCATACTAGATTGAAGATAAACCACCAAATCAGGCTTTCGCAAACTTCTTGATAAAAGAGGAAAAAGTGTTTCGTATAATTTCAACTCTTCACCGTTTAGGTTCATATAAGCAAATATTTTATCCTTTTCGAACAAGTAATCGCAGATTATATACTCGGTAAATAAATTTTCTTGGTTTAATTCCTGCTGTTGTTTAAACCGGTTTATTAAAAAAAACATTTGAGTTTGAAAAGCAAATCTTCTCATGTCAGAATAAAATTTTTCCAGGAAAGGATTAACTTCGAACTGTTCAAGAACCAGTTCAGCATTTAATGTCTCTTTAAGTTTTCTTGCAAGAGAAGTTTTACCGGCACCGATAACACCCTCAATTGCAATGTAATGTACTTCAGATATTTCGCTCAATGTTTTTTCCGCTTAGTGAACGAATAGTACCGGATAATTTTTTAATTATGTATTTTTCGGAATCGCTGACACAAATATCACAAATTTTCAGATTTAATGCAGGGTGAATAAAATCGGAAGCAATTTCGCAAAGTGGAATAAGAACAAAATCACGGCTTATAACTGCTTTGTGCGGTACAGTTACCCTTTCATTAGAGAAAATTTCATTGTTATAAAATAAAAGATCCATATCTATTTCTCGCGGCCCCCACTTTGTACTCTTAACTCTGCCAAGTTCTTTTTCAATTTCTTTAAGACAATCTATAACATCGAGTAGACTTCTTTCAGTAGATACCTGGATAACAGCATTTACAAAATTCTCCTGGTCTTTATATCCAAAAGGCCTGGTTTCATAAACTGAGGAACTTCTTACAACATTAAAACCTGGAATTTTGTTTAGTTTTGCCACTGCGCGGCATAAATACAATAGTTTCTCCCCTTTATTAGAACCTAACCCTATGTATGCATTATTTTGAATATGTTCACCTGAAAATATTTTATTAAATGTCTTTTTGTATAACCTGATTTAAGATACTGTGTAAAAAAAATAATACGCATATGTAACTGCTTTATTAAAATATTCCAGCTTCTTTATCTTTCCGGTACACCTTTGAATCGTTAAATTTTAGTCCTGCAATTCTTCACGACTTTTAATCACCTCAACCTCAACACAATCTACTACACCACCAAGAGGCGGGTTATTTTTTCTGATTCTAACGGCAACTTTTTCAATTTGTGGGAATTTATTTAACAATCCATCGGTTATTTTAATTGCTAGAGTTTCGATTAAACGATATTTTTGTTCAAGTGCGAGTTGATAAACAAATTTATAAGCTTTATCATAATTAACTGTTTGTTTCAAACTATCTTTTTCAGCGGCATCTCGAAAACTAGTGTATATATCAACATCAGCTTCAAATTTACCACCTACACTTTGTTCTTCCGATAATACACCATGATAAGCATAAAAAACGGCTTTTTTAATCCGGATAATATTAAGCATTAAATTTCCACAGATAAATTATAAAATCTATATGTTTAATTTAATATTTTCCACGTAAAACCGCTTCTTAAATTAAGCTTTAAGCGCAATTATGCCATAAGCACGGCCTGAATACTTCCCGTCTCTCCTGAAAGAATGTAAAAGTTCATCCATTGCATAGCTGCAATAATTTGAAATCTGCACATTTTTTTTATTTAAACCAAAATTTAGCAATATATCATAGTTGTTCCCTGCAATATTTAGTAAAAATTTATTCTCTTTAGGAATAATATATTTACTTTCAAACTGTTCTGCAACTTCAGGTCCGACTTCATAATTTTTTTGGCTTATTGAAGGCCCTATGTAAGCAATAATATTTTCTGGCAAAGAATTAAAATCATCTCTTAACCTTTGAAGGGTTTTTAACAGAATTCCCTGTTGTGTACCACGCCATCCGGAATGGACCGCTGCAATAACTTTATTCAATTTATCATAGAGAAATATCGATGTACAATCTGCAGTACTTATTGCAAGGCCAAGATTTGGTTTGTCTGATATCATAGCATCACTTTCCCCGCAGAAACCGCCTTTAGTTACATATGTTATAGTAGAACTGTGTACCTGTTTCTGTAAAGCAACATTTTCGCTACCAAGTTCAAGTATATCAAATAATAATTTCCGGTTTTCTTCAACAATAGTTTCATCATCTCCGACAGAATGAGAAAGATTAAAATAATATGGAGCTTCCCTGGCGCCTCCTATTTTTGTGCTAAACCCAAAAATAATTTCCGGATATTTTTTAAAGAGCCGGGATCTGATAATGACAACGCCCATGTTCTCATTATTAATTGTCTCAAAATTCTGGATCATAATTTATAACTATTTATATAATATAATTCTAAAAATATCGATAAATTAATAAAATTTAACAATTCCTATAAATTTTATAGTTCTAATTTTTTAATAATAAGTAATTATTGGTTATATCAACTTAAAAATATTTTTGTTAAATATACAACAATGATTATCAAGGTACCCTAACGAACCACTGGACACCATTAAAAGTATAAGAATTGTAAATCCGAATTTTGATAATTAATCAGTTGTTTCTTTAATTTTCTATTATTTCAGAGATATGAATTGATTATGTTGAAATAAAATATTAAAAAGATCTAAGTTTAGGAAGAAAACTTTCATCATGTTTCATTAGCCCGGCAAAAATATTTTTATAAATTATTAAATTTTCATTGTTCGGAATATTATAATTCAATTGAGTCTCTACCATGTAAGTATTATATTATTAGATTAATTTGAAATCTAAAAGGCAGTTATTTTGGAAATATTAATAACAAATGACGACGGAATTGATTCACCGGGAATTTATGCTCTGGCTCAATCACTTAAAGAAATTGGGAAAGTTACAGTTGTTGCGCCTCAAATAGAACAAAGCGCTGTTGGACACGCAATAACAATGCAGATGCCCTTACGTGTTACAAAATCATTTAAAAATGGAGAATTATTCGGGCATGCAATAAGTGGTACTCCAGCCGATTGTGTAAAAATTGGAATACGAAATATTATGGACGTCCCTCCAGATTTGGTAGTATCTGGAATAAACAATGGATCCAATACTGCAATAAATATTATTTATTCTGGAACTGTATCTGCAGCCCGTGAAGCGGCTATTATGGATGTTCCATCCATGGCATTATCTGTCACCAACCATGCCGTAACCGACTTCAGGTTCGCTGCAAAGATAGCAAAATTGCTTGTTCTGGAATTTACCGGGAAAGAAATCCCGTTGGGAACATTACTAAATGTAAATATCCCCGATGTTCCGGAAAAGGACATTGCGGGAATTTTATTAACCAAACAAGGTAAATCAAAATGGGACGACGTCTATGAGCATAGAGTTGACCCACAAGGTAGGGATTATTTCTGGCTTACAGGAAATTTGATGGAAGTTGACAAAACTATGGATACTGATCAGATTGCAATTAAGAATAATTATGTTTCAGTATCACCAATTCACTTTGACTTGACCGATTATGAAACTTTCACAAAGATGAAAACATGGAACATCGAAAGGTTGTTGAATGGTAAACAAGATTAATATCTGCCAAATAGATGCTTTTACAGATAAAGCTTTTGCAGGAAATTCTGCCGCGGTTGCATTTGGAGACGGCTTAGCAGATAAAGAAATGAAATTAATAGCAAGAGAAATGAATGTGGCCGAAACGGCATTTATTTCTCAATCCGGCACAGCAGATTATAATTTAAGATGGTTTACACCTTCAACAGAAGTTGAATTATGCGGACATGCAACCATAGCTTCACTGCATTTCTTATTTGAAAATGGATATATTAAAAATAATTCTGAATTAAAATTTGATACTCTTTCAGGAATTTTAAGATGCCGGGTAGAAGACGGAAAGTACTTTATGCAAATTCCAATCTATAATGCAGAGGAATACAAAGATAATAAAGCCGAAATATTAGCTGCTCTTAGCTTGACAGAAGACGATTTAGATAATTTGGTTCCCTTTATTATTATGGGAAACAGGTATTTATATATTTATGTTAAAAAACTTTCGACTCTAAAAGAAATAAAACCGAACTTTAAAACTTGTTGAAACTACAGGAACAAAATAATTTTGGAGGCAATGTGGTTTTTACAAGAGAAACTTATGATAGTCAAAGTTTTGTACACAGCCGGTTCTTCGCTCCTTTTTACGGAATCAATGAAGACCCGGTTACAGGCTCCGCAAATGGACCACTGATACTTACATTAAAGAAGCTTGGATTTATCAAGGATAATAATGAAGATATTTCATTAATCTTTGAACAAGGGGATATTATCGGAAGACGCGGTAGGATTCGGGTAAAATATTCAAAGTCTGCTAACGAATTATTTATATCCGGAAATGCTGTAACTGTACTGAAGGGAGAAATGACTTTTTAATGTTTAATCTTGAAAAAATAAGTTTAAATTTTTCATTTCCTTCATTCTTTTTTATTCTCCTTTTTGTTCTGCTGGTCGCATACGTAATTTATATTTATCGTATTACGATTCCAAACATCCCTCAAAGTAAAAAAATACTTCTGATTATTTTGAGATCGCTTGCTTTGATACTAATACTTTTCGTTATTTTTGAACCCGTCTTAACACTGGAAAGAAAGGAAGTCCTTGAACCTGTAAATTTAATATTTCTTGATAATTCAAGATCGATGCAGATAAACGATGGGACAAACCGGGGCCAGACAATTAAAAATTTCGTTTTGGGGATTAAGACCAATAGCTTAGCAGGCAGTTCAGATTTATACAGCTTTGGTACCAATATATTACACTTAAATTATGATAGTTTGCAAAACCTTAACTTTAATGAAGGCAGTACAAATTTCTCCAAGATATTTTCCACAATTAGTAATTTAAATCGAAATATTTCATCAATTGTAATCGTGAGCGATGGAGTAATAAACGATGGAAGCGACCCGCTTCAAAATGCGATCAAACTAAACATCCCAATCTATACTGTAGGAATCGGTGATTCCGCTGAAAGGAATGATGTTGAAGTAAAAAATGTTTTATCTAATGAATTGATATATGCACAAAGTCCTACATCAATTGTGGCATCTATTGCGAATACAGGTTTCGCAAACAAAAATGTAAGTGTGTCTCTTTATGAAGACAATGTAATTACTGCACAAGAAAATATTTCGCTAAGTCCGGACGGGATTCAAAATGTTGACTTCACCTATATACCTAAAACAAGCGGTGAAAAGAAATTATCGGTTGTCGTTTCAAATACTCCGGGTGAATTTACTTTTGCAAACAACCGAAAAGTTTTTTATATAAAAGTTCTTAGTAACAAACTAAAAGTTTTATTAATTGCAGGAAGTCTATCACCTGATGTCTCATTTATTAAAAATTCTATAAAATCAGATGAGAATTTATCAATCAGTTCCATTACACAGGTATCGAGGGATAAATTTATCGAAAAAGAAGACTGGCAAAAATTACTCGATAGTGCAAATGTTATTTTTCTTGTTGGTTTTCCATCAAAGGAGACCCCTCAACAACTTCTGCAAATGGTGTTAAAAGAAATTTCGGATAAAGATAAACCATATTTTATAACTCTTTCCAATGGTGTTGATTTTGTAAGATTGAAATCGCTTCAAAGTGAATTACCATTTACCATTAACAATATATGCACGGATTACTTAGAAATACAGCCGGATATTTCCGCTACTCAATCCGATAACCCATTACTTCAGAATAACGCTTCAAATATGGTTGATGCGTGGAATACTCTTCCACCTGTGTATCAGCCTAATGTTGATTTAAAATCAAAGCCGGAAAGTGATGTAATTTCAAAAGTTAAAGTTAATAATATACATATGAACAGGCCATTAATTCTGACCAGGATTCTCGGGAGTCAAAAATCAATAGCCGTTCTTGCTGCTGATCTCTGGAGATGGAAACTTGAAACAGCTCCCAAGAATTCGGATTTATTTAACAGGTTTATTTTGAGCAGTGTAAAATGGTTAAATACTAAAGAAGATCATAAACAATTTAAGGTAAAGACAACTAAAAAGCTTTATTCACTGGGGGAACAGATAGAATTTAATTCCCAGGTTTATGATCAATCTTTTAATCCCGTAACAGAAGCCGACATAAAGGTTGATATAAAATCAGGCAGTAGTAATTATGAGATTAATTTGAACTCTATTGGCAATGGTTTGTATGAAGGTATATTCAAGGCAAGTCAACCCGGTGATTACACTTATACTGGCGATGGTTATAAAAACAGTATCAGACTCGGCAGTGATGATGGAAAATTTAATGTAGGCGAAACCGATATAGAAATGGTTAATCCAACTATGAACAGTGAGTATCTTTCATTACTTTCCAATCAAACCGGAGGAAAATTTTTTTATAACTCAAATTATAATGAACTATATTCAATACTTAAAGAAATTACAGTTCGCTCTTCGAAAAATAAAATAGAAATCAGCAATATAAATCTTTGGTCAAATGAATGGCTTCTTATAGTTGCAATTGCGGCTTTCGCTCTTGAATGGTTCTTCAGAAAAAGATGGGGAATGTTGTAATAGATTCAAAGTCTGAAAGATTTAACTATAAGATTCCGATATTAGTTAATAAAATTAACAATCATTAATAATATTTTAATGTGAATATTATATGGATACTTTTGAAGAATTGAATATTTGGAAACAATCCAAACATTTAAGATTGAAAATTTATTTTTTAATTTTTAAATCTTTGCATTTTTTAACCGAAATATTGGACTTCTTTCTTCCTCGGATTTGTCCGGGCTGCGAGAACAAGCTCACAACTTTTGAAAAATATGTTTGTTCAATATGCCTTGATAAAATAAAGCCTGCTACTAAAAACAAACTTCAATTGGAATTTGAAAGAAAATTTCGTGGGAAAAGAATAATTACCGGTTTTACCTCGCTTTATATTTTTGAGGAAGGTAAAGTATTCCAGAATATTATTCATGCATTAAAGTATAAAGGCCGTTTTTCAATCGGCAAGTATCTGGGCGAAAATCTTAGTGTCGTGTTATTAGATTTTAAAAGTGAATGGAAAATTGATATAATTATTCCGGTCCCTCTTCATCAATTGAAAAAAATTGAGAGAGGATATAATCAAACCTTTTATATCGCCAAGGAAGCAGGCAGAAAATTAAATATCCAGGTAAAGCAAAATGTTGTAAAGCGTATAAAGTTTACTCAAACTCAAACCGCAATGAATTTAGCAGAAAGAGAAGAAAATATCCGGGGTGCGTTTAGTATTAAAAATTCAACAAAAATACTGGGTAAAAATATTTTAGTTATTGACGATGTTATAACAACAGGTGCAACAATAAGTGAATGCGGGAAAGTACTTTTAGAAGCCGGCGCGGCTAAGATTTATGCCGCTTCTACGGCAATTGCGAATTAAAATATTTAAAAACCATAGAATTTATTCAATTTAATTTCTAAAGAAAAAAATAATCTTAATTACATTCTCTCCGGTGCATTTACTCCAAGAATATTCAGACCGTTCTTTAAAATAATCTTTGTAGCCACGGCTAATGCCGCTCTTGCTTCAGCAAGTTTTTTCTCAGTTCCTAAAATTCTGCAAAATGTATAAAACTTATGGAAGGCTGCCGCCAGTTCTTCAAGATAGCTGCATATACGGTGAGTTTCAAATAGCTCAGCACTTGCCAAAACTTCTTCCTTAAATTCATGCAGTTTGCGTAATAATTCCTGTTCTTCAACTGATACCAGAAGATCCAGATTCTCTACAGAAATTTTCAGATCCTCTTTTTCAATCATCTTCAGAACCGAACAAATTCTTGCATGTGCATACTGCAAGTAAAAAACAGGATTTTCATCAGACTGCTTTTTTGCTACATCAAGGTCAAAATTCATGTGCGTGGAAATATCACGCATGTTAAAAAAGTACCGCACAACATCAGAACCGACTTCATCAACCAATTGATCAAGAGTTATATAATTTGCTTTACGTGTGGACATCTTAACCACTTCCCCGCCTTCCATAATTGTAACAAACTGATGAATAAGAACCTTGACTTTACCCGAATCGTATCCTAAAGCTTTTAAACCGGCAAGAACGTCCGGATAGGTTGCATTATGATCCGAACCGAAAATATCTATAATCAAATCATAGCCTCGTTTAAATTTTTCAGCATGATAAGCAATATCAGGCAACCGGTATGTTGGCTCTCCTGTTGATTTTAGGATAACCTTATCCTGATCATTTCCAAGTTCAGTAAGCTTAAGCCAGGTTGCTCCTTCTTTTTCGTAGGATAGTTTTAGTTCTTTAAAAGTGTTAAGTATCTCTCTTATTTTACCATCTACATATAAAGAATTTTCATTGAAAAACATTTTATGAATTATGCCTATTCGTTCCAAAGATTTTTTTATATCTTTAAATATCTCTGATTCGGCTTTGTCTTTAAATGTACCTTCTGCAGATTCATTTAATAATTTATCTCCAAATTCATCCATCAAACTTTTAGCAATATCCTTAATATATTCGCCCTGATAATAATCTTGAGGGAATTCAATTTTTTGTCCCTGCAATTCAAGATACCGTAACCTTACCGAATCACCCAATACGCGCATTTGTCTGCCAGCATTGTTAAAATAGTACTCGCGGTCAACGTTGTAACCCGCCCACTCCAATAAGTTAGCAAGAGTATCACCAAAGACGGCATTTCTACCGTGCCCTACTGTTAAGGGGCCGGTAGGATTAGCTGAAACAAATTCAACATTTGCTTTTTTGTCTGCATATTTAACTGATCTGCCATAATCTTTTTCGGAGGCCAGTATATCTTTAGTAATTTGAGCAATAAATGATTTTGTAAAGAAAAAATTAATAAATCCCGGGCCTGCAATTTCAAGTTTATCAATAACGCCTGGATCAATTTCCAAATTTGCAATAATTTCTTCTGCAATCACCCGTGGTTTTCTTTTAAGCTTTTTAGTTAACATCATTGCTGCATTTGATGAAAGATCACCGTGGGTGTTAATTTTGGGAACTTCGAAAGTAATATTGATGTCTTTAAGATAATTTAATTTTTCTTGGGTTTTATTAAATATAGAATAAAGATAGTACTTCAAAATCTTTCCTTAAAATAAATTGACTAATGATTATAATCTTTTTATGGTTGAATTTTCTTAGGCCTGCCGCGTTTTTTTGGAACCGGCATTTGTGGAGGTGTTAAAACAGAATCATCCACACTGATTATGTCTGCATCCCCCCACAATTTTTCAAGGTTATAGAATTCCCTAGCTTCCTTTTTGAACACGTGTACAACAACATCAACATAATCCAGCAAAACCCAACTAAGGCTTTTATATCCTTCGGTGTGCCAGCATCGAATGCCTTCATCACGTAGTTTTTTATCTACTTCATCAGAAATCGCTTTTACCTGAGTATCAGAGTCGGCGCTGCAGATAACAAAATAATCAGTCATAGTGGTCAACTTGCTGATATCCAATAATTTAACATCGAAGCCTTTTTTAACAAATATAAGTTCTGCTATTTTATAAGCTAACTGCCTTGAATTCACTTTTTTTTCCTTTTATTGATATGGTTTTAAACTACTGTAATCTTTACCTATAATAAGCGAAACATCGAGAAAATATTTAGTGCTCATTTGTTGAACGACATTTTTGTGGTTAATACCTAATGAATCAGCTACTTTTAAAGCATTTATCATATTGCCTGTTCGGTCAATAACAATTGACTTTTCAACATCATATGAAATATAATTCCCAATTTGCACAACATCAAAATGGTGCTGGCGTAGGAAATCCGTAATTTTATCGGCTTTACCAGAAAAGCCGCACCCATTCAATACTTCTACCTGAATTAATTGGGCAGAAGACTTTGGGCTTTCAAGTTCGTTAATATTATTAACTCTTAACTTTGAATAAAGGGAATAAGATAAATAAATAATTATAACTGAAAGAATTATAATTATAATATTAGAATAGGAATTAGCGGTGAAACTCTTAAGATCAATATTTTTGAAAAACTTTTTTTGCCGTAGTTTTCCCTTTATCAATTTTTGCCCAGAAGATATAATTTAAGATATAGTATGAATTCTCTTGAGTGATTAAGTGCTGACGGATTCATGAATAATAATTAAAAACCATTAAAAAATCCGTAATGATAACCACCTGCATAGGAAAACGGAGACATCATATTATAAGGAAGATTCCTGTACTGAACAGAAATATAAACATCTTTCCACGGTTGATAGTTAATAGCGGCGTTAGTAATATAAAAACCATTTATAGAATTATTGAACTGTTTACCTAAAGTGCTATAAGGTGTATTTATCACACTTGCATCAAGTTGGATATTTAAATTATCGGAAAATTTATAAGACATACTGTTAGTATACGAATCCATTGCCATTCCCTGCCCGCCGCCACTTGCGTAAGACATACCTACTGATTGCTGCATGTGAAAATTTTGAGGATTAATAAAACTAAACAATGAAGATGAAGACTGCGCAAGAATTCCGCTTTTAACATCGGGAAGAGGAGCATCAGAATCTTTAAATTGTGCAAAGCTTGTCATTGTTAACACTACAATAAACAGCATCATTATTTTTTTCATAATAACACCCTCATAATTTCACTTGAATATTAAACAAATAGCACAAAAAAATCAATGATTTTACCATTATAACTTTAAAAAATGTTATTTAAGTTACGTTATCCTAATAATTTTGTTTTGTTTATCAACTAGAACTGTTTTTGGCTTATAATTGTTTATTTCTTCATCAGTCATTTGGGAATAGGCTATAATTATAACTTCGTCACCTACAGCACCTAGTCGTGCTGCAGGTCCATTAAGGCATATAATGCCGCTTTTAGATACACCTTCTATTATATATGTTTCCAAACGGCTGCCAGTGCTTAAATTAACTACCTGTACTTTTTCACCGGGTAAAATATCTGCGGCATCAAGAAGCATTTTATCCACTGTTATACTGCCTTCATAATAAAGTTCAGCCATTGTAACAGTAGCTCGGTGAATTTTAGAACGAAACATCTCTCTGTACATAATATTCTTTTTATTTTAATTATTAAATATACTTAGAATCGTTTAATAGTTTCAAGACACTATTTAGCAGATTAACAGGATTAAATTGTAAATCTTGAGCTGAGATGATTTATGTGATAAACTCGATTTCATTGGTTTTGAGTCATCTATTATGCCTTCCTGTGAGTACGATTATGTGCAGTTATTTATCTATTTGTCCTGATTAGTTATATTAAATAATATGTATAGTAGATTAATTTTCTGACAAAAGTTATAAAGTATCAGGACATTTTGAAAATAATTCAATAAAATATTTCTTTCTCACTTGACAAAAAGAAAAACTGTTTTATATTTGTATTTGAAATATGAATAAAAATTTTGGGACATATTATTTTACCAGCTTTAAAAATACCAATTCTTGGTGGTGGTGGTATAGTATGCAAAATAATATGACCCGGTGATCTAGAGATTTACAATTATAATACCAAAACCCTTCTCAGAAAACTGGGAAGGGTTTTTTATTTTTAAAGGCGGCATATGAATTTCGGTCAATTTAAAGATTTGTCTAAAGAATACAATTTAATACCTGTTTATGAAGTAATTACAGCAGATTTACTTACTCCTGTTCTCGCATACCTAAAAATACGTGAAAAAGGGAAGCAGAATTTCCTTCTTGAATCTGTAGAGGGCTCATCAAGTTTAGCACGGTATTCTTTTATCGGTAAAAATCCGGAATTAATAATTCGCAATAAATACTTAGAAATTACAGAGCATGTAAACGGAACTTCAAAGGTAATGCATAAAAGTATTTTCGAATATATCCGCGAAGAGCTAAAAAAATACAAACAGCCTAAGCTGGAAGCCATCCCGTATTTTACAGGTGGAATTGTGGGCTATCTTGGTTATGAAAACATAGCTCTTATTGAAAATGTGATAAAATTTAATTCTGAAAGTTTCAACAATCCAGATTCAATCTTTGGAATTTACAATACAATTTTGGCTTTCGATCATTATAAACATCAAATTATACTGATAACCAATGTAAAAATCGAAAGCGACACAAACCTTGAAGCTTTATATGATGAAGCAAAAAAGAAATTAGCATCGCTTCGACAAGAGCTTAAAAAACCTGTTGATTACAATTCCGACTTTAGACTTTCCGGTGAAGTAAAAGAATATTTTGACCCTGAAGAGTATTACCGCCAGGTAGAAGCTGGCAAACGTAATATTGTTGAGGGGGATATTTTCCAAATTGTACTGTCCCAAAGATTTTCTTCCGGATATAAAGGAGATTTATTAAATGTTTACCGTGCTCTTAGAATAATAAATCCATCTCCTTATATGTATTATCAAGAATTTGAAAATGATTTTACGGTAATCGGTACATCACCGGAAGATCTTTTGAGAGTGAAAAACAGGAAAACGCAAGTATTACCTATTGCTGGAACCCGTCGCCGCGGTAGAACTGAGCAAGAAGATACTGAACTTGAAAAGGATATGGTCAACGACCCAAAAGAACAAGCAGAACACACAATGCTTGTAGATTTAGGAAGAAATGATTTAGGTAGAGTTTGTAAATATGGCTCGGTTACAGTTACTGAGAGAATGCGAGTTCAAAGATATTCCCATGTAATGCACATGGTTTCCAAAGTCGAAGGAGAATTAGCTGATGATAAGGATTCCATAGACGCATTAAAGTCCTGTTTCCCCGCAGGTACTGTATCAGGAGCCCCAAAAATCCGAGCTATACAACTGATAGACAAATATGAAAAAAAAGAAAGAAATGTTTATGCAGGTGCCGTTGGTTATCTTGATTTTTCAGGCAATCTTGATATGTGCATTGCAATAAGAACCTTATTTGCGAAGAAGGATTTTATTTACTGGCAAGCCGGAGCGGGAATAGTGGCTGATAGCCAGCCGGTACTTGAAGCTAAGGAAATAAGAAATAAATCTGCGGTGCTGATTAATGCATTAAAATATGCTGAGGTAATCGATGAAAATATTGGTAATTGATAATTATGATTCATTCACTTATAACCTTGTTCAACTATTAGGGAAATTTAATTGTGAACTAATAGTAAAAAGGAACGATGAAATTTCTGAAACAGAAATCAGAGATTTAAATCCCGATAAAATTTTAGTTTCGCCCGGCCCAGGGAGGCCTGAAGATGCAAATGCATCAATTACGGTGTTTCAAAAATTCGGGGATAGAATTCCTATTCTGGGTGTATGTCTCGGTCATCAGGCTCTGGGATATGTCTACGGCGGGAAAGTAATAAAAGCTCCTGTTCTAATGCATGGTAAAACTTCAAATATTAACCATGACAAAAGAACAATTTTCAAGGACTTACCGCAAGATTTCAGGGCCACACGATATCATTCATTAATTATTGAAAGAGAATCATTACCCAATTCACTCGAAATTTCTGCAGAAACTAATGACGGTTGTATAATGGGAGTAAGGCATAAAGAATTTCCAGTTGAAGGGATTCAGTTCCACCCGGAATCATTCTTAACGGATGAAGGATATAGAATTATTAAAAATTGGTTGGCATTATGATAAAAGAATATTTAGAAAAAGTAATAGATAAAGAAGATTTGTCTTATAATGAGTCATACACTGCAATGACTGAAATAATGAGTGGTGAAGTTAATAATTCTCATCTAGCAGGATTTCTTATAGCTCTTAAATCGAAAGGGGAAAAGCCGGCAGAGGTAGCGGGTTTTGCAAAAGCAATGCAGGAAAAAAGTATAAGAATAAACTGTAATGATGATAATGTAATTGACGTATGCGGCACAGGTGGAGATAATTCCGGCAGTTTTAATATTTCTACAGCGGCCGCATTTGTAGCAGCTGGCGCCGGTGTTACTGTAGCAAAACACGGCAACCGTTCCATTTCAAGCAAAAGCGGCAGTGCTGATGTTCTACAGGTACTTGGCATTAATATAAATCTGACAAAAGAACAATCCGAAGAGTCTCTTAATAATATCGGGATCGCATTTCTCTTTGCACCATTGTATCATCCTGCGATGAAGTATGCCGCACCGGTACGCAAAGAACTTGGTATGAAAACGGTATTTAATATGCTTGGCCCTTTAACAAACCCTGCAAGAGTTAAAAAACAAATTATCGGCACGTTTAATATTAAAGCAGCAAGTACAATGGCAGAAGCTGCTAAGTTCCTTGATCTTAAAAAGGTATGCTTCCTTTGCGGCAGCGATAAATATGATGAAATATATCTAGGAGATAAGACTGAAGTTCACGAATACAACGCGGGGAAAGAGATTAAATCATATACATTATCTAACATATCATTTAACTATCCATTAATACAATTCAACGATATAAAAGGTGATACTCCGGAAGTAAACGCACAAATAATTTTAGATATATTTAAAGGTAAGAATAAAAACGGAGCATTCCACACTGTTGCTGCAAATACCGCCTTAGCATTATATGCGGCTGATTATTCAGACAATCTGGAAGAATGCAAAATGGCAGCGGAGTATTCGATACTAAGCGGAGCAGCAATGGCAAAGCTAAATGAATTTAAAAAATTCAGCGGAACAGATTAAAAATTATTTCAATATTAAAGATTTTACATTAAAAATGAACTTCTTAACTGAAATATTAAATACAAAAAAAGATGAAATCTCCGATCTTAAGAAAAGGTTTTCCTTTAATTCGTTTCGTGAAATGGAATTCTTTAATCGCCAACCCTTGAGCTTTTATAATGATGCTATCTCCGGCAAAGCCATTTCAATAATTGCCGAAATAAAAAAAGCAAGTCCGTCAAAGGGAATTATAAGGGAAGATTTTAATCATATAGCTATAGCAAAATCTTATTTTAGCGGAACGGTAAACGCTGTCTCCGTACTTACAGATCAAAACTATTTTAAAGGAGATATAAATTTTTTAAATGAAATAGCTAAGATTAAAAAAGCTCCCCTGCTTAGAAAAGATTTTATTATTGATAGCATACAGATTTTTGAGGCAAAAGCAAACGGTGCGGATATGATTCTACTTATTTGCGAAGCGCTTTCACAGGAGCAAATAAAAGATTTTGCAGGACTCGCAGTCGAAATAGGTTTAGAGGTATTGCTTGAATTGCATTCCATAAATCAATTGGAAAAAATTGATTTTAGTTTAAATAAGATAATTGGTGTTAATAACCGGAACCTGGAAAACTTTAAAGTTGATCTTTCTGTAACCGAAACGATCTCGGGTTACCTGCCTGATAATGTTTTACTTGTCTCAGAAAGCGGCATAAGTAGTAAAGAACATATTGATTACATTCGTAATGCCGGCACAGATGCAATTTTAGTCGGCGAACACCTGATGAGATCATACAATATTGAAGAGAAGTTGAACGAACTTAAAACCTGGTGTAAAGAATAGCCGGGAGTAATTAAATGCTACAATTTTTGTTTAAAGGATATAAACTTGAAAGTTAAAATTTGCGGGATAACTAATCTTGAAGATGCAATAATGTGTGAAACGTCCGGATCCGACGCACTTGGATTTATATTTTATAATGGAAGTAAGAGATATATATCTCCTGATACAGCGCGAGAAATTACAAAATCACTTTCTCCATTTACAATGAAGGTAGGTGTATTTGTAAACGAAACAATTGAGAATATTAATAAAACTGCGGTTGAAGTAAAATTAAATGTTGTACAACTCCATTGTGATGAGTACCCGGAAAGGATAAATAATATTTCGATTCCGGTAATTAAGGCTTTTAGAGTTAATGATAACTTCAATTATGGAATCTTGGAAAATTATCCTGATTCATATTATTTGCTGGACACATATTCAAATACCGGTTACGGCGGAACCGGGAAAATCTTTAACTGGGGTAAAATTCCAACTAAATATAAAAGCAAGATTATTTTAGCGGGAGGCATTTCAATTGAAAATCTTGAAGAAATATATACAATTGTTCGACCGGCTGGTATAGATCTTTCTTCATCACTTGAGTCCGAACCGGGTAAAAAGGATAAAGAAAAAGTAAAGAAATTCTTCAATAAACTTAATGAATTGAAAGAAAAGATATGTTAATTATCATGAAGCTGAATTCCTCTAAAGCTGATATTGAAAAAGTAAGAGACAGGATAAGCAGCAAAAAATGTGTACCTCATGAAATACCAGGCGCAAATAAACTTGGCATCGGAATTACCGGTCCTACTACATTGCTCAATGAACAAGAATTTTTATGCCTCGAATCTGTGGAAGAGGTTATCAGAGTTACAAAACCGTATAAGCTTGTTAGCAGAGAGATGAAGCAGGAGAATACTATAATAAATCTTGATCAGGCTTGCATAGGGGGTGAAGAACTAGCAATAATTGCAGGACCTTGTTCCATTGAAAGTAAACAACAACTGTTTGATATTGCAGGTGAGCTTAAAGAAATGGGAATTAAATTCTTACGTGCTGGGGCTTTTAAGCCGAGAAGCAGTCCATATTCTTTTCAGGGATTGAAAGAAAAGGGATTGCTTTATCTTTCGGAAATTAAAAGAGAGCTTGGATTAAAAATAGTTACCGAGGCTAAGGATACAAAAACACTTCCTCTAATAGCTGAAATTGCAGATATCATTCAAATCGGGGCCCGTAATATGCAAAACTTTTCTTTACTGGAAGAAGCCGGCCAATTATCAAATGCAATTCTTCTTAAACGGGGAATGGCGGCAACGATAGAAGATCTATTAATGAGTGCTGAATATATTTTGTCTCAAGGGAACTTTAATGTAATTCTTTGTGAAAGAGGTATACGTACATTTGAAACTATGACAAGAAATACTCTTGACCTTAATGCCGTACCAATGATTAAAAAAAATTCTCACCTTCCGATTATAGTTGATCCTTCACATGCAATAGGAATTTGGGATAAAGTTACACCAATGGCAATGGCTGCAATTGCATGCGGCTCTGATGGCTTAATGGTTGAAGTACACAATCATCCGGACCAGGCTCTTTCAGATGGTTCGCAATCATTAACTCCAAAAAATTTTAGAAAACTTTTAGATAAGATCGGGCAGTTGGCTCCAATTGTCGATAGAAAGATAAATTATTATGCGAACGTCAGTTGAATATAATTTCCCGGATACAAATGGGAGATTTGGTAAATACGGCGGTAAGTTTGTTCCTGAAACACTAATTACTCCGCTCAAAGAATTAGAAGATGTTTATTTCGAACTAATAAAAGATAGGTCATTTTTAGACGAACTTGACAATCTGAATAAGAATTACACGGGCAGACCCACCCCGCTTACATTTGCAGATGGCTTAACAAAACACTATGGCAAAGCAAAAATTTATTTGAAGCGCGAAGATCTCTGCCATACCGGGGCACATAAAATTAATAATGCACTGGGACAAATCCTGATAGCAAAAAAACTAGGAAAAACCCGTATCATTGCGGAAACCGGTGCTGGACAGCATGGTGTTGCAACTGCAACCGTATGCGCTAAGTTTGGCTTTAAATGTTTTGTCTATATGGGTGAAGTTGATATCGAAAGACAAAGCCCTAACGTTTTCCGGATGAAGCTACTCGGGGCAGAAGTAATACCAGTATCGTCTGGAAGCAGAACTTTAAAAGATGCTACCAATGAGGCTATCCGTGATTGGGTCGCAAATGTTAAGGATACTCATTATATAATCGGTTCCGTAGTCGGCCCGCATCCTTATCCAATGATTGTCAGGGATTTCCAGTCAATTATAGGCAGAGAGGTTAAGGAGCAAATCATTAAAATTGAAGGCAGGCTGCCTGACTACATAGTTGCGTGTGTAGGCGGCGGGAGTAATTCTATTGGAATCTTCTATCCTTTCGTTAATAGCGGAGTAAAGCTTTTAGGTGTTGAAGCTGCTGGCTACGGAATTAATACAAATAAACATTGCGCAACTTTAACGCTCGGACGAGAAGGTATATTCCAGGGAATGAAAACATATCTGCTCCAGGATGCGGATGGCCAAGTATCAGAAGTTCATTCAATTTCTGCCGGATTAGATTATCCGGGTGTGGGCCCCGAACATAGTTTTTTTAAAGATGAGGTTATTGCGGATTATTATTCAATAACCGATAATGAAGCCATAAAAGCAACTGAACTCTTATCCAGGCAAGAAGGGATAATTCCTGCTCTTGAGTCTGCTCATGCACTCGCATACTTGGAAAATCTTATGCCCCTGACTAACAAAAATGAAATCGTAATAGTTAATGTAAGCGGCAGGGGTGATAAAGATTTAAATACAATTAAAAATAGTTTGGGTTATTAAATGTCAATCATTAAAGAGTATATCAACCATAAAAACAATTTAAATGAAAAAATACTTTCAGTGTTTCTTACATCAGGCTTTCCTTGTAAAGAAAGTTTTCCTGAGCTTGCATTAAAAATCTTTGAAGCCGGTACAGATATGATAGAAATAGGATTTCCCTTCAGTGACCCTTTAGCCGACGGACCAATAATTCAGAGTTCATCTTATAAGGCTTTACAGGAAGGAATTAATCTTACTGCAACTTTTAATTATGTAAGTGAAATTCGTAAACACACGGATAAACCTATAATCTTAATGGGTTATGCAAATCCTGTTTTATCATATGGAGTAAGCAACTTTGCACAACAAGCTAAGGCTTCAGGTGTAAACGGTATTATCATTCCTGATGTACCAATTGAAGAGTATGAGGATTTTTTCAGTAGCTATTTTTTAGGGCTTGACATCATTCTTCTTATTACACCGACAACCACCGACGAAAGAATCAAATTGATAGATGAAAAAAGCAGCGGATTTGTGTATTGTGTTTCCGTAAGCGGGACAACCGGCCTTCATCATCAAAACAAAACCGCTGGAATTGAATTTATTAAACGCGCTCAAAATACTATAAGCAAAAATAAAATGCTTGCAGGTTTTGGTATTTCCAACGGAGATGATGCAAAAGCATTCACGCCCTATTGTGACGGTGTTATTGTAGGCA
Organism: uncultured Ignavibacteriales bacterium; assembly: GCA_963834015.1. Taxonomy (GTDB): domain Bacteria; phylum Bacteroidota; class Ignavibacteria; order Ignavibacteriales; family Ignavibacteriaceae; genus FEN-1297. The sequence goes on from CAWIAG010000002.1 coordinate 654,136, forward strand.
GTGCCGTAATTAAATCTCTTATGGATGACGATAAAGATTATTGTGGCACAATTAAGCTCGTAAAAAGTTTAAAACATGCATTGCTAGGTTTCTAAGTTTAAAGTTTCTTTTATTTTGATAAGGTAACGATCGGTTTAATTGTAACTAATTTGGGATTATACTTTACACTAATTGGTATTTAGAATCATTTTTTGTAAACCATTCCATCAAATAAGGTATTCCAATAAAAATAACTTGAAAGCTTCCATCTTCCAGATTTTTACTGACTAATAAGCGAATTTAGATTTGTAGAAAAGTTGGTGGACTATAGATATATCTTCAAGAAATTAATTGCATCTTTTTTGTTTTTGAATGATGCTTCTATTTTGTTCCCAGAATTATACTTAATAATTATTTCATATTTCGCCAATGGAAATTCTTGTTTTTTTTCTGAATATTTTTTGAGAATACTGATTGCTTCTACTATTGTTATAGCAGTTGATTCTTCACCGAAAAGTGGAAGAATGATAACTTGTTCAATAAACCGACAAATTGAATCTGTTAATAAATCAAAGAATATATTTACTTCTTTCTTATTTAGACGAATTAATTCTTTACCAACATTTAATTTATTAGAAAGTTTTTGCCAGCTATCTATTTTTTTCTTGAACTCTTTCTCGGATGTTTTTTCATTAAAATAAGCATCTATCCCATACATCCGAAATGCTTCAATAACAGTATCGTAATGGAAATGTAGGACTCCAAAACCGGATGATTTCAATTGATTCAAAGCACCTTCTGTATACACCCCCGCAAGTACAACACCCATAAAGGGAGATGAACTTTTATACTTTTCAAAAAGCGGAATAATTGCACTTTGAATTTCCTGTGCTTTATTTCTTGAATGCTTTGTATGGCGCCTCCATGCGGATTCTATAAATGCAATAGGGATACCTATTGAACTTTCTGTCCCTCCGCGTTCAAGCACATAGTCTAAGTTATGTTTGTTTCCTTTACCATCCGTCCATGAGACTTTTTTATTTCCCGGTCTGGCTTTTCGTATTCCCCCTTTGTCTAAGAATAGTTTATTCTCTTTAGCAAATTTTTCAAGATCGGGTTAAATGGCTAACTCTAAAAGTTCTCCGATAATTTGTCCGAATTTATGTGCTAATGATTGTGCCATATATTAACCTTTGATCCATAATCTTCCTTCTTTTAAAGGAACTGTATGTTTTCGGTTTTTCCATTTAATATTTCTATCACGGAGTTTTTCAAATGAATAGTTATCAAAACCAGCGGACAGAGAAAGTTCGCCAAGCCATTTATCTACCGGGACATAAATTCCATAAAGAGCGGAATCGCCGATTACAAAACACATAAGGCAGTTATTAGTTGTTACTCTGCGAAGTGAATGGAAAACTTCAGCAAGGTCTTTAAAATAAGCAGCAATCATTAAATGATAATGCTTTTTCCCTCCATGCTTTAACCGTTCAACTTTAAGGGTTTCATATACCTCCATAAGCTCAGATTGAATTGGGTTCAGCTTTGGATCGGACAGAATTTTATCAATTTCATTATCAAGTTTTGAGACATGTTGTGTGCAAGCCCTTATTAGATTCTTTCTAACATTATCTTGCAAATCACCCCATCCATCGATGTCACCCCAAAAAGTCATTTCGAGACGCATAGCGTCCGCATAATCATAATTGTTTGCGTATGGGGGTGATGTAATTACCAAGTCACCCCAATTTTTCGGAATAGATTTTATATCGCGAGCATCCTCATTGAATATTAAAGCAGTATTTTTGTTCATTACGCGACTTTGGACACGTCTCATGTCGATAAACATTTCATTAACCTTTAATTCAAAAGCAGTAAACGGTTCAAGCACTTTCGATTTGCTTTTTTTAGGTTGAATATACTGCCATTGAGCAGTACCGACCGGTGAAGTAGTCCTTAATATTGAGGTAATTATAAACCAGTTAAAATTTTTTATTTCTTCTTCCTGCTCTTGTTCAAACCATGTTTGTTTGAGAGCTTCTAATTTTTGAATTATCTCAAGTGGATAACAATTTGTTATAAGTTTGGGAAATTTCGTTTTTATGATTATTTTACTTTTAGCTTGCTTCAAAAGCGAGAGAGCCCCAGCTTTAAATTTATCCGGTGAATAATTCCATGAAAGTTTTACATTAGCAATTTTATATATATATGTATGAGCTTCAATGCCTATTGATTCCACATTTTCAAATTCACTTTCTAATAAAACAGTTCCTGAACCAGCGAAAGGATCAATTATTCTAGTTCTTCCATTAGCTTTTTCTTGTCTAATAAGCTGGTTGACCCAAGCTGCTGAAAAACCAGCAGTATACCTACACCATTTGTGAATAGACAAAGACATGTTATCGACAAAGGTTGATGAGTTTTTCTCTTCAACAATTGTCTCAGTTGAAAATAGCTCTAAATTATTTGCTTTGTAAAACATGTTCTAAATATAAGGAAATAAACTCTTACCATCACTTTTGTTATATTATTCCAGCATTTTCAGCATTTCCACAGCAACAAACCGGTTGCCCGAATCATTCAGGTGAACACCGTCTATTGTTAATATACCTTTATCATCATCATGGGGATTATGTGAAGCTATATAATCAATAAAATCTTTATGCAAATCTAATAACTGAACACGTGTCTGATTTGCTACTTTTCTGCTTATTTCCGCATATTCATCCAGCATCCCGTCAATTTTATTTGTTCCTTGGTTCTTTTCCCCGATTACACTTGGAGTACAAAGTATAATTCTTGCACTGGTTGTTTTAATCTTTCTTATAATTTCGTTTAAACCAGCTTCATACTGATCTTTGGGCGTCCCATGAAGTCCCGGAGTAATTGAATGCCAGACATCATTAATACCAATGTATATAAAAACTATAGTTGGAGATTTTGAGATTACATCCCGTTCAACACGTATCTGTAAATCGGGGACTTTATTTCCGCTGATTCCAGCACCTATAATATTAATAGATGGATTGTTTTTTGAAAGTGAATCTTTAATTATTGTTATATATCCATTAGGTTTTAAGCCCATTTGCGTAATAGAATCCCCAAAAAATATTATTCTATCATTATCTTTTAACATAAGCTTTCCTGTTGAACATGATAAGAGTGTACTTATAAGTGGAAAAAACAAAAAAAATTTATTCATATATACCACGTAATATGTAAATATATATAGTTGATGAATTTATATTTTTTCAATTTTTATTTGTAAAATTTTTGATCATTTAATCTTTCACTCTAACAATCATCTCAATTTCAACAGGTGCATCCAGAGGAAGCTCGCTTACTCCTACTGCGCTTCTGGCGTGTTTACCTTTATCACCAAAGATTTTGACAATCAGCTCGGACGCCCCATTTGCAATTTTAGGCTGACCAGTAAAATAATCTGCACTGTTTACAAAGGCAGTTATCTTCACCACCTGCTCGATTTTATCAAGGTTTCCGGTTACACCTTTAATAACACTAAGACAGTTTAGTGCACAGATTTCTGCAGCTTTCACACCGTCTTCTACGCTTACCTGTGCGCCAACTTTCCCTTTTATTTTTAATACACCATTTTCAGTTGGTAATTGTCCGGAAGTAAATACCAAGTTAGCTATCCTAACAGCCGGCACATAAACGGCCAGCGGCTTCGGTGGTTCTGGTAGTAGTAGTCCAAGTTCATTAATCGTATCTTCAAACATGGTATCTCCTTTTTTATCAAGTTAAGTTTTTAGTATCTTTTTATATATATTGGCAAACCAAAAATAAAGAGTTCAAAATTAAGGAATTAAATAATGACCGGAAGTAAATTTAATGAATTTGTAAACATTGTAAAAAGACTTCGTGCCGATTGCCCCTGGGACAAAGTACAAACAAATGAATCCATCCGGGCTGCCACACTTGAAGAAGCTTATGAGGTTGTTGAGGCTATAGACAATAAAGATGATGTGGAACTGAAAAAAGAATTGGGAGATCTTCTCCTACATGTAGTTTTCCATTCTGTAATCGCTGCCGAAAATGGCAGATTTAATATTGATGAAGTAATCGACTTAATACAAGAAAAATTAATAAGACGTCATCCTCACATCTTTGGAGAAACGGAAGTATCCGGTCCCGAGGATGTAAAACGCAACTGGGAAGCTATTAAGCTAACAGAAGGAAGGAAATCGGTATTGGAAGGAGTACCGGGTATGATGCCTTCACTGCAAAGGGCCTACCGTCTTCAGGAAAAAGCATCTAAAGTCGGGTTTGATTGGGAAAAGAAGGAAGACGTCTGGAAAAAAGTAATTGAAGAAATCGAAGAAATGCATAAATCCGAGAAAGAAGAATCCTTTGATGAACTTGAGGTGGAAGTTGGCGATGTATTCTTTGCGCTTACAAATTATGCACGATTCCTTGGAATAAATCCCGAGATTGCTTTAAGAAGAACAAACGAAAAGTTCATCAACAGGTTCCAGTATGTAGAAAAGAAAATTAATGAAAGCGGCAGGCAGATAAATCAATCAAATTTAACCGAAATGGATAAGTACTGGGAAGAGAGTAAAAAAAATTTTAAGCGCTAAAAATCGGATCGTAAAAGCTACGCAAACTTATGCAATGAGTTTGCTATAAATTGTGTAAAATTCCCGGGAGAAATTGAGAAAATCTTCCGGGAATTTTAATTTTAGATTTGATAACTCAGTTTAAAAGTTACATTTCTTCTTTCTTCAAAGTATGCACTATTAAAGAATGCTCCTTTAATCAAATGTGCATGATCCAATAAATTTGTAATGTATAACGAAGGTTGGAGAGTATGATTAGTTTCCAGGTTAAAAATATATCCACCGGACAGGTTAATAATCCAGGCGGGGGCTGTATGAGCTCCCAGGTTGAAATCAAATAAACCTGTTTTATAATCATAATCGTCGTTTCCGTTTGTTAAACCGCTGCCGTAGTTAATTAATAAATTAATAAAATAATTAGCCGGCTGATAATTTAATCCGGTTACTAAAGTTAATCTCTGGTCGTGATCAAGATCATATGGACTGGAATAGAAGGAAGGAAGGAATCCACCTGAGATTAATCCTTCTCCATATCCATGCATAATGGAACTATTAATATAGAATGAGAAAGGGTTAAATGGTTCATTATAATTCAAACTTAATTCTAACCCGGAAACTTTAACTTCTGCTACGTTGATATTTATTTTTATGCTGCTAGCGCCTAAAGTTTCATCATCTAACCCCGGTGAAGCATCCTTATGAAAATAATCCAGTTTACTGGTTAAACTTGAATTGAATTTATGAATAATTCCAAGCTCATATAAATTATCTCTTTCTGGATATGTTCCTGAATTTAAAGTTGACCCGGTAATTATCTGAGATAAATAGTTCAACCCTTCAACATTTGTGGGTAAAAAAAGCCTGCCGTAACTTAAGTAAATAGTATTTGAACCATCTGTGTAAAGATTTAGTTTTAACCGCGGGCTAACCTGAGTTTGAAATGGAATTGAAGGCGAAACCAACTGGTCATATCTAATCCCGGCTTCAAGCATTACCAGATCCCAAGGATGAATCTGAGTTTGGAAAAACATTCCAAAAGTTGAACTCTGATAATTTGAATTAATGACAGGCCCGTTCCCGGCAAAATCTTTTAATTGGAATACTTCATTTGCGGCTGTCAGGTTTAATGCTAACCCCGCTTCATATTCAAATTGATTTGATAAACTGTTTGAATACTTAGCCCTTGTTCCGTATGAAAAATATTTCCTGTCCTGGTTAATAGTATAACTTGTTGTAGTATCTGTCCCCAGGTATTGCCTGGTTTCATCCAATTCATTATTAGTCAAATATTTTATACCTCTTTCGCTTGAAAAAAGAGATATTAATATTTTACTTCCTTTACCGGGTTCATTTGAAAATATATGATAATATGATAATGTTTGAAAAGCATTATAATTATTTTGAGTATCATAATCTATTGCTTCTATCGAGTCAAAGGGGATATCTGTTTGAGTATCGCTGTAATTTAAATTCGAAGTTATATAATCATTTTCACCTAGCAAATAATCTATCTTCCCATATAAGAAATAATCAAGACCATGATCGTTAAAAAGTTTTTCAACAGGCTGGTCCAATCTTCTGTCAGTTTCCTGACGTGAGACGGATAAATAATATCCAAAGTTTTCTAAATTATTGCTGAGAGAAATATCTTCTCCGTTTGAATTTAAAGCTTTAAATGTACCCACTTTATTACCAAGATATTCGTTATTCGAAGTTAAATAACTCCCGACGTAAGTTGATAAATTTAAATGAAAATTACCGGTTGGAATTCTGTTTTGGATATCAAATACCGCAGTAGATTGGCCGCCATACTCTGCCGGGAATCCGCCGGTATAAATATTAATTCTCTGTACTATTTCCGGATTTACAATTTCATCCAGGTCACCTAGTACACCCAGAGGAATTGGAACTCCATCAAGATAATAAGATGAACTGCTGTACTCACTATGCTGATCCCTAATCACCATTTCCCCGATAGGTTCTCTAACTGCACCATTAACATTCTCCTGAATAAATGCAATCATACTGCCTTGCGGGGGAGCGTGATAAGTGTCCGTTAAGATTACCTGGTTGCCGGTTAAAGTATCTATATAACCAGAAACATGGTCGTCCTTTGAACCATTTATTAATACTTCATTCAGCCTTATACTGTTTTGAATCATTAAAATCTTTAAATGTTCCTGGATTTTATCAACGACTAAAGAAGTTAAATAATCTTTGTAACCTATACGATGGGCAAATAAAATATATTTGCCCGGTTCTAAGTTTGTGAAAATTGCAGCGCCTTGGGAATCAGTTAAGTATGTTCGATAAGTTTTTTTGCCCTTGCTAAGAGTTAAATTAACCAGTTCCAAAGGAGTATTTCTAATTGAATCAACTACAGTAACAAATAAATTAATTTTATCGTAAAGAATATCTTTATTTTTTTGTCCTCCAGACATGTTAAAGTTGAAGATTAAAAAGACTACAACAGTTATACTGATTTTTTGAATAATTTGTTTCCCATTCGGTTTAAAATAATGCATATCAAATTTCCTTTTTCCTGTTAAATGAATCATCAGAGACAATATCAAGCCAAAAAAAGACCTTATCCGGGTTAAATAATACCATACTAATTATTAAACCAATATTCAATTGATGGCTAAATAATTCAGTGCTTAATATTGTCCGAAAGCTTTTTAATTATGTCGGTTTAGATCAAAGATGATTCTATTAATTCAGGAGGGCGGAAGATATCTTGCTGTTCTTTAAAGATTGCTACATTACCGCATGATTGTAAAACAGCAATTGAACGTAATAATGTATTAGGTACGGGGATTTCTAAAGGGAGAGCAATTTCTTTAGTGATTTTTAAACTGCTGTTAAGTGAATAATTATGATTGTTAATTTTACTTATTAGAACCTCATTATAATTATTAAAAGTGTTTGTAATTTTTGTAATGTTTTCATCCTTACTGATGATATCATGGTTAAAACATATATCAGGTCCATCGGCAACATAATCTACTTCCCTGTTATTGTATAGATAAATTGCTTCTTCACAACTACTAAGAAGAAAAGTAGCAACATAAATGGCGATTATAATAAATTTTTGTATTTTACTGTCTCTTGTCAAGTTTCCACTGTTTAAAATAATATTCTCTATTAAAGTAATATTGAATTTCAAAATTATTAATGCTCTTTCTCAAGTCTGTCCTTTTATGTTGGTCTCATCACAATTACATGCAACTTTTTTCTTTTAAAAAATTAATTTGAAATTGTGCGGAATTAATAAATAAATAAGTACGAAAGGTTATTGGAGATAATGCTTGTTCCGGTTCAAAGTAAATCCTAGCAATACGGTAAAATTCGAAGAAAAAGGAGAATTCTTATATAAAATTCAGAAACATCAATGAATTCAAAATCCGAAAATATTGTTATACACCATTTCCGTTTTTGGATTTTTCATAAGCATCAATAATATCTTTTACCAGCTTATGCCTAACTACATCAGATTTTTCAAAATATACAAAACCAACTCCTTCAATTCCTTTTAAAATTTCTTTAGCCTGCACTAATCCGCTGGTAGTCTTAGGCGGCAGATCTATCTGGGTTATATCACCCGTAATTATTGCCTTAGAATTGACACCAAGCCGAGTAAGAAACATTTTCATCTGCATATCTGTAGTATTTTGTGCCTCGTCCAATATAACAAAAGCACTATTTAAAGTTCTACCGCGCATATAAGCAAGAGGGACTATCTCAATAACTCCCTTCTCAATATAATTTTTTAATTTTTCGGATGGCATCATATCATCAAGTGCATCGTACAAAGGGCGGAGGTACGGATCAATCTTTTCACGAAAATCACCCGGTAAAAACCCAAGGCTTTCGCCAGCTTCAACAGCGGGACGTGCAAGCACTATTTTATTTACAACACCTCTATTTAAAGAAGAAACCGCAAAGGCAACAGCAAGATATGTTTTACCGGTTCCGGCCGGTCCAATTGCAAAGCAAATATCGTTTTTTAATGCAATCTGTAAGTAAGTAGACTGACCTGACGTTTTGGCCTTAATTACATCATTTTTTGTATAAAGGACAATAGAATCAATTTCTTTTTCATTAATAATTTCCTTCCCCTCAACCGTAAGATTAAGTATCGTCTCTATATCAGCACCTTTTAAAGTGCCGTTCGTATTAAGAACGTATACCATCTCTTTTATTACTTTTTCGATAATATTCACTTCTTCAGTTACCCCCTTGATAACAACATTTTCTCCTCTAATAGTAATGGAAGCATTAAATTTATCTTCAATTAGTTTTAAATTACTATCATTCATCCCAAGCAATGAGAATAGATCAACATTTTCAAGTACCATTCGTTTCTCAATAGCCGTCATCTTCATCCTTTAAATAAAAAGGCCCTTATCATCAAAAGAATGACAAGGGCCATTATAATTAAATACAAACCAGAACATTAAACCGGGTTACTTATTTAACCGGAGCGGGTTTGTAATTCTTTTTAACTTTATCGTATTTAGCTTTTTCTTCTTCGGTCAAATTAGGGATCTTAAATATTTGTTTCGGGAAAATTAAATTCGGATTCTTAATTTCATCGCGGTTGGCTTTATAAATCACCGGCCATGCAAAACCATTACCATAGTATGCAGGTTTCTTTGCGATATTCCATAAACAGTCACCTTTTACTACCGTATAACTAACTTCTTTTGGTGCCTCAACCCATGCATCCAGGGCTGCCTGCATCTGGTTGTGAACTTTATCGAAGAATTCCGGAAGTGCGCTGATCTTATTTACTTTCAAAGCATTAAGATCTTTCTGCCTGTCAGCTTTAGGCCCTTCTTTCCTTGAGATTTTTCCATCAAGTTCAGTTACTGCATTTCTAAAATTATCTACATCTGCCTGGGTAGCTCCGAGCATTGCGTAAAGACTTTTTATACAATCATCATAACTCTGAATGTTCTTTGCTTTCAGATTGTCAATGTCAACTTGTAAAGCGCTGTCTTCTTTTATTAAACTTGCTTTTTCAGTTGTAAGCCGGTCAATTTCGGCTTTCCATTCGTCTTTAGTCATTTCTTTTTCCTGCGCAAATGCGGCAGCAGAAAAGAAGATTAATAGCGCAAACATGCTATATAAATATTTACTAATTTTCATATTATTTCTCCAATATCAAATTGTTTTTCAAAATTTATTAAAAACTTTATTTAGAACCCATCTTGTCTAAATTAGCCTGGGTTTCTTCTTTTTCCTTATTGCACTGAGCAAGTTTATCCTGTTTTTCAGCTATTTGTTTTTCTAAACCGGCTCTCTGGTCTTTCAATTGATTAGATTGAGTTTGGAGAGAATTAACGTCGCTTCTCAGTTGATTTAATTGCGCCATTTCAGCCTCGCTGACACCGCCGCAGCCGCTAAGAAACGCAGTAGTAACAACAAATGCAGCTACTATTGTAGTGTTTCTAACGATTTTTACAATCTTCATACCAGAACCTCCAATAAATAATTTTTAGTATATTGTTTAAATATTTCAATTAATGAACTAGAAAATCAAAAACTATCCTTAAAATTTAACTTTTACTAATCCTTTGTGAAATAAGTTTTTATAAGCAGTATTATATATAACAAATTAGGGCAATAAATTCAAGCAAATGTTGTTTTTATTCATTTTTTTTTTGCTCTCTGATACAATTACTAAATCAATCGTTTTTCAACAAAACTTGTGTATGTATTGCCCGCAATAATTATATGATCGTATATCGGTATATCCAATATCTTACCAGTTTCCACCAGCTTTTTGGTAACAGCGACATCTTCCTTACTCGGATCAGGGTTACCGCTTGGATGATTATGAATAAGAATAACACTTGCTGAACTGTTCTCGATAGCTGCTTTAAATATTTCCCTTGCATGAACAATGCTTGAATTTAAACTACCTAGCGAAATTGTTTCAAATTTAATTATTTTGTTAGCTGAGTTCAAGCAAACAAGCATAAACCTTTCTTTAAGTTCGTCTTTCAATAAGGGAATACAAATATCTGCAATATCTTTTGGAGATGTAATTTTCTTTTCGGAATACCATTTAGATTGGAAAATCACTCTTTTACTTATTTCAAAAGCTGCAAGAAGTGTTACAGCCTTGTCTTTACCTATACCATGATTTTTTACCAATGCGGATAATGGCTTTGAAGCAATAACAGCTAGATTGCCATTCTCGGCGATCAGGCTCTGGGCCACATCTATTACCGATTTCCCTTTTGTACCAGTTCTTAAAAGAATTGCCATTAGTTCCGCATCAGAGAGGCTTTGAGGACCTCTGAGAATCAACTTTTCTCGCGGCCTATCATCGATTGGGAGATCCTTTACTTTTAACATAACTTCCCCGCTTATAATATTATATCATAAACAAATAATTTTACGATCGAAATGAATATTCTATAATCAGGAATCCATAATAAATTAATTTTATGTTTTTTACGATTAAGAACCTAATCTGAAACAGCGGCAAGTTAAGCATTTGATAAATTCACTACAAATCTATTTGCTAAGCTTAAATTTATCTACTAATTCAAATTTTCCGTCTTTATAACGGAGTATATTTACAAATTTATTTACCCTGCTAGAATCAAAAGAAATCTGGTTGTGATACCCACTAAAAATTGTGCCCGACGAAATCTCACTTTTTATTTCTACAGGACTAATGCTGAAATCTTTCACTTCTGATAGAAGAAATTCCGCTGCATCGTAACCATAAAGAACATTCCTATTTACTTCCTTCCGGGTTTGGCTTGTAAATTTATTGCTAAATGATTGAAATAATATATCGTTGTAATCTATATAATAATCGGATGAAAAAGTTAATTTATTGCTTAGTACCGGATAAGATTCATATCCCTTTGCAAGGAACCAATCCTGATTTCCATATAAAGGAAGTTCAAAATTGTACTTTGCAAATTGAGAAAGCATAATAGGAACTATATTTTTATTAAACAGTGGAATAAAAACTCCATCAAGTTGTGATGAATCTTCGGCGATCTTAGCAATTTGATCTCCAAAGGTTAAACTATCACTATTAAAGATTTTGCGTATAACAATTTTTCCCCCAAGGTCTTCAAATTCCTTTATGAAAGAATTAGCAATAGTTGAGGAATAGTTATCGATCGAATTAAGAACCGCCATTTTACTTTTATTTTCTACGAAATAAATGTACTCGGCCAGTATTCTGCCTCTTATAAAAAACGAAGGGTTAGCCTGAAAAAAATTCGGATAAATATCAGTAAGGCTGTCATCTGTTGCGGTAGGTGAGATAATTGGTATTGAAGTATTTTTAAACGCCTCAAGTACCATTTTTACTTCGTCACTGTATACAGGTCCTAGGATAACTTTTAGTGATTGATTTTTAATAAGTACATCTTTAATTTTTTCAATCTGCTCTTTATTTCTACCTGTGTTTTTAATGATCAATCCGACTTTTTTGTCAGTTTTATTATTATATTCCGAAAAAGCGAATTTAATCCCCTCCAATATTTCAGAAGTCTTAGTGGAATCCTCACCATTGGAAAAGGAGGAAATAGGAAATAGAGCGGCTACTAATGGCGAACCCGCTAAATGCTTCTCATCTTCAATTTTATTATATAATGTTGCCGCCTCACTTTTTTCTTCAGACTGCGGAAAAACTCTCAATAGTTCTGAAAAAGATTCCGCGGCATCTTTGATATCGTTATTTATTGAATATAACTTTCCTAGAGTAAGGAGAACAAATGGCTTAGCTTCATTATTTGCCAAACTATCATAAATATTTCGGATCTGCCCTGGTGTTAAATAATAAAGAGCAATTTTTTCAGCGCATTTCTTAGAATAATTTAAATAAAATGAGAATTTGGAAGCCTCGAGTATTGAGATAAGTTCTTTAAAAGAATAGTAATAGTAGCTTTGTTCAATAAATATTTTTGCCAGAATTAATTTTGCTTCATCACAGTACAGGCTCAACGGATAGTTATTAACGAATTCATATAAAAGAATTTTACCTTCTTCGTATTTTTTTAAAGCCACCAAGCACTTACTCTCAAAAATATAGGAAATTGTTTTTTGACAAATATTGCTTTCGTCTTGAGTAATGATATGATCAAAAATTTTCATAGCAGCCTCAAACATTGATGAATCATATAACTGAATCCCCGTGTTGAATCTAGCTTGTAAATTTTCAGTATAAGTAACTTTCTGAGCGAATGATCGTGAGATAAATAGTATTAAAAGAACGGATAAAAAACTTTTAATTTTTACCATCTGAGGCCGAGATATGGTTTAAGAGAATAGAAGCTTTGTCTTTACCTTCCATAGCAATTTTATTATCGGGATCAAGTTTGATTGCAATGTCATAATAATTTAGTGCTTGTTGTGTTTTTTTAGCTTTCAGACAAGATTCAGCAAGCTTGGTATAAATATCAGATGAGACATCATCAATGGTTTCAATATATTTTAAAAAATTTTTTTCTGCTTTAAGATAGTCTCCCAGTTTAAGATAAATCCTTCCTGCCCATTCATAAGGCGACGATCCCCCACTGTTAAGCTTTAATGCCTTCTCTATAAAATCCGAGGCATGTGCATACATCCCAAGATTAAAATATGTTTCAGCATATATCTGATTCAACTCCCAATAGTTTGAGTACATTCCTTCAGCTTTTTTAGCGTAGTGAAGGGCGCCTTCGTAATCCTTACATATTAATTCAATCTTCGCAAGATATATATTCGCTTCATGCTGAAGGTCTGAGTCTTTATCATAAGATAAAAAATTAATAAAGTTTATTTTAGCAAGCTCATATTCTTTTAGCATAAAGTGGGCATGCCCTATAAAAAATGAAACGACAGGTTCGTCCTGGGGTAGAATAAAACTTAAAGTTTCTACAGCATCATCCCATCTCGAATTTTTAAGAAAGAATCTGCCGAGAAATAATCTTACCTCTTTATTTTCAGGTTCATTTTCAAGATATTCTTTAAGTAAATTTGAAGCAGACGAAATGTTACCCATGTATTCATATAAATTTGCAAGCCGGAAATAGATATCAACTGAGTCGGGATATTGTTCAAGAAGTGTATTGTAGAGCTGGGCAGCGTGAAGAGGCTTTCCTTCTGCTTCATAATCTCTTGCAATCTTCATTTTATAATCGAACTGGTATTCCTGCTCCAATTTTTATTCCCATTCAATTGTTGATGGGGGTTTTGAACTGATATCGTAGACAACCCTATTTATTCCACGAACTTTATTAATTATTTGATTTGAAACGTTTCCGAGGAATTCATAATTAAAATTAAACCAGTCAGCAGTCATACCGTCAACTGATGTAACTGCACGCAGTGCAATCACATTATCATAAGTACGTGAATCTCCCATTACGCCAACCGATTGTACAGGTAATAATACGCAAAACGCCTGCCATATTTTATTATAAAGGCCGGCTTGCTTAATCTCAGATACGAAAATATCATCCGCTTCTTGTAATGTGCTAATTTTCTCTTTTGTTATATCGCCTAATATTCTAACTGCAAGACCCGGTCCGGGAAAGGGATGGCGTTCAATAAACTCTTCCGGTATATTCAGCTCGCGCCCTACATTTCGTACTTCGTCTTTAAATAATTCCCTGAATGGTTCGATCAGTTTAAGGTTCATCTTTTCAGGTAGTCCACCCACATTATGATGCGTTTTAATTGTTACTGATGCCCCTTTTACAGATGTTGATTCAATAACATCAGGATAAAGAGTACCTTGAACCAGGAATTTTGCATCATCATGCTTTTTTGCTTCTTCATCAAATACTTCTATGAAAGTATTGCCTATAATTTTTCTTTTCTTTTCGGGATCGCTAACGCCTTTCAAATTTTCCAAAAACCTTTCCGATGCATCGATATGATAATGATTGAGATCGAGCATTTTATCAAACATTACACCTATTTGTGCGCTTTCGTTTTTTCTCATCAACCCGGTGTCTATGTGGATGCAAATAAGGTTTGCGCCAATAGCTTTTTTTACAAGAACCGCCGCAACAGTCGAGTCTACTCCTCCGCTAAGAGCACATATTACTTTGGAACCTCCGACTAATTCTTTAACGGAGACAATTTTACTTTCTACAAAATTATGAGGCGTCCAGTCTCCTTTGCACTTGCAAACTGTATATAAAAAATTCCGGATTATTTTTGTTCCTTCCTGTGTATGCATCACTTCAGGATGAAATTGGACTCCGAAAATATTTGCCTCTTCATTGGAAATAACACAGATGGGTGAATGATCGGATTCGGCTATTACCTTGAAATTATCTGGTAAACGCGTAAGATAATCTCCATGGCTCATCCATACAGTAGATTTTTTTGAAACATCATTAAATATTTTTGATTCGCCTGTTATACGAAGAATTGCTTTACCATATTCCTTGTTTGTTGCCCCCTGAACCTCACCTCCAAGTAATTTGCCAATTAACTGAATCCCATAACATATTCCCAATACAGGTATTCCAAGTTTTAGTATTTCCGGTTCCAGAGAAAGGGCATCTTCATCATTCACACTCATTGGCCCACCTGAAAGGATTATTCCTGCCGGTTTTATTTGTTTAACCTGTTCCAACGTTATTGTGTTGGGATATATAATGGAATAAACTTTCGCTTCCCTTACTCTTCTGGTTATTAGTTGTGAATATTGAGCTCCAAAATCAATAATTAGTATCGTTTCTCTTTCCATAACCCTTTGCTTCGTTTTCTGAAATTATAATCCAATTAGAAATAACACTTCCCGTAAAGAAATTCATTCGAAAGGGAAAACAGCTTCAATTAACTTCTCCTTATAGATAATATTCTAAAATCAAATTTCAAAGAAATATTTCTTATTATCTATTTGAATCCAAATTATTTCGGGCAACATTTATCTTAGATCTAAAATTATTAAAAAAAACAGAAATGTTTTGCTTTAATTTAAATAATTCGAATTTAAAAGTTATTGACCGATTAATTGTTTATACGCGTCACTATCAAGGAGACTATCTAATTCGCTCATATCTTCTATTTGAATTTTTATTATCCAACCTTCACCGTAAGGATCGGAATTAATCAATTCAGGAGTGCTGGACAGGGCCTTATTAATTTCCAGTATCTTGCCTTTACAAGGCCCGTAAATGTCACTAACAGTCTTTACCGCTTCAATTGTACCGAAGGACTGCCCGGTAGAAATATTTGTTAAGGAAGGGTCTATATCTATAAATACAACGTCCCCTAATTCGCCCTGTGCATACTCGGTAATTCCGATAGTACCGGTACTACCCTCTACATGAATCCATTCATGGTCTTTGGTATATTTTAATTTTCCCGGGAAGTTCATGTTTAACCTCAATTATAATTATTCTGTTTACCGGCTAAACCGGATTATAAACTAAAAATTTTAAAATAAGTTTTATTTAAACTCAAATGTATCAAGAAAGCCAGTGTCAAAATTTCCACTTAAAAACCTTCTGTCTTCAAGAACTTTAAGGTGAAATGGAATAGTGGTTTTTATTCCTTCAATTACAAACTCTTCAAGAGCTCTTCTGCCTCTGGCCAGCGCATGATTCCTGTTTTGGCCCCAAACTATAAGCTTAGCAATAAGAGAATCATAATAAGGGGGAATTGAATAAGAGTCATAGATATGGGTATCAACTCTAACTCCGAATCCGCCGGGACAATGGAGTGAAAGTATTTTTCCAGGTGAAGGCCTGAAATTATATTCCGGATCTTCAGCATTGATTCTAAATTCAATACTATGCCCGTTTGGCTTGGAAGGAAGAGTTTCAACATTTTCGCCCGCCGCAACCAAGACCTGTTGTCTAACAAGGTCAACTCCGTAAACCCATTCAGTTACGGGGTGTTCAACCTGTATCCTTGTATTCATTTCCATAAAATAAAAATGTTTGTGCTTATCAACGAGAAATTCCACTGTACCCGCACCTTCATAATTAACCGCTCTTACTCCCAGTAATGCGGCTTCCCCCATTTTTTCTCTCAGCTTTTCATCTAAAATAGGAGAAGGAGATTCCTCAATTAGTTTTTGATGTCTTCTTTGAACAGAACAGTCTCTTTCCCCATAATAATATGCATTGCCGTGCATATCACCTAGCACCTGGATTTCAACATGGCGGGGATTTTCAATAAACTTTTCTATATAAACATCTGCGTTGCCAAACCCGGCTTCTGCTTCAACCTTTGCAGTCTGAAAAGCATTTTCAAATTCGGCTAATTCCCAAACTATTCTCATTCCTTTGCCCCCTCCACCTGCTGAGGCTTTAATAATTACAGGGAAGCCAATTATGCCGGAAATTCTTTTACCTTCTTCAACGCTGTCAATTATACCTTCGCTGCCTGGAATAACCGGAACACCGTTTTTCTTCATAGTTTCTTTAGCAAATGATTTATCACCCATAGCTCTAATCATTTGAGGAGACGGGCCTATAAACTTTATATTGGACTCGGCACAAATATCAGAAAAGTTTGCATTTTCTGCAAGGAAGCCGTAACCGGGGTGTATAGCATCTGCACCAGTAATATGAGCCGCAGAAATAATTGAGGGAATCTTCAAATAACTTTCTTTACTTGGTGCAGGACCAATACAAACGGCTTCATCTGCAAAAGTAACATGGAGGGAATCTTTATCTGCTTCGGAATAAACGGCTACTGTTTTGATTCCCAGTTCTTTGCAGGTTCTAATAATTCTAAGAGCGATTTCGCCCCTATTCGCGATTAATATTTTATTAAACAAAATTCCCTCGAAGTCTTAGATAAGTATTAGCTAGATTGAATTAAAAATAAAGGCTGGTTATATTCAACTGGACGTCCATTCTCAACAAGAATTTTAACAATTTTACCGCTAATATCCGATTCAATTTCATTCATCAGTTTCATGGCTTCAATAATACATAAGACAGAACCGGAAGAAACTGTGTCACCTACGTTAACGTATGCATCTGCGTCGGGGGCAGGTGCTCTATAAAATGTGCCTACAATTGGCGATTTTATTTCATGGAAATTTGTTTGATTCTCTAATGTACTTGTAGATATTTCTTGTATAGCACTTCTGACAGCAGATTGTTCCGTAACCGGAGGCTGGCCAAATACTACATGTTGCAATCCATCCTGCCTATAAGATCTTATCTTTTTTGCAACCTTAATTCTTAATCCGTTTTCTTCCACTTCAAGGTCAGTAATTTCGCTTGTATCAACAATACGAACAAGCTTTTTAATTAAGTTCAAATCCATTTAATAGCCTTTTGTTTTAAGATTTAACTCTCTCCACATATGCTCCGATCCTGGTATCTACTTTAAGTATATCCCCAACATTAATAAACAACGGAACATTTATTGTTGCTCCTGTTTCCAATGTGGCAGGTTTGTTAGCACCTGTTGCGGTATCACCTCTAAATCCTGGTTCCGTCTCAGTTACTTTTAAGTTGACAAAAATCGGTATTTCTACATTTATTATTTCAGTCCCGTTAAAAAGAATTTCTACTTCAATACTCTCTTTTAAATAATCAACCCCGTCTCCGAATAGTTCTTTCTGGACGTTAATTTGTTCAAATGTATCATTATCCATACAGACTAAAAATTCTCCCTCACGGTAAAGATATTGATATTTTCTTCTTTCAACACGGACTATTTCTATTCCCTCACCGGCTCTAAAGGTATTGTCTAAAACTTTGCCGTTTCTTAAATTTTTCAAGGTGCTGCGGACAAAAGCGCCGCCTTTACCCGGTTTAACATGTTGGAATTCAACAACTGTGTATAAATCGTTCTTAAATTTTATAATTAAACCTGTTCTGAAATCTGAAGTATCTGCCATAAAACCTAATAATTATATTTTAATAAATAGAGAAAAAAAATAGACATATAAGGGTAGAAAGTCAAGAATTTTATTATTTCAAAAATTACTAATATTTATAAAAAATCGATGAAAATCTATCAAAAATTATAGTTTTTTTATTAAAAGTGCTAAAAATTCGCTAAACTGATATTTTTTTATATTTCTTAAGTCTATAATGAATATAAATTTATTTTAATCAAGGGAGTTATATATTGGAAGATAAAAATATTCTTAAAAATTGCCCTATACTGAATACGTTTACCATTACAACCAGACAATTCAGAGTATATTTATGACTAAAATATACTCCTCCCCCAATTTGATTAGTAAGTACCCGTTAATCGGATTAAAAAATCTATAAAGAATAAAATAGTGCACCGAATGACAAAAGAAACTAGTTCATTTAAGTCTAAAATCAATATCGATTAGGTCGATTAGCTTATAAAATTCCAATTATTCATCTATTTGTGCTAAATACTTTTCTACTTCTCTGGCTGCAGAAGAGGTAACGTAATCTTTTTTTAGTTTTTCAAGGACTTTTTTAGCTTCTTTATTTTCATTTGCGTTAATGTAATTTTCACCTGCGCTAAGAAGATAATCAGGATTCAGTACATCTTCTTTTGTTACACCGGCAGCTTTTTCATAAAGTTCAGCGGCCTTTTCATAATTACTTTTATAAGCATAGTAACCTGCTTTTCCTGCAACGGCAGCTGCTTTGAATATTGCTATACTTCCGCTGTAATCATCATAGTACTTAAAAGCTTCTTCCGGTTTACCTAGAAAACTGTAGGAATTGGCTAGGTAAATCTTAGCGGTTTCACCATTTTCCGTACTCCCATATTCGTCAACTATTTTTTTCAAACCAAAAATTTTCGTTCCGGCCTGGCCTTCAATGGCTTGTAAATAAGCACCGCTATCATATAATTCCATTATTTGTGCAAGTTGAATCCCTGCTTCCTTGTTTTGCTGACTCCTGTAGTTGTAATAATAAATTGCAAGTAAAATTATAACAACAACAACACCGGTGTAAGTTAAGACTTGGGATCTGTTCTCACTTAAAAATCCATAGGTTTTATAATAGAAAGATACTAGTTTGTCTTCTTTAATTTCTTTCTTCGAAAGCTTTTTCTTTTTTGTAAGCATCGCACTTTCCTAATTACGTAATTTTATGATAATTTGAAACTTTATAAAAAACACTTCCACGAAAATAAGAATAATTTTAGAATTTCCAGTAATTTGATGAAAAATAATATTAGATATCCCCCAAAACAACCTTTTTTCATTGCATCAAAGCTGATAAACAATAATGGACATAAAACAAAAAATGACCTCTAAAAAAGATCAATTCGGAAAACTAACGTAAATTTATAAAAAGTGCGCCCAGAAGGAATCGAACCCTCAACCTTTGGAACCGGAATCCAACGTTCTATCCAGTTGAACTATGGGCGCAATATTATTGTTTAATCTGAATTATAAAATTAGTAATAAATTCTCATTTATGCGCTATACTGCAATTATACTATTTCTATCCCAAAAGCCAAATTTCTGAGCTATTTCAATCTGTTTTAATAAACCAATACAGATATTATAAAGATTCCTCTGAGTATAGATATGAATACCCGCTTGATAATAGTTTTATTAGTTTGACATTAGGTAGCAGAATTATTCCACATTTAATTTAATTTCTTTTATAAGTTAAGGCATCAAGAACTGACCACAAATGTATAACCCAACCGAGCAGAAAAAACCACAATATTCCGGCAATTATAAGCATAATTAAAGCTTTGACGAATCTTCCCTGGAGGAGTTGTCCAAGCCCGGGAATTAAGAAGCTTGCCAGTGCAGCAATTACATTTTTACCCAGCATAAAGCCCCATTATATTAAAAATTTAGATTCGAGTTTTTCAACAACAACAGCCGGGACAAACTCACTAACATTGCTTTTTAAGCTAGCCAGGTTTCGTACTATTGAAGAATTCAGGTAAGTATATTTTTCATGCGGCATTAAAAATATAGTAGTAAGGTCACCGGCAAGTTTCCGGTTCATTAATGCCATCTGAAATTCATATTCAAAATCACTTAAGGCTCTTAGTCCTCTTATAATTCCTACGGCACCAACTTCATGTGCATGATCAACTACCAGCCCGTCAAAGGAATCTACACTTACATTTTCAAACCCTGTAAGACTTTTTTTCAGCATATATACTCTTTCATCCAGAGTAAACAAAGGAGTCTTGGCGGGATTTATTGCTACAGTTACAACTACTCCATCAAACAATTCCCTTGCCCTGCTGATTATATCAATATGTCCATTGGTAACAGGGTCAAAAGTTCCTGGGTAGATTACTTTACGCATAATATTACCTGAAAAATAATTTTGTTGAGTTTATTAGATAAAAGTAATGAAAAAAGTTTTATAAGTCAGGTCATGAATTTATAAATTTAATTTTTTAGAACAGGATTAATTATTAAAAATATGGATATATTCTATTCATTTGTTATCGGTAAAATCTTATACAAACACGTATCACCAATTAATTTAAACGGCTCTATGCCAAGATTCTCAATATCTTTTTCTTTTGTCTGCTTTGAGCGTTCAATTACAAAAATTCCATCAGAAGTAAGAAATTTATTCAGGAGAAGATTTTTTACTACAGTGTAAATGTCATCTTTGAAAAATGGCGGATCGGCAAGTATAAGCTCAAACTGTTGTTTGGGCGGGATTGTTGAAAATTTAACGGCTTCAATTTTATGTATTTCACATTGGTTTCCGGCATTCAGGGATTTAATATTATCTTCAAGATTTTTATAGATGGTAATATTCTTTTCTACAAATGCAACTTTGGCTGCACCCCGGCTAAGGCACTCAAAACCCAGTGAGCCGGAACCGGCATAAACATCCAAAATATTTATACCATCAAAATCAATAATATTATTAAGGAGATTAAATAGTGTTTCACGTACTCGGTCAGTAGTAGGGCGTATGTGGTCTGATTTGGGAACGTTTATCAGTCTCCCCTTTAACTCACCCGAAATAATACGCATTCTCATAAAATTATTTTTGTTTTTATTCCAAGGAAGAAATCAATTGTTTGTAACTTAAGCTAGCCTGTAAGCAATACCGGCAGCAGGCGAAAAGCAATTATTCTTTTCCAAATAAAATTTATTTGTAAATAACTCGGAATTGGGTGTGATCTTTTCAAAAGGATTAAAGTGTATAAGATCAATTCCCAAGGTTTTGCTTAAAGTATTGATTATAGTTTCTGAAATTTCTTCTCCTGATATAAAAGCATTATCAATAGCGTTCTTGTCTATTTTGTGAAAATGTTCAAGGGTTGTCCATTCCTCGATCTGAAAGGATTGATTTGGCATGATTTCATTTAACAACAGGGACGGAATTTCACCGGCATCGTTTAATGGAATTACTTTAAAATAAATTAGTTTTCCATCCAACGAGTATATTAATGACAGAAATTTATTAGTTATAAAAATGCTCATTGTTAATCCTCTTGCAGAAGAAGGATAGCTTGCAGCAAGTGCTCTTTCTGAGGCAGTATGAATATTATCAATAAACTTCAATTTAAGGCTGTTAGCCTTGCAGAAATTATGTATCATCTGCAAGTACTTGCGTTGAATAGCAATAGCGATCATCGTATTTTCGGTAATCAGATTATTTTTTTCAACTTCTATATATTGTATAACAATATCTTTTGTAGAAACATAAGGGTATAAAACTGATAACTCCCAGGTAAATTCCTCAATAAGATCCTGATGAAGCAGCGTATTATCGTAAGGTACCTGCATTATATGGAACAATTCAAACGGCAGAGCAAAAGATGCAAATGAACTTTTTAATGGCCTCTTAATAATAATTTCATTAAATGCCCCCTGCAATAATGAATCAATTTTAGTTTCCTTGTCCGTCTCCAAATTAATAGGTTCATTAAAGTAAGCTTCATCAATTTTATCTAAAATAAATTGCTTGTCTTTATAAATAATCTCAACAAGTTGAAGTTTTGATCCTGAAATTGTAAAGCCTATATGATTTTCAAATCCTGCCATTGCATGCCTGTAAAAGATTTTAGTCCACTATTGTTAACAATCCCGTCATATTATATATGTACAAAAAAAATATTTTTAATACTGCAATTATTTATTTCAATTCTATTTTACTTTCTCTAAAATATTATTTACATAAAATATTCTATTATTTAATATAAGCGTACTTTTTGATTATAGCCAATCTTTTTTCGCCAATATTTTTTACTCTTAATAGTTCATCAAAATTATTAATTTTGCCCAGTTTTTTACGAAGTTCAATTATCCCTTCAGCAGTCTTCTTTCCCACATTAGGAACAGTTGTAAGCGCTTCAAGATCGGCATGATTTAAGTCAATACTCTTTTCTGAAGCAATAATTTTAGTCGAAAAATTTTTGAAATTATTTTTATTAAGTTCTAAAACGTAGTCTTTGTTCCCCTCCAAATGAATACTCACCAGAGAATCCTTTTCCATGCCGGAACTGATGAAAGTGCTGTCTTCTTTAGAATAATCAAATTTTTTGAAAGATGTTAGTCCATTACCGATGAAAATATTTTTATAGCTAAATCCGGCAGCAAAGGTAATAAAAAGAAAAATTGTAACTCTAAGTTCAGTTTGAGTGAATCCAATCTTCTCCGCCAATTTTTTAATCATTTAATATAGGCTTTAAAAATTATTTATTAAATCAGTATCACGAATTAAATCTTCTGAAAAAATTATTTTCATCTGAATTGGGGGATTTTTTAAAGTTCTGTAATTCTGAAAGCTCTTTCAGCAGCTCTTTTTCTTTCGTATTAACTTTCTTCGGTATTTCAACGTTAACCCGCACAAGCTGATCGCCGTGTCCTGACTGGTTAAGATGTTTTATTCCTTTATCACGCATTTTTAATAATTTCCCGGGTTGTGTTCCGGCTTCAATTTTAATAATTGCTTTTCCATTCAATGTTGGCACCTCAACTTCTGCACCTACTACAGCCGTTGGAAAACTGATAAATAAATCATAAACTATATCGTCACCTTCCCTAATAAAATACTGATGCGGAATTTCCTGAAAAACAGCTATTATATCCCCGGAAGGTCCTCCGCGCTTGCCTGAATTTCCTTCGCCTCTAAGCGTCATATAACTAGCTTCGTGTACTCCGGCAGGAACATTTATTGTAAGATTTACTTCTTCATTTGTTCTGCCATCCCCCATACATTTTTTACAGGGTTTTTCAACTACTGTTCCCTCTCCGTTGCAATTGCTGCAGGCACTAATATTAACAAACTGTCCGAATACGGAGCGAGATACAGTTTTTACTTCCCCGCTGCCATGGCAGACAGGGCAAGCTTTTGTTGCTGTTCCAGCCTCAGCGCCTGTACCATTGCATTGGGTGCATTTAACTAATTTCTTTATCTTAATTTTCTTAGAAACACCTGCTGCTATTTCTTCCAAGGTAAGTTTAAGAGTAACTTTGAGATCGGAACCAGGAGCACCTGAAGCTCGTCTCCCGCTTTGTGTACGCTGGTTTCCTCCTAAAAAGTCATCAAAGATTGATCCCCCGCCGAATATATCAGAGAAGTGGGAGAAAATATCATTGATATCCGAAAAGCCCTGAGAGCCGTAACCACTGCCGCGCATACCTTCATGACCAAAGCGGTCGTACTGAGATCTTTTATTATCATCGTTTAATACTTCGTAAGCTTCCGCCGCTTCCTTGAATTTTTCCTCAGAATCTTTATCATCTGGGTTCCTATCCGGGTGATACATCATAGCTAACTTCCTGTATGCTTTTTTCAGATCGTCTTTAGTTGCATTTTTGTTAACACCTAAGATTTCATAATAATCCCTTTTTGCCATATATTCTATATATCCTCACGGTTAGATTTGCTGCTTAAATTATCATGAGCCTGTTCTGAATTGTCTGCACTAACAATTACTTTTGTATGCCTGATAACCCGGTCTTTATATATATAACCTTTTTCAACTTCATCAAGGACAGTATGCGGTTCAACGCCATCAGCTTTTTTTTGCATAATTGCTTCGTGAAAATGAACATCGAATGGCTTACCTATAGATTCTATTTTCTTCACTCCCTGTTCATCAAGCACCTTAATTAATTTTTCATATACAAGTTTAATCCCCTGCTTCAGTGAATCAAAGTCCCTGGTATTATCTATATGTTGAAGAGATCTTTCAAAATCATCCACTATTGGCAAGAGTTTAATGATAAAAGATTCGGCAGCGTACTTTAATAAATTCAACTGATCATTCTCAGTTCTGCGTTTATAGTTTTCAAACTCAGCAGCTTTTCTTAATAATTTATCTTTATATTCCGCAGCTTCTTTTTCAAGTTGTTCGATTTTTGTTTTTGCCAGACTCAGTTCTTCATTTAATTTAGCATCTTTATTCGATTCGGGTGATTTTGTCTCTCCAACTCTTTCAATCTTTATTTCATTTGAAAGATCATCATGATTAATATTATCATTTTTGTCTTTCTTCATAGCAATGGGCTCCTTTTATTTAGGGTTAGTATTTGTCAAAACTTCAGATAACATTTTAGCCATATAATCTACGATAGCTACAATTTTCGAATATTCCATCCTTTTCGGACCTATAATTCCAAGTGTACCTGAAATATCGCCAAGTTTATAATCTTTACTTACAAAACTGTATTCCTGAAGTTCTTCTATTTGATTTTCGCTTCCAATGGAAATAAATACCTGGTCAGGTGCAGCGTCATTGGATTTTTCCAAAATATGAATGATTATGTCTTTATCTTCAATTAATTCAATAACACTTTGAAATTTTATCGGATCCTCAAACTCCGGCTGCTTTATAACATTTTTTGCACCTGTAATTACAAGCTTTTCGGTTTGTTTTATATCCGTAAAAATTTTATCTACCGAATCAACGAAAACTCTAATAACGGGTTTTTGATCTTCTTCAATGTCTTTAAATCTTTCAGCAAAAGTAGATTTTATATCACTAAATGTTAAACCACAAAGTTTTTCATTCAGCAGGTTTTGAACAGAATCTATAAGATTTGGTTTTATATTAGACGAAAGTTCAAGTGTTATGGTTTTTACCAGTCCGGATTTTATGCTTATAATTACAAGAATTCTTGTTGAGGAAAGTGAAACAATCTGTAGCTTTTCAAGGATGCCCGTTTCAAGTTTTGGATAAGATACGCATGCAAGCTGGTGTGTTATATTGCTTAAAACTAATGATGTGATCCTAAAAAGTTCGTCGGTATCTACTGCATTTGCATCCAAATTCTTATTGATCATCCCTTTTTCTAATTGATGAAGTTCAGGAATGTCCATAAGTGAGTCAACATAAAACCTGTAGCCTTTATCGGTCGGAATTCTGCCGGCGGAAGTATGCGGATGATCAATAAAACCGGAATCTTCCAGATCAGACATTATATTTCTCACCGAAGCAGGTGATAAACCTATGTCAAATCTCTTCGTTATATTCCGTGAGCCTACCGGTGAAGCAGTTAATATAAACTGCTGAATAATATGTCGAAGAATATTTTTTTCCCGTTCATTTAGTTCTTCGTTCAGCATGATGCAAAAATTATAAATTTTAATTAACAAAGATACTAAATTTTAAAGAATATTTGATTTGATATCAATGACAATCTGTTAAACGACAAAATTGGGTGTACTTATAAAGAATCTGAAAATGTTTTTAATAAAATTGCATAATTATAAGGCTATTGTGTGATTTATCTTATTTTTCTTATTTTTTATTGTTTCGTTCTGCATAATTTAAAATTTTATTTGTTAATTTTGTATATAAAATTTTCGTCATTCCGTTAGAGCGGTTCAAATCATAACTAACAAATCGGAATAATTATGGCATACTGAATAAAATTCAGGAGGAAAATTTATATGTATAATATAATAATTTAAGGACTCAATAAGTTGAATGGATACTCTGAATTGATTTCGTCTATCGAAGAGAGCAGAACAATGGCAATTTCTTCCCTTGTAAAGAAGTTGACGTCGGAAGGTAAAAATGTATTAAGTTTTAGTGCCGGCGAACCGGATTTTCCAACACCGGAATTTATAAAACAGGCTGCAATTAAAGCTATTAATGAAAATTTTACACGTTACACAGCCAATGAAGGATATGCCCCTTTGATTAATGCTATAATTCAAAAATTTGCAAAAGAAAATGGTCTTGATTTTAAACCGCAGAATATTTTAGTATCTGCCGGCGCAAAGCATTCGATCTATAACTTAATGATGGCGCTTTGCAACCCGGGTGATGAAGTTATCTTCCAGTCTCCCTACTGGGTTAGTTACCCTGAAATGGTTAAACTTGCACAAAGCATATCTGTAATTATTAATGCAGAAGCCGAGCAAGAATATAAAATTACTCCAGCACAACTTGAAAAAGCAATCACTCTAAAAACCAAAATATTTTTATTTAATACTCCTTCCAATCCTACTGGATCAGTATACAGCAAAGATGAGATTCTTGCATTGGCTGAAGTTCTAAAAAATAAGGAACATATCTATATTGTTTCGGATGAAATATATGAAAAGATTGTGTTTGACGGCGAAAAGCACTTTAGTATAGGTTGTATTGATTATCTGAAAGACAGAACTATTACTATAAATGGTGTAAGCAAAGCATATGCTATGACAGGGTGGCGTATCGGATATGCAGCCGGGGATGAAGGCGTTATTAAACTGGCAAGAAATCTTCAAAGCCATTCTACTTCAAATGCGGCATCAATTTCGCAGGCAGCGGCTCTTGCTGCATTGACACAAGAGTCAGATGAAATTGAAGATATGGTTACAAAGTTTAAGGAGAGGAGGGATTTTATTTACAAAGCGTTGAATAAAGTCAATGGAGTTAAATGTCCGCTTCCTAAGGGTGCATTCTATGTATTTTATGACGTTAGCAGTTATTATGGGACAAAAGTTAACGGATACCAGATTAATGACTCATCTTCTTTCTGTAATTACCTACTGACTGAAGAAAATGTTGGGTTGGTTCCGGGCATCGCTTTCGGGAACGATAAATGCGTAAGAATGTCATATGCCTGCTCTTTTGAAGAATTAACAGATGGGCTTGAGAGAATAACACGAGCATTATCTAAATTGCACTAAGATAATCGGTTATAAGGCGCTAGAATTAGCAACCAGAATTTTAAATACTTAGTAATTATTATCCCTTTATATAAAGTTGAAGAGTTTTATGAACCTCTTCTACGGGCATTTCTTCTCCCGTCCACATTTCAAATGATTTTGCCGCCTGGTGCACGAGCATTTTTAATCCGTCCAGAACTGTAGCACCTTCCGATGAGGCTGTTTTTAATAGCTGTGTCAATGGCGGGTTATAAACAAGATCAAAAACAATTTGTCCTTTTGTAAATGAGTTGTTCAAACTTGTAATTGTATCATCTGATTCCGGGAACATGCCTACAGATGTTGCATTAATTATAAGTTTGGAATTTCTGAATACATCTATCAACTCAGGCGGGAAGAGTTCTCTGGTTTTGAAAGAGTTATATTTCATTTTATCAACAAAATAATTTTTCAGTGTTTCCGCACGTTGTTCCGTTCTATTAATCAGATAAATCGTTGATGGTTTAAAATACCGGATCAGTGTGTAAATAACCGCACGCGCAGCACCGCCGGCACCTACTATACTGACTTCATTGCCGGATATTTCTTCCTTAAAAGGGATTAACGTTTCATATACACCATTTACATCGGTGTTATAACCGTTAAGTTTACCTAAATCGTTAACCACAGTATTTACTGCGCCTATAATTGAAGCTTCTTCAGAAACATTATTCATATACTGGGTTATATTTTCTTTGTGAGGAATAGTAATATTAAACCCTTTTATCCCGAGTGCTATCATTCCTTTAAGCGCAGTTTTTAAATTTACAGTAGGAACATCAAACGGTAAAAAAATGTAATCAAGTTCCTTTAATTGGAAAGCTACGTTGTGAATTAAAGGCGAATATGAATGCTTTATAGGATGTCCTATAAGCCCTGTTAATTTTGTATTCAAATGATAAGAATCTTTCATTTCAGCTAAAAGTAATTAATTAATCGCATTCTAAATTTGGATGGTATAGTAAATTAAAAAAATAAATAAAGCAAAAATTATAATTCATTTCAAGCACGCCATCCTGTTAATTGCACAGTTAGAAGGAAATGCCTACACTTCTCCCCCATAATGGCACTAATTAGAGGAGTAGTTGTCAGCACTTAATGAATTTAAGAACTTTACAACTCCCCAAGAAGTTTCTTGAACAGTTTTGAGGATTTAATTTCCGGGTACTCTTTGGCAAACTCGGTCCTGATAGACGGATCAATATTAAAAGCAGATTTCAAGCAATCGACGGCCTCTTGTGTTCTGCTCAGAATAAAATTAATTTTTGCTTTGCCGTAATATGAGGAAGCATCCTGAGGATTAATTCTAATACACTCGTTATATGAGCGCATCGCTTCAAGCCAGTCGCCCAGTTCAAACAAAGTCTCTGCAAGGTTAAACCAAATTTCGTAATTATTTTTTTCAAGGTTGAGTGCTTCTCTGTAACTTGCCACAGCATCCTGCAACTGCCCAAGAGAATACTCCAGGTCGGCTTTCGCATACCATGCTTCTGCATTATCCTGAGATAAAGTTATCGCTTTATTAAAGTCTTTAAGGGCAAGATGATATTTACCATATGAATCATAACAAAATCCCCTTGCAAGATAAGCTTCATAATATTGATCGTTAATTTTTAAAGCATCGCTATAATATTTAATGGCGCTTGAAATGTCGCCCATTTCCTCAAAAATATTTGCAATATTGTAAGAAGATGCTTCATCATACCTGTCAAGTTCCAGAGACTGTTTAAAACTTTCAATTGCACTTTCCAGACGGCCCAAATCAGCAAGTGCATTCCCTTTATTAAACCATGCGCTCGCAAAATCCTCTTTAATAGCTATAGCAAGATCATAACTTTCAATTGCTTTTTCAAGCTTGTTCATTTTAACAAGCACAACCCCGCGGTTATACCATCCGCTTGCATTGTATGGCTCAAAATCCAAAAATTTATCATATGCTTCCAGCGCTTTTGGAAAATCGGGTAAGTTTTCATAGCAAAACCCAAGCTCATAGTAAGCTTCGTTAAATTCCGGTTCTATTTCAATCACTCTTTTCAAATATCCTACGGCCTTTTCAAATTCTTCCCTCCGCTGGTACAATGTTCCAAGTCCGAACATTGCATCTTCGTTTTTGGGTTCAACTCTCAAAACTGCTTCCAAAGAATTTTTTGCATCTTCAATTAAACCAAGATTCTCTTCCGCAGCCGCTCTGTTTATCACAGTTTCCGAATCGCCGGGATTTAAGGATAATGATCTGTTAAAACAAACAATTGATTCTTCAAAATTCCCAACTGCATTTTCCAAAGACCCTTTTCTAAGCCAGTATTCTGAGTTATAGGGAAAAGCTTCAAGCAAAAGATTAATAAAATAAAATCCGTCCTGAAATCGTTCGCTTTCTAAACAGATCTGAACTATTTCTTCAATAGTTTCAATACAACCGTAGATACCGCATTCGGATATTAATCCCTTACATCTATTTATTTCATCATCAAGGTTTTTTTCTTCTTCATAAGAATATTCATCGTTATCAAAATCCGAATCTAAAATTGACATTTTTCTCTCCTTAGCAATGAATCGTGTGCAAAAATGTATTACTAATAAAATCTAAAATCAAGTTGATTTTAAGATAACTTATTCATAAGGATAAAATTAACGTTTAAAATAGATTTTATATCACAATATCAAAAAATTTCAACTCACTCATCACAAGTTTATGAACAATATGAAAAAATAAGATTGATAACTTTAATTCCTTAAAACTGCAGTCACCTTAACTGCTGCATCTTTTAAATTCTTCGCTACTTCAAAATTTAAACCAGATTTTTTCAACAATATCCCAGCCTCATCTGCATTTGTTCCTTCCAGCCTGACTACGACTGGAATATTTACTTTAATTTCGCTTGTTGCATCAATAACACCCTGTGCAACCCGGTCACATCTGACAATACCTCCAAAGATATTAATTAAAATTGCCTTAACATTTGGGTCGGAAAGAATAATTTTGAATCCATTTGCAACTGTTTCTTTACTTGCACCTCCTCCGACATCAAGAAAGTTTGCGGGTACCCCTCCGGCAAGTTTTATAATATCCATAGTTGCCATAGCAAGGCCTGCTCCGTTCACCATACAGCCGACATTTCCGTCAAGTTTAATATAATTCAAGTTATACTTAGAAGCTTCTATCTCTAGCGGATCTTCTTCATATAGATCGCGATAGCGTTCTATGTCCGCATGCCGGTATAGCGCATTATCATCAAAGTTCATTTTTGCATCAAGTGCAATTACATCACCTTCTTTGGTTACAACCAAGGGGTTAATTTCTGCAAGTGAGCAATCGCTTTCTACATAGGTACTGTACAATCCCATTAAAAATTTAACTGCATTTTTATTCTGAACACCTTCAAGTTTTAGAGCAAATGCAAGTTTTTTTGCCTGATAAAACTGAATTCCAAGTTCTGGAGCAATAGTTTCCTTAATTATTTTTTCCGGCGATTCGGCTGCAACTTTTTCAATTTCAACCCCGCCTTCTGTTGAAACCATAATTACATTTTGTGAAATTGCTCTATCCAGGGTGATGCCAACATAAAATTCTTTTTCAATATTAACACCTTGCTCAATCAAAAGTCTTTTAACAACTTTACCCTCAGGACCTGTTTGATGAGTTACAAGTGTCATTCCAAGCATTTGACCTGCTATGCTTCTAACTTCCTCCAGATTTTTAGCAATTTTTACACCACCGCCTTTACCTCTTCCTCCGGCATGAATCTGCGCCTTTACAACCCATAACTCACCTCCAATTTCCTCAGCTGAATGTACCGCTTCTTCTGCTGAGAAAGCAACCCTTCCATTAGGAACAGCAACATTAAATTTCCTTAGAATCTCTTTTGCCTGGTATTCATGTATCTTCATTTAAAATCCTCTTTTTATTATTTTGGTTTAAATGAACCTTATTAATGAAATATAAAAATCAACAAATCTAACCTGGATTAAATTTTATGCAAAAATTAAGTCTTTTAATTTCAATAAGCAATGTAAAGTGAGAACCAGCAAAAATAGTGTGCAAAATTATTATTTGTTATCAGACTAAAGTTTATTAATTTACACTTGTATCTCCCTTTCGCGATTAAATCAAAAGTGAAAAAACTAATTGCGTATTTGTTAAATTAATGGTTAGACATTATATTTAAACGTTTTCTAATACATCACTTTATACACTTTCTGAAGGAAACACCTTAAGTACTTCATTGAATGAATCACAATATCCATTTTTTATAAACATTTACGATTTAAAATAAATTCTGAATGTGATACAATGGTTTCCAAAACATTTTTATTGGAATTACGGCACAATGAATTTATTTTCGCATCACTAATTTCAGGATAAATTGATGTCATTATTGAAAGCTATTAAGACAATACCGGAACTTTTTGAATTTCTTACTGATGAACGGCGCAGTAAGTATAGAGAAATACTGCTTATGCGAAAAGTTGAAGGAAAATTTGAGGGTATTACATACAGTGAATTCAAAGAGGAAACAGATAATTTTGCTTGCGGAATTTCTTTATTGGGAGTTAAACCGGGTGACAGAATAGCAATAATTTCCGAGAACCGGCCTGAATGGGTTTACACAGATATGGCTGTCTTGAGTTTAGGTGCAGTCGATGTTCCGCTTTATCCTTCGCTCACTGCAGATTCTGTTGAATTTATTTTGAATAATTCAGAATCGAAGGGTATAGTAGTTTCGAATAAATTCCAGCTTAATAAAGTAAATAAAATCAAGCATAAATGCCGCCATCTTAAATTCATAATCGTTTTAAATGATAAAGATTCCGAAAGCGATGGGAAAACTATTTTTTCATTTAAAAAGATTCAGGAAAAAGGGATAATATTTAAAGCGGACCGCCCGTATTTTCTGAAGGAATGTAGAAGCCATGTAAAAGAAAATGATCTTTGTACTATAATCTATACATCCGGAACAACGGGAGAGCCTAAAGGAGTAATGCTAACACATAAAAATATTATCTTTAATGTTAATTCTGCATTGGAAACATACCCTGTTGGTGAAAACGACATTTTCTTATCCTTCCTTCCTCTTTGCCACATTTTTGAACGAATGGGCGGTTACTATACCGCTTTTGCATCATGTGCATTGATTTGTTATGCAGAAGGCATTGAGTCAATTGCCCAGAATATGCTGGAAACCCATCCAACAATTATCACCACGGTTCCAAGATTGTTTGAAAGAATATATTCGAAAATTTTAAAGAATGTTGACTCTCAATCCAGGAGAAAGCAAAAAATATTCTACAGCTCAATTGAAATTGGGAAAGAATTCCGGGCTGCTAAACGTATTGGAAATGTATCATTTAGTTTATCAATTAAAAACAAAATAGCAGATCGACTTGTTTTCAAGAAAATGCGGGAACAGATGGGCGGGAAGTTGAGATTTTTTATTTCCGGAGGAGCGCCACTTGCCCGGGAATTAGGTGAATTTTTTGAAGCGGCCGGAATTTTTATAATCGAAGGCTATGGTTTAACAGAATCCTCTCCAATAATAGCAGCCAACAAACCGGATGATTATAAATTCGGCACTGTAGGCAAACCGTTTCCCGGCGTTGCAGTGAAATTAGCTTCTGATGGAGAAATTCTTGCAAGAGGTCCAAATATTATGCAGGGCTACTATAAAAACAGAAAAGAAACCGAAGAATCAATTAAAGACGGTTGGTTGCACACGGGTGATATCGGGGTTTTTGATTCCGAGGGATTTTTAATGATTACAGACAGGAAAAAACATTTATTTAAAACTTCCACCGGCAAATATATAGCGCCTTCACATATTGAAAATCTTTTTCTGGCAAGCAAATATATTGATCAGTTCGTCCTTATCGGCGATAGGAGGATGTTCCTTAGCGCTTTGATTGTTCCGGATTTTGAAGCAATTCAGCTATACGCAGACGAAAATAAAATCTACTACAATAATCCGGCAGAACTTGTACACACAAAAGAAATTTATAATATGATAGAGCAAGAAATGCTGCAGGTTCAAAAAAAACTTGCAAATTATGAAAGAGTCCGCAAATTTACCCTGCTGGAAAAACCATTCAGCCTGGAGAATGGAGAAGTAACCCCCAGCTTGAAAATTCGCCGTAAAGCAGTAGAAGAACGCTATGGCAATTTAATAGAAGAGATGTATGCGGGAAAATAAACTTAATACTCTCTTGAGTTACTCTTAATCCCCTCTTGAGAGGGGAATAATCTCAAAATTGGGGGATTACATTTGATTAATCTGCAATTTTGACAATATTTCAATTCCTTGAAAGCCTAACCGATTTTCGGTATATTTGATAACTAATTATGATTTGAAAAGACAAAGGAGTGTTTACTTGAACGAATCAGATAATATCGAGATTGGTGACCCTAATGAGAGTTCTATAGTAGAAAGTATACCAGAAATTCTTCCTGTTTTACCATTAAGAGATTTAGTCCTATTCCCATATATGATCTTTCCAGTTCTTATAGGTCGCGAACAGTCTATAAGGGCCGCAAACTACGCACTTGAGAAAACAAAATACATATTTTTATCAACTCAGAAAAAATCGAATATTGAAGATCCCAAAAAAGATGATATCTACAATGAAGGAACTATAGCAAAAATTGTACAGATATTAAAGCTGCCTAATGGATTAATGAAAATTCTTGTTGATGGTCTTCTGCAGGGTAGAATTAAAGAATTTACTGATAATAAAAATTTTTTTGAAGCTAAAATAGAAGTTATAGTCCCTGAATTTGAACAGGATCACGAACTGAATGCCCTGACAAGACAAATGTCCCAACTTTTTAAGGATTATGTAAAAATCAATAGGAATATACCGAATGAGGCAGTCTCCGCATTCGAAAATATTGATGAACCGGATCGCAGGCTTTTTTATGTAGCAGCCAACATTAATCAGGCTATTGAGGTAAAACAAACTATATTGCAGAAATTCACTCTGAAAGAACAGTACTATGAAGTTATTAAAATACTGAATTCTGAAATAGACATCTTGAAAATCGAAAAGGAGATCGATAATAAGGTTCAGGAAAATATTGCAAAAACCCAACGTAAATTTATTATTCAGGAACAGATCAAAATTCTACAGGATGAATTGGGTGATGAAGATGATGCAACTCCAGAATTTGTAAAACTGAAAGAGCAGATAAAAAAAGTTAAAATGCCGAAAGAAGCAGAAGCTAAAGCTTTTGAAGAGCTTAATAAACTCAAAAAGACTCCGTCCATGTCACCCGAATCAACAGTTATCAGAAATTATTTAGATTGGTTAGTTGATATACCCTGGTCAAAAAAGTCTAAAGATGATTTAAACATAAATCATGTGCAGAAAATTTTGGATGAGGATCATTTCGGGCTTGAAAAACCTAAAGAAAGAATTGTAGAACATATTGCGGTTCTAAATCTTGTTAAACAAATGCGCGGTCAAATATTATGCTTTGTTGGCCCTCCCGGAGTAGGCAAGACATCTTTGGGTAAATCTATTGCAAGAGCGCTTGGAAGAAAATTTGTTAGGATTAGTCTCGGCGGTGTTAGAGATGAGGCCGAAATAAGAGGCCATAGAAGGACTTATATAGGTTCTATGCCGGGAAAAATTGTTCAGTCAATGAAGAAAGCGGGGACAATAAATCCCGTCATGCTTCTTGATGAAATAGACAAGATGAGTACAGATTTCAGAGGTGATCCTTCATCAGCAATGCTGGAGGTTCTTGATCCGGAACAGAATCATACTTTCAATGATCACTATATAGAAATTGATTACGACCTTTCGCAGGTTATGTTTATTACAACGGCTAATGTACGTTATAATATTCCCCTTCCATTGCAGGACAGGATGGAAATAATTGAATTGCCCGGTTATCTTGAATATGACAAAATCGAAATTGCAAAACGTCATATTATTCCGAAACAACTTGAAAATCATGGGCTTAATAAAAAAGATGTTACAATAACCGACGAAGCGGTTAAAATGATCATTACCGAATATACGCGTGAAGCCGGCGTAAGAAATCTCGAAAGAGAGCTTGCATCTATTTGCAGAAAGTTAGCGAGAGATATAGTTTTAAAAGAATTATCCAACGGAAAACATAAAGCCAAAATTAAATATGTTGTTGACGCCGCCAAGGTTGAAGAATATCTAAAGGTACCCCGATACAGGACTCATAAACACAGCAATGAGTATAAAGTGGGGAGCGTTACCGGTTTGGCGTGGACGAGTGTCGGCGGTGAAATTCTTAATGTTGATGTAACTATTATGAACGGTTCGGAAAAATTAACACTGACGGGGCAGATGGGAAATGTAATGAAAGAATCTGCCCAGGCAGCATTAAGCTACATCCGCTCTAATGCAAAAGCATTTAACATTGATCCTAACTTCTTTAAAGGCAAAGAAGTTCATATTCATCTGCCTGAAGGAGCGATACCAAAAGACGGCCCATCTGCAGGAATAACTATGTCAATGGCCTTGCTTTCTGCTGTTAGCGGCAGGCCGGCATCTAACGCAATTGCCATGACCGGAGAGATTACATTACGAGGCGAGGTTCTTCCAATAGGAGGGCTGAATGAAAAGTTATTGGCTGCAAAACGGAATAAAATTAGCACTATTCTAATTCCCAAGGACAATGAAATTGATCTTAAAGAGATTCAGGATTCCGTAAAAGACGGATTAAAAATTATACCGATTGAAAAGATTGAAGATGCTATTCCTTACGTTTTTAATAGGATTAAGAAACCATATAAAGAAGTAATTAAAAAGAATATTAATTCTAAAAAGAGAACAAAATAATTGGCAGAAAATATATTTATTGATAAAAATCTGATGCTTGATAAACTTTATGCAATGCTTATTGAGCAAGTTAAATCATTATTAAATAAAAATGATAACTGGCTGTCAAACTTATCTAATCTGACTGCCGTTCTTAAGCAAACTTTTGATAAAATTAGCTGGATTGGTTTTTATTTATACGACGGGGAAAAGCTCTATCTTGGCCCTTTTCAGGGTAAGTTAGCCTGTTCTTACATTGAGTTAGGCAAAGGTGTTTGCGGCACATCTGCTCAAAAAAGAGAAACGGTTATTGTCCCCGATGTTAATAAATTTCCTGGGCATATAATCTGCGATGCAGATTCAAAATCAGAAATTGTTATTCCCATTATAAAAGATGGCAGTTTGTTTGGTGTATTAGATATCGATAGTTATTTTATAAATTCTTTCAATGAATTTGATAAAAAATACCTTGAAGTTATTGTTGAATATTTAATTTCAGTATTGAATATTTAAAAATTAAGTGATTAAAAAATTGAAAGATGGAAAAATTTAATTTTGATATATTGAATCTGCCGGCATAAAGGTTTTTACTTTTATGCATTAAAATTGATTTGCTGAACTTTGGCTTTTGAACTTTATACTTTGAACTTAATCTGTAGGTAATCATGGCATTTGTTGTAACAGCGCGTAAATGGCGCCCTCAAAGATTTAGTGATGTTGTCGGCCAGGAACATATTACCGCAACACTAAAAAATGCAATTAGAAATAACAGGATAGCTCACGCTTATATTTTTACCGGTCCCCGTGGAGTGGGCAAAACAACTACTGCAAGAATATTAGCAAAAGCTTTAAACTGCGTTAATCCCCAGGATTCAGAACCATGCAATGAATGTGAAATATGTAATTCAATTCAAAATTCACAATCCCTGGATATTATTGAAATTGACGGCGCTTCAAACCGGGGCATTGACGAAATCAGAACACTGCGTGATTCAGTTAAATATGCTCCGACCAACGGCAAATATAAAATTTATATCATCGATGAAGTGCATATGCTTACAAAGGAATCTTTCAATGCTTTTTTAAAAACTTTGGAAGAACCGCCTGCACACACTATTTTTATTTTTGCTACAACCGATATTCATAAAGTTCCACTCACGATTATTTCCCGGTGCCAAAGGTTCGATTTTAGAAGAATTCAACTTGATACTATAAAAATGCTATTGAATAAAATTGCCTTAGAAGAAAAAATTAGTATAGATGATAAAACTCTTACTATTATAGCTAAAAAAGCCGATGGAGCATTACGCGATGCAGAAAGTTTCTTCGACCAGATCGTTTCATTTTGTGGAAACAACATTGAAGCCTCTTCTGTCGCCAAGATGCTTAATCTCATTGATGATGAAATCTTTTTTGCTATTTCAGACGCTGTTTTGGCAAAAGATTTTAAAGAGGTCTTTGAAGTAACCAAACAAATTTATGATAACGGCTGGAATTTCATAGACTTTATGGATGGATTGATTGAGCATTTCCGGAACATTATGACGGTGGTCCTTAGTAAAAACACTCATCAGGTTGAAGCCGCCGAGATATATAAAGCCAGATATCTAGGTTATATCAATAAATTTTCGGAGGGAGATATTCTTCGCTTATTTAATTTCCTAAATAAAGTTCAACAGGAGCTTAGATATTCTCAAAACCAACGGCTTAAAATTGAAATTTCATTAAGTCATTTGATCGGGCTTGAAAAAACTGCAACTATTTCAGATTTAATTTATGATATTAACTATAAAAGCTCTAATCCATCAATTATAAGCGAAATTTCGCAAAATAATTATTATCCTACAGAAGGTTCCGCGCGGAATAACCCGGCACAATCAATAACACATGAAAAAACAACTGCAACTGTCACTCTGCCTATCAATGATGTATCTGCTAAATACGGTGTTGGTGAGGGTAATACCTCCAATTTTAGCCACGTAGTTCAAAAATGGGAGGGATTTGTAGAGTCCATAAGCAAAGAGAAGTCATTAACCTTTGGTCCATTTATAAAAGAAGTGAAATTAGTAAGCCTGGATGGGAATAAAATAAATATTTATAGTAATAGCACAGAAAGTAAGGAAATTGTAAAATTCAACGCAGAGTACCTTTCTCAAAAGACGTTAGAATTTTTTGGAAAAAAGATGACATTACATTTTAGTAATGATCCGGGTGATGTGGAAATTTCAACACCTCAGATTTCTAATCCTGTGAAAGAAGAAAGTAAGCAAAAGGAAGTTTGTAATGACCCTTATATCGAAAATATTATAAACGAACTTGGTGGCGAAGAACTATCATAATTTCCTACCTTTTATTAGTACTTTTTTTTGAAAAAATAGGTTTATATTGGCTATTGTATAGCTATAAAAGCTTTGATAATTTGGTAATTATTGATTATTTTTCTTATCTATGTCTAAAAGATTAATAGTTGCCATAGATGGTCCGGCAGGTTCCGGTAAAAGTACTTCAGCAAAGCTTGTCGCACAAAAGTTAGGATATTTATACATTGATACCGGTGCAATGTATAGAACCGTTACATATTTAGCAATAAAAAATAACATTCTTAATGATCCGAAAGCAATTATAGAGATAACAAAATCTTCTAATATTGATCTTAAATTTATTGACGGTATTACTTACGTATCTGTTAATCAAATGGATATTACAGATCAGATACGATTACCGGAAGTAAATTCAAATGTAAGTAATATTAGTACAATTAAAGAAGTAAGAGAAATTTTAGTTGAAAAACAGAGAAAGTTTGCCTTAGAAAACTGCGGCGTAGTATTGGAAGGCAGGGATATAGGCACAGTTGTTTTTCCCGATGCAAATGTTAAGGTTTTTCTTATAGCCTCAATTGAAGAACGGGCGCGTAGAAGAGCTAAGGAGTATTCCGAGAATAATGTTTTTATAACTCAGGAAGAAGTTAAAGCAAATTTAGAACTTAGGGATAAAATAGATTCAACTCGGGAAATCAGTCCTTTAACTAAGGCTCCTGATGCTTTTGAAGTTGATACTTCTAAAGTGACTATAGAACAGCAGGTCGAAATTATTCTCAGCTATATAAAGCTGGCTGCTGAAAAAGACGAAAATTAATTCGTTGATAAAATAT
Source organism: uncultured Ignavibacteriales bacterium (assembly GCA_963834015.1). Taxonomy (GTDB): domain Bacteria; phylum Bacteroidota; class Ignavibacteria; order Ignavibacteriales; family Ignavibacteriaceae; genus FEN-1297. The sequence goes on from CAWIAG010000002.1 coordinate 693,663, forward strand.
TAATAAAAATTTCAAGCCGTCAATAATTACTTATGTAAAACTAAATCTTCTGCAAAAATACTTTCCGGCGGCATTAGGCAATATTGCAGACAACAATAAATAATTTGTTAGGAGGATTAATGTCCGAAGAACCCACAGAAGCTAAAAAGATTCAAGCTGGTATTGATGATTATGAAAAAGCTAAAAAACATTTTAATAGTAATGAATATTCAAAAGAAGAATTCTTAACATTAGCAAGACTATATTCTGAATCTTTTAAAGATGTTAAAGAAGGCGAACTAATAAAAGGGAAAATTGTCCGTGTTCAGGGCGATTTTGTAATTCTTGATGTTGGTTTTAAATCAGAAGGTTCAATTCCGAAAAACGAGTTTTATGAAAACGAAGAAATAAAAGTTGGCCAGGAAGTTGAGGTTGTTCTTGAAAGTGTAGAAGACCAGGAAGGAAACCTTGTTTTAAGTAAACAAAGAGCTGATTTCTTAAGAATATGGGAAAAAGTAGTTAAAGCACACGAAACCGGTGAAATTATTCAGGGTCGAATACTCAAAAGAATTAAAGGCGGAATGGTTGTTGATTTAATGGGTATGGAAGCATTTTTACCCGGTTCACAGATCGACGTTCGCCCAATTCGTGATTTTGATGCTTTCGTTGGCCAGATAATGGATTTTAAAGTTGTTAAGGTAAACATCCCAACTGAAAATGTTGTTGTATCACATAAAGTTCTTGTTGAAGAAGAAATTGCCGACCAGAGAGATGCCATTCTTAACAGTCTTGATAAAGGCCAGATTCTTGAAGGCACTGTAAAAGCTATTACCGATTTTGGTGTATTCGTAGATCTTGGAGGCGTTGACGGCTTGATCCACATTACCGATTTGAGCTGGGGTAGAATCAATCATCCAAATGAAGTTGTTAAGCTCGACCAGACGATTAAGGTTGTTGTAACTGATTTTGATGAAGAAAAGAAAAGAATATCCCTAAGCTTAAAGAAACTGCTTCCTCATCCATGGGAAGATATTGATAACAAATATAAAATCGGAGATAAAGTTTCCGGACGTGTTGTTTCTCTTACTGATTACGGCGCATTTATTGAAATTGAAAAAGGAATTGAAGGCTTGATTCACAATTCAGAAATGAGCTGGACTCAGCATATTAAACATCCTTCTCAGGTTGTTTCTATGGGACAGGTTATAGAAGCAATTATTTTAAGCCTTGATAAAGAGGAAAAGAAAATTTCACTCGGTATTAAACAACTTGAACCTGATCCCTGGGAATCTTTAATGCAGAAGTATCCTGTAGGGTCAAGACATACCGGTATTGCACGCAATCTAACCAACTTTGGCGTATTTGTTGAACTGGAACCAGGCGTTGACGGTTTAGTTCACATCTCTGATCTCTCATGGACAAAAAAGATACGCCATCCCGGTGAAGTTGTAAAGAAGGGTGAAAAACTGGAAGTAATTGTTCTCGGAGTTGATGTAGAGCAAAGGAAAATATCTTTAGGTCATAAACAAGTTGAAGATAATCCATGGACACATTTTGAAAAGCTTTATGCAGTAGGTATAATTACTCAAGGTAAAGTAGTAAGAATAATTGAAAAAGGATTAATTGCAGAGTTGCCGGAACATGTTGATGGGTTTGTACCTTCTACACAGCTTGCTACTACAAAGATAAAGAACGTAGCTAATCACTTTCCTATTGACGAGTTCATACCATTAAAGGTGATTGAATTCGACAGAGAAAATAAAAAAATCGTATTAAGCGCTATTGCAGCTTTGAAGGATAAATCCGAAGAAGAAATTCGTGCTTACTTAGATAAACATAAGTTTGACAGAGTTTCAGTTCAGGAAATTCAAAATGCTGAGACAGGATCGATTGATTCATCTGATTTCCCGATTTTTGAGATCACCGGTGATAATCCGAAATCTCAATCCGAAAAGAAATCTGATTAAACATTATTCGCTGATTGTAAAGAAGAGCGAGGGTATTCCCCCGCTCTTCAATTTTTAAAACTACTCAATCATTTCCAAAATATCCGGGACTATGCCAAAAGTTGCATTACATACTTTAGGATGTAAACTTAATTTTTCGGAAACTTCCACAATTGGTAGTCATTTTTTAAATCATGGATACCAGATAGTTGATTTTAAAGATACTGCCGATGTTTATATCTTCAATACATGCAGCGTAACGGAAAACGCCGAAAGAGAATGCAGACAACTGGTACGCCGGGCTCTACGGCAAAATCCGGAGGCTTTTATTGCCGTAACAGGCTGCTATGCTCAGCTTCGTCCGAATGAAATTTCCGAAATAAACGGTGTTGATGCGGTATTAGGGAGCAATGAAAAATTCAAGATCTTTACTTTACTGCAAAATTTCCAAAAAAAAAGTTTGACATGTATTTATGTCTCTCCCTTGCAGCAACTGAATGAATTTGGGGCTGCCCATTCTACCGATGCCGATAACCGCACACGGGCCTTCTTTAAAATTCAAGACGGGTGCGATTATAAATGTTCGTTCTGCACTATTCCAATGGCAAGAGGAAAAAGCAGAAGTATGGATCCTGATGAACTTCTTTTTGATTTCATGAAATTAGTTAACAGAGGATATAAAGAAATTATTCTGACCGGAGTAAATGTTGGAGATTATGGCAAAGCATTTTCAACTAATTTATATCAGCTTCTTTTAAAAATGATTCAAGTTCCCGGAGATTTCAGAATTCGTATAAGTTCAATAGAACCAAATTTACTTTCAAACGAAATTATAAATTTAACCGCCGGCAGTGAAAAAATGTGCAAGCACTTTCATATACCTTTACAGAGCGGAAGTGATAATATCTTAAAACTGATGCAACGCAGATATAATACAATTGATTATGCAGAGTTGATTAATAAATTAAAAAGAAAAATCCCTGATATTGGAATCGGTGTCGACATGATCGTAGGGTTTCCTGGAGAAACAGATGAATATTTTAAACAATCATACAATTTCCTAAATAATCTGCCGGTTTCTTATCTGCACGTTTTTACCTATTCTGAACGTCCTGATACAAAAGCAATCAACATGCCGGGTATGATTGAATTAGCAGAAAGGAAAAAAAGGAATAACATGCTTAGAATTCTAAGCGATAAAAAGAAAAATAACTTTTATTCCGAAATGATTGGTAAAGAACTTGAAGTCTTATTTGAAGGACCTGATGAAAATAACATTGTAAAAGGGTTTTCTTCAAATTACGTTAGGGTAGGGCATACTTTTGACAGCGAATTAGTTAATAATTTTTCAAATATCGCTGTTACCTGTATTGAGGAGAATATTTGTTTGGGAGAATTAAAAGGGATAAAAAAATCAATTGAACTGATTGCCAGTTAATACTTAAAATTGTAACTAAAAAATATGAAAAAAATAATTCTATTTATCGTTTTACTTTCGTACTGTGTATTTCCGCAGACAACTTCTGAATCCAATATTCTTGTAGTTCAGAATTCTGTAAAACGAATAAATACTTATTATGATTTTCATCATATCTCTTTAAGCAGCGTTGCAGTTAAAAAAAAGAGCGCAGGTTTGGCTGTATTATATTCATTTCTGCTGCCCGGCATGGGTGAACTTTATGCAGGATCTTATTCCAGCGGTAAATATTTTACTATTGCCGAAGGAACGTTATGGGGCGTATATATCGGAATGAATTCATACAGTTATTGGTTAAGAAATAATTACAGGGCCTTTGCTGCCTCTGCCGCCGGAGTAAATAATTCAAATAAAAGTTCTAATTATTATTCAATAATTTCTGATTACTCAAATATTACTGAATACAACGATGCAATGTCACTCCAGGGAAGTTTTAACCAGATGATGAACCCTAATACAGATTACTGGAACTGGCAGTCTGAAGTTGACAGGAAGAATTACCGCAATTTATGGTATTCAAGTGAACAGGAAAATGATAACCTCAGATTTGTTGTCGGGGCATTAATATTAAACCGGGTTATAAGTGCGATAAATGCGGCAAGACTTGTTGCCGCATTTAATAAGGGCCAAACAAACGATTTAAGCTGGAATGTTTCTGTAGATGTAGAAGACTCCGAAACATTGCCTCCAAGCTTAAATTTTAATTTTCGAACTGAATTTTAGAGTATTTTAATATCTTCCCCCAAAATGATTGCTTTATTGTAAGTAATTTCTTTCAATTAATAATTAGTCCCTAAAATGAGTAATTATTAACTGAAATGATTAAAAGTTTAATATTTTATTATTATTTAAGTATAATTATTCATCACATCATTTTATAATCACATCAGGTAAGGTCCTTAAAGGCATCCAAAATTGATTAAAAATGTAATTTTATACAAAAATGAACAAGATTAATTTTTTTTAATCTTATCTTAAGCTTAGCTTAATTAAAAAAAGATAAGTTTACCAAGTAAATTCATTGTGAGTTTACGGAATTAAAATATTTTAATAAAATTCAGAGGTATTATAATGAAGTCTCGTATTATGTCGTTATTTGTAATGGTTGCATTTATTTTAACATTGGGCTTAAACACATCATTTGCTCAAGATACAACCAAAGCAAAAGCAAAACATAAAGCTAAAGTTGAAAAGACAATGGCAAAGAAAGCTGAAAAAGCTCCTAAAGCAGAAAAAGCTCCTAAAGCAGAAAAAGCTCCTAAGTCACACAAAAAAGCTGCAAAGAAAGATTCAACAAAAATGTAATTTTGTTAGAACTTTTGTTCTACTAAAAAAAGGAGAGTTTTCTAACTCTCCTTTTTTGTTTATATTTCTCTTATGAGAATTTTAATTATAGAAGACGAAAAGAAAGTAGCCTCTTTTATAAAAAAAGGCTTAGAGGAAGAGTATTTTGTAGCAGATATAGCCGGAGACGGCAGAGAAGGTTTAAAGTTAGCTGTATCTGAAGAATACGATATAATTATAATGGATATTATGCTGCCGTATATGGATGGCATAACGCTTATAAAGGAAATCAGAAAAAGAGAAATCTCAACTCCTGTTTTAATGCTGACAGTTAATGACAGTGTTAAAGATAAAGTTGAAGGATTAGATGCCGGAGCGGATGATTATTTAACAAAACCATTTGCATTTGAAGAATTGATTGCACGTTTAAGGGCGCTGCTTAGACGAAATGAAAATTCTAAAACTTCTAAATTAATAGTCGGTGATTTGGTATTGGATCTTCAGTCGCATAGAGTATTCCGTAATAATCAAGAGATCATTTTGACTCCTAAGGAATATTCTATCCTGGAATACTTAATGCGGAATTCCAAAAAAGTAATTTCACGAACTAAACTTATTGAACACGTATATGATTATCATTTCGACACTGAGACTAATATTATTGATGTGTATATTAACAAGGTTCGTTCAAAGATAGATACAAATTTTGAAAAACCGTTAATTCATACAATTCGCGGGATAGGATATGTTCTTAAGGACGATGATTCAAATTGAAAAGAAATTTAGCCCTTGAATTTTTATGTTTCAGAAATTTAAACTTTTCCTGTCGTCAACCAGATTCAAAACTACAATCTGGTATTCCACTCTATTTTTAGTATTAGAACTGCTTCTCGGAATCTTTATCTATCTTTATCTTTATGATACCCTAATGGATAACCTTGATATTGCCTTAAAGACACAGGCAAAAGGAATAATGAGGCTTGTAATTGGGAAGCACATGGATATTGAAAATTTCGTTCCTGATTCCATTTATACGGACCCCGAAGATTTAGTATGGGATGTTATTTATGATGAAGTAGCGTTCAATCTGAGAAATAATTACATTCAAATTAATTTTAAAAATAAAATATTATATAAATCTGCTAATCTTAATGGCGATACCTTATCTTTCAATAATAAGAAAGGGCAGATGAATTTATTTTACTTTTCGGACACCACCCTTTCTGAAAAGCCAATTAGATGCGTACAACTTTCCGGGAACAATTACAAAATATTGGTTGCTTTCCCGATACAGCATGTAGCTCAAACTCTAAACAGCCTTGCACATATTTTTATCCTTCTCGCACCTATATTTTTTATAATCTCAATTCTTGGAGGCGCATTAATCTCGGCTAAGTCTTTATCCCGAATTGATGCCATAATAAAAAAGACTGAAGAAATTACTGCGCTTAATCTTGATGAAAAAATCAGCGGGGAAAAGTACAGTGATGAATACGGCAGATTGGTAAAAAAGATGAATGAAATGATCAGCAGGATAAAAACTTCTATCGATTATATGAACCAGTTTTCTATCTCCGCTGCTCATGAATTGAAGACTCCCTTAACAATTTTACGTGGTGAGACTGAGATCGCACTTAAGTCACCGAAACTTCCCGAGGAATATGTAGAAGTATTAAAAAGTAACTATGAAGAGACCCTCCGGCTTACAAAAATTATTGATAATCTTTTCTTCATTTCGAAAATAGATCATTCACTTATTGATATTAAAAAGGAAAAAATAAATTTAGACGATTATCTTAAGAACACTGTTAATAATCTTAGGATAATCGGAGCCGAAAAAAATATAAATCTTGTTGCCGATTCCAGGACGAATTCCGATGTTGAGATTGATAAAGAATTGATGACACAGGCACTGTCAAATTTAATAGATAACGCTATAAAATATGGTGAGGAAAATAATGTTGTTACTCTACGGGGAGACTTATGTGACTACAATACAATTAAGATAAGTGTAATTAACAAAGGCGAAGGAATTCCACAGGAATCTATCCCAAAAATATTTGACCGCTTTTACAGAGTAGAATCTTCAAGAAACAGGAAAACAGGAGGAGTGGGACTTGGGCTTTCTGTAGTAAAAGCGATTGTGAACTGGCATAATGCAGAAATTTTTGCCAAATCTGTGCCAAATGAAATTACAGAGTTCTATATCCTATTACCTAAGGCAGCATAGATATTCTTTAATAATATTAGTCATTAAATAAATTGAAATAATATCCATTATTGATAAAATATTTTTTATTTTTCTTTAAAAATTCCACAACGGATTCAATAGATATAACTTTAGCCATACCATACTTTAAAATTTTTCTTCTTTCACATAATTATCACCCTTATACGGCACTAAAGGATTGTATTTATATGGCTCTTCTAATGGCGCAGGCTGAAGGATATTTTCACTTTCATCCGGTACCCAGTCAATAATACCAACAAGTTCAAAATTAGGAATACCATCCCTGATAGCCAGTACAATACCGCCGCTGCACCCGCTGTTAATAACCCCGTCTATAAAAAATGAATCGAATTTATCATAATCAGGACTGCTGACTATAGCCTTAGACAGCATTTTATAGTTTAATGGAAAACCAAAAAAGTAAACAAAAGTTCCCCATCGAAGCTCCCCGGCATTTCCAAACGGATAGTTGAATAAATGAAAATATTTATCATACATGGGACCGAACTTATTACCGAGAACTGCTACATCAAGTAATTTGTCAGACAATATTTCATTCACTTCACTACCTTCCGGGAACCCGGCGACATAGATTACCTGTTTAGTCTTAAAAGATATACTTTGCACTATCTTTGTGTAAACGCCGTTTGTATCAGAAAAGTATGATACAATTGTATCAGGGAAATTTATTACGTGAGCACAAGTCAAAAGTCCCACTGTTCCATTCGATGAATAAATAACCGTACCGGTACCGGAACTTGTTTTATTGATATAACTGTTTTTTACGGAAAATTTATTAATAACATCATCGCCTATATCTTTTAATTTAATGTTGCTGTCATCTGCAAAAATATAAACATGGTAAAAAGCAATGCTATTAATGCGATAAATTGTATTACTAATTTCTTCTAACTGGCTTGAACCATCACGATAAGGAAATTCGCTGTCATATTTATTGCTTTGGGAGACAGCAGTAACGGTTTTATAACTTCCATTTGAGCAGGATATGTTAACAAGAATAAAAAACAACCCCAAAATCAGCTTAACATATCTAAAATAAGCCATGTTTATACCTCTATTCTTGTCATTTCTGTTTAACAAAAGTTTAGATATTTCACAATCAATTAATAAAAATATTGACTTTTTTATCTATTTCACAATAATTATTATTACTATTGTAATTTAGCTGTTATACTTCTCTACAAGTGTAATGATAATCATCTTTGAATGTCTATAATTTTAGTCTGAGTAATTAGTACTATTTTGGAATATATTTATCATAAATTTTTGATAGATAATCTTCAATAAGTTTTGGGAAGATTTTAATATGGTTTTAATCTACAACAAAAAAATATTATTCCCCGTGATAATATTTTTCTATTTTTTTATTAACGTTCAAATGAAGAACGTTTATGGGAGGGGTATTTCTAACACTTCCCATGGAAAAGGAACCGTATTAAAAGGATTTTCCAAATTTTCTTATCTTGACGAACAAATTCTTTCATTCGATTATTTTCCGGATATAAATGTTAAGATAAATGCCCCCTCTCCCGCGAAACTTGACGAAACAAAAAAGGTTTTACTAATATTTTATGCACTACCTAATACAAATTCGATTGAACAAACTATCGGCAGGCAAAAACGTGAGGGGCTTGACTGGCATTTTGACATTCAGCATATTGGTGCGCAGACAAGATTTCTAAGAGAAAAAATAAAAGATAAAAACGTAGTCATTGTTTATTTGGGGACCAGGGAAGAAAGCTGGCCATGGTGGAAAAGCAAACATCCGGACGGTGACTTAATTATAAAATACCTTGTAGATTCGGTGAAAAAAGTATTTAAAGGGTTTGACACTGAAATCGTTTTTGACGGACACAGCGGCGGTGGAAGTTTTTTATTCGGATATATTAACAGTCTAAATCAAATTCCTAACTGGATAAAAAGAATTTCCTTCCTTGACAGTGATTATGATTATTCCGGCGAATTAAAGCACGGAAGCAAAGTTGTAAATTGGTTAAAATCCGGATCTGATCACTATCTTTGTATAATTGCTTATGATGACAGAAACGTTTTTATCAATGGAAAGCAAATTGAAACACTCAATGGAGGAACTTATATCAGAAGTAATTATATGAAAGATGATTTAAGCAAAACATTTCATCTTAATGAATCAGATGATTCTCTTTTTATTAAGTATTACGGTTTAAATGGAAGAATAAAGATTTTTTTAAAAACTAATCCCGATCATCAGATGTGGCATACACTTTTGGTAGAAAAAAATGGTTTTATTGAAAGCGTTCTTTCGGGTACGCCCTATGATGAAAATGATTATCAATTTTGGGGCTGGCGGGCATATTCGCAATACATACAGCCGTAACGATTTTCCCATCTCAGTAGTAAATAAACCGGTATATAAATCACTAAGAGCACAAAATTTCTATAATAAATATTATTATGGATATTTTATATGTGTTCAATCACCGGAGGTTTTATTTTAGGAAGAGTCACTAATAATTCTTCCGGAGGAAACGTACAAATAAGCTTATGCCCTAAAAATTTTTCAATTGCCGGTATTTGAAATGAATCATCTTCTGAAGCAAAACTTATGGAAATACCTGAAGCGCCTGCTCTGCCGGTTCTACCTATTCGATGGACATAATCTTCGGGATCTTCCGGAAGGGTATAATTTATAACATGGCTTACTCCTTCAATATGAATACCGCGTCCGGCTACATCGGTAGCAACCAGCACCTTAATTTTCCCTGCTTTAAAATCTTCGAGCGTTCTTAACCGTTGTCTTTGGTCTATATCGCCTGATAGCACTTTGCAATTTATGGCGTGTTTAAGCAAAAGTTCTTCAACCAGTCTTGTTTCATCCTTACGATTTGTAAATATTATTACTCTGCTTAAATCCTGGCCTGTAATTAAATTATAAAGTAACGGAAATTTTTCTTTATTTGTAACTATGTAGATCAACTGTTCAATTTTATCACCGGCAGTTTGCTCACGGTCAATCTCCACGTTAACTGCATCTTTTGTCCATTGAATGGCAAGACGTTTAACAGTTGAACTTAGAGTTGCACTAAAAAACAGCGTTTGTCTTTTAGCCTTTAACGGAGTACTGTGAATGATTTTCCGGACATCCGGGATAAATCCCATATCAAGCATTCTGTCAGCTTCATCAATTACAAGTATTTCAACTCCACTAAGTGATATATCATGTTTATTCATGAAGTCCAGCAGCCTGCCCGGTGTTGCAACAATTACATCAGATGGGCCCCTGTTTAATTTTGATTTCTGCTTTCTGTAATCCATCCCTCCGAAGACTTCGGTTATATTAATTGTAGTATATTTAGCAAGTAATTTAGCATCATTTGCTATCTGTATAACAAGTTCCCTTGTTGGAGCAAGAATTAATGCCCGGGGCCTGCCGGGCTGTCGTTTAACCGTCAAGGGGTCTTTTAGGAATTTAGTGAATATTGTGATAAGAAAGGCCGCAGTTTTCCCCGTCCCCGTCTGAGCCTTCCCGGTTGCATCTATACCATTTAGAGTGGGTACTAATATCTCCTTTTGAACAGGTGTACAGTATTGAAATTTTAAATCTGCGATGGCATGCATTATTTCAATGGGAAGGTCAAGATCATGAAAACGCATTTTACCTTCATGGACGGGCACATCAAATGCCGAAATGTTCCAATTGTCGGGAATCCTATTGTTCTGCCAGGCTTCTTCATTTAGTCTGGCAGCTTCTCTGTCCTTTTGTAAAGAAGTTTTTGAGCCGTGGTTTTTACTTTTATTAGGATAGACACTTTTTTTGTCGGGGTCAAGAACGGGCTTATTATTCCTCAACCTAGCCGGAGAATCGGCTACAATTCTCTTATTTCCCGGCTTATAATTGTTGTCATGGTTAGAAGGTTTACTTTTATGTTCAGCAATAATTTCCGTTTTAATCGGGTTCTTTATTTTTTTATCTTCTTTACTGCTACTGTTTCTTGATAAATCTTTTAATTTTTCCTTAACAAGTCTTAAAAATTTTCTAACCAAAACAAATCCTTATCTTTTTATAGTAAAACTCAATTGAAATTACTTATCATTTTGTGCATTTAACTTTTTCAACAAATCTTCAGCATTTGTGTCTTTAGGATTCAACTTAAGTGATTTTTTAAAATTTTCAATAGCTAATACCTTATTTCCGTTAAGCATATAAGCTTCGCCAAGTCCGTCATAAATAATATATAAGTCCGGGTAAGTTTCTGCATTAAGTTTTAACAGGCCGATAGCATATTGGTACATTCCATTATTAATAAACCTGTATGCAAATGAATTTAGCTGATCTTCATCAAAATCAAAATCGTTTTTCTTTGTCTTATATAAATCATGATACCTGGCTACAGCAGAATCAATACCCTTATCAAAGATGGTTACAAGCAAAGTATCCGCAATAGACGGCTTAGGCTCTCCAACTCCCATTAATTGAGTATCAAAAATTAATGTGGCATTAGGCGGAATAACACCTTCGCCCGCACCGGTTGCACCGTACCCAAGATCCGGCGGGATAATAAGCCTGTATTTGTCACCAACACTCATTAATGCAATTCCTTCGTCCCATCCTTTAATAACCTGGCCCTGACCTAAAACAAATTTGATCGGTTTTCCTCTTTTATAAGAATTGTCGAATTCTGTACTGTCCAGTAAATAGCCGACGTAATGAACCGAAACTTGTTTCCCTGATTCAGCTTTTATACCGGTTCCCTTTTCGATAACAATATATTTTAAACCGCTCGCCGTAGTAATTGTGTCTTTGCCGGTTGAGTTAGTTTGACAAAAAGATAAAACCGGGATAAATAAAATCGTTAGAAGTAATATGAACTGAGTTTTCAATTTTCGTCCTTTCTTTAATTTTGCTTTATATATAGTTTGATTTTTTTTAAAATATTCAATTTTATATGCAAAAATACATAAACATGGGGTAAATGCTAAGGGAAAAATTGGTAGTTTTGCATTTAATTAATCAATTTTGGATAATTTTATTAAAATCCCCTGTTTTATTTAGATTTAATACATTTAGATAAAATTTACAAATTCAGATCTTGCAATTCCAGTGTTGCTAAAATACCCGTATAAACCCGTCCTTAATGGTATAAACGCACAATTCTTAGGACAAAATTTTAGCTAAAAATAAGTTTAACCGGGTAGTGAATAATTCACTTAATTTCAATAAGTTTGACCAGGATTTTTTCAAATTTTTAACATTCTCCTTAAGGTAAAAAAACATGACTGTTAAACTTACTAGAAGAATAATAGGTGCATTTGTATTCCTATTTAGCACTATAATTTTATTTTTAACGGTGCAACCCTCGGTTTCATTCTGGGATCCGGGTGAAATTTCAGCCGCCTCATACTCCTTAATGGTACCACATCCCCCTGGCGGCCCGCTCTGGCTTATTATAGGAAGATTCTTTTCTATGCTGCCTTTTGCACAAAATATTGGCTTCAGGATAAATGCAGTGTCTGTTTTATCCGGTTCAATTTCTATTTTACTGCTCTATCTTATTTCGATAAAGTTAATCGAAACATACCGCGGTAAAAATTATAAAAATTCTACGGAAATAATTTTAACATTCGTTTCAGCCGCAATAGGAGCACTAGCCTTTGCATTTTGTGATACTTTCTGGTTTAACGCGGTTGAATCTAATTATTTTTCATTAAGTACCTTATTATTCTCTCTTGTTGTTTGGCTTATGATGATTTGGTATGATCATGCCGATGAACATGGGAGCGAAAAATATATAATTTTAATGGCCTATCTGATAGGTTTATCGTTCGGCGTTCATCTTATGAGTGTACTTGCAATATTTACGTTTGTTTTTGTAGTAGTAATGAGAAAATATGTTAATGATGATGAAACTTTTAAAAATACAGCATACATATTTCTAATCCACCTGGGAATTCTCGCTGTTATCGCTATTGCTATGTGGTCATCACAAACCAGTACAACCCCGCCTACGCAGGAAGAATACAAAGCATTTGACTCCAAATTTGTCTGGATTATGTTTGGTGTATCTATAATATTTATGGGTGCTATGTGGAAGAGGATTTTTCATCGAAATTCTTTTTATATTCCATTAATTGCAGGCGGCGTAATATTACTTCTTGCCTATCCAGGTGTTGTAAAAGGTATTCCTGCTATTTTGCTGGCTATGGGAGGGGAAGGTGCATTAACCAACTTATTGATATTTGTTCTAATTATTGCTTTAGTTGTCTATGTTATTTATTGGTCCGCAAAGAATAAGAAGAGCACTCTAAACCTAGGAGCTACAGCCTTACTTTTTGCATTGCTGGGATTTACAACTTATGCAACTATTATTATCCGTTCCAATGACAATCCGCCGATGAACGAGAACCAACCCCACAATTTTAATAAGTTAATGTATTACCTGGATCGTGAACAATACGGAGATTTCCCTATTTTCAAACGAAGATTTTCCAGCGAACCGCATCAGCAGGGTATATACACAAATTATTCCAGTGACCTCGACTTTATGTGGAATTACCAGGTTGATCATATGTTCAACAGATACATCGGCTGGAATTTTATCGGTAAAGTTTCTACAGTTCAGGATTCCGGGGTTAACTGGAAACAGTTTTATGCGATTCCTTTTATAATTGGTGTTCTGGGTTTTTATTTTCTCTTCAGGAAAAACTGGAAGATGGGTTCTGCCTGGCTTATTCTCTTTATCTTCATGGGATATTTAATTATGTTTTATCAAAACCAGCAGCAACCGCAACCGCGTGACAGGTTCTATTTTTACCCGGGCGCATTATTTGTTTTTGCCGCCTGCATCGCCATAGGTGTAAGGGAAATCGCTGATCTTGCAATACAAAAAATAAAAGATGCTAATCTTGGCAGAACAACGGCATTTGCGTGCCTTGGAGTTTTTCTGCTTCTTATTCCCGGCAATATGCTTAGAACAAACTATTTTTCGCATGATAGATCAAAGAATTGGCTGCCCTGGGATTTTGCATATAATCTTCTTCAGAGTTGTAAACCTGATGCCATCCTGTTTACAAATGGCGATAACGATACCTTCCCTCTTTGGTACCTGCAGGATGTTGAAGGAGTCAGAACGGATATTAGAGTTGTATGTTTAAGCCTGGCAAATACTGATTGGTATAATGAACAGTTAAAAAATACATCTCCATACGGCGCATTGAAAGTTAAATTCTCAATGACAGACGATGTGATTGAACAACTTGGACCGCAGGAATGGAAAACCCGGCCAACCGCAATTGCAGTATCAAAAGATGCGATCAAAAAGTTTAATGTTACCGATACTTCTGTTATAAATTCCGGCCAGTTAATATGGAACTTAAAACCAACAATTGATGTAAACGGTGTAACGGGATTAAGAGTGCAGGATCTCGTAGTTAAAGATATCGTTCAAAATAATACATGGGACAGACCAATTTATTTTGCTTCAACCTGTTCTCCGGACTGCTTCATCGGTTTAGATGATTATTTACAAATTGAAGGATTAGCTTCCCGTTTAATTCCGCAGAAGAAGACAATTGCTGTTAATGTAAACGCTGAACTTACAAAAGAAGATCTTTTATCTGAGAATCCTTCATATTCAAAAACATTTAAAACGGGGTTTAAATTCAGAGGTTTGAATAATAAGAGTATTTCTTTTGACGATACCGAAAGCAGGTTGATTCAAAATTACAGAGATGCCTTTATCCAACTTGCCTATTACTATCATGGTGTTGAAAATGATAACGTTTCATGTGTTAATGTCCTGGATGAAATGGAAAAGAAAATGCCGTCGGCTGTTGTACCTATGGATTACAGGCTTTTATATGATGTAGGTAATTTATATGCTCAAGCCGGCGCTATTGATAAATACAGGAAGGTAGCGGATGAAGTAATTCCTCAAGCAATGGAAAGCTTAAAGGATGTAACTATGGATGATCTTTCTTCCCCGTATAATCCTTACAGTATGCTGGAACGACTTTACATCAGTCTTAAGGAATATGATAAAGCTATTGATATTCTTCAAAGACTGCAAAGCGTTCTGCCTAATGCAGGCGGTGTACAGGATGAAATTAACAGGCTTAAAGTGATGGAGCGCGATACAACACAAAAGTAATAAATTGAATGTAGGCCGATTCCGAAATCATTTAGAATCGGCCTGCATTATCTTTAAAAATCATCCACAATTTCAAACTGTTTCATATATAATTTATATCTTCTCTTTTTTGATTCTTTAAGAAATTCCAGTTTTATGAATATAAATCCGTCAATGCAGCTTTGGAAATTGTAGTCGATGCAAAAATCTGAAAAATTTACGCCCCCTTCTTCGCAAAGTTCGGTATACTGTTTGAATAACACAGGTATAGAAAGGCTGTAAATTTTTAAAAGCTTTTTAACCATCTGCAGGTCTTCCGTATAAGAGGCGCTTGTTAAGGTTGCATTTAATTTTTGTTCCACTTTTTCGGGAATAAAATACTTATTTTTTGCAAGTGCAAAAGAATCGTTTCCACTAAACCATTTTTTATAAAAATAAACGATTAAACTTTTAGCCTCTTCCGGGTATTTATTACTTATGCTTACTGCACCGTATAAATACTTTATATCTCCAATAATATTTATGAAAAGGCCAATCCCCTGCCAAAGTGAATCAAGAGCGTTAGTATTCCAATATTTTGCCTGTACAAAGCTACGGCCAAGTTCAATGGATTCCGGTAAAACCCGGATAAGGTCTTCAGTATACTTAAAAAGCGAAGAGGTGTAAATATCGTTTCTATCGGAACTATAAGATATGTCCCTGCAAAGAGCTAATCTGTAAGCGCCTGCTATCTCTAATTCTTTTTCATCCCATAAAATAATATGATGATAATACCGGTCATACTTATCTATATCAATTTTCTGACCGGTTCCTTCACCAACTTTCCTGAAAGTTATTTCACGAAGCCTTGCAATTTCCGTTACAACATCCGGAGCAGCATCATACTGTAAATGATATATTTTTTTATTATCGCCTGATGTGCCGAGCAGTTCACAATAATCCAATTGTTTTATCAAAACTTTACGGCTTATAGGAGAGATTATATTTTTATTAGTTTTAAATATTCCATTCTTTTCTTTTCCAATTAATAAGACATGCTTTTTCAACAGCTTTGTATTGTACTTTTCTTTCCAATAATTTGAATTAAACGCTTCGGAAGGAATTGGGTCACCAATTTTTATAATTGCTGATTTCCCGTTTTTATTAAAAATTTCATGCGGAAGGAGTATTGTAGATAATTTTTTATTTAATACCGATAATAAATAGAACAGAAACGAATTTTTTGCTTTTACATAAACAGGTAAAACAGGAGCGTTAAACTTCTTTGACAAAAACAAGGCTCCCTTCTTCCAATTTGTATCTTTGATACCCTTCAATGTGGGCCTTGATACTTCTCCTGCAGGAAAAATTATTATGGCCTCTTCATTCAGCAAAGAACGGCTTATTTGCTGAATATTTTTCCTCTGTATTTTCCGGTCATCGATATTGTAAGTAAGGAAAATACCGTTTAGATTTTCAACATTTTTAACAATATCATTAACCACAATTTTTACATCAGGCCTAACCTCGCTTATCATTTTCACTAAAACACAGCCGTCTATCCCTCCAAGTGGATGATTTGATACACAAATCAGCCTGCCCTCACTGGGTATTTTATCCCTGTCTTTTTTTGAGGCTACATACGAGAAGTTTAAGTATTCCAGTATCTCATCATTGAATGCAAGCCCCGTTTTATCTTCGTGTTTCTCAAGAAAATCATTTATTTCAGAAAGATAGAGTACTTTTTCAATTAATAAATATACTATTTTTTTTATCGCTCGCGGATATCCCGTAAGATATTGGGGATAATACCGGTCTAAAATATCCTTCAATTCGATTTTCATGTTTTTTCTTCTTTAAATTTCCTGAATGCAAATAATTGCTGCTTAAAATAATTCCCCTGAAAATCTATTTCGGATAATCCATAATGTTCCGGTTTCAATGATTCAGGTTTATAAGCAGTTTTAAAAACCCAATCCCATACAGCGAGCTTGGTAGAAAAATTTTTATTATAAACTGATATTTCTTTATCAGAATGATGCCAGCGGTGCATTTCAGGCCCATTAATAATGAATTGAAGTTTACCGCTTTTTACATTAATATTTGAATGTATATACATTCCCCAGATAGCATCTACGGCCCCTTTAATAATGGGAATTTCCGGAGAAGCGCCGAGGAGTATCATCGGCAAAAACTCTACCGTCTGATTTATCAATATTTCTAACGCATGTGACCGGGAACCGGCAAGCCAATCTACCTGTTTATTGGAATGATGTGCTTCGTGAATTCTCCATAGTATTTTTGAACGGTGCTGCAGCCGGTGAAACCAGTATATATAAAAATCATGTATTATAAAAAAGAAAATAAATTGAAAAGGGATAGAAAATTTTCTTATTGCCCAAATATTCGCAAACTTTATATGGTACTCAATAAAATTTATAAAACATGATATTAAAAGTCCAAGTACATAGCTTTGTAAAAAAGTATAGAGGAAAAAATCTTCAAAAAATCCTTCCCGAAAAAAATTTTGATTTTTAGTATAAGGGAAAAACCTTTCTAATAAAATTATAGTTAAAGCAGAGACAACAACCAATATGGTTATAATAACCCTAAACCGGGATATGTCCATATATTTTCAAAATGATGTTGCATACACATTTTTTAAAGAATTTACCCTGCGGAGTTTTTTCATCTGGGGCAATTCACTTTCATAAACCTGTTTTATACCATTGCCTAAAGCTTTTTCAATATCCCGGATGTTATTTACAAGTCTCATAAAACCGATTACCTCTACCGAGGCAGCCTGGTCTGTTCCCCACATTGCCCTGTCTAATGTTATGTGACGCTCAATGAATGAAGCGCCTAAGGCTACTGCTGCCCAGGTAGGTGCAAGTCCTACTTCATGTCCTGAATATCCTATGGGTAACGATGGGTATTTCTCCCTTAGAGTTTGAATCATATTTAAATTAAGTTCATCGTTCTTGCAGGGATATGAAGATGTTGAGTGAGCCAGCATTATATTGTGCCTGCCTAAAATATCTACTGCAGCTTCAATGTCTTCCATTTCTGTCATACCTGTAGATAACATAAGAGGCTTATTCAAACTTTTGTGCTTTACTAGAAGTTCAGCATCTGTTAAAGAAGCTGACGCAATTTTATATAATACAGGGTCGAATTCTTCAATAAAATCTATTGACAGTTCATCCCAGCAGGACGCGAACCAGATAATATTTTTCTGGCTACAGTAGTCTACAATTTCATCAAATTCATCTTTCGTAAATTCCATTTTTTTGCGATACTCGATATATGATAATTTTCCCCATGGAGTATCTCTCTCGATATCCCATTGATCCCTTGGTACACATAGTTCCGGAGTGCGTTTTTGGAATTTAACAGCATCACATCCGGCAAAAATTGCACCGTCAATCATCTTTTTTGCAATATTTACGGATCCGTTATGGTTTAACCCGATTTCAGCAATAATAAATACCGGGCATTTATCTCCGATGAGCCTGTCGCCAATTTGAATAACTCTTTTTTGAAACATGTTTTCTCCATTAATTTTTTTTTTACCATATAGTAAAACCGCCGTCTACAACCAGATTAGCTCCCGTCATATAGTTTGAAGCTTCGCTTGCAAGAAAGACTAATGATCCTTTGTAATCAGTAGACCTGGCCATTCTTCCTAACGGCGTTCTTTTTGAATAATTTTCTACAAAAAAATGGTCCTGATAATTTTCTACACCGCCCGGCGAAAGAGCATTTACCCGTACCCCTTTATGGCCCCAGTAAGCCGCTAAAAACTTTGTAAATGAGATTACTGCACCTTTTGTTGTAGGATAAGAAGCAGTTTTATAGAAATGCTGCACACCCTCATTATCTTTATAAAGCGATTGATCAGGAGCTACAATTCCGTATGTAGAAGCAATATTTATTATGCTTCCACTTTTCCTGGCGGCCATTTCACTACCAATTACCTGGCAGCAAATGAACATCCCCGTAACGTTTACTTTTAGGGAAGATTCCCATAACTCCAGAGGATAATTTTCAAATTTGGATAACTTAAGAGCGTTGTCTGCATTTTCAAATTTGTCATTGATTGCTGCATTATTAACAAGTACGTCAAGACTTTTAAAATGTGATCTAGCTACATCTAATAAATTCCTGACCGAGGCATAGTCGGTAATATCCACTCCCACCCCGATAGAATTATTACCTAATTCATTAGCAAATTTCCCGCATTCATTTGCATTCTGATCACATACAATTACCGAGGCGCCGGCTTCCTTTAATGCAAAACAATGCTGCATTCCAAGTAAGCCAAGCGCCCCCGTAACTATGGCAGATTTATCTTTTAAACTAAAATAATTTTCGATCATAGAAGTTTATAATTTATAATCGTCAAATACCCTAACCGGGCTTTTGCGCGGTTTCATATTAAAATTATCAACTTTTCTGAATACAGGTTCAACAGGTTTACCCATTAAATATTTATGTACATTTTTTTCATTGACAGTCTTTTTCAAAATAGGAAGAACCTCCTCATATACGCTTAAAGTATATTCAATATCGGCATTACTATGAGAATAACACATATTGTGAATACCGGACCATAGAATCCCTCTTTTAATTAATTCCTGCTGAACTAAAGATTTTAACTCAAGCGGATCGCCAGCAGAAGAATTAAATGATACTATTGATCGAAAATTATAACCATTGCATCTGGTGTAATGCATATCATTATGCAATGCAATATTATTATACCCTTCTTTAAGCTTACTGCCCTGTAAAGCCAGATATTCCTGAACGTAATTAGCTTTCATAAACTCAATTGTAGCTTTTGCTGCTGCAAGTGAAAGCGTTTCCCCGCCAAAAGTTGTAAAGAAAAAGACCTCTTTTTCAAGAAGACTCATAATTTCTTTTTTGCCTGTAAGAATGGAAACGGGCATTCCGTTAGCGACGGCTTTTGAAAAACAGGCGAGGTCAGCTTTAATATTAAAATATTCCTGGGCGCCGCCTAAAGACATTCTGAAGCCGGTCCACATCTCATCAAATATTAAGACAATTCCATATTGGTTGCAGATTTCTCTAACATCATTTAAAAAATTGTTCCTTGGTTCTTCAAACACAACCGGCTCCAATATTATAGCCGCAACCTCATCATCCACGGAAGATAATAACGACGGTAAATCATTATAATTAAATGTATATGATAAATTCCTTACTACACCAGGTATACCTGCATTCCGATCAGTGACTGAAATATACCAATCATGCCAGCCATGGTAGCCGCAGCATAAGACTTTCTGCCGTCCTGTATAAGCTCTTGCAAGTCTTATTGCAGCACTCGTAACATCCGCGCCTGTCTTACTAAACCGAACAGCTTCTGCATTTGGAATAACTTCGTGTATCAGTTCTGCTACCTCAACTTCAAGAGGGTGCATCAACGAAAAAGTAATACCATTTTTTAATTGATTTGTTATTGCTTCATCTACAACAGGAAATGAATATCCAAGTGAAACGGGGCCGATTCCCATGTTATAATCAAGATATTCATTACCGTCGGCATCCCAAATATGTGAACCATTACCGCGTATTAAATACTTCGGCGCAACACCTTTTACAAATTGACCTGGTCCCTTCGCTAAGGTTTGAGTAACACCCGGGATTAAAGGCAGAGCTCTTTCATAAAATTTATTTGAATTTGAGATATCAGGGAATTGTTCGTTGAATTTGATACTATTTTCCATTTTTATACCCGCCCTTTCATACTAAATGCGCTACAAAATTTCTCTCTTTTTGAAGTGTACTGATTATATTGAGAGCAATGTGTGCTCCCGTAAATTTTTCATATTCAAGAACATCATTTAATAATGCCGGTTTAAACCATTTATTCTGAATAGCTATTGGAAATAAATTGGCTTCTATTCTTTCTTTAGTAATTATTTCGCTTAAAATTGAGAATAGCCCTCCCGTTAAAAAATGATCTTCCACAGTTACAATTAACCCGGAACTCTGCAATATTTTAATAATTTCTTTACTATCAATAGGCTTAAGCGTTCTAAGATTAACAAGCCCTACTGAATAACCGTTATTTTCCAAAATCCTTTTCGCTAAAAAAGACTCTTCGAACATAAAACCGTATGTTATAATAGTAATATCTTGCCCTTTCGAAATTATCTCTGCTTTACCGATTTCAAAGTTTTGATCATGAAGAACATGAGGTTTCCTGTTATTATATCTGATGTAAAACGGTAATTTGGAGTTTAATACTTTAGGGAGGCCAAGCAGCATATCCTCTTCATCTGCAGGACAAAAAATATTCATGCCGGGAATTCCACGCATTAAGCTTATATCTTCAATTGCCTGGTGCGTTGGTCCGTTTGCTTCGGAAAGAAATCCCGGAACTCCGCCTACTAATATTACCGGCAGGTTTAGAATACCAATATCAGTCCTGATAAATTCAAATGCACGCATAGTTAGAAATGATGCAAGAGAATGGACAATTGGGATTCTTCCCCGAAGTGCAAGACCGGCAGACATCCCAATTAAAGTTTGTTCTGCAATACCCACATCAAGGAATCTTTTTCCAATTTTGTCCGGCAGATTTCTGATTGCAGCCCTGTTTTCTGCTGTTAGTACCACAAACCTCTGATCACTTTGGACAATATTTTGAAGTAAATTTTCGTATGTCATAAAATTCATTCTATCTTACGGTTAATATTTCAGAAACAAGTTGAGTTTTTTCTTTATTATACAATTCATTCAACAATCCTTTTATTTCGGTTTCAGAAAAGTTGCAGAACCACCTGTCGGCCTTATTTTCTATACTTGGTAGTCCTTTACCTCTTATTGTATCTGCTATAACTACGGCCGGTCTTTGAGTAAACATATAAATCCCAGATATAGCCTCTTCAATACTTAAAAAGTCGTGCCCATTACATGTTACAACTTCCCAGTCAAATGCTTCAAATTTTCTTTCCAGTGGTTCTAAAGGAATTAAAAGTTCGGTCCTGGTGTTAGCCTGAAATTGGTTTCTATCAATTATTACTAATAAATTGTTAAGCTTTAACGCGGAGGCAACTAATATTGCTTCCCAATTTGATCCTTCATTTAATTCACCATCACCAAGAATTACTACAATTTTATTATTTTGACGATTCAGCATACAATCATATGCTACGCCCATGGAAACGGAAAGTAAATGTCCCAGTGAACCCGCGTGAAATTCAACACCCGGGATTTTTTTATTTGGATGCCAATATATGTCGTCATTCAATTTTAAGTGATTTCGTAATCTCTCTTTGTTGATAATTCCTAATTCAGCAAGCGTGCCATATAATGCCGGGACGTCGTGTCCCTTAGAAAGGAAAAAAAAGTCCCTGTCTTCATTAGCAAGATTGTATGGATTTATATTAAGAAATCTTTTATATAAATAGACTATAATATCGGTACATGATAATGATGCTCCTATAAAGCAGCCGCCGTTTCCGGACATTTTGATTATATGTTCACGAACTTTTAATGCGGTATCCTGCAGTTCCCCAATATCGATTATATTCATAGTACTTTTCTAAATAACTTTGGTTTGAGTATGAGAAATAGTTTTTAATTCACTTAAATGGTTCCTATACCAGTTTACACCCGCATATTTTTCATTAATCTCTTTTAAACCAGGTCTTTTATCAAGAAGATATAATATATCCTGAATTGAAAAATTCGGATTGTGTTTATATAATTCTTCATATATAATCTTTATCAGGAAATAGTCTTCTTCATAATCGATCGTCCAACGGTGCACCATTGAATAGTCAAGCCCGTTTTCCCAATATACATTTCCAATATTAAATCTATGAGGGTTTTCCCAGAAAAACGGTGTAGTGTGTTCCCGTTCAAAATTTTTGCCAGCTTCATTCCATGCTTCTTCAAGAACTTTTATGCTCATTACTTCAACATCATTGCCGTCCGGGTACGTTGCAGGGTGAAGATTGCTTACATAGTCAAAAAACGATGCATGCGATTTATAAAATTGTATTACTTTTGTTATAACTCTCGGATCTATTAATGGGCAATCTGAGGGAATCTTCACAACTATATCTGCATTAAAATTGAGAGCGGCTTTGTAATGCCGGTCAAGCAAATCAACCGGGTCGCCTCTAAATACATTAATATTCTCTTTTAAGCATAAATCATAAACCATATCGTCGGAGGAATCAGTTGTTGTTGCAACTACTACTGTCCCACTCTCCTTTGAAGAGGCAATTCTTTCCACCACTCTGACTAACAATGGCTTACCGGCTAAATCCATTAATATTTTATAAGGAAGCCGAGTTGACTGCATTCGCGCCTGTACTATTGTTACAAGATTGCTCACGTTTTTAATCCGGTTTATTGACAATATATTCAAACTAGATATTCGTCTTCTTTCTTTCTTATCAATAAATTTAGAGATAAGAATATTCCAAAAAAGGTAAATGAAATTACTGTTTCAAATAACTCCTTACGGAAAATTGAAATAATGCCAATCACTAAGAAAACAATTGCATTAAAAAGAAATTTTGACTGCATAGATTTCATAAAAATTACCTTTCGATGATTAAGAAAATCTATTATTTAAGTTTAAATGGCTTTTGATATACTGCTTTTTTATAAGGGCACTGTATGAATTTTTATTTTTGAGCAGATTTTTACCAACTTCGGCTATATTGAATGCCGACATCCCATTGTTCTGAACCGGTTGTAGCTTTTTTAATAAATTGATGTCAAAGTAAGAATGAACTTCTTTTCCCAGGGCCAGGCCTACATATACGACACTTGAGTACTTTGTAATTAATACATCACAGTTCGCAATCATCTCATTAGTATTTCCCTTAGAAAAGACCACGGCTTCCGGTAATAATGATTTTATTTCTTTGGTTGCCCGTTTAACATTTTCATTTGGATGTAATTTAAATATCAACTGTCTTCCTGCGGCAATTCCGATACATTTTTTTATGAATTTTTTCCTATTCTCATATTTGAGTGTCTCCCTGGAATCCGAGGTAGCCACCAAAACGTATTTTTTATAACGAAAGTTATTTTTGCAATATCGGATACAATTATCAAAATTAGGTAATCCGGTTACTTTAAGTTTTCCTTCATTTACTCCTTTGCTCACAAAAAACTCTTTGTATCCCTCAGAAGCAACACAGAAATAATCATACGTATCTGAAAGCCCGGTTGTCGAAGTACTTGCAAGGTAACGCGGAAGATTGAATTTCCTTACTAAATGATACATAAAATTTTCAGGATCGGTCATTCCTTCCTGAACCAGAATTATTTTTTTACCCAAAATATTCTTAGGAATTATTAAGTCGCTGCAAGTATAAACCAAGTCATAATTAAACAATTCACCCATAAAATCTATATTCAGGCTATTTGAAAGAAGATACCTGGTAGTTTCACGCTTGAATTTGCCGCCAAGAATAGTAAAATTCAGGAGGCCCATTTCCGACAATTGCTTAATTATACCATCGGCATAATATGGAGTAAAGTAACAATTATGTTCAGCTAAATACATTGATATTTGGTGCATTATTGTAGTCTGATTAAGCGATCCACAAATGAATAGAATCTTTTTTGCCATAACATCATAATTTTGAGTGTAAATCTAACTGCGGAGTGTTAAGCCAATATAAAGGATATGTTATTGAAATGTTAATTCTAACCGGATTATCAGTTAAGGAGAATTATTAATACCCTACCTTTAAAACAGCAATCTATCAAATACATTAAGTGAAACTTAGTTCTATGAGCTCTTTTAATATACATTAGTTCTCAATTATTGAAGTTTGGTGTATGATGGAGATAATCATTTTTTAGCGAATTTATATCCTTTTCAGCTTAAAATTAACTTTTATTATGTTTTACCATTAAATTCATTTAAGATTTAACAATTTCTTCACACTAACTTCATTGTATCGTAATATTGCAAAAGTATGTTTGAACACAATAATTTATGTGAGTTTATGCGAATTGCACATTTGTCCGATTTACATTTTACAACATTTTTCAGCAACAATAATCTACAACAAATTGAACTGGCACTAAGATTTGCAATAGAAAAGCAGGTTGACCACATTGCAATTACGGGAGATTTAACAGATAACGCGGTACCAAAAGATTTCATAATTCTGCGTAAACTCTTTGAAAAATTAAATTTACTTGACCATAACAAACTCTCTCTTGTTATAGGCAACCATGATATCTTCGGTGGTGTACAAACTGCCGAAGATATTTTTAATTTTCCGGAAAAATGCGGCAAAGTTATTTACAGACAAAAAATAAACAGCTTTTACAATTTTTTCCCTGAACTATTTGAGGGTAGCCTTAACTATAATCCTTTAGATGTATTTCCGTTTGTCAAAAAAATAGGTGATTTTTTATTAATAGGATTGAACTCTATAGCCGAATATTCAATGGTAAGTAACCCTTTTGCTTCAAATGGAATTATCGAACTTTCCCAGCTCAATACTATTTCGGAAATATTGGAAAATTATCAGGATGAGAAATACAGAAAAATTGTATTAGTTCACCATCACTTTAATAAAATGAATGTTACTGAAAACTCGCCCGGAGGCTTTTGGCAGAAGATTGAAAAACAGACAATGAAACTAAGGAAAAAGAAACGATTATTGAAAATATTTAAACATTTTGGAGTTGAACTTGTATTGCACGGCCACTATCATGTTTCAAGAGAATACTCACGCAAAGGAATAATTTTTTCAAATGCGGGTGCAAGTCTAAAAGGGCCTGAAAAAGGTGAAATAAATATTAATTTTATCGATATCGGCAAGAAGAGTATAGATGTTGATGTAATCAATCTTTCTTTTGATAAATTGCTTAATGATTCAAAAAATTTATTTTATAAGGATTTGATTACTGACCGATTATTAGAATTAGAAGTGGCCTGATAAGTATTTTTTTTCCAAATAATTATTTCTTTAACTGATGCATATACATTAAAAGACATCTTCTCTCCATTTAATAAAGTAACCGGTATTCCATCCACTGTAACTCTATCGATTTCCATAGGCAAATCCAATCTTAATTGTTTGTTATTTATATGGTTTGAGCTGATAAAGTCAATCCTTATTGTTATAATCAATTCCAAAGGTATAACATTTATTGAAATTTTTCCCCCGGGTACAGGTGTATTTTTAATTGAAAATGGAATCGATCGTTCAAACCATAATGATGGAATTCCAGCAAATAGCACTAATTCCAACAATTCAGATGAACTGCTAAACCTTTCATATACAAACGCATCACGAATAGCTAAAACAATTTCTGCTGCAGCCCACCCATGGTGACCATCTCCCATTACCCCACCGCCTGTTATCGGGTGAATTGCTTCAGGAAAGGTAAAAGTTGCTGTAGAATTAGAAATTACCGCAACTAATATTTCCCAATATTTTTCTCTGTTACCGGAATATAAATATGCATGTGCAACATGAAGAGTTAGATATGCATTCATACCTGAATGAATAAAGTTTTGGAAAAACATGCCTTTATAGAAATAATTCTGGTAAATAGTATCCAATGTTGAAATAATCATGCTATCATCAGAATTAAATAATTGAGTTGGATAGACCGCACTCACAGAACCAATCATTCCACAGTCATTCCCCCTTGTGCAAGAGGCAGGGATAGTACTTATGTTGAATTTATTACAAACGCTTTCAATTGAACGGTTCAAATCAGTTCGATACTCATTCATTAAACCTTCAAGATACTCTAATTCTTTGGTGCGGTTTAAAATCACGCATATCGCTTCAAATGATTTTAATCCGGATAACGACCAAAAATTATCCCAATAGTAATAGTCTACTAAACCAAGATGTTCTGCACTCATCCCTGCAGGTAAAAGCCCAAAGTAAGGTTTACCAACAAATTTTTTATTCCGCAGCCGTGACTTATCTATCCATTTTGTTCCTTTCCAAAGTGAATTGAAATTGGATTCAAGCAATTCAAAATTGTTTGTTAAAACAGCATGATGGTAAATACACCAAAGCACCTGACCATTAGAATCCCATTCTCCCTGTTGAGAGCGAAAGTATCCCTTCTTGTTCTGGTATTTCTTAAACGAATTAATAACAGGAATCGTTAATCCTGAGTAACCAAGTTTATCCAGGGCATTAAGCATAAATACGGCATCTCTAATCCAAAACTGATGATAAGTAAATGGGCCCGGAGTAATTGACTCTTTATCCAGCAACATCAGAAGTGTTGCAGTAGAAAAATTAAATAATGAATTTATATTATTATCAGGAGTTTCAATTTTAGCGGCCGGCTGCAATAATTTTTCCCAATATGATTCGGAATCGTTTTTTGAATGAAATTCCACAGGCATATTTTTTATATTTTTACTGTAAGTACAAAGTACACTGCTCTCTTTATCATAGCACTTAAAGACAGCCACTGCACTTGCCATTCCATATTCACAAATTGACGCGAATTTAGATTTTTCTTTTGCTAAAGCATGGTATGAATCTGATTCCTCAAAAGTTGAACAAAAAACAAAGTAAGGCTGTTTATTAAATTTAATTACGTCTTTATTATTGATTAAAAATGAATTACTTAATGAATCAAAATTGATATTATTTATTACACTAACACCCTCCGGATTAAAAGGCCTGATTGAAAATATTAATGCTGCTTTTTTATCAATTTCAGATCTAATTTCAGCAGTTATATAAAGATTTTTTTCAAATGTATAAACACACGAAATGAGGGAATCGTTTCTCCGCTTTGTTTTAGTCTCTATAACCGGCAAATTATTTATTAGTCGCTGGGTAGTATAATTATTCTTTGAAGGGATAATAATCTCATCATTTATCTGCATCCATGTGTCAATTGACCAGCCGTCTTTAAATGGAGTAATTAAACCCCTGGGATCTACAATTGGCTCGCTGTCACATGCCGGATTTCCTACAGCTGTCCAATTTCTTTCAGTAACGTTCATAGACAGGGCTAGATGCGATCTTGGGATGAAAGAGTGTGATCTATGATTGTATTGTTTTTCAGCCCAATACGGGAATATCCAATTTAATCTGCTCTGTAAAACTGTATAATTTAATAGTCCCCGCGAAAGTTGAATAGTATTAAGCGGAAGAAGTTCTGAAGGTAGTGTTTTTTTATTGATCCCGCTGATTACATTAGCAAGTTCAAACATTTTTACTGCTTCGCCCGGTAAATGTAATAAGGAGATTAATTTATATAATATTTTTTTTAGCATTGCCTGGAATATCAATTATTTATAAATATTATAGTAAGAAAAATGCCTGTATAAATTGAATTTAAAAAAGCTTTTAAAAATCATATATCATTGACGGGTAAACAAGGCGTTTTATAAATATAACATAGAATTAACAATGAATTAACACTATAATAATATGTAAAAAGTAAGTTTAGGTCGTTCAAACGATGAGGTTAATATGAAAACGGCATTCTTTTTTATAGTTGGCGTGCTTTTGCTCCTTTTGCAATATCTTTTTGGCGGTAAAAGAATCAGACACGTATAGCATCAATAAATTACTTAAAATTTCCAGTAGTAAAAAATGCATAATGATATTAAAATAGCATACTTTGCCGGCTCAATGAAGCCGGGGCAAGATGGTGTTACAAGAGTACTCTATAAAATGATAGAGTATTTCAATAAAAACGGGATAAAAAATATATTTTATTCACCAATAGTTCCTGAAGAATCCGAACAGCCAACAAAAATGTTTGAAGTACCATCTTTTACAATTCCGGTATACAAAGAATATAAGTTTGCTATACCCGGGGTTAAGTATTTTGAAGAAAGTTTAAAAAACTTTGCTCCAGACATTCTTCATATTAATTCACCTTGTCCGTTAGGTTATGCCGCAGTAAAATATGGTCAGAAAAATAACATCCCGGTTGTCGCAACTTATCACACACACTTTCCCAGCTATGCTAAATATTACAAAATTAAAGCGCTTGAAAATATGGGATGGAATTATCTTAGATCTTTATATAATAAATGCGAAGCAGTTTATGTTCCTTCGCTTCCAATAATGACAGAATTATCAGCCCAAGGTTTAGAAACAATTCAATTCCTTCCTCACGGCGTTGATACTGAAGTGTTTAATCCTACATTTAGATCTCCGGAATGGAAAAACTCTATTGGGTGTAAAGATAAAAAGATAATACTTTATTCCGGTCGATTAGTCTGGGAAAAGGATTTGAAAGTTTTTGCAGATGCGTACGATATCATTATGGCATCAAGGAACGATGCAGCATTTGTTCTTGTAGGTGATGGTCCAATCCGGTCCGAACTGAAGGACTTAATGCCTAATGCAATATTTTTAGGCTATCGATCAGGTAAAGATCTTTCTACTGCATATTCATCCAGCGATATTTTTGCTTTTCCTTCAACAACAGAAACCTTCGGCAATGTAACAGTTGAAGCCATGGCTTCCGGTATTCCGCCGGTTTGTGTGCGTGCTGGAGGTGCATACGGAATAATAAATGACGGCGTTACGGGTTTAATAGCCGAGCCTCATAGTGCCGAAAGCTTTGCCGCCCAAATATTATTTCTTCTGAATAACGAAGAGAAACGCATACAGATGGGTTTGGATGCAATAAAATATTCGCATGCCCAGAATTGGGATACTATTATTTCCCGGTTGTTGGCAAGTTACTGCGGAATAATTGATAACTTCAAAAAAACATTAATTTATAGAACTATAAAAGCAGCATAATTCTAAGGAACAGCGATGAAAGTTGGCGATATAGTAAAATATCATTTCCCGGTACCCGAAAATGAGAATAAAAAGTTTATTTTAGCTATAATATCTTTTATAAGTGATTCTAAATTGGTTTTAGATTGTGAAGATGGTACTTGCTTAATGATTTCATTCAGAAATTTTGATCGCGTAGAAATAATGCGGTCTATCACAGCTAAAGAGAAAAATTTAGTCGCTTGAACTAAGGTAAAGTATAATTGCATATCAGGATATTAATTCTCTGCACCGGTAATTCATGCAGAAGTCAGATGGCTGAAGGATTTCTTAAATCTTTTGATCCTGAATTATTGGTATATTCGGCGGGAACAAATCCGGTTCAAAACGTTAATCCAAATGCCGTCAAGGTTATGGCTGAAGTTGGTATTAATATTTCCGAATATTATACAAAAAACGTAAATCAATTTTTACACAAATCTTTTGATTATGTAATTACAGTTTGTGATAATGCCAGGGATGAATGTCCATTATTTTTTGGGAATGTAAGTTATAAACTCCATATTGGCTTTGAAGATCCGGCCAATGTTTCAGGAAATGAAAATGAAATTTTAACTGCTTTCAGCAATACAAGAGATAATATAAAACAAGAATTTTACAATTTTTATATTTCCGAAATTGCTAATAAAGAAAAATTTACAAATTAGATTTCCTGAATTTTTTCTTACGAATTATGTAATCCACACGATAATTAATATTCCGTTCAATTGTTTCGTTCCCCCGCCCATCTTGTTCAATAAATAAATATTGTGTGTTATATTTAAAATCATTATGTTCAATTAAAATAAGATAAATGCTTTAATCACTCTGGAAACAATCAGAAAACATATCATTCTTGGTGCAGGCGGTGCGATAGGAGTTCCCCTGGCAAAAGAGTTAATTTCCAAAAATGAAAAAGTTAAATTAGTATCGCGTAATTTGCATAAAGATGCAAATGTTGAATCAACCGTGGCCGATTTAATTTTTATTGAGCAAGTGAATAACGTTATTGAAAAAGATTCCACTGTATACTTACTCATTGGTCTCCCTTATGATAATATCATCTGGCGGGCGCAGTGGCCAAAAGTAATACATAACACTGTTGAAGCGTGTAAAAATAAAAACGCAAAGCTTATTTTCTTTGATAATGTGTTTATGTATGGAAGAGTAATTGGTAAAATGGATGAAAATACTCCAATGAATCCTTGTAGTAAAAAAGGGGAAGTTAGAGCAAAAGTTGCTGAATATTTAATATCTGAGATTAAGCAAAAAAATATAACCGCATTAATTGCCCGGTCTGCGGATTTTTATGGACCATATTCTTTGAATACAAGCATCCCTAATATTATGGTCTTTAATAACCTTGCAAAAGGGAGAAAAGCACAATGGCTGGCGAATGCAAATGTTAAACACTCATTTACTTATACATTAGATTGTAGTAAATCTTTATATTTACTTGCAAAAAACGAAAATGCTTTTAATCAAATCTGGCATCTCCCTACTGCAAACCCTGCCTTGACAGGTAAAGAATTTATTGAATTGGCCGCCGGTCATTTAAAAGTCAAACCGGAATATACTGTACTAACAAAACTAATGGTAAAATTTGCAGGACTTTTTAATAAATCAATTAAAGAAGTATATGAAATGCTTTATCAAAATGAATATGAGTATGAATTTAACTCTTCAAAATTTGAAAGCTATTTCAAATATAAACCGACTTCTTATCAATCGGGGATACAACAAACTATACAATTTGTTTAGGAATCCGTGCCGGATAAATGATTTGTCCTTCAATGAACACACTTTCAATTAAAACTATACCATCTTAAGAGCCTATTTATTTTATTCATAAATTAAGCTTTTGCCTACTCATAATAATCAAATGTTAACAATTTGGTAACAATTTATTAACCTGCTGTTAACTAGATTTTTTTAGTTTTGATACGATAATAAAAGGGTAAATGGGTAAAATGATCTTATGAATTTTAATATCGGTATTAATGCAGTTCTAAGCGACCTTGATTTATACACTGCCTCTATTAAGACTACTAATTTCCTAATGGAAGTATTCAAAATATTTGAAAAAGACAAGCATATTTCAGGTATTATTGTTTATGATGGAACTACTTTCTTCAGGATGCTCTCACGAACGCGCTTTCATGAATCCATGAGTAAAAAGTTTATGTTCGAACTTTTTTCAAAGAGAACAGTACATTCCTTTTTTGACGATAAACAAGTTGAGCCCATTCTTTTTTTATCCTGCAACACATCAATTCTAATTGCGGCTAATGAAGCCTTAAAACGGGAAGAACGTTATAGACATGATCCAATTATAGTTGAATTTGAAAACAGTGAATTAAAGCTGCTTGACTTTCATAACTTGCTCCTTGCACAAACCCAGGTACATATGCTTACTCTTAAATCATTAACTGATGCTAATGAATTTAAAAAGAAGTACTTGGAATTGCTGCGCATGACCTGCGTAATCCAATAAATTCAATACTTGGTTTTTCACGGCTTATTACTGATACTGAAAATTATGATCCTGATGCAAGGTCATACGCAGAATACATACATAAAGGCGCAAGTCAAATGAATGAATTATTAAACGATTTATTAGTTTCAGCCGCAAATGATGCAACCGAAATTAATATAGCAAGAACAGTTTTTGATGTAAATATATTAGTTAAATCTACAATTTTTTCATTTGAACATACTTTAACTGCTAAAAGGCAATCGGTTAATTTCAATTCCAACAGGGATGAGCTTTTTGTCGATGTTGATAAACAAAAGTTAAAAGAGGTTTTGGAAAATTTATTGTCAAATGCCATTAAATATTCGGAATTTGATTCTATCATTAGAGTAAGTGTTTTAAAAAATGAGAAAAACCTTGAAATTAAAGTCCAGGACAATGGTCCGGGTTTAACACCAGAAGATTTTAAAAAAGTCTTCGGGAAATTTCAGAGACTAAGTGCAAGACCTACGGGGAATGAATCTTCAACCGGATTGGGGCTTTATATTGTAAAAAAAATAGTTGATAAACATGGAGGCAAAATAGGAATTGAGAGTAAACCGGGATTCGGCAGTACATTTAACGTCCATTTGCCTGATAGTATTGCAGATATTAATTCCCACAAAGAACTCGTATGAAGATAATTAATTTCATCTCACATCAAAATAAGATATTATTTCACATCATTGGTAATTTATGAACGACAATTTAATAAAAAATATTATAGAATCTTTACCTTTATCCACAATTTGCATAGAGAATGAGACTTTATGGATGAATAAATCTGCAGAAAACGTTATTGGATATAAAAATGAAGAAATATATTCTAAACAAACCTGGGAAAATATTCTACAGTTTACTCAGGACGTTAAAGAAAATAATCCACAAATTTCCTTTCAAAGAATTAAAGCCGGAATTATTCAGAAGGACAACAGTATAAAAGATATTGAATTCACATTACAGTCTCATTCCGGTATTGAGACATGGACGTTGTATCAAATCGGTCAAGATATATTTCTTGAAGATAATTTAAAGGACAGAGATAGGATACTCTCTGTTATTTATTCCAGTACTTCCGATTTAATGTTCCTTGTTAATGTGGATAATGACGGAGGTTTTACGTATTTATCCGTAAACAATACATTTATAAACGTTACGGGAATAACCAAAGAAAAATGTATTGGGAAGTTTGTAGGGGAAACATTCAGCCCGGACATTTCTTATAGTATTAATGAAGCATTCAAAGAAGTTGTATTGAAAAAAGATAAAATTAAAATTGAATTTAATTATGCATTCAAGAATAAGAATTTTTTCTTTGATGTTTCATTAAGACCGATACTTGATTTAAATAAACAAGTTGTTTATATACTTGTTGTAGCCCGCGATTTAACTGAACGGAAAAAAAGAGAGGACGAACTTTTAAAGACAAAAATCGTAGCTGAAGAATCAAACAGGCTTAAAACTTCTCTTCTTTCCAATTTAAGTCATGAGTTTAGAACACCTTTAAACGGAATACTCGGTTTTGCCGATTTACTTTCAGCAGAATTGACTATTCCTGCACAAAAAGATATGGCAAATCACATTCTAAAATCAGGCAGAAGACTTTTCAGCACATTAAATTCGATTTTAGAACTAGCACGGCTGGAAGCTGAAAGCAAAGAAATTTATAATACTTCTATAGATCTGCATAATATTATAGCTGAAGTTGCAAGGAAATATGAAGAGGAAGCCATTAATAACGAATTATTTTTTAATATCGAGATAATACCACCGTCATTAAAACTTCATTTAGATGAATCCATTTTAATTCAGATACTAAATAACATAGTTGATAATGCAATTAAATTTACAAAAACAGGCGGGGTAAAAATTGTTGTTGAAGAGCTCTTGGAAAACTCGAAGACTTACGCAGTTATTAAAATAATTGATACAGGCATTGGAATTTCAAAAGAAAATTTAGGATCCATTTTCAAAGAATTTAAACAGGAAAGCGAAGGAATAAGCAGATCACATGAAGGAACCGGACTTGGGCTTACGCTTGCTAAAAAGATGACAGAACTAATGGGAGGCGAAATACGAGTTGAAAGTAAAAAAAATAAAGGCAGTATATTTAGTCTTAAATTTCCAGCTATTAGTAATAATAAAAAAAGGATTACTTCAGATATTTCTCAGAGGGTTCGTTCAATTCCCGCAATGAAAACCAGCAATTTACCTTTGGTCCTGTTAGTTGAAGATAATGAATTGAACAGTAAACTTACAATGGTTTATTTGAAAGATACCTGCATTGTTGATAATGTTCAGAATGCATCCGATGCATTGCGTGCAATAAATAAAAAAGATTACAATGCAATACTAATGGATATAAATCTGGGCGAAGGGATGAATGGAGTTGATATAGCGCAGGCTGCCAGGACAATGAATAAGTATATTGATATACCTATTATTGCATTAACAGGTTATGCTTTAAATGATGATAAGGATAATCTTCTTAAATGCGGCTTTTCTCACTATCTTTCAAAACCATACGATAAAAAACAATTGCTTGAATTAATAAATAATGCACTAATTCCTGTAGTTGTTTGAAATCAAAAAATAAATGAATATATTTTATTTTTAATTATAATAAAAAGGATAGAAATGAAATCTTACAAAGTTCGTTTTGTTGATGGTAAAATCATCACAGTAAATTCAGAAGAGAAACTCTCGGTTAAAAAATTATCGTCAAATTTCTTATCCTTTGACGGTTCAGCTGATACTGTTACAAAAGTTTATTTGAATACAAATCATATTGTATCAATTGAAGAACATAAAATTGTAAAAACGGTAAAAGAGAAAAAAACAAAAGTAACAGTGGATAATAAGGAACCAAAGGTCGATTAGCTGACTTCTTAAGTCAGTTAAATTCAAATAACTGCACTGGATCCTGGTAACTTAATTTTGCAGTTCAATTAATTTTTTAGTTGCTTTAATTTTTGAATATTTATCCCTGAAATTTCTTACCGGCAATTGAATAACCTTGTTGAGGCAGTCAATTTCGTTTTTACGGTCGTTTAATTTGTCATAGGTTTTTGATAGATTATAATAAGCTATAATTATTCCGGAATCAATAGACAACGATTTATAAAACATTATTTTTGATTCTTCATAAGTACCCTCGGGAACACCGCCTAAAAATGATTTTGCAAACAGTTTTTCAAACCAATTAAGATTAGCCGCCTCACGGTAATATATACCGAGGATAACATACGGATAAACATCTGAGGGATTCATTTTCAAAGCTTTTTCAGCATTTAATTTTACTTTGAAGGCATATTTTATTTTTTCTCTCCCGCCTTTAAACATTGCAATGTTTCCATAGGATAGAGCCAAATAAGTATAAGATAAAGCACTATCAGGATATATTTTCTGCAGTAATTCTGCCGTACTTACGGCTTTATTAACATAAATTTCCGCGTCATCATATTTCATTTGTTCCAGCATTTCTTCGCCGGCATCATCATAAGCAAGTGTAAGCTTTGATAAGACTATATAACTATCCGGAAAATCTTTAAATGCTCTCTCATAGCTTTTTACAGCATTTATGTTGTCATAGTTTTCATGATATACATCGCCTTCATGTAAATAATCCAAATCTGTCCGGTTTCCGGGAAAAACATTTAGTATCATCAGTTGGAATACTAGAATTAGAGTTTTTGTTCTCATCAGGAATTATAAGTTATTTTCAAATAATAATTTAATTTTATAATATTAAAATAATGAGGTTAATATTAAGGCATTGTTAAATTTATTGACTTGTCTCTCGTCATGGTTAAAGCTTTGCTAATGCTAGCAGCCAGCCCATTGCGGCACTTCCAATAATAATCCAAACAACATTAACTTTCTTAATGAGTAATAATATTATTGCTGCTAATAGAATTAATATTGCGTTTATATTATTTAATGTAGATTTAGCAAACAGTAATGCAACGGATAACATTAGTCCTAATGCGGCGGCATTAACTCCATTAAGAAATCCGGAAGCAGCTTTAAATTTTCTTATCTTCATAAAAAAGGATCCGACTAATAGAACAAACACAAAAGAAGGCAGGAATATTGCTATTGTGGCTATAATAGCGCCCGGAACACCCTTTAAAATATAGCCTATAAATGTTGCTGTTGACAAAACCGGTCCGGGTGTAAATTGACCGACGGCAATTGCATCAAGTAATTGTGCATGAGACAGCCAATGTCTTGATTCTACCAGGCCTCCTTGTAAATAGGCAACTAATACATAACCTCCTCCATAAAGTACCGATCCAACTTTCAGAAAGAACAGGAATAACCGCGGATAAGTTATTCCGTTTGCCGGTTTCAATGAATTAACTCTTAGTATAATCCCCGGTATTAAAATTGAGATATTTAATAAAATTATTGAAGACACTCCTTTCATTATTTTATCTCGTAGTTCCCATCCTATTCCCATCACACCGGCACATACGAGCAATAATATTTCATCTAACCCTGCAAGATTAAGTAACGTAACTGCAATAATGATAAGAATGGCAAAATGATCTTTTATCTTTGGTTTGCTTAAACGGTAAATTGAAATAAAAATTACTGCGATAATAGCCGGATGCATTCCTGCCATACATGGCGCGAACGCCGGCGTGTTTCCGTAAAGATTGTAAATATACGCCAATCCAAGTGTTATCAGTGAAGCTGGTATTATAAAGCATACTCCGGCAATAATCAGTCCTTTCCACCCTGCTTTTAAGTATCCTATACTGATTGCCATTTCAGTTGAATTCGGGCCGGGTATTAAATTTGTTGCTCCAAGCAAATCGAGAAATCGTTCATGTGAAATCCATTCCCTTTTTTTCACAATTTCTTCTTCCATCATTGCAATATGTGCAACAGGCCCTCCGAATGCTGTCGTTCCCAATTTAAGAAACAGCAGCGCTATTTCTCTAAGTTTAGCCATTAATATTTAAATTATAATTTGTGAATTTTATACAATTAAAGATGCTATGAGACACTATTTCATCCAAATTAAATAATTATAAAGTTATTCATATCAACCGCTGTATTTAAAATAATGAAGTCAAATTGATTAAATTTGATTATTAAATTAATTTTATATGGTTTTAATTATGCGCCTTTTTGATGGAATATTATTCGATATTGATGGAACGATTACTTCAACTTATGAATTAATTTTTGACTCATTCAGGTACATTTCAAAAAAATATTTAAATAAGTCGTTAACAAACAAAGAAATAATGAAATTATTCGGCCCTCCTGAAGATGTCATAATTAAAGAATGGACTGGCAGTAATTACGATAAAGCCAGGGAAGATTATTATGATTATTATACTAAAAATCATCATCTTGCAAATCTTTTTCCCGGAATAAAAGAAGTACTGATATATATAAAATCGAAAAATGTTCCCCTGGCTATCTTTACCGGCAAAGGAAGAGAAGCCGCAACAATAACGCTGAGAAAGCTTAAAGTTTATGATTATTTTGATATGATAATAACCGGCGATGACGTGAAAGAGCACAAACCGTCTGCCGAGGGGATTAATAACTTTATTAATGATTTTAATTTAGACAAAAGAAGAGTTCTTATGGTAGGAGATGCACCGCCGGATTTTAAAGCCGCAAGATCAGCCGGAGTTAAAATTGCATCAGTATTGTGGGATCATTATGTAAAAGAAGAAATGAAAAACCTAAAAAGCGATTTTGACTTTCTTAAAGTAGCTGAGTTTAAAAAATTTATTTATGAAAATATTTAATTATTAATCAGGTAATTTATAGTCCTGTAATTTTTTTTTATGCGATACAATTTCATTTTCGATGAGGAACACAACATCTTCTGCAATATTTGTTGCATGATCGGCTAATCTTTCTATCTGTCGAGATAGTACAATAAGATGAGCTCCGGCTTCAGCATTTTCAGGGTTAGCTTTTATAACTTCCACTAACTGATTAAATATTTTTTTGTTTAACGAATCTACTATCTCATCTTTAGCCCAAGTGGTTTTAGCAAGTTCGCTATCTCGATTTATAAATGAAGTAATTGCCTCTTTTACCATTAAACGTGCTGTTCTACCCATTTCAGGCAGATCTGTCTGAGAAATGAGATCGCGGGAATTATCTGTTTTTTTAACACGCTGGACAATATTGACAGCAATATCACCACAGCGTTCTAATTGACTATCAACTTTAATTGCCGTTAATATAAAGCGTAAATCCGAAGCAACCGGCTGATAAAGAGCAAGGAGATTTTCACATTGAGCCATGATTAAATTATCATAGGCATCTACTTCCCTATCCCTTTGTTTAACTTCTTTATAAAGTTTAACACCGGCATCCTCCATATCCTTGAAGCTATTATCTACCTGTTCATCAACAATGGATGCCATTTTATTAATTGTTATTTTTAATTCATCAAATTCTTTTTCAAAATGTCTTTCCATTTTATTTCCATTATTTAATAATTAATAACTCTCAATTTTATGTCTACTAAAATAAACAAGAAATATTTTCAACCAAATCTTCCTGTTATATAATCTTCAGTTTGTTTTTTTTCTGGTGAAGTAAACATCTTTTTGGTCTCCGAGTATTCAATCAATTCGCCAACATAAAAGAAAGCCGTATAATCGCTTACTCTTGCAGCCTGCTGCATATTATGTGTAACAATAACTATTGTGTAATCTTTTTTTAATTCAAATATAAGCTCTTCAATTTTAGCTGTAGAGATAGGATCCAATGCGCTTGCAGGTTCATCCATGAGAATAACCTCAGGATTAATGGCAATTGTCCTGGCTATGCATAACCTTTGCTGCTGCCCGCCGGAAATATCGGCGCCGGATTTATTTAATTTATCTTTAACTTCATCCCATAGAGCGGCCTGCCGTAAACTTTTTTCAACAATTTCAGACAAATTCTTTTTATTATGATGCCCGTTTAATTTATATCCCGCAATCACATTATTATAGATTGACATTGTGGGAAATGGATTTGGCTTTTGAAATACCATACCTATTTTTCTTCTGATCATAACGGCATCGGTTTTCATTATATCCTCACCGTCAAGCGTTAGAGAACCGGTAATTGTTCCTCCGACAACTTCATGCATCCTGTTTATAGATCGTAAAAATGTGGATTTACCGCAGCCTGAAGGCCCAATTATAGCGACAACTTTTTTTTCCGGAATATCAAAATTAATATTGTGCAAAGCCTTTACTTTTCCAAAAAATGCGCACATATCTATCGCTGAAATTTTAGGAGCTAATTTAGCTGTAGAAGAGCTTTCGGTAGATGTAATAACATTTGATTTTGAAACTTCATTACTCATATCTTAATCTCAAACTTTATATTTTGATCTGGTTATTATTCTGAATATTAAACTGAAAATAGAAATAATCATGATTAGGACTAATGCAGCCGTCCATGCTTGCTTGTTCCAATCCTCGAACGGTGCCCGCGCATAGTCATAAATGTAAACTGTCAATGAAGCCATAGGCTGGAAAACACTTGTTGACCAGAACCTGTTTCCCAAAGCGGTAAACAATAGCGGTGCGGTTTCACCCGCAGCTCTGGAAAGGCCCAGCAGAATGCCTGTTGCAATTCCCTTCCATGCTGTCCTTAAAACAATCAATAAAGTTGTTTTCCATTTCTGAATGCCCAATGCCAAACCGGCCTCTCTATAAGAATGGGGAACGAGCCTGATCATTTCCTCGGTAGTTCTTGTTATAGTCGGGATCATTAAAATACCCAAAGCAATGCCTCCTGCCAAAGCAGAAAAATGCTTCATAGGTATAACAACAATTGTATATGCAACTACACCAACTACTATCGAAGGAATGCCGCTTAACACATCTGCTAAAAATCTTACTAAGAAACCAAATTTATTATTTCCGAATTCCGAAAGATAAGTGCCTGTAAGAATCCCAACAGGTATTCCAATTGCACCGCCTATACCAATTAATATTAAAGTGCCAACAATTGCATTTGCCATGCCGCTTCCCGGTTCACCAACCGGTTTAGGCATATGAATAAAAAAATCAAGATTTAAATATGTGATCCCTTTTGAAATTGTATAATAGAAAATAAAAATTAAAGGAATAATAGTTATTATTGCAGCCAACATAGACAATGCCAACATAGTTGCATTTACTATTTTCCTCCTATAAAAGGATAATTTATTTATTTCTAACCTTTTTTCCATTTTCTATTCATGCTCCATACTAAAAACTGCGCAAATATATTTATGATTATCGTGATTATAAATAATACAAGTGCCAATTCGATTAATGCACTTAGATACATATCCGACGTCGCTTCTGTAAATTCATTTGCAAGAACGCTTGCCATAGTATAAGAAGGATTTAACAACGAGGCAGATATTATTGGTCTGTTGCCTATAACCATAGTTACAGCCATTGTTTCTCCGATTGCTCGCCCTAGTCCTAACATAATTGCACCCAAAAGTCCCGATTTTGCATTCGAAAGAACTAATTTAATAACTTCCCATTTCGTAGCGCCGATTCCATATGCGGCCTCTCTTAAAGTAAATGGAACAGATCTTAATATATCTCTGGAAATTGAAGAAATTATTGGCAACACCATTACAGAAAGTATTAAGGCAGCAGCAAGCATTCCAAAACCATAAGGAGCGCCTTGGAAAAACGGTAAATTTCCAAAATGGTCTGTAAGGTAGGGCTCAATTGAATCCCTCAACCATGGTACTAGGACAAAAATTCCCCACAAACCATAAACTATGCTTGGAATTCCCGCAAGAAGCTCTGTTAAAAATGAGAGAGGTTTTTCTAACCAACCTGGTGCAATTTCCGAAAGAAATACTGCAACACCGAGACCCAATGGTACTGCTATCAGCAAAGCCAGTAATGAAGAGACAACAGTTCCATAGATTACTGGAAGCGCTCCATAAACTTCGGTTACAGGATCCCATGTTGATGAGACAAGAAAATGCCAACCAAATTTTGAAATCGAGAGATGAGAGTTGACATACATTTGGTATGCCATTAAAATTACTAATAAGAGAACTAACACTGCAAAAAGCAGTGTTAGTTTCTCAAATATAAAGTCACCTACATTCGATTTGCCAAATATTCTTTTTATAATGCTTTTATTATAAGGTTCATTTTCAGAATCCTTAAAAGCCGGAATATTTTGAACATCCTCAATATTGCTATTTAGCACTTATTTTATTCCCGTTACATGTTATTGTGGCAATCTTTTTTTCACATAATGCAACTACTTGTTTTGGAAGAGGGGCATAATACAAATCTTTTGCATCAGCTTCGCCTTTTTCCATTGCCCAATGTAAGAACTTAACCAGTGCAGTTGCTTTATCTTTATCCTGCATATTTTTATATATTAATAGCCACGTAAAACCGGAAATTGGGTAAGCATTTTTACCATCGGCATCAGTTATAATAGCTCTTAAATCTGCAGGCATATTTTTTACTGCACCTGCAGCGGCTTCCGTTACAGAATTGAAGTTCGCATCAATAAAATTACCCGACTTATTTTTTAAAAGAGCATAAGTCAAATTATTTTTTACTGCATAAGCTAATTCAACGTAACCAATTGATCCTTCGGTTTGTTTAATTAATCCGGCAACACCATCATTACCTTTGCCTCCTAAGCCTACAGGCCAATTAACTGATGTATTATTACCTACTTTATCTTTCCAATCTGAACTTACTTTGCTTAAATAATTTGTGAAAATAAATGTTGTACCGCTTCCATCCGAACGATGGGCAACTAAGATTGCTTTATTTGGTAAAGATACACCCGGGTTTAATTTTTTAAGCTGGGAATCGTCCCATTTTGTAATTTTGCCCAGGTAAATATCTGCTACCGTTTTTCCATCAAGTTTCAATTTATTACTTACGGAAGATAAATTGTAACTTAAAACAATACCGCCCATAACTGTAGGTATATGCAATATTTCAGTACCGCGTTTGCTTTGAGCTTCCTTTAATTGGTCGTCTGACATAGGGCCGTCACTTGCGCCAAAATCTACGGTACCTTCAGTAACTTGTTTGATACCGGCGCCGCTCCCGATTGCCTGATAATTAATCTGTATGCCTGTAGTATTTTTATAATCATCAAACCATTTAGAGTAAATTACTGCCGGGAAAGTAGCCCCTGCACCGTTTAATTGCACCTGAGCTGATGTTGCTCCACCTAAAACTCCCAGTAAGAGTCCCAGCAAAGCTAAAAATTTTGTTTTCATACAATCATACCTTTCCATATAGTTATAAAAATATATCTCTAAGTTTATTAATGTTATCTTTTAGAAAACCCAATAAAATGTAACTCTTGGAACTACATCACTTGCACTTCCGCCTGCAGTTGGAGCTGCCTGATAGTGAGTAATTTCTATATTTGGTGTAATTTCAATATGCTTTGAAGCGTTAAATTGAAGACCTGCGAGAATCAAAGATTTTGCATCATTTGTAACATTTGCATTTGTATTTGGATCATATCCGTCATAACGTACAACTAACTGACAATTTTCACTGAAATTTACATATCCCCAAAGAGAAATACCGTCTGAGGTTTGTGTGCTAAGTGCTGTTGTCTTGTTTGGCGAATAATTATTCGGAACTGATCTCAAAAAGCCCTCTGCACCTATTGAAAAACTACCGGCTTCTCTATAGTTTAAGAATAAAGCACCGACAAATGCACTATTATTATCAAATGCACCGTTCGATGGATCAAGTTTTTTTGCAGCTGAAGCATAATCACCATAAATAGTAAATAATAAATTAGCTGAAGGATCAAACTCTAATAAGCCATAAAACCTTTTGTATTTATCTGTTTCCGGGCCATTGCTGGAATTGTTACCTATTTTTACCCAATATTTCACCGTTCCACCATCATCAAATTTTCCTTTTAAATCGACACCTAAATCGCGTGAAGATACGATACCATTTAAATCCATAATAGTTTTTTCCAAATAACGATGACCCCATGCGCCCTCTGAAACGTCAAATGCCGGTGTTGGAGAAAGACCGAAAATTAAATTTGAACCTGAAAAAATATTATTCCATTGTAAATATGCATCTTTAACCATTACACCAAGTTTACCTCCTGCAGTGTTGGAGTTACTTGATTGATCTGATTCTAAACGAAATCTGGATGAAAATGTTGAGTCTATTTTATAATCAGTTGTAATATAAATTCTTCTAAACTGGAAACCATTCAAATCCCGGTTAGCACCATTATTTTGAGCGGCATTATAAAAATA
The DNA here is from genome assembly GCA_963834015.1 of uncultured Ignavibacteriales bacterium. GTDB lineage: Bacteria > Bacteroidota > Ignavibacteria > Ignavibacteriales > Ignavibacteriaceae > FEN-1297. Next base: position 737,245 of record CAWIAG010000002.1, read on the forward strand.
GTCACCAAACATTAATCCGCTAAATTTTACTGAGCTCTGATCCTGCGCATTGATAAGTCCGGCAAAGATGAGAAGCATTGAAAAAAGTAATGTTAATTTTTTCATAGGTCTTTCTTTTATTTGTTAATAGATAAAATAGTTTGTTTGATTTTTTGAGGCTTCAAAAATCATGGCCGTAATATTATGTAGAATTATTTTCCTGTGTGTTAAGCTAATGTTACGCTTATGTTAAGAAATTGTTAAGTAGGATTACGGCAGATATCTGATTAAAAAACAAGGTATTAGGCGCTGTACCAGGATCACAGCACACTAAAAAGTTAAATTTTAGTAGGAATTTCCAAAATTAAACGGATATTCAAATCTAACCCTTGGTTCGATTCTTTTCTGGGGTTGATAACTGATTATATTGTTATTAGAGTCATAAACTGGTGTAAAAGTCCATTTGTAGAGCATAGACACAACAATATAAGGGCTGGGCTTATAACCAAATTCAAAGTAGAGAAGGGAACGGTTATCAAGTGTGAATATTTCAGTTTCACTGCTTATATTAACCTTATCATATCCGCCGCGGAGAATAAACGGCATACTTTCCGGTGCTGCATTGGCTTCAAGATGAAGCACACCGCTGTAAGGCGTTTTATCCAATCTCTCATATGTACCTAAGACGTAAAAAAATCCTAATGCATTTGCATACAATTCGCCGAAATAACCATTATCCGGGTTTGTCATATTCACAAGTTTAGTAGCTTTACTTGAATATATTCCTGAAGCTGAATCATATTGATACCTTTCAATTTCATAAAGAGGATTAAAGTATCCGGCTATATACTGTGAATTATTAAATCTTCTCTCGAACTGCGCAGAGGCTTTTATACAACCGAGTCCGTTAAGATCAACTTTAATACCCACGGCAGCGCCTGATCCAAAATTAATTATTTTTGCTGCATCTGTGTAAAATTGAAGCCCTATCATTCTTGAAGAGTAAAGTGGCAACCCTAAATCAATTCCTTCAATATTAATTGAACCTTTATCTTCTGAAAATGAGGTTGCTCCCGGTTGATCGAAAACAATACCCGCATATTTATTAAAATCAACTGTGTAGGTCATTCCAATAGTTAAATTGCCGATAATTGGTATATTGCCTGCGCTTGTAAATTTTAACGGCCTTAAATAACCCCGGATGCCAACAATGCCTGCTTCAAGAAAATTACTATATATCGATTCTACGCCAAACTCGCCAAAGTCTATGTCGGTAACAAGCCCAATCCTGCGCGCATCATAGCTTGGGCTATTATTGTAATTTAATATTATATTCCCATAACCAAGTGTATAATAGTCTAATGCTCCCAGTTGAACGTAAACAGGCTCATTCTTGGTTCCATAACGAATATACCTGATAATATTCAAATAATCGGAAAAATTAAGAAAGTCTTCTTTCCTAATATTGCCGTTCTTATCTATATCAATATTTAAATCTAATCCGGCGCCGAAGTTCGCAAATGATAATTCAGGTTTAATATTAAAATTATAATAAAGATTGCCGTCAATCCAATTAAAACCAAAACCGCCGCCGAGATTTCCCTGCCCGGGCCGGGGAAAATCTTCAATTTGTGCGTGGGCTGAAACTATCATTATCAGGCAGGAACAGAACAGGAATAGTTTTTTCATTTATTAAAACCCGAATAAATTTGTTTTTTAAAAATAACAAGTTTTGTATTAATTCTTTCTTATGCTACGAAATAAAATTAAGACTTAAATTTTTGAATTATATAATTATGTTATCTAATATTCTTAACGAGCCTACTGAACTACTATAAATTAGTTTTAAATAATATTCATTGGTAGCAAGTGGTATCGAATCAGTATCCGAAACCAGGTACATGAAAAATAAGGGCTTTTAAAATAAAGGATAAATGCATTAATAAGATTGTCCCATTCTTATTCAAACGATAGAAAGTTTTACAGTGGGGAAAAATCAAATAGATTGCCTCATAGTAAAAGCTGAAATCAAATGTCTATTTTAATGAAAGGACATGTAAATATTAATCCGGTTACCATAGCAAAGGTAACCTGTCTATTTTAATTTTTTCTTTCAAGCCAATTTTCCGGATTTTGATTTCTACGGGAATTCCAAATTTCAAAATGCAGAATATTTCCCTCAAGGCTTTCTCCCACTTTTCCTATAACGCTGCCGGAATTGACGTGATTTCCTTCCTTAACGAAAATTTCCGACAAATGGCTGTAAACCGTGCGGTAATCTCCTTTATGTGTAAGGATTAGTACACTTCCGTAACCAGGCAGCCAGTCAATTGCAGAAACGATACCATCCGCTACCGAACGTACATCAGCATCAGTAAAAGTTTTTATATCAACCCCGTAATTTAGTGTTACTGTGTTCAGTTTTTCATTTTTATTTTCCCCGAAATTACGAATAATCTTCCCTCCGCTTACAGGCCAGTTTAGCCTGCCCTTTAATGAAGCAAATGAAGGCAGCCCTGAAGTGGAAAGGTCAATATCATATTTATTCTCATCACTAAGATCCGGCTTCTCTATATTTGATTTTGAAACAAGTTTCTTTGAGCGAGCTTTTAATCTCTCTTTTTCAAGACGTTCCTCTTCAGCTTTTCTTCTTAATTCTGATTCCACAATAAGTTTGCTTATCATATTCTGAATTTTAATTTCTGCATTTTTTTTAGCATCCAATTCGCTTATCAATGCCGCTTTATCATTCCGAATTGAGTTAAGAATTTTCTTCCTTGCTTCCCTTTTTACATCTAGCATTTTTTCTTCATCTGCCTTTTGATTGGCAAGCAGAGTTTTCTCATTTCTTTCTGTTTCAAGATCCTGCTTAGCAGAAATCAGATCATCTTTTTTATTTTGCAGCCTTTCTAAATCCCGTTCCCGTTGATACGCAAATTTCTTTAGATATTTATATCTCAATATCGCCTGTTCTAAGGAATTCGCATCCAAAACGCTTGCCCAATAATCAGGTTTACCGTGCTTAAATACTGCAACTATGTATTTGCTATAATTCATTTTAAGCAAATTAGTTTCATTCTTTAATTCTTCAATATTATTTTGAGAAACGGATATTTGTTGATCCATATCCGCCTCATCCGATTTTAAGTTATTTATTAAGTTATGCAGCAGGTAGCTTTGCTTATTATAATTATCCAGAGTATTGTAAGATTCTTTTTCTTTCGCAGCCTTATATTTTAACTCTTTTTCAAGCGATGAAATTTCTTCTTTGACCTTTGACAGCTCGCTTTTCTTGAGGGAGATTGATGATGATGAAGCATGCACACTATGACTATCCCTCTGCGCAAACGAAGAAATAAATGCGAACGATACAATTGCAATTGTAAAATATGTTTTCGCAGTTACCATTTTATTACGGTCGCATCTTCCGGAACTTTAAAATCAATAAAAATATCTGATGCATTAGTACGAATTTTTTTATACTTTATCGAAACGCTCTGTCCTTCCTTAACATTCTGCACATCAATACTATAAGGGACTGCAACATTTTCAATATAATCAAAATCGGAATATTTGCAATCTAACGCAATATCGCCGTTAGGGTCAAGTACCTGGAAACTTGTTATCCCAAGAGTTCTGATATCAATCTTATAAATAGAAGTAAAATGCGTTGTGGAATCGATATATGTAAGAGTATATTTATCATACTCAACTGAATAACTTGAAGGTTGTTTATAAAGATGTTTTGTTAAATTTACAGAGCCAACAAATGCATCAATAATATCACTAAAAGGAAGATCAATCTTAAAGATATTTTTCAATATATCTTCATTTAGCTGACCCTGATAGGCTGTGTTATGAAGATCATCATAGAAAACAAAGCTATCAGATGTAACCATTGTCTGGGCCAATTGAATTCCAAACGCACCTAATATCGTTAAATACATCGAATCTGGTTTTACAAGAGATGCCTCAAATGAAGCTTTATTTTCCATATTAGATGTTTGTATGACTAAAGTACCGCTGCCTTCAAAGGATTTAATTCGCCGCCGGTTAGCTTCAAGTTTATTTACCAAACGTTCAGCCGGTAAAATTTCTACTTCTTCAGTAGGTTTTGATGGGACGCAGCCTGTAATGAAGAGAACTAAGGAATAGGCCAATAAAAGAAGGATTAAACAATATTTTTTCAAATCTCACCTTTTTTAATTTTTTTCTTAAGTTCATTATTATTTTTATCAAGGTTCAAAGCTCTTTCCCAGGTCTCCAAAGCTTTATCTTTATTTCCCATTTTAAATTGGATATCGCCAAGATGTTCAAGAATATCGGGTTTTTCGCCCCCGCCTTTGAGAGCTTTATTAACATATCCTAAAGCCGTATCTAATAATCCGGATTTAAAATAAATCCAACCGATAGTATCAAGGTAAGCGGAGTTATTTGGTTCTGCGGTGATAGCAATTTTCGCCATTTTCAATGCCAGATCAAGTTTAATTCCTCTCTCTGAAAGCGAATATGCAAAATTGTTATTCAATAAAGCATTTGAAGAATCAATTAGTAAAGCTTTTTCATAAACGCTGTCGCACTCTGACCATTTCTTCTGCTCATCATAAATTAGTCCTATAGTTCCTAATAAGTTTATATCTTCAGGAGTAATCGAAAGAGCTTTTTTCAGGTAAATTACGGCTTCGTCATTTTCTTTTAATTGGCTTAAAGTATAACCGTAAGCTGAAAGCGCGGTTATATCCTTTGGGTTTAAATCTACAGCTTTTTTTAATTTTATTTTTGCTTCATCATTCAAATTAAGCTGTGAAAAAGAAAGGCCTAAAATTAAATTTACACGAAAGTCTTCAGGAAACGAGGTAATCGCCTGGCTCAAAACCTTCACGGCTTCATCATATTTTCTATTATCAAAATAAATTCCGCCTAACCGGACCCAGGCTTCAACATTCCAGCTAGCCAATTGAGTAGCAGCTTTAAAATATCCAACTGCTTCCGAATCATTCTTTTCATTTAGCGCAATAGCGCCAAGATACATTTTTACCTGCCAATTGGCTGTATCCCGGTCTATAGTGATAAAAAATTTTTTAGCTATGGGTGCGAGAGCGCTGTCTTTTATAGACTGCTCAAAGTAAGTTGCACCTATTTTTATTTTTAGATCTACGGGAACATTGGACTGCTTAAGTATATAAGAATATTCGATTGAAGCTGTATCCCATTTATTTTCCGATAAATATATTTGGGCTTTTCTATCATGCGCATCCAAATCATCGGGGTTAACAATTAAAACGTCATTAATAACTGTTAAGGCTTCATCATACAGCTTAGCTCTTTGAAAATACTCAGAAAGTAGTTTTTTAAGTCCTTCATTATCCGGGTCAATAGTTAAAATTTGTTCAATGGAAGAGACAGCTTCTTTATAATTTCCAAGATTCGCCTGAAGTTCAGCCACACGCATTAACACATCCCAATCCGGTCCGATAATATTTGTTATATCCTGGTAAATACTTATGGCATTAGCCGGCTTTTTGGCTTCATAAATTCTCGCCAGGCGGTAATAAGCATCTACATTTGTTGAGTCCATTTTAATAATTTTAGAAAGGATGAAGGCGGCAGAATCTGTCTGCTGTGCACTTGAATAAATTTCAGAGAGCAATTCAAAATAATCAATACGGCTTGAGTCAAAAGCAAGCGCCTTTTTTGAATATTCAAGTGCTTGGGAAAGTTTATTTAAATTAAAGGAATTTTTTGCAAGGGCATAAAATACTCCGGCTTTAGGGTCAAGTTTTGAGGCTTGCAGGTAATATGATATCGCCGTGGCATAATCACCTTTAATCTCTGCAATCGTGCCGTTGATAAATTGTTCCATAGCAAGTTTGGAGGAATCTCCGGATATAATCCCGGCCAATTTTGAATTAGCATTTCTATCTTTTGATATTTCTTTTTGCGTACTACAACCATATGCAATTAGTAACATTATAATAAAAGCAGAATATCTTAACATATTGTTTTTATCTGTTTCTTGAATAACTATTTTTCAATAAATATTAAAACTTTAATTTATCATTTTAAAAATGATCTTTAAAACTAATAAACTCAGCACTTTGATCATCCTCAATTTATCACAGCCCACTTTTGGATATATAAATCCTTTTCCGGTATATATTTAAATTCTTGCTTACAAATATAGTAAACTATATCTTTGTAAAAATATTTTTATAAGATGAAAAAATTTGACTTGGGGCTTTCTTTTGTTTGGGAATATGATGTGGATTTTATCGCACTTATTGAGGAGGTATTTCAAAAAGCCGGACTTGCAACTTTTGTTATTTCCTATCATAATATTTTAGAAGTCACTCATAAAATTATTAATAAAGAGCTCACTTTTGATTTTTATTTTGACAGGGCTTCTGATGTTGAATCTGAGTTTGAAACTCTGGCAAAAATTTTAAATCGAAAAAAAATTACAATTTTTAATCCTTACAACAATGCTCTTCATGCAATAGATAAAGCGAGTATGCACCTTGAATTTATAACTGCCGGATTAAATGTCCCCCACTCAATAATAATACCTCCCCACAGCGAAAGAGAAGAAATTTACATCTCAATTGATGATTTAGCAATTTTAGGACGGCCATTTATCATAAAACCATGCAACACAACAGGCGGGGGAATGGGCGTTGTTACAGGTGCAGAATCTTTAAAAGAAGTGCTGGATGAACGGGTTACAAATATCCATGACAAATATATTTTGCAAGAAAAAATTTACCCATCTTTCTTTGATGATAGAAGAGCTTGGTTCAGGTCTTTCTGGGCTTTCGGAACTACCATCCCCGTGTGGTGGGATGATCAGACACATCTTTATTCAGAACTTACACTGGATGAAATGGACCGTTACAATCTCAAGAAAATAATTGGAATCACAAAAAGAATAGCTGAAATTACAAAGCTGGATTTTTTGTCCACTGAAATAGTATATACGAATGAAAATAAATTTTTCGTTATCGACTATGTTAACGACCAATGCGATATGCGGTTAAGTTCAAAACACATTGATGGAGTTCCGGATAATGTTGTAAAAAAAATTATTAACTCTATGTTAAAAAGGGTTATTAAACTTAAAAAATTAAAAGTATAATAAAGAGATGTAAATTAATTGTTTTAAGATATAACTTAGATGCAATCAAATGGGAAAAAATTGATAATTATAGTTACATTATTCTTAATAATAATATTACTTGTTTGTCAATATGTTTTTAATATTTACGAGACGGAAATAGATATAATACCTAATAAATTATTCGTCAATGGCCTATGTATTACCAATATTTCAATAATCCCTGTAAATGCCTTAGGATTTAAAATCCCGTTTCGAAAAATCTCAGGAACTTTTGATATTGTTGAGGGAAAAGAATTAGTTGATATTTTGAGAGAGGATGATGGAAAGGGCAGAATAAGTCTGCGGACAAAGAAAAATTCCGGTAAAGTTGTTATTTACGTAAAATCCAAAAAATCATTTTTACCATCACTCGTGGAAATAATTATTTATCCTAATACCTTATGAATATAATATGATTCTCAAATTTTTCAATAATTATTGTTATCTTTTATAATTGAATTATTCGATTATTTTAGAACAAACACTGAGGAAATATGAAAAGGATACCATTACTTATTACTTTTCTTCTCATAACGGTTTCAGCTTTGTTAGCTCAGGGAACGGCCGGTACCGACGCAAAATACGAATATCGATCTTTAATAGATATGCAGACTGCGGGAGTACTGCAAAAGGGATATGTGGGCGTTACTTCCGATATAATGCCCGACGGTATTCTAATTGAGAAAATTGAAGTCGGTGTGTTTAACAACCTAAGTTTCGGGATTTCATATGGAGGTGAAAACTTAATTGGAGCCGGTAAACCTGATTGGTATCCCGCACCCGGAGTAAATATCAGATTTAGAATTTTAAATGAAAATATTGCCCTTCCGGCAGTCACTTTGGGGTTTGATTCACAAGGCAAAGGTCAATATTTTGATTCTACTAGCAGGTATGCAACCAAATCCCCAGGTTTTTTCGCCGCAGCAAGTAAAAATTTTGAATTTTTAGGTTATATGAGCCTTCATGGAACATTAAATTATTCACTGGAGAGCAAAGATGCGGAAGATTTTGTCGACCTGAATGTAGGATGTGAAAAGACACTAGGTTCAAACCTTTCAATAATAGGCGAATATGATTTTGCTTTTAACGATAACTCAGGTAAATACGGTTCAGGCAACGGTTATTTAAATATGGGTTTGAGATGGACGATTGGTAACGGGTTTACTTTAGGTTTTGATCTTCGAGATTTATTAGCAAATAAGAAATGGAGCCCGACTTCAGCCGACAGGGCAATAAGACTGGAATACATAACTAATATTTAAAAAGTACAGGTGATTTGTTTCATCATGTAAAGTTAAACTGATATTATGTATATTTTGTCAAATAATTAGTTAAAATATAATATGTAGAAAATTGTATACAATAATTTTATTATTATATACAAAAAGTATTTGTTCTTCCTTTATCAAGTGAAATTTTTAAGCCTTTATTTAGGCTCGATTATTGTAGAATTTATAGATGTTATTTAACTGGAGGATTAAGATGAAAAATTTGAATATTTTAAGCGGACTTATTGTGGTGACTTCCGCTTTGTTGTTTACCGGTTGTTATACCCAATTTGAAATGAGAAGCCCTGGAAGTTATGGTTACTACTATCATCGTGGATCACAAGTTAATCAAGCTCCTGCCGATTCTAACTATAGTAACCAGTATGGGAATCAAAATGATGCTGATTCCAGTTACAGTGACCAATATGGAGATCAAAATTATGCCGACTCAAGTGACGGTATTGTAAACAATAATTATGGATGCCCACCGTGTTATAATTGTGATTACGGTTACGTTTCGCCATTTTACGTAGACCTTTTTTGGAATTACCCATTCTATAATCCATATTATTGGGATACTTACGGCCTATGGGCATTTGGACTTGGTTATTATCCTTATTATAACAGTTTTTATTATGGCGGTTATGGGAATAGATATGGTTATGGATGGGGACACGGCCACGACAACCACTTTGGCGGGTTTAACCGTGCCGGCGGAATTGGTGGTTTACGAAATGGAAGTGGGAGGGGTATTTCAGGTATAAACTCTAATTCCACCAATGCAAGAAATTCACGAGGAAGTACATTAAATGCCGGTAATATCGCAAGACTAAACGGAAGAAATAGTAGAAGTATCTCGGGTCGCCAAACAATGCAAAATAGAAATAATAGAATTAACTTATACAGAAGAACTAACGTTTCAAGCAAAGCAACATCCCAACGAATGTCCTCTTCAAGAGCTGTTTCTACAGCAAGGGGTTACAGTTCACCGGCTCGTTCATCTGGCGGCAGCAGTGGTGGCGGTCGAAGCAGTGGTGGGAGTAGCGGCGGCGGTGGAGGCAGAAGTAGCGGCGGCGGGAGAAGATAATTAACATTTATTTTATGAAAAAATATTTACTTAAAATGTTTTTTATCGCTGTTATAGACATCTTATTTACCGGCTGCTACACAACATTGCTGGTTCCGAATGGAGATTATAATATGGATAATGTTCTGAACAGCCAGAAGGATAATTATTACAGGATAGAGGATTACGGAGATTATTACTATTATTACAATGAGCCATGGTGGTTTTCTACTTTAGAGGCTAATCAATCTGATTTAGAATGCGATAATAATGCAAACTCTTTTATAAGATCGGATTATCAAAGAGGATATATTATAAGAAACAGTAATACTCTTACAGAGCTGTCGCCGGTCTCTCTACCTGCTATTATTCTTCCTTCAACCGGTTCTGCTTCTGCATCGGTAAATTCAAATCACTCTAAGATTAATTCCAGTGATAGGGTTAAATACAATAATCCTTCCAACCAATCTTCCGGCGGAAGTAGAAATTCAAATAATAGTAACTCTGTTAAAAATAACGACACAAATAGAAATACGTTAGGGAGGTAAAAAATGAAAAACTTCTGTTCACTCTCTTCAATGCTTTTTGCAATAATTGTTTTAATTTTATTTAGTTCAAATACTTATAGCCAAACTACGGATGATGCGCTTAGATTAGGATTTCCAAGTTTGAGCCCGGATGCAAGAGCTCTTGGTATGGGAGATAGTTATATTGGCTTAAGCGATGATGCAGGAGCCGCTTTCTTCAATCCTGCCGGATTCGGATTAATGAGGAATATGGAGTTATCCGGCGGATTAAGTTATGATAATTTTGGGAATAATTCATCTTTCAATGGTCAATCATCTAATTATACGAACAGTGCAACAAGATTAAATAACCTAAGTTTCGTTCTACCAGTTCCTACATATAAAGGCAGCCTTGTATTTGCATTTTCGTACCATACAACCAATGATTTTACAAGCGCATTAAACTTTAATGGTTTCAACAGCAATAATACGTCCTTAATTCAGAATTTAAATAATGCCGGCTCTTATATTCCATATGATTTATATTTAACCGATACAAATTTTGTAACCCCGATTAATGGACACTTAAATCAAAGCGGCACAATTGTTGGCAACGGTCAAACTCATAGCTGGACTTTTTCAGGAGCATTCGAAGCATATAAAAATTTATTTATAGGATTAAATCTTGATTTAACTTCCGGAACTTATAATAATACCAATAATTATTATGAACAGGATTTACAAGGTATCTACAGTAATATTCAAACCGATCCGGCAACACCGGGTACAAAGGGATTTCAGACTTTTTATTTAAATAGATTATTAGATTGGGATATTACCGGATGGGATCTAAAATTAGGTATGCTTTATCAACTGGAAAATGCAAGAATTGGTTTAACTGTTCAATTCCCCAAGACCTATACTGTTAAGGAAAACTTTAACGTGAACGGCTACAGCCAGTTTAGTACAGGTTATTCATGGTCTCTTGACCCATCATATTATAGTTATAGTGATCGTTATGATATTGTTACTCCTTATGAACTGGGAGCCGGATTTTCTATTAATCTTGCAAATCTTATCCTAAGCGCTCAAGCTACATTAATTGATTATTCCCAATTGAAATTCGAAAACGCAAACGGTTTATCAGATTTGGATGTCAATAGTATAAATCAAAGTATTAAAAATGAGCTTAAATCTGTAGTTAATTTCAATGTGGGCGCAGAATATACAATTCCGGTTATTGAATTAAGATTAAGGGCCGGATATCTCAGACAGCCTTCCGCATACCAGGGTGATCCTTCTTCATATGATAGGAATTATGTTACCGGAGGTTTGGGATATATAATCGATCAAGACGTTAGCATAGACGTAGGATACGCACACGGCTGGTGGAGCAATTATATTGATAATTATGGAACAAATGTTTCCAGAGTAAATGAAAGTATTACCGATGACATGGTAATTCTTTCTACAACTTTTAGATTTTTTTAAAGTCTCTAAACTATATTTTATTTTTGTGAGGCTCACCTTCAATGTGAGCCTCACATGAGAATCACTTTGTTAGAATCATCTTCTTTGTGGAGCTAAAACCGTTGACCTTTAACTGATAGATATATACGCCGCTTGTGAGATTTGCTTCATCAAACGTTACTGAATATTTACCTTGTGTTTTAACTTCATTAACAAGAGTTTTCACTTCTCTTCCGAGAATATCATATACTTTTAATGATATAAACCCTTTTTCAGGCACCTGATAATTAACAATTGTAGACGGGTTAAACGGGTTGGGATAATTTTGATCCAGTGCATAATTTTCAACCGTCTCAATATCAGAACTTCTATTCAGGCTATTATTCCTAGGGGATTCATTATCTTGAATTATGGCAGGAACATATGCCCAATCAGGATCTGCAGTTGTACCTTCTACTGAATAATATGGTCTTGCATCATAATATATCACACTCGAATTGTTGGCAGTCAACATATACTCATCGTCAGAATAGTTTTGAACGCCTCTGGCAACCGTACCAATCTGAATAAGATTCTGTATTATTCCTTTATTAATTGTACATCTCCATATTTGATATTGAGTAACATTAGTATTAGGGTTGTCTGTCCAGGTAAATGTAATAGGCCGCCTAAGCTGTGTACCAAAAGTCAAATTTCTGGTTGAATTATCAGGTTTTCCTATGTAACTGGCTGTGTATGTTGAATGATCTGTCGGCGTAAAAGTAGTTGAAGCAGAAGTGCTTCCGTTACTCCAGGTGGAAAGGCTGTAATCTATTCCATATATTTCTTGAGTCGGCGCCGTTGCAGTAATCTGGTTCCCTTGAACTACATTAATAATAGGTGAGGGTGAACTATATTGTGTTTCGCTTACATTTATAATCCCTGTATTTCCCAAGCTAACCATATTGTTTTGAAATGTTATATTGAATATTTTCCTCAAATCAGCTGATATAGTTGCACCGTTATCATTACTTACTACAGTATATGAATAATTACGGGATGTTGCACCAAGAATATTTGTGAAACTTGAAGCGCTCATTGATTTTCTAAGCCAGTTACTATTATTTGTTCCGCTTGCATTCCAAGTACGATTATAACCAGCGCCGTCATTTTGATCAATAGCGCCCACGGAAAGTGCATCACCAATAAATTTATAAGCAGATGCTCCGCTCGAAACTGTTGCTCCTTCCAGATTTATACTACCGCTTCCGAAATCATTAATAGCCGAAATCGTATGCTTAACATTAAAAGTTACACTTGTATTTCCAACTATTATATATCCAGTGCCTGTATTAATTTCAGCTGATGCAGTAAAAGTATATGTTCCGGGTGCTAATTGAAATGACACATTTATATTTGAACCTGGATTATAAAGAGTATTATAATTATAATAATTATTATTCGCATTTAACGTTATGCGTCCAACGAATGAATAACTAATAGAACAAGAGACATTTACAAGAGTTTCCGAATAAGTGTTATAAATGGTTTGACCATTTGTTGGAGTAACAAATTGAATATATTGCTGAGCAAATGCCGAATTAACGGTAAATAGAAGTATTACTTACAAAAGCAGAAACTGAATAATTACTTTAATAATAACCTCTAAATAATTTGAATTAGAATTAAATATTGATTAAAATTGGCGAAGCAAATAAAAAAGGCATAACAGTGCCTAATTTAGGCGAGCACCCTAATATTTTATTTGCAGTTCAGGGAGGGGTGTTGCCGCACTCCTCCTGTATCTTTTTCTATTTTATTACTCAATCCTCCTGAATTATTTTAGCTTTCCATGAACCATATAATTTATATGAGGATTATTTGGTTCATCCATTATTATAAAAACATCTTTATCAAAGATAAACCCGCCGGAAATATCGGGATTGGTTTTTGTATAAATTGTTTCGAAATCAATTCCGTTATAATGCCCGATACCGGTTGAAGAACACATAAAAAAATCGCTTTCGCTTCTCCCGCACCATATTTTTCCTATACAGTCCGTATTTGAGAAATCTTTCCACAAAACCAATTGACCATTCATATATTTATAAATTTTTTGATTTATACTTACCAATACTTCATGTTGTACGCTCCCTACGCTTGCATAAGTATAACCTGAATAAATTTCTTTTAATTGATCTCCGTCCCATGCATGAACTTTATTTATCCACCCTGTTGTATCGTATACGGTTCCCTCCAATATGAGCGCGCCGCTGTTCAAGTCTATTCTCCCGTCTGCAAATCCAATTTTGATATTTGGAATATTAACAAACTTCCAAGAAGTACCATCATACTGCAAAATAATTCCTTTGTAAGCTCCAGTAGCATATACTTCAGCAGCACCAACGCCGAAAATATAGTTGCTTGCAGTTCCATCCAAGTGCTGTATTAGAACATTATCATAACCATCAATGTTATATACACCATATTGCTGCCACTGCATACCGTTGTATTTCCAAATTGTACTATTTGTGTTTCCAAGCCACACTTCATTATCAGAGAAACCTATTATTGCCCATGGATAAACATTAATTCCTTCCGAATCGGCTCCCCACCAGCTTCCGTTATAATGCCAAATTGCAGTCCCGGGCCAACTGCTATATCCTGCAGCCCAGACATCCGTGGGAGAAACACCCCATATACTTGTAAAAGTTAAATTATCAACTGTTTTTATTGTATCCACTGTCCATGTGTAATTTCTGCTGCCGGGCTGAATACTATTATTAGGCCCGGCTGGATTACTACAGCTTACATAAGTGAAAAGTACGAGGGAAAAAGTAAATTGAAAGATTAAGAGTTTAATCGATTTTTTCACACCCGCTCCTAAATATTAGTCGAAAAATAAACTAAATTTTGAAACTAGGATATGAAGACCCCTTATGGTTCCCCCATAAATGGTGATCAATCATCCCGAATTAAAATACTAAAAATTATATATATATATATATTACTACAAAATGTCAAGAGTTAAAAAAATTAGAGTATAAACTTTAATACTTTTAGATTGAGAAATTATAAACTATACTAATTTTAGTAATGATTATTTTAAAATAAATAATTAAGTGTCTTTACTGCATTTATTATTTAATTTAGAAACTTGAGTTTGACATAAAACCCGTATGGCATTATTTTTAAAAATCTTTTATTAATATTTAAGGAACGGATCATAAAAGGAATAGTCTGCCGAATAGAAAGTAAAGATTACTATGTTTTCCCCAAAAATGGGGAAGGTATTGTACGATGCTCCCTGCCCGGAAAGTTCAAGAATGATATTAAATTGAAAAAAGACAAACAATATCTTACTGATATTGTTGTAGTTGGCGATTATGTTGATTTTGTTTTAAACAGGGATGGAAGCGGAGTAATAAATAAAATTGATGACCGGCAAAATTATCTCTCAAGGAAAACTCCGAGAATCAGAGGCGCAGGTTATAATGGTGAAAGACTTGAACAAATAGTTGCCTCCAATATTGATAATTTTTTTATTGTAAGCAGTGCTGCAGAACCTCCTTTCAATTGCAAAACCCTGGACAGAATTCTGGTAGCCGGCGAAAGTTCCCATTTAAATATTAATATAATAATAAATAAAATCGATCTTGATAAAGATAACATTATTAACACCTGGAAGAATCTATATAAAGAAATCGGTTATAAAGTATTTACAACCAGCGTTATATTTAATAAAGGAATTGATAAATTAAAGAATGTATTAGATGGTAAAAAAAATTTATTTTTCGGACAATCCGGTGTGGGTAAATCTTCCCTCCTTAATAAAATGTTTCCATACCTTAATCTAAAGACAGGCAAAATAAGCGGTTTCACTGATAGAGGAGTGCACACTACTGTAACAAGTATTATGATAAAAGTTAATCCCGCAACTTACATTATTGATACTCCCGGGATCAGGGAATTAGCGCCATTTGGTATAATGAAACAATATCTTTCTTATTATTTTATCGAATTTTCTAAATTCATTAAAAATTGCAAATTCAATACTTGTACACACAGCCATGAACCCGGTTGTTCAGTTTATGAGGCCGTACAAAATGGCGATATTTCTGCTGAACGCTACGATAGCTATCTAAGAATTTTGGAAACAATAGAGGAAGTCAGCCTGCTTTAATTATCTAAAATGTTTCAAAATTCTACATTTTATAATATTTTTTGGGAAACAAATTATTTTATGTATTAAGCATTACATAAAGTTTACATCAATTGTAAAGCTTTTTTTTATGAATTATATTTAATAGTGATAATACAAATACTATGATGGAAGATTTTATTTCGAGTACAGTAGCTTCTTTTTCCAATTTTTTATCAGAAAACAATTTTAAAATTAAAGATCATAGCCCCTCAAATTTGCTCGTAAGCTATGTTACAATAATTAATGATTTTAATGTTTTTGAAAGGATAAATCATTTAACTAAAAGCTACGAAAGATCGTTTTATTTTGAGAAGCCTGACGAGAATTTTTTTATTCTAGGCGCTGATGAAGCATTGATAATTTCTGAAAACGGAGAAAGAAGATTTACTGCCATCGATAAAAGAATAAAAGGCCTAAAAGGATCATTTATTAATAATTGGGGAACAACCAACGTAAAGGATATACCTTTATTTCTCGGCGGAATGAAATTCATGACCGACCATAACGATACTGACTGGCAAGATTATGATGATTCAACCTGGTTCATTCCGGAGATAATGATCTTATGCGCCCAGGAACAAAAGTATTTATTCTTCAATTTTAACATTCAAGGTACCCTGGATAAAGAGATAGTTAAAAAATTCCGGGTAAAACTTGAGAAATTCTTAAAGCCTGAAAACTCAAAAGAAAAATTAAGCGTACAGAAAATCTTAAATAGTAACGGCGATAGCCCTAAAGATAAAAAGAAATGGAAACAACTTGTTGAAGAAGCACTGGAGCGGATTTCTGAAAATCATATTGAAAAAGTTGTACTCGCCAGGAAAGTGGAACTAAATTTAGCAAGTGAATTGGATTTCAACAGTATTATAGCAAAGTTGAGAAATAATCATCCAAACTGCTCGATATTTATTTATCATCACGGCAGATCATCATTTTTTGGTGCTACGCCTGAGCTACTAGCTAAATTTTCAGGAAGCAAAATTGAAATTGATGTGCTTGCCGGCTCAGCTCCACGCAGTAAAAATAGTGAGGAAGAAAACGAACTTGAAAAATCCCTTCTTGCCGATCATAAGAATCTTCATGAACATGATATAGTTACAGATCATATAAAAAGAACATTAAACAAATCAACTGAAAACCTGAATATTGAAAAACAATACTCAATAAAAAAATTGGCAAATATTCAACATATTTGGTCAAGAATATCAGCATTTCTTCCGCCGACATGTTCTATGATGAATTTATTAAAAGAATTGTATCCTACACCGGCAATCTGCGGATTTCCTAAAGAAACTGCCTTGCATTTTATAAAAAAATCGGAAAATTTCCGCCGGGGACTTTATTCCGGGATTATAGGATGGTTCAATCTTGAAGAAAACGGAGAATTTGTGGTTGCACTTCGATCTGCTCTGGCCATTAACAATAAGATTATTGCATTTGCCGGGAACGGAATTGTGGATGATTCAAATCCTGAAACTGAATTTAAGGAAACTGAATTAAAATTGAAAACTATTCTCTCTCTATTCAATGACTAAAATAAAAATTAACCGGAATATACTTTGGGCCCGGTCTTTTGTAAACGAACTTGCTGTGCTCGGTGTAAAATATGTCTCCATTTCACCGGGTTCAAGAAATACACCTTTAACAATAGCTTTTGCAAATAACAAAGCAATCAAATCCTTTATTCATATAGATGAGAGGTGCAGCGGCTTTTTTGCTCTCGGGCTTGCGAAAGCTTCAAATTCACCTGTCGCGGTGGTTTGTACTTCAGGTACGGCTACTGTGGAATTATATCCTTCGATTGTAGAAGCATATCAGCAAAGAGTCCCTTTAATTATTTGCACGGCGGATAGACCGCCTGAATTATTAAACATGGGTGCCAACCAGACTATAAATCAAAATAACATATACAGAAATCATATCCGCTGGTTCTATAATGCAGGTTTACCTGATCCGGATATGAAAAGTATCAGGAATATTAAACTTGCTGCAAATAATGCAGTTTTTTATAGTACAATTAAATCTCGTGGGCCCGTACATTTAAATTTTCCCTTTAAAAAACCATTTGAGCCCGATTCCTTTACAGATGAAATCGATCAAAAATTATTAATTTTTGCCGGGGATACACTATCAATTAGTAAAAAGCAATCTACTGGCTGTGATGCCGATATTTCTAAACAAAAATGGTTTTTAAATATTTTTAATTACTTTAAAAATGTGAGAAAGGATTAATAATTGTCGGTCCGGATAATTATAATCCTGAATTTTTAACTAACTGCCAAATTTTATCAAAAAAACTTTCTTATCCGGTTCTTGCCGATGGAACTTCCCAGCTTAGATTTGGAAACCATAGTAAAGAAAATATAATTACAAATTTTGATGCATTTCTTCGATCAGATAAATTTTCAAAATCTCATCAGCCTGATATTATAATTCAATTTGGCCGAACAGTTACTTCAAAAGGATTAGATACCTTTTTAAGTAACTGTACTGCTGCCAGATTTATGATTAATGAATTCGGCGATTGGTTTGACCCTGCTGATAAAGCATTAGCAGTATATGCGTGCAAACCTTATTTATTTTGCAAGGGCATGATAAAGTTAATTGATTCCAGAAAGCCTGCCCGTGAAAATAATTCATGGCTTATGGACTTCAAGTCGGAAGAAAAGATTTCTTCGAAACTTAAAGCGAGAATTATTAATAATTCAGATTTTCCTAATGAAAGTCGAATAATAAACGAGATCTTACTCGCGATTCCCAATGAATGTCAAATAATGATATCCAACAGTATGCCGGTTAGAGATTTTGATTATTTCGCATCCTTAAACGAAAAAGAAATTATTATCTATAACAATAGAGGGGCCAGCGGAATAGACGGTATTACCTCCACCGCATTAGGAATTGTTGCAGCAAACCCAAAGCCAACGGTTTTAATTACAGGAGATTTAGCATTTTATTATGATCTTAATGGACTGCTGAGTGCAAAAAATTATAACCTTCCACTGGTGATAGTCCTGATTAATAATAATGGCGGCGGAATTTTTGAAATCCTTCCAATCTCAAACTACCGCGAAATATTTAATGAGTATTTTCGTGCAGCTCACAACCTTGAATTTAAAACATTCGTAAAAGCGTTCGGCGGAAACTACAAATTAATTAAGGGCTGGAAAGATCTTAATTCTTCGCTATATTCAACATTTAAAGCTAAAAATTTTTCCGTCCTGGAAATTAAAACTAACGCTACCAGCTCCCTAAAGTCAAGAAGAAAGTATTGGAAAGCTGTAGCAAATAAATCTTAATTTTTGTCCTAATTAATTAATATCATATTAAATTAAGATAGATTACTTTGAAAATTATACTTTCCGATGTTACACTTAATATTGAGGAATACCCGGGCAATTCTTCCGGAAAGAATTATATCTTTTTTCTACATGGCTTTACAGGTTCAGCAGGTGATTGGAATGAAATAATCCCGTCACTTAAAAATAATTTTAATTTCATTGCATTAGATTTAATCGGACATGGCCGAAGTGATTCGCCCGGAAACTTGTCTTTATACTCTGCCGATTCAATGGCAGAGCAAATACATCAGACTATACTATATTTTACAAACAAACCAATTATTATTGCCGGGTACTCTATGGGCGGCAGAGCCGCTTTATCCTATGCTTCAAAACATCAGCACTTATTGAAGGGATTAATACTTGAAAGTACAAATGCCGGGATAATGGTGGAGAATTCAAGAAGGCAGCGGATTGAAGATGATAAAAAGCTTGCTGAATTTATAGAGACTCATACGATTGAAGAGTTTGTTGATTATTGGAGTAATATCAGTCTGTTTAAATCACAATTAAATCTACCAAAAGAAAAATTGGATATAATAAAAAAAACAAAATTATTAAATTCTAAAACAGGCCTTGCAAATTGCCTGCGTGGATTCAGTACGGGTAAAATGCCTGCTCTTATAAATGACATCAAAACAATAATGACTAAGACTCTTTTAATTTCAGGAGAACTTGATTTAAAATTCACCGGCATTAATGCTGAAATGGTAAACATTTTCCCGGATGCAAGTCACATGATAATAAAAAATGCCGGTCATAATGTTCATCTTGAGAAGCCTTCTTCATTTATTAATGTGATAAATGACTTCCTTGATAAATTCTAAGTTTATCATTTTTTTGATACTTTTGTAAGTTTTGTTATTATAACTTTAGGTGAAATATGAATTTCAATTGGGAAAAAGTAAAAGAGTATACTGACATTATTTATGAAAAGATGGATGGTATTGCAAAAATTACTATTAACCGGCCTGAAATCAGGAATGCATTCAGACCTGAAACTATCCTGGAAATGTCTACTGCATTTTCAGATGCACGAGAAGATCAATCTATCGGAGTAATACTACTAACCGGACAAGGCCCTTCAAAAGACGGCAAATATGCTTTTTGTTCCGGAGGCGACCAGAGAATACGCGGGGACAAAGGATATGTAGGTAAAGATGGTGTTCCAAGATTGAATGTGCTTGATCTTCAAAAAATGATCAGAAGTATGCCTAAACCTGTTATTGCTCTTGTTGCAGGTTATGCAATCGGCGGAGGGCATGTTCTTCATGTTGTATGCGACTTAACTATTGCTGCAGATAATGCTGTTTTTGGCCAAACAGGTCCAAAAGTTGGCAGCTTTGATGGTGGTTTCGGAGCAAGTTATCTTGCGAGATTGGTAGGACAAAAAAAAGCCCGCGAAATCTGGTACTTATGCATGCAATATAATGCACAGGAAGCCCTCAATATGGGGTTAATAAATAAAGTTGTACCTGTGGAAAACCTTGAAGAAGAAGGCGTAAATTGGGCAAAGAAAATTTTAGAACATAGTCCCATGGCTATAAGGCTGCTTAAGTCCTCTTTCAATGCTGAACTTGACGGACAAACCGGAATACAGGAATTAGCCGGTAATGCAACATTGCTATATTATATGAGCGAAGAAGCCCGGGAAGGAAAGAATGCTTACCTGGAAAAACGGAAGCCCGGATTTAATAAATTTCCTAAACTTCCTTAATATTAACTTTTAATTTAAGACTACAATGGAAAAAAGTATACAAAGCGAAGCACAGTTAGTAACGGGTAAATATAAGAGCTGGGTAATTGCCTCAAGGCCTAAAACTCTTTTAGCCGCAATTGTTCCGGTAGTTGTCGGATCTTCGCTTGCAATAAGCAAAGGAAGTTTTGTTTTAATATTTTCAATAATTGCACTTTTTTGTTCGTTATTAATACAGGTGGGAACTAATTTTACAAACGATCTATATGATTTTCTTCATGGTGCCGACAATGAAGATAGAAAGGGGCCGCTGAGAGTTTTAGCTGCCGGTCTAATTTCGGTAAAAGAAATGAAAATCGGAGTTGTTTTTATATTTTCTTTGGCATTCATCCTTGGATTAATTTTAGTTTATGAAGCAGGCCCGGTTATTTTTGTTATTGGCATATTATCCATAATTGCCGGTATCGCTTATACAGCCGGTCCTTTTCCTTTAGCATATAACGGGCTTGGAGATATTTTTGTATTCATGTTTTTTGGTATCGCCGGAACTACAGGAACTTATTACATCCAGCTTAAAGAATTTTCTACGGTTTCTTTATTAACCTCAATTCCGGTAGGCGCATTAATTACCGATATACTTGTCGTAAACAATTATCGTGATATTGAAGAAGACAGGGTGGCAGGCAAGAATACGCTGGCTGTTATATTTGGCAAAAATTTTACAAGATTTCAATTTATTTTTTTAATTTTGACTTCTTTTGCAATCCCTGCCGTACTGTATTTCTTTTTTGATTTTAAGTTTTGGATCTTTCTTCCGTATTTAACCTTTCCAATTGCATATAAGCTTATTATTATGCTTTATACTCTTGAAGGTATTCAATTAAACAAAACATTAGAACTCGCTGCTAAACTTTCGGCTTTATACGGACTACTATTCGCAGCCGGCTTAACATTATGAAAAATCTTAGTTTAACTTTTTCTTCTTATAATCTGAAGTTCAAGAACCCATTTGAATCATCTAAGGGAAGTTTAAATGAAAGGAATGGTTTTTTAATTCATCTTAAAAGTAGTTCCGGTAAAACCGGTGTAGGTGATGCAGCGCCTTTACCTGAATCAGGATCCGAATCTTACGCGGAAGCTGAGAATGAACTTAAAAAACTTAAATTAAATCTTAAAATTAATTTCCATGATATTGAAAATAGTATTACGCAAAGCTTAAGCAGCCTTGATAAATTTCCGGCGTTACACCACGGTGTTGAACAAGCTTTAATAAACTTGATAAGCAAAGAGAACAATCTTTCAATTAACGAAATTCTTAACGAATCTTCAAATAATAGAATTAATGTTAATGCAGTTATAGGATTTTTAACTCCGGATGAATCGGCAGAAGAAGCCCAAAAGCTTATCCGGCAAGGTTTTACAACGCTAAAAGTAAAAGCCGGCAGAGATAAATTTGAGGATGACTTAAATTGTCTAAAAGCTATAAGAGAGTCCGCGGGGACTAAAATTAAATTAAGAGTTGATGCAAACGGGAAATGGGAATTAAACGAGGCTATTAAAAATTTGAAAAGAATGAAATTAATTGATCCGGAATACGTTGAGCAACCTTTAAACGGCCTGGCTAACTTTATAAAGTTGAAAAATAAAACCGGAGTCCCGCTTGCTGTTGACGAATCGATAAGAACTATAAAAGATGCAGTGGAATTTATTCAACACAAGGCAGTTTCATTTGTAATCCTCAAGCCAATGATGCTTGGTGGAATTATTCCGGTCATGAACATAAAAAATTTTGCGGAACAAAATGGTTTAAAAGTAGTAATAACTTCCTCTTTTGAATCAGTTGTGGGAAGATCAATGGCTATTTTTGCAGCTTCAACAGTAAAAGAACAATTAGCTCATGGATTGGCAACAGGAAATTATTTTGAAAAAGATTTATTTGCTGATCCATATCCTGTAAAAAACGGAATGATTTCTCTTGAAGCAAAGTAGATTCTAACCGGAAATATCATGGATATTATTGGCTTATTATCAAATCCCAAAGGTATTTGTAATATAAATGAGAATATTAGTGCAATTATTACTCCCCGTACAGAAATTACTTACCGACAGCTTTATGAAAAAATTTATTTTACAGTACAATGGTTACACTCAATCGGTTTAAAAAGTGGTGATAAGGCCGCAATTCTTAGTGAAAATAGTTTAGAGTATGTCATACTCATACTTTCTTTGTGGAAGGCCGGAGCTATCCCGGTTCCATTAAATATACGTCTTCTGCCGGATGAACTGAAAGAATTGATTTCATTTGCAGGATGTAATTTTGTATTCACCGATAATCCGGAACACGGATTAAAAAGCATCCCCGGTATAAGTGTAAACAAATTTCCATTACATGAAAAAATAACCGGCAAATATTTAATTACTAACTTCGAATTTTCCGATTGCCACGACAATAATGAACTAGAGAATACTGCATTAATAATATTTACTTCAGGCTCCACAGGTAAACCAAGAGGAGTAGAACTTACATTCAATAATTTACTTAACAGCGCATTTAACGGAAATAAATTATTTAACAATCAGGAAAATGACCGCTGGCTTGCAAGCCTGCCTTTTTACCATATCGGCGGATTCTCAATTATTCTTCGGAATTTCTTTTTTGGTACAGCTTTAATTATCCCCAAAACATTGACTACGGAAGATATTATATATTCAATCGAAAATTTAAATCCCACTTTGGCATCTTTTGTAACAACTCAATTAAAAAGATTAATTGAAACAGGGTTCGAACCTAATCAAAGCCTGCGGAATATTTTATTGGGCGGCGGATTTCTTGAAACAAAATTAGTAAGCGAAGCCTTGAAAAAGGGTTGGAATGTTGTAAAATCTTATGGAACTACGGAAACAGCTTCATTCGTAACAGCTCTTACTGCTGAAGAATTTAAGATTAATCCTTCATCAGCAGGCAAAGCAATATTTCCAAACCAAATATTAATTATTGATGAGAATAGAAATATCCTGCCTGATATGAAAGTTGGAGAAATTGCTATCAAGGCTCAATCTGTTGCTAGAGGTTATCTTAACAATAACGATGAAAATAAGAAAAAATTCGCCAAAGATATTTTTTATTCCGGTGATTACGGGTACCTTGATGCGGATGGATTTCTTTATGTTGAAGCCAGACGTGAAGACTTAATCATCTCAGGCGGAGAAAATATAATACCTCATGAAATTGAGGCTGCAATTATTAAATATCCAGGCATAAAAGAAGTTTGTGTATTTGGAAAAGAAGACAAGGAATGGGGACATATTGTTATTGCAGTTATTGCATCTAATGAAAAGATTGAGTTCGAAAGTCTTAAAGAATTCCTGAATGATAAACTGCCTTCTTACAAGCATCCAAAGAAGATCCATTTTATAGATGAATTGCCGAAAACCGAATTAGGTAAAATCAGGAAAGGCAAAATTATAGAAATGTTCAATAAATAAATGCTTATATCTCCCCTGCTTTGTCAAGATAATACTTTTCCAGGCCAGCCTTAACATCAAGTTTAATTTGTTTTTTCCCCCAGGTAGATTTATCAACAAAAACATGAACGGTTCGTACAACCGTACATGTTTCCCCAGCTTCGTTTTTTAATCTATACTCAAGCTCAAATGAAGATGTTTTCAATTTTGAGACTACTAATTCAATAAAAATTGATTCACCATACTTTATAGGTTTATGATAATGTGCTTCGCTGTTAATAATTGGAACAACATAATCAGCATTATTCCAGTAATCCTCATGTAACTGAAAGCTCCGGATCAAATCCTCATAAGCAGAATGGCATATTTCATAAACTCTTGCAAAAAAAAGAATACCGGCTGGATCGCAATCATAAAAATTTATTTTCTTTATAGTTTTGAACATTTCTTTAACTATCATACTATTATTTAAGTTTAAAT
Source organism: uncultured Ignavibacteriales bacterium (assembly GCA_963834015.1). Lineage (GTDB taxonomy): Bacteria > Bacteroidota > Ignavibacteria > Ignavibacteriales > Ignavibacteriaceae > FEN-1297. The sequence continues at coordinate 761,852 of CAWIAG010000002.1, forward strand.
TTGTAAAGTCGGGGCGTAGTTTACCACAAAGTTGTCCCCGCTTTAAAATGAATAAAATTAAAGTGCATGATAAGACCAAAGTTCACGAAAACCTTGGTGGTTAGTTTTAAGCAACATTCTCTTCTACAACCACTTCTTTAGTTAAGAAGTTATGAACCGCAGATGCGCATTTTCTTCCTTCTGCAATTGCCCAAACGATTAATGATTGTCCCCGCCTCATATCTCCACATGCAAATACTTTATCTAAACTGGTTGCATGTGCATTCTCGTTATCACCAAATTCGGCTTTTACATTACCACGCTGATCAAGCTCAAGCCCTATTTCTTTTAACTGGTTTATCATTCCGTCATGTACAGGATGCACAAATCCTGCCGCAATAAGAACAAGATCGGCTTTAAGTTCAAATTTGGTTCCCGGAATGTCAACAATTTTTCCCTTCTCAAATTTTATTTCATTGCATAAGAGTGAAGTAACCTGGCCGTTCAAATTGCCGCTGAATAATTTAGTATTTACACTCCACTTTCTTTCCCCGCCTTCTTCCTGGCTTGAAGACGTCCTGAGAATTGTGGGCCAGAAAGGCCAGGGCGCATTGTCAGGCCGGTCTGACGGGGGCTTCGGCAACAGCTCAATCTGTGTAACGGATTTTGCACCTTGCCTGTTTGAAGTTCCTACGCAATCAGAACCGGTATCCCCGCCACCGATTATAACAACATCTTTGCCGGTTGCAAGTATCTGGTTTGAAACCACATCGCCTGCATCAACTTTATTCTGCAACGGTAAAAATTCCATCGCAAAATGAATACCATTCAATTCTCTTCCGGGAATAGAAATATCCCTGGGTTTTTCAGATCCGCCGGCTAAAATAACTGCATCATATCCTTCAACCAGTTCAATAGCGGAAATATCAACACCAACGTTTACATTTGTTTTAAATTCAACACCTTCAAATTTCATCTGCTCTATACGGCGGTCAATAACAGATTTTTCCATCTTAAAATCCGGTATACCATACCTTAGAAGTCCGCCAAGCCTGTCGTTCTTTTCAAACACTGTAACAGTATGTCCTGCTCTGCAAAGCTGCTGGGCGGCAGCAAGACCAGCCGGGCCTGACCCGACTACAGCAACCTTTTTACCTGTCAAAACAAAAGGCATTCTCGGTTTTACCCAGCCTTCTTCCCATCCTTTATCTATAATAGTACGTTCAATATACTTTATTGTTACCGGATCTTCGTGAATTCCAAGAGTACATGCAGTTTCACACGGAGCCGGGCATAACCTGCCCGTGAATTCCGGGAAATTATTTGTTGACAACAAATTGTCAAGGGCCTCTTTCCAAAGTCCTCTATAAACAAGATCATTCCATTCGGGAATATAATTCTGTACAGGACAGCCTGTATCACCATGACAAAAAGGGATGCCGCAATCCATACAACGAGCTCCTTGTATCTTTGCATCTGCACGGTGAAAACGTTTTTCAAATTCCTTAAAATGTTTTACCCGTGTTTCCGGTGATTCATGTTCTAAAGAACCCCTTTTATATTCTTTAAATCCAGTTGGTTTACCCATTTACTACCTCCGTTTCCTCTGATTCTTTTTTCATACGAGCCGCGATTTTCTGTTCCTCAACCATTTTTGCAAGAGCTTTCCTGTATTCTTCAGGTATAATCTTCCAGAAATTATCTTTTTCATGGCTCCAATTATCAAGAATGAACTTAGCTCTTTTAGACCCTGTATATTCGTAATGTTTCTGTACCATTTCATGTAACTCATTAATATCTTCATCATAAATGAGATATTCAACGCTTACCATATCATGATTAATATATTTTTCAGCGTCTTTATTCGGATCCCATACGTAAGCAATACCGCCGGACATACCAGCAGCAAAATTGCGTCCAATTCTTCCCAAAACTGCAACTCTTCCACCAGTCATATATTCACAGCCATGATCCCCCACTCCTTCAATAACTGCATAAGCGCCGGAATTTCTAACTGCAAACCGTTCACCCGAAACTCCATTTATATATGCTTCACCGCTCGTGGCGCCATATAAGCATGTATTGCCAATTATTATATTTTCAGCAGGATCAAAAGTTACCTCTGGCGGAATTTTTACGACTAATTTACCGCCGGATAACCCTTTGCCGGTATAATCATTAGATTCCCCTGTAAGAATAAGATCAATGCCGTGCGCTAAAAATGTTCCAAAACTTTGGCCTGCTGTACCTCTTAACTCGATTTTAATAGTGCCTACCGGTAAACCCGGCTCGCCGTAACGCTTAGCAATTTCACTAGAAAGCATAGTACCGACAGTACGGTTGATATTTCTTATTCTTGTTTTAATGTTAACCGGCGTACCATTTTCTAATGCCGGCTGAGCTAGTTTAATAAATTCAAGATCAAGCTGATTTTGTAAACCATGATCTTGTTCCCTCGTCCTGTGGGAATCGGTCTTGTAAATTGGTGTTGTTTTAAACAACGGCTTGGTTAGATCAAGGCCCCGGGCCTTCCAATGATCGTTTAATCTGACGGGGATAATCTTCTCAGTATGCCCGATCATTTCGTTTATAGTTCTGAATCCCAAAGAAGCCATCAATTCCCTGACTTCTTCAGCAATATAAAACATAAAATTAACAACATATTCAGGCTTACCGATAAATTTCTTTCTTAATTCCGGATCCTGGGTTGCTACCCCGGCCGGGCATGTATTAAGATGACATTTCCTCATTAAGATACAACCCTGAGTAACTAAAGGCGCTGTAGCAAAACCGAATTCTTCTGCGCCAAGCAATGCAGCAATAACAACATCACGGCCGGTTTTCATCTGACCGTCAACAGCAACATATACACGATCTCTTAATCCATTCAACATTAGTGTCTGATGCGTTTCACTCAGTCCAAGTTCCCACGGTGATCCGGCATATTGAATTGATGAAATCGGGCTTGCTCCGGTACCACCGTCATATCCGCTTATGAGGATATGATCTGCATGAGCTTTGGCAACACCCGCGGCTATTGTTCCTACACCAACTTCTGATACAAGCTTTACACTTATTCTTGCTTTTGGATTAATATTCTTTAAATCGAAGATTAATTGCTTTAAATCTTCAATTGAGTATATATCATGATGCGGAGGAGGGCTTATCAGTGTAACCCCGGGTATACTGTGACGAATTTTTCCGATAATTTTATCGATCTTAAACCCTGGAAGCTGGCCGCCTTCACCCGGTTTAGCTCCCTGAGCCATTTTTATCTGAAGCTCATCGGCATTCACCAGATAATTAGCAGTAACACCGAATCTTGCAGAAGCAACCTGTTTAATAGCTGAACGCATACTATCACCGTTTGCAAGAGGTTTAAATCGTTCCGCTTCTTCTCCGCCTTCACCTGTATTCGATTTACCACCAAGCCTGTTCATAGCAATTGCCAGCGAAGTATGAACTTCCCTTGATATTGAGCCAAAGCTCATCGCTCCTGTTGAAAATCTTTTTACAATCTCCTTAGCGGGTTCAACCTCATCAATAGAAATGGCCGAACTATTTGAATCAAGTTCATATAAACTTCTTAGTGTAACTCTCTTTTGATCCTGATTATTGATCAGGGCAGAATATTCTTTAAATGTTTTGAAATCGCCCCTGGTTGTACTTTGTTGAAGCTTTGAAATAGTAAGCGGATTCCATAGATGGCTTTCGCCGTCTCTCCTGTATTGATAAACTCCGCCAACGTCAAGAGTGCTTTGATCAATTTGGGGATCAAGCGCATGCACATGCCTTCTTATTGTTTCTTCTTCAAGCATTTCCAGGCTTAAGCCTTCAATACATGTAGGAGTGCCTGTAAAATAATTTGCAACTATTTCGGTATCTAATCCTACGGCTTCAAAAATCTGTGCGCCGCAATATGATTGTAAAGTACTAATTCCCATTTTACTGAATATCTTGTACAATCCTTTACTTACAGCTTTTACAAAATTATTTCTTGCAATTTTATAATCCTTTATATCCGGCAAAAATCCTTTTTCAGTAAGATAAGCCAGAGTCTCATAAGCTACATAAGGATTAATTGCATTAGCACCGTAACCGCATAACAAAGCAAAATGGTGGGTTTCTCTCGGCTCGCCGCTTTCAACAATTAAACCGGTTCTGGTTCTCAACCCTGCTCTTAACAGTGCATGGTGGACTCCTGAAGTAGCAAGCAGGCTTGGTATAGCTGCGCAACTTCTATCCAATCCTTTATCCGATAATATTATTAATGATATTCCTGATTTAACCGCTTCTACAGCTTCCGTACAAATCTGGTCAAGCCTTTCACGCATATTATGCCGGACATTCGGATTGAATAAGAGCGGAATTGTAATCGATTTGAAATGTCCTCTTGCTATATTTCTGATTTTTTCAAGCTGTGAATTTGAAAGTAAAGGGTGTTCAAGCTCAAGTCTGTGTGCATGAAGCGGAGTTTCAGCTTGTAAATTCTGTTCAGGGCCCACGTAGGTTGTTAATTCCATTACCAATTCTTCCCGGATAGCATCAATAGGAGGATTAGTAACCTGTGCAAATAGTTGTTTGAAATACCTGAATAATATCTGTGGCTTTTCCGATAAAACTGCAAGCGAAGCATCAGCACCCATGGAACCGGTTGCTTCCATTCCGTTCAATGCCATAGGAAGCATCACCTGGAAAAGATCTTCCTTCGTATATCCGAAAATTCTTTGACGTATATGAAGAGTTTCAAAGTCGGCATTATATATTTGATCCGGCTGAGGTAAATGAGAAAGTTTTATCATATTCTCATTAACCCATTTGCGGTACGGTTTACGGGTTACAATTTCCTTTTTAACTTCTTCATCTTCAACTATTCTTCCCTTCATAAGATCAAGTATAAACATACGGCCCGGCTGCAGTTTTCCTTTTTTAGCCACATTTTCAGCATCCACGCTGAAGGTACCCGCTTCAGAAGTAAGAACAACAAGATCGTCTTTTGTTACAACATACCTTGAAGGGCGTAAACCATTACGATCCAGTGTAGCGCCAATAATATTTCCATCCGTAAAAACAACTGCTGCGGGTCCGTCCCATGGCTCCATCATTGTTGCATGGTATTCATAAAAAGCTCTTCTATCCGGGTCCATTAAATCATTCTTTGACCATGCTTCCGGGATCATCATCATCATGGCATGAGGCAGGCTTCTCCCGCACATAACAAGCAGTTCAAGAACAGAATCAAATGTTGCGGAATCGCTCTGCCCTTCCATAACAATTGGAAGCATTCTTTTTAGGTCCTTACCGAAATAAGGCGATTCCATAACAGCCTGCCGTGCTGCCATCCAGTTTTTATTCCCGCGTAAAGTATTTATTTCACCATTGTGTGCAATCATCCTGAACGGGTGGGCAAGATCCCAGGTTGGGAATGTATTTGTTGAAAAACGCAGATGGATCATTGCCATTGCGGATTTCATATCCTTATCACTCAGATCTTTATAAAAGTCTGTTACCTGAGGTGCAAGAAGCATTCCTTTATAAACTAAAACCTTGCTTGAAAATGACGGAACATAATATTTACTTCTGTCGCATTTTAATTCGGCGCGGACACGGTGATCGATAATTCTTCTAACTAAATAAAGTTTTCTTTCAAACTCATCCTGGCTGCCAATACTTTTGTTCGCTCCGATAAAACACTGCCTTATAAACGGCTGCGTTATTTTTGCACCTTCACCAGGAACCCCCGGATCAACCGGGACATCACGCCAACCGAGAAATTTCTGATTTTCATCAACTACAATTTTTTCAACAATATTCTCAATCGCTTTGCGCATTATCGGATCTTGAGGTAAAAACATCATTCCAACACCGTACTTACCAATTGCCGGAAGCTTTATTTTTTTCTCTGAAGCTACTTTGCGTAAAAATTCATCCGGCAACTGAATTAAAATACCGGCTCCGTCGCCTGTTTTAGGATCGGCACCTACAGCACCTCGGTGTTCCAGGTTTTTTAATATATCAAGTCCCTTATCAATAATAGACCGGGATTTTCTACCTTTTACATCGGCAACAAAACCCATACCGCAGGCATCATGCTCGAACGCAGGGTTGTACATTCCCTGACTCTTAATGTTAAAACTATTTTTATTTAAATCATCTGCTCTATTTTGATCTGAATTCATTTAGAATCACTCCTTCACAAAGGTATTGGGCATACAAATGCTTAAAAATGTATAATAATTCAATTAAATCCCGGTTTTATACTAAAATTTCCTTATATTATAAGGATTGCGGAATAATATTATAAAATATTTTAGGCAATTTAAAAAATTTTAGGAAATTATCAAGATAAAAAAGCTAAAAAACCTAAAATATTTTTAACATCGCTTAAAAAGTTTAATTTTTTACAATATTTAAAAATAATATTAAATTAAATAAATATCGTCTAAGAATGGAAGTTTAGACCGATATTCTTGTACATTAGATTTAGAAATGTCTGCTGAAAGAATGGCCTCATTATCTTCCTGGGAAATAATTTCATTTCCCATAGGATCATAAATGCTGCTAAACCCGTTGTAACTTAATTTAATATCGTTTCCTACCCGGTTAACTCCTGCAACATAACATTGATTTTCAATAGCTCTTGCCTTTAGTAATGTTCTCCAATGTTCAATTCTGGCCACTGGCCAATTTGCAATCACAACAATTAATTCCACTCTTTTTTTACCATACTGACGGTATAACTCAGGAAACCTGAGGTCATAACAAATTGACAGGCCGGCATTCCAGCCTTCGATATTAGTAACGGCAATTTCAGTTCCTCTTGAATAATTTTTATGTTCCGAGGAGAGAGAAAAAGGGTGAATTTTCCTGTAAACTTTTTCCAGTTTACCCAGGGGATTTATGTGAATCAAAGAGTTAAAAAAAGTGCCTTCTCCTGCTTCAATAATACCGGCAAGAACATGAGCATCATTGTTTAATGCAATACCGGCAAAATAATTGAAACTCTGACCTTCCAATGATTCGGCAAATAATGATGCCTTCATTGTAAATCCGGTTAAAGTCATTTCAGGAAAAATTAAAACTTTTTCTGATCTTCTTTTATTAAAAAAAAGTGTATATAATTTTTCCCGGTTTTTATCTTTATCTTCCCAAAGAGGGTTATATTGTATAAGGCCTATTTTCAAAATCTTACAGTTATAATTGCATTATTAAATACCGTATTAAGAAACTTAAACAGTCAGCCGCTCTTTTTTAATTTGAAATTTAAATAATTTGTAATTCATACTGTCAATTAAAGCCTGGAAACTTGCCTCAATAATATTTTCTGACACTCCTACAGTGCTCCAGGTTTCATCGCCGTCACTGGATTGAATCATTACTCTGACTTTTGCCCCGGTGCCTTCTTTTTCATCAAGTACACGTACTTTATAATCAATTAATTTAACAAGGGCTATTTCAGGATAAAATCTGGTCAATGCCTTTCTTAAGGCTTTGTCCAATGCATTAACAGGTCCGTCCCCATCTGAAGCTGTATGTTCAATTTCACCATCCACCGAGATTTTAAGTACCGCTTCTGAGTATGATGTTCCTTTGTCATCGTAGAAAACATTAACTTTTGAATCCAGAACGCTGAAGAATGGCGTAAACTCATTAAGCTCATTTCTGAGGAGCAGTTCAAACGATGCCTCAGCTCCGTCAAATTGGAATCCATCATATTCAAGAGACTTTATATAGTTAACTAATTTTTTACTGATTTCCTTATTTTCAGCTAAATCAATACCAAACTCCTTAGCTTTATATCTAATATTACTTTGACCGGATAAATCGGAAACGAGTACCCGTTGTTTATTGCCGACAGATTCAGGTTTTATATGTTCATACATTGAACTGTCCTTAAGCACAGCACTTACATGAATGCCTCCCTTATGCGCGAATGCTGATTTACCAACAAATGCAGCTCTTGTTGAAGGAGAAAGATTCATTAATTCAAATACAAAATTTGATAAAGAAGTCATGTGAACCAAACTTACATACTGCTTTGTTGGAAGATTCAGTTTCAAAACAATATTCGGGATGATGCTGCAAAGATTTGCATTTCCGCATCTTTCGCCAACACCGTTAATCGTTCCCTGAACATGAACAGCTCCGGCTCTTATAGCAGCTAAAGAATTTGCAACAGCCAAATCCGAGTCATTATGAGTATGAATTCCCAGTGGAGCTGAAATATATTCTTTCAATTCCGTAACTATTCTGAACACATCTTCCGGAAGTGAACCTCCGTTAGTATCGCACAATACTATAACATCAGCACCGGCTTTTTCGGCGGCTTTTAACATTGTAATTGCAAAAGATTTGTCATCCTTGTAGCCGTCAAAAAAATGTTCGGCATCATAAATTACCCGCCTGCCGTTTTTTTTCATAAATTCAACGGATTTAAAAATTAAATTCTCGTTTTCCTCATCAGAAAATCCAAGGCCGAGTTGGGAATGAAGCCGCCATGTTTTTCCGAATATGGAGATAACTTCTGTCTCTGCTTTTAATATTGCTGTAAGATTCGGATCCGATTCAATATTATTTAATGACCTGGCTGTTGAACCAAACGCGCATATTTTTGAATGATAAAGTTTTAATTCCTTTACTCTTTGAAAAAACTCTTCATCACGGGGGTTGCTCCCGGGCCATCCGCCTTCAATTATGTCTATACCGAATTCATCCAGACGTCTTACTATTAATAATTTATCCTGCACAGAAAGATTAACTCCTTCTCCCTGTGTTCCGTCCCGTAATGTTGTATCAAATAGCTCAATTGGACTGCTCATATATACTTTCAAGTTAATTATTATAATAAAATCTAAAGAATAAAATTTGGGCTTTCACCTTGAAATTTTGGCTAAAGCCAAAATGGTTTTTAATTTAACCATCCCCGACATGAATGTCGGGGCTACTTTAAATTACTAACCGCTGAAGTTAAGTAAAAACATGTTTTTGTAAAGCGATTCGCTGAATCGCTTATTATATTTGACTATAATCAAACATTATTTTGCGAAAAAGCTTTTCGCATTACAATTTTGCGTAACTCCAGTGACTATGTAATAATATTTTATTAAAAATTTTAAAATATCATTCCCGACTGGCGGGCATATTTAAAAATATCGCCTGCTTCAATTATCGGCAGAATATCTCCAAGTGACCTGAGATTATAAGTTTTACCGGTTGTAATATTTTTAAGTACGTTCGCAATTACGTCAAGTTCAAGTTCATCGCCGGTTTTAATTTGGTCATTCAATTTTGCAAAAGTTTCATAAGGAAGAAGAAATCCGCCGTCAACGCTGTTTCTATAAAATATTCTTGCGTAAGATTCTGCTATTACTGCTTTTACTCCTGCAACCTGTAAAGCAAACGGTGCATGCTCCCTTGAAGACCCGCATCCGAAGTTGGCACCGCCAATTATTATATTGTACCCGGATGTGTGGCCTTCTCCATCGATAAACGTGAGTCCCCCACCGGGCAACCCGGCCTGAGAGAGGGGGACTCCGGAGAGAGCGTAATGTCCGTATTTTTTTGATTCTTCAGGATCAGATAAACTGTATACCAAATGTTCAGCAGGAATTATCTGATCTGTATCTATATTATCGCCTAATACAAAGGCTTTACCTTTTACAATTTTTTCCATATTGTGATTATGCTCCAATCTCTAATAATAAACTTATGTATTTACAAAAAGTCACGTGGATCTGTAATTACCCCGGTTAAGGCAGATGCGGCAACAGTTAAAGGTGATGCAAGATATACACCTGCTTTTTTGCTTCCCATTCGTCCCGGGAAATTTCTATTGGTTGTGGAAATTATAGATTCACCATCCGTTGCCCTGCCTATAGTATCCATAGGGCCGCCTAAACATGCAGCACATGAAGACTGCGCAACAACACATCCGGCGTTTTCAAAAATTTGTTTTAATGAAACACCGCTTATTGTTTCTATCTCCATTTGTTTGGCTATAGAAGTGCTTGCCGGAACAATAAAAGTAGGTACTTTAACTTTATTACCGAAAATAATTTTAGCTGCGGATAAAAAGTCACTAAGTTTACCGCCTGTACATGATCCTATATAACATTTTGTAAGTTTTGTACCTTGTACATTTCTTACAGTATCTAAATTATCCGGGCTGTGGGGCTTGGCTACATGAGGCTCCATCTTTGAAACATCAAAGCGGTATTGATTCTTAAACTTTGCATCGGGATCGCTATTGAAAATTTCATATGATTTATTTGTTCTTTCCCTAACATAAGACTCTGTAACTGCGTCCGCCGCAATTATACCGTTCATTGCACCTGCTTCTATAGCCATATTGGTAAGAGTCATTCTTTCATCAATTGAAAGAGAAAATACCGCATCACCGTCAAACTCAAGAGCCCGGTATGTTGCCCCGTCGGTTGTAATTTTTCCCAATACCTGAAGGATTAAATCTTTAGCCGTCAGGTATGGAGGCAATTCTCCGTCAAACGTAAACTTTATTGTCTCAGGAACCTTTTCCCAGATTTTACCTGTGCCTAAAATAAAAGCTGCATCTGTATTACCAACGCCGGTTGAAAACATTCCGAAAGCCCCGGAAGTACATGTATGTGAGTTTGTTCCGAACAATACTGTTCCGGGAATATTGTATCCTTCTTCTGCAAGAGCAATATGACATACACCTTTGTATCTATCCGTTCCAACATCGTAATAATTATCTATTGAATATTCGCCCGCAAATTGCCTGAGTATTTCAACATTCCTGTTAGCCTGCGGATTTTTTGTAAATATATAATGATCAGGGAATATTACCAGCTTATCCTTATCCCAAATCTTAGCATCTTTACCGAATTCACGTTTCCAAATTTCTATCGTAGGCGGCCCGCAGACATCGTGAGTCATCAGCACATCTACATTGAGCCAGATATTTTCTCCCGGCTCAACTCTTTTTCTTCCTGAAGATTTTGATAAAATCTTCTCCGTTATCGTCATTGACATATTAGTTTCCTTTATACTGCTTCTGTTACATCTGATAATGAATGATTTAATAATCCTTCGCGTTCTTTTTCTTCAATATAAGCCTGCTGTTGATTTAAAGCCTGTATATAAGCTTTAGCGCTGGCCTCAATAACATCGGTAGAAATCCTTCTGCCGGTAAATGAATTTTCATTTTCCCGGATCCTCACAATTACCTCACCCATCGCCTGCCTTCCTGAGGTTACTGAACGAACGTTGTAAGATTCCAGGTTGGATTTCAAATTCAGTGCACGTTCAATTGCATTAAAACAAGCGTCAACAGCTCCGTCACCTGTTGCAGATTCCTGAACGAAATCCTCACCAACCTTTATTTTTACTGTTGCCGTCGGAATTGAATTTGTACCCATAGTAACATGTATATAATCAAGTTCATACCGTTCTTTCTTTGCATCAAGAATCTGATCGCCCATTAATACTCTTAAATCATCGTCAAACACTTCTTTCTTTTTATCTGCAAGCTCCAAAAACCTGTCATAAACTGTCTGAAGTTCAGCTTCGGATAATTTATATCCCAGTTCAAACAGTCGTGATTTTAATCCGTGCCGGCCGGAATGTCTTCCCAAAATAATTTTTGTCTTTTTAACTCCAACACTTTCGGGAGTCATTATTTCATAGGTCTGCCTGTCTTTAAGTACACCATCCTGGTGAATACCGGATTCATGTGCAAAAGCATTTTCACCTACAATTGCTTTGTTCGGCTGAACAATTATTCCCGTAAATGAAGATACCATCTTACTCGTGTTGTAAATTTCTTCAGTATTAATGTCCGTATAGTATTCACAAATATCTTTTCTAACCTTTAGCGCCATAACAATTTCTTCAAGAGAGGCATTACCGGCCCGTTCACCAATTCCGTTTAAAGTACACTCAACCTGTCTTGCACCGTTCTCAATACCGCTAAGTGAATTTGCTACCGCAAGTCCAAGATCATCATGACAGTGTACGCTTATTATCGCTTTATCAATATTCCTAACACGTTTCCTTAGTGCGGCAATTTTAGCTCCGAACTCGCTGGGGAAAGTATACCCGGTAGTATCCGGGATATTAACCGTTGTAGCGCCTGCATCAATTGCAGCCTCTATTACTTCCGAAAGATACCCGATATCGGTTCTGCCGGCATCTTCGGCTGAAAACTCTACATCTTTTGTAAAAGTTTTTGCATAAGCTACAGAGTCGCATGCCATCTTAAGAATTGTTTTTCGCTTATCCTCTAAAGTTTTTCCATACCGGACATCACCAAATTTACCAAGGATGTGTATATCAGACGTGCACAGGAACGTATGAATACGGAAGCGTTTTGCTTCCCTGAGTGCATCATAAGCTGATTTTATATCTATTTCCTTTGTGCGTGCTAGTCCGGCAATAACTGCATCTATTTCACCGGCAATTCTCTGAACTGCCTCAAACTGTGCAGGTGACGAAACGGGAAAACCGGCTTCTATCACGTCAATTCTAAGTTTTTCCATTTGCCTTGCAATTTCAATTTTTTCAAAAACATTTAAAGAGGCGCCCGGCGATTGTTCGCCGTCTCTTAAAGTAGTATCAAATATTGTTACTTTGTTATTCACTTTGATTACCTTTCTATTTTCTTAAAAGCCTGCCTGCCTGTAGGCAGGCTTAGGCTTTAAGGATGATAAAATATTTACTCCAATGTTTTGCTTTTATAAAGTAAATACACCCAGAGCTTGTTCATCATATATCTGATTAAAATTTTCGATTACCGCATCTTTAATCCTGGATGTAGTAGCCAGGGTAGAATTTGGTGAAAATATATCTGCAGTTCTAAATCCCATGTTTAAAGTCTTGTCAATTGCGGCTTCAATTAATTCTGAAGCCTTATACATTTGGAAAGAATATGCGAACATCATTGCAACAGAAGAAATTGCTGCAAGAGGATTCGCTTTACCCTGCCCTGCAATATCAGGCGCACTTCCATGCACAGGTTCATACAAAGCATATTTTGTTCCCAGGCTTGCTGATGGAAGCATCCCGAGGCTGCCTGTAATCATGGCTGCAATATCGCTAAGTATATCACCGAAAAGATTTTGAGTAAGGATAACATCAAATTGTTTAGGATCGCGTACTATCTGCATGGCGGCATTATCAACATACATATCGCTTAGTGTTATATCCTGATAATCCTTATGAACTTCATGCACAACTTTCCGCCAGAACTGTGAGCAGTCAAGTACATTAGCTTTATCAACCGAAGTTACCCGTTTGCTTCTTTTGCGTGCTACTTCAAAAGCGCTTTTAGCAATCCGTTCCACTTCAAATCTATGATAGATCATAGTATTCCAGCCTTTTTCATCGTCAAATCCCCGCGGCTCTCCAAAGTAAACATCGCCGGTAAGTTCACGGAATATTACAAGGTCCGTCCCTTTTAATATTTCCGGTTTAAGTGAAGAAGATGAAAGCAGGGAAGAATATACTTTAGCCGGCCTGATGTTTGTATAAAGTCCGAGCGCCTTACGCAGTTTAAGAAGCGCTGCTTCGGGTTTCAGGTTCTGGGGAAGGGATTCCCACTGGTGCCCGCCAACTGCACCAAGCAGTACGGCATCCGAATCATAGCAAGCGCTCAAAACTTCTTCTGTCAAAGGTACGCCGTTCTTTTCGTATGAACAGCCGCCTATAAGCTGTTCATTAAACGAAAGAGTTACATTAAATTTTTCCGCAGCAACTTTCATTACATCTACTGCCGCGTTCACTACCTCCGGGCCAATGCCGTCGCCCGGCAGTAATGTTATTTTCAGATTCATACACCAACCTCTTCTTTAGCATTCTTTTTAAATAACCAGCTCATCATACCGCGCAGGTTAGCGCCGACTTTTTCTATTAAATGTTCGCTGTTTTCCTTACGAAGCTTATTCATTAACGGTTGGCCGTTTTTGTACTCTGTCAGCCATTCATTAGCAAATTTTCCGTTCTGGATTTCATCCAATATCTTCTTCATTTCTTTACGTGTCTCATCTGTAATCAAACGTGTCCCGCGTGTCATTCCGCCGTATTCTGCCGTATCGCTTACAGAATAATACATTCTTGAAATTCCTCCTTCATAATAAAGGTCAACTATAAGCTTCATTTCATGCATACACTCGAAATAAGCTAATTCAGGAGGATACCCTGCATTAACTAAAGTTTCAAAACCTGCTTTTATTAATTCAGCAGAACCGCCGCAAAGAATTGCCTGTTCACCGAATAAATCTGTTTCAGTTTCATTTTTAAAGTTAGTTTCGATTACACCTGCTTTTGTACCGCCTATTCCCTTTGCCCATGCAAGAGCCAATTCTTTAGCACTGCCGTCGGCATCCTGATGCACAGCAATTAAACACGGAACCCCGGCGCCTTCAAGATAAGTTCTTCTTACCAGGTGTCCCGGACTTTTAGGAGCAATCATTATAACATTAACATTTGCAGGTGGAACAATTTGTTTGTAATGTATATTAAAGCCGTGAGCAAAAGCAAGCGTATCGCCGGCTTTTAGATATGGGGCAACCTCTTTATCATACACTGCTTTTTGGTTTTGATCGGGTAAAAGTATCATAATTACATCTGCCCATTCGGAAGCTTCTGCAACAGTTTTAACAGTTAATCCTGCAGCTTCAGCCAATGCCCATCTTTTACTATCGCGGCGGAGTCCAACACAAACATTACAACCGCTTTCTTTTAAATTAAGTGCATGTGCATGTCCCTGGCTGCCGAATCCCAGAACGGCTATTTTTTTGTTGAGTAATTTTTCAAGTGATGCATCACCGTCGTAATAAACTTTCAATTTTTCTTCCATTTTTTCTTTCCTTTTTTATTGAGTTACTAAATTTTTCTCGGATTTTAACTGTTCACCTCTTTTTAGAGCAACAGTTCCCGACCGGGCCATTTCTTTAATCCCGAAAGGCTCGAATACATTTATAACAGCATCTATCTTTTCAGGAGGACCTGTTATCTCCAGCATGATAGTTTTGTTATTAATATCTACAACGTTCCCCCTAAAAATATCACAAATACTTATTAATTCTGCACGGGTTCCTTTCTGATAAAATACCGTGATCAGGGCTAACTCTCTTTCGACCCTTGTTTGACCGGTTAAATCGATAACTTTAATTGTATCAATCAGTCTGTTTAACTGTTTAACAACCTGCTCCATAATTTTGTCATCACCTTCTGTTACAATAGTCATGCGTGAGACTTCAGGTGTTTCCGTTTCTCCAATGGAAATGCTGTGGATGTTAAATCCTTTACCGCTAAACATAGTAGCTACGCGGTTGAATGCACCAAACTGATTCTCTACTAAGACAGTTATTGTGTGTTTCATCTTATACCATCTCCTTTGGATCAAGACGTTTAATCATCATTTCATTTATAGTACCGCCCGCAGGTATAATAGGAAATACCATATCTTCTTTAACGACTTTAAAATCAACCAAAACCGGTCCATCGTTTATAGACAAGGCTTCATCAAGTATCCCATCAACCTGTTCCGGAGAATTTGCTGAGAAAGCTTTTAACCCAAAGGCTTCGCCGAGTTTAACAAAATTGGGATTACTTTCCGACAGATCGGTGAAGCTGTATTTTTCCTTATGGAATAATTCCTGCCATTGCCTTACCATTCCAAGAAAACTGTTATTGATTATGAAGAATTTAATGGGGAGCTTATTATACACTGCAGTTGTAAGTTCCTGCATGTTCATCTGGAAACCGCCGTCACCGCTGATTGAAATAATAGGCCTGTCTTTTATACCAAAAGCAGCGCCGATTGATGCCGGTACTGAAAATCCCATTGTTCCCAAGCCACCGCTTGTTATATGAGAGCGGGGGTTATTGAATTTATAATGCTGTGCCGTCCACATTTGATGTTGTCCTACATCTGTAACTATAACAGCTTCGCCCTTAGTTTTCTCTGATATTCTTTCAATTATATATTCTGTCCTCAGCTTGCCGTCGTTATTTTCATAATATATAGGACACTGCTCTTTCCATTTATTTATTTGCTCCCACCACTCATCTAAATTAGCAGGTTCTGTTAATTCGGAAGCAAGTTCTGCAAGCACATGCTTAACGTCTCCAACTATCGGGAGATCAACAACAACATTTTTATCAATACATGTCGGATCAATATCTACATGAATTTTATAAGCCTGAGTGGCAAATGAATCAACTTTACCCGTTACCCGGTCATCAAAACGGGCGCCAAGTGAAACAAGGACATCACAGTTATTAACTGCCTGATTCGCATAATATGTTCCATGCATTCCA
This sequence comes from uncultured Ignavibacteriales bacterium, assembly GCA_963834015.1. Classification (GTDB taxonomy): domain Bacteria; phylum Bacteroidota; class Ignavibacteria; order Ignavibacteriales; family Ignavibacteriaceae; genus FEN-1297. The sequence goes on from CAWIAG010000002.1 coordinate 778,130, forward strand.
AGCATACCGAGTGATTGACGATCATTACCGGGGAAAGCTCCTAAGCCCTGAAGTGTCATAGTTACAGGCAGATTATTTTCTTTCGCAAAAAATCTTAATTCACGTTCGCCGTTTGACATTATTACACCTCCGCCAACGTACAGTAACGGCCTTTTTGCATTCTTTATTATTTCTGCTGCTTTTTTTATCTGATTCTGGTGGCCAAGAAAGTTTGGTTTGTAGCCGCGCATCTCAACTTTTTCCGGATAATCAAAATCGCAAACCGAATTTATAACATCTTTAGGAAGGTCAACAAGAACAGGGCCGGGCCTGCCGGTTGATGCAATGTAGAAGGCTTTCTTAATTGTTGTAGCAAGTTCTTTCACATCCCTGACAAGAAAACTATGTTTAGTAATAGGTCTTGTAATACCAACTATATCTGCTTCCTGAAAGGCATCATTTCCAATTAAGTGAGTTGCAACCTGTCCTGTAAAAACTACAATCGGCACAGAATCCATATAAGCATCGGCGATTCCGGTTACCGTATTAGTTGCACCCGGGCCGGATGTAACCAAAACAACACCAACTTTACCCGTAGCTTTTGCATAGCCTTCAGCCATATGAGCAGCGCCCTGCTCGTGCCTGACGAGTATGTGTTTTAGAAAATCTACATCATAAAGTCTTTCGTACAATTTAAGTACCGAACCGCCGGGGTAACCGAACAAATATTCAACTTTTTCTCGTTTTAAACATTCGAAAAATATGTCTGCACCAGTCCATGCCGTTTGGGAAGTTCTCATGAATAACCCTTTCTATTATTATCTAAAGATTAAAAACTATACTTATATATTGATCTATAATAATTCTCATTCAAACTAAATCTTATCTACATTTAATAGATAAACCTGATATCCGTTGTTCAGGTTAAATTAACAATCTGCGGGTAGGCAGATGAACCTATTTGCCGGCAGGCAGGTAAGCCTGCCGGCAAAATATGGCTACAGTAGGGCTTTGTTAAGCCTTGCATCTAAGCTTAAGATAAAAACCGCCAAATGTTATTATCCCAGGCTTAGATGCATTGTAGAATCAACCTGCGTATATATAGTACGAATACTATATTTATATTATTAAGAGTTTTTATGCAGAACCGGGTGAGATGTTGTTTTGTTACTACAACACTTTTGGTGAGAGCAGAACAGTTTATACCGCTTCTTATGGAAGTCTTACAACAGTCGCTACATTTGTTTTCAGATCTCACAACAGCCTCTGACAGATTAAAATAATCTTCAGACATAATCTATGGATTCGGTCAATCCCGAATCTTATTTTTTATTTTGTTTTGTTTTTTGTTTGATTTGGGATTGACCATTAAATATTAGCCTAGAATACCTAGCACGCTAATAATAATAGAAATCCCTAGAATGACATCTAAAGAAAGGTTGATTGAATTTATTGACACAACACTACGGCTGCTGCGCATTTTGGCAGCATTTGATTTGGGGCTAGTATTTCTTTTCGTGTTGTGCATTGTTTTTTATAATTTCAGGTAACAAGATAACTTCTGAAATTTATTTTGTCAAGTTATTTAACAACAACTGTAATAATTATTTGGCGAATTAATGGTTTTTTAACATGAATTTGTAATTTATTCCCGTGATATAGAATAATTATTCATATTTCAATCAAATAATTTACTACATATTACAATTATCGGATAATTCAGAAAACACTTTAGGAAGAGACAAAGTACGAACTGCGCAGTTTATTCTAATTACTAAAGTTACACTAATAATATTTAAAGTAGCCCCGACATTTAGAGACTGCCTGCCCCGCCAACGGCGGGGCAGGCAGTCTCCATTAAAATTCGGAGCTACTTAATAAGATTTTTAATTTCTGCATAACTTCAATTAATCCTTAAGTCCGGAAACATGTTTTCGGTCGATTCCCTGCTTATGAATCATTTAATTATCTCTTGTGTTATTTAAGAAAAGTGCTGATATTTAGTTATTCAGAATAAGAAAAGTTTCTTAAATACGCTTATCTATTGCTCTATTTGATTTACAGGTTAAATTCTGATTATACTCTGAATTTCATCTGCAGATTAGGATTAAATTTAATGGAGGATAATATGAAGCGATTAATGTTATTTTTATTCCTGTCTTTACTTACCGGCTGCTCCCTCTTACAACAAACCGCAGAAAATAATTTTGCTCCCCAACTGCTTATGCAATACCCCCTTCCTACAATAACCCGTGCAATTTACAGGCCGAATTTAAAAATCGAAATGGACATGTATATATTGGAAGACGGGTCGGTTGGGAAAGTAAAATTTGTTAACGGCAGCGGCGATAAAGATTGGGATTCATTGGCAGTTGAATCAATTTTAAAATGGAAATACTCTCCTGCCCATGTTGATCACCATTCTGTAAAAATATGGCTTCACCAGGTTGCGGTTGTACAATACCAGGATCCCGAATACTTAGTACTTGCGGAAATTCTTTGTCCTACACTTGAGGAAGCCGATTCTATTTATCTGGCTTTACAGAACGGCAAAAATTTCGATGAGCTTATAGCATTGAAATCAGATTTACCCGATAAGGATATAGCCTGTAATTTAGGTAAAGTCAATATCCGTTTATACCCGGGATATATCTTTTCAGAACTATCTTATCTGGAAAAGGAACAATATACGAAGCCTCTCAAATACGGTGATAAATATGTTATATTTATGCGAAAATAAATTCTGATTAACTGAAGTTACGCAAATGATATTTAAAGTAGCCCCGACATTTATGTCGGGGATCACTAATTTACAGAACCTGTTCGGCTCATCCGCCTCTGGCGGATGAGCCAATAAAATCCGGGCTTGATTCTTCCCCCGAGTTAAAACTCGGGGCTACTAAATAAAATTTTAATATCTGTGTAATTTCAGTGATTAATGTAGAATCATTTTAAAAGGAGACTCCAGGTCATGAATCTTTCAAGATTATTAAATTATTATGTCATTTCCATATTTATTTTATCCACGGCATGCTTAGCCCAGGGACAAAAAACAGAGGTTTTGCCGAAGCCCGCTTTTGATGGAAAAAATTCGCCGCTTTTAACATTACTTAAAATGCGCAGAACAAACCGTTCATTCGATTCTAAAGAATTACCTCCGCAAGTTCTATCAGAACTACTTTGGGCGGCGGACGGCATAAATGATTCTGTTTCCGGTAAACGGACAGTACCTTCTGCTCATAACTGGCAGACAATATCCATTTACATTGCAGCGGTTGACGGACTTTACCTTTATGAGCCAAAGTCTCACTCGCTCATTCAAATTTCAGACAAAGATATAAGGAAGTTTACGGGTAATCAAAGTTTTGTTACACAAGCGCCTGCAACTTTAATTTATGTTGCCGACTTCGGCAGAATGGATCCGGATTCCAAATCCTTAACAGAAAAAGACAGGATTTTTTTATCTTCAATAGAAGCAGGAAGTATTTCCCAGAATGTTTACCTTTATTGTGCTTCGGAAGGGTTAAACACAGTTGTACATGATTTAAACGACCGCAATGAACTTGCAAAGCAAATGCAAACGCTAAAACCGGATCAAAAAATTATAATCGCTCAGGCGGTTGGATTTCCATTACCGGGGCACAGTAAATAGTCAAATAATAATTTATTCAATTGAATTAAATAGAAGTCTGCAATATAAGACTTCACTTTTATAAAATAATTGAATATTCTAATCCTAAAACCTGGAATGGTGTGGCCTACACCCTGGAGTTAAAGCCAAGTAATCCAAGGTTGAGGCCATACCTCTGAGTTTTGTCTCGCTGTACGAGACGGGGCATTCCCTCCCGGTAAGAAATCGGGACAGGCTGCCTCTACAATTTTAAACATACAAGGTTTAGGTACACCGCCCATTTCCTTTTAATGGATTAATACGATAATCATCAATAAATAATATTATTCTGCAGCCATACATCACAATATTTTGCCGTTCATTTGAAATATTTAGTATTATATATTTTTAGATTTATTTTCATGCTTAATTATTAAATCATTTTATAAATACAAGAAAAAATTATGAAAAAAACACAGCACTATCTTTTATTACCGGCAGTCTTATTATTTATTCTGACGGGCAGTTTATTTCCGCAACAAAAGTTTTATATTGACTTAAATGACAGATCGACAAACATTTTTACCGTAACCCTGGAACCGGATAAATTGACTGAAAAGAATAATATATACCAGTTTGCCGCAACGGCTCCGGGGACTTATCAAACGATGAATATTGGAAATTACGTCAGATCTTTCAAAGCGTTTGATATAAATGACAGCGTAATAGACACAAAACATATTTCTACCAACCAATGGTCTCTAAGTTCCCCGGAAAAAATAAAAAAAATAGTTTACCAGATTTCGGATACCTGGAATACTAAAGTCGACAGCAATTACATTTACATGATGTCCGGTTCTGTTATTGAAAAAAATGATGTTTTGATCAATGGGCAGTGTGTTTTTGGTTATTTTGAAAATATGCAGTCCTACCCTATAAAAGTTAAAATTGATTACCCTAAAGACTGGCTGGCAGGTACTGCACTGCCGCTTGATCAGGATGGATATTATGATGCAGATACTTATGATAAAATTGTAGATTCTCCAATCCTTCTTGGAAAATTATCAAAATCGTCGATTGATATAGGCAGTACAACAATCGATGTTTATACCTACTCAGTAACGGATATGATAAAATCTGCCGACATGGTAAATATTTTAAAAGATATTTTGCATGCTGAAAATGATTTTATGGAAGGGCTTCCTGTAAAGCATTATACTTTTCTATTTCACTTTGAAAATCTCGAAGCAGGTGCATGGGAACATTCATACAGTTCGGAGTATATATTTTCGGAAACTCCGTTAACGGATAATTTTATTGGAGAGCTTAAAGCAATTGTTGCGCATGAATTTTTTCACATACTTACACCTTTAAATATCCATAGTGAACTTATTGAAAAATTTAATTTTGTAAAGCCGGTAATGTCTCAGCATTTATGGTTTTATGAAGGTGTTACCGAATGGGCTGCGCATATGCTTGAACTGCGTGATACCCTGATTACGCTGCAGCAGTATCTTGATGTGCTTAAAAATGAGTTGTTTGCAAATGATACATATAAGCAGGATTTAAGCTTAACCGATCTTGGTATTCATTGTACCGAGATGCAGGATCAATACCCTAATATTTATATGAAAGGCCCTTTAGTCGCAGGCCTGCTGGATATAAGACTGCTTGAACTTTCTCATGGTACTAAGGGGTTAAGGGAAGTTGTTCATCAACTATTCAAAATGTACGGCCCTAAAAAATCATTCAGCGAAAAATATTTCTTCGATGATTTTACTAAGCTGACTTATCCTGAAATCGCTGATTTCTTTGATAAATACATAAAACATGCAAATAAGCTTCCGATTAAAGAATATTACAACTGGCTGGGCATTGATTATAAGGAAGTGGCCGGGTTTGATTCCACTAAAGTTTCAATAGGTATGCAAGTCCGTTTTAACAACGACCATAAATTGGTTATTGAAAGTATTTTAGACACGTCGCCAAACCTCGGGGTACTTTTACCCGGTGATATATTGGAGAAATATGAAGGGAATAGTATTACGCTCGGGAATTATCAAAAATTGCTTTCGAAAACGAAATCGTTAAAAGTCGGCGAGGGCCTTAATATTACTGTAATCCGGGACGGTAAAGAAGTAAATTTATTTGTCAAAGTCGGCGCACAGCCAATTAAGCATGAATTTAAAATTAATCCCGATGCAACACCTGAACAGATTGCATTAAGAAATGCCTGGCTTAAAAATTTGTAAATAGTTTTTTGTTCCAAAACAGTTATCCGAATAAGAATAGCTGATATCTCTCCTCATCAAATAAATAACCCCGGCTTACAATGGCGGGGTTATATTTTTAAAGAGCAACGGGCAGAGCGCAGAGCGAATATCTGAACTATGATTCTTAGGATTAAGACAAACTGTCTGAACTATGATTCTTATGATTAAAATGATTTATATGATTAATACAATCTTTCTGAACCTGGATTCCCAGGATTTCAGCTAAAGGCTGATGAGCCTCTGGCTCAATAGGATTTACAGGATTAATACAAACTGTCTGAACTATGATTCTTATGATTAAAATGATTTATATGATTAATACAATCTTTCTGAACCTGGATTCCCAGGATTTCAGCCAAAGGCTGATGATCCTCTGGCTCAATTGGATTTACAGGATTAATACAAACTGTCTGAACTATGATTCTTAGGATTAAAATGATTTATATGATTTATACAATCTTTCTGAACCGGGAATCGCAGGATTTCAGCCAAAGGCTGATGAGCTTCTGGCTCAATAGGATTTACAGGATCAGCACAAAAGGGTTGAACGAATTTACCAGACAATCGATCTGTCAATGTGATTTTATAAATGAAGATAACACTGTGTTACTTAAGAAAAATTTTAATTTCTTCTCTCATCTTTAAAGGGGAATTAGTTGTAATAGAATCAACACCAAGATTTAATAGCTTTACCGCATCCTCTATATTTTCAACATCAAAAGCGCAAAAATCCATTTTAGAATCACGGATCAGTTGTACAAGTTTTTCATCCATAAAAGGAGCTGCTATTGCATCAATGCCAACGCATTGAACTGTTTTAAGTATATGTATAAGCCATCTTTGTGAAAGAAGCTTAAAATATTTTTTTTTTGAAATCCCGCATCCGAACAATCTTAATACTTTAATTCCCGGCAGATATTTTTTTAATAAATCAATTGATTTAGAATTAAATGTAATAATCCGGGTTTTATTAGCGGGCAGCGAATACTGTTTTAATATCTCTGCTAATTTTTTTATAAATAATTCACGATAATCTTTTATTTCCAGGTAAATTCCTTTGCCCTCCGGAATCACTTGCAGAACTTCCTGAAGAGTTGGTATTGAAGCCCCGGCAAACTCGTTCCCTTTCCATGAACCCACATCCAATTGCCTAAGCTCAGCCAGAGTTGATGACCGGACTTTCATTTTAATTTTATCTTTAGTTACGCGCTTTGTATCGGGATCATGAATGCACACAATTTCATTATCACTTGTAAGCTGAAAATCCCCTTCGATAAAATCCGCCTTTTCGTCGAAAGCAAGTTGAAAAGCCGCTATAGTATTTTCAGGCGCTGCATAAGATGCACCTCGATGAGCTACAATAGCAGTATTATATTTAGAATTTACCTGCATCCGGATTTTTATCTTTTATAATTTTAAGAATATTTTTTATTAATCATTCCCTTTTAATTTTTTAATGTAATGCTCAACCTTTAAAACATATGAGTTACGGCGGACAAGTTTTTTAATAGCAATCAGATTTTCACGTGCGGCAGTTTCACCGGCAGAAATTATTTCCGCAGCTTTTTCAAAATCAACCCAGGATAGTTGTTTAACTTTTGGGCTGAGAATTAAATCGGCCTCCTGCAATCTTAAATGCGATAAATGGTAAGAACTAATGTCTTCCGTTCTATAAAGTATTTCAATTAAATTTTTTACAGAACGTATAGGGTTTAGTTCGGATGACACATCAACAGCCAGCACCCTGTCGGCGCCAATATCTTTTACTTTTGCAACCGGAACGCTTTCCGAAGCGCTGCCGTCGACAAGTAATTTATTTTTGTACTCAACGGGAGGAAATATTCCCGGTATTGCCGAGCTTGCTTTAAGAATACTACGCAAACTTCCCCTGGTTAAATTTATTTCTTCACCGGAAATTAAGTCGGTTGCAATAGCAGAAAATTTCAAACCTAAAGATTCAATAGGAACATCCGGGATCATCTTGAAAATTTCGTTCAGGATATCGTCTTCAAAATATGAAAGGCGCCCCAGGGATTTTATTGCATTCAGCTTTTCGCCGATATAATTGATTATATGGTCAAAGTAATTTTTGTCGGGTTTAGCAGAATCTTTGTTAAAAGTATCGACGTCAAGAAGTTTAAACTTCGGATCACTTATAGCCTGCAGAACAAAATCTTCGACCCTGCCGGCGCTGCCGAAATAAGCATAGAGCCCTCCGACAACCGCACCCATACTGCAGCCTGTTATAGAAGCAATTTTAATTTTTTCTTCTTCAAGGACTTTCAGTACTCCGATGTGAGAAATACCTCGCGCACCTCCTCCCCCTAAAGCTAAACCTAATTTAGACATTGAAGTTCTTCATTATTATAAGTGTGGAAAATACTTTATTAAAATACTTATTAAAAAGAATCGTTCTCATTGACTACGTTAATATAAGTTGACGATAATTCAGATACACGATATTCAGATTATTTTGGGGTTAACAAATTACCGTGCAGCTAAAGCCTTTTGAAATAAATGGTTACTTATGCCAAAAATATAGTAAAAAAGACGCATAATATTATAAGATCTATACCAAAAAACGGCATAAAATGCACAACAAAAATCAAGTAACCTATTGTAAATAAAGCATTTAACCTCAGGTATAGGGTGGGCTAAAATCAATTTTGCTAACTTAACAAATAGAAAGAGTTACTGAAAAACGGATACCGGAGATAAAAAAGGAGACCGGAGACCCGAAACAAAAAAAAAAGGAGGCCGGAGACGGCAGACCGGAAGCCGGAGGAAAATTTGGTATTAATACTTACTTCCTTAAGTTACGCAGATGATATCTAAAGTAATAGAAAGAAGTTAAATAGCCTGATTCTTTCCCATAAGTTCCTATATAAAAAAGTTTGACCACTTTAACCACTTCTACCAGTTCTACCACTTGCAGCGCTAATTAAATAAAGTAAACCGAAAGTTAAAAAATTGCCGATCGAAAAATAATTTTATGCGCCTTACCGTATTTATTTAAATACGTTAAACAAAATGTCAAAGAAACAATTAAGCTTATATCATGAAGAAAATACTTACAGCATTAGAATTCAAATTTTACGGGCGTAAATTTAAAAATAATAATATTTAAAAAATACTGATTTTTTTGCCAGACTTTTCAAATTAGAACACTACCGAAATATTAGTATGAAGTAAAAATATTACCTGTATACAATTTATTGCTTTGTAGAGACAGCATGACCCGATTCGATCGGGAGGGCATGCCCCATCTTTACGGAGTAAATTGTAATGTTGGAAGAAAAAACAATTCCCCCCGACAAGCCATCGCCCAAACCCACCGGGCAGGTCGAAGGAATTCTACCTATAAAATCAGTAAAAATAAAATTTGGTTAATAATATTAATTAGTTTATATTAGTGTGTACTTAAAATTATATATAGGTTAAAAATGGATGAAAAAATGACTCCTGAAGAAAGTCTCTTTTTGATTACAAAGGTAATAGAAGAGACTAAACAAAGATTTAAAGAAAACGGCCACATAATTATTTTCTGGGGCGCTTTGATGTTTATTGTCTTTGTAAGCCAGTATATTCTTGTACTATCGGGATTGTATAAGTTATTTGACATTGCGTGGACTTGTATTTTATTTCCGCTTGGGGGAATTTACTCATTTATATACGTTTGGAAAAAACATAAAAAGAATAATTTACCCAGAACCATTATAGGGAAAATTATAGAAACAATGGGATGGGTAGTTGGTATTAATCTTATGATATTAGGTTTTCTTTTCCGCAATAAACTTGGGGACGCCGTTGCCCCTGTATTTTTAATCCTGCTGGCATTGTTTTTTATTCTTACCGGAATATCCATTAAATTTAAACCCGTAATAATTGGCGGGATCCTGCTGAATTTAATGGGATTTGCCGCATTTTATATTAACGCACAATACCATGGATTAATTATGGCGGCAGGCGCAGTTATCGCGATGATAATTCCCGGGATATTACTCAACAGGGCAAATAGAAATGAACACGTTTAAAGATTTAGACCCCATATTACACTCGCAGCTTCGTTTGTCAATTGTTTCTATTTTAATGACGGTAGAGAAAGCTGATTTTACTTTTATAAAAGAAACTACTAAAGCTGCGGCAGGCAATATAAGTATACAAATAAAAAAATTACAGGACGCAGGTTATGTAAAGATTGAAAAAACTTTCAAAAATAATTATCCGAATACTACCGTATCAATAACAAATAAAGGGATAAAAGCATTTGAGGATTATGTAAAAAATCTTAAAAAATATATAAATCCCCAAAAATAATTTTTTTTGTCAATTTAGTTAATATTATTAACTACTTAATAGGATTAAGTATGAGAACTACAATCATTATTTTCCTGATTTCCATACTGATGGAATTTAGTTATGCTCAAAACAGCCCTCAAAAGCCTGACGGGCAGATTCTGAAAAACGTATTCAACAAAGACAGTAGTTGGGTATTAGACTTCTACCGCCAATACAGCTCATTTACCGATCCGGGAGAATATGCATATTTGTACAAAAATCTTCCTGATTCATTACCGGAGCTTTGCAGTTTAATAAAATCCCAGTTTATTCATCCCATTGTTGAATTACCGGATCACCGTGATCAAATCCCTGAAGAGAGATGGAATGAGTTGGTAAAGTATACAACAGTTAAATCAATTTTGAAGGGGCTTGTATCCTATGATTCCCGTGGTTTAGTCACAGACCGGAAACCAGAAGATCGGTTAGTACTACACTGCTGGCATTGTTCTATTTTACTGGCATCCATACTTAAATATCGCGGTATTCCTGCCAGGGTCCGTTATGGATATGCGCCATATTTAACACCCGGATTTCATTCAGGCCACGTAATCTGTGAAGTCTGGAATGAAAATGACAAGCGCTGGATGCTCGTGGATCCAAGTACAAATATGATTGATTACAGCAGAAAAGAATTCGATTTTAGTAACGATTCATGGTTAAAAATGCAAAAAAAGGAAATAGACCCTAACCTGTATGGTATGCCGGGTAACTACAGCAAATATAATGGACTGGTTTCGATAGCATCGACAGTTTGTTTGGATTTGGCATCGTTATTGGGAAATGAATATACAATATATCAATATGCACAAATACTGAATTATGCCTTTCAAAACAATAATCAATTGCCAACGGACCAAATAGAAATCTTAGACAGAAACAGCGAATTAATGAAATCACTCAATGCTGAAAATCTTTCGAAATTACAAAAAATTTATGATAATACACCTCAAATTCAAATTACGAAGACATATCTATTCGATCTCTCCAAATTAGCCATCTCATTAAATAAACCCGATATTAAAAAGTTATCTTCAATAAATAAACCGGAAATTGAATTTGCAGATATACCGGGAGGTACATTTATAATGGGAAGCCCTGTTACCGAACCTGGAAGACAAGATGATGAAATTCAACATGAAGTTACTTTGAGCGCCTTTAAAATGAGCAAATACCCGGTGACTTATGAGCAATATGATATCTTTTGTGAAGCCACCGGCAGGGAAAAACCCTGGGGATATAAACGCGGTAATATGCCGGTATCACAAGTAAGCTGGTACGATGCAAATGCATTTGCAGAATGGATGGGATGCAGGCTGCCAACTGAAGCTGAATGGGAATATGCAGCGCGGGCAAATACAACCACTCCCTTTTATACCGGAAATTGCATTTCATCCGGTCAGGCAAATTTTAATGGAAATGAACCTTATGCAAATTGTGAAAAAAGTGAAAACAGAAAGAAACCATTACCGGTCGGTAGTTTTCCGCCCAATGCCTTTGGATTATACGATATGCACGGTAATATCTGGGAATGGACGAACGATTGGTATTGTGAATACAACGTAGATAACAAATTGAATCCAAAGGGACCGGAAACCGGCACTAAAAAAGTTGATCGCGGCGGAGGCTGGTATGATCCGGCATGGAGATGCAGATCGGCTTACCGTGCAGGAGGCGATCCCCCGGAAAACAGAGGCGGCGGTATTAGTTTTAGAATTGTAAAAGATGAATAATAAAAGAGAGAAAATATAATGAATGGATGTCAGCCGGAGGCTTGAGCCAGAGGCTCATCAGCCTTTGGCTGAGATCCGCCTTTGGCGGAAATGACTGAATGATGATAATGGTAAGAGATAAATCCGTTCTTACTGCGCTATTCAAACCGCATCACGGTGGAATGGTGTTCCGGTAACAAATTCACCATACCGCATCTACGATGCTTTCTTGTGTTTGTCTTTATAATTTTATTCTACAAGCATTTCACGGCTCTGCCGTTTTCTGCCTGCTTATTCTGATACTTTCATGCTTTCTGTTAATCGATTTATTTTCAATTTTGACCGAATATTATGCACAAAGCTTTTTTAACGGATACTGTAAATATTGATTAAACAATTTCCAAAGATTGTTATAACAAACTATACATAATGCGTTTTAGGAATTATTTATTTATTACCGTGTTCCCTGTTCCATTCAACGGCAATAATTCTTTGCCCGTTTATATTTGCAAACTCATCCGAAGCAAGGTAAACGGCCGCATCAGCAATAACATCCGGCTGGAGTAATTCATGTTTTTTATCTTCAGGAAAATTTGGTGGAATCATTCCTGTGAGAGTAGCTCCGCCGGGAAGGAGCATATTAAGAGTGATCCCGGTACCTGCCAATTCCTGAGCCCATATAATACTCATTGATTCAAGAGCAGCTTTGGAAGGTCCGTACGGAGAAAATCCCCGGCGTTTCATTGTTTCGGAATTTATTGAGATATTAATTATACGTCCGGATTTTTGTTTTAACATTTGCGGGATAACTGTCCTGGTGACTAAGAATGTACCGTTTACATTAGTATTTATAACCATCTGCCAGTTGACGGGGTCGGCTTCCCAGAATGCTTTTGGATCAGTCATAAAAGATTCATTAACGAACCTCATTCCTCTTGCGGCATTATTTACTAAAATATCAATTCTTCCAAATTCAGAAATTACCGTATCAACCAATTTTTGTACATCATCAGGATTGGTAATATCTGCCAAAACAGCTTTCCCATTTATATCAGCAGCAGTTTCATCTATTTCTTTTTTTAGCTTAGCTGCCGTAACAATTACCTTTGCGCCTTCACGGGCATAAGCCTGTGCAATTGCTTTACCGATGCCTCTTCCCCCGCCGGTGACTATTGCAATTTTATTTTTTAATTTGTCAGTCATAAGACCTCTTTATAATTTTATTTCGTTTCACTAAATCAAAATATTAAATATTCGAATAAGAATCTGAACCCCACAAAAAGGATTAAGCCCTTTTCCATCCCTTTGCCCGATTGAATACCTCTATTTCAAAATGTACTATTATCACGTAATTATTTATTAACCATTTGAGAGCATAACTCAAAGAGACTAAAATGAAAAAAGATAAAAAGAACTACAAACGGCCTGCACCTGAATCAGGAGAAAAAAACATTCAAAAACGAATAGCGATTGGATTTGAAGAAAATACTTTTCCAGACTATCCCAACTATGCCGGCAGCGATGACATTTATTATCACGACAAAGAAGAAGACCTGAACCCGGAAGAAACATACAAGATTAAAAAATCCTATAAGAGAGCGGGAAAGAAAAACGTGAAAAAAATTATTGAAGATGCTACAGACGACTACCCTGATGTACGGGGCAATGAATTGGATGAGATGCTAGAGAATGAAAGATTTGAAGACGAAAAGAATAATTTCTACAGCTTAGGCGGCAACCATTATAATGATCTTGATGAATATATAGGTTATTAAATAAAGAGAAGTACTATTTTCCGCACTATGCGCACCGGTCTCCTTTCTCCGGTATCCCGTCTCCATGCCCTACCCTTGACTTTCTCTCCCAAAATTCATTATGTTAATCATCCAACTGCTGGGACACTATGCAATATTACCGGGGTTATTGTAGCGATGGGAAAAGGGTACATAGGAATTTATACTTTCGACAATATTACATTCTATGTATTATTTTTTTTATTACTTAAATGTTGCAGAATAAGTAACGTTTACGCTACCTAATTATTCTATAAACAAAGGGTATTAAAATGAATATAGAAACAATTTCAGAAAACATAAGACTATTTGATTCAGAGATAGTTGAATCTGGATTTAAACGTGATGTGCAAGACTACCTGAATAGTTTACCGACCAATCAAAATAATATCGTAGCATTAAGAGACATTGCAAACAAAGTTTACCAAAAATTATCATCTATTTATAACGGTGATCTCCCAGAAGCATTGTTAAATTTACTTCCGAAATCAAAATCGAGTCCATTTACAATTATTAATTTTTCTCAAAATATGTTCGACCTAATAAATAATAAGGAAATTGATCAAGCTCAGTTTTTTCTTAAACTTCAACAAATTCTCACACAACTAAATCAAAAGTTACAAGAGAATATAGCTGAGATTGAATTAATTAGAAAATTTATTAAACCATATATTGATGTAGAAGAGGTCAAAATTGTAAACGAGAATGAAGCAATAATCTCAGTCGTTCTTAAAGATAAAAAGACGATCACCAATTTTAAAGAGTTTACAAAAAATATTAATGCTTGGAATAGAATTTTGCCTATTTATCATCAAGTTTTGAGCAGTAAATCTCCCAAAGATATCGAAATATTAGAAGTACAAAACAGTTCAATAGATCTGGTAATAAATATTGACGCTAATGTTGCATTAAATCTCGTTGAATTATTTAAAGTTGGATTTAAATGTTACGCTGCTTACTTGTCTTATAAAAAAATTATTGCCCCTATTACTGATGCATATTTTGGTAATCAAAAACTACTAAAAGGAGAAAAAGCAAGAGAAGAAGAATTACTAAATAATATTTCAATTGCTATCTCGAGCAAGATAGAAGAACAACACAAATTAGCTTTCATAAATGATACTGCAATAGATAAAAATATTGAAAAAAAAGTGGAAAGTATTACTAATTTGATTACTTCGCATATTATTAAAGGTAACGATTTGAAGTTGTTAGATTCACCCGAATATCATAATGAAACGGAAGAGCAAATTAGAAACAAGCACGAAAATAAAATGGATCTTGAAACTAAATCGAGAGAAGTTAGAATAGCTTTAAAAGAATTACCAAAGCAAGAACTAACTAAGTTATTAAAAGAGTACGGTGAAATAAAAGATAATTAATCGTGAGATTTATTGAATAAAAAACGCACATAACTGGTTCAAGCTAACTGCGTTATCGCACTTGGCATTTTTATAATTTTAATATTGATTGCTACTTTTCAGCAAACTTGTGAAGGGTTATAAATTGAATAAAAGATTTTAATAATTATTGACATCTGTTAGGTCACGAAAAAAATAATGAAAAATATATTAAAAAATCTCTATACAGAAATTGAATATCGTAAAAAGTTAGTAATTATGTCACCCGGTTCCTTTTCCGAAAATTCTAGATCGATCATTTTTTAATGATTATAATTTAATTTAAAACTATGGATGATATAACTCCTTAATTGGTTCCGTTTATTTTGTTGAACATCCTGAGATTAGGCTTAAAGCTCAACGGCAATATCGTAGATCACATATCAATATTTAGTGAGATAATTATATGTTATATTCACTTAATGAGGATAAAATAATAAGCTACATCCCACACGAAAATGATTTTAGATTATGGCGAAGTAGGTTATCGGATTTGGAATATCGGGCTATAGTTGATGAATTAAATAGGCGTATAGACGGTACTTCAATACAAACCTCAAGTTGGATTCCCGGTTCTGATTGGACAGGAACTGTATTTGAACCAATTTATTCAAGTGCTTGCTTAAATAATATTACTGACTCTGGTTTATGTTTCCGGCTCATTCTTTGGGTAATTATGTTGGAAAGACCAGAAACTTGGGCATTCGGTCGTTATGAAAAGAACGGAATACCGATTAGAGGTTTAACTTATTTCCAAGTTAAGCCGTAAGATGTTCACTTATTTTTAGTTTAATGTTTTTTCAGTGGACTCTTATATATTAGGCAATAAAAAAACGCCTAACTTATTAAAATTTCATATCGAATTAGCCGAACATATTCCTGTAGTAGACAAAGCCAAATCGGTTTTAATTGATAGAAACATTTTTATAAATAAAAGGAGCTGTACCTATTCGACATTGTTGTTTTGCATTGTTGATTAGCGGCAACATAATAATAATTATGAATATTAACTTTGAACTAACATCTGTGATTGAAAGAGGAAAGTATTTGCTAAGAAATTATGAAAATAAACATGAGTTTATATTTTATGCTGCACTTGAAACAAGATATGCTATTGAAATAATATTAAATGATTGGCTTAATTTTTCAATTGAAGGATCGCATTCTTTGGCTGATTATTTGCAAGATATTTATGGTAATGAGATTCCAAAAGGGACATTAGATATTCCGCCAAATCCGAAAATACTAAATGATAAAAAAGTAGCAAAGAATTATTTCTCAGCTAAAGAATATAAAAATAAAATAAAGAAGTTAGTGCCTGAGTTTGAAAAAAGAATTGAATTTATGTCAATGTTAGACTCAGATTTTGATTGTATGAACGCTCCAGATTTATCTTCACTTAATAAATATTATGGGCAAATTGGGAAACTATTACATTATCCAAAATTTGATATAAAACCAGAAGAGATATTTAGTACCTTGATTAGCATTCTTAATTACCTAGAAAAATATAGCGAGCCATCAAAATGTTTCCTTGCGTTAAATGAGAACGGCGAAGAAATGTTTAATAAATATATTAATAATGAATTAACACAAGAAGAATTTAAGGACATAAGGGGCAATGGTAGTAAATATTATTCTGGCGGTTTATATAAATTATAAAAATAATTCGACATAGGTATAAAGCCAATTCAGTTTTCCCATTCGGAATTATAGTTGCCTTGCCGTACTTCTTTTTAAGATACAATACAGTTGCGAAAATGTTGGCTATATTTGATTCCTAACTAATAATACTAGAAGTAATTTTAAAAAGGGACTTTAGAAATGAAAGATGAAGAACTTCAAATTGCAAGTATAAATATTACTAATATTAATATTCACTCAAATTATTTAGATATTAATTTCAAGATAGGGGTTTCGTCCTCATATCAAAGAATTCGATTCAAAGACAATTTTCACCTTCCCTTAGCAAATTTAAATGGTGTAATATTTAAAAGAAAAATAATTGACACAGATTATATTTTATTAATCACTAGCCCCGAATTGAGTATTACAATATCTCAGTATTTATCAGAAAAACATGAAAATAAATGTGTTTATCCCGGTGATTGGTTCATAGAATTTATTAAATCATTCAAGGACTATAATATTTATTTTTTTAGATCTTGCAGTAAATTATCTTTATCTTCTTCTCAAACTATAAATAATGATATATTTAAATGCTTTTACCTTCCCAATCCGAAAGAAGAAAATAATCTCAGAAAATTTATGCTTTTGAATTTGCCTGTAGATCATTCGTTACTTGTAGAAATTGAGGACGTCTTTGTTTCCTGTCATAAATATAATTATCAATTAAAAGCCTTAATTGGTAAATTTAAATATACAAATAACGAATATTTTGCTTACATTATTCACATTTCTGACCTTATTCAAATACAGTCTAAAAATGGCTTTAAGAATCCCCTCTTCTTTGAATTTGAAAATAAATTGCTTCCAGTCCCCGGTATTCCTCTTTTAGGATCTCCATTTGAATCAAATATAAAAAGGATTGACCTCTATAATTCTTTTATTTCCAGGTCACAAATTCTTTCGATATTTATTTCATCTGGGGCTTCTATAAATAATTTTTTTAATAATTGCCCTTTTACTTCAATTGAAAATAGCGAATTAATTGCTTTATCAGATAGATATTTCAATGAAGATGATCCAACACCATATCATTATTTGTTGTCTCCATATTGTTCAAATGCCTTTTTTGATGATTTGCCAGATTATGAATCATACACCGATCGATTATATAATCAAAATAGAATTAATGATGACTTTGATGAAGAAGGAGATATTTATCCGGAGTACTGGAATAAACATGATTTTAAAGAGAAATACGAAGAAAATGAAACATTGGCAGACAGAGAATATAGTGATAATGACATTGGAGATAATTATGATCATGATGAACCAAATTCTGAATATTTTTATTCCGAAATTGAGTTAGCTCGTGAAATTGTTTCGAACATATTTTGTATATCTATCTCAAATAATTATGCTACATTTGAAATAATAATAGAAGGATATTATCAGCATAAGGAATGCCCTATATTTAATCATCCTTTTGTTACAGGAATATCTGCATTCTCAGGTATTATGTCCCTTGGCATTGGTGATTTTCAATTTATGATAATTGAAAAATGTCCTAAAAGTTTTCTTAAAAGAATTTTAAAGGAAGTTGTGAATTATAAAGATTATCGGATTATAAAAGCAAGTAATTTTTTCATCTGTTTTAATTTACAATTTTATAAAGGTTTAATTACTTCAAATATATTCGACGTCGAGAATGAGGATCTTCCTTACTGATTATTATTTAATTTTTAAACCAATCGACAGTTAATTGATACCTTTTAAAAAATTGTTCACGGCACAGATAAATTTTTCTTATTTGCCAATCTAGATTAATCAGATTTTTTCTTCGTATGGTTTTATTCGAAATGCCTTAACTCTGCTAAATACCTCCTTTAATGCTAAAATCCATTAAGACCGGCCAGTCAGGGCCATGAAAACCTGCCACCCGTGATTGTTTGTCAAAGTCTAAAAGTATCTCCCCACTTTTTCTTAAATAGGATCATTCCCCCAGCTTATAACTATTCTTTAAGCCATAGGCTTACAAGTAGCCACTTAGTTAATCGTTTTTATTAACCTCCGAAGTGACAAGTCCATTTTACCGTTTTATTTTTTAATAGAACGGAGATAAAGTGGCATACAAAAGGATAGTCAACATGGAGATTATTAAAATTATCAAAAGGTATTATAATTATTTTCGTAAAGAATTTACTGCATTCCCGGTTATTATTTTTATACATTGCTGGCTGTCGGGCTTTTCTATAACTTAATCTCCAAATAATTTTGTCCGCATTTTTCTTAAAATCCCATAGCTTTTTTTACAACTTCCATTTCTTCTGCTGAAGTCAATGCTTTTAATAATTCAAATGCAACTTTTGGAGCTGTCTCCGGACAATAAGATGTAATAATATTACCGTCAACTACAATCGGCTCATTTACAACATTCACTCCAAATTCTTCCAGTTTTTTTTGCCAATTTCCGTTTTGTAAGTGGTATGTAGTTGCTTTCCGATTCTTAAGAATTCCACTTTTTCCTAAGGGCAATGCCGCAGAACAAATTGCCGCAATGATTTTACCTTTTGCATTAAATTCCTGAATTAATTTTAAAAACCTTTCGTCATATGCTTCTTCATAATAACCAAATTCCCCGAATCCACCGGGTATTGCTAAGGCGTCATATTCGTCAACGTTTATTTCTCCAATGGTTTTATCTACTAGTACAGGAACATTAAAAGCGCTTATAACTTTATCAGTAAAACCACATGTATCAACGAACAAATTATGTCCATAATCATTTCTGGCCCAACCAAGAACATCTATAAAAACACTAAATTCCATAGTTTCAAATGCTTTTGCCAGAAATACTAATACTTTCTTTTTTTGTTTACTTTTCATAATACGAATTTACATTATACGAATTTACATTATACGAATTTACACGAATTAGGAATAATACGAATTCCACGAATTAGGACGAATTAACACGAATATGATGAGGGCCATTCAGCCTTTTTAGTCAGAGCACTTTTTGAAATTCTTTGAAAATCCGGACTACGTAAAAATTAAGAAAGCAATTCTTCTATTGCAATTCCAGGGCATCCTCTCTTTTTCAAATGCGGCAAATGTTTTTCTTTGGCGTAAAGATCCCAAAAGCCGCAGGCTAAAAGTCCTTCGACTTGATAATCTTTGGGTAAGTCAAGACTTCTTTTGAAATCTTCCGCACTCAGCTTCGTGTACATTGTTTTGTAATATTATATTGTATGCTTTGTTAATTCCGATTGAAAATTGATCAATTCCCCGTGAAAATTGACTAATTAAAGTTAACAATAATATTTAAATTACGCAGAGACAATTTATAAAAATTTATCGAACCCAGTTTTTCGCTATACCTGCTAATATATTATATTTAAAGTAATTAGAAATTACTTAAGATTCGGAAAGTTCGGAAATTCCCAATAGCTTATAAAATTAAAAATGATTAAATTTCAGAATCCATCGAAAAATAAAAAACTATAATTTATTATATTATATGAGCTTAAAAATTATACGGGGTTCGGAAGATTCGGAAAACAGATGAATAGTTTAGATCTATTAAAAGAATATGAGAAGCTGAGAAAAAAGAACATTCAGCTAATAGCTGTTTCAAACAGTGAATGGTATTCTCTTTTCAGGGATGAAATTCGCAACTCAATTGCGATTGAAGGGATTTTTGCAAACCGGAATGAACTGCTGGAGGTTTTAGAAAAGAACAAACGTACAAGCGATGAAAAATCCGCAGCAATTCTCGGCTATTTTGAAGCAGCAAGTACATTATATGAATACGCAAATAACCTTTATAAAGAGAGCGAATTTTCTATAAGGATATCCGATATAAAACAGATACATACTCTTCTAATGAGATACGAGCAGCAGGTTGGTTCATTCAAAGGCAAACCCGGTGATTTTAGGTTAGAACCAGTTGAAGTTAATGAGGCGAAATTCAAACCTATGGATTATATATTTGTACGTGAGACAATGGAGATATTTATACTGTGGTTAAATGAAAAATTGAAAGACCCGGATTATGATAAAGTAAAGTTGGCTGCACAAAGCCATATCCTGTTTGAAACTATTCATCCTTTTAAGGACGGTAACGGCAGAGCAGGAAGAATTTTACTTTCTTTTATACTTGTGGGATGCGGATATGTTAACGTTGCAATAAAAGGAACTCAAAAAATTGACAGGGATAAATATTATGATGCTATGGAAACCGGCGACTCCCAGTTCGAACTACTAATAAGAGAAATTGAAAGGGGAAAAAAAATAAAAGTTAAGGAAATTGATAATTATGCCGGGTTGAGTAATATTGATTTATTAGAAGAAATAATCACAAGCAGGTTAAATGACGGATTAAAGCGGCTTAGTAAAAAAGAATTTGTGGATATGAACCATGATGCAGTAGTTCCATTAAGAGATGCCGCTAAGTTTTTTAATTATTCACAGGATTACTTAAGAAATTTAATAAACAAGGGAAGGCTGCCCGCCGAGAAGAAAGGAAAACTATGGTATCTTAAAATAAGAGAAGTTGAAAAATATATAAAGAAATTATCTGAAGATTAAACTCCAGAGTATTATAAATATACTTTAATGACAAACTTATACTTTAATAAATCTCAACATACTTCAATGTTTTGTTGAATCAGAGGGAGCAGCAACAGGTTCATTAAAAGTTGATCCATCAAGTTTTGGATTAATCTCTATTTTATCAAAGATAATTCTTTGTTTATTACCGCCGCCCGGAGAATCCGAATCGATCTCATAGGGAAACATTAAACCGTCAACATCTTTATAGTTAATGAAGAAGGATTCAACAGGGTTTTCACTACCATTTGATAATACACTCCCCGCCCATTTTAATTCAAGATAAGTAACACTATCTATGTAATCATAGCGGACCTGGCCGTTTTTTTGGTTAATTAATAATTTATATGCCGGTTTACCATTAATGTTTTCCATTCCCAGAAAATCAATTTTGTTTCCTCTTTCTTTGTAATCAACCAGGGGCCCATCCAGGTCTGCGCTGGATGAAGTATTTTTTAATTCGTCTTCAGTCATACTCACGGCAGATTTATTACCGCTCATCGGATTGATTGACCAGCCTTCTTTACCGTTGTTTATTTCGACAATATTCATTCCATTCATCGTAATCTCTTCTTTTATTTTCCCGGGACGTTCGAGAGTAACTACAAAAGGATTACCGGCACCCGAACCGAATAAAATTTGTCCGGAAAGACGCTGAGTCTGCACAGCTTTTATTTTCTCAGCGCCTCCCTTTGCAGCAAGAGCTTTTGAAACAATATCATCGACAGTCTGCGCTTTAATAATTGCCTGGAAAATAATTAATAATAGTAGTGATGCTTTAAAGTTTTTCATATAAACCACCGGATTGATTTTGTTTTGGGAAGATTTGTTGATTTATAATATTCAAATTTAGGAAGTAAATTATAAAATTATATAATTACGGGCAATGAGTTTATAAGTAAATAAATTTATTGAAGATACGGGACAAATATACAAGATGTCATTCAATGGTCATTGGGTCATTCAATGGTCATTGGGTCATTCAATGGTTATTGGGTTATTTGGTCCGGGTTTAGGAGAAGGGTTGTTGGGGGGAGTATTTTGTTATAAATATAGCGTTTCTGCCGGGACTTAGGAGAAGGGTTGCCGGGGGGAGTGTTTTGTTATAAATATTGCGTCCCTACCGGGACTTAGGAGAAGGGTTGCCGGGGGGAGTGTTTTGTTATAAATATTACGTCCCGCTGGGACTTAGGGGAAGGGTTGCCGGGGGGAGTGTTTTGTTATAAATATTACGTCCCTGCCGGGACTTAGGAGAAGGGTTGCCGGGGGGAGTGTTTTGTTATAAGTATTACGTCCCTGCCGGGACTCAGGAGAAGGGTTGCTGGGGGGGGAGTGTTTTGTTATAAATATTGCGTTCCTGCCGGGACTCAGGAGAAGGGTTGCCGGGGGGAGTGTTTTGTTATAAATATTACGTCCCGCTGGGACTTAGGAGAAGGGTTGCCGGGGGGAGTGTTTTGTTATAAATATTGCGTCCCTGCCGGGACTTAGAAGTAGGTTTCGGATAGTCAAAACGAAGCTACGGAATTATCTTGAAGAAAGTTGGCGTAAAAGGTTCACGTGATCAGGTTTAATCCAGTCACGCTTCAGCATGGAATATATCCGCATATCCATATATTCTCCGTATAAATTCTGCCCTTCTTTTTCAATTCCTTCGAATGTAAAGTGAAGCCTTTCCGGTATGCCTTTACTTCTTTCATTGCCAACGGCGCACTTAACTACTACCCTGTTGAATTCCAGATTTAAAAAAGCATAATTAATACAAGCTATACATGATTTTGTCATGATTCCTTTACCCTGAAAATTTTCTGCAAACCAGTAACCGAGTTCAATAATCTTATTATTTTTATCCTGGTTGTGAAAATTAATAAGTCCAGCAAGATTCCCCAGATGCCTTATTTCCAATACAAATCTTCCGTAAACCATATCCCTGCCCAAGTCGGATTTAATCTGATTTTCAATATCTTCCAGACGTTCTATATTATCGACCCAGGTAAGCCATTTTCTTAAATAATTCCTGTTGGAGCAGATTAAGTTAAACAAATCGTTTGCAGAACTTAATTCTAATTCTCTTAATTCCGTATCGTTATCTAATTTAATTGAGAACATTGCAGCCTATGATTAAAAGCTTTATAGCTCTAACATTTGTGATAGTTTGGAATTAGACAAACTAATTAACCATATAGTTTAGCGGATATGACTTTTCTTCCCGGCCTGCATTTGTTTATTCTCAGAGGAGGTGAAGTTTTACATTTACATAATACGAATTTACATAATACGAATTTACACGAATTAGGACGAATTAACGCGAATAAATTAGGAAAGGTCATTTGATAGTCATTCAATAGTCATTATGTCATTCAGTTGGAATTCAAGAGGGTTTTTAGGCGGAACGTTTTTTTTAAAATATGTCGTCCCACATGGCGGCAAGACTTCGTGAGAGGATCTGGAGAAGGGGCTGCCGGTGAATCGCTCTTTGCTACAAGCATTTCGCTCCCTGACGGGGCTTGGTTATCTTTTATTCAGGATGGTGAAATAATATTGCATCATTTAAACCCCAAGGTTGAGGCCTCAGCCAGAGGCTGATCTCATCCAAAGGCTGATGAGCTTCAGGCTCAAGCCTTTGGCTGAAAACATTGGAGGTTATTAATTAATATCACATTAAAAAAAATAATTTTACAGCGCTTGCAATTTAAATAATAGTATTTTATATTTCGTTTGTTAACGAAATGAAATGTGATAGAAGATAACACAAAAATATTCAAAGCTTTATCGGATACCAGCCGTTTGAGGATATTGAAAGCCCTGCAATCCAGGGTGCTTTGTGTTTGTGAAATAAGAGAACTTTTAGGGTTGGCAAATTCAACAGTTTCACAGCATTTAAGCATATTAAAGGAATCGGGATTTATCCTTGAGGAAAAAAACGGCAAATGGGTTAATTATATGATAAATCCCAAGCCGAAAGACCCGAGGGTCTTTTCAGTTTTATCTATGCTTGATTACTGGATCGGTAATGACAAAGTAATAGCAGATGATAAAAAGAAAATTCAAAATTTAGACAGGAATATTATCTGCTGTAATTAATTTTTTTTGCTATAACATTTCGTTCAAAAACGAAATAAGGAGGTTAATATGAAAGATAATAATGAACTTAAAAACATTGTGAAAGAAAAATACGGGGAAATCGCAGTTCAGCACAATAATAGTTGCGGATGCGGATGTTCAAAAACTGTTGAATATTCGGTTATACAGGATGAGTATAAGGGAATTAAAGGCCATGTACAGGATGCCGATCTCGGCCTTGGCTGCGGTGTGCCTACAGAGTATGCCGGTATAAAAGAAGGAGACACCGTAGTAGACTTAGGTTCGGGTGCGGGAAATGATGTTTTTGTTACAAGAGCAATTACAGGTGATTCAGGAAAAGTTATAGGTATTGATTTTACTGAGGCAATGTTGGAAAAAGCCAAAAGGAATAATGAAAAGCTAGGATACAAGAATGTTGAATTTAAAATGGGAGAGATAGAGAATATTCCCCTGGAAAATTCAACTGCCGATGTAGTTATAAGCAATTGCGTACTTAACCTGGTTCCGGATAAAATAAAAGCTTTCTCTGAAATTTTCAGAATATTAAAACCGGGCGGGCATTTTTGCGTTTCTGATATTGTTCTTAAAGGCGAACTGCCTGAAGAATTAAAAAAATCCGCTGAAATGTATGCGGGCTGTGTTGCAGGCGCTATTCAGCAGGAGGAATATCTTGAAATAATAAAAAATACAGGCTTCAGGAATAATGAGATAAAGACGACCAAAAGAACCGACCTGCCGGACGATATATTAAAAGATTATTTAAATCAGGATCAGATTAAAGAATTCAGATCGCACGAAACAGGGATTTTTAGTATTACGGTTACGGCAGATAAATAAAAAGCAATCCCCGACATAAACCTGCCCGCCGGCAGGCAGGTGTCGGGGATACTTTAAATTTCATTTTTCCCCCGGCTTAAAGAGACTGTGTGAAAATTAGTTTTACATGAATAAATATACTAAAAGTATATTGTGAGTATTCTTATAAAGCGGGTGGTAAACTGTTAAAACAGTTAGGAACAAGTTTCTTAATATAATTAACACCGCGATTAATCCCGGTGTTAATGATGAAAAAACAAAAATACCCACCCCTTCGCCCCTCCCCACAGCGTGGCGCGGCTATAGGGGATTTTTTTGAGCAGGTCAAAATGAAAAAAACAAAAACATTTTACCACTAAGACACTAAGAGCACAAAGATACACTAAGAAGAATTACTTTTTAGACAGCATCCTACTTTAAATATGGTTTGCGGTAAACTACCGGCGGGTATTTTTCGATAATATATTTATAATATTTGACAAAGGAATAATTAAATATTAGTTTTACAAAGAATTTATAATGAATTATTACAAAACCACATATAGCCCTAAAACCGACATGGGTACTACAAAAGGTACAATGCCTACATCTATGTATGGAGGCTGAAGCACAGGCGTATAAATTTTGTGATTAAAGAAATTAAAAACCGGCTTCAGAAGATGAAGCCGGTTTTTTTATTATTAATTTGAAAAAATAACAACTAAGGATCATAAAGATGAAAGTTCTTAAATTCGGAGGTTCATCAGTAGGCGATACCGATAAGATTAGAAATGTAATTGAAATCATTAAAAAATCTATCGGCGAAAGCAAAAAAGTTGCAGTAGTTTTCTCAGCTTTTCATAAGGTTACAGATAATTTATTAAAAATGGGACAGCTTGCCGCAAGCTATAACACTGAATATATTGAACTTTTCAAGAAGCTTGAAGAAAGACATATTTCTATTGCACAGGAAATGCTTAAAGTGCAAACACAAAGTACAACTATTGCCAACCTGAAATACACTTTAAATGAACTGGAAGATGTGCTGCACGGTGTTTACCTGATAGCTGAACTTTCGCCAAGAACTCTGGATTTTATTTTAAGTTTCGGCGAAAGGATGTCTTCGTTCATTATTGCAAATGCTTTAATGGACAGCGGCGTTGACTGCGAATACCTTGACTCCAGGACTCTTGTTAAAACAGACGAGGGATTCGGAGCTGCGAAAGTTGACTTTGAGCTTACTTACAAGAACATCAGGAGTTATTTCAATACACATAAAAAATTTCAGATTATCACGGGCTTTATCGGCTCTACCGGAATAAATGAGACTACTACACTCGGCAGAGGGGGTTCTGATTTTACTGCAGCAATTTTCGGAGCTGCATTAAATGCAACAGAAATAGAAATCTGGACGGATGTTGACGGCGTGCTTACCGCCGATCCGAAAAAAGTTAAAAAAGCTTTCCCGCTGGAAACCCTTACTTATGAAGAGGCTATGGAACTTTCGCATTTCGGCGCTAAAGTAATTCACCCGCCTACAATGCACCCTGCAATGGAAAAGAAAATTCCAATCAGGATAAAAAATACATTCAACCCTGATTTTAAAGGCACCTTAGTTAATGATAAGTCGGGCTCAAATAATTTTTCAATTAAAGGAATATCTTCAATAGATGATATTGCGTTGTTAAGAGTCCAGGGCGGCGGAATGGTAGGTGTTGCCGGTATTGCCCAGCGTATATTTTCAGCTTTAGCCGCTAAGAAGATTAACATTATTCTTATAACGCAGGCTTCATCCGAACATTCGCTTTGCTTTGCCGTACTGCCCAGATATTCAAATGCCGCTAAAAAAGCCATTCAGCAGGAATTTTATTATGAGATCAAAGAAAAATTAATCCTTGAACCTGTTGTTGAAACTAATCTATCCATTATTGCAGTTGTCGGGGAAAATATGCGCAGGACCCCCGGTATATCGGGTAAAATATTCCAGGCGATGGGAAAGAACGGCGTAAATATAGTTGCAATAGCACAGGGTTCATCGGAACTAAACATTTCCACCGTAATCCCGAGAGATTATGAAGCAAAAGCTCTTAACGCTCTTCATGATGCTTTTTTCTTATCGATAGTAAAAACTGTGAACTTGTTTGTCGTCGGCACCGGTTTAGTCGGCGGAACTTTACTGAGACAAATGAATATTCAGACCGATTTTCTGGGAAGGGAATATTTTCTAAACGTTAAGATAATAGGCCTGGCAAACAGCCGTAAAATGCTGATCGATTCCAACAGTGTTGATCCTGAAAACTGGGAGGAACGGCTTAACAAGGAAGGAACTAAAACCAACCTTAGTATTATGATAGAAGAGATGAAAAAATTGAATCTTCCGAACAGTATTTTTGTTGATTGTACCGCCAGTGATTATGTGCCGGGCCAGTATAAAGAAATATTAGACGCAAACATTTCCGTAGTAACGCCGAATAAACGGGCAAATTCAGGAAGCTTTGAGTATTACCAGGCGCTTAAACAATCGGCATTAAAACATAATGTTAAATTTTTATATGAAACAAACGTAGGCGCCGGCCTGCCCATAATCAATACTTTAACCGATCTTGTTTCAAGCGGCGATAAGGTTTTAAAAATAGAAGGTGTAATGTCCGGGACTTTAAGCTATATATTCAGTTCATTTAAAGAAGGAAAAACATTCAGCCAGATTGTTAAGGAAGCCAAGGAAAAAGGTTTTACCGAACCCGATCCGCGTGAGGATCTTAACGGAATGGATGTGGCAAGAAAGTTATTGATTCTTGCCCGCGAAACCGGGTTATCATTGGAACTTAAGGATATAAAAGTTGAAAACCTTGTGCCTGTGCCGGCAAGAAAATCAAAATCAGTTGAAGAGTTTTTTAAGAAACTTGCTGAATTTGATAAAAAATTTGAAGAGAAAAGGAAACGTGCGGCAGATAAAGGCAATGTATTGCGTTATGTTGCAAATCTTGAAAACGGCAAAGCTGAAATATCATTACAGGAAGTAAACAGTCAGCATCCGTTTTATTCATTAACGGGCAGCGACAACATGTATGCATTTTATACAACACATTACCGGGAACACCCTATCGTAATCAAGGGCCCGGGAGCCGGGGCAGATGTTACTGCGGCAGGAGTGTTTGCGGATATAATAAGGATATCAAATTATTTGAGTTGAGATATCGTTATTTTCAATATTCGTTTTTTGTTAATATTATTTAGTAGCCCCGACTTTTAAGTCGGGGATGGGTAAATTCAACAAAACCTTAGGACTTTAGTCCATTGTTGCGTTCTTTTTGTTTGCTTGAGCCAAAGGCTCATCCGCCTCTGGCGGAAATGCCGAATTCTTGTGAAAAAGATTACCCCCGGCTTAAAAGCCGGGGCTATTTGCAACACACTGCAAGGCTCATCCGCCTCTGGCGGAAATGCCGATAATGATTTGTAATTTCAAGTCCCAGGCATAAATGCCGGGGCTACTTTAAATATCATTTGGGTAACTTCAGTTAATGAAATTTTTTAATCGATATTGATTAAATTTTAAGTCCAAATTTGAAAATATAATTTAAGTTAAATAATATAGAGAGAATAAATGGCTAATAATGAAAAAATCCCGGTCGGAGTACTGGGCGCTACGGGAAGCGTCGGTCAAAAGTTTATTGAATTACTATCAAATCATCCCTGGTTCCAGGTAACCGAAGTGGCAGCATCAGAAAGATCAGCGGGTAAAAAATATAAAAACGCTGTAAACTGGATACTATCAACTCCCCTTCCTAAAGATGTTGCCGAACTGACTGTAAAAGAATGCGAACCGGTTTTAAACAGTAAAATAGTTTTTTCAGGATTAGATGCCGGAGTTGCAGGCAGCGTTGAAGAAGCTTTTGCAAAAAAAGGATACGCTGTGGTTTCCAATTCAAAAAATCACAGGATGGATCCCGATGTTCCCCTGCTTGTTCCGGAAATAAATGCAAACCATCTTGAGTTGATTAAAATTCAAAAGAATAACGGCGGATGCATAGTCACCAATCCCAACTGCTCAACTATTGGTTTAGTACTAGCACTTAAACCGCTATACGATAATTTCGGGCTGGAAGCAGTAAATGTTGTAACAATGCAGGCTCTTTCAGGGGCGGGTTATCCCGGTGTTTCAAGTCTTGATATCATTGATAATGTTATTCCATTTATTTCAGGTGAAGAGCCTAAAATGGAATCCGAACCTTTAAAGATATTCGGGAAGCTGGGAAAAGAAAGTATTATAAACGAAAATATAAAAATCAGCGCGCAGTGCAACCGTGTTGCAGTAGTTGACGGCCATACCGAATGTGTTCAGGTAAAGTTAAAAAAGAAAGCCACAAAAGAAGAAATAATAGAAGCATGGAGAAATTTTTCGGCAGAGCCGCAGAAATTAAATCTGCCGACTGCTCCTTTAAAACCGGTTTATTATTTTGAGGAAGAAAAATATCCGCAGCCAAGAATTCATAGAAATCTTGATAAAGGTATGGCGGCTTCCGTTGGACGGCTTCGCGAAGATTCATTATTCGATTTCAAGTTTGTTGTTCTTTCGCATAACACAAACCGCGGCGCTGCAGGCGGCGCTTTGCTTTGCGCGGAACTTATGAAAGCTAAAGGGTTTATTTAATCATTTATAAAAGAGACTTATTAATTAAACGGGCCTCTTTTTTATTTTAAGCAAAACATAATGAAAAAAAACATAAAAGTATTTGCACCTGCTTCCGTAACGAACGTAAGCTGCGGCTTTGATATAATGGGCTTTGCGATAGACTGGCCCGGAGACGAGGTCGTCCTGAAAATCAAAGATAAACCGGGGATTACCATTACAAAAATAACCGGAGATAAAGGAAAACTTCCCTTAGACCCGCTAAAAAACACAGCGGGAGTTTCACTTATGGCGCTTGCCGGACATTTAAAGTTTAAAAAAGGCATTGAGATGGAAGTTCATAAAAAAATGGCGCTTGGGAGCGGGCTTGGATCAAGCGCTGCCAGCGCTGTTGCAAGTGTATTTGGACTTAACGAACTTCTTGGAAAGCCATTATCAAAAATAGAACTGCTGCCTTTTGCCCTTGAAGGTGAAAAACTGACTTCAGGAGGCACCCCGCATGCAGATAACATCTCAGCGTGTTTAATGGGCGGATTTATAGTTGTAAGAAGCATCAATCCGATTGATGTTGTGAACATTAAAACTCCGGGACAACTTTTTTGTACTATTGTTCATCCAAAACTTGAAATAAGTACGGCGGATACCAGGAAGATTTTACGCAAACAAATCCTCCTGGCCGATGCAGTAGAACAATGGGGTAATGTTGCCGGGCTTATAGCCGGATTAACGACCGGCGACTACGGCCTGATAAGCAGGTCTCTGCAGGATGTAATAGTTGAACCGGTAAGATCGATTCTTATACCGGGATTCAATATAATTAAAGATTCCGCAATTGAGGCAGGAGCCCTGGGGTGCAGTATTTCGGGTTCGGGCCCCTCAATATTTGCATTAAGCAAATCGGAAGCAATTGCAAAAAAAACCGGCGATGCAATGATGAAAGCCCTTTCTTCAATTAAGGTTGAAGGGGATTTATATATATCAAAAATAAATAAACAGGGGCCTAAGGTGATTGGGTAATAAATAAGTATAAAGGTATGAATTAAGGTTGAATGATCTAAAAATCGGCGCTTCAACCCACCCCTGCACCCCTCCCTAGAGGGGACGATTATAGGTTTTGGGCTGGTGAAATTTAAATTAGACATCGAGTTAGAATTATTTGCATAAAAAAGATCGAACACAGAAATAATGAAATATTACAGTACAAATAATAAAAATAACATAGTATCGTTTAAGGAAGCAGTGTTAAAAGGAATTGCCGATGACGGCGGATTATTTATGCCGTCTGAATTTCCGAAACTGCCCCTTGAATTTATTCAGAACATTTCGAAATGTTCTTTCAAAGAAATTTCTTACACTGTGGCAAAGAATTTATTGAACGGGGATTTACCGGATAATATATTACATAATATTGTAGATAAAGCAATAAACTTTGATGCACCGGTAGTACCGCTTGATGAAAGGACTAATATTCTTGAATTATTTCACGGCCCTACATTAGCTTTCAAGGATTTTGGCGCAAGATTTATGGCTGAGACAATGTCTTATCTGAATAAAGATTCCGATAAGGATATAGTTATTCTTGTTGCTACTTCGGGCGATACCGGCAGCGCTGTTGCAAACGGGTTTTATAAAGTTGACGGTATTAAAGTTGTTTTGCTTTATCCCGGCGGTAAAGTAAGCCGGATACAGGAACAGCAGCTTACCACTTTAGGTGAAAATATTACTGCACTGGAGGTTGACGGGACTTTCGACGACTGCCAGAAACTTGTAAAACAGGCATTCCCGGATAAACAGCTTGCCGGAAAAATTACACTTTCTTCAGCAAATTCAATTAATATTGCACGGCTTATCCCGCAGTCATTCTATTACTTTAATGCCTATGCGCAAGTTATTAAAAATAAACAGAGGATAATTCTTTCCGTTCCAAGCGGAAATTTCGGCAATCTTACAGCGGGATTATTTGCCAGGGAAATGGGGCTTCCCATTAGTGATTATATTGCTGCCGTAAATGCAAATGATGTGTTTCCGGATTATATCGAAACGTCTGTTTTTACACCGAAGCCCTCGGTTAAAACATTATCCAATGCGATGGACGTAGGTAATCCCAGCAACTTTGCACGTATTCTTGATATGTACGGCCGTAAACACGATATAATCAAACAAATAATTTATAGTGCGAGTTTCTCAGACAAGCAGACAAAAGCAGCGATGAAAGAAGTATATTCTAAATATAATTATGTAATAGATCCTCATGGAGCGGTTGGTTACCTGGCATTTCAAAAGTATATAAATGAAAAAAAACTTAGTGATTTTGCAGGTATAATTTTAGAAACCGCACATCCCTCAAAATTCGGCGACATAGTTGAAAGTGTTATTAATAAACAGATAGAAATACCCGAACGTTTAAAACTTTGCCTAACCCAAGAAAAGCATTCGGTAAAAATTTCAACAAATTATGAAGACCTCAGCAGCTTTTTAAGAAATAACTGAGTTACCCCGGCACCTGCTTACCTTTCGGTAGGCAGGTGCCGGGGATTTGTAAATTCATATACGCATTAGGCGTTTCCTCCAGAGGCGGATGGGCCTTTGGCTCAAGCCAATAAAGTCCGGGCTTTATTATTCCCCGAGTTAAATAGCCTGTGTTAAAATTTGTTTTATATGAATAAATTTGCAAAAAGCACATTGAACTAATTTATGAGTAGGTAGTGGTAAATCGTTCCTCCTGAGGCGGACAAGTAAAACGATTGAAATTTCATTTTTCTATTTAATACCCATAACTGAAGTTATGGGCTGCTTTGTTGAAAAATAATATTAGCCTCATTCTTCAAGGCAAGACTGGTGCTAATATAAAATCAAGTGGATTCAGTAAATAATAAATATTTTTAAAATTAATTTGGAATTAAAATGGAAACAAAAAAAAGTGTAGCTGTAATCGGCGGCGGAAATATCGGCCTTGCTATTGCAAACGGCCTTGAGAATGCAAATTTGTATTCACATGAGAATATATACATAACCAAAAGAAGAATTGAATCTTTGACAGATTACAAAAAAAGAGGATTCAAAATCAGCGCCGATAATAAACAGGCGGTTAAGGACTCAGAAATCATTATCGTTGCCGTACAGCCCAAACAGCTTGATGAAGTTTTAAAGGAAATTAGTGAAGTTATTAATATTAATAAACACATTGTAATTTCCGTAGTTTCAGGCGCTTCGGTAAAAGATATAAAAAAATCAATCGGCAAGGATGTACCGGTTGTACGGGCAATGCCGAATACAGCAATTGCGATCCAGGAATCAATGACGTGCCTGGCTTCGGATACAAAAACCAACGGCGCTTTAAAAATTGCAAAAAAGATATTTGACTCTGTAGGTAAAACACTTATAATCGACGAAGACCTTATGGTTCCGGCAACGGCATTATGCGCTTGCGGAATAGCCTTCTTCCTCCGTGCAATCCGTGCTGCTTCACAGGGCGGAATAGAAATAGGCTTTCATTCTGAAGATGCTTTATTGATGGCAGCTCAAACTGCAAAAGGAGCAGCGTCGTTATTAGTTGATACAAAGAGCCATCCTGAAAGTGAAGTTGATAAAGTTACAACACCGAGAGGATGTACAATCGTAGGGTTAAACCAGATGGAGCATAATGGATTCAGTTCTGCGCTTATTAAAGGTATCACTACTTCCGCAGAAAAAGCGGCCAAACTTTATACGAATGATTGAGCTGTAGAACGGGCTTAGGAGAAGGATTGTTGGTGGGTCGCTTTTTGCTATAAACATTTCGTCCCGCCGGGACTTAGAACAAAATCAATATTATATTGTGTTTAGATAAATCGTTTATAATGTTTTGAGCCTGAGACTAACAGGTAAGCCAGAGACTTACAAATTAATATTTTAACCGGAGCCTTTTAATATTGCAGATAGTGAAAAATTGAAAAAAAATTTAATTCTGCGCACATACAATGTGAATTAGCCATTTATTTTCAGAATAGTATTGACATGAAGCGGTACAAAACTTATATTTGTGAAAATTTAATATGAAAAAAGAACCCAAAAATATTAACCGGATTAAAAGCCCAATGGCTATGTGCCTATGCTGTATGATGATGGGTATGTCATCACGGAAGGACGCAGCCTGATAATTAAAAATTGAATTTAAGACTGAGCCCTTCCCGAGACCTTATCGTGAAGGGCTTTTTAATTGGATGAATTTATGACCTGACGAATACAAAAATAATTTGAAAAGCTCTTATCGAGAAAGGTTGAGGGATCAGGCCCTATGAAACCTTAGCAACCGCCCCGATTATACCGGGGGCCATGGTGCTACCTCCTGCCCGCTGCCGGATTTACCGGCAAGTATGGGAAAGATGAGAGAAGAAGTTTTTTTAAACCTCTTCGAGTAATCTTTCCCGGAGAGGTTTTTTTTATGATAACGGTAAGAGAATTAGAAAGCTATTATAATTATTAATTTATCAATATATATCGAAAGGTTAAAACTATGAGCACTAACGGAAAAGAAAGAAACTACAAATACGAGACCCTGCAATTGCACGCCGGACAGGTTCCCGACCCAACTACAGGGGCGCGTGCAGTTCCAATTTACCAGACTACTTCTTACAATTTCAACGATGCACAGCATGCCTCAGATTTATTCGGCCTGCAAAAATTCGGTAATATTTATACCAGGATTATGAACCCCACAAACGATGTTTTTGAAAAACGTATCGCTGCCCTGGAAGGCGGAGCTGCCGCACTGGCAACCGCATCGGGCCAGGCTGCTCAATTAATTGCCATTACTACAATTGCCCAGGCAGGTGAAAATATAGTTTCTACTTCATTGCTTTACGGCGGAACATACAATCAGTTCAAGGTTGCCTTTCCGAGACTTGGCATAAATGTAAAATTTGTTGACGGCGACTCCCCTGAAGATTTCGAAAAGTTAATTGACAATAAAACGAAAGCTCTTTACATCGAATCAATAGGTAATCCGAAACTAAATGTTCCGGATATTGAAGAAATTGCTAAAGTTGCTCACCGTCATGGAATACCATTAATTGTTGATAATACATTCGGAGCGGCGGGTTATCTTGTGAGACCTTTTGATCACGGTGCAGATATTATTGTTGCATCAGCAACAAAATGGATTGGCGGGCATGGGACTTCAATCGGCGGGGTTGTTGTAGATTCCGGAAAATTTGACTGGGGCAATGGGAACTTTCCTATTTTCACAGAACCTTCCCCGGGATACCATGGCCTAAAATTTAACGAGGTATTTGGAAAGGGCTCCCAATTCGGCAATATCGCTTTTATCATCCGGGCGCGTGTTGAAGGCCTGAGAGATCTTGGTCCCGCTTTAAGTCCGTTTAATGCTTTCTTATTACTTCAGGGAATAGAGACTTTATCATTAAGAATTGAAAGACACTCACAAAATGGTTTAGCATTGGCAAAGTGGCTGGAGAAAAACCCTCATGTTGAATGGGTATGGTATCCGGGCCTGGAAAGCCATCCATATCATAAAATTGCAGGGAAATACTTAAGAAACGGATTATTTGGTTCTATGCTGGCCTTTGGAATCAGAGGCGGAATCGAGGCAGGTAAATCATTTATTAATAATGTTAAACTTTCCAGTTTACTTGCAAATGTAGGAGATGCTAAAACCCTTGTAATTCATCCTGCATCTACAACTCATCAGCAGCTTTCGGATACGGAACAAAAAGAATCAGGTGTATTACCCGAACAGATCAGAGTATCCGTAGGATTGGAACATATTGATGATATCATTGAGGACTTTGATGAAGCAATTAAAGCTGCTGTTCATAGCGCTGTAAAAGCCTGATTGATATAACTATTATTTTAGCGGCAGAGAAGAATTTTTATCATCTCTGCCGGTATTTTATTAAATTTGAAGTTTTAAAGAATATTCAACTGTAAAATAAAATGGATACTGCACTGAAAGAATCTATAGGAATATCGCCAAAAACGAATTTCAAACAATTATATGACGGAAATAATCCTCTTAGCCTGGAATCAGGGGAAAAGCTGGAAAGCGTCACTACCGCATACCAATGCTACGGCACTTTAAATAATACCGGGACTAATGCTATTTTAATTTGTCATGCATTAACCGGCAATGCTCATGCAGCGGGAATTATTAATGAAGAGGAAACAGAAAAGACTAAGAAGGAAGAATTTCTATTCAAATATAATAAGATGAACCTGGGAAGACCCGGTTGGTGGGATCCATTAATAGGAGCCGGTAAAGTTTTTGATACAGATAAATATTTTGTTATATGTCCAAACTTTCTTACAAGTTGTTACGGTACCACAGGCCCTTCAAGCATAAATCCTCTTACCGGAAAGAAATACAGGCTGGACTTCCCGGTTATTACCGTGCGGGATATGGTTAAAGTTCAATAC
This sequence comes from uncultured Ignavibacteriales bacterium, assembly GCA_963834015.1. Taxonomy (GTDB): domain Bacteria; phylum Bacteroidota; class Ignavibacteria; order Ignavibacteriales; family Ignavibacteriaceae; genus FEN-1297. The sequence continues at coordinate 814,392 of CAWIAG010000002.1, forward strand.
CGCTTACTGCAAACAATAGGAGTTAACAGGTTAGTAACTGTTGCAGGGGGATCTCTTGGAGGTATGCAGGTTATTGAATGGGCGATAATGCATCCCGAAATGATTGAATCAATAATACCCATTGCAACCTCGGCAAGGCATTCACCATGGAGTATCGCTCTAAATGAAATTGCACGCGACGCCATTATTAATGACGCTGAATGGCAAGGCGGGCAATACAATACCCAGCCATTAAAAGGGCTAAGTCTTGCAAGGAAAATTGCAATGATAAGTTACCGCAGTAATATTTCATTTGAGAATAAATTCAGGCGAAGCAGGATTGAAGGAACAACAAATATATTCGGCAAAAGAGATTTATTCCAGGTTGAAAGCTATTTAAAATACCAGGGTGATAAACTTGTAAACAGGTTCGATGCAAATTCTTATCTCTATATTACCAATGCAATGGATCTACACGATGTAAGCTATAACCGGGGTTCATTTGAAGATGTTTTAAAAAGCATAAAAGCCAGATCACTGAACATAGGAATTTCAACGGATATTCTTTACCCTGCAAGTGAACAAATAGAATTAGCGTCGTTAATTCCCGACTCAAAGTATGCTGAAATAAACTCTCAATTCGGGCATGATGCATTCTTAATAGAATTTGAACAATTAAATAGGATTATTCATAAATTTCTGAATGATTAAGACTGTTTAAATTTCGATCAAAAACTCTAAAATTCTCTCCTGATTTTACTTCAACCATACCCGCTTGCCGGAAATAAAATGAATTCATAATAATAAACGTTATATGTTACTGTCATCACAGAATATGAACATTGTGAATAAGACAATAGTATAATATCCAGGGTTAATCGATATTTATTGTGCGGAAATTATTTGGGACATGGCGGTCTACTTGCGGATCTACATTCACCATGCCCCAAGGTGGGATTAAATAAAAGAGGCATACAAATTATGCCAAATTATTTTAAAGATTTGAATTAGTAATCTGAAACATTATTAATTTAAAATCTTTATAATGATTTGCTCTCAAAAAGACTATTACTACAATTCCCGTCAGGCCGTTGTAAACTTAATAATAAATAAGATAAACCTGATTTCTACTCTATATTAGAACAATATTAAGAATTCGAAAGACTAAACCGCAAATTTATTTGATTGGAACCTTCAATAATTGTAAAACAGCAATCTTCATTCCAACTTAAAATATGCGGATAAATTAAAAACTATTTTCACTTTTGTATAAAAATATTTAATAAACTAATTCTTATAAATGAATTTATTTCTCACTGGTTGGAAGCAAAGAAATAAGATTCCCAATGACGAGAAAAATTTATTATAATATCCGTTATTATGATTATTATTGATTTAATTGTATATAGGACAAGATTATAAGCAAATTTCGCTTTTGAATGATTTTTTCCCGGATTTACATTAAATCTCCAGTTTATTTATCTTTACTATGGTGTGAATTATTAACTTTCATGTTCAAGGCACTGAATTTAAAATTTTAATGAATAAAAAATATAAATTTGATTTTAGCTTTTTTGACTCATTCCAGGATATGTGTTTTTTAATATCCGAAAATGGTGAACTGGTTGCGTTGAATAAAACCGCAGTCAATACCTTAAATCTTTCTCCTGAGAATATATCCGGCAGCAATTTTTTTGAGCTTCTTGAACCATCATCAGTAAATAAAACAAAAAACACATTTGCCAAAGCCGTAAAAAATAATAACTTCACAAGCTGCTTCTCAAAATTGAAATTAAAAGATAGAATTATAGATATTAACCTGTCTATTACACCGTATTCTTTTGCCGAACGAATATTATATTTTCTTATTGCCAGGGATATAACCGCTGAAAAATTAAAAGAAATTGAGTTTTTACGATTTTATTATGTTGCCGAGAATACAGTAAACCCGCTGCAAATAGCCGATCCAAAAGGCAAAATGGTTTATGTTAACCAGGCATTTGTTGATGCGAGCGGTTTCAGCAAAGAAGAATTGATAGGAAAGAACCCGAGTGTTTTCAGCAGCGGAAAACACTCCGGGAAATTCTGGATGAACATGTGGAACACTATAAACAGCGGTAAAGTTTGGGTGGGAGAAGTTGAGAACAGGAAAAAAAGCGGCGACCCATTTTACACTCAACTGCTGATATCCCCTATACTGGATAACGAAGGAAAGATTTACGGTTTTTTCGGTATTCACAGGGACTTATCGGAAAAAAAATTGCTGGAGAAACAGCTTATTCATACACAAAAGATGGAGAGTATCGGCACACTTGCTGCGGGAGTTGCACATGAAGTAGGAAACCCGCTTGCTTCAATTTCTGCCCTGGTACAGGTAGTTCAAAGGTCAACTTCCGATGAATTTGCCAAAGAGAAACTTGAACTAATTAAAAAACAGGTGACAAGAATTTCCAAAATTATAAGGGATTTGGTGGATTTTTCGCGCCCGTCAAATTATGAGTTACAATTAACAGATATAAATCAAAACATTGTGGAAGCAATAGAAATTATAAAAGTAGGAGCGAAAGCTAAAGATATAATATTTGATGTTGAACTGTATAATAAAATACCGTTGTTACCGCTCATCTCGGATCAAATTCAACAAATTTTTGTAAACATCCTATTAAATGCAGTTGATGCAATAGCAGAAATTAATGATACACATATTCAGCACAGAATTTTTGTTAAATCCAGTATTAATGAGGAAAATGTTATTATTGTATTTAAAGATACAGGCGGAGGTATCCCTGAAGACAACCTGAACAAAGTTTTTGAACCTTTTTTTACAACAAAGAAGGAAGGAAAAGGTACAGGACTTGGCTTGTGGGTAAGCTATGGAATAGTCAAAAGCTTTCAGGGAGATATCAAAGTTGAAAGTAAGCAAAAAAAAGGAACTACTTTCACAATTATTTTACCTTTACAACCTTAAGAAGAGAGATATATTATGCCCGAAAGAATATTAGTAGTTGATGATGAAGATATAATCAGGGAATCTTTAGCCTTTGTACTCAGGAAAGAAGGCTATACGGTTCATGAAGCTGAGAACGGATTGGCGGCTTATAATAAGCTTGTTGAAGAAAGTTTTGATTTAGTCATTACTGATCTTGAAATGCCTCAAATGAAAGGGATAGAACTTCTTGAAGAAATTAAAAAGCTGAATATTCAAACTTCCGTTGTGATAATAACTGCTTTCGGTTCATTAGATACGGCTATTTCTGCGCTTAGAAACGGTGCAAGTGATTATTTACTTAAACCGGTTGAATTTGATGAATTAATTATTAAAATCAAGAGACTGTTTGAGATAAAAAATCTTCTCATGGAAAACAGGCTGCTACGAAAAGAAGTACAAAGAAATTATGATTTTGAAAACATCATAGGAAAAAGTACTGCAATTAAAAAAGTTTATGAAATGATTCAGACTGTTGCGGAAACCGATACCACAGTCCTGATAACCGGGAAAAGCGGAACCGGTAAAGAACTTGTAGCCAAGGCGCTTCACTATAGCAGCAGAAGAAAGAACAAGCCTCTTGTTTCAGTTAATTGCGGCACTATAACCGAAAATTTAATAGAGAGCGAACTATTTGGGCACAAAAAGGGTTCATTTACTGGCGCAATTGCGGATAAAGAAGGTTATGTTAAGGCTGCGGACGGCGGTACATTATTTCTTGATGAAATAAGCGAACTTCCTTTGCAGTTACAGGTAAAGCTTCTCCGGGTTCTACAGGAAAAAGAATATACTCCAGTTGGTTCTACAGCTTCGATACAGGTTAATGTAAGGTTTATCGCTTCTACAAACAGGGATCTTAAGGAAGAAGTAAATGCAGGAAGATTCAGAGAGGACCTTTATTACAGGTTGAATATTGTTGAAATAAACCTACCTTCCTTAAAAGAAAGAGAGGAAGATATAACGTTGCTTGCAGATCACTTCCTGAATAAATACAGGCGCGAAATGAACAAGAATATCAAGGGAATTGATCCCGAAGCTATGCGTGCAATAATTGCCTACGAATGGAAAGGTGAAATTCGCGAATTGGAAAATACCCTTGAGCGTGCAGTTATATTCTGCAAAGATGAGTTTATTACTCTTAAAGATTTACCGCAGGTATTTAATTCAAAAACGGCAGCCACTGATTTTTCAAAAATGGGTTCACTGGAAGAATCTGTAAGGAAATTTGAAAAAGATTATATTTATAAAGCACTGGAAAATAATAATTTTGATAAGGAAAAAACAGCCGACCTGCTTAAAGTGGGACTGTCGACTTTATACAGGAAGCTAAAAGAACTTGATATTAAGGCTTAAAGACCGGCTTAAATATTTCGTAAAATTAAATTATAACCTTTTTGCCTTACAATAAATTTTTTCTCATTTATTGTAACGGTTAATCAATATTTTTCAATTGCGGGAACTTTTTGAACAAAAAAGCATTAAATTAAAGCCCTGCCTTGTTGCATACCAACAATTTGGTTAGAAATCAAACATCTATTCAGTTTCACACTGCTATCGTAATTGGCACGTAAATGGCATTTTACAAAATGGAGAACTATTTGTATTTCGTGTTAATGAATAAAATAAATTGATTTTTTGAATGAAGAAAATTGTTGTATATAGCCCCGATTCCAATATTTGCCTAAGCCTCTTTATGTATTTACAAAGTGATTACAATGTAACTACTACTACCGATGTACATATCCTGAAGACAATGACTAAACATATTAAATTTGATCTGTTAATCCTGGATGTACAGCCGTCGAATTCGGTTGAAGCATTCTGTAAAGAAATGAATAAACATCATCCTGAAATTCCTGTAATACTTACTTATGTTTACCAGGATAATAATAAGAAATTTGATCTGAATATAAGAAAATATATAAGCTCTGTATTTTATAAACCGTTTGACTTATACGAAGTTTCAAAGTACATGACATCTTTGCTGGCCTGATTTCATTTAATATTTACAGAATTTCAGAGGAGTTAAATATGACAAATTTCGGCAATATTCTGGTTCCGACAGATTTCTCAGATAATTCTCTCCAAGCATTAGAATTTGCTCAAAGCCTGGCAAAGTTTTCTAAAGCTATACTCCACATCATACACGTTGTTGAACCTATTCTTAATACTGAAAAGTATTGGTCAGGCGACAACAAAGAGGGATTTGAAAAGACCAGGGAACTTAATGCTGAAGAAGACCTGCGAAGATTTATAAATAAAATTTCCCCTAAAGGCGTAAAAATAATTGAGGTTCTAAAATCAGGCAAACCTCATGAACAAATATTAAAATATTCAATTAAAAATAATATAGATCTAATTGTTATCGCTTCTCACGGCTGGTCGGGTTTATCCCATATGCTTACCGGTAATGTAACAAATAAAATCTTTCATTATTCAGAGATTCCTACAATTTGCGTTAAATCGAATAATCTTATTTTTCAAAAGGATGATCTTACTGCAAGAGATGATTTTGCAGAAAATTGGGTTGGCTAAATTTTCCTTGTAAATTATTAAGGAAAGGGCTGAAAGATGAATATTTTCAATTTGAAAATATGCTTTTACTTCACTGTTTTTCTATCCATGAATATTTTTCCGCAAACCAAGACCGATGGCTGGGAAGAAAGCGGCAGGTACAATAAACTTTTCTCCAACAAAATAGACACTGTTTCCGGGATAGTATTAAATGTTTTGTCAGCATCGCCAATGCCGGGTATGGCCCAGGGCATTCAACTACAAGTTTTATCAGGGAAGGACACGGTTACTGTTCATCTTTGTCCTAAATGGGTGGGAGTTTATTTAAATCTTAATATACAGCCAAAACAGCAGGTAGTGATTGAAGGATGCAGAGCAGTATGCAAAGGGGCGCATGTTTTTATGGCATCCAAACTTACTGCCGATACAATTATCCTTCAATTAAGAGATGATAAAGGTTCTCCAATCTGGGATAAGTTGAGATAAAAATATCTGTGAGAAATGTTTGAATTGCCGGCAGTTATGATCAAATTTATTTTGAAGATATTTTCTTAATTTTATTAATGATAATAATTATTTAACCGCTAAAGGACAATATGAGTTTTTCAGCAGATGATTTTATAGTCAGTTCGGATAAATCAAAATTGAATGTAGATGTTGTTTATGAATTTTTAACAAATTCATATTGGGCCGCCGGAAGAAGCCGGGAAGCAGTTGAAAAAACTATTAAAAGTTCTATTTGTTTCGGTATTTATAATGGCAATGATCAGGCCGGATATGCACGCGTATTAACAGATTATATAACGATTGCATATATAGCCGATGTATTTGTACTGGAAAAATTCCGCGGTATCGGTCTGGGTAAAAAGTTAATTGGAAGCATTCTTTCATATCCCGGCCTTGACGGAGTAAAAAAGTGGATGCTTGCTACTAATGATGCACATGGATTGTACAGTCAATTTGGATTTAAAAGCCTGAGCCGGCCTGAAAAATATATGGAACTACTTAATTCAAATCCTGCATAATAATAATCAATCGAAATATTTTTTCATAAAAAGAGATATGAAATGCCAGACTTCATGAACTCCGGGAGTTTGGATTAAAAAAATCATATTCTTTTAGTCAAAATCAGTTGGCAAACCTGGATTTCTATAAAACTCAAAAAAACGGTCTATCTGGCTTTTTAAGACTCTTCGAACTCGAAAGTCCGGGTATATTGTTTTCCTCAAAAAAATCAACATCCGTAGTTTCATTGCTGGTTGATTTACTGCCTCCCTGCAAATCGCAAAGAAAAAATAATTTATATACATGAAAAGGAAACGGAGGGAGATGCCCTTGTTTTGTTCTGTCTAATACGGCCAGTATTTTTTTTGATTTAACAATAAAGCCGGATTCCTCGAATACTTCCCTCTCTACCGATTCAGAAGGAGTTTCATTTGGGTCGGCCCAGCCGCCGGGTAACGTCCAGCCGCCGTCGATTTTCTCTTTAACCAGCAATATTTTATTACTCTTAAAGATAACACCCCTGACATCTACCTTGGGTGTTGCGTATCCTTCTTGTTTCCTGAATAATTCCTTTATAAATTCAAAATCGCCGCCGGAATTGGATGCCATAATTTCCGCCGAGATATTCCTTATTTGGTCATACCGTTCAATATCAAATTCATTTTCAGCATAAGTAAGTCCGTTTTGTGCAATAGCCTGCAAGCTTTTTGCCCATTCAAGCCACTTTGGTTCCATTCTTCATCCTTAATTTATTTTAAACAGATTAATAAAATATAAATTTAACCCAAATTTTCCATTAGGAAAATTTGCCCTTCGGGCCGCCGGATTGTAATAATTTGTTTGTAAATAAACTATAGCAAAAAACATTCACAAGATTGTTATATTTAAAAGCTGTAACCTGGCGGGGTTAACCCCGGTGGTATATGGTTTTTTTTATCTGTTTTACAAAGAGACCTTTGAAAATAAATATTTCCAATGAATCTATTAGGTTTAATAAGTAAACATAAATGTGTATTCATTTTATTAATACGTATATATTTTGAATAGTTTGTTAACATAGTTAAATTTAGGTATTATAATAGTAATTTCTCATTGCTTTACCAATCTGCTTTTATTAATGATTAAAATATTTGAATATATAAAAAAGATTAATTTTGAAGCAATTATATGGATTGCCGGGTTTGCAATACTGGCCTCAATAAATCCGTATTATCATTCGCACTTTTCAATTTGTCCTTTTAAATATTTTGGATTTAAGCACTGCCCCGGGTGCGGATTGGGGCATTCCATTTCTTATTTATTTCATGGTAATATTAAAGAATCATTAGAAACTCATATACTTGGAATTCCGGCAGTTATAATATTAAGCATGCGTTCATTTAATTTGATTAAAAAATCAATTTCTAATTTTCAGCAAACAATAAACTATAATGAAAGGTAAAGCAAATGGCCAACGTATTTCAAATGATGCCCTATCTTGAGGGTGATTAAATGATATTCGTCCAGGGATTAATTAAGGATATGAACGATAACCAGGCATTGCTTTTTGCCAATGCTTATAGTTCAAGGCGAAAAGATTCTCAAACAATTTTATTGACTGCCTGTATAGGTTTTATAGGATTTGCCGGGATACACCGGTTTATATTAGGCCATATCGGCATGGGACTGCTTTTTTTCTTTACGGGAGGACTTTGCGTTATCGGAACGATAGTTGACCTTATAAACCATAGAAGACTTGCATTCGAATATAATCAGAGAGTTGCCCAGGAAGTTGCCATTATGACCAGAGGATCGGCTCAATAATACTTTGCCTCAACCCCAATTCCTGGTTATTAATGAAATAGGATTTTAATAAAATTTGAATTTAGTGTTATTCCATAAAGTGTTTAATAAAGCCCTGAGGCTATAGTATGGATGAAAATACCGGTATTTCTGAGATTGTTCTGATAGCTGAAAAAATTAAAAATGCATGCATTCGTACGGCGCTCGAATCATTCGAATCCGCATCCAATGACGGTATATGTTGTGAAGGAGCGTGGGAGTGTGCAATCGATGCAATAAAAAATATCAACACATTGGAGATTTTAATCCGTGATGAACAATTAAGAAAAGACGTCTAGCCTTTTGGAGTTATTTTCTTTTTAGGAAACATGGAGTCCGGAATTCCTTTATTAACTATATAGTTAGAATAAGTAAGGAATACTTTTCCTGTAGAATTTCCCGGATTATTTTTATTATTATTACTATTATCTTCTTCCATGGAGTTGCGCGACAACTTCAACCTAGATGTATTAAATGTAAATTCTATATTTTGGGGCAAAGGGAAATTATTATTGTCATATTTTAATATTATAATGAAAGTACCATTCGTTTTAGTTGTGGATTCAACTTTACGCAGCAGGTTTTCGCTCTGATCAATCCATAGTGTTGAAAGTATAACATCACCTTTATCATTTAAGGGAATTATCTTTACTACATATGTTTTATGCCCGTCAAATAGTTCATCGCCGGAATAAATTGCAGTGTACTCTCCATTCAATAAAGATAATGGAGATGTGTACAACCCATCTTTCGGTAGCATTGCGAATCCGTCAGACTCAATATGAGTTTTATCCGGCTGCTTAAAATATATTTTAGCTTTCATTTCAGGCACTTTTAAGAAACTTACATCTACTTTTATATCCACATCGGCCGTATAATCTTTAACTTTTTTGAAATTATCTTTAAGGTTTTTTATTATAAGATCCGGATCTTTGCTCTGGCTGAAACAAACAGCAGTTATAAGGAATAAGGATAAAAATATTTTTTTCATTTTAATATCGATTAATTTCTATAATACTAATAAAGCAACAAGTTACGTTAGGATATCTTTCTTATAAAATATATAAGACGCCAGACCAAATAGCCCGGCGATATGTCCGAGCAGTATTAAAGTTGATTTTACAATCTCAAACCTGTCTAAAGGTTTATCAAAAAACATGCTCCATGTACCCATATAGCTTGTAAATAAATAAGGCCTGATTGATTGGAAAATGTCCACGTTAATTGCAGAAACAATTAAAAATATTATTATAATTGCCATAGTTGAAATAATGGGCCCTATCGCATTTTCAACAAGCGCAGAGAATAAGAAAGCAAGCGAGGCTACCACACTCATACTTAATACAGCAGAGCAATAAGCTAAAAGAAACCTCCACAAAATATCGTTTTTTGCAAATACTGTAATAATTCCATTCCTGAAAACAATCAATTCACCTGTTCCAAGAAGCAGATAACCCAGCCCAAGGCTGAACACTGCAAGCAAAAGAATAAGCAGGAATGAATATATAAGGCCTGCAATAAATTTGGAACTTACGATTTGCATTCTTGAAACCGGCCTGGTAAGAAGCAGCCTGTAAGTACCGGCAGTAGATTCACCGGCTAAAAGGTCCCCGGCAACCAGGGTAATCAGAAACGGTATATGCACAGTAAGGCTGTTAAGTATTAAGTATGAAACGAAATAAGTGTTAAGTAAATTTCCAACAAATAAAAAAGATTGTTGAAGATCTCTTGTTATAAAATCTATTGACTTATGTCCTTCTATCTGCAAGGCAAATTCTATAACGGGGACGAGAACAGCAATGGCAATAAAACCTATATAAGAGCGCCATTTTTTAAATATTTTATAAAGCTCAATATTTATTAATTTAATCATCAGGATACCTTCTGTGTAATGTTTAGAAAGTATTCTTCAAGTGAACGGGTAGGAATAACAGCTCCTACAGAAATATCATTTTGTACCAGGTATTTATTCAATTGAGAAACTTCATCATGTGCTAAATTAAAAATCAATTTCCCGTTTACAGCAGTATCAAGTTTATCTATCCAGGCGGTATTATCCAGAAGGGATTTTGCTCTTTCCATGTTATCAACTTCAAAAGTAACACGTACACTTTTTGAGTCCAGTAATTCCTCAACATAACCCTCGACTTTAGCAGAGCCCTTATCTATAATAATCATTCTATTTGCAACAAGTTCTACCTCGTATAAGACATGAGAAGAGAGGAAAATAGTTTTTTGTTTTTCTTTGCTGAGGTAAATGATTAAATCTCTAATTTCTTTCATTCCCTGGGGATCCAGGCCGGTTGTAGGTTCATCCAGTATGATGAGTTCGGGATCGTGCAAAAGAGCCTGCGCCAATCCAAGCCTTTGCTTCATTCCATGCGAGTAAGTTTTTACCTTACTTTTAAATCTTTTCTCCAGCCCAACCAGTTCCAGCACTTCCATAATCCGGTTTTTACCTATTTCTTTGCCGGATATTTTTCCTAATATCTCAAGGTTTTTATAAGCCGATAAATATCCATAAAAATCCGGTTTTTCAACAATTGCACCAATTTTACCCAATATTTCTTTCCGGTGATGTCTTAATGTATTTCCAAATACTTTTATACTTCCCTCGCTTGGAGTTATAAGAGATACCAGCATTCTTATGGTGGTGCTTTTACCGGCACCATTTGGCCCGAGGAATCCAAAAACATCACCTTTGTAAACATTAAGGTTTAAATTATTAACTGCTTTTAAATCCCTGAAATGCTTGGAAAGATTAACAATTTCTATAACTTTATCTGAGTCCAAACTGATTCCCAAATATTATTTTATTCCCGGTGATCTTAATCATTAATTACTTTTATTTTAATTTGTAAAATATAACGTTTAGTACAAATTTAAACTATTATTCCACAATTAAACTATTTTTTACATAGCTGGTCAATATTAACTGATGAAGTGCATTTCAAGCCCTATTTACGGGGTAAAAGCTCAGTATACTGTTTTGGATATAATTAAAAAATATTATTTAATCTTTTTTGATATTTCGACTAAAAAAAATTAATATTTCAAGAATTAAATGCAACTATAAGTTAAAATATTTTAAAAATATTTAATTTGGTTTTTAATTGAAATATTCTCAAGTTTGTATAAATTTTACCACGGTAAAATTTTCCCTGAAAATATATTTTCGGGTTCTATTTCCTTTTTAATCAAATTTATTTAGTTTGAATTAATCCTAAAATAATTCTTACACATTTTTTAATCATGACAATTAAAATTAACCGCTTTAGATTTTTATTAAATATTATCCTGATAAAAATCGGGACAGATACATCAAATTTCATTATATATTTAGAATCTTAATTTCGTGGGAAGGGAGTTTATTAATGCAAATTGAACGATATTTCACAAAATCCGGACTGGATCCGTTATCTTCTATTGAATTTACCAAACGAATTTCAGAGATAAAAAATCCGGATGGTTCAACTGTATTTAGAATGGAAGATGTCTCCGTCCCTTCAGAATGGTCGCAGGTTGCAACCGATATTATTGCTCAAAAATATTTTCGTAAAGCCGGCATTCCGAAACTATTAAAGAAAGTTGATGAAGAAGGAGTACCCGTATGGCTGCAAAATTCAACAGCCGATACTGAAAAGTTAAATCAGCTTCCTGAAAAAGACAGAGTAACATCCGAAACTGATGCAAAACAAGTATTTCACAGGCTGGCAGGCTGCTGGACTTACTGGGGCTGGAAAGCAAACTACTTTGATTCCGAAGAAGATGCAAAAACTTTTTACGATGAACTAATGTACATGTTTGCATACCAGATGACTGCCCCTAACAGCCCGCAATGGTTCAACACCGGCCTTCATTGGGCATATGGAATTACAGGGCCTTCCCAGGGACATTATTTTGTAGATTATAAAACTGCAAAACTAACTGCCTCGGGTGATGCTTATACCCATCCTCAGCCTCACGCTTGTTTCATTCAATCCGTAAAAGACGATCTTGTTAATGAAGGCGGCATAATGGATTTATGGGTACGTGAAGCAAGGTTATTTAAGTACGGTTCCGGGACAGGTTCAAATTTTTCAGAAATTCGCGGCTCAAATGAACCATTAAGCGGCGGCGGAAAATCTTCAGGATTAATGTCATTCCTGAAAATCGGGGACCGCTCGGCAGGTGCAATTAAATCCGGTGGAACAACCCGTAGAGCTGCAAAAATGGTTACCTTGGATCTTGATCATCCCGATATAGAGGAATATATTAATTGGAAAGTTGTTGAAGAACAAAAGGTAGCTGCCCTTGTGGCCGGATCAAAATTATGCAATCAGCATCTGAACGCTATTATGAAAGCTTGTTACGATGAGCATCCGGAAAATGACAGATTTAATAAAGCACTAAATAAAAATTTGAAGCATGCCGTTGTTGAAGCACGAAAAGTTCATATTCCCAATAACTATATTGAAAGAGTAATTCATCTTGCAAAACTCGGATTCAAATCAATAGAATTCCCGGTTTTAGATACTGATTGGACCTCTGATTCTTACCTTACAGTCTCCGGCCAGAATTCCAATAACTCTATAAGAATAAACAATGAATTTATGAATGCCGTATTAAACGACGGCGACTGGAATCTTTATTGGCGTGTTGAGAAGAAAAAAGCGAAAGCTGAAAAAAGAGCACCCAAACCTTGCAAAACTTTAAAAGCCAAGGAGTTCTGGGATGAGATTGCGTATGCAGCATGGTCCTGCGCCGATCCGGGGATTCAATACCATACAACAATAAATGAATGGCATACCTGCCCTGAAGACGGGGAAATTAAAGCTTCTAACCCATGCAGTGAATATATGTTCCTTGATGATACTGCCTGCAATTTAGCATCTATAAATCTTATAAAATTTTATGACTCTAAAACACAAAAATTTAAGATAGATGATTTCAGGCATGCTACAAGACTGTGGACAATTGTTCTTGAAATTAGCGTATTGATGGCTCAATTCCCGAGTAAACAAATTGCTCAATTAAGTTATGATTTCAGAACACTTGGCTTGGGATATGCAAATCTCGGTTCTCTTCTTATGCAGCAGGGAATTCCATATGACAGCAATGAAGCGTTTGCTATTTGCGGCGCATTAACTGCTATTATGCATATGACCTCTTATGCAACTTCTGCAGAAATGGCAAAACAAATTGGTACCTTCGTAAAATATGAAAAGAACAAAGAACATATGCTTCGCGTTATAAGGAACCATAGAAGAGCAGCTTATAACGTTCCTCACGAAGAATATGAAGGGTTATCCATCTTCCCTGTAGGAATAGATCCTAAATACTGCCCTTCCGATCTTTTGAAAGCGGCACGTGAGGATGCAGACAAAGCGCTTGAATTAGGAACCCGGTATGGTTTCAGAAATGCCCAGGTTACCGTGATTGCCCCTACAGGAACAATAGGACTGGTTATGGACTGCGATACTACCGGTGTTGAGCCTGATTATGCTTTGGTTAAATTTAAAAAGCTGGCCGGAGGCGGTTACTTTAAGATTATTAACCAATCAATACCTCCTGCCCTGGAAAGATTGGGATATAATAAAGACCAGATATCCGAAATTGTAAAATATGCCAAAGGCTCCGGAACACTTGAAGGCTGCCCTTACGTTAATCCACAGGCATTAAAAGCAAAGGGATTTACCGAAGCAATACTAAGTAAAATTGAAAAAACCCTACCGACGGTTTTTGATTTAAGTTTTGCATTTAACAAGTTTACAATCGGTGAAGACTTTTTAATAACCAAGTTAAATTTCAGCAAAGATGAAATAAACACAATGGATTTTAACCTGCTTACCGCATTAGGTTTCTCGAAGCAGGAAATTTCATCCGCAAATGATTATGTGTGCGGCACGATGACGATTGAAGGCGCACCTTTCTTAAATCATGAACATTATCCTGTGTTTGACTGCGCAAATAAATGCGGCAAGAAGGGTACAAGATTTATACGCCCTGTTGCTCATATCAGGATGATGGCCGCAGCCCAGCCTTTTATTTCAGGCGCCATTTCAAAAACAATTAATTTACCCAATCATGCTTCAATTGAAGACATAAAAGACGCTTATATGGATTCATGGAAGTTAGGCGTAAAAGCAAATGCCCTGTACAGGGATGGTTCAAAATTATCCCAGCCTTTAAATTCAATCAGTGAAGAAGAACTCGAAGCAATATTGGAAGACAAAGAACAGAACGATATTGTTAAAATTGCAGAAAAAATTATACACAGGTATATTGCAAAAAGAAGAAGGCTGCCCGATAGAAGAACAGGCTATACTCAGAAAGCAAAAATCAACGGCCAATCGGTTTATATAAGAACCGGGGAATATGACAACGGCCAGCTTGGTGAAATATTTATAGACATGCACCGTGAAGGCGCTGCTTTCAGAAGTTTGCTTAACTGCTTTGCAATTGCCATCTCTCTTGGTTTACAGCACGGCGTACCTCTTGAAGAATTTGTAGATGCATTTGTATTTACACGTTTTGAACCAAGCGGCCTTGTTACGGGTAATGATAAGATTAAGATGTCCACCTCCGTTATTGACTATATCTTCAGGGAATTAGCAGTAACTTACCTTGGAAGAAATGATCTTTCACATGTTGATCCCGACGAATCAAAGTCAAAGGTTTCTCCGGGTATCGTTAAAAAATTCGCCGAACCGGAATTTGTAAGTGAAGAAATTGTAAGTGAACGCCTTGTAGAGCTGGATAAAGATCATGCAAAAGCATCTTATAACTATTCTCTTTCTTCAAGCGAACCGAAGCTTCACCAAAGTTTATCCGGTAATGCGCATCATTCAAAGGTAAGACAGGCAATTGAAAAAGGCTATACCGGTGATGTATGCAGCGAGTGCCAGAGTTTAACAATGGTTAGAAACGGCACCTGTTTAAAATGCATGACCTGCGGTTCTACTTCAGGCTGCAGCTAAAACAGAATAAATTATATCTTAATAAAGCCGTCTTTGAGACGGCTTTATTTATATCATTTGGATTTTAATTTTTTTATGCCCGCTTGATATAAGGCAATTCTACCAGGCGCAGCATGGGCACTATATTATAATGAAGAATGATTAGTATTGAAAAAAAACAAGTGTAACTCCTGGGTTTCATTAACAGGAGTTACAATTTCAGCCGGTATGGCCAATATTAGTTATTGCTATTTGATACCGTTCCTGAACCTGCCATATCTTCAACTCTCCTGCCGCCCATAAATCTCTTTGAATAATACTCCTCATCAAGTGATGAAATTATTACTCCGTTTTGTGAGCTTGCATGTGCGAATAAATGATCACCGATATAGATACCAACATGTCCGGGTTTAACTCTTCTGCGGGTATTGAAAAATACAAGATCTCCAAATTGTAAATCTTCTTTGTCCCCGACTACATCACCTTCCTGGAACTGATCCCGTGCGCTTCGCTGAAGTTCAATAGCCAGGGTTTTATCGTATACAGACTGGGTAAATGCCGAGCAGTCAATACCGTCTTGTGTATTTCCTCCATATTTGTAGGGCGTATCTATATACTTTATTATCTCCATAAGAATTTTTTCCCTGGCACTTATCTGTTCGGAAGTCAGGTTTTTATTATTTTCTTTTGAACTGTATTTTTTTATTATGGAAGATAAATCGAATTTTTTCTGTGCAGCAGGTAAATCATCGGGATCAGATGCGCCTTCATCAACATCAGATGTATCTGTTTTTTCCGCAACTGTTTCCGCTGAGTTTTTACCTTCTACTTTAGAACCGTATCTTGATTTTGTGGAGTTTTGGTCGGATTTTTCTGAAACTCTATGATACCGCAATGTATCAGAGGTAGATGCACAGCTTGAAAAGGTTGTAACCAGAAGTAAGCTGGAAAATATTACTGTTATAAATTTAAATTTAGTCATACGCATCAACCCAGATATGCTTTTAAATTTTTACTTCTGGAAGCATGTCTAAGTCTGCGAATAGCTTTTTCCTTAATTTGTCTTACTCTTTCTCTTGTCAAATTAAACCTCTCTCCAATTTCTTCAAGTGTTAAAGAATGTTCTTTATTTAAACCAAAATAAAGCTTTATTACTTCAGCTTCTCTTTCCGATAGAGAGGAAAGAGCTCTTCCAATTTCTGTTTTCAATGATTCCGTCATCAATACGGAATCCGGATTCGGCAGTTCTTCATTCTCAATAATATCAAGCAGCCTGTTTTCCTCGCCTTGTGTAAACGGCGCATCCATTGATACATGGCGGCTTGAAATTTTTAATGCATCGGCAATTTCATTTACGTCCATGTCAAGTTCCTGGGCAATTTCAAGAGCATTGGGCTCTCTCTCGAATTCCTGCTCTAAATTACTATAAGCCTTCCCTATCTTATTGAGTGCCCCTACCCGGTTTAACGGCAACCTTACTATCCTGGACTGTTCCGCAAGCGCCTGTAGTATTGACTGCCTAATCCACCATACGGCATAGGATATAAATTTAAATCCTCTTGTTTCATCAAACCGCTTTGCAGCTTTGATCAAGCCTAAGTTTCCCTCATTTATTAAATCACCAAGCGATAATCCCTGGTTTTGATACTGTTTGGCTACACTTACAACAAATCTTAAATTTGCTTTGGTTAAATCTTCCAAAGCGCCCTGATCTCCTCTTTTGATTTTTATCGCCAGGTCAATTTCTTTTTCAGCAGTAAGGAGTTCCACCTTACCAATTTCTTGTAAATATTTATCGAGGGACTGGCTTTCACGATTAGTAAATTGCTTTGTTATCCTCATCGTAACACCTCGTTTATTATTTATTCATAATAACCGTTTTCACAATAATTAAAAGAAGCATCACAGTAAAAATAGTGTCTGTAAATAAATGAGTGCTTCTATTTGCGCAATGTAACAAATAATTTTAACAAACACATATATATCTGTTCATTTTAAATTAGCTGTAATTATGCACTTCAGGGCTAAGCAAATATTAACCAAAAACAATTTGAGATTACAATTAATTTGAAACCCAAAATGTTTCTATTCATTTTTACAAGAAACAATTATTGTGCCCGTTTACGATATAGGAATATTTTCAAAAAATTAAATGATTATTACTAATTTAATGTAGTTTGAAAATATTTCATTCTTAATATATGCCACTTAAACCAAAAATGACAAGATATAAGAATTATTTCAGGATAATATCGTAAAATTCTTGTCTAATATAAATTACTATCCCTAAAAATTCAATCATTAATTTGTAATAATTAGATTTGTGGCTAAAAACGAAACATTTATATCAAAAAAGCCGCAAATTGAGCCACTAAATTACAGGATGGATAAAAGAATTGAACTTTTCTATACTACGCACCAAAGCTACAAATGTTACATATTAATTATACTTTTATTTAAATAATTGGTAAGAATAGAGAGGATTAATTAATATTTCTTACGGTATTACCGCCGCGCTCAAGAGCTTTTTGAAGAGCCAGATCCGCATTATAGATTACTTCTTCCGGATTAGTCTTATTATTTGCCGATGCAACACCTATTGAAACCGTGTAAGTAGTTTGCTTTGAAACTACTGCAATCGGCTTTCTTGCTATTTTTACTCTCAATTTTTCAGCCCATAGGAATACTTCTTTGGTATTTACATTAAAGAAATAAACCCCGAAAACGCGTTCTGATATCCTGCCGAAAATATTCATGGGAGTCATTTCTTCGGCAATTGTTTCCGAAACGGAACTCAATACTTTAGGGAAAGGATTTCCGTCAAACAAGGATTCTTGTTCAAGAAAATCATCAATCCTGATCAATGCCAGCGCACCAGGTACTTTTAACACGGAGGCTTTATATAAATCAGATACCAGTCTTTCATTAAATGAAAGGGGGTTCAAAGTTTTAGTTTCTATGTCAATTGCAAGATAGCTTTTAAGCACAAGTTGAGTTGAGAAAGAATAAATAACAAACGAGAATATGTTTGATACACTTTTTAAAAATTGAATATCAGCATTTGAGTATGCATTCTTTTTCAAACTCTCAAAACAAATTACGCCGTAATTTTGATTATCATATACAATTGGAACTGCAGTAAATGAACCGTCAAAACTAACACTTTCAGCCTTCGAAAATCTTTTATATTCAGCAGTTGAGGTGTCATCAATTTTTACCGGCATTCCGGTAACAATGGATTTGCCTACAAGAGTGCCGATTAATTCGATTTCGAGATTTTCGCCTACATACTTAAGCGACGTATTGTTGATAACTTTCTTTATTTTAAATTTCTTTTCAACAGGGTGGAAATAAACAAAAGTAAAGGCATCCCAATGGATAAGCAGATCCGCGCAGTTCTGAATCGAAGCCAAGAGGTCTTCGTCGCTCTCCAATTTTTTATCCTCTCCTAAAAAGCTAAGTATTCCTTTCAATCTTTTCTGCGAAACCGTATCAGAATGTTTTTCTTCAAAGATTGATATAACCATCGTAATAACACGCACAAACCTGCCCAAAGAATATATAGTTTCAATTCCAAAAGCATCACCAAGTTTGGAATCTAATGCAATTATAGCTATAAGAGAGTCATCATAAAACAACGGCACTCCCACAAAGCTCCTTATACCCTGGGGTACATTATAATATCTTATCACATCAGCTTCTGCGGCCGATGAAATATCGCTAAGTAATTCGGGTTCTCCTTTTTGGACGATTTTACTTAAAATATCATCTTCAATATCAAATTTCCTTTTAGCTACATTATCTGAATTACTAAGATGTCTTTCTATGGTCAATTTTTCCCTTTTCTTGTTATACCAGAAAAATATTGCTGTATGAGCAGCATAAGCTTCTTTAATTACAGCAAGTATTTTTTCCAGCACAAAAGTAAATTGTCCGTCATTTCCAAGTTCTTTAGGGAAAGCTTCATTAGCAATTTCTTCAAACCTTTCCTTCAAATCAGGCGGTTTTAAGGTAGTCTTTGATATTTTGAATTCAGGAGTGTAGTTTTCTGCAGTTATAATTTCAAGTTTTTTATTTTTAGATATTATCTCAAACGATTCATCAAATTCTTCACCCGGTTCGCCGGCAGAGGGCTCTGCTTCATCATCCTTAAATGCTTTTGAAACATAAGGCCCCTCGAACTTAATTGAATCCCTTAAAAATATTATGAAGGCTACATATACTATCATCAGACCGATTGTAATAATACGTATTATTAATTCATCTGTAATAAAGAGTACTGTAGCTAAAAGCGGGACGAATAGAAAGATTAAAATTCTCTTTTTCTGCCTGCGGTCCATGTTTAGTAGAATTGTTAACAGAAATTTAAAAAATAAATGTTAATATAGTTTTACAATTGTATAATAGCAAACAATTTAAGGCTTAATTACTATAAAAAAGCTCCCAAAATATCTTTTGAACTTCTTTTTTGCCCCGGCCTTTAACTGAGGAATAAAATATAACATCTTCGGGAGAATTTAAACCACCGATACTATTCAAAACGTTTTCTCTTGATGGCCTGAATTCTGACTGTTTAAGCTTATCGGATTTATTCAATATTATTAAAAAAGGAATACCTGCCTGCTGTAATAACATGTTTAATTGTATATCAAGTTCAGTCGGTTTATGACGGCAATCAATGAGATGAATTGCCAGAACAATATTGCCTGATTTGGATACAAAGCTATTGAGCAACTTCCCCCAGAATTCTCTTTCTTTTTGGCTGGTTTTGGCATACCCGTAACCCGGTAGATCTACTAAATAGAATTTTTCATCTATTATATAATAATTTATTGATCTGGTCTTGCCTGGTGTTGAGCTTATTTTTGCTAATCCATGTTTATTTAAAAATGAATTTATAAAAGATGATTTGCCAACATTAGACCTTCCGCAAAGTATTACCTCAGGAAGCTTTCTTGCCGGAAGGTCCTTGAGGTCGTACACCGATTTAATAAATTCACTTTGTTCAAGCATACAAAAAAAAAGTAATCCCGGTATTTCAGGATTACTCTTTATTCAAAATATTATTTTAATTTTTATTTAGTTTCTTTAGCAGATTTTTCTTCTAAAACCTTAGCTTCTTCTATATCCTGCGCGTCTTTATCTTTTTTAGCTCTTGTTTTGGCTTCTTTCTTCTCTTTATGTTCTTCGGCTTTAGCATTGATAACATCATTATAATCTACCAGTTCCAATATTGCAACTTCGGCTGCATCTCCGCGCCTGTTACCAAGTTTAATTACTCTAGTATAACCGCCGGGACGTTCACCTATTTTGCTAATTATCTCCCCAAACAATTCTTTAACAACATCTTTATCACGAATAATACTTAAAACATGTCTTCTTGCCGCAAGATCATTCTTCCGGGCTTTAGTAATAATAGCCTCAACAAAAGATTTTGCTTCTTTAGCTTTTGCTAATGTAGTTTTAATTCTTTTATATTTTAATAACGATGTAGCAAGTGACCTTAATAATGCTGCTCTGTGACTTGCAGTTCTGTTTAATTTTCTTCCTTTTACTCTATGTCGCATGAATAAACCTTTTTCAAAAATTAGTTAGTTTCAGTTTCTTCTTTTAAAAACTTATCAACATCCATTCCAAATTCCAGTCCCAAATTCTCAACAATCTCCATCAGTTCAGCAAGTGATTTCCTTCCAAAGTTTCTGAACTTTAACATTTCTGATTCATCTTTTCTTACAAGTTCAGCAAGATTTTTAATATTTGCTGCTTTCAGGCAGTTATGAGATCTTACGCTTAGCTCCAGGTCATCTACACCTGTCAATAAAATCTTTCTAACTCTTTCTTTTTCACTGTCTTTCTGGCTAACCGCTTGTTCTTCTTCCTGTTCAAGATCAAAATTAATAAACAGTTGAATATGATCTTTAAGAACTTTTGCAGCCTGAGTTAAAGCATCATCCGGGGTAATGGAACCATCGGTTGCAATTTCCATTGTCAATTTTTCAAAGTCGTTTTTATCACCAATACGAACATTCTCAACTTCATATTTAACATTTTTAATAGGAGTAAATATTGAATCAATAGGAATTACACCTATAGTCTGATCCGGTGCAACGTTTTCAGAAGCAGGTACGTACCCCTTACCTCTGCCGATTTTTATTTCAATATCAAATTTAGCATTTTTGTTAAGAGTACAAATATGAAGGTCAGGGTTAAGTATTTCTACATCATTGCTATGTTTTTGAATATCTGCTGCGGTAAATTCGCCCTCTCCGTTAAAAGAAATATCTATTTTATTAGGCTTTTTATTAAGCAGTTTCAACCTAACCTGTTTCAAATTTAATATAATTTCCGAAACATCTTCAACAACACCTTCTATCGTAGTAAATTCATGCAATACGCCGGAAAATTTAACAGAAGTAATAGCTGCGCCTGTTAATGAAGACAGCAGTACTCTTCTTAAGGAATTTCCCAGTGTAACACCATAGCCACGTTCGAGGGGCTGAAGAAAAAACCTGCCAAACGTATTCGTATAACTTGTCTCGTCAAGAACAACTGTTTCAGGCATCTTTAAGTTTGATACACTCATTATTAATCCTCTAAGAATTAGTCAAAAAATTTTGATTTTATTTGGAATAAAGCTCAACAACTAATTGTTCGTTAGCATTTAGAGGAACGTCGCCTCTTTCCGGAACTTGAATAAAGGTTCCTGATAACGAGGCTTTGTCTACCGACAACCAAGAATAAGTACTGTCTTTAACTTTTTTAAGAGAGCTGTGAATAAGATCCAACTTTTTACTCTTGTCGTTTATTTTGATAATATCACCGGCTAAAAGAGCATACGAAGGGATATCTACCAAATGTTCGTTAACCGAAATATGTCTATGCTTAATTAATTGTCTTGCTTGTTTTCTTGATGAAGCAAAACCTAATCTATAAACCACATTGTCTAGTCTTCTTTCCAAAACTTTCACAAGATTGTCGCCCGTAATACCTTTTTGCTTATTAGCCTTTTCAAAATAATTCCTGAATTGGACTTCAAGCAGACCGTAAATTCTTTTAATCTTCTGCTTTTCACGAAGCTGAATTCCATATTCCGAAACTTTGGCTCTTCTTGAATTTCCGTGTTGGCCCGGAGGATAGTTTCTTATTTCGATAGGGCATTTCTCGGTAAAACACTTCTGACCTTTTAAAAATAATTTCTGTTTTTCTCTTCTGCATAGTTTGCAAACTGAGTCTGTATATCTAGCCATTTAATAACTCTCCGATAAAATTTAAACTCTTCTTTTCTTTGGTGGTCTGCAGCCGTTATGTGGAATTGGAGTAACATCTTTAATAGAACTAACATCCAATCCTGCAGTGTTTAATGCTCTAATTGCCGCTTCCCGACCTGAACCGGGCCCTTTAACAAAAACATCTACTCTTCTTAAACCTAAATCAAATGCTTCTTTTGCCGCAGCTTCTGCAGAAGTTTGCGCCGCAAATGGTGTATTTTTGCGTGATCCTTTAAATCCGTTTTTCCCGGCAGAGGACCATGCAATTACATTACCATAAATATCAGTTATCGTAACAATAACGTTGTTGAATGTCGCTTTAATATGTGCAACTCCATTCGAATCAACATGTGTTCTTTTTTTTGCTTTTTTTACAACTTTAGCCAAGTTATTAAACCTCCAGGTTATCTAATAATTATTTCTTAGTCGGTGTCTTTTTCTTACCCGCGACAGTTTTTCTCTTCCCTTTTCTCGTTCTTGAATTAGTACGGGTTCTTTGACCTCTTGACGGCAAACTTTTTCTATGCCTGATACCTCTGTAAGAACCAATATCCATAAGCCTCTTAATATTCTGCTGAACTTCAGAACGGAGGGCGCCTTCAACTTTATAATCCGCAGTTAATATTGCTCTAATTTCGGCAACTTCTTCATCAGTAAGTTCTGAAACTTTTTTATCAGCATTTACTTTTGCCTTAATCAATATTTCTGATGAAATAGTCGGGCCAACACCGAAGATATATTGGAGACCGAAAAGCACTTTTTTATTTTTTGGTAAATCAACACCAGCTATACGAGCCAATTATTTTCTCCTTAAAATATTTATTAACCTTGACGCTGTTTATGTTTAGGATTTTTACAAATAACTCTAACAACGCCTTTACGTTTTATAATTTTGCAATTGTCGCAAATCTTTTTTACAGATGCTCTAACTTTCATTTTTCAGCTCCGCTATTTATACCTGTAGGTAATTCTACCTTTTGTTAAGTCATATGGAGATAATTCAATTGAAACTTTATCTCCTACTAAAATTTTTATAAAATGCATTCTCATTTTACCGGAAATATGTGCAAGAATTTCGTGGCCGTTGTCCAGTTTTACTTTAAAATGGGCATTCGGTAATGTTTCAGTTACAATTCCGTCTACTTTTATTGGTCCTTGTTTAGCCATTAGCAAACTGTTAAAATTTCCGGTTTACCATTTGAAACCAAAATAGTATGCTCAAAATGAGCTGACGGTAAGCCGTCTATAGTTAATACTGTCCAGCCGTCGTAATCAGTCTTAACATTATATTTTCCCATATTAACCATCGGCTCTATAGCTATTGTCATTCCATTTTTTAATTTTGGCCCTGAACCCTTCTTACCAAAATTAGGAATTGAAGGTTCTTCATGCAAATACTTACCAACTCCATGACCACACAAATCACGCACAACTGAAAATCCGTTATCTTCAACATATTTTTGAACTGCATAAGATATATCATGAACTTTGTTATTTTCTACAGCTTGTTCAATTCCCAGATACAAAGATTTCTCCGTTACATCCATTAATCTTTGTTTCTCTGCAGTAATTTCTCCCACCGCTACAGTTAATGCAGCATCGCCAAAATAACCGTTTTTTTGAACTCCAAAATCCAAAGAAATAATTTCACCATTTTTAAGAACTCTGTTGCCCGGTATCCCATGTACTACTTCATTGTCAATTGATGCACAAATTGCCCCGGGATAATCAATAGAAGAACCGCCTTGAGAATAACCTTTAAATGCGGCCACCGCATTGTTACTTTTGATATAGTCTTCGGCTATTTGATCCAATTCTTTTGTTGTAATTCCGACTTTAACATATCTTTTCAAAAGCTGTAGTGTCTCAGCAGTAATCTTGCAGCTTTCTTTAATATAATCAATTTCTTTTTTTGTCTTTATGTAAATCACGGGCCTATGAAACCTTCCGGTGGAATTCCACCGCCGGTATATTTAATTATCTTCTTGCTTTAAGTTTACCGGTTTTCATGAATCCATCGTAATGTCTCATTAATAAATGGGATTCAATCTGTTGTAAAGTATCGAGCGCAACACCGACAACAATCAACAAACTTGTTCCGCCAAAGAATTGCGAAAATCTGCTTGAAACACCCCAATTAGAAACAAATGCCGGTAAAATTGCAATAATAGCAAGGAAAAACGAACCCGGTAAAGTTATCTTAGTAAGGATATTATCTATAAATTCGGATGTTTGCTTTCCAGGCCTAATTCCCGGTATAAAGCCGCCTTGTTTCTTCATCGTATCTGCAACATCTTTAGGATTAAATGCAATTGCCGTATAAAAGTAAGTAAAAAATATAATCATTACCGCATAAAGAACAGAATACACGGGTGAATTATATGCGAAATAACGTGAAACATTCTGCAAAAATTCATTGTTCGGGAAAAATGACAGTACTGTACTAGGAATAAACATAATTGATTGTGCAAAAATAATGGGCATTACACCTGCGGTATTAACACGCAATGGAATATACTGAGTAACACCGCCATAAACTTTTCTGCCGACTACCCTCTTTGCATATTGAACCGGGATTCTTCTCGTTCCCTGAGTAACAAGAACAACACCGGAAATAATCAGAACCATTAAAGCAATGATTACTAATTCTATTATAATGCTTCTTGTGCCTTGATTTATCAATTGGTATTCATCAAGAAGAGCAAATGGGAACCTGTCTATTATACCGATAAATATAATTAATGAAATACCGTTTCCAATGCCTTTATCGGTAATTTGTTCACCCAGCCACATCATGAAAATTGTACCTGATGCAAGTATTAAAACCGTTGATATCGTCCATGAAAAGCCTTGCACACCAAGTGGAACAACCGGTATACCCTGCACATTTGTACTGAGCAATTTGATAGTAACACCCCAAGCCTGAAGTGCTGCTATTAATACAGTACCATAGCGGGTAAGCTGTGTGATCTTTTTTCTGCCGTCTTCACCTTCCTGCTGAAGTTTCTGAAAATAAGGAATAACGGCTCCCAGCAGCTGTATAATAATTGATGAAGATATATAAGGCATTATACCAAGCGCAAAAATTGCCGCATTGTGAAATGCACCTCCTACAAACAAATCATATAATCCGAACAGATTATCTGAAGTTTGATTTCTGGTACTTTCCGATAACAAAGCAGCATCAATACCGGGCAGTGTTACGTGAGCGCCAAGCCTTACAATAACGAGCAGCGCCAGAGTATAAAGAATTCTCTGTCGCAGTTCATGAATTTTAAAAATGTTGCGGAATGTTTCTGTAATTTTTGCCATTTATTCTATATTAAATCTTTTCTATCGTTCCACCCGCAGCTTCAACTTTGTCTTTAGCTGTCTGGCTGAACGCGTTTACCTGAATTTTTAGTTTAGTTTTCAGTTCTCCGTTACCCAACAATTTAACTGGTGTTTTAGTAGATGATATTAAACCGTGTTTTTTCAAAGTTTCAAGGTTTATCACCGTTTCAGTCAGTTTTTTAGAAACAACTAACTTTTCGATCAGATCTATATTTACAATTTGATAATAAACTTTAAATATATTCGTAAATCCGAATTTAGGAATTCTTCTTTGAAGAGGCATCTGGCCGCCTTCAAACCATCTTTTCTTCCTGGCGCCAGAACGGGATAATTGTCCGTTCATACCTTTTGTAGCCGTTCCGCCATGTCCGGAACCTTCGCCTCTGCCGATTCTTTTTGGATTCTTTCTTGAACCCTCTGCATACTTTAAATTACTTAGTCTATCCATTATAAAACCTTGTTACTTCTTGATTTCTTCAACTTTAACTAAATGAGCAACTTTATTAATCATACCTCTGATTTGCGGAGTATCATTATGAATAATTTCCCAATTAGGCCTGCCCAATCCCAAAGCTTCAACTGTACGTTTCTGGTCTTTAGGTCTGTCAATAACACTTTTTGTTTGTATAACTTTAATTTTTCCCATAATATCCTCAATTAAGCGCTAAAAAGTTCAGTAATAGTCATTCCTCTTTTTCTTGCCATCTTTCTGGCGTCGGTTATATTCAACAATCCGTTCAACGTAGCTTTTACCTGATTATGTGGATTACTTGATCCCAATGATTTTGTTAAAATATCCTCAACTCCGGCAGCTTCAAGAACTGCGCGCACACCACCGCCTGCAATTAAACCGGTACCGGGAGAAGCAGGTTTAAGTAGAACTCTGCCTGCACCAAATTTGCCGATAATTTCATGGGCAACAGTGCCTTTAATTACAGAAACACTAACTAAATTTTTCTTTGCATCATCAATTCCTTTTGATATTGCATCGGTAACTTCATTAGCTTTACCAAGTCCTACTCCCACAACTCCTTGTCCGTTTCCAACAACAATAATTGCATTAAAACTGAAACGGCGGCCGCCTTTTACAACTTTAGCAACCCGGTTAATGTGAACGACTTTTTCTTTCAGTCCATCAATTTCACTTGACTTTACATTTTTCAATTGAGTCTCCAAGTACCAATCTTTAAATTTTTAGAACTTCTTATTTAATAAAACTTTTCACAATAAAACGGCAGAATTAAACTACCCGCCGGCAAAATTATGCTGCCGGAAGAGGACTCGAACCTCTACAGACGCCTCCAAAGGGCGTAGTCCTGCCATTAGACGATCCGGCAATTTCAATCATTTTCATGACTAAAACTTCAATCCCCCTTCACGTGCACCATCAGCAACTGCTTGTATACGTCCATGATACCTGTAGCCGTTTCTATCAAACACTACTGTGGAAATTTTTTGTTCCAGAGCTTTTTTTGCAACTGCGTTTCCGATTAATTTACTTTTGGCAGTTTTTCCTTTTATATTCTTTAACTCCTCTTTAACTTCCTTTGAAAGAGAAGAGGCAGAAACAAGCGTTTTCCCGGAAGTATCATCTATTATTTGCACATAAATATTATTTAAACTGCGGTAAACAGTTAAACGGGGCTTTTCGGAAGTACCCGACATCTTTTTTCTGATCTTTATTTTAGATCTTAATCTTGAATTTTCGTTTCTCTTTATCATCTTCTAATATTACTCCAAAAAATTATTTGCCTGCTGTTTTACCGGCTTTTCTTACAATATGTTCACCAGAATACTTGATACCTTTTCCCTTATATGGTTCAGGCTGTCTGATTGATCTGATTTTTGCTGCAACAAGTCCAACAAGCTGTTTATCAATACCTGAGACAACTATTTGTGTTTGTACAGGCGTTTGTAATGTAATTCCATCCGGTGGAATAAAAAATATCGGATGTGAATAACCTATATTTAATAAAAGGTTTTTACCTTTTAGTTCCGCTCTGTAACCAACTCCAACAATGTCTAAGGTTTTTTGATACGCTTTTGTAACCCCGTCAATATTATTCTGCAGAAGAGCGCGGGTCAAACCATGAAGCGCTTTATTTTCTTTAAAATCATTCGGCCTGCTTACGATTATTTCATCCCCGGTTATTTTAACACTAATGTTTGGATGAACCTCGTTTTGCAGTTCGCCCTTCGGTCCTTTGATTTTTATACTCTGACCGTTTTGGGAAACCGTAACTTCTTTAGGTATTGTAATTGGTTTTTTACCTATTCGTGACACTTTAAAACTCCATTCAATAATTTACCAGATATAACAAACTACTTCACCGCCTAAAGCTTCACGTCTGGCATCATTATCCGTCAGTAAGCCCTTCTGCGTAGATATAACCGCAATTCCCAATCCATTCAAAACTCTTGGCAATTCTTTAGAGCTTTTATAAACTCTCAGACCGGGAGTACTAATTCTTTTCAATCCGCCAAGTGCCGGTGTACCATTAGTGTACTTAAGCTGAACTCTCAATATATTCTGTTTGTTATCTTCAACAACCGAATAATCAACAATGAATTTCTGCTTCTTCAATATTTCAGCTAAACTTATTTTCATTTTAGAAGAAGGAATATCCACTAAAATTTTTTTAGCGTCGGATGCATTTCTAATTCTAGTTAAGAAATCTGCAATCGGATCTGTTACGGGCATATATTTATTACTCCTTCTACCAGCTTGACTTTTTTAATCCAGGAATCTCGCCTTTTGAAGCCATTTCTCTAAGAACAAGGCGTGAAATTCCAAATTTACGATAATATGATCTTGCTCTGCCGGTAAACATGCATCTATTATGTAATCTTACCGGAGAAGCATTTCTTGGCAGCTTTTGAAGACCGGCATAATCACCTTTTTCCTTCAATTCTTTTCTAAGCTTTGCAAACTTCTCAACAATCTTTTTTCTTTTTTCTTCTCTTGCTAATAAACTTTTACGAGCCATTAAATCTCCTATTAAGCTGTTTTAATTTCTTTTTTTCTAAACGGGAAACCAAACGCCAACAGCAGTTCGTAAGCTTCGTTATCTGTTTTTGCTGTTGTAACAAATGTTATATCCATACCAAGAACTCTCGTAATTTTATCAACATTCATTTCAGGGAAAATAATTTGTTCTTTTATACCAAGTGTATAATTGCCTCTTCCATCAAATGATTTGTCTGATAAACCTCTAAAATCTCTTACTCTCGGCAATGCAACATTAATAAGACGATCGATAAATTCAAACATTTTTTCACGTCTTAAAGTAACCATAGCGCCAATATTTATTCCCTCTCTCAATTTGAAGTTCGAGATAGCTTTTTTTGCTTTCCGGATGCTTGCTTTTTGTCCGGTTATGGTTTCCAATTCTTTTACTGCTTCTTCCAAAATTTTCTGATCTGCCACTGCAGCACCCACACCCATATTAACAACAACTTTGTGAAGTTTCGGGATCTGCATTAAACTGTGGTAACCAAATTTTTCTTTTAATCCGGGAATAATATCTTTTTTATATACATCTGCAAGCCGAACCTTAATTTTGATTTCTTTTTCAGGAGCAGTAGCTTTTTTAGTTTCTTTTTTAGCGCCTTTAACCTGGGGTTGCGGCTGCTTTTCAGTATTTTCTTTTTTAGATTTCTTCTCTGCCATTATACAATTAAACCTTGAGTAAAATTATTGTTATTAAATCATCTCGCCACTTGTTCTACTAACGCGAACATGTTTCTTTTTTCCTGTTTTTTCATCCAGAATTATTTGAGATCCCAGCCTTGAAGGTCTGTTATTATTCGGATCAACAATCATTACATTAGAAGCATCAATAGGAGATTCTTTTTCCAGTATTCCTCCTTGCGGATTAGACTGGGTTGGTTTTGTATGCCGCTTCCTTAAATTAATTCCTTCAACTATTACCCTTTGATCTTTCGGGAATACTTTCAGTACTTTACCGGTTTTGCCTCTGCTGTTTCCGGAAATAACTATCACATTGTCGTTTTTTTTAATTTTCATTTATTTTCCAAAACTTTATAAAACTTCAGGTGCTAAAGAAACAATTTTCATAAATTGTTTTTCTCTTAATTCTCTTGCAACTGGACCGAAAATACGAGTACCCCTTGGCTCGTTTTGTGCATTAATTAAAACTGCAGCATTTTCATCAAATCGGATGTAAGAACCATCTTTTCTTCTAACTTCTTTCTTAGTTCTTACAATAACTGCGCGAGAAACTTCGCCTTTTTTAACTGTTCCGTTAGGAATAGCAGTTTTTACTGAAACTACTATTAGATCACCAACGCTGGCATACTGTCTCCCGCTTCCGCCAAGTACACGGATACACCGTACTTTTTTTGCGCCAGAATTATCTGCAACCACTAAATTGGTTTCTTCTTGAATCATTTGGACTTCTTCTCCTTACTTTACTACTTGGCTTTTTCTACAACTTCAACAAGACGCCATCTCTTTTTAGAGCTAAGAGGGCGGGTTTCCATAATTTTTACTTTATCGCCTATTTTACATTCATTCTTTTCATCATGAGCCATAAACTTCGTGGTTTTCTTAAAATATTTTTTATAAATCGTATGTGGAACTCTTCTTTCAATTGCTACTGTAATAGTTTTTTGCATTTTATTGCTTACAACAACTCCGACCCTGGTTTTTCTTAATGTTCGTTGTTCCATAGTTAGGCATTAACTCCTTCTTTATTATCCTTATCAGCCGGAACTTTCTTAGCTATCTGCCTTGCTTTAAGTTCACTTTTTAACTTAGCAATATCTCTTCGGGTTATTTTAAGCTTTGCAGTATTAGTTAATTGTTTTAACTGATGTGCAAATCTTAGATCCAATATGCTCTTTTGTTCTTCAGCAATTTGCTTTATTAGTTCGTCGTCTTTTAGTTCTCTTATTTCATGAATTTTCATTTTTAAAACCTTAACCTTTATTCAAAATCCGGTCTGGCAACTACTTTTGTTTTAATGGGCAACTTATATGAACACGTTCTGAGAGCATCATGCGCAACTTCTTTGGAAACGCCTGAAACTTCAAACAATACTCTGCCCGGTTTTATAACTGCTACCCAAAATTCAGGAGCACCTTTTCCTTTACCCATTCTTGTTTCGAGCGGTTTTTTAGATACAGGTTTATCCGGAAAAATTCGTATCCAAACTCTTCCATCTCTTTTCATTTTTCTTGAAAGTGCAACACGGCAAGCCTCTATTTGACGGCTTGTAATCCAATGTGGTTCAAGAGCTTTCAACCCGAAGTCACCAAAAGCAATTGTACTTCCACGTTTCGCTTTGCCTGCCATCCTGCCGCGCTGTGATTTTCTAAACTTAACTCTTTTAGGCATTAACATGATAAAAAAACTCCCGAATAATTAGTCTGTAACTCTTTTTCCTAAAATTTCTCCACGACATATCCAAACTTTTATCCCGATAGCACCGTAAATAGTCTGAGCTCTGCCATTTGCGTAGTCTATATCGGCTCTTATTGTATGCAATGGAATGCGGCCTTCCTTGTATTGTTCGGTTCTAGCCATTTCGGCCCCGCCCAATCTTCCGGCGCACATAATTCTAATTCCTTCAGCTCCCATTCTCATTGCTGCAGTAATGGACATTTTCATAGCTCTTCTAAAAGAAACTCTTCCTTCAATCTGGCTTGCTATGTTTTCAGCAACCAGAAAAGCATCTAGTTCAGGTCTTTTAATTTCGGATATCTGAATTTTAACATCTTTATCTGTTACCTGTTTTAATTCTTGCTCTAACTGAGTAATCTCTTTTCCGCTTTTACCGATAACCACTCCCGGCCTTGATGTATGAATGGTCAGAATAATATTTTTAGATGTTCTGTCAATAACAATTCTGGCAATTCCCGCTTTCTTCAAACGGTTTCTGACGTAATTTCTCAGTTTCTCGTCTTCTTTTAGCTTTGATGAATAAGACTTATTTTCATACCAATTAGAGTCCCAGCCTCTTATAATTCCAACTCTAAATCCGATCGGGTTTGTTTTTTGTCCCAAAAAATTACCTCCTAAATTTATGCCTTCTTAGCAACAATAATTGTTAAATGACAAGACCTTTTTCTTATTTTATATGCCCGACCCATTGGTGCGGGTGAAATTCTTTTTAACGTCGGCCCTTGGTTCACGTAAGCTTCTTTAACAAACAATTCTTCCGGCTCAATCCTGCCTGCGTCATCTTTATTCATTAGATTTGCAACAGCAGATCTTAATACTTTTTCAGCATCTCTTGAAGCATGCTTAGTATGGAAATGTAAAATTTCAATTGCTTTATCAACAGAAATTCCTCTTATAAGATCTACAACTAACCGCATTTTACGGGGTGATGAACCTATGTATCTATGTATTGCTCTTGCTTCCATTTAAAATAAAATCCTTTTATTACAATTACTTTGTTGCAGCCGGTGCCGGACCTTTAGAAGCCTTTTCGGCTTTGGTTCCCGGATGACCTCTAAAAATTCTTGTAGGTGCAAACTCTCCTAATTTATGACCAACCATATTTTCTGTTATATAAACCGGAATCATTTTATTACCGTTATGAACTGCAATTGTATGGCCCACAAATTCCGGGATGATTGTTGAAGTTCTGGACCAAGTCTTAATTATCTTTTTCTGATTAGTACTGTTCAGCTTAGTAATCTTTTCAGATAATTTGAAATCGACAAAGGGTCCTTTTTTAACCGATCTTGGCATAGTTGCTCTCTACTTATTTCCGTCTTTTAATAATTAATTTATTTGATTCTTTTTTACGTTTCCTGGTTTTCAATCCTTTGGCCTTTTGCCCCCAGGGTGAAACGGGATGCCCACCCCCTGAAGTTTTTCCTTCACCACCGCCCATTGGATGATCAACCGGGTTCATTGCAACACCTCTAACGTGAGGCCTTTTACCTTTCCATCTTGTTCTTCCGGCTTTTCCATAACTTATATTCTCTTGTTCCGCGTTTCCTACTACGCCATATGTGGCAAGACAATTTAATCTTATCAACCTTACTTCACCGGAAGGCATCTTAAGCTGCGCATAATCTCCTTCTTTTGCCATAACCTGGATAGATGCACCTGCGCTTCTTCCTAGTTGACCGCCTTTTCCCGGCTTCAACTCTACGTTATGAACAAAACTACCGAGCGGCATATCCTTTAATGGTAAAGCATTTCCAATTGTAATATCGCTGCCGGGACCAGTTTGAATTTTATCTCCAACTTTCAATCCTTCGGGAGCAAGAATATATCTTTTATCCCCGTCAGTATAATGCAATAGAGCAATTCTGCATGTTCGGTTGGGATCATATTCAATCGAAAAAACTTTGGCAGGAATCCCGGATTTATCCCGTTTGAAATCAATAATTCTGTATCTTCTTTTATGCCCGCCGCCGATATGTTTAGCAGTTACTCGTCCTAAATTATTTCTTCCACCCGATTTTCTTAAAGAAACGGTAAGGGATTTTTCAGGAGTAACTTTAGTGATTTCTTCAAATGAAGAAATCGACATAAATCTGGTTCCTGGTGTATTTGGTTTTAACTTAATAATTGCCATTTAATCGTCCTGCTTTCGAGCTCTATACTTGTTCAAAAATTTCAATTTTTTCGCCTTGTTTAAGTGTAATCAAAGCTTTTTTATATTTAGCAGTCTTTCCTGTAAATCTTCCTGATTTTCTGAATTGTGTCTTCATTTTACCCGGATGATTTATTGTTCTTACACTTTCAACATGCACATTAAACTTTTTTTCAATAGCTTTAGCTATTTCAATTTTATTTGAATTAGGATTAACAAGGAAACCATATTTTCCTTTATCAGCTGTCATGTTAGTCATTTTTTCAGTAATCAAGGGGCTAATTAGAATATCATGCATATCAGTTTACCGCTTCTTTCTTATTCTTGAATGAATTGCAGATAGTTTCTACTGCGCTTTTCTGAACAATCAAAATCTGATTGTTCAATATATCATAAGTCGATGCCTTCTCAGCTTCAAGTATTCTAACTTTTGAAATATTTCTACCTGATTTATAAACTGTATCTTGTTTTCCGTTTGTCAATAATAATACTTTCTTACCGGGTACCTTGAATGCACTTAACATTCCTGCAAATTCTTTAGTCTTAGGTTTTTCATAATTAAAGTCTTCCACTATAATCAATTGCTCATCTTTAACTTTATAACTAAGAGCAGATTTTCGTGCAAGACGTTTTAACTTTTTTGGTATATCCTGGCGATAATCTCTTGGACGGGGGCCAAAAATTGTTCCGCCGCCTACCCAAAGCGGAGAACGTGTTGTACCGGCCCTTGAACCGCCTCTGCCTTTTTGTTTCCAAGGCTTTTTACCGCCGCCTCTAACTTCACCGCGTTCTTTGGCTTTACTTGTACCCTGTCTTTGGTTTGCCAAATAAGCCTTTACCGATAAATAAATAGCATGGTCGTTTGGTTCTATACCGAAAATGTCTTCAGCAAGTTCCAGTTTCTCACCAGACACAGTGCCATCAATTTTGTAAATATCTAATGTCATTTTTTTACCAACTTACTTCTTAATCAATTCAACAAAAGAGTTAATTGCGCCGGGTACGGCGCCTTTGACTAAAATAATATTATCCTCATCAATAATTTTTACAACTTGAAGATTAGAAATAGTTACGTTTTCGTAACCCATTCTTCCGGCCATTCTTTGTCCTTTAAAAACTCTTGAAGGATAAGAGCTCGCGCCTATTGAACCGGGGGCACGCAATCTATCACTTTGTCCGTGAGTTGTACCGCCAACTCCGCCAAAACCATGACGTCTCATAACACCCTGGAATCCTTTACCTTTAGTTTTTCCTCTAACTTTAATCTTTTCATTTTCCTGGAATAAATTAGCTTTAATCTCGTCGCCTACTTTATAATCACCGAAGTTTGAAAAGTTAAATTCTTTAAGAACCGAACAGGGAGTAAGATTATTTTTTTTATACTGCCCTAGTAAAGGTTTAATAATATTTTTTTCCTTCTTTTCACCGAAGCCGAGCTGCAGTGCTTCGTATCCGTCTTTTTCCTTAGTTTTTACAGAAACTACCTTGCACGGGCCTGCCTGTATTACCGTGACAGATACTATTTCGCCGTTAGCATTAAAAATGCTCGACATTCCAATTTTTTTTCCGATGATGCCAGCCATCTTATCTCCCAAATTCCTTAAAGCTTAATCTCTATGTCAACACCCGCCGGAATATCTAACTTACTTAGTGAATCGACGGTTTTATTATTTGAATTATGAATATCAATAATTCTCTTATGCGCTCTGGTCTCAAATTGTTCTCGTGATTTCTTATCAACATGAGGAGATCTTAATACTGTATATACCGTCCTCTTTGTAGGCAGAGGAATCGGGCCTGAAACAATTGCACCCGTACTTCTTACAGTCTTTATGATTTTCTCTGTTGATTTATCAATCAAAATATGATCATATGATTTCAATTTTATTCTAATCTTTTGGCCAGACACTCAAATTCTCCTTTCCCGATCTAACGGGACAAAATAAAATTTACACACAAAAAGGGAGTTTTCACTCCCTTTTTGACAGAATAAAAATAAGTTTACTGAATAATTTTCGTTACAAGGCCTGAAGCTACAGTTCTTCCACCTTCACGAATAGCGAAACGAAGACCTTCTTCCATAGCAATTTCAGAAATCAGTTCTACAGATAATGTAACCCTGTCACCCGGCATAACCATTTCGGTTCCTTCCGGAAGAGTGGCTACACCAGTAACATCTGTTGTTCTGAAATAAAATTGAGGCCTGTATCCGTTGAAGAAAGGAGTATGTCGTCCGCCTTCTTCTTTTGATAAAACGTAAATTGATCCTTCGAATTTTTTATGAGGAGTTATTGATCCGGGTTTAGCAAGGACCATTCCTCTTTCGATTTCATTTTTATCAACACCTCTTAAAAGAAGTCCGGCATTATCTCCAGCCATTGCAGAATCAAGTTCTTTTCTAAACATTTCGATTCCGGTAACAACTGTTTTCTTATGAACACCAAGTCCGATTAATTCAACTTCTTCAGCTAATTTAACCTGGCCTCTTTCAACTCTTCCGGTTGCAACCGTACCACGACCTGTTATTGAGAAAACGTCTTCAACAGGCATTAAGAAAGGCTTGTCTGTTTCCCTTTTGGGAATGGGAATATAGCTGTCAACGGCATCCATAAGTTCCCAGATACAATTATATCTTGGATCATCAGTTGGAGCGTTGCTTGAACCGGCTTCTAATGCTTTTAAAGCCGAGCCTTTAATAATAGGGATTTCATCTCCCGGAAACTCATAATAATTTAATAAATCTCTTAACTCAACTTCAACAAGTTCGATTAATTCTTCATCATCAACCATATCGATCTTATTTAAAAATACTACAACTCTGGGTACGCCTACCTGGCGTGCAAGAAGAATATGCTCTCTTGTTTGCGGCATTGGTCCGTCGGTAGCAGCAACTACTAAGATAGCGCCGTCCATCTGGGCAGCACCTGTAATCATATTCTTAACATAGTCAGCGTGACCGGGGCAATCTACGTGAGCATAGTGTCTGTTTGCAGTTGAATATTCAACGTGAGCTGTTGCAATAGTAATACCTCTTTCTCTTTCTTCCGGGGCATTATCAATACTATCAAAAGTTCTAATTTCCGATAAACCCTTTCTTGCGAGAGCCATTGTGATGGCAGCTGTTAATGTGGTTTTACCATGATCTACGTGACCGATTGTACCTACGTTAACGTGAGGTTTACTCCTATCGAATTTTTCTTTTGCCATCTAATTCTCCTTTAATATTTTTCTTTTAATATTCTTTTATTAAACAGTTATAACCGACTTCTTACCCAAGGTTTTTTCAGCAATTTCCTCAGCTATACCCTTTGGAACTTCATGATAATGAGAGAATTGCATAGTATATATTGCACGGCCTTGCGTCATAGACCTCAATACTGTTGCATAACCAAACATCTCCGAAAGAGGAACAGTAGCTTTAATAACTTGGGCATCTTTTCTCGCAGAGAATCCCTCAATTTTCCCTCTTCTGGAGTTTAAATCTCCCATTACATCGCCCAAATACTCTTCTGGAGTAACAACTTCAACACTCATCATAGGCTCTAGTAATATAGGCTTACCCTTTTTAGCACCCTCTTTAAATGCAATTGAACCGGCAACTTTGAATGAAATTTCATCTGAATCTACATCGTGATAAGAACCATCATAAATCTTAGCCTTAATATCCACAACAGGAAAGCCGGCAACAACACCATTTCTCAAAGCTTCCTGGATACCGGCTGAAACAGCCGGAATATATTCTCTTGGAACCACTCCGCCGACTATCGCATTGGTAAACTCATATCCTTTTCCGGGTTCATTCGGACTGAATTCAACCCAGACATGTCCATATTTACCACGGCCGCCGCTTTGTTTAATAAATTTACCTTCAGCATTAACAACCTGCGTGATAGTTTCTCTGTAAGCTACCTGAGGTTTGCCTACGTTTGCCTCAACTTTAAATTCACGCTTCATCCTGTCTACTAAAATTTCTAGATGAAGTTCACCCATTCCGCTTATTAATGTTTGACCCGTTTCTTCATCAACTTTAACTTTAAATGTTGGATCTTCATCAGAAAGCTTAACCAATGCATCGGATAATTTATCCTGGTCAGCTTTAGTTTTTGGTTCTATAGCAATCTGGATAACAGGTTCCGGGAAAATAATTTTTTCAAGTACAACCGGATCATGTTCATCGCAGAGTGTATCGCCTGTTTTTGTATTC
The DNA here is from genome assembly GCA_963834015.1 of uncultured Ignavibacteriales bacterium. GTDB lineage: Bacteria > Bacteroidota > Ignavibacteria > Ignavibacteriales > Ignavibacteriaceae > FEN-1297. The sequence continues at coordinate 852,017 of CAWIAG010000002.1, forward strand.
TTTAATCCAACTGCAGCGGCTATATCACCGGCCTTAACTTCTTCAATTTCTTCTCTATGATTTGCGTGCATCTGAAGTAAACGGCTAATTCTTTCTTTCTTTCCGCTAACAGCATTAAAAATATAAGAACCTGATTTTAATGTACCGCAATAAACTCTAAAAAACGTAAGCTTGCCTACGTAAGCATCATTCATAATTTTGAATGCAAGGGCTACAAATTTTTCATTCTCATCAATTCGTCTTGTTACAATATCCTTTATTCCTATATGATGAGCTTCAATTTCTTTTGTATCGGTAGGAGCAGGTAAAAAGTCAACTACTGAATCAAGTAATTTCTGAACACCTTTATTTTTAAATGCAGACCCGCATAGTACCGGAATAATTTTCAATTCTATAGTAGCTCTTCTTAAAGCTACTTTAATTTCATCTGCAGTAATCGTTTTACCCTCTAAATATTTCTCAAGAAGAGTATCGTCAATATCTGATACTGCCTCTAACATCTGTGTCCTGTACTTGTTGGCAATTTCCGTTAAATCTTCCGGCACTTTATATTCGTCGAATGTTGCACCCATAGATTCTTCATTATAAATACGGGCTTTGAACGTAATTAAGTCAATTTCGCCGGTAAACATATCGCCTTCGCCAATAGGCAAAGTAATAGGTATTGCATTGGCGCCAAGCCTGTCCTTCATCATCTGGAGTGCATTATAAAAATCAGCACCGGTTCTATCCATTTTATTGATAAATGCAATTCTGGGAACCATGTATTTGTCTGCTTGTCTCCAAACAGTTTCAGATTGAGGTTCAACACCCCCGACTGCACAAAATAATGCAACGGCACCATCCAAAACTCTTAATGATCTTTCCACTTCAACCGTAAAATCAACGTGTCCCGGTGTATCTATAATGTTGATCTGGTGATCATCCCAAAAACATGTGGTTGCAGCGCTTGTAATTGTTATACCACGTTCTTTTTCCTGCTCCATCCAGTCCATTGTAGCAGCACCGTCGTGAACTTCTCCGATTCTGTGTAATTTACCGGTATAATATAAGATACGCTCGGTAGTAGTTGTCTTACCGGCGTCAATATGAGCCATAATTCCAATATTACGAACTCTTTCGATAGGTAGTCTTGCTGTCATAACTTAATATATTCTTTCCGCTCATTTACATTATCATTATACATAAAATATCCGTCACCACTTAAAATGTGCAAATGCTTTATTAGCTTCTGCCATTTTGTGAGTATCTTCTTTTTTCTTTACTGCTGAACCTTCATTATTTGAAGCAGACAATAATTCCGAGGCCAATTTAAGCGACATGGATTTTTCATTTCGGGCTCTTGCGTAGGTTTTAATCCATCTCATGGCTAATGCAGTTCTTCTCTCAGGCCTTACCTCAGTAGGAACCTGATAAGTTGCACCCCCAACTCTTCTGCTTCTAACTTCAATTACCGGTTGTGTATTGTTCAAAGCTTTTTTAAATATTTCAATTCCCGGTTTCTTGGCTCTGTCTTCAATTATATCAAAAGCCTTATATACTACGTACCGGGCTTTTGACTTTTTACCGTCGTACATAATAGAATTTATAAATCTTTCAACCAGTAAATCATTAAACTTTGGATCTGGTTTTAATCTATTCTTTCCTGCTCTTTTCTTTCTCATAAGATTTATTTAGCCTTTGGTTTTTTAGCGCCGTATTTTGATCTGCCTTTTTTTCTATCTTCAACTCCGCTTGTATCAAGCGTGCCTCTAATAATATGATAACGCACGCCAGGCAAATCTTTAACTCTGCCGCCTCTTATCAAAACAATTGAATGTTCCTGTAAATTGTGCCCTTCACCTGGAATATATGCTGTAACTTCCATGCTGTTAGTTAATCGAACCCTCGCAACTTTCCTCAAAGCAGAGTTTGGTTTCTTAGGTGTCGAAGTATATACCCTTGTACATACTCCCCGCTTTTGAGGACATGCATCGAGAGCCGGTGCTTTCTTCTTCGATAGAATTCGCACACGGCCTTTTCTTACTAACTGATTAATCGTGGGCACTAAAATCTCCTAATATTTCTAAATCAAAAAAAATTCAGACTTCTAATATAGATTATAGGCTAAATTTTGTCAAGAAATCTGAAAAATATTTTTATTTTATGCTGTTTTTATGCATTAGAACCCGACCCGATGTTTAATCGGGTCGAATTTATTAAATTCTATTGAATTTGCACTTCTTCTTTTTCTACATTTTCGGTTTCAACCTGTTCCGAGGTCAAAATTAAACTTTTATATTTCTTAAGACCGGTTCCGGCAGGAATTAAATGACCCATTACAACATTCTCTTTAAGTCCCAACAGAAGATCCACTTTTGCTTCAGTTGCTGCATTAGCTAATACTTTTGTTGTCTCCTGGAATGATGCAGCGGATATCCAACTTTCAGTAGATAGTGCAGCCTGCGTAATCCCCAGCAGTATATGTTCAAAAGTAGCCGGCTCTGCATCTCTTGCTTCAATGGGCTTTTTGTTCTTTTTCTTCAAGTCGGCATTTAATTCTCTGTATTTGCTCTTAGAAACAAGTTGTCCATCCTTATATCTTGAATCGCCTTTATCCGTAATGTGAAGCATAGAAATTACTCTATTGTTTTCTTCAATAAACTCATTTCTGTCAACAACATCTTCTTCAAGAAATTTAGTATCACCGGGAGAAACTATTTTAATTTTTTGAAGCATTTGTTTAACAATGGCTTCAATATGTTTGTCATTAATTTTAACACCCTGTAAGCGGTAAACATCCTGAATCTCATTCACAAGATATTCCTGCACAGCGCTTGTACCTTTAATTTTCAAAATGTCATGAGGGTTGATTGGCCCATCTGTGATTTTTTCACCTGCCGGTATTTCATCGCCTTCCTGAACAAGTACGTGTTTACCAAGCGGAACGTTATATTTCTTTTCATCGGATTTATCCGGAGCGATAACAAGAATTTCACGTGAACCCTTTTTGCGGGCTCCAAATTTAACCAGACCTTCTATCTCGGAAACAATTGCGGTTTCCTGGGGGCTTCTCGCTTCGAATAATTCAGTTACTCTCGGAAGGCCTCCGGTAATATCACGGCTCTTGGTTTGCTGCTTCGATATTTTGGCCAGAATTGTTCCTGCAGGAATGTTCTCACCTTCTTCAACCGAAAGATAGGCTCTTGTTGGAATATTAAATGATTTCTTTATTCCGTCATGAGACTCAATTGTTATGGTCGGTGTAAGATTTTTATCTTTTGACTCAATAACAACTTTCTGAACGTGACCTGTTTGTTCATCGGTAACCTGCTGCAAAGTTGCGCCGTCAATCATATCCACAAAACGAACTCTGCCTGCAACGTCAGTTAAAATAACTGAATTATATGGATCATGGTTATATAGAGGTGAACGTTTTCTAACTGCCTGCCCGTCATTAACAACAAGTTCAGCGCCATAAGGAACTTCGTATTTTTTTATCTGTCTGTTATTCTCATCATAAATACCAACTATACCGCGGCGTCCGGTAACTACTTTAACTTTCCCGATATAATCAGATTTATCTACATAAGAAATTCTTTCAAACTTAGCAATACCTTCCACGGTTGATTCAACTTGTGACTGACTTGCAATTCTTGAAGAAGTACCGCCAAGGTGGAATGTTCTTAGCGTAAGCTGTGTACCGGGCTCTCCAATTGATTGCGCGGCAACAATTCCCACTGCCTCTCCTATTTCTACAAGCTTTCCATTAGTCAGGTTTCTTCCATAACATTTTGCACATACACCGCGTTTGGATTCACATGTTAGTACTGTCCTGATATATACAGAATCGATACTTGCATCCTCAATTCTTTCTGCAATTTCCTCAGTTATCAATTCACCCGCAGCCACGATTACTTCATCGGTTCGCGGATTGATTACATCTTCCTGAGATACACGACCGGTAATTCTTTCTGCCAACGGTTCTCTTTCCTGCTCAACATCTTTAAGTGCAGTAATTTCAATACCGAGAATTGTACCGCAATCTGCTTCACTTATAATAACGTCCTGGGCTACATCTACAAGTCTTCTTGTTAAGTAACCTGCATCAGCAGTTTTAAGAGCGGTGTCGGCAAGACCTTTTCTTGCACCGTGTGTGGAAATAAAATATTCAAGAACAGATAATCCTTCTTTGAAATTTGCCACAATCGGGTTCTCAATAATTTCACCCGCCTGGCCTGATAAACTCTTTTGAGGCTTCATCATCAAACCGCGCATGCCGGCAAGCTGACGAACCTGTTCCTGAGATCCTCTTGCACCGGAATCAACCATCATATGAAGTGAATTGAAACCATTATCGGTATTTTTAATCTTCTCCATTAATGCACGGGCAACGTCATTAGTTGTGTGGGTCCAAACGTCAATTATTTTATTATAACGTTCAGCATCTGTTATTACGCCTTGCTCATGTTCATTTAAAATAGCTTCAACTTTTTTATTTGCTTTTTGAATAAGCGCTTCTTTTTCTTCAGGAATAATCATATCTCCATAGCTGACAGAAAGTCCGCCTGCCGTGGAATATCTGAATCCAAGGTCCTTTAAGTCATCAAGAAACTTAGCTGTAACTTTATTTCCCAGCTTCATAAACATTTGACCTATAAAACCGCCAAATGTTTTCTTTATCAAGAGCTGGTTGAAATATCCCATTTCCTTTGGAACTATTTGATTAAATATTACTCTTCCGGTCGTGGTCTCTATAAATTGACCGTCAATTCTAACCTTTAATTTTGAATGAAGATCTATAACCTTTGAGTTATATGCAATAATTACTTCTTCGGCCGAACCGAAAACCATTCCTTCGCCTTTACCGCCATCCTTTAATTTCGTTAAGTAATAGCATCCTAAAACTATGTCCTGTGTCGGAACAACAATAGGACTTCCATTTTGAGGAGAAAGAATATTATGACTGCTTAACATAAGCAATGAAGCCTCTAACTGAGCTTCATAAGAAAGCGGAACATGCACAGCCATTTGGTCACCGTCAAAATCTGCGTTAAATGCTGTACAAACCATAGGGTGAAGCTGAATTGCACGTCCGTCAATAAGTATTGGCTGGAAAGCCTGAATTCCAAGTCTGTGTAATGTAGGAGCACGGTTTAATAATACCGGGTGCCCGTCTATAATTTTCGCAAGAATATCCCAGATCAGCGGATCTTTACGATCAACAACTTTCCTTGCGCTTTTAACGGTTTTATTATGTCCACGTTCAATTAATTTCCGGATAATAAACGGTTTAAAAAGTTCAACGGCCATATCTTTAGGCAAACCGCATTGGTGCAGTTTAAGTTCCGGACCTACAACGATAACGGAACGGCCGGAATAATCAACTCTTTTACCTAAAAGATTTTGTCTGAAACGGCCTTGTTTTCCTTTTAACATATCGCTTAATGACTTCAAAGGCCGGTTATTATCACTTCTAACAGCACTTCCTCTGCGTGAATTGTCAAATAATGCGTCTACAGATTCCTGGAGCATTCTTTTTTCATTTCTTAAAATAACTTCAGGTGCTTTAATATCAATTAATCTTTTAAGGCGGTTATTTCTAATGATAACCCTTCTATATAGATCATTTAAATCCGATGTGGCAAATCTGCCCCCTTCAAGAGGAACAAGCGGCCTTAATTCCGGCGGAATAACCGGGATATAGCCCAACACCATCCATTCCGGCTTATTCATTACTTTTCCTTCTTCTTCTTTGAAGGATTCAAGCACTCTTAATCTTTTTAAAAGATCTGCCTTTTTCTGCTGTGAAGTTTCTTCTTCAAGCTGATCTCTTAATGATTTGGAAAGTTTTTCAACATCAGTTTTCTTTAAAAGTTCTTTGACAGCATCGCCGCCTATTTTGGCCACGAACTTTTTAGGGTCTTCATCTTCAAGTTTTTCATTCCCGGGTGGAAGTGAATTCAAAACTTCAAAATACTGATCTTCTGATACCAAATCTAAACGATTTAGTCCTGTAGGGCCTGGGTTAATTACCACGTAAGATTCATAATAAATAACTTTTTCTAATTCCTTTAAACTTAGTCCTACGATATTACCGATTTTAGAGGGCTGCGCTCTGAAAAACCAAATATGAACAACAGGTACGGCTAAACCGATATGCCCCATTCTTTCTCTGCGCACACTTTTTTGAGTTACTTCAACACCGCATCTATCACAAATTATACCTTTGTATCTTATACGTTTATATTTACCGCAAAAACATTCCCAATCTCGTGTAGGACCGAATATTTTCTCGCAAAATAGTCCGTCTTTTTCCGGGCGGAATGATCTGTAATTAATCGTTTCCGGTTTAGTAACTTCTCCATAAGATCTGGATAAAATATCATCGGGACTTGCTAAACCAATAGTGATAGTATTGATATCACGCATTGCATTTTCTTGAATTCTAAATGGCATTTTTCATCTCCTAATTTCTAAGTAAACGAATAGTTCAAAAAGTGTTAATTGATTTTAATATCCAGACCTAAACCCTGGAGCTCTTTAATCAACACATTGAACGATTCAGGAATATTTGGTTCCTGTAAATTTTCACCCTTAACTATAGCTTCATATACTTTTGCTCTACCGGCAACATCATCACTTTTTACCGTTAATATTTCCTGCAGGATATGCGCAGCACCGTAGCCTTCAAGTGCCCACACTTCCATTTCACCGAATCTTTGGCCGCCAAATTGCGCTTTACCACCCAGCGGTTGCTGTGTAATGAGTGAGTATGGGCCTATTGACCGGGCATGAATTTTATCATCTACAAGGTGACTGAGTTTTAACATGTAGATATATCCACATGTAACTTTTTGATGAAACTTTTCACCCGATCTTCCGTCATATAAATCTGTTTTACTTCCTTTTTCAAGGCCGGCTTTTACAAGCCATTCATCAACATCCTCAATTTTAGCACCGTCAAAAATCGGCGTTGCAAATTTAAGGCCGAGTACTTTTCCTGCCCAGCCTAAAGCAGTTTCATACAACTGTCCCAGGTTCATACGTGAAGGCACACCAAGCGGATTAAGAACTATATCAACAGGCGTTCCGTCAGGTAAGAAAGGCATTTCTTCTGCAGGTACTATTTTAGCTACCACGCCTTTATTACCATGCCGTCCTGCCATTTTATCACCGACAGAAAGTTTACGTTTTTTTGCAACATAAACTTTTGCAAGTTGAACGATTCCCGGAGGAAGCTCATCGCCGCTTGTTATTTTAATTTTCTCCCTTTTGTAATCTTCTTCTAAATCTGATAATATATCGAAATAATTCTTATATAATGTTTTAATTAAATTGTTTATTCGTTTTGTTTCAAACCAATCAAGAGTATAATCTAACTTTGTTACATCTTCCATGGATGAAAAAGTAGTTTCTTTAATAGTTGTACCGCTTCTAAGGACAACACTGCCATCAAGATCGCGGATTCCTGTAGCAACTTCGGCATTGGTTATTTTTGTTAACTTTTGAACGAGTTTTTCATAATGCTCTGTTAAACTTTGTTTATGACTTAACTCGAGACCGTCAAGTTGTTTCTTTTCAAACTTCTTTGCATCAATGTCTCTTTTTTTTCTGCTGAAGAGACGTGTTTTTATAACAGTGCCTTTAAGTCCCGGAGGTGCTTTTAATGATGCATCTTTAACATCGCCTGCTTTATCTCCGAAAATTGCCCTGAGAAGTTTTTCTTCAGGTGTTGGATCGGTTTCACCTTTTGGTGTAATCTTTCCTATAAGGATATCGCCTTCTTTAACTTCAGCGCCTTCTCTTACAATTCCGTTTTCATCAAGATTTCTTACCGCTTCTTCACTAACATTTGGTATTTCACGTGTAAGTTCTTCCTCTCCTCGTTTAGTTTCTCTAACCTGTAATTCGAATTCTTCAATATGAATTGAGGTGTAAACATCCTCACTTACAACTTTTTCACTTATAATAATAGCATCCTCAAAGTTGTAACCACGCCAGGGCATAAATGCAACAAGAACATTTCTGCCAAGTGCAAGTTCTCCCTGATCGGTAGAGCATCCGTCGGCAAGAACATCACCCTTAACAACTCGCTGGCCTTGTTTAACTATTGGGCGCTGGTTAACCGAAGTTTCCTGGTTTGTACCATGAAATTTAATAAGCTTATATGTTGTTCTTCTTACATCATTAAAGCTGGTTAAAGCTTCAATACTATTTGGATTAATATCATATTTTACAGTAATCTGATTGGCATCAACACTTTCAATTATACCGTTATCTTCAGAAACAATAACTGCTCTTGAATCAGTAGCAATTTTTCTTTCAAGCCCGGTACCTACCAAAGGAGCTTCAGGACGCAACAATGGAACTGCCTGGCGTTGCATGTTTGAACCCATCAGCGCTCTGTTTGCATCATCATGTTCAAGAAATGGAATTAATGCCGCCGCTGCACTGACTATTTGAGCAGGTGCAACATCCATATACTGGATATGATCCGGAGTTACAATCGGGAACTCACCTTTATAGCGGGATTTTACTCTTTCCTGCACAAATTTAGATTGTTCGGTAAGTGTTGCATTTGCCTGTGCTATTGTAAATAAATCTTCCTGTTCGGCAGTTAAATATTCTACCGTATCTGTAACTCTTGTCTTTTCAACTTTCCTGTAGGGCGTTTCAAGAAAACCGTAACGATTAACTCTTGCATAAATTGTTAAAGAAGAAATAAGGCCGATATTCGGACCTTCAGGTGTTTCTATGGGGCACAAACGACCGTAATGTGTATAGTGAACGTCACGAACTTCAAATCCCGCTCTTTCCCTGGTTAATCCGCCCGGTCCTAAAGCAGACATTCTTCTTTTATGTGTCATCTCTGCCAACGGATTTGTTTGATCCATAAATTGAGAAAGCTGGTTCGTTCCGAAAAATGCATTAATTACGCTGCTGATAGTTCTTGCATTCACAAGATCTTGTGGAGTAAAGTTTTCAGTATCGCGCATATTCATTCTTTCCTTTATCGTTCTTGCCATGCGCGACATGCCAACATTAAATTGCTGGGCTAATTGTTCTCCAACTGTTCTTATTCTCCTGTTACCCAAATGGTCTATATCATCAACACTTTCAATTCCATTGCGAAGTTTGATAATATATTTCATGATGGCTACAATATCTTCAACAGTTAAAACCGTAACGCTTTCTGGTATACTAAGTTTTAACTTATCATTCATTCTATGGCGGCCAACATCACCAAGGTCGTATCTTTTATCATTAAAGAAAAGTTTATCAATCAGTGCCTGGGCTGTGTCCAGGTCAGGCGCCTCGCCCGATCTTAATTGGCGGTAGATTGAATACAATGCTTCTTCTTTAGTGCTTGATGTATCTTTACGCAGGGTGTTTACAATAAGATCCAAATCAGGTGAAGTATAAGAACTGATAAATTTCAATTTTTCAACTTCAGCTTCTTTTAATCTTTCAATGTCTTCTTCAGAAAGGATGCTGTCCTTTGTAAGGAAAATTTCACCTGTTGCCATATCAAAAACATCGCTGGCAATAGTTCTGCCGATAAAAGTTTCAACCTTAACTTTTTTTACCGTTACTTCTTCAATCAGATCAAAAAGATTTAAAATTTCTTCATCGGTTGCAAAATCCAGTGCACGCAATAATGTTGTTGCAGGGAATTTTTTTCTACGGTCTATATAAACATACATAACGTAGTTAATATCGGTAGCAAACTCTACCCAGGAACCTCTCAGAGGTATAATCCTGGCGGAATAAATTGGAGTACCATTTGGATGAACTGTCTGCGCAAATGCAACACCGGGAGAGCGATGAAGTTGGGAAACAACCACTCGTTCAGCACCATTTATAACGAAAGTGCCTTTTTCAGTCATATATGGTAAATTTCCAAGGTATACTTCCTGCTCAACACTATTTACAAATTCCTGAGTTTCGGGATCTTTGGTAGAAAGCCTTAGCTTTCCTTTAAGTGGTGCAGCATAAGTAAGACCTCTTTCAAGGCATTCTTGCACAGAAAAACGCGGTTTTTCAACATAATACTCTAAAAAATCAAGCCGGTAATTTTCCTTGTTATCGAAAATAGGAAAATTAGCAGTAAAAACTGCTTGAAGGCCCTTGTTTTCCCTTTTGGTTGGCAGTGTTTTAAGCTGCACAAATTCTTCAAAAGCAACGGTTTGAATATTCAATAAATCCGGTGCCTCAACAACAGAAGGAATTCTGCTAAAGGAAATTCTTTTACTATCCAATGTTAAACCTCCAATTAAATTTCATTTACTTTGTTATCGATGCGTAAATCAACGTAACTAAAATATAAAAAGCGATAAGACGGAATTCTCCGCTTATCACTTTTTATAAAATCTATCGTACTTAGCTTTTGCTTACTTTACTTCTACAGTGGCGCCAGCTTCTTCAAACTCTTTTCTAAGTTTTTCAGCTTCATCTTTGGTAATAGCTTCTTTAACTGTTTTTGGAGCTCCATCAACCAGGTCTTTGGCTTCTTTAAGCCCTAAACCTGTGTGTGCTCTTACAACTTTAATAACGTTAATCTTTTTTTCGCCTGCAGCTTTAAGAATAACATCAAATTCAGTTTTTTCTTCAACAGGAGCTGCTGCTGCAGGAGCTGCTGCAACAGCTACAGGAGCTGCTGCCGATACTCCAAATTCATCTTCCAAAGCTTTCTTTAATTCCGATGCTTCTACGAGGGATAAACCTTTTATCTTTTCAACTAGTTCAGTTACTTTCTCTGACATTTTTTTCTCCTAATAATTAAATTTTTAAAATTTTATTTATGCTGCTTGTTTTTTGGATATTTCGTCTATTACGCTAACCAGATCTCTCATAACAGCATTAATAACGCCTACAACTCCGGATATCGGAGCATTAAGGCTGCCTAAAATACCTGCTACAATTTCTTTCTTCGAAGGAAGTGAAGCCAGAACATTGAGTTGATCACCCGCATAGAACTGGTCCTCAATGTAGCAAGCTTTTAAAGCTAACTTTTGTTTGTCATCAAAATACTTTTTGATGATTTTAGCAGGAGCAACCGGATTGCTTGAAGCAAATGCATATCCAGTCATTCCAGTTAAATGATCTGCTAATTTACCATATTTACCGGTTTCGTCTATTGCGCGCTTGAATAAAGTATTCTTAATCACTTTATATTTAACTCCTTCTTTTCGGAAGTCGTTTCTTATAACGCCAATGTCAGATACTTTAATTCCGGTATAATCAGTAAGATAAACCGCAGTTGAATCTTCAATCATTCCTTTAACTTCGGAAATGATTTCTGTTTTTTCGTTCTTGTTCATTTTATTCCCATAACAGATTATAATTAATCATGTCGGTTTGAAGCATATATATTGAGTGCGTAAACTTTTAATTATTGACGTATTGCAATTTCGTCTTTAGTAATTTTGATGCCCGGTCCCATTGTACTGGACAAAAAAAGACTTTTAATATATTGACCTTTTGCAGAAGAAGGTTTCAATTTGATAATAGTACCTAAGAAAGCCCTTGTATTTTCAGCAAGTTTATCGGCTTCAAAATTTAATTTACCCAAAGAAGTATGTACAATTCCTGTTTTTTCAACACGAAATTCAATTTTTCCCGCTTTTACTTCTTTAACGGCTTTACCTACTTCCATCGTTACTGTTCCGCTTTTGGGATTGGGCATAAGTCCTTTAGGGCCTAAAACTCTGCCAAGTTTTCCAAGTTCAGCCATTGTATCAGGGGCAGCAACAATTACATCAATATCTGCCCAGCCGCCTTTAATCTTTTCAAGATATTCTTCAAAACCGGCAAAATCTGCACCGGCATCCAAAGCTTCCTGAATCTTTGAGCCTTTGGCAATAACCAGAACTCTTACTTGCTTTCCTGTTCCATGAGGAAGTGACACTGTTCCTCTTACCATTTGATCTGCATGCCTGGGATCTACACCTAATCTTATCGCACAATCCAAAGTCTCAACAAATTTTACTTTTGATTGCTCCTTGAGAATTTTTATAGCTTCTTCAAGTGTATAATCCTTAGATTTATCTACGGCTTTATTAATTTCTTTATTTCTTTTAGACTTAAGCATTTCTCTGTTTCCTTTTGCGTTCGCTTGAAACGTTTATTTAATCTTCTACAGTAATACCCATACTTCTTGCAGTACCGGCAACCATGCTCATTGCATGATCAATATCAAAAGCATTAAGATCCGGCATTTTAAGTTGTGCAATATCTTTTACTTGTAATTTGGAGACTTTAGCAACTTTATTTCTATGCGGTTCGGCAGAACCCTTCTCAACTTTTGCGGCTTTCTTTAATAGTTCCGCAGCAGGAGGTGTTTTTGTAATAAAAGTAAAAGATTTATCAGAAAAAACAGTAATAACTACCGGAATAATTAACCCGTCTTTATCTGAAGTTCTTGCGTTGAACTGTTTACAAAACTCCATGATATTAACACCTTTTTGACCCAGCGCAGGTCCAACCGGAGGTGATGGAGTTGCTTTTCCGCCCGGTATCTGTAACTTAATATATCCTGTTATCTTTTTAGCCATATAATTTTCCTATAGAAATAAATACTTAATTATTTTTCTAATTCTGCTTGAACGAAATCAATTTCTACAGGAGTTTTTCTGCCAAAAATGGAAACCATCACTTTGATTTTCATCTTTTCTTCATTCACTTCCTGTATTGTTCCGGAAAAATTATTGAATGGACCATCTATTATTTTAACAATATCGCCATTTCTGAATATTGTTTCCATTCTCTCTGTAGATTCATCTTGAGTTATCCGGCCAACAATTCTTTTCACTTCTTCAGGCTGCAGAGGATTTGGATTATTTTTAGTCCCCAAAAACCCCATAACTGAAGGTGTGTTAAGAATAAAATCTTTTACCTGGTTATCCAGATCGGCTTGCACTAAAATATAGCCTGGGAAAAAGTTTTTAGTTTTACTTTTTTTCTTACCGTCTTTAACTTCAAATACCTTCTCGGTTGGAACAAGTACATTCTCAATTTTTGCGCGCAATCTCTCATTATTGCTAAGTTCCACATCAATTAAGTTTTTTACTTTATTTTCGTGACCGGAAAAAGTTCTAACCACGTACCATCTTAATTCTGATTCGGGCATTTATTTAAAAAATTCCTTTGAATATTTGAGTTATTAGCATGTCTATAACATATGTGAATGCGGCCAGCATTAGGCATGAAACAATAACCACAGTAGTGGATTCTTTCAATTCTTCTACCGAAGGCCAGGTAACTTTTTTCATTTCCTTGACCACATCATCAAAAAAGGCAATTATTTTTTCTTTCATTATTCTTCTCTTAAAATAAATTAAGACCGCACGTCAGGAGGGACTCGAACCCCCAACCTGCGGTTTTGGAGACCGCTGCTCTAGCCAATTGAGCTACTGACGTAACTTAAGATTATTTAGTCTCTTTATGAATAGTATACTTTTTATCCCAACGGCAATATTTTTTAAACTCTGACCGGTTAGGATGAAGCCGTTTATTCTTTGTTGTAGTGTAATTTCTTCTTTTACACTCTGTGCATTCTAATGTAATTATTTCTCTCATTGTAATGTTCCATTAAGTTGAGCATATAATCCCGATGCTGCCCGGAATCATTCCATCCTTATAAGGATGTTATAAAATGTTATTTATTTCAACAATCTAAGTTTTGCAGGCTGAACATCCCGGTTAAACAGGAACTGCCCATCCTCTTTAACAGATGAACAATTTTTTCAACTACTACAATAATCTTAATTCTTATAGAGCTGACGACCGGGATTGAACCGGTGACCTCATCCTTACCAAGGATGTGCTCTACCAACTGAGCTACGTCAGCAAAATTTCAATTTTGCTGAGCGGGAGACGGGACTCGAACCCGCGACCAACAGCTTGGAAGGCTGTGACTCTAGCCAACTGAGTTACTCCCGCATAATGGTTCTGCCTTTTAACTTATTAAGTTAAACTTTTCGTCATGTATAAGAACCCGAAGTAAATTAGCTTTGTAATTTATTTACTAGTAACTAACAACTTCAATTTGCACTTCCAAGCTTTTTGAAGGAAGATATACTTATAAAAACATTCATCTTATTAATTTGGAAAGCACAAAAAAAATAAGGGAACTAATTTTTAACTTTAATAATATTACCTTACAAGTACTCCAAAAAAACAAAAGCTGTGGGCGGCGAGGGATTCGAACCCCCAAAGGCGTCAGCCAACGGATTTACAGTCCGCCCCGGCTCTCCAACTCCGGCGTCCGCCCGGTTTTATAAACGAGCAACAAATATATTTTTATTCCAAGAAAAATGCAAATCAAAAATAGTAGGTTTTTTAAAAAAAATGGCACATTTCCATCTAACGGGGAAAGAATATTAGAAAAATTGAGGTATTAATGTAACATTTTGTTACATAATATTCAACAAATCTGGAAAGTATAATTATACTACAAATTTTAGTATCGCTTATTATAATGATGAAGGATTTAACTTTAATGGCCTGAAAGGAAAATATTATAACTTCATGCCGGTTAAAAATCTCTATATAAATTTTTTAATGCCCTCGTTTACTTATTAGAATTAAGTTTTTTAAGCTTCTTCAATTTTATTATTTCTGTATTTTAGAAAGGAAATATTAAATAATTAGTGTATATATTTTAATACCCTCCGGAAAAGATGGATGAAGCGCCTACAAATAGTCTTCAAATACCTTGAAAATTATTGAATATAAAAAGATTTTTTTAAACCTTTATATAGACCGTATTGACTAAAACAAAAGAATTAATTTATTATGGCTGTATGAAGAAAAGTAATATACTGATTATAGTATTATTCTCTTGCATCAACTTATTTCCACAAACCTACTCGATAAAAGGTGTAATAGAAGATGCATCAAATAAAAAAGCTTTAGATGGCGCAAATATTATTCTGGCCCATCAGCCTGATTCAAAAACAAAGGGAATGGTTTCAGACAGCCGGGGAAGATTTTATTTTGATGGAATAAAGCCCGGGAAATATACTTTGCAAATTACATTTGTCGGATATAGCCAATATCAAAAAGATATCCAGGTCAAAGACAACCATATTGATTTAGGTACCATCTATCTTTCTCCTATAGGTATAAGGCTTGGCGAAGTAGATGTAAATGCCGCTCCCACTCTCATTGTACTAAAACATGATACCTCTGAATATAATGCGGGAGCTTATAAAACCAATAGAGATGCACTTGCTCAGGATTTGCTTACTAAGATGCCCGGGATAGTAATACAAAACGGCGTAATACAGGCACAGGGTGAAAATGTACAGCAGGTTTTAGTTGATGGAAAACCATTTTTTGGTGACCCGACTACTGCCATTCAAAACCTTCCTGCCGAGGTAATTGATAAGATCCAGGTATACGACCAGCTTAGCGACCAATCTCAATTTACCGGCTTCGATGACGGCAATACAAGTAAAACAATAAATATTGTTACAAGAATGAAAGATAAAACAAATATTTTTGGAAAATTTTCAGGCGGCTATGGAGATGATGGGAGATACACTGCGGGTGGAAATATTAATTTCTTTAATAATAATCAAAGAATTTCAATTATTTCGCAAATAAATAATATAAATGTACAAAATTTTTCTACTGCAGACTTACTTGGTGTAATGTCCGGTTCTGGAAGATCTTTCAACAGACCGGGTGGTGGTGGTGGAGGTTTTGGCGGCGGACCGGGCGGTAATACAAGTAATTACGGCGGCGGGGCCGGAGGAGGAGCAGGCGGTGGGCCTGGTATTTCGAATTTCATCGTAAATCAATCTACGGGGTTAACAACCACAAAAGCTATCGGCTTAAATTATTCGAATAAATGGGGAAATAAAGTAGATTTAACAGCAAGCTATTTTTATAATTATACAAGTAATGACGCCGAATCTATTGACAACCGGAATTATTTTTTATCTTCCGAGAACGCGCAGACCTATAATGCAACTAATTCAGGTTTTACTAATAATACAAATAATCGCTTTAATATGAGGCTTAATTATCAGATCGATTCTTCCAACTCAATATTATTTACTCCAACATATTCCAATCAGTTAAATGACGGATTAAGTAAAGTTTACGGTACATCTCTAGCCGGATTAGATACATTAAATACTTCTTACAATATATTTAATTCAAACCTTACTGCTGTAAATTCATCAAATAATTTATTGCTCCGGCATAAATTTGAAACTGCTGGAAGAACGATTTCTTTATTAATAAACGGCACCTATACTTCAAATTCCGGAAGTAATAACCTTAATGCAGAAAATGTTTATTACAGCAATGGCCAAACCTCGGATACTACAGATCAAATTTCAAATTTATCTGAACATGGATACAGCTCTTCCGCAAACCTTGTATATACCGAACCTATAAATTCATTAAGTATATTACAGTTAAATTCGAAAATTTATTACTCTGAAGATAACAGCAATCAGAAAACATACAACACTTTGAACCAATCGGATTATCTATTGGATTCATTAAGTAATGTTTATAAAAAGATCTATAAGTCACATAGTGCCGGTGCGGGCTACCGGTTCAGTCAGGATCAAGTACAACTTGCATTAAATCTTAATTATAATATTGCTGAATTGGAAGATAATCAGACATTTCCTACTTCTGGAACAATGGAGCGTACATTTTATTCCGTTTTACCGTCATTTTTCCTGCGGTATTACGTTTCAAGGAATAATAACCTTCGTATTTCTTATACTACTACAGACGATGACCCAAGTATAACTCAATTACAAAATGTTTTGAATAATTCAAATACCACACAGTTGTCGATAGGTAATCCTGCTTTAAGTCAGGATTATAAACAATCGTTGACGCTTAGGTATATTCAGACAAATAACGAGCATTCAAATTCATTTTTTGTATTTTTCAACGCAACGGCTATTCATGATTATATTGGCAATAAGACTATAATTGCGGAAAGAGATACGACTGTTGATAACGTTACATTAAATCCAGGGACAAAGTTATCTATAACTGAGAACCTTAACGGGTACGTAAAGTTTAATTCGTATTTAACTTACGGATTCCCTATAAACTTTATAAAATCAAATCTGAACTTAAACTTAAATGTAGCATATTCCCGCGTACCAGGTATAATAGATAATTTAGACAATTTTGCAAATTCGGGGACTTATGTGTTGGGTTTTGTATTAGGCAGCAACATAAGCGACAAGGTCGACTTCACTCTTTCAACTTCCAATAGTTATAACCATGTAACAAATTCTTCTACTATGGGCACCAATAACAATTATTATATGCAAAACTCAGCATTTAATTTCTATTGGCGTTTTTGGGCCGGATTCGTAATTCAGAATGAATTAACAGATCAGTACAACGGGGATGTGTCCAGTCCCATCAGGAAAAATACATTGATCTGGAATATGAGTATGGGAGTAAAATTCTTAAAAAACGACAACGGCGAACTTCGGATTTCTGCAAATGATCTTTTAGATCAGAATGTAAGCATACAGCATAATATTACCGATTCATATACCGAAGATGTCAGAACAAATGTTCTTGGAAGGTATTTTCTGCTTTCGTTTATTTATAGTGTTAGAATATTCAATTATTAAGATATAACAATTTAATTCTAATTGAGGAAGGAATCTGGTGAAACACCTTTTTTATTGACGATACAACTAATAAAAAATGAGGTAAAAGATACTGGCTGGATTCAGTTTCTTTAACCGTACAAGCAAACAACATATTTGGGACCAGTTATTAGTTTCGGCCTTTCCCAAAATCCTTACTTACCCAAAGCAGCGGCCATAACATGGACAATCCAATAATAGTCACCAGGACTGAAGCCGCGACAAAGGGTACCGCTTCAAAATATCGCCGCTCCATCACCATAACCAGTATTACGGGTAGACAAAGCACAGTCGCTGCGTTAATCAGTCCCACACGATGGGCCCATCGCTCCCTATTAATTACACCGTGTCCCGCATACAAGGTTGTTAATCCCAGCGGTATCAGAAGCAGCCCTACCAGCAAATGATTTAATAAAAAAGGCGGCCAGATTGTGTTAAAATCCGGGACAGTCAATTGTCGGACAAAGGTAGATTTCATTAATGGTATCACTATTAGATGAATTATTCCGACTACTAAAAGCAGTATCCCTTCGATCTTAAGGACATTACCGCAAACCCTAAACCGTTTATTAACTTCTGTTGTCAAGTTGTCCTTTATTATTTGTTTATAACGGATTTAATTAAGATGCCTCTATAAACTTCTATTAATATCGTATCTCTAACCGGCGTATTAATAGGTTAGTATGTTACACATTCCGGATATAATAGAAATAAATTGATAGTGAAATCATACTTTATGATTAAAGTTAATATTTGTAAATATGTAAATAACGACATAGAATTTTTAATTTAATTCTCAACGGGTTTTAACATTTGTTAATCCAAATTTTCGAAATCACGAATTGTTTTATGCTGCTTTATGACTGTATTACTTCTATGGGCCAGTGTTTTTTATCTAAATATAATACCTCATAATAGGCCTCATTTTTGATCTTCTCCCAGCCAGTTCAAAGCCCGCTTTTTCAAATGATGAGGGTACGCCTGTCCATGCAAATGCTGCTGGGATATTTGAGCTGTAAGGTTCCTGTGGATAAGCCTCAACAATCTTTGCACCTCTGGACTTAAAGAATGTAATTGCAGCCTTAAGAAGTTCAGTTGATACCCCTTTTCGTCTAAATTCTTTTACTATAAAGATACAACTAACAGACCAAACGGGTTTATCATCAATCCTTTTGAGTACCTTTGAATTTTCTAAGCGGACAAATTTTTCTCTCGACGCTACAGAACACCATGCAACCGCTCTTGCATCATAATACGCAAGAATACCGGGCGTTTCGCCTGAACTTACAAGTTTTTTCATTGCATTTTTGTTGGCACTTCCCTTTTGCTTTTCAAATTGGGCACGCCTAAGACGCCACAACATACACCAGCATCCGCCGCATGCTCCACGTTCACCAAATAATTGTTCAAAATCCTTCCACCTGTCTATCGTAAGAGGATAAAAAGATAGTTTTACATTTTTTATTATTTCCGTGCCTGATTTTTTAATCATGAGAGTTCTTATAATTTCATAAATCAAAATAATTAGCAATAAAAGTTACAAATAATTAAGAAATAATAATTCTCTTAAATAAAGACGAGGGAAATATCGGAATACATATTGAAACTATCATATGAACTCATGTTACGCAAAATTTTATAGTTAAGTTCATTTATTTTGCGTAACGTAAATTATTTATTATTTTTTTCCTATTAATGCAGTTAAACTCTTAGAAATAAGCGGCTTATTTAATATAATAAATCCGGCTTCCCTGGCAAAGCTTAATGTTTTCTGAAAATTATTTTCATCAACATGGCCTTTTGGCTCTGCTATCAGCATTTTCCCATTTTTCTTTAAAGCGTGATAAACTTCTTTAAATAAATTTGATATATCCCCAACCTCATGCAGAACAGCAGAAGCCAGTACAAAATCAATTTTCTCATCTATGTCGTTTATACACAATGAATCGAAAGCACACAGCCTTAACTCCATACTTCCTGATACACCGGCTTTAATGGATTTTCTTACAAGCACATCTAGCATTTTTTGTTGAACATCCACACATATTACTTTACCCGTTTTCCCAACCACTTTAGCCATTGGAATACTGAAAAAGCCCATAGCGCTCCCTATATCCATCACCGTCATTCCTTCTGAAATGTAAGGCCGTATTATTGTATTTGGGTTTTGCAGTAACTTTCTTATCGGACTTGCAAGCAGGTATCCTATCCATACAGGACAAACACGTTCAGGCATAATTTTCCCTTTTAATTATTGAATATTGTAATTGTTATATACTCTGCTAAAATAAAAAAAATTTAAGAATGATAACATTTAATTATACTGATTAAGACGTATAATTATTAATTAACACGGTTCAGGTTGATTAATATTTTAATTTTATTATTATTCTAAAATTATTTAAAATAACCGGACGTTGAATTAATTGCAATATTAGAAATCGTTTAAAAAAGCAGAAACTTTTACAATAATGAAATCGTAAGCCTTTGGCTTAAAACATTACAAAACTCTTTTTCGTATTTCTTGCAGATGGATATTCAATTGTAGTGATGAATATTAATGAATTAAATTCTATTATTTGTAACCTTGGCATGCAGGGGCAAACTACTTGTAAAAAAAAACATTCCCCCGCCAAGTTCTACTGAATCCCTTTAGGGATGACAGAGTAACGGATATGAAACTTATCCAAACCAGTTAGTTCACCATGCCGCATTAATTGTTTTTCCTCAAAAACTGTATTGATAAAACCATATATAACAACTCAGTAAAATCTCCTAATTTGAATAATTTCATACGATTAATTATATTAGACGTTAATATTTTTCGATATCGCAAATCAAATAAAGTACAAACCTGCTAAATGAAAAAAATCCGGTTACTGGTAGTTGAAGATAACCGTTTCCTTCGTGAAGGCTTAACTGCTATGATCAGGGAACAGCCTGATCTTAAAGTTATAGCAGCATTCGGAGATTGTACAAAAGCCCTTCAGAGTCTCAGTAATTCGAAACCCAATGTGATGCTGCTTGATCTGGGCTTGCGCAATCAAAATAGTTTACAGGTAGTAAAAACAGTTAGAAAGAACTTCCCAAATGTTGGGATAGTAATAATGGACCTGATTCCCCTGGAATCCGATGTTTTGGATTTTGTAAAAGCGGGTGTTTCCGGATTTATTCTTAAAGATGCAACTACTGACGATTTTCTAAGAACAATCCGATCGGTTGCTTCGGGAGACAAAGTTTTACCCCAGCACCTTACTGAGTCCCTTTTCTCGCAAATTGTAGAATATGCTATTCAGAATTCAAATCCATCAAAATTGATTGAATCTGTTAGGATGACTAAACGCGAACGCCAGGTAATTGAATTAGTTGCAGATGGTTTAACTAATAAAGAAATTGCCCAGAATCTTCACCTCTCAACTTATACTGTAAAAAGTCATATCCATAATATACTTGAAAAATTGGCTCTGCATACCAGGGTTCAAATTGCAAACTATGCACGCGCATCAGACAGTTATGAAACTATTAGCGACAGGATTTCAATGATTGATGAATAACTTCATCAATAAAAACAATATTTTTCACTATCTTCAATTTAGTTTTTTAAATCTAATCTTAAATAATTTCCATCCTTATTTATCTTCATTTTAGTATAAAAAAGAAATTCTTTGAGAAAAAGGATTAATCCTTTTTTCATCCTTTAGGTCTATTTATAGTTTACCATACCTTTGTTATGTTTTGCCGGATTTTGATGATAAGAGATACATAGTTTGCGGATAAACTGTTCTCATCCGGATTATTACTCTTCAGATACAATATAAAAAGGATAATAGGCATTTCTATGAGTTGAAAACTTCAAGTAGGAATAATAGACCTCGTTTCTAAGAAACCTAACAAAAAATTATTTGCCAGAATAATGAATGCAAATTTTGCAAGTATTATGCCGCAGGTTGTGGGGGTTTGGTGCGAAGAAGAAGGACATAATGTAACTTATATATGTTATACCGGAGCTGAAAATTTACTCTCGGAGTTACCACAGAATGCCGATTTAATATTTATCGGCGCTTTCACTGAATCTGCTCAAACAGCTTATGCATTAAGTAATTTATTGCAGTCGCGTGGAGCTGTAACTGTACTGGGCGGACCTCATGCACGCTGCTATCCTGAGGATGCAAGAAAGTATTTTGATTATGTTACAGGATTCACTAATAAAAATATTATTCAAGAAATATTGCTTGATTGCTCTCAACACAAGCCTCTAGGATTGCATCTGGACGCTCTTAAACAACCCCTATCACTCCCCG
This sequence comes from uncultured Ignavibacteriales bacterium, assembly GCA_963834015.1. Lineage (GTDB taxonomy): Bacteria > Bacteroidota > Ignavibacteria > Ignavibacteriales > Ignavibacteriaceae > FEN-1297. The sequence continues at coordinate 873,945 of CAWIAG010000002.1, forward strand.
GTGTAAGAGAACGATGGAAATTTATTGAACCAACTCTCAAAAAAGCTCCGCTGATTAAGATGGTTCCAATGCTGGGAAGTCTTGGATGCCCGTACACTTGCAGCTTCTGTATTGACTCTACAGTTGCTTACCAGCCTTTAAACTTTGAAGTGATGAAGGAAGATTTATCATTCCTGCTAACCAAATTCAAACGCCCGCTGGTGGGCTGGCATGATCCGAACTTTGGTATACGATTTGACGATTTTATGAATGCTATAGAGGAGGCCATTCCTGAGGATAGTATAGATTTTATTGCTGAAAGCAGTTTATCTTTACTTTCGGAACCGCATGTAAAAAGGTTGAGGCGGAATGGTTTTAGAGCAATGCTGCCGGGAATTGAATCCTGGTTCGATCTGGGGGGTAAATCTAAAACCGGTAGTATGACGGGCATGGACAAGGTTATGCATATTTCAGAACAGATCAATATGATTTTAAGATATATTCCTTATGTTCAAACAAATTTTGTCCTGGGGCTTGATGTTGATAAGGGTGAACAGCCGTTTGAATTGACAAAGAGATTTGTTGATTTAACTCCAGGTGCATTCCCAGGCTATTCTCTACTCTCTGCCTTTGGAAGGGCGGCCCCGCTGAATTTGGAATATCAGCGTGTTAATCGCGTTTTGTCTTTTCCATTTCATTTCCTGGATAATAATCATGCAATGAATGTTGTTCCTGCAAATTATTCATGGCCTGAATTTTATTCCCGTATAATAGATCTCGGTAAACATACATTTTCCTGGAATGCAATTGTTAAAAGGTTAATAGCAACTAAATCAACAATACCAAGATGGATGAATGTTGTGCGCGCAATTTCCGAGGAGGGTTTCGGCAGAATTAAATTTAACGAAAAAATATACAGGCAGTTACAAAGTGAAAAAGAATTTCGTAATTATTTTGAACGTGAAACTACCGAACTTCCGCAATTTTATGTAGATTTTATCAAACAGGATATGGGCCCGCTCTGGGAATGGCTGCCTGAAGGCGCTATGTTCCATGAACCTAATGCTTATCTTGAAAATATTGAACAGCGGGTTGCGGTATAATATCCGGAATAATTTTTTGCGCCCATACTTTTAGAGTTTATAATAGTTTTTAATTGGAAAGGATTAGTCACATTTCATTATTGATGTGCCTTTCAGTTTCACCCGGGACTTTATGAAAAAGATTCGGCTGTTACTAATTGAAGATAATCGCCTGCTGCGCGATGGAATTGTTGCTATGCTTAAAGCCCAGGCTGACATCGACATAATTGCCGCTACCGGGAAGAGTGAAAATTCTGTGAGTAAACTTCAGAAGTTAAAGCCCGATATAATTATTTTAGATCTCGGTTTACATGGCCCAAATAGTCTAACCATAGTTGAAATTGTAACTAAAGATTTTCCCGGTGCAAAAATTATTGTTATGGATCTCGCACCGGTACAGGGGGATATTGCACATTATGTAAAAGCGGGCGCATCAGGTTTTATTTTGAAAGATGCAACTCCGGATGATTTTCTGTTAACTATACGCAATGTTGCAGAAGGTACAAACACTCTTCCCCAGAACTTCACTGATTCTCTTTTCGCTAAAATTGTTGAACATGCTCTAAAGCAGGGAAAAACGAAATTAAGAGATGCCGTCCGAATGACGAAACGCGAACGGGAAGTTATTGAATTAATTGCCGATGGGTTAGGTAATAGAGAAATCGGCCAAAAACTTAGAATTTCAACATATACAATTAAGAGCCATGTTCATAATATTATGGAGAAACTGGCATTGCACTCCCGATTGGAAGTTGCAAATTATTCTTATTCCAATAAAACAATCAGATCGATTGCCGATAATATGTCAACGGTTACAAAATAATGATGATAAACTAAACCGTATGCTAAAAGCTCAACTACAGAATAATATAAATTGAGCCCGGAATTAATTTATAAGCTTGCTTATTAATTACTTTTAATTAACTATATTGGATAATAGACAAATAGAGAGGAATGAACGTTATGAGTAAATCTCAGGACAGTAAAAAGAATACTAAAAAACAGGCTGTAAAATCAATGAAAGAGAAAAAGGCAGCAAAAAGGGATAAGAAAAATAGTAAACAGAAAGGTGTTGCGGATTTATAGTATTTACTTTAAAGAATAAACATTTAACAAAATTATTAATATTTTAGTTAATTTTTAAATATTTATATATCGTTTCTTAATAATTCAAAATTTTTTGATTTATCCTTAAATTTGTATTAGGGTAAAACACCGCTGGTTTATGTGCTTTTACAATAATGACCGGTAATAACAGGCTTATTATAGTAATCTCGCGTAATCTTAGTCTCCTCCTATCATAATTTTTTTTTTACTGACTAAATTATTCGCAGGAATATAAGATGATTTTTAAAGTGTCTTAAAATTTTCTATTAGTGAGGTTTTCTTCAAATATTGCCAATGTGACCCAAAAGAATATTAATTAGCCTTTTGATGGCAAATAATTCTGTTTTTTGTACATTTAAATTCGATGTTTTATAATTTGATGATTTTTAAGAATAAAGATAAAGTACCCCTTGTTATTTTAGGGTTTCTTGGCACGTGCATAATACTCGGCCTTGTAAGCCTTCACGGGATAGGAATTTCCCCGGATTCGGTTTATTATTTATCTGTAGCCAGGCATATTGCGGACGGAACTGGTTTCGTTGGTTATGATGGCTATTTTTTAGTGCTCCAGCCTCCCCTGTACCCAATTATACTTGCTGCAATAAAAATACTTATGTTTATTGATCCGTTGTTTTCTTCCGGGTACGTTAATTCCATTCTCTTCGGGCTGATAATTTATTTCTCAGGCCTATTTCTATTAAAGCATTTAAGAAGCTATATACTTGTGATATTAGGGACCATTTCTATTTTAGTTTCGTTTGTATTTATTCAATTATCATTAATGGCATTATCGGAGCCTCTTTTTATTTTACTCATACTGTTATATCTATATTATTTTGAAAAATATCAAACTGATGGGAATTTAAGTTCACTTATTCTATTATCATCTGTAACAACACTGGCATGTTTAACCCGGTATATTGGAATAATAATAATATTAACAGGAATAGTAAGTATTTCTCTCCAGGAGAATAGTTCATTTAAAAAAAAGTTGAATCACATAATTATCTTCATGATCATTTCATGTATGCCTATTGGGTTGTGGATAATCAGGAACATCTTCCTTTCCGGTACTTTAGTAGGGCAGCGCGCTGATTCTTCATATACATTATTTGAAAATTTAAGATTTCTGTTTAATACTATTCTGCAATGGTATTTGCCAATGTTGGTTACAACTCAAAAATTGATTTTTGCCTGCCTGATTGTTTTAATATCATCCGTTGTGGCCCTGATAAAACGTAAAGAAAAAATATGGATGGCCTTAAAAGAAATTTATCCGGGCTTAATCTTCATAATGTTTTATGCTGGGTTTATTGTTATTTCTTCAACAACTACAGCGTACGATCATATTGCCGACCGGTTACTGTCACCGATTTATATACCGGTATTTTTTATACTCTTTTTTTTGCTCGATAATGTTTTAAACTGGTTATCACACTATCTTAATAAAAAGCTGCTGCTGTATATTGCTTCCGCCGGTATAATTATCTGGATGATTTATCCTGTTGGTAAAACAGTTTATATAATTAACGATTTCAATAAGTTTGCGGGTTTTGGATTTAACAACCGCTATTGGAGTAATAACGAAACAATCAAATATATAATTAGTAATAAAGAACTATTAAATACTTATACATTCTATAGCAATGTACCTGAGGCTCTTTATTTTCTGGCCGGCATCCGGACAAGATGGAGTCCGGCCAGAACGCTTTATAATTCGCCTCAACTTATAAACGCCGGCCACGATATTAAAACTATCTGGAAACAGAATGATAAGGTTTGTATAGTTTGGCTTGATGCAAATAACCGGCAGTTCCTTTACTCTATTGAAGAATTGCGGAACTCGATAAAAATGACAAGGATTGCCCGGTTTAATGATGGTGCCGTTTATATAATTGGAAATTAAAAGCTGGGAAATCTGTCTGAACAAAATTTCAATATTAATTATAAGACATATACATACTAAGCGGTTTACAGAAACATTGATATTATCCTTAACAATTAATAATTTGTTAATGTTCGTTACTTATCACGGCCATATATTTGTAATAATCTTAAAAAGCATAATGTTAAAAGGTTGAGATAAATTGGATACAAAAATAAAAGCCTGGGTCGCATCAGCTAATATGGGCTATGGCCATATGCGGGCGGTTCATCCGTTAAAGGATATTGCTGAAGAAGATATTATTCTTGCCGGTGCCAATGATGCTGTATCTTACTCGGAAAAAAAATTGTGGGCAAGAATGATCCGTGTATACGAATTTTTATCCCGGGCAAAGGGTATTCCTTTTATTGGCAACCCGGTATTTAATATTTTGGATTCTTTCCTCAGGATACCTTCATTTTACCCGATGCGGAATTTATCAAACAGCACTTTCCAGGTAAATCTTTTAAAGTCAAGCATAAAACAGGGCCTGTGCTCGGGAATGTTGAAAAAAATTCATACAAAACATCTGCCGCTTGTAACTTCTTTTTTTGCCCCGGCAATTGCTGCAGATATGGATGGCTATGACGGTATATTCTGTATAATTTGCGATGCTGATTTAAATAGGGTCTGGGTGGCAAGGGAACCTTGGGAAAGCCGGATAATTTATTTCGCCCCCTGCGGTAAAGCCGCACAAAGACTTCTCGCTTACGGCGTCCCGTCCGATAGAATTTTTACAACCGGTTTTCCTTTATCAATTGACCTGCTCGGCAGCAAAGACCTGGCCGTACTAAAATCAGATCTTGCAAAAAGGTTATTCTGCCTTGATCCCAAGGAGAGGTTTTGGCCGTTACATGGGAAAAATGTAGAATATTTCCTTGGTGAAGAAAATTGTAAATTTAATACTTCAAGAAAGCTGACCATTACATATTGTGTTGGAGGAGCCGGGGCTCAGAAAGAAATCGGGAAGACAATAGCGCTGAGTTTAAAGAAAAAATTACAAGCCGGCGATGTCATTTTAAATTTAGCGGCCGGAACAAAAGAAATGATTAATATTTATTTTGAAAATGTGAAAAGAGAAATCGGAAGCGGTTCCGAAAATATCAATATTATTTATTCGGAAAAACTTGATGACTATTTTGATAAATTTAACCAGTCTATGCATGCTACAGATATACTCTGGACAAAACCAAGCGAGTTATCGTTTTACTCGGGTCTGGGAATTCCAATAATCATGTGCCCTCCCATAGGGTCACAGGAACAATTTAATACAAAATGGCTCTATGAAATACAGGCAGGCATTAAACAGGAAAATCCTGAATATACCGACCAATGGCTGTTTGATTTATTAGATAACGGCAGGCTGGCGGAAGCGGCATGGTCCGGGTTTCTGAAAGCAAGAAAGCTTGGCACATTCAAAATACTTGAAGTCCTGGAAACTGGAAAGATGACACGTGAAGATTCACCAATTCTACGCTAACTTAATATGAATCAGAAAAGGAAATACCTCTTATTATATCTTAAAACCGGCGGCGGCCATCTGGCTCCGGCAAGTTCGATTGCGAAAGTTCTCGAACAAAATTGTATTAATGAAATAGAACCTCTCCTGGTTGACGGCTTTCATGAGACCAATTTTATTATCAAATACTTAATTGAAGACGGGTATAGAAACCTCCAGGCGAACGCAACCTGGTTTTATGAGGTATTGTATGCGTTATTCAAATTTGATTTTATTGCCGGCTTTAATAATACATTTATTTCCTTTTTTGTAAAACCTTATCTTAGAAAAGTATTTCGTTCAACAAAACCGGAGAAGGTAATAATTTTTCATTTCTTTCTTATCGAACCTGCATATGAGGTTATACATGAACTTAATTTGCATATACCTTTAATTACTGTGGTAACCGATCCTTATACCGCACACCCGTTGTGGTTTTTCAAAAAGGAACAAAATTTTATTGTCTTTAGCGAAAGATTAAAATTACATTGCCTGAGCAGAGGAATAAAAGAAAGTAATATACATGTATTCCCGTTTATTCTGAGTGAAAAATTTTCAAATCCGGTTGATGAGCTAAAAATTCCTGAACTTAAAAAAGAACTGGGATTTCCTGCGGGTAAAAAAATTATATTAATTTTAGGGGGTGGGGACGGTATTCCCAAAGGATATAGAATTCTTAAAAGACTTGTTAATAGCAGGGATAATATTGAGGTTGCAATTGTGTGCGGGAAAAATTCATCGCTCCTTAAAAAAGCTGAAAAACTAAAAAGGATATCAGGTAATTCCGGGATCAAAATTTACGGCTATGTTGATATTATATATGAACTGCTGAATGTCTCCGACCTTGTTATAACAAAATGCGGCGCTTCAACATTTATGGAAATTGTGATGAGTAAAAAAATACCTGTTATTATAAATTATATCTGGGAACAGGAAAAAGGCAACATGGAATACCTGGTAAATAAAAAGATGGGAATTTATGAACCAAATGTTAAGAAGCTTACCCGTTTAATAAACGATTTGTTAAATAACCCGGCTGAATGTTCCGTTTATATTGATAATATAAATAAGCAAGAATTGAAAAACGGGAATGTAATGGTAGCTGAATTTATCAATAATTTTAATTTATTATAAAGAGCATTTCAAAAGTTGCTGAAAAAATTAAATGCAATTTCAAATGTTTTTAAATTTAAAGTATTTTCAGCGTTCATTCGTCTCCATAACAGAAGAACTGTTTAATTAATGATTTTTCAATAAGACAGATATCACATCTTAAATAGTTTGCTAAAAGAAAAGAAGAATGTCATTCTTATATTTACGAAACTAATTTTGAAAAGAAATTGTAATTTTTATGATAAAAGTAACTAATCTTATAAAGAAGTTTGATGATTTTACTGCAGTGGATAATATTTCTTTTAACGTAGAAAAGGCTGAAATATTCGGATTCCTTGGCCCCAATGGCGCGGGTAAATCCACAACAATTAAAATGTTAACTACTCTGCTGCATCCCACAAGCGGCGAAATTGAAATTGACGGAATAAATCCCCGCCTTCATCAGGATAAAGTTCGTGCTTCTTTCGGCATTGTATTCCAGGATCCCAGTTTGGACGATGAACTTACCGCTTATGAAAATATGCAGTTCCATGCTGTGCTGTATAAAGTTCCTAAATTAGTCAGGGCTAAAAGAATTGAGGAACTTATGAAGTATGTTGAACTTTGGGATAAGAAAAATGAACTTGTAAAAAACTTTTCAGGCGGTATGAAGCGCAGGTTGGAAATTGCCCGCGGATTTCTTCATCATCCTAAAATTATCTTTTTGGATGAACCTACATTGGGACTGGATCCGCAGACCAGAAACTACATGTGGAAGTATGTTCAAAATTTAAACAATCAGGAACAGACAACGGTTTTTTTTACCACTCATTATATGGAAGAAGCAGACAGAAATGCTGATAGGATAGCAATTATCGATCGTGGTAAAATTATTGCAAGTGGTACGCCTGAACAATTAAAAGAACAAACAAAAAAAGAATCGCTTGAAGATGCTTTCCTGGAACTTACCGGCCATGCAATCCGCGAGGAAGAAGCTTCCGGTTTGGATAAAATGAGAACTATGAGAAATGCATGGAGAAGAAAGTAGTACGCGGACCTCAGAAAAATCAAAAATAATAATAATATCATTTTTAATACCGGATTTTGATTATCCCGGTAAATTAAATTTAACTTAATTCTTATAAAATTATGTCAACTATTTACATTCTATGGCTTAGACAGGTAAAAAGATATCTTCGTTCACGATCAAGAATTATAGGAAGTTTAGGGCAGCCCATATTATTTTTAGTTGCGCTCGGATTCGGATTTGGTCCGATTTACCAGCGTGCCGGTCAGGGCAGCTATATAGAATTTTTAGCCCCTGGAATAATTGCTATGAGTATCCTTTTTACTGCAATCTTTTCCGGTATGGAAATGATTTGGGACCGCCAGTTTGGGTTTTTAAAGGAAACTTTGGTAGCCCCGGTTCCGAGAATAAATATTATGCTTGGTAGAGTATTAGGCGGGGCTTCAGCAGCGGTCTTTCAGGGTATTATTGTAATGATTATTTCTATTATTATAGGGTTTCACATATATTCCTTCCTGCTTTTATTCGGATCACTTTTATTTATGATCCTTATTTCGCTCTTCTTTACTGCGCTGGGAACTGCTATCGCTTCATTGCTTTCTGATTTTCAGGGATTTCAACTAATTATTAACTTTATTGTAATGCCAGTATTCTTTTTATCCGGTGCGCTTTTTCCTTTGAAAGGCCTGCCTCCGGCTTTAAACTTTATAGCAACAATTGATCCCCTCTCTTACGGAGTAGACGGCCTGCATTATACCTTAACAGGAAACTCACACTTTGGTATGGGCATAGATGTTATAGTACTATCTGTAATTACATTGGCTGTACTTGTTACAGGAAGTTATTTATTTTCAAGAATTGAAGTATAAACAACTGCATTCACCCGGTCATTTAATTTTATAATCCGGGTAAAGACATTTTTTGAAAATATAGATATTCCCCCGGATTTATACATAATTAAATCTATTTATATAAAATTTATATTTATACTATATTTCAGTATGAAGAAAATTAAATTGTATTCATACCTTATTATACTAATTTATACCGCGTGCATTTACTGCCAAAGCACTATTAAACTAAATCAAACCCGGATAACCGAAGACTTGTTTTATACAAAAATTCAGGATAGTGTCTACATGTACACACATTACTTTCCCTATGCGTGCAACGGTATGTTTGTTCTATTACCGGGTAACCGGGGAGTATTGATTAATACTCCGTGTGAATCATCCGGTACTATTTCATTATTAGATTGGATTGAAAAGAGTTTCGGAAATATAAAACTAACTGCTATCGTTACCGGTTTTCATCAGGATAATCTGGGCGGCGATGAGATTTTGCTTTCAAAAGATATCCCGGTTTACGGGTCAGACTTAACAGTACGGCTAATAAATGAACAAGGTGCTGGCTTAAAAGAAGTAGTATTAAATTCTGTTTCTAAAGAGGAAAATAAAAAATATTATAATTCATATAAAACTCTTAAACTTATACCGCCCGATAGTATTTATCAAATTAGAAAAGGGCTTAACCTTAAAATAGGCGGTGAAATTTTTGAGCTGTTCTATCCCGGTGAATCCCACACAAAAGATAATATTGTTGTTTACCTCCGGAAGCGGAAAATATTATTCGGAGGCTGTATGATTAAAGGATTAGAGTTCGATAATCCGGGATATACCGGGTATGCTAATATGATTGAATGGCCCAAATCTGTTGAAAAAGTAATGAATAAATTTAAAGATGCTTATGTTGTTATTCCGGGTCATGGAACTCCGGGAGGAAAAGAATTACTTCCGCATACGATTAAGGTTTTGAATGATTGGAATAATAGGACATCGAAAAACAATAATCTTTAATATAAATAAACAAAATATAATTTCGATTTTGTTCTAAGTCCCGAAGGAACGAAATATTTATAACAAAACAAGCATCCGCACAAACCTTATCCAGAATCCCCGAAGGACGAAATTTCGTAGCCCGGATTAGCAATCTTGGCGTTCTAATATCCTATGGATTATATAGCAATGACTAGCCAAAATATTATGTATTAAATGTTTTGAAGATATTCGCGTAAACCTGCCTGCAGTAGGCAAGTATGTTCGAGGGGCCAAGCATATTCTTAAATTATCATCTTAATCGAAACCTTTTGAAGATAATCCACTCTTGGGAGGGGTCCCGGGGGTGGACAGAAACGCTTATATTTAGAAAACGTCTGCTATTATTATTATTCGTATATTGAATATACTGTAATGTTGCTCCCCTCTTGAACGATTATACTTTTTTAAAATTAAAAACCTTTTCAGAACCTTTTATAGCTCTTTAATATAAATGTTTAACCCTTTTATTAGATGTAGATATCCTGTTACAACGGATTTAATAAATTATAACTTATTCCGATTTTCATATATAAATTATTTTTTCCCGGTTTAGACTTTAGAAAATCAGACGATGTTTCTAAAATAATATCTGTTGCATCATTAAGGTTTATAATAAAACCTGCTGCAACGCCGATATAACATAATATAGACAGGCCTTCATCATTATTTTTAGGAAAAGGAATTAAAGTAAAGCCCGCATATGGTGTTAAATAAAAATGCCTCACAATTCTCAGCTCAGGGCCAATATTAAAAAATGGGGAATAGTTATTAAACCCTATTTCATTAAAAAATCCAATCTGAGTTGGGACATATTCCAGGGGGACACCAAAATTGGAGTTTGAATAACTGATATTAATATAAAACTGTTTTGAATTTGAAGATATTTTTGCATTATCATTTTTGGAATAGCCGGGTGAAATTGCTATCCTGTAATAATCCGGATAAACATTATTAACACTGTCGTTCTCCTGGTAATATTCTTCATCGTTTTCATTCACATTAAGAGTATCATTACTTAATTCATTTTGACAAACCGCTTTATTCGGTAATAGAAGCAGGATGAATAAAATAAAAAATATTATTGAAACTCCGGAATATTTCATCTTTATAAGTACTATTTATTGTTTAAATCCTATTTTATCGCAAAATGGGAACGGCGTTAAACTGCCCGCCCTGTAAAACGATAAAAAAATGTTTCAAGATTATGTGCGTTGAACAATTTATTTATGGGAAAATTAAAGGTAATCTCCTCATTTGAATCTGCCGTTTAAAACTATAAAATTATTCCGATATAAACTATCCCTTTCATCGGGACATTAACTTTTGGGCAAAACCTTTATAATATTATATTTATATAGTGTAATTCGTAAGTATTTAACCGGTTATAATTATTCACTAAACTCTATTTTTTGCAGAATAATTATTAGATGAGTAGTTCCATTAAAAAAAAACATGCATTATACTATTTAATTACGGGAACCAATTAATTAAATTTAATTTTAATGAATATTTTTATTGGGGGACTGACTGACTTTTAAGTACAAGAAAAAAAAATTACTCTTAAATTTATTATTCGGGATAAAATATTCTTAGTTTTTCATTATATAATTCCCGGAACCGGAAAATTCTTAGTGATTGTTCAATTTGCATCCTTATATAAGAAAGTACTATCGTTTAAGGAAAATATATGTCGCACATTTTAAAAGAAGTAATAAAAAACATATCTATTGACTGTGTAGTTTTTGGTTTTGAGCAATCAGTATTGGAAATATTACTGATAAAACGTGCGGGTAACCCCCATAAAGGTAATTGGGCGCTTCCCGGCGGTTTCATAAAAAAAGAAGAATTTATAGAAGATGCGGCTAAAAGGATATTAAAAGTCACTACCGGTATCAGTAACATTTATCTGGAAGAAGTTGCTGTTTTTGATCAGATAGACCGCTTTCCTTTATGGCGCGTTTTTACAATAGGGCATTTCGCACTCATCAGCCCCGAACATTACAAACTTACAACCGGTATTGATTCTACAGATGTAAAATGGTTTGAAGTCAGCAAACTTCCTGAATTGCATTTTGACCATAAGCATATAATAGAAGTTGCCTTACATAAATTAAGATCAAGCGTAAGGTATAAACCTATAGGATTTGAACTACTGCCGGAAAAGTTTACACTTCCTCAATTGCAAACCCTTTATGAAGTTATTTTAGGGAAAAAACTTGATAAAAGAAATTTTCGTAAAAAAATAATGAAAATGGATTTATTAAAAAGATTAAAAGAAAAAGACCAGAATAATATCAGGCGCGCAGCTTATTTATATAAGTTTGATAAACACAATTATAACAAACTTAAAGACAATGGATTTATCTTTGAGTTATAACCATTATAATAAGAATACGTGCATTAAAGAATATAAATGCACATAATTTTATTACTTATTCTCCCTGTTAACTAATTTGTATATAGAATAACTCTGCCCTCCAATTTTCAGATTATATTTATTACCGTCCTCTGCAATCCTGGATTCATCACCGCAAAGGAGAGTAAATATTTTGAAATTTTTATTCAAAGTAAATTTTGCAGTTTCTTCTGTGGCCGCCGGATTAAAGACAGCCAGTATTATATCATCTCCGGATGCACGGGCAAAAATAAAAGGATATGTATTTTCTTTAGCATATACCGGGACAAATTCTGCATAAGCCGCAAGAGCCGGTTCCTTCTTTTTTAATTGAATCATCATTCTTACTTTATTGAGGAGCGAGTTAGGATTTTTTTCCTCTGCTTCAACATTCGGCGCATCAGCCGCAGTATCTACCGGTAAATAAAGTTTACCGGGATCTGCGGTTGAAAATCCCAGATTCTTACCCGCATTCCACTGCATCGGAGTGCGTGCCCCGGCACGCGGTTTATATGCTCCTTCTACAAAAGGCAAACCATATAATTGACGCATTCCGATTTCATTTCCGTAATATATGAAAGGAATTCCGGGCATAACAATAGTAAAAGCAAAAATCATTTCAAGATCTTTATCCGTCCGTTGAATATTTAATCTTGCAAGATCATGATTGCCTAACGGAAGAAGTATATAACCTTTCCCTTTTGTTTTATTATATTGGTCCAAATATGTTCTGAGGAAATTAGCAATATTCCCCTTTCCTTCTTTATCAAAGAAACTATGCCCCTCGGAAATTCCGTTTAAAATACGCCAGCTTTCTTTCTGCATCAGATCATTATAGCCCTGGAACCAATGGAAAAAATCTGCATGAAATCCCCCGCCGTCAAGAGCGGCTTCCGGGTAGGACCATTCCGAGACCATAAATGCATCGGGATAATCTTTATCAAAAATGTTTCTAATATCCGTCCAAAATTTTTTAGTCCCCTCATCTCGTGTGTTAAAGAATTGATCGTTGCCGGTCATATTGGCGTTTTTCACAAGCGCCCCTGCCATGTCTGCCCTGAATCCACTAGCGCCCATGTCCATCCAGAATCTTAATATTTTTTTCAACTCTTTCTGTAGTTCAAGAACATCCGGATGATCAACAGGCAGCATCCATGATTCTTCCGGTTTGGCAAAACCGAAGTTTAATGCCGGTTCGCTCCAGAAAAAGTTTCGCATAAACTGGCCGTTACGCCGGCTGTATCCTTTTATAAAAGAATCCTTATAAACATCGGGAGGATTGAGCCAGGTATTGTCATTCCATATATACCAGTTTGAATATTTATTTTTTTCCTGTTTGGCTGATTCCTGAAACCAGGGATTATCAATACTTGTATAACTTATAACATAATCAAATAATATTCTTATGTCCCGTTTTTTTGCTTCAGCAAACATACGCTTTGCGTCTTCATTGGTACCATACCTTGGGGCTACTTTGTAATAATCCGAGATATCATACCCGGCATCATGAAACGGCGATTCAAAAAACGGGTTAATCCAGATACCGTCAACACCAAGGCTTTTCACATAATCCAATTTTTCTATAATTCCTTCTAGGTCTCCTATACCATCACCATTAGAATCATAAAAGGTTTGAGGGTAAATTTGATAAAATACGGCGTTATTGAGCCATGCCGGACAACTAGGTATTGTATATTTGCCTGTAATTACCGCGGAGTCAATAGAAATAATTTCCTGAGCATATACTTTTACATTTACCAGCCAAAATGATAACAGTATGTAAAAAGTTATTCTGTATAATATTACTTTTAATTTCATAAAATGTATTAATTTGGTTTTAGAATAATAACATTTAATTATTGCATTTTGATCGCCTGTTATTCCGGAACCATTTTATAAAAATTGTAAACCGGGAAACAAATATTTTGAAAATTTAATAGTCTAATTTTGATAATTTGCTAATTATATCCAATAGCTTTTAGTAATAAGTTTTTTTTGTTGATTGATTCATGGGAAATATAGCTTCAATAAATAAACCAAATTGAAATAGCTACTTAGGAAACCTTTTATTGTTCAAACGGAAAGATATGACTCTGATTATTTTTTGCTTCTGGGATAGCCTTGCTCGATGGGTAACAAGGGATCGCGGGACCATTCGTTCCATGAGCCGAAATAATTACGAACATTATCAATCCCTGCAAGTTTTAGGGAAATGAATACATTAGAAGTCCTTGCGCCTTTAAAACAGTATGTATAAACCTTGCTGTCGGTATTAATATTAACTTTTGCAAATACTTTTCTTAATTCTTCCCGTTCCTTAAACCATGGAATTGTTCCGTCATGCTTCATTACTTCGTACCATTCAATCCAGACTGCACCGGGTATTCTGCCCTTGCGGGGTGTAAAATCAGGGCCATAGGGTGATGAACTTATTCCAATCCATTCTGACCTGTCGCGGCAATCAAGCAGGATAATCCCCGGATCGTTTAATGAAGCTAGTACTTCTTCCCATGTTAATATAATAGAATGATCTAGCTTAACAGGGAATTCCCTTTTTACCGGAACAGGCACAATTTCGGACACAGGTAAATTTTGCTCAAGCCATCTCTGGTAACCCCCATGAAGCACGGTTACATTATTATGCCCGAGATGCCTTAATATAAAAAGTCCACGGCAGGATCTTCCGTAACCGTTATCCATTGCGTCTTCATAAACCACTACCCGTTCATTACCGCAGATACCGGCGTTTCCGAATAACCCGGCAAATGTTTGCCGCATTTTATCATATCCGCCGTTTTCTTTAGTTACTAAATAGCTGAAAATATCATAAATATTTATAGCTCCGGGAATATGCTCCCTAATATAGTCTTCCGGTTCCCGTGTATCAATAATAACCACATCATCACGGTAAAGTAACACAGATAATTCTTCTGTAGTAGTAAGGTATTGTTTTCTGGTTTCTTCTTGTGTCATTATATATAATTAATGGGTAAAAGCTGTTATTCAATATTCGAATAATTTTGCTTTTAGTTAATATCAATTCCATTTTATTTTCATAAACGAAATAACTTAATAACTGAAGTTAACCAAATGATATTTAAAGTAGCCCCGACACCTGCCTGCCGTCGGGCATGTTTATATCCGGGATCGCTTAATTACAAAACAGGTTCGGCTTTTCCCAAAAGGATGGATATCAAGCCAAAATGATATGAAAATTTTAGCTTGAACCGTCGGTTCATCCTACTCGGGCAGGAAAGCCAATAAATTCCGGGTTTCAATATTCCCCTGGCTAAAACCCCGGTCTACTTAATAAAATTTTTTATATCTGCGTAATTTCAGTTAATAACATTTCTATTTTATTGATACATAACTGTTGTTCTGCTGTTGACTTTATATTCCGGAATTTATTAAGTTATTTTAGCATTTGCAGGGACATAGTGAAGTTTTCTGTTGTTCCCGGTTCCAGAGAAGCATTCAATCTGATATTTAAAGTTCTTGATAAATCAGGAATTAAATGAATTCATTATTTACGCTTATTCTTTCATCTCTCAGACGATGTAAAGTATGTATAATAAGTATTTTCATTACTTATTGCTTTTCTTGTACAATTGGTTTTTTAATGGTACAATCCGGTAATGATTTTGCACTATCACAAAGAGATAGAATAGTTGGTACTGCAGTTCATCACGAAAAAGCTGCAATTAATTATCTATCAGGAAATAAATTAACAGCCGCATTATATGATTTTACAGGAAACCTTTTTCTTGGCGCAGTCCCGCAAACCGCATTAGGCCTTAGTATTTTGGTTCCCTATTTTACGGTTTTATATCAGGGCTGGGTTGGCGGCATAGTCTCGGTAGATAATTCTCATCATAACAGGTTAGATAAAATTAAAACGGCATTTTATTACATCATAGTATTATTGCTCCAATTGATCCCATATTCTTTGTCAATCGGCGCGGGAGTAAAATTCGGGGTTGAAGTTTATAAACAAAATATGAAAATTGGCTGGAAATTTTGGAGATTCCGGATCAGGAAGGAAAATCTTTTAGACATAAGGAATATATATCTGATCAGTATCCCGTTATTTTTTATTGCATCATTATTTGAATTTTTTTCATCATGGAATATATAATATTGCAGACATAATAAAATATGTAATATATATAGTAATGACTTCGGGTGAAAAAGCCCGAAAGGGGTAAAAATAAACAATTAAAATCTCCGCTATTGACTTTATCTTCTCAAATTTATTAAGTTATCCCGTTCTTTGTCGTACATCATAGTGCTTTCAATTTTAAAAAAATGAAAAATTATTTTATAATAATATCGTTAATATTAATAACTCCGGTTTTTGGTTTATCAAAAAACATTCCCAATAAAGCAAAATTAATTATTACTAAAAGATTTTGTAATTGGGTTTTATTTAATAAAGCATATGGTTCCAATATGAAGAATTCTGAAGATCCGGTTTGGGATCAGGATTCAACTACATGCCCTTATATGTATGTAACTTAAATAATGATTTTAAGCATGACTATGCTTAGGCAATTATACATAATTTCAATAAAAACACAGGTGTATTGCTATGAAACCAAAAATATTACTGCGGATGGCTTCCATAATTATGTTTCTGCACGACGTCGGACATACTTTTGGATCTTTGAGCTGGAAACAGACTTCCGACCCTGAAAAGCAGCAGATTATAAATCAAATGATTGGACATAAGTTTCCATTCATGGGCGCAATCAGAAGCATGGGAGATACAATCGACGGATATGGTTATGCCACAATATTATCATTATTTTTCTTTTCCGCTATTCTGTGGATTCTTGCAGGTTCACTGACTCAAAATCCGAAACTGGCCAGGAAACTACTTATAACAGTTTCAGCAATACTTTTAGTTTGGGGTATTAATCGAATTAATTTTCTTTTTCCCTTTCGCCGCGTCCTTTAGTCTAATTGCAATGATACTGACAGTTATTGCCATTTTTAGAATGAATGTAGAATCGAATTAATTCCTTGATATAGATATAATTATCACAGGATTTATTATGCCCGGGATACTATATAGAACAAGATTTAAAAATGAAATTGTAGCTGAATTTTTACTGCCTGCAAGGAAGCTCAAAAAACAGCGTATTATAATTCTATGCGACGGTATGCCTTCCGTTCCGCGAAAGCAACCCTTAATGTCGTTTCTCTCCCGGAAAGGTTTTTGGGTATTTTATCCCCGCTACAGGGGCGCATGGGAAAGCGGTGGAGAATTCCTTGATATATCCCCTCATCAGGATATTTCGGAGATTATTGATGAGATGCCAAAAGGTATAAAGGAAAGCGCCTTTGGAAACAAATTTACATTATCGCCAGATGAAATATTTATAATAGGCGGGAGTTTCGGCGGCACAACTGCAATTCTTTCATCTCTTGATAAAAGAGTGAGTAAAATTATTGCCAATTGCCCTATTGTTAACTGGAATATTCTGCCTGAAGAGCAAAAGAAGGAAACCGCCGCCAGAAGTTATCCCGCTTATATCAGTAATGCATTCGGAAACGGATACCGTCTTCAGACAAAAAACTGGAATAAACTTAAAAGTGGAAAATTTTTTAACCCGTCAAATTATGTATCTGAATTTGAAGCGTCAAAAATATTAATATTTCATGCAAAGGATGACCCCTATATTCCATGGAAAGATATAAGCCGGTTCGCCAAACGTACCGGGGCAAAATTAATCCTTCTTAATAAAGGAGGGCACATTAGAACAGAATTTATTGTTGAAAAATACTGGGCTAAAATAAAAAAGTTTATTGATGCTAAAATCCCCTCTGAATGAATATTATACATTGTTATTTCTCGATCTTAAACCTTGTATGTTTAAAGTTAATTAGCACGACATAATGTTCTTTGACATAATGAAAAAATTTATTTTCTTACGGAAGTAGAAGGTAGCAAACCTGGGCCTCGAGCCCGTCTTGGAGTGTCTTCCTTCCGTCAGGTTAAAGTCTTGGAATAACTTAGCACCAGATGCTGTATATACAAGGGTGATGTTACCTGACATTTTTTATATTATAATAATTTTTGAAAGGTTATTATGAATAATTTTTATTTAGGTGGTGATGTAAGTAAAGGCTATTGTGATTTTATAATTCTTAATGAAGATAAAAAGACAGCCTTAAAGAATTTTCAGCTTGATGATACAGCAAAAGGACACCATCTGCTCAGTAATGTTCTAATAGATTTTGTTACAGAGCATCCGGGTTGTGCAATAATAGCCGGTGTTGAATCAACCGGCGGTTATGAGAACAACTGGTTTGAGAGTTTATGCGATATGCAGGACAGAATAGAAATATCTGTTGCAAGGATAAACCCTATAGGTACTCATCATAGCAGTAGAGCTTCACTAACCAGGATAATAACCGATAAAAAGGCAGCCGGGAATATTGCTGAATATCTGATTAACTATAAAGATAAAGTTATCTTTAAGAAGACAGATAAATTTTGCTCTTTGAGAAGGCATTGGAAGTTTGTAAGGCTTCTTACCAAACAGCGGACACAGCTTTATAATCAGCTTGAAGGTAATCTTTACAATGCAAATCCGGAACTTTTAAGATATGCTAAGTATGGCTATCCTAAATGGTTATTAATGACCATTATGCAGTATCCAACGGCAAAACACTTATCCAAAGCCAGAATATCAGCATTGTCTTCTATAGCTTATGTATCAGAGGCAAGAGCCTTAAAGCTGATAAGTAGAGCTAAAAGTTCTGTAGCTTCGGCTACTGATAATATAACCGGGGAACTGATAATTTCTCTTGTAAAACAAATTATTAGTCTAACTAAACTAATAAATAAGCGTTCGAAGCTTATTGCAGATAATTGTCAATTACCTGAAATAGAACTACTAAAAAGTTTCAAAGGGATTGGTGATTACACAGCCATTGGATTGATGCTCAAGATAGTATCAATTGACAATTTTAGCAGTACAAAGAAGTTAGCCTCATTCTTTGGACTTCATCCTGTCTGGAAAGAAAGCGGCGATGGAACCTCCGGAATGCATATAAGCAAACAAGGCAGCAGAGAAGCAAGAGCCCTTCTTTATAATGTGGCTTTTACTGCAATTAGATGTAATCCTCTCATAAAAGAAATATACGTGCGTCATTGCAGTAAGGGAATGAAAAAAATAAAAGCATTAGTAACCTGCATGCACAAAACACTGAGGATTATCTACGGGATGCTTAAGAATAATGAGAAATTTAATCCTGAAAAGGACAAAGCTAATTCCAAGAAAATGCTGGACAATCATCTGAAAAGCAAAAAAGTAAACATCAAGCTAAGACGATTCCAAGAGCTTGATTCAGATGCCCCTGTTTCAAACAAGCAATACAGAAAAAGGAAACAGCAAGAGATGTCCCAAAATGAAATAACATCATTAAATACGGGATCTGTCTCTCACTGTTCCATAGAATCTGAATCTCAAAATTCAATGGAGAAAAATTAGTAAATAATTATCATTACGTCAAAACATTATGTCAAAGAACAGAACTTTTTAAGTTCAAAAAAAAATAATTAAAGTACAAATATTGACTGGACTTTAAACGGAATAACTTCAAGGTTTTCAAAAACCCTGGAGTTTTTTTAGATTTCCACATATTCCTTTAAACTTCTGCCGATTATGTCCGTCCAGCCTGCAATAAAATTCTCCTTTGCAAAACCTGGATCGGCCGGGAATGATTCAATTCCTTCATGTTTGAGTTTTACTCTTGTTTTATCTCCTTCAGGGAACAATTCAAATGTTACATAAGAAATTCCTTCATAACCGTCATACCGCCAACTGTATGTAAGTTTCTTCTCTTTGATAACCTCCGTGATATTACAGATATGCAAAAATTTTTTCTTTTCGGTACCACCGGTAAAACGAAATTCAAACCCCACTTCAGCCTTGAACTCATTTAGGTTAAAATACCAGTGCTTCATTTCCTCCTTGTTTGTAATGGCTTTCCATACTTTTGAGATCGGAGCATTGAAAGTTCTTTCAATTACAATCGGTTCGTTTTTCATAATTATACTCTTTTTATAATTAAGTTTAAATTGAATTTTATGAATTGCCCGTTTTAATTGTCAGCAGGCTTGTAATTTAAGAGCACATTACCGGAATTAAATGTCCTTGATTTTATTAATCTCAGTTTATACTTTTTATTTATGCCATTAAATAAGGATTTTCCGTTGCCGAGAATAACAGGGTTTACAATAATCCTGAATTCATCAATTAATCCAGGTGGGATCAGAGTTATTGCCAGATCGGAACTGCCCAATAATATAATACCATTACCTGGTTGTTGTTTTAGTTCTCGTATTACTCCCTCAACATTTTCTTTAACAACCTTCGTGTTATTCCAGGAAGCATCTAAAAGCGTTTTTGAAAATACTATTTTGGGCAGGCTGTTCATATAATTTGCTATGACTGCATCATTGGTGACTGCATATTCGGTCGGCCAATATTTTGCCATCATCTCATAAGTCACGCGGCCAAATAAAAGAATATCCGCGTTTTTCAGCATCTCTTCAACATCATTGTGAAGTTCTGCATCAACGTTATGCCAGTCTATTTCCCTGGTGGGTCCTTCAAAGAAACCATCGATAGAAATCATAAATTGAGTAACTACTTTTCTCATTTATATTTCTCCTCACTGTTTTAAATTTTTGATAAGTATTCATTAAGTCTTCTTAAATTCTGACTTAACCCTTCCACCGCACCATATTTTTCAACTACCAGGTCGCGTTCTGCCTTCGAATTAAACACCATCCTCATTGTAAGTTTTGTTTTATTACCCTGCTCTTCAAAGATTACCGTAGTTTCAAATTCCCCCGCTTCGTTTTCAAGAGTTGCATCGTGTTTATAAACTATCAACTCTTGATTAATGATTTTAGTATATATCATTTTATTTATATAGCCGGTGCCGTCCGGCCCGTGCATGGTTAAATTCCAAATACCACCCGGCCGCACATCCATTATATGAATGGTATTTGTAAAACCATCAGGCCCCCACCATTTAGCAATATGTTCTGCCTCCGTCCATACTTTGAAGACAAGCTTCCGGGGTGCATCAAAAATACGGGTTTCAACTATTTCACGATCGGGGGTCGAAGTTGTATTATTCATTATTGTTTCCATTTATACTCCATGAATTATTTAAGGCTTTCCGCAAGTTTATCAAATATTTCATCCCAGCCGAGTTTAGTGTCATTGCTAAATTGTCCGGATGGTATACCGGTATGCTTCAAAGTCATTTTTGTTTTATCCTCATAAATTTCAAACGTCAAAGTTACAATCGATTCCATAACCGAATAATTGCTGGGAAATCCATAATAAGATGCCGGGACTACATTTCCTTTATCATCTGCAAAACTATCTGTATAGACAATCCGTTCCGGTGGTTTAATTTCCAGATAAGCACCGGTAGTCCAAAAATCCTTACCTTCAGGCGATCGCATACAATTTAAATATTTGCCGCCTATGCGAAAATCAATTTCGCAGAATGGACATGTAAAATCTTTAGGCCCCCACCATCTCTTGAAGTGTTCAGGTTCAGTCCAGGCTTTCCAAACCAGTTCCCGCGGCGCATCAAATATGCGGGTAATTTCGATTGCGTTTTCAACTAATGTGCTCATTTTATCTATCCTTTCTTTATCATTAATTTAAGTTATTCATTTTTTGCTCTGATCATTAAAAAATTATTTTCTTTTCCCCGCTTGTTTTTTCTCTTTACCTTGTAATTTATTTAAATAATTTTCAAGAGAATCAAACCTTGCATTCCAGAATTTCCTGTATTTTTCAATCCAGTCCGATACTTCGCTCAGCTTTTCAAGCCTTGCTTCACAGTACCGTTCGCGTCCATGCTGCTTTACAACAACAAGCCCGCACTCGGTTAGGATTTTTATGTGTTTGTATATAGCCGCACGGCTAACATCAAAGTTTTCCGCCACTGAATTAACATTTAACGGTTTGTATGAGATCATATTTAAAATCTCTCTTCTTGTAGGATCCGCTATTGCCTGAAATGTATCTCTTCTCATATTTAATGCAACCTTTTAGTTGCACAAATATATATGACACCGATTGGTTGCGCAAGTTAATTTTTCCGGAGGCATATCATAAGTGCTCCAAATCAAACTCATCCTGTCTTAAATAATATTTGTTTATTATTTTAAGATGAGTAAGTTTTAAACCTGATTAAGTATAAAAACTTAAACATCTATGATCAATAATAATGAATAGATAAATATCCTACCATATTAGAAACATAACTATATTGAAAGGAAAAATATTATGATCACCGGCGCACATGCAATTATATACAGCAAAAATCCTGATGCTGACAGAGTCTTTTTCCGCGATAAATTAAAATTCCCGAATGTTGACGTTGGTGAGGGATGGCTTATCTTCGGTTTACCACCTTCCGAACTTGCAGTACATCCGTCAAAAAAGGATAGTGCACACGAACTTTATTTGATGTGCACCGATATCAGGCATTTTGTTAAGGAGATGGGAAAGCATAAAATAAAATGTTCTGCAGTTCAGGATAAAGGCTGGGGCCTTCTTATTCAATTAACACTACCGGGTGGGGGCAAACTTGGCGTTTATGAACCCAGGCATGACCGCCCAAAATCAATGAGAGTTAAAAAAATACGTAGCGAGCTTTTGAAATAATCCCAAAAAACACTCACAAAGTTCGGGGTGAGACTTGAAGTAAAACTAGCCCGGGAAAATCATTAATACTAAAAGAAAATTATTTTCCAATTATAAATTGACAATTTCATAATATGAATTGAGAAATAATTTTAATGGTCAGTCCTAACTTCAATTTAATAAGTCAAAAATATTATTATATTTGTTAAAAATAAATTGGAAATTGCATGTCAAGAATTTTCGTAACCGGATCCTCGGATGGCCTGGGTTTTTTAGCCGCTAAATTTCTTATTGAAGAGGGGCACAGGGTTGTATTGCATGCCCGGAATTCTAACCGGGCAAAAGAAACAATTGCCCGGCTCACAGGTGCTGAGAATATCGTATCAGGCGATCTTTCAAGCATTGCAGAAACTAAGGTGGTTGCGGACCAGGTAAATGCGCTCGGTTTGTTTGACTCTGTAATTTATAACGCTGGAATTGGAACACATGAATTAAAACGTAACCAGACTGAAGACGGCCTTTCGCAAATCTTTGCCGTAAATTCATTAGCTCCATATATATTAACCTGCCTTATTAATAAACCAAAACGAATGGTTTACACAAGTTCCGGCCTGCATAAAGGAGGCGACTCAAGCTTAAAAGACTTGAACTGGACAGATCGTAAATGGGACGGAATGGCTGCATACTCTGATTCAAAATTACATAACCTTATCCTTGCTTTTGCTGTTGCACGCAAATGGCCGGATGTTTTATCAAATGCATTGGAACCCGGTTGGGTTCCTACTAAAATGGGCGGGCCGGGAGCCCCGGACAGCCTCGAAGAAGGAGCCAAAACCCAGGTTTGGCTGGCTGCCGGACGGGATAAAGAAGCATTGGTATCAGGATATTATTTTTATCATAAAAAGCTTAAAAACTTTAACTCCGCCGCTTCGGATACAAATATTCAGGAAATATTTCTTTCGGAATGTTATCGTTTATCTGGTGTTTCATTCCCTGTTTAATATAAAAACTCTGATGTAACGGTTTATAGCTCACAGAAGGGAGATAGCATTGGATCATCAATTAATCACTTGGTTCAACATCGCGATCAGCGAACGGTCTATTTGCGGCTCAATGATATTCCTGTCCCTTCTATATATGGCCCTTCGGCTGATGAACAGCCATTTTAGAAATAGAAACGATTTAGATTAACTTGCTGAAGGAAAACGAATTGTAAAAGATGAGCCCTCACCCAGCTTGCTTTCAACTGAAATATTGCCGCCCATAATTTCTACGTACTTCTTCGTTATTGCAAGGCCTAATCCTAATCCCTGGTAATCACGGTTAATCCCCTCACTTACCTGGTGAAATTCTTCAAAAATTGATTCCTGGTGAATTTCAGCTATTCCGATGCCAGTATCTTTAACAGTAATATAAACCATTTTGTCATCTTCAATACCGCAAATTACTGTAATACTTCCCATGTTTGTAAACTTGTAGGCATTGTCTAATAAATTTTTCAATATTGTATCAAATATTCGCAAATCTATATTTGTATATAAATGATCTTTTAGGATTTGAATAGAGTAGTCAATTTTCTTAGCGGATGCTGTCTCCTGGAATGATTCATAAATGTTTTTAATTTCCTCAAGAATATCAACAATTTTCAAATCAAGCTCAAAACGGTCTGACCCTATTCTTGTTAAATCCAAAATTGAATTTAATGTATTAAGAAGTCTGATTCCGCCTTTTCTAATCCCGTCTGCCATTTTAAGTGTATCCGGATCATTCGAAACTTCTAAAAATAGTTGCGAGTATCCCAATATTACTATAAGCGGCGTCCTTAACTCATGACTCATGTTAGACAGGAAAACATCTTTTACTCTGTTTGCTTCTTCCGCAATTTCTTTGGCCAGAATTAACTCTTCATAAGATTTCTTTTTATCGGAAATGTCTTCTTGTATTGCAAGAAAGTTTGTAATTATTCCTTCATCATTAATAATGGGCGATAATAAAGTTGATTCCCAATAAAATGACCCGTCTTTATTTTTATTATAATATTCGCCTTTCCATTCCGAACCGCTTAATAAAATATCCCATATTTCCTGGTTTTCGCTTTGCTTCAATATTCTTAATTGTTTTCCCTTAATCTGATTTGAAGAAAAACCAGACATTTTTGTAAACATCGCATTAACATACTCTATTTCCCCTTTTGTATTTGTAATTACAACTGATGCCGGGCTTTGCTCAATAGCTACATAAAGTTTTTTAAGTTCCTGTTCTGCAAGCTTACTTTCGGTTACGTCAAGGCTGGCGCCTACAGTTCTAACAGCATAACGGTTAGTGCCATCATCTCGAAAATAAGTCTGAGATCTTGTTGTAAGCCAACGGATCCTGCCGTCCGGACGTATAATGCGGTGCTCAACGGCAAACCGTCCGTCGCCTGAGGGGTCATGTGCACGCGTTACCGCTTTAATTATTTTCTCTTTGTCTTCCGGGTAAATAAAACTATAGAAATCAGTTATTGTTAAAATTTCATTTCCCCAGCCATAAATTTCCAGTAGATGTTCCGACCATTGAATTTGATCTGTAACATGATCATGATCGAATATGCCGATATTGGATACACGAATAGCCTGGCCTAAACGCTCTTCACTTACCTGAAGCGCTTTCTCCGCCATAACTTTTTTAGTCTGATCTCGTAATGTTACAATTCCAAAAGCAAGATCATCAGCTAATTCCTTTAACAGTAAAGCTTCCGGATCAGAAAATGAATCCGGTTGTGAAGAATATACATTCAGGACACCAAACGTACTTTCCTTATATTTAATGGGGAGTGTTATTAGCGAAACATAATTGCCCGATACTGCATCTTCATACCATTGTGAATAAATATCCTGCCTGAAAGGTCCCCTTAATATCATTTGCTCACTTGAACGAAGCGCCTCAAATAAAGAAGCGTGTTCATGTTCGGTATCATCAGAGGTAACTTTAAAACCGCTTAAGAAATCATCATTAAGCCGGGCTTTTGCCACAGGCCGTATCGTGGTAATATCATTGCCTTCCGAATACCCTACCCAGGCAAAATTATACTTGCCGACTTCAACAATTATTTTGCAGACATCATTAAGTAAATGATTCTCACGTGTTGCCCTGATAAGAATTTTATTGCACCTGCTCAGCATTTGTTGAGCCCTGTTAATTTTGATCAATTCTTCCTTCGTTTTTTTCAGGGCAAGCTCAATTTTCTTTTGGGCTGTGATGTCTGTAGTTATACCTACCATTCCGATAATTTCCCCCTTTATATCGCGTAATGGAATTTTAGAAACAAGCTGCCAGATTGGCTGGCCGAATGGACTTATACCCTGTTCTTCTTCGAATAACCTTTCCTCACCGTCCCTGATCACTTTCTGATCTATAGCAAAATATTCTTCTGCAAGTTCTTTGGGATAAACATCAAAATCTGTTTTTCCAAGAATTTCTCCCTTAAGTTCTATTCCTAAACTTTTTAACTGGTACGCAACATATGATTGATGTAATGAATTGCATAAAATTTTACGGTAGCTTTTGTCTTTTACAAATACGGCATTTGGTAAATTATTAATCAATGTCCTGAACAGGAAGTTATCAGTTTCCCTTTCTTTTTCAATCATTTTTCTCTCGGTGATATCTCGTACAAAACTGCAATGGAAAACTTTACCATTAATGTTCATAGCAGACACCGAAATTTCAACAGGTATTATTTTTCCTTCTTTTGATTTGTGTATTGTTTCAAAGACATAATCTCTTTTGTCAATTGTTTTCTTCCATTGTTCAGGCCAGATTGCTTTAGTCATCCTGGGATCGATATCAAATATCTGCATTTCAGTCAGTTCTTCTTTAGAGTAGCCTAAAGCAGAACAAACTACATTGTTTACATATAGAAATCTGCCGTTTTCATCTATCCAAAGAACGCCTTCTCTTGCATTATCTACTGTAAACTGCGTCAGTCTTAAAGTATCTTCAGATCGCTTACGGTCAGTAATATCAATAATGTATATTGTCAGGCCGTCTTGTGACGGGTAAACTCTATTTTCAAACCACTTATTTAAAAATTTATCAAATTCCTCAAAAATAACAGATTCTTGTTTATCCATCGCCTTACAACATGCGTTGTAGATGGGTTGTGCTGTTTTTTCAGGAAATTCAGTCCAGATATGCTTACCGATTATTTCTTTAGAAAATTTTCGGTTAAGAAGGGCTACAGCCTTCTGATTGACAAAGGCAATATTCCAATCTAAATCCAATGCAATAACAACGTCTGAAATGCGGCTAAATATATCCATCAACAGATTTCCACTATTATATTTATTATCCTTTTTAGGCATTAAAAACTGCATTTTGAATTATATCAAATATTTAATTTATAGATTAAAATCTATAATAATATTCTTTTTGAATTATATTCATTACGTTGATACTGCCGCCATTAATTTCGGAAAAAATCCTATTCTTCCCGGGTAAATTATTTATTGCGACTTAATCAACACTAATGATCCGAATGCTATTTTGTATAATATTTATATATTTATTAATCAATTTTTAGCAAATTGAAGAATTCAATTAATAATACTTCCGGATAATTTCCCCTGCCGGTAAGAATTATTGAATAAAAATATTTTAAAATATATTCAAGACGTAACTACACAACGATATAAACACCTAACAAACTAAATTCATTATCGAAAAAAAGTAAATTAAATCAAATTAAATAAGAATAATTAAAAGTTAAATATTAGGCCGATATTTGTATCTTATTTAATATTAGGTACTTAGGGAATTTTTTATAATAATTGACAATTTTATAATACTAAAATAAATGTAAAATAATTAAACAAATCAGAATCTAATGGACAAAAAAAGGTTCATAAAAGCAAGTAATACAAATTTTTATCGTATTATTGATCTTTGATTTTAGAGTATTAAAAGATATTTAGTTGCTGCAAAGATTTCTCATTTGTACCACTTGCCACGCAAGGGTGTTGTCAATGTATATTCTTCCAAATGTCATTTTAATCTAAACCCATTACAAATCCCTTGTTGGGAGCATATGTGTCAACTTAACAATGTCCTAATCGCTTCGATTTTGTTTGAATTCAATAAATTACAGAATTAATAATTTTTATTAATAATATACATAATTCTATGTCACTGCTCTCTCCGAAAGAATCCTTTCGGGAGTGGCTTTGAGATTATTTTGTTCTATTGTCATTTCTACTAATCTCTCACAGCTCTGCAGCTTAGGAAAGTTCACAATGCTATATTTCCTGAGTCCCGATGGAGCGGTATGAAACATTAGTAGTATCACTAAAATCAAAACAAAATTAAAGTCCCGATTCATCGCATAGGCGTCAACTTAAAAAATAAGTTGCTGTTTGTTCCAAGAATAGTAAATTATTGTATTGCAAGCAATAAGGACTATTCAATGAAGCCAAACAGCAAAGAAAAAGCAGTAACAATAATAGAGGAAAAATTAAATAAATTATCTATCAATAAGCTATCAAAGCAAAGTAAATTTTGCAAGAGGAAGCCAAAAAAAATAACGCCGAAAGATTTGTTAGTGGGATTTTTTATGATGGCCTTCAGTCCGGATAAAAAGTCATATAAGTCATGGGCAATAAAAATAGGATTACTAATAAAAGATAAAGTATCAAAACAAGCATTATGGAAAAGGATGCAACCAGAACAGATAGAATTCTTAAAGAAAGTACTAAGTTCGGCAATAGACAAAAACATAGGAAATAAAATAAAAGGCAATACAAATAAAAAATTAAGAGGATTTAAGAATGTAATTCTGGAAGACAGTACACATATAAAGCTAAGCGACAGTTTATGGAAAGACTATCCGGGTAACGGATACTGGGACACAGAAGCTAAAAAAGCAATAGTAAAGATTCAGTCAGCATATAACATAATAAAGAAGAATTTTACCCGTTTTGAAATAACTTCGTTTAGAAAAAATGATCAGGGATATGCGGAAAAGATACTTGAAATAGTAAAAAAGGGAGATTTGTTGATAAGAGATTTAGGATATTTTGTCTTAAGAATATTCAGAAAGTTAGATGAACAAGGAGTGTTTTTTATAAGCCGGATGAAAAGAGAATTGAAAATAATATCAAAAAAAGAAGAAAAACCGATAGATTTAGCAAAGATGTTGAGCAGAAAAGGGCAACTGGATATAGAGGTATTTCTAGGCGAAGAGGAAAGACTGCCGGTACGACTTATAGCCATACCTGTAGATCAGGCAGTAGCATCGGAAAGAAGAAGGAAAGCCAGAGCAAATAGGGATAGAAGATGTAATCCGAGCAAAGAGAGTCTATTCTTATTAGGCTGGGAATTGTTTATTACAAACGTTCCACAAGAAAGGCTGAACCTCAAAGATATCGCAGAAATATATTTTCTTAGATGGCGGATAGAAATAATATTCAAATGTTGGAAGAGTTACTTCAAGATTACAGAAATCCCTAAGGACGCAAACAAGATCCGGATGAAGTCATACATATACTGTATGCTCATATTTATTGTCCTTTTCCAGGTAGGTTTTTACAATTATTACATGAAGAGATTATCAAGCAGATCAATAAAAGTTAAAATGCGCGGATTAAGTATGATGCAGGTTATGCAGTACTTGGTCAGTAATATAAATATGTTGGTGTTCGGATTAAAAAACAGTTCCTATAATTTGGAATTAATCCTTGATAAGCAAATATCTTATTATTGTATCTATGAATCTAGACATGACAGAGTAAACTATTATGAAAAAATCAATAATTAAGTTGACGCCTATGCGATTCATCGGGACGACACAGGGAACCTTCAAACTATATTTATAATAATTAAGTTGACGCCTAAGCTCTTGAGGCAGTGTCAGGGGCGTGTTGAAGCGATTATTTTTAGAAAATCTCTTCAATTATCTTTATTCTTATATTGAATAAACTCTAATGTTAAAAGACATTTACTTTTATGAAGAATAGTAAACATTAAAAAACAGCTTACGAACCCACCTGCCGCTCGGAATGTAAGCTCGTGGAAAAACATTCCTCAAAAAACCTGACAATCGTTTCACCGTTCTGTCTTCTGTCGGAACGAATTACCGTATAATGTATATACCTTAATCTAAATAATTCAAGTTCCCCGGTGAAATATTTAAAACTTCCTGCTGTTTATTTTTCAGTTTTAACTGTGATAAATGCAAATGGCTCCAGCGTCAATTTAGCCTTGCCGTCGGTAACCTTTATATGCTTCATTTCTTCCATACCCCGCATCTTATCTGTAACGAATACCTTCAATTCTTTTATACTATCCGGGTAGCCATCCAGGTTGGCTACACGGGATGCGCCATTATTTACAATTTGGAGTATGTAGGTGTTGTCTGCAATATCCCCGAACGCAGCGCAGCTTATCTCATCCTGATCGCATTTAACCGGCAAAATGAAAGATCCCGGAGGTATTAAGCTGAATTGTTTTAAGTTCCAGAATCTTTGGGTTGGTTGCAGATCTCCTTCAGTGCCATAAATTCCCCGCCCGGTCAATACCGAATAATCCGTTGTCAACTGCCATTGCAGGATAGTACTAACATTAGCAATATTACAAGCACGCACATATACATCAACTTCCTGCTGTGCAAAAGAAGGTTCTTTGAGAATATCGGGACTCATGTATGCCTGCGCGTCTATACCTCCTTCGGCAACAATCAGTGGTAAATTTGATTCTCTTGATGCATCTCGCCAGTTTGAAAGTGTCCAGTTGTCGCAACCGCGCCATGAGTGGAAAGATATAGCTCCGATATATTTATATGCACCGGGATCATGCAATGCAGGTTCAATAAAATCAATGGTGTTTGCGTCGGAATTGTCCCCTAAAAGCATTTTTGTTGATAAATTATTTGATGCAAGATACTCCCCGAATTTTTTTATAAAATCGGCATGTTCCTGTCCGGTCATCCTGACATTTATTCCAAGATCCGATTCATTAAATGAAAATAAATCAGGTTCGACTCCGTAAGCTTCTTTAAGATAAATAAAGTAATCTGCAAGTGATTTTATTATGCTCCGCATTTTTTTTTGATTTAGCGGATTACCGAATATTCCGTTCTCATTTCTGAAATTATATTGCCCCACTATAGCCCATTCGGGCGGAGACCAGGTGCTGAGGATGATTGGAATATGCCGCCCATATAGATTTTGAGCTAATTCCATAGCGCGTCGGACATTCTCGCTAATCCTGTTTTTCCTGGCAGCTTCAAGCGGGTCATTATTTTCAACCGGCTGCCAACTGCGCCAGGGCAGTTCAATTCGCGCATATCTTATATCTAAATTATTCAGGCAGTAATTAATTACAATAGTATCAAGTTCATCATTTTGTAAACGGAAATTTCCGCCCATACCAAAAAATTTTCTCCCGGGTTGGCTTCTGTCAAAGGAAATTTGTGCAGGCGTTCTGTCAATTTCACCGGAAGCCTTAAATAAAAATGTTTTTTCAGCGATGTCGGATTTTTTTATATGTGAAACCAAAATACCCAGGAAAATTCTATCATTAAGGATTCCAAACCGGGGATTTGACCTTTGAATAATTATTTCAGTTGGCTGCCCGGTTGTAACTTCAATCTTTTTATCTGCAGTAATTACACGGAATCCGTTTACTAACGCCTGCATTAGCAGGTTTCCAAATCTCGGCATACGGGGCATTCCTGCTCTTCCGGGGAAAAGTGAAACCGGGTCCATTACCGAAGCTGCTGAATCTAAAAGTTCAATTCTTGCGCCGGTATATTCTTCCGAAGGCAGCTCAATGCATAAGAATATGCCTGTTAAAATTGAATCGGCGGCTCTCATTTTTATTTTTAATTTCGTTATGTTTCTGCCTGTATCCTGAACCGTTTCCGTATAATCAAATTTTGAAAATACTGAAGTGACAACTTGATTGCCGTCTTTCCGGTAATACATCCGCCGCTGATTGTCCCCGTTTGTAAATAATAAATCAGCCATTGACGAATCAATTACACACACGCTTGAATTAAATTTTATTAAATGGCCTTCCCGGCGAAACCCGGTCATACTTCCCCATGGCGTTAATTCAGCTTGTGCAAATAAATTATTTACATATAAGGCAGAAAATAAAAGGATTATAAAACATATATTCTGAAAAAATTTACTGTTATGATTATGTGAACTCGTTTGATTTGACATTTTTAAGTTCTTAGAAGTTCCAAATTGTTTCAAGTTGAATCTCCTTTCGGTAAGTTGGAAGATATCTGATTTATAGCATATAGCAATTAATTTCAGAGGTTAATATATCTAAAACAAATTAAAAAATAATCAACTATCAATGCTTCTACAACTCCATGTCCTAACTCTTGAACAGAATAGTCTCACTTATTTGTTGAGGTAAAATATTTTTAGATGCTTCAAAATCTGTTAACTTCGGTGAGTTCGACTGACCATCGATTGCCTATGAATGACCATCGAATAGCTTTATAAATTTTTTTGCGGGCCAAAAGAAAGTTCCGGAAATTTTTGCAATGTAATACTATAATTGCTTCTTTCTATATTCAACTGAATATTTCACTAACTTGGTCAAAATGCTTATATCAATGTCCTCCAGCTTTTGAATATAAATACATCCTTTACCTGTTTTATGCTTTCCAAATTTCTTCAGCAATTCATCCCGTTTATCAAAATTAGATGAAAGATATAAAGTAATAGCATTTGCTCTTGATGAAAATGCAGCAAGTGGAGCATCCCCCTCATGACCACTTTCATACTTGTAATGATAATTCCCAAAACCTACAATACTTGTCCCCCACATTTTAGCTTCAAGCCCTGTAGATTCCGTTATTAAGTCAATTATTAGTGAACAATCTTTACGCCTTTTATCATCTTTTATTGTTGCCAGATAGCCGGCAACATTATCCTGGGTTTGGGTTGTTTTATTTTTTGCCATAATATTATTTTAATATCTCATTTTTGATTAGTTAAAGAAAAAGCAATGATTTACTTTTAAACTCAATGCCGGCCTTGGTATGCTCTTGTGAAATATCATTTATCTGTTCAATATTTGTTGAATATTACCGCATTATTAAAGCAAACATTTGGATTTTTGATATAAGAAACATTTTGAAAATAATTATACACACATATAAAAGCAATAACCGGAAACACACATCACAAGCATTAAAAGCCATCTTCAGAGTAAATGTTATTTCCGGTGATAACAACATGCATAGTCTATCAAAGTAAATTCTCCCAAAATTTAACACCGGGGTTTCATTCCGAAAACTTTCGGAATGATCAGCCTTTGGTTGAGGCCTCAACCTCGGAGTTATTTGCTTTCAAGAATTCATATCTCACGTTTACATTTTGATCGGTTAATAATTCTATCATTTGCCTTTTACTTTCATAATAAGATACAGCCTCCTTAATATTAATTAAACTTCGATTCCCTAATGCTGATAAATACATAGTACTTGAATTTCCCCGGTCAGGCATTTTATTCATTAAACCAATCTTCAGCGGATATTTTAGTTGTTTTAAGTTTACAAAATAAATGGAAGTAAATGCTATCCAGATGTCCGTCAGGTGGGAAAAGATTGAATATAACGCTGAGCAATCCGTTTTAAAAATTACAGGTCGTAAGGTAGAATGCAATTGTACTTTTGCCCGGGAACAACAGAAGCCAAAATCATTATGCAATTATTGCTGCAAAAGTTTTCTTCAGGAATTTTTCGGGACATTATTGAATAATAAAGTAAAAACTGTTATAGATGAAACAGTTATACTCGGTGGAGAAAGATGTTGCGCAACCATCTCTTTTATCTGATTATAAAGTGAGCTTGATTTATTTATGAAAAGAATAATATTATACTCGCTAACATATGTAATATTTATTTCGGGCAAATTATTTTAACAGGAATTTAAACAGGATTCTTCATTCGACTTCGGGTGGAAATTTTACAGGGACAATATCTTTGGCGATGAAAAACCCGGATCTAATGAAAACAATGAATCAATTGGTTCGGCTTCATTAAACCGAGCCGGGGAGCGGCAAATTAAATCTTATATAAAAAATATAAAACTTGATAATTTATTAACAATTATTTATCTTAGCAAAGAATTATTCCTATTTAATAATAATTATCAATGAAAAAAGAAAAACACAGAATTGACTTGAAAAACAGCGACCTAAAGATTACGCCTCAAAGAATGGCTGTTCTCGAAGCCTTAAAGAGCCTTAAGGAGCACCCCACTGCGGATAAAATCAAAGAATACGTAGTTAAAAATCATCCTAACATAGCAGTAGGGACGATCTATAAAACTTTGGAAACATTTGTTGAAAAAGGATTGGTAAGGAAGGTGAAGACTGAAAAAGATGTAATGAGGTATGATGCGATACTTGAAAAACATCATCATTTGTATTGTGAAGACACTGAACATATAGAAGACTACTTTGATGATAAACTTAATAATATGCTTGAAATATATTTTAAGAAAAAGAAAATACCCAACTTCAAAGTAAAAGATATAAGGCTTCAGATAATCGGCACTTTTAATAACAAAAAAGTTTAATCGAAAAAATTGTTTATTTGGGAAGAAAGGAAAGCAACTGAATGAAAAAAGAAAAAAGTAATTTGTTCTTAAATATGGTCGTTGCTGATTATTTATCCGGATTCCCCGCCCACTATATTGCGAGTAAATACAAATAAAGTTGTTTTATTTTAATATAATTAATAAGAAAATGTTGCATTAGTATTACATTACCGTCTGGATTTTTTACCCGGACTAAATTTACAAAAAATATTTTTGCAAACCTCTAATTGAAAGGAGAATGAAAATGAATGACGAAAGCAAATGCCCGGTAAACCATAAATCCCCTGCCGGCAAAGGCACATCAAATATGGATTGGTGGCCCAACCAGTTAAACCTGAATATACTCCGCCAGCACTCTTCCAAATCTAATCCGATGGGAGAGAAGTTCAACTACGCTGAGGAATTCAAGACACTCGATCTGAATAAAGTGAAAAAGGACCTGTTCGATCTGATGACCAACTCCCAGGAATGGTGGCCGGCAGATTTCGGCCATTATGGCCCTTTGTTCATTCGAATGGCATGGCATAGTGCAGGCACTTACCGCATTGACGATGGTCGCGGCGGCGGCGGCACCGGCTCCCAGCGCTTTGAACCGCTTAATAGTTGGCCTGACAATGTAAACCTCGACAAAGCACGCAGGTTGATTTGGCCTATCAAACAGAAATACGGCAGAAAAATTTCCTGGGCAGACCTGATAATCCTCGCCGGTAACGTTGCCCTTGAGTCGATGGGCTTCAAGACTTTTGGATTCGGCGGAGGGCGTGAAGATGTTTGGGAGCCTTTGGAAGACACCTACTGGGGTTCTGAAGGCGAGTGGCTCGGAGACAAACGTTATACTGGTGACCGGGACCTGGAAAATCCCCTTGCCGCTGTGCAGATGGGACTGATCTATGTTAATCCCGAAGGACCGAACGGAAATCCCGATCCGGTCGCAGCAGCCCGCGACATTCGTGAGACCTTCCGGCGTATGGCTATGAATGATGAAGAAACTGTCGCGCTTATAGCAGGCGGACACACATTCGGCAAAGCCCATGGCGCCGCCATTCCGGACAAATACGTTGGGCCGGAACCCGCTGCCGCGGGAATTGAAGAACAGGGCCTCGGCTGGAAAAACAGTTTTGGCTCGGGTAAAGGCGATGACACAATCGGCGGCGGCCCGGAAGTTACCTGGACAACAACGCCAACAAAGTGGAGCAACAACTTCTTTGAAAATCTGTTTAGCTACGAATGGGAGTTGACTAAGAGCCCTGCCGGTGCGAAACAGTGGGTTGCAAAGAATGGGGCCGGTGCCGGTACAATTCCGGATGCTCACGATCCGTCCAAAAGTCATGCCCCAACTATGCTTACAACCGATCTCTCCCTGAGGTTCGACCCGGCTTACGAAAAAATTTCAAGGCGCTTCTATAAAAATCCTGATGAGTTTGCCGACGCATTCGCCCGCGCATGGTTCAAACTAACTCATCGTGATATGGGACCGCGAACACGCTATTTAGGCTTGGAAGTTCCCAAAGAAGACCTGATCTGGCAGGATCCTATCCCGGCTGTTACGCATAAACTTATTGACGATAAGGATATTGATGAATTAAAGAAAAAAATACTTGCATCAGGTTTGTCTGTCTCACAACTGGTATCAACAGCATGGGCATCAGCATCAACATTCCGCGGTTCCGATAAACGAGGCGGCGCGAATGGTGCACGCATTCGGCTTGCACCGCAGAAGGATTGGGAAGTCAACAACCCGGCTCAACTTGCGAAAGTATTGGATATACTTGAAAAAATTCAAAAAGATTTCAACAGCACGCAATCCGGCGGAAAAAAAGTTTCACTCGCAGACCTGATTGTTCTGGGCGGATGTGCAGGTGTCGAAAAAGCAGCTAAGAATGCCGGCCATGATGTTACAATACCATTCACACCAGGACGCGGCGATGCACTGCAGGAACAAACCGATTTGGAATCATTTGCCGTCCTTGAACCGGTTGGAGATGGATTCCGCAATTACCTTAGAAAAATACCCAATTATAGTGTGCCGGCAGAGAAAATACTGGTTGACCGTTCACAACTTTTAACACTTACTCCGCCTGAGATGACGGTTCTCATTGGCGGTATGCGTGTACTTAACACAAACTTTGATGGATCCAAACACGGCATCTTCACCAAACGACCGGAGGCGCTCACCAACGACTTCTTTGTTAACCTTCTCGACATGGAGGCCGTTTGGAAACCCGTATCAGATGACGGGGCAACCTTTGAGGGTCGGGACCGCAAGAACGGCGAGCTTAAGTGGACAGCCACCCGTGTGGATCTGGTTTTCGGTTCAAATTCAGAGCTCCGTGCCCTGGCCGAAGTTTATGCACAGGATGATGCAAAAGAAAAGTTTGTGCATGATTTCGTTGAAGCCTGGAATAAAATAATGAACCTTGACCGCTTTGACCTGATCTGAGCGGAATATTTAACTGAAGTTACGCAAAGTTGTAATGCAAAACGATGTTTAGAACATAGTATTTGATTTTAGCCCAAAATAAAAAGCGATTCAGCTAATCGCTGTACAAAAAAAATGTTTTTGCGTAACTTCAGCAATTAATTTTAACTATATCATAATTAAGCTAAAAATCACAAATAATTGAATGACCACCGAATGCCAATTATGCTCTCTTGCACAAATCCTACTAAAATATTTCAATACTGCTAAAAGAAACTTGCGTAGCCAAATAACTACGCGTATATTTGTAGTCAAATAGCTGCACAATGAATTTAAGACGAGACATATTTCAAGCCATAGCAGATCCCACAAGAAGGAATATACTTCTGTTGGTTGCTGCACAATCGATGACAGCAGGTGCAATAGCCTCAAACTTTCATACGGCAAGGCCGACCGTTTCAAAACACCTGCAAATACTCACCGAGTGTAAACTGCTTAAAAAAGAGCAAAACGGAAGAGAAATTTACTATCGCTTAAATCCTAAAAAGATGAAAGAAATAGCAGACTATATCGAACCATTCCGCAAAATGTGGGATGCCAGGTTTAATAAATTAGAAACTATAATGAAAAAGCATAAATAAAAAAAGGAGCAATATGGAACAAAAGACAATAGTCAATGCCGAAGACGGCAGACAGGAATTAGTGATTACAAGAGAATTTGATTTGCCGTTGGAATTACTTTTTAAAGCGTACGCAGAGCCCGGCATTGTTGAGCAATGGATGGGAACGAAAGTTCTGAAACTCGAAAGTAAAAAGCACGGCAGCTACCAATTTGAAACAAGAGATGCCCAGGGAAACATTTTATTTCAGGCAAATGGAGTGATCCACGAGTTTAACCCGAACCGGAAAATTACACGGACATTTGAAATGGAGAATACTCCTTTTGGCGTCCAGCTTGAGGTCTATGAATTTGAACAACTTACAAACGATACCAGCAAACTCACTATGCACGTAATATATGAATCGGTTAAACAAAGAGACAAGGTGCTTCAGTTACCATTTGCTAAAGGCATAAACTTCGCGCATAACCGGCTGCAGGAAATCGTAAACAAATTAAAATAATATAACATGACAAGGAATAAAATGCCGGTTTGAAAGTGCCCTTGAAAAAAACTACGGAATTTAATATTCCTGAAGAATTTTAAAATAAATTAGATAAAATCCCCGAACTGAATACTGAATTTGAAGCATTGACGCCGAAGCGGCAAAGGGCATACATTCTTTATTTTTCCGCACCCAAACAATCCAAAACTCAGGATTCGAGAGTTGAAAAATATATGCCGCTAATTCTCACTGGAAAGGGATTTAATGACCACTAAATGACGATCGAATGACCACCGAAAGACGGTTGAATGAGCATGAATGACCGAATGACCATTGAATTCGCCCAACAGCTAATTTTATCCACTCATCATTATTTGAATGACATTTTTTCCATTTCTCTCTAAATTAACTCTTGAAAATAAATCTGGTTCTAACATATATTTTAATCACATTTATTTAATAGTGGAAAAAATTATTCTATTCAATATTTATAAATCCTTTTAATCATTTTTTACGTTTAAATTTCTATGAAAAAAAGCATTCTTTCTTTTTTACTTTTCATATTTTTTGCTTATAGCACATTAGCTCAAACCAGGTTTATTACAGGAATAGTAAGAGATGCTCAGAACCATGCCCAAATAGAAGGGGTCACTATTGCTGTATACTCCAAATCAAATCAAAAAGTATTAGGAGGGACCTCCACTAATGAAAAAGGTTCTTTCAAAATTAAGTGCACCTTTAAAGAAAAGAATATCGCATTAAGGTTATCTTTTATTGGTTATGAAACTATAAAGATTGATTCATTGGCTTTTATTAACAATAATTCAGATATCGGTACTGTAGAATTAACCCCGTTGCCAATAATTTTGAATTCGGTTGAAATAAAAGCACAGAAACCAATGATTGAATATCATACCGATAAGCAGGTAATCAATATAGACCAGGTTCCTGGATCAGAGTCAGGCTCGGTTTCAGATGCACTGAATAATACCGGTATTGTTGATGTCGACCCTTCAACGAGCAAGTTAAGCCTGAGGGGTAATAGCAACGTTAAAATTCTAATAGACGGAAAACCCCAGGAAATGGCCGATAACCTTCTCTCCCAGATGCCGGCTTCATATATTGATAAAATTGAAGTTATTACTACTCCTTCAGCTAAAGATGATCCTGAAGGAGATGCAGGTATAATCAATATAATCACAAAAAAAGAAACGGGCCAGAACTATAACGGCACTTTTTCAATGGCCGGTACTTCAATGGACGTAGGGTACGGAAGCCTGGACCTTAACTACAGGAAAAAGAGCTTTAATATATTTGGTTCTGCTATTACATACTTAGGAAGATATACAAGATTATCATCTGGAAACAGGACAAATTACCTCAGCGATATTCTGCATTCACAGACCTATGATGGGAACATCCTGACCCGCGGTTATATGTCAAGTTTCAAACTTGGATTGGATTATGATTTCGATTCTCTTAATTCGGTTTCATTGACCGGTAATTTTAATAAAACCCACGGCAAAATGACAAACTCAAACGATTATGCGAATTATGATATTAATAATTATCAGACTTATTTGTATAACACTATCGATGACGGCAAGGGGGATTTTAATAATTACACTTTCAGTACTGATTATAAAAGAAAATTCAACTCCGGCGGCCATGAATGGTCTGCAGATGTATTCATTTCCAACATGTTTAATAATACACATGATTTACTTACAACCGAGTACAGCTATCTCCCATTAAACCCGGCTTTACAGCTAAATGATAATGATGTGCATAATAAAACCTTGATACTAAATACCGACTACGTTAATCCTATAGAATCCTTTGGAAAAATTGAAGCGGGCTATAAATTTACACTGCGGGACCGGAGAGCAGCACTGGTTAACAACAATTATAGCTATTTGTCCGGAGATTATTATGATTCGCTTGGATTAAGCAATATTTTTAGGTACAGGGAAAATATACATGCAGTGTACCTAGCTTATACTAATAAGATATCTTTTATAGAGTATAAATTGGGGTTAAGGGATGAACTGACATTTACAGACGGTCTGCAGGAAACTACGGGAGAAGAATTTAAAACCGATTACAACAGTCTTTTCCCTTCGTTGGGGATCTCATATAAGATAAGTGATCTCTTCCAGTTTTCATTTAATGCCGGCAGAAAAATTAACCGTCCGCAGTTGGATATGATAAATCCATTTATAAAAGTGAACGGCCCGAATAATATAACCATAGGAAATCCCCGGCTTGCACCAACTTATATGAATTCTTACGAGCTAAGGTTCAACCCAATAGTTAATATTTATTACACAGATTCAAAAGGAAGGCCTTCTTCAATTTCAACTAATATTCAGGACAGTATTACAGTAAATACTACTATTAATTCTACCTCCAATAAAACCTATGGCGCTGAACTCACTATCCCGATTATAAATGACCCGAAATTCCCTGTTAAATTACCCGGCTGGTTTAGTATGTTCAATGTCAGGATTTCCTATAATCATTTATCGGAAAACGGAGGATACCTTACAGAAGTTTATTCAATTAACAGGGACAGTTGGAAATTTTCAGGTAACTGCAACCTGAACATTTGGTGGGATATAACTGCAATCTTTTTTTATAATATTGCTCTTAAAACAGAGGATGAAAGATATAGAACCGGTGCAACGGATAATGCCAATTTATATTTTAAAAAAGATTTCCTGGATAAGAAGCTAACAATCGGATTAATTTTAAAGGATATTTTCAATGATGTACATCCTGTAAACGAAACTTACGGTTCTAATTTCTATAGTTATAACCGTTCGGAAACTATCCGGAGCCGGAACATAGGCATAACTTTTAGATATAATTTTAACAACTTCACCAACAGGCATGAAAAAGAAATTGATGACGAAAGAGACAAAAGCGATGCTCTCTTCAAAAATTAATTATCCCCATCCAAAGCTGCAAAAAATACCCGGTTACACATGGAATCCGTTTAATGTTATTTTCAGCGCTTTCACAGCTCCCTGCCTAAGCTCCTGTATCGCATTGCTTCACTTAAGCTAAAAGCTTACCCGTATAAGCTGAGATAATATATTTTCCCCACCATCGAAGGCAGAAATAGTGCGGCTAAGTTTTAAAATTCTACTATAAGCTCTCATAGAGAATTCGAATTATATCATCGCCATTCTTAGTAAATCGGCACAGCCTCTATTGAGTTTGTTTTACTGCCCTAACCTGGTCTGAGTGGAGAAAAAAAAGAATTGGACACTTAGTTATTCAACTCAGTTTTGATTTTGTTATTAGTCATTTGGCTTCACTGTCATTTTTGTATATACACAACCGAATGACCATGAATGACGATCGAATGACAATTGAATGACGGATACCTTAAGTTAGTACAAATATTAAATTCGTTTATAATACATTATTTATTACTTCTAAAATTAAAGATTAAATCAAAATTCTTCTTTAACAATTGTTTTTTTATCAATATTTAAGCTGATTAATTGTTTTTCTACAATATCCATCATTTTTTCAGGACCGCATAAATAATAATATTCATTTATTCCGTTGATATGTTTTTTGAGGAAATCTTCGTTGATCAGTCCATGAGCATAGCCATCTGTCTTTTCAAGGGAAAGAATATTTATAAAATTACTCCCTAGTAATAAGCTGAATTCCTTTTCCATTATAATATCAGACCTGGTTTTATTTGCAAAGATCAGTTTGTTGTTTTTAATTTCATTCCTGGCTGATAAATCTCTAAAAATTGCGATAAATGGAGTAACTCCCGCGCCGCCGGCAATAAAAACACCCGGCCCTTTATAATTGATTGTTCCCCACACGTCGTAAATTACAAGTTCATCGCACGGTTTAAGAAGGTTCAGTTGTTTAGTTAAACCGTTATGATCATTATAAATTTTGATGGTAAACTCAAGAAAATCCCGCTCATTTAGCCCGGTAAAGGTAAAAGGGCGCCGTTCTTCTGTGTAGCCTGGCCTATTGATTGAAACTTCAGTTGCCTGCCCCGGGATGTATTTGTAGCCGGAAGGCTTTTCCACTTTAAAACTTTTCACATCATGTGTTACTTGCACTACATCAATTATTTTAACTACATGCTCTTCCATTATTTTTGCTTTCTTTTGGCTTTATTCAGGTTAAACTTTTTTTTTAAATATAATACAACAGGGCAAAGTTTTACTAAAAATAAATACCATTTTGTGACAATGAACGCATTAAATAATTTTTAACACTTACCCTAAT
Organism: uncultured Ignavibacteriales bacterium; assembly: GCA_963834015.1. GTDB lineage: Bacteria > Bacteroidota > Ignavibacteria > Ignavibacteriales > Ignavibacteriaceae > FEN-1297. The sequence continues at coordinate 916,006 of CAWIAG010000002.1, forward strand.
TCATTGCCATAACAGCCAGTTGAATTTGAATAAAAAGCGATTTAATTTCTCGTAACTTCTATTGTAAAAATTGGTCTAAAGGGTACCCATTTCTAAAAGTTATAAAAGGAGGTAATGTAATGTTACGATGCATGAATTCAAAGTTAAGTATTCTCATTGTATTGCTGCTTATTACATTTCATTTTATCGATGCACAAACTTCCCTGAAGGATGAAACGCGATTCCCCTGGGGAACAGCTACAGGAGGATTTATTCAGGATTGGCTGGTATTAGGCGGATTTCCAAATCAAGATGGAAAAGGATATGATACGGATTTTCTTACAGAGCATGACGGCGAATTGAATATTAAGCCCGTACCCGGGATGACTCACAAACTTCCAAACGGCGCTTCATTTGAATGGAAAAACTATCATTCTCCGTATAACTACATTAATATTTATGATGTACTTAAGATTGGTGATTTTAGCAACACCGTTCTCTACGCGTTTACAAAGGTTAATAGGGAAAACAACGGGAAAGTAATTTTATCATTTAGTCATAATGTAGGCAACAAACTTTGGATTAACGGGAAACTGGTCTATGCAAGCAAAACGGATAATCAAACCGGCCAGATCACCCTCCCTGAAGATCATAATATTGAAGTTGATATGGTAAAAGGAGAAAATTCAATTCTTATAAAATCCGTTCGCCGCGGCTGGACGTGGGGATTTACATTCCGGATTATTGAGCCGGGTAAATTTTCACTTATAGATGATTTCAATTTATCACCCGCCATTGTAAAAACCGGCTCTGTGGAGGATCTAATTGTAAAAACCGATAGTACACTTAATCCGGAGATTCAGAAATTTGATGTCAATGTAAAAGCTGTAGTTGCCGGAGGTAAAGTTATTGCAGAGAAAAATGCCAAGCGCGGAGAACAAATTACCTTTAATACTAAAAAATGGCCGGAAGGCGTTTATGACATTTGTTTGAAAAGCCATGACACTCACGGCCAAACTACAACAGCATATCTTTCTTGGTATAAAGGAGATGCAGTTCAAAAAGCAAAAGAACTTCTTTCAAGCGCGCCTAAAAATCCAAAGACACCGGAAGAATATCTTCATGTGATGCTCTCACAAATGCTGATTAATAGATTTAATTTCGATCCGGGCAAGATCGATTCTTCAATTATTCCAGATTTGTATTCACCGCTGATGGAATATCAAGAATTAAAACTTGATAAAGCCGGCAAAAAAGGGAGTGTCCGTGCAAACGGGTTTACACGGTTAACTTATATAGACCCGGTTGATAATACACCACAGTTTTGCAGGGCATTCATTCCTTTAAATTATAATCCAAAACAGAAATGGCCCCTTGTTGTAATGCTTCACGGTTATAACGGAGATAACCCGGTATATGTTAAATGGTGGTCTATCGATCAAAGACATAACAGCGTTGTGGATAAATACCCCATTATTTACATTGAACCGCATGGAAGAGGCAATACAAGTTACATGGGTATCGGAGATCAGGATATTCTGAAATGTATTGAACTGGCTAAACAAAAATTCAATATTGATGAAAACAGAATTTACCTGAAAGGTGAATCGATGGGCGGCGGCGGAACGTGGAATGTTGGTACAAGGCATCCTGAATTGTTTGCCGCAATAGCCCCGGTCTTTGGCGGATGGGATTATCATGCAGGAATGAAGGATAATGAAATTGCAAATCTTTCTGAACGTGAACGTTTTAATAACGAAGCTAACAGTTCCCTTGCTCATGCCGATGCATTGTTAACTACACCGGTTTTTGTTTCCCACGGCGATATAGATAAATCAGTTGATGTAAATAATTCAAGATACTTGGTAAAAACGCTCCAAAGATGGGGTTATGATATCCGTTACCATGAATATCCGGGTTTCGGCCATGAAGGAATTGAGTATTATGATCAATTGATACCGTGGTTTCTGGAACATAAATTAAATGCGAACCCCGCAAAGGTCAGGGTCAGATCTGCAGATTTGAAATATGCTTCTGCCCATTGGTTAAAAGTGACTCAGTTGGATAATCCAAAATCATTTGTAGCTGCCGAAGCTGAAGTGCTAATCAATAATAATATTAAACTATCCACTGAAAATGCTTTAGAAGTTGAACTTACACCTTCGGTTAAATTGATTGATCCTAATAAAGCCGTAACTGTTATTTGGAATGTGAATGATATTAGGGAAACAAGAGTAATAAACGGGAAGATAATTTTAGAGGATAAAAGCTATAACCCATTACCGCTGCATAAAAGTCCTAAAATAGGCGGAATGATTTCTGATATACAAACTACTCCTTTTGCCGTAGTTATAGGAACAATTTCAAATGATTCGCTGATGACAAAGTTGATAAATAATAAAGCTAAGGAATTTATTAACTATTGGAAGAATTGGCAAAAATATGAGCCGCGCGTTTTTAAGGATACGGAATTAACTGAATCAGATATGAAAAAATATTCCTTAATTCTTTACGGCAGCGCCGAAGCTAATTTAATTAGTAAAAAACTGGGTGATAAAATTCCATTAAAAGTTTCACACGAAGAAATTGAGATTACCGGTAAAAAATTCCCCGCGAAAAATGCATGCATTACGATGATTTATCCTAATCCTTTAAATGCCGATAGGTATGTACTGGTTATAGGTGCAACTTCAAGTTCAGGAATGTTTTTCTCTGACAATATGTATTCTAATGATGACTTTGTCATACAGGATGGTACTATTCCCAATAGTTATCTGGGCAGGACAAAAGAAAAACTCGCTATAGCCCATGGTTTCTTTGATTACAACTGGCGGATTAATGATAAATTGCTGGAAGTTGGCGATAAAGAGTTAAGAAAAACCTCTCCTATCCGCAAGGTACTACCCGATCTTACCACAGAATTAGAAAACATTCCGGCGGTAGATTCCGTTATTTGTAAAACATTTGTCGGTAAGTACGAATTGCAAAATCAGATTTTGAATGTGGTCTTTGAAAATAAAAAACTTTATGCTAAAACACCCGATGGAATGAAATTTCAACTTTTACCGTTCTCAGAAACCGGATATTTTATTGAATTCATGGACCTGCAAGTGATATTTAATAAAAAAGCAGACGGTAAAGTTGATAAAATGATTATCCATCAGGGCGGTCAGGAATTTGATAGTAAAAAAATAGAATAGATGATAAATTAAAAGCTGAAAATCTACTACGGGAGATTAAAGATAATATGCACAAAATAAAAAAATGAAACAAATATTTGTAACACTTATATATAATTTTTTACATCTCCCGTTTTCTGTTTCTTGACATTTATTTCTGTCATTTGGCTTCGCCGTTATTCATTGTCTAATGACAATTGAATGACCATGAATGACTGTAATTAATTTCTTTTGCAGACTAAAAAAGTTTCGGAAATTCTTGCCATATATTTTGCCCATCTGTAAGATTGGACTCTCTTTGATAAGTTGAATTAAAAGAAACAATTGAGAGCAAGAAATAACATCTAATAATTTAAACGGTAAGGTTTTATCTTTTGAAAATATTATGATAGACTTGTCACTCTATTATTATATATACTGTTTTAGATTTGAACGGAGGGTTTTGGGGTAAATATGACACGGCTTAACCGTGCACTAAAACACATTGTAATTTGATCAACCAATTTTAATTTTCCAAAAAAAATTCAGTATAATTTTTCCGTTTATCGCAGATATTAATTTTTAATACAAATAAGAAATGAAGAAAACGTTCGTTAAGCCGTGCGTGGAGTTAAGCAAACTCGTAAATTTCATTTGGGTGTTTGAAAGCCCGGTTGGAATGCCTTCGTCCGATACCATCCTTGCCGCACCGAACGGCTTAATGCAGATTTCCGAAATGGAACGCAAGACCGGTTACTCACGGCGCTACCTCGAAATACTTTTTAATAATCATGTTGGCTTTTATCCAAAGGTTTTAGCGGGAATATTCCACTTTCAAAAATTCTATAAGAAATGGGCAAGCGGAAAAGCATACCACGATCTTAAAGTCGAGCTTAACGATTATTATTTCGACCAGGCTCATTTCACCAAAGAATTCAAGCGGATGACCGGCTTCTCCCCGCTTCAATTCACGCATGAAGTCTCGAATGAGTTTGGGCGCCTGTTTTCAATCCGCTAACAGTTCGGATTTTTACAATATCCCTGCCCGGGTAAGTATTATTTTAGCATTAGAAAAAAAATATAGGATATATTTATGGCAAAGATAATTTTTGGAAACCATTCGTCGGTTATAGTTCCGAAGCAGGACAGGGACAACATTCGTAAATTTTATTGTGATGTACTCGGTGGCAGCATCACTAAAGCGGAGGATGAGAGGGACTTCCTTCGCATGGGAGAATACTTCAATGTCTTTCTTTATGGAGATGTTGCTGATGAGAGTGAGTTCGTACGAACTGCACGATCGGTCTGGCTGGAAATTAAGTCCGACAACGTGGAAGAAATGAGTCAAAAAATCCTCGAGTCCGGTCTCGTGAGGAAGCTTGATATACCGGACCCCCATTTATATTTTCAGGCTCCAGGAGGGCAATGCTGGCGACTTGTAGGGATCAATGAGGACCTCTCCTTTTATGAGGGCGCCGGAGAAGGCCCGAATGTGAAAAAAGTAAAGGAAGCAGTCGGTGGAACGAAAACCAAAAATAATTTTAATTGCAGTATTTCTGCCAAAATTAGCCCAAACGAAGCAGTCAAAAGGATTAGTAATATACGTGAGTGGTGGGGAATAACCTATAGTGGAAGTTCCGAAGAACAAAATGATAAGTTTATAGTAAAGATGGGTGGAGATTCTTTCTTTAACTTTACTGTAACAGAATTAATTCCCGGTAAAAGGATTGTTTGGTTAGTTACAGATTGCAATATGCCCTGGTATTCCGACAAAAAGGAATGGGCTAACACAAAATTGATTTTTGACCTCTCTGAAAATAATGGAGTAACCACGCTGAAATTTACTCATGAAGGACTTACACCGGACGTTGAGTGCTACAAGGACTGTGAGACAGGTTGGACTCACTGGATCACAACAAGTTTATTATCCCTTCTTACTACGGGAAAAGGTGAAATGAAAGATCAAAGTTACACGGCAACGTTAGAATTTGCAAAATTCCCGGAAGATGTTTTCAAAAACATCAACGATGTTTCAAGCTGGTGGACAAAGGATGCAGATGGAGTGCAAACGGAATTTGAAGGGCGGAGCGCAAAACTTAATGATGAATTTGTCCTTCGCCATGGCGAAAACCACTATTCAAAACAAAAACTGCTTGAAGTTATACCTGATAAAAAAGTTGTGTGGTTTGTAACCGATAGTAAACTCAATTGGATTGAAAAGGACAAGAATGAATGGACAGGCACAAAAATGATTTTTGAATTAACTTCTCAAAACGGCAAGACAGTGCTTAATTTTACTCATCAGGGTCTTGTTCCTGAAAAGGAATGTTATGGCCACTCTGTTCAGTTTTGGGATATGGTTTTAAAGGAGTGGCTATTTAATTTTATTACCGACGGTAAAGCCATTTCGGATGCTAACATCAAATCAAATTAAAATAGAAACAAATATTTTCACAGAACAATTACAGTTAACTCTTTAAACGAAAAAACAATTAAGTTTTAATAATTCTAAATAAATAAGGAGTAAAAATGGAACAGCAAGATTATCAAAAAAACTTTAACGCAGGGGTTATAGCCAAAGAGGCATTTGAAAAAATTACAAATGTAGCAGATTGGTGGACAAAAAGTTTTAAAGGAAACGCAAAAAATGTAAATGATGAATTCGATGTTAGCTTCGGCCCTACTACCGTAAACTTCAAAGTGATTGAATCTGTCCCGTACAAAAAATTAGCCTGGCAGGTTACTGATTGTTATCTCGACTGGCTTAAAGAAAAAACAGAGTGGAAAGACACAACAATAGTCTGGAACATTTCGGAAGAAAATGGATCCGTCAGGGTAGAAATGACGCACGTAGGGCTCGTACCGGGCATCGAGTGTTATAAAGATTGTGAGGCAGGATGGAATCAATATGTCGGCGAAAGCCTGCCCAGGCTGATGGCCGGCGTTGAAGGAGTTTTGTATGAAGGTTCCAGGGACAATCAATAAGAAGTCCTTCATGAGTTTATGGAATTCCGGAGGGATTAATTCCCGGGACGGGAATTCAAAGCATGCTGGAATTCCGCCTTGAAGCAGGCAACAAAAACATGTTACGTTAGAATTTGTTTGTCTGTCCGAGTTTAGTCATTTGAATTCGCCCTCATTCATTGTGCAGAGACAAATGAATAACAACTGAATGCCGATGAATGAAAATTTGATGAATATGAATGACTATTGGATAATCTTATTTAATTAAAAGTTCAGGATTTTCTTGCCATATATTTTTGTATTTGAGGGCTAAAAACGTGAACTCTTTTGCATGATTAGTTTAATCTCCGTATGGATTAGGTTAGCCGCTTATTTATTGTTTCCGCTTATAAAATTTGAATTAAAACAATAATTATCACTATAATTAGCGGGAGGCCGGGGAAAAAGGACATAGACCATTTGCCGGTTCTTGTAGCCAGGTTTTTGGTTGTACCTACACCAATTTGTTTCTCAACAAATACTCTGGAATCATTATAGTTTTAATATCGACATTAATTGGTATGTACCAATTACCAAAACCTGGCACAATGTGCTAAGTACAAAGATATAACTGTTTTTCCTGAAATCTATTTTTAAAATAAAGCAGCTTTTTATTACAAGAAAGATTAGTATAAGAACAACCAGGATAGCAAAAGTATAATTTCCACCGCCTATCATTGCAGATACTCTGGCTTCGTCCTCTTTACCGAATCCGCCGAGTGAAAGTGAAAAGAAACGGGTATACATCGGGAAAAACACAAAGGGATATACGTAGAAATTTTTGTATTTCATTATTATCAGAAGCCCGGCAACTGCCTGAAGGATTGAAAACCCGGGGCCGCCTATAAGAGTATATAATTCATCGCCTGATTTAATATAATATCCGCTCTTTGGCCAGGTATAGTTTAAGTTAAGCACCATTTTGTTTCCCAGTATCTCTCCAATTGTCCAATGCCCAAATTCATGAAAAAGATATGAAAAATATGCTGCAAGAATAAAAAGCAGAATAAATTTAAGTTTGAACACTTTACTTAAATTTTCATACATAAATTATTAAATTATATAAATATGTATTAATAATCACAAAGATTTTCTTATCAGAAAGAATCGTTTCGATCGGGGATTGACTCAAAAAGCTGTTGCTGACTTCTGTGTGGTGGATGAATGTACCGTTACAAATTGGAAAAAAAATCATTCGCAACATCGCCTTTATTTGCTGCCTAAAATTATTGAATTTTTAGGATATGTGCCAAATGAACTGCCCAAAGAAACTTTTGGAGATAAATTAAAAGCATATCGACATAAACATGGGTTGAGTCAAATATATTGTTTAACATGGTTAAAAAATATTAAAATATAAAGTAATCCTGTTCATATTTCTTTAATTTAAGGTTGAGTCCAGACATTCCAAAGACTAAACCTTGTATGTTTGGCCTCAACCTACAAGGTTTAGTTGCTCGCTAAACTTCATAGTTCATTTTTTTTGATCATTTAAATATTATTTCATTTGTGTATCACTATCAAAATAGGATACCGGCAACCTTACCCCCAAATGATTATTTGTCAGATATTTTTAATGAAAAAATAATAATCAAAGATGTAAACTTTATAATGCGGAAATTTTCAGGGCTATTTATTGGAATTCTCCCGAAATGCAGTTTGACTTTATAAAGTCTTTACACAATATTTTATTTATAAATACTATCTTTTCTGCTGACGCATTACAATAATAAAAAAGAATATCATTAATATATGGGCTATAACAATTATGGATTTAAACAAATTATTAAATGATAAGGGAATTAAACCGAAAGAGAAAACGGAGACAATTAGTAATTGGATCTTGGATGATCCGAAAATGATTGATAATTTAATTAGTTTTTCAACTAATGCAAAAGATGCTGTTAAAGCAACATGCATAGAAGCGATAGAATTTGCAACAAAATCTAATCCGTCTGTTTCTAATCTGGCATGTTTTCATTTTGTTACACAGACATTAAAAGATAAGGCGCCGAGAATCAAATGGGAATCGGCTAAGGTAATTGGCAACATAGCACATTTATATAACGATAATCTGGATAAAGCTGTAAATAATCTGCTGGAAAATTCGGAACATTCCGGTACAGTAGTACGCTGGAGTGCAGCTTTTGCATTAGGAGAGATTGTTAAATTAAAAACCAAGCTGAATAAAAATTTAATTCCTGCAATTGAAAAAATCGTCAATCGCGAAGAAAAGAACAGCATTAAAAATATTTACCTAATGGCATTAAAGAAAGTTAAAAGTTAAATTATCCGATTCAGGTTCTATCGAGGAAACCAAGCGTTAATGATTAATGGTTCCACAAATACCTGTCCAAACTCCTGTACTGAATCGCTATGCTGAGGTGTTGCGGCAGTATATTCTCAGACGCTTCAAGATCAGCTATAGAACGGTTTACTTTAAGAATTCTGTCATAAGGTCTTGCGGAAAGTCCAAACCTCGACATTGCCTTAACTTTAACTCCAAGGTTTTCATCCCGAATGCTTTCGGAATGATCAGCCTTTGGCTGAGGCCTCAACCTCGAAGTTTAGTTGCTTGAAGCCTTGATATACCGTCCAGGAAGTTTAAACACGACGAGGATTCTTAAGACCCGTCTTTAGTTTATTGGTTACCTCTCGTTTTACTCGCGGCGCCAACTGTTTATCATGCTGTTCCAGGAATAAGCTGACAGGCAGCGGCTCCCGTTTGCTTAATTCTCTCAGAGCCCAGGAAAGTGCTTTGACTATCATATCATCACGGTCGGACAGGAGCATCCGGCAAATCTTAAGCGTTCGAACAGCATCGCCTTTGCCGCCGCGTGCGCGATTGTTGAGTGGAACCGTGCTTACTAATGCAGCCCGTTTCCACCAACGATCAGGACTTTGAGCCCAGGTTTGGATGAGTTTATCCGATATATTTCCCTGGCGCCACGCCGGGCCGGAAACGTAGCAGGCAAAGCAGTCAACTTCTCCCCAGCTATTTATACCTCTTCCCAGCAAGGTAACAGTCTTTTCGGTCAATGCACTTAGGGCATCATTGTGATTAACAATTATCTCATATGCGAAGATACGTTCCCAGGTACCAATCGGTACCAACTTTTTCGCCAATGAAATAACCGAAGTACCGGGAATATTCTTAAGCCTGACTGACCATTCGCGGCGGACCAGTCGAAAGGAGGCGGCATTCTTCAATGGCATATCAGTAAGGGAGCGGCGAATTTCAGGAATAATACTCCCATTTAATTTTGTTAAAAGATTCATTCGCATCCACGTCTTTATTTACTGCCTAAAATTATTGAATTTTTGGGATTTACACCATATAAGATGCTGAATGAATCAATTGGCGACAAAATTATAGCTTAAAGAAAGGAACACGGATTGACTCAAAGGAAGTTGGCTAATTGTTTATTCGTTGATCGTAAAACAATTAGAGACCAGGAAAATGTTAGGCTTAAACTGAGAATAAATTTATTGAAAAGAATTGAAAGGATGTATAATTTTAAATAGTTACTAAGTATTGACCTGAGGTATAAGAACTTAGAATTTTTTTAATTAATTCTAATAGGAATAAATAATGAATTTCACTATAGAAAAATCCATAGAAATTCTTGAATGTACACCGAACGTTTTGATTGCAATGCTGCAAAATATCTCGCCTGACTGGACAACAAATAATGAGGGGGAAGAAACGTGGAGTGTGTATGATATCATCGGGCATCTTATTCACGGAGAAAAAACCGACTGGATCTCGAGAATGGAAATTATTCTTTCAGGAAAACCTGATAAAACATTCGAGCCATTTGACCGATTTGCGCAATTTGAAGAAAGCAAAGGGAAATCATTGCGGCATCTCTTAGATGAATTTAAAAGATTGCGCAAAACGAATATTGAATATCTATATTTTAAAAAACTTTCAAGCAAAAATCTGGAAGAAAAAGGTATCCATCCTGCTTTCGGAGAAGTTACACTTTCTCAGCTTCTTTCTGCTTGGACTGTACACGACCTTAATCATATAGCTCAAATCTCCCGTGTAATGGCAAAACAATACAAAGAAGAAGTCGGACCATGGATTGGATATTTGAGAATTCTTCAACTTTAAATAGATAATTATTAAGTAAAGAAGAAAGCACCCTGTGTAATTGTAGCTGCACAGATATCAAAGTTGTATTCTTTTCTTTTTACCTAAGATATTCTCGCTTCGTAAAAATGATTCCGATTTCGATGAACAATCAATGCAAATTAATTCAATGCTTCCACAACTCCCGATCCAAACTCCTGTATTGTATAGCCTCGCTTATATGCTGTGGCAATATGTTTTCAGATGCTTCAAGATCGGCAATCGTACGGCTGACTTTAAGGATTCCATCGTAAGCTCGTGCGGAAAGTCCAAGCCTCGACATTGCCTTACCTTTAACCTTCGAGGTTTGGCCTCAACCTCGAAGGTTTAGTTGTTCGTTAAACTTCATAGTTCACTTTTATATTTTGATCAGTTAAAAATTCTTTCATTTGTGCATCATTATCAAAATAGGATACCACTTCTTTTAAATTAGTTAAAGATCCACTCCTGTAACCAAGCAAATCTTTTGCATTTGAATATTCCCAATCCGCAATTTTATTAGCCAAGGCGGCCTTTACCGGATTTTCTAATATGTATTTAATCACCCACTTAAAATATGTGTCATCTAATATTTGTTTACTTTTGAACTTACCCTCGAATAATGTTCCACTTCTATTAGAGCTTTTGTTTATAGACTTGGTGTATGAGTTTATTAAAGATGAAATAAAATCGGAGATGTAATATTTGTGAGTTAACTGTAAAACAAACAAATGGAAATGATTTGGCATAAGACAGTATGATAATAATTCTATTTTATATTTTTCTTTGTAAAACTTTAATTTTTCTAAGAAATAAAGATAATTTGATTCCTCAAAGAATATTTGCCGTTTGTTTGCTCCTCTGTTGTATAAGTGATGATAAGTGTTATTATAAAAATTTCGAGGCTTATCCATGTTAATTTCTCATAAAAAATATTCTTCCCAAAAATCAAACCTCCGAGGATGAGACCAAGCCTCGGAGGTTAAACAAAGCTTCTAAAATCTAAACCCCAAGGTCGAGGCCAGACCTTGAAGGTTGTTCATTAATTCTTCCACAACTCCCTGTCCAGGCTTAAGTATAAATTTTCCTAATGGAAAATTTGGATTTAATCTTAACTATCTAAGGTTTTATAATTATTTATAGCTTCAGCAAGTGTACGGGAAAAAAATACAACAAAGCCAGGCTACGGTATTGTTCGAAAGATAATACCGAGCAGCCGAAAAGATACTGCCGGATATAGGCATCCATTGCAGAAGACAAAGGATCGATAAGCTCTTTGATTAAGTAATAATAAATCAAAATGGTGATAATGCCCAACAAAATAAGAAGAAAATTTATGATTAGACGATGGTACCAATGGATATCACCTTCATTTTGTTCTCGGGAAATTTCATTGTTCATTTTCGTCCTCTGTATATCTTAATTTTTGTAAAAACTTAGTTAACCGTAAAGACAAGATTTGTGTATATTTTTCATATTAATATTTTTTTATTATCCAGTTCAGGTGCAGCCTTAAGTCCGGTTGCATTAAGTATTTGTTGCTCATCAAGAGTTTCCTGTTCCATCAAAGCTTCTGCAAGTGAACCAAGTTGATTACGGTGTTTTATCAACAAACTCTTTGCCTCCTCGTGGCTTTTGCTGATAATTTTGGATACTTCGGTATCAATTATTCTTGCTGTTTCCTCGCTGTATTCTCTTGATCCGCCGTAAGCGCCTAAGCTATTAAGGTATGGATTTTCCTGGGTAGCAAACTGTACGAGGCCGAGAGTATCACTCATTCCCCATCGTGTCACCATTTGCCGTGCTAATGCAGTAGCCTGCTCAATGTCATTTTCCGCACCGGTAGTTTTTGTACCATAAATAACTTCTTCAGCCGATCTTCCACCAAGCATCCCGATAATTCTGGCACGCAGGTAAGCTTCCGGATAATTGTAGCGGTCGCTGTTTGGTCTCTGATACGTAACACCAAGCGCCTGTCCTCGCGGTACAATTGTAACACGGTTTACAGGATCAGCACCAGGAACAATTAAACCCAACAAAGCATGTCCGCTCTCGTGGTATGCAATGCGTTCCTTTTCTTCACGGCTTAAAAGAAGGGAGCGCTGGGGACCCAGGATAATTTTTTCCAATGCATCCATAAAATCTTTTTGCGATAGAAATTCTTCTTCTTTTTTTGCTGCCAGCAAAGCTGCTTCATTAACTAAATTTTTGATATCAGCTCCCGATAAACCTATAGTAGCCGAAGCTATTTCTTTGAGATCAACATCCTTCAATAAAGGTACTTTCCTTGTATGCACTTTAAGAATTTCCTCACGCCCGTTTTTATCAGGCAGGTTTACAACTACGCGTCTGTCAAAGCGTCCTGGTCTGAGCAGCGCCTTGTCTAATACATTAGGCTGATTTGTTGCTGCGATAACAATAACGCCTTCAGTGCTTGAAAAACCATCCATTTCAGTTAGTATCTGGTTTAATGTTTGTTCCTGTTCGCTTGAACCACCCATAGCAATTGTGCCTCGGGATCGCCCTATTGCATCGAGTTCATCAATAAAAATAATTGCCGGGGCATTTTCTCTGGCTTGTTTAAAAAGATCGCGGACTCTTGCAGCTCCGACACCTACAATCATTTCTACAAATTCCGAAGCACTCATTGAAAAGAACGGCACACCCGCTTCACCGGCAACTGCCTTTGCCAACAAAGTTTTTCCCGTACCGGGCGCACCAATCAGCAAAACACCCTTAGGCGCTGCGCCGCCCAGTTTTGTATATTTTTGTGGAGTTTTTAAAAAGTCAACTATTTCCTTCAATTCATTTTCAGCTTCATCAATGCCTGCCACATCAGCGAAAGTAACTTCTGTGCTTTTTTCCTTATCGTAACGTTTAGCGTGGCTGCTGCCTATTCCTAAAAATCCTCCGAATCCGCTATTGCCCTGCTTTCTGAACATATATAGATAAAAACCTATTATTAATAACGCAGGACCAAACATTATCAGGAATGTAGAAATCGGACTATTTTCTTTTTGAATAGGTTCTGCACGGATAATTACTCTATTTTCAGTAAGTAATGTTTCAAGTCCCGGATCAATGAACGAGGGTAATTCGGTAGCGAAATTAATAATCTTTATAGGTTTACTTTCAGAATTGATTTGCTGACTGTCTATTTGTACCTGTGTAACGAAATTACCTGTTATCGAATTGCCTTTGCTATAGATTTCTTTTACATTTTGTTTTTTGACTTCCTCTTTAAACAATGTATAAGAAATTTTAGTCGGTTCCATTCCGCCGATATAATACTTACCAATTATAAAATTAAGAATTATAAGGCCGATGAGCCAAATCCATACATTCATTGAAGGATATTTAGGCTTCTGTTCATTCTGAAATTTGGGATTACTGCTTTGTTTTTCTTTTTCGATATTTTCTTGCAATGCGTTCATAGTATTTCTCATATTTTAAATATTAAAATTTCTATAGATCAGTTTAGTTTTGTATCTCTGACCTTATTTTTTTCAGTGCAAATGAAAGATATATTTGAAAGATTCCGACAGCTATTAATGCAATTCCTGTAAATACAGCAACTGTTAACCCGGCAAAGATAGGATTCCATAAAAGTACAAATGAAAATATCACACCAAGGATGCTGAGAAAAAGCAACCACCCAAAGTCTGATATTTTGAATTTTTTTAATTCAATTGACCAGGCAATACCCATCATCGAACGATATAAAACCACAAATCCCACGAAGATCTGCAAGGCAATAATTGAAATCCCCGGCTTCAGAATAAGTACTAGGCCTATTATAGAATTAAGAATTCCAGCCGCTAATGACCAACCCCATGCATTTAACTGATTTCTAAAAGTTATTGAAGAAATTATTTCAATAATACCTATAACAAAGAAAGCTGCACTGAATAAAACGGCTAGTGAGAGATAAGTTTCTACCGGGGTTATAAGAGCCCAGATGCCAATAACAATAAAAATAGTTCCAAGTATTAAAAGAAGATACCAATGTTCAATAGTATCTTTTATTGATTCGAATTTATAGTTATCCATTTTTTTCTCCTAAATTTTATGAATTTATATTTTAATAAAACTATTCTGAATCTATCTGTTTATTTCTTTATTAAGTCATTCAATTGGTGAGCCATAGTTAAAGGTACTAAAATTCTTTATTTATGAAGTAATTAGAGAGGATTCGAAATACATTATGCTTTTATTAAAGCAATAACTTAATTCAATTGCTTAGATAAAAGCAATAACTCATATTTGAGAGTCGTTGTTGTATCGAGTGCAGCCTCATTAAATTTGTAACAGCTTACACCTATCTTTGAGAAAAATTGTAAAAAATATTTATAACATTTAATTTTAATCCTCCTTACCATTAACAACACCCCACTGCCATTCACAACATAAATTGTATAGAAAATACCCGAGCATACGATAATAACATCAGGCAAATAGATTATAGGCAGAAATATGAAATGGTTTAACAATTTAAAAATTAGCGGAAAATTAACCTTAGGCTTTGTTGTCATTACAGCAATAACAGTTATACTTGGTTATACCGGTTATTCTTGGACAACTAAAGTTGTCGGCAATATGAATACAATGTACCTGGACGGTCTTATTCCAATTAAGGATCTTAGTAATGCAAACGACGCTTTGCTTACTCTGCGAGGTGACTTCGTTGCGAGTCTCGGTACAAAGGATCTCACAAAAAGACAAGAATATATTTACTCAATAAAAAATGAATCCAATAAAGTTGATGAACTTATCGATAAATATTCAAAGGCGGTGCTTGCTGCAGAGGCGCAGGAATTATTACCAAAATTCCTTTCTTCATGGAATGCATATAAAAAATACCATGGTATTGTAATTGATGACATTTTAAATTTACAGGACGAGCAGGCAAAAGAAATCATTTATATTGAGTCGCTTCCCTCAATGCTTGAAGCAAGAAAAGATCTGAATGAACTGATCAATGTTAACACCAAAGTTGCGAATGACCTGCATGAAGCGGCAAATACATCGGCCCAGACGGCAAAAACTAATTTGTTTATTTTTATTATGCTTTCTGTTGCCGGTGCTTTGGGTTTAGGTATATTTCTCTCAAAAACTATTTCAAAAAAAATAAATAAGGCAGTACTAATATTACAGGAACTCGGAAAGGGACATCTTGGGAAAAGACTGAATATTGATACAAACGATGAGGTTGGAGTAATGGCGAAAATGATGAATCAATTTGCAGATAACCTGCAGAAATTTGTTGTAGGCAGCATGATTAGAATATCCGAAGGCGATTTTAATTTTGAATTACCTTTGAAAGACAAAGACGATGAAATAACACCTGCATTAAATCTTACGACAAAAACGTTAAAAGAATTGAAAAAAGAAACTGATATGATGACCGCTTGGGCAAAAGAAGGGATCTTGAAAAAAGAGGCAACACAGATAAGTTCAAAGGGGGTTACAGCGAAATAATAAGCGGATTTAACAATACTGTAATTGAGATTGTAACAAAAGTCAGAGAATCTGAAAATATTCTCGAAATATTGTCTACAGGAGATCTTACTGCAAGAATGGAAGGAGAGTATAAAGGAAATTACAAAAAGTTACAAACCTACGTAAATAATTTAGCAAATTCTCTTGAGGATATAATCGGAAAAGTGAATGAATCAATTGCAACAACAGCAAGTTCCGCAACTGAGATATCATCAAGTACGGAAGAAATGGCAGCCGGAGCCGAAGAACAGAGCCAGCAGGTAACGGAAGTTGCGGGAGCCGTTGAACAGATGACGAAGACAATAATAGAAACAACAAAAAATTCCGGGGCGGCTTCAGAAGCTTCAAAGAAATACGGTGAGATTGCGAAGGAAGGCGGTAATGTTGTAAACGAAACAATAAAGGGAATGAACAGGATATCCGAAGTTGTTCAAAACTCAGCTGAAACCGTACAGCAGCTCGGCAAGAGCAGCGAACATATTGGAGAAATAGTTCAGGTAATAGACGACATAGCCGACCAGACAAATCTGCTTGCACTGAATGCCGCAATAGAAGCCGCGCGCGCAGGTGAACAGGGTCGCGGTTTTGCCGTTGTTGCTGATGAAGTTAGAAAACTTGCCGAAAGAACTTCCAAGGCTACGAAGGAAATCGCATTAATGATAAAGCAGATACAAAAGGACACAAAAGGTGCAGTTGCATCTATGGAAAAGGGATCTAAAGAAGTAGAGAACGGAAGAGCACTGGCAAATAAAGCAGGTGAGTCGCTTAAGGAGATCATTGCCGGATCAGAAGATGTAGTAGATATAATTTCGCAGGTAGCTGCAGCAAGTGAAGAACAATCTACTACTTCTGAACAAATAAGCAGGAGTATTGAGTCAATAAGCAGCGTAGTACAGCAGAGTGCTGCAGGTGTTCAGCAGGTTGCAAAGGCAACAGAAGATCTGAGCAGATTAACCGATAATCTCCAGAATCTGGTAAATAGATTCAAGATTAGTAATCGTCATGATTCTGATAAAGGCAATAAATATGCGGTTAAACAAAATGGAAAATTAATTGAAGTTAAGAGGTAAAATTGTTAATTATGGAATACATTCATTAATTAATTTCAATAAAATAAATGAATGTACAGGGTCGTAATTCGTTTAGCGCGAGTTTGTAAAATAATTTGTGTAAATGACAAATTGAATTCATAAGAAAGGCGCAAGCCTTTGTTCAAACATAATTGAAAAATTAGAAATAACAATGGACCAATTTCTAATAGGCATTGTCCATTTTTTAGATAAATCCCTATAAGCCAAATAAAGCATTTTTTTTAGAGCATCATCATTTGGGAAAAGAGATCTTGTTTTAGTGACCTTTCTAAACTGACGATGAACTGCTTCCACTGCGTTTGTCGTATAGATTACGGTCCTAATTTCTTCCGGATATTTAAAAAATGTAGCCAGGTTATTCCAGTTTTGCTTCCAAGACTTTAAGGCTAAGGAATATTTTTTAGACCAGTTTTCTTCAAGCATTTTAAGATTCTCCAGAGCAGATTCTTCTGTTGGAGCAGAATAAACCGGCTTCAACTGTTTCATAAATTCTTTCTGGTCTTTAGAGGCAATATATTTTAAGGTGTTTCTGATCTGGTGTATTACACAGAGCTGTATTTCTGTCTTAGGGAAAACAGTATTTATAGCCTCAGGAAAGCCTTTCAACCCGTCTATGCAGGCAACTAGAATATCTTGTATTCCACGGTTCTTTAACTCGGTTAGAACACTAAGCCAGAAGTTGGCACCTTCTGCTTCCCCAACCCAGAGCCCAAGTAAGTCTTTTCTGCCGCTTACTTCAACGCCAAGGCATGTATAGGCTGCCTTTGAAGTCACTTTCTTAGATTCGTCTCTGACTTTGTAATGAATAGCATCAAAGAAAACTATTGGGTACATGGCTTCAAGAGGTCTGTTTTGCCATTCTGTGGCGATGTGGACAATTTTATCGGTAATGTTTGAGATTAAAGTAGCTGATACGTCTAAACCATAAAGTTCTTGAATATGTGACTGTATATCTCTAACGGTCATTCCCTTTGCATACATGGATATTATTTTATCCTCGATTGGTCCAATGGTTCGTTCATATTTTTTAACAATAATCGGGTCAAATTCTCCATTACGATCCCGGGGAACAGTAATCTCGATTTCTCCGTTATCGTTCTTCAAAGTTTTATGAGTCTTCCCATTACGGCTGTTACCTGTGTTTTTACCTTCGGGGGAATATTTCTCATATCCTAACTGTTCGGTAAGTTCACTTTCCAGCATTTGTTCGAGAGATTTAGCGATAAGTTTCTTAATGGCTCCATCTTTACCCATTAAGTCTTCGTAGGTTTTTGCTCCTTTAAGATCGGCTTTAAACTGCTCGATCATTTTATCGGTAAGTTCCATGAGTGTAAACGCTCCTTTCGGATTTTTGATTAATAAAATAACGATTTTTTTCTTAGAGGTAAATGCTGTTTCGCTACGCTCAACAGCATTTACCTCAAGTCCTTTATTAATCATTTACACAAGATTATTTACACTCCCGTATATTCAGAGCCTCCAGGCGTTTTTGTATATATTATCCCATATCCTTCATTTTCAAGAAGCTTGAATATATTATCCGCTAGTTGCTTTTCATCTTCAACTAATAATAACATTTCATTTAAAATTTCTGAACTTTTAGATTATGGATTATCTAACTTTTTAAAACATCTTCTGCTTATATTAAATCTCTTCTCTGTATTTTTTAAAATTACGTTATGTTTATTCTTACAATTTTCAATTTTGCAAATGTATTTAGTATTAATTATGGTTGACCTGTGGATACGGAGAAATACGTTTTCAGGCAGTAATGATTTCCATTTTGCAACAGACCTCCGGATAAGTATTTGTCTGTTATCATCCAGAACCACTAATGAATATTGATTACTTGCTTCGATAAACTTTATCTTTTCCACGGCAATTAGAACATTTGAGTTGTGAAGTTTGAGTAATACATTTTCACCAAATTTATATTTCTGTGTCCCGTTACCGTTATCTATACTATCCAGAATTCTTGCTTTGGTTATTTCAAATTTGTTTAACCTGGTCTGAATTGCATGTAATAATTCATCACTTTTAAAAGGTTTAAATATATAGTCATCTGCACCCAGTTCCATTCCTTTCCTGAAATCACTTCTTTCGACTTTCGCGGTTAAAAAAATGAAAGGGACTACAAATGCTTCACCATCATTCCTTAATTCCCTTAATATTTCATAGCCATCCAATCCAGGTAACATAATATCACAAATTATCAGATCAGGCTTGAACTGTTCGACAAGGTTTAAACTTTGCCCTCCATCAGAACAACTGATTACATCATAGTTTTCTGATTTAAGCAAAAGTGAGATGTTTTTGAGCAGTTGTTTTTCATCCTCTATTATAAGTATTCTTTTTTTCATACAGTGCTCTGTTTAATTTACCGGTATTCCAACTTTGAATTTTGTGCCTTCGTTTATTTTACTTTCAAAAGTAATAGTTCCTTTATGCATTTCTACAGATCTTTTAATTATAGACATACCGAGACCGGTTCCCTGTATATCACCAACATTTTCGCCTCTGTGAAATGGTTCAAATAAATGAGCCCTGTCTTTTTCAGGGATGCCGATTCCAGTATCATTTATTTCAAATTCGATCTTTTTCCCGGCCATAGCAATGTTGAACTCAATAATCCCGCCTTGCATAGAATATTTAATAGCATTAGAGATCAGATTCACTAAAATATACTTAAGTAGTTTTTCATCAATAGGAAAAATTTTTTTCTTTAAACTGTAATTAAACTTCACTTCATGGTCATTTCTGAGTAACGGACTTAAATTATTAAGTATGTTGCAACATAATTTTTCAAGATCAATTTCTTTAGGCTCAAATTTTATTTTACCTGTTTCGGTTCTGGAGATAATAAGCATATCATCAATAATGCCGGTTATATGATGAACGTTTTCCTTAATCTTTTCAACTTGTTCATTAAATTCCTGCTCATTCCACTTTTTTTGATATCTCTGAATAAGTTCTATTGAAGAAAAAATGACTGCCAGCGGAATTCTGACCTCATGGGAAGCCATCGAAGCGAAATTCGACTTATGTTCACTGAACTCTCTTTCCTTAGCTAAGGATCGTCTGATTTTTTCCTCTACATGTTTTTGTTTTGCAATTTTTTCTTCCAGCAGTTTGTTTACTTCCCCAAGTTTTTGGGTTCGTTCAACTACTAATTCTTCAAGGCAGAGCCTGTATTTTTCAAGTTCTTTTTCATCATTTTTACGTTTACTAATATCACGCAGAACAAATACCATTCCGTTTGGCTGTCCGCTGGAATCTCTTAATACGTCACCGTTCACTTCACAATCCACTTCTTTGTTGTCAAATTTTATTTTATACTCTCTTAGTCCAACTTTTTGTTTAAATGACAAACCTATATCTTCGAGTGCTCTCTGTTTGTCTGCCGGTAAAATGAAAGACATGATGTTCTCACCAAGTATTTGTTTCTCCGGTAAAAGCTGCGATATAAAACTTTCATTAATGTAGATGATATTGAACAGAATATCCGTCCTGATAATAAAATCAGGAACAGTATTTAGTAAAATCCTATACTGTGTCTCGCTCTCTTCAAGAGTTCTTTCTGTAAGCTTGCGATCGGTTATGTCTACGCTAATTGCAACAATATTTGTGATATTTCCATAATCATCATAAATTGCCGATATCGAAGCGGCTTCCCAAAATGGATATCCATTCTTTTTCCGACTTAAGAATTCTCCATTCCATTCCCGACCGCTGATAACAGTATCCCAAATTTTGTAGTACATGTCCGGTTCAGTTTGTACGAATTTGAGGATGCTTGTGTTCTTCCCCAACACTTCTGAAGTACTGTACCCTGTTGTTTCCGTAAACCAATGATTTATATATTCAATTTTACTATTAATATTAATTATTATTACCGAAACCGGGGCTTTATTCAATAAGCTGTAAAATATGTCGTATTTCAAGCACAGCATTATTTATCTCGTAATCAAATCCTCAACTTTAGCGATATCAGTGGCATATTTAATGTTTATAATTTTTGAAAATGAAAATCCTTTAAGAATATATCCTCTGTCTATCAGAAATCGCAGAAATTCTCTTAATCCTGATTCACTGAATTGAAATGAATTTTTCATATCGTTAAATATTTTAGTAGAAAAATAATAGATGCCTCCGGTTGCCCAGCTATAACCTTCCTTGGAATCACTAAATTTTAAGATTATATCTTCCTCATTCATTGCTACACAAAGAGGTTTTTCATCATCATTGTATCTTGTTATAGCCAGTACCCCGTCGACATCTTCCTGAAGTAATGAATAAGTAACAAATTCCGAGAATTCACTCTCAATAAAAACAAACTCAGTATTTATCAGGAAAAATGTTTCATTTGTAAGAAAAGGTATTAATGCAAATAAACCGTGTATGAAGCTTCCCCGATCCACTGAAATAAGTTCTAATGGGATTCCGAAATTTTGTGTGGAAAGGTAGTGTTTAAGTTCCGGTTGATGCGAATTAATAACGCAGTATACTTTTCTCAATCCATTAATACGGCCAATTCTAATTATTCTTTCTATTAAGTACTCGTCTTTAACTTTCGTCATATATTTAAAGTTCTCTAAACTGCCTCCCTTATTACAAGAGCTATAATCAGCTTGGATTATTACAATGTTCATTTGATATTTCTGTTAATTTTAATAATAGTTAAGTATATTCAAGTGTTATTTTAATTGTTTCAATAAACTTTGCTTTGACGATTGGTTTTAAAATTGGTTAATATTTTTATTGCTCATGGCTGCATAAATTTCATAATCTCTATTCATATTTTTTACAACGTGATTTCTTATTACTGCGTCACTATCAACACAGCGTTTTTTCCTATTTCTAAAACCTGTTTTAATCATTTATTAAATATTTCTTTTAAAAGCTTTAGAAGCTGGGGGCGATCAAATGGTTTTGATATATAATGTGTAAATCCAAGGGACAGAAATTTTTCCCTGTCGCCGGACATGGCATAAGCTGTAATTGCAATTACAGGAATATTGGAATAATGATTACCTAATTTGCGGATCTGTTTAAGTGTTTCAACCCCATCAATTCCTTTTAAATTAATATCCATTAACACCGCATCAAATTTTTTTAAATTGCAAATCCTAAGTGCAGCTTTACCATCCGGCACATGATCAATCTTCAAATAATCTTTCAGGTAAATACTAATAACCGATGCATTACTAGGATCGTCTTCTACAAGTAGAACGGTTAACTTATTTAAGGGATTATTAATTATTACATTGTTGTCCCGGATGTTTTCAGTATTAGAATTAATTTCTTGTAAAATATTTTTGTATGGAAATGTTACGATGAATGTTGAACCTTTCCCCGGCTCACTTGAAAAAGCTATTGATCCATTAAGCAGTTCAATGAACTTTTTTGTTATACTTAACCCTAACCCGGATCCTTCAAATTTCCGGGAATATCCTTCGCTAACCTGTCTGAAAGGTTCAAAGATTATATTATGAAATTCTTTCGGAATTCCTATGCCGGTATCTCTTATTTCAAATAAAATTTTTTTATCGGGCTGCTTTTCCTGTACAATCAATTTTACAACTATGCCGCCTTTGTGTGTGTACTTTACTGCATTGTCTATAAGGTTGTTAAATATCTTTTGCAGGAGATCCTTATCAGAATTTAGATAAACATTCCTTTCCGGGAAGACATATTTAAGAAAAATTTTCTTATTCTTTATAATCGGATAGTATAGCTTTATAGTTTCTTTTATAATTTCATTTAAGTTTACCTGTGAAATATCAATATCCTGTATGTTTGCCTCAATACGCGAAAGGTCCAAAATTGAATTAAGGGTTTTAATCAGCCTTGTACCGCTATTTTTAATAGTAGAAACCATTTCAATTTGGCTGGGGTCATTAAGTTCGTCTTTAAGGATTTCAGCAAATCCTAAAATACCAAGCATAGGAGAACGAAGTTCGTGACTTATATTTCCAAGAAAGCTTGATTTCAGGCGGTTGGATTCTTCGGCTCTTCCTTTCGCTTCAATTAGTTCATTCTCAATGGATTTGCGTTTAGTTATATCCTGGTTTACACCATGCGTTCTTATTGTTTTGCCATTTCTATCTTTTACAACATTGAATCTGACTGCTATGGTCCCGCCTTCTCCATCTGCATAAATAATTCGGTGTTCCAATTCCCTGTAGTAATTTGGATTTTTAGTTTTAATAGCACGCAGTATTTCTCGGCCCACAGATTTACGATCATCAGGGTGAACAAATCTTTTCACGTATTCAGCTAATGACATTGTATAACTGCCAATTTCATTGATACTGGTATGGAACATTTTATAGAACTGGTCATTAAATGTAAATTTGTCTTTTGCTAAATCGTATTCCCAGTGCCCCATATTTGCCATCTCAAGAGCGTTAATAAGAAGTGATTGGCTTTCTTGTAATTCTTCATCGGCTTTTACACGTGCGGTAATATCTGTAAGAGACCCAACCATAAGAACAGTTTTCCCATTTTTCACTACCGGTATCTCATGTACTTCAAACCATTCAAATTCCTTTTTATTATTTCTCAATTCAATTTCGTAAGGCTCCTGAGGTATTCCGGTTTTTACCGCCTTCTCTGATAATTCAACTCCTTTTTGATTTACCGGATTGGCTGTGAGAAATTCAGTCCATTTTATTTTTTTTCCATCCGGGTCAAATCCTAACAGTTGCTTTAAATGAGGGCTCACAAAATTTAAGACATGGTCAGGTGTATACGAATAAAATATAATTGTACTGTTATCGAGAATATCCCTAAGACTTTTTTCTGCTTCCAGCAATTCATCTTCGGCATCTTTGACATTGCCTAATCCGGAAACCGATCCACCCGTTATATTACCTATTAAATTAATAGCGAAAACTGCTTCGCCAACACTGTTAAGCAAATGAGTCTGGAATTCCAGCCTTTGTCCTGATTTTTTACTTTCAGAATTGTCAATAACAATCCCGACTACACCTGCAAATTTTGATTTATTGAAAATTGCTGTATTTAAAAATTTTGCAAATTTGAATTTGCCGTCTTTAGATTTAAGTCGATACTCGGAAAGGCCATTCTTTTCCGAAGCTAATCTGGCAAAGCTTCTTTTAGCGATTGATAAATCTTCTTCCAGTATAAATTCCAAAAAGTTTTTGCCTAAAACTTCATTTTGTTTATAGCCGCATACATTTTGTATTGATTTACTAATGAAATTAACAATCCCATTTTCATTCATTATATAAACAGCTCCATCAATACTCTCAATAAGATTCTTGTACATTTCTTCATTAGCAAATAACCCTTCTTTGGTTTTCTGCTTATCAGATACATTAATTGCAATACCATAAAGACGAATAAAATCTCCTTTATCATTCGGAGTTATTCTTGCTTTACTCAATTTTATACGGTCATCATTTTTTTGTTGGAAATTTTCAGTCATTTTTAATCTCAATATCATTCTTTTGTTTTTATTATAGTTTGCCTGATCGAATTATGCCAATGAGCAGCCATATGCCTAAAATTGAGGCGACGAGAAAACCACAAATTCCGATTAACGGATAATTCAACAGAAGATTTTCTTTGCCCACATTCATAAATATAGAAGTGCTTATTATAAGCGCTGCAATAATAATAGCGAAGGAAAGACGGTTGCTTGAACAGTCAATTGTTCGGGAAAATTCTTCAAGTCCCTCATGTTTGAAAGTAATTATGAATTTGTCATTACGAAATTTGTATAGAATGCTTTGCAAATCTCCTGGTAATTTTTTTAACAAATCAAAGCTTTCTTCTAATGTTCTAATTAATGATCGATACCTGGTAAACGGATTCATTTTTTTTAAATATGCTTTCTTTGCAAAAGGGATTAGGACTTGGGTTAAACTAAATTGAGGATTTAGTTCTCTTGCAACAGTTTCCGAAATTGCCAATGTTTTCGCCAATATAATAAAGTCAGTAGGTAATTTTATCTGATGTGTACGGGTTAATTCAACAAACTCATTTATTAGTTTAGATAGAATTATTCTGTTTAGCGGAATGCTGTAGTAATAGTCTAAAAATTCCATCAAATCAAGTTTTAATTCGCGTAAGTTTGTATGATCATCAACAAGACCGACATTAATTAAAATTCTGGCAATACGGTGAGGATCTCTGCCTACTATCCCCATTACAATCTCTACTAAAGTATTTCGCATTTCATCATCAATTCTGCCTACAATACCAAAGTCAATCGGTGCAATAATATTGCCGGGCAAAACAAAGATATTTCCCGGATGCGGATCCGCATGATAAATTCCTACTTCAAATATTTGCTTCATCAATGAATTGGCTGCATTCATTGTAACTTGTTTTTTATCAACATCAATTACTTCATTATTCTGAAGATCTGATATTTTAATTCCTTTAATAAAATCTATCGTTAAAATGCTTTCAGTAGTATATTCCCAGTAGACAACAGGTATTTTGATGATAGGATCATCTTGCAGGTAATTTCGAAAAGAATCAATATTGTGACCTTCAAGAACTAAGTTTAATTCCTTCTTTATCGTTTTACTAAATTCTTTTATAATTTCATGCGGCTCAAAATGTTTACTTTCCGGAATATATATTTCAATAAGCCTGGCAAGGTCCTTTAAGATTTCGAGGTCGGATTCAATCTTTTTTGCTATACCTGAGTGCAAAATTTTGACTGCAACCGCTTCGCCACTCTTTAGTCTGGCTTTATGAACTTGTGCAACAGAACCGGCCGCAATTGGCGTTTCATCAAATTCCAAAAATATTTCGTCACTGGGTTTACCAAATTCCTTAATCAAAACAGATTTGATATTGTCAAACTCATCTTTTTGTACACTATCTTGTAATTTCGAGAACTCAACGGCGAATTCAGCGGGAATAATATCGGATCGTAGACTGAGCATTTGGCCTAATTTTATAAATGTAGCTCCCAATTCTTCGAATGCCCTACGTAAGCGCACTGAAGAACTAAGAGCATAATGATTATCTTTATGCTGAGTCATCAGTAGATTCTTGTCAATTCGAAGCCGAAAGGCAATGCTAATTTTGTTAACAATGTCATTAAAACCAAATTTAACAAAAACTCTTAAAATTTCCTGATATCGCTTTAAATTGCGGATACTTTTGCGAATGTTTCTTTCCATAATTTACTTTCATCTAAATCAGTAATATTTTACAAATTCGTTCAATTTATTTAATTTCATTTGAATTAATTTTTTTGTCTAAGTCAGAGACAAGCTTTTTTAGTTCTTCAATATCTTTTTGCGTAGAAGTTTCAAGACTGTTCACTGCTTCATTGACAACTGCAAAGGTTTTTTTCTTAAAATCAGTTTCGCTTTTGTCAAGGTTGTCAAGTATTTCTTGTACAGTTTTTGACTTATCATCAGTTGATAATTGTCCTTTTTCAATTAAATCATCTACAAGACTTTCAACTTTTTCCTTGGTAACTGTAGCAATCCCTAATCCTAAGTAAATACTTTTTTTAAGTATATCTAACATTATTATCTCCTTGGTTTATTAAAGATTATTCTAAATAAATTTAGTTATTGATTTTTTGTATTGATTAACAATATCTCAGGTGTTACTTAATCATAATG
Organism: uncultured Ignavibacteriales bacterium; assembly: GCA_963834015.1. Taxonomy (GTDB): domain Bacteria; phylum Bacteroidota; class Ignavibacteria; order Ignavibacteriales; family Ignavibacteriaceae; genus FEN-1297. The sequence continues at coordinate 942,467 of CAWIAG010000002.1, forward strand.
AGTGCCATCGATGTAAAATATTAAAAAAATCTGTTTTTAGATGATTTTTTTACTTTAAGAAATAAATATTGCTTAAATAAAGGGGATAGATTTTTATATTTCCTTAAATAAGAGCAAATAATTTTATTTAGGAATTAAACCTGAATGTTAGTTTATAAACGCTTTTAAAAACACTGATATAATTAGATGATTTTAATTAGAAATATGTTGATAAATAAAAAGGGTGCGGGATTTCCGGATATTATTTTGAATATATACTTAATTGAGAAATTTTTGAATCTCAAATGAGGTATTTTCATTTAACTCATGCTTATAATAATATTCTTCAAGTTCAATAAAAATCCATTGTTCAGAGAAATTATTTATTTTAGCAGTATTTATAAGCCAATCTATCTGTTTAAAATTCAGAGTGCCATCTAAAAAAACAACATGTATCCCATCTTTTAAAAAACTTTCAGCAATTTGAAAATCTGAGAATGTTGGAGGATCATCAACTATAGAATTATTTGTCATTAAAGCCTTAATTGACTCATCAATAATAGCTTGATTAAAGTCTAATAATTCAGTCATATACTTAACTGTTCTATCAATAGTTTCCTCGATTGTATATCTCTTTTTCATAAGAACTAGCATACCTTTTAAGTAATTACTTTTATCAAGTGCATTTAATACCATAAATAGACTCTAATTGGCGTTTTAAGAATAAGGTTATAAAAAAGCAGTTAAGGATTCTAAATAAATCTCATTTATTTAGTATTTTAGTATATTTCCACTAATAATCGCTCTAGTTGGTTTAAAAATAACTTATGTATTCATCATCATTACTTTATTGACTGCTTATAACGGTTTGCCGTTTGCCACAATAAGGGATTTACAAGCAAATCACTGTCAGCCAGCACGAAATTTTGACAGAAGAAAAATCCTTCAATTTTATAGGACTTCTTCTAACACGGCAATTGGTTGTTATCAACTGACATTTTAGTTTATCATAATAACTGTTCTTTTTCCGTCTACCTCATTATTCCAAACAGTTTCGATATTTTCAAGTTTTTCCTTCTGAATTTCTATTTTCAATTTACCTGTAGCAGCAAGGGCAAACATCTCTGGTAAAATTTTAGTGGAAAATTCCTTCAGTTCTTTTGGTAAAAAGGTTCCAGATCCTGAACCCAGTAACTCAATGTCTGCACTGCGTAAGTCTCCGGAATTAAGTGCTATATTATGACCTGCCATCTCCCCAACAGTAACAACCTTAACTTTGTGTGGACTAAGATTAATCCCTTCCACACGGATTGACTGAATTATTAGTTCGATTGGCTCTCCCCACAGATAATCAATTACGATGTCAATTGGAGAATGTTTATGTATTTCTTTTATCTGTTGAATAATAGAAGGCCCATCTTGTTTAAGGGAAATAATTTCATCCGCCCCAAGTGTTTTCAATTTTTGTAGCAATTTTTCATTTCTTCCGGTAGCTATTATTTTTGACGCACCATAATGTTTAGCCAACTGCACGGCCATCTGTCCGGTTACCCCTGTAGCGCCATTAATCATTACCACGTTTCCTGATTTGAATTTCCCGCGTGATTGCAGTGCCATTGCTGAGCCAATTGCTGCATTCGGTAATGCAGCAGCAACGGCTATATCAATTCCATCCGGCAAAATAGTATATCTATTTTTAGTTATAAGTGCTTTTTTAGCCATCATTCCGGTTATACCCTGTGCATATATCCTCGTTCCATCTTCTAAAATACCTACGCCATCGCTTCCTACAATTACAGGTAATTCGCTATAGCTGATGTAGTTCCCTTCTTCTGCTCTTAACTTATCAAAGTTTTTTAACGCAACTGCTTCTACGCTAATTAAGATTTGTTCATCATTTTTTGGAATAGGGTCAGGAACATTTTCATATACAGGAGAACTTCCTAATTGATTTAATACTGCCGCTTTCATCGTTTAATCTTTTCATTTATTAGAATTTTTTTAATTGTTAACAAGATCTCAAATTGAATGCCATCGATAAAAACCTTTATAAAGTTCTATTTTATTTATTTATTGCTTAAATAAAAGGGAAAGCTTATTTTTAATTCTTAAATAAGAGCAATTAGTTCTATTTAGGGATTTATATGCAAACAACCATTGAAGACTTATCTTTTCTGTTATCAATTACTGATAATGTGGCTGCAATAAGGAGTCAGGAGAATTTACTACATACAATTTTTATGAAATTGTATGAATTTTACGGAATTAAAATCGGTGGGGGGGCTCTATTTGATAAGGATAAAAAAAATCTAGGAATATATATTGTTGAAATTGTAGAAAGTAAAAGTTTAAATGATTCATTGGTTTGGCTGCAGACATTATCTGTAAATTCGATTCCGTTTAATATTTCTTTAACAAATCCTAAAATAAGACCTATTGAAGTTAAACACTTCTATTCCATGCATCCAAAGAATGAAAAACAATCCTTGCTGAAAGATGTTCTTGAAGAAATGCAAATCAAAACACTATCCTTGCTCCCGGTGAATACTGGAAGCGAATTTTTTGGGTTTTTAATTTTAGCATTGGAACATACCATTCTTAGCCAAAAAGATGAAGACTATTTACTTAAACTTTCGAACCTTATAGGTTCTGTAATTAAGAATTTAAATGCTTATGAAAAATTACAGGGTAAAAATAAAGAAAAGGAAATACAACTTAACTTGCTTGCGGATCTTCTTACAACTAGAGAAAAAGAAGCTTTTTTTAAAAGAATAGCCGAGGGAACAAATAAATTAATCCCCTGTGATTATATTGCTTTTCATATCGAATATCCGGATATGGAGATATCTAACACGATTTCACTCATTAAAGATGGTAAAAATCTGTTCAGAATAATGCCGCTAACCCGTAACATTTCATTATTTTTATTAGCTACAAAATCGAAAGTTGAAGGAAAGGATGGCCAGAATTATTTAGAAATAACCGGCGAGCCATTCAATAAACTTTGTGAACAATTTTCACACTTAAAGCAGTTAAAAGAAAAAGGCTCCGTTAACTCCTTATTAGTTCTTCGATATGAATTTGAAAATTTAGCTGGATTAACAGTGATAGTAGGCCGAAGTCTTCCTTATTCATCTATGAAAATTGATGCGGTAACAGATTTGATGTTTACTCAAAACAGAAATGCATTTTTTATGGTGAATGAAATTGATCTCGCTATTAATCTACTACCGTATTTAGGTTTGATTCTATCGAATTTATATGCCTATGAAGAGATAAAAACACTCACAAAAAATTTGGAACAAGAAAAGAATTACCTCCTGGATGAAATCAATCTAACGAATAATATTCAAGAAATAATAGGGAAAAGCCAACAAATAAACTTTGCCCTAAATAAAGTAAAACAAGTAGCTCCTATAGATGCTACAGTCTTGATTCTGGGAGAGACTGGCACTGGCAAAGGACTAATTGCAAAGGCAATTCATAATTTATCAAACCGAAAAGAAAATGCTTTCATCACTGTAAATTGCGCTGCTCTTCCAGTTCAATTGATCGAATCGGAATTATTCGGGCATGAGAAAGGTAGTTTTACGGGAGCAATTGAAAAAAGGATAGGAAAATTTGAGGTTGCTAATGGAGGTACAATATTTTTAGATGAGATTGGTGAATTACCGCTGGAAATTCAGGCAAAACTTTTACGTGTATTGCAGGAGAAAGAATTTGAGCGTCTTGGCGGAAAAAGTACGGTGCATTCTGATGTGCGCATTGTTGCAGCTACGAATCGTGTTTTAGAAAAAGAAGTCGAACAAGGAAAATTTCGTTCGGATTTATTCTTCAGATTAAATGTGTTCCCTATTCTTGTTCCGCCGCTTCGCGAAAGAAAAGACGATATACCTTTTTTAGTAAAATATTTCCTGGATAAATATTCAAAAAAATTAGGGAAAGAATTAAAGTCAATAAAGAAAAATGACCTAGATATGTTATTAAATTATAATTGGCCGGGCAACATCCGTGAATTGGAACATATTATCGAACGTGCAGTTATTGTTTCAGAAGGATCAAATTTGAATTTCGAAAAATTATTGGGCGGGAACCTACAACAAACCGAACATGATTTCCAATCATTTAAAACATTAGTGGAAATTGAAAAAGAGCATATTATGAATGCATTAAAAATTGCTAAAGGCAAAGTAACCGGTGAAAAAAGTGCGGCCCAGCTTCTGGGGATAAACGGAAAGACACTTGGCTCTAAAATGAGAAAACTTAAAATTAAACGAGAGTTTATAATTACTACTGATAGAAAATAAATTGGGGCGTGGCAATAACATACTCCAACAGAGTCAATGCTTCCACAACTCCCTATCCAAACTCCTGTATTGTATTGCCTCGCTAATATGCGCCGGTAATATATTTTCGGACGCTTCAAGATCGGCTATTGTGCGGCTTACTTTCAGGATTCTGTCGTAAGCTCTTGCAGAAAGGCCAAGCCTTGACATTGCCATTTTTAATAAATCTGAACAGGCGCTGTCAAGTTTGCAATACTCTCTTACTTCTTTAGAACCCATATCGCCGTTGCTAAAAATATCTTTGTGATGTTCAAATCTTTTGGACTGTATTTTTCTTGCCCGTATTACTCTTTCTCTTATAGCAGTGGAAGTTTCGCCTTTTGTATCTGAAGATATTTCCTTATACTTAACAGCAGGCACTTCAATATGTATATCAATTCTGTCTAACAAGGGTCCGGAAATTCTTGCCATGTATTTTTGTATCTGCGGCGGTAAACAAGTGCACTCTTTTGCAGGATCGGTATAATAACCGCAGGGACAGGGATTCATAGCCGCGGCAAGCATAAAGTTAGCCGGGAATTCAAGTGAAAGCTTCGAACGACTTACCGTAACTTTGGAGTCTTCAAGAGGCTGTCGCAAAACTTCAAGCACGTTCTTTTTAAATTCGGGAAGCTCATCTAAAAAAAGTACCCCGTGATGTGCAAAAGAAACTTCCCCCGGCCTTGGAAATGATCCGCCCCCAACAAGAGCAGCATCAGATACAGTGTGATGCGGACTTCTGTACGGCCTTTCGGTTACTAACGGTTTGTCTTTGGGAATAATCCCTGCAATGGAATGGATCTTAGTCGTTTCTAAAGCTTCGTCCAAAGTCATTGGCGGAAGTATCGAGGGAATTCTTTTTGCCAGCATGGTCTTACCTGAACCGGGAGGGCCTATCATAACTATATTATGCGCTCCTGCTGCAGCTACTTCCAGTGCGCGCTTCACATTCTCCTGCCCCCTTACATCAGAAAAATCCAGGTGATATAAATTTATTTGTGAAAATAGTTCATCCTTATCCGTTATAGTTCTTTCCTTTTGAATTTTACCGTTTAAATAATCAACCACTTCATTAAGGCTTTCCATACCGTAAACTTCAACTTCATCAACTATTGAGGCTTCGCCTGCTGATTCCTGCGATAATATTATTTTCTTTATTCCTTTTCGCTTTGCTTCAACAGCAATAGGAAGCGCCCCCTTGACAGATCTAAGCTTTCCGTCCAGTGAAAGCTCGCCTAAAAAGATTGTATCGTTATAGTTTTCTAATGTTACAAATTCCAGGGCTTTAAGTATACCTATGGCTATCGGAAGGTCAAATGAACTTCCTTCTTTTTTGATATCGGCGGGGGCAAGGTTAATGGTTATTTTTTTTATCGGGAAGTCGTACCCGCTGTTTTTTATAGCGGTAATAACACGTTCTTTACTCTCTTTTACAACGTTGTCCGGCAAACCGACAATAGTAAACCCAGGTATTTGTTTTTCTAAATTAGTTTCTACTTCAACGGTGTAAGCGTCTATCCCAATGGTCGCACTTGAAAGAATTTTTGCAAGCATTTTCCCTCTTTATTGATTTGAAATGAATCAATTATACGGATACAATAGTTACAAATATTTTGTGAATCTATAATCGAATTGAAAATGTCCCTTGTTCTCTGTTTTTCAGAGTTAAAAATATACTTTAATTTATTAAAAGTAAATTCTAAATGGGTTATTATTAGTGGTGATCCGGTAAAATAATTTATGGAAAAGTGAGTGATGCGATTTTCGGGAACGCGGGTACAATCATCAGTTCCGGATTTATTTGGATGATGCAGGGCTCCTTACGAAAGAATTCAAACCGGCTTCGATAAATTTAAGGGCCGCCGAATGGTGCTCGGCATTCTCGTTTATCGCACAGACAAGAACGTTAGCATCAACCAGGCCGGTTTCAAAAGTGATCATAAATTTCTCTCCGACTTAAGGTTCCCTGCACCGCGCCCAATTGAAAGGTCGGGAGTTTAATTCTTTTTCCCGCCGTTGTTCCGCTTGCATTTTTTGCACTTATCCTTGTCTTTTCTTTCAAAAGATCTACGAGTTGCTGAATAAACCGTATTTCTTTTTCGGGAAGATCACGCACATCGATTTTTTCTATCACTATGGTTTCTCCTTTCATGATCGTTATTATACATTTGTTATTTCTTTCAATACCGCATTATTTATGCTATTAATTTACCGCTTTTTCAGGATAGGGTGTCAAGGACAAAAGTCAAGCGAAATTCGCACCTGATTCGCCTCCAGGAAACGGTATAGCTGATTATATGTAATAAATTTACTCATTTTTTGATTATCAATCTACTGTATAGACTATATCACCCGAGGACACATTTCACATTAGGCATTTTCTGTCAATAAATAAAAGCCCTACCACAAAATGTGTAAGAGAATATGATATATTTTAATCTCTAATCTTTATGTTATGAAAATGTTAATAATATTTATAGTCTTGATTTTAAATATTTTATTTTTTAGATTAAACAGTAGTTATCAGGGCTTTTCCAAAGGGGAAAACCACAATAAGTTTCAAGTTATCTGAGTTTTGATTTTTATTTTCAGCCGGAGGCTGATAAGCCTATGGCTTAAATTATCTTAACGAGAGGACAGATATGAAACGATCATCACTTTTCTTTGCTAACACTATTTTTCAATCATATTATAAATCTTCAATTGCCAAGAATAAAATGAGACACCGGCAAAAGAAGAAATAATTCCATTTCTTTAACTAACATTCTTTTTCCTTTATATCAAAAATAATAGCCAATTTTCTTATTGGGTTTTTGTTTTGTTATGAACATGTATTAATAAATTAATTTTAATATTTCTACGCTAAGAAAAAGGTTACTTCTATGAAAGTATTTCTTAAGTTGATGTTATTAATCATTGGAATAATTTTATATCAGTTATTTCGTCCAATGATTTTAGTATTAAAGCAAACTGAATCTGTAAAGTCAAAATCTGCCAAAATCATTTCCATTATAATTAAAAAAAGGATGGTGTCTTATGCATAACCTATGTAAACTTTGTATTGTTACTTTTCTTATCTTGTTAATTTTTTCGAGCGTTGAAGCTCAAACCAATCCAGTTTATCTGAGAATGCAACAGTATAAACTTTCTGGTTCTGAAGATCGTTTAAAGAAAATCGGTGCAACCAAGTATGATGCTAGAACATATTCTAGTTTGGGGTACGATGACACGACGTTAATAAATCTAAAAAAAATAGGCATTGATCTTCTTAACCTAGCTCAACTACCCTCACCTTGGAATGAGAAAATATTTACTGCACTTTCTGATTGCATAATCATTGGCACTGTCTCAAGAATAGAACACCCTGAAGGAAAACCTTGGTTCAGAACCGTCGCATATGTTCAAATCGAACAGTTCATCAGAAATGACTATAATCTTATAAAAAGTGAGATACCTGTTTTGATAGTATCTGCACCTGGCCATACGCTAGTTGGCGAAGACACGTTAGGAACCGGAGAACATGTTTTATTATTCTTGAGTGCAAGTTCATTAATAGATTTTGCATCCTACAATAATATGGATGATTTATATAATAAAATCATAAATGATTCATCTATAAAATTTGGAATGATTGCAAAATATGATATTAAATCTGAGAAAATAACCTACCGTAACAGAGAAGGTAATCTGACAAAAGTCAAAGAGAATATTAATACAGTTCTTATGACAGTGCATTCTAATTTGTCAACAGCTAAATAGAACATTAAATATTTACAGGAGGAATTATATCATGAATTTACGAATATTAAAACTAATCTGTATTTTTATCTTTTTTGCGTTTTTTCTGCAGCAAAAAATTCTTGCACAGTGTTATATTATCCCTGGGTATCACTGGCCTTCAAATTCAGCTACCTATTATATGAATAGTAATCTTCAAACCACAACTGCGACACAGCAAGATTTTGAGACAGCAATTCAAGCAGCTGCAACGCAGTGGAGTAACGCAGGATCTAATTTTACATTTAATAAGGGACCTGATGTAAGTTATGATATGGGAACAGAACCCGATGGTATTAATCAAGTTGGATATTATTTTCCTGTTCCTGCTAATCCAGATCATGCTATTACAGTAGTTGATTGGTCTGGTACGACTATTTCAAAGTGCGAAACTTATTTTGACCAAAACTATATATTCTCAGCAAATCCAGCTAGTAATCAAATAGATATATTGAGTACTATTCTTCACGAATTTGGTCATTGGCTTTATCTTGATGATGAAACTGCTGCTTCTTGCTCTACTAATGTGATGTATAAATATTTAGGACAAGGTGATACTTCTCGCCGAAAACTAACATCAGATGATAAAAATGGTATTATCGAAATATATGGCAGTAGTACGACAGGTATTGAAGATGATATTGTGATAACTCAAACAACTACTAATTATAATGTTAATCAAGAATATGTAGGTGATATTAGTGCAACTTTTGTTGATAATTGGCCGTATGGAAATTATATAACTCACTGGAGTAATTGGCAAATAAATGCTTCCAGTACCTGTGGAAATGTGTTAGTGTACCAAAATCAGTCAAGTAGTATAGATATTCCTTCTCTACCAAATGGTTATCTTTGGAATAGGGATAATAATGGAAATGTATTAGCTACCCTTAGCATAAGTGCAACCGAAAATGATGGTACTATCCTTAATGCATCCGCACCAATTACAATCAGTGGTGTTCCAAATACATTTATTATGTCAGGAACTCTGGCTTCCAATACAACTTGGTGCGGCAATTTTACAATTACATGAAATATTACAGTACCGTCCGGTATAACTCTGACGGTCAATCCTGGATCGACTGTTGAATTTGCCAGCGGTGCTTCTCTTATTGTGAGTGGAGTTTTAAAGGCCAATTTATGTACTTTTACTTCAAAATCAGGAACGACTCAAGGAAGCTGGGGAAACATTACATTAAGTGGTTCTGGGACAAACAGTTCAAATCTTAGTAACGTAATTATTCAGTATGGTAGTGGAATTCAGTTTCTATCCGGCGCAGATGCTGTATTACAAAATTCTACAATTAATAATTGTACAGAAGATGTTTATATATACAATGCGGCACCTTCTATAATAGGAGATCAGATAATTAATCCGTCACAATGCGGTATTTATATTGATGCTTCAGGTTATTCACCCGCTATTTATTCTAACCTTATCAAAATGACAACCGGACAAAGTACTGAAGGAATATATATCCTCGACAATAGTGCACCATATATTTCAAATAACAGAATTGGCGGTTTTGTATATGGAATTTACGGAGGTGGCGGTAGCATTACACGCCTTCAGGGCTCAAGTTTTCCATCCCAGAATAATTTAATTTATGGTAATGGTTATGGTCTCACTGCCGGTTGGGGAAGTACTATTTATGGAGGTTATCAGGGTAATGGTATGTATAATAGCATCCACGGTAACACATCTGAAGATGCATATTCATATCACAACAGTTATTTATATGCTGAATATGATTACTGGGGATCAACTCCATTAAGAGCTACTGATGGTACCGGAGGACTAGATTATAATAATAATTTAGGTACTAATGATCCCTGGAAAGGAGCAACTCCCTCAATAGAGAAAAAGAATAATTCTTATTCTTTGAATGAACTTGCATCAGTTACTATTCCGAATCCATCTATAACTGACAGCAGTAGTACTGACCCATTTTCAGCATTGAATCTTGAAGATAAAGGAGATTTAAGCGGTGCCATAATTCAATATATGGGATTGATCGCTAAAGATAATCATGCAGATTTTGCCATTACAGAACTTTTCAAGTTATTTAACCAATTTTCAAGAACCGATATATTAACTTATTTCGAAACTTTTACATCAAGCAATAAACATTACCCATTAGTTTCAAAGCTGATTGCCGATTATAATCTTCAGACAGGTGAGTTTGATAAAGCAATCAGCACTTATGATAATTTGATTAAAAACTATTCAAATGATTATTACGGAATAAATGCAAGGTTTCAAAAGTTGTTTGCCTATGTAAATGTAAAAAATGATTTAACAAAAGCACAACAAATGCTGACTCAAATTAAATCCTTGAATCTTACTGACCTTTTATGGACGGTACAAATCGAGCAGGCTGAAAGTATGATAGGAAGCTCAAGTAAAAGCAATAATTCCGAAATCAGCATACCAGCTGGATATTCAATTGCAAATTATCCTAATCCGTTTAATCCGACAACAATGATTCAATATCAAATCCCTTCTAATGGGATGGTAACATTAAAAGTGTTTGATGTACTAGGCAGAGAAATCAAAACATTAGTTAGTGAGTATAAGCAACAAGGTACTTATACTGTTTCGTTTGATGCATCAAAACTGGCTAGCGGAATATATTTCTATCAAATAAGATCGGGCAATTATATTTCAACTAAAAAGATGATGTATATGAAATAGTAAATTGTCCCAATCTAATTTAATATCCGTGCTATGAAAGCCGACCTTCATAGCACGGATTTATATTTTTAGTCAATTCAATAATAATAACTCTTTGAAATTTATGAGGAATCTGGTGCACGGTATGATTGGACAAATCAGCAGGTATCTAGTTCGCATTTAAACCGAAGATTATGCACATGGGGAAAGCCCCGAACATCATGAAATGGGAATTCGGAATTATGCAAAAGGCTGGACGGTAACAGAAATTTATCAGTTCGAAGCTCTTAGCGGAGAGGATATAATCGATCTCAAAAAAAACTCACCCTATTTATAACTTCTAAGAAATTCAATCCTGTCCTGCAGTTGGTTAACAGGAGTAAGAAGTTTATCCTTACCGTAAATAGCATCTTCCCTGTTGCTGAATGCCAGTTCATAATCCTTACTCATTACAATTGCTTCTTCCGGGCATACTTCTTCGCAGAAGCCGCAGAAAATACAACGCAGCATATTTATTTCAAACTTTTCCGGGTATCTTTCTTTTTCACGTGCAGTTTCCCCGGCTTGCACTTCGATAGCGAGTGCAGGACAAACACGCGAACAAAGCCCGCATGCCACACATCTTTCCTCGCCGTTTTCTTCCATTACAAGTACCGGCCTGCCCCTGTATGATGCAGGCGGAATAAATTTCTCTTCGGGATACTTCATTGTAAATTTAGGCCTGAACATATTTTTCATTGTAAGCGATAAGCCTTTTACAATTTCAGGTATATATATTCTCTCTAAGAATGTTAAATCTTTTTCTCTCTTCTTTACGCCCATCTAATCTCCAAAATTTTTATCATTTCCTTAAAATCAAATTATAACAACCTTTCAGGTTTTATTCATTCAATCAATCAATCATTCATTCACCCATTCATTCATTCATTCACTCATTCATTCATTCACCCATTCATTCATCCATTCATTCATCCATTCACCCATTCATTCATTCAACCATTCATTCATTCAACCATTCTTCTTTAGATCTTAAACACCATTATTAAAACCGCTACCCAAACAATATTTATAAGCGATAAGGGGAACATTACTTTCCATCCCAGGCTCATTAACTGGTCGTACCTGAAACGCGGTATGCTCCATCTTACCCAAATGAAAAAGAAAAGCAGTGCTGCAACTTTAAGGCAGAAAGTTAAAACAGAAATTACTGCAAATAGCCCGTTTGATAAACCAAAGTTTTCTAAGTAAGGAAATCTCCAGCCGCCCAGGTATAAAGTTACAATCATAGTGCTTGCTATAATCATATTAGCGTACTCAGCTAAAAAGAAACCGGCAAACTTCATACTGCTGTACTCGGTATGATATCCGCCGACAAGCTCAGGCTCGGCTTCCGGCAGGTCAAAAGGCAGCCGGTTTGTTTCAGCAAACGCAGAAACAACAAATGTTATAAACCCGATCGGCTGTAAAATTGCATTCCACATCCATCCTGCCTGCGAATTTATTATATCCGCCGGCCTTAATGAACCTGCAAGCAATAATACTCCACCGATGGAAAATCCCATTGATATTTCATAAGAAATCATCTGTGCAGAAGATCTTATTCCGCCAAGCAGGGAATATTTGCTTCCCGACGACCAGCCGGCGAATGTAATTGCATAAACGCCTAATGACGTTAATGCAAGCACGTAAAGTATCCCTATGTTAACATCCGCAACAACTAATGGTACACTATAGCCCAAAATATTTACTACAGGCCCGAAAGGAATTACTGCATAAGTTGTGAATGCAACAAATAATGCTACTATAGGGGCTAATGTATGAAGAGGTTTATTTGCCGCTTCGGGAACTATATCTTCTTTAAGCAGAAGTTTAAATACATCGGCGAACGGCTGAAGAATCCCTTGCCAGCCCACCCGGTTCGGGCCCAGCCTGTTTTGTGCCCATGCGCTTATTTTTCTTTCAAAATAAACAAGATAAGAAACAGTAAGCAGCATTACTGTCAAAAGGATCAGTATCTTTATGAAACAAAAGATTATTACTTCCAATATGCTCATTTAATTAAAGCTCCGTTTATTCTTTTAGTGAGCAGAAATATCATTGACAGTTTTCAATTTTGACCGGGCGCCAAGTTCCCCTATTATATCATAATCCAGGCCGTTAAATAAACCGATGCTTCGTGATATTTCGGTAAAGACGTCTTCTGCCGTATCAAACTTAAATTTAAAACCCATTGCGCCCGAAAGAGCACAAATAATTCTCCAGGATGATTTTGCATCATACCTCAGTCCCTGCGCCCACCTGTCGTAACTTGAACCGAACTTGTCGAGCCTGCTCATGCTCATCCCGTCTAATGAACGGTCGGCTTCTATTGTTGAAACAGCAGGTTTTAATCTCTGAACCCTTCCATCAAAATTAACTATCACTCCGTTTTTCTCTGCATAGGTTGATGCCGGAAAAACTATATCAGCCAGCGCTGTTGACTTATTGAAATTAGAAGCATGAACAACAAACAAATCTAATTTTGAAAAAGCTTCTTCAAATTCAGGATAGGATTCGATTATATCATCTTCAAGAAGATAAAGCGCTTTTATTTTCCCTTCTTTAATACCGTTTATAATTCCTTCCAAATTAAGTCCTCCCGGAGCCGGTTTTACGCCAACACTTTCGGCGCCGGTACTGTTAGGTGTTTTATCTTCTTTCCTGAGAATATCATCCCCAAATAATGGGTCTTTATGCCTGATAAAATCAATATTTTTTACACATAGAGCCGTAACAAATTTTACCAATAAATAGTTGTCTTCGAGTGTTGCGAAGGGAGATCCGATAAATGCGATTTCTTCTTTCGAATACTTTTTCAGTTCTTCAGCAGTTTTGTTGATTACTTCATTCCATTCCGCCTTTACAAGAACGCCTTCTTTCCTTAAATGCGGGCCGTCTACCCTGTCCGCAGAGTTTACATTCTTGAATGTATCCAGCCTTCCATGATCGCACATCCAGTAATTATTTACATCATCATTCTGCCGGGGAGTAATTCTTAGTATTTGATTATTTCTTAACCATAACTCTATATTACACCCGCGTGAACAGCCCTGGCATATGGTGTTATTTGAAGACATATCCCAAACCCTGGCTTTAAACCTGAAATCCCTGTTGGTTAAAGCGCCTACAGGGCAAATATCGGTTACGTTCAGAGAGTATGGATTATTTAATTCTTCACCGGGAAATGTTACAATTGTAACTCTGTCTCCCCTTTTCACAAATGTAAGTTCCGGATCTTTTGCTATTTCATCGCAGAATCTTATGCACCGTGAACATGATATACACCGGTCGCCGTCAAACATAACATAAGGGCCAAGATGTACGCGCTTATCTTTATGGGTTTTCTCTTCAACAAAGCGGCTCTCCCCGACACTGTGTGAGTATGCATAATCCTGAAGTTTACATTCTCCGGCTTCATCACAAATAGGACAGTCCAGCGGATGATTAATAAGCAGAAATTCCATTACCGCATTCCGGGCGGCAAGCGCTTTATCTGATGCTGTGTGGACAACCATTCCTTCAGCCGCAAGTGTAGAACATGCTATAGCCAGTTTAGGCATCTTTTCAATCTCAACCAGGCATACCCGGCAATTTCCTGCTATCGATAAACTCGGATGCCAGCAGAAATGTGGAATTGTTATTCCATGGTCCTTAGCTGCCTGAATAATAGTCTGCCCCTGTTGAAATTCTATCTCAATACTATCTAAAATAAATTTAGGCATTCACTCTTCCCGAGAAATAGTTTAATGTAAAAGTATGTACCGTAAAATCAAGATTTTTAAAGAACTTCTGTGTGACCGGTTAAACTACCAATTTAATTATTATTTTATTATCGAATCAACGGTCTGATACTCAAAATCAAAAGCATCTGCAACGCCTTTATATGTAATCTTACCGTCAATCATATTTAATCCCAGCTTTATTTCATTGTTTGATTTAACGGCTTTTTCAAAACCTTTATTTGCTATTTCCACAGCATAGGGTAAGGTTGCATTAGTTAATGCTAATGTAGAAGTATGTGGAACAGCGCCTGGCATATTTGCCACGCAGTAATGAACAACGCCGTCAATTACGAATGTGGGGTGCTCATGAGTTGTGGGCTTACATGTTTCTATACATCCGCCCTGATCCACGGATACATCCACAATTACCGAACCTTCTCTCATTAACGGAATCATATCTCGTCTAACAAGTTTTGGAGCTTTGGTTCCCGGTATTAATACTGCCCCGATAACAAGGTCGGCTTTTGGAAGGCCTGCCCTTATATAATATTCGTTAGACATCATGGTTGTAACATTAGCAGGCATTACATCATCAAGGTATCTTAGCCGGTATAAATTATTATCAAAAATTGTAACTTTAGCGCCGAATCCGGCGGCAATTTTTGCTGCATTGGTTCCTACTATCCCTCCGCCAAGCACCATTACTTCGGCAGGCCCGGTTCCGGGAACGCCGCCCAGTAAAATTCCCCGTCCGCCCATAGCTTTTTCGAGGTATTTAGCGCCTTCCTGCGGAGCCATTCTCCCGGCTACTTCACTCATCGGGATTAATAAAGGAAGGGAGTTATCGGCTCTCTGTACGGTTTCATATGCAATACATACACACTTTGCCTTCATCATTGCTTCGGTTAATTCCTTATTGGCGGCAAAATGAAAGTAAGTAAATAAAATTTGTCCCTGTTTAATTAACCCGTATTCGGGTGTGATAGGTTCTTTAACCTTCATTATCATATCGGCGGCAGAATAAACTTCTTTAGCCGTTTTCGCAATATCAGCGCCAATGGCTTTATAATTTTCATCCGAAAAACCGCTTCCTATACCGGCATTTGTTTCAATAACAACTTTATGGCCGTTCTGAATAAGAGTAGACGCACCTACGGGTAGTAAGGCAACTCTATTCTCATTGGCTTTTATTTCTTTTGGAACACCAACTAACATATTGTACCTCTTTTTTTTCAGTTACGCTGCAGATTTTATTATTGTATTTTTTGATTTAATTATTAATTTAATGAAGGACTTCTCCTCAAGAAGTTCATTCGCAGCTTCAAGAATGTTTTCTCTTGTTACTGCATCTATATCTTTTATAGCTTCATCAATTGATTTAATTTTATTAAAATATAATTCCGATTGAGCCATGCGCATCATCCTGTTTGAAGTGCCTTCCAGGCTTAACAGCAGGCTCCCTTTAATAGATTCTTTTGCTTTATTTAATTCTCTCTCGGAAATTTTGTTTTCCCGTAATTTTCTGAATTCCTTCAAAACAATAGTCATTGCCTTGTCCATCATTTTTTCATTTGTAGAAAAATAGACCCCGAAAGTTGAAATGTCATAAAAGGAATTCAGGAAGGAGTTAATCTGATAAGCAATTCCGTTTTTTTCTCTAACCGTCTGAAATAATCTTGAACTGCTTCCTTCGCCAAGTATTTGGGTAAGAACATTTACCATCGTTCTTTTTTCGTTTTTGTATCCGTAAGTAGGCCGTCCGAGAATAGTATGAACCTGTTGTATTTCTTTGTCGATTATTTCAAGTTTAACTATTGAATTATTGGAATAATAATTTTTCCTTTTAATCTTCGATACACCTAAATCCGTTTTTATATATTTGTCGGCAAACTTTAATAACTTTTCGTGATTAACCGCCCCGGAGGCTGCAATAATCAGGCGGTTACAGCCGTACATTTCTTTAACAAAATTAAACAAATCATGCTGGGTAAATTTTTTTAAGTTTGTTTCAGTTCCTATAATCGGCATGCTAAGACTGTTCCCGGCAAAAATATTTTCCTCGAATTTGTCAAATATCAGTTCTTCCGGGTTATCTTCTATATCGTATAGTTCATCTATAACTACGCTTGATTCTTTTTTCATTTCTACTGGTTTAAATGCAGGGTGCTGAACCATGTCTGAAAGTACATCAAAAGTTTTTTCAATATGGTTTTCAAGCCCCCTCCCGTAATAGCATGTATGTTCTTTGGAGGTAAAAGCATTCAGGTAACCGCCGAATGATTCTATATCTACGGCAATCTGTTTTGCGGAACGTTTTTTTGTCCCTTTAAAAAGCATATGCTCAATAAAATGCGTTATTCCGTTATTTTGAAGGTTTTCATCTCTTGACCCTACATTAAACCAAAAGCCGAGTGAAAACGATTTTATATATGGAATTGTCTCAGAAATTACTTTTATCCCGCTGGGAAGGATTGTCTTGTTATATTGGCTCAAATCTGTATTTTTTTCTTTGTTTCAACTAAAATAGTATGATCAAATATAGAGAAATGGGTATATGTAGTCAAGGAAACCTGTTAGGCAGATGGGCTTCATCAATTATTTGAATTTAGCTTTTTAGGCTGTCTAAGAATTCAATCTTCTAAGTGTATCTTAGTGTTCTTAGTGTCTTAGTGGTAAAATGTCTTTCCTAAAACTAAACTTAACTTGAAACAATAAAAAGCTCTCCTAGTAACCCTCCATTCAGTTTTTCAAAAAAAACCATCTACACGTTGAATGTCAATATTATAGGGAATTTTGCCTCTGTCTTAAAACTTCAAAAAGAAGTATCCCGGTTGCAACTGAAACATTCAATGATTGGATTTTCCCCTTCATTGGAATATTAACTAAGAAGTCGCAATTATCCGCCGTAAGCTTTCTAATTCCTCTTTCTTCATTTCCCACTACGAGCGCTAACGGTATTTTGTAGTCTATACCGGTGTAAGCTTTAGAATTATCCAGGGCTGAACCTGCAATCCAGAAGCCTTTATCCTTTAACTCCTTCATTGTTTGAGCCAGGTTATTTACAAGGCATATCTTAACATGCTCCGTAGCACCCGCTGATGTTTTGGATACAGTGGCATTAACAGGAGCGCTGTTATGCTTTGTTACAATTACGCCGTCTACACCGCTGCAATCTGCTGTACGCAGGATTGCACCCAGGTTATGTGTGTCCTGAATAGAATCAAGTATCAGGATAAGTGGATAGGTTGATCGTTTTGATGTTAAAATTATTTCATCTAAGGAATAATATTTTTGTTCCTGCTTGATAGCTGCAACTCCCTGTGCATTGGGATGTGAGGTAATTGCTCTTAATTTTTCGTATGGAATTTCATTACACTTTATTTCATTTTTTTTCGAAGCAATTTTTATAGCATCAATGATCGGGCCCTTTTGTCCGAACAATATATAAACCTGCTCTATTTGCTCTCCTGAATTTATAGCTTCAAGAACAGGCTTGCGTCCGATTACAATATTCATTTATGTATTTATAAAATTAATGTTAGGCTCATATTCAAGGTTTTGTCATACTGTAGAGCCGGGGCAGGCCCCGGCTCTACAATTTTAAATATACAAGTCAAGTCTCACGGAAATAATTATTTCTTGTGATGTTCTGCCTTCAAAGGCGGCGGGACAAATTTCGGGAACTTGTCCTTATTCCTCTCAAGATATACAAAACCGGCGGAACCGATGATAATTAATATAATTGAGATCAATTGCGCTTCGGATAAATCAAAAAGTAAATGCGGATTTAAGCGCAAAAATTCAACAGATAATCGTTCAACTCCGGCAAAAATTAAATACAGCATAAATAATTTGCCGTCTGCCCAATCCTTTTTTCTTAAATACCATAGAATAAAAAATGCGGCGGTGCAGATAAGAAATTCGTAAACCGGAGTTGGATGAAGCCGGATAACTTCATCAAATTTTGTAATGATGCCGTACTGATCTGTTCTGACGAACTGTGCAGATAAATCATGGTAGCTGTCTCGTAAGGCCAAAGCCGGATGATCAAAATAAAATTGTCTTAATACTTCGCTTGGTTTTACTGTACCGTTTGCAAAATTAGTTCCCCAGGGCAGCGAAGTTGGTATACCATAATCACCATCGCCTGCAAGCTGGCAGCCTATCCGGCCGATTCCATATGCAAGAATTAATGAAGGTGAAACAGCATCGCTTATAAATAAGAATGAAATTTTTTTCTTCTTTAGATAAATTGCGATAACAACTGTTGCTAAAATTAACCCGCCGTAAAATGTAAGTCCTCCCGGCGAAAAGGCTCTCATCAACGGATTCGCAATAAACGAATCCCAGTTTTCCAGCAGGTCTAACGCTTTACTTCCGATTATTCCGAAAATTATAGCAAGCAACGTAATTTCCGTCGCAAGCGACGGATCTAATTTTCTTCTTTCAAATTCTTTGGTAAGTATGTAACTGGAAACGATGAACGCAATACCTACCATCAATCCGAAGCTATATACCGTAAATGGACCTATATTGAAAAGTTCCGGATACATTGAATTATTCCTTAATTATTTGTGCAAAATCATTTTAATTATAAAAAATTCTCAATTCAATCCCGGATAATATTGATTATTTCATGATAATTTTCCAGTTCAAACAATTTTTGTTCTCCCGTTTCCATATTTTTCAAATTTAATTTACCTGATTGATATTCATCACCCCCCAGGAATAATACATACCGTGCATTAAATTTATTCGCCTCACGCATTTGTGCTTTAATACTCCGGTCAAGATAATCATAATCCACTACAAGATCACCTTTTCTAAAATTAATGGCAAGTTCAAAAACTTTAGAAGTTAACTCTTTATTAAGCTTAATTATGTAAAGGTCAATATTTTCTCCGGACAAATTTAGAGAGTGTTCGTTTTCGCAGGCAAGAAGGATCCTTTCCATACCAGCTGCAAAACCCACTCCGGGTGTTGGATCACCCCCAAGCTGAGAAACCAGTAAATCGTACCTGCCGCCTCCGCAAAGTGCGCTCTGTGAACCAACTTTGCCGCTGACTATTTCAAACGTCGTTTTAGTGTAATAGTCCAACCCTCTTACAAGTTTTGGATCTATTTCAAACGGAATTTTAGATTGCTGAAGAAGATTTTTTACAATTTCAAAGTCCTGCTTACTCTCTTCATCTATATAATTTATTAAGAATGGAGCGCCTTTAAGTATTTCCTGGTCCGACTCTACTTTGCTGTCAAATATTCTTAAGATATTCTGATCGAGACGTTTTTTGCTGTCTTCGGAAAGTTTATCCTTAGAATCATTTAAAAATTCACGTAGAAGGCTTTTATAATTCTCTCTTGATTCCGGTATACCGAGAGAATTTAATTTCACGGTTAAATCTTTAAGCCCTAACCTGTCTAAGATACTGTAAACTATAATTATAATTTCGACATCGAGTAAAGGCGAGGTACTGCCAAGTGCTTCTCCGCCGAATTGATGAAATTGACGCTGCCTGCCCGCCTGGGGCCTTTCCTGCCTGAACATGGGAGAAATATAAAATAATTTATTCAATGGCTGCTGTTTGCCAAGCGAGTGCTCAACAAACGCCCTCACAACCGATGCAGTCATCTCCGGTTTTAGGGTAAGGCTTGTTTTCCCTTTATCAAGGAAAGTGTACATCTCCTTTCCTACAATATCGGTTTCTTCTCCGATACTGCGTGCAAATAACGATGTTTCTTCAAAAACCGGTGTGCGAATTTCTTTATAATTATAACTTGTAAAAATTGTTTCGACAACCAATTCTAATAACTTCCATTTCATTATTTCATTTGGAAGTATATCTTTTGTCCCTGTAATTGCTTTTAGCATAATTGTTGAGTTTTCTTCTCAGAAGTGTTTTGCGATAAGTTAAATAAATTTCCCCTTGTAAATATATTCATTGTCTCGCTTCCGCATTAAAGTGAGTATCTATTTTTAAATATGTCTTTATAAATTCCGGCAGGCAAATATTCAAGAATACATTTTCAAATAAGAAGTATTTAAACTTCAAAGTAATTTTCTTCTTCTTTTTTGAATATCTCTAAAATTTCTTCCGAGGTTGTCGCCTTAATCAATTTTTCCCTGAATTCATCTTTATTCATCATACGTGAAATACGGCTTAAAAGCTTTATATGTTTGCTTACCAGATTATCTTTTCCAACCAAAAGAAAAACAAGATTTACCGGGTGGCCGTCAAGTGAATCATATTCAATCGGTTTATTAGATTTTCCGAAAGCGGCTAAAATATCATTTACTGCATTTGTTTTACCGTGTGGAATTGCAAATCCTTTACCTACCCCTGTGGACATTATTTTTTCCCTTTCCAGCACTGCGTCTCTAACTTTCTCTAAATCAACTACCCTGGTATCTTCTTTAAATAAATCAATAAGTTCATTTATAACTTCTTCTTTTGTCTGTCCCTGAAGACTGGGAATAATATAATTGTTATTTAATAATTCCAATACTTTCATTCAATACCACCGGCTTTCATCTGGTTAATTAAAATTTCGAAAATCAACCACTAATTTAATACTCTGCATTAAGTTTAGCAATTAATATTGTTATCAATATATAAAATATTACATTATACACAAATAGCATTCTTTTACCTTATGCAAAATTATGCTTAAAATTGAACGGAATTGCGTCTAACTGGAAAGTTTAGTTTAGTAGGGTGGATAGTTTAATAATGGCATTTTGAGCTGGTTCATAAGTGCCGTCAATTGCAACGGCTTTATTGAAATTTCGTAAAGCATTCATCCAATCTCCCTCTTTTTCATATATCTTTCCAAGATTATAATAAGAGTAACAGTTTGAATTAGGCGAATTTATTTGAATAGCCCTTTCAAACCAGGCAATAGCCTCTTCATCCATTTCTATACTGACAAGATAAGACCCTATATCATGATATAAAGAACCAAGTTGTGGCTCCAATTCAATTGCTTTTTTACATAATTCTATTGCAAGATTAAACTTGCCCTGTAGGCTGTATACTTCCGCCAGGCGGCTGTATGCCCTGGCCGACGGAAAAATTCGTATTGAAGCTCGATATGCTAAAATTGCATTTTCAAGCTTCCCATCCATATGAAGTTTATAAGCTCTGTCAAAAAATTCAGTTGCAATAGAAATAGTGTCCTTTTCATTCATAACATAACTATATAAATTTTATTTACCGGGAAAGCCACATTTTATGTATGCTAAAATACACTAAAACTCAAATTGATCAATTCAGGTTCGATAAAAGGTTAATTTTAACTTTAAATGTAATCTTGTATCGATGAAAAACCTCGCAAATTTATTACTACACAAACTTTATTTGAAAACTATTATAAAAACCTTCCCAAATCTAAATCCCACCTCTTTAGTTCGGGAAGGCCCGTAGGCTATTTACCCGTAGAAACTACGCAAGTTAAAATAATATGCGCTTTTATGAGAATGCTTTTTCTTGCAGTTCAATTGCTCTGGGAAAAAGGAGATAGTTCTCAAGATGGACATGCTGATGCAGGTCTTCTTCAAATTCTTTTAATTCGTTGAAGTAGGTTTTGAAAGTTGTACATACTTCTTCCGGTGGATTAAAATTATTAGTTAGTTTTCTTATCTGCGACATACTGTCGCCAGCGATAATATGTTCTGCTTCCATCATATTTATCGGATTTGAAAGAGTACCGAAATATGGTCGCTCAGTTTTTAATTTTTGTTTTTCTGTTTTTACCAAATATTTAATAAAAGGGAAAAGTATTTCTTCTTCTTTCATTAAATGCTGCTTCAGGTCCTTTGAAACTCTCAGAAAAATCGAATGAATTTCTATAGTCTCCGGATGATTTTCTCCGTGTTTCATAGCTACTTTTTCTGCATGAGTCAATATTGAAGGGATTGAATTGCGAACGTAATTGTGATGATTATTAATAATGTAATCTACTAAAAAATCTAATTCCCACCCGGCAGTTCTTAAAAAGCTACTATAAGAAGAAATTTCTGTGTTTTGTAGTTCCGTTAAAATTTCCTCTTCAATAAGATTTTTCTCTATACATGCATCGGAAAGTGATTTATTTCCTCTGCAGCAAAAATCAAGACTGTACTTTTCAAAAATACCTGCAGCCCGGAAATTTTTTGATACTATCTGTGATAAAGTTAATTCCCCGTATAATCCCTGTTCGGTTGTGAAATTATTGTTAGTCTCCATTGCTTACTCCTTTACTATTATTATTTATTTTTATACTCTTAACATTTGCAGTCCCTATCGGGTGTCCGTAAGAGTCCATCAGCTTATAGTGAATTAGATATTGTTCTTTTGTAATCTTGTTCTGCCAGTGCCCCGTTGCTATCCCGGTACCAGTTACTGCTAGAAAAATTATAATTATTCCTAATGCAACATATTTTTTAGGCAGTTTTTTCTTCTTAAAAATGGTTTGGATTTGTAAAGTATCTGCTACAGGACATGCATCAACACAGTTCAGGCATGATGTACATTCATCGGAATAAACAGTAATAACTTTATCAACTTTAATTGCCGACGGACATGCCTTTGCGCATAATCCGCAATCTGTACAGCTAAGTGCGTTGCGTTTTATCTTGTTTGGGCTAAAAAATGAAATTATACCGAGTAATGCTCCATAGGGACAGAGAAACCTGCACCAGAAGTTTCGAATAAAAACCGAGAGAAGAAAAAGCGAACTGAGTACTATAATCGAAATTCTTGAAATATTTGCAAAAAAATAATACATTTTTAAATCGGCAATCTGGTTATATGGGCTGTCCAGAAAGGCTTTAACCGAATTTATATCCATTAATAAGAAAACTGAATATAAAAGGAATCCTAAAAGGAGATATTTCAAAGTCCTTAAGGGTATATCAATCCAGCGCGGTAATATTAGTTTTCTTCTAAATATTCTCTCTCCGAAATCGCCTATCATTTCAGATATAAATCCAACAGGGCATAACCAACTGCAAAATGATTTGCCGAATACGAACGACATTAAGAGAATAGAAATAAAAATAAATATTCCCGCAGGATGGGCAAAATGGATTTCACCCGTGGAAAGGAATAAATAAAAACTCATCATAGAACTGATCGGTAAAAACCCGTCAACGCCGGGCGGCCTGTTAAAATAAACTGATCCCCCGTTTGTTTCTAAAAAATGTATAAACCTGTAAAAGTCTATACCTATCCAGATACATAAAATGGCAAAGACCAACTGAATTGCAAATCTAATATTCTGTAACGGTTTGTCTGTGTTTCTAATTATTTTCTTTTTTATTTTCATTATCGGATATTTTTATCTGATTATACATTAAAAAAATATTTATTCGCTTAAATGAGCAATTTTATTTAAGGTGCTGTCCTTTAATTGATCAAGCGTCTGATCTGTTAGCATATTATAAGCATTTGTGCGTAATGCCCCCCATTTATCATGGAGTGGGCATGGATGCTGCGGAGAACAATTTGGAAAACCCAAAACACAGGAATTAAATATTCCTAGTCCGTCTATCGCCGCTATTATATCAATTAACCTGATTAACTCCGGGGCTTTTGCCAATGCAAACCCGCCGGATTTGCCTTTTTTTGAATAAACTAAACCGCTCTCTGTAAGATTCTGAAGTATCTTAGAGACAAATTCCTTCGGAATATTTAGTTTATTAGCAATTTCTTCAGCAGGAATAACCTCACCGGTTTGCCCGGCGGCAAGAAACAGTACCGCCTGAAGCCCGTATTCGCATTTTTTTGAAAAAATTACCGTCATTTTATAATCAGATTAAATTATCTGATTAAAGATAACGAAGTTTTTTTAATTAGTCAAATTAATTTTTCTTCCAAATTGCATTTTTAAAAAAATGTACATAATTGT
The DNA here is from genome assembly GCA_963834015.1 of uncultured Ignavibacteriales bacterium. GTDB lineage: Bacteria > Bacteroidota > Ignavibacteria > Ignavibacteriales > Ignavibacteriaceae > FEN-1297. Next base: position 966,868 of record CAWIAG010000002.1, read on the forward strand.
TTATCACCTGGAAAATAAATTGATTTTCCCGGTGAGTATAATTTGATTATTTTTAGGGAGTAAAAATATAGATCATGATTCTAATTTCTAATTTATTGAGGATATATAATGCCTATTTTTGAATACCGCTGCTTAAAGTGCAATACTAAGTTTGAAGTACTGCATAAATCAAGCAGCTCTGCCGGAGAAGTTACGTGCCCTAATTGTGATTCAATGAATAATAAAAAATTATTATCTACGTTTAGTGCTGCTACAAATGGACGGACAGTGGACTCAAATTTCTGTTGCGGTGATGGTTCATCATGTGAAAATAATCAATGCGGATGCGGTTCAGGCATGTGTGGATTAAACTAATAGAACTTTTTAGTGAGGATTAATTTTTCGTTCAATATATAATCTTCCTATCTCAGCACCTATTATAAAGACTATGCAAGAATAATAAATCCAAAAAGCAACAACAACGATTAATGCATAAGTGCCGTAAATCCTGCCGAATGTTGTAAAATGGTGAAGATAAAATCCAAAGCCCTGTTTTGCGGTTTCCCAAAGCACCGCTGCCCATAATGCGCTGATTAAAGTAGAATTTCTGCTCAGTTTTCTTACTGGAACTGTAATATACAAAATAAAAAAAACTATGAAGATTAAAACAAGCGAAATTACCAAAAGTAAAAAATGTTCAAAAACCGAACTCTTAAAAAAACTGAGACTTTCCCAACCCTGCGCAGCTTGAATAATTAAATCAAGAATAGGGGATGTTATAGTTGTTATAAAAAATATTAAAATTACCATAATTACCAACATAAAATCTTTTAATTTCCCTATTAAGAAATGAACATTTGTTTCTATACCCACAACTTTATTAAGAATCGTCCTCATGCTGCTGAACAAACCACTTGCAGCGAAAAGCAAACCGAAACCTCCCACAATTCCAGCAACGTTCTTATATTCTATAACTTCATTTATCCTGGTGAAAATAATGTTTTTTACAAATTCCGAGTAGTTGTCGTATGGAATAATGGTATCAACCGCAAGATTCACCTGCGATTGAATATTATGCGAACTGAGTATATTGCCGAGAACAGCAAACATGATTAGAAAAAAAGGAATGACGCAAACCAGAAGTGAAAAAGCTAAGCCGCCCGCTAGGAGGAAAACATGATGCTCGTCTACCCGTTTACTTAATCCGATTATATAATGTTTAAAAAATATTTTAAATTTTATATATGAAGGTTTAAACTGTAAAATAGAATTTACAGTATTAGATAGTATTTGAAGCTTATGGAACAAAAGATCTTCTTTATGCTTTATTTTAAGCGTTCATAATTCTAGAGATTGTGTTAAAATAAATATCAGATAATGTATTCAAATTAACTTCCAATTTATTTTTTATCGATAAACTCTCTCCACCGGTTGTCCCAAGGTATATAAAAAACTGCCCGGCTGCATTTAATATTTTTTCAAATTCTTCTTTTTTACTTTTATCAACGGAAACAATAATTCTGGACTGGCTTTCAGAAAATAATGAAAAATCATCCCGTGTTTTAACAGGTATATCTACTCTTGCGCCCATAAGTTTTTCAATATCAATGATACAGCATTCGGCTAAAGCTGAAATAATACCTCCCTCTGATATGTCGTGAGCAGATTTAATAAGTTTTTTATCGATTAGGGAAAGTACTGTATCCTGAAGTTTTTTCTCAATTTCTAATATTATTTTAGGTGAATCGCCAACAACTTTATTGTGAACGGCTTTTAAATATTCACTACCCCCTAATTCTTCAAAGTCTTCACCTAATACATAAATTAGGTCATCAACGGATTTAAAATTAGATGTTGTAATATTTTCAAGCTTCTCAATTAGCCCAACCATACCTATTGTAGGTGTGGGATACACTGCTACGTTTGGGGATTCATTATAAAAACTGACATTGCCGCCCGTTACAGGAGTATTAAAAAACCTGCACGCTTCACCCATTCCTGCAATAGCTTCTTTAAATTGCCAGTACATTTCAGGTTTATAAGGGTTTCCAAAATTTAAGCAGTTTGTAATTGCTAACGGGATACCCCCAGAACAAACAATATTTCTTGCAAACTCTGCAACCGCAATTTTTGTTCCGACTTTAGGGTTAAGATAAACATATTTTGAATTGCAATCGGTTTTCATTGCCAATGCCTTATTGGTCTCCTTAATGTAAACAACAGCGGCATCGCAGCCGGGACCGATAATTGTATTTGTCCTTACCATTGAATCATATTGTTCATAAACCCACCGTTTAGAAACAATGTTTGGCGATGAAAAAACTTTAATAAATGTATCGTAAATATTTTCGGGCTGCGGCAATTTGGAGAAATCATACTGTCTCAACTGCTTAATGTAAGCAGGCTCAATTGATTCTCTTATATAGACAGGCGCTCCGCCTCCAAGTACTAATTCATAAGAAGGAATAACTGCTTTTTTCTCACCCAGGTAATCTATATCCAACAAACCGTCATTAGTAACATATCCGACAGTTTCGCAATGCAAGTCCCATTTTTCAAAAACTTTTTTAACTTTCTCCTCAAAACCTTTTTTTACAACACATAACATTCTTTCCTGGCTCTCCGAAAGCATTATCTCGTATGCAGTCATGCCCTTTTCCCTTAAAGGAACTTTAGTAAGATCTATCTTCATGCCCGAGTTTCCCTTAGCACTCATCTCACTGGTAGAGCAAGCAATTCCTGCAGCTCCCATATCCTGGATTCCGATCAACCAGCCGCGTTTAATAATTTCAAGCGATGCTTCAAGCAATAATTTTTCGGTAAATGGATCGCCGACTTGAACTGATGGACGCTTCGCTTCGGATTTCTCCGATATTTCTTCAGAAGCAAAAGTTGCACCATGAATTCCATCGCGGCCTGTAGAAGATCCGACAATCATAACCGTATTACCTTCTCCTTTTGCAACAGCGCTGGCAAATTCATCCTTTTTAACAATACCTACTGCCATTGCATTTACAAGCGGATTATCGGCATAAGACTCGTCAAAATAAACTTCACCCGCTACTGTGGGCACACCAAAGCTGTTTCCATAATCGCCAATGCCTCTAACTACACCATCAAAAAGAAACCTGGTATGTGCATCTTCCAAAGTTCCAAATCTTAGCGAATTTAAAGAAGCTATGGGACGTGCACCCATTGTGAAAATATCTCTCATTATTCCCCCAACACCTGTAGCAGCGCCTTGGTAAGGTTCAACTGCTGAAGGATGATTGTGGCTCTCAATTTTAAAGGCAACTGCAAGATCATCACCAATATCTACAAGACCGGCATTTTCTTCACCAGCATCTACAAGAAGACGCCCGCCTTCTCTTGGAAGTGTTTTAAGCAATGCAATTGAATTTTTATAACTGCAATGTTCGCTCCACATAACACTGAAAATCCCGATTTCGGTATAAGTTGGAACTCTTCCCAATATTTTTTTTATTCTGCCAAATTCTTCTTCAGTTAATCCATGCTCTAAAGCTACTTCTAAAGTTACCTCGGCTTCATTCATCAAAATTATTCCATTTTTCTTAAATTGAAATGTATTTAAATTGTAGTCGTAAATATAACACTTTTCGTTTTGGATAAGAAAAGTTAAAAAAATAAAAATTGACTATATAACAATTTTTCCATGAAATAATGATAAAAATACAAGCTTTAATTCATACACCGTTTGAAAAACCGGGTTACATCGAACAATGGGCTAATGTAAAAGGCTATAATATTTCATTAACAAAACTTTATGAACCGTTTATACTCCCCGATCTCATTGATATTGATTGGCTTATCGTTATGGGCGGACCAATGGGGGTTTATGATGAAGAAAAATTCCCTTGGCTTAAAGAGGAGAAAGCTTTTATTCGAAAAGCAATTAACCTCAACAAAATAGTCCTGGGAATATGTCTCGGTTCGCAATTAATTGCAGAGATTCTGGGCGCAAAGGTATTTAGGAATAAATTTAAAGAAATTGGCTGGTTCAAAATTAAAACTACCATAGAAGCTGAACAAGAGGACTTATTTAATCTGTTCCCAAAAGAAGCAATGGTATTTCATTGGCACGGTGATACGTATAATTTACCCCCGCATGCAATTCATCTGGCAGAAAGTGATGTATGTAAAAATCAGGCCTACATTTTTAATGAAAGAGTAATCGGGCTGCAATTTCATATAGAGGCTACACCTGATCTCTTAAACGAAATGCTTGCAGGTGGAAGTGATGAGTTGAAAAAAGATAAATATATTCAGACAGAAGAAGAGATCCGCAACGGGATAAAATTTTGTAAAGAAGCTAATTTACTGCTGCACAGATTATTAGATAAATTAGAGAAAAAGTTTGGTGTAAAATAACTTATTTAACAAGAGTCTGTAAAATAATTTGTGTAAATGACAAATTGAATTCATAAGAAAGGCGCAAGCCTTTGTTCAAACATAATTGAAAAATTAGAAATAACAATGGACCAATTTCTAATAGGCATTGTCCATTTTTTAGATAAATCCCTATAAGCCAAATAAAGCATTTTTTTTAGAGCATCATCATTTGGGAAAAGAGATCTTGTTTTAGTGACCTTTCTAAACTGACGATGAACTGCTTCCACTGCGTTTGTCGTATAGATTACGGTTCTAATTTCTTCCGGATATTTAAAAAATGTAGCCAGGTTATTCCAGTTTTGCTTCCAAGACTTTAAGGCTAAGGAATATTTTTTAGACCAGTTTTCTTCAAGCATTTTAAGATTCTCCAGAGCAGATTCTTCTGTTGGAGCAGAATAAACCGGCTTCAACTGTTTCATAAATTCTTTCTGGTCTTTAGAGGCAATATATTTTAAGGTGTTTCTTATCTGGTGTATTACACAGAGCTGTATTTCTGTCTTAGGGAAAACAGTATTTATAGCCTCAGGAAAGCCTTTCAACCCGTCTATGCAGGCAACTAGAATATCTTGTATTCCACGGTTCTTTAACTCGGTTAGAACACTAAGCCAGAAGTTGGCACCTTCTGCTTCCCCAACCCAGAGCCCAAGTAAGTCTTTTCTGCCGCTTACTTCAACGCCAAGGCATGTATAGGCTGCCTTTGAAGTCACTTTCTTAGATTCGTCTCTGACTTTGTAATGAATAGCATCAAAGAAAACTATTGGGTACATGGCTTCAAGAGGTCTGTTTTGCCATTCTGTGGCGATGTGGACAATTTTATCGGTAATGTTTGAGATTAAAGTAGCTGATACGTCTAAACCATAAAGTTCTTGAATATGTGACTGTATATCTCTAACGGTCATTCCCTTTGCATACATGGATATTATTTTATCCTCGATTGGTCCAATGGTTCGTTCATATTTTTTAACAATAATCGGGTCAAATTCTCCATTACGATCCCGGGGAACAGTAATCTCGATTTCTCCGTTATCGTTCTTCAAAGTTTTATGAGTCTTCCCATTACGGCTGTTACCTGTGTTTTTACCTTCGGGGGAATATTTCTCATATCCTAACTGTTCGGTAAGTTCACTTTCCAGCATTTGTTCGAGAGATTTAGCGATAAGTTTCTTAATGGCTCCATCTTTACCCATTAAGTCTTCGTAGGTTTTTGCTCCTTTAAGATCGGCTTTAAACTGCTCGATCATTTTATCGGTAAGTTCCATGAGTGTAAACGCTCCTTTCGGATTTTTGATTAATAAAATAACGATTTTTTTCTTAGAGGTAAATGCTGTTTCGCTACGCTCAACAGCATTTACCTCAAGTCCTTTATTAATCATTTACACAAGATTATTTACACTCCCTGTAACAACTTTAAATATTATCCTAATTGTCGTAAATTCATTTTTTTCACTTGTTATTTTTAATTCGCCGTCGTACAACGATATTATTTCCTGCACTAATACCAGTCCCATTCCTAATCCTCCCTGAAAATATTTTTGTCTGTCAAATTGTTGTAGAATGCCAATCTGCTTTATTTGTTCTGCCGTCATTCCAATCCCGTGATCTTTTATCTCAAGGACATATTTTCCATTTTCTATAAAAGATTTTACAAGTATTTTCGATCCATATTGCGAAAATTTACAGGCATTATCAATCGTTTCTTCAATAATCAATTTTAAATGCCCAGTCAGTATACTTAAATTCGCTTCTTCCAGTTGAATATCAAAATCGTTTTCTCTTTTATTTTCTGTAATATTCTGTTGAAGGTATAACGAGATTTCTTCTTTAGCCGGGATTATCTCTAATAAAGAATAATCTCGCAAATATTCTTTGTCGTTTTTTATTAATACCAATTCTGTAAAAAGAATAAATTTTTCTATAATATTATTCAGATTCGTACCGGCTTTATTAATTTTTTCCACCATTTCTAATCGTTCTTTTTTCTCAAGTTTATCATCGTAGTCCAGAATAAGCTGAGATAAACCTACTATAGCTACAAGGGGTGTTCTGAGTTCATGAGGTACGGACTTAGCAATATTGGCATGAATTGATTCAAATTTTTTATCTATATACTTTCTTTTTGACAACCTTGAACGTACCGCAGAAATTAAATCATCTGCTTTATAAGGCTTGGTTAAATAATCATCTACACCCAAGTTCATTCCATATCGGATGTCGCTTGTTCCGGCTCTTGCCGATAAAAATATAAATGGTATTCCGCATGTAACTATTTCTTTTTGAAGCTCGTCAAATACTGTATAGCCGTTTATATCCGGCATAAGTATATCTGAAATTATTAAATCGGGCAGCAACGTTTTTGCTTGGGAAATACCTCGTATGCCGTTTTCTGCATAATAAACTTCGTACCCTTCTTCAATTAAAAGATCAACAATCCCCATCCTTACAGAAGAGTCATCTTCAATTACTAATATTTTATTCATTATTTTTCCGTAATGTTATGTTGATCCGAAATTAACCTCAGAACTTTACTCTTTTAAGCCTGATGTTAATTACATTAAGCAGTTCACCCAATCTGAATGGTTTGGTAATATAGTCAACTGCGCCAAGTTCAATTCCTACCCTAATATCATCTTTTTCGGCTTTTGCTGATAGGAAGATAAATGGAATTAACGATGTTGATGAATCACTTGAGAGCTCTTTAATTACTTCAAAACCGTTTTTTAACGGCATAATTACATCACAAATGATCAAATCGGGGAAAACATTCTTAGCTAACTCAATGCCCTCATTGCCGTTACATGCAGAATAAACTTCAAACCCCTCCGAATTGAGTAAGTCAAATATTGTCTGCTTTATGCTTTGATTATCTTCAATTAAAAGGATTTTAAACATTACAACTTTTTTAATTTATTTCTCCAATGGGAGAACAACCGTAAACTTTGTTCCCTTTGAGGTATTACTTTCAAAATTTATCTTGCCACCATGAAGCTCAACTGTTTTTTGTACTATTGAAAGTCCAAGCCCAGTCCCGGGTATACTGCCGATATTGTTTCCTCTGAAGAAAGGGCTAAACAAATTTTTCTTATCCTCATCCGGAATGCCAAGCCCTTCATCGCTTATTATAAAAAACACAGATTCATTTTGCAATAATATTTGAAATTCGATCTTTCCACCATTGGGAGAATATTTTACCGCATTAGTTAGAAGATTTACTAAAATAGATTTCATCATCTTCTCATCAAATTTACCCATAATTTCATTCGGCGCATAATTAAAAATCAGTTCGTGCTGTGATGAAAATAGATGTGTAAGTTCATCTAATATTTTTTTACATAATTCTATAAGCTCCATGGTCTTGGGATAAAACCTATCATTACCCGACTCCACTTTATTTAATTTAAGAACATCCCCGACCATTTCATTTAGAAATTCTGCCGAGTTTTGTACTCTTTCCAGCGTTGCTATTTGTTTCTCTTTATCCCATTTATCAATATACCTTATCGTTAGCTCAGTTGATGCAAGTATAGACGTTAACGGCGTTCTGAATTCATGCGACACTGTTGATATCATCCTTGACTTCAACTGGTTAAGCTCTTTTTCTTTGAATAATGTGGCCTTTATTTCTTGTTCGGCCTTTGCTTTCTCCGTAACATCATACAAAGATCCGGAAGTTCCAATTATTTCACCCTTTTCATTTAATGTAAGCCTGGCATATACTTCAATATACCTTAAACCGCTGTCTTTAGTTATATATCTAACCACATGCCTGCAATAATCTTTCTCTCTGTTCACAAGAGCTTCAAATTGAACCTGGTTTCTTGCCCTGTCATCCGGATGTACATACTTTATAAATATTGTTCCTAAACTTTCTTTTAAAGTAAAACCTGTAATTTCTTCCCATGCCCGGTTTAAAAATATCCATTTGCCCTCGGCATCTGTTTGAAAAATAACCTCCTTTATATTATCTACTACCAGCCTGTATTTATGCTCACTTTGATTTAATGCCTCTTCATCCTCATGCTTTTTCGTAATATCTCTTACCATACTGCCTGCCATAATTCCGTTTTCACTCAGTATCGGGAAGATAACACTTTGGATTAATACTCTTGACCCATCCTTCCTTGCAATTTCTTGTTCAATAGATAGGCTTCCGGAATGGCTTTCATCTGTTTTAAGCAAGTCTGTCAATATTTGTTTAATGTGATTATATTTTTCCTGAGATTTATTCTCATCAGGTAGTAATCTAAACTGTACATCACACAGGAAATGATTGAAGACTTCCTCTTTACTAAGCCCGGTGATTTTTTCCATTGAGAGATTCCACTCAATTATTTTCCCTTCTTTATTGCATAATATAATCCCGTCCCCGGATTGTTCTACAATACTTCTGAATTTTGTTTCACTACCTTTTAATGCATTTTCAGCATTAATTTTTTCGGTTATATCGGTTTTTATTCCTAAAAAATTTACAAGTTTATTAGCATGATCTTTAATTGGAATAATCTTAATTTCATTCCAAAACGGCCTGCCGTCTTTTCGGTAGTTTAAAATAGTTACATTGCACTGATCACCCATTTTAACAGACTGCCTTAATTTTTCTTTTGCACAAATATCTGTTTTGGCACCTTGCAGTATCCTTGGATTTTTCCCGACCACTTCATTGAATGTGAATCCTGTAATTTTTTCAAATGCTGCATTGCAAAATATTATCGGGTTATCAAATTGCAGAGGATCGGTAATTACCATACCGTCGATAATATTATCCATAGCCATTGACTGGAGCTTCAGCGTTCCTTCGGCTTTTTTAATTTCGGTAATATTCTCCGAAATACTTAATAAATACAAGGGATTATTATCTTTATCAAATAAGGGTACTTTTCTCGAATGAAGATATATTTGGCCAAGTTTTGGATTATAAACAACTTCACCAAAAATGTCCTCAACATTTTTACTTGAAAATGTTTGAAAGTCTTTTTGCGTGAAGAACTCGGCTTGCTCAAGGGGGAAAAGGTCATAATCGGTTTTTCCTAATGCCTCGCTTGATGTAAAACCAAATATTTCTTCACTTTTCTTGTTCCAGTAAATGAATTTACCTTCTTTAGGATCTTTAACATAAACAGCAACCGGAAGATTATTCAATAATTCATCCGTGAATATGGTGCTTTTCAATAAATCATTTTCGCTCTTTTGAATAATTTCCAGGATGAACTCCTGCTGCTGTAGTTTCTTATTTAATATTTCAATCTCTTTTTTATAATCATTTTTAATTTTTTCTAAGCTATTCTCATATTTTTTTTTCAATAATTCAATTTCTTTTATAGTGGCATTTGAGTCTTTTTCATCAACACGCAATTTTACATTATTCTTAAAGTAGAGTAATATACAGCCTGAAACCATTACAATAACAGAAATAATTAGTATTAAGGAAAAATTTGTTAAATATCTGTAATCGAACGCAGAATCAAAATTTTTATAGGAAGTATAGAATACAAAAAAGAGAGGGGCAATATTACAATAATGGCAAAAAGACTTTTTAATAAGTGTATTTATTAAATCCCCGATTTTGTCGGTAAATATCAATTTTAAAAGAGACATACTGCCTTTCAATTCCCAAAGTGAACCGGTGTTATTCAGTAAGTGTAATATTTAATGCATTAACTAATTTTATTATCGAAGCTTTTAGCTTATTATTTTAGGAAATTTAACAAAAGGAGTGAATCGTTTATGCAAATTTTCCCGCAAATTTTACATTTTCTGAACAATTTGGGCAGCATTGAACTCCGAATAAGACAGTAATTGAAAATTGCCTTCTTAAAACCTCCAATTATAAATCTTTATAGTAAACAATAAATTAATTCTGCCGATAATAAAAGCACAATAAACATAATTAAAAGGAGAACCTAGAATGGCGGGAAAAATCAAAAAACAAATTGATGAAATTATTATTGCCGTTGCAAAAGATAATCAAACAATCAGGAATATTACAAAAACAAAATTGGTCCTTAAGGGGATTAATCCCGACCGATTTAATGATCAATCTCCGGATGATCAGGTTATTTTAGAAAAATTAAAATTAATTGCCATAGAATTTGGCATAAAATAAGAAATTAAATAAGGAGCACAAAATGGGCATCAAAATTGCATATTCAACAAATCAAGAAACAGAAGGCGCAGTTAAAGAAATTAAAGAACAGATAAATATATCCGATCCCCGGTTAATAATATTCTTTTCATCTTCCAATTTTAATCAGGATGAAATTGCTGACGGAATTAAGAAATCATTTAAAGACGCAGACGTAATTGGATGTTCAAGTTCAGGTGAATTAACAAGTGGTAAAATGTTAAACAATTCAATAGTATTAATGGCCTTTGATAAAGAAACAGTTAATGATGTAAAAGTTGAAGTGATTAAGGATTTGAAAGGCTCGCCTGATCCTCAAGCAACTTTAAATAGTTTTGAAAAATATTATAAGACCCCCGTATCCGATTTAGATTTTACAAAATATTTCGGTATTATTTTAATTGACGGCCTCAGCGGTTGCGAAGAGAAATTGATGGAACAAATCGGTACGAAAGCAAACATTAGTTTTGTCGGCGGATCGGCTGGAGATGATCTTAAATTCAAAACTACATTTGTTAACGCAAATGGAATATCATATACTAATGCAGCGGTGTTGGCTTTAATTAAATCAAATGTCGGGTTTGATATTTTAAAAACCCAAAGCTTCACTAAACTGAATAAAATTTTTGTAGCTACAAGTGTAAACGAAAATCAAAGAGAAATACTGGAACTGGATGGCAAAAATGCTATTGACATTTATTCAGAAGCAGTTGGAGTTGCAAAGGAATCGGCTGCATCAAAATTCATGAGCAATCCTCTCGGCGTTTTGGCAGGCGATGAACCTTTTGTGAGGAGCCCTCAACAATTTTCAGAAAATGGAATTAAATTTTTCTGTAACGTTGCCGAAGGTACGGAATTAACATTGCTTGAATCAACCAACATAGTTAAAGACACTCAATCGGATCTAGATAAGAAGATTAAAGAATTCGGGAAACCATCCGGTTTGATAAACTTTAACTGTATCCTGAGAACTTTAGAATTGCAGAATAAAAATCAAACAGAAGCATACGGTGCAATATTTAAAGAAATTCCTACGATCGGGTTCAGCACCTATGGTGAGGAATATATAGGTCATATCAACCAAACTTCAGTGATGATATTATTTAAATAATCTCTTTTACGTTCTCTGCGGGAAATTGTTTTTCTCGCAGAGATTTAATTGATTAAAATCTTAAATATTCATTCCAGATCTTAAAAAGCTTATATGTTGCTTCGATATCTCCGCCGCAGTAAACAGCAATATCTTTTATTTTCCCCGCTTCATATAAAATTTTTACATCCATCCCGGAAATACCTTTAGATTTTGGAGATTCGATCCCGAATGCATGGCAGTAAAAATCGAGATTGAATTTACGTGTTAACCCGAAATAAGTAAACTGTTCAAGAAGGTCGATATGAAGTACTGTATCAAATCGGTTTGTTATTAAATTTTTTGAGGGTTTGATTTTATTCAATGCAGACCGCATCATCAAAAAGGGTATATCAAAATAGCGCCCATTAAATGATATAAACTGATCTGTTTTTTTCGAGATTCTCCAAAAAGATTTTAGCATTTCATTTTCGCTCAGTCCTTTATAACTAACATTTCTTTCTGGGTCAAACCATTCTTCCTTTGCTTCGCTTTCATAATAAACAAATGCTTTCTCTTTTTGCACATCATATAAACCGATAGCAATAACTTTGGCAGTAAACGGATAAAGGGATGTATAGCGGATTGAGTCATCAATCTTTTGATCTTTTTCTTTTTGATTCTCTATTTTTTGAGCGTCGCGCAGCAAGTACTCCTGCTGACTCCCAGTAAGTGATTCGAATGGAAACGAAACCGTTTCAATATCAAAAACTACCTGAATCATATTAAACCCCGATATGATTTTAAATTATAAAATTAATTACAAATAATTTCTTCCTTTTTTTCAAACCTTTTGACCTTGTCAACAAAATCTGCCGGCAACGGAAAAGATTTTTTTGTAATGGAATTTACATGTACAAGAGTTCCCGAACCTTCAGCAAAAATCTTTTTGTCCTTCATATTTTTAATAACATGGTCAAATCAAAAACTGTTGTGTTTAATATAATAAATTCGCAATCTGTCTTCAAACGGAGCAAATTTGAGGTAATTTATTTCATTTCTTGCTATCTAAAATGCTGAACCATCAAGTGCAATTCTCTGTTCGGGTAAAATGTCTAAATCCTTGGCATAAGCTATAAGCGCCTGTTCAAAATAATTCAAGCAAACAGCGTTATTAACAATATGGAGCATATCTACTTCTTAAAATCTGACAGTAATATCATAAGTATGTCTGAACAGTTAAAAATCTTTTACGAGTTCCAAAATCAATTTACACTATTATTTAAATAATATTTATAACTTAATCTTATCAACTTTTACAAAAAAGCAAAATCAATCTTTACTACTGCCGGCGTTTCTTATCGTCTTTTCTATTTCATCCCACATACCGGAACTTATGTCTTCCAGTAAATTAAACTGTCCTGCGCCTTTGAGCCATTCGCCCCCGTCTATTGTAATTACTTCACCGTTGATAAAAGACGAATAATCTGATACAAGGTATGCAGCAAGATTTGCAAGTTCCTGGTGTTCGCCTGTCCTCCCGGCGGGGATTTTTTTCTTTAGATTAAATTTTTCAGATAGATTTCCTGGCAAAAGCCTGTCCCATGCCCCTTTTGTAGGGAAGAGCCCCGGGGCAATAGCGTTAAATCGTATTTTGTACTTAGCCCATTCAACCGCAAGCGATCTTGTTAGAGCCAGGACTCCGGCCTTTGACACCGCCGATGGTACAACGTACGCGGAGCCCGTCCAGGAATAGGTTGTAATAATGTTTAACACATTTGCGGGCTGTTTATTTTCAATCCAGTACTTCCCAAATGCAAGGGTACAGTAATATGTTCCTTTTAGAACAATATTAACTATTATATCAAAAGCACGGAATGATAATCGTTCCGTGGGGCTTATAAAATTACCTGCCGCATTATTCACTAACGAATCAACTTTACCGAATTTATCCGATGCAGTTTTCAATAATTTATTTACCTGGTCATAATTTGTAATATCACATTGTACAGGAAGAACTGTTTTCCCGGTGTCATTTTCGATTTCTCTTGCTGTCTTTTCCAGTACATCAAGTTTGCGGCTTGCAATTACAAGATCAGCCCCGAGCTCAGCAAAATACTTTCCCATAGATTTGCCAAGACCGGTGCCGCCTCCGGTAATTAATATAACTTTACCGTTAAGTGAATTTTCTTTAAGCATAGGATGTGCATTGATATTTTCCGGCATTTACGTCCTTTTGTTTTTTATTCATTTATAAATCACATAAATTAGTTAAAAACAGAATTTATTTGCCAATATTAGCCTTTCTGCAATATTTCTTCTGAGTTTAGTCGTATTTACATCATTCAATTTTGTATAACGTTTCAATCCAAGTTTAAGCATTTTTAATTCATCTCCTTCAGCGAATGCTTCAATTGCATGCTTCCCATAAATACCCGTTCTTTCAAGAGAATCGCTTACATATACCTTAGTCATTTCGACATACGGCAGCAATTCGATTTCGCCTTTCATTGAAGAAAGTTTTATTACTCTTAATATTGTTGATTCGGAAGTAAACACTTCGATAAGCATATCGGTAACATTCATTATTATTTCCTGTTCTTCGGCAAGCTTCATCATAAATTTTTGTACCGCAGAACCGGCTATCATCAAAATTGCTTTTTTAGCCTTTTTGATTGCATTTAATTCTTCTGTTAAAACTCCTTCAGTGTTTTCATCAATAGGCGGGACTGAGATTAATTCTTTTTTTATTGCAAGCGCAGGGCCCATTAAATCAAGCCGCCCTTTCACAGATCTTTTTATAAGCATATCAATGGTAAGCAAGCGGTTGATTTCATTAGTGCCCTCAAATATCCTGTTTATTCTTGAGTTCGCGGTATCCTCTTGCAGCCGGGTATTCTTCGGAGAAACCGTAACCACCGAATACCTGGACTGTTTCATCCACAACATAATCCAGCATTTCTGAGCCAAATACTTTTAACATTGCCGATTCGATGGCATATTCCTCTGCAGCTCCAGTTACAGCCTGCCCGTAATCCAAACCGGTTCTAATAGCTTCTTTAACTTTAAAATTTATTAAACCGCTTGTTCTTAAGGCGGCAGATTCAGCGGCAAAGATTCTAATTGCCTGTTCTGCAAGTTTATGTTTAATAGCTCCAAAACTTGAAATGGGTTTGCCGAATTGTTTTCGCTCATTTGCATATTGAACAGCAGAGGACATTATTTTTTTTGCCCCTCCTATGGCAAAGGCACATAATTTAAATCTACCCATATTCAAAATATTAAACGCGACATAATGTCCTTTCCCAATTTCACCGAGAATATTTTCTTTTGGAACTTTAACATTATCAAGGAACAACGCGCGTGTAGACGATCCTTTTATCCCCATCTTATTTTCTTCTTTACCCCTGGTAAATCCTTCTGATTTCGTTTCAATAATAAAGCAAGTAAATTTATCTCCGTCAACCTGGGCAAAAGTGATTAGAATATCCGCAAAACCTCCGTTTGTTATCCACATCTTTTGTCCGTTAAGGATATAGTAATTCCCGTCTTCGGATAATTTTGCAGTGGTCTTAGCTGATAATGCATCAGAACCCGATGTGGGCTCCGTTAAACAATAAGCTGATTTCCATTCTCCCGAGGCAAATTTTGGCAGGTATTTTTGCTTTTGTTCTTCAGTACCGTAATAGAGAATAGGCAAAGTCCCAATACCTGTATGTGCAGCATATGAAACCCCGAAGGAGTGACTTGAACCCATCTCCATTGCAATAAAAGTATTTGTATTAAAATCTTCACCAAGTCCACCGTATTGTTCCGGGATAGAAGTTCCTAATAATCCAAGTTCACCGGCTTTTTCGAGCAGGCGAACAACAAGATCTGGTTCCTGATCATCAATTGCATCAAGCTTTGGTGTAATTTCTTTTTCAACAAATTCTCTTGCTGCTTGAGATAAAAGTTTTTGTTCATCCGTTATTTCCTCCGGAATGTAAACAGATTGGGGATCGGAGTCTTTGATTAAAAACTCCCCCCCTCTTAAAGATTCTATTTTTTGAGTTTCTGCAGTCATTTTTTCACCTCAATATGTTATAAACTTTAAATTATTTATTTAATTAATCAGCTCGAAAATTGCAGCAACGCCCTGGCCTCCTCCGACACATGCAGTTACAAGCCCGTACTTTTTAGAACGCCTTCTTAGCTCATTCAAAATCTGTATGGTAAGCTTGGCCCCAGTACAGCCAAGAGGATGCCCCAGCGCTATTGCCCCTCCATTCACATTAAGTATCTCCGGGTTTATTCCGAGTTCACTTACGACTGCTAATGCCTGTGATGCAAAAGCTTCGTTTAGTTCTATTAAATCTATATCTTCCAGCTTCATTCCAGCCTTACTTAAAGCTTTTGGTACGGCTTTAACCGGGCCAATACCCATTATTCTTGGATTAACGCCTGCTAATGAATAAGAAATTAATCTTGCGACCGGCTTAAGATTTAATTCTTTTACCAGGTCTTCAGACATTACTAAAACAAATGCAGCTCCATCCGAGGTCTGAGATGAATTACCTGCTGTAACTGTACCCCCTGCTGCAAAAACAGGTTTTAGTTTTGCCAGTGCCTCAAGTGAAGTATCGGATCTCGGCCCCTCATCGATATCCACAATTACTTTCTTACTTTTTTTCTTATTGCCATCAAAATATGTTTCCTCAACTTCTACCGGAACTATTTCATCTTTAAAAAATCCTTTTTGAATTGCATTAATGGCCTTCTTATGAGAATGATATGAGAACTCATCCTGATCTTCTCTTGAAATTTTATAATCTCTTGCAACTTCTTCTGCCGTAAGCCCCATGCTTAAATAGTATTCCGGGTGTTCGACTGCAAATTTATAATTAGGTGAAAGTTTCCAACCGGTTATAGGAACCATGGACATCGACTCAGTTCCACCGGCAATGATACAGTCGGCCATATTTGCACGTATTCGTGCAACTGCAGTTGCTATAGTATCAACACCCGAGGCACAATATCTATTGACTGTTTCACCGGGAACTTCTACTGGGAGTGATTGGAGTGCAATCATCCTTCCTATCTGGAGGCCCTGTTCAGCCTCCGGTACTGCATTACCGACAATTAGATCATCAACTCTGTGAGGGTCCAGCTCAGGAACTGATTTTAATAAATGTTTTATAACTTCACTCGCCAGATCGTCAGGCCTGAAAAAGCGAAATCCGCCTTTTTTTGCTTTTCCAACTGCTGTCCTGAAACCTGCAACTATATATGCTTCTCTCATAAATTCACTTCATTATTTTTGTAGAATGTCTTAATTATATGATCAGCCGCTCAAGCTAATTCCGGAGCAGCTTGCCGGTATTTAAAATACTTTGGATTCTTTCTAGTGTTTTCTTTTCACCGATCAGGCTTAGAAATGCTTCCCGTTCCAGGTCAAGAAGGTATTGTTCGCTCACAAGAGTTCCCTGTGATAAATCACCCCCGCTCATTATGTAAGCTAATTTTTCCGCAATCTTTTTGTCATGTTCTGATATATAGTTAGCCTTGCGGTACGAATAAGCTCCAATCAATAGCGTTGCAAGCGCTTCTTTACCAAGAACTTTTATATTGTTTCTTGGACAAGGCTGGGTATAACCATTTTCAACTAATTTCAGAACCGACTGTTTCGCATCATAAATCACTTTATTAGGGTTAACGGTAATTTCATCTATCCCTTTTTTTAATATATCCATATCAAAGGCTTCATAACCTGAAGTTGAAACTTTTGCCTGTGCAATGTTCATATATCTTTTTTGAAGTTCCTGAAATTCGAGTGCACCTTCGGCATAACTATCCGATGCGCGCAGCGTCATCTCTTTTGAACCTCCGCCAGCAGGGATGATGCCTACACCGACTTCCACTAATCCGATATACGTTTCTGCAGAAGCCTGCACTTTATCGGCATGTAAACAAATTTCACAGCCGCCACCCAATGCAAGTGCATGCGGTGCAGCTACAACCGGTATGCTGGAATATCTTATTCTCATTGTTGCGGATTGAAAATTCCTTATTGCCATATCAATTTCATCAAACTCCTGTTCAGCAGCAAGCATAAACATTGTTGCAAGATTTGCACCAGCAGAAAAATTTTGACCGTTATTTGCAATAACTAAACCTTCAAAATCCTTTTCAGCTATTTCAATAGACTTATTTATACCTTCCAGTATCTCAGATCCTATTGAATTCATCTTTGTTTGAAATTCAAGGTTTAATACTCCTTCTCCAATATCATGAAGGATTGCGCCTGAGTTCTGCCAGAGGGGTTTATTTGCTCTATAGTTATCTAAAATAATAAATCCGGATTTACCTGGAACTTCTTTATATGAAAAAGTATTCTTATCAAAATATTTTCTTTTACCTTTTTCAATTTGATAAAATGATTTGAAACCTTTTGCTAACATTTCTTTTATCCATGCTGCAGGAAGTATATTAACTTCTTCCATCTGCTTCGAGATTTTTTCAAAACCCAATAAATCCCAAGTTTCAAAAGGCCCGAGTTCCCAGCCAAATCCTGCTTTAATTGCATCGTCAATTTTATAAATTTCATCGGTTATTTCCGGTATCCTGCGTGAGGAATAACTGAAAATGTAAAAATAGAGCATACGAAGGAAAAACCCGGCTTGATCCATTTCTTTATAAAGAGCTTTTAACCTGTCACCTAAATTTTCTATCAGTTTTGCCGCCGCAACTGAACTAAACTTTGGTTTTTCGCTTGGTTTATATTCAAAAGTGTTAAGATCAATTTCAAGTATCTCTGTTTCTCCTTGAGCATTCTTGTTTTTTTTATAAAACCCCTGCCCGGTCTTATCGCCAAGCCACTTTTTTTCTGCCAATTTATTCACATAATCAGGTACCGTAAAAAGTTCGCGCATTTCATCATTCGAACAATCTTTATATATATTGTTTGCTACATTAGCTAATGTATCTATTCCAACCATATCGCATGTCCTGAATGTTGCTGATTTTGGTTTACCAGTTAATGGCCCTGTCAACAAATCAACTTCTGTAATTGACAACTCAAATTCTTTCATTAATTTAAAAACAGCCATCATGCTGAATACACCGATTCTGTTGGCAATAAATGCAGGCGTGTCTTTACATAGAACTGTTGTTTTGCCCAAATAATTTTTACCGTAGTAAAGCAAAAAATCGATAATTTCTTTGCCTGTCTTCGGCGATGGGATAATTTCCAATAGTTGAATGTACCTAGGCGGATTGAAAAAATGCGTGCCACAAAAATTTTTCTGAAAATCATCGCTTCTTCCTTTTGCCATAAGATGGATTGGTATTCCGGAAGTGTTTGAGCTGATTAATGTGCCGGGTTTTCTATAATTTTCAACTTTGTCAAAAATAGCTTTTTTTATTTCAAGGTTTTCAACAACAGCTTCAATAATCCAATCAACATTTTTTAATATATTAAAATCATCCTCGAAGTTTCCGGTTACAATCCTGGAAGAAAAACTTGAAATATATACAGGCGATGGATTTGCATTTAGAACATTTTTAAGATTATCATTTACAATTCTGTTCCGAACTTTTTTATCGCTAAGTGATAATCCGTTTTTCTTTTCTCCATCATTTAATTCCTTAGGAACAATATCGAGTAAATATACTTTGCAACCGATATTAGCAAAGTGTGCGGCAATACGGGAGCCCATTACTCCCGAACCCAGGACGGCAATTTCTTTTATTATTCTTTTCATAATTGTTCTAATATTATTTATAAATATTTTCTATTAATTCTTTGTAATGCTCAAGAATTACTTTTCTTTTTAATTTAAGTGTGGGTGTTAATTCACCGCTCTCAATTGTCCAATCGCCCTTAATCAGTTCGAATTTTTTTACTTGTTCAATATGTGAAAATCTTCTATTATACTTTTGTATATCTTTCCAAATCCTTTCGTTTATCAATTTGCTTTCTAGCATTTCATCGATAGATAAGTTATCTATCCCCTTGCGGCGGAACCAATTAAAAATGAATACAGTGTCTGGAACTATTAACGCTGCGGTGAATTTCCTGTTTTCGCCGACAATCATTATGTTTTTTATAAACCACAACTCCTTCATCTTATTTTCTATTGGAAGGGGGGCGACAAACTTTCCGCCTGATGTTTTGAAAACTTCTTTTAACCGGTCTGTTATTTTTAGAAATTTATTGTCAATTAATTCCCCTATATCTCCTGTGCGGAACCAGCCCTCATCATCAAAGGCAATTTGCGTCATTTCGGGTTTATTAAAATACTCTTTAAATACACCTGGGCCTTTGACCAGGATTTCCCCGTTCCCAGCGATTTTAATTTTTACATTAGGAATAACCGGCCCTACCGTGCCTAGCCTGAAATCGCCTTTCTCAAAATGGTTGCATGTTATCACGGGTGAAGTTTCTGTTAAGCCGTATCCCTCACAAACATAAATACCCGCGGCAGTAAATATTCGTGCAAGTCGCGGCTGAAGAGCTGCTGCTCCGCAGACAATTCCTTTTACTTCGCCTCCCAGCGCCGCATGCCATTTCTTGAATACTAGTTGAGTTGCCGCCATCAACCTGAGATTGTAAAAAGAATTATTATTTCCATCAGTTTTATAATGATTTGCAAGATTAACAGCCCAGCCAAAAATTGCTTTTTTCAACCCGGTTAAACTTCTTCCCCGCTCCATTATTCTTTCATATACTTTTTCAAGCAATCGTGGAACCGTTGTAAAGTAATTGGGCTTTACTTCCTGAAAATTTTCAATTATTGTTTCAATATTTTCAGCATAATATATTGAGGAGCCTAAAGTCAGATAAAAATAAATTGAAGTCCTTTCGAAAATATGGCAGATTGGCAAAAAACTCATCATTCTATGCTTATAGTTCATAGGCATTATTTCTATCAATGCTAAAATGTTGCTTGTAATATTTTCGTGGCTGAGAACTACACCTTTTGGAACTCCCGTGGTTCCGGAAGTATATATAATTGTTGCCGGTTCGGCAGGTTCAATTGAATCTTCAATAGTTTTTAATCTTTCTTCCAATAATTTATCTGAACATTTAAGTATCTCAGACCAATGTTTAGCTCCATCGACTTTATCAAAAGTAAAAACTTCCTGTACGGACTTAGTCTTTGGCAATACTTTGCAAACCTTCTTGAATAGCTCTTCATCAGAAACAAATACGAGTTTTATTCCCGAATCATTAAATATATAAGTGTATTCTTCCCCGGTCATAGTAGGATATATAGGTACATCAATACCACCTATTTGAAGAATTCCAAAGTCAATGATATTCCATTCTGAACGGTTGTTGGATATTATTGCAAATTTGTCTTCCTGTTTGAACCCCATTTTGAGCAGTCCCAAGCTGAAATTATCAACCAGTTCCTTAACCTTTACAGAGCTTATTTTTTGCCAGTTTCCCTCCCTCTTATCACATATTGCGTCTAACCGGGGATAATGTTCTATTTGATAAGGCAAAATATCTATTATTCTCTTTATCAATATTCGTTTGATATAATATATTAAAAAGATTAGGAGTTAGTTATATGGAACAAGCATGTAGTAAATTATTATGAAGGTGAAATAATAGCAAGCGAATTTTCGCTTATGGTGAAATTCAGCACATAAATTAGAAGTAAATTTAATATATTTCGGAAGTTAAATGATGCAGGATACAAATACCAAGTAATGAAAACTAAACATATAAAGCTAATTTTTGGTTTAAAATTAAAACAGTACCGGGTAGACAAAGGAATGTCTCTCTCTGAACTTGCTGTGAAAAGCGGTTTATCCATTTCGTATCTAAATGAAATTGAGAGCGGGAAGAAATACCCGAGTACGGATAAAATAACAATGCTTGCGGATTCTCTCCATACTACTTATGACAACCTTGTTTCCTTAAAACTTACCAAAAACCTTGCCCCAGTGGCGGAACTCCTGGAATCAAATATTCTTGAACAGCTTCCTCTTGAACATTATGGAATAGATATTAACAAACTTATTTCTTTAATGGCTACTTCATCTTTTCAGCTTAGTGCACTGATTGCAACATTTATCGAGACGGCAAAGACATCGGAACTCAGCCAGAACAATTTCAGCCGTAATGCATTAAGAATATTTAAGGAATTTAATGAAAATTATTTTGAAGAATTTGAAGGGGCAGTCAATTCTTTTGTTAATGAAAACAATTTGAATAATAAGCTCAAAATAGAGTTTAAAGAACTTAAGCATATACTTGAAAATAATTACAACTATGAAATTGATGAAACCAGGCTCAATAATTATCCTGAGCTTAATGAATTCAGAGCTGTTGCAATTAAAAACGGCATGAACAAATTATTACTTAACAATAACATGTCTGATGCACAAAAATCTTTCATAGCCGGCAAGGAAATAGCATATAATTTTCTTAGTATAAAAGATCGGAGTTACCTATACTCGAGCGTAAGGCTTAAAACATTCGATCATTTAATAAATTATTTCAAAGTATCATACTTTTCAACAGCTTTGCTCATTAATTCCAATAGGTTAATCCATGGACTTAATAAAATATTCAGCACGACCGAATGGAACGGTAATTCTTTTTTATCTTTAATAAATAAGTTCAACGCAACTACGGAGATATTTTTTCAGCGCATTACAAGTTTATCATCTGAAAATTTTAATTTGAATAAATTTTTCTTTTACCGAATAAACCACAACATAGGGTCTGATAATTTTAATCTTATAAATGAATTGAAATTAAACACCCAAAGAAATTTTGGTATAAATCAGTTAGTTGAACATTTTTGCCGCAGGTGGATTTCGATTGGCATATTAAAAGATTATCAAATTCATTTAGAAAAGTATAAAGATTTTTCAGAAAGAATTACAGGAATTTCAATTTCAAAGTTTTACGAGTCCGATGATGAATATTTGTGTATCACCGTCGCACAGAGAGGAAACCTGCGGAAAGACCAATTATCGAGTTTAACCATCGGCTATTTAGTTGATGAGACATTAAAACAGAAAGTGAAATTTCTAAACGATCCGAAAATTTCAGTCAAAGTTGTAAATGAAACTTGTGAGAGATGCCGTATTAAAAACTGTATGGAAAGATCTGCTGCTCCTTCGGAAGCTTCGATAATTGATAAATCGATCTTAGTAGAAAAAGCACTACAGAGATTGATTTCTTCCGTGTGATTTTCTGCAAACTTTGCAACACTGAGAGAGGGTGCTTATTTCAAAAACCACAATCAAAAATTATTTATTATCTAAATATTCTTCAAATGCTATTATTTTCTCTTTAACATTTTCAGGTATAAGAATCGATCGCTGACTTTGATAGTCAAATGAAACTAACTTAGTTAATGCTGACGCAGCATGAATTCTTGCCTCTCCCCTAATTATAATAATAAGATGTTCAACATCGGAACTTTTGTTCCCCAGTTTAGAAACTCTTGTTATTATCTCAAGTTCATCTCCCAGCATAATAGGCTGTAAATAATCAATTTCGATCCTTGCAATTACTACCCCGAAATTGAGGCTGTTTTTCGGCCTGTTTAGCACATCATTAAAATATGATATCCGCGCTTCTTCAAGGTATGATAAATATGCTGCATTATTTACGTGCCGCATTGCGTCAAGATCGGAAAATCTAACATTTATTTTAATCTTATGTTTAAAGTTTTTTTCCTGCATGATATTGTAATTTTGAGATTCAGTTATGAAAATATTTCCCTAAATATTTTTCTAGTTTTTTCTATTTCTTCGTTGCTTACATCCAAATGAGTAATCACTCTTAAAAAACCTGGCCTGCCTTCTGAAATAAGAACGCCGGCGCTTTTAGATTTATCGAGAGCTTCTTCCACGCTTAAATTTCCGGATTTAAACATTATGATATTTGTCTGGACCGAATTAATATCTATTTCAAGTGAAGGAATTTCTGCAATAGTCTCTGCAAGGATTTTTGCTTTTTTATGATCTTCCGCCAGCCTGTTAATATTATTTTTCAGTGCATAAAGCCCTGCTGCCGCTAATATACCAATTTGACGCATTCCGCCCCCCCAGGATTTTCTTACCCTGAATGCTTCCTCTATAAAATCCTTTGTTCCAGCAATAATTGATCCTGCAGGAGCACCCAATCCTTTTGATAAGCAACATGAAATTGAATCAAAGAATGAAGCATATTCTCTAACCGAAATTCCCGTTACAACAGAAGCATTCCATATTCTTGCGCCGTCAAGATGATATTTTAAATTATATTTTTTAACCAATTCTTTTACCCGGATAATATTTTCAATTGGGTGTATTGTACCCCCGGCTCTGTTATGAGTATTTTCAAGCGCCACCAATTTAGTTCGCGGCATATAATAAGCGCTTGCAGGCCTGATGCAGGGTTCAATCTGATCTGGTGTAATTACACCCATTACGCCGGGAACAGGCATTATCTGTAAACCGCTAAGTACGGCAGGTGATCCGGATTCATATTGGAAAATATGTGCATCTCTTTCGCATATTATCTCATCTCCCGGATTCGTCAAAACATTGAGGCATAATTGGTTTCCCATAACTCCTGTGGAAACAAATAAAGCTGCTTCTTTTCCCAACAGTTCTGCTGCATACTCCTGCAGTTTATTAACTGTGGGATCCTCCTGAAACACATCATCGCCCACTTCGGCTTCATACATTGCTTTTCGCATTTCATCCGAAGGTTTTGTAACTGTATCGCTTCTAAGATCAATCAATTTTTCCATAATCTATCTATAATTTTTTCTTAACATCAATTTAGTTATTTATGTTTAATTTTTTAACAAATCCTTTATTTTTTTCAGTAAGAATAATACGATTATGGATATAGACAGAATCAGGCAAATGAGAGGGATAATTAATGGATACCTTGTAAAAAATGTTTTTGTGTTTTCAAGAGTTACATCGGAAACTATATAAGTTTTAGTAAATAATTCCGAATGAATTTTAGTTCTGCCTAACGGGTCTATCACGCAGCTTATACCTCCGTTTGCTGCTCTGATTACGGTTCTTCTGTTTTCAACTGCACGCAAATTAGAAATAGCGTCATGCTGATAAGGCCCACTTGAATTCCCATACCAACTATCATTTGTTACAACAGCAATTAGGTCAGCGCCCCTTTTTACAAAATTTGTAAGATAATACGGATATATCGATTCATAACAAACAATGCTATTAATGTAAATAGAATCATCAGTACATCTACTCTTATTAAATTTTAGTCCGGCTCTATTTGGAATGGAAAAGTTAGCCGTGTCTCTGCCAACATTCCAACCTGAAATTCCTACTCCCCACTTAATTAAATTGCCGAGGAACGGAAAGGTATCGACAAAAGGGACTCTTTCACCAAATGGCACTAGTTTGGATTTCCCGTATCTTTGGACCCGGTATGAATCGGGAGCAAATAATAATATTCCATTATAAATTGTATAATAGAAATTATCCTGGTTACCTTTAACAGCATCATTAGGCATATTACTACCTTTGAAATAATACCTGATATCAGGCATTCCTGTTATCAAGTAAACATTGTTCTTTCGCAGAAAAGAATAAATCGAATCTACGATATTGCTGTAGGAACCGTCAAGTAAAAAAACCGGCAAAGCTGTTTCCGGCCAAACTATTAGTTTAGCCCCTTTTGAAACTGCCTGCTGTGAAAGTGAAAGATATGAGCTTGTCAGTTCAGTTAAATTTCCCCCGTCCCACTTCTCCCATGGATCAAGATTAGGCTGAATTAATCCAATTTTAATTTTCCTGTGCGCCTCTTTGAATGTATTTATTTTATAAAATCCATAACCCAAAACGACTATAAATATTGTTATTGCAGCTAACAGGTAATACAAAGATTTTTTATTCCGCACTAAAAAATTTATAAAAGCTTTATAGAAGAAAATATTTATATAAATTATTAACAAAGTTAAACCGATAACCCCGATAGTATCGCTAATTTGAATAAAAGCCGTAAATTTAGCGAGACCATTCCCAAGGGTAAGCCAAGGAAAGCTCAAATCGGTAATCATGTACAAATATTCATAAGCACCCCAAAAGAAAGGCAGTAGGTAAATTAACTGACGGTTAGGAAATATTTTCCGGGCAAAATAAAAAAGAGTTGAGGGTATTAGAAAAAATAGCGGATTTGCAAATAGCAAAAGTGCGCCTGAAATCATTAAGAACGGATCAGCTTGTTTTTGCCAGCTTCCTACCCAATAAATTGAGATTACGTTGAAAACAAATGAGGTCAAATATGTTGCCCTGTTTATCCCTGCAAGTGTTTTTCTTTTTTCAACTACATAAAAATACGGAACCAAAGCCAAAAACAACAAAATAGGGAACGGCATGGGAAAAGGTGGAAACCCAATTCCAAGTAATACTCCGCTTAATACCAGGAGCAGCTGTTCATTTCTTTGTTTGATCTTTTCCTCCGGGGAAAGTGATCCACGCTTAAATAAAACCAGCTTCAATATTTACTCTTTTGCTTTCATAAAATAAAATATGTTAATAAATATATAACCGATAAGATGACTTATACAATAAATAAAGGCCAGTTTATTGCAAGCTGGATTGGAAATTAATCAATTACTTAAAGAAACACGTAGCTTCGTCAACAAGTTGTCGATAAATCAGTAATTATTTGCTAATTGAAATAGTATTTAGGAGAAAAATAAATCATGGAAAACCTTAATAAAATAATATTTTCGGCGGATATTCAATTATATTATTTATTTTTAATAATAAGCACGGTAGCAAATGCAGAAACACCTTCTTCTCTGCCGACAAATCCGAGTTTTTCAGTAGTGGTAGCTTTTATTGAAACCTGGTTTATTCCAGAATTCAGATCTTCTGCAATTCTCTTTCTCATTTCGGGAACATATGGTGAAATTTTTGGCTTCTGCATTGCAATTACAGCATCAATATTTCCTAAAATGTACCCTTCTTTATTAATCAACCCATAAACTTTTTTTAGCAAGGTTCTGCTATCAGCATTTTTAAATTGCTTTTCCGTATCGGGAAAATGCAGCCCAATATCACCAAGGGCTAGTGAACCCAGCAAAGCATCACATATTGCATGAATTAGCACATCAGCGTCGGAATGTCCAAACAGACCTTTCTCATTTGGAATCTCTACACCGCCTATGATTAATTTCCGGTTAGCAGCAAATGCATGAACGTCAAATCCAATACCGGTTCTGTATTCAATATTCAAAATCTTACCTCAAAATTTTTAAATTGAGCCTGATATTCGTGCCATACAATATTACATTTTGAAACATGAGCGTATGAATGCCCTATCTGTATTTCCTTGAATAATTCCTCAATAATTAATTTTTCTCCTTCTACTACCGTCAGCACTTCTCCCGAATATAAGTTTTCCACATAACCCCTAAGGCCGAGCGATTGGGCTTTCCTAAGGACAAAATATCTGAATCCAACTCCCTGGACACGTCCAACAGCAAGAATTTCTGCTCTCTTAAGATTAGTATTCATTTTTCCTGGTAACTTTATCGAACAACTCTGCAGACAAAAGTCCTGTAAATATAAGTATCCCCCCGATAAAGCTAAAGCGTGAAATTTTTTCATTAATAAAATAATAAGCAATTAAAGCAGAAAAAATAGGCTCAAATGAAAAAATAATCCCTGCTTTAGTGGGAACCATCATCTTCTGATATTTAGTTTGAACCGATGTTGATAATATCGTTGCTAAAATTGATGTATATAAAAATGCAAATATCAGGTTTCCACCGTAAATAAATTTGATGCTCTCCAATCCTGCTCCAGAAAGAATAATTACAGATATAATTCCCAGTATGGCTGTTGTACTGATTTGCTGAAAAACCAATATTATATAATCACATTTCTTACTGATAATATCAATGTATACAAGGTACATTGCATAAAACACAGCACAAAGAAGTGTAAAAAAATCGCCTACATTAAATCCGCTTCCTATTTCACTAAAAATATCCAGG
Source organism: uncultured Ignavibacteriales bacterium (assembly GCA_963834015.1). Lineage (GTDB taxonomy): Bacteria > Bacteroidota > Ignavibacteria > Ignavibacteriales > Ignavibacteriaceae > FEN-1297. The sequence goes on from CAWIAG010000002.1 coordinate 994,430, forward strand.
ATGGAAATTCCTTTACTGGATAAAAGTATCAATCCTGCTAAAACAAAGAATATACCGATTATGTTTCCTTTACCGGGCTTTTTCTTTTCAAAAATATATTGGAAAATTGGAGTAAAAATAATGAATGTGCCTGTAATAAATCCCGATTTTGTTGCTGTGGTATATTTTAATCCGATTGTTTGTGTTGAGAAGCCAAGGAAATACATAGCTCCCAAAAGAAATCCGCTTAGCAGCATGTTCCCCTGAATTTTTTTATACCTCTTTAAGAAAAATGGAAGAATTAATAATGTTGCAAATGAAAACCTGATTGAAATAAAAACCATGGGTGAAACATTTACAAGAGCTATTTTTATTATAGTAAATGTAGCGCCCCAGATTAAAGTTATAAAAAGAAGTATAAATTCGGCAGAATACTTTTTCATTCTCTTAATGCACTATTAGTTATTCTTTATCCCTTGTGTAACCGAATAATTTCAACATTTTTTCATCGGATCTCCATTTGGCTCTTACTTTAACTCTTAAATCAAGATAAACGTCGTGTTGTAAGAATTCTTCAATGGATTTTCGAGAATTTTGTCCGAGATTTTTTATGGCCGCTCCCTGTTTACCTATTATAATTCCCTTTTGGCTTTCTTTTTCAACCACAATTTCTGCCTGAATAAAATACTTTTTATCCGTCCGTTCTTTGAAATCAATAATAAGTACTTCGCAGCTGTATGGGACTTCTTCCATGTACAATTCAAAAAGTTTCTCGCGAATTATTTCACTTACAAAAAATCTTTCATTCTCATCTGATACAATATCATCGGGATAAAATTTCGGGTTTTCGGGAAGATTCTCAACTAAAGCATTTAAAACTGAAATGATATTATAACCAAGTGAAGCAGAAACAGGTATTATAGCGTTAAAGTTTTTCCCAGCTTCAAACTTTTTAATCAAGTTTTTCATATGTTCCTGCGTAGAACGGTCAGCTTTATTCAGTATTAATATTTTTGGTTTCTTGTTTCTCTCCATAAGTTTTGCTATTAATTCATCTTTAAGTGTAGCCTCTCCTTCAGGATCGGCTTCAATATCAATAAGTAAAATTATTATATCCGCATCATGAACCGATAAATCGATTTCTTCAGCCATTTTTTGCTGCAACAAATAAGCAGGTTCTAAAATACCTGGTGTATCTAAAAAAACTATCTGGTAGTTTTCATCGGAAAGTATTCCGAGTATTCTTTTCCTGGTTGTTTGCGGTTTAGCCGTAGTTATAGAAATTTTTTGTCCTAACAGGGCATTCATTAAAGTTGATTTGCCTGCGTTCGGTTTACCGAGTATTGTCGCATAACCCGCTTTTGAATTAGCCATATTTATAACCTGATCTTTGTTCACATAGATGATTAATATGCGGTTCTGATTTATTTCTTAATTTTAATATAAATTATTTATAAATAGTACAAATTAAAACAAAAACGGTTACCAAATGATAACCGTTGTTAAATATTTATTTTAAATGAGAGAAATCAAGGCAGTTTACTCAAATTTCTTCTGGCCTGACGCTGGTTTTCAAAGAATAAATACCCCGTAATTATAATTCCGAATGATAAGATTGAACCGATTATTGAAATATTCTTCGGCGTCATCAGCTCTTTCATTGAAGTTGAAACATTTGTAATAACATTGAGGTAATTATTAATTTCCTCTACGTTTTGAGCAGAAGATCCTGCATTATTTATGCTGACTATAACTAGATAACTAATGATTGATAAAATAATAATTAAAAATACCGAGGAAATCGAAAAAACAAAAAACCTGTCTTTGCGGACTACTTTTACTTTCTTTTGAAGTTGAGACATTATTAACGAGGTAAAGTTGTTCGATACCTCAAATGAATCAAGCATACCAAGCTCGCTATGAACTCTTTGCATCATAGACAATTTAAACCTTGCTGCCTCCGAGTTTTTAAGCTGTTCACGTACTTCACTTAATGTTACCTTGTCAAGTTCACCATCGATATATTTATTCAATATTTCATCGTTAAGCAAAATCATAATAATTCCTCTGCATAATTATTTTTAATAAGTTGATCTTTTAAAGCACTCCTAGACCTGTGCAGCATAACCTTAATATTAGCTACCGATGTCTCCATAACATTGCTGATTTCTTCGCAGCTCATATTGTCAAGATAATACATATTAATTACAGATGCATATTTAGGCGGAAGTAATTCAATTAATTTATGAATGAATTTTGAAGCGTCTTTCTGTTCTGCTTCTCTAAAATCATAATCACTTTTAATTTCAAGATGGTCATCAATTGAAGCCATTTCAGTTTCAATTTTTCTTTTCTTTGCGGATATTCTTGTTAAAGCCGTGTTATAAACAATTCGATAAAACCATGTCGAAAATTTTGATTCCTGTCTGAAACTGTCCAATGAGTAGAAAGCCTTTAGAAAACAATCCTGAAGTACTTCTTCCGATTCCATCTCATTTTTCAGCATTCTAACTAGAAGTGAAAATGCTTTGTTTTTATACTTTTCAATTAACAGAGCATAATCTGATTGATTGCCTTTTTTTACAGAGTCAATTATTTCTATATCCGTAAGGTTTTTCATCTTAAATATTAAGACTCTCTCACCAATTAAAAGGTTACATTATAATAAAGAAACATGCCGGCATTTTATATATTAATTTATTGAAATTAAGATATTAACAAGTTAAACTAAAAGCAATTTGTAATTTTTCTTGTAACCTATCAATAAACACCTTTGTCTAATAATATAAATCGATTGAATTCGTATATACTAAGAAATGAAGTTGTTACCTTTGAAATGAAAGTTTAGTCATAAACAAAGGATATAAATTGAAAGGAGATTTAATATGAACCCGGCAGTAATTGGAGTTTTTGTACCTATAATACTATTTCTGGTGATAGGATTAGTAATGATTTCATCTGCTTATTTTAACTATAGGGTTAGACAAACGCTGGTAGATAAGGGACTTGATCCACAGTCAATTAGAGAATTTCTTGAACATAAAAGAGATCCTTATATCCTTATGAAGATTGGAATTATAGCCATTGCATTCGGTATCGGCCTGGGATTGGGCCTTATACTTCAGGATCAAACCGATAAAGATTATTGGATACCTTTTGCTCTCTTCACTTTTACAGGTATTGGATTTGTAATATCAAATATTGCTGCGAGGAAATTAGAATCCAAGAGCAATAAGTAGACTAAAGAGGGCTGTCATAAATGTATACTAAATGCTCCACAATCATATTTTGGTCATTTTTGACAGCCTCTCTAATTTTATTTCAGGGTTTCCAGCCATCGTTCAACATCGATAGCCGCCATACAGCCAGTTCCGGCGGCTGAAACCGCTTGCCTGTAATTTTTATCTGCGACATCTCCGGCAGCAAATACACCTGGAATGTTTGTATATGTAGAGCCCGGTTTAACAATCAGATAACCAGTTTCATCCATATCTAAAATCCCTTTAAATAAATCTGTATTAGGTTTGTGGCCAATTGCGACAAAAATACCATTCACATCAACTTTCATGGTCGAATAATCTTTAGTATCCTCCAGTAAAGCCCCTGTTAAAGTTTTTCTTCCATTTTCATCTTTACCAAGTACTTCTTTTACAATCTTATTCTTTAGAAACTTTATTTTAGCATTTTTCAGTACCCTGTCCAGCATAATTTTTGAAGCGCGGAATTCATCTCTTCTGTGCACAATAGTAACTTCAGATGCAAATTTTGTAAGATAATTTGCTTCTTCCATTGCAGTATCACCACCTCCGATAACCAATATTTTTTGATTTTTGAAAAAGAAACCGTCGCAAGTTGCGCAAGCAGATACACCGTAACCCATGAATTTGTTCTCGGATTCAATTCCTAATAGCCTTGCGGATGCTCCTGTGGAAACTATTACAGCATCAGCAGTATGAACTTCATCAAATGTTTTCACAACAAAAGGATGCCTGGAAAAATCAATTTCCGTAACTTCTTTATAGATTGACCTTGCCCCAAACTTATGCGCCTGCTTCCGCATTATCTCCATTAATTCAGGCCCCATTATTCCGTTTTCAAATCCAGGGTAATTTTCAATTTCAGTAGTTATTGTCAACTGCCCGCCCGGCTGCATTCCTTCGAAAACAACAGGTTGAAGGTTTGCTCTTCCTGTGTATAAAGCTGCCGTAAATCCAGCCGGTCCTGATCCGATTATAATTACTTTATGATGATTTTCAACAAGCATCTTTTCTCCATTATCAGAAATAAATTTTCAGCTAAAATTCTATATTAATATTAAACTATTATTTAAATTTTAAAATTAATATAATTTATAATTATATGATTCATATTTTTTAGTTAAGATTCACGATAAGATATTTATTCGGGATATCCCTTTATTTTCTTGAATTCCCATCATTAATTAAAAATTCGGCATTACGTTTTAATCCATTTAATTTAGCACGTTTTACAGGGCTTCTATCAAACCTGTTCTTAAATTCTTCCTCGCTCATATTTATTACATTATTCAATTCAATTTCATCGTTGCCGTTTATGGGGAAAAACTCTTTCTGTTTTGTTAATTCAGAAAATTTCAAATTCCATGGACAAACATCCTGACAAATATCGCAACCGAAAATCCAATTATCAAAAGTGTTTTTAAAATCCTGTGATATTTCTCCTTTGTTTTCGATTGTGAGATAAGATATGCACTTATTTGCATCTACAACATAATCGTCCACAATGGCCTTGGTAGGACATGCATCAATACAGGCGGTACATGTCCCGCAAAAATCCGGTATAGGTTTAAAATAATCGAACTCATAATTAGTAATAATTGTGGCCAGAAAAATCCAACTTCCATAACCTTTATTAATAATATTGGAATTTTTTCCAAGCCAGCCTATTCCTGATTTTACGGCCCATGCTTTGTCCATGACCGGCCCAGTATCTACGTAAGATTTAGATTCAATTCCGGGATCAATTTTTTTTAGTTCATTCTCTAATAAATATAACATATCCAAAATTATTAAATGATAATCAACACCCCATGCATACCTTGAAATTTTTCCAAATCCTTTATTCACGGGATGCTTTTTATCTACATAATAATTTTTTGCTAAAGATATAACACTCCTGGCATTTGGTAAAATTTGGCTGACATCTTTTCTTTTAAGAACATTTTTTTTCATATAATTCATTCCCGCATGAAAATCTCTTGAGAGCCATTTTTCAAGATTCAAAATCTCTTCATTTAACTCTTCAGCCTTAGAAAACCCTATAAGATCAAAACCGATTTCTTTTGCTTTTTGAATAATTATATCATTAGTTATTTTCATACATAGATTAACTGTATTTTTCATATATCATTTGAATTACCAGTTCAGTACTTTCCTGGTAACTTTAACATATACAATTCCATCAATTACTCTAACTGGATACGAATCTAAGCCCTTACTTTCTGTGGGCATTCTACCGGTTCTTAGGTTAAACATCCAGCCGTGAGCCGGGCATATCACACACCCGTCTTCAATAAATCCGTCATATATCAATGCTGTGTGCTGGTGGGGACAAATATTACTTAAAGCAAAAATCTCTCCGTTTAACAGGAACACTACGAGGTCAACATCATTTATAAAAAATCTCTTTCCTTTATATTCAATTAGATTATTGACTGAACATACTCTTGTAAACCCATCAAAATCATTTTTTTCATCATTAATTAAATTTTCCATAAAACTAATTTTCCTTTACCCGTTCAAATTGTTTTGCTTGTTCTATATAGATTGTGTAAAAAAGTCCGTTTTTTTATCCTTAAGAAAAGGCTTTGGAATCGTATCAGCAATATAAAATAGTGCGTATAAGTTACAAAGTTAATAAATATTATTCTGTATTATGGAAATGAAAAATGATTAATAAATCTGAAATAAAATTGTAATGCGGATTTAGTTAGAAAGAATTTAAATTAAAAGGATTGAATAAAAAAGGGCATCCGCAGATGCCCTTTAAATAGTTCACAATAAATTTATCTGCCTATACTGTCTAAGTGTTCTTTCTTTTTAAGAAGTGCTGTTTCGTCTTCGACGTGATCAGGATCTGAAACACAGCAGTCAACAGGGCAAACTTCCTGGCATTGAGGTGCATCATGAAAACCTTTGCATTCTGTGCATTTATCAGGTACCACATAAAAAAAGTCATTAGAGAAGAAGCCTGTTGCTCCTGAAGGAGTTGCATCCCCTTCTCCATATGTTTGGCCGACAAATTCCCAACTTGTTCCGCCTTCATATATTGCATTATTTGGACATTCAGGTTCGCATGCACCACAATTAATACATTCATCGTTTATTTTAATTGCCATTTTTATCTCCTTGAGTTCGTTACTAAATGATTATTATAATTTTATATTAAAATTCGAGCTTTATTTCATATTATTGGGCTAAATCTATGCCAATCAATATTATATAATTGGCCGGAAATGAAATCAATGTTATTTCATATTTCGTTGATTACAAATTATTTGGAGTGCAAAATTGATGAATTATTTTTTCAATTGTGAGAATTAATTAAAACCTATTTCTCTAAATTGGCCCCTTAAAATGATTCAATAATTTAAATTTTGGCAAGTTTTGGATAAAAAAAGTTTAAATATTTCTAAAATTAAACCTTGGTGAAGTAAAATTTACCTTCCTATGCCGTCTAAATATTCCTTTCTTGCTAAAAGAGTTGCTTCGTCTTCAATATGGTTTGTATCCGGCACACAGCAGTCTACGGGACAAACAGCAGCACACTGGGGTTCGTCATGAAAACCCTTACATTCTGTACATTTATCCGGAACAATGTAAAAGAAATCAGCTGAAAAAAAGCCTGAAGCACCGGAAGGTGCAGAATCTTCTGATCCATACGTTTTACCAGCTAATTCCCAATTAACACCGCCTTCATAAATTGCAGTATTCGGGCATTCGGGTTCGCATGCACCACAATTGATGCATTCTTGTGTTATCATTATTGCCATATAAATTTTCTCCTATTTATTTTCAGTCCAGTATTCCCATAAAAATGAGAAGAAAAAATATTTGATATAATTATTCTACTCCACTTAAGAAATCAAATATTTAATAAATCTGCAATGAATTTTACTAAAACAATTGCCAAACGTCAACTAAATAAATATATAAAAAATCAATTACCAACCCCCGCTTGCACCACCGCCACCAAATCCGCCCCCACCGCCCGAAAATCCTCCTCCACCGAATCCACCGCTCCCTCCAAATCCTCCACTAGAGAAACCACCGCCGAATCCGCCAGGAAAGAAAAATCCGCCTCTTCTTCTTCTTCCGCCGCGGAATATTGAAGTTATTAATAAAAATATAAACATAAGGAATGTTACTATGCCCGAATATGAATTTCGAGAATGGCCTTTATCTTCTGCTTTATATTCTCCTTTTGTAGCAAGCATAATTGCGTTTATTCCATCCGAAATACCATCATAAAAATCATTTCTCTTGAAATCCGGTGTAACAACATTTCTGATTATAGAACTGGTAAGAGCATCCGGCAAGGCGCCTTCTAATCCGTAACCAACTTCAATCCGGATTTTTTTATCATCTTTTACGATTAAAAAGAGAACTCCATTATCATTCTTTTTCGTACCTATTTTATTTTTATCGGCAGTCTCATTTGCAAAATCTTCCAAGGGATAATCATTAATTGTGGGTACAATTAAGACCACTAGTTGGTTGGAAGTTGAATCATCGAATGTTTTTAGACGGTAATTCAGAGTACTTAATTGTTCCTGGTCAAGCGTCCCAGTTAAATCATTTGCATAGCTTTTTAAATCCGGCAGTTGCGGCTGAGCAAAACCAACAGAAATTAAAAATAGAAAAAGGAAGAGGTTTTTCATTTAGTTAAAATCGACCTTTGGAGCTGTTTCGGCACCTGCTGCAGCTTTAAAATACTGCTTGTCCCTGAAACCAAACATATTTGCAAATACGGCGTTTGGAAATCTTTTAATCGCAGTATTATAACTCTGTACTATTTCATTAAATTTTCTTCTTTCAACCGCAATCCTGTTTTCAGTCCCTTCCAATTGAGCCTGAAGCTGAAGAAAATTTTCGTTTGCTTTTAGATCAGGGTAATTTTCAACAGTAACAAGCAGTCTCGATAGAGCACCGCTTAATTGTCCTTGGGCAGCTTGAAATTTTTGAAAAGATTCAGGGTCGTCAAGTATATCTTTAGTAACTTTAATTCCCCCAACGCTGGCCCTAGCTTCAGTCACCTCAGTTAAAACACTCTTTTCAAAAGTTGCATAGCCTTTAACTGTACTAACCAAATTAGGAATAAGATCGGCCCTTCTTTGATATTGGTTTTCTACCTGGCTCCAGCCTTGATTAACTGATTCATTAAGTGTAACCAAATTGTTATATATCCCTACACCCCACATAATTAATATCACAATAAATAATAAAACTCCCCCTACAATAGAAAGACTTATTATCATTCCTTTCTTCATTAGACCTCCTGAATGGCTGATTTCTAAATTGGTTGAGAGTTTTTATTTTACTTACTATTGAATTTATTTAAAAATACAAATAGAAAATATTTCGCAATTGAATATAACATAAATTATTAATTTATGCCGTTTTTCTCAAAAATTTTACTAAGACTATTTATAATTCAGCAGGATTTGGACTATTTAGGGTTTTTTAAGTAAATAACCGTTTTGCAATAAATCCATGGCCCGGTTAGTTATATAAAGGTTTTCAACTTCCGCATATTTTACACTGTTTTCTAAATTTCCGTTATAAAACCGGAGCCATAATAAGTCACCTATTACCAGTCCGTCAAATATCCGGTTATCAATAAAAGAATTAATTGTTAAATAACCCCATAAAATGTTCCACCCAAGGGAAAGGATTCCGCTGAAGTAATGGCCGGTATAAATTTGTCCGGAACCCGGGAAAATGTGAGATATTATATCGGCAAAAGTGACCGAGTATTTCTCCCGCTGTATATTATTACAAAATTCTGCCAATGTTTTATTAGAATCGACTTTACTAAATTCCCTTGTAGCTTTATCCCACTCATCATTAAAAATATAAGCCCACCCTTTCCAATAAGATATTTCCCCGCTTTTTCTGCTAAACCTTTCGTCTGCCTTCATTGAATCAAGTAAGTCAATTGCATGGGATATTGTTCTCCTCAATATATTTGTTCTCACTATTTCGATCTTAGAATCAAATAATTCATCATTATTTCGTGCATGCATTTCGGCATTTGTAAAGTACTGTATCGCATCGGAATATTTTGCACCCATTTTATAAGACATCGCAATATATTGGTTTGCATTATATTCATACTTCTTCCCCTTATCAAAAAACAATAATCTTTTAAACTCTGTTATTGCATCAAAATACTGTTCCGTATTATAGAGCCTTAGAGAATGGTTATACTGATTGTCAATGACAATTTGAGAGAATACTTTTGCATTGTTCAGGGTTAAAAAAAATAAAATATATTTGAAGTAACTAATCATCTATTCGCGTTAATTAAAGATCTTTAAGAAATAATTTTTGTCTTCAAGATATGTTTTCAAGTCATTGATAAAATTAAAACGGATATGCGCATTAAATATCTGAACAGCTGTAGCAGATCCATAAATATTGCCTCCATAAAACCCGACAGTTAAGCTACCGAAAATCCATCCCCTCAAATTATGGCAAGCTTTAAAATTATCATAAGATAAGTATCCGGTTCCTAAAGTTGCTATAAAAGCAAATATACCATCCCAGAGTTCATTTGCATATATCTTACCCGAACCGGGGATTATTGCAGAAAATATCGCCACTTTTAAAGGACTTTTCTCAGGCGGATCTTTTTTCCATTCATAAAAACCTTCAATACTCTTCCTTTCTGATGCAGGAAAATTCATTATAAATTTATCTTCATCGGAAAGCGGTTCTCCAGTTAACAGGAAGGAGTACATGTAAAGCGAATTCATTCCGCTGCTATCAGGATAAGCATTATTAACTATTTCCGCTGAATATTTATATCTGAATTCTGCTATATCTCCAGTTTGAAAAATTGACTTGAGAAATTCTATTCTTGCCGGTTTATAAAAAGATGAATTTTTACTAATGACATTAAATTTTTTTGCCGCTTCGTTAAAATTATTCATCGATGAATAAGTAAGAGCTATTTTGAATTCTATTGTATCATTGGGGACAAAAGATAAAAATCTTTCATATTCGTCCGCGGCCCGCAGATAGTCTTTTTGATCAAAAAGAAAATCGGCAAATATTTTTATATTTGAAGGTGAGAATAAATTTTCACTTACTAAATAATTTTTCTCTTGGGAAAATATTATTGAACTAAATATAAGAAAAACAAAAAAAGAATTCTTCATTCATTCTTAACAACAATTGAAGGGGAAATATAATTAATAGAATTACTATTCAAAATATAAAGAGAAGGAGGATCATATAAATGACCATCCGGCACTCTGGGATAATGATCCGGTTTTCCAATTATATCCATGTCCCTCGTAAACCTATCAAAAAACATTAAAGAACCCTGAAATATATTGGTTTCTTCAACAGATTGTATAAAAAAATACGAACAGGTCGGACTAAATGAGCAATTATCGCCATCTACATCTGAAATAAAAAGCCAATAAGCATTTGCTAAAGATTTAATTACAAATCTTCCGGGATTTCTCATGTCAAAGGAATAGTCACGTTGTTGAACCGGGCTGTTAATATGATAAGGATAATCTGCCTTATCCCATTTAACCCAATCTGTTTGTGCAGTTATGCTCAAACTAAAAAGAAATTGAAAGGATAAGTTGATCCAAAATATGGAATAATTATTTTTCATCTATGATGGCTCTTGATATGACTATTTTTTGAATTTCCGAAGTACCCTCATAAATTTTTGTAATTTTTGAATCCCTAAGATATCTTTCAACCTGGTATTCTCTCACATACCCATAACCACAGAGGATTTGAATTGCTTCAAGTGCACTTTCGACAGCTACTTTAGAAGAATATAGTTTTGCTATTGCGGCCTTTTTAAAGTACTTTTTCCCTGCATCTTTAACCACAGCAGCTTTTAGTGTTAGAAGTTTTGCGGCGTCCACTTTAATAGCCAGATCTGCAAGTTTAAACTGAATTGCCTGTAAATCGGAAATACGCTGTCCAAATGTTTTTCTTTCTTTCGAATATTTTAATGAGGCTTCCAGAGAAGCTTCTGCAACTCCCACCGCTTTAGCTGCAATGCCGATCCTGCCTCCGTTTAAAGAATACATTGCAAAATTAAACCCCTTACCTTCTTCACAGACAAGGTATCTTACGGGTACTTTACAATTCCCGAAAGTAAGTGAGGAAGTATCAGAACTTCGGATCCCCAGTTTGTCCTCTTTGTTGCTATAATCCAAACCAGGTGTACCCTTTTCAATAATAATTGTTGAAATTCCATGATGTCTTTTATATTTATCTGTTTTAGCTATTAAAAGGACATAATCAGCAGATTGGCCGTTTGTAATCCAATTTTTTGTTCCGTTAATTACATAATAATCTCCATCTTTTTCCGCTGTTGTCTTCTGGCGGGTTGCATCGCTCCCTGCTTCGGGTTCCGATAGTGCAAAAGCACCAAGTTTTTCTCCCTTTGCAAGAGAAGTTAAATAATTTTCTTTTATAAAATCTGATCCATATTTTTCCAGCCCGAAGCATAAGAGTGAATTATTTACTGAGATGATAAGACCGACACTTGCATCAACTTTAGAAATTTCAATCTTTGCAAGAACATAGCTGATTGTATCAAGCCCTGCACCGCCGTATTCAGTTGGAACCATCATCCCCCAAAACCACAATTCATCAAGTTTCTTTATAATATCTTCGGGAAACTCACCTCTAATATCCCGTTGAAAGGCATATGGTGCCACTTCAGTTTGTGCAAATTCTCGTGCAGTATCACGTATCATTACATGTTCTTCTGTAAGATCGAAGTTCATATTACACCATTTTAGTAATTTATTATCAATTTTAGCAATATAATATTTGGGAAGTGTAATCAATACTAAATTTTTGATCTAAATCAAAGCTTTTAAATACTGAAATTTGTCATAGAAAATAATCCAATATTCTTTTTTAAGCAATAATAATAGATAAAAAATTACCTGCGTCACTTATGTAGCAAATCAATTTTGTACTAACAAATGAATTCTTATATTAGAACCATTAATAAATAAGATGTAAAAAAAATGGGTGATGAAACTAAAATTGCAGTTCAAGAAAAAAAGGTGACTCAATTAAAGGGTATGACTTTAGATGAGTTAAAAAACTATTTCGCGAGCATTGGGAAACCACGATTCAGAGGCGAGCAAATTTTCAACTGGTTATATAATCATCTGGTAACTGATTATGATGATATGTCTAATATCCCTAAAGTGCTTAGAAATGAATTAAAAGAAATTACCGAGTTAAAAACATTAGAGAATTTAACTTCTGAAGCTTCACCGATTACAGGTACCAAAAAATATATTTTTGAGACTAATGATAAGCTCAAGATAGAATCTGTTGTAATTCCTGAAGAAAAAAGGACGACAATCTGCCTTTCAACTCAAGTAGGATGTCCTCTTGATTGCACATTCTGTGCTACGGGTCTGATGGGTTATAAAAGAAATCTGACAACAGGTGAAATTTTTGATCAGTATCAGCTCGCAGCTAAGGACTTTGGTAAAGATAATATTACTAACATTGTCTTTATGGGAATGGGCGAACCCTTGCTAAATTATAACAACACAGTTAAAGCTCTCCGAATATTCTCAGAAGAACTCACTACAGGTGTAAGTATTAAAAAGGTTACTTTATCCACAGCAGGAATTGCTCCTAAAATACGCGATCTTGCCGATGCTAATCTTAAGGTTAAACTCGCCTTTTCTCTTCATTCATGTTTTGAAGATATACGGTCAAAGATAATGCCAATTAATAATAAATACAGCTTAAAGCAAAACATTGATGCTGTAAAATATTATGCAAAGCGTACCGGGCTAAGAATTACTTTTGAATATTTAATGCTTAAAGGCATAAATGACCGTGAAGAAGATGTGAATGCATTAATCGGGTTATGCAGTGAACTCCCATCTAAAATCAATATCATACCTTTTAATTCTCTAAAACATATGCATCCGTATGGATTTGCTGCTGAATTAGAGCCCACACCAATTCAAAGGATTGATGAGTTTGTTGAAAAATTGAGAAATAAAAACATTACCGTCATGATTAGAGATACACAGGGCGATGATATTTCGGCGGCATGCGGTCAGCTTGCAATTAAATTTGAATAAAATATGTTATTTTTCCATTATTCATGAAAAAACTGACTCACGACGAAATATCTCAAAATAGGAGTACCCTTGAAACTCTTGACAGGGTTAAAAAACTTCCAGTTTATGTTCTGCTTGATAGTATTCGAAGCAATTATAATGTAGGTTCAATTTTCAGAACTTCAGATGGGGTAATGATTGAAAAATTATTTTTGTGTGGTTACACGCCGCATCCCCCTAAAAAAGAAATTCTTAAGACTGCACTGGGTTCAACTGAGAGTGTAAGATGGGAGTATTTTAAAAATTCAAAAGATATTATTCTAAAATTGAAAAGTGAGGGAATTAAAATTTGTGCCCTCGAACTAACCAACAATAGTAAACCGTACTATAGTGTATCTGAAGGAGATTTTCCTGTAGCCCTCGTCATTGGTAATGAAATAACCGGGGTTTCGCAAGAACTTATTGATTTGTGTGACTTTTCAATTGAAATCCCCCAATACGGAATAAAACAATCATTAAATGTTGCTGTAGCATACGGTGTAGCTATTTTTGAACTAAGGAAAATTTTTGACTTAAATTGCAAATAAAAAAAACTATTTTATCGAAAATGATTCTAGTCGGATTCGCAGGTTTACATCAAACAGCACTAGTAAAAAATTCTTCACCGTTATCTTTAATATGAATCATTAGCAAATTAGCACGAACAAGTTTAACCAGCGTTCTGGAGGATCTTCTTTCGGATATATTACCCAAATTGCTTAAGGATTTTACTGATATTGTGTCATTTTTCGTTAAATAATCGAAAACAATTTTTTCAATTGGGCCTATAAAATATTTTTTCAATTGCAGTTCATTTGTTTGGGCTCTAAGTATCCTTACCATTTCTTTGCTCGCCTGAATACATTTATCATTCACCCTGATTGTTACTATTGCTTTATTAATATCAAATTCGGGTAGAAAGTCCTGAATTCTGTGAGGCTTTTTCTTAGATTCAGGAATTTCAACCACCACTATCTCTTTTCCGTTCATGTCAATATATTCTAGATTGAATAGCACTGGAGGTTCACAGTAATTAAGAGCCGTATCATTGATTAACTCACTTTCTGATTTTTCACTTTCTACCCCAACAATTTCTTTATTATCATCGATCCCGAAAAGGATAAAACCACCTTTAGTATTTGCAAAAGCTATCATTTCTTTGGAAATTTTTTCACTAGTAGAAAATTTGCGCTTAAATTCGCAATAAAGATTTTCGCCCCCTTCAATCAAATCTTTTAATTCAGATTTCTTCATATTATTTATTATGGGAATAATATTACATTATTTATTCTTGTAAGCGCCATACTTGCCCTGCGAATTACATATCTTGAGTTTGTATTTGGGAAATGTTCTAGCGGCGAGGGAATAACAGCAGCCAACCTTGTACATTCATTTGTAGATAATTTTGATGGTTCTTTATTAAAGTATGTTTCGGAAGCCTTTTCAATACCGAAAACACCATCCCCCCATTCTATTGCATTTATATAATTTTCTAGAATTGCTTTTTTAGAAATTTCCTTTTCAAAGCGGAATGTAATAAGCATTTCCTTTGCTTTACGAAAAACGTTTCTTTCCGTAGTGAGGTATAAATTTTTAGCAAGTTGCATAGATATAGTACTACCACCTCGAATTACTTTGTTCTTCCTTTTATTTTCCATTAGCGACTTATCCAACTGATTCCAATCTATTCCCTTGTGCATAAAAAAAGCATCATCTTCCATCGAAATAATAGCCTTAAGCAGGTTAGGGTTTACATTAGATATTCTTACCCAAGATTGTTTTGGATAAAAAAGTAAATTATGCTGTAGTGCGCGTTCTTCCATTATCGACGTAATTCTTAAATGCGAATATTCAAGCAGTGGTATTTCGAACGATGGAATTGAAAGATAAACAAGTGATAAAAAGTAAAGAATTAAACTCTGAAATTTTCTTTTTTTGATTGAGGGAAGGATTCTACACCATAGCCGGCTTATTTCATTTTCGGGAAATTGAGTTACCAACATTTAACTTTATACCTGCGCTATTTTCTTGATCGATAATTACTTAATTAGATAAGACAGTACTATCTTGATAAGCGTCTTAGCCCTCTCCCCAAATTTCGAATTAAAGTATCTGGATTAGCTACTGCGTTATTATTTAAAGAATTATTTCCGTCTTGAGTATTGTTTGGACTAGTATTAATAGGTGTGTTAATTCCAACGTTAGTATTCGCAGCTAAACTCCCCGATATTTGTTTCTTATTTAGAAGTGAATCCGTCAATATTGAATCCGATTTAGGCCGAGTTAAAGCATACAGCGAGTCTTCCTTTGCTTTTTTAAGTCTAATTACTTCATTTTTATAAAAATTTAATTTTGGTAAAACATCAGCAGCATAAATTGAATGTGGGTAATCTTTAGTCAGGGTATCGTAAATAACAACCGCGGAATCATTTAAGTTTTTATTTTCAAGCATCCATCCGATAGCATATAATGCTTTTGAAGCATAACGGGATTTGGGATGAGACAAATATATATTATACATATTCGTTATAGAAGAATCAAATTTAGATTTTGTCATTAGCGATTCTGCTTCTACATATAATGATTTTGCAGGATCGTATTCTAAATCTATAAAGGGTTTATTAAGTTTTATTGCTGCTGAATTAACAATGTCCTCGGTCTTATATTTATCATATACCACATTAAATATACTGTCGGCTTTTAAAGTATCTTTAATCGCCAAATAATAGTTACCCAATTCAAATTCTACTCTTCCTTCATAAGGAGTAAGAGGATATTTTAATATTATATCAGTGTAATATTTATAAGCCGAATCCGGACTATCGAATTCAAAAAATAACAAATTTCCCAATTCAAATTCTGATTTTACAAGTCTATCGGTAAGTGTGTCGATAGAAGTTTTCGGCCGTTCCGGCGGTTTAGATTCTGCCTTTAACTGATTCCATTGCGATAAGAACTGTGATGAGCCTTGCAGCAATATCTGGGATTGTTGTCCGGCCAAAGGCTGCTGTTGCTGACTGGTTAATTGATGCTGGCCTGGCTGTTGTTGGCCGTTCAATTGCTGCTGGCCTGTTAACTGTTGCTGTTGTCCGGCTAATTGCTGCTGTTGCAATCCAGACTGTTGGTTAGTTTGTTGCTGATTTCTATTCTGGGTAGTATCATTTGATGCTTTAACTATATTCAGCTCTTTATGTCTCAAAGAATCAGCCCTTGCAGCTTTCATTTTTTTTTTGAGCTCAGCATAATAAATAATTGAATCCCTTATAAATGATGTTGAATCTAACGCATAGCTTAATTGTTTATTTTTATCCTGAACCGAGAGATACAATGTTTCATATTTTATCAGTTGTTGTGCCGATAATTGAGCTAAATTTTTATATTCGGTTGGCGCTGTTGAAGAGATTACTCTATTAAAATAATAAATAGAGGTATCAAAATTTTTATAATATTCTAAGAATATTTTCCCCAATTCATAAGCCGACTTGCCCGAACTTGCCATCCTGGAAAATGTTGTATCAACATACATAAACCGGTCAATTGCTTTTTCAACTTTATCCATTCTAAGGTAAGTTAAGCCTCTTTCATAATCAATTGTATCCAATAGGTCGACATATTTTTGTTCTTTACTTAATTGAGTAAATACTTCAAGTGCTTTATCATTTTCCCCGATTTCCCTGTGATCTTTTCCCAGTTCAATTAGAGAATTAAATTTAATATCATATGTAGGTGAATAGTCTTTAACCTTTTGAAAATATACAATTGCATCATTATAATTATTCAATATATTATACAATTTACCAATTTCAAATGCTACAGCAGCATTTAGAACATTATTTTTGGAAATTGTTAAAAAGCTTTTTGCTAAATCAATGGCAGCGTTGTAATCTTGTTTGAATATCTGATATTTAATTTCTTCAATAAATGAATCCTCGGCTATTTCCTTCTCATTAAGTTTAATAGCCTGTTCACGTGTATCTTTAAGTGTTAATAAGCTGTTATCAAATTCTTTAAGTTTCATCTGGGCTTTGCCAATCCAGAGATGCGTCTCTAATACCAGGCTGCTTTTTGGTTGGGTTGCAATAAGTTCCTCAAATTTTCTCAGTGCTTTCCTGTAACTGCCTTGATAATAAAAACATTTACCAACCATAAATAGTGAATTATCAATATAATTACTTTCTGCATGAAACTGAAGAATTTGAGAGCATTTATCCTCGACCTTATCTAATAATACGTTTGTACTTGTTGATACGGTATCTATTCCTTCAGAGAAAATATCAGTTTCATGACTCTTGATATCTTCTTCAGCCTGACCAAATATAACACTTGCATCGTAATAAAGGTTAAAATAGGTTGTAAAATTTCCCCAAACTCCGCAGTTGTATGATGATAAACTTATTGTAATCAGGATAATGAGCTGTGACCAAATAGAATAAGATTTAATTTGCATAAAATAATTTATTAAAGTTTGAAGAAAACAAAAAGGTAAAATATTTTACAGTGCATCTTTACCGGATTCGTCAGTTCTGATCCTTATAGCATCTTTTATATCATAGACGAATATTTTTCCATCGCCAACTTGTCCGGTTTTTGCTGTTCGCGAAATGGCTTCAATTATTTTTTCTACTTTGCTGTCTTCAATAACAATTTCAATTTTTATTTTTGGAACAAACTCAATTCTATATTCACTTCCTCGGTATGTTTCGGTATGACCTTTTTGCCGGCCATATCCCCTTACTTCAGAAATTGTCAAACCATGAACGCCTTCTTCAACTAATGCTTCTCTTATATCATCTAGTTTAAAAGGCCGAATTATTGCCTCGATCTTTTTCATAGAGCCCTTCTATTATTTTCCATGACAATTTTTATATTTTTTACCGTTTCCGCAAGGACATGGATCATTTCTACCTATCTTATCAGCAACCTGTACTGGTGCTGTTTTTACCTGTTCTTTTTCTTCTGATGAAGAGCCTGAATTTGAAGCTAAACCAATATTACCAGCATTCTGTTTAATTGCTTTAATTCTGCCTATTGGCTGACGTTTCCTTTTGGTTTGTACTTCTTCAGGTGCCTGCGGAAAAAACTTGAAACAAAATGCGACAACTTCGTTCCTTATTTGCACTAATAATTCGGCAAAAATTTTGAAAGCTTCAACTTTATATTCAACTAACGGATCTTTTTGACCGTATGCCCGCAATCCAATTCCTTCTTTAAGATCATCCATTTCTCTGAGATGCTCTTTCCATTTATGGTCAATTACACTTAACATTGCAAATCTCTCAAGTCTTGCCATCATCTCGGAACCGAGCATATCTTCTTTTTTCTTATAAAAATTCCTTGCGGCTTCAATAATTCTTTTTACTATCCCATCTTTTCCAAGCTTTTCAAATTCAACTGTTTCAAGCGGAAATTCAACTATTAAATTAAACATTATTTGTTGCTTAATATTATCAGCCTGCACATCTTCAAAATTCTGTTCAACTATTTCTCCTACCAACTCTTCAAGCAATTCAAATATTTCACCTTTTAATCTATCTCCTTGTAATGCACGTTGCCTTCGTGTATAAATAACTTCACGCTGCTGATTCATAGTATCATCATACTCGAGAAGTCTTTTCCTTATAGAAAAATTATTCTCTTCAACCTTTTTCTGCGCCCGCTCAACGGATCTTGTTATTAGAGGATGTTCAATAACCTCCCCCTCTTTAATTCCCATACGTTGCATAACAGATGATATTCTCTCACTACCGAACAATCTCATTAAATCGTCGTCAAGAGAAAGAAAGAATTTTGTTGTACCCGGATCACCTTGACGTCCTGAACGTCCTCTTAACTGCCTGTCGATACGCCTTGATTCATGTCGTTCGGTACCTAATATAAATAAACCGCCCCTTTCCCGAACTCCTGCACCTAGTTTAATATCGGTTCCACGGCCTGCCATATTAGTCGCAATCGTAACGGCCCCTATTTCACCGGCATGTGCAACAATTTCAGCCTCACGCTGATGCTGTTTGGCATTTAATACATTATGAGGCAGGTTTTTGCGTTTCAACATTCTGCTAATAGTTTCAGATACTTCCACTGAAGTAGTTCCAACCAGAACCGGGCGTCCTTCCTTACGAAGTTGTTCAATTTGATCAATTACAGCATTAAGTTTTTCACGTCTTGTTTTATATATAGCATCATCTTCATCTTTACGGACAACATCTTTATTTGTGGGGACTACAACCACTTCAAGTTTATAAATCTCATAAAATTCTGCTTCTTCGGTTTCTGCAGTTCCTGTCATACCTGCAAGCTTTTTATACATCCTAAAATAATTTTGGAGTGTTATTGTTGCTAAGGTTTGAGTATCTTTTTCAACTTTAACATTTTCTTTCGCTTCAATTGCCTGATGCAATCCATCGGAATACCTTCTGCCTGGAAGAACACGGCCTGTGAATTCATCAACAATTGCTATTTTCCCATCCTCGGTTATGACATACTCATCATCTTTTTCGAAAAGTGTATAGGCCTTAAGTAACTGATGTATTGTATGAATCCTATCGCTGCTTTCCGAATATCGATTATAAAGTATATCCTTCTTTTTAATTTTTTGTTCTTCATTTAGTGTTTCATCATGTTCCAATTTGCTTATTTCCAATCCAAGATCTGGAATAACGAAGAAATCCTTCTCCATTCCGCTTCCCCTGGCTAGTTCTTCGCGACCTTTTTCAGTTAGATCTATAGTATTATTCTTTTCATCTATTGCAAAGTATAATTCATCATCAATAATATACATATTCTTTGCTTTTTCACGAAGGAATTCCATTTCTGTAGACTGAAGAAGTTTTTTGTTTGAAGGTTCGCTCAATACTTTGGATAATTTATTATTCTTGGGTAAACCTCTGTAAGCTCTCAGCAACTGTACCCCTGCCTGGTTCAGATTGTCTTTCCCATCGCTGCTCAGCAAATCTTCTGCTTCCTGAACTATCTTTGCAACATAGTTTGACTGAAGCCTGTAAAGCTTTTCAACTTTCGGTTTCATTTCATCAAATTTTTGGTCATCAGTTTCAACAGGGCCAGAAATTATTAATGGTGTTCTTGCTTCATCAATCAAGACGGAATCAACTTCATCAACTATAGCATAATTATGCTTCCTTTGTACCCGAAATTCCTGTTCTACAGACATATTGTCTCTGAGGTAATCAAAACCAAACTCATTATTCGTACCATACGTTATATTGCAATTATAATACTTTTTCCTGTCTTCAGGATCCATTGTATTTAGGATAACTCCAACAGTTAAACCATGAAATTTATAGATTTCACCCATCCATTCGCTGTCTCTTAATGCTAAATAATCATTTACAGTAACTAAATGGACTCCTCTTCCTGTTAAAGCGTTTAAATAGATCGGAAGCGTCGCCACTAATGTTTTTCCTTCACCTGTTGCCATTTCGGCAATTTTCCCCTGGTGTAGCACTATTCCTCCAATGAGCTGAACATCATAGGGGACCATATCCCATGTCGTTTTATTGCCCGCTACAGTCCAGCTTTTGCCAACCAATTTCTGGCATGTCAACTTAACAACAGCAAAGGCTTCAGGAAGAATTTCATCCAGAATTTCTTCATATTTATCATCAAGTTCTTCCTCCAATCTGTCAAGTTCACCATATATAGAATGCATATCAATCTCATCATTGGATTGAAGCTTCGCCTTGGTTTCCTCAATCTTTTGCCTAAGTTCAGCTGTATGATTTTGAATTCTTTCCTTAAATTCGGTTGTCTTTGCCTTGAGTTCGTCATCTGATAAATTCTTGATTTTTTCATATTCTTCATTTATTTCATCAACTATAGGCCAAAGCTTTTTCAGATCTTTTGTTTGTTTATCGCCGAAAATCGCTTTGATTAAACTTTTCATTTATAATTACTCTCCATTGGATAAATTGAATTTAAAATTAACCATTGATGCCCTGAAATGCAATTTAAGAAGATTGACACTAAAACACTTAAAATGAGAATTAGGGGGCATTTTGTAAAAAAATGAGGCTTAAAAAGTCTTGTCTTAATACAAAGAATAATTTTGTTCTATTTAAAATCATTAAATATTAGTGTAAAATTACCATATCAAATTATTATTGTTACCGTGGCTTTTAAAAAAAAATATAAACTCTCTCAAAAATTTATTAATAAGTTAGCCGACCAAACTGCCGGCTTTTTATCTCCGGGTTTATTCGAAGAAGTAATTCGCTACTTTGATTCTGAAATATCATCCCATTTTTTTAACTTTAGCTCTGAATCAAATTTGCTTAGAATAATCTTAAGTATGTATGATAAAAATTCACTGCTTACCGAATGCCTCAAATATCCTATTTATATTGAAATTCTTGTGTCGGTTGCAGCAAATAGTAATTATCTAACAGATATTTTTGTTAGAAATCCAGAATATTTTTACTGGATTGCCAATCCCTCAAATCTTGAAAACCGGTTAGACATTACTAAGTCTTCCTTATTAGTTAAATCAACAATTGCAACATTTAAAACTTTTAAAGCCAAAGTAAACTCACTGAGAGGATTAAAACGAAAAGAAACATTAAGAATTGGTGTTAAAGATTTATTGCATAAAGCTGATTTAGTTGAAGTTACCGGAGAATTATCTGTATTGTCAAAAACCATTGCTGCGGAACTATTTGAATTATGTTATAGTGAAATATTAAATAAATATTCATTAAAAATACTTCACAGAGAATATTGTTTAATTGCCTTGGGTAAATTAGGCGGACATGAATTAAATTACAGCTCCGACATAGACTTGATCATTTTTTATGATAAAAACATTTTGTTATCAAATAATAAGACATATAATGAAATATTAACCGAAACCATATTCCTTTTTATTGAAAGCGCATCTTCTATATCAAGCTCTGGTTACATATACAGAATAGATTTCAGACTAAGGCCAGATGGGAAAACTTCTCCCTTGTGCCGGGAATTAAGTGAATTCTTAGATTATTATGAAAGTCGCGGAGAAGATTGGGAAAGGCAAATGCTTATAAAAATGGATTTTATTGCCGGGAGCCAATCTCTTTATAATAGTTTTTCTTCCTATATTCAACATTTTGTTTATCCGCTTTCTTTCTCCAATTCACCCATTAATCAAATTAAAAAGATTAAAGAAAAAATTGAACATAAACTTGGTGATGAAGAAAATATTAAATTAATTCCCGGGGGCATACGCGATATTGAATTTTCAATACAAGTTTTGCAACTCTTAAACGGAGGTAGGGAACTCAGATTAAGAACGCCTAATACAATTGAAGCAATTCAAACTTTATATTCTTTATTTCTACTTTCAGAATCAGAATATAAAAATCTTTTAGGCGCTTATATATTATACCGACGTATTGAACATTATCTTCAATTGATGAATGATTCTCAAACTCATAATATTCCTTGTGAGGGCGAACTTCTGCAAAAGCTTTCTTCATTCTTAGGCTTTCAGAGCCAATCCGAATTTAAACATACTGTAACAGAAAATAGAAAATCTGTACTCAAAATATATCGATCGGTCATGGGTATTAAATCATTATCAAACCAAAAATTTGATAAGTTCCACGGGATAACATTCAATAATCAGACTAGAGCCTATAATAATCTTCAATTCCTTCGTGAGGGTACAAGCCCTTGGGGAGAGAAACAATTTGATAAAAACTCTATAGATAATTTTCAGAAAATTGAACCGCAATTATTAACTTATTTGGAACGTTCTTATAACCCGGATAAAGTTTTGCAAAATTTCATCCGTGTAATTAGAGGTACCTCTTTCCCTTCAATCTGGTACAAGGAATTTGAAAACAAGAAATTCTTTAATTCGTTTCTTACGTTATGCGAATTTTCGCAGCTCTCCATCGACCTTTTTGCTGAAAATGATGATTTGAGAGAATATTTGTTAACAAAAAAAGTTTTTGAAAATATTTCAGATCTAAGTTTTTCCCTAAGTTGTTCATATATTAAAGATTTAACAACTAGCAAGATATTGTTTATACTTTGCGTACAATTTTCATTAAAACTCATCACATCAACGCAGATTCGTAAAACATTCAAGGAATATTTTACACAAGTCATAATTTTTACAGCAAGAGAAATATTAAATCCGATTATTGATGAAACAAAATATGCTATTGCGGCTCTTGGTAGTTTCGGAGCCGGAGAAATGACTTTTTCTTCGGATATTGATTTGATTTTTATTGTTGATAGATTAGATTTTTATCCTAATATTCACAAATTTTTTCAATATTTATTTCTTAAGCTTAAAGAAATGCTTAAACCATTTGAAGTGGATTGCCGGTTGCGCCCAGAAGGGAAAAGTAGCCTGCTTGTATGGGATTTACAAAGTTATAATAATTATATACTTGAAAGAGCAAGAACCTGGGAACTGCAAGCTTTTTGTAAGTTAAACTTAGTCGCGGGCAATAAAAATATTATCCACAAGTTAATTAAAACTTTAGAAGTGAAATTAGAAGGAGTTGAAAAGCAAAAGCTTAAACTGGATATATCGGAAATGAGAAAAAAGTTTATCCCTCTCTACGGCCATTCAATTACTGAAAGTTTTAATCTAAAAAAAGGATATGGAGGTATAACAGAAATAGAGTTTCTTATTCAATATTTTTTATTATCAGATAAAATATATTTTTCCAAATGTATCGGTAGAAGGACGGATCAAATAATTTCTTACATGATAAAATCTAACAAAAAACTTCATGATCTTAATATTCTAAAAAATAATTTTATTTTTCTCAAAGAAGTGGAATTAAAAAATCAGGTAATTTTTAACAGCACTACTTCAATTCTTATTTTAAATAAAGAGAATACTTCCATTTTATCTGGAGTATTAAATTTTAATATGCCTGATGAATTCATAAAAATTTTCAATAAAATTGTTAAATTAAACCATTCAATCTTTGAAAAATATTTAAACTAAAAAAATGCTAAAGTATATAAAGAAATATTATGCTTTTTTGACGGGCTTATTAGTTTTTATTATTTACCTGTTTACTCTAGCACCTAGTGTAGTCGAAATCGATTCAGGGGAACTCGCAACTGTGCAAGCAAAACTTGGGATAGCACATCCAACGGGATATCCTTTATTTACTTTAATCGGACATTTATTCTACCTGCTTCCTCTTCATTTAAGAAAAATATATCAGTTGAATTTACTCACTGCTGTTTGGTGCAGCCTTGCGGTTATGGTTTTTGTTTACACATCAAAACTAGTTCTCGATAATATAAATGATTTTGTGCCTAAGAAGTTATTATTAAAGGGAAATCAAAAAATAAAAGATAATAAAACAAAAGGAAAAGTTAATAGACCCGTCAAAAGTAAATATGAGATACCGGAAATAAAAAAATACCTAGGAGCAGTTTTCGGTGGATTAATTCTTGGATTCAGTAAGAGATTCTGGATACAAGGCACCTCTGTTGAGACATATTCATTCGGGCTCTTCTTGTCCAATTTAATAGTTTTATTTTTATTAAAAGCTTATCTATATAAAGACAATCCGGCCGAATTGAAATATTTTAACCCATGGATGCTCTTTACTATTTTTCTGGCATTCGGATTTTGCAACCACATGACAACTTTATTTTTAATTCCGGCTGCAGGGTATCTATATTTTGAAAAGTATAAATTTAATAAAATAAGTTTTCAAAGAATCGGGCTAATGATGACAGTTTTCATACCGATCTTGATCTTGATATATTCTTATTTACCGATTCGTGCAGCACAAAATCCCGTATTAAATTGGAGTAATCCTAATACCTTAGCTAAAATACTTCAGCATATTGAAGCCAATCAATATCATGTTTGGTTATTCTCATCTATGGCAACGGCAGAAAAGCAATTCCGGTATTTTATTAAAAATTTACCTTCTGAATATTTAGTAAATTCATTCATCTGCATAGTTGGTTTAGTTGCATCTTTTCTTACCGCCAGAAAGTTTTTCATTTTCGCAAGCATTCTTTTTCTATTTACGGTATCTTACGCTATTAACTACGATATTCATAACATAGACTCTTACTTTTTAATTGCTTATATCGCACTAGCCTTTTTTATCGTTTTTGGTATTGTACAAATATTAACGCTGCTTAAACATGCAAAACATCCTTACTTTACATCAGTATCATTGATTGCAGTATTTTTGAGTGTTCAAATTTACTTCAATTATGAAGCCGTGGATAAAAGTGATGTTTTTACATTTGAAGATTATACAAAGAACATTTTAAATTTGTGTAGTAAAAATTCAGTCCTGTTCAGTTACGAATGGGATTACATCGTTGCCTCATCATATTACTTTCAATATGTTGAAAATTTCCGCCCGGATGTTACTGTTGTTGACAAGGAATTACTAAGACGTTCCTGGTACTATCATCAATTAGATAACAATCATCCAAAACTTTTTAACGGAATGCGAACAGATGTAAATAATTTTTTAACTGCAGTGGCCCCTTTCGAAAGCAATGATCAATTTGATCCGGGACTTCTGGAAGCCTATTACCGCAAAATCTTGACCGATTTAGTCGGCACTAATATTAGTAATGGCAATTTTTATGTTGCGCCTGAATTATTTGAAAATGAAATGCAAAGAGGTGAGTTTACGTTACCGGCAGGATATACTCTTGTTCCGGATTTGTTTTTATTTAAAGTAGTAAAAGGAACTGATTATGTTCCGGCACCTGATCCCAATTTTATTATCCGCTTTCCTAAAGTTAGAACTGAATATATTAATTTCATTGAACAAACGGTTGGATCTATGCTTGCACGCAGAGCATTGTATGAGATGCAGTTTGATAAAATAGACAGGGCTAAGATTTACATAAAAAAAATAAAGAATGATTTACCAAATTATATTTTACCCCAGGGTCTTGCCGATGTGCTTGGAAAATAAGAAGAAAACATATTATTGGGGAACATTTGACAAAACAAGTTGCAAATGCGGAAGTAATAGTAGGTAAAGACCCCACATTACAAATCCCGTAGAAAGTGGAATTGATAAATTATCATCTGCAAAACCGAATGAAATATTCTCTACTATTGCTCCAATAGCTGCAGCAATTATACCTATAAAATACTCAGTCAATTGATGATTGATCTTCGGTGTAAATAAAACAACAATACTTGCACTTATAAAAAATGCCAGAGTACCTTCCAGGCTTTTTGCCAAAAATTTATGCTTACCGAATTTTCGGCCGATTAATGCCGCGGAAGAATCACTGATAATTAATATTGTGAAACCGGTAAGAAATAAAATTTTAGGAAAAATAATTACACACATTAATGCTGAAATGAAAACATATGTTGCACCGTTTAAATTCTTTTTTTTATTGTCAACTTCATGTTTTCTCAACAGGAATCCAAAAATGGCATAAAACATCTTTCCGACGGGGGGAGAGATATACCTTGAAAGATCAAGTACTATTGCCGCAGCAGTTAAAAAACTTAATATAGTAATTGAAACAGTACGTGGAATAAAATAAACAATGATAGGTATCGAAAGAGAACAAAGATGAATTAGTTTTCTTACTAATTCATCTTTGTAATTAATAGTTTCATGCCCTGTTGGTGTCATCTGTCGGATTAAATTCTTTTGGCTTTCTTTGTTCCATTAATTTTTTAACATGATCTGGTAATACATCGGGATTTTCCGTAACACCATTACCTTCTTTTTTAAATGGTGGCAGTTCCTCACCATGAATTAACTTATCAATCTCTTCTGAATCCAAAATCTCACGTTCAAGCAATTCTTTTGAAAGTTTATGAAGTATATCAATATTTTCATCAAGAATTTTTTCAGCTCTTGCCATTGATGAATTTACTATTCCCCTAATTTCATCGTCAATATCAATAGCAGTTTTTTCACTATAGTCTCTGTGTCTCTGAATCTCCCTACCAAGGAATATTTCTTCCTCTTTAGCACCATAACTTAATGGACCAAGTTTATCACTCATCCCCCATTCGCATACCATCTTTCTTGCAATATTAGTTGCTTTTTCAATATCATTGCCGGCACCGGTAGTATAGTGGTTAAAAATTAATTTTTCCGCAGCCCTGCCACCAAGAGCATAAGTAATAATGGCTTCAAGATATTCTTTGGAATAAGTATGCTTTTCATCCAAAGGCAGGTAACTTGTAACACCAAGCGCTCTTCCACGAGGAATTATTGTTACTTTATGAACTGGATCAGCTTCCGGAAGCATTCTTGCAACCAGTACATGGCCAATTTCATGGTAAGATGTAGTTTTCTTTTCTTCCTCAGAAATAATAAGACTTTTTCTTTCCATTCCCATCATTACTTTATCTTTAGCTTCCTCAAAATCTATCATCTCAACTTTTTTCTTATTTTTCCTTGCTGCAAGAAGAGCTGCTTCATTTACCAGGTTGGCAAGCTCCGCGCCGGCTAAACCAGGTGTTCCTTTTGCAAGTACCTCAAGATTTACTGTTGATTCCAAGGGGATATTTCTCGTGTGAACTTTCAGAATTCCTTCACGGCCTTTTACATCAGGTCGATCAACAACAACCTGCCTATCAAATCTTCCTGGTCTTAATAGTGCTGGATCAAGAACATCAGGGCGGTTTGTTGCAGCTATTATTATTACACCGCTGTTTTGTTCAAATCCGTCCATCTCCACAAGAAGTTGATTAAGAGTTTGTTCTCTTTCGTCATGTCCGCCGCCTAATCCGGCTCCACGATGCCTGCCTACAGCATCAATCTCATCAATAAAAATAATGCAGGGAGCATTCTTCTTTCCCTGTTCGAATAAATCTCTAACCCGGCTGGCGCCGACGCCAACAAACATTTCAACAAAATCTGCGCCGCTTATAGAAAAGAAAGGTACGCCCGCTTCGCCGGCAACAGCACGCGCCAAAAGGGTTTTACCGGTTCCCGGAGGTCCTAATAGCAATACTCCCCTAGGAATCTTACCACCAAGTTTCTGAAACTTAGTAGGTTCTTTAAGAAATTCTATTATTTCATGAAGCTCCATCTTAGCCTCATCAGCACCAGCTACATCTCTAAAAGTAATTTTTTGAGCAGATTGGGGAATAAGTTTAGCTTTACTTTTACCAAACGAAAAAATACCGCGTGTTCCACCGCCCGCACCCTGCATGCGCCTCATTATTATTATCCAAACCGCAATTATAGCAATCCAGGGCAGAAAACTTATCAGGATTCCCATCCATTCATTAGATTCCTTATCAAATGTATAATTGATATTCTTAATTTTCCATTCAGCTTCCTGATCCTTAAGTATTGGTTCGGGTATATAAACAGAAATAAATTTAACAGGAACATCTTTACCGTTAACCATAATGGTTTCCTGGGCTTTTAATTCTGCTTTGAAAAAATAATCATTGGCATCGGATTTAGTAATGGTTGCCTTAAGCATTTGATCATCATTCAAAAGTTTCTCATACTGAGGATATGGAATCTCTACATAATTTGTAGAATTAGTTTTGAATAGCTGTAAAATAATAACAAATGCCACAACTACTGCACCCCAACCAAAAACCATTCTTATAATCTTTGACCAATCAAAATTTTCGTCAGGCCTGTTAGGACCCCCATTCCCTTTAGAATTTTTGGGAGTTTGTTTGTTATCGTTATTTTCCGCCATATATTATATTATTTTTGTTTCTGTTCTTTAATTAAGTTTCATTCGTTTAAAATGTATATATTCCTTAAGTTTCTATACTTCTGGGCATAATCCATACCATAACCAATTACAAATTGGCTCGGAATATTAAAGCCAATATAATCAATTTTTATATCATATTTAAGACTATTCGGCTTTAATAGCAGTGACGCTATCTTTATACTGTCTGGATTGTGATCTGCTATCAATTCTTTTATAAATTTCATAGATAGCCCGGAATCTACTATATCTTCAACTATTATTATGTCTCTCCCGGTTACTTTACAATTGAGTTCCTTCAGCATTTTAACTCTACCTGAAGAGATCTTATTATCAGCATAACTTGAGAGTTTTAGAAAGTCAACTTCACAATCAATTGAAACATTCTTGATAAGATCAGATAAAAATAATAAAGCACCGTTTAGAATACCTATAAATACGGGGATTTTTGAATTATAATCTTTTGATATTTTTTCCCCAAGTTCCTTAATTCTTTTTTGAATATCTTCCTCTTTTATTAACGGAACAAAACAATCCTCTCCAATAACTATCCTATCTTCTCTTGCTGAAACAGATTCTTTAATTCCTTTAATTATGTCAGACACAATTCAATGACCCTTTCTGTATCTTTAGTGATTTTAAATCTTTCATCTAATCTAAGTCCTAGTACCCAAACAATACGGCCTTTATTTGTGAGAACTAATTGTTCTTTCTTTCTTGCAGATGTAATTTTTTGTTCATTTAAAAAATCAGATATCTTTTTTGTACCTTTTAATCCTAGCGGTGAGAATTTATCTCCTGCTTTCCATCTCCGAAGCAAAAAGTATCCCGAAATATTGTCGGCTGAAATATATTCCGTCAGCTTATTAGCTGAAAATTTCTTTGGGGCTTCATTAATAGATTTTATAAATAAAGTTTTCTCTTTTACTTTTACAGATTCACCTTCAATTAACTTTAAATTCTTATAAAGGTCAATTTTATTTAATTTTGAGATTTTAACAAGTCCTCTTTCTCTTGATGCAATAAAGTTTTTTTGAAGATTTATACTTTTACCGGTCTTTTTATTAAAGAGAGATTTAATATTTTTAACATCTGTAAAAGTTAATGGAACTTTAAAATGCTCTTCAACCGCCGTTTTAATTACGTAATTTTTTAATTCTTCATTAACTTTTTCAAATTCAGCAGATATTATTTTTATTTCTTTATTATTAATCTCCACTGTTTCCTTTAATTCTTCCCTAATCTGTTGATCCAGTAAACTAGCAAATCCTGCAAATATTTCGGATGCTTTAAAAACCGCTTTTTCAAAATCGGGATTCAGTTTTTTCTTGATCCAAGGAATTATCTCTTTTCTAAGAAAGTTCCTTTCGAAATCAGTATTTAGATTAGATTCATCTATTCTGTATTTGATCCCATAATTATTTAAATATTCCAATATTTCATTTTTTTTTAGAACTAAGATTGGACGAATTATATTGCCTCGTTTTGGAGGTATGCCTGATATACCTTTTATCCCGGTTCCTTTTATTAAATTTAATAAAACAGTTTCAGCATTATCACTGCAATTGTGAGCAGTAGCAATTTTATTAAATCCTTTTTGCTTTAAAACCTTGTTCAAGGTTTCGTATCGGATAATTCTACCCGCTTCTTCTAAAGAATATTTGTTCTTTTTTGCATATAATCTAACATTCTTTTGACCAGCAAAATATTTAATGTTTAAATTTACAGAAAGTTTCCGGCAAAATTCCTCATCCTCAATGGCAGATTTGCCCCTGATCATATGATTTACATGCACCGCCCCTAGTTCAATATTGTACTTTTTTCTGAATTTCAACAAAAAGTGAAGCAAAAAAGTGGAGTCTGGCCCTCCACTCAATGCCACCAGAACCCTATCGTTTCTTTGAATCAGATCTTTTTCATCAATGAATTTTAAGACTTTTTGTTCTATTGTTTTCATCAAGTCGAATTTTTATATACTAAATATTATTAACAATACTATGATCAACATCTCTACCTTGCATTATTCTTTCAACATACTTACCTAATACATCGAATTCAAGATTTACGGTACTACCTATTTTCTTAAAAGAGAATATTGTCTCCTCCCATGTGTGCGGAATAACACCAATTGAGAAGTAATCTTCTCCTAATTCTGCAACAGTCATACTTACACCATCTATTGCAACCGAACCGACATAAATTAAATAAATTTTAAATTTCTTAGGAAAGGAAATTTTTATGAAGTGACTATTAGACAATTCCTTGACTTCAATAATTTTGCCTGTAGTATCTACATGTCCGAGAACAAAATGCCCTCCAATCCGGGAATCAGCTTTTAAAGGTCTTTCAAGATTTACTTTGTCATCATTATTTAAATAGTCTAAATTCGTTTTTTTTAATGTTTCTTCTATAACATCGACAGTAAAAGTATTTGCATTTGTTTTTATAACGGTTAGACATGTACCGTTAACACTTATGCTACTGCCAATTGAGATATTCTCCATAACTTTAATGCATGAAAAAGTAAGTTGGTAACCTTCACCTGTTTTTAATTTCTGAATCAAAGTACCCGTTTCCTCAATTAATCCAGTGAACATTTTTTACCCGTTTCGCGTTATTATAAAAATGAATTAATTATTATTTCTAAATACAAAAATAAAGAATTACTAGCTTTAAATGTTTGTAAATGGCAGAAATTTATTTGGACGGAAATATTATTTGATAAGCTCGATTAAAACATCATCACCAGTAAGCTTAACATTATCAATTTTTAATTTAACTGCTTGTCGAAGGCTTTTTATTCCTAAACTTCCTATAGAAGGGGTTCCGCAGCCAAGTATCTTAGGGGACATAAACATTAAAATATCATCAAATAAATTTTCCTTTATGAAAGAAGTAAAAATTTTACTCCCACCTTCAACAAGTAATGAAGCAATATTTAATTTCCCAAGTTCCTTAAGTGCATTTTTAAGATCTAATCTTCCAGTTGATTCTTCTTTAATAAAAACAATTTTGATTCCCAAATTTGTAAATCTTTTCAATTTTCTTTGTTTTTGACGACTTTTTTCAGAAGTTAGAATTATCAGACTTTTGTCCGTGTTTTTTTTAAATATATTTCGATCAAACTTAAGGCTCAAATTTGAATCAATTAATACTCTTTTAGGATTTCTTCCATCAACTAAACGGACCGTTAAAGATGGATTATCCTTACTAACAGTTCCGGCACCGACTAAAACTGCATCATATTTGGAGCGAAGGCTATGTACATATCTTCTTGAATCTATTGAAGTAACCCATTTAGAATCACCACTATGATCGGCTATACGTGCATCTAAAGTTTGAGCAAATTTTAATGTTACATATGGTATTTTTTTAAAAATATACTTAAAAAAGAATTTATTGAGATTTATACATTCTTTTTCCAATACTCCTACTTTAACATCAATTCCGGCTTTTTTTAATTTTTTAATACCACTGCCACTTACTAAAGGGTTCATATCAAGCGTACCGATTACTACCCTTTTCACTTTATTTTCAATTATTTTATCAACACAAGGAGGAGTTTTGCCTGTATGACTGCAAGGTTCAAGATTTACATATAGTGCTGAACCTTCAATACTCTCATTTGCAGAATTTATTGCGTTAATCTCAGCATGGCTAGAACCAAATTTTTCATGAAATCCGGCTCCGATGATTTTGTCGTTTTTAACTATTACACATCCAACCAAAGGATTAGGGCTTACATTACCCATTCCCTTTTTCGCAATTTCTATCGCAAGTTGTATATACGATTCATCACTCAATGTAAGCTTGTATATTTATTTAATTGATAAAATTTCAAACTCCAATAGTCCTGCTGGAGCTTTAACAGTTACTTTATCGCCTATTTTCTTTCCCATTAGTCCTTGTCCCACTGGAGATGTAAGTGCAATTTTTCCTGTCTGAAAATCAGCTTCTTCAGGTGAGACAAGCATGTATTCAATTATTTTATCGTTTTTAATATTTCGGATTGAGACTGTTGAGAGAATATGTATTTCAGTATTTGAAAATTGAGAAGGATCAATAACTCGTGCTCTGGATAATATGTTTTCCAATTTACTTATTCTTAACTCAAAAAGGCCTTGCTCCTCCTTTGCAGCATCGTATTCTGCATTTTCAGATAAATCACCGTGAGCTCTAGCTTCTGCTATTTTTGCTGCTATTTCTTTTCTTCCATTTGATTTCATCTCTTGCAGCTCTTTTTCTAATTCAACTAATCGTTCTTTTGTTAAATAAACAAAAATTGGTTCAGACATTTTTACTTACTTTTTATTGTTAATAGCGAATTTAAAAAAAATTGCCACCGCTCTTAGGCAGTGGCATATGAAAATTAAATAAATTACCCTAAGTTGTCAAGAACTCTTTGAATCGTTTTTAATTCTTTTTGAGTTCAATCATCCCTCAATTATATACAAAATTGGCTGGAATACTTGTAAAATCTTCTATAAACTTATATTAATTGAGTTTTTTTAAATAATTGAAATTGAAAATTTAACTATTTCGGAAAATTTTTAATTTGAAATTATAAAATAAATAATAACTGGATTCATTATTTTTTATTTCGATAGGGAAAATAAAAGATCAAATTTAAAACTGTAGAGATACTGATCGTATTTAAATTTGTCCCTTACTATTGTTGCGAAGGTATTTTTTATTACCCAATGTACCAACATTGCATAATACCATTTCCCTCCGAAAAATAATTTCAATGATTCGTATGCGGCACGGTCGCTTGCATAGT
Source organism: uncultured Ignavibacteriales bacterium (assembly GCA_963834015.1). Lineage (GTDB taxonomy): Bacteria > Bacteroidota > Ignavibacteria > Ignavibacteriales > Ignavibacteriaceae > FEN-1297. The sequence continues at coordinate 1,028,233 of CAWIAG010000002.1, forward strand.
CTACTTCCCGCCAAACTTCTTGCCAGCCAAACAATTGGTACATAGGTGCGCCATCACCCCGGGGTGAATTATTATACCAATTTTTTAAAAATACAGGCAACCAGCCCGATTTTTGGTAGCCATATTCGCTACTTTCTACTGACCCAAGGCCAATACCACTAAGAGCACTATAGCCAAGTCCTTCCAATAATTCATTTGGCTTGTAACTTACTAGGTTCAAATATCTTTCATAAATAACATCTATCTCGTTCGCATTGTTTGTACCATGATATTCTTCCAAAGACAAAACTGTAAAAACTTCTTCTTTAGTCATCTGTGCATAAGAAACTGATGCCGTTAAAAAGAGTACTAACAATAGAATAAAACAATTGTAACCATTGGCTCTTAAACTTCGACATACTTTCATTTTAATCAATCTGAGAATTATTGATTCTATTATCGAACTAAATGCTCCTTAGCTTTAATTTTTAGTTATAAAAAGTTGAAATCAAAATATTATTTCTTTAATGTTGTATTATTATAATAATCTTCCAGAACTCATTTCATTTCTTACCATTGCCCCGGCTAAATTTTTCATAAACATATGAGTTATTGCTGCAAAGTACCATTTACCACTAAAAAAATTATTCAAATCCTCATATGCCTGTCTATCGCTTATATAATCCGCTTCACGCCAAATTTTCTGAAAAGTTAGAGATTTGCCCATAACTTGGTTTGTTTTTACAGTGGTTCCATACCATTCTTGCATAAATTTAGGCATCCAGCCTATATTTTGATAATTTGCATTACATGATTGATATAGTCCCATACTAACTCCACTTAATGCGCTTTCTCCAAGTGCTTTATTCAGTTGAAGCATATCAAATTGCTTACTATCAGCATATTGATTATATAGTACTTCAGCTTGAGATTCAGGATTTTCTATACCTTGGGCAATTAATAACTGCTTGATGTTATCTTTAGTAATTTGGGCGTTACTAAATGAGCTAATTATTATTACAGCGAGTAAAATTATTGTTGTTTTCATATTCAAATTCCGTTTTCAGCTTTTTAATGAAATATTTATTTACACTTATATTTTCGCTGTTACGGCCAAATATGAGGATAGCTCTTTAGTACCTTTTTGATTAGCTCTTTGGCATCATTTTATTATTTATTTTGTTTTTTTTATGATTTTGAGAGAGAAAAAAGGGATTAAAAATGAGGACTAGTATTTTGTTTTAAGAATAATATGAAATCAAAAACTATATATTAACTTCTTTATTGGGATTTCGGTCAAATGTTTCAGTAAGTTCATATAAATAAATGGCTTAACTGAATTAGAGGGTAGGGCTATATAGAAAACTAATACTATTGATCCTGTTGAAGATTAACTAATTAGTTGATGTTTTTAGAGATTTGAATTGTATAATAATAAATCAACATTTATTAACTACTTTTAGTTAACAAACCCTTTTTCCATTGCATATCGGACTAGTTCATTAACTTTTTTGTAACCAAGTTTATGCATAATGTTTTTTCTGTGATTTTTAACTGTAAATATGCTTAAAAATAGATCTTCTGCTATTTGTTTATTTGACATTCCTCCTGCAATTTTAGTTACTATTTCTTTTTCTCTTCTCGAAAGGAAAACTTCTTGACTATGAACTGTATTTACATCATTGGTTCTCTGGTTTAAATGTGTGGATAAGATTTGCGTAATCTTGGGGCTATATATTTCCATACCTGAATATACAGAATGTATTGCTTGCAATAACTCCTCCATACTCGCCATTTTATATAAATATCCGTTAATTCCGGATGAGATTCCATCAATCAGAAACGATTCCTTTTCGTACATCGTTAATATAATTATTTTTACGTCTTTGTTTGTTTTGCGTATTTCCTTAACTGCATCTATTCCATTCATAACTGGCATATCAATATCCATTATTATTACATCTGGTTTAAGATCAGCGGATTTAGCGACAGCTTCCATCCCGTTTCCCGCTTCACCTACAAGTTCTAAAGAAGGATCAGATTGAATAACTAATTTTATTCCATCTCTTACAATTACATGATCGTCTACCAAGAGTATTTTCACTTTTTATACTTTCTCAATGAATGGTATCTCAATATGTATTTCAGTACCATGCCCGGTTTTTGATTCAAGACAAAAGCTGCCTGAGAGTAATTCCGATCTTTCTTTCATATAGATTAATCCAAAACTCGCTTTTTTGGGTGGTTTCGCAAGATAATCCGTAGGTTCGAATCCTATTCCGTTATCTTCTATAGTTATGTATATCGTTTTGTTTCTTCCAAATAACTGAATTGAAGCTTCAGAAGCTTGTGAGTGCTTTGTGATATTGAAAAGCGCTTCCTGAATAATTCTGTATATAGATAGTTCAATATTCTTATCTAATTTATCTATTTGCCCGTGAGTTTCATATTTTAAATGTGCTATATTTAATTCATTAAATTCTCTTACTAATTGGGAAACTGCTTCTATGATACCATAAGAATCAAGCACAAATGAGTGCAGAGCATTTACTATGGACCGGATTTCCTGTCCGGCAGCAGAAATATTCTTTTTAATTTCATTAAGCTCTGGACTTGATAATTGGTTGTTTTTTAAAAATACTTCAAGCCTTAAGTTAGAAACCATCAATATGTGAATAACACCTCCATGCAACTCTCTTGCAATTCTTCTTCTTTCGGATTCAACTGCATCTAATAAGGATTTTACAAACTGCTTTTCCGACAGTTTCAGAGCTTCTTCTACAATTCTCTTTTCAGTAATATCTTCTGATATACCAAGAATGTTTTCGGTTTTATTTTTTTTACCTCTTGTAAAAACAGTGTTTCTGCTCTGCAGCCATTTATACTCGCCGGTAGAATTTTTAATGCGGTAAACTGATTCATTTATTTCACCGTCGGCAGCTGACTTAAGTTTTTGCAAATCTTCTTTATATATATATAAATCATCAGGGTGAATAATACTTTGAAACTGCTGTTTATCCATTGACAATAATTCATCTACATTATATCCCAATATTTGACTTCCTCTTTCATTTATATATGTATAATGTTCTTCATTCATATTATATACAGAAAGAATATCAGGAATTGTGTCAACAATCCTCTTCATTACATTTTGAATCCCCCTTAATGCTTCTTCGTATTGCAGTTGCATGGTGATATTTGTGTTTGTGCCTATAATATGCAAAGAATTTTTGTTCGCAAACGGATTAAATACTATAATTTTGCTGTATATCCATTTCCAACCTTCAAATTTTGTCTTCATCCTGAATTGAACCTCAAGATCAAGTTCTTTTTTCTTATATGATTCTAGTATTTTAACTTTTGCCTCTTTTAAATCGTCAGGGTTTATCAGATTAGTCCAAAAATTCTTTTTATTATTTATTTCGCTCTTTAAATATCCCAGCATTGAAAGGTATGCATTTGAAAATTCAATATTTCCTTTATTTATTTTCCAATTCCATATACCTATATTGGAGTCATCAATAATTTCTTTAAACGTTAAGTTCATTTTTTTAATCAACCGTAATTCAGAGCTGCTCTTTTTTAATTGAGCTTCAAGCTTCTTTATTTTTTCTTCATCCGGTCTAAAATTTTTAATTTTGTTTTTACTGTTCTGCTTGATCGTATTCATCTGAATTATATTATTAATAAAATGTTGAATATTATTTATGTTAGTTTTAAAAACTAAGCTGAACTAAACTCAATAAAGTAATTTACTTAAAACTAATAATAAAAATTATATTTCAACAATAATAATTACTCATTTTTTTTCATAATATTGCTAAATTGAATAAAGATATCATTTTATGAGCAGGAAAATTATTATCTCCGGTGCAACCGGGTTAATCGGGAAAGAACTGTGCAAACAGCTTATAAGCAGAGGAGATGAAATATCAATATTTACTAGTAATCCGTCTAAAGCCAAATTTTTAATAAAAGGGGCAAAAGAATATATTTTCTGGAACTATCAAAAACCTGAAGAGTGGGAGAATTATATCTATGGAAAAGATTCAATAGTTCATCTGGCGGGTGCTAATATTAACTCTAAAAGATGGACAGAAAGCTATAAAAAAGCAATTCTCACAAGCCGAGAGTTAAGTACAAAGAATATTGTAAGAGCCATTGAATCTACTACTGCAAAACCAGTACTATTTATTTCTTCATCTGCAGTAGGGTTTTATGGTAACGCAGGAGACAATATATTGACCGAAGAATCCTCGAATGGCAAGGATTTTTTATCTGAAGTATGTAGAGTTTGGGAAGAAGCGTCTGAGAAAGTTGAATTATTAGGAATTAGAAGAGTTATCATTAGAACAGGTATTGCTCTAAGTACTAATGGTGGTGCATTAAAAAAAATGCTCATACCGTTCAAATTATTTTTAGGAGGATATCTAGGTACTGGAAAACAATGGTTCCCCTGGATTCATATTAAAGATTTAATAAAAATATATATTTATGCGCTGGATAACTCAAGTCTCCACGGCATAGTTAATGCTGTTTCCATAAATCCGGTAAGGGAATTTGAGTTTGCTAAATGTATTGGTAATACGATCCGCCGGCCATCATTTTTGCCGGTTCCTTTGTTCGCATTAAGATTAACCGTTGGTAAAGCTGCCGAATCTATAATTGCAAGCCAAAGAGCCATGCCTAAAAGATTATTAGAAGCAGGATTCAAATTTAGGTATGAAAAGCTTGAAGAGGCACTAATAGATTTATTGAGAAATAGATAAAAGGTCGAGCAGTTGCTTGACCTTTTATTATTTAATATCTGTAATAATCGGGTTTGAAAGGTCCCTTAACCGGTACACCGATATAATCAGCCTGTTTTTGTGTGAGAGTTTCAAGTTCAACACCCAATTTTTTCAAATGCAATACCGCAACTTTTTCATCAAGATACTTAGGCAACACAAATACTTTATTTTCATATTTACCGGGATTCGTAAAAAGTTCTATTTGAGCAAGTACCTGATTTGTAAATGAATTTGACATTACAAATGATGGATGGCCGGTTGCACAACCAAGATTTACAAGCCTACCTTCAGCCAAAACTATTATATCTTTATCATCAATTGTATATCTGTCAACTTGAGGTTTAATTGTATCTCTTGTATCACCATAATTCTTATTCAGCCATTCCATATCAATCTCATCATCAAAATGCCCGATATTACAAACAATAGCATTTTGTTTCATATTTCTGAAATGTTTTTCATTTACGATATCGGTATTCCCAGTTGCCGTTACTATAATATCAGCTTCTATGACAGCATTTTCCAAAGTTTTAACCTGAAAACCATTCATAGCTGCTTGTAGTGCACAGATAGGATCCACTTCGGTAACGATAACACGCATGCTGGAATTCGCTAAAGATTCTGCACAACCTTTGCCTACATCACCGTAGCCGCATACAACAGCAACCTTGCCTGCAAGCATTAAATCGGTAGCCCTCCTAATAGCATCCACTAATGATTCACGACATCCGTATTTATTATCAAATTTTGATTTGGTTACTGAATCATTCACATTAAAAGCAGGTACAGGTAACGTACCGTTTTTTACTCTTTCATACAAGCGATGAACGCCGGTTGTAGTTTCTTCAGAAATCCCTCTTAATTCATTAACAAGTTTAGGATATTTATCAAGTACAAGATTTGTAAGGTCACCCCCATCGTCAAGAATCATGTTAAGTGGTCTTTTATCTTCGCCAAAAAATAATGTTTGTTCTACACACCAATCATATTCTTCAAGAGTCTCACCTTTCCAAGCAAAAACCGGAACGCCTGCAGCAGCAATTGCGGCAGCAGCATGATCTTGTGTTGAAAAAATATTACATGATGACCATCTAACTTCTGCACCAAGTTCAGCAAGAGTTTCAATCAATACTGCAGTTTGGATTGTCATATGAAGGCATCCAGCAATCCTTGCCCCTTTCAATGGTTTTTGCTTTCCAAATTCTTCTCGAAGCGACATCAGTCCTGGCATTTCTGCTTCAGCAAGTTTTATTTCTTTTCTTCCCCATTCAGCTAGCGAAATATCTTTTACTTTATAATCCAACTTGGTCATATTTTTTTTTACCAGCAGTACACCCATAAAGTAATCCTTTTTATAATATTAAATTAAGCTAAAATATAATTTGTAATACCTGTAACTATCATAACTTATTTAACATAATTGTTAAAATATTAAGCATGATTTTTAAAAATCGTGACTAGATCTAATTGTTCCCAACTAAAGTCTTTATCGTTTCTGCCAAAATGCCCGTAAGCAGCTGTTTTTTGGTAAATTGGACGTCTTAAATTTAGCCTTTTTATTATGCCGCGAGGGGTTAGATCAACTTCTCGCTGAATCAGCTTGGAAATTTCTTTATCCGGAATAACTCCTGTACCCTTAGTATCAATGAAAACTGAAACCGGTTTAGCAACTCCGATAGCATAGGCTACCTGAACAAGGCATTCTTTAGCAAGTTTTGCAGCAACAACATTTTTTGCTATATGCCTTGCCGCATATGCAGCACTTCTATCAACTTTAGAAGGATCTTTACCTGAAAACGCACCTCCGCCGTGTGGTGCCCAGCCTCCATATGTATCAACAATTATTTTTCTGCCCGTTAATCCGCTGTCACCGTGGGGGCCCCCGATTTCAAACCGGCCTGTAGGATTAACAAAATATTTTGTCTTTTTATCAATATAATCTACTGGAATAACTTTTTTAATTATGTTTTCAATAACATCTTCTTTTATTATCTTCTGCTTTGCATCAGGATCATGCTGTGTAGAAATAACAATTGTATCAACTCTTATCGGCTTGTTGTTCTCATCATACTCAATAGTAACTTGAGATTTTCCATCCGGGCGCAGATAATTCATTAATCCGTCGTTCTTCTTTCTTATATCTGCTAATTTCTTTACAAGCTTATGAGCATACATAATTGGCATTGGCATAAGTTCCGGTGTTTGATCACAAGCATAACCGAACATTAATCCTTGATCACCTGCACCACCTTTATCAACGCCCATTGCTATATCCGGTGATTGTGAATGTATAGCATTCAACACCGAACACGATTCTGAATCAAACTTATACTCTGCGCTAGTATATCCGATTTTTTTAACTGTTTCTCTAACTATATCGGGCACTTCGATATATGCCTTTGTAGTAATTTCACCGCCAACTAACACAAGTCCGGTTGTAACAAAAGTTTCACAAGCTACTCTTGCATTGGAATCTTGTTTGTAGATTGCATCTAATATTCCGTCGGATATCGCATCGCAAACTTTATCTGGATGTCCTTCGGATACAGATTCAGAAGTAAAGAAATATGACATTTGTAATCTATCCTCTTTTTAATAATGAATTAAAAAAAATCGATTTCGGATGAATCGCCTGAATTTAATCTCTTAATCATGCCTCTGATTATTACATTGCTTCCAATTATTGAATTTTCAAGAAGCGTTTTTGAGACTTGAACATTTGAACCTATGATAGTATTTTTAATAATACACTCATCAATCTTGCATCCGCTATCTACAGTTGTATAAGGGCCGATAACAGAATTTTTAATATCTGCATCTTCCGGTATAAAAACGGGATGGTTTATTATTACACTATCAAATTTTTTACTCACACTTTTTTTATCGAGTAAATATTTATTCGTGGCGAGTAAAGTATCCGGCTTACCGCAGTCATACCAACCTTCAACCGGAAATGCTTTTATTTTTTCACCGCCGGCAATCATCATCTGCAATGCATCTGTAAGTTGAAATTCGCCATTCGTTCTAATATCTTTTTCAATTAAGCTGTTTAAGCTTTTAATTAGTTTTTCAGAATTTGCAATATAATAAAGGCCAACTAGAGCGAAATTTGAGACAGGAACTAATGGTTTTTCAATCAGTTTCATTATAAATCCATCTTGTACTACTGCAACACCAAACCTTCTGGGATCCTCAACTTCTTTAACTCCAAGTGAAGTTTCTTTCTTCCTAAAAACATCTTTTAAATTTACATCAAAAATTGTATCGCCGAGTATAATGAAAATTTCTTCCTCATCAATGGTAGGGATAGCGGTATAAATGGCATGCCCAAGGCCTTCCATTTCATTTTGCTCAACAAATTCTGCTTTAATAGAAGGATACTTTAGCCTTACATAATCAATTATCATATCTCCCAAATGGCCGATAACAAACGTCGCATTATAAACTTCTTCTTCAATAAGCTTTTCAAGAATATGCCCTAATATTGGCCTGCCTCCAACATTAATTAAAACCTTAGGAGTTGAATATGTATGTGGTTTTAATCGGCTTCCTAACCCAGCAACCGGAATTATTGCCCTCACTTTAAGATGACCTTTAATTTTTATCTATAAAATTTACTTAATAAGATAAAGAATAACAAATATAGCAGGCCTGATGCAAATGAATATTATTCAAAATCATATAATAAAATTATATTTTGATTAGCGGTGCTGTTTTAGTATTTCGATCAAAATATTTGCAAAATCCGTCAAAAAATATTGAATACTAGGAGTGTCATAATTAGTAATTATCATATCTATTAATTAAAAATTATTGATATACTTGTTATTTTTCAAAAAAGGCATTAGATTATTTATTTATCTTTTAATATTTATATAAGAAAAAATTGGAGATAGAAATGACCTTTAAAAAGGTAAAAAATATATCAATCCTTACTGAATTATTCTTTATATTTTTTCCTATTTGTGTATTCTCACAATCACAAGAAAGTGGCCAGTTCTCAAAAGCTGATATAGCACACCAAGGAAACTATGCATACCAAAGAATTGATAGCCTGTCCGAAAAGCAAAATAGGATAGTTGCTTTTAAAAATTTTATACTGACTTACCCTGATAATCCCAATAAGACAAATGCCTTAATGGAATTATTTTCAATTTACCTTAATGATTCTAAAGTAAAAATTGCTCTTAATTATGCTGATCAGGCCGTTCAATTCGCACCAGGACAATTAAAAATTGGGATTTTAGATGCGATTGCATACTCACTTGCACATAAAAAAGTCGGTTTGGATACAGCTGCGGTTTACACAAATAGAGCTGTTTCCGAATCAAAGAAAACTCATTCAAATTTACTAAAGTATGGTGGGATGGCACTTGATACTAAAGCACTTATAATGTTTGATCTGGGTCAAGCTGATTCTGCATTAGCATTGGAAAAAGAGGCCATAACTGTTGATAGAGATAACCCTGATTTTTTATCTCATCTTGCAACTTATCAGGAAGCAGCCGGATTTAGACTTCTGGCAATAAAAACTGCCGCAACAGCAATATTATATGGTAATACAAATGAAGCAGTCACAAACTTCAACAAATGGATTGAAAAAGAAAGATTTTCTAAAAAGGATCAGGATAAGCTCAGACAAGTGATTGGTGATTCAACACTAAAATTGTTTTTTGATAAATCAAAAATGGAAGATAAATATAGAATCAACTCAACAGCTGCTGCTTTTCTCGCCTTAATTAGAACTAACTTAAAGCAGGCAAATGAGTGGATACAAGAATCCAAAAATACACTAAATGACAATTCTGCTATTAAAGACAGGGTTTTAATTACAAAGAATTATGGTTTGGTTCTTTTTGCAGAAGGTAAAGTTAAAGAAGCTTTTAGCATATTTGATGCCATTGAAAGATTAGCTGAACCTTTGGATGCGAATTTTTGGTACACCGTTGGTAAATCTTATGAAAAAGCTCACGCATATCAAAAAGCATTAGATTCTTATACAAATGGTTTAATTTCTTTTCGGTTCTTGAGCCTGCAATCCGCCCTTAGAAAACTTAGTGCTAATGAAAATATCAGTCAGAATAAAATTGAATCGGTAATAACTCAGAAGTATAATGATAACTCATCGTTCGAACCTGGCCATTATAAAGGCAATAACACGAAGGGTAATGTTATCCTTGCTGAATTATTTACAGGTGCGGATGATCAGATGAGTGTTAGCGCGGATTTTGCTTTTGATTATCTATCAAAGTATTTTACACGAAATGAAGTTGCGATACTTGAATACCACCAGCATATACCCTCACCTGATCCTATGACAAATCCTAATGGTTTCAGCCGATATCTATATTATGACAAAACCGCTCATATGGGGGTACCTACAGCTATTATTGAGGGTACATCAAGGATTTACGGCGGCGGTTCAAAAGAATTCACAAAGAACAAATTTGATGAATACAAATACTCTTTAGAGAAATTTTTAAGCAGACACTCAGATATTAAAGTGAATGGTTTCGTCAATAAGGTTAATGATTCAATCTCAGTCAATCTGCAGATCGATAAAGAATTCGATCTTCCCAGCGGCACTTCTCTCCATATTGCACTTGCCGAAAAGACGATTGATTATTCCGGAGGGAACGAAATAAAAAAGCATATTTTTGTTGTCCGGAATTTATTTAAAGGGCCCGCTGGAACATTTTTAAAATCGGATAAAGGCACAGAAACTGTTTCGGTTAATTTCAATTTGGATGAAATTGAAAAAGGATTAGATGCCTATCTTACAAACCCTACTAAAGATCCTTCCTGGACCATCACTGTTCTTATTCATTGGAAAAAATGGCTGGGTAAACTGGATCATAATAATCTTGCGGTTGTTGCCTGGATTCAAAACGATAAATCGAAAGAAGTGTTACAAGCAAAATATTTTGATGTTCCAGCAAATAATTTAGAAGAAGGGAATAAATAGTCAATTAATATTTAAATTATACTCCTAACATCATCATTTAATTTTCTATGACGGTGTTTAAAATTTAAATATTGTGGTAATTTTAAAATTATATAAACTATTTTATTTTAACCGGAATAGAAATTTATCTTTACAAAGGTTCAATTTTTCGTATGGAATAAAACATCTGATCATTTAATTATTTTGTAAGATGGGAGGAATGAGCCTTTTGATGATACTACATGTTTAACTTTCTCAAAAATGCGTCTTAATATTAAATAAGAGTCTGAGAAATAGAAGGATTTTCGATAGGGTATATTTTTCTAAGTATTTTCTTTTACTACTTCCTCTAAAACTTCATCTATATTTTTAGTCTTTTCAAAATAAGTTAACAGCTTGTGGAGTACTTCATCAACTACTGCGTCGGGACACGATGCCCCGCTTGTTAAGATAATATCTACAGGATTTTTTCTCGGTAAATAATTTTCAGTTATAATTTCGGATTTTCCATTTAAGATATAATGGTTTATTTCCCTGTCAGAAATAATTTTTTGTGCAGAAGAAATAAAAAATGTTTTCAACTTCTTTTCGCATAGCTCAACAATATGTGATGTATTGCTGCTGTTGTATCCACCGACAACAATTGCAAAGTCAGCATACTCATTTAGCAACGCGTAAGTCGCTTCCTGATTATCATTTGTTGCATAACAAAGGGTGTCTTTAGTATCGGCAAAATGTTCTTTTAATTTTACTTCCCCAAACTTTTTCAACATCGTATTTTTAAAATAATCAGAAATAGCTTGAGTTTCGGATGCAAGCATTGTAGTTTGATTAACCACTCCTATACGATCAAGGTCTCTATTAACGTCAAAGCCATCAGAGTACTTGCCATTAAAATAAGAGTAAAATTCACTTTTATTGATTTCATTTAAGATGATGGATGAGAGGAATTCAGCTTCTTCAATATTTTTAACAATCACCACATTAGTATTTATCAAACTGTGTGAAAAAGTAGCCCTAGTTTCTTCATGATAATGTTTACCATGAACTATTACAGTATAATTATTTTCCCCAAGCTGATGTGATCGGTTCCATACTTTTTCAACGAATGGGCAGGTTGTATTATACTTGTAAGGATTTATACCTATTTTATTCAATCTGCTTTGTATCTCAATTGTAGTACCAAATGCTGGGATAATAATAATATCCTCTTTATTTAATTCATCCCAGTTTATTAACAGCTTTCCGGCAGCATCCATAAGGAATTTTACTCCCCGGCTTATCAACTCGTTATTAACGCCGGGGTTATGAATCATTTCACTTAATAGAAAAATTCGTTTCCCTGGATTTTCTTCAACGGTTCTGTAAGAAATTTCAATAGCATTTTCTACACCGTAGCAAAATCCGAAATGACGTGCTAAATAAAATCTTATGGGCCCAAAATCCAACAAGGTCGGTGAAAAATCAATTTTTCTCGGATCTTTCTGCTTTCTAGCTTCTTTAATTTTGGTTATGAACGGGCTTCTATAAAAGCCGGGGATATTAAATGTTTTCATATGTAATTAATTTGCAATATTATTTTTTTTTAATATCGTAAATTAAATGAATGTGAAAGTTATTAAAATGCTTCCAAGCATCCATAATAAAAATTATCTTAAATTTATAACTACTTTGCGTATTGATTTTTTTCAAACTATTTGTATAAATTACATTAAAAGTTAACAAGAAATATTTAATATTATGTGAAATAATTCATTTAAAATAACTTAGATTTTAAATGCTAGGTTAGTTATATTTGCAATCCTGCGAAAGAGAAATTAAAAATGGACTTATTAGAACGATTAAAGAAAATTAAGGATAAATACGATAAAATAAATCAGCAGCTTGCCGATCCCGCGTTTATGAGCGAACGTGATAAAATCGTAAGCCTCAGCCGTGAAAGAAGTGAACTGGAAGATATAATTGACGTGTATGAATCATACTCAGTTGTACTTAATAATATTAATGGTAATAAAGAAATTATTGACTCCGGAATTGATAAAGATTTGGCAGAATTAGCAGCAGCAGATTTAAAAGAACTTGATAATCAAAAAGTAAAATTGGAAGATAAAATTAAGTTTTTGCTTTTACCCAAAGATCCTGATGACAATAAAAACGTTATTATGGAAATACGCGCCGGTACAGGAGGTGAAGAAGCAGCATTATTTGCAGGTGATTTATTCAGGATGTATAGCCGGTATGGTGAAATAAAGGGATTTAAAATTGAGTTAATTGATATTAATGATACGGGGCGGGGTGGAATAAAAGAAGCAGTCTTCTCAGTTAGCGGTACAAATGTTTTCAGCGAACTTAAATTTGAAAGTGGTGTTCACAGAGTTCAAAGAGTTCCAGAAACTGAAGCAAATGGAAGAGTACATACTTCCGCCGCTTCTGTTGCGGTTCTACCTGAAGTCGAAGATGTTCAGATAGATATAAATCCGAACGACCTTCGTATAGACATATTCAGATCCGGAGGCGCAGGTGGCCAAAATGTAAATAAAGTGGAAACAGCCGTACGTATTACACACTTACTAACCGGTATTGTTGTTCAATGTCAAGATGAAAGATCACAACTTAAAAACCGGCAAAAGGCCATGAAAGTCTTGCGAGCAAGATTATATGATGCAAAAACTAAAGAACAAAATGCTGAAATTTCCGCCCAAAGAAAAATTATGGTAAAAAGTGGTGATAGAAGTGATAAAATACGGACATATAACTACCCCCAAAATAGGATTACAGACCATAGGATTGGTTTAACTCTTTATAATCTTGCAAATATTATGGAAGGTGATATGTCTGAATTAATTGGCCAACTAAAAATTGCAGACAGAACTGAAAAACTTCAGGCAAGTTCAGAAGTTTGATTATATTATTTTGCTAAAATAGTTATAAGGCTGATATCATCTTCAAATTTATTTTGTGTGAAATCTATAAATTCTTTTTTAATTCCTTCAATAAAATCATTTTCTGGTTTAATATCAGCAATTACTTCTTTCAATTTTTTGAGGCCGAATTGTGATCCTCGTAAATCCCTTGATTCAATTATTCCATCTGTAACAAGGATAATTGAATCACCTTTATTCATTTTTACAGTAATATCTTCAAAATTACCATGTTCTGCAAACCCTAACAATAATCCTTTGGATTTAATCGCATCTATTTTACCCGTAGAATTATCCTTGTAGATCATAGGAAGGTCACCAGCACCGGTATATTTGGCAACTTTTGTTTTATTATTTATAGTTAGTATTGAAAGAGTTGCAAAAACTTCAGATACTTTCGCATCCTGATATACAGATTTATTTACTTGCTGTAGTATCTGGCTTGGAGAAAACTCATTTATTGTTTGAAGAGCTACCCTCAAAGCGCTTCTTACATAACCGGCATAAGCAAAAGCAAAATACCATGCCCCCCATTTTTTGCCCATAACATCTCCCAATACTACCGCAAGATTATCTTCATCTAGCTGAAAATAGTCGATAAAATCACCTCCGGGAATCCCATGAAATGGGATATGCCAATGTTTTATTTCAAATCCTTGGAATTCAGGTGAAGTATCGGGTACTACTGTTACACGCATAGAATCGGCGGCCTGGTGCAGTTCAGTTACAACCTTTTGTCTTTCTTTTCCCAAACTTTTAATTATTGCACTTACTCTTGCGACAACAACACGGGGACCGGCTGTTTTCAAAACATATTCGGCTATACCAAGATCGTAACCATCAAGAATATCCTTTTCTTCACTTTTTGAAGTAAGAAATACAAATGGAACTGATCGAAGAACACTATCCGCTAAAATCATTCGTCTGAAGTGGAACCCGTCTATATTTGGCATCATAATATCAGATATAATTATATCCGGTTGAATTGATTTAGCAATTTTTATACCATCTTCAGCATTTGTTGCAATTTCGCATTCAAATCCCGCTTTGGATAAATTATACTGAAATAATTTCGCTAGCGAATGATCATCATCCACTAAGAGTATTTTGGCAGTTTTCTGAGAAAATGATTGTTCCAGACTTTTTTTAACACCGTATACTTTATAAATCTCGGTTCTTCTTATTAAAGCCTGAACTTTTAATATCAGCTCATTTACATCAAATGGTTTTGTAATTAAATCATCTCCACCCGCTTCAAGGGCCTTTGACTTATCTTCCATACTCGTTTTTGCAGTTACAAATACGAATGGCAGAGCTCGGAAATTTTCATTTTCTCTAACTTTTTTGCAAAAATCAAAGCCGTCCATCTCATCCATTGTTACATCGCATAAAACCAAATCAATTTTATTATTATTTAATAGATTAAATGCCTGGAATGGGCCTGAAGCTTCGTATACATTATAATTATTATGTTTTAATTGATGATTTAAAAGCTTTCTAATAATTATATCATCATCAATGATTAAAACTGATTTCATTTCATCGTTTATCATATATTATAATAATTGCCTAGAATTATTAGTCGGTTTTATTCTTCTATAAAAAATTACACTATAGAATTATTGAAATAATTTCAACTTTTATGTTATATACAAACAAGTATTAAGGATAATACCTTTTCTATGTTTTTCAAAAACACTATAAACTTTTACAGATAAGTAAAAGAACTAAAACTTATTATAAATTGGAATTATTGTTTAGATCTTTATGTATTAAAGCTCTTTAGCGCTTCTTCTGTTGATTTAAAAGCCTCGAAAACTCTATACATTCTTGTTAATTCAAACATAGAATGAACAGCCGGCTGAAAGCCAACAAGCCTTAAGTCTCCCCCTAAATTAGTTATTTTCTTCAATGACACTACAAGAGCGCCCAAGAAAGTTGAATCAATAAATTCACATTCATTAAGGTCAACAATAATTTTTCTTGCTCCCGCTTCAATGTCCTGAACAAGGGTTTGTTTAAACTCTTCAGCTTCTTTCAGAGTTGCTCTCGTCAAATTGACTACTTCGATAATAACATCATCATGTTTTTCTTTTGTAAAATCCATATTACATCTCTATAAAAATTATTTTAAAATAATTTTGTTTATTCAAATGAACGATTCTCAATATTATATTTTTCCATAAGCCGATATATAGTTGCTCTTCCTAATTGCAGCTTTTTTGCAGCTTCAACAATATTGCCGTTTGTAATTTTCAGAGCATGTCTTATAGACTCCTCCTTTAATTTTTCAAACGGAATAATTGTATCATCACTGAAAAGAAAACCGTTTATATTAGCATCACCAGCAGGCTCTGATACCCGGATTTGCGATGGAAGGTCATCTACATCAATCATATCTTTTTCACATATAATTAAGCATCTTTCTATCATGTTTTCCATTTCTCTTATATTTCCAGGCCAATTGTATTCATAGATAAGCTTAACAGCTTTTTTAGAGAATCCTTTTACGCTTTTTCCTAATTTTTTATTAAAAGAATCAAGAAAGTGCTGAGCAAGTACAAGAATATCGCCTCTTCGAAATCTAAGCGGAGGAATTGAGATAGGAAATGAGTTAAGCCTATAAAATAAATCTTCTCTAAATTCTTTTTTCTCTACTGCAAGTTTTAAATCGCGGTTCGTTGCTGAAATTATTCTTACATCTGTTTTAATAAGTTCCGTACCGCCTACTCTTTCAAATTCTCTTTCCTGGATTACACGTAAAAGCTTCGCCTGAAGAAGCATTTCCAGTTCACCTACTTCATCCAGAAATATAGTCCCACCGTTCGCTAGTTCAAATTTTCCAAGTTTTCTCTGATGAGCACCTGTAAATGAACCTTTTTCATGACCAAAAAGTTCACTTTCAAGAAGCTCACGGGGAATTGAGGCACAATTAACTACAATAAATGGTTTATCTTTTCGTTTTCCATTATAATGAATCGCTCGGGCAATTAATTCTTTACCTGTACCGCTTTCACCATAAACAAGAACTGTTATTTCATTATTCAAAACCTTGGTAACAAGTTTGAATACATCCTGCATCCTTCCATCGGCAGAAATCATATTATCAAAACTGTACTCTTTTTTAACATTTTCCTTTAGGCTCTCAAGCTCGCGTTGAAGATCATAGCTTTTAATTGCATTTTTAACAGCCGGCTCCAGGTGCTGAATATCGATTGGTTTGGAAAAATAATCAAAAGCACCTAACCTTAGGGCATCAACTGCCACTTCAATACTTCCCTGTGCAGACAACATAATAACCGGCAGGTTTTCATCTAGTTGTTTTACTCTTTTTAAAACATCGATTCCATTTATTCCGGGAAGCATAATGTCCAACAAGATAAGATCAGGTCTAACATTTAACCTTCTCAATACATCCTCCCCATTTGAGAATATCTCAACGTCATACTTCCATTTATCTTTTACCCAATAACTGAGCAATTTAGAAATTGCTTGCTCATCATCAACGATAAAGACTAATTTGTTCACGATACTCCTTCCCGGTTGTTAAACTTTAGATTATCTCGGCAATTTAAGGATAACCGTAGTTCCTTTGTTCACTTCACTTTGAATATTAATAAAACCCTTATGCAAATCTACAATTTGTTTAACAAATACCAAACCAAGCCCTGTTCCTGAAATTTCGGGTCCGGGCCTACTTACACGGTAAAACTTCTGAAAGATGTATGGAAGATCTTTCTCCGGAATTCCCGCTCCCGTATCTGATATTGTAATTTCAAATTCTTTATATAAACTTAGTGCGGATATATTAATACGTCCTTTGAATGGAGTAAATTTAATAGCATTGTTCAAAATATTATTTAGTACTCTAAAAATCTTTTCTTTATCGCCTTTGATGATGACCGGCTCCAAGGGAATTTCTTTTGTTAATATCAAGTCCTTTCCTTGGATAGCTTTTTGGTTTACTTCAAAAACTTCATCTAATATTTTAATAATATCAAAATCATTTTTTAAAAGCTCAATCTGCCCACCTTCCAACCGGGAAATATCAAGCATCTCATTAATAAGCTTTGCTAATCGTTTACCTTCATTAAGAATGATTTCATTAAATTCATTCCTCATTTCAGTCGGCATATTTGGATCCGAAGAAATAGTCTCCGAAAAACCTATAATTGAAGCGAGAGGTGTTCTAAGTTCATGCGAAATATTTGATACAAATTCGCTCTTCATCCTGTTCAATTCAGTTAAGATAGTCTTCTGCCTCTTTGATCTTTGCTTTTCAATTGAAACTAGTCTATTGGCCTCAAGAAGTCTCATATTTAATTCCTTGATTTTTTCCTCGTAATAACGAAGCTCGGTAATATTTTTCCCGACACCTATTACATAAAATTCCTCCGATTCACCTTTTAATCGTTTACAATTTACCTGGAAAATTACTTCATTGCCGAATTTACTTAGTAAAATTACTTCAAAAGTAACAAGTTTTTCTTCATCTAAAATTTTTTGAAACGATTCCGAAAGTATCTTTTTGTTCTTTGAAGCTACTAATTCAATTATATGTTGCCCTTCTATTTCTGAGATTTCATAATAAAGACACGCCGCGCCATACTCATTTACACTTTTAAAATAACCATCTTTATCGAGAATAAATACAAAGTCCTCTGAAGCCTCAAAATAAGATTCCAATATCCTGGCAGCATTTTGATCTGTGGAACTACCCGGATTGATATCTTTACTGGATTTTGAAATATTTGAATCAAATTCCATAATAATATTATAAAATTTATTAAGTAGAGAATCAAATTGTGAGGAACTTGTCTCAATGTAATTTTCTTTTTTCTTTGAAAATAAAAGTATATAGTAATTAATGCCTATTGTCTTAGATTGTAATTCCCTGATAAATAATGAGTTCCATCCATTGGTTTCAGCTAACTTTTTATAAGGAACCATATTTGATATGTTTTCCTCACTAAATCCCGAAGACTTTTGGGTTAGTATAATAAATTCAGTTATAATGTTAGGTATTTTATCATACTCACTAAACGAGGCTAAAATTTCTACCTCTTGGAAACTGATTTTAAAAATGTACCCGGAACATGAATTACTAATTTCCCCAATAATCTCCAGAGCATTTCTTAAAATTTCAACCATCTGATATCAGCTACAAGTTATTACAAATTAAATATTTATTTAGACTTATATGCATCAATTAGCTTTTCGAATCTACAATAGCGTTCCCGCGATTTTGCTATAATTTATTTACTATTAAGATTTAACACAAAAATTACTATTTAAATATAACAAGATTATGATTTATAAAAATCCCTAACAGAGACATATTGAAACAAAATTAGGAAAAAAATAAAACTTAGAGGATTTAATAAAAATCATTATCTTTTCCGTAAGAATCATAAATATTTATCAATGGCTAAAGAATTAAAAAAAGCTGCTTATCTAACACTTGCAGCTAATATATTCCTTTTTATTATAAAAGCAGCAGCCGGTATAATTTCCAACTCAATTGCAGTTATATCAGATACTCTGAATTCTCTAACTGATATGATCTCTTCAGGTGCAATTATGTACAGTGTTAGAATATCACTTCTGAAGCCTGACCACGATCATCAGTTTGGTCATAATGCCGCTCAGCCCCTTTCGGTTTTCCTTGTTGCATTATTTACGGCTTTACTTAGTATAAATTTAATCGAAGAATCTGTAAAAAGGATTATAACACCTTCTCGCTTGAATGTTATTCCGGCAGTTTATGTAATTCTTATAGCCACTGTTATTACTAAAATATTTTTAAATCATTACCAGACTAAAGTTGGAAAAGCATTTAAAAGCCCAGCAATTAAAGCGACCGCAATAGACAGTAGAAACGATATATTAACTTCTACTTTATCACTGGTAGGGATAGTTGGTGTCCAGTTAGGATTTAGATATCTCGATGGAATAGCGGGAATTTCAATTGCATTATTTATTTTCCGCTCGGCATATCTAATGGCAAAAGAAAATATTGATTACCTTATGGGAAGATCCGCCGATGAAAGTTTAATTCTTGAAATAGCTAATGTTGCTTTAAAAGTAGAAGGCGTTCTCGGTTTGAATGAATTAAAATCGCACTATGTTGGAAATAAATTTCATGTTGAAATACATATTGATGTGAATAAAAATTTATCTACGGAAACATCACATGATATTGGGAAAAATGTTCAGGCGGCAATTTCAAATCTCTCTGATATAAATCAGGTTTTTGTACATATTGACCCTGTTTAATTTTTATTATTATCTTTTTGTAAAGCTTCATAATATCTTCTTATTAACTCTTGATAATCCTTAGTATAACCTTCTTGTAATGCTTTATTTAACTCATCCCTTACTTTATTTTTTCTGGATGAAATTGAAAAATTCAGCTCGGCCGGAGACTGGCGTGCCATATCTTTTCCGCTTTGCGATTCTCTTTTATCATTATAATCCCGCTGATTAATCGAATGCTGTGCCTCAAGAAGACGTGAAAGAATATGTTCCTGTTTTTGTACCGTTCCGTTATCTACTTGTTCCGATGACATGTTTTTAACAACCTCAGACATCTGCTTGGCAATTTCATTTAAATCCGCTGGAATTTTTTTTGACTCGCCTGATCTTAAAGCTTCTTTATTTAATTGTTCAAGTGATTTTCTTATCAAATCCTGTTGTTGTGCAAGTCTTTGCAATTGAGCTTGTTGCTGCAAACTTAATTGCCCCATCATAGCGTGCTGGAGCATTTGTGTCATATTATTTAGAGACATTTGCTGCCCGGCCATTTGCTGGAGTTGTTGCATAAAAGACATCATACCGCCGCCTTGTTCTCCGTTTTTCATCATTTGTTCCATAGCGCCTTTCATCATATCGGCAGTTTCGTTTAAAGATTCCATCGCTTTCCCCTGGTATGCTGCTGCTTGATTTCCACTCCTTTCCTCTAGGTTTTCCATCGACAAATTCATCTCATTTTTTGCATCTCCCAGAGATTTTTCCATTTCCGGTGAAATGTTAAAAGATTTTTGAGAAAATGAAGACATTTGTTGCAAAATTTTATCAAGATTGCTCTTAATTTCCTCCTGCTGACGTGCGTTAGCATCAAAATTAATTGAATTTGGATTTGAATTTTGCGATTGCCTCTGAAGTGTTTCTTGTTGCTTGGACAATGTGATAATATCATCAGTTATTTTCATCATTTCCTTCAACGACTGCAGCTGACTTTGCAGCGATATAGATTGCTGAAGTTTCTGCATTTGATTTTTCATATTTCCCATATTTAGCAAAATTTGCGATTGTTCATGTTGTGCTGATTGTACCTGATCCTGCATTAAATTATTTGATGCCTGATCAGATAATTTTTCATTATTTTGATCTTGAAATTGCTGCTTTATTTTGTCAAGTTGATCTTTCGGTAAATCTTTCAGTTCATCAAGTTTTTTAGAAAGATCACTAAGCTGCTGCTTATAATCTGAGAGATCCTTAGTTATATCACTCTGCTTTTCACTTAACTGATTCTCACTCGATTTATCATTCAAATTGACTTTATTTGTTTTATCCCGAACATCATTCTGCTGTTTCGATAATTCATCAGTACGCCTTAAAAGTTCTTCAACTTTTTGTTCAACACGGATCCGTTTTAATAGATTCATTGTTCTTTCTATTGCTTGTTTTATCTGTTCTTCATTAACCTGCATATTTTCCATCGATTGTTCGGTCA
Source organism: uncultured Ignavibacteriales bacterium (assembly GCA_963834015.1). Classification (GTDB taxonomy): domain Bacteria; phylum Bacteroidota; class Ignavibacteria; order Ignavibacteriales; family Ignavibacteriaceae; genus FEN-1297. The sequence continues at coordinate 1,049,605 of CAWIAG010000002.1, forward strand.
TTTTTCTATCCATATTTTGTAGAACATTTTCAAACTGTTCCATAGCTTTTTTCAAATCATCATTTTTCATTTCATCAAACAACTTTTGCAGGTCCATATATTTTTGTAATGTCTCTTTTGTTAGAAGATTGTTTTGCTGTAAATCATTCTGTATCTTTTCAATATTCTTCCCCACATTATTAACTTTATCCTGCAGTTTTTTGAAGTCATCCAGTGTCTGCTCAATCTTTTGTTTCTCCTGCCAGCTGATATTTTTCTTGTCCTGCCTTAATTCCTGACTAATTTCGGTGAACTTTTGTTTTAACTCCTGAGCTTTCTTAGAAGCATCCAATAATTCTTTTTCAGACTGATTCTGAGTATTATCAGCGTTGATGAGAATTTCTGATAATGACGGGACTCGTATGTTATAAGTCGAAGATTTTGCTGACTTAGGCCCGCATACCGCATCATTATCAAAAATTTCAAGAAAATAGGAGACAACATCATCGGAATAAAGATTCATGACAGATAGATTCCAGATATAACTAACTTCTTCATCTGTTATATTTTTATTGATAGGAATTTCTATCGATTTATAATCATCCTGCGCCTGCTCATATTTTGAAGAAGAGAGTTTGTAATGCAGAAGTAGTTTTGTAAAGCCAAAATCATCGGATATTTTTATATCTAACGGTACGCGATTATCAGTGGAAAGTGAAATATCCTTGTTAGGTGCTATAACATCAATCGATGGATAAGCATCATACAGAGTTTTTATCGAATAATTAATCGATGAAATATTTTGATTATTATTTATATCCGTTAAAATTATTTTATAATTATTATCTTTTCTAACTACAAATTTACCTTCTCCCGCCGAACCATTAATTGCCAATTCTTTCTTACTGGTATCGCTGAATTCTAAATGTGCATTTTTTAAACTTTTGGTACTAGTTATTTCCATTTCAACAATGCTCCCTAAAAGTGCAGTTACATTTCCGTTATCTTTCTGTTGAACGGGAGAAATTTTTGAATAGGACGGCGAATTTATCGTCAAACCAAATGTTTTGATTACCGGTCGGTCAATAACATCAATTTTATAAGTATCACTCTTAATATTTTCCGCTGTAGCAAAATACTCGAATGAATTTCTTACAGCGGGTATCTCATAATTGTAATACATCTTGGCAACATTCTTGCTTTTTAGTGTATCGGGAAGGAGCTGGAACATCTCGAAATTAGTCTGGTCGCTGTTTTTAACGGCTAGAAATACTTCATTAGGTATACTTCCTTGAATTTTAACAGAAATGAATAGATTATTGCCTTTAGTTACTCTAGAATTACCTGGGAGAATTTCAAAAATAAACTTTGAAGGAGGGATAAACTCCTTGTTAAAATTTATCAGCCTGTATGAGGCGGCTCTGATTCCCGGGACAAAAATAAAAAACATACTACAGATTAGGATTGTACAAGTAAGATAGAATAAAATCTCTTTCGTTTTTTTAAATGTGATAACAGAACAGAAATCAATGTTCTTCGTTTTATTATAAACTTCATTAAAAGCAGCATCAATTAATATAACAGAATATCGTGCGCTCGTTTTTTCATTAGTAACCAGCTGCATAACGTTAAGTAATTCATCATTAACTTCGGGGAATTGCCGACCGATTCTGGCTGCCGTTATAAAATAATCAATTTTTCTAAATAATTTAAAATATTTTGTAAATGGAATTATGAATCGTATTATTAATAAATATAGAAATAGAAGGATAAAAATTAAAAATAAAACTGTTCTTACAGTTGACGAAAAATGAGCTGCCATTTCAAGGGTAACAAAAAAAGAAAAGACCAGGGTCCCTGCCAGTAGTGCTATTTCGATGCCCAAGGAAGAAATAATAGCATATTCCTTCTTAACAAAACGTTCCAGTTTGTCAATAATTTTTTTATAATAGGTAGATTCAGAAGACATTTAATTGCTAACAGGAAATATTAGTACTTTTTAAACTTAATTATTTTACTACATTTAATATAAACTTAGTTCTAATTAGACAAAGCCCAAACTATTAAATTAACTCCAAATTTTAAGGCTTCTAATCTGTTATCAGGGGGATCAGCGTGAACATCAGAATCATCCCAACCATCGCTGGGATTTGATTCATACGTATAATAAACCGCCAGGCGGCCTTTAATAAAAATTCCGAATCCCTGCGGTGGCTTTCCGTTATGATAATGTGTTTTGGGAACCCCGTTAGCAAAATTATACATATCATTATACATAAGATAGTTAAACGGTAACTCCACTAATTCTTCATCGGGGAAAATTTTCTTTATTTCCCTTCTGAATGCTTTGTCCATACCATAGTCATCGTCAGCGTAAAGAAATCCTCCTGCTTCGCAATACTTCCGCAGCCTGTCCGCTTCATCTGTGGAAAATACAATATTACCATGTCCTGTCATAAATATAAATGGATAAGAAAATATTGCATCGGAAGAAACATCCACCCACGTATATTCCGCTTTAACTTTTATATTGGTATTTTGTTTAACAAATTCTAAAACATTTGGCTCTTCCGTCTGCCCATTATACCAATCGCCGCCTCCACTGTATTTTAACCGGGCAATCTGGAATGCACATTCATTCTGCGGAAATAAATATTGTGTTGCTATTATTATATTTATAATTAGAAGTAATCTTTTCATAATTCAATAAATTTTGAATTTTAATATATCTATGCCTGGATAGAATATCAATTTATTAACTTATCATCCAAATAATTAGACGCCTAATTTAAGTGTATTGTTCAACTCACATCAATTAGTTGATTTGGAACAATATATACTATACTAAAGGGAATTATATTTCTTCAGAAAATATTAACACACATAACATTTCAATAATAAAATGGTTAAAAAATATTGGTTGCTGAAATCCGAACCGGATGTTTTTTCTCTTGATGATTTGAAGAATTGTAAAAATAAAACTACTTACTGGGATGGAGTTCGAAATTACCAGGCAAGAAATTATTTAAGAGATGAAATGAAAAAAGGCGATGGCATTTTCTTTTATTACAGTAGTTCGGATCCTATGGGAATTTTCGGTATATGTGAAGTTACTAAAGAAGGATATCCAGACCATACACAGTTTGATCGGAAAAATCCACATTATTTCCCGTCGGCAAGCCCGGAAAACCCGGTATGGTTTATGGTTGACATTAAATTAATTAAAATTTTTCACAAGCCAGTTACGCTTCAGTTAATTAAGGACAATCCGAAACTTAAAAACATGAAGTTAATTCAAAAAGGAAACCGTCTTTCTGTAATGCCAGTTCTAAAAGGCGAATGGGACGAAATAATACTAATGAGCAAATAAAATCTAAAACTTAGCTTAACAATTCTTCAGGTTCATCATTATCTGTGCTGTCAAGTAATGACTTGGGTAAAGATTTAGTGGTTTTAGCACCCAGTTTTCTTATTCTTTCAGTTCGAGAAACTAAGTTACCGCTTCCTTCATTTAGCTTTTTCATGGCATCTGTATAGCTCCCTTTTGCAACATCAATCTTATTGCCAATATTTACTAAATCATCTACAAATCCTACAAATTTATCATACAACGCCCCGCTTTGCCTTGCTATTTCGAGCGCATTTTTATTCTGATTTTCCTGGCGCCAAATACTTGCGATTGTCCTTAATGTAGCGAGTAAGGTAGAGGGACTTACAATAACAATATTTTTTTCAAACGCTTCATTAAAAATTCCCGGTTCATATTGAACTGCAAGACTGAAAGCAGGCTCAACCGGCATAAACATTAATACAAAGTCCAGGCTTTGAATCTGATACAGATTTTGGTAATTCTTTGCACTTAATTCTTTTATATGATTTTTAATAGATAATATATGATCTCTCAATGATGATGTTTTTTCATTATCATCATCCTCTGAACAATACTTTTCATAAGCAACAAGCGAAACTTTAGAATCTATTACTATGGTTTTATTTTCAGGCAATTGGACCAATATGTCGGGCTGAAACCTCCTGCCTGTTTCAGCAGTTATACTTGCCTGCACAAAATATTCCCTACCCTTTTCAAGTCCTGATTTTTCAAGTATACTTTCAAGAATAAACTCGCCCCAATTTCCCTGGGTTTTGGTCTGGCCTTTTAATGCATTTGTAAGATTTGTTGCATCTTTCGTTATTTGAATATTGGCTTCGAATAATTTCTTTATTTCATTTTCCAGCGAATATCTTTGTTTTGATTCTTTATCATATGTTTCTTCCACTCTTTTTTCAAAGTCTTTTATTTTATCATTCAAAGGTTTTAATATTTGGTCCAAGTTTTCTTTATTCTGTAACGTAAATTTGCTGCTTTTTTCGTCTAAAATTTTATTCGCAAGATTTTCAAATTCCTTTGTAAATTTTTCCTGAAGTTTTTCAACTTCAGCTTTTTGTTCTGCTAATTTTGTCTGTAAGTTATTGTAGTTTGATTTCAACGATGATAATTCGGAATTTAAAGCAGTATTCTTTTCTCTTTCAGATGATAAATCCGTTGTTACATATTTAAGATTTTCGTCTGTATATTTATTTCTTTCATCTAGTCTGCTTTTTTCTATTGAAAGTTTGTTTATTTGGTTCTTAAGATCCTCCAGTTCATCTGGAGAAACTCCTTTTAAACCCTGCAATTTTGATTTGTATAACAACCAGGCGCCACCAGCCCCGATTAAAATTCCCGTTATAAGAAATATTATTTCCATATTTAAAATATTTATTCCAAGTTAATCTATAATTTTTCTACTTTTTAACCGCAACGGCAGATGTTAAATTAATTTAATTTTACAACATTCTCCACTGATGTAAGGAGTGTATTGTTTTTAATTAGTCGTGCAATTTTCTTAACCTCTTCATACAATAACCGGTCGCCGTTCAAAGGTTTTACAATTTCTCTAATGGTTGCATATGCTGCGGAAGTTCCTTTGCCGGGTTTATTAGGTTTTAAAAATTCTATTGCCTGTGCCGAAGTAAGAAATTCTATTGCAAGTACATTTTCCAAATTTTGCATAATTCTGTAACATTTTTGCGCAGCAATCGACCCCATCGAGTTATGATCTTCCTGGTTTGCCGAAGTTGGTATCGAATCAACACTGGCCGGGTGGGATAATACTTTATTTTCCGAAACAAGGCTTGCAGCGGTATACTGCACTATCATTAATCCCGAATTTAATCCGCCGTTTTTAGTCAGAAAACGCGGCAGGCCGCTTAAAGCCCCGTTCACCATCCTCTCAACCCTGCGTTCGGAAACATTCGCAAGCTCGGAGAGTGCTATACACATAAAGTCCATTGCAAGTGCCATTGATTGCCCGTGAAAATTCCCTCCTTCTATATGCTCTTTTGTTTCCGGGAATATAATCGGATTATCATTTACGGAGTTAATTTCAATATTAACTCGCGAACATACATAGTCAATTGCATCTCGTGAAGCGCCGTGAATTTGTGGCACGCATCTAATCGAGTAAGCATCCTGAACACGAACATCATTAGTTAAATGTGACTTTCTTATTTGGCTGCCTTTAATTAGCGCCAGTATGTTTTTGGCGGTAGTTATTTGTCCCGGGAAGGGACGGAGACGATGCAGTTTTGCATAATAAGCCTTGTCAGTAGAACGCAGCGCTTCGTGTGTAAGTGAAGCACTTATATCAGCAAGTTTTGCTATTTTTTTTGCTCTTATAGAAATAAAAGCTGCAAATGAAGTCATCATTTGTGTGCCGTTTATAAGGGCTAACCCTTCCTTAGCCTCAAGAATAACCGGTACTAATCCAAACTTTTGAAGACTGGCTTTCGAAGAGATTATTTTATTGTTTGCCGCATTATCATCCAAAATATTTTTAATTATCTGTACTCTGCCTTTTCCTATCATCGCCAATACAAGATGTGATAATTGTACAAGATCTCCGCTTGAACCGACGGAACCTTGAGCAGGGACTATCGGGATTATATTATGCTTCATCATTTTAATTAAAAGATCCAGCGTTTCTATACGTATACCGGAATAACCGCGTGTTAATGCATTGAGGCGGAGTAGCATCATTATTTTTACGATAAATGGTGGAAGATTTTCGCCGCATCCAACTGCATGGCTTAGAATTAAATTCTGTTGTAATTGCCTGATGTTTTCTTTGGAAATTCGTACATTGGAAAACTCCCCAAACCCGGTTGTAACACCGTATATAGATTCATTACTATTGACCCAACTTTCTACTAATGCTCTTGATTTTTTTATTCTGGAAATAGACTCTTTGGAAATAGTAATATCCGGATTTTTATGAAGAAAAAATTCAATTTTATCTAATGTTAATGATTTGCCGTCAATTAGTAATTTATTACTCATAAATAATTTTTTTTATTTTTTCTGAATTTTCCTTGCGTGCCCTGTATGTTATGTGCATGGATTTATTATCATATTTCGTTGAAAGTACTTTTGCTAATGAATGGATTGTTGCAGCTTTCTTTGAACTCATTTAAATTCAATTTTATTTTTTCTTCAACAAATGATTCTTCAACTTCCTCAATTAATTTTTCCCGCAAGCCTGAAATATTTATTCCTCTCTGTGCCGAAATAATAACATTTTTATTGTATTTATTTCTTACATATTGAATTTTAGACTTCTCATTAACCAAATCAATTTTATTAAACACCCGGATTATATTTTTATTCTGGCATTCCAATTCTTTTAATGTCTGGTCAACTACCATAATATGATCTTCATAATATGGATGTGAGAAATCGATTATATGTAATATTATATCCGCATCACGTACTTCATTTAATGTACTTTTAAATGAAGCAACAAGATGATGTGGAAGTTTACGTATAAATCCAACTGTGTCGCTCAGCAATAGTTTTTCCCCGTTGTCAATATCAAAAGCACGTGTAGTTGAATCAAGTGTTGCAAATAACTTATCTTCGGCAAAAACATTTGAGCTTGTTAATTGGTTGAACAGTGTTGATTTGCCAGCATTTGTATAACCCACTAAGGAAACACGTGTAAGATCTTTTCGACCAAGGCTTTGTGTTACTCTTTGAGACTCAATTTTTTCAAGCTTTTCTTTAAGAAGTGATATCCTGTTCCGGATAATACGGCGGTCTGTTTCAATCTGTGTCTCACCGGGACCCTTTGTGCCTATGCCGCCAAACTGTTTTGAAAGATGCGTCCATGCTCTTGTCAGCCGGGTAAGCATATATTGGTTTTGCGCCAGTTCAACCTGAGTTTTAGCTTCTTTTGTTTTAGCGCGGGATGCAAATATATCAAGAATTAGCCCGCTGCGGTCTATAATTTTCTTCTCTAAAAGTTTTTCAAGATTTCTTACCTGAACCGGAGTAAGATCATCGTCAAAAATTATTAGGTTAACATCATTTATATCAGCAAGTGTAACAAGCTCTTCTGCTTTACCTTTGCCTATATAAAATGCGGGATCAACTGATGATTTATCCTGTGTAACTTTTAAAACTGTTTCGGCTCCCGCAGTAATTGCAAGTTCTTCCAGTTCGGTTAAATGTTCTTCAACTGCTTCCTTGCTAAACTCTTTTGTAATAAGTGCTACTAATATTGCCCGCTCGATTGTCTTTCTTGGTATTTCTATCATTCTCTATAATTCTTATTATTATCTTTTAATAATTAATCAAAAACCTGATCAATGTCCAACTGCTCTTTAATTTCAAATTCTCTATTATTTTGATTTAATTTTTAACTTCAATCAGTTCCTTCTTAGTATTTCTTGCAACCCCCATCTCTATTAGGGCCAACAAAATTGCAATAAACAAGAAGTATTTCCACAACTCAGAGCCGAAACGGGATTCGATGACCACTTTTGCAGGGTTTTCATTTTTCCCGACTGTTATAAATTTTCCTTTAAAATTAATTTTCCTTAAATAATCCTCAAATTCACTGTTAGATATATATTTTGTTACCGATTCATGGGGATCAACATTTACGGAAAATTCCGTTAAAATATCAGAGCCGGAATATACTTTGTAATTCCCTGAAATATCAATTTTTTTATATTCATAATAATTCTTATTTGCCTGATCCTGAAGATCAATATAATCATCAGTTTTATCGGGCCTCTCTATTTTTATCTGGCTTAGGAAATTATTTCTTAAATCTATAAGTGCATTGCCTCCTGCAAAATATTCGCTCTGGGTCGGGTCTTTTGTTGCAAGATAATAAACAGATTTATTTATAAGAGGCGCAAATATGCTTTTGATTGGAAAATTACTCCAGCTCAGTACAGGGGCTGTATTAAATACTAAGATTTTGCCTTTTCCCATTTTATACTCACTCATGAACGCTGAACCATCATTTAATGAAATTATACTTTCTCCCTTTCCGTGAGTAATTGTTTCATAATGATAGTAAATTTCCGGTGATTCAAAATTTTCCTTTTCTTTATTTGCAAAAAGATCTTGCAAGACTGGGTGATCAAAATCTATCTTATCGAATTTCATTATTGAATTTGTTAAGTCAATATTACCTTCTGCAGAAAACGGCACCGGAATATTTAATCCTTTTGAAATATTTTGAAAGCTTTGCAATGTCGATTTTGACCCTGGCATAAGAAGAATGCTTCCGCCGTTATTAAGATAAGAATTTAATCGGTCAATCCCGCTGGATAGATTTTCTGGTCCAATTAATATGGCTACGCTATAATTATTCAAATCAAGCCCTGATAATTGGCTGAATTTTTTTTGAGCAATTGATAAAGCATTTTCAGTTGAAGTTAAAGCAATATTTAATAACTTTGCATCGGCCGGATCATCAGTTAAAATAACCACAGGTATATCTTTTGCAATATATAAATTATAAAATCTTCTATTATCTTGAAGGATATCATCATCTTCAATTTCAGCATAGGCATCAATAAACCCGGTTTCTTTAACTACTGATTCTAATATAAGAGATTTGCTTTCACCTGCATTTAACGATATACTTTGTTGAGCGCTTCTTTCCCCATTTATATAAAGTGAAATAACCAGATTGTCAGCAGGCTGTGTTGAGTAATCCATAACCGTAACATTAAAACTTACCGGTTTATATTTTTCAAAAATTTGAGTGTTTAGATTAAAATTATCTATTCCGATATTATATGCCTGTTTGCTTTCAAAATTAAATGCATATAACCTTACTTTGTCATTCAAAAGCTGGCTCAAATCAGAGAGTGAACCATTCTCGGATAACCTTCCAGCCTGAAAATCCGACAAAATATAAATTTCTTTATTGAAATTGTTCGACCTGAAAAAAACTTTCGCTGCTTTTACTATTGCGGTATTTAAGACTCCCGAGGCATCCGAAATTTTAACAGCTTCCACTTGTTTTTGAAAAGCAGTAAGATCGCTTGTGGATTTAACTTCATCGGTACTCTGATCAGAAACCAAAATTAATGCTGCATCATCCCCTTCCTGAAGCTGGCTAAGAAGCAACCTTTGAACAGCTTTGGCCTGATTAAAATATGAGCCCTTAACATCAACAATAGACATGCTGGGTGTATTATCCAATATGAATACTGCTGTCGTTTTTGCAGCCGAGGTTGTTCCTCCAATTGCAGTACCTTTCAAGGTAGGGCGAGCAAATGCAGTAACCAGAAAAAGGATCAAAAACACTCGCAGCGCTAAAAGCAGCCATTGTTTTAGCTTTATCTTGCGAATTTTATTTTTCTGGAGTTCCTTTAAAAATACTAATGTACTGAATTCTATTCTTTTAAGCTTTCTTAAATTAAAAAAGTGAATTAGTACCGGTATGGTTGCCGTTAAAAGACCGAATAATACTGCTGGATTTAAAAAAATCATTTGAATTGTATACTATAAAAAATAAAAAGCGAAACCAACTAAAAATAGTCAGTATCGCTTTGATAAAAAAGGTTTTAAAAAATCAATTGTAAATTAATACCTTTAAATATACCGGAAGAACTGGATTTTAAAAACAATTTATACTAGCTTACCAAAATATGGGTTAAGTGTAAGAATAAAATACACTAAATTGATTCTTTTATTAATAAGAACCATGCACTTATTGTTATCAACACCACGTCAGAATAGTTGAGACTGAGCAATTAAATTAAGTGCACTTCCTGCCTTAAACCATTTAATCTGCGCTTCATTCATCGTGTGATTTAACAATGCTGTCTCTTTTGTGCCGTCATTATGAGTTATAACCAGTGTTAACTGTTTTTCCGGTTTAAGTTCTGTTAAACCGATTATACTTAATTTATCCCCTTCCTGAATTTTATCATAATCAGCCGGAGTAACAAATGTCAATGGAAGCATACCCTGCTTTTTTAAATTAGTCTCATGAATTCTTGCAAAACTTTTAACTATAATAGTTTTTCCGCCAAGAAAGCGGGGCTCCATAGCAGCATGTTCCCGGCTTGAGCCTTCTCCATAGTTTTCATCGCCGACAACCGCCCACCCCATTCCTTTTGCTTTATACTCACGGGCTACTTCGGGAATAGACTTATAATTCCCGGTAAATATATTTTTGGTTTTTCCTGCCTCGCCCGTGAAATAATTTATAGCGCCAATAAACATATTATTGGAAATATTATCAAGATGCCCCCTGTATCTTAACCAGGATCCTGCCATTGAAATATGATCCGTTGTACATTTGCCTTTGGCTTTTAATAATAAGGGTAGATCAATAAAATCTTTTCCATCCCAGGGTTCAAAAGGTTTCAGCAATTGAAGCCTTTCACTATTTGGGTTTACGATTACCTGTACATTGGAGCCATCTTTGGCCGGGGGAACGAATCCATCTTCACCCTGCAGGAATCCTTTTTTCGGCAATTCACCACCCTTGGGAGGGTTTAATTTTACTTTTCCTCCCTGTGCATTTACAAGTTCATCTGTAATAGGATTAAATGATAAACTTCCCGCAATTGCAAGGGCTGTAGTTAATTCGGGGCTGGCTACAAAAGCGAAGGTTTCCGGATTGCCGTCGTTCCTTTTTGCAAAATTTCTATTGAATGATGTTACAATTGTGTTTTTCTCACCGGTTTTAATATCCATTCTATTCCACATTCCTATACATGGGCCGCAGGCGTTTGCTAAAATAACTCCTCCAAATTCACTTAATGTTTCAAGCTGCCCATCGCGTTCAATTGTTGCTCTAACTTGTTCGGATCCCGGAGTAATAGTAAACTGGGATTTTGTTTTAAGCCCCTTCTCAATCGCCTGCCTGGCGATGCTTGCAGAGCGGTCAATATCTTCATAGCTTGAGTTGGTGCAGCTTCCTATTAATGCAACTTTAATCGCGTCGGGATAATTGTTTTCTTTAACTGCTTCTTTCATTTTAGAAATCGGCCATGCTTTGTCGGGAGTGAACGGGCCGTTAATATATGGTTCAAGCTGACTTAAATTAATCTCTATTAACTGGTCGTAATATTTTTCAGGGGTTGAGTAAACTTCCTTATCTCCTGATAGATCGTCCGCTAATCCTTCGGCTAAGGCTGCAACATCTTCCCTGCCGGTTATTTTTAAGTAATCTGACATTTTGTTATCAAAAGGAAAAACTGATGTTGTAGCGCCTATTTCCGCACCCATATTGCAAATCGTACCTTTACCGGTACAGGAAATTGAGGCCGCACCATCGCCAAAATATTCTACAATAGCGCCTGTCCCGCCTTTTACAGTTAAAATTCCTGCAATTTTTAAAATAACATCTTTAGCTGAAACCCATCCGTTAAGTTTTCCTGTTAATTTTATTCCTATAAGTTTAGGCCATTTTAATTCCCATGGTAAACCAGCCATAACATCGACAGCATCAGCCCCGCCTACTCCGATTGCAATCATTCCAAGGCCCCCGGCATTTGGAGTATGTGAATCCGTACCTATCATTAAACCACCGGGAAATGCATAATTTTCAAGCACTACCTGGTGAATAATTCCAGCGCCGGGTTTCCAGAAACCTATACCGTATTTTCTGGAAATACTTTCCAGAAAATCGTAAACCTCTTTATTTTCGGAAGAAGCTCTAAGTAAATCATCTTTTGCACCTGCTTGAGCCTGAATTAAATGATCACAATGCACAGTTGAAGGAACAGCCGTGGTTGCTCTTCCGGCAGCCGTAAATTGAAGTAAGGCCATCTGGGCGGTGGCATCCTGCATTGCAACCCGGTCCGGAGTAAGTTCTGAGTAATCCTTACCCCTTTGCAATTCTGCTTTCGTTACTTCCCACAAATGCGTATAAAGTACTTTTTCAGTGTAAGTTAAAGGCCGATTTAATATTTCTCTGGTCTTTTTAACTTTTGCTTTATAATCCGAATAAACTTTCTTTATCATTTCAAAATTTGCTGTCATAGCACAAATCCTTAAAAAAATTCAAATTCTATTAATTATTTAAAGATAAGAAAAAGAAGCAAAAATTGCTTTGCGGAAGGATAATAGTTAACAATATACCATTAGTTTGTTATTTTACAACTCAAATGCATCGTTCCTGATTAGCAAAAGAATTGCCGATTGAGGTACAATTAGATATTTTTCTTTTTCAAACTCAATTTCGTAGGCTTCTTTTCGCAAAAATATTGCAAGATCCCCTTCCTTGGCCTGAAGTGGAATATATTTTACCGGTTCTTTAGATTCCTTCCAAGGTTCTTCATCTGCTTGAGGTGCGGTTGGATATCCGGGGCCTGCTTTTATTATATAACCGCTTTGGACTTTTTCTTTCTCAGATACTCCGGGCGGAAGATATAACCCGCTGGCGGTTTTTGAAGTATCTTCTTCCGGCCGGACCAAAACCCTATCGCCAACAACTATAAACTTTTGCAAATTTTTCAAATTAAATTCAGTCATAATTGTTCTATAATTAAATAATAAGTTCTTTTAAGATAAATCTACAAAATTTTTTTATAATAAATATATAGAAGTAATTTCTTTTTATGAAGTCTAAAATTGAGAATAAATCGTATTTAATGTCTTTATCCTCTTGTTTTATTAATTAAATACGGGAGAATTTTTGGGAATCTGTTTAATATTTCTATGCTTAACCTTCTGCTAAAATTCATTAATATCAAATTCTGAATAATATATGAAGTAAAAACTCGATTTTTAAAAAGTGAATTCCATTTAATTTGATAAATATTTCCGATACCATCAACTGGTATTTTGCCTGCACGGGCATCCGATAGTATTTGTGAAATGATCCCGGCAGATTGGAATGCCATCCCAATGCCATCGCCTGTAATCGGGGCAATTACTCCGGCGGCATCGCCAATCATGAAAATTCCGTTTTCCACGGCTTTCCTTTTCCCGAAAAATATATTCCCCGATCCGCATACAATATTGGATTTTATGAATTCTTCATAACCGGGCTTAAAAATGCTTTGAAATTTTTCGGTCCGTGATATAAATTTTAATAAGTTTTCCCGGGAAGAATCCTTTTGTTTTTTCCTGTTTTCTAAAAAACACACTGTTATATCATTATTATCAACTGAATTTACTCCGCAGTAAATACCATCCTCTAAATAAATCCTGATTTCATTAGTATTAAATTCTTTAAAAAGGTTTGAATTAAGATGGAGTTTTACGCCATTGAAATTTGATTCGTATTTTAAATAATCCCTTTGTAAATACTTATCCAGGGTATTTTGCTTACCGTATGCAGCAATAACATATTTTGATGTTAAAATTTTATATCCTTCACTTTCAGATTTTATATATATCACAAAAAAATCACCTTCACGTCTGATTTCTTTAACTTCCGCCGGTTGGATAATCCTTATTCCTTTCCTTTTAATCGTATTTAACAAAAAAGCATCGAAAACAGAACGTCTAAGTCCGAATGCCGTGAAATTAAGTTTTGCCGTAATTTCCATTCCATTAGCATTTATTAGTTTAAATTTTTTTATTGGGTTAGGATATAAGGATATAAATTCTTCGTATAAATTGAGCTGAATTAGATTTTCTATCACTTCCTTAGAAAGAAATTCCCCGCATAAAGTTTCACGCGGAAATTTTTTCTTTTCGATCAGGCAAACATCGAATCCTAAGTTAGAAAGCCTTAAGGCTGCAATTGATCCTGCAGGTCCGCCGCCGATTATTATTACATTGTGGTTATAATTATTCATAAGCTGTTTACTAAGTTTTTATTTTTATAAATAATTACAAGCCATCTGAAAGCCCATTTACGCTTAATCAGAAAGTATCCAATTTCTAATTCATTGAGAATCATTAATAATTCTCCTTTAACAAACGCACGCTTTACAGAAAGAGGTCCGTCATTTTTAACCATTTTACTATTTGAAAAAAGCATTGTCAATATTTTTATTCCCCGGTATGCTAAAATTGAACGCCGCAAATCATTAATTACTACAGCATATCTGGCTGAATTAATTAAGTTATTTAAGATATCTTTAATCTTTTCTTCGGAAAAATGGTGAAGAAACAATGAAGCATGGGTTATATCAAAGCTGTCTTTTTTAAACGGAAATTCTAAAATGTTTCCGCAGATAACGTTGGTATAAGAAGAATTTATTCTTATAAAGCTGCAAGCTTTTATATTAATATCCATACTGAATATTTTTAGATTCTTTATTACTTTTTTCAAGGAAAGTAATACATCGGAAGCGCCCGACCCTGCATCAAGAACTTTTAAACTATGATTTTGGGGGATAATTTTTAATACTTTTTTTATACCCGTTTTTGAAGTTGAATTACCACCAAGGAAGTAATTAATGAAGCCTAATTCCTTTAGTGCTTCATCTATTCTTTCATCTTTAATAGTAAAGTCATCCATTATTTCGGGACTGAAATCTCTTTTCATATTTGTGTTATAAAATTTTCCACAGCTATACATCAAATGAAAAATTAAATACCTTTGAATACGGCAATTTCCATTGTAAGTCCCGGTCCGAATGCAACCGCACAGCAACGATCATCTTTATTAATATTTTTAGTATTCAATATTTCTTTTAAAACGAAAAGAATAGATGCCGAAGACATATTACCATAATTCTTTAAAACGTATCGTGAAGGAAGAGCCATTTCATCGGATAATCCAAGCCCTGTTTGCAAAGCATCTAAAATCGCCCTGCCGCCGGGGTGCAGCGCCCAATGATTAATGGAGTTTACTGTAAGTCCATGAGAATATAAAACTTGTTCAATAGCGGGAACGGCTTCGTCGGAAATAATCTTAGGCAGATTTGATGAAAGCATCATTTCAAATCCCTTATTACCCACCTTCCAACCCATATATTCAGCTGAATTATTAAATAGTCTTGAATCTGTAAAAATTATCTTCATTTTTGCATTCCGGCTAAGCTGGGAAGAATTTGAAAACAATGCGGCGCCGCAGCCGTCTGCAAAAATCATATTTGCAAGAATATTATCTCGTGTAGGTTCTGTTTGAAGGTGCAAACTGCATAATTCAACTGAGACAAGTAATGTATTTATCTCATTTGTAGGTGAGGCGGCTATTTCATCAAATACTGTGTTGAATCCAATAATCGAAGCCGCACAGCCCATAAATCCTATGTTTATACGTTTAACATCCCTTGAAATATCAAATTCATTAATTAAATAGTAATCTAGCCCGGGAGCAAAAAATCCTGTGCATGAAATTGTGATTAGGCGGTTAATTTTTGAACTGTCAAAGTCGTTTCCCTTAATTAATTTTTCAACAGCATCTTTTGAAACCAACTTTGACCATTTTTCATATTCAGTCATTCTGGCCTTGGTATCAGGTTTAAAATAAACACCCTCTTTCGAGTAAAATTTTTCATCTGGATTTTCTCCCGCATCCGGTATAGAAATAAATCGGGAATCAATACCTGAATGAACTGCAGCAATATCAATCATTCTTCCAACTGCTGCTCCACCGGCCATTCTTTCTTTTAACTCTTCAGCTGCACGGGGTTGAAAAACTTTAAATGGTGGATTCGCAACGGCTATATCAATTAACATAATTTCTTTCTGTTCATAGCAAAAATTTTATAAATAACAAAGAATAATCTTGATCTGGATTTCTATTTGCCTTATAATATATTTAAATTTAATTACAATATATTTGATCTTAGTTACTTTTAAAGCGCTTAATGGAATTTTGTGCCTCAAAAATGATAATCTGAAGAGCATAGTATATGAAGATCAAGTTAGTCGGGATATAGTAGGATAAATTGAAAAATCTACTAAAATCTTGCAAGGAGGCAATTATAAACATTAACAAAATATTTTTTGATCTCTACATTTAATGAGAAGAGTTTTATTCATATCGTATTTCTGGCCCCCTTCCGTAAAGGCATCCCTTCATTGGCCCCTTAAAATGATAAAGTATCTTCCGGAATTCGGCTGGCAGCCTTCTGTTTTAACTGTTGAACAGGATACTTTTTCAAGCAAAGATGAAAGCCTGTTGAATGAGATCGATAAAAACCTGGAAGTCCTAAAAGCAAAATCCTTTGAACCGTTTAATTTATACAAAAAATTTACGGGTAGACAAAATTATGAACAGCTCATTGCATCGGAAACAATTTCAACTGTAAACAAGGGGATAACTCATCTAATATCCATTTGGGTAAGGATGAACTTGTTTGTTCCTGATGCAAGAATCGGTTGGTATTACTCCGCTGTTAAAAAAGGCTCCGCTTATTTGGTTAAAGAAAGAATTGATGCTATAATTACAATAGGCCCACCGCACTCTACTCACTTAGTCGGGATGAAACTAAGCAAAAAGTTTAAAATACCCCACATTCCTGTTTTTATTGATCCCTGGGTAGATATAATTTATTATAAAGAATTTAAAAGAAGCAAACCTACCTTGTTGCTTGATAATTATCTTGAGAAAAGAGTCCTGCAAAATTCAAAATCAGCGGTATTTGTTACACAATCAATGCAGGATGATTATATCAGGAAATATCCCTTTTTAGATAATAAATCCAATGTTTTATATTGGGGTTATGATGAAGAGGATTTTAATAACATTAACTCCGAAATTCAAGGCGATGAAGAAACTATTGTACATGCAGGCAATATTTTTGATTTTCAGAATACACCTGAATTTTGGAAGCACGTAAAAACTGAAATTGATAACGGGCGGAAATTAAAAATTAAATTTATCGGGACTGTCAGCCCGGGTATAAGGCAAACGATTGAGAATAACGGATTAATTACATATACCGAGTATATGGGATTTTTACCCTATAGTGAAATGTTGAAAGAATTAAGTAAAGCATCTTATCTTTTAGTATGCTCAACGGAGCCAAGGCATGTTCCCGGAAAGTTGTTCGAATATCTTCGAATTGGTAAACCGATAATTGCCTTTGGAAATAATAACCGGGAAGTTGAAAGCATTCTTGAAAAAACAAATTCGGGAAAGATGTTCTGCTATAACCAGGATGCAAGGGAATTTTTTAACAATGCTGATAGAATAAAAACTGATTACTCAAAAATAAAAACTTTTAACAGGGAGAATATTGCCAAAACGCTTGCTGATATACTGAATAAAATTTAATTTAAAAAAAATAATTCACTTCCTTTATTGTATAAAAAGCTGCTCTATCCTTTTCAACTAACATCAAATTGCCTAAAAACAAATAACAATTTCCCGGGATAAACAGTTTTATAAAATGGAATTAATTAAATGAACTAATTTTTCATTATAATTTATATGAGAATAGGCCTTTATCTTGTTAAAACCACTATTAACTATTTTTGTTCGAAGGCTCTCATCATCTAATAATTTAATTATTTTATCAGCTATATCATTCTCATTATTCGGATCAAATAACAAGCCCGAATCACCTACCTGTTCAGGCAGTGCCACCACATTTGAACAACATACCGGGATGCCTAACGCAAAAGCTTCATAGACTGGTATACTTATACTTTCAAATAAACTAGGCATTACAAGCATTTTAGATAATTTATAAAGATATGGTAAATCATCGTAATCAACATACCCGGTATATAATACTCTATTCTGCAATTTTAAATCTTTAATGGTATTCATAACGTTGGGAAAGTTTTTATGCTTTGCACCGCTTAATACCAGGGACAATTCCGGGTGAAGATTAGAAACTATCTTAAAAGCTTTAATTAGTTTAATATGATTTTTATGGGGCCAAAAGGATGCAGGATAATATAAATATTCATCAGGAAGGCTGTATTTTCCTTTAAAATTTTTTCTTTTTCCTCATACACTTTAAAGTTACTAAAACTAATCGGAGGAGGAGCCGGGATTACTTTTATTTTATTATTATCAATTTTTAAAAGTTTTATTATATCCCTCTTTACATAATTGGATTCACAAATAATACTTTCAGCTTTTCTTGATAGAAATCTTGTAACGGCAAACCTTATGATCCTTTCCTGTAATGAAAAGAAGTCGGGATAATATAATTCCTGCAGATCATGAAGTGTCAAAACAAAAGGTTTTTCTGCAAAAAACTGGGTGTACATTATCACTCGCGGACAAATAAACAAATCTATATCTTCGGTAACTGTTTTTTTAACTCTTCCAAAAAATGGCTTTCTAATTAATAAAAATAAATTTACCGCACTCAATAGTTTAATCAGGAACCCGGGATTGGGAATGTGTATCTTTCTTACTTCCAGGCTGTATGTATTTATATCATCAGTCATCTCATCTGTAAAAATGACATAATCCCTTGATTTATCCTGGATTAAAGCGTCAATTAAGGACTGAGTATACTGAAGCACACCGCCGGCATTTTTATTTACAAAAGCCAGTATCCCTATTTTTTTCAAACTACTTTCCACCTTACCTTCATAGAATGAGCTAATAAGTTCGGCACCAGCGGAGCAGTAATCTTATTGCTTAATAATTTCATAATTAACTTCAAAATGTAATTTCTACCTAAATAAAATGAGGGCAGATATTCAATTTGTTCAATTCTCAAATTAAGGTTTTTTCCCATTTCTAGCACTTCTTTCGGCCTGAAAAACCTAATATGGTCATAATTGAAAGTCTTGAATTTTTTATAATTTTCAATACCGTAACATAAATTGTCAAGGCTTATAATATTGCCGGTAAAAAGAATTTTAATCCTGTCTAATAAATCAAAATATAAAGGGACGGAAATAATTATATAACCGTTTTCTTTCGCTGTTTCCTTTGCTTCTTTTAATAGGACAAAAGGGTCAAACATATGCTCCAATACATCTAAAATAAAAATGATGTCAAACTTTTCATTGATATTTAAAGGCATCGTAATATCTTTTTTAATAATACGGAACCCTTTTTTCTTTAATGATTCCAGAGCCTCTTCATTTATTTCAATTCCGGTAACTTCGAATCCTTTTTTTATTAGCTCATGACTAACGGAACCATGGCCGCAGCCTATATCAATTATTTTTTCATCACCCTTGAGAGGCGGCAAGATATTTGCTATCTTATCAAAAGTATTGTTCTGATCGTCTATTTTAGCAAGTTCTTTATAAAAATTATTGTAGTATTCTTCAAACATATTTTTTTATATTTTTGTTTATTCTAAAGATTATTTAACTCTTTCCTTATTATTTCATCAAGTTGTAAAGCTCTTTTGGCAAATGTATGGTCTTTCAAGACCCGCCGTTGTCCAGCCCGGCTTATTTTTTCTCTTTCCGTTGGATTGTTTAACAACCATTTTACTTTTTCGATACACTCTTCCGCAGTTTTAAATGCCACTACCTCCGTGTCAATTTCAAATATATCATTTAAATTCTTTTTCCAGTCGGTTACCATACAGGAACCGGCGCCTGTAATTTCAAACAACCTTATATTAGCTGCATAGTTTCCCGCTACACCGCCGTGAATATTCAAACTTATATTGGAATCCGCAATAGTATTATACATTTCCAGTCCGAATACCGGGGGTTTAACTTTATCCCTTAATATTCCGGATATTCCGGGATTTCTTGGGATACTTTTAAGAATTGAAAATTTTTTCAGAGTTAGATTTTTATCAACAATATTTTGGAATCCTGTATTCATCAATATCTTAGTTTGATAATACATAATTTTCTTCGCAATCAGCTTTAGATTGCTGTCAATATTTAATTTTGAATAAACTTTTAAATAAACACCGCTGTAAAGTAGTTCTTCTATTATTTGGATCCTCGCATCATGGAAATCATTGCTTGGTATAAGCGAACCAATGAATAAAAAATCAATTTTATCAATAACAGAGCCGGTATTTATCCTATCGAGAATATTTGTTTCAAAAGCATGCATAAGCTGAAAAGATTTTAGCCCGGATTCTATAAACCGTTCATTAAAAGCGGGAGAGCAGGTTAGCATAAAATCAAAATTTTTATAAAGCTGAATTTGATTGGAAGTAAAAGGATTACAGCACCATCCAATTACTTTTTTTATCGAGGGTATCTCACGTTTTAAATAATCAATCCATTCGCCGTTAAACAGGTTGCTATCCTGGAAAAATACTATTTCGGGTGCGATAGTTTTTAATTGAAAAAATAGCAGCTCCCTATTTTTTAAAACCGTACCATGTTCTTTAGCCCATGCTTGTTGAAGCGGTTCAGCGTTGTACACTATTTCAAACGCTTCAATTCCAATCTTCTGCAAATTCTGTTGATAGAAATCGGCCCACGCAAAACAATCGCCCATAAGTTTTTTATACTGCACATCATAAGAATAATTCAAATTATTGTCAGCTTTAGCATAATAATAATTTAAATAATCCCGGTAAAATGAAGTTACTTTTACAAAACGATAGCTCATTATTATACTCTTTGAACACTTAATATCATATTATATGTTTCTATATATATTTTGTATATATAATTATTTTATAGCCCTGAAATTTGGCAAAAATCTATTTATTAGTTTTTGTGCGAAACTATTTATATCCTCAGAAACTTTTAAGGTCAAAATTATAGCAATAAATATCGGCGCTATTATAATTGAACGGAAAAATGAATCCATGAGGAAATGATTTTGAATATGCGGCAAAAAATGATTAATTACAAATACAATTGCGAAAACCAGCAAACCTTTTAATGTATTAAATGAAAACGGCTGTATTTTCATTACTATTAATAAGAAGAAAAACCTAATCGTGTTTATAATAAATACTGATAAAGCTGTTGCCAGGGCTGCACCCGTTATGCCATATATTGGAATAAGTATCAAATTAGCTGCTATGGCGACTAATCCAAGAAAAGGATAAAAAGCCAGATCAATTTTGTAATATTTGGAACTTCCGACTATCTCCTGGTTTATCCCTGTTGCCATGTCAAATATTTTTCCAAGTCCTATAAAAAATACCACCCAGATTCCCTGGGCATATACATTTCCATGAGGAATTATTTTGAATATATTCTCTATGTTAAACCAAACAAGAATAAAAATAAATCCGCCGATAATTAATTGTGTAATGGAAGATTTTTTGTATAGCATCTCCAGTTGTTTCCTGTCTTCTTTCATATTAGCTTCGGAAACCAATGGTATTAAAACCTGTGAAAGGGATTTTTTAGGAATTTCAATAAATGTGGCTATAAAAAAAGCAATTGCATAAACACCCGTGGCGTTTAATCCCTTTGTTGAACTTAACATTATGCTGTCAATATTAAGTATTATTGTCCCGCTCGCATTACCCATTAGTATAAATGCAGAAAACACAAGTATACTTTTAAATTGAGAACTTTTAAATACTCCGGGATGGGGTTTAATAAATAGATAGTGTTGCGAATAAGTATAGAAAATTAATATACATAGTATAACGCCGTAAGAACTTATTAAAATATTAATAAACCATTTGTAATCAAATCTCAACAAAAAGAATAATACTAATCCTAAAGTCACAAAAACTCTTGTAAGCAGTTCTCTAGTAAAAGTAGGTAAAACAGGATTTTGTTGAATAATATTGTAAGATTCAAATATGGTTATCAACAACAATATCAGGGTAAATGGAATAATTAGATAAAAATAATTCACTAATAGAGGTGAGTTTTTAATAAATGCATCTACAAATAAAAATTTTAAATTTAGAAATACTATGGTAAAAATTATAAAACCGGTTATGCCTACAGTCAGGATAAAGAATAGGAATCCGTTATGAGCATTTTTAATATCTTTAAAATACGGGAAGAATCTATTTGGTATATTTCCGGCGCCCAAAGTAGCAAAAGTCGAGAATATTATTGTTACATTAATTATTGTTCTGTATAAACCGATTTGTGCTTGTGAAAGAATAGCCGGCATTAGCCAAAGTGTATTTAAAATGCCGAACCCGATCCCGAAGTAAGTAATCACAACAGACTTAACGCTTTGACGGATTATAATTCCCATACTTTGATTTACCTATTAAGGGGAAATAGATTGAATTAAATAGTTTTACGACATTATTTAAAAATTTAATGCAAATCTAATATTTTTCGTAGTATTTCTTTTATAATTTTAGCTAAAAGTTAAAATAAATAATTTTTTAATATCTGATAGAAAAAAATTGAAGTTTTTATAAAATAAAACAATGAAAATTCCTATATTAATCGGTATATTTTATTAAATACTGTAAAAAAAATGAATTCCCATTCAAATAATCTTGTAATTAATAAGCTACAAAATGTTCGTGTAGAGGCTCTGAAAATTTATTGCAAATTCGCATTGCCCAAATCGAATCTTATTGGCAATAATGTACTTGTTTTTGCTGATATGGGTATTGGTAATATTGTCTGGTATTATCCTTTTCTAAAAAGTATAGAGGCATTAGACCTTACTATTGCTTCAAATAACAACGAGGTAATTGAATTAATAAAATTTAATATCCCCACTGCAACTGTGTTAAAATATAATGAAATCCCGGATATAAAATATGATGTAGTTGTAGCAAATTTTTTATGTCAAAAAAATTTGGAAGTTTATGAAATAATAAAAAGAAAAATACCGTGTAGGATAGGACATGCTTTTGCCAGGCGGCGTAAATATGCCTGGCTTTTTAACCTTTCTTTTGATATGGATCTTGATCGACATGAGACTGTATCCAATTTGGATTTACTCACTCCTTTCAACGTGAATAAAAACTATTCTTTTATTAATTTACCGGAAAGAGAAATTCAGGATTCCTATGATATAGTTATTCAACCCCATTCTTCTTTTGCACCAATAAAAGATTGGCAGGGTTATGTTGAATTATATAAATACCTTAATGATTATAAGATCGCATTTATTGGTTCAAAGAAAGAAAGAGACTTTGTTTCAACTTTTTTCCCAAAAGCTATCAATCTTGCAGGTAAATACGATTTAGTAGGAACTGCACATATTATTAAAAATTCAAAACTTACTATTGGTAATGATGGGGGACTCACTAAAGTTACTGACGGTATCGGTGGAAAGGCAATTCAAATATTTCGATGGTGGTCCGATAGTTATGTAATTGCAAAGGTACTAAACGGAATAAATTTAATTGAACCAAGCGTTGAAGAAGTATTGTTTAGCATTAAAAAGTGTTTAAAATAAAATTGGAACAAATAGGAAGACCTTTAACCTCGTTAAGGGTCTTCCTAAAAATCGTCTGTCTTATTCTTTATTTTTCATGCCTATATTTCCGGGATTCGATTGACTTTAATTCGGAGCTAAATATAAATCCATTACTTCTGCAGCACTGAGTGCCCTATTATAAATTCTAATATCATCTACATCTCCGTTTAAGAAATCACTCCAATGTAATGAATTAGGTACCAGTGTTGCACCGACGTCAATACTCTCTTGACTTGCCGTTGTACTTGTACCCAGATTACCCATGCTTGTAGCTATGAAACTTGAACCGGATGAACCATTTACATATAATTTAACTCGCTGTTGTACTGGTTGGCTGCCATCAAATATCAGCACAAAATGAAACCATTGATTTAGCGATACCGGACTTTCGACAATAACATAATTTTGAGCGAGTGTATCTGAAGAAACAACTCCATCTAAATATCCGCCCTGATAACTTACATTCCATTGGTACGGGCCGCTTGTCCCGCCTCCAACTTTGCCGACTATATAACTTGTATAAGGTTCATCTGATCTCACTAATGCCCATCCTGAAACACTAAATTTAGCTATCGGCGCGCAAAATACTGAGTTTAATATATTCCCAAAATTTATAGCATCACCAATACCGTCAAAACTGTAAGCGCTGCTGTCAATTCCGAAACGATTTTGTGTTGGCGTTGCATAATATACTGTTCCATTATAACCATTACCGCTTGAGTCAACTGAATTACCGGCTAATGACCAGTATGCAACCAAACCTTGGGTCGGAACCGTACCTCCCGCAGTGGAAAAAGTGATATTGTTTATCTGAGATATTAGTATAGAATCAATAGTACCATCGATCTTATATATCATCATTTTTGTTTGTGAAAACAACGGTAATGATAATAACAGCAGTATAGCAATTAGCTGTTTTTTCATATTATTTCCCTTTGATTAATGTTTTATTTTATCAACAATAGTTTTTTTGTAATTGCTTTCCCTGAAAATTTCACCTGGCAAAAATATACTCCGCTGGCTGACTGCGCACCCGCATTGTCCCTGCCGTCCCATACAATTCTTTGTGTGCCTGCCTGATGTATGGAGTTATCCAATCTTCTCATCATACGGCCCTGGACATTAAATATGTATATTTGAACCAAACCTGTCTGGGGTATCTGGTATTCTATAGTTGTAATGGGATTAAAAGGGTTGGGATAATTTTGAAAAAGCCGGAAGGTTTTAATAAGTTGACTCGCAAGATTCTGGTCTTTAACATTTGTAATAATACCCGTGAAATTTATATACCTTACTGTTGAAACCGGATATACAGCAGTAGTTCCGTTTGTTTTTGAAACCGACATATAAAATGTTTGTGCAAAGCACGTTGAAAATAAAGAAAAAATAAGGATAATTATCTTTTTCATTGCTGCTCCATAAAATTTTCTACTCTAATTCAACTCAATTCAAACGCAATTTATAAAACATAATAACTTTGGCTGCTTTTTAATATTTGTTATAATTTAAATTTAAAATGTGATGCATTGAGTTTTACGCCATATTCATATAAATCCACTGTTTAATTTTTGATACTGCAAAAGATATTTAATTTTTATTATATATTCGATAACTTTAGATTAATATTAAATAAATATTATCCTCGAGAATAATATTGTTCAAAATATATTTTATTTTTTCTTTAATAACCGGAGTTTACCCAACACATAAACAGTTCGGTTTGCAGGATACCCTAGCTCATATTAATTTATAAAAGTTAACGTTTTTATATTAGCCGGTTAACAATTAACCGGGAGTCCAGAATAACTTTTTAAGATATCTTAACCATAATTATTTAGCTTTTCTTTCTGTTTTTAATTTCGAGGAATATTCCTATAATTAACCCCAATAAAGTAAGCGAGCTTAATGAAAACACCACAAACTTGCTTATATAGAAGCTTGAAGGAGCATACCTGAATTCTACAATATGTTTTCCTTTAGGTACTATAATTCCCATAAACCCGTGATTTACTTTATAAATCTGTGTTTTGTTGCCGTCTATAGACGCACTCCATCCGGTTGGAAGATAGGTATCGCCGAAGAATAGGAAATTATTCCCTGAAGTATTTGCACTTAATTCAACAGTCTCATCTTTATACTCAATTATATTTGTATTTGCAGTCGAATCTGGTACATCAACTTTAGGTATCGTTTCATCAACATAAGCAATATTCTTCGGATCGAACGAATTTTCTTTTATGTCATTAAGTACGGAAAAATCCGTTTTTGTTCCAATTTTATTTACAAAGTAAACTCTTGGCAAAGCATATATATTTTTGTAAACTACTTCTTTATCCTTTTGATAAATTGGTACAAAGCCCGTATAGTGAATTTGCTGATCAGCAACTATATACTTAACGTTAAGCATCCGCCAAAGTGTTTGATTTACGGGCCCTATTACGTCTATTAAATCCTGATACGAGCGGGGCTTAATTCCAGAATACCCATAAAAATCTTCAAGCATAAAGTATGCATTGTAATTACCATTGTTCTGTGAAGCTGTTCCACGTGATCCATCCTGCTTTATATTAATCATCCTAAAAGGTTCAGTATCTTTTTGATTTTTTATTGCCGTAACATAGTCTGGTACATTAAACGTACTCGAAACGTCCGGGTTATCTATATACTTTTGCCCCCGCGCATCTATTCTGAACAAGTCAAATACTGCCAGAAGAATCACTCCGGTAACAAACACATCCCTGCTTACTTTTGAATTGATATATGAATATGCAAGCCAGAAAGTTATTGCTAAAAGTGCGAATGCGATTAAAAGGTCGCCTGTAAACATATCCGACATATAGGGGGAAAGGGCCGAAAATTCTTGTGCAGCCTGCTGGTGAACAGCAGTAAAATCGTTTATTCTTACAGTAAACCAATCAGCTATTGAACTTTTTAGCAGTAAAGAAAGAATGAATAACGCTGAGAAAATGATAGCAGAATTTTTAACAATTTTAATTGTTACTATTTCTCTTTTCTCTTTTAATGAAATTATCTTCATCAGCCCAAAACCGGCAAGCATAGGTGTGCTAAGCTGAACCAGAACTAAAATCATAGACGGAACCCTAAACTTATCGAAATACGGAAGATGATAAAAAAGAAAATCAAACAGGACCGGGAAAGTTCTACCAAATGATGTTAAAAGTGCTAAAAATGCCAAAACCGATAAAAATTGGACAAAAGGTTCCCGCCAACTTGTAATAGCTCCGAATAAAGCAAGAATAAATACTATTACACCCATATACATTGCTACATCAACAAAGGCCATCTGGCCAAAATAAGTATTTACCGGATAAGGCTGGTTGTTTGTTAAAGGGCCATTGTAAGTTGAACTGCCGAAACCATAATAAGATGGGACAATAAATGTCAAAACTTCGCCCGGAGAAAAAGACCATCCTGTATGGTAATCATAATAATCTGATGATGATGAATTGTCTTCACTTGCATTTTTTTCTACAATACTTTTTCCACCTCTCGTTGAGTATTGAGTATATTGATATATTTGAGTAAAGTTATCCAATTGGATGGCAGACGCAATTACTCCTGCCGATATACAAATCAAGCCGGAATAAATTAATTTTTTAATTAAATCCTTCTGCTTTTTAATAACAGCTTGCAAAATAAAATAGATGAAGTAAATTGCAATTGCGAATGATATATAAAAAATAATTTGTACGTGAAAACCCTGCAGCATCAATTGAAAAGCTATAATAAGCAATAAGAAATCGATTAATCTGATTTTCTCTTTCATTCTTAACAATAAAAGGAAAATCAATGGAAACATGCATATGGAACAAAGCTTTGTAACATGACCTATATAAAGAAAGACAATAATCCCGGTACTGAATACAGTTGATAATGCTGTAAATAAACTTACCATTGTGTTTTTAGTTAAATACTTCATAAACAAGAATGAGTTTATTCCCAGGACGATCAGAAAAAATGTCCAGGTTGTATATTGAACCGCAAAAAGGTGGGTAAACAAATCCCTTATAAATGAGTATATAACTGAAATCAGGTTAAACCATGTGCTGCTTGTTCCTATAGCATAAGCAGGCATTCCGCAAAAAATAAGAGGATTCCATAAGGTAAAACCATCTGTATGATTATTGATATAAGGTTCCATACTTTTACTGGATAGAATATCACCCGATTCAAAAGTTTTACCTCCAAAAAAAAGAGGGTTTAAAAATGCAATGAGCAGAATTATAATTACCAGAATTACTGCGGGCAAGTGATATTTTTGAGGCAGAATATCTTCAAGATTGAACTTCGAAAAAAAATTATCCTGTTCGGGTTTTCTTTTTTTAATATTTTTTATTGACTTTGCCATTTAAACACCATTAATAATAAAAGTGAAAAAAAGTTTGTTTATGTCAGATGGAATTTAAGCACACAATTAAATTTTTTATTAAGCCGGATAATTATTTTCTAACTATATAATTTACACCGGCACCCAGTTTATTATTACCGGAATAGTCCAAATACATCATTATAAAAGTAAAAGGTAGCGAAATAATGTAATACACAGGTAAAATTATAAAGAATATTTTTGAAATGTTAAGCATTTGCATCGGGTACTTTATACCAAGACGCCAGGAAAAATCGCCCCAAAAACCGTAAGTATATCTTGTTCTGAAAACCGAGAAACCCAACGGCGTTAATTTCGCTTCAAGATCGTCAAAAGAATATCCTTCACGGGCATGTTCACCGATAAAGCTTTCTTCGTTTTCATCGTGTACATCACTGCCACCAAATATAGAAGGAGTATTTATTAGCAGGAATCCACCGGGCTTTAATGCCTTGTAAA
Organism: uncultured Ignavibacteriales bacterium; assembly: GCA_963834015.1. GTDB lineage: Bacteria > Bacteroidota > Ignavibacteria > Ignavibacteriales > Ignavibacteriaceae > FEN-1297. The sequence goes on from CAWIAG010000002.1 coordinate 1,077,898, forward strand.
AATTTTGGAAAACCTTTACATCATCAATAATATGTTCCATTACATCAACCGAGACAATAAGATCAAATCTGTTCTCATGTATAATTTCTGTAAGGTCTTCAATTGCAAATTTAATATTAGTAATGTTTTTTCTGGTGAAAAAATCTTTGCAGTCGTTAATCCACTCCTTTTTTACATCAATTGCAAAAATTGAACTTGGCTGAAGATTCTTTGACATAAAATAAGAATATTGCCCGAATCCCGTACCTGCATCGTAAATTGAAATTTCTTTATCACCAAAATACCTGCGCAGGCTCCTCAATTCCCTTCTTACATACCATGAACGCAGAAACATTATATCCAAAAGCTTATAGAAGATTATTCTTAATGTAGGAAATTTTCTTATAATACCGGCAAATATGTCTTTTATTGGATCGTAAAACATTTTTAATAATTCAAAAACCTAAATAGTTGTAATTTATCTATATTTTATTAACAAGTTCATATATTCCTTTGACAAAACTTTCCCAGGAATATTTTTTCACTTCCAAGGCAATATTCTCTTCAAATTCCTTCTCCTTGTTTTCAATGTAGAATTTCATTATTGCACCGGCCAGTGCTTCCGGATTTTCCTTTTCTACAATATATCCCGTTTTACCATTTTCAATTACTTCACTTAGTCCGCCCACATTTGCTGCAATAACCGGTTTGCTGAAGTTTGTGGCAATCTGAACAATTCCGCTCTGGGTCGCATCACGGTATGGTAATATTACACAATCAGAAGCTGAAAAATAATATTTTACTTCCGAAGTGGGAATAAAATCTGTAAAAAATAAAATATCTTCTTTTATTCCCAGGTTTTCTATAATCTTTAAATATTTATCTTCATTTGAATAATACTCGCCTGCTATTAACAGCTTTATTTTAAAATCATTTTTAAGCAACGCCAACGCATTAAGAAGTATATCCAGACCTTTATAATCCCTTATAAAACCAAAAAAAAGAATAACTTTAGCATCAGTAATATTCAAATACTTTTTAGCATCATTTTTCTTTACAGCTTGACCGAAATTAGAATAAACCGGATGAGGAAGGTAACTGTTCCTGGAACCGGGTTTCAACGTTAATAAATCGTTACGGACTTTTTCGGAAAGTAACACAAAATAATCTACAACATTGAAAAAATATTTAGTCAGGATTATATCGCCCGGTTTTTTTTCATGCGGGATTACATTGTCACAGATTATTAAAACTTTGCTAATATTATTCCTTCTTACAAGCCGAGAGATTGTCCCGAAGCAGGGAGCAAAAAAAGGCATCCAATATTTAAATATTAATAGATCAGGCTTCTCCTTCTTGATCTTTAGGCCAACTTTAATCCAGTTAATGGGATTTATGGAATCAACCAGTATCTCAGTGGGAAATTTTTCGCTGGTTTCACCGTATTCAACCTGGGATTTTCCCGGGAATAATATCGCAGGATATTGCCGCCTAAATGTTATTACCCTTACATCGTTACTTTTAATAAGTTCTTTATATAGCAGCCCAATAAAATGAGCAATTCCTCCTCTGAGAGGGTATGCAGTAGATAGTATGATTATTTTCATTTATCCTGACAATTAATAATCTAACTCGATATAAATATCAAACATACCGATTTGTAAAAAGGCAGGCAATCATCCTCAGTTAAGTCTTAACCTTTATCTTTAATTATATATTCTTTCTCATCTACAGAACCGCGCACCAGCATTTCACCCAGTAAACCAACACTAAATAATTGAATACCTACAATTATGAGAAGCATCCCGAGAAACAACATCGGGCGGTTACTTAAAGAATGACCTGTTATCCAGTCGTATGTTAAAACTGCATTTACAATAAGCCCTATTAAAAAAGAAAATGCTCCGAAAAATCCGAAAAAGTGCATCGGCCGCTTAATATATCTGGTTGAAAATATTACTGTAATTAAATCAATAAACCCTTTGAAAAATCTCGATATACCAAATTTTGTTTTGCCGTATCTTCTTGCATGGTGTGTTACTGCTATTTCAGCAACTGAATATCCTTCCCAATCGGCTAAAACCGGCATATAACGATGAAGTTCTCCATAAACTTTAATATTATCGATCACTTCTCTGCGGTAAGCTTTCAGCCCACAGTTGAAATCATGAATTTTTATTCCGCTCAGTAAACGTGTTACAAAATTGAAAAACTTTGAGGATTGTTTCTTTATAAAAGGGTCATATCTTTTCTTTTTCCATCCGGAAACAAGGTCAAATCCTTCATCAAGTTTCTTTAAAAGATTCGGCACTTCGTTCGGATCATCCTGAAGATCCGCATCCATTGTAACAACTACATCGCCGGTTACATTCTTAAACCCTATCTGCAGAGCAGCGGACTTTCCATAATTTTTTCTGAAACTAACGTATCTGAATCTTTTATCCTGACGGGAGATTTCTTTAATAATTTTTAATGATCCATCAGTACTGCCGTCATCGACTAAAATTACTTCGTATATTATTTCTAGTGGCTTTAGGGCTTTTCTAATTTCATTTACAAGAAGTGTTAAAGATTCTTCTTCATTGAATAATGGGACTACAATAGAAAGTTTTTTAAATGATATTTTATCCTGCCGGGTCTGATTGGTTTTATTAAAATATTTCCTCCTCCTGTTGTAGTAATACCCCTTGCGGTATGGGGTTTTTGACTGTCCGCTATTTTGTTCATTATCATGTTTTTCAGATGAGCTGTTGGACCCACTTGTTTCACTTATTTTGTTTTCTTCCACAACGTTTCCATTTTTTTATAATATCAGTTTAAAATTAAGCGAATATTAGGATAAAAACAATTTGAGAAGTTCGACGATTACCGTACAAAAAATTGAAAATTATGATCAATAACCAATAAAGACCAGGATAGTTATGATACTTATTCTATCTCAGCATAGTTGATGTCGCGATAGGAGAGAAAAAGTAAAGTTTTTTGCCTTGATTAAAATATCCACCGACAGTTTAAGGGCTAGCGGTATCATGTCATCATGTTATAGAATTACTATCGTGATAATAGTTAATATCCCGGTTATTATTTATAATTTACCAAATTGTTGAATTTCAGAAAGCATATTATTCTTTAGTCAGGTAAACATTATATTTGAAAAAACGATTTTTTTGTATTAACATTATAGTTAATGCTAAAAATAAATATATAATAATTACTTACAAGGTAGTTATAGAAAGGGTAGTTCAGCTTTTTCATAATTATCCCAATATTTGTGGACGGTATATATTCATATCATTATTGATATTGAATGTAATAAAAATAAAAAAATGATATAAAGAGTATTTGCTCATTCGTGTGCGTGGTATTTATTAAAATTATTTATTTGTTTCCGGATTGTGTTAACTAAAGTAAAATTATATTGTCCGTTAAATTAAATAAGTGGTTGTATTTTAAACTTTGATCATTTTATTGTAATTACTTTTAGTCTTTATTAAGTTCAGGGAATTAACACCCGGGAGCTTTAAGAAGAATTTTATATGGATGCTAAAGATTTATTTTTTAATCTAAATAATCCGATTTTATTTTCGCTATTAATGATATTGGCACTGCTCGGGGTTATTTATATTTTTTATTTGCATATCATCGTTCCATTGAATCGAACTCATATCCTTGAAAAGAGTAACCTCGAATTAAAAAACGCTAAGTTGATGGCTTTATTTGCAGAACTTGATCCTGAACCTATCTTCAGGTTTAATTCGGAAGGAAAATTTATTCTTGCAAATAAAGCAGTTAAGGATTTGAATTGCAACGATAATATAGATGGTGAACCGATCTATTATTTCTTCCCTCCACTTAAAGATTATAACCTTCATGACCTCATTTTCAAAAGTCAGTCGGTTCAGTTTTCAGTATCAATAAAAGAAAATTACTACGATGTTATAGTTAAGGGTGTTGCAGAAATGCAATTTGGCCAAATTTATTGCAATAATATTACACGGAGAAAACTTGTCGAAGACGAATTGACTCAGTATCAGGCAAGCCTGAGGGAATTATCTCATCGCATTCAAAGACTCCAAGAAGAAGAAAAACAAAAACTTTCGAGAGAATTGCATGACAGCTTTGGGCAAAAATTAACTTCAATAAAATTAAACCTTGAAATGCTTAAAAATCCCTCTTCTGGTATGAAAGCGAAAGATTTAATAGTAAATGATATTTCAGACCTCTTGGAAAATGCAATGCTGGAAGTCAGGGAAATTTCTTACAGGTTAAAACCGAGGATATTAGATGATTTTGGACTTGTCCCTTCTTTAAAAGCCTTATGTAATGATATTTCTGATAAAAGCGGTATTAACGGTTTATTTCAGGCTCATAAACTTGACCAAAGACTGAATCCTGAGCTTGAAACTGGGCTCTACAGAATTACTCAGGAAGCATTAAATAATATGGTTAAACATTCTCATGCCAAGGAATTCAGCGTCCAACTTGTAAGGCATCCCGATGTATTAATGTTAATGATAGAGGATGACGGAGTAGGATTTGATCCGCAAAAAATTAAAACTGATCCAGCAAAAAAAAACCATCTCGGATTAGTAAATATGTCAGAAAGAGTTTTATCGTTTAACGGTAAATTTCTTTTAGATTCGCATTTAGGAGGCGGAACTGAAATAATAGTTGAAATCCCCATGGAGACTTAATGGATAGAATCAGAGTCTTGATTGTAGACGATCATTTTTTAGTAAGAACAGGCATTATAAGCTTGCTTAGAGATGTCGAGGAAATCGAAATTGTCGGTGAAGCGGAAAATGGAAAAAGTGCGGTTGAACTTTGTAAAAAGATTGTTCCCCAAGTAGTTTTGATGGATATTTCTATGCCTGATATTTCCGGTATAGAAGCCACAAAAATTATAAAAGTAGAAAATCCCTCTATTAATGTACTTATTTTAACCATGCACGAGAGCGAAGAATACTTTTACAATACATTAAAACGAGGCGCCTCCGGCATATTAAATAAAAATGTAAGCAGGGATGAGCTTATTGCCGCAATTAAAAGTGTGTCAACTGGTAAGCGTTATATCGGGAACAGTATTTCGGAGTTAATGATTGATACATTAATGCAAAAATTTGAAGAAGATTTTTTAAGTAAAGAAAAAGAACAAGTTATTCTGACTAAAAGAGAAAAAGACGTCTTATGTTACATTGCAAATGGTATCACAAACCAGGACATTGCAGAAAAACTTAATATAAGTGTCCGCACTGTTGAAACCCATAAGTCAAATCTGATGCAGAAACTAAACCTCAAATCTGCTGCCGCATTATCTTTTTATGCTTTTGAAAAAGGTTACAAATAATATTCCCAACGTAATTTCTTTTAAAAAATAATTCGATTACCTAAATTGAAATGCATCTTTTATTTAATTAACAATTAATTAATCTTAAAATTTTTAATTTCATATATTATTTTTTTTATTCATTATTCTCTATCTGTTGATATTAATTCGGTCAATAAGTATAAGAGCTAAACTCATAAGGTCGTAAGTACTTGATAATAAAGTGTTTATGAGAATGGGATAAATGTAGTATTTTCATCTACGTAAAAACACGTAGAGATTTCTACGTAAAAACACTTAGAAGCTTCTACGTGTTTTTACTGATTCATTTAAATAAAATAGTATTTATATTTTGATTAAAGTTTTTAGCAGTCGGGGCAGGGATAGGGGAATTTGGGAATCACCGGAAAATAAATTTCGGTGATTCCCTTTTTTATAAAAACAGATTATAATTTATGGAAAAATCTAAAATTTTAATAGTAGAAGATGATTACGATACCTTAACTTTTCTAAATTTTTTCCTTGGGAAAAAATTCAATCTTGAAACTTGCAGAACTGATGAGGAATTCTATACAGCAATAAAAAAATGTTTTTATGATCTGATAATTATGGATATAGCAATTAAAGGCAGAAAAAATGGTCTTCAGATAACAAAGGAATTAAAAGATTCCGATGAGTATAGGAGTATTCCAATCCTTTGTATATCTGCTCATGTTATGGAAAGTGATAAAGAAAATGCTTTTAATGCAGGTGTTGATAAATTTTTGTCAAAACCTGTAAGTAATACCGTATTGATGGAAACTATTAATAATATGATCTTTGCAAGACAATATTCCTGAATCTTTGTGCAAATTCACCCAAATTCATCTTTAAAGTAACTCCCCGTGATATTTACTTTCCAGCGTAATAATTTCTCATTTAATAAAATTATTTTGTAATTTGGCATTGGAAAAAGCAAGTATTTTTACATGCAACAGGAGGAAAGTTATGAGAAAGATTTATTTATTCGATCTTTTATTGGTACTAGCCTTATGTGTTTCTACCAATTATTCATTTTCACAAACCACAAATGATACAACCAAAGTGTCCTCTATTTCGGATACATCCAGTATTACTGGCGAAGTAGGGAAAATTTATACAAAAGCAGAAGCAGACTCACTTTATGGCCCAATTTTAACATTAGATACAATAAAAACTGAAGATCTTTCAAAATTTGCTCAAAACAGCCATAAGTATATGATGTTTAATCTTATTGAGGGAAAAACCTGTATCCTGAATGCTTCAAGGGAAGTTATATCTAGCCCTTCTTTAGTCGTCGGCAAGCCTCAATCCGTTGAACCCACAAAGGCCTTTAAGTTATTTAGCACAAGTAAAATACTTGAACTAATAAAACAGGGCGGCTCCGATGTTACAACAGTTGAAATACGAGCAAATGTTCTAACTTTAACTAACGGGGCTGCTGTTTTAGAGAGATCATCAACTTGCCCTCCTATCTGTCCGTAGCTAAATGAATACAATTTTTATTGTATTTTATATTACTAGTTTGATAGTTTGGATTATTGTACCAATTAGACATATCAAGGGAACTTTTTTCTTATTTTTTTTAGCGTTGATTGGCGGAGATATCGTAACGATAATTGCAAGATTTGTTTTTCATTCAAAAACAAATATTTTCTATGTAATTTCAGGATTATTATGTCTAATTTCGATACAGGATAAAAATATATCCAAGTTATCCAAAATTCTTCTTTTATCTTTATGCTTAATTTCTCTTGCTCTTGAACTTTATGATATAGAGTTCAAACAGGAATTTTTTAAGCAGCAATTTTCTATAATGAATCTTGTGGATTTTTTAATCTTTCTTAAATTCCTAAAAATTTTTATTTTCAAATTAGTTAATGAAAAATCCATAAACTTCTTTTTAATCTGCCTGATTTTTTATCAATTAACAGCATTAATAAAAATATTGAATTTTATAGGCGGGGCTGCAAACGCTTCAGAATATTTTATTATTACTACATTTTTTGAAATTTTCATCGGATTGTTTTTTTGCATCTTTAAGGATGATGACCCTAGAATTATGATTAAACTTAAAAATATTTACACCGATTCTTGAAAAAATATTATTTTTTTTATAAAGGGTTTGTATTAAATCAAAAGAATTCTGAAATTAAATTAAATGTTTTAATAAAATTTTAAACCGGGGACGGGTTCTATATAAATTGACATTTTAAAGCCCCGGGGGAGGAATTAATTTCATGGGAACTTTTCTGGTTATCTGGCTTATTTTAAGTTTCACAGTTTGGACTGTTGCTCCTATCAGGCAGATAGGGCAAAAATACTTCATGTATTTCCTGATTTTAATTGCCGGAGACATAATAACATTATTTTTCAGGTATGCTCTCCACTCCAGAACGAATGTGTTTTATATATTTTCCGGCTTGCTCTGCCTGGTTGCAATTCAGCAGAAAAAAAACTCTAACCTTTTTAGAAGTCTAATCCTGATTATATCGGCCGCAACTTTTATTGTGGAATACTTTGCCTTTGGTTACAAGGGAGAATTTATTCTTATAAGTTTATGTGACTTCCTGCTGTTTTATAAATTTTTTCAACAGTCTTATGTTATGTACAATGCAGAGAAAGTACTTAGTATATTTTTAGGATTTCTATCATTTTATCAATTGATTTCAGTTACAAAATTACTCGGCTTTATTACAGATTCAGCCAGTGCAGCCTCTTTTTTCAAAATCGCTACATCATTACAGATATTAATCGGGATTTTCTTTTGTATTTTTAAAGAAAGCGATCCCAGGTTATTAATTAAGATTAAATAAATGTTCTCCTTAATCTCTAATTATTTAACCGATTTTCCAGAAAAATAAAATTATCCGGCACTTGCTTTAAGTTAAAAGTATGCTGAAATTATGAAAGTAGATTTAATAAAATTATGAATACGAGTATTTACTTCCTTTAATTATACTTTTAATGACCATAAGGAGACAAAACCATGAATAGTGCCGCTGAGGGGAACAAACCTAAGCTGTTGGTTACAGAAGATGATTTTGAAAATCAGAAATTTTTAGAAATGTTTTTAAAGAAAAACTTCGATGTTGAAATATGCGATTCCGAACAATCATTTTACGAACATTTGAAGGGGACAAAGTTTGATGTAATATTAATGGATATTTCACTCCGCGGAAATAAAAATGGATTGGAACTTACACAGGAACTTCGAAAACTTCCGGGTTATGAAAAAATTCCGGTTGTTTGCCTTTCAGCTCATGCATTTAAGAAAGACCGGGATAATGCCATAAACGCGGGTGTTGATGTTTTTTTAACAAAACCTGTTGAAAATAAAATTTTAATGAATACTCTGCTTGATGTAGTTGCAAAAAAAGAATCTTAATAATATAAGCTTAATTTTATCTTAGCTGCTTAATAAGCAGCTATTGTTAAAACCCATTTCGTAAAAATTTAGGTTCATCAAGAGACACCATAATGGAAATTCTATGTGTATCAGGCAGGCTTTCTATATCGGATTCATTAAATTTTGCGAATGAATAATCGATATTAAGTCTTGGAAGCCTTATTCCGGCACCTAACGTAAGCTGTTTAACCTCATTGTAGCCTGCACGAATCATAACTAAATTTTTAAAGCTGTATTCGAACCCGGCATTCATATCAAAACTAACAGGGCCCAGGTTATACTCGGCTGCATAAGACCTATCTTCAAACCTTACATCAAAATCAAGCGCCGGGGTTATTTGTCCTCCCAAAAAATTAAATTTATATGCTGCACCCATTTTTGCCGTAGGAGTAATTAATTCGTTAGTGCCTGTACTCCAAGCAACAAGCGTAGTAGTAATATCCTGAAGGTTTAAACCAAGCGAAAAATTCTGAAAAGGTGTATACCATGCACCGACGTCAAACCCTAATCCGTAAGCATTGTATTCCGATATGCCTTCATAAATCAATTTTACATTAGCGCCGTAATAAAAATTGTCTGAATATTTTTTAGCAAAAGATAAAAAAACCGCCCAGTCCTGATCGCTGAATTCTGTAATATTACTGTAATTTAGCCCTGCGGAAGGTGAATTAATGTTAAAGGCGGGAACAGTAGATACCTGACCCGTATTTTCATCAATTAAGGTGCCTCTCGTATCGGGAATACCGTCTACAGCCAGTCTTATAATGCTTAATCCGAAAGTCATATCTTTTCCATATGGTACTGCTACAGCGGCATAGTCATAATTCACAAGGTTGCCGAAACGTTCCTCATGCATAAGGGTAAATTCAGGATAATTTAATTGTGCTAAACCGGCAGGGTTAAAGTAACCGGCAGTTACATCATTGGCAACAGCTACATAAGCATCACCCATTCCAAGCGACCTTCCCCCTACACCTATAGCTAAAAATTCACCGGCATATTTCGCAATAATAGTCTGGGAATTTGTTTTCGGAAAGAATAATAATAACGTAAAAAGTGTTAATAAAAGCTTATTGATCATTAATGAGGGTTCCCATTATTATCTAATTTAATATCTATGAAAAGATTGACAAATTGAAAATGAAAATCAAGGCAAATATAAAAAGAAAAAGGCGGCATAAAACTTAATTTATCCCGCCCCATAATGATTTATTTTGCTTTACCCTGATTGGCAACTGCCTGTGCTTTTTTTGCAATTTCTTCCGCATCGCCGAGATAATAATGTTTTAGTGGATTTAGATTTTCATCTAATTCATAAACAAGCGGAGTTCCAGTCGGAATATTTACTCCGACAATTTCATCATCCTGTATTTTATCCAGATATTTTACCATTGCTCTTAAGCTGTTGCCATGCGCCGCAATTATAATCTTATTCCCTGATTTAATTAAAGGAGAAATACGTTCTTCCCAGTAAGGAACTACTCTTGCAACGGTATCTTTAAGGCATTCAGTAAGAGGAAGTTCGGCTTCCGTTAAGCTTTTATATCTTGGATCGCTGCCGGGATACCGGGGATCGGTTTTTTCTAATAATGGAGGTTGAATATCATAACTTCTCCTCCAAATTTTAACCTGGTCTTCACCGAATTTGGCGGCTGTTTCTGATTTATTTAGGCCTTGCAACGCTCCGTAGTGCCTCTCATTTAATCGCCATGAGCGCTCAACCGGGATCCACATTAAATCCAAACCGTCAAGCGTAATCCACAAAGTTCTGATAGCTCTTTTTAATACCGAAGTAAAAGCTAAATCAAATGTGTAGCCGTTATCTTTAAGCACCTCTCCTGCGCTCTTTGCTTCTTTTATGCCCTGCTCTGAAAGATCAACATCAGTCCATCCGGTAAACCGGTTTTCTTTATTCCATGTGCTTTCACCGTGCCTGATTAATACTAATTTATAAATCATTTAACAACTCCCGTATTTTAATTTATTTTCAGATACAAAAATAGACATTGAGAGAAGTTAAAACAAAAAAAATTATCGGGTTGGACTTTTTGGACAAGGATTAATAAATAGGAGATGACCGTTTCAATTAAATTGATCTTTAGGTAATCCTGCTTCCGTATTTTCCGCAAATATTGTAGCTATCGAATGAACTTCGGTTTCACTCCCGGCTAAATCTTTTAAAGTTACTTTACCCAGCACACCGTCTATTAACACCTGTACCGTTCTCCACAAAGAACGGATTGAGCAGTCAATTGTGTGTGCACAAATTAATTCCGAGCCTGAATGGTCGGCACAAAAATCTGCTTCAAATAACCTTCCCCCAAGTACGGCAAGGACTTCGCCAATTATTATCTCACTTGCAGGATGCGATAATTTATAACCGCCGGTTTGACCACGCGTACTTTCAATAAATCCCCCCAGCCTTAATGCCCGCAGAAGTTTCCCGGTATTTGCAATCGTTAAACCCTCCATCTGGCTAATTTCCGGAATGGTTAATCCGTTAGGGGATTTCGACTTATATATCCGAAGCAGGCATCTTAGGCCGTATTCTTCTTGTGTACTGAATTTCATTAATCAATTAAAATAATAGTGCTTATTTTGCTTTTAAACTTTACGCTTCAATAGATATATGTAAAAATTAAAAAGCGTTGTTTTTTATGACTCTTAAAAGGAAAATCTAACCCCGGAATAAAGGAATTTTTGAACCGCACATTTTAGCATTCATAACCAGTGCAAATTTTTCAGGGCTAATAGACGGCCCTTCTGCCTGACAAAATTCATTGAAAACATTCTGAAGGACTCCTGCAATAGACTCTGCATTGCGCCCTTCGATTTCAAGTCTGGGCAATAAGTATAACAAATCTCCGTTTTTAAACAATGCCATACTTGGAGAGGAAGGCGGGTAATTACCTATATAATGCCTGATTCTATCAACAGCATCCCGCTCCTGTCCTGCAAAACCTGAATATAGTTTATCCGGTATTACTTTATTTTGTAATGCAAGCGAAATACCCGGCCTTGCACTTCCCGCAGCACATCCGCATACGGAATTAATCATTACCAAAATCGTTTTATCATCTTTTAAATTCAGGGCTTTATCAACATCAGCTGAAGTAAGTAATTCTTCAAAGCCTACTGCAATTAGTTCATCTCTCATCGGCTGTACTGCGTCCTGGTCGTAAATAGGCGGGCGCGAAATAATATTAAGCATGTTTTCTCCTATCTTATGTCTTATTGTATTTGATTATGTAATCGTATTTAGTTTATTCTGATTTTAAATTCACATCACAATTTCAATTTTTATTTAATTATATAATTTAAAATAGCAGCAAGACTTAATTTATGCTTACGAGCAAAATAAATTAGTACATTCCTAATTCAACTTTTGCAACATCAGACATCATGTCCTTATCCCAGGGAGGGTTCCAAACTAATTCAATATTTACGCTTTTAACTTCGGGAATAGATTTGATTTTTATTTCCACTTCACCCGGTAGAGAGCCGGCGACTGGGCATGCAGGGGAAGTTAAGGTCATTTTAATATTTACATTATCTTCATTATCAATTTTAATTTCATAAATTAATCCAAGTTCGAATATATCAACAGGTATTTCAGGGTCATAACAAGTTTTTAAGGCCTGAATAATTTTCTCTTCAAACTCCTGTTTATTTATTGGTTCCTCCTCTGATTCGGATTTTTCTTTTTTCAAAAACATAATTTAGTCTTCCGTTGAAACTATGTGATGTTCATCTTTTAAAGCAGAAATTAAAGTATGCCAGGCAAGACTTGCACATTTAACTCTTGCAGGAAAGTCTCTTACGCCTGTAAATACTGCAAGTTTCCCAAGTTGTTCAATAGAATTGTCATCGGTTAGCTTGCCCGTAACAAGATCATGAAATTTTTCAAATATCTCCTCAGCTTCTTTTTTCGTTTTCCCTTTTACCACAGAACTCATAAGTGATGCGGAAGCTTTTGATATTGCACACCCTGAACCCTGGAAACCCACATCTTTTACTAGACCGTCTTCAACAATAAGGTAAAGAGTAATTTTATCGCCGCAAAGTGGATTATATCCCTCGGCAGTATAATTTGCATTTTCCAGTTTCTTAAAATTCCTGGGACTTTTATTATGATCTAAAATTACCTGCTGGTACAATTCTCTTAATTCAGAATCCATTATTTAAAAACCTCTATTATTTTTTTTATCCCGCCGGTTAGTACATCTATTTCTTCCTTTGTATTATAAAAGGCAAATGAAGCGCGTGAAGTAGCGGGTATTTTAAAACGGTCCATAACCGGCTGCGTACAGTGATGCCCTGTCCTTATAGCTACTCCTTCAAAATCAAGAAAAGTTCCAACATCATGCGGGTGGATATTATCAATTATAAAAGAAAGTACACTGCTTTTCTTTTTCGCACAGCCGATTATTCTAACTTCACTTAAACCTGATATTTTTTCAGTTGCATAATCTAATAAATCGCGTTCTTGTATTGATATGGCATCAATACCAATACCCGATATATAATCTATAGCAGTGCCTAAAGCTATAACATCCGCTATGTTAGGAGTTCCCGCTTCAAATTTGTAAGGTAATGAATTAAAAGTAGTTTCTTCAAATGTTACCTTTGATATCATGTCTCCGCCGCCCTGGTACGGCGGCATTTCGTTTAGCAATTTTTCTTTCCCGTAAAGAACACCTATTCCCGTCGGGCCATATATTTTATGTCCTGAGAATGCAAAAAAATCACAACCAAGTCTCTGAACGTCAACATTTAAATGTTGTATCGCCTGAGCACCGTCAAGTAATACGGGTATCTTAAACCGATGGGCGGTTTCAATTATTTCTTCGACAGGATTTATCGTTCCAAGGGAATTTGAGACATAAACAACAGCAATAAGCTTTGTTTTTTCATTTATCATTTTTTCAAATTCTTCGAAGATAATTTCACCGTCATTCGTAATAGGTACTACTCTTAGTTTAATCTTTTTGTCTTTGGCTATTAACTGCCAGGGAACAATGTTTGAATGGTGTTCCATCCCGGTTATTATTACTTCATCTCCCTCCTTTAATATTCCGCGTCCGAATGAAGCGGCAACTAGGTTTATAGAATCTGTAGTGCCTTTGGTAAAGATTATTTCCTTCTCGCTCGAAGCGTTTATAAATTCTTTTACCTTTATCCTGGAATCCTCATAAGCTTTTGTTGAAAGCTCGCTTAAAAAGTGAACACCTCTGTGTACATTCGAGTTCATTGATGTATAGTATTCAACAAGCTTGTCAATAACAATTTGCGGTTTTTGAGTAGTAGCTGCATTGTCAAAATAGCATAGAGGTTTACCGTGAATCTTTGTATTAAGAATAGGAAAATCAGAACGGATTTTTTCCAGGTTTAATGATTTTAATTTGTTATTTATAATTACTTTATCCATTTTATATCTCTTTTAATTTAACCGCCGATAAATCCCGAATGACGCCTCAACATCCGTAAAAAATTATCTAACTTTATTAAATCTACCGGAAAGAATTTTTTCAAGATAATCTTTCACGGGTTCCGTCTTAATTGATTTTATAACATCGCTTGCAAAAGCGTGAATCAAAATTTCACGAGCTTTTTCTTCTCCTATTCCTCTTGTCTTAAGATAGAATAAAGAATCCTTGTCAAGCTGCCCCACTGTAGCTCCATGGCTGCATTTTACATCATCCGCAAAAATCTCAAGCTGGGGTTTTGTATTAATCAAAGCGCCGTCGGATAAGATTATATTATTATTTTCCTGGAAAGCGTTTGTTTTCTGAGCGTCCCTCCGGACTATAACCTTACCATTAAATACCCCGCGGGAGTTATCATCCAGAATACCTTTGTAATGTTCATGGCTCGTGCAGTGTGGTTTTGCATGATCAATCAGTGAATGAGTATCATAAAGCTGGTTTCCAGTTAAAAGATAAAGTCCATTTAACGAGCATTCCGCTCCTTCATCATTAAATTTTGAGTTTATATCATACCGGGAAATTTCCCCGCCCAGTGATATTGAATAGGAAACAAAATTACTGTTTTTCCCCTGGCCAACTTCAGTTCGTGAAACGTGGAATGCATTTGAGCTTTCTTCCTGTATTTTTATATGATGGATTGAAGAATTTTCACCGGACGCAATTTCCGAAACTACATTTGTGAAATAAATTCCTGCCTGTAAAGAAACATACCGCTCAATTATCGTTACCTGTGAATTTTTACCCGCAATAAAAAGATTGCGCGGCTGAGATAATATTTTTTCTTCTCCTGGCACGGCAATAAACAGGATATTAATTGGATCTTCAATAATCTTATTATCATTCACATAAATGAAAGCGCCATCCTGCGTAAATGCAGTACTTAATGCGGTAAATATTTGCGTTTTAAAATTTGCATATTTGCCAAAATGTTCGTTAACAATAGCAGACCCGCTTTTAATTAAATCTGAAAGGCTTCCAACGCTTATGCCTTCGGGAAGATTTTTAAGTTTAGAAAGTTCCGGCGCAAAATGACCGTTTACAAAAACTATCAAATTTCCTGAAATCTTCTTAAAAAGAAAATTCTTAATCTGCTTTTGTTTTAAGTTAATCTTTCCTGAAGGTAAAAAATTATGCTTCAATAGAGGCATAATATTTGTAAACCGCCAATCTTCATCAAGTGTAGTTGGAAAATTAAGAGTTGAGAATTTTGCAATCGCTTCTTTTCTTACCTGGTGAATAGGCTTTAGGCTTCCGCCATTCAGGTTGTTCTCAAATTTTTCAAAGTTTGAGATATACCATTTTTTAATATCTAAAATCTCACTCATACTACCCTTCCACCAGTTCCTTTTGCTCTTTAAGCCAGTCGTAGCCTTTTTCTTCCAGTTCAAATGCTAATTCTTTAGTGCCTGATTTTACTATCTTCCCGTTATAAAGCACGTGAACAAAGTCAGGAACAATGTAGTTTAGCAGTCGTTGATAGTGAGTAACAACTATGGCGGCCCTGTCTTTTGATCTTAATTTATTAACGCCGTTCGCCACAATTCTAAGCGCATCAATATCAAGGCCTGAATCAGTTTCATCCAGTATTGAAAGTTTTGGTTCAAGTACTGCCATCTGCAATATTTCATTGCGTTTCTTTTCGCCGCCCGAAAATCCTTCATTAACTGCACGGCTCAATAGCGATTGGTCCATTTCCACAAGCTTCATTTTCTTTTTAAGCATAGTCAGAAATTCCATTGCATCAATTGCTTCCTGGCCGCGGTACTTTCTTATTTCATTAATTGCAGTTTTGAGAAGGTTGGTATTGCTTACACCGGGAATTTCCACTGGATATTGAAAAGCCAGGAAAATTCCTTCCCTTGCCCTGTCTTCGGGAGTCAGGTCCAATAAGTTCCTCCCTTCAAAAATTACTTCACCCTTCGTTACCAGGTACTCTTTTCGCCCGGCAAGCACCTGAGCAAGCGTGCTTTTGCCGCTTCCATTCGGTCCCATAATGGCATGAACTTCCCCGGCACTTACTTTTAAATTGATACCTTTTAGTATTTCTTTATTCTCTATGCTTGCATGAAGATCTTTAATTTCTAACATTATTTTCCCAAGTTTATTGTTTTTTATTTATAATTGACTATACCTGGTTAAGGCCGGGTTCACACTATCCAACACTTCCTTCAAGGCTGACACTTAGTAGCTTCTGGGCTTCCACTGCGAATTCCATTGGAAGTTCTTTAAAAACTTCTTTACAATAGCCGTTCACTATTAAATTGATTGCATCTTCAAGAGCAATTCCTCGCTGGCTGAGATAAAATATTTGGTCATCGCCTATTTTGGAAGTTGTAGCTTCATGCTCAATCTGTGCCTTGGAGTTATTTATGTCCAGGTAAGGAAATGTATGAGCGCCGCATTTATCTCCTATTAATAAAGAATCGCATTGGGAAAAGTTACGCGCGTTGTCTGCTTTTTTTATTATTTTCACTTGCCCGCGGTAACTGTTGCTGCTTTTGCCGGCAGAGATACCTTTTGAAACTATAGTACTCCTGGTATTTTTCCCCATATGAATCATCTTTGTGCCTGTATCTGCCTGCTGATAATTATTGGTTACTGCGACGGAGTAAAATTCGCCTGTAGAATTATCACCCATTAAAATACAGCTTGGATATTTCCAAGTTATTGCCGAACCGGTTTCTACCTGCGTCCATGAAATTTTTGAATTTATTCCCTTGCATAATCCCCGCTTCGTTACAAAATTATATATGCCGCCTTTGCCGTTCTTATCACCGGGATACCAATTCTGTACTGTAGAATATTTTATTGCAGCGTTATCAAGCGCTACGAGTTCTACAACTGCCGCATGAAGTTGGTTTTCGTCTCTCATAGGAGCAGTACATCCTTCAAGATAACTTACATACGCACTTTCTTCCGCAACGATTAGAGTTCTTTCAAACTGTCCGGTATTAGCAGCATTTATCCTGAAATAAGTAGAGAGTTCCATCGGGCAGCGGACACCTTTTGGTATAAAAGCAAATGACCCGTCGCTGAATACCGCTGAGTTAAGTGAAGCGAAATAATTATCCGTATATGGTACAACACTGCCAAGATACTGTTTTACAAGATCCGGATGATTCCTTATTGCCTCGGACATTGGACAGAAAATTATGCCAAGCTCAGATAGTTTTTCCTTAAATGTTGTTGCGACGGAAACACTATCAAATACTGCATCTACTGCAACTCCGGAGAATATTTTTTGTTCTTCCAGAGAAATACCGAGTTTTTCATAAGTTTTTAGTAATTCAGGATCAACTTCTTCCAGACTGCTCAACTTCGGTTTCTTCTTTGGGGCTGAATAATATGATATCGACTGGTAATCAATTGGATCATAATGAATGTTTGCCCAATTGGGCTCCTTTAAAGTAAGCCAGTGATGGTAGGCTTTAAGCCGCCATTCAAGCATAAATTCCGGCTCATTTTTTATCCTGGATATTTTACAAATAATGTCTTCATTTAGTCCTAAAGGAAAACTTTCAGATTCAATATCGCTTACGAAACCGTATTTATACTCTTTATTTGCAAGTTCTTCAATTGACGATACTTCGGTAGAACTCATTTTATTCCCAATTAATTTTAAGTTTTAAAGACGGGGCAAGCCCCGTTTGCTGATAAACAATTATGTACATTTTGTTAAACGTGCAATGCAAAATTATTGTATCTGTACAAAAAAGTCAAGATTAAAAAGTGAGAATTTGCTTAATATTTTTGATTGTGACGGGGGAATAATGAATATTGGTAAAATAAACCGGTTTTTCCCGATTTAATGAAGATGCACATTCGAACCATTGATCAAAATATTGTTAATAAATTGTTGAGGATAGAATATTGGACTAACATACATTGCTTTAAATTTCAACCAGAATTTGGTCAGAAACACTTGTTGTTGCTGCTAAAGATTGTTGAAATGGAGACTTTAATCAATTCCAAGCGCCATGAACCAAAAGCTGATCAATTAATACAGTCTCTAATATATTCTCAGGTATTCCAAATGCCTTATTAATTAATCTTGTTAATTCTTCACGGGTACTTATAGTATATGTTTTTATAATGTCAGCCCGAATTTCAGTATAATTCAGGTTATGGATTATATATGAACGGTCATGTGAATACCTTGCCAGCAATATCGCATTCATAAAAGTAGCTTCAGCTTTAAAAGATTGTTCAATTACCTCTTTAAATTCTTCAATAGATCGAGGTTGAGGTTTTAATACATAACCATGCAGTAATTCATCATTTCTATAAAGCTCCATACGGGAACTGCCGTTGCTATCCATTGGCTTCAGAACATATCTGTTAACTCCCTTTGAAATAATATAATCCGTTTGAAGATTTCGGGGAAGCGGTTCAAGGAAAGGAGCGGCATAACCTGTATCAATGATATATTCATAATTTTCTATTTTTACAATATTAGCGATATGTACATCCGGTTTGCTCATATCTGCGCCACAAAGATTAACATTATAACCTGAAGAATTTAACAGCTGGTGCAGATAATAGTTATTCGAATAACATGTACCTCCGAAATGATATCTTTCTATCCCTGATAAAAATTGTTCAAAGTCTGGTATTCCTTTTAAGCCGCTTTTTTTAAGATAATATAATTTTGAAATGTTTTCGAAAGGGACGTTCATCATTTGTGCTTCAATAATTTCTCTCAAAGCATTATATGAGGGTTTTCTCCGGCTAATTCCTAATAATTTTAAATAACGGGTAATATCGGGTTCACTAATATTTAACATACTTTAAATATCAAAGGTTTTTCTTTTCAATTATTTAATCTTTGAACAAATCAAAATATTCTCCTGCAATCCTGTTGTAACTATCTCTGGTGTTTTTATTTATTTTTTTGATGGAATCCATTTGTACAAATTTATAAAATAAATTGAAGATTGTAATATAGAACGCTTCACAATTAATATAATAACTGAAGTAGACCCGGAGGTTTGAGTTAGCAAATAAGTTAGCGAAGTTGAATTGTTTTAGAAAATTAAATACAAAATGGGAAGCTCACATTAAAGGTGAACCTTGCGTAATAAATTTGTCGAGGAAAAACTTCGAGGATCAGTCACATAGTGATTGTTATACCAGAAAACCTCGAAGGTTAAGGTCAGTAAATAAGTTAGGGGGTGAATGTTTTTGGTGAAAATAAATTCAAAATTAGAGGTTCACCCGCAAGGTGAACCTCACGCATTTAATCCAGAAGCTTTTTAATTTCACTAATATAAATCTCTTTTGGTGTCAGGCCGACGTGCTGATTCACGATATTACCGTTTTTATCAATAATAAATGAAGTAGGGATTGATTCGATATTTCCATAAGCGTTAACAACATCAGGGGTTGCAAAGAGTACAGTATAATTTATATTGAAATTCTGTGCAAAAGAAGCAACCTGATCTTTTGTATCTGTATCTACTGAAATTCCGATAACCGCCAATTTGTTTCCAAATTCTGTCTGAAGATCTATCAAGTCGGGAATTCCTTTTCTGCAAGGCGGGCACCAGGTTGCCCAGAAATCTACAATAACCACTTTGCCTTTAAAGTCCGATAAACTTACAGTTTTGCCTGAAGGCCCTGCGAGGGTAAATTCAGGAGCTTTATTTTTGCTTGAATTGATATTATCAGCAGGATTACTCCCTTTAGCTGACTCTAAACTATTATTTTGTTCTTTATTAATATCGGAAGCATTTTTACTGCAACCGGATAATAACAATATTGAAAGGGATACGATTACTACCAGGAATATTTTCATGTAAATCCTTATTCTAAAAGTCTTAATTATTTCCTTTTTCCATCATTAATTTCTTATCTATTGATGAATCCGGTTTTACTGTTGATGACGGGTTATAGCCCGGAGGATAAGGACCCTGGTCCGGAACAGAGCGTGTGTTATTAACTATAAAAAAGATCACCAAAATAACAACTAATAATGCTGTCCAAAAAGTATTTTTATATCTTGGATCGATTAAAGGTTTCTTTTCGATTGTCTTTTTACCAATTTGTCTTTCTTTCGGTTTGGTTTTAGCACTTCCCATAATTATTAGATCCTTACAAATTTTGATGATAGAATTTCAAATACGATTCTAAAAATAATAAAAATAATTTTCAGTTCAGCTTATAAGATGCCGGAATATCTCAGAATAACGCCAACTGGTTTCCCGGATTCCTTCTAAAGAGCTTATTTGTCAGCCTGATTCTTTCACTGTTCAGATTAAATTTTTTACAGTTTAATCTGAACAATTCATGAATTGTGTCTGCTAATTCCCCTTCTCCGGTAAAACGCTTACCAAATTCCGATTCGTTTAACTTTCCGTTACGCGTACTTTTAATACTGTTTAGTATTTTGTTTGCCTGCCCGGGAAGTTCATTTTTAAGCCAATCTGAAAACAAATCTTTAACCGAATACGGCAGTCTTAGCAATATATATCCAGCTATTTTGGCGCCGGATTCCGCGGCCCTTTTTAATATGAGCGGAATTTCTTTATCGGTTAAACCCGGAATTACAGGGGCAATGTTTACACCTGCTGGTACACCATTTTTGGCCAATTCTTCAATAATCCTTAATCTTCTTTCAGGTATAGACGTACGAGGCTCCATTTTGTTTGCCAGTTCTTTATCAAGAGTTGCAATGCTTATCATTACCGATACTAAATTTAAACCGGCCATTTCTGTAAGTATATCTTTATCTCTTAATACCAAAGCGTTCTTTGTAATTACAGAAACCGGATTCCTATAATCCAGGCATACCTGTAGTGATTTCCTCGTTATTCCAAGTCTTCGTTCAATGGGCTGATAAGGATCCGTATTTCCACAGAATAAAATAACATCCGGTTTGTAACTTTTCTTGTTAAACTGCTCTTCCAATAATTCAGGAGCATTTTCTTTAATCATTATTTTAGTCTCAAAATCCAACCCTTCAGAAAAGCCAAGAAATTCGTGAGACGGCCTTGCGTAGCAATAAATACACCCATGTTCACATCCCCGGTAAGGATTAAATGAATAATCAAAAAACAGGTCTTCACTGTCATTTTTAGAAATTACGGATTTAGACTCATCCCGGTAAAAGACCGTGCGTGGTTGAACTTCAAGATAATTTTCATCAATATTTAAATCATATCCGGGATTTGAATTATCAATTGAAAATCTATTAAATCTGTTTTTAGGATTAGTTTGGGCGCCGCGTCCTTTAAATTTGGGCTGATTCAATTATTATTCCGGGTATTATTATATTTATTCAAATTTACACAATCATAATTTCACAGGATGTGCTTAAGTTATCCTTTAAGATTTAATGCCGGCAGGTTAAAATTAAAAAAGATTCAGTTAAATAAGTTACTTAACCGAATCTTTAAAAAAGAAGAGATTAAATCAATAATTACATTGATTTTTTTCTAATTTTATAAGCAATGTAGGATCCCCCAATTAAGACAAAGAATGAACCGGCAAAAATAGTAACTGCCGACATGATTATAGAGAATAAATCCATTTTTTTGTCCTCACAAAATTTTGAAATATAAAACATTTAATTAATTATCGAATCAAAAACCTTAATAAATCTTATCAGAAGTCTTTATTCTTTCGTTGTCAACTTAATAAACCGATTTTAAATTGTAAAGTTTTTAACGATTAATTAACCTGAATTCGGGTAAATATTCGCCGAATGGTTTTATAATACCGACAAGCGGTATAAACATTTTATAAGTTTTCCGTCTGATTCTGCAAATAACTCAAGTGAAAAAGACATTAAGAATATTACTGAGTAAGTTCGAGTTTTTGGCAAAGCTATCAATATTTGAATTATGGGAATATTAAAGCTCTGGTCATTATTGGCTTTATCCACAATATTAAAATCGTTTTAGCTTGGCATCCATCCCTTTGGGAAAAGCCGACACTGATATGTAATTTCAGGTCCGCGGTATAAATGCCGGGGCAACTTTAAATATCATTTGCGTAACTTGAGTAAATAAATGAAAACTTTACCAATGGAAATACACTAATCTATTTTATTTAAGGACCAGTCAAAATCTTTATAACTCAAATTCCATTGATCTGAATTAGCTGAAATGTCTTCCCTGATTTTTTTTGGAAGGAAATTAGAAAGAAAAATTAAAATGTTTTTTTTATTAAGGCCGAACTCTTTGTTATAAGATTCAAAAATAGCTGATATAGAAGCGCTGCGGTCTTTCAAATTGAATACATTTTTTGTAGTATCATTGATAAAAATCCGTGCCTGCTCATTTAACTGCTCGTTCAATTTTTCACCTGTGTAAGCTTCATCCCTCAAAGGCGGACTGCCGATAGAAGCACACACAATTGCGAAAAGCGCCCGTGGATCTTTGAAACCGGAAGATGTTATTATATGCTCAATCTGCGTCAAAGACAAATTATTATTATTAATCGTAATAACTTTTTTATCCCAAACCAGTTTGCCTAAAACCGGGCTTAAAATAACTATACCCGTATTAAGATCATTTATACTTTTTACCGGATAGTTATCGCATATAATCTTCAGCACTATTGAATTATATGTGTTTATCCAAAATGCCATCTTATCATTAGATGATTTTATTTCATCGGGATTTATCTTCTGAAACTGTTCAACAATCTCGGAGATTCTTGAATCGGCCGATAGTTCTTTATATCTTATTTCTCCGAGTTTTACATATTTTTTTAATATTAGATTGTATAATTTGTAATCTACCCCTTTGATTTGTGCATTGCTTGCAGGCAGCAAAGAGAGGGTAAATAATATGGATAATATTATTTTTTTCATGCCCTCATCCTAATACTCTGACCGGGCTATAATTTTCTTTAACAAAATCTCTAACCGGGTTATTACTTAATTCATTTCCTACGGACATCCACTCCTTTAAATCTTCTTCAGTATCTATATCATACAGCCCGCTGATTATTTCACTCTTGATATTATTTATAATTATTCTTGATAAAGTATTCTCAAACACTTTACCGGTTTCCCACTCAATTTCTTCAAATAATAATCCGATTGTTTTTTTCATACCGATAAGGTAATATCCACCGTCTTTTGCAGGGCCGATTACAACCTCACTTTTTTCTAATGAAGTTAATGCATTGAAAATAATTGTTGACGAAATATCCGGGATGTCTGTACCGATAAGTACTGCTCTCTCAATACCTTCAGCAAAAACAGTTTTAAAAGCATTCAGCATTCTTATTCCTATATTCTCACCGGATTGCGGAAATGCCCTGAAATCTTTACCAGCCCAGTTCTTTATAGATTCTTTATTAATTATATCCGGATAGAAAATGTAAATCGCAGTATCACCGGAAGCGGTTTTCCTGCATTCTCCAAAAGCGTGCTGAGCACATATATTATAAAACTTTACAGCAAAGTTATCGCCCAGCGTTTTTGCCAGTCTGGTTTTAACTTTGCCTTTCTCAGGCAGCCTTGCGAATAATATTACAGCGGATCTCATATTAATTTATTTGGAATTATTAATCCGTAAAAATATGTTTGATAATTGTCTTCATAATTATAATGCTCGCCAGAATTGTTCCTCTAAAAGTCCCGGTAACTTTGGATATGCCTATCCTTTTCCTGTAACTTACCGGTACCTCAAGAATTTTATATTTTTTCTTAGCGGCTTTAATTTGCATTTCTACGGTCCAGCCGTACCATCTATCCTGCATGTTCAATTTAACAAGTTTGTCATACTTAACGGCTCTAAATGGCCCAAGATCTGTATACTTTACCCCCCAAAAGAAATTTATTAATAATCCGGCAATTATACTGCCTAACCTGGATTGTAAAGGCAAAGCACCTTTTTCCCGCTTACCAAGCACCCTGCTGCCTAATATAAAATCAAAATCCTGATTGATTATGGGATTCAATAATAAATTAATTTCTTCAGGATAATCACTGTAATCTCCGTCTAAAAAAACTACGATGTCACATTGTTTACCTTTAAGATAACTTATTCCGCATAAACATGCAGCACCATAACCCCTGATTGTTTCATTTAAAACCTTTGCACCTGCAATTTCTGCAGCTTTAGCAGAATTATCGGTAGAATTATTGTTAACAACCAGAATTTCGGAAACAGCTTGGGAACGAAGATCGTGAACTACTTTCCCTATTGAAGCTTCTTCATTAAATACGGGAATTATTACACTAACATTCATAGGACAGATCCATATAATAATCTGAGTTACGGAAACCAATAGTAATTTTGAGGGTTATTTCTGTTTCACCGTAATGCGGCATTAAAATTTTATTTTATCGTCCCTACTATCATTACACAATCAGCAACATATCATTAACTACATTTGGAGAGGTTTTCTAAATGTGATCGCTTCGACCCACGCCTTCACCCCTCCCTTGAGGGGACTTTTTTTAGCCAAGAGACGAAGTCCCGGGATAAACTTTGCCCTCTACAAATTTAAAGAAATTATATCCTGTTGTCTTCAAAAGAAAATATATGACAATGATAATTTTCCAGTTCGACAAATAGTCCGATAGTGCTTATTTCATCGACAGAACGCGAATAATTAATATTATTAAGAAGATCGGTCAACCTTAACTCACCCCTGTTTTTTGAAACATCAAATTTCAGACGGCACTGAGAGATAACCTCCGAATAATTTATAATAACCAACCTGGATTCCTTATCAAGTTTCCAATGCCACGCCAGCATATTATCACAGGAATAATTATCCGGTGCTGTAGGGGTAGGTTCCAGCATTTTCCACTCACCTTCACGAAATATCCTCGATTTTGTAATGAACATTAATTTTGAATAAAATTCTTTTATCGGTTCAGCTACTTTTTCTTCCGGTTCCCTTCCAAGCTGTACCGGCAGTTTTATTTTCTTGCCTTCAAATTGTCCGTCAAAATATAATTTCATTCCCCTGATTGTGCTTATCAGAACCGCAGCAGCAAGCGACTGTTTTCTTCCGAATTTTATTATAGCCCTGGTTTCATCATGGTTTTCTAAAAATCTTACCGACTTAGTTTGATATTCTTTATCCGCACTTAGATGCCCTTTAATAGACTGAAGTTTGCCGGAGGATAATCTATCGGTTAATTTTTTGTCATAAGTAAAATCGAAACCAAGCTGCTGCAATTCCCATTCTAAATTCCAGTATGCTTCTGCAAGGAATATAAAGTCCGGCCTTTTACTTTTTACTCTTTCGATTGCAACTTTCCAGAATTCCTCTCCAGGTTTCATAAAATTGCCTCTGTTCAAAACCCCTATCCAGGTGTTCTGAAAAACATTATTCAATTGGAGCATTGCCATATCGCACCGTACACCGTCACATACATCCGTCAATTGAATAAGCCTGTTAATCATAAATTCCCGTGCTTCCGGGCTGAAATAATTTACCTGGATTGTATCGCTCCATGCCGGGAAAAGAGGGTCCCTTCCATGGCAGAACACCCGGCCATCACTATTTTCAGGTTTAAAGAATGTATATGAATCTTTTGAAAACAGCTCTTCATCAGTCTGAAGGAAAATTCCGGGATTTGTTTTAATAAGACGTGATCCGGCGCTGAAATGATTAGGTACAAAATCCAGAATAAGCTTCATTCCCTTTTTATTAAGATAATCGCGAAATAATTTAAGATCATCTGAATTACCAAGTGTCCCATTTACTTCATAATCATCAATGGCAAACGGCGAACCGATAACGTCTTCTTTTTTCCAATCTTTTAAACTTTTACTGTAACCCGGAGTAAGATCCGGACCAAGGCAGCATTTTTCAATCAACCTGGGGCAGCCCTGCCAAATCCCCATAGGCCAAAATAAATCAATCCCGATTTCAGCGAGATCATCAATTACTTTACAAGGTATTTTAGAGAGAGTTGTTCCCTTTTCAAATTGCTTTATCCAGACCCTTGAATTAACTTCATATAATTTTGGATTTTGAAGCATTATTTTCCCAATATTTACTTTAGCAAAAAAAACTTTCAAAGCTTAAGTAAATATTGCAATAATAAACTATAAATAAAACGCCGCCTCTTTATCAATAATCCAGTCAATATTTTTGCTGCGGGCTTTTATTTCACCGGCGGGATAATTTTTGCCAGATGGTAAATCCTGCAATATTTCAGACAGAATTTTGGCTTTCCCTTTACCAGTAACAACAAAAGTAATTCTTTTAGCACTACAAATCAGATCAGCAGTCAGAGATATTCTTTTTTGCCCGGTTACAGGATGTTTTGCCACCCCGGCAATATTTGAGTAGACAAATAATAAATTTTTCCCGGGGAAAATAGAAGCTGTATGGCCATCTTCCCCAAGCCCGAGAAGCACGCGGTCTAAGGCCGGCAAGGCATTTCCCCCTGCAGGCACATATTTTTCCATCTCATTGGAATATCTTACTACTTCTTCAACGGGGTTAGCTTCGCCGTGGATATAATGAATATTTGCATTAGGAATATTTATCCTGTCAAAAAGATTTTTTTTTGCGGATCCGTAATTACTCTCGTAGTCATCCTGGTTTACGCACCTTTCATCGCACCAGAAAAAATGAACTTTATCCCATTTGAGGTTATCCTTATAATAAGGTTCAGCTAATGTATTAAACATGACCAGCGGTGTGCTTCCGCCCGAAACGGCCAGGTAATAATCACCGTTCGAATTATTAATTGAAGACTGCAGCTCGTCTGAAAGATGTCTGGAAAGAATTTCAGGTGTGTTAAAAATTTTTATTTCTTTGGTCATAGCAGTAAAGGTATTTTTTATTGAAACCGAACCTATAATATTTTTTTTAAATTCGGAGCGGTTTCAATCACAATTCAACAGTTTTAAAACAATATCCAGGACTGTTTTATTCATTTTTTATGTATTTTAAAGTTACATTAATTCATACAATAAACCGATCAGGCATATTATTTAAATTAAAAATCGATACTCAATTGAAACAATCATTAATACTCTGGACGGCTTCCATAATAATAATATTTCTGGCAGGATATACGGAACGCACAAATTCACCCGGGTACCCTGTTAACGGCACGATTAATTTAAATTATAGCGAAATTTCTTACAGCTTTGATACCGTCTTCCGTGGTAAAAGCGATTATACCGTCTGGCTTGCAGCCGAATCCGGAAGTTTAGAAGGAGACCTGGAATGGCGGGATAAACATGATACCGCTTCGTGGAAAATAATAAATCTTACAAGAGCTAATGATATATTATCGGCTTCAATTCCACATCATTCACCTACAGCCAAAGTTGAGTACCATGTTAAATTATATGATAAAGGTAATACTATTACAATTCCCCGTGATTCAAATGTTACACTCTTATTTCTAGGACTGGTTCCCTCCCAAATTATGATGTTCTACTTTATTACTCTTTTTGCCGGATTAATATTAGCCGTCAGAACATGCCTGGAAATATTCAAAGAAAACTCCAAAATTAAGATGTACACTATATTCACACTTATTTCTTTTTTTTCATTTACATGGATATTCAGCCCAGTAAAGAAAGGCTGCGAAATAGGAATGATAGGCGGGACAAAAATAGCCCCGGTGAATGAGTTGTTTTCCAGCGGATCCTTATTATTATTCGTTATCTGGGCAGCAGCTTTAATTTTAGTATTTAACACAAGAAAACCAAAAGTATGGATGCCCGTTTTCTCTGTTTTAACCCTTGCTGTTTTTTTATTTGGTAAATTTTAGTTTAATACCTTTATTACTTCATCATGCAGTCCGGGTGCAGAAGCAATTATGCTTGTACCCTTAACCGGGTTGCGGCCTTTATAATCGGTTATAATTCCCCCGGCCCCTTTAATAACCGGGATCAGAGCCATAATATCCCAAACATTCATAATTGGATCGATCATGATATCGGCATAACCCGTAGCCAAAAGATAATAGCCGTAACAATCCCCCCAGTTTCTGTACAGTTTCACTTTATCCAACAGAGTATTAAATTTATTTATATCCTGGTACTTTTTTATATTCATATGATCTGTAGTAAGCAAGACCGCATCAGAAAGTTTTTCACAGTTCCGAACGGTAGTATCATAGCCGTTAATTTTACATGTAACATTGTCGCCGATAAGAAATTCGCCCAATATTGGCTGGTTAATAGTACCTAAAATAGGTTCACCGTTTTTTAACAAGGCAATCAAAGTCCCGAAAGTAACCGTTCCGCATATAAAACTTTTTGTGCCGTCAATCGGATCTAAAATCCATTTATATTCCGCATTAGGATTATGTTCGCCGAACTCTTCACCAAGAATTCCGTGATCAGGAAATTCAGCCATAATCTCTTCACGCATTAATTCTTCTGCTTTCATATCGGCAATAGTTACAGGTGTAGAGTCCGATTTTGAATCAACAGAAATCGGTGTCCTGAAATAATTAGTAATCAGAGCACCGCTGGCATAGGCGAGATGTTCTGCAAATAATTTAAAACGTTCTAAATCATCCATATATTTTTTAATCCTTAATAGATGTGAACTAATTTAAATAACCCGGACTATATTAGGAATAGTTAAAATCGAAATTTCTAACATTAATTTAACAGAAATTAGTTAAATATAGAACTTTGTCATAAGAAAAAGTATTTATATATTTATTATTCAAAAAAAATCAATCTTTTCATTGGTTTATTTTATAATAAATTAAGGATTGATTTACCGGAGAGATGGCAGTGTGGTTTGAGCCAAAGGCTCATCAGCCTTGGGCTGAGAATGTGGTGGTCTTGTTCTTTTTTGAATCTTAATATTTGTTGTTCAATCGGAGAGATGGCAGAGTGGTTTGAGCCAAAGGCTCATCAGCCTTGGGCTGAGAATGCGGTGATCTTGTTCTTTTTTGAATCTTAATATTTGTTGCTCAATCGGAGAGATGGCAGAGTGGTTTGAGCCAAAGGCTCATCAGCCTTGGGCTGAGAATGCGGTGATCTTGTTCTTTTTTGAATCTTAATATTTGTTGCTCAATCGGAGAGATGGCAGAGTGGTTTGAGCCAAAGGCTCATCAACCTTGGGCTGAGAATGCGGTGGTCTTGTTCTTTTTTGAATCTTAATATTTGTTGCTCAATCGGAGAGATGGCAGAGTGGTTTGAGCCAAAGGCTCATCAGCCTTGGGCTGAGAATGCGGTGGTCTTGTTCTTTTTTGAATCTTAATATTTGTTGTTCAATCGGAGAGATGGCAGAGTGGTTTGAGCCAAAGGCTCATCAGCCTTGGGCTGAGAATGCGGTGGTCTTGTTCTTTTTTGAATCTTAATATTTGTTGCTCAATCGGAGAGATGGCAGAGTGGTTTGAGCCAAAGGCTCATCAGCCTTGGGCTGAGAATGCGGTGGTCTTGTTCTTTTTTGAATCTTAATATTTGTTGCTCAATCGGAGAGATGGCAGAGTGGTTTGAGCCAAAGGCTCATCAGCCCTGGGCTGAGAATGCGGTGGTCTTGTTTTTTTTTGAATCTTAATATTTGTTGTTCAATCGGAGAGATGGCAGAGTGGTTTGAGCCAAAGGCTCATCAGCCTTGGGCTGAGAATGCGGTGGTCTTGTTCTTTTTTGAATCTTAATATTTGTTGCTCAATCGGAGAGATGGCAGAGTGGTTTGAGCCAAAGGCTCATCAGCCCTGGGCTGAGAATGCGGTGGTCTTGTTTTTTTTTGAATCTTAATATTTGTTGTTCAATCGGAGAGATGGCAGAGTGGTTTGAGCCAAAGGCTCATCAGCCCTGGGCTGAGAATGCGGTGGTCTTGTTTTTTTTTGAATCTTAATATTTGTTGTTCAATCGGAGAGATGGCAGAGTGGTTGAATGCGGCGGTCTTGAAAACCGTTAAGGATGTAAGTCCTTCCGGGGTTCGAATCCCTGTCTCTCCGCAAAAAAGCCCTTTAACTTTAACAGGTTAAAGGGTTTTTTTATTATTATAACTCCGGTCACAGAATGATATTTTCTGTTAAATTTTTATTTAAAATAATCCGAAATGGTTATCAATTTAGCTAACAATTTTTAGACCCAAATACTTACCATCTATATAACATTAGATAACATTATGATGATGTATATAAAAGGCGTATAAAATAAGGATTATATTAACCTTTAAATATCATTTTCCCCATATTAATGATTTGTAATTTTTTAACGTACAAAATTGAAGTTATTGAACCCCTTTTTGAAATTATGTTCCGTTTTATTATTCAACAAATAGTATTGCTGGTTTTACCAGAAGTATCTTCTCCCTCTCTGAAAAATTAAGCTTCAAAAACTCCCGCTTCTTCAATTCGAGTAGTCTTCTATATACAATATCATCATCCAATGCAAAAACTTTTATTCCGGCATTTACATATCTACTCCAGCCTTCAACATCTTTTACATTACTAAGCTTATGATGTTCTTTCTCTGTAACGATACATGCAAATGCTAATTCAAAAATTGAATCCAGATTATCCGGTTCATTCAAGATTCTATTGATTAAATATTTTTTCGTAAAAACATGTTCATGCTGCAACTTTTCATCTTTGCTAGTTATTGCCCCTTCCGAAACAAATTTTGTATTCAGTTTCCCATATGCACCGGTAATATTCCACAGCATTAAATCAATCACTTTGTACTTAGTAACATTGTCAACTTCGGGAAGGTTCAACACCATTTTTATAATAGTCTTACTATCTTCAATTTGTTTTTTAGGAGATATTTGTTCTTTCATTTTATTTGTCCTCATTATAGGTTTAGTTTTAGTAAAATCGATAAATATTAATATATGAAATTTTGCGTCACCTTTATATTTTGTATTTTTTGATAATAATTTAAATATTCTATTTCCATCGTTATAGAACAACGCGAAGAACTACTTAGAGTATTAGAAACTCGTTTTGAGTAAAACATGAACTACTATAAGAATCTTGAAAGGGTTAAAGTACAAGCAAAGCTGGAAATTAATACTGAAAAACTTTGGCCGCTGAATGAAATGAAAATAACAGGCGGTGAACCGGATATTGTTCAGGGGAAAGATTTCAAGGACGAAGAAATGTTTGTTACGACCGCAAGGCACCGGAGTCAAGGAAAGACATAAACCGAAAAATCACGCTATTTATATGGCAGCTTCCATGGGTATTGAACTTTTTAACGGAAGTACAATATTGGGATCTACAGAAACTTGGAAATTTCGATACGATAACTTCGATCTGGGTGAAGACACCTTCTGATATTAGAAAACTCGGCGGCACACTTTTTTGTATTCGTGACCATGACATTATCTTTGTATATCACAACGGTGCAGAATCCTATTATGCAATCAAAGGGTTCCGCGGCTCGCACAGGGGTCAAATTTTTTACAAACAACTCAATTTGATTTTGGATTCTTTTTATCAATAGCAGTTCAAAAGCCAACATTACGATAATCCCCGAACCATCACTTTAAAATGACTATATATACAAAAAAAAATCTTTGACAGGGGTAAAAAAATTACTATATTTATCAAATAACGTCAAGACAAAATTATGTCAAATATATTTGGCCACAAATTGAAGGCGCTACGAGAAGAAAAACAAATTCCTCAGAGACATTTAGCTGCCATGTTAGAAATTGACACGGCAACGTATTGTAAAATCGAAAAAGGTAACCGACGAGCTAAACGAGAGCAAGTTATTGTCCTGTCAGGCTTGTTGTGCACCGATCAAAGAGAACTTCTTAGATTGTGGTCAGCGGGCAAAGTTTACGAAATCATTGAAGACGAAGATGAAGCAACACAAATTCTGAATGTGGTTGCAGAGAATATTGTTCGTTTCAGGCGAAAAACAGCAAAATTATGAAGCCACTAATTAAATACAGAGGTGGAAAATCAAAAGAAATTCCGAAATTAGAAAAACATATTCCGCAATTTAGCGGAAGGTATATTGAGCCGTTTTTTGGCGGTGGCGCTATGTTCTTTTATTTAGGGCCAAAAAAAGCAATTATCAATGACATCAATTCAAAGTTAATGGCTTTTTATTCGGGTGTGAAATCAAACTTTGAGTCGTTGCAAAAAGAACTTTCCGAAGTTGAAAAAATATATTGTGTAAACCGCAAAAAATTTGAGGAATTAAAAAGCAAAACACCTAATCAACGTATAAATGATGAAAATGAAACTTTATATTATCAAATCAGGGATATGTTCAATGATTTAACTGATAAGAAATATTCTGATGCGTTGCTTTACTTTTTCATCAACAAAACAGCTTATTCTGGAATGATACGTTACAATGCCAAAGGTGAATTTAATGTTCCTTATGGCAGATATGCTAATCTAAATACTTCCTTGGTTACTAAAGCACATAATAAATTACTCGCTAATGCAGAAATTTATAACTCTGACTACAAACTCATTTTTAGTATGGCGGAAGAAGACGATTTTATGTTTTTAGACCCACCTTATGATTGTGTTTTTTCCGATTACGGAAATGCCGAACACAAAAACGGTTTTGACGAGGAAAACCATATTGAATTAGCAAACAATTACAGAAACCTAAAATGTAAGGCGTTAATGGTTATAGGAAGGACAACATTAACTGAAAGACTTTATGGAGATATAATTGTGGACGAATACGGAAAATCGTATGCGGTGAATATCAGGAACAGATTTAAGTCGTCTGCTTCTCACTTATTAATTTCCAACTACGGAAATGAATCACAAAGACATTTCACTGAATTGGCATTTGAACGCGAACTGTCAATATAACACTATATGGCAAGAATAGTCAGCAAAGTAATTTTCGTTACAACTTCACCAAGAACACCCGCTAAAATGATTCCTGAAATTGAGTTATTAAATACTCATTTTTCAAGGCAGAAATGGAATATTGAAACACAAAGGGCCTTTATGGAACTGTTGAAAGAGGAAAACTTTTTCAATGGTGAAGGTGCAAACGACCCTGCATTCAGTGCAAGGGATAGAATAAACCGAGCCCCGAAATCTCTTGGCTTTGTTGTTCTATCCCCAACTATTCATTTAACTCCGGCAGGAATAGAATTAGTAACCTCAATAAGAAAAGAAGAAATATTTTTGAGACAGTTGCTCAAATTTCAAATTCCATCACCTTATCATAAGCCAACTGAAAACTCTGCCGAATTTTGGGTAAAACCTTATCTTGAGTTGTTTCGTATTATTCGTCATTACGGCTCTTTGAAGTTTGACGAGTTGATGATTTTTGGATTACAATTAGTGAATTATCGGGAGTTTGATAATATTGTTTACAAAATTGACCAATTCAGAATTGCAAAGGCACAGAATGACAGTAATTACAAAAAATTTCGTGCTGAATACTTGGAAGCAGAATTGAACGATATTTATAGTAATGAGATTAATTCAGGAAACACGAGGACAAGAGAAACCAATGATGCTTCTATTTCAAAATTCCTGAAAACAAAATCAAACAATATGCGTGATTATGCTGACGCCTGCTTCCGATATTTAAGAGCAACAGGATTAGTTAATATTTCACATATAGGAAAATCTATTTCAATCGTTCCCGAAAAAATTCAGGAGGTTGATTATTTTTTAGAACATACAGACAGAGAACCTTGCTTTATTGATGATGAAAGACGATACATTGCATATCTTGGAAATGCAGAGAGCCCGGCACTTTTGACTGACAACAGAGAGTTACTTGAACAAAAAATACAGTCGGAGTTTCCTCAAATTCACATATCTGAAACCCTTACTTTACAAGAATTGAAAAACATTTTTGCGGACGAGTTAGAGAACAGAAAAGAGCAAATTCTTATAGATCAAGTTGAAGCTATCAAAGACTATCGATTATTTGAGGAAATTAAGACGACTTTTGAACAGATACTTGACAAATCATTATATGATACGCCTTTAATGTTAGAATGGAATACTTGGCGGGCAATGACAATGTTGGATGGAGGTAGTATAAAAGCAAATTTAAAGTTTGATGATTTTGGAAATCCAATGTCCACCGCACAAGGAAATATGGCTGACATTATCTGTGATTATGGTGATTTTGGACTAACCATAGAGGTTACAATGCAGAGCGGACAGAGGCAATATGAAACGGAAGGAGAACCAGTTACAAGACATCTTGCCAGATACAAAAGAGAAACAAATCGACCTGCATATTGCTTATTTATAGCACCAAATATCAATGATGCTTGTAAAGCACATTTTTACGCACTACACAAGATGAATATTCAGTACTATGGAGGAACTTCGACAATAGTTCCATTGCCATTAAGCGTATTCATAAAAATGGTTGAGGACTCATACAATGCAAGCTATGTTCCAGAACCAAGACATATACAACGATTTCTTGAACATTCAAGCGAATTGGCTAACACAACAAACAACGAAGTAGATTGGTATAAAGGAGTAACACAAGCAGCATTAGATTGGCTGAGAGAATAATAGGGCCAACGACTAGCAACAGTTTAGCGGTAGTCGTGCTGAACGGCTTCGATTAGGCGGAAGTGCAAAATTCAACTTCCAGATTTAAGCTCACTTTATTTTAGAGTATCAATAAACGAATAGTATGAATCATAAAGCTGATTTCTATTTTAATAAAGCTGTAAAGTGGTAGGACAAATTTGAGAAATTATGAATGATCATTCATGACTGCGGGCTGACCGAAGAATTGAAGGGGGTTCAGCCTTGTTATAGTTTTCAGGGAAGCAACATGGATTTAAGGAATACTGTGCGCTTCTGTTTTTCAAAGGTGCCTTGTTAAATAATACAAATCTTCCGGCCCGCAAAACAAGCGATATTCTAATCCAGCAAACGGAGCAAGTACAGGCGGCGCGCCAGATCCGGTTCACAAATGTCCGGGAAATAGATGAAATGGAACCTATCCTGAAAGCTTATATTTATAAAGCCATCGAAGTGTAAAAAGCCAATTTGAAAGTGCTCCTTAAAAAACCCAATGATGTATGTATGTTTTAATAATATTATAATGTCAAGTAGTTTAAATAGTTAAAATGATTTATATATGAATATTAAATAAACTATTTAAACCATATAAACCCTATTCTTGATTTTCCAAAATTTTAGTAACTTAATATTTGGGAATAAAAAGGATTAAGCCATTTTACTCTTATTAAAAGATATATTGATATATATCCCCTTACTTTTTCTTGTTATTGCAGCATGTAGTCTGTTCTTTAATATTTATCAATTAAAAAAGTCTAGAATAATATCTTCTCCCAAAATAGTTGGAAGATATAATAATGATAATAGGTTTACCTTACACGTTGAAGATTACTCAATTAATAAAAATTTAAGAATTGATAAAGTACTTTATAAACCGTTTGACAAACACAAATATTTTGAAATTAATTTCGATGTAAACAATTTAAATAAACAGACACCCCCAGTAGTTCAAGTTTTAATAGATGACAAACTTTGGTGGAGCACTGGAAAGATTAAAGTTCAAACTAATTATGGGATACTATATGAATACGTTAATGATATGTTTGCAACTGGCACTATGAAAAAGTATCAAATAATAAAAAGAATTAAATACGGATACCATAAAAAGAAATACGATTCTCAATATAAATATCCAAAAAGTTAAATAAACTGTTCG
Source organism: uncultured Ignavibacteriales bacterium (assembly GCA_963834015.1). Taxonomy (GTDB): domain Bacteria; phylum Bacteroidota; class Ignavibacteria; order Ignavibacteriales; family Ignavibacteriaceae; genus FEN-1297. The sequence continues at coordinate 1,113,676 of CAWIAG010000002.1, forward strand.
CATCTTATAAATTCATAAAAGCGGTTAACAAAAAGGTTATCAATCAGTCCTAAGTCCTTGCAGAGTGGTTGAATGCGGCGGTCTTGTCACACAGTGATCCCTTTGGGAAAAACCGTTAAGGAAGTAAGTCACATCGGGGTTCTCCCGTGGGGACTCCTCTGGAGGAATTCCTGTCTCCCGGGACTACAAAGTAAAACCTCGATGAAATAAAAAAGATGCTGTTTTCGAGGTTTTGTTTTCTGTGACCGCCAAATGTTAAAATCGAATACAAAACGAGTAAATCACTGTAATTTAAAAAGATAGTGTTTTCTTGTTAAGATTTTTAAAGCAATTGATGCAAAGGTAGTTTGGCTTGATAAGAATGTTGTGAGATTTTCTTCAAGTATATTAGAGTCTATCTTTTTAGTGCAATTATTTGTAACGATTCATTTCCCTTTAGAATAATATTTTCCACTCTAATTTTATCAATTATCATATTTGGACATTGTTTACCTTCACTTAAAAATGGGATTTGATAATTTTTTAAATCTTCAAAAATGACAAGTCTTCTTTAATTGTTGACTATAACCCCCCATATTAAATAATTTATTTTTCCCTCCGGTTGGAATAAAATATACTTATCAATTGTCTAACAAAAAAATATTTGCCATTTAAAATATTATAATGAAAAAATAGATTCTGTTAAAAACTGCTTTTTACCGGTATTTCTACGGAATCTTGTATTTATTATAATTATTAACTGAAGTTAAGCATATATTAAAAATTTTATAAAGCAGTCCCGATTTTTTGGCATAGCTATCATTATGTGGAACCCCGAGGAATAATTAAGCACGAAATTTGTTGGCTTTTCCGCCGGAGGCGGATGAGCCTTTGGTTCAAGCCACAATTTTCATAACATTTTGGCTTGGCATCCATCCCTTTGGGAAAAGCTGAACATGTTTTGTAAATGAACGATCCCCGACATAAATGCCGGGGCTACTTTAAATATTATTAGCGCAACTTTAGTTATTAATTAAAGGATGGATTTATGAAAAAATTAATTTTAAATCTAATAGTATTGTTAATGCCGGCAGGTATTTATGCACAACCTGGTCCTGGCGGCGGAGGTAATTCTTCAGGTGCATCTACGACCTATGCCTTTGAGACAGCTATCAACGACATATGGCAATACAACTCCAGCGCAAATGTATATTACATTGTAGGCCTTTATTATTGCTCAAATCCCGCCGACACGACTATTGAGCAGATGGGAATTTTTGTTCCAAGCGCTTATATGAATGCAACAACCAATTCTAACGGTACTTATACGTGCACCGTCAACTCTACGGCAACTGTTAACGGATATACTGCATCTAAAGCTCCAATTGTTGTGCCGGTTAATACGCCCGGTTATGCTGCACAGTCGGCTCCAACCGGGTATTCAAGTGATGTCGCGGAATTTACCAGCGCAGGATTCATTTACCTGTGGCCCGGAATGCGCGGAAGAACTGATGGAGCACCACTGGGAGTAACCGACCTCAAGGCTGCCGTAAGATATTTCCGTTATCTGCAGGCTAAACAAAATGCCGTGCCGGGCAATACTGACCGTATATTCTCATTCGGAATGAGCGGCGGCGGTGCACAGAGTGCAATCTTCGGCGCATCGGGCAACAGCAGTCTGTATGATGATTACCTCACGGCTATCGGAGCAGAAAGCGGATACAAGGACAACATCTGTGGAAGCATGTGCTGGTGCCCGATAACGAATCTCGATCAGGGCGATGCTGCACACGAATGGAATATGGGACTTACACGCAGTTCGCTCAGCACTGCCGATGCAAGCATCAGCAAAGGACTTGCTGCGGAATGTGCAACATACGTAAATGCTATCGGTTTTAAGGATCCTTCAACCGGCAATTTGCTCACACTGTCATCAACATCAAACGGTTATTATCAGAACGGTTCATACTATAATTATGTCATGGAAGTAATTAACAATGCCGTTTCGCGATACAACAGCTACAATAGCGCCAGTGTATCGTCTTATTCCACAACGGACACCTCGGCACTCTATTCATTCGTGTCAAAATACAAGAAAGCAACAAAGGGTTTGGGTGCCTATGATGATTACGCAACAAAGGGGAATCCGGAGAACACAGTGTTCGGAATATCGGGCACAGCAGGACATTTCGACCAGTATCTGGCACCACTCATAAACACAAACGCATCGAGCTACTATTCTTATTTCACGTCCAACCTCGCAAGCACCAATATGGATGCTGTAGGAAAGACTGTGCAGCAAAGACTGATGATGTACACTCCACTTTACTATCTCATCGATAACAGTACATACTATAGCGGCGGAGGCAGCGGCAGCAGCGAAGTTGCACCCTACTGGCGAATACGTACCGGCATAGATCAGAGCGACGCTCCGCTCAATACCGAAATAGACCTAGCTCTTGCTCTTCAGAACTACAGCGACGTAAAGAGTGTCGACTTTGAGACTATATGGGGACTGGGGCACACACAGGCCGAAGACAGCGGAGATGCCAACACTAACTTTATAGTATGGGTGGAAAAGTGCGTGGCTGAAACAGCAACAGGCGTAAAGCAGGGACCGGCAGCGGTTCCATCATCTTTTCAACTATCTCAAAATTATCCTAATCCGTTCAACCCAACAACAACCATCAACTACCAAAGTTCCGGAACAGGAAAAGTTGTATTAAAAGTCTATGACATTCTTGGAAGAGAAGTAGCAACATTGGTAAATGAAACGAAAGAAGCAGGAAGCTACAAAGCAACATTCAATGCTTCCACGCTTTCCAGCGGAGTATATTTCTACACACTGAAAGCAGGTAATTTTATTTCAACGAAAAAAATGATGTATTTAAAATAGTATCAATTTATTTTTTTCACATACTGAAAAGCACGGTTGTTCACCATGCTTTTTTATTTAAGCTGCATTTTGTCCTACATTTCTAAGGAATAAGACATCTATGTTATTTTTGGAAGAATCCCTCCTTTGCTGCGGTGATAAAAAATTTCAATGAAAACAATTAATTTGTTTTAGATTTCAGAAGCTTTAACGATACAGTGCGATTATTTTGTTGGAATTATATCAGGCCTCCGGGAAGTAATATTCATCACAGCTTCTAATCTGTTTTTACTCCCAATTCTGTAGTATTATTATGACGTAGAGCATTTTATAATATCCGTAAATTTTGTTTGGATATTTTTTTTATTATGTTCTCCTGCGGGGTTTTATTATACAGCCAAAATTCACTTTAAACTTTTTTACCATTTGCGACAGTCAGAGTATTGTTTTTTTAATCAATAATGGAAACCCGATACAATAGAAGGGAAGACCAATGTCTTTAATACAGTTTATTACATTTTCTAATAATTGTATAATAAATTTTACACTATAGATGATCGATAAACAAAATAGAAATATTTCTTCATTAGAAGCCAAACTTTCAAGCATCAAGTCTGAATACATCACTCTGCCAGAAGACGAAATTCTTTACAAATACAACGATCCCTCCGACAGTATATACTTAGTTCTTAAAGGACTAATCGGATTAATAAATGAGAATGATAAAAACGGTTCCTATCAGACAAGTATCAAAAAAGATGAGTTTTTCGGACTCGAAGATATTCTTCAAAATTTTAAACGACCGAACACGGCAATTGCATTGGAAAGTTCGGAATTGTTAAGAATAAAATTGACGGATATTCCAAATAAACAAATTAATTCACTTTTCAATAACCTTTCAAAAATTAGCAACACAAACGAGTTATTGTCGTCGCTTACAAAAACAAATGCCGGCAAAAATCTTTTTGGAATTCAGGAAGTTAGAGGTAAAAAGGTTATTTCTTTTTACGGACAGCACGGTAATTTAACTTATGCGGTTTCATTCAGAGACTATTTATTTAAATATATAGAGGATGGGAATAAGGATTTAATCGTAAATATACTTTCGTGTAAAACCATTGATTCAACCTTCCTGGGGGCTTTGGTCGCTTCTTTAAAAAAAATATCCTCCTGCGGCGGCGGCATGAAACTAGTTTGCAGCGAAGACATTAACTCATGGTTATTTGTTGTAACCAAGATGAATAAAGTTTTTAATATGTACGGCACTCTGGAAGAAGCCGTAAATAGTTAAACCGGTTAATAACTTTTTTGATTCTTTACTTTATAGCAGATTAAAATTTCCCTTACGTTAAAAAATAAAATAGTATTATGAATGATTTAAACAATTCGGATTTATCGGTACTCCGCGGTGAAAATGAAAGGCTTCATAAAAGCGTCCAGGAATTATCGATATTAAACGATATTTCGGTGGCGGTCTCGTCAGCGAGAAATTTCGAGGAAATTGAACACCTTATAGTAAGAAAATGTATTAAATATTTGAACGTAGAAGAAGGTGTAATTATGCTTCTTGAAGAAGCCGATGATTCCGAAAAATTCACGACAATGTTGAGAACTAAAAATTCAGTTATTGATTCTCTGCCGTACAAATTAGACGACCAGTTAATGGGTTGGATGCTGAAAAACAAAACGGCACTTGTAATAAATAATTTTGCTGAGGATAATCGTTTCAATATAGGAAAAAATCCGGATTCGCAAATTAAGTCTTTATTATGCGTCCCGATGTTAATTAAGTCCAGAATGATTGGATTGATCACATTATTTAATAAAATAAATGCCCTTTTCAGCGAAGACGACAAGCGGCTTATGTCAATATGTGCAGCTCAATCGGCACAGGTAATTGAAAACGCGCGGCTGTACGAGCAGGAATCGGTTCTTGAAAAATTGCAGGATGAAATGAACCTTGCGGCCCAAATTCAGAACAACCTGCTTCCCCGTGCCCCTATTAAAATCAACGGTGCTTTAATTACCGGTAAAACTCTACCGGCAAAAATTGTGGGCGGCGATTTTTACGATATAGTTGCTTTAAGCGACGGCGAAGCGGCGTTTTGGATCGGCGATATATCCGGTAAGGGTATGCCCGCCGCCCTGCTAATGGCAAACATACAGGGAGTACTTCGTTCCCGAACTATCATGGACAAAAATATTGTCGATTGTATGAGTAATGTTAACGTATCGATGTGCGAGAACAGCGAAGACGACAAGTACGCAACGATTTTTTATGCAAGGCTTAATATGACTGCGACCTTACTTTCATTCATTTCAGCCGGACATAATAATCCCATCCTTTTAAGAAAGGATGGTGATATTGAAATTTTTAAAACTGAAGATATACCGATTGGGATCTATCCCGATTATCATTTCAACGAAAAAATAGTTGAGATTTCTTCCGGTGATACTCTAATAGTCTATTCCGACGGAATAATTGAAGCGATAAATAATGATGAAGAACAATTCGGTGAACCGCGTTTAATAGAAATTATTGAAACAAACCGACAATCAGAACCTGAACAAATTATTGAAAAAATTTTAAAGGTGTAAATACCTTTTCACAAAATGTACCGCAGTCAGATGATCAAACATTACTGATAATTAAACTGTAATAAAAATGACGTCGAGAATAATTTCCCATTTTGAGATTAAAGAGACTCTGGCGCCGGCGGCATGGGTATCGTTTACAAAGCCTACGATATAAAGCTGAACAGGTTTGTTGCAGTTAAAGCGCTCGCCGGCCACATCGCCCATAATCCGGAATATCGAAAAAGATTTTTGATAGAGGCACAAGCTGCCGCGGCTTTGAACCATCCCAACATTGCAACCATTTACGAAACACTCGAACAAGAAAACGACGCTTACATTGTAATGGAATTTCTTGAAGGCGAAGAACTAAGCAAAAAAATATCCAAAGGAAAGCTCGAAGCAACAGAAACTCTCGACTATGCAATACAGATAGCCGAAGGACTACAGGAAGCTCATTCAAAAGGAATTGTTCACCGCGATATCAAAAGCCAAAATATAATGGTGACCGGCTCAAACTTAATAAAAATTATGGATTTCGGATTGGCAAAGTTAGCGGGACAATCGATGATGACGCAGATGGGTACAACCATCGGTACAATAAATTATATGTCACCGGAACAAACCCGCGGCGATGAAATAGATCAACGTACTGATTTATGGGCACTTGGTGTAGTACTTTACGAAATGCTTACTGGCAAATCTCCGTTCAGGGGCGAATACGAGCAGGCAATTATCTATTCCATTCTGAACGAAGAGCCGAAACCTGTTTCGGAAATTGATAAAAACATTCCGAAGGAAATAGACGAAGTACTGAAGAATCTTCTTTCGAAACAGCCCGAAAACAGGTATCAAAATGCTAATGAACTTCTTGCAGATTTAAAAGCAATTAAACAAAGTTTGGAAACCGGGATCCCGGTTGAACAGATAAAATCGTCGGTCAGCACTGCGGAATACATAAATAAACTTAAGCAAGATAAAGCTTCGGTATCCGTCTTTAGCCGGAAAAGAGTAATTATTGTATCTGTTGTACTCGTCCTTCTATTTTCCATATTACTTTTTAAGGGCGGTGATATACTTAATTTGTTTGGCATCGGTTCATTGAGCGGTGAAAAACACATTGTTGTATTGCCTTTTACAAACGTTGACAACAACCCGGATAACCAGGCGTTTGTTGACGGCTTGATGGAAACATTAACAAACAAAGTTTCCGATCTAGAGCAGTTTGCAGATAAATTATGGGTTGTGCCTGCTTCCGATGTACGGGCAAGCAAAATTACAAGCGCAAAAGAAGCATACAACCAGTTTGGCGTTAATTTGGTAATTTCAGGCAGCGTGGAAAAATTGACAAGCGGGTACAGAGTAAATATAAACCTTGTTGATGCAAAAAACTTAAGACAGATAGCAACAAGTGAAACTGACGATCCCATGACGAGTACATCTTTTATGCAGGATGAAGCCATAATTAAAGTTGCCGATATGCTGAATATTGAATTGAAGCCGGCAAATCTTGAATATCTAACTGCCGGAAAGACGGGCAATGCCCAGGCTTATGAATTATATTTAAAAGGACTCGGCAATTATGTTAATTACGATAAAACGAAGAACCTGGATAGCGCGATCGAATTATTTAACAGAGCTATAAACTTAGACAGCTCATTTGCCAGAGCCTATGCAAGTTTAGGTTCAGCACTTTTATATAAATATAAAAGGACAAAAGAATTACTTTATATTGAACAGGCAATTAATGACTGCAACAGGGCAATTGAAATAAATAATAAATTGACTTCTGTCAGGAATACTTTGGGTAATATTTACCTGGAAACAGGTAAAAACAGTGAAGCGAAAGAGGAATTTCAAAAAGTTCTGCAGGTTGATCCAAATAATTCTGCTGCATACTTTGGTCGTGCAGAAGCTTTCTTTAATATGGGAATGAACCGTGAAGCAGAAACTACCTACCAAAAAGCAATAGCTGTGAAACCCGGATATTGGTACTCCTATAATGATTTGGGCTGGTTTTATTACCGGCAAGGAAGGTACAGAGAAGCTGCAGCGCAGTTTCAACAAGTAATAACATTAACTCCGAATAATTATATCGGATATCTTAATCTTGCATCTATGTATTACTTGCTTGGCCAAAAGGATGATGCAGTTAAAATGTGGGAAAAATCTTTAAAAATTGAACCGGATTACAGGGCTTATTCAAATTTAGCAATAATTTATTTTGATGAAAAGAAATATAAACAGGCGGCAAGTATGTATGAAAAAGTAATCGAGTTAAACAGTAAAGATTATAGAATTTGGGGTTATCTCGCAGAATGTTATTACAGAATACCGGATGAAAAAGAAAAATCTATTGATGCTAATAAACATGCACTTGCTTTAGCAGAACTGCAATTACAGATAAATCCTAAAGATCCTGAAATTATATCATCAATGGCTTTTTGTTATGCTATGCTCGGTGAGATTAATAAATCCAAATCCATGTTAAATGAACTAAAGAATTTGCAAATAACCAATAGTCAAACATATTTAAATATTGGAATTATATACGAAGAATTTTTTGGAGAAAGAGAGACAGCACTTAATTGGATAAAAAAAGCTTTAGAAGGAGGAATTTCTGTTAATGAAATTAAGAATACTAATGAACTCAATGGATTAGTTAAAGAAAATAGGTTTATGAATTTAATAACGGAGGTTAAGAATAAGCAAAATAATATCAATTAGGGAAATAGGAAAACTTCTAACAAGAATGTTTAAAATTTCGATCCGGCAAGGTATTTATATTTTGCAAAATTTAAGTCGAAAATCAATAAAAATATTACGTTTAGAAGAAAAGGGGAAGAAGTCAATATTATCGTTAAAGGTTGTAATTGGTATCTAAAAAAACAATAACAATATCAGGAGTAATGTTATGAAAAGAACAATCTATTTTTTAATTTTATTGGGGAGTGTAAATAATCTTGTGTAAATGATTAATAAAGGACTTGAGGTAAATGCTGTTGAGCGTAGCGAAACAGCATTTACCTCTAAGAAAAAAATCGTTATTTTATTAATCAAAAATCCGAAAGGAGCGTTTACACTCATGGAACTTACCGATAAAATGATCGAGCAGTTTAAAGCCGATCTTAAAGGAGCAAAAACCTACGAAGACTTAATGGGTAAAGATGGAGCCATTAAGAAACTTATCGCTAAATCTCTCGAACAAATGCTGGAAAGTGAACTTACCGAACAGTTAGGATATGAGAAATATTCCCCCGAAGGTAAAAACACAGGTAACAGCCGTAATGGGAAAACTCATAAAACTTTGAAGAACGATAACGGAGAAATCGAGATTACTGTTCCCCGGGATCGTAATGGAGAATTTGACCCGATTATTGTTAAAAAATATGAACGAACCATTGGACCAATCGAGGATAAAATAATATCCATGTATGCAAAGGGAATGACCGTTAGAGATATACAGTCACATATTCAAGAACTTTATGGTTTAGACGTATCAGCTACTTTAATCTCAAACATTACCGATAAAATTGTCCACATCGCCACAGAATGGCAAAACAGACCTCTTGAAGCCATGTACCCAATAGTTTTCTTTGATGCTATTCATTACAAAGTCAGAGACGAATCTAAGAAAGTGACTTCAAAGGCAGCCTATACATGCCTTGGCGTTGAAGTAAGCGGCAGAAAAGACTTACTTGGGCTCTGGGTTGGGGAAGCAGAAGGTGCCAACTTCTGGCTTAGTGTTCTAACCGAGTTAAAGAACCGTGGAATACAAGATATTCTAGTTGCCTGCATAGACGGGTTGAAAGGCTTTCCTGAGGCTATAAATACTGTTTTCCCTAAGACAGAAATACAGCTCTGTGTAATACACCAGATCAGAAACACCTTAAAATATATTGCCTCTAAAGACCAGAAAGAATTTATGAAACAGTTGAAGCCGGTTTATTCTGCTCCAACAGAAGAATCTGCTCTGGAGAATCTTAAAATGCTTGAAGAAAACTGGTCTAAAAAATATTCCTTAGCCTTAAAGTCTTGGAAGCAAAACTGGAATAACCTGGCTACATTTTTTAAATATCCGGAAGAAATTAGGACCGTAATCTATACGACAAACGCAGTGGAAGCAGTTCATCGTCAGTTTAGAAAGGTCACTAAAACAAGATCTCTTTTCCCAAATGATGATGCTCTAAAAAAAATGCTTTATTTGGCTTATAGGGATTTATCTAAAAAATGGACAATGCCTATTAGAAATTGGTCCATTGTTATTTCTAATTTTTCAATTATGTTTGAACAAAGGCTTGCGCCTTTCTTATGAATTCAATTTGTCATTTACACAAATTATTTTACAGACTCTTTTATTGTCAATCTTTACTCTGCCGTTATCGGCTCAATGTTTACAAACAGATACAATAAAAATTTCACCTAGTTATATTATACCACAGTGCGACAGTGTATCGGGATTAAATTACGTTTATATTATTAACACTTCTGATACAACCTTGTATCTCATCCCTGTCCCTAAAGATACAACTATGTGGAAAAAAGCTTTTAGTCATATCTCATTTAAAATCAAAGCTAACAGCACAAAAAAATTGCATATAAACTCTTTCAATGGAAGATATAGTTTAAATTATACTATTTCATTACAACCCCAAGGAAGTACAATCAGTTTACCCCCTTCTGTAATTGTAGTGCAGGGTCCTCCTCCTCCTCCTGTAAAAAAGCAGAAGTCAAAATAATAAATATTTTCCGGTGAATATCATATACGTATAGATGCAAATTGTTTTTCCATCCCTCTCCCAAATAACCGGGAGAGGTATATTTTTTATTAAAATCATCGAGCACTTATTATCGGGCAAAGAAATAGTTCAAATAGAAAATAACATGTACTATAAGTACGATATATTCTTTTATTACAATAGAGCCACTTTTTATGACCGGAGAACTTCAGATAAACTTCTTAAAATGTTGTGTTTTCAAACTAAATTCATAACATTTTGGCTTGAGCCAAAGGCTCATCGGCCTCTGGCGGAAAAGCCGAACATGTTTTGTAATTTATCTATCCCTAACGATCGAATCGGGACCACCGACTTTGTCGGGGCAAGCAGGCTGTAAATGTCGGGGCTACTTTAAATATTATTTGCGTAACTTCAGTTATTAAGATTCCATAGACACAGGTAATATCTAACTATCCGGTATTTATTTGCTATTTTGCATACCCATTAATTTATTGACAAAAAAATGATAGAATATACAAGCACAAAAATCGAAAAAGTAGCTGTCCATAATATTGGAAACAAAACCAATGGGGAAGAGCTTCACCTTTCTAAAACATTACTTGATATTTCCGAGATTAAAGTTACCGAACTGCTATTTAAATTTTTCCTAACTCCTTTTTCTGACGCGGAGTATCACTCATTTACTTTCAGTAATGACGACTTTACCCTAAATCCTATGTGCATCTTTACTTCCCAGATATTTGAAGATGTTAAACCTTTTCAAAAGATTTCTATTGATATAGCCAGATATCTTTATGAACTTTCAATCCTTCCCCAGATTAAGTCAGGTGATTTATTTATTACTTATTTTTCCGAGATAGTAATTGAAGATGAGGTTACTGATGCTATTGGAATTTTCAAATCTGAAAACAAGCAGTCGTTTCTGAAACTGGATAGAAAACAACAGTCTTATTCAATCAGATGTGAAGACGGAATTAACATTGAAAAGCTTGATAAGGGCTGCCTTATCTTTAATACGGATAAAGAATCCGGATATAAGATTTGCATAATAGATAAATCCAACAAGAATGCGGAAGCTAAATACTGGAAGGATAGCTTTTTACAATTGAAGTCGTACAGCGATGTTTATCATTATACTAAAGACCTCATGAACATGACAAAATATTACATTGCTAAAGAACTTCCGGATGAATTTGAAATTAACAGAACAGATCAAATTGATTTGCTAAACCGCTCAGCGGAGTACTTCAAAACTCATGATAAATTTGATAAAGAAGATTATGAGAAAGAGGTTTTCCGGGATTCGAAAATGATTAAGTCTTTCAGAAAGTTTGATGAATCCTACCGGAATGAAAACGATATTGATTATGAAGACAAGTTTGAGATATCATCCTCCGCTGTAAAAGAAGGGGTAAAGTTATTTAAAAGTGTACTCAAACTCGACAAAAATTTCCATATTTACATCCACGGGGATGTTGAACTTATAAAGCAAGGTGTTGAAAAGGATGGGAAGAAGTATTATAAGATTTATTATGAGAATGAAGCATAGAATATTTTATTTGTGAAATATAAATGGGCAGTGAGATGCACTGCCCTCTAAAATGCGTTGCTGTTTATTTATCTATGTGCGCGTTTGTAAATTTTTATTCTTGAGAAATCAGCATTAGAGAACCGGTTAACACATAATGTAAAAAAGGTAACTCCCATTGCAACTATTAGAAAGGCACTCATTAAAGGCGTAATAATAAATCCATTTATATTAAATGCTACTCCTGATTTTACAAGTTCCATAGGGGACATGTATTCCAAATGTAAAGCAATAAATCTGAATGCCGATGTTGTATAGGTTAACGGATTGAGATATACAACAGGGGTCAGGATTTTCGGAATGGCCATAGTAGGGATATATGCACCTGATAAAAAAGTAAGAGGAAAAGAAACTATGGTAATAATTAATTGAAAATTAGTTGAATCTTTTGCTACTGAAGCTAAATAAAGGCCCAAAGAACCGAATGTTAATCCAACCAGACACATCAGGCTAATCATCATAATTCCATGTAAAAAATCAATGTTGAGACCAATAAATAATCCTATTATTACAATTATTATACCCTGAAGAACGGCCACTATGGCCGATGAAAGAACATGTCCTATAGCTATTTGCCATCTTGTAACAGGCGCCACCAGAATTTCCTTCATAAAACCGTTGGCAATATCCTCGAGTATATTCATTGAATTATTTAAGGCTGTTTGAAATACCGTCATAATAATAATACCTGCAATAAGGTAATTCATTGGATGAGCTAAAGCGGAAACCATTGATTTGGTTACAAAAGAAAATATAAAAAGAAGCATCCCGGTCATAAAGAGAGTAAAAAACAACCTCATTTTGTTCCTTGCCAGCTTAATTAAATTTCTTTTTACAATTGCTTTAATTGGACGAATCATACTCTTATCTCCTTGCCTGTAATTGCGATAAACACATCATTAAGAGTGCCTTTGTTAATTTCAATATCCTCGATTGATTCTTTAAAGACGGAGATGATGTCTAATATTTTTTCGATATTAGTTGCAAAAACAGTAACCAGACCATCATCTTGTTTGTATTTCAAGCAGGATTCGCTAAGATATTGTAATAAATTATCCTGGTTTGAGGTTTTAATTTTCAACGTTATGGAGGTGAATTTCTTTTTAAGATTATTAGGCGTATCATGAGCCACTATTTTCCCATGATCGATAATAGCAACTTTATTACAAATCTCAGCTTCATCCATATAGTGAGTGGTAAGAAATATAGTAATATTTTTTTGTTTTTGAAGCTTATGAATATAGTCCCAAACATTTGCCCTGGTTTGCGGATCCAGACCGGTAGTCGGTTCATCTAAAAACAGGACTTTAGGAAAATGTACAAGTCCCCGGGCAATTTCCACCCGTCTTTTTATCCCACCGGAAAGGCTGTCCACGGGAGCTTTTTTCCAATTCATAATATCTACAAGCTCCAGCACAAAATCTATCCGCTCTTTAACTTCCGACCGGGGCACATTATAAAAATCACAATGAATCTTTAGGTTTTCTTCAATTGTCAGTTTTCCATCAAGAGTTGATTCCTGAAAAACGATACCAATATCGTTCCTAACCTTATCTTTTTGATTTGATACATCGTTACCGTTGATTCTTAATTCCCCAGATGTTTTGTCATGTATAGTGCATAATGTATTTATTGTAGTGCTTTTCCCTGCACCATTAGGGCCGAGAAAAGCGAAGATAGTACCCTGTTCAACATTGAACGAAATATTATCTACCGCCGTAAATGAACCAAATTTCTTTGTGAAGTTTTTTACTTCAATACTGTTGGTGACGGCCATATTACTCCATTTATTCAAAATATGTTATTTATGTATCTATAGTTAAAGACGATTGAAAGTGGAAAATATTCTAAATTTAATCGAGGTATGTCTAATTTTTTCTGCCGGGTTATAAAAGAAGAAAATTGCCAAACCACGATTTTAATTTCAAGTTTTGGGATGTTATTGCGTTTAAACAAGAGGTAAATGCAGTAATTATACCCACCGCCCTGGAGATTGCTAATCTTTCCCGCATTTAGATAAGGAATATTTTAGTCCAAGATTAACGGGAGTGATTGAATTTTATTCGATATGTCCAATTGTGTTTAATGTTTATGAGCGGTTAAAAAAAATATTATGGGGCCGGGATTGGAGAGAGAATGTCAGGAGCATTCAGTTCTGCTTATTCTTTAAAGATATATTGGTTAATAATTAATTACGAAATGAAACTACATTTTGAAAGAGATGTATTCAACCGGGCAAAGGGATGAAAAAGCGTTTAATCCTTTTTGTTTATTTAATTTACAAATAAGCATAATTACAGAGGATTTCTAAATATAATTGCTTCAACCCACCCCCGAGACCCCTCCCAAGAGGGGATTATTCTGCGATGGGCTTCGATTAAAATAACAATTTGATTACTTTTTGTTGAATTTATAAATTGATCATTTAATTAATTTTTCCACATATTTGCTTGGATTCATTCCAAAATAATCTGTAAATGAAGTAGTAAAATATGAAAGAGAATTAAAACCAACCGAGAAAGCAACTTCAGAAATATTGTTTTCCTGAGTAACCAATAACTCGGCTGCCTTTTTTAAACGAATGATGCGGATGAATTCCTTTACTGATTGTCCTGATATGGCATGTATTTTACGATAAAGCTGCGTACGACTCATACCAATTTCAAATGCAAAGTCATTTACTTCAAAATTAGCATTATTCAGATTCTTTTCAACAATAGCATAAGCTTTTTTAAATAGCATTTCGTCAGTTTTTGAAGGAGAAATTTCGGTTAACGTAGCAAACGGTTCGGTTGTAAATTTTTTTCTCAACAAAATTCTGGATTCAATCAGGTTTTTAATCCTAGCTTTAAGCACAGCACTGCTGAAAGGCTTTGCGACATAATCATCGGCACCGCTTTCAAAGCCTTCAATTGTATGCTGCTCAGAGCTTTTTGCAGTCAGCATTACAATCGGGATATGGCTTGTACGCTCATCACTTTTCAAAGTACAGCAAACCTTGAAGCCATCTTTTCCGGGCATCATTACATCGCAAATAATAGCGTCAGGTATTTCTTCTAAGGCTTTTTGCAGACCTATAACCCCGTCATGAGCTTCCAAAACATTATAACTTGCTTTAAATTCATTTTTAATGAAGGTCCGCATATCGGCATTATCTTCAACAATCAGTATTTTAGGCAGTTTGTCTTTGAGAACTGCAGGTTCTTCATTTAATTCAACGGGTTCAATTTTTTCATCGATGGTTATTTTTTGTTCTTTCCCCGAATGAATCATCTTCTTTTTCTCATCTATATCAGCTAAATGCGGCAATTCATTCTCTTCTATCCAAAGAGGCAAAATAACAGTAAACTCGGATCCGATATCAGGTGTGCTTTCAACTATTATTTCGCCGAGGTGAAGTTGTATTAATTCATACGTAAGAGATAATCCAATACCTGTGCCTTGTTTATTAAGAGTATTTTTAACCTGATAAAACTTGTCGAAAATTTTTGATTGGAAATCTTTGGGAATACCGATTCCGGTATCTTTAATTATAATTTTAAATATTTTATCACCCGATAAAAATTTATTATTTTGCCTGGAAATTCCTCTTGTGTTTGATGTACAGGTCAAATCAATTGATATTTCTATAGTGCCGCCGTCGCGTGTAAATTTAAATGCATTTGATAAAAGGTTATAGATAATTTTATCAAGTTTATCAGTATCAAACCAAATTTCAAATGAAGAATGTGTATATTTAAATTCAAAATTGATATTACGCTGCACTGCATCCTGATTAAAAGTGTCAACTATTTCCCGGATAAAAAGTACAATATCATTTTTTGTAGGATTCAATTCCAACCTGGCTTCTTCAATTTTCCTAAAATCCATCAATTGATTTATTAAACGCAGTAAACGATTAGCATTGCGATGGATAATTTTAAGCTGTACCTGCTTAAAGTCATCTTTAATATCGCGCAGAAGATTCTCAATCGGCCCGATGATAAGTGTTAAAGGCGTTCTGAATTCATGGGAAACATTTGCAAAAAATTGCATTTTTAATAAATCCATTTCGTGTAATTTTTGTATTTCAAGTTCCTCCAATTCCAGTTTTCTTTTTATATCAGCCTCGTGTAAAATAAATTTTCTGAATACATAAAGAAGAAAAATTATAAATGCGAAATAAACTGCATAGGCCCAATTAGTTTTCCAGAAAGGCGGTTTAACAATAATTTTAAGTGAAGCGCCTTGTGTATTCCAAATGCCGTCATTATTGGATGCAATTACTCTAAAAGTATACTCACCAGGATCAAGATTTGTATATGTGACTTCCCTTTTATGGCCCGGTATAGACCAATGATCATCAAACCCTTCCAGTTTGTATTTGTATAAATTCTTTTCAAGGTTAAGGTAATTTAAAGCAGCAAACTCAAGTGTTATCTCATTCTGATCATGATCAAGCGTAATTTCATCACAAAACATAATCTGTTTAGGAATAGAAAATCCCTTTGAGATTTTATCTTTTTTCACCTGAACAGATTGATTAAATAAATTAAAGTCAGTTATATAGACCGGCGGTCTAAAATTATTTATTTTAATACTATCGGGATTAAAACGGGTCAATCCGTCCCTTCCCCCAAAATACATTTCGTTTTTTTTATTCTTAAAAGAGGCGAATTTATTAAATTCCATTGTTGAGAGACCATCTCTAACTGAAAAATTTTTGAATGTGCCATCTCCCGGGGAAAATCTAGATAAACCGTTAGTGGTACTAATCCAAATATTGTTCGACTTATCTTCAAGAATGTCGATAATCAGATTGCCGGGCAATCCGTCTTTTGTGAAATATTTCCTTATAACACCGGTTTGAGGATCAAGTTTATTTAAACCATCCGAAGTTCCAATCCAAACAAAATTCTTTGAATCTACAAAGATTATTAATGCAAGGTCCGTGCTAAGATTGTGTCCCTCTTTGTTATTACTCGTATATTGTTTAATAACCCCGTTTTTTGCTGAAATAACCGATACACCTGCAATTGTTGCCACCCAGATATTATCCTGCTTATCACATAATGCCGTAAATGTCCAATCACTTAAGATTGAAGCTGAAGCGTTGTTACTATCATGTTTATAATGAATTACTTTTTCAGTTTTTGGATTAAACATATCAACACCGCCGCCATGAATAGAAAGCCACAAATTACCCTGGCTGTCTTCTGAGATATGCCTAATATCGTTACCGGCTATAGTTGCCTGATTTCCTTCAATATGCTGATACGAAGTAAATGACCTTGTAGATCTATTAAATTTTTTCAACCCATCTAAGTATTTAGCAATCCATATATCACCATGTTTACTTTCAAATATATCCAGAACAGGGCCAAGCCCTAGTTTTGTTAAATTATCACCGTTTATGTGTATTTTCGGCTTAACATTATCTGCATCGAGAAGATCAATTCCTCCTTCTTCGTAACCGATCCAAATTATTTTCTTTGAATCTTCCAGTACGGTATTTATTAAATTACTGCTTAATTCATATTTAGAATTAGGGTTTTTATACCAGTTATAAAATGGATTATTCAGAACTACATAGTTCAAATCCCCGAGTTTACTGGTTAGCCATAAATTACCCTGTTTATCCTGGAAGATATTTGATAATAAGTTCGAAGAGATGCTGTTGCGATTGAAATCATCCTCTTTAAAATTTATTTGTTGTTTTCCGTCCACAAGCATCAAACCTTTATATTCCGGGCTGTACCAGAATCTATTTTTATTATCTTTGAAAATAAAATTTATATACTGACTTTTTTCATTTTCATAAGGCCGACAGCCTCCTGTGGTTTTATTAAAAATCCATATTCCTTTACTCCAGGTGCTTATCCAAATATTATCATTATCCAATACTATTGAATTAACTGAAAAATCAGCTGTTTCGTGACCTGAAACGTAAAATAAAATGTAATGTTTAAATTTCATATCGTTGATACTTAATGAACTTAATAAACCTGCAGAATAAGCAATCCACAAATTGTTATTATCAATTACAATTCTATCTACTTCATTGTTTGCAATGGTAGCAGGATCTAATGGATTGTTTACATTTGCTAAAAATCTTATCAATTTATTGTTTCTGAGATCAATCATATATAAGCCCATTGTGGTGCCTACCCATAATCTGTTATATTTATCTTCAGCAATAGTATTTATATTATCGTTTACTAAACCAGGATAATTGTAAAATATATCTTTTTCTTTATCATAACGAATTAAACCACCGCCATAGGTTCCAATCCATAAATGACCGTAACTGTCAGTAAATAAACAATTTATAATATTGCTTTTTAAACTTGTGGTATCATTCGGGTTCTTCTTATAAACTTTAAAAGAATAGCCGTCAAAGCGGTTTAATCCATCTCCAGTGCCAATCCAGATAAATCCTTCCTTATCCTGCGTAATACATCTTTGGGAATTGGAAGAAAGGCCCATAATTGTGGAATATCGAACAAATTTAATAATGCTGTTGGAAGGCTGAGAGTATGCTAAACTGCTCAATATAATCAGGATTAAATAGACTTTAATGTGAGAAAATTTTTCTTTCAGAAAAAACTTCATATCTCCACTATAATTTCTAATAATATTAAGACTTAACCAAACTAAGTTAATAAAAATATTATTTCAAGGCTATAGCACATTTCTAATTTATACCTTAAATAATATTTTGAAATATTCAAAACAAATTGGGACGGTATTTAAAAAAATTGGAACACTGGTGAAACAACCGGTCTTTGCCAATAGTTATTTTACGCCTTAAAAATAATTAGTTTGATCGATTCATTACATGTTTTCGAAGTGTACAACTATGTTTATTCGCAGCTTAATTGAATGTCTAATAAAACTATTTATATCAAATACATAAAATATTTTATTTACAAATTTGAAATGACAGAAACTAAACCATGACTTATACGTAGTTTTTTTTACTTATAAATGTAATTAGCAGGTATGGTTACGGGCAAATTTCTTTTTAAATTATTTTTTTATATGTGCTTTCCTTTTTTGGGTTTTATATTAAAATATGATCATTCAATTTAACGCTTATATTATGCAAAATATATGAGCGGGGAACGTATGTCTTTGTAGAAAAGTATAATGCATAATTAATTATTCAACATTTTTAACTGCTTGATTATATAATTGGCACTAATATTTATGGATATAATGAATTCAAAACTTTTACAAATTGTGGCTTTTTTCTCCATCTTATTTTTGGGTATCCGATATACTTATGCTTACGAGAAATTAAGTGACGGAGTTCTTTTTGAAATTAAAAAACAAAAAGTGACAGATGCTGCCTGGATAAAAATCCAGGTGTGCTCAGAGGATATAATTCGTGTAATTGCATCACCTGTAAATTCTTTTTCTTCACGACAAAGTTTAATGGTTGATAAATTTGATTGGAAACCTGTAAAATGGTCGGTTACAGGAAAAAATGAGTGGGTCGAACTTTCCACAGCAAATGTTACAGCCAGGATAGATACGGTAACCGGGGCAATAAAATTTTTTGATTCAAACGGGAAACCGCTTCTGCAAGAAAAAGCAAGCGGCGGGAAAATTATAACATCTGCCGAAGTGATGGGTGAAAAAACTTTTCACATTCAGCAGCTTTTCAATTCTCCCAAAGAAGAAGCATTTTATGGATTAGGCCAGCATCAAAACGGTATTTTAAATTATAAGGGTAATGATGTTGATCTATGGCAGTTAAATATTGTTGATGTTACTCCCTTTCTTATGTCGAACAAAAATTATGGGATTTTATGGGATAATAATTCGCATACAAAGTTCGGCGATATCAGAGATTATCAACCGATATCTTCGCTTAAACTTTTTGGTAAAAATGGGAATGAAGGCGGGCTGACAACCGAATATTTCAAAGATCAAAATTTTCAATCGCTATATACTACACGTACAGAATCAAGGATTGAGCATGAGTTTAGCGATGTTAACGATAGTTTCCCCGACGGATTCCAACAAAACGTCTCTGCTGTAAGGTGGAGCGGGGAGATTGAAAGCGGCGAAGCCGGTATTCATAAATTCCGGCTTTATTCATGCGGTTATACTAAAGTGTGGCTTGACGGTAAATTGGTTGTGGATTCATGGCGTCAGAATTGGCTGCCATGGACGCATATGCTTAAATTGTATATGGAACCGGGAAAACGCTATCTAATTAAAATCGAATGGATCCATTCCGGGGGTTATATAGGCCTGGATTATCTTACTCCCACCAAAGATGATCTCAGCAATAATATTTCGCTTTATTCTGAAGTAGCCGACCAGATAGACTATTACTTCATCCACGGAAATAATCCTGATGAAATTGTTCACCATTACAGGGAAATTACCGGCAAAGCGCCAATGATACCTAAATGGGCAATGGGCTTGTGGCAATGTCGAGAACATTATAATACACAAGATCAATTGCTGGGTGTTGTTAAAGAATTCAGAAAGCGTCAAATCCCATTAGATAATATTGTGCAGGATTGGTTTTATTGGAAGGAAGACCAATGGGGAAGCCATGAATTTGATTCCACGCGTTATCCTGATCCCGATGGAATGATAAGAGAATTACACAATGATCTAAATGCACATATGATGATTTCGGTCTGGGCCAAATTTTATGTGGGTACAGAACATTATAATGAGTTTAAAGATAACGGCTGGCTCTATATGCGCAATGTAGAAAAAGGGCAGAAAGATTGGGTCGGGCCAGGATATGTTTCCACATTTTATGATCCATATAGCGAGGGAGCGCGGGACCTATACTGGAAACAGATAAACGATAAATTATTTTCGAAAGGAATTGATGCATGGTGGCTGGATTGTACAGAGCCTGATATTCAATCAAACCTTTCCAGAACAGAAACCATTCTGCGCCAGGGGCCGACAGCCTTAGGAAGCGCTTCGAGATATCTTAATACTTATTCGTTAATGACTGTTAAGGGAGTGTATGAAGGCCAGCGTAAGACCAATCCTGATAAGAGAGTTTTTATTCTAACCCGTTCTGTTTTTGCCGGGCAGCAGCGGTATCCGGCAGCGGTATGGAGCGGCGATGTAGCGGCTCGGTGGGAAGATCTTAAAAATCAAATACCTGCCGGCTTGAATTTCTCTTTATCCGGCGTTCCTTATTGGACTACAGATATCGGCGGTTTTGCAGTTGAACCACGATATGAACACCCAAATGATGCTGATTTAGATGAATGGCGTGAATTAAATACCAGGTGGTTCCAGTTCGGCACATTTTGTCCGATATTCCGGGTTCATGGCCAATTCCCATACCGCGAAATGTATAATATTGCCCCGGAAAATCACCCGGCCTTCAAAACCATGCTTGCATATGATAAGCTGCGCTACAGATTGATGCCGTACATATATTCATTAACCGGGATGGTTACCCGGCAAGATTATACTATCATGCGGGCGTTGGTTATGGATTTCGGCAATGATAAAAAAGTTTTGAATATTAATGATCAATTTATGTTTGGCCCTGCATTACTTATTAACCCTGTAACAGAATATAAAGCCCGGAAGCGTAATGTATATCTTCCTTCCGGAACAGGCTGGTATAATCTGCGTTCAGGAAAATATTTTAAAGGCGGACAGGAGATTTATGCAGATGCCCCATATGAAGATATCCCTATATTTGTAAAAGCAGGTTCTATTATTCCATGCGGTCCGGAAATACAATATGCAGCAGAAAAACCTGCCGAACCTATACGCCTATTCGTTTTTACCGGAAACGATGGCTCATTCACACTTTATGAAGATGAAGATACCAACTATAATTATGAGAAAGGCAAATATTCAACTATTACGTTCAAATATAATGAAAAAGGCCATGTTCTGACTATTGGCAAACAAGAGGGTGAATTTGCCGGAATGTTAAAAACCAGGACTTTTGAAATCATATGGGTGAATAAAAATAAGGTAGCCGGAATGGATTTTCTAACGAAACCGGATATTGTAGTAACATATAACGGTATACAACAATCAATTAAAATGAAATTCTGAAAGTTGAATATGCATCATGCAATTTTTAAAAAAATTGAATGAATAGAAATTAGAAATAATTGGGAATTTGAATAGTAAATAAATCAATAAAAATAATAGCATATTTTAATTTAAAAAGCGAGCAAATAGAAAGGAGATAAAAATAAAGCTCTAAAAATTACTAAAGTGAATATATTCCTAATACATTGAAACACTGTTAGTATTCCTGTGTTTTGTGTGTGTGGAAAGTACTAGGTGGTTCTTAAACGGCTGATGATGCCACATCAGAAAAAATAATTATTATAAATAAAGGAGAAGAAATGAAAACTTTGAGACCAATGTTCCTGGCTGTTTTTCTTGTGCTTTGTACAATTGCGTATTTCTCGAGTTTTACTTTTGCACAATCAAAAATAACCGTAATTAATTATAGTTTTGAAAAACCGGACTCAGGTAAAGTAACAGGTTTTGACGGCAAATCTCACAATCCTAACCATGCCAAACTTATAGTTGTTCCGGGCTGGACTTCGGATGCCAAAGATTCATCAGATTGGGATTCGGGAGTTGAAGAAACAGGCGCAACTGATGGAAAATACCGGGCATTTATGATGGGCCATGATACCTCCATGTCTCAGGTTCCTGGAAAACTTATTGAAATAAATGATAATATTACTTTGACTGTCGATGCACAGAATACTTATAATGCCCCTCATTTTAAAATGGAGTTGTTTTATTTAGACGCCAGTTTGAAAAGGGTTATATTAGTTCAAGATACAGTAACTTTAACTTCGACAATGAAAACCTACTCGATCAATTTTAAAGCATCGAACTTTCCGAATTCTGTTGGAAAGAAAATTGGTATTGCATTTCAAAATGTTAGCGATTCTGCTTCCTGGATCGGACTTGATAATGTCAGGCTGACTAACAGTGACCCTTCAATTATAGATGTTCCTAATTACAGTTTTGAACAGCCTGATTCAGGTAAAATAAAAGGCTGGGACGGGAAATGTGCTGATTCTACATGGACATCTAATAAAGGAATAGATATACCCGGTTGGACTTCCAATACTATAGCATTTGATTCAGGTTTGGAACCGGTCGGTGCCGAAGAAGGAGAATACAGAGGATATATACGGGGTGCCGATGATTCCGTATGGGATATGACAACTTACACTATCAAAGCCGGGGATATAATTCAGGGAAGAGTTTATGGGTTTAATAGTTACCAAGCCCCGATGATCCATATAGAATTAATTTATCAGGATTCAAAAGGGAATAATCAAACCGTAGCTGCATTGGACGATACAACATCATCCATAAATTGGGCTGAATATACGCTTAAATTTAATGCTAATGACTACCCGGCTTCAATAGGAAATAAACTTGGTGTATTATTATCAAATCCATCACCCAAGACAGGGACTTATAATAACTCAGGCGGGTGGTTAAATGTTGATAATTTTAAACTCAATAATTTAGCCGTTCCTACTGCCGTCTCAAATAAAGTAAATATTCCGGCTACTTTTTCTTTATCACAGAATTACCCGAACCCATTCAACCCGACAACAACTATCACTTACTCCATAAAATCTTCCTCAAATGTTCGTCTTACGGTATATGATATTTTAGGAAGGGAAGTTGCTGTTCTAGTTAATGGTTTCCAAAATTCAGGTAGTCATAAAATTATTTTTTCAGATCATAACCTTGCAAGTGGTTTATATCTTTACAGGCTGCAAGCCGGCAATGATATAAGTACTAAAAAGATGATGCTTTTAAAATAGGCGCCTAACGAGACCTGGATTATAATCTAATTGGGTGAGGCAGGAATTTTCGTTCCTGCCAACACCCAATCGTTGTAAAACTCTATAGCCACGGTGCGGAAACGCCGATAGCTATAGGGATTGACAGAGTAATCTGAGAAGATGCTTCGCAAACGACCGAGTTGTAACAGAAGTGAACAGAGAGGTAGCCTCGTAAACATCAAAAACAGTGAAGGACGAGTTTTTAAAGGATTACATTTATAATATTAAAAAGGATCTAACATGTTAAAAAAGAATTACCTTGTTTATTTGTTCGTTTTGATTTTTATTCTTACTTCTCAAATCTTATGGGGCGCCACAGGAAGCATTGAAGGAACAGTAACCGATGCCAGCACAGGTGAACCTCTTTTCGGCGCCAATGTTATCTTAGGCGGAACTAGCCTTGGTGCTGCAGCAGATATAGATGGGAAATATATAATTCCAGTTGTTCCGGCCGGAACGTATACAATAACAGTATCATATATTGGTTATAAATCATTTTCAACTTCAATACAATTGAAAGAAGGACAACGGTTGGTAAAAAATATTAAATTGGCTGCTGTTGGAGTAACAGCAAAAGAAGTAATTGTAACAGCTCAGGCAAGCGGCCAGTATTCGGCTATAAATCAGCAGTTATCTGCAAGTAATATTGAAAATGTGGTTTCTGCCGCACGCATACAGGAACTTCCGGATGAAAACGCCGCTGAATCAGTAGGAAGGCTGCCGGGTGTTTCACTAATCAGATCGGGAGGTGGAGGTAACACTTACTCGGGAGGTGAAGCTACACAGGTTGTCATCCGCGGACTGGCGCCGCAATATAACATGATTACTATTGACGGAGTTGAGTTACCTGCAACCGATCAAAATGACAGGGGCACAAATTTAAGCGGTATATCGTCAAACATGGTGGAAGGCATTGAAGTTTCCAAAACAGTTACTCCGGATATGGATGCGGCTGTTTTTGGTGGTACCGTGAATTTTGACACTAAAATAGCTAAATCAACTCCTACAGGCGCCCCTTCAATCTCTCTGCTCGCCCAGGGTGGATATAATAATATCAATAGCTTGTATAACAATTACAAGTTTGTCGGCAGTTTCGAAAACAGATATTTTGACGATAATTTGGGTGTATTTGCACAGGGAATTATACAAAGACAGGATGAAACAACGGATGAACTTCAAGGAACTTATGGAATCCCGGATAAAACTAAGCCTAATGCAATCCAACTTAACAATTTAGGTCTATACTATTATCCGGATGCTGAACAAAGATACGACGCAACTCTTGTTCTGGATTATAAACTGCCCGATGGAAAAATAGCCTTTACTAATTTATTTAGCCAGGGCAAGCAAAGCAGTAATTACATACAGGAGGTATATGATCTGGGGGGTAGTAATGATATACAGAATGAAGCCCAATATCAAAATAATACAATCAATGAAATTACTAATATTCTCAGCTATGAGCAGCAGTTACTTACAGTGAAAGTAAAAGCAACATTGTCTAATGCATTCTCAGAAAATATTACTCCTCAGAGCTGGTGGATGAGCTTTGAAGAATTTTCGGCTGGAACCAACGTCCTGCATCAAAATTTAAGTCCGCAGATTCTTTCTAATGAAGCTAATGCTTTGACAAATTATAGTCAAATGGACTTTCGAAATAACAGTACATGGAGTAATTACAGCAAACAAAGAAACATTTCAGGAACACTTGATTTAGAGAAAGTTCTTAATTTGTCGGATCTAATTAACGCCACATTTAAAGTCGGCGGGTCATATAAGTATACTGACCGTTATTATGAAACCGAAGGCGGAAACGGTAATATATATGGTACATTCGCCGCAACCAATGAAATTCGAGCAGATATAATAAAAGAATTCCCCTGGATGAGCAAAGCGCCTTATAACCTTCCTGCCGATGGGACGCAAGAGCTTCCTGAATCCATGTTTTTTACCCCAACGAATTTCGGGAACTATCTTAACGGAAATTATATAATGAATGCAAACTTAAATACGGGGTTAATATCAAGCATTATGAATAATATTATAAGCTTTGGTAAAGGAGTAAAAACTGCCCCGACCGGAGGCGTTAATCCTTACCTGCCTGATGTTCTTGGAAGTCTTGATAAAAATTATTCCGGATTAGAGCACCGGGAGGCTGCGTATATTATGGCAACAGTGAATATAGGCCCTGAATTGACTTTTATCCCGGGTGTCCGGTACCAGGGTCTTGCAACATCCTACAGTGCAAATCATTTCTTAAATGCAAGCGCGACAGATCCTTATCCAAATACACTTCCTCATACGGATACAACTGTTTTTGAGTATCATGGATATTGGCTGCCGGATGTAAGTTTGAAATACGACCCATTTCCATGGTTGTCAGCCAGGCTTGCTTACACGTCTACACTTAGTTATCCGGATTATAATGCAATAATACCATTAATGGATGTATACAGCACAACTGTAACCTGGAATAACTACGCACTAAAACCTGCACAATCTCAAAATTATGATCTTCAGGTATCCTGGTTTGGTAATACTGTCGGGCTGTTCACTGTCGGTGCTTTTTTAAAACAGATTGATCATATGATATTCTATACGAATACCATGTATATAACCAACCCTGCTGATTATCCTGGCATCCCTAAGTATACAAAGGGATTTCAGCTTACTACTTATATCAACAATCCTTACCGGGTTAATGACTATGGTATTGAAACCGAGTGGCAAACTCACTTTTGGTATTTACCGGAACCGTTTAACGGGTTGGTATTGAATGTGAACTGGACTCATATTTTCTCCAGTGCCCAGTATCCGTTTTCAGTAACAACAAGTTCCGGATATCCTAAATATCAGTCAATTTATATCGATTCATCCTATACCGATCGACTTCAAAATCAACCGAATGATAATATCAATCTCTCGCTCGGTTATGACTATCAGAAATTTGCCGTACGGGTTTCAATGATATATTCTTCACAGGTTTTTAATAACACAAATTTCTACAATTCGCTTCGTTCTGACAAAGTTAAGTATGTACGATGGGATTTATCTGCAAAACAGGGTTTACCCTGGTTTGGAGTTGAAGCTTATGTTGACTTAAATAATCTCAACAGCGAAAATGATAACTACACAATTCGTGGTTCCGGTTTTCCTATTCAATCCTGGGATTACGGGATGACGGCAGATTTGGGATTTCGGTGGAAATTATAATAATTAACTATACATGAACTTAAAGAGAAAGGAATATTAAAATGAAAACAACATTTACTTAAATATTGTCCCCATCCTACAATGGTAGTCATAAATTGATTACCAGGATTACAGAACATTTGGTTAGGACTAATTTTAATATAAACTTCAAGCGAAAGGATGTATTTTATGAAAACATTTTTTATTTCTTTGTTTTTAATTGCTTTGTTGGTGCTATCGATGGCTCCGAGCGAGTTTTTTGCTCAGCCGGCTGATAGTCTTGTTGTAGCGGCATTACCTCCGGGAAACCTTAACAATGTTATTTTAAGTGATACAAATGCACTCGGGCAGCGCAATAACCCTAACCGGGTGTACGTATTGCAGCAAACCGGTTCAGTAGATACTACATATTTTCTTACTGCCACTATACAAATGAAAGCAAGTTTAAAACTTGTTGGTAAAACAAATCCCCAAACGGGACACCCTCCGGTAATTGAACCGTTCATTTTACCTGATAACTCATCGGTAGGAACCTTTTTCAACCCTATGGGCGGTGATACAGTTAGTGTTGAAAACTTATATTTAATAGGTACACGAACTGACGGATCATCGGTTACCGGTATTTGCTTTGGTACAGGCGGAGATACCGTATCGTATTATCTTGATCATTGTGTGGTTGAAAATATCGGTGGCGGCGGTACTCCAAATATAATTAATACATGGGGTACGCAGCATATTAAGCTTTTTATAACGAACTGCGAATTCAGAAACAACCAAGATGACACCCCGCAGAATCCGGGTATTGGCTGGGTAGATCCGGGAACATATCCATGCGATACAGCAATATTTAGAAATAACACGTTCTTTATATTCGGGGGAACAGTTATCGGCTCCGGCGGATATATTGGATATTTGGACTTTGAGCACAATACGGTATTTTTTACAACTAAAGGAGGAGCCTTTACCATACCGCAGTTATGGAATGCAACTTTAAAAAACAACATTTTCTTTAGCTGCAATTCCACCGGTTTAGATACAGCACATGTGAATGAAGCATCAGTACAAAACGCAAATTTCTACACTTACCCTGCAATAATCGAGTTAGATACTTTGAGTACGATAAAAGACGCACCACTCAGTATCACGGAAGCTATGAGAACAATTACAGTTACTAATAATGCGTATTTCTGGCCGGCGCCTATCGTTGCTAACTGGGCGTCTCTTAATGCCAACGGTGCAGGCACTACTTACGGTCAAATTGATCCGTCAATTTGGGAAGCTTCAACAGTTCCCGGTATGTATACTAACAAAACCACCTGGCCGGGTATAAATGTAACTAATAATGACAGCGTTGATCCGGGATTCAATTCCACGCTGGTCTCACAGGTATCCGATAGTATGGCTAACTTTGTTAATGTGTGCTGGGCTCAGGGAACCGGACTCAATTCCCGTCCATTTTGGAATTTATCCGATCCTATAAATATGTTTGCGCTTGTTCCAAGTAATTGGGCATCAAATTCAATTTACCCGGTTCCTGAGAATCTTCGTTACTCAAACACAGCTCTTCAGCATGCAGGCAGTGATGGCAAAGCGCTTGGTGATTTAAATTGGTTCCCGGAACAGATAACCGGCGTTGTTAAAAAAGTTAATTCATTACCAACGAAATTCAGCTTAAGCCAAAACTATCCGAATCCTTTCAATCCAAGTACAGTTATCAGTTATACAATTCCTAAAAGCGGAAATATAACTCTTAAAATATACAATATACTTGGACAGGAAGTTGCAACAGCATTCCAGGGATTTCAGACAGCGGGTTCTTACACAGCTAACTTTGATGCTTCAAGACTTGCAAGCGGTGTTTACTTCTATAGATTACAAGCAGGGCAATTCAACGAAACTAAAAAAATGATGCTAATGAAATAACGAAAAACTAAGTTCGAACATTACTGATTGGGTTAGGCGGAGTTGTTGGTTACTCCGCCGAAGCCCATAATAGTATAACTCTTATGTTTAAACTAAAATTTGGAGTCTTCATTTCTATGGAGAGAATTCCCGTTGGTTCTTTCACTAATTTAGTCAATCGGTATTCGTAAGATAAATCAGGATACTTCTCAATAACCATCAATTAATTAAGACATGATTATTGTAGTGTATTTAAAAGACAGACAGAGAGATTAACTGATGGTAAAGTATTTTTATTCTATCCCTGCAGGATTTGTTGTTATACTTCTTATAATATTTATGCTCTCAAATAGCACTAAATTATTTGCACAGGATACTACCTCGATATTTATTAACAGTACAGGTACAGGGCGTTTTTTTGATGGAGTTGGAGGATTGAGCGGCGGAGGCGGAACATCACGGTTACTTTGGGATTATCCCCCGCAGCAGAGGGATGAAATTCTTGACTATCTATTCAAACCAAATTATGGAGCAAGCCTTCAGATACTGAAAGTTGAAATAGGGTGCGATGCAAACAGCACAAACGGAGCTGAAGCCAGCCACATGCGTTCCCGGACTGATTCAAATTATACCCGCGGATATGAATGGTGGTTGATGGAACAAGCAAAATTACGAAATCCAAACATAAAACTGTATGGACTGGAATGGGGAGCCCCGGGTTGGTTTAACGGCGGGTTTTGGTCCCAGGATAATATTAATTATATTATCAGTTGGATTAAACACGCCCAATCGGACCATAATTTGCATATTGATTTCATTGGCGGATGGAACGAATCCGGTTGGGACAAAACATGGTATGAAAATTTAAAGAAAGCAATTCAAAGCAATGGTTTAAATACTCAGATAGTGGCTGCTGACAATTGGTTTAATATCGCTTCTGATTTAACTAATGATTCTTCGTTCCATTCTTCGGTAGATATCATGGGAGTACACTATCCTTGTGGATGGAATGCGCCTGAACTGGTTTGTTCAGACAATACATATACTCCTATAGCAGAAAAATTGAATATGCCTATTTGGGCAAGCGAAAGCGGAACTCAAAATTATGACGCAGGAGCAATTCCCCTTGCACGTGCTCTAAACCGTGATTACATAGACAGCAGGATGACGGCTTATATTAATTGGAGTTTAATCGCCGCCTGGTACAGCACACTCCCTTACTATGGAGACGGTCTAATGCTTGCCGATCAACCCTGGTCGGGTTACTATCATGTGGGTAAAAGCATCTGGGTAGATGCACAAACTACTCAATTTACCGGGATTGGCTGGCAATATATTGACAGTGCATGCGGATTCCTTCTGGGAAATCGAAATAACGGCAGCTATGTTACACTAAAATCGCCTGGTGGTTCAGACTACACTATCATTATTGAAACCGTTGATGCATCGGCATCACAAATCGCAAAGTTTACTGTTACAGGCGGATTTTCTGTAAACACTTTACATGTCTGGTCAACAAATTTAAATTCATCGGATCAATCCACTTATTTTGTACAGCAACAAGATATTACTCCTGAAAATGGAATATTTACTATTAGTTTAAAACAAGGATTTGTTTATACATTAAGCACTACAAGCGGACAGGTTAAAGGCGCAACTAAACCTCCGTCAAGTTCCATATTGAATTTGCCCTATAAAGAAAATTTTGACGAATACCCTATAGGGACAATACCAAAATATTTTGATTCGATTCAAGGTGCATTTGAAGTTGATAGCTGCCGCGGCGGGCGTACCGGGATGTGTATGCGTCAGGAAATTAACATCGCGCCTGACATGTGGCCGGGTGGATCCCCAACTGCGCCGTTAGCCGTTGTTGGCGATCCAGGTTGGTCTAACTACAAAGTTAGCACTGACGCATTGATTGAACAAACAGGTTACATTGAACTTATAGGGCGATTGGGAGCGCAATCTGAATCCTCACCCGGCGCTTCTCAGGGATATCATTTACGTTTACAGAGTAATGGAACCTGGACCCTTTTCAAGGAAGATATTTCGGGAAAGGATACACAACTTGGAACAGGTACAAGATTATTCGGTTTGAATAGCTGGCATAATCTTTCACTCGGGTTTAATGCGGATACTATTAATGCATATATTGATTCGATATTAGTTGCAGCATTAAATGACGAGACATATAGCACCGGACAAGCAGGAATATTAGTAAGTAAATGGCAAAATGCGGAATTTGATAATTTTAACATCACCGGTACCGGCAGCAGCTCCGCCGGATGGATAACCGTTGATGATGCAATGGAGGGCACCGGAATTAATTCATTCAATTATATAGGAGCGGGATGGCAGCATTGTACTGCATGCGGAACAGATCTTTACAATCAAACAAATTCGTGGGATAATGTAATTAATGATTATGTAACGGTGGAATTTTTTGGTACACAAATTAAGTTTTACGGAGTGCATGATCCGGGCCATGGCATTGGCGCGATATCGGTGGATGGAAGTTCTGAAACTAATATTGATTTTTATGCTGCTGTTCGTGACGGTGACCAATTAATGTGGACGAGCCCGGTTCTCTCCGATAGCGAACATGTTTTCAAACTCAGGGTTACAGGAAGCAAGAACGTGAACAGCACCAACACATGGGTTGTGCCCGACAGAGTAGATATACTTTCACCGGGAGTAACGGGAGTTAAAAAGACAAACATAGTACCGGCGGGTTATTATTTATTTCAGAATCAGCCGAACCCGTTTAATCCGAATACTATAATAAGTTATCAGTTACCGGTAAGCAGCGGAGTAATATTAAAAGTTTATGATATACTAGGAAGAGATGTTAAAACCTTAGTGAATGAACAACAGAGTGCAGGCAAATATAATGTTTCGTTTAACGCAAGTAAACTATCAAGTGGTATTTATTTCTACATGTTAAATGCAATCGGCAGCAACGGACGGTCATTTAATTCCGTAAAGAAGATGCTTTACCTAAAATAACGGAAATTACTTGAGACTCACTTTTAAGGTAAGACTCACAACTAACCTATAAGAGCCGGGCCACAAATGTCGCACTAATAAGTATAAGCATTATAAATTAATGAAACTTTTGGTTCTTATATTTTTGCAGAATAAAAATTTTATTGGATTTAATATGAAAAAATCAATACGGTCAGCTAAACAATTAATAACTTCTTTAATACTGTGCGTTTTAATACTTAGCCCAGGGATGAAAGCACAAAATCCGGAATCGGTACGACAGCGCTCTTTGATGGATTTCAACTGGAAGTTTCAGCCTGGCGATCAAAACGGCGCTGAAGCTGTTATATATAATGATACTAATTGGCGAACATTAAATCTTCCACATGATTGGAGTATTGAAGGGCAGTTTAATAAAGATAACCCTGCCGGTGCAGGCGGCGGTGCTCTTCCAGGCGGTATAGGCTGGTACAGGAAGAGTTTTACACTACCGGCTGCCGATACAAGCAAATTAGTTTTTATTAATTTCGATGGGATATACAGAAACAGCGAAGTATGGATAAATGGTCATTACCTTGGTATCCGTCCTTATGGTTACAGTTCCTTTGAATACGAACTAACTTCCTATTTAAATTACGGGAATAATCAAAATATATTGGCAGTCAGGGTAGATAATTCAAAACAACCAAATTCACGCTGGTATTCAGGTTCAGGGATTTATAGAAATGTTTGGCTGGAAACCACAAATAAAGTTCATGTTGATCACTGGGGTACTTTTATTACAACACCTGAAGTAACTAAAGAATCGGCAAATGTTTCCATTCAAATTAATTTATGTAATGCGTCTAATCAAGATCAGAACGTGGCATTAAAAACGACAATATTCAGTAAAGAAGGTAAAATAATTGCGGAGACAGTAACTTCGAATTTGATAGTAAAAGATACCGTCACTAAAATAAATCAAGAATTAATTATAAAGAATCCTGATATATGGTCAATTGAAAATCCTGACCTATACCAAGCAATTACTTCTGTCGTGTGTAATGAAAAGGTATGTGACACTTACAACACAACATTCGGGATTCGTACATTCGCTTTTGATACTGCCAAGGGGTTTTTCTTAAATGGTAAACACCTGAAAATATACGGAGTTTGCGATCATCACGATCTGGGTTGTCTTGGCGCCGCAGTAAATAAACGCGCTATTGAACGCCAGCTTGAAATATTAAAAAATATGGGATGCAATGGTATTCGTACTTCACACAATCCCCCGGCTCCGGAACTTCTGGAATTGTGCGACAAAATGGGCTTCATAGTTATGGATGAAGCTTTTGATATGTGGAAGAAGCACAAAACAGAATATGATTATTCATTGGATTGGGATCAATGGCATAAGCGCGATCTTGAAGATATGGTTTTACGCGACCGTAACCATCCGAGTGTATTTATCTGGAGTATCGGGAATGAAATCATAGAACAATATGATCAATCGGATAGCAGCGGAGCGGTAATTGCCAGGGAATTAGCCGGTATAATCAAGAGTCTTGACACAACACGTCCGGTAACTTCCAATTGCAACTATGACAGTCCACAAAACTGGATCATCCGGTCAGGTGCACTTGATATAATAGGTTACAGTTACAGCCATAATGATTATCATCTTTTTCCAACAACTTACCCGGGCAAAAAATTAATCGGTTCGGAAACAACATCGGCTTTAGAAACACGCGGGCATTATGACATGCCATCGGACAGTGTACGCCGCTGGCCTACGCGCTGGGATCAGGACTTCGATAAAGGCAACCCGGATTACACTTGTTCAGCATATGATAATTGCGCTGTTCCGTGGGGAACTACCCACGAAGAGGCATTAAAGATGGTAAATAAATACGATTTCGTCTCCGGTATGTTTATCTGGACAGGTTTTGATTATCTGGGTGAACCAACTCCCTACTCCTGGCCTGCACATAGTTCTTATTTCGGTATTGTTGATCTTGCAGGTTTTCCAAAAGATGCATACTATTTGTATAAAAGTGAATGGACCGGCAATCCGGTTTTACATATCTTCCCTCATTGGAATTGGAAGGCAGGCGATACTGTTGATGTTTGGGCTTATACAAATTGTAAAGAAGTGGAATTATTTCTAAACGGCAAATCTCTCGGAACAAAAAGTAAAATCGGCGATCAGCTTCATCTTATGTGGCGCGTTCCTTATACTCCTGGTACATTGAAAGCAATCGGCAGTACATACGGGAAAGGGACATTAACAACCGAAGTTAAAACGGCATCAGCACCGGAAAAGATTGTACTCGAAGCAGACAGGAATGTAATTTCTGCCGATGGTTTAGACATGTCGTTTATTACAGTTAAAGTTTTGGATAAAGATGGTTCATTAGTACCATATGCCGATAATTTGATTAAATTTGATATTTCCGGTGAAGGAAAGATTGCCGCGGTTGATAATGGCCTTGAAACAAGTCTTGAATCTTTCAAAGCTGATTTCAGAAAAGCATTTAATGGATTATGTTTGGCTGTGGTACAATCAAAGAATAAAAAAGGTAATATTACACTTAATGCAGTTTCAGAAGGTTTAGAGAGTGCATCTATAGAAATTATTGCCAAATAACCGATTTAATGATAATTAATTATGTAAAGGAAAAGTTAGAATGAAAATTTGTTCACAAATTTTATTTGTTATGGCTTTAATATTTGCTTCAAATTCTCTTTTTGGGCAGGATAGTACAAATTGTTTTTTAAATGATTTTGTACCCAAACAGGCTGTTATACCGGCTTATGTGGATTCGACAAAACCGATTAGCAGTCCCACAACAACAATTACAATCAATGCCGCTGATACAATAGGAAGGGTTTCACCATATCTTTTAGGAAATGCAGTTGCAGTATGGGTTGGACAAAATGTGGACAACCCAACCATGGTAAATTGGATTAAGATGCTATCCCCCAACCTGATTCGTTTCCCGGGCGGAAGCTGGTCTGATGGCTATTTCTTTAACGCACTTCCTGCTGACTTGCCATTAACTGTTCCGAATGGAGAAACATATAACACTACTACTCATACTTTTACAAAAGTGGCGTTTAATGCTTATTTGGGCCCCGAACAAGCTTTAACGCCTGCAGGTTATTATGATTTACGGAACAAAACCGGCGCACAGGGATTAATAACAATTAACTATGCTTATGCCCGCTATGGTACCAGCGCCCATCCGGTTCAACAAGCAGCCCATCTTGCAGCAGAATGGGTACGTTATGATGCAGGCCGCACTAAGTTTTGGGAAATCGGCAACGAAAATGGGGGGCCATGGGAAAATGGATGGCTGATTGACACAACAAAAAACAAAGACGGGCAACCTGCCATAATTTCAGGAACACTATACGGACAGCAGTTTAAAGTTTTCAGGGATTCTATGCTTACTGCCGCTGCTGAAAGTGGCTCTAAAATATTTGTGGGCGCTATTATTGATCAGTTTAATGATGACGATGCATCAAATGGTAATGTAAATGTTGGTAATAAAGGATGGAACCGCCAACTCTTCAGTACGGTCGGCGACTCCGTTGACTTCTATGTTTGGCATGATTATTATGGTGAATCAACGTCAATCCTCGATCAAGTGTTTCTCGGTCAAATCCAGGTCAAAGCAGATATGACCTCTATTCATAGTGATATTGCAAGCAAAGGCGGAGCAAATCGACCGATTGCATTAGGTGAGTGGAACACAGGCGGGCCATCTAATGCAGAAACATCTATTGCAAACGGAATGCAGGCAGTGACCGTGTTTTGTGAAATGGCTAAACATAATGTAGGTATGTCCGCCCGCTGGCTGATTGCCAACTGGGATACCGATGGAATGTTTTATTATATCAGTCCATCGAATCCGGGTATTCCACTATGGAATCCCCGACCGGAATTCTACTACTTATATTATTTGCGCCAGTTTCTTGGCGACCATATGGTGGCTACTTCCATACAGGGTAACAGTATAATTGCATACGCAAGTACATTCAGCTCAGGCCACACGGCTTTAGTAGTTGTGAATGACGGGTCCTCAAACCAGGTTATTAATGTACAGCCCACAAACATTGGGGTTGGCAGTCGCTTTTATACTTATACTCTGACCAGGGGCAGCAATGATATATTGCCGCAATCTGTTGTTGTGAATAGTGATACAGGTACAGGTACTGTATGGGGACCAAGTAAAGACTTGCAGAACATAGCTGCAATTGCATACCCTGTAGGAAACTCTATTACTTTTAACTCGCCTGCAAACTCTGTGGAATATGTTCTTATAGATTCCGGTAATACAGTTCTTACATCGGTTAAAGGGAAGAAGACCCAAGTTCCCGGTAATTTTGAATTAAGTCAAAACTATCCGAACCCGTTTAACCCAACTACAATAATTAGTTATTCTGTACCGCAAAACGGTTTCGTTACATTGAAGGTATATAATATACTGGGACAAGAAGTTACTACATTGGTCCAGGGACAGCAGCCTGCCGGCAATTATATTGCAACTTTTAACGCATCTAAATTTGCCAGCGGTGTTTATTTATATCGCCTTGAGATAGGAGGAAACTCAATTACTAAAAAGCTGGTTTTGTTGAAATAATATTTTATTTTTCCTCTTGTTAGTTAAGTACTCCTGAAGCAAATTTTTTGCTGCAAGTGTTTTTATTGAATTTTAATAGCATTAAAGTATAATAATATAAGAATCGATTTTTTACATTTTATTATACCGGATTAATTGTTTTCGGTTTTGTACCGTCCATTTGGAGATTTGTCGTGAAAAACTTTCACAGGTTAAGATTTTTTTTGTTCGCCGTAGTTATTTTATCCCTGCCTAAAATATCCGTTGGAGTTCAAACTACCGAAGATCTTTCAGCGGGGGTTTACTGAATTACGTTTCGGTATGTTTATTCACCATGGTATTTTAACTTTCACTAATGCTCCCCGGGCAACTCCATATCAAGACCCCGATAAATTTTTTCCAAAACATCTCAATTGCGAGCAATGGGCCGCTGCTGAAGCCAAAATGAAATTTGCTATTCTAACTACAAAACATCACGATGTATTTTGCTTATGGAAGAGTAAAAGCAGTGTTACAAGCAGTCCCTGGAAAAATGGGAAAGGTGATGTAGTGCGGGAATTTGTTAATGTATTCAGCAGGCATAACATTTATCCCTGCTTTTATTATTCAATTTGGGATAATACAGCAGGAATAGGTTACGACCCTATAACACATGATAATATGAAAGTTATTAAGGGACAAATAGCCGAAATGGTGCATTTTTATTTTAAATTGCCTTCAAACTGTGACGGCAGTTTGGATTCAAACATAGCAGAGAGATTAAATGAAGTGGGGAAAGCCTGGATTCCAGATGCCAAGCGTCCTCCTCTACAAAAGCATGCAAAGTTTATAGAAAAACCGGTAATGCCCGATTCTGCATGGGCAACGAGCGGCATAGCAAAAATTGCTATCGATGGAATTAACAACCGTTATTATTATTCTGTTTTGCAGTCGGATTCTTCCCTACCCCGATCAATCATTATTGATCTGGATAAAAAATACAAATGTATATCGATATTAAATTATGTTCCTAAATTCAGGGTTAAAGCAACCCCTGTAAATGATGGCAGTATTAAATCGCATTTAATTTATAGTAGTAAGGATAATAAAAATTTTACTAAAATAGCCGCATGTAAATGGGATAGTGATACGAAAATGAAAGTTGTAACTTTTCCGCCTGTAACAGCCTGTTATATTAAAGTATCCGCCCTTTCGGCAGTAAATGGATAGGCCGCCGCAAGCTAATTTGAAATAGGTATAGAAAATTCTAAATAAAATTAATGATTAATTGGGGTAATATTAGACATCCGGATAATATTATTTTAATTTTAAAGAAATGGGCATAAACTCATACTCTTAGCAATAAGAGAAAACAATTATTCAGAACGGAGTCAATTAGATGAAAAAAGTACTATTAATAATATGCTTAATAAATATTTTATTATTTTGTCAGAATAACTTATCAATAGCCCGGAACACGAACTCTTCAAATTTGTTTCAAGTTATTAAAAACGGCATTCAGTTAGCTACACCTGAACTCAATTTAAAAGTTCAGTTTTATGATAATGACATAGTACGTATATTAAAATGGAGTAAAAGCGGAAGCCCTGAAAAGTTAAGTTTATGCGTTATCAAAGATTCAATA
This sequence comes from uncultured Ignavibacteriales bacterium, assembly GCA_963834015.1. Lineage (GTDB taxonomy): Bacteria > Bacteroidota > Ignavibacteria > Ignavibacteriales > Ignavibacteriaceae > FEN-1297. The sequence goes on from CAWIAG010000002.1 coordinate 1,151,563, forward strand.
AAGACGCTTGCAATAAAGATAAAACAAGATGATAATTTTGTGTTTTTATCATCACCAAGCCTTTCCATTAAAATTTCCAGAATAACAGGCAGCATAACTTTTACAGATAATACCGCGAATATACTAATAAATGAAAATCGAATCGCATCATTCACGCCGGTCAGATTCAACTCTGATTCCGGTTTTACAATACAGCAAGATTATAAGGTTACACAGGATGAGGGTATTTACGGGCTTGGACAAAACCAGGACGGTTATTTTAATTACCGCGGTAAAAAAGAAATCTTAGTCCAAGCAAACACTAATGCTGTTACACCATTCCTGATCTCAACAAATAATTACGGAATTTTCTGGGACAATTATTCCAAGACTATTTTTACCGACAGTGCAAATGGTATTTCATTATGGTCTGAAATGGGAAATAACATCGATTATTATTTTATTCACGGCAAAAGCATGGATGATGTTATTTCAGGATACAGAGATCTTACAGGTAAAGCGCCTATGTATGGAAAGTGGGCATACGGCTACTGGCAAAGTAAAGAACATTATAAAACTCAGGCAGAAGTTTTGGGTATAGCGGAAAAATACCGGAGATTAAAAATGCCCATCGACAATATTATTCAGGATTGGGATTACTGGAATGGAGCGCAAAACTGGAGCGGGATGTTCTTCGACAAATCTTTATATCCAAATCCCAAGCAAATGTGCGATGAGCTTCACAAAGAGAATTTCCATATCGCTCTTTCAATTTGGCCGGCTCTTGGGCCAAATACGGAAATTTATAAAGACATGCTTAAGCACGGCTATCTTTATAATCCTGTCGGCTGGGCAGGCTTCAAATATTATGATGCATACAATCCTGCTGCTGATAAGCTGTACTGCAAATACTTAGACAAAGGCCTCTTTACTAAGGGACTTGACGGCTGGTGGATAGATTCATCGGAACCTGACGTTGTAAATGCAACTACAAAAGAATCCGAAGAATATGAACAGAAAAAAATGGGGAGTAATTATCTTGGTTCTTTTGCAAGGTATTTAAATTCTTACTCATTAGTAATGACTGATGCAGTTTATCAAAATTGGAGAAGTTTGACGTCTAACCGCCGTGCATATATTTTAACGCGTTCAGGATTTGCAGGACAGCAAAGGAATGCATCTACTACATGGTCGGGGGATATTGGCGCAAGCTGGGAAATTTATCGACATCAGATTTCTGCCGGTATTAATTTCAGTATGTCGGGAATTCCTTACTGGACATTTGATATAGGCAGTTATGTTTTAGGTGCTTACGGCGGTGTGTTTAATAACGGAGGAAAAGATCCGGCTTACCAGGAATTATATACACGTATGTTCCAATTCGGTGCCTTTAGCCCTATTTTCCGTTCACATGGTTCAGAAACACCCCGTGAAATTTGGGAAATGGGAGACTTTACAAAACCAATATTAACTGCAGATAACTTACGTTACAGATTAATGCCTTACATTTATTCTGTGGCCTGGATGGTTACATCCAAGAATTATAGTTTTATGCGCGGACTGCCTATGGATTTTCCATCAGATAAAAAAACTTATTCAATTGGCACACAATATATGTTTGGGCCTTCAGTTATGGTTTGCCCTGTTACCGATTTCATGTATCATAATCCGCCGCAGCACAGCATACTTGTTGATTCGAAATATTTTAAAACAGATGATGGTAAGCCCGGGCTGCTTGCTAAATATTACAAGGATGCAGAACGAAAGAATCTGAGCAAAGAAGAAATCGATCCGGAAATTAATTTTACCTGGTATACAGGGCGACCGGAATATCTTACCGATTCTACCTATGCCGCTACATGGGAAGGAAAGCTTATTCCCCCCGAAACCGGCAATTACCAGTTTCATTTAATCAGCTATGACAGCAAGAGGATTATAATAAACAGTGATACTTTAAAAATTACGTACACCAGTACAGAACAATATACCGAACTGATAAATCTTACTGCAGGTAAAGAATACAAAATAAAAGTTGAAACTGAAAACAAATCTACCGGTGCAGCAAGGATGAAGCTCTTCTGGAAAACTCCGGGCATATTTGCAGCGGAAAATCTGAAAGAGGAAAGGAAGAAGCAAAAAGAAGTCTATCTTCCCTCTTCCGGAGAGAATAAAAATACGATTTGGTATAATTTCTGGACGGGAGAAAAATTTGATGGCGGCAAAACGATTATAACCGATGCACCGATTGATATAATCCCATTATTTGTAAAAGCAGGCTCAATTATTCCTATGGGACCATTCATTCAATATTCTACAGAGAAACCTGCAGATCCTATTGAACTTAGGATATACAGCGGTACTGATGGCAAATTTACTCTATATGAAGATGAAAATGATAATTACAATTATGAAAAAGGTAAATACTCAACAATAGAATTTTTCTGGGATGATTTAAACCATATACTGACTATCTCTACATCAAAAGGTAAGTTTCCCGGTATGCTGAAAACAAGAAAGTTCAATATAGTTATAGTTTCCAAGGATAATGGAACAGGTCTGGAAATTTCAAAAAGCTTCAGCAAGATTATTGAATATTCGGGTAAAAAAATTGATGTGATTTTTTAAAAATTGTTTTGAGCATCCCACTACTTTCCTCATGAACTGCTATAAGCTTAAATATCAGTAAGTAAAAAGCTTTATATTAAGGCTTTTTACTTACGATGTGATAGAATTTCTTTTAGTTTCATTTTTATAAAGCGGCGAACGAAAATATATTTTATTACTTGATTCTATAATATTCCTTTAATATTATTACTTAAAGGATTTCGTATTAAGTATTTAAATTATTCAATGCTAATGACCACAATTACGTCCTTATTTTTAAGTTTTTATTTAATGACAATAAGAATTTTAAATTAATTTCGCAAAACCCGAAAAGTTAAAAAAATCGTTTTCAAAATAGTTTAGAGATACTATCAGGATTTACTTTAGACACCAGGGTTATACTATATTTAAAACAGGAACAAATCAAATTCCCAAATCAGTTTATAATAACAGGGAATGTTGACTGCATATAAGAGACGTAATTGTTCTTAATAACAATATGAGAATAAAAAAGGAGAAAAAATGAAAACAAAAGTATTTTTAAAAAATATGTTACTTATTTTATTCCCAGTATTTTTTTCATTAATAATGTCTATAACATTAACTAATTGCAGGCAGGCACCCAGTTTAATTATTTATCAAGCACCAGAAAGGGAAATACCTTCGACGGATTTTAAAGTCCAGGTTGATGGTAAAAATGTTTTTGTTTATCAGGCGAGAGTTTCTGCAAAACCTGTTGACCAGGTTTTTACCGGGTACCAGCGACCCGAAGATCAAACTGAAATAGCATCGTTCGCTTATTTCGATATTTCAGGACAGCATTCAATCGAAGTAAAATCAAATACAGCTATCAAATCTGTGGAAATCAGACCAAAATATTATGGTATTACTCCAATAGTTGAAGGTAATTTAATAAAATTCAGTTTAACACGACCATGCAAATTTGTAGTTGAGGTGAACGGACGACACAATGCATTACATCTTTTTGCGAATGATATTGATAAAAATACTCCAAATCCAGATGCTCCAAATATGCAATATTTCGGCCCTGGTATTCATGACGAGGGAATTATCAAAATGAAAAATAACGAAACATTATATATAGCCGGAGGAGCAATTGTGCGCGGTGTAATTGAAGCAAGAGATGTATCAAATATAAAAATTCTTGGGCGGGGAATTCTTGATGCAAGTACAATAGCAAGAAGCAATATGATTAATTTATCCGGTTGTTCAAATGTTCTCTTTGATGGTATTATATTAAGAGACTCTCCTGCCTGGACTATTGCATCAAGAGGCTGCAATGGTGAAAATTTTTCTGATTTGAAAATTATTGGTCAGTGGCGTTATAATTCGGACGGAATTGACGTTTGTAATTCGCAAAATGTAAGTATTAGCGATTGCTTTATAAGGTCTTTTGATGATAGTATAGTATTGAAGGGATTAGCAGAAAGCAGAAATCGTAGTGTAAAAGATAATAAAGCATCGAAGGGATCCGGGAACAGAAGAAATCAGAATGTAAAAGATATTATATCAGTGAAGACTTTAGAGAATAAAAATAATACTAATGCAAAAGACGAAAATGTTAAAAATATTTCAGTAAGTAATTGTGTAATTTGGAATGATTGGGGACGGGCGCTGGAAATAGGTGTTGAAACAGAAGTAGATTCTGTAGGCAATGTAGTTTTCAAAGACTGTGAAATTATCCACTATGTTCATGTTGCAATGGATATACAGCTTGGAGGCAAATCAGTTGTTCATGATGTGAAATACGAAAATATACGTGTTGAGGATCCAATAATTTATAACGGACAAATTTCCGATTTTCGAATGAATCTGGTACATAACTATGACCCGACCGAATTAGGTAATTTAATTGTAATGACTATCAAAAAAACGGTTGACAATCAAAGTGAAGAAAGGGGAAAAATTAACAATATCTATTTTAAAAATATTGCATACGATGGGATTAATATATTTCCACAATCGATATTTGAAGGATTTGACGATAAACATATAATACAGGATGTAACTTTTGCGAATATTGTTATCAATGGAAGAAAAGTTAATACTATTGAACAGGGTAAAATGATTTTAAATCAATATACAAAGGACATTGTATTTCAATAATATTTATGTATAACATCAATAGGCCGGCCTCTGAATCCCGGTTCCTCTGTATCTTCGGGAAACTGTCCGTCGGCATAGCTATATAATTCTTTTAACCGGTCGATAGAGAGTCCGGTGCCGGGATCATCAAAATGCTTAAGCCACTTTTTAGTAAGTTTTTCCATCTCTATTAGTAAGGGAACAGCATCTTTTTTACCGTAAAGATTATTGAGCTGATGCGGATCTTTTGCCCTGTCATAAAGAACTTTCAACGGAGAGCCAACCATTTCAAAGTTTCCGGTATTTGATACAGTAAGCCGATTCACAGTACCGTATGCATAAGTGTACCGACGAGTATATACTCCCCGCCAGGCGGGGTTTAAGAAAAATAACGGTACGGATTCAACAAGATCATCGTTACCTTTTAAAATAGCTGATGAAAGATTTTGTCCCTGTACAGTCCCTGGAATATTCAATCCCAAAAATCCCAGAACCGTCGGCATTATATCCATTGGATTAATAAGCAGATTATTTGATTTATTTTTAGGGAGATAATTTGGAAAACGCATTAACAACGGAATTCTTGAGGAAGTATCTTCCGGATGTTCCTTTGCTATTGTGAGGTTATACGAATGTAAATTATCGCCATGATCCGAGGTAAAGACTACCAGCGTACTTTCATCAAGGCCTTTAATACGCAGTTTTTCCATCAACTGACCGAAAGCCTTATCAACACCGCTTATCATGCCGTAGTGGCCCTGGTAAGCTCTTCGTACAGCAGGACTATCTTCTACGTTGGGACGGAGATGTATTTTTTCGGGATCATAAAGGTTCATTAATTCCGGTAAGGTATCATATTGATATACCATAGATTCAGGATGAATTCCCCAGTCATGAGGCGGATGCCACGAAACAAACAATGCAAAAGGGTACTCAGATTCCTTTGAGCATCCATCAAGGAATTCCAGTGCCTGTCTGGTTTGTCCGTAAACTTCCCAGTCATCAAAAAATACTTTTTCTCCTTTATCGTTCCAGTAATAGCACATTTTTGGCTTAAAGTCGACGTGGCAATTATTCGAAAGAAAAGTACCATCAAAACCATAACGCATTTTTCCGGGGGGTATAGGCCTGTTCCGGTCTCCACCAAGCAGATGCCATTTTCCCACATACCCCATCTTGTACCCGGCATCCCTTAACACTTGTCCGAAATATTTTCCGTTATTTGCAAGAAGCGGAATATCGTTGCAAATTGCACCATTATAAAGGCTGTGCTGACCACTCATCAACATTCCCCTAAATGGTGTACAGAGAGGAGTGGAGGAAATACACTGCTCAAATTTAACTCCTTCACCAGCAAAATTATCGAGGTTAGGAGTAAGCAGATCAGGATTGCCGTAACAACCAACCATGTCTCTTGCCTGTTGGTCTGAAAAAATGAAGAGCAGGTTTGGTTTTTTCTTCTTACCTATCTGCCCGGCAATTATTTTGCCCGGTTTAATACCGGGCACCGGTATAATAGAAGAAATTGCAGCAGCACTGGAAAGTTTGCAGAATTGCCTTCTGCTTAAAGATTGTTTGTTTTTATTATTCAAGGATACTTCTTATAAATTTTTAACAGTATAATTTAATCCGGATTTATATTTCTTACTGAAGCTATAATCCTTTTTTAATATGACGGCGGTAAGGTTCCATCATGCCCCCAATTAGTGGGGGTAGAACTCATATTAAAATTAAGTACCGCACCGTTTTTTATATCATTATGCCTGAACCAATCCTTTTTAAGATTTTTTTCGTTTAAGGTTACTGATTTAACATACTTGTTTTCAATGGAAGCATTATTCCCGTATATCTTAATTTTCTTTCCGTTCTCCATTTGAATAGTTACTTTTTTAAAACCCGGTCCATACATTAAATAAACGTCCTGTCCGGCAACAGGGAAAAAGCCAAGTTGTGAAAAGACATACCACGAACTCATTGCTCCGGAATCCTCATCGCCAGGATAATTAAATCTTGAATATTTAGTAGTGGAAATATACCGAATGTACTTTGAAGTAAGATCGGGGCGTGCAGCATAATTGAAAAGAAACGGAATTAAAAAGACGGGTTCATTGTCTAATGTTAATTCATTAGCTACAAAATATTCCAACCGTTTTATAAACGTGGAGTCTCCTCCCATAAGTTGAATCACTTTATTTATTTGATGAGGGACGAAATAGGAATACTGCCAACTGTTGCCTTCGTAAAAATATTTACTGAAAGAACCGCCGGGATCATCGGAAGGATCTATAATATCCGGGTTACCGTTGGTATCTTTAGCCATAATGAAACCGGTGTAACCTTTACTTGAAGCATTAGGGGCCCAAAGATTAACCCAGTGCGTACTTCTGTTAAATAACCGTTCTTTATCCCGGTTAAAACCAAGGGCACCTGCAACTTCCGATGTGCAAAAATCATTGTATGCATATTCCAATGTTTTTGATACGGAAGCATAAGCCATTTTAGGCAGTGTATTAATCGGTACCCAGCCGCGGTCATTATCTATATAATAAGGCGTTCTTCCGGAAACTGTTGCATGGGCTTTAAGCATTTTGTATGCATCCGTCCAGTTAATTCCTTTTACTCCTTTTGTAAAAGCATCGGCAGCAACAATATCTACATCATCTCCGCCCTGCACCATATCTCCCAGTCCGCACAAAAATGCATCAGGTGCGTAACCATAATGCTTATATAATTCAACAAATGAATTTACATTATCTCTTACCATGCTTTCCTTTAAAAGTGTCAGTAACGGATATTGGCAGCGGAACATATCCAGGACACAAAGCTCATCATCATAATAGGGACCGGAATAATTCCACGGGCAATCGCCGGTACGGTTTTTGGGTGAAATAAAGGAATGGTATAAAGAAGTATAAAACATTGTTTTTTGATCATCTGAAACAGTATTGTCGTCAATAAGTATGGTACTTAATGATTTGTTCCAAATTTTTGCAGCTTTTGATTTCACTATATCGAAGTCCCAACCGGTTATTTCATTTTTCAGAAATTTCTCCGCATTTTCAACGCTCTTTGTTGATATAGCAACCTTTAAATAAACTTTTTCGTTTGCCCTGGTTTTGAATTTTAGAAAACATCCTGCACCTTCGCCGGATATAGTATCATAATCATTATACATTTTTTTATTAACATTGTTAAACGTTCCGTACCTTTGCACGGGTTTGCTTAGTTCAATTGCATAATACATTGTTCCGCGGGCATAATACCAACCGTCATTTATATCAATGGCCCCGGTAATCGTATTTTTTTTAATATCATACTTAACCGTTGAATAATTTGCAGTGCCCCACAATGCCGATGACGGATAGATCACTATACTTGCTTCACCGTCATTGGTTTGAGGATAAGTCAGCCTGTAAATTGACGAGAAATGAGCTGTAGTAATTTCCGTTTTAATTCCATAACGGGTAAGATCTACTGAATAATAGCCGGGGCGGCAAATTTCATTGGCTTTCTTTGAATCATGGTCGGTGGGATTATTTTGTTCATTACCAAAGCATGCCAGGCCCGTTTGAGGCGATATTAAGAGTTTAACATATTTATAAACACTGCCTGTATTTATATTGGTAAAACCAGATATTTCTTCTTTGGGATTATACCCTGTTGACAGATCAAATGACCGGGTATCCGGAGTACGCGGGCATGAACGTACGGAACCGAACGGCAGGGAAACTCCAAACGAACATTTGCCTATATTGATTCCAAGATTTTCATCCACATACATTATCAGATCTCTAACAACAAATCCTGATTTAACACGGTTCGTATCCTTTATCCCATGGAAGGTGCCTGAATTCTTTTCCTGGTTAAGAACTGCCTTCTGTGTATTATCTTTTGAAAGACCAACACTATTAAGACACAAGGCCAAGGATACAATAACTCCCGCTTTTATAAGAAATGAAGAACTGAGGTGTTTAATTATTTTATTATTGAAACCGAAGGAACTATTCATAAGATCCTCACTATTTTGTTTTCTGAAACCGGCAGATTTGATTCAGTACTTTTTCCCTTTCAGGGGTATTTAGTTACTTACAGCATAAATATTTTATGCAATCTGATTAACACAAAAATAAATTTAATTTAGCCTGATAATGAAGTTAAATGTATGATAGCGGCCGGGCATTCTGTCTTTACAAAACGTCGAAGCATCTCAATTTCACTTAATTATCCTTTTCAATTGAATAAGCTATATTAAAATAGATTCCTGAAACATGTACATTTTGACAAATTATATTTGCTTTTTGATAAAAATATTTTTGAAATGATTGAGACTTAAGGCATGGACTTCCCCTCCCTAAGAAATAGTCAGGCATTAATTCCGCAGCATTTTTTATACTTTATGCCGCTGCCGCATGGGCATAGTTTATTTCTCCCGTGATTTACACCCGGAAATCCTTTATCTTTTTCCGAAGCCCACTTAACAACATTTGCAACCGGCCGGTTATTCCTATATTCATTTACCATGTACTTCATATAAACATTTATATGATTAAAAAAAATTTTGTAACCAGCACATAAATAATTCAACCCGTCTTCACCTCCAGGAGTTTTAATAAAACGGTGTTTGGGGCACTCACCTCTGCATGCAAATCTAACATCACAATTTTGGCAGTAATATGGAAGAAGCGTCAGTTTATTATTTCCAAATATTTTTTGTTTTAAAGAGTTTACTAAAGACTCCAATGGGACTTCCATAATATTACCAAGTTTGTTTTCGGGATACACATAATGATCGCATGAATATATATCACCATTATGCTCAATTATCATTGCATCGCCGCAGGTTTCCCTGAATACACAAAGAGACGGCTGTTTACCGTACCAGGCTTCCAATGATATATCAAATAATTGGACAAAGACATTGCCAACATCCTTTCTTACCCATTCATCAAAAACGGCACATAAAAAATTTCCGTATTGCAAAGATTCTACAGACCAATTGGTTACCTCTGCAGAATGTTCATAACCGGGCGGAATTAAATTCATTCCGTCTTTTGGGCTTTCCGCGCTCCTTTCAACTATTGGTATAAACTGTATATAACCACTGCACGTATTTTTAAGAAAATTATACACCTCTAATGGTTTGTATGAATTTTCACGGTGGACGGCTGTAAGTGTATTAAACTCTACCTGATGTTTTTTAAGATATTCCATTCCTCTTAATACACTGTCAAACGTGGGATTACTGCCTTTATCTAACCTGTATTTATCGTGAATTTCCTTTGGGCCATCAATTGATAAACCTACCAAAAATTTATTTTCATTAAAAAACCTGCACCATTCATCATCAAGGAAAACACCATTTGTCTGAAATGCATTATTAATGGATTTCCCATTTGAATATTTTTTCTGATATTCTATAACTTTTCTGAAATATTCAACTCCTGCTATAGTTGGTTCTCCCCCCTGCCATGCAAAGTTCACCTCCGGGACTTTATGAGCTTCAATTTTTTGTTTAATGAATGATTCCAGTACAGGGTAAGGCATTTTAAAATTACCGGTACCTTTATATAATTTTTCTTTTTCAAGATAAAAACAATACTTGCAGTCCAGGTTACAAACCGGTCCCATGGGCTTTGCCATCACATTAAATGTTTTTATTGGATTCACATTGTTTATTTGACTCATTTCTCTATCAATTTTATTTTTTAACTTTATTTGATTTTAGAGCCGGGTTATTTACCCTATAACTTTCAGATAACTGGGATGATGTCAAGCCTGCAGAAAGATTTCCACCTCTTCCCAGCCATAATAATCCGTCAATAATTAATCTATTTTCAATTTTATTATCTAATGTAAATGAGAGTTCTTTTGAACTATCAATGTCATTATGCCCCATATTGAAATAGAGCATTTTGTAATTTTTGTTAGTCCATACTACCGGGTAATAACCGCTATGCCAAATTTCGTTTGGTTTTGGCCCGGTTCCAAGTGGAAAACTTGTTGAATCAATTGATAAAAGTATTTTTATATCGGAATTTTTTCGCAGGTCATTTGTCCACCGATACCATTCATTTGGAGAGGATTTAAATTTTTTGGGCAAATGTTTTGTTGCCGGATGTTTTTGATCTTCAACACGCAAAATAGCTGATGTTGGCTTCCAGGTATTGCTTAGGTATGATCCCGATCCCAGAAATTGGTTATGATACCAGTCCCAATTCTGTGGAAATTCAGATGGAGTTAAAGCAAATGCAGCAAAATGGAATCCCATCCACGCGCCTCCGTTCTCCATATATTTTTGAAATGCTTCTCTTTGTGCAGGAGTATCCGGACGGTTATCTAAAAAAAGTACAACCTTATATTTAGAAAGGAATTTGTCATTAAGATTATTCCAATCATCCGTGGAATCATAAGTAAAATTATATTTAGCCGCCATTTGGGGGAACCACCTGTTAGCTTCGTGAACAAAACTCAGATGCGCCTCCTCAGTTTTGGCATTGTAAAAAGCTATCACTTTAAATTTAGAGGGATGGCTTTTCGCCTTAATACCGGGAAAGCAGAGACTTATTGATAAAAGCACAATCACATATAAAGAAGTTTTAGATATTCCTGATTTTAACATGATTATTCCTCAGATTACTTGTGAATTTAATTAACACTAATAATTATGGCAATGGATATCCAATTGAATTTGCCGACAATATTACTCATAAATTATCAATTGACAATTACAAAATTATACCGCCTGCATGGACGAATTAAAACGCCGGACCTATCAAGGAATTGCAACATTCATCGTCCACCGGATGATCTCTTCAATTGATGCGGACGGCGCATCAAGATGGCTTGAATCCGGCTCGTATAGCATGCTGAGTTGATTCCCGGGAAGGGAGTTAAACATCAAACGTTTGGTTTTGATAAGAACCGGATAATCATCTTTTGGAGCGATAAACAAGACCGGAACAGCAGGGTTCATGTTTTTTACAGCCAGCGTTTCGTTCATTGCACCATCCGGATCGAACCAGCTCAAATAAGCTGCAGGAGTTGTGTTGACTGGATAAATTCCCCGGGTTCCCTCGTAATCACTTAAAATAACTTTTTCCTCACCTTTACCATCTGTAATTAATTTTCGTGCCATATCAACGGAGGCGCCAAGTTTATCCCGGATGAGAGCGCCACCGGCGTTTCCGCCAGGGGCAATAGCAATAATACCATCAACGACGTGCCTGCCCCCAAAATAAAGCGCAAACAATCCTCCCAAACTGTGTCCGGCCACAAAAAACTTTTGAGCTCCTCTGGTCCTCAATGATATTAAAGCCGATTCAACCTCTTGTTCGGCAACGCTCACATTGACATCATAATTTCTCTTCCCGGACCAGGGCATTTCCAGATTTGCAACCAGAAACCCTTTTTTCTCCAAAGCGGAGTCCAACTCCAAAACATATTTAGTTGGTGAACCACCTTTGCCGTGCATAAGGACGATTCCGATCCTGATGTCACCCGTTTCTGCAATTGGAGTCACCGGTATGGTGATACCGGAAAGAGCAAGAATCAGTATCAATAGCAAACGTTCCGTATAATGAATCATATCTTTCTCCTTGACACAGCTTTCAATTCCCAGAGCCGAATTATTGGTCCTAGATTATGCTGTTAATTAAAAAATCTCCATTTAAAAATTACCCCAATTAACTTAAACGAATTTTCATTACGAATTATAAATTCCGGTATATCTTTTTCAAAAAAAACCTGAATGTTCGCATAATATCTTTGTAAAGAATCAAATAGTTTAATAAACTTATAAACTATAATCAAACTTATTAGAAAAAAAATATTTCCAACTGACATTTCTAATTTGCTAATAGAAAGGATAATATTTTCCAAAAAAAATAATTGAACTTCTTTATTTAACCCCCTTAGAAGCAAATTTCAACATTTTTATTTGGCATTGATACGCTAATAAATTTTTAATTGACTTGTAAGAAATATTATTGGGCCGGGATTGGAGGAAAAATGCTAAGAGCATTTAGTAATTTTTATAATTTAACATTAGAGATAATGGTATTCTTCCTCACACCTTTACAGCCTGCTAAAACAAAATATATTTTGACTGCAACAATAGTAAATTTGGACTCATTAATTTCTTTGCTGCTGTGTAACTTTGCAGCATCATAAAGAAGGAATTAGAAAAATGAAAATTATAGTAACAGGCTCGTTAGGGCATATCAGCCATCCATCGACCAAAGAATTAGTACAAAAAGGACATTCCGTTACAGTAATCAGCAGCAAGCACGAACAAAAAACAGTATTTCGCCGGGTTACACGGCAACCGACCTGAACCAACACAAAGGAATGCAAACATTAGAGCAAGGTGCAAAATCAATTGTAAAATTTGCAATTATAGATAACGGCGAAATAACAGGAAAATTTTTCCAGGAAAAAGAGGAAATATCATGGTAAAAACAATTGCCCACAATGAATCAATAAATTTGGTATTTAATTTTTATTCCATTTGCAATTGAATTTTATATGCCTGCCACAATATAAATTTTCCAAGTGGTTCCACCTTAACTTTTGCTGATGATAATTTTGTGAAAGGCCTCAACACGACATAAGAAATATTTTTTTGTTTTAATTCCGAAAGTAAAGCGCCATTAACATAAAAGACAGAGACTTTAACTCCTCGAGACCGGTGGTTTTGGATCATAGCCTAAAGTGAGATTTATTCCAGCGTTTCCAAATTAAATTAAGAATTCCTTTAATTATCTCTCAATACAAATTCTAAGGAAAAGTTTTAACAAGCAAGGGATTGAGTGAGGGACTTTTAAAAATTATTTATAATAAAGGATTGAAAAATTAAAATAATTTTTTAAAGTACTTAACATTAAGAGGAGGAAGGTTTATTTTTAATAGTATGATTTAAATTTAGATGACAAAGTTACAAATGGAGAGAACTCCTATTTTTCTTACTATTAAGCAGCTTTAGATAGAAAGATGTATATCTTCTTTGAAGAAAAAAATTAGAAACCCACACATCCCCGGCTATTCAGCAAAAGGCGGATGAGCTATTGCAAGCTGCAGCATAATAGTAATTATTTTTTTAGCAGTCGCAACTTTTAAGCCGGGGTGCTGTTAAAACAATTAAATAGCCGAACTTTATTACATTAAGGAATCTTTTTTGGCTAAAGTTAATTATTAGTTGTACATGAGGTAAAAGAAAGGTTAATGAATATGCTCTACCGGAAATTTGGCAAAACGGATGAACTGGTTTCCATTCTTGGATTCGGATGTATGCGGCTCCCGCTTTTACCCGGAGGAGATCCGACAAGAATTGATGAAAAATTAGCGACTGAACAAATTCGGTTTGCAATTGATAAAGGAGTAAATTATATTGACACCGCCTACCCTTATCACGGTACAGGGATGCGATCAGGGGGACAAAGTGAACCTTTTGTAGGAAAAGTATTAAAAGACGGTTACCGGGATAAAGTTAAAATCGCCACCAAACTTCCAAGTTGGCTAATTAAAACCTGGTTTGATATGGATAAATATTTAAACGAACAATTAGAACGCCTGAAAACCGATACAATAGATTTTTACCTGGTTCATGCTTTAAATACTACATTATGGGAGAACGTTAAATCTGCCGGTGTTGCTGAATTTTTAGATCAAGCAGTCAGAGACGGAAGAATCAGGTATGCCGGCTTTTCTTACCACGAAAAGGAGGAGTATTTTAACGATATTGTAGATTCGTATGATTGGACATTCTGTCAAATACAATACAATTATATGGATGAAGAATTTCAGGCCGGTAGAAAAGGTTTAGACTATGCCGCACAAAAAGGACTGGGTATTACAATTATGGAACCACTCAGAGGCGGTAAGCTGGGAGTAAATCTTCCGGCGGATGTTCAAACGGTATTTAATCAGGCTGATATTAAAATGACCCCGGCGGAATGGGCCTTAAGGTGGATATGGGATCAACCGGAAGTATCTGTACTGTTAAGCGGTATGAACAGCATGGAGCAGGTTATCGAAAATATTAAAATCGCTCAGAATGCTGCAGAGAACTCTTTCACCGCAAAAGAGAAAGACGTAATTGAACAGGTTAAAAATATTTTCAGGCAAAGGATAAAAGTTAATTGTACATGGTGCAGCTATTGTCTGCCCTGTCCGCAGGGTGTAAACATCCCGGGATGTTTTAATTTTTATAACAACTACCATATGTTTGGCCGGGAGGAAGCCTATCGTATGCTTCAGCCGGAACAAAGGGCATCCAATTGTATTGAATGCGGAGAGTGCGAAACCCATTGTCCGCAATCAATAAAAATCAGGGAGGAGTTAAAAAATGTTCAAGCCATTTTTGAACCTGCATAATATCAACCATAGAACATTATTTACTCAAAACCTGTTATGACAATAAAATGACATTCAGGGAACAGCATAGCCTAAAATAAATTTTTGACTATGTTTCTTCTATTATAAAGCTTAAGTTTGAAAGTTATTTTTGAAGACATGGAATTTTAATTAAAAAACTTCAGGAATATGAAAAAATACAAAGAGTTTGTTTTGCAAAATCCGGAATTAAAGTTGGTAAGTTATTATTAAGAAAATTTTTAATCTAAGTGCATATCAAAAGCATTCCCACCCAAGTGTTTTTATGTTATTGATCCTGCCTTATGGTATTATGGGCGGATATATAACTGTCACAATTGCTTTTCTGCTTACGAAAGCCGGGATACCACTAGTGCAGGTTGCTCCACTTGTGGCAATGACCTTATTACCGAATATTTTAAAATTTCTTTGGGCTCCGCTTGTTGATACTACTCTTACTTTAAAAAAGTGGTATGTCCTTTCAAATATAATGACGGCAATTGGCATCCTGATTACCGGTATTTTGCCGTTCAAAGCCGGCTACCTGGCATTGTTCAGCATTATAATTTTTTGGGGGAGCTTTGCAAATACTTTCCTTGCTATGGCCACAGCAAGTTTAATTGCATATGATACACCGGATAATTTAAAGGGACGGGCAAGCGGCTGGTCGCAGGCCGGAAACCTAGGAGGATTAGGATTGGGCGGCGGCGCCGGATTATGGCTTGCCGAAAGATTACCCTCAGCATGGATGGCAGGCGCAATTGTTGCTTTAATTTGTTTAGTATGCACCGTTGGATTGCTTTTTTTAACCGAGCCCGAATCAACAATCAGAGTAAAGAGTTACACGAAGACTATCCGCAATCTCAGCCTGGATATCTGGGCTGTTATAAAGTCGCGTATGGGATTTATGGCGCTCCTGTTATGCTTCCTGCCCATCGGATCCGGCGCTGCCTCAAACTTATGGTCGGCGGTGTCAAACGATTGGAGAGCTTCGGCTGATACGGTGGCGCTTGTAATCGGTGTTGCAGGCGGAATTCTCTCAACAATCGGATGTTTAGCCGGCGGCTGGGTATGCGACATTATGGACCGTAAAAAAGCTTATATACTATTCGGCATAGTTCAGGCTTTGTGTGCGGTTGGAATGGCCTTTAGTCCCCGTACAGAACAAATGTTTATTATATGGACATCTTTGTATGCAGTAAGTACCGGCCTTGCTTATGCGGGATTCAGCGCATTTACACTTGAAGCTATCGGGAAGGGTGCAGCAGCAACAAAATACAATGTATTCGCATCACTATCCAATGCACCGATTTATCTTATGACTTTTGTTGATGAGTGGGCACACGAAAAATGGAATTCATTTGGTATGCTCAATGCAGAAGCAATTCTGGCGTTTATAGGAATGATCGTATTCATTACAATTTTTGTATCAGTAAACAGAACAAAAGAAGAAGTAATTTTTGAAACGGATTAAATGGAGATTAACATTGTTGAACTTACAGCAGGGTTGCTATAAATAAAAAAGGGAGCGAATCATTACACATTTACAAATACTCCTTTAATACTCTCTTGAGAAAGGAATGTTTTATGAATAAGTGATTAGAAAAATATGTTTTACATTTTTATAAAAGTTCATTCTTTTATTGGAACCTTCCAACATTATACTTTCTGCAACTTATAATAACTGTATTTGCAAAGGTTTTCTAAAGATAATCGCTCCGACCCACTCCTTCACCCCTCCCCAGAAGGGATTTTTCTGCGAAAAGTGTCTACGCTAAAAACCCAAAGCTACTTTAAGAGCCAGTTTAACCCTGGACTTCATATAACTCATCACAAGGAAGCAATCCCTTTTTCATCCTTTAGATCGATTGATTTATTGCTATATTTTGTTTTATCATATTTGTGCGGAGAAATTACAGATAATTCAACCGAGTTTCACGTAGTTAAAACCCGCAGAATATTAAAATAATTTCTTGCCGCTTTTAGCCTTAAAAAAGGAACAAATGTAATTAAGAAGCAATTTAAAATAAGGTTGATTGAACATATCTAATATACACTGCAAGATATACCAGCGTTAGAAAATTTTAGTTCAATTCACAGACTCTATTTTGATAGTGTAAATATGTTGCATATAATTATAATATATTTGTGTATATCGGTTGTCAGCGCTTTACTATTAGTATTTCAAATAAGCACAGCACCAAATGGTTATGAAGATGATAACGGCTTCCATTCTCAAAAAGGCAAGTTTAATGGAAAAATCATTGGGCTGAGAAGAAACAAAATATTGTAGCGGATACTAATCCTCATTCAATTTGTATTTCTTAATTTTTGAAATTAAACTAACTCTTGAGATACCAAGAATCCCGGCAGCACGTGTGTTATTGTTGTGGGTATATTGCAGCACTTTTTGTATATGCAACATTTCAATATTATCCAGAGATTCCGGTATTTCCTCTTCTTCAAAATAAGCCGAGACATTATTATTTCCTAAAAAATAATTTGGAAGTGATTTTTTAGTCAGTACTTTTGATGATTCAACGATTATTGCGCTGTTAATTATATTCATTAATTCCCTAACATTACCGGGAAACGAATAACCTTTCAAACAGTTCAGAACCGGATCGGATATTTTTTCGATTTTCTTTCCGTATTTTAAGTTAAACATATTAAGGAAATAGCCTGCAAGCAGTTCAATATCCCCTTTCCTTTCCCTTAAAGGCGGGAGGTTAATTGAATTAATATTGAGTCTGAAAAAAAGATCCTTTCTAAAACTCCCCTTTTTAATTTCTTCAAACAAATTTTTATTTGTGGCTGCTATTATCCTGATATCTGATTTTAGATTTTTAGTTGAACCAAGCCTGTAAAACTCCTCTTCCTGTAAAACACGGAGAAGTTTTACCTGGATAGATAATGCAAGTTCACCAATTTCGTCCAGGAATAAAGTACCGCCTTCAGCTTCTTCCAAAAAGCCTGCTTTATCTTTAGACGCGCCGGTAAAGGCTCCTTTTTCATATCCGAAGAATTCGGATGAAAAGAGTTCCTGGGCAAACGAGCCCGCATTTACGGCAACAAATTTTTTATCTTTTCTCCCGCTTATCCGGTGAATTGCCTTAGCAATTAATTCTTTTCCCGAACCGCTTTCTCCCCAGATTAAAATGCTGTTATCTGTTTGAGCAAACATTTCAGCCATTTGAAAATCCCTAAGCATTTTCTCATCATTTGTTATGATGTCTTTAAAAACATCCCTATGCTTCAAATCGTCTAAAGTAAATTTATTAGTAATATGGATCTTCTTTTTATTAATCTCGTTCTGTTCAATAGCCGCATCAATAGTTTTAAATAACTGGGCTTCATCAACCGGTTTTAATAAATAGTCGTAGGTCCCCAATTTCATTGCCGAGATAGCAAGGTCTATATCTTCCACACCGGTAAGTACTATTGTCCTTATGCTTATATTATTATTGACAATGAATCTCAGTAAATCCAGCCCGGTTACATTCGGCATATCCATATCTAATAGTAGTACGTCGTAATCATTTTTTTTTAGAATACCATAAGCCTGTGCGCTGTCCTGGAGGATATCAATCTCATATTTATTTTTCTGAAGTATAAGAATTCTCAGGAAATTCAAAACCGACTGGTTATCGTCTATTGCTAATAATTTTGCCATTTAATTTAAATTTTTAACCGGGATATGGATAATAAAAGTAGTACCTTCTCCTGCTTTAGAATTAACCTCAATAATGCCATTATGTTCTTTAATAATCCCGTATGTTATTGAGAGCCCTAACCCTATTCCACCGCTAGCTCTTTTTGTTGTAAAAAACGGGTCGAAAATATTTTTAAGAGTACCTTCATCCATTCCGCACCCGTTATCGGAGACTATTACATAAACTTCATTTTTATTTTTCTCAAAGCCTGTTTTAATTTTAATTAATCCTTCTTCATTCTCCATCGCTTCCGAAGCATTCATAACCAGGTTTAGAAAAACCTGCTCAAGTTTAATAATATTTCCTTTAAATTGCGGAATATTTTCATCCATTTCAATTTCCAAACGGGCATGCTTTTTTATTTGTTTGTTTGTAAGGTTCAGGTTGTTTTTTATCAGCTCGTTAAGATCAACATTATCTGTTAATCCATCTTCGTCTTTTTTAGCAAAATTCCTTAAATCCCCAACAATCTTTTTAGTCCTGTTTGCACCGTTAATCATATCGTTGACAAGAACGCTTATATTGTCTTTAAAAATATCATAATCTAACCGCGCAATTTTCAGGCCTTTGTTCTTTTCGTAATATTCATCAAGTATCGGAAGAATATCGGTTAATGATTCCTGGAATATTTTCAAGTTGCCTAATATAAAAGTATTGGGATTATTTATTTCGTGTGCAACGCCGGCAACAAGTTTACCAAGCGATGCAAGTTTATACGATTGAATTAATTGGGCTTCCATCCTGTTTCTTTCCGTTACATCCCTGCAAACTTCAAGCACACGGTCTACTATTCCTTCAGCGCCCATAATCGGATTAGCCCAAAGGGTATAATGCCTTTCATTTAATTCCATAGAGAGGGTAGAATTATTTTTTGTATTGAACGCTTTTAAGCCGGAACATTCATTGCACGGCTGTTCAAGATTAAATAGCTTATTATAGCATTTCCCTGAGTTCCCGATAATATCTTTATTAGACATGATGATATTAAACCCAACGTCTATTACTACAATATTATCAGACATTGCTTTAAAGAAAGCGCTTAGTTCCTCTCTTTTCTTAGAGCATTCTTCAGTCATTTTAATAAGGGCTTCGTTCTTCAATTTCAAGATTTTTTGCTGGGTCTTTAAATCCTTTGCCTTTTTATCTTTTTCAATTATATGGGATATCCTATTTGCAATTTCATTTATCATATTTCTTTCTTCAATAAGAAATTCCGGCCCGCTTATTCTGTAGACATTTAGTTTTCCGATCTTTCTTCCATCCAGTAATATATTTGCAAAAAAATAGTCGGTAACATTTTTACCCGGATCATTTTTATTGCCGTATATTTTATTTGCTAATTCAATATTAACTACCGTGTCTTCATGAAACTGAAAACCTGCTTCAATTATTTTAATGCAGCTATGCAGAAAATCCTCAAGATTATTCAAATTGTCGGATTCTTTACTTATGCTGTAGAGGCATTCCAGTTCTTTTACTCTTTCCTGAAGGTCAAGCTCCATTCTTGAAAGCTTGATAATCTTGTTTTTCAGGCCAAAGAAAAACTCTTCGTTTGAGGTAGGAAGGATTATAAATTCATCGTCTATACCCGGTAGTTTAAGTTCTAATGGTTGTATAGAAATTCTTGTTGATTCGAGACTGTTTATGAGCAGGTTCAATTCGACCGGCTTTGCCGCCTTTTCATTATTAAGAAGTGCTAAATCAATGTTATTATTAAGCAGGATATTTTTAAGAGAGGCTCCCTGGCAAATTAGTTTAAGACCGCTG
The DNA here is from genome assembly GCA_963834015.1 of uncultured Ignavibacteriales bacterium. Lineage (GTDB taxonomy): Bacteria > Bacteroidota > Ignavibacteria > Ignavibacteriales > Ignavibacteriaceae > FEN-1297. Next base: position 1,172,100 of record CAWIAG010000002.1, read on the forward strand.
TTAAATATTGCAATATTATCAAGCAAATCATTTATTAACCGCAGCGCATTTTTAGAAACCATTTTTTATAACAATTTCATTTTTACGCTGTTAATATAGTAATTCTCCGGATAATGTATTACGGGTTTTACGGGATTAATAGTAGAAAAGTCAATACCATAGTTTATGAATGACAGCTTTTGTTTTTTGAACCCATTGTTAAAATAATTGGTAAGCCATGAACTATTATTTGAAAGATATTTGTAAAACCTGTTTACTTGTTTTATTTCGTTTAATACTTCTTCAGTAGAATTATATTTAAAGTCTTTGGAAAAAAAAGACGCCAGAGCTGAAATTGTCTGCCAATTTTCGAATTCAAGAATTCCGCTGTTTATTTTTGTTGATCTTTGAAGTGTACCATCGCAGCGGGTATAAGAACCAGCCTGTTCCATATATGAAAGTAACGGGATAACTACATCAGCACGTTCAGCAGTATTGGTATAAAAAGTATCGCATACAACCATAAATTCCAGGCCGTTAAAGTACCGTGCATTTTCTTTTACAGACAAAGGGTCTTCACCAAAAATAAGTACTGCTTTTATCTCTCCTCTTAACATGCTTTTGGACAGGTTTACTGCCCTGAATATATCTTTTAATTCCGAATTCCATTGGCTGCTTATTCTGCCGACTTCATCTTTTTCATCAAACTTAACATATCCCGGTAAATATGCGGGGTTAACACCCATATCTAAAAGCCCCGATGAGTTATTAAATTCCCTCAATAAAATAATTCCATTGTTACTTTTGCCGATCCGGCCTGTCAGTAAAAGAAAATCAGAAGCAGCTTTAAGATCATTAACCGACTTTTCCCTATTGGAATCAATATTATTGACAAACACAATATTTAAGTCCAGATTTTTAATAAGATTAATAAACAATTCAAATTTTTCCGCTTTAATACCCGAATACTCTAATGCCTCCATGATATTAGTCCCTTCAATCATAGTTTTTACACCATCGAAATGAGTAGTCCGGGAATTAATGAAATCAACATCTATCAATCCTTCGTCCAAGCACTTTTTCATCATTGCATTTAACAAATATGTGTTTGTTCCTTTTTTACTGTCGATCCAGAGATCAGCGAACTTAGACAATCTTACTTCCGATGAACTAAACAAAATTAATTTTGCTCCTTTTTTTTGAGCTTCTTTAATTTTTAATTCCATTACAAGATTTTCTTCAGAAAGATTTGAATTTAAAACAATAATAATATCCGCATTATTGAGGCTGTCCATCGATACTGTCGAATTGGTAAATCCCATCATATCGTCAAGGCTGTTCTGTTCAATGCCGTATAACATATTAGAAAAGCTATGTATGTTATTGACTTTTAACCCTGTTCTTGCGAATTTTTGTAAAAGATAGAGTTCTTCATTAGAAAGTTTCGGCGAACCAAAGACCGCTACCGAATCCCGCCCATATTTGTCAATTATTAGTTTTATTTTTTTATGAACATATGGCAAAATCTCATCCCGGCTTACCTTTTGAATAACACCTTTTCTCCTAATCATATGATTCATAATTCGATTTTTACTTAACAAATACCTGTGCCCGAATCTTCCTTTCGCACATAAGTATCCTCTATTGTGTGAATCTTTAATTTCGTCTGTTGTATTTGAAATATAGAAAAGATCGCCGCTGATTTTTTTAAAATTTACCTTACATCCGACGGAACAAAAATTACAAACGGTTTCATAATTTTCTTTAGGTATGATACCGGATATTTTGAATGGATATTTTTCTTTTATAGCTCCGGTCGGGCAGGCGTCGATACAGTTTCCGCATGATATACAATTAGTTTCCATGAGAGGTTTTTCCATTGCCGGTTTAACTATTGATTTAAATCCCCTGTTAACAAAACCTAAAGCGGAAACTTCGAGCACTTCAGCGCAGGTTCTTACGCACCTGCCGCAATCAATACACTTATTTGGATCGAAAAAAATAAAGGGATGCCTGCCGTCTGTTAAATATTTCTTAACTTCTCCTAAATAAGGAGTAATATCTATTTTATATTCATCACAATACTTTCTTAAACTGCAGTCATAATATTCCGAACATCCGCATTCCAGGCAGCGGCCCGATTCACAAATTGCTTGTTCCTCAGAAAGAACCCCTTCTACTTCATTGAAATTATGTACCCGGTCTTTAAGTGAAAGTTCTTTTATTTTGGCCCGTGCCGATTTATTATAATGACCAAATTCTTTAGCAGATAATTTTGCAAGCTTATCTTTAGAACTAAAAAATTTTCCGTTATTTAAACCGGATTTTCCGGTTTCAACATAATTCATTATTGACAAAGCGGCCTTTTTACCATGTGCGATAGCGGTTATTGCAGTTAACGGGCCTGTTACAACATCGCCGCCAGCAAATACGCCCGGTATTGATGTTTCCATTGTTTCTTCATTTATCACTACAATCCCGGATTTCCTAAGACTACAAGTTTCATCGAATCTTGAAAATGAAGTATCAACCGATTGCCCGATTGCACCGATCAGATAATCACATTCTATCATGAATTCCGAACCGGATTTTGGAACTGGCGATGGCCTTTCCCCGGGCTTTCCTTCAATAAGCTCCATCCTTAAACATTCAATTGATTTTAATCTATTGCCCTTTGAAATAATTGATTTAGGATTTGTGAGAAATAGGATTTCAATTCCTTCTTTTTGAGCAGCAATTATCTCTTCCCTGGCGGCGGGCATTTCATTAAGACTTCTTCTGTAAACAATCTTAACATTTTCCGCACCACAGCGCAAAGCTGTTCTTGCTGCATCAATTGCAGTATTGCCTCCACCGACTACAATAACCTTTCCCTTTAATTCAGGAATACTTCTTAATTCAATTTCTCTTAAAAAATCTATTCCATTGAATATACCATAAGTACTGTCTTCCCCATCCAGCCCTAATTTTGAAGCCTTGTGAGCGCCAACGCCGAGAAATACAGCATCATATCCTCCTGATAATAATTCATGCAAACTGAAATCGAGGCCCAGTTCTACCCCGGTCTTAACTGCAATTCCGAGGCCAATAAACCATTTTATTTCGGAATCTAAAACTCTTTTCGGAAGCCTATATTCGGGAATTCCATACCGCAGCATGCCGCCAAGCTTCGGCAGCTTTTCAAATATAGTTACCGAATAACCTTCAACAGTAAGATAATATGCACATGATAACCCTGCAGGTCCGCCGCCGATAACAGCAACATTTTTGTTCTTCTTTTCCTTTACTCCCGGTATCCAATTATTAGGGTTATTATCAGCTATAAATCTTTTTAAAGCATTCACTGCTACCGGTTCATCAGCAAAATTTCGCCTGCATGCCGCTTCACAGTTTCTAACGCATACCCTGCTTATCGAAAGAGGAAGCGGATTTTTCTCTTTAACAAGTTTTAACGCCTCTTCATACTTACCCATGGAGATTAATGCTATATACGTTTGCACATCAACGCCGGCGGGGCAGTTCATTTTGCATGGAGCGACACAGTCGGCATAATGATTAGACATAAGCAGTTCAAGTGCTGTTTTCCTGGTTTCGATTATTTTTTGCGTACGTGTCTGTATTTTCATCCCGCTTCTTACAGTAGTTGAACAAGACGGAACCAGTTTGTTAATACCTTCTACTTCAACAACACAAAGGAAGCATGATGTGATATGCTCAATTCTTTTGTCATAGCATAGAGTGGGAATAGTATCAAGTTTATGTTCGTGCACTGCTTCCAGGATAGTTTTGTACGGCGAAGTGTAAATGTCTTTATCATTGATTGTAATTTTTACCTGTTCCATAAAACACTACTTATATTTTAAACTTTTATAATTGCATCAAGCTTGCACGCTTCAAAACATTTTCCACATTTATTGCACAAATCATAATTGATAGAATGGACTTCTTTTAACTTGCCTGTTATCGCTCCGGCAGGACAAGCTTTTATGCATACCCGGCAGCCTTTGCATAATTCATCGACCACCTCATATCTAATCAACGATGGGCAGCTGTGTGCCGGACATTTTTTTTCATATATGTGCGCTACATATTCTTCCCTGAAATACTTAATTGTCGTTAATACGGGATTAGGCGCTGTCTGGCCTAAACCACAAAGGCTTGCAGTTTTAATTTTAACTGCTAAGTTTTCAAGGAATTCAATATCGCCGTTTTTTCCATTTCCCTCGGTTATTCTTTCCAGCATCTCCAGCATTCTTTTTGTCCCAACGCGGCAGAAAGTACATTTACCGCATGATTCCATCTGAGTAAAATTTAAAAAGTATTTTGCGAGGTCAACCATGCATGTAGTATCATCCAATACAATTAATCCGCCCGACCCCATAATAGCGCCTGTACTTGTTATTTCATCATAATCGATTTTCAAGTTTCCCATGCTTGCCGGTATACATCCGCCGGACGGGCCCCCTATTTGTACCGCTTTAAATTTCCTTCCGTCTTTTATTCCGCCGCCAATGTCATAAATAATTTCATTCAAAGTAATTCCCATAGGAACTTCCACCAGCCCGGTTTTCTTTATTTTCCCGGCGAGTGCAAAGACTTTTGTTCCCTTACTTTTTTGTGTTCCCAAGCCTGCGTATTTTTGCCATCCGTTTATTATTATCCATGAAACATTAGCATACGTTTCCACATTATTTATATTTGTAGGTTTTCCCCACAGTCCTTTTTGAGTAGGGAAAGGAGGGCGTATACCGGGCACGCCTCTTTTACCTTCAATAGAAGCCATCAATGCAGTTTCTTCTCCGCAGACAAAAGCGCCGGCGCCTTCTTTTATACCGATATCAAAATTAAAACCTGTGCCGAGGATTCTTTTGCCAAGAAATCCTTTTTCACGCGCCTGCCTGATAGCAGTTCTTAATCTTTTATTAGCCAGCGGATATTCCGCACGGCAGTATATAAATCCTTCATCGGAACCTATTGCATACGCTGCTATGGCCATTCCTTCCAATACGGAATGAGGGTCGCCTTCGAGAACGCTTCTATCCATAAAAGCTCCGGGGTCTCCTTCATCGGCATTGCATATTATATATTTTTTACCGGCGGATTCATTGTATGCCAATTTCCATTTTAGTCCTGTCTGGAATCCGCCGCCACCGCGTCCTCTTAATCCTGATTTTGTTATTTCTTCAATTACATCTTTCCCTGAGAAATTCTTTAATACGGTTTGCAGGGCTTTATAACCGTCTTTAGCTATATATTCATCTATTGAAGCCGGATTTATAACGCCGCAGTTTCTTAAAACAATCCTGGTTTGCTTATTAAGGAAAGATTCTTCAAGGCAGATATCTTTACTTCTTATTATCCAGTTTTTTACTGGATTATTATTAATAAGATGTTCATTTACAATTCTCCCGACTTTATCTACGGAAATCTTTGAATACAAATAGCTGTCATTTTCATCTTCAATTTCAACAATCACTTCTTCATAGCACATTCCCATACATCCCGTTTCGCACAATTCCACCTGAAGATTATTATCCCTGATTTCTTCTTTAAATTTATTAAATATTGACCCGCCGCCCGCGGAAAGTCCGCACGTGCCGAGGCCTACTTTTACTCTTTTCATATTTCGATTTTAACTTTTTCTTTGCTGCCGGATTTTCTTATTGCCTTTTTAATTTTATCCGGATTCAAATTGCCGAAAGTTTCGCCGTTTATCATCATTACCGGTGCTAATGAGCAGCAACCTAAACAGGCTACCGATACTAAAGAAAAATTTCCGTCATCCGTAGTTTCGCCTATTGAAATACCCAGCTCATCCTGCAGAATTGAAAGGACCGTCTTGGCTCCGTTGACATGGCATGCCGTACCCTCGCAAATTCTGATTAAATTTTTTCCAACGGGTTTTAGCCTGAACTGTGAATAAAAAGTAATTATACCATAAATTTCCGCTGCCGGCACACTTACAAGCTCGCTTATGTAGTAAATTATTTTTTCAGGGATAAAACCGTAAGAATTCTGTGCCGATTGAAGTAGAGGTATCAGCGCCTCGCTTTGATGCTTCTTATTTATCAGGTCTATTTTAAAATTTAATTTTTCCTTTATCTCTTCGTTTACATTTATTTCTGCCATTAATTCACTCAATATTTAATTAAATGAAGATACCGGGCATTACTTCCATAATTATTTAAACCCAGATTCATCCTTTTTTACACCCTTCATTCAAATAAGATTAATGCGGCACCCTCCTAAAATCATCACATTTCAAATACATTTATTATCGGGTATTCTTTCACCTTAAGTATGCCGTCAAGATTGCTGATTTTATTTTCAATAATTTTATCAATTTCACTGAATTGAGTTCCATAGACCATAAGTATAAGATCAGAACTTCCTTCAGCATAATCACAGTATAAAACATTGTCAGTTAACTTTAGTATAGGATAGACAATTTCAAGCTTTTCTCTATCCACATTAAGAAGAACATAAGAGCAGACTGATTTATGGGAATCCCTAATTTTGCTCATCCCGTGCACATCTTCAAATAAACCTATGCCTGCAGCATTAACTATTTCTTTAATATTGTCATTTAACAGGGGAATACTAACCGGAAGAAATTTGGATTCCTGAATTTCTTTTATCTTTTTGATATTATTTTCATAAACTTCTCTACATCCATCAATAGAATCAGATTGAAGAAGCATAAAGATATCGATATCACCCTGAGTTGCGTCACAATAAACTACATTGTCCATAAAATATAATTTTTGGAAAAGTGAAAAATAATCCGAATTATTTTTAATTTTTATAAAAGCGTAAGCGGAAGATGTTTTTACTTCCTGCTTTTTATCTGTTTCGGTTTTAGGCGCCTTGTAATGCTTATTTAGTATTTTATTAATTTCAGCTATAAGATCATCGGCAGTGAACGGTTTTTCGAGCAGGCCCTCTTTTTTCAGGTCTTCAATATCCGATAGATCCAGTTTATCGGCATACCCGGTTATATACATAATTGTTGAATCGGGATACTTTGATTTAATAATTTTACCTAACTTAATGCCGTTTATGTCGGGCAAATTCAAATCAACAACTACAGAATCCAGGTTAACTAAATTCTTTGTATACAAATCCAGTTTATTCAGCGCCTTAAAACCGCAGTCACAGGGTTCAACATCATAACCGAGCTGATTTAATCCTAACGAGAGTGAACGCCTTATGGAAGAGTCGTCATCAATGAGTAAAATTCTTTTTGGCATTGTATTTTCCAATTATGAAATTGTTAATTATTTAAGATATTCAAGTTTCATACCAGGAATAAAAATTGGATTTCTGTTAAAAAAGCTTATGTTTTTTTTATAAAAAATTTTATGTGTTAAATAACTTAACATAGGTTTACAAAATATTAAATTTTCAATGTTTTGGTGTTAATATTTTTAACAATGATTATGCAAAAAAGCAGAAAATTGCCGAGCATTCATTTGGTAAAATGGTTTTTAACTCTTTAAAATGTTCTTATTCAAGACTATCTTTGATATAAATTATTACAAGTAAAAGATTCTATAACATTTCAGGAAATAAAATGCGCCCGTATATTTTAGCTGAAAGCCATTGGAAGGACATTAAAAATCAAAAATTCGATCTCGCTATACTTCCGTGGGGCGCAACCGAAGCTCATAATTATCATCTTCCCTATTTTACAGATGTAATCGAATCGGAACAAATTGCGGCGGAAGCAGCAAAAATTGCCTGGGAAAAAGGAGCCAAAATAATAGTTATGCCGGCTATCCCATTTGGAGTAAATAGCGGTCAGTATGACATTACTCTTGATATAAATATTAATCCGGGCACACAAGCATTAACTTTAAACGATATTATTGAAGTGTTAAACCGCCAGGGAATATATAAACTTCTGGTTGTCAACGGGCACGGAGGCAATAATTTCAAACAAATACTTAGAGAATTAGGATTAAGATTTCCCAAAATGTTTTTGGCTTCTTGCGACTGGTATAAAGCCGTAAATAAAAAAGAATTTTTTGAGAATGAAGGCGACCATGCCGATGAAATGGAAACAAGCCTTATTCTTTATCTTTCCCCGGCAATGATGTTACCTTTGGATGAAGCCGGTGAAGGCAGAGAGAAAAAAATAAAGGTTGAAGGTATCCGTGAGGGCTGGGGCTGGACGGAAAGAAAATGGTCACTAGTTACTGAAGATACGGGGATAGGAAATCCAAGAAAAGCATCGAGGGAGAAGGGCGAGAAATATTTCAAAGCAGTAACTGAAAAACTTGCCATGCTTTATGTTGAAATTGCTTCTGCGGACCCCGATAATCTTTATGAGTAATGTGTAGAGCGGTGTATTGACGTTATTTGTGTAATTTTATTTAATCAAAAGAAAAGAATTCGTAAGTTATACTTGCTTTATAAAATAATTATTATATAAAAATAAGATTACTATGCTAAAACAAATTATATTTTTTATTAGTTTGACATTTCTTGCAGGCACCGCTTTTTCGCAGAATCAGCCTGGAGGAGCTGATCAACTGCAAGGATTGAACGTGTTGGTTTTTACCAAGACAACGGGATTTTATCATGACTCCAAACCGAATGCGATAAAAGCATTTTATGAGATGGCACATGAACGAAAATGGCGGATCACTTTTACGGAAGATTCTACTTTTTTTACTGAAAAGGTATTGAGTAAATTCAACGTGGTTATATTTCTGTTAACCACCGGAAATGACCTGCTGAATGATGAGGAAAAACTTGCGTTTCAAAAATATGTTGAAGCCGGGGGCGGCTTTGTCGGTGTTCATTCAGCCACGGATACAGAATACAAATGGCCCTGGTATGAAAAATTAGCCGGAGCTCATTTTCTCGGCCATCCGCCGGTACATGAAGGAAAGCTAGTTATTGAGAACAGAACTCATCCTGCAACAATTTGTTTTGGCGCCGACACTATTATGTGGAAAGATGAATTTTACACTTTTGACCGGAATCCGAGAACAAACAACCATGTGAAAGTGTTAGTTTCGATTGATGAGAAATCATATAACATCGATGATAACAAATGGTTTAAAAACGTCAATTTAGTTATGGGCGACCATCCTTTAGTTTGGTGTCAGAATATTGGCCATGGAAGGAGTTTTATAACATCTCTGGGCCATTCTGCGGATTTGTACGATAATGAAATGTTCAGAAAACATTTGACAGGCGCAGTACTCTGGGCTGCCGGTAAGACTGAATAGAAGAAGTTCCTATTATGGATGAAGTTTTGATTAGAGCCAATTATTTTATAATACTTTTAGTTAAACAAACTAAACAAATAACAGATTAATTATTAAAATGTTAATACATTAATTTTTATTGAGGAAATACTTATTATAAAAAAAATTTTATTTTCCAGTGTCATAATATTTATAATTTTTACAGGAATTTTGTATTCGCAGGATTGGGCTAATTTAAATCGTTTCAGAAATGAAAATGAGAAATTAGGACTTCCTTCAGCCGGTGAAAATCGTGTTGTTTTTATGGGAAATTCTATAACCGAGGGGTGGATAAAAATTCATCCTGAATTTTTCTCGTCTAAGCCATATATTGACAGGGGTATTAGCGGACAAACAACGCCCCAGATGCTGATTAGATTTAAATCCGACGTAGTTAATTTAAATCCTGCTGTAGTTGTTATTCTTGCCGGAACAAATGATATTGCCGGTAATACAGGACCATCTACACTTGAAATGATAATGGATAATATTATTTCAATGGTTGATATTGCAAAGGCTCACGGAATAAAAGTTGTTCTCTCATCTGTTCTTCCTGCTTTTGATTATCCCTGGAAACCAGGGCTTAATCCCGCTGAAAAAATTGCAGCACTGAATAAAATGCTGAAAGAATATGCCGATAAAAATGGGGTTATTTATCTTGATTATTTTTCGCATATGGCTGATGAACGAAATGGAATGAAAAGTGAGTACTCTCAGGATGGTGTACATCCAAATTTAGAAGGATATAGAGTTATGGAACCGCTCGTGGAAGATGCAATAAACAACGCTATGCAACTAAAATGATATGAACTAACGCCGGAGTCATTTGTAAAAAAAATTATTTAATTAATAAGAACCCATTTATTTCTACCCAAAGCCCGACGAAATTCGTAATTTTTTGTTTACCCGACATATTAAATTCGTAATTTTATATTTATTCCAAATTCATCACGCAAGATCTTATTGTATATTGAGATTGTTTTGAAATTGGTTAAACTCAATTCACGACCGTGAAATGCCAAATAGTTATTTCATTTTTTAATTTCCGGGAGAGTAGGACAAGGCTCAGTTACTATTATGTCCTGTTTCCCTCGAACCTTCGTCAAACCGAACGAGAGGTTTTCCCTCATACGGCTTTCCTGAATGAATATACCTAATATGGTACTGCTTTCTCCAAGTACAGTAAATTCATAAGTTTGAAAACTTTCGCTATATATAATTCTTCTTCTCTTAAATTGCACCTCATTCAACAGAGACTCGAAGAAAACTTCCTGAGTGATGTCTTCTGCCGATTCCTTATTCCTTAAAAATTTATAAGAGCAGTTCAACACCATTTTTTGATACTTTTCTATGACCAGCCGAAAAGTTACATCATCTCCACTCTTAAGTTTTTTAATTATTTCGTAGTCTTCCATTTAAAAATATCTGTTTTCTAAGATTATTTGACAACATAATTTACAAATACTTGCGTTTAAGTTATTAAAACAAGTAAATAAAAGTGTATAAATATTTAACCGAGGTTTTGAATAAGTTTGTTAAGTTGTATTATCAAATAATTTTATAATTAGCCTAATAATTTAAAAATCATCCCATGTATATTCTACTATCTTCTGTATAAGTCATATAAGAATTTTTTACACAATTATGTGAGCATATTTTTTTAAATGTTCTACAGTAAAAACTAAAATAGTATCAGATAAATTTGTATACCTGAATGAATCATGTTATCATTTCAATTTTCTATTAATATTTGACCCGATTAAAAAAAAGATTTTTTTTAAAATCAAAAACCCAATATGGCTTGTAAATTTTCCGGACTAGATCCAGTTATTTCTTTTTGATTTCAGTTGAATTTAGGTATTTTTAGTTCATATAGAGATTTGACTAAGGACAAAAATTATTTTTGCTGTTGAAATACAGTTCGGCATTCGGGATTAAATATAACGATTTCCCCCGCATGCCGCATAAAATTTAATTAAAAAAAGGATCACATTATGCTCAGGATATTTTATGTCATTCTTCTTGCAGCGATACTTTCTACCACTTTATCAGCCCAACATTCCGATACACTAATTGTAAGGAATACCGGTGTTGATATTCTTGCAAATACAATTCTCGGAGATACACTTTCGGATGGAAGCCGGGCGGATATAAACAGGGTTTATGTACTGATGAGAGGTGAAAGATATATCAACAGCAAAACAATTACTAACAACGGTTATCATTTAAGGATTGCCGGCCAGCCTGCTGCAGATTATGGGAAAGATGCCGGACAGGCTGTTATTCAGCTTGCCCCAGATTCATTGAGGTTTCTTCTTGGAGACCGTGATACATCCCTGATTATAGATGCTCACGGGGATTTAACGGTGTCAAATATATGGTTCCTTTCATGGATTACAGCCGGGGCACAGCTTTGGGAACCTATAATTGAGGAGAAGGATAGTACTAATGTCCGGATCGATCGCTGCATATTTGAGTGGCAGGAAGGCCCGGCAGTTCATATTACAGGCAAATGGACAAATGTATGTCTTACTAATAATTTGTTTCGCAACGCAATCTACAAAGATGAATGGTGGGCAGGACGGGTTATTTATTACAATGCACCAGCAGATACACTGGTAGAAATTAACAACACGCTTGAAAATGTAGGCTTCGGACTTATTCAGTCACAGGGAATCGGGCTCAATTATTATTTTTGCGATCATAACACAGTTGTAAACTGCGCCAAGTTCTGCTGGTTAGAGAGTTATTATACAAAAGCATTCATTGCGAATAATCTTCTTGTAAACTGCCATTTCACAGGCGAACGAATGAAGGACCGCATATTCCAGGATCCCGATACTCTTCTGTACGGCCAGGCAATCAACATAGATACACTTAAAACACCAGGACGAAAAATATCACAAGCTGAAGCAATAAAGCTTTTCGGCAGCGACGCAGTTCAATTTGTAGACCAAACTACGCTTAGCTCTAAAGACCCAAAGGAATTAGGCCGGGTTATCGTTTACAGCAGCAATGCAACCTATTTTGACACGGCAGACTTTTTCAGTTTCTATAGAGAATACAACGATACGGTCTCGTCGGCAAATAGTAAAATTCTTCCTGAACCCCCTACAAATTCACGCACGCAATCGATGTGGAAGTGGCATCCTCACATGATAAACCGGGGATCTGTCGACGGCGTAAACCCTGGTTTCAAATTAATGCCGGATAATATGTCTTTAATATTAACGTTTCTTGAAGACATGTACTCGCCTTCGCCAAAGAACAATATTTTCTGGGGATATGATCCAGACAATCCTAATGATCCCGCGGCTGCCAGGAATATGACAGTTGTCTATAAAAATTCATCAGGCGGCAATTATCCATCTAAAGAAGATTTTGCTTTTAGTAATCAAAAGTTATTAAAAGCAGGCCTGGATGGTTATCCCGTAGGCGATTTGAATTGGTTCCCCAAGAAACTCAAGAAATGGAACTCTAAGAAAGATTTGACACTTATGGAACAAATGCTTTCAAAAGGCAAATAAACATTTTAGTGAAGCCAATAACTTAACTAATAACAGAAGAAATATTATGAAAATGAAAATTTATAATTGTTCAAACATATCTTTTACTATCATTTTGATGTTTTTTATATATACATTTAACAGCATTGGAGCACAAAAAATCCGATCGAAGAATTCAGTAAATTCAATCATCGATGACAGCACAAAAAACAGTTGGCCTTTAATTACCCGCCGGGTAGACCAATTGTACGAAGGAGATAAAGTTTTTCGTTTTTTTGGGCTTGATGCACCGAACATTCATCAAAATGAAACTCAAATACGAACAGATTTAACAAATCGATTCCCGGATGAATATGAAATCCGCGATATACTCAGCGGTATTCAAAGAGAAGGAGGAAGGGCAACCAGGATATTTACTTTATCGGTATTTGACCCTGATGACAAAGGGATACCCGTATACATTTCAGCGCGGCGTACTTATAACGAAGAAGCATTTCGCTGCTTAGACAGGGTAATAGCATACTGTCATGAGTACGATGTACGTTTGATAATTCCGATTATTGCTTCACAATCTTTCAGAGGAATTCGCGGTGTTGATGAATTTGCCCAACTTGCAGGTAAACCCGGTTCGGCATTCTGGACAGATGAAGGAATAAAATCTGATTTCAGGGATTTATTGAATTTTGTTCTTAACAGAAAAAATACTGTTAATGGAATTTTATATAAAGATGACCCGGCCGTTTTAGCATGGCAGCTTGGAAATGAGTTCGGCAGTTATGCAGGCGACAGAAAGTTGGATTATAATGTCTGGACACCTGTAATTACAAAATGGTGTTTGGAATTTGCTGCCTACATAAAAAAACTTGATCCGAATCATTTAATAATTGACCCCGGCGGCTGTGACCGTAATGCTCTTTTAAATGATCCTAACTTTGATATAATCAGCGATCATCTATATGAATACTGGAGCCGGGTGAGCGGAGGAGATTGGAAATTAGCACCTATGGCGGAACGATCATGGAATAAATGCAAAGGCAAGAAACCGCTGATTGTTGATGAATTCGGGCTGGGATCTACCGAAAACCTAAGGAAATTAATGGAAATGATGCGCACCGGTGGTATCACAGGCGGATTACTCTGGAGTATAAGGGGCCACCGAAGAGACGGCGGTTGGTACTATCATAATGAAGGAGGAACTGAAGTAAATTCATTTCATATACCCGGTTCTAACTGCGGGTTTGCATATGATGAAATCCGCATGCTTGATTTGCTTAGAAAAGAATCTTATAAAATAAGAGCTATCGAACCCCCTCCCATAGAAGTACCCTCACCTGCACCTGTACTTATAAAACAAGGAGATGGGTTTACCTGGAGAGGCTCTACAGGAGCTTCCAGTTATACAATTGAACGCTCAGAATCATCTGACGGCCCGTGGATAGTAATTGCCAACGGCTTGAATGATGCAGTAATATTTGATGTTAAATCATATGAGTACTCACCGGAAGCTTCCAGCCCGACAGTTCTTTATGTTGACGAAAGCGCCCGCGAAGGCAATGAATATTTCTATCGTATAAAAGGAGTTAACGTAAGCGGAAATTCAGAATACTCAAACGTTCTTGAAGTTCAGAAATAATTTATTTGAGACTGACAAGATTCCGACCTGATTTATGTCCGGGATTTTATAATTGCAATATTTAACAGCCTCAATTACGGCATGCAATTCTAATGAGACGGATGTTTTTGCCGCTCATCAGGAATTGGATTCTATTCATAAAATAGTAGTCTTACGGCGTCTTGAAAATTATTGTATCGGCATAGTTTCATTTAATACTAAAATTTTTAAAAAACCTTTGGAGTAACTAAGTTGAGAAATTTTTTTAGGTTTGTATTTTTAAAAACATTAATAGTTTTAATTATTTCTTTGTTTACTTCGGGATGCGGCGGACTTTTTCAAATGTTCCAGCATAACGGATTAAGTTTAGTATCACCTGAAGACGGTAGAAAACTCTCGAACAATATGCCTACACTGGCATGGTCCCGTGTAACATGCGATAAATATGAAATTTGGCTTGACGGTATTAAAATTGATTCTGTATTAAACGGAAATAATTTTTATGTGCCTTTCCCGTTATCATCTGGAAAACACATTTGGTCTGTAACCGCAATTAATAACGGGCAGCGTATTCCAAGCGATTCATACGAGTTTTACATTGAAGATAAACCGCTGGAAAAAGTTCCAGAAAATTCACTTATACTTAGGAGCAACTGGAAAATTCAGTCTTCAATAATTGCAACAGATGATGGGACAAAAATATCCTCGCCTGCTTTCGATACTAAAGGATGGTATACAACCAGCCTTCCGGCAACTGTTCTTACAGCGCTTGTGAGGAACAATGTTTATGCTAATCCTTATACAGGGATGAACAACAGGCTTATACCCGACATGAACGACATCTTTAATAACCGGTTTGACATGCTTAAATACAGTTATATTCCCAACCAAAATCCCTGGAAAAAACCTTATTGGTTTAGAACAGAATTCGATTATCCTGATAATTTTCCGGGCAAAAGAATTTGGCTGAATTTTGGAGAAATAAATTACAGAGCCAGTGTTTGGTTGAACGGAAAAATAATTGCAGATACCTCTATAATGGTGGGAATGGATCGCGCATTCAAATTTGATGTAACGTCTTTTTTGAATAAAGTTGAGAAAAATATTCTAGCGGTTGAAATTTATCCACCTGATCATCCCGGCTTGCCCGCACCAGAGCCCGTTAGTGCACTCGCTGACCCGGGAAGAAACCTGGGACAGGATGGGTGGATAACCCGTGATTATACAAAATGGGATGTATTAGGCTGGGATTGGCAACCAGCTATCCGGGACCGGGATATGGGAATACCACGGGATGTATTTCTTTCTTCATCCGACGATATTGAACTTGAGAGTCCATATGTTACATCTGATTTTAATTTAAAAGATACATCATATGCCGACCTTACCATTTCAGCCGAAATTGTAAATCATGCTAATACTTCCAAAGACGGGAAGCTCCTAGTTTCAATAGAAAAAGATGAGAAAGAAATCATTACAGTTGAGTACAATTTACAACTTGCCTCTAATGAGACTAAAACAATACTACTGGATAGAGATAATTTTTCTCAACTGCATCTTCAAAATCCTAAACTATGGTGGCCTAGCGGCTACGGTTCTTCTGAACTTTATTCACTAAGTATGAAAATAAAAACATCCGAAGGTACTTTATCATATCAAAAAGTGAATTTTGGAATACGCAAAGTTGAGACATACGTATCAGGAGAAGAGCGCATTTATAAGATAAATGGGAAAATTATATATATGAAAGGCGGCAACTGGGTTCAGGATATGATGCTAAACTGGAATTCAAAACGTTTTGAGCAGGAAATTCGCTTAACTAAAAACGCCAACTTAAATTTTCTTAGAATCTGGGGACCAACCGGGACTCCGCCCGAAGCATTATATGATGCTGCAGATAAATACGGAATACTTTTATGGCAGGATTTCTTAAATGATTTCTGGGGAAGCGAAAGAAATAATCCCGACTATAAACCACAGGAAAAACTTTATACAGAAGCTACAACTGAAATTGTGAAAAAATTCAGAAATCATCCATCGCTTATAATTTGGTGCGGCGGAAATGAAGGCCCTAATCCGAGACAGGACATTATAATGAACCAAATTCTTCCTATGTTCGATGGAAGAGATACCAAACATTATTTAAAAAGTTCCGACGGTGAGGGAATTCACGGAGGCGGTCCTTACAATACGATAAGCCCGGAAAAATACTTTAATAATAATAAAATTAACGGATTCAGCAGTGAAATCGGACCAAGCGGTGTTCCCGAATATGAGAGTTTGATTAAATTTCTGAATAATCCCGGTAAAAACTATAAAGAAGGATACTTTCCACTTAACGGCGAATGGGCGTACCACAACGCCACAGACAGACCTGAAGACTCCCGAAAATTTTCTACCTATGATACACTTGTGAAAAAACAGTACGGTTCAATAGACAGTTTGAACCTTACGGGCTTCAAAGAATACGCTGATAAAGCCCAGTTGCTTAACTATGAGGTTTACCGATCAGTAATTGAATCATTAAACAGACAACTATGGAATACCGCAAGCGGCTTCGGATTATGGAAATCAAATTCAAGCTGGCCGAGCGTTGTCTGGCAGCTATACGATTGGTACCTTGATCCAAATGCAGGTTATTACGGAACAAAAAGCGCATGCGAACCATTACATATACAGATGAACCTGGATGACAGGAAGGTTATAGTTTGGAACTCTCTTTATGAAAACAAACAAAATACAACTGTTTCAGCAGTTCTCTATAATACGAAAATGAATGAAATCTGGCACGGAACCGATACCTTGAATTTATTTATGAATCGTGTTGCAGCAAGCAGGCTTATAATCCCGGTTCAGGACAGTCTGAGCTTTTTGAAACTGATTAACAAAGACGAAAACAGAAACGTATTATCTGAAAATTTTTACTGGCTGAATAAAAATAACAACTATACCGGGTTAAAAAATCTTCCGCTTGCGGAAATGAGTGCAGAAGTAACAAAAAAGAATTCGCACGGAAAGACAAAATTTACGGTAATAATTACAAACAGGGGGAATACCCTTGCATTTATGATAAATTTGAAAATAAAGGATAAAATTTCAGAACAGGAAACATTACCAACGTACTGGAGCGATAATTATTTCAGCCTGCTCCCCGGTGAAATTAAAAAAGTAACCGCAGAATACGATAATGACGACGCATGCGATTCGCCTGTGATTGAGTGTAAAGCTTACAATATGCAAAAACCAATAATTATTAATCCATAATTTTGTAACTTAATTATCGATAAAAAATGGAAAAGAAAACAATCCGGGCAGGAATAATTGGTTCGGGCTTCGCAGCAAAATTTCACTTTGCAGCGCTTAAGCGTATACACTGTACTAATGTTGAAGTTATTGGAGCTTATTCAAGAAATTTTTCAAATTGAAATGCAATTTCTTCGGAAAGGGACATAAAAAGCTTTAAGAGTCTAACAGAACTTATCGAAATAATATGCCGAAGCTATTCTCATAGAGGAATAAAAACAGCCTTAATCTATTTTACGATTTTTGCAAAAAGTAATTTACTTTGCTAATTGTTAAGCTCTATTCCGAGTATAGTATTCCACCCTGAATATAGATATTCATTATTGACAAGATTTTCTTTAAAGTACCCGGTTCTTAAATAAATTTCGAAATGATCGAAAACATCATAACCGGCTTTTAAATAAATATGGTTGTCAACGTTAACGGAATTATATAGAAGATTAAGATTATTTTCGGCAAGTTCGTTAAGATTAAATTTTCGAAAATATAAATCGGCCAAGAGAAATAACGACCATTTATCACAAAAAAGCTTTCCGGCAACAAGACGTATCCATTGCTCGTATGAAAAATTATTCGTTAGATCGGAAATATGGACAAAGAAACGATAATCAAAATTAACTATTGCATCTTTTAAATAATAGAAACCCATTTGCGGCCCAAATCTCCATCCGTTATTATGGTTTATGGTTCCTGGATAGCCGGGAGTCAGGTTTACCTGCTGCCCACCTGTAGCATGCATCGCGGTTACAGAAAAACTTTCCGTATAAATTCCATAACCTATTTTTGTACTAGTACTTAAAGCCGAGCTTGTTTTAAAATCTAAAAGATAATAATCCAGTGTTTGCCCGGTATTGTCCTTAATTTTTTGAAACCCATACCCGGTTGTTAAATTGAGAGGGAAATCTTTTAGGAAGAATAGATCATCTTCGGCTAAAGCATTAAATATGTCATAAGACAAATCAATATTTCTTCCGTTAATATTATCCAATTGTCTGTTTAGCCGGAATCCCCAATTGAACGATTTTTCATCTTGTGTGTATGAGCCGTCCGCATCAAAATTTAAAGTGGTTAGCAAGTTATCACTTCCATAAAATTCGGGGCGTGCTATTAATTTTATCCCGGCATTTCTATTATCATCGTTATAGTTATATCCTAATTGGCCGTCGAAATCTTTGTATAAACCATTTTGACCGATAGTTGATGATCCCGTACTAGCATAGTAGCCTGCCTCGGCACTTGCGGATAACTTAAATTGACTATATGTAACCGGGAAGACCTGATAAATAAAAAATAGGGTGAAAAAATAAATATTAACAGCGTTCTTACTCATTTAGAGTTTTCAATTTTATGAGTGAGAATAAACTTGTATTCCAAAAGACTTTTTTTAAGCTTTTCAAGCAATGTTTGATACTGTTGATATGTTATGTTATGCCGGCCGGAGTTTGGTTGAACAGTCCAGTTCATTTGAGGATATATTGATTGATGCAATTGGCTCAGCAACAGACTATAGTCATCTAATTGAGACGTTAACGCTGAATTTACAGGTAAATTCGTCCCTGTAATAGCGGAACGGTTTAATTTTGGAGTCGTTTGTTCAGTGACAGATTGCTGAGGAAGTCCTGTCCCGAATTCCGTTTCTTCCAAAAACCTCGCCGTCTTTTTCTGAAGAGAAATAATTTTATCTACTTCGAATATAGATTGATTGACATTGCTCAAACGATCGTCCACTTCACTTAGGGCTTTTTGCAAATATTCTTCATAAACATTTTTCTGAGCCAGGTCATCAATATTTTTTAAATTTATTCCTATTATTTTATCCGGGTAAAAAGTAAGCAGATCTATTTTCGGCATAACCAATATTTTCTTCCCTGTATATAAATATATTTTTTCCTTTATCTCGCTTGTTTTTTCGTTAGAAAGATTATCCATTTTTAGAAGCCTCTGCAAGGAATCAATCTTTGACGAATACATTTCACTTAACCTAATTTTTATATTTTCAAGATTTGCCTGAAGATTAACTATCTTTCTCTGCAATTCAGCAATTTCGTTCGAAACCGGGATTGAGCCAGCCATTAATCCAGTAACAACATCTTTGTTATAGTCAGTCTTACTCTTTGCTTTAGTGATTTTCCGTGCTCTGAGGTTCAAAATGTTCTTCAAAGAATCAAGTTTTACCTGCTCAGAATTTAACCCGGCCTGGAGTTTGTAAAAACTGTTTTCAAGATCCGGGATAGATTGAGGGAAAAGACTAATTTGAAAACAAATAAAAAATAAAGCAATAATTAAAAATCCCTCCGGTTGAATAAGTAATTTATGAAGATTAGATATTTTCATAACAATCCAAACTTTTCCAATTTATAATAAAGAACGCTTGTGCTTATTCCCAAAAGCTTTGCAGCACGATTTTTTACACCGCTGCTCTTTTCCATTGCCTGAACTACCAGATTTTTTTCAAAAGCATAAACTGCTTCATCCAAGGGAAGGTTGTCAAACCCGCTCATAATTTTTATTCCGCCGTAAAGATGTCTTGCAATGAGCCCTGCATCAATTTTTTGGGTTGAAGAAATAACAACAAGCCTCTCAATTAAATTTTCAAGTTCACGTATATTGCCCGGCCATGAGTAATCCAAGAGCAGTTTCAATCCATCAGAATCGATTTTTTTTTGCTCTTGCCGGTTATTCTGTGCCATCTTTTTCAAAAAGTGGTTTATAAGAACCGGAATATCATCACGTCTTTCTCTTAAAGAAGGCAGGATTACCGGGATAACTCTTAGCCTGTAGAATAAATCTTCACGAAACTTCCCCGCAAGAATTAATTTCTGTAAATCTTTATTTGTAGCAGATATTATTCTAACATCTGTTTTTATAGTTGCCTCTCCTCCCACTCTCTCAAATTCTCCCTCCTGAAGAACCCGCAAAAGCTTTATCTGCATTGCCGGAGAAATGTCGCCGATTTCATCAAGGAAAAGAGTACCCTTATCGGCAAGCTCAAACCTTCCTTTCTTTTGTTTAAATGCACCTGTAAACGAACCCTTTTCATGCCCGAATAATTCGCTTTCCAAAAGATTGTCGTTCAAAGCCCCGCAATTAATTTTAATAAACGGCTGCTCCGAACGTTTACTTTTTCGGTGGATTGCAATTGCAATTAATTCTTTGCCCGTCCCGCTTTCTCCATGAATTAAAATAGTACTGTCTTTTTCGGCCACCTGTTCGATAAGTGAAAAGACATCTTTTATAACCACCGAGTTTCCTATCATTTCCTCATAACCGGTAAAAAGCTCTTCGCTTAGTAATTTATTTTGTTCAATCAAGTCTTCAATCTTTTTTTCATTCAGAATTTTCTGCCAGATATTTTTTACTTTAATTCTAAGTTCATCAGGTGAAAACGGCTTGGCCAAAAAATCCGCAGCTCCAAGCTGCATGGCTTTTACAGCATCTTCTACTTTCCCATAAGCAGAAATCATAAGGATTTCGATTGAAGGATTTATTTCCTTCATTTTTTGAAGAACTTCTATGCCGTTTATAGGTTCCATCTTCAGATCTAAAATTGCAAGACGGTACGACTTAAACCGGAAAATTTTCAAAGCAGCGGGCCCGTTTTCAAACCCGGTTATTTTATAGCCTTCACGGCTAAGACTTTCAACAATGCCGAGGCGCATAGTATCGTTATCTTCAACTACGATTATTTCATTATTATTATGCATCAACAATCTCTTTTATTATACTAAATGTTGTTCCATTGTCAGTATTATTTTTAACAATTAACTTTGCCTTATTTTCTGTGCACAGCTTTTTACTTATAGCCAGGCCCAGGCCTGTCCCCTCTTTTTTCGTTGTGAAGAATGGATTAAATATAATGTCTAAGTTTTCTTCCGGGATGCCGACGCCGTTGTCTTTAATGTTTAATATCCAGCAATGGCTAATTGTCTGAGTAGAAATTTCTATTAAACCATTTTCACGGATTGATTCGATGCTGTTAGAGACAAGGTTGATCAAGATCTGACGTAAATGATCTTCATCAAATAAAATTTCGGTTGCCGGACAATTAAATACCAACTGCGTATCTTTTTTCTTCAGTTGTTTAGCAAAAATATTTTCAACTTCTTTTGAAATTTTAGAAAGGTCAACCATCCCGGGATTTGCATTTACCGGACGACTGTAGTTCAAATATGAAGAAATTAACAATTTTAAATGATTTACTTCTTTTAGAATTTTATCAAGGTACGCCGTATCTTTTTTTTCTTTTTGCAAATCTTCTTTCGTAAGATTTGCAAGCAGTTCAATTCCGCCGAGCGGGTTACGTATTTCATGTGCAATTTGGGCAAGAAGGTCTTCTTTCTCTTTTTGATTCTTTGCAAGCCCCGTTTTCATGTTCTCCAAGGCTACGGCAAGCGTATTAATTTCCCCGTGCATATTGGCAGGTACAGAAGCATTAAAATTTCCTTCCCCTATTTCGAAGCTAAAATAAACGAGCTTGTTAACAGGCTTTGTAATCGAACCTGCCATAAACCATGCAAGTATAATTGTAAGAACTGTTCCTCCCAAGCCGAATGACCAGAATATTGTTGAAAGTTGTTCGACTTTTTGGAGTCTTGCAGCGCTTTCCCTGATAGCGAGCCAATAGTCAGGATTTAGCCTGTAAAATCCCCACATATACCATTTCCCATCGTTTGCTTTAAATGGGATGGAAACTGTCCCGGTTTCTTCCTGAAGCCCATTAATATCTTTTTGGTTTATAAGGAGTCCGGGCTCAAAAGCGCCGGGGATAGTGTTTGAATCGGAATGTACAATAACGTCCAAATTTTTATCGAAAATAAAAATTTCGGAATGCAAACTTTCGTTCTTATTCCGATTAAATATTTCCCTGAAATAATTCTGAGCAGATTTAGTTGGAAGGCCGAGAGACAGAACATGCAGATATTTTCCATCGATTTGTTCTGAAAGCATTTTAGCAACAACATTAACCTGCTCGCTAAGCTGGTTTAGATAAAGGCTGCGTGTGTAATTATAGCTTACCATGGAAATAATTACCAAAATTAGTATTGTTGCCGCACTAAAGGTTAGTATAATTCTAACCCGGTAATAAGAATTTTCTATAATATTTTTATTTAGATTCATATTTCTTTGCACAAACAAAATATAGCCGGTATAAAATTAGTTATAAACATATTCTTTTACATACCGGAACAAACTAAATTGTTAACTTCCGCGGTTACGTAAAATAAGTATGTTTATTTCAAGAACCATGAGAGACTGTCTAAAAAATAATTTTGAGATACAATAATAAAATTAATAGTTCTATTTCAGTAAAATTATCTGCAATAATAAGAGTCGACCTGGCAAGTCGACTTACATTTTAGACAGCCTCTTGCTTTCTGGCACACTCAATCCTTCACACAACGAACGCTATACCCGGATACCTTAAGGATGATGGGTATGGGTAAGTTGATAGGAATATCATCATAGTACAGTAACAAAATGTCTGCGGTGGCATCATTGCCCTCCGTATAACTCCAAAAATAAGTGAAGTTACTTAAACCACCGAAGCCACCATTGCCATCGCGGCTGCCCGCCAACAACGCGGAAAAGCCACATGTGTTTGTGCCTACTCCTTTCCCTGTTCCCTGTCCTATTGCCTTCAATGCATTGTTACCTTTTACAGTAGATGTTAATGTATCAAATTCATCATAGTTTGGTATGTGCCATCCACCCGGACAAATGCCTTGTACATTTCCACTAAACGCCGGATTTGGTGAACTTGAATCTGTAGCTCCGTTCTGATATTGTACTGCTTCCGCCCATTGATATAATCCGCCGTAGGCTGCACAGTTTGCTGAATCATCATTATAACAATACTTTTCAATTACTCCATTGTTTGTTTGATCCTGGCTTCCTTTTATCATTGTTCCAACATTAAGATTTTCCACTAACCAGCATTGACTGCCTATTTGAACAGTATGGTATGTCTGGCCGGCATAATATACTGTCGGCGTTCCGGGACATGGAGATAATACGGTATAATTTATTGTACTTGTCCAGCCTGTTATTGAATCATAAAAATTCCATATACTTGAAAAACCGCTTGAATCTATCTGCCTTGTTATTGTTCCTGCATTATTCATTTTGTTTATTGTTATTGACCCTGTCTGGGCTTTGCTTATTTGAACTGTAACAATTAACATTACAAAAAATAATAATTTTTTCATCGCTTTTATTGACTTTTCTTTTAATACTCTATTTTAAATACATCATTGTTATGGATTTGACATTATGCCCAGCAACGACCTGACATATATATACACCACTTGTAACAGAGTGTCCGATATTATTATCAGCATTCCATTGGACGGTATAATTACCTGCCCGTTGCATACTGTTAAATAATGTCCTTACTTCCTTTCCAAGAATATTATATATCTTTATCGTAACTAATGATAATTTAGGCAGTGCATAACTTATTATCGTACTCGGATTGAACGGGTTAGGATAATTCTGCGATACTGAAAAATCTTTAGGAACAATATTGTTTTGCTTTTTTACGCCTGTAACTGATGCTTGAAATGATATTTGCAGTATGGAATCCAATGGTACAGAAAATACCGGAACAATTGCATAACCAGCAATAGCCGTACCGACACTTTCCCTTATCAATAATGTTCTATCGCCGGGAAATACTATAGAATTTGATGAACTTATAGAAACTGTTACCGGCTCAGGGTTATTCCATTTTAAAATTACGATTGAGCCTGAAAAATTCTGAAATGTTATCCACTGCAGTGAATCTACGGGTTCTATTATTTGTGCTTTTGTCAACTGAGTTAACACAAATATTATTAGAAGTAAAGTCATATGTTTCATTTTTCTCTCATATATATTTGAAAAAAATATTGCCCACAGTAATTACTAACAGAAATTCAATTTGACGGGTTAAGAGTTTTTCCTGCGAATAATATTGCACCCGAATTTTTTTCCGTTATTAAAAAAATGAAAGGATGATTTACATCGAATACTAATCCGGGTGCGGGTATTGATACAACCGCAGTGACTATTATTACCGCAGTTACAGCAGCGGCTTCAGTACCTTTTTCACCGACCTTAAGGTAAGTTTTATGAAGTACATCCGAAATCTTTAGCGGCATAGTATTGCTAATTTTTGAGAAGTCTGCCGATGGGCTAAACGCATCTACCATTCCAAGATCAATTAAAGGGTTTTTCAATAAAGTAGAAAAGCTCATTTCAAATCTCGGCAAATACAATTTTACATCCTGCATAGTCATACCGGTGTTTATCTGCTCAAGCAATGACGCATCAACCTGGCTTAATAACTGGTTTACATCCACACCGCTGTTTGGAAGAATTATCACCATATTAAAGTTTCCGTTACCGTAAGGAATTTGCAGAGCGCTATAATTTGAACCCCGATAATAATTAAAATTATTCTCCTGGTACATCATTGCGCATTGAACGGTAGTTCCGTTGGCTAATAAAAACGGACTTTGTTTTGTCAATGAAGAATCAAATTTATTTGTCCAATTCGCCTTAAAGTAGATTGCATTTATAAGATACATTACAGCGTCAGCCGGTATATTATTAATAATTTGAGTAATTTTTCCATCAGTATTAGTATTTACCCAATTATTTATGGTCTTTACAGAAGCCGGGTTGGTGAAGTCTAAGCTTTGAACAAATGCATTAAAGTATTGTTGATTTACGTTCAAAAAACTTTGTTCAAAGCTTAAGCCCTTCCTGGACCAAATTGAATTAGCTGTAGTAAAGCTTACACTTGGATCGGAAGCTGCCAAAGTCTTACTAAGATTCAGATATGCCTGGTTTACATCGGTTTGTGAACTCCCGGGAAGTTGGAGAGTGCTTTTCATTTGAGAATAAGTTGCTCCGTTGGCGCCGTTAATCGTCATACCGAGCGCTGTGGAAACACTTAAAGGCGAGATAGAAATATTAAAGTCTTCCGCAGTTTCATTTACTTGTGTCAAAAGATTTAAACCGAAACTTTGATTAGAAGAAATAAGCTGCTTTTCCAGATTAGTAGAATTTATATTTGCCGGATTTGAAATATTTACCGGGTTTGAGCATCCTGCCAGCATAATTAAAGAAATCTGAACAATTGCAGAAAAAATATAATATTTCATAATTTTTCGCCTGTAAATTTATTAATAGAATGTTTTTATAATGAAGGCAAATCAAGTTTTGTGCCCGGAACATTTTAAGAACAATTTAAATAGTTATCCATTTTAACATTCTGTATTACTTAAAATTAGCCTAAAAAATTTTACCGGCCTGGAATGATGAATATTCCACTTATCAAATTTCTGATAGGCTATCAGATTTTTGATAGCCAGTACCAAAACATTCGACCCTTATTAATATAATGTAAACAAGAATTTTAGCATTCAATCCTTTTGTTTATGGAAATTTGTAAATTGAAGAAAAGTAAAGAATTTTTTTGATTTTAGCGATATTTAGCTATTTTTACTATAATGGAGTTTTACGAAATACGCGAAAAAATTCAGACTGTTTATGGATAAGAAAGAAATATGAAAAATATTTTTTTTATACTAATTATGTTATTAGGTACTAATATGTTTGCACAGCGGGTTGTAATATTTGATACCACAGATGTGTGTTATTTGAATTCAGTAAACACAATTTGTAAACAAACTGACCAGAAAAAAAATAAATTCCTGGAAAGTTTCACGAAGGATAATACAAAGTTAATACCTTACGATTCCGAAGCGTATTTTGATACTCCGCCGATTGCGTGGGGTAAAAAAGTGAATGATTTTAAGCTTGGAAGAATTGCTTATTATACTTCATTTCCAGGCGGGTTTGTTGCTGATTTATGGCTGAATAATCTTTTACCTAATCATGAATACAAGCTTACACTCAATGGAAAGGTCGGCCTGGTTGGAAACGAACTTTTGAGTGAGCCTGTTCCCGGTAATGAAAATGAAAAATATTACGATTTCCTAATTGTTAAGACAGATTCCAAAGGTGAATACCATGCCAAGCTTGGTGTTTATCTTAAACCCGGCGCTTATCATGTAAGGTTTTATGTTAAAGATGCCGACAACTCTTTGATAATTTTATATCACGATTATTTTAAATTCTCCGTAGAATAAAAATTTAGTTTAACCGGAGAGATAATATAACTGAGAATTCTGTATAGTATTATGTACCAGGTTTAATAAAAATCATTTTAAATTTTCAATAAATTGAATAATATCTATGATGTATAAATTTTTTTCAACCTGTATCGTATTATTTGTGTCGTTATTTATTTGCGGGGTTTTAATGGATGCTAAATCATTACCGGGTAATGGAATTAAAGATCAAACTAATCCCGGCGATTCAACAAAAATAAAAGCGGATAATTATTTGTTATATATTGGAACATATACTCCGAAAGGTACAGGAATTTATATATATTCAATGAACCCGGAATCCGGCAAGTTGAAATATCTGGGTGTATCGCCTTCGTCTTTAAATCCATCTTACCTGGTAATTCATCCAAATAAAGAATATTTATATTCGGCGAACGAAACCGATTCCGGATATATAAGTTCATTTAGCTTAAAAGATTCATCAACACTTGAATTTATAAATTCTGTTCCTTCAAACGGCGCCTCGCCCTGCTACGTCAGCATTGATAATTCCGGGAAATATTTACTTGCTTCCAATTATAATAGCGGTTCTGTAACTTCAGTTCGGATTAATCCTGATGGTTCGCTTGGTGATCCGGTTTCAATAATCCGGAATACCGGAAAAAGCATCAACAAACAACGCCAATCGTCGCCTCATGCGCATTCTATAATACCTTTTTTATCCGGCAATTTGATTTATTCCGCCGATTTAGGCACCGATTTGATCTATTGTTATAAGATAGATACTACAACAGGCCAGTTATCAACGGTTTCAAAAACTTCTATAACTCCCGGATCGGGGCCGCGGCATATTGCCTTTCATCCTAATAAGAAATGGTTGTATGAACTTAACGAACTCAAGGGAACAGTCAATGCTTTCATGATTGATTCTGTTTCCGGGACGCTATTCTTTTTGCAGTCCACGTCTTTACTTAAGTTAAAGGATGATGGGGCTCTTGCTGCAGATATTCATATCACTTCTTCAGGACGGTTCTTATATGCATCAGTGCGTGATCCTGAAAATATCATTTCTATTTATTCAATAAATCAACAAGATGGCAGCCTCAATTCAATAGGAAATGTTGCCACCGGAGGCAAAACACCACGAAATTTTGTCATCGATCCGAACGGAAAGTTTCTTCTGGTCGCAAACCAGAATTCCGATAGCATAATTACTTTTCGTATTGATCCAAAATCCGGCAAACTAAAGCAGGTTGGAGGTGCCGTTAATGTACCTTCCCCGACTTGCATAAAATTCTTGAATCAATAAATTAAATTATTAAAGAAATACCAATACTATGAAAAAATTAAGAATTGGAATGGTTGGTTTCGGCTTTATATCCGATTGGCATTTAACAGGATTTAAAGATAACCCCGATGCAGATATTACAGGAATATGTCATATATTTTTTGGAAGTGAACAGCAAAGAACGGTAGAAATGGAATCGCTGAAAAAAAAATGCTCAGAACTGGGTATCAAAGCTTACGACAGTTTTGAATCTATTGTTAAAGATCCTGAAATCGATGCCTTGATTATCGGCAGTATCAATCCCTATCACTTTGAACAAATAAAAGCTGCTATTGCAAATAGAAAGCATATTATGGTTGAGAAACCTGTTGTCTCTGATTTTAAACAGCTTGAGGAGATTAAACGACTTAGCGCTGAAAAAGGGATTAAAATTTTTCCTGCACACAACTTTGTATACAGGAATGCAGTTCGGAGAGCTAAAGAAATTATTGAAGCCGGTAAATTGGGACAAATAATTCATTCATCTTTTATTGTTACTCATACAATTAGTGAAGCACATTCAACCGGTTGGAGGGCATACAAAGATATTTCCAAAGGAGGCGCTTTAATCGACAGCGGGCACCACCTGATTTACCAGGCGTTATATTTATTAGGCAAACCCTCCAAATTACAAGGATTTACGTCTAAAATGGTATTAAAAAATATGGATTGTGAAGATACAGCGCAGGTAAGTCTGTTATATCCGGATGGTTCTATGGCTGTAATTATGCAATCATGGACATCTAATCACGCTACAATGATTAATGGCATAAGGATATTCGGAACACAAGGTAGTTTAGTGATTACAGATGCCCTTTATTTTAATGATGAAAAAATTGATTCTGATGTTGAATACTCGGGTTCGTTTGTAAACGAAGCTAAAGCATTCTCCGATTATGTATTGAAAGGGATACCCCCGGTTTCAGGGCTTGATGATGTAGAAGATACTCTTAAAATTACATTTGGAACATATCAAAGCGCTGATACAGGAGCTATTATTAACTTTTGAACTATAAAATTCTTTTCCTTATCAATTGAGTTTTTAATTAAGTGAATTTTTTCCTATTTAACATTTTACCAGGATAAAGTTATTTTATTATAAATTAGTGAGATAATTTAGAGAATGAAGCTGGTATTAATTCATGCTGCATTTTATTTAATATTATATACATCCGTCATTGCCCAACAGAATAATTCAATAGATATAATAGGAGAGGTCGTCGATGACGAAACCGGGGCGACTTTAGAAAATGTAAATATGTTTTTAGCTACTACTTCAATGGGGACTACTACCGGGAAAAACGGGGAATTCAATATTAGTAATGTACCATTGTGTTCAGAACTTTTTCAGACAGCATGCTTAGGATCGAAAACAAAGCATTAGGATATATTATTAACATTGTTTTGGATTCACTTGTGTATATCCCGAATACTTATCTCAGATATGTGTGCAATCCCAAATTTGAAGAATTAATACCATCTTCTGATGATGAAAAACAAACCTGGAAAGACAACAGGCAAAAACTTATTTGGACTCACCAAGACATTTTTATTACTCTTTAGTTCATAAAAAATTAAAAAAAGACTATTATTCGCTTCGCGAGGGTTCAATTAATAATTCAGGCATGTTATTCGGAGACAGGATTTTACATGAAGATTTGAAATTAAGCTACGATAAGGACTCAATTACTTATAAACTAAATTATAAAGGTGTGATGGAAATCCGGCGTTTTTTTAAATCGCCAAGTTTTTTTATATTCAACTTTCAATATGCATTAATAGATAAGTACGGAAATTTATTAACCCCCTACTCCAATGTAGAAATTTATGGTCAGTGGGCAAATCAGGGGATAGCTGATATTTTACCTTTGGATTATAAATATGATGGAAATTAATGGGAATAGAAGAAAATTTTATCTTGAATAAATCTGCGCATTGCCGTCAAAGGAAGCTGTATCCATTGTATTATTTGGAAAGTATTCAACTTTCATTGTCATGTTATCCAGGACCCGGGCTGCAAGCAAACCCGCTGAGCCGGATATGAAATAATTATTTAGATGATAAAAAACTATACCGCTGTTTACACTAACCTGTGCAGGATCCGGATCTGTTGCGGATGCTTTAAATTTACCCATAACACCAACATATCCTCCGAATGCAAGTATCATCCGAGAGGGATCGTAGGAATCGGGAGCAAACGAAATTTCCATAGGCCAGGCTATAGGACCGTTGCTTTCTTCAACGGTTATGGTTTGATAGAACCAATTGCCGATTAGCCGACCTTTGATATCGTAATCTATTTTACCGTCTTTATCTGCTGAAATTCTATTTAACAATGCATACAGTTGGCTTTTCAAAGGATCCGGATAGTATTTATAAGGAGAATCTGCATTCATAGTATACCCGTACCTTGCCGGATTGATGAGACCCGGCAGTGTAATATTCATATTAATTATACCAAGATCAATTGCATAGGCTGATCCTGTAATACCAATCTGCTGACCGGCGGTAACCATAGAGTTCATTGTCAATGCGGTATCAAGAATAATGTGATCCAGATAATAGGTAAATGTAGCATTTACTTCTACCATAATTTTTGTATCGGCGCTGGGTCCGTTCGGCATTAAAATAAAATTAATTCTGCCGGAAGCGGGAGCATATACAGGTAATATATAGTTTGCAGAATACTGATGAGCCGCAGTCGTAAGATTATAATAAAAATAGACATGGTCTGTTGGAAATGTATGCCCCGGAGGATTAACACAGCCGAGTGGTTCAACGTATTCTATTTTATCCACATCGATAGGTGAGAAATACAATTCAGTGGCATAAGTGGGAGCAGGCAAATCGATAATACTTTCTGTAACCGTACTATGCTTGCATGAAACAAGTGAAAATATAATGATTATAGTTATTAAAGTTAAGAAAATATGCCCATAATGATAATTCATAAATTATTATCGAATTTATTATAGAAATATTTATTAATAATTAAATGGTTTCGTTTATTTAAAACAGGATTTCTGTGCTGATCAGGTTCCACTAATAGAATGTTATTTAACAATTTAATATTATTTCCGATAATATGTGATAGGAGGCCCAAGTCTGGGAATTTCTAAAGAATTTGAGTTGAAATATATATGATTTTTTAAGAAATAATTTTCGAGCTATAAAATTTATCATTTTTATAAAGAATTTAAATAGAGGGAAAGTAAAATGAAGTGGTTTTACAATTTAAAAGTTAAAACTAAAATCATGATGAGCGCATCATACGTTGCATTAATTACAATAATTATCGGATCTATAAGTTATGCAACGCTTAGCCAAGTAGATAATAATACAGCGGCAATTTTTAAACAAATTTCAAGTAAATTTGAAAGTTCTCAAACTGATGCAGCAGAGCTGGAGAGTACAAAAATTCAATCTGAAGCTGATCACGCAGAAAACACAATAATAATATTGACTTTATTTACCACAATTGCAGCTATAGGCCTTGGTTTATTAATTTCAAAGAGGCTGGATCTCTCAATATCACGATTAAATAATGCGGCAAGGAAAGTTGCCGACGGTGAATTAAATGTTCAAACCGAGATTTTATCACATGACGATATTGGTGAATTAACAGAATCTTTTAACCGGATGTCTTTAGAAATTTCTGTATTAATCCATTATTTAGATAGTTTACCCGCTCCCGTAATGGTTATCGACAAGGAATTTAATATAATTTATATGAACAATACAGCGGCAAATTTAGTCGGTAAAGACAAAAAATCACTTATTGGCAAAAAATGTTTTGATCAATATAAAACGGGACATTGTAAAACAGAGAAATGTGCACTTCATATCGCCATGAAAACAAATACCTTACAGTCTGCAGAAACCATTGCAAATCTTAATGGAAAAGAAATCCCTATCCTTTATACCGGAAGGCCAACGCATATGGATAATGGAACTGTAGATGGAGCAATTGAGTTTCTTACCGATATGACTAAATCGAAAGAATATGAAAAATATTTATCTGAAAATTCTGAAAAATTATTGGATAAAATGGAAATATTTTCCTCCGGGGATCTTACAGCCAAATTGGTTGTTGAAAATAAAGACGACATAATCGGAAAATTATTCGAAGGTTTTAATAAATCCGTCGAAAGGATAAATGAAACTATTAATAAAGTAGGTGAAGCGGTTGAAGCGACAGCAAATTCGGCAAATGAAATATCATCATCAACAAATGAAATGTCTGAAGGGCTTATGGAACAGAGCCAACAGACCATTGAAGTAGCCGGGGCTATCGACGATATGACCAAAACTATTTTAAAAACAACAAAAAACTCTGCGTCAGCAGCAGAAGCAGCAAAGAATTCCGGTATTATTGCCAAAGAAGGCGGAAAAGTTGTAAATGAAACAATTCAAGGAATGAACCGTGTTGCTGAAGTAGTAAAGAAATCTGCCGAAACTGTACATGCACTCGGGAAAAATAGCGAACAGATTGGAGAGATAATTCAGGTAATTGAGGATATTGCCGATCAAACAAATTTGCTTGCACTTAATGCCGCAATTGAAGCAGCCCGGGCCGGGGAGCAAGGAAGAGGATTTGCAGTTGTTGCCGACGAAGTAAGAAAACTTGCTGAACGCACAACAAAGGCAACAAAGGAGATCACGGCCATGATAAATCAGATTCAAAAAGATACTGAAGGCGCCGTTAATTCTATGATCGAAGGTACTGTTGAGGTTGAGAAAGGGAAAGAATTAGCCAATAGAGCCGGAAGATCTCTTGATCAGATAATAAAGGAAACAGAAGATGTGCTGGATAAATCAGCTCAAGTGGCAGCCGCAAGCGAAGAACAGGGTACAACTGCCGAACAAATCGGTAAAAATATTGAAGCTATTAATACCGTAGCAAATGAAAGCGCTACCGGAATTCAACATATTGCCGAGACGGCTGAAAAATTAAATAAATTAACCAGCAACCTGGAATCTTTAATAAGCATGTTTAAGTTAAGCGGCAACAAAAGCCAATCTAATTACAGTGTCAGACAAAACGGTAAATTAGTTAAGCATGAAATATAATTGGGTGATAATCTTTCAACTTAAAGTAATTGTCGGTATTGTCCAGGTATTACCAGGATCTATCAACTTATATAATTAAATACCTTGATAGAAAAGTCTTAATTGTGGCTTTGAAGAAAATTTAATTTCAATTGGGATAGGTTTGATTTTAGCAATATCTGGATATTTTTTTTAACTTATCAAAAATTTAGATGGTCTGATGAGTTTCTAGTATAATTTGGGAATTATTTGCATATTTCCACGGCCAGTTTACACAATCTTTTAAATCAGGCAACAATACGTAATCTGCCTTACCCTTGAAAACAAATGTAGTAATTTTATTCCCAATAAAAAGACTGCGGGCTTCTTCTAAAGTCTTTCCTGTAACAGCGACATCATCAACAATTAAAATGCTTTTCCCTTGAATATTTCCATTTAAAGGACGAATAATTGCAGGCTTTTTAAAAACAGGAATATTGTTGTCATCGCGGTAATTAATTTTTACGCATGCTAATTCTGCACCTAATTTATTGGCAGTTAAAGCTGCGGGAACTAATCCGCCTTCTGCAATCCCTATAACTATATCAAAAATAGGGAGGTGGAAATTATCCAGTGCGTTTTTTATCTCAGGGAAAGTTATGTTTATCATCTAAAAATTATTTTGAGTTCTTCGCAAAAGATAAAATCAGAATATTTATTAATGAAATAAGAATAATGCCTGGAAGACCTGCTGTTAAAACAACAGTAAAATGTCCTGCCGGGGAAAATATAAGCTGAACTGTAAACATAGATATAATAACACTAACCGGGGCAGCTATATATTTTATGGGATTAAATTTAATCAAAAGTGAACTGATTAATACAAATAAGACTAATTCGAATGTAATAATACCTACAGTTCCATAAACCGGATTTCCTGTTATTAAATAATTTAACACCGGCGAGAGTAGAGCAGCAATTAGTCCGGTATTTAATCTGAAGAATACAATTGCAGCAAAAGGAGCAATAAATATTGGTAATAAAACCGCACCTGCCGGGGTGCCTGCTACCGGTACAAAATGGATTAGAAAAGGTATCAGAACAGAAAAAGCTAAAACAATAATTGATTCTTTAACCTGTACTTTATTTAAAAATGTATTTTCAATTGCAACTGAAACTGATCTTGACATAATATCCTCTAAGTAATTTTTACTGTTACCTAAAATATACATGATTGGGGATCAATTTACAAAAGCAATATGTACTTACACTTCTTATAATATAAAAATTATACAAGTAATAATAAATGGAATGATTTACTAGTTAAATCTCGTCATGTTTTATACTATACCATTCGTTTTATAACAAGACTATTCGACCCGTTTTAGACTATGGTACCGATTTGACTGGTATAGGAAGTAGTGATTAGCCCTATTTCTGCAGGATTATATTCTGTATGACCGGCATATATTCGCTTCTGTATTAAAGATACGGGCAATCGTAAAATTATCGGGTATTTAAATTAAAATTAAATTAATTTGTATAAAGTATTTTCAATGATACTAAAGGAAAAGAGGAATAAATGAAAGAGAAGTTAAACCTAAATATTATTAGTTTTTTCTCTTTTATAATGTATTTTATTTTTTTTGGTGCTGATAAATACGAAATAACTGCTCAAACAATAAAACCGGTTATTATAAATAAAAAAATGGATATGGAAAGAATGATTGACTTAAGCGGTACATGGCAGATGAAAGATTTTACTGAAGGTGTTGGAGTTCAACAGCAAGTTTATTTACCGGAGAAAAATCCAAAGGGTTGTTTACCTTACCATGTGCCCGGTACTGTCAGAACTGCGTTACTATCAGCCGGTGAAATTCCCGATCCATATTTCGGTTACGATAACGAGAAATCACTTTGGGTTGAACAAAAAGAATGGTGGTTCTTCAAAGATTTTACAATTGATAAAAATCTCAAAGATAAATTTATAAACTTAGTTTTTGAAGGCACTTCATTCCGCGGTGAATTTTGGTTGAACGGGCACCGTGTTGGAGATTTAAAAGGGATGCTTAATCCAACATCATTTGATGTTTCCAACTTGCTCAACTTCGGACGGAATAATCATCTTGCAGTAAGATTAGAAGCACCTGCGGATTCAAGGGAAAATCTAGTTCAACGCGGTCTAACTTGGCGGACTCCCCGCGATCAATTATTCTCTATTGCTCAATGCATGTACGGCTGGGACTGGGGGCCACATTGCGTTGCAGTTGGGTTATGGCAGCCGGTTAAACTCCAGTTTACTGATTTATTAACAATTAATAATCCATATATAGAAACCCGCATTCTATCTGCTGACCAAGCTGTATGCAATATTGAAATTGATGTTCAAAATTTATCCAGTAAATCACTTAACGGCGAATTTTCGGGACTCATTCTGGAGAAGAAATCACAACGCGAAACTGCAAAATTCAATCTACCGGTAAAACTGGCTCCCTTTGAATCCAAGAAATTAAACTTTGATGTAACGATCAGGAATCCGAAGCTCTGGTGGCCAAATGGAATGGGCGAACAAAATCTTTATATCCTTAGAACAAAAGTTTCACAGGATAATATTGAATCCGATTTTAAATCAACACAATTCGGTATTCGTGAATTGAAACTAGTTGAAAATGAAAATGTTTCTGAATTTATAAAAACAATGAAACAACATCTCGGGAATGTTTATAGACTTGGCAATACGGAAGGATCTTATCCATGGACATTTGAAATTAATGGAAAAAAGATGTTTGCCAAAGGCGGAAACTGGATTCCTGTTGATCAACTTCTGCGTCTTGATCATAACAAATATGATTTGCTCCTGAGGCTTTTTAAAGATGCGAATTTTAACCTGCTTCGTGTTTGGGGCGGCGGTTTATATGAAACCGACGATTTCTATGATTTGTGCGACGAATATGGCATTCTTGCTTGGCAAGAATTTTTAAGCAATCGAAATTTTTCAAGAATTGACAGGGAAAGTTTTTTAGCTGGCGTTAAGTCAGCCGTGCTTCGTTTACGAAACCGCCCAAGTCTAACATTTTGGTGTGGTGGAAATGAATTTGATCCAGATGACATAAATAGTAAATCGGTAATTGATTCACTAGCAGAATTGTTGAAAAAATTTGATCCGAATCGGGAATTTCACAGGGCATCACCATATATGGGTGATGATCATTATTGGGGTGTATGGCACGAAATGGAACCTTATACAAATTACCATGTAGTTCGTCCGTTCAGAAGCGAAGCCGGAATAAATGCCCCTCCCGTTTTGGAAAACTATCTTAAATTTACGCCACAGGATTTGCTGTTTCCACCCGATAGCACCTTTATCGAATACCATGGTGAATCTAGTACAAATTTTCAACATATGAGAAAAATGATGCGCTATGCTGACGAGTTTGGCGAATCTTCTAATATTAGTGATCTGATAACAAGAAGCCAGCTTTATCAAGCTCTCGGCAATGAGTATGATATGGAATTCTGCCGGTCGAATAAATTCAAGAACAGCGGCTTTTTGGTTTGGCAGTACAACGATATCTGGCCTTGCCTTTCCTGGTCAATTGTTGATTGGTATGGAACACCTAAACCCGCATATTACTTCATGAAACGAGCCTCACGCCAGGTACATATTTCAGCAGACTTCGAACGGTATTTATGGGCATCAGGTGAAACCTTCAAAACTAATATATATTTGCTTAATGATACCCAGGAACCTGTGAAAGGATTTAGTTATACCGCTAAATTAATTGACTGTCAAGGTAAAATAATTACTGAAAAATCAGGATTAGCGGAAACAGCGGAAAATAGCTCTGCCAAAATCAACGGGTTGGAATTTAATATCCCGGAGTCATTCAAAGGAAAATCATTCTTTATTTCCGCAGAGTTAAAAACTCCCGATGGTATAAAGATAAGCGATGCCATGTACCCGATTGCAGTTAGTGAAAAAGGAAACCTAGAAGATTATAACAACATATTTTCAGAAATAAATAAGACACCTAAATTATCCTTGAATCCGGAAATTGTGAATTACTGCCCTAGGAAGGAAGAACAAGGATTAGGAATTGTTAAGCTCCGGATTTTAAATCCATCTAATATTCCTGCATTCTTTATTCATATAAGAATGATGGAAGAATCAGATATCCTTAGAACTATATTTGATGATAACTATATTTCTCTGCTTCCCGGTGAGTTTAAAACAATTTTTGTAAGTGTGTATAATAATAATCGTAAGCCAATTCCCAGAAAAATTCATTTTGAAATATCAGGGTTAAATTGTTCCTATCAACAACTAGAAGCTGTAGCATCAGAAAAATAATAGTTCAACCAATTCAGAGAGGAACACTTTTTCTTTAGTTCAAGGTACGCGGGGCAAGGCTAAATAGTATATATCTTGCACAATGGTTTAATCCCCGAAACGACACAAGGCTGGAAGCCGGTGACGGAAAATTAACATTAAATAAAATCGGGATAATTGAATTACCTGATTTTCCCGGCCAGACGGATTGGGGCCTAAAACTCATTTATAAAAGGCTTGTTAAAAGTAAAGACGGAAAGAACTAAAAGCCGCTATAAAGAATGGAACTAAAAGAAAAAAGTACATATCTTTTGCATATCATCCTATTTTAATTAAAAGCGTATGTTTATTAAAGATTTTAATATTTCAGTATAATAAGAATCTATGTAATCCAGGTGTATTAGGCAATTTTATAAGATTCATCAATTCTTTCTCATCCCGATTGTGTCTAAAACCGTTAATAATAAAAAAAAGGATCGTGTTGCTCTTCTTTAATTTTATCATTCATTCAGTATTACATAGTTGGGGACTTGTTACTAACTTAAATAATTTTGATTTTAATATTTTTTAGATCGGATTGTAGATTACAATTGGATGGTATCAAGAAGTATACTGCTGGAAGAGAGACTATATTAATAAAAAATTATTCTTATTTTGAGAAATTAATCGCAGATTTTCTCAATTTTGATAATTTTTTTGGTTGAACTTTAATAAATTCTCTGTATCCTGTATGGAAGCTTCGTTCATCTTCCCATCCCGTAGGGGCTGATTTAATGAAATATAATATGATACAGAAAGATATTATCGAAACAGACAAATAAATAAGGATAACTGTTAACATACATTTTCCTCAAATATACGTGTCAATTAACAATTATCGAGCCAAGTTAATTATTGCTGAATTTAAATTGCTTTTTGGAATTTTTTGGGTTTAATATTGGCCATTTCTTTGGTTCCCACATGGAATCCAAGTTCATCTTCCCAACCAGTTGGTGCAGATTTTATAAAATATGCCATAATTACACCAGAGATAATTGAAACCGACAGATAAAAAAGAATAATTGCTAACATGTTTTCACCTTAAGGATAAATGTTGTATATCAATTATCGGATTAATTATTAAAAAGTTTAGTTGTAAATGAGATAAATAAATGAAATGTTCTCACTAATTCAATTAATTAAATTGGCGGTTATGATTATATTTTAGGAGAGGTTAAATCTTTAGACGTTTTTTCTTCATAAGCTTTAATAAAAAAACGATCTAAATACTAATTTTTTAAAAAGTGGGTAAGATTAAACTAATTTTTTATTTAATAAGTTAAATCTGAATCTTATTAATTTTTTTTAATTCATACACATTTGAATCTTACAAAATATTTGTATTTATACCAACAGTTAAACTGCTTCTACTGATATATGTTAATCTCCAGGCAAATTCCAGGCTTATGGGTAAGGATAAATAGCCCAGATTAAAACCAGCCTCAAGTAATGGTTTGGTTAGTACTGTGAAAGGAATAGGCATAATTACGGCAGAAGCTTCCGACATATTCTTCCATGCGGCATTGAAAAATGTATTCAAACTTAGATTTTGAAGTACAGTTACCGGTACAATCCTGTAAATTTCTTTTCTAAAATTATACTCGATATTAAGGGTTAATGCCTGGTCTCCGAATAGATTCCCGACACCGATAGTCCTGAATGTCAAATCCCTTCCTGTGCCGCTTATATTTCCTGGTAAAGCGTACTGCATCTGAAGTGGAACAGGGCCTTTGGAATATATTCCGTTAACCTCAAAGCTTAAACTTGATGTTTTAAATGTATTTATCTCACCAAGAACATTCCCACTATAGGAAATAAAATTAAGGTCACTGCCGAGATACTTCGGGCTGCTAATTAATATTCCTGCACCAAAGCTTAGGAACGTATGCCCATTCGAAACTTTTCTTTTAAGATTGTTTTCAATAATATCATCCCGGAAGTCTAAATTTACTCCCAAACTTATGGCGCTAAGCCTCGTATCATAAATAGGAGAATTAACAGAATCGGGGAAAGAAAGACTGTTGCTGTCATAATTATAATTATGTCGACCGGAGTTTCCCAATAAAGAAAAAGTTGTATTGGTTTGCGCAGAATGATCTGTGTGATTCGAGTAAGCCGCATTTAATCTCATAAAGGACATTACCTCACCGTCCAGCTTTAGATCAAATCCATGGGTATAGT
Organism: uncultured Ignavibacteriales bacterium; assembly: GCA_963834015.1. GTDB lineage: Bacteria > Bacteroidota > Ignavibacteria > Ignavibacteriales > Ignavibacteriaceae > FEN-1297. The sequence continues at coordinate 1,211,781 of CAWIAG010000002.1, forward strand.
AATAGTTTCTAAAATCATGGTTTGAAAACAATGAATAGACCGTTGATGTAAGCGAACCGTACATGTCGGTAGAAGAGAAAAGAACGGCAAGCTTATTATATGCATTTAGAGATAATATAATTGACCTGTCTTCATCAGGATAAAATGAAGTAGCTATACTTTCTTTAATTCGATTATCGGAAAAGCCGTTTGAGATTGATAATTTTACGTTAACCGTATTATCGAATAGGTTGTTCCCCGCCCCGGATAAACTTAGCACACTTCCTTCCACATGATTAAACTGGTAAATGCTCAATGGGCCGCTCATAGAATAATTATCGCTCAGACGGTATTGAGGAGAAACAATTTTTGATACATCAGAAAAAAATCCATTATGGGGAAAACGGGTACTGTCAATTTTATCTTTTGCGTTTGATTCTTCCTGAGTGAGAGGCACAATTTCCTGATCCGTATGCGATAATAAATCCAATTTCCTTGTTTCCGGTAAAACTGTAAGTACTGAATTCTTTGCATCGTTATTATTCGTATCCGAATTAACTTTATAATCACCTATCAGCGAACTTAGTTCATATTCAATCTTTACAATCCCAACGTAATTGGATTTTACAAACATCCTGTAATCAAGCGGTAATATTATTCCTCCCGGATAAGGAATAAACTGTTGTAACATTGAAACGCTCTCGAATGAGTTGCCGGAATTTGCACTCTGGTTAAGCGAGGCATCAATTTTCATGATACTGCAAGAGCTATCCGAAACAAATAAATACCCGGTCAAACCAGGATCGTTTTTATCGGATGGCTCGAAATATATTTTAAATATATACCGGCCGTCAGTTAAAACCGTATCTGCAAAATAATACTTATAATAATTTAATGCATCGTTTGCAAGGGGCCCAGGAAAATGCCTGTCGTAATAGCTCAGTTCATCACTGCATAAATTTTGAATTCTTCTGGTTCCAAGCAGAACGTTCAAAGAAGCAGGTAAAGTTAAACGTGCTTTTTGGCTTTCAATCACTTCGCTAAATGAATCCGGGCTAGAAAAAAAACCTTTGCTTAAAAATTCATTCATCGCATCGATTTTCAACGGCTTTGTTTCCCAAATATTTGAGACAAGATTTAATGACTCTTTAAATATCCCGCCATTAATTATGATTGAGCCAGTTCCGATACCAACACCATCATTTTCCCTTGTTACATATCTATTGTGTGCAATAAATGAGTAATTTTTTAATTTTGAAAAAATAGTCTGCAATGAATCAATAACTTTTATCATCAGGTCGGAAGCCGAAGATTTTTCAGCCGGAACTTGTGGTAAGTTGTTTAATACTTTTGATGGTTTTAAGTAAATATTCGTAATTGTCTTAGACGTGCTCGAATCAATTCTCACTGTATCGGAAGTGTACCCAATGCTTGAATAAATTAAAATATTATTTCCCGAATTAAGCGAAATTTCATAGTATCCTTCAGAGTTAGCCGTAGTTGCTTTTGTGCCGTTAATCTCTTTAATAATTACATAACTGATACCTTTGCCTGTTGAGCTGTCACATATTTTCCCGTTTGCTTTATATCCCCTTGCTAACGCCAAAGAAGAGAGCAATGTTATAAAAATTATGATTAACTTTTTGACGATACCTGACCTCGCTTAATAAGAAATCAATTCTTCCTAACTAATCTACCGTAACCATTCATCTGGTTAAGAAGAAAACTGTAAAGATTCGTTTCAACCATCTATCTTGAATAAATAATATTTAAAATAGTTACAATATGATTCAGAAAGAAATGTATAAAATATTACACCTCAAAGCCTATAGTAAGGATTTATTAAGGAACTGCGGAATTTTGTTTTAAATTAAGAATACTATATTAAATTTGCTTTATCTACTTAATAAGTCCTGTCTTTTTGTGATAGTTTATTGTACTTCAGTCTAAATTATAATTGAAATATTATTTTTTTGAAAATAATTTATTGCACACTAAATTAGCATATTAAATGAATTTAATTAATTAATATTATTTCAAATTGACATCATGAATACTAAAAATGCTAATCAAATTTACAATTCCTTATTGAAACAATCGGAAAAATTTGCGATATGGATCACGGATAGAGTCGGTACGATTGGTTTTTTTGCAATAATATTTATCTGGACAATATTGTGGCTGACATGGAATACCCTTGCCCCTGCTTATGCACGTTTTGATCCTTATCCGGCTTTTGTTTTATGGCTATTTGTCTCAAATATGATACAAATATTCCTAATGCCCTTAATAATGGTTGGACAAAATCTACAGTCAAAACACGCTGAAATCAGGGCTGAGAATGATTTTGAAGTAAATGTGAAGGCTGAAAAAGAAGTTGGAGAAATAAAGCAGGAGCTGAAAGAGATAAAAGAAATGCTTTGTAAATTAACCGGGAATACAAATTAGAACGAATTGACGAGAATCAATGAATATCTGAAATGGGAAACAGCAGACCGTATGGAAATTGAATTTTTTGTGGTTTGGGGAATATAAACTATAATCATTTCAGGATTTAGGACCGGGGTTTATCTGAGAAACGTTTTTTCTTAAATAATTTCCCATTATCATATGGAGATTTATGTATCCTCAATTCGACATTATGAAATAATTATTTCATTTCTAAAAGAATAGACTAGGCATACACCCCCCGATTCGAAATCCGGACGAACGCTGTTTGCTATTTAGGGAACCTTCCTAAGAATAGATAATTTTCAATATGTAAAATCGATTCAACCCGAAAAATCAGCGGTTCAATTATTTGCTTTTGAGCATGTTTCTTAAACATGTAATTTGCTTATATTAATCCTGATAATATTAAATTAACTCTAATTCAAATTATTATTCAGGAATAATCGTTATGAAATATTTATTCCCCCTGCTTTTGCTTACTTTTGTTTTTTTTAATACCGGGACTTCATACTCCCAGGTGAACCTTACAGTAAACGGTGGAGTAGAAATACCTGCCGGGAATTTCAGTAACGCTGTAAATAATGGTTACGGAATAAGTGCTTCGCTGGGCTGGTCGCTTCCAATTGTCCCAGTTGAGATTGCGGTGAGCGCAGGATATGATAGCTGGCCGTACAAAACACAGAATAGTTTAATCAACAACGGCCTGCATGAATTTGATAGCGGCACAAAAGTGTATTCAATACCCGTTACTATCGGGCCGAAACTTTTTATAAGTATTCCCGGTATTGGGTTTGAGCCTTATATAGGTATTGATGTGGGTATTGTATCATCAAACTCTACTGCAACTGGCGTTTCTTCCACTACTGATTTTGTTTATTCCCCGGAAATAGGTTTCAGATACAATCTTCCGCTACACATTATTGCAATTGATATCAATCTGAGAGAATATAATTATACAAATACCAGCGGTGGTACCAGCCAAACTACCTCATGGTATGGCATAAGTGGAGGATTGGTTGTGTCATTGTAAACAGGTTCTCTTTTCCTTTTTCAAATCTACATCCCAGAGAGAACTATTATCATAGTTCGTCGGGGCAAAACAGTATGGTGAAGAAATTTATTAATCGAAAATTAAGTTGACGAACGGGCAATATTCTTCCGGATTCAGTGTGAGGGATTATGTGAGGAATATTTTTTTGAATTATTGATCAATACGAATATTTTATTTTGGTTAAAGCCTCAACCAGGGGGCATGTTTACTCCAGCTAAAATGCCGGGCCACTATATAATAAGATCCTTTTAATAATGAAATCCCAAGTCCCGATTGTTTAAATCATCTCTATCTCATGCAAATTGTCTCTCAGTTTTTGCACTTCGGGATCCTCAAGATATTCATCAAAGGTCATCTTCTTATCAACCATTCCATAAGGAGTAATTTCAATAATTCTGTTTGCAATTGTCTGTATAAATTGATGATCATGGGATACGAATAAAACAGTCCCGGGAAAATTGATGAGTCCGTTATTTAATGAAGTTATTGCTTCAAGATCAAGATGGTTGGTAGGTTCATCAAGTATCATAAAATTTGCACCGCTCAACATCATTCTAGCAATCATGCACCTAACTTTTTCACCTCCGGAAAGGACGTTGGCCTTTTTTTGGGATTCATCGCCTGAAAAAAGCATCCTTCCCAAAAATCCTCTAATAAATGTTTCATCCTTTTCAACAGAATATTGGCGAAGCCAATCAATTAAACTTAAATCGGAATTAAAATAGGAAGAATTCTCCTTAGGGAAATAAGTTTGGGAAGTTGTTATTCCCCATTCAAATTTTCCTTTATCGGCTTTAATATCTTCCATTAAGATTTTGAATAAAGTGGTTTTAGATAAATCGTGTGAACCCACAAATGCAATTTTATCATTTTTGTCTACTTTAAAAGAAACATCCTTAAATATCTCTTCCCCATCCAATGATTTGGAAATACTTTTTATTTCAAGGATGTTATCACCAGGGAGCCTGTCGGGCTTAAATTTAATATAAGGCATTTTTCTGGAGGAAGGTTTTATTTCCTCAATAGTTAATTTTTCAAGAAGTTTTTTCCTAGAAGTGGCCTGCTTTGATTTTGAAGCGTTTGCACTGAAGCGGGCAATGAAATCCTGCAGTTCTTTAACCTTAGCTTCAGTTTTTTTATTTGCGTCTTTAGCTTGCTGCAGTGCCAATTGGCTGGATTCCAGCCAGAAATCATAATTTCCGGTGAATATAGTTATTTTACCATAGTCGATATCTGCAATATGCGTACAAACATTATTCAGAAAGTGCCTGTCATGGGAAACAACTATAACCATATTTTTAAAATTAATTAAGAATTCTTCAAGCCAGTTTATTGAATGAATATCAAGATGGTTGGTTGGTTCATCTAATAGCAGAATATCCGGATTTCCAAAAAGTGCCTGGGCTAACAGCACTTTTACTTTCTCATTACCGGTAAGTTCCTCCATTTTCCTGGCATGAAGTTCATCTTTTATACCCAAGGCTATAAGCAAAGATGCCGCTTCGGCCTCGGCCTCCCATCCATTAAGCTCTGCAAATTCGCATTCAAGAGCCGAAGCATGTATTCCGTCTTCGTCTGTAAAATCAGGTCTGGCATAAACAGCTTCTTTTTCTTCCATTATTTGAAAAAGTTTTTTATGCCCTGCTATTACCGTCCTCAATACCTCAAACTTATCGAACTCAAATTGATTTTGTTTTAAATAAGCAAGTCTCTGTCCCGGAGTAATAATGACTTCACCAGAAGAGGGTTCGGATTCATTAGATAGTATTTTTAGAAATGTGGATTTCCCTGCCCCATTAGCTCCAATGATACCGTAACAATTCCCCGGACTAAATTTTATGTTAACTTCTTCAAACAAAATGCGTTTACCATATCTTAAACTAATATTACTTGTACTCAACATAATTTAATTATATCCTTTATCTTAAAAATCAAAAAAAAGAGTGGCAAATATAGGTATAATTCCCCGTTTTTCAGATTATCGTAGTATTTCCTGATCTTACAGTAAAAATAACTTTTTCGTCATTTAGACTAACATCAGGATTTTATTTTTCGATGATAAAGAGTATTAATTGACTTTTGAGTATAAATTTTAGACAAAACAATAATTCTAGTATAGAATAAGGAGAAAATTAATGGCATTATTAAGCTGGAGTCAAGAGTATTCCGTTGGGATAAGCGATATTGACAAAGAGCACATTAAACTAGTTGGGCTGGTTAATGAACTACACGATGGTATGAAAGCCGGTAAAGGAAAAGAAGTTCTTGGCAATATTTTAAATGAATTGGTTAAATATACTTCCTTCCATTTCGGTCACGAAGAGAAGTTATTTGATACTCATAAATATCCCGGATCAATAATTCATAAAAAACAACACAAGGAACTTGTTGAACAAGTATTGGCATACAAAGACAGTTATGATAAAGGCAACACTATAATGACTATGGATATCATGAATTTTTTGAAGGATTGGCTGGTTCAACATATTGCCGGTTCAGATAAAAAATATACCGTTTTTCTTAACAGTAAAGGTGTAGTATAATTAAGTTTAATTGGATATGATTGTTTAATCTGAAATACGAATTTTAAAATTTTGATTCAAAGTATTAACTCCATTGATCCACCCAAAATATCTAATATAAAAAGCCTCTTTTTAAGGCTTCTTATTGAATGATCCTGGAGTTGCTAAATAAATTAATTTTTGCAAAAGATTTATTATCAAATTAATCCGGTTGTAACCGGATTAATTTGCCGAAGTATTTAATGCATTTGTCTCCAGCTATTTATTTAACTAAAATACATTTATAAATTATCTTACCGAATTCAAAATTAAATATCACTAATTTGACATAAAGCTTGCAATCTTAGCTACACCCATAATTATTAAAGCGCCTCCGGTTACTACTACTGTCTTACTAAGCTGAACAGTAGAATGAATAGAGTTAATCATCTCCCAGTGTCCAAATATTTTGCTATTACATGCTAAAGCTGACAAACCAAAAATAAACGATCTAATATCCCAATTAAAACTTCCCATATTAAGATTCCTTATCTTTAATTACTAAATAAAATCGATAAAACTAAAATAAGTACAATCAAATATATATTATTTTATCTATACGTTTCCACGTTTCTTATAAAAGAAACGAATTGAGCTTCTTACCGCCTCCCAAAAGTGAATACTAACCAGAAATATATCAAAGTCGGCCTTTTAATTTAAACTTGAACGTCACAAATTGACCGATGTATTGCGGCTCTCCGAAGAATTTAGTCGTTTCAATGTAAGTGTTTCCAACAACTTTGTACATACCGGCGCCAAATTCATCATGGTACGGAGCAAGAAAATCACGCAAGGCGCCCCTTTTGCTAACAGTTCCTCAGCAGTATGCTTGTCCTGTTTTACCCATGAAAAGTGTTTAGCTGTTAAAAGTTTTATCTGCCTTCCGGTGAAAGGTTCCGGTTTTCCATCAAAGGAATCGGAGACCGGAGGGAAGTAATTATTTTTTTATTGTATCAATTATCCGGGCCTTTTCCATTTGCCGACTAAGCATTGAAGGTAATATCTTTTGTTTCTTTTACTTCCGAAAATATTTTTAGTACTTCATTATGATGCCTAATAATCTGCCCGGCTGTTAGTACAATGCTGTCGGTTGTACTATGGCAATCGCCCGCTACTTCAATTTAATAGCCAAGGCTATAAGCTCTTCTTGTTGTTGTATCTACGTACCCTTCCGTAACTAATCCGCAAATTACAAGTTGTTCTACCCCTATTTTTTTCAAAATATCTTTTAATCGCGTATCCTGAAATGAGTCCGAATGATTCTTCTCGAACACATAATCATTTACACCCGGGATGATTAATGGATGAATATTCCAGCCTGAAGAACCCTTCATAAAATGGCTATTTTTACTACCGCAGTGCCGGATATATATTACCGGGGCATTTGCTTCTTTTGCTTTTCTTATAAGCGTTTTAATATTTCCAAGTAATAAATCACTTTTATATAACGGCTTACTTAAATTGAACATTCCAATTTGAACATCTATAACTAATAAACATTTTAAAAAGCATTTAATACTCCCTCATTATTTATTGTGTCTACCTTTAAAAATATTTTAATCAGTCCTTCTTCAATATGCAATGATATAAAACCTAAAAAACAATTATATATCCAGCCGTTAAAAATAAAATATTTCCGGAAAAAATTACTCAGCAGGAACTGCGGGAGTCAGCTTAACTGCTTTAGTTTCAATTTTAATTTCAGCCTGTTGTAATCCCTCAGAAGCGGCTTTTAGTGTAAGCTGTCCGGGCAGCTTTGAAGACTGGACAATAACTTCCGCCAACCCGTTGAAAAGGCTGCGATTCCATTGGGGGGCAGGAGAAATCGTCTGAACCAGCCCGGGGTCGGTATTGGGCTCATCCCACTGGCTTCTCTTTCTGAATCGCTGTCCGGTAACTGCATATTCATTTTTGCCGGTATTAATTATTCTATGGCCGAGCACATAAGCCTGACCCGGTTCATCGCGTTTGATACCGGATGCAATAAGATGCCCGTTAACGTATACCGACTGGTTCTCAACAATACTTTTTGTGAATAGACTAATTATGGTTTCATTACTGATGCCTTGCAATTCGAACGTTCCCCTAATTACAATAAGTGTGTCTTTATACTCGCGCCAATCGTCGCTTCTGCGGCTTACCAAAGCCGGTTTCCAAGACGAGTCATCAAACCCGGCGGCAACTTCCGGCCTGTTCTCCAAGTTGTTAACTGCAAATTCTTTAAGGTTTACAATTTTCGAAGCCTGGACAGTTTCAAAGTATCTGTCGGGCTCATGGCTTGAAGGATCGCCATTGCCTACTCCAATAATTTTACCCGGACCCTGCAGGCTGAAACTTATTTTACTGCAATCGTCAGGTATTACTTTGCCATTGGAATCTTTAACCTGTACAGTAATTACTGAAACATCCGAGCCGTCGGCTTTTATAATATTTCTATTAGGGATCATTTGGATAAGAGCCGGACTCCCTGTTGATTCAATACTATCTTCAAGGATCACTTTATTATCGTTATACCCGCGGGCAGTCAGAACACCCGGCTGATAATTAACCATCCAATCCAGATGTCCGTTTTGCGACATATCTTTTATGCCGAGACTGTTATTGTTTAGCAGTAATTCAACCTGCCGACAGTTGCTGTAAACGGTTACTTTTGCTTCCTGTCCTTCGTGCCCTTTCCAATTCCAATCCTGTGCGATGTGCAGAACGGGACCTTTGCCCCACCAGGATTTCAGATAATAAAAGATATCTTTAGGGAAACCGCACAGGTCAAGAATTCCATATTGCGAACTGACTGCAGGCCAGTCATACGGGGTCATTTCACCACGGTAATCGAAGCCAGTCCAGTAGAAAAGCCCGCACAAGAAAGGACGAGCAGAATAAAATTTCCATGCGGATTCAGTACCCGCATTTTCCGGCATCCGGTTGGTTGGTGCCATGTGCGCTTTTGAATTATCGGTTATATAAATACCGCGGGTACTACCGGTGTTACCTTCTTCCGAACCAATGCCCGCCTGCCAAGGGAATTTTTTATGATGTTCATCTATATTACCCTGGACTATATAATTGTAACCCATTACCTGCAGAATCATCCCGGTTCCGTTATCCCATCCACCGCTGATTGCTGCAGTAAATGCGCGTGATGAATCAAGCCTCTGCGCAAAGTTTTGCATTGTAGTTCCAACGCGTGCGCCTTTTATATTGCTTTCAATAGCCCATTCTTCATTACCAAGCGACCACAGTACAACACTTGGATGATTACGATCCCGTTTCATGAACCTTTCTAAGCAATTAAAATGTTCGTCATTAATTCCCATTAACCGGTTTTCATCCAATACAAGCATACCGAGACGGTCGCATGCATCCAGTAATTCTGGTGAAGGAGGGTTGTGCGCCGTCCTAATACCGTTACTGCCCATTGCTTTTAGTTGTTTAACCCGGAATTCCTGCAAAGCAGCGGTAAGAGCAATACCTACTCCTGCCATGTCCTGATGGTCGCAGGTCCCCAATATCTTAAGATGCCTGCCATTAAGGAAAAATCCCTGGTCCTTATCAAAGCGGACTGTACGGATACCAAAGATAGTTTCATACTCGTCGATTATTTTACTTCCGGATCGAATTACCGTTTTCAGTTTATGCAGATAAGGAGAATCGACCGACCATAAATTTGGATTAACGACATTTAACAGGCTGATATATTCTTTTTGATCGCCCGATTTGAGGGACAAGTTATTCATTATACCTGAAGCGATTTTTTTACCTGACGAATCCACGATAGATTCTTCAATATTGAAGACAGAATTTTTGTCCGATTGATTTATAACTGTAGTACGTGCTTTAATAATTGCGGAATTATTTTTTAATTCCGAAGTAATAAAAGTACCGTCTTTAACAACATGTAGCGACGAAAGTTTCGTAAGCCAAACATTCCTGTATATGCCTGCCCCTTCATAAAACCATCCTTCTTCCATTGTAGCATCGACACGAACGGCAACAACATTATTACCGCCATAATTGAGATAATCGGAGATATCATAGCTGAAGCCATTGTAACCGCTATGTTCAGTGCCGAGATAAAAACCGTTTACCCAAACAATAGAATTGCGAAATACTCCATCGAATTCGATAAAGATTTTTTTACCTAGGTCGGATTCGGGAATAGTAAAACTCTTCCTATACCAACCGACACTATTTTCCGGGAAATTACGACCAATCGCTCTGTACCCGTGACTATAACCTCCACAACTATCAAACGGAAGTTCAACACACCAGTCATGGGGCAGATCAAGAATGCGCCAGCCGCGATCGTCAAAATTTACTGCTGCGGCACCATCGCCATAGCCTGTCTTTGCAAAGTATGAAAAGTAACCGCTACCGTTATCAAAATCTTTTTTGGTGTCGTAAGAATGCCCTAATGCAAAGCACCAGCCTAAATCCATTAAAAGTTTTTCACGAACTAGCGGCTGCGTTTGACCTTGTGCCTTTGCCTGACAAATAATAATAAATGACAATAATAAGACTGCATTTATAAAAATCATTTTCATGGTATTCACCTTAGGTATTGTATATGTAATTGATTTTTCCCTCACCCCTCTATTTTTTCGGTGTGAGCCGGAATAACAATATATCATGACTTGCAATATTTACTTCAATATTTTTAGTAGTAGTTCCAATTATCTTATTTTTCCAGATGTCTTTAATTTCATACTCACCTTTCAAAAACGTAAAGTGCGACCAATTAATTCGTTGCGTATAAGTTAGGTCGCCTGAATTGTGCCAGCAAATAGCCCAACAGCCGTTGGAGAGTTCCTTTACATAAATAAGCTTGCTTAAATGATCCATAAACAAATAACCTTGTTTGCCAAGGCTATCCTGATCTATAGCAACAGCATCTTTGTTAGTAAGGATTTTTAACACTTCAGGAGACATTTTACGCAGATCATTTCCAGCAATCAACGGAGCGGCGAGCATGCACCATAAACTAAAATGCGAACGCGATTCGGTAAGAGTAAGGCCGGAATTTCCCACTTCGAGCATATCGGGATCATTCCAGTGTCCGGGCCCGGCATACTTTTCAAGGCCATCCTGGAGTTTCAGCACGAAACGTATACCGAGATCATATTCACCCTGACAATTATAGCAGTCCGTAATATCACCGGTAGTACGCCATAAATGAGCAATATCTTTACCCCACTCCCAGGGTTTATTATTTCCCCATTCGCAGAGGCTATAAACGACAGGTCTTTTAGCGGCATACAAAGCATCGCCCATAGTTTTATATGTTTCATGTGCATCGGCAGTGCCATGATCACACCAATCGTATTTGAGGTAATCAACACCCCAAGAAGCATAAAGACGCGCATCCTGGTATTCATGTCCTCTTCCTCCAGGAAATCCATTACAAGTCCTATTACCGGCGCAATTGTGAATCCCAAACTTCAAGCCTTTAGAATGAACATAGTCTGCCACGGCTTTCATACCGTCGGGAAATTTTTTAAGGTCAGGGACTAAATTGCCGGAACTATCACGACTTAAAGCTTCCCAACCATCATCAACTACAACATATTCATAGCCGGCATCTTTCATACCGCTGCTGACAATAATATCGGCCATTTGTTTTATCATATCCTCCTGGATATACACGCCAAAAGTATTCCAACTGTTCCAGCCCATAGGCGGAGTTTGCGCCAGACCATCAAATTTTTGTGCATATACTGAACACGATATCAGAAATAATATTACAGTAAACAATTTTTTCATACAATGATTTTCCTGATGTAATTAACCCCCGATTTAAAAGCCGGGGTAATTAAAATTATATTTTATTACGTAAAATAAGAAAAAGGCAATTATAATTCCTTCTAAATTACGTAACAATTATTTTACTTTTTCTATCCTTGCAGCCCAGCCGCCTCCTTCAGCCAGCTTCAGTTTTAAAATAGTATTTTTATTCACACGACGAAATTTAACAACAGAATTCTTCGGCTGTTTATCAGCGTTAGGCCCATCGGAATATATTTCTGCATTATAAGATCCATTCTCCAAAAAATTCAGAGACAAATCAATTTTGAGCGAATCTTCTGTTATGCAGCCAATGAACCACTCATTTCCTTTGCGCCGGGCAATTGTAATATATTTTGCAGGAACACCGTTCAGTACACGTGTTTCGTCCCAGCTCGAGGGGACAGCCTTAATGAAGGCAAGTTCTTTCTGGCCGTCGTAATTGGCGGGAGAGTCAGAGACTATCTGAAATTCGCTTTCATACACCACGAAAAGAGCAGTTTGATGGACGCGTGTACCTTTAACCATAAAGTTGGCCGATCTCGAAATAAAATTTTCAGGAGTTGCATTGTTAAAACCGCCGGGAGTATAGTCCAGAGGCCCAGCCAGCATGCGGGTAAAAGCAAGTGTTACGTTGTGCCTGGGAGTTATTCTTGCACTCCACCTGTTATACTCTTCACCCATTACACCTTCACGGGTTAAAACATTGGGGAAAGTGCGGCTCATCCCGTCAGGCTTAAATGCACCGTGAAAGTCCAGCATGAGATGATATCCGGCAGCTTTGCGTGCAGCCGTACGGTACCAGTTAACCATCCATTGGTCCGACCGGTCCAGGAAGTCGATCTTAACACCAACAATGCCCCATTTTTCAAATTGGGCAAAAGCGGTGTCCATCTGATCATTTACATCGCGGAAATGTGCCCAAACCCAAATATGTACATTCTTCGATTTCGCATATTCGACGAGCATAGGGATATCGATAGCCGGGACAGATTTTCTCAAGTCCATAGGACCGCGAAATGAATAGCCGATCTTACCCTGAGGAGCAGGTGAACTTTTAGACCAGCCACCGTCAATCAGCATATATTCAAGATTATTCTGTGCACAGAAGTCTATACAATACTTAATTGTTTTATTGTTTTTACCGTTGTTATCACCCGGATTTTTAACGCCCGACTGCTGACTGGCATTCCACCAGTCCCAGGAACTTTTACCAGGTTTGATCCAGGAAATATCACCGATTGCGTTAGGGGGATTTAAATTGACAACCATATTAGATTCCACCAAACGTCCCGGTTTGTCTGCGATCATGAGGATGCGCCAGCCTGATTTCAGAGGAGTTTGGGCTATAACCGAAATTTTTGATGAATCAAGTTTGGGATCGAATGAAGGTGCAATATCCGCGTCAGTATTTATATTTTCAACGTGTGTGGCCAGTCGGGCAGTGAGGGTACCATCGCCCGGTGCTGTAACATACAGGTTGGAATAACCTTGTATGTTTAAAGTTAATTAGCACGACATAATGTTCTTTGACATAATGAAAAAATTTATTTTCTTACGGAAGTAGAAGGTAGCAAACCTGGGCCTCGAGCCCGTCTTGGAGTGTCTTCCTTCCGTCAGGTTAAAGTCTTGGAATAACTTAGCACCAGATGCTGTATATACAAGGGTGATGTTACCTGACATTTTTTATATTATAATAATTTTTGAAAGGTTATTATGAATAATTTTTATTTAGGTGGTGATGTAAGTAAAGGCTATTGTGATTTTATAATTCTTAATGAAGATAAAAAGACAGCCTTAAAGAATTTTCAGCTTGATGATACAGCAAAAGGACACCATCTGCTCAGTAATGTTCTAATAGATTTTGTTACAGAGCATCCGGGTTGTGCAATAATAGCCGGTGTTGAATCAACCGGCGGTTATGAGAACAACTGGTTTGAGAGTTTATGCGATATGCAGGACAGAATAGAAATATCTGTTGCAAGGATAAACCCTATAGGTACTCATCATAGCAGTAGAGCTTCACTAACCAGGATAATAACCGATAAAAAGGCAGCCGGGAATATTGCTGAATATCTGATTAACTATAAAGATAAAGTTATCTTTAAGAAGACAGATAAATTTTGCTCTTTGAGAAGGCATTGGAAGTTTGTAAGGCTTCTTACCAAACAGCGGACACAGCTTTATAATCAGCTTGAAGGTAATCTTTACAATGCAAATCCGGAACTTTTAAGATATGCTAAGTATGGCTATCCTAAATGGTTATTAATGACCATTATGCAGTATCCAACGGCAAAACACTTATCCAAAGCCAGAATATCAGCATTGTCTTCTATAGCTTATGTATCAGAGGCAAGAGCCTTAAAGCTGATAAGTAGAGCTAAAAGTTCTGTAGCTTCGGCTACTGATAATATAACCGGGGAACTGATAATTTCTCTTGTAAAACAAATTATTAGTCTAACTAAACTAATAAATAAGCGTTCGAAGCTTATTGCAGATAATTGTCAATTACCTGAAATAGAACTACTAAAAAGTTTCAAAGGGATTGGTGATTACACAGCCATTGGATTGATGCTCAAGATAGTATCAATTGACAATTTTAGCAGTACAAAGAAGTTAGCCTCATTCTTTGGACTTCATCCTGTCTGGAAAGAAAGCGGCGATGGAACCTCCGGAATGCATATAAGCAAACAAGGCAGCAGAGAAGCAAGAGCCCTTCTTTATAATGTGGCTTTTACTGCAATTAGATGTAATCCTCTCATAAAAGAAATATACGTGCGTCATTGCAGTAAGGGAATGAAAAAAATAAAAGCATTAGTAACCTGCATGCACAAAACACTGAGGATTATCTACGGGATGCTTAAGAATAATGAGAAATTTAATCCTGAAAAGGACAAAGCTAATTCCAAGAAAATGCTGGACAATCATCTGAAAAGCAAAAAAGTAAACATCAAGCTAAGACGATTCCAAGAGCTTGATTCAGATGCCCCTGTTTCAAACAAGCAATACAGAAAAAGGAAACAGCAAGAGATGTCCCAAAATGAAATAACATCATTAAATACGGGATCTGTCTCTCACTGTTCCATAGAATCTGAATCTCAAAATTCAATGGAGAAAAATTAGTAAATAATTATCATTACGTCAAAACATTATGTCAAAGAACAGAACTTTTTAAGTTCAAAAAAAAATAATTAAAGTACAAATATTGACTGGACTTTAAACGGAATAACTTCAAGGTCGGCTTCAGTGAGTCCGACCCAGGCAATCCCTGGGAGATTTATAAGCAGGGGAAGATTAACCAAGTATTCCGGATGCATCCCGTTGATTGTTAATTCATGATAATCGTCCTCATTACTGGTTTGAAAACCCCTCGATATCATGGGGAAAGTATTTGCATCCTTAGAAAAGCGGAATTGAGTTATTTCGTTAAGAATTTTCAATTCCTTAACAAAAGGCTGTTCCGGGATAAAATAGCGAAATGCAACTCCATCATCATATGCTCTTGCTTCAATAATAAGACGACGGCCATTTGAATCAGTTTCCAATGTTTGTACAGTAACTGCATTATAGTGATTGCGAATGGGATTAGCCTTGCCTTGAACCGAAGTCCAAGTCTCATCCATGACAGACATTTCGGACGACTGTATCCTAACATTCGAACCAAGTACAGGCGAACTTTCTATTATAAGCCCAAGATGAGACCATTCGAGTACCTGCTTTCCTTGAAATGAAACCTGGTAAGCCAGTTGGCCGCCTTCCGCACTTAAAGCTATATCATGGAGTGTAGCAATCTCTATTTCTATTTGCCCATCAGGAGATTTAATAACTACCGGGCCGGTCTGCGCATTAACGTTGATTAAGCTGCAGAAGATGCAAACAAGGATTACAAAAAATTTATTTAAACGAAACATTTTAACTCCGATCGGAAAATTTTATTCTATTGATATTATTTTACTTTTTCTATCCTTGCAGCCCAGCCGCCTCCCGGAGCCAAGTGAATATTCAATTTATCTCCGGCTGAAATTTTTATTACTTCTTTTTTATAATCAGTGCCGTCACGATCTGAATTTACGCCGTCTTTAAACACAACTGCTTTATACGTCCCTTTGCCGAGAAATAAAAAATCAAGAGTTAAATCCCTCGAAGTCCAATCCGTCATTGCACCGACATACCATATATCTCCCTTTTTACGTGCAAGTGCAGAATATTCTCCTACTTTACCATCAAGCGGTACGGTTTCATCGAAAGTTGTAGGGACTTTTGTAATAAAATCAAAACACTCCTTCTCTTTCATATAGACAGTCAGATTATCTGCAAGCATCTGAAAAGGAGCCTCAAAAATGATATACATAGCCAACTGTGCACAACGCGTTCCCTGGCTCATGGGATTGTCGTTTATCGGCCTGAAGTTGGCTTTATTGGCGTTCCTCATTGCACCAGGTGTATAATCCATCGGCCCTGCAAGCATTCGAATATAAGGGATTGTAACCACATAACGGGGCTGATCCTCTACAGCCCATTTATAATTTTCCAATCCCTTAACTCCTTCGAAGCCAATTACATTAGGATAAGTCCTTTGGATACCTGTTGGTTTATACATTCCATGAAAATCAACGAGCAGGTGATATTCAGCCGCTTTCCTGGCAATTTTATAAATTGATTCCACAGCGACCTGATCATCGCGATCGACGAAATCAATTTTAAATCCTTTCAAGCCCATTTTAGCATAGAATGGAAATACCGTATCCATCTGCTGAGTGACTTGATACCATGAAGCCCAGGTAACAACTTCAACACCTTTTTTCTTAGCATATTTAATTAATTCCGGGAGATTTAAATCAGGATTCATTTGGGTAAGATCCATCTTCAAAGCGCCTTCAACAAGAACAAATTTTATATTATTGGCGGCAGCAAAATCAACGTAATATTTATATGTCGGCAAATTGAGACCAACTTTGAAATCTACGTGCGATATATTACGTGCATTCCACCAATCCCAGGTTGACTGTCCCGTCGTTATCCAGGAGATATCTTTTATTCTTGGAGGAGATGCTAATTTTTGTACAATATCATTAGCTAATAATTCTTTATCACTTTTACTGACAACGACTGCACGCCAAGGGAAATTACGCGTACCATTAGTTTTGGCAATATAGTCTGCTCTTTTAGTAGGAACATAATTTATATTGCCGAAACCTCCCAAATGAGCTTCCAACGGGTAGGGCGCATAAACTCCTTTTAGTCCCTTTTGGGTTTCATTAATATTCATGTACATACCGGGGTAGTCTTCGAGGTCGACTTCGGTGATTACAACTTTTTTATTATTGCCTACATCCACAAGAAGCGGAAGGAATGCCAATGAATCGGGAGGGAACTGTGAAAAAGTGATTTCATGATAAAGAGCTTCAAAAGATGAATTGAAAATTTTATTTTCCCTATAGTCCCACATAAAAGGCATAAATGTTTTATAATCACCTGTAAAATTGAAGTTAGCTTCTTCATTTTTAATGATAATATCGCCAACTTTGCTTGTGACAAACCTGTATGCAGCGGCATCATTATAAACTCTGAAAATTACCCCGAAATCGTCTTTAAAATTTATTGTAAGTTGATTATACTGATTCAGGACTTTAGCTTTTATATAATTTACTGCGGATATTATTTTATTTTCTGTTTCCTTTTTGGAATCAATAACTACTGCATTATAGCCAAGTACCTGGCCGTCCTCCAGTTGAAGCGCAATAGATGAAGGCAGAATAATCTGTTGGCCGTCATGCGTAACAGACCATAGCAGTTTGGCGCCTACTTCTATTTTAACTGTAATAACGCCGTCCGGTGATTTTACTTCAAAGCTATTATTATGAGCTATTAGCATAGATGCACTCAATACAAGCATAATAATTAACCGAGCAATTATATAGTTCATATTGTTAAGGATTAGATTGCAGTTTAAATTGTCATTTAGATTTGTCATATCAACCTTCCTTCTAATTAAAAGTAAAAATTATTTTACCGGGTGCCCAACAGAATGTGCAAGTAAAATTCTCTGGTCTACTGTAAATCAGAGAATTGCTGAATTGAAATGTTTGTAGTATCCAACTCCCTAACAGTAGCTCTATTTGGAATGCTTCCATAAGAGGCATACCGCCGGTTTTCCGAAGTACCGGAAGTTCAACAGTTTGACCGATCATAAAATCACTGACAAAAAGCACAAATAAAAGAATGCAAAATTTTTTCATATACAGTCTAAATTAATAGAACCCGTTTTCCCCTTTCCTATTTAATCAGGGAATGAGTCCAGGAGTAAGTTGTATTTTATCTCCGCACTGGCCCTGTTCCTAGCCCAGGAAGTTTTCATTAACTCAATTGTTAGATTAAATTATAATTTATCATAACAAAAATTTTTTTTCTATTTAAGTTCCTTCCCCGGAGATACCCAGGGAGGGAATTATCTACTTCCCCCTCAATTCTCAAAATCAATAAATCATTTAACTTTCTCAATCCTGGCAGCCCAGCCGCCCCCCGGTGCCAGGTGAATATCTAATTTATTTCCGGCTGAAATTTTTATTACTTCTTTTTTATAATCTGTGCCATCACGATCTGCATTTAGACCGTCTTTAAATACTACCGCTTTATAAGTACCTTTACCGAGAAATGAAAAATTAAGAGTTAAATCCCGCGGCGTCCAATTAGTCAATGCACCTACGAACCATATATTTCCTTTTTTACGTGCAAGTGCAATAAACTCTCCAACTTTTCCATCAAGCGGTACGGTTTCATCGAAAGTTGTAGGGACTTTTGTAATAAAATCAGTACACTCCTGTTCTTTCATATAGATAGTGGGATTATCTGCAAGCATCTGAAAAGGCGCTTCAAAAACGACATACATTGCCAACTGCTGACAGCGCGTTCCCTGGCTCATCGGATTATCGTTTAACGGCCTGAAGTTGGCTTTATTGGCGTTCCTCATTGCACCAGGAGTATAATCCATCGGCCCTGCGAACATACGAATGTAAGGAATGGAGACAATGTAACGAGGCTGATCCTCATTAGCCCATTTATAATTTTCCAATCCTTTAACTCCTTCAAATCCAATTACATTAGGATATGTCCTTTGGATACCGGTTGGTTTATACATCCCGTGAAAATCAACAAGCAAGTGATATTCAGCGGCTTTCCGGGCAATTTTATAGATCGATTCCACAGCAACCTGATCATCTCTATCGACAAAATCAATCTTGAATCCTTTTATACCCATTTTAGAATACAAAGGAAAAACTTCATCCATCTGCCGGGTAACAAAATACCATGAAGCCCACAGGACTACATCCACACCTTTCACTTTACCATAATCAATAATTTCCTTAAGATTTATTTCTGGGACTATTTTTGAGAGATCCGTAAGTTTTGACCAGCCTTCATCCATAACAATATATTTTATTTTATTGACAGCGGCAAAGTCAATATAGTATTTATAAGTCTGTGTATTTATACCGGCTTTAAAATCGACATGAGTGATGTTCCAATTATTCCACCAGTCCCATGCAGCCTGTCCCGGTTTAATCCAAGAAATATCGTCCAACCTGTTGGGTGAAGCCAGTTTTTGGACAATATCATTGTTCAATAAATCTTTATCGCTTTTACTAACAGCAACAATTCTCCATGGAAAATTTCTTGTACCGTTTGTCTTAGCAATGTAATCAGCTCTTTTGGTTGGGACATAATTTCTATTAGTATATCCTCCCAACTTTGCTTCTAGAGGATAAGGCGCATAAACTCCTTTAAGCCCTTTTTGAGTTTCATTAACATTCATGTACATACCAGGGTAGTCTTCCAGGTCAGCCTCGGTGATCACAACTTTTTTACTATTGCCAACATCTACAAGCAGAGGCAGGAATGCCAATGAATCAGCAGGGAACTGTGAAAAAGTGATCTCATGATAAAGAGCTTCAAAAGCTGAATTGAAAATTTTATTATCTCTATAATCCCACATAAAAGGCATAAATGTTTTAAAATCACCGGTAAAATTGAAGTTGGCCTCTTCATTTTTTATAATAATATCACCTTCTTTTGTAGTAAAAAACCTGTATGCAGCGGCATCATTGTAAACCCTGAATATTACTCCATAACCCCCTTCACAATTTATTGTAAGCTGATTATAGTTATCAGGTATGCTTTTTTTGATATAATTTATTGCTGAGATAACTTTATCAACTTTATCCTGATTGGAGGAAATAATTTTTGCATTACCGCCAAGTACACAGCCATCTTCCAACTGTATTGAAATTGATGAAGGCAGGATAATCAGCTGCCCGTCATGTTGGACTGACCATAGTAATTTGGCTCCTACTTCTATTTTAACAGTGATAACTCCGTCGGGAGATTTTACCAGAAAATTATTATTATTTTGAGCAATTATTATCGATGAACATAATAGGAGCATGATAATTAACTCTGCAAATTTATGGTTTATTTTAATAAGAGCCGGTTTGGCACTCATTTCGTTTTTAACAATTATCATATCAACCTTTCTTTAAGCAATTCTTTAAAAATTATTATTCCTGATAAGGGAATAAATTCTGTTTTACGGTAATATTTTCTCAATTATATTTTGTATTTCCTGGTCATTAATACCTTTGCATTGAAGAATATTAAAATTTTTAACATTCTTCAGGACAACAGCATTTGAATTTTCCACATGCTGAATAGTTACATTTCTCAAATCAACACCGTCAACGTCGTCAAATAAAAGCCCGGGTCTATAGTCAGGTTCCATAAAATTGAACTCAACATCATTGATTTTAATGTTGTTAGCATGACGTACAAATAAACCGTAGGCAGGGTTTACACCAAACATCCCCGGTTCGGGATATTTATTTTCATTTTCCGGAACATCTCTTCCTGCTTGTTCTTTTGTACCTCCACCTTTATAAAAAATCCTGATATTACTTAAATGGACATCTTCAACCGAATGGCCAGGTAAACCGGAAATGGTACAGGCATAAGATTGATCGGCACTATAAACTATAATATTACTTATATTTATTCGTCTTAGCTTTCCAATTGGTACGCCTTCCGGCCCGCGCATTCTTGCACCGAGTTTAAAAAAATCGGATCGTTAACAATGTCTCTCATTGTAATGTTGGTAATCGTTACATCTTCCAAAAGTCCACCGTCAACTGTTTCCAGAGCAATTCCTCTGCAGTAATCAAACACACAATTTGAGATTGTAATGTTTTTAAATCCGCCGTTGGATTCAGTACCGAATTTAATTCTTCCAGTCGGGTGATATCCATATTCCGGATTTTTAGAACGTTTATAAGTTCCGTCCAACAAAGATCCTTCATCATAACCGCTTACCTGGCAATTTGTAATCGTAACATTTTCGGTTGCACGCGAATAACCGAGTGCATATGTACTTTTTAAACAAATTCCGTCATCATAAGGTGAGTTAACCGATAAATTTGAAACATGCACATCCTTACAACAATCAATATCTACCCCATCCCTGTTAGTATCAATTTTGAGATTGTCAACTGTAAGGTTATCAACTCCAGTGGCAAGAATAGCAAACCAACCGCCATGATAAATTTTAAAATCTCTAAGGATTACATTTCGGCACTTATATAAACTGAGTGTTTTATCAGCAATTTTACTACTCTTAATCCAATCATTCAGCAGACCTTTGCCGTAAATAAGACCCTGACCTATGATCGATACATTTTGGATACTATCACCCCAAATAAAACCATTATGCCAATGACTGTGCCCGTAGTCCTGGTAAATATCATTAATACTTTTTTCTGCTTCGTCATAATCTAAAGCATAATTTCGCGACACAGCAGTAATAACCGAGCCGTTTTCCAAATATAAAGTAATATTGCTTTTTAGATGTATAGAACCTGAAAGATAATTGCCTGCAGGAAAGTAAACAGTTCCTCCTCCACTCTCATAAGCTGCTTCAATTGCATTATTAATAGCTTTAGAGTCGATAGTTTTCCCGTCACCTTTTGCTCCGTAATCTTTAATATTGTAAAAAAAATTTAATTGTGCAGGACATAAGGTTGAAAGGATACCGATAATAGAAAAAACAAACAATAGGGAAAAGAATCTTCTCATTTATATTGCATCCTGTTCATTAATTAATCTTTTTATTAATGTAATATTAGCGTAGTATGCAAAACAACCGGCATGTAACCGAAACGCGGACCACCCCAATCTGTTTCGTCGCCATTTCTAATTCTCAATAGTTTAAAACTTCCGTTTTCAAAATGGCCTTCTTCAACTTTCAGATATTGCCAGGCTTTGCCTAAATCTGCACCAACAGGCCTGAAAGTAATGTGGCAAAGTGTACCTACCAGGATAAATTCGCTCTCACCAAGCTGCACAATCATTGCTTTACCGATGGACCGGTTATTGGATTGAACCGATCGTGCATCAGTGGAGCTAAAAGTTACTGTGGCTTGCCACTTGCCAAGATCAATCGTCTTTGGTGCATGGTCCTCACTCTCTACAACTGCCTTGATTTTTCCTTCGAAACCCCACTTTGCAAGTTCCCTCATCATGGGGGTTACCATAGCGTATTCGTGAGCAATAGCAGATAAACGCGCGGCATTCTCACTTTCTATTGTTTCCTGCCCATTGTTGTCTATGCCAAATGGTGAAAACCCCAAACCTCCGTGTGCCAAAACTACATACAGGTACCTGGCATAATCAGCACCGGAGCCGGTTTCCGGAACAAACAAAGGGTTATCGAAACGGTCATATAGATCAATCACCTTCAGATCCTGAGCGCTTTGTGATAAATAAATGTCCGGGGCCAATAAGTCGATGTCCGGCGCAACTGCCTTCCAGATTGGAATTACATTATCGGTTGCTCCGCCACTCTCATATGTTGAAGCCGGAGGATTGGTAAGAGGATCACGTAAAGCTGCATTAATATACAAAGGTAACGGATACACAGCTTTGCCTGCTGCTGCTACATGCTCTATATACCGGGCAACCGACCAAGCATGAAAATACTCATCCGCATTATTTCCAAACACTTCATGCCAGGTTCCTTCAGTTCCAACAGGCATATTCAAAGCTTTGAAAATTTCAGGTTTGATCAACTCCGCAGGCACCGGGCCTTCAAACAATTTCTGAGCTGCCGCTGAATAATCCCGCACGCTATTCCAGGCTCCGGGTTCATTTTCAACCTGAACCATAATCACGGTATGCTGCGGGTCAGCTTTTTTCAAATGCCCCATCACTGACGCGAAAGCATTAGCGTCTGCTTCCATAGCTGCCTGCGAGAAAGGTGATGGTGAATCTACCGGTTGACCATCTGCGCCGGTAATGTTGGGGTATCTAACGGGATCATGCTTCATCCAACCGGGCATGTAGTGGCTGCTGCCGTTTTTCCATGTAGCAAACCATAAAAGTACGAGATTTACATTGTGTGCCCGGCCTTGTTTCAGAAGTGTATCCACCAAAGAAAAATCGAATTCTCCTTGTTTTGCTTCAATTTGTTCCCAGTAAATAGGAACTTCAAGAGTATTGGCATGCATTGCTTCCACCGCCGACCATACATCCGGTAGCATACCCGGCCAGCCGCTAGAGTTGTGCGCCTGACCTCCCAGCATGAAGAATGGTTGTCCGTCAACTAAAAGGGCATGATGACCATCCTTCTCAACTATCTTTGGCATCATTCCCATTGTAGTCTGACCACAAGCAGTCCCAAATAACAACAAAGCACCCAAATACCAGAAAGATATTATTATTCGTATAATTTTCATTATAGTATTACTCCTTCTATTTAAATTCCGGAGATCCAACTTTCAAAGTTTAGCTAAAAAGTGTGTGTCTGAAGTAAATGATTATTCGTTATTTACCCTCCTGTTTATAGATCGGGAAAATCTTTTGCGAAAATACATTTGGAACCGGAGTTGCAGCACCGGGTGATTTAATTATTAAGTTGTCAAACAATGCAATATTATTCGTCTTATTTTTACTTCCTGCAACGAGCCCGACCATACCTTCCGAAAAAGTGGAGTCGGTTGCAGCTAATACCTGAATATTGTCCACAAATCCCTTGATAGAAGATCCGGAGAACTGAAGAAGAACAGAGTGCCATTGATTAGCAGCAATATTTGACGCTTTTCCAGTTGCCAGCATCGTTCCAGATTCAATTTTTTCATTCTGTTTAGAAACAAACAAAGAACAGGCACCATCTGCAGATACGCTCATATAGTACCCATCTGGCTTACAGCCATAGCCGGTTCCTGTCCCAGTTATTCGCCCCATAATCCCGGCCCAACCTTCATTATTAAGGTAGATATCGACACTAACTTCATAATCTTTCCAATTCCGGTCTCCCAATATTGTATACGGCATCCACTCAGGCGCCCAGCTCTGTGATCCGGCCTTGACTATCTGACGCAGACATTTGCCTTCATTGTCAGGTCGTTCTGCAATTTCAAATACTCCTGCAATGTCTGCCGTATAATGCGGCAGGTATCCAAAATCTTTTGCGTTTTTATATTCATCAAATGTTTCGTAATATGGGAACGGGAAGGGTTTTGAAACCGGAATATCCGAAAATGAACCTTTCTGTTGTCCGGAAGTTGAAGAAATTGAGTAAATGGATTGAGGTTCCAATGTGATTTCGAAAGAACCATTAACCGGAGTTATATTGTCCATCTTGACAAATTGCTCGTTGGCATTACTACGCCAGACACATAATTTACGGGTAGATAAACCGCCACTAACATTGAAAATAATTTTCTGATTTGAATGAGCATTCTTAGTTTCAGCAATAATACTGTAATCGTTTTGGGGAGACTTTAATGTAACATAGGTACCGCCACCATTTAATTTTCCGCAAGCACCTTTTACATATTGCCATCCGGGTTGACAAAATTGTCCGTAATGGGCATATCCCCACATGACAGGCCGGATATAATAATTTCCACTCCAAGGTTCCCGCGCTACCATAATGGCAGGATCTTCCGGAAATGGTTCTATGCTATATGTGGAAGCAACAAGATACCAGTCAACAATCATGGTTGCACCGCTTTCAATATAGTTTTTATTAAATGATTCAACCAAACTAATTTCACAATCATAACCTTTTTTATATATATGTTCTTCAGAATTCCATATTGGCTTATCTAATTCTTCACTAAGTTTTATTACATCCTGGGGCGCCGGCATATCATTTAACGTATGAGCACTCATAATAGCCACAGAAGCTTTTAAAACAGAATCGGTTTTCATATCTTTGCACCAGTCAAATTTTTCTCGTCCCCAATTGTCAAAGCCCTGGATTTTAACGTTATAAAATCCATTTTTATCGAGCGTAGACCTGAACATTTTTACAAATTCTTCATTAACACCTTTTTCGTTACGGCATCCTATGGCATCCAAATCCAGCCCATAGACGTTTTTTAATCCTTTGATCCAATTAGCATAATAATTACACATATCCTGAGACCAAAAATTGCCCTGTCCGATCCATTCAGGACAACTCCAAGCATTAGCATCAAGTGTAATTAACGGGTTTCTTTTTCTGGCTTCGCTCATCAGCCACCATTCATATCCCCTGCTGTAGTTTTCATCATTTTTTAAATGCATGTGACTTGACTCTGATCCCTGGGTTGAATTTCCATCACCCGGCACTTCAACTAACAATGCCGAAATGGAAGCACCAAATTCCGGCTTGAACAGAAGATCCAGAACCTGGCTGCGCTGAGGTTCCGGATAGTCTTTCAATAATACAGAAGTAGCACCACCCCCGCTAACGGCGCCGATTCCATAAAACATTTTACCGCCCGCATTTCCATCAATGTTAATAATTTGGCAATCGGTTTCAGTTATATACAGGCTTAGTACCATGAAGCATATAATTGAAATATAATATTTTCCTGAATAAAAATATTTAAGTAAATAATTTGTTAATTTCATAACCAAATCCTTTTTTAAAATTAAAAATTACCTGAAACAATTTGAATTGCGGCTGCTTTCAGATCTTTGGATACCGCGGTCAAATGAATGTTTCCACTTTTTTGAGTTGACTGAATTACAGCAAGTGCCAAACCGTTAAAGGCCTTACGCTGCTTACTTTTCATCCTAGTTTTGTCCCCGGTATCACCATTATCCGTACCAGCCAGAGTTCCTTCCCCTTCAATATTAAATTCAACCAGATTATCAGCATCGGGGACGACCAATCCATTTTCATCTACAATTTCTACTTTAACATTGGCAATATCGTGAGCATCTGCACTGATTTCTTTTTTATCAACAGATAGACGAATTGCCACTGGCTTAGAAGTTGTTCGAACTTCTTCATTAATAATTTTTCCATTTTTTCTCCCGATTGCTTTCAGGGTACCGGGTTCATAGGGTACATCCCAGGAGAGATGTAAATCAGATGTTGTAGCGGGGACATACGGATGATCAAATTTATTCCAGCCTCCCGAATTACCCTGCTGAGGGAATACGACAGATTTTACACCAAAGGATTTACCATTTAAAAAAAGTTCGACGCTATCGCAATTTGTATATGCGATTACAGAAACAACGCGGCCTTCATAGCCTGCCCAATTCCAATGAGGGAAAATATGAACCATCGGTTCACCCGTCCATCGGCTTTGATAAGAATAATAAGCATCTTTAGGAAAACCGCAAAGGTCAAGAACGCCTGAGTTGGAACTTTTATTTGGCCATTGGGCTTCACCAAGATAATCAACGCCGGTCCACATAAAATCACCGATTACATAATCATACACAGATGTAAATTTCCATAACTGTTCAGCTTGAATCATATTTATTTTATAATCAATATAACGACCGGTTCTTACAACATTTTTTATATCAAAGCCAAGGGAATATCCACCTCTAACTCCGGGGATTGAAACATTTTCAGTTCCGATCATTTTCCAATTAGGGTGATCATGCCTGTCAACACTATAATATAATTCTCTGCGTTTAAGCCAGCGGTCAACATAATTATAACCAACAACATCTTCCAATTCGAGAAATGCCGGTTTTGCAGGATAGTCAACGTCAGCAATTCTGTCATTTGCTACAGTTACAGGCCTTGTCGGATCCTCATTATGAAATATTTCAATTAATTTTCGCAAAACTTCCGTCCCTCTATCAGTACCCTGATCTAAAACTTCATTTCCGGCACTCCAAATAATAATTGAAGGATGATTACGGTCCCTTTGAATCATTGAAGTTAAATCCGATTGGTACCACTCATCAAAGTACAAGTGATAGCTATACTCCACTTGTCCTTTTTGAATCTCCCATTCATCAAAAGCTTCATCCATTACTAAAAAGCCCATTTTATCACAAAGATCAAGAAATTCAGGAGCCGGGGGGTTATGTGAAGTTCTTATTGCATTGCAGCCCATTTCTTTTAATAACAGTAATCTTCTTTTCCATGCCTGTTCAGGAACAGCAGCACCAAGACAACCTGCATCGTGGTGTAAGCATACGCCATTCAATTTTATGTGTTTTCCATTCAGGAAAAAGCCATTGTCTTTATCAAATTCGATTTTACGAATACCGAAAGAAGAAATAAGATTGTCATTAACAATTTGTTTATCCAGTACGAAAGAATGAAGTGTGTATAATGCAGGATTATCAATAGACCATAACACAGGAGAAATAACTTTTATGGTCTGTTCAATTTCCGTTTTACCCGATGGAAGAAGTGAAACCGGTGTTTCGATTGCTGCTATCTCATTACCTGCATTATCTTCAACAACGGACCTTAGCACAATATCTTTATTAATTGGAAGGGTGTTTTCAATTGAAGTACGAACTAATACAGATGCAGATGCGGAATCGACCGAAGGTGTAGTAATATAGGTTCCCCATTGAGATAGATGTAAGGCACCTGCAATATTCAACCATACGTGGCGGTAAATGCCTGATCCTGAATACCATCTACTATTAGGTTGCAGAGAATTGTCAACTCGTACTGCTATTAAGTTTTCGCCTTTTTCTACATATGGGCTCAGATCGTAGTAAAAACTTGTATAACCATAAGGATGTTTGCCTAAATGCTGCCCGTTTATCCAGACATCACTGTTCATATAAACTCCATCGAACTCGATCCAAATATTTTGTCCGGTATGATCAGCAGACAAATTAAAATGTTTTCGATACCATCCAATACCTGTAGGAAGATAACCGCCCGCACCCTTTGTCTTAGCATCTTCTTTGAATTCACCCTCTATGCTCCAGTCATGCGGAAGATTGAGTGTTCTCCATCTAGTATCATTAAAATTTGTCTGTTCTGCACCTTTAGTATCAGCTTGTAAAAATTTCCATCCATAGTCGAATAATATCTTTTCTCTTCCAACTGATTTTGAAAGCGATAAACTTACAGATAGAAGAAATATTATAAATACAAGAATATTTATATTTGATTTCATTTCTAAGGTCCTTAATTAGTGCAGTTATAATTTATAAACAAACTTGATAGTATTAAATATATCGATGCAAAATAATTTTTGCAGACAATTTAGTTTTGAATTTTACACTGATAGATCACTCACTCACAATCTCTGCCACAGCATCGGGTAAACCTTGTGATTTAGCCGTTAACCTAATGCTGCCACTTGTCCCGGTAGTCCGTATAATTACAATACAACGGCCGGAAGAAGCGTGGCGTTCCGGCAACTTATAATTTTCCAGATCAGATGTATCGCCATTATCGACGCCGATAATTGAACCTTCACCTGTTATTTGAAAGTTAATAAGGTTATTAGATAAAAGTGCCCTGTTGTTGTTTTTATCAAGCAGTTGAACTTCAACAATGGCAACGTCCTCATTATTTGCTTTCAATTTTTCTACATCCGGCTTAAGAATTATTTTGACCGGATCCGAAACTTCTTGAAGCGTTGATGTCAAGGTTTTGTTATCTGCCGATTTAGCTATTGCTTTCACTTCTCCGGTTTCATACGGTACATACCACCAAAAACAAGAGTTTGCCGGATCAGATTTTTTTGTGCCAAAGGATTTTCCATTTATAAATAATTCTACTTCGCTGCAATTTGAATAAGCCATTACCAGAACGGAATCGCCAGTATTATACTTCCAATATTCATTCTGATCGGATGAATTTAAGAAACCAGCCAAATTGGACATGGGATCGACAGATACATTATCTGAATTTTTCATTTTCCGTGATACAAGATAAAGCATGGGTTTTTCTGACCACATTGCCTGTCGCCAATAATATACAGGTTTTTCAAATGAGGTTAGGTCAAGCAACCCTGAAGTTGATCCGTGAGACGGATATACCCTTGCTTCACCAAGGTAATCAACCCCGGTCCAAAGAAACTCTCCGCTAATAAAGTCGGTGTTTTTTACAACCTTCCATGCATAATAATTGTGGGAATTTTCACTACCGAAAATAACTCTGTTGGGATATTTTATATGATCATTTTGGTACAGACCTTCGGTATAATTATACCCTGAAATATCCAATAGTTCGGGTAATCCCTCTTTATTTGAAGTCGCAACATTTGCCATTGCCATGGTAACAAACCTGGTAGTATCAACACTTTTAACGAGTTTAACAAATTTCCGGGCAACGTCTACTATTCGGGCAGCATCAGGATTACCCGGGTTATAATCTGAATCTGATGGATCAGAATACGGGTCATTTTTGCCATCCACTTCATTACCAATACTCCATATTATAACACTGGGATGGTTTCTATCGCGGTATAACATGGAGTATAAATCTTTTTCGCTACATTGTTCGAAAATATCCGGATATCCGTCTAATCCCGCCATAGTCTGATTCCAACCATTAATCCATTTAAGTTTGGGATATTCCCATTCATCAAATGCTTCATCCATTACGAGAAAGCCAAGTTTATCGCACAAGTCAAGAAATTCAGGCGCAACCGGGTTATGGCTGGTGCGTATGGCATTGCACCCGGCCGCTTTAAGTTTTTCAAGCCTGATTTCCCAAATTTTTTCGGGAACGGCAGCTCCAACACTACCACCATCGTGATGAAGGCATACACCTTTGAGCTTTGTGTTTACTCCATTAAGAAAGAAACCTTTATCGGGATCAAATTTAATTGTGCGGACACCAAACGGGGTCTCATATTCATCAATTACATCATTGCCTGCTATAACCTTGGTTTTAATTGTATATAAATAAGGATTTTCAAGATCCCATAAAATAGGTTTATCTAAAATAACGGACTGGCTAACCGGCGTTAAACTGTCTGATAATAAGACTTTCGTTTCAGATTTAGCTACTTCATTTCCATTTGCATCGACAAGCAGAGATAAGAGTTTTATTGTTTTAGTTATTTTTTTATCATTAGCTATAATTGTTTTAATAGCAACTTTTGCTGCTTTTAGAGTAACTTCCGGAGTTAAGACATATGTTCCCCATTGTCCTACGTGTATAGTGTTGGTAGCTAACAGCCACACATGTCTATAAATACCTGAACCACTATACCACCTTGTATCGAGGTATTTCCTATGGTCAACGCGCACTGCAATAACATTCTTTTTACCAACATTAATAAACGGAGTAAGATTAAAGAAAAAACTGGTGTAGCCGTAAGCATGTTTTCCGACATAGTTACCGTTAACCCAAATTTCGCTGTTGCAATAAACACCGTCGAACTGAATAGTAATAGTTTCACCCTTGTAACTCTGAGGTATATCAAATATTTTCCGATACCAGCCAAATCCACCGGGAAGATAGCCCGTACAACTGGCTAATTTACTATTAAAATCAGCTTCAATACTCCAATCATGCGGCAGGTTAACAGACCGCCAGGAAGCATCATCAAATAATGTTTCACGCGCTTGATTTAAGTCGCCTAAGTGGAATTTCCAACCCTGATCAAACAATAATTTTTTCCTATTTACAGGTTGTGAAAACACAATACTTACAGAAAAGATTACTAAGAATAAACTCAAAGAAAGGTTTTTTTTGCGCATAGTTATACTTATAAATTTAATGATCTAAATTTACTTAGTTATCAATAATTAATAAGTGAATTTGTTTTTCACGGTTCGTTAATTTGTTTTCAAATTGTTAATTCACTTTACATACCTGGTGCTTTAAACCGATCTGTCAATGTAATATTTCACCAAGTATTGCATTACCCGGAACATCCAATAACTGAATACTGGATATAGTCTTTAAAACAGAGTTATCACTATACACCCAAACTACTTTTTTATTACGGGTGATTTCGAAAACATGCGGCGCTTTTCCAAATTGGTTGTGTCCAAGCCAATTAGTCAGAACTAAATTTCCATTCGGCAAGTACTGCATTCCCGTCATAAATTTTAATTCAAATCCAGGCAGTTCATTTTTTAATAATTGCCAGATAATATTTCCTAATTTATCAACCTCAACAACTCGTGGTTCACCATTATGGTCTGAGCAAGCAATGAGTGTATTACCGTTGGGTAAACGGATTACAGAATGCGGACCACCTTTAATAGGTATTTCCATAATTATTTTACCTGTAGAATCATACTCACAGACTTTATCCAGGCCGTAATGAGCAACGAGATAATTTCCATTCTGCAGTTTTCTTGCATTCCGCATAAATAAATGCCCGCCATCAGCGCCATCGGGAATAAGATTTATTTTTTTTACAATTTTCCCGGCAGGAGAAACTTCCAATAAAGAACCTGAATTGCATTCGCCTATAAATGTGTTCCCATTCGGCAGCCGTTGACATGCATAAATTTCACTTTTAGATTCATAAGAAAAAATTACTTCTTTTTTCCGCGTAACCTCTTTTACTCCATTACCCGTATTAAATAACAGATTTCCGTTCGGCAACAGCCATATATCATTACAGCGCTCGGCAGGATATTCCCATTCAACATTACCTTCTTCCGAAATAATAAATACTTTTCCGCCTGTATAATCCGTGCATACAAATGAATGCTTAACATCCTGAGCTTTAAGGACGAGAATATTGTTCATCAGAAAAAAAATAATAAGTATAAATTGATATTTTATGCCCATAGGATTATTCTGAACCAGTTTAAAAAATCATCTTCTAAATTATTAAAATTTTATTTAATTTCTCCAAAACTTACATTTTCCGGCGCTGTTGGTTCATCCAATATTTGAATAGTTGTTGACGGGCCGAGATCAGGATCCTTCCATTGTTTTAACACCCAAACCACTTTTTTATCAGGGGTCATTTCAACTGCCTGAACAGGAGGATTCAATTTATCAATTGGCCCATTCCATTCATTCTGCCAATTGTTTATTAAAGTGTTGCCATTTGGCAAGCGCCAGGCCTGCTGCATAGAAACAAGTTTATAATCACCAGCATCGTTTTTAGAAAATTGAGAAATTGTTTCGCCACGGTGGTTGATTTCGCGAACGTCCTGGCGATCTGTGATAAGGACATTGCCGTTATCCAAAGGTGTAACTCCCCATGGTCCGTCAGCCGGGAATGACCAGATTTCTTTCCCATCTGAATTATATTCGCTAACTTTATTCATATCCATATGGGCAAGTAAAAGAGTACCGGCAGGTGTTATTCTCGCATGCCTGAATTGCGGGTGAATAATATTTGGATTTGCAACAGGCACCTGAAATTGTTTTTTAATTTCACCTGTATGAATATTAATCACCTTAACCATCGCCGGGTTGCCATTTTGAACAAAGAGGACATAATTCTTCCCAATTGGAACAGCAGTATGTATTTCAGTACCCTCCGGGGCATTGTAATTCCATAGCACCTTTTTCTCCGGCGATATTAATTTAATAGCGAATTGATGAGCAATAAGAACATTGCCATTAGAAAGTAGAACGGCATCGCTGACTTCACCTTTACCCGCAGCATCCTCATAGAACCATGCAATCTTCCCATTCTTTACAATAAATACCTGGCGTTTACCGGACTCACCTGCATATAGGAAATCGTGTTGTGCCAATCCTCTCCCGGGTAAAATTTCAGTTTTCGGATGTTCATCCGTACCGTTTTGGGCAGACAGTAAAACATTCATACTTAGAACCAGGCAGATAAAGACAATAGTAGTTTTAAATTTAATAAAAATTAAGAACCTCCTTTAAGTAATATATAACCAATTCTTTTATCTTTGTAATTCGCCGTTTTCGGGTATGCCCGGCTCATCAAGCAATTGGATGGAGGATGCCGGACCCAAATCAACGGGCGCTTTCCATTGGCTCATTGTCCAAACCACTTTTTTGTCAGGCGTTACTTCAAGAACCTGAACCGTACCCGGCCACTCATCCGAATCTTTCAAGTGAACCGGACACCAGTTGCAAATAATAGTATTGCCATTAGCTAAACGACTAACTTCCTGAAAAATGAAACATGTTATAGCGGGAATATCCTTTTCCGAAAACTGCCATACAACCTTACCTGATTTATTGACTTCAAGTACTGATGAAGGATATGATGAGATGAGCGTATTACCATTTTTCAGACGTACCACCGACCAAGGCCCGTTAACATCAAACGACCATATTTCTTTACCATTAAGGTCGTATTCAGATACTTTATTGTCATCCAAATGCGCAGCCAATAAGGTACTATCCTTTGTTAAACGGACACGACGAAATTGCAAGTGGCTGCTTTGAGGATTACCGGAAGGAAGAATTACCTGCTTTTCAATTTTGTTTGTTGTAATATTTATAATCATAGCTTTGGCGGGATTTCCGTTCTGCACAACAAGAACTTTCTCTAAACCCAGAGGTTGAACGGAGTGTATCTCACAACCGGGTTCAGCATTAGTGTTCCAGATAATTTTTTTACCAGGAGTAATTTCGCTTGCCCCAACTTTCCGGCAAAAAACGATGTTTCCATTCGAAAGCCTTGTCGCATCGCCTAATTCTTCCATTTCCCCCTTTTCATTTTTGAAAGGGATACCATATGACCAGACTATCTCGCCACCGCGTAAAACGAAAATATTTTGTACAGTTTTACGATAATCCCATTCACCGGTATACAAGAAAGGATGCCTAAATAAACCTTCCGCATTCGGATTCCGGTTATTATCGTACTCTACAATTCTGAATAACTGATTAGGAGCTCCGGATGCAGAATATTGAATAACAGCCGTATTATTGCCAAATGATTTAGAGCCACCGAGAATATCAAAACCATAACCGCTATTTTTATTAACTATAGCGAATGTACCATTTGAGTTTTTGATCAAAGTAAAAAGCTGACAGTCCTGTTCATAAAATTGATTTTGCTGAACAGTATCATGATCTTTAAGTGAACCATTTCTTATTTCCAGCGATTTATTACTGCACACGGCAATAATTTGGAAATAACTGCCTTTAATTTTCTTAAAATAGAATAATTGATTTGAATTCCCCGTTGAGTCGTCTTGTTGAAGCTGAAGCCCGCTGGCAGTAATATCAGCGGCAGGTTTTATCTCCAACGCTTTATTGCTGTGACAAGCAATGATCATGTACATTTTACCCTCTTCAACTTGGCCATAAACATTAATAGAAATAATAAGCAACAAACCAATATAAAAAACAATCATCTTCATTTTTCTTAATCACCTACAATTAATTTAATATCATTGATCTATTCTTATAAAATGCACAGAATAAAATAACAGTTGAAGGTCATAATTGCCGGGAATTAGAACTTCAATCAATCAAATCATTTTTTTGTTGCAACACATCTAAAGCCAATTTCACCCGTTATACTTTCAGGAGTCCATTTATAATGATAAGCAATACGCATATGGCCGGATATATCCGTTCTATAGGAGCCGCCCTTTGCCACTTTTTTCCCTTCAGAACCGTTATCCGGCCCTACCGGATCAAGTTCATGTGAAGTTACATATGGAGCGTCCCAATCATTCACCCATTCAAATACATTTCCAACTATGTCATAAATGCCCCAGGGATTGGGTTTTTTGCTTGCAACCACAGTAGTAAATATCCCACCTTTTTCGTACGTGAAACCGGAAACATTAATAGACCAAGCGTATTGGTTTCCAAGTTCATTTACATCTTTTCCGTCAGGAGAAAAGAAATATCTCCCTGACGTATTGGCTCTTTCTGCATATTCGTATTCGGCATTAGTGGGTAAACGGTAGCCGTTTTTTTGAATATTGAATTTGAGTCCTTCAATACCAACAACATTATTACCTTTTCGAACAATAGAAGCATAAGTATAGACGGTATCCAAATTATCTCTTTTACTGCGTGCATTGCAATACAGTACAGCATCATACCATGTTACCTGTTCAACGGGCAGCCGCAAATCTCCAGTAATTTTTCCAGATGGGTTATTTCCCATAAGTTTTAAATAATCGGCCTGTGTTACTAAAGTTGAATCCATATAGAAATCGTAAGTAAACGAAACGCTATGTTTGCCGATATAACCCGCCCATCCTTTTACAGGTTCTCCTTTATATAAGTCAGTACTATCCATACCAATAAGAAAGGTTTGATTTCTGGCATGAATGAGAACCATGCCTAAAGGATTGCTATCATTGTGTGAATTAGAAAAAATTATAGTAATGAAGAGAGATGTTAAAAGTAAAACCATTAATAAATTTTTCATATCAATCTGCCTTAGATTTTGCAACTGTATTCTGTAATACAAAATGCATTCATTTTATTTTTATATATCAGGTTCGGGTACTAAAACGGCAAATAAATAAGTTCAATACCTTTCCCTTTTGAATGATTTATATTTCGGGAATACTTTCTGGTAAGATTGCCATCCCAATGTTCATGAACACCCAGGCTATTGACCAGTTTACCATCTTGAATATATTTAGTACCTGAAGGAGGATTGTCAGCTAATGCCATTTCCATTAAATAATCATCGGCGTTATTACGCAAAAGAATCCGGGGATGTCCGCTGCTATCAATATTGTTTTTTATTTGTGAATTAAGAATATCAAGTCCGACACAATCGATAGCTACTCCATCGAGTGAAGCTAATAAACTGACAGGCCAATCCGAATTTTCATAAGGCTCCACTTGATTATTAAAAGGAGGATTTGGAAAATGCAAAGGATAAGTTCTCCATTTCCGACCGCAGTAAAGTCCATCCAGAACAAAGAGAATGGTTTTAGCGCCAAGATTAGGAGAAGCCGCCAAATCAACAATAGGCGAATAAGCATTTTTAATTGCTTCCTGATTGGTATTTATAGCCGGATGCAATTCCCGTCCCCTTGGGAAATTAGACTTTGCAGGAACAAAATTATACGGTGTGCCGGATTCTTTTGGAACAGCATTTATATCAATACTAAAGGAAACCATTGTCCAGATCAGAAAAGAAACTATCATCATTACTACCAATAAAGAACCAATCCACAACTTATGCGGAAAGGCAGTTTTTATTTTATTGATTGATGGTTTTATAGTCAAAAGGCCAACTAACCAAAGTACAAAACCCGAAGCCACCGGGAAAGCTGCCTGCTGACAAGGATAAGAAGCTCTTGATGGTTTTGGGATCACCCGAATAAGAAACCAAACAGTTGCAGTAAAACCAATTACTATTGAAAGCAGCTTGTAAAATGATCCGCTGCTTATCTTATCAAGATGCGTTTTAATTTTAATCAACTTATTATTCATTATTTACATTTTAAAATTATTCTTTTTTTACCTTTGCAATTCACCATTATCCGGATTTCCCGGTTCATCCAGAAGTTGAATATATGTACATGGCCCTAAATCGGGATTTGACCATGAAGATAATGCCCAAACTACTTTTTTATCCGGAGTTACTTCAAAAACCTGAACTGTACCCGGCCATTCTTCTGTTTTAGGATTTCCTGCAATCCAATTACAAATTACAGTATTGCCGTTTGCCAACCTGTTTGCCGTCTGGGTATTACCTATTTTAAATGGTGCATCGGCCCTTGTATACTCCCAAACTGTCTCTCCTTTCATATTGACTTCACGTGTGTAGCCGTTTCCATCACCTGAAATTAATGTGTTCCCGTTATGCAGCCTGATAGCAGACCATGGAGATTTTGCATCTACCGACCAAACTTCTTTACCCTCTAAAGTAAATTCAACCACTTTGCCTTCTCCCATTAAACCAACCATTATATTACCATTTGGAGTTATCCGCACATGACGGTACTGTCCGTGAGTGTTGGTAGAAGATGTCGGTATTAAAATCTCTTTAAGGATTTTATTAGTTGCAGTATTTATTATCAAAACTTTGGGCGGATTAGCGTTAAGTACCATCAACACGCTATCTTTGCCAATCGGCTGGCATGAATGCGTCTCGGTACCTTTAGGACATTTAAACTGCCATATAATTTTCTTTTCGGGAGTAATAATTCCGGCACCCGACATGCATGCATACACAATATTTCCATTAGAAAGCATGGTAACGTCATCGAATTCCTGGATACCTCCAGTTTCAGTATGCTGAGGAATGGAATATTGCCATACAACTTTCCCACCTTTAACAAGAAACATTGATTGCGCTTCCGGATGACGTGTATCCCACTCTCCAACATATAGAAATGGATGCTGGTTTAAACCATTACCCGGTAATGTTCCCAATGAATCCTTTGTCTGCGGATTTATACAAATAATGCACGATAATAAAATTAATATAATTATATTTAGTTGTTTCATTACAATACTCCATTAATAATACTGGTTAATTATATCTAAGTTATTTATATAATCCTTCCATGCTAAGTGTACCAATAATAAAAGATGTTACGCCAGCAAATGTATTCACTTCTTTTGGCTGGCTTACATACATATTGTAATCATCCATAATACCGATACTACTGCAGTCATAAATATCAACCAAACCATTAGAATTTATTTTTAGTTTTTTGATAATTCCATGATAAGCTTTTTTAACAACAGGGTTGAATTCTTTCTTACTGATATAACCCATTTCAATAGATTTTTTTATGAGATAAAGATACATACCGGTTCCTGAAGTTTCATTCCAATTATCCGGTAACTTCGGTTTATCAACCACCTGGCACCACATTCCGGTGTTTACATCCTGAACATTTTTAAGACCTTCACATAAATTGCGAAGAATTGAAAGAAGATAATTATAATCATGATGGTCTTGCGGTAAATATTCAAAAACATCGGCAATTAATAAGGCGAACCACCCGAGTCCTTCACTCCATACTTCGGAAGCGAGGCCGGTATTTTTATTTGCCCAGCTAGCTTGTTTGCTTTCATCCCATCCATGCAGAAGTAAACCATT
Organism: uncultured Ignavibacteriales bacterium; assembly: GCA_963834015.1. Classification (GTDB taxonomy): domain Bacteria; phylum Bacteroidota; class Ignavibacteria; order Ignavibacteriales; family Ignavibacteriaceae; genus FEN-1297. The sequence continues at coordinate 1,249,805 of CAWIAG010000002.1, forward strand.
GGATTTGAGACAATGAGAAATGATTAATTTAATCTGTTTAGTTACTTCATTAAAGGCATAAGCACTATCGCCAATTACATGTCCATAACGTGCAAGAAACATCTGTCCCATGAAAACGCCGTCGACCCACATTTGATGTTTTGCCCAGCCGCCATGCCAGAAACCACCATCAGAATTCCGGGGATAATTTCCAAAACTCTCACGGATTTTCTTTGCCGCTATTTTATATTTTTCAAGGTGAGTTTGCTCATACAGAAAAATGATTGCATATCCGGGCAAAAAATTATCCAAAGCTGTTGGGGAAAAGCCCGGAATATTACCATTTTCATCTACCTGCTGATCGACATATTTCTTAATGTAATTATAATATTTTATGTCACCTGTTGCATGCCACATCTTTTCCATTACAAACATTACATATCCGGCCTGCCAGCTAAAGTGATTTGTTTGGCCGATCCAATGAATGCTGTCCGGGTCCGGAAATTTATTAATAAAACTATCTGCAGTTCTTACCGACCAGCTCAATTTTTTTTCTTGCGCACTTATGACAGTCGACAAAAAAACAATTAGCAACAAAAAAACCGGCATACAGAATCGCCTTGTCATGAACTCCTTCCTTATTATTTTATCAATCTGAGCATTAATACATCATGGGAGACAAGTCTTGATTTTAGAGTGGTTGCAGTATTACCAATATTCTGTTTTGCCCAAAGGTCTCTCAAAGTATATGTATGATTTTTAAATTGTAATTCCAATTTTGCCACATCATCGTTAACAACTTTATTTTTCCAATCGTAATTTATATTTACAGTTTTTGAACCGCGATTAAAAAAGCATAATGCCCAATCTCCGTTTTTTAGTGGTTTAAACCAAATTTCCAGGCTATCAGCTTTGCTTTGTTTAAAACCTTCAATTCCTAATGAATCCTGGTCAATTGCAATTACTTCTTTATTTGTAAGAATATCAAGAACATCCTTCGACATATTTCTTAGATCATTTCCTGAAATTAAGGGTGCAGCTATCATAGCCCAGAGAGAAAAATGAGCACGACTTTCTGTGAGAGTGAGAGTTCCATTACCAACTTCGAGCATATCCGGATCATTCCAATGTCCGGGCCCGGCAAATTTACGAAGTCCTTCCTGCAGATCTAATATTTGCATAACACCCAGTGAATTATATTTACCGCCATGAGTGTCAATGCAATCAAAGCAAGCTGTTATATCGCCTGTAGTTCTCCACAGATGGCCAACAGAAGCTGCCCACTCCCAGGGTTTATTATTTCCCCATTCGCACATGCTGAATACCATAGGCCTTTTAGCAGCAAATATTGCATCTCTCATTGTTGTATAAGCACCGATAGCGTTTATACCATCGGAGTTACACCAATCATATTTGAGATAATCACATCCCCAGCGGGCACACATAAGAGCATCCTGAAATTCATGACCACGGCTTGCAATAAAACCGCCGCAAGTTTTATATCCCACATCCGAATAGAGGCCTAATTTCAATCCTTTGGAATGTATATAGTCTGATACAGCTTGCATTCCAGAAGGGAATCTACCTTTATCAACAGTAAGAAAACCAAGACTATCGCGGGTAGCAGTCCAGTTATCATCAATGATAATATAGATATAACCAGCATCTTTCATACCTGAGGAGACAAGTTTATCTGCCATATCACGAAGTATTTGTTCGTTATAGTTACCGGCAAATGTGTTATATGTATTCCAACCCATCGGCGGCGTTAAAGCAAGGCTGTCAAATTTTTGTGCATAACAGTTGATCGAAATAACTAATAGAAGAAGAAGTCCGATTCTATTCATAATTTAAATCCTTATTTTTAATTAGCTGAATTTACCAGAATATAATATTTAGAATTACTACCAAAACAAGTGCGACCAATGCAAGGAACTCAGGCCTTTTAATAAAAGGAATATTTTTATCAATGGTACTTGGAGTTAATTTTTTAACCAGACCAACCAACTCTTGCTTAGGACGTTTTTCTGTAAACAAACTGACGGCAACAGTTACAGCAGCGCAAATGAAGCCGGCCCACCAGGCACGCCAAAAATTTGCCGCCATTTCGCTTTTAACATGGGAAAGAGTAATAATACTTTCATTGTACCAATTGAATTTGCCACCCATCCACATAAAGAAAGAGGAAAACATTCCGACAATAAGCCCCCAAAAGGCTCCGTTAGGTGTAATCCACCAGACAAACATACCAAGAAACATTGTTGCAAAAAGCGGTGCATTGACCCAAGAAAAAATTGCCTGCATATAGTCCATAATGCTTGGAAAACTTTTTGCCCAGTAAGCAGTACCAAGAGAAATTATTACGCCTACAATTGTTGAAGTGCGACCCATCCAGAGCAAGTGTGTGTCGGAAGCCTTTTTATTGACAACGGACTTATAAATATCGTAAGTCCATACGGTATTAAAAGCGCTTATATTTCCGGCCTGACCAGCCATAAATCCAGAAAGCAATGCCGTAACCCCAAGGCCCACCAACCCGGATGGATAATATCGTTTGATAAGCATTGGCAATGCCGAATCATAGTTGACCTGCCCACCATCATGCAAAAGTTTAAATCCACTTTTCGGATCATTTGAAAGCGCAATTGCAATTAAACCGGCAAGAATTACAATAAAAGGCAAAGCCATTTTAAAGAAAGAAGCGATTATTGGCGCCATTCTGGCTGAACGCAAATCTTTTGCCGTAAAAGCGCGTTGTACAACTAAAAAATCTGTAGTCCAATAGCCAAACGATGAAATAAAACCAAGCCCGAGTACAATTCCACCCCAGCTAACAAGCATTCCATTTTGCGTGGGATTACCTGATGTAGACCATAGCGTATTCATAGATTCGGGTAATCTATGTAAAATTTGATCAACGCTACCGATCTCAATAATTCCCATTATAGATACAAGAAAGAGCCCAAACCATATTAAAAAAAATTGGATTATTTCAGTAAAGATTGCCGACATCAATCCGCTTAATCCGACATAAACTGCAACCGTAATTGCCGAAGCCCACATACTCATATCCCAATTCCATCCTAAAAAAGTATGCAGCACCAAAGCCATTGCATAAAGGTTTATGCCTGAAACAAGAAGAGTCATGATTGCAAATGCTATTCCGTTAAGGACTCGTGTCTTTTCATCAAATCGTAGTTTTAGATAACCCGGAACTGAATTAATTTTGCTGCTGTAATAAAAGGGCATCATATAAATTCCCAAAAACAGCATTGCCGGGATTGCTCCAATCCAATAAAAGTGAGCAACATACATCCCGTATTTGAATGTATTACCTGTCATTCCAAGCAGTTCGAGAGCGCCCATATTTGCAGAAAGGAACGCTAATCCTGCAACCCATGATGAATTTTTCCTGCCAGCAAGAAAAAAATCCTCATGACTTTTTGTAAATTTTCTTAAATAATAACCGATCCCCAGAACAAAGCCGAAATAGATGAGAATGATCAACCAATCAACAAAAGTTAAGCCTATTGACGACATATAACAACCAAGTTTTATTTGTCTAAATGTTAATTATTAAATTATTTTTAGTAAAAAAATTCCCGCAAACATTTGCTGAAAATAAAAAAAATTTATTTTGTTGAACCGCGAATAATTAATTCCGCTTCTAATTTAATAATAGCTATATCTTCACTTTCAATATCTTTCCCAATCATCCTAATTAAAATTTCTGCAGCTTTTTTTCCCATTTCATAGAAAGGTTGATTTATAGTAGTTATAGGAGGATCTACTAAACTTGTTATTCGATTGTTCGAAAAACCAATTAAACCTATTTCTTGTGGAATACTCAACCCTTCTTCCTTGATTCTTTGAAATGCTCCAATTGCAACCGGATCATTCACAGCTAAAATTGCATCAGGTATATTTTTCTCTTTAATAAGTGAATCCACGGAATTATACCCATCCTCTTCGTACATTCCTCCAAAACGTATAAATTTATTGTTCATAGGAATCATAGCTTTTCTGAGAGCTGCGATATATCCACCTAATCTTCTTTTACAAATTCCTAATTCTTTTGGACCGCTAAGAAAAGCAATACTTTTATAACCTCTCTCTATTAAATAATTAACGGCATTAAAAGCACTATTTTCATCATCTATTACAACTTTATTTGCATGTATATCATCGCAAACACGATCAAAAAAGACAAGCGGGATACCATAATTTAACAAATTCTGAAAATGCTCGCTGTTTTTTGTGTTTTGAGAAATTGAAACAATGATACCTGCAACTCTTTGCTTCAATAGCATATTCGTATTAACGACTTCTCGTGCATAATCTTCATTTGACTGGCATACCAGAGTTGTATAACCAGCCTTATATGCAATCTCTTCAATACCGCTCATGGCTTTCGCAAATGAATCGTGAGCAATTTCGGGAATAATTATAGCGATGTTGGTTGTTCGATTATTTCTTAAACTATAGGAGATTGGATTAGGTGTATATCTATATGTTTTGGCTAGCTTTTTAACCCGTTTTTTAGTCTCTTCGCTAATATCGGAGTGATCATTTAAGGCACGGGATACAGTGGAAGCGGATAGATTTAATTTTTTAGCTATGTCCGTTATTGAAATATATTTCATTTTTATAATATTTACCACAAACGTTTGCAATATAGGTCTGAGCGATTTTATTGTCAAGGAATTATGTGTATAAACATTTGATTTATCAGTATGACAATTGTTTGTATTTTTTAATTCTAATCAACACTGAAACGTTTAAATTATTTGTGAATTTTCTTTTGCCATCAACAATATTTGACAACATATATATTTATTAGAAGTATTAAAAAAATCCATTCTTAAGATTGCCCCTAGTATGAGGTGTAAATTTACAGATCGGCGCTTTGTTCCATCCATTAAATTAGATTAAACAGACTTTTACTTGGACGCCTGTTCCAAAATGATTAATTTTGAATATTATTTTCAGATGTTTAACCAAGAAAGAATACAATGAAATTTCTAATAACAGGGGGAGCGGGTTTTTTAGGAATAAATTTAGTCAGGCACCTGCATTCACGCGGACATGAAATTTACTCACTTGATATAGTTCCATTCGATTACGCCGATATGAATGGTAAGATAACTATTATTACCGGCGATATAAGGAATAAGGAATTAGTAAATAAATCATTTGACGGTATAGATATAGTTATACATACCGCTGCCGCACTGCCATTGTACAATCCAGAAGATATTTTTTCAACCGATGTTACAGGCACACAGAATTTATTGCAGGCCGCGGAAATGACTAATGTAAAAAGATTCATTCATATATCATCCACCGCTGTTTATGGCATTCCGGATCATCATCCGCTATATGAAAATGATAAACTTGACGGAGTTGGCCCGTATGGCAATGCCAAGATTGCTGCAGAGGAAGAATGCCTTAAATACAGGGTAAAAGGAATGTGCGTGCCTGTAATCCGCCCTAAGTCATTCATAGGACCTGAAAGGCTTGGTGTTTTTGACCTTCTATATGATTGGGCAAAAGACGGCAAAGGCTTCCCTATGATTGGAAACGGTAAAAACAGATACCAGCTTCTTGACGTTGAAGATCTTTGTGATGCAATTTACTTATGTGCAATATTAGACAATACAAAAGTAAATGACACATTTAATATAGGAGCCAAAGAATTCACAACAATGAAAGAAGATTATCAGGCAGTGCTAGATTATGCAGGCTTTGGTAAAAAGATTAAGGGACTTCCCGAAAAACCTATTATCCTAACTCTGCGGCTCCTTGAATCTTTGAAATTATCACCTTTATACAAATGGGTTTATGAAACCGCTTCTAAAGATTCTTTTGTATCTATTGAAAAAGCCGAAAAAATTCTAGGCTATAAGCCAAGGTTTTCTAATAAGGATGCTTTAATAAGAAATTATAAATGGTATATTGAACATCAGAATGAATTTAAAAACAAAAGTGGAATATCTCACAGGGTTCCGTGGAAACAGGGAATTCTTCGCGCAGCTAAGATTTTTTTCTAAGCTATTCATAACTAATTATTTTTTTCGAGCGTATAATCCATACTAATCAGTTTTAGATTTCATAATTATATTTTATTTTTAGCCAGTTTGAATTTTTAATATAGGAGTAATAAAATGGCTTCCAAAAAAGATTTTTTAAAAGAGACCATTCAGCATATAGACATTAAGGAACACAATGTTATTTCATTGATAGATGCTATGGAAAAGATGGCTTTTTCTGCCAGGGATTTAAGCCGGGCAGCTAAAATATTCGACAGGATGCTGAGGGATAAGGATTGCGGTATAATTTTAACTCTTGCCGGAAGTATTTTCAGCGCAGGATTAAAACGTGTTGTTTATGATATGGTTAATAATAATATGGTTGACGCTATTGTTTCGACCGGCGCACTAATGGTAGACCAGGATTTCTTTGAAGCTCTCGGATATAAACATTATATAGGGACACCTTTTAGCGACGATAATTTGTTAAGAGACCTTCATATTGATAGAATTTACGATACATATATTGATGAAGATGAATTACGAATATGTGATGAGACTACTGCAAAAATATTCGACAGTCTTGAACCAAAACCATACTCTTCACGTGAATTATTATGGGAGTTTGGGAAATATCTGGAACAGAACGGCGGGCCTAAAGTAGAAGATTCAGTTATCTATGCTGCTTATAAAAAAAATGTACCAATCTTTGTACCGGCATTTTCCGATTGTTCTGCAGGATTTGGTTTCGTAATGCACCAGACAAGTCATCCGGACAAACATGCTTCAATCGATTCCGCAAAAGATTTTCTTGAACTTACTAAAATAAAATTATATGCAATTGAAACAGGGATTTTCATGATCGGCGGAGGTGTTCCCAAAAACTTTACACAAGACATTGTTGTTGCGGCTGATATACTTAAAGAAAATGCTCCTATGCATAAATTTGCCGTTCAGATAACAGTTGCCGATGTGCGTGACGGAGCTCTTTCAAGTTCAACATTAAAAGAAGCAAGTTCGTGGGGTAAAGTTGAAACAACCTTTGAGCAGATGGTCTTTGCTGAAGCAACAATTGCGATGCCGCTGGTTGCAGGATACGCTTATAATAAAGGCGCATGGAAAGAAAGAAAGCCGCGCCAATTCCAGAAAATTTTTGCAGCAGAAAACGTAGCTCTTTAATTACAATATACAATTAGCGCCCATAATTGATGGGTGCTTTGTCTGATTTCCCCTACAATAAATTTAAAGTTGACCACAAACTTGCTGACTTCGGCAGGCGGCTGCAAATTGTCCCGACTTTTCGGGTAGTTATTCCTTTAAAATTAGTCAGGGGACGAATAGTTAATCTAAATTTTGGGTTTAGCCAGAGTAAGGACTAATTGTAAACTAAGGTCAAACATTAATTTAATATTTTCAAAGCTGTTGCGGTAAATCGTTAAAACGAATCCAATTTATTTTCTTTCTCCATTCCCATAGATAAAACTATGGGCTGTTTTAATACAAATTTATCTAATTTTTGCAATTTTCATCAATAAATTTAGACTTACTACACGGAAAAAGATCAAAATTTATTATATATTGTAATTATTCAAAATTAGAATAAATTTATGACCGGAAAAGAATTATTAAAAAAATACAGTGATCCTAACAACTTCTTTAACAGGGATTTAAGCTGGATAGAATTTAACGGGCGGGTATTGGAAGAAGCACTTAATCCCTACCTTCCGCTACTGGAAAAAGTAAAGTTCATTTCTATTTTTCACTCTAACCTAGATGAATTTTATATGATCCGTATTTCCGGTTTAAAGGACCAAGTAGCTGCAAATGTTTCTGAACTTACAATCGACGGTTTAACACCGGTTGCCCAGCTCCAAAAAATCGAAAAGATGCTTCAACCAATGCTTCGACAGATTAATAATCTTTGGTTAAATGAAATTGTTCCCGCTTTGAGAAAAGAGAATATCGATATAATCGATTATCAAGAACTGCCGGAAAACCACAAGGAAATTCTTACCGGCTATTTTAAAAAAGAAATATATCCCATTCTTACTCCTCTCGCATTTGATCCGGGCCGGCCTTTTCCATATATCTCGAATTTGAGCTTAAGTCTTGCAATACTTGTTAAGAAACCGAACGGTGAAAATCACTTTGCTCGAGTGAAAGTACCCAGCATTCTTACAAGACTTCTACAAATTGACTCTATTATTGATCCAGGTAAAAAAAATAATTCCAATGGAGTTTTTTCAGCAAAGTTTATATGGCTGGGAAGTCTTATAAAAGCTAATCTTCAGCTACTTTTCCCCGGTATGGAAGTAATTGAAGCGCACCGCTTCAGGATAACCCGAGATACAGATATTGAACTCCAGGAAGATGAGGCGGATGACCTTCTGAGAGTCATTGAAGAGAACATCCGGCAAAGAAGATTTGGAAGCGTTGTCCGGCTTGAAGTTGAAAAGCAAATGCCGGAATTTATGATAGATACCTTAATTGAAAATCTTCAAATAAAAAGAGAAGACGTTCAGGTATTCGATGGCCCGTTAGGACTAAGCGATGTAATTTCATTATACAGCCTTCCTGCACATCATTTAAAATCAAAGCCGTTCTACCCTGTCGTTTCAAAAATATTTGATGAAGATGATACTATTTTCTCAATTATAAGACAGCAGGATATACTTCTTCATCACCCATATCACTCGTTTGCCCCTGTAATAGATTTTATAAAACAGGCATCCCGTGATCCGGATGTGCTTGCTATAAAACAAACGTTATATCGCGTTGGATCTGACTCGCCAATTGTTAAATATCTTATAGAAGCAGCAGAGCTTGGCAAGCAGGTAGCTGTACTGGTTGAACTAAAAGCAAGATTCGATGAACAGAATAACATATTCTGGGCAAGAGAACTTGAAAAAGTAGGCGTTCATGTTGTTTACGGATTAATCGGATTAAAAACTCATGCAAAGATGACGCTTGTTGTACGTCGTGAATCAGACGGCGTAAAAAAATATGTTCATCTCTCTACCGGCAATTATAACGCCTCAACAGCAAAGCTATATACTGACCTCGGACTATTTACAACCGATGAAGATATATGTTCGGATGTTTCCGATATTTTTAATTACCTTACAGGTTATTCAAAACAAGTAGATTTTAAAAAGCTTTTTGTTGCTCCTATTAACATGAGGGAAAAAATGCTCTCGCTAATAGCAAGAGAAACTGAAAATGCCAGGAACGGCGGCCAAAGCAAGATAATAATGAAACTTAATTCACTTGTAGATCCAATTATAATCAGCTCATTGTATGAGGCTTCCAGCTTTGGAGTAAAAATTGATTTGATAGTTCGAGGGATATGCTGTCTAATACCTCAGAAAAGCGGTCTTAGTGAAAACATCCGGGTTTTAAGTATTGTGGGCAGATTTTTAGAACACAGCAGAATATTTTATTTTTACAATAACGGGAATGAAGAAATATATTTAAGCAGCGCTGATATGATGCAGCGAAACTTAGATAGAAGAGTTGAAACTACTTTCCCGATTGAAAATCCCAAATTGAGGAATGAAATACTTAAGACAATACTTAGATTCTGTCTAAAGGATAATGTTAAAGCCAGGGAACTTCATCCGGATATGACCTATACTTTTTGCGAATGCCCGGATAAGAGCAAACAAGTTGATTCACAAGAATGGTTGATGAACCATGCAATAAAGTCCAGCGGTAAATTTGTGAAACCTAAAGTAAATTAAAAAAAATTTTAATGCCCAAATTCCACTTTAAAAATTCTCCGACTTATGGAAAATAATAATTAATAAGAAACTATTGTAATGTTATATTTTAGATTACTTTAAATCCTTGAAAGTTTAAATTTAATTTTTATCTTTTAAGAGAATTTCTTACTTTTGAAAAGTATTTTTTAACAAGTTATAAGGAATGCAATGCGAGACTTTGACGAGCCTGGCGCTGATAGAAATAATCAAAATAAAATTCCCATGGATTTAACCATTTAATTTGTTCATCGGTTCATCTCCAGGGAGTTTAAAATTTCAGGAGATGGCAATGAATCATATCTTCATTATTCATCAGATTAATAAAAGTAATCAGTCCATATTTATAAGGATTGTATTATTAATTTTAAGAATTATTCGATAATTTAGGGACAAGGAACAACTATGGCTAAATCGATTTTTTCCAAAATTTCTCCCTCCATTTTTACTAAAGAAGCCAAGACTCCGCATAATGCCACTGATGATGAAAAACTTTTAATAGAAATTTGTAACCTTTCCCATCAAGATACTATTACAAAATTAAAAAGCCGTGATAGCGGGTTAACTACAGATGAAGCCGAGCATCTACTGGAAGAATACGGCAGGAATGAGTTAGCACATACTAAAGAAATTGGAATTTTACACGATATTTTTAACCGTTGTAAAAGTCCACTTGTAATACAACTTCTTTTAATTGCTGTTATATCCGGTTTAATGGGGGATATGCCTTCCGCTATGGTTGTTAGCTGTATGATTGTATTAAGTGTAGGTTTATCTTTTATCTTGGACCGCCGTTCAACCAACGCTGTTGAAGCATTAGGAAAAAGAGTTCAATCACATGCTAACGTTATACGCGACGGTAAAGAAATTGAACTTCCTATTTCCGAAGTTGTACCTGGTGATATTATTCTTTTACGTGCAGGCTCTATTATTCCAGCCGACATACGTCTACTAACAGTAAAAGATTTTTTTGTCAGTCAGTCTGTTTTGACAGGCGAATCGTTGCCAATTGAAAAAAAATCGGACCCGCAGGAATTAAAAGGCGGATTTGTTTTTGAGTTATTAAATGCATGTTTCCAGGGAAGCAATGTATTAAGCGGAACAGCACGCGGCGTTGTAGTTAATACCGGGATTCATTCATATTTTGGTTCTATCTCCGAACGGCTTGTTGAAAGCAGGCCCAAGACTAGTTTTGATATCGGCGTAAAATCATTTACATGGTTAATGATACGCTTTATGATTGTTATGGTATTTACAGTATTCATGATAATCGGTCTCACTAAAGGGGACTGGATTGAAGCGCTTCTATTTGGTGTCTCCATTGCAGTCGGTTTAACTCCGGAAATGCTCCCGATGATTGTTACCGTAAACCTTGCCAAAGGTGCGCTTGCAATGTCCAAAAAAAAGGTTATTGTCAAACAAATTACTTCAATACAAAACTTTGGCGCAATAGATATACTTTGTACCGATAAGACAGGAACTCTTACACAAGATAAAGTTGTTCTGGAAAAGCATGTAGATATTACTGGCAAACCAAGTCAGGATGTTCTTCTTTATGGTTACTTAAACAGCTTTTATCAAACTGGTTTAAAGAACCTGATTGACAGAGCTGTTATTAACCACATAGAATTAAATGTTGAAACTAAATGTACACTTGTAGATGAATTACCTTTTGATTTTCAAAGAAGGCGTATGTCTGTTGCAGTTGAATATGAAGGCGATCATGTACTTATTTGCAAAGGTGCTGTTGAAGAAATCTATTCCGTTTGTAACTTTTACCAGGTAGATGATGAGGTTTATCCTTTAATTCAGATGATTCACGATGATCTTTATGAAGAAGTTGAAGATTTAAACAATCTTGGCTATAGAGTACTTGCAATAGCATACCGGGAATTTCCTAGAACAAAAACTACATTTACAGTTGCAGATGAATCGGGAATGATTTTGCTCGGATATATAGCATTTTTTGATCCGCCCAAAGATTCTGCCGCTCAGGCAATTGCAAGTCTTCAAAAGGTAGGTGTTAAAGTTAAAATATTAACCGGAGATAATGCGCTTGTTACAAAAAAAGTTTGCGGTGATGTAGGACTTATTATTAATAGACTTGTTACCGGGAATGAGCTAGCAAATTTATCAGACGAAGAGTTTTCAATAGTAATTGAAGAAGCTAATGTATTTGCCAAACTTTCACCCATTCAAAAGGAAAAAGTAATTAATGTCCTGCGCCAGAAGGGACATGTTGTCGGCTACATGGGTGACGGGATAAATGATTCACCATCATTGCGCGCTGCTGATGTGGGGATATCTGTTGACAGCGGTGCCGATGTAGCAAAAGAAGCCGCTGATATTGTACTGCTTGAAAAAAGCCTGCTTGTTCTGGAGGATGGAATTAAAGAAGGAAGAAAAGTCTTTGCAAATATTATTAAATACATACGAATGGGGGCAAGTTCAAATTTCGGTAATATGTTCAGCGTTATCGGAGCAAGTATTTTACTTCCATTTTTACCTATGAAACCGATACAGATTCTTTTAAATAACCTCTTGTACGATTTTTCACAAACGGGCATACCAACTGATAATGTAGACCAGGAATTAGTAGAGAATCCATTAAAATGGAACATCAGTAACATAAAAAGATTTATGCTTTTTATAGGCCCGATAAGTTCAATATTCGATTACGCAACATTCGCCTTGATGTGGTTTGTATTCAAATCAAGTGAATTTCTTAATCCTTTAATTACTGTTGGCGATAGAACATACAGGCAGGATATCTTTCAAACCGGCTGGTTTGTAGAATCTTTACTAACTCAAACATTGATTGTACATATAATCAGAACGCGCAAAGTTCCTTTCTTTGGCAGCATGGCATCAATGCCTATGACATTAACTACATTATTTATTATGGCAATAGGCGCATGGCTTCCATATTCTCCGTTCGCTACCACATTTGGTTTTGTACCTCTTCCCGCACAATATTGGCTGTGGATTGCAGGCTTCCTGATTTCGTACAGTGTATTAACTCATTTTATTAAAACGTGGTTCTTCAAAAAATATGGAGTTCATTAATTATGGATAGTTTATTAGATGCTTTGCAAGAAGGCCGTTTAATCGAATTGCCTGACAACGATAAGCAGGATTCACTTCAATTATTGGCTCATATTATAGAAGCTATTCCATCTGTTCCGAGTGGAACTGATGTTGCGGGCTTAGTTTTAAAAAGGGAAGGAAACTATAATACAACGCTTGGTAAGGGGTTTGCTGTTCCTCATGCCAGAGGGTCATTTGACGGCGACCTATACTGTGCAGTTGGATGGAGCCCGTCCGGTATCAATTACGGGGCTCCCGACGGCAACCCGGTTCGTATTGTAATAATGTATCTTGTACCCGATAATCAAAGGAATTCCTACCTTAAAGAAGTTTCAAATATTGCCAAGGCTTTAAATGAACTGCACGACGAGAACTCGTTGAGAACGGCAGCTGACTTGAATACTGTCAGAAACTATCTGCTTGACCTTGTTACATCTGCTAAAAGCATTGTCGGCCCGGAAGCCCGTGCCCGGATGATTCAATTGGAAGCCAGAGAGAATCTTCCGCAAGTTGATATGCAGAATATTTCAAATTTGTTAATAGAAACTATAACAATTATTACATCTGCTAATTTAAAGCCTATAACCCTAGGACAGAACAAAGAATTGATTGATATCCTGGAAAACTCACCAAATCTGGCTGAATCACTGAACGGCAACAATAAATTTTTTGATTATTCGGGCTGGCGGGTATTGAAGAGAAATTTATCGATATATCAGTCGGGAAGAACTGCACATGAATGTATAGCGATTAAGCTAAAATAATCCATACAAAATTCTTTAATATTATTTGAAATTTCTTGGGATTTTTAGTGGTTAAATGCCCGGTTGTAATTCTCTTTTATCATTAAGTTATTTTAAGACCTTTTTAATACTTATATTTTGTATTTTTTAATGATTTAATCGCTTTATGATGGAAATGATTCAAAATGATTGAATATTTTACTAACTTTAATTTTAATATTATAAAGTAGGATTATGAATGTCTGATTTAACGAAAAACGAGATATTAAATGCACTTAAAAAAGTGGATGATTCCAATTTTAATAAAGATTTTTTAATACTTAATTCAATTAAGAAATTTGAGATAAAAAACAACAACCTTTCCGTTGATATTTCTATAACATTGCCCGCCTCAGCCGACAGAAAACAGTTACAAATTAAATTTACCGAAGCACTTAAAAAGGAATTTAAAGATCTAAATAAAGTTGATATTGTTATAGATGCTAAAGTTACAACTCATCAAGATAGCAGCAAAAATACAATATTGCCGGGAGTTAAAAATACTATTGCCGTTGCTAGTGGAAAAGGTGGTGTTGGTAAAAGCACTGTTGCAGTTAATCTTGCAGTTGCTCTAGCTAAAGACGGAGCCTCAGTAGGTTTAATTGATGCTGATATATATGGTCCGAGCATACCGCTATTGCTTGGATTAAAAGATAAACCAAAAATATTTCAGGATCAAAATTCTACTAAAATAATTCCTCTTACGAACTATGGAGTAAAAGTAATTTCTATAGGACTGCTTGTAGATGATAATGCCCCTGTAATTTGGCGCGGTCCTATGGCCAGTGGCGCAGTTAAACAGTTTATGACAGATGTTGATTGGGGTGAACTTGATTATCTTATCTTCGATCTTCCTCCCGGCACAGGGGACATTCAGCTTACCCTAGTTCAGACCATACCATTGACAGGAGCAGTTATTGTAACTACACCCCAGGAAGTTTCCCTGATTGATGCAAGGAAAGCTCTAAAGATGTTTACAAGAGTTAATGTACCGATCCTGGGGGTAATTGAAAATATGAGTTACTTCATAGCTCCAGATACAGGAAAAAATTATGATATTTTTGGAAACGGCGGTGGTTCTAAAATGGCGGTTGAATTAGATTCACCATTTCTCGGCGGAATTCCAATTGATCCCCACATAAGAATAGGCGGAGACAATGGCATACCTGTATTGTACGATGCCCCCGAATCCGAATACTCGACTGTTTTTACTCAACTTTCCCGAAATCTTGCTGCCCAGGTTCATATTCGAAACCTCAGAGGATCTTCGACTGCAAAAATGGAAATATCTCTGGATGATGAATAGTTTTCAATAAAATATGTTAACCTAATATGGAAATAATTAATACTAATCCGTTTTTTTTTACATGCCAAGCTATCGGATTGGGACGGGCCAATATCATATTTAAAAGTAATATTATCTTTTTAATTTTGTAAACTGGAAGTAACTTTGAAAGAAGAGATATTAGAAGCGATTGATACAATTCGACCATACTTACAATCGGATAACGGCGATATAGAATTAATTGAGATAACAGATGATGCAATCGTAAAAGTTAAACTTACGGGTGCATGCGCTGTTTGTCCAATGTTTTTAATGACGCTCCGTGCCGGAGTAGAACGATCCTTAATGCGCCAAGTACCTTCTATAAAAAGAGTTGAAGCTGTAAATTAATAATGCAGAATTAATTTTCCTTACATTAATGGACAGATACTACTTATTATACGAATCCTGTTCTAATCTTAATAATAATTAAAGTAATTTTTGAGAACCAGATAAGGGGTTAGCATGGAAAATATCGAATATTCATTAGACTTATGTTTATTCCTGATTTTTGCTTGATTAAAAGAATTTTTTATATTACACTAACCGTATGAAAGAATTAACTTTTAAAAAAGTAATTACATGGTTATCATTTGTCGCAGGCGGCTGTATTTTGGCCTATTTACTGTATGTAATTTCCGAAGTGCTGATCATTTTCATTTTATCTATTCTCCTTGCATTTATTTTCCAACCATTTATTTCAATTCTCGAAAATAAAGGATTAAATCGAGTTACTTCCATTTTAGCCGCATTCGCCTTAACAGCAATGATTATTTATATGGCGTTTTCATATTTAATACCCAACCTTTTAGTTCAAATGAATCAGTTTGTGGGTATGCTTCAGGTTATCCCTCTCCATGACAGGATATTTTCTGTTGAAAAAGAGATACATAATTATCTTCCTTTTTTTACTCTGGGGGAGCTTTCAAAAAGGTTTGAAGAATTTATTTCTTCCGGCATTATGAACTCATTTGATAAAATTTCTCCCCTTCTATCAAGTATTATTTCAATAGTTATACTTTTTGTTATAGTTCCGTTTATAACATTTTTTATACTTAAAGATAGCAAAATTATAATGAGGGGTTTGCTGCAAATAGTTCCAAATACTTATTTTGAAATATCATACTGGATTATGAAAAAAGTAACAATACAACTAGGGAAATACGCACGAGGTTGGATATTTGATGCCACTTTCGTCGGTATAGCATGTGGATTAGGATATTATATTGTCGGGGTAAAAAATGCTTTGCCACTGGGATTAATTTCAGGGTTAGGACATCTGGTGCCATATTTCGGGCCGATTATTGGCGGAGTTCCGGCAATAGTAATTTCTTTAATTCAGTATGGAGATTTTTCACATGTACCTTCAATTTTACTAATGATACTTATTGTCTATACTATTGATAACGGATTGGTTCAGCCTTATGTGTTTTCTAAGAGCGTGGGAATGCACCCATTAGTTATAATATTTCTAGTATTAATTGGAAGCCAACTATTTGGTGTAATAGGAACGCTATTAGCGATACCTACTGCGACAATTGTAAAAACACTATCAAAAGAGATCTATTTCGCATTTAAGAATTATAAAATTGTTAATTTAGATGCCAAATAGATACTCTTTTTCTGCAATCCCGGTATTTAATTTAAATCATTTCGAATTATAGGCTATCTTTCCACATCAGATGTTAATTTTACCGCCAGCCCAATTAAAAGAAGAAAATTATATTTTTATCCTGGATGAGTAATATGCAAATTCATTAAAAGAAAATTTGCGAAGGTTCTATAATGTTTCTGCCAATAATTTTTTTATTACTTCAACAGAATTTATTCCATCTGCTTCAGCACTGAAGTTTGTTATAATCCTATGCCGTAAAACCGGGATCATTGCAGACTTAACATCATCTATATTTGGAGAAAACCTTCCATGTGTTACAGCGCGTGCCTTAGCAGCAAGAATTAAATATTGCGAGGCTCTAGGACCGGCACCCCAGTTAATCCAATTTTTTATAAATTGCAGTGAGTTGTCAGCATTAGGGCGGGTTCTACTTACGATTTTTACAGCAAATTCAATAACATTTTGAGCGACCGGAACTTTTCTAATCAAATCTTGAAATTTAATAATTTGACCAGCATTAATAATTTTGGAAAGTTTTGGAGAATACTCACTGGTTGTTGAATGAACTATTTTAACTTCTTCCTCAAATGTCGGGTAATCGAGCCACAGGTTAAACATAAATCTATCCAGCTGCGCTTCGGGCAACGGATATGTTCCCTCCTGCTCAATAGGATTTTGTGTAGCTAAAACGAAGAATGGTTCCGATAAACTGTAAGTAACTC
This sequence comes from uncultured Ignavibacteriales bacterium, assembly GCA_963834015.1. GTDB lineage: Bacteria > Bacteroidota > Ignavibacteria > Ignavibacteriales > Ignavibacteriaceae > FEN-1297. Next base: position 1,267,101 of record CAWIAG010000002.1, read on the forward strand.
CGGCAATTGTTACTTTATGCTCCTGCATTGCTTCTAACAAAGCAGCTTGAGTTTTAGGTGGTGTTCTGTTTATTTCATCCGCAAGAATAACATTAGAAAATATTGGTCCGGGAATAAAACGAAAATCTCTTTTTTTTGTAACAGGATCTTCTTCAATAAGTTCGGTGCCGGTTATATCGCTAGGCATAAGATCGGGAGTGAACTGTATTCTATTGAATTTTAAATCTAAAACTTCAGAAAGTGTCTTTATAAGCAGAGTTTTTGCCAAACCAGGAACGCCTACAAGCAGGCAATGTCCGCGTGCAAGTAGTGAAATTAGTAATTGATCAATAATTTCGTCCTGCCCTATAATTATTTTTCCAATTTCTTCTTTAATCTTTAGTACTGTTTCGTTTAACTTTTCCACCAATTGGATGTCATTTGATGCTGCTTCAGTTATATTCAATAGTGTTCCTCAAAACTTGATTTTAGAACTAAAACCTTATGATTATTCCCTATATCATTATTTTCCAATAAATTTTGTCTTTTAGCTGTTTAATCCAGTCATCATACAATTTTTGTTTCTTATATTGATCCGCAAGTTTTTTAATCTCCTGGTAATCTGTCTCCAGACTTGCCATATGCTGTGCGATTCTTTTTTTAACAAGTACTATATGGTAACCATAGTTTTCCTTACCATAATCGATTCTCTTTGGATAAGAAATTTCTCCTTCTTTCATATTGTTTATAACATCAAGCATTTTCTGATCGAGCTGGCTTAGAAAGAATACACCCAGATCACCGCCGTACGCATTTGTTTCCTTATCCTCACTATATTTCTTAGCATATTCATTAAATGTACCCTTACCCTGAACAATACTGTCTCTAATGCTTGATAATAGCTCAATTGCACTTAAATCAGCTTGATCGCCTTTTTTAATTTTTATTAGTATATGCCTTACGTGTATTTTGTCACCTCTTTTATCAAGCATTTGAATTATATGAAATCCAACGGGGGATTCAACGACATCCGAAAGAGCGCCTTGTTTGAGTGCAAAAGCTGCCGCTTCAAATTCGGGATAAAAAACGCCTTTCCCCACCCAGCCTAAATCACCTCCTTCTGAAGCACTTCCGGGATCTTCAGAATATTTCTTTGCCATCTCTCCAAAATCAGCTCCCCGTTTAATTGAATCAATAATCGATTTTGCCAAACTTCTATATTTTTCAGTCATTTTTTCAGTAACCTTTGGTACAACAAAAATATGAGCAATCTCAATCTTTTCAGGTATTACCCCTATACTATCTTTGTATGTACTGAAAAATGATTCAACATCACGGCGCGTAGCGTCTACATCGCTGAACTTTTTATCTTCCATGCGCTGAACCATAATTTGCTTCTTTATGGGATCCTCAAGTGTACGTTTTATTTTTTCGATACTCATTCCATAAAGTTGTTCAACTTTTTCTTTAGATCCATACTGCTGAATGAAATATTGAACCTGATAATCGATTCTTTGGTTTATTTCATCTTCTGTAACCTGAACAGAGTCAAGCAGTGCCTGAGCATAAGCTAGTTTTTCTTCGACCATCTGGTTTAGTACCTGTCCGGCTAAACCAGGAGATTCCGGATTAACTTTCTTTTGAGCAGCTACTAATTTAACCTGGTAATCCAGTTCACTTTGAAGAATAATTTCATTATCTACAACTGCAACAATCTTGTCTATTTCCTTCTGGGCAAAGGCCAAACCGTTTGTCAATAATAAAAGAATCATAAAGAATTTAAATTTCATTTCGCACCTAATTTCTGATTTCTATTTCGTTGTTTGAGTATACCTCTTTAATATAACTTTTTATTAAGTCTTCTTTTTTCTGCGCAATAAATTTTTTTTCTATAAATGATTTTATTAATTGAAACGGTGGTATCGAATCCTTAACAAATTTCTGTAATTCCTGAACTACGGAATAATTTTTGTCCGATTCTATGTTAATTAATATACTTACTTCACCGGGGTTTAAACCGGCTACAATCCGCAACAAAATAGCCGGATGAATTTCATAATCATACAATAATTCGTTTGCAGTAGTACTGATTATTGAAGAATCGCTTTTAAACACATTCATTGCTTTTTCCCAATTACTTTCCTGCACTATAGCTCTAAATCTGACAGCTTTATCTTCATCATTAAAAACAATCCGGTTTATAAGGTACGTATCGTAAAAACGTTTAAATTCTGCCTGATGCAAATTATAATAATCTTCTAATTCATGAGGTTCATAAGAAATTTTTTGCTCTTCATAATATTTTTGGAGCAGCATTGAAACAGCAAGTTCTCTTTTAGAATTTTCAATAATTCGGTTAAACTCGCTCCCTTTTGGTATACCTTGTTTCATAGCCTCCTGAAACATAACCTCCTTGTTAATCCAATTCCTGATGATTTCATTTCTATAAAAGTTGGAAACATTATTTGTATCAATTATCCTGGCTAAATCCTCTCTGGTCAAATATGAATTATTAACCCTCGCAACAAAATTAGGCTGCGTGGTTCCTTTGCCGCATCCGTCAAATACAGATGCGGCAAATAATATAATTATAATCCATTTAATTGGATTTAAATGCTTTATCAAGATTGCTGTAATCAATTGTCGGATTATATAATTTAGTCAGGTTATCAATATAATCTTTTTCGAGCCTCTTGCTCTCAACTTCCTGATAAGCACCTGAAACCTCTGCTTTGGCTTCTTCAAATGTTTTTAAGTGCGCTGGATCTTTAGAAATAAGCTTGAGAATAGAATAACCGGATTGATTTTTTATTGGTTTAGAATAATCCCCCGGTTTTTCAAGTTTAAACGCTTCTCCGGCTAATTCTGAAGAGGATACATCCACTAAGCCCCAAACACCGTTTTTACTTTTTAAGTCAGTTCGTTCGGTATATTTTGCCGCAACAGAATCAAAATTTTCACCTTTAGCTAATAAATCATAATAAGACTGGATTGCTGAATCGCTTTGTGCAAAAATTTCCGAAAAATTTACCCTATCAGGCCAGCTATAATTTCCCTTTGTTGATGCATAAAAATCCAATAATTTTACTGAATCGATTTTCACTTTATTCCAAATTTCATCTTCCTGGAGTTTAAAAATAAAAATACCATCCCTGTAATTAGTCATTAAAGTGGCAAATTCACTATCAGATTTATCAAGATTTAACGCTTCCTGCTCAAGCGCAACATTATTGCTGATTTTTGTTAATGCTTCTTTAAGAAGTTCCGGCGAAACTTTATGGCCTTCATACTCGTGTACATTAGAAAGTCTGTCCAGGAATTCACTTACTTTCACAGATGATCCGGCAAATGAAAACAGTACACTGTCTTTAATATTATCATATTTAGGATTAACATCACCAACTTTGCCTGTATCAATATTCGCCAACAAATAGCTTAAGGTGGCATCATTAATTTTATATTGATACTTAATTTTCAATCCATTTAAAAGTGTATCATAATCTTGCTGGTAACTAGAATTTTGGTATAGTTTTTTCAAATCTTCTTTTTCTTCATCAAATGACGGATAAGGCTTTTTACCCGTAAGTTTTAATAAATGGAATCCAAAATTGCTTTGAATTACTTGGGTCATATCCCCGACATTTTTGAGATCGAAAAGAGGTTCTGTAAATTGTTTAATTATTCTTCTTATCCCTATATATCCAAAGTCACCGCCTTTTTTATTAGTTCCATGATCATCAGAATACTTTTCAGCAACCTTAGCAAAATCTACTCCATTTTTTAATTCAGCCAAAACACTATCCATTTTAAGTTTGGCAGCTAAAGTATCAGGTTTACTTCCGGAAGTTGGGGAATAAGCTGACATTATATGGCTGAATCTCACTTCGGGTGTACGAAGTCTTTTAGCTTTAACTTTTATAATACAATAGCCATACTTAATATGTATTACTTGTGGGTAAAGATTGCCTGGTTCTGTAGAATAAATAGCATTTTCAAGAATTTTTGGCAGCTCACCTGCGGTAATATAAAACATATCACCGCTATCCTTTGCAGATGAAGGATCTTTAGAATATTTAACCGCAAGTTTTTCAAAACTTGATCCATTTTTAATACTATCAAGCAGGTTGTTTGCTAATTTTTCGGCAAATAAGTCAGAATTATTATCCTGCTTTATCAGAATAATGCTTACTCTGCATTCCCATTTTTGCCGCTCATATAATTGATTTACTGCTGGATCAACAAGCTGCTTTTCAAGAATATATGAAACACCTACCTGTTTCTGATAATCAGTCAGTTCTTTTTGAAGTACCGGATCATTATCATAACCTTTTGCATAGGCATCCTTTAATTTCATTTGAAAATCAACATATAGATCTAAAAAATTTTTTAATTTGGATAAGCTGTCTTTTCTTGCAATTTCATAACTACCGACATTATTCACATAAGCTTTTTCAAAATCTTTTACAGTAATATTCTGGTTTCCAAATTTTGCAAGCACAACCTGGGATGGCCCTGAAGCGCAAGAATTGAATATAAACGCCAGACCGAAGGAAAGAATGACTGCTGCCCGTAAAAACATTAATGTATCTCCTATTAAAAATAATTTAATTTTAGCTGGTTATTTTAGTTATAGAGTATCTGAAAATCAAGGTAAATTAACAAATCATATTATAAATGAAGAATAGTTAAATTTCAAAATGATACTATTATGTTAAATTTTTATTTAACCCTAACGCCACTTTTAACCATTTCATCAATGGATAAAACTTTTAATCCGCCCTTTTCATCCTCAGCAGCCAGTATCATACCCTGTGATTCCTTGCCCAGAATGTTTGCAGGTTTAAGGTTGGCTACAACAACAACTTTTTTATTTACTAAATCTTCAGGTTTATAGCTTTTAGCAATCCCGGCAATAATTTGTCTCTCTTCATTACCTATTTTAACTATTAATTTTAAAAGTTTATCACTTTTTTCCAATTTTGCTGCAGCTACCACTTCACCTATCTTTATCTTGACTTTCATAAACTCTTCAAATGTAATTTGGTCATCCCCTTCAATATTTTCTTTAATTTCGGTTTTGTTAAGTTTCTGCATTTGTTTTTCTATTATATCATCTTCAATCTTAGGAAAAATAATTTCAACCTTGCCTAATTTATGTCCAGTCGCAAGATTGTCTTCAGCACATTTATCCCAAATAGTTTTTTTTGTATTCAACATTTTAAATATTTTTTCAGAAGAAAATGGTAATACCGGATTTAATATTTCTGCTAATGTATAAATAGTTTGGAGGCAAATATTTAATGTGGATGAACACTTCTCATTATCTGTTTTAACTGATTTCCATGGCTCGGAATCATTAAAATATTTATTACCTGCACGGGCAAGATTCATAGCCTCAAGCACTCCATCTCTAATTTTAAAGCTTTCAAAAAGTTTTGAAATCTTTTCTGGATATTGCGCAATTAAATTAATCATTTCTAAATCAAGAGTTTCTAGCTTACCTTTAGACGGCACCTGACCGTTAAAGTTTTTATAAACGAATGTTAAAGTCCGGTTAATAAAATTCCCCAATATATCTGCAAGTTCACTATTATTTCTTAATTGAAATTCTTTCCAATAAAAATCGGTATCTCTAGTTTCGGGAAGGTTCGCAGCAAGAGTGTACCTTAGTGGATCCGCCGGAAAAAGAGTAAGGAAGTCAATAACATCAATACCCCAATTTCGGCTTTTTGAAAATTTTTTCCCTTCAAAATTAAGAAATTCATTAGCAGGTATATTTTGGGGTAGAACATATTTTTTATTTTGCCCATCATTCCATGCCATTAGAAAAGCAGGGAATACAATGCTGTGAAATACTATATTATCTTTTCCAATAAAAGGTATATATTTAGTAGAAGGGTCTTGCCAGTATTGGCGCCATAAATTTTCGTCGCCTTTTGCTATAGCCCATTCCTTTGAAGAGGAAATATATCCGAGAACTGCCTCAAACCAAACATAAAGCACTTTACCATCTGCACTGTCAAGCGGCACTTTGATTCCCCAATCAAGATCTCTTGTAATAGCCCTATCCCCCAACCCATCCCTGAACCAACCTTGGCAATAATTTAAAACATTCTCTTTCCAACCATATTTCTTATTCATTTCTTCAATATATTCTTCCAATCTCTTTTGATATTTACCTAAAGGAAAAAACCAGTGAGAAGTTTCTTTGAGAACAGGAGTTTCACCAGTAATTTTACTTTTAGGATTTTTCAATTCGGTAGGTTGATAAAGCGAACCGCAGCTTTCACACTCATCACTTCTGGCTTCTTCATAGCCGCATACGGGGCAAGTTCCCTCAACATACCTGTCAGGCAAAAACATCTTTGCTTTTTCATCATAAAACTGCTGGGATTTTTTTTCGACTAAAATTTTTCTGTTATAAAATTCAAGAAAAAATTCCTTTCCGGTCTCATGATGTATCTGAAGACTTGTTCTAGAGTAATTATCAAAGCTCATTCCGAATTTATCAAACGCATTTTTATTAAGCATATGATAGCGGTCGATTATTTCTTGGGGTTTTACTCCCTCACTGTCCGCAGTTATAGTAATAGGGACACCATGTTCATCGGAACCACCTATAAACAATATATCATCGCCTTTTAATCTTTTATACCTGACATATATATCTGCCGGTAAATACGCACCGCTTAAATGTCCTAAATGTATAGGACCATTAGCATAAGGTAATGCAGCAGTAACTAAAATTTTTTCCTTTGACAATTTCAATCCGGATAATATAAAATATAGATTGTAAATATACAGATTTTTTGCGAAGGAATTAATTATAAATATTTATGGGTATTTTAAAAAAAGTGAGAAAAACGAGGAAAAATGAACAGAATAGGGTTGTTGTTTGTCGTCGCAATTACATGGAAATTCAAAAATTTCATCCTCAATAAAGAAGCTGCAAGTATACCATCAAACAACAACCCTTTTAATGCAGGTCAATTAACAACTTTCATACCAGAAAAGGTCTATTTTTACTGGAAATTAACAAATTACTTTGTTTATTAATTAATCGCATGTTTTATATAAAAGTTTAGCCAGCTTTACAATTTTTTAATAGATTTTATAATAATTTGAAAATTCATTAAAATTTTTTGGTGTTACCGGTAATTTTCGTTAGTTCACCGATTTGTTGTTTCCTGATGAGCAAAAATCTATTAGTTTTACTCAAGAAAAATAAACTTTTTTCCTAAAAGGTGATGAAATGAATAACGAAAATTATCATAATACCGGTTCCCGTGCTCTTTTGGGAACTATAATTATACTTATAGGCGCCTTGTACCTATTAAAAACTCTTGATTTAATAAATTTGGATATATCGCATGTAATATTCTCATTTCCCTTCATATTATTTGTCATCGGCGTTATACTTTTAATAAATTCCAGCGGCAAATTATTGGGTTTTCTGCTAACTTTTATTGGTGCCATTTTTTTAATTCCCCGGCTATTTCCCAATATCGAACTAAATAGTGACATAATTATCCCGATTCTTATTATTGCGTTTGGAATTCATCTAATATTTAGAAGGAAAATCCGAATAAAACATTCCGGCAATTTTCAATATAAATCAATAGATAATAATTATATTGATGATGTGGCTATTTTCGGCGGCGGGCATAAAACTATATATTCAGACAATTTTAAAGGCGGTAATATTACCGCTATATTCGGCGGTTCTGAAATAGACCTTACTCAGTGTAAGCTGGCAGAAGGAGATGTTATACTCGATACTGTAATGATTTTCGGAGGCACTACTATTATGGTACCTAAAGAATGGAACGTACGAGTAATGGTTACTCCTATATTTGGAGGATTTTCGAACAAAGTCTTTCGTAACCCTATTGCACCGGTAGATACTACAAGAACTTTAATCATCAAAGGTGTTACTATTTTTGGCGGTGGTGAAATAAAATATTATTAATCTTTTCAACAAATGTTTACAAATCCTATACTAAGTAAGAAAATAAATGTTTTCCTATACTTTCTTGTATGGTTTTTTACCTCCGCTTTATATTTAGTTATAGTTGAAGTTGTATTAAAAATTAATATTGATGTGGCAGCGGTAGATCTCATTTTTACTTTCCTTCTTTTTGGAATAGGAATATTCCTATGGTACCCTTCTTGTTTTCTTACCCTTGAAAACTATAAACCATCTAAAATTTTTATCAGCCATATTTTAGGAGGAATTTTTTCTACTTTTCTCTGGCTTATGATTGGTTATTTTATAATTGTAAGTGTTTTACCGCCTTCTCACGGATTTATTGATTTTTTTAACAATACTTTAATCTGGCGTTTTCTTACAGGTCTGATGTTTTACCTTTTGCTTATTTCTTTTTATTATATCATCATTTATTACAGAACTCTGCAGGAAAAGATATCAAACGAAGCCGAATTAAAAAACTCAATAACCGAGGCTGAGCTTAAAACATTAAAATTCCAGATTAATCCGCATTTTATATTTAACAGTTTAAATTCAATGAGTGCATTGACTTCGATAGACGCAGAAAGGGCGCGCAGTATGATTTTAAAACTTGCTGATTTTCTTCGATATACACTCGCGAATAACGAAAAAGAAAAGACACTTCTTGGTGAAGAGCTCAAAAATATTCGGCTCTATCTTGAGATTGAAAAAATCAGGTTTGAGGATAAATTTGAATACATCGAAGAATTGGAAAGAGACACACTAGATATGCTGATTCCTAATATGATCCTACAACCTTTATTTGAAAATGTTATAAAGCACGCAGTATATGAATCACTCAGTAAAGTTACTCTTTATTTGAAATGCAGTATTAAGGAATCATTTCTTTTTATTTCAATTGAGAATGATTTTGAACCAGGTTTTTCAACACCAAAAGGAACAGGAATAGGATTACAAAATGTTAAACGACGTCTCGAGTTAATTTATGGCCTGCCGCATCTACTGGAAGTAACAAAAAAAAATAATCATTTCAAAGTAAGTATCCTTATTCCTCAATAATAATTTCTCCATTTTTGGAATTCATTCTGGTAAGTAGTTAAATTTATCCTGTTAAAAGAAATATTTTTAAATTATTACAGGCAATAATGAATAAAATTAAAACTATTATAATAGATGATGAAAAACTTGCCAGATCAATTATCCGGAATTACTTGATGGAAAATACTGAGATAGAGATAATTGATGAATGCTCAAATGGATTTGAAGGGATAAAAAAGATAAATGAATTAAAACCGGATTTAATATTTTTAGATATACAAATGCCCAAAATCACCGGATTTGAAATGCTAGACCTTATAGAAAAACCACCTGTGATTATTTTCACTACAGCTTTTGATCAATTTGCACTAAAAGCCTTTGAAGTAAATGCAGCCGATTATTTACTGAAGCCATTTTCAAAAGATAGATTTAGCGAAGGTTTAAGCAAAGCGCTTCAACGAGTGAAAAATAAAGCAAATAATTCTTCAGTAATTAAAAAGTTAATAATTCAAAATGATTTGAACATAGAGTTTTTAGAAAGAATAATAATAAAAGACGGACCGAAAATTTCAGTCGTTCAGGTAGCGGACATAAAATATCTTGAAGCCCAGGATGATTATGTTATGGTTTATGCAAATGAGGGTAAATTTCTTAAACAAAAGACAATGAAATATTTTGAAGAACATCTTAACCCAGTGAATTTTGTACGGATTCACCGCTCTTATATTGCCTCAATCAGGCAAATTAAAAAAATTGAACTCCTTGAAAAAGAAAGTTACCAAATTGTACTTGAGGATAAATCAACGTTGCCAATGAGTAAAAGCGGTTATGAGAAGATGAAAGAGATACTAAAATAATTGACAACTTAAGAAGAAATATTTCATTAATAAATTCTGATTTCCATGTATTGATACAATTGAAATCATTAGATAATTTTATCCGCAGATATCTTTTTTATTTTTAAAGATTAATAGTATTCAGGAATTATTTTTTGAATTTTAGTGCAGGAAGAAGGTATAAAAAAGGCAGTTGAATTTTTTCAACCGCCTTCAATTTATTTATTTCCCGGTTTTTAATTTATCTAAAACTTTAAACGTAAGATCCATTGTAGGTTCAGCATACCAGACAACCTGCAGTTGTTCGCTTTTTTCCAAAACTAATTGAACACCTGCTTGTTTAGCTGTTTCTTCAACAGCAGCTTTAATTTTGTCAATAATTGGACTCATTAGTTTACGATTTAATATTGCAACTTCTCCATTAGCATCTAGCTTAGCTCTTAAATCATTATAATCTTTTTCCATGTTCATAATTTTCTGTTGAGCATCTTTCTTTTTAGTTTCCGTCATAAGATTAGCTTGCTTTTGGTAATCTGCAAGCGTCGTTTGATAGGCTTGACCGATACTATCGATTTGACCTTTTATTTTATCAATCACTGCCTGAACATCACCCTGGGCTTTAATTGCTTCAGGTAACTGGGTTAATATCGATTGTGAATCAATATATCCAACTTTTGTTCCCTGCTGGGCAAACAAGCCGCTGCTGCTCAATATAAAAAATGCAATAACTGCAATTAGATTTCTTCTCACGATTTTGTTCCTCTCATATTTATTTTTTTAATGGTTCCGTTCCAAGTATTAAACGAATCAATTATTTTTAATACTTTTTTTTAATTTTTAAATTAATCTTTTTAAATTAAATGGAAATTTAACATCTTAGATAACCGTTTCCAAGCTCAATATGATTTTTTATATGCTTTTGCTACTAAATTGGCATTATATGGAATAATTTTGGTATATACTGTAAATATATTTATTCATCTTTTATCATTTCGATACTACCTTTAACCGGAATTTTTAATACGTAAGTTTTTCCTTTTTTGATGGCTAAACTAATATCTCTTAGCCAGGGATTAAAATATTTTAATACTTTATAATTTATTTCATGGCTAATTGCAAAATCAGCCCAGTTTTTTACTGGTGAATTCACTTCCAAAGTAGTAGTCGTTAAGGGTGAATATAATTCTTCCGGCTTAATATAATAGCCGTATTCTTCCGGATGTTGAAATAATAATTTAATAGTAATAGCCCTTGCCACATACCGGGAGGTTTCTTCGCTAAGCAATAAATTATAATAATTTTTTACCTTTTGTTTTTCAATCTGCCTTTCCAAACCATTACTACCCATATTATAAGCCGCAGCAGCAAGCGTCCAGTTTTTAAAATTATTGTAAGCTTCTAAAAAATATTTGCATGCCGCTTCAGTAGACAGCTCTACGCTGTAACGCTCATCAATCTCATCATTAACTTCCAGCCCGTATTTTTTAGCGACATCTTCCGTTAGTTGCCAAAATCCCACTGCACTGGCTTGTGAAACCGAATTATATAAATTGCTTTCTATTACAGGAATATATTTAAAATCATCCGGAACTTTATATTTTTGTAAGATAGGTTCGATTACCGGGAACCATCTGTTTGCCCGTTTAATTCCCAGTATAGTCGCAGAATACCAATACACATTAACTAATAATTCTCTTTCCACCCTTTCCTTTATTTCAAAATTTTCTATAGGTACTCTTTCACCTGCAAATATTAATTTATCAGGTAATTTGGGAATATTATTTCTACTGTATGCAGATGTATCCTGTCCGGGAAAAATTATTCTGGAGTTATTAATTTCATTGCGGCGTGAAGAATAAATTCCTATAGCAACAAGGAGCAGAATTCCCAGTCCAATTCCGGCAAAGAACAAGAGAAAGTTAGGTTTTGAAGTAGTTATCATCAAGGGTAAATTCTTCATATAATTTATCCTAATCTTTTAATGAAATAATAGGAATATAACTAAAGTTAAAATTAAGCAGTATATTACTTTAATGCGTAAAAAATATAAATAAAAAATCTAATTGGATTTTTTATTTGCATCCCCTTTTATTTCTTTTTTTGTTAATTTAATACTGAAAATTAACTATAAATGATAGGATTTAATGAAAAAAAAGAAAAATAATTTGTTACTTACATTATTAAAGATTAAATCTTATTTAGTAAGTATGATTGAAGAACCGGAGGAACATTACAGCAATCTGAAGATGACCGAAGAATATCTTGACATAAAATTTCCGGATAAAAAAACAGAGATAATTAATTTACTTGAAGATAATAATATTTATAGCGATAGTGAGATCGCATTTGACGAAAAAATAATATTCAAATTCAGATCAATTGCTCATAATATTAAGCCCAAAAGCGATCTGTTGGAAATTCTAAATAAACTTGATATTGAGGCCAAAAATATAGTTTTAAATGAAACAGCCAGAATTAGTTTCGCTACAGAACGTGAGAAAAAATTAAGTGAAATCTTATCTATTTTATTTCAACTCGCAACAAACTGGGAAGTATTAAAAGATCTTGAAGATAAAGCAGATAATTTTTCAATACTTAATGATGAAGATGTAATAAGACCAGACGAAGAAAATAGTCTGGATGCGCTCGATATTACTACCGAAAAGGCTTTTAATACTATCTCTTTATTTACCAAAAAATATTTGGAACTACTAACTGATTACTACTTTACCTACAGCGGTGATATCTCGCTAAAAGAATTTATTGAAGATCTTGAGAAGACGAAAAAATCAGTTGTAAAAAAGTATATTAAGCTTTTTCAAAAATATGGTTTGGATTCTGAATGGCTGGTAAAACTTTCTACCTAGTATTTTTTTTACAAATTATTAAAAAAAGAAAGGCATTTCATCAAAATTAATGAGGAAATGCCCTAGTAATTTCAACCTAGATATGCCTTTAGATTCTGGCTTCTGGAGGGATGCCTCAAAGTTCGGAGTGCTTTTTCTTTTATCTGACGCACCCTTTCCCTTGTTAAGTTAAATCTTTCACCAATTTCTTCCAACGTAGCAGAATGCTCACCGTTAATTCCGAAGTAAAGCCTCAAAACACTTGCTTCTCTTTCGCTTAATGTAGAAAGGACACTCTCAACTTCAGCTTTTAAAGATTCCTGCATTAACTTCACATCAGGAGCAGGTTGCTGTTCATTTGGAAGAACATCAATAAGGCTATTTTTATCATCATCGCCCGCAAAAGGTGCATCCATAGAAACATGTCTGCCGTAAAGCTGGAGTGTATCAGTAACTTCGTCCGTTTTCATATCAAGTTCTTCTGCCAATTCAGAAGCACTAGGTTTTCTTTCATATTCCTGTTCAAGTTTAGAATATGCTTTTCCAAGCTTATTTAGAGTACCAACTCTGTTTAATGGTAATCTAACCATTCTTGATTGCTCAGCAATCGCCTGCATTATAGATTGTCTAATCCACCATACCGCATAAGAAATAAATTTAAATCCTCTGGTTTCATCAAATCGTTCAGCAGCTTTAATCAAGCCAAGATTTCCTTCATTAATTAAATCTCCTAATGAAAGACCCTGATTTTGAAATTGCTTAGCAACGCTCACAACGAATCTCAAATTAGCTTTTGTTAATTCCTCAAGAGCAATTCTATCACCCTTTTTTATCTTTTTAGCCAATTCTATCTCTCTATCGGGCGTAATCAAATCAACTTTTCCGATTTCAAGCAAATATTGATCTAATGATTTGCTCTCACGATTTGTGAATTGCTTAGTTATTTTCAATTTTTACATATCTCCCGAATATTATTTTAATAATATCACACTTTTTGTGGAATCTCAAAAATTTCAAACAGTAAATATAACAAAATTTTCAGTAATAATTTAAGTCAAAAAATCATCTACCAAGCAAAATGTCTAAAAACACAACAAAATTGTTATAATTATTAAAAATATCTTTTAGATATCTTTTTAACCAAAATAATTGACGGTTTAACTATATTAATTAACAATTTTGACTCAAAAATGATGTTTAAGTTCCACTTTTGAGACAAAAAAAATTCAAAAATATTAAGTTTAAATTATTGTTTACTATTTTAATGAAAAATTACATTAATATTTAATCTGATTTTAGAATTATAGTCGGAATCTTCTAAATTCAGATAATAAATTCTATTATTACATTAGTCTAAAAGTCGAACGTGGTTTGATTCTGTTTGGGATGCTTTTTTTTGGTTTTTTGATCTTTAAGAAATTCTCCAAAGTTTTCTTTTGAAATTATATATATTTTTCCAACTTGCACGGCTTTTAATTTCCCCGATCTTATATAATTTAAAACTGAAGAACGGCTAAGGTCTAATAATTTAGAAACTTCCAGCACACTAAAAAATTCTTTCATTGTGCGCTACCTGGATATAATAGATAATCCATTCATGCTTTAGAACCACAACTTTTAAAATTCATAAGGAAAATAAGCTTTTTTCAAAACAATCGGAATAGTTTCAAAATATTTCCCAAGTACACGTATACTATTACTCATTAAAATCAAAATTTAATCTTATAAAAAAGACAATAATTATTTCGTTAATTTTATAATAAGTCTTTATTAAGTTTTTTATTAGAATATATGTTTGAAAAATTGTTAAACACCAAAACTAAATTTTTACTTCTATTTTTATTCCATTTAGTACTCTTTAATGTAAAATTAATATTCCCGCAGGATTTACCTTCCATCAATATTCAATATTCATCATATGCGGTTTCCGAAGACGGTGTAGTATTCGGATATTTTGGAGAAAAAGAACGCGTTGACGTACGCAGTACCGGCTATATATCACAATATTTTCTCTGGAGTTTAATTGCAACCGAGGACAAGGACTTTTATAATCACAATGGAGTTTCGGTAAAAGGAATAATAAGGGGATTGTTTAAGACAATAACCGGGCATGTAGAAGGTGGAAGCACATTAACAATGCAATTGGCGCGTAATCTTTTTTTGTCGAATGAAAGAACTATTTCCCGCAAAATTAAGGAAATTGAACTTGCAAAAAAGCTTGAACAAAAATACAACAAGGATCAAATTTTACTTTTATACTTGAATACTGTTTATTTTGGAGAGGGTGCATATGGAATTTGGGCAGCTTCCCAAGAATATTTTGCAAAAACACCGGATAAACTTTCAATTACGGAAGCAGCTGCATTGGCAGGGTTAGTGCAATCACCAAGTGGTTATGATCCAGTTAAACATCCGGGCAAAATGCTTAACAGGAGGAATGCGGTACTACATAATCTTGTTGAAGTGGGAAAAATTTCAGAACAGGAATATGAACACATAAAAGAAACACCTCTTGATTTAAAACTACATAAAGGTGTAGGAAAATATTTTCTTGAGCAGGTCAGGAAAGAAGCAGATGAACTAATTAAGCCAAAGGGATTATTACTTGATCAGAATGAATTAAAAATAACCACCACAATGGACTTCACTGTGCAGAAAGCCGCGGATGATGCCATTGATTCACAGTGGAAACAATTTTCAAATTCAATGAAGAACGCACAAATTGGATTAATTTCACTTGAACCGGGATCCGGAAAAATTCTGGCTATGACAGGCGGCAACCCGGAGGCAAATCCGCTTGGTTTGAACCGGGCAATCCAAATAAAAAGACAACCCGGTTCATCTTTTAAAGCCTTTTTATATGGCAGTTTATTACAAAAAGGTTACACACTCGGTGAACCGCTTTTAGATAAACCTATAGTTGTAGATTCAGGAACAATTAATGAATGGAGGCCGCAAAATGATGACGGTACTTTTACAGATACATTTATGCCAATGGAAACTGCTATTAAACATTCTATAAATCTTGCAGCAGCTTTTGCTATATCTCATTTAACTACTCCCGATTCTGTAGTAGCATTTGCTCATCAGGTTGGAATAGAATCCGAAATCCCCCCATATCCGTCGATTTCTTTAGGCACTGGTGATGTAAGTCCGGAGGAAATGGCATCTTCTTACGCAGTATTTGCCGATGGCGGTGTAAAGGCTAAACCTTTTGATATTCTAAAAATCGAAGATAAAAACGGGAATGTTCTTTACCGCAAATCAGGAACAGATACCTGTACCGTTCTTGATCCTGCTACTGCATATTTAGTTACTTCAGCCCTCAAAACAGTTTTAGATGGTGGAACAGCCTCAACTGTTAGAATATATTATCGAGGCATTGGTGCAGGAAAAACCGGCACAACGCAGAATTTTACGGATGCATGGTTTGTTGGAATCACTCCAAAAATTTCAACTGCTATATGGATAGGATATGATGATGCAAGAAGAAAATTAGGCGGTGGATATCAATACGGCGGTACAGCTTGTGCACCGATTTGGGGAAGAATGATGGCCGATATTACAAAAGTAAAAAGATGGTTTAGCTCAAATGATTTTTACAGGCCATCGAGTATAAATGATGTTGAAATGTGTGAGGACACCGGGGAACCGGTAAAAAATATTTTAACCGGACAAATAAATAATTGCAGCAATAAAACAATATTTCCGGTTAATATTAATAAACTTCCTGATATCTACGCACTCCATCACCCCGTTGAAAAAAAGACATTTGATCTCAATATTGGATGGTAATATGTTCAAGTGGAATTGTTCAATAGAAATGTTAAAATTAAAAGGAATTAAAAATATACTCAATCCACATTTTTTAGATTCTTAAAAACATGCCTTCCCCTTGCCAAATAAGACTATTTTAGAGTGAAGATAAAGTAAAATACTTGAATCATCCAGAGATTTTTTGCAATTCTCTTTGTCGGGGTTTTAAAGCGAAGGAGACTAAAATCAAAAAGGACATAATCACTCCGACCCAGAAATACGCATTACGAAGACCGGTTACTCCTCCACCCCGGGAACTTGCCAAAGCCCCGACGAAGACACCGCCGAATAGTTGTCCCATTCCAGTAAATATTGTAAGCATTCCCTGGGCAGAGCCTCTTTCTGATTGTTTTGCTTCTCTAAGTAAGATATAACGAAGTGGAGCGCCCACAAGAAATCCCATTCCAAGGCCGATAATGGATGCTGAAAAATAAAAAGCAGTAATGCTCATTGATTCAAATGTTAAACCAAACATCCCGGCTGCAAGTAAAGAGGTACCGGTAATTAGTACAACTTTTGATCCGAATTTATCCAATATTCTCCCTGCTGTAGGCGAGCCTATTGCCATTGCTATAACAACAGGAATAAGCATAAAACTTGCTTTCGAAGCAGTTAAATTAAATTCCGATACAAGCAGCGGAGGAATAAAAATAACTGCAGCTTCGCTTAAGCCTGCTCCTATTGCAAGCATGCCTGTAAGCTTTACTTGTACGGGATTTAAAAGTTTAATTCTCAGGACAGGGTCTGTTAATTTATTTTCGTTTAGGATAAATAATGGAAGTATGACTAATGCAATTATAAAGAAAGGAAATACGCCCGGAGAAGAAATACTATCTAATAATCTAGCTGAATTTATCCGGTTTAATCCGTAAGCGAGAGAGGAAAGTATTATTATTAAAAATATCATTCCTTGCCAATCAAATTTATTCTTGCACAGACCTGAAATATCGGGAATCGTATTGAGGCTCATATAAATTATTATGGCCGCAATTGGGATATTCACGACGAATAACCAGTGCCAGCTAAATAAAAGTAAAACCCCGGCAATAGCCGGCCCTATAATAAATGCAATTCCAAATACAGCACCGATCAACCCCAGTGCACTACCGCGATTTTCTTCGGGAAAAGTATCGCCAATGACAGCACTGGCAACCGGGAAAATTCCACCCGCCCCAAAGCCTTGGATTGCCCTTCCGGCAAGAAGGATTGCAAAGTTAGGCGAAAAAGATACAATAAGTGAACCAGCGGCAAATAGCGCTATATCAAGAATATAAATTTTGCGCCTGCTTATAACATCGGAAAGTTTTGCCATTAGAGGTGAACCGATTAAATTGAACAGGACATATATACCAAATATCCACGAAACCGATCTTTCATCAATATTAAACTGTTTTTGTATCGCTGGTAATGCGGGCCCAACAATTGCAATATCCAGGGCACCCATGAGTACACCAATAAATAAAACTGTAAGAATTCTGTTTCGCTGTTTCTTATCCATAATAATATTCTATTGATTATTTATAGAAGGAATTTATATGTTTCATTTTCTGTACAAGGTAAATAATGTTTTATCAGAATGAAAATGGTTTTTCCCTATTCCCATTGAAATCCGGCCTGTAGGTTTCAGTGCTTTCAATTTCTTGTGTCCACCCGTTATTCAGATTGTATTTATCCAGTAGGCGGAGAACCCTATCATACTCCGACTCGCGAATTGGCCTGTTAAGAAGTATATCTCTATTTGACAAAAAAACAGGATAATATTGAGACATTACTGATAAATAAACATCAGGGCTTAATTCTTTTGCAATATATTTAAATACATTTTCTGTTTCCGCAAGACCATTCGGCAGTACGAGGTGCCTTATTATAAGCCCTTTCACTATAACATTGCTCTTAAATATTAAACCAGAGCCTAATTGACGGTACATTTCTTTTATTGCAAGCCCGGCCTTTTCAAAATAACCTTCTGCCTTGGAATATTTTTTAGCATATTCGTCATTGCCGTATTTAAAATCCGGAAGATAAATATCAATAATTCCTTCGTAAAGTTTAAGCATTTCCACGGAATCATAGCCGTTAGAATTATAAATTATTGGCAGGTGTAAACCCTTTTCTATTGCGATATAAATTGACTTCAATATTTGCGCAGAAAAATGAGTAGGAGATACCAAGCCTATATTATGACAACCTTTATTTTGAAGAGAAATCATGATATCAGCAAGTCTCTCAAATGAGACATCCTTAACACTTTCAACTTTCCAGTTCTGACTGATTTCATGATTCTGACAGAACACACATTTCAAATTACAGTTGCCAAAGAAAATGTTACCTGCTCCGTTTGTTCCGCTTAAAACGGGCTCCTCTCCAAAATGAAGTGTAAATGAAGAAACAATAGGCAAATAACCGCTTAGACAAACTCCAAGTTCATTTTTAGTTCTGTTGATAAGACAATTTCGCGGGCAGATCGTACAAGATTCGAGAATTTTTTCTGCATTCTCAACTCTTTCTTTTAATTCTCCCGATTTATAAATTTTTATATATGAAGGATCAAAATTCATTCAATTTAATTTAATAAAAAGCTTATCAGGTACATTTATATTAATTTTATATTATCAAATTACCTATACAGTTCTTTCATTGCAATAGGTAAGTCTCACATTACTAAAAACTTTAACTATAATTACTCGCACACAGAATTTGATTTAAATTATTTAAATGTTTTTTGCCTTATGTAAGAATTATTTTATTGCTCCACATTAAAAAGTGAAGGACTTTTTATTAAAGAAATTGTAATTTATTTTTAAATATTGAAAACCATGAGATATATATGAGTAAATCTTACGACCCGAGAATGCATTCTGCAGAACATATTTTAAATCAAACAATGGTAAGATTGTTAAACAGCGGGCGCTCATTCAGTGCACATATAGAGAAGAAAAAATCAAAATGTGATTATCATTATATTAGGAATTTGACGCCTGAAGAAATCTCTATTATTGAAAACAAGGTAAATGAAGTTATAAAGGCAGATATGAATATATCTGAAGAATTTTTAGAGAGAGAGGAAGCTGAGCGGAGTTTTAGCCTGCAACGTCTACCGGATAATGCGGGAAACGAAATAAGAATCATTAAAATTGGAAATTACGATTCATGTCCATGCAGCGGTGTTCATGTTAAATCGACGAAGGAGATTGGCGGATTCAAAATAATTTCTTCAGATTTTAGTGGGAATATACTCAGGGTAAGATTTAAATTAACAGAGAAAGATGACCTTTAATACGGATTAAAAGGTACCATCAAATGCTTCGTTTAGAGCCGGAAATTTTAGTTTAATGGTGGTACCATTATTTTTTGAACTAATAATATCGAATTTGCCACCAAAAATAGTAGTTAATCGGTAAGCTACCGTAAGGCCCAGCCCGGCCCCTTCATAATTCCGGACATAGGCTTCTTCTTCCTGCACAAAAGGCTCAAGCAATTGTTTTAAACGGTTTGTATCCATTCCGGAGCCGGTATCAGAAATAATTATTTCGGCTTCCTTATTAAATAATCTTGAATGTATTTTAATTTCGCCGTCCTCCGTATACTTTAAGGCATTATCCACTAGAGAATAAATGATCATTTCAAATTTTGACCAATCAACCTTTATATTGAGTTCATCATTTTCTAATTCTAATAAAAAATTTAATTTCTTTTTTGCAGCATATTCGGACATTTTATTATAAACAGATCTAAGCACTTGGTTGCAATTTAATTCAACAATATCAAGTTCCAATTCACCAGATTCAATTTGAGATACTTCAACAATATTAGTAAACAAGTGCAAAACCCTGCTTAAAACATCTTTAAATGCTAGTACCAGATCAAGTATAGTATTATAATCTTTTTCTGCGACACAATCATCTATTATTTCCGAATAACCAGCCAAAGCATTAAACGGTGTTCTAATTTCATGAGACATATTTTCCAGCAATGCAGTTTTGAGTTTATTTAAGTTTATTTCTTTGGCATATGCTTTTTTTAACTGTTCCTGATACAATATTTGATCTGTAATATCCTTCATGTTGACTATATATATTTTTTCATCTTCAACCCTGTCATCAATAAAAGAAATACTTACACTATATTCGCGTTCCTTTAAATCACTGTACCGAAATGAAATATTAACATCATTTATATTATTAAATGCTTTTATGGAATTTTCTAATATTTTAAATAATTTATTTTCAATTAAAGAAGCCACAGGTTTTTTTTCAGACTTATATTTATCAATTAAGAACGTCTTGCAAAAATTGTCGTTTGCATTTTCAAATAACATCTCTTCATTCTGTTCTTTAAAAATAAACAACAAGTCGGAGATATTATTAATTATGGATTTTAACCTTCTTTCCGATTTTTTAATTATTTGATTTTTCATCACAAAATTAGTGATGTCGTTAGCAGTAAGAATAAATCTTAGATTATCCTCTCCGGCCCTGAATATTGGATTCAACTTAAGTTCGAAATAAAGATTACTCTTATTAAGATCGGAAAAAGAAATCGTTTTAGTCCAGGCTTTAAAATTTTCAATACATTGTTCAAGATGCCGTTTTTCTTCTATTGTAAGATAAAGAGAAAGAACATCAGGAAGAGAATTATTATATATGCTTTCTATATCCCTTTTTAATATAAATTCAAATGAACTGGTAGTATATGATATGTTGCCTTCACTGTCAGTAACCAGCACAGGGATGTATCCAAGGTCTAACGCGGTATGAAGATTATTTATTTTTTCTTCAAGTTTTGCTTTTTCTTCTAACGAATTAAATATCAATACAAAGTATTCGCGTTGTTCAATAAAGATTCTTTCAATATCCACATTAAAGTTGTAGTTTTTAAGGTTCTGATCTTCTGCAAAGAATAAATCGAAATGAAAATTATTAAAATTGCTTCCGGTAACGGCAAACAAAAGATAGTTGATATCCGGTTCGGAACTAAGCTTAAAAAAAGTGTCATTATCCAGTATATTAAAGGTATTTTTAAAAGAAGAATTTGAAAATATTATTTGCCGCTCCGAATCAATAATAATTAGTGGATTACCATCCGGGAATTTATAAAACGACTCAAACTCGGTAAGAGAGATGTAATTTTTATACTCAACAGCATTAGACTGGTTCATTTTATTTGGCATTTATTAATCTGATACTTTTTACATTTACAATTTTACTTTTATTTAATTTTCTAATATCCTTTTTATCTATTCTTATGCCTTCAAGTTTTTCAAGAAAAATAAATAGTTGATTATTTAAATACTCAAATTCCTCTTCAATTCCCGCTGAAATTCCATTAATAATTTCCTCAATTAAATATTGGTCGTTTTGGTTTAATTCCTTAAAATTTTTTTGATTGAAAATTCTTTGAAAAAAAACATTTAAAGCAGACAGATTTATTAATTCAAGATCTTTTCCATACTCTGTATTATCAATATTAACGGAAATATCGGATATAATCTTGCCATTGTAATTTAGTTGATTGCCTTCTTTAATAACATGATAATTTAAATCATCAGCAGATTCTATGCTGATAAGATCAATAGTCGTTTGGAATTCAATATCTGAGAGTACAAAGTCAAGAAATAATTTTTCCTTTGCAATATGTTTGAACTCCTTTAATTTCCATCGTACAAGGTTTAGAAACTGGAGGGCTGGGGAAATATTGACTGAATCATGAGCATAAGTTTGGCGTACATATGCTGAAGCAATGCCACCAGAAAAACCCATGGGTCTGCTGGCTTTACTAAATTCACTCCCAGAGCTAATATTTTCAATTTTATTAAGCATACCTATTTCCTCAACTTATAATCGAAAAAATAGGCAAAAAATTAAGTTATTAACTAGTTTAAATAATGGACTGGTTAGTCTAATTTTATCATTTTGCTATCGTTTGAATAATCTATTATTTCGGGATTTTTTAGATGCGCGAGGTCATTGGCTAATACTTTAATACGCTCTATTGACTGGTTAATAACCTGGAAATCTTCTTTAAATGATTGATTGCCCACATCCTTCAAATCATCTTCTATATTTTTAACTGTCATTACCAGGCTACTAAGTGGATTGTTGATTTTGTGCCCTATAGTACAAGCCATTTCAACAATGGCTTTGTCATGTTCAATATTTTTTAATTCATTTTGTAAATTATGAATTCTTATTCCGGACCTAATTCTTGCAAGAAGTTCCTGGTTTTGTACAGGTTTTACCAAGAAGTCATCCGCACCAACGTCTAATCCCGTAACGCGATCTTTTAAGGAAGCTCTGGCTGTTAAAATTATAAAATATACTAGTTTGAATTTTTCGTTCTTTTTTACAATGTTACAGAGTTCTAGGCCATCCATGATTGGCATAGTCCAATCTGCAATTATCACATCCGGAATATCCTTATTTAATACGTCAAGAGCTTCCTGCCCATTAGTTGATGTGAAAACTTCATAATCATTCTTGGTCAAAAGCTTATTTAAAATAAAGAGAGTATCTTTTTCATCTTCTACAATTAATACTTTATTCATAATTAATTTACAATAAGCTTATTTACTTTATTAATTAATAAATTAAAATCTACAATAGGTTTGGTGATGTAATCTTCTGCCAGGCTTTCTTTGCAAAAATTTTCACCTTTAATAGACGGAGAATATGCCGTAACCAGCATTATTGGAATATTTGAATAATTTGTATTCTTTTTAATGTAACTGGATAATTTAATTCCGTCAATTTTTTCACCTTTAAGATACGTATTCTTTAAATTTATATCCATAATAATTAAACTAATGCTATCCACACCTAAGGCTTCAATAACTTTATCTCCATCTTCAATCACAATGGGATTAAAACCCGCTTTTTTAAAAATAAAAAGATAAAAATCCACAGTAAACGGGTCATCTTCAACGATAAGTAAATTTTTCATTCTTTGCTATCCGTATATTTAATAATAATACTTATTCTTCTATTGACAAAACTGTAAGGATCAGCTTTATTCCGCAGCATTCTATCAGCATATCCTCTTACTTGCTCAATACTTTCATCCTTAAGCTGATCGGATGTTAAGGCGCGTCTTGCAGAATTAGCCCGATCTGAGCTAAGGTCAAAATTTGTATATCCATTCGGACCATTGTTATATGGACGTGAATCTGTATGACCTTCCACAAGAATTTTATTGGGAATTTTCGCTAAATTATCTCCTATTTTCTGCAGAAGCAGAAATGCCTCTTTAGTAAGCTTAGAAGTACCAATTTCAAAAAACAAATCTTTAGCAGAATCGACAATTTCAATTCTTAAACCTTCTTTTACAAATTCAATTTTTACCTGGCCTAATAGATTAGTAAAAGTTGGATTCTTAGAGAGCTCATTTATAATATCTTGCCCAATCTTCTTTAATAATTCCATTTCTTTTTGATGAGCTACCTGGGCATCAAATATACCTTCAGATTTTGCGGAAACTGGTCCGCCATTAAGAACACCTTTACCGGTAGAAATACCAATTGGATCAGTAAAATAACTTGCAACTGCTTTTTGAACTTCTTTACTCTGACCCATTACCCATAGAACAATGAAGAGTGCCATCATTGCAGTAACAAAATCAGCATAAGCAACTTTCCACGCACCTCCATGGGCGCCACCATGCTTTTTAATTTTCTTAACAATTCGGGGTGGCAGATCACTTCCACTGGACATAAAATTATTTCTTCCCTCTTACATAATTTTCGAGTTCAGAAAATGTTGGTCGTTCATCTGTAAAAATAGTTCTTCTTGCAATTTCAACTGCAATAATAGGTGGATTACCTTTAGCATATGCAACAATGCAAGCTTTAATAGTATGAAAAACTCTAATTCTGTTTTCTATGTTATGTTCTATATTAGCGGCCAGGGGATTAACAAATCCATATGACAACAATACTCCAAGGAAAGTACCCACAAGAGCTGCTGCGACGTGTTCGCCCACAACTTCGGCGCCTTTATCAATAGATGCCATAGTTACGATAATTCCAAGCACAGCGGCAACTATTCCTAAACCCGGCAATGAATCGCCAACTCTTGCAATTGTGGCCGCAATAGGTTTGGACTCAAGTTCAAAAGTTTCAATTTCAGTATCAATAAGTTCTTCCAACTCATGCGGCGGAACTCCTCCCGAGAGCATAACTTTCATTGTATCGGCAAAAAAATTTCTTGTCATTTCATTATTTACAAATTTTTTATTTTGTGAGAGTATATTACTTTCTAGAGGATTCTCGACATGTTTTTCAATTGCAAGAAGCCCATCTCTTTGTGCAACTAAAAACAGTTCGTTAAAAGATTTCAATAAATCCAGATAGTCTTGTTTGTTATAGTGATTTGGGCTAATAGCTTTTGGAATTTCGGCTATAATTTGCTTAAGTAAAGAGAGAGGAGCTGATATTAATAAACTGCCAAATGCAGCACCGCAAATTGTAATAAATTCTGCATATTGAAGCAGGAGTAATAGATTACCACCGGCGAGAAGAAACCCGGTAATTACACCAACTATAACTATTGCAGCACCAACTAATACAAACATACTATCTTTCTTCTACTATATTTGATTCTTCAATTTCGCCAATAATTGAAAATATCTGGTTACACATCATATTGATTTGATCCCAGCTAATTTTCGTCCCGTTTAATTGATCCTCGATAACTCCGCTAATAAAAGTCAATTTCGGATAGCCAATAGTACTACCCGCTCCCTTAAATTCATGTATGATATACTTTAAAGTTTCCTTATCTCGCGTACCTAGTGCATCCGACATAGCTTCTTTTTTCACTGAAGCACTTTTTAAAAAAATCGAGGCTAATTTCCTTTGAATATCATTAGATTCAGAAGTTGAAAATACTCTTCCTTTTTTAGCTTTCATTAAAAATTCCGGCCCGAGCATCTCGTTAATATTTTTTATAATGATCTCTTTTTGAAGCGGTTTAGACATAACTCTTTCAGCTCCTGCTTCAATAACACTCAAAACATTAGTTCTGTTGGTATTACCACTAATTATAATTACCGGAATTGATTTTAATCCTTCCAATACCTTTAGTACCTGCAACATTTTAACGCCGTCAAAATTAGGCATCATAAGATCCAGAAAAATTAATGATGGTTTATGTTCTGCAGCTGCTTGTATTCCTTCGTAGCCGTCTGAACAGGTTACAACGTCGAAATTGTAATCGCTAAAAAAATTTTTCAATGATCGCCTAATTACTTCCGAATCATCAACAACTAATATTGTATGCTTCTCTTCACTCATTTCTATCAATAATCTTTCTTATTTTATTTAATTCAAGTTTAGATAAATCAGCTGTTTTTTGCTTTGTTGAAAGTAATGCCTCAATTGTAGCTTGTTTTACTTTCTCGTAAATTTCACCTCTAAAAATTTCCACATTTTCAGGCGCCGTAATTCCCAACTTTACTTGACCATCAGAAATTGCAAGAACTTTTACAATGATCTCAGAACCAATTTTTATTTCTTCATTAAATTTTCTTGTTAATATCAACATAATTTATCCGTATTTATTACCCATTAAAGAGGTTATATTTGACGGGGTATTTGTCGGAATCCAATATTTTCTGATAACCGCTTTTAGTAGTTTGATTGATATATACCGGTGCTTTAAGATTTACAGTAATTTTTAAAATATCATGATTCATAACCACAATACCAAACGCATCATGATCTTTTTCTCGCGGATAATAATCATCAATTAGTCTTAAACTTATCATAGGAAATCCAATTTCAGGTTCTTCAATTGAATTGAGCCAGAAAATATCATTATTGTTTACCTTAATGAGTAAATAATCCTTCAATTTTTCAAATCCTAAAATTCCCGATTCAAATTTAATAATAATATTACTATCAAATTCAATAACGCCAAATTGATTAGTTCTAATTTTCATATTTTATCATTTTTTTATTATTACAATATCCACTCTTCTATTAGTTGCTCTTCCTTCTTGAGAGTCATTTGTTGCTATCGGCTTATATTCCGAATAACCAACAATAGATACCTTTTCAGGGTTCAGCCCTTCATTGTTAATTAAATAATAAGCAGTATTTAATGCTCTTGAAACCGATAAATGCCAGTTAGAAGGGAAAGTTGATGTATTAATAGGTACATTATCCGTATGACCTTCAATTCTTATATCGTTCGGTAATTCTTTCAATATTTCAGCCAGTCTGTTAAGTACAGTAACTGAATAACTGGCAAGTTCTGCACTACCTGAAGGAAAAAGAATATCATCTAAAATATGTATTGTTACACCTCTTTCATTTTCTTCCAGGCGAATCGACTTATTATAATGATATTGATCTATTAATTGATTCAACTCAGACTTCAAATGGCTGCCATTATTAGGAACTAATTCAGTTCCCGGGTTTTTAATACTGACAACTTTACCATGACTTCCGAAAACATCACCCATTGCAGTTATCATTTTTTCATATTTATTACTATCAATTTTAGAAATAGCATACAAAATGATAAACAAACCTAATAACAGAGTAATTAAATCTGAATAGGTAATTAAATATCTGTCTTTTTCGCCACTTTCGGAAAAAGGTGATTCTTCACCATCTAAGAAATCATCATTCTTAATTGTTCTTTTTGCGGAAGCAGGCTTAACAGCCTTGCCTTCACTATCGATGGAATCTCCCCACTCTGAAGAGCCAAAATGCCTTCCAGGGAAATCTCCATCATATGTTTTTCTTCTAAGTGGCATTTCTTTAATTTGTCGCCTATTGGCAGCCATAATATATTTGCGCTAAAAACGCCCCATAATGTTGCTATAAAAGCAGTTGCTATATTTTTAATTAATGAATTCGGATC
Source organism: uncultured Ignavibacteriales bacterium (assembly GCA_963834015.1). Taxonomy (GTDB): domain Bacteria; phylum Bacteroidota; class Ignavibacteria; order Ignavibacteriales; family Ignavibacteriaceae; genus FEN-1297. The sequence goes on from CAWIAG010000002.1 coordinate 1,294,447, forward strand.
ACCACCTGCGTGAGCTAACGTCATTATTAAACCCATGACAGTACCTATTATGCCCATTGTAGGAGCATATCCGCCCATTTTAGTAAAAATAAAAATATTCGAATAATGTCTTTCCTGCATGGCTCTTATTTCTAGTGCAGCCAAATTTTGAATTGATTCTGCATCTGAACCATCAATTACATATTTTATTAATTTCTTAGGAAAAAAATATTCGAGCCTATCAAGCTTTTTTTCTACGGACAACAGTCCGTCCTTTCTAGACATTATCGAAAGATCTACCAAATTATTGATTAAACCCCTTACATTGTATTTTTTAGGGAAATAGGCTAGTGAAATCAATTTAATAATTTTCTTAAATTTATCTAACCCAAATCCTATAATAATTGCGGCAAATGTCCCTCCAAAAACAACAATTATCGGAGGTATGAGGAATAATGCACTAAAAGCCCCTCCTTCCCAGAAGAAGGCGCCAAAAATTGAAAATATCCCTAATAAGAGACCACCTATAGTTGATAATTTACCCATTTATGATAATATGTCCAATAATGTAGTACTATTCATAATTTTTGCAGCCACTTCATAAGTAGCATTCAGAATATAACTCAGATTTGAAAGTTCTGTTGCCGATTTTGCTGCATCCACGGTTTGTACACCTGATATTAAATCTGTTAATTGCGATTGTTGGCTAGTTAACAATGTACCTGTATTAGTGAGTTGATTTGTAACATTACCGGCTTCAGCAATATTATCTAGCATTCTATCATTAAAATCCGAAACGGCTTGAGTTTGATCAGACGTAAGAGCTGTCCCAGATTTAAGTGAATTCACTATCCCAATAAGAGTATTAAAAATATCCGTCTTTTGGTTTGCGGAAAGGCTCAAGGATGTAGTGCCGCTTTTTTCTGTTACAGCAGATTGATCAAGACTAAAATTTATATTAGAACCTGGAATATTTACCTGAGTTTGTGTTGGAGTTGAACCATTTATACTTTGCAAATTCCCTGTAGAAGAATTGAAAACCAACGTTTGGGATGCCGGAGGAGATGATAACACAGATGTATTACCGCTATTTAAAACATCATAAGTCATATTGTACGTATCGGCAGCAGTTTTAGTATAATTTACTTTAAGAGTATATGAATTACCCGATGTATCATATACTGTACTTTGATCACTAACTGTACCGCCGACACTAGTGGTTGAGTCTATACTTCCATTTTGGCTTACAATAGTGCCAAATACCTGACTTCCACTCATATTAATCTGTTGCGTTGTACTACCGGAAGTTTTTATAACCTGCGTACCTGAAATGTCAGAAGATTTTACCTGAATAGAAGAGTTATCGGAAGAATATCCATATGGTGCAGTACTCTCATCTGTACCTCCAAAAATATACTGACCGCTTGATTTTGTATTTGCCAAACTTAAAATATCACTAAGTGATCCTTCAATTTGCTGTGCATAGTTTGAATAATTACTGCTATCAGTTGTGTTACCAAGATCGCTAAGAGTTGTCATTATGCCCGAAACATCTGTTTGTATACTCTGCATTGTATCTGTAGTATCAGTTACAAAACTGGAAGCAGTACTAACATTGCTTGAATAAGCTTGCGATTGAGCAAGTTGTGAATTCCATTGTATTAAACTAGCTGTACCCGAAGGTGAATCGGATGGCTCTTGGATTTTATTGCCCGTGGCAATTTGTGTCTGCAATGTATTTAATTGCGTATTTATGTTATTATAATTTTGTATAAATGTCTGTGACATTTCTAAATCTGAAATTCTCATGATCCACCCATCATATTTATAAGTGTTTCAAGCATATTACTTGCAGTGGAAATTACTTCTGCGCAAGCTTGATACGATCTCTGATAATTAATTACATTCGTCATTTCTTCATCGAGAGATACTCCAGAGTAAGATGATTCCTGGTTATTTAATGATGTTAGTAAAGTACTATAATTGTCTGACTGGTTTGTAGCGTTCTGAGTGTCGGTTCCGATCTTGGAAACTAGTGAAGAATAATCATCTGTTAAAGTTGTCCCGGAAGAATTTTCTTTGTTTGCCAGATCAGCAATACTAGTGGCTATATCACCATTACCTGAAGTGCCGTCAGATGAAACAGCAATTGAGTTAGGATCATTCACCAATGAAGGATTAATACTCAGGACACCATCAGCATAATTACTAAAAAAAGCAGTTCCATTTTGGGTAGGGTTTGTAATTGAATAACCTGTTTCATGCAAGTCATTAACAGAAGTCATTAACCTGTTAACATAATTATTCAGTGAGGTTTGATATTCGGGTATATAGGTATTATAAGTGTCGACCTCAGCACCTATTGTTCCCCCACCTGATAAATTTACAGGACTTGAACTGCCTGAACTGTTAATTGTTAATTTGCCATTAACCTCTGTGGCTGAGAATTGGTTATAAGTATTTTGATCAACAGCAAGCACTCCTCCAATACTTAAAACAGCAGCACCAGCATTACTATAGGATACACTTACATTTGTCAGATTACTTATGCTATTGATCAAACTAAGTCTTGTATCCACTAAATCATTGGGTGTTTCGCCAGCTGCATTAGCCGCACATATCTGCGCATTTAAACTCTGAATTTGTGTTAAATCGCTATTAAGCGTTGTTATATCACCATCAATTTCATTAGAAGTATTTGTTTTTACAGTAGAAATCCCTGTATTGATAGTTGAAATATTATTGCTTAAACTTTGGGCCGCCTGAATTACATTATTTCTAAGTGAAACCGAGTTTGGTGTTGAAGCAAGATTCTGCCAGGCAGTAAAAAATGCGGAAGTTGAATTCGAAAGACTATCAGTAGTATTACTTACTGAAGTAGTACTTGAAGTTGTATCTGTGGATGGTTCGTTAAAAAGACTCTGCACATCTCCAAGTTCAGTACTCAATTGGTTATTATACGAATATGCCGAATTATTTGTTATTATCTGTCCAATTGTTAAAGTATCCCTGACAGCTTGAACACTCTTAAGCGTAACACCATTACCCCAGATAGTCCCAGCGGAGCTTGTTGGTGTGGCAGAATCAAGATTAACTACTTCTCTTGAATAATTGGTGTTTGAAGAATTAGAAATATTATTAGATGTTACATCTAATGCTTGCTGGTACACTTGCAGCCCTGATTCGGCAATATTTAAAGTCCTGCTGATAGCCATTTAAGCTTTCCTGTCAAAAATTGGAGACCTGTTTTCAATTATTAAAGCAGAAACCGTTTCTTTAACAAAATTTCTTGCTTGTTCAATGAGCATTCTGTTTTGATCATTTATTTTCTTTATTTGTGAAACTAACTTCTTAAGCGAGGAATGCAGTTTTACAATATTATTAGGATTAAACTCTCTTTTTCCCTGCAGGGCATTTACAAAATCAGTAAGTTTGTTCGAGGATGCATTGATTGAGTATTTGTCAGAAAGTTGGCCAATGATCTCAGACATTTGTTTTTCATACCGGTCAATATTTATTAGTAATGCACCTTCGGTCTTTATTGTCTCTTCAAGCCCCCTGATATCGTTATTAATGATTGCTTTTTGTTGCAAAACAATCGTATCTAAAAATGTTTGCAGAAATTCATGTTGTTCCTTTAGCGAATTAAAGAGGTCTTTCATTTCCATAATCTTCTCCGTTTAGATGATTAAAATATCCAACTACTCTTTTGATATAATTTTGTGTTTCTTCAAATGGCGGAACACCACCATATTTTTGTACATTTTCGGGCCCAGCATTATATGAAGCCAAAGCAAGGTTCACATTACCATTATATTTTCGAAGCATTTCAGACAAATATTTAGTTCCGCCAAAAATATTTTCTTTGGGGTTAAATACATTATTTACTCCCATATCTGATGCGGTTGAATCTACCAATTGCATTAATCCTTTAGCTTTTGCACTGGAAACTGCCTTTTCATTTGCAGCGGACTCTGTCAATATGACAGATTTTATTAAATTTTTGTCAACTCCGTAGGTATTTGCGGCATCATTAATGATATTATCATATTGACTTAATCTGTCGGTGGCCTGTGTACTTGGAGTAATCGAATTGTTGTCATCGGCAGATTTTTTTAGTTCAATTTTATTATTGTTGATCAACTGCAATAATTCCGAATCAGTTGATTTTGGATCAATATCTTCACCTGTAATTTTTTTATATAACATATCCGCTAATCCAAGGCTTTTATTTTTTGAAATCATGGAGGCCATTTGATTCTCAAATATAGTTCCAAAGTAGTCTCCACCCGTACTTTCGCTTCCAAACATACTGTCGGTAGTTTTATCCATACTTTTCAACATCATAGAAGTCAATAAACTTTCAAACTCTTTAGCCGCTTTAGCAATCTTTGTTTTCTGCGCATCTGTGTAACGGCTGTTGATTTCTTGCGCCTGATCTAAATGATTTGAATCTGTAACTTTTAATTGCACATTACTCATTATATTATCACTAATTCTCCGATTAGAGCTCCTGCTTTTTTAAGCGCCTGAAATATTGCAATTATATCTTGCGGCGATACTTTAAGTGAATTTAGTGCGGCTGCAACTTGTTGAACTGTTGAAGCACCTTGAATCGCAATTGTATTTGTTGAATCCTCTCTTACAGAAGGAATTAGATTATTAAATACCTGTGTTGTCCCATTGGATAACGGACCGGGCTGTGAAATAATCGGATACGATCTAATTGTAATATTTAAATTACCATGAGTGATTGAAGCAGGTAGAATTTTAACATTATTTCCTGCAACCACAGTACCGGATCTTTCATCTAATACAACTTTTGCAGCCTGATCAGTTAATACAGTTATACTTTCAAGATCTGCCAAAAAGCCTACAATATTACTTTGCTTATCATTCGGAACTTTTACTATAATTTCGGCGGGATCTTTCGCCATAGCAACTTGATTACCGAATTTCGTGTTTATTGCTATCATAACATTACTAGCAGTATTCATATCGGGTTCCCTTAGATACACGCTAATCTGTTTGGTAGAGAGACTATCTACATCCAAGGACTGCTGTAATATACCACCCATAGGTACCCTGCCGGCGAGTGAATGATTTTTTGCAACCCTGCTTCCGGATTCTGTTCTAAAATCATATCCACCAACTGCTAAAGGACCTTGTGCATAGCCATAGACTCTACCAACCATACTTGAAAGAGGCGTCATTAATAAAGTTCCTCCGCTAAGGCTGGATGCATCACCCATCGAAGAAACTGTTACATCAAAATCAGCACCCAATTTCAGGTGCGAGTCTATTGTAGCCGTTACCATTACTGCTGCAACATTCCTTGTTTCCAAATTATCAATGGGTACGGTTATTCCAAATCGTTTTAACATACTTGTAATTGATTGAAGCGTAAAAGTTGAACGTTGAGTATCTCCCGTGCCGGCGAGACCAACAACAAGCCCGTAACCAATTACTTGTTCCGAACTTTGGCCTGTAATGTATGCTATATCTTTTATTCTCTGTGCGAAAAGATTAAAACAACTGCAGACTAAAATTAATATTAAAACTAAAATCTTCTTCATTTTTATATGTATCTCCGGTAATAATCTAAAATATCCAGTGTAAAAATTTAGTTAACCAGCCGGGTGACTGAGAATCATTAATTTTTCCATCACCCTTAAATACAATTTGCGCTTCAGATATATTATATGAAAAAACTGAGTTATCAGGGCTGATATCGGCTGATCTCACAATTCCTTTAATGTTTACGGTCTGTTGTTCGCCATTAATAGTAATTTTTCTACTTCCGCCAATTACAAGATTTCCATTCGCCAGCACGGAATCTACTGTTGCACTTATTGTTGTACTTACAACACCTTGTGTCTGAGTGGAGCCTGTACCACTGAAATTATTTGTTGTTCCTAATGCTATGTTCGGATTTGTTGAAACTCCCTTTCCAGGATCAATTGTTCCTGTAAGACCCACATTACTTGACCTTCCGGTTGTAGTCTGAGCATTATTTGACGCTTGGGACGATTCGAGAACTACGATTGTAATAGCATCTCCCACTTTGCTTGCTTTCTGATCAGAAAACAATGAAGAGAATGCATTCTGCCTCATGTCCTGGGCATAAAGATTTAAGGTCCCAATCAGAAAAACTAGCATATAAAATTTTTTCATAATATTACTCAATTATATTTACATTCAGCGAATCAATTACTTTTGCTTTATACTGTTTATTATCTTTTGATATTATTGTTATAGTACTGCCTGGAATTCCATCCTGCCGTGAAAAAGCATCAAATGAAATAACCACATCACCAGCCGTAAGTTTGGCTTCAATTTTATCACCAGTTAATATTATAGGTTTTGGTTCAATATTTTCTTCAATAACCGGTACGCCCAGTTTTAATAATATCTTCGATCTATAATTTGATATCCCTTTAATAGAAGATAGGGTAGACCCCTTAATTTGCGTAATATCTGTTTTTTTTAGCTCAATATCTGAAGTTGTAAAGTTCTGATTCTTCTCAATTTGCCTGACTGTTACCAAAATATACTTATAAAGTTTTACCTGAAGAGTAACAATCGATTTAATCATTCTGCCTTCTTTAGTAACAATCTCCACAGGAATATATACTAAATTTCCACAAAGATTAAAGTCTAGATTTTCAACTAATTTAAACTTTTTATAATCAACAGGAACTTGTAATACTTTATAATCAAAACTTTCATACTGTGAAAGATTCTTTTTAAATAATTGTCCAGATCGGTTTTTAACGAATCTCCATTATGAATAAAAAGGGAAGACATTATTAAAATTAATGAAATCATATTAATTAACTTGTTTTAAGATTGTTAGCCATTTGCATCATTTGCTCTACTGTCTGAATCGTTTTGGAGTTAACCTCATATGCACGTTGCGCTGCTATCATTGAAACCATTTCTTCAACGATATCTACATTTGATGCCTCCAAATAGCCCTGATTTATGGATCCAAACGTACTTGAGCTAGGTGTCCCAAGTGTTGGTGTCCCTGAAGCTTCGCTTTGATCATATAAATTATTTCCAATAGCTGTTAAGCCGCCGGGATTTACAAAATTTGCTAATTCAATATTACCGATAACGCTTGTAGTACCACCGACTTTTGTGGCCGTCACAGAACCGTCTGACCCTATCGCTACACTTAATGTATTTTCATCAATTGTGATGCTCGGATCCAAATAAAACCCGCTGCTTGTTACTATTTTTCCCTGAGAGTCAACTTTGAAAGAACCGTCCCGCGTATAAGCATAAGTACCATCCGGTTTTTTAACCTGAAAGAAACCTTCACCGTTAATAGCCAAATCAAGCTGGTTATTTGTTTGGGTCATGTCTCCTTGAGTAAATATTTTTTCAGTTGAAGTTGGCTGCACACCTATACCAATTTGGAGTGTATTAGCGGTTGTACCTGAAGTATTTTGAGTTGAACTCACCGGGCTAACACTTACTTGCTGGTACATTAGATCCTGAAATTGAGCAGTATTCTTCTTATATGCTGTTGTACTTATATTTGCTATATTATTTGAAATAGCCTCAATATTTAATTCTTGTGCATACATACCGGAAGCTGCTGTTCTCAAAGCTCTAGTTGACATACATTAACTCCTTCTTATTAAACCTTTCCAATTTGATTAGCTTCATCAAGTGATTTATCCAGATAGTTTATCATTTTATGAGCTGAATCATATTGATTATTGAGTAGGATCATATCTTGCATTTCTTTAACCGGATTAACGTTTGATTCTTCATAATATCCCTGTTTTATCTGATATTCGCTTTCAGGGGTCGAAGTAAAACTGTTGGCACCCAAAATAAAATTTTCGCCCGATGTTCTGGCGGCTTCCTGAGCGTTGTCAGGATTAACAATCAATAAATTATCAATTGTTTGATCACCTAACTTAATCTCACCGGAATTAGAAACTGTTATCTCTCCCGGTTCTTCTGATTGCAGTTTATCAATATTTATTTCACCTTTTTTTCCTATTACTCTATATCCCTGCTGATTAACAAGAAAACCATCGCTCGAAATACTGAATTTACCATTACGGGTAAATTGCAAGCTGTTATCGTTTTGCACAACAAAATAACCATTACCTGATACTGCCAAATCAAGCGGATTTGCAGTTTGAGCTAATTCACCTGTTCTAAAATCGCTTGCTTGTTGCACCTGGACATTTCCGTATTTATCCATCACTTCGGAAAATGGTAATTCTCTTTTGTATCCGGGTGTATTAACATTAGCCAGATTATTTGCAACTATTTCAATATTCTGCATTCTTGCATCGAGAGCTCTGGCCGCAGTATAAATTCCTTTAATCATTATTTTGTCCTGGAATTATTGTTATTTTTTCAATGTTAAAACCAACTAAAATTATTTGTATTGTCATAATACCAAAATAAAATTAAGAGCTTGCTTTTTTTAATTCGTGTGACTTAATTCTGGCTGCCAGATATATTTCGCCCTTTGCGATATTTAATTCCCGGGCATTCTTTACAACCGAATCATATGACAATTGAAATGAAGAAGTACTGCCGATTAATTTATTTCTTACCAATGAAAGACTGCTGTTTTTCCTATCTTTAACTCTTTCTTCTCTTATAAGCTTTATGCCGTCTTTAATATTAGTTTTAGCATTCTTCTTTGTATTCAACCTCTTGCGTCTTACAAAGACTAAAAGAAAAGCAAAAAATGCAGCCGTTCCCATTATTGATAACTTAATTGTCACTTCATTATATATATGTACATTCTGAATAACATTCTCTATATAAGCGTATAATTTATCCCATTTAGTTTTTTCTACTTTAGGCTTGATTTTAATGACAGCTTGCGGTATTACAACAGCATTTAATGGTATATTTTTAGCATCCAAAATATTTAGAGAGTCCTGGCTTTGTTTCTTTCTTGCAGCTTCAATTTGTGCAAGTACTATTTCTCTGATATCAATGCTATCTGCAGTTAGCCCGGAAATATTCTTTTTCAGACTATCAATATTTGAATTTGGTTGAACTGACTGTGAACTTTTACTTCCCGCAAATACTGCAATACTAAAAAAAACAAGAAGTACGAGCATAATGTTTATTTTCATTAGCCAAGATTCCTTTTTAATGGAAATGATAATATAATTACTGTACCGTTAGTATTGTCAGAATCTATAAATAAGTCTCCCTCGTGATTACTCATTATATTATTTATAATTCTTAAATTCATATCTTTATTATTTTTTAGATTTTCCTGTTTTAATTTTTCATCCATGTCTGTTGTTAAAAATCTAATTTCAACTTTTTCGTCTCTGTATTTTGTTTGGATCAGGATACCGCCTTCATTTCCCTTTCCTGCCCTAATTATTGAAAGTATATTTGTTAGTAGCTGATATATAGAATTGGGTTGTGTAATAACCGGGGGAAGATTTTCTTCAAGATCGGTAATACATTCGTACTTATCATTATTAAGAGAAGAATACGTAAGTTCGTAGAATTCTTTTATTAACTCATTTATATTACATGGCTGAACTTTTGATTTTGCATCATTATTACCGGCAAATTTTAAAAGATTATTAATAATTGATTTAACCTTTTTAACTTGTTGATTTATTGTATCAATCACCTCACCGTCAACCTGGTTATCTTCTGTTCGAAGGAGCTCGGTTGTACTTGTTATAACTTGAAGAGGTGAAAGTATTTCCTCGACTATACCGGAGGTAAGTTCACCAATTGCGGATAATTTAAAATCATTTGCTAATTTTGACTGGTAGGTCTGAAGCTCATCAATTTTATTTTTAAGATCTACCTGTTTGTTGACAAATGAAATCTGAGCCAGGATAAACGCCAGCGCTAGCTGAATTAATAAAATTTCCGGAGAAGTCTCGGAACACCCGGAAGCTAAAGATAATACTAGTATCCCTTCGTTGGAATTATGCCCATTGATATCTAAACTTTCATTACCCAAAGGAATCAGTAAATAAGATGTTTTTGTACCATCAATATTATATACTAATGAATCAACAATAATTTTTGGATTTCCTATATATATTACTTCTTTTAATATTTTATTTTCAAACAATTTATTTATAAAAAATGACATCCGTTCAGAAAGTGCAGGGAATACAGATATTAAAAGATTACTTTCATAATCCGGAATAAAAATATTTAGCTCTTTTATATTTAATATACGTTTTACCGTATCTTCAAATAAAGAGAATATTTGATCGTTTGTTTTTGATTTTGCTATGCTGACCTTGAATTCGAGTATAAGTTTCAAACTTTTATTTATTGATTTATCTTCTTCTTTCCCCAAATCAAGATTAATAAATCTTTGCGATCCGCCGGGCCCATTTGACTTCGTCAAGTAAGGAAGGGATTTGTTAAAGGATTCGTACGTTAAAGTATTTGGTTTAATTACTCTCAATTTAAAAACCTTACTGCTTTTGCCTGATATGCAAATAATTCTTCATAACTTTTAATAAAACGATCCAACTCTTCGGCTTCACGGAATCTTAAAAACTCAACTTCTGAAAGGTTTAATTCAATAGTATTATCCCAATAAGAATTTCCTATCTGTAACTTTTGCGTCATATAGTCAGCAAGGTGAACTATAGAAGATAAAATTTTATTTGAAGATGAAGAATTAGGATTATGGTGGGAAAGAATAACATCACAAAGGACTTCCGGAAAGTTCCATTTATCAGCCAGGAAGTTCCCTATCTCCTGATGGTTCATACCTAAAATTTCATATTCTGCTTCAAGAAAGCTTACATTATTTTCCGATACTAACTTATGAATTTCGACAAAATGTGTATGAAAGTATTTGTGCATTACAGTTATACCCATATCATGAAGAAATCCGGCGACAAAAGCTTCACCACTATTCGGGAAATCCAGGTCTTCGGAAAGTCTTTTGGCTGCACTTCCCGTTAAATATGAATGAAGCCAAAATTCTTTCTGATCCAGATATTTATCTGTTTTATTCTTAAATGATTCTGCCATTGATAAAACAGAAATAATATTTTTGAGTTCAGTAAAACCAAGTACCATTACCGCGAAATCAATTGAAGTAACTTTTCTTTGAAGGCCGTAAAGTGGGGAATTGGCAATAGTTAGTATTTTTGTCACTAACCCTTGGTCCCTGGAAATTACACCGGTAATTGTTGAAATACTTGCTGATGAGTTATCCAATAACTCCATAGCCTCTGTCATTGCTTTTGGGATAGGCGGAAGATTATATATGTTTGTTAAAACTAATTCCGTTTTTTCGCGCCTTTGTTGAATTGTTGATGCTAACTTTAACATATTTTATTTCTTAAAATGTTACTGATAAAAGTTGACTTTTAAATAATTCTGCGTGACTATCCATAAATCGATTTAAATTACTTTCATTACCGAATTTAAGAATATCAATAATATTCTCATCAAGTTTAATGTCGTCATCCCATTGAAAACACCCGACTTCAAGCCTCTGTGTCATAAAATCCGCAAGATGAACTATTGAAGCAAGTTCTACATAATCTTTAAGAGTAGAAGGTTGGTGATGGAATGCGATAGTTTCACCCAGACTTTCCGGTAGGTTCCATTTATTAATTAAAAATTGGCCCATTTCCTGATGAGTTAAGCCCAGCACTTGTTCTTCTGCTTCTAAATATCCTATTTCGTTCGATTTTACCATCTCATTAATAGCTCTAAATTCTGGTTTAAAGTATCTTTGAATAATATTTATGCCTAAATCATGCAATAGTCCGGCTACAAAAATTTCCCCGCTGTTCCCAAGCCCAATTTCTTCTGAAAGCCTTTTGGCGCCACTTCCTGTAATATATGAATGAAGCCAAAAATCTTTCTGATTCAAACTATCCGTCTTGCTTTTAAATGCATCAGCCATGGATAATACAGATATAATGTTTTTTAATTCAGTAAATCCGAGGACCATTACTGCAAAATCAATAGATGTGACTTTTCTTTGAAGGCCGTAAATAGGAGAATTAGCAATAGTAAGTATTTTTGTTACAAGTCCCTGATCTTTTGATATTATATTTGTTATTGTTGAAATGCACACAGCTGAATTATCCAATAATTTCATTGCACCTGTCATAGCTTTTGGAATTGGCGGAAGATTATAAATATTTGCTAAAACTAATTCTGTTTTTTCTCGTCTTTGTTCAGTTGTGGCTTCTAACTTTAGCATATGATGTTTATTAAAATGTTACTGATTCAAGTTGACTTTTAAATAACTCTTCATGACTATCTATAAATCGGTTTAGGTTACTTTCATTACCAAATTTTAGTATATCAATTATATTTTCATCTAGTTGTATGTTATCATCCCAATAGAAACAACCTATACCAAGTCTTTGTGTCATATAATCCGCAAGATGGACTATTGAAGCAAGAACTTTATTTTCTTCAAGAGACGACGGAAGGTGATGAAACGCGATAGTTTCTCCTAGGCTTTCAGGTAAATTCCATCTGTTAGCTAAAAGTTGACCTATTTCCTGATAAGTCAATCCCAGCGTTTGTTCCTCGGCTTTTAAATACCTCATTTCTTGCAGATCAACCAATCCGCAAATAGCATTGAACTCGGAATTGAAATATCTTTGGATTATTGTTATTCCCAAATCATGAAGTAATCCTGCTGTAAAAACCTCTCCGGTTCGTTGATATCTAAGCTCATCAGCTATTCTTTTAGCCGCACTTGCAGTCATTAATGAATGGACCCAATATGAAGCATTATCCCAATTCTTGCCATCATCTCTTTTGAATGCTTCAATCATTGAAAGAGCCATAACAATATTTTTAATATGGTCGAATCCCAGAATAACTATAGCAAATTCAATAGTAGATACCCGTCTTGGAATTCCATACAACGGTGAATTTGCGACCGCTAGTATTTTCGCTACTAATCCCTGGTCTGTACTAATTACTTTTCCAAGATCTGCAGCACTCGTAAGTGGATTGCTTAACAATTTTGATACTTCAACCATTACAACGGGCATTGAAGGTAAACTTCTAATGCTGGAAAGTAACTTTATAAAAGTTTTCTTTTCCGGTAAACTTTCAGCCATAATTTTATTCATTTATATACGCCAATTTTGATTTAAGCATTTCAATAATTCTTGAATGAACTTGAGAAACTCTGGATACTGTAATATTCAACATTTTAGATATTTCTTTATAATTTAAATTTTCGAAGTAATATAAACTTATTATAAGCCTGTCCCTTTCATCCAATTCCTTAATCGCCTTAATTAAAAGTTCCTTAGCTTCGTTTTTTTCTGCAGTTTCATCCGGTATCTCACTATCATCGGGAATAACTTCATATAAAAGATAACCGTCATCATCATCTACAGGGCTATTTAAGGATACATTGGAGTACATTGTCTTACCTTGCTTTTCCGGTAAAACCGGGCGTGGTTTAATTTGAAGTTTACGCAATTCATCAATAATTTTTCCTCTTATTCTCTGAATTGCATAAGTTTCAAACTTTGTACCGTATTCCGGGTTAAAACGATCAATTGCTTCGCTTAATCCTTCAACTCCAAATTGAAAATAATCACGGTCATCTAGTATATCTAAATTTATGAATTTAGAATTATGAATTACATAATGAACTAATTTTATATAGTTCAAAATAATCTGCTTTTTGAGATTAGCAGTTGGAGTAGATTTAAATTCAGCCCACAGGTTTGCATTATTCATGTTAATTATTTCCTATGATTATTTTCAATTATTTCATTTTGTTTATCTGCTGATACTTTGTTAACAGCTTTAATAAACATTATAATTATTATGCTTAACAATACCGTAAGTGAAATGAAGATAAGAAAGGACCTAAACAGAACGTCCTGAATTGGCAATTCCATACGGCTAAAAAATATTATTCCCAGACAAAAAACCAGGAGACCGACTTGTAGAACTATTTTATTCATTTTTATATTCTATTTTTCGTTAGAAATGCCAAATACTGTACCAATCTGAACGACTTTCTATGATTAAAAAAATTTGATTTTTAGTACATTTTATAAGGTATTTGAAGGTTGTGCAGATTAGGAATGGTGAATATTAGCCATATGAGCGAATTTATATAAACTCTCTGAAACTTGAAGAATTTGGAGGCTTGCCATTGATGATGGAGATCGTTTTAATATTGGCTCTTGCGCCATTATTGCGTCTCCGACGGCTGGATCAAAATTAATAGTTCCGATTAAATTTATTTTTTCATGTAGAAATTGGCCGGCTGCAGATGTTAAATTATTAAAGGCGGTTCTGCCTTCCTCGTCATTGTTGCATTTGTTTATTAGTATAACCTTTTCCCCGTTATACTTATGGGAATTTAACAGCTTTAATATTACATAAGCATCCATCACAGCAGTCGGCTCCGGAGTAGTGACAATAATATTCATATCAACTCTAGTTAAAACGGAAAGAATTTCCTCGCTTGCTCCCGAGCCGGTATCAATAAAGATAAAGTCATACTCCTCTTGGATTTTTTGCAGTTGATTAAAGAAAAAAATAATTGATTCATTTCTTAATCGTGGATAACTTAATTTCCCTGAATCCCCAAATATGAACTTCAGGTTTGGTTCATATTCAACAATAGTTTCATTTAGTAAATTTTTTCCGGAAAAAAAATCAAAAACTGTCTTTTCAGGAATTTCATTAAACATAATATTTGCATTTGAAAGATTTTGGTCAAAATCAATAAATAATATTTTATATTTTCGAGATAATGCATGGGCAATATTAAGCGAAAGGAAAGTCTTTCCGGTTCCACCTTTCCCAGAAGTAAAAACAAAAGTTTTTGCATTCCCATTTTTTTTAAGTTCGGTTGTAAACCGATTTAATTCCAGGACTCTTTCTGCCTGTCCAAACATTAATTGTACTTTCCTGTATAAACCATATTTGCTATAAATTCCGAATCTGCCGAAATTATATCGTCAGGTATTACCTGTCCATTTGAAAGAAATGATACAGGAATGTCAAAATTTGTTACAATATTTAAGATGTTCCCGAATGTTACTGCTTCATCTATCTTTGTAAATATTACGGAATTATATTGGAACAGCTTAAATTTATCGGCAACATCGTACAAATTTTTAGTTGTTCCGGTTGAACTTAATACAAGATATGTATCGTCAACTTTTGCCGCAGTAAGAAATTCATTAGTTTTTTCAAGTTGGTCAATATTTTTTTGACTTCGTCCGGCTGTGTCAATAAAAATAACGTCTTTCTTTTTAAAGGAGTTGATTAATTTTGGTATATCTGAAGGTTCATACGCTACTAACATTTCTATATTGCTTATTTCTGAAAATATTCTTAATTGATCAAGTGCCCCAAGTCTGTACGTATCAATTGAGATTAAACCGACATCCAGATTATGTAAGATCTTTGAAATAACAGCAAGTTTTGCAATACATGTTGTTTTTCCTACACCCGTAGGGCCAACCAGGGCTACCTTTTTGGGTCTACCTTTTTTATTAACCTCAAATTTTGTAGTTGAAATAATTGAAGCAATACTTGAAAGGACGTAACTATCAATATTAGTAGGATGAAGAAAATTTTTATACTTTTTTAATTGATTTAGAATAGATGAGATAATAGGCTTTTGAACTTCTTTGTTAAAAAGTGTATCAACAATTTCTTTCAATTCTTTATCAATATTAATGTCTGCTTGCCCCATTTCTCTTTGAACTGTTGAATTCAGATTTCTTTGATTAAAAGATGAATTCTTAGTAACCGGATTAATAAAAATTTTATTTGATAATTTTTTTATTTCATCCGAAAAATTGTTCTCTAAGTGACTAAATTCATTATTTTCATCGGAACTTGTATATTCCAGAACATGCTCTTTTTCTTCGATACCTGCTGTAAGTTCAAACATACGGTTAGAGCCGTTATTATTATCTCCATAAAGTACGCGTGTACCAAGTATAACGGCATCAGTTCCTAACTCTTTCTTCATTTGCAATGATGCTTGCTTTAAGGTTGGCGCTATAAATTTTTTAATTTGCACTTAACACCTCCAATTTATCTATGAATTCTATTTCTACATTTGACGGCAGTTCGGAGTATGATAGAATAGAAACATCCGGGAAAGTTGAATTAATTAATCTGTAGAAATATGGTCTTATAGTGGCCGAAGTAATTATAATAGGCATATACCCAAGCATCCTGAATTTGTCAACATAGCTGCTTATTACTCCATTTAATTCTTTTAAAATTGCCGGACTTAAACCAAGTGTTTGAATTGCTTCTTTCTGACTCTGTAATGCCTTCGTAATAAAAGTTTCCATTTCTTCACTTAATGAAATGGCATGAATAATACCATTGTTATCTTTGTATAAATTTGCCAGTGTATCTCCTATAGAATGACGTACATATTCAGTTAACACATCAACATTCTTTGTAACCTTTGAATAATCTATTAGTGCTTCCAATATTTGTACAAGATCTTTTATCGGTATTAATTCCTTTAAAAGATTCTGCAGTACCTTCTGAATTGTACCTAGAGACAATGAATCAACATTTATATCATCGATGACAGCCGGGTATTCTTTTTTCAAATTCTCTAACAACTGTTTTACAGCCTGTCTGGAAAGTATCTTATCAAAATTTTTCTTTAATGTTTCCTGCAAATGTGTTGAGAGCACGGAGATACTATCAACAACTGTATAGCCCAATAATTCAGCTTTATCTTTTTCATCACGGGTAATCCAATAACTTACCAAATTAAATGCAGGATCTTTTGTTGCTATTCCGTTAAGAACCTCATTAATACCGCCGGGATTCATTGCAAGAAATCTATCTGTATATATTTCAAAAGCGGTAATAATATTGCCCTTAATTTTGATTATATACTCATTTGGCTCAAGTTGGAGATTGTCGCGCACTCTTACGGGAGGGATTAATACACCATACTCAAGAGCTATATACTTTCTTGTTGAAGATATTTTTTGAAATAAATTTCCACCTTGTTTTTCATCAACAAGACTAATAAGTCCATAACCAATTTCAATTTCAACAGGATCAACCTGAAGGTACTGTTCAACTTTTTCTTCTACCGGAGCTGCTTCAGCTGCTTTTGGCTCTTTAATAGATTTAGCAGCATTCTTCTTTTTACTCTTCAAGAAAGCACCTGCTCCCAATAATACTCCGAGTAACAGGAAAGGAATAGCCGGCATACCGGGTATGAATGCAAATAAAGTAACAGCGCTGCCAACTGTACCAAGTACTCTTGGATTGGAAAGTAACTGCTTTCTCATTTGCACATCCAAAGCTGTTCCTGAAGCGCTTCTTGTAACAACCAAACCGGCTGCAGTAGAAATTAACAAAGCCGGAATCTGCGAGACTAGTCCATCACCAATGGTTAATATCGTATAATTGTGTAAAGCATCTGTAAAAGACATACCTTTGCTTGCTACACCTATAATAAATCCCCCGATTATATTAATTCCATTAATTAATAATCCGGCAATTGCATCCCCTTTTACAAACTTGCTGGCTCCATCCATTGCGCCGTAGAATTCAGCTTCTCTAGATATATTTTCCCTTCTTATTTTAGCTTCACTTTCGTTAATTAATCCTGTATTTAAATCGGCATCAATAGCCATTTGTTTACCTGGCATAGCATCCAAAGTAAAACGTGCCGCAACTTCAGAAATCCTTCCTGATCCTTTAATAATAACTATAAATTGTATTATAACAAGAATGATGAAAACAATGAAACCAACCACATAATTTCCACCTACTACAAAAGCGCCGAAAGTTTCTATTACTTTTCCTGCATATCCATCTAATAAAATCAATCTTGTTGAATTTATATTAAGCGTTAATCGATAAAGTGTTAAAACAAGCAACAACCCTGGAAATACTGAAATGTCAAGAGGAGATTGAATATATAAAGAAACAATAAGGACCAAAACAGAAAATGTAATATTAACGGCTAAAAAGAAATCCAACAATCCCGCGGGAAGAGGCATTATCATAAGCCCCAGCATAAAAATGAGGGCAAATGCCATAAGAATATCGGTATTTTTTCCTAATAACTTCAAATTATATTATCGATTTTTTCTTTTTAATATTTTTTAATTTAAAAATATAAACCAATATCTGTGCCACAGCTTTAAACAGTTTTGCGGGTATTTCATCGCCTATATTGCAAAATTTATAAAGCGCCCGTGCTAATTCACGATCTTCATGAATGGGCACTCCGTTTTCAGCGGCTACTGCTTTTATCCTCTGTGCTAATTCATCCACACCTTTTGCCAAAACTCGAGGTGCAGAATCTTTTTTAAGATCGTATCTTAGGGCAACAGCAAAATGGGTAGGATTTGTAATAACCACATCAGCTTTAGGAACATTTTTCATCATTCGGCTTTTGGCCGCCTGATACTGCAATTTTCGTATACGGGCCTTAATTCTTGGGTCGCCTTCAGTCTGTTTATTTTCTTCTTTAACTTCTTGCTTTGTCATCATCAATTCTTTATTAAACTTATACCGCTGATAGAAAAAATCAACAGCAGCTATTAATGCATACAACAAAGAAATCTTCCACAAAAGATTGTATGCGGCTTCGATCATATAATTAACTACTTCAGTAATAGTTAACTCTGCCAGCATTGAAGCATTTAAAACTAATCCAGAAAGAATACTATATGTAAAGCCGCCTATTATAGCCAGTTTCACTAATGATTTTGCAACTTCTATAAGTGAATGCGTGGGAACAAATATTCGTTTTAGTCCATTTATTGGATTAAATTTGGTAAATTTCGGAATAAAAACTTTAAAAGAAACTTTGAAACCAACCTGAGCTACGTTAACTATAAAACCGATTGCCAGAAGAGCACCGAGTATTGGGGCAAGTGTTATAAATAAAAAATAAAAACAGTTTTTAATAAAGTCCTGGAGATAATCTTTATTAACATTCAAGGTATCCAGAGAGTTAAAAATATTAAATGCAAAACCTGAAAGTTGGCTTCCTATATATTTTTGAGTGAGGTAAATCATTAATAATCCGGTGGTAAAAATTGCAAGTGAATTAAGTTCAACGCTTTTAGCAACTTTTCCTTCACTCCTGCTTTCTGTTTGCCTTTTACCGGTCGCTTTCTCAGTTTTTTCTTGTCCGTCTACCTCAGCCATATTTACTGTCCCATAGCTTTAATTAGTAGATACAAATTATCTTCATATCCCCTTAATAAATACTTTATTACGTAAATATATACGGGGACTAAAGAAATAAGCAGCATAAACCCTACACCGATTGTTAACGGTTGGGCGACAAAAAAAACCTGCATTTGAGGGATTACCTTCCCAATTATACCTTCTGCAATATGAATAAGGAAATATGATGCTATAAGTGGGGATACAATTTTAACAGCTATTATAAATACAGACGCTGAATAATTTATCAGCAATTGATAAACAGACTCATTTATTGTGAATTTACCTATCTGAAAAACAGAAAAAGAATAAACAAGTCCGCTGATAATATAATGATGCCCGTTAATTAAAAATAAAATTATTATTGATGCATAAAAGAATATATTACCTACAACATTTTCGCTTAAATTATCCATAGGATTTAGAACTTCAGACATGGAGAGTCCCATTTGGACCCCTATCAGTGTTCCAGAATAAGAAATTCCGTGGAATACAAAATTCAGCATAAACCCCATTAGCAGCCCGCTAATAATTTCTTTAACTGCATTAGTAAATATCCAGGCCATATTATATTCAACTATTATTCGGGATTTGTCTATAGTTAAAAAAACTATATAAGAGATAATAAGTGACAGGAATACTTTTACTAAGGGTGGAATTGCCTGATGACCGAAAATAGGTGCGGCAACAAAAGCGGCTAATATTCTTAAAAATATTAGCAGAACAATAATGAAATCAGCAATGGGAATATTTATCATTTCAATACTGTTATAAACATAGTTAGCATTTTTTCCGTAAATGCTACAATTTTATCAATAATCCATGGAAGCATAATAACCAAGGTGACAGCAGTTGCAAGTATTTTTGGTACAAACGTTAAGGTATGTTCCTGTATTGAAGTTGCAGCCTGAAAGATTGAAATTGAAATACCAACTACAAGTGAAACACTAAGTATCGGAAGAAGAATTAAAAAGGTTGTATAAAAAACTTCTTTCAGAATTTCTACTACGATTTCTTCGGTCATTTATGAAAAACTCCTTACCACTGATGAAATTATTAAATGCCAGCCGTCTATTAGTATGAACAATAAAATTTTAAACGGTAATGAGATCATTGCAGGCGGAAGCATCATCATACCCATGGACATTAATATACTTGCTACAATTAAATCTATCATTAAAAATGGAATGAAAAGGAAAAATCCGATTATGAAACCTGCCCTTAATTCACTTATCACAAAGGCCGGGATAACAATATAAGTAGGTAAATCATTTCTATCATTCGGCCGGTTCAAATTTGCAAGCCCTATAAATAATTCAAGATCTTCATCTCTAACATTACGAAACATAAATTCTCTTATCGGTTGAATCCCTTTATCATATGCTTGTGCGGGTGTAATCTGATTATTCATTAATGGTTTCAATGCTTCATCATTTACTTTAGTCCATGTAGGCGCCATTATAAAAAAAGTTATAAATAATGCAATTCCTGCTACCAATTGGCTTGGAGGCATTTGTGGTGTACCCAAAGCGGTTTTGAGGAAATGAAATACTATGATTATCCGTAAATATGAAGTAGTCATTATCATAAGCGATGGAGCCAACGATAATACAGTTATTAAAAGTAATAGTTGCAATGTAACGGAAACATCTCCCGGATTGCTGGATGTACCAACATTCAAACCAATTTTAGGGAAAGGAATAGATGTAGCTTGTTGCGCTTGAGTTAGTGTGTACCCGGAAAACATAATGAATAAGAGTATAATCGTCAATGACTTCTTCATCTTAAGCCAAGATTCTTTTTTAATATATCTAAAAAGTTGTTTTCGCTTTTGGGAGTGATGGGTGAATCAAATGTTTTATCGGAGTTTTCAAGTTCCTTTAACAAAGTTATTGAACCTTCACTAACACCCAATACTAAAAGTTTATCTTCTACCTCAATAACTGAAATAAACTTTTTGGGCATTATCATTTGCGAACTTAAAACTTTTATTGGGACTAAACCCGGCTTATTACCTTTAAATGGGGCACCAAATTTTTTTATGAATATTAAAACACCGTAAAGGAGACAAACAATAATTACAAGAGGGATAAAGGCTTTAACAACATCAAGAAAAGACATTAGAAAACTCCTTTGATCCGGTTATTAACCTCATTTAAGTTCGTAATTCTAATCCCGAAATGTTTATCTATTACTACAACTTCGCCTTCAGCAATTTTTTTATTATTTACATATATATCGACGGGTTCGCTTGCCAGTTTATCTAATTCGATGACATATCCTCTTTCAAGTTCAAGAACTTCCTTGATCTGCATCTGTGTTCGTCCTAGTTCAATGTAAACATTCAATTGAAGATCCTTCAGAAAATTCAATTTTTCACTGGAGCCGGACCCTTTAATTTTTGAATCATCAAATTCCTCAAATTCGGCAATGTCAGCTCGAACCTTAGAATTCTCCCTATTTCTATCGGAGCCTGAGAAGATTTGCTCTTCTGCATCCGGTACTGAATCTGGAGTAAGGTTGTCGTTATTGTTATTTTCTGCCATTTTTTATCCTTATTCTGGTTTATTATTCTGTTCGACTTTTCTTGTAATCTTTATAGCTTTATGCTTGTTTGATATTCCTAATCGGCCTTTAAAAAGAAGTTTGTTGCCCACTTTTACCGGATGTTCGTCAGCAATTGAATTATCAAGTAAAATGATATCTCCTTTTTCGAGGTCAAATAAGTTCTGAAGTGATATTTTAGCATTCCCAAATTCTACTATAACAGGCAGATATGTACGGTATAAATTATTTGCAATTATTTCATCTGTTGTAATGCCGGCATGCTTGGTCGTTCTAATGGTTGATAATTTCTGAGTGGAAAGTTTTGCTAATATTTTATCAAAAGCGAATGTCGCAAAACATAGATTCATCATATACGATTGTTCACCAATGATTATTTCGAAAGAAATTAACAAAACAGATTCAGATTGTGATGTTATTTGGGCAAAATCTATATCTGCTTCAAATCTTTCAATTCTAAACTCCATATCATCAATTATCTGCCATGATTTTCTTAAATCAAGCATAACTCTTTCAGCCATAACTGCAATTACTTTTTGTTCAATTGGTGTAATTACGTTCGACTGTTTTGTACCGCTGCCGTTTCCACCTAAAAGCCTGTCAACAAGCATTAGCGCAAGATCAAGATTCAGTTCTAAAATCCCTTTTATGTCTGTGTTTTTAATATCAAATGTATAAAGACATGCAGGATTTGAAACTGAAAGGATATACTCTGAATAATATATCTGATCAATCGATGTTACATTAATATTAACTATTGTTTGAAGTTTTGAAACAAGAAATGAAGCAAAACTTTCGGCAAAATTTTCGTTTATATTTCTTATTGTTCTAAGTTGATTTTTCGAAATCCGGTTTGGAAGTCGAAAATCAAAAAGAATTGCTTCTTTATCAGTGCCTTGTGTAGGCGCCTGTTCTTCTCCGCTTTTAACTTTATTGAGAAGTTGATCAATTTCTTGTTGTGAAAGTACTTCTGCCATAATTATTGTATAATATATTTACTGAAATATATATTATTAACTGTAACACTTGGTATACTCTTTTTCATTTTAGAAATTATCTCTATTTTTAGTGTATCCCTGTATGCCGAATCATCCAATTGGCTGATGTTTTTACTTGCTAATGTGGAAATCACTATATCTTTTACCATAACTTCGCGTGTTTTTATCTCATTCTGCATTTCAGGCTTCGATAAATCAATACCAATTGATGTAAGAAGAAGTCTTTTGCCGTCAGTATCAGCTGGATTGACAACAATATCCTCAATTGGATAGATATTCTTTCCAAGTTCAACAGGCTGATTTGCTGCATTTTGAGCTGAACTATCAGCTTTGACACTAGTTTTTAACGCTGAAATATTTTGATTTTCAAATTTTTTCATGAGTATGGTTGCAGTTATAAAATAAACAACAACCAACTGAACAATGAAAATCGGTATTCCAAATAAAAGTACTTTTGGATTAAAGGATGATTTTTTTGTACTTATTCCCATCCCGTCTGTTTTAATTGCTTCTAATGTTTCTTCTTGTGCTGGCATAGTATTTTATTATTTTTTTCAAACTATTTCACAATTGATATGCCAACACCACAAATTATAGAATTACCAAAAACAATGGAATATTTACAAATAAAGTGGTTATTATTCTACACTTGGTTGAATTTTGAGGAAATTAACATATGATCAAATACTAAAGGAATTAATTTTTACCACAATTTTTGACGAAACTTATCTCTTTAAAATAAAGTTTTCCTTTGAATAGACGGCATTCATTCTCCCAAATAACCTAATAGTTGTCTTATTCAATTATTAAATTTAATTCACCTGGAAATATTATAAAAAAAGGAGCGCTGAATTAACCGCACTCCTTTATTTATGAGGAAGTCAAAATAAAAACTATCTGATCAAACCTGTGATAACCTGTAACATTTCATCAGCTGTTTGTATTACCTTTGAATTCGCCTCAAATCCTCTTTGCGCAACGATCATATCTGAAAATTGAGCAGAAAGATCAACATTTGATTGTTCCAAAGCGCCTGATTGAATTGTCGTTCCTGAATCTTCACCCGGAGCAGCTATTTGGGGTTCTCCAGAGTTTGCAGCAACGGAATACAAGTTGCTCCCGGCACTAACTAATCCATTAGTATTGGCAAATGTAGCAACCATTACCTGTGCTAAAGTTTCAGAGTTACCATTTGAAAAAACTCCGACAATATTTCCATATTGGTCAATATTCATATTTGAAAGAGTTGCTGCCGCAGAACCATCTTGTGAGGTTGCTGCTACTTGAGAAGTGAGCGATGTTTGAGTTATTCCTGAAGTATCCTTTCCGAAATTTAAAGTCATTTGTTGAGTTTTTGCACCATTTGCAGGAGTAAAAACAATACTGGGCTCAGGTGGAGTAGTTGTTATTTGGTTGCCACCCTGATATATACTTAAAATCGAACCGCTCGAATCAAAATTTATTTCACCACTTGATGGAGAAGCCAACGTTCCGTCAACTGTATTCACTCCTGCAGACCAGGTCCAACTGCCGTCATTAAGATGATTAAAAGTTAGAGTAAGGGTATGTGCATTTCCGAGAGAATCATAAACTGTTTCCGCTGCTGTAACAGGCGCTTCAGTTTCTCCGTTATTAATCTGAGTACTTGTTGATGTGTTAGCATTCAATTGAGTTAATGATGCAAAATTCAGATTAAAATTTAGATTACCTGTAGAATCTGTAACATTTACCTGGCTTGTTGTACACGAACCGGTATTGGTATCAAAAGCCAACACCTGTGAACCAGGCGCAGTTAATACTTCAGTTGTATTGGTGGAGTCATAAACATCATAATTTGCCGTCCAATTTCCGCTAGTATCTTCTGTGTACCAGGTTCTTTGAGTATAGGCAGTTCCGTCTTTACCATAGATTGTACTCGTCTGGTAGGTTTTATTAGTATTTGTGGAATCGCTGGCATCATATGCAGCCCCTGGATATGTCTGTGCAGTTGTTGGAATTGATGAATTCAAATTGCCGTCTAAAGCGACAAGAGTTGATTGAATTGTTGCCGAACTACTTTGTAAATTTCCGCTCCATGAAATTTTCGCTGTGCTTACAGCAGGCAATTTCATATTTTGATCAATTTGGATATCTTGAATTGCTGAGCCGGCTGAAATCTCACCGGCGCCGTTTGCAACTTTACCTTGTACAATATCACCGCTTGAATCTACTAATTTACCATCAGAATCAAACGTAAAAGCGCCGGCGCGGGAATAATAATTTTGACCATTGCTATTTAAAATAAACATACCGTTGCCCTGAAGAGCTAAGTCGGTTGTTACGCCGGTAGTTTCAAAAGTACCCTGAGTAAAGTTTTTATCTATGGAATTAATTTTCATTCCAAGACCCACCTGGAAACTATTTGTACCGCCGGTAGTAGATGTAGCGTTTGCACCTGCTTTTACAAGGTCGTTAAACGTATCGCTAAATGTTACATCAGAACTCTTATAACCGATAGTATCGATATTGGAAATATTATCTCCAATAACGTCCATCATAGTTTGTAAGTTCTGTAATCCGGATACACCGGAA
Organism: uncultured Ignavibacteriales bacterium; assembly: GCA_963834015.1. Taxonomy (GTDB): domain Bacteria; phylum Bacteroidota; class Ignavibacteria; order Ignavibacteriales; family Ignavibacteriaceae; genus FEN-1297. The sequence continues at coordinate 1,319,739 of CAWIAG010000002.1, forward strand.
AAGAGTGAATTAAGAAGTGCCATTGTTAACCTCCATGGATTTATATAAAGTTGATCCGACATCAGTCAGTCAGTCGAATCCAGAGCGTCCAAAAAGGTCCCGCTCTGATTATTTAATTAAAAAAATTATGTAAATACTACACTGTCTATATTTGTAAAAACGTTTTCACTACTTTCATTTACCGGCATAGCTGTTACTACTGTCCGGTTTGGAATATTTACGATAAAAGCAGTATCATTGACCATTACCAATGAGTTTTTCGAACCCTTTTGTTCGGCTTTTGAAACCGCATCCTGAATTTTATTTATATCAGTTTCGTTTAACTGTATGTTTCTGGTTTCAAGTCTTTTCAAAGCATGGCTGGAAAACTTAATTTTTTCCAGTTCCTGTTGGAAAATTGAATTAAAGCTGTTCTCACCCGACTGAACGGTAGTACTTTTAAAATCTCCGCTCTGCGTTATTGGAATAAACGGAACACTAATTCCATTTATCTCAGCCATTAATTACCTCCACTTGAGCTAGTACCTGAACTTGAGGCAGTACCAAGAAGTTCAAGAACATCCGAAAGATTATAGCTCGAACCATTAATTGTAAAAGTAGTTCCTGAACTTGTGTAATTGACCGCCTGAATTGTGCCCAGTTGGAATAAAGTTGGCGTTAAACTTGTTCCGCTTGAATTAGTTGCGGAAACAGAGTACGTATATGCACCTTGCGGTAATGTGCTGCCATTATCATCAGTAAAATTCCATGAATATTCATTGTCTCCTGATGAAGTCGGTAATCCGGTTACTGTCTTGACTTCTGCTCCGGCACTATTAGTTATGGTTAAAGTTACGTCTGAAGCAGTACTAGGTAAAGTATAGCCTATTTCAGTTGAAGTTTGTCCACTATATGTAATACCGCTTGCAGAAACTTTTACCTGTTGACCAATTAAATTTCCGGCTAATGTATTGTTAATCGACTGAGTTAATGTATAGTTAGCATTAATACTTGTTGTCATATTAGTATTTAAGTCTTGTAACTCCTGTAACGAGCTAAATTGAGCTAATTCTGCTACATATTGGGTTCCATCCATAGGGTTAAGTGGATCCTGGTTTTGCATCTGTGCAATTAATAATTGTAAAAAATCATTTTCATTAACTGTTGTATTAGAACTACTTGTAGCAGAAGTGCCGGTACTGCTGGTAGCAGATGTAGTTGTACTGTTAGTTGCATCAGTAACTGTTGACATTTTGGTATTCCCTACTAAATTAAATATTCATAAGTATTATAACCCATACTCTTGGACGATGCCAAACTTGAATTGTCTTCGATTCTCTTACTGCTTGTTTGGTATCCCAATTTTTTCTTTTGTAAACTTGATTGATATGGTTTTTGTTCACCACTTGATACATTAACTGACAATGAATTTAACTGCATTCCATTTGAATTAAGAGACTGCCTAAGTTCAATTGTATTATTTTGAACTATTTGTCTCACCGCTTCTGTATCAACCTCAACTCTTGCATTTACAGTGTTATTATTTACATCTACCGTAACTTTTATTTTACCCAAACTCTCGGGTTTTAACTGTAAAACAACACTTTTTGAATTATTTTGCTGAACTAAATCAGAAATTTCTTTCGTTATTTCCGTAATTTTTATTGTTTTTTCTGGTGAATCGGTTGTCAACGATTGACTGAAAGACTTTTCTTTAACTGAATCAGTTGTTTGGATAGAAAAATCAATTGTAACTTGTCCAACAATCTTTGAATCTGTACTTTTATTACCTTCAGAAGATTTCTTTTGCTGCTGATCATTAAAGGAATTTCCCTGCGAATTACCTGCTACCTGTACAACGGTTCCAGAACTATCTTGCTTACCGGAAGTTGTATCATCAGTTGATTTGATTGATGTATCATCAGGTTTATGATCTACAATATTTGTCTGATTAATTTGAGTAGCTTTTTGGTTATCCTGAACAGTAGATTCTTTCATAACCTGATTTGAAGAATCGTTTAATTTAACATTTATTGCTTTGTTGTTAACAATATGGGCGGTATTTGATTCTTCTGAATCTATTTCAGCATTCTTTATATTATTTTTAGCTTTTACAGATAAATTCGATGAACTTTTAACATAATTTTCAGAGCCGGATAAAGATTTTATATTTTGTTCAGTGTTTTCCACCGGATTTGTTGAGTATTCATTTAATTCCGTGTTTTGAACTGATTTATCTAAAGAAACTTTTAATTCCGTGTTTTCTGCTAATTTATTAGTAGTAATTTTTAACTCTGTATTTTCTAATGGTTTATCAGTGGTAACTTTTAACTCTGTGTTTTCCACTGGTTTATCAGTATTAACTTTTAATTCTGTGTTTTCCACTGGTTTATCAGTATTAACTTTTAATTCTGTGTTTTCTACCCATTTATTTGAATTAACTTTTACATTAGTGCCATTTACTACTTTAACTTCCGAGTTATTAGCCGATTTTGTATCAGAATTGACGGAAATTATTGTATTGTTCTTTGTATCGGTTTTAGTCTCGTTAAACGCAAAAGTTTTTACTTGATTACCTGCTGATAAATCTGTATTATTTGTTTCATTACCATCAGAAATCTTGATATTGCTTCTGCTGCTAATTAAAGTTCGGGTCACCGTATCATCGATTAGTTTTAAATTTGTATTATTAGCACCCTCATTATTTAAGTTAGTACTAACTGTTATAGTCACATTATCTTCAGTCTTAAGAATTCCTGACTTTATGTTAGTAGAGTCGCTTCCCAGACTGTTATTTTGATCTGACACAGTAGTAATATTGTTTTTAGCAATACTAGTTTTATCGGATTGTAAACTCGCAACAAAAGATTTAGACATCTCTTCAATATTCTTAATATCGGTATAAATTGCATTACTTTTTGTTTCAGTTGCAACTTCAGCTTCATCAGGTGTATTATTTGCTTTTCCACTGTCTGATGTTTTTTCAGAAACAGTTTGCTGTTCAGTTTTATTTGAATAGTCGGCCTTTCTGTGAACATTTTGGGCGGATCCTACAGAAATTTTATTTGTCTGATCTGAATTTGTTGAACCGCTTGAAATATTAATTTTAACATTATCAGAACCGGAATTAACATTTAAAACTAAATTTTTATTATTCTGATAAAGGTTAATTAATGAAGCTGCTAATTGTTCTGCTTCTGGTGAAACTTGATGATTTTTAGAAACAATTTTAGAACTTCCGGATGATAACGTTGCTGATGTTTTTGAAGAATTATCACTGTTAAAATTTGTTAAAATTGATGTTAATGCTGTATATACTGAGCTAAGATTACTTGACTGATTTGGAACACCGTCTTTTGAAGTTTCTAATAACTTGGAATCATCCTGGAGATTAAAAACTAATTCGGTAGCCGGATCATTGGATTTACTTGTACTATTGAGAGTTTGATTTAAATTTTTAATCACTTTACTTTTCAAATTTGAACCGGAAATTCCGGATTGAACTTGTTTTAATGAATCGGACGAAATATTTAGCTTTGATAATGCTGCTGATATATTCTGTAAAAGGTTTTCTACATTATTCTTTTGTGTTGTTAAACTAAAAGCATTGGTTGAAGAATTGTTGTTACTACTTGCTTCAACATCACCGGAATCATTAATTAGAGAGGAATTTGAAGAAATTAATAAATTTTTTAATAAATTATTCAATGAAACGTTCATATTATCAACACCTTGATTATCTTTAGCTAAATCAAGTAATTGAGTCATTGTATCAGTAGTATTGGTATCCGAATTAGATGTTTTAGGCAGGTCTAAACTATCAGAACTTGCTGTGACAGAAGTGTCACCAAAAGTATTTTTGTTTATTATTTTGATAATATCCGAGAATAAATAAGTGGGACTACTTAATTTAGATTGTTTAAACGAACTTGAGGCATTCACCAGACCCGTAGATTGCATGAATAATGGATTAAAAAGCATTTGATTTTGCCCTTGTGATTCTGTTCGCAGTATCAGGATTTAATTCAGATAATATTTCAGCCGCGTTTTTTTGTTTCATTGAATAAATTATATCTCGTGCTATATTATCGGAATAACTCTGAATTATTTTAGCTGCTTTTTTAGGATCCATAGATTCATACAATTTTGCTGTTTGTTTCATCCAAATTAAATAACTACTATCAGGTTTAGTACGTATGTAATCATTCTGAATATGTGTACTATCTTGAGTTTTATTATCAGAAAGTAGAATTTGACCAGATTTTGTACCATTTTGAATACTTTTTAAACTATCTGAAGAAGTGGAATCTTTAAAAATAGCAGTATGCAAAGAATCATTAGGATTATTTAAAGACAGGGCTTTTAAGGAATCCGAATGAACTCCTGCTAAGGAAGCATTTATTGTTTTAGTAGAATCGTTGATATTAGTGGTATCAGAATCCGATACCATTCTAAAATCGTACTGAAAAACGTTTTTATAAATAGAATTTAAAAAGACTACACCACCTGTAGTAAATATAAATGCAATTAAAAAAAGAAATATATATATAATTTTATTTTTCACTTTGTCTGCCTAATAAACTTTTGAGTTGCTAATTCATCAATAAATTTTAATTCTGTACGATTCTCTTCTTTTTTAAAATTCTCATGATAGATTTCTTCCAGCGAGTCGAATATTTTATGCTCCTTACTTTTTTGGATCAGTTCTAACCTTTTAATTTCTTTTTTTTTATTTAACTTATTTATTTTTTCCAGAATCGTAATTTTTTTTCTATCCAGACACAATTCATAATTTTTTCTAAACTTAATTTCACCCACCAAAACATCTTTATTCAATATTTTTTTTTTACTTTCAACTTCTTCATTGGAAACTGTATTGAATTCATTTTCTAATTTTTCTATTTCAAGATCAAGCAAAGCCATCTCTTTCTGTACTTTTTTTTGAAGGGATTCTTTCACTTTTTGTATTGATTGAAATTTATAAACAAATTTTGACATAGATTATCCTAAAGGCTTTTCAATAATTTCATTTAATTTGTTTATCGTTTCCTGGAGTATTGCTTTTTCCATCATATCCTGACGAAGAAAACCACGTAAATATTTAATTTTTGATAAAGCATGATCTATCTGAGGATTACTTCCTTTAACGTATGCACCTATATTTATTAGGTCTTCGGCCTCGTTATATGTTGCTAATATTTCATTAAACAAAGATGCTCTCGCTTTATGGTCAGCGGAGACAACATCAGGCATAACACGACTAACACTCTGCAGCGGATCTATTGCCGGAAACTGTCCTCTGTTAGCTATTTTGCGTGAGAGAACAATATGACCGTCTAAAATTGATCTTGTTGCATCGGCTATTGGTTCAGTCATGTCATCACCATCAACCAATACCGTATAAAATCCTGTAATTGACCCTCCTTCAGAACAGCCTGCCCGTTCAAGTAATCTTGGCAATATTGCGAAAACTGATGGAGTATAACCTTTTGTTGTTGGAGGCTCCCCAATTGATAATCCAATTTCTCTTTGAGCCATAGCAAATCGTGTTACTGAATCCATCATTAGTACAACATCCATCCCTGTATCTCTGAAATACTCGGCGATGGTAATCCCAATAAAAGCCCCTTTCATTCTTAATAATGCTGATTTATCACTTGTTGCAACTATAACAACCGATCTTTTTAACCCTTCGGACCCAAGATCTTTTTCAATAAATTCCCGAACTTCCCTTCCTCGTTCACCAATAAGCGTAATTACATTCACATTAGCATTCGTATTTCGTGCAATCATACCAAGTGTTACACTTTTACCAACACCACTGCCGGCAAAAATTCCAATTCTTTGTCCCTTTCCAACTGTTAAAAGCCCATCAATTGCTCTTACACCAGTTTGAAGAGGTTGCGCAATACGTTTTCTCTCTAATGGATTCGGAGGTTCATTGTGAACCGTTACGTATGCAGGACAGACGATTTCACCTTTTCCGTCTATAGGATTTCCGAAACCATCAATTACTCTTCCCAACAATTCGGGTCCAACACCAATCATAAAATTCCTACCGGAAGCTATTATTTCACATGAAGGGGATATATTATGCACTTCACCCAATGCAATTGAAAGAACCTTTCCTTCTTTAAATCCAACAACTTCGGCTTTGCATACTTCAGCTCCGAACTTATCAACAATAATACATATTTCACCGAGTGAAACATTTGGACCAATAGATACAATAACAAGTCCAATAACATCTGTAACTTTTCCGTTTACTTTTATTGTATCCAGCCTAGTAATTATTCGTTTGTACTTCTCGGTTAATTTATAGTCAATATCCATTTATTTAAAAATCGTTAATTATTGTTGATTCAAATTGCTTTTTCATTTCATTAAATTGTGACGATATTCTTGCATCCACATTTCCAATCTCGGTCTCGATAAAGCAACCACCGCGTTCTATTTTTTCATCACTTTCAAATTTAATTTTTGAGAATGCATCGTCAATGAATAGATTCCCGCTATCCTGATTAATTATTTCAAGATCGCTGGGATGAAGCCTGACCAGTATTTTATTCGATCCAATAACCCTCTTTAATGAATCCTTTAAGACTGTATCAATTATAGGCCCCTGCAATATTTCCCTTTGTACAATTTTTTCTGCAATGATTAATGCAATATTAATAATAATTTTTTCGAATGATTTATCGTATTCTGCTACTGTTTTATTAAAATCTGAAACAATTTCCGTTACGTATTCAAATTTTTTAGCAAGTTTATCTGTATAATCTTTTTCTAATTTTTCACTAGCAGCTTTTTGGCCATCGCTATAGCCTTTTTCATAATACTGCTGAAGCTGTTTTTGAAAAAATACTTCTTCTTTGTCTGTTTCAATACCCGATTTTTCCAAAGGATTTTTCATTGAAACATTTAACTTTTTCGACTTTGCATTTACTCTTATCACGCTAGACATAAACTTCGTCAGACCCGCCTCTCATATTGAGTGCAATTTCACCGCTCTCTTCAAGAGCTTTAACAAGATCTATTATCTTTGCCTGAGCACCTTCAACTTCTTTTAATTTTACCATGCCCATGTACTGAAGTTCTTCTTTTAATAAATCTGAAGCTCTTTCAGACATGTTTGCAAATATTTTCTGTTTGAGTTTTTCATCAGCAATTTTAAGCGCTAAGGCAAGGTCTTTTCTGTCAACTTCTCTCAGTATTTTCTGAATATCTTTATCCTGAATATTTACTATATCATCAAATAAGAACATTAACCTTTTTATTTCACCGGCAACATCAGCATCTTTTTGTTCAAGACTTGCCAAAATTTCTTTGCTCAGACTAACACTGGTCCTGTTTAATATTGCCGCAATACTTTTAGTACCGCCAATTTTACTTAAAGACTGGCTCATGCTAAAACCAGCCATATCATCCACTACTTTTTCGATTTGCTTTAACGTTTGTGGTGATATTTTTCCAAGAGTTGCTATCCTAAAAACTACTTCTGTTCTAAGGGGATCGGCCAATTCCTTCAATGCTGCAGCCGTTTGATCTGGATGTAAATGTGAGAGGATAAGTGCCACGGTTTGCGGGTGCTCCTTACTTAAAAAGCTAATTAATTGAGCAGAATCGGCTTTTTTTAGAACATCAAATCCCCGCAATGTAGTTAGGTTTTTTACTTTAGTAATAATTTCAACCGCCCTGCTTATTCCAAAAGACTTTTCAAGAACAGCCTGGGCGTATTCTATTCCACCTTCAAGCACATATTCCCTGGCTGTTGCCATGCCGTAAAACTCTTCCATAACTTCACTAACTGTTTGAGACGGAATATTTCTCACCTTAGTTATTTCAGTTGAAATCATTTCAATTTCCGTAGCATCCAGATGTTTGAATACCTCAGAAGCAGTTTCAACATTCAATGCTATTAAAAGCAATGCTGCTTTCTGAACACCCGGAATGTCAATAGTTTTTGATTCCTTTTGTATATTCATAGTCTAGTACTCATCTTCATGCAACCATGCATTAATTAGTTTTGCTGCATCTACAGGATTTTTAGAGACATAGTTAGTAATTTTTTCTTGTTGATTTTTTTTAATCAAAGCTTCTTCAGATATATCATCTTCAATGTCCCCGATTGGAAGCATTGGCTTTCTCATTTTGGGTGCGATCTGCGGAGTTGCGACTGGTTTAGGCAATTCAGGGGGCGAAAAATTATTTACTACCAATTCCGGGTTGCCGTAAGTTCCAATAATTATCTTTTCCGTTTTCAACCTTTTCATTATTCCCTTAAGTAAAAATATCGAAGCGGCTACAGCCGCTACCATAAGAAACGGGTTAACTAATTTATTCATATCGTCAAACATTCCGGGCTCTGTAATTTTTTCACCATCTGCATCCTTTGTTTCAAATGGGATATTAACAATGGAAACCTGATCACTTCTTGTGGGATCGACACCTACAGAATTTTTAACTATTTCTTCCAACTTATCCATCTGCTCTTTAGGCCTTGGCTGAGAAGTATTTACTACTTTGTCTCCTTTTTTCGTTTCAATAGACCTGTCATTAACAACCACAGCAACACTTAACCGCTTAATATTTCCTGATCCCGCAATAACCTTCTCTATTGTTTTGTTTATTTCGTAATTAGTTGTAGAGTTTTGACTGATCTGAGCTGTAGAATCGCTTACATTTCTGCCATTATTTTCAGATTTTACATTCTGTTCGCTTATTGCAACCTGTGAGTTGGGGTCATAAGATTCCATCGTTTTTTCTACCTGATCAAAATTCAAATCGGCATTAATTTCTATGATAGAATTTCCGTAGCCAAGTACATTATCAAGCATACCCTGAGCCTTCTGCGTTAAATAGTTTTCAACCGATTTTTTAATTTCATATTGTTTTGAACTCGAAACAGCCAGCGGGTCACCATCATCGTCTTTTGAAAGAAGCTTTCCTTTAGAGTCAATTAATGTGACCTTGCCAGGTAATAACCCCTCCACACTGCTTGAAACCAAGTTAACTATTGCAGCGATATTATTTCTTGAAATTGCATCACTATTTCTTAATTTTAATACAACCGCGGCAGTTGGAAGTTTTTGTTCATCTTTAAAGACGGATTTTTGAGGAATAACAATATGAACTCTTGCAGCTTCAACACCATCCACTTCCATAATACTTTTAGCTAATTCACCTTCCAGAGCCCTTTGATAGTTTAATTTCTGCATGAAATCAGACATGCCCATTGTTGATTTATCAAATATTTCATACCCGACAACACCTGAACTTGGAATACCCTTACCCGCCAGGCTTATTCTTTCTTCATAGACCTTATCCTTTTGAACCCTGATAGTTTTACCATTGTCGGTTATCTCATAAGGAATTTTTTGAGCTGCTAGTTGATCAATCACTTTTGCAGCATCTTCCTGAGAAAGATTTGAATAGAGTGCAGTGTAGTCAGGTTGGTTAAGAAAAAACAACAAAATTCCCAGCAAAATCATGGTGAGGGCAACTGAACCTCCAATAACCATTTTCTGTTGAAGAGTTAATTTATTATAAATATTTAATATGGAACTAAAAGGGTTTTCCTTCATTGTCGTCAAACTTGAATATTAGTTAATGTTTTATACATATCTAAAGCTTTGTTCCGAATTTCCGTCAACAGTTGTAAACTAGTCACAGCTTTTTCTTCGGCAATCATAACATCCTGAATTTCAATATTTCCGCCAGCGATATAGTTATTAGTTAAATCATTTGCATCTAATCGCGATTGATTTACCTGTCCTATAAAATCTGTAAGTATGTTATTAAATTTTCCATCCTGCTTTTTATCCACCTGGGCAGTATTTGCTATATCGGGAACGATTTTACTAATAGAATCAATAGTCATTTTTTATCCTCTTCTATCAATTAAAGAACCAATTTTTACGCCTGAGAGTTTTCCATTTTTTTCATAAAAATGATAATCAATAATCTCAGATTTATTTGCCGGATAAAGATTTGTAAAAAAAGTTTTTTCTTCGGAAGTCAAAATTCCACGATTGGCCTGCACGGTTTGTTGTTCACTAATCTTCGGAGTTACTTCGCTACTTCTTGTTTGAATATTAACATTCCTGGAATTAAGCGGTGTATAATTTCCTACCGGATTCAAATCTATTCTCATTTTATATCTCCAATGAATCTTTAGTTAATTGTTTAGACGAGTTAAGCGCAGTAAGATTAGCTTCATAACTTCTTGTCGCAGAAATCATATCTACCATTTCTGTAACAATGTTAACATTAGATTCTTCAACATAACCTTCAGCATTTGCATTTGGGTCATCAGGTAAATAAACCAGATTACCTTGTTTTTGATCCAAAACTTCCTTTACAGATAAGTTGTCATCATTATTTTTCATTAACGGTGTATTTTCAGGGTAGGGTATGTGGCCATCTTCCGATGTAACTAATTGAATGGTATTCCCGGCAGCCATAAGATTATTATCGAACTGATTTTTGGAAGTCGTAACTTCGAAATATTTTCGTCGGTAGGGCTGACCGTCTGCTGTTTTAGTTACATCTGCATTTGCAATATTCTCTGCAATTAGATCCATTCTTTTTCTTTGAATACTTAATCCCTTAGCACTTACATCAAAACCTGAAAAGGTAGGTTGGATTTTCATGCGGCTCCTCCGGCTTTTATTACTGCTTGGATTTCTTTATAGTAATCATTAATCTTTTTTGCTGCAAATTGAAAGTTTAGAGTATTACTAGCAAGTTCAGTCATTTCTTTATCTATATCTACATTATTAACACCTGATTCATTCTCATTTCCTTCGCTTTTTATAACGCTAAAATCAGGAGCGTTATCATTATCAATTTTACCTGTTAAAAAATGTTTGTCATCGGATGTCTTTAGAATAGTATTGATATTTCCAGACAGCAGGTCTTTAAACTCTACATCTTTTCGCTGGTAACCTGTTGTACCTATATTGGCAATATTATCACTGATTACTTTATTTTTAGTAGCACAGTAGTCAACGAAACTTTCTAAAAGTTTAAGTGTGGAAATCGACATTTAATCTCCTAAGATATTTCCAATGGCAACGCAAAATAGGTGCCACTAAATAAATGTGCGAGATTAAACAATAGAACTGTATTAAATAGTTAGATGTGGCTAAATTTGGACAGTTGTAAGTTATTACTCAGAATAGTCTAAAATAATGGATTTTGATTGACCGCAAGAACAAACAAATTTTATTTCTTTTATAGAATCATTGGAATCTTTTTTCAAAATTACTGTAACACCGTCATGACTTCCTTCTTCTATGGAAACTTTGGTTTTCCCTATAATTTCTGAATTTCCCGCTTTAATAAGATTTCCTGAAACATTACTCGTTGGGAAATTAAATTCTCTAAATAATGGCTCTTCAAAATTATTTTTCATATTACATTGCTTTATTTATAATTTCTGGAATTTTTTCTAATGGAGCTGAAACATCTGTAAAACCTGCGTCAGTTACGGACTTCGGCATGCCGTATACAACGCATGAACCTTCGTCTTGAGCTATACAATAACCGCCTAAACCTTTTAGCTTTCTTATCCCTTCTAATCCATCTTTGCCCATACCTGTCATAATTACTCCCAGAGTGTATTTACCGTAAACATTTATAACAGAATCCAACATTACATCAACGCAAGGGCGATGAAGTGAAGTGCTCGGCTCTTTTGAAATTTTAATTTTCACTATTCCGGAAAAATTTCTTTCTGCTGTCATATGAAATCCACCTGGAGCAATATATATGACAGAGTTACGTACCACTTCATCACTTTCAGCCTCTTTAACCTCTAACTCACTCATGCCGTTTAATCTCTCTGCAAGAGATTTTGTAAACCTGGGAGGCATATGTTGAACTATAAATATCGGCACATTAATTTTTTTTGAGAGTAATGGAATTACTTTTTGTAATGAAAACGGTCCGCCGGTAGAAATTCCTAATCCGATAGCTTTATATCCAATTTTAGGCAGCTCACTTGCTGTTGGGAAATTTGATATTGACGGGGAACTAGTTGAATTTAACCTTTGAATTCGTTTAAGTCTTTCCTTGACTGCTTTTTGCTTTACGATCTCCTTTATTTTATTAATAAGATCTTCTTTGATTTTAATAATATTTACATTGATATATGAAAGTTCTTTTGGTATAAAATCAACGGCACCGTATTCCAGAGCTTTAATGGTAATATCTGCGCCTTCTGTAGTTAAAGAACTTACCATTAATACCGAAGTAGGACAGTCGCTCATAATTTTTTGCAAAGCGGTTATACCGTCCATTTTAGGCATTTCAATATCAAGTGTAACGATATCAGGCTTTAAAGATTTAACCATCTCATAGCCTTCTAAGCCATCCCGTGCCTGGCCTATAACTTTAATATCCGGATCGCTTTCAAGCATTAGGGAAATCGATTTCCGCATGAAAGCAGAATCGTCCACAATGACTGCTGTAATTTTTCTTATCAAGTTATTCTGCTATCTGATTTAATAATTCACTTATATCAAGTATCATAACTACCGTACCATCACCCATTATTGTAGATCCAGCTATTCCATTAATATTTCCTAAATAATTTCCAAGTGATTTAATAACAACTTCTTTTTGACCTAATAATTCATCAACTTTAATTCCAAATCTTTTTTCCGCAAGTCCTATAACCACAACATATTGCCAAACACTTTTATCTCTATCAGCTTTGTCATTATAAAGCACATTATCTATTGAAATAAGTGGAATTATTGTGTCTCTCCTCCTGATCGCTTCATGATTGTTTATAGTGTGAATATCTTCCACGTGCACTCTTAACACTTCAATAACTGAATTAAGCGGTATCACAACTTTTTCTGCTTTTACTTCAACAATCATCCCCGATATTATTGCTAAAGTTAAAGGAAGCTTTACTATCATCTTAGTTCCTCTGCCAACAGCAGAATCGATACTAATAATACCACGCAGTTTTGCAACGTTCGTCTTTACAACATCAAGACCGACGCCTCTGCCAGAAACATTTGTAACTTTTTCGGCTGTGGAAAAACCTGGAATAAATATTAAATTATAAGCATCTTGTTTGGAAAGTTCTTTTGCCTTTTCTTTTGTAATCAATCCTTTAGAGACCGCTTTTTCCTTCAAAACTTCAGTATCAATACCTTTACCGTCATCCTCAATAGTAATAATAATCTGATTACCTTCTTGTTCTGCAGATAATATTACTGTACCGATTGGCCCCTTTCCGTCTTGTTTTCTCTTTTCCGGGGATTCTATACCGTGATCAACCGCATTACGGATCAAATGGACAAGTGGATCATTTATTTCTTCTATCAAGGTCTTATCTAATTCCGTATCCTCTCCTTTGAGGATAAGATTAACTTCCTTTTTAGTGTCCCTGGCTAAATCTCTAACTAATCTGGGGTATCGGTTAAATACCTTACCGATTTTAACCATACGGGTTTTCATTACCACCAACTGAAGTTCATTAGTCATTAAATCAATTTGTTTTGCAGCATCGGAAAGATCCCTGGATATTTTTGTCCCCTCGTATTCTAATGCAACTTCTGAATTAACTTGTGCCAGCCTGTTCCTTCCAAGTACAAGTTCGGATGCTATATTTAGTAATTCATCTAAACGATCCACATCCACGCGTATAGTATTATCTGATTTTTTCCCTGTTGCAGCGGCTGCTTTTGAAGGTTCTTTAATTAAACTTTTTTCTTGAACTACAGGAGTGCTTTTTTCTTCGTTTTGTAAAGAGGTTTCCTCTTTAACTTCATTATTTTGGGAAATATCAATTTTTTCGGTGGCTGCTTCGTCTGATTTTTTTAAATTCTCGGTACCTTTATTCTCCAATTTATTAATAAGTTTATTTAGAATCTCAACCGTCTCATCAACGGATACATCTTCATTTAAATCTGTTTCAATTGAGGCTAATAATTCTTTTATTTGATCAAAAGCGGAGAGAATTCCGTCCATCAATTCAGAATCAAGCAGAGCTTCACCTTTTCGTAGCTTGTTCAGTATATCTTCACAGCGATGAGTAACTTGAGTTAGTTTATCAAGGCCTAAGAATCCTGATGTTCCTTTTATAGTATGAAATGAACGAAATATCTCATTCAACAGTTCTGTATCTTCTGGTCTGTTTTCAAGTTCGATCAGATTTAGATCTAGTTTCTCTAGTATTTCTTTAGTTTCAACTATAAAGCTATCAACGATCTCCTTCATTTCGGGATCTTTGAGCATTGCGTAATTATTTTCTGTTGCCATATTTTTATGAAAAAAGTTTATCTATTTCGTCTTGCGAAGTTTTATTATTCATGCTGCTAATTAATATATCTGCAGCGTCTTGTCTTTCAGTTGATCTTGTAAATTCAGCATTAGGATCAAAAGTACCACCTTTAGGTAAATCGTTGTAAAAATTATCAAAACTTTTTATTTCCGAATCATCTAAATGCAGCATTAAAGATGCTAAACTAGTACGAACAGATTCAATTAAATGATTTACAGCAGCAAGTTGCTGAGATGTAATATCCTGAACCTGTAGTGAAAGTGTGATATTATAAACATCATTTTTCACTTTTTGAAATATTTCCATCATCCCCGGTATAAAAGGCAGAAATCCTTCCAGTGCTTCAAACTGTTGAATTAATTCAACAGACGAGGGTTCTAAAGGAATTTTTTCCTTTATTTTTTGCCAAATTGTTATTTTTTCTACTTCTTTTAATTTTATAAGATTAACGGATTTTTCTATTTTATCCATATCTATTGAAATGGCATCTACTATATCAAGAATTTCAGTAGTTGCTAATTCGGTTGCACTAGAAATATTACTTATCTGATCGCTTGCTTTAGGTATTTTGCTGGTACTTTCAACTAAAGAAGAATTAATATCTTCCAGCAGTGGTACCGTATCTTTCATAAAATCCATAAGATTCTGAATAATAGGAATTAGTTTTTCACTATACCTGAAGACAACTTTTAATTCGTTTAACCTATCAAATAATTCAGTCATATTTGACACATGTTTCATAATTGCCTCTTTATTAAGTTGGGTTAATTATTTGGTCAATTTTTTCTTTTAATATTTGAGGCGTAAACGGTTTAACAATATAATTGTTTACTTTTGCATTCAGTGCTTCTATTATATCTTCCTTAACGCCGCGAGTAGTAACCATTAATATGGACAGTTTGGATAATGAATCATTGCCTCTGATTGATTTTACCAATTCGAGCCCGGAAACATTAGGCATATTCCAGTCGGTTATTACAAAGTTAATTGTTTGATCTGCGAGCAACTTATCGAGAGCCTCCTTACCGTCACCGGCTTCGACAAAATTATCGTAGCTCAAATTACGTAATGAATTTATTACAATTCTCCGCATTGTAACGGAATCGTCCACAACTAAAAATTTTAATGACATAGTCTCTTCCTCAGTCTAAATATTTTGAAACTTCATATGCAATTCGTTTTGGGTCAAAAGGTTTAACCAGATACGAATTAGCACCGTATTCTATACCTCTTTGAATCTCATCGCTCCCCGAAAGTGATGAAAGAATTATTATTGGAATATCTTTAAATTCAATATTTCCTCTGATTGCTTTTATCAATTCAAAACCGTCCAGGTTAGGCATATTTAAATCCGTAATTACCAGGTTTATATTTTCCATAGGCAACTTTTCAAGAGCTTCCATGCCATCGCAAACGGGAACTATTTCAAACCCTTTCATTGTGAGAGCAAACGCCACGAATTTCCTTATTGACGGGGAATCGTCTGCTACTAAAATTACCTTTTTCATGCTTTTCAACTACTCCTTCTTATAACCAATGGTTTTGGGAAAACTAACTATGGTAAATGCTTTGGAAACTGTATGCAAGGTCTCGGCATACCCAATAAAAAGATAACCGCCTTTATTTAATGAATTATAAAGATTTGATACAACTTTCATTTTTGATTTAGCATCAAAGTATATTAACACATTAGCACAAAAAATAATATCAAAGCTTGTCATTGTTCGCATACTTATATCATCAAAAAGATTAAAATTTTTGAAAGAGACTACTTTTTTTATGGCTGGATCAATCTCAAAGGCGTTAGCTACTGGTTTAAAATATTTCTTTTAAATAGTATGGTTGAGTGTTTCTTATTGAATATTCTCTGTATATACCGGCTTTTGCTGTTTCTATTACAGCGTTGTTAATATCTGTGCCAACAATTTCTATTTCCAGATCCGGATATTTCGGCTTAAGTAAATCAAATATTATTATCGCAGTTGAATAGGCTTCTTCACCCGAGGATGAAGCAGCACTCCATATTTTAATTTTTGATCTACCTGCTTTTGATGCAATAATCTGGGGAATAACAGTTGTAACCAGTGCATCAAGCTGTGGTTGATTTCTAAAGAAAAATGTCTCGTTAATTGTTATTGCTTCGTATAAATATTTCTTTTCCTGTGCGTTCGAGGCATTATATTTTAAATAATCGTAGTACTCTTCGAATGTATCTATCCCAAGAAAATTTATTCTTTTTAATAGTCTGCTTTCTAACAAATACTTTTTATTGTCTTGAAAATATATTCCACAACTGTCATAAATCATTTTTCTAAAATTCTCAAAAGCTGCATCGCTAAGCTTCAACTCATTATTATTCTTCGGTTGTAAGACAGCAGCTTGAGTTGAAGTGATTGTCGAGTATTGAATCATTTTTTATCTTCTTGTTTCGTTTCAAGTTGTAATACTGATTTTTGGAACAAAATAAATTTTGCCCGTTCACTAATCATCTCTTCCGGATCATTAGACATTCGAACAAGTGCTGATTCAGCTTCAGGTAAGTTTGTATTGCTTAATATTTCAAGTAACTTCAATCTATTCCACATATTGTCATCATCAAGCATTTTATCAATAAATAATATGGCAATATTTTGATCTGTCGTAAATAGTAATTCCACCGCTAATTTTCTAATTTCTTCGTCCGGACTATCAAGACATTTTGTGAAAGAGTCGGATATATTACGATGCTGAACGCCTGCTAAAGAGTTAATAATTTCAACTGAATTTTCATCGATTACTTCTTTTGTCAGCTCCATTAATTTCAAAAGATTTTCCGGCAGCTCAGAAATCAGAGCGGGTAATGCGCAGAATAGAACTAATGGTTTTTCGAATATTTTGGGCTTTATAATTTCATCGAGCTCGAAATCTTCTCCGTATATTTTTAAACATGCCTCTATAATTTCCTCATCTTCGAATGCTGAAATTAAGTATACTGCTGCTTTTTTATATTTCGGTTCTGATTCATATATAGTTTGCAAAATCGCTTTTTTTACTCTGTCGTCAAAAGGAACGTCGTAATTGTATTTTTCCCTAAGCTCATTAATCGAACCTATTATTGGGCTTATAATGGGGCTTGAGGTTTCATTTAATTCAGAAATTAGGAAATAAAATGATTGCTCATCTCCAATAGATCCCAGGCTTTCAATTATTGAGAATTTAATTAATTCCTCTTCTTCGTTATATTTTGACATCACAAAATCTAACGATTTCTTTGAACCGATTTTTCCTAGAGCTTCAATGATAGTTGGACGGTAAAGTTCGTTTTTCTCATATGTTTGGAACAAATTATCCAAGGCATCATAAAATTTAAGATTTCCAAGAGCTTCTACACAAGCAAGGATAACGTTTTCATTTTTATTTGTTTCGAGTACCTTGATTATAGCGTTCCCTGATTTAGGATCGCCTATTAATCCCAAAATATCTATAACAAATTTTTTATCATCATCGGAGCTACTGTCAATAAAAGCTACCATTGCATCTACGGCATTATTCCCTATTTTAAGTAATATTTCCCCGGCCAAATTTCTTGATGATATTATTTGGGAGGAAACATATTTTACAAGGAATAAAGGTATATGTTGGCTAGGATTGAACGATAGTGTCATATCAATAGAATTACGTATGCCTTTATCGGGATCTTCAACAAATGTGCAAAGAATTTTTATAATCTCGTCATCTAATTCTTCATTCATTAAGGATTCTATTGCGGCACATCGGCTGGCAGGATCTTCAGAATATAACTGAGTCATTAAATTTTTATCTATTTTTTCAATTTGCACCATTTACTGATCCCTCTTAGTAATTAAATATTTAAATACTTTAATACTATGTTATTTAATAATACTTAAGACTATTATCGGAAATTCTTCATACATATTTAGCATTATATTGAGTATATTTAGTCAAATTCAGTACCACTTCTAATAATGTGCTTATATCAATTATTTTAACTTATTTTTTTATCGACTGTGTAATATTAGCCATTTGGGAAGGGCTGTACATTAATTACAATTATTAATAAATTTTAAATCAAGTAATCCAATTAAAACAATAAATAACATGTTATTAAGTCTTTTAGATATAATTAGATTGATCGGGATAATTTTTGTTGAAGGCTTTTTAACCAATAAAAAACGAATTTCTGAGTCAATTTAGCCAAAATAACTTTAGAGGTAAGTTACTACTAAGCTACATTAGCTTTAATAATGAATAGACTATACTCTTTATCAGATTCTTTTATGTGGTTTACAAGCCAATCTCTGAGAAATTGAATAATTTCTTGAGAAAGCAGCAGACCGCCATTTAAATATTTTTGCTCGAACTCTTTAACTTTTTTTGTAAAATTATCATGCTTCAACTTATGCTTTTGAAATTCGGGATACTTACAATTTTGCAATAGAATTTCTTCGGTTGAAAAATGAAATTCGGTATAGGAAATCAAATCTTTTATTACTTTCCCCAGAATGCTTTTCCCTTTTGCTTCTTTCATTGCCGAATGTAACTGGTTAATTAAATCAAACAATTTTTTATGTTGATCATCTATTTCTCTAATACCTACAGAATATTCGTCGGACCAATTAAATAATGCCATAAATTTCTCTACTATTTATAAGTTTCATTAATTATAAAACCCCTTTACAACAGTTCGAATTAGATTTAGCTGTATAATCAATAATTAATTTTCGTGATATACAGATGTTCTTCCATTTCCATTAGAAACTAAATTTTCATCATCAATTTTAAAATGGCTTATTAGTTTTTCCAATTTTTGAGTCAGGTTATTTAAATCTTCAGCAGATCTTGCAATTTCATGAGTACCTGATGCGCTTTCTTGAGTTACAGCACTTATTGATTCTATATTCTTGCTAATTTGTTCAGCTGAAGCTGATTGCTGTTCACTAGCCGCAGCTACTAATGCAGCTATATCCGTAACTTTTAGTGATTCAGCAATAATGTCTTTTAAGACTTCTCCAGCTTTATCTGCCATGAGTTTACCTTTATCAACTTCAATTCTTCCTTCATGCATCGAGGAAACTGCATCAATCGTATCTTTTTGAATTTGCTTGATCATGCCTGCTATTTCCTTGGTTGCTTTTGTAGTTCTTTCAGCTAATTTTCTTACTTCATCTGCTACAACAGCAAATCCTCTGCCTTGTTCGCCGGCTCTCGCAGCCTCTATAGCTGCATTTAAAGCAAGTAAATTTGTTTGATCAGCTATATCATCAATAACCTGAATAATTTCACCGATTGCATCGCTGCTCTTACCCAAGGCTTCAACGGTTTCGGCAGACTTTTTCACTACTTGGGATATGCGCACCATCCCTTTTATTGTATCTTCAACAACACCTCCACCCTTTTGAGCTTTATCGCCTGAACTTTTAGCAGTTTCGGCCGCTGCTGAGGCATTTTTTGTATTGTCAAGGATGGTCTTTGTCATCTGCTCAATCGAACGTGCCACTTCCGCAGTTTGCTGTGTTTGTTCACTTGTGCCTGCTGCCATTTCCTCTACACTTGCCGATATTTCATTTGAGGCACTGGCAGTGGCAAGCACTGCTTCACTAACTCTTCTTAAGGCTTGTGAAAGTGACTCGTTTACTGTATTAATGTTGTTCTTAATTGATTGATGGTCGCCTTTATAATGGCCTGTTACTTTTACAGTTAAATCTCCGTTTGCCATTTTCTGAAGAATATCAGAGGATTCATTCAATGGGGCAACAATGTAGTCTAAAATTGAATTTATTCCCTGAATCAGTTTACCCCATTCTCCTTCAAACTTTGATGCATCTCCGCGTATTTGAAGGTTTCCTTCTTCATTCGCTCGTATTAATAAATCTGCTTCTGCCAGAAGTGCTTTAATTGTGTCTGCTTCTTTATTGAATGCAATCGCAAGAGCATCCCTTTCAGAAGCCAGCTCTACTTTTTCAATTATTCCATTAGCAATTTGTTCGGCCGCGTTAATTTTAGCCTTTTGGGCACGCTGAAGATCTTTAAAAAGCTCTGCAAGTTGGCCGATTTCATCTTCTGAATTATTATTTACTTCAACATTATAATTACCGAGCGCAAATTCTTTAACGACATCTTTCAATTTATTTATTGGTTTCGTAATTGCCGGTGCTAAGAAGAATACGCAGAATATAAAGATGATACTGCCTATGGCCGAACCAACTATGGTTACTATAATAGCGGTTGTAACTGAACTTTGTACTTCATTATCAAGCTCTTCCCCTTTTCCAATAAGTCTTGAACGTATTTCTTCGAATTTCTTTAAAAGCTGCATACCTACATCCTCACCGGATGTTGTGGCAATATCTGCAGCCATATCGTAGCTTTGAGTCACAGATGCGCTTAGGATTGCATCAGCAACAGTACTTTTATAATCTTCCCAAACCGATTTTACTTCTTCTAAATTCTTTTTACTCTGCGGATCCCAATTATTTTTCAATAGAGCGGTGATATTTGAATCAATGGAGGCTTTTAAAATATTGTATTCATTTGCATTTGTACTGAATTTAGATGCAAATGCCGGCATGGAAAGCTGAATCATAATAAATTGTGTCTTTTGAAATTTGGAATACACAAGATTTACCTGATTTTGAGGCTTTACATATTCATTAAATATTTGATCTTTTACTTTCAACATATTATTTAGTTGAAGAAAGCCAACAAAGGCAATTACAGTAGAAATAACTGCAAGGAAGGTAAATCCTCCCTGTATTTTTCTAACAAATTTTATTTTTGAAAACCATTCCAACTTTTTCACCTAGATTTAATATTATTAACAATCATTTTATAAATGATTAACAATTAAAAAAAACAGAAATTTCGATATCTATCAGCAGGCCGATAGTTTTATTTATTTTATTCTGACTTTAACTCAATTTGAAAATTATTGCCAGTGAAAGTTTTACCTTCACCGGTGTTCCGTCATTTTTACCTGGATTAAATCTTGCTGATTTAACTGCATCTATTGCGGCCTCATCGCAACCAGCTCCAATTCCTCTAACAACCTTTACCTGGTCTACACTGCCATTTTCATTTACATAAACAAGTACATAAACTTTTCCGGAAACACCTGCTTTTTTTGCCGCGTCAGGATAGCTTATATGTTTATATATAGATTCCATACCGCCAACAGGCGCAGGCATTACCTGTGCAAATGGCAAGTAAGGATCTTCTTGAAAATAAGATGAGCCAACAATCAAAGGAAAAGTCAAAAGAAAAATTACAAGGATGATTGTTGATCTGATTTTATCCATATTTTTACCTCAATTTAAGACATTATCTAAATCATTATCGGATTTTATTATGAATTGTTAATGCCGAATTATTGAAATATTTTATCTTAGTTAATCGGTTAAGTATCTAATTGATTTTGAATACTATTGCTAATGAAAGCTTTACTTTCACCGAAGTACCGTTGTTTTTACCCGGACTAAATTTTGTTAACTTAACACCATCTACTGCCGCCTCATCACATCCAGCTCCTATTCCTCTTACCACTTTAACCTGGCCTACACTCCCATTTTCATCAACGTAAACCAAAACATAAACCTTTCCTGAAACGCCTGATTTTTTTGCCAGTTCAGGATAAACGATGTGTTTATAAATGGCTTCCATTCCACCTATAGGCGTCGGCATTACCTGTGCAAACGGCAAATAAGGGTCTTCCTGAAAGGAAGATACGCCAATCATCAATGGAATGACAGAAATATTGATTGCCAGAATTATAGTTAATCTATTTAATTTCATCACAAACCTTACAAAGAACTAATCACTTTTTATTTATTATCGAATTAAAATAATTTTTGTTAATCCCATTGAGATTTTTGCAGTTAATAATCCTCAGACAAATATTTAGGTATGAAGGCTTTTTGGTTCCACTTCGTCATAACTTTTAATTATGAGTTTACCTATGTACTGCGCACTTATTTTGCGTCATATTCATGCCGATAAATAGTTTATAAATCGCTCGAAGTTTTTATTATTGAATTGTTATAAACTTGATCATGTTTAGAAATAATTCCGGTATATTCTATATTTCTTTAACATTTAAATTTTTTTGTTCAGTTGTAAAAAAGATGGTTGTACTTTAATGATCTGATTTTTTTAATGTTCATTAATTTTGATCATATTTATTCCAAGATAGAGTTTCAGCTTGATAATTCGAATCTGAGAGCTTTAAATTGAATCGAATGGATAAGTCTATAAAGGTTAAATATTAACCTTAGAATTTAAATTTTAAAGTAATTTCTAAATATGTGGTAACTGAAGATATTATCAAGAATTTTACATTTTGTAAAAACAACAAACAATACTTGCATAAACAATTTATATTATCCTTAGATCGGACAATTTTGATTAAGCAACTTTACTTAAATTTTGGTTATCATTTGTAGCAAGAATTTTTTCTAGATCAATTAACGTAATTAATCTATCTTTTAGCTTTCCTACTGCCATAATAAATTCTGAATTAACTCCTGATACCAAATCCGGTGGTGCTTCAGTAATATCTTTTGGGATTCTCAAAACTTCTTTAACTGCATCTACAATAAATCCAACAGTTTTTCCGCTAACTTCCACAACAATAATTCTTGTATTTCTATCGTGTTCTTTCCTTATCAAACCTAACTTTGCCCTTAAATCAATAACTGGAATAACTCTTCCCCGCAAATTTATTACTCCCTCTACAAAATTTGGAGAATTGGGTACTTTTGTAATTTGAAGCATTCTATTAATTTCATGAATAAAATGAATATCAGCACCAAATTCTTCTTTTCCAATCATAAAGCTTACAAGTTGAAGCAATTCCAACGTATCCTTTTTTTGCTCTTCTAGGTCTGCCATTTCTTAATCCTCGGGGTTCATTCTTAAAATATGCTAAAAGCTGTTAATCACTAATATTATCGTATTATTTTCAAATTTATTTAAAACGTTTATTAAAGATATAAGAAGAAGTCTTTTTTTAGACACAAAGTATTTATTTTTCATTAAGAGTAAATGAATAGTAATAAACATTTGGCTATATTTGTGCAATTCTAATAATTATTTTTTAATAAATTTTAATTGTTACCTTAATTCAGATGCAGATTTAATGGTTTTTTTAAAAAAAATCTCATTAGTGTATTACAATTGATACTTTTATTATTTTTAATAATTTTAAAACCTGCATTTCTTAAAGTTATTCAGCCTTTATTAAATTGAAATATGAAGTAGTGGCGTAAAAGTTAGCTAGCATTTACTCTTAAACACTGTTGAATTGTATCCATTTATTTGGAAATGGCATTCATTATGATAATAATATTTTTATAACTGGATGAAAAATAAATCAGTAAGGTAAAATAGATTAAAGTAAGATCGATAATAAATTAATGAAATTCCATTTTGTCTGGGAACTTAAATAAATATTCAAAATTAGAATTAATTTCGTATCTAAAATTTTTTGTAATTCAAAAATTTTTGTTTGAAAATAACATAACATAATGAACAAACCACGAATTTTAGTTGTTGAAGATGAAACTGAAATAGCCGTACTAATTAAATCTGCTCTCGAAAAGATGGGTTACTTGGTTGATTCTATTGTCTCAACAGGTGAAGATGCTGTAGAACAGGCAAAACTTGGTAATGTTGATCTTATTTTGATGGATATTGTTTTAAATAGTGAAATGACAGGAACAGATGCGGCGGAACAAATTCGTTTAAAATTTCATTTACCTATAATATTTTTAACTGCCTATTTAAATAAATATCTTTTGGAACAAGCAAAATTATCAGAACCATATGGGTATTTGATCAAACCATTCAATGAAAAAGAGTTATATGCTACTATCGAAATGGCACTCTATAAAAGTAAACTTGAAAAAAACAAACAACGAATTTTCAACCTCCTTAAATGCGCTAGAAATATTAACAATTTATTGGATGAAGGAAAAGACAGAAAAAAATTAATTGAACATGCCTGTAAACATCTTGTTGAAACATCGCATTTCTACGCAGCCTCAATTATTATAAGTGATAATCTAAATAATGTTGTGGAAACCGCAGAAGTTGGTTATGGCAAAACATTTCCGGAAATTTTAAAATATCTTAAAAAAGAAATACTTCCTTATATTAATAGGAAACAACCAACATCGGAAAATGCAGATGATACTTTTATAAATGATATTGATGATAATAAGGTTTTTTTTAATAAAATTGGAGATCAGGAATCCCTTCTGATTAGATCAAAATCTAATGGAAAGTTTTTTGGTATGCTTTCATTATCGATAAAAGACAAAAATATTGACCGTGAGGAAATCACTTTACTGAAAACTATTGCTTCTGATATAATCTTTGCCATTGAACGTATAGACCTGGATGAAAAAAATCAAATTGCCGAACAAAAACTTAAAGAGTCGGAATTAAAATACCGACAAGTAGTTGAAAATGCCGTTGATATTATTTTTACTACCGATATAACCGGAAAATTTATTTATTTAAACCAGGCAGCTATTAAAGCTACCGGCTTCACTTTAAATGACTTGCCCAATTTGCATTATTCGGAGTTAATTGTCCCTGAATTCCGGAAGAGGATAAAATTATTTTTTATAAGACAGTATCTGAAAAAACAGAATAATACTTATTTGGAATATCCATTCATTACAAAAAACGGTGAAATAAAATGGCTTGGGCAAAATACAACCCTTATTTTTAAGGAAGATACTATTGTAGGGCTACATTGTATTTCCAGGGATATAACAGAACGTAAACAAACTCAATTGGCCCTGAATGAAAGCGAAAAACGATACCGACACTTAGTCGAATTATCTCCTGATGCAATATTAGTTCACGTCAAAGGTAAACTAGTATATGTTAACGAATCTTGCTTAAAACTTTTTGGTGCTTCAAATCGGAACGAGGTTTTATATAAATCAATTACTGAATTTATATTGCCCGATTCGATTGATATATTTAAGGCTAAAATAAAAAATAATACAGACAAGAATTCTAACGTTTTGCATCAGAGCCAACAGTTCAAAAGGCT
Source organism: uncultured Ignavibacteriales bacterium (assembly GCA_963834015.1). Taxonomy (GTDB): domain Bacteria; phylum Bacteroidota; class Ignavibacteria; order Ignavibacteriales; family Ignavibacteriaceae; genus FEN-1297. The sequence continues at coordinate 1,345,079 of CAWIAG010000002.1, forward strand.
TGATGGTACTAAAATTAATGTTGAAGCGTCTACCAGCCCAATAATTTTTAACAATGAATCTGCAACACAAACAATAATCCGGGATATCACCGAAAGAAAACACATTGAAGAGGAACTTCGCAAAAGCCAATTGGAAGTAAATACACTTTTGGACAGTTTACCCGGATTAGCTTTTTTGAAGGATAAAAATCATCGGTACTTGATTGTAAATCAAAAATTTTGCGATGCTATCGGATATACAAAAGAAGAACTTATTGGAAAAACCGATTTTGACATCTTACCTCATCATACGGCTATAAAATATATAACCGAAGATATGGAAGTACTTAAAACAGGTAAAATTATGGATACTCGTGAAGAGCAAACTCTTGTTGATGGTAAATTACTTACTATCGGTACCAGAAAAGTACCTGTTAAAGATAATAGTGGAAATGTTATCGGATTAATTGGATTAGGCGTTGATATAACTGAAAGGAAGGAAGCCGAAGAAGCAATAAAGAAATATTCAAGTGAATTAGAAGAGTTAAATGCAGAGAAAGACAAATTTTTTTCCATTATTTCTCACGATTTAAGAAGTCCTTTTCAGGGATTATTAGGCCTTACCAATGCAATAGTTGAAGAGTATGAAAATCTTTCAGTCGAAGAATTAAAATTATTTGTAAATAACATTTACAATTCATCTAAAAATCTTTTTAATTTAATTGAAAACCTATTGCAATGGTCTAGAATTCAAAGAGGTAAATTAGAAATCAATCTTACACAAATCGAACTTTACGAAGCAATTCTTTATGTTATAAATTTATTAAGCCGAAACGCAGCAGCTAAAGATATCCGCATAATTAATGAAACTGTTCCTAGTATTTTTGTTTATTCGGATGTTAACATTTTACATTCAACGCTTCAAAATTTAATTTCAAATTCTATAAAATTTACAGGTTATGGCGGAGAGATTAAAATTTCTTCAATTGTAGAAGATAACTTTATAGCTGTTACGGTTTATGATAATGGAGTAGGTATTCATGAAGATGATTTGTCAAAATTATTTAGAATAGATACTCAACATACTACAATTGGAACGGCCAAGGAATCTGGAACAGGACTTGGCTTAATTATTTGTAAAGAACTAATTGAAAAACAAGGTGGTACAATAAAAGTGGAAAGTAAATTGGGTAAAGGATCTGCATTTACATTTACTCTATTAAATTTTAAGGATGAGATGTTAAGTTGATTATTTAGCTTAATGATTTTTGATTAAAATCATTATTTTATAATTGTTTTGTTTATAGGAACATAACATAAATGGATATTTGTATAAAAATAATAAATTCATATCAGCATTCTAATAATTTCCCATAAGGACGAGTAATGGAAAAATGCAGGATACTCATTGTTGAAGATGAAATTATTGTCTCACTTCATATTAGAAGTGTTTTACTGCATTTTAAATATCAAGTTGTTGAGATTGCATCATCCGGTGAAGAAGCTATTGAAAAAGCAGGTATGTATCGGCCCGATTTGGTACTAATGGATATTCATTTAGGCGGAAGGGTAGATGGAATTATGGCTGCTGCTTGTATCCGTGAGAAATATGATATCCCTACTATTTATTTGACTTCTTATAATGATGAAGAAACTATAAATAAAGCTAAAATGACCGAGCCCCTTGGATTTCTTGTAAAACCACTTGATAACAATGAACTTAGGAATTCAATTGAACTCGCATTGTATAAACACGAATCTGAAAAAAAGCTGAAAGAGAGTGAAGAACGTTATAAAGCTTTATTTGACCGTTCACTGGACCTTATTTATCTAAATGATTTCAACGGTATGTTACTTGACGCCAACAATACTATGTTAAATCTCTTAGGGTATAATTTAAATGAGATAAATAAATTAAATATAACTGATATTTTAGCAACGAATCAAATTAGTTCGGTGAAAAATTTAATAAATGAAATTAAAAATAATAATTCACAGAGAAACCCTATCGAATACCAGCTATATAGTAAAGCTGGGAAAGTAATTTTTGTGGAAGCCTTAACATCATTAATATATAAAGGTAAAGTCCCTTTTGCAATTCAAGTTTTGGCAAGAGATATCACAGAACGTAAACGGGCGGAAGAAGATTTACGATTGTCCAGGCAGAAATACAGGGATCTATTTGAATTTGCGCCAATGGGCATTTACCGTTCAGATGCTATAGGGAATATTCTGACAGCTAACATTGCGCTTGTTAAAATACTTGGTTATTCAACAGTAAATGAGATTCGCGGACTTAATATTTTTACTGATATTTGTTTTAAACCTGATATGGGGAGTAAACATGAGCAAGTATTTTTTCAAACCGGTGAAGGAACTGATATTGAAATTCAATGGAGAATGAAAAATAATACACCTACCTGGGTTCAAATAAATGTTCATGGAGTAAAAAACGTTTTAGGAGAAAATTTATCTTTTGAAGGGTTTGTACAAGATATAAATCTCCGGAAAAAAGCTGAAGGAATTCTAATTGAACAGGAAAAAAGTTATCGGTCGCTTGTAGAATCTTCGATAGATGCAATTTATGTACTTCAAGGCAGACGTTTAGTTCTTGTAAACGAGGCATGGCAAAAATTATTCGGATATTCAAGCGACGAAGCATTTTCAAATGAATTTGATATAATGAAAATAATTGCACCACGTGATTCAAATAATATTATGAACCGGTTTATAACTTACGAAAATCAAAGCAGGCCGGCTCTTTTATCTTCCCGTTATGAGATGATTGGCTTATCTAAATCAGGAAATGAGATTTATCTTGAAGTAAGCGCCTCAGAAATAATTTGGAAAGGTAAACTTGCCGTACAGGGAATTTATAGGGATATTACAGAAAGGAAAAAAGCGGAAGAACATCTTATTAAAGCTAAAAATGATGCTGAAAAGTCTGATAGATTAAAAACAGAATTTTTAGCTCAAATGTCTCATGAAATAAGAACGCCATTAAATAATATATTAACTTATACCTCAATATTGAAAGACGAATTTGAAGATAAACTGCCTTCAGGATTGGAAACTGCTTTTACCGTAATTAATTCAAGTTCTCAACGCCTTGTAAGAACGATAGAGCTAATTCTCAACCTTTCCCGTATTCAAACGGGGAATTTCGATCTTAATCTTAAAGAATTTGACTTAAATAAAGACTTACTCGAAGATTTATCATATGAATTTTACTCTCGTGCAAAACTAAAGAATATTGCATTATCTTATCAAAACAAAGCAGAAAAAACCAGAATATTAGCAGATCATTATTCAACTGAACAAATCTTTCTTAATATAATCGATAACGCAATAAAATATACTTCCAAAGGTGAAATCAAGATAGAAATAACCAATAGGAAAGCAAATGATGTTTGTGTGAGTATAAGTGATACCGGAATTGGAATATCCCCTGAATTTCTGCCGAATCTTTTTAATCCGTTTTCTCAGGAGGATATGAGTATGACTCGTCATTTTGAGGGAACGGGATTGGGTCTTGCTTTAGTAAAAAAATACGTTGAAATTAATAATGCTGCAATAAAAGTAGAAAGCGAAAAAGGGAAAGGCAGTAAATTTATGCTAATATTTAATTCAATAAACTAAGTTTTACTTGATATTTTTTGTAACCTCAATATCCAACTGCTCCATTCTGTATCTAAGTTTAGACCTGGATAGGCCTAATATTTTTGCTGCTTTTACCTGATTACCATTAGTTATTTTTAGTGTTTTTTGAATTAAAATACGAAGTACTACATCAATTTGCACACCTTTGGAAGGAATTTTCAAAATAAATTTTTCATCGTCTTCAGGTCTAGCTGAAGAAGAATCGATTAAAAATTGTAAATGCTGTTCTTTTAATTCATCTTCATCGATTAGCAATGCAACTCTTTCCATTACATTTCTTAATTCACGGATATTACCTTTCCAAGGATACTTTTCTAATAATTCAAGAGCTTTAGGTTCAATCCCCTTTATTTGTTTGTTAAACTTCGAAATAAATTCTTTTAAAAAACTAAATGCTAATATCCGGATGTCTTCTTTTCTCTCACGAAGGGGCGGAACTTCAATGCGGGCAACATTTAACCTGTAATAGAGATCTTCACGGAATGTTCCTTTTTTAATTTCATCTTCCAGGCTCCTGTTTGTTGCTGCAAGCACACGTACATTAACTGAAATTTCCTTTTCGCCTCCAAGCCTGTAAAATTTTCTTTCCTGTAATACTCTGAGCAATTTCACTTGCAGATCAAGCGACAGTTCACCTATTTCATCAAGAAGGATTGTACCATCCTGGGCAAGTTCAAATTTACCAAGTTTTGTTTTTTGTAAAGCACCTGTGAATGCCCCTTTCTCATGTCCAAATAATTCACTTTCCGCCAATTCTTTAGGTATTGCTGAACAATTTATTTGAATAAAAGGGCCCCCGGCTCTAGGGCTTTTTTGGTGAATGAATTTTGCAAATACCTCTTTACCAGTCCCGCTTTCTCCTTCAATAAGTATTGTAGTATCTGAACTTTTTGCAAGCTTTTCAACTGAACTAAGGAGATGCTTAATTTTATGGCTTTTTCCAAAAAACTCGTTTGTTAATTCATCTTCACGAAGTAATTGATGAAGTTTATCCACTTCAGCCCTTAAATTCAAATTCTCAAGTGCTTTTTTAAGAACTATTTGCAGCTGATCAATATCTATTGGCTTTAATAAAAAATCATATGCGCCGGATTTTATAGCTGTAACCGCTATTTTTACATCAGAATATCCTGTTATCATGATTACAGGAATGTGATAATATTTTTTTTGAAATTCTAAAAGAAGCTCTAACCCATTGTGAGTAGTTAGGTAGATATCTAACAGGATTATATCGGGTTCAAATTCCTCAATTTTTTCATGCGATTCACCACCGTCAAGGCAAGTTTCAACTTCATACCCAAGTTTTACTAAAAGTTTTTTTAGTGAAATGCAAACCAGGTTATCATCATCAATAATTAATATCTTGTGGCTCATTATTTCCCTGTTTAAGGATTGGATTAAATTTAATAAAGAATCTGGACCCTTCGCCTAACTTACTTTCAAAATTTAATTCTGCATCATATTCCTGAAGAATCATCCTGCAAACGCTCAATCCTAATCCGGTCCCTTTTTCTTTACTTGTAAAGAAATCTTCAAATATTTTTGTTTTGTCTTCATCACTAATTCCGACTCCGGTATCCACTACCTCCCAAACTATAACATGGTAGTTTTCACGGTAGGTCCTGATATTCACTTTACCGTTGGTATCACAAGATTCTAACGCATTAGTTATTAAATTAAGAAAAACCTGTAAGAGTTTGCTTTTGTCAAAAAAGCTTTGAGGTAAATCCTCATCTAAATTCACATTCAGTTGAACGTTTTTTCTTTCGGCATTGTAACGCATAATACCTAATGCGCTATGTGTTATTTCATTAATTGAACAATATGTTTGACTCTTTGAATTTCGCTTAGTAAACGTAAGCATATTATCTATTAGTTGTTGAATTCTATCAAATGCATCTTTGCACATATCAATAGATTCAATTGCTTCAGCGGGAAGCTCTGAGTCTATCATTTTTAAATAATCAAGATTTAATTTTATTACAGAAAGCGGGTTACGTATTTCATGAATAAGGCTGGCCGTTAATTTGCCTACTAAATGAAGTTTATTGTCTTGAATATTATCGTCTGTAAGGGGCATCTTAACCGAAAAAATATATATTACCTACACCAATTAAAATTTCGGTTAGAATTATAAATATTTAATGTTTAATTAGCAAACATTCTTCGACTAAAGGGGTATTTAAATTTTATTTAAAAATTAAGATAATTGCTATATTTTGTTAGTTTAGTTTAACTTGTTTGACTTATTTCCTGATAAATCTTGTCAGCGACTTTACTTACAACTTCATCTGAATTGTAAAATCCGCTGGTAATTCTTTCCGAAATTTTATCCAGATTACTCTGTTGTGTACTTACAGAATTTTGAATATTCTTTGCTTGTTCAGAAAGTTCCAATTTATCCTGTATTTTGATATCCTGACCTTTTTGCTGGTCTTTTTGCTTCTGTGGTAAATCCTGAGGAAGATAAACACCACTTGAATTAGACACCGAATTGATATCCATACGATCTACCTATAATAATTAGTCAATTTTTTTCTATTTTGAATCTCTCTCAACTGTTTTCCAATTTCCTGCAGTTGTTTTCTTTTCTTGTCAATTATATCATCGTATATTTTATGAATTTGTTTAGCCAGGGGGACTAATTCCGGGTCAAATTTTTGCAATTCTTCAATCTGAAAATTTTCAATCAATTTATCTTTAATTTTTTTAATTAAGAACATTCTGACCTTGGCATTTTCAAAATTTACCGTAAATTCTTCCGAATCTGCTAATTCAAGGTCGGAAATTACTTTTCTAAGCAGGAATTTAATCTTATTTATTTCATTTATCAACATTTTTATGCCCCAAACAAACTTGTTGCTGAACTACTATTACCAAATCCAAAGATAGCATATTGAGACTGCATGGCAGCCAAGGAAGTCTGCAGTCCCACATATTCCTGCCTGAGGGCATCGCCCTGCTTTGTAATATTGTTTTGTTGTGTTGTAATTTGAGTGTTTAAATTTGTAATATCCTTATTATAAACTTGCGTTGCTTTTGCCAGGTAGCCCCCCGCGCCGATATATGGGGATACCAAACTATACATAGTATTAGCAATTCCACCGGTAGAATTGAAAATAGCTCCAACCTGGGTAGCCGTATTAGTAATTGCAGTCTTAAGCTGAGATTCATCTTTAATAACAAGTCCGCTCGTAGGATCAAGAGAAATACCTAACTCGCCAAGGGTATTCAGATCGCCCTTGGCAATTCCAGATATTGCTTTATAGGAATTAGTATTTAAGGCAGTCATAATGCTGGAAGCATTATAGTCTCCTACAAATATACCACCCTGGTCTTGGTTGTTTTTAATATTTGTATAAACTGCATTAAAATTTGTTATAAAACTTTTAATATTTGATTCTATAGTAGCTTCATCAGTAGCAACTGTAATATTGCAAGTAGTATCGGTTGTCTGCATAACAGATTGAAGATTGAAAGTTACACCGGTCGCAAGATCGCTAATAGCATTAGAATCCCGTTGTATATTCAAGCTGTTAAATTCAATTTTTGCGTTTAACTCATTACCGTCAGTAGTAATATCAGGATATATAAATCCAGGAGTATTAGGTTCCGTAGTTTGACTAAACGTTGGGCGCGTAGTTCCTACATTTAATCCGAATGTAGATAGTGCAGAAGAACCGGTCGCATCGGTCAGGTTTTCAATTCGATAGTCAAGGCCCGTTGATGCTGCAGTAAGTGATAACTGCGACGTAGTTGTAGTTGGTGAAAAAACAGAAGCAGTGACCATACCTGCTGCTGATTTCAAATTTGTTTCAGCAATACCCAGGCTTGTTACAAGATCATTACCAGTGCCTGATGCAATTGAAATATAATCTTTAGGAGTATTAACTGTTAATTGAAGCTCTTCCTGTCCGGTAGCAGGCGTATTTGTTAATTTGGCAGCCGTAACTCCGGTTACTTTAGCAGTAATGTTTGAGACCATTTCATTTAAAAGGTCATCATAAGTACCGCCGCCATTGACGGTAATGTTTTGAGTAGTACCGTTCAAATTTATAGAAAATGTGCTTGGCCCGCCGGTATATTCATCAGTGCCGGTAACAGGTGTTGATGTAACAACTGCCTGACTCTGATTTATAGCATTAGCGATTTTTTGCATCGCTGTTTGATTTGTCTCACTGGCGCCAAATGTTACGGATACCTGCCCTGAATATGTTCCATTAGTGCCGCCTCCGCAAGTAACATTAAAAGTATGTGTACCCGTTAAGGAACAGGTACTGGCGGAAGTTTCATCCTGTGAAACAAGCACATCGCTTTGCGCTAGTTGATTAACTCTCATTTGATAACCGCTTGATGACGCAGCACTGGTCGCAGTAGCTGTTACAAAACTGCTATCCGATGAAGTACAAATCTGTGAGCCAAAAATGTCATTCTGATCTGTTGCCTGAAGAGTCTTCGATATCGTTTGTAAATTCGTTAATGCAGTAGAAAGAGAACTATAAGCGTTTGTAAGATTTTGGTATTTTGTTACCTGGTTTTGAAGAGGTGTAACTTTCTCTTGAGATTCAGATGTTGTGAATTGAGACACCAACTGATCAATTTGCTGGCTAATTGAACTTGTATAGCCCGTAGAAGCAGTGGATGAATTAGTATTAGTGGAAGTAGTTGAATTAGAACCACCAACTCCGGAAAGATTCGTAAGACTAGGCGTACTAGCAGAACTAGTAGAACTAGTAGAACCTATGGAACTGGTATCTGACATATCATTGCCTTAGTTTTTGAAAAGCCTCGAGCCAGGAATTTCTTAATCCGGTTAAAATTTCAAGTACTATATCATAATTTTTCTTTCTCATTTCACGTTGACAAAATTGATATAGTTTCAAAAACCCGATCGATATTTCTTTAACATCATCTCTGTCATATCTTAATGCATTTATTAACTCCTGAAGCGCAGAATTAGTTTTTATAAGATCATGTTTTTGACAATTTACGATTGCAAAGTCATATATCTTTATTAATAACTGCTGAGGGGTTGCCTCCATTATTTCTTTTACGAAATAAGGATTAAGTTTGCTGTTTCTATTATTATTAAATTTTGAGCTGTACATAATATTAAAGATTGATTAATAAATAAAATATCTTATCCCCGGATTTTACCGGGGATAAGATAGCGAATCAGTTATCTACTATTGGAATAATTTTAACAAATTCTGAGGAGCGCTGTTCAACTGAGAAAGCATTGTAGTTGAAATTTGCTCTGCAATCTGACCTTGAGTAGAAGTCATTTGCTCTTTTGCAGTATCTGCACCAGTCAAACTATTTACTGTTGACTGAGCATTTGAAATTGCAGAAGACAGATAATTGCCTTTTATAGTCATTCTTTGTTCATAGTCACCTATGCTGCCTAAAGCGTCCTGAACTGCAGTCTGGAGAGAAGTTACATCTAATGATGTAATATTTGAAGCAGTAGCGCCTGAACCGGAAATAGAAGCAAGGTTTAGAGTATTTAAAGTACCAAAATTAACTGTTGTATTTTCACCAACACCCGTTTGGAATACAAAATTTCCACCTGACGGCATTGAACTTCCGCTTAATAAAGCTGCAGAGTTAAAGTTTGTGTTTGTGAAAATAGCGCTGATTTCGTTTCCAAGAGAGTTAATATCGTTAGCAAGAGATGTTAGATCTGCTGTGGGATCTGATGCTGCTGATATTGTTCCCTGAATCTGTGTTAAAAGATCGTTGATACTGCTCAAAGCTGTTTCACCGGTTGACAGTAAGTTCTGTGCTTCACTAACGTTAGCTGAAGCTGAAGTCATCAAAGAAATTTGAGTATTAAGTTCAGAAGCTACTCTAAAGCCAGAAGTATTATCTGCTGCACTATTAATACTTTTGCCTGAAGCTAAATCTTCCTGAGCTTTTTGAGTTGAGTTTGTTGTTGCTAACAACGAACTGTAGGCCTGAGATGCGGCCGCGTTACCTGTGATTGAGAATGCCATAATGAACCTCCATGTATTTTTGTTTTCCGGGAATCCTTTCCCGGTCTGTTAATTATTTATGAGATCTTAGTCTCTACAACATTATCGACAAGGTAGGCGAAAAAGTTTAGGGATAAAAAAAATGTTTTTATCCGGCATTGATTTTTTGCTCTATCATATTGAGTTTATCAATTATTGCCGGAATACCGGAATATTTGTTTTTGGCAAATTCAATGAGGGAATAAATTTTTTGCAGGTTATTTTTTTGAAGATAGGTTGAGATGAGATAAAACAAGGTTGATGGATCATCCGGATTAATTTTGAATGATTTTTCGAATGCTAAAACAGCCTCTTCAATATTCTTTATTTTAACTAATACCAAACCTAATTTATTAAAAACGACAGAATTAAGAGGAAATTTAACTGAAATTGCATTCAGAAAAAGAATCTTGGACTCTATAATATTATATTGTTCCAGAAGTGATATAAAAACATTTAAATTATTTTTGTTAATACATTCCAAAAATTCTTTCAAATTATTTTCTTCGATTTTTTTATTATTTAGAAGGATATCGAATAATTTCATTTCAATATTTTTCAATGCATCGGGCGATTTGAAATTAAAAATTTCGAATTCTTTATAGAAATAATTAAATAATGATACTTTTTGCAACAATACTGCTATATTCATACAGTTATAAAGAATATCTTGTCCGGAAAGTAATATAACCTGGTTTGAATTGGAGCTTTCTTTTAGAATTTTTGAGTTAACTTCATATGCTTTTCTACATAAAGATTCCGCTTCCGTAAACCGTGATAATTTTATATATATTTGGGATGCTGCCAATAGGGCTAATGGTTGATTGGGATCATTTAGAATGCTTTCATCTATCAATTCCAATGCCGCATTCCAATCTTGCTTTTCTGCTAAATCAATGGAAAGATATCTGTAAGCGGTGGATTTATATTCTGGTTTTAACAAATGATCCCGAATTGCAAATTTAAAATATTTTACAGCCTCCTCTTTATTTTCTAAAATACCATATGTTTGCCCAAGCTGGAATGCATAATATGAAGAATTATTTTTCATATATTCGCTTAAGAGGATATCTAAATTTCTCTTCGCCTTTAATGTCAAACCATTATTAGCCAGATTATAGCCGATATGTAAAATTTCAATCGAAGAATTATTGATACGAATTTTATTTTGATTTAGTGAATATTCAATCTGTTCGTGAATGGCTCCTTCAAATTTTAATGATTTTTCATTAGGGAAGAGCCTTACATAAGACATGATTGAAGGCCTGCTATTAACTTCATCAATTGAACAAACCTGGCAATAGTAAGCAATTTTAATATTTTTACCGGTAAGTAATTTTAATTGATTTTTTGATTTTGCAGAAAGTCTTTCATCAGCATCAAGATAGAGGATCCAATCTCCACTGCATTGATCTAATGAATAATTCCGTGCAGCAGAAAAATCATTTATCCATTCGAAGTTGAAAATTTTGGCGCCATATTCTTGCGCTATTCGAACTGTGCTATCTGTAGAGCCTGTATCAACAAGAATAATTTCATCCACAACACCTTTTACAGATTCAAGGCAATCCCTTAAGTACTTCTCTTCATTCTTTACAATCATGCTTAATGAGATCATGTTTAGCCTAAGTTTTGATCTTTCTTATTAAGATATTTTTTTAATTCGATTAAAACTTTAGAAAATACTTCACTCCATTGGCCGGGTTCGGATTGTCTGAATAATCTCATGGTCGGATACCATGGGGAGTTTTCTATGTTTAATAACCATCGCCAATCTGAATAATAAGGCAGCAAGGTCCATACCGGTTTGCCGAGAGCTCCTGCAAGATGCGCGATAGAAGTATCTATTGAAATTACAATATCTAGATTTTCAATAATTGCTGCGGTATCTAAAAAAGGTTCCGAATCAATTCTCTCAAAATTTACAACCGGATATCCGGCAGATATCATTTCACTATTATGAATATTTTTTTGTAGAGAAAAAAGTTTTATCCCTTTTAAAGAAAATAACGGGGCAAAATCATCTAACTTACAACTTCTGTCTTTTCCAGAAACATTCGCTTCAGCCCCGGACCATGCAATACCGATATTTATAAATTTTTCATTTTTCACAATTATTCCCCATTCATTAACTTTGTCCGGGTTGGCTTTAATATAAGGAACTCCAGAAGGAATAGTTTCTAAAGAAGTTTTAAAATATAGTGGCAGGCTCAAAAGTGAAATATGATATTCATATTCAATACTTTTTTCTCTGTTACTTTGTTCAAGTATTAGTTCGTCGATTCCATCAAAACCTTTGAATATTTCGAATAACCTGGGTTTACACTCAAATATTACATAAGCGCCGCGTTTTTTTAATATTTTAAGATATCTTGAAAACTGTATTGTATCTCCTAATCCTTGCTCACAGTGTATTAATATTTTCCTACCGTTGACAGATTCTGATTTAAGTTCGGGTTTGTTAAATAATCTCTTGCAGGATTTAATCCTATCCTTCCTCACCTCAAACTTCTTCCATCCTTTAGAATAATCTCCTGTTTGCAAATACAAAAGGGCCAGATTCCAATGTGCATTCAGATTATTAGAATTGTATTGGATAGCGGTTTCATAACTTTCAATAGCTTTCACAAGTTCTCTTTTCTTTTCGAAAACAACGCCAAGATTATAATGAGCATCATCATAATCTATTTTTAAATCTATGGTTTTTTTGTAACAATTAATCGATAAAGTTAATTCATTGCGTTCTTTGTATGCATTTCCGAGATTATAATATGCAAGATATAGATCAGGTTTTATATCAATTGCCTTCCAAAAATATGTCACAGCCTCATTAATTTTACCCTGTTCATAGACAAGGATACCCAAATTATAATAACCTTCATATAATCGCGGATCTATTTCGATCGATTTTTTGTAATTTTTTTCTGCTTCTAAATAATCACCCATAATTTTTTGAATTATTGCCATCCCCGAAAAGTATTCCGGTTTATTCGGAAAAGTAATTGTAAGCTTTGTTAAATAATTCAGTGCCCCGGTAAAATTTTTTTCTTGATAGTTTTTATTAACCAAAGCCAAAAGGCTGAGTTCGTCATTTTCAAAATCAGTGGAATTAGGTATTACGTTATTAATAATTTTATGATTGATTTCCATAGGTATAAAATACTAAAGGCCTACAATTTTCAAAAGGTTTTGAGCCGTATTAGACCAGGTAAATTTTTTCATTGTGGCGGCTGCAGAATTTCCCACTTCCTTCAAAATATTTCTGTTATTATATGCAAACTCAACCTTTTCTATAATTTCATCAATATCCGGCTCTTCCCAATCGGCAAATAATTTTTTTTCAGAATCAAACAACTTAAACTCTTTCATTTCTTTCAATAAAATTGAATTATTACCAGTTAACACATCTTTATGTCCGCTATTAAAAGAAGCGATTACCGGTTTACCGCAAGCCATATATTCCATCATCACTAAATTTGTTCCGCCTTCACATCTATTTGGGAAAAGGCCTACGTCGGATTTCAGATATACATTTCGCAAGTCTTTGTTTGGTATCAAGGGAAGAGTAAACACTCTTTTGGGGTCAATATTATTACAATTGTAAATATTATTCATAAATTCGGCCCAGGTACTTCCCTTCTCTTCATATTTCATGTATTTAGAAAACCTCATTAATCTTAAAAACTCGACCCAAACGTTATACCACGCATTCAATAAAATTATGTCCGGATATTTTTTTTGGAGTATTGATATGGCTTTCAAAACCAGGTCCTGCCCTTTTCTTATCTCAAACTTTCCGCCGGAAAATATAACAAACAAATTATTGTTCCGCTTTGTGTTATCAGGATAAAACATTTTTGGGTCTATTCCTTGGATAAGCAGGCCTGCATTATTTATTCCGGCTAACAAAAGTTTATTATAATCCCATGTAGAAGCGGTAATAACTTTATCAAAATTTTTCGCATTTTCTATAGACTTGGTAGTCAGTTCATTTTCAAATACTGTATAACCAAAATTTTCTTTTCCTTTTATTTCAAAAAGAGGATTAAAATTAAGATCCTTTATCAACTGGAAAATTTTAGCATTCTTAAGTTCTTCAGAATCGGGGAATTGATTTTCTTCCAGGCTGCGAACTTCAATTTTGCCTGATACTTCTTGTTTCAAATATTTATTAACTACACCCCAACCAAAATCACCGGTACCCGAAAGCCCTAAAAATAATTTGCCATTTTGCTTACTCGATTCTGTGTTTTCAACCTGATCAATTAAAGATTTAGAAGAAGAATCAGATTCAAAGACCTGTTCCTTATAGTTTAAATTTATTTGAGAAATTTTTTCAAGTTGTTTTATTTTTTTATTCTTTAATTCAATTAATAATTCATTAAAAACCGATCCCCAGTTATCTTCTTCGCTTTGCCTGAACAATCTCATGGAAGGGTACCAGGGGGAGTCATTCCTTTTCAACATCCATCGCCAATCAGGGAAGAAAGGAAGCAACAGCCAAACCGGTTTTCCCATCGCCCCTGCAAGATGAGCAATTGAAGTGTCTATTGTAATGATTAAATCCAGGTTTTCTATGGCTCCGGCAGTATCCATTAATGTACTCAAATGATCATTTAAAACAACAAGTGGGAAATCAATTTCAAATACCTGTTGAAGTGGAATTCCTTTTTGAAGGGCAAAAAGTTTTATATCTTCAATTGCAAGCAATGACTTAAAATAACTGAGTTTACAGGATCTTTTATTATCGCCGGTATGATTAGGATTTCCCCCCCAAACGATACCAATATTAAAATCACTTCTACCGCCAATAAACATGGACATTTTTTTAATGCTTAAAGTATCAGCAAACAAATAGGGAATTCCCTGATTAAAATTTTCAATTGTCAAATTAAAATAAAGCGGCAAGCTTAGGAGCGCTATCTGATAATCGTACTCTATATCCGGTTCTTTATTTTCCTCTCTTTTTATGATGGACATATTACATTTAAATTTCATAAATAATTCATAAAGCGAGGCATTGCATTCAAATATTACATTAGCTCCCTGATTAATAAGCAGTGGAAGGAACCGGATAAACTGAATTGCATCGCCTAATCCCTGTTCATCGTAAATAAGAATCCGCTTGCCCTTAACATCGATTCCTGATACCAGCTCCGGCTTTGAGAATTCCCTGGGATGAAATTCTTTCCTTTTTTTCCTCCATTCGTATTCTTTCCAGCCTTCGGTAAAATTTCCTTTAATTAAAAGAGCATGAGATTTATTATAATGAGGTTCAGTAATATTGTTATTGACATTTATTGCAAAATTGAAATATCCCATCGCTTCCTCAACCTGGCCTAGCATCATTGTTTCCACCCCAAGGTTTGTAAAAGCGGTTACCTTTGTATTACTGTCATCTGAAACTTTTTCATAATATTGCTCGGCTTCCTTTTCTCTTCCCAGCTTTTTAAAAATATTACCGATATTTATAAGTGCAGCTTTCAGATCCGGATTAATCTTAAAAGCTTTAATATAGCATTCGATAGCGCTATTAAAATTTTCTTTTGTATTTCCTGGTTCGCCAAGTTCCCGGTAGCAGCATGCCAAATTAAAATATACTTCCGCATTTTGAGGGTCATTATTTAATGCCCGTTTAAAAGACATTACCGCTTCTTTTAATCTATGAAGTTTAAATAATGCGAGGCCGATATTATTATAAACAATATTACCGGTCGGATTTAATTCTGCCGCTCTGTAAAAATATGTCAATGCCTTATTAAAATCTTTTTTTTGCATGTAACAGTTCCCAAGGTTGAAATTAAACTCAGGATTACCCGGTTCCAGCTTTAAAGCAGTTTGATAATCTTTCTCCGCCAGGTCAAACTTGTTCTGTTTGTAGAAAAGATTACCCCTATTGTTAAATGCTTTCCCATTATCAGGCTGCATTGCTATTGCTGTTTTAAATTGCTTTTCAGCTTCTGCATATTCTTTTAAATCAAGAAATGCAACTCCAAGGTTATTAATTGCATCGATATAATCAGGTTTTAGATCAACGGCTCGTTTGTAATGAGTGCAGGCACCTTCCGAATCTTTTAAATGTTGAAGGCACAGTCCAAGATTATAATGCGCCACGGGATGAGGTTCATAAATTGCAATTGCCCTCTCTAAATAAGAAATTGCTTCTTTATATCTGCCGGCGTATAACATTATCATCCCTAAAAAGTTTAGGGCATCAATATCAGTTGGATTTTCGGCTAAAAGGCCGGACAGGATTTCTTGCGCCCGATCAAAATCTTTCAGCTTAAAATATTCAACAGCCTGCTGATAATTATCAATTAATTCCATCTGTACAATTCAATGTTGATCAAACTATTAACAACTCATATTATGAAATTATATAATTAAAAACCACGAGCTAAAGGACTTGTATTAAAAATATTTGTTATGCGTTTAACTTATCCTCTCCAACTCCCTTGCCATTATGAAAGGCAGGGATAGAAATTAAAAATTATTGATTAGCCAATCTAAAATTCTTTAATATCCCATTGCCTCCTGCTAATTCCATTGCATTAGTTGTATTAAGCAGCCCGCTTTTAGCAAATGTATTTTCTGCATTATGTTGTAATGCAATTTCGTACATTTTTTTAGCGGACGAATAATCTTTCGCACGAAAGGATATTTCTCCTAATGTTGCATAAGCTTGCGAGGAAAAAGGATTTAGTTTTAGTGCTCGTTCTGCAGCAATTTTAGCGCCATCGGAATTGTCCAACTCTAAATAATTAAAAGCAATAAAGTTTTCAATACTTCCAAGGATTTCTTCCTGTTCTTTTTTAGCGCTATTGAGTTTGGACAATGTTTCCTTGTATTTTTTTTCAGAAAATAATTGAGCTGCTTCATCCAAAGGTCCAAATTTTTGCGGCGGTTTAACTGGATTATTTTCAATCAGCAGAGTGTTATGTTCGGGAGAAAAACCAAGTTTAACATTTATATTTTCCAGCGCTTTACGAGCCCCAGGATGTTCATTTTTATAATTAACAGCCCATTCGAACATTGCCTTGGCGTTTTCAAATTGACCCTTAGCTCTGAAATACTGTCCAAGACCAAGACAAGCTTCCGAAGAATTTGGGTTTAACTTTAAAGCATTTTCGAAATTGACCCTGGCACCTTCGTATTCTTCAAGCATAAAATAAGCGCCGCCCCGGAAGATGTATAAGTCTTCAAGGCTAAATTTATTATTTTCTATATTTGAATATAGTTTTTCCGCTTCATCAAGTTTCGTAATTACAAGGCCGTATACCCCTTCTTTATAGTAATTATTAGCTTCCAAAAACAAGTCATTAAAGTTGTTCATTTTTACTCCTTAATCAGTTATTATTAAATTATTATTATTTACTTAAACTTTAGTTTTTCAGTTTATATGGTTATTTATTTTGTTTCAACAACAATATCATTCACTTGTCTTTTTCCCAATTTATCGT
Organism: uncultured Ignavibacteriales bacterium; assembly: GCA_963834015.1. Classification (GTDB taxonomy): domain Bacteria; phylum Bacteroidota; class Ignavibacteria; order Ignavibacteriales; family Ignavibacteriaceae; genus FEN-1297. The sequence goes on from CAWIAG010000002.1 coordinate 1,362,192, forward strand.
ACATTTTAGCAGCTTCTTCTTCCCGCCCAAGAGCTAAATAAGCATCTCCCAAGGCCTTGTATCCGCGTAGAGAATTTGGGTTGATTTTGATTTCTTTATTAAAATAATTTTCTGCTTTATTGAATAATTTTTGTATGAGACAAAGCTTCCCGCCAAGATGGAATAAAGTTTGCAATTCTTGAATAGGAAGTTTATTTAAGAGAAAATTTTCATCATAATCTAATACTTCCTCTAAATTATCCAACGCTTTTTGATATTCTTTGTTTTGAATACAAACATAAACCAGCTTTATTTTATCCGATACAAAATCAGGATCTAAAGAAAATACTATACTTCTATTTTCATAAAACGGTTTTTTATGAATCCAAATATCTTCAGGGTCAGCACTCCATTTATCCATAAAAATCTTCCTGTTTTTGCTTATTAGTTCCAGATATGCTTCCTCCCCTTGCTTTTTAAAGCTGCTCGAACCATAATGGTGAATAAAGACATCTTTAACTATAAAAGCTTTATAACCGGCTAACTGCGCTCTAAGGCAAAAATCATCGTCTTCAAGGTTTCCAGGCGAGAATCTCTCATCAAGTCCCCCAATTTTAGCAATTACTTCCTTTTTAATCAGAGCGCACAAAAAGACGATTCGCGGAAACTCGAAAACTTTACCTTTGTTTTTTGTTTTAATCGTTCTTGAATAATTGATATATTCTGTTTGACTTTTATAATTTGCATCTGTATCGAGCTGTAAGCCGCTTACCGAATTACTGATAGGCCCGACAATTCCAATTTCGGGCTTAGAATTTATAACTTCCACCAGCCTCTCTAACCAGCCTTCTGAAACGATAATATCGTTATTTGCGATCAAAATGTTTTCACCATTCGCATGACGAATTCCCTGATTTACGGCTATGGGAAATCCCTTATTAACATTATTCCGTATTATTTTCAAATCCGGATGTCGAAGTTTTAAAGATTCGATATCTTCAGAGGAACCATTGTCAATCAGGATAATTTCATGCCGAATTCTAGTGAACAATCTTATACTTTCAAGACAATCAGAGGTAAGATTAAGATTATTATACACTGGAATTATGATTGAAACCCGGGGTATAATATTTTCATTATTTATCGATTTATTAGCCGGTTCTAATACTGATGATTTTTTATCTGTTTGAATGTCAAATTTATCCAAATAGTTAGCCAGGGCATCTGCATCTTCTGTTCTATTAGAATTCCTTAATTCCTTTTCATATTTTCTGCCTAATACAATAAAATCATAAGACTTATAAACAAATTTTCTATCGGCATAATTTAGAAAATCAAATATGTAATTTTTAAGTTGCGATGGAATGGAATAAGATTCAATTTTAGCAACTAAATAACTTAGGTTTTTAATTATAGCAATTATAACTTTTTTGGAATAATTCTTATTTAGCCAATCTCTCATTTTATCTAATAGAATCGGAGAGTATCCGAATTTATATATGTAAGCATCCGGGTTCAAACAGATTTTAATAACCTCTGAAATTGCTTTAGATAAATGCGACGGGTTATTAAAATCGAATAGCGGGAATATTTCCTCAAATGAATGTTTATTAATAAAATCTATGCAGGAGCGGGAAGAATCCAGGAGGCATCCCTGAACAAAAGAATTTGTACCTTGAGCACTATGTATCCTTGTTGTGCTTGTTCTACTATTTATGAACATAGACGGATACCTTGCACATATTCTTAGCCACATGTCATAGTCTTGTCCCTGCTGGTATTTTTCATCAAAACAGCCGGTTTTATTAAAAACATTTCTTTTGATAGCAACCGTAATACCATTTATGTAATTTGAAACGAAGAATCTTGATACGAAATATTCTGAACTTATTTGTTCCAACCCGGTCTGAGGTGCATTCTTATTACCGCTGTTTTCGAACAATAAATACCAATTTGTAAAAAAGAATTCAATATCAGGGTTTTTAATAATTGCATTATAATGAACTTCGAGCTTATTTTTTTCAAAAAGATCGTCTGAAGAAAGCCAATTAATCCAATCACCTTTTGCTTCCTTAATCCCACAATTCAACGCCGATGCAGTGCCTCCGTTTTTTTTATGAATGCACTTAAAACGTGAATCTTTTTGAGCATACTCATTCATTACTTTAGGCGTTTCATCAGTGCTTCCGTCATTTACTATTATGGCTTCCCAATTAGAATAAGTTTGAGCCGATATGCTGTCTAGAGCTTGCCTTAAATATTCCGATTGATTATAGGCTGGCACAATAACCGAAAATAAAGGGTTATGACTATTTGTCATGATATTTTCAAGTTCATGATTTTTAATCATTGATAAATTATTTCTTTAATTCTCTTCTAAGATTTTAATCATATTTCCCAAAATATTATTAGGATTAGTTTGCTAAAACGTATTTATCGGAAATATCTTTGTTTGCTTCAAGTTCAGTATTTGTTTTTATATATGCCGATATTATTTTTTTTATCATAGGATCCAAATCAAGTTTTAATGATTCGTTAACTTCATTATACCATGAATTAAAAATATTCATTACATGATTTGCAGAATTACTTTGAAAAATTAGACTTTTTTTATCAGTAATAAGCTTTAATACGCTCAAAACTGCATCTTTAAATCCATCTTTTTTATCTATTTTATAAAAAGATAAAATTTCGTCAAATCCATTATTAACAAAAAATTCCACAAAAATTTTGCCATACTGTAATAATTCTTCCGGAGTGTAGCTTTCAAGGTTCAATGCAGAAGGTGCTTTGCCTGCACAGGTTCGTGAATTTATATACATTAATTCATATTTAGAAGCAATTCTAAGCCACAATTCATATTCGGGCGTTTGCATAATATTTTCATTCATAAATCCAATTTCATCAAATATTGAATGATGAATTGCTGCTGTTGGACAGTATATAAAATTTTTACCAAATAAGCCTATAACTTGATTTTCTTTAGAGGGCAGTTGCTTAAAATATAGCTCATCTTTTTCTTCTTTCAATTTATTATTTTCGCCTATTATTGAGTAGTGGGAATAAAAAAACTTTGTACCGGGCGATAATTCCGATACACTAACAACACTTATAAATCTTGATTTAGTGTATATTTCTCCAGGTTTAAGAAAGCTTACCCATTCACCATTGCATTTATTTAATCCTTCGTTATATACAGTAGCAATATTTTTTGCATTACTAAAATAAATTTTAATGCGCTTATCCCGAATTCTATACTGTTCAAGAGTAAAAATAGATTCTTCAGTTGGATCATAATTAACAATAATTACTTCCCAGTTTTCATAATTTTGGGAAATTATACTTTCAATTGAGTTTGATAATCCGCTTAGATTATCATGCACTGGTATTACTACCGAAAGTTCCGGCCTTAATATTTTTAATGATGTCCGTTGGATATCTTCTGAGCTGCCTGTTATAAATTCCTTCTTTTTCTTTTCAATGGAGTGTTTATCAAATTTGCAGAAAAGAATTTTTTCAAATGTATCGACAAACATTTGATACTGATTTCCAAGAGAAAACTCAGAGGCAGTTTTGATACCATTATCAACAATCTTTCTTCTTAGAATATTATTATTTATTAACCTGCTTATTGCTTCAGCAATTTTTAAGGGATTAGCCGGCGGAACAATTAAGCAATTTTCACAATCTTTTACTACTCCATCCAAACCCAGATTATCCGCCTGAACAACCGGAACCCCGGTAGCCATCGCTTCCAGAGTCGGCAGCCCGAATCCTTCGTACCAGGAAGCGTTAACATACACATCGGCTTCTTTGTACAATTTACTCATTTCATTTGGATTAAGCCTGTAGAATACTGTGGTAGTATAACCTTGAACCAATTGATCGGTGGCAAAATCGTAATTAATTTTCACACCGCTGACTATAACAAGATGAATGTGGAGCAGCGGGTTTTTACGGGAAAGAATTGTTAAAGCATTTTTTACATCGACAATACCTTTTAGTAATCTATAGGGATTTCCAACTGTAAGCACGGTAATATTTTCATTTATTTTTTTTCTCCACCGCGGCTTAAATATATTAAGGTCAATCCCGTTGACAATAAGTTCAGCATTCTGGCAATAATGCTTTTCAAGATAATTATTTATATGTTTTGATACTGCGATTCTGCCTACCGGAAGCCTATGTAATATTTCAAATATTCCTTTTGGTTTTATAATGGATTCAACGCCATTACCATGATAGTGAAACTCTTCGATTACCTGTGCCAGGTGATAAACTATTTTGTCTTTGGAGTTAAGATTCCGTAGAAGGTTCTGGAGCTCAAGAACCGAAAAAACAATTATAAATTGTTCTTTAATCGACCGGTACCGTTCGATTTCATCAGGAATCTGATAATATTTTACGTTTAGATTCAACCAATCGGGCGCTTTATCATTGGAATATAACGCAGTATCGATCCCTAATTCGGAGAGCCAATTGGCATATCGGTAAGCTATAATTGCTCCACCGCTCATTACGGAAGACTCGGGAATTGTAAAAGCAATTGACGGCTTATATCCCGCAGTTAAAAAATTCCTATAAAAAGAATCTATAGCATCCGGTAAATTGTATCCATCCGTTAAAAATTTATGAATTACCGAATCGGTTAATATATAATCCTTTTTTGTAAATGGTTCAGTTATTTTTAAAGGCTCAAATTTTTCAGTGTATGGTAATGTACCGTTAATTGAAAATGTTCTGTTATCTTCGGTTTTGCATGTAGCATTGAGTATATAATTTCCATCGAGCATCGGCAATGCACGAAAATCTAGGAGATTAACATCCGGAAGATCATTAGGCGATCTTTTAAATCCGTTAAACTTCGCTAGTTTTCTTACAATATTTCTTTGATGATCCTTTTCTTTGGCCTTCCTTTTTTGAGTTGCGTCCGAATTTATATTTGAATCTGCGCTTATTGTATAATATATATAAGCATCTTCAAGATTGCCCGATTTTTCAGCCCATAGTCCAAGATTAAAGGCAATCCGCCGGTCGCATATAAAATAATTATTCGCATGGATTCCATCAGGATAGGTAAGAATTTTTTCTCCTTCTTCCAGTGCTTCCTTATATTTACCTTCTTTAGCTAAAGTAAGCGCCATCCAGTAATATAAAATAATTGAGGTAGGATTTTTTGAACAAACTTCAGCAAGATCTTTTTTAATACTATTGGAAGATTTGATATAATGTCTTCAGTTTTTTTTATTTCTTTAAATTCTTCATCGGACTTACCTGCAAATTCCAGGCTTGCTAAAAATGATTGATAAAATTCATTATACCTTAAAAAACAGAATAATTTTGTTGCTTCGGCTTCAGTTTGCGGAATTTGTGAGATGTCACTTATGGGTTTAACAAGGTCTCTGAATTTATTAGGAAATTGTGAAAGATATCTAAAAACGCTATGAGCAAGTTTATAAGGTGTATCAACCACCTTATTTGTATTATGAAAATATAATTCCTGCGCAAACAGAGGCGTATGAGAATTTATCAATAAATCCGTTCCATAATCAAAAAGAACCTTACCGAATGGATCGGTTTCCCTGTTATCATATCTTATGTCTCTGCCGGAAATAGAATAATCCATGTCAATTTTTTTTCTTTCATATCCTGCAGATAATTCTTTAAAACATTCACCGAGATAATAATCTATCTTGGGCGTAACATTTCTATTATTTACCAAAAATACGAGGATATTTTTTAATATAGCATTTCTTTTACCAGCGGGTGATGTTTCAAGTCCGGCGACTATCCATTTCCAATATTTCTCTTTTAACAAAGGATGGTTAACATTTGCCTCTGTATGCATTATTCTTCCTGTCAAATGTTTGACGAATAAAAGAATATCATTTTGTGCATCAAGATCAAAATACCGGTACATTTCTAGAAGACTAAAATGCTCTAGGTAATAATTAATCATCCATGCTGCATCATACCTGCAATGAATCATATTGCCGGTAGATGATTGAGCAAAATGAATTCTTCTTATTGTAAGTTTTTTGTTTAATAAGTGGAATCTATAGCCTCTAGATGCAATCCGAATCCAAAGCTCCATATCCTGGGAGTGCCTGTAAAAAGGATTGAAAGCACCAACTTCACGCATAACCTCCATGCGGATCATTATAGTACAGCCATCAATGAAATCAAACTTTAACGCCTCAGGAAATTCCGATCCCGGGATTATTGGTTCCGCAAACGGCTGGATATCCAGTTTTTGGGTTTCTTCCTGAAGCAGATCAAAGCTGCCGTAAACGAGCGCATAATCTTCACTGAGATTGTTAAAGGCCTCAACCTGCGCCTGAATCTTTTCCGGATAAAAAAGGTCGTCAGAACTTAGCCAACAAAAGAATTCTCCCCGGCAATGTTCAACCCCTTCATTTAATGCAGAAGTTATACCTCCGTTCGGTTTACTGAATGGTCGTATTCTTAAATCTTTTTTCGCATAAAAATCCATAACCTCTTTTGTGTTATCTGTTGAACCGTCATTGACAACTACTGCTTCCCAATTTTGGTAAGTCTGATCAATTAAACTATTCAAAGCTTGTTTTAGATATTCCGCCTGGTTATAAGATGGAATAACAACCGAAACTAAGGGCATTTTATGTTTATTAGATATAAATCCGCCTTTTATAAAGCTTTCAATATCCTTATTCAACTTTTGAGCTATATTTTTGACGGTGCCACCATCAAATTTATTATTTAATATATCGCTGAAAACATTTACGAACATTTCAAACTGGTTCGCTAAAGAATATTTAACAACCGTAGTTAATCCTTCAGCGCTGAGAGTTTTTGCTAACTCTTCATTAGATAATACTTTCTCCATTGCACCGGCAAGTGAAACCGGATCATTTACAGGGACAATAAGACAGTCCTTATTATTTTCAATAATAAAATCCAATCCTTTATTGTCAGCTTGAACAATCGGCACTCCGCATGCCATAGCTTCAAGAGTTGGCAGACCGAATCCTTCATATAACGAAGGGTTAACAACCATGTCAGCTCTATTATATAACTCACGCATCCCGTTACGGTCAAGTCCTCCTAATTTTTCGAACTCCACATTATATTGAAATAATTTTGGATCTATAGTGATATTACTTTTTTCTCCGCTGGCAAGCAGCCATTTGAATTTTACCTGTGGATTTTTCTTTGCCAATATATTTATAGCCGCTAATAATACGCTAGCGCCCTTTACAAAATGAAATGGACTTCCGACATTCACTATAGTTTTAATTTTTGGATTTGCCTTCTTTTTATCCATTGGGAAAAATTCCCTTAAGCTTATCCCATTTGTAATTAACAAACTATTAATATTATTTTTTTGTCTATACCATTCTTCAAGGTGAGGGGCAATTACAATTGAGCCAAAAGGCAAACTTTCTAAGAGTTTAATAACCGGCTTTTCCGCAACCATTGATTCATAATCGACCCCGTAGTGAAATGGTTCATAAATTTGCCTGAGATGATAAATCAATTTCCCTGCGGGATTAGACTTTAATATTGGCTCAATATGCCACATGGAATATATTATTACAACCTTTTCAGTAATAGCATCGAACATAGGTTTATACTCTGAAAAACATTTAAACCTTGCCTTAACTTTAAGCCATGATGGAGGCATACCACAAGAATATACGGTGACTTTAATACCTAAGTCGGACAGCCAATTTATTAAACGAAACATAATAGTATTCCCGCCGCCAATTGCATTGGGATCATGGCAGGTAAACGCAATTTCAGATACTGCCTTATTTTCGTTTGCAAGGGAACTCAATTCTTTTTCAAAATTGTAATTTCCGAGCACACATCTTTTAATTTCATCCTCATCTATTTCATACAACTTTGTATTATTAAGCAAATTTTCGTTGATAACGGGATTTAGAAGATTAAATTCATCTTTATAAGAATTGCGCCTCCGCAGTAAAGGAGAATTAACAGAATTCACTTCCATGCCGCCGTCAAAAAAGTTCCTTGGATCGGCAATAATAAGTTTCTGCAATGGTTCTGTTATGTGGAGCTTCATCAAAGCTGTAAATTCTTCTCCTGTTTCAGTAACACAATGGAATTCAGGATTATAATACCCCACTTCCTTGGCTTTATGTAATTCACCAAGGTTTAAACTGCAGCTTTGCAATTTTATTTTCTTAATTTCCATTCAAATATTCTCCTAAATATCCATTCTTTGATATTAATTGGCTTTGTAATTATTTTACACAATACCGGTATTCAAGATTCATAAATTTTTGTGTTTTTAATATGCCCTACAGAAGTACCAGATAATATCTGAATTTAATTTTTCTAAAGTAATTGGAACTGAAATATTACAACCGCTATAACCAGTTTCTTCAAGCATTTTATATATTTCTTCGGGCTTGTATTTATTGCTACCGGATATTCCGTTTTTAATTTGATCGTCGGCAAAACCATCCATGTGGAAAGCAAACTGGAAAATGTAACAGCCGTTTTTAGAAAGCATTGACTTAACAGCCCTTAGATGGTTTTTCCAGAGAGTTTTGGGCATTGATTGTGAAAGCAAAAATGAAAAACACAGGTCGATATTAGATAAGGATGTAATTTCAGGGTGATTTAGTAAAATTTCTACATTTTTATAATCTGAAAGCTCGGTTTGTAAATTGTTAATCAAATCTGGAGTTATTTCCGTTAAGTAAAATTTCTTTGATGGATAATATGCAATAACTTTTTTCATAAATGCAGCATCGCCTGACCCATACTCAATAATGGTATTTGAATTGTTTATATTATCATATAAACCCAGTTTAATAAAATATTGATTATAGAAAGAAGTTGAGTGATCACCCATGCTTGATTTGTAGCCATCTTGATATGCTTTTTGCCATTCAAAATAATTTTCATAATCAAGCAATTGATTTTTTATATTACCGGAGAATAAATCAGATTCGGTATTAAAATCTTCTCTAAATTCTGATTCATTATCAATAACTGAGTTATAAATAGCCTCGCAGCGTTGTACCATTCTTAAAGGATTACCTTTAGTAGAAACAATTTTTTCTCGACACTGTTTTCCCAGAGATAATCTTAATTCTTTATTTAATATAATTTCATTTGCTCGTCGCAATAATTCATCAAAATCTCCTCGCGGAACTGCAAGTTCCGGAATTTCAATAAGCTCTTCAGCAGGTGACCAATTTGTTTGATCGTAATGATTCATATAATCATTATTAAAAAATAAAATTGGAATACCAAGTACCATTGAATCTATTAAAACAACACCGCCTCCGCTTGGATATGTATCGAATACCAAGTCTGCGGTTTTTAATAATCTCAAGTAATCCGTTTGCCAGCCAAAATATTTTATTCTTTGTTTTGATTCTCTATTTATCAATATAGAAATATCGGGTGCAATATTTTCTTCAATCCCGACAACCAGTAAATAAACTTTTAGATTTCGATCTAATACTTTTCCAATAAAATTCCAAAAATCAAGGTTTTGAAATTTTTGAAGTCTACCTGCGCACACGATTACAAATGAATCATCAGGAATTCCTAATTCACTCTTTTGAAATTCATGTATCTCATTTCCATCAAATATTTCAAATTCCAGTGGTACTAAAGAACCGTCAACAGGCGAATCAATTAATGGATGTTTGGTCCAGGCAATATTCCAATTAACATGGGGTGGAACGAATTGAGGAGGTGGACCCTGGTTTAAACATAGAATTTTTTTCTTGGATAATACAAGAGTTAGAAAATACTGATCAAAGTTTCTAAGCGCAACATCAGTTATAATCAGATCCGGATTAAAGTCATTTATTTTTCTTGCTAATGAAATTATTTTGTCAAGGTTTGTTTCTTTATCATCGGCAAAATAAATATCCTTATTGTCCTTTTGGAGAATATTTAAGTAATTCTTTCCCTGCGCAGAATTTAATACTTCCTGTTCAGTATTTAATGTGAAAAATACAACTTCAAACTTTTGTTTATTGTGATATTTTGAAAAAAGCAAATCAATTTTTAGAAGAACGGAATTTACTTCGCATATTCCTACTACTAAATATGCTAATTTTTTTCCCCCCGTTGATGGATAATTATTTTGGATCTTTTCATTAAGCACAAATGGCTCAGCAAGGTCTGTCATGGCACCGATAACATCAAAGTCATATTCATATTTATCTAAATGCAAGTGAATGGGGTAGGCATCCTGCCACAGATTGAAATATTTTCCGGCATTATTAAAATTTTTTAAACCTGCATTTTTTATAAACAGCCGTTTGTATGCTTCTTTAATTTTTTTAACTTCATTTAATGATAGATGAATTTTTTCATAAATCGGCAATATATCTTCATCAAATCCAGATAAGTTCCAGGCGCGTTGAATAAAAATTGCAGCTTGCTCTATATTATTTTTAACGCCGGAATAATAGAGGGCTGCTGCAAGCACTACATTTGTATTTACACGAAACTCTTTTGTTGTTAACAAGAGGAACGGAAGTAGATCATTTTGAGAAAAGTATTCTCCGTTAGTAATTTTAGTTAATATTTTGTTCAAATCATCATTCAATTCGTTATTTTCAATTTTTTAGAATCTAAAATTTTAGTGTTACAATTAATGCTTTTAAAATATTCTCTAACATCAAACCCTTTATTAAACATCAAATCCAATACGGTTACTGTACCATCAAACGGTTGAAATTGCTGCGTATATTCTTTATAATTATAGGTTTTATAAGCAAGACCAATACCTGAATTTTCAAACAGTGTATAATCTAAATAGTTTTCTGCCGAAGGACCCGATAAGTAAGCTGAGGCATTCAATTTAGTCAGGATATCAATCAATCTCTCAGTTTTGGAACCAATAGGTTTTAATTCGGAAGCTAATATAACAGGCGTTTTTATATTTAGCTTGTTCATAATCCATTTTATCAGTGACAAATTCAAATTGGAAATCGTTTCATATTTGTCGAGAAGTATTTGAGAAAATTCATTAAAAATACGACCAAAGAAAGGCGCCCTGTGATAGTTTTCTTTTATCTGATTTAAGTGTTTTTGTTGCCATCGTTGAGAATAGTCAATTTCGGTCTCAGCAATTAGTTGAATTGTAGATCTATACTTTACCGGAACTGTCAGCCAAGTTGTACTGGATATAGTTTTAATTTTATTTCTGTTTCTCCAGTCGCCCTTTGTATATTGAAGATCATCATGAAAAACAAAAAGATCAACATCATCGATAAAATCGAAATATCCTTTCCAAGGAATGTAATTTGATTGAATAATCCCAACTGTCATTTACATTCGTCCGTATTTTTGATTGCTATAAAAAGTTTTCTTGTTAATTTTCGAAAGGAATGAAATTCTCCCGATTCGATAATCATTTCATTTATTGCAGCGTCCACTCCGTCATAAGTAGTAAAGGCATCGTCAAAACAGATTATTCCACCTGGTATTAAATACTTTTTAAAGTTTACCACATCTGTCTTTACAGCACTATAACTGTGTTCACCATCTATAAATACTAATCTACACTTAAAATCTTTCGGTACACTTTCCAAGAACATTCCGGAGTTACCCCGGAATGGTTTAACAAATTCCGATAACCTGCATCTGTTAATGTTAGCCTTAAAATATTCCAGAAGATTAGGGTGTTCGTTGTAAAATGGTTGAATAGAGTTCTCAAAGGGTTCTTTCCAAACTGTTTGTTGTTTATGCCCAGGAATGATTTGATTCATAAGATCAAGTGTAAATGAATAGGTTCCATCTTCGTTTTCAGCCCAATCACTTGCATTAGGAAAATAATCAATTGCATAAACTTTTGATTTCCCGCTATCCTTTGCAGATAATGCGAGGGCAATTGAAGACCTTCCACCCCATGAACCTACTTCAACTATATCACCTTCTAAATTCTGCGTAAAAAGCTCTAACATATATAATGAATAGAGTTGTTCAATTGGAGACCATCCGTAAATATCTTTCACACTTTCATTGATGGAATTCCACGCATTATTTTCTTTGAAATTATAATTATTCATACTGTCTCTGTAAATTCATCAATCATATTTGCGTAACTTCTGCCCTCGTTCGGCCACCTGGTTGCAGCCCAATCCGGGCACTGAGAGCAAAATTTGTGCATTGAATAGTTGTTAGCCAGGTGGGCTTGTCTCAATTTTGTATAAAATTCACCGCTCCAGACTTCCCTAATTGTTATGTTTTTATATTCGATAATATGGGAGCCATCTACCCAATCCGAAGGGCAAAAGCCCAACCATCCTTTAGGGCTTAGCACAATCCTCTCCCATGGATAGAGGCATGGTCTCCTTTCAATATTATTGTTGTCATTCCTTCTTTCTTGAGCCAGTTCAATTTTTGCACCGGAACAAGAATGCAGCCTCCTTATCACAACATAATCGGCACCTTGATCTTTCCAATATTTTTCAAAGTTATCTGTCTCGTGCATATTCTCGGGCAGCTCAACATAACTTACGACAACTTTACTTTTTAATCTGTTATCTTTTACAGCTTTAATAAGATTAACTACATTTGCTGCAGTAATATCAAGATTACCATTAACCCTTACTTTAGAATATGTATCTTTTGAAAATGCATCTATACTTACATCAATAACATTTACACCTGTATCGAGAAGTTTTTCAACTTTATTACCTGTTAATAAAGTACCATTTGTAGTTAATGTTACTTTAGTTCCAGAATGATTTACCGCATATTTTAACATTTCATAAATCTTAGGATGAATTAAAGGTTCGCCGTTGCTTGCGTACCGGATATATTGTGTAAATCCTTTCCCGTATTCTTTAACTTCATCGACTAATTTAGAATTTAATTCGGGATCTAATTTAGCTCCACTATAATGTTTTGATTTTTTAAACTCACTATGCGGGCAATGAATACATGCAAGGTTGCAAAATTCCGCTACATCAATTAAAAGTTGTGATGGAAATTCTTCGGTCAATCGATCGTAAAATCCATATCGCATTTCGGTATTAGATAATTCATTCATCATGCAACTACCTTGATAAGCTTGTGGATCAAATGTTTCTTAAGTGTTTTTTTAAATTTATCAACTACATATTCTGCATCTTCGTGAGTCATACTTGCACTTATCGGTAACGTAAGAATTGAAGAAGCGATTTTTTCAGTTTGAGCGAGATGGAGTCTTTTATGACCGTACAAAGACATATAATGGAGAGGATAATAATGAATGCTTGCACCAATATTTTGTTCTCTTAATTTTATTACGAATTCATCTCTTGAAATATTTAAGTTTTCAGTCGGCAGCATAACCACGAACAGATGTTTTGAATGATTAACATTTATAACATTTCTCTGAAATTTTAAATCCGGATGCAACCCACTTAATTCATTATAATAATAATTCCCAATAAGAGATCTTATTTCCTTGAACTCAGCCTGTCGTTTTAATTGTACTCTTCCAATTGACGCCTGCAAATCTGTATAATTCATTTTATATCCCAGTGTAGTAATATCCGAATATAGAATTGATTTTGGATTAACAAACCTGTTCCAGGCATTAACGTTCATTGAATGTTGTCTTAGTGACTTTATCATTTCGTTTTTATTTCCATCAAAGAGCGATATTGCACCACCATCGCCGGTAGATAAATTTTTATTCGCATAAAATGAAAAACAGGTAAGATTACCAGAGGAACCTACAGGTAAATTATCTAGATAAAATGAGCCCAAAGCATGTGCCGCATCTTCAATAATTTCAATTCTCTCAGGTAATTGTTTTCTCAAGTCCTTTACGTCAACAGCAAAGCCGCCAAAATGAACAACGATAACCGCCTTTGTATTTGGCGTTACCTTTTCAAGTATGGTTTCGGACGATACGCTTAAGGTATTAGGATCTATATCGCAAAAAACAAGCTTGGCATTGTTATACAGAACTGCATTAGCAGTGCTGCACCAGGTCAAGCTCGGGCAAATGACTTTGTCATTTTCCTTTATTCCTAAAACCTTCAGAGCTAAAAAAAGAGCCGAAGTACAAGAGTTAACAGTTGATACAAACGGTGCTTTTACATATCGGGATAGTTCTTCCTCAAACTTCAACGTTTGGTTCCCCATACCAACCCAACCTGTGCGCATCGTTTCAACAACGGCAGAAATTTCATCTTCACCAAAGTTAGGACGGCCGAAAGGAAGATAGTCGGAACGTACCTTATCTTCTCTGATAATTCCCCTCAATTGAGTATAATTTATTTTTTTTGATTTTGTAATTGTGTTCATAATTACTGCCTCTTTTTAATAACAATTTATCGCTTAAAACAGCGACAAAAATCTAATTGTCAAATTTACACCGTATAGCTTCATTGTACATCTGGAATAATTTTCCAGGATACTAATTCTCATTTGACCGTAGTTTCTTTTTTTAATTACTTGCAAATCATCCTTTGCTGTTTCATTTTCATTATCAATTCCCAACACCATATGATAAATCTGACTCGCAAACAAATACTGCGTCCATATATTTATATGTTTCGATCAAAGCTTTCGGGCATGGACTTGTTTCTGGTCCGCCTAAAATAATATAAATATTAGGATTAATATTCTTGATAATTTCGGCAAAAAAGAGCAAGAGGAAACAAGATTTAGCCTGAACCGAAAATCCAACTACCTGGGGTTTATTTTGTAGCAGTTTAATCAGGCAATAATATTTGAAGGGATAATATTTATCCAACAAAGTTAGAACATTATTAAGTTTAACTTCTGCCTTTTGATATTCACCGGCACAAATTAATTCATTGGCTTCAATAAGATAATTATTGGTATCATCCATCAATATCTACCTTAACATTATATGTTTTTCAGTTTCATGATTCAAAATCTATCTAAGAATGTCTATTTTATAACCATCAAGGAATTTGGAATAAAATGTATTATAATACCATGTAGAATAATCGTTGAATAAATAACCAATATAATGGGACTGTGGACCCCATTTTAATTTAAGACAATCCTTACAATTACTCGGGTATTTATCCGATAGTATTGCATCGCGATATGCATTAAATCCATTTCCTCTCCAAATTGTTTCGCCATTGTGTTTATTGACATTACCCAAAGCCGGGACATTGCTCGGCAGATTACAACAAGGTTTTGTTTGTCCATTGTTCATGATATACATAACTTTAAATGGTTCCATACAATGGAAGTTACCCTCTTCTCCTTTCGAAAATTCAATTTCAGAGACATCAAGAATTTCATTTATCTCATTGATTTGCATTAATGGAAAATCATATTTATCGGTATCAGCCCAGTTCAATTCTTTAATAATACTTTTTTTTGTTGTTTTTGCTATTTCCTTAAATTTATTTACCGGCACAAAATCTTTGGGGTTTTCAAATTCTTCTTTAGTCAACTGTGAAAGGATTAACAATTTATCTTTTGCCATTTCTTCGTTTTTAACAAATAAATCAGGGGATATACACAGATAAATCCCATACATCTGAGCTGTTTTTTTTGCCCTGGCAATTATAGTATCATTAATTTCCGGTGTGATCAAAGCTGAATGCCCTTGCAGAGCCGGGACATTTTTACCACATTCAAGCAAAGGTTTTAACCATATTTGATTTACTCCGGCAGCTCCAAATATCTCTACAAACTGATCAAATTTAGACAAATGATGTTTATATGCATGGGAATTGATGTCTATTATAGGATATTCTTTGCCTTGAGATTTTTTGTATTTTGATAATCTTTTAATTCCATCCAATACTTTTTCAAAATTACCTCGTTGGTAAACATTTTCATATTCTTCTTTTGTAGCCCCGGAAAAACTTATAGTTATTCTTTGTACGCCCCTGTCAACAACAAGCTGAATCAGTTCGTCAGTTAAGTGCATCCCATTTGTAAAAAAATCAACTATTACTTCAAAGCTTGTAACATATTTAAGTACTTCAAGAAATTCAGGATGAATTGTAGGTTCTCCATACCCAAAACAATGTACTCTTAAAGTGTGTTTCAATAAAGACTCAATTGGGCCTAATGCGTGAAAATCCAAGAATCCCATCTTTAGACCATTTAGAACACCTCCACGATTTAGATTTATGTCGGAAAAGACACTGCACATTATGCACTTTAAATCGCATACATTGCTTATTTCCAAATACATTTCGAGGGGAAATTTTGGGATTTCCCTACCCTCTAAAAAATTCAAAAATGATTCAATAGATTCAAGTTTCTCATATCCATACTTAGAGTTAATTGTATTTTTGAGCGGGATAATTAATCTTTCATTCTTCATTTTGTAAAAATCAGACAGCGCTTGATTTACTTCAATATTATTTGGGAAACTGGTTAAATATTTTAAACATATATCTTCAGCTTCATCGAATTTTCTTTCTTTCAATAATATGTTGAAAACATTCAATAAAATACTTGATTCGTTTTTATCCAATTCAAATGCTTTATAAATATGGCTTTTTGCTTCATGATAGTTTTCGATTTGCCAATAAGCATAGCCAAGGTCATTGTGCGCTGATGCATAATATGGATTTATTTCTAATACTCTTAATAGTTTTTCTATTGCAAGATAAATATCATTCTGGCCGGTCAAGAGTTCTTCTGCCTGCAATAATAGTTCTTGTGTAGAAACGTCATTTGTAAAACTGATATCTCTCTCGCCCTGTTTATTGATTTCACTTGCAGAACCCATATTTTCCCTTACCTTTTATTACTGAATAAAATTCATGCGCATGAATTTCAACTGATCTTAATTTACTAACAGTAACTTCCACATCATATATTTGTTGAAGCCCCTGCGGGATTGAACTTGTTAGCCATAATTTATTTTCCATAGTGTTTGCAGATTCCCGGGAATCCTTTATTTGATTCTTTTTGTCACTTATATTTTACTTGTTTAATCAATCTTTACACTTTTAAGAAAAATTCTTTCATTTCCTTAACCTGTTGCACTAAACTTTTAACAGCTACCTGCTTTGATAATGGATAAATACTTGCCATGCTTCTGTCACAAGATTCTTTTGCTTCAATTGAATTAATTTTAAGATTTAATTTATAAACCAGGTCAAATAATTGAAGCAATTCATATTTTGTAACAGTGTTTGGTGAGTGTATGTGAAACAATCCTTTCTGATACAAATTTTTCAGAAGAATTGTCTCAATAATTTCGGCAAGATAAACCGTAGTAACGCCGTTCCACAAATGATTAGTAAATCCATTTACTTCTTTACCTGCCTGGCTTTTAGCCCATTCAAGTAGCGAACGGCTTTGCCCGTTTTCTTCACCGATAATTGAAGTGCGTAAAACCATGCAATCTTTGTTTTCCCCCGCATTTTTGCTTAAACCATAAAGGTCGGCAGCATCATAATAATCATTTTCATTATAGTTACCTTTTTTTCCTGTGTAAACGCAATCGGTTGTTACATGAAAGCAATTAATCCCTTTTTTATCGCATACAATTGCAAGGTTGCGAGGGAACATTGAATTTATTTTTAGAACATCCTCAATTGTGTTTTTTGCAATTGTAGGCTTTATTACACCTGCACAATTAATTACAGCCTCAACACCGTTTAAAAATCCTTCAAACTTGCTCATCGAATCGTTAGCTATATCAAATTCATTTCTTGATATTGCAACTACATCATAATTTTTTTTACTGAAGTATCCTGAAATTGCAAATCCCAACATACCTGTGGAACCTATAACTACTATTTTCTTCATTTATTTAATCTCCTATTATTATCGTTCTTCAACTATCCAAGGATCCCAATAATGGGCCTCATACCTGAAATCGTCGCCAAGGCTATCATTTAAGGAAGAAGTCGAAAAAAAAATTATCTTTGCATAATCGGTTAAAGACATAAATCCATTTGCATACCCTGCAGGGATATAAAGCACTGAAGGGGTTTTTTCACTAAGAACGTAACGGTTTACCTTCAAATCCTTAGAGGGATTATCCCAATCGTCTATCTGTACCGCACCTATTAACGCTGAGCCTTTAACTACCATAACATACTTTGATTCTTTTTTGTGAGCATGCCATGCGCGTACGAATCCTTGTTTATGATTTTCAACGATATAAAATCTTTTTACATCTTTGAAATCAAAATCGTTTACAAAACTTACCGCTCCCCTGTCGTCTACAGCTAAGCCGCCTTTAAACAGCGACAGATCTGGTTGGCTCATAGTTGTTAACCTCCATTTCTTTCAAATATGCTTGATTGGAATACCTTTTACTGTTCAAATCTTTTATCCTTCCGGTTTCAACAAGGAACTTTAATTCGTCTATTCCTTCATCTATAGAATGAATGGATTTAAATCCGAATACTTTGTGTGCTTTTTCGCAGGTAACTCTGTAGTTCCTGGTATCCTGGAACGGCATATCGGTTTCTTCAATTATAATATCCGGAAAATGATTTCTTACCTGGTATGCTAAATCCCTGATTCTAACATTCTGACGGTGCAAGTTAAAAACGCCGGTATGTTCGCTTTCAAGGTTCATTAGTGCAGCGCGGGCAACGTCCTTAACATGAAGAAGAGGACGGAATTGCTCACCGCCGAAAACACTGATCTTTCCGACTGTAAAAGCACGTACAGCTAAAATATTTACGACTAAGTCTAACCGTACTCTTGAATATAAATCACCAACTCCGAATAATGTACCCAATCTGTATATTATTGCATTTTTGTCCTGAAGGTAGCTTTCAGCTTTTAATTTGGTTGAGGCATAAAGCGATAACGGATTTTTGGGAGCTAACTCATCTAATTCTTTATTCTGAGCACCATAAACTGAACAAGTTGACATAAAAATAATTCTACCACTAAAATTTTCGGACAACCATTTTACAGATTCCTGATTTATAGCGATAGTAAGATCGGGGTTCAATTGGCAGGCTCCGTCACCGACGATAGCGGCAAGCCAGATAACAACATCAGCCCATTGAAGGTGAGGAATAAGCTTTTCTCTATCCAAAATATTTCCATACACAAAATTTACTTCTTTCCTGAAGGAATCTTCATAAAGCAAATTATCGTACACGCATACTTCATAATTATTTGAACTTGCAATTAAATCCGTAATTGCACCACCGACATACCCGGCGCCGCCAACTATTAGAACTTTCTTCATTTTAAAGTACCTCTTTTAAGATTTGTGAAATTTTTTGAGATGTTGTCCCATCTCCCAACCATTTTATTTTTTCTTCATTTACTGAATAATTTTCAAAAAAATCTATCGTTTCGTTAACCATTTTATTAATAGGCTCCAGTTCACCAACCATAATACTGTTGCCGAATTCTACCGATTCTGGGCGTTCAGTGAAATTTCTCGGAACTGCCGCGGGTACTTTCAGCAATGGGCATTCTTCCTGGCATGTTCCCGAGTCAGATACTACTCCGTATGCATGATACTGCAATTGCAAATATTTTAAGAATCCATAAGGGCCAATTAATTCAATGCATGGTTTATCACTTAATAGATTATATTCATCAATAAGTTTTTGAGCTCTTTTAAATTTTACCAGCTTTACGGGGAGTGAAAGCTTTTTACCGAGTGCATTTAAATAATTTAAAATATGGTTATACTGTTCGGGATTTTTTAAATTTTCATTCCGGTGTATGTCTGCTACTATATAATCCCTCTGTTTTTTGCCGGTAGGCAAATAATCTTTAACAACTTCAACAATAGTATTACCGACTACAAAAATATTATCAGGTTTTTTATTCTCTTGAATTAATCTTTCTTTATAGAGAGGCGTATACACAAACACAAAATCCGAAACGTAATCACATATTACTCTGTTTACTTCTTCCGGCATGCGCCTATCATAAGATCTCATGCCGCCTTCAATATGACCGATCCTATAGCCTTCTTTAAACAGGGGGGCGCTGACTATAGCTGAATGGGAATCACCCAAAAAGAGTATTAGAGAAGGATTAAGTTTTTCTTTTTTTAATAGATATATCATTTCTTTTGACAGGTAAGAAAGTTGTTCGTAATGGTTATTACTGGATTTACCTGTATCAAGGATATAATCAGGGGTTCTTATTTTTAGCTCGTTAAAAAATATTTTACTAAGTTCATCATCGTAGTGCTGCCCGGTATGAATCATTATATGTTCGAAATTTTCATCGAGTTTTTCAAATACTTTACTCATTCGTATGAAATCAGGTCGAATTCCGGTTACTGTAACTATTTGCATTAAATTTACTTCAAATATTATTTTCTCTCCATTTACACTAAATTCATGCCATCTGATTTGGTTAAAGTTTGTCTAAATTTTATAGTTTTTAAGTGTGATATTGGCAAGGTGGCTAATTTTGGCCACTTTAGTGATATATTTTTCATTATAATATTGAAAATTTGCCATTCCCGTTATCTTGTTCTTCCACTGCCTTTATCCTGTGTTTTTATTTTAATTCTTGGAAAATTTGAGAAATGCAATTCAACAAAGTAAAGCACTGCACATTACACTTCAATTATAAGACTATGACTTTTCAGTCTTCCAAAAAAATATGGGTTTATAGTTATAACGGTAATAATAAAAAGAAACCGGTATTAATCCGTAGTGCACTTGGATTCTCAATTTCGGATAATACGAATTTTCACTAATTGGGGCTAATTCAGTGAAATAAAACAAAAGGGATTTTAAGGCAAATAATTTAACGGGATTAAATTGTTTTGAACAATTAAATGCAAAATGTGAGTAAAATCCCAGATTACTAATCTGGGCCACGAATATTTCATCCTTCAAAAAAAGCTAAAAGTACATGGAAGAGAGCTTACTGGATGAGCCTTGGGATAATTTTTTGGGCAAGGGTTTTACCAATGCTTAAGGATGCAGTGGCGGCGGGAGACGGGGCATTTAAAATATGGATCATTTTGTCGGCTTCAACAATTCTAAAATCATCAACTAATTTGCCGTCACGTTCCAGAGCCTGGGCACGAACACCGCTGCCTTCAGGATATATGTCATTACTGCCAATCGACGGAACCAATTTCTGCAATGCCTTAACAAATGCCTGTTTATTGTATGATCTGTAATACTCACCTATTCCCATTTTGTAGTGTTTAAATGCCATTCTCCAAAAGCCTTTGTATATTAACATATCGGCAACATCAGTAATAGAAAAATCTTTTTTCGAATAACCTTCCCTTTTGAAGGCAAGCACTGCATTAGGACCGGCTTCAATACCGCCGTTTATCATTCTTGTAAAATGAACTCCAAGGAATGGAAACTTTGGATCGGGAACCGGATAAATCAAATTATTCACTAAATGTTCACTTTCTTTTTTTAACTTATAATATTCACCGCGGAAAGGAAAAATTTGGAGTTTCGGATCAACATTACAAAGTTTTGCTACACGGTCAGAATGCAAACCTGCACAATTGACTAAAAACTTTGCCCTGACTTCACCGCCAGTAGTCTGCAAAACTAAATCATTACCGTCTTTTGAAAGAGAGATAAATCTACAATTCTTTCTGATCTCCCCCCCTGAATTCAAAATAATTTTTGCGTATTCTTCAGTAACGCGTACATAATCAACTATTCCGGTTTCAGGCACAAAAAGCGCGTCAACACAAGAAACATTAGGTTCACGTTCTTTAACTTCACCGGCTGACAGCCTCCTCAATCCTTTTAGTCCGTTTGCATTCCCTTTTCGTTCAAGATCATTTAACATGGAGATTTCATTTTTATTAACGGCGACAATAATTTTTCCACAGCGTTCATACTTAATACCCTGCTGCTCGCAAAATTCATACATCATCACCCTGCCGGCAGTACAATTTAAAGCCTTTAAAGATCCCGGTTTATAGTAAATACCTGAATGAATCACGCCGCTGTTATTTCCAGTTTGATGAGCAGATAATTTGTCTTCCGCTTCCAGCAGCAAAAGAGAAATATTTTTTATCTTCAGTAAATTTAATGCGGTAGAGGTGCCGACGATTCCCCCGCCGATGACTACAACTTCGAATATTTTGGGACTGCTCATATAATTTTTAGCATTTCAATAATTTGAGAAAAACAAGGTAAATACTTAAAGTAAAATTAGACATTATCCATTTGAAATAAAATATAATAAGATAAATTATACACGTATAAATTAAAATGTTACCATATGCAAAATAAATGGAATAGGATAATCGAATTATAAAAGCTATATCAATATTTATCGGGTAAAATAAAATACAGTTCTCCAAAGGAATGTTAGGAGAATTTTCCATGACTATAACGCCTACAGAATCTTACACGTGGTAACCTAATTTTTCTAACATAGGAATTTGAAGTTTCTTGTGTCGCTGCCTACAGCTAAAATATAGTATTGTTTATTTGCTACTAGTAATGGTTTATCGCTATACAGCTTAGGAAATATACCGTAACTTCAACTGCAAAACCAAAGTTTTTCAAAAGTTAATCCTTTTCATTGTTTTTTCTTCCAACAGATTATTGCTCCCCCTTCGAGTATTATAAAGACTTTTTTCGCATGAAAACGGAATATTGATAAATCTCCAAAGTTTATTACTGAAATCCCTTATACTCTAATATACATGAAATGCATGTCTTGCATTATAAATTACTTTAAGTGCATTGTTGTCCGCTATTTGCTGAATTTTTTTAACATTGCTTGAACTTCCATAAACAGATAACAGAAGAATTGCTGTTTTTTTAGGAGTTACTGCAGTCTCAATTTTGTTCACATTTAAATTACAACAAACATGGTCTGTATCTGCAAAAAAGGGCTTTATTTCACATCCCAAATAATTTTGTTGAGTTTTATTTTATTCTGAGTTAATTATAGAATTAATATATTAAGCTGGCTAATAATAGCCATTATTATGTTCGCATTTGGAAGGGTTTGTAATTAAAGATAAAGGAGGTTGAGCGTGTAATGCATCCAATTTCTTATTTTTCCTGCCAATCGAAGTTTCCTTCAAACATAAACATAGATATAAATAATGCCAAGTTGAATTGATTCTTAATTACCAGGATTTCTATAATTTCTTCCAAAGTGCATTCTCCCTGCTTTAAATTCAAGTGGAATATAACTTTATTAAAATAATTCTCTTTATAAGACTTACTTTGCAAATTAAGCTTATCTATATCCTTTTTATTCAATATTCCAAGCATATCTTTAAAATGTTTAACCCTCTCAATATCCCCCATTTTGTAGTAAACTAAATAAAGCAATAAAATAGTTAAAATTTTTGGAGGGTCAAGATTAAGTGCTAAATGTAAAAGAGATAAGGCTTTATTAAATAAATTAAGTTTAATTTGATTTATTGCATTATTAAGAAGAGATTCAATAAAAAAATTAAATTCATTTTGCTTTTCCAACTTTATATTTACGATTTCTTCTGCTGAATTACAAAATTCTTTATTTAATGAATAATTAACACTTCCCTGTTCGTTTAATATATAGGATAATTTTGTATTTATATCAATTTTTCTTCCTTCAATTGATAATTCAATAGACCTATCAAGTATTTCATAAATATTATTACCCCATTTACCGAAAAATTTTAATTGATTCCCGGACATGTTGCTTGATCCTGCATATGAATTATTAAGTCCACTGTTAAGTTTATGAATTATACTTACATGGCCGTTATAAATTATTTCATAACCTTTTGCAAGGAGGGCTACCTGATGATCCGGATCATCAAATTGACTTGGACTGAACCTAATATCAAATAATCCGCAGTTTTTAAATACATCCCTATGGTAAAGATTACAACAGCCGCGTAAATGTGAAGCTTTACTATAATAATCTGCCTGGCCTGTATCTATTTCATTCTCATGGGTTGAATAACAGGGGAATACAATAAAATCAGCGCATTGTATAGAATGAATTGAATTATCATTAAGAACTTTTGGGCCGGTCATACCGCAGTATGGCCTTTTTTGTATTACTTTAACAAGTCCTTTCAACCAACCTGGTGAAAGGATAATATCATCATCCAATCGCGCTACTAATTCTCCATTACCCTTTATAATAGCCATGTTCAAGCCATAGGCTACTCCGCTATTTATCGGAAGAAAATCAGGATAAACATTGAAGACAAATTCCGCTCGCAATAATTTTAGATATTCGACAGTACCATCGGTACTTCCGTTATCAGTTACATACACGTTAATTTTTTCATTAGGATATTCAGTTGTAGAAAGACTTTGCATCATTCTTTTTAATAATGGAAGATTATTCCACGTAACTAAACATAAATCGACAGAAGGGAATTCTTCACACGATGAAAACTTTAATTGTTCACCAATACTCCAGCAAATTTTCGTTTCTCCATAAAGTGACCTTATAAAATTTAAATCAGGATATTTTAAATCCCACAACCATTTTTCTTTCCAATATTTAAAGTGTTCGGATTGTATCATTTTCCTATTATCCCTAAAAGGCGATATAAATTTTTCATTATCATCTGTCAGGAGTAATTCCGACGGGGTTTTTGAGGATGTAAAGTGATATGCCTGAACAAATGAGTTAGAAACTACTGAAAAATTGTTTTCCCTTGCAGAAATACAATAATCATCATCCTCGGTAAAAACTGGAAAATAATTTTCGTCAAAAAATCCAATATTTTTTAATACGACATTTTTATAGTAAGAAAATGCACTGCTTACTGAATCAACTTCTATTAATTTAGGTTCACAAGCATTATTTAGCTTAAGTTCGTTAACGTTTATAAATCTCTCCTCGTAACCCAAACCATTTATAAAATTCTTACCATCTGATTCAATCCTGTCATCGGCTAACAGCAGACGGACACCTACAATACCTGTTTCTTCATTTTGATAGGCCGTTTCCTTTAATAGTTCAAGCCAGTTATTTGTTTTAATTACTACGTTTGCATTTATTCTAATGAAATCATTATTTCCGATTTTTTTTAACTGCGTATTAATAGATTTTGTAATTCCCCAAAACTCATGTCTGACTAATTTAATATTTTCATAACTATCTAATAAATCGTAACTTCCATCCATTGACCCATCATCTATTATAATTATTTCATTATAATCTTGTTTCTGGTTACGAAAAATGGAATTCAAGCAGGCTTCAACAGTGTCAATATTATTATGAAGATAAACTAATATTGTTACATCTTTTTTTAGCATCATTTCTCTTCTACTATCTTATTTGCAAGACTAATTGCCCTTTCAATTGACTGATCCATATCATAATATCTATATTCTCCAAGCCTGCCGCAAATTAAAAACTTGGAGTTACTCATGGCCATTTTTTCATATTTATTATAAACAGAACGGTTTTGAATATCCGGAAACGGATACTCAAACTCATTTGGATCTGTTGGAGTGTAAGGAATTTCTTTTGTTAGCACAGTTCCTCTTATTTTGTTTAAATATTCTGGCGACAGCATGTGTTTCCATTCAAGAATTCGTACATATTCACCTTGTTCGGGTGATGGATAATTAACCTGCCCGCAAGGCAGGAAAAATTGTGTATCTTCTAAATATGAGTGGATCCTTTGTTGCCCTCTGTACTTAAGCTTTCCATACTTATAATTAAAAAACTCATCAATTGGTCCGCTAAAAATCAGCTTTTTCTTCACATCAAACATTTCTCTATTCTGAAGATAATCCAGGTTAAGGATTAGAGGAATACCTTTAATCAAATTTTTCATAAATTCGGAATAACCATTTGCCGGTATTCCCTGGTACTTATGACGCATCAATCTGGGCTCATCATCTTCCCTAATATCAAATCTTTTTGCAAGAGCCGCATCAAGTTTTTTAGCTTCAATGCCCCATTGCTTTTCAGTATAACCTTTAACGAACTTTTTATATACTATTTCAGGCATGATCTTTAATGATGCTTCTTCAAAATTATCCGGTTTACCTTTGAATGGAGATTCCCAATTACAACCAACTGTTTTTTTAATATAGCTTCCGGCTATAGGCCAATTTTCGAACTCACCGTCAACAAATGATTTTAGTGATGCTTCAAACTTATAGAAATCAGAAAAACGATTGACAAAATTCCATAAACCAGATGAGTTTGTCCTAAAATAATGAGGGCCATATGTGTGGATTCTTATACCTGAAGGATGATAATGATCATAAACATTCCCTCCGGCATGGTTACGTCTTTCTATAATTAATACTTCAAATCCTTTTTCATACAATAAACGCGCAATAGTTCCTCCTGTCAGCCCCGAACCAACAATTAAATAATCTATCTTTAAAGGCATATAAAGCTTAAAATATTTAGTTTAATTTAAATCTATTGCCTAAATCGTTATGATTTAAGCGAGTATCTAAATACATTTTTATTCCAATATCAGACCAGAGCAATTAATAGACATTAAGGCACTTAGAAGGGGTTGTATTTGGTTTATTTTCTAAAGCTGGCTAATAATAGCCAATAAGAAGGGGGAAAAGTAAATTACAAATCTATCAAACTTCTCAAATGTTGGGTTTCCTCACGGACTTTCAGTTCTGCATCTTCCTTGTAAGCTTTTTCATTTTTATCACGTTCAGCTTTTAAATTGTCCATTTGCTTTTTATGTTCATCAAGCATCTTTGTATAACGGTCTTCAAGATCCTTTATCACTTTTTCAAAATCTTTTTTGAAATAAGTTTTTTGATGTTCTTTTTCGTTTTTAACCGCGTTAATAGTCTGCAGCAGCCTTTGTTTTTGGTTCGTAAATTCAAGTAATGCCAGCCCTGCAGCAACTACAGAAATTATGATTCCCACTAAAAATGCTATAATCCCCCATTTAAATCCAGAAATTATTATAACAGCTAATATTCCATTGGTCTTACCCGGATCATCTATTCCACTGTTAGAATAACCAGCACATCCTCCCAACAGGAACACAGTAAATGATAAAATAAGATTGTAAGTCATTGCATTCCTAAAGGTTGCACGGGGATTTAAACTTTGAATATATTGAAGATTTTGAATCCTTTCTTCAAGAATGGCTACATTATCAGCGGCACGTTTTTCAATAATTTCAAGATTTATATCAAGATTCTCTTTAAGTTTTGATTTTTGATCTTCATGATTTTTTGCAAGGATCTGCATCTCATTATACTTATCTTGGAGTCCCTTATCATATACTAGCAATCTTTCTTTCACAACGATAAAATTTTTCTGCCTGATGATTTCTATTACTGCTTCAATAATTTTATTAAACTTTTCACGAAGTTTCCCCAAGGTTCCCAGAAAAATTAAATTTTTGGATTCCAAATAGCTGTGAACGATTTTTTCAAGGAAATCTATGTCCTGAAGTATTTTGGAATTATAAAATTCGGTAAGATTTAAATCCTTAAGATCACTTAACTTTGTCCGGATAGTTTTAATATCTGTTTCAACACTGTTGCGTGCGGTGTGGAAAAAATCTGCAATCATATCAAATGAAGGCGCAAATTCTTTATGATAAAATAAGTTAAGCGTTACCGGGAATTTAATGAAGTAATCGAACATAGATGTATTATTTGATTCTATAGCATATTCAAGTCTGGAAATGTCGTAATTATATAAATCGCTTAAAAAATCAGGAGGAACTATTCCCTGACTTTCCTGAATTTCAATCATGGCCTGATAAAATTTTGATGTAATTCCTACAGGCTTAACTGCAAACGCTTCATTAAGTTTGGCCTTTGCTTGTGCAAAATCCATTTGATTTATATGTATAAATGCCGAATATAACTGAATTAGATATGCTAATTCTTCTCTAAAATCATTATTTAGTTTATTGTCATTCAAAACTTCTTTTGAATTTTCAAGTATTTCCAATGCTTTACCCGGACTGAACAGATATTTATCAAACCCCAGAACTACCGCTTCCAGGATTATAAATGGGAAATTTCCCCTGCCTGAAGATTTTTTTTCTGCAATATTCAGAACAGAAGCGGCAAAATACTTTTTCTCATCTTCGGAATTTATTGCAAACCATTTTGTATAAAATTCTTTTATAGTCTTATAAGAACTAGGCCCGGAAACTTGTATTAATGCTTTATATACGCTCTCAATATGAAGGCTTAAAGGTGATTTAATAATCCAGTATAATGGAGCTTCTTCAAGCCCAATGAAGAAATCGCTTATTTCATATGGTAAACGAAAGGTAAAGAATTTTGAATAGTCTTTTAGATTTTTTAAAGGATCTCTTTCTTTCGATGAATCAAATTGAAAAAAGTCCTTGGACAGGTTTTTAAACTTGGATGTCTGCAGCATAGCTAGAGAGCTGTCGCTAACATCATTATTCTCAATTAGTATATTTTCCTGGTCCATTTTTTTACTTTATAATAACTTGTTCATTCTGAATGATAGTTTAAAAATCATAAATTAAATGAAACATTATCATCCTAAATCCATTATCGAACAAAACTGTTTGGATTTTAGTAAAAAAACAGGCCTACTTTGATCATCTCACCCCTATAAATGTAACATAAATACAAAACTGGTTTAGGAATTATCAATTTATGATAAAATATACCTTCATCTGCTTCCATATAATGACTAAATTTTAGCTATTATTTATTTATTAAATTCCAATATTTAATCCGAATACTAACATACGCCTGCCGAAATAACTTTCAATTTTTTCTTGTTTTGAATAGTCAGGTGTGTAACTGTAACCGAATATATTCTCAAAATTAAAAATATTCAGCCCTTCCATATAAACAATCAATGAATTACCGGAAAACATTTGTCCAAAATATGTAATCCTTAAATCAATACGTTTATAATCCGGAAATCTTCCGGAATTTGTAGATGAGTAATCAGGTACATATATATTTAACTGATTACTATACTCTGATGATATAACCGGTGTATAAGGTTTGCCCGTTGCATATTTAATATTAAGTCCTGATTGGAAGTTTACATTAAGATTATACTTGGATATTATGGAAAGATTGTTTGGTACATCAAAAGAACTGTAAGTATAATGATCAAAGTCCATCCAAAATCTTTTAGTGTTAATATATCCGTAAGAAACCCATCCTGTAATCCCAAATGGAAAGTCGCCCTTATATATTACATCAAGACCGTCTGCAAAACCAAAGCCTGAATTATTATAGTTAATTACAGGATCATCAAGTGGAAGATTATAATACTTTTTGTGGTAAGCTTCTAGCCGGAAGGAATTTTGTTCATTTAGTAAATATTCATATGACATAATATAATGAACTGTCTTCATAGCCTGCAAATTTGGGTTACCATCCTCAGGACGGAATAATGCCAAGTCAGGCAGTTGATGAAAAATGCCCCAGCTAAACCTAATTTTCGAATTTTCATTTATATTATAACCTAAACATAACCGTGGATCCACCCAGTTTCTGCTTGGCTTTATAAATTTATCATATCTAACACCGGCTGATAACAAAGTACCTTCAAATCCAAGAACATTTAACGATTGTAATTCGGAATATACTCCAGCCCGGCTGCTCATAAGTTCCGAATTTAAATATTTCGCCCCTGCATCCGGGCGGATGTCATAATTTAAAAGAGGTATATTTCCTTCGTAATATGTATAGCGATTCTCAAGCTCAAATCCTGATAATACATTTAGATTATTATTTATCATGAATTCAAAGTCATTTCTGAATGAAAATATTCTATCGGTAGTATTCAAATCCAGGACTCCTAATTGCCATATTGTATTGTATCTATTGAATGATAAGCTGTTTTTCATTACTAAAGTATTAAATATAATATCTGAGTTCTGAATATTTACAAAGAAATTTTTAGAACTTCCATTAAAAGTTCCATTATACTCTGCATTTTGAACTTCAACACCTTCTTTATCTTGGGCAAGAATAGTAAATATTTTTAATCTCCCGTTCTGTGAGTACGAATAAACAAATCCTCCTGTCCCATTTTCAGAATTAGGGGCATCAACCATACGATCCATCCCGCCATTAAGCCAAAAGATGGGCTTTGTGAAGTCCTGCCTGATATCAAAATACAAACATATGATGATTCAAATGTGAAGGGATGATATACCGGGGCTTGATCTATAATCGTAATAGTCTCTATAGGATCTTCATTTCTCCTCGTACAATAAACGTCGTGGGATTTTTCGGATTCGCTTCTTCTGCATCATTCAGCAAGCGGTTTATTTTTGATGAAAGCGTTACTGCCGACATAGGACTTGAAGCTATTTTCATCATATATATCCCGGCTAAAAGCGATTTACCTTCCGATAAATATTTATTCGCGGATATCAGTTTAGCAGCATTAACCAATGAAGACTGGTAGTATTGATTAAATAAACTATCATTTCCCTTTTGAAGACTCAATTCAAGGAACCTGTATTCAACAAAAATTAATCCGTAAAGCGCCTCAAGATTGGATGTATCAGCTTTTAATATTTTTCCATATTGATTGAGTGCTTCAAGAAGCATATCCTTATCATGTAAAACAAGTGCTTTATAAGTAAACGTTTTTCCACTATTTAAAAGATCGTTAAAATTCTCTTTCTGGGAATATTCGTTTTGGGACAAAACAAACATTAATGTAAGCACTAATATTGATGACCTAAATAATACCGAGTTCATAAAACCTCCACTAAATTATAAAAGTACTTTGTTTTTCAAAGTATCAGAGCAAAAAATTTTATTTTTTTATTAATTTCTCAAGGCGTTCCACATACATCTCAAAAGCTTTTTTTCCCTTTTGAGTTAGTAAATACCTTGAAACAGGCTTTCTACTTTCAAAACTTTTATTAACGGCAATATAACCAGCTTCATCCAGTTTCTTTTAAATGTGTGCTCAAATTACCATCTGTAGCATTAATTTTATCTCTCAAAAAAGTAAATTCAGCTTCATCAACGCTAATTAAAACAGCCATAATTGCAAGCCTAATCCTGGAATGAATTATCTCATCCAATTGCTGATAATCAAATTCATTCATTATTCAATCGTCGCAATTACTTGTTTCGAATCCACGTATAAAATTATCCCGGGAATAATCTGCAATAAAATCATCATTGCCGCCATCATCAGACAAACATACAAACCTGGAAAAATAAACATTATTGCTGCTCCAATCCACCAAATAAAAGCTAAAAAACTAACCCATTTTTTACCATAAATATAACCGCTTATAAAGTAAGATCCTCCCAGGAAAGAACTCATCAGGGGAGAAATGTAAATACCCTGAATTGCTCCAGAAAACCCTCCCACAAAAGCTACCAGCATCATACCTATTCCGTTTGCAAACCAAATTTTTTCAAGCACTTGGCCGACCAGAGATTTTGTCTTCGAAGACTTGTATTTCTTTTTAATGAAGAAGGTACTTCCAAGCGCTGCCAGGCAAACAATGAGAAACCAAAAGACAGAGACTATATTTATAGGGCCTTTTACCGGATATAGTGCAGTAAAGTAAGTAAATATCAGGCAGATAGTAATTATGATTCCCCAATAAATAAATTCTTTTCCGTCTGCATATATAACTTTACGGCTGTCTTGAATTACTTTCTTTATAAAAGCTAATTCTTCCTGAGCGCTTAATTCATCCATTTAGAAGCTCCATTTAAAGTACTTTGATTTACAAAGCTAATATAAACTTAAAAAAATCAATAGTCAAGAACATTTTAAGATGTTGGGTAATAACTATTTTTCCGTGTTAAGATTACGCTTTATCTAAAAATAAAATTTCAGGCTCTCCGGTTGTACCGGATAATTCAAGAATTCCCCTGTTTTTTTGAGAATCTGTAAATGCTTTTGCTTTTTCAAGATTATCAATTTTAAATAAGCATACAATTAAATTTTCGTCAATTATTTCTCTAAAAATTATGATATCATGGAGACCCGATTCCTTTTGTGCTTTTGCTTCGGATTTAAATACTGCATACCATCTTTCAAAGTCTATTATTTTTTGCTTCACTAATAAATAAGGCATAATTAGTCTCTTATTTAATATTAATTTTAATTTATAACTCAAAGAGGAAACAGCTTAAAAATGAAGATAAGTTATTGAGAAATAATTTGTGCTGGGTTCATTATTGATAATGAATTTAATAACTTAATTTCTTATTTCGCTTGATTAGTTCGTTTTCAAAGTTTCTAGATATTAATGTTTAAAATAAAAAAAATTTATAAGAAGGTATGCATACCATGATATTTATAACACGGCATTGTGTTCTTGTGCAATTCCAGATTAAAATTACTTTAGGAGCAACATGTATCTTCAATATTCCAGCTCACAAAGGTTTTCTTTGTTTTACTGGGTAAGATTATATTTAATAAATAAAAAAAACTGATATTCTATCGTTTTTAATGATTTTGTATCAGAAAACTTATACAGATTAATATATAAATCGGCGCGCACAAGTCAGAGATTTTGGTTTTGACCTTACCGGATACTTTAGTAGTTTATATTAAAGTATTAAAACTCAATTAGAGAGACTCTATATGGGTGAAAAAATTAAAGACTTTTTCTATACAGAACTTAGTGAACCACATAAGCAGCGTACAAAAGAAATTCTAATTGAGCACCCTGAAGTACGCAAGCTTATTGGGAGAAATCCGCTAAGTTTCTTTTTGATTTTATTTATTGTTGGTTTTCAATTATTTTTTGCAATTATACTCCGGGGACAACCCTGGTGGATTATATTAATTTCAGCATATTTTATCGGTGCTTTTGCAAACCATTGTTTGTTCGTTCTCATTCATGAAGCAGCTCATCATCTTATTTTTAAAAGAAATGTGCTCAATATTATTGCAGGAATAATTGCAGATATACCAAATGTCATTCCAAGTTCTGTTTCTTTTAAAAGTTATCATTTAAAACATCATTCCTTTCAGGGAAATTATGCTCTTGACGCCGACATAGCCAGTAAATGGGAAGCAAAATTAATTGGGAATACTCCATTCGGGAAAATATTATGGGAATTACTTTTTCCGGTTTTTCAGGGTCTACGACCTCCACGGTTAAAAGAAATTAAATTCCTTAGCATTTGGACAATTTTAAATATGATTGTTGTTTTTGGTTTTGATGCATTTATAATAATATTTATTAGCCCTTTATCTTTTTTATACTTAACATTTTCATTTTTCTTCTCGATCGGATTTCATCCCTTAGGTGCAAGGTGGATACAGGAACATTTTATAGTAAGCCCGCCTCAAGAAACTTACAGCTATTATGGAATCCTTAATATTCCTGCTTTGAATGTAGGGTACCATAATGAGCATCATGATTTTCCTTCAATACCTTGGAACAGACTTCCAAAACTAAAAGCAGCCGTTCCCGAAGTGTATAATAACTTAGTTTCCCATAAATCCTGGTTTAAATTGTGGCTTCGTTTTTTATTCGATCCTAAAATATCATTATATACAAGAGTAGTTAGAACAAATAGAGCCGGCAGCCTATCAGCTAAATAATAGAGCTTGGGTCGTATGGAAGGTTTTTTATAGCCAGAACTGATCTTAGCTTGTTTTTAGGGAAATATATTTCCGCACAATAAGTAATGAGGCGGGACATTCGCGTGCTAATCTTTCATGGCGCTTACTGAATAACGATGGATCCAGGCCCCAAGTTTCAGATAAACCTACAACCACAAGATCAAAATTACGATTCGCAATTTTTATGATAGTATCAAGCGGAGTATCGCTTTCAACTACTTGCAATTTTATATGTTCTTCCGGAAAGTATTCAACACCTCCGGATTTTACAATAACCTTTTGATCACTCTCATTTATCTGAGAGGAATTATCGGTTTTCCCAGAATCGCTATTTTGGGGTTTAACAATATGAAGGATCGTTACCTGCGCATTAATATTAACAGCTATTTTATGCGCCAGCTCCATGGCTCCTTTATCGTGCACCCCTTCCCTGAAAGGTACCAGAATATTTTTATATGGATTAAATTGCCTTTCCAGATAGACACAAACATCTGCTTTGGCGTTGCGCATAACATCATTAACTGTACCGCTCAATATACTCTCGCTTAGTATGGGTTTATGCCAGCCCATTATTATGATATTCGCTCCTTTTATTTTTGCAATATTATTAATATCATAAGCTGCATTACGGGTGGGAAAAGAAATAGGGCTTACGGCAATCAAATTTTCTTTGGCGTATTTCATTAATGGCTTAAATGCTTCTATATAGTCTTTTTTATTATTTTCTTCGCCTAGATCAGCTATTGATATTTCGTTTGATCTTAATAGATGTAAGGCATAGACTTTTAATTCATCTTTGGGTATTATGGAAGAAGCTATCTTTAACAGGCCCGGTCCGGATGATGGAAATGAAACTGATATTAACACTCCTGACTTAATTTCCCCTTTTTCAATTTCCTCCAACTCTTTTTTTAGCAATTTTCTGGGATATACCCAATCAAAAAACGGCGTTGTCATAAAAGTCGTTACCAAAGCCATCAATACAAGCATAGTAAAAAGCACGTGCGAAATAACACCTAGTTCCAATCCGATAGATAAAATTATTAACTCCATTAAACCCCGCGTATTCATCAATATACCAAGCCCGGCAGCTTCGCGCCAATTTAATGCAGATATTCTTGCTGCAATTGTTGATCCGCCCATTTTTCCTATTACCGCTGCTGCCAGTATAATCCCGAAAAACATCCACATTTGAGTGCCGCTTATAAGCCCAACGTTTGTATTCAACCCTGTAAGGGCAAAGAAAATTGGTAGAAGAAGAACAACGGTAATATCATTGAGTTTTTCAACAATAGAATTTATAAAATATTTGTTCCGCGGCATCATTGCCCCCATAAAAAAAGCCCCGAATAAAGCGTGAATTCCCAACCACTCTGTTGTCCATGCAGAGAATAACATTAATAGAATTACCATTCCCAAGATATCATTGGTTAGTACATTCCCTTTGTTTTCATAATATACTTCTAGTTTAGCTGCTAGGGGGCGTATTGCAAAAATCATTATTAATATAAAAACAACAGCCCCGGTTAAAGTCAGCCAAAGTGGAATGTTATTCGAACCCGCTCGTACAATCGTAACCACAAATGCTAATATACTCCATGCTGTTAAATCATTAATTGCTGCACAGGCTATCGTAATCGTTCCGATTTTTGTCTTAATTAAATTCTTTTCGCTTAATATCCTTGCTAATACAGGGAATGCAGTAATACTCATTGATGCTCCCACAAATAAGGCAAATGCAGTAAAAGTCACCTGTTTACTAGACAAAAAAGGATAGAGATATAATGAAATTAACGTACCGAGCATAAAAGGTAGTATTATACTAACATGACTGATTAATAATGCGGCGTGGCCTCTGCCCTTTAAAAGCTTTTGATCAAATTCCAAGCCTATAATAAACATAAACAAAAGGAGGCCTATTTGGCTCAGGGCATTTAAATATTTTAAACTAGCTGGCGAAAAAATAAATGCAAATAAATTAGGTGCTAACAATCCAAGAATAGAAGGCCCAAGTATTATGCCGGCAATCATCTCACCAACTACTTGCGGTTGATTAATTTTACGGAATAAAATGCCTATTAGTCTGGATACAATTATTATAACTGCAATTTGAATTATTAACGTTAAAAGAAATGACATTGCTGTTTCCTTTTCATTCATTTTTTATGAACAGCGCCAAATATTTATGTTTTCTAATACAGTGGAATAGTATTTCATCAGCTCTCAAGAATTCTGATATAATTGAAAGCAAAAATTTCTTTAAAATAACTTAAAATAATTCAATTTTCATAATACCGTTCATATGAAAGTTAGAAGGGAAAAAGAAAGATTTATTAATATTTGTTTTCTAACTACATAAAGATAACAATCATATATTACTATATTATTATCACAAATGTCATTCCGCTAATCTTCTTATAAATTCAATTTAAATTATTATAAATCGAGAAGCAACGGAAGATTTAAATTTTTACTCAACACATTAGTTATTGTGATTATTAAAAAAGATTGATTTATACAGCAATATTATTAAATTTTATTCATCATTATTAAAATCAATTTTATAATTAATCAATTATTCTAACTTTGTGATGCTACTTTTAATAAAGGAGGTAAAATGTTTTTAGGGTTGAGAACAGCAATATATCATGTTGATAATATTATTGAAGCTAAAAAATGGTACAGCAGTGTTTTAGATATGGAACCATATTTTGATCAGCCATATTATGTCGGTTTTAATATTGGTGGATATGAGCTTGGGCTTGTTCCGGATAAAATAGAAATAAATTCTAAAACAGAGGGAGTGGTAACCTACTGGGGTGTTAAGGATGCAAAAGAATCATTGCAAAAACTTTTAGATACTGGTACTCAAATTCATGAAAAATTGCAGGATGTAGGGGAGGGAATTATAGTGGCGGCTGTTAAAGATCCGTTTGGAAATGTTTTTGGTATTATTGAAAATCCACACTTCTTATTAGAAAACAAATAATTTGATAAATTATCATGAACATTTTCAAAGAAAAAATAATTCTGGAATCTGAAACTATATTACTTCGCCCTCTATTAAGAGAGGATATAACATTTTTCAAAGACATAGCTTTGAATCCGGATCTCTGGAAATTTTATCCGACTAAAATTTCAAACGATAATGAACTGAAAGATTGGGTAGATCAGACACTTTTACTCAGGGAAAAGAATGAACGCATCCCATTTACAATAATAGACAAGAATAATAATGTTGTAATGGGCTCAACAAGTTATTTGAACATATCTGATAAAGATAAAAGATTGGAAATAGGTGCTACATGGCTCGGGAAGAATTATCAGGGTACGGGAGTAAATAAAATATGTAAATTTCTTCTTCTGCATTTTGCCTTTGAAGTACTTAATTTTGAACGGGTGGAATTAAAAACAGATGTTCTGAATCAACAGTCAAGAAAAGCAATCTTAAAAATCGGTGCAGTTGAGGAAGGAGTATTGAGAAGCCACACCCTTATGCACGACGGTAGAAGAAGAGACACTATATACTACAGCATACTAAAAAGTGAATGGGATTACGTTAAGAAAAGTATCTTCAAAGAATACTGTTAAAATTTTAGGATAAAGGAATCATTATGACACTGAAGCCTGCAAATCCGGCATATGCAAGCTTGGATGACCATTCCTATAAGTATTTAGCTTTGTTAACTTTGTGTCATATTGAATAATTTAAAATCACTTTTCTCCATGTTCCCTCCTTTTCAGTTGATTAATACTTTAAGGCTTCTGCTGGGCAACAACCAAAAGCCCCAGCATACCCAAATCGCTGAACAATAATGGAGCCAGTACAGGGGCAAAGGCTAATATTCTTTCCATACTGATTGCACCTGTACCTGCAAGATCGGCAGACAGATGAAATCCAAAACCAAGTACTCCTATTATCACGGCAGTGATCATAGTCCAGAAATATACAAGCCCGTCTCCCCTTGTCCACTCCCGTGCTACTGAAAGATAAAGCACAACAGAAGTTGAAAATAAACCAAATATAATTGCAATCATTTTGTAAAATGAATACCCGTATTGCGCATGATCAATAATTGAAGTAATCGCGCTTGCACCGAATCCGAGTCCCACAAGCCAGAGAAAATGCCTTTCCCTGGAAATAGGGGCTTTAAATGTTCCCAGACCGGGAATATTTAGTACCCCGGGTTGGTTTTCCACTTCTTCAGTTACTGCATAAAGCCCCAGCAATGAAATTCCTGAAAAAGCAAGTGGGGCCAATATCGGCGAGCCGAAAACAACCCATGACCAGGTTAAATAACCTGCAGGATTCAATACTGCGTTTGCATGGAAAGCAGTTCCGATTACACCTACCATTACGCCTGTTATCATCAGCATTATATGAATTAACGCCTGCCATTTTTTCGGTTTATTTTTAAGTGCAATTATTATACAGGAAATTGAACCAAGCGGAAAATAAATAATCGGGATCCATTCATAAACAGGGATATATGAATTTATAGAATGTGCAAGCACAACATCGATCCCGGTAAACAGCAGGTTAACTCCTACAAATAACATAAGCAGCCTGTTTTTTTCAATAGGAAGATGTATATCGACAAGATGGAAAATATTTACATCGTTCATTGCTTTACTCCTTTTCCACTGGCAGAATGGACAGTGTGTTTGCTGTAAGTGTGTTCCATGCGCAACCTTTCAGCAGCTACTTTAACCTTTGATAATTGTTGTAATAATGGATATATGCCATGCCATTGTACAAAATCCGGCCCCTGCATATACGCTCCGAATTTTGCTGTCCTTCCGTAATAGTGCCAAAGATCAAATGCATCGAAACTAATTTGAGTGGCAAAAGGTTTGTCCGTAATTATTCTGTCTTTTACAAGATCCTGCATAATCTGTGAAGCTTCGCCTACTTTTTCGTTTACAAATACTGTTACGCTATCGGCTTTAGAATATTGTTCCTCAATAAAGTTTGATGAATGGCAGTTTGCACAAATAGATTTCATAGCCTCACGTCCTTTAATCATATTGGGCCTGTCTTTTGTAATAGCTGCAAAAAGGAACTTAGAAAGTCTTTGACCTACATCATGAGTAGTGGCCTGTTCACCGAAACCACTCATATGGCATGTTGCACATGTAGGTGCAGGCATATCGCTTACAGTTAATCTTCCTGGTTTTTGGCTCCAATTCCACTTTGATCCTTCAGTCTGATATATAACTCCATGGGCAGATTCATGATAGATCTCCATTTGCGGATGATCCGGACCGAGATGACACTGACCGCAGATTTCGGGTTTCCTTACTTGTTCCAGTGAAAATTCATGCCGAAGATGACATTTGTTGCAATTTCCGATTGTTCCATCCGCATTTGGTTTACCTATTGAATGGCACGTCTGGCATGCAGCTTTGGTAACTGATGGCCCTTCAATATCGAATAATGAATTTCTAATAGCCGTAATAATTCCGTTCGCGCCCCGGTTTACTTCGGGAATTTCATCAATCAATTTTTGCTGTTCTGGGGTAAACTCAGATAATCCGGAAAGTGCAACCCAGGCGGGTCCACCATGTCTGCTTTGTTCAAACTGCTTTGTTTCGGCAGGATGGCAATTTGCACACTGTTTGGGTGTTGGTGAAGTGGTGATGAAAAAACCCTGATGTTCCCTTCCTGCTGGATTTGATCTGTCAACCTCATGACAGTCGGTACATCGAACTCCTGCTTTGGCCATCGTACTCATTGCAAATTGATTAACAATATCAGGTGTTACTCTTCTGTGGCAGGCAGCGCACTTATCGGAACTGCCATAAGTAACTTGCTCTATCGCCGTTTTTTCTCCTCCAGATGGCAGCCTTGTAAAAAAATAAATGATAATTAGGATTAGAGCAGTTATGACTATACCTATAATTAAGGACTTTGGTAACTGTTTAAACATAAGTTTGCTCCGGCCTTTAAATTTTATTAGTGAATTAATTTAATTGCAATAGGTAAATGTTAATATTAAGTTTATTTAAAATCATAATGAAATATTTTTCCGCAATAAATAGATTTGAAGTTCAAATAAAAATAAAGCTAAGTATTCCGAATATCAATATTATATTTCTTCTATTTTAAGATTAAGAATATAGTTAGTGCTACTTTTTAAATTATTTATTATACTTGGTAATCGGATTATATAATATTTTGAATTATCAAGATATAAATATGTATTAATGGAAATTTATGACTGCTAACATTATAATTAATTAAACGGGTTGGACAAATCTAAAAATGAATAACCAAATGATTAAATCACGTTCTGCAATTTTATTAATACATTGTCCGGATCGCACCGGACTTGTTGCATCAATAACCGAGTTTATAGGTAAATATAACGGCAATATCCTTTATTTGGACCAGCATGTTGATCTGCAAAAGAAAGTTTTTTTTATGCGTGTTGAATGGGACCTTTCAAATTTTTCCATTAACGACAAAGTAATCGGATTAGAATTCGGCAAAATAATCGGCGATAAATTTAATATGACTTGGAAGCTATATTTTTCAGATGAGCACCTTCGTATGGCCCTTTTTGTATCCGAATTTTCACATTGTCTTTATGATATTATTTCAAGGTGCCATTCGGGTGAATGGAATGTGGATATTCCGGTAATAATAAGCAATCACCCTAAATTAAAACCGGTTGCTGAAAAGTTTGGAATTGATTTTATCCAATTCCCTGTTAGTAAAACGAATAAGTTTGAGCAGGAAAAGCTTGAATTGGAGCTGCTGGAAAAATTAAATATTGATTTTATAGTGCTTGCAAGGTATATGCAGATTCTTAGCAATAAATTTGTTTCACATTATCCAAATAGAATAATTAATATTCATCATTCTTTTCTTCCTGCGTTCCCAGGGGCTAAACCTTATCATTCTGCTTATGAGCGTGGAGTTAAAGTAATTGGTTCCACAAGTCATTATGTTACCGTTGATCTCGATGCAGGACCAATAATTGATCAGGATGTTGTCCGTGTTACTCATGCTGATGCTATCGCTGATCTGGTAAGAAAAGGTCGTGATTTGGAAAAGGTTGTGCTTTCGAGGGCAATTTGGTATCATATACAAAGGAAAATCCTGGTGTATGATAACCGTACTGTAATTTTTACGTAAAGATAATTATCATAGTACATATAGACCTGTCAGATATAGCAGAAGTTACGACAACAATATCGACCACCCGCGGTTGAAGTCAACCACTCCTTATTATTGAGGGGTGTTAAAACCATTAACCTAATTACAATGTTACAATGACCGGCAAGTACAGAAGGTTGAAATAAATTTATTCTTTTTTTACAACTGCTTTAATTTTTACTTTACCACCGGTTTTAAAATAAAAAGTAAATTCAATTTTCGAATTTGTTTTTAGTTTTCTTTTAAGATTAATAAGCATAATGTGATATCCGCCTGGTTCAAATTTAATTATCGAATTGGCCGGCACTGCTATTTGCCTTATTTCTTTCATACCCATAGTTCCATCATCGTTTTTAACGGTTGAATGTATTTGAACAAGCTCGGCAATTTTTGAGGTTACTTTATAAAGCGCATCAGCTTTAGAAGTTACATTATTTAGATTAAAATAAAGTGCGCTGTTCATTCCTTTGTTTGCCGGCCTTACCCATGCATTTTCTATTTTAACCTTTGGGCCTGACGAATTTAACATGGCGAGTAGAGAAAGAAATAGCATCATTTTAGTCACCTAATGTTTTAATATCATTAATAATTTGTTGAATATCTGTTTTACTTCCCCTGTATTCGTTCCTGATGTTGCCGCCTTTATCAATCAGGGTAATCCTGTCGGTATGAGTATAAAAATAAACAATTTTTCCACTTTCAGTCCTGGAAGTATCGCCCAGGATTGCTAAAATATTCATTTTGTTTAATATACGTTTTATTACCTGTGCATCGCCGGTTAGAAAAGTAAAATTGTGGTAATCTATATTTCTTATATCACCGAATTCTTTCAAAATATAAGGTGTGTCCCTTAAAGGATCAAAACTTAATTCGGCAAATCTTACATTCGTAATATCTACTTTTTTTAATTGTTCCTGTATCAACTGCATATTATGAGTTGTCATTGGGCATATATCAGGGCAGTTAGTATAAATAAAGGTTAACAACAGAATATTGCCCTTAAATGCATCCGGAAATTTAACAACAGTGCTATCTTGATTTAATAAATTCACTGATTCTATACCGGCAGGCCTGTTTTCAGGAAGGTCTTTACCGCAACCGTTTAAATTTAATAATATAATAATTAATAATGCCGGAAAGTAAAAAACTTTGCAGATGATTCTTTTTGAATTCAAGGCAAAATTATTAATAATTAATTTTATTTTTAACATTATTATAACAGTAAATTAAGAATTATTCTTTTTTATATTATTAATGGTAATAAAAGATTTAATCATAATGAAATAGAAAAGCGTTACATGTGCATGAAATTACTTTTGTTGCAGTCAGCCGCAATTTATAAGATGATATCAAGAGCCTGTATTTTTTCCGCTTATTTATTTTTTTTATTGCTTCTCTTAAAGAAATTCATTTAATTTCATCAATGTTTTCAACTTCTACATATACATTATTCTAGATATAATCAAATATTCTTCACAATTATAGGGGTCGTTATGAAAAGATATGTTTTTTATTTGTGGTTTTCTACTCTGGTATTTTTATCGGTTTTTATTTCCTGTTCTGATACATCTACAAATTTGACTGAAGATTCGGGCACCAACAGTACGATGAATATACCAGTTACAGGGGACGTACAGAATTCATTTTCATTTACGGTAAATGCCCATTCATTCGACTACTCTCAAACTCAGGGTATACAAATTAATGCCAATACTTTAAGCATAGGAATAACAGTTACAAACTTTGTATCCGGCAGCGGCAAGATAATAATTGAAGACGGAAATGGTGCTACTGTTTATGAAAAAGATATAAACGGCGCAATGGTTTCCGGGAGTGTATTACAATTAACTGCAGTACCAAAAATCGTATACTTGAACTTGAATAGTTTTACAGGTGAGGTTGTAATAGGATTATCCGGAAAATAATTTTATTTAAATAATTTGGTTGTATTATTTTACTGCTGAAATCGCAGAATAATTAATTATCTTTAGTATCCTACTGTACTTATAATGTTCAGGAGTTTATTTTTCACTGATAGCAAGGAACAATTTATTTGATATAATCCTTTATTAAATTTGTGTTTATCTTATTAATAACAATTTTAATTGAAGGAATAATATTATCTCAGATTCTAAATCCTACCTTTATATAGAAAAAGCCGGAGGTATAATAACCTTAAAACCACGGATTGTATTTATTCTTGCATTAGCGTGCGGCATTTCGGTTGCCAATATTTACTGGGCACAGCCGCTGCTTAATTCTATTGCACATACTTTTAATTCCAGTGTTTCCACAGCCGGTTTAATTATAACTTTAACCCAAATTGGTTATGCTACTGGTTTGGTTTTTTTAGTTCCTTTGGGAGATATTCTGGAGCGAAGAAGTTTGATTGTAATTGTTTTATTGGTTGCTTCTTTATCATTAATTTCAGCGGCATTGGCACCTTCAATTTTGATATTTATGATTTCATCCCTAGCTATTGGGGTGACTTCAGTTGTGGCCCAAATTCTTGTCCCTTTTTCCGCCACTTTAGCACTCGAACATGAAAGAGGTAAAGTTATCGGGCAGGTAATGAGCGGCCTTTTACTTGGAATTTTGTTGGCTAGAACGTTAAGCGGAATTATATCCGCTTCTATGGGATGGAGATATGTGTTTGGGATAGCCTCAGTATTAATAATTTTACTTTCGGCTTTGTTAAACAGGACTTTACC
Source organism: uncultured Ignavibacteriales bacterium (assembly GCA_963834015.1). Classification (GTDB taxonomy): domain Bacteria; phylum Bacteroidota; class Ignavibacteria; order Ignavibacteriales; family Ignavibacteriaceae; genus FEN-1297. The sequence goes on from CAWIAG010000002.1 coordinate 1,405,440, forward strand.
GATTAGTAAAATAGAAACAAATTTAGCTTATCCTAAATTACTTAAAACTGTTTGGGAGTTAGTTAAGACGGAAAGAGTATTAAGAATAAGATCTTTATATGGCATGCTGACTTTTGCAAGCTTCAGTGTGCTATGGACAAGCTTAACTTTTCTTCTAGCCCATCCACCATATAACTTCAGCGATGCCATAATCGGGCTGTTTGGATTAATCGGCGCTTCAGGAGCAGCAAGCGCTAACATGGCAGGCAGAATAGCCGATAAAGGTTATACTAAATCTGCGACAGGAATTTTTCTTTTTTCAATAGTAGTTTCATTTTTTATTATGATATTCGGCAGAACATCTGTTATTCCACTTATAATTGGAATTATTATCTATGACTTTGCTGCGCAGGGGACTCATATTTTAAACCAGAGCGAGATCTATAAACTAAAACCTGAAGCAAGAAGTAGGCTTACAACAGCATACATCACAAGCTTTTTTATTGGCGGTTCAATAGGTTCTGCAACTTCTGCAATTATTTTCAGCAAATATGGATGGATAGGAGTATGTATTCTTGGAGGGTCATACACACTATTTGCAATTAGTATTTGGATCAAAGAGTTATATATAATAAAATAATAAATATCAGTCCTATAATATGAGAAATAACTTTATCATTTTGATTATTGTTTTTCTGAACAATATACCATACATATTCTCACAATCGAACTTTCATGTTTCTAATATGAAATGTGAGAACCAAATAGACCCGCTTAGCGTGACCTCTAAAAAGCCAGCCTTTAGCTGGAAGATTATTGCGGATGCAAGGAATTTTAATCAATATTATTATCATATTTTAGTTTCAGATAACCAACAAAGTATTGATAAAAACGAAGGAAATTTTTGGGATAGTAAAAAAATTAAGAGCAGCCAGTCGATTATGAATGTTTATAATGGCAAATCTCTTCAACCCGAGGTGAAATATTATTGGAAAGTAATGATTTGGGATAAAGTCGGGCGAGCATCAGCATGGAGTGAGACTGCAACTTTTCAAATAGGTTTGCTTAATCAGTGTGACTGGGGCAATGCTACATGGATAGGGTTTGATGACATGCCTCTATCAATGAGGTTGGTACCGGGAGATGACTCGGGAGGTGATAATTTAGGTAACAGGGCACTGCAAAGACCTGTTATTCCTCTATTGAGAAAGGAATTTGAAATAAAAAAGAAAATCTCTTCCGCTACTTTATTTATTACAGGGCTCGGCCAATATGAAGCTTACATTAATGGTATAAAAATTGGAAATTCATTTCTTTCACCCGGTTGGTCGAACTATGATAAAACTATCCTTTATAATACATTCATTGTTACATCAAATTTGAAATCCGGTAAAAATGTAATTGGCACCATTATTGGAAACGGTTTTTATAATATTAACCGTGAGCGATACCATAAATTAGTTATCGCTTACGGTTTTCCTAAGTTAATCTGTAAACTTAAAATAATATTTACAGATGGCACATCTGAAGAAATAGTTTCAGATAAAAGCTGGAAAACTTCTTCTTCTCCCATTCTGTATACCAGCATCTTTGGAGGTGAAGATTATGATGCGCGCTTAGAACAAAAGGGCTGGAACAATACCGGATTCGACGATTCTAACTGGAAAAATGCAGTGACAACAAGCATTCCCACAGGTAAACTGAGTGCCGAGCAGGATTATCCTGTTATAATAAAAGATACAATTTCAGTTAAAAAAGTTTATAAACTTTCACAAGATAAATACCTTTATGACTTCGGTCAAAATGCCTCGGGAGTTATTGGCCTTAAGGTGAAAGGTAAAAGAGGCCAAGTAATTTGCATGACTCCTTCTGAATTAATAAAGGGAGACAAAGAAGTAAACCAAAATGCCAGCGGCGAGCCATATTATTATACTTATATCCTCAAAGGTGATGAGGAAGAAATCTGGTGTCCACGTTTTACATATTATGGTTTCCGCTATATACAAATCGAAGGTTCTGTCCCAGATACCACTCCGTCATTTAGTAATTTAGCACATATTATTGATGTAAAATTATTGCATACATGCAATTCGGCACCCTCGAATGGTACATTTCGGTGTTCAAACTATTTGTTTAATCGCATTGATACTCTAATTGAATGGGCTATTAGCAGTAATATGCAAAGTATATTAACTGATTGCCCACATAGAGAAAAGCTGGGTTGGCTTGAACAAACTTTTCTTATGGGAGAATCGATAAATTATAATTATGATATATACGAACTTTATAAAAGGACCGTCTACAATATAATGGATGATCAAACCACAGAGGGATTGGTTCCTGACATTGCCCCCGAATACGTAAAATTTGCCGGAGGATTTCGTGATTCACCTGAGTGGGGAAGTGCCTCAATAATTATTCCCTGGTTGTTGTACAAATGGTATGGAGATACCGAACTTATTGGGAATGCCTGGCCAATGATGGTGAAATATGTGGAATATCTTTCAAAAAAATCTCAAAACCATATCCTTTCTTACGGACTAGGGGACTGGTATGATCTTGGCCCCAAACCGCCGGGCGAATCTCAACTGACTTTAAAAGAGGTTACAGCTACTTTAATTTATTACTACGATGTAAAATTGCTTTCTAAAATGGCTGGTATAATAAACAAAAAAGCCAATGAAAGCGGTTTTTCAAGAATGGCTAAAGAAATACTTATTGCATTTAATAATAAATTTTTTAACCCAAAATCGTGTTTATATTCTACGGGAAGCCAGACTGCCATGTCAATGCCTCTGTGCTTTGGAATTGTTGACTCTAAATACCACAAAAAAGTACTAGCTAATTTAATTCAATCTATTATAACTAATAAAAAAGTCATCACTGCAGGTGACATCGGTTTTCATTTTCTGGTTGAAGCTTTGACTAACAATGATGCTTCACAACTTCTTTACGAGATGAATAATCGCGATGATGTGTCAGGATATGGTTTTCAATTGAAAAAAGGCGCTACTTCACTAACTGAATCCTGGGATGCAAGTGAAGATGCTTCGAATAATCATTTGATGCTTGGCCACCTGATGCAGTGGTTTTACAACGGTGTTGGCGGAATAAATCAGAGCGAAAATTCGACAGCGTTCAAAAATCTTGTAATAAAACCAGGCATTGTGGGCAATATTAATTGTGCTATAACAAGTTATAATTCTCCTTACGGAACAATACTTACAGATTGGAAAAAAGAAGAGACAAAGTTTTCGATAAGATTGAATATTCCTGCAAATACGTCTGCTGAAGTCTATATACCTGTTAAAAAAAACCAAACTATATCTGAAAATAATATTCCGGTAAATCAACTGAGGGATATCAAGTTTATAAAGAATGTAAATGGTTATTCTGTTTATTTTATAGGCTCTGGAAATTATAGCTTTATTGTGGAATAATATCACTTGATTAGTAAGTTATTCATGTTTAATAAATATTAACTAAGATTATGAAAATTAAGTATTCTGTGGATGTTTATACCGATGTGCTCTGAAGTGCATATGGAAAATAGAAAAAAATATTTTTTTTTATCCATTTCCCGGTTTTAGAATTACTCCTTTATTTTTATGCCCATTGATTTTTACCGACAAGGGTTGGTCAAAAAGCAGATGCTTTGTATAATTCAATTCCTCTATTGCTTTATGGGAAGACAGCCACTCCCAGTCTATAAAATCGAGGTCATTCAACGGGTCTACAGTAAAATAACCAACTTTGAATGATGTAATATTCTGAAAGAAATGAGAGCCCTGGGATGGTGTTACACTTAAATCCTTAAAACCTGATTCCACAATTACGCTTGCACCGGAAATCATATCCCAGGTTACTGGTATTCCCAGCCAGTGATCTAAGCTACCCCATCTTCCTACACCTATAAGAATATAAGGCTTTTTCTGATCAATAAGTTTTGAGTTTAACCGGCTTACCTCTAAGGCAGCATCCCGGCTTTTTGATCTGTCAAATTTATTTATATCAATTACTATAATATCGTAAATCCCGCTTACTGCTCCGTTTCCTAAAACTTGCCTGCTCTGACATATAAGATTTTCACGTTGATAATTTTCGACATTAAGTTCTTCAATCTCCTGGCTTATAACCAGCGGACGCATTTGAAGCATTGCAAAATCTTTTGGATGCCCCGGTGAAACATTAAGATTGACAGCAAACTCAATTTCTACAGGAACGCCCATCCCCCATGAACCTAAATCAAGCAGCATATCCAGGGTTTCGGCTAAGGGAAACATTTTCTGTTTCAGGATCGGCGCAAAAGTTACAACCCGTCTCCCTTTTCGAGAAATACCGTCATAAACCTCATCATTCTCAACAGAATAAGTTGAACCCACTGAATATAATGTTTGATCTTTCTCAGCACTGGTCAGATCATATTGCTTTACTAAATTTTCAGGTGTAATTGAGGGACCGGATTCACGCCTGTTATTATAATCTAATGCAAAAAATTCCTGTTGGGCATTTCTAATAGTTTCTTTTGTTGAATAAAATTGAAGTAAATGCCTTGGATATTTGGGACAAAATCTTACTGCATTTCCTCCGTCCACAACTTGTTTACCCAAACCAAGGGCAACCATGGCAATACCATCCGTAGATTTTTGCGGCGGAACAGGATAAAAATTATATGATTTTGCAACCCCGGCAAAATCAGGATAGAATCTACCGTTGTGTGGTGAACCAACCAGTCTTTGAACTATCACAGCCATTTTTTCTTCTTCAAGTCGGTAAGCTGTTGCTTTCATATAATCCTGTGCCTTTTTATAAAACGTTGAAGCATATACCCCTTTGATACAGTGAAGAAGTTCGGCTAGCCTTACGTTTATATCCGGGTCATTGTTTGGAATCATAAATGTCTGATAAACTCCGGCAAACGGTTGAAATTGAGAATCCTCAAGCAAACTGGATGAACGCACTGCCAGCGGCTCTTTTACTGTCTCAAGAAAATCTAAAAGCTTTTTCTTTATCTCGGAAGGGAAAACCGTAACCCCTGTAAACTTGGTTGTTATTTCCTCGTCGGAATAACTACTTAATGCAAATACATCAAGACGGTTCATGTCTAAAAACTGGTCAAACACATCTGTAGCTATTACTACTGCAGACGGAACAGAGATTTCAACATTTTCAAATTTGTACCGAATCTTATTGGTATTGATAAGTGTGTTTACAAAACCGAGTCCTCTTGCTTTCCCTCCCAATGAACCGCTTCCAATTCGCGCAAAGCTGTTCTTGGGATCAAACGATTCTTTGCTGAACTCTGTTATTATTCCTCTAAGCCTGAGTTCCTGGTAAATATTTATGGAAGTTATAAGATCGTCCCTTAGATCTACAATGGTTTCAAATTCAGAAACCTTTCTTGGGCGCAGTTTATGGGCAAGCCAGAACTCTGTTCTAGCTTTCAGCCATTTGGAAAAATGATTCCTCTCTGCATGATAACGGATGCTTTCTATAGGTACAACTTTTAAGAGTTCTTCCAAAGTTTTCAGGTTAGCAGCTCTTCCAATGACTTTGCCATCGGGAGTTTGGAAAATAAAATCCCCGAAACCAAAATTGTTTATCATAAAATCACGAAGTTCATGAAGCAGTCTTGGTGAACCCTTTAATAAGAAAGAAGCTCCGGCCTCGTAAGCTTTCTTCTCAAAGTCAGAGTTACTTGATTGAAGCAGTATCGGAATATCTTCGTGATCGCTTTTTACAGCCTTTGTAAATTTAATACCTGCTTCAGGATCCCTCACCCCAATATGTCTAAAGTTACTATCCGTTATTATCCCGAGAATATACTCTTCGTATTTTGTGTAATACTGCCAGGCCTCCTCATACGTAGTACATAAAAGAATTTTCGGTCTTGCCCTCATCCTGAGAAACTTGTGTGTAATATTTACCCCCTCGTATATAAGTCTCTGTGATTGCTTGAAAACTTCAGTATAAATAAGGGGGAGATACGTGGAATAGAATTTAACGTTATCTTCAACTAAAATAATTACCTGGACACCAACGGATGATGTATCATTTTCAACATTGATTTTATCCTCCGCGTATTTTACAATACCTATAAGTAAACGGAAATCACCCTGCCATATGAAAATTCTGTCGAAAATTGAAGTATCGTAATTTGCAATTAATTCTTTTCTTTCTTTATTATCATAAGCAAGTAATATAATCGGTATTGTAAGCCCTGCCCGCCGGATCATTTGAGCAAACTTAATTACATGCATATCTTCAATATGCAGAGTAGTAATGATTAAATCGAAAGTATTTTCAGTTACAGCCAGTTCAAGCGCTTCACTACCGGTGGTTACATGAGTTATTTCCGGTGCCTGACTTAAATTTAAAACCTGGTATTCTTCCCTCAACAGTTCATACAGGCGCCCGTCTTCTTCAAAGAGATAATAATCGTAGAGGCTTGAAACAAGAAGTATCTCCCTGATCTTAAACCGCATTAATTTTTGAAACTCCTTAATGCGGCTACTGAATATATCCTCTATATCAAATAAAGCAGACCTATCCATATATCCAACTATAGATTATAAAAAATTACAACTATCTATTCTAAATTAATAATGCTACACTAATCCCTGGTCCAGCATAGCATCGGCAACTTTTAAGAAGCCTGCAATATTAGCTCCATTTACATAATTGCCCGGAGTGTTGAAACGCTCTGCTGTAGTTAAGCATGTTTCATGTATCTTTGTCATTATTTGGTGAAGCCTGAGATCAACTTCATCTTTCGGCCAGGGAAGTCGCATACTGTCCTGTGCCATTTCTAATCCCGATACAGCTACACCCCCAGCATTTGCAGCCTTACCGGGTGCAAAAAGCATCCCTGCTTCCCTGAATATTTTGTAAGCTTCAAGAGTAGTAGGCATATTAGCTGCTTCACAAATACATTTACAACCGTTCTTTATTAATGATTTAGCATCATCTTCAAATATTTCATTTTGTGTTGCGCATGGCATAGCTACATCTACCGTTACGGTCCATGGCCTTCTGTTGGGGAAAAATTCAACTTTAAATTTATCCGCAAAATCCTGCACTCTGTCATTAGCACTTGATCTCATTCTGAGCATAAAATCAATTTTCTCGCCGGAGATTCCTTTTTTATCATAAATAAATCCGTCAGGCCCTGAAAGAGTAACCACTTTACCGCCTAATTGATCTATCTTTTGAACTGCTCCCCAGGCAACATTCCCAAAACCGGAAACTGCAAATACTTTACCTTCGATATCTTCTCCTTTGGTCTTCAGCATTTCTTGTGCAAAATAAACTGCACCGTAACCGGTAGCTTCCGGCCGGATTAAAGAGCCTCCCCAGTTTAGACCTTTACCTGTAAGTACGCCGGAAAATTCATTTCTCAATTTTTTAAACTGACCGAAAAGAAATCCAATTTCCCTTCCTCCTACTCCAATATCGCCAGCCGGAACATCTGTGTCGGGTCCAATATGCCTGAAAAGTTCCGACATAAAACTCTGGCAGAATCTCATTACTTCATTATCGCTTTTTCCCTTAGGATCAAAATCAGAGCCGCCTTTACCTCCACCCATGGGAAGTGTTGTTAAGCTGTTTTTAAAGACTTGCTCGAATGCTAAAAATTTCAAAATTCCAAGCGTAACCGAAGGGTGAAATCTTAATCCGCCTTTATAAGGTCCAATAGCGCTGTTCATTTCAATCCTGTAGCCGCGGTTGATATGAATTTCTCCCTGATCATCCATCCATGGAACGCGAAATATAATTATTCTTTCCGGCTCAACCATTCTTTCAAGAATTTTTGCAGAACGGTATTCCGGGTGTCGTTCTAATACAACTTCCAAAGACTCCATAATTTCCTGAACGGCCTGATGAAATTCAGGTTCATTCTGATTTTTTGATTTAACTTCAGCTAATAATTTTGAAACATATTCTGACATAATAAACTCTCAATTTATTTGTTTATAAAAATTGAACTAAAACTTCGGAATAGGAAAGGAGACTTATAAAAATCTTCCGGATTAAATATTACTGGATTTAATTTAAACAGTTCAACGTAAATGAGGATATTTTGATTTGAAAGTCCTTTAAACCATTTCACCTGATTGTTAAATCTAATTTTCAAGTGAAATATTTCATTCTTTTTATAATTATTCATAAGCCGGCCAAATTGAATATTGATACAACCTGGCTTCCATTTGTTGAAGTTCAGCATTCAATCAGGAAATTTAATATTAATTCATTCCACTTTCAGAAGCTCATTTTTCTATTTGATTAAAATTAGTATTTAAATAATTAAAAAGCATTTTTTGATAATTTGAGTGTTATAATACTAAATAATACATAATCTTAATTTTCCAAACTTGTTTGAAAGTATTCCATAATTTTCAAAGTCCGGAGTACCCTATTATTAAAAAAAGTTAAGTTATTAATTATTTTTTTGAAATAGTTTATTTTTAACATAATTGGTAGATTTGACTAGAAAATTTACTTTTTTTGATTCTTCTGGAGGGAACAATGTCAGGCCAAATTATTAAGCAAAAAATTGAACAGGCAAGCCGGATTCTATATGAAAAAAATATTGATTTATGGCTAACTTTTGTCAGGGAAACAGATAGTATAAAAGATCCTGCAATGGAAATGATTGCAGGTGTTGGCTGTACCTGGCAATCTGCATTATTTGTAAGTAAAGATGATGACTCAACTGCAATTGTAGGTGAGTATGACGTAGAAAACTTCAGGAGATTTACACCTTTTAAGAATGTAATAGGTTATGTAAAATCAATAAAAGAACCATTAATCGAATATTTAAAAATTAAAGACCCGCAAAAGATCGCTGTTAATTTTTCAAAAAATTCCAATCTTGCCGATGGCTTGACACATGGAATGTACTTAATTCTTTCCGATCATTTAAGGGAAACAGAATTTTTGTCGATGCTTACTTCATCAGAAGAAATTATTTCCGCGCTGCGCGGTAGAAAATCAAAAACCGAATTAGAAATATTGAAATATGCAGTAGATGAAACCTTAAAAATATTTGACGAAATTACGTATTTAATAAAGCCCGGCAAAAGTGAAATTGAAATATCAGAATCGGTAAAAGAAATAACTAAAAAACGTGGGTACGAGCTTTCCTGGGAGGAAGATTATTGTCCTGCAATATTTACGGGCCCGGAAGCTAAAAGTGCACACGCGGCCCCCTCAAAACGTAAAGTTGAAAAAGGACATCTTGTCAATGCTGATTTCGGTATAAAGTTCAAAGGATATTGTTCAGACCTTCAGCGCACGTGGTATGTTCTTAAAGACGGTGAAACGGAAGCTCCGGCCGAAGTACAGAAAGGTTTTGATGTAATTAAAGATTCCATTCAAAAAGTTGCAGATAATTTAAAACCCGGCGTATCAGGACTTGAAATGGATACAATAGCCCGCGATTATATTACTTCAAAGGGATATAATGAATTTCCGCACGGTCTTGGACATCAGGTTGGAAAAGCAGCTCATGACGGCGGGGGCGGTTTTTATCCTGAATGGGAAAAATATGGTAACCTGCCTTTCTTAAAGATTGAAGCATCTCAGGTCTATACAATTGAACCCAGACTCTATGTTGAAGGTTACGGGACTGCTACAATAGAGGAGGAAGTTGTTGTAACGGAAACAGGTTGTGAATTTATATCAGTACCGCAAAAACAATTAATACTAATACGATAAGATAAATCTGAAATAATTATTGTAGCTGCCGCGGGTTTTAAAATTCACAGTCACAGGTATTTGCGGAAATAAGAAGCCGGTTGTATTCATCAAAGCTAATTTCTTTTGCTCCGAACATTTTCAAATGCTCAGTCATATACTGTACATCCAAAACAATAAATTTTCTTTCATTTAGATGTTCAATTAATTTAACTAAAGCATACTTTGAAGCTTGCATTACTCGGGAAAACATAGACTCACCAAAAAAGGCACCTTTATAAGTTATTCCGTAAAGACCACCGACTAAATTATCATTCTGCCATACTTCAACAGTATGTACATGGCCTATTTTTTCCAAACGCAAATATGCGGCGATCAGCTCATCAGAAATCCAGGTTTTATCCCGTTCAGCACAACCCTTTACAACAGATAAGAAATCAGTATCATATTTAACTTCAAAATTTAATTTCGGAACTTCTTTTTTAAAAGAACGTGGAATATTGAAATTGTCTAATGGAATTATAGTTCGTATGGTCGGCATGTACCAGTTTATCTCACCGGTCACTTCATCAGCCATTGGGAAAGCACCTCCGGCATATAATCTTAGCATACTTGAGGGTTCTAATAATTCATTCGGATTAAATTTATGCTTCTCAACCATTTGAAAATAGTTAATCGAGTGTTGAAATTGAGATTATTTACATGTCGTATAAAAATATTGCAGCATTATTTATCGTAATTACTCCTCCGTTTTCACCTCAAAACGAATTATTTCATATCCTTTTATAGATTCATATGCGGCATATATAACACCGGCTAATACGGTAAGCATTCCGGCAAGGAATAAGAATGTAACTACATAATTCAAATTTTCGTTAGCAAGAAGATATTCTAGTCCGATACATAATGATGTAAGTACAAAAAATGCAACTGCAACCGTATTTGCTACAACTGAATTACGAACCAGTTTAACCCTAAAACCCAACGCTGAAAGCTGCATTGCCAGGCTGTTAAGTCTGATATTTTCTTCATATGTAAATTCTCTTTCACCTGCTTTCATAATTAATCTTCTTTTTTCTTCATTCAATAGTCTGATTCGATTAACAACAAGTGAATATTTATTATTCATTGCCAGAAGTAGAAGCCCGCAGGCTGAAATCATAATGCCTGGAGCAAGCATTAATTGGATTACTTGTACAATTGTAATTTGACTTTTCATTTCAAGCATATTCTAAATATCAAAAAATATTATTTATAGATTAAATTTAATTTATAATTTTTCTATTCGCTAATAATAAACTATATCCGATTTTTAAAATGATATGATCTGTGTAAAAACTGATTCTATATAGTAAATGTAGAAGGACATAAGTTTAAGTATTTATTTTTGAAAATTGAATATAAAATTTTGATACTAATTAGTTAAATATTTGTTCTTTTAATAAAATCAATAATTACCTGATCCTTTGAATCTACAAGTTCCGTTGGGCTTCCGGTAAAATATATTATGCCTTCATACATCATTGCAACTTTATCTGCGATATTTTTTACACTGTACATGTCATGTGTAACCACAACAGAAGTGACTTTAATTTTTTCACTTAATTCCTTAATAAGACTGTCAATTGAATCAGACATTATAGGATCAAGTCCTGTAGTCGGTTCATCATAAAGGATATATGTAGGATTGGTAACAAGTGCCCTTGCCAGGCCTACGCGTTTTTTCATTCCGCCGGAAAGTTCTGACGGTTTAAGGTTTTCTGTATCAGGCAGACCGACAAGTTCAAGTTTTTCCGCAATTGTACCGGCTATTTCTGATTTCGAAAATTCATTTTGTGATTCGGTTAGCGGCAAAGCAATATTTTCTCCAACTGTCATTGAATCAAATAGCGCGGCACCCTGAAAAAGGAATCCGAATTTTTTTCTTAATTTATACAATTCTTTCATTCCCAGTTGATCTATTCTCTGGCCTTCAACTTTAACATACCCGGAATCAGGATACAACAACCCAACAATATGCTTTATTAGTACACTCTTACCACAGCCGCTCTTACCTATAATTGCTATAGTCTCCCCTTTGTTAATTTGCAGATTAACACCGCTTAAAACTTTGTTGTCTCCGAAACTTTTATAAAGATTATTTATTTCTATCATAAAAAACGTTATAATTGTATAATTTATTCATACTAAAATAATTAAAAATACTGTATGAATTTGAATATTATGCCTTGCGGAATGCATTTCAGATTATTATAATTATCTAAATAGTGGAATTCTTATGAAATTACATCAGCTAACAATAATTTCATTTATTATATTTCAGGTTTTTCTGCATGCTCAATCCCGTTTAATGGATTATTACTCTATAAATCAGTTAGGCTTCACTTCTCCCGGAGCTATGAAATACGGATTATATGGCTATGACAATCCTGCAATGCTTTCTACAGAATCGGGACCCGATTTTTATTTTACATGGTCAGATAATACCGGTACATGGAATAATTATGATAATTGGGGTTTATTTGCCTCAATACCTCATATAGGGTTTGCAGTTGTCAATTCAAAACTTTTTGGAGCTTCTATTAATAATTATAAATTGTCTGCTTCGCTTGGTGATGATGCCTTTAGTTATGGTCTGGGCTATTCATGGAATACAGGCAATGAAGGAGCCTTTAATGCTTCAAATTTATATACATTAGGAACATTAATCAGACCAGACAAATTTCTCTCGTTAGGCTTAATCGGAAATCTGCCAACTTCAGGAAGGAGTGAAGGAGTTGTGGACCTTGCGATCCGGCCATTAGGTGATGAATTTATTTCTCTATTTGGAGATTACTCTATTGAAAAGGACATGTACTTGGGGGAAATTAAATGGAGTACAGGAGCTGCACTTGAAGTATTGTCTGGATTAAGAATCACAGGCAGATATTTTGATACTAAATTATTTTCTGCCGGAGTTGAACTGAGTCTTGGTAATTTTGGTATTTCATCAGGTACTCATTTTGATAACGCCGGCAAAAACAGTTCTAATACCTACGGAATAAGAATAGGTAGTTACGATAGAAATCTATTTCATAATTTAACTCCTAAAGAAGACTATCTTAAACTGGATTTATACGGAATACTGGAGTACCAGCGGTATAAATTTTTTGATAATTCTAATACACTGTTAAATATTATACAGAAAATCCGGGCAGCTAAAGAGGATAAAACGATTGCAGGAATTGCAATTAATACCTCTGGTATAACTATTAATAAAGAGAAACTCTGGGAATTACGTGAAGAACTAAAAAAATTCAAAGCAGTGGGAAAACATATTGTCATATATATAGACCGCCCAGCAATACAGGCTTACGATCTGGCATCCATTGCAGATAAAGTTATCATTGACCCTCAGGGTATGATAATTCTGGAGGGATTCTTAGCCGGAAGACAATATTATAAAAATACACTTGAAAAACTTGGGATCGGATTTACGGAATTAAAGTATTTTAAATACAAATCCTTTAACGAAACTTACTCCAGAGACAAAATGAGCGAAGCCGACAGCACTCAATTACAGGATTTGATAAATGATTTTTATCTCACTGCCAAAAAAGATATTTGTGAAGGAAGGCATATCGAACCCGGTAAATTTGATGAACTGGTTAACAGCCACACTTTGTTTCTACCTGATGAAGCAATCGAAGCTGGATTGGCTGATACAATCGGGCGATGGGATGAAGTTGCAGAAACAGTTAAAAAGCTTGAGGGAAGTTATAAAGGAATTGTTGATGCCGGTTCGATTGAAAAACTTAATTTACCGGAAGATAATTATTGGGGAGAAAAACCAGAGGTAGCAATTATATACGCTTTAGGATTATGCGCTATGGATGAGGGAATAACTGCAAGAAAACTTGTGAACGACGTTAATAGTGCAGCTAATGATAATAACGTAAAAGCTATAGTTTTAAGAGTTGATTCTCCCGGCGGCGACGGCCTTGCTTCAGACATTATTGCTGAAGCATTAAAAAAATGCCGCGCAAAAAAGCCTGTAATTATATCTCAGGGATACGTTGCCGCATCAGGCGGGTATTGGCTTTCAATGTATGGGGACACGATTCTCGCTGCCCCGAATACTATTACCGGGTCAATTGGTGTTATTGGTGGCTGGGCATATAACAAGGGTTTTGACAGTATGCTTGGCGTTTCTACTGATTTTGTAAAGAAAGGAGATCATGCTGATCTTGGGTTCGGTTTTACTCTCCCGTTCATTGGGTTAACTATTCCTGACAGAGATCTTACTGCGGCAGAGAAGACAAAAGCGGAATCAACTATCAAAAACATGTATAAAGATTTTGTCAATAAAGTCGCATCAGGCAGAAAGAAATCGTTTGATTATATTGATTCAGTCGGACAGGGAAGGGTTTGGTCCGGTACAGCAGGATTAAAAAATGGTTTAATAGATGTTCTCGGCGGACTATCAACCGCAATAGATATTGCTGCCCAAAAAGCCGGGCTCTGCGGCTTACAATATACTATTATTGAATACCCGGCTCCAGGATTATTAAATTTGAATAACATTATTCCAAATCCATTTAACATTCAAATTCGATCAAACAAAATGATGGACGATTTAATATTCAGATTTAAGAATAATGGACAGCCAATGCCGCTGCTCCCGCTGGATGATATACAGTTGATTGAAGGAGAATAATTTTTTATAAATATTTTGTTTATTCCGGTTTCATTTATCGTACTAATTAAATTTACTTCCATTAGAGTAGATCATTGTAATCTAAGGGAAACGTCATTCCTTATTTCTTTACCTGTTATTTTATCTTTTATTATAATGGTTAGTACGTAATCACCAAGCGTGATATTATTAATATTTAGCTGGTAATAAATTTGCGGATTTTTTTTGTGAGTTTTATAGACTGAAGCAATTGTGTAGCCTTTATCGGAGTTCTGATTAATTTTTTTTATGTCTAATATTTGTTCAAAATTTGTAAAACCATTTGGATCTTGGCCAAGGTTATATAATTCATAATATAAATAAACTGCTTTTTTAATAGAAAACGTATTCAGGGGATTCGGAAGCATACTTATGTTGCCCCTCGTTAAAGGTAAAGCGTTAATTGCATTAATTTTTAATTGAGAGGTCAAAATGATATCACTTATATCTGGATCAATTAAATTAAAGGCTATTGGATTAAATTCAAAGTGATTGCTTGAAACACCTTTATCTTTCCTTCTCTCGATTTCGAAAGCCATGTTTCCGGGTTCGGGATAAATACTCATTTTAAGTGAATTAAAAAGAAAATTCTTGCCCCCAACAATATCAACGTTTCTATTTTCATCTATCTGTTCCACAGTTCCCATTTTTTCAATAACCGGATTAAAAGCTGTATCAAAAAAAAATAATCCCCAGTCGTACCTATTATTATAAATTATGTTATTATCTAAAAATGTAGAATCATCTATGGCATAATTAACATAAATATCAGTATAATTATAATCATCATTTCTAAATTGTACAATTTCAAAAGGGACATCTAGAAGAGGCCCTTCAAACTTTGTTGCGGATGCTTGATCCTGATCGGGTGAAATTCCTTCGTTCAGAACCATCTTTCCCTTGTCAGAATTCCATCCGGGGATTAATATTTTACCGTCGGGAATTCCGTTTTCCCTGAGAGAATAATGTATATTTGCATATACTACCCTTGAGCAATGTTCAAGAAAAGCTTCATTATAATTGGAAATGTAAAGGGGATTTTTTTCAATCCAGTATGTGCTAATTATTTCTTTGACTTCATCACTTGCTAGACTATCGATTAAATTACCGTACTGGGGTCTTGTCAATTCTTTCGCGGAATTAAAAGTGAACTCTAGTTGTAAAGAATCAGGCATTAGCGCAAAAGCTCGGGTATATTCTTTATAGGATTTTTCCAATTGTAAAGTCTCAAAATATAGTAAGCCTAAAAACAAATGCACATCAGTATCGGATGGATAAATTTTAGCAAAACTCTGAAGTGTATTGAGACCCTTTTCAGGTTCATTGTTATCTTCATACAATTGGGCTAATTGAAAATATGCTTTTTTATTTAGGTGATCATATTTAATAGCTTTTGTTAAATGATTTTCTGCCCTCTTAAAATCCTCATTTACAAAGCTTTCAATACCTGATGAATATTTTAAACCATTTCTAAATTCACTCTTATTGTCATTATCAAATTCAGCTGCTTCGATTAAACCAAGATTATAAAGAGCTTCGGATGAAGTACTATCAATATCCAATATATCTTTATAAACTCCATATGCTAAACCACTGCTAATTCTCCACAGTAGTTCAGCAAGGAGGAATCTGTATTTAAGATTTTTAGGAGCTTTAAAAATTGCTTTGGAAAGTAGTTCACGGGCTTCAGCTCTACTGCCGATTGTATTTTTGGATACACAAATTTTTGCGAGTTGAAATATCAGTTCGGGATCAGGATTTATTTTAATTGAATCTCTTAAATTTTCCTCGGCCTTTATTAAATTCTTTTCAGATATAATTTCTTTAAATCCATCGCGATAATTCAGTGAACGTGTGGAATCTGATTGACTGAAGACACTGGTGATTGAAATAGTAAGAATAATTAATACAAATTTAATAGCTTGTTTCATCAAATTTCCCCGGAAATTTAAAATATTGAAGTATTTGGTATGAAATAAAATATATTGACTTATAAAAAGCAATACAAAGTGGGATTACAAAGATATTTTATATTATGCTTATCAGAAGTTGTTCAAACAGTCATTAGTAATATTTGGAGTAGAGTTAGACATTCTTGAAACGAATTCCTTTTTATGAGAACTTCCAAGACTTTTCTGGCATTTCCCACAGAAAAAGACATATCGCATACCTATTACGGAATCTATCTTACAAATCCAAACCACACTCATCTTTTTTAAACAATGAGGACAAAATGCCTCTACTTTTTCTTTTTCAATTTCTTTTTTCATTAAACATCCCTCCATGACTTCTCTATTAGACTTCCTAAACTGATTTTGGTTACTATCCTTTAGAATTTATTTCCAGTAAATAAGTTATTTACTGCTAAAAAGTCTCATAATTTTAATCAAATCAAAAAATATGAAAGAAGTTAAGATGTAATCCGGATTTTTCTTAAGCAGATGATAAATCTTGCTTCCTGTAAACTGACCTCCGAAAAATGCTCCTACGAGTATAGGATAAGTGATAAAAGCAAAGCCTATTCCCGCTAATAAACGAAAAGCAATAACTACGGGCACAGGAAGATGTATAGCTAGTACCCACCGGATTGAAAATTTTTTTACGTTTGCACGCCAATAACCAAACGGAATGTTAGTTATAAAAATAATCAAAGCTACTTCAAATAAACTCATGATTTAGTATTAATTTTTTATTAAAAGTTTGAAAATAACATATAAAAGATAACATGGAAGATTAAGAGTAAAAATATTTATAGTAGTTTAAAAGTTAAAAGCCGCCCCGTTTATAACAGGGCGGCTTTTTATAAATGATTCTGTGATTTATCTGGATAACATCTACTCACAATCTATTCATAAAATACACGTTAACGATACTGACGCCAGAATCACTTTTTATTTGTTTATGAGAATCAGAAATTAAATAAATTATTTTTATATTCGTTATTTGGACAAATAATTAAAGAATTTGGTTTCATTAAATAAAAAAGAGCATACCATCTGTGATCTAAAAAGCAAATTGCAATTCAGTTAGTATTACTTTTAACTTAAATATCGAAAATTTTTATGAAATGTTTATATGTAATTCCCGTTACAGCATTAAAATTATTAATTTAGGTCAATTATTCTACGATGATAATTAATTTGGCCCAAATGATAGTTAAGATGTGCAATTAAACTTATTAGAAAAAATTCGGTGGTTATTGGTTTATTTTGTAGATCAATGGGATAAATCTTTGCAAAATCAACTTCTGTTAAAGTCTCGATCGATTCATGTACAATCTCCCTGGTCGTGTCGATATCTTCCAACAAATCTTTCTTAGGAATATTTTTTAAACTAAACTCTGCATCACGGTTACGTTCGTAGTTTTTTTTACCAAGTACACTGCCAATAAACAATTTTAAATTCCCCATCAAATGAAGGCATAAGTTTCCTCCCGAATTTTTAATATTTCTTTCAATAATCCACAGCTTTGATTCATCTTCATATGAGTTTATTTCATTTCTTAAATTATTAAGGTCACGGTCAAATAACTCTGCAATCGATTCACTACTCATTTTTGAACTCCATTAATATTTTTATTAGTACTTAATATCAATTTTTTTTATAAAAAACGAAAAAATCCACGCCGGCCCAATGAGAAGAAATTGAACATCTTTAAAGAATGCCGGCTTTTTCCCCTCGATCTTATGCCCATAAAATTGCCCCACCCAGGCCGCTATAAAAATTATAAGGGAAATTAACCACAGGGGAACATCTTCAATTGTTGAAAGAAAATAGTTGCCTATCATCACAATTGTTGAGAATAAGAGCATTCCTAAAAATATAGGGAAAGAAAGTCTTAAATAAAAAGCCAATGCAATTATTAAAGCTACAGTACCAAAATTGTAATAAAAAGGAGGTTCCCAACGGAAGTAAAGATGTAAAAATCCCGTTGGTATTGAAATTAATAGGCCCACAATACTAAAAAATATTAAAGGTACACAAATAAAATGAATTATCTTATTCGTATGATTTTGGTGACTTTCAGAATACTCATCGAACCAATGCTGAATTGTAGTCAAGGAATATCTTTCTTTTTATAATTTATTATAAAATTATGTCCGCCCGGCAATAATATCAAAAATTAAATCGGGTAATAATTTTAAAAATTTTATACTTAATACCGTTGGAAAAGGAAATTGTATTATATGTTTTTCTTTTTTAATCCCGGATATAATTATTTTAGCTGCTTTATCCGCACTCATAAGAAAAGGCATAACAAAATTATTTTGAGCTGTCATGGGTGTTTTTACAAAACCCGGCTTAACTGTTATTACTTTTATATTAAAGTTTTTTAGTTCAACTCTCATGCTTTCTAAAAAAATTGAAACTGCCGCTTTACTTGCACAATAAACACCACTTTTTGCAAAACCTCTGCTGTCTGCGAGGCTGGAAACCCCAACAATCATACCATTTTTGTTTTTAATAAAATCCGGAAGCAGAGCTTCGAAACAATAAAAAATTCCTAAAACATTTACATCAAGAATATTTTTAGCCGTACTCGAATTAAAATCTACTGCCGGTAAAACATTCCCAACACCCGAATTTAAAATTGCTATATCAATGCTCCCAAATTTTCTTTTTACCTCTTCAAGTGCATCTGCCACTTCATCTTTTCTTGTAATATCGCACTTAATGGCTAAAACGTTACTGCCGGAGTATGAAAGTTCCGAGGCTAAGCTTTGTATAACCTCAATCCTTCTGCTTAGTATTGCAAGATTACATTTTTCATTTGCAATTTTTTTTACAAGCTCCATCCCTATTCCACTCGAGCCGCCTGTAAGGACTACATTCTTATTATTTATGTTCATTTTTCTAATTGGCTATTAACAAATGCCTATATCCTAAAAAATATACTATTTATATATTTAAATATATTTAATTACTTTAATAATTAATCTTTTATCCACCGTAATGAGATTAAGCCAGAAAGCAGATTGTGCGTTTGTCACAATATTTACCTTGGGTCAAAATAAAAATTTTAAAGCAAGCTATTTAAACTTTTGTATTAAACAACAAATTGTTATCTTTTCATCAAAAATTATTCCAATGTATGTCAATAATCTTATACCCATTGAAGATGTTCTAATTCGGACTGAAATAGCAGAAATTAGTTTTGCATGTGATCTAAAAAAGTGTAAAGGCGCATGTTGTACGATTGAAAGCGAATATGGTGCACCTTTGTTAAAAGAGGAGATTGTTCAGATTGAAGGTATATTAGATATTGTTAAAGAATACCTTCCTAAAAAGCATATTCTTGAAATAGAAGAAAATGGGTTTTATGAATCAAAGGAAGATGAACTTTTAACTGTAAGCTTTGAAAATAAGGCTTGTGTTTTTGTTTATTATGAAAAGGGTATTGCAAAATGCAGTATTGAACGAGCCTATTTTGATGGTAAAACAAAGTTTAGAAAGCCCATCTCTTGTCATCTATTCCCGATCCGGGTTTCCAGATTCGGGGGAGATGTCTTGAGATTTGAAAAGTTTAAAGAATGCGCTCCGGCTTTAGAGAAAGGAGCAAAAAATAATATTAAATTAATTGATTTTTGTAAGGATTCGCTTGAAAGATTATATAGTAAAAAATGGTATTCAAAACTGAAAGAAATTATTGGTATGAAAAATGTTAAGTCTTAGTCAAAAACTTTCACAACAGCAAAAACTTTCTCCACAGCAGATCCAGTATCAGAAGCTTCTGCAATTAAACACAATGGCTCTTGAACAACGTATTAAAACTGAACTTGAGCTAAATCCTATACTTGAGGAAGTAATGGAGGAGGAAATGGAAGTGTCTCTTGATACTGATGAGAAAGATAATGGCGATGAAGCCGGTGAGGAAGAAGAAATAATTGACAATTCAAAGGACGAATTTGAATTGGAAGATTTTATGAACGATAGCGAGTATGAGTATGATTCAGATAAATTGAATAAAAGTAAAGATGATGAAATTTATCAGCCTTTGGCACCGGCTAAAGAAAGTTTAAGCGAGCATCTTAGAGAACAATTAAGAATGCTGAATCTGAATAAGGATATGTATATTCTCGGTGAAGAAATAATCGGAAATCTTGATTCTGACGGATATTTGAAAAATGACTTAAATGAAATAATAAAAGAACTTGAGGTATTTGAACATACATCAATTTCACTTGAAAGCGCAGAAGCGCTGCTTAAAAAGATACAAACATTTGATCCGGTTGGAATAGCTTCAAGAACACTACAAGAATGCCTTCTTGTGCAGTTAAGGAATATATCCTTCGATCCTTATTATTCTTTCCTGGCCGAAGAATTATTAGAAAAATTTTTCAATGATTTTACACAAAAAAGATATGATGCCATAAAACAAAAAATGAATCTTACCGACGATGGCTTAAAAACAACTATTGAGCTAATTCAAAATTTGAATCCAAAACCCGGCGAAGGTAATATCGAATCCGTTGAAATGAATCAAATAACACCGGATTTCTTAATTGAAAAAGTAGACAATAATTTTGTAATTACTCTTAATGATAGAAGTGTTCCTTCGGTAACACTTAGCAAAACTTACCTGGAATTGATTGACCAAAACAAAAAAAGTAAGAAATCCTCAGAAAGAGATAAAAACACTTATAAATTTCTCCGTGAAAAATTTGAATCCGCAAAATGGTTTATTGCATGCATACAGCAAAGACGTGAAACTTTAATGAAAATAATGCAGGCAATAGTTGAAAAACAATATGAGTTTTTTGATAAAGGTCCGAAATTATTAAGGCCGATGATTTACAAAGATATTGCAGATGAAATTCATATGGATATCTCCACAATAAGCCGGGTTGTGAATGGTAAGTACGTAGAAAGTCCCATGGGCATTCATGAGTTGAAATATTTCTTTAGTGAAGGCTTAAGTACTGATTCAGGAGAAGAAGTTTCAAATAAACATATCAAAGAACGGCTGAAAGAAATTATCGATTCCGAAACAAAGGATTCTCCGTATAGCGATGACAGGCTTGCCGAAATGCTTAATGACGAGGGAGTTCATATTGCAAGGCGGACTGTGGCAAAATACAGGGAACAGCTCAGGATTCCTATTGCAAGGCTGCGAAGGGAACTATGATCGGTTATGCAATAGATGTATTTTTTATAATTATTCTATTTGCTTTTTTCGGGTTTATTCATTCCTTCTTCGCTTCAAAAAAAGTAAAACAAATATTCATAGAGCAATACGAAAGTTTAATTGCTTTTTACCGCTTTATTTATGTTTTCGGTTCTTCGTTCCTTTTTTATATTATATATCAATCTTTTCCTAAACCAAGATTAATTATTTTTGATCTGAAACAGCCTTTTGATTTAATTATACTCATTCCACAATTTTTAAGCCTGGCAGGAATAATCTGGACATTGAGATACTTCAGCATTCAGGAATTTTTAGGTATTGCTCAAATATTCCGCTGGATTAATAAAGAGTATAATATTTCAGAATTCGATGAGAAATTAACTCTTAAAATTAATGGCCCTTATAAATTCTGCAGACATCCTTTATATTTATTTTCTATTTTATTCCTATGTTGTAGACCGGAGATGGATTTGTTTTATCTGACTGTTCTGGTTTGTGTTATTATCTACTTTTACATTGGTTCATATTTTGAAGAAAAAAAACTTGTAGAATATTTTGGGAACGAATATATCCGGTATCAAAAATCAGTTCCCAGGATGCTCCCAGTAAAATTTAAGCCCTATATTTCTAATTAATTATAATTAGGGATTATAATGCCATTATTCGTTTTAAACCGGTTATAATTATGTACAAAATTAAAAATATTGTACTTTAAACATTCAAAAAAAACGATTTTATCTAATAATTGAGGGAAAATAAATTAATGGTAGTTTTGCCGGGAAAATATTTAGTTTTTTATAAAAACTAATGGAAAAATTACGATTATAAAAGTTAATTAATCATTTTAATAGATTTTTGTATGATTGGAGCCGTAAAATGGATACTACAATGCACGCTACGACTATTCTGGGATTAGTACACAACGGAGAATCAGCTATCGGTGGTGATGGCCAGGTTACTCTGGGAAACACTGTGATGAAACATAATGCTGTAAAAATAAGAAAACTTGGCAGTGGGAAAGTACTTTGCGGTTTTGCGGGCGCTTCTGCCGATGCTTTTACTTTAATGGAAAGATTTGAGGATAAACTTGAGCAGTACCATGATAATGTTGACCGTGCCGCTGTGGAACTTGCAAAAGACTGGCGAACCGATAAATATCTAAGAAAATTAGAAGCGATGCTTGCTGTAATTACAAGTGGAAAAGCATTAATTATTTCCGGCAATGGCGATGTTATTGAACCGGATGACCAGATTGTCGCCATAGGTTCCGGCGGTATGTATGCATTGGCCGCTGCTAAAATGTTAAAAAAATACAGCACTCTCTCTGCAAAAGATATAGTCGAGGAAGCTTTGAAAACTGCTTCCGAAATCTGTATTTATACCAATGATAAAATTAATGTTGAAGTACTCTAATATAGCTAAAGAAATAAATATGAAAAATAAACCAACAAAAGCACTGACCCCTTCACAAATAGTTAATGAACTTGATAAGTATATAATCGGGCAAACGGAAGCGAAAAGAGCTGTCGCAATAGCATTGAGAAACAGGTGGCGCCGGCAGCAAATCCCGGATAAGTTAAGGGAAGAAATTCTACCGAATAATATTATTTTAATAGGGCCTACAGGTGTCGGAAAAACAGAAATTGCACGCCGGCTTGCTAAACTTGCCGAAGCCCCATTTGTAAAAGTAGAGGCGTCCAAATTTACTGAAGTCGGATATGTAGGACGCGATGTTGAATCGATGATACGAGATTTGGCAGACTATGCGGTTAATATGGTTAAGTCTGAAAAAACAGCAGAAGTTCAATCAAAAGCAGAGGAGTTGGCTGATGAAAAAATTCTGGACTTTTTAATCCCCCCTGTTAAGAAAACTCATACAGTTGAAAATGGCGAAGCGGATGCAACCAATGACGCTTTACAAAATCAAAAAACGCGCGAGTGGATGAAACAAAAATTAAAAAATGGCGAGCTTGATAATAAAATGATTGAGTTCGACGCTAATTCACAAAACGCTATTGGTATGCAGGTGCTTGGCCCGTTCGGCCTCGATGATCTTGGAATAAATTTCCAGGAAATTATGGGCAATATTATGCCGAAAAAGAAAAAGAAAAGAAAAACTCCGATTTCGGAAGCAAAAGCTATTATAACACAGGAAGAAGCACAAAAGCTTATAGATATGGATGCCGTTCAAAAGGAGGCAATAGATAGAGTTCAGGAATCTGGGATTATATTTATAGATGAAATAGATAAAGTTGCCGGCGGCGGAAAGGGCTCAGGCCCGGATGTTTCCCGTGAAGGTGTACAAAGGGATCTTTTACCTATCGTTGAGGGTTCCAACGTAAACACTAAATACGGCGTGGTAAAAACAGATCATATTTTGTTTATAGCTTCAGGAGCCTTCCATGTATCTAAGCCGTCCGACTTAATCCCTGAATTACAAGGGCGCTTCCCCATAAGGGTAGAGCTAAAAAGCCTTTCACAGGAAGATTTTATTAAAATATTAACTATGCCTGAAAATGCACTGCTAAAACAATACAATGCTTTGCTGGAAAGTGAAGGAGTAAAATTGGAATTTACTCAGGATGCAATAAAGGAAATTGCGCGTATTGCTTCAGAAGTAAATGATCAGGTAGAAAATATAGGAGCCAGAAGGCTACATACAATTCTAACTACCCTGCTGGACGAAATTCTATTTGATGTTCCGGATAAGATTCCTGCTGAGAAAGTAAAAATTTCAGCCAAGACTGTGAAGTTGAAATTAGATACCATCGTGAAGAATAGAGATCTTAGCAAATTCATTCTGTAATTATCTAAAATTATTTTAGTCTACTGAATTAAATTCTTTTTTTATAAGAGGCTGTCTCAAAAGTAATATTTAGAGGCAGCCTTTTTTAATGGCCGAACCTGTCGATCAGATTGCCATCGCAAACTTGGCTAGATTATGTGCTATTGCTATCAGGCCAAATTCTGTTTTTACTTTTTCTATTCCTCTTAAGCAAAACCTCTTAAATTTTTTGTTCTGTTTTATGTTTCCAAATATAGGTTCTACTTCTATTGATCGTTTCTTACGGTAATACATTCCTTTTTCCGATTCAAGTTGCTCCTTGGCTTTCCTTTTCAGATAATTGCCTACATGGCTTACTTTTATTATCCGGTTTGTTTTCTGATTATGGCATACTCCTCTTACCGGGCAGCCATTGCAGTTGATTGCCTGATATATTCTTATTTGCCTTAAATAATTGTTATCGTTCCGGCTTGTTGTTTGTCCCTTGTATTCCATAGGTTGCCCCATCGGACAATAATAACAGTCCTGTTGTTCATTGTAATAGAGCTTCTCGGCGGCAAATGGATTCTTGTCTGTTTTTGTTTTCTTCTGATCTTTATCAAAGTAATTATACTTTACATATGCCTCTATCTTGTTGTCTGAAAGATATTGATAGTTCTGTTCGCTCCCATAGCCGGCATCTGCTACTACTACTTCCGGAACTTGCCCGTATTTGTCCTTATAAGATTCAATATGACCGGGTAATGTTGTTGTATCTGTTGGCTTTTGGTGTATACTGTAATTTACTATATATTGGTTGTTACTTGATATCTGTACGTTATATCCGGCCTTTAGCTGACCATTCTTCATATGGTCTTCTTTCATTCTCATAAACGTTGCTTCTTCATCTGTTTTAGAGTAACTGTTACGATCTCCCAGCTTTTGTTCCTGCTCTTTATACTTTCCCAGGTTCTTTGCCCAATTCTTTTTCCCGTAGTTTGTCTTTTGCTTTATTTTCTTATCTACCGGTTTATCCTTCAGTATCTCATCTATTTTTTTTATCGCCTCTTCTACTTTCTCAGGCTCTATTTGATCAAATTCCTCCGGCTCATCTTCCTTTTCTTCTGCTTCAGCTATCTTCTGAGTGTATTCCCACAAATCCTTGAGTTGCTCTCTTATTCTTTCCTTGTTTTTCTTTATCGATTTTCCCCATACAAAACTGTACCGGTTTGCATTGGCTTCTATCTTGGTCCCGTCTATATAGATTTCTTTTATGCTTAACTGACCTGCTTCTATCAGCAGCATTACTATCTGGCTGAATATCTCTTCCAATACCTTTTTCAATCGATCTGACCTGAAGCGGTTTATTGTATGATGATCAGGCTTACTCATCCCGCTTATCCACATCATATGAATATTTTCTTTTGTCATCTCCTCTATTTTTCTGCTGCTGTATATGTTCTTTAAGTATGCATATACCTGAACCTTCAATAACATCTTCGGATTGTAGCTGCTTGTTCCTCCGCCCTTATATAACTTCAATAATGGCTTTATGTTTATCTTTTCTATTATTTGGTCGACTATTCTTACCGGATGGTTCTCTGCTATCATTTCTTCTATTGACGGCGGTAGTAGATACAACTGGTTCTGTTGATACGGTTTAAAGATTGGTTCGGACATATCTTCTCTTGTTTTTTTCTACCCCAAAATTATTTAAATCCTCTTTTAAAACAAAAAAGGCTGCCTTTTGAGACAGCCTCTTTATTTTTTAATCCATTTAGACTACCAATTTAAAATTTTAGACTCCCCAAATGAAGATGAAACGGGTAAAATAATCTGAATCTTGTTATGCCGTTTGAAAATTCAAATGAAGGTGCGGGAAACTTAATTAAATCCAGGCTTTGCCTAAACCAATTCCAGAACGGTCCTCCGTCAGGCAGCAATTTAATTAAATCATAATCCAAACATACAATATAACGCCTTTGGGAAAGCTGATCGGGCGGCTCGTTTGGATCTGAAACGGCATCCACTGCATTTGCACCATACCCTACTGCAATATTCAGCCAGGGCAACCAATATTGTTTTAACTGTTCAGGAAGGATATTGTATACATTTAAAGACCAGTAGAATGACGAACTATTATAGTCATCAAATAATGTAGCCGGACGTACA
This sequence comes from uncultured Ignavibacteriales bacterium, assembly GCA_963834015.1. GTDB lineage: Bacteria > Bacteroidota > Ignavibacteria > Ignavibacteriales > Ignavibacteriaceae > FEN-1297. Next base: position 1,431,891 of record CAWIAG010000002.1, read on the forward strand.
ATTTGAGGCTCGCTATACCATGTAGTAGGAATAAACTGCCATTTGGGAGTAATATTCTGCAAAGCTTCAACATGATGCTGAGCTAAAAAAAATAACGGGCCTAGCGCATCAAAGTACCAATCGGAGGGGCTGAATCCCCACTCTTTCGCAAAACCATCATTAACCTCAACATAAGTCTGGTAAGCGCATCCGAAAATAGCGCCCCAAAGTGTAGCATCGTTCCAGTTAAATCCGGAAGCCATTAGTCCCTCACTCATTATATAAGATGCCATATATCCGCCATAAGAATGGCCGGATTTATCGGCCTGCAATGCAGAGACCCAGTCTTCTTCAAAATGAAATCCTCTTCTTTGATCCTTCCACCATGCATTGTGCTGATAAATGTGAAGCCCTACCATTGTTCCAATATAAAGTCCGCTAAGAATTGAAAGGTTTGTCGGTTGTATTTGAGTTACTGATCTTGGTAGTGAACCATCTATTGTGTAGCGTCGCTCCCCTGCATAAGTAAATTGAGATAACGGTACAAAATTGTTTAGTGTATCTATCATATAAGATTCCGGAGCATCAAATACAGATATTGGAAGAGAACCCTCTGAAGAGTAATTCTCCCGTCCTGTACCAGCATATTCGGACAATGATAAAAAATTATTAACAGCAACAATCTGATTTGTTCCCGCTGTGATTGAATCCCGGGGAGTATTCTGAGCAAAAGTAAAAGATGACACATTAAAGGCAAAATAAACAAATAAAAAACCACTTGTGAACTGAACCCATTCAGGATAATCATACCGGGCTATTTTTATAAAGTAAGTAAGTTTTTTCATAATATTCTCAATTAATAATTTTATTAAAATATTTATAATTCGCCGAATTTAAAAGTAAATAATACCGAATAGCCCTGTATATCATGTAAACTTATCCCTCCCGTATCATCGAAACTGTCGGTTCCGGGGGGTATGCAAATCCTGTAACTTACACCGGTATCAAAATGAAACCATTTTACAATATTAAATTCAACATTTAATTGCGGTTCAAATAACAAAAGATTCTGGCTGAAATAACTTGAATGGGGTACTCCCTTATTTGATACTCCATATGTAGTACCGGCCCCTGCAATGAACATATCGGCAGAAGCATGAATATAATTCCCCGGGAAAAATATATATTCCAGCTCAATACCGCCGCAGTTAAAATTAAGCAATACATCCTGTCCACTTACCGGGTCAACAATATTTGTTTTAACCCTGCTTTCCATCGCATATATGCCGCCGCCCAGCACGATACTACTGTCTATAACCCAGCCGAATCTTCCGCCGGCTAAGATTGCATTTTGCCCTGCCATTGAACTGAATTTTACAACAGGGGCGCCAAATACTCCTCCGTCCAACTGCTGGGGGAATATTGGCTTTGTATACAATACAGTGCAGAAAAAAAAGAAAAATAAAAATGTTTTCAGGTTTAGATTCATTATATCTCCCGGGGAATTTTAATATAATTATTACTTTATTAAAGCTTTGATAGAATAAATAACATTGCGTAATACTCACTATTATTATGTGTCAATTTTATAACATTAATATCGAATTAACATATTTCAATAAAAATCAAAGGGTAATCTTTAGCAAGCAATATTTAAATCAGTTTAATTAAAAATTATTTTAGATACAAATCTTATAAATTGTAACTTATTTTTAGCGTTGGGCTGATATTTATCCCGCCGGCAAAATTAATATTTTGAAGGCTTACATTCATAGCGAGTCGACTGTTATAATTATGTGTACTCCAAACCGCATCAATTATACTTAAAAAATGATTAACATAAATTACTCCGACAAAAAAAGATGCAGTTTGATATAAACTGTTTGCAATACCTCTTTGATGAGCATACCATAACATTTGAGGCAACAAATAGCTGTTGTAATCAGTATAAGTTGAAACGGGGAATGTATCCCAGCCTGAAACAAACTGTGGATATTTACCCGTTATTTCATAAAAATCCTGTGAACCAAATACAGCCAATTCATGTGAATATCCGCTTCCGCTGCCATCTGTACCCAATTCGCTTTCTAACAGGTTTAAATTTCCCCAATTAACCCCGGTGGCAACACCATTTTTCGTCGATATTACCTGGTTTGCGCCGCCTGCCAGAAACTGAGCGGTATTAACAGAGGGATTTATATTAGCGGCATTATTCAAAGTCCATTGTGCATATCGTACTACACTCCAATGCTGATTGTTATACCATTCAAAAAATGAAGTTTGGTAGTTGCCTTTATGGTTGTATATTTCGGCTGTAGTAATTGAAGCAGCTTCAATTGTTAAAAAAATTGCAGCTTTTAAGTATTGCCCAGAATAAAATTCTCCGGATCCGGGCAGAATCCCTGATAGTATTCCGGCAAGGAGAGGAGACTTTCGTTGTTTTGCATTCGAATCATATTCATCAGGTTCATGTAAATTTGATAAAATTTGTTCGTTTACCTCCCTCAGAAGAGTTGGCGGTTCTATGCCGGCATCTATATATAAATTACCGCTTAATTTGTTTTGACTTTCCTTTTGGCCATATATTTCAGTGTATGAATAAATTAAAAGAATAAAAATTAAATAAAACACAATCTTATTTAGACTCATTTTTTTACCTTAATAATTAATTTAAAAACTATATTAAGAGGACAAGATAACAGCCCAAATCAGGCTGTTAAATAAAGCATTAATATTATTATACTTTAATTTTTTATATTTGTTCAACTTTCGTTTTAACAATCAATCCCTGATTAAGAACTTCTTTTAAATGCGGAAGTACCAATTCAACTTTATCTTCTTCATCGATGAACATTATCATGATCGGGTTTTCATCTACATTGCCCAGATTTTGAGGATGATGAAGATGATGTTTACGGCCGTAGCCAATTTTTGCTTCAAATACTGAGGCTCCCATAATTGAATGATGCATAAGATAACGCATTATATATTCATGCTTAGATTTATCATTGTACATGTCATTCTCATCTAAAAAAAATTTTATTTCAACCATTCATTACCTCCTGATATGGGAATAATATTATTTAGCTGTTTGCAAATATACATTTCACTATGTCATTCAACCAATTTATTATTGTTATTATTTTTACTATTCCTTTCAAGTAACAGGTAAAGAGAAGGCAATGTTAACAGGGTAAGTATAAGTGCCGTACATAAACCTCCAACTATTACTGTTGCTAAAGGCCTCTGAACGTCCGAGCCGATACCTGTTGCCCTTGCAGCAGGAATTAAGCCCAACAATGCAAGAAGAATTGTCATAAGGTTAGGACGAAGCTGGATTATAGCAGCTTTCTTAACCGCGTCATTAATATTCATACCATAATCATCGATAAGCCTGTTAGTTCTGGAAACATATAGAACCCCGGCAATAATCGAAACACCAAATAATGATATAAAGCCAACTCCTGCAGATACATTAAAATTATATCCTCTAATAAGCAAAGCAAGGATCCCGCCGATTAATGCAAACGGAATACATGACATTGCAACAGCAACATGCTTAATATTCCTGTACATCGAGAATAATAATAAAAAGACTATTCCAATTGTAAGCGGAATAACTACCGCGAGCCTCTTTCCTGCCCGGGCAAGATTCTCAAACTGTCCTCCCCATTCAATAGAATATCCTTTAGGCAAGGTAATAGCCGCGGCCACTTTATTTTGTGCTTCTGCTACAAACCCGCCCTGATCGCGTCCCCGAATATTAGTGCGTACAGAAATTTGCCTGTCTCCATTTTCACGTTGAATAATAGTTGGACCGTCAACAAGTTTTACCGATGCCAATTGCGACATAGGAATTCTGTTCCCGCTTGATGAAGCAACAAGCATATTTTCAACTGCCTGAACCGAACTACGATAATCTGAAGAATAACGGACTACAATATCAAACCTTCTGCCCCGGTCATCATACAGTATACTAATGGCCTTTCCTCCTATAGCGGCTTCAATCATTCTTTGAATATCGCTCACATTTATTCCGAACCTTGCAGCCTGTTCCCTGTTAACTTCAACTGAAAGTTGCGCCTGATCCCCCTCCTGTTCTATACCCGATTCACTTGATCCCGGGATTTTTTTAATTATAGCAAGAATTGAGTCAGCCTTTCGTCTCATTAAATTTAAATCCTGTCCATTAATTAATACAGCCAGATCGGCAACACTGCCCGTTACGGCTTCAGTCACATTATCAAGTATCGGCTGCGAGAAAAGGATTTGAGCGCTTGGAACTGCCTGCTCCAGCTCATTTTTTATTTTTACAAGAAGCTCTTCTTTGCTGGTATCTTTAGTCCACAATGAATAATCTCTTAATCCTACCAGAATTTCAAGCCGGTTTGGGCCGTATGGATCTGTACCGTCATCATTACGGCCTAATTGTGTTAATACAACGTTTACCTGCTTGTGATTACTTATTACATTCCTGATTACAGGACAATAAACCGCTGCATCCTGCAGCGTTATTCCAACGGGAAAGAAGCATCTTATATTAAAAGCTCCCTCATCAAGTTCTGGTAAGAATTCCGTCCCTATTTGCCTGGCGCCAAAGAAAGCTATAACTATTACTACTGCAAATGAAGTTACTACAACAGGTAATGCGTGCTTAGTAAAAAATTCAATCGCTCCCATATATTTTTTTTCAATCCAGTAATAAACTGGGTTATGCCATTCAATATTACCCGGGTTCTGAGATGTAAAATGCTTTTTATAAATAACAGTCATCAATACCGGTATAGCCGTCAAGGCTAATATCATTGAGCCTAGGATTGCATAAGAGAGAGTATATGCCATTGGTGAAAAAAGTTTTCCTTCTACACGCTGAAAAGAAAAAATAGGTAAATATGCAAGAATAATAATAGTTATAGAGAAAAATATTTCCCGCCCAACCTCCTGGGCCGCTGTTAATGTCAGCCTGATTATACCCTGGCTTCTTTCTTCGGGGGTTGCATCTCTGTAACGCCTCATAATATTTTCCACCATAACAACCGCACCATCAACAATAATACCGAAATCAATTGCACCAAGCGACAACAGGTTCGCCGGTATCCCGGTTAATTTCATCATGTTGAAAGCAAAAAGAAGAGAGATAGGTATTGTTGTTGCAACTACAAGCGCGGAGCGAACACTGCCAATAAAAAATATAAGCACAAGTATTACAATAGAAAATCCTTCGAATAATGTCCGCGATACGGTATCGATAGTATAATCTACCAATTGGCTCCTGTCATACGTAATCCGCAGATGTACACCTTCAGGAAGGACATTTTCATTAATTTCCTTAATTTCATCTTTCAATCCTTCAATTACTTCTGAAGGATTTTCACCTCGCCTCATTGCAAGAAGACCCTGGATACTTGAATTTACATCCACTTTTGTTGAATCATCAGACCGGATCGTATATCCAAGAATACCTGTAGGAGGAGATGGATATTCTTCAACTGAAGCAACGTCTTTAATATATACAGGTACACCATTCACCGACTGCAGTACTATATTTTCAATATCTTCTTTTTTGCGGATTGCTCCAATACCTCTTACTACAAATCCCTGTTCTCCTCTTCTTATTATGTTGCCGCCGGTATTTACATTGTTCGCCTGAACTGCATCTATAATATTTTGAAGCGAAAGATTGTAACGGAAAAGTTTATCCGGAGTAGTTATAACATGGTATTGCATTACAAGTCCGCCAAAATTTACAACGTCGGCAATACCTGGAACCTGCAGGAGCCTTGGAATAATTTCCCAGTCTTCCAGGGTTCTTAATTGCATAGGAGTATAATTATCATTCGCTTCTATAACATAACGAAAAATTTCATCAACAGGACCGGTTAAAGGTCCAAGCGATGGATTTACACCTGGAGGAAGCACTGCATCATTAATTTTTTCCAATACTTGCTGCCTTGCAAAATAGTCATCGGTTCCATCATCAAAAGTTAAATCTATTACGGAAAGACCGAAAATAGTTTTGGAACGCCTGTTGTTTACTTTAGGTACGCCGTTAAGCGCCCGTTCAAGAGGCAGCGTTACTTGTTGTTCAACATCCTGGGCCGCCTGCCCGGGATACGTGGTAATCACTTCAACCTGGGTATCCCCGACATCCGGGTAGGCTTCTTTTTTAAGCTCTAGCCATGACCAGATTCCGACTGCTACGCAGCAAAACACTATAGCAATTGTTGCCAACCGTTGATTTAATGAAAACCCAAGGAGTTTACGTATCATATTATTTCGATATTAAATTTTTAATTTAAATGCTTTTAAAATTGACTATTAATTTCAATAACCAAAGCTTATTCCTTTTAAAAGTATTGCTCCGGATGTTACCACCTTTTCATTTTCGTTCAAACCGTTTAGAATAACTAACTGTGATGCATCGGAACTCGCCATAATTACCTTTCGTCTTTCAAAAATATTCGACGCTGTTTGAATAAATATATAGTCGTTTCCTTCAACTGTGACAACTGCAGTTAAAGGCAGAATATAAGCTTCACTTATCTTATTCCCGAAATCAGCTTGTGCAAACATTCCCGGAAGAAATTTACCTTCAGGATTCGCAAGCGATATACGCACTTTTATTTCCCGTGTATTGGGGTCAATTATACTCCCTATTGCATCAATTCTGCCTGTAAAAATTTTATTGGGAAATGACGCCAATGTAATTCGGGCAGATCCGCCCTTTGAAATTTCTCTAAGCTGCGCTTCGGGAACATCTGCCATTAACCAAACCATATCGCCTTTTATGCTTTCCATTTCAACCGGGTTAAAACCCAAAAGTTTAAGCCGTCCCTCCATTTCTGCCAGGCTTGCTTTCGCAGTAGCGGCATCTGTTTCCGCTTGATTTAAATCTTTTCCGGTTACACCAAGATTATCAAACATTTGTTTTGTCCGGATCAGATTCTTTGATGTTAACTCAACGTTTGCTTTGCTCTGAATATATTGAGAATATAAGGATGTAACATCCGGTGAATCAAACAGTACGATCGGGGACACCGAATTCTTTGAGTAGGAAATGCTTGCAACTATGCGTGCAGGTGCAATAACCGAAAGAGTTGCTGATCCTTTTCCGGCTGTGGAAACCTTCAATTCATTCAGCCCGGGACTATCTTTAGGAAATGTTATAATTTGCCCTTCATTGTTAACGGATACTTTTTTGGAAAGAGCATCCGAAGCTTGTTTCCCGTCGGCATCTGTACAACTTTGCGTCGATAAACTAACAATTAATAGAACTGCCGGCATTAATAAAGGGTATAAAATAATTTTTAATATACCTTTCATATTCTTCCTACTTTCACGTGTGTAATAATTTATAAATATTTTAATCTCCCGGTGGAGTAAGTAAATCTTTGCCAGTAACAAAATTCAAATTCTCAAATGAGTCAATTCTGCTGTTTTGAAGCTGAATTGTTTGAAGCACACTTGTTCTATATGAATCATAAAAATCTGTAAACTCAATTATTGTCATATTTCTGTTTTCATAATTAGCAGTCATACCGGACGTTAATTCTTTGTATTCACCGCTGAACTTATTATCAAAATTCCGGTAAAGTTTATCGGTTTCAAAAGCCTTATCATAAGCGGTAACAACATCCTTTTTTACGGAATTCCTTGCCTGGTTAAGTAATGCTTTGTCTGCTTCAATATTATTTTCAGAAACACTTATGTTGCCCTGGTTGCGGTTAAAAACCGGTAGATCAATTGATATAGTAAGGGCAAGATAGTCAGGTATATAACTCCCGTGTCGGGAATATGCACCGCCAAGAGTTACATCTGGTATTGCAAGTGCATTCTGAAGAACAAGATTTGCTTCCTCGGATTTTAAATTTAGCTCGGCTATTTTAAGATCCGGCCGGCTTTCATAAGCCGCTTGAATTGCATCAGTTAACGATATATTCTTTGTATCTAAACTATCAAATAACTGAATATTTATCTGCGGAATAAAATAAGAACTTTTACCTGTCGAATCTGAAAGCAGAATGTTCAAATCATTCTCAATCCCTGAAATTTGAGTTACAATGGATAACCGCTCGCTTTGAAGTGTAAATAACAATGACTTCAATCTGAGAACTTCAGAAAGAAGGATTGAATGACTTTCATATATTTTTTCAGACGCATCAACAGTCTTTTTTACGGAAGGAATTGTTTCATCATAAAAACTAAGAGATTCTTGTAAAAAATAAAGATCGTATAAATCAGTTCTCAGTTCGGTTTTAAGAGTCCGGAGTAAATTGTAAAAAGAAGCCTCTGCTATATTTGTATTTATCTCGGCAATTTTTATCTGGTCATTTCGTTTTCCGGCAAGCAGAAATAGCTGTTGAATTTGTATATCGGTGTTACCGGTTTTTGTAACATCAAAATATTTCCCGGTAAGCTTATTATATATATTTTGTCCGATTGAAAGATTCGGATTGTTCCATAAATCTACCTGAATTATTGTAGCACGGGCAGCATTTATATTATATTTTGACGCAAGGAGCTGAAGATTATTTTGCAAAAATTTCTTTTCTGCTTGAAGCAAATTAATTTTCACCGAATCAATATTATCCCGTAATAAATTTGGATAACAAATTGATGGCAAAAGCATAAAGAGAGCAAAGGGAATTATTGCGTTAAAAATTATACTATTAACTTTTTTTCTCATATAACCCGCTGATTTATATTTCGATTTATTCGATTAATTATAATGGCAGAATTAATTAAGCCAAATTAGACTTTAACTATTAACTGCATATTATTATTCACAATATGCCTTAGTACAATGGCGAAATAATTAAATGAAATTTTATAAATTGGGTGTTATAAGATTCTAAATTAGAAGTGTACGATTCTGAAGATATATACCGTTTTGAATGTTAATAAATGAATACGAATCCTTATGAAAATCGTTTTCAAATGCATCACTTGATTGGGTAACTTTAGGAAGTATGGTTTCCGTAAAGGGGCTGTCTTCATCAACAATTACCATTCTTGCAAGAATAACTGCATTTGTTGCATTATTAATTTCAAATTTATCCGATGAAATCACATTATCGAAGCATATTTGGTCTAAAAAGGGCGTGGATTGTATAAGTGAAGCATCAACTTCTTCAGGATGCTGAATATCAATATTTTCATCGTTCCCCATCATAATATCTAGCAGGTTTGCCTGATCAAAAAATAATGTTATAATAAAAAAGCAAGTAATAAGTGCTAAAATTTTTGATCCTGATTTTACGAATTTATTCATATTACTCAAATTACTTTGCTTTTTCTGTTCGAAGACAAAAAATAAATTTTTTTTGAATATACATTTTAATTATAAAAAATTTATTTTCCCGAATCAATGCTAATTTAAGGAATTATTACTATCTATTTAAAAGGTGTTTATAATCAAAGAAGCTTCCTTTTGGGATATTAATAATATAAGTAGAAATGCTCATGCAATACCGCAATATTTATTTTACTACCGTTGTTTTATATTCCCGGCCGATGATCATTTAAACCTAAAAATTGAAAATTTATACGGGTAATTTGCATCTAATTATAATATAATAGTAACCTTTTAAAAAAATCCAGGTCTAAAAGATAAACAATCGGGAGAAATATATGAGAATAATAAATTTTGGAAGAATGGGATATTTCATCCCAATATTGATATTTTTAGTTTTTTCATCGCTGGCATGCGGCCATTATAGCGAATTTAAGGATTCAAGCTACTCTTTACTCAATGAAAAAACTTTTAATACAGTCCCCGGTAAAAGCTTTAAATTGAAAGCATATTCCGGTGATGTTACAGTCACAACCTCCGATGATCCTCAGGTTTATATCAAGATATATGGTAATGAAAGAGCAGAGAAAAAAGTTAAATTTGATTTTGATGAAACAGACGAAGGTGTTACAGTAACTGCCGAAGGACACAACGAGTGGAATTTTTTTAATTTCGGTAGAGGAATTAAACTTAGATACGAAATCAAACTTCCACATAATTATAATGCTAAAATATCCAGCAGCGGCGGTGATATCAGGCTCGAAGATTTGAACGGAAAAATAGAGTTGAGTTCTTCCGGTGGAGATATTATTATTAAAAATACAACCGGCAATGTTGCAGCTTCAACTTCCGGCGGCGAGGTTACTCTGGATAACACTGAAGGTAATCTTGATTTAAAAACTTCAGGTGGTGATATCAAATCAACCGGGTTCAAAGGCGATATTTCGGCCTCTACATCGGGAGGTGAAATTAAATTAATCGGCGGAAATGGCAAAATAGATGCAGGTACTTCGGGCGGAAATGTCGAATTAGATTATACCGGACAAAATATGGGTATACTTCTGGAAACTTCCGGAGGTGATATAAATCTAAAACTACCTTCTGATTTCAGCGCTCATGCCCGGATGTCCACATCGGGAGGAAGTATTCACTGTGATTTTTCAGGAAATAATGCAACCAATATATCTTCAAGTAAATATGAAGCTGATCTGAATAACGGCGGCAAGGATCTCATTGTGAAAACTTCTGGTGGTGATATAAACGTTTCTAAAAAGTAGTTATATCCATCGTTATTGTTAAAAGCACAGCTATATGCCGCTGTGCTTTTTTATTACCTTTATCATTTCCCTTATTGTAATAGATACTTCTCTTTCATACTTTTATATATAAAAATTATTTGAATATGCAAAAAAGACTATTATATCACTTCATTAATGACGATGAACTCCTGCGCATCTCACATAAAATAAAAGAGATTGAAAAGAAAACTACAGGGAAAATCTGCGTTACTATAAGAGAACACCGCCATTTTCTAAGTAAAAAAAAATCGGTTGAAGAACTTGCACAGGCAGAATTTATGCGCTTAGGGATAGGCAACACACAGGATAAAACAGGAATTTTGATTTTTATACTGCTTGAAGGAAGACAATTTTATATTTTAACCGGCAGCGGTATAAAAGAAAAAGCGCATCAGAATACCTGGAATGAAATCAAAGAACAAATGCAGAATATGTTTATTAACGGAGAATTTGGTAAGGGCATTATTCACGGTATTGACATGATTGGTAATGTTCTAACTCTTCACTTTCCTTCTAATCCTGACGACAATTATACCATCTCAGATAAAGTCCAGATTGAAGATTAATTTTTTATTTCTAAAAAACAGCATCAAGCTCTATCCGGATTAAAAATTTATTTTATTAAAAAGGGCAGGTTTTTACCTGCCTTTTTTTAATTTATTTCATGTATAAAAGGTTTGATCCTGTTTTCAATCATATTCTTTGGTACGGCTCCAATAATGCCATCAACTACCTGGCCGTTATTGAATATACCTAAGGTGGGAATGCTGCGTATTCCGTAACGAATTGCAACTTCCTGGTTATCATCTGTATTTAATTTAACAACTTTTAGTTTACCTTGATATTCCATAGCTATTTCATCAACAATAGGTGCAACAGAACGGCATGGACCGCACCACGGCGCCCAAAAATCAACCAAAACAGGTACATCGGATTTTAATACCTCAAGTTCAAAATTCATATCAGATCCTTCTACTGTATATTTCATAACTTATCATTTCCTTTCAATTGATTATTAGATGTCGATTATGCATTAAAGATTCAAAAAAATAATTATGTAATAATTTGCTCGGTCATATTTCCTTATAAAATACCAAGGTGCGTATGTTTAAACGAATCTAAATATTTTACTTAAAAGCTCATATTAAACGCGGAACAAATTAAAGTTTAATAAATTTTTCGGCCAATGCCCCGCAAATGGAACAATTTTCTAACGGTTTCCCGAATTCTATGTTTCCGCAAACAGGGCATAAATAAAATTCAACATTTTCAAGGTCCTTACCCTGCTGTGCAGCCGCCAGCGCCAGGTTATATAGTTTAGCATGAACCTCTTCAGCTTTTAGAGCATAACCAAACATTCGTTTTGCTTTATGATTTTCTGCAATTGCCTCTTCAAGCATAGGGGGATACATTTGAGTATATTCATATGTCTCCCCGGCAACAGCCGCTTTAAGATTGTCAACTGTATTTCCAACTCCTTCTAATGAATTAAAATGACCTTCGGCATGAATTTTTTCCGCTTCAGCAGCCGTTCTGAATAAACGGGCAATATTTGGTAATCCTTCCCTTTCGGCCTTCTTTGCAAAGGCATTGTACTTTTGATTGGCCTGGCTTTCACCTGCAAAAGCTTCTTTTAAATTCTCTTCCGTTTTTGACATAGTGTGTTCTCCCAAATTAATTGATATGAATATAGATTATTATGGTTTTAAAAATATAAAAATGAAATTATTAAAGCACTCATTTAATAAAAAATTTAAGTTATTTATTTACAATCTTAGTTAAAATAGATTTTTTTAAAAAATACTTTTAATTATAGGATTACTCCTCCACCCAGGCATAAATTATCGCTGTAAAAAACTGCAAATTGCCCCGGTGCAATACCCTGATCCGGCCTGTCTAATTTTACTTCTGCTTCTTCTTCATTGTAAAAATTAAGAATGCAGTTATACATCCTGGCGCCATGCCTGATTTTAACTTTTAAATTATTTACTGGTGGTTTTTCTTCTAATATCCAGTTAAACTTACCGACTAAAAATTTGTCTCTCTCTCTTTTCGAAATATCTTCTCGTGATATATAAACGGTATTTTCTTTAATATCTTTTTTCACTACATACCACGGTCCTCCCGATAATCCTAAACCGGACCTCTGCCCTATAGTATAATAATAATATCCATTATGCCGGCCAAGTTTTTTCCCGGTATATATATCAACAATATCTCCTTTAATTTCTCCTAAATGATGCTTTATAAATTCATCAAATTTAATCTGGCCGAGAAAACAAACACCCTGGCTGTCTCTTCTATCCATAGTTGGGAGCTGAAAAGAATGTGCAAAATTTCGTACATCGCTTTTATTGAACCCACCGATAGGGAATATAGCTCTGGATAGCTGAGCTTGAGTTAGGTATGCTAAAAAATATGTCTGATCTTTAACCGGATCAGGAGATATGCTTAATTCATATTTATTATTATGTGATTTTACATTGGCATAATGGCCGCTCGCAACTTTCTCAAATGATGGATCTATCTTATCATAAAACTGTCCGAACTTAATCAGGCTGTTGCAGAATATATCAGGATTAGGAGTTCTGCCTTCTTTTATTTCCGAAATTGTATAAGTAACCACCGTCTCCCAATATTCAGTCTGCAAAGGCATAACTTCAATTGGAACTCCCGCCTGGCCGCACACAGCCCTGGCATATCTTAAATCTTCTTCCCAGGGGCATTCTCCTAAAAAAGAAAATTCATCCTGCAACCAGATCTTTAAATAAAATGCAGTAAGTTCATGTCCCTGGTCCTTTAACAAACGCAGCGCAACGGAACTATCAACCCCGCCGGATAATAAAACTGCAATTTTCATTTAAAAAACTTTTAAATAAATTTTAATCTTTAAAATAAGTAAGAATAGAGTGAGTTGTTAGCCAATTTACCTAAAGCTGTATCAATTTCACTGCTGCCGTGTATAAATTTTTAATAAAATTGGCGTGATAACTAATTAGATTACAATATTTATTCTAACATCACGAGTTTCTCCCATTGAAAAATAGAATGTAGAGCGAGTTATAATTTATTATGGCCAAATAAGCATCTAATTTTTTCCATTCATTTTAAAAATACTTCTTGACTAATAAAATTTTTCGGAGTATTATTATAAATAACGATTGTGTTTTTAATAACTGTTATTCCTTTTTTGGATTAACATTTAAATTTTATTTTTGCGGGAAAAATTGCGGGAGTTTATTATGAACAGGCGGAACAAATATTTTACTTCAAATACAGGGATAAACTCTAACAAGAACTGCACATCCGGTTTACGAAGTTTACAAAACTTTTTCCTTTAGAAAAGATTATTTTATTTCTCCGGGCATACGGTCTGAGTCCATAAATATTGTTTTACTTTTTTATCATTTGAGGGAGGGTTATGATGAGAGCAGTACTAACAGTTTTTCTTGTTTTGTTTACCTGTATAACTTTGTTTCCGCAGGCAATTATAAAAGAAAAGGTGGAGATAAAGCCAAAATTTTCAAAAGCCTTTAAAACCCAGGCTTTGATTGGCGGCGATACATGTGAATCATCTTTGACATTAATTTCGGAGGTACTGTAACATTAACACAATATAGCCATGGAGATTCACAGCGGTGGAAATTATATGATGAAAATCTTGGTCTTATTACAGATGTTTCCCCGGTGGATCAAACCGACACAACTATCGGGATATTTCCTCAATGGTATAAGTTTTCATTTTATTTGCAGGATTCTTTGGGAAATATTTCTTATCCATCTGACGATCCGTTAAGTTTTGATCCGTCATCCCCTACCGGAGGCCCATATCCAATGTGGCCGGAGTTCTATTGGGTATTAACCGTTAACGTTGATTATTCACTTGCCGCAATGCCGCCGCCGGAGATTTTGGCAACACGAGGCAACCCATTCGTTCCATGCCAATCTTTTAAACCTACAGTTAAAGGAAGGGCATATGCACTGGTACAAAGTGTAAATTTTTCAGCAAATGATGAACTTTGGATACAGACACCTCATTCTAAATTGCTGGGTAATAATTCTACAATTGCCCCGGGGGACACAATTGATCTCGGAAATATGGCGGCAGGAGATTCCCTGCTTCTATATCTGCAATCTTCAAATACCGTAGTTTCAGGATTAAATCTTTATCCAAGATATTCGAGACAATATGAAGAACTGGTAGATGGATACGTAAATCCTGTTGAACTGGACTTTGATGACTGGACAGACCTGTATTTTGGTAATCTGACAATTCAAATTTTGTATAAACCTGACCCGGCTGAATACACAGGGCCAATTGCCGTAACTATGACGCCGGATAGTATCGCTCCCGGGGATACAGTACAATTATCATTTAAAAGAAAATACTTAGATGGTACGCTGGAAGATTTTTTATCTACCGATACCTTTGAATTAGGTGTAATTCATGGCTGCGCCGCAGGCAGTTTTCTTGTTAACGGTATGGAAGGTGAATATTTTGATGGTGTATCCCAGCCTGTGATGTTTGTTGCAGGCGATAATCTTAAAAGTGATAGCGCTGTTGTTAAAGTCAGAGTCGGTGTAGATAATATAATTATTCCTTGTAAAATAGGTGTTGGGAATAATAAGATAAAGGATTCTAATACAAAAGAGAATTTATCAGGTACAATTATGGTTCGCGAATGCCAATCTATACTAATAAAGGTATTACTCTTTCAGCCGGTAACAATAATTTAACAAGAGTAAAGCCTGTTTCAAAACCACCGGTGTCAAGTAAAAAAGAAGTTACCGGTGAAGTTAACAAGCCGAATGAATCACCTGATAAAACAGCTTCTGCATACTGCTGTGGAGGTAACTTTTATGCAGACACGTGGGCATATCAAAATATTATTATAAAGGGGGGCACTATTCTCCTTGGCGGGACGAAATATTACCAGGCGAGGGTAGTTAATGGTAATGGAAAGATTCAAATAGAAGAAGTTATACCAGGTAACGACGGCATTCCAAAATTAACAAATGGAGGTATTGCAGCGGACGTTTGGGGAGACAGCCCGGTTTCTTCAGTTAATCAAGAGATACAGGCAGTATATTGGGAAAAATCAAAGCCTATTTGGAATAAAAATCAAAATTTAGCAACAGGGCTGATTAGATTGGTTGGAAGATACTGGCAGGCGGGAAATACTAATAAAGTAATATTAAGCGCTAATTACAATTCTCAAACTGCTTCTCTTGAAATTGAAGTTACAAAACCAATTAAATTGGGTACAAAAGATATAATTGATAAAATTAATTGTAATCAAGCAGAAGATGTATTTGGTATTTCTTATAGTATAGATGATTCCTGTATTAGCAAGGCAGGAAGAAGCGGCATTCCTCCACAACTTATAAAAGCGCAGATGTTCAAAGAATCGGGATTTCAACCAGCATATAGATATGAACCCTGGATAGACTTAGATTGTCAGATAAATCCGTTATCAAATCAACATTATTTTGGTCCTGGTAATAAATTTGTAGTTACGACTACTGCCATGGGTTCAGGTGCTTCAATACCTGCAAACCATATTTATTTTTATCAAAAAGTAGGGTATCCACTTAATCCAGAAACCATTGGGAAAATTATTGCAGATGATTTTAAATCCCGGTATTGGAACAGTACAAAAGCAATTTGTGTTAACAATAGCACTGATGATGCTGATACTTATGGCTATGGTGGAAATGATATTACAGAGTTATATGAAGGATATCATGATAAAATCCTTAAAAAATTGCCAAATGTTAATAAAAATATTGTAGCAAGTATGGCAATTGATAGTGCAAAACTAGCACTAAGTAGTAATACTTTAACAAAATATAGTATTTTAGCCCAATCAAGAATAATAGCTTCTTATGGCCCTTTTCAACAAACATACTACAATGCTTTTGATTGGAACTTAGTTAATTATGCAGATAAAAATTTTTACCCTGAAATGTTGAATGAACCAAATCCCGGGTTTGATGCTTATCTATTAAGAATACTAAGGATTTTTTCTAAAGGTGTTAAAAACAAATTCCCTCAAAAAGTTAATTTTAATGGCAATAATTGGGATGGTGGATATGAAGGCACCTGGTATAATTATGAAAGAACATATAATTCAGGAGAACCTAATTATCAAGGCCAAGTTTTAAATTACTATTTTACGTTTTTACCTCAATAGGAGAATTTTATGAAAATCAAAGTTTTATTATTAAGTATCTTTTTATACAGCTTTTCAGCACCAACTTTCAGTCAGTTCGGTCCTATGTCGCAATTTGACCCTAATGGAACTATTCGAAATCAGCTCAGCCTGCAGATTAAACAACAGCTTGGCCCAAATTATTCATTCAGTTATTTTATTCTCAACTCAATGTTATATAAATTTTCAATATATGGCGAACTTGCAGATCCATACGGCACATTAAAGAATAAAGTGCTATTCACAGCATATCCTGCTTATAATGGAGATAGTACTTCAGATGAGGGTAATTATTATACACGCCCGGACAGTACCGTCATAGGGTTTTGGGGAAACGGCACAATACTTTGGATAAGCCAACCAATATGTATTACAAACACGGATACGAGTGTTTTTGGACAAAACTATAATTATGGTTGCTCTGGTGAAATTATGACAACTGCAGATATAAATTTAGACGGCCGAGTTGATATTATACTTATGGTGGGCGGCTACTATGTTACTAATTTATGGATAATAAGCTGGGATGGAACCAACGGTGAAATCATTAATGATATTGACCCAATTAATAGAACAACAAAATTGATAGGTAAATATTATTTCCATCTTATTGATCCAAATGATAATGAAATTAAAGAGATATTAACATATTGGCCGCCTAATGAGGATACAACAGCAACTGCTTTTAAATACCCGCAGGTAAATATATCAACTTTGCCCTATGTTTCTTATGGATGGAATGGCAGTAAATACGGTTTATGGAACAATACCGTACAGGTAGGATTGAATCAATTCTTACCCGCTAACAGGCTATCGGGTTCGGTTAATTGCATTATAAATAAAGATCCAAATAGTGATTCTTTGATTTATTCTTATTCAGTTTCCAGTCAAAATATTTCAAAACAAAGAATAGGAGATTTTTATTTAGAAAAAATGACCGAATCGAAAAAGATATTCAGCCCGGAACGTTGGTGGGTAGTAGGCGGATTTGATTCCAGTGGAATTAACTGGACTAGTTTTTGGTCGCAAATTTCTGTTCATCCAGGGGCAACAGTAAGCGGATTTTTAGTTAAATCTTTAATCATACCTGCAATTATACAATACCACCTGCGTGGTGAAGTACAAACAGTTGCCTTTGGACCTGATTTGGACATATATAATTATTCAGATATAGCTAATGATATTCGGACTAATTCAATAACGGGCTATACTATTGCACCTGTAGATACTCCTTCTCCATTTGTTCCTTTGAATTTCTTAGATACATTATTAAACTTTGAACAGCAATCGTTAAATCTGGGATGGATAAGAAACCAGTCAACAGCGAATAAATATACAACTTATTTTGATACTGCAATATCGCAGTTGCAGCAAAATAATATTGCCGGCGCACGTAATACATTAAATAATGTTCTGAATAACGTAAACTTAGATAGTAGTTCTAATCTTACAAGCGAAGCATATGCATTAATAAGGTATAATACGGAATACTTACTTACTAAATTACCAAACTCTTGTTTAGCTGTAAAATTAGTGAACAGCAGCAACATTAATATAACTACCGGTTCACTGCAATATTACGATAGCACATGGCAAAATGCCGTTAATAATAATGACGGCACATTCTTAGTTAATACACCACGCAAAAAAGTAAACTTAAAAATGACTTATGCCAACTGCAGCCAGACATTATCCAATGTAACTGTGGGAAATGATACCGTCATATTCAAAACCGTTAATTCATCAGTTCAACTAATGGACAGCCACGGCAATCCTCTAGATACCGGAACAGTACAATATTATGCGGGTGCATGGCAAAAT
Organism: uncultured Ignavibacteriales bacterium; assembly: GCA_963834015.1. GTDB lineage: Bacteria > Bacteroidota > Ignavibacteria > Ignavibacteriales > Ignavibacteriaceae > FEN-1297. The sequence continues at coordinate 1,450,493 of CAWIAG010000002.1, forward strand.
TTTGGTACTACTGCAAACGGGATTGCCAATATGGAACTTCTGCCAAATAGCTACAAATTCAGAATGACTTATGCAAATGCCAGCATCGACACTCAACAAAATATAGGCATTAACCCCAACGTGGTTTTCCAGACAGTAAATACTGCAGTACAGTTAAAGAACAGTTTGGGTACACCCATCGATACGGGTACTGTTCAATACTATGCCGGTGCGTGGAGAAGCTTTGGTAATTCTGCCAACGGAATTGTAAATAAAGAACTTCTTCCGAACAGTTACAAGTTCAGAATGACTTATGATTATGTTTCAGAAGATACAACACAAAACATTGGCATATCCAATACCGTTAACTTCTCTACGGTACTTTGTACTATCAGTGTTAAAGACTCTCTTGGCCGGGCGGTAAATAATGCAGATACAAAATATTATGCAGGCGCATGGAGGGAGATCGGACTTACATCAGGCGGAACAGCAGCAAAAGAACTTCTGCCGGTAAGTCTGCAGTTCCGTGTTAAATCAGGAAAAACACAGCAGGATATAACGCAGGATTTATCGGTTAACAATTTAGTTCAATTTGTTTTGCCTTAATTGCGTGAATTATTTATTCACATTAGAATTAAAAATATTATGAGGGTTTAAATATGAACGCTTTAATAAAATATTTGTTTTTGCTTATTGCAATAACACTGATATCTGCGGAAATAACTCCTTCACAAACAGTGTATAACCTGCCGTTTGCATCATCCGGCAACCGGGTAGAATTAACCGTTACAAACAGTTCAGCCATAACCGCAAAAAACGTAATAGTTGCAGTTGATTCTTTACCCGGATGGATAACAATGAAGCAGTCGTCGGTTTCTGCGGGGAACATGGCATCAAAGAGTGAAAAAGTAGTAACATTTACATTTGACGCGGATAAAAAAGCGCCTGTAGGAACTAACGGAATAATAAAATTTAAAATAATCAGCCAGTCCGGTGAGCAGTGGAATAAAGAGATAAAGGTAACGGCAGGAGCGCCGGATAAATATGAACTGTACCAGAACTACCCCAACCCGTTTAATCCAAGTACTATTATAAGTTATCAGCTTCCTTATGACAGCAGGGTAACGATAAAGATATATAATATACTCGGAAAAGAAGTAAGCTCTCTGTTTGACGGATTTCAAACAGCGGGCTATTATGAAAACAGGTTTTCTGCCGAAGGCATAAATGGAAGAACTTTAAGCAGCGGCATGTATATATACCGGTTAACTGCAAAAAGCAGCGACGGGAAATCAAAAGAGTTCAGTTCAATAAAGAAAATGATGGTTTTAAAATAGTACCTTTTAAGTGAGGCGCACCTCAAAGGTGAGCCTCACATTTAGATTTAAAGGGCGGGCAACAAATACCGAAACCGATCTATTTAGGAATTATGAAAGTCAAAAACATATTAACAATAATATTACCGATTATTTTTATACCGATTAATTTTTTAGCACAGCCTTACTATTTTGACCGGGGGAAGTTGACTGAATCGGTTCCAAAGTTTACCTTATATAATATAGAGAAAATTAATCTTTCAAATGGAAAACAAGTATTTTCCTGCATAATGGAGGGGAGGATTTAATTTTTGATCAGAACTCAAACATGGATTGGAATAGCATGGTATAAATTCAATTATATTTATAATTTTTCAGATACAAAAAATTATTTTGCGGTTGATCCTCTTTTTCAAATTCTTTATTCTCAAAAGAAAAAAAAGATTTATCTTTTTTGTGAGAATGATAATGATAGATGTAAACAATTAGCTGTTTACGATGTGAATAAAAGACAAAAGGTAGCTTTTCTTAATCTGCCTATAAATTCTGATATATGGAATGCAGCATTTTTCTCATCCGATGGGAATACAATTTACTTTACAAAAAAAGATTCAGCCTCTGGCGCTGAGAAAATTGACAATACTATGGTTGAATATTATTCCACTAGCAACAATCAAATCAGTTCTGGACCAAAACTATCATCAATAGTCTACCCAAACGCAACCGTATATGACCTATTTAAAGGCAGACAAGGAAATGGGATAATTCAATCATATATAAAAAACCAGACAAAAGATTGTTATTATAACATATATGATTTTGATAATAACATAAGTACTAATTTTGTTTTACATACAAAAGAGGCTAAACCATTTATATCTACGGACAGCAAGTACTTATTATTAGCCGAACAAGGTTGGGGTAAATGGGGGTAAAAATGGGATTCCGCCTCAAATTATAAAAGGCCAAATGCAAAAAGAATCCCTATTTACCAATGCTTATCGGTACGAACCTTTTCAAGATATCAAATATCAGATAATACCAGAAAAGAATAAAGAATTATTTGAAGATTATAGCTATTTTAGTGTAAATTCATCGACTATGGGAAGTATCAGTATTCCAATACAAAAAAATGTTTCACCATCTTACCCCAAGACTCCCGAAAAAATAAGTGACTACATTGTTAAAAATATATGGACTTATATTCAAAAACCATCTGATAATAATAAAAATCCAAGTGTAGTAGGCAGTTTTAACTTGACTAAAACACTTAGAAATTATTATAATGATGAGAAAGATCAACATCATCCCAATGCATATAAAAATTCTGTTTATCGATTAGAAGAATATTTATCAAAAAATTATCCAAACGGCAATTTATACGCTCAAACCAGGATAGTAGCCTCTTATGGAATGCTTCAGGAAACATTTTATGACGCTTCTTCTAAAAATCTTGCAGGTTTTAGTGTAGGTAACTCAAATCAGCCGCCTGAATTTTTGAATGAAATGAATTATTCAATGCAGGCTTATTTGCAACGATTTGGAAATATAACACCACAATATCCCGGTGATAATTGGGTTAATGGTTTTGAAAATGGGTGGAAAGATATGCTAGGTAAATACAATCCTGGTGAGCATGGTTATAATACAGATGTAATAAAAAATTCAATGTCCTTTTTACCAATTCAATAAATATGGAGGTTGTTTTGAAAAAATTTTTAAGTTTATTAATAACTTTTATCTTGTACTACCAGATTAATTGTTACGCTCAATACGTAATTTTCCCATACAATCCTTCTAAAGAAATCATACAAACAATTGAATCTGAAATGTCTGCTAAGTATGGTAAAAAATTTGATTTAAATACATTTTTTATTATGGATTCCTTAGTAAATAAAATTCCTGAACCATGGTCTATGGAAAAAATTCAAGATCCTTACGGAACACTCGCCGGGATTGATATTTTTTCTTGTGAAGATGCCAAAATAGGTCAAGATGATAGCTCAAAATTTATTCCCGATAGTTCAATAATAGGGATATATAAGAATGGAAATATCATATGGGATTCCGGACCTATTATTTATGGGTATATTGAATCATATTTGTCTTTTTGCCAGGATATAAATGCTGATGGTATTGTTGATGTAGGGCTGCTTGCCCAATATTATGATTTTTATACTAATAATGATCATAAGACAGTTGATTATTTATGGATACTAAGCTGGGATGGAAATAATGGCAAATTTATAAACGATTATGATGTAACTACTGGTAAATCCAAATTAATCCCAAAGATTTTTGACTTGTTTGATTGGAATGGAGACGGAATAGATGAAATAGTATCATCATGGGATCCGGATGATGCTATGCCGGAAAATATCCCGCCAAATTATCCGTATGTGACCTATGGCTGGAATGGCAACAAATATGGGCTTTGGAACAATGTATATCAGGTAAAATGGAATGATTTTTATCCTGCGAGATGGTTTACAGCGACTATTAATTGTAAAGCTAATAAAATAAATGATAAATTTTATTTTGAATATAGTATTGCAAACAATCCTGCAAGTAAGCAAAACATTGAACTAATTTATATAAATAATATAAATCTTGGAACAATAGATGACTCTTCGAAATATGAAAATGATTTTGTCTCTTTACCAGGTTCATTATTAACAAATGCCTGGTTATTTGCACCAAATTCATACTATAGATTAATCAAACCCGGAGAAATTAGGGGAGGATACTGGTATATGGGAAAGGGGTTACCGGGTATATGTGATGTTTATATGCAAGCATTGGTGCCACATAATTATGGATTAGATAGTACAAAAATTATTACCGATAATATGAGAGTTGCTGACGTATTCAATAATTCATTTAAAGCATATACGATCGGATTGAAAGGGATACCTACCAATTTCAATATACTCACTTTCCCGGATACTATTTTGAATTATATAGAGCAAGCATATCAATTTGGCTGGATAAAAAACCAGTCAACAGCGAATAAATATACAACTTATTTTGATACTGCAATATCGCAGTTGCAGCAAAATAATATATTGGGGGCGCGTAGTACATTAAATAATGTTCTTAATAATGTAAACCAAGATAGTTCTTCTAATCTTACAAGCGAAGCTTATGCACTTATCAGATACAACACAGAATATTTACTAGCTCAATTACCGAACACTTTATTAGCAGTGAAATTAGTTAACAGCAATAACAATAACCTAACCACAGGCTTGCTTCAATATTACGACAGCACATGGCAGAATGCCGTTAATAATAATGACGGCACATTCTTAGTTAATACACCACGCAAAAAAGTAAACTTAAAAATGACTTATGCCAACTGCACCCAGACATTATCCAATGTGCCCATGGGAAGTGATACTGTGGTTTTCAAGACGGTTAATACCTCAGTTCAATTACTGGACAGCCACGGCAATCCGCTAGATACCGGAACAGTACAATATTATGCGGGTGCATGGCAAAATTTTGGTACTACTGCAAACGGGATTGCCAATATGGAACTTCTGCCAAACAGCTACAAATTCAGAATGACTTATGCAAATGCCAGCATCGACACTCAACAAAATATAGGCACTAATCCTAATGTGGTTTTCCAGACAGTAAATACTGCAGTACAGTTAAAGAACAGTTTGGGTACACCCATCGATACGGGTACTGTTCAATACTATGCCGGTGCGTGGAGAAGCTTTGGTAATTCTGCCAACGGAATTGTAAATAAAGAACTTCTTCCGAACAGTTACAAGTTCAGAATGACTTATGATTATGTTTCAGAAGATACAACACAAAACATTGGCATATCCAATACCGTTAACTTCTCTACGGTACTTTGTACTATCAGTGTTAAAGACTCTCTTGGCCGGGCGGTAAATAATGCAGATACAAAATATTATGCAGGCGCATGGAGGGAGATCGGACTTACATCAGGCGGAACAGCAGCAAAAGAACTTCTGCCGGTAAGTCTGCAGTTCCGTGTTAAATCAGGAAAAACACAGCAGGATATAACGCAGGATTTATCGGTTAACAATTTAGTTCAATTTGTTTTGCCTTAATTGCGTGAATTATTTATTCACATTAGAATTAAAAATATTATGAGGGTTTAAATATGAACGCTTTAATAAAATATTTGTTTTTGCTTATTGCAATAACACTGATATCTGCGGAAATAACTCCTTCACAAACAGTGTATAACCTGCCGTTTGCATCATCCGGCAACCGGGTAGAATTGACTGTTACAAACAGTTCAACCATAACCGCAAAAAACGTAATAGTTGCAGTTGATTCTTTACCCGGATGGATAACAATGAAGCAGTCGTCGGTTTCTGCGGGGAACATGGCATCAAAGAGTGAAAAAGTAGTAACATTTACATTTGACGCGGATAAAAAAGCGCCTGTAGGAACTAACGGAATTATAAAGTTTAAAATAATCAGCCAGTCCGGTGAACAATGGAATAAAGAGATAAAGGTAAAAGCAGGAGCGCCGGATAAATATGAACTGTACCAGAACTACCCCAACCCGTTTAATCCAAATACTATTATAAGTTATCAGCTTCCTTATGACAGCAGGGTAACAATAAAGATATATAATATACTCGGGAAAGAAGTAAGCTCTCTGTTTGACGGATTTCAAACAGCGGGCTATTATGAGAACAGGTTTTCCGCAGAAGGCATAAATGGAAGAACTTTAAGCAGCGGCATGTATATATACCGGTTAACTGCAAAAAGCAGCGACGGGAAATCAAAAGAGTTCAGTTCAATAAAAAAAATGATGGTTTTAAAATAGTACCTTTTAAGTGAGGCGCACCTCAAAGGTGAGGCGCACATTTAATATTTTGCTGTTTAGTAAATTCAGGACTAAGAACCCACGCAAATCGTCAATAATCGTTATAACAAATTACTCGCAAGTTCAGCAAGTTCGGATCTTTCTCCTTTTTCAAGATTCACATGCGCATATAATTTTTGGCCTTTGAAATGATCAATCAGGTATGATAATCCGTTTGACTGAGAATCAAGGTAAGGATGGTCTATCTGGTAAATATCCCCGGTAAATACTACTTTTGAACCTTCACCCGCACGTGTGATGATGGTTTTAATCTCATGAGGAGTAAGATTCTGTGCTTCATCAACTATAAAAAATATTCTTTGTAAACTTCGCCCTCTAATATATGAAAGCGGTTCGATAACTAACTTTTCATCTTTAACCATATTTGTTATAAGCTGGTTTTGTTTATCATTTTCGGTGAATTGATCTTGTATCACTCTCAGGTTATCCCAAAGCGGTTGAATGTATGGCTCTATTTTGCTTTGTACATCGCCGGGAAGAAAACCGATGTCTTTATTGCTTAAAGGAACAATGGGGCGGGCTACAAAAACCTGGCGGTAAAATTTACGCACGTGCAGCGCACTTGCCAGAGCAAGAAGGGTTTTACCGGTTCCCGCTTTACCGGTTAATGTAACAAGCTGAATATTGTTATTTGTTAGTGCATCTACCGCGAAAGTTTGCTCCGCATTGCGTGGTTTTATACCGTAGATAATATTTTTATCCACCTTGCGCAGGTATTCCATTCCCGAATCAAGATAAGCAAGCACGGAACGGTTACTATTACGAATAATATAGAATTTATTCGGAACTGCATCCTTATCCAATTTTTTTAATATCTGCTTCGCAGGCATTTCGTAAGGGGACTGGAATAATTTAACAATAAAATCATCATCAAAGTCTTCAATAATTTCTTTCCCGCTGTAAAGTTCCTCCAGGCTGCTAACCCTGTCAGTTGTATAATCTTCCGCAAGTATTTCCAGCGCTTTTGCCTTCATACGCAGATTTACATCTTTACTTACAAGAACAACCGTCCTATCCTTAAATTTTTTATTCCATTCAAGTGCTACCGATAGAATTCTATGATCGGGAGTATCTTCTTTAAATATACCTTTTATTTCACCCGCCAGATCCCTTGCAATGCCGATTCTTATTTTTCCTCTGCCTTTGCCTATTGATACACCGCCATTAAATAAAGCAGTGCCTGTCATAGAATCGAGTGTACGGGCAAATTCCCTGGCGTTTAAGTTTATTACCTGGTTGCCTCTTTTAAAATGATCAAGTTCTTCAATTACAGTTAAAGGTATTACAATATCGTGTTCCTGAAAATGATCAATACACGTGGCATCATGAAGGATTACATTTGTATCCAGGATAAATACTTTTAACATTTTTTTGTGGCTAACTTCTTTAATCACTTTATTTGTGCGCATCTATAATTCCCGGTTATAACATAAAGTCAAATTAATCAGATTTATCTTCATTATAACATTAAATAATAGTAAAATAATGGCTGGAGATTGATTTGATGTATACAATATCGATTCTTCTGCAAATTTATAATAATTCCCCTCGAAACCCGGGTAAAAAATCATTTTTTTATATTAATTGCAAGTGAAACTAATCACTAAAAATATTATTTACCAAATTGAATATAAAATCTCTTTACCATATATTTGTTAAACATTTTAGAAAAGATATTTGTACCGGATTTTAACACAACCAAAAATAAATTATTTTGAAGAGTCTATAGTTTAATAGCCACTCAGTGAGTGGCTATTTTTTTGCCAATAAAGAAATTAACAGGAAAAAATGAACCAAAATACAAACAAAGCAAAACTGGTTTTGGAAGACGGATCGGAATTTACCGGCATTGCATTCGGATATGGCGGTAATGCTAACGGTGAGGTAGTTTTTAATACCGGAATGGTTGGTTATCCTGAAACCATGACTGATCCGTCATACCGCGGACAAATCTTAGTCTGCACTTATCCTTTAATTGGTAATTACGGGGTACCCGGTTATGAACGTGAGAATGGTTTATTAAAGTACTTTGAATCCGAAGAGATACACTGCCGGGCTTTAATAATTTCCGACTATTCTCATAATTATTCACACTGGAACGCAAAAAGATCACTTGATGATTGGATGAAAGAACATAAAATTCCCGGAGTTTATGGAATCGATACAAGAATGCTTACAAGAAAGCTTCGGGAAAATGGAACGATGCTTGGAAAAGTAATAGTTGACGAAAATAAATCAATAGACTTTGAAGACATTAATAAACTCGATCTGGCCGGAGAGGTTAGTATAAAGCAGCCTGTTGAATATTCCCGGAGTAAAAAAAGGATCATCTTAGTCGATTGCGGAACAAAGAACAATATTATACAGGCATTCTTGAAAAGAGATATAACTGTAATCCGGGTACCATATGATTATGATTTTTCAAAAGAGAAGGCAAATGGAATCTTAATATCAAATGGACCGGGCGATCCTAAAATGTGTAAAACCACTATAGAAAATACCCGCAAATCATTGCGGTCGGGAATGCCCACTCTTGGAGTTTGCCTCGGCAGTCAAATTATGGCGCTTGCTGCCGGTGCCGATACCTATAAATTAAAATACGGCCATAGAGGACACAACCAGCCATGTAATGAAATGGGTACAAAGAGATGTTATATTACTTCCCAAAATCACGGCTATGCAGTTAATTCAGAAACGCTGCCTGAAGATTGGCGTGAATGGTTTGTAAACGATAATGATGGAACTAATGAAGGCTTAATCCATATTTCCAAACCTTTTTTTGCAGCCCAATTTCACCCGGAAGCATCTCCGGGACCGGACGATACTGAATTTATTTTTGACATGTTTTTGAGGGCATTAAAATGATAAAAAGAGGCAAACCAAAAAAAGTATTAATATTAGGATCAGGAGCTCTGCAAATTGGACAGGCAGGTGAATTTGATTATTCAGGGAGCCAGGCAATTAAAGCGCTAAAAGAAGATGGAATAACATCCATTCTTATCAATCCCAACATCGCAACAATTCAGACTTCAGAGGATTTTGCCGATAAAGTTTATTTTCTGCCTATTAAAGCGGATTTTGTTGAAAAGATAATTCAAAAGGAAGAACCGGATAGCATTCTTCTTCAATTTGGAGGCCAGACTGCTTTAAATGTCGGCGTAGAACTTTATGAAAAGGGAATTCTTAATAAGTATAATCTTAAAGTTTTAGGTACACAGGTTGATGCTATTCAGGCAACTGAAGACAGGCTCATTTTTGGAAACAAAGTTACTGAGATCGGATTGAAGGTAGCTTTAAGTAAAACTGCAAAAAATTCTGAAGAAGCTGTTTCTGCGGCAGAAGAAATCGGTTTCCCGGTAATGGTTCGAATTGCTTACGCTCTGGGCGGTTTGGGATCCGGTATTGTTAACAATAAGGATGAACTTCTTGAAAAAGCAAGGCGTGCATTCTCCTTTACAAATCAAATCTTAATAGAAGAATCTCTATATGGATGGAAAGAAGTTGAATATGAAATCGTAAGGGATAAATTCAACAATTGTATAACTATCTGTTCTATGGAAAACATCGATCCGATGGGGATTCATACGGGCGACAGCGTTGTAATTGCACCTGTTCAAACCCTCTCTGCAAGCGAGAATTTCAAACTCCGTTCTATCGGAATTAAATTGATCAGGCATTTGGAAATTATAGGCGAGTGCAACATTCAATATGCCCTCGATCCAAATTCCGATGACTACAGGATAATCGAAGTAAATGCAAGATTAAGCCGCAGTTCAGCCCTTGCTTCAAAAGCCACAGGCTATCCTCTCGCATTTATTGCTACTAAACTGGCTCTTGGTTACGCTCTGAATGAAGTAGTTAATATTATAACCCAGGAAACCTCGGCATGTTTTGAACCTGCACTTGATTATGTTGCGCTTAAGTTTCCCAGGTGGGATTTACAAAAATTCAGGCAGGTAAACACGCAGCTTGGCTCTGAGATGAAATCTGTGGGTGAAGTAATGTCACTCGGAAGAAGTTTTGAAGAGGTTTTACAAAAGGCCATTAGGATGCTCGATATCGGCATGAATGGTTTCGTTGGAAATAATATTACTTTCGATGAATTGGACAATGAACTTTCCAAACCGACAGATAAAAGAATTTATGCTATTGCTCAAGCTCTAAGAGAGGGTTATTCAATTGACAGAATTTTTGAATTAACTAAAATTACCAAGTGGTTCCTTTACAAAATGCAGAATATAATCGCCGTGGAAAATAAACTAAAAGGGCTGAGATTAAACGATATTTCTGTTGACTTGATGCTTGAAGCTAAAATGAATGGTTTTTCTGATATTCAAATCGGACAGCTTACAAAAAACCTGGAATTGGAAGTTCGGAAATACAGAAAAAATTTGAAGGTAATACCTGTTGTAAAGCAAATAGACACTTTAGCTGCTGAATATCCTGCGCAAACAAATTATCTTTATCTTACTTATCACGGCAGAGAAAATGATATTCCGCTGGGACAAAAAAATCAAATCATAGTACTTGGAAGCGGCGCTTACAGGATTGGCTCTTCCGTAGAATTTGATTGGTGTTGTGTTAATGCTGTTATGACGCTGAATAAACTTGAGTACAGCACTATAATGATAAATTGCAATCCCGAAACAGTTAGTACTGATTATGATATTTGCGATAAACTATATTTTGAACAGCTTACTTTTGAAAGAGTGCTTGATATATATGACAAAGAATGCCCCGAAGGTATTATAATATCTATGGGCGGGCAGATTCCTAATAATCTGGCTTTAAAACTTCATAAAGCCGGGATTAAAATACTTGGAACTTCTCCCTTACAAATTGATAATGCCGAAGACAGGCACAAATTTTCTCAAATACTTGACCGTCTTGAAGTTGATCAGCCGGAATGGGAAGAACTGACAAGTTTAAAAGAGGCAAAAGAATTTGCGCGTAAAGTCGATTACCCCGTACTTATAAGGCCAAGCTATGTATTAAGCGGTGCAGCAATGAGTATAGTACTTTCGGACGAAGAGCTTGAAGAATACCTGAAAAAAGCTTCCGAGATTAGCAACGAACATCCGGTTGTGATCAGCAAATTTATTATCGACGGGAAAGAAATAGAAGCGGATGCTGTTGCAGAAAACGGCAATCTCTTTTGTTACGCAATTTCCGAACACGTTGAAAATGCAGGCGTACACTCCGGGGATGCTACAATAGTACTCCCGCCGCAGAGGACTTATCTTGAAACAATGCGCAGAATAAAAATCATTACGAAAGAAATAGCAAAAGAACTGAATATTACCGGCCCGTTCAATATTCAATTTATAGCTAAAGATAACGAAGTAAAAGTTATTGAATGCAATCTCCGCGCTTCCAGGAGTTTTCCGTTTGTTTCAAAAGTTTTGAAAATAAATTTCATCGAAATTGCAACAAAGCTTATGATGGGCGAAAAAATTCCAAGGCTGGATAAATCTTCTTTTGACGTTGATTATGTAGGTGTAAAAGCTCCTCAGTTTTCCTTTACACGATTAAAAGGATCCGACCCCATCTTAGGAGTTGAAATGGCATCTACGGGCGAGGTTGCATGCTTAGGTGATGATTTTAACGAGGCCTTCCTAAAAAGTTTCCTATCTACCGGCTATAGAATCCCTAAGCGATCGGTTATGCTTTCCACAGGAACTTTGAAAGAAAAATCTAATTTCTTCGGCGAAGCAAAAATACTTTATGAAATGGGATTAAAATTGTATGCCACCAAAGGTACTGCCAAATTTCTTAATGAACACGGAATAGAAACTGAAGTTCTTAACTGGCCGCTTGAAGATATTGAACCGAACATTATGACTTATCTTAATGAGGGAAAGATTGACCTTGTTATTAACATTCCCAAGAGTCATGAAAAAGATGAGCTTGATAATGACTACCTTATCAGAAGAAAAGCTGTTGACATGAACGTAAACCTGATTACTAATATTCAAGTCGCAAAAAGATTTGTTAAATCGCTTGTTAGGTTCAGTTCGGGGGGGCTGCAGGTAAAAAGCTGGGATGAGTACAACTAATCTATAGAATTGAATATTTAATTAGCGAACGTCTTATATGGCAGTCTTTATCAGTATTTTTTTATCTTTATATGCAGCAGTAAATTACTATATATTTATACATGGCTGGCAGGCTTTAGAAGGGCTTCCTCAGTTAAAAGTAATTTATTTTATTGTATTCTTAATTGCTTCACTTTCTTACATTGCAGCCAAATTCATGGAAAAAATTCTCACACCCCGGCTGTATGACCTGCTGTTGGTGATAGGATCTTTTTGGTTTGCATTTATGCTATATTTTTTCCTGTCAATATTTATTATCGATTTCTTCCGATTTGCATGTTTAGTATTACACATATATCCTGCTTACATAGTTCATAATTATATTTATGTTAGGCACGAAACTATTTTAGCGGTTATCATAATAGTTTCAGTTATAATTATCGCCGGCTATATAAACACAAGACTTTTGTCTGTAAAAACATTGAAGCTGCAATTACGAAAAGGTTCCGGCAAATTAAATGAATTAAATGCTGTGCTTATATCGGACGTACATCTTTCACCAATCAATAACGGCGCTCATTTAATAAATATCGTTAAAAAAATTAATGAACTCAATCCGGATATCGTTTTTATAGCCGGAGATTTGGTTGATGATAATGCCCAGAGTTTAGAGAAAAGGAACATCGGTGCCGCATTAAGGGATTTCAAATCGAAGTATGGTGTCTATGCTATAACCGGAAATCATGAGTTCATAAATGGTATCGGCGGCTGTGTAAAATATATGAATGATTTCGGATTAAAGCTTCTTCGTGATTCTATTGTAAAAATAGACGATTCGTTTTATGTGCTTGGCAGAGAAGACAGGGCTAACCGGCAATTTGCAAACGGAAGCAGAAAAACCATCCCCGAAATTTTAAATGGAGCAGATAGAAATCTGCCTGTTATTATGATGGATCATACTCCGTTAGGCCTTGATGAAGCAATGAATAACAAAATAGATATTCAGCTTTCCGGGCATACGCATCACGGGCAAATGTTCCCTGTAAATATGATAACTAAATTGATTTATGAGAAAAGCTGGGGATACTTAAAAAAAGGCAGTACACATTATTATATTTCCTGCGGAGTAGGTACCTGGGGGCCGCCTGTAAAAATCGGCAGCCCGTCGGAAATAGTTAATCTGAAAATTATATTTGTTGAGTGAAGTTGTTAATTAATCCTGGCCCTTTCGTATTGCATTCCCGGGACATTGTTTTCCCTGACTGAAAATCCATGCCTTTCATAAAATATCTTTTTACTTTCCTGCCATATCAAAGATTTTATCATCAATTGTTATGTTTGGTGTAATGTTGCTAAACTTGAATTGCTGAATGTGCTCATAATCAGCCACATCAAGTTCGAATGGGAATAATACTCCGTTTACACTTTGATAATTTTTATAATCCGTTTGAATCTGCAATTCGCCGAATAACGTCCGGTTAAATTGAATCTGACGAACAAGCAGTCCTGATTTAACATCAAAGAAAAATTCAAACCGTCGGTATTTTGAATAGTTCCCTTCCACTGCATAAACGGTATCTTTATCTATTATCTGCACATCAGCCAATTTTAAACCGGAATAGTTTTTACCAAAATTTAATGGCGCATAAAAATCAGAACTTAGTTTTATATCCTGAAGATCATCCCCCTCTATCTTTCTTTCAAACCTGGGAGTTTTAATCCACCCTGCTTCTCCGTTATACCCCCGCTGCATATTACCCTGGGGAGATTGTGTTTCCGAATAATATAGATATGGGGCTTTTTCATAAATAGTTGTTGAGGATTCCTTCCCGTTGCCCGCATCTATTATTCCTTCAAGTTTAAGTGAAGTGATTTTTTCATATGTATCTTTTCCGCCAATTGCTTCCTGGTATTTGGAAATTATTTCTTCTGCGGTACCTAGACGGTTTGGTACTTTTATCGTTTCTTCCTCATTTCCCTCGTTTTTTAATAGTGAAGCGTTAAAAACAACAGGAATAGCTATAGGATCGGGACTGCCCTTATGGCAGGTAAAACACGTAACTAATTGCTCACCCTTAAAATTTTCTTTATTAATTACATTCATCATAGTGATCATATCGCGTGTTTTTCTTTTTTCGGGTTTATCATCCTTTTCAAAATCCATTCCTGCATCCCCCTTTACATGGCAATTTGCACAATTAAATCCTAATGCAGCTTCAAAAAAATGCATTGCAGGCCCCAATTGCGAAGCCGGCTGTCCGTTAAGAACTTTAATGTTTTTGAAAACTTCATCTGTCGTTTTTTCTCCTTCGCTTTCAATACCAGTTTTACTCCCTATTGACGGTTGTTCTGAACTTGTTACTCTCCAACCGGTAAAGGAGAAAATAATTAACACCGCAGTTAATAACAAAAAATATTTACGACCCGGATTACTATAAAACATGCAAGTACCTCGTTAAATGATGAATTACTTAGGAATTAATTTGATTAAAAGATACTAATTTCTATTTTATCGCAAAGTGATATGGCTAAAACCCGATCAATGCATTGTTAAATTCGGACGGAAAAATGATGAACGGTTAAGGGGATTAATTGTTTTTTTTATATATTATTTAAGTGGCTTAATAATCAAATTTAATACAATGACAATTCGATCTATTAATAATCAATTATAAAAGGAAAAGCTATGAAATGTTGCTTTAATTATTTTTTTCTTGCCCTGCTATTCTGTTCAAATGTACTTGCACAACAGAATTCTACAAGAAAACCTGATGCGCTTATGCTTCGTTTTCCAGATGTAAGTGCAGATAAAATAGTTTTTGTTTATTCGGGAGATATCTGGACTGTATCAAAGGATGGCGGTGTTGCTTCCAGGCTAAGCACAGCAAAAGGGATGGAGTATTTTCCTAAATTTTCTCCGGATGGTAAATCTATAGCTTTTACTGGAAATTATGATGGCAATATGGATGTATATATTATGCCCTCTGTCGGGGGAGTTCCAAAACGGTTAACACACAACCCAATGGTTGATTTTGTTGTGGGCTGGTATCCTGATGGGAAGAATATTTTATACCGTTCGGGTATGTACAGTCCGTCAAACAGATTTAACCGCCTTTTTAAAGAATCAATTGAAGAAGGTTTGCCGGAACAGCTTCCAATGAAGATTGCCGAAATCGGTTCATTTAATTCCGATGCAAGTAAAATTGTCTTTGAAACAGCTTCTCTTGAATTCAGAACATGGAAAAGATACCGCGGCGGCTGGGCAAGTAAACTTTGGATTTATGATTTAAAGAATAACACATCTGAACAAATTACTTTCGACAATGCAGTGGATGCTCTTCCTATGTGGCATGGAAATACTATTTATTTCCTTTCCGACAGGGACGATAATAAAAAACATAATATATGGGCATATGATGTTGATACTAAACAATTCCGGGAGATCACTCACTTTACGGATTATGATATTAAATGGCCGAGTTTGGGGCCTAATGATATTGTATTTGAAAAAGGCGGTGAAATATTTCTACTTGATCTTGTAACGGAAAAGTCTCGCCCGGTTGATATAGAAGTCCCTGCGGATTTACCACAGGACAGGCCTCAGTTAAAAAACCTATCTGGTTTAGTAAATAATTTTTCTCTTTCTCCCAGTGGTAAACGCGCTTTATTCTGCACCCGCGGAGAAATATTAACTGTTCCGGAAAAGAACGGCAGCATTCAAAATCTGACAAATACTTCGGGAATTGCTGAAAGGTTTCCGTCATGGTCACCCGATGGAAAGTATGTTGCATATTTTTCGGATAAAACAGGTGAGTATGAATTATATATTCGCCCCGGTGATGGAAGCGGTGAAGAAAAACAAATAACAAAAGATGGCCATTGTTTCAGATATAATCCTGAATGGTCTCCGGACAGCAAATCGATAGCTTTCAGTGATAAAACAGGAAGTATTTATATGGTAAATATTGACGACGGGGAAACAAAACTGGTAGATAAAAACGAATGGGATTTCCATTTGCATTATAACTGGTCGCCTGATAGCAAGTTTCTTGCTTACGATAAAGGTATTTCCGAGCTCTCTTCCGGAGTTTTTATTTATGATATAAAAGTAGGAAAAATTTATCCTGTTACTAACGGTTACTATAACAGTGCATCTCCGGTTTTTGATCCGGGCGGAAAGTATCTGTATTATTATTCGAATGATCAATTTCATCCGGTTTATGGTGATATGGATGCTACATGGATATACCCGAATTCTACCTCTATCGTTGCAGTCACACTTCAAAAAGATGAATTATCACCTTTGGTACCTCAAAATGATTTGGAAGAAGTTAAAGCTGATACTTCAAAGAAAAATGATGAAAGTGATAAATCAAAAAAAACTGATGATAAAAAAGGTAAATCCGATGAAGGCGCAAAACCGGTAAAGATAGATTTTGAAAATATTGAGCAGCGGGTTGTAAAACTACCTGTGGAAAGCGGTAATGTAGGCCCGCTTCACGCAGTCGAAGGCAAAGTAGTTTATCAGAAAGAACCTTCTGCCGGCGATGCAAAACCGGGTGCACCAACCGGTACAGTTTACTATTATGATCTGAAAGACAGGGAATCAAAAGAAATTATTTCCGGCATTAATACTTATGATATTTCAGCCGACGGGAAAAAAATTATATACAAGAGCGGTTTTGTTTATGGTATCATAGATTTAGCAGCAGGGAAAAAAGTTGGCGATGGTAAAATAAATACGGATAATTTAGAAACCTGGATTAATCCGCGTGAAGAATGGACAGAGATGTTCAATGATGCCTGGAGAATTGAACGGGATTACTTCTATGATCCGGGCATGCATGGTGTTGATTGGAAGGCAATCAAAGATCGTTATGCTGCTTTACTACCGTATATAATTGACAGGAATGATTTGAATTATATAATAGGTGAAATGATTGGGGAATTAAACTCTTCACATACTTATGTCGGCGGCGGCGATGTTGAACAGCCAAAAACTATAAATGTTGGTTTACTTGGTTGTGATTATGAAATTGCGAATGGTTACTACAGATTTAAGAAAATATACAAAGGTGGTTCTTGGGATAATCTGGAAATTACATCTCCCTTATTGGAACCAGGTAATGACGTCAAAGAAGGTGATTACTTAATAGCTGTAAATAATTTGCCGTTAGATATTAAAGAAGATCCATGGGCAGCTTTTCAGGGTTTGGCTGATCAAACAGTTACCTTAACTATAAATTCTAAACCAAATTTTGAAGGTGCCCGGAAAATTTTAGTAAAACCTTTATCCAGTGAAGCCAGGCTAAGAAATCTTGCCTGGATTGAAGAAAACAGGGAAAAAGTTGATAAAGAAACCGGAGGTAAATCCGGATATGTTTATGTTCCTAATACAGGTATGGATGGCCAAAGTGAATTGGTACGTCAATATACTGCTCAGTACACAAAAGATGCTATGATAATAGATGAAAGATTTAATAGCGGTGGACAAATACCTGACAGATTTGTTGAACTTATGAATAGACCGGTTTTAAGTTATTGGGCAAGGCGTGATTTTAATAGTAGTCAAACCCCGTTTATTGCGTGTCCCGGTCCTAAAGTAATGTTAATAAACGGCTGGTCGGGTTCCGGCGGAGATGCATTCCCGTATTACTTTAAAGAAGAAAAAATCGGTCCTTTAGTCGGGAAAAGAACATGGGGTGGGCTAATTGGTTATGGAGATAATCCACAATTGGTAGACGGCGGATTTTTATCTGCTCCAAGTTTCGGCATTTGGGATACTGCCGGAAACTGGACGGTTGAAGGTTATGGGGTTGATCCTGATTATGAAATTACTCAAAACCCAGCAGAACTTGCAAAAGGAAACGATGAACAATTGGAGAAAGCAATAGAAGTAATAAATGAAAATCTGAAAGAGCATCCGGTAAAAAAATTACAAAAACCACATTATCCGGATAAATCGAAATAATCTGGTAATTTCTGAGCAGAGCTGCCTTTGCTTAAGCAGGCTACCCTGCCTATTTTTCAACTGAACGTAAATACTCAAGTATGGCCCGAGCACCATCCCTTGTAAGTTGTTGATCCGGCATCATAATCTTATATTCGCTCACTAATTTTTGCATCAACGGATCCTGTTTTTGCATCTCCGTCGTATTTAATAAATAATTTATTATATATATAGGTGTATACTTTTTTGTAACATTTTTTAATGCCGGCCCAACATCTTTTGAGTCAAGTTTATGGCATGCTAAACATTGCATATTAAAAATCTTAGTGCCTTGTTTAACAAGATTTTGATCAATTGCTCCAAGAGTTATTTCTTTAATCGGCCCGATACCGTTATTATCCGGAAATTCATATTTTGAAGATACAGTAATTTTATTATTTGAGAAAGCTTCATTAGATTGATTTGAATTTTTCATTGTCCCTATATTACTTAATTCTGGATTATTAGTATTTCCCGGTTGATCTTTTGAACAGGATAAGTTTATTAATGTTATTGTTAAAATGGAAATAATAATATTAAATGATTTCATCAATACCTTTTATCCTATCTATGATTTAATGTTGATATTATCATGGAAGTCTTGAAAAAGTAATTTTGCCTGTGACTACAAGATTAAAATAATATTGCAAAGATATATGCCAGCTAAATTTTTGACTGTGAGAATAAACATTTTATTGAATTATAGTCGCGGAACCTATCATTAGACACGTGTTAAATGATCAAACTTTTAATAGATGCTTCTCATAATTCGTTACAAAAAAGTGGCTTCCCTTCTGATAAACTTCATGTCCTTCGGATTCAAGAAGTTCCATTTGATGTTTCAGGCCGCCAGGATATTTGGAATTTAATTCGCCTTTTGACTTTAATGTACGCCAGTATGGCGTAATTTTTTTCTTCCCTTCTGCTAACATTTCTTCTGCTGCATTTGCAGAAATCCATGCAAATATCCCCGTAGTCATTGGGCAGCTTATAGTAGCATTATATCTTTCCGCTATAATTTCACGGATATTATTTATCGTTATGAGTTTTCCTTTGGGAACGTGTCTCATAATTTCATCAACTTCTTTGGGGGAAGGAATTGCGCAAGTTCCAGATCCCCATCTCTTGCTTTGTTTTTCAGTTATTTCAATTACTGTTGGAAGACACTTATTATCGTTAAGCTTTTCCTGCCATGTTTTCCTTTTATTCATAATACACCCCGCTTATTAAATTAAGAATATAAAGAGAAAAAATTACCTTTGAAAAATATAAAAATATTTTTAGAAAGAGTATAGAATTTACTTTGCTTCTGATCGGAAATATTCAAGCAAAGCACGGGCCTGAGGTTCATTAAGTTCAAGTTCAGGCATGAACTCGCCGTTGTATTTCTTAATTAACGCTTTTAATTGAGGGTCCTTTTTTTGCATTTCAGTTGTATTCAGTAAATAATTCATAATATATTCCGGTCGCACTTGATTTGTTATTTTCCTTAAGGCCGGGCCTTCAACTTCTGCGTCAAGACTATGACAGGCTGAGCACTTATCAGAAAAAATATCCTTCCCTTCATTCGCTAATTTAATATCAATGGTTTCCAGGCGCAGCTTTTTAATTGGGCCGATCCCTATCCCTTTATTATTTTTTATTTCCTTTACTTTAGTTGAATCCACAGCGCTTTCCCGCATGTGGTGCGTTTTAATAATTTCCTTAGCATCTACGATATTCAGTGCGATAAGCAATGTTAAACAGCTTACAAATATTTTATAAAATTTCATCATTTTTTTTCTCATCAGGTTTTTAATTTTAAATATTGAAAACATATTACAAAATAAATAATTAGTCCTGAATATTTTATACCAATAATATTTTAACATTACTAAAAAGAATGATTAAAGCCCGTCGGCTCAATCACTTAGAAATATTTAGAAAGAGTTTAGAGAATAAATTCTGAGGGAACGATTCTTTAAAATGAAAACAGGCTAAAAGAATTATTTCATTTAGCCTGAATTTTCAGCATAATAAACTATTACCAGATATTAACTAATTTATCATCGGGCGCTCTCATCGGGTCGCCTTTTTTAACATTAAATGCATCCCAGAAAGCAGGTGTGTTGCTTAAAGGGCCTATAACTCTGTAGCGCTCAGGTGAATGAGGATCAACTTTTAAACGCAGTTTTAATCTTTCCGGCCTGTCTTTGATTTTCCAGATATTAGCAAAAGACAGGAAAAATCTCTGAGCAGGGCTAAATCCGTCAATTGGTTTACCTGCTTTGAACTGTTCTGTCTTTTTAAAAGCATCAAAGGAAACGTTTATACCGCCGAGGTCGGCAATATTTTCACCTTCAGTTAAACTTCCATTAACGTGAAGAGTATCTACTGCCGTAAAACTATTAAATTGTTCTATTATTTTTGCAGCTCTCTGGTTGAATTTTTCTTCGTCTTGTTTGGTCCACCAGTCTTTTAAATTTCCGGTGGCATCAAATTGTCTTCCTTGATCATCAAATCCGTGTGTCATTTCATGCCCGATTACAGCACCAATTCCACCATAATTTATTGCATCGTCAGCGCCCTTATCAAAGAAAGGAGGTTGTAAAATTCCTGCCGGGAAAACTATTTCATTATTTTGTGGATTGTAATAGGCGTTAACTGTTTGAGGAGTCATCCCCCATTCGGTTTTATCAACTGGTTTTCCGATTTTAGCTAAATCTTTCTTCGTTTCGAAGATTGATGAGCTTAATACATTTCCAAAGTATGATTCTCTGTTGATCACTAACCCTGTGTAATCCTTCCATTTATCCGGATAACCTATTTTTACTGTAAAAGCCGCTAACTTCTTCAAGGCTTCTTTTTTTGTTTTAGAACTCATCCATTGCACATTTTCGATTCTTACTTTTAAAGATGCCATTAAGTTTCTTACTAATTCCATGGCTCTTTTCTTAGCGGTTGGCGGAAAATACTTTTTAACAAATAATTTTCCCAATTCCATCCCGACATGGTTGTCAATTGTACCAAGCACACGCTTCCAGCGGGGTTGCATTTCCTTAGTTCCGTTTAATTTTTTCCCATAAAAATTGAAATTCGCCTGTCCAAAAGACTCGCTTAAATATGGTGAAGCAGAACGGATTATATTCCACTGTAAATATTCTTTTAATGTTTCCAATTGAGTGGATTTAATTACATTACTTACTCCTTTAATAAAATCCGGTTCAGCAATGTTTATATCTCCGGGTTTGGGAATTCCAATTAATGCAAAATAATTATTCCATTCAAAATCCGGAGCCAGGTTTATTAACTCATCTACAGTCATTTTGTGATATGTTTTCTGAGGATCCCGCTGATCCACGCGAGATATGGAAACTTTTGCAAGCTGGGTTTCAAGAGCCAGGATTGCTTCTGCGTACTTTGATGAATTAATAGAATCATCGCCCGTGAGCATGAAAGATGACCGGATAAGATTGATATAACTTTCTCTTATTGCTTTTGTATTATCATCGTCTTTTAGATAATAATCACGATCGGGCAATCCTAAACCGCTCTGATCCAATTGTGCGATATTCATTTTACTATTTTTTGCGTCCGGGCCGGAGCTAAATGCGAAAAGAGGATTTGAATAACCAAGCTGTATATTAACTAATTCCTTATAGAAACCGGTTAAGTCCTTAATTGAGCTCACGGCATCCAGGTCTTTTTCTATCGGCTTGAAATTTTGTTTTTCTATATTAACCGAATCCATTCCGGAATAATAGAAGTCTCCCACGAACTGTTCACTACTGCCCTTTTCCAAATTATTATTCTTCTCAACATCTGATAAGATACTTTGGAGCCTTATTAAATTATCATCTCTTAGAATGTAAAATGATCCCCAGCCTGAAAATGCAGCCGGAATTTCAGTATTTTTTAGCCACGTTCCGTTTGCATAATCAAAAAAATTAACAGCCGGGCTGATAGTTGTATCCATATCTTTTTTTCGTATTTCATCTCCTCCTCCTTTTGTTTTGCTAAAAGAAAATTCGACGCAAATAATACCAGTAAAAAAGATAAAATATAGCAACATGTGCTTGAATTTTAAAATCTGCATAGATTCCACCTATAAATTTTATTAAATATATATTAGGTATTTAGAGTTTCTATTTTAATTCTAAAATTATAAAAAATTACATAATAATCGAAGGAATTTATGAGGAACGGTATTAAAAAACAGAAATAATTTATATGCTAATGTGCGGATAGAAGTAAAATATTTTATTTTTTACGGCAAATATACTTATTTAATTTTCAGTGGCACCGCTGCTTCTGTAACCATTTTTATAATGTTTTAAAATAATTTCAAGAATTCGAATGTTCAAAAATAACATATTGATGAATAAAAAAATTGTTGTTTACATAATAAAAGGACCTTTTAATTTTATTGATATTCTTCGAATTCAATTGCTGCCGTTCATTTACTAAATTTTCCGCCTCTACCAATTCTTGGATTATTATTGCTTTATTTAATATGTTAATAACTAAAATAATGTAATCATAATTGATTTTATTCAATAATTCTATATAGGTGTAAACATGAAAAAAATAATTTTGCCGGCGTTTTTAATGGTACTATTTCTATTATCAACAATTTTTGCCGGGGAAAATAATGTGAAAAAAGAGGACAAAGGAGATGTTGAACAAGTAATTACCAATTTCGTAAAAAGTATTGATACCCGGGATGCCAACACTCTTTCTAAATCTGTAATTTCAGGCGCAAATATTTTTCTGTTTAATCAAATTTCAAATAAGCTTGATAACTATAGTGGATCACAATTTGTTGATTTGGTTAAGAACGGGCAAAAAGGCGGTTGGATAAGAACTGTAAGTGTAAGCCTGGTTGATGTTGATGGAAATATTGCAACAGCTAAAATAAATATAACTGATGCCAGATTAAAAGAATCAGGTTATATCACATTAATTAAAAACGACGGATTGTGGATGATTGCAACAGAAGCTACTACCCTAGAGTTAAATAAATAAATTAAATTATTTGAGACTCACTTTTAAAGTGAGTCTCAAATAGTAATTATCTACCAAACGATTTCACCTACTGCCTGATCCAAGGCATATTTATTAACAACATTTTTATAAAGGACTTGTAAATAAAGAAGTTTTGCTTCAGCTAATGCTGTTTCGGTATCAATCAAATCCAGATTGGTAATTACACCATCCTTGTATTGATCTTCGGCACGTGATACAGCTTCCGTCGCATGTTTAACCTGTACTTCTGTGGTTTTCAACTTGTCGAGACTGGTTTTCAAATCATCTTCTGCACCCTGAACTTCAGCTTTAATTCTTCGTTCCTGTATGAGTATTTCCTGAGTACTTGATTTTAACCCGGCTTCAGCTTCTTCTTTCCTTGCCTCTGTTTTATAACCGTCAAAAATGGGTATATTTGCAGATAAACCCGCTACCCAATTACCACGCAATACCTCCAGATCCGGGAATAAACCGTTCTCAAGCCCGTAAGTAACTCCAACAGACAGAGTTGGTGTGTTGCCCAGGCCTGCTGTTTGCGTCGAAAGTTTAGCGCTGCTTTCATTCTCCCTGGCTAATTTTATTTCAGGACGCATTGAATATGCCTTGGATATCAGATGATCTTCGTTCAAATCAGGAATGGTAATCGTAAAATTACCCGAAAGATTTGTGGTCTGTTCTCCTTCATATCCCATAAGGCTTCTTAAATATATTTTCCCTTTGTTCAATGAATTTTGTAAATCAATCAATTCATTTTCTGCAGAAGCAACTCTTACTTGTGTTGTTAGAACATCAAAATCTGTTGAAGACCCGCTTTCAACCTTTTTCTTTGCTATTTCAAGATGATCATTTAATGTATTAATTTGTTCATTTTTTACATCAATACTTTTCTCAAGAAAAATTATTGTGTAAAAAACCTGAATTGTCTGGTAAGCTAAATTGGATTTAATCACGTTGATCTTTTCTTCTGAGGAGAGTTTATATGATTTGATCAATTCCATTGCCGCATCTCTCCTTCCGAAATCATATAGAACTTCTTTCGCACCGATATTAAAGTTATAATTGTTCATAGTATTAAAATCAAAGTTTCCCAAACCCGGAAATGCCAATGAAATTACCGGACCTATATAGGCGTATGAAAGATTACCTTCAACAGTTGGATAATAATTGCTTTTTGCTTCTTTTATCTTTGCATCAACTTCATTTATCTGTTCCATTGCCTGGGTAATAAGAGGCTGGTTATTTAATGTTTGTTTTATCGCCTCGTTAATTGTTAATGAATCATTGTTATTTTGTTGTGAATATATCGGTTTTAAAAATATTATTATTATTATAAAAAACATTAAACATATATTTCTAATAGGCATAAATTTATCTCCATGATTATAACTATTCCATAATTTCAATTTTTTCACCTTTTTTCTTTTTCCCAACCTTTAAAAAGATAACCGGGACTATAAGTGTTATTGTTATTATTGCGCCAACCAGGAAATCATCGTTGATTCCCTGGATAAAAGCTTGATTTGCAAGGTTTTGAACTATTAAAGCGTGAGCACGCGCAGTAACTTCATTAGTCGCTCCACCTACCGAATGCTGCACAAAATGCTGAAGATTATAAAATATATTTTGGTACGTTGATGAACTCGTATTAACAACCTGGCCATACGCCTGGGTGTGAAAGATTACTCTGCGGGTTAACAGGCTGCCTAGTAAAGCTACACCAAAACTGCCCCCAATTTGTCTGATGGTATTAAGCAATCCTGATGCCTGCGCCATTTTTTCTCTCGGAATATCAAGAAGTGAAATTGTCGTTAAAGGAATAAAAATCAAACCCATGCCAAATCCCCTTAAATACAATGGCAGCATTATCTGGCCGTGCTCTGTAGTTAGAGAAAAGAATGAATATAAATACAGACTGAGCGCAGTTAATGTTATTCCTATAAGCGATGGAATTTTAGGATTTACTTTATCCGTCATCCATCCTGCAATGGGAGATATTATCGCCTGGATAATGCCTATCGGGAAAAAGACTATGCCGGCCTGGAATGCCGTATAATCTAAAGAATTTTGTAAATATAAGGGCAATAAAAATGTGCTACCGAATAATCCCATCCCGAAAATAAAAAGCATTATATTGCCGATTGTAAAGTTTAAATCTTTCATAAGCCTGAGTTCAACAATCGGGTGCTCAACATTCAATTCAGTTATAATGAAAATTACAAAACCGATTATTGAGACAGCAAAACAACTGAGTATGAAATTTGATGTCCATCCACCGGTATTCCAGGAAGCATTCCCATCTGAAAGCGCCAGTAATAAACTTGTTAGAAAAACACTCATTGACAAAAAGCCGATTAAATCAAATTTCCTCGTATGTTCGGTTTTATATTCCCTCTGAATAATTATGGTTACTACTAACCCAAGAATACCGACGGGAACATTTACATCAAAAATTGCATGCCAACTGAAATTATCAATAAGGTATCCGCCTATCATTGGCCCTAGGGAAACAGAAGCAGCCGATGCAATTCCCCAAAAACCGAGAGCCATTCCCCTTTGTTCAGCGGGAAATTCTCTTGTTATTATAGCCATGCCAACAGGCATAATAAAACCCGCCCCGGCGCCTTGAATAACTCTAAATGCAATTAATGCATTTTCATCCCATGAAAAACTGCATAATAAAGAACCAAGTGTAAAAAGAAACATCCCTAAAAAATATGTCTTTTTGTACCCAAAATGATCAGCAACCCAGCCGGAGGAAGGTAGCACTACCGCAAAAACCAGCATATATGCCGTCAGCACCCATTCAATTTTGTCTACACTTGTTCCAAATGCGGCTGTCATTTTTGAAAGGCCTACATTAACAATCGTAGCATCCAAAACTGCCATAAAAGTTCCGAACATTACATTTGCAAGAACGAACCATTTATAGGAAGGATGTAAATGAATATTTGATAACTGAATTTTCTGTCCTTCAGAATTATCATTTAATAGCTTATCCATTTTTTATTTCACCTTTATCTGAACCTCGACAGACATTCCCGGCAGAAGATCAAATGGTTTTGCAGAGACTTCTTTATACTCAGAATTAACAGGATAAATAGAAATTTTAATCGGTATTCTTTGAGTAACTTTTGTGAAATTGCCCGAGGCATTTGAAGGTGGAATAAGCGAAAACTGAGCAGCGGTGTTCGTACCGATCTGATAAACTTTGCCTTCAAATTTTTGATCCGGATAAGGATCAACCGAAATATCTACTTTATCGCCTAAATGAATAGAACCAAGTTTAGTTTCTTCGAATTCCGCAGTTACCCATATATTTTTTTGATCATATACGGTTAGAATAGGTTGTCCTGCCTGAACTACATCGCCTGTTAACACCCATCGTTTAGCTACTACACCATCCATCGGTGAATATATTGAAGTATTTTCTAATTGTGTCTGAAGTACTTTTAACTCAGCTTGCGCTGTCGTAACCTTTGATTGAGAAATGTCAAATGAAGCTTTTGCTGCTTCCAATGCTTTTTGTGCATGATCAAACTGTTCTTTTGGAATCACATTATCTTTAAATTGTCTTTGAGCCCTGTCAAAATCTTCCTGTGCTTTTGCAACGTCTACTTTTGCAAGGCTGATGCTTTCTACTGATAGATCTATCGTAGCCTTTGCTTGATTTATTTGTGCTATAATATCAACAGAGTCTAATCTAACAAGCAGCTCGCCTGCTTTTACTGAATCGCCTTCATCCGCATTCAGCTTTACAATCCGGCCTAAAATTTTAGAACTGATGGACATCCGGTTTGCATCAATAAAAGCGTCATCCGTCGAGGCATATTGCAGCGTGCCTATGTACCAATAAACAACTGCCGCCATCGCCAGAATTAATATAATCAATGGAATTATAACTCTCTTTTTCTTAAAAAGAGGTACTTCTTCTATGGGTTCATCCGCATCACTGCCGTTGTTTGTTTGATTTTTTTGTGCACTCATTTTTTATCATCCTATTATGTACTTGTTTAAAAAATTAATATACTCACTTTATATATTCTTCATTCCGTTTATAAGAATGTTTGCAACGAGTTTCATCTCTGCTTCCAATTCCAAATGAATTTCATCTTCCATTCTTTGTTCTTTTAAAAACCGGATAAATCTTAATTTCAAACCCTGCAGAACATGTATAAAAACTTTTGTTAGTTCATCGGGTAAATCTTTTCTAAAGGCGCCTGAAGCTTTCCCTTCATCAATGATTATTTTTAGCAGCTTAAGTTCCTGTTCCTCAAAATCCTCAGACAATTTTCTGAATACTGATTTAGAGTCAAATATTGAATGAAAACTTAACGTTCCTAGGTTCGAAAGTTCCCTGGAAAATGTTAAGCGGCTTTCTACGTATTCTTCTAGTTTTTCTTTGGCCGAAGTGGTTTTCTGCAATAAAGCTTCAACTCTTTTGATAAATTCGGTTTGTTCTTGAGAAATTACAGCCCGAAACAGTTCTTCTTTTGTAGGGAAATAGTAGTATAGTGATGCTTTACCAAGCTCAACATCACCGGCAATCTCATCCATAGTCACTTTTGAAAAGCCGTAGTGAGCAAATCGCTTTCTTGCCGCTTGTAAAATTATTTTTACTTTTTCACTTGAAATAGTTTCAGACATATACAATTCTCAGTATTCAACTAATTTACTTGAATAGTCGAAAAATAAGAAAATTAGTTTAGTTTTGCAAAATGAGTATTGTTTTTTCTTCAATTTTGTAGAGTTATAACATAACAATGTGAGGTCTGATACAAATATTTTGTTTAAAAAAAATTGATTCGCCAAATATTTTCAAATTCTGTTTCTATAATTCTGTAATGAAAATATTTTTAAAATTATTAACTTTTGTTTCCAAGCCTGCTGATGATTATAAGATTTTGATGATTGTATATTGATTTACCGGCTGGTGTATAGGCAAAATCAATTCTGTTTCTGTAAAATTCTATAATTTTTCCTCTAACCATTTTTAAAGTACTATTCAAGAAATGATTCTGCTCTGTAAATTCTTCCCCCAGTACCGCAATTGCAGTTGGGATCCATCTATCCGGAAACAAACCTTCAAGTTTTCCACCTCCAAGAAAAACATTTATTTCAGAGTCAATCAACCTTAAAACACTCTCCTGTCCTTCCGGGCTGTTGAATAAAAGATTTTTTTCCTTAAGCCATCTTACAAGTGCTTCTTTATTGGGAACTAACAGAGCAATTGTGTATGGTGATTGATTATTATACAGCATTATCTGGTCTATAAATTTTGAATGTTCCGTAATTGCTTCCTCAATAGCTTCCGGGCTGTATTTTTCTCCATCACTGCCGATTAAAAGGCTTTTATTTCTGCCAAGAACAAACAAAAATCCGTCTTTATCTAAATAACCTAAATCTCCTGTAAACAACCAGCCCTCTTTTATAGCATCACTGGTTGCCCTTTCATTTTTCCAGTAACCCATCATTACGTTTTCCCCTTTTATAACAATTTCTCCTTTTTCACCTGCAGGTAATTCTTCACCTTTCTCATTACAAATCTTCAATAAAAGATTAGGGACAATTGTTCCGGAAGAACCGAGTTTATGCTTTTGTGGCACGTTTGAGGAAATAACGGGAGCTGCCTCAGTTAAACCATAACCTTGGAACATGGGAATTCCTATTGCATAGAAAAACCGCTGAAGTTCAATATCAAGCAGCGCTCCGCCTCCGATGAAAAACTCAAGCTTCCCTCCGAAATTTTCTCTGACCTTACTGAAGATTAATTTATCATAAAAAATATATAACGGTTTTTTTAATTTTTGGATTCCTTTACCTTTGTTCCAGCCGTCTCTATTATATGTGTAAGCTAATTTTAAAGCTTTTTGAAACAACTTTTCAATCTTAGGTCCCTTCTCGCGGATGCTCTTTTCAATATTTTTCCTAAAGTTCTTTGCCAATGAAGGTACGCTGAATAAAAAAGAAGGGCTTATTTCCTTAATATTTTGAGGTATATTTTTTAAAGTTTCGATGGCTGATTTACCAATTTGAACAGAAGCCATACTTGCACCATTATACATCAGGATATAGATTCCGCAGGTATGTGCAAAAGCATGATCCCATGGTAGAATAAGCAGGGATACGTAAGAAGGCGGAATATTCAATATTTTAGAAGATTGTTCTACGTTAGCAGTATAATTCCGGTGACTTAACATTATACCTTTAGGGTCGGCTGTGGTACCGGAAGTATAGCAAATATTTGCACAATCTGATTCTTTAATGGAACGCCATCTCCTATCTATTTCATTTTTACGATCTTTTAAATATTCCTCACCGATTTCTAAAACCCTTTCGGCCAAAATCTCATCTGCATCCGGATCATTCAGACTATCCAATACAACAACCTTTTCCAAATCCGGAAGATCATTTTTAATCTTTCTTATTTTATGCAGTTGTGTCTCGGATACGATGGCTATTTTGCACCCGGCATGAGCCAGCCTGAATTTCAGCTCGGATAGCTCGTCTATCTTTACCGAAATCGGAACATTTATTGCCCCTATATATAAAACTCCAAGTTCGCTCATTAACCAGTATTTTCGTCCTTCGGAAATTAAAGCTACACGGTCGCCTGATTTTAAGCCTGCCTGAATTAGGCCTGCGGCAAAATTATAAACAAGGCCCTTCATGTCGCTGTAAGAAGTGCATTCATATTTTAATCCGGTTTTTTCCCAAATCAATATATTCTTGGGATATTTCTGTACGCTCTCTTCAAATAACCAGGGTAAAGTTTTAGCCGGCATTTTTACTTTCTCCTTATCCCAAAATAATTAGATTGTTTTTAAAGACATATTACAATAGTTTTATTTAAATATTTCTTATTTTATATGTAATTTATTTAGAACCGCTATTAATCTCGGTAAAATAAGATTTTTCTCAGGGTAAGCTAATTTAATATTTCCGTCCGAAGTTTCGAAATTTTTTTATAATTAATGTATAATTAAAAAAATAGTATTGTACTTATATTTAATGAAATTTATCTAGTAGTCTGTTTGGGGACATTTAATAATCTTAAGTCGGGATATGGATGATCAAATGTTATTTTCGAAGCAGCTTTAAAGTATGTACGTATATATTTATCTATTTAATTTTCAATAATTTTTTATATGCACAAGAAAAGGGAACTTTAAGGGGTTCAATTGTTGATTCAACAAATGGTGAAGCACTTCCCTTTAGTAATATTGCAATTTATGAATTAAAAACCGGTACTACTGCTAATTCCAATGGAAACTTCTTTTTACCTTCCATTCCGGCAGATAAAAAATACAATGTTACTGTTTCTTTTATAGGCTATCTAACCAAAATCATCCAGGTTTATATTTCTCCAAATAAAATAACCGAAGTTAAAATTAAACTGGTACCAACAAATATCCTGCTTAAACCGGTTGAACGTGTAGGAGAAAGAATTACAGAAAAGAATACGCCCGATATCGGACTTGAACATATTTCTGAAAAAGAACTGGAAATATTACCAAACGGTGTGGAATCTGATATTTTTCGATCATTGCAATATATACCCGGCGTTCAATCAACAAGTGATATTTCTGCACGTTATTATGTAAGAGGTAGTGATAGTAATGAAAATCTTGTCCTTTTAGACGGAACTACTATTTATAATCCATTCCATGCATTTGGTATTTTTAGTGTAATTGATCCGGACATGATAAATAGCGCAGAGTTCTATAAAGGTGGTTTCCCGGCTAATTATAACGGCAGGTTATCTTCTGTAATGAACATAATTACTAAAGACGGAAATAAGAATGACTTTGATGCTAAAGCCGGTGCCAGTTTTTTATCAGGAAAACTATTATTAGAAGGGCCTATTCCTTATGGTTCATTTATAGTTACCGGCCGAAAAAGTTTTTCAACTGAAATCCTTCAGAAATTTCTAAACAATGAGGACGTGCCTATAAATTTCTTTGATTTGTCTTATAAGTTAAATTATGAAAATCCTAACTTCATTAATGGTTCTAAATTTGTGATTGAAGGTTTCTCAAGCGGTGACAGGATTATAAGCGATAATCCCCTAACACAAAATATTGAGTGGAATAATAATCTTTTCGCGTTTAAGTGGTTGCAGATTACTGACTCACCTTTATTTTTTAATATTGATTTGCATTACAGCGAATTTGATGGTAATGTTGATCCAAAATTGAGCGGAGCAAAACCTGAATCAAACAAGGTGAACGATATTAGTTTCAATTCCAGTTTTATTTATGTGTATGATTCAAAAGATGAAACTGATGTGGGAATGGATGTAAAAGCCCTTAATACACAATTGTACCTGGAAAATTCATTGGGAGCAGTATCCAATATTGGATCCAGTGGTGCAGATATGAGCGTCTATGCATTATATAAATTTCAAAGATTCGAAAAATTTGGTGCTAATATAGGTACTTATTTGGATTTAACCGGCCTCTCTCAATCGGCAGGCAGTTCAATGCAATTATCACCCAGGGTTAATCTCACTTACCGGGTTCTGCCTGAAGTTTCATTAAAAGCCGCCTGGGGAATTTATACCCAGCAGGTAACTACTCTTTCAGATCCAAATGAAGTTATATCATTATTTGATCCATGGGTAATTACCCCGTCTTATTTAAAACCATCTACGGCGATTCATTATACTATCGGGATGAAAACCGATTTCTCACAAAATTTATCATTAGACATTCAGGGTTACTATAAAATTCTTCATGATATCCCGATTTTGAATGAAGATAAATTTACTTCAACCGATCCTGATTTACTACCTGGTTCAAATGAATCATACGGCTGGGAATTTCAGTTGATATACTCCCTAGACAAAATAAAGTTTACAGGTTCTTATACATTAGGCTGGAGTTATAATACTTTAAATAATTGGGTCTACTACCCGGATTATGATGTTCGGAACGCACTTAATTTAATATTAAATGCCGATTTAGGTAAAAGTTGGGGAACAACTATTGTCTGGGTATATAATTCCGGGCTACCTTTTACTCAAAATATGGGTTACTACGATAAATTTTACTTCAATGATTTATTTTCTAACTGGTCAATTTACCAGGGTTACATGCCTATGCAAATTCTTGCCGATGAAAATCTTGCCCGGCTGCCGGATTATTCCAGGCTCGATCTAAGTATTTCAAAAAAATTTGTTGTCTGGGAATTGGCATGTGATTTCGATTTTAGTATAATAAATGTCTATAATCGTAAAAATATTTTTTATTTTAATCGGCAAACAGGGCAAAGAGTTAATATGCTGCCTTTTTTACCAACTGCAACAATTAATATTGAAATATGAAAACTTTTTTTCTGATAAATATTACTCTCACTGCATTACTGCTGTATTCTTGTGAAACTCCGTTAAATGTTGATGCTCCATTCAGACAAAGATATGTTTTGAATGGAATTATGAGGAACGATAGTTCAGTTCAGTATGTATCAATTACAAGAACTTACAGACCCGTAAATGATATAAATCCTGCTTCGGATACTTCTAATAAATTTATTGTTGGTGCAAATGTTAATATCTGGTACAATGATACGGTTTACACTTTACGTGACACTTCTTTATTTATAGATACATCGGGTTATAAAGACACGGTTCACTTTTATTACATCGCAAATTTGAAACCCGGTCCGGGTCAAAATATGCAAATCCAGGCTGTACTGCCTAATGGTTTATTGCTCCAATCAAATACTACCTTGCCGGATATTTCCACAGAAAATTTTTTCGATCCCGGTAATGATCTTATAGCGCCGCCGGCTAACGGAAATAGTTACATCTATATTCTCTGGCAATCATTAGGGGTTGTTTATCAGCCAAGAATTATGATAGAATACTATAAAACAGGTTCAAGTCAGATTCAGTATCACCCGGTGCCATTACTTTATTCAAATCAAAATGGTAAATCAACACCAATCTATCCCGGGCCAACCACAACCAATTTTCTTACAATTGATATGTCAACAATCAGTTCAGCAATAAATGAGATCGCAGCTAATGAACAGGATAAAGTGAATTACAGTATTTTCGGAATCGATATTCAATTAATTGTTTACGACCAAAACCTTTCCACTTATTATTCATCGCTGCAAAACAGCGTAAATGATTTCACGGTAATAATAAATCCGCCTGATTATTCCAATATTCAAGGTGGATATGGTATCTTCGGCTCCTTCTCAAGAACCGACTATTATTTAAGAATTAATAATAAATATTTAGACACTTTAGGATATAGCAATAATTATTAATGATAAAATATTTATCTGATATTATTATTAAAATCTGCATCACATTCACAGCAGTTACTTTATTTTATTCGTGCAATAAAGATGTTTCAGTTACTCCGCCGGATGCTCCGCCGCCAAATGGATTCGTCTTTTTAAACTCGAACCCTGAAGGCTTTCAAATCTATTTAAATAATCTGGAAGAAGGAAGAATTACTCCTGATAGCTTAACCTGGCTTAGTACAGGAACTTATAATATTACTTTGAAAAAAAATTTATTCTTAGATAGTTCTTTCACTGTCAATGTTGTTGAGGGAAAAAAAATATCGGTTTTTATTGATTACACTAAAAGTTCCTTAATGCATGGAGACATAGTTTGTTCAAGTACTCCTTCTAAAGCCGAAATATTCCTTAATGACTCCAGTACAGGCCGCTATACACCAAATACTCTGACAAATATTTTACCGGGTAATTACTCCGTCAGATATCATATTCCAAATTATCAGGACTACAGCCAGCTTGTAACAGTCAGCAGTTCAAGTTATTCATCAGTATATGCTTTTCTTATTGATACTGCTCTTTGGCAATATTATAATCAATCTAATTCCGCTATACCCTCTGAGAATCTAACATGCGTGGCTGTTGATAAAAATAATATCGTATATGCCGGTTCCACAGCTAATGGCTTCTTTAGTTTTGATGGTAAAAATTGGAAATCTTATTATAATTCTTTAAGCAATCAGATTAATTGCAGTGTAATGGACAATAATAATATCCTGCTTTGTGGTACCCCACGGGGATTTGTTGCCTTTGATGGGTCCATAATGAAACAATACGGGTATAGTACTTCTGGATTAATAGATTATCGTGTACAGGCTATTGCTGTAGACAATAAAAGTAATTGGTACTTAGGAACTCAAGGCGGTTTAATGGAATATTATCAACCTAACGGGGCTATGAACTGGATAAGTTATAGTGATACTAACGGAAATATTGCTAATAATTACATTGTAGCTGCTGCCGTAGATTATAACGATAATATTTGGGCCGGAATATTAAATTTAGGCGTGGCAGTTAAAAAAACCAGCTCTGCTGATTGGTATTATTATTCTCCCTCTAATTCTATATTACAAAGCAGTAATGTAACTGCTGTTGCCGCCGGCCCGACAGGAGAAGTTTGGATAGGCTATGGATTGGATAATAAATATGGACATGGTTTAACTTGTTTCGATGGCACAAATTGGTTTAATTATTATCCTACTCCTGCTAATAGTAAAACCACTGCAATTTTTATTGACGGCAAAAACGTTAAGTGGATTGGTACAGATCAGGGCTTGGTAATGTTTACTTCTCCGTCATCACCAACGTTCTTCAATAATGCCAATACGGGTTTAAATATTAACAGCATGTCAGGGATAGCTGAAGACTCACATGGAAATATCTGGATATCCACCGAGTCAGGGTTGTATGAATACAAAGGCAATCATTAATTAAAAAATTGTTAATTTTACAATAAATGAAACTTGCAACTTTAAAAAATGGCTCGGTAATAATTGTTTCCAAAAACGGAACAATTCCACTATCCGAACTCGGATTTCCAGGCAGTATTCTTGAATTTATAAAAGCCGGTGAATCTGAATGGAATAAAATTGAGGATTCATTACAGGAAATAAAAAAAGATATTATATTATCTCATAAAACTCTTGACGCACCGCTTAAAAACCCTTCAAAAATCGTGGCTATCGGGTTAAATTATTTTGATCACGCTAAGGAATCAAATATGGAGATACCTAAATCTCCACTGGTGTTTACAAAGTTTAATAATTCAATAACCGGCCCTACTGACCCGATAATAATTCCTTCCCGAATAACTAAGGAAGTTGATTATGAAGCCGAGCTTGGTGTTATTATAGGCAGAACAGCTAAGAATATTAGAAAAGAAAACGCATTAGAATATGCATTCGGCTATACAATTATAAATGATGTATCTGCACGGGATATTCAATTTTCCGACAAGCAATGGGTCCGTGCTAAATCTTTAGACACCTTCTGTCCTATGGGACCTGTTATTGTTACAAAGAATGAAATACCCGATCCTCAAAATTTGGAATTGGGTTGCAGTGTTAACGGCATCATACTTCAGCAGGATAACACAAAGAATATGATCTTTAGTGTTGCAGAATTAATTTCACAATTATCTTATTCATTCACATTTGAACCTGGCGATATAATTGCAACCGGAACGCCAAGCGGAGTAGGCTTCAGTAGAACGCCGCCGGTCTTTCTTAAAGCCGGAGATGTTGTTTATACCTGGATTAAGGGCATTGGGGAATTAATAAATCCGGTAATTAATTCCTAAGCTTATTATTGATTTATTTGATGGAAGTTATTCAATTAGATTTGGCAAAATTTATTGCTGTAAGCAATTCTTCAGTATTTCTGATTAATCCAAGACGGGGAAAAACAAATTTTAAAGAAGCTTCATGAGCCTCTTTACTCATCGCTGACATTGCATCCTCAACAAATATCTGGTTATATCCAAATTCATATGCAAACCTTGCCGTACTCTCCACTCCAATATTGGTTGCAATACCGCAAAGAATAATTGTATCTATTCCTCTTCTTCTTAACTGAAGATCTAGTTCAGTTCCATAAAAAGCTCCCCATTGATGTTTGGTTATTAGAAAATCGGAAAGTTGGATACTAAGTTCGGGCATATATTCGCTCCACCCGGGATTAAATGAACTCCTCGAAAAACCTGTTTCTGCTATTGGATGCAAAGCATCTTTAAAATCCGGCGAAGGTGTAACACGTACTAAAAAAACAGGTACATTATTCTCACGCAATGCTGTCAAAAGTTTAGCTGTGTTTTCTACAACTAAATTTGCCGAATGAGGTTCAGTCGGTAAGGAGGCAATGCCTTTTTGCAGATCAATTACTACGATAGCAGTTTTATTCAGATTAATTTTAAGCTCTTGAGGCATAAGATTTCCTTTTTATTTTCTAAAGAAGAAATTTTTTAATTAAAAAATATATTTTTATGGATTATTAATGCAAATTTACCTTGCAACAGAAGGATAAAGTATAGTTGCAATTATCGTTAATATTACCATTGATAAGAGCAGCGCTCCAAAATCAAACGGCAATCCGTAAAGGCTTGTACCTCCGCTAATCATAAATGCCCGTAGTGCATCAACCTCATAAGTAAGCGGGTTAAAATGAGCTATCGCTTTAAGCCAACCAGGCATTATAGCGATAGGATATATAGCGTTGCTTGCAAAGAAAAGCGGCATTGTAAGTACCTGACCGATTCCCATAAATCTTTCCCGGGTTTTCACAATACACGCAATTATTAAAGAGAAAGTTGAAAACAGTGCAGCACTTATAATTACAACAAATAAAATTCCCAATAGATTAAGGGGATCCCATGAAAGCTTAACGTGCAGCAAGAATGAGAGAAAGTATATTATTATCGCCTGAGATACTGCTCGTACTCCTGCTGAGAAAGCCTTTCCCAGCACTATCGAAGCTCTTGGAATCGGACTTGCCAGGAATTTATGAACTATCCCCAGGTCTCTTTCCCATATTATTGAAATACCGTAAAATATCGCTACAAATAAAACACTTTGCGCAAGAATACCGGGAGCCATAAAATCCATATAAGTCATATTGCCGGTTGGGATTGCCCTTACACGTGTAAATACATTGCCGAATACAAGCATCCACAATGCCGGCTGTGCTGCCCTTGTCAGAAGTTCAGTCGGATCATGTTTGAGCTTCCTGACTTCAAGCTCAGCAATTACAAAAATTTTATTAAGAAAACCTACTGTCCACTTAATCGGATTTATGTTTTCCGTTGGTATTCTATCCAAGTCTCTTGGCAACACGCCTTGTTCTTGATACATCCTTAAAATTTCCTTCTTGTTCTTCAGATTCTAATAATTTTCCTACATAATATTCAAATACTTTATTCAAGTTTGCATCTGAGTCCCCAATCGATTCTTTCAATTCTAATGGCGAACCGATTGCAGCTATATTACCTTTGTTCATAATCGCAATGCGCGTGCAGATTGCATCTGCTTCTTCCATATAATGGGTAGTCATTAATACTGTTGTTCCTCCCGCTGCCAACACCTTTACGTACTCCCATACAGTCTCTCTTGCTACGGGATCAAGCCCGACTGTTGGTTCATCGAGGAAAAGGACTAAAGGTTTATGAAGAACGGATTGTGCAATCTCCAGCCTTCTGATCATCCCGCCGGAATAACTTTTAACAAGTTTATTTGCAGAATCGGAAAGTCCCATAAAATGGAGTGAATCTATAATCCTCTGTTTTCTTTCTTTAGACGGGATATCATAAAGCTTGGCAAAAACAAGTAAATTTTCATAACCCGTCAGGTTCCCGTCTGCTGAGAGAAGCTGTGGAACATAACCAATAATCCTTCTCACTTTGGAAGCATTACGGGTTACATTATATCCGCCAATAAATGCTTCACCGGATGTTGCGGGCAACAGCGTAGTTAATATCTTTATTGTTGTTGTTTTTCCAGCTCCGTTCGGCCCTACTAAGCCAAATATTTCGCCTTTATTTACTGAATATGATATGGAATTAACTGCTGTAAATTGTCCGAATCGTTTAGTTAAATTTTTCAAATCGAGTATTTTCATTATTACTATTTCGTTTTTCTAAAATATTTATAACAGTTTATATGGTTATATATTTATGTTGGACAAATTTACAAATTATTAAGTTTAAATAATTATCCTGTTGCTTGAGTACAATAGCAGCGTTAAATTTATGGAGGATATAATAATTATAATATAAAAGCGGAGTTATAATATGTTTATCGGGCATTATGGAGTTGGTTTCGCAGCCAAAAGTTTGAATTTTAGTAAAACAACTAAAAAACCATCGCTTGGTACATTCTTTCTCGCTGCACAATTTCTTGACATACTTTGGCCGGTATTTTTACTTCTCGGCCTGGAAAAAGTATCTTTAGAATCAGCCGGCAAAGCCTTTCAGACAATTCATTTTAATTATTATCCATTTTCTCACAGTTTAACAGCAGCTATAGTCTGGGCTTTGCTTTTCGGGTTAATTTATTATGCTTTCAGGAAGGATTTTACTTACTCAATTGTTTTAGCTTTGGTTGTATTAAGCCATTGGATTCTCGATTTAATTTCCCATTTCCCTGATTTGCAATTGATCCCTGGTAATGATTTTAGAGTAGGTTTAAGCTTATGGAACTCTTTAACTTTTACAATTATTGTGGAAGGCCTTATTTTTTTAACCGGAGCTTATTTTTATTTAACATCCACAAAAGCCGTAAATAAAAAAGGACATATCCTATTTTGGGCATTAGTTATATTTCTTTCACTTACATACATTATAGATATTATTGGTCCGCCACCTCCTTCAGTTAAAGCAATTACAATATCGGGATTTAGTCAATGGCTGATAATTGCCTGGGGATATTGGGTAGAAAGAAATAGAACCGGCAGGATATAACATCTTTAATTATAATTTATTTATTTTCTTGAAAAGGACTTCTAAAACTTATTATTTGATTTGCTGCTCTTTTGAATCAAATCTGTTTAAGATTTAGTCATTTACAGCGTGTTTATTTAATTTTACATATATTATTTAATAAACATCGGGATATCAATGAATACACTTAAAGCGATTTTATCAAGGCGAAGTATTCGTCAATACAAGAAAAAGAAAGTATCTAAACAAAAGATTAATGAAATTCTTAAAGCGGCAATGTATGCTCCTTCCGCAATGAATTACCAGCCCTGGCATTTTTTAGTTGTTGATAAAAGAGAAGACCTCAATCAGCTGTATAAAATAAACCCGCATGCTGAAATGCTGTTAAAAGCTCCGCTTGCAATAATAGTTTGCGGCGACCTTAAGGCCGAAATGAACATTGACTATTTAGTTCAGGACTGTTCCGCTGCAACACAAAATGCTTTACTTGAAATACATAATCTTGGCTTGGGCGGCGTTTGGATAAGTGCTTATCCCAATCAAAATGCCGTTGAACAAATAAAAAAATACTATGAAATTCCCGAAAATATTGTTCCGGTTTCTATAATCTCTTTGGGCTACCCGGCAGAAGAGGTTAAAAATGAAGATCGATTTATTAAATCCCGGATTCACTCAAATAAATGGTAAACCTGGGCATAAATGATTGTTACTTATTTTACAAATTCAGTTTATTGCTCTAAAACCAATTAATTATTTTTGCTTCAATTGAGACTATTTGAGTTTTCGGTTGTTGATATAATTTCGTGCACTATTCCAAGCCGCTTGTAAATAGGCATTACTATAGGCCTGATAACCGGCAGTTTGTTTGCAAAAAGAATTGAACCGGCAAGGCAAAATATACCTCCCAGGATTAAAGTATTTGGAGCTCCTATAATACCGGCTAAGCCCCCGAACATCAAGCTGCCGAAAGGGGCCATACCTATAAATGCCATCGAATAAAAGCTTAGTACACGGCCGCGTTTATTTTCTTCGGATATCGTCTGAAGTAATGTATTAGTCGAAACTATTTGAACCACTATCCCCAGACCGGATATCGCCATTATCAATATAGATATCCAAAAAATTCTTGAAATAGAAAAAGCAATCATGCCAATGCTTAATACTAAGACAGCTTTAGCTATTAATTTCCAAAGACCGGCGACTGATTTTCTATTTAATAGATATACAGCTCCAAGTAACGAACCTACTCCGTTAGCTCCCATTAAAAATCCGTATATGCTTGCTCCCCCATGGAATATCTGTTTCGCAAATACAGGCGCAAGAAGTGTTAAAGGAGTACCCATTAAGCTTACAAGTGCAAGGAGCAGTAACAAGTACTTAATTGGTTTGAATCCGAAGGTATACCGGAAACCCTCTTTCATTTCCACAAATACATTGCTTACTCTTAAATTTCTTAATTGTGAAATATTTTTCATCCTTAACAGCGAAATAACTACGGCAACATAACTTAAACTATTTAAAGCAAAACACCAGCCTTCCCCAATAGTTGATATTAATATGCCGGCAATTGAAGGTCCTATTAATCTTGTACTGTTTACCATCGAAGCATTCATTGCTAATGCATTTGCTAAATCCTTCTTATTATTATCCAGCATATCAAATACAAATGACTGCCTGACCGGAATATCAAAAGCATTTATTGTTCCTAATAAAATGCTTAGAACAATCAGGTGCCAAATTTGAACATAGCCCGTAAAGACTATTAATGATAAAAAAAGCGCCTGGATCAAAGCTGAAATCTGTATTGCAAGCAATACTTTATGCCTGTTCCATCGATCAGCAAGCACGCCGGCAATTGGGGCTAGCATAAATAATGGTATTTGTCCCGAAAAGCCAATAAGTCCCAGCATAAATGCTGAATTCGTCATTCTGTAAACCAGCCAGGTCATGGCAATTTGTTGTATCCATGTCCCGATTAATGATAAGCTTTGGCCGCTGATAAAAAGCCGGAAATTCTTATACTTTAATGCACGAAACAAAATTTTTAATTTTGGTAATCCGGGAATGTTTCTATTGGAAATAAATGTCATAGCCTGTCTTATCAAAAATCGTTAACTGCCCTAATGCACTTAAAATCATTTCTAAGCATCAAATTCTTTAACTTATTTTAATTTTAATTAATTGGTTTGTATAGTAATATTTACCACAATATTTTTGCCCGATAAATCATAAAATATGAAATGTAAATTTATGCCTTTTTCAGGTTAGATTAATAAACTTAATTTTACATTGATATTTAGATTCGTCTAAATTAAATATTTTAGGAAAGAGTTTTAATGACTAAGATTGCATTTAACTGCGGACAGATAATAAAACATTTTTTCATTGCCGGTATATTGCAGATATTCTTCTTGATTTCATTCTTTGATAATGCCAATGCACAGTATCTTAAAGGAAATACAAATTATTTATATACAGTTAAAATCAATGAACCTGCAAGTTTGCCCCGTTCAGTGGAATTTAATGAAAATTCCAATAGCTTTTCTTCATCAAATTCAGGCTTAACTGAATTAAATAGTAATGCAACTCCGGATTTAAATCTTTTCGGTAACTTCGGAAATAACATACTCGATAGTTTTAAAGGTAAAAATATATATTTCCACCTGTCTGGAATTGCTTCCACCTATATTCTTGTAAATACTAATGTGGATTATTATGTTGAAAATTTTTTTAATGAAAACGCGGATTATGGAAAATATGCACGCCCGGTAGTTTACTCAGGGATGTTCCTGCCTTTCGTCGTGGGCGGTGGGCTTTTTGCCGATGCTAAGATTGAAAATAATAATGAAACATTAGGAGCTTCATTCGCCGTTTTACAGGCAAGCCTAATCGAGTTTTTGTATAATTGCACACTTAAAGCCATTACCGGGCGGTCCAACCCGGATTGGAGAGACAATACAGATATGGATTCACTAAGTAAGAATTTTCAATTTGGTTTTTTAAGAGGAGGGATTTTTTGGGGATGGCCATCAGGACATACGGCTTCAACAATGGCAGTAGTTTCAGCATTAACAA
This sequence comes from uncultured Ignavibacteriales bacterium, assembly GCA_963834015.1. GTDB lineage: Bacteria > Bacteroidota > Ignavibacteria > Ignavibacteriales > Ignavibacteriaceae > FEN-1297. Next base: position 1,492,509 of record CAWIAG010000002.1, read on the forward strand.
ATTATTATCCCGATAAAACGTGGTTAAAAATTAGCGGGTACTCTTTAGTAGTGTATACTATATTCGGAGTCTCTTCGGTTAACAGGGGCGGAATGCATTGGTTTTCCGATGCTGTAGCTGCAGCCTTAATGTCGTATGCAGTCGGATCAACAGTAGGTAAATATTATAGGAATCTTTATTCAACAAAAAGTGTAGTGAATACTCCCCCGGCAACTATTTATTCATATCCACAGCTAAATCCGATTGGAATAAATTTATCATTTTAGAAGTAGTAGGCACGGAATAATAAAAACGAAATTAAATATAAATTTTAATCCCGGCATCTATTGACCGTGGCAATCGCTGCATAAATCGTCTTTCCATGAATTCCCTATATCAACCGGGTGGCGGTATCCAACGCCTGTTAACGAAAGTTCAGGTTTTTCGTTTCCAAATTGTTCAGACAAAATTGTATGGCATATACTACAGTCTTTAGGAATAACTTTCCCATCGGAACTAACATGCTTTCCGTCGTGACAACGAAAGCATCCCGGCGAATACAAATGTCCTATATTGTTTGGAAATTTATGCCAGCTAACATTCATTTCAGGAAAATAATTACGCTGATATATTTTTTGAACTTCCTGGATAGTTTGTTCGATCTGACTTTTTTTACTTACTGCAATATCAGGGTAGTTTACACTATAAAAATCTTTTATTATTGACCTTATGCTGTCCAGTGCAATTTCTTTTTTCGAATATCCGGCCTCTAGCGCCTGGACGGTAATACTCTTCGCATAAGGCAACTGTGGATCTATATACGAAGCAGCAATTAAATTATTCACTGATGTTGCTGGTGGATTATAAATATGCGACGGCCTGTTATGGCAGTCGATGCAATCCATATTTCTAATATTTTCCTCCTTCATCATTTCTTTCGGCAATTTCACTGAAGTACTTCGATAAACCGTTTCTTTTCCATCTAAAGTTTTTATCTTTACCCAGGGAATTACTTGTCTTGCTTCATCAGCCGCAATATAAGTTACTTTGTTGGCAATATTCATGTGCCAATGAATGCCTGCAGTTACCCCGGATTCTTCATTACCTCCGCCGATATTTATTGATAGTAATAAAGACATTTTTGAGTTCTGTTCATCAGATAAATAGTAGTTTTTAACTTTTTCCATTCTGCTGTAAAAAGCTTTCGGCCAATGGCATTGTTCACAGGTTTCGCTTGCAGGCCTTAAATTCTTTATTGGTGTTGGAATTGGCCTCGGGTACTTATTAAAAGTCACCGAATAAATCTGGTACGCACCGGTAATCTTTGACCGGACATACCAATCGGCTCCGGAACCAATGTGACATTTTACACAGCCAACATGTGCATGCGGAGAATTTTGATATGCGGTATATTCTGGAGTCATTACACTATGGCAAACCGTTCCGCAAAACTGATCCGAATCGGTAAATTCATAAGCCTTAAAACTTCCGAACGCCGAAAATAGTAAAAGTAGAATTGTACCAACTGAAAAGATTAAAGCTGCCTGTCTATGTTTAGGATCATTCAAATCTATTTTGGGAAGAACATGATCTCTATGTAGCCCCTTTGTTTCTCTCCGATGTTCCCTTATTATACCATATAAAATTACTCCTAAACCGCCGAGTAAAAATGCGGGTAAAATTACGAAGGCGACTATCCCCATATATGGTTTATGCTCGGAAGACAGAGCGTCAATAAGCATTAAAAATAAAATTAGCCCAAAACTGGTCGATGCAATTAAGGCGCCTGCAATTGTGACAGGATTATAGAATGATGGAGGAAGTCTTTTTTTCATGACGACTCTTTAATACTTTATTTAACTAATCTTTTCCGTCCTCTTTCTCTTTTTCTTCGTCTTCAAACTGTTTCTGTTTTATTTTATCAAGCTCAAGAGGATGTTCTTCACTCATTTCTTCTTCAGTAATTTTGCCGGTAATCCAGGATGTATTCATAGGGTATATCTCAGGGTTGAATATAACAAAGTAAAAATGCCAGACGACTATAGCCAGAAATGCCATCCATGCTTCATAATAATGGATTGTTCTTGCAATATCCCAGCCGAGCTTTGTAAATAATCCTATAAATGTGTTATCAAACCACATAATCAATCCCGTAAAGGACATTACTATTGTTCCCCAAACCAGTGCCCAGTATTCTGCTTTTTCAACATAACTAAAGCGGTCTAATCTCGATTTTACTTTGGATATACCAAGGTTAAATTTGGCAACGCCAAGTGCATCAAAAAGGTCCTGTCTTTTGGGGAATAAATCTTTAACTAGTTGTCTTCCTCTTTCGTTAAAAGCTATATAATATATATGATATAAACTGGTAGCTATTAAAATTACAGCCGCAATCCTGTGTAAAATGCTTCTGTATTCAAATGCATTTTCACTTAACTCCCTTATATGTGTAACCCACCATGAATCTGGGAAGTGAAGCATGAAGCCCGTAAGTACTAGCGTAATAAAACTTAATGTAAGCAGTATATGCTGTATTCTTTCATTAACATTCATTCTAAGGTATAATGCGTGTCCGTGAATTTCGCTATGGAGCATCCCCATTTGTCTGAGTTTCTTTATGCGTGATTTTTTAATAAAATCAAGGAGATTGTGTATTAACATACCCCCGATTACTGAAAAGATCATTGCTATATAAATTGATGCTATCCAATAAAGAATTGGATCACTTTTTTCATTTGTAACCGCCACATGAATTTTACCCACAGCAAAATTTTCATTTGCACCCGGATGACATTTGCCGCATGTCTTTGCAAGGTTCGTTTTATATACTGAAGATGCCGGGTCATTAGGGGATCTGATATTATGGGCACCGTGACAGCTTGCACAATTTGCAACTATAGTTGAACCGCCTTCAAGCGCCATTCCGTGATAACTGCTTTTAAATGTTGATACCCTGTTCGGGTTCAATCCATATTTAGCCGAGAGTTTAACGGAACTATGGCAGGGTGAGCATACCTGCGCCGAAAGATTTGCATATGCCGTCGGCGAATTTGGATCATTATGCATTAAAATATTATGTTCACCGTGGCAGTTTGTACAGACAGGAGCATCTATGCTTCCTTTCTTTAAAACTGCAACACCGTGCACGCTTTGTTTGTATTCATCTGCTATTTGAGAATGGCATTGCGAGCATGTATTGGGAATATTAAACCTGTTAACAGTAGAAGTTGGGTCACTGCCGGGTTTTACAGAGTGAGCCGTATGACAACTTACACAATTTGCAACCTGACTGTTACCCTGAATTAAAAGTTTACCATGAACGCTGTTTTCATATGCCGCAATAAATCCTGCCGATGGTGATGTTCTTTCCCTGATTTCCGGATTATTCAGGTGGCAGGACACACACAGTTTTTCCTGGGTCAGTTTAATCTGAGCTTGATCTCTTTTTACCGTTATTCCTGTAATCTGATTTTTATGACAGGTGAAGCAGTTCGGGGCTCCCTTTATTCCTTCTTTTAATCCTGTTGCGTGCGCCGATAGCAGGTATTTTTCTTTTTCAGGCTTATGACAGCTACCGCAGGCTTCTATCAGGTTAGTAGTATAAAATTTCGATCCGGGTGTCTTCGGAGAAATAATATCGTGGGTACCGTGACAATTTTTACAATTAACATCTTCTCCGCCGGCTATTGAATTTGCCTTCATCATTTGAGGATGAAACGGATGCTTCAAAGCTGCATCAGTATGACATGATTTACAATCTATAGGCTGAATATTCTCTTTGTGCGGAGTATTGTTTATATCAAAACCGGTATGGCAGGCAATACACTGAAGTTTTTGATGTGCCGAATGAGAAAGTTCAGTTGCATTCACAAATAAAGAAATTTTCTTTTTGTTTTTCTCCATCGTTAATGTACTGTCGCTATGACATGTTAAACAGTCATCATTCGTCTGTGCCTTGATTTTTATAGAATTTGGAAAAACCAGAAGAAATAAAATTAATATGTACGGTACTTTAAGGCCTTTATAGTTAACCTTAAAATAATGGCGTCTCTCAATATTATTTTCTAAACGCTGATTGGAAACAATCATGAATGCCTGCCTGAAAATTCGAGTAATTTTTAAAAAACTATAGTGCTGTTTTTTATAGCATTGCGTAGCTAAATTCTATATTCTCTTTGCTGAAATTTTCTTAATTTTAAAATGCACCCTGTCTTTTACAGTACATTTTTTAAAGCAACAGCTGTAATAACTATCTTTTACCCAATATTAAAAGCAAATCCAAAGAGGGCAACTACCAGGAATACAAACAACAAATAAAATATAACATTTTTCATCTCTTTTTCCTTGAAATATTTTAAATTAGTTTATAATTAAACTGCTGCTTAATTAATTCTTGACAAAAAAATACCGGGGTTAATTTTAAATTTCCGCTTAAATTTGTGTTAATTTTAGAACTTTTATTTTTAATAAAACATTCACCACTACGACAAAGAATATGCCGTTAAAAATTTCAAAAAATGGTGTTGCAACATGAGTAATTTGTAGAATAATACCACAATTGGGAAATTATATATATAAATTTTCTCACTATCGGGATAATATAAGCTCATATTGTAGAATTTGCAAACGTATTATTGTAAAAATCCCCGTTCTTTATTAAAAATCAGTTCGAGAGTTTAATAATGATTTGATTATCAGTTAATTAATAAAGAATTTAAAGTAATTATGTCATTTTCATTAAATAAGTTGATTGTTACGGCTTATTAAATACAACCATACAGTTTGAAACTAAATGTTCCGGGTAATTAATGAATTCAAACGAGCCGGTTAATATTTATTATTCATTACAAGTTGTATAATTAAATTTGAGCTGTTTTTAGAATAATCAGGCACTTTTAAAAAATAATTCCTTTATTAAATCTGTTTCATTTTTAGTTAACAATAAATTGATATATTCATTTTTTGATGGGAGATATTTATAATCCTTTTCCCAGTTAGTAATATTTTTTGTAATGTCTTTAATAGCTTCAGCAATATAATAAATTTCTTGATTTGGCATAGTGGGATGCAAAGAAATGCGGATCCATCCGGGCTTGCCGGAATAATCACCATGATTTATTTCGTCAGTAATTTTATGTGACTGTAAAGGATCTATATGTAGTAAGTAATGGCCATATGTGCCCGCACAGGAACAACCTCCCCTAACCTGGATTCCAAATCGATCATTCAGAAGCTTTACAATTAAATTATAATGAATATTATCTAAATAGAAAGAAATGGCCCCAAGTCGTTCTTCAATATTATCTGCCAGAATGTGAAGCTTCGGAATTTTTCTTAATTCTTCAAATAATATTTTTACAAGCTCTTTTTCTCTTTCTTCAATATTCTTTACATTCATTTCTTCCTTAAGCTCAACACATAAAGCTGCTTTTATAGTCTGAAGGAAAGCAGGTGTGCCGCCGTCTTCACGCAGCTCTATATTATTTATAAATTTATGTTCGCCCCATGGGTTAGTCCAATCCACAGTACCGCCGCCGGGATTATCAGGTACACTGTTGTGATAAAGTTTTGAATCAAATATAATTACACCGGGAGTACCGGGCCCTCCAAGAAATTTATGAGGTGAAAAGAAAATTGCATCAAGCTTCTCAAGCGGATCTTCCGGATGCATATTCATTTCAGAATAAGGGGCAGAGCACGCAAAATCGACAAAACAAAAACCGCCGTTTTCATGCATTAACTTTGACATTTGATGGTAAGGTGTTTTTATCCCTGTAACATTTGAACATGCAGAAAATGAACCTATTTTAAGTTTCCTGTCTCTGTAAATATCCAGTTGTTTCTGTAAATCATTAATATCAACCCGCCCTTCTTCTGTAGGTGCAATACATACAACATCAGCAATCGTTTCAAGCCAAGAGGTTTGATTTGAGTGATGTTCCATGTGTGTAACAAATACTACCGGAATTAATTCCTCCGGAAGTTTTACAAATGCTTTAAGCTGTTCAGGAACTTTTAATCCCAAAATTCTTTGAAACTTATTTACTACTGCCGTCATACCGGAACCGGCAGTTATTATCACATCGTTTGAACCGGCATTTACATGTTTTTTAAGCATACTTTGAGCGTAATGATATGACAACGTCATTGTTCTACCTGTAACGGAAGATTCCGAGTGAGTATTTCCGATCAACGGGCCGAATGTTTCAAGCATTTTTTTTTCAATTGGCGCATAAAGCCGTCCGCTTGCCATCCAGTCTGCATATACTATCTTTTTTTCACCATAAGGAGATAAAAATGTTTTATTATTTCCAATTATATTGTTCCTGAATAAAACGAAATACTCTTCTAACCTGTTCATAATTTTATCTTTTTATATTATGATACAATAACAATTAGTTATATAAATATTAAATTAATTATAATAAATGCAAAACACATCATAAAAAATTCTTCTAACATTTTTACCGTGTTAATAAAATTTCATCAGCTTGTTTTATACCGGTTTTAACTTCAGATAATTTTGTATATTTTACATCTAATACTAAAGAAAATTGTACTCCTGTATGCATTATATTATCGGAATAGATGGAGGCGGAACCAAAACCCATTGTCTCGTTACAGATGTTCAGGGGCAAATAGTATTTGAGTGCACAGGAGGTGCGTCTAATTTTTTAGTTCAGGGAATGGAAAATGTTTCGGAAATTATTTTTGGGTTGATTGAAAATTGTAAGAAGAATTTAAACTTCAATTACTCTGATGTAAAAATGATACTTCTTGGCACTAGCGGTGCCGGCAGAAAAAACGATGCATTAAAATTAGAAAAGGTTTTTACTGAATATTCCTTCCATCGTGGAGTAATTCTAAATTATTTTAAAGTTGAAAGCGATGCGGCTATTGCTCTTGAGGGAGCATTCTCGGGTAATCCGGGCAGCATATTAATTGCAGGAACCGGTTCAATTTTATTTTGCAAAGATAATGAAGGTAGGACTCACCGCGTAGGCGGTTTTGGGAAAATATTAGGAGATGAAGGCGGTGGGTATTCTATAGGTAAAAAGGGACTTAAATTAGTTTCCAAAGAGTTGGACGGCAGGATTGATGTAAGTGCTATTTTAAAGCTTTCTGCTAAAAAATTTGGTATCAATTCGCCTGAAAAATTAATTGAAGAAGTATATTTAAATAAAATGGAAGCTTCTGTGTTCGCACCTTTAGTATTTGATGCCGCAGGGCAGGGAGATGTTGAATCATTAAAAATCATTGACGAAGAATCGGAAGAATTAATATTACATCTGCTTGCTATGGTAAAAAAAGTAGGAAAGCCGGCTCTTAATGTCGCTTTAATCGGCGGATTAATTAATCATGATAATATATACTCCAAAACTCTCCGCAAAAAAATGATATTGGAAATTCCGGATATAAATATTAAGGATCCTGATTATCCACCGGCAATGGGAGCTGTATTAATGGCCAAAGAATTTTTAAGTTCTAATAATGAATGAGCCTGTTTTACACAATGATTACAAGTACTTCAATAAATCATCATTCATCAAATAACTTAAAATTAAAGAATAATTAATGCCTCAAGAAAAAATCACTCGGCGAAATCCCTGGACATGGATCCCATCGTTATACTATGCGGAAGGGATCCCATATATTTTGGTTATGTCCGTTTCAGTTCTTTTTTATAAACAAATGGGTTTAACTAATACTCAAATTGCATTTTTCACAAGCTGGTTTTACCTGCCCTGGGTTATAAAACCTTTATGGAGCCCGGTTGTTGACATACTAAAAACAAAGCGTCAGTGGATAATTTTAATGCAGCTCATTATTGGTGTCGGACTTGGAGGGCTTGCCCTGACCATACCCTTAGTGAATTATTTAAAATATTCGATGATATTTTTCTGGCTTATTGCATTAAGCTCGGCTACTCATGATATCGCCGCGGACGGTTTTTACATGCTCGGACTTTCGCAAAAGAATCAATCGCTTTTTATAGGAATTAGAAGCCTGTTTTACCGGTTGGCAATGATTACCGGCCAGGGCGCTTTTATCATATTAGCGGGTTTTCTGCAGGCTAAAACGCAAAATATCCCCAAAGCCTGGTCTTATACTTTTTTTGTACCGGCAGTGTTGTTTATAATTTTTTCAATTTATCACAAACTTATTTTACCTCATTCAAAATCCGATATTAACCAGGGTATTGATAAATCAAAATATTTTTTAAAAGAATTTTTTAAAACATTTGCATTATTTTTTAAAAAGAAAGATATCGGAATTACGCTTGGGTTTTTATTAATTTATCGTTTAGGTGAAGCACAATTAATTAAAATTGCCGTGTTGTTTTTAAAAGATGGCGTTATAAATGGCGGGTTGGGTTTATCTATTGAAGCAATAGGATTTGTTTATGGTACTATTGGATTAATCTCACTTATTCTTGGGGGTATTCTGGGCGGATTTTTAGCTTCTAAAGGAGGTTTGAAAAAATGGATCTGGTGGATGTTTGCAGCTATCAATATTCCGCATGTTCTTTATATTTATTTAGCTTATTTTCAACCTTCTAACCTGATAACTATCAATTTATGCGTTGCAGGAGAACAATTTGGGTATGGCTTCGGCTTTACCGCCTACATGCTGTATATGATCTATACATCAGAAGGTAATTTTAAAACCGTTCACTATGCAATATGTACCGGATTTATGGCTCTGAGCATGATGATCCCGGGTATGTTTAGCGGCTGGATTCAGGAAATACTGGGCTATCAACATTTTTTCATCTGGATATTTATTACAATGATCCCGGGCTATCTTATTATTAGAGCAATTCATATTGACCCTGAATTTGGTAAGAGGTCTGAAAATTAGCAATATTCCTGCTGCCGGATAAATGTTCATTTAGATTAATGTAGAACAGATTCTTTTCTGCACCGGATATAATTTATTGAATTATAATTAAAAGGTAAACAAATTATGCTGCATTTTATTATTTTCGTAACATACAAAGTCCCTTTAAGCAAAATTGACGAAATGCTTCCGGAACATAGAAAATTTTTGCAGGCCGGCTATGACAAGAGAATTCTTTTATTTTCCGGCCCCCGCAATCCCCGCATTGGAGGTATTGTTGCTGCACGTGCGGATTCATTGGAAGATATTAAGTCTTTCTTCGCAAATGATCCTTACTACATAAATAAAGCAGCAGATTATGAGTTTTTTGAATTTGATCCTGTAAAGCATCAATCTTTACTTGAAGACTGGATTAATGCTTAAAAATCTAAAAAAATAAGGTATTTTTATTGTTGTGTTCCGTAATGTTTTGCGCATCAATGTAATTTAAATATTTGCCTGGTATGGGTATTATTTTATGATTTAGTACTGTTCCATTACAATACAAGAACTCGCCATATTCTCAAATTAATATCCACAATTAATTTAGTATTATTTTTTAATAAAAAACCCCTTCATTTTAATCAAAATTTCAACGTTATATATTTTATGGGCTTTATTATTTATTAAATAATTTGGAACGGAACTTGTAATCCGGTATAATAAGCAGATAAGAGGTTATTTAAATCGATGAAAGAAACAATTACCACAAAAACACTCAATACAGTTATTGTTGATGATGATATTCAATCAAGAAAAATTCTTGGGATTCTGTTAAAGAAATTTCCCCAGGTTAAAGTGGTCGGAGAAGCATCAAACATAGTTTCTGCGGTTGATATAATAAAAGAGAAGAAACCGGATAGTATCTTCCTGGATATTCAGCTCGGTTCAAACAGTGGTTTTGAACTTATAGAGAAAATATCAAATAATGCTAAAGTTATTTTTATAAGCGCCTATGATAAATATGCACTACGTGCTTTTGAAGTCAATGCATTGGATTATTTAACTAAGCCGATTGAAAAAGACAGGCTGGCATTAACCGTTTCACGCCTTCTTGAAATGAAAAACAAAAACGGTAATAGTGAAATTAAAGACCCGGATGCAAATCCTGATTTGCTCAGGAATACCGAAGATGATGCACCCTCACCTACAGGGAAAATTAAAAAGATTGATTTTGATATTATCGATAATTTGGATGGTGACGACCTTGAGGATCCGGATTCAGAAGATGATGCGGAAGAAAAGTCTGTAAACAGTGACCCTTCTAAACATCTCGAATATGACGACAGGCTTTTCATAACTTCTGACGGAGTTTCAAAATTTATTAAAATAAGTTCAATTCAATGTATTACAGCAGAAAAAGATTACTCTTACATATATCTTACCGGAAGTAAAAAACTTCTTATACTTAAACCTATGGTTGAATGGGAAGAAAGGCTTACTAGAAAATATTTTGTTAGAATTCACAGATCAACAATTATTAATCTTGAATATGTAGAAAAAGTTGAGAAATGGTTTAATGCTTCTTACCGCGTTTATATGCAAAATATAAGTGAACCTTTCCAAATGAGTAGAAGATATGCTTCAAAACTAAAAGAAAGATTTAAATAGCCGTGTAATTAATTCCTGAATAAATAATCCCCTAAATTTTCATACCTGTTAAAGCGTACCGTCACATGCATTTAAATTTTTCCAAATTATTTTTTGGGGGAGTTATTGTAGTATATCTGGTTTATTTACTTTCAAATCCTGGTCATAAACAATTTTATACCGAAAAAGTTTTTTATAAGTTAAAAATTTTTATCCTTTATTAAAATTAGTTATTGGAGAGTTTTTATGAATGCAAAAAGTTTAGGAAAGAATATTTTTTCAAAAATGATAATACCCCTGATTTCCGTAGTACTGTGCTGCAATTATAATACTAATAATGGAACCAATAATCCTGATATAACTTTACCGCCTGGATTTAAAATAGATACTTATGCCGAAAATGTTATTGGTGCGCGTTCGATGGTATTAAGCCCTAATGGAATACTTTATGTGGGAACAAGGGATGCCGGGAAAGTTTATGCTATTTTAGACACTCGTCATAATTATAAGGCAGATCAAATTATTACTATAGACACCGGGCTCAATATGCCGAATGGGGTGGCTTATAAAGACGGCGCCTTGTACGTTGCGGAAATAAACCGCATTATCAGGTATGATAATATCGATGCTAATTTAAATCATCCTCCCAAACCGGTAGTTGTGTTTAGTGATTACCCATCGGAACATCAGCATGGATGGAAATTTATAAGGCTTGGCCCGGATGGAAAACTTTATGTGCCTGTCGGTGCTCCTTGTAATATTTGTATGCCTGATGACAGGCACGGATTAATATCAAGGATTAATCTCGATGGAACAGGTTATGAAGTTTATGCCACAGGTGTAAGAAATTCGGTTGGTTTTGACTGGGATCCGGTAACAAATGATCTTTGGTTTACTGACAACGGCAGGGATATGCTTGGAGATGAGCTTCCTCCTGATGAATTAAATCATGCGCCCCAAAAAGGTATGAGTTTTGGATATCCTTACGTGTATGGTGACAATATACCAAACCCGGAATTTGCCGACCAGGATAAAAATATGGATTTAACCAAATTCACAAAACCTGCTCAGGATTTAGGCCCTCATGTTGCTTCACTCGGTATGCGTTTTTATACCGGCAACATGTTTCCTCCGGAATATAAAAATCAGATATTTATTGCCGAACACGGATCATGGAATAGAAGCAAAAAGATCGGGTACCGGATAACCCTGGTAAAACTTGACAGCGACAGGAAGCCCATTAGTTATCAGGCATTTGCTTATGGATGGCTTAAGGACGAGAAGACATTTGGCAGGCCCGTAGATATTCAAATTATGCCGGACGGTTCTTTGCTTGTGTCAGATGATTTTGCAAATAAAATCTACAGGATTAGTTATTCACATTAGTAATCATTTTACATTCTTTATCAAGTCGAGTTTGGAAGCAAATTCTGAACTGAAGTTTTGAATCATCTGTGCAATTTCATTGTTGCCGGTAGCTCTTAGATAGGTACCGGACATTTTATTAAGTATTTGAGAAAAGTGTATATTCATGTCGTTAACCAGCATCTCTTTTGTCCAGAGATCAATACCCATAGTTACTTGTTCTTCCTTATCCCACAAAGAAATCATCATGGATCCACACGCCTTCTTTCCTTCGAACCCGGCATCGGTAGCTTCCCACTCAATTTTTTTCGGCATATTTTTATCATCAAGCTGAATTGTAAATTTAATTTCGGAAGTTCTGGGCATTGTACTTACTTTCACATTTTATTCTTTTGTTATTTCAGCAAAGATAATGAAATTATAAATAAATATTTTTCTATATCGGGATTCTTCTTAAGATAAATTAAAATCAATTAATAGTATCCATATTTTTAGGTTTTGTATTTTGATCTGCAGAAAATTATTTTTATTAATAAAAATGTACCCGTTTTTAAGATAAGGCTGATTAATGAAAATTTTTAATAAAACTATTGTCTATATCTTTTTAATTTTTTTCATACCCCTATTTTTTGTAAAAATTCAAGCCCAGGATATTTTTGGTATAGGTGTAAATGCCGGTGCCGGTTCTCTGGGCGGCAACCTCCCCAGTTCGGCAAGTTTTAATACCTCAATATTTATTGAAGGAAATCCAGGGTTTGATGGTAATTATTTGATGCGGTTAACTTTCGTTTACGTTACCGATATGAATATCCTTTTACCCAATAGTTTAAACAACTATTACCCTTTTGTAAAAGGTATCTCGCTCAAAGGAATTCAGTTTCAGGATTATGCTAATTCAATTTATTCGGAAGAGGGTCTTGGCATACTGGCGCTTAATGACAGAACATATAGTACCTATAACGAGTGGGATTACGGAGCGGTGTTTTCAGCATTAGTAGGGCTGGATCTTAGACATGGAGTTGAGAAAGGTTTCAGAATCGGAGTTGGCGCTGAATATGGACTTACTTTTACCAACACAACTGTCAGATATATTTCAATATATCTTCAATCTATACTTTTCTTTTAAATTCTTATGGATGTCTAAATGTAGGTCAGCTTTACAAGCCGACCTGCATTTGGACTCAATACTTAACTAAAATTCAAATAATAATTTTATTGCAGTTTTCTAAAATTAGTTTTTAGACAACCTCATTCAATATCCGATTTACTTTCCTGCTGCAGCCGAACCGGTTCTTAATTCATCGCTTAATCGGGTGGCCTTATACAGGTCCTTTATCGCTTCCATCATTCCCGCGGAATGAACTGCAACAGTTCTGTTTGTTTCAGTCGTAAAAATAAAGTTACCGGGAAGGCTTTCAATATTACCGTCAAATGCAAGCCCTACAATTTGTGCCTTTTCATTAATAACAGGACTTCCCGAGTTACCTCCGGTAATATCATTTGTTGAAACAAAATTCATAGGTGTTTCTAAAACAAAGTCGGATGGTGGATTTTGCCACTCTTTTGGTAAATCAAAGGGATATTTTTTCCCGAATGCGTAATAGCGATCGTACAATCCGTAAAATGTTGTATACGGAGGAGCAATTGTCCCGTTATAAGGATATCCTTTAACTACCCCGTCAGAAATTCTTAAAGTAAATGTTGCATCGGGCGGGATTGAAGTTCCATAAATTTCAAATAGCGCCTTCCCCAACTCTTCGGAAAAGGTTGCATCCTGCGACGTAATTTCATTTACTTTCCCTTGAAGTTCGTCTTTTCGTTGTTGAGAATTAAGTATAAAATAAATAAAAGGATCGGTAGAACTGATAATGGCATCCGGGCCCTTTTTAATTAATTGCTTTATTTTATTAAGGCTGGCTATGGAAGAATTTCCAAGCATATAATCAACCGCGTCCTGCCCGGTCTTGCCCCCTGTTATTTTTATAATTAATTCATTACTTGCGCCTATATATTTATAAAACCGGCCTATCTGTGCTTTAAGAATTTCATTTTGTAATTCAGAATCAAATTTGGGGGGGATCAGCGAATTAATAGTACTGTCTAAATTAGTTCCTTTGTAAGCTGCTTCTCTGCTGCTATCAGGCATCTGTAATTGCTTTGCCAGATCCACTAAATTTTTAGCAATTATGAAATATTGTGAACTGAAACGCGGTATTATATTAAACGCAAAATATTCATCTGAAACAAGTTTAAGTCGCTTTTGCTCATCACTTATCTTGTCCCATAAATCACCGTATTTCATATTCAATTCAGGATTGGCTTTAACTGTGTCCTTCAATTTCCTTTCAAAATCAATCTTTTTACTCATAAGAACCGGATCCCTTAAACCCGCAAGCATGCCCTTATATGCTTTTTGAGAATTGGAATATCCAAATAACTTATTTTGAAGGTCGGCTGCTTTCTCAGGATACTTTGAAATTGCTCTTCTGTAGATATCTACAAAAGAATTCATTAGTTCTAAATTTCGCGGGTACTGAGTATCTCTGGCGTATTCAAGCTGTGCAATCGTTTTCAAACGGTCAGTATGCGCGGGGTTCCCTACTACAAATACAGGTTCACCCGGGGCTGCACCCGATTCACTCCAATGGAAATAATGCTCCGTTTTTAACGGCTTGCCGTTATCATATACTCTGAAAAAGTTACAATCAAGGTCGTACCTGGGGTATGTAAAATTATCATAATCACCGCCGAAATACCCCATTGCTGCTTCCGGAGAAAATACTAATCTTACATCATTATACGTCTTATATTCGTATAATGAATATCTGCCTCCGTTAAAAAGTTTGACCACCTGAATTTTTAATCCCGTTGCTTTTCCTTCAGCAGCTTCAAGACTGTCAATAACTCTTTTTTCATCAGCTACTTTTTCTTCAGGAGTATTGCCTTCGATACTTGCAGATTGAACTTTTTCCGTTACGTCCTTTATCAGAACTAACTGGTCTACATATAATCCTTTTACCGGTCTTTCATCCTCAAGTGCAGCAGCATAAAAACCATTATTGTATAAATCTTCTCCCGGTTTTGTCACTTCCTCAACTGATTCCCTGCCGCAATGATGATTCGTCATCACCAACCCGTCAGATGATACGAATGACGCAGAACAGTAATTCGCAAATCTAAGCGCGGACATACGTACATAATCTAGCCATTCTTCGGATGGCTGGAAATTATATTCTTGTTTGAAATAACCCAATGGGGGATAATCGAAAGTCCACATTGTACCTGTATCATATTTGCCTGCTTTAACCGTATCAAGCATTAGCCAGGTATTTGAATCACGCACTGCCTTATGAGATAAAGAACATCCTGCAATGATAAACATTGACAGCAGAAGTGTAAAAATGAAATTATATTTCTGTAATAAGTTCTTCATAGCAATCCTGATATTAATTAATTAGATAATATTTTATCCGGTTTTGATATTGTAAATAATGGTTGATGCTGTTTTTGATATTTCATTAGCTTTGCGGAATAATTGTTTCGATGGGATTCTTTTTGCTTTTTACAAAGTCAAATTTGAAAGGATAATCCAAGTTGCGTCCCTTGTTATAATTGATAAAAGAGAATACAACTCTAACCTTTTCATTAACTTGAAAAGAATTTTCAACAATTTTCGGCTATCGGGAAATCAAAGCAAAAAATTATATGTATGAATCCGGCTGATATAACGGTTCAATTTCCCATTCGTCTTCTAATGTACCAACACAGTGCGAACATTTTGGAACACTGAATACTACCTTCTCTTCATTAGGTGTTGCACGGACAAAGTTTAAGATTGTTTTACAACTTGAACATTGTACAACATGCGAAGTAGTAGTTTTTGTGCTGCATTCGGGGCATAAAAAACCTAATTCTCCGGGTGTTTCCTGCGGATTAACCAGGAAAATAGCATTACATTTTGAATTGTTGCATTTTGCGAAGTGCCACTTAACAGTATATTTAGTTGCGATAATCCTAGTCCTCATATTTTTCAGTTTCTAAAGTAAATACTTCTTGTAACAAAATCCATTCAAAAATAATCCCCTTATGTTAATTATTTTCTATTGAATCAATTGTTTATTAATTTAAATTTGACATTCAAAATTATAAACTTATAACTTATAATGTAATTCAGTAATAATTCCATGATTTATTTTTAAATATTTTCATTAAAATTTAACCGGAGTTTAACTAATGGATAAAATAGATTGTTTTAAGGCCTATGATATAAGGGGAAAAGTTCCCGGAGATCTTAACCCGGAGCTTGCCTATAAAATAGGGCTTACTTTTGCAAAATATATTAATGCCGGAAAAGTTGTTATAGGACATGACGCACGTAAATCTTCGGAAGAAATTTCCAATGCACTTTGTAAAGGTTTAACTGATTATGGAGCAAATGTTATCGATATAGGCCTTTGCGGCACTGAAATGATTTATTATGGTACTCCATATCTGGAGGCTGATGGAGGAATTATGATTACCGCCAGCCATAACCCGCCGGAATACAACGGTATGAAATTCGTTGGTAAAGGTTCCGTACCTATTGGATATGATACCGGTTTGCAAATTATCGAACAGATGATTTTAACGAACGATCTGCCTAAACTTTCGGCAAATCCGGGCAGAGTTACTCAAAAAGATATCATGCTTAGTTTCATTAATAATTTGAAACGTTTCTACGATGCAAAAAAAATAAAGCCTTTTAATGTAGTCGTTAATGCCGGCAACGGATGTGCCGGACTTCTTTAAATGCAATTGAAAAAGACCTTCCCGTAAAAATGATTAAAGTATTTTTTGATCCCGATCCTGATTTTCCGAACGGTGTTCCGAATCCTTTGTTGACCGAAAACAGGCAGGTTACTATCGACGCTGTTTTATCCGGCAAAGCCGATCTTGGTGTAGCCTGGGATGGCGATTACGACCGTTGTTTCTTCTTTGATGAAAAAGGAAACTTTATCGAAGGTTACTATATAGTAGGATTACTGGCAAAATCAATTTTGAAAAAAAATCCCGGTGAAAATATTATTCACGATCCAAGACTTGTCTGGAACACCGTTGAAGTTGTCAGGAACAGCGGCGGCATTCCCATACTTTCAAAAAGCGGTCATGCCTTCATTAAAGCCAAAATGAGAGAGGTAAACGCAATTTACGGCGGGGAAATGTCTGCACATCATTACTTCCGCGATAATTCTTATTCGGACAGCGGCATGATTCCGTTTTTATTAATTATGCAGCTTATGTCTGAAGAAAACAAACCTCTTTCACAGCTAGTGGAAGAAATGATCCATAATTACCCGTGTTCAGGTGAAATAAATTCCAAGATCGCTAATCCTGCTGCTAAACTTGAGGAAATTGAAAAGAAATATTCAAACGGTAAAGTTGATTACCTTGATGGTGTAAGTGTTGAATTCGAAAATTGGCGCTTCAATTTAAGAATTTCAAACACAGAACCGATTATCCGTCTTAATGTTGAAAGCAGGGGCAATATAAATTTAATGAAGGAAAAAACCGATGAACTTCTAAATGCAATTAGAAGCTGAAAAGCCGGGCCTTAATAAAATCAACTATTCGGGTAGAATTAAATCTCCGGCGTTATTATGAACCAAGGAGTCTTACATATAAATCATTGATTTTCGGTACATAATGTTAGGTGTAAATTGAAACACTCCCTATGCGAGCTTCAGGCTCAAAAAATTACATGCACATAATTTATATTGCCCTTGTAGAGACAGGGCATAGTTTACCACTTTGTTGCCCCGTCTCGTACAACTTTAGAGACAGGATCATTTATTATTTCACCATTCTGAATTAACGATATCCAAACCCCGAACAGGGTGAAATGCCTGCTTGCCGGCAGGCAGGTTTATAGCAAAACAATCTCCCTAACAAACCTTTTCCTGAATCCTTCCTTGGAGGAAGGGATGGAATAGTAACAGTTACTTAAAATATCTATGCCTATTTATTCACAATGTTAAATTTATCGTGTTCCGCAGGATGTATAATGTGAAAATTATCTTAAATCCATTACCGTAATTTTTTTACCGCTTCCTTTAAATGATCTATAGTAAAATCTCTGAAATTCCAATCACCCAAAACCTTTCCGTTTTGTAAGAGCCATACTCTTGGAGGTGAACCTTTAATAAGTGTAAAAAATTCTTCCTCATTCAGAAGTTTATAAGGATAATTTGTTTTGGTTTTTGTAATAAATTCAGGAAGCTGTTTCTCATCTCCTAATAGCAGAAAATATACCTGAGGCAGATTCATTTCCTTGTTTAGCTTGCCAATTTCCGCTGCTGTTGCTACGCAATCCTCACATTCCATATTAAGGACTGCTACTATTTCTTTCCCTTTCTTAAAATCAGCAATAACACCGCCGCTGAAATTCTTAAAACCTGCAACAGGCAGACTGTCATTCCCCTTCATTACACGAAAAGAAGTGGTATCTCTTTTTCTAACCGGGATTGCCGTCTGTGGTTTATTTATATTCTTATCTCTTGCAGCAAAAGTAGAATCCCTTTTTGTTACTTTAGTACTCCTGTTTCCGGTTACTATCATGAAATGTTTTATGGGGAAGAACAGAAATACCGGGACAAATGAAATTATTATAAATAAAGCCGGTAATATCCATTTTTTAGCCGTTTCGATTTCTATCTGCCTGTAAAGATAAACAAGTGCCGCCAGCAGGAAAATATTTTTTATTATTGCCTCTAAGGGTGTCATAATAATTATTTGTCCAAAGCAGCCGCATTCACCTCCAAAACCCTTGTAAATAATTACCCGGATTAAATCCAGGGTAAAGAACACAAGTAAAGCAATTGCCGCCGGGATAAAAATCCTTTTTATATAATTGTTTTGCAGGAAAGACAAACCAAGAAAAATCTCAAATGCTATATTAAGCCGAGCAAGAATTGTTACGGCAAGCCAGCTTGTTACTCCGTGGGAGATAAGCTCAACTTCAAACGCAAGGATAGGAAATAGTTTTACAACACCTGAAAAAATAAACAGGCAGCCGATAAAAATTTTTATCGCAAGAATTTTATGTGATTTTGAAATCCTGATTTAATCCTCCTAAAAATATGAATACAAATAAATAACCCACAACCTTCAACGAGGGTTGTCATATTAATAAAATATCTTTCTAACTTGCAGTTACCTTAAATCCCTTCATCATCCACTTCCTTGCTAAGAATAGACCAATGGGACTAATAACCGCGATCAACCCATAAATAAACCACATTGTTTCGGTATGCGTCTGCGAAGGCGGAACACCTGCTGGACAATAATGCATAAGGAACCAGCCGGCATATAAGCTTGTAACTACTTTTGTTAAAAACCATGGGAACTGCCCGATGCCCATATAGATTCCCGTCATTCCTTTAGGTGCAATTTCAGCAACCCATTGAAGGAATCTAGGCTGCCACATAGCTTCGCCAATTGTCATTATAAATAAGAATGCAAATAATGTATAAATATTAGGACCCATGGTGAGCAGAAAAGTCGGGGAAGCCATAACAAGCGTTCCGGCAATCATCATTTTATAAGGATTTCGTTTTATGGTTAACGCAGCTATCATTGGGGTTAAAATGAAAATCATAATAGGATTTAGATTTACAAAAAACTCAAAGTTATCGCTGACAACGCCTGTAAAGGCCCTGCTGCAATATTGCGGAAGAGTAAGCCAGTTATGAGCGAATAAAGTCTGCACGGGAATTAATACAAAAATAAAATAAAGAAACCGCATATCCTTTAAAGGGAAGTTTTTCATATAATATTTTATTTTTTCTTTCAGAGGCATTTCCTCTTCCTCTTCTTTGTTCTCTTCGTTGCCCTCTTCAACATCTTTGTGGCTTACGGCTTCCTTAATGGCTTTCTTTGTAATTAATAAAGTAACCGCCAAAATCCCTGCAACAGTTAATGCAGCATATACCCAGAACACACCGAGTATTCCGAAACTTTTTCTAACCGGGGGAGAAATAATTCCCGGAAGGAACCCGCCAAGATTCATTATAGCATAAAGCATAGCATAACCCATTGCTGAGTTTTTTGCAGTCATAAGCTGCTTAACACCGGCATAGGCTGCAGGCTGGTAAATTCCATAGCCGAGAACTATCCATAGTATACCAATCATAGCATAATTATGGATTCCTGTCCATAATCCTTTAACTGAAGTTATATCCGGGCCTGCGGCTAAAAATATCCTGCCGACAAGCATAAGAGATAATGAAATAATAAATGCCCGGCGCACCCCGATAAGATCAACTGTGGCGCCAAGGAATAACATGCTTAATGTTATTCCCGCAGTTAATATGCCTACCATTTGATCGGCATTAATATCGTTTAAGCCGGCATAATTATTAAAATAAATCGCTAATAAAGAAAGAACGCCGAAATAAGTTAAGCCTTCAAGCAGGTAAGATATATTTATTCCCCACATTGCCTTGGATGATTTAAACAAATCCTTAAAAGGTTGTGTTACTTCCTGGATTGTCTGTTTAAAAATATTCGTCTTTTGGACGTTTTCTGTTGTTTGAGTTTCGCTCATAAAATTCCCGTATTATTTTACCGTAAACATAATTGAAACAATAATTAATTAAAACCGGAAAACATTAGAATATTATTTTCGTATCAATATTTTTTTAGATAAGATTATCATACGATTGAATATTTGTGTAAGAATCAAATATTTTATTTTTTCAAAGTCCCGGAGGGACGAAATATTTATAACAAACCATCGAGCAACAAATCTGATCCCAAAATCCCAGAGGGATGACATAGAAACGGATTTGTAACATATCTCAACTATTCTATTCGCAGTATCTTATTTACTATTATTACTCGTATAATATAATATTAGCAAAAATTATATTAAATTCACTCCCATTGTGTAAAAATAATATATTATCAGAATATTCAGTCAAAGTTTAGAAATGAATAAAATTAAATGGATTATCTTCGATGTAGGCGGAATAATTGTGCCGGAAACCGGACAGTTTAGGAATCACAAAATTGCAACTCTATTAAATGTTCCCGATGAACAATTAAACGAGATTGCTGACAAATTTCAACGGCAGATAACATCAGGATCAATGACTTTACTTGAGTTGTACACGATTATTGTTGATAAATTATCGGCCCGAATATCCCCTGATTATCTATTGCAAGAACATATTAATGAATATGTAAGGCTTGGAATAATTCATAATGCTGATGTTGTTCATTTTATTGAAACATTAAAAAAAGAATACAAGGTTGCTTGTCTGACAAACGTTGAGATTGAGATCGCTGATGTTTGCAGGGAAACAGGATTATATGATTATTTTGACAAAGTATTTATATCGACAGAACTAAAAATGCAGAAACCGGATTTAGAAATTTATTCTAAAGTATTGGCAGAATTAAACTGTCTTCCAATTGAAACCATTTTTATTGATGATAAAATTGAAAATGTAGTAGCAGCAAACAAACTGGGAATCTATGGCTTGCATTACTCTAATTTAAATCAATTGAAATCCGATATAGAATATATTTGTAGGTTACCTTGATGGAGATATCATTAAATTACTTAATTTCTAGGTTATTAGGTTGGAAGTTAATATCCTGATAAAATTTTATAACATATTAAAAAATATAATTCATTAGCTTGGTACCTTGATAATAAAGGACTTAATTATATTTAAATCGTTAGCGCTCCTTCCAAATCCTCAATCAAATCTTCGTAATGCTCCAGCCCGATTGATAATCGTAAAAGAGTCTGCGGAGTTTTGGTGTCGGGACCTTCAACCGATGCACGGTGCTCTATTAAACTTTCAGGCCCGCCGAGGCTGGTAGCTCTTGTGAAGAGATTAACTTTTGCAGCAACCTTCATTGCTTCTTCCTTACCACCCTTAACTTCAAAAGAAATCATACCGCCGTATAATTTCATTTGTACGGAAGCTAAATTGTGGCCGGGATGCTTTACCAGTCCGGGGTAATAAACTGCAGCCACAGCCGGATGGGATTTCAAAAATTCAGCAATGTGCATTGCACTCTCCGACTGGCATCGTATCCTCAACGGAAGTGTTTGAATGCCCCGTAATGTAAGCCAGCACTCAAAAGGCGAAGGCACAGCACCGCCTGATTTTTGTATTTCCCTTACCTTCAGGAAAAAACTGCTGCTTTCTCCTGTTATTATAGCTCCGCCAAGTATATCGCTATGCCCGCCTATATATTTTGTTGTTGCGTGCATTACCAGGTCAACACCAAAATCTAAAGGCGACTGAAGTATTGGAGTTGCCCATGTGTTATCGCATACTACTATTGCACCGGTACTATGCGCGGTCTTGGAAACTTTCTGAAGGTCAATAATTTTCAGCAGTGGGTTGGAAGGCGTTTCAACCCAGATTAGTTTTGTTTCTTTTCTTATTTCAGCACTTAAATTTTTTATATTCACCATATCAACAAAGCTTGAACTTATCCCCCATGGTTCAAAAAGCTTTATTAAATGACGCGTTCCATGGTAAAGATCATCGCATGCAATTACATGATCGCCAGGTGAGAGAGACTGAAGTACACTCATAGTAGCGGCAGATCCTGCCGAAAATGCTGCCGCTTCTGAACCTCCTTCCAGCTCGGTAAGACACTCCTCAAGGGATTCGCGGTTAGGATTGCCGCTGCGTGAATAGTTAAAGCCTTTTGGATAACCGCCGTCGGGCGCACGTTCAAATGTAGTTGTTAAATGTATGGGCGGTGTTACTGCACCTGTTGCCGGATCTGAATTCCTTCCGGTATGGACTGCTATAGTTTCAATTCTCATTATTTGCTTTCAAAAATAAATTCTAAAATTAATGATGAAAAATAACACTTCAACAAATTAAATGCGGGATAATTATGTTTAATCCCAATATATGAATGGTTTGTGTGTGGACTCTATAAAAGCATAAACTTTGATGAAAATAATAAAATATGTAAGCAAAATATAATGTAGATTTTTTTCTAAGTTCCGCATGTAAGAAATTTCGTAGCCCGGATTAGCAATCCGGGAGTGCAAATCCCACCAGGGATGACATAGTAAGGTATAATTGAGATCCCTTTGTTTGAATTATTTACATTTCAGTAATCACTTTAACTCACCGAAAATCGTAATAAGAGTATTGACGACCGCAACCAATTCACGGCTCTATATAAAATTAAACTTTGAGAATTTCTGTGAACTCTGCCTCTATTTCTTTGCCTTTATCTCGCGAATACCAGAGATGAAGTTTTTCATATAATTCAGGTCTGACTATACCTTCAATCTTCCACTGATGAATTAAAGATTGAAGAACTTTTGGCCGCGGGCCCCATGTAAATAACTCATTACCTTCTGTATCAAAAACTACTAATCTGGGAATGCTCTTTGTTCCATTAGTTAGATACAATTCCATTATATCGGGATTTGAATCTCTTAATAATATTCTCAAATCAATATTGGAATTTACTTCAGCCATCTTTACTATATATGGAAGAATTTGCGCCGAATCGCCGCACCAGCCTTCGGTTATTACCATCCAGATTTGTTTATCTTTAATATTTTTAATTAAAGATTCTAATTCTCCGGAAACATCATAGGTCCGTTCTATCCTGCTGCTTCTTTGCATATTAAGTTTCTTATAATCTAACAGCTCTTTTTCCTCATTGCTCAATTTCCCGGGATCTGCCGCCAGTTCATTTACAACCCTTTGAATGTATTCCCGGTAATTCATTCCATTATGTGGACGCTTATCTATAAAAAATTGATATGGCATATTTTATCCTTTGTTTTCAATAAATCTCACTGAAATTAGTAAAGCCTATATATTTACCATCCAATTAGAGTCACTAATTTGAAAAAAGATTCAATTAATTGTACGAGACGAGGCATTCCTCGTCTCTTCAGCGCAATATTATAAATCAGAGCTTTTCTTTAATTCCTTACGAAAAACCTTGTAATCAGTGCAAATCTTTTCAACCAGCAGCCAGAATTTTTTTGAGTGGTTCATTTCCTTCAGGTGGCATAGCTCATGCACAATTACATAATCTATAATTTCTCGTTTATACTGCACCAAATTAATATTGAATGAGAGGTTCCCCTTAGCTGAACAACTTCCCCATCTCGTTTTTTGATTTCTTACTGAAATATTATTCACTTTAAAATCATACTTTTCTGCAAGCTCATAAGCTCTTGCAGGTAAATATCTTTTTGCAAAATTCCGCAGCCAGATATTGTACAGCTTGTTTATATTAATCCTGCTTCCGGAAGGGCTTATAATTCTCAATTCATTCTTTTCAAACGAAAGTTTATGCTGCCTTGTAAATAGTTCATAAACCTGGATAATATTAATTTGCCTGCCTAGAAGTAAATATTTTTCATCCCCGGCTTCCTCAGGCCGTAAATGCTTGCTGATCCAATCAGCTTTTTGGTTAATAAATCTCTCCGCATCAGACAGCTCATAACCGCGGGGCATCACAAGTTCAAGATTACTGCCCCGGCTTATCTGCAGCCGCATGTATTTAGCTTTCCTGCTGTAACGTAATTTGTAAGGAATGTTTTGCTGATTTATCGCTATGGTTCGGGTAACTTCGTGAGCTGAAGGTTTCAAGGACTAATTTTCTCCGAGTTTTCTAATCCTGACAAATTTTTCTATGCTTTTAATTTCGGGATGATGTAAACGGATATATTCTTTTCTCATTTCTTCTACAATCCTCATCTTTTCTTCTCCACTTATCTTCTGCCAATACTCTAAGTCGGCTTCTTCCTGTTCTTTGAAACTCTTAAATATCTTTACTGTTTTTTCAATACGCATCATTGTTTAAGTTCCTATTGTTAAGACCTTTTTAAAGATTTTTGTAATGATTTGATGCCTTGAATATCTTTCTCACGCCCTGAAATTGTCTTATTTCTTATAAGTAGTTTTCTCTTTGCCGTCCTGTAGAATCACGCCGATTGCTTTCAACTCATCTCTTATCTTATCTGAAAGAGCAAAATTCTTTTCTTTTTTTGCATCGTTACGTATTTTTATAAAGAGCTCGATTAAATCATTTTCCAGGGATAAATTATCCTGAATTTTAGTCTCTGAAAAATCCATTATTCCCAAAACGCCTTCGGCCGTTTTTTGCAAAAAACTCTTAACATCAAGATAAAATTTTACGTTTATATCTTCGCTACCCGTAATTGCTTTGTTAACCTCGCGTATAAAATCAAATATAACCCCGCAAGCCTGGGATGTATTAAAATCATCATCCATTGCCGATTCAAAATTTTTCCTGAACTTCTCAAAATCAAATGAAGGAATATTGTCATGGCCGCTGCCGGACTTAATTTCTTCTTCAATTTTACCGGCAAGATTCTTTAGCTTCTCTAAGCCTTTTTCCGCTGAAGATAAAAGGTCATCGCTAAAATTAAGAGGGCCCGCATAATGCGTCTGTGCAAATGACAACCTTATGGCTTCCGCAGAATATGACTTCAGGATTTCCCTTGCGGTTAAAAAATTACCAAGCGACTTGGACATCTTTTCATTATCAATATTAAGGAACCCGAAATGCATCCAGTAGTTAACAAATTTTTTACCGTTTGCCGCTTCGCTCTGCGCTATTTCATTTTCATGATGTGGGAAAATTAAATCATTGCCGCCTGCATGAATGTCAAATGTATCACCCAGAAGCTTGCAGCTCATTGCAGAGCATTCTATATGCCAGCCGGGACGGCCATTTCCCCAAGGGCTTTCCCAGAAAGGCTCTCCTTCTTTCGCTTTCTTCCATAGAGCGAAATCAAGCGGGTTCTGTTTTTCTTCGTTTATTTCAACTCTCGCACCCGATTCAAGCTCATCAATTTTTTTTCCGCTTAGTTTGCCGTAATCTTTAAATTTGGAAACATTATAAAACACATTGCCGTTTATATTATAAGCAAATCCTTTTTCTTCCAGCTTTTTAATTAAACTAATTATATCGTTTATATGAGTTGTAGCCCTTGGATAAAAATCTGCTTTCTTAACCTTTAATTTCTTTATATCTTCAAAAAAAGCTTTTGCATAAGTTTCGGCAACAACGTTTGCTTCCATTCTCTCCTTAATGGATTTATTAATTATTCTATCATCTATATCCGTCAAATTCATTACGTACTTCACAGTGTACTCTTTATATTCAAAGTACCTGCGTATTATATCGGACATTATGAATGATCTTGCATTACCGATATGAAAATAATCATAAACGGTAGGGCCGCACATATAGATCTTAACAATTGATGGGTCAATAGGTATAAATTCTTCTTTTCGCTTTGTTAAAGTGTTATAAATTTGCATATAATCAATTTTTATTTTTACAAATATACCAAGTTTGGAATTAACAATTTATAATACCGGACGTAAAAAATAAATACTTCCTATACAGAATTTATCCGCTTTATTCCTTTCTTAATTTTTCAATAAGATTTTTCATATCAGCGGGAAGTTCCGAATCAAAACGGATAAATTTTTCGGTGTGGGGGTGAATAAATCCAAGGGTTTTTGCATGCAATGCCTGCCGGGGCATAATATCGAGCAGGTTTTGAACACGGCTTTTCATTTTCGGCAAACTTGTTCCGTATACTATATTCCTGCCACCGTACGTAGGGTCGCCGAATATAGGATGTCCTGTCCCGGATAAATGTACTCTAATTTGATGTGTTCTTCCTGTTTTCAAATTTAGTTTCATCAGGGAAGCAAATTCAAATTCTTCAAGTACCTCATAATATGTCAGGGCAGTCTTGCCTTCATCCTTTACAGTTGTAAATTTTTTTCTATCGGTTTTGCTTCTTGCAATATTAAAATCTATTTCGCCTTTGCTGTCTTTAAATTTTCCCCAGGCAATTGCCCAATACTCGCGTTCAATGGAATGCCTGGAAAACTGTCCGGCAAGTTTAGCATGAGTTCAATCATCTTTAGCTACAACGAGGAGTCCGCTTGTATCTTTATCTATCCTATGCACTATCCCCGGCCTTGAAGGCTCATTCAGGCTGCTAAGCTTTTGGGAATGAAACAACAGGGCATTTACTAATGTTCCTGTATAATTTGCATAGGCAGGGTGTGCTACCATTCCGGCGGGTTTATTTACTATTAGTAGCGTATCATCTTCAAAAACAATTTCAAGCGGGATTTCTTCAGGCTCTGTTCCTTCAGGCCTTGGTGAGATGGGAATCGTTACTTCAATTACATCGCCAGGCAGCACTTTGTAACTTGGTTTTTCAGGCTGTGTATTTACTGTTATACAGCCTGCCTCAATTAATTTTTGAACTCTGGATCTGGTAACGTTTTCAAGCTGATTGGTTATAAATACATCAAGACGTTCTTTCTTCTTCCCTTCCGGGGTTACTATCCGGTATTTCTTTTCGCTTATCAACTTACTCATAATAAGAAACTTCAGTTATAAGGATGGATTGATTAAGTTAGTGATCGGAAATAAATGCCATTATTTTATACTAAAGAAATACGACAAAAGGACTATATAAGCACGACATAATTGGATTTTGTTCTAAGTCCCGGTAGGGACGTAATATTTATAATAAAACAATACTCCATCGAACCTTGTCCTGAATCCCAGCGGGATGACATAGTAACAGTTATGTAACATATCTAAGCTTATTTGATCACAATGCCGTACTTACAATTGTTCCTCAAAGCGTAATTTATGAAGAAACAACTTTGTGCCAATTAAATCTTTCAAAGGCTATTTATAAATTTCACTCGAAGCGATCTTAATCATTAGGATACATCTTATGGATTTGTTTCGGTTGCTGGAGTTTCTTCTTTTTCATCTTCAATTGTTTCGGTGCGGTAAAAAAAAATTAAAATTAAAACGCCGATAGTTACGGCAGAATCCGCAATGTTAAAGATTGGCCAACGGTCAAAAGTTCTTCCAAAAAGATTGAACTTGAAAAAATTTACATCTAAAAAATCTACCACCTTTCCATAGAACAAAGGTGCATACTGATAAAAAACACCGTAAAATATCCTGTCTATTAAATTGCCCACAGCTCCGCCAAAGATTAATGCTATTGCCAAACGGAGAACAAAGCTTTTATTTCTTATAAAATAGAAGTAAATGAATAAGCCTGCGCTGGCAATTAATGAGAACAATGAGATCCATATCTTCATGTCAAGCCCCGGGTCAAATCCAAATGCCATACCGGGGTTCTCAATAAATGTTAGCCTGAAGAAGTTTCCAATTATAGGTATTCTTTCACCCTCAAACATTCCCGTATGATAAATTTTTAGGAAAGGAATAGAAAAGCCTTTTACTGCCACTTTAGAAACCTGGTCGGCAATTACTACCGCAAGGGAAACATATAAGATTTTAAAGTTATTTTTTATCATCTGCTAAATAATTTTCAACTTCGACACACGGTTCATTTTCAGCCGATTTTTTCTTATCAAGTGAAAGGAGGAACAAAATCACCCCGAATGTTACAGCCATATCCGCAATATTAAATACATAATCGCCGAAAATCTTATTGAATATAAAAATATCGAAAAATTTAAGATTAAAAAAATCTACCACTTTCCCATGAAAAATTCCTCCGTAACCATATATTATCCCGTAAAAAACCCTGTCAATCAGGTTTCCCATCGCACCCCCGACAATTAAGGCAAGCGACAGCCTGAGAATTAAAGAACCTGATCTGTTTTTATATAAGTAATAACAAATTAAAATGCTTACAGCCAGTGTAAACAGGCATATGAGGAATTTAATATTATCCCCGGGATATATTCCAAAAGCAATACCGGGGTTTTCTACAAAGGTAATATTAAACAAACCGTCAACAACCGATATTCTTTGCCCGCCATTCATACCCGGAAAATGTATTTTAAAAAATGGTATTGAAATCCCTTTAACGATAAGCTTGGATATCTGGTCTATTAAAATAACGGCAAATGAAACAAAAAAAACCCTCAATATAAACCTTAATAATTCAAATAATCTTCAAACATGTTATCCGGCTCAATCAATTCCATTTTCAAATTATCTTTTTTCCTGTCTTTGCTTTATAGGTAGGCAAAGCTGGCTATGCGGTACAGCTTCAAGCCTTGCTTTAGGTATAAGTGGGCAGGTATCGCATAGATGCTGGGGCTCATCGATACATTCAAGGCAAATGCCATATGTTCCTGAGTCAATTCTTTTAAGTGCATCTTCAAGATAGCCGAGAAATTTATTCTCTCTTTGCGCATATAAAAAAGTTTTTTCCCGTTCCATGGCATCTGTTCCCTGCTCTGCCATGTGAAGTGAATATGGTGAATTTTCATTTATATATTCGCCTGTCGTAGGGTCAAGCATTTGTTCTTTCAAGTTCTGGAGCTGCTCAATAATTTCATCACGTTTGGCTAAAATTATCTGCCTGAAATGATCCAGGTCCTTTTGACTGTATCCTTTTATTTTCGTAATTGGTTTTACGCGTTCTTCTACTGCCGGCTCAATATCTTTTGAACCAACCTGAACTTTATCTTTAATTATCTTTTTTCTTGGCATTGATATCTTTAATCCTATCTTTTTTTCCTTAGTTTTCTCTTTTGTTATTGTCTTAGCGTGAACAATTTTCTTTGCTTCAGCAGTTTTCTTTATAACCTTTTTAACTGTAGGTTTTGCCGCAGCCTTTTTTACTTGTACCTGGCTCTTCTTTTTGTCCACAACATTAGGTTTAACCGGCTTACGGTCGGATTTTTTTACTACAGTTTTTTTAGCGGTAGTTTTTTTTGCCATTCTCTGATCTCCTTTTTAGGATTTCACCTTTTCAATTTGGACGGAGCAGTCATATTCTCCGATTTTCCAAACCTGTTTAAAACCGCCGTTCAGCCTGTCTTCAAATTCAAGCTTTTCGGCAAGTGTTTCATTTGAAATATATTTACTAAAAGATTTTACTGCTTCAACAAGTTTATTGTCGCCGTTGAATTTTATTTTTATTCTGTCTATAACATCAAACCCCGCATCCTTTCTCATATTTTGAATGCGGTTTACAAATTCTCTTGCCATTCCTTCTGAAATAAGGCTGTCATCAAGCTCAACATCAAGTGCTACCGTAACTCCTTCTTCAGTTTCAACCAGCCATCCTGTTATCTCGGAACTTATTATTTCTACATCATCTTTGGTTACCGGTAATTCTTCACCTCCGGTTTTTATTTTTATACTTTCGCCTTTTTCAATTAAGGCAATCTCGGCTTTGCTTAAATTCTTAATCGCATTGGCAACCGTATTTACATTTTTACCAAACTTAGGCCCTATTGATTTAAAATTTGCTTTTGCAGACTTATTCACAATCTCGGAATCATCATCCAGCACTACAAGCTCTTTTATATTTACTTCTTCTAAGATTACTTCCTTCATTTTATTAAGAGCTTCAATCTTTTCTTTGTCAACTACAACCATTATACGCTTTAACGGCTGCCTTACTTTTAAATTATTTTTTGCCCGCATCGAACGTGTAAGATATACAACTTTTTGGGCAATTTCCATTTTTTCTTCAAGTTGTTTTTCGGAATAAACAGGATTTGGAAATTCACTTAAGTGAACTGATTCGAATTTTTCTTGCTTTGTAATTGAATTCAAATTCTGATATAATTCTTCCGAAATAAACGGCGCAAAAGGCGATGTAAGTTTTGCTATCGTTATAAGGCATTCATACAAAGTCTGATATGCCGAAAGTTTATTTTCATTCATTTCGGATTTCCAGAATCTTCTTCTGCACCTTCGTACATACCAGTTTGAAAGATGATCTATCGTAAAGTCTGATACTGCACGTGCTGCCTTAGTAACATCGTACTCATCCATCATCTTTTCATAATCGGCCACCAGAGAACTCAGTTTAGAGATAATCCATCTGTCTATTTCCGGCCGTATATTATAATCGACAAAATCCCCGTCAAACTTAAATGAATCAATGTTTGCATAAAGCGCAAAAAATGAATATGTGTTTAATAATGTACCAAAAAACTTCCTTTGAACTTCTACCAGGCCCTCTTCATCAAACAGTGTCGGCCTCCATGGCGGACTGTTGGTAATTAAATACCACCTTGTAGCATCTGCACCAAACTTATCAAAGAGCATAAAGGGATCAACAGTATTGCCCTTTGTCTTTGACATCTTAAGCCCTTTTTTATCAAGAATTAGCTCATTTACAATTATATTCTTAAATGCTATACTATCGAACAACATCGTTGAAATTGCATGAAGCGTATAAAACCATCCCCGAGTCTGATCAATTCCCTCACAAATAAAATCCGCCGGGAATGAATGTTTCTCAAACCATTCTTTATTTTCGAATGGATAATGATATTGCGCAAATGGCATTGACCCGGAATCAAACCAAACATCAATTAATTCAGGTGTACGATTGTAAATTTTTCCGTTCTGTTCAAAAAATATCTTATCAACAAACGGCTTATGCAGATCGATATCTTTAATATCTGCAACCGTAATTCGTTTTCCGTTCTCCTCTATAAAACCGCCTTTAAGTTCATCTATACTACCTACTGCAATCATATCACCGTCGTCGCTCACCCAGATGGGAAGCGGTGTCGCCCAGAATCTGTCCCGCGATAGTGCCCAATCTTTATTTTCTTCCAGCCAGTTGCCGAATCTTCCGGCACCTACTTCTGGCGGCTGCCAGTTAATTGTTTTATTTAATTCAACCATCCTGCCGGCAACCGCAGTTGTACGGATAAACCAGGATTCACGCGCATAATAAATTACCGGTACATTTTCATGCCGCCAGCTAAATGGATAAGAGTGGGTTATCGTTTCTTTCCTGTATAACTTGCCTTCTTCTTTCATCTTAATGATGATTCCTTTATCGGCATCTTTAACAAACTGTCCGGCAAAATCCGTTACCTCCTGTGTAAATAATCCGCCCCGTGTAACGGGCTGAAACATAGGCAGATTATATTTTTTAGAAAGTTCATAATCATCAGCTCCAAATGCAGGAGCTATATGAACTATTCCGGACCCGTCTTCAGTACTAACGAAATCACCAAGAGCAACAAAAAAAGCTTTCTTGCCTTTATGTGCCGGGTTGTCTTCTTTTTTTACATAATCGAAAAACTGTTCATAATCGGTCCCTTCCAGTTTGCTGCCTTTGAACTCTTCTATAATTTCATATTCACCGTCTATAACGGACAGTCTTTCTTTTGCAAGAATAATTTTCTTATCGTTGTGTTTAATCTTAACATAATTGATGTCGCTGCCTACAGCAAGGGCAACATTGGATATTAATGTCCATGGTGTGGTTGTCCATACTAGAAAATATTCGTCCTTATCTTTTATTTTAAAAAGTACATATACCGAAGGATCTTTAGTCTCCCTGTAACCAAGCGCCAGTTCATGTGAAGAAAGTACTGTCTCTGATTTCGGTATCTTGCGGCACAATTTTATAATCTTTGTAAATTAATCCTTTATCAAAAAGAGTTTTTAACGCCCACCAAACCAACTCAATATAATTATTATCAAGAGTGATATATGCTGAATCAAGATTAATCCAATAGCCCATCCGGGTTGTCATTTTCTCCCAGAGGTCAAGATATGTAAATACTGATTCACGACAGGCCTTGTTATATTTTTCTACACCGTAATTAAAAACTTCGCTCTTGTGTTTGATGCCAAGTTTCTTCTCAACTTCAATCTCAACCGGAAGTCCATGAGTATCCCACCCGGCTTTTCTTTCAACACGGAAGCCTTTAAGAGTTTTATAACGGCATACCAGGTCCTTTAAAGTCCTTGCCATTACATGATGAATTCCCGGTTTACCGTTTGCAGTTGGCGGCCCTTCATAAAAAACGAATAGTTTATTTTCATCTCTCGTAGAAACACTTTTCTCGAAAATATCATTGTCTTTCCAGAAATCTAGGATCTTTACTTCAATCTCAGGATAATTTATTTTTTCTAAATTTTGTTTAAACATTTAAAACTGATTTTTAATATTATATTCTTTTTAATTCTGATTTTGATATTATTGATTAAACAACTTAATGTCTTACACTTTAATTAATCAATCTCTTCGTATTTTTTAATTAATTCTTTTTCAACCTGGATAAATTCTTTGAGCTCATTTTCTATCCTTTCTTTTTTAAGGATAGTATTTTTTGCTTCATATTCGGCATCATTTAATATTTTTTGTGCATTTACTTTTGCCTCTTTAAGCTCTAATTCAGCTTCTTTCTTAGCGTCTTTTATAAGATCTTCGTAATAACTCAATTTTTCTTTCATAACCAGGAAATCCCGTTGTATAGTAAGCACTTCCACAACCGACATACCGAAAAAGGCCATTGCTCCAAGTGTAATATCACGAAGGCTGTAAAGGATTAAATTCTCCGTCAGCAGTTCATTTGCAGCAAAATAATCGCGTAAGAATGAAATCATCAATACACTAAAAATAGTAACTGCAATAATTGTAGAAAAAACGGCTTTCCCGCCATAATGCCAGCCTAGTGTTTTATCAATAAACCACCCGCTTGCGAAGCACATTACGGAAAGAACAAACCAGACCGCAAAACTATCCTCACCAAATTTAAAAAGGTTGGTATTTAAAAAATTTGATGAAAACATTAATATTCCCAGCAGTACCGGCGTTAAATAATAACGGATTTTTTTTACTTCCATTTTAAATCCTTTTAATAACTTCTTTCATTATTAAGGTCATCCTTGGTTCTGCTTTCATTGCAACAGCAATTATTTCCTCAACATTCGCTGGTTTCAAAGCATCAGGGAAACATTCATCTGTTATTATACTTAATCCAAGCACTTTCATGCCCATATGGTTAGCCACAATATTTTCAGGGATTGTGGACATACCGACAACATCTGCCCCTGTATCTCTTAAAAACCTGTATTCTGCTCTTGTTTCAAGATTTGGCCCCGGGACTGCTATATATACGCCTTTTTGAACTTTTATTTTATTTTCAAGCGCTACTGTCTCGGCCAGTTCAATAAGTTTATAATTGTAAGGTTCACTCATATCGGGGAAACGCGGGCCCAGTTCATCTTCATTTTTTCCAATTAAAGGATTATCGCCTAAAAGATTTATATGGTCAACCATAAGCATGATATCACCTCTTTTATAAAGGGGATTCATACCGCCACATGCATTTGACACAAGTAAAGTTTTAACACCAAGAAATTTCATTACTCTTACAGGGTAAGTAATTTGCTGCATTGTATAACCTTCATAATAATGAAAGCGTCCCTGCATGGCAACAACTTTTTTATCCCCGATTTTTCCAAAAATTAATTTGCCCCTGTGAGATTCTACTGTAGACAGTGGGAAATGCGGTAACCCGGCGTAATCTATTTCAAATTCAACTTCAATATCTTTTACCAAACCGCCAAGGCCGGTACCAAGAATAATTCCTACGGAAAATTCATCCGTTGTCTTTTGTCTGATAACCTGAAGTGTTTCTTTTATTTTACTGATTAAGTCGTTCATTTATTTACAATAGTTTATTTACGATTTCTTCTACGTTAATATCTATTTTTTTTGCCTGTTCAATCTGTTCTGCTGATATGAATTCCTGCCCGGCGGTTTCAACTTTCATTTCAAGCAGGTGTGATTGGGAATTAATTATTGCCTTAAGATTTGCAACTATTAAATTTTTCTCTTCTCTTAATGTTATAACTGCATTCCTTATCTCGTTTGCATTTTCTCTTGCTTTTTCTAAAATCTGCGAAGCTTTAATTTCAGCTTCTTTAATCATCAGGCTGGATTGCTTTTTAGTTGATTCAATTGATTTACTGGATGATTCCTGTGCTTTCAACAAAGTATCCTGCAGATTTTTTTCGATCCTTCTGAACTCAGCAAGCCTTAAGGTTGATTCTTCAAGTTCTTTTTTCAAAGAGTCATTATCTTTTTGCAAAACCTCAAATTCACCGGCAAGTTTATCAAGAAAAGCCTGAACTTCATCCTTGTCGTATCCGCGAAACGTTTTATTAAATTGCTGTTTTTTAATGCTTAATGGGGAAACCTTCATACGATCTCCTTCCAACTTTTTGAATAGTCCCTCTCACCAAATATTGCCGAACCGATCCGTAACATTGTAGCGCCTTCTTCTATAGCAATTTCAAAATCGGATGTCATTCCCATAGACAATTCTTTTATATCTAAATTATCTGAGTTCAAGCGCTCTCTCAATCCACGTAAATTTCTAAAACTTTTCGTTATAAGGTTCTTATCTTCTGTCAAGGGGGCTATAGTCATCAGCCCGGTCAAATCTATATTTTTATATTCTTTACAATAATCTGCCAGGTCTTTGATTTCACTATACTCCGAAAGCCCTGATTTAGATTCTTCAGAGGAAGTTTTGATCTCTAAAAGAACTTTCTGAATTTTATTTAAAGAAGCAGCCCGCTTATTTATTTCGACAGCAAGCATAAGAGAATCGACCGAATGAATAAAATCTGCCGAATTGACAGCAAAACGAACTTTGTTTCTCTGGAGGCTTCCAATAAAATGCCAGGTAATTTTAGTCCCCAGTTGTGAAAACTTAGAATCCAGTTCCTGCGCCCTGTTCTCACCGAAATCAACAATACCCTGGTCAAAAACCTGGTTTATTGCTTCAATACCAAAATTCTTTGAAACAGCTATAAGCTTAATTTCCGAAGGATTTCGCTTAACTTCGGCACATTTTCTTTCAATTCTTTCCTTAACTAACCGGAGATTTTCTGCTATCATAAAAAATTAAGAATGTGAATTTATAGGTTTTCATATCAATAATCAACGATATTAGAATACCTATTATATATATATTATTTATTACTTTCTTGGAATAATAAACAAATTATCAATAAAAATATACATTTCAGTCACATATTGGCCTGATTATATTATAAATTAATAATATTTGGATAACATTGTAAAAAAATAAATATCCCAAATTACCGGTAAAGTTACCACTCCTTCTATTTCTTCATTTATTCCAGGCCCGAACATATAATTATATTAAAGAACCTCTCGAAAAGGTATTGATTTCTTAAAAACTAATCCCGGATTTTCTTAATTTTGTCTACATAATTTAATTTTAATACAGGATACAAAATGGCAAATAATATTTTAGAAATTATTAAAGAGAAGGCAACTTCAAAAAATAAAACAATTGTACTGCCCGAATCACATGATGAAAGGGTTTTACAAGCAGCAGAAGTTCTTACGAAGAAAAAAATTGCACAGGTTATTACTTTAGGCGATGAAAACAAAATTAAAGAAGATGCAAAAAAACTTGGAGTTGATTTATCAGGCGTAAAAATAATCGACCCTCTTAAATCTGATAAATTAGAGGAGTATACAAATACTTTCTATGAATTACGTAAGAAGAAAGGAATAAGTTTTGAAGACGCGCGGAATACTGTAAAACGAGATCTGTTTTTCGGCGCAATGCTTGTCAGGGAAGGCGTGGTTGACGGAAGTGTAGCAGGATCAACAGCTTCTACTGCAGATGTACTGCGAGCTGGAATACAATGCATCGGAATGCCGGAAGGTATTTCCGTTGTATCAAGCTTCTTTTTTATGGTCTTCCCTGATAAATCATATACCTTTTCAGATGCAGGTGTTGTCCCAAACCCGGATGCAAAACAACTGGCAGATATCGCTATATCCGCTGCTGAAAATCATGCTAAATTAACAGGTGAAAAACCTTATATAGCAATGTTGTCATTTTCAACTAAGGGCAGCGCTAAAGATGAATCAATCGACAAAGTTCTTGAAGCATTGAGCATTGTTAAAAACAAACGTCCTGATTTGGCCATAGACGGTGAACTTCAATTCGACGCGGCTATTGTTGAATCAGTTGGAAAAAGGAAAGCACCCGGAAGTGAAGTGGCAGGCAGGGCAAATGTTTTAATCTTTCCTGATCTTAATTCGGGAAATATTGGTTACAAAATTGCTCAAAGACTGGGCGGCTGTGAAGCAATTGGCCCGCTTATCCAGGGATTAAAAAAGCCTTATTTTGATTTAAGCCGCGGTTGTAATTCAGAAGATATTGTGAATAACGCTGCCATAGCAATAGTTTTAAGTTAAATCATGGCTCTGTTTATAATATAAAAGAACCTGGGAAGAGAAATCTTTTTAAAAGATTTCTCTTCATTATAATTAAATTTTCCCCTCTAAAAAAATTTCTTATTACACACTTAATTGCATTATTCCTCCTCTTACAATTAAATTAACTTTATATTAATAATTTTATATTTTATTTTTTTAAAATCTACTTGTATAACAAAAAATGGGAAATTAAATAATGCAGCTTAATTATATAGACATAACCGTAATAGCGCTTTATTTTTTATTTAATCTTGGAATCGGACTTTACCTGAGAAAAAAAGCCACTCAGAGTGTTACGGATTTTTTTATATCGGGTAGAAATGCTTCATGGTGGTTAGCCGGTACGTCTATGGTTGCGACTACTTTTGCTGCAGATACTCCTCTTGTTGTCTCCGGGCTTGTTGCAAGAAATGGTATTGCAGGCAACTGGATTTGGTGGAGTATGCTTTTCAGCGGGATGCTTACTGTATTTTTTTATGCTAAACTCTGGAGAAGAGCCGGAGTTCTAACAGATGTTGAGTTTGCCGAAATCCGGTACAGCGGAAAGCCCGCTGCATTCTTACGCGTATTCCGTGCTATTTACCTGGGGCTTCCAATCAATCTGATAATAATGGGATGGGTAAATCTTGCAATTGTTAAAATTATGATGCTGGTTCTTGGTATAAATAAATTTGAGGCGCTGATAATTGCAATAGCTATTATGGCTATTACAGCTTCAATTTCTACTTTGTCCGGTTTGTGGGGTGTATTGTGGACAGATCTGTTCCAGTTTGTTTTGAAAATGGGAATGGTAATTATTTTGGCAATTTTTGCTGTTAATGCCTCGGGCGGAATGCACTCGCTTATAGGTCAACTGCATGCAATTGATAAATCACGCAGTGCTTCGGGAACCAGTTCAATCCTTGCACTTATACCGGATTTAAATTCCGCATGGATGCCTATGATAACATTTTGTGTTTTTATTGCGGTCAATTGGTGGGCATCGTGGTATCCAGGCGCTGAACCGGGAGGCGGAGGTTATATTGCACAAAGAATATTCAGTGCAAAAAATGAAAAGCATTCAATACTGGCAACGCTGTGGTTTAATATCGCCCATTATGCTTTAAGACCCTGGCCATGGATAATAGTAGCACTGGTCGCAGTTGCAAGGTATCAGCATGATGCCAATTTCTTACATGACCCTGAAACAGGATATATACGAATTTTGATTTCCGATCTGCCCGCTTATTTAAGAGGATTAATGATAGCTGCGTTTGCTGCAGCTTATATGTCAACCATTGGGACACAATTAAACTGGGGAGCCAGCTATATTCTAAACGATGTTTATAGACGTTATATAAAAGATAAACCGGAAAAACACTATGTTAATTTTTCCCAGCTTGTAACAATAGTGCTTATGATTTTATCAGCAGTAGCAACGTTCTATATGGATTCCATTGCAGGTGCGTGGAAATTTTTAATGGCTATTGGCGCAGGAACGGGACTTGTTTACATACTCAGGTGGTTCTGGTGGCGAATAAATGCATGGAGTGAAATCTCTGCTATGATAGCAGCATTTATTATATCCTTAGTTCTTCAATTTGGTTTTCATTTTAATGAAGACAATCCGGTTCAGTTTGCTCATTTACTCTTAATAACAGTTGGGTTTACAACGGTAATATGGTTGTCCGTAACATTCTTAACGAACCCTGAGCCTGAAATTAAACTGCTTTCTTTTTATCGTAAAGTAAGGCCGAATGCAAGTATGTGGGGTCCTGTAGCAAAAGTAGCCACGGATATACCACCTACAAAGGATGGAATCCTTAATCTGATTAACTGGATAAGCGGTGTTGCAATGATCTATTGTTTCTTGTTCGGTTTGGGGCATATAATACTTCAGGATACATTAACAGGAGTTTTATTTCTTATTGGCGGATTTATGTTCGGAAGTATAATTTTTTGGCAGATGAATAAACGAGGCTGGGAAACATTGTCCAAATAGGATTAGGCTAAAAGGACAAATAATGAAACTTATAATTAAGGAGAATGATTATGCTAAATATGCTGATTGAAAAACGTTTCTTTTATTGTTCAATCTTTATTTTGATTTATACTTTATCATCTTTCGCTCAACAAAATTTCAACGGCATAGACGTAAACTTAAGTAATTTGTACAATCTTTCTAATGCCGAAAGCCGCTCTATCGGCCCCGAAAATTTTACAGGCGCTAAGGGCAAAGGTGGTATGGCAACAGATGGTACCGGCGCAAAAGCTGCAAAGGAACTTGGAATGGGTTGGAAAGTAAGCCCAAGTATTATAATAAAATCACACGCTGTTTTTATACTTGCAGAGATTGAAGGTCCGGGTTCTATCCAGCATATCTGGATGACGCCGACTGGCAACTGGCGGTTTTCTATTTTACGAATTTATTGGGATAATGAAGTGGAGCCGTCTGTAGAATGCCCCGTAGGAGATTTTTTCTGTATGGGTTGGGGTCAGTTTTCGCCTTTGCAGTCATTAGCCGTAGCTGTCAATCCCGGAAGTGGTTTTAATTGTTACTGGGCCATGCCTTTTCACAAAAAGTGTAAAATAACTATGGAGAACATTGGTGATGATGCTATGACATTATATTATCAGGTTGATTACGTCCTTACCGGTGTTCCTGTTAATGCTGCTTATTTTCATGCACAATTCCGTAAAGTGAATCCAAACCGGAACAAAAAAGATTATGTAATAGTTGACGGAATTAAAGGAAAGGGACAATATGTCGGTACATATTTAGCCATTGAACCTCACAACAACGGTTGGTGGGGAGAGGGGGAGGTTAAATTCTATATGGATGGTGATACTAAATTTCCTACTATATGCGGTACGGGAACGGAAGATTATTTCGGCGGCTCCTATGATTTTGATTCTAAACAAAAAAATGATTCAAGTCCGGAATATACCGAGTTCTGCAGCCCATACAGCGGACTGCCACAGGTAATACGCGGTGACGGGCACTATAATGTAATGCAGCGATTCGGAATGTACAGATGGCATATTACAGACCCGGTAAGGTTTGATAAAGATCTTAAAGTAACAATACAGGATTTAGGCTGGAAAAGTGGTGGTACATATCTTCCTTTGCATGATAATATTTCTTCTGTAGCGTATTGGTATCAGACGGAACCGCATAATCCCTTTCCAAAACTACCGTCAAAAAGTGAACTGGAAATAAATTGAGTTAATTAAATTTTTAATCATGGCTGCGGGAAGTGAGTGCTGGACAACTAAAAACAATATTGCAGTCAAAATTCTTTTAAGAAAATGGTCAAAATCATTTAAAATCTTCAAAATTGTTCGATAATAAACAAAGAACACTAATTATTGAGAAATGATAAGCGATACAGATAAAATAAAATGGTTTGATGATGCCGTTAAATTTCAGTTGGACGGTAACATATATCTTGTCCTGAAATCGAGAAAAAATGGGGTTGGTTCATGGGCTATTGAAGATATATCAAATTTTAATGTTTTAAATTCAAATATGGAATGGGAAAAAGAATTACCTCTTGCAAAAAGGGACGCTGCTTATTTAATCAGAACCAGGTTTGAATTTGAGGCTGCTGCAGTTATGTACGAACAATTTAAAATGTTTGCCGTTTAAAATTGCCCGGCACCTGCCTGCCGGATAGAACTCCTTTCACATATCTTTAATAAATCAATCACTTCACAACTAGTACTTGCACTGTCTCTGCTGACTGCTTTGTATAGGATAAAACAAAAAACATTGCTGCCAGCACCAGGTATGCTGCCGTAAATTGATATGGAACTTGTCTGATTATCCCTTGTAAATTCCACGGGAAGTATGCATCACCCTCGGGAATTGCTGAATGTACTATTCCAAAAAATGTAAACACAGCCAGTACAACAAGGTATGCTGACGCCTGCCTTAGTTTTCTGTCAATTAACTTAGCTGTAAATGCGCCCCAAAGCATTGCAGTTAAAATAAACCCGTTTCCAAGCGCTACTGTCACAAGCATCTCGGGTAAGGCTTTACCCGGAAGGATCATAAGCTGGTTGAATTTTTCAAGCGGGATAAAATCAGTATTGCTCAACTTAATCTGCACTAGTCTTGCTACATTAGGAAACAATGAAAATGCTACTGCTGTTGCATGTTTTACCGGCACAGCTATGAATGCCTGAACAACTATTTCAAGTGCAATAAAAACCAATATCGGCGCAAGAACGGCGCGTGGAATTAATTCAACAAAAAAAGAAACATATCCAAGTATACCTCCTAAACCAATGAACAAGCCCGTAAGCACTGTGTAGCCCGCGCGGCTTCCCATAGTTTTATAAGCAGGCTGGCCTATGTAAGGAGTTGTTTGTGCAACTCCGCCGCAAATTCCCGCTATTAAAGTCGAGAACGCTTCGGTAAGTAAAATATTCCGTGTATTATAATCATCCCCTGCTACCTTTGCGCTTTCGGTAACATTTATTCCTCCGACAATAGTTAATATTGCGAAAGGTAATGCAATTGGTAAATATTTTAGTGCTTCACTAAATCCGTGTATAAAGCCTAATGTCGGAACCGGCACTCCAAAGTGAAGCTGAAGCAACGGTGCAGTAAAACTTCCTCCGGCTAATCCTAACGGGGCTAAAATATAATAGAATACGGTCCCGATAAAGATTGCTGCAAATACACCCGGAAAGTTTTTCGGCAGTTTA
Source organism: uncultured Ignavibacteriales bacterium (assembly GCA_963834015.1). Classification (GTDB taxonomy): domain Bacteria; phylum Bacteroidota; class Ignavibacteria; order Ignavibacteriales; family Ignavibacteriaceae; genus FEN-1297. The sequence continues at coordinate 1,534,096 of CAWIAG010000002.1, forward strand.
ATTTTTGCAACTAGCGTATATAATATTAAACCAAGAGCGATCATCCCAATTACAGGTAGGCCGAATATATCGATCAAAGGAATAAATCCGATTAATGCCAGGCCTATACCTGCAAGGCTTCCTAACAATCCGGCCTGAGGCACTATCTTCTGTACCCACCCGCCAAAAAATGAAAAGATTATTTTAAAAATTCCAATAATTACCATTGTTGCCATACCAATGTACCAGGTCATCATTGCGGCATCATACTCCGCAATTCCTCTACCCTTCATATAAATGAAAGCCGGGCCAAGTACGGTAAGTGCAATACCAATTGTTGAGGGAGTATCAAGCCCAAGCGGCATTGCGGTTACATTTGAATTGTTGTTTTTTTTTGCCAGTCTGAATGCCATCCATGTATAAACAAGGTCGCCGAATAAAACTCCGAATGCAGTGCCTGGAAACATTTTACCAAAAACAATATCGGCAGGATATTTAAAAACAAATATTAATATACCGGCTAAAAAAGAAAGGACTGTAAGGTTGTCAAACATTAAACCGAAAAAACCGTTAATATCTCCGGCTGTAAACCAATGATATTTAAATTCCCTTTTATTCATAAATACTCCTGCAACTAAATTTTATTTTCTCTTCTTTCTTTGCACCCTGCCTGCCTGCAAGGCGGACTCTGCTGGAATTTTTTTCTTCGCCAATTTAATCTTGTTATGTTTTATTTGCCAAAATTTTCCTCCATATAAAATAGACCGGTATTCCCAGCAAAACTATAACCATTCCCGGCCAGGTATACATAGGTTTAAAAATTAAAAGATCGATGGAAATTGCTGCGGCGCAAAGGATATAAAGTGCAGGCACAACCGGGTAGCCCCACGCCTTGTAGGGGCGTTCAGCATCAGGCTGTTTTTTCCTTAGCAGGAACAATCCTATAATAGTCAATATATAAAAAATTAGTACTGCAAATATTACGTAATCAAGAAGATTGCTGTAAGTACCTGAAAGACAGAGAAGGCTTGCCCAAATAGCCTGAACAATTAATGCAAAGCCCGGAACGGAATTTTTATTTAATCTCCCGGTTTTCTTAAAAAATAATTTATCCTTAGCCATTGCATAATATACCCGGGCGCCGGAAAGTATTAAACCATTATTGCATCCGAAGGTGGAAACCATAATCAGTAATGCCATAATAATTACAGCGGGATGGCCAAAAATTATTGATGAAGCAGCCGTTGCTACTCTGTCGCTTAATGCGAATTGTATTCCCTTTCCTATAACACTTGGCGAATCGGGATTTCCTTTTATAGGAAGTATGAAAATATAGGCAAAATTAGCGGCGATATATAATATCGTCACGATTAACGTTCCAAGAAAAAGACTTAGAGGAATATTCCTTTTAGGGTTTACAACTTCACCGGAAGTAAAAGTTATATTATTCCAGGCATCGCTGGAAAAAAGCGACCCGACCATTGCAACACCGATGGCCGCAACCAGCATCATACCTGAAAGCGGTTCAACGGAAATAATTTTTCCTCCTGCAATATGCGTCCAGCTTGGATTCCAGAAGTTGGAAAAATTTGCCCCTAATAAACCAATGTGCTTACTTACTACAATAACAAGAATAATCAATCCCATCATTGCAATGGCTTTGGTAGAGGTGAAAATATTCTGAACAATTTTACCGGAACGGAGCCCCTGCATATTTGTATAAGTAAGGAAAGTTATATTTAATATTGCCAACACTTGTGCGGCTGATATTTTTAATCCTAAAACATTCAACAGAATATTCTTTTCACTAAACCATGGAATAATTTCCCCTGTGTATTTGGCAAACGCAACTGCAACTGCTGCAATTGTTCCGGTTTGGATTACAAGGAATAATGTCCACCCGTATAGAAAACCGACTAAAGGATTGTAGGCCTCCCGTAAATAAACATACTGACCTCCTGCATGCGGCAGCATACCTGCAAGCTCTCCATAGCTGAGAGCCGCTATAATTGTTATAGCCCCTGTAATAAGCCATACCAGCAGCAGGTAACCGGGCGAGCCGACGGTTCTGGCAATATCTGCACTTACAATAAAGATCCCGGATCCAATCATTGAACCGACCACAAGCATAGTGGAATCAAATAAACCAAGTTCCCGCTTTAATACTCTTGAAGTTTGTCCTCCGGGAATATTGTAATTTTCTTCAACCATTTGTTCCTCACAAAATATTATCGGGTTAGTTTATTCTTCTTCTATTTCAATTGTTTTTTCCGGTTTAGGGGGCCTTTCGTAGAGATTAGTTAGTTCTTTATAATATCCGGCAAGATAATCCGGTACCTGGTCCCAGGTAAATCGCCAGGACCAGTTTCCACCGGGCTTTCCGGGAAAGTTCATTCGTGCCTCGCCTCCCAGGTTAAGTACATCCTGCATTGGTATAACTACCAGATCGGCCACGGAAGCATAAGCAACTCTGATCAATTCTTTAACTAAATCATCACCGTAATAATTTAAATAGCTTTGGGTATGTTGATAAATATCATTATCCTCTGATTTAACCTTTTCAAAATAAGCGCGGGTAGTATCATTATCATGTGAACCAGTGAATACCATACAGTTGCGTATATAATTATGAGGAAGAAATTTCCTTTCCATCCCGGTGCCGAAGGCAAATTGAAGTATCTTCATTCCGGGAAAATTAAATTTATCTCTCAGTTCAGCAACGGATTTTGTTATAACGCCCAGGTCTTCTGCTATAATCGGAAGCTCACCCAAATATTTTTTTACAATATTAAATAATTTTTCGCCGGGGGCTTTTACCCAGCGCCCTTTTTCAGCAGTTATAGCGCCGCCCGGAATTTCCCAGAAAGCATCAAAACCTCGAAAGTGGTCAATACGAATAATATCTACTGTATTGAGTAGGTTTGCAAATCTTTGCCTCCACCATTGAAATTCATCCTTTTCCATTTTGCTCCACCGGTAAAGCGGGTTGCCCCAAAGCTGCCCTGTTGCACTAAAGTAATCCGGGGGGACGCCGGCAACCGTTTCAAGTTTACCTTCTTTATCAATCGTAAAAAGTTCTTTATGCGCCCATAAATCTGCGCTGTCATATGCAATAAAAATAGGCATATCCCCTATAATTTTTATTCCCTTAGAGTTTGCATATGATTTTAATTCAGTCCACTGAATAAAAAACAGGTATTGAACAAACTTATGATATGAAATGCCCTCAGCTAATTTTTTCTCCCATATTTTTAAAGCAGATTCTATTCTAACTACCAAATCTTTATCCCAGCTTGTCCAAAGCTCTCCGCCATGGAAGTCTTTTGCCGCCATAAAAAAGGCGAAGTCATTTAGCCAATCTTTGTTTGTATTATTAAATTCTTCAAAGGATGCTTTAATTCCATTATCATTTTTCTTATAATTTTCAAACGCTTTTTTTAATAAATCATTTTTATAATTGATTATTTCTCCAAAATCAATTTGGCGGGGATTGAAGCCCGGTATATTGCTTAATTCTGATTGAGTAAGAAATCCTTTTTCCAAAAGTTTTTCAGGACTGATTAATAAAGGGTTTCCCGCAAATGCAGAAAAACATTGATAGGGGGAATCTCCATAACCCGTGGGGCCGAGCGGACAAACCTGCCACAGCTTTTGACCGGAAGCTTCAAGAAAGTTTACAAAATTAAACGCTTCATTTCCCAGATCTCCTATACCAAAACTGCCCGGCAGAGATGTCGGGTGTAATAAAATTCCGGCAGTACGCTCAAATCCCATGTTATCCTCAAAATTTTTATTAGGAAAGATAAAGAATGCCTGAATTAAAAGTTAAACTTTTTGAAATTTTTTAAATCAGTCAAATGATTCTTGCCCGGATAAAATATTATATTTTATCCCGTCAAGTCTGAAGAGTATAATTCCAACAGTTATTCCCGTCGGAATTCTGTCGATTCGGCTTGTCTTACCGAAAAGAAGAGTATATCCATTCATTACAAGTCCGCAGTACTCTGTCAATTTTTTAGATTTTTATCAAGAAAGTTGAAAATATCTTCCCATGCCAGGTCCGCAGTTTCCTTTTTATAACCATTTTTATTGCCGGGGTTCATAAAAGCATGGCCGACTCCGGGAAAGAATCTTACATCGGCATTAAGACCGATATCTTTTGCGGCTTTATCAAATGCCTTAACACTATCAGGAAGAATAGCTTTATCCTCGTCTCCGAAAATACAAAGCATCGGACAATGGATGCTCTTTATTATGCTTTTATCTGAGGAAAGTGTCCCGTAGTTCACAATACACAAAGTAAGTTGGGGGATATTCAATGCTGCTTGAAATGAGTACCCTCCGCCAAAACACCAGCCGATAGAACCAATTTTCTGCGTATTAACATTCGAAAGGCCTGATAAATAATTGTACGCTGCCTTCAAATCAATAATCGCTCTTTCTTTGGAAAAGTTTTTTACCAGATCCATCGCTTTTTTGGGATCAGATGTAGATTTACCGCGATATAAATCAATTGCCAGGGCAGCATAACCTTTTTTTGCAAATGAATCGGCATTACTCTTCATCCAGGATGTTAATCCCCACCATTCATGAATTACTATTAAGGCAGGAAACTTTCCCTCTCCTTTAGGAACAGCCAGATACGCACTAACGGTATCGGTTCCGCTTACATACCAAACTGTTGATGTTACTATATCGCTGTCATCAACTCTTAGATTTGAACTGAGTTCAGTTTCTTTAACTGATGTAACTCCGGTATTCGCAATCGCTAACGAAATAATAAACAACACAACTATTAGTCTAAATCCATTTTTCATGATTTCCTCCTTATCTTTTATTGAAATTTTGAAATGCTGAAAGTTTTATATTCTATATTATCTAAGAAATGATTTTAATTCAACCTGTTAAGGACAAGTGACTTGAATATGTGCGTTAAATAACCAGCTGTGCTATCTGAATTTTTTGCAAAGTATTATTAGAGGTTATTGACGTGTTTTCTTATAACATATAGATTAATTAATGAAAGACAGGCATGCTACGTCTCTCCTATAAAAATCCCCGAATGGAACGAAATATCAGTAGCTCGGGGGTATACTAGGCCTAAACCACTATTTGGACTTTAGTCTATTGAATGCTGCTTTTTTTTGCTAATACAAAACATTAGCCTGACTATTTGGCCCCCGGATTATTACAAAGAAATGACAAAGCCAAAAGTCCGGTCAATTTGGAACCGCCTGCTCCGGAGGAACTACTTACCTCACTGCAAAAAGTACTGTAATCTGAAATTAGAATCCTCATGATATATTTTGAAAATTATTAATTTACAAGGTTGCAAAAGAGTTTTCTTTATTCTTTCTTTAAACTCTCTATTTCACAAATAATTTAATTTACTTTTTTAATTTTTTTAGAGATTTATGAATATCCCGGTTACAATAGCAAAAGAACTAAACATCAAAAAAGAACAGGTTGATGCAGTAATAAAACTTTTTAGAGAAGATGCAACAATTCCCTTTATTGCACGATACCGTAAAGAGCATACAGGCGGCCTGGATGAAGATGTTTTAAGAGAAATTGAAGACAGGCTAAATTACTTAACACTTCTTGAAGAACGAAGAGAAACAATTCTAAAAAGTATAGAGGAACAGGGAAAGCTTACATACGAACTCAGGGCAAAAATAATGGAGTGCGAAAAGCTCCAGGAACTGGAAGATTTGTACCTGCCGTATAAACCAAAGAGAAAAACGCGCGGCTCAATTGCAAAGGCAAAAGGACTTGAACCCCTGGCGCTGTTTATTCTTGATAATCCCGGATACGAAGGTATCTTTCAGGAAAAACTTGCAGAATTTATTAACGAAGAACTTGGTGTTGCCGATGCAGAAGAAGCTTTACAGGGAGCCAAAGATATTATATCGGAGATGATAAGCGACGACGCAGAAGTTCGTAAAGTTGTAAGGGAATCACTTCTTGAGTCTTCTGTAGTCCGGTCGGTAAAGACTAAAGAGAAAGTCGAAACCGAACATATAAGCGAAAAACAAAAGCTAAAGGATAAAAAAGAAATTTATCAGGTCTATTATGATTTTAATATCGATATAACTAAAATTAAACCTTATCAAACTTTAGCAATAAACAGGGGTGAAAAAGAAAAAGTACTCAAAATCATCTTAAGTTTTGAACATCCGGAAATCCTGAAAAAAATAAAAAATAAATTTTTACGCTACGATGAATCCGTCTTTATGGAAATACTTGATGAAATGATTGAAGACTCGTTTAACAGACTTATATTCCCATCAATTGAAAAAGAAGTAAGAGGCTTTTTGACGGAAGCAGCGGATCTGCATGCAATTGAAATTTTTGCTTCAAATCTCCGCCAGCTTTTACTTCAACCTCCGCTTTTAGATAAAATAATTATGGGAATCGATCCTGGTTTTGTTTCAGGTTCTAAAGTTGCTGTTATTGATAAAACAGGAAAATATCTTGAAGGCTGTACTATTTATCCCCATCCTCCGCAAAACAAAACCGCCGAAGCAGAAAAAATTGTTGTTGGGTTGATAAATAAATTTAATGTTGAAATTATCGCTATTGGTAATGGCACCGCCAGCAGGGAAACTGAATTCTTTATAGCTGATCTTATAAAAATCAACGGTTTTAATTGCAAGTATGTTATCGTAAATGAGGCAGGTGCATCGGTTTATTCGGCGTCTGCTGTTGCCAAAAAAGAATTTCCGGATCTTGAAGCAAGCCAGCGCGGTAATATTTCTATCGGCAGAAGACTTCTTGACCCCTTGGCGGAATTAGTTAAGATAGATCCTAAATCTATCGGTATCGGGTTGTATCAGCACGACGTGAATCAAAAACTTCTTGCTGAAAAGCTGGATGATGTAGTTGAAAGCTGCGTTAACTTCGTCGGTGTGGATGTTAATACTGCGTCCGCTTCACTGCTAACCTATGTGTCGGGTTTGAATAAAAGAACTGCTGAAAATATAGTTAAGTATCGGGAAAAACACGGCAAATTTAACAAACGTTCGGAACTGATTGAGGTAAGCGGCCTAGGCGATAAAGCATTTGAACAATCTGCAGGATTTTTGAAAATCAGGGACGGGGAAAACCCGCTGGACAATACATTTATTCACCCGGAATCTTATTCAGCCACTGAAAAACTTCTCACAAAATTTAATTTAACTTTTGCCAGGGTTAATGATTCAGGTGCAATGGTGAAACTTTTTGTTAAGCAGAAAGGAACAAAATTTTTAGCCGATGAAATCGGAATAGGTGAGCCGACTTTAATAGATATAATAGACAATCTGGAAAAACCCGGGAGAGACCCGCGTGAGGATATTCCAAAACCAATTTTGAGAAGCGATGTTTTGAAAATGGAAGATTTGAAAGAAGGAATGATGTTAAAGGGCACAGTTCGAAATGTTGTGGATTTTGGTGCTTTTGTCGATATTGGCGTTAAACAGGATGGTTTACTGCATATTTCGCAGATTGCGAATAAATTTGTTAAAAATCCGCTTGAAATTATAAACGTTGGCGATATTATTGATGTCAAAATAGTGGGAATTGAAATCGAAAGAGGCAGAATTTCCCTTAGTATGAAAAGTTGAGAATAACATAAACCTTCTATCGTAATGTAAAATATACGCTTGGAGTAATCTCACATTAGGAATATAATAGATATCTGCTACTTTTTATTATAAGCTAAAATTTATATATTCACAAAAACGTCTGCATTATTTTTATGATTTATGAACATCTTCTAAATATTATTGAAACAAAAGGTGCAGCTTATCTTATCTTACTTGACCCTGATAAGTTAACTGATGATAAACTATTTCCTTTTATTAAACATTGTGAAATAAGCGGTGTTGACGGATTTTTAGTCGGTGGAAGCTTAATAATTGATGGCGATATTAAGATTTTGATTGATAAAATCAAAAATACTACTTCATTGCCTGTAATTATTTTCCCGGGTGAAGTTAACCAGGTTTGCAGCCGGGCCGATGCCATTCTTTTTATATCTGTAATCAGCGGAAGAAACCCGGAACATTTAATCGGGAAACATGTTCTGGCTGCACCTATAATTAAAAAAAGTAAAATTGAACCAATATCGACTGGTTATATAATAGTGGAGTCCGGTTCTATGACCACCGCAGAATATATCAGCGGAAGCCTTCCTGTTCCCAGATATAAACCGGAAATTGCCGCTGCAACTGCTTTAGCGGCGCAGTACCTCGGTATGAAGTTTGTTTATTTAGAAGCTGGTTCGGGAGCTGCTCAGCCGGTACCCAACGAGATGGTTAAAACTGTTTCGGAATATTGTAATATTCCCGTAATTGTCGGCGGAGGTATTAGAAACCCTCATATTGCAAGAGAAAAAGTTGATTGCGGCGCTAAAATTATAGTTACCGGCAACTTTTTTGAAGACCATGAGAATTGGGGATTGATAGGAAATTTTGCCGAAGCTATTCACTACAAAATTGACGCGATTGTCTGAATATTACTGTCTATTAACAAAAAGAACTCTTAAAGGGAACAAAATTGGATAAGAAAAAATTTGCCCTGGATTCATTATCTGAAAGTGCGGAAACTAAAATTAAAATACAGCATGAATGTGTTTCTGATATAATAGCTGCCGTTGACCTTATTTCTGATATTTATAAAAAAGGTAAAAAACTTTTATTATGCGGCAACGGTGGAAGCGCCGCCGACTGCCAGCATATAGCAACCGAGTTTATGATCAGGTTAAGCCATTCTATCGAACGGCCTGCACTTGCAGCAATTGCATTAACTACAGACTCTTCAAACCTGACAGCCGGCGGTAACGATATTGGTTTTGAAAATATTTTTGCACGTAATATTCAGGGTCTTGGAAATGAAGGCGACGTGCTTATTGCAATTTCAACAAGCGGCAATTCTTCAAATATTATAAAAGCCGTTGAAATAGCTAAATCAAAAAATATTAAAACAGTTGGTTTCTTAGGCGGTTCCGGCGGTAAATTAAAATCTATAGTCGATATACCGGTTATAGTCCCTTCGAATAATGTCCAGAGAATTCAGGAGGGGCACATCACCATCGCACATATTATCTGCGAATTAGTTGAAGATGAATTGTACGGAAAGCATTAATTACTCCGTCGTCAGCTCATTCAGGGTTTGAACGGGTTCTTACCCAGTTAACTTTATCTCCTACTTTTATATTGTTCCTGTCGGAATATCCTGCATCTACTTCTATTACATATTGTGCGGGCGCGGTTGATGCGTATGTTGAGTCAGATAGTACTCTTGTATTCTTTTGAATAGTGACTATCATTTTATCCGGATTAACAAAGATCATATCAAGCGGTATAAACGTATTTCTCATCCAGAATGTTTGAATTTGAGAATTCGGAAAAATGAACAACATTCCCTTATTTTCATCCATTTGTTTCCTGTACATTAATCCAAGTTCTTCTTCAAATTCATTATCGGCAATTTGTATTTCCGCCTTTGCTTTAACTGCATTGTTTGAATCATAAAAAGTTAAAATTCCGTCTTTTCTAAACACGTATTCCGGATCCTCCTCGTTTTTCTTAAATAAATTTGGGAATATAAAATAAACCCCAATCGCTAATACTAAAATAATTGCTAAAATTTTAAATATTATATTCGGCTTTGCAGGTTTCCCATTGGGTAAAATATTTTGTGACTTATTAATATTTTTCTTTGTCATATCCGGCTTTTCTTAATAATTGTATTTGATTACTCAAATTTACAAAACTAAAACATTATCCGAACTATATACCTCTTCTCCCGCGGGATGAAATTTCGCAGCACAGATTATCAATCATTGAGTGACGTTTTTATTTTCGTAACCCGGATTAATAATCTGGACCTGCTAAAATCCCTCCCACCAACAAACCTACTCCTGAACCCCCTTCGCATATAGTCCCCTCTTGGGAGGGGTCTCGGGGGTGGGTCGAAGCGATTATATTTAGAAATCCTCTGCAATTATCTTTATTCATACATTGATTAAACTGTAATGTTAGAAAGCTCTCTTAAAAGCCTGGCTTTTACAAAAACATAAGTACACTGCATAAAAGCTATTCTGTATAATATATTTCAAACCCCTGATTAATTAAATCGGAAAAAAAACGGCTATTATAATAAATAAACTGGTTCTTATCTTCCGGTGCAATAATAATTACATAATTAATATTTAAACTCTTTTAATTTCAGCTTTGTCTTATACACAGCTAAGGATATTGAAATATCTAATTTCCTAAAGAAATAAAAAGTGTTATTCTCATTTTAATAATTCATTAAAAATTTTAAACCTGTTTTTTACAAGTAATTAATTTCACCAGAGGATCTTTAATATTCATTTTTACTTTTTATACTAATTCCATTTAACTGTTTAATCAACTTTAAAAAGTGAGAAATAAAATGAATATTACGGAAACGGATAAAAGCAATTATTTAAAAGGGTTCCTCATTCTAATCGAAAATACCGGCGCTATTAACGAATCAAATAAAAACCTTATCACTAGAGTAGCAAACATTTTAGAGTACAATCATTATTTTGTAGAATATTCAATTAATGAGCTTTCTGAAAATAAAAATCAAGTGCCGGATTTGCCTAAATTTTCCAGCCACTCATTTGCGGAAATATTTATCAGGGATAGTATGAGGCTTACTTTTAATAATAATATACTTAATTTAGATGCAATCAGATGGCTTTTAAAAGTTATTCAAATAAATAATTTATCAAAACAATGGTTTTACCTGGAATTGGAAAATTTTTTGGATAATTATAATTCTGATATGAACAGCTATTTTGAAATACAAAAACATGTAAAGAAAATTTATAATTAACAAAATCAGTTTAACGTATTGAAATCGAAAATCTTAAACAGGCAGATAATTCAGCTAAATGATCACCAGGATAAATTAATTAATAGCGGCTGGGGCAGCGATGTACCCGATAAAACCATAACAGAAAGAATATCTTATCTTTCGGGCGAACTAAAAATAAACGGTTATGTTGCATATCCGCAAGATGACTCAAAACGATACCCTTGTATAATCTGGAACAGGGGCGGCAGTAATGAGGAAGGGGCAATTGACTCATTTTCCGCAAGAGGAATATTTGGACAAATTGCAAGCTGGGGATATGTTGTATTTGCGTCTCAGTACCGCGGCAATGCCGGCAGTGAAGGGAAAGAACAGCTTGGCGGCGGCGATGTAGATGACATTCTTAATCTTATTCCTCTGGCAGATGAAATACCGCATGCAGATAAAAGTTCATGGGGTATTGAAGGATGGAGCCGCGGCGGTATGATGACTTATCTTACACTTTCTAAAAATTCAAATTTCAAATGTGCAATCTTAAGCGGAGCTATTTCCGACCTGAATCAATTCATTGGTACAAGGACAGATAAAATAAATTATTATAAAGAAATGATTAACGGCCTGAACTTTGAAGAAGAATTGGAAAAAAGATCCGCTATAAGTTTTGTAGAAACTCTACCCGTAATTCCCTACCTGCTCCTTCATGGCGGAAACGATAAAATCGTTTCGCCGCAACAGTCATTGAAAATGTCGGAGAAGATGAATCATCTCAATATCCCTTATCGTCTCGTAATTTTCGAGGACGGTGATCATTTCCTTAAAAATCACCGTAAAGAAGTTGATAAGCTCCGTAGATTTTGGTTTGACAAGTATTTAAAAACCAAGTAACCCTTCAAAATAAAATGTGAGGCTCACCTTGTAGGTAAGCCTCACAAACATATTGTTATTTAAGGTATAACATTTTTTTTAGTAGAAATATGCTGGAATAGTGATGTTCTTAAGATTTGTCCCGGTGTTGTTGTTCAAGTAAACCTGCCATTCTCTTGTTACAGAATCTGTATTTGAATCACACAGCGAAAGATCAAAATTATGCACGGTGTAGTTTAAAGTTGTATTCTGCTGCGCTAATAAAATGCTGTACTTAGAACAATCTACAATCGGGGTTGAAGTGTCCGTATTTTGTATGTATACCGTAAAACTTCCAATTGCAGAAGACAGGCTGCTTGTTTTTTATGACACAGCTGCAGAAGATTGAATATTTATTCCCGGAGTTCCTCCTGATAAATTCAGCCCGCTTTACATATATATTGTAATTATTATAAATAATATATAATTATAGCAGAAACTAATATATTTCACGTAATAAAACAATTTACGGCTGTTAACTAATTGATGTTATTGCAATACATAGCAGGATTAAAAAATTTCGGGCTTTGCATATCTTTTATATTTAATTTGAAGTGCCGGTATGTTCACTTAAACAACTAAACTCTTTACATTGATCTTTTGACTTATTTCTTTGATCTTGGTCTTTTGCCTTTTATCTTTTTTCTTGATTTCTACATCACTTCACCCCCTCTAAATAAACCGTTTTCTTGTATTTATTTGTTAAAACGATTATTTTGATGCTTAGAATTAAAGAAAACGCTTCCGGACAGCGTCTTTCAACTTATTGTAAAACAGGTAATTAAAAGTTTAAAACCGTTAAACTCGGTTTTATTTGGGACTGGCCTGCTTATATAACCGGCAGGACGATTTAATAATTTTTTACAACTGTATAAATCGAAGCAAAGGTACCTCAAATGAGTAATGATAAATCACAGGAATATAAGGACATAGAGACCAGGGAATGGCTGTATTCGTTAGATTATGTTTTGGAACATAGCGGGCCTGAAAGAATAAAAGAACTTTTGCAGGAACTCCAGATTCGCGCTCATAAAGCAGGCGTTGAGATTCCTTTTTCGGCTAATACACCCTATATAAATACTATTCCAAGAGAAAAACAAGCTCCTTTCCCCGGCGAAAGAGAAATTGAACGCAGGATTAAAAGCCTTATCCGCTGGAATGCTATGGCTATGGTTGTTAAAGCAAATAATATTGAACACGGTATTGGCGGGCATATTTCAACTTACGCCTCTGCGGCTACACTTTATGAAATAGGATTCAATCATTTTTTTAAAGGTAAAGGCGACGATTACGATGGCGACCAGATTTATTTCCAGGGACATGCGTCTCCCGGTTTTTACGCCAGGGCCTTTCTTGAGGGAAGAATTACAAAACAGCAGATGGACAATTTCCGCAGGGAATTAAAACCCGGAGGCGGATTATCTTCTTATCCTCATCCCTGGCTTATGCCTAATTTCTGGGAATTCCCTACGGTATCTATGGGGCTTGGTCCTATTATGGCTATCTACCAGGCAAGGTTTAACCGTTACCTTGAAGACCGCGGGCTTAAGAAAGCAAGCAGCCGTAAGGTTTGGGCTTTTCTTGGCGATGGTGAAACTGATGAACCGGAAACCCTCGGCGCGATCAGTCTGGCAGCAAGGGAAAAACTTGACAACTTAATTTTTGTTATAAACTGCAACTTGCAAAGGCTTGATGGGCCGGTTAGAGGCAACGGCAAAATAATTCAGGAACTGGAAGCAAATTTCCGCGGCACCGGCTGGAATGTTATTAAAGTTATTTGGGGGAGCGACTGGGATCCCGTTCTTGCAAAAGACGTAGACGGTAAATTGGTTAAACGTCTGGGCGAAATTGTTGACGGCCAGTATCAAAAATATTCCGTCGAATCGGGTAAATACATTAGAGAACATCTTTTCGGCGCCGACCCAGAATTATTGAAGATTGCTGAAGATTTATCGGACGAACAATTACGAAAAATGAAACGCGGCGGTCATGATCCCGAAAAAGTTTATGCTGCGTTTAAAGCAGCTGTTGAAAATACAGGATCACCCACCGTAATTCTGGCCAAAACGATTAAGGGGTATGGATTGGGCGAAAGCGGCGAAGGCAAAAATATTACCCACCAGCAGAAAAAGTTAAATGAAGAGGAACTGGCTGAATTCCGCACAAGATTCGGCATTCCTATCTCTGATGAGGAAGTTGCTAAAGCTCCGTTTTACAAGCCTTCCGAAGACAGCCAGGAAATAAAATATATAAAAGAAAAAAGAAAATTTCTCGGCGGTTTCGTCCCTGAAAGAAAAACATCTATCCGTCCTTTAAAAACACCGCCTGAAGATATTTTTGAAGAATTCTATAAAGGAACTGACGGCAAAGACGCTTCAACTACAATGGTATTTGTACGACTTCTTGCAAAGCTCTTAAGAGATAAAGAAATCGGTAAACTTATTGTCCCTATTGTTCCGGATGAAGCAAGAACATTCGGGATGGAAGCTCTATTCAGACAGGTTGGAATTTACTCTCATGTCGGACAGTTATATGAACCGGTGGACAGGGAAACTCTTCTTTACTATAAGGAAGCTACCAACGGACAGATACTGGAAGAGGGCATCAATGAAGCGGGTGCTATGTCTTCGTTTATCGCTGCCGGCACGGCTTATTCAACTCATGGATTAAATATGATTCCGTTCTTTGTCTACTACTCTATGTTTGGTTTTAACAGGGCCGCCGACTTAATTTGGGCTGCCGGCGATATGAGCTGTAAAGGATTTCTTATCGGCGGCACTGCAGGGCGCACTACTCTTGCCGGCGAAGGTCTGCAGCATCAGGATGGGAACAGCCATTTAATGGCTTACCCTGTACCTAACCTTGTTGCTTATGATCCCGCCTTTGCATATGAAATTGCTGTTATCATTCGCGACGGCATAAGAAGAATGTATGAAGAACAGGAAAAAGTTTTTTACTATTTAACCGTAATGAATGAAAACTACAGCATGCCTCCAATGCCCGAAGGTGCAAAAGAAGGTATATTGAAAGGCATGTATAAATTTAAAGCTTCTTCTAAAAAAACATTTAAGCTTAAAGCGCACCTGTTTGGAAGCGGAACAATTCTTAATGAAGTAATTAAAGCAGGGGAAATTCTTGAAGAAGATTTTAAAGTCAGCGCTGATGTATGGAGTATTACAAGTTATAAAGAATTAAGAAAAGACGGCCAGGATACTGAAAGATGGAATATGCTGAATCCTACAAAAGAGCCTAAGTTATCATATATTGGCGAAATGCTCAAAAATGAAGAAGGTGTTTTTGTGGCTGCATCAGATTATGTTAAAGCGCTGCCTGACTCGGTTGCAAAATGGTTCCCGCGGCCCCTTGTCGCCCTCGGTACGGATGGTTTCGGAAGGAGCGAAAGCAGAGCGGATCTAAGGGACTTTTTTGAAGTTGATGCTAAACATATCGTTGTTGCAACTTTGTACGCACTGGCTTTGGAAAATAAAGTTAAATATGAACTGGTTGAAAAAACAATTAAAGAATTCGGATTCGACTCTAATAAACCTAATCCAATTTATTTATAAATCCTGCACAACAGGGCTGCCAGCGGGCAAATAATAAATTGAATATTTTTATAAAATAGAAAATCGTTTTAAGGTAGAAAATGTCAATAGAATTTAAATTACCGGAGCTTGGCGAAAACATAGAAACTGCCGACGTTCTTAACGTATTAGTCAAGGCCGGGGACAAAATTGAAAAAGATCAGGGTATTATAGAAATTGAAACCGATAAAGCTACCATTGAAGTCCCGTCAACTATCACCGGCATAGTTCAAACTGTGCTTATAAAGCCGGGCGATAAAGTTAAAATCGGCCAATCTTTAATTGTGGTAGGGGATTCCGGAAGTTCCGGCGGCTATGACGGAAGCCCGGAAACGGTTAAAGCCGGGAAGCAGGCTGCAGATGTTGCTGCCGTTAAAGAAAACAAAAAGCAGACGGATCCTTCTAAAAAGGAAACCGTTGAATCAAAAGCTCCTACCTTAACAAATGTGAACCCTTCTGAAAATCAAATTTTAGAAATGAAGCTGCCTGAACTAGGGGAAAATATAGATTCAGCCGATGTTCTTAATGTTCTTGTAAAAGTCGGTGACGTGATTGAAAAAGATCAGGGTATCCTTGAAATTGAAACTGATAAAGCAACTATAGAAGTGCCTGCAACTTTAAACGGTAAAGTTATTGAAGTACTTATAAAAGCCGGCGAAAAGGCTAAGGTAGGCCAGGTTTTAATAAAAGTTGATGCTGTTGTTTCTGAAACCGTTGAGCAAAAATCTGTACCCGTTCAGATTCCCTTAATACACGCTGTAGAAAAAACAGTTGATGTTGAAAAATCAGAAGCAAAAGGCGAGCGTGAAAGCATACATCCGTCCGAAAGAAATAACCAGCCGCCCATTCAAAAAGGTTCTGCGCCTGCAGCTCCTTCAGTAAGAAGAATTGCCAGGGAACTTGGCGTTGACATAAACATAGTCCCCGGCAGCGGCCCTGCTTACAGGATTACAATGGATGATGTTAAGAATTATGTTAAAAGATTAAATGAGGGCAGGACTTCCCAACCTGCAGCAGGATTTAAACAAGAACCCTTACCTGATTTTTCTAAATTCGGCAGCATAGAACATAAACCCATGAGTAATATACGGAGTAAGACCGCGGAACATTTAAGCTATGCCTGGGCATCTATTCCGCATGTTACACAGCATGATAAAGTAGACATCACTGAACTGGAGAAACTCAGGAAACTGCTTAACCCTCAGGTTGAAAAGAAAGGCGGAAAATTAACTGTTACCGGAATTTTACTTAAGGTAATTTCTTCCGCTCTTAAGGTATTTCCGCAGTTTAACTCCAGCATCGATATGGAGAAAAAAGAAATTATATATAAGAAATTTTTTAATATCGGCATAGCTGTGGATACCGAACATGGACTAATCGTCCCGGTTATTAAAAATGTAGATCAAAAGAATATAACCGAGCTTTCTATTGAATTGAATACTATCGCAGAGAAAGCCAGGATCAGGAAAATATCTCTGGATGAACTTCAGGGTGGATGTTTTACAATTACAAATCTGGGCGGCATAGGGGGTACTTCATTTACTCCTATTATCAACTCACCTGAAGTCGCTATACTTGGCGTTTCAAGAAGCAGTTATGAGCCTGTTATGATTGACGGCAAATTCGAACCCAGGTTGATCCTGCCGCTGTCTTTGTCATATGACCATAGAATAATTGACGGCGCTGATGCAGCCAGATTTTTAAGATGGGTTTGCGAGGCCCTTGAACAGCCGATTAAAATTTTAATTGAAGGCTGATATTTATAACTCACATTATACAAATTAAATTTAAAATAGCCCCGGCATTTATGCCGGGAGTATATTAATTATAATACACTTTTGGCTTTGCCAAAATTATTAGATGATTATCCCAAATCCGGTATTGTTCGGGATTTCATTATTTCCCTAATAATCATTTAATGCGGGTAATTATAAAACCAGAGACCATTTTACTTTTTAAACTCCTTTTATTGTATTATAAAGATTGGTAAAACTGATGGAAAAATCAAAACTTACTGTAATCGGCGGAGGTCCCGGCGGATATGCTGCGGCATTTTATGCAGCCGATCTCGGAATGGATGTAACTCTTATTGATAAAGAAAAAAACCCCGGCGGTGTCTGCCTTTACCGCGGTTGCATTCCTTCAAAAGCTTTACTTCATGTAGCAAAATTAATTACCGAAGCTGAAGAAGCTAAAAAATGGGGAGTTGATTTTTCAAAGCCCAAAATCGATCTTGATAAACTAAGAGCCTGGAAAGATGGTGTTGTTAACAAACTTACCGGAGGCCTTGGTATCCTGACAAAACAAAGAAAAATAAATTTTATTCAGGGAACAGCAAGTTTTATTAATTCATCCTTATTAAAAATTGAAAAGGCTACGGGTAGTACTGAAGAACTGAAAATAGAAAAGGCAATTATTGCAACTGGTTCGGTTATTGCAACAATTCCGTTTTTAAATATTGAAAGTAAAAGGATATTAAATTCTACTTCGGCGCTTAATTTGCCCGAAATTCCGAACTCTCTTCTTGTCATCGGGGGAGGATATATCGGCCTTGAACTCGGTTCTGTTTATAGTGCTTTGGGCACAAAAGTTTCTGTAGTGGAAATGCTTTCAGGTTTGCTGCCGGGCGCCGACCGCGATCTTGTTTCATTCCTTGCAAAAAAAGTCGGAAGTAAATTTAATAAGGTTATGCTGAATTCTAAGGTCTTATCAATTAAAGAAGTTAAAGATGGTATTAGTGTCAGTATTCAGGATGGTGAAGGTAAAGTTGACGAACAAATTTATGATTATGTACTGATGTCAATAGGAAGAAAGCCTGAAACCAAAGGTTTAGGGCTTGAGAATACCAAAGTAAAGGTTAATCCAAGAGGCTGGATAACCGTCAATGCTCAAATGAAGACCGATGATTCTAATATTTATGCAATAGGCGATATCGTGGGGGAACCTATGCTGGCACATAAAGCTTCACATGAAGCTAGGGTAGCGGTAAAATCTATATTAGGACATAAAACTACTTTTGAACCGCGTGCTATTCCTGCTGTGGTTTTTACCGATCCTGAAATTGCATGGGCCGGCTTAACGGAAGTTAAAGCCAGGGAATTGAACCTCAGGTTCGAAGTTGTAAAATTTCCCTGGGCCGCTTCCAGCAGGGCTACTACTATTGACAGAAGCGACGGTGTTACTAAACTGATTATTGATCCCGAAACAGAAAGGATTCTTGGCGTTGGTATCTGTGGGCCGGGAGCGGGAGAGTTAATTGCCGAAGGTGCGCTTGCTATTGAAATGGGCGCCAATGCAACTGATCTTAAACTAACAATTCATCCCCATCCTACTCTTTCTGAAACAATAATGGAAGCGGCTGAAGTATTCTTCGGACAAAGCACTCATATTTACAGGCCTAAAAAATAAATTTTCAATCAATCATTATTTCCGGGCCTTTTATTTCTTTTTCCAGTTCAGGAATCCGAATTTTTTCTTTGTTCCCTTTTTCTCAATTTCTCCTTTCGGTGTATGATGCTGCTCATCCGGGTTATTGGTAGAAGAACTCGGTTCTTTATTAAGAACAGTAAAAATATATTTCCAGATATCGTGTTCAGGTTGAATTACTTCGGGAAGAGAACTAAGGCAACTGTTTATATAAACTACTCTATCTGGAATTTCTTCAGGCAGCTTGAGTAATTTGTAGGCTTTTTCTAAAATATCTTTAAAATTTTTCTTTGAAATAGAAAGAAGATCTGCTACCTCATCTTCCGTATATTTTTCTACATCGTGTAAGACAAAAACAAACCTTTCTTCCGAAGGTAATGATTGAATACTAAATTCAAAAGGAACTACAATCTTTGAATTTAAATTTTCTCTTATGTAGCGTATATCCTTTTGATCCAGGTCGTTCCATTTTTTTCCATTATTTCTTATCCATTCTAAAATTTCATGAGTCGTTATCCCGGTAAGCCATGAAGAAAAAAGTACGTCTTCCCTGAAAAAAGAAATATTACGCCAGGTAATTAAATATGCTTCAACTGTTAATTTTTCAGCAAGTTCCTGATCAGCTAGAAGCCGGAGGCATAATGCATAAACTTTTCCAACACTCATTTGAAATAATTGTTCAAATGATGAGCGGTTTCCTTTTTTTACGTTCTGAATGAGAGACCGGACTAATTTATTGTTCTGTATCAGGATATTTCCTTACTCTAAACTAATAAATATTTTAACTATTACTTGTAATAAAACCGGACAAATTTACATTTTACAATTGAAACTATCCACTATAACAGATAATTTAAATGAAGTTTTTGAATTGCTGCGCTTGTCCTTCCGCTCCCAACGTGAATTTATAAAATTTGCTCTATTGCAATAAATGTCTGCATTATTAATGCGTTAATTTTAGTAACCTGAAAATCAAAACAAAGTTTAGCGCAATATTGTCATATCTTATTAAGAAGTTTTTCAAATTCTTTAACGGTATTAACCGGTGATTTGCAGGTATAGTTCACACATACGTAAGCGGTAGATTTATTCTGAATTTGTTTTTTGTCCTTGATAAAAGGGATCATGCTTTTTGCTTCATCACTGTCCGGAGAATTTAAAATAACAACTTTATTTGGAACAAAATTTTCATTCAATATTTTTATCATTTCTTTTGTATCATCGTTTTCTCTCTCACCGCAAATAACAATTTCATAGGAAGGCCCGTAAATAAAATCCAAGGAAGTAAGCGCCTGGGTGTAAGCGGAAGGTGTCGAATATATATTTCTTGAGAATACGTTAATAGTTTGTAATGCTTCGTTTTCATAAATTGAGCTTCCTGTAATTTTAGCCAGCCTTATCATGTTAAGCATTGCAATCGAATTTCCGGAAGGTACGGCGCCGTCGTATAATTCTTTCGACCGGAGAATTAATATTTCCGCATCATCAGGCGTGAAAAAATATCCGCCGTTTGAGTGATCCCGGAATTGTTTAATAAATTTATCGCTTAATAAAATTGCATTTTTTAAATATTCATTTTTATATGTTACTTCATACAGGTCTAACAGAGCTGCAATTAAAAAAGTATAGTCATCAATGTTTGCCTGCAGCCCTGATTCTCCATTTCGGTACCTGTGCAAAAGTTTCCCTTCACTGTTTATCATTGTTCCCAGGATAAAATGCATAGCCTTTTCTGCAGAAAGCATATAATCCCTGTTTTCAAATACTGAAGAGGCTTTTGCCAGGGCAGAAATCATTAAACTGTTCCAGTCAGTTAATATTTTATCATCTTTAAATGGGTGAATTCGTTTGCTGCGGTAATCAAATAGAGGGCTTCTTGTTGAATTAATTTTATTATGAATTTCATCTAATGAAATTCCCAGTTCATTTGCAATTTCTTGTAATCCTTTTTTTACATAAAGTATGTTTGTATTTGTCGGGTTCTTATGAATATGGTCTATCCAGTTACCGCCGCTTTCTACACCGCAAATTCTGATTATTATCTCTGCATCTGCACCTAATACGGATTTAATTTCCTGTTCGCTCCAGACGTAATACTTTCCTTCTATTCCTTCACTGTCTGCATCTTCAGCAGAATAAAATCCGCCTTCATCCGATGTCAGTTCCCGCATCACATAACTAATTATTTCTTCTGCCGTAGTTTTATACAATGTATTTTTTGTTGCCTGGTAGGCTTCGGTATAAACTATTGATAATAGCGCCTGGTCATAAAGCATTTTTTCAAAATGAGGAACAATCCATTCCCTGTCTGTTGAGTAACGGTGAAAGCCATAACCGACTTGATCATAAATCCCGCCTTTACGCATTTCGAATAATGTTTTTTCTACCATATTTAAAGCTTCGGCTTTATCTTTTCTTTTCCAGTATCTTAAAAGAAATAAAAGGTTATGTGCTGTAGGAAATTTCGGTGCAATCCCAAAGCCACCATGTTCGGTATCATAATTTCGTTTGAGCTCATCAAAAGCTTTATCAAATATACTTGCATCAATTTCCTTCGAAACTCGCGGTGTTGCGGTCTTTAATAATGAATGCGATATATCTTCTGCAGATTTTAATACATCTTTATGCTTGGAATTCCATAACTCTTTTATCTTTAAAATGAGTTCTTTCATTCCGATTTTCCCCATCCTGTTATCCTTTGGGAAATATGTCCCGGCAAAAAAGGGTTTTTTATCGGATGTCATTATTATAGTCAATGGCCAGCCGGCGCTCCCGGTAAGCATTTGGCATATTGTCATATATATCCTGTCAATATCCGGACGTTCTTCCCTGTCCACTTTTATTGAAACAAATGCCTCGTTCATCATTTCTGCTATTTTATCATCCTGGAATGATTCTTTTTCCATAACATGGCACCAATGACAGGTTGAATATCCTATGGAAAGAAAAATTGGCTTATTTTCTCTGCTCGCTTTTGAAAAAGCTTCTTCACCCCATGGATACCAGTCCACAGGATTATGTGCATGCTGTTGAAGATACGGGCTTTTTTCTTTAATCAGATGATTTGCAGAATTACTCATTTAATCTCATTTCTAACACTTAAATTTATCAAGTTTTTTACCGGGTATACCGGTATATTATTTTAATAAAAAAAATAGTAAATCATTGAACTAAAGTAAAAAGTAAGAGTAATTTATCTTATATAAGATGATGTAAAACAAGCATAATTAAACTTTTAATAATTCTTCTCGATTATCTGATCTTCTTCCCGTATTTTTAGACAAAGGAATATTAAAATGGGTAATTATATCAGGCTCACACTTCCAATTTTAATTTCGGAGTTGAGTTTTTTAATAAGTACAATTATATTAGTTTACACTTGAAAATTATATTTACCTGAAGGAAGCTGGATAAATAGTTATGACAAAACCTCAAGCCTGGATAGCAGGAGTATTGGTATTATTCTTTTTATTGTTTCTCCTGGAGAAAAATACCGAACGGTCGGATGTCCAACAAAAAGGGATGCCCGGTATGAATACGGGAACTGATCAATCATCAAAAACCAAATCACCGGATCAGCTGGTTGCCGGCTTAGGCTGTACAGGCTGTCATGGCGGAGATTTGGCAGGTACAAGAATGGCTCCTGATTTACACAATATTAAACAAAACTGGTCAAGGGACGAGTTGATAAATTATCTTCGTAATCCTTCATCTTACATGGATTCCGAAACATTCAAGAACTTCAAAGCCTTATACCCCGGTATAATTATGCCTTCATTCAGCAATATTGATGTTAAGGAATTAGGTAAAATTGCGGATTATTTGCTGCAGCTTCAAAAGTAAATAAAGTTTAGTTTGCATCTCGCAAGGAGCTTTGTGTTCTGAGTAATTCGGCTAAAAAAAGTCCCGGTACTTATTTACCGGGACAATTTTTCCTTTTCAAAATTATTACTTATTAAGCAATAGTAATTTCTTTTTCAAGATAAACGTCCTGAATTGTATTCAAAAGTTTAACACCATCAGCCATTGGGCGCTGGAATGATTTTCTTCCGCAAATTAATCCCATGCCTCCGGCTCTTTTATTAATTACAGCAGTCTTAGTTGCTTCTGCAAAATCATTTTCACCTGAAGCGCCGCCGCTGTTTATCAATCCTGCTCTGCCGGCATAATTATTCAATATCTGGTAACGGGTTAAATCGATCGGGTTATCGGTAGTCAAATCTGAGTAAACTTTTTTACTTGTTTTACCGAATTTCAAAGCATCATAACCGCCGTTGCATTCAGGTAATTTTTGTTTAATAATATCGGCTTCAATCGTAACGCCAAGGTGGTTTGCCTGCCCGGTTAAATCTGCCGATACATGGTAATCTTTTTCTTTTGTCTTAAAAGCAGGATTTCTTAAGTAGCACCAAAGTATTGTTGCTAATCCTAATTCATGTGCAAATTTAAATGCCTGGCTTACTTCAACTATTTGCCTTGTAGCTTCATCGGAACCGAAATATATAGTTGCACCAACTGCAGCAGCGCCCATATCATAAGCCTGTTCAACACCTGCAAACATAATCTGGTCAAATTTGTTGGGGTATGTTAATAGTTCGTTATGATTAATTTTTACTACGAATGGAATTTTATGAGCATATTTTCTTGAAGTCATACCAAGTACGCCGAGTGTGGAGGCTACAGCGTTACATCCGCCTTCAATAGCTAACTTAACAATGTTTTCCGGATCAAAATAAATTGGATTTGGTGCAAAGGATGCCCCGCCTGAATGCTCGATACCCTGGTCAACAGGAAGAATTGAAACATAACCTGTACCGGCTAATCTTCCGGTGGATAAAATCCATTGCAGATTTTTAAGTACATTAATATTTCTATCGGTTTGCGCAAATATTCTGTCAACAAAGTCAGAACCGGGAAGATGCAAATTTTCTTTAGGATATTTAGCCTTATATGTTAATAATGCTTCGGCTTCTTTGCCTAATAGTTCTTTAATTTTCTCTAACATTTCAACTCCAGTATTTTAATTATTATTCTAAAAACACAATTATTCAATAACAAAAATAAGCTTAAATCATTTTGAATTCAATTTAAAAAACAGAAATGATATATTTTATTTATGCAGTAAATTGTAGGATTAACTTACTTTGTGCAGAATAATTGTCACTTTATTGCATTATTATACGTTATGTGCTCTTTAAGTTCTTATTACTAACCTATAATCGGTTCATTTAGATACGTTTATGTTGTTTACCGGTTTTGTGCCGGTAAAAAAAATATATAAATATTATGGCTGTAAAGGTAGTAAGTGTAACTATCAAACCGCCTTCCAACCCAAAAGTATTGCCGGTGAAAATATTCGATTTAGTTAAGGTAAACATTTTCCAGCCTCCTCCCAAGTCGCTTTTACCGCTTTCTGTTAAACCAAGTATCGGTCCCAATAAAACATCCCACGCAAAATGGATGGCAATCGGGAACCATAAATTGCCGGCTAGTATATAACCAAGGCAAAACACAATTGCTGCAGTAAATACATTAATTACCGGAAGCCATTCACCCTTAAATGCCCCTGCATGATAACCCGCAAATATTGCAGCAGATATGATTAACGCTATAATTAAATTAGACTTGTTCCTGATTGTTTGAAATATAAAACCGCAAAGTAAAAGTTCCTGAGCAAAAACATTGAAAAGCATGGAAACTGCAAGGCATGCCAGAATCAGCCATGTAAATCCTGATGGTGATACCGGAGTGCCCCAGCCATTTAGCCAGACAATACCCACGGAAATTAGCAGCCAGACACACCCAATTGCCGCACCAATAAAAAAGTCTTTTACAATATTGTCAAATGCCAGTCCGATCGTGTACAACGGGCGGCGGTCTATAAACTTTGTCATTATCCATGTAGCCGCAAGTACAGTTACTGCGGTTGAAATATCACTGAATAATCTGGCCTTAACGGGCGCTGTATGATACCACCCGGCCATTTTTGAGCCAAACGGTACAATAATAGCAGATAATAATATCCCCCACACAATATAAAAAAGTACAATTCTCCAAATTATTTCCCATGCCGGTTTCAATACCGAATATTTTATTGACATTAGCCCGTTATCCTTTTTTTATGTACTAAATTAATAAGCATCATATTGTTTTAATTATCTTAACGGATAAATGCGCATTCCCCTTGCTCTTCTGATATTAATAATATGTAATGCACCCATATTATTTTTTGCCGTATTGTTATATTCTTTAATACCCTCTTTTACCGCAGCTTCATATGTGAATATATTTTCCGGGCCCGCCATTGATGTTTCAAAAAATAGTGTCTCATTGGAATTACGGGCCAGCCTTACTCCGACTAAAGTATTATCGGGGGTTATTACTATTGATGATTCAAGCCCGATGTTTTCAAATAAAGAACAAAATAAAACCGCCAGGTCAATGCAGTTTGCGGATTTTTCAGAAATAGATTCTTCCGGCAGCCTAACTCTGTGTGTAAAACCGGCCTGTTCGAAATTCATAGTATCAATAACATAAGAAATTTTATAATTATATATGGCATTATATATAGCTTTGATCTCCGGTTTTACATCGGGACTACTGTAATCTAAAAATTTTCCACCCGGAAGTTTTTCTTTTACTTCAGTCAATATTGCTTCCACAGCCGGATCATTAGGCGTTACCCATGCGGCTAAAAATAATTCTGTATCCCATGAATTATTCATTGACCATATCATATCATCCACAGCCCTGATATTTATATCTTTTGTTTCATCAAAAATAATTTTATCGTCAATTTTTGCCCTTAACATAATTTTTGTAGAAACAGTTACATGATTGCTTAATAAATTAATTCCGAACGGAGCATGCATTAATTCTTTGTTTTCGTCAGGATTCAAAACTATTGTAGTTATTTGTGGAGCTGTCCAGCCCGGTATTTCTGTAATAAATGAGATCCGGACACTTTTACTGCTTTTATTATGAATTTTCCATGTTACCAGGTCCGGAATTTTAGAATAATTATTCCATTGCGAAAGAAATTTTTCCACAACCGGAAAAAGATCCCGTTGAACCTCAGCGGTGATTTCTATATTATTAATCGAATGTGCAGGTTGGGCAATAATTAAGCTGATGAATGCCGGATTTAAAAGAATAAGGAATAAAATAATACTTTTCATACAATTTCCCTTTAGTTTAAAAAGCTGACATCCGGCGCAGGCAGAAAATACTTTAAACATTTATGCAAATTAATTTCAACATTCTGCTTACAAAATGCAAGAACTATTATCCGCCTGGTTCCGGCACTTATTATTCTAATTGTTTTCAATATGATTAAATATATTTACAGCATGATAACGGGAATTTTCAATGAACCACTTGCCTGTATCTTGTCCGCTGCAAACTACACCCGCTAAATAAATGCCCGGCCTGTTTGTCTCAAATGTTTCAGAATTATATTGAGGGGCTTTATCATTATCGTCGGAAAATTCTATCCCTGCTTTAATCAGAAAATCGTAATCCGGATGGTAACCCGTCATTGCAAAAACAAATTCATTCTCAACAGTTATTATCCCGCCCGGAGTTTGAACTCTTACTTCCCTGTCCTTTATTTCAATTAAATTGGAATTGAAGTACGCCTTTATTGATCCTTCCTTAATCCGGTTTTCAATATCGGGTTTAACCCAGTATTTTACATTATCTTTTATCCGGTCTTCCCTTATTACCATTGTTACTTCTGAACCCCGCCGGTATGTTTCCAAAGCAACATCCACGCCGGAATTTGCTGCGCCGACAACAATAATTTTCAAATAAGCATAGGGATGCGCTTCATCAAAATTATGTTTCACTTTAGGAAGGCCTTCACCCGGAATATTTAAATAATTTGGCTTATCAAAAAAACCTGTGGCAATAATTACTTTTTTACATAAGTACTTATCTTTGTCCGTAACAATAGTAAAATTCCCATTCTCTCCGGTAATTTCGGTAACTGTTTCATAGGTTTTTACATTCAATTCCCATGACTGCTTGGTACGCCTGTAATATTCCAGTGCTTCTCTTCGTGTTGGCTTATCACCATGAGAAACAAATGGAACTTCACCAATTTCAAGTGGGGATGATGTCGAAAAAAACGTCATATTAGTGGGATAATGAAATATTGAGTTTACCAGGCATCCTTTTTCAATTATGAGATATTTTTTATCTCTTTTAACTGCTTCTATCCCGGCAGTAAGTCCAATCGGCCCCGCCCCTACAATGATAACATCATATATATTATTTAACATTACATGGTGCCTTAATAATTTATTCAGGTAATAAATTTAAATAAATATCGGGTTAAATATTTTGATATGTGTAATATTTAGGCAGATCCGCCTATTGCTCCATTTTAGTTTTTATAAATTAATTATTTGTTTTTAATTAACTTATAATTGTCATCAATCGGATTTATAGTTATTTTTAATGAAGAAATCAATGAGTAACTTGTCCACAATTAAACATATCTCTTTTGACTTAGACGGTACCATAACCGATTCGGTCGATACAATTTATATGTCGACTATAAAGACTTTGGAAAAACTTAAAATTCCAAATAACCTGACTCCGGACGAATTCAGGAACAGGGTTGGTTACCATTTCCAGGATATTTTCAATGATTTGAACATTCCGGTAAATAATTTTGAAGAATATCTTGCTATTTACAAAGATTTTTATTTAATGTTCATAAATAAATCAAGAATATATGATGGAGTTTCAGAGACGCTTCAATATTTAAAAGACCAGGATATTAGCTTATCTCTCTGCACAACAAAGGTGCAAAGCCAGGCAGATATGGTTATCGATTATTTTGGGCTTAGAAAATATTTTTCACTTATATTGGGCAGAAGGGATAATTTGAAAAATAAACCCTCCGCAGAACCGCTTCTCTTTATTTGCTCCGAACTTAATGTAAATCCCGGAGCTTCATTATTAGTCGGCGATACAGAACTTGATATTCGATGCGGAAAAAATGCCGGGGCAAAAACCTGTGCAGCTTCATACGGCTATCGTGATCTTAATATTATCCGGGAAGAACATCCTGATTATATTATTAACGATATTAAGGGATTGATTAATTTGGTCGTACAATCCCGGAATTAATTATCAAAATAATTTTAAAGAGTAAAAAATGAAATCCAAATTTATTATCGGTTTTTTTATATTGTCGTTCTTTTCAAATATAATTATATATTCACAGCCCGTCCCTAGGCCAAAGCTTGTGGTAGGTATAGTGATAGACCAGATGCGGTTTGACTATCTCTACCGTTTTAAGCCTTATTACGGCCAAAATGGTTTTAACAGGCTGATGAATAACGGAACAAACTTTACATTTGCACATTTTAATTATGTTCCAACTTTCACTGCCCCCGGTCATTCTTCAATTTATACCGGCAGTACCCCTTTTTATCACGGCATGATTGCGAACGACTGGTACGATAAATCGGAAAAGAAAATAATTTATTGTGTAAGTGACTCTACTGAAAGAAGTATCGGCAGCAATGACAACCAAGGCGCTATGTCCCCTAAACGGCTTTTGGTTACTACTATAACGGATCAGTTAAAACTTGCAACACACGGCGCTTCAAAAGTCATCAGTATCTCTCTGAAAGATCGTGCCGCAATTCTTCCCGGTGGACACATGGCAAATGCAGCTTACTGGTACGATAATAAAACCGGCGATTTTATTTCTTCATCGTACTATATGAAGTCTTTGCCGAAATGGGTCGATGATTTTAATAATAAAAAATTCGCGGATATATATTTATCCGGGGAATGGGATTTATTCAGGCCTGTTTCCGATTACAAAATATCAGCTCCTGATGAATCGCCATATGAAGGGGATATTTTCTCAGAAGGTAAAACGTCATTTCCTCATTCTTTTAAAAATGTTATAGCCGGTGCAAAATATGAAATATTGGAAGCTACACCTTTCGGGAATCAGATTGTTAAAGATTTCGTAAAAACAGCTTTAGTAAATGAAAATTTGGGGAAAAGTGAAAATACGGATTTCTTAGCAGTCAGCTTTTCTTCCACGGATTATGTCGGGCACGCTTACGGAACTAATTCTTATGAACTTGAAGATACTTATTTAAGGCTTGATGAACTTATTGCTGATTTGATGAATGTACTGGATAAACAGGTTGGAAAAGATAATTATGTTTTATTTTTAACCGCAGATCACGGCGCATTAATTACACCTGGTTATCTTAAAGAACAGCATTTACCAACAGGCGAGTTGAATTCAAAGAATACTGTGGATTCGCTTAGCGCCCTTTCAAAAAGAACGTTTGGTAATCTGAATTTGATTGAAAATTTTTCAAACGGTCAGATTTTTCTCAATCATGATTTAATAAAGGAAAACAACCTTGATATTCGCCGGGTTACACGGATTTTTGCTGATTACATTGGTGAATCGCTTCCCGGAGTATTAGCCGTCTTCACACATGATGATCTCGCAAAGCAGGCCCCTTACAGGGAAAATCCAAATCTTGTGCTTAATGGTTATAATTTAAAACTCTCGGGTGATATTGCTGTTGTTCTTAAGCCGGGCTTTCTTATTAACAAATTGGCATACGGAACTACTCATGGTGTACAATATGCCTATGATACGCATGTTCCAATGTTGTTTTATGGCTGGCATATACCTGCTCAATCAATAAATACTCCGGTATATATCGTTGATATAGCCCCGACAATTGCAGATCTTTTAAAAATAACCGAGCCCGATGGAAATATGGGCATACCTTTACTTAAATAATATTAGCTGGTTACTTTTGTATTGATAATTATGCCGTTGCTATAAAAGTTTTCTTAATATTTCATCGCAGAGGGAATAACCCCTGGGAGTTAAACTTATAAATCTATTCTCTTCAGATATAAGTTTATGTTCAAGCAGATTTGCAAAAAAAACTTTGTTCTTTGAAATCCAGGAATATCCGAACTTTTGTTGAAATTGTTTTAAGTCTAATCCTTTGCTCCTTAGTGCAAGCATCACATATTCATTTAATGCCGTCTCCCTGCTGATGTCTTCAAAATTAGCAACGGCAGTTCCGTTTTTTTCAATTTCAGATATATAGTGTTTTAGGCTTGAGAAGTTCCACCATCTTCTGCCGTTCATAAAAGAATGCGATGAAGGGCCAAAGCTTAA
Organism: uncultured Ignavibacteriales bacterium; assembly: GCA_963834015.1. Classification (GTDB taxonomy): domain Bacteria; phylum Bacteroidota; class Ignavibacteria; order Ignavibacteriales; family Ignavibacteriaceae; genus FEN-1297. Next base: position 1,564,003 of record CAWIAG010000002.1, read on the forward strand.
ATAATCCCTGTACCTCCAATAAGCATTATTATGCCGGCATTCATATCCGGGCTTTGTAAAATTGGAGACTTCATATTGGATAAACCCATGTGCTTCAAGGAATTCAATAGTCAATTCATAAAGTTCGGCATCATAATCTTCATCTTGAATTGCAGCTTTACCGTCAAGAACCATTTTGTTGAGGATAGTTCCTTTCTCAAGTATCAGGCTATATGCGGAAATGTGCTTCAAAGGAAGTTCAACAGCTTTCTGAAGGTTCATTTTCCATTTTTCTATTGTCTGCCCGGGGAGGTTGAAAATTAAATCGATGCTGATATTTTCAAATCCAATCTCATCGGCAATTAGAACCGTTTGAATTGCAGTATCCTTATCATGAATTCTAGTAAGAAAATTAAGATCATCATTATCAAAAGATTGTATGCCGATACTTATCCTGTTTATTCCTGCTTTACGGAATAAATTTAATTTTTCTTTATCAACTGTCCCGGGGTTTGTTTCCATTGTAATTTCTGCATCTTCGCTTATATTATAATTATCCTTAATATTTAATATTATCTCCAGCAAGTAACCGGGTTCCATTAAGGATGGTGTTCCTCCTCCGAAATAAATGGATTTGTATATTTTATCTTTAGAATAAGTTTTTGAGTACGATTTTATTTCTTTTTTTATCGAAGACAAAAACCGTTCAATATTCTCCGAGGTAATTATTGAGTAAAAATCACAATAAATACATTTATGATCACAAAAAGGAATATGTATATAAATTGCTGAATCTTTCATTTTATATATCCATTTATACCGGGATAATTATTATGGATAGGAATCTTCGTGAATAAAAATCCAAATCAAATATAATTCAAAGATAAAAATATTACTGGTAAATTATGGCTGAACGAAATGAATAAATTTATTTATCACTCTCGACCATATTGATTTGGAACATAACCAGCCGCAAATCATAGAATTAGATTGACAAACTGTAAAAAAACCTTTATATTTTACCAATCTAATTCTAGATAATACTTCAAACAAGTACGGTTGTCATTTCGGGTCCCCGTTATAATTAATAATAGCGATTTTAGAATTTTAGTAAACTTATTTTTTTTAACTTCAATAAGGTTAGTTATATGAAGACAAAGTTACTTTTTCTATTTCTTATTCCATTAATCTACACTTCCGGGCTTAAAGCCCAGGACTATGCCGCATCTCTAAAAATAAGCACTCTTGGAGTTAGTGTTGAGGGTTACAGATCCCTTTCTTCTCAATTTAACGTTAGATTGGGAATTGCTGATTTCCCCTATAATGCCAATAATGCCGTAAGCAGCAGTACTTATTCAGCCAATGTCGATTTAAAACTTCTTTCCGTGTCTGCATTAGCGGATTGGTTCCCATTTGAAAGTAATGTTCGGGTAACCGGCGGATTAATGGTAAATTTAAATAAAGTCGATATTGCATTGACTCCCAAAAAAACTTATACGCAGGGCAATATAATATACACTCCTGCTAAGCTCGGACAATTGTTTGCAGATCTTACTTTTAATAAAGTTGCGCCCTATCTGGGCATTGGGTTAGGTAACCCTACCGCCGGCGCACCGGGCTTGGGTTTTACATTCGATGTCGGCACGTTCTATCAGGGCGGGCCTAAAGCATCAATGAGCGCTACTCAGTTGCTGACTCCTTCTGCTTCTCAAAGCGGAATTCTTCAGAACGATTTGAAAGGGTTCTCATTCTACCCGGTTCTTTCATTCGGACTTTATTACAAATTTTCATTTATTTAGGAGAGATTTAATATGATCTTTGAACGATTTAAAAAATATAAATACATTTTCGGAATACTTATCATTGCATCCTTTGCAATTGTCTATTCAAGCTGCGATATAACAAATCCCACAAAAAATCTTGCTGTTATTTTTAATACTTTATCAATAAGCACAAACGCTTCTGTAACTTTTGTAGATGCAGCTACAGGCATTCAAATAGGTTCAAGCTCAAATTCTGTGCTGGTTAATGTAAATTTTACCGGGCCTGGAGCTAGCCAGATAGTTTCCTCACTTGACGAACCTATAACTTCAATTTCCACTAAATATGGATTGGCTGTTTTTGGCATTTCAAGTAGTTTTACACCAACGGCTCAAAATCCTGTTATTGTAACTTTAGTTGCCAGCTCAAGCGGTTATCAAACAGCCAGTTACCCTATTAATATACAATCAACAGGAAGTACTTCATACACTGTGAGCATGATAAAGATATCGGATCCTCCGGCTGGTACAAGTACTGCTCCTTCAACACCTGTCCCGACAAATTCAAGCGGCACAACAACATCTACAACCACAACTACTACCACTACTGAATCTACTTCGGGAGGCTCGGCTGGTCTTACAATACCTTCAGGTACTACTATTACTGATGCAAGCGGTAAACCGGTTAGCGGAACTTTAACGGCTAATGTTACATATTTCTCGGGTACTAATGCATCTGCTACGGGTGCATTGCCAACGGGTTTAAGCGTTGGTGTAATTAACCAGGATGGATCATCCAACCAGGGATCTATCCAGCCGGCAGCTTTTGCTTCTTTTACTCTTACAAACCAAAGCGGTCAATTGGCAACTAATTTTTCTCCATCCGTTACCCTGTCTTTTACTGTTTCCGGAAGCACTATTAATCCTTTAACAAATACTACAATAGCAAATGGCGATACTGTACCTATCTATAGTTTTAACCAAACCTTACAGGAATGGAAATTTGAAACTAATGCAATTGCCGTATCCAACGGCAGCGGCAACTTTACACTTACTTTTCAGGTTTCACATCTTTCCAATTGGCTTGCTGGATGGATATTAAGCGGCGGAAAAGTATGTACAAATAACGTTACTTTGAATATTACCGGCAGTTTTTCAGCATTAACACTTAAATTGAAAGCTGCCGGCCAAACGATTTTAACGGAAAACGTAACTTCGGGCCAAAATAGTTTTACGCTTAAAAATTTAACTCTTCCCAAAGGTATACCTATGACTCTTGAAGCATGGAGTTTACTCGAATGCCCGGCAACTTTAGTTGGAACTACAACTGTGCAGGATCTCTGTTCGGTAAATACCATAAATTTACCTGTAAATGCAAGTGGAAATCGTACAGATGTCGCTGTTGATGTAACAGCCTTTTGCAAAAATCAAAGTCCTGTATTGGAAGTAAAACCCAGCGGCTATGATATCTATGTTTTGTCACCGTGCGGTAATATAGATGTCGGCACCATTAATAACGGGAGCATTATATTACATGGCTTTCTGATGGGTCAAACTTATACATTTGGAATGGTCTATAAAAATGCTATTTATACACAGGATCATACAGTACAACAATCATCTTATACGTTTAATTATGATATTGCCGATAGTGTTTGTAATGCTGATTTCAAATAATAAAAAATAATGTTAATCGAAAAAAAACCGGAAGGATTATTTCTTCCGGTTTTTTTTATAATCCCATTAACTCTTTTGCGCCGTTCAGGGTTGCTTCGGTAATTTTTTCCCCGCTCATCAATTTGGCTACTTCTTTAACCCTGTCAATATCATTTAATTTTGTAATTGAGCTGACAACCCTTTCCTCATTCAATTTCTTTTCTACAGAATAATGATGGTCTGCCAGCGCTGCTATTTGTGGAAGGTGTGTAATGGAAATTATTTGATGAAATGCTGCCAGAGATTTTAAAGCCTGGCCAACTTTTTGAGCAATCCTGCCGCTCACTCCTGTATCAATTTCATCAAAAATCAGCAGGGGAAGTTTATCATTTTTTGCCAGGATGGTTTTAAGCGCAAGCATAATCCTGGATACTTCACCGCCTGAAGCAACTTTTACCAGAGGTTTGGGCTCTTCACCCCGGTTTGTTGATATAAAAAACTCAACTTCATCGCAGCCTGAATGGTTAACTTTAAATTTCTTCCCGTTTACCTGTACAAAATTTTCTGATGATTCGTCTGCTAAGACTTGATTAAAACTAACAGTAAATTCAGAATCAGGAATTCCCAGAAATCCTAATGCCTCTTTAACATCTTTTTGAATTTTCTTCGCCGTTTCTTTCCTTTTCTTCGAAATCGTTTCTGCTGCAGCACCGCATTTTTTTCTCAGCTCATCTATTTGCGCTTTAATTTTTATAATATTTTCTGAATAATTCTCTGCAAAGTCAAATTCTTTACCTATTTTTTCTCTATGCTCTAAAACAGCTTTAATAGTCCCGCCGTACTTTTTCTTCAGCAGGTTCAATGCGCCGAGCCGTTCCCTGATCTCATTAAGATGGCCTGGGTCCAAGTCAACACGGGATTTATAATCTCTTATGTATTTTGAAATATCATTAATTAACGTAAGTGCATTATCAATTTCTGCTGAAACTTCGGAAAAAGATTTGTCTATTCCGCATAGCTCCCTTATTTCATCTTGAATGTTTCCAAGCTTATCATTTACGGAATTTTCAGAATCATATATCGTTTCATAAATAGATGTTGTTAACTCAAGAAGTTTTTCTGAATTTTCAAGAATATTTAATTCTTCATTTAGCTTTTCTTCTTCGCCGTCTTCCGGTGCAATGGTATCAATTTCTTTAATCTGGTATGCGTATATATCTTTCTTTTCCCTTAGAATTGATTCCTGTTTCATTAATGAACCTAATTCCGATACTAATTTCGATAGCTGGCCGTATAATAAGCTGTATTCTTCAAGAAGTGCATCATAGTTTCCATATTCATCAAGAAATTCTATATGTGTTTCTGTCCTTAACAAAGATTGGTGTTCATGCTGACCATGTAAATCAACCAAAAGGTTTCCTACATCTTTTATCAGGGAAAGAGAAACCGGGGTATCATTTAAAAAGCATCTGTTGGAACCCTTTACTGATATTTCCCTTCGCATAATTAATTCGGGAGAAAATTCTATATCATTTTCTTCTAAGATTTTTTTCACCTTCCGGTTCAACTCAACATTGAATATGCCTTCAACCACTGATTTTGCCGCATCTTTTCTTACAACTTCTGTCGATGCCCTCTCCCCGAGCAATAAACTCATGGCATCAATAAGTATAGATTTACCCGCCCCGGTTTCGCCTGTTATAATATTTAAACCGGAACCAAATTCAACATTAACATGTTCAATTAGAGCGTAATCTTTTACCTGCAAAGATTTTATCATAAGCTGAAATGATTTTAATAAATCTAATTTAATTTATTTTGAAAGGAAATTCAAAAACTGCCTTCAGGAAATTTTAAGCGTATTTTTAGCTAAGTAAATACCGCAAATTGTCTTGGCATCAATTATTTCACCAATTTCTATTTTCCTGTCTATCTCATCAATTGAAAATTCAAGAATTTCCATACCTAATTCGCCTTCTTCACGGTTATGATTACCTGCAATTAAGTCTTTAGCAAGGAAAAGGTGCAATATCTCCGTACAGAATCCGGGCGAAGTTGTAATTATTCCAAGTTTTTCAATATTCTCCGTTTTATATCCTGTTTCCTCTTCAAGTTCCCGTAGTGCGCAGACAAGGGGATCTTCCCCTTTATCTAATTTACCTGCAGGAAGCTCCAGTATGGATTGATTTATGGGATGCCGGAATTGCCTTACTAAAATAATTTTACCGTCATCCTTAACGGCAACTACCGCAGCGCCTCCGGGATGTACCGCAATTTCTCTTACTCCGATATTGCCGCTGTCATATTCAATCTGATCAACCTTTAAATCGAATACTTTCCCGCTGAATAATGTCTCACTCTTTTTTAATTTAAAATTCATATTTATGCTAATTAATTAAAAAATAATTTATATTATCAATGTTCGAATAGTTCTTATGACTTATAATCCGGGTCATAATACGGTACCAGTTCGCGTCCCAGGAATTTGATAACAGCATTTATTACTCCAAGGTCATCTAAATAACTTATAAACTCGTTGTCGCCTGACGTTTCATCTGCAGGACTAACAAAATAAATTAACCCGGCTATAACCACAGCCTTCCTGTACCATGCAACTTTTGAATCACTTACATATCTTATAAGAGCTAATATGTCTTTAGCTAATGAAATTCTTTTATTAGCTTTTTCCAGTTTCTCCCATAAATTTTCTTCGATGTATTTACTTCTTTGATTAACTTCATTTGAAGTTTTCTCTCCGAAGTCCAGCACATCAAAATCTTTAGATTCGTCAAATCCGAATTCGTTTTCCGGCATATTACCACCCTATTTTTTGTGTTGTTCAAACCAGTCAAATACTGAATTCCACCAGAACCGGGCATCCTGCGGCTTAATAACAAAATGAAATTCATCCGGGAAATATAAAAATTTGCTTTCAACCCCGAGCCGTTGAAGTGAGCTGAATAACTGGAATGCCTGTTCTTCAGGTACCCTGTAATCCCGTGCGCCTTCTATAATCAGCATTGGTGTTTTGGCATTTTGAATAAACCTTGAAGGATTCCATTTTTCATACAATTTTCTATTCTGCCAGGGAGTTCCGTTAAATTCCCATTCAGGAAACCAGAGTTCTTCGGTAGTACCCCACATACTTTCTGTATTAAAAACTCCATCGTGTGAAACCAGCGCATTAAAACGTGCTGTGTGTCCTTCAATCCAATTAATCATATACCCGCCGAACGAAGCGCCCGCAGCGAAGGTATTTTTAGCATCAATAAATTTGAAATTTTTAAGCGAATAATCGTAAACCTTCATTAAGTCTTCATAAGGCCTTCCGCCCCAATCCCTTGATACATCATTTGTAAACTGCTGGCCGTAGCCTGTACTCCCTGTAGGGTTAGGTGCAATTACTACATATCCTTTTGATGCGAACATTTCAATATTCCACCGGAAATGGAAATCATCTTCCCAATGCCCTTGGGGTCCCCCATGAATCAGAAATATTAAAGGATATTTTTTAGACGGATCAAAAAACGGCGGCTTAACCAAAATTGATTCAACTTTTTTACCATTGGCTCCTGTGCACCAGAAACTTTCCATTGGAATCATTTCAATGCTTGCAAGGCGGTCTTTGTTTAAATAGGTAATTTGTTTTGCATCTCCGGTTATGGTATTAAGAGCAAAAATTTCGTATGGAAGCGTAGAACGCTGCTGCTTAAAGTAAATTGAATTGCCGTCTCCCGGAAAAGCTAATCCTGTATTACTATGATCTTTTAGAATTAATTTAATAATTCCTGACTCAACGTTTACCTGGTAAATTGAGTTGTATACTTCATTGCTGGCAATAAAATAAATACTTCTTGAATCTGGTGACCATGCTGTTTCAATTACCGACCTGTCCAGGCTCTTTGTAAGATTCTTAAGCTTTCCTGTTTTCCTGTCGTAAAGCATGATAAAAGCCTGGTCTGACTCGTGCCCCGGAACCGCCATTGAAGTAAACGCAAGATAGCTGCCGTCGGGCGAATACACCGGTTGATTATTATTTCCTTTACTTTGAGATATTAATTCCGCAGGAGCTTTTTCATCCTTTTTAATATCCGGAACCTTAACAGTATATATATTATTATTAGTACTTGTCGCAACAGTTGTGTTCGGATTCATTGTATAGGCAATCTCTTTATCATCGGGAGAAAAATTAAAATCATTTTCACTGCCTAAATCAAGAGGAGGAACATCATTCTGCATTAAATAATTAAGATCATAATATTCTTTTGAAGAGGCATCAAATAAAAACAAATGACTCCTTTTTCCATCCAGCCAGTGATTCCACTCTCTGTACATTAAATGCGTAAGTACTTTGACATTTAATTTTGATTCTTTACGTTCATCATCCTTATTTTTATTGCAATCCGGCGATGTGCAGTCCGGATATACTTTTGAAACAATTAAAAACTTACTGCCGTCATGCGACCATCTGAAATCATCAACCCCGGTATATATGTCGGTTATTTGGGCGTCATCCGAACCGTCCGTTTTACATGTGTGAATCTGGTCTTCTATAAGGTAAGCAATCATCTTCCCGTCAGATGAAAATTTTGGCAAACTTTCATCTTTACCTGAATTCTTTAACGCTCGTAAATTACTCCCATCTGTATTTATCAAATAAATCTTGCTGTTGCCTTTATTCTCCTCCATATTATAGGTAGAAACCGAAAATGCTATGCTTTTCCCGTCAGGGGAAAGATCAAACGATCCTATTCTTTTCATCGCCCATAAATCATCCACATTTAAAGGATGCTTTTGCTGGGCAATTAATATAATCGGAAAACAAAAAAGGATGGCAAGAAATGTTTTCATCTATTCCTCATATTGATTTCTTATTTTTTGTTTCTAAAATAGCTCAACTTGCTCTGAAAGGCAATGAAAGTACTGCTTCCGCAGTCAATATTTATTATCTTTTTACTTATGGATTTGATAAAATAATAACAAAATATTCTTTAATTTTGTCATTCAGATAATCATTTTTTAAGTACTCTATGAATGCAAGATTTTTCCTTCCCGGAACTGATAAACAATTGGAATTTCTTCTCGAAAATACCGATGTAAAAGGATCTTCAATCCTTATTATAGGCACCGGTTGTGAAGATATTTCAAGAAAATTGATTGAAAAAGAAGCCTCAAAGCTGATTATTATTGTTGACGATAATGATTCCCTGCTTAATTCACGGCTCCAGCTTTCAAATTCAAATATAAGTGTTCGTTTAATGGAATTTGATAACACTGATTTTAAGGATTCTACATTTGACCTGGTTTACGCACAGGCTTCTGTGTCAAATAAAAAACGTAATAAAATTGCGAAGGAAATATACAGAGTTTTAAAGGCAGGAGGATATTTTTGTGTTGGAGAAATCACCAGCCCGACAAAATCCCCTCCTCAGTTTATTACCGATCTCTGGCAAAGTTCCGGCATCACCCCCCTTCATCCAAAAGAATTTCAAAAATTTTATATAGATAAAAAATTTGAACTGGTTAAGTCAAGAGAACTTTCTCATACGCTGAAAGATTTTTATTCAACAAGTATTAATCTTTTAGAAGACAATGTAGCCGGGCTTACGGAGCAGGAAAAAAGTTATTACAAAAAGTTGTTGAATAAAATTAGCCATGAATCTAATGCTTACCTTAAACTTGGCGGTGATGCCCACATTGGTTTTTATGCTTCTATATTTAAGAAAGGCTGAGATTGAAAAAAGGCGATATTCTGGAATTAGAAATTGAAAAATATGCGTTCGAAGGGCGGGGCGTTGCAAAAATTGAAAGGAATTCTTCAGGAGGAGGTAATAAATACGTAATATTTGTTGATGGTTCTTACCCCGGGGACATCGTTAAAGCAGAACTGAGAAAAATTAAGAAATCCTACGCTGAAGCAAAAGTTGTGGAAATAGTTAAACCCTCAGGCTTTCGTATAAATGCTCAATGTAAATATTTCGGAACTTGCGGCGGCTGTAAACAGCAGGATTTGGAATATATTTCTCAATATAAATTTAAACAGCTTCAGGTAGAAGAAATTTATAAAAAGATGGGAGGGTTTACTGATTTTATAATTAACGATATAATTCCCTCCGGTAAAATATTTTTCTACAGGAACAAAATGGAGTTCTCATTCTCGGATATTAGATGGATTTCTCAGGAAGAGATAAAATCAGCGGAACAGATAGAAAGAAATTTTGCTTTAGGGCTTCACGTTCCAAATGTTTTTGATAAAGTTTTGGATGTAGATGAATGCTACTTACAATCTGAATTAAGCAATAAAATTCTTAACATGACCAGGAAATTTTTTAAAGACAGGAGCATATTCCCTTATTCCACAAAAACTCATTCAGGTTTTTTACGTAATCTTGTCATTAAGACTTCACATCACAGCGATGATTTAATGGTAAATTTAGTTACTTCCTCCGTTGATGAACTGCTCATGAAAGAATATGTTGACCTTTTAATTGCTGAAATTCCCGGGGTAAGCACAATTGTTAATAATATTAATCTTAAAAAAGCTGCCGTTGCAACCGGCGACTATGAGAATGTTTTGTTTGGGAGCGGCTTTATTACTGATTCTATAGGAAAATATAAATTCAGGATTAGTGCAAATTCTTTTTTCCAGACAAATACATTGCAGGCTGAAAAATTGTATCAAACAGCTATGGATTTTGCAGATTTAACCGGCAATGAAATTGTCTATGATCTTTACTCAGGTGCCGGCACAATATCTATTTTCGTCTCGGGTAATTCTAAAAATGTTTTTGCGTTTGAGTCCGTTGAATCTGCTGTAACAGATGCTGAAGAGAACAAGAAAATAAATGAAATTAAAAATGTACAATTCATCAAGACTGATTTGTATAAATCATTCATTCCTTTAATTGAAGAAAATAATATTCCCCCCCGGATGTTATTATTGTAGATCCTCCGCGAAACGGAATGCATCAGAAAACTGTGGAAGATGTTATCAAAATGAATCCTGGTAAGGTAGTTTATGTAAGCTGCAATCCTGCCACACAGGTTAGAGATATTAAACTTTTAATCAACGGCGGATTTAAATTAATAAAAATACAACCCGTAGATATGTTCCCCCATACCTATCATATCGAAAATGTATCGTTGCTGACAAAGGCTTAAGTATTCTTTGATTAAGATCAACTGCATTTTTTTGAAGATTGATTGCCTATATTGTATATTATCAGAAAGAAATCATATCAAATTTTTATTTTATAACAGGACTATATTATGAAAATTAAAAATTTAGGCCGTACAGGATTAAGGGTCAGTGAAGTTTGCCTCGGGACAATGACTTTCGGTTATCAATGCGATGAGAATACATCATTTGCCATACTAAATAAAGCCCGTGAGGGAGGCATTAACTTTATAGATACAGCCGACGTTTATCCATTGCCGGTTGACTTGAAAACCGTTGGTAGTACCGAAACAATTATCGGGAATTGGTTTAAAGCAAATCCGGGTAAAAGGCATGAAACAATTCTCGCAACCAAGTGTAACGGTAAAATGAGCGATGCTCCTAATGACCAGGGACTTTCACGCCGGCATATTATGGATGCAATTGACGCCAGCCTGAAACGTCTTCAAACAGATTTTATTGATTTGTACCAGGTACATTTTTATGACCCGAATACACCGCTTGATGAAACTTTAAAAGCTTTGGACGATATTGTCAGAACCGGAAAGGCACGGTATATCGGCTGCAGTAATTACATGGCTTACCAGCTTGCAAAAGCATTATGGAAAAGCGATAAACTTAGTATAGAAAGATACAACTGCATTCAGCCACGTTATAATTTACTATTCAGAGAATTTGAAAAAGAATTATTTCCGTTGTGCCTTGAAGAAGGCGTAGGTGTAATAGTATATAATCCTTTGGCAGGTGGATTTTTAACAGGCAAACATAATCGCCATAATGGACCGGAAGAAATGGGAAGATTTAAATTAGGCGATGCCGGAAAGTTATATCAGTCCCGTTATTGGCAGGAAGCCCAATTTGAAGCAGTTGAAAAAATGAAAGTATATTTTGGACAGAGAAATAAATCATTAACACATGTTTCTTTAGCCTGGGTATTGAATAACCCGGCAGTAACATCTGCAATTTTGGGAGCAAGTAAACCGGAGCAGCTAAATGACAGTCTTAAAGCAATTGAAATCAAGCTTGATACCGAAGAAACGGAATTTCTGAATAATTTGTGGTATGATTTACCTAAAATTAAAGATCCTAAAATTGCATTAAGATAAAATAATAATTGGTGTATTGGGATTTCAATTTTTTTGAAATCCCTTATTTATAATTTTTTTCTTTTCGCTTCGGATTTATTTTTCTATCTTTTTCCAAACCTCTTCTAAAAGGATATCTTCTATTTTCTTTCCGTCTTTGTAATGTACGTAGTGCCCGGAGCTATACCAAAGATCACCTTTGAGTTTGAATTTCCAGTCTATTGATGTCCCAATATTTTGGGGATCATAAAAAAATTCAGTAGTCTCTGTATAGGTATCTCCTTTTACTTTGTAAGTTCCGGCGCCGCAGGCATCATGATATGCAACGGCGGAATCATGCGGTGTTCCCTTTGCTAATAGCTCTTCAGCTCTGCTTTTGTCTTCAGCAACCCAGGCGAAGTGATTTACCGTTATAAGTCTCATACGCCTTCCGGACAGTATTTGATCTTTTCCGTCAATTTTTTGAGAAACAAGTTCCCAGGCGCCCTGCAGTTTGCGGTTATTTTGTGCGTGGATACTGATTAAGGGAAATAAGATAAAAAAACAGAAGATTGTTATAAATAAATATTTCATATGATACTCCTATCTTAATTATTAACTGAAATTAAGCAAATGTTGTTTAAAATAGCCCCGGCATTTATGTCGGGGATTGATAAATTACAAAATATGTTCGGCTTTAGCCAAAATGATATGAAAATTGTTGCTTGAACCAAAGGCTCATCCGCCTCCGGCGGAAAAGCCAATAAAGTCTGGGCTTGATTATTCCCCCGAGTTAAAACTCGGGGCTATTTAATAAAATTTTTAATATCTGCGTAACTTAAGTTATTAAGTTATCAATAAACTTTAATTATTATCCAAAATATAATTAACCCTATCTATCTTCTCCCCAAATTAAGCAGCAAAACAAACTCCCCCTTCATATTATTTTTAGTTGCAAGTGATAAGATTTCCTCGGCAGTACCGCGGTAAAATTTTTCATTGTTCATTGTCAATTGAAAAGCCAGAACTACTTTAAGGTTCTTTCCGATAACTTTCACAATATCTTCAAGCAGGCTCTTTAATCTGTACGGCGTATCCATAATAACAACAACTTCATTTAAACTCCTCAGTCTTTGAAGTTGCTGCTTTCTTATATCTTTTTTCGGTGAAAGCCAGCCGTAATAATAAAATTTTTCTATATCTAATCCCGAACCTACCAGAGCCGGGAGAATAGAACTCGCGCCCGGTATAGGTACAACTTCAATATTTTGTGATATACACACTTCAACTAAAAGGTGGCCCGGATCGGAAAATAACGGTGTACCACAGTCCGAGATTAATGCTGCCGATTGATTTTGCACCAATCTTAAAAGTATGTCGTTTACAATGTCTTTCTCATTCTCATTGTGCTCATTAATTGAAACCAATTCTTTGGTAATCTGGTAGTGTGAAAGCAGCCTCCTTGCTTCTTTGAATTCTTCACAGATAACAAAATCAACTGATTTTAATATGTTTAAAGCCCTAATGGTAATATCATCATAATTACCTATCGGTGTGGATACAAGATAAAGTTTTCCTATCATAGGATTAAAGATAAATAATAAAAGCAAAATAAACTTTTATAAATTAAGTTTTCAATTGCTTTATCCGTCAAAATCTTGTTAATTTTAATACGGCATTTAATTATAATGGGCTTGCCTGTTTGCGGCAGGATTTATAATGAAGCCCTTATTTATTATAACACTCAATAATTAATTAATAAAATTAGGAAAAATATTATGAGTGAAACTCACATCAACGGCGAAAACCTTAAAGGCCTTCCTTCTAATGCATATACCGAACTAAAACCCGGCGAAGAATATGCTCCTGTTATGCCGCCATTTAAAAATGTGCCCGAAGTAAGCGTATATTCGGTATTTTGGGGTATAGTGATGGCAATAGTTTTTTCGGCTGCTGCAGCATATCTTGGATTAAAAATAGGCCAGGTATTTGAGGCGGCAATTCCTATTGCAATAATTGCAGTAGGACTATCGGCAGGAACAAAAAGAAAAAATGCACTGGGAGAAAATGTAATTATTCAATCTATTGGCGCATGCTCGGGTATTATTGTTGCCGGGGCAATATTTACAATACCTGCATTATATATTCTTAATTTAGACGCAAACTTTTATAAGATATTCCTGGCTTCGCTCTTTGGAGGTATTCTTGGAATTTTATTCCTGATTCCTTTCAGAAAATTTTTTGTGAGCGATATGCATGGTAAATACCCTTTCCCGGAAGCTACGGCAACTACAGAAGTGCTTGTAGCCGGCGAAAAAGGAGGAAATCAGGCTTTAGTACTGGTTGTAAGCGGTATAATTGGCGGATTGTATGATTTCATTGTAGCTTCTTTCGGCTGGTGGAGCGAAGTATTTACATCGCGGGTTCTCCCTATAGGTGAAACTATCGCAAATAAAACCAAAATGGTCTTTAGAATAAATATAGGTGCCGCAGTTACAGGTTTAGGATATATTATAGGTTTGAAGTATTCTGCAATAATCTGTGCGGGCTCATTCATCTCCTGGTATGTACTTATCCCGGTGGTTGCATATATTGGGAAAGGCGTAACACTGCCGATAGGAACCAATGTAACCCTGCTTATAAAAGATATGTCTGCCGAACAAATTTTTACAACTTACGTCCGCCATATAGGTATCGGCGGAATCGCTATGGCCGGTTTGATCGGGATTATAAGATCGTCAAAAATTATTGCTTCTGCATTTTCCCTGGCTGCAAAGGAAATTTTAGGAAAGAAAAAAGTAGTCGAAGAAAAACTCCGCACTCAAAAAGATATTTCAATGAAGTTTATCGCATTATCTCTTGTAGTTACGGCAATTTTGATTTTTGTATACTATCAGTTTGGCGTTGTAAATAATATCGGGTTTGCATTAATCGGGCTTTTTATAGTATTAATAATTTCATTTCTGTTTACGACCGTTGCTGCCACAGCAATTGCTATAGTAGGCACTAATCCGGTTTCCGGAATGACGTTAATGACACTAATTCTATCATCAATAATTTTAGTGTCTGCCGGCTTAAGCGGTAACTCCGGTATGGTTGCAGCGCTTCTTATCGGAGGCGTTGTTTGTACAGCTTTATCAATGGCGGGGTCGTTCATAACTGACTTGAAAATCGGGTACTGGCTTGGATCATCTCCGTATAAACAACAGAGTTGGAAATTTTTAGGTACACTTGTTTCGGCTGCAACTGTAGGCTGGGTTATTCTTCTTTTGAATAAAACATACGGATTTACAGGCCCTAATGCACTAGTAGCGCCGCAGGCAAATGCAATGGCCGCAGTAATACAGCCGCTTATGGCTCATCAGCCTGCTCCGTGGATGCTATATATTGCAGGCGCTCTGATGGCGCTGGTTCTTACTATGCTTGATGTACCTGCTCTTGCTTTTGCTCTGGGTATGTATATACCGTTGGAATTGAACACGCCTCTATTAATCGGCGGTTTAATTGCACATTATGTTTCTACAAGAAGTAAAGATGAAAAAATTAATACCGCCAGGAGAGAACGCGGAACTTTGATAGCTTCGGGGTTTATCGCAGGAGGCGCTTTAATGGGAGTAATTAGTGCATTGCTCCGTTATTTCGGGTTTAATTGGGTTAATAACGAATGGCAAAGCTCTCATTCGTCGGAGCTTGTCGCGCTTATTGCCTTTGCTGTACTTTGCGCCTATGTTATTTGGGATTCAATGCGCGGGAAACCTGAAGAAAATTAATCATCATATGTGAGGTTCACATCAAAGGTGAACCTCACGTTAATTTCATTTAATTAATATCATTTTCTTTGTGGAAACAAAACATCCGCCCGAATAGGAGCCGTTTGATAATAAATTAATTTTTAATTGATAATAATATACTCCTGAAGCATATTTGCTTCCATTGAATAAAACTGTATACGAACCCTGATTTTTATTTTCAGATACAAGTGTTTTTATTTCTCTGCCTAAGGCATCAAAAACTTTTAATGTAACATATCCTGCACTTTCTAAATTATAATTAATCATAGTAGTAGGATTAAAGGGATTGGGATAATTATTATTTAGTGCAAATTCATTAGCGGAAGTTATCTTATTATTTTCAATGTTTGCAGCAATATTATTATTATTCCAAAGATTAATTGCAGGATCACCGTAAAGATTGTACTGTCTTCTAAATGTTGAGTTTAATAATAACTTGGATTCCATAACAGCTTCTCCCATTATATGAGAAGAGTCAACGTAAAAAGCTTGAAAAACATCGCTGTCTACAGAATTATAGGCCGATGGAGTGCTTTCCCCAGTGCATCCTAAAAAACCAATAGCCCCTGCATTCCGCATCTTCACCGTTTTTTCGGCCAGGCAGTCTATACTCCCCATATCATCGGGTGTAATGGCGTCAAATTCTCCGGTTTCACAGCCGTCAGCTATAATAAAAGGATACATTCCGTAATTTTTTAATTTATTTCCAAGTTGATCAACTCTAAATATTGTGCGGCCTGAACCTTCTCCTGCACCAAGACATCCGTGTCCGCTATGTCCCTCGTAGATAAAAATACGCTGTCCGGAATTAAGTTTATTGTAGAGCCAATCATCAAATTCACTTGCGCCGCAATTGTTCGTTGAATCTGCATACTCACAACCCGGCATGATTTGATAAGCACTTGAATCAATCGTTGGAATATACCATCGCCAACCTGTAAATCTTTGGTACCAGATTTCATTAATATCATTTGGTACATTTAGAATTGATATTTGATCGGTTGAATGATTCTGGAAATACAATCTCCCCCATGCACTGGCAGTATCGGCCGTAAAACCCCTCCAGGCATAACTAATATAATTAGATCTGGACAGGATATGCGTCATTTGATAGAAATAGTCATCGCAATTAGCGTCGTCATCGAAAAACCACGGGGAGTAACTTAAAACAAAAATGACCCCTGATATTTGTAAATAAATTGTTTTGATAATTTATATTTATAATCTTTTTGAAATATAGATAGTTTATCGTCCCGGTAACCATAGTATCCATACACTCCTTGTTCACTAAAAGAAGTATTCTTTTTTATTAATAAAAGCATTTTTGGCCGTTTTTATAATTATATTATTTATTTATCAATCCGCCTGTATTTATTAGAAAGACCGGATGATAATATAACCTGATATTATTATCGACTATTAAATGATTTTTTAAAGATGGTACAACCCAAAAGTACATTACGCGGGATAAAAAAAGTCTAAATTCCTCTTAAAATGGAAAGAAAATTTCCTGCAATATTAATTAAATATTATTTGGTAGGACTAGTATGATATAGCGGAGAAAAATGCCTTATAATATTCCCTGCGATCTTAGTATAAGAGAGTTGGTTTGGACACCATAGAATAATTTTTAACGTTTAGCAATCATATATCGGTAGAATAAAATATATCATTCCTGATTGTTTATCACCGAAGAGTGTTGTGATTTAAAAAAATTAAGCCTGAGGGTTAAGGCCTTAGGCTTAATAAAAATAATTAAATTGGTATACACTTCCGGGTGGATTTACTTCAGCAGAACCATCTTTAATACTTGCGAATATGTACCTGCGGTCATTCTGTAAATATAAATTCCTGAACTTAATCTCCCCGCGTTGAACTGAATCTCATGATACCATGCATTTAATTCTCCTTCATACAATTTTTCAACTACTGATCCAAGTACATTGTATATTGTTATGTTTACACGCGATTCTTTTGGAAGGGCAATTCTTATCTGTATTGTTCCCGAAAAATTATAAGAAACATTGATTAAATAATTGCCGCTGCTGTCTTTCGTGGCTGTCTTGGCTGTGCCGTCTGTCCAGTTTAAGGTGGCTTCTGCAACACCCGTATTACCTGATATCGTATAAGTTATTGCTGTGGCAATATAAGACTGACCTGTTTGATTGGTAAGTACGTTCGTATAAGATTTACTTGCAGGGGTAAATCTGATCCAACTAATGACGGGGTTACTGCACCCGTAAAGTTATACGAAACCGTAATTAAATAATTTCCGTTGACATCTGCAGTAGCTGTTTTGGCAATGCCGTCTGTCCAGCTTAATGTTGCACCAGCTATGCCCGCATTGCCTGAGATAGTAACATTATCAAAACCGCTTAATGTCGGAAGGCTGCTATTATCAATTAAATCCGGGAAATATCCGCTTGAGGGTGGTGCATCTGATGAAATATAGAATAATCCATCATCGACTGGATTGGTATTATTATCAAGTACCCAAGCGTCACCTTCGTAAGTAATCCAATAAATATAAAAGTTGCTGGTGCTTCCGACATGTACCCATGAATTTTTTCCGTTTATAGTCCCATTAGGAGAATAACTTCCATTAGCATCTGCAGCATTTCCTGCTCCGTGATTAAAAGTACCGGTTATTCCGCTGACAGTTTGTGAATATGTATAGCTAAATGAAAAATAAACAATGAAAGTAACAATATTATTTTACCGCTGGTAAAAAATGATTTCATAACCCGCCTTTAGTTAAAATAAATAATAATTTCCAAATTCCTGGTGAATCTCTTTTAGTAAACTTATCTTATCAAGAAGATAGTATTAGGATTTAAATCACAGGCAAATTTTTTTACCTGTCCCGGAAGCAGTAACATAAATAGGTATCATAAATTAAGTACTTTATTTAAAACTATTATTGATGTAAAGCAAAAAAAACATTTAAATAAATTTCTTTAATAAAAGTGTTACAGATCAAAGAGATTAATACATCTTAGATTATCACTAATGCCATTAGCAAATTGTGAATACGGCGTATTAAGCTTATTTTTTCATGCTCTGGGAGATTTGTAAAAAAAGTAGAACGATTTAAAAAGCATTGCTTAAAAGAATAATTGATGCCCAACAATAATGATAATTTACCACTAAAAAGTATTATTACTCACCAATTTAACTATTGAAATATGTAGTATTGATAAAATAATTTTAAGCTGGCTGAATACAAATTAATTATTAAAGTTACGCAAATGATATTTAAAGCAGCCCCGACATTTAGAGCCTGCTTGTCCCCGCCCGCGGCGGTTGTCTCGATTTGATCTGGAGGGATCAATAAATTACAAAATCTGTTCGGCTTTTCCCAAAGGGATGGATGCCAAGCCAAAATGATTAGAAAATTGTGGATAAAGCCAATAAAATCCGGGCTTAATAATTCCCCGAGTTTCACAAAGTGATGGCTGTGCCAAAAACTCAGGGCTACTTAATAAAATTTATAATATCTGCCTAACTTCAGTTAATTATTATGCTGTAAAGCCGGTTTAATATTTTTAATTAATTAAGACGTTGTTGGATAAATACAATATATACAAATTATATAATTAAGAGTAAGATATGGGGGCATAGTTGCAACAGGAATATTACTCCCGGTAAGCCCCACATTTACGGGAGCGCCTGATTGCGCTGTTACAGTAACCGGCGCAGCTCCAAGTGTAAAACCTGATGTCGGGCTGGTAAAATATATATTAGCGCCAGGCCCTAAAAATGCATTATTAGGGCTGCCTGTGCCTTGCCCCAAACCGGTCTTAACCGGAAGAGAAACATTCCCGGTAAATTGGGCTGATTGATCTAAAGATGCTGTATGGTTATGAACAGGTAGATTGGATATATTAAGGCTTACCTGTGAAGCTCCGCCTAGTAATCCTATATCCTGCTGATCTGTCTAAATGGCTGCACCGTAATCAACGCGTGATTGTAAATTAGGCAATTGAAAATTAGAAGTGCCGTTGCCGCCGAAACTAGTGCCTAATAATGAAAAAAGAGCCGTGTAACTACTTATTGCTAATGTCTGGCTCTGGCATAACATCCAATTGAGCGGTGCCCAGTTCAAAGGCAATAGATCAATTGATCCCATTATCGGACTATCTGATGCCATAATGAACTCCTTTAATTTTTTTTGATGAAATTATTAATTAATTACGAACCCAATTATTATCATTTTATCCGACTTCAAGGTTAATGAAACCGTAAATATTCTTGAAAGGTATTGCATGCTCTTTTCCTTTATACATCCTTATTCTTTCGCCAAATCAATGCCTTCAAAATTCGGTTCGGGAATATCAATGCAATAAGGGGTTCCTTCTGATAAATGCGAAGCAAGGGCTGTTAGTATTTCGTGCGCCGACTACACTTCATCGCTTATTAAAGGCGCAATCCTATAGCCTTTCCTGCAAGGCACGGATAATCCGAATCCTCTATATTCATTATTTTCATACTTACCTAAAAGAAGACTGCCGGGCTGATTCAACCATTGGTAGAAGAAAAGCTTTCTTTCATAGTGGAATAAATTTCTATTGTAATCAAAGAGCTCATCAAACGGCTGGCTAAACGGGCTGTTTAGGTTCGGCGATACATTATATTTACCGTCTGCAATTCCTTCATAACTACTTATTTTAAACGCCTGTTTGAAACCGTATTTTTCAAAAAGTTCAACATTTTCTTCACCGCAATTTACTCCGATATTTCTTTCACGGGCAGTTTCCAATGCAAATTCCAAAAGTTTTTCCATTAATCCGCTGTCACGGTATTGTTCAAGTACAAAGTGAAACCCGATAAATCCGTAATCTTTATCATACTTTACGGAAGCTATTGTCCCAAACACTTCATTGCCCTTTACTGCAACAAAAAATCCATTGTTATCTGCACGAAATAAAAATTCACCGTCATTCAAACCCGGGTTCCTGTTATCCCGGAAAGCTAATTCGATAGGGATAACCATTTCTGGTAATTGTAAATTCCTTATTATTAAATTCTCCATGTTTTTTTATTCCCTTTTAAAACAACCCGCTAATAGATGAAGGAATTATAGCATAATTCATTCTTCACAACGACATTTGATATCAGCCTCAAATGATTAAGTGTATTTTTAAAATTATGAATAATTAAAGGATTACTTCGGAAAGTTTTCTTTTTGCTTCTGCTTATTTCATCCTAATAATTTTTAAATTATTCCCATCCAAGGAAAGATCATACAGACGCACAAATAACTTAATTAACAGAAGTAATAAATTCAATACTTAGTAATGAAGATTTTATGAATTGTAAATTAGATCAATTTCTATTTTAAGCAGAATTACAATTACGATTCAGAAAAGAATAAATTTTTGCGGATTGACACATTTCCCGTCAGGAAATTAAATAATTCGTTTGCTAAGAACAATAATTATCTAATAAAATTTTTGAAAAACAGAGGCTCACTTTTAAAGTAAGTCTCTGTTAACTAAAATAATAACTCTTTAACTTTCATCAACAAATCATCTAAAGCAATATCAAACCGTTCGCCCGATGCTCGCAGCTTCAATTCAACTTTACCGTCTTTAAGTTTTTTGTCCCCGACTATAACCTGTAAAGGCATACCTAGCAAATCAGCATCGTTAAACTTAAATCCTGCCTGTGCATCAAGCCTGTCGTCAAAGAGTACTTCATAACCGGCATCGGTAAGCTGCTTGTAAATCTTATCAGATGCATTTACAATTTCCTGTTTGCGCATGTTTAAGCCCATCAAGTGGACCGGGTAAGGCGCAAGAGTTTTGTCCCATATAATTCCTTTTTCATCGTTGTGCTGTTCAAGGTAACACGCCATTACGCGGTCTACGCCTATACCGTAACTGCCCATAATTAATGGATTTTCCTTCCCATTCTCGTCAAGGAACATTGCACCCATAGCCTGGGAATACTTGGTTCCGAGTTTAAAAATATGGCCGAGTTCTATTGCGCTGAAGACCTGGAGGGTGCCTTCGCTGATGGGGCAGCCTTCACCGGATTTCACGATTCGTAAATCCTTATATTCTATATCCTTAACATCACGCATCAAGTCTATTCCGCCTAAGTGATAGTCGTTTTTATTGGCCCCGCTGTATATGTTATTCGCATCTTTCAGCCTGTTATCGGCAAATATTCTGCCTTTGAAACCAATCGGGCCTATAGAACCGGCATCAGCTCCGGTTATATTTTTCAATTCATCCGGATGAGCCGGGTGGATTGTACCGCCTAGTATACTTTCAAGTTTGGTTTCATTCACTTCATCATTACCAAGCATCAAAATCAAAACCGGATTGGAATCAAAAATATAAACTCTTGATTTTGCACATTGGGTTACATCAATCTTTAAAAACCCGCACAATTCATCGATCGATTTTATATCAGGTGTAGAAATTTCTTTAACTTCTTCACTTTTAGCTTCACGAGTTTTTGAAGGGACACGTGAAGTTGCAACTTCCACGTTGGCTGCATATCCGCTTGTCTCGCAATATGCAACAGTATCTTCGCCGGCGTCCGATTTAACCATAAATTCTTCCGACCCGGTTCCGCCCATAGCCCCGCTCGAGGCCCCTACAACAAAATACTTCAGCCCGCACCTGTCAAATATTTTTCTGTAAGCTTTATCATGCAGTGCATATGCTTTATCAAGGTCTTCCCATGAAGCATCAAATGTATACGCATCCTTCATTAAAAACTGCCTGCCGCGGATTATACCGCTCCTTGGCCGGGCTTCATTCCTGAATTTAGTCTGAATCTGGTACCATATCTGGGGCAATTCTTTATAAGACTTCAATACATTGCGCGCATGATAAGTCATAATTTCTTCATGTGTGGGAGCAAGTACGTAATCCCGGTTTTTTATATGAAATAATATATCGCCAAAAGCTTCTACACGATTAGTTTCTTCCCAGATTTCGCGGGGATTTAATGCAGGTAGAAGAAATTCCTGCCCGCCGATGGCATTCATTTCTTCCCTTATTATTTGAGAAATTTTTTGTACCACTTTGTATCCAAGAGGCAGAAATGAATAAATTCCCGCAGAAAGCATTCTTACCATCCCTGAACGGAGCATAAGGATATGGCTTTTAACAATGGCATCGTTAGGTACTTCTTTTAATGTAGGTACAAATGATTTACTTAATCGCATAATTGATCCTGATAAAAATATGTATTCGAATCAGATATTTAATCTGAATTAAATTGGTTTATGAAATAATAAAAAGATTTGCCACAAATATATCAACCCTGCATTGCGAAGACAAGCGATGCGGTTCGGAGCCCGGATTATAAAATCTGGGTTTCAAAACCCGGGTTAGTTCCTCCGGGCCTTTCCGGCATAACAGGAGCGGCTATGGCAAGTTATGGGTATTAAATAAAAAATGAAATTACAACCCTTTTCAACGGATTACCTTTTCTTATTTTATTATGTCAGGTTCACCTTAAAGGTGAACCTCACATTTTTGTTTTATTCATGTTAACCTGCCTGCCGGCAGGCATGCTCGTCCTAATTCGCGTAAATTCGTATTATGAAAATAAATATATTTAATTAATATCCTTTCAAAATATATTCTATATTCTCCAGCTTGCCGTCTATGTTGGAACGGGGAGATATATTAAATATTCTGCACAGCATTGGATAAATATCTATATTATTTAATGTAGCCGTGCGGTATCCTATTTTAAAATCCGGGCCGAATGCATAGAATATTCCGTTCATATCCATTTCATTATTATCATAACCGTGGTTCCCCCGGTCTGTAAATTTGTCAATGTTTTTGTATGAATAATTATCGGCCAGGCTCCATCCAAGATCGGCAATCACTATAATATCTGAAATAAAGGGATGAGTTGAATAATGATAACATGCCGGGATATTATCTTTTGTAAATACTTGAAAATGATTTCTATTACTTAAAAGTTTATCATAAACATTCTGCTCATCCGCCTTCTGCGGGTTTACAAGCATAAAAGGGCCGCGTCCCTGGTAAGTTACATTGTAGTTCTTTATTATTTCTTCAATGTTAACTACCTTATCTTTACTGATTTCAGTCATGCCGTGATCGGAAACCACAATTATGTCGGTACTGTCCAATAAACTTATATTCTTAAGCTTATTGGTAAGCAGCCCTATCATTGAATCCTCTTTTTCTATTGCATGATTCATTTGAATGGAATTCGGGCCAAACTTATGCCCCGAATCATCCGTTGCTTCAAAATAAAGCGTAATAAAATGAGGGCGTTTTTCGTAAGGAAGTTTAAGCCAGTTTAACACCCCGTTAACTCTGTCTTCAAACGCGCGCGTGTGTACATAACTTTCTACATAATCCGGCCTCCTGTAATCGAGTTTCATATCTGAACCGGGCCAGAAATAGCTGGCGGTAATTATACCGTTTCTTTTAGCCGTTTCCCAAAAAGCTTCGCCTAAGTACCATTTAGCGTTTTTAGATTTTGTAGAATCATTCACCCGGTATGTTTCCTTAGTGAACGGGTCGGTAAAAGTATTCGCAATCAGACCCTGGTTTTCAGGGTACAAACCCGTTACTATGGAATAATGATTAGGGAAAGTAATTGATGGGAAATCAGGCCTGAGTGAAATAGCTGCGATGCCGTTTGCCTTTATGAAATCAAAATTTGGAGTAATACCCCGGTTTACATAGTCCCACCTGAAGCCGTCTAAAGATATAAGAATTACATACGGTTGTCTTTGTGCAAAAAGACCTGCCGAACTTAAAAATAATAAGACATAAGTTAAAAATAACTTCTTCATAATTGATCCTGTTTAATAAAAATGGGAATTCCTGGAAGAAAGATAATAATACTCTAAAAATAAATTATTATTCCTGATTATTTTTATTGCTTAGTTAGATTTAATATCATTTGTTATATTTACGGAAAAAAATTGGAAAATGAATACAATACTACATTCAGAAGAAATCCGGATAATCGGATCACTGATTGAAAAAGAATTGACAACTCCGGAATATTATCCGCTTACATTAAACGCGCTTAAGAATGCCTGTAATCAAAAATCTAACAGGAACCCTGTAGTTTCGTTTGATGAGGACCTGATTGAGCCGGTGTTAAATAAGCTGAGGGATAAATCTCTGGTAAGAAGGGTAACGGGAACCGATATACGCGTCCCAAAATACAAGCAGGGCTTTACGGAAGAATTAAATCTTCAGCCGGATGAAACAGCAGTAATATGTGAATTAATGCTTCGCGGCCCGCAGACACCCGGAGAGCTAAAAGGCAGGGCTTCAAGAATGTTTAACTTTGAATCGCTCTCACAGGTGGACGAAGTGCTTAAAAGATTAATGAACCGTGAACAGCCTATGGTTATTAAACTGCCCAGGCAGACGGGTATGAAAGAATCCCGTTATGCCCATTTGCTTTCAGGCCAGCCGGAAATAATTAATAAGGAAGTTCAGGAAAGTGAAATTGCTTCAGCGGAAGAAGAAAGGATCGCAAAGTTAGAAGAGCAGTTATTAATTTTAAGAAATGAATTTGATGAATTAAAAAATCAGTTCGAACAATTCAGGGCACAGTTGGAATAAATTTTTTCTTATTCTACCGGGGTTATAAGATACACCCTGTCATGCGGTCTTACCTGAAAATTACATGGAAAGGTAATCCTGTCGCTTTTTTCCGCTTTATTTATTTCAACTTCATCTTTAATAATTGTATTTAAGGTTAGGTCTATAACACCTGAAGTAGGCCCGATTATTAATATCCGGTCATCAACTGCAATTTTGCCGGATTCCAGTTCAACGTAGGCTATTTTTGATTTCTTATAATAATTCAGGACTTTCCCCACGTATTCCTTTTTGGTTGTTGCCTTGCTGCCGTAAATATCCGCATAGTCATCAGCGCCCGGCTTTCCGAAATAAAAGCCCGAAGAAAAGCCCCTGTTATAAACTTCTTCCAGTTCTATTAAAAACTGTTTTTTTATTTCTTCTGTAAGCTTAAGTTCATAATACAGGTCAATCGCCCTGCGGTATACAGAAACAACCTTAGCAACATATTCGGGACTTCTTTTTCTTCCCTCTATCTTAAACGAATCGATACCGGCTTCAATTAACTTATCAATAAATTCTACCGTGCATAAATCTTTGGCGGAGAGTACGTAATCTTCCCCTATTATCATGGGTTTACCTGTAATAGTATCTATAACCTCATATTCACGCCTGCAAGGCTGAATGCATTCGCCCCTGTTTGCGCTGGGTCCGAAAAGATGATGGCTCATAAAACATCTTCCGCTTACCGCAATGCACATAGCTCCGTGAATAAAAGCTTCAATTTCCATGTCGGTATTAGCCCTTATTCTTTTTATTTCTTTAAGGGAGCATTCACGTGCAAGGACTATTCTTACGGCGCCAAGCTGTTTATAAAGGGCGGCGCTTAAAGAATTGGAAACAGAAGCCTGTGTTGAAATACAAAACGGCATTTCATATTTTTTGCAAATCTGTGCAGCGGCTAAATCCCAGCAAATGATCCGGTCAATCCCCGCGGATTTTGCCGCAGATATAATTTTATCCAGTTCATCAATTTCTTCCTCGAAAACAATTGTATTCAGAGTAAGATATGTTTTAACATTTTTTGATTTGCAAATTTCTGCTATTTGCGGCAGTTCATCTATCGTAAAGTTCGCTGCTTTTGCACGCATATTAAGTTTATCTACTCCGAAATAAACTGCATTAGCGCCGGCATTAATAGCCGTGGAAAGCATTGTCCAATCCCCTGCGGGACTCATCAGTTCAGGAATTTTCTTTGCCTTATCATATTTAATTGATTCTGTGTTCATACAAACTGCATACAATTTATAAATTATTTATAAAACAAAAAAATCACCCCAAAATTGATTGGGATGATTTCAGAACTCCTCCCTATAAGGAATCAGGACCACCGACTTTGTTTGGGTATATCTCAAAAAAATCACCCCCGGCCTCCCTTAGGGGAAGGCTCTCTCTTTCAAGAAAGGGGAAAAAGGTTTGGGTGATTTTCTTAACTCCGGGTTTACACCCGGGGCTGCAACCCTGCCTGCCGGTAGGCAGGTATTTAATCTCTTCCTCCAAAGAAGTCCCTTCGGGAGGGAATTCAGTATGCCCGGATTGCTAATCCGGACTACAAAGCTGTTTGAAAAACAGTTATGTTTGGTTCACCTGTACGGTGAGCCTTACAAAATATTTCACGCTTTCTCTTCCCAAACCTTGCAGATTTCAACAATCAGTTTAACTACCAGCTCCATGTCCTGGATGGCTATCCATTCAAGCTTTGAGTGGAAGCTGTGTTCGCCTGCAAAGATATTTGGCGTAGGCAGCCCCATGAAAGATAACCTGGATCCGTCTGTGCCTCCGCGGATAGGACTTAATATCGGTTTAATATCCAGATGCTTCATTGCCTCTATTGCGTTTTCCATAACCCATGGATAATTATCCAATATTTCTTTCATATTCCTGTACTGTTCAACAACCTCAAACTCCATGCGGGAGCCGGGATACTGCTTAACCGTTTTTTCTGCTAATTCTTTTAAGAAATCTTCATACTCCTTTAATTTTGGAGTTACAAAATCCCTTATAATAAACTTAACCGTTGTTAATTCTTCCGTACCGTTGAAATTTGTACAATGCACATAACCATCTCTCCCGTCCGTAGTCTCGGGGGATAACCTGTCCTTAGGCAGGCTTTCTATAAATGCGGAAGCTACACGTACGGCATTAACCATTTTACCTTTTGCATATCCCGGGTGAATATTCTTGCCGTGAAATTTTATTACTACCGCATCAGCGCTGAAAGTTTCGGATTCGATCTCACCGCGGCTGCTGCCGTCAACAGTATAAGCATATTTAGCGCCTAATTTTGTCAAATCTATTTTCTCGGTTCCCCGGCCAACCTCTTCATCAGGAGTAAAACAAACCTTTATCGTGCCATGCTTTATTTCAGGATGAGTAATTAAATAATTTATCGCATCCGTAATTTCCGCTACACCGGCTTTGTTATCTGCACCAAGCAGAGTAGTACCGTCTGTAGTGATAATATCAAAGCCCTTCATTTCCTTTAGTTCGGGATTGTCGCTAACCTTAATTACCTGGTTGGGGTCGTTAGGTAATTTTATATCGCCGCCCTGGTAATTTTTTTGTATCAGGGGTTTAACATCGGCCCCCGTTACTGCGGGTGAAGTGTCAACATGAGAAATAAAAGCAATTGCCGGTACATCCTTATTGGTATTTGAGGGCAGGGTTGCCATTACATAACCCCAATCATCCATAACCGCATCATTTAATCCCAGGCTATTTAATTCCTGGCTTAAATCCTTTGAAAGAGTTTTTTGCTTTTCCGTGCTGGGAAAACTTACCGAATCTTCATCTGATTGAGTATCATATTTTACATATTTCAGGAATCTGTCCACAACGGTAAATTTATAACTTTCATCAAACATAACTGCCTCGCATTAATAGGTTAAAATATAAAATTAATTATTATTAATACCCGCGCCTTAATATTTTATCCAGGTCTGCTTTTATCATTAATTTTACCAGGTCTTCAAATTTAGTTTTTGCTTTCCAGCCCAATTCATCGTTTGCTTTCTGCGGATTTCCAATTAAAAGGTCAACTTCTGTCGGTCGGTAATAATTTGAATCTATGCCTATAACTGTAGTGCCTGGTTTTAAATCCATTGAAAACTTATAGCGGTAATTATCCTGATTTTCTTTATGATTAATTAATAACTTTGCCTTCTCAAAATCAACACTCTTCACAATTCCTTTTTCATTCTCATGGCTGTTCTGCCACTCCAGTTCAATCCCGATCTCTGAAAATGTTCTTTCTACAAATTCCTTAACAGTATGAGTTTCGCCTGTTGCAAGCACAAAATCATCAGCCTTTTCATGCTGAAGTATCTTCCACATACCTTCGCAATATTCCGGTGCAAAGCCCCAATCCCGCTTGGAATCCAGGTTGCCCAAAAGCAAAATCGACTGCCGGCCTGCAGCAATTCGTGAAGCCGCGCGTGTTATTTTTCTTGTTACAAATGTTTCTCCGCGCCTGGGTGATTCGTGGTTAAACAGTATCCCGTTGCATGCAAAAATATTATAAGCTTCCCTGTAATTAACTATTATCCAGTAGCCGTAAAGCTTTGCAACGCCGTATGGTGAGCGCGGATAAAAAGGAGTTTTTTCAGTCTGCGGCACTTCCCTTACCTTACCGTATAATTCACTGGTTGAAGCCTGGTAAAACTTTACTTTTTTTAAGCCGACTTCACGTATGGCGTCTAAAAATCTTAAAGTTCCCAATGCATCCACCTGTGCAGTATAATCGGGTATTTCAAATGAAACCTTAACATGGCTTTGCGCGGCAAGATTATATATTTCATCAGGCTCAATTTTTTCAAGAAGCCGGTTCATGTTTGAAGTATCAACAAGATCGCCGTAATGCAGAAACATTTTTTTATCAAGCACTTTCTCATTGGCATACAAATGCTCAAGGCGCGATGTATTGAATGAACTGCTCCGCCTGATTATGCCATGAACTTCGTAGCCTTTTTCCAAAAGTATTTCGGTTAAATAGCTGCCGTCCTGTCCTGTTATTCCTGTTATTAAGGCTTTTTTCATTATGTCTCCGTTTTTACTGTAATAAATTAAAATTCTTGTGTTGTAAGAGAGACGGGGCCACATAGTGGTAAACTATGCCTCGTCTCTACAAAAAAAAAATTAAATGAACTCAAACCCGAATTTGTTCGGGGGTATCTCAGAAGAACTCACCCCTGGCCCCTCTCTTTCGAACATAGGGGAAAAGGGGTTGGGTGATTTTCTTAACCCCGGGTTTACACCCGGGGCTAAAAGCATTTAATCCCTCTGGGATTTTTCACGCTCAGATTATTAATCTGAGCTACGAATCCAGCCCTGGCCCAAAAAACAACTCAGCACTTATTCTTAAGAAACCATGCATACGTCTGTTCAATGCCCTGCCTCAGCGGGGTTTTGTACTTCCAGCCGAGGCTGTTAATCCTTGATACATCCATTAGCTTTCTCGGTGTGCCGTCCGGTTTTGATTTGTCGTAAACAATCTTGCCTTTAAAACCAACAACATCCGCAACAAGCAAAGCCAGTTCACCTATTGTTAAATCTTCACCCGTACCCACATTTATCTGGGAAATTCCTTTTTCATATAAATCCTTTGCGTCAATTTTTTCCAGCAGAAAGACTATGGCTTCTGCAAGGTCCTCTACGTATAAAAATTCCCTCTTGGGGCTTCCCGTTCCCCAGATTGTTACATCCGGAATTTTCTCACCCGCCGTATTTACTTTGGCCTCATGAAATTTCCGCATTAGTGCAGGCAGTACATGCGACGTTTCAAGATTAAAATTATCATTCTGCCCGTAAAGATTTGTAGGCATTGCAGAATAATAATTATCGCCGTACTGGCGGTAATAACTTTCACATAATTTTATACCGGATATCTTTGCAAGCGCATAAGGTTCATTTGTATATTCAAGATAATCCGAAAGCAGGTATTCCTCCTTCAGAGGCTGCGGGGCAAGCTTGGGATAAATGCATGAACTTCCCAGGAAAATTAATTTTTCAACACCTGCTTCATGCGCGGCATGAATAATATTTGATTCTATCATCAGGTTTTCATACAAAAATTGCGCACGGTAAGTATTGTTTGCCAAAATACCGCCCACCTTTGCCGCTGCAACAATAACTATTTCCGGCTTCTCGGAACTAAAAAATTTCTCCACATCCGCCTGGCGTATCAAATTTAATTCATCAAATTGCCTTACAATCAGGTTGGTATAATTATTTTTTACAAGCGATCTTTGAATCGCTGATCCTACCATCCCGCCGTTTCCGGCAAGATAAATTTTCTTATCCTTGTAGTTCATTACGTTCCGTTCTTAAATATTTAAAAAACATTTTCACCCTCACTTTCTTCCAAAATCCCCTCTTGGGAGGGGTGAAGGGGTGGGTTAAAACTTATTACTCGCATAAATCTCATTTTATTATTAGCCTACCCCGGGTTTACCCCGGGACTATAATTATTTCATCCCTTCCGGGATTTGTAGAAGAGACGGGGCATGCCCCGTCTCTACAAAATTAAAATTCAAAAGAACTGTACCCCGAATTTATCCGGGGTTTGCTCAGAAGAACTCACCCCGAACTCCACTTAATCCCCTCCTTATCAAGAGGGGTAAAAAAGGTTTGTGATTCTCTTTACCCCGGGTTAACACCCGGGACTATAATTATTTCATCCCTTCCGGGATTTGTAAGAGAGACGGGGCATGCCCCGTCTCTACAACATTAAAATTCAAAAGAACTGTACCACGAATTTCTTCGGGGGTATCTCGGAAGAACTCACCCCGACCTCCCCTTAATCCCCTCCTTATCAAGGAGGGGTAAATAGTTTTGGTGATCTCTTTATCTCCCGGGTTTACACCCGGGGCAACAACCATTGCATCCCGCTGGGATTATAGCACACCCGGATTGCAAATCCGGGCTGCTAAAACTTTTTTTCAAAAAAAGCTTTTATCTTATTTACAACATACTCAATTTGTTCCTTGCCAAGCTCGGGATAAATCGGCAGTGCAATTGAAGTATTTGCCGCTTCCTCTGCATAAGGGAAATCACCCACCTTGTATCCCAGTCCGGAAAAACATTCTTGCATGTGAAACGGCAGAGGATAGTAAATTTCATTGCCGATATTATTATCAATAAGATACTGCCTTAACTCATCCCTTTTTGCCACACGTATAATATACTGATTATATATATGATAATTAGCAAGAAGCTGCACTTCACCCGGCTTAGGCCCTTTTTCCGGTTTGTAAATTGCTTTAGGAATCAGCACGGGGTTCCTTTCATCAAAAGAAATACGCCCCGGGCCGTCGGAAAGCCTTGCCATTACGAACTGCCTGTTATAAGTTTCGGCATTCCTTCTTCTTTTTTCAGACCATTTATTAAGAAACGGCAGTTTTACATTTAACACAGCGGCTTGAATTGCATCAAGCCTGAAATTCCCACCGATAATTTTATGATAGTATTTTGGTTCAGCGCCGTGAACGCGCAGTATTTTTAATTTCTTTGCTATCGCCTCGTCATTAGTTACAACAAGCCCGCCGTCCCCAAAACAGCCCAGATTCTTGGAAGGGAAAAAAGAAAAACATCCCATATCGCCTATAGTACCCACCGGCCTTGTGTCCTTGAACTGCGCACCCAGTGCTTGTGCCGCGTCCTCAATTACTTTTATTTTTTTGGATTTAGCAATCTCGATTATTTCATCCATAGCAGCGCTCTGCCCATAAAGATGCACGGGAATAACGGCTTTTGTTTTCTTCGTAATTTTCCGGATTAACTCAACGGGGTCCATATTGAATGTAACGGGATCAATATCCGTAAATACAGGTACGGCTCCCAGCCTTGATACAACACCCGCCGTAGCAAAAAACGAATATGATGGAACAATAACCTCATCACCGGGTTTAATATCAATTGCCATTAATGCAATAAGCAGGGCATCCGTGCCGGAAGAAACTCCCAATGCATATTTACATTTTAAATATTCACAGAAAGTTTGTTCCATCTTCTCCACGTCCGCACCCAGGATAAAATACTGAGATTCGGCAACGCGCAGCAGCGCCTTATCTATCTCAATTTTAAGCGATTTGTACTGCGACTTGAGATCCAGCAGGGGTACTCTCATTAAACTCTCCAAAAATTTAACTATTAAAATTACAAAGAAAAGGAAGTCATTAGAGGCCAAGCCGGGAAATGACACGTTGGATGTCTTCGCCTCTTTCTCCTTTAGCAACACTTTTCTTTTGACGAATCAACACAAATAAGAATCGGAGACCGGAGACGGCAGACCGGAGACCGAAAATGAATAACACGGAAACAGGAAACAGTCAATTAAAGTTTTAATTTATTTTGATTTTTCTACTGACCGACCGGGTTGAACACATTTTGGCGGATAGCTACATGCTAAGTGAAACCAATTCTACATTACCCAATCTTGACAAAATTTTAGGGCGTATACTTTTTATTTCTAAATAAACTACCTTTTCACCCTTAGATTCCATATTTTTTCCCAATTTCAGGTTGAATTTTTTCAATTCTTTATCAAATTCAGGTAAAAGGATAATTTCCGAGCCTGATGGTATTTTTTCTTCAATTTCAGGATGTTCAAATAAATACCGACTAAATTCAGTACTGAGCTCTATATTTTTCTCAATCATTTTTTCTTCTTTATTCATAATATTTCCTCCAAAAATCTATTTTTATACTGCTTCCAATTATTTTTCAAATCACTTTCGGCAAAAGATAGTGCATCGTTAAAATCCTGATTAAATAACGGTGTCTTTTTTGTTTCACCCTTAATATTTAGTAAATCTCTATGCGCAAAGCCATGTGCTGTGTCATACCTTACTACAGGATACCATACATTATTAAAACTTGTTTATACTGCACTCTAAAATATAGTATCTTCCCTTTTTCTTTAATATGCAAATGTCTGTATCTATCATTAGGTCCAATTCTAATAAAATATTCAATCTTCTTTTCAGGCATTTAGTTTAATATATGATTGACACAAATTAAGACGTAATGTTTTTTTAAATAATCGAGTATTGATCCTGTAAATTCATAAAAATCATTGTAATTATCGAATTCGGCAAACCGGCTCTCTATTTTCAGTTTATCTACCATTTATTAAATTCTCATATCGTTCTTTAAAAAGAGGATCGTATATAAAACAATAATCCATGTACTGGATCCTTTTATTTACCAGATAATCATAATAGAACTTTTCATCTTTCATGAATAATAGTGTACCTTCATTAAGTATCTTTCCGATAACTATGATCGGCGCATCATTTAAGCTTCTGACGTCGAACTCGACGGAAGGAATGGAATTCATCAAATCGCTTTCAATTTTAAACTCTGCCATACGGTAATCATATGCAGATTTATTTGTATGCTGGTAAATTGCAATATCGATATCGCTTAATGGATTCTCCGTATCGGCAGCAAAAGAACCGAATAAGTATGCAAATTCTATATCCTCTATTTTAAGAAGTGAATTTTTTATTATTTCAAATATCCGGTTCTTGTCCATTATATAATAAACAGTGTTAAATAATTTATAATTTAAAAATAGATAAAATTTCCCTCAAATGAACACTCCGTGGGCGCTTGAATTACCCCTATAAAAAGGTGTTTTAAAAAAAGTCACCTCTAACAATTATTTTTGTTTATAAATATCCTTTCGATGCCCAATACTATGAATTATAATTGTCATTTCATTTTCAAGAATTTCAAAAATTATTCTATACGAACCTTCGCGCAGCTTATACAGGCCGGTAAGATAACCTTTCAATGGAAACACTTTTGTGGAATGTACGTTTAATGACAGCCAATGAAGACGTTTAACAATTCGCTGGGCTGTTTGTTTATCCAATTTCCCAAGTTCTTTAGACGCAGATTTTAATAATCGAATGGAATAAAAGGAAGTCATTAGAGGCCAAGCCGGGAAATGACATGTTGGATGTCTTCGCCTCTTTCTCCGTTAGCAACACTTTTCTTTTGGCGAATCAACCTTTTCCGAACATTTTCTTTAATTAACTTCCCTTCTTCGGGATCGCCTAAAATCTCAAATAGTTTTTGTTCAACAACCTTAGCGATTAACTCGGAGAATTCCTTTTTAGTCATATTTGCAATTGTTGTTTCCATAATGAACTCTTTCATCAGTATTAGTATTTAATTTAATGCCGACTGTCAGGCAATCTTTAGAAATAATTTATAATTTAAAAATAGATAAAATTTTCCTCAAATGAATTCCATGTAGGCGCTTTGCCCACCAGAAGCTTCCTGCCTATCTGGCTGGCATGCCTTTTCTCTCTCTTTCAAGAGAGGGGGAAAAAGGGGTTGGGTGATCTCTTTATCCCTGGGTTTACACCCAGGGCTACAAGCATTTCATCTCACATGGGGACAGGCCTCCCTCCAAAGGAGTCACTTCGTGAGGGATTTTATGGTTCCCAGATAGATAATCTGGGCTACGAAATTTCATCCCTATGGGACGTTAATGCATCCGGTTTTGCAACCGGGCATATGAAATCATGTTCTATATCCTTAAACAATTTTGCAAGCTTATCTTTATCGGAAACAATTGGGTTGGTTACCATCCAGTCGATATTAAGATCGGGATCATTGTAAATGATGGCTCTTTCGTCGGGCTTGCTGTAAAAATTGGAACACTTATAATGAAAGATTGCCTCCAAAGAAAGCACGGAAAAACCATGAGCAAAACCGCCCGGTATAAACAACTGCACGTGATTCTCTTCGGAAAGCTCAATTGAAAAATACTTGCCGAACGTTGGCGAGCCAAAACGGATATCCACTGCAACATCAAGCGCCCTTCCCTTAAGCACATCACAAAGCTTTGCCTGCACGCCGGCGCCTGCCTGGTAATGAAGCCCCCTTACAACACCCGCCGATGAATTTGAAATATTATCCTGGACGAAATTAATATCAATTCCGGCATCCGCATATTTTTTATAATTATAATTTTCAAAAAAATAGCCGCGGCCGTCCTTAAACACATCCGGGTAAATAACCAGCAGCCCTTCAATCGGCGTCTTTTGTACTTTCATTCTCTCATTCCTGAATTCTGAAAATCGTTATAATGTAAATTAAGAATCCTGCAATACTCTTTCCAGGTACTCCCTGTAAGAACATTTGGGGAAGGAACTCACTAACTTCTCAAAAATATCACGGGTAATAAATTCCTTACGGAATGCAATCTCCTCAATACAGCCGACTTTAAGCCCCTGCCTTTGCTCAATTACGCCGAAAAAATTGGAGGCCTGCAGCAATGCTTCCGGCGTTCCCGTATCAAGCCATGCAACGCCCCTGCCGATTTTCTCCACCTTAAGCTCTCCTTTTTTCAGGTATTCCCTGTTCACATCGGTTATTTCCAGTTCACCGCGTGCAGAAGGCTTTAGATTTTTGGAGATTTTAATAACCCCGTTATTATAAATATAAATACCCGGCACGGCATAATTGGACTTTGGCTGTTCCGGTTTTTCTTCTATGGAAATTGCAGTCCCGTTTTTATCAAACTCCACAATACCGTAGCGCTGCGGATCGTTCACCTGGTATCCGAATATAGTAGCGCCTTTATTTTTATCCAGTGCATTATAGAAAAAGTTAAAAGCGCCGTAAAAAATATTATCGCCAAGAATAAGAGTAACATCATCGCCGCCGATAAACTTTTCACCAATAACAAAAGATTCCGCAATACCCCTTGGGGCTTCCTGCAATGCATACTGGATTGACAGTCCTAAATTGGAACCATCCCCGAATAATTGATTGTATAACGGCAGCGTGCTTTCATTGGAAATTATCAGTATTTCCTTTATTCCGCCAAGCATTAAAACCGAGAGAGGGTAGTAAATTAATGGCTTATCATAGATAACCACCAACTGTTTGCTGTACACCTTTGTTACCGGGAACAGCCTTGACCCTGATCCCCCTGCTAAAATAATACCTTTCATATTTTACTCATAATTGTTATTTCGATAATATGGATTTACACGAATTATGACGAATTTACATTAGTACGAATTCACACGAATTTGAGCCTGAGGCTCATCAGCCTTTGGCTGAAGGACGAATTGACACGAATGAAAAATGGAAACCGGAAACCGGAGACAGCAGACCGGATAACAATATTTTGAATTCTATATATTTAAAATATTATGTTGAATAATTGGGGATTATCAGACAATGCGTTTTAATTATAAGGTTATTCTTGACTGCCAATACCAGGGCTTTCTATGCAAATGCGCAATAGCCCAAATAATTATAGTTTCACTATTTTCAATTGTAAAAAGTATTTTATAAGGAAATTTTGGAATATATGCTTTATGAATATTACCCGCTTCAACTAAAAACCATTGCGGATTCTTTTTAATTATATTTATTTTTTCTATTACCGAAGTTTTAAATCGATTACCAAGATCTTTTGATTGAAGTTCGTACCATTCGGTAGCTTCATTAAATTCTTTATGTGCAAGCTCATGTATTTTAACCCGCATGGTACAAGGCTTCAAAATCTAATAATTTTGAACGACCCTCATTTACAGCATTCATCCGGTCTTTAACTTCGCTCACCCAAGCATTTCTAA
This sequence comes from uncultured Ignavibacteriales bacterium, assembly GCA_963834015.1. Classification (GTDB taxonomy): domain Bacteria; phylum Bacteroidota; class Ignavibacteria; order Ignavibacteriales; family Ignavibacteriaceae; genus FEN-1297. The sequence goes on from CAWIAG010000002.1 coordinate 1,600,641, forward strand.
CCTCATCTTCTTCATGCTCTAAACTTGAAAGAATTAACTCGGCGAATGCTAACCTTTCATTTGGGTTCATTTTTAAAGCCTTTTCAAATAGTTCTTCATCCATAATATTTCCTCATAATACAAATTGCACAAATTACATTAGTACGAAATTAACTAATTTTTAATGAATATTCATTGCTAAGAATTCACGCGAATTAACTATTTGCATATTTCCCTTCAACAGCCAAATCCCATGCAGTTTTTTCTTTTGTTCTTTTTAAAGGACTTTTATACTGTTCCAATATACCGGCAACTCTTTTCGTTTTTATCTTTTTTCCGGAGATAGTATTTTCATCAAGCATCTCTTGATCGGTTATTATTAAAATTTCAACGTCTTTGCCTTTAAACTTATCTAGATCATTAATCGTTATCGAAGAAGATTTTATTCTTTTTCGGATTCTTATTGCTTCCATTTTAATTAAACCTTTTTATTGAATCTTACATAAATTGAATTATAAAGTCAAGGGAAATAGCTGCGTGTGCTAAGTCCCTGATGAGACGCAATATGGGAATAATATTCACTTTGTATATTTATTCATTAAAGATTAATTCTTACGCCGGATTTACAAACCTGCCGGGAGTAGGGCAAGGTTGCAACCTATCCTTACTCCATATAGTATATAGACTTACAAGGATAAAAAAATTTGTTTAAAAATTATATGAATCGTCCGGAATGTTAACACAAAGCGGGCTTAAAATGTGCATTTTTTTTAGTTTAAGTTATTATAAATAAAGAAATTAACCCTGTCCATATCCCAAAAAAAGCTGTTTGTTAAGTTATTGAAAACAAAGAAGTTAATTTTTTGAGTAAACCGGCTCATTTTTTGCATTTATATGCAGACCATTGATTTACACCCGGAGCAACAAGCATTTCATCTCCCAGAATTTTTTGACGCACAGATTGATAATCTGTGCTACGAGAATTGTTTCTACCTCCGAAGGATCCCCACCTAACGGCAAGCCTACGGGGATTTGAAGGCAATAAAACAAAAACCTTCGAGGCTTGGCCTCATCCTCGAAGGTTTAGGTCGATAAATAAGTTAGTGAAGTTAAATTATTTTGAAAATCTAAATCCAAATGTGAGGGTCACCTTTAAGGTGAACCTCACGAAATAAAACGCGAATGTAGTTGAGAATGATTCCGTATATATTTCAATACGTCAGTCAGGATGTCAATGAAACATTTATATTAATATACCGTGTAAATATTTTACCGGTATATAAATTTTTACGGGTGCAAATGTAAATAATTTAAATTTGTTATTCTACTGATTTTTTTACCAGATAAATTCATCAATTCCTATTCGTAAAAATTCGTCCTAATTCTTTTTATCCTAATCCGTGGCAATCCGTGAAATCCGTGTCTTAATTCGTATTATACAAATTTGCAGATTGATTTAATGTAATCCGCAGAGCCGTCTCTCAGCCAGCCGTCTAGTTGAGCAGGTTCTTTTAACTGCTGCCCTCTCAGGCGCGGCACGGATAGGTACTGGCAATCGATAAAAGGCAGCGCTGTCATATCTCCCCACAACTTTTCAAACTGTGCAACAGGAAAAATATCCTCCTGCCCTTTGCCCCATCTTTTTTTAACGTCTTTTATAGTAATATACGTAGGCATTTTAGCCGCCATATTCCGGACGGATTCAAGTACTAACTTCTCATTCGCCAGATCATTCCTGCTTAAAGAAAACACCTCCAGAAGCTTATCAATATTTATCCATGATGTAAGAGTATTATAATAACTCAAATCAAATTCAATTTCTTCCCTTGGCAAAGCAAGCCCTTCAACAAGCCGCAGATTCCCGTTAACCATTGCAAGTCCGCCGCCCCTGTCGTCAATCCGCTTTGTAATTACTTCCATTGTAAGCGTTTTGTTTTTAAGGATATGGAACCCCAGTATGGCAGGATCCAGGTTAGCGCCCAGCGTATCGATATTATGGGACATCAGGTATTTCAAACCTGGATTTTCTTCCAACATTTTAAGCAAGGTGCCGTTTATAAACATATTGGGTATTTCATACCAATGCCCTACCGGGTGCAAACACTGGTGTGCAAGATTATCAATATAGTCGGAGCCCTGCCCCATATTCTCAACCCAGTTGAACAAGGCGGCTCTTAAACTCTGCCGCACTTTCTGCGCCTGCTCATCCAGTATCTGCTGGGGCAGTTCCTCCCACAAATAACGGAGATCCCGTTTCATGGGTATCATTCGCAGACCGATAAATTTTCCTTGCGATAAATAAAGCCCGCCCGGATAATTATAATTCCTGTTTAACATTAATTTATGTTCAATAGGATTATGCGTTAAATAACTTGTAGTAAATACATGCTGAATTTTTTTATCATACGCTTCAGCAGTTTTATTGCTTTTTGCCAGATGAATTTCTATAAAGCTCCTGTGCTTCCTGTCGAACTTGCAGAATGGATTCAGCGCTTTTACAACGCCTGCGCCCTTCGTCCACCTGCTTCCAATGCCGCCTGCAAAACTCACAACAGCCGCTTCCCCCTTTTCCAAAGCCGTAATGCCGGTGTTATTAAACAGTCCGTTGTTTATACCGGATATATCCGTTACGCTTCCTTCTTTAACATCCGTTATCTGGGTATTGATGGAAAGATTATTCTGCGCAAGCCCTATCCGCCCGTTTTTTAAATCGGAACGTATCTGTTCATGCTGAACGGGATCAAACCCGTACTGCTTTAACAAATTCTGCAGATTCTCTTTGCCGTCATTCTGCAAGACTTTCTGCGGCAGGATTATATCAAACAGCGAACTAAGCAGCCCGGAATAATTTGCATCACCGCGGGCTATGTAACTTAATTCCTCCAGCTCCGTTCTCTGCACCTTAGTAAGCTCATGGCTTTCCTTCTTTAAAAGCGCCGGAGTAATAATAGAATAATACCCGCCCGGCATAAGAGCTTTTTCATCCTCAAGCAATTCGCAGTAAGAGCCTTTTTCATTTATTTCAAAATCATAAACAACCGGTTCCATCGCAAACGGAACTGAATCCTTCAACTCATTCTTCAACCCGGACATAATTTTCCGTATATCAGCCTGCGCCTTCTTTTTAACCCCGGGATTAAACATAAAACCCATACCGCCGCCACTCATTCCGCCCATCATCCAGAACCCCCAGAAATCGCCGGCGTATTTCTCTTCAATTTTTTGGATCAGGCTTTCAGTAAACAAATTTGTTGCCCACGGAATTATCGTCTGCACAGGCCCGAAAAAATTCTTCTGTGTTAAATGCCCTAACGTTTTTATATCGCCGCTTTTTAGATTTTCAAGTATCAGGTCGAATATCTGCATAGCATCTTTTCTTCCCTGCCATTCAGCCTTTGATCTCAGCAAATACTTTTCAGTAACCATTTCAAGTATAGGTCCCACATCCTGCGCCATTCCGCCGTGCACCATAATAAGGCTGCTCTGCAGCAGCTCCCTTGTTTCCTTAGAAACATCATCAAATCCCAGCACCTTATGCCGGGGCAGAAGGCATCCGTTACTAACACCAAATTCCGGGTCGCCTTCAGCGGCCTCAACGCCTGTAATTAATTTCATACCCGGCCAAACGCCGCCGCTATCCTGCCAGCCTCCGCCGGAGCCTGCCAGCCACTCGCCGGATATAGCGCGTGCGGCAACAATTCTCCTGTCTGCCTCTTCCAGCCCGCCGGTTAAATTTTTAATCTGTCCCGTAGCGCGCATACAGATTGAGATTAACGACGCAAGTAAATTTGTTGATACCGCCAGCCGTGAGCCTTTCGGAATATTGTTCACCTTGCTTACTATTTCAATCCCGCATCCCGGTTTAATTAAACGGGCAAGTAATTGGGAAAGCGGCTGACCTGCGCCTTCAATACCGGGCGGAATAATTCCCGAAGCAATAACAGCGGCCTTCAACAAACCCAGGTAATCCTTGGCAAAATCAAAAACCTCATCTATAGTAGTAATTTCCGCAGTGGCATTCAGGTCAACGCAGGTAAGCTTAAGAACGGGCTTATCAATAATCCTGAAATAAGTTTCAATAGGCGGCTGCGGTTTTGTATTATTCCCATCGGCAAGCACTGATAAATTTACAGAAACATTTATAACGCGTGCCCCCAGTGGATAATCCATTCCAAGAAAGAATATATCGCTCCATCCGCTGTGGGAAAGGTCCATGCGCACGGGGGTTTGTTCATGCAGGACAGGGAATAAATTTCCGGCAGAAATATTTTCAAACAATTCCTTCCTGATTCTTAAAGGATGGTCATCCGGGTGCCCTATCCTGAACATCCAGTTATTTCCCTTAATTGATTTTACGCTTTTCCTCACCTGGTCGGCCAGAGTCTGGAAGCCCAGGCTTTGATATGTTTTAGCCAGTGCGCTGGCTATCCCGTCGTTCAACCCGTTTTTAATAATTGAATTACGGAATACATCAATAGCCTCCGTATACCTTCTGTTTAAAAGATGGTCATAGCCCTCAAATGGAATCAGGCCTTTGGCTTTGATGCCTTTGCCGGGCAGATGAAACCTGTATATTGCATAAAGAAAAAACAAAGCCCGCACCCGTTCATACAGATTATCGTTTTCCCGCCAAAAAGTTTCAAGGGATTCGCATTCCTGCAATAAATCATCCAGAGATAATTTTTTACAATAATCATCCAATGAAGTATTCCGTATATCCGGGTCATGGGAAAGTATTAATTCTGTTAATTTAGTCATATAATTAATTTATTTGATCATCATTTTTTTATTCCCGCCTTTACTTATTGCCGCTAAATCCCGACCCCCGGATTATTAATCTGGCCGTCCCAAAATCCCGGAGGGATGAAATATTTATAGCCCCGGGTGTCAACCCGGGGATGATGCCGTCCTTCGGGACGAAATCCCGTAGCTCAGATTATCAATCTGAGCGTCCCAAAATCCCGTTAGGGATGAAATGCTTGTAGCCCCGGGTATCAACCCGAACTACGGAATTTAATCCTACAGAATATGAGTAGAGACGGGGCATGCCTGCCCGGCCGAGGCAGCGGCCCCGTCTCTACTCATCAGATTTATTAAAATAACTCAACTCCTTCTGTGCCAGCAGCTCCAGCATTTTCGTAAGCACCAGGTCCCGGTCTTTGCCGTTAAGAGCAAGAGCGATCTGCGCGGTGAACAAACCGTATTTTGATCCGATATCATACCTCATTCCCGGATGTTCAAAAGCAAGATATTGCTCTTTCTTTGAAAGTTCATCTAATGCGCGGGAGAGAGTAACATTTTTAGGATCATTACTTTTCTTAAGCTCAAATCCAAGTATATCAAAAACGGACGGCGTAAGAACATGTATGCCGAAAAAACATAAATAATGACTCGACCGCAACCCCGGGATAACCAGGCTTTGTTCAGCTTCAGTCGGAGTAGGTTTTTCAATCACCCTGGTTACCTTATACAAACCCTTTTTCCCCGGCACTCTTTTAGCGCCTATAGTTCCATAGAACGGAAGCTGAGTTTCGGAAGTTGCCTGAACTGCAGAAACAGTACACCCTTCCTGCTCGGCAATTTTCACCAGCTTTTCCGAACAGCCTTCCGGCTGAAGACTTACATTAAGATGGTCGCCGACCAAATGCAGTATGGAAGAATTTTCAGAAAATTCCTTTGCGCAGTAAATAGCATGACCGTAGCCCAGCGGTTCCTTTTGATAAATAAATTTTATCCTGCTGCTGTAATCCTTTACTACTTCCTTATACCTGTTTTCATCATCGGGATTTATAACAATACCTATTTCTTCAACCCCGGCTACAAGAGTTTCCTCAATTATTATTTCCAAAACGGATTTTTCCGTCCCGTCCCGGTTTACTAAAGTTTGCAAAGGCAGATTTCTCTGCTTTTTAGCGGCGGCAGTTATTAAAGCTTTTTTAGTTTTCATTTTAATACGAATTTACATTAATATAAATTTATATACTCCGGATTTACATTAATACGAATTTACACGAATTATGACGAATTTCCACGAATAAAAATGGACAAAAAAAAATTCATCATAGATGAATTTTTAACTAGACAGTTTGTAAAATAATAAAAATAATATATTATAATGAACTGACAATTCTTTTATAGATTAATGATGGTGTGTTAAAATTTACTAATATCGCCAGATTAAATTTAGTGGCTTTAAGATAATTAACAGCTTGTTTCCGGTCTGCTACAGATAAAAATTTTTCGGATTTTAATTCTAATATTATTTGATTGAAACAAACAAAATCAGCTTTAAAAAACTTTTTTAATGGTTGCTCATCATAAAACACCGGTAACTTCTTTTCCTTTTCATACGGGACTCCTTCCTTTTCAAATTCTAATTCCAAAGCTTCAGAATAAACACTTTCCAGGAATCCCTGTCCTAATTTCCTATGAACCTCCATACACGCCCCAATAACTTTAAAACTCTCCTCTTTAAAAATAATTTGTGTCATCAATTCCTTTTCGCGAGAATTCGTCCTTATTCGCGGAAATTCGTATAAATCTAATTCGTAACAATCCTTTTTACAGTCATCCAAATTATCCGTAAATCCAGTATTATAGACCAATTTTCCAAATACCACAAATCATAATTATCCTGTTTCCTTATCACGTAGCTGGTTTTGTCCGTGTGGAAAGTATTCACCTGCGCCCAGCCCGTCAGACCCGGCTTTACAAGGTAACTGTATAAATACGATTCCAGCCTATAATTCGGCCCTTTATTATCATATGAATTATACGGCCGCGGCCCTACTATTGACATATCGCCCATAAGCACATTAACAAACTGGGGAATTTGGTTCAGACAAAACCTCTGCATAAACTTAGCAAAACCAGTCAGCCCGGTAGTTCCCTCATTTACAGCCGGCTTCATCAAACGGAATTTATAGCAGTCGAAACATTCGCCTTTCCTTCCGTACAATTTGCTCTTATATAATACCGGCCCCGGGTTTAAAATAAACTGCAGCACTGTAAGTAACGGCCACAGCCAGCAAAGCACCGTAACAAACAACAATACTGTAAAAACAACATCAAAGACACGTTTAAGAATGCGCCAGTGAAGCTCATTTATAGCCTCATGCTTCGGCGCGATTATAGTATACCCGCCTATCATATTAACCCCATCTTATAAAATATTCCACAAACTTTAGAATACAAATTTACACCAATTGTAACAAATCACATAATTTTATTTCAGCCTATAATTTATTATCGTATCAATACAATCATTGTTTTAATTCGCGTAAATTCGTCCTCATTCGCGTCAATTCGTACTATAGAATCAGTCTAACCAAGTGAATCCTGGTTCAGATTCGCGTTAATTCGTCCTAATTCGTGTAAATCCATTTTAATAAAATCTACACTGTAAGAGAACATCCTCATTATAACAATAAATAAACCAGCGCGATTGTCGGCAGTGCGAAAGAACCATAAAAAAGAACTTTCTTTATATTACCATTGTAAAACAGCACAGTCTTGTACCAGAAATAAATAACTATCAGTTCAAGTAAATTTATTTCAATAAAATTGATCTTGCCATATGGCAAAAAAATGTTCAATATTATTATTGTACCGGCTAAAATAATTAATATAAAATCAAAGCCGGAAAGAAATGTTCTTTTAATTTCAAACGTAAATTGCCGGTGCATCAGGGAAATCAGGATAAATAAAACTAATGCAGCTAAAGAAATAAATCTTACATAAGCAGAAATTTCGGATAAAAAATGAAAATAAGTTACTAAATGGGAAGCGTTACTGCTGCAGTAAATAAAGACGGCGATATTAATCAGCACGTAAATATCCTTTGCGCCCCGGGTATCATTCCTCCTGAAATATGAAACAAGAAAGAATATCACAATAAAAATTAATAATACGCCTAATATTCTTCTGTCAATAAATGAATTCAACGGGAATATGGGGATTAAAAAAAGTCCGAAAGTTAAAAATGATACCGGTATAAAAAGCTTTTTAATTAGTACGCTGAAACTCCCTATTGTTCTTACGGTTTTTGTCTGCACAATAGTTTTTAGTTTTTTCCCCACAATAGTATCCAGTATCTTCTGCGTAAATAACAAAGGCAAAGCCAGCAGGAAAACCCCAATAAGAGCGAAAGACCTTGAATAGGCTACATAAACTAAAGCAAGAGAAGCAAATAAAGCTGTATAAAGCTGTATTATAACAACCGTTACCTGGTGCCTTATTTTAATACCCATTATAATATGATGCAGGTGTCCTTTATCCGGAAGGAAAGGATTTTTCCCGTTTACTAATCTTACAGTCATAACTCTTAAAGTATCAATAATAGGCAGGCAAAGGGCTATAACCGGAATGCTTAAATCCAATGTTCCCGGTATCAATACTAAAGATAACCTGAGTATTGCATAGAGAATAAAAAAGCCAAGCATTAAGGAACCCGAATCGCCCAAAAATATACTTGCGGGGAATGAATTATACTTAAGGAAGCCTATTGTTCCTCCAAGCAGTGCAACGCTTACAATAACAAGATCAAACCTGTTTGTGGTAGCGCCAATAATTGCAGCCAGTAAAAATATCTGGAATGAAAAACCTGTTACCAACCCGTCCAGTCCGTCCATCAGGTTAATCGAATTTATTGTACCAACAATAAATAAAAGCAAAACCACCAGCCCGGCCGGGTAAGGAATAACAAATTCAAAAAACTTTATCTCATGGAAGTAAGGTACAAAGTAATTTATTAATATAGCGGCAGCAATAAACTGGGCCACAAATTTATACTTCCAGCTAAGTCCTTTCACATCGTCATAAATACCTGCAAATACCAGCAGGAAAGATCCTACAATTATTGGCCGGAATGCATTTATATCTTTTATAAAAAGAAAAATTGTAAGCAGCAGTGAGGCATAAATAATTAATCCCCCCATCCGCGGTACCGGAACTACATGCACCTTCCTTTGCGTAGGAATGTCAACAATATTTAATTTCACTAATAGAGAAATTAAATACGGTGTCGCAATAATTACAAGTATTACATTTATAAAAAAAACTAATATTGTCGTCATAAGAATATTTATTAGTTAAAAAATCTGAGTAGCCCCGGGTTTTAAACCGGGATTTAGTGAAACCACATCAATAGTTTGGACTTTAGTCCATTGAATGCTTCATTTTTTGGCTTTAGCCATTTGCTTATTTAATCATTTACCCATATTATCGCATTATCATCAGCATATTTAAATCCTCTTGCCAAATTCTAATTATATAATCAGGTTAATCGTTCATAATCCCAAAAATCCTAATCAAATTCGTGTCTTTATCCGTGCTAATCCGTGAAATCCGTGTCTTAATTCGTGAGATTTCGTCCCTATTCGTTTAAATTCGGATTAATCCAATTCGTATTTTCTAATTCTAGTGTATACCATAATAGAGTCCAATAGTGAATTGATTCAACCGACTATCCGCAAAAGATAAATTAGCCTGCTGTGCAGAAATCTTAGTCGTCTGGTACTGAAGGTTGGCAAAAAACTCATGAATTATTTCATATTTCACATTAAACCCGAAATAAGAATAATTAGTCTTTATGCCGAATAAGAACGGCGGCTGAGGCTGGGTATCATCTTGTGCAGCAGTCTCTTCAGCACCTTTGCGGATGTATTGTCCCCAAAGTGTTCCCTGCAACCCCCTTATAAACCGGTAATTTAATGCTGCATAAATAAGGTCTGCATTATCTCCTATCCAATCTCCCAAAAAATAGCCGTTATTTTGATATGTAAGAGTTTGATTAGTTATATTATATACATAGGGATAAATTTTTGTGTATTCTAACGTAAAGGTCATATTATCAACCGGTAAATCCGTTACAGATCCGCCTAATGTAAATCCAATCTGGTTTCTTTGCGTAGCTGGATTAAATATACCTTCCAGAGATAATTCATCAATAAAAAGTGTTCCGTATAAATTAGTATTTGTTATTTGATTTCTCGAACTTATACCTAAAAAAAATTGAGAGTTTCCCCTGGCGCCTTCATTATCTTCACTTAAATAATGATCAGCTGAAAAGAAAAACATTACAGGTATTAAATAAGCAATCTGAAGCTGATTACTGTATACAATGGATTCCCCTACTGAAATATCAAGTCCTGTTGTTGGGGTTACAATCAATGTGTGCTGAGCAAGAAATTTATCCCGGTAAACAATATTTGACTGGCCTGGCAATGATGTGGTATAAAGCTGGGTTGAATCAATTACACCGGAATTTAACCAGGCATGAATATAATTAAAACTTAACCATTTGGTAAGACGAAGATCCAGCCTGATAAAAGGAAATGAAGGAGCTTTATCCGACATTACAAGCAGCCCGCTTTGGCCGTATCCCCAATTCAAATAATCTTTACCAACTGATAAATCCCCCCACGACCAGTTATAAGCAAGGTTTGCTTCAATTTCGTCGTATTGAATATTATTTAAATCTGTTCTCGAAATTATAACTCCCGTGACAGGAGTAAAATTTTTAGTCTTGTCAATTGTTGTACCATCTTCCGAGTTATCCTGAAACCGGAAGCTGTACCCTATATTATTAGCCAAATAGCCATACACATATAACCCGTTCCACCTGTAAGAATATTTAGCCCCGTCCAGGGTCCCAGCTTCATAGCCTAAAATCGGGCTCGCATTTATTTTAAATAATGTATCCCCGTAAGCAAACAGTCTCCATCGGTCATATGGATCCGTATTTATAATTGTTGTAAATGAAGTATCCTTATTATCAAGTTTACTATTAGGCACAGTATGCAGGGAAGATTTATTTATATTTGAAATTTCCATTCCGAAATCCTTCAAATAAAAATCCAATTCTTCAACTTCCAGATTTGTTAATTTCCCTCCGGTCTCCTTTATCTCGAGCAGTTTTTTCGCAATATATTCCCTGCTTACCGGCCTTATTTCATCATTAAACTGAATAACTCCTTTCTGCGCTATCAAGTCTAAGAATGTATAAACATCACTTTTCACAGGCTCAAAAACAGTTTGTGCAAAAGCAATTGAAGCTGAAGCAATCAGCAAAATAAGTATTTTTTTTACCATCAGTACCCTTTTATCCTATTCGTGTGAATTCGTCCTCATTCGTGTATAATCGTATATTCTAATCAGCGTAAGAATTAGAATAAGGTGAACCATAGTTTATATCCATGTGAATTTGTCCAAATTCACCAGAATCCAAAATATTAAAATCTAATCTGTAATAGAACCAATATTATTAAAGATAGAAATAAATAATTCAATGCAACTGTCGGTAATGCGAATGATCCGTAAAATTGGCCGCAATGGATTAATTTCTTTAATAAAATAAATTTAAAGCAGCAGTGAAGTATAAATAATTATTTCTCCTATCCCTAGTAACGGCAGTGTGAATTTTCTTTGTATTCGGAATATCAACACTATTTAATTTCATTAAAAGAGAAATTAAATACGGTGTAGCCATAATTAAAAGTATTACATTTATAAAGAAAATCGATATTGTTGTCATAGGAAGTTAATATTCAATTCTTTAATTATTGCTTTCGTGTACGCGGTATTTAATTATTATAAACTAGTAAATATATTTATTAATAGCATTAATTCGTTTCAAACATATTTTTTTGGCAATTTATCTAAATACAAAATATCTAAAGCAGTAGATTATCCTAGTTTAACAATATTTTTATTATCCCATTTTATCAAAGAAGAAGCTTCTTTAATATCTATAAAATGATGCATTAATAAAATAGATTTCAATTTTGATAATGAACTATTTAATCCATAATAAGATTTAAATTTTCGTATCGGTGATAACCCATCGATCATGGGTTGCTCAGAATCGAAGTCGCGTGGATGGAAATAAGTCATAATATATTCTGAATTAGAAAATAAATATTTTAATATTGATAAGGGGAATAATCTGAAATATCCTCCTCCTGTAAATACAACTCTTTTACCCAAAATATTAATGGTATTTATAGGAAATTCCTTTATTTGCATGCCGTTAATATCCAATATTGCCGGTCCATTATTATTATAACCTTTATATCCTCCGTGCCCTCTTTGAGCTGGAAATATTGAAGAATCATACTCTATACCGTTTTCCGCTAATAATTCAAACGTCCAATTATTTGTATTAGTGATTGAGAAACCCGGGGCACGGTAATATTTTATTTTTTTTCCACTGATATTCTCTAAAATTCTCAATGAGGTTATAAGATCATTTTTATAATCTTCAGGAGATTGTTCATAGACAAGTTGATGCATATTTGAATGGCATCCGATTTCATAACCACTTTTAACAATATCTTTAATAATTGAAGGATATTTTTGTGCTATCCAGCCTAAACAAAAAAAAGTTGCCCGTGTTTTAGTCTCTTCCAACAATAAAAATATTCTTTCAATATTTTCTTGAAGTCGAGAAGGATATTTTATCCATTCTGATTCCGATTTAGTAGAATCATTATCTAAGATATGAAACCAATCTTCAACATCGAAAGTTAGAATGTTCATATTGCTTCTAAATATTCTTCATATGAATTACAAATTCTCTTTTTATCTTTACCAACAATAATTACCCGATTTGATATACTTGCCAGAGATTTATCTGATTTACTATCAGTGTATAATATATTAATATGATCAATTCCAAGTTCTTTTAATTTCATTAATTTGTTTTCACCATAATTATGAAATTTAATCCCGATTGGTTTATCATTATTATATTCTAATTCTGAAGCAATTAGTTCTTTGAAACCTATATAATTCAGATATATACTTAATGATGCTGAACTAATAATTACTTTGTTTCGTTTATCTTCCGAAAACAAAATATAATCATTATAGTAAATATTATTAAATTTTATTTTTTTTGAATATCTTTTACTTAAGATATTCAATTCGTTAATATCGTATTCCTTCAAAAATAATTTTACGGCAGTATTATTTAATTCAAAAAGAGAGATAATGTGATTTTTTTTTTTTGCGATCATAACAAAATATTTACATAGCTTAAGAACAAAAGACAAGTTCTTCTTTGATACAAAGAAGAAAAATCCCATTAAAGTATCTTTATAAGTAAGGGTTTTATCTAAATCAAATACAATTATTTTTCCTATATTCGCACCAGGCATTACATACTTATTTGTTTAAATATTATAATAAATAAAATTAATTTTTAATTAAAACAACACTACCACATGAATCTGAAAGAGGTAAAATATGGTGTACCCCATTATTTGGACAGCTTTTTCCTTAGTTTAAGGTGTATAATTTTAGCATTAAATATATTTATTAATTCTATAATATTTCTACTGGTGTTTTATAACCTAAAGACTGATGACTTCTTTCATTGTTATAAAAGTTAAAATATTTTCTAAGTCCTTCATATAGTTCAGGGAAACTTTGGTATTCTTTCAAGTAAATATCTTCATATCTTAAGACTTCTCCATAATCGTTCAATGAAAATATTATCTAAAGCTCTACCTTTTGAATCCATGCTTAGTTTTATATTATTGTCCAGTACTTTATTAACAAAACTTAAGCTCGTAAACTGGCTGCCCTGATCTGTATTGAATATTTCCGGTTTACCTGACCTTAATGCCTTATCAAGAGCGTTAAGACAGAAATAAACATCAAGAGTATTTGATATTTCCCAAGAAAGCACATATCTGCTGAACCAGTCAATTACGGCCACAAGATAAGCAAAGTTTTTATACATTGGGATATATGTAATATCTGTACTCCATACCTGATCTGTTTTTGTGATGTTTATATTTCGTAGAAAGATATGGAAATATCATGATGATCTTTATTAGGTTTACTAAGATTTATTTTCGGTATAAGTGCCTGTATTCCCATTAATTGCATCAATCTCAATATCCGTTTATGATTATATATTTCTCCATGTTTTCTGAATTCATGAGTTATTTTTCTGTAATCCGTAAAATGGATATTTTGTATAAATTTTATCTATCCGTTTCATTATTTCGAGTATCTTCAGCCGTTATTCCTAATGGTTGGAAGTAATAGCTCGAACGAGGTAATTTTATCAAGGAACATTGCTCAGTTATGCTGAGATAATCATAATCGGGCTCTATGAACTCTTTGAGATTTTTAACTGAATGGCTCGTACTTTTTTTTTAACCACTCAAGTTCTACTTGCTGTTTACCTATCTGCCGGTAGAGCTGCTCTGTTAAGTCAGTGCTTCCATCTGTTTTTGGTCCCCTTGGATTATCAAAAATACCAGGAAGATTTTCTAACAACTGTTTTTTCCAATTGCTAATCTGGTTCGGATGAACTTTATATTCCTTTGCAATTTCATTTATGCTGCTGTACCCCTTGATTGCTTCCAAGGCTATTTTTGCTTTTAGTTCGGCACTATAGTTTTTTCTCTTTCCAGACATTTTAAGCCTCCTTTCGCTTATTATAATTTAAGTATTTTCCACCTTAAATTATTGTCCAGTTTTTGGGGTACATCATAAAAAGAATAAATTATTTTCCAAGCAATATTTGTCTACTGCTTCCTTAACACCTTTGAATCTTATCTCATTATAATAATCATGAACAAATATCACACCTCCTTTTGACAGTCTAGGATAGAAATAATTAAGTCCAGCATAAATTGGATCATATAAATCAGTATCTAGACTAACAAAAGCGAACACATCATCAATATCAATTGTTGTATCAGGGAAAAATCCTTTTTTTATGATACAATTATTATTATGCGGCATTATAGATAGGACTTTATCAATTGTTGTATTTGCAAAATCATATGTTAATGTCATATTACCTCTTATCTTTTCTTTGTAAACTTCTTTTTCATTAAAACCTTCAAATGTATCAAAAAGGTATAATATTCTATCTGGGAAATATTCATTTATTTTACTCGCAAATATTCCAAGATAAACTCCAACTTCTGCAACATTTCCTACTACTTTTCTTCGATGAATCTCATTAGCTATAAGTTCTAGGGTGCTTATCCTAAAATAATCAAACAGAAACCCGTCTGTTTTAACATTTCGGTTAAATAATAGAACCCTTTCCCTTTCCATAAAATGCAAAGAATATGTAAAAACTATGTTATATTGCATCAGAATCTTTTGGAGGAAAAAAATTAGTTTCAATATTAAACGGCGAATTCTATTCTTTATATTTATCACCATTTTCACTTACCTTATTATTTTTTTCAAATTTTTAATAATTTGTTCAAATCTAAAAGAAGATAAAATAATAAATAATATTGAACGTAATTTATTTGAATATGTAAACCCGATATAGCATGTATTTGCTAGATCAAATTTCCAGAAACCTTCAACATAAAATTTGTTTTTTATCAAATTAATTATTTCAAACGGGAATAGCCATCTAATTGCCGAATTTACTTTTTTTTGATAGTTTTTTGGTTGCTGATTCAACGAGAGTTCGATATAATTTTCAATTATATTTATGTTTGAAAATTCCGACAATAAAATTGAACCCCAAAGCCTTGGATTAATTTCAATAACCTTGTATTTTTTATCATCCGGGTCAAATAAAAATTCCACCATTGCCATACCATCCCAGTTTAATAGCCTTAGCAATTTCTCCCCTAGTAAAATGACTTCATCATTTTTAATCAATTTCGAATACACGGTAACACCCCCCAACTCAGGAAACGTTCTAATACGTTGGTGACAATATGATGATATTAGATTCTCCCTATCAAACAGATAAAATGCTCCTATAACTTCCTGCCCGCCGCCTATCTTTTCCTGAACTATGACCTGTTCCAGATTAATATTATTAAGGATCTTTAAATCTTCCTGCGTTTTTATATGCTTAATATTCTCGGAACCTGAACCGACCCGTGGTTTAATAATAATTTGGCTAATATTTAAATTTAAAGTATCAACTTTTTCACTATCATATGTAACAGGATGTGGGAATTTCTCTTTTTCACAGAATTTCATCAATAAATATTTATCGTGCGTAATATTATAACTTGGCCTAGGCGGTAATTTGTATTTAAGATTAGAATAACTATTATTTTGGATAAATTCATAAAATAGCAGGGTTGTCATTTCTTCTATTGGAATATATACAATTTCATTATAAGTATTTGATTTTAGGATTCCATTTAGATCTTTTTGAAAATTGTTGTAATTATCTGTTCTAAGTTGGTAAGGAACTTTCCAATATATTATTATGTTTATTAAATAAGTAAATATATTTTTATTTGATGAACAAATTAATATTTTATATTTATTTTTATACCTGTTGAGTATATTAAATAGATCAAAACTCTTCCTGAACAGAGTATCAGTCAATAATACTTTTATCATCTATTGATAATCTCGTTTGCAATTATTTGTGGGAGATACCATATTTCTTTTAAAAGTCTTTTAAATGTTTTTCCCGGTTCAACAAAGAGACGATATAACCATTCTAATTTTAATTTTCTAATAATTTTGGGTGCTCTATTAGAATAAGCTATAGTAGTAAATGCTTGCCCAACTCCAATTAGAATTACTTTATCTAAATACTTTATAAGGTTAGATATAAAATACTCCTGTTTGGGGGCCCCTAATGAAACCCAAACGATGTCAGGATTTTTTTCTTTAATTTTACTCGCAATTTCTTCATAATTAAATTTATCGACCGACATGTAAGGTGGGCAATACCATCCCATATTTACAATATTTTCGTCTATCTTTATTAATTTTTCAAATAATTTTTCTTTAACCTCTGAGTTAGTACCTAAAAAGAATGAATTAAATTTCTTAAGTTTTATAATATCAATAAATAAATCAGGTCCTGGATAAGGAGAAAGTTTTATTTTTTGTATTATACTTATAATAATCGCGAGAATTGAGCCGTCACATATATTAAATATAGCATTGTTTATTATCTTATTGTAATTTGAGTTATTATACGCGTTTATAACAATATTAGCATTTATAACACATATATAATTTACGGTATGAAAAGAAATTGCTTTTTTTAATTCTTCAATTATTCTGGTATTACCAAATAAAAAGCGCATATTAAATATTTTGATTTCATTAATCATAAGGCTAATAATGGTAGGGAATAATTTGATAAGAATACAGCTTGTGTTCAGAAAACAATTTGAAAATCCAACCTAAAATTCGTTTAACATTATTTATGTGATAAATAATATACTTTGTGTTTTTCCAGATCCTTGGGAGTGTTAAATCTATCTCCAATTTTTCTTGCTGGATTACCGCCATAAATGCTATATGGTTCAATATCCTTAGTGACTACTGACCCAGCAGCAATTATGCTGCCAGTTTTAATTGTCACACCACTCATAATAATTGCCCCATATCCTATCCATACATCGTCCTCTATAATAATTCTTGATTTCAATCCTTTCCAATTGTAATCTTTCGATTTTATATTTGAAGCAAGGCGCATAGATATACCTATTTGATGATAATTATGGTCATATTTACCAATCAATGCAACATAATTTGCAATAATAACATCGTCACCGATAATTGCATCACATTCTATCAAAGAATAACGTCCTATATAAAAGTTTTTTCCAATTATAATATTATTCCTAGCCCATAAGTTGACACCTCGTCCAGCATGAAAATTTTTATCAATATGGTAATTACGCCATTTTATTTTTACTAAATAAATGTCTCTTAATTTTTTAAATAATTTAATAAAATATTTTATATTTAATATCATTGTATATTATTTTTATGCCAGTCAAACTTTTTAATAATTTTAATCTCTGAATGAGTTTATTTTTATAACTAAAGAACATTGCAAATTGTTTTTCAAAATAAGCTTTATGATTATCTAATAAATCAAAATTGAAAATGATTTTGGAAGTATTATCTAATTTTACATTACTATAAATATTAAATCCCTTGCAATTAGAAGAATCATAATAATAACCATTATTAAATATCTTCGAAATACATGGATAAACACAATATTTATTACTTATGAAATGATTGAATGCCCATCGAATATACCATGAATCAATTTTGCCTTCAATATTAGCACGTAACATTCTTGGCAGATCTTGACTAATTTTACCAAATTGATTCATTATTTTTATATCATTTATGTAATTTGCATAATTATTAATATCCCATTGAATGTTATTCCATTTATCTTTCCAAGTTGCCCAGCCCCATGAAAATGGTCTTCTTGCTAGATAAATATCACTATCATATCTTGGGGGTATACTAATAGGAATATTAAATCCTGAAATCGAAAATATATTGTCATTATTATCAAACAAACCAAGAGCTTGATTCATAAAATTCAGAAAATTAGGTGAACTAATAAGATCATCTTCTAAAACAATTACCTTTTGATAATTATTTAATATATTAGATACGCCTTGAATAATAGATTTCGCAAGTCCTCTATTACTATCTTCAATAATAAGCTCTTTATTTTTGAAACCATTGGTTTTTTGAATAATATTCCTGACAACTTTAATCTTTTCTAAATCTTTATCATTTTTCGGTCCATCAGAAAAAATAAATAATTCAGATTCAGTTGCTAAATAGTTTCGCTTAAGATAATAAAGCGTTTTTTCAACCAGTTCAGGCCTATTGTAACAAAACAAACAAATAGGTGCATTATACATATTACTTTGAAACAATGCATTATTTACATAAATAATATTATCACATTTATAATTTATAAGAGTGCTTTAATATTATAATTGCACAATAAAGTCCAATACTCATTAATTTTAAATCTGTTTTTGTATTTATTATCATAATTATTAATATGCTTAATGAATATATTAAATTTACTAATATTGAATCTAGATATTAATAGCAAACGAAATATAATGACGAACCAGATGACTGGTTGAAAAATCATGGGTACAAAGTATCTTTTAACTATAAAACCATTTATATAATTACGAGTTTGAATTTCAAATTTGTTTATTCTTGATTTATTACTTGGGAAATGGAGTATTTTTACACTTTTATTGTAGAAGACTTTAAAACTTTTTTGAATTATTCTCAACGATAAAAACAATTCTTCTCCACCATAGAATATATTGTTGGGATATAAATCAATATTCCCTAAAATAGATTTGTTTATAAAATGACATGCACCAATAAAGTTTAATATTACCCCTTCGGTTCTTTTGGGAACCTTATTGGGGAAAACGCCGTGCTGATAATAATTTTTTGGGACATTAAATATTTCAGTAGCTACTATTGGATATTCGTTATGTGCACGCATAAAATTAGCAACATCAGAAATACTTTTACCATCGCTAACTACCTTTGCATCATCATCCAGGAAAAATAATACATCCCCTTTAGCAATTTTATACCCTATATTTCTTGCTTGGGCAACACCTAAATTTGTTACATTATATAAATAATTTAATTCAAAATTATACTTTTCGGATAGTTCAACTACCTTAACTTTTGTCCCATCACTTGACGAATTATCAACAATTACAATTTCGAAAGGTTCTGATATTTTATCCAAGCAAGAAATAATTGCTTCAGACAATTCATCTTTTCGGTTACATGTTATAAAGACTACAGAAATCATTCTTGTCAAGTTAATATTTTAATCCAATTCTCAGGTAATAGAATATCAATTGAATATTTTATTGTATTATTATTAAACCACTTAACTGGGGCAATTACACACTTCCCCGGGCTGTTATTTAACCATGCTGCCCACCAGCTATAAGTACTATTTGCAATTATATTATTCTTGCACATACTCATCAATTGCATATCAATATAATTAAAATTTCCTTTTTTCGGATTCCAATCTATATAATTTGCGTTAATAAATGGTAAATTTTCTTTACACCAATGTATATTATCAGTGAACAAATAGAATTCTGGGTTGGAAACTTCACCAATAATGTAATCGTATGCCTTTTTATAATAATCCACCCCACAAACCTTATCCCTTGTAATTGAAAAATAATCCAGTCCTTTTCTAACATGTATTGATATAGAATTTTGATTTTTAATACGATTTATAAATTTTGTATTTTGATCTCCAAAAATAAGAGAAAATTTATATTCTCTTTTTATTATGTCTGATATTGATAAAAAATATTTTTTTGATTGCCAATATCCATCGGGATAAAAATCTCCATGAAGGTTTAATGTTTTTGCATTGTATTAAATTTCTTTTTCGTTATAATAATTTTTTTAATCCGATTATTTTTTTACGTAGTCTGCTAAATAGATTTAATTTTATATTCTCTATTGCACTTATTTCTTTTACCGATGCTATGGGTAAATTTATATTAATCAATATTTAACTAATCTCGATCTTTTAATGCTCATATTTACCCTAAAAGAATAATTATCTAAAATCACTTGCTTGCTATTATTCATTAGAGTCCTATATAAGGCATACTGTAACATTTAATTTCCTAAACCGCCAGTCAATCTGATAATTATGGTGTACCCCATTGTTTGGACAGCTTTTTCCTTAGTTTAAGGTGCATAATTTTAGTTAAATATTTTATTAATTCCTATAAATTTCTACTGGTGTTTTATAACCTAAAGCCTGATGACTTCTTTCATTGTTATAAAAGTTAAAATATTTTCTAAGGCCTTCATATAGTTCAGGGAAACTTTGGTATTCTTTCAAGTAAATATCTTCATACTTAAGACTTCTCCATAATCGTTCAATGAAAATATTATCTAAAGCTCTACCTTTTGAATCCATGCTTAGCCTTATATTATTGTCCAGTACTTTATTAACAAAACTTAAGCTCGTAAACTGGCTGCCCTGATCTGTATTGAATATTTCCGGTTTACCTGACCTTAATGCCTTATCAAGAGCGTTAAGACAGAAATAAACATCAAGAGTATTTGATATCTCCCAAGAAAGCACATATCTGCTGAACCAGTCAATTACGGCCACAAGATAAGCAAAGCCCTTATACATTGGGATATATGTTATATCAGTACTCCAGACCTGATCTGTTTCTGTGATGTCTATATTCCTTAAAAGATATGGAAATACATGATGATCTTTGTTGTGTTTACTAAGATTTCTTTTCGGTATAAGTGCCTGTATTCCCATCAATTGCATCAATCTCCATATCCGTTTATGGTTATAAATCATTCCCATTTTTCTGAATTCATCAGTTATTTTTCTAACTCCATAAAATGGATATTTTGTATAAATTTTATCTATCCGGTTCATTATTTCGAGTTCTGCAGCCGTTACTCCTAATGGATGGCTGTAATAGCTCGAACGGGGTAATTTTATCAAAGAACACTGCTAAGTTATGCTGAGATGATCATAATCATGGTCTATTAACTCTTTGAGATCTTTAACTGAATGGCTCGTACTTTTTTTTTAACCACTCAAGTTCTACTTGCTGTTTACCTATCTGCCGGTAGAGCTGCTCTGTTAAGTCAGTGCTTCCATCTGTTTTTGGTCCCCTTGGATTATCAAAAATACCAGGAAGATTTTCTAACAACTGTTTTTTCCAATTGCTAATCTGGTTCGGATGAACTTTATATTCCTTTGCAATTTCATTTATGCTGCTGTACCCCTTGATTGCTTCCAAGGCTATTTTTGCTTTTAGTTCGGCACTATAGTTTTTTCTCTTTCCAGACATTTTAAGCTCCTTTCGCTTATTATAATTTAAGTATTTTCCACCTTAAATTATTGTCCAGTTTTTGGGGTACATCATAAATAATCATGGATTATTTATTTGCTAATTTTAAATATTTAAAGACTATTAGCTTTTTTTCAATTATTTAAAGTAATTTATTTACTAGTATATTTTTATAATTATATACCTTGTTTTTAGTGCAAATATTAAAAATATGTTATTTCTATTGTTTATAAATAATTCTATAAAGGAAAGTATTCCAATTGAAGGGTTTACAAACACTCTGTTTCATAATATTTATTTTAAATAAATCTATGCAAAATTTAATTCATCCAAATGTATTGCTAGATTGCACTTGTTTTGAATATTTAGCATTTTAAAATATTCTTAGAAATTTACTCACTTTCCGGATTTTAATAATAATTTTATCATTTTAGTTCTTTATTAATATCTTAATCATATCAATCATTTTTTAGGCACGTGAATATGTATTATTTATTTTTTGTTTTATATACCAAAATATTATGAAATACATAAATATGGGCGTGTAATATCTTATAAAAGATAATTTCAACTGTTCTGATATTAATAATATTACTAATATAAATAATAAAGTAATTTCTTTATTATTTGTATTTGTTTTATAAATGTAAATCAAATATCTTAATATATTTATTATAAATATTATGAATATGATTATTCCTATAATTCCAAAACGTATATAAATTGCTAGTATAATATTATGCGAGACAATTTCGTTACCATTGAACTGCCAAAAATAAAAATTTCCAAAACCTATTATCGGAATAGAAGGAACAAGAGAGGGAATCGAAAAATAGTCGCGATCGAAAGCAGCATTATAATTGCTATTTCTAAAATATTCTACAGTGCTGCTAAGTCTATTAAAAATAGTTAAATCTTTCAAAAAGAAATTATATCCCACAATTATTATTATTAATAATACTGCGCTACGAAAAATAACAACTGACTTGTATTTTTTTGCTCTGGCATAAAAATAAAATAACAATACTAGCATCATAATATTTATTACAATAAAAGACCTTGATCCGGATAAAATACCACAGAAAATAGCCGCGCTACCCAATAATATTGATATTTTACTATTTTTGTTAAATATTATCATAGAAATTATCAATACTATAATTGAATAATCAATTAGAAATTCAGCATCGTAAAATATTCCGCCATACCTTGTATAACCTGAAGTTATATTAAATATAGGTGCAATTAAATCCGAATAAACAATTGGATTATTTAATGTCAATAAGATCATTAGGCTATGTGCCAATATAGGAATTGAAATTATTTTTAATAATAAGTTATCGTTTAAAAGGACTTCCTTATAACGTTCCATTATTCTAAAAAATGGTAAAACTGTTAAATACCAAATTGAATTATTAATTAATTGCTTTATGGGTGATATTTTTAAAGTATATGAGGAAAAACTATCAATATTCGGAATTATTGACAAATTAAAGATGCCAATCAAAATACCGTATACAATTAAAAAGGTAACTATAAGATCCAATTTGTAAACTTTATCAAGCTTAATATTCAAATCGAACATATAAAATACCCAAATCATCATAACACTTAGTGGGATTTGAATACTACTTGTATCGATGAGATGAAAATTAAAATAATTAATCGAAAAATCTATTGGGATAATAATGAAAAGCAATTTTAATGCTATCTTTTTTTGATTTCCTAAGATTAAAATAATTAAAACAAAAGGTAGGGTATAAAGAATGAAAGCTATCATAATAAATTATTTAATATTATTATCAGAAATAATTTGTTTGATCCTGTTTTTAATTATTGCGTATAGTTTAGTTAAGGGAAATATAAAAATATTAATATATAATTTTATTATGAACTTAATATTTTGAATTGAAATAAAAGATAAATTATAATCATGTAAGATTTTATTAATAATACAATAATTTAATAAGATAAGTTTAGAAATATTTTGAAACTGGACTTTTTTAAAGCGCTGATAATTAAAAAATATATCAGTATTATCTAAACTACCAGTATAATAAAAAAAATTCTTTTTGAATGTGTTTTGCACACTTTTATTTATTTCTTTAGAGTATACAAACGATCGATTTAAATTATGTTCTCTGTATTCTACTAAAATTGTATCTAGATTAGCACACTTATATTTATGCACAATACTAGAAAAATAAGCGAAATCTTCTGCTTCTTCATCCGGATAAAGACCAAATTCGTATACTAATTCCTTCCTAAACATAACGGTCGGATGTGCAAAAAATGTATTTGAGACAAAATTCCAAGCTATCTCAATTGGTAAACTAGGATGAAATATTTTAATATATTTTCCATTTTCGTTAAAAACAGCATATCCACCGCCTACTAACATAAAATCCTTGTTATGATTTAGAAACTCAACTTGCTTCAAAAATCTATTTTTTAAATTAATATCATCCGAATCAGCACGGGCAATATATTCACCTTTTGACTTTTCCAAACCTGTATTTAAGGCACCTACGATTCCTTTATGATTTGAATTTATGAAATACTTAATTCTCCTATCTTTATTTATATAATTTTCAATTATTTTTATAGTATTATCTTTTGAGAAGTCGTCAATAATAATTAGTTCAAAATTATTATAGGATTGTGCTAAAATACTTTTAATTGCCTCACTTATAAAGGATTCGCCGTTATATACCGGCATTATTACACTAACTAATTTCATTGAAAAATATTTTCTTTAGCTTTTTAATAACTCTTTGTTTTATTATTAAAAGTATTGTAAATAAATTTACTCCACTATAATTTCTAAAAAGGATATATTTTACTTCTGGCTTTAGACAATTCTTTAAAATTTTCATGGAATAAATCGCTTGCTTAAAATGCAAATTCAAAATTAAACTAACAATATTATCATAAATTCTTTTAGAAAATGGATTTGGATCCACGTTTGGTAATACAATCCACTTGTTATAAAAACCTATTTCATTAGTATATACATAAATTTTATCATTTTGCATATTACACGAATGTCTTCTAATTTGCACAAATATATTATTTACAAAGTCTATTTTAAATTCTTTTGCAATTCTTAGCCACATATCCCAATCTTCCCCCATTTTAAGATTTTCATCGAATAAACCAACTTTTTCAAAGCACTTTCTTTTAAGTATAGTAGCGCTTGCGCTACCATTTATTTTATTACCCATTAACAATTTATTAAAACAATAACCTCTACAATCTATATCTATTTCATTTTTAGCTTTATTCAAAATAACCAATCCGTCTTCGTCAATATACTCAAAATCACAATAAACTAATCCTAATTCATCAGTGTTAGTTAAATTAAATAATTTTAGTTGCTCCTCCAATTTTTGGGGCAACCAGTAATCATCAGAATCTAGAAAGCCAATATAAGTTGAATTAGAATATATTATTCCAGCATTTCTTGCAGAACTTAGTCCTCCATTATTTTTTTTTAAATATACAATAGGAATTGAAGAATTGTAACTTGTTATAATCTCTTCTGTATCATCAGTCGAACCATCATCAACTATAATAATAGATTTGGGTTTAACTGTCTGATTTTCGACTGATTTAACAGCATAGAGAAGATATTTAGAATAATTAAATGTAGGAATAACTACATCTATATCATAAGGCATCATATAACCCGTTATTAAAAATTAAAACAAGCCGTGCTAAGAAGTTGGTTTAAATGTTGTTAAGATATTATTGCAATATTACTTACAACTATTAGGGATTTACCATGCACAACATCAAAAAAACATTCGATAAATTTGATTGCTTATTAGAAATTTACTAAATGACCAGCTTGATAAAAAAAGCAATTTTCTGACTTGATTAAAAACAGTAAATACAAAATAAAACGCCGTAGACTCTTCTTAAAAATTGAAGAAGTAAGAAAAATTATTTCTGATAGAATAGTTGAATCAGAAAACATTTATATCATAGATTCTATACCTCTGGAAGTATGTAAGATATCAAGGACTGGAAAAGTTTAAATCTGCCGGAAATATTTTGAAACATCGCCTAATAAAGTTTTCTGTACTTTTCAGAATACTTACATCTACGGATACAAACTACATGGGCTTTGTACCATCAAGGGGGTGTTCACTTCCAATGATTTAACTAAAGCATCAGTACATGATATCTACTATCTTAAAGTTGTAAAAGAACAAATTAGTAATGCTTTTTTGCTTGGTGATAAAGGTTATGTCTCTAAAGAAATTCAAACTGATTTTTTTAATTTAGAAAACATCATCTTGAAAACTCCTTTACGTCTTAATCAAAACAAATATAAAAAACAGCCCTATTTGTTAAGAAAATCAAGAAAAAGGATCGAAACTTTGTTTTCACAGCTTTGTGATCAGTTCATGATTTGTAAAATCTATGCTAAATCTTTCGACAGTATCAGAACAAGAGTCGTTTCTGAATTCTCTGCTCATACTATTTTGAGGAATCTAAATAAATTCATTAACAATAGGCCAGTAAATCTTATTAAAAATGCTTTAGCTTAATTTCTAACAACGGGTTTAATTATGAGTTCACTTTAAAAGGGTATAATTATTTCGTAAAAAAATTTAACATAGTAAATATTTATATAAATTTCTTATAGCAAATTTACTCATTATTGACAGAAAAAGTGTCAAAAGAACTTGAACAATCAGAATAACAACAATTCAATTCAACAAGCGTTACCAAAGGGCACAAACTATGGAACGCGGGCTGTCAATAGCATAAGCACAGAGAGCAAAAGTCTTCTTTTGGTCAATGTGTTTGTCATATATGAAAAGGGCAAGAACAAAAATATAGAACTCAAATATTTTACAAGGATTTTAGAATAATCTGTTATTATAATTTTTAATTAGCAGTTTATTACAAAAATAATACTAAAAAGCATAGAAGTTTAAAGTTTGCTTTTTAGAGCTGACTCATTATTATTTATTTAATCTTTGTTTCCATGAATTAAAAATCTCGCTGAATATTGCATCAAGGTTTTTAGTAATTTTCCATTGGGGGAAATGGGCTTTCATCTTTGATAGGTTTGATATATAACAGATATGATCTCCTACACGATTTTGGTCGGTATACTCATAAATCATTTTTTTGCATGATATATCTTCGATGAGCTTAAATGCTTCTAAAATTGATATAGAATTTGATCGGCCCCCACCTAGGTTATAAACCTGTGCAATTCTTGGATTTTTTATAAATTCGTAAATAAATAAGACTACATCTTCAGCATGTATATTATCTCTGACTTGTTTTCCCTTATAACCATAAATGTTATATAATTTACTTTCGATATTACATTTAATCAAGTAACTTAGGAATCCATGTAATTCTACGCCGCTATGGTTTGGTCCAGTTAAGCATCCACCTCTCAGGCAACAGGTGGGCATATTAAAATATCTACCATATTCTTGTACCATAATATCAGCAGCAACTTTTGAAGCTCCAAAAATTGAGTGTTTTGATTGATCTATTCGGAAATTTTCATCAATGCCATCATAGTAATTAATATCACTATATTCCCATCGTGTAGGATTTTCTATTAAGTTTAGTTCATTAGGTGCATCACCATAAACTTTATTTGTTGATAAATAAACAAATGGAGTTTCTAAATTTACCTTCCTATTAGCTTCTAATAAATTCAATGTTCCAACTGCATTGATATCAAAATCATCGAACGGTCTTGAAGCTGCTAAATCATGACTTGGCTGTGCCGCAGTGTGAATAATGGCATCGGGTTTTAATTTAGAAACAATTTCAATAACAAGGTTTCTATTTCGTATATCAATTTCATTATGATGAAAGTTACTAAATAACTCAGTTAAACGCTTTTGATTCCATCTAGTATCTCCTTTTTCTCCAAAAAAATCAGCTCTCATATTATTATCAATACCATAAACAATATAACCTTTAGTAGCAAAAAACGTTACTATTTCACTACCAATAAGACCACTTGATCCAGTAACCAATATTTTTTTCATTCTATTTATCCTTCCTTTTTATTTTTATTCTTTTTATTACATATTAAAAACGAAACCAAGTATCTGGGATCAAATCACTTGTATCGATTGTATCATCAGTAAACCATATTTTTGGTGCTACCACAATTTTATTAGAATTTTGACTCAACCACGCTGCCCACCACCCAAAGGTACTGTTTGGTATAATAAAATGTTTACATGCTAACATTAATTTAAAATAATTATAAAATTTTAATCCTGAATGATTATGATCTACAAATATGACCGGGGCATCAATTTGGACGTTATGTTTACACCAATTTATATCATCTGAAAAGACAAAAAATTTCGGATTTTCGATTGAATCAGCAATGAATTTTATACTTTTTTTATAATAATAATTTCCATATTCACCTATTAGAGAACTATGCAGGTTAGTTGTTACAAAATCAGTCCTCCTAAAATTCAAACATACAGCATTCGAAGTTAATATATCATTGTAAAGCTCGTTGGAACATTCTAATAATTTGTTTTTTAATGAAAATTCTTGTTCTATCTTTCTCTTAACATCATCAAAATATTTGTAACTTTGCCAATAACCATCTAAGTATATATTTCCACTTGATTGTAAAACATTCGGATCGAATTGGAAAAATCTTTCACGAATACGGTTGCCCTTAAATAAATATTTTTGATTGATTTGCAATTTATTAAAACATAAATTGATATTTTTTTCAACGAAATTCAATTTTGAAATTTTATTAACTTCTCTTATATCAGCAATCACGGCGGAAATATTAAATAAATCTAAGCAGTATTCTCGAATCTCATAATTATCAGAATACTTGGACACATCCAACTTTAATCTGTCCATTGACTTTAATGCTAGTTTAAAGCCAAGTGCATATTGAAATAGCTGATTTCCTAAACCACCCGTGAGTTTTACAATAATCATAATTAAATATCCTATTTTATTGAATTAATCTAATATTAGCCATGCAGGCGTAAAGAAGAATATACCTGCGTTGCGTGGAAGTTTTCTCATAGTTAATCTACCACCATCAACTATTTTAAAAGAGATGCAATCATGCACATAATCGAAATCATCAGAGCTGTTAAGACTTCCCGCCCAAAGACTAATGTAATAAGTGTCAGGATATAATCTTAAATCATTTAATTTAATCATTATTTTCGTTTTTCGTTCTAAACAACTTAACCCAAATTTTGAATCAGAATCTACCATATTACAAATGTTTATCCCATCAGAGGTTTTAATTTCTACAGCAAATTTTACTTTAATATTTGATTTTTGTGGTATAATTTCAAAAATTAAACTTAAATCTTCTCCAATTGAAAATTCACTTCTGTTTTTCCCATCATTATCGACAATCATTGCATTAATAAAAATAGCTTCTTTTGAACCATTTCTATTTTTGTAGTTAATTAAATCAATCATTGAACAGTGAACTTCATTCTCATTTAGATATTCATTTATAATCGAAGATGTCTCACCGAATGATTTTATTTGGCCATTATTTAGAATAATAGCTTTAGGACAAAGCTGTTTTATTGCTGCTATATTATGGCTTACAAAAAGTACAGTTTTGCCTTCTTTACTACTAGCGTCACCCATTATTCCAATACATTTTTTTTGAAATTGTGAATCTCCAACAGATAGAACTTCATCAACAATTAAAATCTCTGGCTCTAGGTGTGCAGCTACTGAAAAAGCTAATCTGACATACATTCCGCTTGAATATCTTTTAACTGGTGTATCAATAAATTTGTTAATTTCTGCAAACTCCACTATCTCATCAAATTTTTTTAATATTTCATTCTTTTTCATGCCTAAGATTGAACCATTCAAAAATATGTTTTCTCTGCCCGTAAGTTCAGGATTAAAACCGGTGCCTACTTCCAATAATGATGCAACTCGCCCATTTAGTGTAATTTTACCACATGTCGGAAGAGTAATTCTTGAAAGAATTTTTAATAACGTACTCTTTCCCGCACCATTCCTTCCAATAATCCCAATGACTTCTCCTTCCTCAACTTTAAAAGAAATTTCCTTCAATGCCCAAATTGATTTATTGCTATCTTCCCGTTCAATATTATTTTTAGAAAAAAAATTTTTAATTTTATAGTCAAATATATCTCTAAATGTACGTGCCCCTCGACCGTGCAAATTTTGGCCTAAAAAATATTGCTTACTAATATTATCTACTTTAATTATTGCTTTACTCATATAATATCTGCGAACTC
Source organism: uncultured Ignavibacteriales bacterium (assembly GCA_963834015.1). Classification (GTDB taxonomy): domain Bacteria; phylum Bacteroidota; class Ignavibacteria; order Ignavibacteriales; family Ignavibacteriaceae; genus FEN-1297. Next base: position 1,630,525 of record CAWIAG010000002.1, read on the forward strand.
CTTTTCCATTCTTCGAAAATTAAAAATACCTGTAATAAAAATTATTATAGATATTGCAATTGATAAAATTAATAAATGTAGTGGGAGATATGCATGTCCTAATAAAGTCGCTCTGAATGACTCAACAACACCAGTCATAGGGTTTAGCCAATAAATCAATTCCCATTTTAATGGTATTTTCGCGCTTGAATATCCTACTGGTGTAATCCAGAATAGAAGCTGTATCGCAAACGGCAGAGCTTGTGCAATATCTCTATATTTAACACCAATAGCCGTGAACCACAAACCAATTCCTAATGACGTTATAATTTCCCAAATAATGGCTAGTGGAAATAATAATATATTTGGCCCTGGATTAAAGGAATAATAGATCATAAATAGGATATAAATAATAAATGCTATTCCGAAATCAACTAGACCTTTTAATACAGCGGCAGCAGGAATAATCAATCTTGGGAAAAATACTTTTGTAATTAAATTTGAATTTGTTATTAAACTCTGACTAGAACCTGTTATTCCATCTGAAAAGAAATTCCAAGCTAATATTCCAGTGAATGTAAAAAGTTGATAAGGCACTCCACTCGTTGAAAAGCCGGCTAATTTATTAAAGACAAAAGTAAAAACAACCATGGAAAGTACCGGTCTTACAATAGCCCAGCTTGCTCCCAAAAAAGTTTGCTTATATCTAACTTTTGTATCTCGCCATATCAGGAAATAAAATAATTCCCTATAATTCCATAGCTCTTTAAAGTCAATCGATGAAAATCGTTTTGGTGGTTCAATTACTAATTCTTTTTTCATTTCTACTTATATTTTATTTATAATACCTGCTCTATAAACTATTAACATTATTTATCTTATTTAGCAATCTTCGCAATAATGTCATTAGAGAAACCAATATTTTGTGCAGGTGAATTTACTTTTATTCTAAAATCCATATTGTTTGTGTCATAAAAACCTGGATTAACATCTATTAAATTGTTTTGAAATAAATTATTCTTGAAAACAAGTAAAGAGTCATGACTGCTATTGTCTCTAAACCAGGAACTTTTATAACAAATATTATTTATTATTTTATTACCATGTGCCAGGGTAGGGTTTTCATTAAGTATATTTACCAAAGAAGGATATTTTTTTGCCCATTTCGGGCCTTTATATGGCATTGAATCTAACCGGGGAATCAAATATGCATCACGTAAAATTTCATCTACTCCGGGATTAATAATTAAAGAGGTTTGGCAATCAATAAATATGTTATTGTTTGCCGAATTATCTCTTCCGCCATTAAAATAAATAGCATTATTAACTCTATAAAAAATATTATTGTATATCAAGATTCCGCTCATACCATCATCTAAATAAACTGAGGATACAGGGTTGGAATCTAAATAGGAATATCTCGGAATTATATTAACAAATAAGTTGAATTTTATTTCAGATCCGCGCATTGTCCAGTCTCTACCCGAATAAATCGCACCTACATCTCTTGTTTCATAGCAGACATCGTGTATAAAGTTATATTCAATTATATGTTCATTGCCTTGCATTAAAATTGCATTAGCCGGTGCATTATAAATTTCATTCTTCTCTACAATATTTCCTACACCAAATAGATTAATGCCTGGCCTATAAGTTCTATTTAATAAAGAAAAATCATGTATTTTACAACAAGTTATCAAATTGTTTGCCGGTATTAAATCTTTTCTATCTCCTCCGTCTAACCAAATTCCACCATCAGCTAAATAGTATATATCGCAATTTTCCATGTAACAATTTCTAACACTTTTTTCCAGTATGCCATATCCCCCGGCATTTCTAATAATGCAATTCTTAAAACCGATATTATTTGCATTATTTATCGTAATACAATCTCCCTTAGTAACTTCAAATATAATCCCGTCAAACTCAACATTACTTATATTTTTCATTCTTATTAAAGATTGTATCTTTGGTATATAAACAATTTTTTCACTTATATCTGCAGGCGGCCAGAAGTATAATTCATATGAATTTCTATCTAGATACCACTCACCCGTAGTATCTAATTCAGATAAAATATTTTCCACATAGAATCTCTGTCCTATTTTGTATCCGGAATTATTAAATGGAGGTGCAAGGATTATTTTGTTTCTTGTTGTATCAAAAGAGCTAACTTTCTCATATCCATCCGACCAGTTCCAATACCAATATCCGTGGAGCCAAACATTTTTTTTATTAATCCATTTCTTAATTCTCTTATCATTAAAATTTATGCTAGTATATATAATTTTATTACTTCCACTTTTTAAGGTTGTATCTCTGAATTCGAAATTATTAAAAGTATAAAAACCACTATTAGGCCACCTTGCTAAAGTCATTGGTTGATTATCAAAATACAATTCAAACCAATTTCCCGATATAGCAACATCCCCTAAATCCTTAATACCAAAATCTTTAAGATTAACGCACATTACATTATTAGCAGCTTCAATACTTAATTGTTTCAATATGTTTTTATCTGCCACGTTTTTAAAATTTGAAAGTCGTATGCCCCCAGTTATATGCACTTCTTCATTGTCGAAATTTCTATATGTAATTTCTATGTTTTGGTTTCCACTATCCAAAGAATCGAAATCCAAAGTTTCATCAATATTGTATATCCCCTTTCTCAATTCAACATTTATAAGTAATTTATTTTTTTCCCCATTTTTATTGAACAATCGTATTTCATTCTTTGCCCGTTCTATTGACCTGAATGGACCATCTGTATTTTGTTTATTTGGGCTCGGTAATTTCCCACTCCATTTATCATTGCCATTTAATGAAACAAATAAATTCATAAATTCATTAGTGGTTTGTGAAAATGAATATTTTGTAATGAAACAAAGCATTATTATTAAATAATTTATTCTAAACATTTAAAAACTAATCCGCCTTGATATTTTAAAATTGTTACAACTTTATATTAACATTAAAACCAATTTTATTTGTCTGAATCTATATTATGCTTTTACAAATTAATGAATAAGTCTTGATAAAATCATATAAACTACATAAGCTATAACAACTGCAGTGATAGTATATATTAGCACAATTTTCCCAGTTAACGCGGAAGAATTAAATGTTGATAAATAATCCCGCCAGCCGCACTGTCTGCACCTGTAAATTTTATAGAAGGTAAGATTATCAATAAGCTTTTCACTCCAGTTCCGCGGGTGAGACATACGCAGCGTGTTGCCTTCACCGCAGTGGGGGCAGGTTTGGAAGATGGGGTTTTTTAAAAAAAATATTTTTAGTTTGCATGGATACGAATTCCCTCTAAATTATTACGAATTTCCACGAATGATTAATAAAAAATACTAATTAAGCATAGTGGGTGAAAATAGATTAATACGAATGTTGACCAGGATTTATGGGATTTACATAATACGAATTTTCACGAATGAGGACGAATTCACACTAATAAGAATCGGTGACCGGGGAAAATAGAAAAATATGAATAAAAAAATCAAAGACCGGAGACCGGGTAAGAATAAAAATTTTAAATTATATAAATTTTAATAATCATTATCATTTGTGTGATTTGAACGAAATTAGAAACCAGACAATTTCCCCGTACTATTTTTTAACATGATATAACGCGAATTGGCGAATCGCAGTATAAATCATTTTGAAAGAGCGATTCGGCGAACCGCGGTACAAATTATTTCTTGGCTTTTAGGACCATTTCTAAAAATTCTGCGGCGCCTTCGTTATTGTTGTCTTTTGGCATTTCTATGTCCGACAGCAGCTTCAACTCGGGAAGGCTGTTGCTTAATGTAACTTTTAATGTTTTGGGCAGGAAAAGGCTGATGTCGTTGTACCAGTCGCCTATAACTGCTGTTTCAGACTGGCGTATACCAAGATAATTTAACAATAAATTTAATGCTTTGCCTTTATTAGAGCTGTTTTTTCTTATTTCAAGGTAATATATGCCGTTATAGGTGTGGGATTTAAAATATGAGATGTTCAGCCCGAATGTATGCGGAAAGCTCATTTTATCCCGGACATGTTTTACGTTATCCTTGTAATCGCTTGCTATCGTTATTTCCAGTGTCTGCTTTGTTAAGCCGTTATATTCCGGGACTTCCACATATTTTGCTCCGAATTTTTCCATCAGGTCCGGAATCACTGAGTTCCGCTCGGTATAATAAATGGAATCTGTGTTGCATAAGGCAATATTTAATAAGTGCCGGTCGGCATATTCCAGCGCGCGCTTTACATATCTTTGCGGAACAAATGATTTATAAAGCGGTGCTTCATCGCCATTAATTTTTATTAGGCAGCCGTCGAGCGATATGATAGGTATTTTTAAATCAAGCTGTTCAGCATAGTTGCTCAGTGCTGAATGAAGCCGCCCGGATGCGAATGTAAACAGTACGCCTTTATTTTTTAATTCTTTAATTAAGCATTCGGTTCTTTCGCTTATCCCGGCATCGTTCCTTAATAGTGTACCGTCAAGATCGGCGACTATTAGTTTTAATTTTTTTAATGTGTCTCTATTGAACATAATTTATTTAATCTGGATTAACACGAATTAGGACGAATTTTCACGAATAAGAAAGAACCTTTTTGATTTAAGTTATATAAATATAATCGCTTCAATCCACCCTACACCCCTCCCTAGAGGGGAATAATCATGAAGGAGTTATTTCTTTGAAATATCATGCTTTTTGTGCGGCTTTTTGGTGCCGTTGGTGCCTTCCGAACCGGAATAATAATAATAGTATTTGTAATACGAACCGTAACCAGCTTTGTAACTGAAATTATTTAATACTGTTCCGGCAAAGGATGAACTGCTGCGCTTAAGCATTTCTACTGATTTTTCCATAACTTCAAATTCAGTCATATCTGCAGAAACAACAAGTACCGTAGCATCTACTAAGGAAGAAAGTATTTCTGAGTCGGTAACTGCAATTACAGGGGCGGAGTCAAAAATAATAATATCAAATTCCTTCTTTAACCTTTCAATAAAGTCCTTCATATTTTTTGATGCAATTGTTTCCGAAGGATTGGGCGGTATAGTGCCCGATGTTATAAGGCTTAAATTATTCAGCCCCGTTGGCCGGATAATATCCTCAAATTTTACTTCATTGAAAAGATAATCTACAAGCCCCGGATGTTTGTTCAAATTAAATAATGAGTGTACCCGAGGCTTCCTTAGATCGAGATCAATTATCAGGGTTTTTTTGCCGAGCTGGGCAAACGTTCCCGCAAGGTTAACCGATATTAATGTTTTGCCCTCGCCGGGAGTAGATGAAGTAACAAGTATTGTTTTAAGAGGTTCCTGCCCTACCTTGGAGTACTGAACCCTTGTCCTGAGCGCTTTAAATGCCTCGCTCGGTATTGAGTCGGGTTTCTTGGCTACTATAAATTCATGGTCTTTAAGTCCATTAACTCCCATACCCTCAATGAAAGGTATCCATGCAAGAACATTTATATTCCTGTTCTGTACATCTTCAGGAGTCTTAATAGTATTGGTAAAATAATTTTTAATGAAAATAAACCCGAATGACATACCGGCGCCCAGTATGAAACCAAGTAGAACAATAAGTACACGGTTGGGTTTTGATGGTGATTTTGGTACCCTGCCTTGATCAATTATTATGACATTACCGGGCTGTGAGAGCTCATTTATCTGAGCTTCCTGCTGTTTTTCCTCAAGCAATGAATACAATTTTTCATCCGCTTCCCTTTTTCTTTCAAGGCGGGCGTAGTCTATTGAGGTCTGGGGGAGCTTATTGAACTGCTTTTCATATTTATCAACAATGCCGTTTAATTCGTTAAGTTGTACAGTTGTAGTATCGCTTTTAATTTCAGCGTCAATTATCTTTTCCGTAAGGTCCTTGACTATATCAGGATTGCTTGAAAAAATTCCGCTTTTAATTTGTTCAAGTTTCGAGCTTAATTTGTCTTTCAGTTCGTTTATTTTTGTATCATAATCTTTTAATAAGGGCGAATTAGCGCCTTTTCCATTTTGATTTGCCATCGCCACATCTTTGTTCACTTCAATTTTTGCAAGTTCATCCTGCAGCGCCTGAAAATATGATTGCGTTGCCTGGCTTTCTAAGTATTCTGCAATCTTGGGATCCTGCTGTTTTAGTTTGTCCTTTAATTGGCTGAGGGCCTTATTATTAGCTACGATATCTATTTTTAAGCCGTCCCGTTGCGCTTCCAGGTTTGCCATTTCCGTTATTAATGCCTGAGACTGTGCATCAAGGGATATAATTCCTTTTTCAGCCTGGTATTTGCTTAGGGCATCTTCAGATTCCGTTAAATCTTTCTGTTTTCCCTTTGACTGCTCTTCAAGAAAATCTTTGACGGTTGTTAATTGGTCCCTGTTTATTGATAAATTTTCTTTCAAATATTCTATGGCATAGCAGTTTGCAATTAAGGCAGCTTCGTATGCGGAAGGTGAACTGACATTTATATCTACAAGGTCAATCCCTTTTTTCTGTTCAATTGATACTTTACTGCTTAATAATTCAGCAAAGGCATCCGCATCGAGCAGTGTTTTATTACTTTTATCATTGAATAAGGAACGGTCATAAATAAGATAAAATTCACCCGGATCTTTTTTGTATAAAAAGTATCAATTACTGCTTCTGCAACATTTAACCTGATTGCATAACTTTTCATTATTTCCATTTCAGTGGAGATAAAACGGTCGTCTGTAAATCCTTCAAGGCCTGTTGCCGTCATTAAGGGGGATTCAAGCACATTTCCAGAAGGCTTGGAAATTTTTATAGTTGTAGAAGATTCGTAAATGTTAATTGCAGAAACAGCATATATAACAGCAACGATTAAACTTACAGCAGTTATTAGAATTACAGGAAATAAATTATTTCTTATCAGCTTTATGTAATCTTTAATTGAATTATTTCCATGATCCTGCATAGCAATATTATTATTTTCCATTATTTCTTATTTATTCCTTATATAGTCGACAAAAAGAATAGCCAGGGATACTATTACCGAACTGACAGTTACTATCATTGTAAAATAATCCCTGAAGTAATATCGCGGCTCGCCAATAACGAGCAAGACGTCATTCGGCTGTAATGAAGGGGATTTAATCATATTATTAGATTTTAAATCCATCATTAAGTCTGCATATTTAATATTAATTATTGTCTGTGTAGAATCCGGATTCATCCTCATTAATCTTAAATTTTCAAGCCTTGCGGCATCCGTAGGCCCGCCTGAATATGAAAGCAAATCATTAACGGTACAATATGCGGGAATTAAATATTTCCCGGGAAATTTTACCCAACCCCAGACGGCTACTTTGATGTTAACAGCCTGCGGATCCGAAAAATCATAAAACCCACCCTGTGCAGGCTGGCGTAAAGAATTTAAGTCGCCCCCCAACTGCATTCCATTATTCTGGGCAAATGACTTTGAACTGAGTAAGGTAATAAAACATGTAATTATTAAAAAATATTTGGTTAGTTTCATCCTTTTCCTTTAGAGTCAGTTTGATGGTCAATATTTAATGCAATTTCAGAAAAAAATATATCCCGCAAATCACATTAATTATTATCGTTGCAATTTTTTATTTATTTATAGTACTAATTTACAAATTAGATTAATACGAATTTACGCGAATTAGGACGAATTTTCACGAATATCATTTGATTACGCCTGGGAGCGTTATGCCGAAAGGCGTAATATGTATTGTTTGAAAAACGGATTATCAAAAGAATAATAATTTCCATTTTTTTCTATAATATCACTATAACCATGCCACACGTATCTTTACGTTTGTAGAGACAGTCTGCCTGAAAAATTCTATCAATAATATAATTCATCCCATCCATGTCTTAATTCGCGAGAATTCGCTTTAATTCGTATGTCTTAGACACAGCTTCGCCACGTAAATCACATCTTTATATTTTCAAGTTCTAAAAAATCTAAAATAAATTCAATGCCTTAATAATTATTCAACGAAGGAAAGGACTTGTTCCAGGTGCGGCACTATCATTTCCCTTTCCCCGTATTTAATAACCAGCTTTATGTAAGGATTTTTATTATGATCAAAACGTGATAATTTCAGCGAATTTTCATTTATTGCCATAATTTCTATTATTTCATCTGCATGAAAACCCAGAAGATTCTTCTTAATTTTAATCAATACTACTCTTGCCTTAGGACTATTTTTATGTGAAAGCTTGTAGATTTTATCAAATGAAATCATTTTATATTTCTCCCCGGCATATTCCAGTTCCGAACCGGATCCGTCTGTACGGATTATACATTCAGGAAGTTTTAATACATTAATTATTTCTTTCAAATTCAGACAAAATTCCTGGTCTTGAATTTTGAAGATAAATAACCCTGAAAATGATTTGTTTTTAATAAAATTCACCGTTTCGCTGAATAATTATTAGATATGACCCGCAATTATAAACTCAATAATAGTACCAACATCATAAGTCGCCAAAAACAATACATTTTCGGTTTATTCATAAAAATTTCTATTTTTTTAGCTTAAAGATTCTTTACACGCGTAAAGAAGCTTTACATTTACTTAGTGAGGTTACATTGTCTGAACTATGATTCTTTTGATTCTTATGATTTTTATGAAGGACACAGCTAAATCGCCAATACGTGTCTTTATTCGCTTGAATTCGTATTTTAAAATAAAAACTTTTTTATTTAAATAAATCAGTAAAAACACGTAGATTTTTCTACGTGTTTTTACGTAGAACCATCTAAGTGTTTTTACGTAGACGTGGAACACAAATTGCCTGCCCTCTTGATAAGGAATCGGGACCACCGCCTCGGCGAGATAGACAGGTTGTTTCTACCAATAATCACAATATACTACGTGTAAGGACAGGTCGCGACCTGTCCCTACGGTTAATTTGTGTTCATCCGTCCTTCAGCCAAAGGCTCAAATTCGCTTAAATTCGTATGTTTTAGGCACAGCTTCGCCACGTAAACCACATATATGTACTAATAACTGCTATATTCAACAAAAATGAATAGGGATTATTCAACATGAAAAAGGCATTCCCATTTAAGCATATAAAAGAATGTCTTAAAAATAAGAGCGTTTAATAATTTAGTATTTTACGGCAGATGATGTTTCTTGTCCGCGCAAGAAATTATTCATCCAATTGTATGAGGTTGTCTAATAAGTAATTCTTCTTAGTGTTTCTTTGTGATCTTAGTGTCTTAGTGGTAAAATGTCTTTGTTTTTGATTAAATAATACATAGCCACTTAGAAATTCAGAATACCAGGGTTCAATAATAATTTTTTTAGACAATCTCAGAATATTTTTTATTTCTAATCCGGGGATTAACGCGATTGAACAAATCGCACTACAATAACTCAGTTTTGAGTAAGGTGTCTTAATAATTTATCCGTATGCTATACCGGCCTTTTTTCTTTATTTTTTCAATAAATGAAGTATTTTTCTGCTTCAAAATTTATTTTATTCCCGGCCTAAAATGGGTAATTATATTGAATATTTAAGTGAAAGTTGTCACAGGAAACAAAGATTTAACATTAGCGCACAATTGAATTTATCAATAGTTAAATGATTTATTTCAAGAGATTTAAATCCCCAAAATCAATAATAAAATAACTAATAAACTTTAAAATATATATAGTCCAAAAGGATTAATACTTTCCATTTGTGACCTGAATGCAATTGTCTGAACTATGATTCTTTTGATTCATATGATTATTATGATAAACACAGATAAATCATTAGTCCTAATCTGTGAAAATACCTGTCTTTATTTCGCGGGAATTCGTCCTTCAGCCAAAGGCTTGAACCTGAAGCTCATCAGCCTTTGGCTGAGATGAGCCTCAGGCTCAAATTCGTGAAAATTCGTACTATGGAAATTCGTCCTAATTCGTGAAAATTCGTACTATGTAAATTCATACTCCCAAAATTGTATATTTGTGCCATGAATATTATTGTTGATGAAAACATCTCTTATGCCCAGGAAGCATTTTCACAGTTCGGGAATGTTTCTGTTATCCACGGCAGGGAGATAAATAATAATTTATTAAAAAATGCAGATGCTTTAATCGTCCGCTCAATTACTAAGGTGGATGAAAATTTACTTAAAGGTACTCCCGTAAAGTTCGTGGGAACCGCTACTATAGGCACGGACCATATTGATCTTAAATACCTGGATTCAAAAGGTTTTTGCTTTTCCGGTGCAAAAGGATGCAATGCAGATGCAGTTACGGAATACGTCTTTACTTCCGTTACAAAATTATTAAATGGAAATAGTTCTGCTTTAAAAGGAAAATCAATAGGGATAGTCGGTACCGGTAATATAGGAAGCCGTATCGCCCGGATTGCCGGGACTATTGGTATGAAGGTATTTAAAAACGACCCGCCCCTGCAAAGAAAATCTGGTGCGGCTGATTTTGTTCCCCTTAATGAGATTTATAACTGCGATATTATTACGCTTCACGTCCCCCTGAATAAGGACGGGATAGATAAGACGGTTCATCTTTTTGACAGGGAAAATTTAAATAAATTAAATGACAATGCTATTCTGATCAATGCCTCCCGCGGACTTGTTGTTGATAATACTGCATTGGCTGAAGCTGTGGATAAAAAAAGTATACGTGTGGTTCTTGATGTGTGGGAAAATGAACCTGACATAAATACCGCCATGCTTGAAAGAGTTAAATTGGCTTCGCCACATATTGCAGGATATTCCCTGGAAGGAAAGGTAAACGGAACGGTTATTATTTATAAGGCTCTCTGCAAATTCCTTGGAGAGCAGCCGGTTTGGAAACCCTCTCTACCGGTAATTGAAACCCCCGTAATAAATTTAAATCATACGTGTAACTGCGTGGAAGAATTGAACGATGTCATAAGCAAAATTTACGACATTAAAAAAGACGATGCTAAAATGAGGGCTATAAGCGCCATGCCCAAAGCGCAGATACCTAAGTATTTTGATACATTAAGAAAAGAATATCCCTTAAGAAGGGAGTTCAATAATTTTAAAATTAAATTGTCAATCCCCGACGAAGAATTAGTCAACATCCTGACAGCCCTAAGATTTGAATGCATCTTTTAACATCCCCTCTTTCGTGAAGCTCACCTCCCGTAGCACAGATTATCAAATCTGTGCGTGCAAAAATCCCGCTAGGGATGACATGTTTGTAGCCTCGGGTGTTAGCCCGGTCCGCCTTCCCCGTCTCTAGCGCCAACTTTATTGCTGACTTAACCTCCGAGGCTTTCCTGATCCTCGGAGGATTTTGCTTTATTGCCTTCAAATCCCGGAGGGATGAAATATTTGTAGCCCCGGGTGATTAACCCGAGGAAGACGTATCGCCCAAAAACCTTTTTCCTCTCCTTAATTAAGCCTGTCCCGATTCGATTGGGAGAGGGGTCGGCTTTAGCCGGGGGTGAGGTCGACGTAACCCATACACTTCTTCTATCCATTAAATTCCCCATCCCATAAATCCCATCCCTGTCTTAATTCGCGTGAATTCGTCCTTCAGCCAAAGGCTTGAACCTGAGGCTCATCAGCCTTTGGCTGAGATGAGCCTCAGGCTCAAATTCGTGTTAATCCAATTCGCGACAATATTATTATTCTTTCGTAATAAATATGATTTTTACCATGTAATTCGTTTCTTAATTAACCCCATTTCTTCTTTAACCACTATTTAATTACCAAAACCTCTATAACTGCAAATTTATAGATAATAATGACCTAAAAGAGCTATTCAGATAAGCCCCGAAGAGCTATTTCATATTCAACCGGTTGTGCGAAAATATAAGCGTAAACAAGATGCTTAAAAAAAATTCGAAACCAGAGTTTGAATATGAAAAGAAGCTTATTTTATCCGTTAAATGCACTTAATATACCTGCACAATTACTTATCAGCCGGACCTGGCTGTTAAATTTGACGCTTATAATCACCGTTATTTTTAGTGTTAATTTTGCATTGAAGGCCCAGGTTGTTACAAATTTTTCCGCTAATTTATCTGCCGGCCTGCAATTTGCGCGCCCAATTATAGAAGAAACAGGAAATCAGTTACCGGGTGCATGGACAGCGCAAAATCTTTTGTATGATTATGCCGCCCAAAGAATAACTGTAACGGTTCCGGGAATTTATACTTTCAAGACCGATACCACCTTTTTTAACGGGCCGCAGGATCCTATGCTTTTTCTTTATGATAATAATTTTGACCCTGCTAACCCATTGGCGCATGGTATAGCAGCAAATGACGATATATTAGCCGGTGTATCTTCGCAATGCAAGCAATCATGTATTAACAGCGTGAAACTAACAGCAGGTACCTATATATTAGTTGTTACCGGTTGGAATGACGGAGTCACCGGAAGTGTAAATTTTAGTTGTACCGGTCCGGGAATGGTTGGAGCGATACTGATACCTTCCTTATCATCAATAGAAGATACAACCTTAGGATATAAAGCCGGGAGCAACGCAGTAATAACAATAACTTCATCGTTAAAGATAAATTGCAACGCTAATTTAACTGGTGCAATAGTTCAAATTACAGGTAATTACAGCAGTGGAAAAGATATTCTTAATTTTACAAATCAAAACGGCATTACGGGAACCTGGAACTCTTCAAAAGGAACTTTAGCGTTAAGCGGAGCTTCATCAGCAGCTAATTACCAGGCTGCTATCAGGAATATAACATATAAGGATACTGCACAAAATCCGTGTGTACTGCCGAGAACTATCAGCTTTATTGCGGCTGCCGGAAATAAAAACAGCAACATTTTAACAAGAACCATAACTTTAATTACACAAGTACACAACACTGAACCGGTTAATAATATAACATCACCCTTAAAAGGGTTTACCAAAATTTCAGGCATGAATACAACCACAGCAGTTGAAGAAAAGCCGGTTATTACTTCATTTAATCTTAATCAGAATTATCCAAATCCATTTAATCCTTCGACAACAATAAGCTATAGCGTGCCAAAATCGCAATTTGTTGAATTAAAGGTTTATAATTTACTTGGTCAGTTAGTAACTACACTTGTTAATAAGCAGCAAAATGCCGGCAATTACTCTGTAACTTTTAATGCGAATAAATTAGCAAGCGGTGTTTACGTCTATTCTTTAACGGCATCTTCTGAAGATGGAAGCAGCAGCTTCAATTCAGTCAAAAAAATGATTGTGATGAAATAATTTGTAAGGTTCACCTTGCTGGTGAGCCTCACATTTTGCATTTAATTTCCCATTCCTCTTTTCTAGTCCCGGATGGGACGTAATGTTTGTAGCCCCGGGTGTAAACCCGGGGTTACGTAATAACAAAATAATCTTTTCCCATACACTTCTTCTACCCATTAAACTCCCCATCCGTTAAAATCCCTGTCTTCATTCGCGTGAATTCGTATTATCCTAATTCGCGTAAATTCGTATTATCCTAATTCGTGTTAATTCGTATTATCTTAATTCGCGTGAATTCGTATTATCTTAATTCGCGTGAATTCGTATTATCCTAATTCGTGTTAATTCGTATTATGTGAATTCGTCCTTCAGCCAAAGGCTTGAACCTGAGGCTCAAATTCGTGTTAATCCATATTCGCTAATTAGTACCATTTGTATTTTTAAATTCTACATTTATAACCATCTGTACTTTACACGGCTTCCCGTTTTTTAACCCGGGAGTAAACTGCGTATAATACACCGTAATTTTAGCCGCTTCATCGCAGCCGGAACCTATACCCTGCACAACTTCATCCTTAGTTACCTCGCCGTATTCATCTACAAAGGCGCGGATTTTCACAATCCCGTGAATGCCTTTTTCTTTAGCAGAGCCGGGATAAACAAGATTATTCATGATTGTTTTTATCCCGCCTACAGGCGCGGGCATAACATCCGCCGTATCTGCATATTCGGGATTGCTTTCATTCTGATTTATCGCAGCCGCGGCATTGACGGCAATCGTTTTATTTTTCAAAGAATCTGTTTTGCCTGCAGCCGCATTCTGCGCCGCCTGTTTGGAAGTAGTATCTTCCGCCGCGGCTTCTTCCCTGACGAGGACCCCGTTATCATAGTTCAAATCTTTTAAATATTTTCCGTTTTCATCAAACAATGATTCCGGGCCGTTCCGCTTTCCATCCTGAATTGTATAAACGTCTTTTACATTACCGTTATCATAATATTCCTTAACTACGCCTTCTACTTTTCCATCCGTATAGTTTAATTCCTGTTTTAATTTGCCGTTGGGATAATAAAATTTTGCAGGACCCTGCCTTACATTATTGGAAAAATTTATCTCCGACTGCAGTGTATCGTTCGGATAAAAATCTTTAACCAACCCTTCCTGCCCAAAAACATTAAAGCTGTACCCCAACCCGAGTAATATAATTATATGTAATATTTTCATAACATTTTTATCTTTTTATTTCGTGAGGTTCACCTTGCAGGTGAGCCTCACATTTTGTATTTATATTTCTAAATCCCGTAGCACAGATTATCAAATCTGTGCGTGCAAAAATCCCGCTAGGGATGACATGTTTGTAGCCCCGGGTGTTAACAGAGCCTGTCCCGATTCCTTATCGGGAGGGTTAGGCAAATAAATCAAACCTCTTTTTCCCCTCTCCTTAATAAGGAGAGGGGCCAGGGGTGAGGTCGTTGTAACCCATACACTTCTTCTACCTATTAAATTCCCCAACCCATCATATCATCCGTAAAAATCCGTTTAATCCTGTGAATCCTGGTCAAATTCGTGTTCTACCCATAAAATCTATTCCTCTTATTCTCCGACTTCCTGCATTCTTCCGAACAGCAGTAATTATTTTCTATTTTACATTTGTGGCAAGATACTAAAATCTTATCACAATCTAAATTATGGCAATTTATATAATACGCGGTTGGTTGGCCGCAGAAATAACAGTTGGAAATATACTTAAGCTCCGGATCATTATTAGGCTCTACTACGCGACGTTCATCAAATACAAATACGCCTCCCTGCCAGAATGTGTCCGGGTATTTCTTTGTGTATGATACTATTCCACCCTCAAGCTGGTAAACGTCCTTAAAGCCCTGTTCAACCAGATAAGCCGAGGCTTTTTCACATCTTATCCCCCCGGTACAGTAAGTAACAATTGTTTTGTCTTTATAATCTTTCAGCGTTTCCGCTGCCGCCGGCCATTGCCGGAAGTTCTGAATCTGTGGAGTAAGGGCATTCCTGAATTTGCCGATATTGCTTTCATAACTATTGCGCGCATCGACTATGATGAAGTCCTTCCCGGTTTTATAAAATTCAAACAGCCCTTCCGGTGAAAGCCGCTTCCCGCCTCTGCCCGGTGAGGTAGTTTTCAAATCCGAATTAACAATTTCTTCCTTTAACCTTACGTACATTGCATTAAACGCATGCTGCTGCTCTTCGTCTTCTTTAAAAACAATATCCTTAAACCCGGGATAATTTTTGATGACGGCTTTATACTTTTCAATATTATCCGTTCTGCCCGATACCGTACCGTTTATTCCTTCCCCGGCAATGAATACTCTTCCTTTAATATCATTTTGAGCGCACCATTTAAGATGCTCATCAACAAACAGCTCCGGGTTTTCCACATGCACATATTTATAAAAAAGCAAAACCTTGTAATTCATCTTTCCTGTTCACATTTTATATTGAACTTAAATTTACCAAACTGTCTTTGTTATATAAATATGTACGATTACCGGTCTGACCTGCGTCTCATCCCCTAACACAGATTATCAATCTGTGTGTCATATCTTCTTTCCGTATCACAGATTATCAATCTGTGCGTCATCTTTTTTTTCCGTATCACAGATTATCAAATCTGTGCGTCATATCTTCTTTCCGTATCACAGATTATCAATCTGTGCGTCATGCTTTCTTTCCGTATCACAGATTATCAAATCTGTGCGTCATGCTTTCTTTCCGTATCACAGATTATCAAATCTGTGCGTCATATCTTCTTTCCGTATCACAGATTATCAATCTGTGCGTCATCTTTTCTTTCCGTATCACAGATTATCAATCTGTGCGTCATCTTTTCTTTCCGTATCACAGATTATCAATCTGTGCGTCATCTTTTCTTTCCGTATCACAGATTATCAATCTGTGCGTCATATCTTCTTTCCGTATCACAGATTATCAAATCTGTGCGTCATCTTTTCTTTCCGTATCACAGATTATCAAATCTGTGCGTCATCTTTTCTTTCCGTACCACAGATTATCAAATCTGTGCGTCATGCTTTCTTTCCGTATCACAGATTATCAATCTGTGCGTCATATCTTCTTTCCGTATCACAGATTATCAAATCTGTGCGTCATCTTTTCTTTCCGTATCACAGATTATCAAATCTGTGCGTCATATCTTCTTTCCGTATCACAGATTATCAAATCTGTGCGTCATCTTTTCTTTCCGTATCACAGATTATCAATCTGTGCGTCATCTTTTCTTTCCGTATCACAGATTATCAATCTGTGCGTCATCTTTTCTTTCCGTATCACAGATTATCAATCTGTGCGTCATCTTTTCTTTCCGTATCACAGATTATCAAATCTGTGCGTCATATCTTCTTTCCGTATCACAGATTATCAATCTGTGCGTCATCTTTTCTTTCCGTATCACAGATTATCAATCTGTGCGTCATCTTTTCTTTCCGTATCACAGATTATCAATCTGTGCGTCCCAAATCCCGGAGGGATGACATGTTTGTAGCCCCGGGTGTTAACAGAGCCTGTCCCGATTCATTATCGGGAGGGTAATGCAACAACAAAAAAACCCTCTTCCCCTCTCCTTGATAAAGCCTTTCCCGATTCGATCGGGAGAGAGGGGCCAGGGTGAGGTCGTTGCAACCCATACACTGCTTCCACCTATTAAATTCCCCAACCCTGGAACTTTAATCCATTAAAAAACTTTTCTATTGCTTTTAATTTATCACTAATGTATATTTCTGATATATACATTAAAACATTATGGACGCAATAGATTTACCGAAACCGGTCAGATTTGAATGGGACGCCGGAAATATAAATAAAAACAAGATTAAACATAATGTAGACTTTCTTGAAGCCCAACAAGTATTTTTAAATGCTCCCTTGTGGGCAGTACCTGATGAAAAACATTCAAGTGAAAAAGAAAAAAGGTATAATGCTTTAGGCCATACGGATAACGGTAAGGAATTATTTATTTCATTTACCATTAGAAATGAGGCAGTCCGAGTAATCTCTGCAAGGGTTATGAATAAGAATGAAAGGTTGTTTTATGAAGAAGTTAAAAGAAATTCCCGATTTTAAAAATGAGGATGAAGAGCGCGAATTTTGGTCAACGCATAGCAGCATGGAGTACGTTGATTGGTCAAAAGGCCGCCTTGTAAGTTTTCCTGATCTTAAACCCACAACCAAAGCGATATCTATAAGGCTTCCTGAAATTACAATATCTAAATTAAAGACCAAAGCAAATAAAATGGATGTACCTTATCAGTCTTTAATTAAAATATATATTGAAGAAGGTATTAACGGAAGTAAATATAAACCGCTTTCTAAAAGAAAAATTAAAGTTTAACCCATTATTTCGTGAGGTTTACCTTGCAGGTGAGCCTCACATTTTGCATTTAAATTTCCCAAATCCCGTAGCACAGATTAGCAAATCTGTGCGTCCCAAATCCCGGAGGGATGACATGTTTGTAGCCCCGGGTGTTAACAGAGCCTGTCCCGATTCATTATCGCATAGGCGTCAACTTAATTATTGATTTTTTCATAATAGTTTACTCTGTCATGTCTAGATTCATAGATACAATAATAAGATATTTGCTTATCAAGGATTAATTCCAAATTATAGGAACTGTTTTTTAATCCGAACACCAACATATTTATATTACTGACCAAGTACTGCATAACCTGCATCATACTTAATCCGCGCATTTTAACTTTTATTGATCTGCTTGATAATCTCTTCATGTAATAATTGTAAAAACCTACCTGGAAAAGGACAATAAATATGAGCATACAGTATATGTATGACTCCATCCGGATCTTGTTTGCGTCCTTAGGGATTTCTGTAATCTTGAAGTAACTCTTCCAACATTTGAATATTATTTCTATCCGCCATCTAAGAAAATATATTTCTGCGATATCTTTGAGGTTCAGCCTTTCTTGTGGAACGTTTGTAATAAACAATTCCCAGCCTAATAAGAATAGACTCTCTTTGCTCGGATTACATCTTCTATCCCTATTTGCTCTGGCTTTCCTTCTTCTTTCCGATGCTACTGCCTGATCTACAGGTATGGCTATAAGTCGTACCGGCAGTCTTTCCTCTTCGCCTAGAAATACCTCTATATCCAGTTGCCCTTTTCTGCTCAACATCTTTGCTAAATCTATCGGTTTTTCTTCTTTTTTTGATATTATTTTCAATTCTCTTTTCATCCGGCTTATAAAAAACACTCCTTGTTCATCTAACTTTCTGAATATTCTTAAGACAAAATATCCTAAATCTCTTATCAACAAATCTCCCTTTTTTACTATTTCAAGTATCTTTTCCGCATATCCCTGATCATTTTTTCTAAACGAAGTTATTTCAAAACGGGTAAAATTCTTCTTTATTATGTTATATGCTGACTGAATCTTTACTATTGCTTTTTTAGCTTCTGTGTCCCAGTATCCGTTACCCGGATAGTCTTTCCATAAACTGTCGCTTAGCTTTATATGTGTACTGTCTTCCAGAATTACATTCTTAAATCCTCTTAATTTTTTATTTGTATTGCCTTTTATTTTATTTCCTATGTTTTTGTCTATTGCCGAACTTAGTACTTTCTTTAAGAATTCTATCTGTTCTGGTTGCATCCTTTTCCATAATGCTTGTTTTGATACTTTATCTTTTATTAGTAATCCTATTTTTATTGCCCATGACTTATATGACTTTTTATCCGGACTGAAGGCCATCATAAAAAATCCCACTAACAAATCTTTTGGCGTTATTTTTTTTGGCTTCCTCTTGCAAAATTTACTTTGCTTTGATAGCTTATTGATAGATAATTTATTTAATTTTTCCTCTATTATTGTTACTGCTTTTTCTTTGCTGTTTGGCTTCATTGAATAGTCCTTATTGCTTGCAATACAATAATTTACTATTCTTGGAACAAACAGCAACTTATTTTTTAAGTTGACGCCTATGC
>CAWIAG010000003.1:0-1283555 GCA_963834015.1 uncultured Ignavibacteriales bacterium
GATTCCGACTGCCAGCTCTCTTATATAAAACAAAGCCTTAGAGTGAAAGTTCTAAGGCTTTTTTAATTTTCTGGTGACCGTTTGGTGACTGTTATAGTAAATGAAGATAAATTTGAGTTGTTGAGATGTTCTGGTGGCCTAATTTGGACATTATCTCAAAAAGGGGAGTCCCTTGTTTTGATAACTTGCTAGCATATCTATGGCGCAAATTATGAAATCCCCATAGCTTAGTTTCGGGTTGGACTTTCTTAATCTGTCTTAGCTTTTTATCCAAGAATTTAGGGAGTTGCGACCAGCGACCAAAGACAAGTTCTTCCGGTTTATAATGCTTACCGATTAAGCAGGGGGGTATTTCTAATTTACGGGGGGTTAGGTTAGAGTTTCTGCTTTTCCTGGTGTAGAGAACGATTGAATCTGACAAAATATCCTTACCCTTAAACCTAAGACACTCGCCGATCCTTGCGCCGGTTTGAATTATAAAATCTATTAAGAAATTCTGCTCTTGGTCGCATTTTGATTTTAAGGTTTCTATCTCGTCATCGCTAGGAATATATTTAAGCTTCTTATCAATAGACATAAACTTTATTCCTTTACAGGGGTTAAAAGGATTGAGGTTAAAGGTGTCTATCCCATAATTGAAAAGAGCTTTATAAACTCTAAGCATTGCGTTAGGGGTGTAATTAGTTTTACCGGAGATCTTGAATTGGTCAGCAATGGAAAGCAGGAAATTGTTAACATCTGACCGGGTAATGTCAACTATCCACATATTGCCTAAATAGTCTAAAAGTTGGTTGAGGTAAATCTTATTATCCTTATAGTAAGATTGACTTTTTTTGGTCTTAAGCTCGGCTAGTCGCTTGGTTATCAGATCAGATAGTTTCATATCTTCCTTGAGTTCGGGAAAGCGGTGTTTTTCATCTAGCTCTTTGTATTTATCGGCTTCGGCTCTCTTTGCTTCACCTTTGCTTAAAAAAATACATTGACTACGATAAACAGTCCCGTTATAAGATAGCTTATAAAACCATTTTGTGCCTTTAGATAGTTTCCTGAAATATTGAGCCATTGTTTATTCTCCTTATGATTATTAAGTTTCTTTTGGTAAAATTTAATAGTCTATTGTGGGGGTGGCGAGAGATATTGTAAAACAAAATAAAGGAGGTTCGGGAGCTTAAAGGTAATCTTATGAGTTCCTACCTAACTATCAAAGAAGTCTCCGAATTACTTGGCCGGTGTCCTAAGTGGGTTTATAAAAACCAACAAACAATACCGGGTTATTTCAAGTTAGCCGGTAGTATTTTCTTTGATAAAGATGTTTTACTTTCAACTCTTAAGGCCAAGGCCACAACTGTTAAACGATTTATCCGTTAACCGGATTTATCAAACCCCCTCGGCGGAACGCTCTGGGGGTTTTTTATTGGCAGGCACTTTATCTTGAGCGCCGCGTTAGATTAAACCTTTGCTTTTTAGTTTATGCTTATTGATTTCATAAGCTTTTTTATTTTCAAAGGCGGATTGTTTTAGTCTGTACATCTGTTTTTCATAATCTCTGTTAGAAGATTTATGATTAGATGAACTTTTGTGGTGGTGATTAGATTTTGGGCTACCAAAAATCTGGTGGACGATTTCTCCTAATAATGAACGACCCATTTTATACCTCCGTATATTGTTTATTACGCTGGTAAATCTATTTTTTTAGTTGTTAAAGGGCATTGGAAATGATTGGAATAGATTGGTATATAGTCTAAAGATTGGAAATTATTCTAGGGATAATTGATGAACGAACTTTTTTGCTTCTTCAAATCCGTGAGCTTCAACTGCTATTACGCCTTTACACTCATTTAATTCTTGAATCCATTTTATTTGTTCAGGGCTGGTTCGTCCACCAACTGATCGTTTCATTTCAATAAATAGAAGCTTTTTGTTGGGTAAAATAATCAGCATATCTGGCACTCCTGGCCTTACTCCACTCATTTTGTTTTTCATTTTAGTCCCCCAACTTCTAGTGAATGTTTCTTGAGCGAGTTTAGAAAATAAGTAGCCTTTCAATTCAAGGTATTGGACTAATAGACATTGTTCTTGATATTCGGTTAAAATGGGATCGGACATAAAAAAAGCGCGATATATTTTATTATACCACGCTCTAATAACAAGTAAAGGAAAGTTAAATAAATATTTCTCCGAAAATCCTGTCTAAATCTTCTACTAAATTAACCCCGGAATAATCTGTAAACGGAATATCTAACATTTGGAGTACATTTTTAAATCTTTTATAACCATTTGGAGTTCTTAATTCAACCCAACCAACTCCTAAGCTATCAAGTTGAGCCTTATTTGTACCAGATAATTTATCAGCAACAAAAACTTTACTATCTCTAGCAATAACGGCATCCGCGCTTTCGGGATTGCCTTTGCCCATCAATTTTACTTCACATTTATAATCATGACCGTTTTTACATAAATAAAAATCAATCTCTCTTTCAAATGTTTCTTCTGAATTATTGTTAATTACTTTTGTTTTATAATTATTACTAGGAACGGAATATAATTTACAAAGAGTATGCATTAATGGTTTCTCTACTCTTTTACCTGCCGTACTCCATAAACCACCTCGTAAAGCTGCTCGTTTAACGGCTAAAGTATTAATGACGATAAGGGTCTCGCTGACATTAAGATCAACACTAACATTGCGAAATTTTATTGTTAAAGTAAGTTCAAGTTCATCTTCGGTTTGTACAAGAGCTTGAATAGAACTATAGAGTACGTCATAATGTTCATTGGAAGCATCTATAACAATATTTTTAGCAGTAGAATTAAACATATTTCCAATGGTCTTCATATTCAAACCAGAATTGATTGCTATTTCCTCTTTAGGCAAGATAGGGTTTAGAAATTCCTTTTTGTACCAATCAACTGTGATTGGTTGATTTTCAATTTTAGCATCGATGACCTTCTTAAAAAAATCAATGGCAAATTGTAAAAAGCTGGCATTTATTAGCGTTACTATTTCAATACGATAATCTTCGCCTTGAAGTAACTTATGAATAATATTTTTCGCGACCTGTTCGGTTAATGTCATTTAATTGTATCCTTAAATTGTTCTAGAGATAAAAATTGAGCTGGTTTATCTTTAAATAAAGTGTCCTTATTAAGATATGATTTCATATATTCAAAATATTTTGGTTCTTGTTCGGTCAGAAAAAATAGTCGACCTAAATTTTTCGCAGTTATTCCTATTGTCCCACTCCCTGCAAAAGGATCAAAAACTAAATCACCTTTAAATGAATAATACTCAATAACCCTTTTACAAAGTTCAAAAGGGAAAACAGCAGAATGTACTTTATCAAATTTCGGGTCTATCTTCCAAACATTAGTTGTTTCGTAGCCATCGCTTACTTTACTTTCCTTTACAATATCATCACTATATTGGTGGATATTCCAATCTAATAATTTATCCGAGTGTTTTCTATAAACCATTAAATATTCCGTTACTGAATTTGGTTTATAGCCTAAGGGTTTTCGGTGTTGATGAAAACCTCCAACTCTATTTTTAACGCTATATTCAGGCTTCAACCAAACAATATCATCAATAAAATCCCAACCCATTTTTATTAAAAAATGGTGAATATCGAAAGGTATGGGATACCTTTTACTTGAATGGGAACGGCTAATCCTTGGAACAATAACAGGAGAAGTGTTAAGAACTAAAAAACGACCTTCTTTTGTGACACGAAAAGTCTCCAGGAACACTTCTTCAAGAAATTTTAGGTAAGCATCATAACTAGGATATATTGAATAATCTCGGGCATTATAATAAGGTGGTGAAGTAAATGTTAGATGTATGCTGTCTTCCTTTATTAATTTTAAAGCAACGCGCACATCAGTATTAACAACGACATTTTTTAGATATTCAAAAGAATCGCAATGCGGCAACTTATTTTTGTTTGATTTTACTTTCGAAAAGTATTCTTTGTGAATTATCGTTTTAATTGTTTCATTTTCGTGTTTCATTAATAATTTTAGACAATTATCAACTTTCTCGTTTCCTTTAAAAACAAGTAAACCTCTTATTGCCTGACAGACTACTTTAGGATCTGGATCATCTAAAAAACTAATTAATATTTTATTATTAATAATGTTTCTCATTCTTCCTATAGCAGATACAGCCTCTCTTCTTACGCCCGTATCATCATCACTTTTAGCTATGTAATTTAAAACCTCTAAGTATTTTACTTGAGACAATTTCCCAATATTTTTAACTGCTAATTCTCTAACTTGGGAATATTTATTTTTCGTCAAACCTACCAAAGAATCACCGTTAAAATCAGGGGGAAGGCGTCCCAAATTTTCAAGTATAAAGACTAGGTTTCGAGAATTAGATATATTACTATTGATTAGTGTCTCAAATGAGCCATTACCGTTTGATCTGATCCCTTTGATGAATTCTTTTGTTAACATTTATAAATTATATTTTTAATATCATAAAAAATAGCCAAAATAAAACAGAAAATCAGGTTCTTTACATAGTTTTTAAATGTGCTATGATAATATTAATAGTCATTTAGCTGGCTGGTATCAGACATGTCTCTACCCTGGCTATCTAACTACTTGACAAGAATTTTAGATGTGTTAGAATAAGAGTGTAATTTTCAAATACCCGGCGAAGTTAAGAAATCATTCTTTCGGAGCAATCCGAACCAAACCACATTTTCCTTCGCCGGGGTGTGGGGAGGTTTCCAGATCATTCTGGAAGAATGATTTTTTTATTTACAATTAGCTATTGGCGGTTACGAATAAGAAACTTTTTCGCCAAAAATAAAATAAAGAATTCTTATATCGGGAGTTGATATCAGTCCCCGCTCTGTCTCACCAGTTGACAACGGGGGACTTAAACTAACTCCTGATAAACTTTTGTAGGATAGGTTACTTGGATAATAACTAACTCCTAAAATAGCTATCAATAACACTCTTTAAGGATAAAAAACTGGTCATTGTACGACAATTTGTATGACAAAGAAAAAGAAAGACAATTATCCTAGATTTCAGTGCCGATTAAAACAGGATACAATCAATTCTTTACAGGAAAGAAAAGCTGATTTTGAAACGTGGGATTTATTTTTTAAGAGTTTATTAAAATAATATGAAAGAATTAAATATTGTTCAGATGGAATTGATATTGGAACAAATGAAATACTATCAATCAGAACATCCAAAAGCTAATATTCTTTATGACCCAGAAAAAAATAGAATAGATATTACCTATCCGTTACCAAAAGATTTTTTTTAAGGATGTTGAATTTGATTTTAATAATAAAGAATAGTTAATATGTCTAAATTAGAGCGAGCCTTTAGCTCCTTACAAGAAAAGAACCCTTATTGGAGTTCTATCATCTGTTTTGCTAACGCTGTAATGGGTAGAAAATTTGGTAAAATGGCAATCGGTCAAGCTTTTAAGAAGTTGGTGGAAAAGTCAGATTACGAGAGAAAAGACAGAGATAGGATTTTGGGGTATCTGTGTGGTCTGTGATTTTCTCCGGTCAGTGAAAAAGGCAAAAACTGATTAAAAAAGACCAATGAAAATGGGGGTCTGGAAAAGTGAATTCCGCGCTGGTGAAAAAATACACGCCAAAACGATAATATGGCTGTCTTAACAAAATAAATCGCTTAAATCAAAAAAGAGGGTGTTTATCCCTCTCTAAAAATATGTCTATATTTTGGCAAGTTCTGCTAGCTCTAATAGTTTGGGATATCTTTAGACCTAACCATACTATTGGTTAATAATCTTTTCTGTTTTTCCGGACTGTTGGGTTCTGTTTAATATAGTTCCAACCTTGCCGGAGTTTTTAGAAATGTTCCGTCCTAAATCTCCCGACATTTCATAACCAGAAGTTAATAGTTTATATCCTGCGTCTGATTGCATAAAAGTTTTAAGGACGGAATCTCCTAGTAAAGCCTTAGCTAATACCATTGGGTTGGTAAAAGCTGATGTAAGATAAAATAAAGTCTTTCCGATAAAAGCTGTTTGCGATCCCTTGGCTACACCCAAACCGGTTTTATAAGCCTGCGTTAATTTATTTATATCTTGAAGTTTACCATATTGTTCAGGGGTTAACATTTCTTTAAGCATCGGGTCATTTGTCTTTAATAGATTTGATAATTTGCCCGGCATTAAAGTTCCATCCGCCGAAGACTTCGCTGAACTTATAATCTTATTAAGATAAGAAGTTCTTAAATCATTAAAGGCTGACTCTCCGACTAAATCTTGTATTGCGGGAATATCGCTAGGAACGGATTTACTTACAACAGCATTAACAATCTTCTCAGGTTGGTTAATGTTATTTTTTATCGCTCTGCCAAACTTGCTATTTAATTTAGTAATTCCGTCTTTATAAAAGGCATTAGCTTTGTCAATTTGTTCTGCTAATTGTGGATTGAAATATTTAATAGCAGTATCGGTGTCCTCACTTAAATTGGCGGCTATCGCTTTAAGAGTCGCTGGGTCGCCCGTATTAACTGGATCGTTCCAGTTTTTTATTTTGGCATTTAAGGCTTGTAAATCTGCTTTGGCTTGTACTGAATTATAATCAGGACTTTGTAAATCGTTTTTTAATTGTTTATAGAAATCTAAATTATCTGATTGGAGTGAAGGGGAAACAGTTGATTTTTCTGGCACTATGCTATCAAGAAAATTTAGGGTATTTGTGGGTTTAACCGGAATAGGATTATTGGAGTTTTCTTGTTGGGCGGCATCATATAATTCATTCTTGGTATCAATCCAAGTATTTTTGAAATCTTGCGCTCCTTTAGTGAGGTTTTTACCAACTGCCTCTAAATCAGTTGTTCCGCCTGAATCGGAAACTAATTTATCAGCCATATTAGAAATGTTTTGTCCGGCGTCTTCAATCTTGCTTAAATAGTCTGACCCAAAAGCACTTTTTGATAAACCAGCTTCGGCGGTTTGAACAATTGGGGATTTAGAAACAGAAGAAATGGGCAGGTCGATATTATTTTCTTTAGCCAAGTTGGCCACATCAGGATTAAATGAACCAGCGAACGGGGCAATCGTTTTATCGGCGGTTAAAGCTTCAGTGGCTTTACCTGCTAAGTTTCCGGCCTCACTTAATGGATTGACGGCCTCACTAGCCACTCTAGCGGCATCGGCGGCATCAGACAACTCTCCAACTTTAGACACTTTACCGGCAACTCCCAAAGCTCCGGCTCCGGCGTCTAAAACAGAAGCTAGGTCTGCGGCGGCTCCTGCTGGGTCTTGATAGAGGGTTTGTTTCAAATTATCAATACTTCCATATCTCTGTTTATAGAAGTTGACCAAGTTATCCCAAGATTGGGTCTGTTCATCTGGTTGCTGTCCTCCTAATTCTTTTAATCCTCCAATAGCAGCACCGCCGACAGCCTGTATGGTTTTAATAGGGTGTAAAATAGCATTGCCAACATTACTGACAAGATTGGCCGTGCTTTTAACAGCATTACCTAAAAACCCTCCAACACTCGGACTATCAGTAGGTGTGGTCTGTTGATTAAACAATTCGGGGTAATATTGAGAAGCTTGAGTATCTGGCATTCCAGCCTTAACATCACTAGCGTATTGAGATAGTGTGTTTTGAGTATTGCCGTCTAGTTCTGGGTAATACTTAGTTAATTGTTCAATAGGCATTCCAGCTTTAATGTCTGACATCGCCTGTTGTATTGTTTCATTCATATTACTTAAACCAATTTAATACACTATTCCAAGTATTCTTTATCGTATTATCAGTTCCTTTTGTTTTCGCTGCTAAATTAATTTTATCCATCATTGAGGGTGTATTTGTTTTTGTGGTATTGTTAACCGGAATAGTTGGCGTTCCCCCTGATTGAGATTGTTGCCACCTACCACCACCGGAATTTGCCTGAACTAAAAGCCGACTGTCAATCAATTTGGACAAGTCAATTTCGATTTGAGAGTTTAATTTTATAATGTTATTCATATTATATTTTATTAGTCGCCTATTGTCCGTAAGGAAAGCAACCTGGTTAATCTTGTGCGAATTATTGTATTTATTATGAGCCAAGTTAAGTAGGTTGCTGTCCTTTTTATTTCGTGGAATATTACCCGAAATGAAAGGACATATAGGCGACACAATTACTAATTTTTCCCGGTCTTTTTAGGGATAAAATGAAATGCGGTTAAAGAGATGGGTATAAATTGATTAAAATACTTATTTGGATAATTGCTCGAATATTGTTAATTATATTATTACACATCTAAAAAATTTGTCAAGAGGTAATATTTTAATTCAGAACATGATCGTTTATAATCCATATTATTTAAAGCCATAAAAAAGGAGATAATTATGAAATTGTTAACACTATTAATATTTATTATATCAGTTTTTAGTGGCTATACGACAAAAGATAATTCGGAATCAAACAAACTTAGAATAAGCGGCTGGAAGAGAGATAACTTAAAAGGTAGGGTAAAGTCTGTGAATGAAAATTCACCTTTCAAAGCAAATATTACCAATGGCAATAGTCATAGTCGTACGGAGGGGATAACAATCTATAACGAATTAGGTTATGAAATAGAAAGAATATCAGGGGCAAACGGTTACAAAACAATATACAAATATGATAAAGACGAAAATTTAATTGAGGTAAACTGTGAGGGGTCTTATAAATATATTTATAACTATAAATATGATAATAAAGGGAATATTAGTGAAAAAACTGAAAATAATTATAGCAAGGATTATAAAGGAGACACCGTTGAAGAAGATGATAAGATTGTTTACACATATAGCTCAATTGACGGGAAATTATTAGGTGCTGGCCGATATAATAATAAATCTCAGTATGTAGGGAATTTAGACTATGATGATAATGGTAATGTATTAGAAGATAATTATACTAACATACATGGAGTAATATTAAAAAGAATAGATTCAAAGTTTAACAAAGATAATAAAATAATAGAAGCAATTTATTATGGTCTTGATCTAATGTTTTTATCTAAAAGTACATTTGAATATGATAATAATGGGAATGTAATTAGAATAATTATAACAAGTGGGCCTAAAGTAACTATTGCTACTTTTAAGTATAAATATGATCATAATGGAAACTGGACACGAATGGAAACATTTACTGACAAAAAACAAACGTCTATTTCTTATAGGACATATGAGTATTTTAAATAATTAATTAAAGGGAATGAAAATGAAAACAAATATTGTGTTTCTATTTATTTTATCCATTATGTCTCTAAGTTACATCGGTTGTTCTGATTTATCCAGAGGTAAAGCAAAGGACCTTATTCTTGATAAAAAAGATGCTAAATGGAATTCTCTTACTTTAACTGCTTCTTTAAACAATGGATTAGGTGGTTATGATATTAGATGTTCTGAAATGAGTTCTAAAGACAATTTTCAACAGCAATTAATTGAAGCTGGATTTATTAAGTTTAAAACGAACTATTTTGGAATAAATTATTATGATTTAACTACAAATATTTTACCATTTAAAATATCTGAACAATTTGACGGAGGATTCTTTACATTCAAGTTAGCTGATATTGACGATGTTAATATAACCGGTATAACTGGTAATGATGTTTATAAAAATGTTGAATTTACTATTTCGTATAAACCAAATGAAATTGGGAAATTAGTTTTAGATCCTTCGTCTTTGACTAAACAATTAACCCTTGCATTCAAAAAATATGATGATGGATGGAGGATAGATTAATTTTATTTAAATTGCCACTAAATGGCTAAGAAATGGCCAATAATTTAGTTCAAATCGTAGGTTGCAAATTCTCTAAATCTGGCGACCTTTTGGTGACTGTTTTTATTCCAATTATAAGAAAATGTTCTAAAATATTCCAAGGCATTCCAAAGCTGTTTTATAACCTATTATTATTAAAAGATTTATAGATAAGACTTTACACATTCAAACTGTAATTTATTAAGAATTGATTTGTAATCAGCAGGTCGTTGGTTCAAATCCGACTGCCAGCTCTAAATAAAGCCTTGTAGATTAACAGTTTACAGGGCTTTTATATTTTCATCCCTTCAAATTTTTTGATTATTTAATATGTTTTGTTTAATTGCTTTTATTAAGAGGAAATTTGGCATGACATCCTTACGGTGTTCAATCCTGAATCATAATTCTAAGCTCGTTTTTTGGGTTTAACCTTACAAGCTTTTCTATATTGTGTGGGTGAATTACCGGTTTTTGCCTTAAATAAGCGGCTGAAATAAAAATCTGATTCGTATCCGAGATCTATTGCAATCTGTTTTATGGATTTTTCGGTGAATGCCAGCATCTTTCTGGATTCTTGCAGACGTAGATCATTATGATAATGCAAAGGCGACATACCTGTGTATTTCTTAAATTCTTTTCTGAAACGGGAATATCCAACCATTAGTTCATCCGCAATTTGTTCTATATCTATATTTTGCGTCAGGTTTTGCAGCATAATGAACTTTGCTTTCTTAACAAAATCCTCAGTGTTTTTCCCTTTGAAGGATTCATCTTTTTTTATTTTCAGGATATGTCCAAGCAGATGAAGTACTGCACCGGATGTCTCCTGCTGAAAACATGATTTTTCTGCTTCAACTGATTCCAGAATATCCTTAAAAATCTGAATGACCATGTCATCTTCACCAATATTAAAAACAGGTTCATCGATTTTGATAAATCCGCACTTTAAAATATTATCTATTACTGGGCCTTTTAAACCAACATAATATTCAGTCCAGCCCGTTTTAGGATTAGGTGAATACCTATGCCACTGATTTGGAAATAACATTAACACATCGCCGGTTTTTACATTATATGTATTAGAACCCGTTTCAAAAGTACCTTCGCCGCCTGCAATATAAATGAGCTGGTATTCCAGAAGTATTCTGCCGTGCTCCCAATTAAAATTATAGTTACGTGGGTGTCCAGGAGGGGGATAAATTTTCCCCTTTTCAATCATTGTGAAACCGGCTACCGTAATTACTGTCCCCCAATCCATATCTGCTGGACTTGAAGGTACGTATTTAAAGTAAGGAGATTTCATAAAAAGCTCCATATCAAAAAGTTAATGTTATTTGCCAAAATTGCTATGTCAGTTAAAAATAATTTGATATAAGTTTCTCAAAATAAATATGTTCAATTTTTATTTCAATAAAAATATACATAGAATAATTACAATAATTCTATTGAAATATATAGTAAAAATAAATAATATTTATCTTAATGCAGCCATAACTAAATTAATAACCGGAGACCGCTTTTAAGCAGTAATGTTGATTTTCTGCTTCGGCCGATGCGCTGTTACGTCCGGGATTAATGGTTTCTAAAAATAATTCAACGTCGAACTAGATATTAAGTCATTTAAATTAATTCATTTAATGTGACTTACCATGCGGAGCTGTGTACCCGTCAAATATTTTCTAAAATTAATCTATTGTATTCCGGAAACTATTAAGATAAATATTACACATATCTGTATTCCAATATTGCATATGTTTCCTTGTCGCCCGACAAAACCATTGAATATAAATAATATTAAAATAATCCATACTACTTTTAAGGCATTATCATGAAAAGCATAAAACTGCTTAAATTATTTTTCGTTTTATTCCTTTTCCAACCATTCATTATTGAAGCACAGACCTGGAATGTAAATAGTGATTTTTGGTCGGCAACCGATGCATTAGGAAGAAAAACCCCATCTGAGAGTGAAGTTGGTACTGTCAGAAACGGAAAATATGTAGGTATATTTTATTTTACCTGGCATACGGATAATCTTGCAGCTTTTTCACCGGTTATAAATATTTCCCAGACTCTTAAACAAGACCCAGGCTCTGCATACAATTTAAATGATCCGGCATGGGGAGGAGTTATTGACGGAGGAGTTTATTGGTGGGATGAACCTTTGTTCGGCTACTATAGGACAACAGACGACTGGGTTTTAAGGAAGCAGGCACAAATGCTTGCTAATGCTGG
Organism: uncultured Ignavibacteriales bacterium; assembly: GCA_963834015.1. Classification (GTDB taxonomy): domain Bacteria; phylum Bacteroidota; class Ignavibacteria; order Ignavibacteriales; family Ignavibacteriaceae; genus FEN-1297. The sequence goes on from CAWIAG010000003.1 coordinate 11,989, forward strand.
TATTGATGTAGCATTCTTTGACTGCACGAACAGTAATCTTACGTATCAATCAGCATGGTCTGAATTGCTAAAAGTATGGGAACAGGCAAGAATAGACGGTGTCAAAACTCCTCAAATAGCTTTTATACTGAACTTTAGCGCTACCCAAACATCATTAGAGGAAATTACTCAACTTTATACAGATTTGTATCAGCCCGGACTATATAAAGATTTGTGGTTCATGTGGAATGGTAAACCATTGATAATGGCTTATCCTGAGATGCTTGTCGCACAAAGTAATAGCGCAGGGCTATTGTTTAAGGCTGATTCGTCTTTTATTGGAGTGGATGCTTTCTGTCCAAGCTATAGTAATAATATTGGTGACCTGACATTGAAATTATATAAGTGGAATGAAAGTTATTCTGCAACAGTTGCTCAAACGGCTATTGCTGAATCAACATTTGTTAATTTTAATGACAATACACGTCTTAAAATAAATTTCCCACAACAGCCTGCCGGAACATATTATTGGGAATTGAACGATGCTACTGAGGTAGTGGGTGTATGGGCATGGAATAATAGTTTGAGCCCGGTAGAAGATTATCTTAACGGAACAATTGTATATAATGGCAATTACGATAGTAAAATATATTATGCAGACAGCGCTGTAGCCAATTTAACTTATGATAACGGGCATGGTCATACTGCTGTTCAGATTCCGCCGGGGGTAAACAGCACTCTTGTTGATAGTATAAAAAACTTTTTCACATTCCGCCCGGGACAACCTGATTATGTAACAGGCCCGACGAGAAATGACCAATGGGGCTGGCTGGAAAATTATCCTCAACATGGTTTTGGACCTAAAACAGGCGGCGGTTATGAACAGGTTACTGTTGGTATTGCTCAAAACGCCAGCAGTACTAGCGGTGGTCACGCTTCAGCTTTTAACGAACCAATAACATATGGGCGCAGTTATACCAGTGCAAACGGTCAAAGTACCGATACAAGTGCATATCTGTACGGTGCTAACTTCCAGGAGCAGTGGTCGCGTGCTTTCCAATTAGATCCTGACCTTGTTTTTGTAACGGGATGGAATGAATGGATTGCAGGCAGATGGGATGTAACATCCTGGCCAAACGCTTATGCACCATTTTCATTTGTAGATGAATATAACTGGGAGAAAAGCCGGGATATAGAACCTGTAAAGTCATGGGGAGATAAAGCCGACGTATATTATATACAATTGATAAATAATGTCCGGAAATTCAAAGGCATGCAGGCTCAGCCTGCTGCATCGGCACCAATGACGATTTCAATGGGAAAATTTAACGACTGGGCTAATGTACAACCCCAGTTTCTTGATTACAAAGGTGATGTAATTCAGCGAAATTCACCCGGTCAGGGTGATTCTCTTGTCTATACAAATACCAGCGGTAGAAATGATATAGTACTGGCAAAAGTAACACGTGATACCAGTTATATCTATTTCTATGTAGAAACGGCAGATTCCTTAACGCCAAAGACCGGCCCAAGTTGGATGCGATTGTGGATAGACATAGACAGGGATAAAACTACAGGTTGGGAAGGATATGATTATGTTATAAATCGTGTAAACCCCGGAGACTTGGCAGTAATTGAAAAAAGTGTAAATAACGGATGGAACTGGACGCAGATTGGTAGTGCGGAGTATGCAATATCCGGGAAAGCGCTGGAATTAAAAGTAAACCGGTCTGTATTTAATATGCAGGGTAAGAAATTGAATTTTGAATTTAAGTGGAGCGATAACAATGAGACTAACGGTGATATAATGGATTTCTATGTAAATGGAGACGCAGCGCCGGACGGTAGATTTAATTATGTCTATACGGATTCAATTACCGGGACGACCGGAATAAATAAAAATGAAAATCAGTTAAAGAGTTTTTCCCTGTCACAAAATTATCCTAATCCATTCAATCCGTCAACGGAGATAAAATATAGTATACCCAAAAGCGGACTGGTAACACTTAAGGTGTACAATATATTAGGGCAGGAAGTTGCAACATTGGTAAATCAGGGACAGCAATCAGGCAGCTACACAGTTAATTTTGATGCATCAAGATTAGCATCGGGAATATATATGTACAGAATTCAGGCCGGCAATTTTTCTCAAACTAAGAAAATGACGCTTCTAAAATAGAAACAGCTATCCAAGACTCACCTCAAAGGTAAGCCTCACATATAACTTAATAAGTAATGTGACAATCGTAATAATAGTAACAAATTTAATCTCTTTAGTATTGAGGAAATATGAAGATAAAAAATAAGCTTAATTTTCTTATCTATATATCCCTGCTTTTTTGTTTTTCTCAAGGTAATTTTTATGCGCAATCTGAAGAAAATGATAAGTATTTTAAAATTGCTGATAAATTAATTCCGGCTTTATCGTCATCAGTTAAAATTGACGGTTACCTGGGCGAAAAAATTAATTCTTGCATTGAGAACAGGGTGATGTCACAGAGCATTGAAAAAATAATTACACCTTTTCGTCTTCGTTCGGAAAATGATTTTGGCGGTTTCCGGTGCGAATACTGGGGAAAATGGTTTACATCTGCAATGCTTGCATATTCTTATCAGCCAACTCCCCGTCATCATGCAGTAATTGATGAAGCATTTAATGAATTGATAAAAACTCAAACTGCAGACGGATATATAGGTACATATGATAAGCAGCATTATCTGGGCGGATGGGACGTATGGGGGCAAAAATATACATTATTAGGTCTGCTTGATTATTATGACCAAACAAAAGATAAAAAGGCGCTTGATGCCGCCTGTAAAGAAGTTGATTTACTTTTAACAAAAATTGGTCCCGGCAAAATAAATTTGGCGGAAAACGGAATACCAGTTTTACAGGGATTAGCACCATCTTCAATTTTAAGAGCAATAGTACTTTTATACGAACGAACTGGCAATAAAAAATATTTAAACTTTTCAAAATATATTGTAAATCAATGGGATGTTCCTAATAAATTTACATCCAAAGGTTTACACCTGATTGAAAATGCCCTTGCGGAAGTACCTCCGGTAAAAATTGATGCTCCAAAGGCATTTGAAATGATGTCCAATTTTGAAGGCGTTTTAGAATTATATACAGCAACGGGAGAGAATAGGTATCTTAATGCTGCCGTTAAATTTGGTAACAGTATTCGAAAATATGAACGGATGATTAACGGGTCATGTTCCAACCAGGAATTATGGTGCGACGGAGTAAAAGAGCAAACTGAAATTTTATCCGAACCGGTTGAAACATGTGTAACCGTAACCTGGATGAGATACTGTTATCAATTGTTAAGAGTAACAGGAGATCCGGTTTGGGCAGATGAATTGGAAATTTCACTGTACAATGCAGAATTAGGTGCGATGTCGCCGAACGGATATTGGTGGTCATACTTCTCCCCGCTTATTGGAGAAAGAGTCCCGAGCCATATGCAGCATGAAGATGTGGGATTAAGCTGTTGTGTGGCGAGCGGTCCTAGGGCCTTATTACTTACACCGTGCTGGGCAGTAATGGGATCAAATAATGGAATAAAAGTTAACCTTTATTCGCAGGGTTCATATTTTAACAAGTTAAAAGACGGATCAGATGTTAGTATTATCCAGGAAACGGATTACCCGGTAACAGATAAGATTAAATTAAAAATTGTACCATCGAAAACCGGTAATTTTACTATATCTCTCAGAATCCCTGGATGGAGTAAAATAAATAATATTGAGCTTAACGGCCAAAAAATAAAATGCAAACCCGGTACATATGCTGAAATTAATAGGATATGGTCTGCCGGAGATGAAATAAATATGAATCTTGATCTTCGTGGTAGAGTTATTCCGGCTCCAAGCGGAGCTCCTCAGGTCGCGATAATGCGCGGCCCTATACTTTTAGCACTTGATAACCGGTTTGTTAGTCCACAGGATACATCGGTATGGTTGAATTCAAAATCAGATGTTTTCAAAAAACCGGTAACGGGAACAAAAAGTACATCCGATCCGCTATCGGAAGTTGAACCTGCAGGTTATGTAAGAGTTAGGCCGGTTGTATCAACAACCGATGCTCAGGAATATATAGAATTAGAACCCGTAAAGTCCAAACCAGGTAATATCTGGATGGCATTTGAAGTTCCTTTCCTTTTTAAACCATCACATTTTTTTAACCATCAAACCAAGACATTGGTAATGTGTGACTACTCTTCCGCAGGTAATGAATGGTCAGAGAAAAATTTATACAGGGTATGGTTACCTCAACCATTATTTTTGGGAAACTTGTATCCCAGCCAAATGTGGAAAATTATGTATCCCGACCGCAATGACCGCCCGGCTTTCCCCGGGAATAGATTTTAATTGCCGGCATTTTTAAAATAGTGGTGTATGTAGATTCATTAAAACTGTCCGTGTGCTTCTATTAAATAAATAATTATCAACTAAAAAAATAAAAAGGATAATATGCTGAAATCTATTTTTTCAATTTTATTATTGTCTTTTGCAATTATACTTACCGGATTTACAAGAGAAAACAGGCACGACACTTTATCACCAAAATATTTACGATGTGAAAATTTAGTTGATCCTCTCGGGATAGACATAATTAATCCCCGATTAAGCTGGTATTCTGAATCAGTACAAAAAGCACAAAAACAATCTGCTTACAGGATATTAGTTGCAAGCACATTAGAAAAATTAAATTCAAATGATGGTGATTTGTGGGATTCAAAAAAGATTTCTTCCGACCAAAGTATAAATATAATTTATAACGGTGAAATTCTAAGTTCAGGTATGCAGTGTTTTTGGAAAGTTAAAGTGTGGGACGGAATTGGAAATGAATCAGAGTGGAGTAAATCTGCTCGTTGGAGTATTGGATTATTAAATAAAACTGATTGGGATGCTGTATGGATTGGTCTTGACAAGGCAGTAGGCAATGATAATACTGATACAGAGTTCAGGCGGCTGTCCGCACGAATTTTAAGAAAAGATTTTAATGTTCAGAAAAAAATCAGGAAAGCAACAGCATACATCAGCGGTTTAGGATTATTTGAATTACATTTTAATGGCCGGAAGATAGGCAACCAGGTACTTGCACCGGCATTATCGGAATATCCTAAAAGATCTTTTTATATGACATTTGATGTCACTAAGAATCTGATTGAAGGAGAGAATGCAGTTGGGGTAATACTTGGCAATGGACGGTTTTTTGCGCCGCGTGATACAATTCCGACAAAAACTATAACTTATGGCTTTCCTAAAATGATTTTCCGGTTGAATATTGAGTATACCGATAACACTTTTCAAAGTATTGTAAGTGATACATCATGGAAAATTACTGCTGACGGCCCCATTACAGCCAACAATGAATACGACGGCGAAGATTATGATGCAAGAAAAGAAATGTCCGGCTGGGATAAAAAAGGGTTTGATGATTCTAAATGGTTGACAGCGGAAATAACGGCAGATCCGTCGCAAAAATTATCTGCCCAGATGATTGAACCAATTAAGATAATGGAAACCATAAGACCCAAATCCGTGAAAGAATTTAATCCTGGTGTTTATATCTTTGATATGGGACAAAATATGGTGGGTTGGGTATCCTTAAAGGTAAAAGCAGAAAAAGGCACTGATGTTAAATTGCAATTTGCAGAAAAATTAAATGCAGACGGAGATTTATATATAGATAATCTTCGTTCAGCAAAACTTACCGATAATTATATTACAAAAGGCGGAAAACTTGAACAATGGGAACCGCGTTTTTCATATCATGGATTTAGATATGTAAAAATAACAGGGTTTCCCGGCAAGCCCGCACTAAATAGTATTGAGGGAAAAGTTATTTACGATAATATTAAAACGATCGGAAATTTCAGTTGCTCTAATGAGATCATTAATAAAATTTACAAAGCTGCTTATTGGGGAATCCGCGGAAATTATCGTAGCCTTCCGACTGACTGTCCACAGCGTGATGAACGTCAGGGCTGGTTGGGTGACCGTTCAATGAATTCTTATGGAGAGAGTTTTATTTTCGATAATGACCGCTTATATTCAAATTGGATGACTGATATTGCTGATGCTCAAAAAGAAACAGGCAGCCTGCCTGACGTGGCTCCTGCTTATTGGCCGATTTATACTAATAATATGACCTGGCCATCATCAATAATCTTAATACCGGATAATCTTTACCGTCAGTTTGGAAACCTTAAAGTAATTGCTGACAATTATGACGTGATGAAAAAATGGCTTACATTCATGAGCAATGAATACTCGAAAGATTATCTGCTGCTTAGAGATCAGTTCGGAGATTGGTGCATGCCGCCTGAAGATCCCAAATTAATTCTGTCTAAAGATTCCAGCCGGATTACTCCGGGCAATTTTATCGGTTCTGCTTACTATTATCATTGTTTGAAAATCATGGAACATAATGCTAATCTTCTGAATAAAGAGCAGGATGCAAAAGAATATTCAACTCTGGCTGATAAGGTTCGTAATGCAGTAAATAATGCTTACCTTAATAAGGACAGTCTTTTTTATGCAAACAATACCGTGACGGCTAATGCACTTGCACTATATTTCGGTATTCCTGCGAATGATACAAAAAGTAAAGTTTTCGATAACCTTGTCTATAAAACTACTCATGTTTATAACAGCCATACCAGTACAGGTTTATTAGGCGGACAGTGGATTATGCGAACGCTTACAGATAATGGTGATCCGGAATTAGCTTTTAAAATTGCGACGAATAAAGATTACCCAAGCTGGGGATACATGATTGAAAACGGTGCAACAACAATCTGGGAACTATGGAACGGAAATACTGCCGATCCGGCGATGAACTCCGGAAATCATGTAATGCTTCTGGGTGACCTTATCATTTGGTACTATGAAGATCTCGCCGGGATCAAATCAGATCCCGATGAACCGGCATTTAAACACATAATAATGAATCCGCTTCCTGCAGGTGATCTAAAATTTGTTAAAGCTTCTTATCTATCAAAATACGGGCCTATAAAGAGTGAATGGCATATAAATGGCTTTAAATTCAACTGGGAAATAAGTATTCCAGCCAACACAACTGCAACTATTTATATCCCGGCAAAGAATGAAGCAGATATTACTGATGGTAGACAACAGGCTTCAAAAGAAGCGGGCGTGAAGTTTGTAAAAATGGAAGGCGGAAGGGCTGTTTATGAAATAGGATCGGGAAACTATCACTTTATTTCAAAGAACGGTATTATAAAATGAAAATTTATTTATTTGCAGTAATAATGTTTTTACTTCCGGTTTTAGTTAATGCATCGGAAAATTCTGCACCAAAGTATATGTGGTATCGCAATTTACCTAATGAAGAGAAGGATTATTATGCAGCTTTTAGAGGACAATATAATTTAAGTTCCGAAAGCGATTGCGAGGTTCAAATTTTCGGTGCTTCCTGGTTTACAGGCTGGATTGATGGAAAATATTTTTGTGAAGGCCCTGCACGATTTCCGGCTGCATACCCGGAATATCAAACATACAAAATTCATCTTACAGCCGGTAATCATATAATTGCCGTACAGGTTGCTCAAATTGGTGAAGTAACTCGTATGCTTGATAACCCGGCACCATTTTTTTATTGCGTTATAAAAAATGATGGAAATGAAATATTGGTTAATTGGAAATGTGAACGGTTGGAAGGATATGAATCGCAGGTAAGGCGGATCAATCCGCAATTGGGATATATAGAATGGTGCGATACACGAAAAGTACCTGATCGCTGGAAAGATATTAGCTTTGATGATTCAAAGTGGCAGGAACCTGTTAGCGTTGAAAGGAAACTTGGTAAGTTATTACCTCTTGCTACCGATAATCCACACTCTAATGTACAATCGTTACAAGCAACTTGTTCAGGTAAATTTATTAACACGTATGGTTACGAAAAAGATGATCCGGCGGCACGGTTTTTCCTTTGCGATCTTGAACCAAAGAATACTCCGCCTGATGGAGTTTGGCGCAGATACGATCTGGGCAGAGTACGATTAATGCGTCCCGGATTTATATTAGATTTACCCAGGGGTGCTGTGGTGGAATTTGCTTACAGTGAATCATTAACAGGTGATAGAGTTAGTCCATGGATAAACCTTTCCGCAGGTACTTCCTGTAATTTAGATCATTATATAGCTCGCGGCGGAGAGCAGGAATTTTTTCCTTTAACTCCTAAAGGCGGGCGTTACATCGAAGTCCATATTTATGCGCCGCCCGAAACAGTACACTTTATTAAAGAGGAAATATTAGAACGTACATATTTTGCAAAACCGGAAGGTTCATTTCAAACTAATGATACATTGTTAAATAAAATTTGGACTGTTGGTGTTCAAACTCTTAATGCCTGCAGTGAAGATGCTCTAATCGATAATCCAACAAGAGAACGCGGCGAATGGACCGGTGATGTTGTTTCTGTTGGAATGGATATTACCGGTGCCGCATATTCCGATCTGCGATTATTAAAACGGGGTCTTATTCAATCTGCCGAATGCAGTAATACCGATGGGTTAGTAGCAGGTCTTTCACCAGGCGGTGTTGCTTATCTGTCCACTTATGCCGCACAATGGATAACAGCATGCGTCCATTACTGGGAGCTAACCGGCGATCTGATATTATTGAGCGATTTATTCTCTTATGCTGAAAAAAACATTGAAGCCTTTGAAAAACAGGCAACTGTTGATGGTATTAGCGACTCATTAGGATGGGCATTTGTTGATTGGGGATATGTACGCAATCCTGGCCCAACAGATATGGGTGTTAATCTATATTATTTAGCAGCTTTACGGGATATGATCCGCTGGTGTAATGCTATTGATAAAAAAGATATGGCAGACCATTACCAGGCTTTAGCTGAAAAAATGACTGTAATTATAAATAATTATTACATTTCTGAAATTAAAAATGGTGGTGAATATTGGAAACGTATTGGTTATCATCGCGCAGTGCTGGGATTAAAACTGGGATTTTTTAATACCAATCAGGAGAGTGAATGTATTGAATATATAAAAGAACACATACTAAGGTGTTTTCCAAACGACACCACTGCTCCGCGATTAAGTAATCCTGATGTAAACAATTCACGTCTGATTACTCCTTATTTTGGGCATTATGCAATGCCGGTACTGATAGAACACGGTCAAATGAATTTTGTGCTTAACCAATACCGCAAATGTTGGGGATGGATGCTGGAAGATGACCGTACAACATGGCTTGAAGTCTTTGATGTCCGTTGGAGTCATTGTCATCAATGGGCAGGCTGCCCAACATGGCAAATGTCGAGATATTTATTGGGATTACAACCACGCTATGATTTCGGTGAAAAACATTTTGCATTCGTATTAAATCCGGGTTCTCTTAAGAATTCGCTAGGTTCTATGCCAATATCTTCAGGTGCTGGAGTAATTAAAGTAAAATGGACGCGTGAAGCGGATGGTTTGCATTATCATTTGGAAACGCCTGTTCCAATCTATTTGCATTTTGATGAGAAATTGTATGGACAGAAAAAAACAGTGATTCGCGTTGAAAAAGAATTTGAAACAATATTTAAAAATTTATAATATCATTATTGAGGAAAGAATGAAAACAGACAAAGTAAAAATAGGGCTATTCTCAATTGGTCTTAATACTTATTGGGATCAATTTCCGGGATTACTAAACAGGCTTGATGACTACCGCAAAATAATATCTATGAGATTATGCCAGTACGGCGCTGAAGTTATCGATGCTCAAATGGTAGATACCGTAGAAAAAGCACGGGAAGCAGGTGATTTGTTTGCCAGGGAAAACGTCTCGGTTATTTTTCTCTACATATCCACTTATGCTCTTTCCTCAACCGTATTACCGGTAGTCCAAAAGTTAAATGTCCCGGTAATCATTCTTAATCTGCAGCCCGTGCCGGCTATTGATTATGAAACATTCAACAAACTTAATGACCGCGGAAAAATGACTGGTGAATGGCTTGCACATTGCCAGGCATGCTCTGTTCCTGAAATCGCAAGTGTGTTTAACCGTTCAGACATTCGCTATGAATTTGTTACCGGCTATATGGAAGATAAAATAGCCTGGAAAGAAATTGAAGACTGGATTGATGCGGCAAATGTAGCAGGTGTAATGAGAACAAATAATCTGGGTATCCTCGGGCACTATTATAATGGAATGCTCGATGTCTATACCGATTTAACTCAACAATGCGCTGTTTTTGGAACTCATATAGAACTTGTAGAGATGTGTGAATTAAAAAAATACCGTGATGAAATTATTGAATCGCAGGTTGTAAATAAAATGATTGAATTCGACCGGGAATTTGAAGTCTCACCAAATTGCTCAACTGAAGAACTTGAACGTGCGGCACGGACGTCTATAGCTCTTGACAAACTTGTGGATGCCCATAAATTAGGCTCACTTGCTTATTATTATGAAGGTACTGATGGAAATGACTATGAAAACATAGCTGCATCGGTAATAGCTGGTAATACTCTTTTAACAGGAAAAAATATTCCCGTTGCAGGAGAATGTGAAGTAAAAAATGCACAGGCTATGAAGATAATGGATTCGTTTGGAACAGGCGGGTCATTCTCAGAATTTTATGCAATGGATTTTAATGATGATATTGTAATGCTGGGACACGATGGCCCCGCTCACTTTAGGATTGCCGAAGGAAAGGTTAAGTTAGTACCTCTGCCGATTTATCATGGTAAACCCGGTCAGGGCCTTTCTATTCAAATGACGGTTAAAAACGGACCTGTAACATTATTATCAGTAGTGCAGGGTAAAAGTGGTCTATTTTTACTTACAGCACAAGGCGAATCTGTACCAGGCCCCGTACTTGAGATAGGCAACACCAACAGCCGTTACCGTTTTTCCATTGGTGCTCGTGAGTTCATTAACTTGTGGTCAAAACAGGGACCGGCACACCATTGTGCAATCGGTATTGGTCACATTGCGGGAAAGATAGAAAAACTTGGAGTGCTTCTTGGAATACCTGTAGTAAAAATTTGTTAGCGTATCAACCCGTTTAATTCAAAAATTGATTCACATTCATTCTTCAATTAATATTATTAAAAAAAATACTTAAAGAAATAGTACAATATTTTTATAGGCATCTTTTAAAGAAACAAAGGCAAAGTTTTACTCGCCCGGTCTTTATAAAATTTGTATGAATTCTCTCGGCTTATTAAAATAAAGAGAACATTTTCGAGAAGTATATTTTTAAAAAATGAATTTCAAATAATTTAAGCAGAAATTATTTCTATCTCCTTATTTTTTTTTCTTTGCTGCTTTATTCTTGAATGAATTCTGGATTTTATAACCAATATTAACATTTTAATTGATTTAGTAGGCAATTGATGAATATTGCAGTTCATAAGATGGTGAAGAATGTTTATGGCATTTAATTTGAAACTGATATAAAAAAAATTTTTTTCTTGACAATAATAAATGAAAAACAATATATTTCGCTTAATGGTTTGCGAAAACCTTTAAGGAATAATTTATTAAGGTGTAATATAGAAAATGATATATTGTGACTTATGCTGCGAAGCTGTGAATTGGAAAAAAAAATTTTCCGTGTTTACTTAATGCATTGCGAAATCAATTAAGTTAAAACTTACTATTTAACTATATCATCGTTATTACAAATGTTACTCTATTATCCAAATTGTTCCCCAATATTCAATCGATCCGATCTTTTCAATATAGAATGTTAAAACAATGCGAAGCGTAAGAAAGAAAATAACGCTGAAAGATATTGCAAATATACTTTCTGTAACACCTGCAACCGTATCAAAGGCGCTTAGAGACAGCGATGATATTTCTTCCGGGATGAAGCAGAAGGTAAATAACACAGCAAAAGAGTTGGGCTACCGCCCAAATATTCTGGCAAGATCCCTGATCAGTAATAGAAGTAGAATATTGGGAATACTTATCCCCGACTTGCGGATTTCATTTTTTTCTGAAGCCGTAAGAGGTATGTATGAGGAAGCAAGCCGTAAAGGTTATGAAACAATTTTACTTGTACATGATGAGAAGAAAGATAAAGAAAAAGAAAAGATAGAATTTTTATCGGACATACATGTTGACGGCATATTGCTGAATGCGGCGGGGGGAAGAGGTAATTATTGGTTATTTAGAAAATTATCTGAAGAGGGAATAAAATTAGTATGCTGGGACAGGAAGCTTGATGGTCTGGGTTATAGGTCTGTAACTATAGATGATAAAAAAGCTTCATATGAACTAACTAAGAAGATAATAAATCAGGGAAGAAAGAGGATTTTATTCTTAGGGCCAAATACCGGGATACCCGTTGCAAGAGACCGGTTTGAAGGATACAGGATGGCGCTTAGCGAACATTGTATTGAGTTCGATCCGGACCTTGTTTTGCAGACATTTAGAAACTATGCGGACAGTTATAAAAAGATGGATTGCTTCCTTACTAAGAAAGTAAAAATAGATGGAGTAATAAGTGTTGGTGGATTGATGACTTATGGTGCGGGGAAAGCCATATTAGATCATGATCTATTAATTCCGGAAGATATAATAATAGGAGAGTTCGGTGATAATGATATAGTATCAAGGTTAGGAGTCCCATTTTATACAGTTGATCAGAACCCATATAAAATTGGTAAAGCTTCGGTGGACCTGTTAATAAAGTTAATAGAATCGAAAAACGATGTGAATTCTTTCCATGATATTATAATTGAATCTAAAATTCTTGAAAGATAAAAAATGCTGATAATAATAAAAAAGTTCTTTTATCCGCATAATGAAAAGTTGTATTGTTAACTATTTATATCAAGAAATGCAGTAACTAAAAATTTTAATTCAAAAAATATCTAATTATAAAACAAAGAACATTTCAAATAAATAAAAAGGAAGTTATAATGAGAACTAACATACGGATTAGTTTTTTAGTATTTATAATTTTGGGACTGGTATTCACAGAAGTGGCATTTTCACAAAGCGTACCTAAAGGTGGTATCAGAGGACAGGTAAAAGGCTCTGATACAAAAAGCCCTTTGCCATACGCAATTGTAATGGTTGTTGGAACAAATAACGGCACCACCACAGATGTGGATGGTAATTTTATCCTGAGCAATGTTAACCCGGGCAAACAACAAATTAAAATTTCATATGTGGGATATCTTGATAAGACATTAGATGTTGAAGTTAAATCCGGGAAGATTGCAGTTATTAATACTACGCTGGAGATAACATCTATAGCCGGTAAAGAGGTTGTCATAACTTCTCAAAGAACCGGGCAGCAGAATGCTATAAATGAGCAGGTAAATTCAACTTCTATAGTAAATATTGTAGCCCCTGACCGTTTACAGGAAAACCCGGATGCTAATGCTGCAGAAGCAATAGGACGTCTTCCCGGGATATCACTTGTAAGGAGCGGCGGTGAAGGCACTAATGTTGTTATACGCGGATTAGATCCTAAATACAGCGAAATAACTATCGATGGTATCCAGGTTCCTTCTACGAGTTCTACCGATAGAAGTACAGACATTTCGGGCATCTCTCAATATGTTTTACAGGGCGTTGAAGTTTATAAGTCACTAACTCCGGATATGGATGGTAATGCTACGGCGGGCTCAATTAACTTAAAACTGAATGAAGCGCCTGAAGGTTTTCACGCTAATATTATGGCTCAGGGCGGTTACAATCATTTAAATGATTATTATAATAATTTCAAATTGCAGGCAAATCTGAGCGACAGGTTTTTTGATAATAAGCTGGGGGTTTTGCTTGATATGGGTTCCGAACAGGTTAACAGAAGCGACGAACTTATGACGGCTGATTATGGTGCAGTTTCTACTATATCGGCAAATGGCCAGCTTCCACAACTATATGTTAATGATATCAATTTAAGTGACAATACAAGAATAAATTACAGAACATCCGGAAGTTTAGTTCTGGATTATAAATACGGAACCGATTCCAAACTAGTGTTTTATAACTTCTTTTCACATTCATCGCAGGATTTCACAGGCGCTGAAAAATCATTTGACTTACATGATCAAAATCGTACCGTATGGGACTATTTTGCCCAAAATATCGGTTCCGGTAATGAACTATATATGAGTTCATTGAAGGGTGATAATAAATTTAGTTCTGTTGACTTTTCTTATGGCGTTGCTTTTTCCCAGACACATGTTTATACACCTAATTCCAGAACCTGGGATTTTTATTATAATGGCGGAGTACCATCGGCTTATACAGATACATCGAACAGAAGTTTACCTTTAGGGCAAATTGCTAATGCAGTAAACAGCAACCTTTCTACAGTTTCAGCTTTACAAAATACTATAATTGGACCCGTTGGCGTTTCATCTGAAGATGATATGGACCGGATAATAACTCCATATTTTGATGCAAAAATCAATCTGCAGTTTGACAACAATACATCAGGTTATATCAAATTCGGCGCTAAATATAAAAACGAAGATAAGACAAGGTACTATGCAGATTATTCCGAATGGCTGGGGCCTGTAAATTTTCCTCAATTTGGCGATACAATTACAAAATATTTCTCATGGGTTGATGTAATAGACAGGGCTTTAACGGCAAATGGATTCCAAAACGGTAACCTTAATAATTTCCTGGGAGGGCAATATAATTTTGGCTGGTATCCAAGTTTCAACCGGTTAAATCAGCTTATGAACTGGTATGCAACCTGGTCGCACTATTATTGGGTTAACCCGAATATCGGAACAAGCGCACAAATGCTGTTAAGGCCGGATATTAACGGCGAGCAGGCGAATAATTATAAATTCAAGGAAAATTATTTTGGTACATATTTAATGGGGCAACTGGATTTAGGCAGTATGGTTACTATTATTCCCGGCGTCCGTTATGAAAAAGTCAATGATAATTTAAATGGCTGGTGGACGCTTTCAATCCCTTACCCTACGTCTACTAACGGTCATTCGCTCTATGCCACTCATGAAGATGATTATTTACTGCCCGACGGACATTTAATAATAAGGCCGAA
Organism: uncultured Ignavibacteriales bacterium; assembly: GCA_963834015.1. Taxonomy (GTDB): domain Bacteria; phylum Bacteroidota; class Ignavibacteria; order Ignavibacteriales; family Ignavibacteriaceae; genus FEN-1297. Next base: position 27,002 of record CAWIAG010000003.1, read on the forward strand.
TGATTGGATGCATATCCATTTCTCATATACAAATTCATTAAACAGGCCGGATTATGTTAGCCTTGAGCCTCTTACATATATCAACACAAGTACTTCACCTCAAACTCTTAATGAAGGAAATCCTAATCTAAAGCCTGAGTATTGGAGCAATTATGATCTTCAGGTTGCTTTCTTTAATAACGAAATAGGATACTTCGGAGTTAACGGTTTTTATAAAATTGCTAAAAATGTAATATGGACTCCCGTATATGTCAGAATGCCCGGCATGCCTATACCGGCCGGCTATGAAGATATTTTCACAAATAACTCGGTTATAAATATAACGCAGCCTGTTAATATGAGCTATCCCGTTTATGTAAAAGGTTTAGAATTTGAATGGCAGACAAATTTCTGGTATTTGCCAAAACCGTTTAGTTATTTTTCCTTATATACCAACTATACTTTGATGAGTTCATCAACAAAGTACCCGACATATACAACTTTGGATGAACAAGTTGGAACAACAAGCAGAGGGGCGCCAATCTACCAATTAATTACCAATTATTATATAAATGACGGTGCAATGGTAAATCAACCTAATAACATTGCAAATTGTTCATTAGGATATAACTATGAGGGATTAAACGTATGGTTGTCATACGAATTTTCAGGTCAAAAACTTGCGGCATGGAATCCTCAGTCGGAGTTTAGTACCAACAGCTTAAGCTTCCAGAGATGGGATTTGCAGGTAACACAGAAACTGCCGATTCAAAACCTGTCGGCCTTATTTAACTTTGCTAACATAAATAACCCGACAGAAACTCAAAAGCTAGTCGGCGATCCAAGGCCTACTTCCCAGGAAAACTATGGCTGGACAATCGATCTTGGACTTAAGTATGTATTCTAACAGGTATACTATAAGTTATTAAATAATGCATATAACTAAATTATTTAGAACAAACACATTTATATAAAATAAAAAAAGGAAGGAGGTAATCCGGCTGATATTTCATCAGATGTTGTTTTATAAATATTAGTTGAGATTTAAAAAAGGAGGTTAAAGGAATAAGCAAATTCAATTTTCAGAACAATTAATTTTTTTATTTAACTTATTATTAGGAGATAGTATGAAAAGGTTACCATTTTTTCTGGTGTTCTTTTTTATGAGTGTTACATTATTGGCTCAGACATATTTAGACGTTACTCCCGGATATGGAACATTGAATGCAGCCATAGCAGCCAATCAGGGTAATGTAATATATCGTTTGCAGGCAGGCGGGTGGTATGGTTTAAATGCAATAATATCAAATGCAGGTTTCAATTTAACTATAGTAGGAACCACACCTGCAAACAGTACAACAATGAAAGCAGAGATCCAAACCGGTAGTGACGCAACAGGCGTACCATTTGTAAACATGTTCCAAATTTCACAGAATCTTACATTAAAAAATCTATTTATAGTAGACGCTAATTCAAATAACGTTCAGGCAGGAAGTTTTCTGATAGCAATGCTTGCCACCGCAACCGTAACAATTGACAGTTGCGTATTTGATCCTTTAAGCATCACAAATCAATTACTGTCAGCGGGCAGCAGTACATTTCCGAGAGCATATTTTACAAATAACCTATTGCTTCGTTCCGGACAGGAAACCGATCCAAATGACGGTGCATTGTTTGAAATCGGCGGCGCAACAGGTAATGGCTGGGATACTCTGTATGTAGAAAATAATACTTTCGTAAATTCGGGTACCTGGACAGTTACTAATGATAATTTTACCAGCGGTGTAGATCATTTTGTATGGTTTAATCATAATACATTCCTGTTCCATAAAAGCCAGTTATTCTGGTCATGGTATTCCACAGCCAGATACTTCACAAACAACTTATTATACGATTTTAATACCCAGCCCTGGGTAATGGCATGGAACGCATTTTTCCCTGATGGTTCTGCAATCCCTGAAACAGATCAATCCAGATTCAGCCTTATATCAGCAGATACACTAATGATTACAGACACAACAACCAAGGTTACAAGTTATGAAACATTCCCGTCTGTAAGAAAAGATTTTGTTGAGTATAACCTTGATTACACAAATCCGAATATTTTGTCAATCCCGGCCTGGGGACAAACACATACATTAAATAATGATGGAGTAACTCCAATACCATTGTCATATTTAATGCCTTTGGTACAGCCGGTGGATTCAATAGCAGTAAGCAGAGAAGCTCAAATGTTCAACGATCATAAAAATTTCCCTGGCTTTATGTATGGAAATGAATCTGATAATGTAGACCCGAAATGGTCACAGCCGGTAATTTATCAGCTTGAAGATTCACTTATAGCATGGTCATTAATAGGATGCCAGGTTCATACCTGGGGTTGGAATCCGGCACTATTACCTCCAACAACAGCATGGCCAAAATACTGGTTTAATGCAGACACTAACGGTTTAGGCAATCCAACAGCATGGCCAAGATTTGACGGAACATACACAAATAAACAAGTTCTGACATCATCAATTGAAGGTATGCCGTTAGGCGATCTAAACTGGTTCCCAACTCAAAAAGCGCTTTGGTTAGCCAATCAAAAAGCTATTATGAGTCATATCCTTAGTGAAAATACAGCGCAAATGAGTATAACAGGCGTTACAAAATCGAATAATAAAATACCTTATAGCTTTGCATTGTCACAGAATTATCCAAATCCATTCAATCCAACTACAATGATACAATACAGTATTGCTAAGAGTGGTCCTGTAACATTAAAAGTATATAATGTAATTGGCCAGGTTGTTGCGACATTAGTAAATCAGCAGCAGCAGGCAGGAAACTATACTGTTAATTTCAACGCTAACCGTTTAGCTTCAGGAATTTATATGTATAGAATCGAATCAGGTAGTTTCTCTTCTACAAAGAAAATGACTTATCTGAAGTAATTTTTTTTCTAATATGATTTATTGTTATTTGAAGAAAATTAGTTAATAAAAGCAAGGCCTTTTGTTGAAAGGGGCCTTGCTTCTTATTTTCATTACAGAATTATTTAATTATCTAAAAAAAGTGTGCGCGTTCAAAGCTTTATCGTAAATATTTATAAACAAAGAATTATAATAATGAAAAAATTATTATTCAATTTATTGATACTTTCTTTACTGGCTCCCGTAAGCTTGATTTCACAAAGATTATCAGACAGTAAACTTCCATCGCCCTTAAAAGAAAATAAAAATATCAAAAAATCTTTTCTTGATCCAAGAATAAGGGAGTATATATACCCCTCAAGAATTATTTGGCAAACGGCAGATAATGATTCTGCTAAGATTACTAACCCGGAAAGTTTAATCAATAAATTTGAGAAACAAGTTACTTTAGAAGAGAAAAATTTATGCGTTATGAGCAATAATGGAGGTAATTCAGGCATTCTTTTGGACTTTGGGACTGAGTTACAAGGCGGTGCCCAGATAATGCTCGGGCAAATGAAAGAAAATAATGCTGCAAAATTTAGAATTCGTTTTGGCGAATCTGCCGAAGAGGCTATGAGCGATATCGGCGGTATTAAAAATGCTACTAATGATCATTCCGTCCGGGATTTTATTATTTCCGCTCCGTGGCTGGGGACTGTAGAAGTTGGTAACACAGGGTTTAGATTTGTAAGAATTGATTTATTAGATCAAAACAGGAGTGTACCCCTTTTAGGTGTACGTGCGGTTTTTCTTCACAGAGACCTGGAGTATAAGGGTTCATTTACGTGCAGTGATACATTGTTAAATAAAATCTGGAATACCGGAGCATATACTGTTCAACTTTGTATGCAGGATTATTTATGGGATGGGATTAAGAGGGACAGGTTGGTCTGGATTGGCGATATGCATCCTGAAACTATGACACTTCTTTCTGTATTCGGAGCAAATGATATAGTTAAGAATAGTTTAGATCTGGTTAAATCAAATACACCGCTTCCCAATTGGATGAACGGGATAAGTTCTTATTCAATGTGGTGGCTGATTATACAGTACAATTGGTATATGTATACCGGGGATAAAAAATATCTTGAGAGCAATAAAGAATATATTCTAAATCTTCTTGAACAGTTTACAAAATATATCGGTAAAGATAATAGTGAAAAATTAGACGGCATGAGATTTTTAGACTGGCCCACCTTTGCCGATAGTATTGCAGTACATGCAGGATTACAAGCTTTACTATTTAAAACTTTTAAGTCAGGTTCGGATTTATGTAAGATTTTTAATAATCAGGAAATGGGAAAAAAATGCCTGGACGCAGCGAACCGGCTGAAGAGTAATATTCCTGATCCGGGCAGCAGTAAACAGGCAGCCGCAATAATGGCAATTTCAGGTTTGGGAGATCCCGTAGAATTAAATTCAAAAGTAATGGCAGTAGACGGGGCTCAAAGATTATCAACATTTTATGGCTATTATGTTTTACAGGCTAAAGCTCTTGCAGGAGATATTCAGGGCTGCCTGGATGTTATAAGGGAGTATTGGGGTGGAATGTTAAAAATGGGTGCAACAACATTTTGGGAAGATTTTGATCTCAATTGGATGAATAATGCTTCCCGGATAGATGAACTAACGGAACCCGGGAAAAAAGATATACACGGAGATTACGGGAAATATTGTTATATAGGGTTCAGGCATAGCTTATGTCATGGATGGGCTTCCGGGCCGACTGCATGGATGTCTCAGCATATTTTAGGTATTGAACCTGTTGAACCGGGTTTTAAAGTAGTCAGAATAAAACCGAATCTTGGTGATTTAAAATGGGCTAAGGGCACTTTTCCTACTCCATACGGTATTATAACTGTAAGCCATGAAAAGTCGGCAAACGGGAAAATTAAAACTAAATATACCGTTCCAAAGGGTGTAAGTGTTGTTGAATAAACACTTTATCTAAATAATAATCATTACGGAAATTTCTTTAAACCCGTCTTAATAAGAATGATAAAAATAAAAATTTTGTTAATACTTACTTTTATTATTGCAAATGCATTCATAATAAATTCATATTGTCAATCTGATGATAAAGGCATAACTGCAGATTCTTATCAAAACCCTATAAACCGGGGAATGAATCCCGACCCGTCAATATGCAGGGCCGGAGATGATTATTATTTAGTAAGCAGTTCAATGTTTTTTTACCCGGGAGTTCCTGTCTACCATAGTAAAGATTTAATAAATTGGAACTTAATAGGGTACTGCCTTACAACTAAAGAACATTTCTGCCTGGATAAAAATAACAGTTCACCGATGATGTATGCGGCTACATTAAGATATCATGACGGAACTTTTTATATGATCACAACCGAGGTAAACGGCGGGGGTAATTTCTTTGTTACGGCAAAAAATCCTGCCGGGCCGTGGTCGGCACCTGTGTTTATAGATAGACCTATGTTTGATCCGAGCTTATTTTTCGATGATGACGGAAAAGTTTATTATACAAGGCGGGGATCATTTGATAATAAAGATATTGTGCAGGCAGAAATTGATATAAGTACAGGTAAACTGCTTACAGAATTACGTTCCGTGGGTAAAGGCCTGGTGTCCGATGATATTGAAGGGCCTCACCTTTACAAAGTGGATGGATTGTATTATCTTATGGCGGCGGAAGGGGGCTCGCGTGCGCTTCATATGGAAACAATCGGAAGGAGTAAAAGCCCCTGGGGACCTTTCGAATCGTGCCCCAATAATCCAATTTTATCCCAGCGTAATGCCTGGTGGCATCCGGTTAAATGTGCGGGTCATGCAGATTTGGTTCAGTCAGAGGATGGCAGATGGTGGGCTGTTTATTTAGCTACAAGACATATGGGTTACAATTATTTCAGCAATTTAGGGCGCGAAACTTTTCTGGTTCCTCTTACCTGGCAGGACGGATGGCCTGTTGTGAACCCTCAAAATGTTTATGAATTGACAGTAAATACAAAAACACTCCCATTACATCCATGGGAAACTGAACCGTTTATGGATAATTTTAATTCCAAAACATTAGGCATTGATTATAATTTTTTAGCATATCCGAATAGAAAAATATATTCTTTAACCGAACATCCGGGATATTTGCGCCTCTGGGGAACTGAAAATGGATTAGTAGAAACAAAACAAGTTGCATTTGTTGGAAAAAGGCAAAAAGATATAAATTCTGTTTGTGATGCATCCGTTGAATTTAAGCCTGATAATTCAAATGATGAAGCAGGATTAACTGTTTTTCAGGAAAGTAATTTCCATTATGATATCTTTATCTCGATCCGTCATGGAAAAAAAACCGTGGTACTCAGGAAAACAGTTGGAGATATTAAACAGGAAACTGCAAGTTCTTCAATTAAAACAGATAAACTTTATCTTAAAATTGAATCGGATAAAGATTTATATCATTTCTATTATTCCGGTGATAATATTAACTGGAAGTTACTGGGTACCGGCAACTGCAGATTAATTTCTACTGAAGTAGCAGATGTATGGTCAGGCATTTTCTATGGTATGTTTGCCGCCGGTAACGGAAAAAATTGTAAAAACCCCGCGGACTTCGACTGGTTCGAATACAAAGGCCTCGACAAATAAATTTTCTTCAATAATAATGAAGGAAATAAATTATTATAGAATTATTAAAAATTGTAAATGTAATAACCCGTTTCCTAAATTAGGTTTGAAGAATGAAAATTTTTAATTATTGCTTTCCATTCTGTTTTTTCCTCTTTATTTTATCCTCTTCTGTACACCCAGGAAATATTTCCAAACTGAAGCAGCAGATAGTTAATTTTAAAATGGCGTCACCCGTCTGGGCTGAAGGCAGGGAAAAAGAAATGAACCTCTTAATGGGCTTTAGAGGTGTTTTTCCGGCTTCAAAAGGAAACTCTTCCGTTCTTAGAATAACCGCTTCATCTTTATACCGATTTTTTGTTAATGGGCATTTTGCCGGTTGCGGGTCCGCAAGGTCTGCCCCCGGCTTTTATAGAATTGATGAATGGGACATTTCAAAATATCTTGTAACCGGGAAAAATATTATTTCTATTGAAGTAATAGGCTATAATGTAAAAAGTTTTTACATAGCTAAGCATTTTTCTTTCTTACAGTCAGAATTAGTATGCAATGGAAAAATACTTTTGGCAACTGGGAATTCAACCGGAAACTTTGAGGGATTCGAAATTAAAGGACATGTTGAAAAAGTTGAAAGATTTTCATTTCAACGGACATTTACCGAGTATTATAAATTAAACAGTGAATATGAAAAATGGCGTAAAGATGCTGATTGTAAAATCGTGCCGGAAAGACTTGCAAATTTAACAGCGCTGAAATATTTACCCCGGAGAGTAAGGTACCCGGATTTTAGCATAGTTAAACCAGAGAAGTTGCTTTCCGGGGGAGATGTTAGCCAAACAAAATTGGATACATTTTATGTAAATCCTATTTTGAAGGAATTTATTCCGTTCATTGAAGGATATAAAGACCAGGAAATAGAATTTAAGTCGTCATTTAGATTTCAGGAAATTAAAAATAAATCAAATATTAAAATCGATTCAAATTATAGTACGGTTAAAACAATCCACCTGGCGCAGAATCAGTATAAAATATTGGAATTTGACGTTGACAGGACCGGCTTTTTAGGGTCATCTCTGACCTGCGATGATTCCTGCAATCTTTTTTTTATATTTGATGAAGTATTAACAGGGAACGACGTCGACTATAAAAATCTGATTACAGTGCCGATAGTATCATATAACCTGGCGCCGGGTAAATATAATTTAGAGTCTCTTGAACCTTACACAATGAAGTATCTTAAGGTGGTTGTACTAAAAGGGAATTGCAATATAAATGATATTTACCTACGGGAATATGCAAATCCAGATATTAAACGTTCATCTTTTAATTGCAGTGACGATACGTTAAATAAAATATTTAAAGCTTCTATTCAAACTTTCAGGCAAAATTCGGCAGATATTTTTACAGACTGCCCTTCAAGGGAAAGGGGAGGATGGCTTTGCGATAGTTACTTTACCAGCCGCGCAGCTTTTTACATCTCCGGTAATACATTGGTTGAAAAAAATTTTTTAGAAAATTTTGCACTTCCAGATTCATTCCCTGATCTGCCCAAAGGTATGATTCCGCAATGCTATCCTTCCGATATTATCGGCGGGGGTTTTATACCAAATTGGCCAATGTGGTTTGTGCTTGAACTTAATGGGTACTTTGAAAGAAGTAAGGACAAAGGACTCATCAAATTACTGAATAATAGAGTTTTTGGTTTAGCTGATTATTTTAAAAAATTTGAAAATAAAGATGGTTTGCTTGAAAATCTTGATGGGGAAGTTTTTGTTGATGCATCAAAATCCAATGATTTTACAAAAGGTATTAGTTATCCTACCAATATGATTTATGCCGGGATGCTTGAGGCAATCGGGAATTTATATGTAAAGCCGATGTTTATTGATAAAGCAAAAGCAATAAGGGCGGCTATCCGGAAACAATCATTTAACGGTGAATATTTTGTTGATAATGCTGTGCGAGATAATACGGGAAAATTGAATCTTACCGAAAACATATCCGAAGCATGTCAGTACTATGCATTTTATTTTAATATTGCCGATTCGACAGCTTACCCCGGATTATGGAAAACAATGATGAATAAATTCGGGCCGGATGCAAATAATCAGGCATTAAATTCAAAAGTAGCCAAAGCAGATTTATTAGCCGGTCTTATGCTAAGGTTGGAATTACTTTCCCGGTATGAACGCAAACAAGAACTAACGAATGAAATAAAAAATTATTTTTATAGTATGGCCGAACTAACCGGAACGTTTTGGGAGCATTATTATGATAAAGGGAGTTATAACCATGGCTATACTTCATATACTGCATGTTTAATTCTAAAAGATGTTCTCGGTGTAAAGTACGTTGACCTGAATAAGAAAGAAATTGGAATTGAATTTTCAGGATTAAATATAAAAAAATGCAACGGTACAATTCCCGCGGGCGATGAGATTATATCATTTAACTGGAAAAGAGACGATAATATTATCCATTATTCATTGAATATTCCAAATGGTTATAAAGTAAAGATTTATAACAATAGCGGTCTGAAACTGGTTCGGATTTAAAGATCCTTGTGCTCTTTTTGAAATAGGTTAATTAAATAAATATAAATTGAGGTTGAAAAAGATTTAAATGAATTCAAAAATATTCTTTTTATGCTGCTGCATATTATTAATTGTACGTTCGAATGTTTCTGCACAGGAAAAACAAGCGTTTTGGGATACAACTAAGTCTGATGAAAAAAGAGCAGACATAGCTTTAAAGCAGCTTACATTAGATGAAAAAATAAAAATGTTAACAGGCGGCGGTCCAAGTGAATTTGAAGGCGTGCAAAGATTGGGTATTCCAAATATGGTTTGTTCCGACGGCCCCAGAGGCCCGCACGGGCCTGTTGGTTATCCTTCCGGTATAAGCATGGCATCTACTTTTAATCCGGATTTAATTGGGGAAGAAGCTGTAGCGATGGGTAAAGAGTGCCGTTCGAGGGGAATTGGAATGTTATTGGGACCTGCAATAAATATAAACAGGGACCCGTTAGGTGCCCGTTTTTTTGAATATCTTACAGAAGACCCTTATCTAAATTCAAAAATAACCGTGGACTTTGTTAAAGGTATTCAAAGCCAGCATGTCTCAGCGTGCATAAAACACTTTGCATGTAATAATCGTGATGAGAATCGTAATTTATATATGTCTATAGTTGATGAACGTACGTTACATGAGATATATTTCCCGGCTTTCAAAGCGGGAGTAAAAGAAGGGCATGCATTTGGATTAATGACTGCAGCAAACGGGTTAAATAACGATTTGTGCAGCGACAGCCAACATCTGCTTAATGATATTTTAAAAAAGACATGGAAATTTGAGGGCTTTGTTCTGACAGACTGGTGCCAATCACGTTCAACGGATAAAGCCGCTTTGGCGGGTTTGGATGTCTCTATGCCTTATTCCGGAAATTCGCTTTTTGGTAAGCCATTGCTGGAAGAAGTTAAATCCGGGAAAATACCGGAAGATATTATTAATGATAAAGTTAGTAGAATATTAAAAGTAATGGCATGGGCAGGAAATCTTAACGAGGGTGGAATAAAATCTGATGGGAAAATTGATTTGGAGGCGAATAAGAAAATTGCATTGAAGTCTGCCGAAGAAGGTGTGGTATTATTAAAGAATGACAGGAATATTTTACCATTAGATAAGAAAAAATCGAAAAAAATAATTGTACTCGGTCCAAATGCAAATCAAAAATTTTGTGTTATTGGCCTGGGCGGAAGTTCATGGGTGGATTCGCCGGATGAGGTTACAATTTTAAACGGCATTAAAAGTTATGCAGACGAAACAACTGAAGTGAAATATTTCCCGATGGATGAGTTAAATGGATTTCAACTTATTAATCCGAAGTATTTAAAGATAAATAATGATAAAAACGGTTTTAATGCTAAATATTTTAACGGCGGTTTAGACACAAAACCTTTGATTGAACGTACAGAGAAAAATGTTGATTTTGACTGGGAAATGAGATCGCCGGATATAAATAAAATTAGTACAGACAACTTCAGCGCTCAATTCAGTACAGAAATAATACCGCCGGTAACAGGCACATATATGTTGCGTATTAAAGCTGACAATAGCGCATGGCTTTTCGTCGACCGTGAAGGAGGAGCACCTATAGCAGTATGCGATAAGAGTAAAGGAATTGATGAAGCAACGGCAACCGTTCAGATGGAAAAAGGTAAGCCGTTTTTTATCAGGATAGATTATCATAAAAATACCGGAGATGCTAATTGCCGTTTAGACTGGCAAATGCCTGTAAATGAATCAGTAGTTAAAGATACTTATAGAAAACTTGATAATGAAATTATTGATGCTACTGCAGTTGTTTTTGTAGGAGGTATAGATCATAGCCTTGATTCAGAAGGCAGAGACAGATTAAATATCAACTTTCCACGTTCACAGGAAAAAATAATAGATCACATTAGCACAAAAAATAAGAATACTATAGTAGTTTTAGTAAATGGTTCGCCGCTTGAAGTAGGCGGATGGATAAAGCATGTTCCGGCTGTTCTTGAATCCTGGTATAATGGCAGCGAGGCAGGTACTGCAATAGCTAAAATTCTCTTTGGCGATATCAATCCCTCAGCAAGACTACCCTTTACCTGGCCTCAAAAGCTGGAAGACAGTCCCTCTCATTCAATAGGCACTGAGAACAGGGACTTTGTATATTATAAAGAAGGCGTATTTACGGGTTACCGCTATTATTTATCAAAAAAAATAAAACCTGAATTTTCTTTCGGCTATGGATTAAGTTACACCAGTTTTCAATATACTGATTTACAGGTCTCAAAAAGCGATAACGGCTCCGTAATTGCCAGTGTAGATGTGAAAAATACCGGGAATCAGTTTGGAGCGGATGTTGTTCAACTCTATATCCATGAAAAAACTCCGGCTATTGAAAGGCCAATCCGTGAGTTGAAGGGGTTTCAAAAAGTATATTTAAATCCCGGTAAGTCCAAGAGGATAACATTTAAACTTGATCCGGTAGATTTTGCATTTTATGATGTAAAAGCAAAAGCATGGAATGTGGAAAATGGCGATTATGAAATTCAAATCGGGAAATCCTGTGCTGATATTAAGTTGTCTAATACAATTAAAATGAACAGTCAATTAATTGAAGATTAATTGACTAATACAGAATTATCCGGAGTTATTAACCGGAATTAACATGCTTGATAAATAAAGTATTAGTTAATTAGCTTTTTAATACTCTAAAAACACTCTCAACTCACTTGAGATCCCATGACCTTGATGTTTTGTAGGTGCATCGGGTCATGGGCTTCTCAAATTAAAGTTATTTAATTCATTTTCATTAAACCAAAAATCCACAAAAGAATTAATCTTATCAACGCAGTTTCCTGCTTATGAAAACTAAATATTTCACTCAATTAATTATTTTATTACTCTGCATAATTATGGAAAATATGATTGCAGCCGGCAAATCTACAAGCCTGTTTCCAGACGATAATAAAATTACTTTGTCAGCCAAAGATGCTCATGATATGTTACTCAATGTTAAAAGCGGAAATATGTATGAAATAACCGTTTCCGGCATAAAACCTTATATATTGAGTGAACCTGTCAGGGAAAAAATTAATTCTAAAAATAGTATCCTTTCATTTGAATATTTTTGTCCCAGGGGGTTTAATACTCTGCAAATATTTTTCGGGCGGGAAAGTGATGAAAAGAGATTTGTAATTTTCCGTGATATGGTACCGAGCGAAGGATGGGTACTATTTTCTCTTGACCTTGGAGAAAAAATAGGTGATTGGGGCAAAAAAGGAGATGTATTAAGATTTGATTTTGGTGCAAAACAAGGTGTAAAAATTCAAATCCGTGATTTAAAATTACGCATACAGACCAAAGAAGAAATAGAAACTGCGGCGCTTAAGATAGAGAAAAAAAAGAATGAAGCTGTTCTTGAAAAAGATTTGAAAAATTACCTTTCGGCAGATTATACTTCTGAGATTAAATTAGTATCAGTAACATCAAATCAGGTTCTTATAAAAGGCGTCAATTCTAATAAAGAAAACATTTTTCTGTGCGAGGTTCCTCCATATCAGGATGTAACAGAAGAGCAGAATTTTGCTTCTGTAATACCGGTAACGCAGGAATATTTTAAAATTACAACAGACAGGTTCGTTGACAGAGGTGGCTTTAAATACGACCGGCTGCTTTCTAAATGGGTGTTAGCCCTAAGATCAAATGGAAAATACAAATTGCTTTCGCATGCATTTTATGCCGATCAGATTGAAGCGAAATATAATCTTCCAGATGAGAAACCAAGAAGCCGGAAAGGGCTGGGAGGCTTTGATGCAGCCAGAGGCCATATTGAAGATCTGGAAAAACTCAACATTACAAGCGTTACTGTAAATGTTGGGTTTACAAAGTTTATGTATACAAAACCGGCTCCCGGCAGAATTGAACATGATTATAATGGAAAGTCATTTTATTTTAATAAAAAAGAAGTTGAAGACTTAGACTCAACATTAAGAATTACCGCAAAAAAGAATATTATTGTTGCCGCCATTCTATTAGTTAACAAAACTAAAGATTGTTCAGATCCTGAAATAGGCAAACTCTTACAGCACCCGGATTGTGATCCTTCAGGTATATACAGTATGCCCAATATGACGAATCTTAAAAGTGTGGAATGTTATGCTGCCGCTCTTGATTTCCTGGCAAGCCGTTACAGCCGCCCTGATGAAAAATATGGAAGAATTAATCATTGGATTATGCATAATGAGGTAGACGCGGGATGGGTTTGGACAAATGCCGGCGATAAAAAAGCGCTTGTATTCATGGATACTTACATTAAATCGATGAGGATGTGTTATAACATAGCGCGCAGTTATAACCCTTATTCGCAGGTATTTGTTTCAATAACTCATTACTGGGCATGGACGTCGGATTCTAAATTTTATCCATCTAAGGATTTAATGAATATTTTATTGGATTATTCAAAAGTTGAAGGTGATTTTCAATGGGCAATGGCGCAGCATCCATACCCGGAAGATTTGTTTGAGCCCAAAACATGGAATGATCCCGAGGTAACATTTGATTTCAATACTCCGTTGATTACTTTTAAAAACCTGGAAGTTTTAAATGAATGGATTCAGAAACCCGAAGCACTATATAAAGGTAAATACAAAAGAACATTATGGCTGTCGGAGAACGGGACTAATTCCAAGGACTATTCGGAACAGAATTTAAGAGAACAAGCTGCTGGTTTTGCTTACACATGGAAAAAGCTGGAAGTACTTAAGGGTATAGACGCATTTCAATGGCATAATTGGATTGATAGCAGGGGTGAAGGCGGCTTGAGAATTGGTCTAAGGCGTTTCCCGGATGACGAAAACGATCCGGGCGGAGCAAAACCTGTCTGGTATGTTTACCAGGCTGCCGATACAAAATACGAAGATTCCGTCTTCGATCAGTATAAGAAGATTGTGGGAATAAATGATTGGGACGAAATAAAATATACCGGGCCAATTGACCAGCACGAAAAGGCCAAATCATTCCGGGATATTAAAAGCGACACCTGGGTCGCAACAGATGCACTCGGACGCAGTCTGCCTGATTATAACGAATGCGGTCCGGTAAAAGCAGACCGGTTCGTCGGGATATTTTATTTTTTAACTCATAATAACCATGGCGGCAGCGGTCCATTTAATGTTACTAAAATTTTAAAAGATAATCCTGAAAACCCTGAATGGGGAGAGGGCAGCCATTATTGGGGAGAACCGGAGATTGGATATTATCTTAATACTGATGAGTGGGCTATAAGAAGACATGCTAATCAGTTAAGCGATGCCGGGATTGACGTCCTAATCTTTGATGTTACAAACGATGTTACATACCCTGAAGATTATTTAACCATATGCAAAGTTTTTCGAAAGATGAGAGCACAGGGAGAGAAGACGCCATCTATAGCATTCCTTGGAAGTGAGATATCCGTAAATAAATTATGGGAAGATTTTTATAAGAAGGCTTTTTACCCTGATCTTTGGTTTATGTGGAAAGGAAAACCTCTTATCCTTTTTGGACAGCATGAGATACCGGAAAGGAAGAAAATGAAAAATGTAAAATTCTCAGATGAAATCCGGAATTTTTTTAGTATCCGGTACAGCTGGGCATGGACTTCACTTCCATGGTATAATGAAGGTAAAGACGATTGGCCATGGGTTGATCATTACCCCCAAGCTATTGGATGGCATGATTCTGTAAGTGAAAAAGAAATGGTTCCTGTTGCGGTGGCTGAGCACCCGCTGTCCAATATTGGCAGAAGCTTTCATAATTTTTACGAGCCTGATGTTGATAAGTATGATGTAACACCTTACACTGATCAAGGGTTATTTTTCCAGGAAGAATGGTCGCAGGCTATTGATGTGCAGCCTGAGTTTGTTTTTGTTACCGGCTGGAATGAATGGAGCGCGGGAAGACAAGTAATGGGGGAGAACATTAATCAGGAACTTCTAAAGTGGAAATTCTATCCAGGAGCCCATCTTGGCAAACCGGGCGGCAGAACAATAAAAACAGGTGAATCATATTTTATTGATCAGTATAACGAAGAGTTCAGCCGGGATATTGAACCAATGACCGGCGGGTATGGTGATGATTATTATTATCAATTAGTTGCTAACGTAAGAAAGTATAAAGGAGTAGAAAAACCAGTAGAAGCAGGGGAACAAATTACAATAAATATTAATGGCGGGTTTGAGCAGTGGAATAAAGTTCAGACAGTGTATTACGATCATATTGGCGATACCGAACATAGAAATTATTATGGTGAAGGACAAGCAGGTCCATATATCGATACAACAGGCAGGAATGATATAAAAACGCTTAAAGTTGCAAGAGATGATAAGAAAATCTATTTCTATGCAGAAACAAATGAAACTCTCTCATCTTTTAGAGATCCATACTGGATGCTACTATTTATAGATATTGATCAAAACAAAAAAACGGGTTGGAACGGTTATGACTTTTTGGTTAACAGCAAAATTATAAATGATACCTCCACAACAATAGCTGTTATGGATGAAGAAGCTAAATTAAAAAATTATAATAATATTCCCCTGAAGATCGAAGGTAATAAATTAATGCTGGCTATTCCAAAAGATATTCTGGGAATAAAGGGAAAAGCTGCATTCGACTTCCATTGGGCAGATAATATTCAAAAACTAGGGGACATAAACGAATTCTTTCTACACGGCGACAGTGCACCGGACAGACGGTCAAATTACAAGTTTAATGAATAAATAACTATTTCGATGTCATTTCGATATTGTGTATTGTAATTATCTAATTGGTATAGTTGGTTTGTAATTATAATTTAACAACTTTCATATTATCTTCATTTCAAAGATGTTTTATTTTCGAACATCGGGTTATCATAATGTTCTATTTTCTACTTTTAAAGAGTGGTTTAAAAGCCGTTCATTTAATCTGATGTAATCGTGAAAATCGTTGAATAATTTGAGTGAAAATATGTCAAAAATTAACCGCATGGATTTCATTAAAAGTTCTGCTATAATCACTGGCACGTCATTATTAAATTTAAATAACATCTCCTTAGCATCTCAAATTGTTAATCAACATAATAATCATGGCACACCTGCATTATATCCTGGCAATCCCATTGTCCCCAACGTAGGTCTGGATGATGGGCATTTTCGGGTGTATGGAGACAAAATCTATATCTATTCCTGCCATGATTATTCCCCGAATAGCAAAGATTACGTTCTGAAAATGTGGTGGATATGGTCGAGCACCGATATGCATTCCTGGACTTGTGAAAGCTCCCTGAGCCCAACGGTTCTTGGATTTCCTGAAGGCTTTAAGGATTGCTGGGCAACTGATGCGCTTTCAAGAAACGGTAAATTTTATTGGTATATCTGTAATCCATTACATACCTATGTGGTTGTTTCAGATACACCGATCGGTCCGTGGACCTCTCCTTTGGGTGGCAAGCCGCTTATGGAGGGCCGCGATCCTGCAGCATTTATTGACAATGATGGAAAGGCATATCTGGTAACCGGGGTATGGGAATATTCGATAGCCGAACTAGGTGGCGATATGATCTCGCTAGCAGAGGAACCAAAAAAGATAAAAATCATTAATCCCAGGGGGCCATATAATCCTGACGGTAAAAATATTCAACAACCCACTGACGATAAGCCCTACTTGCATAAACATGACGGGAAATACTATCTGTCATGGGGTTGCTATTATGCGGTGTCTGATAATGTATATGGTCCATACACATATAAAGGTGTTTTCATTGTAGAAAACCGCACTGAACCGGAATTTCGTGGAGGTGAAGCAGGAGTAACTTATGACCGGCACGGTTCATTTTTCGAATGGAACAACCAAACGTATTTTAACTGCAATGACCTAAGCAGCAATGGTGCAAATAAGTTTTGGCGAAACATTGTAATCATGTATATACACTACAGAGATAATGGAGAGATTGAGCCGGCCTACATCAACAGTATTGGCGTGGGGCAATATGATGCAAAAGCAGGACCAATACAAGCGGAAAACTATTATTCAGTTGTTGCAGCAGAAAAACGCCAAAACAAAGAAAAAGGCTTTGAAATGAGAGTTAAAGCTTCAGGCAGCCTGGTTTACTCCAATGTCATGAATATGCCTAAAAACTGCAAGGCAACTTTTCGTGTGGCATGCAAAAATTCCGGTAGTTGCTTCATTGAGGTGTGGCGTGACAATGATGAAAGCCAACTGTTGGGCAAGTGTGAAGTGCCTGATACCGGAGAACAATATAAAACAGTGAAATGTTTGTTAAAAAATAAGGCAGAAAAACAATGTATTCGACTGGTCTTCAAGGGGACAGGCAAGGAATTGCTGCATCTGGATTGGATTAGCTTCAGCATTTGATCAGGTATCATGGCGAAATGTGATAAATCTATAAGACACGCTCGATTGATTTTCTGCTGTTCTATTAATAATAGTGCCGAATGCCTATTACAGTCTTCCGGATTTTTTTGCCAGTTTGAATCGAGCAGAAAAGATATTAAGGAATAACAATTGTTTTTTTTACTCACTATAAATCATAAAATAAATAATAATGAAATTAATTAAGACACCTTTATTTATTGCAGTTTTAACTTTGTTATTATTCTGCTTGAATTTATTTCCAGACACAAACTGTCAAACAAAAGGGACAATAATAAAATCCGATATTAAAATTGAAATAAAAAAATTAGCTGATGATGGTGCATGGCTTTGGTTTAACGGTCAGAATGTTATTGTAGACGGGAATAATATTTATATCGGATGCGAAGATTCACACGGCTATTCAGTTGTTAATCAGTATCAATTAAATTCTGCGGATAGCACAAATACTTACAGGGTATATCCGCTTAGTACCTGGTCTAAAAAAGACGATCATAATTACCCATCTTTATTAAAATTGAAGAATGGAAAACTGCTTGCCACATATTCCAGAAGTCCATCCTTAAAAATGAACTATAGAATAGCTGAAATCCTGAATAAGGGAACGGAACAACAATCCCTTCTGTGGGGGGAAGAGCAAAGTGCCGGGCTTCAATCAAGAATGTCTTATAATAATCTTATAAGCTTGAGCAAAGAAAATAGCTGTGTATTTAATTTCTTCACGATGTTTAATGAAAGTCCTTCTATTATAAAATCAGATAGCGATGTTACGAGTTGGTCTGAAGACTTTAAATTTATGAAACAGGGTAAAAACGATACAAGCCCTTACGTAAAATATGCAAATAACGAAATAGACAGGGTTGATATACTATATACTGACGGCCATCCGCGCAAAGAACTTAAAAACAATGTATATCATATATATTATAAAGACGGTAATTTTTACAAAAGTGACGGATCGATGATTAGATCATTAAAAGAGGCGAGAAATAATCCAATATCTACTGAAGAAGGAACAAAAATATACGATGGCAGTACAAAAGGGCCGGGATGGGTATGGGATATTGAATATAATAGTGAACATAATCCGGTTGCAGTATATATATCATCAGCAGATAATGAAGTAGGGAATGATTTACGCTATCATTATGCTGAATGGGATGATAATGCAAAACATTGGACAGAGCAGGAAATAGCATACGCAGGAAGTCATTTATACGTGCCAGAAAATCATTTTGCAGGCGGAATAGCAATTGATCCCGAAAATACAAATATGGTTTATATATCATCAAATGTTAACCCGGTTAACGGAGGAAAAAACCTTACGGGCAGGTATCAGATTTATCGTGGAACCAGAACCGGAGATAATTGGGAGTGGACACAATTAACTTTTAATTCCAATATTGATAATCTTCGACCAATTGTGCCTCAGCATCATGGTTCGGTAGTAAGCGTTGTGTGGTTTCGCGGAATTTACAACACATCTATCGATTTTAAAACTGAGGTTGTAGGAATTCTCGACCGGTAATTTTAAAATTTTGAATTATCTGCAAATCCCCAATTTTGTTTTTTATGATTTAATAATTGGAAAGTTCTTTTGTATGAAAAAACAGATTTTATTTTTGTCTATAATTTTAGCTTCATCGGTATTTATGTTCGGCGGAAATCATGGAAAAATTACATATAAATTGTCCGATATTCATATCCGGGATCCTTTTGTGTATCCTGATTCCGTTAAGGGTACTTATTATCTATATGCTTCAATAACCAACAGGACAAACAAACAGGATTCTATTCAGGGTGTTGAAGCATATTCAAGCAAGGATCTGAAAAGCTGGAGTGGGCCGAAAGAAGTATTTATTGTACCAAAGAATTTTTGGGCGCATGGATTTGTTTGGGCGCCTGAAATGCATGAATATAAGGGAAAATATTATCTTTTTGTTACATTTACGTCTAAGGATTCTTTACCTTCAATTCCGGGGCGGCCAAAAATGAATAAAAGGGGAACTCAAATTTTGGTTTCCGGTTCTCCGTTAGGGCCTTTCAAACCATTTCACGATCATTCGGTTACACCTGAAAAGTGGATGGCACTTGATGGTACATTCTGGGTCGAGAAAGATCAGCCTTACATGATATTCAGCCATGAATGGATTCAGACTGGAAATGGAACTATTGAGCTTGCCCCGTTAAAAAAAGATTTGTCGGCATTTGAAAAAAATCCTGTAACCCTATTCAAAGCAGGTGATGCACCCTGGGTAGCTGATTTAGGTGAAAAAGATGAAAGTGGAAATGTTTATTCAAGCTATGTAACGGACGGGCCGTTTTTATACAAAACCAGTAAAGGTATTCTATTAATGATCTGGTCCAGTTTCGATTCCAATAAAAAATATTGTATCGGAATAGCCAGATCAGTCAGCGGCAGTATTCTGGGACCCTGGCAGCAGGATAAAAAGCCTCTTTTTAATAAAGACGGCGGCCACTCAATGATCTTCAGAACATTCGATGGTAAATTAATGTTGTCATTTCACAAGCCAAACAACGATCCTGATGAACGGGCGCACTTTATTCAATTGATCGACACCGGTGATAATATAATATTGAAAGAAAACAAATAATTGTTTAATACTATCTTTAATACTCTTTCATGGTATCTACTGTCAGTTTTTATCAAGAAAAAAAATGAACCAGTGTATATAGATATCAGGCTTATAGAAGGCAAAGTTCCGGATATTGTTATGCAAAACTACAGTGGCGAGTAACCAGAATAAATCATAATTATAATCTGATAAATAATTAACATCCTTGTAAAATGAATAAAATAATATTGTGTTTATTTGCTGTTTTTTTATTATTTGGGAGCAGTTCAGCACAGAAAAAAAGCATTACAAATATCAACTTACCAAGGCCAATTGAGTTCCCGGATATGTCTGTTGGGGGCGAGCTCCTAATCAGGGCAATGAAAAATTTTGACCGTCTTGAAAGCGAAATTTATCAACCCGAAAATGTATTTATCGATTATAAACACTCAACTCCTGATGTATGGGCAGGCGATAAAGAGGGGAGGATAATTTTAGGATTGGTGCTCGAAGCCCGTGCTACACACCGGACACCGTTGTATCTGGAAAAGATAATACAGATGCTTCCTAAAAGGATGAATGCAAAAGGATATCTTGGTCAAATATATGAAAATACAATTGATGAACAACAGCTTTCGGGACATGGCTGGCTGCTTAGAGGACTATGTGAATACTACGAGTGGAAGAAAGATCCTGAAGTAAAAAAATATATTATAAATATTATAAAAAACCTTGCGCTGCCAACAAAAGGATTTCATAAGAACTATCCTATTGATCCTGAAAATCGTATAAAAAATACCGGAGAAATGACAGGCACATCACAAAATCTTGTTAACGGTTGGAATTTATCTTCAGATGTTGGTTGTGATTTTATCTTTATGGATGGAGTAGTTCATGCTTATAGTCTGTTTCCTTCCTTAAAGCTTAAAACATTAATTGATGAAATGATAACCCGTTTTTTTGAAATGGATGTTGTTGCAATCAAAGCACAAACTCATGCAACTTTAACCGGATTGCGTGCTGTATTGCGCTATTATGCGATTACGGGTGATAAGGAACTATTAAAAAAAGTTGTAGAACGTTATCAATTGTACCGGGATTTAGCCATTACTGAAAATTATGAAAACTATAATTGGTTTGAGCGACCTGAATGGACAGAACCATGTGCTATTATTGATTCATATCTGCTATCAGTACAACTTTGGCAATACACACAGAATCAGGATTATGTTGAAGACGCCCAGCATATATATTATAATGCAATTTGCCATACGCAGCGTTCTAACGGAGGATTTGGGTGTGATAATTGTCCGGGTCCGATTGATAATTTTATAAAAGTTAATGCAGATGAAGCTTATTGGTGCTGCACAATGCGGGGTGGGGAGGGCCTGGCGAGAGCTATTCAATATAATTATTTTCAGAATGCTGATACAATTATTGTCACTACATTCAACACTAGTAAAGCAACATTTAAAATAAACGGCAAAAACTTTGCAATTGAACAAGAAACTCAATATCCTTTTGCAAACAAGGTTAATTTCAGAATTGACAATCTAAAAAGAATTATAAAATTCACTCTTAAACTATTCGTGCCTGGTTGGATAAAAAATGTTATAATTTATAAAAACGGCAATAGATGTGATTTTACAAATAGAAATGGTTTTGTAATATACACTTCTTCATTTCAGACGGGAGATAATATAGAGTTTTCATTTGATATGAATTCGGGAATTGAGTCAATAATGAATAGTAAGCATAGCAGACCCGGTTATGTCCGTTTATTTTACGGACCATTATTACTTGGGTATGTGGGTGACAAGGAATTATCAGTTAAAAACGATACAAAAATTATTAAAACTAAAGGCTCGGGTTTTTCAATTAAAGACGAGCAAGTTATATTATCACCTGTATATCATCTTATGGATTCCAAAGTTTGCCAAAACGCGGGATATAAAAAACAAATACTTTTTAAACTGAATAACAACTAAGCTTAATATGAAATTTACGTGTAAGATATTTATAGTATTACTCAAAAAGGTAATTTAAATAAATCGGTAAAAGTTGTGGAAACTACAAATTTTAATTTTGTTTTAGCAGCAAATATTACATAATCATAAATTCTAATTAAATCATTATGAATTATGTCACTTAAACTTCAATTATCATTTACCACAATAAACTAATTATTATTAATTACAAAAAGATTACAGAATGAAAAACAGAACAATTTTTAGAATAATAATTCTAAGCATTCTTTTCCTAATGTTGTTCCCTGCCTATTTAATGAATGCTCAGGAGAGAAATAGCAAAGAACAAAAGATAGCAGAAAGTAATTCAATTGATCAAATTAAAATGAATCAATTCATTGATAATTTAATTTCACGAATGACCCTTGAAGAAAAAGTTGGTCAAATGAACCAGATCCCGGGATTCTTCGCTATAACAAGTCCTGTAAAACCTGATTCGGAATTGATTAATGGTATAAAAAAAGGACAGGTCGGTTCAATGCTGAATGTTATTGGAGCAGAACCCACAATGCAGTTGCAAAAGATAGCTGTTAATGAAAGCCGTTTGAAAATTCCTTTAATATTTGGATATGATATAATACACGGGTGTAAAACAATTTTTCCTATTCCTCTTGGAGAATCGGCAAGCTGGGATTTGGATGCAATTAAAAAATCAGCGCGGGTTGCTGCAGATGAAGCATCGGCGATGGGTGTTGACTGGACTTTTGCACCAATGGTTGACATTGCGCGTGATGCGCGTTGGGGACGCATAGCCGAAGGAGCCGGTGAAGATCCTTATTATGGTTCTCTGGTGGCAAAGGCGAGAGTTGAAGGATTTCAGGGAGACGATTTCACCGCCGGTAATACGATAGTTGCATGTGCTAAACATTATGCAGCATACGGTGCTGCCATAGGAGGTCGAGATTATAACAGTGCGGATATGTCCGAGCGTACTTTACGTGAAATATATTTACCTCCGTTTCATGCTGCTGTAACAGCAGGTGTTGGTACCTTGATGACAGCTTTTTGTTCATTAAACGGTTTGCCGGCAACGGCAAATGATTTTCTTATAAGACAAATTTTAAAAGGAGAGTGGAAATTTGACGGTTTTATAATTTCTGACGCAGGTTCAGTTGGAGAATTAATACAGCATGGTGTTGCAGCCAATCAATATGAAGCTGCCGGACTTGCAGCAAATGCTCAGTGCGATATGGATATGGGCAGCTTATCCTATCAGAAGGAACTTGTTAATCTTGTAAAAAATGGAATAGTTTCCGAAGAAATTATAAATGATGCTGTAAAAAGAATATTAAAAATTAAATATCGTCTGGGATTATTTCAAAATCCTTATAAATATTGTAAAATTGAACGAGAGAAAAGCGAGATTCTTACGCAGGAACACTTGAGTGCAGCACGAGACATTGCCCGCAAATCAATTGTCTTATTAAAGAATACAAATAATTTGCTGCCTTTAAAAAGGAATATCGGGAAAATTGCAGTGATTGGCCCTCTTGCTGATGCACCGCAGGATATGCTCGGCTGCTGGTCTGCTATTGGGAGTCCGGAAAATGTTACAACAATACTGCAAGGGATTAAAAAAGCAGTAGCAAATCAATCGGAAATATTCTATTCAAAAGGCTGTGAAATAAATTCCAATGAACCTGAAAATTTTGATGAAGCTGTTAAAACAGCCGAAAAGTCCGACGTTGTATTATTAGTTGTTGGTGAAGCCGGCGGAATGACTGGCGAAGCGCATTCAAGAACTAACCTTGATATACCCGGCAATCAACTTGATTTAATAAAAGCCGTAAAAAATACGGGTAAGCCCGTTGTTGTTTTGTTGTCAAACGGCCGTCCACTTTCTTTGAAATGGATAGCGAATTATGTTCCGGCAATCATTGAAACTTGGTTCCTGGGAACCGAAGCGGGAAATGCGATTGCAGATGTAGTTTTTGGTGATTATAATCCATCCGGGAAACTTACAGTGTCTTTTCCTTATACAGTCGGTCAGGAACCGCTTTATTATAGTCAGCTTCCTACTGGGCGTCCGCTGCAGAATGACGAAAACGATGTTTGGAAAACCCATTATATAGATTCCCCTAATGATGCTCTTTTCCCGTTTGGCTTTGGATTAAGTTATACAAGTTTTGAATATTCTAATTTGCGATTGGACAGACAAAAAATTTCAAAAAACGATACTTTAAAAATATTTGTTGATGTTAAAAATATAGGAAATCGTGAGGGTGAAGAAGTTTCCCAACTGTATATTCACGATCTTGTTGCCGGTGCTAGCAGACCCGCTCGGGAATTAAAAGGGTTTAAAAAAATATCATTAAAACAGGGGCAAAAAGCAACAATTGTCTTCTCTTTAATAAATGATGATCTGAAATACTATGATAACAAGCTGAAATGGATGAGTAATCCCGGATTATATGACATTTATGTGGGAGGCAATTCAAAAGATGTTATTAAAACTTCATTTGTTCTCGAATAAAAAGTTTATCGACTAATCATTCACTTTAATATTTATTAAATCAATTATTGCTGATACTAAAGACAACTTGAAAAACACAATTATTTAATATGAAATTAGATTATCACTTTCTAAAATAATAAAATGGGTCTCTAAATATTTTATCACTAAATTAAAAGGTAATACAATGAAAAAATTCGCATTTAAGATGAAGTTGTTGCCGGGAAATAAGGAAGAATATGCCCGCAGGCATTCGGCCATATGGCCGGAGCTTAAAGAGCTGTTGCAAAAATCAGGAGTAAGGGATTATACAATATTCCTTGATGAGGAAACAAACACATTGTTTGCAGTTCAATACCAGGATGGAGATTCATCATCGCAGGATTTAGGATCAAACCCGATAGTACAAAAATGGTGGAAATATATGTCAGACATAATGGAAACAAACGAAGACTTCTCCCCGGTATCCATACCGCTGGAGTCGCTTTTCCATATGGACTAAAAAAGAAGTTAAGCGTTTTCAGGGAAAATCAGGTTAATACAGATTTCAAAATCAGTTTACCACAGAATTAAATCATCATCAAATAACACAATCAGAAAAATTAGTAAGCGTATATAATATAGGGAAACAATCAAAATGAATTCATTATTAAGTATAGTACTGATGGCCATAGGCAGCGCCTGTGCGGCAAGCTTTTATGTGCCGATAAAAAAGGTAAAAGGATGGTCCTGGGAATCATACTGGATAGTACAAGGAGTATTTTCGTGGATAGTGGCGCCGTGGATATTTGCATACTTCACAGTACCAAATCTTAGTGCAGTACTAAACAATTCACCTGCAAGTGCAGTGTTGAATACATTGATCTTTGGAATACTATGGGGAGTAGGCGGCCTAACGTTTGGCCTGAGTATGCGTTTTCTTGGTGTAGCACTCGGCCAGTCGGTAGCCCTGGGTTTCTGTGCAGCATTGGGCACCCTGATCCCGCCGATAATATCCGGTCAAAACCTTCTGGGCACACATGAAGGTATCCTGATAATAGTTGGAGTAGCAATATGTATAGCTGGTATATCGACGGTAGGTTATGCAGGTTCATTGCGTTCATTGACAATGTCCGAAGAAGACCGTAGGAATGCAATAAAAGAGTTTGCAATGAAAAAAGGTCTGCTGATAGCAGTACTATCAGGAGTAATGAGTGCATGTTTTAATTATGGAATAAACGGGATACCGGGATTTTTAGATGCAGGGAATGTTATACAGAAAGTAGCAGCAGCAAAAGGAACAAACCCGTTATTTGTAGCAAACCCGGTATACATATTCGTAATGTTTGGAGGATTTCTGACGAATTTTGGATACTGCATGTTTCTGAATATAAAGAACAACACATTCAAGGATTATTTATCGATACCGTCGGATGTTCTGCTAAGTAACCTGCTGTTATGTTTATTAGGCGGTACCCTCTGGTACCTGCAGTTTTTCTTTTTCGGAATGGGACAGAGTAAACTGCCTGTAGGGATGATAGCATTCGGCTGGAGCATACTGATGGCGATGAATATACTGTTCGGCAATGTATGGGGAATAATCCTGAAGGAATGGAAGGGAGCAGGAAGAAAGACAATCGCAGTACTGATAATCGGGCTGGCAATACTTATCCTGTCAACATTTGTAATCAAGCTTTAGCAAAGGATAAAGAAAATAGTTATAAAAAGAATCAAGCATAATAAAAAAATAGGAGCACAAACAATATGCAAGACAAGAAAACAGTGGAAAAAGCATATCAGCATGCAAAGGAACAATATGCAGCATTTGGAATAAATACAGATGAAGCATTACAAAAGCTGGATAAAATACAAATAAGTTTACATTGCTGGCAGACAGATGATGTAGGCGGATTTGAGACACCTGATGCAGAGCTGAGCGGCGGTGGAATCCAGGTAACGGGTAATTACCCTGGGAAAGCAAGAACCATAGAACAGTTGAAAAAAGACATAGAGAAGGTAATGGATTTATTGCCTGGTAAACAGCGTCTAAACCTGCATGCAATATACGGAGACTTTAAGGGAGAGAAAGTAGACCGTGATCAGATAACAGTAAAGCATTTTCAAAGCTGGATAGACTGGGCAAAGAAACAGGGAATAGGTCTGGATTTTAATCCGACATGTTTTTCACACCCATATGCAGAGGATGGATTTACCCTGTCGAGTAAAAATGAGAAAATCCGTAAGTTCTGGGTAGAGCACGTAAAGCGGACCAGGAAAATAGCGGCAGAAATGGGAAAACAGCTTGGAACCCCATCGGTAAATAATATCTGGGTGCCTGACGGATGCAAGGAAGTACCGGTAGACAGAAATATTTACCGTTCAATATTGAAAAAGTCGCTGGATGAGATATTTGCAGAGGAATACCCGAAGGAGTATTTGAAAGATTCCGTTGAGAGCAAGTTGTTTGGAATAGGCTCTGAGGCAATGGTAGTAGGTTCGCATGAGTTTTACATGGGATATGCTATAACACGCAAAAAAATTATAACTCTGGACAACGGTCATTTCCATCCTACGGAACAGGTTGGAGACAAGATATCGTCACTGCTTCAGTTTGTGGATGAACTTCTGCTCCATGTATCAAGAGGAGTAAGATGGGACAGCGACCATGTAGCAATATTTAATGATGAAATACAGTTAATAGCCCAGGAAACAGTACGGGCAAAGGCACTTGACCGTGTAAATATATCATTGGACTATTTTGACGGAAGCCTTAACAGGATAGGGGCTTATGTTATCGGAGCAAGGACGGTACAATTGGCATTCTTATATGCACTATTGGAACCGACGGAAATGATAATGAAGTCAGAAGATGAAGGAAAGAACTTTGAAAGACTGGCTCTGATGGAAGTACTGAAGACAAAGCCTTTTGGTGCAGTGTATGATTATTACTGTTCAAATAATAATGTGCCTGTGGGTGAAGATTATATAAGTGAAATACAGAAATATGAAGTTGATGTATTAAGTAAAAGATAATTGCTCATAATACGAAGAATGAAAACCCTTCTGCAAGTCTTGTTGTTGGTTACAAACGCTTGCAGAAGGATTCTATTGTATTTTATAAATTAAAAGGTTCCCAATGAAAATAAAACATTTGTTAATATTGGTTAGTGCTGCTTATTGTATGTTAAGTATATCAAGTGCCCAAACTGTAAAAAAAAGTGTTTCTACGAAATATGACATTGCTGCTATTGTATGGCCGGCTTATCAGCCAGAAGAAAGATTTAAGGAAATCGGAGTTTTCCCAGATGGAAAAGGAGAATGGGAAACAATTTATAAAGCAAAACCAAAATTTAAAGGCCATCATCAGCCAAATGTACCGCTTTGGGGATATGAAAATGAAGCAGATCCTAAAGTAATGGAAAAAAAGATAAAAACAGCTACTTCTTACGGAGTTAATGTGTTTATTTATGATTGGTACTGGTATGATGGAAAACCATATCTTGAGAATGCCCTGAACAATGGATTTTTAAAAGCAGCTAACAATAACAAAATGAAATTTTATCTTATGTGGGCTAATCATGATCATACTAGTTATCTCGATCCATCCACTTCAGACAAATCCAAAGTTTACTGGAAAGGTGCAGTTGACAGGAATATTTTTGACAATATGATTTCACATATTATAACAGATTATTTTAAACGACCAAATTATTATAAAATAAATGGAGAGCCGGTTTTTGCGATTTATGAAGTCGGAACATTTATTAAGGGTCTGGGTGGAATTAAAAATGCAGAAATTGCACTTGAGTACTTTCGAAACAAAACAAAGGAAGCCGGATTTCCCGGGTTGCATATACAGGGATTTATGTGGTCGGCTTTCCCTGAATCTATTTCTGATGTGCCGGGTGATAATTCTGTTACACAAGAGAATACAATTAAGCAGCTTGGAATAAATAGTATTACTAATTATCAATGGGTTCATGTTGCATATCCCGATTGTGACTATAAAAAATGGGGTGAAAAAGCAATCAGTGAATGGGATAAATATAATAAAAATTTTTCTGTCCCATATTTCCCTCAGGTTTCCATCGGCTGGGATCCGAATCCTAGATATCCTGATAAAGAAATTCAGAAATTTGTTAAAAATACTAATCCCAAACAATTTAAAGTTTTTCTGGAAAGAGCTAAAGGATACGTTGATGCTCACCCAAACCAGCCGAAACTTATTACTATTAATGCGTGGAATGAATGGGCAGAAGGTAGTTACCTTGAACCAGATGATCGAAATGGGTACGCTTATTTAAACGCGATAAAGAAAATATTCAAAAACAAATAAAATTATTAAGAAAATTAAAAAAGAATCTAACTTTATGCTATACTTCCAAACGCGGACTTGTTTGGGGATAATTTAATCGTCAAGTTGCAATTTTCAATTGATGATAAAATAATTTTCAGATCGGATGAAAATCAAACTTTAATTAAACTAATTTATATAGTATTTATTAACGCAATAAAAAATACACTTAAATAAGAATGCCGGAAGGAAAAACTCATTTTATCGGAAGATCAATCTTTCATTTACAGATTTCTTATTGAAAGATATTGTTTACCTAAAGGAATGGTAATAATGTTAAGAAAAAACATTTGGCTATATATGTTACTCTGTTCTTTCTCAAATCTATTATTTGGGCAAACTGTACTAAAGACATCAGAAACAAAAATTGATGTTTCACAACTAAAATCTGACTTCATCGAACTTAATAAAACGATTAAAATATGGTGGGATAAAGATATCCATACAGCATATGAAAAAGATATTAAGGAATACAAAAGTGCTTATGGGCTGCAATTTTTACCCTTTCCTTATGTAAGCGGAGGAGGGAGTGAATCATTTTTTGTAGATATGTACGGCTGGGACATATATTTTGTAAATATGGCACTGCTAAAACATGGCAGAACTGATCTTGTAAAAAATCATATTCTGGATCAACTTTTTATGATCGAGAGATACGGGTATGTAGTAAATGGAAACAATACCGGGCTTATTACAAGATCACAACCGCCTTTTCTTGCTCTCTCGTTACTGGAATATTTTAATGTAACTAAAGATACCAGCCTTTTGTACTTTGCATTTCCATTACTTGAAAATGAATATAAAAATTATTGGAATGCACCGCATCATTCGACACCGATCGGTTTAACAACCTGCAGGGATATGGGAGATAAAGGTCTCCGTCCCGATCTTGCATCTGAAGCAGAAACAGGGTTGGATTTTTGTGCTTTATATAATGGTAAAGTATCTGAGTGCGTACCGCTTCATGTTAACTGCGCACTTGTAAAATATGAAGAATCTTTATCAGTAATAGCCGGGATTTTAAAATTTGACCAAAAAGAAACCTTATACAAAGCTAAAGCAGAAGAGCGATCAGAAAAAATTCGTGAATATTGTTGGAATGATAGCGACGGTTTTTTCTATGAATATAATTATGTAAAAAAAGGACAAACAAAAGTAAAATCGTTATGTGCTTATTGGACTATTTGGGCTGGAGTCGCCACAAAAAGACAAGAAGTTAAACTTGTAGAAAATATAAGATGGTTTGAACATCAGTACGGTTTATCATTTACGTCGGAAAATTATGCAAGTCCCCATCCTGAATTTCAATGGCTTCAATGGGGGTACCCGGTTGCCTGGGCACCTATGCATATTATTATTGTAGAATCTTTAAATATGATGGGCGAGAAAGAAATTGCAGACAGAATAGCAGAGAAATATCTTTCTATGGTTATTGAAAATTATAAAAAAACCGGTAACCTATGGGAAAAATATAATGCTGTAGACGGAAGTCTTAATTTCCAAACTGAAAGATATGGTAATCCGGCGTTGCATGACTGGACTTCAGCAGCAGTAGTACTATTAGGAAATTGGCTGTTTAGTAAATGATTTCAATTAACAAAATCTTATTAAGAGTAGTTAAAACAAAATATTCCACTGTGGTACCTCCGTTTTCATCCATAAAGAATGTATTACAATAAAAAAAATCAATAAAGAAATATTATGATCTTATTAGTTTGCCTCTCAATTTATTTAATTCTATCAGTTCTGATAATTGTCTTATTAAGCGACGGGATTGGTGCACAGAAAAAAAATTAGAATTGTATCTTTTATTCCTCTTATTTGGTTCTTCCATACTTGGGCGGAGGGTACCAGCGCATATGCTGTCTTGATGGTAAAATTCGCCTTCAACGAGAAACGAGAATTAGTGTTTTCACACCATGGGATCCGACTAGCTATGTTGTCGTAGACATACCTGAAGCAATCTGGTCAAATCTTGGATTAACATTCCTGGCGCACACTCACGTGCCTACGATCTGGTCTAAAAAAAATATTGAATTAAAAAAGCTGGAATGGATCCGAAAGCCTAATGGTGAATTGAAATGCGAAAGACGTTTGCCCGACGGAATCGTTTTTGGAACAAAAGTAATTCCGCACAAAAATAATGTAGAAATGGAAATGTGGTTAACGAACGGAACTAAGGATACGCTTAGCGATTTACGCGTTCAAAATTGTGTCATGTTAAAAAATGCGGCCGGTTTTAACGAACAAATAGATTCCAATAAAGTTTTTAACAAACCATATGCTGCAACCAGGTCAAAGAATGGTAAACGATGGATAATAACAGCCTGGGAACCTTGCGACCGGACCTGGGGCAATCATCTTGTTCCATGCATGCATTCAGATCCGAAATTTCCGGATTGTCCGCCGGGACAAACACGCAGGTTAAAGGGCTGGCTTTCTTTTTATGAAGGTTCAGACATTGAATCTGAGTTTAGAAGGATTGATGCAAGGGGCTGGAATAATAATTAATACTTTACTGGAATAACGTTTTTACGACAAGAGATTTTAGCAACAATTAATTCTTCTTTTTAATTTTCTCACTTTATCTAAACAAATACTTTTATACTAATGAAAGGATGATTGAAATGAACGTAAATAATTTCGAGAAATTATTTACAGTAATAATACTGTTAATATTCTCTATATCATTTATTACAAAGGCACAGATCAATGATAATAAAGACAAAAAAAATTTGGGAATATCACAGCTTGCAAAAGGGTTTAAAACTCTTCCGGATTCAACCAAGCCAAGTTGTTATTGGTACTGGCTTAGCGATAACATATCCCGTGAGGGAGTTACCCGCGATTTGGAATCAATGGCTAAAGTAGGAATTGGGCGGGCATTTATTGGAAATATAGGTCTTGATACTGCGGAAACTTCTTATGGCAAAGTAAAAATGTTTTCAGATGAGTGGTGGAAGGTTACGGAACAAGCAATGAGTACTGCTACAAAGCTTGGAATAAATATCGGGATGTTTAATGGTCCAGGCTGGAGCCAATCCGGCGGCCCATGGATAACACCGGATAAATCAATGAGGTACATTGCCGGTTACGAACAGGATGTAACTGGTCCCGAGGAGTTAAACCAGAAACTGGATTTACCTGATAAGAATTTTCAAGATGTGGCTGTTTTGGCTTTCCCGGTTCCGGATAATGATAATTCGAATATTATAACTCAAAATCCACAAATTAGTTCCAATATAGAAATTAATAATTTAAAGAATATACTGGATGGGGATCAAAATACTGAAGCAATTTTCCCTGAAAGTATAACTTCTGATAAAACATTAAATATTGATATTGAAGTCAAGGATGCTTTTACGGCAAGAAGTTTATCATTGTATTCTGCCAAAAAACCAATCAAGTGTGATTGCGAATTTCAATATTACGCTAACGGTGAATATAAAACTATTAAAAAATTTGAATTTGACAGAAGCAACCCGGGAAAGAATGTTGGATTCATTCCATACGGTCCCGTTACGATTTCGTTTTCAGCTATTAAGGCAGCTAAATTCAGACTTGTAATGACCAATATGCAACCGGTTGGGGGATTGGCCGAAATTGTGATTTCCGGAGCACCAAAAGTAGAGAGATATATTGAGAAACAACTTGCTAAAATGTTTCAAACCCCCCATCCTATGTGGAATGATTATCAGTGGGCTCCGCAACCGGAACCGGATGATCCGGCTATGATATTAAAGCCATCACAAATAATAAACATTACAAAAAATTTATCATCAAACGGTGAATTAAAATGGAGTGTCCCTGAAGGGAATTGGAAAATTATTAGGTTTGGTATGCTGCCTACAGGAGTAACCAATGCTCCCGCAACGCCTGAAGGGCGCGGATTAGAAGTTGATAAGATGAGTAAACCGGATATTTATTACCATTTTAATTCATTTATAAAGAAGGTTCAGGATCGAATCCCAGCCAATGAGCGTAAGACATGGAAATTAGTTGTTGAAGATAGTTATGAGACAGGTTCTGAAAACTGGACAGATGATTTTGCAAAAATATTTAAAGAAAATTATGGATATGATCCTCTGCCTTGGCTGCCGGTTTTTACCGGTAGAATTGTTGGCAGCGCTGATTTATCCGACCGGTTCTTATGGGATGTACGCAGATTAGTTGCCGATTTAATTGCTAAAAATTATGTTGGAGGCTTGAGCGAGGTAAGCCATAAAAATGGATTTACTACATGGCTGGAAAATTACGGGCATTGGGGCTATCCGGGTGAATTTTTGATGTATGGAAGTCGATCCGATGAAGTATCCGGAGAATTTTGGGCTGAGGGAGAGTTGGGTAGTATTGAATTAAGAGATGCTTCATCGGCAGCACATATTTATGGTAAAACAAAAGTCAGTTCTGAATCCTTTACTGCTGCATTCAGGTCTTATGAAAGATATCCTGCTATGTTGAAAAAGAGAGGTGATTGGGCCTTCACAGAAGGAATAAATAATACCCTATTTCATGTATATATTACTCAGCCGTATGAAGATAAATTCCCGGGTGTTAATGCATGGTTCGGGACAGAATTTAACAGACATAATACGTGGTTCGGGTTTTTTAAACCATTCGTAGATTATATGCGAAGATGCAATTATATGCTGCAGCAAGGTAAAGTTGTAAACGATGTAGCATATTTTATTGGTGAAGATGCACCCAAGATGACGGGTGTCAGGGATCCGGAATTACCTGTAGGTTATTCTTTTGATTATATAAATGCAGAAGTTATTGAAAACAGGCTATCAGTAAAAGACGGCAAGCTTGTTTTACCGGATGGTATGTCATATCGTATGCTTGTTCTGCCAAAGCTTGAAACAATGCGTCCGGAAGTGTTAAAGAAAATTCGCGATTTAGTTTCAATGGGAGCTGTAGTGCTTGGGCAGCCTCCGCAAAAATCTCCCAGCATGCAGGGCTATCCGCAGTCCGACACAGACATTAAAAAATATGCAAAAGAATTGTGGGGGAAAGTCGATGGTCAAAACGTTAAGTATGCAAAATATGGTAAAGGAATGGTTATGAACGGGCTTGACATGAAGTCAGCTTTAAATATTCTAAATGTAGCGCCTGATTTTAACGTTGGTGAAAATGAAGGGGTTCTTTTTATACACCGCAAATTATCTTCAGGTGATATTTATTTTGTTACGAACCAAAAGGATACTACTATTAACATAAATCCTGCTTTCCGTGTTAATGGAGAGCGGCCTGAATTCTGGGATGCTGTAACAGGAGAAACTAGAATATTACCGGACTTTACTGAAAATCAATCGAGTACAACGGTGCCATTGAAGCTTGTTCCCTACCAGAGTGGGTTTATAGTTTTCACCAAAGACGCTAAAAAGCTCAGTCCATCCGGAATTCTAACAAATTTCCCTGATCCTAAAATAGTTTTAAAGTTATCTGAACCATGGGTTATTACATTCGATCCTAAAATGAGAGGTCCGGAAAATCCTGTGGTTTTTAATACTCTTCAGGATTGGACAAAACAGAGCGATGATAATATAAAATATTATTCTGGAACCGCTGTATACAGTACTAAATTTAATTTAACTAATCTGCCCAAAGGTGAAAAACTTTATCTAAATCTGGGAAATGTTATGACGAATGCGAAAGTTAAATTGAATGGTGTGGATTTGGGCGGTGTGTGGACGCCACCATGGCAGGTAGATATTACAAAATCTATAAAGAATGGCGAGAACAATTTAGAAATTGAAATTGCCAATACATGGGTTAACAGAATAATAGGCGACTTGAATTTACCCGAATCCGAACGAAAAATATGGACTAACGACCATCCCTATAAAGCAGACAGCCCATTACAACCTGCCGGATTGTTAGGCCCTGTTACTGTAACTTCTGTTAGATATAATTAATTAAATTATTTCTTTGGGAATTTTAAATGGCTATTAATATGAAACTATTAATGCTACTTTTCTTCCTTGTTAACATTACGCTTTTTCTTTGCAATAAAACCAATGCCGGAATTAGGAAGGAGATCAGCCTAAACGGTAAGTGGGATATTGCGGAGAGTTTATCCGGAAATAAAATGCCTGATAATTATAGCCATAAGATTATTGTTCCCGGTTTTGTCGATTTAGCTTCTCCTTCTTTTGACAGCACGGGAGTAAAATGCTATAAGAGAAATTATTATTGGTACAGACGTTTCTTTAAAATAAATGATCCGTTACTTCAAGTTGCTTTTTTAAAGATTAATAAAGCGGTTTATGGTACAGATGTATATCTAAACGGCAATAAAGTCGGATCTAACTTATTTTGTTTTACGCCTACATTATTAGATATAAAAAAATATTTAAAGCCTTCAGGCGAAAGAAATGAATTATTAATTCGAGTTGGCGCTTATTACGATGCGGTGCCGGATTCAATTCCTGTGGGGATGGATTTTGAAAAAATACATTACCTTTCCGGGATATATGATGATGTTGAAATAATTTTATCAGGTATTCCCTTTATTGATAATATACAAATTGCCCCGGATGTAAATAACAAATTGATCCGGGTTGAAGCAGAAATCAGAAGTGATAAAAAGTCTGATAATTTTGAATTGCATTATTCTGTTGTTGAACGGAATTCTTCTAAGGAGGTTGTATCAGGTAAAACAAAACCGGAATCAATCGATGCTATAAATGAAAACGTTATAGATTTTACCATCCCGGTAAAAAATTGTCATTTATGGTCGCCTGAAGATCCATTTTTATATCACTTAATTATATCTACTGGAGGTGATAACAAAAAGATTACATTCGGGATGCGTTCTTTTACTTTTGACGGTGCAAATAATCATGCAGTATTAAACGGAAAACCTTATTCAATGCTTGGTACTAACATTTGTTTCTTCCGTTTTTCCGAAGATTCTTCGAGAGGTAATTTACCGTGGAATGAAAAATGGGTTCGAAAATTATTCGGGAAATTCAAGGAAATGAACTGGAATTGTATACGTTATTGTATAGGATTTCCTCCCGAAAAATGGTACCAGATTGCCGACGAAACCGGTTTTCTAATCCAGAACGAGTACCCAGTCTGGTATGGGCCTGATGGAAATTCAAAAATTAAAGCTGATGTTTTGACTGAAGAATACACCAGATGGATGAGAGAACAATGGAATCACCCCTGCGTAGTTATCTGGGATGCACAAAACGAAACCGTTACAAATGAATCAGGTAAAGCTATTGATGCAGTCCGTCATCTTGATATGTCCAATCGGCCCTGGGATAATGGATGGGGCGTTCCGCAATCCGATAATGACTGTATTGAATCACACCCTTACTTGTTTATGCAATATAAAGCTACTTCAACCAGACCGACTGATAGGGGATACTTAAATGATTTGTTTAATATTGAAAGGGAACCCGATTTCAATGATGCAAATCAATATTCACCTTCTCCCAAAGGGCGTTATAAAAATGCGGTGGTTATAAATGAATATGATTGGTTATGGTTGAATAGAAATGGCAGTGTTACTTTTAATTCTGATAGTGTTTATATTAAATTATTCGGTGAAAATATATCCGTTGAAAAGCTAAGAATTATTCATGCTGAAAACATTGCCATACTCACCGAGTATTGGCGGTGCCACCGTAAAGCCGCTGCGCTTATGCACTTCTGCGAATTAGGTTATTCAAGACCATATGAACCTAAGGGATTTACAAGTGATGATTGGATTGATGTGAAAAATTTAATTTTCGAGCCTAATTTTGAAAAATACGTTAAACATGAATTCCTGCCTGTTTGTATTATGATTGATAAATGGGATAAAATATATTCTGCAGGCGAAGCAATACAAGTCCCTGTTTATTGTATAAATGATTTAAATAGTGTTTGGGAAGGTACCTTGAAACTCACATTAAAAGATAAAAATAAAAAAATTATTGTCTTAAAACGAAAAATTAATATTCCCGGTTTTGGAAAAACTATCGTTGATTTTAATGTTAATATTCCGAAAATAACCGGCAATTATCAATTGATTGCTGAAACATTATTTAAAAATGATATTGTGAAAAGTATAAGAAATTTTTCAATTAAGTAAAAAATATAATAACATTTTAGAATGTTATTAATCTTGAATTCTCACAATTGTGTTGTAATGGTGGTAACTAAGAATTTAAGATAAAAATATAAATTAAGTCGCCGGAAAGAAGAGGATAATCAGATGACATCAAGAGAAAGAACTATTGCTGCACTAAACCACGATTATGGAGATATGATTCCATTCGATATTGGAAGTACATCCGTGACCGGAATGCAGGTTAGCACTGTATATAAACTTCGTCAAGTTCTGAAATTAGATGAACCCGGAACACCCGTAAAAGTTATCGAGCCCTATCAAATGCTGGGTGAAATAATGCCGGATTTGATAAACTTACTCGGTATTGATGTGATTGGAATGTGGTCAAGAAAAAATATGTTCGGATTTGAAAACAAGAATTGGAAAAAGTGGACTTTATTTGACGGTACTCCAGTTCTTGTCCCCGGAGATTTTAATACAATACCTAATGAAAATGGCGATATATTCATGTATCCCGAGGGTGACAAATCATTAGCACCGAGCGGCAGGATGCCTAAAGGAGGATTTTATTTCGATGCAGTTGTAAGACAGGATCCGATAGATGAAAATAATTTATGCGTAGAGGATAATCTTGAGGAGTTCTCATTAATATCGGATGAAGATCTGAATTATTTCGAAGCCGAAGCCGAACGGTTATATACACAAACAGATAAAGCAATTGTTGCCTCTTTTGGTGGTACTGCTTTCGGCGATATTGCATTGGTTCCGGCAATGTGGCTGCGTCATCCAAAAGGTATCCGTGACATTCAGGAATGGTACATGAGCACGCTAATCAGAAAAGATTATATATATTCGCTTTTTGAAAAACAATGTGAAATAGCATTAAAAAATCTTGAAAAAATATATTCAGTTGTCGGTAATAAAATATGTGTTACTTTTCTTACAGGTACAGACTTTGGCACACAATGCGGACCGTTCATCTCGAGTGATATGTACAGGGACCTGTATCAGCCTTTTCATAAGGAAATAAATAATTGGATCCATAAGAATACCGGATGGAAAACTTTTATGCATTCATGTGGTTCTATTTATAAGCTTATACCTGATTTTATTGAATCCGGCTTTGATATATTGAACCCGGTTCAATGCTCTGCCTCGGATATGAATGCGTCCAGGTTGAAAAAAGAATTTGGTGATAAAATAACTTTTTGGGGTGGCGGAGTGGATACTCAAAAAACTCTTCCGTTCGGATCAGCCGGCGAGGTTAGGGATGAAGTGAAATTGCGGATGGACACTTTTGGACCTGGGGGCGGTTTTGTTTTTAACGCTATTCATAATATACAGGCTCGTGTGCCCATCGAAAACTTGATGGCGATGTTTGAAACATTCAGAGATTCAAGAAATTATTAATAATTGACAACTATATATCTGAAAAATATTTGATCTTAAAATTATAATAATAAATAATTCCATTTTTAACTGCCGGAATTAAAATGTGCAATGTCTTAGAAAATTGGTTAAATTGATTTGATGGTGGTAAGTTTAATAAAGTTTCTACATCCCCAGTGTTTTCTAAAAGTCATAATGGAGTCCGTGAGCTCTAAAGAAGATCATTTAATTCTATTCGCCATAGTATAAAGATGTATTGGGAGTTTTTGAAAACTTTTGTTAACTGATTTGTACTCATTCCTTTTCCGGATAGGAGCACAATTACAGTTTATAATAATAAAAAAAATTTTATGAAATGGAGCGATCAATTACTCATGATAAATTGCTAAGAGAAAATAATAAAATGAATATAAAGTCATTTAAATATAAATATAGCGATCTTAAGATCAGTTGCGAATCACTTTCTGCTGCCATGGGTTATCCGGGCGGCGAAATATCCGATCTGGTAAAAGAAGAAATTGGATTTGTAATGTCCATGGGCAACGAAATCTGTAATATTGAAGGAGGTTATTTAATAAACGAAAGTATTTTATTTGATAAAGAATGTTATTCGTTGGAAATTAATGATGAAATATTCAATCTAAAGAAAATCGTTTTTAACCAATTAAAAAAATCTGAAGCGTTGGCTGTATTTGTTTGTACAGCCGGATATAAAATATCTCAACTTTCAAAATATTTTATAAACCAGGGCGACTTATTGAGGGGATATGTGCATGATATATTTGGTTCGATTGTCGTAGAAGCGGCGATGGATCTCATTCAAAATGAATTGAAATTAGCAATGCACCTGGTGGAGCAAAAAATTACTAACAGGT
Source organism: uncultured Ignavibacteriales bacterium (assembly GCA_963834015.1). Lineage (GTDB taxonomy): Bacteria > Bacteroidota > Ignavibacteria > Ignavibacteriales > Ignavibacteriaceae > FEN-1297. Next base: position 66,202 of record CAWIAG010000003.1, read on the forward strand.
ATAGTCCGGGCTATTGCAATTGGGATGTATCTGAACAGAAAAAATTATTTAAAATCCTGCCGGATAATTTTTGTGGTATAACTTTGACAAATAGTTGTTTAATGCAGCCTATTAAATCTGTCAGCGGTGTTATCGGCATTGGCAATAAGGTTATCTATAACCAGTATACATGCAATTTATGCAGTATGCAAAATTGCCTTTACCGGAATCTGCATAAAGCAGAATAAAATTAGAAATATATTCAACAACATAGTATTTCCAAATGATTGCTTCAGTTCAAAAAGGTGCTGTATATGTTCAAACAGTTCACTTTAATCAATTATATATTTGGATGATTTCAATATCTGCCGCCTTAGGCGGTTTATTATTCGGATATGATTGGGTTGTGATAGGCGGAGCAAAAATTTTTTTTGAACGTTTCTTCCTTTTAACTGATGCTTCATCGAGGGGGTGGGCAAATAGTTGTGCCCTTATTGGGTGCTTTATAGGTGCTGTTTTTGCCGGATGGCTTAGTGACAAATTCGGTAGAAAACAGTTGCTAATATTATCCGCATTCCTGTTCATGTTTACTTCAGTAGGGATCGGTTTTTCTCAGGTTTTTATAGTATTTGTTTTATGGAGGGTTTTTGGGGGAGTCGCAATCGGATTAGCTTCAAGTCTTGCACCTATGTACATCGCAGAAACAGCGCCTGCTCACATGCGCGGCAGACTTGTTTCAATTAATCAGCTTACGATAGTAATTGGAATTCTTGCTGCCCAATTAATAAATTATTTAATTGCAAAAAAAATGCCTGACGGGATGACCGAAACAATGATCTTTAATTCATGGAATGTCCGGGAAGGTTGGCGCTGGATGTTTGGGGCAACTGCAGTCCCTGCATTAATATTTTTAGTTAGTTCGATTTTTATACCCGAAAGTCCCCGATGGCTGGCAAAGAACGGCAGGAATAAAAAAGCAAAGGATATTCTTGCTAAAATCGGCGGTAAAGGTTATGCAGAAAAAGCTTTAATTGAAATTGAAGAGACACTTGTAAACGATAGTAAGAGTCTAGATTTACATGAATTTTTTAAACCCAATATAAAGAAAATTCTTTTGTTGGGCATTGTGCTTGCGGTCTTTCAGCAATGGTGCGGGATTAATGTGATATTTAACTACGCTGAGGAAATATTTAAGCAAGCCGGGTATAATATTTCCGGAACGTTGGTAAACATTGCGTGGACCGGCTCTATAAACTTAATATTTACACTATTCGCAATTTCTGTTGTCGACAGGAAAGGACGAAGATTTTTAATGCTGATTGGTTCGGGAGGGTTGGCAATTATTTATGTAGGAATTGGACTTGGTTATTTTTTCCATCTAAATGGATTACCGATGCTCTTATTGGTTCTTGCCGCTATAGGTACCTACGGAATGTCGCTTGCCCCCATAACATGGGTAGTTATTTCGGAAATATTTCCGAACCGCATTAGAGGGTCAGCTATGTCTGTTGCAGTGGCATCTTTGTGGATCGCTTGTTTTATTCTGACGTTTACTTTCCCAATTCTAAATACCGGTCTTGGGGCGGCAAAAACTTTCTGGATTTATTCCTTGATATGTATCGGCGGTTTTATTTTTATTTATATTAAGCTGCCGGAGACTAAAGGAAAAACCCTTGAACAGATTGAAAAGGATCAGGTTGCTTAAATAATTCATTATAAATAAAAAATTAATTTAATAGTTGAGTAACACATGAACTGTTTTTATAGAATATTTTCATTTTCTATAATATTGTTTATCTGTTTTTTTCAATCCGTTTTTTGTCAGTCTTCCGGGAAGATTGACCGGTATTCAGTGGTTTCCAGGAATAATGTAGAAATTACTAAACCTGATTCTCTAAATCCTTTAACTGTTGGTAACGGGGAGTTTGCCTGTACAGTTGATATTACCGGGCTTCAATCTTTTCCCGAATATTACAGAGACGCTATGCCTCTTGGGACTGAATCTCAGTGGGGATGGCATTCATTCCCTAATCCCAAACTATACAGCCTAAAAGATATTATGAGAAATTATAAATCCGGTGGAAGAGAAATCCCTTATGCCGATGACAATGATTTTGAAGGTACCGGGACATTGGCAGGTTCCTGGCTTAGGGAAAACCCTCATCGTATAGATCTTGGCAGGATTGGATTTGATATGTACAAGAGCAGCGGTGAAAAAATCAAATTGAATGAACTTACAAATATTAAGCAGGTATTAAACCTCTGGACGGGAGAAGGTGGCCGAAGGAAATAGGGCCGGATGGCCGGGAAACCCCGAGTTCAATCGGTACTTTTTTAATCTGGCAGCAGCCTCACCCTATTTATTATGCTGAATTATGCTATCGAGATAAACCCGGTAAAGAGACGTTGGAAAAATATAAGGATATTGTTTTTAACACCGCTGAGTTTATGCGTCCTATCCGGTTTGGGACAAACAAAATCAGCGATATGTTTTAGGCCCGGCATTAATCCCGGCACAGGAATCGTATTGGAAGAATAGAAAAAATAATAATCCTACATTTGAATTAGCTTATTGGTACTGGGGGCTTGAAACAGCTCAGAAATGGCGCCAGCGGCTCGGGATGGGATGGTGCGCCTAAATTGAATGCGCCCGGTTTTCCAAATGACGGTAATTGGAATTTAAGATGGGAAGGATTAAAAACATTTCCTTAAATAATAAATACTTTATTTGAGTGTATGATATTATATACCGTCAGGTTCATGCTTAAAGTGTTGAATTTTAATAAGATATCTTATATCAAAAAGTGAATAATATATGTCAAATTAGCTATGTCCGGCACAATTATTTCAATTTAAGTTTATTAAAACATTTATGCATATTTCGATAGTTGATTTTATTAAGGTTTGCTCAGAATGAATGCTCTGTTATTACATAATTTTGAGGAAAAAATTGAGAAATATTTATTTTAAAATATTTGTATTCAACTATTCAACCTGGGTCTTATTGCATGTTGAATGCAAAATTATTATTTAATGTTGAATTATTGCCGGGCAAAAAAGAAAATATTTAATTTTATAATTATAATTTAATATAGAAAACAACTTAGTAATTATTTAAAAAGTTAATTATGATGTGACTTACCCGGCGAAGCTGTGAGATTATCTAAAAAAATTTTCAGTAATTACTTAATGGATTTCGATAAGGATTAAGCAAATTATTTTAGCAAAAATGAAATTACACATTGCGCAAATTTGCCTTTAATGGGAGAATATAATTAATCCCGTTGTGTATTAAAATCATATAGCTTATTCAGTGCCGGCGTAAGAGGAAAGTTATATGTGGACAATGAACTTAGGCCTCAGGTATAAGTTGTAATAAACAAATTTTCTGTGTTCTAGTAAATTCTCAATGCCGGGTAGTCGCTGATCTGAATATAAAAAGGAGAATAAATGAAACTTAAAAATATTCCGGGTTGGTTTTCAAATTATAATCTATTTATAGTAAAAATAAATATTATTATTTTATCAATGGCTTTTATAACGGCTCCGGTTTTAAATTCGGCAGTAAAAAGTGATCTTCATGCGGCAAATAGCATTAACGAAAATACCGGCTATGAAAAGATTAATTCTTCAAAAAGTCAAAACAATCCGTCTGCTTTGAAATATTCATTAGAACTTGTTGAAGGTAGCGAAGCTCCTTTGATAGATGAAAAAAATCCGGGTTCTATGGGTAATAATCACGGATATGAATGCGGTCAGGTTTTCAGGGGCCAAAATAAGTATCATATGTTTATTACTGAGAGAGTAGATACCGAAAATTCAGGCTGTGATTTAACACGGACCGGTCATTGGATTAGCACTGATGGTATAGTCTGGACCAGAGTGGGCACATTACAGAATTCAATAAAAACACCGAACATTCCTGGATATGCAACTTGGTCACCGATGCCTGTATATGATAAAGATGAAAATCGTTGGAATATTTTTTATGTGGCATACGAAGTAAATAATACTTATGGAAGAATTATCAGGGCATATTCAAAGGTTAAGGGTATTGATGGGCTTAATGGTCCCTATATAAACTCAACAGATACAGTCTTATCTTATTTTGATGATAACAAAAATTTATGGGAAGATAAACAGGGTACCGATTCATTTTATCCCTTCCAATCAGGCAATAAATGGTATGGATTTTATGGCGGCTCGGATGCGGCAACTTTTTGGGATGTCGGCCTGACAGAAGCAAATAGTCTTACAGGACATTGGACAAGAGTTATTGATAATCCAGTTTTTACTTACAGTGAGAATCCAATAGTTGTTACCTTTGAAAACGGGATTAAATTTTGCGTCTATGATGATTTGGCTCATGGTATTATCGATTGTCATTCAATTGGCTATGGATATTCAAGCGATGGGATTAATTGGGTTCAGAAGTACCTGAGTATTCCCATGCCAAAGTGGGCTGCAAGTATACGTACACCGCTTAGTTTTATCTATGAAGGAAATGATATATACATAATATATTTTACAGCACTTACTTCATCTTCTTGGGACGGATTTGAAAAAATTGGGAGAATTAGAGTAAGGCTTGTTAAGAATTAGATAATTTAATGATACACTTTTTAGACTAAATTCTTCCGTTAAATGTTCAAAGTAAAATATTTAGTTTAATAATCAATGTACCTGAGACAAGGGGCTAAGTAATCAAAGATTCTCATTAAATGTTTTGAGATTCTTAATTCCACGGTCATCTTAAATAATATAAATATAATTATGAAAAAAAGAATATTTCCTGTAATAATTATTTTACTATTACTTTTTAGTATTAACTTTCTAACAGCCCAATCAAATTCCGGAAAGTCACAGATGAAGGATGACAATCAAGGTGCGATTAGGGTATGGAATAGTAAAAGTAACGATGATGGCACCATACAATCACTTGGAAATGGAAAAATGTGCATATATGAGCAAGGGCCAAATATTAAAGATATTTACAGCGGCCCATTCTCAACGCCTTCTTTTCTTAAATTAAATTTAGTTACAAATGATTCAGTCGAGGTACATTCAATTCGGCAATCCGGTAGTGCTGTCTGGAACCATAAAATAATTGTACAAAATACAGAAATCGGAAATATGACGGATTTTGTTGTTGTAAACATACCGGGTTTTATTAGAACTGTCTACACCACCCGTTCTTTTAAAATGAAAATATTACTAAAGGATTATGTACAAATAATAAATAATGATAAAAGGTGGCAAACTCATGACCCTGTCTTGGGAAGAATTTTTGTTATTCCATCGGGGACTGTAATATATCAAACATACGTATACCCTGCTGTTTTATACAACCAGCTTTTGGCATCCGGGAATATTAGCTTAGAACAAGAACCGGGCACAAATATTCTTGATATATCCTTCCCGCCGGGTAAAAGTTGGTTGTATATTATAGGTGGTCCGGAATATCCGGAGATTATTAATAACGCAGAACAAATGTTACAACAGGGTTCGGAAAATTTATTATACCGTACTAAGGCATTCTGGAGTGATTTTACCGCAAGGAGAAAGGATTTTTCAAAAACTTTACCTGATAACCTGCCGGGACGTGAAAAACTGTTGAAAGTAATAGATGATGTATCCGTATTGCTTAAAACCCAGCAGAGCAGTGAAGGGGCAGTGATTGCAGGATACCCATATCCGCTCGGCTATGTCCGCGACCAGTATGGGGTTTCCAGGGGCTTTTTGGCGCTTGGTTATTATGAAGAGGCGAAATCAATTTTAAATTTTTATTGGCAGATATGGAAAAAATTCGGTTGTATTCATAATGCACAGGCAATCGGTATTGACGGTATTTTTCACATACACGAGAATGATGAAGTAGAAATACCCGGTTACCTTATACTTCAGAGTTTTAATTTATTTGATGCAACGGATGATTCAACATTTTTACGTGAGATATTTCCTATGCTTGAGTGGGCATTTAAAGTCCAGAAGAAAAACCTGGTAAATGGAATGCTACCGTTTAACGGAGATGAAACTTATGTAGCGGGAGGATTATTACCGCGGTCGGCGTTGAATGACGGCTCTGCAGAATCAACCATGCTTTTTATTGAAAGTGGAGAACGATTACTAAATTGGATTTCAACCAATCATTTATGGAATAATGAAGAAATTGAAGATGCAAAAAAAATTATAAAATCATGCAGGGAAAAATTTAGAGATAATTTTTGGCAAAACGGCAGGCTTATTACAAATAATCCCGCCCGGGCTGATGCCATACAACTGCCAAAATTTCGTCACGGAGTTTGTGAAAAACAAGGAGAAAATTGTTTGATGAAAAAATATAGCGGAATTGTATGGACTGAGCGAAATGAAAACAACCGTTATTTATGTGCTAATTGTATAAACGATGGACCATTTCCGGCCGCTGAAAAAAAAATTTATGATTTACTTTCTGTAGCTATGGTTCCTTATTATGCTCATATAAACGTTATACCTCTTGACGAATTTAAACCTGCAGTTCTGGAAATATTACAGAATTATAAAATGACAGGTGAGCTTGCTCCCAGTAAGGATAATTTAATCAATACAGATGGAAGCCGTGTAGTCGGTTATGATTACGGATTTTTGCTCTATGCTTTAACTTGTATCAATTCAAAAGAAAGTAAAATATTGTATGATAAAACTTTATCCGTAGCTGATCAGACGGGCTCATGGTCGGAATATTATCTGAATGATATACCTAACGGTACCAGGTGCCGTCCCTGGGAAAGCGCCATTGACCTTGAAGCATTAATATTTAATGCTATGCAAAATAAATGATTTACTGATGCTTCTAAAATTTTTTTCATAGAGGAGGCAGTTATAAAATTTGAATGTTTATCGCCGGTTTTTTCACGCCAAATGTTATTTACAAAATAAAACCAAGTAAAAAAAATTAGATGTGCGATATGATTAAATCATTATTAATCCTGATAATTTTATTTTTAAATACTTGCTATATAATAAAAGCTCAATCCCAGGTAACGCTGGAGAATCAAAATTTTAAGATTATTGTCGATCAAAATAACGGAGCCATATCTTCTATACTTGTAAAGAAAAATAACTGTGATTTAGTAAGTGAAACGCGTTTAATATCAAACTACAGAATATGCCTTCAGTCGGATAATTACTTGTGCGATTATATTGACGGCATTACACAAAAAACAAAATTGGTTAGTAAACAAGACAATATTATTACTGTGGTCGTTTCAGGTATGACATCCCCTAAGGGAACATATAATATTGACCTGACATATTTTATAAAGCTGGAAGAAGATTTTATTTCATTAAAGGCAAGGCTTACCAATAACGACAGGTATAAGATTTCCGAGTTCTGGTTTCCGCGTGTAGGGGGCATTAAAAATTTCGGTCAAAACCGTGATGCTAAACTGGCATATCCCGGCTATAATTTTGATTGCCGGCATAATATAGGTCTGTTTAAAAATTTTCCAGGTGGTAAGGGTTTGGGATCTGAAGCGGCAGAATGGTCTCAGGATTATCCTGGGATGACTATGCCCTGGTGGGATATTTATGATGAGAAATCAGATCTTGGTCTCTATTTGGGTTACCATGATACTACTTTTCGCTATAGTACCTGGCATACTTATCTTATGCCCAACACTACGGGAGACAGTGATGAATGGCTCAATGATGAACAAGCTGCCGGGCAGCCGGTGGGAATTATATTTTCTCACGTTCGTTATCCATTTATCCAGTCCGGGGAAACATTTGAATCAGGTGAATTTATAATCCGCGTTCATAAAGGTGATTGGCATAACGGATCACAGTTTTACAGGCAATGGTTTTTATCCCATTTCCCCTTCGATAAATCGCAGAGCTGGCTTAGAAGACAAAGCGTGTGGTTTTCTTCTATTATTTATCAGCCCGAAGATAAAATTGTAACGGATTTTAATGGTTATAGGAAGTGGACTAACGATGCAAAAAAATATGGTGTCAATTGTTATGAACTTATCGGGTGGAATAATGGAGGATTGGAAAGAAATTATCCGCTCTATATTCCTGAAGAAAAGCTTGGAGGTCTTGAAGGATTAAAATCCCTCTTGAAGTCGATCAAAGACGATGAGGGTCATTGTCTTGTATTTTGTAATTATAATATTCTGGATGAAAATACGGATTGGTACAAACATGAACTGTACAAGTATATGGCCCAGGATCAGTTTGGTAAACAGGCAATTTGGATGGGTTGGGGTGAAAGTACTCTGTTGGCAAGGAAACAATTAAGCGTACGTTATCATGTTCGTTCATCTGTTGTTCCGGGAATAGAGAATATCCTGTCCGGTTATTATGAACAACTGGTTAAGGATGGTGCAGATGGATTTCAGATAGATAAAATGTGTGTGGGCTCTTCATTGGACTTTAATCCTCTTAACACTGCCAAACCTGATGTAGCCTTGTGTGAGGGTCTTGTGCAATCTGTTGGAAGGGTCTATAAGAAGTGCCGAGATTTAAATTCCAATTTTTGTATAGCATCGGAATTCGGGACCGATAGATTAATCCCGTACTTTGATATCGGTTATCGGAACTCTTCCGGCTATGAAGTTTCTCCGCTGCGCTATGTATTTCCTGAATGGACTTCCTGCCAGCATGTTTCATCGCCGCGTGATTTTAAAACTATAAATGGTGCAATTTTAACGGGATCGGTTATTTGTGCTGAACCCGATTCGTATCAGGGATCAATGGATAACCCGTTATACCACGATTGGTCAAATTATATTCGGGAAGTTACACGTATTCGCAAAGAATTATTAGATATTATTTTTCTGGGTAAATATTATGATGATTTGGATGCAAAAATATTCGAAGTAGCAAATTCAGAAGGGAATTCAAATCAATCAGTTAATGCTACAATAAAAAATAAGGCCGGTGACATAACTTCAGATAATACCCAAAATCCATTAATTCTTAAGCCCCCAAGCCGTCTGCATTTTAAAGTACATGGGGATCTAAAAACTGATCAACGAGCTATAATAATTGCTAATGATTCCCCGGATTCTGTAAAGTACGTTTGGCAATTTACAAATAAAAATGTTAAACATGCATTACTATATGAACCTTATGGAAATGTTATTACACTTGATCAGGGAGTGCCTTTAACAATTAAGGGTAATGGGCTGCAAATTTTGGTCGAGAAATAGACACCAGTATTATAATAGTTGAATAATATTTAATTAAAATCTTTTTGTTTAGATCTATTTATATAGATAAATTTTATTACAATTTAAATCGTTAAGAAGAAAAAATTCAATAAGTACTATAGTGACATTTTAATTTCCAGTCTTCATTGTAATTTGTCTTTCAGCAACTGGCGATACACGGTTAAAGACACTGTTGAAAATAAAAGCAGTAATAAAATTTTTTGATCGATAGTATTTTCTTTAAATCCATTCATATTTCCATCATGATTATTCGGAGTTAAAACTAATGGCAGAAAAATTACTAACCTGTTTAATTGCAATTCTAATTTTTTACAATGTTAATATTGAAGGACAACAAAAAACTACGTTTATACAAAATTCCGGAACTTCAGGAAATGCGCAATATTACAGAGATATTTATCCGGATACATGGGTAGGGACGGATGCTCTTGGCAGGACCCTTCCCACTTCAGATGAAGTTGGGCCGGTTAAGACCGATCACCGCCGTATTGTCGGGATATTTTATATAACATGGCATAGTGATCAGGCATTTAATCTTAAAAGCCCGTATAATGCTGATGTAACAAAGATACTTGCTGCTGACCCGAATGCAAGGTTAGATACACATAATCCCCTATGGACTGAAGGTTCGTATCATTGGGGTGAACCTGAATCCGGATATTTTCTTAGCAAGGATGAATATGTTATTCGCAAAGATATGTCGATGCTTTCTAATGCCGGGGTAGATGTATTGATCATGGATGTCACAAATGCAGTATGTTATTGGGATGAGTGGGATGTTATTTTTAATGTTATGGAAAAAATGATTTCCGAAGGAAATAAAGTGCCACAATTTTGCTTCTGGGCATTTAATGGGCCGGTAGTTACGGTAGTTCAGGATCTGTACGATAAAATATATATGGCAGGCAAATATAAAAATCTTTGGTTTTACTGGAATGAAAAACCCTTGCTGTTGTATAATGGAATGCCGGAATTAGATGCGAATGGTGGTGGAGTGAATAACCCTAATCCACATTATGATACAACAGCTTTAACCGATAAAAATAACCCGCATTTTAATGATTCCGACTATACCGAAAAGTTTTATAAAGATTATACTAAAGACGTTAAAAATTTCTTTACATTAAGAAATATGTGGTGGGGTTATTATAAATGGGGTGGAAAACGCTTTGTTGGAACGGAAGACAACTGGAGTTTTGGATATGATTTAGGTGATGAGAAAGTTAAAAATATGGATCCTGATTCACTTGTTTCGACTCATAATGGCCTAAAAGAAGAAGCAGCTGTAACTCCTGCTCAACATCCATATTCATTAGTTGGAAAATCTTGGTCAAGGCAGTATGGTGAGCCGCAGTTAAATCAATATGATATGCCGGATTCGGCTTACATACCATGGCTGGGGAAAAAAGTTGACCATCCTGAAGGTTACGGTATTTATTTTCAGGAGAGATGGGACGAAGCGCTTAAGGCCGATCCGCCGTTTATTTATATCAATGACTGGAATGAATTAACCGCCGGCAAATACAATCCTAAAGATTTTCCGGCCCTTCCGGGTAAAACAAAAGAAACTACTCCGTTCATGAGGCGTGACAATAATTATTACTTTGTTGACCAATATAATGCCGAATTCAACCGTAGTCTTCAACCAATGAAGGGTGGTTATACAGATAATTACTATATGCAGATGGTCGAGAATATTCGTCGTTATAAAGGTGTGCGTCCGATACCAGTAATCAATGGGTTTTGCAAAATAAAAATAAATGGAGATTTTACCTGCTGGGATAAAATCGGCATTGAATACAGAGATACAAAGGGTGATACTTATCATCGCGATTATAACGGTTATGGAGGCCTTCATTATACGAACAATTCTGGTCGTAATGATATAATAACATCCAAAGTTGCAGTTGATAAGGACAATGTATATTTCTATGCAGAAACTAATGAAACATTGACACCATGCAACGGCAAAAACTGGATGCTTCTGTTCATTGATGCAGATAAAAATTCTAATACCGGATGGAACGGTTATGATTATCTTATAAATAAAAAAGTGATAGATGATAAGACTACCATGTTGATGCGTTTTGATTCCACTAATAATAACTGGGTAGCCGTCGGTAAGATAAATTACCGTTACAAGGGTAAAAAACTTGAATTGGCAGTACCGCGAAAACTCCTTGGGCTGCAGTCAGGTAATTCAATTAGTTTTGATTTTCATTGGTGTGATAACCCTGCGGATTTAAATGATTCTATGTCTATCTATACAAGCGGAGATTCCGCCCCTGACAGAAGATTTAACTATCGTTGTATTTGGCAAAAGTGATTTTAGTACATCTACAAAACTCTCTTCTTAAATATTATCTAAAAAGGAGGAAATAAATGAAAAAATTTATTTTATCTATATCATTACTGTTGTTTTCAGTATTCTTTACAAGTCTTTTTGCAAAGAATAACGGTAATATCTTTCAGATCAAAAATTTAAAATGCGAAAACTTAATAGATCCTTTAGGGATTGATGTTGTGTCTCCCCGGTTAAGCTGGTATTCTGAATCGCCTGAGAGAATGCAAGTACAAACTGCTTATCAAATAATAGTTGCAAGTTCGATAGATAAACTAAAAGTAAATAACGGCGATCTGTGGGATTCAAAAAAAATAATATCTGATCAAAGCATTAATATAAATTATTCGGGAATTAAATTAACTTCCGAAATGCAGTGTTTTTGGAAAGTCAAAGTTTGGGATAACAAGGGTAATGAATCAGATTGGAGCCGCCCTGCAAAATGGACTATGGGATTATTGAACAAATCAGATTGGAATGCAAGCTGGATTGGGCTGGATAAAGCACTTGGTCATGATAAACCTGATACGGAAAGCACAGTCCTTTCAGCACGTATGCTTAGAAAAGAATTTGAGACAAACAAAACAATTAAACGTGCTACTGCCTATATCAGTGGTTTGGGTTTATTTGAATTATACTCAAACGGTAAAAAAATTAGTGATCAGGTTCTTGCGCCGGCTCTTTCGGAATATCCGAAAAGATCTTTTTACACAACTTTAGATGTAACTAAAAATTTATCACGCGGTAGAAATGTATTCGGTGTAATTCTGGGTAACGGACGATTTTTCGCAATGCGCCATACAAATCCTATCGGGATGTTAACTTATGGTTTTCCTAAAATGATCTTCCGTTTAAATATTGAATATACAGATAACACACATCAAAACATTGTTAGTGATACTACCTGGAAACTAACTGCTGATGGTCCGATAACTGCTAACAACGAATATGATGGTGAAGTTTACGATGCGGGAAAAGAATTGCCGGGATGGAATAAAGTAGGTTTTGATGATTCAAAATGGCTTAGAGCAGAAATTGTATCAGATCCATCGGAAAAGCTGTCCGCTCAAATGCTTGAACCTATTAAGGTGATGCAAACCATTAAACCCAAATCAGTTAAAGAAATTGAACCGGGCTCTTATATTTTTGATATGGGGCAAAACATGGTAGGGTGGGTATCATTAAAAGTAAGAGCAAATAAAGGGACTAATATAGAAATGTGTTTTTCGGAGACCCTGAAACCGGATGGAGAATTATATACTGCTAATCTTCGGTCTGCAAAACAAACTGACATTTACATAGCAAAAGGCGGAAAATTGGAGAAATGGGAACCGCGTTTTACTTATCATGGGTTCAGATATGTTAGATTAAAAGGGTATCCGGGAAAGCCTGATTTAAACACTATTGAAGGTAAGGTAGTTTATAATGACATACAAACTATAGGAAATTTCAGCAGTTCGAATGATATATTAAATAAAGTTTATAAAAATGCGTACTGGGGTATTCGTGGTAACTACCGCAGTATACCTACTGATTGCCCGCAGCGCGACGAGCGTATGGGGTGGTTAGGTGACAGATCAATGAATTCTTATGGCGAGAGTTTTATTTTTAACAATAATTCACTTTATTCTAAATGGATGACCGACATTGCGGATGCTCAAAAAGAGAACGGTAGTATCCCCGATGTTGCTCCATCATATTGGCAAGTTTATAGCGATAATATGACTTGGCCTTCATCAATTATCATAATTCCTGATAATATCTATAGGCAGTTCGGAAATATAAAAGTAATCGCGGACAATTATGATGTAATGAAAAAATGGCTTTACTATATGCGTGATAAATATATGAAGGATTATCTTCTTCCGAAGGATACTTACGGTGATTGGTGCATGCCTCCTGAAAATCCGGAATTGATTCATTCTAAAGATCCTGGCAGGATTACTCCGGGCAATTTTATAGGTTCAACTTATTTTTATCATTGCTTAAGAATAATGGAAGGCAATGCACGCCTGCTTAATAAAAATGAGGATGAAAAAGAATTTGGATTACTGGCTGATAAGATTAAAGATGCTATAAACAAAACATATCTGAACGTTAATAGTCTTTATTATGCAAACAATACAGTTACAGCAAATGCTCTGGCGCTGTCGTTCGGAATACCTTCGGAAGAAATAAAAAGTAAAGTTTTTGAAAACCTTGTTTATAAAACTATCCATGATTTTAATAGCCATACTAGCACGGGATTAGTAGGCGGGCAATGGATAATGCGTACACTAACGCATAACGGTAATCCGGAATTAGCGGTTAAAATTGCTGCAAATAAGGATTATCCGAGCTGGGGGTTTATGGCTGAACATGGTGCTACCACTATCTGGGAACTTTGGAATGGTAATACAGCAGATCCGGCGATGAATTCAGGCAATCATGTTATGCTGTTAGGTGATCTTATAGTTTGGTATTATGAAGATCTCGCCGGAATAAAATCTGATCCCTCCAGCCCGGCATTCAAACATATAATTATGGAACCCTACCCGGCTGGTGGTCTGAAGTTTGTTAAAGCTTCATATCTGTCCATGTACGGGCAGATTAAAAGTGAATGGCATAAAAGTAACAATCAGTTTAGTTGGAATATAAATATTCCTGCTAATACTTCTGCCACTATTTATATTCCCTTTGAAAAAGATGCTGTTATAACTGAAAACGGAATAGATGTTTCAAAAGATGACGGCATAAAATTTATAAAAATTGAAAACGACAGGGCAGTTTATGAAATTGGTTCAGGCAGCTATCATTTTGTTTCTAAAACAAAAAAACAAAGCTCAGTTGGATTTTATGAACAAAGCAATGGAGACAAAATATGCAAAACCAGTACTAAGGGATCCTGTATAACGGCAGCAAATGAGATTAAAACTTATCAGGATAACAGGCCGTTTGCAAAATACCGTTTGGAAGCCGCTGATCAGGGAATTGTTTACAGGCATGGAAATGGCCCGGATAGTTGTGATTATTTAGGTGCACGCGATATTTGGGTATGGAACTATAAAGGTACCTACTATATGCATTATGACGGTGCCGGCTTAAAGGGCTGGCTTGCTTGTTTGGCTGTAAGTAAAGATTTGGTGAACTGGTCGGTAAAGGGGCCTGTTTTAGAATTCGGTAAACCGGGTAGTGACGATTGTGCTTCCGCTTCATATGGCACAGTTTATTTTGATGGATCCAAGTGGCACATGTTTTATTTAGGCACTCCTCATACTACTCCTGTACCCGACTATATTCCCGGGTTTCCCTACCTGACAATGAAGGCAGAAGGTAAGTCTGTAACAGGTCCATGGAATAAACGTTATGATATAAGACCCTTCTTACCAACTCCCGGTACTTATAATTCGAGTACAGCAAGCCCGGGTTATATTGTTAAAAAAGGAAATGAATATCTTATGTTTTTTTCGGCTTCCACAGACGCTCCCAAAATTTATCGCACTCTCAGTATAGCCCGCACACATAGTCTTGATACTCCATGGAAACTGGACTCAAAACCTATATTCCCATCAGAAGAACAAGTGGAAAACTCGTCATTGTACTTCGAGAAATCCAATAACACTTATTTTATTTTTACCAACCATGTGGGTATAAAAGATGGATTGGAATACACGGATGCTATTTGGGTTTACTGGAGTAAAGACCTTAATAAATGGGACCCTGCAAACAAAGCAGTTGTATTGGATTCACAAAATTGTAAATGGTCTAAAAATATTATCGGTCTACCTTCTGTTGTTCAGGTCGGGAGCCGTCTTGCAATATTTTATGATGGCAACGAAGCTTCCGAAATTCCGCCGGGTGTTAAAAGCCACATGAATCGGGATATAGGTTTAGCATGGTTGAATCTACCATTAATCCCGCCGGTTAAATAAGACATTTGTTACATTTTACTTTTTAAAAGGTAATTACTAATTATGAAAAACATATTAAAGATTGTCCTTTTTTTATTTACACTTGAATCAATAAACAGCGTAATTTTTGGCCAAAATAACCGGATCAGTGCAGGTTCTGCTATCGATGAACTATATCCGTTTATTAATCTTAGTAACTTTACCGGTAAACAGCAAAGTGAATCGCCTGATCCGTTAGTATCGTATAGATGGGTAAATCCGAAAGCGACAAATGGATTGGAATTATATATTTTAAAACCAGTTAAAGTCAATACCGATAATTCTTCCTCGTTTTCGAATATTACTTCATTGATTGAAAAACAACAAGATGTAACGGTATGGGGAACCGGTTCAATAATGGTTGATTTTGGTTGTGAGAATGCCGCATGGCTTGAGTTTGATTCGCCGGATCTAGCTGATTCCAATTCTATAGAGATGAGTATCAGCGAATACAACGAACCGGCAATGGTTAATACAGGGGCAGAAAATCCTATAAAAACAAAGACGCCTGTAAAATATGGCAGAACATACCGCTTGGAATTGAATAAAGAATTATACGAAGGCGTACGTTTTGGATGGATTCATGTTCGGAAGTTCTCAAAACCGTGGCATATCACTGCGGTCAGACTGGTATGTCAGATTAAACCTTCAAACTATAATGGGAGTTTCTCATGCAGCGATACTCTATTAACACGAATTTGGTATACCGGAGCATATACTGTTAAATTGAATCTTCTGAAAGATTACTTTGGTGCCATCTTGATGGAACGCAGCGACAGATTTTCCTGGACAGGTGATTCCTACCCATCTCAGGCTGCCTCAATGGCTGCCTTCGCTAATTATGATTTTGTAAAAGCTAATTTAGAAAATACTTCCAAACAAAGTAACGGGATTGCAAGTTATCCTCTGTATTGGGTGCTGAGTCTTATCGACTATTTTAATTATACCGGGGACACTGCAGCTATAGGGAAGTATTTGGAAAATGCATGCATGAAACTCGATATAGCTTATGGCCATTATGGAACTAACCCGACTCTAGGTTTCTTTGGTCATGATGAACGGTTAAGCGCCTGTTTTGAAAATCCCGAATCTCCGGAACCACAAAATGCCTATAAAATGCTTTCGATTAGAACATGGCGCGAATTCGCAGCAGTTATGAAATCATATGGCCGGCCCGATCTCGAAAAAAAATATTGGGGATATGCCGATGAGAAAATTAAGCAGTTGAGGCAAAGCGTTAACTGGTATGGCACTTTCGGTATTCATGCTGAAGCTGATGCTGTCAATGCAGGTTTTACTAATGCAGAAGAACAAAATAATTTTTTTTCAAAAGATTTTTCCGATCGGTTAAACCGACTTTCATATTCACCCTTTAATCAGTATTTCATTATCCGGGCTATGGCTGTAATGAATAAGTTCGATGATGCTATTTGTGCGGTAAAAGATTTATGGGGCGGACAGATAGAATACGGAGGTACAACCTTTTTCGAGGTTTACCGGCCTTGCTGGAACGAAATTATTGGTATTAATGGTGCGCCGGTAAATTGCCAAAACGGATACACAAGCCTGTGTCATCCCTGGAGTGCAGGGGTTACAAAATGGCTTACCGAAGAAATTTTAGGAATTAAACCCTCAAAACCCGGCTTTGATTCATATGAAATTTTACCTCATCTTGGCAAAACATTAACGAGTGTAGCAGGAAATGTTTTAACTCCTTACGGAAATATTAGTGCTGCTTTTAATGTAACAACTGGAGCTTGCAATATAATTGCACCTGAGGGCACTGTGGGCAGGATTGGTATTCCAAAAGCCGGGAAGAAAATAGTGACTATTAGCATAAATGGAAAAGTAGTATGGAGAGAAGCTAAAAAAAATAATATTAAAAGCAATATGCAGATTAATGAAGATATAAATTTTGTGTATTTCTCAGGCGTTCAGCCCGGTAAATATAATTTTTCCGTTTCATACAAGGGTATAACTTCGAAATACATCACACCACAGTGGAAATATGCCGGATCTTTTCTTAAGCAAGATTCTGTTACAAGCGGTAATTGGGGCGGAGTGTATGGTAAAGACGGCTATGCCTTATGTAATTATTCTGATTCAACAAACGATCTCCGTAAGCTGCCGTGGTATGTCGCTTCTGTAAATTACAATAAAAATATTAACTGCCACTGGGCTGAAGGAGTTTATGATAAAAGGGCGCCGGCTGCAAGTGCTGAGAATAATTTTCCGCGGAATATCGGGTGCATCCACACGAATGATCCGGTTGCCTGTGAACAAACAATGACAGTGGATATCAATGTTTCAAAACAACATTCCTACAGGGTAGCCCTTTATTTTGTTGATTGGGACAATAAAGCAAGGCGTACAGCAGTAGAAATGTTTGATTTGCAAACTAAAAAATTACTGACTCCCGAGAAAATTGTTGCTGACTATCGAGGCGGAAAATATCTTGTTTTTAAATATGATAAATCTGTTCGATTTAGAATCGATCAGGTTCGCGGTGTAAATGCTTCATTGTGTGGAATTTTCTTTGATTGATCATTAAGCGTTCCTCAATTAATTATATTAAAATGCTAAACAATACGCACCGAAACCAATTTAATTTCTGCAATAGCAAAAGTTAACATTCCCTCTATCAATTTATTACATTCCTATTAATTACAGTTTAACAAAATTTCAAACGAATGTTCAGCTTCTATTAATTTTTAACGAACTCGAAAATAAATACAGTTATCTTAAAACATATTTTTAAAGGAAGAAAATGAATAAACAATTTTTTAACACACGATTTATGGTTATAACCTTGACAATTCTAATAACTTCAGCACTACGGTTTTTGCCTCATTATCCTAACTTTACTCCCGTAGCAGGAATTGCATTGTTCGGCGGCACATACTTTTCAAATAAAAAAGTAGCCTTTATTATTCCATTTGCAGCAATGTTTCTTTCGGATATTGTTTTGGGCTTTCATTCAACAATGTGGGCAGTATATTTAAGTTTTGCTCTGATTGTAATGATTGGATTTTTATTAAAAAAAGGCAAGCGGGTCTCTAATATTTTACTGGCATCAGTAGCTTCATCGGTTTTATTCTTTTTTATTACAAATTTTGCTTTTTGGCTAACCGGAGGAACTTATCCATTGAGTTTTCCAGGTTTAACCGAATGTTATATTGCAGCTATTCCTTTTTTCCATTATACAATGTTAGGCGACTTATTTTATGTCGGAATATTCTTTGGTGCATTTGAATTATTGCAATTAAAACTTCCTATTCTTGCAGAAGCATCACTTTCTCCAAGGGAAATCAGATGAAATTTAATACTCTAACCATCAATAAGAGCGCAGATCTGATTTTTGGTTTTGCTCCCAATCCGGTGACTAATCGCCGGGGACTTAATATAGGTGGTGGTATTGTTTATCCGGAATCAAATTTTACTCTGCATCAATGTCAGTTAATAATACTACGCTTCCGGAAATTACAATTCAATATAAAGACATTATAACTGATGCTTTGAATAGGGCCTTACACCTTGAAGCTCCGGGTTTAATTTTTGAATTTGAAACTTTGATAGAAAATCGGGAGATTACCCGGATCGATTCGCTACGCAGCGAAATTGAATCAATACCGGTTAATGAAAGCGTATTTGTTGAAGAAATAATTGCTGAGATACAAACAGCGAAATTTATTCCTTCTGAATATGGATTATAATAAAAACATTAAAATTGATTTAAAACAATAGAAAGGTAAATATATGGAAGAGCTATTAGAAAGATTAATGAATTGTGTAGAATCAGGGAAAATTAATAAGACATCCCCTTTTCCTGCTTCACTTAAAGGCCAGGATGGCGCGGATGAACTCTGTAAATTAGCTCTGGATCAGGGCATAAAACCTCAGGTTATTCTGAATGAAGCATTGATTACCGGAATGGCTAAAATCGGTGAGAAGTTTTCTACCGGTAGGGCATTTGTGCCTGAAATGTTAATCTCTGCAAGAGCAATGACGGCGGCTATGAAACATCTCAAACCTTTCTTCACAAGTGGAGAAATAAAAAAGAAAGGCACCTTTGTTCTTGGAACGGTATCCGGTGATCTTCATGATATAGGGAAAAATATAGTATCCATGACAATAGAAGGTTCCGGTTGGGAGATTATTGATCTTGGTGTTGATGTTTCGGCTGAAAAATTTATAGAAGCTATAGATAAATACCCGGATTGTGTTGTAGGACTTTCAGCCCTTTTAACAACAACCATGGCAAATATGGAAACAATTGTTCAGCAGATAAGGAATAAATATCCGGATAAAGTAATACTTGTTGGCGGGGCACCTCTATCTCAAGAATTCTGCAATAAAATTGGCGCAAGCTTTTATTCTCCTGATCCACAGGGCGCTGTTGAATATCTGAAAAAGATTGCCGCCTGAATTAAATATTATAATTTATAACATTAAAAAATGTAAAAAGATAGGGCGAAAATACAAATAATAATTTTAATAAATGGGATGAATTGATTTACCGGTCTGATCGATGGTTTACCATTCGGTTATTCTAATAATTTATCGTATTTAATTTAAATAGAAGTTGGAGTAACAAATATGAATTCAAGAGAACGTATTTTCAGCGCTTTTGAAAAGAAAGGTTATGACAGGATACCCGTTAAACATGAAGGGACACCGGAGATAAACAAGATGATAATGGATCATTTTGGTTTGTTTAATATGGAACAACTTTTAATGGTGGTAGGAGATGATTTTCGTTATATCGAACCCAAATATATCGGTCCGGAACTCCGCTCATTTTCTGACGGCAGCATCGAGGGATATTGGGGTGAACATTATAAATATAAAGAATTTGGTGGCGGTAAATACCTGGAAGCCAGCTACTTGCCTTTTGCAAACGTTAACTCATTGGATGATTTAGACCGCTCGCATTTTCCGGTTGCAGATTGGTTCGATTATTCAACAGTTAAATCTCAATGTGAACTGATTAGAGGCAGGGGTTATGCCGTATGTTTCGGTACTGCCGGTGATATGGATTTTATAAATAGTATTGCACGCGCCCGCGGGACTGAACAGGTACTTCTTGATTTAATAACAGATGATCCTGTCTATCTGGAAATTATGGATGCCCGTTTCAGATTTTACTATGAAATGCATGAAAAGGTTCTTCAGGCTGCAAATGGCTTAATAGATTTTACACATATAGGAGAAGATCTCGGTACTCAGACCGGGCCCGTGATCGGTATGAATATTTTCGAACAACACTTTGCTCCAAAATTTGGTGCTTATTTTGATATGGTACACAGTTATGGTGCTAAAACTATGATGCATATGTGCGGTCATGTAAGGGAGTTTCTTCCCAGGCTCAGTGAACTCGGTCTGGATGTTTATGATGTTGTGCAACCCACCGCTCCGGAAATGGATATCAGCAGGTTGAAAAATGATTTCGGCGAACGATTAACTTTTTGTGGTAGTGTTAGTGTTCAGACAATAATTCCTTTTGGAACTGTCTCGGAAGTTGAACAGGAAATTAAGCGGCGCTTGGAGCTCTTTCCAAAAGGAGGACTTTTTCTGGGACCGACTCATGCCATTCAGGTTGGCTCACCCATTGAAAATATTATTGCCCTGTATCAGGCAGCAGGGAGCCTTGTAGAAAATATTGACGAAACTATTTTGTCAGTCGGTTCAAAAGAAGAAAAGTCCAAAATTAACATGTCAAAATTATTCTAAGATAAATTAATATGGAGAGAAATATGAATTCAAAAGAAAGAGTGTTCAGGTCTTTAAAGAAAAAAGATGGTTTCCCGGATAGAATCCCGATCCAATTCGACTTATGTAAACAACTGACAAATGAGTTTGGGAAAGAAATGAGAATAATTCCTGATTATACCCTTTCATACTACGAAGACCTGACTTATAGAATATCAGCAAATGAAATCCGTACAAAATTAGGGAGTGACGTGGTTGTTGTGGGAGGAGCTGTTGCTAATGATTATACTCCTGAAATCATCAGGGATGACATAACTAAAAATGAATTTGGTATGCATATGAAGCCTACTCCTCTCTATGTAGAAGTGGTTAAATGTCCGCTCGACAATGCCGGGTCAGTTACCGATATTGAAAATTATAAAATGCCGGATGCTTATGCTCCCGGAAGATTTGAAAAAGCAAAAAAAGATATAGATAAATATGGGGAAAATTTTTTTGTTATTGGTGATGTGGAAATAACTATTTTTGAATTGGCCTGGCATCTGACCGGTCTGGAAAAATACCTCTTGGGAATGATGTGCGAAGAACCCTGGATAGAAAAATTGAATGACAAAGTTGAGGATTGGAGTACAGGATTAGCACTGCAGCTTGTAAAAGCCGGTGTGGATGCTATTTGGTTAGGGGAAGATCTTGGGAGTCAGACGTCAACTCTCATCTCACCGGAAACTTGGAGAAATTCATTCAAACCTCGTCATAAAAGAATGATAGAAAAATTAAAACAAGAGAATCCCGAAATTATTATTATTATGCACTCCGACGGTGCTGTTTCACCGCTTATTGATGATTTTATAGAAATCGGAGTAGACGTTTATAACCCGGTTCAACCGAATGTTGCAGGTTCTGACCCCCTGGAACTTAAAAAGAGATATGGTGATAGGATTAGTTTTTTCGGAGGCATTGATCAACAAATTTTATTGCCGAGCGGCGACATAGAAAAAATTAACGAAGAAATTCAATTAAGAATACAGATACTGGGAAAAAATAGAGGATACTTATTAGCCCCTGCACATATACTTCAGACAGATGTATCGACAAGAACGGTAAAGGAGATGATTAAGGCTGCTTTTAAATATGGCAATTATTAATCCAATTCAGTTAACATAAGTTATTTGGGGCTGTAATGAAAATATAAAACAGGCAATAGTGAATTTGACAGAAACTCAAAGTGCAGCTGTATTTGTCAAATCAACATAATACTCATTATAAAATCAGTACCGATAAAAGTATAAAAGAATAAATATATATGAAAAAATATAATAAATTCATTTGGATAATTGTGTTTTTGACTGCTCAATGTATCCTCTTTGGTCAGGAAATTAAACCACAAAAACCTGAACGCACGGAGCGTATGGCAGGTTATAATAGAACCATTGTCTTAACTGATGAGTCTGTTCCGAATTCCTGCTTGATGGCTTATTTTCAAAATGGTGTTAGATATACTGATGTTAATTATCTTGTAAAACTGCTTCCCGGTATAAAAACAGAAGGGGATATAGTAATGCCTTCCAAAGCCACGGATATTTCTGTGGAAGATTTTCCGGGTGGTGTGGTTGCAAAGTTCAAATTAAAAAATATTCATATAGAAACTAAAATCAGGCCATTATTTGTCGGCAGAGGTTCGGAATATTGGGATGGGGCTGCACTTTATGAAATAAAAACCGACCCGGTTACACCATTAATTTTGCAAATCGGAAGCGGTAAAAAACTTTCTTTACTGCCGCGTACTGATTTAATACCGGGGAAAGACCGTGAAGACCTGCGTGAGGATACTTGCGCATCACTAAATGGTTTCCGTGCTATTGATGAAAATTCTATTTTATTCAAAAGCGGAGAAGAAAAATTTTCCGTTATAATTAAAAGTACCGATCACATCGAAGTTGATTCGATAACATCAGAGCATCAGAAAGTTAAAATTAGTTTCCAGTCAGGTTCGGGCAATGTACTTATAGCATTTTCAAGCAACGAGGAGAGAGCAATTGAGATAAGTAAAATAGATGCGGATACATCAAAAATTCAGGTAGACAGATATTACACCAGGCTTCTTCAATCGGCATGTGCTGAAACGCCAGATAAAAATATGAATGCTGCATTTCAGTCGGCAATATATAATCTTGAATATGCGTGGCTGGAACCTTTAGGTTGGAGTGAATGCTTACATCATTGGTATGCACTTTTCCAACAACAGGTAAGTGCTGGTGCTGAGTGGATAGGACAATCAGATAGATCGAAGGTCTCTATTTTGGAACAGGCCCATCACCTGATAGATGGTGGAAATATCCCTCAATTTATGCCCGATAAAATTATTAAACGGGATTTCGGAGGATCTAATCAATACTGGGCATGGCAGGTAAGACACTATTTAAAATTTTCAGGAGATAAAGTTTTTGCAAAAGAGATAATACCTTATTTAGATAGTGTTATCACTCAATCACTTAAAGATTTTGATAAAGACGGTAACCTGCTTTCAGGATGGGGGCTGCAAATAGGTAACCAGGA
This sequence comes from uncultured Ignavibacteriales bacterium, assembly GCA_963834015.1. Lineage (GTDB taxonomy): Bacteria > Bacteroidota > Ignavibacteria > Ignavibacteriales > Ignavibacteriaceae > FEN-1297. The sequence goes on from CAWIAG010000003.1 coordinate 89,931, forward strand.
AGATTTTGTTGGCAACCCCGGCGATGGGACAAATCCTACAATCGAACTAATTAATATGTTTCGTACACGTTCCGAATTAGCAGGCTGCATTGGTGATAAGAACGAGGCTGAACTATGGCAACAGAAGGCTGATCAAGTTGTGCAAAAGTTACATGATAAATTATGGCTGACTGATCTTGGAAGATTTGCATATTACAGCGATCCTACCGGAAACATTCGGCTTGATGGTCAATATGAAACATTTCTTTATCCAATTATTTGGGATATTGTTGATCCGTTAGATCAATATACGGGAGTTCGTCATTTACTTGACCGGTTAACTTGTGAGAACGGATCAATTTTTTGTTCTAATAATTTTTCGTGGCATGCAATAGGAACATGGGGTATGCAGAATGGTGAAGCTCAGCAGCCATGGGCGGCATGGGCATTTTCAAAATTTGGCTTAAATAATATAACCTGGCTTCCGTTAAAGGCTATGGCCGACTGGGCTATGGATATAAATCATAGAGGAGCCTGGCCGGAAATTTCAAAAGAACCGTTGCCTGCATATTTTACTCCTCCATGCGGATTATATCTGGCTACCGTAGTGGAAGCATTATTCGGTCTAAAATTAAACGTTCCTGAAAATTATCTGGAAATATCTCCATCTTTCCCCGATTCCTGGCCAAATGCCAAATTGACTTTACCGGAATTTAAAGTTGAATATCTTCGCAAAGGGAATAGACTTTCATACACGATTGAATCATCCCGGATATTGGAGAAAAAAATAAGATGGATTTTGCCTCCTGCTAAGATAACACGGTGCCTGGTAAACGGTAAAAAAGCAGTCTTTAAAATTGAACCGGGTATTGATAATATGAAACTTTGCATTGATGGTATACTAAGTCAAAAAGCAAAAATTGAAATTGATATTTTACCTGTCAATTTTGATATTACTTATCCTGCTAATATTGTTGAAGGGGATTCGTTCCGATTAAAAGTAAAAGGAATAAAGATCGACCGGGTCGATGATAGATGTAAAGTCCTTCGTTCATGGAGCTATGATGGCAGTCCTAATTCAATGACTGCCACAATAAATACAGGGCTGCTGAAACCTTATAAGAAATTCGGACAATTGGGGCAATTAAATTTTTCTCGAAGGACATTCTTTATACATGGAAGTTTATCTAAGGATCTCGATTTATGGTTCCCGATTGATTTAACAATTCTGCCGGACTATGAAGCCGCAGAATATCATGAAATTCAAAGAAGCGGGAATGAATTCTCTGTTAATTTTCACATTCGGAACAACACGGATAACCTGTTAAAGGATACTGCTAAATTACAAGTTAACAATAATGAGATTCCCTTCGAAGTTAATATTTCACCGCGTTCTGAAATTGTGACCGATATAATAATCCCTCCGGAAATCGTAAAAAACCTGTCTTCCGGTGATAATGACGCAACTCTTGTATTATCCGGAAATTATTCTATTCCTGTAACAATAACATCACGGGATAATAATGTAAAACCAATGGTTCAATTACCTCTTCCTCAAAACGATTTATTTCCTGATACTTTATGGAATGAAATAAGAATAATGCAGGGATTCCCTCATATATTCTTTATGTTTACTAATTATGGCTGGCCCAAGCCAATGGTTTCGCTGGAGGATGTTTCTGAAATTCCCGTTCCTGAAATACCGGGACTTACATTTAGAATTCCTCATCGTAAATTTATACCTGTCTCTCACAGGTCGGGAAAAGTATCATACAAATTGAATATTCCTCCCGGAAAATATTCAAAATTATTTCTTTTGGTAATACCGTTTGTTGATAATCATGACATATATTCGGAAGTTGGAAGAGTAAGTGTATATTCGAAAGACAGGATCGTTTATAACAGAACATTATGTTATCCCGGAGATGTTGATTATTGGGTCCCTAATGTTCATCCAATGGCATTTGCCACTTTTAGGGAACCGCGGCCAAATCGTTTTGAACTGGTACCACTATTAAAGACAAATCAATTTGATTGGACGGAAGGTAAACCACCTGCTTTTCCCGAACCCAAATATTGGTCAACAAGTATACCGGTTGTTACCAAATCCTGTTTAATGGATGTAATAGAAATTGATTTGAGTTGCCCGACGGAATTGGATTACCTGGTTTTTGAGTTTATAGGAGCCTACCCGGCATTTGGAATTGTAGCGGCGACTGCTCAGATGGCTGAGAATAAAAAATAATATTCATATCAACTCTAATGAGGCTTTTATATAGACTCAATTTCTCTCGGGTCCAAACATCTTAATTACTGAAATAAAGTTAGTTCCGGATTCAATACTTCAAATTTGTATCTGTAATATTTTAATTTATAGGAGAATTTATTGTGAGAATGAAAATCTTAAAACAATTCAGATTATACTTTGTGTTTTTAATTTTACCCTTTATTATAAGAGCTCAAACATGGGATATAAAAAGTGATTATTGGTCCGCAACAGATGCATTAGGAAGAAAAACACCAACCGAAAGTGAAGTAGGAAATGTAAAAAATGATAAATATGTCGGGATATTTTATTGGACATGGCATTCTGATAACAATGCTGACTTTTCGCCCGTCATGAATGTTTCTCAGATTATTAAGGCATTTCCAAATGCTGCTACAACTTTAAATGACCCTGCGTGGAAAGGTTTCTTTAATGGAGGAGTTTTCTGGTGGGATGAACCATTATTTGGTTATTATCGTACAACAGATGATTGGGTTTTACGCAAACATGCACAAATGCTGGCTAACGCCGGCATTGATGTAGTCTTTTTTGACTGCACAAATGGAAATATAACCTGGAAATCTTCATACAAAGAATTATTAAAAGTATGGGAGCAGGCAAGAATTGATGGAGTTAAAGCTCCACAGGTTGTGTTTATACTTAATTTCGGACCAACAAAGGAGTCTAAGGAGGAAATAGTTGAACTTTATAAGGATTTATATAAGCCCGGACTATACAAAGATTTGTGGTTTTTGTGGGAAGGTAAGCCCTTGATCATGGCTTATCCGGAAATGCTTAATATAGAAAATAAAAATGCCGGTTTAACTTTTCCCGGCAGTGACAGCGTTCTAATGAAAGAAATAAAAAATTTTTTCACATTCCGTCCCGGTCAACCGGATTATGTAACTGGTCCATCACGAAATGATCAATGGGGGTGGCTGGAAAATTATCCTCAACATGGCTATGGTAAGAAAAATGACGGTAAGTTTGAGCAGGTAACTGTAGGTGTTTCTCAAAATGCATGTGATGCTACAAATGGCCATTGCTGCGCATTTAATCAACCTACATCATATGGGCGAAGTTATACAAAAGCAAATGGGCAGAGTACAAGTTCAGATTCATATTTTTATGGCCTTAATTTTCAAGAACAATGGAACAGAGCATTTGAAATAAATCCTGACCTTGTTTTTGTTACCGGCTGGAACGAATGGGTAGCCGGACGATGGGATACTAAATCCTGGCCAAATCCATATGCACCTTTTTCTTTTGTGGATGAATATAACTCTGAAAAAAGCAGAGATATAGAACCTGTAAAATCATGGGGAGATAAAGGAGATGCATATTATATCCAGTTAGTTAATAACGTCCGTAAATTTAAAGGTATGCAATCACAGGAATCTATATCGACTCCCAAAACAATTGAAATTGGAAAATTTGATGGCTGGCTTGATGTAAAGCCTGAATTCCTTGATTATAAAGGTGACACCATGTGGCGAAATGCAAAGGGGCAGGGCGATAGTATCGTTTATATTAATAATACAGGCCGAAATGATATTGTGTTAGCAAAAGTAGCTCGGGATTCAGATTATGTTTATTTCTATGTCGAAACTGCAGATAATTTAACATCACAAACTGATCCCAAATGGATGCGTTTATTTATAGATATAGACCGGGACAAAACAACGGGCTGGCAAGGGTATGATTATGTTATAAATCGTGTAAGTCCGGGAAATTCAGCCGTTATTGAAAAAAGTAAACATAATTCATGGGATTGGGAAAAGATAGGCGAAGTGGAATTTGCGGTAAAGGGTAAAGTATTAGAAATGAAAGTGAAACGTTCTATACTCAATGTCAAAAATAAGAGTTTAAATTTTGAATTCAAGTGGAGTGATAATATGCAGGAGGATGGAAACATTATGGATTTTTATGTTAACGGCGATGCGGCCCCGGACGGCAGGTTTAATTATGTGTATTCAGAGTTAGATAATAATTATAAGTAAGTAAATTTATTACAACTTTACGGATATTCAGGGGGAATTAAAAATCTGGTATTACAAGGGCATGAAAGTTTATAATTACTTAACGATAAATGTAAAATAGGGCTTTGTGCTTGCATCTAAATAATTGTCAGACGTATAAGTTAAATAGATTTATATGAGAAAGATATATCCCCGTAAGGAGAAATTAGAATGTTAAGAAGCAACATAATCTTCAGCATCATTTGTATTATTAGTATACTTAATATACAAGGTGTTGCTCACATGACCGGCGATGATACCATGGATATTCAATTACTTAGCCATATTTCTATACTTCGTAATGATTTAGCTCAAATACGTCACAAACGATTTGAATATCTGACACTTGCAAACGAGGATAAAGTTTCAGGAATAATAGAAGAACTTTTTAACCGCGCTGAGCAAAAAGTACTTAATACGCTTCCGGCAGGAAAGTTTGGATGGAGCTGGTCCGGTTTTGATACACCAAAAGACATGGTTGCGCAAGCAGAAGATTTTCTTAAAATATTATCTTTAGGGAAAGATCCTTTTGAAGGAAAGTTTGCCGAACCCGGAGGATATACCGTTGATCATGCTTTAATAGAAAAGGATGGCATTTATCATCTTTTTTACATTCGGGGATGTGCCGTAACTAACTGGCCGGAATACCCGTTATTTAATTTCGGTCATGCAACCAGCAAGGATTTAATTAACTGGCATATAGAAAAACCTGTTCTCCAATGTCCGGAATCAGCAGTTGATGAGTACCAGGTTTGGGCGCCATATATTTTAAAATATAAAAATCAATTTTGGATGTTTTATGCAGGTGTGAATAATAATGTTTGTCAGTCAATATGTCTTGCAACTTCAAAAGACCTGTATCATTGGCAGAGATATGATAAAAACCCTGTGGTTACAACCGGATCCTGGGGTTTATGGGACAAGAAGCAATGGTCAGATTGCCGCGATCCAATGGTATTACAGGACGGCAATACATTCTATTGTTACTATGCTGCGGGAAGAACTAATCCTGAAACGCAAAAGCATGAATATTGTTTGGGCGTTTCCAGTTCTAAAAATTTAATAGCCTGGAAAGATGAAGGCTTTATTCGCTTAGAACAAAGCCTTGATACTCCTCCTGAATCTCCATTTGCGGTAAAACATAATGGGAAATATTATATATTTTATACTAATTATAAATTTGGCACCTCCTATATAAAAAGCAATAATCCTTTAAAAAACTGGCGTGAACTGCCGGTTGATAAAATGAGTGTTTTACCGGGAGTATCTGCATCGGAAATTCTTGAATCCAAAGGTAAATGGTATATCTCATTAATATCACATATTAAAAACGGACTTCATTTTTTTGAAATCCGTAAACTTATCTGGAATGCCGACGGTACTGTTTCAGTAAAACCTTTAAATGATTAGCGACTGCCTACATGTAACGAGAACGGATTATTTTACCCTTGATTCAGATACTACAATTGAAATAATTAAGTAAATATTTTTATAATAATAGGTAGATATGAAAATTAGAATGTTTCTAAATATATTTTTTTTCTTTATAGCTGTTTGTTTCGTTAATAATTATGCTAATGAAATAATTTTCAGCCAGCGTTTTACTGCTGATCCGGCGCCGCTGGTTTATAAGGGAAGAGTATATGTTTATTGTTCACACGACAAAAATGATCAGCATGATTGGAATATGGTTGATTATACATGCCTTTCATCGGATGATATGATAAATTGGACGGATCATGGAGAAGTATTTGATGTGAGAAGTACAAAATGGCATTCTGATGCCTGGGCATGTCAGGTCGTTGAAAGAAATGATATTTTTTATTTATACTGGTCCTGTCCGGGTAAGGGCATAGGCGTTGCCGTAAGTTCAAAGCCGGAAGGTCCATTTAGGGAAGCCCGTCCTGATCCCTTAATCACCCTGGATGGTATAGATCCTACCATATTAATTGACGACGATGGGCAGGCCTATATATATTGGCCGGGACCGCATATATATAAATTGAGTAAAGATATGATTCATATTGAAGGTGAAGAAATAAACGTGAATATTGATGATCAGCATGAAGCTTCTTATATAACCCATATAAATGGCAAATATCAATATTCATATATGAGTTTTCAATCATGGGAAGAATGGGGAGAAAAAGGAAAATTATCGGATTTTAGTGAAAGATATGTTATAGGCGATTCTCCAACCGGCCCTTTCAGAGATCCGAAAGGAACAAGAGAAAGCAGAACAATGTTATGGCCTGTGTACGGCGGAGGTAATACACAGCCGGGAGTTTTTTGTTTTAATGGAAAATATTATTCATTCTATCATAGCAATAAACTGGCAATTCTACATAATGAGGAGTTATGCTGCCAGCGGAATATAGGGCTGGACAGGTTGTATGTTAATAGCGACGGTACTTATAAAATGCAAACTATTACAGAGGATGGGCTGCGACAGCTAAAATATGTTAATCCTTATAAAAGAAATGAAGCAGAAGCAATGGCCGGTGAGGAAGGAATTAATACAGAACCTTGTAGCGATAAAGGCGGGGGTAGGGATGTTTATTTAATTAATTCTGATGACTGGATTCGCATAGCCGGAGTGGATTTTGGATTGGGTGGTAAAGAATTTGAAGCAAGAATTTGTGCTGATTCAGCCGGAGGAAAGATTGAAATCAGACTTGATAAAGCAGATGGCCCTGTTAAAGCAGCTATCGACGTTCCCAATACCGGGGGATTTCAAACCTGGAGAACAATAAAAAAGAAAATAAACGGTATTTCAGGCATTCATGATTTATTTTTTCGTTTTGAAGGAAAAAATTTCCATTTTAATTGGTGGTCTTTCTCTGGTGGTAAAATTTCGGGTGCCATACCTCCTCCGGTTGTGAAGTCAATAACAATTTGGTCTAAAGCTGACAATAAATATTTATCTGCAGATAATAATTTCACTTTAAGCGAAGATACCAGCAGCATTTTATCAGATAAAAATAAATTTATATTATATGATAATGAAGATGGTACCTATTCGCTAATGTCATCAGCTACTAAAAAATATCTTAGTTATGGAAATAATCAAATAATATCGGTTGATAAAGATAGCGCTTCGGGGGACGCTGAAAAGTTAGGACTTTATTATGTAAACGGTTATTACTGTATCTGCTCAGCCGTTAACCAAAAATATATCAAGGTACCTCTGCATTCCGGAAAACCAATATTGGCAGATTTGGAAAAGCCTTGGGAAAAAGAATACAGGGATGTTTCCAGATTCAAAATAGAATATATAAAATAATTTTGACCGGATTATAAAAATAATAGCTTACCCTTACTAATTTATAACTACAATTTAACTTTCAAATTGGTTGATAAATAGAAAAAAATATTTATTAAACTAGTATTTATTATATCAAAATCTTTTGTAAATTTACTTAATCGATTTCGAAATGCATTAAGATTTTTTATTCTTAATTGTATTGTTGAGGCTCGTGGAAATTATTTTAAGCATTTCAACATTGATAAGGTGTTCACTGGTCACATTAAAATGATTAAAAAACGAAAGAAAATAAGTAACTAAAAAAATATCGTAAATATTCGAAAATATATTGCAAGTAAACGAAAAAATATATAGTTTTAAATATACTAATCAGATATTGTTATTTATGAGTTATTTAATTCAATACAGACAACAGAAAATTCTTGAATTTTTAGCAGGAAAAGAGCATGTGTCGGTTTCTGAATTGAGTAAAATACTTGAAGTATCTGAAGTGACAGTAAGAACTGATTTAAATAGTTTAGTTAAACTTGGAAAAATCGGAAGATTACATGGTGGAGCATATCTAATTGAAGAAAGATTAAAACAAGAATATACATTCCAGACAAGGAAAAGTCTTAATTTATCCGAGAAGCAAAAGATAGGGGCGGTAGCCTCAACTTTTGTGAATTCTTCCGATTGCATTCTGCTGGATTCCAGTTCGACGGTATTAGCTTTGGCGCATATTATTAAGAAGAAAAATGAATTAAAAGATATTACTGTTATTCCAACAGGTATCTGGACGGCAATAGAATTAATGGGCTGCAGCAATATAAACGTTCTGCTTCCGGGAGGGTATTTAAGACATACCACCGGTTCAATAACAGGCCTCCCAACGAGTAATTTTTTAAGCGATTTATTGATTCAAAAGGCCTTTCTCGGAGCATGGGGCATTTCATATGGAGAGGGTTTAACAGATACACATTTATTGGAAATAGAATTAAAAAAATTTATTATATCAAGATCACGCGAAGTTATTGTTCTTGTTGATGGAAGCAAATTCAGGCAAATTGGTTTGTCATCTTATGCCAATATAAATCAAATCTCTAAAATAATAACTGATGCTTCTGCTCCTATGGAAGAAATAGAAAAATTTCGAAATGCAGGAGTCGAAGTCTTAATTGCGAATTGATAATGAAACCATAAAGTCAGGAGATTAATTTTTTGAGTACGACAAAAGACTGTGGATGTTCGAAGAAACTTGCAAATTTTTCAGATGAAGAATTAATTAATCTTGTTGTGAATGAAATCTATGATTTCCTTCAATATGATGCGAAATCAGAAAAACACACTAAAAATACGGGTTTGCAGTTTCCATTTATTCCTCTTGGTATTTCCAATCGTCATATACACTTAACAGAAGTCACTTTTCATAAACTATTCGGTGACAATGTTGAATTTGAAGTTATGCGTCCACTATATCAGCCCGGTGAATTTGCCTCTAAGCATACATTAACTATTGTTGGGCCTAAATTACGGAGTATTCCTAATGTAAGAATACTCGGGCCGTTGAGAAAATACGACCAGGTAGAAGTTTCACTTACTGATGCAATATTCCTGGGTATTAATCCCCCGGTTACAAATTCCGGTTCACTTAATAATGCAGTTCCCTTAACATTGGTTGGTCCGAATAGTTCTGTATATCTTGAAAAATGTGCAATTATTGCAAACCGGCACATACACATTTCTGAAAAAGATGCAGAAAAACATGGGCTTAAAAATGGAGATTTCTGTAAAGTAAAAATTTCCGGTGAAAAAAGCACTGTCTTTGAGAATGTACTTATAAGAACATTTAATAATTGGAAGCTTCAAATACATTTAGATACCGATGATGCGAATGCTGCAAATGTAAGAGAAGAAACTTTTGTCGAATTTATTGGAAAAATGTAAACATAAAAAATGAAACTTGGAAAAGTAATAGGAAATGTTGTTTCAACCAGGAAAGAAGGAAATATAACTGGTTTAAAAATTCTTGTGGTTAGTTATCTTGACGAGAATTTAATCGATACAAAGAAAACAGCAGCTTGTATCGATACAGTTAGTGCAGGCGAAGGCGATATTGTATTATTATGCAGTTCCTCCTCTGCACGGATAACTAAAATGACAAGAAATGTTGCATCGGATAATACGATTGTTGGTATAATAGATGCAATTTCTTCGGGCAGTAAGTATACTTATAAAAAGAATTAACGGGCAGTAGATAAAATTGAAAATAAATATAGAAAAGCTTGTAGAATTAATTACTAACGAAGTTGTAGAGCAGTTAACCCAACTTGGTGTTGAAATAGATTATAGTTCAATAAAGGAAAGGAAAATTATTTCTGGTAACAACCGGAAAAATTTAAATGAAATAATAAATTTGAAAAATTACAAAACACCTGTCCTTACAATAAATCAACTAAATTCCCTTGGTGAGGACATTTGGGAAATTGAAGTACCCAGGGGAACAATAATTACCCCGGGTGCACGGGATATAATCAAAAAAAGAAATCTTAGAATAAGCAGTAATTATAAAACAAATTAAAAGGAGTTAAAAATGTCGCGAGTAGCATTAGGATTTGTTGAGACGCGTGGAAATACAGGCGCAATAAATGCGATAGATGCCATGCTTAAAACAGCAAATGTAGAATTTGTAAAGCGAATTGAAATAGGCGGAGCTTACGTTACCGCAATAGTTCGTGGAGAAGTTGGAGCCGTTCGTTCATCTATTGAGGCAGGTGCGGAAGCCGCCGCAAAAGTTGGCGAATTAGTAAGTACTAATATTATTCCTTCGGCTCACGAAGAAGTTTTTGAATTAATCGGTATAGAAAGATAGGAGGATTGAAAATGGTTGATGCATTAGGAATTATAGAAACAATTGGGTTTACTGCAGCCATCCAGGCAGCAGATGCCGCAGTAAAATCTGCTAATATTAAGCTTGGAAAATGGATCAAAGTTGGCGGCGGAAGAGTATGTATTGTAATCCGCGGAGATGTTGCAGCAGTTAAAGCTGCCGTAGATGCAGGTGTTCAGGCTGCTTCAAGTATCGGCAATGTAGCTTCCGAACTTGTTATTCCTCGTCCGGCTGATAAACTTATTCCAAAATTTCCAATTGAACCTTTAAAAGCTGAAAAAAAATCGACTAAAGGATAGAGGATGAACGTGAATATAAATAATGATCAATTAGAAGAGTTAGTCCATAAAGTTGTAAGGCAGATTATTACTCAAACGGAAAGCTCCGGTACATCTTCAGTTAATTCTGATAAAGGTGACTGGGGAGTGTTTGATGATATGAATGATGCAGTTGAGGCTGCATACGAAGCTTTTCAATTGTTTGGCCAACGTAGCCTTCAATGCAGAAAAAAGATAACAGATGCAGTCCGCCAGATGGCCCTGGATCATAAAGAAGAACTTGCAAAGATGACTGTTGAAGAAACCAGGATGGGACGGGTTGAGCACAAAATTTCCAAGTTTATCAATGCTTCAAAAAACAGCCCGGGAATAGAATACCTTCAACCGCAGGCTTGGTCTGGTAAAAACGGGCTTGCTCTTGATGTTTATTCGCCATTTGGAGTTATCGGAAATATTACTCCAAGCACGCATCCCGGCCCTACAATGATAAACAATATTATTATACAGCTATGCGCAGGTAATACAATAGCCTTTAATCCGCATCCGTCAGCAAAAAAAGTAAATGCCAGAATTATTCAGCTTGCCAATAAATATATGGTAGAAGCCGGAGCCCCTAAAAATTGTGTTACTTGTGTAGCTCAGCCGACTATGGAAACTGCAAAGGTTCTGTTCGGGCATGAAAAAGTAGCCATGCTCTCGGTAACAGGAGGTCCTGTAATGGTAGATATGGCATTGGAATATCCTAAAAAAGTTATTGCAGCAGGACCTGGTAATCCGCCTGTGCTTGTTGATGAAACTGCCGACTTAGCATTAGCGGCTGTTGAGATTACCCGGAGCGCCAGCTATGATAATAATATACTTTGTATTGCTGAAAAAGAAATATTTGTTGTTGAATCTGTATTCGATGAATTTATGAAAGAGATGGAAAAAGCCGGTAATGTCAGGCTGTCAACAACCCAAATGGATCAATTAGGTTCCAAGGCATTACAACTTTCCGGCAAGCATTGGTTAATTGGACGTGATTATGTTGGAAGAAATGCAAATGTCCTGGCAAAAGCAATAGGCATGGAATTATCTGAAGAGGTACCGTTGCTATTTGGTGAAACAGATCGTTTTCATCCATGGGTAGTTGCCGAACAAATGACTAGCTGTATTCCCGTTATCAGGGTAAAAGACTTTGAAGAAGGTGTACAGGCATCTCTAAAAGCAGAGCATGGGTTTAAACACACTGCAAGTATTTTCACAAAAGATATGGTTCGTGCCACAAAATTTACCAGGGTACTGGACTGTGATGTACATACGATAAACGGTGGTACTTTACGCGGAAACGGCGGAGATCTTGGAGAAGGCTATTTCTCACATACAATTGCTACACCAACCGGGGAAGGTATTTGTACACCGTTACATTTTGTTCGTAAGCGCCGGGTAATGACTTATGGTGCGTTAAGATTTGCATAAAAAATATTTAAAATAAAATAAGGAAAAATAAAATGGCCGTTAAAAATGCAATTGGAATTCTTGAGACAAAAGGATTTGCACCGCTAATTCAGGGTGCGGACACTGCAATAAAAGCAGCAAATGTTGAACTAATTGAATGGCGCCAGGTTGGTAGTGGTTATGTATCATTTACAGTGGAAGGTGATGTATCTGCTGTTTCTTCTGCAATTGAAGCAGGAGCCGAAGCAGCATCAAAAATTGGCGAAGTTGTATCACAATTAGTTATTCCGCGTCCGGTTGATGACTTGGATTCGACATTTAACAGATAGTCTGAAAATAAAATGATATTTGCAAAAGTAATTGGAACAATAGTTTCGACACAGAAAGATGAGAAGCTTAAAGGTAAGAAACTTCTTTTATGTAAAGAAGTTGACCATGAAGGCAAGCCTTTAAAAACTTATCACGTAGCTGTTGACGCAGTTCAGGCCGGTGAAGGTAATTTTGTTCTGCTTTCTTACGGTTCATCTGCCCGTATGACTGAATCGACCAAGGATGCACCTATTGATGCGGCTGTTATAGCTATAATAGATGATGTTCAAATATTACATACGGTTAAAAGTTAATTATGAAACTTGGAGTAATTACGGGCGTTATCTGGGCATCAAAAAAAGTGAAAGAACTGGATGGATGCAGAATGTTTATTGTTCAGCCTGTTGCCGCAAATGGTAGTAAAACAGAATTGCCTCTTGTTGCGGCTGATCCAAAAAATATCGGATCCGCCGGGGACAAGGTTGTGTATGTTACGAGTACTGATGCGGCCCAGGCATTCGATTCCGGATTTGCACCTGTTAATGCAAGTATTGTTGCCCTGGTAGATGGGATTGCATAATGTTTTTAGCGCGTGTTGTAAATAAAGTAATATTAACCGAAAAGCACAGCGCTTATTACGGAAAGATTGTGTTTGTTGTGCAGCCGGTTCTACCAGATGGCAAACCAGATGGCAATGAATGGGTGGCAATTGATTATGTAGGAGCAGGAATAGGTGATATTGTGGTTTGCGGCGGAGCGCCGGGTGTAGCAAGATTTTTATTTAACCTTGAATTAGCTCCTATAAGAACGTTAATAATGGCGATAGTTGATAAAGTTGATTACAGAGATATTTAATTTAAAAGTATTTTGATGACACTAAAAGAAATTGAAAGTTTAGGAGTAATCGGCGCAGGCGGAGCCGGATTTCCGACTCACGTAAAACTGAATTCAAAACCCGATACGATTATAATGAACGCTGCTGAATGCGAGCCGCTACTTCATAAAGATATGGAATTATTGCATCATTACTCAGATACTGTTTTAAAAGGTTTCAGGACAGTAATGCAAATTACCGGTGCAAAAGAAGGCATTATCGGTATTAAGAATAAACATCCTGAAGAGATAGAAATTCTGAAGCAAAAAATAAAAGATGATATAAAAATAATAGAGATTGATGATGTTTATCCGGCAGGCGATGAAGTAACTTTGATTTATATGACCACACAACGAATCGTTCAACCCGGAGCATTGCCGATATCGGTTGGATGTGTTGTCCAAAATGTTGAAACATTATTTAACATAGGAATCAGCAAACCTGTTGCTGATAAGTTTATTTCTGTTGCCGGGGCTGTCCAGGATCCTGCTACAGTAAAAGTACCTGTGGGCACTACTTTTGCAGAGGTACTTTCAAAATTTAATATCACGGCGCCTGAGTATGTTGTCAGGTCAGGCGGTCTAATGATGGGGATATTAGAAGATGATTTAAATAAAACTGTTTCGAAACGTACAGGAGCTTTAATTGTACTACCGACAGACCACCATTGCGTTACAATGTACCGGAGATTTGCAACCGAACATGATACGGACAGAATAGCTAAAGCCGGATGCGACCAGTGTTACTTCTGTACGGAATTTTGTCCAAGGTACTTATTAGGTCAGCCGGTTAGGCCTGAAACCGCTATGCGAAACCGCATGTTTACGCGTGAAGATTCTCCAATGATTTTCCCGGGAAACTTTTCCTGCTGCGAATGTAATCTTTGCACTATGTATGCCTGCCCGGAAGGATTGGATCCGAGGGGTGCAACAGTAATAGAAAAACATTTATTCCGTCAGCAAAACTTGAAATGGACGGGCGCAGAGATTTCTGTTCATCCTATGTATGATTATAGAAAAGTACCTACGCAAAAACTTATGCAGAGGCTGGATGTTTTAATGTTCAGGAATGAAGGGCCTTTAAAAGATTTATATATAAACCCCGAAATTGTGCGTATACCTTTAAACCAGCATACCGGGTCCCCTGCTGAAGCAATTGTTAAAGTGGGGACCGCTGTAAAAAAATACGATTTAATAGGCAAAATTTCCGGTAATATATCAAGCAATGTTCATGCTTCTATAGATGGTGTTGTAAAGAAAATTTCAAAAGAAGAAATAATTATTCAGAGGAATTGATGGAAACAAGGAATGCAATTGGAGTAATTGAACTAGCAAGTATTTATAAGGGATTCCAGGTCCAGGATGAAGTATTAAAATCATCAAATGTTGAAAAACTTGTTGCACGTACTATATGCTCCGGAAAGTATTTTATGGTAATTCGCGGCGATGTTGCAAACGTTGAAAATGCAATTAATGTTGCTCGCGAAGTAGGAGGTTTTTCTGTAGTAAACCTTACAACAATACCCAATATCGATCCCCGCGTTTTCCCCGCAATTGCAGGAACAACCACAATACAAATTGACACCGGCAAAAAAGTGGGTGCATTATTAGTGATTGAAACATTTTCTGTTGTATCTGCAATTAAAGCAGCAGATTATGCCGTTAAAGAAGCCGATCTGGAAATTATAAGAGTTCATGTAGCAATGGCTGTCGGCGGAAAAGGATTTGTGGTTATTGCCGGAGATATTGCAGCCTTGGAAGCAGCCGTGAAACCTGCTATAGAATATATAAAACAGGACGGAATGCTTGCTGGTTATGTAATTATTAAAAACCCGCATAAAGAATTATTAAAAGAATTAATCTAACACAGGAGTAAGAATAATGAATAGTGAATTTGAACTAAAAAAACAAATTATTGAAATTGGGAGGAGAATTTGGATACGCGGATATGTTGCTTCCAATGACGGCAACATAACTGTAAAGTTAAACGACGAAGAATTGCTGACTACTCCGCACGGCGTAACTAAAGGTTTTATGAACCTTGATATGATAATTAAGGTTGACAAAAAAGGTAAAGTAATTTCAGGAAATTCGAAGTACAATCCGTCAAGCGAAGTTAAGATGCATCTGGAAGTATACAAAGAACGTCCGGATATTAAATCTGTTGTGCATGCCCATCCTCCTTATGCGACCAGTTTTGCGGTTGCGGGTATACCATTAAATAAATGTGTGCTTCCGGAAGCAATTCTTGTTATCGGAGCTGTGCCTACAGCTGTTTACGGGTTACCTTCAACGATGGAAATTCCGGATTCAATTCGTGAACACATAAAGAATTCCGATGCTATTTTATTAGCCAATCATGGATCTTTAACGCTTGGAACCGATCTTTTGGACGCTTATCATAAACTGGAAACTTTGGAACATACGGCGAGTATTGTATGGAAGGCTTTACAATTGGGTAATCTTAATGTTTTGCCTGAGTATGAAAGAGAACGATTACTTGGTTTACGGGAAAAATTTAATTTACCGGGTCGTGTTGCTACATGCGATGCAACCCCAATGCCGAGTTCAACAAATTCTGCCGGGGAAAATTCAAGTGCTGATAGCCCCGGGATAAATGAACAAATGATTAGAGAAATTGCCGAAAAAGTGATTTCAAAAATCAAAAAAGGGTAAAATCTGTTTTTAACTGTTGCTGAATTGAATAATGAAAATACTAATCGCAAATCCCGGAAGTACGTCTTATAAGTGTAAATTATATGATATGAACGATATGAAGATTCTCTTCCAGGCGTCTGTTGAAAGGATAGGCGACGGTGAAGAAGGACTCTATTCATATAGTTTTAACTGCACCGATAAAAAAGTTTTGAAAAAGCAGATCCCGGATCATTTTACTGCAATTGAACTTACTTTAGAATCTTTAAAGGAAAAAATATCAATTAAAGATGTTTCTGCAGTAGGATTTAAAACTGTTGTTGCCAAAGATGTAACAGGCTGTGTAGAATTGACTGATGATGTACTAAAAGCAATGGAAGATTACAGACAGCTTGCTCCCGTTCATACAGATGTATATATTACTGCAATTTCTGTTTTTAAAAAATTATTAAAATCTGCTCCGCTTATAGGTTTATTTGAAACGCATTTTCATAAAAATATTCCGCCGGAAGCTTATTTGTATGGAATTCCGTATAAATATTATGAAGAATACGGGATTCGAAAATATGGATTTCATGGTGCTTCTCACAGATTTATAGGACAAAGAGCACGGGAACTATATTCATCATATAAAGTAATTTCATGCCACCTTGGGGGAAGTTCTTCCGTCTGCGCTATAAAGGAAGGCTGGTCTGTTGATGTTTCAATGGGTATGAGCCCCCAATCCGGGCTGTTGAATGCCAAAAGAGTGGGCGATTTAGATCCTTTTGCATTGCTTTATTTAATGGAAAAAGAAAATCTATCAGTTAAAGAAGTCAGTAACATATTAATGTCTAAAAGCGGAATTTTTGGTATATCATGTTGCAGCGGTGATTTAAGAGATATTGAAGAAGAGATGGAGAAGGGGAATAAAAAAGCGAACCTGGCATTTAAAACTTACGCCTATTATGTAAAACGGTACATTGGTGAGTATCTGGCTATACTAAATGGCGCTGACTGCATTGTATTTACAGCTGGTGCGGGTCAAAATTCTCCTGCTCTTCGTAAAGAAATATTATCAAATATGGAAAACCTCGGTATAATTCTGGACGTTCAGAGAAACATTGCCAATCCGTATGAAGGATTAATCTCTGTTGATGGATCTAAAATTAAGGTTGCGATTATACCGACTAATGAAGAATATATTGTAGCTAAAGAAGTTCAAAAATATTTAGAAACTAATTAATTAAGTTATTCCAACAAATTAAAGTAAAATAATGACTTAAGAAAAAAAATTCATCGGTTTTGATTTGGGAGCTGAAAGCGGCCGCTGTGTAGTTTCCATTCTTAAAGATCAACAGATAACTTTGCACGAAGTGCATCGATTTACTACACATAATATTAAATATGAAAGCGGATTCCATTGGGATATCTTGGCAATATATGAAGAAATTATTGAGGGACTGAAAAAGGCGCAAAAAAGTTTTGGGAAAGACTTCAGCGGAATTGGAGTTGATACATGGGGTGTCGATTATGTACTTATCGATTCACAGGATAGAATAATGGGATATCCGTATCATTACAGGGACGACCGTACTGATGGTATAATGGATGAGGCATTTAAAATATTAAGCAAAGAAAATATTTATAAAAAAGTCGGGATTCAATTTGCCCAGTTCAATACTCTTTTCCAGCTTCTTGCAGAAAAGAAAAGAAGATTAAACTTCCTTGATATTAGTGATAAAATGCTGCTGATGCCTGACTTTCTTAATTTTATGTTATCAGGTAAAAAGAAAGCAGAGTTTTCGATTGCATCTACTACAAGTCTTGTCGATCCGATTAAAAGGGACTGGTCATGGGAATTAATTGAAAAATTTGGATTATCGGGCAAAATTTTCCCCGAAATAGTTGAACCTGGAACGAAGTTAGGATTATTATTACCCTCAATAGCTAAAGCTACAGAGCTAAGCCCTAATATCCCGGTATTTGCAAGTACAGGCCATGATACTGCATCCGCAGTTGTATCCGTACCAGCCACGAGCGAAAACTGGGCATTCTTAAGTTCAGGAACATGGTCATTGATGGGTATTGAACTCAATCAACCTTTGCTTACAGCCGAAGCAATGAAATATAATTTTACTAATGAAGGTGGTGTAGAAGGGACAACCAGGTTTCTCAAAAACATAATCGGATTATGGCCGATTCAGGAGTGCAGAAGATACTGGCTTCAAAAAGGGAATGAGTACTCTTATCCTGAATTAAGTTGCTCGGCAAAAGATGAAGGTTTTGTTAAAGCCTGGGTCGATTTAAATGATGCAAGGTTTTTAAAAGCGGGTGAAATGCCGGAAAAAATAATTGCATTTTTAAATGAAACCGGCCAGAATGTAAAAAATAATGTTGGGTTTATAACCGGTGTTGTTCTCGAAAGCCTCGCATTTACATATAAAAATGTAATTAAAGAAATTGAAGAGGTTACCGGTAAAAAAATATCGAAACTTCATGCGGTCGGCGGAGGAATACAGAATGAACTTTTAACTCAGTTGACTGCAGATGCCTTGGGAAAAACAGTTTATGCAGGCCCCATTGAAGGGACAATAGTTGGTAATATCGGGGTTCAGGCGATAGCTTCAGGAGCTGTACCAAATCTTAAAGTTTGGCGGGAAATAGTTGCTAATTCATTTGAAGTAAAAAAATATGAACCTTCAAATACAAACTACTTCAACGAAAACGATAAGAACTTTAAAAGTATATTGAAATAATTTTTTAAATTAACAATAGAAACTGTTATGCCTAACAATATAACGGACTCATTATTAGAACAATTTGTCAGATCCGCCGAAGAGGCGGCAGCAACAGTTGAAAAAACTCAAAGGGATTGTGTTGCATTAAATGATGTTCTAGTTAATTTAACTTCAGGCGATGAGTTAGTTATGCTTGCAAATCCTGATGATCTGGATCCTTTATTATTTCAAAAATTCAGTTTAAATGAAAAAGTAATAACCAATCCCACAAATGAACAATTCAAAACGATAAGAACGGGCATTACAGAGGCCTTTTGTGGGGTAGCAAGTACCGGATCGGTATGTGTGGCTATAACAAATAATTTTTCCAGTCCGATTAGTATGCTAACGCGAAGGCATATTGTTATTGTAGATATTAACACAATAGTGCCGATGCCGCGCGATGTTTTTTCGGAAGATTATTTAGAGGGCAAAGGTTTGAAACGCAGTTTCTCATTCATTACCGGGCCAAGCGCTACTGCAGATATGGGTCCGTTGGTAAGGGGCGTGCATGGACCCGGGAAATTACATATAATAATTTTGGAGTAATGAGATGGAAAATATTAATGATTACAGTGTCCATCCGAGGGAAGTCGCAAATAAATCCTCCAAAGAATCTTTTAGAAAAGCAATAAAATTAGCGCTTGATGCAGAGAGTGATGCTATCAGGTTAAACACTCAAACATTTAATAACAATAAGTATAAAAGCGTTAAGAAAATATTTGATTATGAACAGTTAAAGGACCGGGCCCGCCAAATTAAAGAAGACGCTATCGAAAACTTGCCTGAACTGATTAATCAAGTAACCCAGGTAGTCGAATTACGCGGTGGCAAAGTATTTTTTGCGCATACAAAGGAAGAAGCCGTCGAGTATATTAAAAATGTGTGTTTTGAACATCAGGCAAAACTTATTGTAAAATCCAAATCTATCACGTCTGAGGAAATTGAGTTAAATACTGTTCTGGAAAAAGCAGGTATTGAAGTTGCTGAAACGGATTTAGCTGAATTTATTCTGCAGGTTTCTCATGAACAGCCTTCGCATATTGTTGCCCCGGCAATTCATAGAAGCCGCGAGGCAATATCGGAATTATTTAAAAGACATTTTAAAACCGATAGGTTACTTGAAACCGGCGAAGAACTAACTGAATTTGCAAGGGACATCCTCCGGCAGAAATTTCTTTCGGCTGATGTCGGCATCAGTGGCGCAAATTTAATTGCGGCCGATAAAGGAAGCATTTTACTTGTTGAGAGTGAAGGAAATATACGTCTTACTACTCAGCTTCCTGCCGTTCATATTGCATTAGCCGGTATAGAAAAAATAATTCCGTCTAAAAAATTTTTTGGTACGTTTATCGAGCTTTTAGCTGCAAGCGGTACAGGGCAGCCTCTTACATCGTACACAAATATTTTAGAACCTCCCATTGACCTGCCTATTCTTAATCTCAACGGCCGTGAAGATAAGAAAAGGGAATTTCATCTTGTCCTTTTAGATAACGGACGAATGAAGATGAGAGCCGACAAAGAATTGAAAGAAGCCCTTTATTGTATAAGATGTAGTGCCTGCATGAATTCATGTGCTAATTTTCAGGCTGTAGGTGGGCATGCATTCGGAGGAGAGTGCTATACAGGTGGTATCGGCGGGGCATGGACAATAGGTACGAGCGGAAACCTTGAAAAAGGCCGGTTCGCAGAACTCTGTTCCGGATGTACACGTTGTATTCCGAATTGCCCTGTACGTATTGATATTCCAAGACTAAACACTATAATTAAGAGCCGTTTATTAAAAAAGGGAAAAACTTCATTCCTGCCAAAATATTTCTTTGGTAATTTTTCTTTACTTGGTAAAGTTGCATCTATAGCACCGGTTCTCTCAAATCGCATAAGTAGTCTTCCATTCAGCAGAGTTCTCCTGGAGAAAGTAGTGGGCTTTGATAAACGGCGGCCATTACCGGAATTTGCAGCGAAAACTTTAGTCGAACAATATAATGAGTACCATAAGAAAGGTTTTTTAAATACTAAGGCTGATGGAATTAATACCGAGACTATATTATTTGCAGATGTCTTTACTAATTACAATAATCCGCATATTGGTATGGCTGTTGTGCGGTCATTTGAAAAACTTGGGATACCGTTAATGTTGAGTAAGGTTTTTGATGATGGTAGAGCTTCTCAATCTCAAGGTTTGGTTGAAATTACTGAAAAACGGGCTATTAAGCTTGCATCATATCTGGAAAAATTTATTAATGAAGGAAAGGATATAATTATTGCGGAACCGAGTGTTCTTGCTTCATTCAGATTTGACTATAAAAAATTAATTAATAATGAAAAATTGTTTTTAAAATTGGCGGAACATACTTTTGATCCGATTGAGTACTTAAATATTTTGATTCAAAAAGGAAATTTAGAACATTTTGTGGAACTTTACCGTCAAAATTCCAAACACGGCAAAATATTCTACCATGGGCATTGTCAGATGAAAACCATTGGAGCAGGTAATGCTGCTCCGGAGTTTTTTCGAAGGCTGGGCTTTCAAGTGAATGTCTCTACCGTTGAGTGCTGCGGAATGGCCGGTAGTTTCGGTTACAAGAAAGATTATTATGAATTAAGTAAGAACGTCGGGCGTGATTTAATAAAACAGATCGTAAATTCAGATTCGTTCGACGAGAAGACTATTATTTTGGCCAGTGGCACTTCATGCCGCGAACAAATCGGGGACGAGTTAAAAAATACTATTTACCACCCGGCTGAATTTTTAGAACTAATTTTACAAAACAAGAATTCATCAGTTTAAGATTTGGAAAATTATTATTATTCATTTGATACTAATTCAAAAGCGGGTTCAATTGAGTAAAAAATTTGGTAATGTTGTGTGCATGGTAAAGTACAAACTAAAAGATATAGCTTACATAGTAAAGCTGTAATTATTATAAATATTATTACGGTACTTAAAAAAATACGAAACTGATTAAGTCTTATCGACTGATTTATTTAAATTAATTTTTTCAATCTTACCTTTAAATAACCTTGAAATACAAATTTATTCCTTTAGTTCCTGTCAGAGTTTATAGTAATATAGCATTTTTATATGTTTTATTAGAAAGGTTAACCAAATGAACTCATTGATCTGCCAAAATAGAATATTCCCATATACCCTTCTTTTTTTAATCTTTATTAGTATTATAAATTTGAAATTATGCGCTCAATCAAATCTTAATGATACTTATATAGGCGTGTCATATTATCCAAAAATAGCAGGCGAGCAGATAGATTCTGATATTAAAAGGATGAAGGAAATTGGTATTACTCAGGTAAGATTTGGTGAGTTTAATTGGATAAGCATGGAACCAAAAGAAGGGAAGTATGATTTAGGCTGGCTTGAGAAAGCAGTTAATAAATTTACAGATGCAGGTATAGCTGTAGAATTGTGCACACCAACGGGCGCACCGCCTGTTTGGCTGGAAAAAAAACATCCTGAAATTCTACCTGTCAATAATCTTGGGCTGGTGGTTGGGCACGGAGGCCGAAGACAATATTGCCCTAATTCAGAAGTTTATAAGGAATATTGTAAAAAAATAGTTGAAAAACTGGGCCAAAAATTTGGCAGGCATAAAGGCATAATTGCCTGGCAGATAGATAACGAATTATGGGGAGACTGTTTTTGTAAAAATACTTTGCAGGATTTTCATAAGTGGCTTAAAATTCGTTATGGCACAATTGAAAATTTAAATAACTTATGGTGTAATGTGCTCTGGAGTCAGAAGTATCAATCTTTTGAACAAATTCCGTTACCTAATCCGAACACAGTCGCAGCAGGTCATCATCCTTCTTTAATACTTGCATATCGCAGGTTTATGAGTGAGAGTTATGTAAATTTTTGTAATGAGCAGGTAAAAACTTTAAGAAAATTTACTAGTGTTCCAATTACAACAAATGGGCACAATCCGTTGTATCAGGAAATTGATTATGCCGGTTTATTTAATAATTTGGATATAGTCTGTACTGATAGTTATGCCCCCGTATCCAAATTATATAGGTATGGATTTGAAGCGGATTGGATGCGCGGATTGGGAAAACCCTTCTGGCTGGCTGAAACTGCTGTAAGTTCAACAGGTGGAACTTCTGTTTCATCTGATGGTGTCTTTGCACAGGCCAAAGGAGCCTTAAGAGCTAAGATGTGGCTGAATTATGCGCTTGGTGCTAAACTTGTAAGTTTTTGGTTATGGCAGCAGCATTGGGCAGGGCAGGAATTAGAATGTGGAAGTTTAATCTATCCCTGGGGAGATGAGTGCGCAAATACACCGGAGATTAAAGAGGTAGCCGAAGAATTAAATCATTATAAAGAATGGATTCAGACTACCAGGCCAAAGCCGGCAAATGCCGCATTCTTTTATGAGCTGCCTATGCAATGGATTTTTGAAGCAACTCCCATTTCAGAAGGATTTCAGTATGATGCGGCAATATCTTCATACTACAAAGTACTGTCGGATGCAGGTGTAAATAAAGACATCATTATGGGGGATGTAAAGTTAAAAGGTTACGATATTGTTTTCTCTCCTTATATGCCGGCATTTGAACCGGATCAATTGAAAAAGATAGAAAACTTTGTTGAAAACGGTGGAACCTGGGTGCTTGGCCCTTTGTCCGCTTGCAGAACACTGGAAGCCACGGCTCATAGGGATGCCTGCTATGGTTCTGAACTTGAGAATTGGCTTGGAATTCATGTCCGCCACAGACTGCCCCCTCTAAATGTTACGCGTCTTTTAGCAGATCGAGACACGGTGGAATGTAGTTATTGGTGTGATGCTTATGAATTACAAAACGAGAATAAAATAATCGCCAGATATATTGGAGGCGCATTAGATGGTATGCCGGCAATCGTAGAATCTAAAATCGGGAAGGGTCGCGTAATAATAATGGGTACTAAGCCTGATGACGGATGGTTGGTGAAATATGTTAAAAAAATAATGAATGGAAAAACCTGTAATGCGGATCCTGGCGTATTTATTACGGAACGGGTAGATGAAAATAATAATCCGGCGGGAATAATTGTAGTAAATACAAATCAATGGAAATCAAAATATATATATAACGGGGAAACACGTATACTTAATGGTTACGGAGTTGATATACTTCCATCACACACAAAATAAAATAGCAATTTCAATTATGTGATAAACTCTTGTTATTGGTGTTATAAGGGATTAAATTTAATTATGAAAATTATTATATTTTATCTATAAATAATTTTGTTCCATAATCTTTAATCTTTGTAATAGATAAAATTTATTTTCACAACTGTCGGGTCTATATGAAATTAAAACTAGCCGGATTTAAGATATCTCTTATATAAGGCGTAACCATGATTAAACCGTTCAAAAAAAAATTAACACTTAAAGACATAGCCAAATTACTTTCTGTAACACCGGCTACCGTTTCCAAAGCTTTAAGAGACAGTGATGATATTTCCTCTGAAATGAAGGAAAAAGTAAAAAAAATCACAAAGGAATTGGGTTATCGTCCAAATCTGCTTGCAAGGTCTTTAATAAATAACAGAAGTAGAATATTAGGTGTATTGATCCCTGATTTACGTATTTCATTTTTCTCAGAAGCGGTTAGAGGTATGTATGAAGAAGCAAGCCGGAAGGGTTATGAAACTATTTTAATGGTGCATGATGAAGATAAAGAGAAAGAATGGAAAAAATTAGAATTTTTATCCGATATACATGTTGATGGTATATTATTAAATGCCGCTGGAGGTAAAAGTAATTATTCATTATATAATAAATTAACTGAAGAGGGAATTAAATTCGTTTGCTGGGATAGAAAACTTGAGGATTTGGATTATAGGTCGGTTTCAATTGACGATAAGAAAGCCGCTTATAATTTAACTACAAAAATAATTAATACCGGCAGAAAGAACATTCTTTTTTTGGGACCTCATGTTGGAATTGCTGTTGCAAAGGATCGGTTTGACGGATATAAATTAGCATTAAAAAAACATGGTATTGCGTTCAATCCTGATTTAGTTCTCCCTACTTTTAGAAACTTCGCCGATAGTTATAAAAAGATGTACTCATTTCTTGATAAAAAGATTAAGATAGACGGGGTTTTAAGTGTTGGAGGATTGATTACATATGGTGCTGGGAAAGCCATTTTGGATCATAATTATTCAATTCCGGATGATATCATAATAGGTGAATTCGGTGATAATGATATAGTTTCCAGGTTGGGGGTTCCGTTCTATACTGTATATCAAAACCCGCATAAAATTGGAAAAGCTTCGGTTGATCTTTTAATAAGATTAATTGAATCTAAAGAAAGTGAAAGTAAATTTCAGGATGTAGTAATCGAATCTGAAATTCTTGAAAGATAAAGTTCAATTATATTTTAACCTTCCTCTAGAATAATACAGTTTTTAGCCTTTAAATATTTTCATATCAATTATATAATTATTTTTAGAATAAATAATTAATCTATATCAGGAATAAATTTATTATCCCGGATCAGCAGCTAGTATGCTTAATATTATTAATTTTTCGGTAACTGACATAATTAGTGAACTATTACAATAAATTATAAATAGAGAAACAACCAAAATAAATTCATTATTAAGTATGGTACTGATGGCAACGAATATAGTGTTCAACAATGTATGGGGAATCCTGAAGGAATGGAAGGGAGCAGGAAGACAGACAATCACTTTACTCATAATAGGGCTGACTATATTTATCCTGTCAACATTTGTAACCAAACTATAAAACGTATCTAATTTTATCTAATATTATTGAAGGAATTTAAGAATGAAAGTAATGCTACTTCATAATTTAGTCTTTATCCTATTTTGTTTATCTATCAATTCAATATTGTTTGGAAGAAATGCAAAAAGTGAGTTAAGAATAACTTATCTACGCTGCGAGTATAAAGAGAATCCTATTATTGATGTTGTAAATCCTAGGCTTAGCTGGATACTAAACTCAAATCAACGGGGACAGGTTCAAACAGCCTTTAGAATATTAGTTGCATCTTCATGGGATAAATTGACTGGGGGTAAAGCAAATTTGTGGGACACAAAAAAAGTTTTAAGTGATAAAACTTACCAGGTGGAATATAAAGGACAGCCTTTACAATCCCGCCAAATTTGTTATTGGAAAGTTATGAGCTGGGATAAAAACGGCGATCCCGGTAAATGGAGTAAACCCGCAAAATGGGAAATGGGGCTGTTAAATGATAGTGATTGGAAAGGTGAATGGATAGGATTGAATTTGAATTTTCTTGGAAAGGGAAAAGTTTATAGTTTACCTCCGGCACCATATTTAAGAAAAGATGTTTTTATTACTAAGGAAGTAAAAAAAGCAAGGCTTTATGTTACAGCAAAAGGATTGTACCAATTTTATATTAATGGTAAAAAAATCGGCGATGATTATTTAAAACCCGGTTGGACGGATTATGATAAACGGGTATACTACCAAACCTATAATGTAACCGGAGAAATTAAAAAAGGGGATAATGCATTCGGAGCAATTTTATCATATGGCTGGTATGCCGGTTATGTTGGTTATGCCCTGCTTGTAAATAATCCGCAAGTGAAAAACTTTTATGGTGATGTGCCGGTTTTGATGGCCCAGGTTGAAGTGGAATATACTGATGGCAGTACAGAAAAGTTTACGACTGATGATTTATGGAAGGCTGGTTATGGCCCTGTTGTGGAATCAGATCTTCTAAATGGTGAAACTTATGACGCACGTAAAGCATTTAAAGGCTGGAATAATCCCGGGTTTAATGATTCTGAATGGAAACAGGTCGAAACGTTCAGCAATACCGGATGTAAATTAGAATGTTCTCCCGGAAATCCAATAGAAATTACAGAGACAATAAAACCTAAATCCGTCATATTTAATAAGGGCAAGTATATATTTGACATGGGGCAAAATTTTGCCGGAGTAATTAAAATACGTGTAAAAGGTAATAAGGGCGATACACTTGTTATCAGGTACGGAGAAATGATTAACCCGGACAGCACGATACTTACTGAAAATCTTCGTCTGGCAAGAGCAACAGATACATACATTCTTAACGGTAATTCAGAAGGTGAAGAATGGGCACCCGACTTTACCTATCACGGTTTTAGGTTTGTGGAATTAAAGGGCTTGAGAAAGAAACCTGCGCTTAGTATGGTTACCGGCCTTGTATTGGGATCTAATACACCTGTCGCTGGTTCTTTTGAATGCAGCGATAAAATGGTTAACCGGCTATATCATAATATCACTTGGACTCAACGCGCTAATTTTATGGATATTCCTACAGATTGTCCTCAAAGAGATGAACGCCTTGGCTGGACCGGTGATGCGCAGGTTTATGTAAGTGCTGCTGTATTCAATATGGATATTGCCGCTTTTTATTCGAAGTGGCTTGTGGATCTGAATGATTCTCAAATGCCCAACGGAGTATATCCGGTATTTGCGCCATTTGTACGGTTGCGATCTTCAGATTCTTATTCACCTGGTTGGATGGAATCAGGGATTATTTGTCCGTATGCAATTTATAAAGCTTATAACGATACAAGGATAATTGAAAAGTACTGGTCTAACTTTATAAAATTTATGAAATTCTTAGAAGTAAGAAGCAAAGGGAAATATTTCTTCAAAGAAGGTTCATTTGATGATCTTGATCCTAAAGGTGGGTATAGCGATTGGCTTTCGATAGGGAAGAAAACTTCTCCCGATTTGCTGGCTACTATGTACTATGGCTATTGCGCCTCCCTGATGTCTGAAATGGCTAAGGCTATAAATAATTACGATGACTCAAAATATTTTAAAGATGTGTTCGATAAAGTAAAGGATGCGTTTTTTAAACATTATGTATCTTCGGACGGTAAATTAAAGTGTGACGAAACTGTTTATGGAGATGGCAAAGGTTATGTGGATGGAGAACGCGGTTTTACGGGGCATACTCAAACCGCGTACGCAAATGCGATTTATATGAAAATGCTTCCGGACAGCCTTATCCCCTTAGCAGGAAAATATCTTAATCAACTCGTCGGAGAGAATAAAAATTATCTTGCTACCGGTTTTCTGGGAGTAAAACCGTTATTGCCTGCATTATCTGCAACTGGATACGACGAAACCGCATACAAATTGCTATTGAATAAAGAATACCCTTCATGGGGCTATGAAGTTGAAAATGGCGCAACAACCGTTTGGGAAAGATGGAACAGTTTTAGTAAAGGTATAGGCATCGGGAATGCAGGTATGAACTCTTTTAGTCATTATTCCTTTGGGTCTGTTTGTGAATGGATGTTTAAGGATATGGCCGGTATAAATACTGACGGGCCTGCTTATAAAAATATTATTATCAAGCCTGAAATACTTGATAATAAAATCTCTTATACAAATGCTTCATTGATTACTATGAACGGTAAAATAAAATCTTCCTGGAGAGTTCAAAAAAACAAACTAATATTGAATGTAACTATTCCTGTTAATTCAAGTGCTGTTATTTATATCCCGGCTGCCAATGAAAATTCCGTTAAAGAAGGCGGTTTAGTTATAAATAAGCTAAAGGAAGCAGAAGTTCAAAAATTTGAAAATTACTATTTGCCGGTCAAAGTTGGTTCGGGAACATATCATTTTGAATCTGAACTCAACTAGTGGAATAATTAATTGCCTTAAATTGACTCATCACATTATTCCTATTTAATTTATAATTTAATAATAAGAATCTCTCTAACAACTCCACAAATAGAGTGCAGGCCTATATTTCTTAACTTTAACTAATGCGCTATTTATTCTAATTAGTTAATTTAAGTTATATAGCCTGCTATTATATTTTATTATAAGCCAAATACATTTTTGAAAACATGTAATTAATATCTGTATGAGATAATTTAATCATTATTTGATTTTAGCCGAATTCAATTAATTAATATTGGAGTTTCCATGAACATTAAATTTATTATTATAATCAGCACATTTTTGCTCTTCTGTCAAAAAATTAATTTTTCACAGGCAATAATTCTTACAAGCGATAAGCAATTGGAAGAACTTCAGGACCCGGATAAAAAAATTGATCTTTCAACCGGGCTTGAAAAGTATATTAGAAGTTTGCGTGAGATATGCGAAGAAGCAAAAGCACAGAATGAGAAAACATTAACAATTGCTTTTGATGAATTTTTCAGGCAATACCGCAAGCAGGAAGGAACCGAACGTAAACTTACGCCGGATATGGATGAGTATATTGCTAAACTTAAGACTGTAAGTGATTTCGCGGCAAAGTATGGAATGGGAATCAGCTTAAGCTTATTAAGCCCGCTTGATATCGGTGGAGCATTTATTAAACAAACAGGGGAATCCGGAAGATGGCTTCGGTATTCAGTAGGCCTCCGTGAGCCGAAATCAGGAAAGTTCGATGTACAATTATGGCGGGAGCTTTACTGGACTAATAACAAAGGGAAATTTGCACTCAAATTAATGGGAATTCGTACTTTTGCTTTTAGAGAAAAAGAAATTGCAGACGGTCAATATTCCGTTGTTCATCCTGAAGATATTCATGAGATTAAAGAAGGTGTTAAACTTGAAGAATGGCCGGACAACACTATTGTTCCAAAATGGATTCCTACAAGCATAAAAAGAGATGTGACTCTTCCAATCCGGCGGGTTCGCATCTATAGTAATGGCAGTAAGGAATGGAAAGGTTATGACCGTGTTTTTGTAATGCTCGAATACGGGACTCCAGAAATGGATTATTTTAGTCCAAAAGCATTGCCGTTCTTAAAGAATCTGTTAAAGAAATATTCAGATGCAAAAATTAATCTCGTAAGCCTTTATTCCGATGAAATGCATATACAACAGGATTGGTATTATCATAATCATCAGGAGAACGGCCAGTTCAGTAATAAGTATTTGACTGCAAATTTTGCAAAAACATATGCTGATAAATACGGTTCACAATACCGTGATATGGATAAGTATCTCCTTTATTTTATGTATGGCCCCAAAAGTTTTGACCGTACACCTCAGGCAGCTTTAAATTCACAGTATGTTATGGGGGAAAGCCCTGAAGATATCTCCAGGACTGTTTTGTTCAGGGACCGGTATTATAAAATGCTGAATAACCAGGTTGTGGATTTGTTTAAGAATGCTAAAGATTATGGCGAATTACTATTTAATCATGAGCTTCTTACTGATGCACACGCTACCTGGGCGGAAAGCCCTACAATAGATTTGTGGGAAACCGGTAATTTACATAAACAGGCTTATCAGTATGAATACACTTCAAATTTTGTCTGGTCAAATTCAGTACAGCAGGCATCGGCAGCTTGTTATGATTATTTCAAATGGGGAGAATATCTGCAGCCTACGGGAAATGATTATGCGGAATGCGGATGGGCAGATCGAAATTATTACGGTGGAGCGATGGCTGCTTCTATCGGCATTTTAAATAAATATCCGGACGCTTATGCGGCATTCTGGGGAATGCCTGGTGAGGCTGAGAGGTGGAAATATTCTATCAACAGTGCTTTCGGAGCTGATGCAACTCCTACTGTTGATGCAATAACGGGTCATGTTCACCGCGATGTTGATGTACTTGTTCTTTATCCGATGAATTTAGTTGCTACTGAAGAGCGATTCGGAAGCTGGATGACTCAATATGCTTACTGTAATTACATAACGGCTGAAAAACTATTAGAAATTGGAAAGATAACTCAGGATGGTAAAATAAATATTGCCGGAAGAACATTTACTACTTTAGTTACACAATTTGAAGATGTTCCTGCATCTGGATTGCTGGATTTTATGGAAAAGTTCAGTACTACCGGCGGAAAAGTAATATGGTCCGGGCCGCCGCCGCTTATTGATGGTAATGGAACTGAGTGTCTTGAAAAATGGGAAAATCTTT
Source organism: uncultured Ignavibacteriales bacterium (assembly GCA_963834015.1). Lineage (GTDB taxonomy): Bacteria > Bacteroidota > Ignavibacteria > Ignavibacteriales > Ignavibacteriaceae > FEN-1297. Next base: position 120,534 of record CAWIAG010000003.1, read on the forward strand.
TTGGGGTGGACTATGCCCCTTCAATATATTTCGGGCAGATGGCTCCCGGCAAGGAAATAATTTTTGAAAATGAATTTAAGTTCGTTGCTAAACAAACTATTCTGACGGATTTTATTGTAGACCATGTATACCCGGTTAAATTACGCAGCGGCGTAGAGCTACTAGCAAAAGTTGACGGACTCTCTGTGGGAACAAAAAAGCAGTACGGAAACGGCTTAACATTTTTTATGGGATTTAGACCAAGAGATGATCAGTCTGCAAGCCTTGGTTATGAAACTAAGACACTTTTTGAAATTCTTAATGCGGCAGGCGCCTACCCTGCAACAGGAAAAATTCCGGGCGCAAACGATAATACTGAATACGTATCAAGGACCACAAATTATTTAACTACAAGATTCCCAAACGGTACTACAGTAATTGTTACTCATTACAGAACTCACCGTGAAAATTGGGCTGATGGTTTTTCAAGAGACGATTCCTCAGATGCCGCTGCTCTTGCCGAAAATCCAATGCCTTCAGATAGTATGAATTTGGTTGATTTCAAAGTCAATGGCCATATTATTGATTTTAAGGGAAGGCAAATTTGTGTGTTCAATGAAGATGCTGAGGGTAATTTGAATTCCTTTGAAGGGCTTGATTGCAGCGGAGTTAAGGTTGACGGTAAGACTTACAATTTTAGTGATAAAGTACAAAGTATGGTATCATGGGCTCCGGCAAATGAAAATGAAATAAAAAATTATGATGCTTTAATGAAGATTTGGGTTGAAGCAAACGGGAATATTACAATACCGGTTAAGTTCAATGAAAAAACATTGAAATTTGCAAAGGTAGATTTTGAAAAATTAAGTTATATAGAAAATGTTAATTACGAAATAAAAGGCGGTAATTTAATTTTATCGGCCAATCCTGCTCTTTCGGACAGATGGATTTATGTATGCAGATAATATTAATAAATCTTATTCATAAATAATAACTTTCTAACCTTTTTTCATATCTCATATAAACCTGTTTTTAGCACTTGAGAATTAAAAAGTCGCTAAAATTATTTTTAAAAAATAAATTATTAATTGAGGGAACCATGTACGTGCGAATCAGATTACTTTTTTTATATTTTGTTATTCTATTAGCTAATAATTCATTACTAGCTAACCCTAATATTCAGGTCAAGTCTTTTATAAAAGAAAATGACGGTGTATTATTCAAAATGGAACCGGGGCTATTGAAGCTGCAGGTTTGTTCGGATAAAATAATAAGAGTTATTTATACGCCAAAAGAAGAATTGCCAAAAGAAATGGATAGTCACGCAGTTGTAACACTGGATTGGGCAAAAGTTGATTTCAATGTAACGGATAAAAATGATGAAATTGTCGTCAGTACGGATAAAGTAAATGTAGTAGTGGATAAAAAAAGCGGGGCGGTAAATTTTTATGATAAATCCGGAAAGACTCTATTGCAGGAAGTTCCTTCAGGCGGAAAAATACTTATTCCGGAGAGAATGAAGATGGATATTCTATATGATTTTACACAGAAATTCCTCAGCCCGCCCGATGAAAAGTTTTATGGACTTGGAGGCCAGTGGCATGGGTACATGAATTTCAGAGGCCCCACAGTTGAACTTTGGCAGAATAATACGACTAAATCAAATCCGGTTGTTCATTCAAATAAAGGATATTCACTATTTTGGAATAATGCATCGGAAGGATATTTCCAGAGTGGGCCGGATTTACAGATAATTCCAACAACTCAATTTACTGTTCCTGACGGGAGTAAACCCGGTTTGCAGGGTGAGTATTTTCAGAATGAAAATTTTACGGATTTAAAGTCAACCAGGATTGATACTAATATCAACTTTGAATGGGGCTTAAATAGTCCGGTTGATCAGGTAAATCCAAAAGCCTATGCAGTCCGTTGGTCGGGGAAACTCAAAACATCGGATAAGGACGGTTACTATATTTTTCATACTATAAGTGATTATCGTATAAGGCTCTGGGTGGACGGAAAAATGGTAATTGAAAACTGGATATTTCATCATAAATGCCACGACAGCGGGCAGATTTGGCTAAAAGGGAATACCAGTTACGATATTAAAGTAGAATATAATGCCAACCAGGAAGGCATATCATTGATGAAATTATTCTGGATTCCTCCTCAAGAACCCTCCAAAGAAGTTTCGTGGAATTTTACTCTGGGCAGTGCCGTTGACTATTACTTCATCTATGGCCTTACTATAGATGAACAGAATGAAGGCTATTGTAAAATTACCGGCGCTGCTCCTATGATGCCCAAATGGGCATACGGACTTTTTCACAGCAACGCCGTCGCAAAAAATAACAGCCTTCCCGTTCCGCAAAAAGAGATTGAAGATTATGTAAAAGGCTACCGCGACAGGAAAATACCAGTTGATGTAATTGTTCAGGATTTTTATTATTGGCCTGAAGGTATGTGGGGTTCGCACCTTTGGCGGCCGGATACTCACCCGGATCCTAAAAGTATGATTGATTTTATTCATGAACATAACATGCATATTATGCTCACTGTGTGGCCTATATTCCAGGATCAGAATTCCAACGGCTTAACAAATACAAATTTTACTGAAATGAATAATGCCGGAAACCTTCTTATCCTTTACGATAAGGATAAATTTTCATGGTATAATCCATGGAAAAATGCAGCTAGAAAAATGTACTGGGAACAGATAAGACAATATCTTTATTCGCTTGGTATTGATGCCTGGTGGCTGGATTCTTCAGAAGGGCCAAATCAGCATCTTGTTGTGAATGACTGGTGGCGTGAGACATCGATTGGTGAGACTAAGGCCTTGCAGTATGCTAATGAATACCCGCTTATGAATTCGCAGGCGGTTTATGAAGGACAGCGTAGTTCGGATCCCGACAAAAGAGTATTTATTTTAACAAGGTGTGCTTTTGCCGGGCAGCAAAGGTACGCTTCTGCGGTATGGTCCGGCGATATCGGAGTTGATTTTTGGACGTTAAAACATCAGATACCTGAAGGTTTAAATTTTACTCTTTCGGGAATTCCTTATTGGACTACAGATATTGGCGGATTCGGCGGCGGATTTGATCACTACAAGGACTATAACGGCAGGGATCAGAATGATACCGTCTACCGGGAAACATTTATACGATGGTTCCAGTTCGGTTCTTTCTGCCCTATATTCCGTATACACGGCGCTACAGGCCATACAGCAGTTTATGAATATGGAGAAAAAGCAGAAAAAATATTAACTAAATACGATAACCTACGTTACAGGCTTTTACCTTATATTTATTCTTTTGCCTGGAAAGTTACAGATCAGGGTTATACTATGATGCGTGCTTTAGTGATGGATTTTGAAAATGATCCTAAAGTGTCTGAAATTACTGACCAGTATATGTTTGGTCCGGATCTGTTAATTAATCCGGTCACTGAATTTCACGCAAAATCAAGAGAAGTATACCTCCCAAATGCACTATGGTATGATTTCTGGACAGGTGAAAAATATGACGGTGGTAAATCATTAACCTCGGATGCTCCTTTGGAAAAACTACCGATCTATGTACGCTCGGGATCAATATTACCGATGGGGCCATATCTGCAATATGCTATGGAAAAACCTGCCGACCCGGTTGAACTAAGAATTTATCCAGGAGCTGACGGCAGTTTTAATTTGTACGAAGATGATGGAATTACTTACAATTATACAAAAGGAGAGCATAGCATTATTCCATTCAGATGGGATGATAAAAACAAAACATTAATAATTGATAAACGTGTGGGTGAATACCAGGGTATGCAGAATGAACGGACATTTCAAATTGTAATCGTTGATCACAATCACGGCCTTGGTTATGAACCGGAGAATAATCCCGCAAAGATTATTAAATATTCCGGTGATCAATTAAAAGTATCATTTAAATAAAGCAAAATACAATTGTTAATTATAATAATAACATAGTTTTTTTCAGGATTTAAAATGTCTAATAAAATTTTCAAATTAATAATTTTATTCATGATTTGTTCGGCTTCTATCATCGTTTGTTATGCTCAAAAAGGAGTTCTGAAAGCTGAAGATTTAAAATGTGAATACTTGACCAATCCGGTCATCGATGAAGCATCTCCAAGGCTTAGCTGGATGGTGTCAACTGATGTTAATAATCAAGCTCAGGCTGCCTATCAAATACTGGTTGCATCATCACAAAAACAACTCGATAACAATAATGCAGATTTATGGAATTCAGGGAAAGTAAAAAGTAATAATTTCTATCAAATCAAATATTTGGGCAGACCACTGTTACCCCGCGAAGTTTGTTATTGGAAGGTAAGGGCCTGGGATAAAGGCGATAATCCCGGCCAATGGAGTGAACCTGCTAAATGGTCTATGGGGCTTATGAATAAAAATGAATGGAAAGCTCAATGGATAGGACTGGATCTTTATTATTTAAACCGCGACAGTTCATTTATTTTACCGCCTGTTCCGGTATTGCGAAAAGAGTTTAATCTAAAAAAAGAAATAAAAGACGCTAAAGTTTATATAACTGCACTCGGGCTGTACAATTTATATATTAACGGACAAAAAGTTGGAGACGATTATTTTACTCCCGGCTGGACGGATTATAATAAGAGAGTTTACTATCAAAGTTACGAAGTAAAATCACTGTTGAAAAACGGGAGCAATGCAATTGGTTCAGAATTATCCTATGGATGGTATGCCGGTTATATCGGCCCTGCGGTATTTGTCGGGTTACCAAAAGTCCGGGGTTTTTATGGACAGGTGCCAGCGCTTAAAGTACAACTTGAAATTACTTATACGGACGGTACAAAGGATATTATTATCACAGATAAATCGTGGAAAGGTTCAGACAGCCCGATTCGTGAATCCGATATACAAATGGGAGATATTTATGATGCAGGGTTGGAATTAACGGGATGGAATAAACCGGGTTATGATGATTCAAAATGGAAAAATGTTGAAATAATACCGGGTAATGATAGAAAAATTGAAATTTATCCGGGTGTACCGGTCAGAATCACCCAGGAAATTAAACCGGCTGCAATAACACCACGGCCTGATGGAAAATATATTTTTAATATGGGACAGAATTTTGCAGGGGTTATAAAATTAAATGTAAAGGGAAGCGCTGGTCAAAAAGTAGTGATCAGGTATGGAGAAATGCTGAATAGCGATGGAAGTTTAATGACTGAAAATTTAAGAAAAGCGCGTGCTACGGATACATATATTCTAAAAGGCGACACTAATGGGGAATCATGGATTCCTCAATTTACGTATCATGGATTCCAGTATGTGGAAATTACCGGTTACCCCGGCACTCCGGATGAAAATTCTATAACCGGATTAGTTTTAGGATCTAAAATGTCTTTTACAGCTAATTTTGAAACGAGTGATCCTGAAGTTAACCGGCTTTATAAAAACATTGTATGGACTCAAAGGTCTAATATGATTGAAGTCCCAACCGACTGTCCCCAACGGGATGAAAGATTAGGTTACTCCGGTGACTCGCAAATATTCATCGGCTCAGCGGTTATGAATATAAATGTAGCTGCCTTCTTTAAGAAATGGCTGGTCGACTTAAATGATGATCAGAATAAGAACGGCCTATATCCTGATTATGCACCTGCTCCTTTATCATGGGGAGACGGTTACCCGTATCATCCTGGCTGGATGGAGGGCGGGATAATCATTCCGTTTACTTTGTATAAAACCTATGGAGATACACGGGTTCTACAAAAATATTATGCTCAGATGAAAAAATTAATCGAATACGGCGTTGAGAAAACAAAAGGTAAATGTTATTATGATGAAGGTCAATGGTCTGACTACGGTAAAGGATATTTAGGTTTAGGCGATTGGCTTTCTATAGGTGCTACTACTTCTGATGATATCATTTCCTCAATTTATCTCGGTTACACTATTAAATTGATGAAAGAGATAGCCGGTGTCTTAGGCTATACTAATGACGCAGTTTATTTCAAGGGGCTGTTTAATAAATTCCAATCCGGATTCACCGGCCATTACCTGGATAAGAATGGAATTGCAAAAATCGATGAACATAAATATAATTTTTATCCGGCTTATAAAAAAGCAGACGGCATTTCAGGCAACACTCAGACTACATATGCGAACTTAATATATATGCACATTCTTCCCGACAGCCTTTCGAAAGAAACTGCAAAACATCTTGTAGGTTTAATAAACCAAAACAATGGGAAATTATCTACGGGGTTTTTGGGAGTAAAACAATTACTGCCTGCTCTTTCGGAAACTGGTAATGCAGATTTAGCGCATAGTATATTCTTGAATAAAGAATATCCGGGATGGCTGTATGAAGTTGAAAACGGCGCTACTTCCATGTGGGAGCATTGGGATAGTTATTCAAAGAAAACCGGATTTGCTTCCGCAGGAATGAATTCATTTGATCATTATGCATTCGGTTCAGTCTGTGAATGGATGTTCCATTATCTGGCTGGCATTCAGAATGAAGGCATTGCTTACGATTCCATAATTCTTAAACCGGAATATGACATACATTTCTCATTCGTTAATGCGAGCTACCAATCCATAAGGGGAAAAATAATTTCTTCCTGGAAAACCGAAGGGGATAAATTTGATTATAAAATTGAAATCCCGGTCGGTACAAAAGCTGTTGTGTATATCCCTTCGGCAAAGAACATTAACCCGGAAGTCAACGGAAAGAGTATTGACAGTTACAGCTTTTTAAAGGTAATTGGTTATAATGACGGCTACTGGTCAGTTGAAGTTCCATCAGGAAGTTATGATTTTACAACCTGTAATCAATAGAATTAAAGGAACAATATTTTGAAGAATACATTAAAATTACTGCTTCTGATAATAACTTTATGTGCTTGTTTTTATCAGTTATTCGGACAATCAAAAAAAAATATAACTTTTACGTTCTACAGTAATCCTGTTATACCAGGATTCCATCCTGATCCGAGTATTTGCCGTGTTGGTGATGATTACTATCTGGTTAACAGTTCGTTCGAATATTTTCCGGGTGTTCCTGTATATCATAGTAAAGATTTAGTACATTGGGAACAAATAGGTTACTGTCTGACACGTGAAAACCAGGTTAACCTTAAGAATTGCACGCCTGTCGGTGGAATTTATGCCCCGGTAATCCGTTATCATAATGGATTATTTTATATGATTACAACTAACGTAACTAATGGAGGGCATTTTTATGTTACGGCCGCAAATCCCAAAGGGCCTTGGTCCAATCCTATTTTCGTAGACGGTAAATTTTTTGATCCTGATATTTTCTGGGATAGCGACGGCAAAGCTTATTTCATGCACATGCAAATGACCGATGGAATCCAGCTTCAGGAAATAGACACCAAAACTGGGAAACTTTCAGGTGAAGCTCATACGATTTGGAAAGGGTTTGATGATCCCAGGCCGGAAGGACCTCATATCTATAAAATTAAAGGATATTATTATCTTCTGGTTGCCGAGGGCGGTACATGGACGGGCCATATGATTATTATGGCAAGGAGCAAAAATATTACAGGCCCATATACAGGTAGCCTGCGTAATCCTATCATAACCCATCGCGATGATTTATCTTTGCCAATATCCAGCACCGGCCATGCAGACTTAATAGAAGATCAGAAGGGAAATTGGTGGATGGTATTGCTTGGAGTTCGCCCGGTTGATGATTTTCATAATCTTGGGCGTGAAACTTTTCTTACCCCCGTAATATGGAATAAAGATGGATTCCCGGAAGTTCCGGGTAATAGAATAAGATTAGAAGCCAGGGCTCCATTACTTCCTGTACACATTATGCAGCCTGAACAAAGAATAAACTCGTTTAATGAGAATAAGCTGTCGTTATGCTGGAATTTTATTCGCAATCCCGATACTGCTGATTATTCGTTAAGTGAAAAACCCGGTTCATTGCTCATCAATACTTCACCGGTAACACTATCTGAGGTTGATAAATCTCCCGCTTTTGTTGGACGAAGGCAGGAATCATTCAGCGGTAGTTTCAAAGTTGAACTTAACTTCGATGCATCCGGCGATAACGAGGAAGCAGGAGTTACTGTATTGATGGATGAAGGCCATCATTATGATTTTGCGGTAACCAATCGTGATGGGAAAAGGGTTGTAATTGTCAGAGAGACAGTCGGTAAGCCAAATATTGTTAATATAACACCAATAAAAGACGGGTCTGCAATACTATCTGTAACATTTGAGCCTCATAGTTACAATTTCGGAATTGTGAATAATAATGTAACAACAAATTTATTAACACTTCCTGCAAAAAATCTTTCATCCGAAATCGCCGGTGGTTTTACCGGGGTGTACCTGGGAATGTATGCATCAGGAAACGGCAAACAGGGAATTACCAAAGCCTATTTCAATTGGGCAGAAACAACTTTTCAATCAAATGGAAATTGCTTAAAATAATTTTTGAATCGTTAAGCAATTCGCTGAATTGCTTCTTTTACCTGGACGAAATTAAGCGTTATTTTAGTGAAATAGAATCTGCTTGCGTATTTTTAAGGTAAACAGGCCGGCAAATGCAAATTGGTTATGCTATACAATTATAATTTTCCTGTTGAGTATTAAATCCGACTCAAATATTCATCCTTTGTGTTAAATAAGCATTTAGAATAAGTCAATAATTATTTCAATTCAAAAGGTGTAGAATGAAAAAATCTTTAGTCCTGATTATCATAGTATTTGCGTTTCAACTTTATGGTCAAAAACTGGCCGATCAATCTTATATTGAAAAATATCGAAGCAATTTAAGTTCAATTGATTCATTAATGCAGAATGGCATACTAACGGACGCAGGTACGGGGTTGCAGTTTTATTCAGGATATAAGTATAAAACACTTTATGATTGGGATCAGTATTTTGATACAATTGTGGAAATATACATGGGCTGGCCTTCAAAATACATTAAAAACGGGGTAATTATCTTCCTTGATAATGAGCAGCAATCCGGGTTTATTCCAAGGTCGGTTCCTGCGGATCAGTGGGATGTGAAGGAACATGCTAAACCATTTCTTGCACAAATAGCTTATCTGGTTTACAAAACATATGGTGAAAAAGATTGGATCTTAACCGAACCTAACTTTACCAGATTAAAAAAATACCTCGATTACTGGTTAAATGAGATGACAATTAAAAAAGACGGACTGAGTGTTTGGATGAGCGGGCCGCATACCGGGATGGATGATCAGCATGAGCGTGCCGGTTATTGGGAAGACAGGCAATGTGAGGGTGTTGATCTCAATTGCTATTTGGTACTTGAGACTTTGGCCTTTTCTAAATTAGCACGCCTTGCAGGTAAAGATGATTTGGCCAAAAAATATGAGAATATTTCAGAGGAACGAAAACAAACTATCAGGAAACTGATGTGGGATGACAAGGATGGATTCTTTTATGATAGAAAGGCAGATCCGCAAAAACCTTTATCTAAAATGCTTTGGGAATATTCTCAACTTAATAATCTATCTGCAAATCAATCAAAAATTCCCGTTAAATCCATTGAATCATTCGCAGTACTTTGGGCAAATGTTGCAACGCCCGAACAGGCTAAGAGAATTATCAATGAGCATTTGTTTAATCCGCGTGAGTTCTGGTCAACATACCCGATAGCCGTATTGGCAAAGTCTGAACCATGGTATAGTACAATTGAAAATCCGGCTGACATGGGCTGCAATTGGCGTGCAAATGTTTGGATGCCGACTAATTATATGGTCTACCATGGACTAAAATCTTATGGCTATAATGATTTAGCTGCCATTGTCGCTAAACGTACAGAGGAACTGATCGCTGCATCCGGGAATAGGGAGTACTATAATTCGGAAACAGGAGAAGGTTTAGGTATGAATCCATTTTGGGGATGGAGCCTTCTCGGGCATTTCTTTGAGCTTGAAGAAAATCTTAGCTGGGATATAAATAGTATTAAGTCAAATAACTAATTAAATATATAGTTGCAGATATAGTATTAAAATGTTGAATTAAAATATATTAAACAATAAGATAGCAATAGTCATCTTATGTAATCTATTCTGAATTTTTCTGTTGGTGCTTTATTGAAATTCAAATAATTTTTGTCCTCATTTATAAAGAGTACTTCTAAAGGTACTCTTTTTTATTTTAAATAAATTAATCCCCAAAACGTTTTGAACCATTTACCGGTAAGATACTCCTGTGATTTTGATTGCGATGCAGTGGATTTAATTAAAATTCTATTGAAATTAGTAGATTCAAAATATATGTTTACTTAAACGATTTCGAAATAGTTTTAAGATACTGAAATATTATTTACATTAACTAGTTTATCATAGAATCTATTTTACACTGATTTGAAATAAAGAATCGAATATCATGTTTTTCCGTTAAATATTGTCTAAAAAAAAGGAAATTGAAAATGAAGTTCAAATTTTTACATCCGCGCGATGAGATTATCGAAATCATAAATAGAATTTATCAAAATGGAATGACAACAACTTCGGGGGGAAATTTATCTATTTTGGATGAAGACGGGTCAGTCTGGATTACACCTAAAGGCGTAGATAAGGGCACGTTAAAACCTGAGGATATTGTAAGAGTTTTGCCTGACGGAAGCCTGGATGGTTTGCATGAACCTTCATCCGAATTACCGTTTCATAAGGCAATTTACAATGCAAGGCAGGATATTAAAGCCATAGTTCATGCTCATCCGCCGGCGCTTGTTTCATTTGCTATAACAAGAAAAATTCCTGATACCCGGATAATACCCAAAGCAAGTGAATTATGCGGTACTGTAGGTTATGCTAAGTATGCTCTTCCCGGTAGCAATAAACTCGGTGAAGTAATTGCAGAAGTTTTTAAACAAAATAATAATACGGTATTAATGGAAAATCATGGGATAGTAACCGTGGGAAGCAGCCTGATGCATGCCTTTCAAAGGCTGGAAACTTTAGATTTTTGTGCCCGGTTAACCCTAAAAACGAATATTCTTGGCAAAGTAAAAATCTTGACTAAGGAAGACATTGCACTTTCTCAAAGGGAAATATCACTTGAGGATTTTGAATTTACTAGTCATTCCTCAAAAGAAAAAGAATTAAGGAAAAATATTATTTCTTTAATTCACCGGAGCTATTTACAGGATCTTGTAACAAGTATGGAAGGCACATTTTCTGCAAGAATAAAAGGTGATGAATTTATAATAACTCCCTGGGGTTTGGATAGAAAGTATTTATCCGAAGAAGACTTGGTATTGATAGATGGTAATAAAAAAGAAGCCGGGAAAGATCCTAGCCGGAGCGTTTTATTGCATCGGGAAATATATGAGAAGAATCCTAATATAAATGCTATTTTCATTGCCCATCCTCCCAATATTATGGCGTTTGGTATCAGTGGTGTTAAATTTGATTCCCGGACGATTCCGGAAAGTTATCTTGTACTAAGAGATGTACTCACTTTACCTTACGGCCTGGAATTTAGCAAAGTAGAAAATAATAATATTAATATTGCGAATATAATATCGGATACCGTTCCCATTGTAATATGTGAGAATGACTGTGTAATAGTAACTGGCAATTCATTACTGCAGGGTTATGATAGACTGGAAGTTGCTGAATTTTCTGCAAAGTCGATAATTGCTTCAAAAGCAATCGGCGAAGTCGTTCCTATAGGAAAATCTGAAATTACTGAACTGGAAAAAGCATTTAATTTCTAAGTTGATAAAAAAATTATGGGTATCCGGGCGTGCGGGATTCCAATTGGGTATTCTTTTATAAAATTTCGTTCCTTAGTAAATTTTATCGGTTAAAACTTCGAAATATTTTTAGATTTGAAAACTGCTATTCAAAGTTATCGATCAAACAGATTTAGTTGATGTCCACGATAATTATTTCTTGTCATGCATGTAATCATTCATATTACAGGTACTATATTAAAGGTTTAATAATGAAAAACTCTTCCGGGAGAGTAACAATATTATGCAAATTCTTTTAAACGTTTTCGTCATTTTGTAATAAATTTATGTTTTAAAAAAAGGCCAGAGGGTAGGATTCCTGACAACTTCCTTCATTGTTCTTAATTTAAACTAAAAATCATTTAGTGCTTCAAGTTTCTTAAACCGAAATTCCTGCATTTAATATTCCTTCTCCGATTCTTTCAATTCCGAAAAAATACCTTCCTAAATTCAAATAAAAGAATTGACAATTTATTTAAATTATGCTAATTTCACGGGAAAGTTCACGAGTAAGTAGAGATTTTATGGCACATTCAACACAATCAGACATAGCCAGGAAATTAAACGTTACACGTATAACAGTTTCCAAAGCGTTAAGAAATCATCCCGATATCTCGGCGGAAATGAAGAAAAAAGTCATGGAAATAGCCGAACAACTTGGATACATACCTAATATTATTGCACAAAACTTAACTGCGCGCAGAACATTTACACTTGGTGTTGTTATTCCGGACCTTGAAAATAGCTTTTTCGCTTATGCAACGGACAGTATTATTGACTCCGCAGCCGAAAATAATTATAACGTATTTTTAACCGTATCAAGAGAGAATGAACAGAATGAAATTCTTAATATCCAAAAGTTGATCGGGATGAGAGTCGACGGGCTTTTGGTGTGCGTTTCTCAGCATACAAATGATCCTCAAATTTTCAATAGTATTAAAAATCTTAAAATTCCGCTTGTTTTTTTTGACCGTCAATTTGATGGATTAAACTTTCCAAGCGTTACTTTTGATGATAGAAATGCTGCCTCAAGCGCACTTGATAAAATAATTGAAGACGGATATACTAAAATTGCCCACATTGCCGGTTACTCTAATGTAAGCATAAGTAAAGAGAGATATCTGGGATATACACAGTCTTTGGAGAAAAATGGAATTGCATTAAATCCTGATTGGATAATTGAAGGTGGATTTGAGGTTAAAGACGGGTATAATGCCTTAATGAAATTGTTCAAATCAAAAAATCTTCCTGAAATAATCTTTACTGTTAACGATCGCGTTGCATTAGGCGTATATAAGGCAGCAGCAGAAGCGGGTTTAAGAATTCCTGATAATATCGGAGTACTTGGATTTGGTTTTAGTGACACTGCACAAACTTTTACTCCTTCTCTTTCCGTAATAAACCAGGATCCAAGAAAAGTCGGTGGTTCTGCCACGGAACTTCTTATAGAATTAATAAAAAATCCCGGTACAGAAAAATCCCGGAATGTCATTATTGAAGAGGGAATTTTATGGAATGATTCCATGATTAAAAAAAATTATTAATTAAATAAATGAACTGATAAAATGAATAAATCAAAAAACACAGAGAAACAAATGAATCCTAATTTAATACCGTGTATAGCTCTAAAATCGGGGAGTAAAATTCCATGTATCGGGTTTGGAACATTCGGTTCGGATACTGTCGATCCCCAAACAGTAGCCTTGACGGTTAAAAAAGTAATTCATTCCGGATACCGGCTTATTGACTGCGCATCAGTTTACGGCAATGAAAAGGATATCGGATTTGTCTTGCGTGAAATATTAAAAAGTGGTTTAGTGAAGCGTGAGGATTTGTGGATTTCTTCTAAAGTATGGAACGATATGCACGACAAAGTCGTGGATTCATGCCGTCAGTCCTTAAATAATCTCCAGTTAGATTATCTTGATCTTTATTTTGTTCATTGGCCTTTTCCTAATTATCATCCGCCGAAATGCGACGTTTCATCGCGGAGCCCGAATGCTAAACCCTATATACATGAAAATTTTATGAAAACCTGGCGGCAGATGGAACAACTGCATGAAACCGGGTTAATTAAAAATACGGGTACGTCTAATATGACTGTTCCAAAGTTAAAACTGCTGCTGAGAGATGCAAAAATAAAACCTGTGTGCAACCAGATGGAATTGCATCCTCACTTTCAACAGCCCGAACTTTTTAAGTTCTGTACCGAAAACGGCATTCAGCCAATTGCTTACTGCCCGCTTGGTTCCCCCGGGCGCCCTGAACGTGACAGGACTAATTTAGATACGGTTGATCTTGAAGATAATGTAATCATCAAAATTGCTGAAAGACTAAATTCTACTCCCGCTCAGGTAGCTATTAAATGGGCGGTTCAACGTGGACAAATACCTATTCCATTTTCGGTGAACCATTATTTCGAAAACCTGCATGCAGTTATTGATAATCCTTTAACAGAAAGAGATATGGAAGATATTTCAGGGATCGATAAAAATTGCAGGCTGATAAAAGGGCAGGTGTTCCTTTGGAAAGATAATCAAACTTGGGAAGACTTATGGGATTTGAACGGAGAAATTACTACCGCTTAAAAATAATTTTTCAGAAAGGAATATGTAATGAAAAAAATGACTGGAGCAATATTACCGGGGAACAGTACCGTAGAATTGAAAGAATTTGAAGTACCGGTTCCGGGGTATGGCGAAGTATTAATAAAAATGAAATCTTCTACAATCTGCGGTTCGGATATCAGGTGCATATATCATGAACATCTCGGCAAAGGGCCGGAAGGTTATCAACCCGGGATGATTGCCGGGCATGAACCATGCGGCCAGATTGTAGAAACCGGTCCCGGCTGCCGCCGATTCAAATTAAACGACCGTGTTGTTGTTTATCATATTTCAGGCTGCGGAGTATGCAACGACTGCCGGAGAGGCTATATGATTTCTTGTACAAGCGTATACAGACGGGCATATGGATGGCAACGAAACGGAGGAATGGCAGAATATTTACTGGCAGAGGAAAAGGACTTAGTTTATTTGCCGGACGGACTAAGCTATTCCGACGGCGCCCAGGTCGCATGCGGCTTTGGAACTGTTTATGAAGGTTTGGAAAAAATTGGTATTTGCGGGAACGATGCTGTTCTTATAACCGGGCTTGGCCCGGTTGGCCTCGCAACCGCAATGCTTTGTAAAGCTATGGGCGCACAGAAAATTTTTGGGGTTGAGACTATTGAAGAAAGGTTGTCGATCGCTAAAAATACCGGCTTTTTTGATGAGGTAATAAAAGCTGGTAAAGATAATGTGCGTCAAATCCGGGATTTAACTGCCGGGCATGGCGTTGAAAGATCAGTAGATTGTTCCGCTAATAATAACGCCCGCCTTACATGTATTCAAGCTGCGCGCAAGTGGGGAAAAATAGTTTTCCTTGGCGAGGGAGGAACTTGTGAATTCGAGCCTTCCAGGGATATTATTCACGACCAAAAAACTATTTTCGGCTCATGGGTAACAAACATCTGGCGTATGGAAGAACTTGTCGAACGTCTTGTAAGATGGGGCCTTAAACCTGAGAAGTTAATTACTCACCGGTTTGTTCTTAATGAAGTAAGTGCAGCTTATGATTTAATGGCAAGCGGTAAATGCGGCAAAGTCGCTGTAGTATTTGATGAAGAAATTAAATAGTTCGCATAAATGCTAAATTTAAAAGAATAAGGAGAGTATCAATTGTTAAAAAATATTCCGAATATATTAAGCCCTGAATTATTAAAAATCCTTATGGAAATGGGGCATAGTGATGAAATAGTAATTGCAGATGGAAATTTTCCGGCCGCTTCAGTTGCACAAAAACTTGTCCGTTTGGATGGACATAAAGTACCGGAGGTTTTGGAAGCGATTTTAAAGTTCTTCCCGCTTGATACATACGTTGAATCGCCCGTGGGTTTAATGGCTGCAGTAGAAAATGGCAAAAATATTAAACCCGAAATTTGGGAAGTATACAGGAATATAATTAAAGAAAGCAAAGAACCATTTTCAGAGTTTGAATTAGTGGAGCGGTTTGCTTTTTATGATAGAGCAAAAAAAGCTTTTGCGGTTATTGCTACAAGCGAATCGGCTTTATATGCAAATATCATACTGAAAAAAGGAGTGGTTATTTAATTCAATTAATAATTTTTAGTTAGGAATTAATATGGTTGCAATTCCCCTTAGTATTTTCGACTGGGCTATTCTGTTTGTTTATTTCGGATTTATTATCTGGATCGGTTTTTATTTAAAGAAATTCACAAAAACCGATACGGATTTTTTTCTTGCAGGCAGAAGAAACAGTATGTGGGTTTGCGGAATAGCATTTATGTCTGCAAACATGGGTTCGATGGAAGTAATCGGGTATGCAGGGCAGAGTGTAAAGTATGGCTTATATGCGGCACACTTTTATTTGATCGGTGCTGTTCCGGCAATGCTGTTTCTCGGTGTTTTTATGATGCCCTTTTATTACCACAGCAAAATCAAATCGATTCCCGGATATTTAAAAGCCCGCTTCTGCGAAAGTGCGCGTGTGTTTAATGCAGGAATGTTTGTTGTAAACATGATATTAGTATCCGGAATTGCACTTTACCTGCAAGCGTTAATCTTTCATACATTTTTAGGCTGGAATTGGGATTTGAGTATATGGCTTTCGGCAATTTTTGTAGCGCTTTATGTAACTTTAAGCGGATTGCTTTCTGCCATGTTCACCGAAATTCTTCAGTTTTTTTTAATATGGGCCGGGATTTTAATTATACCGATTTTGGGATTGACGGATATCGGTGGACCGGCTCAGATTTCTATGCATTTAACAGAAGGATTTAAGACTCTTTGGTCAACTTCAGGAAGCCCCCAAAATAACCCGATGTATATAACATGGGGCGGATTGGTCCTCGGGTTGGGTTTTGCAATTGCTTTCGGTTACTGGACAACTGACTTTTTAATTATTCAACGGGCTTTCTCAGCCAAAGACCTTCGTTCCGCAAGAATGACCCCGATTATTGGCTCTTATTTTAAACTTCTTCTTGGAGCTGTTGTGGTTGTGACCGGATTAATAGCGTTAGTATTAATGAACACTCCATCAAGCGGATTTCATCTGCTAATAGAAAATGGAAAAACAAATTACGATTCCGTTATACCGCTGTTGATGCGTAGGTATTTTACTCCCGGCCTGATCGGTGTTGGCGTTACATCAATGGTTGCAATGTTTATGGCAGGAATGGCGGGAAATTTGAGTTCATTTAATGCAGTATGGACTTACGATATCTACAATTCCGTAATAAATAAAAATGCTTCACCTCAAAAACTTTTACGCATGGGAAGAATAGCATCTGTCGCGGGAATTATACTAAGCGTTGCCGGGGCATATATTGCCAGAAGTATGCCGACTGTTATCGATTATCTTCAGGCAATTAGTTCAATGTTCTTGTCTCCATCAGTTGCAATTATTATTCTCGGAATGTTTTGGAAATTTATTACTCCTAAAGGCGGTTTGTGGGGAATGCTTGTAGGAACAACTGTTGCAGTTGCATTGTTCGCAGCACAACAGGTGAAATTGATCCCTGTCAGTTTTGTTATACCAGGCTTCAGCGGCGCCGATGCACAATCTTATATGGCGGCGAATTTATGGAGGGCCGTTTGGGCCTGGTTAATTTCCACGGGAACTGCCGTTATAGTAAGTTTTTTCACTAAAAATAAAACAGATGAAGAACTTCGGGGTTATGTTCATGGCCTGGTTGATAATAATGAAGTTAAAGAAGAAGAAGAAAAAATTTTGCTTTATAAGAAACCGGAATTCTGGGCGGCAATTACATTTGTAATTTTTATTATCATCAATATAGTTCTTTGGTAGGAGAAACCATGAATAAAAAACAAGGAATGAGAAGCATCTGGTTTTTAGTCGGCTTAATTATGTTCGTTATTGGCATTATAGTTTTTTCTGCCGGCATTTATAATTTATTTAATCCTACAACACGGGATCTGAAACTAACAGGATTGCATACAAACATTTGGTGGGGAGCCGTTATTATTATTACCGGCGTTGTTTACATCGTAACGAACAGAAATAAATTTGTTGATATGTAAGAAATCATTTAAATCTTAGATAAAACTATTAATGCTATACCAAAAGCTCAAATTGTCCGTTGTAAATCTTTTATATTGCCTTTGGTCTGGGTAAACGAAAAAACAGAGATTTGGCAAACCGAGATTTTTAAGCGGCGGCAGGTTGTTCGAAAATTAGCGGGAATCTACAATGCCACTTTTCTTGTTCTGCAAAAACCATTGAACGAAGCCTGCCAGAAGGACCCGGCTAATTATTGGATTTGGGACGGTGTAAACCCAATGCCTGCAGGACATGAATTAATTGCAAGGCGATGGAAAATCGAAGTCTTAAAAAGCTGACCTTAATTAATGAAATGATTTTTATAGAAAAGATAATCCTAAAAAGATTCATCGGAAATATTTATTTTCAAAAATCACTTTTTAAAACATATAAAAAACAACGTTTTACCACAGGGATTAACCCCGCCAGGTAACAGCTTTTAAATACAACTATCTTGTGAACGGTTTGTGCTATAATTTGTTTACAAACAATTGATTTCAACCCGGCGGCCCGGAGGACAAATTTTCCTGATGGAAAATTTGGGATAATTTAAGGAACAATAATGAACATTTCTAAAGCAAACCTTTTATTGATTTTTAGCTGGTTACTATTTGCCGTTAATACTTGGAGCCGGAACGACACAATAATTAGCAATCCAATTGTTGAAGGCTATTTTGCCGACCCGACTATTATTGAATACAAAGGAGCGTATTATATATATGCAACTATCGATCCCTGGGGAAGCAATGAACTCGGCGTTCTCGAGACCAAAGATTTTAAATACTTTATAAGAAAACATATTGAATGGCCTGCAAAAAATTTATGCACAAGCCCTACATCATGGGGGACGATGGTTTGGGCGCCTTCAGTTAAAGAAAAAGGCGGTAAATTTTATATGTACGTTTCCGTGGGCAGTGAAATCTGGGCCGGCGTAAGCGAGCATCCTTTAGGCCCATGGAAGAATGCAAAAGAAGATAACACGCCGCTGATTAAAAGTACGTTATTTCCCGGGTATCATATGATTGACGCTGAATGTTTTATTGATGACGACGGGAAGGCTTATATTTACTGGGGATCAGGATTAAACTGGGTAAACGGCAAATGTTTTGTGGTTAAATTGAAAGATGATATGATAAGCTTTGACGGCCCTCCCCAGGATATAACACCCCCGAATTATTTCGAAGCGCCTTATGTTTTAAAACGGAATGGTATTTACTACTTAATGTACTCCGAAGGTAAAGCTATTGATGCTACTTATAAAATCCGTTATTCAACCGGAAAAACTCCTTACGGCCCCTGGACAGAGGGCAAGAACAGCCCAATAATTTCAACCTCGAACGATAGTAAAACATACGGACCAGGACATAATACAGTATTTATTAAAAACGGACAGTATTATATCCTCTATCATAGAATATTTCCTCAAAAAGAAAGTATTGTTTTGAGGCAGCTTTGTTTAGACAGCCTGAATTTTGACAGTCAGGGTAATATAAAAAAAATAATACCTTCAGGTATAAAATCTTTTCCCGGATTCGATACAACCGGGAATGGCGATACATTTTCTCAAACAGGAATAGAACCCGCTCCCGCCGGATTTGATTCTTTGAAAAAAGAAATTGAACATGGGAAAATACTTACAAAAGAATATAAATCTGGCACTATTGGCACTATTAGAAAATTTATGATCTATCTGCCGCCCGGATTTTCGGAAGGAAAAAAATACCCCGTACTTTACCTGCTGCTTGGTATCGGGGGTGATGAAACGGAGTGGTACAAAAACGGAAGCCCCGAAATTATTTTAGATAATCTTTATGCGGAAAAAAAATTAGTCCCTATGATAGTGGTTTTACCTAACGGACGTGCCATGCAAAACGACAGAGCAGAAGGAAACATGTTTAATTCCGAAAAAGTAAAAGCTTTTGAAAATTTTGAAAAAGATTTACTGAATGATTTGATCCCTTTTATTGAATCGAATTACCCCCTACTAACCGGCCCGGAGAATCGTGCAATAGCAGGATTATCGATGGGCGGAGGGCAGTCATTAAATTTTGGTTTAGCTAACCTTGATACTTTCTCTTGGGTAGGCGGTTTTTCCCCTGCGCCAAATACAAAAGAGCCTGAACTGCTGATCCCAAATCCGGGTAAAGCCGTTAGTAAACTAAAACTGCTTTGGATTTCATGCGGCGACCAGGATAACCTGTTAAAAATAAACCGCTGTATGCATGATTATCTTGTAAAAGTGAAAGTACCGCATACCTGGTTTATCGAACCCGGCAAACATAATTTTAAAGTCTGGAAAAATGACTTATATTTGTTCTCGCAATTACTGTTTCGAGAGTAGTTTCAATATTGTAATAAAATTTATAATCATTCCTTCGGAAACAATTTATTATAACGGCCAAATTGTTAAAGCTCATAAAAAATAATTTATTCGTTAAACAAATTTCTGTTCAATAAATACTATAAATTTTTATTAACCAAAGAAAGGGTTCAATTTTATGAAATCTAATAAACATAAATGGATCATTATAGCAATTTTTGGTATCCTGTTAAGTATTAATCCTAAAATTCATGCTTTCGAACATGAACAAAACACCGGGGGCATCCCGCAGTTAGTAAAAAATGGAAATGTTACTCAACTTTATGTTGACGGGAAACCATTTTTAATTGTCGGTGGGGAACTGAATAATTCAACTTCGTCGAGTCTTGAGTATATGAAACCGATATGGAAGCAGGTTACAGATCTGAATTTCAATACCGTGATTACACCTCTTTCGTGGGAATTAATAGAACCTAAGGAAGGTAAATTCGATTTCAGTTTGGTAGACGGTTTGATAAAAGGGGCAAGAGAAAATAAAATGAGAATAGTTTTCTTGTGGCTGGCAAGCTGGAAGAACGGTATGTCCAGCTATATGCCTTTATGGGTAAAAGAGAATTATAAAAAATATCCCCGCGTAAAAATTCAAAAAGATTCTACAGTAGAAGTTCTTTCAACATTTTCTGAGACTAATCCGCAAGCTGATGCCAATGCTTTTGCCGCCCTAATGAAACATATTAAGCAATTTGACGGAACCAAGCATACTGTTTTGATGATGCAGGTTGAAAATGAAGTCGGCATACTCGGTGATACGCGCGATCGTTCTGAAATTGCGAATGCAGCTTTTAATTCCCCTGTTCCAAAAGAGTTAATGGATTACTTAGTTAAAAATAAAGATATGCTGACCCCGGGATTGAAAGATGTTTGGGGAAAATCAAATTTTAAGGCTTCCGGGAAATGGGAAGATGTTTTTGGAAGCACTGAACAATGTGATGAAATTTTCATGGCATGGAATTATTCCCGTTATGTAAATAAAGTTGCGGCAGCCGGGAAAAAGGAATACCCGATACCTATGTACGCCAATGCCTGGCTTAACCAGGAGTGCTGCTCGATACCCGGCACATACCCCAGCGGCGGGCCAATATCATATTTAATTGATATATGGCATTTCGGCGCTTCCTCCATTGATATTTTAGCTCCGGATCTCTATGTGCCTGATTACCGGCAGCGATGCAAGGACTTTACCCAACAAGGGAACCCGCTTTTTATACCTGAAATGCAAAGCGGCGATGACGGTGCACGTAATGTATTTATTGCCATTGGTTCGTTTAATGCAATCGGCGTTTCACCTTTTGGGATAGACAGGTTAGGTACTATCTCGTTTGGCAATGAGCAGGTAAAAAATCCCAAAGAAACTTCGTTAAGCAAAAGTTACAATATTATTAATCAGTTAAGCCCGTTTATTCTTAAAAGTCAGGTAACAGGAGAGATCGCCGGTTTTGTGATCGATGATAAGAATCCTTACATCACATACGATATGGGCGGTTATAAAGTTGAAGTTTCGTTAGATGAATTGTTCGGCAATAGGGCAAATCTGGGCTATGGTATTATTATGGCAGACGGGCCGAAAAAATTTATTGGAGCCGGCAGCGGGTTCAGGGTGCGTTTCTATTCTAAAACAGATAATTCAAAAATCATTGGTATTGGAAGCGTTGATGAAGGTATTTTCCGTAATGGCGCATGGGTGCCGGGACGAAGACTTAACGGCGATGAAAACGATCAGGGCCGTGCATGGAGATTTGCTTCACGGGGCATCAGCATTGAAAAATGTACGGTGTATGAATATAAGTAGTATGAACTAATAAATAGGGCAATTTGCCATGTACAAGTATCCGAAGTTAACTTTTATGTTAAAAACTTAGGAGCCGCCGGCTATGGAATGGCGCTTGAAACAATTTCAAGCGCCGAACCGGGTGAGCTTAAGAAATAAAGCATTAATTCAAAATACGTTAACAATCGGCATGAATAATAGAGTATTAAATTTCAGGTTAAAATATAACACCCTGGCATCCGCGGATGACGCAAAATAAAAGATTTATGGAGTACTAAACTTCCCGGAAGTTTTAGCGATGAATTGACGCATTTTATCAAGAATTATGGGGCCTGTCTTTACGAAATATTTGTGAATAAATTAAAAAATTTTCAAGCGAGACGTCAATGAAAATAACAAAGCTCATTTATCTCCAATTTATTAACGCAAGATTAGTATAGCTCTTAATGAACCGGATTTTATTGAGGTGGAATAAAAATATTAGAAACAGGTGGTCAAATTGAAAAAACATATTCCCGGAATTATTGATTAACTAACAATGGGAGTACTAGAAAAATGAAAATTACTTATATGGTTCTATTCTTTATTACTTCGCTAAATACAATTGCACAGGAATTATATTCAGATAACGCTGCAATTAATGATGCATTCAAATTGGCGGTTCAGACCGTTGATATAAATATTCGCCGGGGTATACTTGCTGCCGGGGGTGATTACGGCGGCGAATGGACCCGTGATATTGCCATTAATTCATGGAATGGAGTCAGTTTACTCAGGCCGGAAGTTGTTGAAAAATCATTATGGAGTGTAACAATTAATAGAGACACGATCGGCCATCAATATTGGGATAAAATTCTGTGGACAATTGCAGCCTGTAATCATTATTTAGTAACCGGAGATAAAATGTTTCTTGCTCAGGCTTATAAATGTTCAGCAAATACAATGAAAGAACTGGAGCAAATAACATTTGATACGAATTATGGATTATTCATGGGGCCATCGGTTTTTAACGACGGTATTGCAGCTTACCCGGAACCGATTTACGAACCAAATAATTTTTCGGGCAGCGTGTTGGATCATAAGAATTCATATCACATTAAATGTTTAAGCACTAACTGCGTTTATTACGGAGCTTATATCACATTAAGCATGATGAGCGCCTTTTTAAATGAGAATAGCAGAGTAACCGAAGGCTACCGGCAAAAAGCTGAAATGTTGAAAAAAAACATATTAAAGAATTTTTACAATAGTGAAAAGAATACTTTAACCTATTTGATTGATCAAAATGGAAAAGCTGCCGATTATCAGGAAGGCCTTGGAATTTCATTCGCTGCAATTTTTAGAATTATAGAAGGGGATAAAGCAAATCAATTGATAAAGAATGCAGTTGTTTCACAATTCGGTATTACGTCTATAACCCCTGATTTTCCAAGGTATTCAAAAGATACGCCCGGCAGGCACAATAATATCATCTGGCCTATGGTAAATGGTTTTTTTGCCAGGGCAGCTATAACTACAAAAAATTATGAAACATTCGATCATGAGCTTTCCGGCTTGACACATTTGGCGCTGGATAAAGATAAAGGCAATTATAATTTCAGGGAAATATTTAACCCTTATAACGGTCAGCCCGATGGAGGATACCAGGCATGGGGCGAAACACGCCCGAACTACCACTGGGAGTCTTGTAAATTCCAGACATGGTCCGCAACAGCGTATATTTCTATGGTTCTGACTGGTTTATTTGGAATGAGGTTTAATGAGAGATATTTGTCGTTTGTTCCATTTTTGCCCGAGGAATTAAACTCGATTGAGTTAAAAGATATTGCTTACCGTAATTCTAAATTGGATATTTCAATAAAAGGGAAAGGCAGTACAATTAAGTCTTTTAAACTCGACGGAAAAGAACAACCGGATTATTCAATCCCTTCAACAATAAAGGGAAAGCACAATATTTTTATTGTTCTTGAGTAGGTATATAATAATTGTATTTGTTTTATCGCGTCCTGTAGCCATGCTTCTATGAACGGAGAATGTGTGTGGAATACCTTGAATACCACCCGGATGGGGCAATAAAGCCCCTAAAATGCTAAAGACGAAATAAAACGGGTTTCAAAATAAAGAATATTATTTGCAGGATTAATTTTATATATTACATCTTTATATATCATTAAATATTGTTATATATCACAGAAATATGGAAAATCTTTTTTTATTAAAATCTGAAAGGAAATTGGATGAAAATTGAAAATACAGATTTAATGAAATTTATTTTGATAAAAGCTAAAGTTTTATCTGCTGTTTTTATATTCAGCGCTATTATTTTCATACAAACTGTTGAAGCTTCGGTAACATCATATTCAAAAGATAGAGATGGAATTACATTTAAATTAGATAAAGGTTTAATGAAAATTAAAATTTGTAAGGATGATATTATTGAAGTAAAATATACTTTACTAAACGCTTTTCCCCAAAAAACTTCATTAGTAATAAAAAATTCATGGGCTGATCCTGTATCATTCAGCGCTGCTGAAAGAAATAATGAAGTTATTATTTCTACGAAAAGATTAAAAATAAAAGTAAACAAATTAACTAATTCAATAAGCTATACTACTTTATCAGGCGCAGTTATTCTTGCGGAAGATGAATCTGCCGGGGAAAAAATAACCCCGGCTGAAATTGCAGGAATTAATACTTACTACTGTGAAACGCTGTTTAAATCTCCTGGTGATGAAGCCTTGTTCGGCTTGGGCTGCCATCCGCTTGATTCATTAGCTATGAATTATAAAGGGCGTAACCAGGATTTAGCAATTAAATATATGGATGAAGCTATCCCGGTATTGTTGTCAACAAAAGGCTACGGGCTTTTATGGGATAACTATTCAGCTTCAAAATTTTACGGCGCCGAGGCTGGAAATACTGAATATAAATATGTGTCTGAGAGCGGTTTAATGGTTGACTATTACTTTTTCTACGGGCCGGAGTTTGATAAAATTATCTCTTTAGAGCGTGAAACTACCGGAAAGGCGCCTATGTTTCCTAAATGGGCATTCGGACTTTTCCAATCACAGGATAGATATCAAAGTCAGGCGGAAGTTTTATCGGTAAAGAATAAGTATAGAAATAATAATATTCCTATAGACTGTATTGTCCAGGATTGGTTTTATTGGGAACCAGATGTTATTGGTTCACATGTTATGTATCCAACCAGGTATCCCGATCCTAAAGCCATGGTTGATGAGTTACATAAATCAAATATCCACGCAATGATTTCTATCTGGCCTGTTTTCGCAAAGGGCACTAAAAATTACGATGAATTGAAAAATGCGGGAGGATTAACAAGCATAACCTGGGATAACGTAATGACACATACGTTTGATAGTTATTATGATGCACATAGCTCCTCCGCACGTGATATTTACTGGAGACAGGCTAAAGATCAACTAATAGCCCCTTACGGATGGGATGCATGGTGGGTTGATCAATGCGAACCTGATAACGGTACATTATTGGATGAACGAAAAAAAGCTGATTTTGCAATTGGGAAAGGCATAGATTATTTCAATACTTATTCACTGATGCATTCGGAAGGATTATATAACCACTGGAGAGCAGATATTCAAGGCAAGCGCGCATTTTTCTTAATAAGGCAATCCTTTGCGGGTGAACAACGCAATGCCGCTACATTATGGTCGTCGGATGTAACATGTACTTTCCATTCATATAAAATTCAAGTTCCGCAAGCTTTAAATGCTTGTGTAACCGGGATACCTTATTGGACGTCAGATATCGGCGGCTACCATTTAGATTGGAACGCCCCCGATTGGTCAACACCGGCTAACAGGGAAATGTTTACCCGCTGGTTCCAGTTCGGCGTTTTTTGCCCGATATTCAGGATCCATGGCAAGGGTGAAAGAGCATTATTTTCCAATAACTGGGATGCAAATACAAAAGCAATACTGCTAAAATATGACAATCTCCGTTACCAACTCATGCCATATATTTATTCACTCGCATGGAAAGTAACAAATGAAAGTTATACCATTATGCGTGCACTTGCTTTTGATTTCCGGACGGATGCCGCAAAAAATAACATACAGGATCAATATATGTTTGGCCCTGCATTTCTTGTTAATCCTGTTACGGGGCAATTATACAGCAAAGGTGATGGCTCGGATAATTCCGTTAAAACAAGAAAAGTATATCTTCCAAAATCAACTAAATGGTATGATTTCTGGACAGGAAAAAAGCTTACAGGCGGACAGACCATTGATGCGCAATCCCCGATAGAAACTATACCGGTATACGTTAAAGCCGGTTCAATTGTTCCGATGGGGCCGTTCCTGCAATTTGCAACAGAAAAGCCGGCTGATCCGATGGAACTGCGCATATATACGGGAAGTAACGGCAAGTTTGTATTGTATGAAGATGAAAACGACAATTACAATTATGAAAAAGGCGTTCACTCCATTATACCGATTCAGTGGAATGAAGCTAAACAGGAATTGACAATCGGCAAAAGAACCGGTAACTTTCCCGGTATGTTGAATAAGAGAACCTTCAAAATCGTTTGGGTTGGCACCGGACATGGTTCAGGATTGAATCCGGAAGAAAATCCCGATCACACTATTGATTATAAAGGCAATGAGGTAATTTTGGTTCGGCATTAGTATAAATAAATAAGATTAGTTACTGTATTAATAAATATAATATCGAGATTAATTATGAAAAATTTCTTTGCAAAGTTTATAAAGATCTGTCCTAAAACCGGGAAATTCAGGGGCTTCAAGAATCCTGCCGGTATGGCAAAATTATTATTCCCTGTAATTGGAATCGCTGCAATCGTATGGATTTTAGTGCGGGTAATTCCTAAACCCAGCCGTGCACAATACCCGTGTATGAAAATAGCGGCGCCTATTGCAAGCGGATTTCTTGTATATCTTGCGGGTTTAGCTGCTGCAGTTTTTTCTTATAAAAAAGCACGGGTTTATTTTCGTAATTCCAAAACCGGGTATGCAATCGTATTTATAGTTGCAGCATTAATAATAGGATTATTTACAATTTTCAAATCGAATACTGATTTCTATGCACAGACAAAATCATCAAACGATTCCGTATTTGTACCCTATGATCCTCCCAACAGTCCGATAGGTGTCGCAAGGGGAATATTCCCCGGAAGAGTAGTCTGGATGCATGATCCATCTGTTACTACCTGGGACGGAAAAACCGGCAACTGGTGGGATGCTAATCATACACACCAGGCTGTTGTTGATTCAATGCTTTCCAGATCACTGCGTTCATTAAGCGGTCAGGAAACCGATTCGGCTGCATGGATTGCACTTTTTCAATATTTCAATCAGCAGCAGGGAAAAGGAAACACAGGGTACCAGGCAGGTGAAAAAATTGCTGTTAAAATTAATTTGAACAATTCAACCGGCACGGGTAATCCCGGCAATACTTCAGTAGCCACGCCCCAGATGGTATTTAGTTTGCTCAAACAACTTGTTAAAAATGCCGGCGTTCCGGATAGTAATATTTCATTCTACGACATAATAAGATTTGCAACAGATCCTATCTATACAACATGTAAAGCTGAATTTCCACATGTCCATTTTGTTGGTTCTCCGCCACAAATTGGAACAGATAAATATGGTAATGCTATATATGGGACAAATTTATATGGAAGGGAGAAATATGTCCGTGATACAAGCGTAACTATTCATTGGGCACAACCGCTGACAATTGAGAAAGATACGTTAGTCTCGGCAAAAGGAGGAAATACGGTATACCTTCCTACGGTAGCAACTAAAGCCGCTTATATGATCAATCTTGCAAATCTCAAAGGCCATAGTTACGCAGGTATGACTTCATGCGCTAAGAACCATTTTGGTTCCTTAAGTGTTGATAATGATAACGGCAATCCTTATATATGGGCGCCGCATGCTGCCGGGGTACATGCGTACGTTGTAGTTCATCAAACCCCTGATGGATGGGACCCTTCCATAATGTGGAACGGGCGGCCCATGGGTTCGTATAACCCGCTTGTTGATCTTATGGGGCATAAAGACCTTGACGGCAAAACGTTCCTATTTTTAGTTGATGCCCTTTTTGGTCAGCCGGACGAGCATGGATCAACCCCAATTTCCAATAATACTAAATGGCTGTCCGCGCCTTTTAATAATAATTGGACTTCCAGCCTCTTTCTTTCCCAGGATGAAGTTGCAATTCAGTCTGTAGCTCTTGATTTTCTCCGGACTGAACAGGCAATTAATCCTAATTTTGTATTTGTATACGGTACCCTTGATAATTTTCTTCGCGAAGCGGCATTAGCCGATAATCCTCCAAGCGGATCGTTTTACGCACCAAGTGGTGATGGTGTACGACTGAAGAGTCTTGGAGTTCATGAGGTATGGAACAATGCGGTTCAAAAACAATATTCAAGAAATCTTGGAACAGGAAACGGGATAGAACTTGTCCAGTTAACCGGGTCAGTTACCTCAGTTAAAGAAAACAACAAAATCCCCAGCGGGTACGCGCTTAATCAGAATTATCCGAACCCGTTCAATCCGTCAACGATAATTACTTATCAGCTTCCGCAGTCGGGATTTGTAACAATTAAGTTATACGATGCTCTTGGAAAAGAAGTAAGGACATTGGTCAATAAACAACAAAGCGCCGGAAATTACAGCTTCAATTTTGACGCAAGAAAATTGACAAGCGGAGTATATTTTTACAGACTTACAGCAGGAAGTTTTGTTCAAACAAAAAAGATGTTGGTGATTAAATAATCTCGTAGATATAAAGTTTGGATTAAGGATTAAAGTAAACCTCGGGGTTGAGGCCAAGCCTTTGAGGTTTATTAATGCGACCGGAAATATTTATTAAAAGATTCTAGACAAGTTAATCGGAAAAAAATGCCGGGTGCGGAATGTTGCTATAGCAGACAACTGCATTGATGAGTCTGTCTAAAAGTAATTTTAGAATGTTACAAGGTTCAGCTTGGCAAGCTGACCTACATTAAGAGTATGTTTATTTTAAGTCGGAAAACTTTATTAAAAATTGAGTCCCGCAATTTCTTAAAATCTCAATTGAGCCATCTAACTGATCAACCATCGAATTAACAATTTTTAACCCGAGCGAGTTTGAATTTTGAATTTTTAAGATCTTCAGGAATTCCAATTCCATTATCGGATACAGATAAAGTAAATCGATTCTCCGCTTCCTGAAATGAATTTATTTCAATTTTTAATTCTTCATTTATAGATTTTTGCTTTGCCCATTCATACGGAAAAGCATATTTATAAGCGTTGGTCATTAATTCGTTAATCATAAGTCCGCAGCATATGGCAGTATCCAAATTCAGATTAATTCCCTTATTAATATTTATACAATTATTTATAGTTAAATCTCTTTTACCGTAAGACTTTTTAAGATCACTCAGCAACCCGATTACATATTCATTCAAATTTATCCGGGCGAAATCCTTTGACTGGTATAGTTTTTCATGAATTAAAGACATCGATTTTATTCTATTTTGGCTGTCCTGGAACAATGCAATTGTGGCTTTATCGGTAATAGTTTTAGATTGCAGGTAAAGCATGCTTGAAATCATTTGAAGGTTATTCTTTACCCTGTGATGAATTTCTTTCAATAAAATATCTTTCTCGCTTAATGAAGTCTGAACTTTTTCTTCTGCATTTTTTCGAACCATTATTTCCTGATTCAATTCGGTTATTGTTACATCAAGGTCTTTAGTACGTTCAGCGACACGATTTTCCAGTACTTTGTTAAGATTTCGTATTTTGATAGTTCTTAAATGAATGATTATAAACGTTGTTAATATTATTCCAAATACGAATGAGATTCTAAACCACCATGTCTCATAGAATTTCGGAATTATAATTATATTAAGTGACGCTTCCTTTTCGTTTTTAACGCCGTTACTATTGGAAGCCCTCACATAAAATGTATATTTTCCGGGCGGTAAATTTGTATAGGTTGCATTATTCCGGGACCCAACATTATTCCAGTCATTATCAAAACCTTCAAGCTTATACCTGAATGTATTTCTCTTTACATCGAAATAATCAAGAAGAGCAAATTCAAGAGTTATTACCTCATTACCGCTGAGTAATGAAATGCTCTTTATACCATTAATAGATTCTTTTAATATCCCGTATTTTGTAATAGGGACCGATTGATTAAAAATTTTTAAATCTGTAATGACTGCAGGCGCTTCAAGAAATTCATCTTTAATACTATCCGGATTAAAATAAACTATTCCGTTTTTACATCCGAAGTACAAGTTACCATTAACTGATTTAGAAGAAACATTCAGAGCAAATTCCAAATCTTTCAGTCCGTTTCGTTTAGTATAATTAGTAAATATTCCCGTTTTGCGGTTGAACTTTGACAAGCCTTTATCGGTGCCGATCCATAAAAGGCCTTTATTATCCTCCTGAATACAAGAGATGGCATCACCGGGTAATCCACTTAATCTATTATAAATTGTAACCCTGCCGGTTGCCCTGTTATAAGCATTGAGGCCGTCATTTGTACCCAGCCAAACAATACCGTCATGAGATTCAAATATTGTAAATACCCGGTTCTCGCTGATATGATTTGCATTGGTTGAGTTTTTTGAAAATGTTATGAATTTACCGGATGTAGGGTCATACTCACTTGCACCTTCGCCGTCCGTTCCAAACCACATCATACCTTTAGAATCTTCGAAGACTACCCAAATCAAATTACCGCATAAACTATTTGGATTTGCCGGATTATTAAAATAGCGTATACATGTCTCTTTTTTTCTATCGAAGCGATTCAATCCCCACCATGTGCCAAGCCAGAGATTACCGGAGTGATCTTCACAAAGCGAGATAACACCGTTATTACTTATTGAATGAGGGCCGGTATTATATTTATATACTTTATATTCACCGGTTTTAGGGTTATACTTGTTCAGGCCGCTTGCATTTGTACCGGCCCAGATAAAACCCTCATGATCTGCCAGAACAGACATTAAAAAATCTTCATTCAGGCTGTTTGAATTACCGGGTTGATGCCTGTGATGAATTATTATATCCTTTCCGTTTATTACCTCATCAAGTCCTTTAAATGTGGCTATCCAAACATTTCCATCCTTATCCAAAGAAACAGAATGTACCCTGTTAGTAATCAATTTTTTACCCGGACTGGTGTTTTCCTCATCATAATAGTAAAACTTATCTATCGGCTGGTAATACCTGCTTAATCCACCGGCGGATCCAATCCAGATAAGCCCGGTATTATCTTCATAAATCGAAAATATTTCATTATTTAAAAGGCTTAAAGGTTTTTCAGGATCGTGATAAATTCGTATAAAATTACCGGCGCTGTAATTATACTTATTTAAGCCGTCTTTTGTTCCGGCCCACAGATTACCGGATTTATCTTTAAAAATGCATGTTGTATAACTATTGGAAAGAGTATTCGGACTACCGGGTATCGAAGAATAATTTACAATTTTTCCGGTTCCGATGTTATACTTTAAAATGCCGATGCCATTAATAGCTATCCATAAATTATTATCATTATCTACTAAGAGAGTTGGAATTTTTTCGAAATCGGTTATAGTTGAATCATTTATTTCCGAAAATAATTGTTTTATTATTTTACCATCCTTTCGCATACAAGTTAACCCGTTCCATGTTCCAAGCCATAAATTGCCCTTAGAATCTTCTTCAATACTGGAAACAGTATTAAGCGAATTATGGCTAAACCTGTCGCTCACTTTTTTAATAACAGTAAAATTATCCTTATCCCTGTTGTATTTATTTATCCCGTCTGAAGTGCCAATCCATACTGTGCCGGATTTATCTTCGAATATGGAAGTGATATCGTTATAACTTAGGCTGGCCGGATCACTTGGATTATTTCGATACTTATAAAAAGTTTCTGTTCTCCAGTCATATCTGTTTAAGCCGTCTAAAGTACCGACCCAGATAAATCCTTTACTATCCTTTAATAGTGCTTTTATAGAATGGTTGGAAATGCTGTTAGGGTCGGAATGATCCGGGAGAAAGATTTTAAAGTTGTAACCATCATACCGGTTTAAACCATTATAGGTACCAAACCACAAAAATCCTTTATCATCCTGAACAATTTTTGTAACTGCGCTTAACGAAAGGCCGTCTTCAGAAGTAAGATGTGTAAACCGGAATTCATTTTCCTGCGCATATAAATTAACAAACTGGATAAATACAACCGCTAAGCATCCTGAAATAATCTTAAGCTCAAATATTAATTTGCAAATATTCCACTCATCAAAAAAATTTATTAATTTATAAGATTTCATATCTGTGATTTTTAATCTTTTTGAATATAAAGATATTATTAGGTTAGAACAAGAAGAGTAAAAAAGAATTTACTCCCGGTTTGAGGCCCCGGCCATTGCTGAATAATTTGCAATAAATTGTAAGCTAAATTGGCAGAATATTTCATTTCGTTGATAAACGATAACCTTTCATTATCAGATAGTTCAGCATAATCGGAAGAAAGCATTCCCGTAATTTATTTGGTACTCTAACAACAGGCGGACTCTTTGATTGCTTTGGTGCCTTCCCTGTTGCTAAAGTCTGTTTATAAATGTCATTAGAAATCAATGTTCTTCCTGAATGTTATGTTAAATTCCTAAAAGATCATATTAACATCTTATTATCGAATAAAATTTGATTATTTTCAATATTCAGCATAAAAATTGAAGTTACGCGAAAGATATTTAAAACAGCCCTTCACCTGCGTGCCATCAGGAAGATTTATAGAGGGTACTATTAGATTAAATTCATGTTCGGCTTTTCCCGAGCTGAATTCCCCATGTTCATTTTGTAGTTTGGACTCAATCGAAAGGGCGGGCGCAGTACCTTCGCGATAAAGTTTTGAAACGATTATATTTAGAATATCACTGCAATTGTAAGGCAAAACACACCTGCCTGCAGGCAGGTGTGTTTTGCCAAATCAATTATTTACTTTTCCTTTTTACCTGTTGCCCGGAAAAGAGATAACTCATGACTCATTTTTTCCAGAACCGTTTCTTTCAGCGGGTAGATAAATACAAATCCTGCTGCAAGCAATGCACCCAGAGCGGGATAAATACTGAGCATCATCCTGATACCATTTTGTGTTGATGCAGTTTGTTCTATATTAGCCTGGTAACCGTATAAAGCTAAAATCCAGCCTACCAATGCAATACCGATTGAAGCTCCGAATTTTTGAGATAATGATGCAGCGGAAAATACTAATCCCGTAGCACGCCGGCCGTTTTTCCATTCGGAGTAATCAGCAGTATCAGCATACATTGACCAAACCAACGGGAATATAATACCTGCATGAACACTAATAAAAAATTGTAATATAAAGATCAGCGAAATGTTGGTTCTGTCTACAAAAAAGAAAACTAAACTGAGTATCGCAGCATTAACCATTGCAATCATGAATGTTCTTCTCTTTCCGATCTTATCGGAAACTGGTTTTGCCAGGACAACCCCGATAATATTGGCAGCTTGTCCCAACAGCAGGTAGATAGTGCTGATAGCAAGTATCATCGACGAACTGAGTTCAATACTGCTCATCCCTTTGAAATAATAGAGGAAGTAATAAACTGCGGCGCCGTCGCGGATAGTGTTGAAGAAAATAGTTGAAATACTTGCCCCGATAATAATAAACCAGGGTGCGTTCTTGCTAAGATCTCTCAGATCGTCTTTCAATGATGTTTGTACATTAGTAGGTTTAACTTTTTCACGGGTAAGGGCAAATGTAAGCAGGAAAAAGATCACTGCCAGAACCGCAATAACAATTACAGCCTTTTGAGTGCCGGAGCGGTAATTAATTTCCTTTAATGAAATATTTCTGATTTTGATGGAATTTATATCAATACCTTTACAAGCAAACTGAAGATCGGCAAGATTTGTCAGGTTGTCTTTAGTCGTAATATGGCTCAAATTTATTTTCACATCGCTTGTTGCGCCGGTTCGTAACAATCCTAAAGTATCCTTACCTTCGGGAAATGTGCAGCCGTAATACTGGTTGGTTTTTGAATTTAAAACGCCAAGACTGAAAGCGTCCTTTGTTTTAGTATTCACTTCTGCAGTAATAAAAAGAAGTGAATCAACGGTAACAGCAGGCGACGGATTTTGAATCGTACCGTTCCATGTAAATATTCTATCTGCAGGATTTGCATGAGTGTCTGTTATTTCAATAGACTTAGTCGTAGAAAAATCATTCAGAGTTTTGGTTCCGAACCCATCGAACATAGGCTGGAAAATACCCAGAACCAGGAAGCTGCCGCCGAAAGCAAAAATGAAACGGTAAGTTGCAAGGGTTGTACGCTGTTTGCCGTCGTCGGTCATAACACCCATTAGCGAAGCATAAGGAACATTTATCAATGAATAAATGATCATCATTAATGAATAGGTTATATACGCATAAATTATTTTTCCGCTTACGCTCATTTGGGGGGTAGTGAAAGTCAGTACGAAGATAATTGCTACCGGGAATGCCATCCACAACAGGTAAGGCCTGAATTTACCCCAGCGTGTATTCGTCCGGTCGCTCATTATACCCACCAGCGGGTCGAATGCTGCATCGCCGATACGGGTAACTAAGAACATCGTCCCGACAACTGCGGCAGGAATACCGAAAATATCTGTATAAAAGAACATAAGGTACATTCCGAAGAGTTTCCAGAACATTGACGAAGCGGCGTCGCCAAATCCATATCCAATTTTCTCACTGAGTTTCACACGTTGCATTGTTTTTTTCCATACTTTGATAGTTAATTGATATCTTCCGGGTTCTGCAAATTACACAAAGCTGATTCCGGAAGGCGGCAAAGTACTTACTTGTTTAGCTAAAATCAATATATAATTCATCTCATTTCAGGAATAGATTTTATCACCGCATCAAAAGCCGGTTTTGGCTGATAGTTTTTATCGAACAATAAAGGATATGCAGCTCTTCCTCTGATGGGCCAGTTGTTGCGCCATGATTGTACGTCGGTCATTCCCCAAAAAGTAACGCGGCTTAACGAACCTTTGTACTTTAGGAACAATTTAAAATATTCCGCGTAACGTTTTGCCTGAAGAGCCGCCACAAAATCCGGCAGCCCTTCGGCGTATGGATTTGATTCCTTTGTAAGCGCAAATTTTTTGCTCACATCCGCACCGGTATAATTATAAGGATTAGGAAGAATGTCCATATCCAATTCCGTGATCATTAATTTGCATCCGGCTTCTGAATAAGCTTTCATACTTGAATCCATCTCATCCATCGGCGGATAATCCAATCCCCAATGGCCTTGTATTCCGATGCCGGTAATCTTAATACTCTTCGATTTCAAATTTTTAATAATTTTTACAACCGTTTCTCTTTTACCTTGTTTCCATTGGTCAAAATCATTGTAATACAATTCTGCGTCTGGATCGGCTTCGTGTGCAAATTGAAAAGCCTTTTCTATATAATCTTCGCCTATGATTTGCAGCCATTTTGTTTTGCGCAGTGATCCGTCGTCTTCAACCGCTTCATTAACAACATCCCAGCCGTTTATACGCCCTTTGTATCTTCCTACAACTGTGTAAATATGATCCTTCATCCTTTGCAGAAGAACCTCTCGTGTAACCGGCTTACCCAATGAATCTTCGAAAACCCACTTTGAAACCTGACTATGCCAGATAAGACAGTGACCGACTATAAACATTTTATATCTTTCACCGAGAGCAACAAAGCTGTCAGCCGGCGTAAAATTATATTTACCCGGCTGCATATGAATACTTTCCCATTTCAAAAGGTTTTCCGGTGTTATGCTGTTAAATTGCTCTTCAAGAAGCTTCATCGCTTTAATATCTTTCCCGAAAACATGCTGGTTGTTTAATGCCGTGCCAATTAGAAAATAATTTTTGAAAGCCGTTTTTAAGCTTGTCTGTCCCGGCAATTTACTGCAGGTAATCTGAATAATAAATGCTAACAGGAAAAACTTAACAACTTTGATTCTATACTGCATAAAAGGCTCCTGATTTTAATTTCATGCTCACGAATAAAATAATACTTTTGGATAAAAAAATAATAATAATAAATCCCGGTTTAAATGTTATAATAATGTTTTAATATTTTTTTATAATTATCCCAACATTATTGTTTTTTTACAATGTCCAATCCTGTCCTGAAATAACCAATAATTGAACTTTTATTCCTTTCATTCAGAATATAGTCCTTTTCAAATTTTACTATCTATATTTAAGGTCACTTTTTTCAAATAGCATATCTCTTATTTTAACATATAATTAAAAGAAAGATAAAATGAATAAAGAAAAATGGGATGAAGAAAACATTCCCGATTTGTCCGGTAAAATTGTAATTGTAACGGGAGCAACCAGCGGCATCGGTTTTGAAGCTGCAAAAGCATTAGTTAATAAAAATGCAGAAGTAATTATTGCTGTCCGTAATCCGGAAAAAGGAGAAAGGGCAGTACGGGAAATAATCAACCAGAATAATCGTGCTAATGTCAAAGTGATTCAGCTTGATCTTGCAGATTTACAATCTGTAAAAACTTTTGCTGGTAATTTCAAAAAAACATATCGATCTTTAAATATTCTAATAAACAATGCAGGCGTTATGAATCCTCCTTATTCAAAAACGGCTGATGGTTTTGAATTACAGATGGGAACTAATCATTTTGGCCATTTTGCATTAACCGGGCAGCTTTTAAGTTTGCTGAAATCTACAAAAGGCGCGCGAATTGTGAATGTTTCAAGCGGGCTTCACAAATCCGGCAGAATTGATTTTGATGATTTGAACTGGGAAAAACGAAAATATTCCGCAATGCAAGGGTACCGCGACAGCAAACTTGCAAATCTTTATTTCACAAACGAACTTGACAGAAAAATTAAACTTAATAATCTGAATATTATAGCAGTCTCTGCACACCCGGGTGTGGCTTCCACCGATTTAGGCAGAACTTCAGGAGCATTCATGAAATTATTTGTAAAATTATTTGCTCAAAACCCCGGGATGGGAGCATTGCCTGCATTGAGGGCGGCTGTGGATGCAAATGCATCCGGCGGAGAATATTTTGGACCAAGCGGATTGATGACGGGATATCCTGTAATTAATATACCAGGCAAAATCTCAAAAGACGAAAACATTGCTAAAAATCTTTGGGAAGTCTCGGAAAGACTTACAGGAGTAAAGTTTGACTTTGCTAAATAAAAAGAAGGAAGACCTAAAAACATGTAATCCTTCATAAATTTATCACATAATTCAATTAATTCTTACTGTATCATATTTGTCAAAAATAAATATAAAGTAGTTCCGACTTTTAGAACCTTTTTAAAATTAGTTTTACATGATTAAATATCACAAATGTATATTATTCATATTTTTGTTAACAGGTTGGTAAAATGCTGAAAAAGTTTCGAAATATACTATTAGTATCATTAACACCTCGATTGATCGAGGTGTTAATTATGAAGAACTCGTTTCCTCAAACCATTTTAACGGCTTACCCTCGACTATTGGGAAAGTAGGTAAAATAAATTTATGAATACTTATGAATATGGTTTTAATTTTCACACAATCTCTTCAAGCCGGGGATAAAAGAATCCATCTCAAGATTGGGCTTTAGCCCAAATAACTTTTTTTAGATCTTATCCTTAAACCAAATCAAACAATTATTCCCCGGTATAGACCTGCCTCCAAGCAGGCTGTTATTAAACCCGAAGCTGAATTAAAATTTTATTTATTGTTTTGCTTTTGTTGCCTGATTTATTAACCAACGCAGGTGAATTGTGATAGGCTATCCATACGAATGGAATGAACTTGACAGGGGATTGCTTCCGGTCAGGTAAGCGACCGGACCTGCTTAATGCAAAAGATTTTATCTGGCAAAAAAATCAGTGTTTTCTAAATATTTATTTAATTAATTTTGCACTTATAATTGACAGGGATTCTTCGGCATAACCCCAATTTTGTTTTTAGAATGTTTTTTAAATCATTATTATAAAATAAATTGTTTCATTGACATTTTGTTTGACGTGTTGAAATATACACGGGGTTTTATTTCGTGAGGTTTGCCTTAAAGGTGAGCCTCACATCTTTGATTTAAATTGATAGCTCAATCCTTCTTTCACCATTCTTAATAAAGTCTGCCTCGATTCGATCGGGAGAGGAGATTAAGGCTTGTCCCGATGGAGGAGGTCGTGGCAACGCATACAGTTCTTCTATTTATTTAATTACACCAAATTATTGATAATCCTTCTAACCTGACTGCCCCGCAGAAGACAGAGGCCCTGCCGGAGCTTTGCACTATAGCCTGCCGAAAGTATCGTCTTCCCGCTTCATACATTAACATCTGCATAAAAGTGCAAAGAATAACCCAGTTTATTCAAAAGGTTAACTTCTTTGTTTCCAATAACTTAACGAATGACTTTTTTAGTGGGGTCGACAAGGTTAAAATCTTTATTTATAATAAGTTACTATAAAAATTGTGTACATTTTAAGCCCTTTTTGTATTAACATTCCAGGTTTTCCATGTCATTTTTGTCCAAATTATTTTTACTTGTGTAAGTCCTTATATTATATAGAGTAGGAACATATCGTGACCTGTTCTTACCTCCACAGTTTGCAGGCAGCCATTAAATTCAGGTATGAAAATTTTTTAAAAATGAATAAATATACAAAAAGCATATTATTTATTTCCCGTGAATAAGTATAAACCGTAACCGGCCAACCTTGTTCGCGGGATAAACCATCGCCTTCCGTTGGGCAAGCCATGGCCGTTATCGGGACAGGCGTGCTATGTTAAAATCTTGGGCTGCTTTTGTCTGAGTTTTTTTTTGATTTGTTATTCCCGTAAGAATGAAATATCTGTATATCGACCATGTGAGGAATTTTGTGTTATCCCCCAGATTCATGAGAAGGTCGATGAAGAGGATTGTTTTTTCTACAAACATTTTGCCACTACAGGGCAAGGATACATATACAATAGATTTTAATTCTTTGACAGTTATTACTCCAATTGAAAACCAATCGACAAATAGTCTGTAAAGGAGTTTTGTATTGTTTACGTTTTTTATAAAAGTTTTGGATTTTATTATACGAATTTCACGAATTAAGTCGATTTTTCGCGGATTCCCACACCTTCATTCCGCTTTCATCCGGAAGGCATTAATTTATCAATGCGTCATCTTTTTATCGGATCATTTTATTGAAACTCTGCTCCATTCCGGCCCGCCACTCTATTTTGCAATATTAAGCTTTGCTTCTTTGGAAATATAGCCGCCATTCCGTAGGGTATACCGTAAGAGTTCTTATAAATAATAGGAATGTCCGGAAAATTATTACTTTCATGATCTGAGAAAAAGTATCTGGCAGTTAAAGTGGTTTTGCTTGATGAAAAAATTATGGCGGCAGCATATTTTATCCCGGCGTTTATTCTTATTCAGTATGTGGTGGAAAAAGTAAATTACCTAGAAGATTTTATAGAAAGATTTCTGTAAATTAAATCAAGAATTAAATGATCTAATTAGTTTGCGTGACTATTAAGAAAAAACGTTAAATTAATTGCTGGCAATCAAAAGGAGTAAATTTTTTTGAAGGTTAAGCCCGAAAGGTGAACTTTATAAACCTCTAAATGTTAATTATCCAAACCCGGTTATCAATCAGGAGATTGTATGAAGAAAAAAGAGACAGAAAATTTCATGGAGATGAATCCTTCGCGACGAAACTTTTTAAAAACTCTTGGTACTACTGCAGCAGGCATACTTGCAGCGCCATATTTGAAGCCTTCGGGAATTTTTTCGTATAACCATACTCAGAATGCTTCGTCTTTAGCGGCGGTTGCGATTACTAATACGACAGATACTCCCGCTGACAGCTATACTTATGATGATGCTGATGGCGGAGTTCTACAAAAGATCAATTATATTCTTGGCCTGCTTGACAAGAATCAATCCGGCAAAGTTTCGGCTTTGTTCAGTAAGGGAAAGAAGGTTGCTATAAAAATAAATCTAACCGGCGGTTCGGGAAATGCTTCAAGTTCGAAGCTTGGTGAATATACAATAACAGAAGCGATGTGGACAAATCCTGCAGTTCTGCAGGCTGTTGGACAGTTCATCATTAATTCCGGAGTAAACCCCACCGATCTTTATATTGTGGATTCCTTCTGGGACTCAAACTGGCAGACTCCCGGATCTACGGCGCCTTTTGGATCTAGCGATCTCTTCGGGTACCACAGCGTTCAGAAAGCGTTGGGCTGCAATGTTATTGATTTAAATGATACAACTGCCGCCAATATTACAACTATATCGACTGGAAGTAAATACTTTAATTTTCCTTCGTTCACAATGAACAAAATTTTGCAGGAAGTCGATGCCTATGTATCAATTCCGAAATTGAAACAACATTCGGCTGCCGGTCTTACATGTTCACTAAAGAACCAGATTGGT
The DNA here is from genome assembly GCA_963834015.1 of uncultured Ignavibacteriales bacterium. Classification (GTDB taxonomy): domain Bacteria; phylum Bacteroidota; class Ignavibacteria; order Ignavibacteriales; family Ignavibacteriaceae; genus FEN-1297. Next base: position 161,016 of record CAWIAG010000003.1, read on the forward strand.
ACTGTTCCCATGACTTTATATACGATACCTAATGATAATGGCCGTAGAGGAAGGCTTCACCACGCGGTAAGTACTAATCCGGAATGGAATCATTTACCTGAAACTATTTGCGATTTGAATGCTGCTCGGCCGGTAAATCTTGCTGTGGTTGATGCAGTTATATGTGCAACCGGTGGAGAAGGAGTCTGGTGTGCTAATTTTACACCAACTGTAAAACATGCCTTATTTGCAGGGTTGGACCCGGTTGCAACAGACAGTATAGGTACAAACCTATTGGGGCTTAATCCTGCAGCAATATCATTACCACTGCCCGCACCTCTTACGGATGGCACGGCAACTTCATCGATAACGGATAATTACCTTTACCTTCTCAATCAAAAAGGCACCGGTACAAATCAACTAAGTGAAATTCAACTTGTAGGTGATGGAACTAATTTAGTAACTGCTGTAAAGCAAAATCCAACACCGGCGCTGCCTTCTCGATTTCAGTTGTGTGCGAATTTCCCGAACCCGTTCAATCCCTCAACTATGATAGTTTTCTATATGTCAAATATTGAATTTGTGACATTAAAAATTTATGACATTAAAGGCCGGTTCATTGAAACGCTTATCGAAGGTGAAGTTCCTGCCGGAGAACACCGGCTGCAATGGAGTGCGCATGGCCTTGCAAGCGGGGTCTACTTATGCAGAATGCAAACTAAAGATTTCTCTGAAACAATTAAAATGGTTTATCAGAAATAAAAGACATTTATTAATCTTATTCGTGCTCTCTAATGGGTGAATTTTTTGTATTACCTGTCGACTTATTATTTTATTTCACTCCTGCCCGGAAGGATAAAATTTCATTTAGTCCAAACCGGATTATTAGGGAATAAATACTCATATATAAGGGAATTTTAAAGAACTTTTTTCTTTGGGACTAGAAGAGTAGGATTAGTTGATTCGGAAGAATTTATTCATAAAAGAAAAGCCGTTTAATTAAAACGGCTATAATATTAATTGTGGGGGCTGAAGGAGTCGAACCTCCGACCCTCTGCTTGTAAGGCAGATGCTCTGAACCAACTGAGCTAAGCCCCCGCTATATTAAGGAATTAAATTCAAAATCAGATTAACTCTAACTTCAAATTTAAGCATGGCAAATATCGGACAAATTGAAAAAAATTCCAAACTTTATTCTAATTATTTTTTGTTATTCACTTTTTGATTATGCACGCCTTCACCAAGTCGTAATTACGCTATTAACTAAAAAACGAAACTGTTACTGATAACACATATTCATAAATTGAATTCTGCTTCTTTTGAAGTAATAAAATATTTTATTTGTCTTAATTTATAATCGCTTCATATATACAAATATTCTTTAATCAAATCTTTATATCTAACTAAGAAAGTATGACAAAAATTATTGACTATATTAAATCAGGTATTAAAATTTTTCGCACACCCACAATTATTAATCCTTTATTAAATCCGATCAATATGCCGGCAAACGATAATTCTTTTAATTACCGTTCAGTTCAAATATCGATGCTTGCAGTTGTACTTGGTATTGCCGGAGGGTTTATTGCTCAAATATTAACCCGGTTGATAGGCTTAATAACAAATCTTTGTTTTTACGGCAGAGTATCTTTTGAATTTAATTCTCCCGCCGGTAATCATCTTGGATTGTGGGTAATTGTTATTCCTGTTCTCGGAGCATTAGTAGTAGGCTTTATGGCAAGATATGGTTCGGCGGGAATCAGGGGACACGGCATTCCCGAAGCAATGGAACAGGTACTTTTAAATGAAAGCAGAATTCCACCAAGGTTAACATTCCTAAAACCAATCTCTGCCGCTATCTCAATCGGAACGGGAGGCCCATTCGGCGCTGAAGGGCCGATTATAGCTACTGGTGGAGCATTGGGCTCGCTTTTAGGACAGTTATTAAAAACATCCCCGGATGAAAGAAAAATACTGCTGGCATCAGGTGCGGCTGCGGGTATGGCAGCTACATTTGGAAGCCCTATTTCCGCAATATTGTTATCCGTCGAATTACTTCTGTTTGAGTTCAGGCCCCAGTCATTAATTCCTGTGACTCTTGCAAGTGCCGCAGCCGCCGCAGTAAGGATTATTTTTGTCGGAACGGCACCCATCTTTGCTTTAACAAATATTAGTCAGCCGGGTTCGTTAGCATTATTAATTTATTTATTATTGGGTGCAGTGGTTGGTGTATGTGCAGTGTTTGTTACTAAGGCAGTATATTTTGTTGAGGATATGTTTGATAAGCTCCCCATTCACTGGATGTGGTGGCCCGCCTTTGGTGCAGTTGCAGTTGGAGTTGTAGGATTTTTCGTGCCTCATACAATGGGTGTAGGTTATGATAATATTAACAATATGCTTAATGGTTCACTATTCGGAAATGTGTTAATTATCCTTTTTATAATGAAGTTTATTTCATGGGCAATATCGCTGGGCAGCGGTACTTCGGGTGGAACTCTTGCTCCGTTGTTTACTATCGGCGGAGGACTGGGTGCTATGCTTGGTATGGTATTAATCGCATTATTTCCAAAATGCGGAGTTGATGTAAGATTGGCAGCTTTAGTCGGCATGGCGGCTATGTTTGCCGGTTCTGCAAGGGCCCTTCTGGCATCAATGATATTTGCATTCGAAACTACAATGCAGCCTTTCGGCCTGCTTCCTTTACTTGCCGGATGCAGTTCGGCTTATCTTATCTCCAGCCTTATGATGAGGCAGACTATTATGACTGAAAAAATTACACGCAGGGGAGTGAATGTGCCTAATGAATATGCTGCAGATTTTTTATATCAAATTCCCGTAAAAGATCATGCAAATTATAAAATATTTTCTCTGCGTACTGAAGATACTATTGAAGTTATCCGTAAATGGCTTCTTTCAGGCAGTGAGGGAAGCCTTCATCACATCTATCCTATATTAGACAAAAACGACAGGCTTGCCGGTGTTATTACCAAAAAAGAATTAGAAGAATTTAAAGGGACCGAAAGTACTTTACTTAAAGAGATTATTACAGGACCAATTATAGGGATATATGAAGATCACAGCATACGTGAAGCCGCAGATATGATGGCGCTTTACAAAGTTTCCAATATACCCGTTATTGCAAAGGATGATTCTTTTAAAGTAATAGGCATTATTTCCCACAGGGATGTTTTAACAGCAAGACGCAGATACCTGGAACGTAAAAATCTTTATCATAAGCATCTTAGCTTATCTAAATTAAAAAACAATAAGTAGAGTCGGGGCATGCCCCGTGTACCCAAATATATTTTATAGTTTCAATAATTGTCGTGGTTTTCTAATTATAATCACTCCGACCTACCCCCGGGACCCCTCCCAGGATGGGATTAACCCTGAGAGATGAGGCATACCTCGTCTTTACAAATAATTACCAGTAGGGACAGGTCGCAACCTATCAATACAAAATCTATCGCTGCAACCTATAAATGCCGGGGCTACTCTTCTATATAATTCCCTGCAGTAAAAAAAAGATTCCTCCCAAGCCCAAAAGTATGCTTCCATACCACATCCATTTTTTCTTTGTCAGTACGGCAATGGCTGCAATTGCAATTGCGATTTGAAATAAAGTAACTCCTTTTGCAAGTATATGGTGAACTTCCATATGCTCTGCTGAAGATTTCTCTGCTTCCCTTGCAATTAATTCTATTTCTTTCTGTTGTTGGGTATATTCTGTTAATTTAATCTGATCCTGCGATGTAGATTCTTTATTCAAACTTTTTAAAAGTTCAATCTTGCTTTCAAGAACCGCATGCTTAATTCCTTTAGCCTGGTAGTATGCCCATTGATCGGAAGACTTGAGTTGTTCTATCATTGCTTCATTTACGTGGTAGCTTGCCAACAGGGAAGCGACTGCTGCTAATACCGCCAGTATCGCAGCAGTAAGCGCAACCATCAATATCCACCTGTTGCTGCTTTTTTCTGCGGCTTCCTGCAGAGATTCATGTAAATGTTCGGTAGGAACTTCTATTTCTTCAGGCATAAATTCTCCGGTATTGTTTAGAAATTATAAAAATTATTAATCCTCATCCTTTTCTTTTACCGACCTAGCATAAGTAGTATATTGATCTTTAGTCATTTCGGGAAGTTTTTCAATAAAGGCAACAATAGCCCAGATTTTTTCATCGTTATGTGTCTTTCCAAATGCAGGCATTCCGGTCATTTTTATACCGTTTTTTGTAATCCAGAAAAGCTGGGCAGGAGTCCAGCCTTTAATTGATTTTGCCAGGTCAGGAGGTTTGGGATACAAGCCTTTCCCGGTTTCATCAGGCTGAACTCCCGGAGCGCCGTGGCAGTTTACACACATTTCTTTATAATGTGCAAACCCGGTATTTATCAATGCAGAAGTCGTGAGGTTGGGCACAGTAATATTTTCCGAGTAATGCTTGATTGAGTTATCTTTTAAGATAGTAATTATCTTAAGTGTTATCCTGCTATGTGGTACCATTGAACTGATATTATATATGCCTGAATAAAGAAAAATAACAACCATGAAGAGGACTACCACAATTGCTAGTACTATTCGAAGTAAGAATTTCATGTTTATACCTTCTAAATATTGAAATAAAAATTTAGTGTCAGATTATTCATTTATAAGCATAAAACAAAATCAGGATGGAACAGAAGAATATTTCCTTAATATTGAAATGTAATATTTGAAATTAAAATGTAACCTGCAATAATTTATTGCATGTTATAATAAAAACTGAAGATACACTTTTTTTATATGATATACGTAACTTCAGTTCAAGATGCCGGTTATTTTACTTTGAATCCGTGGTCAATTAAGATTTTCTTTGCCTGTGCAAGTGTAACTTCCTTTAACTCCATTCCGCATTTGGGATCTCTTCCCGGAGTATCTGATAGAACATCATAATCCATAGGGCATTGGTAAACTTTACCATCGTTGTTTTTATCAATTGCTTTTAAGTCGATTACTTTTGATTTACTAATTTTTTTGGACTCCATTTTCATTGTTTTATCCATGCCTGAACATTTAGCTGAGTCTTTGCATTTTTCTAATTTTGCAAATTTTTTACATTTAATGCCTGCACTGTCTTTTGGTGCAAAGCTGCCTGCATAAGCAGATGTTAAAGTGATGTATATAAAGAAAAATATTGAAAGTGCGGTTTTTATTTTATCGAACTTCATTATTCTTACTCCTTTTGTCTGGTTGATTTATTTATTGATTATTTTCGTTAAACGAATTAAAATTATGTTTAGCCTCGGCAACGCTGACTTTTTTCAATTCCATACCGCATTTTGGACAGGCGCCCGGCTTATCGGAAATTACGTCATAATCCATTTCGCACTGGTAAAGGTATCCGTCTTTATTGCTGTCTAAGGAATCGATGTCTACATTTTTATCACTTATTATGGACAGCTCATTTGTATCCTTTATCCCGGCCTGCTGTTCAGTCTGATTTACCGGGGTTTTATCATTATTCACATTGGAACATCCAGCGAGCCAAATTAATGCAGATGTAGATATTATTACAGACGTAATTAGAAAACAGTTATTGAAAAGCATTTTTAAATTCATATCATTCCTTTTATTTTTTTAAATTACATTTTCATTCCGGGCATGCTTCCCGCATTATCTTTTTTCTTATTTGATTTGTCAGCCGGGTTAAGATTATCTGAACCTTTTAACTGGCTTTCCGAATCAAGAAGGAATCCGCCCGTAGCGGCAATTTCTTCGCCTTCCTGCAGTCCGGATAAAATTTGGTACTCATTATTAATCTTTATTCCTACTGTAACTTCACGCTGTTCAAAAATTCCGGCAGACTTTTTTATCCACACGATTGTATTTTTGCCTGTAAATAAAACCGCATCTTCCGGAACTACTAGGCCCCTGCCGATTTTATCCTCAAAAAATGTCTGCCCGTACATCTGAGGTTTTAATTTACCTGAATAATTTGAAAATACTGTCCTTACTTTTATTGTTCTGGTTTGGGAATTAAGCACGGGATAAATAAAAGTAACCGTACCTTCAAAGTTTTTTCCGGGATATGCCTGCAGCTTTAGCGAAACTTTACTTCCGATTTTAACGGCGCTTAAGTCTTTCTCAAATACATCGGCTATGTTCCACACTGTTGAAAGATCGGCAATATCATAAATTTCTGAGCCTTCATTTACATACATTCCTTCTTCTACTTTTTTATCGATAACCGTGCCGGTGAAGGGTGAGTAATATGTAATGGTTAAATTCACTTCACGTGTAGATTCAATATTTTTTATCTGGGATTCTGTTACTCCGAACAGTTCAAGTTTTTTTCTTGCTGATTTTAATAATATGCTGTTACTGCCGGCCTGACCTGAATTATTCAGCGCAATGAGATACTCATTTTGAGCCTGTACAAGATCCGGGCTGTAAATCTCAAAAAGTTTTTCACCTTTGCGAATAAAGTCGCCGGTTTTATCAACGAATAATTTCTCAATTCTACCGTTAAACCGCGCGGTAATCATTTTCTTATTTTCTTCTGCAAAATCAAGGTAGCTGTATGCCTGCAACTGCTTATTCAGATTTTCTCTTTTTACTTTTACGGTTGAAACATTTGCCAACACAGCTTGCGCACTGTTAATTGATACTATTCCCGCCATGCCGGTGCTGTCTTCTTTAGGTGCAACAAAAACTTTTTTAACCAGTTCCATTCCGCAGATGGGGCATGCTCCCGGATGATCTGAAATTACCTGCGGATGCATTGTGCATGTATAGATATCTTTCGTCTGGCTGTTTTGTTCCGAGGGAGCTTTATTCCCCGTGTTGTTTGAGCAGGCACTCATAAACAAAGCCAGAAAAATAAGACTTATATTTAGATATTTCATTTTAGTTCCTTTAATAAATTTCTTATTATTTTAGTTTTGGCTCGAGCCAAAGGCTCATCCGCCTCTGGAGTAAAAGCCGAACATGTTTTTTAATTTACCTGTCCCCGACATAAACCTTCCTGACGATAGGCAGGTGCAGGGGCTACTTTAAATATCATTTGCATAATTTAAGTTAATTATTTTAGTTCCGTACCAATCATCATTTCTATTTCAGCAAGCGACATTTGATGATCTGCCTGCGCCATATAGAAATTCATTTCCTGCATTAATAGCATCCTGCTTGCATCTATAACTGCATTAATATTAGTCCGGTTATTTTGATAAGCGGAAATTTGAGCCTCAACCGCCTGCTTATATAATGGAATTACATAAGTTGAATTAAGTTTAATTAAATCAGTTGAAGTTTTGTATTTAACCAGGGCATTTTTCAAGCCTGAAACCATTTCCCGGTGCATATCGACTTTGTCATATTCAATTCCCTTTATGTCTGATAAAATTTCCTCATCTTTTGCCTTGAATTTATTTACCGACCATGGTGCAAACGGTAGGGTAATTGAAGCCATCAATGAGTACATATATTGTGTCTGCGGCATAAGCATTGAAAGATCTGATTTTTCGGTTAAGATCATCCCCTGCGGCATTCTCATTATCATTCCCTGCACCATCAGATCGGGAACAAGATCTTTTTCATTCGCATTTTCCATAGCAATATTCATATCAATCATGTTATCCATTTTTTTTAATGAAGGATTCATTTCTTCAAGCTTTGACTGAAGTTCATTCATTGATGAATTAAGAGAATCAATATGGATTTCTTTTTCGGTATAAATGCCTTTTGAATCCAGGTCCCTGCCCAGAAGTTTATTTAGTTTATAGGTCTCGGCTTCTTTTTGATTTTGAAGTATTAATAGCTGTGTTTTATTGGAAGCAACTTCACTTTTTAATGTGAGAAGATCCGCCTGGTTTATCTTATTTACCTGGTATAATATTGTAACCGAGTTTATTAGTTCATTAAGCAGTTTAATATCAGCTTCCTCAACGTCTATTTTCTTATCAAACAACCATAATGTATAATATTCCATTTTAACCTGAGCAGAAAGGTTTATTTTGTATGCCTGGTAATCATCACCTGAAATTAACGCGTTCTTCTTTTCAACATCAGCCATAGCATTAAGTTTACCACCCAGCATAAACATCTGTGAAAGTGAAAGTGTGTTGGAGAGGGCATCGTTCCACAAATCATATTTACCTGTTTGGATTTGGTTGAACTCAATTCCGAGGGTTGGGGGAGGAAGTGCGTTTACCGATTGCGACCTGTAATCAGCCGACTGCACATTATATTTAAGAGATTTTAATTTCGGATTGTTTTGAATTGCTTCTGCCACTAAGGAATCAACCGGTTGGGCGCATATATTTTGGATAAATCCTATAATGAAGATGATAACAAACCAAAAGTTTGCTTGAGAGATTCCTGTTGAGAAATATTGTCTTTTGTTCATGGGCTTTGGTTTAATTATTAAATTATTCATTTTCTCCCTCTTTCATCAATCTTGTCATTTTAGAAATTTCAAGTTTACCTTTTTTGAGTGCACGTTCCTTCATAATTACGAATAAAATTGGAGTTACCACAAGAACGTGGACCGCAGATGTTAATAAACCCCCAATCATGGGCGCCGTAAGCGGTTTCATAACATCCGAACCTGTGCCGGTTGCCCACATTACCGGAACTAAGCCTGTCATTGCTGTTAATACAGTCATCAGTTTTGGGCGGAGTCTTAACACAGAACCTTCTATAGCAGATTCATATATATCTTTATTTGTTATTTCTCCGCGTTTACCGTCATAGTGCGCTTTTAATCTTTTATCAAGCGCTTCATGCAGATATACAACCATAACAACACCGGTTTCAACAGCAACTCCGTAAAGAGCAATAAATCCAACCCAAACAGCTACGGAGAAATTATACTTAAGGAAGAATATGGTATACATACCGCCTATAAGTGCGAAAGGAACCGAAAGCATTACCACACCGGCTTCTTTGTAGTCATGAAGAGTAAAATATAGCAGCACAAAAATTATTAGGAAGACTACCGGCATTATTATTTCCATTGTTTTCTGTGCATGTTCTTTGCTTTCATACTGGCCGCTCCATGTATAAGAATATCCGGGCGGAAGATTTAAATTTTCCTCAATAACTTTCTTTGCATCTGCCATAACGTTACCCATATCCCTTCCGAGTGTATTCATATATACTATGGAACGCAGCATTCCGTTTTCACTGCTTATCATTGGAGGACCGGTTACTATGTTAACATCAGCCAGTTGAGAAAGAGGAAGATAAAATACGCCGTTATTATTACCGGTTGATAAAAGGCTGAAATCTGCAGATCCTGCCGGCGCTGATTGATTGATTGTATTAATTGATCCGGACATCCCACCCATCGAACCTGAATTGCTTTTTGATGATGCCTGAACCATTGAATTTATTCCAGACGGTGGCGTACTGCCTGATGAAGCTGAAACGGGTATTATTAAATTTTTAATATCGTCGATATTATCACGGTAGTCTTTTTCATAACGCATATTAACTGGAAATCTCATTCTGCTGTCAATAACAACACCAAGGTTTTCTCCCCCTATTGCCGTTTCAATTATATTCTGTAAGTCACTTATGTTTAATCCGTATTGCGCAGCAATATTTTTTTTAAGCTTAATATCAAGGTAGTAACCGTTTTGAACTCTTTCCGCAACAACATCGGCTGAACCTTCTACAGTTTTTAGCAATTGTTCCGCATGGATTGCATAAGTTTCGAGAGAATCAAGATTGACACCGAATATTTTTAATCCTATATCGGTTCTAACCCCGGTTGACAGCATGTTGATCCTATTAATGATCGGCTGCGTCCATCCGTTTACAACACCGGGTATTTGAAGCTTTTTGTTCAATTCAGCAACAAGGTCTGCCTTAGTAATTCCATGCCTCCATAGATCTTTTGGTTTAAGTAGTATTATTGTTTCTATCATGCTTAATGGAGCATTATCGGTTGCTGTTTCGGCTCTTCCCGCTTTACCGAGTACATGTTCAACTTCGGGAACACTTTTGATTATTTTATCCTGTTCCTGAAGTATCCTGTTTGTTTCAGTAATTGAAATATTAGGCATTGTTACAGGCATATAGAGTATTGAGCCTTCATCCAAAGGCGGCATAAACTCCGAGCCGGTATGTAAAATCATCGGGATTGTAATAAGCAATGCAGCAACGTTTATTGCAATTGTTATTTTACGGTGCTTTAATACCCACTTAATAACCGGTTCGTAAATTTTAATAAAGAAACCGGTAACCGGGTTTTCTTTTTCAGGCCTGAATTTACCGCGCATCAGCATAGTCATAAGAACCGGTATTAATGTAATCAAAACTATTGCTGATGATGCCAATACAAACGTTTTAGTATAAGCCAGCGGACGGAAAAGCTTTCCTTCCTGCCCGGTTAACAGGAATACCGGAAGGAATGAAACAAGAATTATAAGCTCGGAAAAGAAGATTGCACGCCCTACTTGTTTGGCAGACATAATAGAAATTCGTTTATAATCTTCCGGTGTAAGTTTACCTTTTTCTTCTATAGCATGCGCTATATTACGGTAAGCATTCTCCACCATAACAATGGAAGCATCTACTATAACCCCTATTGCCAGAATTATTCCGCCCAGGCTCATTATGTTTGAAGTAACTCCAAACAAATGCATCAGTATGAAGGACAGCAGTACGGACACAGGTATTTCAATTATTATTCTTAGTATGCTTCTGAAATGAAGAAGGAATATCGCAACTATTAGGGAAACAACAATAGCTGCTTCTACTAATGAATGTTCAAGTGTATTAACCGACTGCTCAATTAATGTACTCCTGTCATAAGAAGCTTTTATTTCAACACCGGGCGGCAGGCCGGGTGAAATTTCTTTTATCTTTTCTTTTACACGGTCAATTACTTCCTTTGCATTTTCCCCGCTGCGCATAACTATTATACCGCCTACTACCTGGCCTTTCCCGTCCTTCTCAAGAGAACCTCTTCGTATATCGCCGCCGAGTTGAACATTTGCAACATCTTTTATTAGTACAGGTGTTCCGTTTTCGCCGGATTTAACTATTGAATTTTCAATATCGCTCTTTGAGGTAATATATCCCTGTCCCCGCACAAAATATTCAGCATTGTTAGCCTCAATTATTTTGCCGCCAACTTCATTATTATTGTTCTGAATGGCGTTTATAACATCTGAAGTAGTAGCATTATAAGCCCGAAGCTGATCGGGATTTATATCTACCTGGTATTGTTTTACGTAGCCACCGATGCTTGCTACTTCGGAAACACCTTCAACAGCAGATAATTTATATCTTACGTACCAGTCCTGGATTGATCTTAAGGTACCGGGATCGTAATCCTTTCCTTCAACAGTGTACCAATAGATATGTCCGACTCCGGTTCCATCCGGCCCCAAGGTTGGAGTAACTCCTGACGGGAGCTGGGAGCGGATAGTGCTTAATCTTTCCAGAACGCGATTACGTGCAAAATATGAATCGGTATTATCATTAAAGATTACAAAAACAAATGACATTCCAAACATGGATGATGCACGGACGGCCTTTACCTGCGGCAAGCCCTGCAATGCTGAAACAAGCGGATAAGTTACCTGCTGTTCGATTATCTCCGGCGAGCGTCCCATCCACTCCGTATAAATAATTACCTGGTTATCCGATAAATCCGGTATGGCGTCCACGGGTAAATTAATTAGGCAGTAAATTCCGAATCCTGCCAAAATAATGTAACTTAATATCACAATAAATTTATTCTTTGCGCTCCAATCAATAATTCTCTCAATCATACAAAAGCTCCAAATTAATCAGTCAAATTATTTTGACTTAAGATTATTTAAATCAATTACACGAACAGGTTAGTTAAACCGGGTGAAGTTTAAAATTGAGAGAGATTTAGATAAGAAGCACAGAGTTATTAAGGTACAAATTATTGTTAGAAAAAAGAGGTGGAGAAAAATTCTGGAAATATTTTTTATTAGAGTTTAATTGCTCAATTTTTTCAAATGGATTGGCAGTTAAAATGATGACCGAAAACTGAATGTTTCCGTTATTGTTATTCTGTTGAGACAGATATTCGGTTTTAACAGAGGTATCTATGATTTTTGTAGAACAGCAGTTATTCATTATACCGGGTTTGTGATCAGCTTTGCCCGAAGCATTTTTATTGCAGGCCATCTTGCAATTTTTCATTTTAGAGCAATTACAAGTTTTAACGGTTTTAGCCATTTTGCAAAGATGGACGGTAATTGGCAAACTAGTTGTTGAAACGAATAATACTAATACTAAACACGATATGAATATTTTATTTTTCAATTAATTTTAACAAATATAAAAGATCAAACACTTAAAAACAATAAAGATGCCAATCAGCTAACATTGAAAAAAGTGTTCAATATTTCAATATTATAATTAAAAAATAGGCATATTATTCTTAATTATAAGAATTCTATTGTCCTATTCTTCACATTAAAAAACTTCAAAGTTAGTGCGGGTGAGTATCCTCGCTACAGAAACTCTTAATTTCTATAAAACATTTATGCAAAATTATAAAATGCTTAAAAAAAAGCTTGCCTGCTAAATTAAGGAGTGTTATTTTAATATGGCAATGTTTGGTTAAGCGGGGGGCTGTATTTTATTAACCTTAAAACTAACAAGTATAGTGAAAAAATTATTGCTACTAAGTATTATCTTAATAATTTTTTCTTCCGGGTCTGTGGCTTTTTTATACTTCGCTAAATTGAATTATGATCATCTTAACATAATTCAACGGCTTGCTGCAGGTTGTGTTACAAGAAGTTTTGAAAAAGCAATCAATAATACTCCCCCGGAAAAAAGATCTCTTATTGATTATGATACTTTAATGATGGGGTTAAATTTTATTGAAAGGGATTTTGCAAGTCGTGTATTTGATATTGATTCGAGGCAGTTTGGATGTAAGTGGCAATTCTATTCTGTTGATAAACCTAAAGACCTTGTTGAAATTTCACCTGTAAGTATAGGGAAAGGAAAAGATACTCACAAAATTGAAGTGCAATTTTGCGCGGCGCATTCTTATAATGATTATTTATTATTGTCCGAACAAATGAAGAAGGATATAGGCAGGATCCTGTATATTGAAGTCGGTTTTCGCTCTGCCGGAATTCAGGCTTACTTATTCTTTAAATATTTAACTACCATCTCAAATTATTCAATAAAAGAAAATATTAAAAAAGTTGCACTGCCCGGATACAGCCAGCACAATAATCCTAAAAATAACGCAATCGATTTGTGCAGTGAAAACGGAATTAACGGTTTCTCCGGCAACCAGACCGCAGCCGATTTTGAAAAACTTCCTGAGTTCCAATGGATGCTGGTTAATGCTCATAAATTTAATTTTTATCTCACTTATCCCAGGAACAATCAATTCGGTATTGCATACGAACCATGGCATTGGCGCTGGGAAAAGAAAAGTAACAATTGAACATATTTTAAGGAGATGTGTAAAATGAAGGCAATATTGCGTTTTATATTATTTACATTATTATTACAGCCAATTATTATTAACGGGTATGCAGATAGCGGAGGATTAAATAATAACAAAAGGAATGATAGGGATTTGGAACCAGTAAGAAAAATATTTTTACTTGACCCGGGATGGAATTTCCATTTGGGTGATGCATCATCACCGGAAGGGGATTTTGGATTTGGTTTAAGCCAGGTATTTGCGAAAGCGGGACAAACAAGCGGGCCGGGAGTCCCGGATTTTGATGACAGCTCCTGGCGTACCGTAGACCTGCCGCATGATTGGGCGGTTGAACTAGATTTTGTAAAATCGGATAACGACGTTTTGGATAGTCACGGGTTTAAGCCTCTTGGCAGGCAATTCCCTCAATCTTCAATTGGCTGGTATCGCCGTTCTCTTGAAATTCCGAAAACAGATGAAGGTAAAAGAATTACCATAAAATTTGACGGAGTATTCAGAGATTGTATGGTATGGCTTAACGGCCATTTCCTGGGCAGGAATTTAAGCGGCTACAACGAGTTTGACTTTGATGTCTCGGATTATCTGAACTACGGCGGAAAGAATGTGCTTGTTGTAAGAGCCGATGCAACACAGGCAGAAGGATGGTTTTATGAAGGCGCGGGCATATACAGGCATGTATGGCTAATAAAAACTGCACCTCTCCATATCCCATTATACGGAACCTATGTTACAACTGATGTAGATAATAATTCGGCATGTATAAATATTAATACAAAAGTATTTAACAGGGATGAAAAACAAATAGGGTGCAAGCTGATATCTGTAATCCGGGATGGAAAAGGAAATGAAATCGTAAAAAACACCAGTGAAGAATTGCACTTTAATAATTACGAAGAGAAATCAATAGTTCAGAAAATAAAATTAGATAATCCGCACCTGTGGTCATTGAATGATCCATATTTATATAAATTGGTTCAGTATATACAATCCGATGAGAACATAATCGATAATACTGAAACTAATATCGGCGTCCGCACAATAAAATTTGATAAAGATAACGGATTTTTTCTGAACGGGGAGAGAGTTGAAATAAAGGGCACCTGCAATCATCAGGATCATGCAGGAGTGGGATCTGCTCTGCCTGACGGCCTTCAATACTATAGAATTGAAAAACTAAAAGAGATGGGCTGTAATGCGTACAGAACCAGCCATAATCCTCCTACACCTGAATTATTGGATGCCTGTGATAAACTCGGTATGCTTGTTATGGACGAAAACAGGTTAATGGGAAGCACAAAAGAGTTTGAATCTCAATTTACAAAACTTATTATACGCGATAGGAATCATCCTTCCGTTATTATTTGGTCTATCGGTAATGAAGAATTTACAATTGAAAGTAATGATGTAGGCCGGAGAATTGCAGAATCATTGATCCGGGTTCAGAAGAAATATGATCCTTCCCGCCTGAGTACATTTGCTGCAGACAATGGAGGAACTTTTGAAGGAGTTAATAGCGTCATCCCGGTTAGGGGGTTCAATTACAGAATTAACTCTATCGACAAGTACAGGCAGGATCACCCGGATCAAATTATATGGGGAAGTGAAATGGCCAGCGCTCTATCAACCCGCGGAGAATATGTCAACGATACAATTAAAGGTTATGTAAGTGATTTTGACCTGAATGCACCCTCATGGGGAGATATTACTGAGGATTGGTGGAAATTATTTGATGCAAGGAAATGGCTTGCCGGCGGATTTGTTTGGACTGGGTTCGACTACCGCGGTGAACCGACGCCTTACAGATGGCCCTGTATTAATTCTCATTTCGGTATAATGGATGTTTGCGGATTTCCCAAGAATAATTATTATTATTACCAGTCATGGTGGTCTGATAAAGACGTGCTCCATATTTTCCCTCATTGGAACTGGAAAGGAAAAGAAGGGCAGCCGGTTAACGTATGGTGCTATAGTAATTGCGAGAATGTTGAGTTGTTTCTAAACGGTAAAAGTCTTGGCAAAAAATCGATGGAGAAGGATTTTCACTTAGAATGGAATGTACCTTACGAACCGGGTACA
Organism: uncultured Ignavibacteriales bacterium; assembly: GCA_963834015.1. Lineage (GTDB taxonomy): Bacteria > Bacteroidota > Ignavibacteria > Ignavibacteriales > Ignavibacteriaceae > FEN-1297. Next base: position 176,507 of record CAWIAG010000003.1, read on the forward strand.
CTTGAAGCCAGGGGTGTGAGGAATGGAAAACTTATTACTGCTAAAATTGAAACTACGGGCGAACCCGCCACAATCCAATTAACACCTGATAGAACTGTTATTAACGCAGACGGGGAAGATGTTTCGGTTATTTCAGTTACAGCATTAGACTCAGAAGGCAGGGAAGTACCAGTCGCGGACAATCTTATACATTTTGAACTGAATGGAGCAGGAAAAATTATTGGTGTTGGTAATGGTGATCCAAGCAGTCATGAAAAGGATAAGTATATTAGCGGCGGTTACCAAAGAAAGTTATTCAACGGTAAATGTTCGGTAATTATATTATCAAACCGTAGTGCTGGCAGCATTAAACTAACAGCAACCAGCGAAAATCTTAAGCCGGCTGAAGCAAACATTAAAACAGTTGCTTCAAAGTTAATTCCTGTAGCAGGAAATTGAGCTTCTTTTTATTGAATTTCTACTTTTAAATAATTATTAACTCAAGTTACGCATATATTAAAACTTTTATTAAGTTTCTCCGAGTTTTAACAGAGCCTGTCCCGATTCGATCGGTAAGGTATAATCACGCCGGGACTTTATTGGCTCATCCGCCTCTGGAGGAAAAGCCGAACATGTTTTGTAAATTTGCGATGCTCCTTTTAAATCCGGCCGCAACAATCCCGGGATATAAATAGGAGAATCATTTTTTAAAGGCAAGATCTTAAGTTCAGATCACGGAGAAAAGATTTACAGCGTGAAACTGATTAACGACTTCGGGATCCGGAGCCAATTCCTGAGTACTTCAGGACCATGGTACATCGGGATAACCGCCGAAAAAAGGTATAACAATATGTAGTGGAATTAACACATTACCGCACACGGTAACTGTATATATTGGCATGGTTTGCTTTAATCGCCATGCTTATTAGCATGTTATAATAATTATATGCAAACCATCCATCAATCGTTTGCAATAATTTCAAAATAAATTGATCAGGTCGATCCTCTAATAATTAATTTAGTTTCGAGGATTATTTTTTTCGATTTTAAGGATTTATTTCCATTTCCGATAAGCTTAATTAAAACTTCGGCTGCTATTTTCCCCATTTCATATGAAGGTTGATCTACCGTTGTTAATCCGGGTTCAACCAAATTAGTTATCTTGTTATTTGAAAATCCAACTATTCCTATTTGGTCCGGAATTTTTAAACCTGCTTCTTTAATCCTCTGGTAAGCTCCAATAGCAACTGGATCATTTACTGCAAAAATTGCATCAATTGTTATTTTCTTTTTTATTAGTGCATCCATTGTTCTGTATCCGTCGCTTTCATCCATCCCTCCGAATAAAATCAGATCATCGTTAAGCGGAATGTGTGCATTCTTTAAGGCTTCGGTATATCCTTTTAATCTTAGTTCACAAATGGTTAATGATTTCGGTCCGGCAAAATGAGCAATACTTTTATATCCTCTGTCAATAAGATGATTAACTGCCATGCGGGCACTTTTTGCATCATCAATTATTACCTTACTCGTATTTATATCTTTTATCTCGCGGTCAAAAAATACCAGGGGGATTCCATGGTCAATTACTGCACGAAAATGTTCTGAGTTATTTGTAGATTGGGATATCGAAGCTATTATACCCGCAACTCTCTGGCGAATTAATGCATTGGTATTTACAACTTCTCTTTCATGACTTTCATTAGATTGACAAACAATTATAGTATAACCTGAATGATAGGCTACTTCTTCGATACCGCTTATTGCGTAAGCAAAAAAATCGTGTTTAATTACAGGAACAATCACTCCGATCATGGTTGTTTTATTGTTCTTAAGGCTTTGCGCCATCGGGTTGGGATTATATTTTAATTCTCTGGCTAATTTTTTAATCTGGTTTTTGGTTGAGGCTTTAATATCTGGATGATTGCTTAGGGCACGGGATACCGTTGAGGCAGAAATGCCGAGTTTTTTTGCAATATCGATAATAGTTGTATGTTTCATTTAACCTTTACCACAAACGTTCCCGCAAACGATTGCAAAATACATTTATAATATTTATCTGTCAAGACTCTTGCTAATAATATTCTAAATATTAATAAATAAATTGGACTATATTAATCTTGACATTTTAATAAGATTGGATTATTTAATAAAATTAAGAATTAATAACTGGGAAGGTATTTTTCTAATTCCCAGGGAGTAACTTCAAGGCGGTAATCTTCCCATTCAAGCCGTTTAGCGCTTACAAAACGCTCAAATACATGAGTGCCTAATGCCTCACGAACTATTGAATCTTTTTCCATTTCAATAAGAGCTTCGGCAAGTGAACCGGGAAGAACATTTAATTTTGATAGTTTTTGAGTACCCGAAGGAAGATATACATTTTCTTCACTTGCTTCTGCTAAAGGCAATTCACGTTTGATTCCGTCAAGCCCTGCTGCAAGCATAACAGCAAAAGCAAGATAAGGATTGCAGCTCGGGTCAGGGCATCTTAATTCTATTCTTGTAGATTCTTCAGTATGTGCTCTCGGTATCCTAATCAGAGCAGAATGGTTTATACGTCCCCAGCTCAGATAAACCGGGGCTTCATAACCCACCACAAGCCTTTTATAAGAATTGACAAGCGGTGCAATTATGGCACACATCCCTCTTGCATGAGATAACTGGCCGGCTATAAAATGTTTAGCTATTTTAGATAATCCATGTGAGTCACCCGGGTCTGAAAATGCATTAGTTCCATTCGCTTTAAAACTTAAACTTTGATGAATATGCATGCCGCTTCCGTCAAGTCCCCGAACCGGTTTTGGCATAAAGGTAGCGTATAATCCTTTTTGTTCAGATAAAGTTTTAACAAGAACCCGGAATGTTACAATATTGTCCGCAGTATTAAGCGCATCCGAATACCTGAAATCTATTTCATGCTGTCCGGCAGCAACTTCATGGTGCATTGTCTCTGTTTCAATTCCAAATGAATACAAAGCATCAGTAATCTGTCTCCACAAGCTTGTTGCAACCATATCAACAGGCTGATCAAAATAACCGCCGCTGTCCTGTGGCCTTGGGGGGGTCAGTTTACCATCCGGAGAATGTTTTAATAGAAAGAATTCAATTTCCGGCCCTGTATTATATGTAAAACCCATCTTTTCGGCTTCTTTAACCACATTGGATAATATAATCCGGGGGTCGCCCAAAAATGGCTGGCTTTCAGGAGTGTAGACATTACAAATTAACCTTGCGGTAGCTTCGTTTCCGGAAAGCCAGGGCAGTATGGCAAATGTAGATATATCCGGAATCAGGTACATATCGCTTTCGGCAATTCGCGCGAAACCCTCAATGGAAGAACCATCAAACCAGATTCCGTGATGAAGAGTTGATTCTAATTCTTTAGTAGGAATAGTTACATTCTTGACTGCACCGCCAACGTCGGTAAACTGTAAATCAATGAATTTAACATCCCGCTCTTTAACAAGAGCAACAAGCTGATCTTCAGTAAGGTTTTGGTTATTTATTGCCATTAACGTAATGATTGAAGAATAAGAGCTAATATAATAATTGCTAACAATATTGCAAAAGCCGAACCGACGGCAATAAAAACAGGTGATCGCCAAAACGGCGCCTCGGAACCGGGGCCGGCTGTCTTTTCAAGTATCGAAATATCAACTGACTCTAAATTATCAAGGTCTGCTATAAGTGCATGCATATCGGCATAACGATCTTTTGGATCTCTTTGCAAACAGTGTACTACAACTGCTGCAAGCTGTGGTGATACTATTCCTTTTAGTTCTTTATCAAGACGGGGGATTGCACCTTTAAGATGCTGGGCCATTACTGCCATGTTATTATCTCCGCCAAATGGAACCCGCCCGGTTAACAATTCAAACAGCATAATGCCTATAGCATAAATATCTGTACGTTGATCTCCGCGGCGGCCTTCAATCTGCTCGGGTGCCATATAATCCGGAGTGCCGGCAGCGCTGCTGAAATTTGCATAAGTGACTCTATGGGCACCTTTAGTCAATGCAAGGCCAAAATCAATAATAATGGGCTGGCCATCCTGGGTTATCAGAATATTCTCAGGTTTAAGATCCCTGTGTATAATTGCATGGTCATGGCAATGTGCCATTCCATCTGCAATTTTACGTATAAGATTTACTGAGTCGTTAGGATTCATTGGAGTAGCCCGGCGAATAAGATCTCTCATGGATTCGCCGTCAATTAACCCGGTTACAAGGTAGGGAGTATTATTATAATTTCCGGAACCTAAACCCTGCTGAATTGCAGGATGATTAAGTGTACGCATAACCTCAAGTTCTCGCTGAAACCGCTCATATTGCGCCGGATCGCCAATTGACATTCTATCGGGAATTTTAAGGACAACTTCCTTCCCGTTTAGTAAATCGTAAGCGCGATAAATATCGCTCATACCGCCTTTTGCTATATGTTCCCTAATCTGAAAGTGATCAAACTGATCGCTAATTTGTAGCATAAATGTATTTGACATAAATGTTTTACGCAAGTAATAGAGTTAAGTTGTGAATAATAATAAAGATTACGCTGAAAAGCAATATTTTATGGTTTCATATATGGTTAAGAAATTCTTAATTCTACTATACTTACAGCACATCTTTTTTATTTTTTATTTCGACTGAATATATTATTTATAGACCATTTTTTTTTATCTTTGCTTGTTTTGCGTGATACCAGATTATTGAAATGAAGCACAATAATAGATAAATTATCGTCACTGTCCCGTTCCATCGCCAGTTCAATTATTTGTCTGCATAATTCTTCCGGGTAATTTGTTTTTTTTGTGATTTCGGCAAATTCTTCATCTTCAATTACAGACCAGACACCATCCGTGCAAAGAATTAGTACATCATCTCTTTGTACAGATACTTTAAATATATCAGGTTGAACAAATAAATTTAATCCGAGACATTTGTTTAATACTGAACGATGATTGTGAGTTCTGATTTTATCCGGTGATAAAAGCCGCATTTTTACCAGATCGCCCACCTGTGTATGATCATTTGTAAGGCACTTCGATTTATGGTGGCGTATTAAATAAGCGCGGCTGTCACCAATATGTCCAATGTATAATTCATGTCCTAATAAATTTACAACTAATAATGTCGTTCCCATCTTACCGGCACCCATTCCTTGAGCTGCCTGGTAAACACTTAAATTAGCATTCTGAATCCCAACACGAAATTTCTGAGTAGGGGATGCTCCGTTTGCCGAATAAAAAGTTTCAAAAAAAGTTTCAAGAGCTGTTGTACTTGCTATACCCCCGTGTGCAAATCCGCCCATGCCGTCTGCCACGCCAAATAAATATCCAACTGATGAAATTGATTCACCATCATTAAGATCACAAATACGAACTGCATCCTGGTTATCTTCACGTACTTTACCAATATGAGTAAGGCCGTACGAGCTTACTTCAACTGACTCATTTGCGGTCATCGGCATGACCTGTAAAAAGTATTAAAAGATATTTTCTGAAAATAAAATATCCTGGTTATTGTAAACAATTTAATTACACCCATTTTTAATAATATTCTATCATAAGTCCGGCTAGCCTGCCTGTCTCGAAAGGCAGGCTGCCTGACTTAGATGCTCTCTCTAATCTACCAATTAATTAACTCATAATTATTGTTTTTGAGCATTTTTTAAGAATTCGGTGGAGGGTACAATATGCCTTCCGCTTGTTCTACTATTCCACACTAAATAAAGCACACTGATAAGTCCCCAGCCGAATGTTATATATAGTGCCATTTTAGTTCCGTCAGCAGATACTCCTGGTGTAATTAAACCGTAATAAACTACTGCTACCAACAGGCCAAGGTTACCTATAACTCCTAAGACCGGAACAACAGCATGTTTAATACCATGGAATTCATGGCGCCCGACAAAAGCAACAATTGTAAAAGTGCAAATTAACGCATAAAGCGCGAACGTCCCAATGTTAGAAGCTAATGTTATACCGGTTAGTGCAGTTACATTTAGAACTCCAACGCTTCCTATAATTGCAGAAACAACAACCAAGGTCCATACACCGGCATGCGGAGTTAAGTGTTTTAAGTGCAAAGCGCCGAGTAATCCGGGCATCTCTTTATCCTGAGCCATAGCATAACTAACCCGCACAGCGGTGTTCATTGCAGCTAATGTTGTACCGACAACTGCAAGCGCTACCGTTACGGCAACAACCATCATTAAAGCGAAACCGTTTCCGCCAAGCATGGAATCTCCAATTAAACGTGTAAGATCGCCGATTGGTGCACCTGAGGCTCCTGCTGCAGCAATACCAGTTAATTTTGATCCATCAGGATTAATAAATACTAATTTTTCTGAGATGGCATAGTTTGCTGCAAAATATTCAAATAAATAAGCAAATAACCCTTGAATAATCAGTGCTAAAATGACCGCACGAGGGATATCCTTTTTAGGATTCAGTGCTTCGCCGGCAAGTGAAGTAGAAGATTCAAAGCCTACAAGAATTAATATTGCTATAGTGGATTGAAATAGCATTGCTCCAATATTATGAGGCCAAACAACAGAGAATGCACTCGTGTGCAGCCAGTGTGTTGCATGCAGCGGATTGTTAAGCCTGAATAAAATTGCTAATATGCTGAATCCAATCAATGAAACCAATTGAATTACATTAATAACAATTGCAACGGTTGTGGAGCCGGTAATTCCTCTTACTGCAATATATCCAACACCAACTGCAAAAATTATTGCTACCAGAATCTGAACAATAATGGGAAGCGTTACATTAAATTGACTAAAAATGTATGTAACTAATATTGACATCATTGCAACCATTACACCGGTATATACCCAGTAAAAAAGATGTGCAGCCCATCCTGTTGCAAATTTTGCTAAACGTGCAAATCTTTGATGGGATGCCTTATCCCGGTCAAGAAAAGCTTTTTCTGCAAAATAGTAAGAACCGCCTGCGCCGGCTTCCGGGTATTTACGTGCTAATTGTGAAAATGATAATGCCGTAAGAAATGCCACAATAAGAGCCGCAACTATCCCTGTCCACATATCCGTGTCGCCGCCGTTATTTGAAGCCTGAACCTGGTAAGTGATCCATAAGAATGCGCCCGGCGCTATAAGCGCCATAGCATTTACTGTAACACCGGTTAGTCCGAGTGTTTTTTTCATAGTGGGTGTTTGCTCAGCCATACTTTACTCCTATAAATTAAATAATAACATTTATATACTTTTTATACTATTCAGTTACTTAGAAAGAATAAACCGAACCGATAAGTAAAGTGCTTTGGTTATTCTTAGAGAAATTTCCATTATTATCTTCAAACGTATTCATATTTGACCAATCTCTTCTGTATTCTAATCGTGTAACTAAGCTGCCTCCGAATTTATATTCATAAGTAACTGTGATCTCTTTAAGCGACTGGAGAGTTCCGGTGGTAAACCCATTCTGGTCATTATAATATTCACCTCTGGCTGCAATTGCTGAAACACTGCCAATGGTGTATTTACCGGTTAAAGCAGCGCCTTTCCAGATCGCAAAACCATTAGGAGTATTAGATTCCTGTCCGTAATCTGCATCAAGCGTTACAAACAAAGCGTCTGTTGCCTGAAGATTGAATATTGAATCAAACACATATCTTTTGTTAGTGGCATTATTTTCTTCGGCGCCTCCAATGAAATTTTCCGTAAAGTTAAAGATAGAATCAGGTGTCCATGTAATTTCAGCTCCCAAAGTTTTGTCGGTATTATTATCTATAACAGTGTTCCAGCCGTTATAAACATAAAGGTTAGCAGCGAAGACGGGACTGAATGTATAACCTGCACTTACGCCATTGTGAAAGTATGGTATGGCATAAGCGAACAGAAAAGACCTGCTGTAATTTATATTACCAAGAGTTTCAATTACTTCGGCTCCCATATGGGTAGCCATTTTACCGGCATTTATTGTAAGTCCGCTTCCAATTGGAATAACGGCAGTAAGGTATGCCTGTTCAACGTTTTTAAGTGAAACTTGAGTTCCTAAGCTTGAATTACTGTTTACCAGGTCCATAGTTTGTCCGTAAGCAAGGTCAACGCGGAAACCAACGGGGGCGGCATTTTTTTGGAATGTAAGCCTGGCTTCATTAATATTAAAATTATTTTCATAAACATCAAAGTTCCTATAACCATTCATACGGCTAAGGGGGTTATTGAAGTTTACGTTATAATTAACATCCACCAAACCTGTAATTGAAAGGGGATTGGCCGGTGGCGCTGCTGCCGCTGTTGTATCCAATGTTGCGGCATTGGCGGTCATGAATAATGATAATATCATTACTATGGTAAGAAAAATGTTTTTAACGGTTTTATGTTTGTATATCATATTACTCCCAGATTTTTTTGTGAATAAATTATTTATAAATACTATCTCCAATTTTGCACCCGCTTTAAGAATCTATCTGTATTAAAGTATTGGTTACTGCTCTTCCATATTGAGGCTACAATCATTTATTGAATCTCCACTTGAATAATTATAATTATTGCTTAATTATAATGATATATGAAAGCAAAACCTTAATAAATAATAAAATAACCAGTAGCAACTTAATTAAGTTAAGAAAATTGATTAATCTACATTACTAATTTAGTAATTATTTCCAATTTGTCAAGTAAAATTTAATATTTATCATAAGGAAATGTGATTTTGTTCAATGAAGAGGGGCAAGATGAACGATTTATTTGTAAGTTACATCAAAATATGTAGTTATATTAAAACTTTAACGGTTGTGTATTTTGCATTTATTTGGCTTGCTGTTTATATTTGATTCTGAAATTTGTAAACAATGAAATAAAAAATTGCAGTATATATCGATAAAAAATTTAAGTGAAGCTGTAGGTAATGAAGTTACACTAAGAGGGTGGCTTTACAACAAAAGATCAAGCGGGAAAGTTAAATTCATTATATTACGTGATGGAACAGGCCTTCTTCAATGTATCTACTTTAAAGGAAATGTTTCTGATGAAATATTTGAACTTGCCGACCGGTTAGGCCAGGAATCATCTATAGAAGTAACGGGTAAAGTTAAAGTAGAACCGCGTGCACCTGGCGGATTTGAATTGGATGCTACCGGCCTTAAGGTGATTTCTGAAGCTCATGACTATCCCATTACACCTAAAGAACATGGTGTGGAATTTTTAATGGACCTGCGGCATCTTTGGCTGCGTTCCAGCAAACAAACAGCTATCTTAAGAATCAGACACAGGATAATTAAAGCTATCAGGGATTATTTTGACGGCAACGGCTTTACACTTATGGATCCTCCCATTCTTACGCCGGCTGCCTGCGAAGGGACTTCAACATTATTTGAAACTCCGTATTTTGATTTAGGTAAAGCATATCTTACTCAATCAGGGCAGCTTTATGCCGAAGCCGGGGCCATGGCGTTTGGTAAAGTATATACTTTTGGGCCTACATTCAGAGCCGAAAAATCAAAAACCAGGAGACATTTAACCGAATTCTGGATGGTTGAGCCTGAAGTAGCTTTTAATGATCTTAATGATGATATGGACCTGGCTGAGGACTTTCTTGAATATATTGTCCAAACTGTGATAAAAGATAAAGAAGAAGAATTAAAAATTATTGAGCGCGATACTACTCATTTAAAAAATATTAAAAAACCTCTGCCCAGGATAACTTACGATGAAGCTGTTGATATATTAAAGAAAAACGGAGTTGAATTTGAGTGGGGCAATGATTTAGGCGCCGCGGATGAAACCATTATTTCGAATCAATTTGATAAACCCGTTATGGTTCATCATTATCCTTCAGCAGTAAAAGCATTCTATATGAAACATGATCCCAATAATGATAAACTTGCTCTTGCTGTTGATGTATTGGCGCCCGAAGGTTATGGAGAAATTATTGGCGGTAGCCAGAGAGAAGATAATTATGATATTCTGCTGCAAAGAATAAAAGAACATAATTTGCCGCAGGAAGCTTTTGATTGGTACCTTGACTTGAGACGATATGGTTCCGTACCCCATTCCGGATTCGGGCTGGGGATTGAAAGAACGGTTGCATGGATTTGCGGATTGGACCATGTAAGAGAGACTATTCCGTTCCCCAGAATGATTTATAGAAATACACCTTAGTATTTATTTCATTTTATCTTTCTAATTTTATCTTTTTGTTCTTATAGTATAGCCATATTAATGTGAGTAATTTTGAGCTTAAGCATTAGAACATTAAAATATTATTCTTTTTTTATAATCAAATATTTTTTATATCAATAATAAGCCGGTGCCTGGTAGATGACTTTAGAATTTATTTTATTTATCATTTTTAGTTTGGTTGCGGCTGTTTCTGCTATCCTTATGATAACAAGAGCAAATCCTGTTATTAGCGCGCTTTTTTTAATACTTAATTTTGCTTCGTTAGCAGGTCTTTACTTACTGCTTAATGCCCAGTTTATTGCAGTTGCGCAGGTTATAGTATATGCCGGTGCAATAATGGTTTTATTCCTTTTTGTAATAATGCTTCTGAAACCTGAAAAAGAAAAATTATTTACAATGCACCCAAAGGTAAAAATATTTGCCGTACTAATTGTAGTTTTGGTTTTTATCCAACTGGTCTATATAATCCTGTTGTCTCATCCTTCTTCATTATCTAACCCTGTGCCGTCGGAGAGTGTAAAGGCAGGTACGGTCGAGCAGATAGGAAGACAGTTATTTACAAATTATGTTCTGCCTTTTGAAGCAGCGGGTTTCCTTTTACTTGCTGCTGTAATTGGAGCCCTTGTACTGGCTAAAAAGAAATTTGATTAGATTTAAACAATAAGTTAATTTATGATTATTCCCATTGAATATTACCTTATCCTAAGTGCGTTTATGTTTATAGTTGGCGTTTCCGGCGTTCTAATAAGAAGAAATGCAATTATAGTTTTTATGTCCGTTGAACTTATGTTAAACTCAGCTAATCTTACACTGGTAGCATTTTCTTCATACATGGGTAATTCAATCGGTCAGTTGTTTGTCTTTTTTGTTATGACTGTTGCTGCTGCGGAAGCCGCGGTCGGCCTTGCAATTATAATCGCAATGTTCAGGAATAAGATGACAATGAATATTGATGAAATCAATATTCTTAAATGGTGACAAAGTTTTTCATTATTATATGAATAATTTCAACTAATCAGGCGTTAACTGTAAATTAAATCCAACAAGCCTGCAAAAATAATTTTATCATTAAATATTATTCTATTTCTCTGAAAAAATGATTCAACTAATTTATTTAACAGTCCTTCTACCTTTTGCGGGCTTTCTAATTAATGGACTGCTCGGAAGAAAAATAAAAAATGAAAAGATAATTGGAATAATCGGCAGCGGTACTATCGGCATTTCTTTTCTCATCGTTCTTGGAGCGTTACTTCAAACACTTGCACTCCCGGTTGATCAAAGACAGACTATAGTTAATCTTTTTACCTGGCTCCAGGCCGGCGGGCTAAATATAAAAATTGCATATCAGGTAGACCAATTATCCCTTGTAATGGCGTTAATTGTAACCGGCATAGGTTTTATAATTCATGTTTATTCTATCGGCTACATGCACGGAGATAAAAGTTTTTGGAGATTTTTTGCATATCTTAATTTATTCATTTTTGCAATGATGAACCTTATTCTGGGGGATAATTTTGTTTTACTGTTCCTTGGATGGGAAGGGGTAGGACTTTGTTCATATTTGCTGATAGGGTTTTGGTATGACAGGAAATTTGAAAAAGGTACAACCGGTGATGCTGCTAAAAAAGCATTTATAGTTAACAGGATCGGTGATTTTGGATTTCTTCTCGGAATGTTCCTGATTTATCTTACATTTGGCAGCTTGAATTTCAATGATGTATTCTCGCATGCAAATGCATTAAATATTCCTGTAAGTACAATGAATTTCATTGCGCTATTTCTATTTATCGGCGCTGCCGGTAAATCAGCGCAGATACCTTTATATGTCTGGCTGCCGGATGCAATGGCCGGCCCGACACCGGTTTCAGCTTTGATTCATGCTGCTACTATGGTTACGGCAGGAGTGTATATGGTTGCCCGATGTTCTATTATTTTTGCTTCCGCGCCGGCTATATTAACAGTTATTGCAGTTGTCGGACTATTAACCGCAATCTTTGCAGCTACTATTGGCCTGGTTCAGAATGATATTAAAAAAGTATTAGCATATTCTACAATTAGCCAGCTTGGTTATATGTTTCTGGCTATGGGAGTCGGCGCTTTTTCATCAGGTATTTTTCATGTAATGACTCATGCATTTTTTAAAGCTCTGTTATTTCTTGGCGCCGGTTCTATAATACATTCTATGCATGATGACCAGAATATCCAAAATTATGGCGGACTTAAGAAGTATATGCCAACCACCTTTATTACCTTTATGATTGCAGCTCTTGCAATATCAGGTATACCGCCTCTTTCGGGTTTTTTCAGTAAGGATGATATACTATGGTACGCGTTTACAAACGGTAATATTTTATACTGGCTTGTTGGAGTTATTACGGCTTTGCTTACCGCATTCTATATGTTCAGGTTAGTTTATCTTACCTTTTACGGCAGCGAGAGATTTAGTCATGAAAAACATCCTCATGAATCTCCCGGAATAATGACCATTCCATTGATAGTCTTAGCAGTACTTTCTGCATTGGGCGGATTTATCGGGATACCTGAAATCTTTTCGGGAGAACATGGAAATTTATTTGAGAACTGGCTGGCGCCTATATTCTCAGATGCAAATTCAAAGCTTGCTTCTGCAGGAGTTCAAAGCCATTCAACCGAATTGTTGTTAATGATTGTTACCATTGCCGGTGTTGTCGGTAGTATCCTGTATGCCCGATATATGTATATTCAAAAAACCGGGCTGCCTGCCGCTTACAGTAAAAAAATCAAAGGTTTGTACAATATTCTTTTAAATAAATATTTTGTGGACGAAGCTTACGATGCCGTTGTAATTAATCCGGTTGTAAGGGGGTCTGAGAAAGTTCTGTGGAAGATTACCGACAATAAAATTATTGACGGCGCCGTAAACGGTACCGCTTCTTTAATCGATGTGATATCAGGAAAAATTAGAAAGTTGGAAAATGGGGTTGCACAGGTTTATGCAATTATAATGGTACTGGGAATTGTAGCAGCTTTATTCTGGATGATATTGAGTTTATAATTATTCTTTAATATACGGCAAATGGAAAATAACCACTTACTCACTTATTTATTGCTTGTTCCATTCATAGGCGCAATTTTACTACTGTTTGTTGACAAAAGTAAAGAAAGCCTGATTAGAAATATTGGATTTATTTTTTCAATAATAACTTTTATTATTTCAATATTCCTTTATTATGCTTATGATATTTCAAAGAGCGGATTTCAATTTATAGATAAAATTTCATGGATTGAAAACCTGCATATTAGCTATCATGTTGGAGTAGATGGAATTTCACTTTTATTGATTTTACTAACTACTTTTTTAACTCCTTTAACTCTTCTTTCAAGCTGGAAAGCTATAACAAGCAAAATTAAAGAATTTACTTTCTTTATGCTTCTGCTGGAAGTTGGTATGCTTGGAGTATTCGTTTCATTGGATATGTTTCTGTTTTATGTTTTCTGGGAAGCCATGTTGATTCCGATGTATTTTATAATTGGAATTTGGGGAGGCGACCAAAGAGTATACGCTTCTGTGAAATTTTTCCTGTATACAATGTTCGGCAGCCTGCTTATGCTTGTTGCTATAATATGGCTCGCCGTATATGCATCCTCTTCACTCGGCCATTTTTCTACGGACCTGATTGAGTTATATAGCATTGGCCCAACGGTTCAATTAGAAATTCAACGGTGGATGTTCCTTGCATTTGCATTAAGCTTCTCTATAAAGGTGCCATTATTTCCATTTCATACATGGCTTCCGGATGCCCATGTTCAGGCTCCTACTTCGGGCAGTGTTATACTTGCAGGTGTGCTGTTGAAAATGGGTACTTACGGCCTGTTACGGTTTTGCCTTCCATTGTTTCCTCAATCGGCTTTATATTTTGCACCGTATATCTGTACTCTTGCAGTTATCGGTATTATCTACGGGGCCCTGGTTGCGATGGTACAGAAAGATATGAAGAAACTGGTTGCTTACTCTTCTGTTGCTCATTTAGGATTTGTTGTCCTTGGAATTTTTGCCTTAACACAGGAATCAATTCAGGGAGCCGTTATCCAGATGGTGAACCATGGTCTTTCTACGGGAGCATTATTCCTTTTGGTAGGTGTCCTTTATGAACGGACGCATACTAGGGAAATTTCCGAGTATGGCGGATTAGCTAAGATTGTTCCTGTCTTTGCGGTTTTCTTAATGATTGCCTCATTATCATCTATGGGCTTACCGGGGTTGAATGGATTTATAGGTGAATTTCTGATTTTAATTGGTTCATTTAAATCACCTGTACTTAATAATTGGTGGTTTACAGTTTTTGCGGCAAGTGGTGTTATTTTCGCTGCTGTTTATTTGTTGTGGATGTATCAACGCGTAATATTCGGCGAAGTAAAAAACCCAAAAATGAATGGCTTAACAGACATGAATAAAAGAGAGATGTTTATTCTTTCAACTATATTTATTTTTATTGTTTGGATAGGAATATATCCGGGTACATTTTTAAATGTTTCTGCAAAGTCAACTCAAACTATTATTCAGCAGGTTTCCGGAGGAGCACAGTCAGAAATATCTTTAAAACAAATATTGCATAGTTATAAAGCTGCCGCAATTGCAGAGCCATATAATGCGGGAAAATAATATTAATGTTTCGTTGTATAAGTAGAATTAAATTTTTTTTAACTGTTATTACTTTGTTCTTTGTAAATATGGATCTTTTTGCAATACCTGCAAGAATAATTGGAAAACATTCATTAACTAATGATGTTCCATATACCGGGGTAGTTGAACATATTTCTCCTTCTCCTTATATAGTTATTCCGTTTATAATTCTTTTGCTGATGATTGCCACCGGCCCGGTTTTTTATAAACGCTTTTGGGATAAATATTATTCCATGATATCTATAGGCATGGGATTAATTGTGGCAGTTTACTATATATCATTTTTGAATAATTATAGCAGTCTTCTTCATATTTTAAGCCAGTATATTTCTTTTATTGCACTTTTAAGCTCATTATATACCGTTTCAGGCTGTGTACTTATTAAGATTGATAAAAAATCAACGCCAATTTTAAATGTATTCCTTTTATTGATAGGCGCTGCAGCTTCAAATATAATCGGTACTACCGGGGCTTCTATGCTCTTAATAAGGCCTTATATAAGGATAAATAAAAACAGGATTAGGGCTTATCATATTATATTTTTTATTTTTTTGGTAAGCAATATTGGAGGTATACTTATACCTTTAGGGCCTCCTTTATTTCTGGGTTTTTTAAGCGGAGTGCCGTTTTTCTGGGTAATATCAAATTTATGGTATATATGGATATTTGCCGTAAGTTTTATTCTGATAGCATTTTATATATTTGATGTTAATAATTCGAGGCATGATAAAAGCGCTCCCGTAAAAGAATACAGCGGCAGGATTCAGATTAAAGGTTATAAAAATTTTATTTTTCTTTTTATAATTATTGCGGCAGTATTTATAGACCCGGCTTTCTTTCCATGGGTGCCTGATTTATCACCGTTCCCATTTGGCCCAAGAGAGTTGATAATGTTTGCGGTAATATATCTTTCATATGGATACGCCGATAAAAATATTTTGAAGGATAATGAATTTGATTTTGAACCGCTTAAGGAAATCGGGTATTTGTTCTTTGGAATATTTGTGACTATGGTACCTGCATTGGAATTGATGGCTTCTGAAGCCCATTCGCTCGGGAATAAAATTAGTGCAGGTATATTTTACTGGGCTTCCGGTATATTATCTGCGGCTTTAGATAATACACCGGCTTACATGAATTTTTTTAGCGCCGCTATGGGCAAATTCGGATTGGATATCAATAATAAAACTAATGTCCTTGAGTTTGTAAATACCGGAGGTATTTATTTAAAAGCCATTTCTGTTGCATCGGTAATTTTTGGCGCGGCCACATATATAGGCAATGGGCCTAATTTTATAGTTAAATCAATAAGTGAAAGAGCCGGGATTGAAATGCCCGGATTTTTTGCCTACATAATAAAATATTCTTTACTGATTCTTGTGCCTGTGTTTGTTTTAATCTGGCTATTGTTTTTTTACGGTGGAAGTTAAAAAAGGATAAAATCCGAATATGAAAACTATAGAGGATGCGCTGAATAATAAAACCGGAGGATTATATTATGGTAACCGGGTTTTATTACCCTTTAACTGCATATTCTTAAAAATTGTTATAGAGGATGAAATAATAATGGATTTTTCTCCGTATTCAAAAACAATCTATATCGGCGAGGGTAATGATTACACTGAAATTTATTTTAAACAGTTTAATAATTTGAAAGAAATTGTTTCAAAGTATGAAACTATTAAACTTATTGCCGTTGAAAAGGACAAAGATATTTTTAATTTTGACAACCACCTTAAATTAATCATAAGTGTGGGTGAAGAGCATAAACTAACAATTGAAAAAACCGACGAAGACATTTTGTTTATAGAGTAAATATGTTAAATAACATTCAAGAATTTTATAATATGCTGCCGCTTGTAATACTTGCTGCAGGAATTTTAATTTCACTTTGTATTGAAATGTATATGGATCAAAGTGAAAAAATACTTCCGTGGGTATCCATTATTATTTTTCTTTCTGCGGCGTTTTATTCACTTATTACCATAAATTCCGTATCAGTCATAATGCAAGGTATGCTTGCAACGGGAGGCAATGTAAATATTTTTTATTTTATATTCACTTTCGGCGCTGCAATTGTTTCTCTCCTTGCTGTCGATTATTTAAAGAAATACGGCACTTATTACGGTGAGTTTTACATACTGGTTCAAATTTCAGTTCTTGGAATGATGTTTATGGCGGGAGCTAAAGATTTGTTTATGATATTCTTGGGACTTGAAACCATGTCTCTTTGCTTTTATGCTCTTGCTGGTATAAACCGAAAAAGATTAAAGGCAAATGAGGCCTCGTTAAAATATTTTTTACTTGGCGCATTCGCTACGGGCTTTCTTGTATATGGTATTGCCTTGCTCTATGGTACATCCCATACTACTTCAATTAATATTATTGCATCTAAATTCCCGCAGCTTCAGGGTAATCTTTTATTTGATGCCGGTATTCTTTTATTCCTGATTGGTTTTTCATTTAAAATAGCTGCATTTCCTTTTCACATGTGGGTGCCTGATGTGTATGAGGGCTCTTCATCCGTTGTTGCAGGGCTGTTTTCTACAGGAGGCAAAGCTGCGGCTTTTAGCGCCATAATTGTTACGCTGGGAGTATTATTTAACGGTTCCGGGAATAATATATTTGAACCATATCTTGCCGTAATTGCCGTTCTTTCGATGGTGTATGGAAGTATAACTGCAATTGCTCAAACAAATATCAAGCGTATGCTCGCTTATTCTTCTATCGCACACGCAGGATATATGATTATAGGGCTTGCTGCAGGCAATTACGAAGGTACTGCGGGAATAATATTCTATCTGACTGCATACACATTTATGAATCTCGGTGCTTTTGGAATTGTTTCTCTAATAGAAGGGAAGGAAGAAACAAATCTCGATTTAAACTCATACAGAGGACTGGCCTCAAGAAATCCCCTAATAGCTGCACTTCTTGCAATATTTATGTTTTCACTTGCGGGTATTCCTCCTTTTGCGGGATTCTTCGGTAAGTATTATGTATTTATCGCTGCGGTTAAATCCCATTTAACCTGGCTCGCAATTGTTGGTGTCCTTTCCAGTGTAATAAGTGTTTATTTTTATCTGCGTGTAGTTGTGCTTATGTATTTTGGTGAAGCAAAAGATAAAGAACCTGTGCCGGGAATTTTAATTGAGAATAGCAATTCAGGTTTACTTGCAGTAATTATTTCCGTGCTTTTTGTAATAATTATTGGCATTGCTCCCGGCAGTATTATAGGTTTGATAAGTTCATTTTTGAAATAATTATTATTGTCAAATTTTTAAGGTTTTAATTAATTCAATTTATTTTGAGTTATAAATACTATTAACAACTATTGTTCTCTTCGGTCACTAAAATAAAATCTTCCGCCAATGTTAATATTTTGACCGCTATAATCACCCACGACAGATACAATGTCTTCTCTCGATAAATTGTATTGCACTTCTCCCACAAGAGAAAATTGGCTGTTATCAAAATTCCGTTCTATACTAATGCCCCCGAAAACACCTATCAATCCGCCAACTAAACTTGAGGAAGAGGAACTAGGAGTATTTGTATTCTCTTTGATACTGAAAAATTTTATTCCTCCCATTTGATAATTCAGAAGATTAGATTAATTGTGAGGCAACTCGCTACCCGGTTGCTTGATCGTAATTTTTCTTGACTTTATGATCATACTTTAATAATTTTTATTTTATCCAAATCTATACGATTCGGATGTGATGTTAAGAGCCTGTCGACTAATCCAGAATTGGCAATTTCAAAAGAGATCCTACAACAATAGTGATTGTCGAATCTCGTCAATGAGAAATGGAGGGAAGTTATGGATATTAGGGCTGCATTCAACAAAGACGGTTTCAGCGTCGTCAATGAGATTACCTTGGAGAAGGGAAGCCGGGGGTTTCTGGCCGAAAGCAACACAGCATTTAACCACGGGACCAGCAAGAAGAAAACAGCTATGTACGTGGAAGGTAGCGCTTACGAGATGGGCTTCCTCATAGGTGCTCTGGTGGAGAATCAAGTTGCCCAAATGACCGGCAAGTTCGCCGATACTATACTGATAGATTTCATTGATCCCAACCTCCCCGATTGGATCAAGGACCCATTGGGGACCATTTTGAAGGATCTTGTGGAGGACTACTCAAAGTGCGTGTTGCCCACAATCCCAGATGTGTACAAACTCGAGATGCAGGGAATCGAAGCTGGGTGCAAACATGTCAATCCGAAAACTACCGTAACATATGACGATCTGCTGGCTCTTAATACGGGCTTTGATGTAGTCTGTGCTTGGGCCTATGCACCTGACTCGTACTGGGATGAAGCCCTGCAGAACATGAAGGATCGGAAACTGGTTGATAACTTCTTTGAATTTAAGCGGATTTACCTCAGTATTCCTATCATGTGCAATGGCTTCTCCGTTTTCGGAAGCGGCACTACTACCGGCAAACATTACATGGGACGTGACTTTCAATTCCCTACCGCTGAGGTATTCCAAAACGTAGCAACGATGATCATTTATAATCCCAATGATGGCCGCCTCCCGTTGGTGAGTACGTCAGCGCCGGGATTCGTAGGAAGCATGGTGTCCATGAACGTTAACGGAATTGCTGCCGGAGTAGATATGGCGCCTGCCGGACCTAATAATCCGAAACAGCCTGGTTTCAATTCTCTCCTACTTGTAAGAGATGCGATTCACCAGGGAGATAGCGCCAAAACCGCCGCTGATACGATGATCGCTGCCCAACGCGGCGTTACTTGGGCATATATCATTGCCGATGGGACAAACGACCGTTCGGTAGTAGTAGAAGCCGGAAAATCCACCGAAGATATTGATCCCCTGAGTTATCCCCCTGAAGATCTAAGCGCCCTGTTGCCTTCGCAGGCATTTCTGGACGAACATGCCCCGGATGCAGGGCAAAATGGTGTGGTGCTGCGATGGAATGACTACCAATATCCGGAAGTTTTCCTTCAATTCAACAAGAACCTTTTTAAGTACTTTAATAAACTGTTTAATCCTGATGCCTGGGGCAAGCTCGGTTTCATTGATGAATCCTATAAAGACACCAATGCTCCGGAATTTTACTACTTCTGTCCCCAGCGGGAGATGTTCAATGAGCTTTTGATTCTGACCAACCAGTTTACAACTCCACGTATGCGTCTTTGCCAAATGTCGCCCTGGTCGTCGCTCATCTCAATAAAATACTGGAATGATGTGCCCTGGCGGTACGACGCGCTCAACTACATTCTCCAAACGGAATTCGGCACCATTGACGCCGATGTGGCCTGGCGATCAATCAACTTCCTCTCACCGACTATTGGTAAATATCCGGACTACTACGTCTATCACAAGAGTCCGGTGATCACGTACATTGGCCCGGATGGAAAAAAACACACGACAATAGAGGTTCACGGCAGTACATCTCTGTGTAACCTAAGTGATAAAACCATGAAAAGCCTTTACGGCTACTTTGCCGATTCTGCCATCGAGATCACATTACTCAACTACATCTCTGGCAACGGCTAAACTCCACAGTAAGGAATTTGTTATGTTTCGATTCCGACTGATGCGCGCGATTTTTAAGATTATGCTAACATTTCTGTTAGTACGCAAGAAAGTTGTAGGCCTTGAGAATATACCGGCATCGGGCCCATATCTGATCTTGATTAACCACGTCAGTCATCTTGACTTCGTGATTGTTATGGCAGCTGGGCCAACCATTAGGTTCCACTTTTTTTGCAGTGAAAAATGGACTCAGCGCAAGATTATCGGACCGGTACTTAAGTGGCTGGGTGCCATTTCAATCTCCTTTAGCAGCCGCTTTGCGTCGAATCGTTCAGCAGTGAATGAGGCGTTGAAGATCCTTAAGAGAGGCGAAATCCTGGGTTTTGCCCCGGAGGGAACGGTAAGCCAATCGGGTATGCTTCAAGGCAAGAAAGGTGCTGCTTATCTCTCCATTAACACGGACGTTTCAATTCTACCCGTCGCTCTCATAAACACAGAACAGATAGTCGAAAATGCCAAAAGATTGCGCCAAACTACGGTTGAAATAAGGATTGGCCGGCCATTCAAACTGCCGCCACTGGGTAGTAGCTCCGAAAGGGAGTCTCGGGCGGCCAATACTTATTTTATCATGATTCATATTGCTGCGATGACGCCTCTTCGATATCACGGCCACTATGCGAACAGTCCTCCCCTCAATGCTCTCCTGACTGGTAAAGACCCATGGCCCTTAATCCGGAGGATCGAAAAGATCAATCTCTCTGCTATTATCCGGCCCACGAATTCAGGGAAAAAATTAATGACTGCATCCGCTGATAATATCAATCCATCTATCCGGATAAGAGTGGCTAATGACGAGGACCGGATCGGGATCTACCGGTCGCGCTACAATGTTTACGCTGTCGAGTTGGAACAACATTCGCCAAACGCAGATCGACTTCTTAAGAATGATCTAGATGAATTTAACACATATATTATTGCAATAATAAAAGATACCATGGTGGGATACGTAAGCATCACGCCGCCGGGGCAAGCACGTTATTCACTCGATGGCTATTTGCCACGAGCAGACTGGCCCTTTGAAGTATCCGATTCACTTTATGAAATACGACTGCTCACCGTAATACAGGAACATCGGGGTAAGCTGATCGCCTCCGCCCTCATGTACGCCGCCTTCCGATATATCCAGGACAGGGGCGGCAAGCGCATTATGGCCACGGGTCGCAGGGAAGTAGCATCAATCTATCGACGCATCGGTCTACGCGACCTCGGGATCGAAATCCGGAGTGGCAAGGTGACATACCTGCTCATGAGTGCATTGGTATCCGAGATCCAAGAGGCTGTGGACGGATTGACTCCGATCATCGCCCGGATGAAACAAACCGTCGAATGGCAAATGGCTGAGACTTTTTCGCCCTGTTCTCAGAAAAGTTTGAAGGTTAACAATGATACCTGAACAGGATTGGTTTTGCATTGCGATTGTCGGAGGAGGACCTCGGGCAACCTACGCGTTGGAGCGCCTTTCGGCTGAGATCGAACGGGTCAAACCGGACTTTGGACTTCGAGTGCACATCTACGAACAAACCGGTGAGTTCGGGGCTGGTAGGATTCATAGCCCGGAACAATCGGCGACAAACATGTTGAATCGCACCTGTCGCCAGGTTGCATTCGCTGCTGACGAGAGTGTAGAAGGGATCACGGATCTCCGGCCAAAATCACAGCGACTGAATCTATACGAGTGGTGTCGTGAGAGATTTTTACAAACGCAGAGCCCTGAGTTTAACTTAGGGAACGACGAATGGCCTCAACGACGGGTTTGCGGCTTGGCACTGCATGAAATGTTCCTATCGTACGTCTCAGAGTTAAACAAGGTTCCGAACATTGACGTTTTTCTGCATCCCGAAGAAGTGACTGATATCCGGCACGATCATCAGGGACGATACATACTCGAGTCAACAACAGGTTCGCACTGTATCGCCGACAGGATCCTTCTCGTTACAGGACATCCTTCTAAGGATTTAGACCAGCGGGCCGCCGCCTACACAGAATTTGCGAGTCGGTCGGGGGCACAGTACGTACAGATGACTTATCCCTTCGAGAAAACATTTAACGAGGGCAACTGCGGGCCCGACCGGATTGTTGGCGTGGATGGAATGGGTCTTACAGCGATTGACTATATCCTGTACCTGACTGAAGGACGGGGAGGCACATTCGAAAAAGAGGGTGACACTTTGGTCTATGTAGCCAGCGGCTCTGAACCGGTTAAGTTGGTTGCGTTCTCTGAAAGTGGTATGTTTCCCCACGCGCGCCCTGAGAACTTCAAAGAACGAGGTCGTGATATTCTTGAACACACGGGAGTTTTTTTTACGAAAAATGCCATTGACCGGATAAGGGAAAATCTGCCTCATCCCGAAGAACAAAACAATAAAAGTTCTTGGCAATCCTCTTCGCAAACAACAAAGCGTGGACGGTTGAGTTTTAGAAACCATTTGATGCCGCTAGTTCAGCTTGAAATGGCTTATGTCCATTATTCAACTCTCTTCGGCACTAGTGCTGCCGCGGCTCTGGCTGAGTCGGCAACACCAGCGTATGAGAAATTTCTATCCAGCCTTGACCACCAAAATCCGGATGCCTGGTGTTCGGAATTGCTGAAGCCAATCGAGGATTGTGTCGATGAAATATCCGGTCGTCTTGGACAGATAATCGATGGGCATGTCAGACTGGACAAAGAATCTATTTGCAAGTATAGAGTGGACCTTGTCCAAACATTAGAGCACTGGCTCATAACCGTCTTCGGCGGCGAGGTAGCAAACACCACTATGGCCGCACTTACCATTGGGCAGCCTCCTCAACAATACAAGCACCTTCTTGAAACTTCGTGCTGGCTGCTCGATGTCAATCCACGTGGGAATCGATTCAATTTTAACGCGGCGCTCGATCCTGTGCAAAGGGAAATGTACAAATCTCCCGCGGAATATACTGAGTTAAGATTAGAACATATGTATCGCGACTTGCGATGGGCAATGCAGGGCAACGTTCAGAATCCATACAAGGCCGCTGCAGATGGTGTCTGGCGCGATCTTCGGGACGTCTTTAATCATGCTGTCGATAATGCCGGGCTTAGTATAGAGTCGTACCCTGACTTTCTGCGCCACTATTTCCGGCTTCACAACAAGCTGGCCAACGGTCCGGGTGCCATAGTGATCAAGAAGTTGTGTGCGCTCATCCAGGCAGAAGTACTGGATATTTCGATCGGACCGGGAGCTTCGGTCGAGTGCGATCAAAGCACCGGCAAGTTTAGGGTGACGGGCAGCTCGGGCGCAAGCGCTTCTGTGGATACCCTACTGGATGCACGTGTACCATCCTTCAACGGTAGTAGTAACTCCAGTAACCTTTACCAGAACCTGCTGCGGCGTGGCCTTGTAAGACTATGGACAGACATCGGGAACGATGGCGCTGCCTTTATCCCTGGATTTCTGGACCTGACCCATGATTTTCATCCAATCAACCGGGAAGGTGTGCCAGTGGATCAGATCACCATCCTCGGGCCTGCTGCAACTCTGGTCAACTTCTTCCAGTTTTCGCTGCTCCGACCCAATC
Organism: uncultured Ignavibacteriales bacterium; assembly: GCA_963834015.1. Lineage (GTDB taxonomy): Bacteria > Bacteroidota > Ignavibacteria > Ignavibacteriales > Ignavibacteriaceae > FEN-1297. The sequence continues at coordinate 200,401 of CAWIAG010000003.1, forward strand.
GCAATCATGTAGTCATGAGAGAAATCGCCGGGTGGATGAGCCAGGTCTGGGACTCATACAATAAACAGCACTTAAAACTTTACACATTTTGTTAAGAACAAGTTCTTAAATCATAAATCACATGGAGGTTAAATCATGATCATAGATAAAAACAGTTCCGACAAGTACAACCCTGAATATGACGTTTCCATTCGTCGATTCAGCGAGCTCTTTGCTCAGACCTCAAAGAAGAAGGAGGCTATGGGTGCAGCACTTTCCATAGTTAAATCAGGGGAGACAGTACGTGAGCACATAAACAAGCCGGGTGTCGAAGAGGTTTTCTTACTTCTGGACGGCAACGCCATATTCACGCTGGATGATGTTAATCATGATATCGCTGCAGGCGATATGGGATTTGCTGAGATCGGCCAGAAACATTCGTTCACGAACTCATCGGACAGTACCATTCGGCTCCTGAGCATCTGGTGGAAAGCAGTAGCTGAATGAGTTCCAACACTGTATCTGCACCTCAAACTAGAGAGCCCTGGATCCTGGTGACTCCACCCCCGACACCAAATGGGCGTTTACATATCGGCCATATGGCAGGCCCCTTTTTGAGAGCAGACCTGCTCAAGAGACTCATTAAGTTCGTTTTTTCTGAAGAAGTCTACCATATATCGCACATTGACACCTACCAGAGCTACGTTTCCAAAAAAGCAAGTGAGCTGGGTTGTGACGTCCTCCGTTTTCGAGAGGAAATGAGCGCCGGCATCCGGGAGGATTTCGATTCGTTTGGAATAAACTTCGACATATTTATCGACAACACGTCTGACGAGTACGTTAACTTCCTGGAGTCTGCCGTTCTGTATCTGACCGGACGTGTCAATGCCGAAAAGCGGCGAACCAGATTCTGCTCCGATTGTCATTCCAAACTGTTTGAGTCCTACGTCAAGGGTTACTGTAAGCGGTGCTTCCACGACTGTTACCAGAACGTTTGCGAGAATTGCTGTCAACCTCAATCGAGTGCGACTCTGCTAAATCCAACGTGTGGGGCTTGTGGGAGCCGCCGGTTCACCGTTTCTGATTCTCACCTCGAATCATGGTTACACTTCACCGAGGCCGACATAGAGTCAGTAACAGAGCTTATGCGACCCGTTTGCTTCAGCAATCGACGTCTGGTGTCGCTATTTCGTGGTTTGGTACCTCACGAAATCGCTCTTACCTACTCAACAGACTACGGCATCTTTCCTATGGCCCTGGATGGCGCCCTGAACGCATGGGTGGAGATCTATTTTGCCCACTTCTACGCCATCCTGAAGCTGTTCAATGTTGACCTGTCGGGAGGATTTGAGGATGCTCTCGGACGTCTTCGCGCTTCGTCATTACAGCCCCGGCTCATCTATTTGTTCGGAATAGACAACTCTTACTACTACGCGTTTCTGTTCACCTGGCTCTCCCAACGGCTCAACCTTCCCGAGATGCTGCCACAAGGAATACTGGCCAACTTCTTTTTGCAGCTTAATAATGCAAAGATCAGCTCCAGCCGGAACAACGTCATCTGGGCGAAGGATCTTCAAAACACCGGTACATTGGAGGAACTGCGAAGCAATCTCGCTTTCAGTTGTCCTGAATTCGCGCCGCGCAATTATCAGAGCACGAATCTTCGCATTACAAATATGGATAGAGCTGCCAGAGACGGTATCCTCGCGTCGGCATCCTCTGAGCCGTTTCATATTCTGCAGGAGACAGTGAAGGCCCTTGCGAATCCTGCAGCCTTCAGCGTAGAGTCGCTGTTGGACACAATAGAAAAGTGGAACCGATACGCATCTAAGATGAAAGAATCCGGCATCGAGTCAACGGCCGCCTCGGAAGTCGAGGCGTATCTCTCGCAATTGGCAGGTCATTTGGCCCTTGCCGATTGCGACGAGAAAGGCTCCTTTGATTAGAAAAATGAAAATTGTGAAGTATGAACTGCCGTCCCTGAGGGCAAAACGAAAAGTTGCGCTGGAAAATTAGAAAGCGTGCGTATAGAGGGAGTCTACACAAATATCCCTTAATTTAAATATCTGCCGCTTGTTCGGATTCTCTAACTTTTTCAACTTCGTTTATTTCTTTTGGGAACCTGGATTTGTCGGAATTTAATAATATGTCACCGGAAAAAATAAAATTTTTTTTCCGGAAATAGTAAAAAAGAAATTTGTCAATGGAGGGCAATTCCAGCGCTCCATATAATACAGGCATTTGAGATAAATTTCTTGTAACATAATTAGGAGTAATACTGGGTTTGTTAATAATTTTCTTTCGATCTATTATAATAGTATTAAAATTATGTTTACTCATATATCTAAGAATCTTAACGATAAGTTTAGAAACTGCCTCGGTTCGCTGAGTCCATGAAGTGTGAAATGTACCAACCGGTTGGAAATAGTTTGGAATTCCCCCCATCATCATTCCTTTGTAAAAATTTATGCCTTGTATATCAACCTTCTGATCATCTAAAAAAATATCAAAATTAAAAAATTGCAAATTAAAACCGGTGGCTAAAACACATAAATCAAAGTCTACATTTTGACCATTTTTCAAGCTCACACCTGTTTCAGTGAAAGATTCAATTTCTCCCGTAATGATATCTATTTTTCTATCCCTTACCAGTTTTTTCAACCCCAATGAAATCGGTATTCTTTGTTCCCATGGATTATATCGTGGTTGAAAATGTTCTTCAAAAACTTTTTGTCCAACTGATTTTTTCCAGTGCAATTTGAAAAATAGCTTTCCTATCCAGGGTACACTGCGGAATAGCACAAATATAAAATCATCGCTTAATTGCAAAAAATATCTCACCAACACTAGTGGCGCTGCTATCCCTGATTTATAAAGTTTCTGAGCGATATTAACAAAAATTCCTATCCTGTTATCTTGTTCATAGATATATGAAGGGGATCGCTGTAGTAACGTTAATGTTGAACTATCTCCATAGAGTGCTGAAACGGTGCTTATTGCAGACGCTCCACTACCTACTAAAAGAATTTTTTTATTTTTAAACACACTTTCCCGATTTTTATCCAGATCAAAGAGATGAAGAATCTTTCCCTTAAAAATATCACTTCCCTTGAAAGTGGGCATATGCGGCTCTGAAAAATAACCGTTAGCATTAATTATGAAGTTAGTTTTAAAAACACCTTTATCGGTATAAACACGCCAGACTTTGTCTTCTGAATGAAAGACAGCCTTCTTAACCGTCACACCAAAAATTACTTTATCCTGGATTCCAAACTCTTTTGAAACATTATTTAAATAGTTGTGAATGGTTTCTCCCGACACCAGGCATTGATTCGAAAGAAATGGCTTGAAACTATATGAATACTTAATGATATACGAATCGCACCGAATTCCAGGCCATTTTTGAGAGTGCCATATACCTCCGATCTCAGTTGATTTTTCCAGGATTAGATGTGGAATATTCGCTTGTGTTAAGTAATAAGAAGATGCAATACCCGTAATCCCGGCCCCAATGATGATAACCAGGGGGTTTGTTGCAGGGCTTTCTTTAATTTTTACTTCATTCACATTATTTCACTTCCTTTATTTTCTGTATTTAACATGAAAATCACCTCCAAATTATCGATTAATGATTCCCCAAAACCCTGTTAAGAATTTTATTGGATATTTTTAGAATTCCGTGATCTTAAACTTGTCGATATAAGTTTTCATATTGGACAAGAATTGTTCAATGTCATTCCAATAGATCTCACCAATATTTGCTATCCTGAATGTGTTTTGACTGCTGCATTTACCAGGGTAAATAGTAAATCCTTTGGTATAAAAAAAATCGTGCATTTCGGAAAAATTATAGTTCATATCCCGGGGTTCAAGTATTGCTGTCAACAATTTTGACTGATATTCTTTGCGAACTAAAAACCTGAAACCAATTTTTTCTAGGCCGGAAACCAGGATTTGCCAGTTTTGGCAGTACCTTCCATATCTGTTATTTCCTCCTTCGATGAAATATTCCTTAATGGCCTGTTGCAATGCGTATAACACTTGCACTGGCGGCGTAAACTGCATTTGGTTATTCTTAGAAAAAAAATCGTGTTGTTGGGATAAATTTAAGTAATAGGAGCGTTTTCTTATTTTATTAATTTTGTCTACATGTTCTTTCTTGAAAATAACGAAACTGATGCCGGCCATTCCTTGCAAATTTTTATTCGAAGTTGAAATGATATAGTCATAATCATCTTGGGATAGGTCAATCGGGATACCTGCATAAGAAGAAACTGCGTCAACTATCATCTCAACTCCGAATTTTCTGGCGAGTTTATGAATCTGCTCAATAGGATTCAGCATACCGGTGGTTGTTTCGTGATGAACAACGCAAATATGCGATACGGTCTCTCTGTTTTTCAATAACAATTTTTCGATCTCGGCAATTTCTGGGTATGTTCCATACGTAAGCTGATATTTAATTACCTCAATATTATAACTGTTGGCAATGTCTATCATCCTATCGCCATAAGCGCCATTACTTATTATGAAGACTGTTTTCCCTTCAGGGACAACTGAACTGATGCAAGCTTCGACTGCTGCTGTCCCTGATCCGGAGAAGAGTACGGCGGTATAATGGTCCATACCATGAGCAACCTTAACGAGGTTTTGTGAGATCAATTCAACAACTTTCGTGAATTCACTTTCACGCGGGCAAATGTCAGATACAACCATAGAATATTTTACGGAATCTGTTGTTGTAACTGGTCCGGGATTTAGTAGGATATTTCTCTTTATCGACATTTCAGAATTCATTTTCTAAGGTTGGTAAATTGTCTTCATTTATTTTTGATACTACATCTCGCATGAATCGCTTCTTTAATTCAACCGGGGTTTCTGTCGGCCGCTTCGGCAATAGTTTGTTCTGTTTACTTATCTTTACATGTAGAAAAGACAGTTGTGGATTTTGGTTCCAATTTCTAATGAATGCCCTTATATCTTGTTCAGTTGTTACTAGCCTGACGGCTCGATAATTACACGCTCTGGCAACATCAGATAAATTGATTACGCTTGCAACGGTTTTTTGTCCGCCGGTACTTTGGTGAGACTCATTATCGAGACAAATATGTAAATACCTCTCAGGTTGATAATATCCAATTGTTGCCAGCGTTCCCATATGTAAAAGAATGGACCCATCACCATCCAGAACTGCAACTCTCTTATTCATTTTTAGTTGAAATCCCATTGCGATTGAACTTACACACCCCATGGAACCGAGGGTATAAAAATGTCTATTACTATTGCTGATTGAGTATAATTCTCTCGAGATGCCGCCGGTGGTTGAAAACACAACCGCCTTATGATCCAGCTCATCAAGAATAATATTAATTGCTTCCTGGCATGTCAGCAGTACCTTATCCTCAGTTAGTTTGGTTTGCTCTTGTAAAAAAGTACTTTTCCGGCAAATCAGTGCACCAATGGTGTTTTTCTCCTTGATTTCATAAAGTAACTTTTTAATTTGATTTTTCTGAACCTCTAAATTCTCTTCAAGAACAATATAATTGATTTCATAAAGATTCATTAAATCAATTAATGTTTTACCACTCCATAAATGTTGAGGCGCGTCATTTTCTCCCGGCTTGCCGCGCCAGGAAATAATTAAAAGGGTTGGTAAATTATAAATCTTTTGCAGAGAGGTGAGTGCATTAATAGCATTTCCAAAACCATCATTTTGCATTAAGACAGCGGGAATTCTGTTTGCTAATGCAAATCCGGCGGCAATCCCCATTGCCTCACCTTCACTGGCGGCCGTGAAGTATTTGTGATTATTTTCCAGGTAGTCAATTACACTTGTGAAAATGGAACATGGAACACCTGTGTAGTCTAAAATATCATTAGCTATTAGAAAATCAATCAATTCTTTTGCTTTCATATGTTTACTCGGTTGATAAAGAAATCAAGTGATTAAGATTTTTTATATTGTCAATCCTCTGCCATTGACCCCGAATGTATTTAAGCAGGACATCATATTCCTTTTCGACCAGAAAATTTAGGAAATCATTGATTGAACCTTTTGTTATGCAATGAAAATTCTCATTCTCTAAGAACTCAAGTTCCTTTTTGAAAATTTCCGCACCTTTTTCACTCAACTTGATCAAGCCGATAAACTCACCGTCATATTCTTGAGAATACAGTCCGTTCTTCACATTCTTGATCTCAGTAATTTTGCAGATATTCATCGATCCGTACTTCTCCGAATAAGGTTCCTCGGCTTTTACTAAATCTCTTACCAGGATTCCATTTTCAATTGGGGCAGCGTCAACGGTAAGCACTATGTCTTCTTTCGTGTTTAGAAGCCTGTAGAGTATTTCCTCTTCAAACAGAATATCGCCAAACGATATAATAGTCTCGCCCTTAAGGCACCCTCTTGCTAAAAATAGTGAATACAATGTTCCATTAACTTCATATTCTGTGTTTTCGATATATCGAATATTTGGTATATCTGCTGTTTCATTTTTACAACCCGCTACAATACTTATATCTTTGATGTTCTGTGACTTATAGAGCTTTACAATTTTTTGAATAATCGGTTCATCATCAATTTTAATCATAGATATTGGTTTGTTATTGTTCAACGAGCCAAAGTTTTCGCCTTTGGATTGTGATAAAATCAATCCACTTCGTATCTTTTTTTTCGGCAAATATTTTTCTTCTGCATTTTTATATTCTTGAATATTTTGCAGTCTGAAAATTTCGTTTAATGAAACGATTTCTTTGTGAGCACTGACTAAAGATTTTTCTTGGTGAATTTGCCGGAGAATTTTTTGCATAAAAGTAACTGACGCGCGAAGGGTTTGATTTGCCCATATAACGACTGAAATTCCTAAGTCTTCAAATTTCTTAGTCGGTGTTTCGTAATATGTTGTCGGAGCTATTAAGACGGGTTTTCTGTTATCCCAGGCATTCATAAAAAGCTCTATTTCATGTGAAGTTGGGTGTTTGCTATGGATCAGGATAGCATCTGCACCGGCATCAACATATGCGTCTGCTCTTTTCAGAGCTTCCTCAACATTGCATCCCACGATGAGCGCTTCTATCCGAGCTATGATCTGAAAATATGGATCTTTTTGACTATCTTTACCGGACTTAATCTTACCACAGAACTCATCTATATCGGCCAATTGCTGCTTTTCACTATTAATATATGAATTAGTTTTCGGATATATTTTGTCCTCTATACAGACACCGGCAAGGCCGCGTTGTTCAAGTTTTCTCACTAATCTTCTAAAACTATTAAAATTTCCATAACCGGTGTCCCCATCCATAAGAATAGGGATTGTCGTAACATCCGCCATCATTTCGCATACTTCAAGTACTTGAGTCCAACTCATTTCGTTGTTGTCGCGAACGCCGGAGGCAGCAGAAATACTTAAACTACTTGCCCAGATTCCTTTAAAACCAACTTCCTGCACTATTTTAGCAGAAACACCGTTATGTGCTTCCATTAAGAAATCCAGACGCGGGCTAACAATTAAATTTTGTAGCAGCCTTGTCTTATTTATCATATTCCTTTGTTATTGTTTTAGATATTCTTGTGCATTATTGACAATCTGCCGGAAAAAAGATGTGGTTCCAATATGAGAGATGTCAATACCGGGTTAAACACCGACACTAACAATTTTTGCCAGGTTATCTAAACACGTAAAAATCTGGCTGACGCTAAGTAAGATGCAATTTTTTATTTATGTTTGAGTCCCCCCACCCCTTATCCTGATTTTAGGCTTTATGTGAGTGGGCTCGAGTTTGTTTCAACTTAAATATTAGCTAAAAAGATTACCAAAGTCAAGGCTTTTTTCAAAGAATTCAATGAAAATCAGGGGAATGTTAAATGGAACATAAACCCCGGCTCATCCGGTTAAATATATTTTGTTAAATAATCCTTTTATTTTCTCCCATATCTATTTTTAAAATGGCCATAAATGAGAAGTAGCTCTTGTAGAAAAGCCTAATTGTGTCACTACCATTTTTAATAAATCGGAGCGGGGGGGCAGGCTTGCAGTATTGCCTCACTTCTTTGGAGCCCATATCGTCGTTGTCAAATACATATTAAAGACCGGCAAATTTATTTTGTACTTCTTTTGCCTGATTATAATGTCTTCGTTCATGTACTATGATAATTTCAAAAGCTGTTTCTAATTTATAGACAATGTTTTTGTTAGCGGGCGAAGATATTATTGTTGCTTTCGAAATTAAATCGTTAGAATTATTAATTAAAGTTTTCAAATTCTGTTGGTGACTTTCAAATCTCTTTAAAATATCAGAAGGGATTTGGCTTGTTTCAGGTTCCCATATTGCAAAAGTTTTTACTTTTCTTTTTCTATCAGGAGAAATTGATTTTAAAATCATATTGCCTGTAAAGGAAACAATAATATTAATTTTTGAAATGAATGGTAACTTGTAGCTGCCATTTCGGATTGATTCGATTATAGGGTAATAGGATTCATTAACAATAATCAGATGTTCGATATTTTGAGCTATACTCCATGTTTTAGGATCTGGTTTCCGGTTCAATTGCTCATTTGTTAAGGGACTAAATGATTTGATGAAATCAGTCGTTATTCCATCTATTTGGTTTGTTAATATATTCATCTTTTTCTCTTCAAAAAATATTAAATAACAAGATAAAAAAATTACCTTTCCACGTATTAAATATAATCAACCCTATTTTAAATAGGTTATGTTAAATCTTATTGAAATTGATTAAAAATGCTGATAAAATTGTCAGCCTTTTATCATAAAACGTGTCATCAATTTTACAATGAATAATGCAAGTGGAAGGAACATCAGGATATTTAAATATTTTATCGGAATTGTATAAGTAATAAAATGAGAATGCGCATTAAGGATTATCAATCCCCCGATAATAAACATAAATAATAATATATTTCCTAACCATATTCCATAATTCATTAAGTCAGACATTGTTTTCTCAAATCGTTCAGGTGCTAACCAATATCCACTATATGGAATACTAATAAATTCTTTTGGAAAATAACGTACTAAATAAAACATTCCTGTAATTACAATTGTAAGAAAAGTTGCCCCAAATCCAAAAAGTATTAAATAAGATGATTTATTCATCCAACGGTTTGGGCTGCCATCATTCGAGAAATGAATCGCAACATTATTAGGCAAAACATAGTAAGAATAGTACAGCAATGCCCAAAATAAAACAAGTAAAAAAGCTGAGATCAATTTATTTGTTTTCATATATTTTTTATAATAGTTTATTTGCAGAAGATCTATCATCTATCTTTATTTTAATCATAATATTTGAATGAAAATTAATTATTCCTTTTCTTCCATAAACACATTAAACAGACCTCGATACAAAATTATCCGGCATTTATTATCGATGAAAGAACTATAATAAGAATGAGAATAATTGTACCGAAAAGGATGGTAAATCCTGATTTTCTTAGAACAGACCATCCTTTTTCTGTGAACCACTCTTTATTTCCTGAACCATTCATAACCGAAAGCCATTTATCTTTGAACTCCTCCTTCATATTTGCCTGGCTTCTAAAGGAGAAGTAAAAAACTAATATTGCAGTGAATATTACATCTGTTATAATTAATATATTTTGGATTTGTTGATCCATATATTATTTGAAAGGGTTAGTTAATAGCTCAGTATCTTATAATCTTTATTTTTTCTAAGGTCCAAGGATGTGGTATAGATAACGATGGAACGGGGAAGGAATTTCATATGCGCTCCTTCTTCCGCTGTTTTGTTTATAAAAGTGAAGAAGTTTAAAATCCCTTTAACCTTTATTTATAACTTAAGAAATTAATTAATCTAAGTAAACAAAAAATATTTTTACAGACAGTCGAATCTTAAGTCACATATATCTTATACTTTTTTCTACTATTAATTTTAGAGCAAATTTAATTATATCCTAATTATTAATTACAAAAGTAACTAACTGTTCTGCTGAACCTATAGGAAGTTTTTCCCAAATATTTATTCTATGTCTTTCTTACGTGGACAATGAAATGCAAAATTTATCTGCTTTTTGATGACTTTTGAAACCATTTGATATTTCATTCAATTTTTCCGGATGTCTCTTTGAAAGGTAATTAATTTGATTGCTATTTATTTTTTTTAATGGAAATAAAATTGCATTTAGCAAAATCTATAAATATATGTCCCTTTGTCACCGCCTCAATTGCACTAAGAGAAACATCCTTTTGTGCGGGACTATGGTATTCACTGGTTTCATATATAAGAAATATACTTCTTTACAGCCCATATCGCCGTTGTTAAATACATTTTTAAGGTTGGCAAATCTAACGTACTGAATCTTACTGGCTTTTGTTACCCACTCTCTGATTTGGAATGACTATTCTTCTTTCGCCTCAGATGAAATTTCTTTATACTTAACTGCTGGCAGTTCTATGTGGATATCAATCCTGTCCAGCAATGGGCCGGAAATTCTTGCCATGTATTTTTGTATTTGGGGAGGCAAGCAAGTGCATTGCTTGGATGGATCGGTATAATATCCGCATGGACAAGTATTCATAGCCGCGGCAAGCATAAAGTTAGCCGGGAATTCAAGTGAAAGTTTTGACTGGCTTACCGTCACTTTGGAGTCCTCATGAGGATGGCGCAATATCTCGTAAACATTCTTTCCAAATTCGTAAAGTTTATCTAAAAAAAGCACCCCGTGAAGCGCAAAAGATACTTCACCTAGCCATGGGAATTATACGCCCACGGCGAGGCCGCATTTACGACTCTGATACAATAGGTCATATTTTTATGTTTATTTAGCATTTTTATTAATTATTAAATCAAATAAAACTGATTTGAAATATTCTGAATTAGTTTAATAATAAGCGTGAACCATTTATCCCTTCATTCATCCATTCACTCATTCATTTCCGCCAGAGGCGGATCTCAGCCAAAGGCTGATGAGCCTCTGGCTCAAGCCTCCGGTTGACATCTATTCGATTGTGGTTTGTTTTCAATTTTATCCTTTTTTCACACCTCTTTTGGCTGTAAATTTGTAACAAAAAGTTGATAGACTATGATACCACTATATTCTTCCAGCCAGGTAAGAAAGATTGATGATTATGCCATAAATACTCTCGGTATTCCGGGCATTGCTCTTATGGAGAATGCGGCTGTCCGGATATTCTCTACAGTAATTGAAAAAACTTTTCATCTGAATAAAAGAGAAAAAGTCGGGATAGTATGCGGTAAAGGAAATAACGGCGGCGACGGATTTGCAGTCGCCAGGCATTTCTTGAATAATGGTTTTTCGTTAACTGTCTTACACGTAGGCAGTGAAAGTGAAATGTCGCCTGACTGCCTAACTAATTATAAAATTCTTTCCAACATGGCGAAAGAAAATGATCAAATATTAATAAAACATTACGACTCCGCTGATGATTTAGATATTATAAATGAAAGTGATATAATTTTTGACGCTTTACTGGGCAGCGGCGCTTCCGGCGAATTGAAAGAACCATATAGATCAATAGTTATAACTCTCAACAATAAAGATTCATTCAAAGTTGCAGTTGATATACCTACCGGGCTTAACCCGGATACAGGTTTCGCAGAAACAGCATTCAATGCAGATCTTACCGTTACATTAGGTGAATATAAAAAGGGTTTGTTCTTTGGAGACGGATATGCAAGTTCCGGGGAAATCGTTAAAGGCGATATTGGTGTGGGATTCGGTTTCTTCGACAGTTTTGATACCAATGAATATTTGATTGAACCTGAAGACGTATTGGACGACCTTCCTAAAAAAAAGAAAAATATTAATAAATATAGTTCCGGCAAAATTCTAACAATTGCAGGTTCGGGAGAATTCCCCGGCGCGGCAATGCTCACATCCAGGGCCGAACTGAAAACCGGGACCGGCGCTTCTATCCTGTGTTTCCCAAAATCGTTAAGAAAATTAATCTTTAAAAAAGCTTCGGAGTTTGTTGTTATTGCTTATGATGATGAGAAAAAAGAGTTTTTGAGGAAGAAAAATATTAAAGAATTTGTAAAAAAAATGGAATGGGCTAATGTAGTTGCTGTTGGCCCGGGGCTTGGACGGGAACCCGAAACGCAGGAAGCTGTTATAAAAATTATCAACAGCGGTAAAGCCAAAAGAATGGTGATTGATGCCGATGCTATTTTTGCGTTGAGTGAAGACCGTTATAAAAACCTGGATCTTAAAGATTTTATTTTGACTCCGCATCACGGCGAATTTGCGAATTTAATCGGAGTGGATATAAAAGATTTAAAAAAAGATATCCTTATGTATGGTAAAAAATTTGCAGGTGATACGGGCGCATATCTTGTCTTAAAGGGAGCGCCGACTATTGTATTTACTCCTGAAGGGGATGCGCTTATTAATTCTACAGGAAATGCCGGTATGGCTAAATTCGGCACGGGTGACGTGCTGACCGGAATAATTGCAGGGCTGTTCGCACAATTAAAAAATCCCGAGAAAGCAGCTATTACAGGAGTGTATCTTCATAGCCTTGCGGCAGATTTATTGTTAAGGAAATTTACGGAATTCGGTTATAATGCTGAAGATATAATTAACAAGCTGCCCGGAGCAATTAAGTTTTTAAGAAATTCAATTGAACCCGGAAGAGAAACAGGGTGAGAGTAGGTTAATCAATTTATAGGATAGAATGAAAAGCAAGGGCAGCAAAAATAAAAGAGGTTTTATTTGTGGAGTAATAATATTTATTCTACTGTTAAATCTTTTATTTTTATTATATATTAAATATGAAAACCAGGGATTGCCGGTTTCCCGGTTTAATTTGTTTTACGTTGGTAATATTCTTAATATATTTTTTAGTTTTGCTGCAATACTTGGTATAATAATATTTGCACTAAGCAAAAAATCTGCATTTAGCCCTTTATTTATGCTGATATTTGCCATACTGCTATCATCCTCTTTAGTGGTTGCAGCTATGAGTACACGGGTTACTCTACCCCTGCCTAATGTTTATTTTCTTGATCATCCTCTTCAAAAAATTGCCGAGGGTTTGTTTTTTTCATTTTACCAGTACTTGATGTTTTTATTTGTTGCCATTATTTGGTTTAACCTGGTTGGAAGGCGTGAATTAATTATCCTTCGTTCATTAGTAAATTCGGCAGCATTGGTATTGCTTTTACTGGCTGCAACATTTGTTTACATAAATTTAAAAAAGTACGAGGGAAAGAAGTTTACGCCGGTAAAGAATTCCACTAATGTTGCAGTTGTATTAGGGGCAGCGGTCTGCGCCGCACAATTCACCCAGTCCCAGCCTTGCCGCAAGGGCTGATAAAGCTGTGGAATTATACAGGAACGGAATTGTGAATAAAATACAAGTTACCGGCAGTAATACTCCGGGGGATATGAGTGAAGCAGATGTAGCTTTTTATTATATTAAAGTTGCAGATGTGGACACTTCTGATCTTTGGCGTGAAAGTAATACTACTTCTACTGCCGAGCAGATAAGATTTATTAGAGATCAAATTTGTACAAAAAAAAATATCGGCAGAATAATTATTGTATCCGATTCGTATCATTTAACCCGCGTACATGAGGTATGTAAATTTTATAAAATAAGGTCGGAACTGGCTGCTTCCGATTTAAAGTTAAACTTTCAGCACAACCTTTATTATAAAATGAAAGAGAGTATTGCACTGCTGGTATTCTGGCTTTTTGCTTTATAGCTTAAAGCAGGCAGTCTCTAAAATTTTTAGATTAATAGTACAATTTCACCCATAATTATGTTTAATTTTGAATTAGACTTAATTTCGATAATTTTATGTTCTTATTATTGAATATTTACAGGTTTATTAAAGTATGTCCCAGGTATTTAAAAGAAGAGTTGTAAGAGAAAAGGTGCTGCAAATTCTTTACGCTTACAATCTGAATAAGGAGTCTCTTGAAGCTCTTGTAGGAGCTATGACCAGCGATATTGATGATATATCGGATAGAGAATTTGCTAATGATCTTGTACATAGGGTTTTAGCTCATAAAGATGAACTGGATAAACATATTAAATTAAGAGTAGATAATTGGGAAATGAACAGGATCGCATTAATTGATAAAATCCTTCTTCGTATGGGGATCTGTGAACTTCTCTACTTTCCGGACATTCCCCCTAAAGTTTCTATAAATGAAGCGATAGAAATAGCCAAGATTTACAGTACGGCCGGAAGCGGAAAATTTATTAACGGAATACTTGATGTAATATTAACGGAATTGAAAGACTCCGGTAAATTGAACAAAACGGGGCGCGGCCTGCTGGAAGAAAGCATTTCCAAACCTTCCTCTAAAAAATAAATTATGCAGTCGAAGAGTAAAATTTTTTTCTGGACTCTTTTCGATTTTGCTAATACTGCATTTTCAGTAATTATCGTTACCGTAATTTATTCCAAGTATTTTACTAATTATGTTGCAGGCGGTAAAACCTGGCTGTGGGGACTGGCAGTAAGTATTGCAATGATAATTTCTGCTTTACTAAGCCCCCCTATGGGAGCGATTGCCGATATATCCAGGAACAGGAAAAGGTTTTTACTTCTATTTACTATTGTCTGCGTAGTTTGTACTTGTTTATTGTTTTATGTCCGGAAGGGAGATGTGCTTTTAGGATTTATACTTTTTATTTTTGCCAATATTGGCTTTAAGTCAGGGTTGGTATTTTATGATGCATTTCTGCCAAATTTAACCGGGAAGAAAAATTTAGGCCGGGTTTCGGGTTATGGTTTTGCAATGGGATATATAGGCGCTCTTACGGTTTTATTAATAGTAATGTTAATGCTCCCTGCATCCGGTTCACCGGATTATTATTTTTATGTAAGGCTTTCTTTTGTTGTTGCCGCTGTATTCTTTATGTCTTTTTCATTGCCCCTTTTCCTATTTGTAAATGAGCCTAAGATAAGTCCTCTTGTAGATAAATCCACATTTAAAACCGGTATTAAAAACAGCCGGGAAACTTTAAAAGCATTATTTATTAAAAATCAGTATCCCTCAATTTCACGTTTCCTGCTCGCATTCTTCTTATATAACGATGCAATTATTACGATAATCGCATTTGCTTCAATTTTTGCCTCGAGTATTTTAAAGATGACCGATGCACAGGTAATATATTTCTTCATTATTACTCAGAGCACTGCTGTAAGCGGAGCTTTTATTTTCGGTATAGTTTCGGATCATATTGGACCGAAGAAAACAATTACCATAACTCTTTTTATCTGGCTGATGGTTGCCGTTGGTGCTTTCTTTGTACAGTCGGTTTCGGAATTTTATCTTGTTGGTTTATCTGCAGGGCTTGCAATAGGTTCATCGCAATCATGCAGCAGAAGTTTAATGGCGCTTCTTACTCCAAAATCAAGGGAAGCTGAATTTTTCGGTTTCTATGACGGCTTATTCGGGAAATCATCGGCAGTTGTAGGCCCTTTATTCTATGGCATTATTGCCGATTTATTTAATCAGAGATTGGCTGCACTTACAATGGGATTGTTTTTTCTTCTGGGAATGATAATCCTTCAAAAAGTTGAAGTGCCAAAATATAAAGAGCAAAAAAATCTTATGGTTGAAGATAAATTTTCTAATTGAAAAAGCTATACTGATATAAAATTAAGTGAGATTTTCTAATATTACACAGTTTTCATAATTATCAAAGTTAAATCGTCGTGAACGGGCGAGGATCCTGTAAAAGAGGATATATTTTCAAGAATTTGTTCCTGTATCTTTTTAGCAGATTTATCTGCATTTCTCACTATGACTTTTTTTAACATATCTTCACCGTATTCCTGCATAAAGTCATTCATAGCCTCTACAACTCCATCCGTGTAAAAAACTAATATGTCTCCGCTTTCCGGTTTTATTTTAATTTCTTCAATTGAATTTTCAAAAATTGAATTGCGGCTAAGCCCTATTCCCATACCGCGAGGGACAATATTTCGGCATGCCTGCTCTTTTTTATTGTAATAAACCAATGGAGTATGCCCTGCCCGCGACAATAAGATTGAACCATCCGGCATTATACATGCAAGGATTGCAGTAAAAAAAGAACCTTTTTTAAATATTTTTATAAAATTATCATTTAAAAGGATTAAAATTTCTTTGGGTGAATTATTGTAATTGATCAGGTTATGCAATACTGCCTGAACTTGTGCCATATGCAAAGCTGCTGCCATTCCCTTTCCGGAAATATCGCCTATAAGCGTATAGACAATTTCGGGTGAAGTTTCATTTGTTATAAAATCAAAATAATCTCCGCCAACTTCATGTGCGGCCTCAGAATAACTGCTTATATCGTAAAATTTATTTTGTGGAGGCTCTTTAGGCATAAGCCCTAACTGTACTTCTCGTGCAATAGCAAGTTCATCTTTTGCAACAAGTTTATCTGCAAGTTCAAATGCCAAAAGCAGATTTATGAGTATGAAGCCGATGAATGCTAAATGGTTTTGCTCGGATAAAAATCCATAAATAAAAAGGATTAATCCGAGAGTATAAAGAAGCCTCCGAACAGGTGTAAGTTGTTGAAGAAATTCAATAAACAATGCGCGTATAAGTTTTAAAAATTTCCGTGGAGTATTTTCCTGTCCGGTGGAGTCTTTCATTTTCCTAACATAGAAATTGTAGAGCTCCGGGATATCCTTTTTTATTAGTTTTTCAATTTCTTTATAACTTAAATCGCTGCTATAAAGATTAAATAGGCGGTTAAGCCTGTCTAATTGTCTCAAACCATACCTTTTGTAAATTCCATAAAATTATATTTGCTGAGATATCATCAAACTTAATTTTTCTGCAGCTTTTATTAGGACCTCATCCCGTTTAGCAAAACAAATTCTTATAAGTCTGCGCGTACTTATTCCTGAATAAAATGGCGACATTGGTATAACTGCAACACCAATACTTTTGGTTAAATATTCTGCAAACTCAATGTCATTTTTAGTCGAAATTCCAGAGTAATCAAGCAATTGAAAATATGTCCCTCTGGTTTTTGTAAATTTAAATTGAGAACCTTTCAATATTTTTAATGTCAGGTCCCGTTTTGCCTCATAAAATCCACTTAAATTAAGATAACGTTCCTGTTTTAAAATATAGTCGGAATATGCATGTTGAATCGGCGTATTTACTGCAAAAACAATATACTGATGCAGCTTTCTAAACTCACTCATCAAGTGTTTGGGCGCAGTACAATAACCGATTTTCCATCCGGTAGTATGATAAGTTTTCCCGAACGATGATACAATAAAACTCCTTCTTGCCAGCTCTCCGGAATGGCATAAACTTATATGCCTGGCGCCGTCAAAAACAATGTGCTCATAAACTTCATCGCTAAGTATTAATATATTTGTATCCCTGATAATTTCTTCTAAATTCTTTAAGTCTCCAAACGTTATTACATTACCGGTCGGATTATGTGGTGAATTGATAATAATCAGTTTGGTTTTAGTTGAAACGGCCTTTTTGCATCTGTCCCAGTCAATTAGAAAAGTAGATTCTTTTAAGGGTATAAAAACCGGCGTTCCGCCGTTTGCAATTACGGAAGGTGCATATGAATCGTATGCAGGTTCAAATATAATTACTTCATCGCCCGGCGATACAATCGTGGAAATCACAGTGTACAGCGCTTGTGTTGCACCTGCCGTAATTGTAATCTCTGTTTCAGGATCATAGTAGTAGCCGTATAACTTTTCTATTTTAGAAGAAATATTTTCTCTTAATGCCCGAACGCCGCTCATAGGCGCATATTGGTTGGAGCCGACTGCCATATAATGAGTAACCAGCTCTTTTAATTCTATGGGACAATCAAAATCCGGTAATCCTTGTGAAAGATTAATAGCGTTGTATTCCGAAGCCATCCTGGACATTACTGTAAAAATAGTTGTCCCCACTTTGGGCAGTTTTGAATTTATTTTAGCGATTAATTGTGCCATGTCTCATTATAAATTATTAAAGAATTTATAGGATACCATGAATAAAATACGATTTTTTAATTAAATTATTTACTCTTTTTTATAAAAAATAAATTAAAAAAGAACAATCGATGTATATTCCGATTAGAAAAAGTACTTTTCTAAAACTTCATTTTGAATAATTGAGCGTAATAATAAATATATATTTAATAGATGAATATCATTTTTTAACTTGTAAGTGGATAAAAGCCATTCCCCGGTTGAAAAAGACAGGAAAAATATCCCGGTTTTATTTCTTAATATTAATAGGGCTAATGATAGATTTATTTAATCGACTTTATAATTGCTGTCGTTAGGTCTTAGCGCGTCATACATTTGTTTTAGTTCATCAAAAGCAAAGCGGCTGCCGCGTTGAGCTGCCATTCTGTAGTATAAAACTGCTTTTGCTTCATTTGTTTCCGAGCCAATACCGTTTTCATAACAATAAGCAAGAGTTGCCTGTGCAAGTATAGATCCTTCAGCATTTGCCTTCTGAATTTCATCAACCGTATTCTGGAAATCCTGCGCTTTAGCATAACCAAAAATTTCAGCAACCAGTATTCTGAGAGAAGCCTCACGGCTGCCTAAACTTTGAGAATGCTGCCAGATTATTACAGCTTTATCTCTATCCTGCTTTAAAAATTTTCCCGTATAAAGATTTAGCCCGAGTTCATCTAACGCCGGAATATAATTTAAGGAAGCGGCTTTTTTAAGAAAGTTTATTGCATCCTCTTGTGTTATTTGATTGTCAATACCTGCAGCAAACAAACCGTACCAGACAAACATTGCCCTGGGATCATTCTGTTCAACTAGTTTTTTCAGCACTACAAAGTATCTTGAATCTCTTAACATTTTCCAGAGTAGAACAGGAGAACGGGGCGAGTCGAGTTTTATTGCCCTAATATAATAAACTGCCGCTTGAGTAATATCCTTTTTAGTATAAATGCCCAGTTCATACAGTCTGCCGAGAAGAGTTAATGCTTCCGGGCTTCCCTCATTCCCAATTATGGCTAGTGAATCTATCGCTGAAGGATTAAATGCAAGCGTGGTATCTTTTTTATCATTTATTTTTAGTATTCTTGCAAGTTTCTCATTTCCTTCATGCAAAATATCCTGCAGCAAAATTTTGTTTGGAATTTCAGATACGGTATCAGATACTGTATTAAAATCAACAAACACAAGATTTGTTGATGAATTAAGTGCTGTCTGATTATCCTGAGAAGCATTATATTTATTACTGTTTGTTGATTGTTCGGTATCCGCCTCAGTTGTATCGATTTTTGAAAAGGAAATACTCTTCTTTAATTCTGCCAGAGTTTCAGTGGCGGGTTTAAATCCGGCATCCGCTGATTTTTTTAGCCATCTGTATGCTTCACTCCAATTCCTTTTAACAGTTAGATTATCTGTATAAGAAATACCTATAATATATTCTGCCTGTGGCATATTATTCTGGGCGGCTATATAAAAATATTTATAGGCTTCAAAAGGATTCCAGTTAACTCCCCATCCGTTATTGACTAAAATGCCGTAATTAAAACATGCTCCTGGTAAGTTTTGTTCCGCTGCTTTATGGATCCAATACGCCGCTTTAACTGTATCTGCAGGTAATCCTAACCCAAGGATATACCTTATACCCAATTCATGTTCGGCCAGAGCATTTCCCGCATTTGCATCCTTAAATAGGTTAAAACGCTGCCATAGTTCATAGGAAAGATCAGAATGATAATAAAAGTAAACTCTCCCATCAGGCCTGTTCTTCTTAAATGCCAGGCTTGAAGTAGAATCCTGTGCATAAGAACATATTATACCGCTTAAAATTATGATTAAAAGAACTAATATTCTTAAATGTGAATGTACTTTATATGAAAATTTCAATTTAGGCAACTGATTATTAAATAACTTAATATTTATTTAGACGGTAGTAAAGCTATTAAAGTTTAACCGATATTTAATTAAAAATAACTAATTTTAAATATACGATATATTAAAATATTAATTATTGCCATTTTATTTAACCGGTTTGAAGACAACTGTAAAATATAATGTTTTCAGGGCAAATATGCCTGATCCTATGCACGTAACGCCGGTTTCGGGGGGCATTTAATTTGAAATGAATTTGTAAATAATAAATTTTATTAATAACTATGCATTTTTTATCGAATACATAGTGGAGGATTAATTATCTAAAATATTTTTAACTTTTAAGGCAGATTCCGAAAATCAACAAATTTTATTTAATTTGACATTCAAGTTTTCTTGAATTCTATTTATTCTCTTTAATTATTTTTTTATGAAAAAATTAAAAATAGTTCTTCCTTTTATTATTACGTCAATAACTCTCGTAATAATCTATTTTACAATTTACAGAGATGTTCAGCTCATGGGCGGATTGAGAATACAATATGATAGTAAAGAAATATTACACAAAGCGGAATTATTCTTACAGGATTATAATATAAGGACTGATAATTTACAGAAAAACTGTAGTCTACAGTCAAACTTAGGATTAATCAGGCAGGTACAATGTGTGTATGGATATAAAAAAGGGAATGAACTGTTAAGAACTTCGCTCCCGGGTTATTTTTGGAAGGTTACCTGGAGTAAAACACCAAAATCGAATTTAAGTTTTGGAGTTACATCGGCTGAAAATCAAACAGATAATTCAATCATAATGGTTTCCTATGATACAAAAGGTAATTTAATTGAATTTTCTATAGCTGAGAATGATTCTGATGAAATTCCTTCAGCAAGTATAGGTGAAGTAAGAGATGTTGTGAAAAAGTTTAATTCGCGACTATTCAAAATCGAAAAAAAAGAACAACCTGAAAATCCTGCAGATACAATTACACCTGTAAAATATTCCTTAATATCTAACGATTCAGATGAATTAAATTTCCAAAGTGAGAAAAAAATATTACATACTCATAGAATAGATTATGTGTATACGTGGCGTGGAATTTCTGGATTTATGGATGATAGTATCAATGTTGATGTAACTCTTTCAGGAAATATGATTTCGGCTTATAAATTATCATATGTTATACCGGATAAATATACAGTTATAGATTCAGATTTATTTCAGGACATTATTATTGTTGTATTCTATCTTGTTATAATAATTCTCTTGGGTGTAGTCGCATATAAAAAAATAAAAGCTTATGAAATAGGTTTTAGATTAGCATTTATAGTTTCACTTATTGCTGCAATCACATTAGGAATTAATTTTTATTTAATTAATAATGATCAGGCAGGGTGGAATATTTTATTTCCTATAGTCATGGCCGGGGTTTTTTACGGTGGATTCGTTCTTATTGCCTGGGCTGCAGGAGAAACTGTTTCAAGAGAGGTTTGGAAAGATAAATTTTATTCAATTGATCTGATTACTAAAGGATATTTTCTAAATACGAGAATCGGGGTTAGTGTTCTGAACGGTTTAACTACCGGGTTTGCTTTAATAATTATACAATTACTGTTCCTTTTAATAGCTCAGAATTTTACTGCCGTAACTTGCACGTCTTACCAATATGTACTTTTCGATTCACTGAATTCTCAGAGTCCTTCTTTCGAAATAATCACAAAATCCGTTTTTTATCCCATTTGTCTTGCTGCTATTTTTTTATCATTCATAGTATCAGGATTAAGGAAAAGAATAAATTCAGCAGTAGTACTAATATTAGCGGCGGGAATAATTTGGGGATTGGTTAATACAAGCGATATTTATCCTCATTACATAAGTATTATTTGGAGAATGTTACTGGGAGTAATAATGGTATGGATATATTATAAGTACGACCTTCTTACCTCAATGTGTTCACTAACAATTTTTTTCATTACTTTAGAAGGCTTAGCATTACTCAATACGGGACATGTTTCGTATTCTTCCTCGGCACATTCTTTATTAGTTTTTTTGGTACTAATAATATTATATGGGTGTACAGCAATATTGTCCAAAGACAAAATTTTAGATTTAGATGATATTACTCCTTCTTTTGCAAGAAATATAACTGAACGGGAAAGACTTCAGAGGGAACTTGAAATAGCAAAAGAAGTTCAATTGAGTTTTCTTCCGCGGACCAACCCGCAATTTCCAGGTTTAGAAATTGCATGCCGCTGCGTTCCAGCGCTGGAAGTAGGCGGTGATTATTATGATTTTGTTATTTCAGAGGATAAAAAAATTGGTATAATAATCGGCGATGTTTCTGGGAAGGGGACTCAGGCAGCTTTTTATATGACTCTTACAAAAGGCTTCCTAAAAGCATTAACAAGAATCGCATATACACCGGCAAATTTTTTGACAGAATTAAATTCTTTGTTTTATGAAAATGTAGAACGGGGAACTTTTATTAGTATGGTTTATGGTGTAATCGATTTGGAAAATAAAAATATCAAAATTGCAAGGGCTGGACATAACCCGGTCATTGTGAAAAATTCATTAAAAGGTTTTACTGAATTCCTTAACTCTTCCGGTATGGCATTAGGACTGGAGAAAGGTCCTATTTTTAACAGGTCGATTAAAGAAGTGGAAGTTCCTTTTTCTTCCGGTGACATATTCGTTTTTTACACCGATGGTTTTACAGAAGCAATGAATAAATTGAATGAAGAATTTGGTGAAAACAGATTAGTTTCTTCAGTTGAAGATAATTCCATGCTGCATGCAAAACAAATTCTTGATAATATTCTTAAAGAAGTTCACAACTTTATGGGCAAAGCCGTCCAACATGACGACATGACTATGGTTGTAGTGAAAGTGATATAAAAAAATATTCACGTATTAAGTTATTAAGATTTTTACAGCACAGTTTTATCCTGAAAATATTTTCTGCAGTTATCTCGCGATTACTTTAATAATTATTGTTGTGATAGTCCCCACCTCTGAATTAATTGTATTAGAAGGTACTATAAATCTATTACGAAGCATGATTATATTATATCATACTTTATGTGAAAAAAAAATATATTTTACAACAAAAATTAAGCCTCTGCATATATTAAAATTGTATCCTTCGGGCAGATATTTCAACTTAATGCAATTTATACAAGTGGATGAGGATTGCCTTTAATATTAAATTTAATGGGTTATTACAAATAAGGAGGAATATGAAACGAATTGCCTTGCCGTTCCTGTTATTAATTTTACTTACTGAAAAATATTATTCAAACGGTGTTGGTGGTGGAACTAATTCTGAAATAATGTTTACTACGGAATTGAATGGGGCAAATGAAGTATCTTCAATTTCCACAATCGCTTCCGGTACTGCATGGGCAATACTCAGCGATGATAGATCCACGCTTTAT
The DNA here is from genome assembly GCA_963834015.1 of uncultured Ignavibacteriales bacterium. Lineage (GTDB taxonomy): Bacteria > Bacteroidota > Ignavibacteria > Ignavibacteriales > Ignavibacteriaceae > FEN-1297. The sequence continues at coordinate 223,631 of CAWIAG010000003.1, forward strand.
TACCGGGTTACCTATGCTCAATTGTCCTCGGGATATACATCAGCTTATTTCCGATTTGGCTTACCGGGTATTAACGGTAGTATCATGCGGGCAATACAATTTAACGGCAATACCGCTTCAGGATCATGGACTAATTTACCCGACAGCATAGCAGGAGCATTGTTAAATGGTCAAGTTTATATCAATGTTGGTTCTGCAAATAATCCAAACGGTGAAATACGTGGGCAGCTTTTACTTGTTGAAGGACTAGGTTTTACTATCTCTTTCAATGCTAACACGACGCGCTTCAATTCGGATTCTACCGACGCTTCAGGAACCGCGTGGGCTATTCTCAACAATAATGGTGGCACTCTTACATACCACTTAACAGTTGCCGGGTTGTCCAGCTCTATAAATTCTGCTGATTTTAATACATCGAATAAGAGTTTTAATGAGGGCAATGGTGAACCAATTAATATTATCGATAGTTCGGCAGCCGGGGTATGGAACGGAATGGACGATGTTGAATTGGACAGTCTTATTCATAATAATCTCTCTATTTATATTAATACCTCCAATTATCCAAATAGCGAAATCAGAGGACAAGTTTTGAGATCCGGACTAATCGGATTTAATGCGAGCCTGGACGGCGGCCAGGAAGTTCCTTTTGTTGCAACAGGTGGGTCAGGGACTTCATGGGCTGTAATTGATAGCGATTTATCTTCGTTGACGTATCAGATTACATATGCACAGTTAACCTCACATTTTATACAAGCTAATTTTTATCAAGTCAACTCAGGTGTTGATGAAATGATTAGGGCAATCACTCCTTATGTAGGAAATACGGCATCCGGAATTTGGCCTGATCTCCCTGATAGTGTAATAATTAATCTTATCAAAGGCAACGTCTATATAAGCGTAAATTCAATTAAATATCCGGGCGGAGAAATAAGAGGGCAGTTATGGATGAATAACGGTGTAGGTTTTTCTGCAAATTTAACGAAAGAACAAATTGTTACTCCGGCTCCTATAAACTCTTCAGCAACCGGAACAGCATGGCTTTTGTATGTTAATGATTCTGTAAAATTTCAGATTACATTTGCCGGTTTATCTTCAGGCTATTATCTAGCACATATTCATGACGGAGAGTCGGAAACGAACGGTCCTGTTGTCCATCCGTTAACTTTTGCAGATAGTACTTTAAATTCATATTGGTCCGGTATAGATGATGCAACCACAAGCGATTTATTTAAAGGTAATCTTTATATAGATATTCATTCAACTGCTTACCAAAACGGAGAGATAAGAGGCCAGGTTACTCAAATGTCCCCGACTAATATTATAACAGGAATACAGAACAAACAAAATGTTCTACCAGTTAAATTAATGTTATTTCAAAATTACCCAAACCCTTTTAACCCATCTACAATTATTAGTTGGCAGCTTCCTTCAAGTAGTATTGTAAAACTGAAGCTTTATGATATTCTTGGAAGAGAAATAACTACTCTTATTAATGGATTCCAGAATGCCGGTTCGCATTTTTTACTATTCAATGCTCAGCAGATTGTTAACCACAGACAGCTTGCAAGTGGAATTTATTTTTATAAGCTAGATGCCGGCGGGTTTAGTTCTACAAAGAAAATGTTGTATTTGAAATAGTATCAAATGACCACATGAGAGACTAAGTAGTTAAAATTAAATAAGTTAAATAAGAACAAAGTAACAGAAACACTGAATAAAGGGAAACGAAAACAAGTCGTTTCCCTAAAATTAAGAAAAATTAGAAATAAAACATTAGGTTTTACCATCGTTCTTTGACAAACTGTTTTTCAATTTAGATGGCAAAAGGTCAATATACTGTTGGACAACTCGCTTAGATAATCTTGATAACATAGAGATTTTATCCGGGTCTTTAATATCGTGATACCATAGAATCTCCACTCTGTGGTAGTCTTTGATGTAACGGTCGACGGCTTCTTTAGAGTGATTGGTTTTAAGCGCAATATCAGGAGTAAGAAAGCCTTGCAGATACAGAGTAATAATTTCTCTTTTATGAGTGATAGCTCCAGAGAGATCATGAATGTTACCCCTTGTTGGGAGTAAATGGCCATCGGTTTGAATTTCCTGCACATACTGACTAACGACAGCATCACAAACACCGAGAAGTGCAGCAAGGTCAAGCTGAGTAAGTAAAGCGCCCTGGTCAAAAGCTTGATCAACCCATCGCTTAAGCCTGTTTTTACGAAGGGATTTAGAATCGAAACCGTGAGCAATGTGGGAGATATCTTCATCGTTAATGAAGGAAAGCACCACTGGCTTAAGCCTTGTAGCGGCAATAGATTTACTTCTCTGCGGGAACTCATCAACCGGTACGGCCATCCAGACAAGCTGTCCGTAATTAATATGGTGAAGGTCGTCATCCAGGGTTGAGACAAGGAAGTAATGGTCAACAAGCTGAAGGATATCGTTGATAATGGCTTTAGCGGTAATCTCACCTCTGTCATATCCGTAGTTATTAAGAAAGCGGTGCAGCAAAAGCTGCTCAAGAGATTTATCGCTAAGACGCCTGAATTTTTTGAGTTGAATTTGTTGTTTAGTTAAAGCTTTACTCATTGTCATTGCCTCCTGAGCGGGAAGGAATGCCGGATTTTTTTTTAGAGTCAGCGTCAGCCGGTTCTGGAGAAAAGATATCCAAAAGACGTTTATTATCAAGCTTATAGTAGATGTCATAAAGTTGGATATACTCTCTGACGAGGCGATCGGACTTTTGAGCAATAAGCCTGATTTGCTGCGGTGAGAATTTTTGATTATGAAGAGTAGCTACCTGGATAAAATCAGCCAGGTATCTTTTAACGGAAGTTTCAGAGTGATTGGTTTTGAGTTCAATATCAGTAAAAGAATAGCCTTTGAAGTACAGGTCAAGAATGATAGACTTATGAGAAAGACCCGGTCCCATATCAAGCTTGGTACCTCTTGTCATAATGAACTTACCGTCTTTGCGAAGGAAGAAGATATCTCTTTTAACGGTAGCAGGCGAGGTGGTCAGCAGCAAAGCCAGATCTTCATAAGTAAGCAGAGCGCCCTGGTCATAGGCTTGTCTTGTAAGGCGTTCAATACGGAGTCTTCTCATGCCTGCAAGGCCAAAGTTAGCGAGTACATCAAAGTCAGAGTTAATGTCCATAAGCTTCAGGCGGCAGGTAACCTTGCGGGTAAGCCTAATGTGTTTACCAGCCGGTTCAGTTGAACAAACAGCTTCATAAGAAACTTCACCACTGGAAAGAGTTATATTGGAATGTTCCTGGAAGTATATAGAAACTTGCTTATAAAAAGCTTCGGCGATAATAGGAGTAAGGTTAAAATCCTGAGCAAGCTTTTGAATAATAGCATTTTTAGCGTTCTTGGACTCAAGACGTTTAAGTCCGTAATAATCGGAATTTTGAATTTTATCCATCGGAGATCCTCCAATTTGTACTGGAAAATTAATCTCCTGTGGTCATATGACCTAAACTTTAAATAGAATTAAACGGGATTTTAGTATTGATAACTATTTAGGATATCACCGTTCAATATTTTATAACAATATAAAAAAATTAGGAATATTGGTGCATTAGCATAAATAATTTAATATGAAATAAAATATTCATTATTGGAGAATTATACAATATTACTGCATATAATTACAATTATTGTTCATTTAAAGTATTCTTGTGGTTATTGAATTGAAAGAATACCTTAATAATTAAAGCAAATGCAAGTACTTACTAATTAAAAATATAGTGTTAAATATTAAGTATTTGAAGACTTTTAGTTTTATAAATTATATAAGATCAATCAAAATTTATAAATATGCATTATTTTGGTTTGAAATACTAACAAAAATTACTTAAATTTATTAGGTAATTCTTATAAATCATTACTTATTTTAAAGTTATTAAAGCTGAGTAACCAATGAGCGTTATATCCGAAAAATTGTCCTGGAAAATTGATATCTGGAGGCAGGAAGCAAAAGACCTGCTGAAAAGAGGTGGTAGCAAGGTCTTATCAGAAGTAACAGTTTCGCAAGCCTTCGGTGGAATGAGAGGTGTACGCGCACTTATTTGCGATACTTCAAGAGTACCTCAGGATGAAGGTTTAATCGTGCGTGAAATGCCTCTGACTCAATTGGTAGATAAAACTCCGGAAGAAATTTACTTTTTACTTTTAACAGGTGAATTACCGAATAAAGAAGAATTACATAGTTTTAGTGATGATTTAAAAAGCCGTAAACGAGTGCCCGGCTATGTCTGGAATCTGTTAAAAGCTATGCCTAAAGACTCCCATCCTATGGCGATGCTTAACACTGCTATTCTTGTTATGCAGAAGGAATCATTATTTGCTGTTGAGTATGATATCGGAATACAAAAAGATGATCACTGGAAATCAACTCTTGAAGATGCATTAAACCTTGTTGCTAAATTGCCTGCAATTGCAGCCGGTATTTACAGATTAAAATTTAATAAAGGCGATATTATTCAGCCCGATCAGCATATGGATTTAACAGGTGATTTTGTTCATATGCTTGGTGTTTCAAATGTTCCGGACTTTAAAGATTTAATCAGACTCTATCTTGTTGCTCATTGCGATCATGAAGGCGGAAACGTTAGTGCTATGGCAAATCAGGTTATCAGTTCAGCTCTTGCAGATATGTATTATTCCTTATCAGGTGCATTTAATGGGCTTGCCGGGCCGTTACATGGGCTTGCTAATCAAGAGAGCTTGAAATGGATTCTGGAGATAATGGAAAAATACGGCGGGACTCCTTCAACCGAACAAATTAAAGAAATTGTTGCTGAAACTATTAGTTTAGGCAAAGTAATTCCGGGTTATGGACATGCAGTATTACGTGTAACCGATCCCAGGTTTAATGCTTTTTTAGATTTCGGTAAAAAACATTTTCCCGATGATCCGGTATTTTTAACAGTCGCCAGACTTTATGAAGTAGTTCCGGGTGAATTAAAGAAAATTGAAAAAATTAAAAATCCATGGCCTAATGTTGATGCTGTAACAGGAGCTGTTCTTTATTATTACGGGTTAAAAGAATTTTCATATTATACTGTTATGTTCGCTGTAGCTCGCAGTCTTGGATTAACTGCACAGACCGTAATTAATAGAGCAATGCTTACGCCTATATTTAGGCCTAAATCCGTATCAACTCAATACATTAAAGATTTGGTTAAATAACCTTCTCATTTTATACGAGTTGAGCAGCCTGCCAGTCAGGCAGATTGTTCGAACTGCATTTCCCCTATATAAATTTAAAATGCTTGATAAAAAATTGAAAATTAACTTTGCATTTTTCATTAGCAACGGAGTCGACTCTTTTAAACTTCTTTCTAAGTATCCGGGACAGCCTTAAAGATAAAGTATGCAACCAGTTGGACACTTTTGCATTATTAAAGTAAGAGTTTTCAATTTATGATGACAGAAACTGAGCTTTTAAATAGAATAAAGAATAACCCTGCTGAGTTCTCTGAACTATTCAAACTTTACTACAAGCCAATATTTGCCTACGTATTCCACAGGACCGGCAGCTTCGACGACACATCGGATATTATGGCAGATACATTCATTAAAGCCTTCAGAAATATAAACCACTTTTCCTACAGGGGCATATCTATAAAAGTCTGGCTTTACCGCATTGCGACAAATGAAGTGAATCAGCACTTTAGACACAAAAAAAAACATGGTTCTTTGTTTGAACGAATTGATTTTGATGATATAAATTTGTTAAATAATTACATGATGGAAGACAAGAAAAAATTAGAAATTGAGCTTCAAAACCATGAGCTATTTCTGATCGTAATGGAAGCTTTGAAGACTCTCCCGGTTAAGTACCAGGAAGTGATTTCGTTGAGATTCTTTGAAGGAAAGGACAACAAAGAAATTGTTGAAATCCTTAACATAAAAGAAGGAACGTTAAAATCTTTACTATCAAGAGGATTAGAAAAACTTCGAAAAAAGTGCAACCAAATATAAGCTGATGTATTATTGAGATAGATATGAAAAATTTTAAAGATAAATTAACAAATATGTCTTTACCAGAAATAAATAACTTGAGACATGAAGAATTACTAGCAAAAGTTATTACAAGTGCACACAGCAAAACAGCAATAAGCTTTTGGTGGATAATTATTCCGCTGTATGTTATCGCAGCATTTGTGATGAAAAGCTTCTTCGTTACCCACAGTACTCTTCGTTCAAACCTAAGGGAATTGGCGGATAAAACCGGATATCTTACCAATCTGCTATTTATTTTAATGCCTGTTATTTTAATAGTTACAAACATGTTAAGTATAAAAAATATTTATTTTTTATCAGGCAGCCCGAAAACAATTAAATTTTTATCGGCAGCAGTCATTCAAATTATTATCATTTTTATTTCATTAATTATAATACTGGTATACATTTTATGAAATTTTCTGTAATCCTTATCTTTGGCTTTTTAGTATTGTGTCTGGCTTCAATATGTAGCTTAAAAAGACAGGAAGATACTGTAAACAATTTTATAAATTTTCTAATTAATAACCGCCAAATAACCGGCGCTGCTATAGGAATAGAAAAAAAAGGTAATTGGATAGTCTGGGAAAATTTTGGTTATGCCGATTCGAAAAGAAAATACCGATAACCGAAAACACTCGGTTCAACATAATGTTCATCACTAAAAATTTCATTGCTATTGCATTAATGCAAGCGGTAAATTAAAAAGAAATTCATCTTGGGTTATAATCTTTTCAAATAAAGGAAAAATATTAGTTATTAATCACATGTAAAGAGATAAATATGAACTTCCCTTGGTTTAAAAGGATTGGTATATTTTTTATTCCTATATCAATAATTGGCTGGCTCATAATGATAAGTGGAATGGCTTATGCAGTATACATTTTTATGGACATTGATAAAAGATCTCATTCGGCAAGCGATACTCTTATTAATTTCGTGTTTTATTTAATGATCATAGCCGCCGTATATTCGTTGATTGCTTACTTAACAAGCAGAGCCGCTGAGAATTAAATATAAAACATTGAAGTTGGCTAAAGCTCCTTCTTAAATTGTTTCAGAAATTTATTCAGAATTAGATCCGAAGTTATATTAGATAAAATTCTAAAATTCTGTTTGATTTAATTTATACGAATTATACTTACTAAAATTTATTAGCTTAACTATTTAGTCAAGGGTTTGGTTAATACTTTAAGGAACCCATTATTTTATAAATATTATTTTAGATGTTTAAGAAAATATTTCACTATCATCGTTTCATTCAGTCCAATATTGTCCGCAGTCTGATATTGTGTCATCTTTAGATCAATACTCTTTTTTTATTGACTGCGCGTATTTACTTTTACTATCCGTAAATATACAATTACATTTCTCTTAGATTATTACTAATTAGTATTGACTTTTCCCTTAATTTTAGCGGGTAATCAAAAAAAACAAAAAAATTTAATAAAAGTTAATATTTTAACTATATTAAATTGAAATTCGTACGATTAAGTTCTATATTTGAAGACAAAAACGAACAACATGTCTGCAAAAAACAAAACAAAATTTATCTTCGTTACGGGCGGGGTAGTCTCATCATTAGGAAAAGGAATAACAGCCTCTTCATTAGGTCTCCTGCTAAAGCAACGTGGTTTTAGAGTAACTATTCAAAAATTTGATCCTTATATAAATGTCGACCCGGGAACAATGAATCCGTTTCAACATGGTGAGGTTTATGTAACCGAAGACGGTGCGGAAACCGATTTGGATTTGGGTCATTATGAGCGTTTCCTCGACGTAAATATGACCAAAATGAACAATACAACAACAGGTCAGATTTATAATGACGTTATTACAAAGGAACGAAGAGGGGATTATTTAGGCGCAACGGTTCAGGTTATTCCTCATATTACTGATGAAATTAAGCAAAGAATGTTAAAACTTAGTGAATTGGGTGAATATGACATTATCATCAGTGAAATAGGCGGAACTGTAGGAGATATTGAAAGCCTGCCGTTTATTGAAGCTATGCGTCAGTTGATGATGGAGGTGGGTAGAAAAAATGCGTTAAGCATTCATGTGACGTTGGTTCCATATATTGCTTCAGCCGGAGAAGTAAAAACAAAGCCTACCCAGCACAGTGTTAAGAATTTATTGGAACTTGGCATTCAGCCTGATGTATTAATTTGCAGATCAGAAAAAAAATTAACTAAGGACTTGAGGGATAAAATTGCGCTTTTTTGCAATGTAGATTCAAAGGCAGTAATATCAACTTACGATTGCTCAACTATTTATGAAGTCCCGCTTGTTTGTTATAAGGAAAAATTAGATCAGCTTGTTATCAACAGGCTTCATTTAGCGGATAGGAAAATTAAACTTGAAGAATGGGAAAATTTTGTTACAAAAGTTAAAAACCCTGCACGAACTGTTGAGATTGCATTGTGCGGTAAATATGTAGACCATATGGATGCATATAAAAGTATTATGGAAGCTTTTATACATGCTGGAGCAGAGAATAATGCTAAGGTTAAAGTTAGAAATGTGAGTGCTGAACTATTTGAAACGGAAGACGCCGCTGAACTGCTAAATGGAGTAAGTGGTGTGCTGGTTGCTCCGGGATTTGGTGAAAGAGGAATTGAAGGTAAAATTAGAGCTGTACAATATGTGCGTGAAAATAATATCCCGTTTTTAGGGATCTGTTTAGGGTTACAACTTGCTGTAATTGAATTTGCAAGAAATATTTGCGGTTTATCAAAAGCTAATAGCGCAGAGTTTAAGAAAAATAATTATAATGTGATTGATCTGATGCCTGATCAAAAAAATATTAAAAATATGGGTGCAACTATGAGGCTCGGAGCTTATCCGTGCATTCTGCGTAAAGATACAAAAGCATATGAAGCATACAAATCTGATAGTATTTCGGAACGTCACAGGCATAGATATGAAGTAAATAATAAATTCAGAGCTAAATTATCTGATAACGGTATGATTTTCAGTGGTCTTTCTCCGGACAGAGAGCTTGTAGAAATGATTGAATTGCCCGATCACCGTTGGTTTGTGGGCTGTCAGTTCCACCCGGAATTAAAGTCCAGAGCAACAAAAGCGCACCCTTTATTCCGGGAATTTGTGAAAGCTGCTTTGGAATATTCTGATGAGGACTAAAGTAATAGCATCATAATTAGTAAACAACATCCAGATTCGGGCTAAGATTAAATATGATTTCGAAAGAGACAATGCGGGTCTTCAAATTATCCTTTTCTATTAAATTAAATCCTAATAAGATTCTAATTCCTATCATTGTGGCCTTATTTTTTTTAGCGGATAATGTCTATGCTCAGTATAGTATAGTCAAAGACGTTAAAAAAGGATTGGATCTTGGTTATAATTTTTACTGGGATAAAGCTGAAAGAACATTTAAAGGTATAATTCTAAAATATCCGAATGATCCAAGGGGATACCATTACGAAGCAAGTATTTATTTTTGGGATTATTTAAGTACAAAAAATATAAAAAGCTATAATACTTTTATTGCATATTCCGATACTGCTGTTGATAAAGCAAATGCTTTTCTTGATAAAAACCCTCATAACATCGATATTCTTTATACTCTTGGTGCCGATTATTCGTATAGAACTTTAGTTTTTGCTAAAGCAGAAAAATTCCTTGATGCTGTCTGGGCAAGTAAAAAATCGGAATCCAATCTCATCAAAGCTCTGGAAATTGATTCTTCCTACTATGATGCATATCTTGGACTTGGACTTTATTATTTCGGCGTTGGGCAGATTCCTTCTTCTTTTAGGTGGGCATTAAATTTAGCTGGTATACATGGTGATAAAAAACTTGGTTTGAATTATATTAAAAAAGCTGCTAACTTCGGGAATCTTTCTAAAGTTGAAGCCGATTATTTTTATTCTCAAATTCTCACAGATTATAAATTCGAGTATGAACAGGCATCTCATTACCTTCAAAATTTGACTAACGGTTACCCGGAAAATTTGCTTTTTAGTTATTCCAGTGCCGTACTTGATATTAAAAGACGAAGACTAAATGATGCCGAAAGAATTCTTACTAAAATCATCAATAGCAGGGATGAAAGTTTTAAACAAATAATATCTTTTTCCAACTTCTTAATGGGTGACATATATTTCAAAAAAAATCAATTTGAAGATGCGGAGCAATATTATTTTACTTTTATTTCTACATCGATTAATGAAGATTATAAAGGAATCGCATACCTTAGATTAGCATTATGTTATGAAATTAGCGGGGATAGAAATGATGCTGTAAAATATTTTAATTTATGCGATAAAGGAAATATGGATATTGAGGATGATATATATGCTCAAAGAGAAGGTTCCATATACAGGGGAAGAGCGCTGGCTGCTACTGAGATTGATTTGATTAAATATTCAAATATGATTGACAACGGTAAATATAAAAATGCTATTGATTCTTTATTAGATCTCCTGGATAGAGTTAAGACCGAGTCTTTAAAAGCCATGATTAATTTATATTTAAGTGAGGCCGCTTACCATTTAGGACAGTATAACGAATCTTTAAATTATGCTGTTGTTTCAAAATCATTAGAATGTGCAGAAGAAAAATGGGTAAGGCCCTATGCCGTTTACTATGCTGCAAGAGCTAATGAGAAAATGGGTGATGAAAACCAGGAAAAAAAGTTTGCTGATGAAGCACAAAGTTATTCAAACTATGATTATCAGAAAAAACTGAATAATTTGATTTCGGCCTTACTGGATGAAGATTAATTTGTACTATTTTTTTGGAACATACAAATAATAATTGATAATTTTTTTCTATTTAACTAATTTATATAAATTGTAAGATAAAGTTATTTTGAAAATAGCTGTTTTTGTTTCGGGTAGAGGTTCTAACCTTCAGGCTATATTAAATTCTTCGCAAGACAAAAGAATTATTGAGGTTTGCGCAGTTTTCAGCGATAAGCTTAATTGTCCCGCATTTAATATTGCAAAAAGTTATTACATTCCTACATTCAGTCTGGGAAATAAAGAAGGTTGTATAAACTATCTGGAACTTTCAGGGGTGCTTTCAAAGTTAAAAATTGATTTTATAGTACTTGCGGGTTTCTTAAAGTTAATTCCAAATGAAGTTGTGTTAAATTTTGATAAGCGAATAATTAATATTCATCCGGCGCTTCTGCCTTCATTTGGGGGTAAAGGTATGTTCGGTATAAATGTTCATAAAGCAGTGTTTGAATCTTCTGCAAAAATATCAGGTGTAACTGTTCACTTTGTTGGTACTGAATATGATAGTGGAAAAATTATTGCCCAAAGGTGTGTTGATATTTCTGATGCCGGGTCACCCGAGGAAATTGCTGAAAGAGTTCTAAAAATAGAGCATCAAATTTTACCTTATGTTGTAGGCAAATTTGCCGAAGATAAAGTGAAAATTATTAATGATCGTGTTGTAGTGCTGGATTAATTCTATACCGTATAAATGATTTTAAATAGACATTTATTAAACTTTGTTGAAACCGGGCTAGTTAAATCCTAAATGTCCCGATTTGGTAAAATGTAATGACGGGGCTTATTTTACACTTTGTAAGTCTGTCTCTAAAAATGTAGAGAAGGGGCATGCCCTGTCTCTACTCTGGTTAGTAAATTTATAATTTGCAGGAATATAAGTTGGAAAAATTAGCATTAATAAGCGTTTCGGATAAAACGAATATAAAAGAATTTACTGAAGAATTAGTAAATCTTAATTATAAAATTATTGCGACCGGAAATACTGCAAAAGTACTGAGAGAAGCCGGTATAGAAGTAACTGAAATTAGTACTCTTACAGGTTTTCCGGAAATATTTGACGGTAGGGTAAAAACTTTACATCCTAAAATATTCGGTGGGATTCTATTCAGGCGCGATAATTTGGAAGATCAAAAACAGGCTGAAGCAAATAGTATTCTGCCTATTGATATAATCTGCGTTAATCTCTATCCCTTCATTAAAACTGCCAGTGATCCGAATTCAAATATTGAAAAAATTATTGAGAATATTGATATTGGCGGTCCTAGCTTAATAAGAGCTTCAGCAAAAAATTATAAATTTGTTTCAATAATTACTAACCCGCAGCAATATGAATCATTCTTGTCTGAATTAAAAAAAGGAGTTGTTAGTGAAACAACACGGAAAAGCTTAGCCGTTGCAGCTTTCTCACATACTGCATTTTACGATACCTATATCTCTAATTTCCTGGAAAAGAAATTTGATATTCCATCAACACATATCAGAATTAATTATCCAAAAGAAAAGATTTTAAGATATGGTGAAAATCCACACCAGCAGGCGGCATTATATGGAAATTTTCAAGATTATTTTGAAGTTTTCCACGGCAAAGAAGTCTCATATAATAATATCCTTGATTTGGTTGCAGCTGTGGAATTAGGCGAAGATCTTGGTGAAAATTCATGTACAATCATAAAACATCAAAATCCCGCCGGCGCGGCTTTAGGATTTGACTTATTTAATGCATACGAAAAAGCCCTTAAATGCGATCCGGTTTCTGCATTCGGCGGAATAGTTACATTTACCGGCATAGTGGATGAAAGACTTGCATTAAAATTAAACGAAATTTTTTTAGAAATAGTATGTGCGCACGGATATACTGAAGAAGCTTTAAAAGTTCTTAATAAAAAAAGAGACAGACGGCTTCTAAGGCAATTGAAACCGGTTAGCGATGAAAAAATAATGTTTAGAAATATTCCTGGCGGCGTAATTATTCAGGATTCCGATAGAATTACTTTAAATGAAAGTGAACTTAAGATTGCTACTAAAAAACAACCAACAATCGATGAACTTGAAGATCTAAAATTTGCGTGGACAATTTCTAAACATACAAAATCTAACGCTATTATATTTGCTAAAGATAAAGCTGCTCTAGGAGTTGGCGCCGGACAAATGTCTCGTGTTGATTCCGTAAAAATTGCCTCTCTAAAAGCTGAGGAACATGGTCTTAATTTGAAAAATTCTGTTGCCGCTTCTGATGCATACTTTCCTTTTGCAGATGGGTTATTGGCAATAATAAAATGTGGTGCAACTTCGGTTATTCAGCCCGGAGGTTCGGTAAGGGATAATGAGGTTATTGAAGCAGCGAATAAAAATAATATTTCAATGGTTTTTACAGGTATACGACACTTTAAACATTAAGAGGAATTATGGGAGTTTTTGACTTTTTTTCGGCTGATATAGCAATGGATCTGGGAACTGCAAATACTCTTATCTATGTGAAAGGTAAGGGAATTGTTCTTAATGAACCTTCAATAGTTGCATTCGACAGAAATACAAAAAAAATTCTTGCGCTTGGGAATAAAGCAAAAGAAATGCAAGGAAGGGAACATAAAGAAATAAGAGTAACCCGGCCCATGCGTGACGGAGTAATTGCCGATTTTGAAATCGCAGAGGGTATGATTAGAGCATTTATTAAAAAAGTTAGAGCCGGCGCTCTTTCCAGCCGGCGTATTATTGTTGCAGTTCCCAGTGGTGTTACAGAAGTTGAAAAGAGAGCCGTGCGTGACAGCGCTGAACATGCAGGTGCCAAAGAAGTTCATTTAATTGCTGAACCTATGGCCGCTGCAATAGGTATTGGAATTGATGTTGAGGCGGCTGTTGGTAATATGATTATAGATATTGGCGGAGGTACAACAGAAATAGCTGTCATTGCTCTTTCCGGTATTGTTAATGAAGAATCAATACGAATTGCCGGAGATGAAATGAATTATGCCATTATGCAGTTCTTTAAAAAGAATCATAATATTTTAATCGGTGAACGCACTGCTGAAGCAATAAAATGTGAAGTCGGTTCAGCTGTTCCTCTTAAAGAAGAAATAACAATCCAGGTTAAAGGTAGAGACCTCGTGGGTGGGATTCCAAAAACTACCGAAGTAAGTTCAGTTGAAATTAGGGAAGCTTTAAATGAATGTGTTGTCCAGATTGTGGATGCTGTTAGGCAATCTTTGGAAAGGACACCTCCCGAACTTTCTGCCGATATATTGGACAGAGGTGTAATGCTGACCGGCGGCGGTGCTTTGTTAAAAGGATTGGATGAACGAATTAGAATGGAGACAAATCTTCCTGTTCATGTTGCCGATGAACCACTTACGGCTGTTGTTAGAGGCGCAGGTAAAGTAATTGATAATTTGAACCATTATTCAAAAGTATTAATACGGAATAGAAGATATTAATGTTTAGACCTTTTTCCAATATATGGGAAAATTTCAAAGAGTATATTGTTTTGGTTGTTCTAATTATAATTTGTTTATTTACTTTATCGATTAACCAAAAACCCGCTGCAAAAAAAGTAAAATCACTCGCATTTGGCAGCTTTGCTGCATTTAGTTCAGTTATTTCTGATATTTTTGATTTTGCAGGTGTTCGGAGCGAGAATGAAAAACTGCGTAAATTTAACGCCGAATTAATGCTCCAGGTGAGTGAATTGAGAAAATTTGGAATTGAAAACTCTGAATTAAAGCAATTGCTTTCTTTAAAAGATTCGTCAAATTTTCCATTAATACCGGCTACTATAATTTCCAAATCATTATCCAGATCGCAGAATACAATTACACTTAATGTTGGTAAAAATGATGGTCTCAAACCGGGAATGCCCGTAATAAATGATCAGGGATTAGTCGGAGTTGTCAGTTCAATTTCAGATGATTTCGCTATAGTTCAAACACTGAAAAATGTTGAATTAAAACTTACCGTAAAAGATGAACGAAGCGGTGTAGAAGGTATTATGAAATGGAACGGCTCCGAACTTGTTATGGTTGATATCCCCAAGACTTACGATATTCAACCTGGGGACAGGATTGTAACATCTCAATTAAGCTCTATTGTTGATGTTCCAGTTCCTATCGGTATGGCACTTGGACTAAGCAAAGTGGAAACCGGTATTTTTAATGAAGCTAAAATTAAACCTTATGCAGATTTTATAAAAGCAGAGCATGTCTTTGTTATTTCTATTGTTGAAAGTAAACAAAAGAACGGGCTTGAATTAAATTTTTTTAACCGGAACTAAATGCGCTCAGAATATATTTGGTCCATTGTATTATTCTTTCCGTTGTTAATTATTCAAACAACTATTGTACCCTTTATCTCCATAAATGGTATTACGCCTGATCTTATTCTTATTATGCTTGTTTTTTACTCAATTAGAAATGGCCAGGTCTATGGAACGGTATTGGGATTTGTTTATGGATTCCTCTTTGACTTAATTACTGGCGGTTTACTCGGAAGTGCCATGCTTTCCAAAACCATAGCAGGATTTATTGCAGGTTATTTTTCTAACGAAAACAAAAGAGAGAATTATTTCAGGACATATACCTTTATTCTTATCGTACTTCTTTGTTCTGTTGTTGATCTGATTATAAATACTTTATTTTCTACTATTGACCTTAATACAAGTATAGTATTGCTGTTTTTTGAGCAGGGCGTCCTGCCGGGTATTTATACATCTGTATTAAGCGCTTTTATAATTCTTTTCTATCCTAAGAGGAGTATAATTGAAAACTGATAATTTCTTGTCGATTACAAGGGAATCAGTTGCTTATTTTATACTTATAGCTTCTTTTGCATTATTAGGCTTCAGGCTGGTTCAGATGCAGATTATTGAACATAATGCTTATGACGAAAAAGCCGCTAATAACGCTATTAAAGGGATAGAACAGATACCTCTAAGAGGCGTCTTTTATGACCGCAATATGAATGTACTCGTTAGTAATATTCCTGCTTATACCGTTAGAATAACACCCTCACAGTACGATACCACCTTAAATAAATTACTGGAAACCGTGCTGGACGTTGAGCCGGGATATATTAATAAAGTTTTGTCCGGTAACAAAACATTTTCAAAGTTCGTTCCTATAAGAATCAAGAGAGGAATTGATTTTAACGCTGTATCCTGGCTTGAAGAAAATTCATCAAATTTACCTGGAGTTGATTTGATAGTCGAAATGCAGCGGGGTTATCCGGCCGGAATTAGAGGCTCTCATATGTTTGGCTATACTAAGGAAGTTTCACCTGCTCTTCTTGAAAAAGATAAAGACTATTATAAACCTGGTGATTTAATAGGATACAGTGGAATTGAAAAAGCTTATGAAAAAATACTCCGTGGAAAAAAAGGATATACTTACATTCTGGTTGATTCACGTCGTAAAGAGATTGGCAGATTTAAAAACGGCGCCGAAGATGTTGCTTCAGTTAAAGGAAGCGATCTTGTCCTCGGTATTGATTCGGATGTGCAACGGATAGCGGAGGCTGAACTTGTTGGAAAAAATGGTTCCGCTGTTGCAATTGTTCCCAAAACAGGTGAAATATTAGCCTACGCCAGTGCGCCTGATTTTGATCTTAATGCTTTCTCTTATTCTACTTCAAAAGATTATCTGCAAAAATTATATGTTGATCCTGAAAAACCTTTTTTTAATAGGGTTAACTCTTCCCCGAAACCTCCCGGTTCAACTTTTAAAGTTATGGAGGCTATTGCAGCTTTAGATATGGGAGTAATAGATACGAACTATATAATTGTATGCCGCGGCGGACAGGTATTCGGGGGTAGATTTTTCAAATGCGACGCATCTCATGGACCTTTAAATGTTGTGCATGCAATTGAACATTCTTGTGACGTTTTTTTCTATAACTTAATTTATAAAATTGGTATGAATAAGTGGGATGAATATGCAAAAAGGTTTGGATTCGGAGAGGACACTCACATTGATATAGGCGAAGAAACTCCTGGATTTATTCCTACAGAAGCTGGTTATGAAAAAATCTATGGTGAGAATTGGCCCCGCAGTATTATGGCAAGCCTTGGTATAGGACAGGGAGAAGTAAATGTTACCCCAATCCAGTTAGCACAGTATGTTGCCTTGCTGGCTAATGATGGGGTTTCTTACACACCTCATGTAGTTAAAGGTTATTTAACAAACGATATTAGTCGTAAATTTGTTCCATTTAGTTATAAAGAAATAAATGTTGGAATAAGTAAAAAAATCTTTGCTATCGCTAAAGAGGGTATGTTTCTTGTTGTAAATGGTAGTGGAACCGCTGCTGCCAGCAGATCAGCCGATGTGCAGATTGCCGGTAAAACTGGTACGGCACAGAACCCTCATGGCAAAGATCATGCACTATTCATCGGTTATGCACCTGCAAATAATCCCCAGATTGCAGTTGCGGTTGTCATAGAAAATGTGGGCTTTGGCGCTACTTGGGCCGCACCAATTGCAAAGAAAATGATAGAAGCATATTTATTAAAGGATAAATTAAAACACCTGGAAAACATTTCAGAAAAAAAAATAAGTAATAATTACACGGGAGCGGCTGTTGCGCATTGATTATAAATTAAATGATAAATTTGATATAGGTCTGGCTATACCTGCGTTTTTATTGTTCTGTATTGGTTTAGCGGCAATTTACAGTTCAACTTTACACAATCCGCATGCAGCCGGGAATTTTAATAAACAGTTATTTTTTGGAATGGTTTCCGTAATTCTTTTCTTTGTAATTTATTCCCTTCCCACTAATATTTTCAGAACAATTGCAGTGCCAACCTATTTGTTTTCTCTTCTTTTTTTAGTAGTTGTACTTGTAATTGGTAAAAGAGTTTCCGGTGCAAAAGCCTGGCTGGGCATGGGAGGATTTGGATTTCAGCCTTCTGAACTTGCTAAGCTCGGTACTGTTCTGGTCCTGGCAGCCTTTTTGAGCAGGAAAAATGCTGTTGTGGATTCATACAAGGATATTCTTCTTGCAGTCTCATTAGGTATTATACCAATTTCCCTGGTTCTGGCAGAACCCGATATGGGTACTACATTCGTGTTTGTAGGCCTGCTTATTATTATGCTTTTTTGGAAGGGGATTAGCTTGTTCGGCATGTTCGTCGTTCTTTCGCCGGCTGTACTGGCAGTGTCCTCATTATTTGGTATCTATTATTTTATTAGCGGCTTAGTTCTTGTTGTACTTTGCCTGTTTTTATTCAGGAAAGACATTTTTTTTAGCGCTTCAATCTTTGCGATAAATCTTGCTGTAGGCTTTTTTACTAACTATGTGCTAAAAGCGTTAAAAGAACATCAACAAACAAGAATAAAATCCTTTATTAACCCTTTGGCTGATCCATTAGGCGCGGGTTACAATGCTATTCAGGCTAAAGTTGCAATTGGTTCGGGTGGATTATGGGGAAAAGGATTTTTAGCGGGGAGCCAGACCCAACTTCAATTTATTCCGGAACAATGGACGGATTTTATTTACTGTGTTATTGGCGAAGAGTTTGGTTTCATTGGAACAATAATAACGTTAGGCCTGTTCCTTTATATGTTTATTCGTGTATTAAAACTTGCATCTTCTGCAAAAGATGAATTCTTAAGTCTTGTATTGATCGGAATTTTATCAATCTATTTTATCCATTTACTCGTAAACGTGGGGATGGTGGTTGGAATTGTGCCTGTAATAGGCATTCCGCTTCCTTTCGTAAGTTATGGAGGTAGTTCTCTGCTCGCCAGTATGATCATGCTGGGAATTGCTGCAAACGTTTATAGAACCAGAAAGAATTATACGTAAATTTTAAATAAATTTGGATAAAGAGATTAGTAATTATTATAATTACTAAATTTAATGCCAGTTAATATCAAAATTTTAAATAATTAATTAATCAATGGAAATTGCATGAATGCATTCGATAAATTGAATCTTAAAAATCAAGATGGTAAATTTATATGTATAGGTCTCGATACAGATATAGATAAACTGCCTGCTTGCTTAAAAGATGCCAATAACCCGGTGCTTGAATTCAATAAAGCAATTATAGAAAAATGTTCCGGGTATGCGGCAGCCTATAA
This sequence comes from uncultured Ignavibacteriales bacterium, assembly GCA_963834015.1. GTDB lineage: Bacteria > Bacteroidota > Ignavibacteria > Ignavibacteriales > Ignavibacteriaceae > FEN-1297. Next base: position 242,484 of record CAWIAG010000003.1, read on the forward strand.
ATTAAATTTTGCTTTTTACGAACGAGGTGGATATGAAGGAATTCAAACGCTGCAGGAGACTATAGCGGCAATACCTGATGATATTCTTATAATTGCAGATGCTAAAAGAGGAGATATTGGAAATACTTCTCTTATGTATTCTGAGGCAATTCTTAACAATATGAATTTCGATTCTTTAACAGTTAACCCATATATGGGGTATGATTCCGTGGCTCCGTTTATTAACAATCCTGAGAAGCTAATATTTATATTGGCATTAACATCAAATCCGGGGGCTGCTGATTTTGAAAAACAAAAACTTGAAAATGGATTATGTCTTTATCAACTGGTTATAGAAAAAGTAAATCAGTGGAATATAAACAGGAATTGCGGCATTGTTTTTGGCGCAACTAAACTTGAAGAGCTATACGAAAATATGACAAGAATTGGAGAACTCCCGGTTTTGCTCCCGGGAGTCGGTGCTCAGGGGGGAGCTTGGAAGATGTGCTCAAAACATTCAAAATTTTCGGAAGAAGGCACTTTTTAATAAATGTTAGTCGTGGAATTATTTATAAATCAAGCCGAAATGATTTTGCCGGTGCTGCACTTAATGAAATTGTTAGTCTGAATGAATCGGCACGGCTGCTTTTAAATGATTAAAAATTAGTTTAATTTGTAAAGTGTTATTTTTCTTTTTCGAAGAATTAATAAAATAACTTCTTTAAAAGGGAAAGTTCATGTCTCCTATTAAATTCTTAAAAGTTTGGAGATATTTTCTCCATTGGAAAAAGAAAACTCTCAATTTCCCAATTCCATACTGTTTCCTACAATTATCCTCAACAGAAGTTTTCAAATTACATGCTCAAATATTAAAAAATAAAATTCATAAGGATTTATTGGAGTTTAAATACGGTTTATTATTTAGAGTAAGTTCAATTCATCGATACAGCAATTAATATCGGGGAAAAATAACTCGGTACTATTAAACCAGAAAGAAAAAGGGTGTAGTTATGAGTGAACATCTGCAAATATTTGAAAAGTTTTTGTATGAAATTTGGAAAACACAAAACTTTGCAAAAGAACTTACCACAAAAGACGGTCAACCGATTGAAATAATTGATCCAGGCACAGAAAATAAAGATTCTGGGGGGCCAGATTTTAGAAATGCCAGGATTAAGATTGGAAACATTACTTATACAGGTGATGTTGAAATAGACAATAACTATAGTGACTGGAAAAGTCATGGTCATAATATAAATAAAAAATACAATTCTGTAATACTTCACGCAGTGCTGAACGATAATTCTGGCAAATGGTTTGTTGTTACATCTGAAGGAAGAAAAGTGCAGTCTATAGCGCTAACATTATTTTTAAAAAATGATATCCTCCAAAACGTTCAGAAGGCAATAATAACCGAGCGCAATTCAAGGACGAATAAAATGCGCTGTGTTGAGGTTAACCGTCAAATGAGTGATGAGGATAAATTAAATTTTATTTACGAGCTTGGTATTAAACGATTTAAGAAAAAAAGAGATAAGTTTTTAGAGAGACTTAAAGAAATAATATTTGTTCAGGAATTGCATCTGAAGGAACCGGTTATCAGATATGAATTAAATGAAAAATTCTATAACCGCACAATTTCTCAAAAAGATTTTTGTCAAAAAATTATTTGGCAGCAATTAGTTTATGAATCGGTGTTTGAGGCTTTGGGGTACGCAAAGAATAAAGAAATCATGAAAGCGCTTGCCAAAGCTGTTGGGATTCAGTTCCTTCAAACTATTGACCGGCATGATTATGTCTTTACTGTGGAATCTATCCTGATTAACGTTGCCGGTTTAATGCCTGATATCAATAATTTGCCGGATGAAGAAATAACCTTTTATGTTAAAAAACTTTATGAACATTGGAATGGAATAAAAAATAAATATGATGGTAAAATGTTTAATTATTCTCAATGGCATTTTTTTAGAATAAGGCCGCAAAATTTTCCCACCATTAGGATTGCCGGCGGTGCCCGGATAATAAATAAATTAGTAAATTGTAATTTAATTGATAAAATGTTGGAATTAGTCGAAGATATCGAAGATCTAAATAAGCTTGTGCAATCCTTACGTTCAGTGCTTGTTGTAAGAGGTGATGGATTCTGGGGAAAACATTATGTTTTTAATCAAAGCAAAAGTGAACAGATAAATTATTTCATCGGTGCTGCCCGATCGGATGAAATATTAGTTAATATTATGTTTCCGGTGCTCTCTTTATATTTTGAAATATTTGATAAAAAGGAATTAAGTCAAAAAGTTCTAAATTTATATCTTAATTTTTACCATAAAACTGACAATAATCTGGTTAGCGAAGTTTGTGCAACTTTGTTCTTGAAAGACGCCTGGAGACGAAGTGTATTAAATCAGGGAATGATAGAATTATTCCGCAATTACTGTTCTCAGGAAAAATGTCTTGAATGTGCAATCGGTAATAAAATATTCAATTAGCAAATTATAATAGCGTTTAAATAAAATTAGTCGTTTTAATTGTCGCTGGATACTGAAATTAGAAAAAATATAAGTGAATTCTTTCAGTTGCTGTTGGTTAATTTTTGAATATCATCCCTTAATTTTGCAGCTCTTTCATATTCCTCGGATTCTATCGCTTCGCGTAATTTATTTTGTAATGCTGCAATTTGTGCTTCTTTTGATTTAGGCAATGGTTCTTCATCTTTTTCAATATCTTCCGCTGCAATGATCTCTTTTTCTGATTCTTCCGATGGAACAAATGCAGCTATCTGCATTACAGATTCAGCTACATAAATAGGTACTTGAGCTCTGACTGCTAGTGCAATTGCATCACTGGGGCGGCTGTCAATTTCATTAGTTAATGCAGATACTTCAAGAATAATCTTTGCATAGAAAGTATTTTCTTTTAATTCATCTATAAGGATTTCCATTACCGTAGCGCCAAGGCTATCAATAATTTGTTTAAGTAAATCATGTGTAAGCGGCCTTGGGGGTTTTATTCCCTCTATTTCCAAAGCAATTGCTTGGGCTTCAAATGCACCTATTATAATTGGTAGCCTTCTTGTTCCGTTAACTTCTTTAAGTAATATAGCATAGGCTCCTCCGGTTGAAGGACTGGAAGATAAACCTAATATTTCACATTGAATTTTCTTCAAATAAAATCTCCTAACTCTTTATGTTTTTAACTTTAATACCTCTTTTGTTAAAGCCGGGAGTATCTCGAAAATATCCCCTGCAATCCCATAGTCAGCAATGCTGAAAATAGGTGCATCCTTGTCTTTATTTATAGCAACAATATACTTAGAAGAAGACATTCCTGCAAGATGTTGTATGGCACCTGAAATACCACAAGCAATATATAATGAGGGAGATACAGTTTTCCCGGTTTGTCCGACTTGATCCGAATGTGGTCTCCAGCCAGCATCAACCACTGCTCTGGAGGCGCCAACTGCTCCGCCTAACGCTTCCGCTAAATTCTCGATTAAATAAAAATTTTCAGGGCCTTTAAGCCCCCGGCCTCCTGATACTATTATATCAGCTTCTGCTACGTCCAGCTTTCCATCTGACTTCTTTACTTCTACGGTTCGAGTTTTAAGATTTGGCGATAATATATTCTTAACTGTAATGTTTAACTTGGTTGTTTTGTCACTAATAACAAGTTTGAATACATTCGGTCTGATTGTTAGTATTTTTATATCACTTTTTAATTTAACCTCAATTAAAGCTTTTCCTGCAAAAACAGGACGAACTGCTTTGATATCCCCCGTAGAAGTATCAACTTTTATACAGTCAATAATACAACCTGCATTTAATCGTACACTTATCCTGGGTGCAAGATCTTTTCCTAAGGCCGTATTCGGAAAAACTAAATAACCGGCGTTTGTTTCATTTACATGATTTGTAATTATTTCTGTATAAGCTGAAGAAGAATATAATTGCAGATTTTCATTTTTATAGTGCGTTACATTTGATATTCCATATTTTGAAATATCATCTATATTTAAAATTTCATTTCCGATTGCCACTGCTTCACTTTCAAGATTTAATTCTGAAGCGAGTTGAGAAACTAGACTTAAAACTTCAAATGATACTTTTTTAAGTTTTCCTTCTCTTTGTTCAAGGATTCCAATTATTTTATTAATCATAAACCTTAAAATCCTTTATATTATCTTAACTTCTTCATGTAATAATTTAACAAGTTCAATAACGGTAGAACTGCCTGTGCCCAATATCCTGCCGGGTTGTTTGCCGGGAGGTTTATCCATCCTTAAAATATCACTGAGATTTTCTGTTTGCAAAGCTGGTTTTTCTTCGATTATTTTTTTCTTAGCAGACATAATACCTTTTAAAGATGCATACCGCGGTTCATTTAAACCTTTTTGGGCTGTAATAACCGCAGGAAGCTCAGTTTCAACAACTTCTCTTCCTCCTTCAATTTCACGCTCAGCAATAATTTTATTGTTATCTATTTTGAGATCAACAACTAAGCTTATGCAGTTATATCCCAAAAGCTCAGCAGTAAGCTGGCCGGTAATTGCATCGTCAAAGTCTACTGATTGCTTGCCGAAAAAGATAATATCATAATTATTATTTTTTAATTCTTCTGCTAATGTTTTTGCTATGCCGAAAGAATCTTTAACGGATTCGTCTTTAAGAAGAATTCCTTTATCCGCGCCCATTGCCAGGGCTTTCATAATTGTTTCTTTATTAACAGGTCCGCCAATACTTATTACCGTAACTTCACCGCCAAATTTATCTTTCGTTTTTAATGCTTCCTCAACTGCAAATTCATCATAGGGATTAATTATAAATGTAACACCGGCAGGGTCTATTGATTTTCCATCTGGACCAATCTTAACTTTTGTGGCAGTATCCGGAACATGGCTTACGCAAACGGCAATGTTCATAGGCTCTCCGTTTTTATTCTTTTATTTTATTATAAAAATATAACCATACAGTTAAATAAAATCAAACTACTCATATTTTAGGACAAACTATGTAATACGTTTTCAAACCGGCATCATTTGTGCGGAGTAGTATTTAAGGAACATAAAAACTAATTAAATTTGTTCATTCTATTTATTCTGAAACCAAAATATCACCGGATTTTAATATTATAATAATTTGTTGGTATAGGATAAATAAAATCATGCTATATTATCAATTGGTATAATTATGGATATTTAAATTGTTCTTTAAAAATATAGAGTAATTATTTATTTTTTAGATATGGAAAAAGAATTAGAAAATAAACCGGTAGGAAATGCTGAGGTTGAGGTTGATGAAGATATTACTGTCGGGCTTGAATGCCGGGTGGTATTATTTAATGATGACTGGCACACTTTTGATGAAGTAATTTTCCAGTTGATTAAAGCGATAAATTGTTCATATGAAAAAGCCAGGGCGCATGCATTTGAAGTACATGTAAAAGGAAAATCTATAGTTTTTAACGGGCAAATGAAAGAATGTTTAAAGGTCTCTTCGGTGCTTGAAGAAATTGCATTAACTACACAAATTATTTCATAATTAAATTCTAATCTCGCCTGAAAATAAGAAACGTTTCTACTTCTTGACGCTGGAGCGGTTAACTTTCATTGTTTGTCCATTTACTTATCGTTATATTTATAGTTCGATTTTAATAAAATAAGGTAAATTGTGAAGAAATTAAGAGACGATATAAGAAATATAGCTATTATTGCGCATGTTGACCACGGCAAAACTACATTAGTTGATCATATGCTTAAGCAAACGGGAGCCTGGAGATCCAATCAGCATGTTGATAAAAGAGTGATGGACTCTAATGCACTGGAAAAAGAGCGCGGTATAACAATCCTGGCTAAAAATCTTAGTGTGAAATATAAGGGCATAAAAATTAATATTATTGACACACCCGGCCATGCGGACTTTGGCGGTGAGGTTGAAAGAACGCTTAAAATGGTAAATGGTGTGCTTCTACTTGTGGACGCTGCAGAAGGGCCTTTACCTCAAACCAAATTTGTGCTTAAGAAATCTCTCGATCTTGGTCTAAAACCTATAGTAGTTATAAATAAAATTGATCGTAAAGATGCGCGCCCAAATGAAGTTTTAAGTGAAGTTTTTGATCTTTTCATCTCACTTGGGGCTACCGAAGAACAACTTGATTTCCCTTACGTATTCGCAATTGCAAAAATTGGTGTTGCTAAAGCAAATTTAGAGGAAGAAAGTGACTCTCTTGTACCTCTTTTCGATTTAATTGTAAATGCAGTGCCCGCCCCGGAATCTTTACCGGACGAGCCTTTCCAGATGCTTATATCCGCAATTGATTATAATGATTACTTAGGCAGAATTGGAATAGGAAGAATTGATTGCGGTGTAATTAAAATGGGTGATCATGTGGTCCTCGTGGCTAAAGATGGGAAAAAAACCAATTCAAAAATATCTAAATTATATTCATTTGAAAATATTAAAAGAGTTGAGGCCGAAGAGGTTTCGGCAGGTGATATTGGCGCAATTGCCGGATTTGAGGACGTTGATATTGGAGATACTATCGCCAGCCCTCTAAAACCGGAAGGACTTCCTTTTGTAGATATTGATGAACCAACAATCACGATGAACTTTATGGTAAATACTTCTCCATTTGCCGGGACTGAAGGAAAGTATGTTACTACGCGCAACATAAGTGAAAGGCTTTCAAGAGAATTAAAATCCAATGTAAGTCTAAAGGTGGAAATGACTGATTCGCCAGATTCATTTAAAGTGAGCGGCAGGGGAGAACTCCATCTTGCTATACTTGTTGAAAATATGCGGCGTGAAAGTTATGAACTTCAGCTAAGCAAACCCGAAGTGATTATGAAGAAGGTGCTGGACGTACTCTGCGAACCTATGGAACATGTCATTATAGATGTACCGGAAGAATTTGTCGGGGTAGTAATAGAAAAGCTGGGTAAACGGAGAGCAGAAATGAAAAATATGCTCACTTTTAATGAAAATACCAGATTGGAATTTATAATTCCGTCTAGGGGTTTAATCGGTTATCGTGCTGAATTTATGACCGATACTAAAGGGACAGGTATTCTTCATCATAACTTTAACGGATATGAACCATTTAAAGGAGAAATTTCACATAGACAAAGAGGAGCTCTTGTTGCTATGGAAGGAGGTTTGGCATCCGCATATGCTATGTTTAAACTTCAGGAACGATCTGTATTCTTTATTGAACCCGTTACAAAGGTATACGAAGGAATGGTAGTTGGTGAAAATTCACGCGCTAATGATATGCATGTTAATGTAACCAAAACCAAACAGCTTACAAATATGCGTTCTTCAGGTGCAGATGAAGCCATCAGGCTTGAACCGCCAACGTTATTAACTTTGGAGCAGGCTATCGAATGGATTACGGAAGATGAATATGTTGAGGTTACTCCGGAAAGCATTAGAATCCGGAAAAGATATCTTACTGAAATGGATAGAAAAAATGCGAGATTGGCTGCTAAACAAAAAGACGCTGAAGAAGTTTCCTAATCTGACTATTTGTAAAGTGCATTTACTAATTAACTAAAAAAGCAGAGGTTAATGTGTCTGAAGAAATAATTAGTGGATTGAAACCTGAAATTTTATGGAAAAGGTTTTATGAAATAACTAAAGTTCCCCGCCCGTCAAAAAAAGAAGAGAAAATATTAAAATATTTTAAAGAATTATTTACTGAACTGAATATTCCGATCAAACAGGATAGAGTAGGGAATATAGTGGCATATGTACCGGCAACGAACGGGAAGGAAAAAGCCCCGGTTGTCATTCTGCAGGGACACGTTGATATGGTTTGTGAAAAGAATAAAAGTACTGTGCATGATTTTGATAAGGATGCTTTGAAACTAAAATTAGTAAGCGGCTGGATAACGGCAGACGGAACTACGCTGGGGAGCGATAACGGGATAGGTATCGCCGCTGCAGTAGCGATTATTAATGATAAAGATGCCGTTCACGGGCCAATAGAAATATTGTTAACAATTGATGAAGAAACCGGGTTAACCGGAGCTAATGAATTAAATTCCGATCTTATTAAAGGGAGAATTCTATTAAACCTTGATTCGGAAGAAGACGGAATTTTTTATGTCGGCTGTGCTGGTGGACTTGATACTGCGGGTTGTTTTCAATTGAAATATGATAATGTTCCGGAAGGTTACGAAGCTTTTGAACTTATGATTTCGGGCTTAAAGGGCGGCCACTCCGGCTCTGATATAAATGCCGGCAGGGCCAATGCAATTAAACTGTTGGCTAGAACTTTAATTGAACTGGATGATGTAAATTACAAACTTAGTTCTTTAAACGGCGGAAGTAAACGTAATGCTATACCCAGAGAAGCTGAAGCTATAATATTTATTGAGCCTGCTTTTGTTTCGCAAGCTGAAAAATTAGTGAAAAGTGTTGAAGAAAAATTTATTAACGAGTTTAGAACCTCAGATGGCAGCCTTAAACTTCAACTCAGGAAAGTATCCTCTTCCGCTAATCAGGTAATTACGGAAAAACTTCAGAAAAAAATAATTAATACTTTATTGGCCATTCCACATGGAGTAATTGCAATGAGCCAGGATATTCCTGATCTTGTGGAAACATCAACAAATCTAGCCACAGTTACCCTTGAAAAAGATATTTTAACAGTTGGTACAAGTCAAAGAAGCTCAATAGAAAGCGCCAAAGATTACATTGTTAAAAGTGTAAGTTCGGTTTTTATTTTAGCCGATACTGAAGTAGAATCTTCTGACGGATACCCCGGATGGAAACCTAATCTTAATTCTAAAATTTTAAATATCTCAAAGAGAGTTTATAATAAATTATTCAAATCTGAACCCGAAATAAAAGCCATACATGCTGGCCTTGAGTGCGGGCTTTTAGGCGATAAAATCGAAGGTCTGGACATGATTTCATTCGGACCTACTATTACAGGTGCTCATTCTCCTGACGAAATGGTGAATGTTGAAACTGTTAACAAATTTTATGAATTGTTAAAAGGTATCTTGAAGGAAATTGCTGCTTAATAAACATTGCGTCTTGTTAAAATTAAATAATTATCTGTAACCGATTATCTAAGCACAAAGTGAACAGCGGCAGGCTTCATAAATTTCGTCGTAACCGTAATCAATTGTTAATTCTTCACCTGCGGCAATATCTCTGAAAGCAGCTAGTTTAAGTCCCTTATTTTCGGTTTCCAATACTTCGCAATTAAAATCACATTTATGATTAATATATTTTATCTTCTTTGTTTTGGATGCATCTAAATAATTATCTTCATTCCAGAATATATACACGTTTCCTACTTCTTCACGTCTTATACATTCATCCTCGGAAATAATTTCTCCTCCAATTACCATTATTTCACTTCCGGCTGGAATATCAATAGTAGAAAATATTCCCTTACCGTGAATATCGGAAGGTTTCACAATTATAAAATTTTCATAGTTCAGATTCAATTTATTTATCCGGATTAGATTATATCTATAAAAATAATTATATTATATCAAGTTTGGCATTCTATTATCAAATGAATAATATAAATATAAATAATTTTATTGATTACTAATAATTATGAAATTCTTCAGATTTGAATATTGCACCAACTTATTAGATAGATGTTGTAGCCAAATGCATTTTTATATTTTAGCAGGTATATTTGATCTGCTTAAAGTGAATCTCTTAATTACAATTTAATTCCTTTATACCATTAAAAAAAATCACTTCACTGTAGTAGCTGATGGATGATAGAATAAATAAATATAAAAATATTTTCGGGGAAAGCCATCACCCGATGTTAGTGTATGATAAACTATCCATGAAAATTCTTGCGGTCAATGATTTGGCTGTTAATTGTTACGGTTATAGCCAAAATGAATTTTTGGAAATGACATTTAAAGATTTAATAATGGATGAGAATGTTAAACCGCATCTTGATTCGCTTCAAGTAGAATCATCTCCTTTTATCCATACCGGCGTTTGGAAACATAAGAAAAAAAATGGCTCCGCAATAGATATCGAAATAACATGCAGTAGAATTGACTATGACGGTATTCAGGCCATTCTCGTCATGATAGAAGAGGCTGATGAAATAACTAAAAATACCAAAACCCGTAATCTTCTCGCATCTATAGTTGAATCATCGGATAATGCAATTTTAAGTAAAACTCTGGGGGGGATCATAAATAGCTGGAATAAAGCAGCAGAAAAAATTTATGGTTATTCAGCGGAAGAAATACTAGGCAAACCTGTTTCAATATTAATTCCACCCGAACTTGAAGATGAGTTCCCCTATATAGCAACGAAATTGGAAAAAGGAGAGACGATTGAACGTTATGAAACAATAAGAGTAAGGAAAGATGGCGCAAGAGTAAATGTTGCATTAAATATCTCGCCTATTAAAGATCAATCAGGTAAAATTATAGGCGCTTCAACAATTGCTCGTGATATTACTCAAAATAAAAAATTAGAATATGAAGCTAAGATAAGAGAAAAGCAAATTCTTGAAGCTGAACAAATTGCTCATTTAGGCTATTGGGAACTTGATATAATTAAAGGTGACTTGGAATGGTCCAAAGAACTCTACAAAATTTACGGTCTGGACCCAAATGACAGGAAAATTACGTACAAAGATTTTCTTGTTTGTATCCATCCTGAGGACCGAAGTTTTGTAAATAGTAGTATTGAAAAAGCCCTGATTAACTTTCAGGCATTTCACTTAGATCATCGTATTATTCTACAGGATGGTTCATTGCGTTACCTACATGGCGAAGCCGAAGTGATTTTTGATGAAAATAATAAACCCCTTAAAATAAGAGGTATTGGGCAGGATATTACAGATAGAAAAAGAGCCGAAATCCGGCTTACAACTCAATTTGAGGTGACCCATACTCTTATTGCTGCAAAAAATTTATATGAAGCAGCACCAAAAATTTTAAAAATAATTTGCGAAGGAACAGATTGGCAGATTGGTGAATTATGGCTCGTCGATTTCGAGTCAAATCTATTAAAATTGGATAATAGTTGGAATATACCAGGTGTTCCAGCCGAAGAATTTATTAAAATCAGCAGAAAATGTAAATTCGGAGCCGGAGTAAGCTTGCAAGGCCGGGTTTGGGAAGCAGGCAAATCATCTTGGAGCAATAATATTATTGAAGATCAATTCTTCCCCCGCACAGCACTGGCAGCACAGCTTAATCTCCATACAGCTCTTGCTTTCCCTATTCGGAGTAGAACTAAAATTAGCGGCGTAATTGCTTTATATAGGGACGATTCGACCGAACCTGATAAAGAATTATTAAATATGCTTGATTCACTTGGTCAGCAAATAGGTGATTTTATAGATCAAAAACAGGTTGAGCCGGCTTTATTCGAAAGTGAAAGTATATACAAAACTCTTTTTGAAATTTCTCCTGATGCGATAACTTATACAAACCTTAGCGGCCGGATTGATTTTTGCAATTTACAAGCCGCTCAACTTTTTGGTTTTAACGGTGTTGATGAAATTGTGGGTCTTAATTTATATGCTTTTATTGCACCTGAACATCAAAAACATGCTATAGAAAATGAACACACTATTATAAAAACCGGCAGAACCAGAAACGTTGAATATTCTTTAATTAAAAAGGATAAAACAAAATTTTTTGCCGAAATAAATACTTCTATTGTATTTGATTCTGAAAAAAAACCCAAAGCATTTATTGGTATTATAAGAGACATTTCCTCAAGAAAATTAAGGTGATTTTAAATTTAAGTTCTTAATTCAACTTTTAATATTATGCATCACTTTCAAAATTATTTTTAATCCAAAAGTTCTGATTATTTTAATTTGTTTTTTAATATTTGGCAGGTTAAATGATAAAACTTTGGGTTATAGTAATTGTGTCCTTAAGATTAATTTAATAAAATTAAATAAGCTTGTGATTCAGAACCACACCCGATTAATTTTAATATTATTAAGATTATATGAGAATGATTTTTAATATATGTTTTGCAAATAGTGCTTCGTAAAATGATAGAGTATTTATAAAAAGTTATTTAATTTGTTAAGACAGCAAAAAAATTGGACATTTATGTTTGCAGGCAATTGAACACTTCAGTAAACTCATATCAAATTTAATCAGCAATTAACTTGAAATGTATCGAATTAAATTCATGTAAAATGAATAAATTGTCAACATTCTCCTGGTAACCATAGAATTTATTATTTGAGTATGATAGTTTATGCATAATTATTTACAGAAAAAGTCAGGAAAATACTACAGCATAATTGATACTAAATGATTATTTTTTGTGCTGAATGATGTAAACAATTAGTTGTGACGTATTAACAAGCCATTGCTTAAATTGAAAAATGAATAAACTGCATATTTAGTAAACATTAAGTGTTTAATAATTAAATAATAATAGTTGTATAGCAATTTTCAATACTATCAATAATTGATATTAAGCACTAATCTCTTTTATACTCAACATAAATCATTGGTAAGTGAATTTTACATTTTTTCTGAAAGTATTATAAAAGTTCTTTTGCATAATTAAAAGAAATTAGTTTTACAAATATTAAGGTACTCGAATAATGAATAATTTATATTTCTCCAATTTTATTTTGGGACTATAATATGAGAATATTTATCGTTGAAGACCATGAAATTATTAAAGAAGGTCTGATAAAAATTTTCAGTAAACAAAATGATTTCGAAATAGTCGGGGAATCAGTAAAGGTTGAAGGACTACATAGTTATCTTAAAAGTGGTGAAGTTGATATAGTAATTATAAGTTTCGCAAATCCTGAATCTAATGAGTTAAATACTATTAAAAATTTAAATGATAATTATCCGAATCTGAAAATATTGGTTTTAAGTATGTATGCAGATGAAAGATTTGCAATACGGACGATTAAATTCGGTGCCGTAGGCTTCCTTACTAAAAGAGCTCCCGCTAAAGAATTTGTTACTGCCGTAAGAAAAATCATGAGTGGTAATAAGTACATTGAATCAAGTATATCTGAAAGCATTTCTTCAAATTCCTTAGACAAGAATAACCAGTTATCGCATGAAAAATTGTCCGATCGTGAATTTGAAGTTATGCGAAAAATCGCATCGGGAAAAAGACTCATCGATATTGCTTCGGATTTATCCTTAAGTATAAATACTATATCTACTTACAGAACCAGAATTCTTGAAAAAATGGATATGAAGTCAACTGTAGAAATTATTCGTTATGTGCTTGATCACGATCTGCAATAACTTTAGCTAATTTATGTTTGCATTATCTTATATTGTAAATAAAAATAGTTTAAATAATTAAAACTAATTGTTCATCACTGCATTTGCGCTTTAATTAAAGAATTATCTTCTAAGCGGATTGAATCACTTTCAAATTGTACAACATAATATTATAAAGTTTTTTAAAAAATTATTGTGATTTAGTAATAATATATAAGTTGATATTATTTACCGATGTTAAAATTAGGATAATATCTCAACTGGGGGTTTATTAATGAAGCTTGATACAACCACGCTAAATAGAAGTCTTATATCCGAAAAACAGTTTCAACTGCTTTTAGATTCCATTCCATTGCCCGCATGGATTTTTGACGTAGACACTTTACAATTCTTACAGGTTAATAATACCGCAATAAATATTTATGGTTATTCCAGGGAAGAATATTTAAATATGTCTATCAAAGATATCAGGCCGTTTAATGAAATAAAATTGATGCAAGAAACAATTTCTCAAACCTTGGATAATGCTTTCCATAAGGAAGGCTGGAAGCATATCAAGAAAAATGGGTCCGTCATTTTTGTGGAAATATTTGCAAAAAATATCGATTATTTTAATAAGAAGGCTCGTTTGATTGTTGCAAATGATATTACACGATTTAAAGTAAATGATGATAAATTACATTTAAATGCCGCAATTATAGAATCTTCAGAAGATGCGATAATTAGTAAATCACTGGATGGACTAATAACCAGTTGGAATGAAGGAGCTGAACGTATTTATGGTTATTCTAAATCTGAAGTACTTAACAAGCCGATTTCAATACTTATCCCTCAGGAAAAATCATATGAATTCGAAAATATTATGTCTAAAATTAGAAATGGTGAACGAATTGATCATTATCAAACAACCAGGGTAAGAAAAGACCGTTCAACAATTGTTGTTTCAGTTTCAATTTCTCCCATCAAAGACAGTTTAAAAAGAATAGTCGGAGCTTCCACAATTGCTAGAGACATAACGAAACTGAAACAAATGGAAGAAGAAAGGGACAGATTTATTAAAAAGGAAATGGAGTTAAAGGAACAAACAGAAAAAGTGCAACAACGGCTGCTTTTTCTTTCGGAATCCGGTAAAATCATATCCTCATCACTTGATTATGAAACTACTTTTGCTTCCATTGCCGGTATCCCGGTTCCGTTTATTGCTGATTGGTGTGCTATAGATCTAATTGACAAAGAAAATAGACTGAAAAGGGTAGCCATAGTCCATTCTGATGCAGATAAATATGAATATGCTAGCCAACTTCAAAAAATGTTTAATGATGATAATTTGGAATTCTCAGAGGTCTGTGAGGTTATACGAAAAGGTAAATCCAATATATTCAGGAATATTTCTATTGAAAACTTTCAGGAAAAATATTTTAATAAAGATTTATATCAGATTCTAAAATCCTTGGGCTTTTCATCTTTAATCGTTGTGCCGCTGAAATCGCGGGATAAAATATTTGGTGCAATTACTTTCGGTATGAGGGAATCTAACCGTAATTATGATGAAGACGACCTTGCATTTATTGAAGAGTTCGCTAGTATAGCGGCATTGGCAATTGATAACGTGATGCTGTATAAAGATTCACAGTTGATGAATATTGAATTGGAAAATAGGGTGAAAAGCCGAACTGAACAATTGGAGGCAGCAAATAATGAACTCGAAACTTTCAGCTATTCGGTTTCACATGATCTTAAAGCTCCTCTCAGAGCTATCGAAGGGTTCAGTAAAATCCTGCTTGAAGAACATGCCGGCAGTCTTGATGAAGAAGCAAAAAGGATTTTTAATATTGTTATTTCAAATACTTCAAGAATGTCCCAATTAATTGAAGACTTGCTTGAATTTTCAAAAATTACCCGTGTCCGGATGAATAAGATCAGGATCGATATGAGAAAGTTGGTCGAAAATGTTTTTAATGAATTGAAGAATCTTGAAAATGATAGGCAAATTAATCTGGAGCTATGTAATTTACTCACGGCTGATGTGGATCCGTCATTAATGAGGCAAGTTTGGATAAATCTTCTCGGTAATGCAATAAAGTTTACACGTCCTAGAGCTAAAGCTTTAATAGAAATTGGCTTAGATGTTGTAAACGGAATAAATGTTTATTTCATTAAAGATAATGGTGTAGGTTTTGACATGAAATATTCTCAAAATCTTTTCGGTGTTTTCCAAAGGCTTCACCGATATAATGATTTTGAAGGTACCGGTGTCGGTTTGGCTTTAGTAGAACGGATTATAAAAAGGCACGGCGGCAGGATTTGGGCTGAAGCAAAAATAAATGAAGGTGCTTCATTTTATTTCACATTAAGTTAATTTGAGGTGCAATTTTGGTAGATGTAGTCGAAATATTGCTCGTTGAAGATAATCCTTCGGATCTGGAATTAACTCTAAAAGCCTTAAAAAAGTATAATATTTCTAACAACATTTTTGTTGTGGAAGACGGGGCCGATGCACTTGATTTTATTTTCGCTGAAGGCGAGTATTCTTCACGTAATATTGCTTTAGTTCCTAAACTCATTCTCCTTGATTTAAAACTACCTAAGGTTTCCGGGCTGGAAGTGCTAAAAAGAATCAAGTGTGATCAGCGAACAAAGAAAATTCCTGTCGTTATACTAACTTCATCAAAAGAGGAAAAAGATATCATTGAAAGTTATGAGTACGGTGTTAATAGTTATATAGTTAAGCCCGTTGATTTTAATAAGTTTATTGAGAGTATTAAAGGTCTGGGATTTTATTGGTTGTCGCTAAATCATAATTTGAGGGTATTATGAATCATCATAAGTCTTTGAGTGGAAGCAAAATTCGTTTATTGATGCTTGAAGATAGCCCGGAGGATGCCGAACTTGTATGCATTGAATTAAAAAAAATGGCCAATGAATTTTTAATTAAAATTACAAATAACTTACATGATTTTAGCATAGCGCTGGATGAATTTAAACCGGATATAATTTTATCTGATTATTTGATTCCTAACTTTAGCGGATTAGGTGGACTTTCAATTGCAAAGGAAAAGCTGCCAGATGTACCCTACATTTTTGTGTCCGGCCATATAGGAGAAGATCGGGCTATTGATGCTTTGAAAAAAGGGGCTACGGATTACGTGCTTAAAGATAAACTTGCCAAGTTGGTGCCCACCATTCAAAGAGTATTAAGAGAAGTTGATGACTTGAATGCAAGAAAATCTGCCGAAAATTTATTTAAAGAGTCTCAGGAGAATTATAAAATATTATTTGATAATAATCTTGCCGGTGTATTTAATTCAACTATTGAAGGTAAGGTAATTAAATGCAATCAGGCTTGCTTGGATATATTGGGATACGATTCTTTTGATGAATTCCTATTAATCCCGTTACAAAAACATTTTTACAACAGCCGGGATCGAGCAGATCTCTTTTATTTAGTATTGGAAAACAGAACACTAAAAAATTATGAACTTAACCTTGTGAAAAAAAATGACAGCATAATATGTGTGCTTGCAAATATCGGATTAATTTACAATCCGGCTACCGGTGAAGTTGATTTACAGGCCACTATGTTTGATATTACCGAACGGAAAATCGCTTTAGAAGAAATAATTCGTGCCAAAGAAAAAGCGGAAGAAGCTGATAAGCTAAAATCGGAATTTCTTGCCCAAATCTCTCATGAAATTCGCACCCCCCTAAATATTATTTTGAGTTATCATTTATTATTGAAAGAAGAATTAAGTGATAGATTTGGAGAAGAAAATGAGTATATCTTCAATGCAATTGAACTGGCAGGAAGAAGGCTTATCAGGACTATTGATTTAATATTAAATATGTCTTCAGTTCAAAAAGGGAAAATGGAATTGAATTTAAGAGAAGTTAATATATATAATATTCTTAAAAATTTATATGATGAATTTCAAAAATTCGCCGAAGCAAAAAATATTCAGATGAATCTGATCAATGAGGTTGATGAACCGGTGGTTTTATCGGATAATTATATTATTGAACAGGTTTTTCAAAACTTGATAGAAAATGCGATTAAATATACAAAACGGGGAAAAGTTGATATTGTTATTTCGAATAATCTTAATGAAGAAATTAATATCGATATAAAAGACACCGGGATAGGTATTTCTTATGAATACTTACCAAAGATATTTGAACCTTTTTCACAGGAGGAGACTGGGTATACAAGGAAATTCGAAGGATTAGGTTTAGGATTAACGTTGGTTAAAAAGTATTTAGATATGTTAGGAGCTTCAATTTCCGTGGTTTCTGAAAAAGAAAAGGGTTCAATATTCAATATTAAAATGAGCAAACTGAAAAAATCGGAAGTTAGTTAATTATTCAATTATTGCCTGAATCTGTATTTTCTCAAACCACGGGTAATCCTAATAATATCTTAAATATTATATTTTAACATGTTCAAATATACTAGCTTATTGTTATTTTTACTCTGGATAAATTATTCATTACTTTAAGTCGGGAAAATAAGTTGGTTCAAAACGAAAACAATTTTATTCAGATTAGCAGGCAGGTAGAGGAATTACGGAAGGAAATTGTCCTTTTAAGAAAAAAGGAAACCAGGTTTTTAAAAATTGAAGAAGAGTTAAGAACTATTGAAGCACGCTTTGGAAAAATCATTTACGATATTCCATTCCCGGCTGAAATTTATGATTCTCGGGGGTACACCATTCTTATAAACCGGGCATTTCTTGAGCTATGCCGTATTCCATCCGATGAATTGATTCTTAATAAATATAATATTTTTGATGATCCATTAATTGAAGAACTAAAAATATCAAGCGAAATCCACGGGGCCTTTTCGGGGGAATTAGTTGTAATTCCGGAAATTAATATTCAATTTGAAAAATTTAGAAAAAAATTTGGTGTTCAAAAAGAAGGTAATGAAGTCTTTGAATTAACCATGTTCCCGTTATTTAACTCAGGAGGGTTCATTGATCAGGTCGTTGCAATTTGGAAAAATATTACACCCGATATAAGGATAGAGAGCAGATTAAATCTTATTATTTCAACTATGGATTCTGCTGAATATGGGGTATTTATTACTGATTCAAAGGCAAGAATTATTTGGACGAATAAAGCTTTTACTCTCCTTACAGGTTACAATAAATCAGAAATTATTGGTAAAAACCCCGACTTCTTAAAATCAGGCGAGCAGGACGAACAGTTTTATGAAAATTTATGGGGAAATATTTCAAGAGGAAAAATTTGGAGAGGTAAACTAATAAACCGCCGTAAAGATGGTTCTTTATTCACGGAATTGGAAATGATTACTCCGATTAAAAATAATAAAGGCGAAATTGAACATTATATTGCCACTGTTCATGATATTACAGATCAAAAAAAGACCGAAGATGAACTAAAAAGATTAAACAGGTCGCTTAAAACTATAAGTGCATGCAATAGCGTGATGATCCATTCGATAAATGAAAACGAACTGCTGAGTAACATTTGTAAAATAATTGTTGACTTAGGACAATATAACTTCTCCTGGATTGGTTTACTAAGTCAGAGCCCTGAATTATCACTTACACCGGCAGCTTCTTACGGCATAAGTGATAAAAAATTGAAGTTAATGATGCCTTATTTGAATTATGCTGATAATCATGCAAACCCCATATTTCAAGCTATTGAATTAAAGAAATTCCAGGTAGTAAAATATTCCATGAATGAATCGGAAAATTTTAACCGGAATAAAATTTTTGCCGAAAATAATTACCAATCGATGGTAACCTTTCCGCTATTTGAATCCGGCGATGTCTTCGGAATATTGTGCATATATAGTAATAACATTGAGGCTTTTAGCGATGATGAAATAAAAATGCTGGATGAATTGTCAGAGGATCTTTCTTATGGAATAAAAGCATTAAGAATTAAATCAGAACGTGAAAATGCTAGAAAATTGCTTGGCGAAAGCGAAGAAAAATACCGCCATTTCTTCGAAGAAGATTTAGCCGGCGATTATATATCTGATATTAATGGTAGAATATTGGATTGCAATGAATCATTCGTCAAAATATTTGGCTTTTCTTCTATAGATGAAGCAAAGAAATATAATATCGGAATATTACACCCTTCCGTTGAATCAAGAGAACTTTTAATTGAGAGGGTAAAGAAAGAAAAAATATTTAAAGGTTTGGAACTTGAATTAAAGACAATTGACAATAGAAAAAAATATATAATTGAAAATGTTTGGGGTTCATTTAACGAAAAAGGTGAGTTGATTGAAATAAAGGGTTACATATTTGATATTACTGAGAGAAAGTTAACGGAACTTGCCTTATTGGATTCTGAATTGAGATTCCGGGAATTAGTTGAAAATATAAATGAAATTATATACTCCACGGATATTAATGGGATTGTAACATATATCAGCCCTTCTATCAGGGTGTTCGGAGGATATAAACCGGAAGATGTGACTGGTAAAGATATTATTGAATTTTTGTTACCCGCTGACAGCAATGGTTTGAAAGAATATTTTAAATCAATAGTTAAAGATAATTTAAAAACTTTTGAGTTTAGAATGCTTTCTAAAACTGGTGAGATAAGATGGGTTAAAACGTCTGCCCGGCTGATTATTTCAGCTAATAAAGTTGTTGGAATTAGAGGTGTAATAACCGATATTTCCGAATTAAAGGAAGTAGTATCAGATCTTAAAAAAGCAAAAGAAGAATCGGAAAAATCAGAAAAATTAAAAACCGAATTTTTAGCCCAAATGTCTCATGAAATACGTACGCCTGTCAATGTTATACTTAGTTATAATTCTCTCCTACGGGAAGAGTTTAATGATAAGGTTTCGGAAGAATATAGCGGTGTATTTAAGTCTATCGAGCAGGCTAGTAACAGGCTTGTTCGCACTATCGATCTTATATTAAATATGTCAATGTTTAAGGCTGGCAAAATTGAGGTTGCTGCCAGTAATGTTGACCTTTATTTTATATTGCTTAATTTAATTCAGGAATTTAAAAATAAAGCCGATGAAAAAAAACTTAAACTAACCTTTTGTAACAATGCTTCAAATGTTTACTTGCGGACTGATGAATTTATTTTAATTCATGTTTTCCAAAATCTTATCGAAAATGCTATTAAATATACCTACCAGGGAAGAGTAGAAGTGATTTTGTATAATAATAGTGAACATAGTTTATGTGTCGATGTTAAGGATACCGGCATCGGCATTTCAAAAGATTATCTTGAAAGCATGTTTAAACCTTTCACTCAGGAAGATACAGGGTACTCCCGTAAATATGAAGGCGTCGGTTTAGGTTTAGCTCTCGTAAAAAATTATCTGGATTTGATTGGCGCCTTAATAAAAGTTGATTCTGAAAAAGGGAAGGGCTCTGTATTTACTGTTATATTTAAACAGGAACAGTAGCGTCCTCTGAATTTATTTAGTATTGACATTAATACATTCGATTTGTAGTTTTTATATGTACTTATTAAGGACTTTCCTCAGGGGGAAAATCTGCAATAAGTTTTCGTGTAGTGATGGTTGTTAGATATAATTTTATTATTCTTATAACTTCTTAAGGGTGAAAGCATGAAAACTTCTTCAACTTATTCCGGTGAATAATTCCAGAAATATGTTAATATTTATTTGCTTTTAGCAGTTTCATCCTTTTGCTTTTTAAAGAGTATCTATCCCATTAAACACAAGCAATATTTTCTATACAGGAAATGAAATTTGAGGATTATTAATAGTTCTAGGATTATTAATCATTGCTGATAAAATATTCAACCTTAACACATCAAATATATCAGGAGGAAAAATGAATAAGTTGTTTGCTCGTTTATTATTTGGAAGTATTTGCTTTATGGGTCTTTCCGGGCTTTATGGTCAGGAAGCTCTGAATAAAGGAGTATTTTCAATTGCAGGGTCTATTGACTATTCCGCTAGTTCTTACAAGGATAATTACAGCTCATATAACTCACACAACTTTAACCTGGCCCCGCAATTTGTTTATTTTATTGCAAACCATACTTCTATAGGAATCACTATTGATTATATCAATAATTTTGAAGGATCAACTGAATCATCCTTTTCAATTGGGCCGTCCTTCAGATATTATTTTTATGTAGAAGAATTCATTCCGTTTCTGGAACTAACCGTAACTTTAGGCGATCCTTATTTGGAAGGCAGTTCTGGATTTAATGCGGGTATTGGAATAAGAGGAGGTTTCGAATATTTCTTATCGGGAAGTGTGGCACTAGAACCCTCAATTAGTTATAACCACTCCTCGTTTTCTCCCTCGGGCAGTAATTCTACGTCAACTATAACAAATGTGTTTGAAGTTGGAATCGGAGTTAATTATTTCATTTTCTAAGAAAGTTAATCTTTGATTATGAATTTAAAAATATTTAATTATAATGGAGTTTTATATGAAAAAGATTGTTCTAAATTTCTTGATTTTAATATTAATTATATTGGGATTTTCTAATTTATACGGCCAGGATGCTCTTAATAAAGGTGTATATTCAATTGCGGGTTCTGCACAATATAGCACATCAAGCGAAAGTTCTGATAATAATACTATAACGCTAAACCAGGGAAATATTTCTCCGCAATTTACTTATTTTGTATGCAATCATATTTCGCTTGGAGTTGCAATAGATTATAACTATTATTTCAACGAGGGATCATCTTATAGTAATTCCGGGGAACATAATATAAAATTAACTTACATTACTTTAGGTCCGGCGTTCAGATATTACTTTTACACAAAAAAAATCATTCCATTTTTAGAGGCATCATTTTTGTACGGTATTGAAAATATGGGAGATGAAAATGTGGGAAATCAATATGAATATACTTACCAATTAAAAGCCGGTTTAGAATTATTCCTAAGCAATAATGTAGCTTTAGAACCTTCAATTGGATATACTTATTATCATTATACAATGTCTTCTTTTAACTTATCTGGCGATGTTAACAATTTCAGTATTGGCGTTGGAGTAAGTTATTTTATTTTTTAAATAGTCAATGAAAATAAGGGACAAACTTAGTTATTTGGTTTGTCCCTTGAATATTATTTTTAATTTATTTCTTAACTGGGTATGGTGGCTGCGGTGGAAAAGTAAAAGGATGTTCTTTTATTTGTTCCTGTACTGTCTCAATAGCTTTATCTAATTGTTGATCGTTTCCTGCCATTACAGATGCAGGATCATCATCAATATATACATCAGGATCAGCGCCGTGATTTTCTATAAGCCATTTACTTTCTTTACCGTAAAATCCGTTATTGGACTGCTCCACTTTTCCGTTATCAATTGTCGTCTGTGTATTTAATATTCCTGTTAATCCTCCCCATGAAGGAACACCGACAACTTTACCGAGATTTCTTGCTTTAAAATCTTCAATAAATGCTTCTCCGTCGGAGCCGTTATATTCATTTGAAATGACAACATATTGACCTGTTGAAGTACTTCCGGGATACCTGAAAGGTACCATTCCATGCAGAACGTTATAAGCGGTCATTTTGCGTTCAAGTTTATCTATCAGGAAGTACTCGGTCCAGCCGCCTGAATTCCGGCGCATATCAAGTATAATGCCTTTTTTATATCTGAAAGCGCGCCAGAATTTATCAAACTCTCCAATTCCAATGTCATTCATTGCATTAACATGAAGGTAACCTACTTCACCGTTTGTTGCCTTAAGTACTTTTTTTATGTTATCAGTTAACCATCTGAAGTATCTGAGCTGGTAATTATTTTTTATAGGTTCAACGGAATAAGTTCTTGCTCCCTCATCAGAAGGTTTATCATTAACTGTAACCGAAACTTTCTGTCCCGGTACAACCTGAACGTATTTATTATAGTCTTCCGGCGCTTTTATTTCATGGCCGTCAATTGCAATTAAGTAATCTCCTTCATCAAGTTTAATATCCGGCCTTACAAGCGGTGATTGCAGGTCAAGATTATATTCTGTTGGCCCGTATATTTTTTCAAACTTATAATAACTTGAATTATTATCTTTTATAAAATCTACGCCCAGCCAGCCGGTAAACACTTTTGATGTTTGCGGTGATATTGGGCCCGTATCTCCACCTGATATATATGTATGTGACACACTCAGTTCGCCGACAAGTTGAAGCATAACCCAGTTTAAATCATCTCGCGAATTAATATAGGGGATATAAGCCCTGTATTTGTCTACAAGAGCTTTCCAATCAAGGCCGAACATATTCGGATCAAAAAAGAAATCCCTGTACCATCGCCAGCAGTCGTTAAAAATCTGGTTCCATTCTGATTGATAGTTTATTTTATAGGTTAATCCCTCAAGATTCAGCTTTTCACCTGCTTTCTGTGATTTATATGCCTGTTCAATAGTAGTTACGTAGATATCATTTTCTTTTTGAATTATTAATTGTTCGCCATTGGGTGAAGTCTTATAATCCCTGATTTTGTCGTCAAAGATTACTTCTTTTTTATCTTTCATATCAAAAATGTGTAAATTCCATTTAGTATCTGTACCCGGCGTAAATATCTGCTCAAATTCATTCTCGGTAAACTTAGGTACGGAGCACCAGGCAATTTTTCCATTCCCTGCTTTTAAATAAAAATAATTCCCAGAGGAAACAGGTATTGGATAGGTGCGTTTCTGAATGCCTTCAATATCAATCTTAAACTCATCAGAAACTTTAGGTTCACTTTCTGTTACTTCTTCTGAAAATGGAGGCTGTCTGCCTGCCTGTAATTGTATAGCCATTACTTGCTGGGGTGCATCAATTATATGGTTATCTTCATAAAAGTCCATCTGCACATCAAAATTTCTGCTTGAGAGGTAATACAGGTATTTACCATTTGCATCAAACACGGGGTTCAGGTTATCAAAGAAGTCATCGGTAATAGCGTATTTTTTATTCTGGTCAAGGCTGTATAAATATATTGTGCTGTTTTTATTATAATTAACAAAGCTGTAGCATATCCATTTGCTATCCGGCGACCAGTTGTAATCGCTTATTTCCCAATAGAATTCATCATTCTTCATTTGATTTGATTCATCTATTTTTACTAATTCTTTTGAGGCAATATCAATATAAAATAGTGCGAATTCTTTATTCCCGAATAAAATTTTCTTGCCGTCTGGTGACCAAATTAAATGATAATTTGTTTTAGTTAAGGAAGTAGTTATCTGATTCCACTCACCGCCTTCAGCTTTCTGTATATACAGTTGATATTCCCCTGATTTATCTGAGAAAAAAGCAACATGCTTACCATCAGGCGAAAATTGAGGATACATTTCTCTGGTTCCCGGCGTATTTGATAAGTTTATGCTGTTTCCTTTTCCGGTGGGAACATTATATATATCGCCTCTGGCTTCAAGTACAACTTCTTTACCGTCATTAGAGACATTCATGTAATGGATATAGTCTTTTGGATTAATTATTCTGTCGCGCAATTCCCATCTGTCGGAAGGTATATTTACATCAACTCTTTTAGAGAGGCCGGTTTTTATATCAAGTAAGTAAAGATACCCGTCAAGCATATAAACGATACTTTCTTTATCAGTAGAAGGCATCATAATATCAACGTCATTATAATTAGTTACCTGATTTATTTCTTTAGTTGAAAGATTTTCTTTATAGATATTTGCTATACCATTTGTCCTGTCTGAGACAAAGTACATAAAATCTCCTATCCACATAGGATAAGCGTTTTTGCCTACATAATCGGTAACCGGAAAAAATTTATTTTCCTTAAAATCATACATCCATATATCGGTATACATTCCGCCTTTATATCTTTTCCAGTTATATTCCTCTATGCCTTTCCTTACATAAACAATTTTATTACCATCTGCAGAAAAACTGCATCGGCGTCCCCTGTCTATTGGAAATCTTTCCGGCGCACTTCCGTCCTTATCAACAAAGTATAAATTAGGATCCCTCATTATAAAATTTTCATAGAAAGAGGAAAATACTATCCTCTTACCATCAGGTGTCCAGGTTATGGTTTGAGAACTGCCTGGGATATATGTTACCCGTTTAGGTTCTCCGCCTTCAGTCGGCATAACATAAACATTATTTGAACCGTCATAATTGCCGGAAAATGCGATCAAACTTCCGTCCGGTGAAAATTTTGGTGAGTATTCATTTCCCGGAGCAGTTGTTAATCGGGAAGCTGTACCGCCGCTAGTGCTTACAAGCCAAAGATCTCCCTCATAACTAAAAACAATTTTACTGCCGTTAACATCAGGTTCTTTCATAAATCTTCCCTGGTTTAATCCAAAAGAATTACTGATTAATAAGAATAGCAATAAAATTGCCGTTATAAATAATCTTTTCATATATGGCTCCAAAGTTTAAAATACTTGTTTAGTAAATTAATTACTTTCTATAAATTTTAAGAACTGCTAAGTTACGCAAATGATAATTGAAGTAGCCCCCGGGTTTTTGGTAAAGCCATACTGCGTGAAATCCGGGAGTAAAGAGCCCCCTACAAAAATCCAGGACTTTAGTCCATTATAGAACTTTTTTGCTAAAGCCGGGTAATATTGAGAAATTATATTATCCCGACTCCTGCTGGCAGGCAGGAATCGGGGCTTCTTAATAAAATTATTAAAATCTGCGTAACTTCTGTTACTAAATTGAATTTGGATATTATTTTTCTGAAAAAAAATATTAAAATACTTTTTCTATTTATCTACTTATTATCAGACATTAACTGTTCTTGAATTTTGGAATTAAAATTAAAAAGTTCTCGCACTTGCGAATTTATGATGAATTATTCCTCATAAATATGATAAATTCATCATGGTATATATATTGGCTTATTATTTTATTAGATGTAGTAAGTATATCATTTAGTAACATAAATTAACAGTTAAGTTTTGAGGTAAATATGTTTTGGCCCAAAATAAAAGAATTTATTATTAATTACGATACAGTCTTCTTTTTATTCTTCATAACCTTTGGATGGGTTGTACTGTATACATTTTTTATTCTCCTATCGGTATTATTTTTTTCTATAAAATAATAGATAATTAACTGTACCTTAAAAGATCATGATGGATTAATGATATTATTTCTGGGGACGGTTGTGTATCTTGCATTTAATCAACGTTAATAATTTGTTTTCAGTATTTTATCAATTCTTATTTGGTTTAAAAATATAAAAATAAAAAAGCCCAATGATCGGGCGACCACGGGCTTTAACTCTTTTATTTCAAAAGGCAGGGGAGAACCTTTTGAAAGAGTCACTTCAAAGATATTCCTTAGTTCAGATTTATGCAATGATGCAAACCTTATTTGCAGTCTTATGTGATACTTTTAACAAATTAATTCTATAATATATATCCCTCCAAAGTTAATTATTGCTGAATTTGTGATGATAATTATACCTGAATGAACCACGCAAAAATTTAGACATGTAAATACAGTTTTGTAATGAAATTATTTATGTGATAAAAACAACTGGATATTGAATACATTAAACCGATTTTGGATAGAGAGTACACAAAGTAGTGGGTAGCCAGGCGTTAGCCTCATATATTATCAGTTTATCGGCTAAATTAAATCGGTGAAAAGATTGCTCATACTGCATAGCATTACCGTTGACAATTACGTCGAATGCTTATAACTTTACCTATAGTTATGATGAAATGGATAAAAGAGTGATAAAAGCAGAAATCTGTGATATCGGATGCATACCCTTTTTCAATTCCTAAAAAAAC
This sequence comes from uncultured Ignavibacteriales bacterium, assembly GCA_963834015.1. Lineage (GTDB taxonomy): Bacteria > Bacteroidota > Ignavibacteria > Ignavibacteriales > Ignavibacteriaceae > FEN-1297. Next base: position 269,396 of record CAWIAG010000003.1, read on the forward strand.
TATTGGTGTAATTTTATTTTAATTTTGTGAATAATTAAATATCATTCATTTAGTTCCGGTTCTCAAAAAGAAGACTAAGAATCCTTTATCATTAACTACTGTGAAGCTTCATCCTCAATGAAACATAAAAAAATATTGGAATTCTATACCGGTGTAAAAGGCGGAATAGTTAAGACTTTAATTATTTTAATTATCATTTCTATCTTTCTTTATCTGTCAAAGTGTAATAAGAATAATGTTTTTCTTATGAAACCGGATATCAAGATATCATTTCAGGGAGATTCACAAATAGAAACAGGCGGGCCTTATGTTGGGGTAGAGTTTCATCATAGCTCGTCTATGCCGCAAAGGGTAAGTTTTTTCTATCCGGTAGCTAACAGCATTGATTTGAGCTCGGATTATTGGAAACGGGATTCTACTTTTGTGATGTCCGCAGGAATAATGGCGGGATACGGTACAAAAATGTGGATTAATAATTTACCCTTCTCATATGAATTGACACCTTATGGAGTTACATTCAATAATAGTGATATCGACAAAAGTATTAAAATATCATACCGCTTTTGTAAAGATAAACCTGCAATGATTGTTGGATATGAAATTACAAATAATAGTAAAGAGGCTCAGCCGTTTGAATTTTACACCCATTTTGAATTATCATTAAAGACATCACACACATACTCATTAAAGAGCAAAGCTTGGACTGAATATGACAGTAGTACTCAATCTATTTATGCACATTTTGATGATCCGGAAACACAAAATGTTTGTGTATTTGTTGCTAATGCCGGTATCGAACCGGAAAGTTTTAACACTATAGGCACGCTTAAAAACTATGCTTATAACGAGGACTGGTGGTACAAAAACTATTCCTCACTGCCTGATTTAATATCAAAAAAGAATAATCAAAGAGTTCCCGCTGCTGAATTTCTTTATAAAAAAAATCTTGAACCAAATGAAACAATGTCCGTAGTTCAAATTATCGGAACCTCAAAACAGAACGAAGAGAAGGCGATAGTATCTTATCTTGAAAAAAGTTATGGAAAAGAAATAAATAATTATGAAAAAAGTGTTTTAGACAAAGTTTATGAAGGACATTTTATAACAGGTGATACGTCAATTGATAAATCATATAAGTGGGCAAAAGGAATCCTTGCTGTGAACAGGCATTATTTAGATTATCAATTAGTTCCTATGCCATGCCCGGCAGAATACAATTTCTATTATACACATGATGTATTGGTAACAGATTATGCAGCGGTTAATTTTGATATAAATAGAGTTAAAGCTGATCTCAATTATATTGTCGCCCATGCCGGTAAGAATTTTATTATTCCGCATGCATATTACTGGAAAGATAGTTCTTATAATACCGAATTTGCTTCTTCCGATAACTGGAACAACTTCTGGTTTATTTTAACCGCAGGAAGTTATTTAAAACATTCTGCAGACGTTTATCTGATGCGGCATTTATATCCGTACCTTACAAAATGTTTAACGCAGGCTATGCTTAATAAAAATGAGGACAACTTAATGTGGGAGGCTCATATTGACGGTTCCGATCTTGCAGATAGTTATGGACCCAGAACATTTATGACATCGCTTGCAATCGAATCCCTCAGAGAATATATTTTTATATCGATGACAATTGGTGAAAACCAAAATTCACTGCTTAATTACGAAGATTTAGCAGACAAAATGGAGAAAGCATTAAATGATAAGTTGTGGGACAATGAACTGGGTTTTCTTGTTAATTGTTATAAAGGTGGCAAAGTAGATACTCATTACTACATGGGCTCTTTAATAGCGCCTCATTTTAACTTGTTAAACCGCGAACGCACGGAAGCACTTGTTAATTCGGCCATGTATCATTTGTTTGATACAAAACTTGGAATTTATAATATCTATCCTATGGACCTTGACAGCCTGAAAACTTTTCTTAAATTGAAAGGCGATGAAGCAGGTTCGCCTTTTTATTATGCTGATGGTGGTATTTGGGCCAATTCTAACGCTTGGTTCGTTCTTTCCTTAATTGCTGATAATAAAAAAGATGAAGCGTTCAATTTTATTAAAAATATTATGACCGTTGACGGAATAATAAAAAGTCCGAACGGGCAGCCTGCCATGTATGAATACAGAGTTAGCGATTATAATAATCCGCTTGTTTATGGTAAAATAGATAAGCCTCAATTCCTTTGGGCAGCCGGGTGGTATATATATAGTTTGTATCATCTCTTCGGAATAAATGAGAACGCATGGAATATTGCATTTACACCGTATTTGTCGCCAAACATGAAATCATCTTCATTTACCGAAAATATTAACGGAATACCGGTGAATATTAATATTACTGGAAGCGGAAAATATATTCAATCTATAAAATATGATAATAACAAAATTCAGTCGGCAGTAATACCTCATAATGTCCGGGTTGATAAAATAGATATATTATTGGGTAGACCTGAAGCCCCTTATCTTGCTAAGACGAATTCACTTCTGGAAAAATGCAATTACGATTTTCAGAAGAGATCGTTGGATTTGGTTTTAAAAGCCTTTACCGGAAGCAAAATCATTACTCAAATTATTTCTCCGTTTATGCCCCAAAGGGTTTACCTGGACGCGGATATATTCAATGGTAATTTAGACGTTACAAATGAGAATGGTATCTTTATATTAAATATAAATTCTATTAATAAAGCAGTTGATGAAGAAATCCGGGTAGAATTTTAATGATACATTAAGTAACCGCCTCATTCACTTCGTTGCAATTTGACGGAATATTCTGGTATAACCTCAAAACACGACTACTCCCGGTTTAAACCAAAAATTGAGTTAACAGCCTTTGTTCAATGTTAAATACATTATTTTCTAAATATGTTATTCCGTTTAATGTTCCATGGATTATTGAGAAAACCATTCAAATCATCAATTAATTAAATCTATCTGTGCTTCTTATTGAGATACCCTCTGTTGTGAATGCCGCCGTGATTATAAACAAAACTAACAAATTATCGATAATAAGCTATTACAGAGAGAAGAATATAATATCAGCGAGAAAAAAGATGAAATTTAGAATGTTTTATTTATCCGTCTTTAGTTTATTCATTGGAATATTAGTTAATTTTATATCTTATGCACAGCCGAATTTAGAAACCCCTGCAAATAATACCTTAAATTATAATTTTACAAAGGTAACTTATACATGGGATACTGTTGGGAATGCCACATCTTATGATTTGCAGGTATCAAATGATTCAAGTTCCAGCGCTACTTATGTAAAAACCTATTCAGGTCTTGATACTAATGCTTATACCCCGCCTTCTGATTATCTTAACTTCAATACCCAGTATTTTTGGAGAGTAAGGGCAAAAGTAAACGGTGTTAGTACAGACTTTTCCGATTATTTTTCTTTCACAACCGGTACTCCTAGTAATTCAATTGGTGTTAATGCAAATGCAAGTATTACATTTGACCATACGACAGGAAGGATTACTCAAATTACTTACGTAAACGGATCGAACAAACAATTATTAGATACAACTCAAAATAATTTAAATAGATACGGATTAGGAAGAATAAATAATGAAAGCGGCACCTATCTTGCATCATGGACAGAGAATCCTGGTATTTACGTATATAATTATGTGAATGCATCATATGGTTCCAAAACATTAACCATAACCTGGAATGCCGCTGGAATTGTGGTTGATATGTCAATAAATCTTAATCCTGGCAGATCAGCTGTATTGAATGCTGCATGGCAGCCTGGCGGTGATCTCGGGCCTCTTCATGATTATGTACTTTATGCGGCAAATTCAAATTTATTAACTAAAACCAATTTAAATTATCCGGGACTTGCATCTACAATATATAGCGGCAGTACAGTTTTAACTGCTATGACTGACGACAGATACCCGGAATATTTTGGATTTAAAACTACAGTTCCGGTACAAACTTTTATCGAACAATCTATTACATTTGGTCCCGAGTATACATTCCCGTCATCAACTACTGCTCAGACTGTAGATTTAACCTTTGCGGTTATGAGTAAATCAAATTATTTTACCTGGTCCGGGAATAAATATATTATAGTGTACACTCCAACGGCTGGCTCAAGATTATTGGATCAATCTTCGCCTGTGGTTAACTGGGAATCATTCGGAATTTCAAGCAATATTAATATAAGTTTATCTATAAATGCGGGAAAAACTATCGATACTTTAATGAAATCAGGAGTTGCTGATAACGGTACTCACATTGTTACCCTCCCATATTTGAAAGGGAGCGTTCCTTTAGATAGCTGCCTTGTCCAGGTATCTGGAGGAGGTATATTAGCAAATTCCAGTATATTTTCCATTGTATCAAATACATCTAATGTATTCAGTATTCCAATTAATTTAACGGGTGCGCCATCAGATACAGTTACCGTGCCTGTTGTTATTTCACCGGCAACCGGTGATTCTATATATGCTTTTGATTTGAGATTATTTTATAATAAAACTGTCCTATCATACGCAAGAAGTATAACCAGCGCTGCATTAACAAATTGGAATGTAGGAGTTACGAATAATTCTTTAGGTTATATTCAAATTGGCGGCTTTAATACTACAGGATCTGCTGTTGCAGCCAAAGATACTCTAGTTACTTTAAAATTTGCGGTTAGCTCTTCTGCGTTGGTTGGATCTCAATCGCCGCTAACTATTAATAATTCCTATCTTTCATGTGCAAATTTATCTGCCCAGTCTCTGCCTGTATCAGGTGTAGATGGATTAGTTACTTTGTATACTAGAACATCTGGTTTTTTGAGATATATTCTTTCAAAAAAACCGATAACAGGCAGCATCATGCTTGCATATATTGATACTGTTGCCGGTGATACTTCTTATGGAAGTACTGATAATAGTGGCTATTTTAATTTTTCCAATCAATTACCTGGAGGAAATATCAAACTGGTCCCCATTGAAAAATTAAGTTATCCTGCCCAAATTACAAATGCTGTATCGGCAGTTGATGCTGCAAAAACTTTTGCTGGTAGGGATGGCGGCCCTACACCTCTTTCGCCGCTTCAGGATGTAGTTGCCGATGTTAACGGCGATGGGAAAATAAATTCAACTGATGCTTATGCTATCCTGAAAATATCAACGGGAGCTTTAACGGAGGCTAGTTTTGGACTCTCCAATTGGGTATTCATTGATTCTAGTTATACTCTAACAGTAACCAATTGGGCTTCCGCACCGCAAAATAAATGTTATTTCCCTCTTGATTCCATAACTTCTCATCAATCTTTCTGGGGCGCTATTCGTGGTGATGTTACGGGTAGTTATGTTCTGCCCGCTAGTGTTGATAAAGCTTCCGCTGTTTTTGATGGTACTGCAGGTACAAATGCAGTAGAATTTAGCGTCCCGCAAAATATGAATGTTCGTCCGGGCGATACATTGTTGTTGCCGCTAGATATAAAGTTAAACGGTAATGCGGTAGGTGCTTTCAATATTTCTTTGCAACTTGATAAAAACCTGATATCTTATTCGGGAAATTATATTGAAAGTTCCTCTATCCCACTTAATAAAGGATGGACTTTCAGCACTTATTTTGATCAAACTGGTAAATTTAATATTGGGGCTGCTGATTTTTCAGATACGCTTGCTCCTATTGTTAATGATGGTCCCATTGCGATATTTAAATTTGTTGTAAATAATAAAGCAGTAATTGGCGATACATCTCAGGTCTTACTGTGCGGATTAACTATTGCTGATTCAAAACTAAATAAATTGACGGCTGGCAGTACAAATGGAAAATTAACTATTTCTAATGTTACCGCTTCCGGAGAAAATAATCTAATTTATGAATATTCCCTTGCACAAAATTATCCAAATCCGTTTAATCCATCTACCACTATTGAGTATTCACTTAAACAGAAAAGTAATGTAGAATTAGTAATATATAACGTAATAGGCCAGCGCGTAACTACTTTATTTAATGGATCACAGCCCGCAGGCACTTATAAACTTATTTGGAATGCTCAAAGTCTTGCTTCAGGAATTTATTTCTACAAGATAAAAGCAGGGGAATTTTCTCAGGTCAAAAAAATGATCCTGTTAAAATAGTAAGTAGAAACGGGGCATAGTTTACCACTATGTGGCCCCGTCTAAAACCTCAACTCCAGCGTGAGCCTCACATTTAATATTAATTAAAGCGTTAAAGTTTTTCTTTAACGCTATTTTATTTTAAAATACTCTCTTTCGTTTTCGGGAATATTCTTATAATGAAAATCCTTATATATTGTTAAAATAATTTTTCAGAAATAGTTTAAGTATTAGTTGATTTGGTTTGTATATTTAGAGCAGCTATGAAATAATTATTTATTATAGGATAAATATTTGAAAAAAGTATCAATATTTGTTGATGTCCAAAATATTTATTATACCACAAAACAGGCTTACAACCGTCATTTCGATTACAATGCTTTTTGGGCAAGAGTAACTAATGAAAGAGAAGTTGTAAAAGCTTTTGCTTATGCGATAAATAGGGGTGATGAAAAGCAGAAGGAATTTCAAAATATACTCAGGGGTATTGGTTTTGAAGTTAAATTAAAGCAGTTTATTCAAAGAAGTGACGGCTCACGCAAAGGAGATTGGGATGTTGGAATTACTATTGATATCTTGGATTATGCCATGAATTCCGATATAGTTGTGCTGGCTTCAGGGGACGGTGATTTTGATGTTCTTATAAACAAAGTTATAAAAGATTATAGTAATTCTGTTGAAGTGTACGGTGTTCAGCAGCTTACTTCAGAATCCCTTATTCGCTCTGCCTCCAGGTTTATTCCTATACAGGATGACTTGCTTTTAAAGTGAATTATTTGGCTCCGGTTATTGTCTTCTGCAATTCAAATGTATTTTCTATTTTTTCGAATCCATCAAAATATTAGCTGTTTCTGTTAGTCGATGCCGCTTATCACATTGTCTTTGGCATCCCGAATATTATATTTTAACAAAATAAATAGAAAGCTTTTTTATGAAAATCCCGGACGGACATCAGGCTGTAATACCTTATCTGTTAGTAAAAAACGCAACTGCGTTTATAAACTTTACAAAAAAAGTTTTTAATGCGGAATTATCTCTACATATACCGCTGGATAAAAACCTTATCAGGCATGCAGAAATTAATATTGGCGGGAGTATAATTATGCTTGCTGATAGTACTGAAGAATTTAAATCCCGTGAAGCAACGCTCATGGTATATGTTGAAAATGCGGATGAAACATTTAATAAAGCGGTTACTGAGGGCGGTGAAATATTAAGGGAACTTTCAAACCAGGAGTACGGAAGATCAGGCGGGATAAAAGATCCGTTTGGAATTAGCTGGTGGATTACTTCAATTAACTAATTTAATAATTTACTCGTCTTTAATCCATCTTCTGTCGATATTCTTACTTGGCCTGGTTTCCAATCTTTTAGTTACTGATTATTTTATTTATATTTCGTTTAAACGGAGTACGTATGAAAGACAGGTTGCTGTTAAACGAATATGAAAAACCAGCCATTCTTCATTTCAATATACTTTTTATGTGTTGGTCGGGATGGGTGTTTGATTTTTATGACCTCATTTTATTTTCATTCCTGCTTATTCCAATCGGTAAAGAACTTCACATCTCAAATATTAATCTTTCATGGGTTCTTGGTTCCTCTTTAGCGGCTACGGCTTTGGGCGGAGTTATTTTTGGTATTCTTTCGGACAGGTTTGGAAGGAAAAACGTTCTTCAATGGACTATAATTACTTATAGTATCGGCACTTTTTTGTGCGGAATTGCCTCATCTATTTATCTTTTTTTAATATTCAGAATAATCACCGGTTTGGGTGTCGGGGGAGAATGGGCTACCGGGCAAACATATATTGGCGAAACTTTTCCGGCAAAAGTCCGCGGGCGTTACGGGGCAATAATGCAGACCGGCGCACCTTTTGGAATTATTCTTGCATCAATAGTAGGGGGATTTGTTGAATCAATAATAGGTTGGAGGCTGTGTTTCTTCGTCTCAATATTACCCGCACTTCTCGTTGTTTTTATAAGAAAAAGTTTACCTGAATCCGATGTTTGGCTGATACGCAAAAATATTTCTTCCCTGGATATTAATAATACAGTTAAAAGCCTAAACACTTTTTTACTTTTATTTGGTAAAAAGCATAGGAAACTTTTTATTCATTGCCTGATACTTGCTGTATTTAATATGTCGGCATATTGGTTTACCTATACTTGGCTGCCTGCATATTTACATCAGCAGAGGCAGTTTACAATTATTAAGTCTGCAGCATGGATGCTGGTTACTCAAGCCGGCGGACTTCTTGGTTACTTCTCATTCGGGTTCTTTGCAGATAAGTTTGGAAGGAGGCCGGCATACTCTGTATACTCTGTCGTTATGGCTCTGGGTTTGATCATGATTACCGTATTGTGGGAGAGTGTTATAATTTATCAGCCGCTCATATTAAGTTTTATGTTTCTTGTGGGTTTTGGTACCGGGATGTTCAGCGGTATGGGGCCTCTGTTTACGGAATTATTTCCGACAAATATACGCGGCACTGCTATGGGATCGGCTTTTAACTTAGCACGGGGTATCCAGTTTTTAACTCCTGTTATAATTGCAACTATTGCTGTTAGGTACGGTCTTGGCGGCGGAATTTCCCTTGCAGCTTTATTCGCAATTCTTACCGGCGTATGGATATGGGTATTTCCCGAAACAAAAGGCAGGAAGATTGAAATTTAAATTTCTCTTGAAATGAAATTTATTTTTATAAAAACATTCAAGGTTTTCATTAACCTTGAATGTTTTCCGGTATATTTAAATAATTTTTATTCATCATAGAGACGGGCATGACTTGTCTTTTAAACCTTAAACATACAAGGTTTAGTATTAAAGCTTATCAATTAATTCATTCCAATTCATAATAAAGCTTGGACTTTATTGGCTTTAGCCACAATTTTCATATCATTTTGGCTTGAGCCGAATGCTCATACGCCTCCGGCGGAAAAGCAGAATATGTTTTGTAATTTAACAATCCTGTCATAAACCTGCCTGCCGGTAGGCCGGGGTCGGGGCTACTTTAAATATCATTTGCGTAACTTCATTTATTCATATCTTCTTAAGCAATATTTGTGTTAAATCTTTTTCTATTGTCTGGTTCACATAATCTTTGTATTCTTTATAATCTTCGGGATTTATGGAATCGGTTTTATTTGTTGTAATTCGTCTTGCTGTAATCATTCCGCCGGAATATTTATACTCAATAGAATATGAAGCATTTTTACATTCAAATTTTGCAGTTTGCGGCAATTCAACTGGCTCGTAATCGGCTGGAAGCTTAATACTCATTGATTCATCAATTTTATCGATTGAAGTTATCCGGTTATAAGCATATTTTCTTTGATCGTAAGATAATGGTGCGCTTGAAGTTTCAATATCTTCCCAGGGAAGTTTTAATAATTTGTAATTCCCGGCTAGTCCGATAAATTGATTTAATATAAACGAATAACTGTAATTTATTTCAGTTGTTAACGAATCAAGATTATCGCATTTAAATGATAATACCTTGTAGTTATTAAAATATTCAGAAAGATTTCCGTTTAATTTATCAATTTGTTCTTTTGTAGTACAATTTCCATATACCGCTCTTACAAAGGCTGTGGCTGACCCGGTTCTCTTTGTATCAACATTTAGCTCAACTGAATTGTCATCACTAACAATAGCTTTTGTGTTTCTTATAATATTCCTATCCCAATAGTTTTTTTTCTCAATATAAAATGGATTGCTTTCGTTTTCTTTTACAATCAGGGCAAATGAATTTACATCTCCTTCCGGTAATGTCCCGAAAGGGTAATCCCTGGCTGTTAGATCAAATAGCATCGGCTTTCCCTCAATATTTACATGTGCGATTGCATGATTAAAATAAATTCCGGGTAAAGTATTTGTGTTTGCCCCTTCATTCCTGGTATTAACCAAAACGTAATCGGCTTTAACATCAATGGCTTTTAGCATGGTAATGAAAAGCGTTGCCATATCTTTGCAGTCGCCAATCTTTGTTACAAGTACATCACGTGCTTTTTGAGGTATAAATGCAGACTGCCTGAAAGGTACACTGCTATACGTAATATTTTTGATTATATATTCATAAATAATTTTAATTTTTTCTTTTTCAGGCAGATCTTCCTTACTTTTTAACAGCTCGGCAACTTTTTCTTTAATTTCATAATTTGCAACCGTTTTTGATTTGGTAAGATCTAAGTACCATTTGGCAATATAATCCCAATTTTTTATTGTTGAAAAATATAGTATCATACCGACATCTTCGAGCGGCGGCATGGCAGCCTCATATTTTACAGGCTGAATATTATCCATTTCCCATACATATAAAGTATTATTCCCGATTTCTTTTTTTATTGTGGGCTCGGAACTCATGTTCTGTCCCTTGTAATATACCTCCTTATTATTAGGCATAATAAGTGCATACCTTTCATGCGCAATTGGATAGAATTTGTCAAAATTAAATTCATCCCAGAAATGGTTTGATAATTCACCCGTAAAAAAATTTCTTATCTTATATTTAACATATATGCAGTCATTTATTTCCAATGATTTAAAAACTAATTCCCCGTCCTTTTTATCTGCGTCTATTTCGGAGCCGTTTTGTTTTATAACCACTGCTTTGTCTAAAATTAATGCCTGTACATTGGAGTTGTAATTCAAACCGTAACTTGTAAAATGTTCTATCCCGTCCTTATTTAAGACTTTTATTAATACCTCTTCCTCATACTCAGACGCCCCACCTTCATAAACAGTTCTTTTTACATCGTCGGATAGTATTAAAGCTTCATCTCCCGGTAATTTACCGGATGATGGTGAGGCTGCGATTAAGGCTTTAATATCAAATGGTTTTAATTCTTTATCAATCGGGTCGTCGCCCGTAAGATTTTTTAATTTCTCTCTTGCATCATAGTTGGTCGAAGAAAAAACTATCGCTTTTTGATAAGCTCCTTTTCCTTCTTCATTTTGATTTTTTGCAGTGTATATATCGCCTAACATTTGGTAATAATTGGTGGCAAAAGGGCATATATGGAGCGCTTCGTTTATCGCATTCAAAGCTTTATCATATTGCTGTAAAGTATAATATGTTTTTGCCATTTGAAAGTAAAAACCCGGAGAAGCAGGATTTTGTTCAATCATCCTTTTATATGTGCTTTCCCATTTATCAATTTTTGAAGTGGAAAGATAGATATTTGCCAGTTCTTCCAATGCAGGAAGGTTGAAGTTCTTTTCGGAATATTTTTCAATAATTTCTGCAGCCTTTGAATAATCCCTGCTTACACTGTAATCCAGGTTCTTTTTGAAATTAACTACAGACCAATCATCCGGGTATTTTTGATATGCATCATTAATTATATCAACCGTTTGTGAAGGTACATTTTTTAATGAATAGTATATTATTTTCAATACATATAAATCGGGAGATTCTGGCAGGATGGCAATAATTTTATCAAGAAGTTCTTTGTATCTATCCTGATTTTTATTGGCAGCAGCTTCCATCATCTCAATGGTTAGTATATCAGGTATATCGCTTCTTATATCATCTATTCTTTTACATATAGTATTTCGTTCAGTTAGTTTTCCCCCTTTATTGAATACTGATATCAAGCTGTAAAGTAATAATACATTATCGGGAAGAATTTTCAGGCCGTCTAATAGTGTAGACTCTGCCTGGCTTATTTTGTCATTCCTTAAATATATCTTTGAGAGCAAAACATAATTTTCAGGATAATCAGGATGCTCCTTTAAAATATTCTCAAAATATTTCTCATAAAGTGAAGATATTTCAACAGTGGTGTCAGTAATGGCGGTAGTATATGCGGTTTTGCCGGTGGAATATTTAAGATTATTAAGCGCAAAACCATTGTTATCTGTAATTCTTAACAGGAAATTACATCTGTCAAGGTCGGAATAACCGACTTTAATCAAAACCCTGTTCCAGCCTTTTCTTAATGTAGTTTCTGTTACATAGGTGTCTAAGTCATTATTGCGCTCTTCATAGCACTCAGAAATTAATTTATCATTAATATATGCTCTGAATGATCCGGATGTGCCGATTCTTATCTGAACTTTTTGTTCTTCAGGTGAATAAACAAATGTATTACCGTAATAAATTGAATTATCAGAAGGGAAGTATAATGTAAAATCGACCCAATTATCATACCGCTTCCTGTCAATATTAAACCAATGGATAGGTTTGTTATTTTTTCCGGAGTATGTTGTATCGGGATTAAATTCATTTTCAGGAGGATAATTTTCATAAAACCCAGAAGCGGAAATATTTTCGAATGGCCCGATAACACTCCAATCGTTTACCGACCCCATATTTTTGTAATAATCCATTGCTTTTCCAAGCTGATTATGTATCTGGTAGTATTGGCCCAGGTTTTCGTTGGCTATTGCACTTATAAATCCGTCATTTTTATTTGCGGCTTCCTTATCAAGCAGTTCTAAGATTCCGGATTTTTCATTTTTAATATTTTTTGAAACTGCAAGGCCGTCAACTTCTGAAAGTAAGTATACTTCCGGCCATTCTGCCTCTTTAATTACTTCCGAAAAATTCTGCCACTCTTTATCATATTTTGCCTGGATATCATATAAGAAGGCCAATCCAAGATGAGCTCTTAAACTATTTGTTGAATCTGCTTCTTTTTGGAATAATTCCTCAGCTTTTTCAAATTTTCCTTCACCTAATAAATTATAAGCATCCTGGATGTTGCTTTGCGGGAAAAATTTAATATTAGTAAATAATAAAATAATTAATAAGAAACTGATCTTATTCAAAACACTAAATTTCATGCTTAGGCTCATTTATAATGGATATTTAACATACAAAAAATATAATCCCCTTGCATAAATTAAGCTCTATAAGGGTAGCTCCCCTCAGATAGAATTTTATTTATTGTGTAAAATTATGCTGAAATTAAGCAAATGCAAAACTAATCGGCAGATATTTTATGTCTAAAATTTCCCCCTGATTTTGAAAAGTTCCATCAGGATAAAATAATACCCTATTTTTCTGAAAAAACTCCTGTCAAATCAATTGCCTTTATCATTTCACCGGCAATCTTATTGTGAGTTTCAACGGTGGGATGCCCGTTTGCAACATATCCGCCCGTATAAAAACCGAATTGAGCATAACCTATATCTTTTTTTCCGTCAGCTATTTCCTCATCAACTACCTGCTTCACGTTTTTTTGTACCCACTCCGGGTGTGCAGCTACTGCAACAATTGTAACACCGGGATAATAGTTTCTGATTGTTGTAAGAAATTCATGGTAGGTTTTACGGAATAACGAAGATTTCTCTTCGGAAACCACGGTATCTTTGCCCTTTAATCCCGACAGGTCATTTAAACCGAGGCAGATCACCACGAGGTTGGGAATCCATTGTTTAAAGTCCCATTTGGGATCTTCTCTTTCCATAAGCGTCCTGTCATACCATTTAGGCATGGCTAAATCATATTTACCCTGCCAGTCACAAACCAATCCCATGCCCGAGCGGCATGTCGCATGATATTGCGCATTGTAATGTTTTGCAACATCGCCTACAAAGCCCAAATCGATATTTGTAAAAGGGAATTTATCTTCCCATTTCATTTCTGGTTCTTTAGCCTCGTTACCCTCAGCCGCTGTAAATGAATCTCCGATAAATTCTATTTTCCTGGCCGGCGCAGGCTGCGGGGTTAAAATGCCGCCGCTTGCATCAAGCAGCAATCCCGAAAAGGTGAAAACTTTTCCGAATGATATATTCCGCTTGCTTAATCTGAATGAATGTTGAGTATTTTCGAGGCTGTCTGCAAGAACATAATCTGTTTCTTCATCCTTATTACCGTGGAATATTTTTATAAATTTTCCATCAATATAAACGTTATAATAATTAACATTATCGTCTATTCTGATTCCAATACTCGTTCCTGAAAATTCTGTGCAAATATATACGCCCGGCCATGACTGCTCAGGATGCAATGAATCAGAAAAATCCCATCTTCCGAAATATTGTATGCCGGGATTGTCTGCAGAAATAAACTTAATCGGATTTCCTGCTTTTGGTGCCGGATAATTCATGTAATTAATTAAGATAAATTGAAAGAACACTAATACGAAATAACGCAAAAAATATTTTATCATTATAAAATCCTTCCATGAACTAATTAATAAGTTAATCTGCTATTTGATAAAGATGCTTATCGTTTTGTTACTCAACTTTCTCCATTTTCATCTCTCCTTGAAAAGGGAGGCACATGTCAATTGCTGAATTACTGTCTGATTCAAGGAACTTGATGCCTTCTGATATTTTAAGAATTATCGGCATCCTGTTATGAAGGGGTTTTACGAAACTATTGGGTATTGTAGTAATTAAAGCTGAAAAAATATTCTCCTCTGCATCAACATAATATAATGCTGCCGCAAAAAATAATTCTTCACCGGGGATAAAAATTCGGTACGGGATTTTTCGAGTGTCTTTATTTTTCCATTCATAAAAACCGGACATTGGAACAAGCATCCGGTTGTTTGTGAATAAATTCATCCAATTAGCCTTCTTTTTAATAGTCTCTAACCGGGAATTGAAAACACGCGGCGAGTTGTTTGAATATTTTATTCCCAAATTTGTTATTGCTAAATTATAGCCCGTGTCCTTTTTATAAATTGATAATATTTTTTCAGCTTGCGGATATTTATCTGCTTTTGGGGATTCATCAGTAAAATCAGACTTAAGATGAATATTATTTCTCTTTAAAGTATCAATAATATAAAGTATAGAAGATTTCATTTACAATCTCTCAATGGTATATAATACTTTAATTTAACTTGCCTCTTTCCTAATCCATAAATTAGAATATACACAGATTAAATTTAATAAAAATTAATTTATGTTATCTATCTGGAATTTTATTCAGATTATTTCAGGTAAGCAAAATAATTTTTCAGAAAACAATAATTTACTTCCTGGAAAGATAGCGAAGATCCCGGTGAGGGATTGAATTTTGAACAGTAATAAAGGCATGAAGGTCGATAGACTTTAATAATTTTATAACCTTTTTTTGTTCCTTCCGCTCTATAATCAGAACTATAACTGAAACTCCTCCTGTGCCGCCTTCCCCGGGCAAAATTGTTAATGCATAGTTTAACTTTCTTAAACTATCGGCTATAGCATCGGTAAAATGAAGTGAAATTATGTTCAATTGAACAAAACCAAGGCCTATTTTTTGTTCTATTGTAATCCCTAAAACATTACCAAGACCAAATCCAATAGCATATCCAAACAGGTTGGGGATTACATCAAGATGTTTAAAAACCAACCTGATTGCAAAAACCCATATAAGCACTTCAAAAAATCCTATTATTCCTGCAAGGTATTTTTTCCCCTGTACAACATTAATAACCCGGATGGTATCAAGTGTAACATCACAAACCCGCATCGATGCAATAAATGCCGCCCCGCCTATAATATCCCACATGCAGCCTCCAAAATTATTATGCAGCTTGTTATCATCGGAAAAAGAATAAATATTTAAAAATCATTTTAGTAATCATATAAAATTACACTCAAAATTAAAAATTTAATAAAAATTATTATATCTTTAATTCTTGTATTTGGATTGCGTTCATAAAAATCGGATTTTTAAAAAAAATTGAAAAACTAACAATTTATACTTGTATGAAAATATTATAGATTAACTTTGTCAAACCCTGATTCATCCTAATTAAAAAATCACCTCTTCGGAGGGGTGTAGGGGTGGGTTGAAGGGATTATACTTAGAAATCCTATGCAATTGTTACTATTTTTTAATTTAAAATGTTTAGTGTCGGAAGAAATACATTGATTACATACGAAAGAGAAAGAGAAGAATTGGTAAATAAGTTATCTGAAAAAGGTATCACGGATATATTTGTGCTTAAAGCAATAGGCGAAGTGGAACGCCATAAGTTCGTGCCCAAAGCTATGAAACATCACGCATATTCGGACGTTGCATTGCCGATCGGGTATGGACAGACAATATCTCAGCCCTACACTGTTGCGTTTATGACTCAATCCCTCGGATTAAAAAAAACAGCAAAAGTGCTTGAAATCGGTACGGGTTCTGGTTATCAGGCTGCTATTCTCTTAAAAATGGGAATAGAGGTTTTCAGCATTGAACGGAATATGGATATTTATCTTAATACTAGAAAACTATTAGATGAATTAGGACTAAGAATTAATACGAAATGCGGAGATGGTACAATAGGCTGGGACGAGTTTGCACCCTACGATGGGATTTTAGTTACGGCCGGGTCGCCTTCGGTTCCTGAATCCTTAAAAAAACAGTTGAAAGTTGGTGCCAGGCTTGTGATACCCGTCGGAACTAAAAATTCTCAAATTTTAAAAATTATTACTAAATTAAATGAGAATGAATTTGATGTAAGGGATGTTCCTGAGTTCTCTTTTGTTCCACTTATAGGCAGAGAGGGTTGGAGCCAAAAGTAATTGTTATCGTCGGCCCGACTTGTTCGGGTAAAACTTCACTTGCAATTCTGCTCGCTGAAAGATTAAACTCGGAAATTATTTCTGCAGACAGCAGGCAGATTTATAAATATCTGAATATTGGGACTGCAAAACCCGTTAAAGAACAATTAGAAAAAATCAGGCACCACTTTATCAGTATTCTTGAGCCTGATGAAAACTATAATGTTAGCAGATTTGAAATTGATGCGCTTAATTTAATTCGAAAATTATCATCTGAAAAAAAGTTTCCTGTTGTTGCGGGTGGTTCGGGTTTATATGTAAAAGCTTTGATTGACGGAATATTTGATGTTGCCGCCTCTGATGAAGAACTTCGAAATGAGTTTTTAGAAAAAAGAAAATTGTACGGGAATGATTTTCTATATGATGAACTAAAAAAAACAGACCCTGAAAGCGCCTCAAAAATGCTTCCTCAAAACTGGAAACGGGTTATGCGTGCGCTGGAAGTTTATTATACTACCGGCAAACCAATAGGAGTTCATCACATGGAACAACAGAGAAAGTCAGATTTTAATTTTTTACAGTATGGCCTGAATTGGGACAGGCAAATCCTTTATAAGAATATCGAACTGAGGGTTGAAGAAATGATTTCCGGAGGCCTGGTTGAAGAAACTAAATCTTTATTAAGGAAATATGATCGTAGCATTAATTCATTAAATACGGTTGGTTATAAAGAGATAATTTCATACCTGGATGGTGAAATAACCCTTGATCGTGCCGTAGAATTAATCAAACGCAATACAAGAAGGTTTGCAAAAAGACAATTAACATGGTTCAGGGGAGATGAAAAAATCACCTGGTGCAACATTCATTCCAAAAACGATTTGGAAGTTTTAGCGGATGAAATCGTAGATAAAGTAAATTGTAAATGAAAGAAAAAATTAAAATAGCCGCCGGGCAGGGTTTTTGGGGAGATTTAATTGATGCACCTTTTCAGCAGGTAACTAAAGGGAATGTTGATTATCTCGTTTTGGACTATCTGGCTGAAGTTACTATGTCTATCCTGCAAAAACAAAAGAATAAAAATCCGGATCTTGGTTATGCCAAAGATATTCCGGAATTGATGAAAAGAATTCTTCCGGTCTGCCTGCAAAAAGGCACTAAGATTATTACAAACGGCGGCGGCGTTAATCCTGCTTCGTGCGCTGAAGCAGTTGTTAATACCGCAAAAAGTTTGGGTATAAATCATCTGAAGATTGCTATAGTTATGGGAGATGATATTAAAAACCGTGTTGATGAAATTATTTCCCTCGGCTGCAGCCTGGATAATATGGAGACCGGCGAATCTTTGTTATCGATAACAGATAAATTGTTAAGTGCTAATGTGTATTTTGGTGCGTTCCCCATTGTTGAAGGTTTAATGAAAGATGCGGATATAATTATTACAGGCAGGACTACCGATACCGGGCTGACTCTTGCCCCGATGATTTATGAATTTGCTTGGAAGGTCAACGATTTTGATTTACTGTCTGCGGGAACAGTTGCAGGGCATATTCTTGAGTGCGGTGCACAATCTTCGGGCGGGAATTTCCTCGGAGACTGGCAGGCAATACCGGATATGGCTGAGATTGGGTTTCCTATTGCTGAAGCCTTTCCAAACGGAGAATTTATTATAACCAAGCATCCAAATACGGGCGGCAGGGTCTCATTTGATACTGTTGCCGAACAGCTCGTCTATGAGATTGGTGACCCTAGAGCTTACATCACTCCTGATTGTATAGCTGATTTTATGTCAATCAGGCTTGAAGATTTAGGAGACGACAGGGTCAGAATTTATGATATAAAAGGAAAACCTGCAACAGAATTTTATAAAGTGTCATGTTCTTATGAAAGCGGCTATTCAGCTTCTGCTACTCTAACTTATTCATGGCCTCAGGCGTTAACAAAAGCTAGGGCTGCTGATAGTATTTTAAGAAAAAGGATGAAAAATCTGGATTTGAAATTTGATGAAATCAGAACGGAGTTTGTAGGTTTCAATTCATGTCATGGCCCTCTTTCTGTTGATATTGGTGAAGATAAAATAAACGAAATCATGCTGCGCATTGCGGTAAGGTCAAATGACTATTTATCCGTTGAAAGATTTGGGAAGGAAATTGCTCCATTAATTTTAACCGGTCCGCCTTCTGTAACGGGATTTGCGGGCGGCAGGCCGAGGCCTGTTGATGTTGTTGCATACTGGCCGGCTTTAATTCCGAAGAAATATGTAACACCGGAAGTTAAAATAATTGAGTTGTGACGATGAAAATTAAGTTATTAAATATTGCTCACGGCAGAAGCGGTGATAAAGGAAATGCTGCTAATATTGGAATTATTGCTTACGATAATAAAGGATATGAGATTATAAAAAAATATTTAACTGTTGATAAGGTAAAAAAACATTTCGAAGGTATTTGTTTTGGTACGGTTGAGCGATACGAACTGCCGAACTTACGTGCATTAAATTTTTTATTGAATGATACTTTAGGCGGCGGGGGAACAGTTTCATTAAAACTTGATGCGCAGGGTAAAACACTTGCCGCCGCTTTGCTTCGAATGGAAATTGAGGCCGGCGATAATTAATTTATTATATTTATAAATATTCTATTTGCAATTATATTATACAAAAAGAGGATCTTAAAATGTATGAAGAAGAAATAAAAAAGCTGAATATACTTAGAGAAAGAATTGTGAATTTAAGAGGTTATCTTTGACGTCGAAAATAAAGATTCTAAAGTAAGAGACCTTCAGCATAAAACTACCGAGCCGTCATTTTGGAATGATCAGATGGAGGCGCAAAAAACTCTGCTGGAAATTAAAACTTTACAGACATGGGTCGACCTCTGGAAAAATGTGGATACTCAGGCACAGAACCTTGATGAATTAATCCAGTTGGCACAAATAGAGAATGATGAATCGTTTGCTAAAGAAATTCAAAATGAACTTGATTCATTAAGCTCTGCAATTGAAAATGCCGAATTCAAAAATATGCTTAGCGGTAGAGATGATGAAAGAAATTGTATCCTTACTATCCACTCAGGCGCCGGTGGTACTGAAGCCCAGGACTGGGCCGAAATGCTTATGCGGATGTACCTGCGATGGGGCGAACAAAACGGATTCAAAATGTCTATGGTTGATATCCTTGAAGGAGATGGTGCAGGTATAAAAAGCGTTACTATTGAAGTTGAAGGGGAATTTGCCTACGGCTATATGAAAGCTGAAAACGGTGTGCACCGGCTTGTTAGAATTTCTCCTTTTGATGCAAATAAAAGAAGGCATACCTCCTTTGCCTCCGTATTTGTTATCCCCGAAATTGATGACACTATCGTCATAGATGTTAATCCTGCCGATTTAAGAGTTGATACTTACCGTTCCGGCGGAAAAGGCGGACAAAATGTAAACAAAGTTGAAACCGCAGTAAGGATTACCCATATTCCCACGGGGACCGTAGCCGCATGTCAGAGTGAGAGGTCTCAACTGCAAAACAGGAATAATGCAATGAAGCTTCTTAAATCAAAGCTCTATCAAATTGAAAAAGAAAAACAGGAAGCCGAATTGGATGAAGTTGAGAAAGGTAAAATGAAAATAGAGTGGGGAAGTCAGATTAGATCCTATGTTTTTCATCCTTATAATATGGTAAAGGACCATCGTACTGATGAAGAAACATCTGATGTTCAGGGCGTTATGGATGGAAATCTTAATAAATTTATAAAAGCGTACCTGCTAAAGTTCAGCCAAAATTAAGCATTAGAAATTATTTCTGATAAATAAATATTTGAAGTAACCCCGGGTTTTAACCGGAGTTACAATAAATATTTAAAGTACCCCCGGCATTTATGCCGGGGTATAATAAAGTCACCTCAAACTCAGGACTTTAGTCCATTATAATTTCATTTTTTAGTTAATACAAATTATTACTGACTAATTAATTTCACCTTATGAAAAAACCTGTTCCCAAAACAACCAAAAAACGCAAACAGGACGACTTCTTCGACCGTGTTTATAAAGTTGTAGCAAAAATACCTTATGGAAAAGTTACAACATTTGGTGATATAGCTGAAGTTTGCGGCATAAGATCGGCAGCAAGGACCGTTGGCTGGGCGCTTAATGGTACTAAAGATTCCGGACTGCCCTGCCACCGTGTTGTTAACCGGTTTGGGGCATTGACAGGGAGGCATCACTTTGGTGACCACAACCTGATGGAAGACTTATTAAGATCAGAGGGAGTGGAATTTGATAAAGACGGATGTGTTATTATGGATAAATATTTGTGGAAACCTGATAAAACAAGACGAAAGAAAGCAGTCCCCCAAAAGAAAAAATAAATTATAAAAGTATAATCTTTTTTATACAGCGAAACACCGTTTCGCCATCTCCATAAACGGGCACAATCATCCAACTTTAAATATAACTCCAAGGTTTGGCCTAATCCTTGGAGGTTTTTTTTCACATCAGTCAACTTCGTTCAACTATAAAAGTCGTTCGTGGAATTCGTCCTAATTAGTGTAATTTTTCCATTACTCGACTTCATTCAACTCTAAAAAGACAACCTCCGAGGCTTGGCCTCATCCTCGGAGGTTTAGCGCCACAACCAGTCAACTTAATTCAACTCAAAATGGTTATCTTCCGACGACGAAGATATATGATGCCCAAATGTCACAATCAGTCGACTTCATTCAACTCTGAAAAGCAGGTCTGACGCGTACTTCGGTGTTATCGCTCGCCGTGAGTCACAATCAGTCGACTTCATTCAACTCAAAAAAGAGATAATGAAGGTGGTATTATTAGTGATTATCATTTATTGTCACAATCAGTCGACTTCATTCAACTCTAAAAAGCTTCATAGATCGTTTGTTGAAAAAAAATTCGGACAGAGAAGGTCACAATCAGTCGACTTCATTCAACTCTAAAAAGATAAAGCTGAAGCTAAAGCTTTATTAGCTAAATGTCACAATCAGTCGACTTCATTCAACTCTAAAAAGGTTGCGAGAGAAGATTTAAGAAGCAGGGGCTTGGAGTCACAATCAGTCGACTTCATTCAACTCTAAAAAGCACAATGATTGATAATTTAATAATAGACCTGAATAATTCGTCACAATCAGTCGACTTCATTCAACTCAAAAAAGATTTATCCATTATTTTTGGGTTGTTACAATACGTCACAATCAGTCGACTTCATTCAACTCTAAAAAGATGACATAGCTTATTATGGAACTGGCAATCAAGGTGTCACAATCAGTCGACTTCATTCAACTCTAAAAAGACTTGGATCATTTATTACCGTAAAGCAGTGCGATGTCACAATCAGTCGACTTCATTCAACTCTAAAAAGAACGATTCTGTAAACACATACTGGCAGTTAAAAGGTCACAATCAGTCGACTTCATTCAACTCTAAAAAGCTCCTGGTTTTTTATAAGGAGGCATCGTATCAAGTGTCACAATCAGTCGACTTCATTCAACTCTAAAAAGAAGTACAGAATGTAATTGAGAGTAATAATGGTAAGTCACAATCAGTCGACTTCATTCAACTCTAAAAAGTTAAAACGGGCTCCTCTCCAAAATGAAGTGTAAGTCACAATCAGTCGACTTCATTCAACTCTAAAAAGAAATGTTATTGCTATAGCTAAGCAGATTAAGTTAAATAAGTCACAATCAGTCGACTTCATTCAACTCTAAAAAGAGTTCTATATATAAGTTATTATAATATAATAAATTTCAGGCCCATTTTACATACCTCAGCACTTTTTAAAGGAACTCAGTCTCAAAATTTTCAAAGAACGGTTTTTCACCCTGCTTAATTTAATAAATCATAAGCAATTGCAGCTATGCATAACTTAGCTTTTTAAATAAACATAACAAGTAACTATTTTATAACAATTTGCATAGATATTTTCCGGAATTCCGGCTGCACTTTTTTTTGCTGATATTTTCTACGTTTATTGCCAAAGATTAAGAGGCTTAAGTAAATCTATATCGGATTATGCCACGTTTATTAAAAAACTCCGAATCCTTCCGACGCAATTGTTTTTGTAAATTTACCTATATTTATTGCCTTATCGTAACAATCATTACATACCGGGTATATCCTTATATTTCCATCTTCGTCAATCAGGTTTGCAAGTTCTTTAACAAGCTTGCTGATATTTTTTGACGGAAGCCTGCATTCAAAAACCGATTCCTGAACCCTTTCACCAAAACCCTCAAGAAATGCTGAAACTTTCAGCCTTTGTTTATTATCCGGTATATCGTAGGTTATTATATATATCATTGTTTATTAAAATTAAATCACCACTTTACAATTACCTAATATTTATCCAAATTAAATTTAAAATAGCCCCGACTTTCAAGTCGGGGTGATGTGTCCCTCCACTAATTACAGGGCTTTAGCACATTAAAGTATCTATTGTGGCTAAAGCCAATTCTATTGTGAACTTTTATCCCCGACAAAAATGTCGGGGCTATTTTAAAAATTAACTCATTTAATAATGCTCTTTCTATTTGTGAGAGTTCAGTTTGTTACTGTAATAAAAACATTTGAATATATGTATTTCCCTATACAATCCAGTTGCACTATAATTATTTAGACAGCAGTAGATTACCTCGTAAGCAGAGGTTGATATACTTTTATCCTGTCTTTTAACAGGTCAAGCAACTGGTTTGCTTTAAGGTAAAAATAATTAAAATAAGTAATGTTTTCGTCCGAACCGGGCGGAATAAAAGTTTCGTTAAGGCGCTGCTCCATCTGCCGGATTAATTTTATCCTTGCGTCATTGTTCATTGAACAGGGGTACCTGCCGTCCTTGTTGAATGTAAAATCTTCGGGTTTTATTATATTCCGGTTGATAATATACAGTATCCTGCTTTCCGCAATAAACCTGAACTCTTCCACTAGGTCGCTTGCAAGGGCAGGGTATCTGCCCCTTGAAATATGATAAAAACCAATGTCCGGGTTTAACCCTGTTACCTGGATCGCAGTAGCAATATGGTTAAACAATACCATGTAGCAAATTGACAGCATACAATTAATAGGATCATTAGGAGGATGTTTTACCCTTCCATCAAATTTCCATTCGCCGGGTAATAATTTACCGTATGCTTCAAAATAAACCGCAGAAGCTTTGCCTTCTATACCTCTTAAAGTATCTATAGACGTGCAATCCTTTGCGGCTTCAATAGATGAATTTAATATGCCTGTTATACCATTACCGTCGTTTTCTTTTTTAGATAATAATGATACGCAATTGTGAATCTTTGCCGACACAATTTGTTTTGCAAATTGAAGCGAGAATTCTTCATCTTCCGCCATTCGCTGCTGCCTGAGCCAATACTTGTAGTTCTTTGGTTCATAAGGAACGCTTAGGTACAGCCTTCCGCTGAGATTTGCAAAATACACAGGTATCCTGTTCAGGTTTAATTTAACAACCGCAGCAAAAGTAATTTTTACGGTGCCCATAAACACGAGGGAAAGGATTTGCTCAAAAGGAAACTTTCTTTCTTCGCCCTTAGGATTTTCGATATCCTTAATTACCAATGTATCACCTTCAAACCTGACGGCATGGGTTGCGCCGTTAACATAAAGAGGATAGTTATTTTTTCTGCCGGAGCCGCTTATACCGGTAAGCCTTGAAACGGCAATTTTATTTATTTGCGGCCTTCCGGATTTTCTTATTTGCTCCACAGGTTTCACTTCTGAAGGCTCTAAATGCATCAGCCAATTTTTATCAAGCGCGTCTCCCGGTATCTCAACTCTCTTTGTAATTAATTCACTTTCATCACCAGGTTTTCCCGCGATGCAAGCAGATATTGCTTTTCCGTCCCTGTAATCTTGAGTCGGAGCCTGTAAAGAGGTTCCTACCCTCGTAAATGAGTTTTCATCGGTTGAATTATTAAATAAAATACCGAGGTACTGAAAGCCGTGATCGAAATTATCGGTTTCGGTTTTATCCGGATTCAATTCAAGATGTAACTTTTCAAGAGCTGATTTTGCCGTTTCAATTGCATCTTCTATTTCTGTTTTTGAACGGCAAAGGATTAATATATCATCTGTATATCTAACTAACCTGAATTTTTCTTCCAGCATCTCATCGAATTCATCAAGATAAAGGTTAGCCAGGATGGGGGAGATTACTGCACCTTGCGGAAGCCCCCGGTCTCTTATTATAATCCTGCCGTCAAAATAAACCGGCTGACTTACCCATTCCTCTAAAATTTTCAGTACCGGGTCTTTATGAAAAAGAATATCAAGTTTGTTAAAAAGGATATTCCAATCTACATTATCAAAAAAGGATTCAATATCTGTTTTAACGGCAAACTTAAATCCTTCCTGCTTTGCTTTTAAGATGGTTTTAGCCGCGCTTATTCTTGATATTCCTTTACGGTATGCAAAAGAACTGTCTTCAAGAAGCCTGTCGATAGCAGGCATAATAATATTACTAACTGCCTTTTGGAGGACCCTGTCCCTGAATTCCGGAACGGCAAGCGACCTTGTACCGCCGCTTTTCTTTGGAACATTGCAGCCCGTTAAACGTGAAGGCATATATTTATTTTGAAGCGCATTTGCGGAAAGTATTTTGATATTGTTTTCAAGATCATTTTCAAACTCTTCCTCTTTATGATTGCATGGGTAGTCGGCTGATTTATGAATTAACCCGTAAGCTTCTGTTATATTTTCAAGCGCCGCAGATTTTTCTAAGTAATTCTCTACATGATTCACTAATGGAATCTTTTCCGGGCTGCTTTCAATGATATATTTCCCAAAGCCGAAACTGCTGTTCCTGCCTGCGTGAATATACTGGCCGAGCCATAAAATATTGGGCCAGAACCCGTCAAGCTCACTATTGAATTTAACGCTGCCTATAACACCGCCTATAGTTTCGTTCTGCGAAGGGACATCCACCCACATCAAATTCTTGTGTAACAGATTGCAGGCAGGGATGTGAGGCGTGTTTTTA
The DNA here is from genome assembly GCA_963834015.1 of uncultured Ignavibacteriales bacterium. Taxonomy (GTDB): domain Bacteria; phylum Bacteroidota; class Ignavibacteria; order Ignavibacteriales; family Ignavibacteriaceae; genus FEN-1297. The sequence continues at coordinate 294,902 of CAWIAG010000003.1, forward strand.
TTTGGAAGTTTAATATTAAAATAAGCTGCGAGATCCTGCACGCGGTAATAAAGCCTTTCTAAAAAATATTCGGGGTCAAAAAATGAAGGATCAAAAAATGATTTTCCCTTTTCTTTTTTACGCCGGGAATGCCTGAGAGGAGCAAGAAATCTTAATTCAATTTCACCGCTTAAATTTCCGGGTACGGTATTTATTACATCCACCTCCGAAATATCATTTAATGAATAGAAGGATGATATATTGCCGTTTTCAGCTTTTTCCAAAATTCCCGCAAGTGAACCTTTTAAATCCGTTATACTTACCGGGCTGCTGCCGATTATTGTTAGTCCGAAATTATAAAGATCATTTTGATGATAATTTATAAAGCCGGACTCGGCAGGATACAGCAATACATCGAGCCCCAGCGGGTGCTTATCGAATAAGCTACAGCATAAACTGTAGATATGCATACCGTGATAAAAGGGGAAGGTGCAGTCCTTTTTTAACTTAAGCTGCACCTTATACACCGTCACAGGAATATTTAATATTTCAGTATTCATTCTTTATAATATAATAATTATTTGAATTCAGCTTTCGTTTTTATTCAACCTGAAAATACGACCTCCGGGGTTTGGCCTCATCCCCGGAGGTTTAGCGTCACAATCAGTCGACTCCATCCAACTCAAAAAAGTTACGCTGAAACATAAATTCTACTACGATGGTATGTCACAATCAGTCGACTTCATTCAACTCTTCAGCCAAAAGGCTGATGAGCCTCCGGCTCAGAAAAGTATTACGCTGAATTTGATTTTTACTCAGTCGACTTCATTCAACTCTTCAGCCAAAAGGCTGATGAGCCTCCGGTTCAGAAAAGTGTTACGCTGAAGTTGATTTTTACTCAGTCGACTTCATTCAACTCTTCAGCCGAAGGACTGATGAGCCTCCGGCTCAGAAAAGTATTACACTGAATTTGTTTTTTACTCAGTCGACTTCATTCAACTCTTCAGCCAAAAGGCTGATGAGCCTCCGGCTCAGAAAAGTGTTACGCTGAAGTTGATTTTTACTTAGTCGACTTCATTCAACTCTTCAGCCAAAAGGCTGATGAGCCTCCGGCTCAGAAAAGTGTTACGCTGAAGTTGATTTTTACTTAGTCGACTTCATTCAACTCTTCAGCCGAAGGACTGATGAGCCTCCGGCTCAGAAAAGTATTACGCTGAAGTTGATTTTTACTCAGTCGACTTCATTCAACTCTTCAGCCAAAAGGCTGATGAGCCTTCGGCTCAGAAAAGTGTTACGCTGAAGTTGATTTTTACTCAGTCGACTTCATTCAACTCTTCAGCCAAAAGGCTGATGAGCCTCCGGCTCAGAAAAGTGTTACGCTGAAGTTGATTTTTACTCAGTCGACTTCATTCAACTCTTCAGCCGAAGGGCTGATGAGCCTCCGGCTCAGAAAAGTATTACACTGAATTTGTTTTTTACTCAGTCGACTTCATTCGACTCTGAAAAGTCTTTAACTTCTATTATCCTCTCCCAAATCCAGGCGAATACGAGTGTCACAATCAGTCGACTTCATTCAACTCTGAAAAGGATTACAAACTTATTCCTATAATTGTTACACTATTTGTCACAATCAGTCGACTTCATTCAACTCTGAAAAGTATATATAACCTTCACGCCCAATTGGACGGAGAGAATGTCACAATCAGTCGACTTCATTCAACTCTGAAAAGTGAACAGTATATCGTTAAACTACCGGATAAATTGTCACAATCAGTCGACTTCATTCAACTCTGAAAAGTGAACAGTATATCGTTAAACTACCGGATAAATTGTCACAATCAGTCGACTTCATTCAACTCTGAAAAGAAGGTAAAGAAGTATACCAATGGCCACATTCATAAAATTGTCACAATCAGTCGACTTCATTCAACTCTGAAAAGAATAGTAGCAACAATATCAGGTAGTGTCATTACATTGTCACAATCAGTCGACTTCATTCAACTCTGAAAAGGCAAACTTATATGTTGAACATTTAACAGATTTTGTCACAATCAGTCGACTTCATTCAACTCTGAAAAGCAGCAAGTAAAGTTTTAAACTAACAAGTTTAGAAGTGTCACAATCAGTCGACTTCATTCAACTCTGAAAAGAATACCAGAAACAATACGGCGTTTAACTGCTCGCGAATGGTCACAATCAGTCGACTTCATTCAACTCTGAAAAGATTCTTTCATGAAAAATTCAGCGGTTCTGGCTCTGGGTCACAATCAGTCGACTTCATTCAACTCTGAAAAGAAATTTTTTTAAAAAATAAACCTGCATTTGTGAGTCACAATCAGTCGACTTCATTCAACTCTGAAAAGAAAGATTTTGAGAATAAATTAATAAACTCTCGTGAGTTGTCACAATCAGTCGACTTCATTCAACTCTAAAAAGCAAAAAATTACGTCCTTTGTATGTAGATTCTTAAAAGTCACAATCAGTCGACTTCATTCAACTCTAAAAAGTGGAGTTAATGTCATAACCTATAAAACTAATATAAGTCACAATCAGTCGACTTCATTCAACTCTAAAAAGCTCGACCTTATGTTCTCATGGATATAGAATTAAAGGATGTCACAATCAGTCGACTTCATTCAACTCTAAAAAGAAAGGAGCTGCCGAAGATGGCCTGCGTAAATGGTCACAATCAGTCGACTTCATTCAACTCTAAAAAGTTAAAATCGATCTGCCAGCTATAGAAAAAAAATATAAGTCACAATCAGTCGACTTCATTCAACTCTAAAAAGCCGGTAACTGTTCCTAATAAGACAGCACCGTATGTATCTGTCACAATCAGTCGACTTCATTCAACTCTAAAAAGAACTCGTTTATCGGTTAATGGTATTTGGGTTAAACGTCACAATCAGTCGACTTCATTCAACTCTAAAAAGGATTTAATCAGTACATCAACATCGGTTCAATTGTGTCACAATCAGTCGACTTCATTCAACTCTAAAAAGTTCATAAGCTCCTGCAGGACGGTTCTTTGTTTGTCACAATCAGTCGACTTCATTCAACTCTAAAAAGTTCAAAATTCTTTAATATAGCCCTGTAACGGTACTTTTATGTCACAATCAGTCGACTTCATTCAACTCTAAAAAGATAAGAGACAGCTTGCTGATATAGCTGCTCAAATTGTAGTCACAATCAGTCGACTTCATTCAACTCTAAAAAGAAACACTCTGCTTCAGAAAATTCAGAATCAGAAGTCACAATCAGTCGACTTCATTCAACTCTAAAAAGTCCTCAGGAACTTTTATATTATGGGGAGCTCCTGGTCACAATCAGTCGACTTCATTCAACTCTAAAAAGAGTTCTATATATAAGTTACTATAATATAATAAATTCCAGGGCCATTTTACATACCTCAGCCGTTTTCACCCACTCTTTTAGTAATGAAAGTCAAAATTCAAATTTTCAAAGAACATAACCTATTAAAATATATTTAATTACCGCATTGCATACCTCAGCTTTTTAAATAAATTAGTTAAGTTTTTATAATACAATAAAATATACTAAATATTCCTTGTTTTTAAAGCATGATTTATTTTGCTGAATTTTTATACATATTCAAGTTATTAATTATTTAAACTGCCCGTAACCTACGTTACGTTTGGCACCGATACCCCAATCCGACAGGATTTTTTTGAATATTTCTTTTATATCAGTAGAAGATAATAACACATTTCCATTTTTGTCTTTGTAATTAAATAGTCTAAACTGAAATGTAAAAGAAACGCCCGGTCCAACTTTCAAGAAACGAATTGGCGTAGGGTTTTTATAAATATCTTTTGTGTGCGGCGTGATGTAATCATCCTCAAATAATCTACATGCTGCTTGAATTCCACTCACATAAGCATCATGAAAAATATGATTTCTTTTTGCTTTTGTACTTCCGAAGAAAATTTCTTCCCAGTTATTTCCATCAATAAAAGAAGCATCTTTGTTCGTGCTACCACCTACAATGTCTTGAATATATTTTAGTTTTTCATTTCCATAACTGTATTTATCTTTAGGGAAAACGCTTTTAAGAACTCCTTTAACGGAAGAACCTGGAATTACCGGCAGCCCTGTTGTATGGTCAAAAAAGAAACCGAGTTGGAAATCGCTTACATCATTTTTATTGTCAGGATCCGGATCCTTCAACGCCGGATGCGAATAACCGGCGCCGGGGAGAAGTCCCGGATAATTAGTTGTGAGTTCGAATTGCTCATTATAATTTGCAATAAAATAGTTGTTGTAAGACTTAAAATCATCGGCATTGTGATTGAAGTCGTTCAGGTTTTTGTTGAACTTGATTTTATCAGATGACGTAACCGGTTTTTCATCGCCGCTTATATAAAACAAACGTGATATATTATGATTCATTTTCGTTATCCTTATCCTTCTGTTCTGATTCATCTTTCTCAAATGACAGCTTTGCCAGTTTGCATGCTGTAATTGCTTCCAACACTTTATCCTTGAAGCGAAGTTTTTCTAAAGTCGGTTTGTTCTTTGTTTCTTGTATGTAAATATCAAGAAGGTTTCTGTTCTTGTATTCGCTTTTAAGAGGATAGACTTCATTGATAACCTCTTTAACAAGTGCGTCAATTTTTCTCCTATCAGTGCCTTCACTTTTTTTCATATAGAAAGCAAGAGTCTTGGCGAGTCCGGCTTGAATGATTGCTGGGCCGAAAGCATCTATAGCGCTTGTATAACCGGATATAATCTTATTACCCTTTTTTATTTCTTTGAAGCTGTCCAACGGGTGCTCTAAAAGATTTAAAGCAATGGGAATCATTTCATCAATTCTTTTCTGATTCATAGTTTTACCTCTTCAAATTGTTATTTGTGATAATCTAGAGAAACCGTAACCGACTGAATAATTAGCGCCGAACTGGAAAATTGTGTTTGTATCTTTAATTTTTTCATTGAATGCTCGAGCGGACTCTTTATTAAGCTCTTGCTTATCATTTAACAAGTATTTATCATAACCTATAACCATAAATAAACAGGTTTTCCTCGGAAGAACTTCTTCGTAAAATAAATTACCGCTTGTACCGTCATTTTTAATTTGATTCCTTGCAATAACCGGAATAGAATCTGAGCAAATGTTGGTGAATACATTTTTATCGAATATTGAAAGTTTATTTATATCAATTTTGCAAAGATTTGTAAGCAGATTTACAATGGAATCATCAGGCAAAGGTATTTTGTTACCGTTAGTATAATCCTCTATCTCAAGAGTATTGCTACCATTAAAATAGAGAAAATCTTTACCTTTGAAATCCAATTGCTCCAGCCAGCCTCTAATCTTTTTTGTTTTATCACCTGAATTTAAAAAATTATCTAATTGATCGAAATATTCAATAAGAGACAAGACGGAAGTGGAGTGATAATAAACATTTTCTGAAGCGCGCAAAGGCAGAGTAAGCATTTGCGCTTCGAAGAAAATTAAATGTCCGGGCCCGTAATCTAATTCTTTATTAGAATCTGCGGTGTCTAAATTAATATCAGTCCCAAAAAGTTCTTTAATATACTCTTTTTTAAAATTGTTATCTTCAAAATTATTTTTAAGAGCGCCTTTTACTCCTGAGGAATGAATAATAGGAAGTTTGGTTACGGGATGGCGCTGGATTAAGTTATCTACAACTCCAAAGTGAGTTTCTCCGGAACCAACGTGCATGTTGGTCAGGGTTTCGATCATAAACATCTGGTAAGCGTTCATTTGATTACTCCTATATTAAAAACTTATGAAAAAATTATAGCCTATTTTAGAAGGTATCTTTGGCGACTTGCCTATAAGGCTTAATGGCCCGTCCGCAAAAAGTATTGAGCCGTAAGGTAATGCAGAAAAAGAATCCGACTTCTGTTTTTCTCCAATGCTGCGCGGCGAATACATTTCATTTATCAAAGCAAATTTCAATCCTTCAATTCTTGACTTATTAGAAATGAAAGGCGAAAATGCAGCCAGTTTATTATTTGCACATGTTACTTCCTTTGATCCGTCAAAATCGCCCGTATCTTTTTCACCAAGAAACCTTTTAATAACCGGGTGATCTTTATAGATGTACGTGTTATTAATTACCGGTTTTGAAGTTAGACGAAATAAAGATTTCTCACCGCCAAGAATTATATCGTCGTCTTTAATAACGTTATCTTCGGAGAAGTGGACGATTACGCCAAAAGAATACCTGGGGGCAAACCTAAAATCTTTTTTAGTATAGTAATGGCCTTCCTTTGTTAATCCCTTTTCTTTTGCTATCCCTGGCTGTATATCCGGGATAAATATTTTTTTTGCCTGGTAGGATGGATGATAATTCAACAAATCTTTTGATGATTTACATTTAGCATAAGAATCCCAGAATTCGATTCCCCCGAGATATTCGGCAGTATAATCTTTAATCCTTTTATCATGAGAAAATATATCGTCTCTATCCTCGTTTCTTGAATAAACTTTTATATTCTCAATTTCTTTTTTTGGGAAATCAAGCAATTTAAGATTTTTAACTTTTGGGCTGCCATCTTCTTCTTTATCATATTTTTCGTATTCATAAATGACATCGGCAGGCACGGGCAATAGAAAATCCTGAACGCAATTGCTGTTAGGTTCTTGTCTCACTAAAAACACCGGTGAGAGTTTTAGTATTTTGCCGAAATCGAAATTATGGCCATCATCTAAAAAATCTTTCATTTCAGATGTGCCGGTTAGATCGGAAACTTCAGTGAGGATTTTGCCGTTTGCATCAACTTTTGGCTTTCTTGATTCAAGATCAAGCAAATTATTTTGAGAAAGAATAGTAGCTCTTAATGCTCCAAGAAGAGTAGACTGGGTAGGGAACATTGAAGATACGGCGTAAAATCCTTCACCAAATGATTGTGAAGTTCCGAAATAAAATCTGCCGTATGGCTCAAACAAAATTAAATATGGAACGCTCATTTATCTTCTCCGATTAAAAACTTTATAAATCTGATCATTGAAATGAACTCATTAAATCTGTTATTTGCATCATCGCCCTTTAGTAATAAGGTTCCGGAAGCACTTGAAACAGTAAGCATATTAACCAGCAATTTTTGCAGCCCGGGTAAACCTTTGAATGATTCATGAATTTCTTCGTTAAACCGGTTTGCAAAAAAATGTTCTATCTGCTCAATACGGCTAAGATTGATTAATACTCTTTTATAAAGGTCGAGTTTATGATGAATCCCATGAGGGAACTCAGCCGTACCGGTTCTAATATTTTTTAATATATTATTGAATAACTCTAATTCCGGCGAAAAAAATCTAAACTTCAGCCCTGCTTTTTGTCCTGAATGCTGGGTTAACAAAAGCGCTAACGAATCTTTGCCCGGTATTTTTTTAGATATATAATTTAATTGATCCCGTGCCTCTTTAACAGCTAACGATAAAGGAGATTTATAATAGAACAAATTAACTCCGAAAGAAATAGAGCCGGGCAGATCCTTTTCATTCATTTTGCATTTATAAGCTTTCGACAGTTTTTGTATGTAGTCAATAACCGTGAAAAAATTATCCCTTTCGGAAAAAGCTGTAGGCATAAATGACATAACATCATCCCCGCCAATATAAATTGGTTCGCCGTGAAATTCTTTTGTAATGTTGTATGCAGTTTTCCCGAAATCAAAAAGAAGCTGCGAAAGCTCCCGTGGATTTCCCAACTTGTTGGCGGTATCCCCAAGATTATCGCCGTCTGCCTGCACTATTGCCATGTATTTATGGTATGGCTGAACTTCTTTTCCTTTCTTTGGCAGTAATTTTCTAAATTCTTTGCCCCCATCCCGGCTTTTATCGAATTCAATTTCTTCCCATTTTTTAATATAAACTTCCAAATCCTCTTTCTTTATTTTTTGTAATAACTCAAAGGCAGATATCTCGCCGGTAGAAGGATAACGAAATTCATTTTCCTCTGTGATACCAACTTCATTCTTAACAACTTCAGATCTATGACATTCATATTTTAAAAAACAAAACGGACAAAGCTTTTCTTCTTTCTTTTTTCTTTTTCCGCTTGCAAGTGTTATTTCAATAGTATGGATAAAAATAGAAGGAAGAGATTTACACCGGTAACAAGTGGATTCTTTTTTGCCCAAAGTAAAAGATCGGTTTCTTTCAAGCGCATCTAAGTAGGTATCAATCGTCTCAATAATTTTTTTATTATCGGGCATCTTATCAGCCGGAAAGACGACAAAACTTGTTTGTATATAATCCGTAAAGATTTTCTCTACATCATTTTTATCCTTGTTAATTAAATATTTACTTTTACCAAGCTCATCAATCATATTTATAAATTCAGTACCGACACCTCTAATAATTACTTTCAGCAGGTTATATATTTCATCAACGCTTTTTTCGGATTGGGCAATAATATGATCCGGGAAAAGCCCCGCTTTTGTTTTTTCTCCCATACTCCCCGGTGCATAATAAGGTGTTAAAAAAGTAAAACATTTTTCATCTTCTAAATTTTGGTATAGCCTTTTAACATACCAGGAAAAGAAGAAAGAGCTAAACCAAAGCTCTCTTGTTTTTTGCGAATGGCTCATCATTTCATAAATTGGGCCAATAGTGAAGCCAAAGACGGATTGATAATTGTTACTCATAAATAATTACCTAAATTTTATATTTTAAAACTGAGTTATCATAAATCGTCCCAGGAAATAGATAAATGCTTATTAATGAAGTCTTCTATGTCAAATTCATCTGGTACAAATAATGGTCCGATGTTTTTTTTCGTATCTTTTATATCGCCTTTTAGTTTTAAATGGAATTCAAACTTTTCGCCTAATAATCTCTTATATGAATGGTTAATGCCTAAATAGACACTGCCGTTAATAATCTTAAATAAAATTGGAGATGGGAATCGTTGAATCTTTTCACCTCCTGATTTTGGTATATGTTCAATAGCAACTAAGTATTTTTTATTGCTATCATAATATTTTTCTTTTATCCAGTTGCCATTCTTATCCTTTGATTCAGCAAAGATATTAAATTCAAAATGCTCTGCCAATCCTAATAAAGCTCGTACATACTTATATTTATTTTTTTGCTTGTCTTCCCAAGCATTATAGTCTTCCGAAGTTTTATCATCAATATCGATTGGTGTTGCCTTCTTATCGTAAAAAAGTTCTTTGTTTAATATTTTATTAACATTAATCTGTTGTTTAATATATCTCTTTTCCCATCTTATTTGTTTATTAATAAAATATTTGAATAATTCACTTTTTTTATATGGGTGTCCTTTGCCATTTTTTAATAATTGATATTCACTCAAGATAAATTCAAACAATTTGTTAAAATCGGTATTGGTAAATATTGATTTTTTGAAAAAGTAAGGATTTAGCTCCTTTTCTACAAAATTGATTTCATTACCATCAATATATTTTACGGTAAAGGAACCGAACCCCTTGTTCTGTCTTGACCCGAAATTATGCGTCAAGAAAAAATGTACGATCGCTTTTTCTAATTGTTGTACAATCTTTTCATCCCATGAATTGAAATAAATCTTAATGTCACTATTCGTAAATAAAGCAAATAAGAACTTATCAGCCTCAGTTTTATTTTCATCGATGCTGTCGTCTTTTTTAAATTTAATTTTATCTGAATTTGCAAAAAAAGATGTTGGGGCAAGAATATTAATATCTAAATCAAATTTTTTCTTTAAAAATATTAATAAATTATTACTTCTATCAGGGTGCTTATTACTTTCAGGTTTTAGAGGCAAAGGAAAGTAGTAAGAAAAATTACCATCTGTGATAATCTTTACTTTATAATTTAATGCTTGATGTTCCCCTTTACCGATTAACCATTTTTTATAATCGATATTCTCTTTCTCAAACTTTTCAATAAGATATTTATCGAGTTTCGGTTTCAATTCACTTGCCCTTAAAGTGGCGCCTTCCTGGTCATGCTGAAAATGAATAATAGGTGTGTGCTGTTTTAGTTGTACCTTTAATTCTGCCATAAAAATCTCATAGTTATTTTATAATGTTCAACTGTAAAAGAAATATTAATATTATGCTTATAAAAAGCGCTATTATTAATATTCTTACCTTATTTTTTACTATATACAGTAGTTTCGATTTAATGTATAATGATATCAATACTATTAATGAGCCGCCAAAAACCAATGAAGAAATAAACATCAGAATAAGCTTAATAAGACCGATTGGCCTAAGTATTCCTTTTATACTATTATCTGTATTTGCTATCAAGGTATCAATTCCTTTCCAATATCTTAGGAAATTAAAATCGATTGCCCAGAAAGTAAGGAAACATACTACAACGGCAAATACAATACTGGCAATTGTTAATCTTTGAATACTTGAAGTTTTTTCTTGCTCAACCCTTGTGCTCTCATCTTCCAAAATAATTCTAATAAAGTCATGCAGTTGATGAACTTTTTCTCTTAATGAAATATATTCCTTCTCAATGTCCATATTTTTAATTGCAAGTTTATATAGTTCAATACCCTGCTCTTGAGGAGAAACTTCATCAAACCACATCCTGCTGCTGAATAGTATAATATCTTTATTTAGCGTTTCTACTTGTGTCACCATTTTATCTAATTTAATTTCTTCAATACTATCAAGCTCACCATGTTTATACCGAATTAATCTATCTGCATCTTCACTAATTTTTTCCAATCGTTTATTAAATTTTAAAATTGATGCTCTTTGCGCAAGGAGAAGAATTGCTATCTGGTAATAAACTTTTTGCATGTGATTCCGGATAACAGAGTACAAAAATCCGTCAACATTACACAAACACATAAAACTATACCTCGTAATTGCATATAAAGTTGATGTGTCTGATTCAATAAACCTGGCATAAGTAACATTTTTAATAAGTTCTTCTTTCATTTTTCTATTTTGAACTAGAGGCCCTGTCCCGTCTAAAAAAGCATATTGATACCAACTCACGTTATACTCATAAGCAAAACTACCTTCCGAAGATTTGATGGTATCTTTTGGATGTTCACACTCCTCTGGATTATATTTTTTTAATTCATTTATTACTTTATCATTTTCATGCCAGCAAACAACAAACATTCTATCGTCAATAACCGGAGTAATTGCTAATTTACCTTTATTTGGGTCAAAAAAGGGTTTAAGAAGTTCTTCAATATAACTTGTAAAGTGTTTTATTTCAGAAAGGTAATCATCAGTTTCAAAAGTATCCGTTGTTTGTATGCCGCTGGCTTTAAACACAATTTTTTCCGGGAGGAAAGAATTCTTTACAGCATCGATAGGATTTGGGGAAAATTCATTTTGTTCGCCAAGAAATTGAGGATAAATCCTTCTGCCAAAATCATTAATTCTAAGGACCGAATCAAAATCATTATTACAATAATTGTACAGAGTAATGGATAAAATGCCTATACCGGATTCGAAAATACGTAAAGAAATATGCTCAACTTTAAGAGTATAATTTATTATCTCTTTTACCCCGTTATTATCTTTCCTTACAAAAATTACCATTTCATCAGCCGGTAATATCTCTCTTTCATAGTAAAGACTAATTGCCTGGTCAAAGTTCTGCCTACTGGCATCCTTTGACTCTTTTTTCCTTCTTTTATCATTTTCCGCAGGGAACAACTCATCTATTTTTTTAGTGTTGAATAATGTATCTCTTACATACTCATGAAAATATTTATACTCACTAAAAGCCCAAATTTCGTCCGGCGCATATTTTTCCCTTTTTACATTTTCTCCTTTTTCGTTTGTATAAGTTAGCGGTGATTGTAAAATTTTAAATTGCACATAATTCCACCCTGAATCGTTTTTTTCAATCATATTATGAATTGTACGCAATCTATTATAAGATGATTTGCATTCTCTAATATCTTCATGGAAAATATTAAATGGAAACATGAAAATGTGCTGCGAATGAATTCTTTCTTTCTCTACAAAAGGTTCCATCAATTCAATAATTTCCTTTCTTTCAAGTGCGGAGTTTGAGCCGAAAAAACCATGATCAGGAAGATAACCTCCGGACCATGTTTCAATTTTATTATCATCCTTTTTCAATAAAGCATATTTGTTTTTCAAAATTTTAATAACTTGTTCGGAACCAGAATAGTTTAAATTATTTGAAGGTGTTATTATGAATATATGTTTATAATATTTATAAATTAAATCGGTAATAGGTGTTGTCTTTTCAAGAAGGCTATTAATTATAACCATTTTATTTGATACACGTTCAAGAAAATGATCAACTGATATTTTTGCATTTTCTTCGTCTTCATCAGTTATTCCTTGACATTCTTTATCAAATTCCCTAATTTTTTTTATTTCTTCTTCGCTTGCCCCAATATCCTGCATTCCCCAAATATAGCCCTTATCATTTGCGCTAATAAGCTGCTGCCACCTGTTAAGTTCAACACCCAATAATTCCGCCACTTGTTCTATAGATGTTTTTTTATCTTTACCGGCATTCTCATTATGATGATCAATTATACGGGCATCTTTGGGAAGTTCAATATCCTGGGTTAGTTCAATTAAAACAGGAATTTGCCCCTCGGTGAGTACAGATAGATCATCTTTATAATCAGATAGTTTTGCTCCCCAGGTTAATTTCTGGTCTTTTATGTTTTCGGAAGGAATCCCATTCGCTTCAAGGATTTCGTGTATAGTAACCATCTCGGCATCCTGACCGCCGAGAAAAAATACAAACTTATCTTTATCTTCTTTTAAAGTTTTTTCCATTTTGCACCCGCAAAATTAGTCCCCTGTTATCAAGGGCTTCTTCAAAATTAATTAGAAAAATTATATTCTAATTTAAAATAGTTTATAAGCCAGGCAATTAAAGGTTTCTATCAATTCAATATTTAAATAAATTTTTCAACGGAAGTGTATTCGGGATGAATATAATTTAATCCCTAAAGTTCATCCCACAAATAAAACTGCATTTAAATTGATTAATTTTCTAATCAATGTCAATAACGATTTTGAATTTCAATAAAAATTACAGTTTGTTTTTAATTATTCCACAAAATTATTGTAGTAAAAATATTCTGATGCGGATGCCCTGATTTCATATAATCTTATTTTTATAAAAAGTCTGGCAAAAAAAACAGTGTTTTCGAATGATTTAATTTTGTAAATTAGCGCCCGTAAAAATTAAATACTTGTTGTGTAACAATTTACTTAAATATATTTAGTAAATATTTTCTTTGACATTCTGTTTGACGTATTGAAATACATACGGGACAATTCCTGGATTAATGTACATACAAGAAAACAATCATCCATTCAATCAATCAGTCATTAACTCATTCAGTAATTCAAACATTCATTCATTTCCGCCATAGGCAGATCAACCTCTGGCTGACATCTATTCAGTCATTTCCGACTGAGGATGTTCTAAACAAAAGGCTGATGAGTCTTCGGATCAAGCCTCCGGCTGACATCCATTCAATCAATCATTTTTTTGATATTCTCCCGGCTAAAATTTTAACTCCTTTATTTTAAATAACTTATTAAATGAATTTTCGGGGGGTATAGGTAAGCTTAAGTGCTTCGTTTTCAATAAGTTACTTCAAAAGTTTTTTCTTTTTACCCCCCCCTTTTAGTGATCACATTCGGTCTTTTCGTACAAAATTCATGCATTTTGGAATGGTTATCTCTATATATTATAACCATTTAACTATTTCTTTAATCCATCCTTCGTGTAAATTCGTGTTTTTCTAATTCGTGAAAATTCGTATGCTCTATTTACTAGTTCCCGCTCAATTGTTCAACGCTTTTGATTAATGGCAATGTCCTTATATAAAAAGTTTAAGTCCTTAATTTTCAATCACTTGCCAAAACCTTTTTTTGATGAATTTTCAGAGTTAAATGCTTTGTTTTCAATGTGTTAACCTTAAAAAAAGGTGCATTTTAAGCCCCTTTTGTTATCTCAATTAACCATTTTCGTGCAATTATTTATCTGATTATATTTATATTTTATAAGCCTTTATCCGCTGATCTAAATGAATATTCAGAAACTTTCCGTATTAAACTTGTCAATCTGTATAATCTGATTTCAATAAGATTAAAATTATAACTAAAATAATTTAATAGATTAATTTCGTACAGAATTATTCTTTTGATCATCGTTATTTTATTATCACGGCAACATCGCCCGGGGGGGTATTCAAGGTTAAGTTATTTAATTACAATAAGTTACTTGATTTTTCCATTGAAATTTTGCCCATATTATAGTACACTTTTAAGCATATTATGGCAATTTCTTTCAAATTATGAAGAGCTCTCATTTTTTTATCTCTTTATTTAATAAGGAACTAGCAATTAGCAAATTTTTCGCATCAATAATAATTTCATTAAGTCGCTTTAATATTTTTAACTGACCTTCTGAAGTTGGCTGGTTTGTAGCAAAAATATTCCAATTCTGAATTACTTCCTTAATCCCTTTAGAATGGTGCATTGTACTATTATTAGTACATAGTGATCAAGTTTGTTATGAGAATGAGTAATCTGATTAAAATAAAATCAGCCCCGGGAAATAGGTTTGCTTTTATAATTAATTCTTTGCAGTTATTAATTATTTCTGGAACGCATTAATAATCCCGCGCCTATAGCTATTATAATCAATGGCCAGTAATGTCTGAAATGAAATATTGGAAAGAAATTATGCAAAAGAAATAAAACTCCGATAATAATCAAAACGGTTCCGCCTGTACTTCCTGTTTGATTGATATTAGATTTGCGTTCAACCTGCGGGTCAGGTCCTGTTGCTTTTGGGCCTTCATTGAGATTATCATTGGCAATAAAAAATGGTTCTTGCGGGATGATTATCCACATAATAATATATGCTAATAGTCCGCCGCCGAAAACGAAAAATGTAACCGCAAATATAATTCTAAATATAACAGGGTCGATCTCAAAATATTCGGCTATACCGCCGGCAACTCCGCCGAGCATTTTATCTTTTCTTGACCTGTAAAGTCTCTTGTTGTTCATATTATTAATCTTATAATTAATAAATTATTTCTTCCATAATAATACTAAAACTATTCTACTGATATATTATTTATATTATTATCGGTAAAAGCCTCTGAAATACGGAATTAAAATAAGACTAAAGGCTATGTTAGAAGCCAACTGTTCATCAAAACATTTATTGTTGAAAAAGGATAATAGTGAAATGATATTATTAAAAAAGCGGACCACATATATGAATCCGCTTTCTTTATTTATATGTCTAACATCAGTCTGGACTGTACCTTGAGACGTGAATTGAAGAAATACCTGTATTTATTTCAATAAAAATTTTCTTCTTGGCGTTATCAAAATTATCTGTCTGATAGAGATTAGAATTAATTTTATTGAAATCATCAAAATTCTTGGAAGAGAGAGCTGTGTTGCACCTTATCTCACAACCGGATGATTCCGGGACAAGTATATCAACCGAAGAGACGCCTGCTTTTAATTGAAATTTTGTAACATTCAGTTTATTCCCCAGTTTTACTTTAAGTGCAGCAGCGCCCATTTTAATATCTATATTATTGGTTTTGAAAAGGGAGAAATCAAAGTCAATCGCAGCAGCGCCCACATCAAAATTCAAATCCCAAACAGGCGCAGTGTTCAGTTTTATTTGGGTTTTATTTTTATGATGCTCATCATTAAAATCAAAGTGCCTCTTTCTCATTGTCATTGTTATTGAGGATTTGTCATCCTCATCATGACGTGTGATATCATAATTATTTTTTAAACCTTGTGTGGCTGCATGCATTAAATCATCCGTAGAATCATTTATTATGAAACTGCCTGCCCCGGCATTTAAATGAAATTCACCGTTCTTAATAGCCGGATCAAATGCTTCTGAATAGGATGATGTATCTTTACTATCGTTAATGGTAAAATTGATATCATCATCATTTAAAGAAAAAGCATTACAAATAAAATTATATGAAGAGTTGAAAAATGCAAAAAGTGTAACTGCCAGGATTAATCCGGAAATTCCTGCAATAAATCCTTTAACAATCTGGTTCTTTGTAAAATAGGAAATTCCCCAAAGTATTATTACTACGGGCCAGAATCTCCAGATATTGGACAAATCGATATATAGCAATCCTATATTTTTTAAAAGGATTAATATACCAATTGAAACGAAAAGCAGCCCCCAAAAAATATGTTTTGTTTTCATGATAAATTCTTCCAGAGTTTTTAATTATTTCTTGAACGCATTAATAATCCGGCTCCAATGGCTATTAAAATCAAAGGCCAATAATCTCCAATATCAAATCTTGGAAAAAAATTATCCAAAAGAAATAGGACGCCAATAATAATTAAAACCATACCTCCGATACTACCTCTCTTTTTACGATGATATTCATATACCACCTTAGGGTCTGGTCCGGCTGTTTCTCCGGTTGTATTTTGACCGGCAGAGGTATCCGGCGGAACAATTACAAACGGCTCTTCAGGTACGACAATCCACATAATTATATATGCTAAAAAACCGCCGCCTCCGAGAAAAAGCGTCACTACAAAGATAATCCTGACTATAGTAGGGTCGATATCAAAATATTCCGCTACGCCCCCGGCTACTCCTCCGAGCATTTTGTCTTTTCGTGACCGGTATAGTTTTTTGCTGTTCATTTTATACCTCCGGTAAGTTATGTTTTATTTTCCGTACTAATTATATCAAAACCATCTTTTAATTTCAGGTTTTTATTACTACCGGTAACAAACTCTGAAAAACGGGAAATAGGCTGGATTAACGGTAATAATTAAAATAGCTTATGCTTCTTTTTACCCTGGAAAGATAGAATTGTTTAATCCTGCCCGCTTTCATATTTTTGTATTAAAAATATTGAAGAAAAATGAAAATTGCTCTTTGCCAGATAGATACAATAATTGGTGATATACAAAATAATAAAAATAAAATTATTAATGGATATAACCGCGGAGTTAACGACGGGGCTGATTTGGTAATTTTCCCTGAGTTATCTCTTGTAGGATACCCTCCACTCGATTTAGTTGAGAAACAGGAATTCAGAAAGGCCGCGTTTAATGCGGCTAAAGAAATTGCAGCCGTAACCTCCGGAACAGGGCTGATTATTGGAACAATCACCGAAGGTGATGATTTAATAGGAACGGATATTCATAATTCGGCAATTCTTTGTTTTGAAGGTAAAATCCAATTCGTTCAAAATAAATCTTTGATACCTAATTATGATGTATTCGATGAAATGCGTTATTTCGATTCGGCAAAGGATGTAAATGTATTTAAATTTAAAGGAGTGAATCTTGGCATATCTATTTGTGAAGATATATGGAACGATGCTGATTATTGGTATAAAAGAAGATATAACGTTGACCCGGTAAAGAAACTTATTGATAAAGGTGCAAATCTGCTGATAAATATATCTGCCAGTCCATATCATTATGGTAAAATCAGGGAAAGGCATGAAATGCTTTCTGTGCTAACATACCATGATAAAATTCCGCTTGCTTATGTTTGCCATGTAGGTGCACAAACCGACTTGATTTTTGATGGTGCTAGTATGTGTTTTGATAGTGAAGGAAATCTTGTCTGCCTGGGCAAAGCTTTTAAGGAAGATTATTTTATATTTGATACAGGTGTAAAATATAAACCCATTCCGGATGAACAAAGAAGTTTTGAGGAAGAAGTTCTGGAAGCTCTTATTTATGGAATAAAAGAATACTGCGAAAAATTGAAATTCTCTAAAGTCCTTGTTGGGTTGAGCGGCGGTATAAACTCAGCGCTGGTTACTTATATTGCCGTTCAGGCTCTGGGTAAGGAAAATGTAAATGTTGTTATGATGCCTTCGAAATATTCAAGCGATGGTAGTATTATTGATTCGGAAAAACTGATTGCTAAACTTGGTATTTCATTTGAACAGATTTCAATTCAACCCGTCGTAGATAAAACAATTGAAATGCTTTCAGATGCATTTAAAGGCAGAAAAGCCGATGTAACTGAAGAAAATATACAAGCCAGGGTTCGTGGAATTTATCTTATGGCATTGGCAAACAAATTTAATTATCTGCTTCTAACAACAGGTAACAAATCCGAAATGGGTGTGGGATATTGCACACTTTATGGTGATATGAGCGGCGGATTGGCTGTAATTGCCGATGTTTATAAGACTGATGTTTACAGAATTGTAAATTTTATTAATAAGGATGATGAACTTATTCCTTATGAGATTGTAAAAAAAGAACCTTCTGCAGAATTAAGACTCAACCAGAAGGATCAGGATTCATTACCCGAATATGGTCTCCTTGATAAAATATTAAGGATGTATCTGGAAGAGAATAAAGAGAAAGATGAAATTAGTTCTATAATCGGTGATGAAAAAGTAGTTAACAAAGTATTACGGCTTGTGGACATAAACGAATTCAAAAGAAAGCAGGCAGCTCCGGCATTAAGAGTATCCAGGAAAGCATTTGGTTACGGCCGGAGATATCCTATTGTTCAAGGCTGGCGAAAATAATTTGAGCAGAAAATTTAAATGATTTTATGAATAATTTGAAACTTTTTGTTGTTTTACTTGGATGCAAACCTGGGGAACGTACTGTGGAACAACACGATATATTTTTCGGTGTTGCTGAAGAACTTAAATATCTGTTAACAGATATGAAAGCCTTTTGGCCTGGTGTTGATCTGCATATTGATGGGTATATGGCGCTCAATTATATTGGCGAATTTAAGTTTGAATTTCTGCCTAAAACCGGAACGACTTCAGTTCATGAAGAAGTTCCAAAACTTTATTTTATAAATCTTGGCGGGTATAAAAATCCGGAACTTGAGGAGTACCATAAAAAATTTCTGATTGTTGCAAATAGTCTTGCGGAAGCCGTCTCAAAGGTTAAAGAGGACCCGTTCTACCTCGAGGGGCAGAATAAATCGGCGGACAGATCACATGTTGATGATAAAGAAGCTATCGATGATATAATTTGTATTTCTGAATCATTATCAAATTTTAGGATTGAACTGGTCAGGAAAACGGGGGATTTTTTCCCATTTTCTGAAACTAAAATCGGATATCAATCATTTTCAAACTTGTAACCGGTATTTAATTATTTTAGAATCCGTTACTGACGGTATTATTGATTAATTTATCTCATTAAAAACAGAACTCTAATAAAACTTAAAAAATATTTATGAATAACAAATTTAAATATTTATTAATAACAGTGATTATTGGTTTGTTTATTACAAACACTGCATTATCGGCAAACTATGATGTTATAAAAATAAAATCTTTTAGCTCTCAAGATACAGTTTATGCCGGTGATAAATTTAATTTAACCGTTAAGGTTAGAATCGGAGATGGCTGGCATATAAATTCAAATAAGCCGCATGACGATTTCTTAATTCCTTCAATACTTTCTATTGCGCAATCTGATAATTTCAGTCTTAATAAAATAATATATCCCAATGCTGAAGATATTAAACTGGAGTTCTCTGATAATCCCTTATCTGTATGGACGGGCGATCAGGTTATTAAGGGAGTCGTTCAGCTTTCTAAAAGAATAAATCCGGGTCGGTATAATTTAATTGTTAATCTTTCATATCAGTCTTGCAATAATAAAACCTGTCTGCCTCCTAACAGTACTAAAGATACTATTGAATTTGTTGTTGCAGCAGGTTCCGTTGCTAAATCAGTTACTCATCAGGATAATTCAAAAAATGTTGATTCCGCAAATTTTAAGCTTCCGTTAAATAAAATTGATAACGGGAATATTATTCCGCCTGGCAATTCTTCTGTTCAGGGAGTACTTGAACATTCGGGGCTGCTTTTGAGTTTGATTTTTGTTTTTATAGGTGGTCTTGCATTAAATCTTACACCTTGTGTGTATCCGCTTATTCCTATTACTATAGGTTATTTCGGAGGGCAAAGCGAAGGCAGTACTAAAAAACTTTTTTTAATGGGTTCATTCTTCGTTATTGGAATGGCGGTTACGTATTCTATTGTTGGAGTTGTTACTGCGTTAAGCGGGGCAGTATTCGGATCTCTTCTGCAGAATCCAATAGTAATAATATTCATCTCTCTGATTTTTGTAATACTTTCGCTTAGTATGTTCGGAGTGTATGAGTTTCAGCTTCCAAATGCTCTTGTTGCCAAAGCAGGCGGCGCTAAAACCGGTTATTACGGAGCTTTCTTTATGGGATTGACTATGGGAATTGTTGCCGCCCCTTGTATCGGGCCATTAGTGCTCGGACTGGTTACTTATGTTGCCGCAAAAGCTGATCCCTACTTCGGCTTTTTAATGTTCTTTGTCCTTGCACTTGGTTTAGGCGCTCCTTATTTGTTCCTTGCAGTTTTTTCCGGCAAGATAAAAAAACTTCCGCGCGCCGGCGTTTGGATGGAATCAGTTAAACATATATTCGGTTTTATTCTTATAGGAATGGCGGTATATTTTATCCTGCCGCTTTTACCGAAAACTCTTTACAGTACTGTGATTCATACATTTTTAATAATTACTGCATTCTATCTCTTAGTATTTGAACGTGTAGCAGATAATATTTTAGGGTTCAAAATATTCAGAATTACTTTGTCGATTATAATTTTTGCCGTTGCAGTCTATACTTTGCTACCTTCCAACAAAAATGAAATTGAATGGGTGCCTTTTTCTGAGAACATTGCTGCCCAAAATACTAACGGGAACAGGGCTATGATTATAGATTTTTATGCTGATTGGTGCATCCCTTGTAAAGAACTCGATGCTTCAACTTTTAGCGATCCGAAAGTAATTTCCCTCGCAAAAAGATTTCGCACTTTTAAAGCCGACATGACAAAGTCACTTTCTCCGGAAGTTGAAGTTTTAAGGAATAAGTATGATATTGCTGGAGTTCCAACTGTTCTAATAATCGATTCAAATGGCAAAGAAGCAAATAGAATTACAGGGTTTATTGATGCGAATGAATTTTTGAAAGTTCTTAATAAAGTTGAATGAATATTTCAAAATTATGATAATGTTATGAAGATTTATATTTTAGTGATATGATAATAAAGTATATTGATTTATTCTGTGGTATCGGTGGCTTTAGGATAGCTGCTAATAAAGTATTTGGTAAATCTAATATAATTGGGAGATGTGTTTTTTCTTCTGATATCGACGAATATTGTCAAAAATCATATTTCGGAAATTTTGACGAATTGCCTAAAGGAGATATTACTCAAATTTCTGCAAAAGATATTCCAGATCACGATATTCTATTTGCCGGTTTTCCATGTCAACCATTTAGTATAATCGGAAATGGAAAGGGATTTGAAGATACAAGAGGTACTTTATTTTTTGAAATTGCTAGAATTATTAAAGAGAAGAAACCCAAAGCTTTTATCTTAGAAAATGTTAAAAGACTTGTTGGACATGATAATGGTCATACAATGAAACGAATTTTAGAAACTTTAAAAGATTTAGGTTACTATGTAGATTTTAAAGTTTTAAATGCTCTTAATTATGGATTACCTCAAAAAAGAGAGAGAGTATTTATTGTTGGCTGTCTTCAACCATTATTTTTTATTTGGCCGCAAAAATTCAAAATTACAAAATCATTAAGTGATATTTTAGAAAATAAAGTTGATAAAAAGCATTACGCATCTGATTATATAATCAAAAAGAGACAAGAAAAGCATAAACCAAAAATAAATCCATCAATTTGGCATGAGAATAAATCTGGTAATATAAGTTCATATCCATATTCATGTGCATTAAGAGCAGGTGCTTCGTATAATTATTTATTAGTCAATGGTGAAAGGAGGCTCACGCCGAGAGAAATGCTAAGATTGCAAGGATTTCCAGATTCTTATAAAATTATAGTTCCTGATTCTCAAATTCGAAAACAGGCAGGTAATGCTGTTCCTGTTAATTTAGTTAAAGCTGTTTTGGAATCGTTTATTCCACATTTAGTTAATATTAATGAGAATTCTTTTATTCTTAATGAACCGAAAGCTAAATATAATGAGCAAAGAAAAATCTCCTCGGCTAAGGACAGTAGAAAAAGTAAAACCGCCCTTTCCGCTTAACGAATTCCCAACTGATTTTGGTTATAAACTTGGTAAAGAAATAATATATCTTTTAGCTACAAAAGGTAGTGCTTCATTAGAAGGTTCTGAATGGGAAGAAATTTTTGCAAATTGTATAAATGCTGAATGGAGACCATCAAATGTCGGATTAGATGACGTTGTATTTTCAAATTGTGCATGGGGAGCAAAAACTGTAAAAGCTGGCAATCCTTTTAACAAGAAAAATATTCGATTAATATCTGGTCGAAATTCCCCAATTTATTCATTTGGTGTCACCCAGATTTCGAATACAGATCCAAATATTTTAGGTACTCAAATATTAGATATTTGGAATGAAAGGGTGTCTGCAATTAGAAAACTATTTAAACATGTAAGAACGGTTGTATTAATAAAATCTAACGATTTAACAAAAGTTGTTGTATTTGAATTCGAAACGATTAGGTATGAAACCGATTTATACGAATGGAAATGGAATAAAAGAGGTAACTTAGAAGGATTTAAGAAGTCTTCAAAGATTCATAAATTTACTTGGCAACCTCATGGATCACAATTTACAATTGTAGAAGATGTTCCACCTAATAGATTATTTGTCCAAATAAAGACACCGCAGAAACTTGATAAGCAAAAGGTTCTTGATGGTATTGGTTTTAAAGATAGTTGGATAATTGTAACAGTAAAAAAATGAATGATACTTTTACAAAAAAAAAGCGCTCTCAGATTATGAAAGCTGTAAAGTCAAAAGGGAACATTTCAACAGAAATTAAACTTATCAAATTATTTAAAGAAAAGAAAATAAAAGGTTGGAGAAGGAATTATAAACTGTTCGGCAATCCTGATTTTGTTTTCCCAAAATCTAAAATTGCTCTATTTGCAGATGGTTGTTTTTGGCATGGGCATAATTGCAGAAACATTACACCTAAAGATAATGCAATTTATTGGGTGCATAAAATAGAAAGAAATAGAAGAAGAGATAAATTTGTCAATAAAGAATTAAAAAAAAATCATTGGAATGTTGTTAGGATTTGGGAATGTAAAATAAAATCGGGAATTCTACCAAAATTTTTATTAGGAATTTATGTTAAATAATTACGAAATTATTTTAATAATAATCAGATCAATTTCAACCAACTGGTCTTCAATATACAGTTAATGATTATTTCCTTAATGAAAATACCTTCATTTATTCCTCCTTTTCATATTTAAAAATTTTTGTTTCCCACAAATGAGAACAATAAGTATAAAATATACAATACATTAACATATTTCGATCTATTAATGGGATAGAATGATGGTGCAACGCTTAATTAAAATGGCATGGTTTATGGAATAATTATAATCGTCGTTTTTGTCTTTAAATAATGGGATTAATAATGGTCAAAGAAAAAGAAATCCAAAGTGTAAGTGAGATAACGGTCAGGTTTGCTGGTGATTCCGGTGACGGAATGCAGTTAACAGGCAGTCAATTTAGTGAAACTAC
This sequence comes from uncultured Ignavibacteriales bacterium, assembly GCA_963834015.1. GTDB lineage: Bacteria > Bacteroidota > Ignavibacteria > Ignavibacteriales > Ignavibacteriaceae > FEN-1297. Next base: position 318,401 of record CAWIAG010000003.1, read on the forward strand.
TGCAATATTTGGCAACGATTTAAAAACCCTTCCGGATTATCCAGCGGAAATCCGGGCGCCCCAGGGAACGGTTTACGGGGTAAGCGGATTTCAATTGCATTTCAGCAGCGGCGACATACATACTCCGGGCGACAGGCCTGATATTCTTGTAGCTATGAATCCTGCTGCTATTAAAAAAAATCTCGGCGAGTTGAAACCCGGCGCTATAATAATTGCTAATACGGATTCATTCGATAAAAAAAATCTTCAATTAGCTAAATATGCAGCCAACCCTTTGGAAGATAAAAGCCTTGAAGGCTTTGAAGTTTACCCGGTACCTATTGCTCATCTTACGGCAAAAGCTCTTGAGGGAACTTCTTTAACACAAAAAGAAATTGCAAGATGCAAAAACTTTTTTGCACTTGGATTAATGTATTGGCTTTTTGACAGGCCTTTAGATCAAACACAAAATTGGATAAGAGAAAAATTTAAAAATAAACCTGAATTTGTAGAAGCAAATGAAAAAGCTCTTCTATCGGGCTATATTTATGGAGAAAATACTGAATTGTTCTCCATCCGTTATGCTGTAGAACCTGCTAAGCTTCCTAAAGGCATATATAGAAATATTGCAGGTAATGAAGCTACTGCTCTTGGATTTTTAGCCGCTTCTGTAAAAAGCGGACTGAAACTTTTTCTTGGTTCATATCCTATTACTCCCGCATCCGAGATTCTTCAGTATTTAAGTTACTATAAAGATTTTGGAGTTAAAACATTTCAGGCAGAAGATGAAATTGCAGGTATTACATCAGCTATCGGAGCTGCCTATGCGGGAAATCTTGCACTAACAACAACCAGCGGCCCCGGCCTGGCATTAAAAACGGAAGCTATAGGTTTGGCTGTAATTGCTGAACTTCCACTTGTAATAGTTGATGTTCAAAGAGGCGGCCCAAGCACAGGGTTGCCAACTAAAACCGAACAGGCAGATTTACTGCAGGCAGTTTACGGAAGGAACGGAGAATCACCTGTCCCGGTATTAGCTGCATCAACACCAAGTGATTGTTTTTATATGGCGCTTGAAGCCTCAAGAATCGCTATTAAATATATGACGCCCGTTATCCTTTTGACCGATGGTTATCTTGGCAATGGTTCTGAGCCTTGGAAAATTCCCCATATAAGCGAACTGCCGGAAATACCTGTTAAATTTACAACTGAAAAAAATGGATTTGCGCCTTACCTGCGGGATGAAAATTTATCACGTCCCTGGGTTAGACCAGGTACACCTGGATTGGAACATAGGATAGGCGGGCTTGAAAAAGCAAATATTACCGGAATGGTTAGTTATGATGGCGATAATCATGATTTAATGATAAAAATAAGGGATAAAAAAGTAAAAAATATTGCAAATGATATTCCGGATCTCAAACTTAATGGTAATTCAAAAGGCGAACTGCTTGTTCTTGGATGGGGCGGTACTTATGGTGCAATCAGGGAAGCTGTTATAAAAGTTAGAGAAGAAGGCTATACTGTTTCTCAGGCGCACTTGAAATACTTAAATCCGTTTCCCGCAAACACAAGAGATGTTATATCGGGATTTAATAATATTTTAATCCCTGAAATAAATCTTGGACAACTGGCAAAAATCATTAGGAGTGAATTCCTTGTACCGGTTGAGCAATTTAACGTTGTAAGAGGATTGCCGTTTAGGGTTTCCGATATAGTTGCAAAGATAAAAGAATTAATTGGAGGCAAAAGCAATGATTGACACAAAGATTGATCAACCTGAAATTCAGAGTTATGTAAACGATGTGAAATTATCATCGAAAGATTTTTCAAGCGGTGAAGACGTAAGATGGTGCCCGGGATGCGGTGATTATTCTATTCTCGCACAGGTACAAAGATCATTCCCCGATATGGCAGGTATTAAAAAAGAAAATATTGTGTGGATTTCGGGAATCGGATGTTCTTCACGTTTCCCTTATTATATGAACACTTACGGTTTCCATACAATTCATGGGCGGGCTCCGGCAATAGCCACCGGTGTAAAAGTCAGCCGGCCGGATCTTTCTGTTTGGGTAGCAGCGGGTGACGGTGATTTATTAAGCATTGGTGGAAATCATTTTATTCATGCCTGCAGAAAAAATGTTGACCTTAAAATCCTTCTCTTTAATAACAGAATTTATGGATTAACAAAAGGTCAGTATTCACCTACGTCTGAAAGGGGAAAGAAAACAAAGACTTCTCCTTATGGCAGTGTTGATTATCCTTTTAATCCTATTTCTCTTGCTCTTGGAGCCAATGCTACTTTTATCGCAAGGGCATTAGATGGAGATGCAAAACATCTTCAGGCAATGATTAAAAGGGCTGCAGAACATAAGGGAACAGCTTTCCTTGAAATATTACAAAATTGTGTGATTTTTAACGACGGCGCTTTCGATAAATTAACTGATAAAAAAACGAGAGATGATAATGTCCTTTATGTTGAGCACGGAAAACCGATGTTGTTTGGTGTAAATAAAGATAAAGGCATAATTTTAGAAGGAGATACACCCGTTGTAGTCGAGGTTGGCCCCGGAAAGCATAGAGTAGAAGATATTATTATCCATGATGAGTTTAGTAATAGTCGTATAATTGCAACTATGCTTGCATACATGACTGAAGATCCCTCAATGCCTACCCCGGTAGGAGTGTTTAGACAAGTATCTAAATCGACTTATGACGGAGATGTTGAGGAACAAATTGAAAAAGTTACACAAAAAAAAGGTGAAGGTGATTTAGAAAAAGTTTTGTTTGACGCGAATACCTGGACTGTTGTTTAATTCGTGTCTTTTTTGCGGGGGCTTAACTAAATAAGCCCCCGTCGATTTTCCTGTCTTAATATCATATCAATAACATTGTGATCTATCTTATCTTTTTATTAGTGAAATTAAATTAGATTTTATGAGGTTTATTTAATAATCTATTGCTGATATTCTATAAAAAGATATTGCTAATAAGGGAATATTATTTTCTTGTGAATTCTGAATTGATTAGAGTTTTTGACCACCTCTTGAGAGGCAGTCCAAAAAGTAATAATAGCTCTATTGTCATACTCTGGAATCTAATCTGCCCCGGAAGGATGGGGAATCTTGTTTGCTTACAGAGCATCAGGTTCCTGTTTTATCCGAAGTCATTATTGGACACGGGAATGACAATGATAGATACTTTGTGGACTGCTATAGGCTAATGAGGTGGTCTTTTTTTATATAAAACATTAATAATAATCTGAGGTACAAAATATTTTATGACGAAGGAAGTATTGGAACTAAATGATGTAACTGTAAGATTTGCAGGCGATTCCGGCGATGGAATGCAGCTTACAGGATCGCAGTTTACTAATACTACAGCGCTTGTAGGAAATGATCTAAGTACTTTGCCTGATTATCCTGCAGAAATTCGTGCTCCAATAGGTACAACTTATGGGGTCAGCGGATTTCAGTTACATTTCAGCAGCAGTGATATTCATACTCCCGGCGATTCTCCGGATGTGCTGGTTGCAATGAACCCGGCCGCACTGAAAACAAATTTAAAAGATTTAAAACACGGTGCAACAATAGTCGTAAATGTTAACTCATTTGATAATAAAAACCTTAAACTTGCAGGTTATGAAAGAAACCCGCTTGAAGATGAAGAACTTGAAGGTTATAATATTATTCCGGTTCCGCTGTCTCAATTGACAGGTACCGCACTCGAGAATTCCGGACTCTCACAGAAGGAAATTTCCAGGTGTAAAAACTTTTTTTCTTTGGGGTTGATGTACTGGCTGTACAGCAGGCCAATTGAACCAACAATTAAATGGATAAAAAATAAATTCAAAAATACACCTTTGATTGCCGTTGCAAATGAGAAGGCATTAATGGCAGGATATTATTACGGCGAAAATACTGAGTTGTTCACTACAAGATACCAGGTTGAACCGGCAAAACTGCCAAAGGGAATATACAGAAATATATCGGGTAATGAAGCTTTGGCATTGGGATTTATAACTGCATCGGTAAAAAGCGGATTGCCGTTGTTCCTCGGTTCCTATCCTATTACTCCCGCTTCAGATATTCTTCATGAATTGAGTAAATATAAAAACTTTGATGTAAGAACTTTCCAGGCAGAAGATGAAATTGCTGCGATTTGTGCCGCAATCGGGGCATCATTTTCCGGTGCGCTGGCTATTACAACAACCAGCGGGCCAGGAGTTGCATTAAAATCCGAAGCTATTGGCCTTGCTGTGATGACTGAATTGCCATTAATTATTATTGATGTGCAAAGAGGCGGACCGAGCACTGGATTACCCACAAAAACCGAGCAGTCTGATTTGCAGCAGGCAATTATTGGCAGAAATGGTGAATCCCCGGTGGTTGTACTCGCAGCTTCCACTCCCGCAGATTGTTTTACAATGGCTCTGGAGGCATCAAGAATTGCAACAAAATATATGGTTCCGATAATGTTATTATCAGACGGATATATAGCAAATGGTTCAGAACCATGGCTTATTCCTGAACCGGATTCTATCCCTGAAATTAATGTAAAATTCAGAACACAGAAAGAAGGATTTAAACCATATCTCAGGGATGAAAATCTTGCAAGACCCTGGGCAGTGCCCGGAACTCCTGGGCTTGAACATCGTATTGGTGGTTTGGAAAAATCCAATCTTTCTGGAAATGTAAATTATGATCCGGAAAACCATGAATTTATGGTTAGGTTAAGAGCTCAGAAAGTAAAGAATATCGAGACAGATATAGAGGCGCTTGAAGTAACGGGTGACAAGGACGCAGACGTTCTTGTAGTAGGATGGGGCGGTACTTATGGAGCAATTACCGAATCTGTTTCAAAAATACGTAACAATGGATTAAAAGTAGCCCAGGCGCACTTTAGATACCTGAATCCATTTCCCGTCAACACCGGCGACATACTGAAAAAATATAAAAAGATAATTTGCCCCGAGTTAAATATGGGCCAATTGGCAAGATTTCTTAAAAGTGAGTACCTTGTTGAAATTGATTCATTCACAAAAATACAGGGCATTCCATTTAAAACTTCAGAAATCGTAACTAAAATTGAATCCGCTTTAGGAGAATTAAAATGAAAGAAGAATTATTAAATAAATTAGAAAATAATCAGGAAGTTCAACAATCGGAAAAAATAAAATACTCTTCAAAAGATTTTTCATCCGAGCAGGATGTAAGATGGTGCCCCGGGTGCGGTGATTATTCTATACTTGCACAGTTTCAGAGAACAGCTCCTGATTTAAATATCAGGAAAGAAAATATGGTTTGGGTATCCGGGATAGGTTGTTCTTCACGTTTTCCATATTATATGGATACTTACGGATTTCATGGAATACATGGTCGTGCCGCTGCTATTGCTACCGGTGTTAAACTAAACAATCCGGGCCTGTCCGTTTGGGTTGCAACGGGAGATGGAGATTCTTTAAGTATCGGTGGAAATCATTTTATACATGCATGCAGGAGAAATATTGATATAAAAATTATTCTCTTTAATAACAGAATTTATGGATTAACAAAGGGCCAGTATTCGCCCACCTCAGAAAAAGGCAAAAAAACAAAAAGCACTCCTTATGGAAGCGTTGATTTTCCATTTAATCCCGTAGCGCTTGCATTAGGCGCTGATGCTACATTTATTGCAAGAACGCTTGACAGGGATGCAAAACACATGCAGCAAATGATGAAAAGAGCATCTGAACATTTTGGTACTGCATTTATTGAAGTATTTCAGAACTGTAATATATTTAATGATGGTGCATTCGAAATCTATACTGAAAAAGAAACCAAGGCCGATAATGTTCTTGTCCTCGAACATAATATGCCGATGGTTTTCGGTAAGAACAAAGAGAAAGGTATTAAATTAAACGGATTAGAGACAGAAATTATTGATCTGAACAATGGAGATAATTCAATAAATGATGTATGGGTGCACGATGAGCTTGATAAAAATTCAACCAGGGCTCACATCATTTCGCAGCTATCCGAAAAACCTGGTTTCCCGATGCCTATCGGGGTTATAAGAAAAATATCAAAATCAACTTACGACCATGATTTCCATAACCAGATTAAGAATATAATAAAAGAGAAAGGGAAAGGCGATCTTAAAAAATTGTTATTTAGCGGCAATATGTGGGAAGTAAATTGATTTGGGGATATTGTTAAATTATGCTAATTTTATAAAATTAAAATTTATCTATAAAAAAGATTGTATCTAAATTAAAATTGCATTGAAATATTTATTTTAAATACAATTAGTATGGATTAGATATAGAACTGAAATCAAATCTTCAATAGGATGGAAATGGGAAATCAATTTAATTATGTAACTAACCTTGACATTAAATTTAATCATTTACAGCTAATTGATATTCCGGAATTAGTAAATAAATGCTCTGACAAATGGTTTAACCAATCCTTGACCAAAGTAAATAATAGTGTTGTAAGAGTTGGAATTGTAGAAGGAGAATATCATTGGCATAAACATGATAACGACGATGAGTTTTTCTTTGTGCTTAATGGCCAATTGTTTATAGATTTAGAAGAGAGGACAATAGAATTAAATCCAAATCAGGGAGTAACAATATCAAAGGGAGTTATGCACAGGCCAAGAGCGCCACAAAAGACCGTAATGCTTATGGTAGAAACATGTGAGATTAAACCTACAGGAGACTAAATCAACTTTTTGACATCTTATTTTATTAATTTTAATTATTTTGTTCTTCTATATTAAAGTTATTAAATACTTTGGGTTTTTAGGAGGGGGAATATACTTATCAATGAAAGTCTCCTTTCAATCAATTAACCTAAATTTAGCTTACAATATAGAAATTTTCTATTTTTCTTCCGTGTTTATTAAAACTTTTATTAATCTTTAATATGATTGAATTTACTAAACTTAAAATAATACTTCAGGAAAATAAATCATTCCTTTTGACAACACATGTCAACCCTGACGGTGACGCTATTGGTTCGGAAATAGCTTTGTATTTTATTCTGAAGGAACTCGGTAAAAAAGTTTATATTATTAATCATAGCGAAACACCTTACAATCTTGAATTTCTTGATTCAGATAGAATTATTGAAAAATATGATGAACACAAACATCATAACATTTTTAATGAAGCAGATGTTCTCGTTGCAGTCGATTTCAACAGGCCGGATAGAATTGTTAGTATGCGGAACGGTTTCGAGAAATCTAATAAATTAAAAATTTGCATAGATCATCATCAGGATAGCGCACCTTTTGCCGACTGTTTTTTTAATGATATATCTTACAGTGCAACAGGACATATAATTTATGATTTAATAAAAAATACAGGTATTGTAAACTTACAGTTCAAAACTGCCTTCCCTATTTATGCGGCAATTATGACTGATACAGGCTCATTCAGATTTGAAAGAACTACACCGGAACTTCATCATATAATAGCTGACTTGCTTAATCAGAATGTAATCCCGGGTGATGTGTTTGATAGAATTTATGATCAGAGTAAATTCAGTAAAATAAAACTTACAGGCGCAGCGCTGGATTCTATTCAGCTATACGGTAGTGAAAACAAGATTGCATATATGGTTCTCAAACAGGAGACTTTTAATAAACTCGGCGCTTTTGAATCTGATACAGATAATCTTGTTAATTATACCTTATCTATAGAAGGTGTTGTCATTGGTTTAATGTTTATGGAATTGAAAGATGGTTTTAAAGTAAGTTTTAGGTCAAAAGGTACAATCCCAATGAATAAACTTGCAGGTGAATTTGGCGGCGGCGGACATATCAATGCCGCTGGCGCCAGGCTCCATAATGTTAAAATGGAAGAATTGATTCCTGAAATATTAAATAAAACGGAAGAATATTTAAAAACTAAAACGGGAAATAATGATGTTTAATTTAATTACGGCTTCCGGGGGAAAAAGAATATTATACAAACCCTTAAGCATAAGTTTAAAATATCTTATTGACGAAAAAAAATTGAATAAAAGTTTCGAAAATCTTTTAAGAGTTTCAAACTTAAAGTTATCCGAATTGCAAAAGCAAAATTTCCTTTCAAAAGACGGCAGCGAAATTAGAATATCAAACTTTAATGGCAAACCTGATGAATTAATAATTTCAAAAATAAAGATTGATGGAAAATTTTCTGTTGATTATTTTAGAAATCACCTGGCAGGATTAATTCAGAACCTGGAAAATGAAAAAGTAAAAAACCTGCATATATTTATTCCTAAATATGACTATTTTAAAAAATATTTTGATGATGAGGAATATTATTATAGGTCTTTTATAGAAGGAATCTACCTCGGTAATTATTCATTTGATAAGTATCTGAAACAAAAAAAATCTCAAAGAGAGCTTGAAGTATATTTTTATACAGATGATGAAAGAAAGTTAAAATCTGCTATTTCGAAATCCTTAAACGTGATTGAAGGAGTATCTTTTGCGAAAGATTTGCAAAATGAACCTTCTAATGTGCTTACTCCGGCCGAACTGGCCTCAAGAATTTCAATAACTTTGAAAAGCGCCGGGATAAATGTTAAAGTTTTTGATGAAAAAGAAATTAAAAGACGGAAAATGGGTGCAGTCCTTGCAGTTGGTAAGGGCAGTGCTAATCCGCCGAGGTTTATTATTTTGGAATATAATGGAGCATTAAGGGGTAAAAGTAAGAAAAAAATCGCTCTGGTTGGCAAGGGAGTAACGTTTGATTCAGGCGGCATATCCATCAAACCATCAGCGCATATGAGCGAAATGAAAGCGGATATGTCGGGAGCCGCTGTAGTTGCCGGTGTTATCTTAGCTACGGCAAAATCAAAACTTCCCGTAAATGTTATTGGTATCATACCTGCAGTTGAAAATATGCCTTCGCAAAAATCATATAAACCGGGAGATATTGTGCTGACATCATCCGGTAAAAGTATAGAAATAGAAGACACTGATGCCGAGGGCAGGGTAATTTTATCCGATGCACTTGAATTTGCTTCTAAAGCAAAACCTGATGTAATAATTGATCTGGCGACATTAACCGGGGCTGTTGTAGTTGCTCTTGGTGAATTTGTCGCGGGTTTATTTACAAATAATGATAAACTTTCAGACGAATTATACATGACCGGTATGAAGACTTACGACAGGTTGTGGCGGCTTCCTCTCTGGGATGATTTTAATTATCAAATTAAAAGCGACGTAGCTGATGTTAAGAACCTGGGAAGACGATGGGGAGGTGCAATAACTGCAGCTAAATTTCTGGAAAAATTTGTAGATAAAAATATTGCCTGGGCGCATCTGGATATAGCCGGACCTGCAATTGCAAATGATTTTAATAATTACACAAAGAAATATATGACCGGATTTGGTGTTAGGTTATTATTTGAATATTTATCCGGGAACTAAATATCTTCTTAGTGAATCTAAGTGCTCTAATTGTCTCGTAGTGGTAAAATACATTAACCACTAAGAAATTAAAATTACAAAGAAAAGTCTAAGAAACGTACTATTTAAATATATTCCCGTCTTTTATCTCAAAAACTTTATCTGCTAAACTTACCAGTCCCTGGTTATGTGTAACAATAACGAAAGTTTTGCCGAATTTATTCCGGAGGTCTACAATAATTTGATGTATTATCTCACTATTTGCAGAGTCCAGATTACCTGTAGGTTCATCTGCAAAAATTATTGATGGATTATTAGCAAGTGCCCTTGCAACTGCAACCCGCTGCTGTTCACCGCCGGAAAGTTCTGCAGGCTTATGCTGAGCTCTGTCTGCAAGACCTACAGCGTCTAAGAGCTCTTTAGCTCTTTTTATAGATTTATCCAGAGGTGTTCCGAAAATCATTTGCGGAATCGCCACATTTTCTACCGCAGTAAATTCGGGAAGAAGGTGATGGAACTGGAAAACAAACCCGATATTTATATTCCTGAATTTAGTAAGCTTTTCATCTGAAAGTTTATAAATATCCTGATCATGATAGTAAACAGAACCGTTGTCAGGCCTGTCTAATCCTCCAAGCAGATGAAGCAAAGTACTTTTTCCGGCGCCGGATGCTCCTACAATAACGGATATTTTATTTTCTTTAATTTCAATTGAAATAGACTTCAGAACTTCAAGTTTTAATTTTTGATTATTCTTGTATCGCTTAACTAAGTTTTCGGTTTTTAGAATTATTGAATTATCCATTTATCTCATCTTTATTAAATATAATTTATTCCCATTTTATAGCTTCAAGAGGGTCTATTTTTGCAGCACGGCGGGCCGGTAGTAGTGATGCTAAAAATGAAAGAAGCATTGAAGCCCCCGCAATGAAAAAGAAATCCGTTAGTCTAACCTGTAGAGGAAGAGAGTCAATTTTATACTGAGTTGGATCCAGAGGATAAATATTGTATTTCAGTTGAAGATAACAGATAAAATAGCCAAGAATTGCTCCGGCGGCTGTTCCTATTATTCCGATCAGCAAACCCTCATACATAAATATTTTAAGAATAGATTTCTCATTAGCTCCCATTGATCTCAATATGCCAATATCGCGTTTTTTTTCAATTACAGACATAGAAAGCGAGCCCAGGATATTAAAGGTAGCAACAGCTACTATCAGGCATAAAATTATATATGCGGCCCAGCGTTCAAGTTTCATAACAGTATAAAGCTCCCGGTGAAAATCATACCACGTATTAACACTGAATAAACTATTATCAATTTTCTTTTCAAGTTGATCTTTAACAGCGAAAGAATGATTTATATTATCAAGCTTTATATCATATCCCTGGATGTTATCATTGTAGCCTAAAAGTTTTTGTGCAGTTTCAAGACTGGTAAAAATATATGATTCGTCATACTCATTATTGTTTGAGCTAAAAATTCCGCCCACAATAAACTTTTGAGACTTAGGCTGTGACAACTGTGTAATTACATTCTCAATTCCAACGGGCGAAATTAAAGTTACCGTATCTCCAATTACACATTGCAGCCTGTCCGCTAAAGTTAATCCAAGAACAATTGAAGGTGTGCCCGATTCTTCCGAAATATTATAATTACCAAAAAGTATGTCCGGTTTAATCCCATATATGTCATTCCCGGTTTTTTCAACTATACCCTTAAGATTTATAACTTGTGTTAACCCCTGGCTATAAGCTAAAACTTTTCCCGATACATAAGGAGCAAAATCCTTTACTTCCGGGATTGTGTTAAGTGCCGCAGTAATTTCATTTTGTTTACTATACCCTTCAGATGAAGTTATCTCTACGCGTATATGCGGATCAAACGTTACCAGGAAAGAAGTTACAAGGCTGCCGAAACCGTTAAACACCGACAATACGACTATTAATGCTGCTACGCCGATTGTTATCCCCGCAACAGATATTAATGAAATAATCGTAATAAAATTAATTTTATGTTTTGAAATTAAGTATCTTCTTGAAATATAAGATTCAAAGTTCATTTATTTAATGTTCTCCGGTTTAATTAAACCGTAATGCTGATATAGGTTCAATTTTAGATGCAATATAACTCGGCATAAGTGAAGCAACAATACATAGCGCAAAGGTTATAACCGAAACAATTAAAAAATTCTGTAAAGAAATGAAAATAGGTACAGATGACATAAAATATACCGAAGAGGGAATTGAAATAATCTTATATCTAAACTGAAGTTCGGTTAATATAAATGCAATTATATTTCCTATTACTATCCCTGCAATTGCAAGGTAGCATCCCTGGTAAACAAATATAGAAATAATTTGTTTTCGGTTTGCGCCAAGGGATTTTAATATCCCTACAGCATTGGTTTTTTCAAGTACTATCATCAATAAGGTTCCAACAATATTAAATACAGCAACGATAATAATTAGACCGAGAACAATTGGAATTGGCTTCTTCTGAAGAGCAATCCATGTAAATATATTTCTATGAATTTGATAAATTGACCTTACTGCATAAGGGTAGTCAAGATGATTTGTCAGGTAACTGGTTATGCTGTCAATTTTAGTTATATCATTTACCCGGATATCGTATCCGCTGATATTGTTATTAATATTAAATAATCTTTGTGCGGTACTCATATTTACATAAGCAATTAAGTCGTCATAAGCTGCCATACCGCTTTCAAAAATACCTGATATAATAAATTTTTGAATATTCGGTAAGTTTTCCGCAGAAGGAATTTTATTTTTATTGAGGGCAAATACTGTAACTTTATCGCCTATTTTAACCATTAGTTTATCCGCTAGCTTTTTCCCTATGATTATTGTTGGCATGTCCGGATCATCTCTTAACTCAAGTTTACCATAAATAATATCCTCACGAACACCTTTCCAGTTATCTTCAGACCTTATTCCTTTTATACTAATTCCATCTTTTACAGTTTTGCTGCTTATGATTGCAAGTTGTGAAACAAAAGGATTTACGCTGACAACGAGCGGAGATAGCTTCCTTTTTAATTGAGGCAAAACATAATTAAAGTTATTAAGCGTGCTGGTGTATGATGAAATTTGAATGTGTGAATCGAAGTCTACAATCTTATTAGTAATAGTCATTTCAAATCCGTTCAGGATGCTTAATGCAATTATTAATGTTGCTACCCCGAGCGCAATACCGGTTATAGATATACCTGAAATAAACGAAATAAATTTAGAATCTTTTTTCGAAAATATTAAACGTTTTGAAATATAGAGCGGAAATGACATCTGTTATAGTCTAAAATATAATTATAAATCTAAAATTAACTAAGATACTACAGACAAAAAAATAAAGTGTATAAATTATCTTTAGAAAGAGCACATACTAAAAATAACTCAACTTCATAGCATATTCTTATAATCTAATGATGAAAGTTAATATACTAGAATCTATTGAATAATTTGTTTCTGAAAAATTTTCTTAAAGGGTTATAAGTATTAAAATTTAGCTGATTTTGATTAAATTAGTGAAAAAACGGGATTGTTTACTTTGTTTTTTTAGATATGATAACTTATATTTACTTTCTATTTTGAAAAGCTTTTTCGAAGAAAATTAGGCAGGTTCTTAAAAATTTTGATTACAATGAGCATTAATTTCGGGGCGTAGCGTAGCCCGGTTCATCGCGCCTGCTTTGGGAGCAGGAGGTCGCAGGTTCGAATCCTGCCGCCCCGACTTTAAAGATGTAAAGATTAGAATTACATTATGCGTTCTAAATTTATATGTGCCCGTAGCTCAATTGGATAGAGCAACAGCCTTCTAAGCTGTAGGTTAGTGGTTCGATTCCACTCGGGCATACAGGAAAACAGTTCATGGTGGGCGTAGCTCAGTTGGTTAGAGTATCAGGTTGTGGCCCTGAGGGTCATGGGTTCAAATCCCATCGTCCACCCGAGATTTTTTTTGCTGGCCCCATCGTCTAATGGTTAGGACACCGCCCTTTCACGGCGGTAATATGGGTTCGAATCCCGTTGGGGTCACTTACAATAAAAGCCGCTTTTATAGCGGCTTTTTTATTTTTAGTTAGCTTAACATGAGTATAAATAAAAGAACCAACACATTCAAAGCATTTCGAAATCGCAACTACACATTATTTTTTACCGGCCAGTCAATATCTCAAATTGGCACCTGGATGCAGCGCACCGGTGTAATCTGGGTTGTTTATATAATGACGCATTCGGCTTTCATGTTGGGTGTTACTGTATTTGCATCACAGTTTCCATCATTTTTACTTTCTTTATTCGGGGGTATTGTTTCTGACAGGTACAATCGTTATAAAATATTACTCATTACACAAACGATCTCTATGATTCAGGCATTACTGCTTGCAATATTAATGCTTACAAAGAACTATACTGTTTGGGAAATACTTTCACTAAGCGTCATACTGGGTGTTATTAACGCATTTGACGTACCTGCAAGGCAGCCGCTTGTAAATGAACTTGTAAATGACAAAGCAGACCTGCCTAATGCGCTGGCTCTAAACTCTTCTATGAACAGTGTTGCCAGATTAGTTGGCCCTGCTTTATCGGGAATAATACTTATGAAATTTGGCGCAGGTATATGCTTTCTTTTTAACGCAGTTAGTTTCGTGGCCGTAATTATTTCGCTATTATTAATGAAGTTTCCTGTTTATAAACCATCCGCAGTAAAAAAGAAAATCATGTCTGAACTTGCCGAAGGTTTTGATTATTTAAAACAAACACCTGCATTATCTACAGTACTACTTATGCTTACGCTGCTAAGCCTGCTTGTGCTTCCGTATAATACGCTATTACCGGTATTTGCAAAGGTTATCTTTAAAGGTGACGCTGCTACTTTTGGTTATATAAATAGCTTTATAGGTTTAGGAGCGGTAGTTTGTACTTTCTTTTTGGCTTCCTTAAAACCCGGGACTGATCTTAAATTTGTATTATTGGCTACAACAATATTTTTTGGTACTAGCCTGATGTTTTTCTCCCAGATTGGTTTTTTTCCGCTGGCAATGTTATTTGCGGCACTGGCTGGATTTGGGACAGTTTCTTTTACTACAATTTGCAATACTATTATTCAGGTTGATTCTGATCCGAATATGAGAGGGAGGGTATTCAGCTATGTTGCTATGGCTATGTTTGGAATGCTGCCGTTAGGCAGTGTACTGATTGGTGCCATATCTCAGCAAATCGGCGCACCGGATACCTTGCTTTTTCAGGGAATAACGGCACTTATCATTGCTGCTGTTTTTTCTAAATTTCTACGAAGCGATAAATTAAATAAAAATAATTTGGAACAACTTGAAGAACTAGAAGATATTGTTATAAAAAAGATTTAATTAATTACAGAAGTTAGGCAACTGATATTTAAAGTAACCCAGACATTTATGTCGGAAATGCTAAATAATAAAATATGTTTAGCTTTTCCCAAAGGGATGGATGCCAAGCCAAAAAGATATGAAAATTGTGACAAAAGCCAGTAATGTAAGGCTTCATAATTGCCCGAGTTAAAACTCGGCGCTACTTAAAAAAATTTTTTAATATTTGCGTAACTTCAATTAATGATTAATTTTTTAAATGGATTTTATTATGGAACAAAACAAGCAAAAAACAGTTCTTCTTGTAATGGATATGCAGGCCGCGATCCTCAGTAATTTTCCGGAAAACACTGAGTTTATTAATAAAACAGCAAAAGCAATTGCTATAGCTCGAGAGCACAATATTCCTGTTATTTACGTAACTGTAGGATTCAGACCCGGGGCACCGGAAATAAGTATGAATAATAAAAGCTTCTCTGCCGCAGGTAAAGAAAAATGGGCATCGGGAAAAATGGAAGAATGGATTAAAATTCATCCGGAACTAGCTCCTTCGGCAGGTGAGATTATTGTAATCAAACGCCGTGTTAGTGCATTCACAGGCAGCGATCTGGAAGTAATATTAAGGGCACAGGGTATTGAGCATTTAATACTTACAGGAATCGCAACAAGCGGTGTTGTATTATCCACAATACGTGAAGCCGCAGATAAAGATTACCGTATTACTGTATTAGCCGATTGCTGCGCCGATAGGGATCCTGAAATTCATCGTGTTCTTACGACTAAAATTTTCACCCGTCAGGCAGAAGTTCTTTTTGTGGAAGAATGGAGTTCAATAATTAATTAGTAATAACCTGTTGTATAATTGCTTATAAGAAGCCAGGATATTAAATGAATAAAAATATTTATTTAGCTTAAAGGCTTCATAACTTTAAGAGATTTGATTTTTGCCTGATTTATTACTAAAATTCAATAATAAATCAGGGTGATATATGAAAACTATTAAAAGTTCTTTTGTAGTTGTCATTTCCTTTCTAATTTCTATCAATATTCCGGCACAATCAAATTTTAATATCGGGCTTTATAAAACATTTTTACAGGCACATCAGAACTTAACTTCCGATGCACTTATGCAACTGTACCCTGCTGGAAATTTTGCAGGAAGCCTAAAGCTCAATAATAACACCGCCCAATATTTTGATTCAATCACAGTAAAATACGGCCTTACAAGTGCTGAAATTTCTACTATCCAGCAAAATGGATTTATGGTAAGTGAAAGGCTTTCTAAGATTGCTTTTGGACAGGCTTTCCTGGAAATCTTTCAAAATGATCTGCCTGTATTTATTTCAACGGATGCTATTCTTCATGCCTTCCATATATCTTATGACAGGATACTAAAAAATACTGAACTCGGAGTAATTATTGATAGTTTAAAAACTCTTTTAACCCGGATGCATTCTGATCTATCTGTTTTGGATGTAAAATATTCATCTAATAGCCAGATGAAGCAAATGCTTCTTGATGTGGATGTTTATATTACTGTAGCGGGTGAATTATTAACACTGCCGGTAATGCCTTACTATCCCGAAAATACTTCAAAAATAAATCAGATAATATCACTAATAAATGCTGCGACAGGTATAAGCGAATATTCACTATTTTCAACAGAATCCGTTCTATATGATTGGAGCCAGTTTGAGCCCAGGGCCCATTATGTGGATCCAAATTATCCAATTTTAGCTAATTATTTTAGGACTATGATGTGGCTCGGCAGGATTGAAATTTATTTGCTCCTACCGGGGGCTTTTAATTTAGGCGATAAAGAAACTCAGTACCTTGATATACAGCGTGAAACAATAGATGCAATGCTTATTAAAGAATTATTTGATACTTCAGCAGTTAGCTCTACTTATGAAAATATTGAGAGTTATTTGAAGTTTTTTGTGGGCGAACAGGATAACGTAACAATAGATAATTTAGGTTATTTAAAGAATGCTGTTAATCTTTCTAGTTCTGCCGATTTACTTGACAGCTTAAAGCTGATTACTTTCCAGGATACGTTAAAGAATCAAACTTTTGCGAGCCAATTAATTTTATCTCAGCTTTTAGCATCTAGTCCTTTGAGTCCGGATAGTATTGTTCCTGCTTCTTCATTTTTACTATTCGGCCAAAGATTTGTGATAGATTCATATGTAACCTCACAGGTTGTGTATGATAGAACCTCTACATGCAGATTGCTGCCGTCGATGCTTGATCCTATGTTTGCATTAGGAAATAATGCTTCAGCGCAATTACTGAAAAACGAATTAGATGAATATAAATATGGGGGAAATCTGGCAGCATTAAGATATTTAATTGATTCATACGGAAATGATTTTTGGCAAAGCAGCATGTATAATATCTGGTTGAATGCATTAAGGACACTAAATCCTCCATATATAAAAGATAGTCTGCCTTTATTTATGCAGACAGGAGCATTCTGGCAGGAGAAATTAAATACACAGTTATCATCATGGACGCAGCTCAGACATGATAATCTTTTATACGCAAAGCAATCATATGGGGGAATGACCACATGTTCATTTCCATATACTTATATTGAACCTTTCCCTGAGTTTTATAAAAATTTAAAAATTCTTGCAACTATAGGTCAGCAAAAATTCAGCAATATCCCGGGTTCTCAAAGTTATCATTTATATGATGTGCCCAGATATTTTGAATATTTAGGCTCAATTGCGGATACCTTAACCTCAATTTCACAAAAAGAATTAGCAAAAACTCCCTTTTCGACTGCTGAAATAAGCTTTCTGAAAAGAATAATATATAATCAGGATGAATCATGCGGTAGTTTGCCCTATGCCGGATGGTATGCCAATTTATTTTATGAGGATGCACAGGGCGGGTCAAAGGGTTTCTTAACTCAGGATAATATAGTTGCAGACGTTCACACTATTCCAACTGATTGCGGCGGAAATATTATAGGATGGGTTAAAGAGGTCGGTACGGGACCGGTTAACTTAGGAGTATTTACCGCTCAATTGCCAGATGGAAATTTAACTGCTTTTATCGGCCCTGTTTCGAGCTATTATGAATATACTACCGAAAATAATTTCCAGAGGTTAACCGACGATGAGTGGAATGATACCTATCTGGCAGAATCACTTCGTCCGTCCTGGGTTAATCTTTATCTCCTGGATCCAAACGGTAATGCCTTACCCCAAGGATTAAATCTTATAACTTCTATAACTAAACAGGCAAAAACAAATACAGAACTTAGCGGAACTTCATTATATGTTAAGAATTATCCAAACCCGTTCAACCCGGCAACTACGATAAGTTTTCAGGTACCGGTTAATTTGTCTAATTCAAAGGTTGAACTGACGATTTATAATATACAGGGTGTAGTGATTAAAAAACTGCTCAACACGAATCTTCCCAGCGGAAATTATCTGACAAGGTGGAATGCAACCAACGAATCAGGATCAAAAGTAGCAAGCGGAACTTATATATGTGATTTGAAAGTCGGCAATATGCAGAAGGCAAGTAAAATTTTATTACTTAAGTAATACTCATATGTGAGGCTCACCTTAGGGGTGAGCTTCACATATTATTTATATATTAAATAAAGGAAAATTAACGAATTCAACATCTCCTAATTTAAAAATAGAACTACTTCCTGAAAGCCTGGCTGTGTGCAGTCTTTCTCCTAATGAGCAGTTGCCTTCATGGGCTACATTTGGTAAGTTCTATGCTGTAGTTCGAAGCGGTACCGAACTTTCAATTGTATGTCAGAAAGAATTAGTTCCGGCAGGAACCAGAAGTGAAGCAGGTTGGAGAGCATTTAAAGTTGCAGGGACAATTCCTTTTGAGTTAACAGGAATATTGGCCTCAATTGCAAATCCCCTTGCAGATGCAGGGGTAAGCATTTTTGCAATTTCGAGTTATGATACTGATTATGTATTAATTAAAGAAGAAAACCTGAACAAAGCAATAAAAATACTAACAATTGCCGGTCATCATATTGAAAAATAGCATTATAGTACTGTTAGTTGTTTTTGTTTGAATCACTTTCCAATCTTCTTAAACAGTTGATCATGCCGCGGGTTGTATGGTAATCGGCTTTCCAGATATTTGCTTTTTCCATATACTTCATATCTGGAGCTTTATCAATTCCACCCAGATACCATCCGCCATATTCGTTATCCCATTGGTATTTTTTGATATAGTCCCACTCCAAAAGAAATTTATTAAAATAGGTATTCAGCTCTTCCGGAAATAATTGAGACATTATTAATAGTGAATTCAATGTTTCAACCTGTGTCCAGAATTCTTTTGTATCTATCACGATTTTTATATTATTTTCGCTGCCCTTAAAATAATAGCCGCCGTCAAATATTCCTCCGAACTCTTTGTCCCAACCGTTATTTATTGAATGATCTACCATTTTTTTTGCAATCCGGAGTGTAATAGAATCATTCTTTATACCCAGCTTATCTGAAGCCTCAAGAAGGAGGTATGCTGTTTCTATATCATGTCCGAATGATACATGATCATAATACCAATTACTGTTTTGTACCGTTGAACTTGAATCCTGATAAGATACATGCGTCCAATCCTGCTTAAAAAATAAATTCATATAACCCTTTTGAGTAACAATTGTATCTCTTATTATTTTAAGCATTGAACCCAGCCTTTCTTTAAGCAGGGGATCATGCCAAACGCCGTAAAGTTCCGTAAAACATTCCATAATATGGATCGATGAATTTTGGTCCTTCGGGGGTGTTTTGCCATAGCCCTTAGGGTAAGGAGTTCCGTCATTTTGCATAAACTGAAAATAACCGCCGAAAACAGGATCATAGCTGTGTTTTTCCATCCAGTAGAATGCTCTCTTAGCCAATCCAAGAGCCGAGGTATCGCCAAAAGCTTTGTAATATGCCGCCAATGCATAAATGGCAAATGCATTGCCGTACGCTTCTTTTGAAGTCTCCCCATCTTCTGCTATTGGATTTCCCGATCTGTCCACGAGAGTATAAAATCCTCCCGATTTATTATCCCACATAAAATCCCGCAGGAATTTATACCCTTGAGAGGCATAAATAAAATACTTCTCTTTTCGTTCGGGGTAAAACAGCACAGCGTTGGATAGAGACCAAACGTGGCGTGCCTGGGATACAATCATCTTGTTCTGCGGACTTTCTTCGAGCTGCCACTTATAATTTATATCATTATTATAACCGCCGTAAGCCGTATCCAGGCATAAAGGATAAAATAATTCCAACTCCCGGTTTAAAACATATTCAATTTCTTTCTTTACACTATCCTTATTGGTCTGAAATACATGCTTTTGATCAACGTTTATTTTCCTGCAGTTCATAGAGACTAAAATTAAGCCAAGAGTCAGGATAACCTGAATTAGCAAGCCGTGGTTTATAAATGATGAAGTTTTCATAATGCTACAATTAATAATTATTTAATGGATAATTAATTTATATAATAAAATTGTAACATTTTCTAATTAACCGGAAAGAACGAAAAAAAAGCCTTAGCTAAAAGATTGTCTTTCAGCTAAAGCTTTATTAGGGGTATTATGTATTATTTACTTTACATGGGCAAATCTTGATGCAACTTCTTCCCAGTTGACAACATTCCACCAATTCTCAATGTATTCAGGCCTTCTATTTTGATATTTCAAATAATAGGCATGTTCCCACACATCAAGAGTTAAAATGGGAGTGCCTTTTTGTTCAGCAATATCCATTAACGGATTATCCTGGTTAGGAGTTGATGTAACTGCCAGTTTGCCGTTCTGAACGATTAACCATGCCCATCCTGATCCAAACCGGGTAGCTGCCGCATTAGAAAACTTTGTTTTGAATTCATCGAATGAACCAAAAGAAGCATTTATCGCATCGGCTAGTTTACCTATAGGAGCAGTACCGCCGTTTTTTTTCAGTAAAGTCCAGAAAAAAGAATGATTAAAATGGCCGCCGCCGTTATTTTTTACAGCAACAGGAAATTTAGAAGCGTCTTTAATAAGCTCGTCCAACGTTTTATGTTCTAATTCCGGCCCTGCTACAGCATTATTAAGATTTGTAACATAAGCATTGTGATGCTTTGAGTGATGAATTTCCATTGTAGTTTTATCAATGTATGGTTCAAGGGCATCATATGCATAAGGCAATTTAGGAAGTTCAAATTTTCCCATTTTTCTATTCCTCCGAAAGGTTATTAAAAAATCGATTTATATAAATGCAAAAAAAATCAGGTGTTAAATCAATTACCGGCAGTAACATTTAATAACATTATTAAAATTAAACACCGAAAGAATCGCCGCAGCCGCAAGTTTTGGTTGCATTAGGATTATTAAAAACAAAACCTTTTCCGCTTAACCCGCTTGTGAAATCCAGTTCAGTACCTGATAAATAAAAAAGGCTCTTTCCGTCAACAAAGAGTTTAACACCATTCTGATCAATCACAGTATCACCTTCTTTTGCTTCTGCATCAAATCCTAAGGTATAAGTTAAACCGGAGCATCCGCCTCCTTTAACGCCTACTCTTAATCCATAACCTTCCGGAATACTGTTTTCTTTCATTATGTTTTGCACTTCGCTTGCTGCTTTTTCAGTTATCTTTATTTCAGCTTCTGTTTGAGTATTTGACATTAGTCCTGTCCTTTTTGCTTGTTAAATATCAATAAATAAAATTTTATATGTCAAGGCACATATCACGTTAAAACATTATAACGGGTCGCCTGGAACTGTCGTCACAAATTCTTTATAATTTATCCTCCAGCCGTGGTTATCAATCCTGATAAAAATTCCTTCCTTTTCAAGGAAAGCACCAACTCCTTCAGCAATTTTTTCTGCTTGCCCATTAGATATTTTAATTCCTTTTTTCTCCAGGTACTTTAATGCTCCGAACTGAAGATCCCTGAAGAAAAAGTTGGAATTATGAAAAATTGGATATTTAGCCTTCAAAAACTGAAGAAATATTTTGTAATCATTTTTTATAAGTTCTATATATTTCAATTTAGATCCTTTTAAAATATTAATTTATCAATTCTGTTCGTTTTAATCCGGCAATAGGGGATTGGATTCTTAAATTATTCACAGTCTCAACAACCCGTTTAATAACATATTCTATTTCTTCAATTGTATTAAACCTGCCGATTCCGAACCTGATTGATGAATAAGCAAGTTCATCGGAAAGGCCAAGAGCTTTCAGAATCCGGCTGGGTTTTGGTTCTGCCGAACTGCATGCAGAACCTGTTGATACAGCTAAATCCCTTAAACTTGTTAAAAAAGATTCCGATCTTACATTTTTAAAGCATAAATTTAAATTATTCGGAAGCCTGTTTTCGAAAGAACCGTTCACAAATACGCCGTCAAGATAAGAAATTAATCCATTATAAAGTGTATCCCTAAGAAAACTTATCCTTTTGGCTTCCTCACCCATTACACGGGAACAAATTTCCACTGCTTTGCCGAAACCAACAATACCGGGAACATTCTGAGTTCCGGGGCGGATATCTCTTTCCTGATGCCCGCCATATAGTTGCTTTATAATTTTAATTTTTGGATCGTTGTTACGAATATAGATACCGCCGGTTCCTTTTGGACCGTATATCTTATGTGCTGTAAAAGAAGCAAGATCAACATTTGATTGAAGTACATCAAACGGAATTTTACCAATCGCCTGGGTTGCGTCAGTATGAAAGAGTACATTATGTCTTCTGCAAATTCTTCCGATTTCGGAAATATTATTTATAGTTCCGATTTCATTATTAGCAGACATAATAGAAACCAAAATAGTCTTATCCTTAATAGAACCGTTTAATTGATCCAGGTCTAAATATCCTATATTATTTACCGGTAAGAAGGTTACTTCAAATCCCTTTTTCTCCAACAAATGAAGCGAGTCATTCACAGCGCTGTGTTCTACATTGGAGGAAATAATATGATTACCTTTTGACAGGTAAGCTTCAGCAATTCCGAAATGAGCAAGATTTATTGATTCGGTAGCCCCGCTTGTAAAATAAATTTCATTTTTTCCGGCATTAATAAAATTTGCTATTATCTGCCTTGCATTTTCTATAGCGCTTTCAGCCTCCCAGCCGAAAGAATGACTTTTGCTTGAGGCATTGCCGAACTTCCCTAAAAAATAAGGTTTCATTGCTTCAAAAACCTCAGGATCAACCGGTGTGGTTGCCTGATTATCCAAATAAACAGGAAGATTCATGCTTTAATTAACGTTAATATATAATTACATTCAAGATCATATATATAAACATAACCTTATTGAGAAATTATTTCAATCCACAATGCTGAATATTGATTAATAGCAATTATTTGGTTTTGGACTGTTTATATACCGCGTAAATATATTGAGGATAAATAATTCTTTTAATTTTTGCATTACAATGTTAATTATAACATAAATCAGAAAACAGCAATATGATTTTGTATTATATATATTTATAATTCATATTTAAGATAGTTTATATGGTTATAAAAGCAAAATATTCGCATACGAATCTGATTGCAAAAGATTGGCGCAAGCTGGCAGATTTTTACCGGAAAATGTTTGGGTGCATCCCCGTTCCGCCAGAAAGGGATTTTAAAGGCAACGCAATCGAACGGGGAACAGGTATTAAAAATGTACATTTGCAGGGAGTTCATTTAAAACTTCCCGGATCCCAAAAGGATGCTCCTACTTTAGAGATATTCAGTTATACTCCTTCTCTTAAAAAAGTTAAAACGGCGGTTAATCGTCCAGGTTATGGCCATATTGCATTCCTTGTTGATAATGTTTCGAGCGCAAAGAGACAAGTTCTGGCAAACGGCGGAAAAGCCGTAGGAGAAATTGTAACAGTTACGATTGCAACCGGCGCCAGGATTAAGTGGTGCTATGTTACAGACCCTGAAGGGAATATTATTGAGCTGCAATCTAAGTGACTTTAACACGCCCGAATTGTTAATCCTGGCTAAGAAATTCACGAATCACAGATTGATAATCTGTGCTACGAGATTTCATGAATCACAGATTGATAATCCGGGCTAAGAAATTCACGAATCACAGATTGATAATCTGTGCTACGAGATTTCACGAATCACAGATTGATAATCCGGGCTAAGAAATTCACGAATCACAGATTGATAATCCGGGCTAAGAAATTCACGAATCACAGATTGATAATCTGTGCTACGAGATTTCACGAATCACAGATTGATAATCTGTGCTACGAGATTTTATGAATCACAGATTGATAATCTGTGCTACGAGATTTAGTCCCTGCGGGACTTATAACAAAGTTTATTTGATTTAGGCAATTCTTGCAAAATATTATTATTAATGAAGTTCGGGGAATTAATTAATATTTACTTAACATATACTTAATTTTTAAATAATCATTATGTCGTAATTTAATCCATCAAAAAAATATATCCTGCATAAGTTCGTATTTTTTTAGAATACTATTTTCGACCGGATTATAATTAATTATTACCTTTATAAGAAGTTGCTCTATTAAACAGAAAATCAGCTTAAACTAAACTTTATGCAGGTTATTGCGATTATAAATTGTATACATGATCACGTGTGAATGTTTAAAATTTAACTATTTTTAACGTGAAGATTGATACAAAGTTTCTAATTGTGACTAAAAATCAATTTTTCCGGAGGCAATGATGGACAAGAAATCGTTATCTAATAAAAAGAACTCATATCCTAATGAGTCAAATCTGAAAAAAGGAATTGAATTTCAGGGCAATAAGATTTTGCCGCAGTTGGAGAAAAAGAATTTAAGATTTATAACCCGTGAAAATGAATGGGATCAGGAATATTTTATAATATATAATTCTTATATCCTTGAAGATAAAGAACAGGAATCATGATTAAATAAGTTTCTTTTTCCAGTACTCAATTCTATCATTAACATCTTCAGGATTGGGCGAACCAGAAGTTTTTTTCCTCCGCAACGCTGACTCCATATTCAAACACTCCAAGGCAGTTTTATCAAACATCTTAGACACAGTTATTAAATCACTTAGGTCAACCGACTTAAAGTTTTTTCTCTCATCCTCAAGCTTTTTAACAAGCTTACCGACTATCGAATGAGCTTCCCTGAACGGCACCTGTTTTTGTACAAGCCAATCAGCCAGATCTGTAGCCAGGGAAAAATCGCCTTCAAGTTCTTTACTAAATCGTGAAGTATTAAATACAGCAGTTTGAAGCATCCCGTTTATAATTTCAAGAGAGTCCGAATAGGTTGAAAAAGAATCGAACAAAGGTTCTTTGTCCTCCTGCAGATCCCTGTTATAACTTAATGGGAGCGACTTCATGGTTGAAGCAAAAGCAATATAATTACCGTAAACCCGTCCTGTTTTTCCCCTGATAAGTTCAGCCATATCGGGATTTTTTTTCTGCGGCATCAGGGATGAGCCGGTAGTAAAACTATCGCTGAGTTCTATAAAATTCCATTCCGAAGTAGACCATATAACCAGCTCTTCGGCGAACCGGCTCAAATGCATCATGCCAATACAGCAGCCGTTAAGAAAATCCAGGATAAAATCACGGTTTGAAACAGCATCAAGAGCATTCCCCGCAGGTTCAGAATAACCGAGTTTTTTGCTTGTTAAATTTCTGTCCAGGGGAAGGGTTGACCCGGCTAAAGCCCCGGAACCAAGAGGGGATTGATTTACTGCTTCTTTTACAAAACTAAATCTTGATTTATCCCTTTCAAGCATTTCAATATAGGCGAGCAGGTGAAAAGCCAAAGAAACAGGCTGAGCCCTTTGAAAATGAGTGTAACCCGGAATTATTGTTTGAGTATTAGCGGATGATAGTTCCAAAAGAGTTATCTGAAACTCAGTAAGTAATTCCTGAATAAGGCTGCTGTTTTTCCTGATCCATAAAGTTAAATCAGTTGCAACCTGATCATTCCGGCTTCTGCCTGTATGTAGTTTACCTGCAGTATCGCCGATAAGTTCAAAGAGTTTAGATTCAACAGCGGAGTGAACATCCTCATATTTTTCAGGATCGGGTGTCCATGCATTGGCTTTCCAGTCATCCTCAATTTTCTTAAGCCCTTCAACTATCTTATTTTTTTCTTCATCCGATATAATTTTTACTGCAGCCAGCATTTCTGCATGCGCAATACTGCCTTCAATATCTTCGCTGAGAAGAATTATATCAAATTTTAAAGAAGAAGAAAATCTCAGCGCTTTGGAATCTAAATTTTCTTTAAACCTTCCGCCCCATAACATTAAACTGTAACCTCTTCCTTCGCAGGGTTTTTAACCAAAGCGATAGTTTTGTAAGGAAGCCCGTATATTTTTATAAAACCATCGGAGGCTTTATGATCAAAAGTATCTTCAACCGTATAAGTTGCCAGATTTTTATTATACAAACTGTAAACAGAACTTCTGGATAAAGTTTTAATACTTCCCTTATAAAGTTCAAGCTTAACTTCACCGGTGATATTTTCCTGGGTCGCATCAACAAATGCGCATAGCGAATTAAAGAGCGGGGAGTACCATAAGCCGTCATAAATTAAGTTGGCCATTTTATTAGCAACATCCTGTTTATACCTGAATGTTTCTTTATCAAGAATTAATCTTTCAAGTTCCGAATGAGCAGTATGTAAAATTACAGCGGCGGAAGTCTCATAAACTTCTCGTGATTTTATTCCTACAACCCTGTTTTCAATTAAATCCAGCCTGCCTACTCCATAAGCGGCACCCAGGTCTCTTAATTGAGATACAAGTTCAACAGCATTTAATTCAACACCATTTAAACTTACAGGGATACCTTTTTCAAAACCAATAGTTATAAGCGCTGGAGTATCGGGCGAGTTTTTAGGGTCTACAGTAATCTGGTAAGCGTCATCAGGTGGGGCGACTGTAGGATCTTCAAGAACTCCGCATTCGACAGCAATACCCCAAAGATTTTCATCGATAGAATAAGGATTATCCTTAGTGGCTTTTACGGGGATACCGTGCTTCATGGCGTATTCCATTTCTTCTTCACGGCTTTTAAATTCCCAGGTTCTTAAAGGGGCTATAACATCCAGTCGGGGAGCAAGAGATTGAACTCCGACTTCAAACCGTACCTGATCATTTCCTTTACCTGTACATCCATGAGCAACAGAATCAGCGCCTTCCTCAACGGCCACATCAACAAGCATCTTAGCAAGCAGAGGCCTTCCGATTGCACATGCCATAGGATAAGCGCCTTCATACAAAGCGCCGGCTTTCAATGCTTTCCATACATACTTTGTTAAAAACTCTTCGCGTAAATCAAGTACTATAGCTTTAACAGCGCCTGTTTTAATTGCTTTTTCTTTTACACCTTCAATTTCTTTCACCTGACCCAGGAAACCGGTAGCCGTGATAATGTCTGCATCATACTTATCCTTCAACCATTTTACCATTACGGAAGTATCTAAACCACCGGAATAAGCAACAACGATTTTTCTTTTAGCCATATTCATTTCTCCTTACATTAAATTAATTTTTATCGCCGACCAACTCGGTCATCATCTTTTTTACCAACGTTACTAAATTAGGAATACTTTTTTGAGAACTTGGGAGCAACAAAACAGTGTCGTCGCCGCCTACAGTTCCAAGAATTTCGGGGTTATTAAGGCGGTCAATAAAATGAGCAATTCCCTGAGCTCGTCCCGCCAATGTTCTTATTACGATCAAGGATTCATTATTCTCAACGCTTAAGATTTCAAATCCTATAAGTTTAGCTATTTGTTTTCCGGATTCATGGGCATCAAGAATATAGCGCGGGCCGCGTTCAGTAAAAGTTCTGATCACTCCCAGCTCGGCAAAATCACGGCTTAAAGTAGCCTGTGTAACCTGAATCCCTTCTTCGGCCAGAAGGTTAACGAGGCCTTCATGGGATGAAATATTTTTAAAATTTAATAATTCTTTAATCCTGTTTAATCTTTTTAATTTTGCGGACATAAAGCCACCGGGTATTTGTTAATAATTAACTATTTATTGAAAATTTCCTGAACAACGGTTCTAAACGCTGAAAGAAATTTCATCAACTCCGTTTGAGTAATAACAAAAGGAGGAAGTATTCTTAATACAGAATCGCCTGCAGTTGCAACAAGAAATCCTTTTTCAAGAAGATGATGTGCAATGACCTTAGCGGAGACACCCTCTATAAATTCAACGCCTATCAGCAATCCTTTGCCCCTGATGTTTTTAATTTCAGGTAAATTAAGCCCATGCAGGGCATCCAGCAGCATATTTCCAAGCTGCTCAATTTCCTTAAGTTTATCATCAGTTAGCAGGTCTACAACTGCATTTGCAGCAGCAATTGCAACGGGGTTTCCCCCGAATGTAGAGCCGTGATTGCCGGGTTTAATTTCATCAGCGACTTCTTTAGAGCAAATTGTAGCGCCGAGCGGGAGCCCGTTCGCCAAACCTTTTGCTGAAGCAACTATATCGGGGATTATATTTTCTTCCAGGTACGAATAGAATTTACCTGTTCTGCCGACGCCGGTTTGAACCTCATCAATGATCAGCAGGATTTCTTTCTCAGTGCATAATTCCCTTAATGCTTTTAAATATCCTTCGGGCGCAACATTCACTCCGCCTTCACCCTGGATAGTTTCAACAATTACAGCAACTGTATCCGGGGTTAATTTTTCGTGTATAGCCACTATACTGCCATACTGTGCATGTGAAAAACCAGGCACCAGAGGCTGAAATCCCTCCCAAAATTTAGATTGCCCTGTAGCTGAGAGGCTTCCGAACGTCCTGCCGTGGAATCCGTTAACCGTTGAAATTATTTCATGCCGCCCTTTGCCCCATTTCCGCGCAAATTTAATTGCAGCTTCAACGGCTTCAGTGCCTGAATTACTAAAAAATACATAATTCAATCCAGAACGTTCTGCAAGTTTCACGGCAAGTTCCTGCTGCGGTGTAGAAGTAAAAAGGTTGGACACATGCCAGAAACTATTGATCTGCTTTAACACCGCCGATTTAATTTGAGGGTGGTTATGTCCGAAGCCTGTGACAGCGATACCGCATAAAAAATCGATATACTCTTTTCCGTTTACATCATAAAGAAACGGCCCGCTTCCGCTGACAAATTCGACAGGGTAGCGCGAATAAGTGTTAAGCAATCCTGAGTAGTTCATATTGTTTTTCAGCCTTATTTATAATTAAAGTACCGTTCCCGGTATATCCATTTTCAAAATCGAAGTGGTTCTCTATCTGAGAGCCAATCCAGATTTTATTTATTCCTTTATTCATCAATTCAATGCAGCTCTGTAATTTAGGAATCATGCCGTCCGTAATATCACCGCCGGCAATCCCTGAAATAATTTCGTCTTTGGTTAATGTATTTTTAACTGTTCCGTTTATTATAACACCGTCAACATCGGAAACGAAGAAGACTATTTCCGCATTAACAGCGGCAGCGAGCGCTTCAGCAAAAACATCAGCGTTAACATTCATCAGATTACCGTTTTTATCCATGCATACACTTGAAAATACAGGTACTACATTGGATTTTAACAGGCTTAATATCCAGCCGGCAGTCCCGGTTAATTCGGGTTTTCCTACGAAGCCGAGGTCTTTATTAAAATACTCAGCTTTAAATGTGCCCCTGTCGATGCCAGTAAGGCCGGTTGCGCAGAGACCTGAAGCGTTCAATTTAGCCGTCAGTTGAGCATTAAGCACACCTGATTGAACCGCGGCAACGACTTCCATCTGCTCAAAAGTGGTAACTCTCTGGCCGTTAACAAATTTATTTTCAAGTCCCAGCTTTTCGGACCATTCGGAAATAGATTTACCGCCGCCATGGACTAGAATAACCCCATCGTATTCTTTTTTCAGTGATTTGATCGTCTGAATCCATTTACCGGTAGTAAGAAATTCCGTAATTGTTTTGCCGCTTATTTTTACAAGTGAAATTTTCATATTCAATTCCTCACTTCTTAAGTTCTATAATTGGCGTTAATTTTAACATAATTCTCGGAAAGGTCGCACATCCACCAGGTACTTTCATGTTCGCCGTTTCCGAGATCAACCGTAACAGTAATTTCAGGCTTAGCAAGAATTTTTGAAGCCTTAGCCTCATCAATTACAAGTTTGTAATTCGGCAGCAGCACCTGATGATTATCAAAACAGATAGATACTTTTGCAGGATCAATATCGGCGCCGCTCTGGCCGGCAGCGCTTAAAATCCTGCCCCAATTAGCATCGCCGCCGTAAAAAGCTGTTTTAACCAGGGGTGAATTTGATATCGATCTGGCAACAGTATCGGCTTCTTTTTCAGATTTCGCGTGTTTAATATTTACCGTAATAAGTTTTGTAGCTCCTTCGCCGTCAGCGGCAATAGCTTTAGCCATTTTAATACAGATACCGTCAAGAGCTTCCTTAAATGAATTAAAATCATCAGAATCTTTTTCAATTGAAATCCCGGAGGCGCCGTTAGCAAGAAGCAGAACCATATCATTAGTGCTTGTATCGCCGTCAACGGATATTTTATTAAAACTCTTTTTAACGGAGTTTAAAAGAGTACCGTACAAATCATGCTTACTTATTTTTGCATCGGTACAAATAAATGCAAGCATAGTGGCCATATTCGGCATAATCATTCCGCTGCCTTTGCATATAGCCCCGATAGTAACAGCGCCTGAAGCAAGCTGTACTTTTACTGCATAAGACTTAACCTTCAGATCCGTAGTCATAATAGCATTTGCAGCATCCAACCCTCCTTTTGTGGACAGGGCAGGGATGGCTTTATTGATACCGCTTTTAATCTTATCAAGAGGAAGCCTTTTCCCTATAACGCCTGTTGAAGCGATCAAAACTTCATTTTGTTTAATATTCAATCCGTCGGCGCATTTTTTCTGCATATCAAGGGCATCAAGATTGCCTTCTTCGCCGGTGCATGCATTTGCATTGCCGGAATTAACAACAACAGCCTTAACAAATTTGCTTTTTGCAACAGTATCCCGTGAAATAATAAGGGGAGCGGCTTTAACTTTATTTATAGTATAAGTCCCGGCAACAGTGCAGGGATCCTCCGAATAAATCAGGGCAAGGTCAAGTTTTTTAGTTTTTTCTTTTACGCCGCAATGAATACCTGCGGCTTTAAATCCTTTAGCGGAAGTAACGGAGCCGTTATTAATAAACTGATACATTTTTAGCCCCCTGAGATTTAATTCCAAGCCCTTCTTCCATACCGTAAAGTTTATTCATATTCTGAACTGCCTGGCCGGAAGCACCCTTTATTAAGTTATCAATAGTAGAAGTTATAATCATGACCTTTTCTTTAATAGAAATATTTATATCGCAATAATTGGAATTAACAACCCAGCTCATGTGAGGCGGTACGTCCCTAAGCCTGACGAACTGAGAATTTTCATAAAATGATTTATAATACTGCTTAACCGATAATTCATCAACATTACTCTTCAGATGTACTGATGTTGTAGCATAGATTCCTACTGCGGCAGGGAGCAGATGAGTTGTAAAAGAGTACGGGGAATTGAAGCCTAATTTCTTCAATGCCTGCACGATTTCCGGCTGATGCCTGTGTTTATTAACATTATAAGCGGAAACGTCTCCGTCCATTTCAGACATCAAAAGTTCCTGTTTAGGAGTTTTACCCGCGCCGCTAGTACCTGAATAAGCTACAGTGCTAGCAGAAATTATTTCATCGCCAAAGCCGGCAGTGAAAGGAAGAAGTCCAAGCAAAGTTGCAGTAGGATAGCAGCCGGGATTTGCGATTAAATTTATGTTTGAATATTGGGTTCCGTAATAATCGGCCAGTCCGTAAAGTTTCTGATTAAGCAGACCGGAAGAAGTATGAGTAATACCGTACCATTTTTCATATTCCTCTTTAGTATCCAGCCTATAGTCGCCGCCGAGGTCAATTACTTTTTTACCGTTTTTAATAATATCAGGGACGTACTTCAGAGCCTCGCCATGCGGCAGAGCGATGAAGAACAAATCGTGAGAATTAGAAATATTTTCAATGCTTTCAACCTTAGAATCTATTATTTGTCCGGTTAACTCAGGGAAGATATCTGATAAAAGGGTGCCTGCGGTTTTAAGTCCATATACCTTATAGTCGTTTACAAAAGGGTGGCAATTACAGAACTGTAATAATTTTTTGCCTGTATAGCCGCTGCCGCCGAGAATGCCTACTGAAATCATAATAAAAAACTCCTTTTAATATTTATATTTATACAAAAAAACATGGGACCTATTTACTGGTAGAGAATATATTACCCCATAAGGGGACGCGGCATGCGGTTGATGCTTTGAGGGTTTTGAAAAACAAGGTTGTTTTTCTGTTTAATTGTATATAGATAATACGATTTCATTAATGTAAATATAAAATAAAATGAAATATATGTCAATAAATAAATGTATAAGAATACAAATAAAATGCGAAATATTATTAAATTGTTAAATGATAGTGTATATATATGCAAATAAAAACATGATTATAAGGCAGTGTTTTCTTTGAAAACATGATTAAAAAGCGGGAATAAATTATTAAGGTAATTATTCAAAGAAAGGATAATTAGTTAGGGAAAACGAGGAATAACACTTAATATATTAATAATAAGCAGCAATTAAAAATTTTATAAAGCAACCACGAGTTTTAGGGACTATTACCGGCGGCCAACTTGAGAAATTAAATTTTTACTAACCTAACTAAAACCACTCAATATGTTATAGTTATTTTAATTTAGAATAAACTCCAAAATTTTAATATTTTTCGAATATTCCGATTTATTCTCATAAGTCCTTATATAACAAGAAGTTCAACCATTTTGACTACTTTGAGCAGTTCTATCACTTGCAGCGCTAATTAAATAAATACGAATTTAAAAATATACGAATTTACACGAATTAGGACGAATTTTCATAAACGAAAACTAAAAAAAGGAAAAGGATGGGAAAAAACTATTTAATTTATTGATAGATATAGACTTAGCCGGATTTGAATGAATAATACAGAAAAACATATTAAAAATCAATCAAAAAAGGGCATAATGTTAGCGAAAGTATATATGAAATGGGGGTAAATTTACAACAAAAAACTAAGTAAGTCTTTAATAACAAAGCACTTAACCCTGGGTATGGGGTGGCCAAAACTGTAAGTTGAAGAATATAATAAATTAGTAATACGAATTTTCGCGAATTAGGTTAATACGAATTCTCACGAATTAGGACGAATTTACATAATACGAATTCTCACGAATTAGGTTAATACGAATTAACACGAATTAGGACGAATTTACGCGAATTTAATGGAATGAATTGGATTAACTGTTAAATACTGATAAAATAAGGAGATAAGCCATTAAAAAAATGTAAGAAAACCTATGGGTATGATCACTAAAGGGGCTTAAAATGTACATATTTTTACGGTTAACTTATTGAAAACAAAAAAGTTAAGCTTGAAAAATCACAAAAAAAAGTGTTTGGTAAGTGATTGATAGATAAGGAGTTAAGATTTCTAGTCGGAAGAATGACTGAATGATTGAATGTCAGCCGGAGCAGGGAATTGCAAATTGCCATAACTTTTGACATCACCATTCAAATTGAGTAAATCAGGTAAGATATAGCTAAAATAATCTCAGGCTTTCTCTAAAAATGAGATAATTAATGGACTAACCCAGAAAGCAGTCTGAACCAGGATTAAACGGATTTTAGGATTATCAGGATTTTTAAGCAGGCTCGGTTAAAACCCGGACAACTGAATTATATTTTCCATTTTGAAAAGACTGTGGAGGCTAATCCATCAAAGGTGGATTTGAGTGAATGGATGATAGAAAAACTGGGGAATGTTTTAGCTATCGACAATAGTATTCTCGAATATAAAATAATCCAGGAATTATACCGTATGTATTTCAATACGTCAAGCAGAATTTCAAAGAAACAATTTATTTTAAAAATTTCAAATTACTGTTTAAAAACATTACTAAAGAATGATGAGGAGAATATATGCGGTATACGGCTTTCAATTTAAAGCTGCTGCAATTCTATTGAACAAACCGGGAAAACACCCTAAAGTAAATGTCCCTAAATATTTTGTGTGAAAATTTACGGAATTTAATTTTTAAAATCTCCTGATTTTTTTACCAGAGTTTTTAGGCAATACATTTACGGAGACATGGAATAAGAATGTTACAGTTATGAGATGGGTGAACAAGGATGTAATATTGTGTGGGAAAGAAAGTGTATGGGTTACTACGACCTCCTCCCATTGGGACAAGCCTTAATCCCCTCTCCCGATCGAATCGCATAGGCGTAAACTTAACAAAGTCCGATTAACCATTATATTATTTGAATGAACTAGGTTACAGCATTAAATAATTTTGATTAATAGTATGCATAGTTCTATGTCACCGCTAACCGGCTTTTCGATTATTTTCGTAACTAATATATCGCTGCTATGCAGCTACAAGACACCATGCCACCGCTCTGCGGTTCAAACTGATTGATCGAAGGCAAATTTGCTACAAGCATGCCGCTGCTCTGCAGCTTAGGAGAGTCTTAAATAACTTATTTTCGGAGTACCAATGGATCGTGATAAAACATGAGTAGTATCACAAAAATCAAAACAAAATTAAAGTCCAAATACATCGGGACGACACAGAGAAACCTCAAATCATAATATACAATGATTAAGTTGACGCCAATACGCTACGGCGGCGCAGGCAAGGCCTATATATTGTTGTAATAAAATAAATTCAATTAAATTTGTAAATAAATAAAATACTTAATGCGGAATTACATAAATATGCGGATTTATTTACTATTTTAAAGGATATAAAAGGAAACATTGAATGAATGATAAAGTAAAAATAGATCTGGGGGAAGTGCAAAAAACCCTGCTTATTCCTCTATATGGGCGGGCAATGGATTATGGAAAGAAAAACTCTCTTTTAAATGACAAATATGCACACGATATTGTCGAGCAAATAGATTTTGATTTCGAGACCGAATTTAAGAAAATGCCTGTACAATCGTCAATCATGTCTGCCGTTCGCGCATATCATTTGGATTCGGCTCTTTTGAAATTTATAGACAAATATCCGGATGTCACTATTGTGAATATCGGAGCAGGCCTTGATACTACATTTCACCGGGTAGATAACGGTAAAATATTCTGGTATGACCTTGACCTTCCGGATACAATCGCATTGAGACGGCAATTGATTCCTGAGACAGAGCGGAATAAATTTATTGCCAGGTCTGTTTTTGACCGGAGTTGGTTTAAAGATATCAAAGAACGGCGCTCAAAAGTTTTCTTTATGACAGCCGGGGTTTTTGTTTATTTTAATGAAGAAGAAATAAAAAGCTTATTCCTGGATATGATCAGGGAATTTCCTGAAAGTGAAATAATTTTTGAGATTTATTCAAAAATCTTTCTTTGGCTGAGAAATCGAATGATTGCCGATGGCAAACACTCAGTTGCATCCCGCTGGTATTGGGGTATCAATTCAGCTAAAGCGATAACAAAATGGAGCGATAAGATACAGATCATTGATGAATTTCCTTACTTCTCGAGAATTAATCTGGAAGATTATTGGGATAAGAAGAGCCTGTCGTCAATCAAAACAATGAATGTATTTAAATTGATGAAGATGGTACAACTTAGGTTAGGATAATTAATTTAACTATGAACAATTAGACAAAATAAAGGGATAGTAATGACATATTCTGCTCAACAATGGTTACGGGTATGTTCTTCAATAGATATTTGGATTTTTACTATCATTCTCTGCGGTGTGTTCCCAATTGCAGGATATATGCTTTTCAGAAACCTTAAAAATCCGGCCAAACAAAATCGCAAATCAAGAAAACTCCGTACTTATATAAGTATTATGGGATTAGAGTGGGCGTTTGTTGCCGCTCTGATTTGGATAAGTCATAGACATAGCCTTTCGCCGGAAGAACTCGGAGAAAAATTAGTCAATGTTAAATTCACAGCTATCATCACTACTATACTCCTTGCTGTATTTGCAGTGATGGTATATTTTAATATCCGGCAGCTCCGTCAAATGAAGCCTGAAAAACTTGAAACGGAGCTTAGTAAACTGAAAATGTTTCTTCCGGGTAATAAAGCGGAGTCTTTCATTTTTTTTCTGATTGCCATTACTGCCGGGATTTGTGAAGAGTTACTTTATCGGGGCTGGCTGCAAAATTTATTTATCTATACAACAGGTTACGTTTGGATTGGCCTTATATCGGGGGCTGTGATCTTTGGGATTGGGCACGTTTACCAGGGAAAAATGGGAATGATCCAAACAGGAATCATCGGATTAATATTCGGAGCTGTGTTTATTTTTACAGGGAGTCTTATAGCGGGTCAGATATTGCACACGGCCATTGATGCAGTCAACGGTATTGTTGGTTATTATGCACTTTCGCTTTTGAAATTTAGATCACAAGAAACGGCTGATAAAAATGTTACTTAATATTATTAGAGCGTAATGACAGGTCGCGCATGCCGCTATGGGGACCTATCATTACAATACAAATATTGTTATAAAAAGATAAATTGAAAATAATTTTGCTCATCTAAGCTGAGCGCTTAAGGAGCTTCACCGTCCTGGCAAAGTTTCCAAAGATTGGGAATGTCTTATATCTTTTATACTTATTTTTAACTCCATTCAGTTTTTCAGGATCATTAAGCGACCCGGAGATCGAATCAAAATATTCGAGCATATTAATAACTGCGTCTTTCCCGCAGATTTTCCCATGTCCGGGGACAACTTTATTAGCATCGAACTCATCTAAAATTCTTCGTAAATATATCTTCCATTGTCCTAAGTTCGTATTTTTATCAAGCAGCACCGGGTGCGTATCTATCCATACAAGGTCGCCGGCAGCAAGAACTTTCCTTTTGTTAAAAAACACAACCAAGTCATTTGGTGAATGAGCATTACCAAAATCAATCACATCAATAACTTCATCGTCCATTTGGAGGCGCTTTATTTCACCGGACTTTAGGATTATATCCGGGCGCTTACTATGTGCAGTATCAAAGTCCCACTGTTTCCAGTTCGTCTCTCCTGAAATAACAAGAGCATCGGGGTAGTACTTATTGCCGCGCGCGTGATCAAGATGGAAATGTGTATTTATTACTGTAACATTGGGGGCAATCACTAATCGTTTTAATTCTTTGGCGCCGCCAAAGTACTTCGTATCTACAATTATCGCCCGCTGTCCGTCTTGTGAACGTAATACAACAGAGTTGCAGCCACCGCCGCCGTAGATTGTCATGTTTTCATCAATTTTTATTACGCTTATCATTATAAATTTCTCCCGGATATTTCATCTTTTATTATGCCATTTAATTAAAATATCTTATAAAAGAATTATTAGATTTTAATCCACATGAGCGCGTATTGACCTCCGCCGTGGCCACCGCCGTGGCGGGGCAAGCGGGGCAGGCAGGATTCGTAGAGCGTAATGACAGGTTCCCATGGGGACAAGGCGTTTATCCCTACGGGAACATGTCCCTACAATACATTTATTTTTTTAATAAAATTAACTTGCAACAGAATTTAAATCAGCTTGAAGCTGTGCAAAGTTAAATCCCGGATCAAAATCAGATTGTTTAGCTGCAGGTGGAAGAATAGCATAAGCTTCATCGACGCATTCATCCCACCAAGCCCAGGTACCGGGTTGAGTATTGCCCCAGGTAAGCACAGTTACAGTACTCGAATCATATGCAACGGCATAAACTGCATGGCCGTCCTGGGTTAAGGTGCCGGGTGTCCATGGCTTGCGGGCGTCAAATTCCTGAATACAATTCTGCTGAACCTGGAAGCCGAGATAAACTCCTCCGAAAAGTTTTATTGCCTGCTGCACATTTGTATGATTCTTCGGATCAATGCTTACGTACGCAAGGATTTTATTCCCGGAAACTGAATTACTCTGCCAGTATTTCAATACATCAAGTTCATTCAAGCCGGAGTCCACGCCGCCGGTAAGATGCAGGTACAATTTAAGTACATCCTGTTGTTTCATTATATCCTGTTTTTTTACCATAGCGCTATAGACAGTAATTGCATGAGCCAGCGCGGCTATAGTGCAGTCGCCTTTAGTATCATTACCATCCATAGGGAATAAAGTTACGGGGTTAGATATCTTCAGGTTTTCATAAACCTGATTAAGCACATTATAAGAAGCAGGCGGGGCGGGGAGGGCAGGAGTAAGATAATTCTTAAGCCTAAGCGTGCGGTAATCGACTTTAGGCGGGTGCTTTCCAAATCTATATGCAGACATGATGATACCTCCATTGAAAAAAATTATTAAATAATTTATGTTTTCAGGATAAGTATTTATTCCGCGGATTTATTTTAAGAAATTAACTGGATTAAAACAAGGGAGGAAAGCGGGCGGGTATGGTGTACCCCATTGTTTGGACAGCTTTTTCCTTAGTTTAAGGTGTATAATTTTAGTTAAATATTTTATTAATTCCTATAAATTTCTACTGGTGTTTTATAACCTAAAGCCTGATGACTTCTTTCATTGTTATAAAAGTTAAAATATTTTCTAAGTCCTTCATATAGTTCAGGGAAACTTTGGTATTCTTTCAAGTAAATATCTTCATACTTAAGACTTCTCCATAATCGTTCAATGAAAATATTATCTAAAGCTCTACCTTTTGAATCCATGCTTAGCCTTATATTATTGTCCAGTACTTTATTAACAAAACTTAAGCTCGTAAACTGGCTGCCCTGATCTGTATTGAATATTTCCGGTTTACCTGACCTTAATGCCTTATCAAGAGCGTTAAGACAGAAATAAACATCAAGAGTATTTGATATCTCCCAAGAAAGCACATATCTGCTGAACCAGTCAATTACGGCCACAAGATAAGCAAAGCCCTTATACATTGGGATATATGTTATATCAGTACTCCAGACCTGATCTGTTTCTGTGATGTCTATATTCCTTAAAAGATATGGAAATACATGATGATCTTTGTTGTGTTTACTAAGATTTCTTTTCGGTATAAGTGCCTGTATTCCCATCAATTGCATCAATCTCCATATCCGTTTATGGTTATAAATCATTCCCATTTTTCTGAATTCTATAGTGAACCCCAAAAACTGGACAAAAATTTAAGGTGGAAAAATCTTAAATTTATATAAGCCAAAGGAGGCTAATATGTCAACAAGAAGAAAAAGCTACAGCAGCGAACTCAAAGCAAAAATAGCTTTAGAAGCAATTAAGGGGTTCACAAGCATAAATGATATTGCAAAAGAGTATAAAGTTCACCCGAATCAAATCAGCCAATGGAAGAAACAGTTGATTGAAATTCTGCCTTCCGTTTTTGATAACCCCCGTGGACCGAAAACCGATGGAAGTTCGGAGTTGGTAGACCAGTTGTACCGGCAGATCGGCAAACTCCAGGTTGAGGTGGACTGGTTAAAAAAAAAGTACGAGCCATTCAGTTGAAACTCTCAAAGGGCTCATAGAGCCCGGTTATGACTATCTCAGCATAACTGAGCAATGTTCCTTGATAAATTTACCTCGTTCGAGTTATTACTTTGAACCGTTAGGTATAACGGACGAAGATCTCGAAATAATGAAACGGATGGATAAAATATATACAGATTGTCCTTTTTACGGTTACAGAAAAATAACCCAGGAGTTCAGAAATCATGGAGAAATATATAATCATAAACGGATACTCAGATTGATGCAAATAATGGGAATACAGGCACTTACACCGAAAGTAAATCTTAGCAAACCTAATAAGGATCATCTGATATTTCCTTACTTGCTGCGAAATGTAAGCATAACAAAAACAAATCAGGTATGGAGTACAGATATTACATATATCCCGATGTATAAAAACTTTGCTTATCTTGTTGCAGTAATGGACTGGTTCAGTAAATATGTCCTGTCTTGGGAAATATCCAACAGTCTTGATGTTCATTTCTGTCTCAGCGCTCTTGATAAAGCATTAAGGTCAGGTAAACCGGAAATATTCAACACCGACCAGGGCAGCCAGTTTACCAGCTTGAGTTTTGTCAACAAAGTACTGGACAACAAGATAAAATTAAGTATGGATTCTAAGGGCAGAGCTTTAGATAATATTTTCATAGAACGATTATGGAGAAGCTTAAAATATGAGGACATTTACCTGAAGGAATATCGGACTATTACGGAACTGTTTGAAGGAATGAAAAATTATTTCTATTTTTATAACAACAAAAGAATGCATCAGTCTCTGAAATATAAAACACCGGCTGATATATTCTTAAATAATAAATATAATTAATGCCTAATTTATCCACCTTAAATTATGGAAAAACCTGTCTAGCTGAAGGGGTTCAGCATATTCATCAGTTATTTTTCTAACTCCATAAAATGGATATTTTGTATAAATTTTATCTATCCGGTTCATTATTTCGAGTTCTGCAGCCGTTACTCCTAATGGATGGCTGTAATAGCTCGAACGGGGTAATTTTATCAAAGAACACTGCTCAGTTATGCTGAGATGATCATAATCATGGTCTATTAACTCTTTGAGATCTTTAACTGAATGGCTCGTACTTTTTTTTTAACCACTCAAGTTCTACTTGCTGTTTACCTATCTGCCGGTAGAGCTGCTCTGTTAAGTCAGTGCTTCCATCTGTTTTTGGTCCCCTTGGATTATCAAAAATACCAGGAAGATTTTCTAACAACTGTTTTTTCCAATTGCTAATCTGGTTCGGATGAACTTTATATTCCTTTGCAATTTCATTTATGCTGCTGTACCCCTTGATTGCTTCCAAGGCTATTTTTGCTTTTAGTTCGGCACTATAGTTTTTTCTCTTTCCAGACATTTTAAGCTCCTTTCGCTTATTATAATTTAAGTATTTTCCACCTTAAATTATTGTCCAGTTTTTGGGGTACATCATAGGGATTAAAAATCTATTTCAAAGAATTAATAATTATTAATTCCTTCTGAAAAATAATAAATATATAAATTAGAGGTATAGTATGGTTAGTTAAATCAAACAGGCTGGAATATAGAAAAATAATAAGATGAATAATATTCTAAGAAAAGAATAAATCTTAGTAATAATGCCATCGATAAAATTGAAACCATAATAATTATTTACAGTATATTTAACAAGATATTAAATTTATTTTGTATTGTATACGAATATTTAATTTTTAAATCGAAGAAATTATAATGCAAATAATTAAATATGTCTTTTTATTCGTAATATTATTATTTATTTCTTCATGTAAGTATAACCAAACGGTAATAAAAATAACTAGATTTACATTACAACCAGATAAATCAATTTTTTTTGAAAGTTATTTTAAAATTCCACGTTTTACCAATATACATTTGTATACTGATGGGTTACTATAGTGAACCCCAAAAACTGGACAAAAATTTAAGGTGGAAAAATCTTAAATTTATATAAGCCAAAGGAGGCTAATATGTCAACAAGAAGAAAAAGCTACAGCAGCGAACTCAAAGCAAAAATAGCTTTAGAAGCAATTAAGGGGTTCACAAGCATAAATGATATTGCAAAAGAGTATAAAGTTCACCCGAATCAAATCAGCCAATGGAAGAAACAGTTGATTGAAATTCTGCCTTCCGTTTTTGATAACCCCCGTGGACCGAAAACCGATGGAAGTTCGGAGTTGGTAGACCAGTTGTACCGGCAGATCGGCAAACTCCAGGTTGAGGTGGACTGGTTAAAAAAAAAGTACGAGCCATTCAGTTGAAACTCTCAAAGGGCTCATAGAGCCCGGTTATGACTATCTCAGCATAACTGAGCAATGTTCCTTGATAAATTTACCTCGTTCGAGTTATTACTTTGAACCGTTAGGTATAACGGACGAAGATCTCGAAATAATGAAACGGATGGATAAAATATATACAGATTGTCCTTTTTACGGTTACAGAAAAATAACCCAGGAGTTCAGAAATCATGGAGAAATATATAATCATAAACGGATACTCAGATTGATGCAAATAATGGGAATACAGGCACTTACACCGAAAGTAAATCTTAGCAAACCTAATAAGGATCATCTGATATTTCCTTACTTGCTGCGAAATGTAAGCATAACAAAAACAAATCAGGTATGGAGTACAGATATTACATATATCCCGATGTATAAAAACTTTGCTTATCTTGTTGCAGTAATGGACTGGTTCAGTAAATATGTCCTGTCTTGGGAAATATCCAACAGTCTTGATGTTCATTTCTGTCTCAGCGCTCTTGATAAAGCATTAAGGTCAGGTAAACCGGAAATATTCAACACCGACCAGGGCAGCCAGTTTACCAGCTTGAGTTTTGTCAACAAAGTACTGGACAACAAGATAAAATTAAGTATGGATTCTAAGGGCAGAGCTTTAGATAATATTTTCATAGAACGATTATGGAGAAGCTTAAAATATGAGGACATTTACCTGAAGGAATATCGGACTATTACGGAACTGTTTGAAGGAATGAAAAATTATTTCTATTTTTATAACAACAAAAGAATGCATCAGTCTCTGAAATATAAAACACCGGCTGATATATTCTTAAATAATAAATATAATTAATGCCTAATTTATCCACCTTAAATTATGGAAAAACCTGTCTAGCTGAAGGGGTTCAGCATATACGAACCTTGGGATTTTATAATGTAGAATTGTATATAAATAATGAACGTTCATCTAAGCAGCATATTTCAATTGAAAGATTAGAATGGAAAGGGACAGGATATACTTATATAAAACTAGATAATGATTTTTTTAGTAATAGTGAGCAGGAAGTCTACATTAAGGCAAATGCACGAATTTTAAACGAAAATCAAATTAATAATATTAGTACCTGGACATCATTTGTAATTGAATTTATTGAAAATACTTTACTAGCTTCCCCGTCAGTTAAAATAAATTATCATATCGAATATTTATCAAAAAATTCACAATTTAAATCAATATTTCCATCTGATAGGGGAGAATATAAATTAGTTCATTTTGATTCTCTTTTCTCTTATACCCGTACTTACTATTCTCTAGAAGATAGATTTTATGCATTAAGATCATTACAACCAAGATTTCAAAACACATTTAATGATTCTCTTTCCAATGTTTCATTTCTAGATAGAAAAGTAAAATTAAATAATGAAGCTATGATTGATGAAAGCCACATCTTTTACGTTAATAATGTAAAAAGTATTAAAGGAGATTTTATTCTTTTTCCTATATCCGCATCTATAAATCTTTTATCTATTGAAGTTGAAGCTAATATAAAAGGTGAAAAATTTATTGCAGTTAGAATTGATTCTACAACTTATTCAAGTATTCTGAATGGGAATGATTCGGTTTCATATCCAGTTTATTATTACGGACCAAAAACAAAAAATAATCCTTTATGGTATTTAATTAATGTTTTTATTCCTAATGACGGCATCCAAAGAATTAGTGCTCAAATAAATTTCCAATATAATTCAAAAAAAATAATTTCCAATACCGACAATTATAATTTTGAATTAAAATATTATGTCTGGCCAATGGATCGAGTATATTCAGATAAACTTTATATTCAAATACCAGATCAATTCCATTTTATAAATTCTAATTATGAAAATCATATAATAGATAGTTCGAATTCTTATGTTTTATATATTGATATGAATAAATCCAGTGCATCAGATGATCCAGTAACAATTATATTTAAGAGGGATGGAACAGAATTATTGGATTATGTTAGATATTTTAATTATTTCTTATTATTATGTTCTATTGTATTCATAGCTCTATATATAATAAAATATTTAGATCTGAATTCTATTCTAATTTATCTATCGGCACTTAGTGTTGTTGCATCTACATTAGTAAGTATTGTACTTAATGAAAATTATTTAGCGTCAATAATCTATTCCCAATCATATATAGCTATTGTTTTAATAGTGATTATAACTTTATATATTAAATTAAAAAAGAATCAAATAATAGAGACCCACCATAATAGAAAAGGTATTCTGGCTAAAAAGAATATTAAAAAAGTCAAATAATTTTTATTAATTAGCAACAATTTCGATTATAAAATGCATATTAAATTTCCTCTTTTATATTAAATCATTCAACAAGGACAAGGTAATTCTTTTGTTAAGAAAGATAATTCATTACTACTCAACTAATTTCATATCCGGAGATATTGAATTAAATATTCCGGTAGGAAGGCTAATTGAACTCTTAAGGTTTGAGAAAACAGCCGGTATTGATAAAGGGCTAGAATTCTCCTGTTCTTTAATTGATGTTCCTAATATTGTTTCTTGGGGCTTTGGAGGTTATGCAAACTTCCTGTTTGCTGGAGGTTAGGACAATGGTTTTAAGTTCATAATTTGGTGACGGATTGAATAAAAAATTTGAGGCGGGGATTCTTTGTTAGCTGTTATTTTCTGAACCGTTGCAACCCGCTCCAGAATAATATACCTATATACTGTAAGTTGGAAATAAAGCAAATCAATATACCGATAAACGGCAACCCTCTCTTTCTTTTGTTCAATGATCAATCGAACTTTAGTTTTATCCGGGCGCGGATTATTCTTTTTATCCTCCCTGTTTTGTTTA
This sequence comes from uncultured Ignavibacteriales bacterium, assembly GCA_963834015.1. Classification (GTDB taxonomy): domain Bacteria; phylum Bacteroidota; class Ignavibacteria; order Ignavibacteriales; family Ignavibacteriaceae; genus FEN-1297. The sequence goes on from CAWIAG010000003.1 coordinate 362,725, forward strand.
TGAGTGGTGAGTTCAAGATGTTCAATATTCATACAGGCAGGATTATGTGCAGGTATTTCCCCATGATAAAGAGTTTAAACATATCGGTGTACAAGCCATAGCGATTATAGTGAACCCCAAAAACTGGACAAAAATTTAAGGTGGAAAAATCTTAAATTTATATAAGCCAAAGGAGGCTAATATGTCAACAAGAAGAAAAAGCTACAGCAGCGAACTCAAAGCAAAAATAGCTTTAGAAGCAATTAAGGGGTTCACAAGCATAAATGATATTGCAAAAGAGTATAAAGTTCACCCGAATCAAATCAGCCAATGGAAGAAACAGTTGATTGAAATTCTGCCTTCCGTTTTTGATAACCCCCGTGGACCGAAAACCGATGGAAGTTCGGAGTTGGTAGACCAGTTGTACCGGCAGATCGGCAAACTCCAGGTTGAGGTGGACTGGTTAAAAAAAAAGTACGAGCCATTCAGTTGAAACTCTCAAAGGGCTCATAGAGCCCGGTTATGACTATCTCAGCATAACTGAGCAATGTTCCTTGATAAATTTACCTCGTTCGAGTTATTACTTTGAACCGTTAGGTATAACGGACGAAGATCTCGAAATAATGAAACGGATGGATAAAATATATACAGATTGTCCTTTTTACGGTTACAGAAAAATAACCCAGGAGTTCAGAAATCATGGAGAAATATATAATCATAAACGGATACTCAGATTGATGCAAATAATGGGAATACAGGCACTTACACCGAAAGTAAATCTTAGCAAACCTAATAAGGATCATCTGATATTTCCTTACTTGCTGCGAAATGTAAGCATAACAAAAACAAATCAGGTATGGAGTACAGATATTACATATATCCCGATGTATAAAAACTTTGCTTATCTTGTTGCAGTAATGGACTGGTTCAGTAAATATGTCCTGTCTTGGGAAATATCCAACAGTCTTGATGTTCATTTCTGTCTCAGCGCTCTTGATAAAGCATTAAGGTCAGGTAAACCGGAAATATTCAACACCGACCAGGGCAGCCAGTTTACCAGCTTGAGTTTTGTCAACAAAGTACTGGACAACAAGATAAAATTAAGTATGGATTCTAAGGGCAGAGCTTTAGATAATATTTTCATAGAACGATTATGGAGAAGCTTAAAATATGAGGACATTTACCTGAAGGAATATCGGACTATTACGGAACTGTTTGAAGGAATGAAAAATTATTTCTATTTTTATAACAACAAAAGAATGCATCAGTCTCTGAAATATAAAACACCGGCTGATATATTCTTAAATAATAAATATAATTAATGCCTAATTTATCCACCTTAAATTATGGAAAAACCTGTCTAGCTGAAGGGGTTCAGCATAGATTGTCATTTATGTTAACCCTTTATTTTGTTGTTTTTGCGTAGAAAATAAGTTACACTAAAATAATTCACGAAATTTATCTTAATTTTAATATAATCATTTTATTTAATTAAATTTTTCCTTATTAACACCAGATTTAAAAACCAATATTTCAGTTCAAGTATAAGCAAGTTGGCAAAGTTGTAGATAATATATGCCTTTAAGTGATAATACAAATAGCATAATAGATAATCTCATAAAAGCATTAGATATTGAGATAAATACGATTGGTAACAACCCAATTCAGATAAAAGCGAAAAATGGTACGTTTCTTAATTCAACGGGAAATATCTTCATATATAAATTTGAATTAGACGACACGAATGAAGTACCTGACGATAGTAATGTTGAAGTATTACTCGGAAACCAAAAGATTAAAGCAACTGTTATTAGTTCACACGGATTGGAATTAATGCTTTCTTTTGAAGTTGATAAAGGTCTTACCATATCACAAATAACTATTTTTATTAGCAATAGGACAGCTCTCTTACTTTCTCAAAAACAATTAATTGAAGAAATAAAGAAGAAAGGAGTAATAAAAAATGAAACTCTTGTTTTGAAATTATTTGGTATAGTTAAGCCAACGCAAGATTTATTGAACAATTATTTTATTCCACCACTGAAATTTAATTTAGATACTTATCAAACGACAACAATTGATAACGTTACTAATTCCGATATATCATTTATTTGGGGACCGCCTGGAACTGGAAAAACTATAATTATTTCAATATTAACAAAAATATTTATTGACTGCGGATTAACTGTATTCATTACATCCAATACGAATATAGCCGTTGACAAAGCTTTTGAAAAATTAATTGAATTATTTCAAAATACTTCTGCTGATCTTAAAAATGGTAAAGTTATCAGGTTAGGTAATATTCAAATCGACGGCATAAAAGAATTTGTGCAAGAATCTGCTATAATTCAAAGAGTAGCAGCTCCTTTGTTTGAAAAAATCAATTTGCTCAATAAAGAATTAAAGCCTTTGAGTGAAAATAAAACCCGATTAAAAGAATTGATTAAAGATTATTTAGAGTATCAGAAAATCAATAAGCAATTTCAAAAACAATCAAAGCAATTTGTAAAGATAAAAGCTGATCAATTTCAATTTAATAGACAACTAAAAAATAATGAAAGTATTTTGTTATCAATTGAGCAAAATATCAGCCAACTCAACTATCGGCTTCAAATCTCTAAAAATACTAATTCATTTATTAGGTTTGTCAAAAGGATTAAATCCTCAAAGGCTTTAGAGAAAGAAATTAATTCACAGAATTATGAGTTGAATAATTATAAAATTCGGAATCAGAATATCAATAATTCGTTACAGTCAACATTAAATACACTTAAACAGTTTGTTCCAATTTATAAAAAAACAGAAAAAGAAATTGAATTAATAAAAACTAAAATACCAAATATTGATGGAATTGTTGTGCCTTTTATTGAGAACGAAATTAAAAGTATTTCTGATAATATTCAAAATTTAGAGAAAAAGATTGTTGGATTAAATTTGCAAATCGAAGAAATTGAAAAGAATTTAATTAACGAAGCAAAGGTAATTGGTACAACACTCTCAATGTTTCATTCAAAATCTAAGTTATATACTCGAAACTATGATGTAATAATTATTGATGAAGTAACTATGGCAATTCAACCGCAGATCTTTTTAGCCTCTTGTTTTGCAAATAAAAAAATTATTGTTGTCGGTGACTTCAACCAGCTTCAACCAATTATTCGGACTAAAAATAATAATCAGGTAATTGAATGGTTGAAAAAAGATATTTTTAGGAAAAACGGTATAATTGATGGTACTGACCAGCGTCTGAATACACTTAGAATTCAAAGAAGGATGAAGAAAGCGATTGCCGAAATATCAAATCAATGTTTATATAATGGGATATTAGAACACGAGTTACTTAATTCAAAATTAAATAATGAACCACCTGTGTCATTTTATGATACTTCGAAAGCTGAACCTATCGCAACAATTCCTAAGAAACAAGGAAGAATAAATGTTTATAATGCTGTTCTATCAGTTAAACTTGCTCAAAAATATTCTCTGTTTACTGAAATAAATACTATTGGAATTATTTCTCCATATCGTCAACAAGCAAACCAGATCTCAAAGTTAGTTAAAGATCTTAATTTACAAAATAAAGTTTATGCCGATGTAGTTCATAAATTTCAAGGGTTGGAAAAAGATATAATAATATTTGATATAACGGATGGAACAAATACACGTGGAACCAATATTCAGAAATATGGAATTGGAGCAAACCTCAGAGATCCAAAAGAATCTCCCTTTTTGTTTAATGTTGCTTTCACACGTTCAAAATATAAATTAATTGTTATAGGTGATTTAGATTATTTACGTAATAATAATATTTTTTTACCTGATAAAGTAAAAAAAATGTTGGGAATGATCACGTTACCAAAGAGTGACTGTGACCAATATGAGGTGGTTGATTCATCGGTAATACTTGATCAATTGATTTATAAAGATTCGGGCGTAAGTTTATTAAAAAAATTCGAATCAAATTTAATTGAACATTTCGATGAAAAAACTTTTTACCAAGACTTTTTTGCAGAAATAAATAAATGTAAGGAACAGCTAATAATATTATCACCTTTTATTTATAAAAATAGGGTTTCGAATAATTTTGATATTAACTTTTTTAAAAACCTTCTCAATAACAATATTAAGGTTAAGATCAAAACTAGGCCGATAAATGAACATTCCGTATCAAGTAAAGAATTTGCAAGTAATTGTATAACTACATGGCGAAATCTTGGAATAAACGTTGAGGAAAGAAAAGGTATGCATGAAAAAATAGCAATTATAGATAAAGCGATAGCTTATGTTGGCAGTCTAAATATCTTATCACAATGGCAAACTAAAGAGACTATGTTAAAGATTTATGGTACAAATTTTATTCAAGGATTATTAAAAATATTTTTTTAAAGCCAGCTAACCAGTTCTTCAAACCAATTATTTCTTCAATATTTATAAATTAATATTTACGCCTGCGGGTATCAAAAAATAATGGTCATTTCTATGGAAGATTGAATAACAATCAAAAATCTGAAGGCAAAACATGCGTCAATAAGTAACTGTAATATAGCTAAACAATTAGGTATAAACCATAACACTGTTAATGCTGCCCTTGAATGCCGGCGACCAGATTATTCCCCAGATTCAAAATCAGATGATTCCCCAGTTCTGGGTTCACATTAGGGATTGGGGAAATCTCTTTCCAAATTATTTTACGGAAAAATGCATTGTAGAGGTGCCAGGGTTTTTTATAATACAAATTTTCACGAATTAGTTAATACGAATTATCACAAATAAGGACAAATTTTCACGAAGATTTTTGAATATATGTGTTGGGTTTCTAAATATATATGCAGGCAGGTTTTCAAGATAGAGGGGGGAAAGGGGTTTGGGTGATTTTTAATTCCCTGGGTTTACACCCGGGGCTTCAAGAATTTCATCCCGCTGGGACTTGGATAGACAGGCTCTCTTCTTTCAAAAAGAGGAAAGGAAGATATTCGGGAAATTATCAAACCCCTGGGTTTACACCCGGAGCTTCAAGAATTTCATCCCTCCGGGATTTTTGCACGCACAGATTGATAATCTGTGCTACGGGATTTCATTCCACATAGTGGCGCGGCTAGAGGGGATTTTTGAATAAAATTGGTTTTCTAAATGAAGTCGCTTCGACCCACCCCCGAGACCCCTCCCGAGAGGGGATTTTTTACTGAAAGAAGAGGTCAAGGCTAACTACTATAAATTCGATTTAATTATAAGCTCGGCAACTTCACGGAAGGCACCGTTGCCGCCTTTGTTTTTACAGACGTAATCTACAATGTCCCTGATTTCTTTCATACCGTCGGCTGGGGAGGCGGAAAAACCAACGATTTTAAGTATACCGGAATCATTCACATCATCGCCGATATAGGCTATATTCTCATTTTTAAGGTGTTTTAACTTCAAGAATTTATGTAAAAAGGCTTCTTTGTCCTTAACACCGAGGTAAAGTTCTTTAATTTTGAGTTTTTCGGCTCTTTTAATCACACTGCCCGACTTTTCACCGGTAACAATGCCGGTTTCAACTCCAACAAGTGCAAGCAGGCGCTCCACTCCCATGCCGTCACGTATTGAAAACCGCTTCAATTCTTCACCTTTTGCTGAATAATATACCCCGGTATCCGTTAAAACGCCGTCGTTATCGGTTAGTAATAATTTTATTGCTGAGGCTTTTTTCTTTAATGATAACTTGTTATTTTTCAACTTCTTTGTGGGGCTCATAAATATGTTCCTGAATATTTTCTTAAACAGCACAAATTATAAATTAATCTCAATGGGAATTTATGAAAATTATTAAGCCCAAAAAACTTATTAAGGGAGATGTAATAGGAATTATTTCTCCTGCTTCTTCAACTGATGATTTTACAAATGTTGAAATCGGGGTGAAGTATCTTGAAAAAATCGGGTACAAGGTTGAAGTCGGTAAAAATGTCGGCAAAATCCACGGGTACCTTGCGGGCAACGACCTTGAAAGAGCCGATGATCTTCACTCTATGTTCAGGAAGAAATATATTAAAGCTATCATGTGTGTAAGAGGAGGATACGGCACACCGAGGCTGCTTGATAAAATTGATTATAAGCTGATTAAGGATAATCCGAAGATATTTATCGGGCACAGCGATATTACGGCTTTGCAGCTTGCAATATTAAATAAAACCGGACTGATTACTTTTGCAGGGCCAATGCTTGCTGTTGATTTTGTTGATGAAGTAAGCAGTTTTACTGAAGAAATATTCTGGGCTTTGCTCACTTCAAGTAAAAAAATCGGAAAAATTAAGCAACCTGATGATGAGAAAATGTTTACTTTAGTCAAAGGGGCATGCAAGGGAAGAATTGCCGGCGGAAATTTATCATTATTCGCTTCACTTATAGGGACAAATTATCTGCCTGAACTAAGGGATAAGATTCTTTTGCTGGAGGAAGTAAACGAAATGCCTTACCGTATAGACAGGATGCTGAACCAGTTGAGGCTTGCAAAGGTTTTTAACCAGGTAAAGGGCGTAATTTTAGGGGCTTTTATAAACTGCAATGAAACGGATCCGACTAAAAAGACTTTAACGCTGGGAGAGGTTATTGCGGATTATTTTGAACACCTGAAAATCCCGGTTGTTTATGATGTTAAGCATGGGCATATTAAAGATAATATAACCTTCCCGATAGGGATACCGGTTAAGTTGAATGCTTCAAGAGGTTATATAGAGATTGATGAGGGAGCGGTTTGCTGAGACAGTAGTAATACAGGAAAAACATTTTACCACTAAGACACTAAGAACACTTAGATTCACTAAGAAAGGACAATGAGTAAAATAGATATTCTAAATATTAAAGCTTCGACCCACCTCACATTGTGACAAGCCTTCACCCCTCCCCACATGGTAGCGCGGCTAGAGGGTATTATTTTTATTTACCACTCCCAGAGGGATCACTTTGTGATAAGAAACTAAGAGCACTTAGATTCACTAAGATATCACAATGAATAAAATAGGTTTTCTAAATATAAAGGCTTCGACCCACCCCCGAGACCCCTCCCGAGAGGGGAGTTTTTATACGAGATGTATAAATTTAAAATATTTATCGGGGAAAAGATTTTGGGCTTTTTGGGCGGAGGCGGTATCGGGAAAGAGACCGTATACTGTTGATCCACTGCCGGTCATGAGAGCGAAAATTGCGCCGGATTTATATAACCGATTCTTAATGTTCTCTATTTCGGGATATGCAGGGAAGACGACTTTTTCAAAATCATTTGTAAGAATATCCTTTAGTTTCAGAATATCAATCTTATCAAAATCACTAATACCGCTAATTATTTTATTACCCTCGTAATTAGTCAGATTTTCATAAGCCCACTTAGTCGAAATGTGTATCCCGGGGTTAATTATCAAAACAGGGTAGGGAATATTAAATTTAATTTCTTTTAATGCTTCACCACGGGATTGGGCGATTGATGGAACGGGATTAATAAAATAAGGAGCATCGGAACCGATCTGCAGGGCTAATTCTTCAAGTTTATTCCGACTAAAATTTAAATTAAGTAATTTATTTAATGCTTTTATAACCGCGGCGCCATCGGAACTGCCTCCGCCCATACCTGCGCCGATGGGGATATTCTTTTTTAAGTAAATCTTAACATTTACTTTCCTTTTGATCTCTTTTTCAATGATGTTAACCGCTTTTAATAAAGAGTTTCCTTCCTCCTTTACCAGGCCGCTGTTGTTGGACTCAATTGAAAGCGCGTCCGATTGTTCAATATAAATAATGTCAAACAGGTTTACCGGGTAAAATATACTTTCGATATTGTGGTAGCCATCCGGCCTTTTGTTGATAATATTCAGGCCAATGTTAATCTTGGCAGGGGTTTTAATTCTTATACTTTCCATCTAAAAATTCTTTTATCCTTTTTATATGTGCGGGAGTTGAACCGCAGCAGGCGCCTATAAATGAAGGCGATTTAATAATAGCTTTTTTAACTACATCCAGGTACCCACCCGGAGTGATATCTGTTATAATATTTGTATCACTAGATTGCCCTTTACCGCAGTTTAAATATAATCCCCAATTATAATTTGTATTTAACCTGTTAAAATATTTAAAAAGACTGCGGGTTTTACACAATTTATGCCTATAGCAAGCGGGGAATAATCCAATATGTATTTAATTACATCGCTGACGTTTTCGCCTGAATACAGCTTAAAATTCTCATTAAAGAAAATGCTCATAATGTAGGGAATGTTATTTTTACTGCAATAACTACAGATTATTTTTATTTCATCGAATTGACTTTGTGTTTCATTCAGTATAAAATGACAACCGCTATCCATCAGTAATTCAATGTGTTTATGGTGATTTGCCTTCAGCTCTTTGGAGGATATTTTTCTTTTAACCTGGTAGCAGTCTTCAGCGGGAGGATTTGAGCCGGCTATAAAAACCGGTAATCCTTCAGCTGCTTTTGATGCAATACTAACGCTTGCCCTGACAAGCTTTTTAATATTAATGCGTCTGTCAAATTTAGCTACAGCAACAGGATTAGTCCGGAAAGTGTTGGCAGTAATGATATCTGCTCCCGCCTGAATATACTTCTTATGTGCATCCAGCACTAATTCGGGCTTATCTAAGTTCACCAGGGACATCCACATACTGTTGTCTACTTTTGCACCCGATTGCTGCAATAAACTACCCATTGCACCGTCTAAGATAAGCGGCCTGTTAATTCTTTTTGAAAGGGAAAAAGGATTTATACTATTTAACAACATTATATTCTGACAATTGTTTTTCCAGGAATGGTTTTAATCCTTCAAGTACCTGCTCCACAGTTATACTGCTTAAATTAGAATTTTTTGTTACAATGCAATCGAATTTAGTATTGTAAGGCGACCAGATAATATCCTCTGTATTATATTTTACAAAGATGCCAAATGTAGGAATTCCGAAGGCTGAAACCAGGTGAATTACCGCCGTATCGGGTGTAAAAAGTAAATCAAGTTTTGATATAACTGCTGCAAATTTGCCGAATTCATTTGAAAAAAAATAGTTGTATTTATTGCCGGCAATTTGAATTACAGATTCAGAGTCACCGGGGGAAGATAATAATAATATATTTATGTCATATTTTGATAAATAATCCAGTAAATTCCTGAAATTTTCAACACCCCAAAACCTTGCTTCGCTGCCCGCTGAAATATTTATTCCAAGAAGGAATTTATTCTGCTTAAATTTACCTGAAATAAAATTGCCGGCTTTTTCAATTGATGCGTTATCCAGATAATAGTGAAGTTTTAAATCAGGCTTATCCGGCTGTAAATTAAATAATTTCAAAATCTCAGCAACCCTGTCAACCACATGATGGATCCTGCTGTTAAGCCTGGGGATTGTGCGTGTGTAAACACTTTTGTTTTCTTTTTCCAATCCGAATTTATTCTGCGCATTGCATAATGCAATTAAAAAGCTGACTGTTGTTGAAACATCATCATGCAGATCTACAACTGTATCGATTTTTTCGTTTTTGATGAGCCTCAAAATATCAAAGAAGCCTTTAACGCCTTTCCTGAATATTATAAGTTCATCGATATCCCGGTTATTAGAGAAGGCGACGGAGTTTTTTGCGTCGGCAAGGACGTAAATTTTGCATTTTAGTGATTTCTTTATTTCATGAAGCAGGGGAGTGGTTATAAGCGCATCGCCTATGCGGTTTAGCCTGATGAATAATATTTTGGAATTTTCATCGAAAGAATCTTTTGCGGGAACCCTGGATTTACCTTTTATCAGGAGCAATAGGTTGAGAAGTAAATTTTTTAATATGAATTCTATTTTTTTCATTTAATATTATTATTGTATGAATATTTTAGTGAACCTTCGTGTTCTTTTTATCTTTTAAAACAGACGGAAAAAGACATTTTACCACTAAGACACTAAGAACACTAAGATACACTAAGAAAAATAAATTTATAAACTAAAATTTCTTAGTCAAGCTTAGTGTCCTTTTTATTTTAATTTGGGCGCTTTAGAATAAGCTGCAAAAAGACATTTTACCACTAAGACACTAAGAACACTAAGATACACTAAGAAAAATAAATTAATAAACTAAAATTTCTTAGTCAAGCTTAGTGTCCTTTTTATTTTAATTTGGGCGCTTTAGAATAAGCTGCAAAAAGACATTTTACCACTGAGACACTAAGAGCACTAAGATACACTAAGAAGAGTGCCGGATTTTTCAAGGACATTGTTAACATCCAGGTCAATAAAGCATTCATGTTTATACGGGCATTGGGTTTTGTTGCAGACAATGCAGAATAAATCTTCTTTAATTACATAACCGGAATTTTCAGAATAAGGACCGTGCATTTTAGGATCCGTAGGGCCAAATAAACCTAAAACCGGCACACCAAGTGCAGCAGCTATGTGCATTGGCCCGGAGTCATTAGCAATTATAAAATTGCAGTTGTTTATCAATCCGGACATTTCAGCGACACTTGTAGCCGGGGTTAAAACAGACATTCCATCTAACTGCCGCTTTATATAATTTGCATCATTTTCATCACCCGGCCCCCATAAAATCAGGAACATCATTTTATATTTAGTTAGCAAAGATCTGCAAATTTCCACCCATTTAACGGCATCGCACCGCTTAGATTCCCAACCGCCTGAAGGAATAATACCTGTAATAATAGTGTTAGCAGGAAAATTAGTTTTTATAAATTCCTTACCGGAATTATTATTGCTTTCGGAAACATAGTAATGAATTTTTTTAGAGATAACGGGAACTCCAAGCGCTTTTAGTAATTCAAGATTATGCTCTGCCGAATGATGCGCACCCCTGCCGGATTGGGCAAGAATGTTATAGGCGTATTTTCTGCCGCGGTAGGCATAGCCTGCACGGTATTTAACCCCGGACAGGAAAGTAAATTGCGCACTTCTTGGATTTGACCACAGGTCTATAATAAGATCATATTTTCTTTTCCTGATTTTAAAAGCGGTTTTCAGGGGGAATTCAGTCCGCTTAATTGTTATAATATCATTTATCAGAGGATTATTTTCAACTGCATCCCTTGCAAACGCCTCTACAAGGTAATCGATCTTTACACCGGGGAAATAAGCTTTAAGATTATCAAGAATAATTGTTGATAAAATTATGTCCCCGATGCCGCGGGGTTTTATGCAGAGGATTTTGTGTATGTTTTGTTTGAGTAATTTCATTGTTATTGATATCTACAAAAATAAGCTTCGACCCACCCCTACACCCCTCCCGAGAGGGGAGTAATAAAAAAAAGGCAAATAAATTAATGAGCATCAAGCCAGTTATCGCCTGTACCGACTTCAACGAGAATAGGTACGTTCATGGGTAAAGCATTTTCCATTAATTTTTTTATAACAGGTTTCAATTCTTCCACTTCATCTTTATGAGCATCAAACAAAAGTTCATCATGAACCTGCAGCACCATTTTAGTTTTTGTTTTCCTTTTTGTAAGTTCTTTATGAATATTTATCATTGCCAGCTTAATCATATCGGCGGCAGTACCTTGTATAGGCATGTTTATAGCGACGCGTTCTTCAAACTGCCTTACAACCCTGTTGCTGCTGTTAATATTTCTTAAAAATCTTCTCCTGCCGTACAATGTTTCCGCATAACCTTTTTCCCTTGCCTTTAAAACAGAATCGTCCATAAAATTCTTAACCTGTTTAAAAGTACCAAAATAAGTCTCGATAATTTCCTTTGCATGCGACTGTGTAATGCCCAGGCGGGTTTTTAATCCAAATGGGCCGATACCGTATAAAATTCCGAAATTAACTTCCTTTGCTTTTCTTCTCATATCGGGAGTAACATCCCCGGGTTTAACCATAAAGACTAATGCCGCAGTACTGCGATGAATATCTTCGCCGTTCTTAAATGCTTTTGTTAATCCCGCATCGCCGCAAATGCTTGCAAGGATCCTGAGCTCAATCTGGCTGTAATCGGCGCTTAAGAGGACGTAGTCTTTATTACGGGGAACAAATGCTTTCCTGATTTCTTTCCCTTTATCTGACCGGATAGGAATATTCTGCAGGTTCGGATCATTGCTTGATAATCTGCCTGTTGACGCCACAGTCTGGTTGAAACTTGTATGTATCCTGCCCGTAACAGGATTTATCAGGTTAGGAAGTGCGTCGGCGTAAGTGGATTTCAATTTGGAAATCTGCCTGTAGTCCAGAATAAGATCTATTATTTCATGTTCACCTCTTAATGCCTCAAGCGAATGTGCGTCGGTGGAAAACCCTGTTTTAGTTTTTTTGCCTGTTGCTAGTTTCAGTTCATCAAAAAGGATTTTTTGGAGCTGCTGGGGGGAGTTTATATTAAATTCCCTACCGGCGGATTTATAAATAGCCGCAGTATAGTTATCAAGCAGGACAAGCAGTTCTTTACTGAATAAGTTAAGAGCTAATTTATCAACCGTAATACCTTCACGTTCAATATCTTCCAATACCGGCGCTAACGGAAATTCTATATCATAAGCCACTTTTGTTAATTTCTCTTTCTCAAGCTGCGGGCTTAAAATATCGTATAGCCGGTATGTTATATCTGCATCTTCCGCTGCGTATTCGTATAGAGCGTTGATATCCACATCAAATATTTTTGTGGGGTCTTTTTTAGCGCCGATTAAATCGGAAAGGGGAATAGGTTTATAATTTAAATATTTCTGTGAGAGGTCGTCCATACCGTGCTTTTGATCCGGGTCAATAATATAGCTGGCAAGCATAGTGTCGAAATAAAAATCCTCAACATTAATACCCTGGCTTCTTAATACGGCAATATCAAATTTACCGTTCTGGCAGACCTTCTTAATTTTTTTATTTTCAAATACAGGTTTGAAAATCTTAACGAAATCTTCCAGATCAAGCCTGTCGGTTATTTCTTTTGAAAACAATTCGCCTTTATGTCCCTTGGGATTTACTGCAACAAAGTACGCTTCCTTTGGTTTAACGGCGAATGAAGCTCCTGCCATTGTTAAAGTGAAACAATCCAGACCGTCGGTTTCGGTATCAAAAACAAAAAGAGACTGTTTGCCAAGTTTTTCTGCAAGCGCTTTTGCATCCTTAACCGAAGTAATAAGTTTATATGAAACATTTTTCTTATCAAATACGGTTAGATTTTCAGCGGCAGTATTATCAAATTCATTTTCCGTGTTACCGTTACTATCGTAAACTTTAAGCAAGCTGCTGTATAAATTTTTAAATTCCAGTTCAACAAATACAGGGCGTAATTTTTCAAAATCAGGCTTTTGAAATTTTGCCGTTTCAAAGTTAAAATCAAGCGGTACATTGCAATCGATGGTTGCAAGATCTTTAGAAATAATAGCGTTTTCTTTTCCCTCTATAAGTTTTTTCTTAATACCTTCTTTTTCAATTTCGTCTATGTGCTTATAAATGTTTTCAACCGAGTGGTATTTTTGAATTAATGGTATTGCAGACTTCGGGCCTATCCCGGCGACCCCGGGGATATCGTCCGATGTATCGCCAATCAGAGCAAGGTAATCAATCATCTGCATAGGTTCAAAACCGAATTCTTCATTAACTTTTTTAACATCAAAAACCACTATTTCGTCTGTGGTTTTTCCGGGCCGGACAATCTTAACATTATCCGTAACGAGCTGGTTTAAGTCTTTATCAGGAGTAAATACAAAAGATTCCAATCCAATTTCAGTTGCCTTTTTTACCGCGGCTCCTATTATGTCATCGGCCTCATATTTTGGAAGGATATAGATAGGAATATTCAGCAGTCCTATAATTTGTTTAATCGTGTCCAACTGCGGGATCATATCTTCCGGCATAGCTGCCCGGGATGATTTGTAGTTCGGGTATTTATCATGCCTGTGGGTTTTCTCTTTGGAGTCGAATGCAACGGCAACGTAATCAGGTTTATTATCGCCGAGTATTTTAATAAGCTGGTTAACGAAGCCGAACACGGCGGATGTCGGTTCCCCTTTTGAAGTTACCAGGGGACGGTTTATGAAAGCAAAATATGCCTTATAAGTAAGCGCCATGGCATCGATTATAACAAATTTTTTCTTATTCATTGTGTATCGGGGGATATTTATAAAATATAATAAACAATAAGCATAATAATTTAGTAAAAATAATATAGAGTTTGGTTGTATCAAAATAATACGAATTTTCATAATACGAATTAACACGAATAAATTTGGAAATGTCATTCGGTGGTCAATCAATGGTCATTCGGTAGTCAATCGATGGTCACTCAATGGTTATTAGGTCATTCAGTTGGGAATTTGGAAAGGTCATTTAATAGTCAATCAGTAGTCATTTGGTCATTCGGTTGGAATTCAGGAGGGTTTTTGGGTGGGAACGTTTTTTTTTAATTTTTCGCCCCTGCCGGCATGGCCACTGTGCGGGACCTGGATTTCGTCAATTCATGATTGTGAATAAATATAATGCAAATAAAAGGAAATAAATTTAGAATAGATTTTACATATTTGTATTAAGTATGGATTTGTATAATATATAAAGTAGAAGAAATGTAATCGTTACTCCGACCTCCCCTTCATCCCCTCCTTATCAAGGAGGGGAAAAGGATTTTTTGAAGGTAATGTTCTTTTTATAAATATTTCGCCCCTGCCGGGGCTTGGATATTGTCAATTCAGGATTGCAAATAAACATAATACAAATTAAAGCAAATGTGAGGCTCATCTTGAAGGTGGGCCTCACAAAAATGCCATTATTTAAGAAGAATCATCTTTTTAGTATTTATATACTCACTCTTTCCATCAAGACTTTTTGCTTGAATCATATAAAGATATACGCCGCTAGATAATCCTGCAGTATTTAAGTTTATTGAATAGTAACCGGCAGACTTTTGCCCGTTCAATAATTCTCTTACTCTTTCACCAAGAATATTATATACCTCAATTTTTACATTACTGCTGAACGGCAACGCATAGTTTATGATAGTGCTTGGATTGAAGGGGTTAGGGTAATTTTGATAAAGCTCAAATTTATTGGGAACAACTGAAGATTTTGATTGAACAAATGTTGTTGATGATAAATTTAGCTTAGTAACATAAGCATTCCGCGTTCCATTTAATGTAGTTTGATACACTCCATTGGTTGCGGGGTAATTTGAAGATTGGGTAAATCCTGTTATATAAACATTTTCACCGGCATCTATAACAATAGAATTTCCAACATCCCAATCATTACCTCCGATAAGAGTAGAATAAATTAAAGCAGAGCCAGTTGAATCAAGTTTTGTTACAAAAATATCAGCCGAAGAAGTATCAGCCATAATACTTTGATAAGCCCCGTTCGTTACGGGATAATCGGATGAATATATTACAGTTCCGGTAATATAAGCATTCCCGATTGCATCCAAAGCAATTGAAAATCCTCCTGCAAAGCCGCTTCCTCCAATAAAGGTTGAATACTTCAAAGCTGAGCCTGTTGAGTTGAGTTTTGTAACCACAACATTTTGTATTCCATTCCTAGTAGTCTGATAAGCTCCGTTTGTTGAAGGATAATTTGAAGATAGCGCCTCACCGGTAATATAAGCATCACCATCTAAATCTACTTTAATTGCGGTTCCTTCGTCTCTATAATTTCCGCCGATAAAAGTAGAATAAATTAAAGCGCTACCGCTTGAATTTATTTTAGTTACAAAGGCATTTTCCGAAGCACTATCTCCGAGTTTAGATTGAAAAGCCCCGATTGTTATTGGAAAATTGTGAGAAGATGTACTCCCGGTAATATAGGCATTTCCATTGGCATCGATATCGATTGAATTTCCGGCATCAGTACTGTCGCCGCCAATAAAAGTTGAATAAACCAAATTGCTGCCGGCTGCATTTAATTTAGTTATGAAAGCATCTCCATAATATTCGTAACCATCGGCGTAATAGTATGGTGTTCCTCCTCCGCCATATTTTGTCTGAAAAGCACTACTTGTGGTGGGGTAATTTGTTGAGCCGGTTTGACCCGTTATATATGCATTCCCCTGGGAATCAAAAACAATTGAATTTCCCGTATCATAAGAATCTCCACCAATATAAGTAGAATAAATTAAAGCGCTTCCTGTTGAGTTAATTTTTGTTATAAACGCGTTCTGTGTACCTTTTAATGTTTTTTGATAAGCGCTGCCTGTGGACGGGTATTCAGGAGAGTTTGTAGCGCCTGTTATATAAGTATCTCCTATTGAATCAACTGCTATTGACGTACCAGAGTTACCACCTCTTCCCCCAATAAAAGTCGAATAAATTAAAGAACTTCCCGTTGAGTTTAACTTTGTTATAAATACATCTTGTATTTCATACATTGTATCTTGATACGCGCCGTTTGTTACCGGAAAATTGGGGGAAAACGTCCATCCTGTTATATAAGCATCTCCAATTGCATCGACAGCTATTGAACTACCTCCATCCTGATTACTTCCTCCAATAAAAGTAGAGTAAACCAACGGATCAATTATTAACTCTTTCGTTGCATCATAATTTTCTGCTCTTAATCCAATCGATCCGTCTTCTTTTTGCTCAAATTTACATTCAACTTCTTTCTGATTTTCTCCTTCCATTTGGTATGCAAATATCTTTCCGTTGGTGATATCGCCTATACTTGTGTTTAAGACAATTTCTCCGTTTGAGTTAATTCTTAAACCATCTTGTCCGTCAAACTTAAATTTTATCATCGATATATCTGCACCGGGCTTTGCTTTGTAATCATACCTTAAAATTCCGTTATCGTAATAATATTTTACATCTATATTTTTATAAACTCCCTGCAATTCTACATTATCATAAAGCGGTACATAACTTGTCCATTTGCTTTGATCATTCCCTATAAAATAGTTGTAATATCCTTCCCGGGGATTATTACCCACTCCGGTTATATTACTTTCGAAATTGACCAATTGCATCTTTACTACATGACCTTGTATGGTAGTATTTTTGTTTTCAAAATCCATTTTTTGAAATGAATTCATCTTTAAAGTTTTACTTTTTTCGTAGTTCTTATTTATCTTATAATAATCATACACAACACCGGAGTTAGTAATCCAGGCATTCATACCGGCAATAAGGGCAAGGTATTTTACTTCGGGATCCCATTGACCTTTATTTTGAATGAAGAAACTTTTATCCATTTTATTTAGAGACGGGTTAAGATTGTTCAATTGCTGGGCATTTGCTGAAATGGAAAGCGATACAAGAAGAAATAGTAACTTTTTGAACATGAATCCTCCGCCTTTCCCGATATATGAAAATAAACCCTTTTATCTATTTAAATTAAAAATATATTATATAATGTTCAAGTGACACTAATTATTACGATTTTATATAATAGGAATTTCACATAATACGAATTTCACGAATTAGGACGAATTTTCACGAAGATTTTGAAAACATATAATACATAATAATTTACCAAACAATTCTATGTCATCCATAGGATTATAGCACTCCCAGATTGTTAATCTGGGATACGAAATTTCATCCAACATTGTGGCGCGGCCTCCGGGATTTAAGAATCAATTAAGTTAGTGCAAGTGAAGACGGGGCCACATAGTGGTAAACTATGCCCCGGCTTTATAGAACCATAAAACCCAAATGTGAGGCTCATCTTGAAGGTGAGCCTCACGAAAATGGTTAAAAATAATTATGTTTGCTGGATTATATTTTACTATAAATATGAATGAAACAAAGAAAAAAATAAACTTAGTAAATAAGTTACTTGTAAAAAAATACGGTGTTCCGGCAAGGCCAAAGGTTCCGCCGGAACCGGTTGACATGCTTATTGCAACAATCCTTTCACAGAATACAAATGATAAGAATTCATATAAAGCATTTCAAAACTTAAAAGAGAATTATAATGACTGGAACCAGGTAGAGAAGCTTACACGGCAAAAAATTGAAAGTCTTATTAAAATTGCAGGATTGGGAAAACAAAAATCCCGTGCTATAAAAGATTTTCTTACGCTGGTGAAAAAAGAAAAAGGGGAGATAACACTGAATCATCTTAAAGAAATGAATAGCGCCGATATAATTACAGAGCTTACAAAATATAACGGCATAGGCGTAAAAACCGCAAGCTGTGTTTTACTGTTTTCGCTGAGGAGGAATGTCTGTCCGGTAGATACTCACGTGCACAGGACAACTAACCGTATAGGCATTGCCGAAACCAACACGCCTGATAAAACGTTTACGGCTCTGAATGAAAATATGCCGGATGATATTGCACATTCGTTTCATACAAATTTAATAAGGTTAGGCAGGGAAATCTGCAGACCCGCAAAGCCGAACTGCGGTATCTGCCCTTTATTAAAAATATGCAGGTATGAAAATAAAATGTTAAACGGGAATGTGAATTATAAGGAGAATGAATTTTTATTATTAGATAGTATCAAATAGAAGAGTGTCATTCAATGGTCATTAGGTCATTCGGTGGATTCAGGAGGGGGTTTGGGGAGATTGTTTTGTTATAAATATTTCGTCCCGCCGGGACTTAGAACAAAATCAACATTTTATTTTATTAATTGTATGAATAAAGATAATTGCAGAGGATTTCTAATTATAATCGTTTGTTTTTTTTATGTTTGTTGGTAATTAATTTTACTTTGGAAAGAAACAGCAGATATAAATGGAAAAAATTTATGCGGGGACGGCAGGATGGTCATATAAAGATTGGATAGGTAGTTTTTATCCAAAGGGGCAGTCAAAAGATTTTGATATGCTGGAATTTTATTCCGCATATTTTAACTGCATAGAAGTTAATTCAACCTACTATACGTATATAAATCCCACTACTGTTGAAGGCTGGATAAACAAAGTTGAAGAGAGGGAAGACTTTTTATTTACTATAAAACTTCACCAGGATTTTACACACAAAAAAAATTATACCAAAGAGCAGATAAGGGCTGTGCAACATAATCTTGATATGCTTCAAAAGGCTGAAAGATTAGGCGGATTGCTTTTGCAGTTCCCTTATTCATTTAAATTAGATAAAGAAAATGCGAACCATGTGAAAAATTTACTTGAGATTTTTTCCGGGTACGATAAATTTGTAGAGGTAAGGCATAACTCATGGTTTATAGAAAGGTTCTTTGAATTTATCAGCCGAAGCAGGAGCTCATTATGTGCAATAGACCAGCCTGTTCTGGGCGAAGCAATCCAGTTTAATCCCGTATGCGCGGGCGATAATTTGTATATAAGGTTTCACGGCAGGAACTATAAAGCATGGGCAAAATCAATAAATAATTTCGGTACGAAGCAATCATATGAACAGCAAAGCGAGAGGTACGACTACCTTTATTCACCGGGAGAACTTACCGAAATTGAACAGAAGGTAAGGGAAGTATTAGACGCAGTGAAAAAGGTATTTATTATTTTTAATAACCATCCCCACGGCGATGCACCCGCAAATGCGCTGGAGCTTTTAAACATGCTTAAAGAACGGATAAAGGTAAAGGTGCCGGACACCCTGCTGAAAGCTTACCCGCGTTTATCCAAGATATGCCTGAACTAATTTTTCGCTGTCCAGCGAACTTACAAGCAGAAGTTCATCATAATTGGCGGGCTTTTCCGGATCGCCGAAGAAGTCGATGCCGGTTCTGTCCTTTTGAGTAATAGATTTTGCTTTTTCAACGGCAAGCACTGAAAGTTTTTCCACAATTATGTTTCCGCCGTTTTCCATATCAACCCGCCCTTCAACCAGGTAAGGCCCCATAGATAAAGTAAGCTCTGCATAGACCTGGTATGTTTTGGGGAACAGCACCGCTTCAAAAGTACCGTACATATCTTCCAGCGAGAGGAATTTCATTACCTCGCCCTTGCTTGTCTGTATCCTTTTTGACGCCATATACCAGCCTATCATTTTTACTTTGCGGTTATTGTATTTTACCATATCCGGCGATTTTATAATACCGCCAGAGCCGGTTTCATCGGTAAAAAATTCAAGCGGATGTTTTGTAGCCATATACCCGAATGCTTCAAACTCGCTTACGCATATTTCTTCAATGCTGAACTGCTTATTTATAATCGCTTCCTTTTCCAACTGCAGCATTTCGTTCCCAAAGAGATAGCCGTTTTCATTATTTAATAATATTTTGTTGCCGAAGTATATATCGGCCAGCCGGAGCATAGCAGGCCTGGTTTGTGCAAAGCAGTCCATAGCGCCGCATTTAATGAGTATCTCCGACTGTGTAAAGCTTAGGTTTGTTCTTTCAAGAAAATTTTTAAGTGAAGTAAACTTTCCGCTGCGGGTTCTTTCCCGGATAATTTTATCGGAAGATTCTTTTTCAAGATTCTTAATTGCCATCAGGCCGATTCTTATTGTCTTATGATTCCCGCGGTATTCATAATCGCTTTCATTAACGGAAGGGAGCAGAACTTTTATTCCAAGCCTTCTGCATTCGCTTATATAAACCGCAGACGAATAATAACCTCCGCCGTTGGACAGCACTCCCGCAAGAAATTCAGCGGGATAGTAAGCTTTAAGATATGCAACCTGGAACGAAAAGACTGCGAATGATGCGCTGTGCGCCTTGCAAAAGGCGTAACCGGCAAATGATTCTATCTGTTTCCACAGCTTCTGCGAAACCTCATCCGAATAGCCTTTTTCTTTGCAGCATGCAAAAAATTTATCAATTATCATCTGCATTGCTTTATGAGAGCGCATCTTCCCGCTCATTGCGCGGCGGAGCAGGTCGGCTTCTTCAAGGCTTAAGCCTACGATATGATGCGCAACTTTTATTACGTCTTCCTGGTAAATCATAACGCCGTAAGTTTCGCCCAGGTATTTTTCCATTTCAGGCACAAGATACTTTCTTAGTTTAGGGTTCTTATGCCTCTGAATAAATTCCTTCATCATCCCGCTTTCCGCAACGCCCGGTCGGATAACCGATGAAGCGGCGGTCAGCATTTCGAAAGTATCGCAGTTAAGCCTTTTTAATAATGAGCGCATACCGGGGCTTTCAATATAAAAACAGCCGATAGTAAGCCCTTCCCGGATTAATTTTTTTGTGGCTTCATCGTTAAAAACCTTTTGGTAATCGAACATATTGAAGCCGGTTTCCCTGATTATTTTGGGAACGGCGTCAAATATCCGGGCTATACGGGCATTCGGCAGTTTATAATCTGCCATATCCAGTAAAAAGTTCTTGCTTGTGTTAATAATTTTTTCCATATTTAGGTGAACATTTGAACACTATATTATGAAGTATTTATGATATTAGCAATAGTAAAAACGTTTAAAATGGCGGGTTTTTTAAAAAATGAATGAGATAATCAATTAAACATTGGTTTTATGGGCTGATGCCTAACCCGTTCCCGAAAGCTTTCGGGAGAGAGATTGTCTGAAAAGCTAATAGTTAGTATTTGGAATTTCTAAATGGTCAAGTATTATTTAATCAAAAACAAGAACAATTTTACCACTAAGACACTAAGACCACTAAGATACACTAAGAAGAATTACTTTTTAGACACCTCTTTAAGGAAATGTTGTTATATGCTATATATTATATGATATAAGAGGAGTTTAGTGAAGGTAATTTATTATGAGAACAATTTTTCATCTTGATATGGACGCTTTTTTTGTTTCGGTGGAGCGTATTTTGGATCCTTCACTGGAAGGCAAGCCGGTTATTGTCGGCGGCGACCCGCACGGCAGGGGGGTAGTAGCGGCATGCAGTTATGAAGCGCGCAGGTTCGGGCTGCATTCCGCTATGCCGATAAGAACGGCATACCGTTTATGTCCGCAGGGTATTTATCTTCACGGGCACGGGAAGGAATACGGGCGCTACTCACAGGCGGCGAAGAAAATTCTTGAAAGATATTTCCCGGTAGTTCAGCAGGCTTCGGTTGATGAATTTTACTTAGACTTCAGCGGCTGTGAAAGGATTTACGGGGATGCTTTTTCATTTGCTCAGAAAATTCAATTAGAAATACGGAAACAGCTTGGCCTGCCATGTTCAATCGGCATTGCATCCAACAAATCAATTGCAAAGATCGCATCGGATTATAAGAAGCCCATGGGGATAACCTTAGTCCCGGACGGCAGTGAAAAAGAATTTCTTGCCCCGCTCCCGATTGAAAAAATACCCGGCGTGGGACAGAAATTATTTCCCCTTCTCCGTTCACGCGGGTTTAAGACTGCAGGCGATATTGCCTGCGCTTCACCGGATTACCTGGCGGTACTTCTGGGCAAATCAGGAACCGGGCTGTGGGAAAAAGCAAACGGGTACGGCAATGATATTTTTGTAAGCGAAACCGAAAGGAAAAGCATTTCCAAGGAAACAACATTCGATACCGATATTATAAACAAAACAAAAATTGAAGCTTTTATGTTTGACCTTACAGGCGATGCCTGCCAGCTTTTAAGGGATGAGAACTGGCAGGCTTCCACTATTTCCATAAAACTGCGTTATTCCGATTTTGTTACCATAACAAGAGCAAAAACAATTAAGCCGACGGACGACGATAAGGTGGTTTTTGATACTGCTGTTGACTTATTCCGCAAGGCTTTTACACGCAGGGTAAGCATAAGGCTTATAGGCATTCACCTTAGCAAGCTAAGCCATTTCTGCGAGCAGGAAGTTTTGTTTGAAGATGAAGAAATAATAAGGAAGCGCATGCTTCGCGCCGTGATGAAAATACGCGGCAAGTACGGCCGCAAAGCCATACACATCGGGATAAATCAGGGCCGAAAGTTATTATGCTAAGCCTTCATACACATTCATATTATTCGCTTCTTGAAGGGACTATACCGGTTGAAGAACTGGTTGCATTTGCAAAAAAATCGGGGAGCCGGTACGCCTCGCTTACCGATACAAATGCTATGTACGGGTTAATTCAATTTGCCGCCGTCGCAGCCGAACAAAATATAAAGCCGCTGCTCGGCGTATGGATAGACGACCCGAAAGATAAAAAACTGAATGCTGTTTTTATTGCAAAGAATAATGAAGGGTATTCGCTTATCTGCAAAATAATTACATCAAGAAAACTGAAGGACGATTTTTCCCTGCGCGGAATATTCGGCCGGCCGCTTGACGATGTGTTTATTTTAACTTCATCAATTGAGCTTCTTAAACAGATAACAATTACCCCCTTGCTGAATAAAAATCTTTTTATAGAATTAATCATAACCGAAAAGCATAAAAAGAGGACGCGGGAACTTTTTGAATATGCCAAAAGCAGCGGACTGCAGATTGCGGCTTCACATCCCGCATATTTTATGAGGCAGGAAGATTTCCTTCTGCACAAAGTTGTATCGGCAATAAGACAGAACAGGACTCTTGATAATATTCCGCCCGAAGAACTTGTTGACGAGGAATTTTTTCTTAAAACCCCGGAAGAATTAAAGAGGGACTGGCGCGCTCTTCCCGAAGCTGTATGGAACGCGGAAAAGATTGCGCAGTCATGCAATGTTGACCTTGAACCCGGCAGGCTGAAATTCCCGGCATTCCCGCTGGCGGATGCAGAAACGGCTTTTTCATACCTGTGGAAGCTTTCTTTCCGCGGGCTTGAAGGGCGTTATAAGCCTATTACCGACCAGGCAGTTAAGAGGCTTCAGTACGAGCTTGAAGTAATTGATGAAATGGGTTTCTCTGATTATTTCCTGATTGTATGGGATATAGTGCGCGAAGCAAAAAACCGGGGTATGATGCACATAGGACGCGGGTCTGCGGCAAACAGCCTTGTTTCTTACTGCCTTGGCTTTACGGAAGTGGACCCTATACATTATAACCTTTATTTTGAGCGTTTTTTAAACCGCGGAAGGCTTTCGCCGCCGGACTGCGATCTTGATTTTTCATGGAAAGAACGGGATGAAATAATTAAATATGTTTTTGAAAAATACGGATATAACAGGGTTGCAATGATCTCCACTACAGTAACCTTCCGCGCCAGGTCGGCATTCAGGGAAGTTGCAAAGGTTTTTGGAGTATCGGAAAGCGAGATATCCAGGTTCAGTAAATTTATTCCATGGACAAGCGCTAAGAACCTGGCTGGTATTGCCGAAAAGTTTCCTGAAACAAAGTCCCTTAATTTTAATTCCGAACCCTGGAAATCAATAGTTAAGATTGCATCAAGGCTGTCTTCTTATCCCCGCCATTTGAGTATTCATCCTTCGGGCATTGTAATTACGCAAAAGCCCATTACTGATTACGTTGCGCTTGAGTATGCAAAGAACAAGGGGCTGGGGCTTGTAATTACACAGCCGGATATGTACCCCATTGAGGCGCTTGGATTAATTAAAATTGATTTATTAAGCCAGCGTTCGTTAGGAGTTTTCAGGAATGCGATGAAGGAGATAAATAACGATGCCGGAAGTGTAAATCCAAATATTGAAATGCTGCTTAAAAAATCCCCTCTCGGGAGGGGTCTCGGGGGTGGGTAGAAACCTATAAATGTATTAAAACAAATACAAATAGAGCAATTATGCGTTATAAAATAATTCCATATAACCCTGCGTTAAAACAGAGAGCAAAAGAACTTCGTAAAAACAGTACTCTGACAGAAATTATGATGTGGGATGAGATGAAGAAGATGAAAGTAAGGGGTTATGACTTTGACAGGCAGAAACCTATCGACAATTATATCGTCGATTTTTATTGCAAAGAATTAATGCTTGCAATTGAAATCGACGGCGAATCACATTATGGGAATGAATTGAAAGATAAAAATAGAGACCAATGCTTAAATGCATACGGTGTTACAGTACTTAGATTTGATGACATGGAAGTAAGGTATAATCTTGATAAAATTATGAAAGAAATAGTTGAATGGATAGATAAACGTGAAATTATACCAAAATAAAAAAATACCCACCACATAGAGACAAGCCCGAGACCTCCCACATAGTGTCGGCGAGAGGGGGATAATGCCTTCAGCGGGGAATGGATGAATGACAGCCTTTGGCTGAGATCCCCCTTTGGTGGGAAGTGTAGGAAGAATGAAAAGATACAGCAAGTATACGCCCTTTTACCCACCCCTGCACCCCTCCCTAGAGGGGAGAATACAACTATTATTTATTTATAGGTATTATATATCCGGTTAAAGACTAAAAGAAGACGGCTGTGAAATATTTGTACCGGGCGGAACTATTATTTCATTCCGGATATGCTTGATCAACTCGGAAAGCTGCAGGATATCGACCGGTTTTTTTATTGATAAATGATTTGATGCATATTTACTCTGACGCAGAAAGTGTTCGTTAGTCCTATCAGTTAAGAAAATAACAGGGATGTTATGTTTGTACTTTATTATTTCAGCAGCTTCAATGCCGTTTAATGATCCGCTCAATTGAACGTCCATCATTATAATATTCGGCTTATCCGTTTCCGATTTAGTAATGGCTTCCAATGCGGTGCTTACCAATGAGGTAACTTCAAAACCCATATCCTCAATTAATTGTTTTATCTCCAGGGCGATGATAAATTCGTCCTCTGCAACCAGAAACTTAAGATTATCCATAGCGCACTCCTTGATAGAAAATAGAATCTATATGTTTGACGGAAAATGAAGTACTAAAGTTTAATTTTATTTATAAACAAATTACTCTTACCTAAATCATATGTTTCAATTTATTCAAGAACGCAAGTAGTAGAAAGGATAATCTATTTTGTATAAAGCTTAAGATAATATCCGGGGTGATTGAGAATAAAATTATCTATAAAAAATCTATGAAAGTTAATTCACAATGTCAATAACAAAATGATTATTCAATATGAAATTGCTGTTAAATTTCATAGTAGTGAAAACGAATACACAATTGCCCCATAAAAAATACTACATAAACAAGCTCCCGAACATCCGGAGATGTAAATAAACTTCAGATCAGCAGGGCAAGTACCGCAAAGGCGTCTATAACATACAGCATCACGGGTATTTCTTCCTTTTTTCCCATTACTATTTTTATAGCAGTCCAGCTTAAGAATCCCCAAATAATTCCCTGTGTGATTGAATAAGTAAAAGGTATAATTATCAGGGCAAGGAAAGCAGGTATGGCATCTTCCATTTCCGACCAATTTACTTTTAGTACAGGCTTCAGCATAAATACTCCTACCAATACCAGTGCGGGAGAAGTTGCTATACCAGGTATATTAGAAAGAAGGGGCGATAGAAATAAAAAAGGAAGGAAGAGCAGACCGGTTACAATTGCCGAAAGGCCGGTACGTCCGCCTTCTGCAATACCTGCGGCTGATTCAATATAAGCAGTACCTGCGCTTGTGCCGGCTATACCTGCAAATGTTGTTGCAAATGCATCCACAATTAAAGATTGTTTTATATTTTTCGGTTCTCCATCGGGGCCTACTAAACCGGCGGCTTCTGCTACGCCGACAAAAGTAGAAAGGCTGTCAAACATATCGGTGAATAAAATTGTAAATGTAACAGGCCATATAGCATATTTAAGTGAACCCCAAATATCCATTCTGCCGAACAGACTGAAGTCGGGAAGGGAAACTATTCCTTTCCAGGTAACCAGGGTTGGGATACCAAAATTAATAGCGGAAGCATCGCCGTAAAGCCTGCCGATTGGAATTGCTAGAATGGTAGTAAGTGTAATACCAATAATCAATGCGCCTCTAACCCGTTTTGTAACAAGTAAGGCAGTTATAAACAATCCGGCTATAAAAGTAATTGTAACCGAATCAATCTTTCCAAGCTTTACAAGAGTGGCAGGATCCCCGATAATAAAATGAGCATTTATTAATCCAATTAGTGCAATAAATATACCTATGCCACCGGAAACAGCATACCTAATCTGTTTTGGAATTGCTTTTACAATATACGTGCGGATATTAAATACTGATAATAAAAGAAATATAATACCCGCCCAGAAAACCGAACCAAGAGCAGTTTCCCATTTTACTCCCAGTCCAAGTACAACATAAAAAGTGAAGTAGGCATTAAGACCCATGCCGGGAGCGACAAGGATAGGATTTTTTGCATAAAGCCCCATCATAATAGTACATACCGCACAAACAAGTATGGTTGCAGTAAGCACGCCGTTAAATGGCATTCCTGTTTTACTAATTATTGCAGGATTTACTACTATTATATACATGCCGGCAAGAAAGGTTGTTATGCCGGCAAGAAATTCTGTTTTAATATTTGTTTTATTTTCGAGTAGAGAAAAATATTTTTCCAAATTACTTATTTTTAATATTTATATTTTAACCATTTTATAACTTCGCCCCATTTGGGTTTTTTACCGGACATCAGAATCCCGACACGGTATATTTTACCTGCCAGCGGGAATATTATGCTTAATGTTGCCAGGTTTACAATAATTGCAAGAATAAGCTGCCATGCAGGGATATCAACGAGGGCCATTCTTGCTGGCATTACAATTATAGATGCAAAAGGCAGCATTGATGCTACTATTCCGATGGTATTTTCAGGATTATTAACCAGCGAAAAGCCAATAAAGAAAGGTATCATTATTAACATCATTATAGGCCAAACGCCCGATTGTGCATCCTGATCGTTATCGAAGATTGCACCGACACTTGCAAACAATCCGAGGAATGTAAGCAGCCCTATAAGAAAATTAAAGAGTACAAAAGCTATCTGCAGAAGGCTAATATCAATTGTAAAATCTTTAGGAAGTACAAATATTGAAGATGAAACCACTAAAATAAGAGGAAGCAGCCATATAAACATTTGAGCGACGCCTGTAATACTTGTCCCGATTATTTTACCCGTCATAAGCTCTTTGCTGTTAACTGAAGAAAGTAATACTTCTACAATCCTGTTATTCTTCTCCTGAACTACGGTACGCATAACCATTGTACCAAATATTATTAAACTAAAGTACAAAAGAAAATTAAACAAGAATGATACTACCTGATTTCCAAATCCTTCGGCTTTTATATTTTTATCGTTAGAAATTCTAAAACCACTAATATCAACGCCTTCACCGGCGTAAGATATTTCATTCGCCGATAATTGTTTTTCTGAAAAATGAATATTAATTAACGCCGAATTTATTGAATTTCTAAATTTATTTAACAGCGAATAATTGTTGGGATTTTTAGAATAATATTTTATTTTTTTATCTGTAAGCGCTGAATTTGGAATAAAAATTACTCCTGTTAATTTATCGCCCAGCAGATCTTTCTTTAATAACGGCAGCATTTTTTCAAAGTCATTTTCAGACATAAAATTATATGTTATTTTAAAACTGCGGTCTTTAACAAAGGGTAACTTTCCAAATTCGGTTCCAATTGCGGCGGCTAACTGGCTTGTTTCACATGTAACCTGTAGAGAAGCAGTGGAATTGCTGTCGTAATTAAATAATACCATCTGCAGGCCAAGTATTATAAAAATAAAAACCGGTATCAGGAGAGTCATGAATATAAAACTCTTGCTCAAGACCTTTTCTCTTAATTCTCTTTTAATTATTGTCAGTGTTCTCCTGTTAAACATATTTTACCTCCGCTGCTATAGAATTTGTATTGTCATCACCTGCAAGATCCACGAAAATTTCCTGTAAAGAGATTTCATCGGCTGCAAATTTGGTTACAATAATATTATTATCAACAAGAGTTCTTAATAACTCCTGAACCTGTTGAGGTTCTTTAACTTTAAGGGATGCAGAATTACCGTAGTCCACAATTTTTTCTACTATCGGGCTGGATTTAAGGAAAGAAAGATCCCCCTGGTAATTAATACTGACATTTCTTTGTGAATATTTTGCTTTAATATCAGATAAAGCTCCGTTAAGAATTACCTTACCCTTATCAAGCATAGTAATATGATCGCACATTCTTTCCGCAAAATCCATAAGATGAGTCGAAAAGATTATTACTTTACCCTGGTCCTTTAACTCAAGAATAATTTCCTTAAAAAGGTTTGTATTTATGGGATCGAGCCCGGTAAACGGTTCATCAAGAATTATAAATTCGGGATCATGCAGAATGGTAGTAATAAATTGAACTTTTTGCTGGTTTCCTTTTGACAAATCTTCAAGTTTAGAATTTTTCCTATCAGCAATTTGAAATCTTTTAAGGTATTCAACTGCTTTTTTTTCAACATCTTTCCCGGTTTTACCTTTAAGCTCGGCAAAGAAAAGAATTGTTTCCAGCACCTTCATTTTCTTATAAAGTCCTCTTTCCTCGGGCAGGTAACCGACTTTATCCTTAAAATCCTGTCCGGCTTTAGCGCCCTGTAATAAAACTTCACCACTGTCGGGAAGATAAATATTCATCATTATCCTTAGAGTGGTTGTTTTACCTGCGCCGTTTCTGCCAATCAGCCCGAATACGGAGCCTTCAGGTATAGTAAATGAAACATCGTCAACAGCCCGTATGCCGTCAAAGGTTTTTACAAGATTCATCACTTCAAGTACATGCATAAATAAATCCTGATAATATTTAAAAAAAGAAATGATTAAGATACGGGGAAAAATAAGGCATTCATTTAGAATAATGAAATAATATTTGGTTAAGCGGTGATAAAGCATGATAAAAATATTTTTAGTATATTTTATACAGAACAGTGACAGGTCTCCATAGAGGCATGTGTGACCTGGCAGTACAATGAGGAATATTTTAAAGGTGATATGGAAAAAGGAAGATTACAATCATTCAGCGACGGGGTTATAGCTATAATTATAACAATAATGGTTCTTGAACTGAAGAAACCTTCAGGCGACAATATCGCAGCGTTAAAACCTCTTATACCTGTATTAACAAGTTATGTGCTTAGTTTTATTTATATAGGTATATATTGGAATAACCATCACCATATGTTTTATGCTATTACCATGGTTAACGGTAAAGTTTTATGGGCAAATCTTCATTTGCTTTTCTGGTTGTCGTTAATACCGTTTGTTACGGGTTGGGTTGGAGAAAATCATTTTACAACAATTCCTGTTGCGCTTTACGGGGTAATATTATTTATGTCTGCAGTAGCATGGACTATACTTTCCCGGGCCTTAATAAAGCAGCATGGTAAAAGTTCCCTTATTGCCACGGCATTCGGAAAAGACATAAAAGGAGCAATGTCTTTAATTATATATGCGACAGCAATAGTTGTTTCGTTTATTAATCCGTTGGTTAGCCTGGGGCTTTACGTTGTTGTTGCAATTATGTGGTTTGTTCCGGACAGAAGGATAGAGAAGCTATTATAAATAAAATAATATCTGTTGTAACGGCAGGCTGCAGCCTGCCGTTACAACATTAATTACCCTGCCCTAGAACCAGGAATAATTTATCCTAAGAAATAACTGCTTTGGAGAGTATCTTTAGAAAAACCGACACAGTCGTTCACAAAGAAATAAAGATCATTTAAATCCACCGGCTTAGCAAAAACTTTAACCGGGTAAAGATAATAACTTTGAATTAATGAAATTTGATCGGCGCTATCGGCAATAAAAATATATGGAATTTTAGTAATTCCGGAGATACGTGAAATGGTTTCTATACCGTCTATTTCACCCTTCAGAGTAATATCGGTAATAATAAGGGAAGGGTAGAAATTCAAAGCGCATTCAATCAGTTCATCGCCCGAAGAGATTAGATCAAGGACTTGCATCCCTTTTTCTTCCAGGAAGGATTTGATTTTAATAGAAAAGTTCAAATCGCCGCTGCAAACAAGAATATTGTTTTTTTTATTCATCATATCAATCCCCGTTAAAAAATAATTAAATCAGAATTATATTACTAAACAATCATAGTTAAACATAACTATAATATTTGAATAAAGTACCAAAAACGTGTTAAAAAATTATTATTTAAAACATCCGGGTATTATTTCAACTACAAATTTTAAATCATTTGATAAAATTATTTTTTTTACTATATTGCTTTAAATAATTAGTGAATATATGTATATAACCTTATTTTATTAGGAAATATGGAAGTAGAAACTAATATATTAAGTGAATATCAATGCCTTGAAGGAACATGGGATGAAATGTGTGAAAAAGGGCACATTCGTGACCAATATACAAAGGTTTTTGATATATTAAAGAACTTAGATTCCGAAACGCTGCAGGAAAAAAGCCGGCGGGCCGCTGAACTATTTATGAACCAGGGAATTACTTTTACAGTTTACAGCGATGACGCGGGTATTGAGAGAATATTTCCGTTCGACATAATTCCGCGCATAATTCCCGGGAAGGAATGGGAACATATTGAAAGAGGAATAATTCAAAGATTAAAAGCGCTGAATATGTTCCTGAAAGATATTTATTCAAACCAGGATATTATAAAAGACAAAATTATTCCTGCGGGGCTTATAGCATCGTGCCCTCATTATACGCGTGAAGCGTTCGGAATAAAAGTGCCGTATGATATTTACGTTCATATTTCGGGCATTGATTTAATCAGAAGCGAAGACGGGCGGTTTTATATACTGGAAGATAATTTGCGGACGCCTTCCGGAGTATCATATATGCTTGAAAACAGGGAAGTGACAAAAAGAATATTCCCCGATATGCTGCCCGCAAATAATGTTAGGGTAATAAATAATTATCCCCTCCTGCTTCATAATATTTTATTATCCCTTGAGCCTACACAGAATCCTAATCCTACCGTTGTATTGCTTACGCCCGGGGTTTACAATTCGGCATACTATGAGCATACATTTCTTGCACGCCAGATGGGCATTGCACTTGTTGAAGGGCGCGACCTGGTTGTTGATAACCATAAAGTTTATATGAAAACAACTAACGGGCTGGAAAGAGTTCATGTAATTTACAGGAGGATTGACGATGAATATTTAGACCCACTTGTCTTTATACCAAACAGTGCGTTAGGAGTTCCCGGACTTATGAGCGCTTACCGTAAAGGAAATGTTGCCATTATTAATGCCGTGGGCAACGGAGTTGCAGATGATAAAGCTGTTTACGCTTATGTGCCGGATATGATCCGTTATTATTTAAATGAAGAACAAATTCTTCCAAACGTACCCACTTACCAATTGTCATCGCGTGAAAACAGGGAATATGTATTTAAGAATATTCAAAGAATGGTGATAAAGCGAACAAATCAATCAGGCGGTTACGGCATGCTGATGGGTAATAAAGCTACGGAAGAAGATATTATAAATATGCAAATAGATGTCGAAAATGATCCCAGAAATTTTATTGCACAGCCAATAATAAAGCTTTCCACAGTGCCCTGCTATATTGACGGAAAATTTATGCCGCGGCATGTTGATTTACGCCCATATGCTTTATGCGGGCCGGAGGGCACTAAAATTGTCCCGGGCGGATTAACACGGGTTGCTTTAAGAGAAGGTTCTCTTGTTGTAAATTCATCGCAGGGCGGCGGCAGTAAAGACACATGGATTATTGACTAAATAAATTATAATAATGGTTCAAGATGTTAAGTAGAATTGCAGATTCCTTATTTTGGCTGAACAGGTATATGGAGAGGGCGGAGAGTTTTTTGAGGATAGTCAAAACAAATTATACTCTGTCTCTTGATAAGAGGATGGAAAACGAGATTCCCCTGTGGAAATATACGCTTGAATTATTTGCACCCGGTAATGATTCGCAAGCTGCATTATTTGAAGATGATATGGAATCAGCGCTTTATAAACTAATGCTTGATCCAGATAATACAAATTCATTAAGAGTGATTATTACAAAGGCGCGGGAAAATGCGAGAGGCGTTCAGGATAATATTACAAAAGAAGTGTGGGAACATGTTAACCAGCTTTATCATCTAATTAATTATCCCGCCGTTACGGATAATCTTACAGAATTTAATACTTTTCAAACCATCGAAACTTTAACAAGGCATATATTGTTATACGTGGGTGTTACCGACAATACAATGCCCAGGGGTTTGGGCTGGAGTTTTATGAATCTTGGCCGGTATATAGAAAGATGCCTGCTTACAATTGAAATGACCGATAAACAATACGGTATGATATATTATGACTTAAAAGATCAGCGGGATATTATTTACTGGAAGCATCTTTTGTTATCTATGTCGGGATTTGAACTGCATCTGAAGAATTACAGGTCTGTTGATTACAACCAGAATGTACTGCACCAGGTTTTGTTTAACCATGATTTTATAAGATCGGTAATTTATTCAATGGCGCATATTCAGAATTATTTAAATGATATTACCGGTGAAAACAACAGGCCGGAAAACAATTCGCTTATAAAAAGCCTTAACCGTGTATACAGCAAAGTTTCCTATGCTGATTTTGAAACACTGAATAATACAAGCCTTCCTTTATATTTATCGGATTTAAAATCAGGCATGCTGGATTTTAGCAAGCGCCTTGAACAAATATTTTTTTCTTATTCTTAATATATTTTTATGCTTTTATTTTAGAGGTAAATTATGCCGATTTTCAGGATACACCATATAACAAAATATGAATACGACAGAAATGTAAAGGAGAGCATAAACGAAATTAAGATATTCCCGTTCAGTTGTAATGAGCAGGAAACATTGCAGCATGACCTTATAATTACCGGTCAGCCTGATATGCATATTTATCATGATTATTGGGGAAACAAGATCGGTATTTTTAATTTACTTGCAGCACATAAAGAATTGGTTATTGAAAGCAAGCTTGTTGTCCGGACAATCTATCCGTTGCAGGAAAGGACGGAGATACCCTCCGGCTGGGAGGCGCTTGGTAAAGAAGTAAGCGGTTCGCTAAGATTAATGGAACTTGCTTCTGCAAAAGCAGTCAGATCACAGAGTAAAATAGATAAAATTGCAAGAAGTATTCTTGACAAAAAAAAGGATGCTGCCGAAACTGTCGGGATGTGCAATGAGTATATCTATAATAATTTTGAATATATAAAAGGCATTACAAACATTGAGACCACAGTTGATGAGATACTTGATAAGGGAGCAGGAGTTTGCCAGGATTTTGCACATGTAATGTTGCAGATACTGCGTACGATGAAAATACCCAGCAGGTATGTAAGCGGGTACATTTGTCCAAATAAAAATGGCATGCGCGGGGAAGGAGCAACACATGCGTGGGTGGAAGTATGGCTGCCGGATCAGGAATGGGTCGGCGTTGACCCTACAAACAACATCTGGGTAACTAATTCACACATAAAATTGGCAGTCGGCAGGAATTTTAATGATTGCACTCCAATTAAGGGAGCATTCAAAGGTCCGGCAAGGGAGAAACTTTCTGTGTATGTATCGATCGGTTATGAGGATGGGCAGGTTTTTAATGAAAGTAATGATGTAAAAATGGTACCACAGGAAAATCTGCCTAAAGAAGAAATACTGGATGAGAGTTTTGCTTCACAGCAGCAATGAATTGGGCTAATAGATAATAGTTCAATAAATATTACTAGTTTATTGTTACTTTGTTCGATAGTAAAACATTTGAATTTTAATTCTTTGTTTTCTTTTTTGTCATATCATTGCCTCTTATTTAAGGTTCAATTCCCATTATTAATAAAGGTACCGCAGGGCTGCTTCTCCCATGTCTTAAAATATTATATACCTCACCCTCATAGTAGGCAACACCAGATGACATTTGGGATTGCATATTTTTGGTAGGTAATATTTCAATCCCAACATTTATTACACCGCCGGAATAAAAAAGTAAATGTTTAACAAATAAATCAAACGCTACAAAAGCGTATTTGCCAAACTGAACTTCAACGGCAATTTTATCTTTCACAAAATCAGTCTGTTTATATGAAGAAATTGGCTGAATTATTCCATTCGAAATTAAAAATTTCTTTTGTTCCTGATAGCTCATGCTTATCATTTCTTCCATATATTTTCTATCTGTTGTCACATAATATTTATATCGGCTTTCTCCCCAACCTTTAGCCCTAAAGTGTTTAACAAATTCTTTATTTAATTCTATAGGACTAAATAAAAGTTTCCCTTTCATAGTTTTTTCTTTACTTGTTTTTGTCATACAAGAAGTTGCACTAATATTTTTAATAACATTTTCTATCTCGCTATAAAGACTCTTATGATGCACAATGAGATATTCTTCCCCATTAAGATGTGAGTATTTTTGTGATATTTTCATTTACAAATTTAAAGACTGCCACTCAATCGGTATTTGAGCAACTTTGTCATTTTTTGAAGGTTTGTGAATAGGTTTATTAATTGGTCTTAATATTAAATTACCCTCTATTAAAGATTCAATTCTTTTTTTTGTGACTTTACAATACCTTTCTTCTTTCTCAATTCCAATTGAATTTCGTTTGTTTTTCATTGCGGCAATTATAGTAGATCCCACTCCTGCAAATGGATCTAATACCCAACTAAATTCATTAGTTAATGCTAAAACACAGCGCTCAACTAATTCAACAGGAAACTGACACTGGTGAATTGTTTTTTCTGGATGATTACTCTTAACATTGGGAATATTCCATAATTCATTTTCCCAGTCTTTTTCAATAATTTCCCAAATATCAGAAGGGTTTTTACCATTTGGATTACCGGAAAGTAATCCTTTATTTGGCCCTTTATAATATCTTTTCCCAGGATATTTAGATGGAACTCTGACATTATCTAAATTAAAAATATATTTATCATTTTTTGTAAACCAAAGAATATTTTCGTATCTGCCTGAAAAACGATTCGAAGCATGTAACCCATGTCCAAAATGCCAGATTATTCGATTGCGGAGTTTTAATTTAAATTTCTTAAATATTTGATAATAATAAATATCTAATGGAAATACTTCTCCTTTAGAAACATAGTTACCAACTTCCCAGCAAATGCTACCTTTATCTGACAAAACTCTGACTAATTCTTTAATAATAGTTTCTTGAGTATCTAAATATTCTTCAATAGTTTTTTTTGATTCATATTCTTTTCCCAGATTATAGGGAGGTGAAGTAATTATTAAATCAAATTTCTTATCTTCGATTTTTTTTAATTCTTTATATGCCTCACCATTTATAACTTTATAATCAATCTTTGTATCTATGTATGGAATAAGAGGTTCTTTAGTTTTCATTTTTTCCTTAGAAAAATGTTATAATACAATAAAGATACAATTTAAATAATACTCATCATTAATTAAAATAATAAAAAATATTATAATGTTAATATTATACTGACTTTAAATTTGAGAAATTTTATATTATCGGAATTCGAGGAAGGAGTTAATAATTTATTTTTAATGCTTTCTATTTAAAAAGTATGTTTATAGTAATCCCCAAAATTATATGAATATTAGCCTGAATATTATATCGTAGGATTTTAAATAATGTTCCATTTGCAGCTATTTAAATTGAGTAATATTTATTTGTTTTCTAATTATGTTCGTTTTGACCCACCCCTACACCCCTCCCAAGAGGGGAGTTTTTTCGGACAGCAAATAAAGATGTAATTATTAAAATTTTAAGAATTAGCAATAAATGTTTAAATAAGTCTGCTTCCAGGCAGGCAAAGCCGCGTGAACGGCTTGCCTATCCGGAATGCAGGGAGGGCTGAGCTTTTGCCCAATGAAGTCGCAATTATGCTCTCTCAACAACCACATCTTCCAATTCTTTAATATCATAGCCAAGTCCATGGAATATCAGGATCAACGAACTGTAAATATCTCTATCCGTTTCAACACGGAATATCTTATCACTGTCATCAAGATCAAAATTCCATTTCCCATCCTGCACAAGATCATTTATGTATGGCTGAAGCTTTAATATGTCCTCTTTTGTTGTTACAGAAGTCTTGAAAATTAGTATCTCCATAATTTGATCCTTTATTATAGTTGCTGCTTATTCTTATAGACGGATGAGGTGGAAAAATATTTTATTACTTAATTAATGGTGATTGGATCGCATGGGGATAAGTTAGACCTGTATCTAATATAATGAACTTGTTTAAAAAGTTTTTACTCAGCAATAGTTACCTTAATTTCTGAGTGGTCAGGAATTATTTAATCAAAAACAAGGACATTTTACCACTTAGACACTAAGACCACTAAGAATCACTAAAAAAAATAATTTTTGGCAAACTTATAAAGATGACCCGCAAGTCAATTGTGTGATGCAGGTTTAACTCATTTATTTTCTTTTGAATATACCTATATATATATTTGATCAATTAAAAAATTTGGGATGGAATACTCTTTATATGGCTAATGAATATGATCTTGCAGTACTTGGCGGCGGGCCCGGCGGGTATGTAGCCGTTATACGTTCTGCACAGCTTGGATTAAAAACGGTAGTTATAGATAAAGATAATTTAGGCGGTATTTGCCTTAATTGGGGCTGTATTCCTACAAAATCACTTCTAAAAAATGCCGAATTTTATGATAATATTAAGAATCATTCTGCAGATTTTGGTATAAAAGTACAGGGGCTTGAGTTTGATTTTACACGTATTATTAAAAGAAGTCGCGATATTGCTGATAAAATGGCTAAAAACGTTGAACTTTTGGTAAAAAAGAACAAAGTTGAGCGGATACGTGGATTCGGTAAATTAGTTTCTGCCGATTCAATAGATATTATGGATAATGACGGCAAAATGATTAACAATATATCAGCTAAGAAAATTATTATTGCCACAGGCGCCCGGCCGAAATCCGTTCCTTCAATAGCGGTTGACAGGAAAATGATCATTACAAGTTCTGAAGCAATGACACTCCCGGAACTTCCCAGTGAATTAATTGTAATAGGCGCCGGGGCAATAGGAATTGAATTTGCATATTTCTATTCGGTATTCGGGACAAAAGTTACAATCATAGAAATGCTTGACCAAATCCTGCCTGTTGAAGATAAAGAAGTTTCGGCGGCTCTGGAAAAAAGCTTTAAGAAACGCGGTATTGAGATATTTACAAAAACAGTTGTTGAGAAAGCGGAAGTAAGGGATAATAAAGTCCACGTAACAATAACCACTAACGGGGAAACAACGGTATTAAGCGCTGATAAAGTTTTAAATGCAATAGGTGTTACGGGAAATGTGGAAGGAATCGGGCTTGAAGAACTTGGTGTTGAACTATATAAAAATCATATTAAAGTTAATAAATCCACTTATGAAACAAATGTAAAAGGGCTTTATGCAATAGGCGATGTAATCGGGCCGCCCTGGCTAGCGCATGTTGCATCCCATGAAGGCATTCATTGCGTTGAAAAAATTAAAGGCTTGAATGTACAGGATATAGATTACAACAGTATCCCGGGCTGCACATTCTGCCAGCCGCAGGTTGCAAGTATAGGTTTGACTGAAGAAAAAGCAAGGGAAGCCGGTTATGAACTTAAAATCGGTAAATTTCCTTTCATGGCAAGCGGCAAAGCCTTTGCGATTGGCGAGAGGGAAGGTTTTGTTAAATTTATCTTTGACGCTAAGTACGGTGAGATTCTGGGCGTGCATATAATAGGACCGGAAGCAACAGAGTTGATTGCCGAAGCAGGACTGGCAAAGTCGCTGGAAGCTACAGGCGAATCGATTATTAAAACCGTGCATGCTCATCCTACACTTGCTGAAACTTTAATGGAAGCCTCTGCAGTTGCATACGGCGAGGCGATACATATTTAAATTCCAGGTACGGATCTGGGAAATTCATTTCAATTGGAAAATATAATTGGGAACAAATTATAGAGAGTTGTTTTATTGCGATCTCAACTTTATTGATTATAAAGAAGCATGGGATTTACAGAAATCCACCTTTGAATTGAGACACAAAAAAAAATTACAGGATATTTTATTTTTGCTGGAGCACCCGCACACTTATACTTTAGGAAAAACGGCGGATAAAAAAAATCTTATTGGTTCGGATGATTTTTTAAGCGAGAATAAAATCTCTGTTTATGAAATAGACAGAGGAGGAGATATTACATATCATGGCCCGGGACAAATTGTGGGTTATCCAATAATTGATTTGAATGAATGGCAGAACGACACGCATAAATATCTGAGAGGGCTGGAAGAAGTAATAATTAGAACATGCTCTTTTTATAACGTAATCGGAACAAGAATACCTAAGTATACCGGCGTTTGGATAGAGAACCGTAAAATTGCGGCAATAGGAATTAAGGTAAGCAGATGGATTACAATGCACGGATTTGCTTTTAATATAAATACGGATCTTTCTTTGTTTAACGGGATAATTCCCTGCGGCATTCCGGATAAGGAAGTAACTTCTTTGGAGAAAGAAACGGGCAATAAAGCAGATATACGGGAGGTTAAAACTCTTTTAGTTCAAAACTTTAAGGATGTATTTGGTTATGATGCAGTAACAATATTTCCAAAAGAAAATTTGATGTCGCATAATTTATCAAACAGCTAAACGGGAAAGGTTTATGATGTCAAAAGGCAGCTCCTCTAAAAATGAAACTATATACAGGTCTGAAAAGAACGAAATTGATAAAATTGAGAATAATGGAAAGAATAACAGTAAGATCGATTCTGCCAGTGTAACTTATGCCGGCATAATCAACCTGGATAAAGAACTTTTATTAAAAGCATTACGTATTATGCTTCGTGCCCGCAGTATAGATAACAAAGCAATGAACCTGCTGCGGCAGGGCAGAACGTTTTTTCACGTAGCCGGATCCGGACATGAAGCAGTGCAAGCCGCTGTCGGATTGGTAATGGAATCACAAAAAGACTGGTTTTTTCCCTATTACAGGGACATTGCTTTAGTGTTATCAATCGGTGTAACGCCGTATGATTTTTTTCTGCAGTGTTTTGCAAAGTCTGATGATCCGGCAACAGGAGGAAAACAGTTATCCTGCCATTGGAGCTCAAAGAAATTAAATATACCAACGCAATCGAGTCCAACGGGGACTCAATTTCTGAATGCAGTCGGTGTTGCGCTTGCGGGCGTTAAAAGAGGTGAAAAGTATGTTACTTTTGTGAGCAGCGGAGAAGGCACTACAAGTCAGGGTGAATTTCACGAAGCTATAAACTGGGCGAGCAGGGAAAAGCTGCCCGTATTGTTCCTGATTGAAAATAATAAATATGCTATTTCCGTCCATGTACAGCAGCAAAGCGGCGGGAAAGATAATTCAATTTCCGCTATGATGAGCGGGTATGAAAATCTTTACAGGGCAAGAATTGACGGTACTGATTTCAGCGAGTCTTACCTGGCTGTGCAGGATGCAGTTAATTATATAAAAGAAGGAAAAGGGCCGGCATTGATTGAAGCTGAAGTTGTAAGGCTGCACTCCCACTCCTCATCGGATGATCAGAAAAAATACCGTGACCATGATGAACTTCAGGATGATTTGAAAAAGTGCCCGATAGAAAAATTATCCCGCAGTTTAATTCATGAAGGAATGTTGACGGAAGCAGAATATGAATACCTTGTAAAGGAAACAGCGGAAAAAATAAATGATGCGGCAGAAGAGGCTTTTATTGCCAAAGACCCGGTTTCTGAAAATGCGGCTAAATATGTTTATGATGAAAGCGGATACAGAGAAGGCCTGGAATATGAGAAATCAAAATCGTTCGGAAAACCTATTGTTATGGTTGATGCCATAAACCATGCTCTGCAGGAAGAGATGGAAAGAAACGATAAAATGTATATTTTCGGTGAAGATATTGCTGATGATAAGGGAGGAGTTTTTGCTGCTACTAAAGGTTTATCATCTAAATTCGGAACAGAAAGAGTATTTAATTCACCTTTATCGGAAGCAAGTATTGCAGGTGTTGCAACAGGTATGGCATTAACAGGATTAAAGCCTGTTGTAGAAATACAATTCGGAGATTACATCTGGCCCGCATTTATGCAGTACAAATCGGAAATAGCCTCAATAAGATACCGCTCCAATAGTGAATGGTCTGCCGCAGTTGTAACACGTGTGGCGGTAGGCGGTTATATTCACGGCGGGCTTTATCATAGCCAGAATATTGAATCAATATTTGCACATGTCCCCGGGATTTACATTGCGTTTCCTTCCAATGCGGCAGATGCCAAAGGCTTACTAAAAACAGCATGCAGATTGAATGACCCGGTTATTTTCTGTGAGCATAAAGGCTTGTACAGGCAAAGTTTTGCAGTTTCTCCTGCGCCGGACTCTGATTACTTAGTTCCGTTCGGTAAAGCAAAAGTCGTACGTGAAGGCAATGACGTTACAGTAGTATCGTACGGGCTTACATTATGGGATTCCATCTTTGCAGCAAAAAAACTTGAGGATGAAGGATATTCTGTTGAGGTAATTGATTTACGGACAATTATTCCGCTTGACGAAGAAACTATTTTTAATTCCGTAAAAAAGACAAATAAGTTAATTGTAATTCATGAAGATACATTTACTGCCGGGTTTGGTGCTGAGATTGCAGCAAGGGCTGCCGATAACTGCTTTCAATATTTAGACGGCCCGGTTAAAAGAATTGCAGCTATGGATTCACATATACCTTATGCCCCGATCCTTGAA
Organism: uncultured Ignavibacteriales bacterium; assembly: GCA_963834015.1. Lineage (GTDB taxonomy): Bacteria > Bacteroidota > Ignavibacteria > Ignavibacteriales > Ignavibacteriaceae > FEN-1297. The sequence continues at coordinate 403,981 of CAWIAG010000003.1, forward strand.
AATACAATTCTTCCTTCAAGGGATTTGATCTATAAGGGTATTAAAGAATTAATTAAATATTAAAGAAAGAATACCGGGAGTTTTATAAATGGATATAATTATGCCGAAGATGGGCGAAAGCATCAGCGAAGGAACTATTTTAAAATGGCATAAGAAAAAAGGCGATGCTGTAAAACGCGATGAAATTATATTTGAAATAAGCACGGATAAAGTTGATACCGAAATACCCGCTGCTGCGGATGGAATAATTTCCGAAATAGTTTATAATGAAGGCGATACAGTTGACGTGGGTACGGTTGTAGCAATTCTTGATACGGGAAGTAAAGTGAAAGAAGAAGTAAGCCAGAATACTGCAGGTACGGTTTCCCATGTTCAGGTTGACTCGAAGAAAGAAGAACCGGCATTAAGCAAGCATGTTTATTATAGTGATGAAAATAGAAAGGAAGAAATTCCTTTAACGGTTAAACCGGTTGATAAAAGCAACGGAGCGGGTGAAATTATTGAAATTACAATGCCGAAGATGGGCGAAACTGTATTGGAGGGAACAATAATAAAATGGTATAAGAAGGCAGGCGATAGGGTTAAGAAAGACGAAACAATATTTGAAATCAGCACTGATAAAGTTGATACCGATGTACCCGCGAACGAGGATGGAGTAATTACCGAAATTCTGGTTGGGGAGCAGGAAACAGTTGAAGTCGGGACTGCGGTTGCCAGGTTATCTAAAAGAATCGATCTGCCTGCTGCAGTTGAAAAAGAGTTGGCAGAAAAAACTATTCATAAGCCGGCGCCAGCCGGTGAGGGGATTAGCAATGAACCTTTGAAAGAAGGATCAAAATTTTTGTCGCCCCTGGTAATGAATATATTGCGAAAAGAAAATATTAGTTATGATGAGATTAACAAAATCCGGGGAACGGGTTTGGAAGGCAGAATTACTAAAAAAGATTTGTTTAATTATATAGAAAACAAAAAAAATGAAGCGACCGAACCTGTTGAAGTAAAAACAGCAGAGCCTGTATTGGAGAATATTACTGGAACGGGCGAAAACACATTAACACAGGTTTCCAAAACTTCTGCTAATATTCAGGCATTATATTCTTCTAACGAAGTTGAACGTATCCCAATGGATAATATACGTCAGAAGATAATGCAGCATATGATAAACAGTCGTGATACATCGGTACATGTATCAGCCATGCTGGAGGCGGATGTAACAAGAATATACAATTTCCTGAAGAATAACAGGGATGATATACAAAAGAAAGAGGGTGTGAAATTAACCTATATGCCCTTCATTGCTCATGCATGTATAAAAGCATTAAGGGAATTTCCATTGGTAAATGCTACTCTTGACGGCTATACAATTATAAAGAAAAAATATATAAATCTTGGAATTGCAGTTGCAGTTGACCCGGCAGGATTGATAGTTCCCAATATTAAAAATGCCGACGAAAAAAATATTTTCGGACTTGCAAGATCTATAAGCGACCTTGCAGAAAGAGCAAGAACAAAGAAACTTGTACCGGATGATATAACAAACGGTACATTCACAATTACTAATTACGGTATATTCGGGACTATTTTCGGAACACCAATAATAAATCAACCTGAAGTGGCTATACTTGGCGTTGGCGCTGTAGTTAAAAAGCCGGTAGTCATAGAGATAGAGGGGACAGATACTATTGCAATAAAACCGACAATGGCGCTTACTTTAACTCATGACCACAGGCTTGTTGACGGCATGCTTGGCGGAAGACTTTTAAAATCAATTAAAGATACTTTGGAAAGTTTTAACGTTAATTCAATTTAATCTGTAAATTTGGATAGTAAATTTATTCGGGTATAATAAAAATGGTTATAAATCAGCATCAGAGAGAATATAAAGAAAAGGTTGAAAAAGTAAAAGTTTCACCGGGCAAAAGGCCGGAATGGTTAAAAGTAAAACTGCCCACCGGCGAAAATTACAGTGATGTAAAAAACTTAATGAGAAATCAGCACCTTCATACTGTATGTGAAGAGGCAAGATGTCCTAATATAGCCGAATGCTGGAACCATCGAACCGCCACATTTATGATAATGGGGGATACCTGTACAAGAAGCTGCGGTTTCTGCAATATCAAAACAGGCATACCTGAATTACTTGATCCGGATGAACCTAAAAGAGTGATGGAATCCGTTAAAGAATTAAAGCTTGCCCATGTGGTAATTACATCGGTTAACCGCGATGAATTAAAAGACGGTGGAGCATCAATATTCAGTGAATGCGTAAGGCTGATAAATGAAGAAATGCCTGAAACAACTGTAGAAATACTGATACCTGACTTCAGGGGAGTGGTTGAAGCTTTTGAAATAATTATGAAAAATCCGCCCGATATATTAAACCATAATCTTGAAACGGTCCCGCGTTTATACCATGTAGTAAGGCCGCAGGCGAAATATGAGAGAAGCCTGAATCTTATAAGATGGTTCAAGGACAGGTACTTAAAAACAAAAAGCGGACTGATGGTTGGAATCGGGGAGCGCCCCGAGGAAGTTCTTGAAACAATGCATGACCTTGTTATGCACGGCTGCAATATTCTTACAATCGGCCAGTATTTACAGCCTACAAAATTACATCTCCCGGTTGACAGGTTTGTTACACCCCATGAATTTAATATGTACAGGGTAGAAGGTTTGAAAATGGGTTTTAAAATTGTTGAATCCTCTCCGCTCGTCAGGAGTTCATACCATGCAGATCAGCAGGCAAGGGCGATCTTTTAAGTTTCCTTTGACGGGATTTTCTTCTATCATTACATAATACAAATTTTCACGAATTAGGACGAATTGTCACGAATAAATTCAGACCAGATTTTACATTATTCGTTTCTATTTCATCCCGTTGGGATTTAGGAAAAGTTTTTGGGGGATTGTTTTGTTATAAATATTTCGCCCCACTGGGGCTAAGCACTAAATCAACATTATATTAAGTATACTATATTGAGATTTATTTTTACAATATATATGAAAATCAGTTCTTTGTAGAACCTCATTCAAATTTCCGATTATAATTATTGTTCAAATACTTGTAAAATCCTACACTTATTGCTAAGTTTACCAGATAAAATTTTAATTCTGATGGAAAAATAATGAGCGAAAATAAAGGTAAAATTATTCAGATAATAGGTCCTGTTATCGATATAGAATTTCAAGAAGGACAACTCCCCAAAATTTACAATGCAGTTAGAATCCCAAGATTAAGCACAGAAGGCGTCCAGGAAGATTTAATTGTTGAAGTTCAGCAGCACTTAGGCGAAGACAGAGTTCGTGCCGTTGCTATGGATTCAACCGACGGCTTAACAAGAGGATTAGATGCTTTTGATACCGGTGAACCGATATCGGTTCCCGTAGGCCCGGCAACACTTGGAAGGTTGATTAATGTAATTGGAAAAGGAATTGACGGGCTGGGTGAAATTAAATCCGAAAAGAAATATCCTATTCACAGGCCTGCTCCGCTTTTTAAAAACCTTTCACCCAAAACAGATATTTTTGAAACAGGTATAAAGGTTATTGATTTAATTGAGCCTTATTCCAAGGGCGGTAAAACCGGTTTATTCGGTGGTGCAGGTGTTGGAAAAACGGTTATTATACAGGAATTGATCCACAATATCGCACAGGAACACGGCGGATTTTCCGTATTTGCCGGTGTAGGTGAAAGAACCCGTGAAGGAAACGACCTTTGGCTTGAAATGAAAGAATCAGGAGTATTACCTAAAACTGCACTGGTTTTCGGTCAGATGAATGAACCACCGGGAGCAAGATTAAGAGTTGCTCTTACGGCTTTAACAGTCTCAGAATATTTCAGGGATGATGAAGGAAAAGACGTACTTTTATTTATTGATAATATTTTCCGTTTTACACAGGCCGGATCAGAAGTGAGTGCGCTCTTAGGACGTATGCCTTCAGCAGTTGGTTACCAGCCGAACTTAGCTACCGAGATGGGAGCTTTGCAGGAAAGAATTACCTCAACCGACAAAGGATCCATTACATCCGTACAAGCTATTTACGTACCTGCCGATGATTTAACAGATCCTGCTCCGGCAGCGGCATTTGCTCACCTTGATGCCACTACAGTACTTAGCCGTCAGATTTCCGAACTTGGTATTTATCCCGCTGTAGATCCGCTTGATTCTACTTCAAGAATTCTTGAACCGGGAATAATTGGCAATGAGCATTACGATGTTGCCAAAAACTGCAAAGAAATTTTACAGCAATACAAAGATTTGCAGGATATCATCAATATTCTTGGTATGGATGAACTTTCCGATGAAGATAAAATTGTAGTTAAAAGAGCAAGAAGGATTCAAAGATTTTTCAGCCAGCCGTTCTCTGTAGCCGAACAATTTACCGGTTATAAAGGTAAGTATGTTAAACTTGAAGATACTATAAGAGGATTCAAGGGAATTATAAACGGCGAATACGATAATCTTCCCGAATCAGCATTTTTGTTCGTCGGTACTATAGAAGAAGCTGTTGAAAAAGCAAAAGCGATGAAATAGTATGGCAGATTTAAGTTTGGATATATTTACTCCGTCTAAATTGGCTTACTCTGCTGCTGTAAAGGCAGTTACCGTACCAGGTACGGCAGGCAGTTTCCAGGTGCTTCATAATCATGCACCTATAATAAGTACTTTTGAAATCGGCGCTGTAAAAGTTATTGTTGATGATAATAATACGATTTTCTTTTCTACCAGCGGCGGTACAATTGAAGTACTTAATAATAAGATTAAAATATTGGCGGATTCCCTTGAAATAGTGAATGAAATAGATCTTGACAGGGCAAAAGCCGCTCAAAAACGTGCAGAAGAAAGACTTGCGAACAAAGCAGTTGAAAAAATTGATGTTATCAGGGCTGAATCTTCACTGGTAAGAGCTATTAACAGAATAAAAATATACGATAAATATTTTAATTATCAGCCGTAAATTTTTAGGTAGGGACAGGTCGCGACCTGTCCTTACACGTCAAATTTATACTTACCACGCATCATTTAATTTATGTACCCGTCTCCTAAAACAATATCTTTTAACGCAGAGTTCTCATTAAGATTTTCATCCAATTTTTCATAATGCTCAATAAGAAAATTTATTCTTTCATGTTCATTCTGAAATGTTAAAAGAGTTTGCTGTTGTTTAACTGACAGCCCGGATTTTTCAGCCATCTTGTATGATTTAGTACGCGATTTATAAAAATTCTGCCAGAAAGATTCTTCCAGTTTATAATTTACCCTGTCAATAATTTTTTCAAATTTAATCTTAACTTCATTCAGAAGGTTGTAATCCACTGAAGTAGTTAAGTCATTATACTGTTCTACGTTTGCCATGTAATAGCCATCCGCGTGCATTTCAAAATGCGACATTAAAAATCTTTCTTTACCTTCAATAATAATATCCATTTCACCGGTTAAATATTTTTTCAATACTTTTGTAATAACAACATAAGTTCCTATCTTGGAAAACTCCCCGCCGATGGATGCCGTGATTCCAAATCCGGAGTTTTCTTCAAGGCACAAGTTGATCATTATTTTATATCTTTTTTCAAAAATATGCAGCGGATACTTCGAAAGCGGGAACACAACAAGCTTTAACGGGAATATCGGGATTACAAGTTTCATTTGATTTATTTTATAATTATTCTAAAATACAAAAAAATATTTAAAAGACAGCGGGAAAAGATAATTCGTAACATCCCACGCTTTAATTGAAGTTGAAGATTTTTGTGATGAAGTTGCAATTATAAATAAAGGTAAAATTGTTTTTCATTCCGAAACAAAAGATATCCGCAGCAGGATAAAGAATGAAATAACAAAAGAGACTTACAAATCACTTGAGGATATCTTTATAGATTTAACTATTGATAAAGAAGATAATAATAAAATGCTTTCATGGATTTAGTTGAATAATTATTTTTTCTAATCCTACATAGTTTTCTAATTTATTATCCAATGCGTGGCTACTGCCACACTCTAACATCTATAAAACTTTAAAAAATCAACAATATCGGGACATTTTAAATTTGTAGTATATATTACTACGTAAAAACACGTAGATCTTTCTACGTAAAAACCCTTAGACGCTTCTACGTGTTTTTACTGATTCTTTTTAAATAAATAGTATTTATATTATAAATAGGGTTTATAGAAGTCTGGGATATGGGATTTAGAAAATCTCTTATTTCCCTCCATTTAATCATGTTCGGTTAGTTGTTCGATTTAATAAATATTTATTTAATAACTATTCTAGGGTGAAACATGAAAAATTCTTATAGTTCCTTTGCATTGTCTTTTCTTATCATTTCTTTTGCGTTTTTATTAATAAGTTGCAGCCAGTAAAGCGGTATAACTTCGCCGAATCTTAATCAAGGTGAGGCTATGGCGAAGTCTGCTGTGGTTCCGACAGTAAAAATTAACCATGTCACTGATACAGTTTTAACATTACCAAATAGTAAAGCTACAATTACAATAAATAAAAATGTATCAATGAAGAAAATTGCAGCAATTGATGACTATTTAGTAGCAGAGAAAACCTTGCCAAAATTAAAATTGCCTACAATACAGTCTGCTAAACCAAATTTGCAAAATTGCAAGTATGAATGGGATACAGTTACTTTCTGGGAATCAGAATTTCAATACAAACCAATGCCGGGAAAATCCTTAGGAATAACCAATGACTTGAATTTAATAACATTACAAGACGCTAAGAATATTTATGGATTTTCTTTTGCTGCAGCGCAGGGATTTGATAATATTGCCACGGTTTTTAATGCTGGATTTGATTATGAGCATATTATGGTAGATTATTTAAATCCAACTTCAGCCCTGGCAATACTTCAAAGTACTCCAAACTTATACCCAAAATGTAGCTATTATGAAATTGATGAGCCGACTAAAAACAGTTTCTCCACCACAGATACTAAAAGCCTAGAAACTTTAATTAATAATTGGAACATAGGGGCTAAAGTTATGCTTACAGATTATCATTGGCCTGAAAAAACATTGTGTACAGATTGGTATAACTGGGGTCAGCAATTAGGAAATTATGAAGGTAGCGATTACTATATTATGTGTGATAATTATGGTACCCCGCCAGATCCCTGTGGCGATCCTTGTGATTTTTGGAATGAATATAGTAGTTATTACAATCCAGCTTACGTCTTTTCAAATTGGGTAATGAATCAATCTGCTCAATCAAGTAATTGGGATTGTTGTTTTAAATTGGCAAATGGTTCAGATCAAAATATCAACCAAATATGGCTTTATGCAGGTACAGGAGATGTAACTGCAATTCAACTATTCGTTGGATACGCTTGGAGTGATGGCTGGCTTTTACAATTCCAAAAACAAAAAGTTAATGTATTAATTAATACAAGCAATGATTGTGATCCAGACGGACCCTGGGCTATAAATCAAACTTGGTATACTGGTAATACAGAATGGGTAGGAAACTAATTTAGGAATTACAAAAATGAAAGTTATAATTATTTTATCATTTTTAATGCTGCCATTATTAAGTTGTTCATCAATTTATACAGTTAATGATTTTTCTTCAAAAGAAAAGTTCTATGAAGATGTCAACAATGCAGCAAGTAACAGGGTTGTCCGAATCACTTTAATCAATGATAGTTCTTATATCTCAGAGAGTGGAGCTAATATTTCAAATGACAGTTTAAGATTTTCTTATAAAACAGCGAATGAAAGAATAAAGTTATCTTTTTCGGAAATAAAAAATATAAAATACTTTGGGAATAATAGTTTAAAACTTTCTGCAATTATTGAATTAAATAATGGTAAGGAATTTCAAGCTGATAGTGTATCCCCGCTCTCTGATACGATAAATGCTTCAGTCTCAAAACTTATCAACAAAAGTTTATCGTGTAATAAAATAAAAGAAGTAAGTTACAAAGAAAGATGGTTTGGAATTCTTCAGGGATTTAGCCTTGGTGCAGTAGCGGGTTTGGCAGCCGGATACCTAGTAAGTAGTATAGAAAATAAAAATAATTCAGATAATAGAAGCAGAGAGAACGGATATATTGGTATTGCAGTTACTTTTCTTGGAGCCGTTACTGGTATTCTTTGGGGAGGAATATCGGGTTACAAATATATTTATGAATTCAATCCATAATCATAGGAAATAATATAAACCTAGGGCCTGCCTTCAGGCTCGGGTTTAAAGTTATTCATATGAAAATATTTGATTTATTAATACTATTATTATCGCTTCTTGTTATAGGCTGCTCGACAACTTATAGAGTAAGTGATTTTGCTTCAAGAGATAAATTCTATAACGACTTTAATAAATTTGCTAAGGATAAAAGCGTGAAAGTTACTTTAGTAAATGACAGCTCATTTTATATTAATAATGGAGCGGCAATTGTAAATGATACACTTTATTATCTCGGAAAAGATATTCTTACAGGAAATAAAAAAATTGCATTATCGGAAACAAAAGAAATAAACTATACCTCAAATGATTATACACCCTCATCAATTGAATTGAATAATGGTCAAATATTTCAGGCAAAACAGATTAGAGTCAATCGTGATTCAATTGAATTTTTATCAATGAACAAAGTAATTGTACTTAATAGTATTACATCAATAAATAAAGTAAAAAAAATTAGTTATAAAAATCATTTTCTAGGGAGCGTTTGTTTTTTAGGAATAGGTCTCTGCCCAGGTATGGTTGTGGGAGGTATGTATCAATTAATAAGTATTGGCTTTGTAATACCAATTACTGTCCCTATATTTATTGGCGCAAGTTCAGGCGTAATTATAGGGGCAATTACGGGTGGATTAGTAGGTTATACTTATATATATCAATTTAACCCATAACTAATGGAAATTATCTAAGGTTGGGGCCTTCCCAGGTCCCGGTTTAGAGTTATTCATATGAAAATATTTGATTTATTAATACTGTTATTATCGCTTCTTATTATTGGTTGTTCATCAACCTATAAAATTAGTGATTTCAATTCAAGAGATAAATTCTATGAAGATTTTAATAAATTTGTTAGAGATAAAAGCGTGAAAGTTACTTTAGTAAATGACAGCTCATTTTATGTTGAAAATGGAGCGCAAATTAAAAATGATACAGTTTATTATTTTGGACAGAATATAATTACCCGGAATAAAAAGATTCCTTCCGCGGATACGGTAGCAATAAATTATACTGACAGCAACCCTATGTCAGCAGAAATTCTATTAAAAGACGGTGAAAAATATCAAGCCAATCAAATAGAATTTAATGGTGATTCAATTTATTTTTCTTATGATGACAATATTAATACTATAAATATAATTTCGTCATTAGATAAAGTAAAATCTATTGATTTTAAGAATCATTGGCTGGGTATACCTTTTGGTTTTTTGGGTGGTGCTTCACTAGGAATTGGAATCGGGGGAGTAATTTCATCTTATGACGCTCAACATATGGGTAATGTCGATATGAAAAACCAGGCTTATCTCATTCCTCTATATTATGGAACAACCTTGGGTCCGATTCTTGGGAGTATTGTTGGATGGATTATAGGATGGAATTATACTTATGAATTCAATCCATAACCTGAGGAAATTATCTAAGCCTGGGCCTGCATTCAGGCCCCGGTTTAGAGTTATTTATATGAAAAAATTTAATTTATTAATACTTATATTATCACTTTTTGTTATAGGCTGCTCGTCAACTTATAAAGTAAGTGATTTTACTTCAAGAGATAAATTTTATAACGATTTTAATAAATTTGTTAGAGATAAAAGCGTGAAAGTTACTTTAGTAAATGACAGCTCATTTTATGTTGAAAATGTTGCACAAATTAAAAATGATACAATTTATTCTTTTGGACAGGAAATTATTACCCGGAATAAAAAGATTCCTTCCTCGGATACGGTAGAAATAAATTATACCGACAGCAACGCTATGTCAGCAGAAATTCTATTAAAGGACGGTGAAAAATATCATGCCAATCAAATTGAAATCCTTGGCGATTCAATTTATTTTTCTTATGATGACAAAATTAGCATGATAAAAAAAATATCATCGTTAGATAAATTAAAATGTGTTAGCTATAGAAATCATTGGTTTGGAATTCCTTACGGGATTTTCGGAGGCGCTTTAGCAGGACTTGGAATAGGAGGAGGAATTGCATCATACGATACTCGACATTCATATGAATTTGGCAAAGACATGTCACCTCCTGTTAATGAATATTCCGGAATGGCACTTGAATCTTTAGGTGGAATTATTGTAGGTTGGATTATTGGTTATACCTATACTTATCAATTCAATCCATAGTTACTGGAAATCATCTAAAGCTGGGGCCTTCCCAGGCCCCGGTTTAGCTTTATTGATATGAAAATAATTGATTTATTAATACTGTTATTATCGCTTCTTATTATTGGTTGTTCATCAACCTATAAAATAAGTAATTTCCCTTCGAAAGATAAATTCTATGAAGACTTTAATAAATTTGCTAAGGATAAAAGCGTGAAAGTTACTTTAGTAAATGACAGCTCATTTTATGTTGAAAATGGAGCACAAATTAAAAATGATACAATTTATTCTTTTGGACAGGAAATTATTACCCGGAATAAAAAGATTCCTTCCTCGGATACGGTAGAAATAAATTATACCGACAGCAACCCGGTGTCAGCAGAAATTCTATTAAATGACGGTGAAAAATATCAAGCTAATCAAATAGAATTCCTTGGTGATTCCATTTATTTTTCATATGATAATAAAATTGGTACTATAAATAAAATTTCATCATTAGATAAATTAAAATGTATTAGCTATAGAAATCATTGGCTCGGAATTCCTTTTGGTTTTTTGGATGGTTTGGTAATCGGAACAGGTGCAGGTATTATATATTCAAAATCGATGAGTGACCAAGCAGGAAAAGATACAGATCTATTAGCCCCTATTATTATTGGAATAACGTTTGGGCCTATTGTTGGCAGTATTATTGGCTGGATTATAGGATGGAATTATACTTATGAATTCAATCCATAACCAGAGGAAATTATCTGTGTTGTAGACATCTGCCATGTTAAATACTGTTTCCAACACAGATATATATTTATATTTTAATATATCGTGTGCAAAGTTATAAATACAATTGTATTCACTATGCTAGTATCCGAATGTTTCAGACCAGCTACCTAAATTATTATATCCGGGATTAACAGGAACCTTTAGTCGATACAATCATCAAGCAGAAATAGGTAATTGGACTGTTCAAAATATGTAAATTTTAAATATGGAAAGACAAAAATAATTTGCGGCAGTAGGCTTACCAAATAGGCAATGAAGCTGCCGTTTTAAAATTTTGTAACGCCGCCTTAAAATCCGGTTGGATGTATGATTACAATTTGATGTTTGCAACTAAATAGATGAATGATGACTCAAACCCATGTGCATATTGTGTTTTACAAAGTCGCGATTGCACTTTTATTGATGCTAATATTGATTTAGAAGAACAATGGATTGCATATTAAAAATTAAATAAATAGAGATAATTTTATGAAGACTATAAATCATTTCTTGTCTATTTTAATCTTATTACCTTTTCTAATAATTTTGACATCATGTAATATGTTGGATGATAATGAACATAATATTCCAGGTACTGTATGGAATATATACTCGATCAATCTAGATGGATCTAATCAAAAAGAACTGGCTGAGAATGGCGGCATTTATTTATTAGCAGGCGATAATATTATTTATGGATATATCTCTTCTATGAATTTAGATGGTTCAAATCAACATGTTTTACAACCTGCTAACCTGGATCCGGTTGATTTTTCTGTTTCGCCGGATGGAACGAAAATAATTTTTTTTGCAGATCAGATATTATATTTGATGAATGCAAATGGCAGAAATATTTATCAAATTACAATTCCGGATTCAACATTGAAGAGAACTAATCCTAGTCTCTCTTACGATAATAAAAATATAGTTTTCGAATGCTCAAACGGAATATATCAAATAAATGTTAACGGTGAAAATTATATTAAACTTAAAAATAATCCGGGTAAAACTTCTTACACTCAGCCTGCTTTTTCGCCGGATAATAATAATATAATATTTGCAGAGTATAATGATTCAACCATCAATTGGATAGCGCTCCATTATTTTAACCTTGCTTCTTTACAGGATACGATTATTTATAGATTTTCAAAGGGAGCTGGATTTTATTTTGAAGTATCTCCTCACTATACCATTTTGTTTACTACAGGAAGCAATATTCATGAATTAAATATCAATACTTTGGTTGATAAAATAGTTACTACCGGTTCCGATGCCCATTATTCTCCGGATTTTTCAAAAATAACATATATTGATCCCACCAATACTTTTATTGATTTGATAGACTTAAAAACAAACATAATAACAGGTATAAAAACAAGCTTTTCTTATTATGAGGGGATTTCTTTACCCAGATTATCACCGGATGGGACAAAAATTATTTTTGAAGGAGCGACAAGTCAATATTGAGAAGATACTTATTTGTAAAATTTAAATTCTATCAGTGCTGTTGATGTCTGCCAAACTAAACATAGGTTCACAGAACAGATATATTACTAATTTAATATTTCGCGTACGTATGTATCAATATATTCCTGCCCTTTATGGTACTATCCAAGGGCTTCTGACCTGATTATCAAATAGATAAACTCTGTCCACATTAAGGCAGACATGGTTTAAAGTTAATATTATGAAAAAATTTAATTTATTAACGGCAGTATTTTCTATCATCTTTATTGGTTGTTCATCAACCTATAGAGTCAGTGATTTCACTTCAAGAGATAAATTCTATAACGATTTTAATAAATTTGCTAAAAATAAAAGCGTGAAAGTTACTTTAGTAAATGACAGCTCATTTTATGTTGAAAATGGAGCGCAAATTAAAAATGATACTGTTTATTCTTTTGGACAGGATATTATTACCCGGAATAAAAAGATTCCTTCCTCGGATACGGTAGAAATAAATTATACCGACAGCAACCCTATGTCAGCAGAAATTCTATTAAAGGACGGTGAAAAATATCATGCCAATCAAATTGAAATCCTTGGCGATTCAATTTATTTTTCTTATGATGACAAAATTAGCATGATAAAAAAAATATCATCGTTAGATAAATTAAAATGTGTTAGCTATAGAAATCATTGGTTTGGAATTCCTTACGGGTTTTTCGGAGGCGCTTTAGCAGGACTTGGAATAGGAGGAGGAATTTCATCATACGATGCTCATCATACAAATGAAATTGGTGATAAGGATATATCATATCCAACTATTGTATATTCCGGAATGGCACTTGGATCTTTAGGTGGAATTATTGTAGGTTGGATTATTGGTTATACCTATACTTATCAATTCAGTCCATAGTTACTGGAAATCATCTAAAGCTAGGGCCTTCCCAGGCCCCGGTTTAGAGTTATTTATTTGAAAAAATTTAATTTATTAATACATATATTATCACTTTTTGTTATAGGCTGCTCGACAACTTATAGAGTAAGTGATTACCCGTTTCGGGAGAATGTTTATGCGGATTTTAATAATTCTGCAAGGAACAAAGAACTTAAAATAACTCTGAATAATGATAGTACTGTTACCGCTTACTTTGGAGGTAAAATATTAAATGATTCATTATTTATTATTACGCCCGTTAAAATAAATGAAAATGAGGTTAAAGAAATTATATATAATAATGATTCCAAATCAAACAAGTTATTCTTAAATAATGGGGATACATTAACAGTAAAAAAAACAACATTGATACCAGGTGCAATTTTATTTATGGATAATAATAATAGCTTCGAATCTATACCTCTGAATAATGTTAAAAAAATAAGTTATAAGGATAATTGGTCGGGTGTACCTTATCCTATAATTTTGGGAACAATATTTGGAATATCTGCGGGGACATTCATGGGATATATTGCAACTAAAATAAATCCTCCAAATACTAACGGCCCTTTTTCAGGTTCATTGTATTCAGGTCAAGAGGATCAAAATATTAATACAGGAATAATTATAGGATCCATAGCAGGCCTTATCACAGGCGGTATTATTTGTATTGATGGATATACCTATATTTATCAATTCAATCCATAGTTAAATTAAATTATCTGTGCCGGGGACATTTACCCAGTTAATTACCGGTTTACGGTTCAGATATTTATATTTCTATTATAATCCCAGAAGGGTTATTGAACTTTTAGCAAGATCAACAAGGGGAGTAAAGTAAAGACCAAAGATAATAACAGGGGCGGCAATGAGAAATACAAGTACAAGCGCTCCGTAAGAAGCTGAAAATGCCGGCGTTTCTTTTTCGGATTTATCAAGAAACATGCATTTAAGAACTTTCATATAATAATAAAGTGAGACAACTGAATTAAGAATTGCAATAACCGCAACTACTAACATTTTTGCGTCAACAAGAGCTATAAACAGGTATAATTTTCCTATGAATCCAACAGTAGGAGGCAGTCCCGTTAGTGAAACCATAAATATAGCAAGCGTTACACCAAGGAAAGGCGCTGCAGAACCAAGCCCTTTATAATCATCCAATTCTTCACTGCCAATTTTATTTGCAATAAGCATAACAACGAAAAATGCGCCGAGGTTCATGAATGCATAGGCAATGAAATAAATAATAATTGCTGTTATACCTTCATTGGACATAACTGCCAGACCCAGAAGCAGGTAGCCGGCATGCGCAATACTGGAATAAGCCAGCAGCCTTTTCATATTCGTCTGCCATAAGGCTGCAAAATTACCAAGCGTCATTGTCAAAATCGAAATGATGATAATGAATGATTTCCAATCTATGATAGATAACAAATGCCAGAATCCGTTGGGATCTATAGACTGGACAAATGTTACTTTTATAAATCTTATTAAAAGCGCAAAGCCCGCTGCTTTGCTGGCAATTGAAAGAAAAGCAGTGATCGGGATCGGCGCTCCTTCATAAACATCAGGCGTCCAAAAATGGAATGGAGCTGCAGAAATTTTAAAACCTATACCGACAAAGATCAAAATACCCGCAAGCAGAAATGTTAAGTTCTGCATCTGGGGAGCCTGTATTAAGGAATTTATCTCATAAAGATTTGTACTGCCAGTAATTCCATATATAATAGAAATCCCAAAAAGCATTATTCCCGAAGAAACTGCGCCGTAAATAATATATTTTAAAGAAGCTTCACTGTTTCGCAAGGAATTCTTTGTAAACCCGGCAAGCACGTAAGAGGAAAGGGAAACAAGTTCAAGCGATATGTAAATAACTATCAGATCGGAAGCGGACACCATAAACATCATTCCGATAATCATTCCGAAAATAAGCGTATAGTATTCACCATGCCTGTCAAAGCTGTCCTTTATTTCGGTGGAAAGAACAGAAAAGAGAATAATGAGTATTGACGCAAAAACAATCAGTAATTTAAAGAAACTTCCGAAAGGATCCACAATGAACATTCCGGCGCTGCTTGTGGTAGAAAAAGCGAACTTATCGGTTCCGAACTGGTCAATTAAAAAATAACCCGCAGTAAGCAGCCCTATGATTGCGATATAAGGAAGAATCTTTGTATTATTTATCCAGATTAAATCGGCAAGAACCAGCAAAACAAGAAATGCGGCAATTACCAGTTCAGGTTTTATCAGATAAAGACTATTTACAAGATAATTTAGATTGTTAGTATTCACTTTAATCAGACATTAAGTTTTATATTACAAAATAATTAATGAGCTAATGAACCGTAAATCACCTGAGCATCGCCCATAAACCTGACCAGTGCATTTACTGAAGAGTTCATCAGGTTAAGCATAGAAGAAGGATAAACTCCGATAAAAATTATAATAATGCTCAATGGAACAAGCATTGCGTACTCTCTGAATGTAAGGTCGTGCAAAGTAGACCATTTTTCTTTTAGCGTGCCCAGAAAAACTCTTTGCAGAGTCCAGAGCATATAACCTGCGCCAAGCAAAATTCCAAGAGTTGAAATAACAGTTATCACTCTTATCACCGGGAAACCAAAAGCGCCGAGGAAGATAAATGATTCCGAGACAAATCCGCTTAAACCGGGCAAACCTATAGCCGCAAAAAATGCAAGAGTTGTAAATCCGGCATAAATAGGCATTTGTGTAGCAAGCCCGCCGAAGGCATCTATTTCTCTTGTATGGGCCCTGTCGTATATTACTCCTACAATCAAGAAGAGCATTGCAGTAATTGTACCGTGATTAAACATTTGCAATACTGCCCCGGATATTCCAATCGTGTTTAACGAAGCCATACCGAGCATAACAAAACCCATATGCGAAATGGATGAATAGGCAATGAGTTTTTTAAAATCCTTCTGAGCCATAGCGCAAAGTGCACCATAAATTATATTTATCATTCCGAATAATGCAATGTACCAAATGAGCTGGCGTGTAATTTCCGGGAAGACAGGAAAACAAACTCTTAAAATTCCATAAGTACCCATTTTTAAAAGCACACCGGCAAGAATAACACTTATTGCAGTCGGAGCCTCTACGTGAGCATCGGGCAGCCAGGTATGGAAAGGGAACATAGGAATTTTTATTGCGAACCCTATAAACAAAGCTATATAAGCTATAAATCTTAAGTTAGCGGGATTAAGAGGGGACAGTATCCCTGTTAAATTATAATTCGAATGATTCATTAGCGAAAGCATATTAAATGTAAATACCCTTGAGCCGTCTGAAAGCACTTCCGAAGAACTGAAATACAATCCGATCATAACCAGGAGTATAAATACACTTCCGAGCAAAGTATATAAAAAGAACTTAATAGCTGCATATTCTCTTCTCGGCCCGCCCCAAACACCAATTAAGAAATACATAGGTAACAGCATTAATTCCCAGAAAATGTAGAATAGGAAGAAATCCAACGCAACAAAGACACCCATCATACCCGTATCAAGTAAAAGAAATAATGCAAAGTATCCTTTAACGGATTTATTTATCGTCCATGAAGACAAAGAAGCAACAAAGGTTATTAAAGCAGTTAATAATACAAGTGGAATACTTAACCCGTCTATTCCAAGGAAATAATCCACTTTAATCTTCCCGATCCAGGAGAATCCGCTGATATCAATCCACCTGAATTTTTCTATGAATTGAAACGAAGCCGGATCGTTTATTCCGCCAAGCGTATAATTGTAACTGCGTAACAAAAAAACCGCAGCAGCAACCTGCACCAGGGTGATAACCAGAGTCAGGCTTTTGATTATCACATCGAATTTTTTCGGAATGAATAAAATAATAACCATTCCCACAATCGGCAGGAATGTTATGAACGATAAAATTGGGAAATATTGCATTTTCTATTTACCTAAATTTTCAAACTAAAAAGACTTAAATAAGAATAAAATAATTACCAATGAGAATACAACTAATACTATATATGTTTGAACTTTACCCGTTTGAAATCTTCTGAATACCAGACCTATAAAACCGCTTAAATAACCAGAGAAATTAACAAGGCCGTCAATTACATAATGATCAAAAGACCCGCTGATTCTTGAGAGAAGCCTTGTCAGGGATGCCGAACCGTTAACAAGCCCGTCAATGATGTACGTGTCAACCCAGTATAAAATCTTACTTAATCCAAGTGTAAATGCGATAAAAGTAGCCTGATAAATTTCGTCAAAATACCATTTATTATATGAAAGCTTATAAAGAGGTTTAATTGCACCGGCAAGTTTATCAGGATTTAATTTTTTCCATTGATAAAATAGGAAAGCCGTTAGAATTCCAAGCCCGGCCAATAAAAGTGACAGGAGCATTGCAGGGATATGAGAATTGCTCATCGCTTCCGTGTAGGCTTTTGAATAAACTATTTCTTCACCTGATTGAGTATTAACAGCGGATATTATGCTACCTTGTGAAGCAGTCCTGGCAATGTCATTCTTCATAAAAGGATACCGGGAACTTTGCGGCGTGACGAGTACCGGAGCTTTTACCCAATTTGATAACAACGCACCCTGTTCCGGGTTGACGGGATTCGGTGTGTACCAGATAAATATGGAAAGAGCAGCCAGTACCACCAAGGGCATAACCATAACAAACGGAGATTCCTTAGCATGATCATATTTCTCTTTGTTTCTCGGTTCACCGTGAAAGGTTAAAATAACCAGTCGGAACATATAAAATGCAGTCAGCAAAGCTACAAAAAATCCGACGGCAGGGAAGAACCACTGCCCTGTAAGAGAGCCGTACGCAAATGTACCTGCTAAAATTCCATCTTTACTTAGAAAACCGGAAGTAAGAGGAATTCCTGAAATAGCCAATGTTGCAAGAAGAAAAGTAAAATATGTTATTGGCATTTTCTTTCTTAATCCGCCCATGTTTTGGATATCCTGTTCATGATGCATTGCATAAATAACGGATCCCGACCCCAAGAAGAGTAATGCTTTGAAAAATGCATGAGTAATCAGATGGAAG
Source organism: uncultured Ignavibacteriales bacterium (assembly GCA_963834015.1). Classification (GTDB taxonomy): domain Bacteria; phylum Bacteroidota; class Ignavibacteria; order Ignavibacteriales; family Ignavibacteriaceae; genus FEN-1297. Next base: position 422,474 of record CAWIAG010000003.1, read on the forward strand.
AAAGCAAATGAATAAGCGCCCACACCAAGCCCCATAACCATATAACCCAACTGGCTGATTGTAGAATAAGCTAAAACTTTTTTAATATCGTTTTGTGTTAATGCTATTGTAGCAGGGATTAAAGCCGATATAGCTCCTATTATTGCAATGAACAATAATGCACCGCCGGATAAAAGAGGATATACCCTGACTACAAGATAAACTCCTGCCGCCACCATTGTAGCAGCATGAATTAATGCGCTGACAGGGGTAGGACCTTCCATGGCATCAGGAAGCCAGACATGAAGTGGGAATTGTGCGGACTTTCCAATAGCGCCGCAGAAAATGAGAATACCGGTTACAGTCAGCCAGAATTCACTGTTAAACGGTAGAACCCCGTTAGACATCCCGTTAAAAATTTTATCAAAAGTAAAAGTATGGTAAGTAATAAAAAGCAGCAGGATTCCGAGGAACATCCCTATATCGCCGATCCTGTTTGCAAGGAATGCTTTCTTTGCCGCATTTGATGCCGAATCTTTTTCGTACCAGAAACCAATTAATAAATAAGATGAAATGCCTACTAAGTCCCAGAATATATACATCATCAACAAATTATGAGTTAACACTATCCCATTCATTGAGAAAACGAAAATACCCAGGTAAGCAAAGTAACGGTTATATCTTTTATCACCCTTCATATAAGCGATAGAGAAGAAGTGAACAAGCATGCTTATTAAGGAAACAACAACAATCATCAGTACTGAAATGTTGTCTATAAGAACTCCGAGATCAACAGTAATACGCCCCAGAAGCGGAGTGTTGGCTAAATCAATCCAGTGAAATTCCCCGACGATTCTGGCACCCGGGAAGAAACTAAACTGGCTATAAGCAAGAATAACAGAAAGTACGAAAGCAATAACTAAAACAGCAGTTTCAAATATATAAAGGAATTTTAATTTTTTGCCGAAGAACAGCGTTACTGCAAATCCCAGTAAAGGAAGAAAAAGAATTGCGACAGCTAATTGTATCATAACGTTTTCAGTCATAAGCGCTAATCCTTCAAAGTATCAATTTCATCAACGTTAACCGTTGAGAAATTTTTATAAATATTCAAAACAATCGCCAGGGCAATAGCGGCTTCTGCGGCAGCCAGTATAATAACGAATAGCGCCATAATCTGTCCCTGGTATCCGAAATTTCCGAATTTGGCAAACGCAATAAAATTTATATTTGCCGAATTCAGGATAAGTTCTATTCCCATCAGAACATTAATGGCGTTTTTTCTTGTAACGATGCCGAATATGCCGAGACAGAACAGGGCAATACTTACAAACAAAAAATGATTTAACGTTATTTCCATAATAGTTTTATTTACGCGCCATGGAAGCGGCCCCGATTAGCGCAATTAATAATAAGATACCGAGTAATTCAAAAACCACTCCGTACTGCTGCAATAATAAAAGACCTAAAGAATGTGTTGTTGCAAGAGGTAATTCATTATTAATGGTTTTCCATTTAGTATTCAGAAGCGCTGCCGCAAGAATTCCGGCAAATAATGCAACTCCAAGTGCAGCAGGAATAATTTTAATTGTACCGCTTTTAATCTGGACATGTGTAATCTTATTTGTTAACATAACACCGAACAGCAGAAGGATAAGAATTCCGCCGATATAAACAACAAGCTGGACAATTGCTATAAAATCAGCGCCGAGCAGTACATATATTCCCGCAATTCCGAATAATGTAAAAAGTAAATAGTAAGCAGAGTGAATAATATTTCTGGTTGTGACCACAAAAAATGCGGATAGTACGGTTATGGCGGCAAACAGATAAAATATTATAGTATAAACAGGCATAATTTATTTTTCCTTAGGCGTATTTACCGGGTTAGGTGCGGCTGCTTTAGCAGCTTTTTCTGCCGCCTTTTCAGCTTCGTATCGTGCCCAATTAGCTTTTTTCTCTTCAGATTCTGCAGGTGTTAATACAGAGAAGTTGTATATTAAATCCGACCTTTCATACTCTGAGAATTCATAAACATCGGTCATATATATACATTCGGTAGGACAGGGAAATACACATAACTGGCAGTAACAGCATTTAGCAAAATCGATCTTAAAATTAGTAACCCATAATGCCTTCTTTTTGCCTTGAGAAGTTTTTCCTAAATCTTCTGTGGGTAAGGCTTTAACGGTTTCGATTGTTATACATTCTACGGGACAAGCACGTGAACACTGGTCGCATCCAATGCAGTCATCAAAATTAACATAAAGACGGTTTCTTTCTCTATCAGGAAGCTTCGGTTTTACACTAGGGTACTGGATTGTAACGGCAGGGACGAACAAATGCTTAAAGGTAATTTTCATACCGATAAAAATAGTCGCAATCGCAGTATAAATATTTTTAAAATATTGAATCATTTTTTTACATCAAAGTTATTAAACCAATAATGATTAAATTGACGAAAGCCAGCGGAATTAAATATTTCCAGCATGTATTCATCAATTGATCCACACGTAATCTAGGCAAAGTCCATCTTAACCACATCTGTACGAAAACAAAAAATAATCCTTTAGCAGTAAACCAGAATAATTGTTCAACCGGGATAAGCCATTTTAATCCTAAAATATTTCCCAGGTAACCGCAGGGAGATTGATACCCTCCAAAAAAAAGAACGGCTACAAGAGCAGAAACGGCAAGCATATTTGCATATTCAGCTAAGAAGAACATCGCAAACTTCATTCCAGAATATTCAGTATGGTAGCCCGCTACCAGTTCCGATTCGGCTTCGGGAATATCAAAAGGAGTTCGATTAACTTCCGCAAGCGTGCTTATATATATAATTCCAAAACCAAGGATCATAAAAGGAATCAACACATATTTTGTAATACCCGAAGCGGGCCCGCCGAAAATCATCCAGTTCCAGAAATATCCTGTCTGAATCTGAGTCAACGTATTTAAATTCAGCGTACCCGTTATCATAACTATTGTAATAATTATAAGAATTGTTGGTATTTCATAGCTTATAATCTGGGCAACCGACCTTACAGCACCAAGAAGCGAGTATTTGTTATTTGATGCCCATCCTGCCATCAAAATACCTGCAACTGCAAATCCGCTTACTCCAACAAGGAAAAATACTCCCAGGTCAAGGTTAGAGCCTATGTATGCACTTGAAAACGGAATTACTGCGAACGCAGCATAACTGCCTACAAATACAAGGACAGGCGCCAGGTTAAATAATGATTTATCGGTATCTGAAGCAATGATATCTTCCTTTTGAAAAAGCTTAAAGATATCTGCAATAGGCTGCAAGGCGCCATGCCATCCGACCCTCATAGGGCCAAGCCGGTCCTGCATGTGAGCGGAAACTTTTCTTTCCCACCATACTGCAAAAAGAGCATAGGGAAGAATGAAAAAAAACAACGGGAGCAGGCTTTGAATTAAAGCAGCAATTATATCACTATTAAAAAGTTTATAAAAAAAGTCGTATGTCATCTGTCAACTTCTCCCAATACTATATCGATGCTGCCCAGGATTGCAATAACATCCGCAATCATATGCCCTTTGCAGAGTTCGTTCATTACACCGAGATGTACGAATGAAGGGCCTTTTACCTTAACCCTGAAAGGATTCGGAGTGCCGTTGCTGATAATAAAATAGCCTAGTTCGCCTTTGGGATTTTCTACGCGTGAATAAACATGACCTACGGGAGGTTTAATTCTTTTAGGAATTGCGGATGTTACATCGCCCTCAGGTATTTGTTCCAATGCCTGCTCTATTATTTTAAGGCTTTCTTCAATTTCGCGTATGCGTATAAAATACCTGCTCCAGCAGTCACCCACGGTGCCGATCAATCCCGTACCTACAGGTATATCAAAATCGAATTTATTATAAACAGAATAGGGATCATCTTTCCTGATATCCCACTTGAGACCGCTTCCTCTAAGGTTCGGGCCGCTTATCCCGAAGTTAATCGCAGTTTCTAACGGAAGTATGCCGATATTAGTCGTCCTGTCTATAAATATCCTGTTATAAGTAAGAAGGTCATTTAATTCTTTAACCTTTGGTCTGAAGTAAGTAACAAACTCTTTGGCATTTCTGACAAAATCCGGATGTAAATCATGTGAAAGTCCGCCAACCCATATATAATTGTACAGAAGCCTTGCGCCGCATGTCATTTCAAAGAGGTTTAAAATCATTTCCCTGTCCCTGAAGCAGAAGAGGAAAGGAGTGAAAGCTCCGATGTCCAGCCCGTAAGTACCGATTGCGACAAGATGAGAAGCGATCCTTTGGAACTCGCCCATTATCACTCTGATATATTCTACCCGTTCAGGGACCTGAATTCCAAGTAATTTTTCAACTGCAATAGCATAGCCGAATTCATTATACATTGAAGCCAGATAGTCCATTCTATCGGTATAAGGAATAATCTGCGGGTAGGTCATCGCTTCGGCATGTTTTTCAAAACATCTGTGAAGATATCCTATATGCGGCCTTACGGATCTAATTATTTCGCCCTCAAGTTCTACTTCAAGCCTTAGTACACCGTGTGTTGACGGGTGCTGAGGGCCCATATTAAGGGTCATATGTTCGGTTTTTAGAGCCATGATTTCTATATATTTTTTTTACGGGGTTGTCTAAAATTAATTTTTAGACAACCTCATTATAATATTTATAGCTTTTGTTACTCAAATTATATTTAAAGTAGCCCCGACATTTATGTCGGGGATCACCAAATTTCAAAACATGTTGGGCTTTAGCCAAAATGTTATAAAAATTTTGGCTAAAGCCAATAAAATCAGAACTTCATTATTCCCCGAGTTAAAACCCGGGGCTACTTAATAAATTTTTTAAAAACCTGCGTCACTTCAGTTAGTAAGGTACTTTCATGCCCATATAAAATTCAGGATTTTTATAATCTTTTCTTAAAGGGTGGCCGGCTTCCCAGTCATAAGGCATTAAAATTCTTCTTAAATCAGGATGATTCAGAAATTTGAAACCAACCAAATCATAAGCCTCGCGTTCATGCCAGTCGGCATGGCGCCAGATTAAAGCAACCGAAGCAACAACGGGATCTTCTCTCGGCGCTGAAACTTTAAGTATTATTTTATGCCTGAAGCCGGTGGATTCAAGATGGTAATAAACGCTTAACGTTCCTCCTTCAATTACGCTGTCGCCATTTTCATTTTTAATTGTTTTCCCGTTTGCGTCATCAACTCCGGAGAGGCAAACAAGGCTGTCAAATTTCAATTCTTCATTATCGCGTAAGAACAAGCAAACATCGGCAATCTGTAACGGTGATATAGTAATGATTGATTCGAAAGGCGGCGAAGCAATTAATTCCAGGACAGCATCACCGAATTTTTCTTTTAGATCACTAAATATTTCCTGAATATTTTTCATGCTGTTTTCTTTACCAAAGATTCATTCCTGATTTTTTCCTGCAGCTTTAATAAGCCTTCAAGTAAAGCTTCAGGCCTGGGCGGGCAGCCCGGTACATATACATCTACAGGGATAACCCTGTCAATGCCTTTTAAAACATGATAACCATGTTCCCAATAAGGGCCGCCGCAATTTGAACAACTGCCCATTGAAATAACATATTTAGGATCAGCCATTTGTTCATATATTCTTTTTATACGCGTAGCCATTTTAAGCGTTACCGTCCCGGAAATAATAATTATATCTGCCTGGCGGGGTGAGTTTCGCGGTATAACACCAAAACGGTCAAAGTCATAATGTGAAGCGGAAGTAGCCATCATCTCAATTGCACAGCATGCTAAACCGAAACCAACCTGCCATAAAGATGACAGGCGAGACCAATTAAGCAGGTCTTCCAATGATGATATTACAATACCTTCCTTAGCAAATTGTTTATCCAGTAAACCCATATTTTTTTTGAATTTAAATAGAAAAATGATTGTAAGTTTTTAGCACGCCTAACATCCTGATATAATCAAAAGCGAAATCAAATTTGTACCTCAACTTCTTCCGGGGATGGACCTTTTTTTAACACCGGAGGAACAATTTTAGGCCTGATCCATTCAATATTTCCTTTTCGCCATTCATATGCCATGCCCAGGCCCAACAGAAATAAAAATATTGCACCGACTAAGAAACCCTGCATTCCAAATTCTTTATATACTAATGCCCATGGAATTAATAATACAATCTCTACGTCGAAAATTAAAAATATTAAAGCAACAACATAAAATCTTAGATTAAACTTTACCCATGGAGATCCAATAGCATCTTCACCGCATTCATACGTCATTAATTTTTCTTTGGAAGGCCTTGCAGGACGGACTAACTTTGCAGCTAAGATTGCAACAATAACAAAAAGTATTGCCACAATCATGAAAACAAAAATTCTACCAAAATCTATAAGCATTATATATTAAAATTTATTTATAAAATTAAAATAAGTGCTTAGTAATGTCAAATAAATAGATTATTTTTTCATAAACTTATTTTTGATCTGTTTATATTTTCAATATATATGCCAAAGAGATAATTTCTAATTTTATCTTATAAGTCGTTTAAGGACAATATATTTAAAATATGATTTTCATTTATAAGAACTAATGATAAAATTATATTCTCAATCCAGAGAACAAGATTAACAGGAGGGAAGTTATTTCCTTAAAATTTACACCGGGATTAATCCTGGTGTTAATGATGAAGCCCGGACTTTATTGACTTATACGCCGGAGGCGGATAAGACTTTGGTTCAAGGCACCGCCGTTGGCGGAGCAGGCAGGTTTTAAATGCCGGGGCTACTTTAAATATCCATTGCTTAACTTCAATGAATAATTGATTATAACTTCTATAAAAATTATATTTTGCCGACAATTTAATAAAATGTTTAATTATGAGACCCACTTATGCAGAAATCAGCTTAAATAACTTAAAGAGTAATTTCCTTAATATAAGAAAGAAAGTTAAGAATGTAAAAATAATGGCCGTGGTAAAAGCAGACGCTTATGGTCATGGTGTTAAAAAAGTATTGGACGTATATAATTCTTTGGGAGATAAAAAACCGGAATATTATGCCGTGGCAATTTGCGATGAAGCTATCGAACTTCGCAAATATAATGTTAAGCAGCCGGTTTTAGTCTTTGATCCTTTCGAAAAAAATGAAGCGGATGCAGTATTCAGCTATAATATTATTCCAACTGTATTTGAAAATTCACACCTGGATATATTATTGAAGGCAAGGAACAGGATTAAGCCGAAAAGCACTTCAATAAAAAAGATAAAAGTACATGTTAAAATTGATACCGGTATGAACCGTCTTGGTATTAATTCCGAAGATGCATTAAAATTTATCGAGAGGCTCAACGATAATGATAATTTTATTATAGACGGTATCTATACACATTTTGCGACTTCTGATGAAAAAGATAAAACTTTCGCGGAAATCCAACTGAAACGCTTTAAAACGTTATTAAAGAAGCTGAAAGAAATAAATATAAACTACGGACTGGCTCACGCTGCAAACAGCGGCGCTATACTTGATATGCCGGAAAGTTATTTTGATATGGTTCGTCCCGGGATTTGTTTGTACGGGTATTATCCGTCTCTTGAAACATCCGAATCTATTTCGATAAAACCGGTTATGTCTCTTATTTCACGCATTACAAGCATAAAAACAATTAAAAAAGAAGAAACTGTAGGTTACGGAAGGACTTATACCGCAAGATCAAAAACAAAAATAGTTTCTGTGCCTATAGGGTATGCTGATGGATACAATAGAAATTTATCAAACAAAGCAAAAGCAATTATAAACGGGAAATTTTATAATTTGATAGGCAGAATTTCGATGGATAGAGTTATATTTGATGTTAAGTCTGACGATATAACTATCGATAATAAGGTTATCCTGATTGGAGAAGAAAACGGGAAGCGGATAACGGCGTGGGACTGGAGCAAATTATTGGATACGATTCCCTATGAAATTACATGTAATATCAGCAAAAGGGTTCCAAGGGTTTATAGAAAGTAAATGGACATTATAAAGCAATATATTATCCAGAGTCTTTCAGCAGCCTCAAATAATCTTCGCCTTAGTACGGAAAAAATTGAAGTTGTAGCCCTGCTGCGAGAAGTGATTTTGCGCTCGGGCGATTTGCACAGCGACATTAAAGCTATGAAAAAGATTACCGAGCTTTCAACACTGGCAATCAGGCTGAATGAGATATACAATTATCTTACACAAGGTCAGGTAGATTTATTTAAATTATCGGATAAATTTAAAGAGCACAGTCAATTTTTAATTAAAGACCTCAGCCATATGCTTGATATTGTGAATCCCGGTACCTTTAAAAAAGCTATAGAAAAATTAACCGAAGACAGGGAATTAAAACCCGAAAAAATTTCCGATAGACAAAATGCAAAAAAGAATTATGACGGACTTAGTATAGACCTTTCCAAAAGACAGCCTGACGAAAATATTTTCGTTAAGCCGGAAGCCGAAGTAATAAAAGAAAAATTAATTTTTGAAGACGACAGGGATGAGGAAAGTTTTTTTATTCAAAATTATGAATCCGAGATATTAAAGCCCATAAAACCTATCGATGCATTATTAAAACAATTATCTAAAAATGAATACAACCCCGAAGACATTCTGAACTTTGCAAAGTTAATGAAGACGAACGGGGATATGTCATCCAGAAGAGGATTTGATATCATTGCAAATATGCACATGATACTTGCAAAATCTCTTTTTTTAATAAGAATCCGTGAATTAATGCCGGGCAGGGAAGTTATAGAGGCATTGCGCGCCTGCCTGATAGTTATAGTGGCTGTAGTCAGAGGTAAAGAAGTGGACATTACAACTTATCTTAACAGGGCAGAAGATTTCGGTAAGAAGATACAATCAATTAAAATTAAGGACTTGAGTTAAATGAAAGTTTACGCTGTTATTATGGCAGGAGGAATTGGTTCAAGGTTTTGGCCCAGGAGTAAGGAAAAGACTCCCAAGCAGTTGCTTAAGATTATCGGTGAAAATACAATGATACAGGATACCGTTTCAAGGCTTCAGAGTTTAGTTGAAAACGAAGATATCTATATAATAACAAATAAAGTTCAGCGGAAAGAAATAATTAATCAATTGCCGCAAATTCCACCCGAAAATGTAATTGAAGAACCATTTGGAAAGAACACTGCAGCCTGTATAGGATTAGCATCTATTATTATAGAGCAAAAATCAAAAGATGGAATTATGGTGATACTTCCTGCAGATCATCTAATTAATGAATTAGACCGGTTCCATGATACAATTAAAAAAGCTGCAAATTTTGCCTATGAGTCAAAAGGATTAGTAACTATAGGTATAAAGCCGGAGCGCCCGGAAACAGGATACGGTTATATACAGGTTGATGAAAACGATCATAAAGAAAATATATTCAAAGTAATTAATTTTGCCGAAAAACCTAATTATGCTACAGCGGTCAGGTTTCTAGAAAGCGGTGATTTCTTCTGGAACAGCGGGATGTTTATATGGCGGGCTGATGCAATTCTTGAAGAGATAAAACTATTTATGCCGGACCTGTATGAAGGGCTCGAAAAGATTAAAAATGATCTCAATACCAAAAAATTTGAGAATACGCTTCTAACCGAATACGGATTACTGAAAAATATTTCCATTGATTATGGTATTATGGAAAAATCACAAAGAGTACATTTGATAAAGGGAGAATTTTCCTGGAGTGATGTAGGAAGCTGGGAAGAAGTATATCAGCTTACTCCTAAGAACAAAGACGGGAATGCTTTTATAGGAAATGTATTTACGGAGATGACTGCCGACACCTATATATATTCCCCTGATAAATTCGCGGCGGTTATAGGCGTTGAAAACCTGATTGTTATTAATACGCCCGATGCATTGCTGGTTTGCCGCAGGGATCAGGCCCAGGAAGTAAAAAAGATAGTAGACTATCTTAAGATTAATAAGTTTACGGAGAATTTATAAATTCAAATTCTTTAGATGTTATCTAAACAGTAATCCTTCATAGTGTTTCTTTGTGGTCTTAGGGTCTCATCACAAAGTGATCACTTCAGGAGTGGTAAAATGTTTTTGTCTTTGAGTAATTAATACATAACTGTCTGGAAATTTAGAATATTAACTTCTTACTTATCAAGTTTCCTATCTCTTTTTTAGCAGGATTGTGATAAATATTACCCGCCAGTATTTTAAAATATTTTTTGATTATAATATTATCTCTAAAATGAAATTCCGTTAGCTTGCCCCAAAGATGTAGTCCCACTTTCATCCCTTTGCACTATTGATAAAACAACCGCTTCTCTTTATTATTCAACAGATTGATAAACTAAATTAAAAACAACTAATAATAAGAATATTTTTTGTTGGTATTCAAATGATTGGGAAAAATGATCGATGGAAATTGGATAGAATAAAATCAGCGAATCTAAAAGTGTCATAGAAACAGAAGCTATCCGCAAGAAAAAAGCTGAAACACTTGAGTAGTCGTTGGCTACCAAATAAAATAACCAGGTTCCTTTTTCATCACGTTCTTACCTGGAATCAGGTGCGCCGCCGGATATAAAATATATTTAAATTAAAAGGAACATCATATATGAAACGCATTTTACTATTAAGTTTATTTATTATTTCATCGCTTTATGCACAGCAAACAAATCCACAGAGCGCATTCGGCTCATTAAACGTTGGCATATACGATATTGCTCAAAATCAGTTTGACAAGACATATAATTCAAATATAGGTTTCCTGCCGGGCATTACAGTGGGCCTGCCAATTTTAACGCAAACTTATCTCTATGGTAAGATTTCTTATTTCACTAAAAACGGGGTTCCGGAAAATAATGAGTTGGAACTTCAAAATGGAAACCCGGTAGTTATTCCTGAAGACAGGGGAGGCACAGCAACGTTCAGAGAGTGGTTGTTTAATGCCGGTTTACTTTATGATTTTATCTTATCAAATAATTATACACTTGGTATAAACGGCGGAATAGTTTTTGTGAGTGTTAATGAAGAAAAAAACGGCCCCGCAGGTTCTTATTCGGCAGTAACTAAAGGCGGCGGATTTTTAGGACTTTTCGGTGGTGTTATTCTTGAACGTAAGTTTGAAAACAGCCCGTTTTCTTTGGTAGGGGAAGTACAATACAATTTATCCAGGAGCGGTATAATTTCCGGATTAGGAAATGACGGTGGACTTAACATTAACCTTGGCTTAAGATTTTACTTTGTTTCACTAAATAATCAATAGCTGCGGGCTATGAAGAAAATTTTAGGTTTATTTGTTCGCATATTATTAAAAGATTATTTAATTTTGTTTAACTAAAAATTGTTTTTGTTAAATTAAACAACTAAAAAAGAGTGAGCAGTAATTTAACCTGCCTCCGATTACACCTAAAGAGTTCCATTTTACGCATTTTAATTTCAAAAAGGAATAATTTTGCTTATTGTTGATGCAAATGTTGAAGAGATCATTGAACTTGAAAATCAAATATTTTTAATTAAAATTCTGAGCCCTGAAATTGCAAATAATATTAAACCGGGACAGTTCGTTAATTTAAGAGTATCCGAATCAACTTACCCGTTATTAAGGCGCCCGTTCAGTGTCTGCGATGTTGAAGGCGACTTTATTTATCTGATGTTCAATGTTCTGGGCGAAGGTACAAAAACTCTTGCCAATAAACGTAACGGAGATCCACTGGATATTCTCGGCCCTCTCGGCAACGGTTTTAATTATGAAGGAAGCTATGAGACGGCAGTCATAGTTGCAGGCGGCCTGGGTTCTGCGCCGTTTTCATACCTGACCCGGAAGATAGGCAAAAGAAAAAAAGTATTAAGCTTTGTAGGCGGAAAAACATTCAGAGAAGTTATAACACACGGGATGAATAATATATTAACTGCAACCGACGACGGTTCTTTGGGTTTCAAGGGAAATGTAGTTGAACTTTTAAATGAAAATATAAATCTGCTTAATTCAAAAGATGTAAAAATATTCGGCTGCGGCCCTAATGCAATGCTCAGGTCGCTTAGCAGCTTTTGTATAAAAAATAATATTGAATGCGAAATATCTACAGAATGTGCAATGGCATGCGGATTTGGAATTTGCCAGGGATGCCCGGTTGAATCAACAAAACATAAAGATAAATACCTCCTGGTATGCAAGGACGGGCCTGTATTTAATATTAAGGATATAATATTATGAGCAATATAGATTTATCCGTACAGGTAGGCACATTAGAATTCAGGAACCCGGTACTGCTTGCTTCGGGTACCGTAGGATACGGCAATGAAATGTCCGAGTTCGTTGATTTAAATAAAATTGGCGGAATTGTTACAAAATCATTAAGTTTAAAACCCAGGAAAGGAAATCCACCTCAGAGAATTGTAGAAACAGCTTCCGGTATGCTTAATGCAATCGGATTGGCAAATGTAGGCGTAGAGGTTTTCTTAAAGGAAAAAATACCTTTCTTAAAAAAGTTTGATGTTCCCCTTATTTGTAATATTGCAGCTAGTACAATTGAAGAATATGTTGAATGCGCAAGGATACTTACTGAAGAAGAGGCAATACACGCATTTGAGATAAACGTATCCTGCCCAAATGTTAAAGAAGGCGGCCTGCAATTCGGTAATGATATTTCAGCCGTAGGGAAGATAACCAATAAGGTTAAATCAGTTACTAAAAAACCTGTGATAATAAAACTTTCTCCTAATGTATCTAATATTGCAGATTTTGCTAAAGTTGTAAAAGATGAAGGCGGGGATGCCGTTTCTGCTATAAATACTCTTGTAGGCACTGCTTTCGATATCAATACTCGCAAACCGAAAATAAAGAATGTTACCGGGGGACTTTCGGGACCGGCTATTAAACCGGTTGCGCTTGCAAAAGTATTGGAAATAAAGAAAACTGTTGATATACCTATAATCGGTATCGGCGGAATAATGAATTGGAAAGACGTGGTAGAATTTATGATTGTCGGTGCGTCTGCGGTTCAGCTTGGCACATTGAATTTTATAAATCCTTCGGCGGCAACTAAAATAATAGAGTACCTTGAAAAATACTGCCTGGATAAGGGTATTGAAAAAATATCAAGTGTAACCGGTTCATATCAAATTTAATGTATATGGATATTGAATTAGCTTTAGAAAAACTATTTGCGCTTCATACTTTCGGGGTAAAATTAGGATTAGATAATATTAGTGGTTTCCTGAAATACCTTGGAAATCCACACGAAAAATTGAAGACATTTCACATTGCAGGTTCTAACGGGAAAGGCAGCACATCATCTTTTACTGCAAGCATCCTGATGGAGTTCGGGTATAAAGTTGGTTTGTATACATCCCCTCATTTTGTAAGGTTCAATGAGCGCATACAGATTAACGGCTCACTGGTACCGGATGATTATCTGGCTAAATTTATTAACGATTATTCCGATTATATTGATGAAAACAAACTTACTTTTTTTGAAGTTACTACAGCGGTTGCATTTAAGTACTTTTATGAAAATAATGTAAATTATGCCGTAATTGAAACCGGACTTGGCGGCAGGCTTGATGCAACAAATGTTTTAAATCCCCTGGCTGTATTAATAACATCCATAAGCCTTGAACATACCGCAATACTAGGCACAACAATTAAGGATATTGCGGGTGAAAAAGCAGGAATTATAAAGAATAATTCGCAGGTATTTATAGGCAGGCTTCCCGAAGATGCTGAAAACGTTATTGATGAAAAATGCAAGGAAACAAACAGTAAATTGTTTAAGATTGAAGATTATGCAATTATAAAAGGAAATGACCTGGAGCTTTATACTGAAGAAATTGAACTTGATGATTGGTCCATGCCCCTGAAAGGGCAGTATCAGAAATTCAATGCCGCCCTGGCAGGACTGGCGGTTTCCAAAGTTTTGCTGAAAGATGACTTAAAGACTATTTCACATGGGATTAAGAATGTAATCAAAAACACAGGTTTACAGGGCAGATTTGAATATTATTCTAAAAAGCCTGATATAATTTTTGATTCCGCCCATAATCCTGAAGGTATTGATAACTTCTTATCTGAATTTAAACGTGAGATGAACAAATACTCAAGGCGGGTATTGCTGTTCGGCGTGATGAAAGATAAGTCAATAAAGGGCATGTTATCTTCATTGTGCAACTTCTTTGATGAAATTCATATAACCCGTGTAAATATAGAACGCTCCAGCACAATAGAGGAGCTGGATGGTATTTCAAAGGATCTGAATATTGAAGCTATCCCGGAGCCGGAGCCGGCAGATTTTGTAAAAAAATTTAAAAAACAACCTGTTGATACGTGCCTGGTAGTATTAGGAAGTATGTATTTGGTAGGTGAAATAAAATCGGCACTGTAAAAATGCGAAATTGCTTGACATTTTTTCCAAATAGCCGTAATTTTCTACTATACCTCTTGTTCCTTTCATTATTAAGCAATAGTGTTAAGATAATTGATAAAAATACCGCGTATATAAATACGGGAAAACACCGTTGAAGAATTTCAATAATTTCTATTTTCATATTTCATTTCAAAAATAATTTGGGACACATAAAATGCCAATGGATATCTCTGAACTCAAGTCAAAAAAGATTGTTGAACTCAATGCTATAGCAAAGGATTTAGGTATTTCCGGCTACAGTGATTTGAGGAAACAAGAACTAATCTTCAAAATTCTGGAAGCGCAGACTGCCAAAGACGGCCTTACTTTTTCAAAAGGCGTACTGGAAGTTTTGCCCGATGGCTACGGCTTCCTCAGGTCATCGGATTATAACTATCTCCCTTCGCCGGATGATATTTATGTTTCGCCTTCACAAATTAAAAAATTCAGTCTAAGGACCGGTGACTTCGTCAGCGGCCAGGTAAGACCGCCAAAAGAAGGTGAAAGATTTTTTGCGCTGTTAAGAGTTGAAGCTGTAAACGGACTTGAACCAGAGGGTATAAGAGAAAGAACTTTATTTGATAATTTAGTACCGGTATACCCGACCAGAAGAATATCTTTAGAGTCGGCTCCGGGCGAATATTCTATGAGGATTATGGATCTTCTTTCACCTATCGGCAAAGGGCAGAGGGGATTGATTGTTTCTCCTCCTAAAAGCGGTAAAACCATCCTGCTTCAGAAGATCGCAAATTCTATTACAAGAAACCACCCTGAAATAAAGCTGATTATTTTATTAATTGATGAACGTCCAGAAGAAGTAACCGATATGGAACGTTCAGTAAAAGGTGAAGTAATAAGTTCCACTTTCGACGAACCGGCAGAGAGGCACGTTCAGGTAGCGGATATGGTTATTGAAAAAGCAAAAAGACTTGTCGAAGCAAAGGAAGATGTTGTAATTCTGCTTGATAGTATTACAAGGCTTGCAAGAGCTCATAACATTGTTGTTCCGCATAGCGGAAGGATTCTTTCAGGCGGTGTTGATTCAAACGCTCTTCATAAACCTAAAAGATTTTTCGGAGCTGCACGTAATACCGAAGACGGTGGAAGTTTAACTATTATTGCTACTGCATTAATAGATACCGGCAGCAGGATGGATGATGTTATATTTGAAGAGTTCAAAGGAACCGGCAACATGGAATTGGTTCTTAACAGGGACTTAAGCGATAGAAGAATCTTCCCGGCGATTGACGTTAACAGATCAGGTACCAGAAGAGAAGATCTGCTTATGAAAGAGGATGAACTGGCAAAGGTTTGGATATTAAGAAAAATTCTGAGTGATTTTAATCCTGTTGAAGCTATGGATTTCTTGCTTGATAAAATGCGGGGAGTGAAGAACAACAAGGAATTTTTAAATAACATGAATAATTAGTATTTCTCCATTTCAAAGCTCGATTAATCGATTAATTTTTTTATAATTATCGGCTAAGGGTTAACTATGCCCTGTTATGGATAAAGACTTTTTTTGAATTTGGCTGTAATAAGAAATAAGCCCTATATTTAAGATTAAAATAAGACAGAACTCTATTTAACAGGTGCCGATTATATCGGGAAATATTGAATAAAATGTATAATAGTTAATAATGAGTAAATTTGTATTTACATGCGGGGATATCAACGGCATAGGCCCCGAAATTGTTATTAAAGCTTTGAACAATATTACCCGCGGTTCAAAGGATGAATTTATATTTGCATGCCCGCAAAATATTTTTAAATTTGTTTCTAAATTTATAACGCCGGAATTCGAATACACGGTAAGCAATACGATAAGCAGCAGGAATAAAAAACAGGTTTTAATTTTAAATACAGGATTATTTAAACATACACCGGGAATACCAACCGTTGACTCGGGCAGAGCTTCTTTTAAGTCGATACAAACATCTTTTGAATTATTAAAAAACGGTTATTCCGATGCAGTAGTTACCGCCCCGATATCCAAAACAGCTATTAAATTTGCCGGAAAAAACTTTCCCGGCCACACGGAGATGTTTGCAGAATGGTGCAATGTCAAGAATTATGTTATGATGTTTCTTTCAGGAAAGATGAATGCAGCAATCGCTACAATTCACGAGCCTATTAAAAAAGTACCCGGATTGATTACAAAAAAACTTCTAAACCAGAATATAGAAGTAATAATTAATGCTTTACAAAATGATTTGAAAATAAAATCTCCCATGATTGCGATTTTGGGATTAAACCCCCATGCAGGGGAAAACGGACTTATCGGCCGCGAAGAAGAGGAAAAGATAAAACCATTTATTTTTGAAAGTAAATATTCGCGATATTTAAGCGGTCCTTTCTCCCCGGATGCTTTTTTTGCAAATAAAATGTACAGGAAATTTGATTTAGTCCTGGGTATGTATCACGACCAGGCGTTAATCCCTTTTAAATTAATAAATTTTGGTTCGGGTGTAAATTATACAGCCGGTCTGCCTATTGTCAGAACATCGCCGGACCACGGAACCGCCTTTGATATAGCAGGAAAGGGAATTGCGGACGAATCGAGTATAATCAGCGCCTTTATTTACGCAAAAAAAATTGTTAAAAACAGAAATTTGAATAAATAATGGATCTTATTACTGAAAGTAAAATATATGAAAGGCTGCCTCTTATATATAATTATATAATGCGCAGCGTTAATTATTCATTATGGGCTAAGTATATTTATTCATTAGTAAAAGATGATATTGCAGGAAGTTCTTCCGTACTGGAATTAGGGGCGGGAAATTGTAATTTTACAAATAAACTATGTTCATATTTTCCTAATATCTTAGCTACAGACATATCCCGGAATATGCTTATATCCGGTGACGGCGCTTTATTACCAAGGGTATGCTGCGATATGAAAATGCTTCCGTTTAAATCGCAATTTGATTTAATATATTCATGTTTTGACAGCGTGAACTATATATCCAGTCGTAAAAATCTTTTAAGTATGTTTAAACAGATTTCCAAATTATTACCGGATAGCGGAATATTCACATTCGATGCAAGCCTGGAAAAAAACAGCCTTGCTTATGCAAAAAAGCCGGAACGGTCGGGAACCTACAAGGGCATAAAATTCAGCCAAAAAAGCGAGTACAATTTAAACACTAAAATTCATAAAAATACTTTTATACTAAAGCTTAAATCGGGTGAATATTTCAGCGAAGTGCACAATCAAAAAATATTTTCTTTTGAAACATACTTTAACCTTCTTGAACTTGCAGGTTTACGGGTAAGAAATTGCTACGAAGCTTTTTCATTCAAACAGGGAAGCGCTTCATCGGAAAGAGTTCAATTCATCATTAAAAAGGTAAAATAATATGCTGACATTTAAAAATGTTGCTTTCAGTTATCAGACTCAGCCTGTATTTTCAGATTTAAATTTAAATATAGATAACGGTGAATTCAGCTTTTTGATTGGAAAGAGCGGCTGCGGTAAAAGCACACTTATAAAGTTAGTATATATGAATTACCAGCCGGATGCCGGCGAAGTGATTGTTGCAGGTTATAGTTCAAAATCAATCAAACGATCAGAACTTCCGTATCTCCGAAGGCGCCTCGGAATAATCTTTCAGGACTTCAAACTGCTTCCGGACAGAAATATATATGATAATCTAGCTTTTGTTCTAGGGTCGACCGGCGTATCATTAAAAGAAATAAAAATAAAAGTTAACGATGTACTTACGGATGTTGGGCTTTTTCACAGGAGGTTTAGCATGCCGGATGAGATATCCGGCGGTGAAAAACAGCGTGTAGCTATTGCAAG
The DNA here is from genome assembly GCA_963834015.1 of uncultured Ignavibacteriales bacterium. Classification (GTDB taxonomy): domain Bacteria; phylum Bacteroidota; class Ignavibacteria; order Ignavibacteriales; family Ignavibacteriaceae; genus FEN-1297. The sequence goes on from CAWIAG010000003.1 coordinate 440,649, forward strand.
AGCTGTTATCAATGACCCGGTACTGATACTTGCGGATGAACCTACAGGCAACCTGGATCCTGAAACAGCGGCGGATATAATTGAAATATTAAAAAAGATAAATTCAAAAGGCACAACCGTACTGATAGCTACGCATAATTATGATATTGTAAAAAGGAATCCCGCCAAAATTTATAAAATTGAAGACGGGAAATCCCTGGTTGCAATTACAAAACAAAAGGAAAGTTAAATTCTATTTATCCGGTTCAAGTTTGGATAATATATCATTTGTTATCTTATCAACTTCACCGGAGCCATTGATTAAGATTACCTTTTTTCTTCCTTCATAATAATCAAGGACGGGTTTTGTTGTATTACGGTATACTTCCATCCTGTTTCTTATTACTTTTTCAGAATCATCATCCCTTTGGAAAAAACTGTTTTCAGCATTACAATCGGGACAATTCGTTTTGTCCTTTATATCAAAATAATTAAAAAGGCTGCCGCAGTTCCTGCAAACTCTTCGCTGGGTAAGGCGTTGAACTAATTCTTCCTCATCGGCAGTAATAACCAGTAATTGAGTGTCTTTTATCTTTAATTCCTCAAGCATTGCGTCCAGTGCAATTGCCTGCGTGGTTGAACGTGGAAAGCCATCAAGTATAAAACCATTTTTACATTCCGGTTTTTGCAAAGTATCTTTAATAAGTCCGATAATTATATCATCTGAAACCAATTCGCCGCGATTCATCATACCCTGAGCTTTTAAACCAAGCGGAGTTTGATCTTTAACAGCTTTTCTTAAAATATCGCCGGTGGAAATATGTGCTATATTAAATTTAGCGGAAAGAACTTTTGCCTGTGTCCCTTTTCCAACACCGGGAGAACCGAATAATATTATACGCATTTATCTCTCATCAATTTATTGATTTACTATTAATTAAAAAAAACACGTGTAAATATAAAGATAATTAGGAAGTAATTTTTAATTATTAAATCAGCAAATTATATATTTTTTATTTACGATGTGCCGTAGCCTCGAGGTAAGTTGAAAAACTGCCGGGTGTATCAGGCCGGGCAATTTCAAACTTAATATCCAGCTTTTGATTATTGATTTTTATGTAAGTCAGCCTGTAGATAGGTTCATTTTGACTTGGTGTACTTAGAAAAATAATTGAGTTTTGATCATCTGAAAAATTAACCGAATAATTGATAACATGCCCTTCATTATCAAAATAAATTGCCTGTGTGGAATTGGAAGGTTCTTTATAAATTATCATCAGGTCGTTATGTGAGTAAGTCTGTTTATCGTTTCCGGCAGGATAATTTGCAGTGCTCTTCCTGATTAAAATTCTCTTTTGCAGATCAAAATCAAAAGAGAAACTTCCGGTTGATTGCCCTGTTTTGCCGCGTCCTTCCCCTAACCAATCGCCAATAATAAAATGCCACTGCTTCCAATCAATATCTTTTTTAAGAGTTTGTGTGAAATTAACGGATGAAGTAAGAATCATAAGTGCCGGCAGGAAGAAAAAGATATGTTTTCTAAGCATTGAATTTCTCCTTTTAATTGCAACAAATATGGAATAGATGGCTATAAACCGGAAACTACATTATTTATTTGCGAAGTTACATAAAAAGAAAGTTCAACAAAAGAGAAATTTTATAAATCGGTGAGTTTTTTATTATGTTTTTTCTTCCCGGAAAAGAAGTTTTTAAGTAAATTCTCGCTTTCGCTAGCATATATTCCGGAAAATATGTCGACTTTGTGGTTATATTTACCTTCTGCGGCAAGGTTGTATAAAGAGCCGCAGGCGCCGAATTTTGGATCAAAAGCTCCGAAGTATAAACTCTTAATTCTTGAATTAAGGAGGGCTCCCGTACACATTATGCACGGTTCAAGAGTAACATAGATATCGCATTCACTTAAACGCCAGTTGCCTGTATGATTTGAAGCCGCAGTAAGGGCTATCATCTCGGCGTGAGCTGTTGCGTCTTTTAATTTTTCCACCTGGTTATAACCCCTGCCGATAATCCTATTATTAAGAACAACCACAGCACCGACAGGTACTTCATCATCCAACAGGGCCTTTTCGGCTTCCTGAATAGCGGCAAACATGAATTTATATGAATCTTCTGAAAAAAGCATAGTTTGAAAATTATCAATTTTACGTTTTAATTATTGAATATTTTAAATTTCTTTCCTATCGTAATAAACAAAACACTTTTATATTCATAATCTTATATTCGTGAATGAGTTTGAACCCTAATTTAACATAATAAGCAATATTTTCAATCCTACTAGTTTCAAGGTAGCACGGTATTTTTCTGCCATCCAACTCAATTAATTTTTCTTCAATCATCCTTCGGCCATATCCATGTCTTTGCAACAAAGGATCCACTCCAATCATATCCAGCAGACAATAATATCCCGAAATAATCTTAGTCCGTGTTTCTCGTTTCCTATTTCCAATTTTAATTAGTCTATATAATACTCCAAAATTAACTCGAAAACACAAACTTAGTAAACCGGCTTGAAGGACAGTTAATAAAGAAAAATTATTATTTTTGGAATAAATCCAAATTGATACGCCTTCTAATCTTTCACTGGTTGAAATTACCTCACCATTTGCTAATCCAAGGCAAATAAGAAATTTAAAAAGATATATTAGTTTCCTTTTTCTATATACGTCATTAGGAATTATATAATTAAATATTGGGTAATCAATAAAGGATTGACTCAATAAACGAGCGGTTTTATCAATATCGTTTTTTTGAATGCTATATATCAGAATTCTCCAAATAGTTATACAAAAAATTACACAACTATTTGAATTAAGACAACAAAAATAATAATACTTACCGGAAATTAATGTTTAGATGTTTTGAGGACCCAGTATTATAAACTAATTCATGCTGATTTCGTCGGATTCTATTTTGAATTGAGCGGTTGCCGCCTGCAATTCATTGGCCATTTCGTCAAGGCCGGCGGCAACCTTACCTACTTCCTTTGCCTGTTCCGTGGCTTTATTAGTTTTATCCGATATTTCATTTATAGTTAAAGTATTAAACTCGCTTATAGTGGCAACGTTATTGATCATATCCACGGTTTGTTTCACACTTTCTTTAAGTTCTTCGGTGGAACTCATATTCTGATCTATCACGGCAGCAATTTTATCAATTGATCCGACAAGCCCGGACATAATGCCGGCAACGTCACTATTGGCTTTTGCCATCGTATTTATTTGATTGTTCATTTCTTGAGATGAAACTAAAAGTTTATCGATAGCTTCGCCGGATTTTCCTGAAATTTCAGTTCCTGCTTTTACGTTATTAACAATGGATTTAATAGATTCTCCGGCTTCGGAAATGCTATTCAGCACTTTTGAAATCAGGCTGGACGTTTCCTTTGTAGCCTTTGCAGATCTCTCGGCTAAGTTTTTTACTTCGTCGGCAACAACAGCAAATCCTCTGCCTTGTTCGCCTGCTCTTGCTGCTTCGATAGCGGCGTTCAATGCAAGCAGATTAGTCTGCTCTGCAATTTCCTGAATCGTTGCAATTATTTCGCCAATCTGTTCGGATTGTTTTGCCATGCCTTCAATTTTTGATGCAAATTGGTTAATAGTTTCTTCGATTGATTTCATCTGCGAAAGATTTTGCTTAACAGCGATAGCTCCATCCTTTGCAATTCCTATTGCTTCCTTAGATGATTTAACAACGGCATTGGCACTTAAGTTTGCAGAATCTACTGCTTTGGAAATTTCGATTGTGGAAATTGAAACTTTTTCCGATGCAATTTTTTGATCGTGTGAATCACTTGCAATATTTTCAATAAACGTTAAAATCTGGTTCACGTTCTCATTGGCAGTGCTTACCGATGTCAACTCTTCGGTGAGGCTGTCTACCATGTTTTGAACCGCTTGAGAATTGTAATTAGAAGACTCAATTGACTGCAAGGCTGCTGATGAAAGATTTTTACTTAGCGATGAAAGCTTACCGGCTTTCTCTATAAATGTTGAAAAAAGTCCCCGGAAACTAATTGGCTCCGTGTTGTATGCCGCAACAACTACATTTTTATTTACTGCGTTGTTAATAAATGAAGAAAGGTTTTTATCAAAAATACCCGTACTTATAGCGTCGTAGTTCTTCTTTACGCATTCTTCAATTGCCGGTCCGTAAGTTTCGGCAGTTACATTTATTACATCATCATGAGAACCTTTGGGAATTATCCAATCAACTGTAGCATTATATTGTTTTAATTCACAGGAGGCAGCATCAACGCCTTTTTTAAAATCAGACCAGAATGAATCGCGCTCTCTTCCCAATACAGCAATTTTTATCGGCCTATTTGATTTCTTAGATGGTTTCGGCCTTCTGGATGCTGACTGTTCCGATTCAATTATCCCTTTCCCCGGCTGCCAAAAATTGCTGTAATTTTCAGGAGTAACAAAATCCATATTTGTCAACATTCGCGGTTGTACCGGAAGCCAATTACTGACTACATGGTTGAATAAATGAATTATAGGATCATGGCCCTGTGCAAAAACGTCTTGTCCAAGAGTTGCGGTAATTATACCGTTTTTAACGAATTCCATTGTATCCTCTGCCAAATCATGGCAGATTATTTTTACTTTACCGGATTTATTTGATTCCTGTACTGCTTTTGCAGAATAAGCTCCGTTATATGTTTGATAGATGCCATTTAAGTCGGGAAATTTTTTAAGCAGATTTTTTGCTGCATTGTAGCAGATTTCACTACTGAAATTTGTCTCTACTGTAGCAACTATTAAGATGGAAGGAAATTTTTCCCTTAAAATATTTTGAAATCCTTTCCTTCTTAATTCATGTCCAAGAGAATGGAAATTTTCCAGAACTATAGCTACCTTACCTTTTCCGTTCAATGCTTTTCCCATTGCTTCACCGCAAGCACGTCCTTCCAGGTAGGAATCTGCACCAATATAAAACAGCCGCTGGCATGGTTTTTCGGTTGCAGCGTTAAATTCTTTGCTCGCTTCGGTCATATTTTCAATAATTGCATTTAATCCGCGAACCATCTCGCCAACTTGTCCATTAACCGAGGTTTTTAACGGACTTGTGTCTAATTTTATACCGGTTGTCAGATTTCCCTGCGCCATTTCGACAAGAGCGGATGAAAACGAGACAATATCTTTTTCCGACATTATTTTTAATTTTTTGGAAAGCATTTTAAGCGGATCATGAACGGTATAAGCTAAATAACCTGCCAAAAGAAAAATCGTCACGATACTTCCAACAAGACCGATTGATAAAACCTTTTCTGCTTCCCCAAAAATTGCCGCATTATTTTGATAAAAGACATTGTCAATCTTTATATAACCGATTATTGTAATGGAAATAAAAATAATTACGGTTGTTATAATAACATATAGCAAATATTTTCTACAAATATTTAAAATTTTTGAAATCATGGATACCCTTAATTTTAATCTATTATTTTAAGATATATTGAGGGAAATAATTTTAAGCATTATTTTAATCCGATTTAATAAAATATCCATTGCGTAGTTTATCACTTTATAAGATGAGCTTTAGATATTATTTAAATAATATTATTTTGAATATAAATTTCCAAACTAATTCATTATCGTGTAAAAGCCGGTATAAGTTTAAAATGATGTTTTATTTAAAATGGTTCTCCGGAAATACAAAATGAGATTGACTTTAGATCTGACAATCAGCGACCGACCATGCTAAAAGAAGAATTATACCATCATTAAACAAACCCTATTCACCGGAATGTTAAAAGAAAATTTAGCTTAAACAAACAAAAATTTAAGCTTTTCAGGTAGGATATTTTAGTAAATGAAAAAGTTCTCTGCATAATTTAGGCCAAGCACTTTTTTATAAAAAATATGCTCAGAAGGGTTCCCCCTTATATTGGCATGCCAAAGGGGCCTCTTCGTAAGAATCCTAAAAACAATTTATACGCCGAAGGATTTTCCCATAGGGATCGCTATGGGAGAACGCTCAACCCTCATATTTTAAAGCTGATACTCCATGCTGCTAAGCTATGGACTGTTTCAATTTTTAATATCGTGTACGCCCAGAAGGATTCGAACCCTCAACCCTCAGATCCGAAGTCTGATGCTCTATCCAGTTGAGCTATGGGCGCAGATTAAGATAAAAACTTAAAAGTCAAAAATAAGAATAAATAATTAATTATTCTTAAAATATTATTTTCCCGGTAGAAACTGGAGTCCTATACCACCCCTGATGGGGTTGGGGAGAAGGTCTGTTGGGGGGATTGTTTTTTCTACAATCATTTCATCCCGATTAATCGGGATTTGGATATCGTTAATTCCGGATGGTGAATAAAAATGCATTGATATATTACATGTCCGTTACTATACCATCCCTCCGGGATTCAGGAGAAGAATTGTTGAGGTGATTGCTTTGTTATAAATATTTCGTCCCTGTTGGGACTTAGAACAAAATTCAAATAAAATTGTCGTTATATAGGTCAAAGAAACATTATGAGGGGCATGGTGAACAAATGTACCTTGATATATTACATGTCCATTACTATGCCATTCCTCCGGGATTCAGGAGAAGAAATGTTGAGGTGAATGCTTTGTTATAAATATTTCGTCCCTCTGGGACTTAGAAACAAATTCAGCGAAATGGGTTAGTTTAAATATAATTTGCGAAACTGAGTTAATTATTCTTATTTTTTAATTATAAGAATAAGTTAAAATTAAATCGCAATAATTACGGAGTTAAAGATGAAGCAAATTGTTTTTACAGTTTTTATAATTTTTGCTGCCGCAGGATTTATTTTTTGCGGCGTGAATTCCAAAGACAGCCTTGTTAATAAATCCGTCAATCCGGTTTATAAAATTCAGGATGGTTATGTGGATGCAAACGGGACAATGATTTATTATGAGGAATTCGGGCAGGGTAAACCCCTGCTAATCCTGCACGGGGGACCGGGAGCTTCTCACGATTACTTCCTTCCATACCTTGTACCCCTGGCAAGGCATAACAGGCTGATTTTTATAGATGAAAGCGGTTCGGGTAAATCAGAAAAGCTGGAAGATGTATCCAAATACACCGTTGAAAATATGGTGGAAGATGTTGAAGCAGTCAGAAAGGCGCTGGGATTGGGAAAAATATCCCTGCTTGGCCATTCATGCGGCGGTGTATTGGCGCAAGCATATGCTCTTAAATATCAGAAAAATCTTACTCACCTGATTTTGTGCAGCACATTCCCCAGTACCAAACAAATGAATGAAGTTTTTGTAAAAATGAAAAATAAAATGCCGGGCGAACTAAGAGATCGGATTGATAAATTGGAAAAAGAAGGGTTATACGGGCATGGTAAAGATTATGAAAAAAACCGTTACACGGACGAGTATATGACGGCTGCATGGGGAGAAGGTTATTTTCCTTACCTTTACCAGAAAAATCCCGACCCTAATTATGACCCGGTTGCAAACGGAATTATGTCCTGGGATTTATATAAAGAGATGTGGGGAGCTGACGGTGAATTTATAATAGATGGTAATTTAAAATCCATAGAGTACGTTGATAAACTTTATACAATAAAAGTTAAAACTCTTATTACCTGCGGCGATAACGATGAGTGCGATCCTTCGCTTGCTAAAGAAATGAATGAAAAAATTACAGGATCAAAACTGGTTATTTTCCCGAAGAGCGGGCACATGACTTTTGTTGATCAGCCGGATTTATTTATTAAAACCATAAATGATTTTATTAAGTAATATAGAATAAGAAATGTCCGGATTGGAAAGTTTTTGGGAATGCCCGTGTGAAATAAATATTAATGTATAGATTTTATTAATTGCACTTTGTAATAAATTTTCCCAATTTAATTATTGAAAAATTACGTGAATACTATGAAGATGAAAACTCCCGGAATAATAGGAGGCGTGGCTCCCGAATCAACAATTGAATATTACAGGTTTATAATTGCATCGTACAGGAATAAAAATCTCTGAATTACAAATTATTGAGGTTGCTATGGAAAAAGAACATAGTATTAGTTTAAAGAATTTTGTTATAGTATCTGTATGCGGATTTGCAGCCTTCATACTAATTGGTTTAGTATTCTTTCAGTCGAATATTTTTAACTTATACTCAAATAAATTTATATTTACTTCGCTGGGGTTTGCCGGGGCATTGGTATTTGCTTCTTTATTATACCGTAAAACAAAAGATTCATTATTATTCCTGGCAGCAGTATTTCTTATAAATCTAATCATTTCGAAAAATCATTTAATAAGTTTCACTATCAGAGATATTGTCCTGTTCGGAAGTTTCTGGCTGAGTTTATATTTGTATTACACATGGTATTCTAATTCATCAGGGAAGTACAAGTTTATAAGAGCATTGGGATTAGGAGTTCTTACCGGAATTTTATTTCTTATTGCCGGAATATTTTTAATATTTGTTAACGTTTCGCTTGAAAGGATTTCAATTGAACTGGTTATTCAGATTTCATTGTACTATATACAATCGGGAATACTGATCGGGCTGGGACTTGGTTTGGGTTTTGATTTTGGAGAGTTTTTAATTATCAAAAATATTATTTAATATTATTTATGGCGGCGGGGAATCTCATTTTTAATCCCGTTTAATTTAGCGGCATACTTCTTTAGTATTTTAATAGTTGATGTGTCTGAAAAATAAATTGAATTAAAATTATTTGCACCTCTCAGCGGGTTTTCAAAACCCCATTTATAAGTATAATTATCCGGGCTTCCTTCACATCCCCAGTACCAAGAATTAGCGCCGGCTATTGGTGCACCGGCCGACACGTTGTGGAAAACCATACTAAGTATTTTTTCAAAGAATTTATCTTTAACAGTTGTGGGCGTGCCGGGTTTATTTAAAAAATTATCCCTTCGCAAACCAAATTCTTCCATAACAATTGGTTTACCAAGTTTGCGGGCTAACTAAATATGTTTATTTGTATGAGAATAAAACCCGATAATAATGGACAGAAGCAGCCCATAGCTTTAGCTATGGGTATTCGGAAAACAAACAAAAAGTGTAATCGTTTTAACAATTTATTATAATTATAATATCTCCCTAAAAAATGTAAGTCGTTGAAACAACTGTGAAGTTCCTGGAGGAATATTTTCCCACCAATAAATTCGTGGGCTGCTTTGAATCGCCTAAATGTCTTTTTTCCGGTAATCAGGAGAAGGTTTGTTGAGGGGATTGTTTTGTTATAAAGATTGTGTCCCCGCCGGGACTTAGAGCAAAACTTAAATGAAATTTTGGTTGAATATTTAAATCACTAATGTGAGGCTCACCTTGCAGGTGAACCTCATGAAATTTATAGTGACGTGTAATCTTCAGGAAGTCTTAAAAGATTTATATATTTATAAAACAATTTTTGAAATGTTAAATGCAGATTGAGAACAGGTACGAAAAATTAATTAATTATCTGACTGATTATATATACACTGTAACTATTAAAGACGGTATTGCAGTTGATACTTACCACGGCCCGGGTTGTGTTTCGGTAACCGGGTATACTTCAGAAGATTACAAAAAAGACCCGGAACTCTGGTATAGAATGGTGCATAACCTGGACAGGGTAAATGTACTTAAACAAGCCCAGCTTGCCCTTGCCGGCGAGGAAGTGGATGCACTTGAGCACCGTATAATACACCGGGATGGTTCTATAAGATGGGTCAGGAATAAAATTGTTGTAACAAAAGATAATTCAGGCAACCCGGTTACTTATGACGGTCTCATAAACAATATTACCCAGCTTAAAAAGGCCGCTGCGGCAGCGGCTGTAAGGGATAAACAATTAAAACAAGCGGATAAAATGGCATCGCTTGGAATTTTAGTTGCCGGTATTGCTCATGAAATAAATAATCCAAATAATTTTATCCTTTTAAACGTTCAACTTTTCATGAAAGTCTGGAAGGATATTCTTCCGATACTTGATGAGTATTATAAGAATAACGGTGATTTTAGTGTTGCCGGAATGTTGTTCAGCACTTCAAAAGATAAAATCGGGCAGTCAATTGACGGAATACTTAAAGGATCCGAAAGAATTAAAGTAATTACAAGGAACCTTACAGAATATGCACGAATGGACAGCGGTAAGCTTAATGAACTGGTTGATTTAAATAAAGCTGTAGATATGGCCGTACTGATTACAAATAATTTAATCAAAAAATCTACGAATAACTTTAAAGTAGAGTACGGCAAAAACCTGCCGCTTGTAAAAGGTAATTTACAGCAGATTGAGCAGGTAGTAATAAATTTAATTACTAATGCATGCCAGTCATTAAAGGATAATTCGGCAGAAATAAAGGTATCTACTTATTATAACGCAGAAAGAAACAAAGTACGGATTAAAGTTGAAGATAAAGGGATAGGGATTTCCGAGAACGACCTTAAGCATATTATGGATCCTTTTTTCACTACCAAAAGGGACTTAGGCGGTACAGGGCTTGGGCTTTCGGTTTCGTATAATATAGTTAAAAGTCATGGAGGCAGCCTGATATTAAAGAGTTCACCCGGCAGAGGCACTATGGCAAGAGTATCATTCCCCGGAATAATAGAAAACGAATTGACAGGAAAGTAAAAATGAGTAAAAAAATATTCCCTTCAAGCCCCATTCTTTTTGTTGATGATGAAGAACATTTTTTATTAAGCGCCGAACTGACTATGTCTTCAGGCGGAATGAATAATATTGAAACCTGCCGTGACAGCCAGGTAGTAATGGACCTTCTTTCAAAAAAAGATTATTCACTTGTAGTTCTTGACATAAATATGCCTTACCTATCAGGCCTTGACCTGCTGCCTGCGATAGTTAATAAATATCCTGAAACTCCTGTTATTGTTCTTACCGCCGTGAATGACGTTGACAGCGCTGTTTTTTGTATGAAAGAAGGCGCTTTTGATTATCTTGTAAAGCCTGTAAGTGATACAAGGCTTGTATCATCTATAAAACGCGGGCTTGAGATTACACAAATTAAGAATGAAAATGAAATGCTTAAGCAGTCGCTCTTAAGGCAGAAAGTTGAATACCCGGAAGCATTTAAGGAAATTGTAACCCGTTGTAATACGATAGAATCTATCTTCAAATACATCGAGGCAATTGCAAAAACCAACCTGCCTGTACTTATTACCGGAGAGACAGGCGTGGGAAAGGAACTGTTTGCAAAAGCGATTCATTTAGTAAGCGGAAGAAAGGGGGATCTTGTTTCGGTTAATGTTGCCGGTGTTGATGATAATTTCTTTTCCGATACGTTATTCGGCCATAAGAAGGGGGCTTTCAGCGGGGCTGATATGGAGAGAAAGGGGCTTATTGAAAAAGCGGATGACGGTACATTATTTCTTGATGAAATAGGTGATTTAAGCACAGAATCACAGGTAAAATTATTGCGGCTTTTGCAGGACGGAAGTTATTATCCTTTAGGATCGGATATCGCCAAATTATCCGATGCACGGATTATTGTAGCTACACACCGCGATATAAAAAGTATGCAGGCAAGCAGTACATTCAGACAGGATTTGTATTACAGGCTTAAATCCCATCATATAATTATTCCTCCTTTAAGGGATAGAAAAATTGACCTGCCGTACTTAATCGATCATCTTATTTCAAAGGCCTCGGAGCAATTGGGTAAGAAAAGACCTTCGGTCCCGAAAGAGCTTTATACACTCTTAAGTAATTATCCTTTCCCCGGAAATGTACGCGAACTTGAGGGGATGATTTTTGATGCTATAAGCGTTCATACATCCGGGATACTTTCACTTGAATCAATAAGAAAAAAAATTAATGACTACAATGAAGAAATAAATCATAAGATCAGTGCATCGAATGGTGTACTGCATCAGGCTGATGAATTAATTTATTTCCCGGGGAGATTTCCAAGTCTGAAAGAAACAGAAGAAACACTAATTGAGGAAGCTTTGAAAAGAGCCGACGGCAATCAGACAATTGCCGCCGAATTACTCGGAATATCAAGGCGGGCATTGAATAACCGCCTGCGCAGGGCTGAGGGCAGTGAGCAAAGCGGCCGGAAATAAAAAGATATATAATTAAGAGCTGATTTTAATTATCATACAAATTTTATCCCTGCCACAATTCTTCCAACTGCCACTAAGGTTCATATCTAATTAACTACTTAAATATCAATAAGATACAGATTTTTATCAGATATTGTACTCGTTTTTGTGGCACCTATCCGTACATTAATCACATAATGATATTAATACCATAATTATATCTGATTAAATAATTTACAGGATTTTACAAATTCTGGTATGCTAATTGAATATTATGTCATGAATTTTTAAAACATAATGAAAGACAAAATCATGAGAACAGGTTATTTGAAAACAGCGGCCATAGTATTAATACTCTTAGCTTTTTCAATTCGTATTGATGCTCAACCAAATTACAGTGAGAAAAACAGACCGGACATTGAAAAAGCTTTGCAGATTTTTCCTGCATCTCTAAAAAGCGATGTTCCGGGTATTGTAGAATCAACAATTTATAATGTTGTAGTATACAAAAAGTATTTCCCTGAAAAAGATTATGCGAATATTGTAAACGTATTAAATTCTGTTGCACGGGAAAATGAAGATCCTGCAATACGTTATAAAGCGTACCTTGCAGAAATGTATTTGAATTCAAATGTAAAAGTTGATATTAAACCGGAATCTCCCGCGCAAGATCATGAATACATTTTTATTCAGATTGCAGATCAATTGGAAAAGAACTTATTGGTAGCTGATAAATAAATAGTTAATTAAACAAAACTTCCTCCTCGTTGTTAATAATTTGTTAGTTAGTTATTAACAAAAAGAATAAATCCACAAGCTGTTGTTTCCCCGGGAGAGGGGAAACAACGGCTTTTTTATTTTTAAAATAAACTTTTTTCCCTTTTCATAAGTATTCATGTTATTCATATTAACATAAAGATTGTAAATATTTAGCAAGATAATTATATTTACCGGTGTTTTTTTGCACCAGTAGCTCAATTGGATAGAGCATCTGACTACGGATCAGAAGGTTTGGGGTTCGAATCCCTACTGGTGCACTAAAAAAATTCTTTTTTGTGTTAAATTCAAACTTTCCATTCTGATTATTCTGTAATACGACCTAAATATCTGCGAATATGTAATGAACGTTTTTTAGCCTGCCGGAAACCGTTGTTCTAAACCATTTAATAACGAGGTTTATATGATGCTTTTCAAGTGTGGACCATATGTTGAAACTCCGGTTATTGGTTCGTCGAAGAGTAGCTCAATAGTAATAGGCTGGTTTATGGAAATTTTCAGCTTCGGTCCGCTTGTCGTAACTTTATATCCTTTGATTTATTATTAATTGTTAATTTAAATTCTTCCTTACCTTCAATTAATGTAATCCCGGGCAAGATATGCTCACTGCTTTTGAGATAGGCTTTTATTTTGTTTAGGCCGGGCTTAACAGTTTCCGGAATAACAGTTATTACTTCTTGTGTTGCGCCCTCAAGGAACTTTTACATGTCGGATATTTTCACCTTGTCGGGAAGTTTCCGGATCTTTAATGTTCCACAGGGTAGGTCGATGGTTTTCTTTCCGTCTTCGCGGATGTAGGACTTAAGCTTTAGCTTTAATATATTTAGTTTATCTTGCATACCGGAACAATGCTTCAGGGCCCATTCCTTTACGATCCTGGCCACTTCCTCTGCGTTACTAAAGTTCTGAGCGATTTCTGTCTCAAGCCGTATCACCTCCGCGATTAAGAAGTCGAAGTATGCATTCATTTGTTTGGTTTCATCTGCCTATGCTTCCGCAATGAGGGTATCAATGAAATTAGTTTCTTCAGTCATAAGTATTTTCCTTTGTTTGTTGGTATAGTTTTCGTTTATTTAATAAGTATTGCTCAACGGCTTCATTTACTATTTGTGCCATAGGTTTATTCTCCATCTGCTTCCATAAATAAATCTGGCGAAAAAAATCCTCCCTGATCTTGGGCGGATACATAAAAATTCCTTTCAATTTGAATTATTGTTGTTGGGTTAATTAAGACTATTATGGTTTCTGAAAGTTAAAAGTTCGAATTTGAATAATGGGTTTCGCGGGCGAGAATTATTCTTCCACCTATAATTTATAATTTCCGGTCAGCTTTTGGTAGAAATCTTGCTTATTGTTCTTTTATAGAGAATTATTATATTATAAATGTAGTAAATTTAGACACTACATTTATACTATGCATTTTATGCTCAGAGTAGGTAGCTCTTATATACAAATATGCAAAAATAATTTCCTTTACATACTATTTTATTTTTAATGGTTTAAGTTTTTCGTGCATAGGGAACTAAAATTTAAGTTTTGTAAATAAATCTTAATAATTAAATTATTTTGAATATTAAGGAGGTAATGATGATAAGTCTATCTTTTTTTAGAAGATTTCTTCCTGTAATTATTTTAACAGTAGCCCCCAATTTAAATGCACAGTTCCTGCAAACAAATTTTCTTAGTTATTCTAATCTTCCTATATCTGCTATGACGATTACGACTGATAATAAATTATTTGTCGGTTCAGCACAGTACAATAGTGGTGGAGTTTATACATCATCCGATACCGGCAAAACATGGGATAAAATAAATGATTATTATATGAGTTATCCTATTTCATCTATGTCTTCTAATGGAAATGGTAGAATATTAGTTTGCAATGAATTTTGGCCGAATTATTCTAAAGACGAGGGGAGTTCCTGGTCTAATTATAATTTGGGTCTTGTTGGTGAAGATTATGGTGAACAGAATATTCCCTCTGGCGGAATCGTTTCACCTAATAATTCTATATTCGTAGCAGGACTTTATTTGGGATTCCAAACTCAAGCTTGGATTGCTCGTTCAACGGATGATGGTGTTTCTTGGGGCAACCTTTCTATATCTTATGAAGAAATTTTTTCTCTTACTGCTTCGGACAACAATTTTATTTATGCCTTTGCTGAAGATTTTGGAAGCCCGGAAGTTGGAGTAACTGGACCAAGTTATCTTATTCGATCTACAGATAACGGTAACAATTGGAAAAATATTTTTACTTTTTATAATGATTATTCAACAGTTATTCCTGAAAATTTTAATTCGTTAAGCAGTTGCTTTAATGGGAATATTTTTTTTAGTTCTAATCTTGGGATATATCGTTCTACGAATTATGGTGATAATTGGGTTAAAATTGATAGCTTGTCAAATCATACCGAATTTGAAAATTTTACATTTTATAGTGATAGCTATGGAAGTGTTGGTTTTGCAAGCAATAGTTATGGTATTTTCAGCACAAAGGATAATGGACAAACATGGATCTGCATCGATTCCTCTCTTCAGGCAACAGCAATGGCTGTAGGTGCTGATAACTATCTTTATGTTGGAACCAGTAAGTTGGGACTTTTACGAAGTACTTTTTCTATAAAGAGTTTTTTAACAAATGTAACTAATCATGAACTGAAAAAACAGTTCCTTCTCGAACAAAACTACCCAAACCCATTTAATCCAACAACAACCATCAATTACTCACTTCCGGAACCGGGAATTGTTACAATAAAACTTTATGATATTGTCGGCAGAGAAATAAAAACACTTATTAATGAAGGAAAATCAACGGGCAATTATTCGGTACAATTCAACGGAAGTAATTTAGCAAGCGGCGTTTATTTCTATCGTATGCAGTCCGGAAGTTTTGTTGAGACAAAAAAACTTATACTGATGAAATAGGAATTCTTATTTTCAAGACTTAACGGATGCGTTAGCCGGAGCTAAGTCGTTAGACTTGATGTGTGTCTGAATAAGTAGTGTATTAAAATTGAATGTTGTTTGAAAGAAAATAATTGAGGATTCTGGCTGGTGTTTTTAGTAAAGATATATTATTAAGCTGTTCTTTAAGGTTCTGACTTTATCTTTTCGGCCGATGCTTTGAGCAATAGCCTTTACTTTATAGTTGCCATGTGCCAAAATACATTCATCCTCAAGGTTTAATACAGTATCACTCAATAATATATCTCTGTTTCCGGCAAGAATCTCATTTATTCCGTAAAATAAATCCGCGCGCAAGGATTCATTTGAACATACCCGGACCTCTTCTAATTCCGTGACAGCCTGATTTAATTCCTGATACCGGCTTACACTACTATTTTTCTATACATGATAAGCTAAACCAATATTAGCATGCATGGAAATTGTATCGGATACAGTACCCATAAGATTTTCTTTATCTCCAATCCATAATATTGAATCGTGGACACTTGAACTTCACTCATAAATCTCATATAGTATAATATTAAAATTAATGATCTTTCTTCACTGGAAAAATCTGACATCTTTCTTAGTAAATCCGACTGTATAGTTTCGATGCCTTCTTTCAGGATATGCTGCGGGACTTTACTTAGCCGCCATAGCTTTCTTGCTCTCCTTCGCTTTATTCATTTCAGGTGCATGGCTCCTCTTCATTGGCGATTACGACAAGCTTATTAAATAAGCTTACCTGCAATGTTTTTAATAGGCTCAAATTTAATTTTTAGATTTTTATCTCACATTATAGCTATTCGAATATCCTTCCGGGTTTGTAGCCTTTTTTTTGTGTAATCAAATTGACCAGTTTCCAGAAAGTGATTCATTTAGAAAATATCCATTATGTATTAATCAAATATTATTTTTAAAAATATTGGAAAGATTTACAAACTGTAATATTTTGTATTATCAATATCGGGTTATAATTTCACATATGCTTTCTAACTTAAAAATTATTGGGATATCTGCTGTAAGTTTATTACTGCTTTTCGGCTGCGGCAGGAAAGAATTAAAAAAAATTACCGTAAAAGTCCATGCAGAAGGATTGAGTGATTCAAGTACCGTATATATTACGGGAAACTCCGGTCAATTAGGAGATTGGGACCCATCAGCGGTAAAATTGAAAAAGGATTCTGCTAACTGGTGGAGCAGAACATTTTATTTCAGGAAAGGGGAAAAACTTGAATACGATTTTACACGGGGTTCTTACACTAAAGATTCATTCGGGCCTAAAGGTATGTTATATCCCTTCCATCAATATGTAAGCGTAAATAATGATTCAATTGTGTATACCAATATTAATGGATGGAAGGATAAAACCGGCGGTTATATTTCTCTAACTGCAAATGATTTTAATAATACTAATAACTTGATAGTTGGTTCCGGGTGGAAATATCACTCCGGTGACAGCATAGCATGGGCCGGTCCGGATTATAACGACAGTAATTGGGAAGTTACAAGTACATTTTTAAACCCGGATGATCATCCGTTAAGCGGCTGGAACGGTATCGGCTGGTTTAGGATAAAAGTAAACCTTGATAGTGCATTATTGCAAAAATCATTCATGTTCAATCTTTGGGAAGCTGGAGCTTCGGAAATTTATTTAGACGGGAAATTATTAAATAAATCCGGTAAAGTAGGCAGCAGTAAGGAAAATGAAATTTTATTTGAAGAAAGAACTCCCCGGCCTGTTGTTTTTTCAAAAAATCCAATCCATTTAATTGCAGTAAGATTCTCTGATCACTCAACAAATTATTTTAATGATAAAGGATTTTATGCCGGTTTTGAGCTGATGATCGGGTATACAAATGACCTGGTGAAAGCGCGTTTAACTGCAGTTGAAAATAGTTTATATAATCAAATAATATTTGCCGCTATTCCATTTACATTGGCAATGTTTCATTTTATAATATTTATTTTTTATCCTCATTCTAAAGAGAATATTTTCTATGCTTTGTGTATGATTGGATTTGCCGGTATCGTTGTTATTGTTAACCAGGGAATTTTTACCACAAATCTATTCCAGGTAATAAATTTAGATAAACTTGCGCTAATTTTTGAAAATACAGCAATTATCTTTGGTCTGTTGACTTCATACTATGCGATTTACGGGAAATTTCCAAAACATGGATGGATTTTGATCGCTATCGCTTCGGTACTTATTATCTGGGATTCAATAAGCTTATTGCAGGTAAGTTCAATTCAGGATATATTTTTATTATTTGTAATATTGGAAATGCTCAGATGTATTGTATCTTCTGCAAGGAAAACGAAAAGCACTTCTATAACTTTAATTGGGTTTTTAATATTACTTGTTTTATTGATTTATCAACTTCTGGTTGCATACAATTTTATAAATCCCATTTTTGGTTTTACTCACGCTTATTTATATGGAGTCCTGGTTCTCAGTATTTCAATGTCTATAAGGCTTTCTCAAAATTTTGCTTCTACCAATAAACGGCTGGAAGAACAGCTTGTGCAAGTAAAGGAATTGTCTTACCGGGCATTGGAAAATGAGAGGAAGGTTAAAGAACAGGAGATTGAGAAAAGGCTTTTGGAAGCCGATAATAAACGAAAAACTATTGAATTGGAAGAAGCTCGCAGGCTGCAGCTTGCAATGCTGCCGAAGATTATACCTAAATCTAATAGTTGGGAAATCGATGTATTCATGCGGACTGCTACGGAGGTAGGAGGAGATTATTATGATTTTCATACTGATAATAAGGGAACTCTTACAATTGCAGTGGGGGATGCAACCGGCCATGGAGTAAATGCCGGAACAATGGTAGCAGTTACAAAAAGTTTTTTCGGCGAATTTGCCGAAAATGAAAATATTACAGAAATATTTAATAAATATACTACATTCATTAAAGCCATGAATTTGGGTAATCTCTATATGGCTATGACAATTGCTAAAATAAATAATGGAAAAATGACAATCTCATCTGCTGGAATGCCGCCGGTACTTATTTACCGCGCACAAACAAAAAAAGTAGAAGAGATAATTCTGAAAGGAATGCCTCTTGGCGGGTTTTTAAATTATCCGTATATGCAGGTTGAAATTGAATTAGGCATGAATGATTTAGTACTGTTTATGAGCGACGGCCTTCCCGAGATGTTTAATAATACAGATGAAATATTTAGCTATGAAAGAACTAAGGAAGAGTTTGAAGAAGCAGGAAATAATATATTGCCGGATTCAAATTCACCGGGCAAAGAAATTATACAAAAACTTTTGAACAAAGGGGAAGAATGGGCAGACGGCAGGGTTCAGGAAGATGATATTACGTTCGTAGTATTAAGAAATTTATTTTACCGGTACGCCTGATATTGAAAACTTCATTACAAAAATTGTAGTATAAAGATGTAGTATCCGGAATTAATCCAAAATAAATTTTATTTTTTTTTATTATTCTTATTATCGCCATAACTACTGATCTAATACTTATTTAGCCATACTGAAAATCTCGCATTTTTTACACACAAGTATATGTTATGTGTTTTAGGAACTTGACAAATAATTATTCCTGTTATAAATTTGTCTAGGTTAAACGTTTAACTAACTATGAAAAATTCCACAATTAAAGACGTAGCAAAAATGGCAAATGTATCTATTGCCACCGTTTCCCTGGTAATTCACGATCATAAGAGAATTTCACCGGAAACAAAACAAAAAGTACAGCAGGCTATTGAGAAGTTAAATTACCGCCCCTCACGCTCAGCAAGAGGACTGGTTTCCCGGAAAACCGGCAATGTGGGATTCATCCTGACAAACGACCACTTTTTACGAACTGAACCCTTTTATACCCAAATTTTTATGGGTACTGAGTTTGAAGCAAGAGACCACGAACTTTATGTACTGCTTGCTACAGTAGATTCGGATATCAAAGAGAATACATCCCTGCCGCGATTTATCCTGGATAAAAATATTGACGGGATAATAGTTGCAGGTAAAGTTCCTAACCTTCTTATAGAAAAATTAAAAAAATTCGATCTTCCTATTGTATTTGTTGATTATCTGCCTCATGATAAAAAAAGTTCCGTAATTGCGATAGATAATGAACAAGGCGGCATTTTAGCAACAACTCATCTGATAGAACTTGGCCATACACATATAGGATTTATCGGCGGCGATATAGGGCATCCAAGCATTAACGACAGGTTCAACGGATACAAGAAGGCCCTGGTAAATGCAAATATTCCTTTCATTCAAAAATATACCGAAACGGAAGAAGATTACCCTGCAAGAGCAAACGGCTATAATGCCGCAAGAAAATTATTTTCTGATCATAAGATCATTACTGCCGTTTTTGCATGTAACGATGCAATGGCAATCGGCGCCATGCAATATCTGAAAAACTCCGGGAAGCTAATTCCCGACGATGTTTCAATAATAGGATTTGATGATGTTGTACCGGAAGGCATGATCAATCCTGCTTTGTGCACCGTCAGCGTACCAAAATTAGAGATGGGCGTTGAAGCTATGAAACTGATATCCGAACAAATTAAAAATCCGGATTTCAAAAATCAAAAAATATTTGTCCCTGTAGAACTTATCGTCAGACAATCAACAAGAAAAATTTAAAATTGTAAAATTAAAATGCGTGCAGCAATTTTTAACGGGCCGTTGGATCTTGAAATAAGAGAATATTCTCTACCCGCCGTGGGAAAGAATGAAATATTATTAAAGGTTGAATCATGCGGTATATGCGGTACGGATTTCCATATTTTTCACGGTGAGTCATATGCCAAACCTCCTGTAATTATCGGCCATGAATATGCCGGGACAATAGTTGAAACAGGAAAAGATGTTAAAGAATATAATACAGGCGATCATATTGCCGTTGATCCTAATATTTATTGCGGTGAATGTTACTACTGTAAAAACGGTAAGATTAATTTTTGTACCAATTTAAAAGCTCTTGGAGTAAGCATGAACGGCGGGTTCGCAGAGTACTCTTTAGTGCCGGTATCCCAGGCTCACATTCTTCCAAAAGATTTTCCATTTTCCTCAGCCGCATTTGCCGAACCGCTTTCGTGCTGCATTAGGGGAATGGATCAGGCCGCAATAAAGCACGGTGAAAGCGTTGTTATAATCGGCGGGGGAACAATCGGTTTGCTTATGCTTCAGCTTGTAAAAATATCCGGCGCCGGCAGAATTATACTGGTTGAACCTGTTGAGGAAAAAAGAAAGATTGCCGAATTACTCGGCGCTGATTATGTGTTTGATCCGGCTGATAACAACATGATTTTGCAAATTACCGGTATTACTTCGGGCGGACCGGATGCAGTTATCGAATGTGCAGGCAACAGTAAAGCAGCGGAATTAGCATTAACTCTGCCGAAACGGGGAGGCAGAGTAATTATATTCGGCCTGTCCGCTAAAAAAGAAACCATAAATATTAATCTTCAGGATTTTTTCTTAAAGGAACTTTCAATTAAAGGTTCATTGTTAAATCCATTTACTTTTTCCAGGGCAGTCGAACTTTTGGTAAGTAATAAAATTCAGGCAGATAAACTGAATCCAATGTTATCGCCTCTTGAAGAATTAAAAAATATTTTGTCTTCACCAAGAAAGTTGACAATAATAAAACATCAAATAACCAACACCAAACTAAAAAGGAGTTCGCTATGAAAAGAATCGGACCATTATTTGCTATTCTCTTAGCTGTCTTCTGCGGGGGTTTCGCATCAGGTCAACTAATGGCACAGGGATTTACATTTAATCAAATAGCAGGATTTGAGGGTACATCACCGGGATTCTGGAATATTTCCAGTCAGCCGGCAAACGCCACATTAACCTGGGCAACAGATCAATTCGTATCGATGGGGCATTCGATGAAAATTGTTAAAACAGCAACAAGCGACTCTGCTGCGTGGGTATCGGACAACATGTGCGATATCTGGTCGCCAACAGTTACTGCTAATGTGGATTTATTATTCGGAGCTTGGGTAAAAACCCAGGGTGTAAATACAAACCCAGCCTCAGATGATGAGAGATGGTATATTGCATATACATTTATTGACAGCGCCGGGTCATTGATCGGCACCGTAAAATTACCTATAGATCAAAGCGCTACCACAAGTGCGGGATGGATTGCTGATACTACGGCGGTCGGTCAGGTATCTCTTCCAAAAGCAGCATGGAAAATGATAATAAGTTTTGTAGGCGGTAAGAATGCAACCGGAACAGTATGGGCGGATAATTTTATTTTTACAGGCAGAAACGGAGCGTGGGCAGGACAGGATTGGAATACTTCATTAGGAGTACCAACCGGCTGGTATTATTGGCTTCCGCCTAACGGAGGAAACGACGGATTGATTGCAAATGGTTTTGAAAATACTGTAGTTACTAATGAGACTTCACACAGCGGAAGTAATTCATTAAAATTTGTTTTACCGGCAGGCCGCCAGGTACATGACGGTTTCGTCGGTACACACAGGTTACCGTGGAGTGCTATTGATCCAACTATTCAACCTGGTGATAAAATCAGAATAGCTGTTTGGGTTAAAGCAAGCGGACTTGTACCTGATTCTGCAGCAGCCTATCCAACCACCTGGGCAGTTGGAATAACACCTCAGTTTTTCCCGGCAGTTGGTAATAACGACGGTTATAACAGTTCAGGTAATGATTATCAATTCACTTTCCCGAATGTTACGTCATTTGACTGGACGCAATATTATGTAGATGTTGTAGTTCCGGCCGGTGAAGTAGGCATGGAAGCCCGCTTACATGTTTATGCATCGTTTGTCGGTACGGTTTATTTTGACGATTTAACCATTACAAAAATAACTTCGCCGTCATTTGCACAAATTGCAGGTTTTGAAGGAACTGCGCCTGCTTTCTGGAGCACAGGAAATCAACCGGGAGGAAGTTCACTTAGCTGGGCTACAGATCAATCAGTATCGATGGGACATTCTCTTAAAATCTCAAAAACAGCAACCAGTGATACAGCTTCATGGGTATCGGATAATATGTGTGATATCTGGTCGCCTACAGTTACACCTAACGTGGATCTATTATTTGGTGCATGGATAAAAACACAAAATGTAAATACAAATCCTACGACAAGTGATCAAGTATGGTATATTGCATATACATTTTATGACAGTACCGGAGCTTTGATTGGAACAGTGAAATTACCAATTGATCAAACTGTTGCAACAAGTAATGGCTGGGTTGCTGATACAACCGCTGTAGGACAAATATCTCTTCCCAAAGCGGCCTGGAAAATGTTTATTAGTTTTGTAGGCGGCAGGAATGCAACAGGAACGGTTTGGGCTGATAACTTTATATTTACAGGCAGAAACGGAGCCTGGGCAGGACAAGATTGGAACACACAATTGGGAGTTCCTACAGGCTGGTACTATTGGCTGCCGCCGAATGGTGGCAATGACGGATTATTAGCAAATGGGTTTGAAAATACGCTTATTACTAATGAAACAGCACATAGCGGAAGTTATTCTTTGAAGTTTGTTTTACCAGCCGGCAGACAGGTACATGACGGCTACGTTGGTACACACAGACAAGCTTATAGTGCTATTGATCCAACTATTAAAGCCGGAGATTATATTAAAATAAGTGTATGGATTAAAGCAAGCGGTCTTGTTCCTGATTCCGCAGCTAAATATCCATCAACCTGGTCTGTTGGAATTACTCCTCAGTTCTTCCCGGCAATTGGAAATAATGACGGTTATAACAGTTCAGGAAGCGATTATCAGTTCACACTCCCTAATGCTACATCGTTTGATTGGACTCAATTTAGTGTAACAGTACAGATACCTGCTAACGATACGGCAGGCATGGAAACCCGTATACATATTTATTCACAGTTTGTAGGAACCATTTATTTTGACGATTTATCAATCCAAAATATGGGATTGACCGGTGTAAAGAATGCGAATAAACTTTTACCATCATCCTTTACGGTTTTCCAGAATTATCCTAACCCGTTCAATCCTTCAACAACAATAAGTTACGGCCTGCCTGAAACAGGACCGGTCAAGGTAATTATTTACAATGTGCTTGGGCGTGAAGTAAAAACTCTTGTAAATACTAATCAAAAGGCCGGAATACAAAATGTTGTATGGAACGGCGATAATAATGCAGGACATACAGTTGCAAGCGGTATTTACTTCTATAAAGTAATTGCAGGAGAACAGGTTCAGGTTAAAAAAATGATTATGCTTAAATAGCAGATTTCGCGGGGCGCATGAAATAAGGCGCCCCGCATTTTATTTATTAGTTACTTAGAAAATTAGAATATTCAAGTTTAATCATCCCAACCGGTTGAAAATAGTTCTAAATAAGTTCTTGCTATCAAATATTAAAAGCAGGCAAGCAAAATAAATATGATTAACTTTTACAGCCTCAATAAATACATATTACTTTTATTATTACAGATTCTATTGCAATCTGTAATATTTGCCGGTTCAACAGGGAAAATAGCCGGAAAAGTATTCGATGCCAAAACTAAAGAACCGCTTATTGGTGCAAATGTTTACATTGCCGGAAGCTCTATGGGAGCAGCCGCAGATGTAGACGGGAACTATTTTATTATAAATATTCCGCCCGGCACTTATCAAATTAAAGCATCAGCTATAGGTTATGCGTCTATTGAAATTAAAAACGTCTCGGTTTCCGTAGACCAGACTACAAAAATAGATATTGAAATGGGTGAACAGGCGGTACAGGTTCAGACGGTAGAAATAACCGCATCCAGGCCTATTGTTCAGAAAGACCTTACATCAACAGAAGCAAGTATAAGCGGAAATAATATTGCTATGCTGCCTGTTGAAGATGTTCAGTCTGTAATTAACTTGCAGGCAGGTGTTGTGGATGGGCACTTTAGAGGAGGCAGATCAGATGAAGTTAAATATTTAATTGACGGTGTTGCCGTTAACGACGTTTATTCCGGTCAATCTACAATGGAAGCGGCTACAAACAGCATCCAGGAACTTCAGGTAATTACTGGTACTTTTAATGCAGAATATGGCCAGGCCATGTCTGGTATAGTTAACCAGATTACTAAAATTCCTGAAGATCATTACAATGGGAGTTTTTCTGCATATTCTGGCGATTATATAACCTCAAGGACAAATTTATTCCAATACATGGGGCCTGTTAATCCCTTAAGAACTTATAATCTTCAAGGCAGTTTTAGCGGCCCGGTACCCGCAACTGATAAGCTGATTAAGTTTTTTCTGTCAGGAAGATATTTAAGTGACGACGGTTATTTGTATGGTAAAAGAATTTTTAATCCCAGAGATTCCAGTAATTTTTCTGCCAATAATCCAGCAGATTGGTATATAGGCGCAACAGGAGATGGTGCAGATGTACCAATGAATTATTCCCGTCAGTTAACATTGCAGGGTAAATTAGATTTTAATGTTGGTACGGGCAAAGGGATTGTTTTGGAAGCACTCTATCAGAAACATGATTACACAGAGTATGATCATATGTTTATATATGACCCGGATGGTAATTACACATATCATCAGGACAGTTTTCTTGGAAGCGCAAGTTATACTCACATGTTCAGCAGGTCTTCATTCCTTGATCTTTTAGGCTCAGCATATACAACTGATTATAAACAATATACCTATGAAAACCCGCTTGATCCCGGCTATGTAACTCAGGAAAGATTTAACGAAGTGGGTGGAAATGCACTTTACACCGGCGGTACCGAGAATTGGTACTTTACCCATAACACGAAAACTTATACGGCCAAAGCCGATTTTACAAGCCAATTAACAAACATCCATGAAATCAAAGCCGGATTTGAAGCCGACTTAAATACCCTGGATTATAAAGATTTCCAGATATTGGATGATGCTACAACCGGTTATCAGCCGCAGTTGCCTCAACCAGGTGCATTCGACTATAATGTATATAATAATCATCCTTATCAACTAGCTGCATATATTCAGGATAAAATTGAGTTTGATTATTTAATAATTAATATAGGCCTTAGGTACGATTATTTTCAACCCGATGGCCGTGCCTTGATAAATCCAAATAATATTGCAGAACTTGACAGCCTGTCTCCGCCGTTCCCGGATTCAATTTCATATCAGGCTTCAGCAAAGCATCAGTTAAGCCCCAGACTTGGAATCTCATACCCGATAAGCGATAAAGGTGCGGTACATATTTCATACGGACACTTTTTCCAGGTGCCTTCATTTCAGTACTTATATGTTAACCCGAATGACAGGATCCCTTTAACAGGAAATTATCCAAATCTTATCGGAAGTACAATCGGTAATGCCGATTTACAACCCCAGGAAACAGTAATGTATGAACTGGGTTTACAGCAGCAATTAACCGATGAACTAGGCATCAATATTACAACATATTATAAAGATATAAGAAATCTATTAAGTGTAGCTATTCATGTAAAAAATAATTACTTAAAGTTTGCAGAGTATATAAACCAGGATTATGGCGCTGTAAACGGTCTTACTGTGTCTCTAACTAAAAAATTTACAGACGGATTCGGCGGTACAATAGATTATACTTACCAGGTTGCAGAAGGCGATGCCTCGGATCCTAATGATGATTATACTAAAGCTCAGGAGAGTCCGCCGGTACAAATAAATTCCGAACTAGTTCCATTAAATTGGGATAGAAGACATTCGCTTAATTTTACACTCTATGCAGGAATACCGCAGGATTATATAATAAGCATGGTAGGTCAGTTGGATTCAGGCCTGCCTTATACCCCCTCTTTTATGAATGAAAGAACGGGTTTGGAAAACAGCGCAAATATGCCTACTTTCTTTAATATAGATCTATATATTACTAAGTACTTTAAATTCTCCGGCATAAATTTTTCTGTATTTGCAAAAATTTACAACTTATTTGATACTGCTAATCAGATTAACGTTTATACAGATACCGGCAGCGCAGAATATACACTGGCGGAAACGCAAGCTCAATCAGCCCCGAGAGGCATTAACACATTACAGGAATATTTTAACAGGCCTGACTTTTATTCTGCCCCGAGGCAAATTCTGGTTGGAGTGGCTCTGGATTTTTAAAATTATTTTAGGGTTACTAATTATGAAGAATAAATCTTTATTAATATATTTTTTTATTGCAGGATTCTTTCTAATAAGTTTTTCGGATAATTTTGCGCAAATTTCCGCTTCAGCTATAGTTGATACTAATAAAGGTAATTATAACTATACTAAAACTGGTATTATGGATGGAAATCTTGTACAAACTGTATTTTATAATTTTGGAGAGGTAGCAGATTACGATAATTGGCCAACATTAAGTGGTGTCTGGCCAAAGGGCACCAACCATACTTATGTTGACGGAGTTGCGGTAATTGTACAGGCAGAAGTTACAAATCCAAATGGAACCACTTTTCATCCTCTTGAAACAAATTATTATGAGTATACGAGATATAACCCGGCAACTGGTATAACTTACGGATGGTGGCCTCTGCCCGGTTACGCCGCTGCGAATCAATCATTGGTTGCGAGAAGCGATGACCCAAGTACCTGGCCGCCAACATGGCCGGACAGGCCTCTTAGCTGGGCCGGTAAATGGGATGGATTTTTTGGTGAAGGAGTTATGAATGCCGATCTGGAATCGTTCTTTGTCTTTGATGATAATATGGACCGTGATTACATAAATCAATATAATTTCCGTCCTGATGCGTATGACACAACAAGAGGTGGTCTTGGTATGCAGGTTAAAGGAAGAGGTTTTCAATGGTCACAAGTGCTTGCTGAAGATAACATTTTCTGGTATTATGAGATTACAAATATGAGTACAACTGATTATCCTAAAACTCTTTTTGCTCAGTATGTTGATTGGGGGATAGGAGGTCATGATAATTCTTCAAATAACGCCGGAGATTATAATTTACCGTTAAATCTTTCTTATGCATGGTCCACTGTTGCATATGGAAGCCCGGGGGATTGGTATCCTGTCGGGATGGCGGGATATGCGTTCCTTGAAAGTCCGGGAATAGATTATGACGGTATTGATAATGATCAGGATGGCCTGACTGATGAACGGCGGGATAATGATGCAAAAGTTTTTATTACTGATGTGAATAAGGACCCTTTCATTAAGGATCCGGTTATAGATACGGTCAAATTCAGAAATTTCTACGGTTACTCATGGAAGCCTCATTGGGATGCAGATGAGAACTGCAATTGGAGAACATTTACTGATCTTAACCATAACGGTAAATGGGATCCGGGCGAACCGCTTAATGATGACGTTGGCAGTGATGGTATCGGCCCGCTTGATCCCGGTTATACCGGGCCTGATGCAGACGGAAGCGAAGGGGATGGTAAGCCCGAACAAGGCGAACCTAATTTCGGAGAACTAGATAAAGATGAGTCTGATCAACTCGGATTAACAGGGTTTTTAATATTTGCTGTCCATCAATACGATCTTAATAATGATGAGAGAAACTGGTCAGCGCTTTCAGCCTTGCCTGCACCTCACGGGCAATCTCTTATCGGTGTTAATCTTGCTAATTTCTTTTCCAGCTATCTGTTCCGCATGGAAGGGCGTACAACTTATTCAAATGAGCAGGGATCTCCCCAACAGACAGGTATTACGCAAAGATTTTCCATGGCATTAATTTTCGGAATGAACACAGATGATTTATTCACAAGGAAAAAAACAGTTCAATCAATTTATAATGCAAGTTATCAATTTGCCAAACCGCCGGCCAAACCCATTGTAAAAGCAATTGCCGGCGATAAAAAAGTTACATTGTATTGGGATTCGGGAGCAGAGTTAACTTATGATGCTTTTTATCAGAAATATAGTTTTGAAGGCTACAGGGTTTACCGTTCAACAGAACCCAATTTTATTGAAGATCAGGTTATTACCGATGCTTTCGGCAATGCAACTTATAGAACACCGATTGCACAATTTGATCTTGTAGACGGCATAACAGGTTTATTCCCAATTACGGTAAACGGTGCGTCGTTCTACCTGGGTGATGATTCAGGATTACAACATTCATTTGTCGATACTACTGTGGTAAACGGACAAACATATTACTATGCTGTTTGTTCATATGATCAGGGTTATATTACAACAAATGTTAACGGGGTAGTTCAGGGAATTCCACCATCCGAATGTACGAGTATAATTAAGGTGGATGCTAACGGTAAAGTTACAACCGATGTTAATACCGCCGTGGTTACACCAACTGCCCCAAGTGCAGGATATATATCGCCTCAAATTAGTAATTACACACATAACGGGCCCGGGTCTGGTACAGCTTCAATTACTATTCTTGATCCGGATTCATTAAAGAATAATAACGTATATCGCATTAATTTTAAAGATAGTACTCAATTCCATACTAACCCATTTCCTTATTTTAACATTATAAATTATACTGATAATGATACGTTAGTAAAACTTACACAGTTTAACACTAATACTATTCAAACTCTGGTAATTGATGGTATAAGCGTTGGATTAACAAATGATACATTAATTTCGATAGATGTTGCTAATTCAGGCTGGCTAAAGGGTAGCAGTAATTATCTAGTGGAACCCGGTTTCGATTCAAGATTTTCGGCTGCGTATGCAGGGCAGCGTGTAAACTTTCCGGCTGATTTCCAAATTCAATTTACTGCACCCGGTAAAGGTGATACTTCGTATCCTGCCGATGCATTCTCACAGCCTATAATCTCAAATATTATTGTCAGTGATTTAACGGATAATATTCCTCATGTACAGTTTATATTTGAAGACGAGAATAAAAACGGGTTATTTGACGCAGGTGACGCAATATTTGTTATCGCAGGCGACTCTCTTGGCGGGAAGGTAAAAAGTAACGCAAACCGCCATGTCGGTTGGTCTGTTTCCTTATTTCAGGATACCACGATACCTGCAAGCAAACAATTAGCTCCGCAGACAGGTGATATATATAAATTTGCTACATTCAAACCATTTAGAACGGGCGAGTATTATCAATTTACGATGAAATCGGCTTATTTTGATAAAACAAAGTTTAAGCTGGACATGGCTGATGTAGCGGTTGTTCCTAATCCTTATTGCGGTGCAGCATCATGGGAACCCGCATCTACCCAGGTAGGCCGGGGCGAACGTATGGTCTATTTTATTCATCTGCCTGCTTATTGTACTATAAGAATATATACTGTGGCCGGAAAATTAGTTCAAACACTCCATCATAATGCATCCCTTGCAAATGGACAAGAGCCTTGGAACCTGGTTTCAAGAGATGGAATGGACATAGCATTTGGTATCTATATATTTGAAGTAGATTCTCCGGGGTTGGGACAAAGGATAGGCAGATTTGCAATTATTAAATAATAAAAAGCTTGTAAGCTATTGGCTTAACCGCAGATATATTTAGGCAAAGAGGCAGTAATGGAAAAAAAATTTCTAATAAAAATAATATTAATCTTTTTAAGCTTGCCGTTTATTATATTTGGCCAGACTGATGTCTCAAAGGTTGGTACAGTAGCGGCAACATTTTTAGAAATTGGCGCAGGCGCTGCTGCAAACGGTATGGGTGCTGCATTTGTAAGCAGGGCTAGCGATGCCTCTGCACTGTACTGGAACGTTTCGGGCGCAGCTGATTTAAACCAGAATGAACTAATTGCAATTCACACAAACTGGATAGCTGATATAAATTTTGATTATGCAGCTTTAGTATTGCCTTTAGGCAATGTCGGTAATATAGGATTCAGTTTTACTTCTCTTTCAATGCCGAATGACATAGTCAGGACGGTTCAGCAGCCGGAAGGTACGGGCCAGTATTTCAGTGCAGGCGATATTGCTTTAGGCGTTTCGTACCGCGCGAAAATTAACCGACAGGTTTTCTGTTGGCTTTACTGCTAAATATATTCAGGAAAGCATTTGGGATGAGTTAAGCAGTGCTTTTGCGATAGATATAGGAACTATTTTCCGGACTGATTTATTTGGTGGAATGGTGATAGGCGCTTCTATTTCTAATTTTGGAACATCAATGAAATTGTCCGGGATTGATACTAGAGCCTATGAAAGTGTTGCCCCTGCACAACTCGGAACCACAAATCAGGTACCTTATGTGATTGATCTGGATTCATGGAACCTGCCTTTACTCTTTAGAATAGGTGTTTCTACAGATGCAGTTAAAAATAATACTTACAGGTGGACCATAGCAGTTGATGCACTTCATCCTAACGACGATTATGAAAGTTTGAATTTAGGAACCGAGTTAGCCTTCAAGGAGTCCTTTTTTATACGGGCGGGTTATCAATCTTTATATCTTGTTGATAATGCAGAAGCCGAAGGCGGACTAACGTTCGGAATAGGTTTAAGTTCTAAAGTATTATTTAGTACTGATTTGGTAACATTCGACTACGCCTACCGGGATTTCGGGCGGTTAAACGGAGCAAATTTTTTCTCGGTTGATATAAAATTTTAATTTGGATGATTCAAGTTTTATTAAATGGATAGAACTAAATATTATTTTCGTTTTATATTATTCTTAACTTCATTAGCAACGGCAGGTTTTGGAGTTAAGAGTTTTCCCGGGCCTAAAACAGACAGTGTTGCTGTCATTGATTTTAATTCTGCATTTAAAACCAATTTAGGAGATATTACTCTTGCTAAAGTTGGTGATAAAATAATTACCGTTAGAGAATTTATAAGCAGTTACGAATACGGCCCCTCGTTCACAAAGCGAGAGCAGGATTCGAAAAAAAAATATCTTAATTTTATGATAAATGAAAAGCTGTTGGCTCTTGACGGACTAAAAAAAGGATATGCGGATTCATCGCATGTTAAAGAATATTTATCCGCTATAAAAAGCGATATAACAACAGAGCAGATGTTTGAAGAAGATATCCTGAAGAATGTAACCGTAACCCCTTCCGAATTAAATAAGGGAGTAAATGAAAAAGAAATTACATTCCGCATAAAATGGCTCTATGCACCCGATAAAGATAGTTTGAACTATTATAAAACAGCAATAAAAAAAGGGATATCATTTGATTCTTTATTTCAAGAACAGTTAAAAGATTCAGTATTTGCCGATCAAAGATCCCTTGAAAAAGACAAATTCCAATTCAGAATAGAAAACCCGGAAATGTTCAGCAAGGTTGATTCAATGAGCCCGGATGAAGTTTCAGACCCCATCGAAGGTCACGATGGCTGGTATATTGTTAAAGTAATAAATATTAAGCGTAATGTAATTACGACCGTAACACAACAGAATAAGGAATTATACGATGTAAAAACAGCTTTAACCATGTCAAAGTCCGATTCTATTTCAGATAAGTATGTCAGAAATCTTATGCTTGCTCATAACCCCGTTATTCAGGGAAAAGTTTTCGATATTTTACGGTCATATATGGGTACTTATGTGTTGAATGCGAAGAAATTTAAATTATGGAAACTGGATGACAGGATGCAAAGTGAATTAAAAAACTTTGATTCGCTAAAGACTCAGGATTATGCAGGTTTGAAGTTAGTTGAATTGAATGATCAAAGCTTTACATTAAATGACTTTATTAATTGGTACAGGATGAGGGATGAATATCTAAAATTTAATGAAAAAAGCTTTAATACATTTTCGGCTTCATTGGAAAAATTTATTTGGAAGATGGTAAGAGATAACCTTCTTACACAACAGGCTTATTCAAGAGGATACCAGGATAAGGAAATTGTTAAGCAGCAGCTTGATTGGTGGCAGGATAAAATTGTCTACGCTGTTGTCAGGGATGAGATAGGAAACTCAATCGGATTAAATATTGAGAAGCCCACAAGTTCAAAAGGCGATTACGACGATAAAAAGCAGGACCTGATTACGAAAACCTTTAGAAAACTTCAGGAACTTAAAAAGAAATATCAAATTGTAATTGATGAAAATTTATTGAATAGAATATTTGTACAGGACAATAATAACCCGAGAGCAGTAGATTTTTATTTCGTAAGAAAAGGGGGAATTTTCCCGCATCCGGTTTATCCTTCAATAGATTTTGTTTGGCATGATTGGGAATAACTGAATGTTTACTTTTTATATTTTAATGTCGATGAGACCTTTTATGCGCGAAATTATGAAAAGAGCATCAATGTGCGAAAGCAATTATTAATTTTTTCTTTTTCAGTATTAATTATTTTACTCTTCATATCTTGCGGATCTAAGAGCGAAAGAAAATCCGATAAAATCCTTTACTGGTCAAGCAATAATACCCAGGAAATTGAATTCGCTGCATATATCGTAAATGAATGGAATAATGAGAATAATTCCGGAAAAGTTACATTTCAGCCTGTTCCTGAAGGGCAATCAAGCGAAGAAATTATTCTTGCTGCAGTTGTAGGTAAAACAACGCCCGATGTGTATTCAAATATGTGGCAGGGCGATGTTGAAGATTATGCGAGAGCAGGAGTACTGGTTGCTCTCGATACACTTAAAGGATTTTTAAATTTCATTTACAGCAGGTGCGATTCATCTTCGATTAACGAGGTTACAAGTCCCGACGGGCATATATACCAGATTCCGTGGAAAATAAATCCTATTATGCTTATGTATAATAAGCGGATTGTATCCGCCTTGGGCCTTAAAGAACCGCCTGAAAATTACGGCCAGTTTAATTTTGCATCTGAAAAGTTTAAAGAGGAGAATATAGATTCGCACGGTTATGTAAAGCGTTGGTTCGGTTACTCCGAAGTTCTTGTAACATGGTGGCAGAGATTTTTTGATTTTTATCCTTTATATCTTGCAGCCTCAAACGGCGCTCCGCTTATTAAGGATTATAAAGCAGCATTTGATAATAAATATGCAGTAGACGTCTTTTCTTTTTTAAGAAATCTTTATGAACATAATTATTTTGCTAAAGAAAGGCTTTCCGCCCGTCAGGATGTTTTCCTTTCGGATATAATAGCTACAAGATTTACCGGCCCATGGGAAATACTGCATGCCGATAAATTTAAGCCACAGGATTTTGAGTACGGGTTTACAGGTATGCCGGTTCCCGACGATCATCAGGGGCCTGTGTATACTTACGGTGATCCGAAGAATATTGTAATATTTAAAACCTGCACAAACCCGCAGCTTGCATGGGATTTTATCCGTTTTATGATTGAGAAAAAAAATGATTTGAAATTATTGGAATTAACAAATCAACTGCCGAGAAGGAAAGGGTTGATGAGTGATTCTGTATTTGCGGAGTATTTTATTAAAAATCAAAAAATGATAGAATTTGCCAAACAATCCGAATTCGTAAGAGGGACCGATCCTTACCCTAATTTAACGGAAGTGTTTGATATAATTTCCCAGGAATACGAAGAGTGTGTTATATACGGGAAGAAGAAGCCGGAAGAAGCTGTTCATGAAGCGGCCAGGCAGGTTAATTTACTTTATATAAAATAAGTGCAAGATATTAGCAGAGAATGAAAACGAAAAAATTGATACCTTATTTTTTAGTTGCTCCTTATTTAGCCCACTTCCTGCTTTTTGTGGCCTTCCCGGTAGTATTTTCCGTTATTCTTACCTTTCACCAATGGAATATAATATCTCCCATGAAATATATAGGCCTTGCTAAT
Source organism: uncultured Ignavibacteriales bacterium (assembly GCA_963834015.1). Taxonomy (GTDB): domain Bacteria; phylum Bacteroidota; class Ignavibacteria; order Ignavibacteriales; family Ignavibacteriaceae; genus FEN-1297. The sequence continues at coordinate 474,979 of CAWIAG010000003.1, forward strand.
TACACCAGGCTTTTCCAGGATAAGTTTTTTTCACAATCTCTAGCCAACACGCTGATATTTTTAGTTATTCATATACCTCTTCAGATAATTATTGCCCTGCTGCTTGCGGAAGCATTAAATCAGAAAATTAAGTTTCGTGGATTTTTCAGAGCCGCATTTTTCCTGCCTGTAATTGTTTCCGGTGTTGTGGTAACAATTCTGTGGCAGCAGCTTTACGGTTTTGATACAGGGCTCTTTAATAAAATATTAACTGCATTGGGATTAGGCAGAATCGGCTGGCTTGTTGATCCTTCATGGGCTATGCCTTCTATTGCTATTATGGCAACCTGGAAAAATGTTGGTTTATATATCATATTATTCCTGGTCGGCCTTCAAACTGTGCCTGCACATTATTATGAGGCGGCTGATCTTGAAGGGGCTACCCACTGGCAGAAATTTTTCAGGATTACACTGCCTATGATAAATCCGACAATTTTTATGGTTGTTGTTTTATCAACTATAGGAGGGTTTTCATTATTTATCGAGCCTTATGTTATGACTGGAGGCGGGCCGTTAAACAGTACTCTTTCGGCAGTGCTTTATATTTACAAACAGGGATTCTTCTATTATCATATGGGTTATTCGGCAACGCTGGGATTGTTTTTTGCGCTCCTGATATTAAGCGTAGTGGCTATTCAAAAGAAATTTATTGAGAAGGATAAGTGAAAAAACTAATATTCTATATCCTGCTGATAGCAGGCGCTTTAATTTTTCTATATCCGTTTATATGGATGTTAACAGCATCCGTAACTCCGGAAAACCAGATAGGAAATCTTACTTTTTTCCCTACTAAACTCACATTCAGCAGCTATTCACAAATGTTTGGTAAAATCCCGATTGGAAGGGCATTCGTTAATAGTATTATTGTTTCATCTGCGGTTACTCTCGGAGTACTTGTATTTGGATCAATGGTAGGATATGCTCTTTCTCGCCTTGAATTCAAAGGGCGCAACCTCATTTTCTATATTATCATCTTTACAATGACTCTGCCATTCCAGATTACATTAATACCTCAATATATAATTATGGTTAAATTCGGATGGGTAGATACTTATTTGGCTTTAATAGTGCCTTACCTTATGAATGCATTCGGTATAATAATGTTCAGGCAATATTTTAAAAGCATATCGCAGGATTTGATCGATGCCGCAAGGCTTGACGGCTGCGGAGAAATTAAAATTATATTTAAAATACTCTGGCCTAATTCAATTCCTGCTTTAGTAACAATTGGCATTATAACATTTATGGCATCATGGAATGAAGTACTGTGGCCATTAATAGTAATAAGAGATAGTAAATTAATGACAATGCCTCAGCTTGTTACTTTATTTGCCGTCGGCGGCGCTGCAGAATCTCAGCTCGGAGTAAAGCTGGCTGCTGCAACCATGCTGGCGCTTCCTATAGTGCTCGCGTATCTTTTATTCCAAAGATATTTTATACAAAGCATGGCCTCAACAGGTTTAAAAGAATAATTTAAGGATAATAAAAGGATTAAAATGTTTGTTTCCCGTCTTACAAAACAAATAAAACCTGACCCGGGAAGGGTAATTCTACAATTTTTTAATGTAGGAAATGAACAGAGAATACTGGATGTGATTAACCGGGTTCTTGCCTTACCTGAGCAGGAAGTTGTTATTCTTCTGGAAAGTGTAATGAGGGACTTTTCCACACGTCATAATGATTTTAATCGTAAAGTGATTGAAAATTATAAAAGAATTGAAAAATATGTTGTAAAAGATATTTCAACCGGCAGAAAGCTGCTTCTTGGCGCTTATTTTTCTAAAGAGTATTCTATAGAAGCCGCGTCTTTATTTAATCCTTCAATAGTTGCACACCCTGATCAAAGTTTTTTGAAACCGGGTATACTTAGATTTATTATTAGTCTCCGTGCTACAGGGGAAGGACATATTTCTTCCCTGGAATTCAGAAGCGGTATAATTGATGAGAATGGTGAAATTTATTTGGATGAGACTTCCCGTTTCTGCGATCAGCCCGCTGTTAATGAAAATAAAAATATAAATAAAGATTTATTATCAAAGAATATACATTCAAGAAACGATGCCGAAGAAAATATTATTAACAAGATGCCTGATTCTTTTACTTATAAGCAGGTTAAAAAAATATTAGATGAGGAACTAAAAACTTGCGGTGGTGAAGATATTAAATCATTCATTGGAAAAATACTGAATTTCTCAGAAGCTAATTATGAAATATCATTTGACGCTTCAACACAGGTTTCCGAAAGAATAATATTTCCATACTCGAATAATGAATCAGTTGGTATAGAAGATGCCAGATTCGTAAAGTTTATAGATGACGATGGTTCAGCATTTTATTATGCAACTTATACTGCTTATAACGGGAAAAATATCAGTACTCAACTTATAAAGACTGAAGATTTTTTGAATTTTAGTATATCTACTATGCAGGGCCATGCTGTGCAGGATAAAGGAATGGCATTGTTTCCAAGAAAAGTAAATGGAAAATATGTTATTTCATCCAGGCAGGGCGGCGAGAATTTACAAATTATGCTTTCCGATGACTTGTATAATTGGGAGGAATATAGACAACACCGGATACCGGCCGAACCGTGGGAATTCGTTCAATTAGGTAACTGCGGTTCGCCAATAGAAACAAAAGAAGGATGGCTGCTGCTGACACATGCAGTGGGTCCCTTTAGAAAATATTCAATAGGAGCACTATTGCTTGATCTGAATGATCCTGTAAAAATTATAGGGAGGTTAAAATCACCGTTAATCGAAACTTTTAAAAATGAAAGGGAAGGTTATGTACCGAATGTAGTTTATTCCTGCGGTTCCATTGTTCATAATAACGAATTAATTATACCTTATGCGATGTCTGATTCTATATCGGGTTTTGCAAAAATCAGTTTGCCGGGTTTACTTGCTGAGCTGAAGGAAAATAATTGAAATGATTAGATTAGAAAATATTCTGTAATAAATAAGTTTTGAGGTTCAATAGTGGAAATGATAAGATATAGAAACAATCCCATTTTAACTAAAAAAGATGTTCCATTCGATGTGAACAGTATATTCAATCCCGGTGCAATTAAATTCGGAAATGAATATATTCTTTTATGCCGTGCAGAAATGCCTGATGGAAGATCATCATTTGTTCTTGCAAGAAGTAAAGACGGGATAAAGTTTGAAGTAGAGGCTGCTCCTTGTTTGACACCGGATCAACACGGTAATTTCTTTAAATATTCGGAGTGGGGAATTGAAGACGCAAGAGTGGTCAAGATAGATAATAAATTTTATTTAACATATACAGGTTATTCTAAATATATGCCGCTTGTGTTGCTGGCAGAAACAACAGATTTCAAAAAATATTTATTACACGGCCCTATTTGTGAACCCTCCAACAAGGATTGTACACTTTTTCCTGAGAAAATAAACGGGTTTTATTGGAAAATTGACAGGCCTTCTGCAGAGCAAAAACACAATATTTGGATTTCAAAAAGCACTGACCTCCTTAATTGGGGCGGATATGAGTGTTTGGCAGAGCCTGCAGCCGGAACATGGGAATCCGATAAAATTGGGATTTCCACTACTCCGCTCAAAACAAAAGACGGCTGGCTTGTACTCTACCATGGAGTCCGAGGCTTTGGAATAAGTTCCATTTATAAACTAAGCGTTATGTTGTTGGATTTGCAAAATCCGTGGCTTGTAAAGGGCAAATCTTCAAAACCTATATTATCGCCGGAACTGGAATATGAAAGAATAGGTGATGTAGGAAATGTAATCTTCTCCAATGGCTGGATAGCAGAAGATAACGGCGAAATTAAGATTTATTATTCTGGTGCAGATAGTAATATCTGCCTGGCTACTACCACTGAAGAATATTTATTGTCACTCTGCAAATAAGTGATTAAAAATGAATGATTAGTTTAGACATATCCCTCCCGATGGTTAAAACTCCTGCCGGCAAACGGCTTTATCTGTTTGCCGGCGAGGATGATCCCGGAGAAGAAGAGGGATAAATTAAATTTATAGAAATTGAAATACTTTATGCAATACCTTTTAAAAATGTTGTTAATTTTAAGTTTTATTCTCGAGGGCTCCTTACTTTCAAATACCGGCGCCATGAATACTCAAATAATTTCTTTAGTAAATACCTCTCACCTGGATAATTTGTACCGGAATATTAATTATGATAATAGGGAGATGGGTATAGTATTGATTTATGCAGATTATCCTGATTACCATACTGTAGACGCTAAGGGAGAGGGTATTGCCTGTGTTGATGATGCGGCCCGGGCATTGGTTTTTTATATCAGATATTATAATGTAACAAATAACAAAATAATACTGACAAAGATCAGAAGATTGACAAACTTTTTGATCTATATGCAGGCGGGAAACGGTTTCTTTTATAATTTTATATGGAAAGATTATACAAGAGATACAACATATAAAACTAGTGTTGCCGAGCCTAACTGGTGGTCATGGCGGGCAGTCTGGGGACTGGCAGAAGCCTTGAAATTTTATAACAAGCGCGATACTGCAGCGTTTAATCAGATAGTACCTGTACTTGAAAAGGGGGTTGCTTCGGCTTGTGCCTGGCTGAATAAGTATCAATATAATTCTAAATCCTCATACGGCGGATTTGAATTGCCTTCCTGGCTTCCATCAGAAACAGCATCTGACCAGGCAGCGATAATAGTAAAAGCATTTTCAGTCTGCTTTGAATTAAACAGTAAACCCGCAATAAAAAAAACGATTGAACGAATGTGTAACGGAATTATACAAATGCAGGCAGGGGATAATAAAAATTTTCCATATAATGCCTTCCTTAGCTGGCAAAACACCTGGCACATGTGGGGAAACAGTCAGTCCGATGCTTTAATTTGTGCAGGTAAACTTTTAAATAAACCTGAATATATTAAATGCGCATTAAAAGAAGTTAAAAACTTTTACCCGTTTTTGATTAATAATAATTACCTGAATAATTTTTCAATTGAAAAACATTCCGGCAGGATTTTAATGAAAGACAGCAATAAATTTGCCCAGATAGCGTATGGCATACGTCCGGTTGTAATGGCGTGTCTCAGAACAGGAGATTCAGTTTCCGCTGTATTAGCAGGTCAGGCGGCTGCATGGCTGTTGGGAAAAAATATAGCCGGCAAGGCTTTGTACAATCCGGAAAACGGAATTTGTTTTGATGGGATAAATAATGAAAATGAGCTTAACAAAAACTCAGGCGCTGAATCTACAATAGAATCATTATTAATATTACTTGCAATAGAGCAGAACCCGATAGCATACAAAACTTTATCTGAATTTTATGAAAATCATAAGAACTAATTAAAATATTTAACCATAGTGTTAAGTGTTTATGCGTTCAGGAAAATATCATGAATACCTTTTTTAATAGCAATATTAAACTAAAATTATCTACTATAATTATTATTCTATTAACTATTATGACGACAAATAATTATTCGCAGCAAATAAATATCAGTTTAATAGATAATATGCCCAACATGCCTTCTCCTTATATGATGCGGGATTGGAAAGAGGTTTCCACCGGCTATGATTCTTTGGTTTTTAATTTAAAATTAACCGGGGAATATCTTCCTTTAATCTGGACTGATAATTTTGCAATCAATTATTCCGGGCCTAGATTTGGTTTGAATACAGTTGTGGGAACCACTCCTGCTACAAGTACTAACGAAGCAATTAACTGCATTCCGGCAGTTATCGGTGCAAGCCTTGCCGGAGTTGATAAAAGCAACCAGAACGGGTATAACTGGGTTTCAATGTGCAGGGAATGGTTCAATTTGAAAAACGGGTTAATGGTTTTTCAAAACAGCCCTAACGGACAGACCACAGATGACTGGTGGTATGAAACTATGCCTAATGTTTTCTTTTTCCAATTATATTCTCTTTACCCAAATATGGAAGGATTTAATACCATTTTTGACAGCGTTGCAGACCAGATGTTAAAATCCGTATATGCCATGGGCGGCAGTACAACACCCTGGCAGATACCATCCATGAATTACCAGGGATGGGATTATGCTGCAATGGCGCCTTCACCGTTGCATCAACATAATGAACCGGAAGCAGCAGGAGCTATTGCATGGATTTTATACAGTGCATTTAAAGAGACAGGTAATTCTAAATATAGGGTCGGGGCTGAACTTTCTATGGAATATCTAAACGGTCTCACAAGCAATCCATCCTACGAACTTCAACTTCCATACGGAGTTTATACAGCCGCAAAAATGAATGCCGAATTAGGGACGAATTATGATGTAAATAAAATGCTTAACTGGTGTTTTACCTCCGATAATATTAGAAATTGGGGAGTAATGTCAGGCAGTAACTGGGGCGGTTATGATGTTGACGGCCTGATAGGCGAAATAAACTCAAGTGTAGGTTACGGTGGTGATTATCCGTTTATTATGAACACATTTGAACTTATTGGCACCCTTGTCCCTATGATACGTTACGATTCGCGGTTTGCAACGGCTATCGGTAAGTGGGTGCTTAATGCAGCTAATGCTGCAAGGCTTTTTTATCCTGAATATTTGCCTGCTTTAAATCAGGATGGTCCGAGCAAACTTTGGGCTGATCAGTATGATACAAATTCGTACATTGCACATGAATCAATGCATCAGTATAATCCGGATAACAGCAGTATCAGCCCCTATGCAACGGGCGATGCGGAAAGCGGCGGCTGGGGATATACAAACCTGGCATTGTATGGTGCTTCACATGTCGGAATACTCGGAGCTATAATTGATACTACCAATGTTCCCGGAATATTAAGGCTGGATGTTTTAAAAACTGATTACTTTCATGATGAGGCTTATCCCACTTATCTTTATTTTAATCCTTATTCATCTGATAAATTAGTACAGATTGAACTGGGAAGCGGGACACAGGATATTTACGATGTTGTCTCTAAAAGCTTTTTGATCAAGGGCGCGTCGGGAGTAATTTCCATAACTATTCCTGCAAATGCTGCTGTTCTCGCAGTTGTTACTCCAAATGGCGGAGCCCAAACTTTTAATACAAATAAGCTTTTAATCAATGGAGTTGTAGTTGATTATCATTCCGGCAGTATCACATACCCTCCCAGAATTAAAAGTCTTTCTGCAACTGAGAGCACAGCAGTATTCAAAGATTCAGTAAAATTTTATTGCACAGCAGCCGCTTCTACAGGTGATCAACTTTCATATAAATGGAACGCCTCTAATGGGAATATAATAGGAAGCGGGAGTTCGGTTATCTGGATTGCACCGGCTGTTGCAGGCAGTTATATAATATCATGTACAGTTAAGGATAGTTCAGGAGCGCAGGCGACAGCCTCTGATACAATTACGGTTGTAAAATCGATAATCCAGCCGCCTGTAATTAATAAAATGACAGCGGTACCGAGGAAAATAAATTTGGGTAGTTCTTCTGTAATTACCTGCAGCGTTTCAAATGCAAATAAAGACAGTCTGAAATATAACTGGAACGCTGTCTCAGGAGTTCTTAACGGAAGCGGTCCTGGTATTACATGGAAGGCTCCCAATTCACCAGGCAATTATTATGTTTCGTGTACTGTAAACAACGGGCAGGGTGGTTCTGCCGCAGACAGCATTGATCTTGAGGTTAGAGATTTTTCAATAATTGACACTGGCCAACTTGAAGCTTATTATCCGTTTAACGGAAATGCAAATGATGCAAGCGGAAACAATAATAATGGGGTTAACTTTAATGCAACACTAACAAGCGACCGGTTCGCTAATGCAAATAGCGCTTATTTCTTTGACGGTTCTTCATCATATATACAGGTGCCGGTTAGTACAAGTTTGAATTTCCAAAAATCCATAACAATAAATTTCTGGATGATAGAAAGCCAGGTATATACCCGCGAGCAATATGTTTTGTCACAGGGAAGTTATACCAGCAGGCTTAAAATTTCTATTATTACTGATAACAGCCTCAGATGGACAATTCATACTACAAGCAGTGCGAACAACGGAATTATAGATCTGGATTCGGGAACTAAACTTGTTCCGGACAGCTTATATAATGTTACGGTAGTATATAACGGATCAGATTTTGAACTCTATCTTAACGGAAATCTTGATTCATTTTCCACATGGTCCGGTTCAATTCTCACTACAACTATACCAATGACTTTCGGTCAAATGCTGCCTTCTGATAATAATTATAATTTCAGGGGTGTACTTGACGATATAAGGATATACAATTATGCTTTGTCCTTAGCTGAAATTGAATCTTTGGCCGGTTTAACAACAGCAGTAAAAAATTTTAAGAATGCTTCCGTCCCCCTTAGTAATTCTTTAATGCAGAATTATCCTAATCCTTTTAATCCTTCAACAACAATAAGCTGGCAGGTTGCAAAAAGCAGCCGCGTATCATTAAAAATTTACGATATACTCGGTAATGAAGTGACAACGCTTGTAAATGAATTTCAGACTGCAGGTTCACATGCAGTATCATTTAATGCAGAACAGGCAGGTGCTCGTAAACAGATTGCCAGCGGCATATACTTTTCGGAATTAAAAATAGGCACGGAAACATATTATAAAAAGATGGTATATTTAAAATAACTAAATTATAACAGCTAACAGGAAAGAAATTTGCAGCAAAAATATTTTTTACATGATAATTGGAAATTTTCTTTAATTAAAAAAGATAATATAAATAATACTCCAAAGGGAGCTTTAAAATCAGGGCAATGGCTTAATGCTTCCGTACCTGGTACTGTACATACCGATCTCTTAACTTCAAACTTAATACCCGAGCCTTTTTATTCCGATAATGAAAATAGACTGCAGTGGATAGGCGAATTTAATTGGAGTTACAAAACCACATTTGATCTTCCGGAAAAATTTGATACTGATAAAATAATTAATCTGGTATTTGAAGGACTTGATACAGTTGCAGATATCATTTTAAATAATGAGAAAATTGGTAGCGCAAATAATATGTTTCTTAAGCATTCTTTTGAAGTTTCTGGTTTGCTCAAAAGAAAGAATAACAAGCTTGAGATAAATTTCGAATCTGCGGAAAATTATTCAAAGAATCAGGAAAAATTAAACGGCAAACTTCCCGTTGCTTTAAGATCCGAAAGAGTTCACATACGAAAAGCTCAGTATTCATTCGGGTGGGATTGGGGGCCGGCATTTGTAACCATGGGTATCTGGCGCCCTGTTTATTTGCAGCAGCCTGATGAGTACCTTATCCGGGATTTTACATTTGAAACTTTATCTATTTCCGGATCAACAGCACTTGTAAGATTAAAGGCTGGAATTAGCAGGCCATTTACAACGGATACCAAAATCAATATTAATTTATCAAGTACAAAATTTAAATATAAAAAGGAACTAATTGCAGTTTCCGGATCGACTGAATTCCAGATGGAAATTGAAGTTCAGAATCCGGAGCTATGGTTTCCAAACGGTGTAGGCAGTCCTCACCTTTATGATCTGGAAATAAAAATTGTTAAAGATAAAGATGTTCTTGATGAAATTCATAAGAAAGTTGGAATAAGAAGTGTAAAGTTACAACTTACGGAAAACGAAAAATCTACTTTCCGGTTTATTGTAAACGGCCGTCCGTTATTTTTAAAAGGATGTAATTGGATTCCTGCTGACTCTTTTCTTCCAAGAGTAAGTGATCAGAAGTACAGGGCTATTTTGTTGAAAGCAAAAGAAGCAAATATGAACGTGATAAGAGTATGGGGGGGAGGAATATATGAAAATGATATTTTTTATGAATTATGTGATGAGCTGGGGCTTCTTGTCTGGCAGGATTTCATGTTTGCCTGCGCGGCATATCCGGAGTATGAAAACTTTTTGGATAATGTTGCAGTTGAAGTCGCCCAAAATGTAATACGGATTCAGTATCATCCCTCAATAGCAATTTGGTGCGGGAATAATGAGAATGAATGGATTTGGTTCCAGGCTCATAAGGAATCATATAAAGAAATGCCTGGATACAAAATTTATCACGATTTAATACCCGGTATATTAAAAAAGCTTGATCCGGACAGGCCTTATTGGCCATCCACACCTTTTGGCAATGAGGAAGACCCTAATTCAGAGCTTTCGGGAAACCGGCACCAATGGAATATGTGGAGTAAGTGGGTTGATTACAAAAAAGTAAAGACCGATCAAAGTCTTTTTGTAACGGAATTCGGTTTTCAAAGTCCGGCTAATTATGATACGGTGCTGAAAATCCTCCCTGAAGATCAAAGAAACTCACAAAGCAAGATATTTGAATTTCATAATAAGCAGGTGGAAGGGCCGGAAAGGCTTTTTAAATTTCTATCGTCTCATCTTCCGGTAAAATTGGAGTTAATTGATTTTATCTATTTAACGCAGTTAAATCAGGCGTTGGCATTGAAAGAATGTGTTGAACACTGGCAGGGGCGTTTTCCTCTCACAAACGGATCAATAATTTGGCAGTTAAATGATTGCTGGCCGGTTTCAAGCTGGTCTTTAGTCGATTCAGATATAATTCCTAAACTGTCATATTATTTTGTGAAAAGGTCTTTTTCTAATCAATTTGCATTGATTCTTGAAAATAATAACGAAATTTTTATAAATATTGTAAATAACGCATATGAAGATTTTGCGGGAACCTGCAAGTTAGACATTATTTCATCCAAAGATTCCAAAATCAGATTAGCTAAGAGTAAAAAAATATTAGTTAACAGAGTATCTAAGCAGGAAGTATTTTCAATATCTAATTCTGATGAATTAAAGAACGGGGAAGAAGTAGTAGTAATTACTTTAGAAGAAAAACATAAAAATATATTATATAGATGTTTATACTCTGGAGTTGAACTTAAATATCTAAAACTTCCCGAACCCGGGATAAGTATCAAAGAAAAGAGAAGTGAGATCTTTATTTCTTCAGTTAAACTGGCGCTTTTTGTTATGCTTCAATCCAAGGGAAAAATATTTGATGATAACGGGTTTATAATCTTGCCGGGTGAAAAAATGAATATAAAGTTTACTTCAAGTTATTTTGAAAAAAGAGAAGAAAGTGATATTTCAGCTATTACACTAAATCAGTACCTGAAATAATATTCAGGAATAAAGTCCTGATTCTAGAATTTAACTAACATAAATATTCGGGAAAAAAATGGCAGAAGTTCAACTTAAGAACGTATCAAAAATTTACGAAGGCGGAAATATTGCTGTAAATGAAATTAATATTGACGTAAAGGACAGGGAATTTGTAGTCCTTGTAGGCCCTTCCGGATGTGGTAAATCGACAACTCTTAGAATGATTGCCGGGCTTGAAGACATCACCAAAGGCGAACTTTTTATCGATGGAAAACTTGTAAATAATGTAGCTCCTAAGGACAGGGATATTGCTATGGTTTTTCAGAATTATGCGCTGTACCCGCACATGACGGTTTTTGAGAATATGGCTTTTGGTTTAAAACTTAGAAAATTTGATAAAAAAGAAATAAAAATCAGAGTTACAGATGCTGCAAAAATCTTAGGAATTGAAGAATATCTGGATCGGAAGCCAAAGGCTCTTTCCGGCGGTCAGCGGCAGAGGGTAGCTGTCGGCAGAGCCATTGTCAGAAAACCTAAAGTTTTCTTATTTGATGAACCATTAAGCAATCTCGATGCAAAACTAAGAGTACAGATGAGGACTCAAATTTCCATTCTTCACCATACCCTTAATGCAACTATTATTTATGTTACCCATGACCAAACCGAAGCTATGACTATGGGTAACAGAATTGTTATAATGAAGGACGGTGTTATTCACCAGGTTGATACACCTCTTAATCTGTATAACCTGCCGGTTAATAAATTTGTAGCAGGTTTTATCGGCAGCCCTTCCATGAATTTTATTGAGGGGGAAATTATAGATGATAACGGCATTATCTTCAAAAGCAGCGGTAATGAATTATGCATTAAACTTTTGGAAAAACAGGAAGATAAATTCAAAACTTATATAAACAAAAATATATGGCTTGGAATACGGCCTGAGGATATTTACGACGCTGCATCAATGGAATATAAACCTCAGTATTGTAAAATTGAAAGACTGCTAGAGGTTATTGAACCTATGGGAAATGAGATATTTTTATATTTCTTTATAGATAAAGTTCAGTTTGTAGCCCGTACACCGGCAAGAGAAATGCCGGAACATGGTACAACAAGAACTCTAATGCTCGACAGGGAAAAACTTAACTTTTTTGATTATGAAACAGAGGCCTCAATCAGGTAAATCTAAAAGCAAATACTGCAATTACGATTAATATAAAACAGTCCAGGTCTTTCCGTCAAATTTTACAAGCCCCCCGCCGAAAGTTCCAATCCACTTATTACCTTTCTTATCAATAATTATTGCCTGTATATCATTATTAAGTAAACCGGAATTTGAAGTGTTGTATACCGTCCATTTAGTGCCGTTAAATCTAGCCAGCCCGTTTTCCGTACCAATCCATTTATTACCCTTGCCGTCTATAGTAATCGCCCAGACATCGTTGTTCGGTAAACCCGAGTTTGAAGTATTGTATAGTTTCCATTTAATACCGTCAAATTTTGCAAGCCCTTTATATGTCCCTATCCATTTATTACCGCTGCTGTCGATAGCTATAGTTTGCACAAAGTTATATTCTAATGCTGAATTTGAAGCATTATAAATAGTCCATTTTGTCCCGTCAAATTTTGCAAGTCCGCTGAAAGTACCGATCCATTTGGTATCGCTGCGGTCAATTACAATCGAGTAAACATAATTATTGGGCAAGCCCGAATTTGAAGTATTATAAACAGTCCAATTAATACCGTCAAATTTTATCAGCCCTCCCTGGCCGGTTCCGATCCACTTATTACCGTTTTTGTCTATCGCTACAGATAGAATATTGCTGTCGGGCAATCCCGAATTGTAAGTATTAAAAGTAGTCCATTTCTTTCCGTCATATTCTGTAAGGCCGCCGTAAACTCCGTGAACGCCTTCATAAGTCCCGATCCACTTATTACCATTGTCGTCGATGGTTATTGTGTTAACCCAATTATCAGGCATTCCGGAATTTGATTTATCATACACAATTATGCTGTCTGTTGTCATATTAAGATTAAGCAAACCGCCTTTGGTTCCAACCCAAATATAATTGCCTTCTTGTTTTACCGTCATAATTTTTTTTGTATAAGGATAATTTGACCACTTTGCATTCTGCGCAATTGTAAAAGAAGAAATTAAAAATATTATTACTAAAAAATATTTCATTTAATCCTCTAAAAACATTTTATTAAGTTATTACAATTATGATCTTTATATAAAGTCATTGAAGCAGATTTATATTATATAAAGCAGGAAGATTGGCACCGCTTCCATCCAATTTTATAATAAAGTAGTTTTATTTTATGAAATAAAATTGTTAATATCAACCGTTTTTTTAATTACAAAATTCTTTAAAATATGTTATATCTTTAGCAGCATTAGTGCCCCGGGAAATACTAATAATTAATTATTTTATATAACTTTAACTGCTTATATTATAAAGTTAATTTGTCAGGTGTTTATTATGAAAACTGCGATATTCCTTATTTCTTTTTTCCTGATATCTATCAGTTTTAACATGAAATCTTTCAGCCAGTCAATGTTATTCCCGGTTAAAATAGACGGGAAATATGGATACATTGATTCCACAGGTAAAATTGTAATTCCTCCGAAATTTAACTTTGCATCTTCTTTTTTAAACGGATATGCTGTAATAAAATTGCAAAATCCCGGAATATTAAGTTTTCTTATCCCGGATAAAACAGGCTTCATAGATTTGCAAGGTAATGTAAAAATGCTGCCGGAATTCCGCGAACTCAGACCATTTTGTAACGGACTGGCTCTAGCAAAAAAAACAGGTTTTCTCTTTCTTCCTGATAGTTTTGATTTCATTGATACTGCTATGAATATAATATTGGATTTGGAATATGCTGATGTAGGAAATTTCTCAGACGGGTTAGCCCGAATTAAAACTGAAGAATTCCGTTTATTTGAAAGTTCTATTGAAAAATATGGGTTTATAGATCGTCTGGGAAAAATTGTCATCCCTATACAATTTGAAAGTGCAGGTGAATTTAGTGAAGGCAGGGTAAATGTAACTTTAAATGGTAAAAGAGAATTTGTGGATGTTAATGGTAAAATGGTTATAGAGGCAAAGTATAACAGGGTTGGTTATTTCTCTATGGGTGTTGCGCCAGTAATGATTGACAGCTTGTGGGGTTATATCGACAAAGAGGGTAATACTAAATTACCTTTTATTTATCAGGATGCCAGGGCTTTTTCCGATGGTTTAGCGCTTGTCAAACAAGCAGGTAAATGGGGATTCATTGATCTTTCAGGTAATCTTGTCATTCCATGCAAATATGAAGAAATCTCGAGCTTTTCAGAGGGCCTTTCTGCGGTAAAAATATGCGGTAAGTGGGGCTATATTGATAAAAGCGGTAAACTTGTTATTCAGCCTGAATATGAAATTGCATTTCCGTTCGATCACAACAGAGCAGCCGTTAAAGTTGATGACAGGATAGGGTATATAGACCGCGAAGGAAATTATATATGGAACCCGGAAAAATGAACTTCTTATTAAATGTAAAATTTTATTACGATAATATTTTATAACGGGTTATTATTAATAATTCAATTCTGTACAAAAAATTTTTCTACTTCGTTGTAAACTTCAAAACCCAGTCGCCTATAGTTTGAAGAGCAATTGGTGAAATAGTTTCCTGGATTTTCATATATTCTGCAGGGCTTCCGGTTTCCGCAGTTTGAAATAAGTGATTTAATCCGGGTATTTCTTTTATCTCAAAATTTTTATTTCCGCCTTTTTCAAGAGCTTTCTTAATTGAGGCAAGATTCTCATCGGGTAAGACTTGCAAATCTTTAGAACCGTTTAAGGCAAGTACCGGGCATTTTACCTTTTCCAGCGCCGGGGCGGGATCATAGCTTATAAAATACCTGTACCATGGACTCATCATTAATTTCATCTCACGCTGAAATGCAGACTTAGGATTCCGTATTTCCGCTTTTTCAGTTTTATCGAGACTGTTATAATTCTCAAAATAGATTATTCGAAGTTCTTCAGCAATATCAAGACTGTCCCCGCCGGCTTTAATTACACGGTACATTTTTTTGTTCAGTTCGATACTTTTTTTTATTCTCTCTTCCGGATAGCCCTCGGTTTTTGCCATTCTTTCGCTTTGCATGCTTAAAAGTTCATCTCCCGGCACACCCTGGCCTGCCATTAAAACAATGAATGCGACTTCATTAGTTCCTGATGCAACCATAGGCGCGATTATGCCTCCTTCATTGTGGCCGATAAGCCCGATTTTAGTTGAATCTATTTTATTCACGCTTTTTAAATACTTTATTCCCGCCAGAACATCATTAGAAAAATCCTTAGTTGTTGACGCGGCATAATTTCCGGTAGATTCACCAATGCCTCTTTTATCAACCCGTAAAACAGCAATACCTCTGCGGGTTAGATAATCGGCCAGAACAAGAAATATTTTATGTCCCGATATTTCTTCATTGCGGTTATACGGACCCGAGCCCGGGATTAAAATTACCGCTGCAAAAGGCCTGCCTTTTTTGGGCAATGTTAAAGTACCACCTAGTTTAACATCCGCAGTTTTATTATAATAAATTACATCTTCAACTTCATATGGAAAAGGCGGCACAGGCTCCTGAGAGTGCTTAATTTCTTCAACCTTATCAATTTTTTTTATTGAAAGAGGTATTGTAAATCCGCTTTGATGCCAGTTTCCTTCAAAAGTAATGCTGTCCGAGTTATATTTCCCTTCATAGTATGCGGAAATCGTGTCAACCTCAAGTTTTAAATTGCTGCCGTTAAAAGTTATATTATTTACAGGGATGCCTTTCACTTTCTGATCAGGGCTGGCCATTTCAGCTTTTAATTGATTGTTTTGATCACCTGATATTGTAAAAACTATGCGAAGAGCATTTCCATTAAATTTTAGGATACCCTGCCAGGTCCCCAAAATTTCGCTATTTGAAATTAATGTCATCGAAGCGGGATAAGAGTATGAAATTAGTCCGCAATTCAGAATAAAAGTGCATACTAGAAATAATCTGTAGAATGATTTCATTTTAAATAACCTATTATGCATAGTTTTTAACAATAGTTCCTTAAGCAGGCTTTTATAATCAGTTATTAATTAAACGTCTGTACTATATTAAAATAATTTTTAACACTATGCCATATCCCTATAACAATTTTCTTTTAATAGCTTTTGCACCGGTCAATATTAGAATTTATTCTTTTAACCTCTGTTTATTAGATTTATTTTCAGTTAAATCAGGTTAAAATTTGAATATAATTGAAACATTCAATAGCTTCACATCGCTACCTTTGAACAAAGATTTTCTAATGTACTTAAAACGGAAATTGTAAAAGGAGACTTATTAAATGACAAATAACTTACAGGACGTAAAATCTTTTGTACTAATATTCATACTATTATCCGCCAATATAATATTTGCATCAAATAAGTACAAAAAAGAACTTAAAGTTCATTTTAAAGGAGATTCAAAAATTGAAGTGGGCAACGCTTATGTGGGAATGGAATTTCATCATAGCAGCATAATGCCGCAAAGAATAAGTTTCTATTACCCGGTTGCAAACAGCATCGATTTAAG
This sequence comes from uncultured Ignavibacteriales bacterium, assembly GCA_963834015.1. Classification (GTDB taxonomy): domain Bacteria; phylum Bacteroidota; class Ignavibacteria; order Ignavibacteriales; family Ignavibacteriaceae; genus FEN-1297. The sequence continues at coordinate 491,691 of CAWIAG010000003.1, forward strand.
CACAGATTACTGGAGAAGAGATACTACCTTTGTTATGTCGGCAGGATTGAAAATTGGAAACGGCAAAAAAGAATGGCTCGGAAACCGGCAATTCGAATATGATCTGACCCCTTACTCAGTATCCTTTTTTAAATCCGATAATAAAAAATCAATTAATGTAAATTACGAGTTTTGTAAAGATAAACCGGCAGCGGTTATAACATACGTATTTACAAATCTTGATCACCAAAAAGCTGAATTTGAATTCTATACGCACCTTGAATTATCTCTTAAAACATGTCAAACATATGCTTTAATGGATTCGGCATCAACAGAGTTTGATAAAACGGGAAGAACCATATATGCCAACTTTAATAAAAAAGAAACGCAGTACGCACAGGTTTTTGTATCAAACGGCGGATTAATACCTTCAAGCTTTAATACTACGGGTAATCTAAATTCATCCTATATTCCGGATAAAGATTTATGGTTTTCAAATGATACTGCTTTACCGGGCAGTGTCTTAACGAAAAAGAAACCCGGAATTCCTGCGGCAGAGTATGTTTATAAAAAAGAATTATTGCCCGGACAGAAAATGATTATTGTTCAAATTATCGGTTCATCCAATCAGGATGAAGGGAAAAACATTGTGAAGTATCTCTTAACGAATTACCAAAGGGAAGTGAAAAATTACGAAGATTACATAATTGGCAAATCATACCTGGAAAGCGCCTGGTCTACAGGTGATAAGTCAATCGATCACTCTGCTCATTGGGCAAAGGCTATACTCGCGGCTAATCAGCATTACATTAATGGAGATATTTCACCCATGCCTTGCCCCGCCGAGTATAATTTTTATTTCACACACGATGTACTGCTTACGGATCTTGCCGCGGTCAATTTTGACCTACCAAGAGTAAAAAAAGATTTAAAGTTTATAGCAGGTCATTCTGATTCAAATAAAGTTATTCCCCATGCTTATTATTGGAGAGATTCTTCATTTGTCACCGAACTGGCAGCATCGGATAACTGGAATAATTTCTGGTTTGTTATAACTGCCGCAAGTTATTTAAGGCATTCAGGTGATAAAGCATTTTTGCAATTTCTATACCCGTATCTTTCCAAAAGTATAAGTAATGCAATGAAGACTAAAAAGGACGACAATGTAATGTGGTCTTACCGCCCTGACTGGTGGGATATAGGAAACAACTTCGGGCCAAGGGCCTATATGACGATACTTTTTTCAAAGGCGCTTAAGGATTTCAACTTTATTTCTTCAGAGCTGGGTGAAAATACAGTTAAATTATCAGCGAATGATGACCTTTCGAATAAAATGGAAGCGCAGGTAGTTAATAAGTTTTGGGACTATAAGAAAAATTATTTGATGAATTATTTAAATGACGGCTCTGAAGACCCGCATTATTATGTAGGCTCATTGATGGCTGCCAATTTCAATATGCTTGATGCAAAACGTACAGATGAATTATTGCAAACCGCAAAAGACGTTTTACTTGATAAGAAACTTGGAATTTATACAGCTTTCCCGATGGATTTTACTAAATACGAAAAACTTCTGGGATTCAGCGACGAGGTTGGCATGCCTTATTATTATTTTAACGGCGGCATCTGGCCCCAGGATAATGCCTGGTATGCGCTCGCATTGTCTAAAAACGGACGGAAGTTGGAAGCTTTGGACTTTGTAAAAACTACAATGACACTTGAAGGAATTATCAGCGGGCCTAACGGTCAGCCTGCTATGTATGAAGTTAGGACACCTGATAAAAATGACCCGGCTATTTATGGTATTATAGATAAGCCTCAATTTATGTGGGCAGGAGGGTGGTTTTTATATACCCTCTATCATCTTTATGGTATTGATGAAAATGACTGGAATATAAGCTTTAATCCGTTCCTGATATCTTCACAAAAATCATGTTCTTTCTCTTTGTGTGCGCAGGGTGATACACTGAACATTAAAATTGATGGGAAAGGTAAATATATCAGGTCAATTAAATATGATAATAAAACAGCGTATTCTGCTGTAATTCCTAAGCAATTAAACGGTACAAAAAATATTCACTTAACTTTAGGCCGTCCGGAATTTCCATACGTAATAGAAATGAGTTCAGAATTACTTAATTCAACCTTTGACCTCAAACAGAAAAAAATGGAAGTTAAATTAAGTTCTTTTGCAGGCCATAAAACAAATGTAAAAATCATTTCACCATATAATCCAAAAGCAGTGTTCTTAAATGGAAAGCTGATAACAACAGGTTTGCTGACTGAAAAAATTGATAATATTTATTTTCTTACAATTAATTCAATTGCATCGGAGAATGTTGATATTATTAATATAGAATTCTGATTAGAAAAGAATTAAGTCATCTTATCGTAGCGCTGAATTATTAGTTTATTTATAAAAGATTAATAGGTATCAAAGGTGTACACTTTATTTTACGCCTCCTATAAATAATTCTAATTCAAGATCATTTGAGTAACAGCAATTTCTTTGTTTGAACAAAATTACCAGCCTGCATTCTATAAAAATATATTCCGCTGGATAACTTACTACCCGAGAATTGCACTGAATAATTACCTGCAAATTGCTGTTCATTAACCAACGTTGCAACTTCTTTCCCCAAAACATCATAGACCTTAATTGTAACTAAACTTGTTTTAGGAAGTGAGTAGTTTATTATAGTTGATGGGTTAAAGGGGTTGGGATAATTCTGCTGCAGAGAAAAACTTGCCGGTGATTTGTCCTGTTTACCGGTTACGCCCGTAATCATTTCCGAAATTGGTCTCATCCAAACGCCGCTGCCATAAGTTCCGGCAAAGAGATTTGTTCCGCTTACAGCAAGTGAGGTAACTTCTTCGTTGTTTGGCAAGCCCGTATTAACTGCTGTCCAATTTGTTCCACTGTTCGTTGAAAGAAAAACGCCTCCACTAGTTCCCGCAAATAGATTCGTATTGCTAACCGCAAACGAATAAACAAAACCATATGGCAAACCGGAATCAACTGCTGTCCAACTTATTCCATTGTTTGTGGAACGATACACACCATATGCAAATACATGGATGGGTATGTCTGTCGGATAACTCTTAATTGTCCCTGCGAAATAGTTCATCCCGCTTGTTCCATTAGGGATAACAGCTACCGTAGTAAAAGGGGTACCGGGCAAACCTGAATCACTTTGAGTCCAGTTTGTTCCATTATTTGTTGAAATAAAAATTTCGCCTAAACCTCCTACTAAAATATTTGTCCCGCCCGGGCCTTCAGCAAATGAACCGTAATACCCGGAGCCAAATAAACTCGTATGGGCCCAGCTTGCGCCATTGTTGGTCGAAATAAGAAATCCCCCTGCACTATTAGGCGCTCCGGCAAATATATTTATCCCGCCCGTGCCATTGGGAGCGGCACCAATAAACGATGCCTCAGGTAAATCCAGCGAACTATCCCAGCTTGTTCCATTATTAGTTGAAAGGTATATATTTTTTTCGGTTCCGGCAAAGATATATCTTCCGCCTGAATCACCGGTGGTTACAGCAAGAGAATTTACATTATAGTAATTCAAACCTTTATTGATTGCAGTCCAGTTTATTCCGTTAGTGGTATAAATGAAAACGCCGCCATTAGTACCAGCGAAAATTTCCGCAAGAGTTGTTCCTATCCCGGATATTGCTATGGTGTTAGCAGCGAGCGATAGAACATTAGCGAACGGCAAACCTGAATTAACAGACGACCAACTGGTACCATAGTTAGTTGAAAGATAAACACCAGCCTGGGTACCTGCAAAGATATTTGCCCCGCGGGGTCCATTTGGTGTATAGTTCGGTCTGTAAGAAATTGTTTGCACTAAATTGTTAGTCAGGCCCGAATCAACAACTGTCCAGCTTATTCCATTATTTGTTGAAAGGAAAACGCCGCCGCCCTGATTATTGTTAGCTGAGTCCGGATACATCCCTGCATAGACGTTCACTCCGCCAGTGTCATTCGGGATGGCAGCAAGCGATAAACATCCACCGGTAGATGTATTATTCAAATCAAGTTGTGTCCAGCTTGTTCCGTTGTTGGTAGATAGGGCAATACCTCCCCCTCTGCCTCCATCAGTTGAAAATCCCGCAAAAAGATTTGTTCCGCCTGCCCCGTTGGAGGAAACAGCAAACTGGTAATTGTTAATGGTTCCATTCCCGTTCCAAACTGAAGTCCAACTTGTGCCGTTGTTTGTTGAACGATAAATTCCGGCGTAAGTCCCCGCAAATAAATTTGTATCACCTGTCCCTGTGGGACTGACAAAAAGCGAAGAGACATACATACCATTAGAGATTGACAGGCCATTATTAACCGGAGTCCAATTTGTTCCGTTATTGGTTGAAAGAAAAATTCCGCCGTCATAAGTTCCCGCAAACAGATTTTTGCCGTTAGCTGCAATCGAAGAAATTACATTGTTCGTCAAACCTGAAGTATCTGCATTCCAGCTTGTTCCGTTATTTGTTGAAATATAAATTCCACCGCCGTTAGTCCCGCAAAAAAGATCACCTGTAACGCCCATAGCAAGTGACAAAACCGGATAGCCCGGCAGGCCCGTATTCGCCGGTGTCCAGCTCGTCCCATTGTTAGTGGACAGATACACGCCTACGCCAATACCGGCAAAGAGGAAAGTGCCATTAAAGGCTAAACACTTAACATTGCCTCCGTAAGGCCCGTTTGTTTGTACCCACTGTGCATTAACTGTAACAAACAAAAGAACGATAAGAAACAATAACTTTCTGCACATAAATTACCTCTGTTAGTATAATTTATTGAAAAGTATAAATCCTTTTGATAGTGAGTATAAATTTAATATAAGATTTATAAATAGACATTTGTGGATTTATTTGTCAAATATTTTTATAATACTATTAAAACAAGTATTGTGCCAAAATTATTTCAAATATAATTAAAGCTATATATTAGTAAAACATTACGATTCTTTCTATTTTATTATAAAATTTTTTTTTTCGTGAGTTAATGTTGTTTACTCTAATTATCAATTTTCTGACAGCCTATCAGTTATTTGATAACAAATATTAAACTGGATATCTAAATGTAAACTGATGTAAATTATTAACGGGCCTTTCTTCAATTCTCACGAACCAATATTTATAATTGCAATTACTTTAACGGAAATACCCAAGCAAAAAACTTATTCTGTTTTGATTTGGAAGTATGACCGCATTGCTCTAAAAAAAACAATAATCACATTATAAAGAATATAATACCCTTCGGATATATTAAATAATGTTAAAAATATTGATACTTTATTTTCCAAACGATGATGAATTATTCATAGTTTTCAAGAGGGATGGCGCAGTAAAAATATAACTTGTCGGCATATTGATATTAGAACATAAATATATTTATTTTAGAACGTAAATATCCCAGTTTTAACAGAATCTTTCTTAAATAATTTGTTAACTCACGTACAAAAAATACTTAATTCCAAAAGGAAACACAGCATACTGATTATTTTTACAAACTGAAACCAAACTAATTTTACTTAAGGTTGAGAAATAATCAGAAAGATTGTGAATGATTTTTAAATATCTGCTTCTAACAATACTATTCTTTTCTATTTTATATCTTCCTTTTGCGTTTTCACAACCTTCGGAAACTATTACCTTAAGAGGATTTGTTTACGATAAATCTACCGGTGAAACGCTTATAGGCGCAAGCGTATATATTCATGGCAGCCAGCTTGGATGCAGCACGAATAATAACGGCTATTTTGTCATATTGAATGTCCCAGCCGGCAGGCAAAAAATAGTTGTCAGCTTTATTGGTTATGATAACACGGTAAAAGAAATAAATACATCTAATGAAAAACAAATACTTAAAATTTACCTTGTTCCGACAGCTTATAAATTGGGTGAAGTACTTGTAAAAGGCGATTCCGTTAATATCGCAGATAAACTATATGCTAAGCCGCTTTCAACTATAGAAATGAATTCCAAACAGGTAAATGAGATTCCAAAAGTTGTCGAAGCCGATTTGCTCCGTGCGCTTCAATCAATGCCCGGGATAACTGCAATTTCTGATTTTTCATCCGCAATATATGTTCGGGGAGGAACACCGGACCAGAACCTTTACCTTGTCGATGGCACGGAAATATATAATCCCGAACACGCTTTCGGAATATTTTCAACTTTTAATACAAACGCAATCAAGAAAGTCGATGTTTCCAAAGGAGGATTCGGAGCGGAGTATGGCGACAGACTTTCATCAGTAATTGATGTTACCAATCTGGACGGCAACAGGAATAATCTTGAGGGTAATATTAACATAAGCCTTATTGCAGCTTCATTAACAATGCAAATGCCCATCGGATCAATCGGCTCTATATCGGGTTCGTTCAGGCGGACATATATAGACCAGACTTATGCAAAATTCATCAGCAACCTGCCTGATTATTATTTTGACGACGGTAATTTAAAAGGTTTCTTCCAGCTTGGCGACAGGGATAACCTTACTGCCAGCTATTTTGGAAGTAAGGATAATCTCAATTTCCAGGTAGACAACAGCTCGCCGCAAAGCCCCCGTGTTATTTACGACTGGGGGAATACATTGGGATCGCTTAACTGGACGCATCTTCTTAGTGATAAAATTTATACAAATTTCCTTGTTACAGGTACAGAGTTCAAATCAAATTTTTATTTAAATGAAGCTCAGCCGATCCAGGAAATAAATTCACTTTCCGATTACACTGTGAAAGCTTCTCTTGATTATTATATTTCGAATGAGATTACGCTTAAATCAGGCGCAGACGTTAAGCTTCTTCATTTGCTTTATAATTTTGACTGGGATGCAGGGCTTGTTGACGTTGACTACCATGCCCATGAAATCAATGCTTACTCAAGCTTAATATGGCAGCCTGAACCGGTCTGGGATATTGAAACCGGGCTTAGGTTCAGCCAGTTTGCTTCGGATAAAACTTTTACCAACCTGGAACCCCGCTTTTCCATTAAGTACCGGTTGAATGAAACAAGCAGTTTAAAATTTGCTTCCGGGTTATATGACCAGTACACAGACGCAATTGAAAGACTCTTTTTAGCAAGCATCTGGGTTACTGCTGATAAAAACATTAGCAACTCCGCTGCAACTCATTTTGTACTTGGATACGAAAAACAGGTTAACAATTTTTTTGCGTTTGATGTAGAAGCTTATTTAAAGAATTATAAGAATCTTTATATTTTCAATCAGAATTATGATGCGGAAATAACTCCTAATTATTACCAGGCAAATGGAAACCCTGTTTATACTACTACACAGGACCTGTTTACACGGGGCGATGGAAGATCCTACGGCATGGAATTTATGCTCAGAAAAGACATCGGTGCGGTAACCGGCTGGCTGGCTTACTCTTTGTCTCAAACAAAATATACATTTGACGGAATTAACCAGGGAAATGCATTTGAGCCGGATCAGGACAGAACTTCTGTAATAAATTTTGTTTTAAACGGAAACGTGAATGATATTTTTAACGGCAACTGGAACGGCAGTGAAACAAAATCTTCATCCAACTGGATACTCGGAATGAACTTTATTTATACAACAGGACAGCCAATGACAGTGCCTGCGTCTGTTTATTTTGTAAATACACTGCCTGACTGGAACAATTATAACACCGGAAGCCAGGATGTACCCGGGTATAAGTTATATCCCGGCGCCATTGATACATACCGCCTGCCTGCTTATATAAGAATGGATCTCAGCATAACCTGGGAAAAAGACTATGCAACCTGGTCGCTTGCGCCGTATTTTCAAATATTTAATATTGGAAACAGGAAGAACGTTTGGTTTATCAGCTATTCAGGCAATGTTTCAAACGGAGCAATCGTACAGGATGTAAAGACAGTCGATATGCTGCCTTTTCTTCCGAGTCTTGGTGTAACTATTAAATTTTAAATTATTAAAAAAGTTTCGCAAATGATATTTAAAGTAGCCCCGGCATTTATGCCGGGGATTGCTAAATTACAAAACATATTCGGCTTTAGCCAAAATGATATTAAAATTGTGGCTTGAACCAAAGGCTCAACTGTATATGAATCCGATTATTGAATTGAGGTTTTTTATGAAAAAGATAAATATAATTATACTTGCACTAAGCTCAATTATTTTTATGGAATGCGGCAGGCCCGGTGTAAACATTAACGATGCCGGTTATGAGCCAAAGATAGCAGTTGAAGGGTATTTGTACTGTGGCGAAACAATAAAAGATATCAGGCTTTCAAGAAATTATGCAATCGGAGTCCCGATCGATTCCAGCAGTTTATATCTTACTCCCTCTGGTAATAATGTAATAATTACAATAAACGGAGTGCCGCTTTATTTTGATCAGAGTACAAATACCTATTTTAACAGACAGGTAACCGTTGACTTTAATAAAACATACACCCTTGCAGTTTCCGCAATTGTTGACGGACAAAATCTTCAGACTACATCAACTACAACAACTCCTCAGAAAGGGTTTGCTGTTTTTAATAATAACCTGGGGCAATTTACTTATGACGGCAATCCTATTACAGTAAACTTTAAAACTTCTCCGGGAACTGATTTTTATGTATTCTCAATAGTGCCTGACACGGCAAGTACCGCCAATTTTATTTACAATAATGTGCTAAGGAAGAATATAGATTCCTCCGATGTTGTTAGTAATTTTAACGACTTTAAGTTTAGGGATGGTATACTGGATAACATAAATTCAAACGCAGGTATTGACTATTCTTTCACACTGCAGCTTCAGGATACCTGGTTTTACAGCTCATATACAATAATCGCTTACGCCGGAGATACCAACTTTAAAGATTATTTTTTGACGGCACCAAACGTGGAAGAATTTGACGGTAACTTTCATGAACCCATTCAAATATTTACCGGCGCCGGTATAGGAGTATTTGCATCAGCCATCAGGGATACTGTAAAATTCTCAATTGTCAGGTATTAGAATGTACGGGAATAGAAATTCCGCTAGTTTATAATTAGAATAATTATAACCTCTTTAAAACCTAAGTAAATTACTATCTCTTTTCTGTTCCTCCGATTCTCCTGTTTCCATACCTCCTGTTTGCACGACTGTAATTGCTAGATGTAAAGTTTAGGTTTTTCATTGTGTGACATTTCACAAACAAAAACACAATTAATAATTATTTTTTTAGACACAAAACTTTGGAGAATTTAATTATATGAGAAAAATAATCGTTTTATCATTTATTACATTAGACGGAGTAATGCAAGCGCCTGGTGGACCTGGGGAAGATACATCCGGCCGTTTCAAATATGGCGGTTGGGTTGCGCCTTATTTTGACGAAGCCGGCGGAAAGGTTATGCAAAAACAGATGAAGCCTGCAGACCTCCTTTTGGGCAGAAAAACATTTGAGATTTTTGCCGGTTACTGGCCGGAGCATGCAGAATTTTGGCCGGGCATCAATGATGTAACAAAATACGTCATGTCCAGGACCATGAAAAAGTCAGATTGGAAAAACTCAGTTTTCCTCAAAAGCCCGGCAGATATCAAAAAGCTCAAAAATTCAGAAGGTTCCGACATTCAGGTTCACGGCAGTGGTGAGCTTATTCAACTGCTTCTTAAGAATGATTTTGTGGATGAACTCTGGCTCAAAATTTTCCCGGTAACTCTTGGTAAAGGGAAAAAGTTTTTTCGCGATGGCACTATTCCGGCAGCATTTACATTAATTGAGAGTGTTATTACGCCAAGTGGAGTAATTTTTGCCAACTACAAGCGGGCTGGAAAAGTCACCACAGGTACTGTCGGAACTTGAGGCAGCCAACCTGTTAATAATTCCCCGGACAGGCTGAATATCTTCACCAATGGAATACTAATTCTTTAATATTTTTTCAATGGTGTTCCAATTCCTGGTTGTAACATTTTTGCCGAATTCTTTGTCCAAAACATTCATCAAATCTGTTGATTGCACTTCATGTGAAAGTTCTGCCACGCTGAATACTTCATATTCTGAATTACTGATAATTTTATAACCTTTATTAGAAGATTCATAAGGTATCTTCAAATTGCTTTTTGATTTTTCCGGTAGAAATGTAACATAGAGCCTGGTCTGCGGTGTAACTTTAATTTGTTTGAACGGTTCTCTAATCGCTATTCTTCGTATTTCCTCAATACTCCGGATAACTACACCATTATTGTAGCCGAACACACTCTCTAATTTTTTACCGATAGTTTGAACTAACACCGACGTTTTTACTTCCTTCGACTCAAAGAGCACATTTCCACTTGCAAGGATGGTTTTTACATTTAGAAAACCCATTGATTCAAATACCTTTTTTAACTCTTCCATTTTTATAATATTGTTCCCGCCAACATTAATCCCCCTTAAAAAAGCAGCGTATTTAAATATATTTTTGTTATCAGAAAGATTATTCTTCATTTGATACTTCTATTAACACCGCGATTAATCGCGGTGTTAATGATCTTTATAAAATTGCTTTTAACTGTTTTACCTGTCCGCCTCTGGAGGGTGTTGCAAATAGCCCCGGCTTTTAAGCCGGGCGTAATTTATTAAACCAGGATTCGGCTTTAGCCAAAAAAGTACGCAACAATGTACTAAAGTCCTTAGTGTTTGTTGAATTTACCAATCCCAGCCTTAAAAGTCTGGGCTACTAAAAAAAATTTATCGTTATGCAACACCCTGCTCTAAAGAACTGTTTTACTCATTTAAGTAAAACTAAATAATTGATTTTAAAAACTTTTCTACCTCGCTCACATATTTATCTTTTTGCTCCAGCCAGCCGTAATGGCAGCATTTATTTATCAAAACAAGAGTAGAGTTTTTTAATATGGAATGTTCTTTATCCGCAATCTCTTTAGGCACAATATCCTGTTTCCCCTGTATAATTAAAACCGGTTTATTAAAATATTTCAAAGATTTTTTACAGTCATACTTAATTTTAAATAAATCTTTCATTACTAATCCGTTAATTTCAGATTTGCCCTGAGTTAACCTTTCAGCTATCCGGGAAACAAATTTTTTATTATATAAGTAAGCCGGCGCCAGGAATTTTGCCTGCTGGTATTTGGCAAAATAAGTCGTATCTCCTTTATCTACTTTATTGCTCCAATAGTTCAGGGAATCTTTTTCGTTTTTGCTTAGCCTTGAAGTAATCTTATTCCCGATTTTAGTAAAGATATCCAAATCAATCCCGCCCGAGCTTGATAAAATCATCCCTTTTACATTTTCCGGGTATTTGGAAGCGTAGTATTGGGCCAGAATTCCACCAAACGAATGCCCGAGTACAATCCAGTCCTTTATCTTTAAATGTTGGCGTAAGGTTTCAATATCCTTAACCATTAAATCCATCGTTATTGTGGAACTATCAACTTTTATTAAATCCGACGAACCTGTGCCTCTCTGGTCGAACAAAATAATCTGATCATTATTCATCAGAAGTTCGGCAAGTGAACCAAACCCTTCGCAATTCATTCCCGGTCCGCCGTTGATCAGCAGGATAGGGTAGCCGCTTCCATATATAATATAATGGATAGAACCGTCATCTGTTTTGATGATGCCGTTTTCTCCGCAGAATAATGTGGATGAAACTGCCACAGTGAATATGAAAATTAATACCGAAATCTTTTTCATTTTTTTTGTCTCAATTATTAATCACTATAAATATATTTCTAAATATTAACCGCTTCAAGGCGGTAGTAAGATTATGTTAAGAACGGCTAAAATACCGGATGGTAAGAAAAAGGAATAAATTGCAGCTTACATATTTACTAACTTCCAACATGATACTACTTTATAAATACAATTATTTTCTATATCTTGAACATTGTTTAATAACGAAATATTTTATTATTATAATTTTCCGGCAGATAATTTTTAAAACTATAATTAATTATTGCGTCTGTTCGATAATAAAGTTTGGAACGGGATAGTTTGACAGCAGATATTAAAATATTCAATTACATTCTAAAGATTTTTTATGTCATTATTTAGTTTAAAAAAAGAAGTTGACCTTGAGGGTTTTTGCAGGGACTATTATGAAATCACCATATTTGATTTAAGTATTCATGGCATAGATATCGGTGAATCTTATTTCGATAATGTAAAAAAATCTTTTCTTGAGACCGAACAAATAATTTCAAGCCTCACTTCAAAAAATCTGGCTTCTGAAATAACTCCGTTGTGGTTTGAATTATTTGCACTTGCATGGATGCATAAATTTCCCGGGAAATTTGACATCAACCAGAGTGTTTTTACAAAAAGTTTTCTGCATGAAAAACAAAGGGATGATATCTGGGCCGATATGGCAGATTATAATAATGCCATAGATGGAGCAACCCTGGATTGGCTCTTTAATCTCGGCACAATAAATTCAAATTTCTGGCTTCGCACCCGGCAGGAACTGTCGGCCGCAAATATACAGGAAGCAAAAAAAATGAAATTTAACATTGACGAATGTGTTTCCAGGGTAAATAACAGATTATGCTCTGAAAATGCCTGGAATGAGGAATATATTCCAAAAGTACTTGTCCGTACATTAAGCGAAAAACTTAACATTAACCCTGATGAACCAAATCAGGAATCAACAACCCATTTATCTGAAATTATTTCTAAATTTTATGACGGTGTACTGAAGTCAATGAGTGAAATAAAAATCAAGAAATAATTTTGTTCATCAATTATCTGAACCACAGATTTACGCTGATTAAATGATTAACTATGATTTTTAAATCATGACTGAAGAGAAATTTAAATATTCGGATTTAACTTCAAAAATAATTGGATTCGCAAGGAAGTACACAACTCTTTTGGGAACGGGTTTCAGGAGGTTATTTATCAAAGAGCTTTAGCAATTGAGATGGAAGATGCCGGGTTAATTTTTGAAAGAGAATACGAAATGCCTATATACTATAACAAAATTAGAAGATCTACTTCTTGAGCAAGCAATAAATTACTTAGAAGCATATGAACTTGAAATTGGTTTGTTAATTAATTTTGGTGCAAAAAGTTTAGAATTCAAACGTCTTATTAACAGTAAATTTAAACAGAAAAATCAGGGCAATCTTAAAATCAGGTGAATCAGCGGTTCAGACAATTTAATTGTGTATCTCTCAAACTCCCAATCACAAATTATTATAAACAAAACTATTTATGAGTTCCGTTTTGTTGCATTTACTTTTTAAAGAGTTTATCTTTTAAAATCTGATTCTTTATTTTTTCATATATTGGCCGCAGGCTAAGGAGTAATTATAATGTTTTCCGGAGTTGGTACCGCACTGATAACGCCATTCGACAGGGATTTAAATGTAGATTATACGGCATTAAAGAAAATCTGCCGTCATCAGGCAGAGGGTAATGTTGATGCTATAATAGTTATAGGAACAACGGGTGAATCCCCGGTAATCAGTATAGACGAAAGAAAAAAAATAATCTCAACTGTTATTGAAGAAGTTAAAGGTAAAGCAGAGATAATAGTAGGTACCGGAACAAATGATACCAGGAAGATAGTTGAGTTGAATAAAATTGCCGAAGAGCTGAAGGCAGATGCGGTATTAATTGTAAATCCTTATTATAATAAAGGAACGCAGGAAAGCCTGGTTGAGCATTACAAATACATTTCGGAAAGAACGCCGCTTCCTATACTGCTTTATAATGTCCCTTCAAGGACGGGAATGAATATGCTGCCCGGGACTATAGTAAATATTGCCGAGACTTGTAAAAACGTCGTAGGTGTTAAGGAAGCTTGCGGCAATATCGCCCAGATAGCTCATCTTATTTCTATCAGACCCAATAATTTTTCTATTTTTTCCGGCAATGATAATGACACTCTTCCGTTTATGGCTCTCGGCGGTAACGGAATAATTTCAGTTTTTTCCAATGCTTACCCTAAAGAATTAAAAAAACTTACCGGTGCAATCTTAAAAAGCGACCTGGCTTCAGCTCAGGAACTGAACAACAGTTATTTGAACATGATGAATGCATTATTTTATGAAACCAGCCCTATCCCTATAAAATATGTTATGAGTAAATTAGGTTTATGTGAAAACATTCTTCGCCTGCCTTTAATTCCCGCTACTACAAAAGCAGAAAAGATACTGGATGAAGAAATGAAGAAATTATCAGCTTAATTTACCCGGGAGAAAAAATGAGTGACAATATAAAATACGGTTTGATTGGATCATCAGGCCGGCTTGGTTTTGAAGTTAAAAATGTTTTCAATGAAAAAGGTTATAAACTTGTCTTTGAATACGATATCGAATGTGAAAAATTTACTGAAAAACCGGATGTCTTAATCGACTGCTCTTTGCCGGATGTTTTAAACAAAACTGTTTCATTTACAGACAGGTTTAAAGTCCCGCTGGTTATTGCAACAACTGGTCTTACTTCTGAAATGATAAACACTTTAAAAGAAATTTCCAAAACATTACCCGTTGTACAAAGTTATAATTATTCTGTTGGTATTCAGGTTATGCTAAAGCTGACTGAAATCGCTAAGGAAATGCTTCCTGAATGGGATGTTGAAATTGAAGAAACACATCATAGGTTTAAAAAAGATAAACCATCGGGAACGGCGAAAATGATTAAAGATGTTTTTCAAGGCAGGGATATAAATGTTTCATCCTTGCGTTTGGGTAATGCAGCCGGCGACCATACTGTTTATTTCGGAGGCCTTGGTGAAATACTTTCTATTACACACAGCGCTACATCAAGAAGAACATTTGCCGAAGGTATATTGGTTTCCGCAGACTTTGTCGTAAATAAAAAGAATGGATTTTATTCATTCCATGATGTAGTCTTTTCGTAGCACAGATAATCTATCTGTGATTCAGAATTTATCGTAGCACAGATAATCTATCTGTGATTCAAAATTTATCGAAACACAGATAATCTATCTGTGATTCAGAATTTATTGTAGCTCAGATAATCTATCTGTGATTCAGAATTTATCGCAGCACAGATAATCTATCTGTGATTCAGAATTTATCGTAACACAGATAATCTATCTGTGATCCAAAATTTATCGTAACACAGATAATCTATCTGTGATTTAGAATTTATTCAAAATAAAATTAAAAGAAAATAATATGGATTCTTACGAAATAATAAATTACATAGCCAATTCCGTCAAAAAAACTCCTGCCCGTGTTTATATCCAGGGAGAACTGGATAAAGTAAATTTTAACGGATTGGATTTTTTCGGGTGCAATGAATTTGGAATCCTATTCTGCGAGAATAGTGAATTTGAATCATTGTACAATACCAATAAGCAGCACATAAAAAAGTTTAAAGTTGAATTAGACAGAAGAAATTCTGCTATACCGCTGGCTGATTTAACAAAGTATAAGGCACGGATAGAACCCGGCGCAATTATTAGAGAGATGGTAGAAATAGGAGATAACTGCGTAATCATGATGGGCGCTGTTATAAATATCGGCGCAGTGATAGGTGAAAAGACTATGATTGATATGAATGTGGTTATTGGGGGCCGCGTAATTGTTGGAAAAAATTGCCACATCGGAGCAGGCGCAATATTAGCCGGAGTAATAGAGCCGCCAAGCGCTGATCCGGTTATTATAGAAGACGATGTTTTAATCGGCGCCAATGCAGTTGTGCTGGAAGGAGTAAAAGTTGGGAAAGGGGCGGTAATTGCGGCAGGTTCAGTAGTAGTTAAAGATGTTGAACCTTTATCGGTTATGGCGGGCGTCCCGGCCAAACTGATTAAAGAAGTGGATGAGAAAACTAAGAGTAAAACCCAATTAATGGATGAACTTAGAAAATTATAATTCCGGATTTTATTTAAATTAATTATGTCAATTATTGTTCAGAAATACGGAGGAAGCAGTGTTGCCGATCCGGATAAGATCAAAAAGATTGCAGAATTAATTTCCAATGTACATAAGGAAGGACATAATGTTGCTGTTGTAGTATCCGCTATGGGCAAAACAACAGATTCCTTAATTGAACTTGCAAAACAGGTATCTTCTGAACCCCCAAAACGTGAAATGGACATGCTGCTTAGTACCGGCGAACGGATTACAATGTCATTACTATGCATGGCATTAAATAATCTCGGCATTAATGCTGTCTCTTTAACGGGCTCACAGGCAGGAATTATTACTAACGACAGGCATAACGACGCCAGGGTAATTGAGATCAGACCTTTCAGGGTGCTGGATGAACTTGAAAAGGGAAGAGTTGTGGTTGTCGGTGGTTTTCAGGGTGTAAGTTACAGGCGTGATATAACTACCCTGGGGCGCGGAGGTTCCGATACTACTGCCGTTGCTCTGGCTGCCGCACTTAATGCCGAAAGATGTGAAATATATTCCGATGTTGACGGAGTTTATTCTGCAGATCCTTCTGTAGTTAAAGATGCAAAACACCTTCCCGAAATTTCCTATGAGCAAATGCAGGAAATGAGTGAAGCCGGTGCAAAGGTATTAAACGCACAGGCAGTCCAGTTCGCAAAAGAAGCACAGATTGCTATTTATGCAAGAAGTACATTTCAGCAGAGCAGGGAAACAATCGTCAGGAAATTTCCCGCCGGTATTTCCAAAGGCGTTAAAGCTGTTGTTTATGAAAATGATGTATCCAGGGTAGAATACTTTTACGGTGATGATGATAAATCAATTTCATTGTTAAGCTTTCTTGAAAAGTGGCAGATACCCGTGAAAGAATTTAATTTTTCCAAAATAGAAAATGAAAATAAAATATCATTTTTGGTTTCGCGTAAAAATATTTATAACGAAGAAAAATTAGAGTGTGAATTAGCCGCTGAATTCGGCAGCCGGTTGAAAATTGTGCATGATTTCGGAACTGTTTCGTTAATCGGCGACGGGATAAATAAAGATAATACAATATTACTCGACACTCTAAACATCCTCCGAAAAGAAAAAATTGAAGTTTCCGGTATAGCAACAACTTCTTTCCGTATTTCCTTTCTGCTTGATAAATCTTTCGTAAAAAAAACAGTTCTTTTATGCCACAATCGCTGGATAGAAGAGAAAGTTTAACGTATTTTTGCAGTTAAAAAATTTAATTATAAAAAAATGAAAATAATCGTTCAAAAATACGGCGGCAGTTCTGTAGCTGATGCGGAAAAAATAAAGAATGTCGCTGTTAAAATTTCAAAAAAAGTTAAAGAAAAGAATAAGCTTGTAGTTGTTGTTTCCGCAATGGGCAAAACTACGGATAATCTTATCAAACTTTCCAAAGAAGTTTCAAAAATGTCGGTACCCCGTGAACTTGATATGCTTTTAACAACCGGTGAACAAGTCTCCGCTTCTCTTCTTGCAATGGCGCTAAACGACATCGGGATAAAGAGCAAGTCGCTAAATGCTTTCCAGGCAAAAATAATGACAACGGGCGACTATATGCAGGCAAGGATTAAAAATTTAAAAGCAAAGCGGATAAATGACCTGTTGAAAGAAAATGAAGCTCTGATCATTACAGGTTTCCAGGGTATTACTGAAGATGATGAAATTAAAACCCTGGGCAGAGGCGGATCCGATACTTCTGCAGTAGCCCTTGCAGCGGCGCTTAATGCCAAGTGCGAAATTTACAGCGATGTTGCCGGAATTTATACAACCGATCCCAGACTTCACCCGGGTGCAAAAAAATTAAAGTATATTACTTATGATGAAATGCTGGAAATGTCCAGCCTTGGTGCAAAAGTGCTTCATAGCAGGTCTGTGGAGATAGCAAAGAAATTTGGAATTACAATTTACTGCGGTTCAACATTTTCCGACGAGGAGGGAAGTTACGTAATGAAAAAAAATATAGAGCAGCCTATAGTTTCAGGTTTAAGCGTTATGGATCATCAAACCCAGGTTACTTTATCAAATCTGCCTATGGATAACAACCTGGTGCAGCAAATATTTGAAAAAGTCGCCAGGGAAGGATTAAACGTAGATATGATTTCAGTAATATCTAACTCCGGGCTGAATATTTCTTTTACAATTATTGAAGAAAAGAAATCTCATGTTGCAAAAGCGCTGAATTTAATTCTGAAAGATATGAAGGGATTTAATCTCCATTACAATTCCGGGTATTCTAAAATATCTATTGTTGGAATTGGAATGAAGTCAAGCAGCGGCGTTGCATCCAGATTCTTTAAAGCGCTGGAAAAGGTGCCTCTTACACTGGTGACTACTTCTGAAATTAAAATTTCATGCCTTGTTGAAGAAAAATATAAGGATAAAGCTGTAAAAACTCTTGTTTCCGCATTTGAGTTATAATTTAGAAAGTTTTTATGAAAATCAGCCCGATTGAACTAAGACACAAGCTTCATCAGAACCCGGAATTAGCGTTTCATGAATTTGCCACAACTAAATTATTAATTGACAGCATTAAAGCCTTTGACCCTGCAAAAAAAATTAAAATCCATACTCCGTACAAAACCGGATTATTGGCTGAATATAAAGTTAACAGCGATAAGTATATCTTATTCCGCGCCGATATTGATGCCTTACCTATAAAAGAAAAAAATAATATCACTTTTAAATCGAAAAATGATTTTATGCACGCCTG
This sequence comes from uncultured Ignavibacteriales bacterium, assembly GCA_963834015.1. Lineage (GTDB taxonomy): Bacteria > Bacteroidota > Ignavibacteria > Ignavibacteriales > Ignavibacteriaceae > FEN-1297. The sequence goes on from CAWIAG010000003.1 coordinate 510,216, forward strand.
CGGGCATGATGTGCATACATCTATTTTATACTCATTCATTCAATTTGTAATATCAAATAATATTCAAAAGAATATTTTATTCTTATTTCAGCCTGCTGAAGAAGACGGCGGCGGTGCGATGGAATTTTATAACACAAAAATATTTGATAAATTTAAAATCCGGAATGCTTTTGCACTCCATGTAACAGATGAATACCCTTTAGGAACCATTGCCAGTACCAACGGCGTTTTGTTCGCCTCGTCCCTGGAAATAAACGTAGAATTTAGCGGCGTAAGCTCCCACATTGCATTCCCGACTGAAGGGAAAAATGCTTTTAATGCTCTCCGGTTGTTTCTTGATTCCGTGGATAAAATACCAAAAAATTTAAATGAACCTTTTGTATTCGGCGCCGGCAAAATAAACTCTGGTGAAGTAAGGAATATTGTCCCCGGTTTTGCAAGAATGGAAGGCACAATAAGAGGGCTCAGCAGCAAAAAGTCGATGGATTTTTATAAAAAATTGGAAAGGATATTATACAGCATTGAAAAAATTACAGGCGTAATTATCAAGCTCGAAAAAGGGGCGCATTATCCTGAAGTAATTATTAATTCAAAACTTTATAAAAAAATTATCCCCGCCCTGGAATCCAAATTCCATTATATTGACTGCGGTTATAAAATGACCGGCGAAGATTTCGGTTTCTTTTCTCATAAGTTTCCTTCTTTTATGTTCTGGCTGGGAACCTCCAAAGGTGAAAAATTCGGCCTTCACAATCCAAGATTCCTGCCCGATGATTCTGTTATTGAGAAAGGCAAATCAGTATTTGTTGAAATATTAAAACAGTATCTCTGATTTTGTAAAAACCTCCGAGGTTTGGCCTCAACCTCGGAGGTTTAGATTTTAGGAGAAGTAAACATGGATAAACCTCGTAATTTTTATAAAGATACCTATCATCATCTTTATAACCGGGGAGCAAATAAGCAGCTAATATTTTTTGAAAAAACAAATTATACGTACTTCTTAGAAAAGCTAAGAAATTATAAAGGTAAATATAAAATAGAAGTATTATCATATTGTCTAATGCCGAATCATTTCCATTTGTTCGTACGGCAGTTACAAAATGAACTTTCAATATCCGATTTTATTTCATCTTTATTAAACTCATATACAAAATCTATAAACAAAAGTTATAAAAGAAACGGAACGTTATTCGAGAGTAAAACCAAAAATAAACAAATACTTGACGACACTTACTTTAAATGGGTGATTAAATATATATTAGAAAATCCGGTAAAGGCTGGTTTGGCATCTAATATTACTGACTGGGAATTTTCAAGCGCAAAAGATTTATTTGGACTAAGGAATGATAATATTGCAGATCTTAAAGAAATAGTTTCCTATTTTGAAAGTGAAACTCAAATGAAAGAATTTTTGAGTGATAGCAATATAAAAGTTAACTATGAAATTTAGATTGTAACTTATCATCCGAGGTTCGTCTTCAACCTCCGGGGTTTGGCCTCAACCCCGGAGGTTTAGGTTTTAAACACCTCCTTTAATTCTGTAATTAAACATTTATTAAAAAATCCTGCAAAGGCTGGTTTGGCATTTATAATTACGGTTTGGGAGTTTTCAAGTGCTAAAGATTTATTCACACTAAGGAAAGATGATATATTAGATCTTAAAGAAATAATTTTCTATTTTGAAAGTGAAACTCAAATAAAAGAATATTTGAGTAATAGCAATATAAAAGTTAACTATGAAATTTAGATTGTAACTAAACCTCCGAGGTTCGTCTTCAACCTCCGGGGTTTGGCCTCAACCCCGGAGGTTTAGGTTTTAAACACCTCCTTTAATTCTGTAATTAAACATTTATTAAAAAATCCTGCAAAGGCTGGTTTGGCATTTATAATTACGGTTTGGGAGTTTTCAAGTGCTAAAGATTTATTCACACTAAGGAAAGATGATATATTAGATCTTAAAGAAATAATTTTCTATTTTGAAAGTGAAACTCAAATAAAAGAATATTTGAGTAATAGCAATATAAAAGTTAACTATGAAATTTAGATTGTAACTAAACCTCCGAGGTTGAGGCCAAACCTCGGAGGTTTTGAACAAAGTATTAATTTAATTTGCAAGCTGATTTATGTATTCCTTTGGACTGATGCCAGTTTCTTTTTTAAAAAGTCTGGAAAAGTAGGGCGGGTTTTCAAAGCCAAGCCGGTATGCAATTTCAGAAATACTTAAGCTCCCGGCAACAAGCATATTTTTAGCTTCGGAAATCATATATAGATGAATCAGCTCCAGTGCAGTTTTTCCCGTTTCCTGTTTCAATAAATCGCTCAAATATTTTGAGGATAAATGAAGCTGTGAAGCGATGTAGTTTACGGCAGGCAATCCCTTTTCTTCTGCTTCTCCTTTTTCAAAATATTCAATCAGGCGTTCATTAAATTTAGTAACGGTAATACCTGATAATGGCTTCCGGTCAATAAATTGTCTTTTAAAAAAACGTTGAGCATATTTTAGCATTGAATCGAGGTGTGATAGAATAATTGATTTGCTGAATTCGTCCGGATTGTTTTTGTATTCAGATTCCATTTTATTGTAGAGCGACCACATAATTTCTTTTTCTCTTGGTAATAGGTGAAGCGCCTCATGATTTTCATAATCAAAAAAATTGTATTTTTTAATTTCCGTGAACAAAGGATGTCCCATTAAAAAATCTTCATGCAGATGGATAACAAACCCTTTTTCTTCGTATTGAAGGCCGCGAGCAGTCAGCATTTGATTTGGTTTCGTAAAAAACATTAACCCGGTGTTATGGTCATATTTCGTTTTGCCATACAGCAGCTCGCCCGATTTCACTTTTTTGAAACAAATAATATAAAAATTACACGCGAACTCCATATTTTTTTCAAGTGTAGATGCACTCGTCAAAAGGTTTAAGCTTACCAAAGGATATTCGGGCACTGGGAAACCCTCCGCCTGATCAAATTCACTTATATTATTAAAATGTTTCATATGCTATTAAATTATAAAATGTTTTTACATATTTCAATATAATTAATTCTTAATTGCAAGAGAGGTTGACAGATCACGATAAGCGTTGATCTCTTTCTGAAGTAACTCCACAACTAGCACCGGGAACTAACCAAACTTTGTTATTCTTCATTTTATTCTCATTTTCATTTAAGTTCTAAAATAGTATATTCAAATAATTTAGATATCAAGCTTTCTGCTTCCCATCCATTTTATAATTTCCGGATTACGATGGTCGAAAAACATGCTGGTTTTTGTATCCAGAATTGCTATTAAAGACATATCTTCAATGCTTAATTCAAAATCGAATATATTGAAATTTTCAATCATTCTTTCTTTGCGGACTGATTTTGGAATAGCTATTACTCCTCTTTGTGTAAGCCATCGAAGTATTACCTGGGCAACCGATTTCTTGTATTTCCCGGATAAAGAAACCAAAAGTTCATTACTGAATATGTTATTTTTTCCTTCGGCAAATGGCCCCCATGATTCAATCTGCACATTGTTTGCCTGTAAGAACTTTTGAGTATCTATCTGCTGATTGAAAGGATGAGTTTCAATTTGATTTACTGCCGGAACAACTTCATTAAAAGTTATTAAGTCCATTATACGGTCGGGATGAAAGTTGCTGACGCCGATAGCTCTAACCTTTCCATTCTTATAAAATTCTTTCATGGCCCGCCATGAACCATGTATGTCTCCATAAGGTTGGTGAATCAGGTATAAGTCCAAATAATCCAATTGCAGCTTATTTAATGATTTTTCAAAGGCTCCTTTAGTTTTTTCATAGCCGGTATCCTGAACCCAAAGTTTAGTTGTAATAAACAATTCTTTTCTGTCTACTCCGCTTTTTTTAATTGCGTCGCCGACAGCCTTTTCATTCATATATGAAGCCGCTGTATCAATCATGCGATAGCCAACATTAATAGCATCGAGCACACTTTTCTCACATTCTTTAAGATCGGCAATTTGAAAAACACCATATCCAAGAATCGGCATTTCAATTCCATTATTAAGCGTTACTTTTTTCATAAAAATTCCTCGTAAATTTTTATTGGTAATTAAGAACCGGGTTTGTTTATTCCCAGGTTTTCACGAATATAGTTTTCCGGTGTTTCAATAATTTTAGTAATAAATGTCGCCAGGCTCTTTTGAAAAATTACAGAACCTTTTTCAGGATTGCCTTTTTTGATTTAATTGTTTTTCAGAGAAGCCATATCAATTACAAAGCGGTAATGAACATCGCCTTTTTTCAACCGGTCGAATGCTTCGTTGATTTGCTGTATATTGATTAATTCAATCTCAGCAGTAATATTATGTCCTGTGCAAAAATCCAGCATTTCCTGGGTTTCGGCAATGCCGCCGATATTTGAACCGGAGAAACTATGGCGTCCCGATACAATGCTGAAAGCACTTACTTCGAGTGGTTCAGGAGGCAATCCTACTAATACAACACTACCATCATGTCTAAGAAGATTAAGATATATATTAACATCGTGCTTAGCTGAAACAGTATCAATAATAAAGTTCAATTTCCGGGTATATTTCTTCATTTGTTCAGCATCGGTGGACAGTACGGCTTCATCCGCACCCAAACGTTTGGCATCCTCTACTTTTGAAGGCGATGTGGTAAATACAACAACGTTGGCTCCCATGGCTTTAGCTATTTTAATTGCAAGATGACCCAAACCACCGATACCCAGAATGCCGACTTGTTTACCCGGCCCAGCCTGCCAGTGTTTCAAAGGAGAATATACGGTGATACCCGCACAGAGAAGAGGTGCAGTCGATGCCAAATCGAGTGTTTCAGGTATACGCAGCATGTATTTTTTATCAGCAACATAGGTCTCAGAAAAACCACCGTAAGTAGCTGTACCTAAATACTTATCCGGGCTATTGAACGAAAAGGTTACTCCCTCATCACAAAATTGTTCCATACCTTCTTTGCAGGATTCACATTTACCGCACGAACCTACAATGCATCCGATACCGGCAAGGTCGCCGATTTTAAACTCTTTAACATTTTCACCTACCCTGGTTACTTTGCCCACAATTTCATGGCCCGGTACTAAAGGGTATATAGTGTGCCCAAAGTCATTATTAATCTGATGTAAATCCGAATGACAAATACCACAGTAAAGAATTTTAATTTCCACGTCATGTGGTAATAATTCTCTTCTTTCTATATTTAATGTATGCAGAGGAATTCCGGCGGCCTCTGTTCCAAATGCTTTTATATTTTTTGTTTTCATGTTTACCATCTTTAATTGTTATTAATCAGTTATTACTTCATTTAAACATTTTATTGCATTCAAAGTTCTCGGGTATCCTATATAAGGCAGCAATTGTGTAACTACACTTATCATAGTTGCTTTGTCGTTACCAACATTCACATTGCCTTGTACATGCGCTTTAACCTGCGGCTCTAATCCGCCTAAACTTATCAGCATTACAAAAGTTAATAGCTCCCTGGTTTTTATATTTAATCCTTTCCTGGTATAGTAATCGCCAAAACAATTCGCCGATAGATATTTTTGGATGTGGATTTGATTCTCCGGGGATGTTTTATACATTTTGTCAATTACTTCACCAAAAATTTCTTTCTGTAATGCTAATCCCATTTCATATCGCGTTTCGCGTGTTGTTGTTGACTGGCCTTCTAATGGAACTTCTATTCCTCTGCTCTGTAATATTTCATTAGTGGCAGGAATAAAATCCAGAACTTTTGCAATACCGACATATGGTACGGCTTGATATAAAATTTCCTTTATTTCAATTGGCGTAACACCAACATTAAGCGCGCCGCCTGCCATAACTTTGTACTCGTTTAAAGCCTGGCAGGCAATGGTCGATGCCAAAATCATCATTACTCTTGTCCGTGTATCTAAATTTCCGTAACTGATTACTTCATCAAAAGCAAAGTTGTCAAAAACTTCGATTAACTCCGGGTCGGTTAATCGTAAATTTGATTTATGATCCCGCAGCAATTCCTCATGGTTCCTTACTGCAGCTTCGGTCAGATTAACTTTATCAGGCCGGGATTTATTTGTTGCATGGCATTTGTTATATTCTTCATCGGTAACCGGTGAAAGCCATTTAACTGCGCCTTGTTTGGTGTTGTTTGTTATGACAATATGGGTTAAGCTGCAATCTTTTGTTGCGCCGTGCCAATGCTCTATATGAGATGGTATAACCACTACATCTCCTTTTGAAATTAACCTGGCAGGTTTTCCTTTTTCCTGGTAAAATCCTTTGCCATCGGTAATAAGCAGGATTTGACCAGCGGGATGTGTATGCCAGTTGTTTCTGCAGCCGGGTTCAAATAAAACATCACCGATGGCATAACTTCCTGTTTCATCCTGCGGAACTAACATATTCACCCATGCAGTTCCGGTAAAGTAATCCGCTGAAGCTTTTTCTCCTTTGAGAAAAATACTGTTTTGTTTATCTGTTGTATTCATAATTGTTTTTTATAGTCCTGTTCTTTTTTCTAAATCTTCCGGATAGCGGTCGCCGGTTATGCTTATTTTTTCAAGTGCAGAATTAATGTTGTTTAATTCTACAGGATTCAATGAAATACTTGCTGCACTTATGTTTTCTTCCAGCCGGCGCATTTTCGTAGTTCCCGGGATGGGAACAATCCAGGGTTTCCGTGCAAGAAGCCATGCGAGAGCAATCTGTGCAGGTGTTGCATTCTTATCTTTTGCAATCTCATTAAGCAAGTCAACAATAGTTTGATTAGCTTTTCTATTTTCAGGTGAAAACCGGGGAACTATATTGCGGAAATCGGTTTTAACAAATGATGTTTTTTCATCGATCTTCCCCGTAAGGAATCCTTTACCAAGTGGGCTGAAGGGAACGAACCCGATCCCAAGCTCCTCAAGCACCGGCAGCACTTGCTCTTCCGGGCGCCTCCACCATAATGAGTATTCACTCTGTAATGCCGTTACGGGTTGAACCGCATGAGCACGGCGGATGGTTTGTACACCGGCCTCGGAAAGGCCAAAATGTTTTACCTTACCTTCGTTTATAAATTCCTTCACAGTTCCGGCAACATCTTCAATTGGCACATTCGTGTCAACACGGTGCTGGTAGTACAAATCGATTGTCTCAACCCTTAGCCGTTTAAGCGAACCTTCAATACTCTTCCTGATACTTTCAGGCCGACTGTCCTGAACTTGTGCTCCGTTCTCAAGTTTTATCCCGAATTTGGTGGCAATTACTATTTGATCCCGGAATGGAGCTAAAGCTTCTCCTAATAGTTCTTCATTTGTATATGGGCCGTAAAGTTCCGCTGTATCAAAAAATGTAACACCGGATTCAATAGCTTTATGTATAAGAGCAATCATTTCTTTCTTATCCGCCGGTGCGCCATATGACATGCTCATTCCCATACAGCCCAGCCCGATAGCAGAGACTTCAAGACTGCTGTTTCCAAGTTTTCGTTTTTTCATCGTTTCTTCTCCATGTTTTAATTTTACTGATCGTAAATACAAGTTAAAATTTTCTATACTAATATAAGATGACAAATCTGTTAGCACGTATACAAAAGTCGGTTATATTGATACATTTTTACCAGTATTACGTGAGGCTCACCTTGTATGTTTAAAGTTAATTAGCACGACATAATGTTCTTTGACATAATGAAAAAATTTATTTTCTTACGGAAGTAGAAGGTAGCAAACCTGGGCCTCGAGCCCGTCTTGGAGTGTCTTCCTTCCGTCAGGTTAAAGTCTTGGAATAACTTAGCACCAGATGCTGTATATACAAGGGTGATGTTACCTGACATTTTTTATATTATAATAATTTTTGAAAGGTTATTATGAATAATTTTTATTTAGGTGGTGATGTAAGTAAAGGCTATTGTGATTTTATAATTCTTAATGAAGATAAAAAGACAGCCTTAAAGAATTTTCAGCTTGATGATACAGCAAAAGGACACCATCTGCTCAGTAATGTTCTAATAGATTTTGTTACAGAGCATCCGGGTTGTGCAATAATAGCCGGTGTTGAATCAACCGGCGGTTATGAGAACAACTGGTTTGAGAGTTTATGCGATATGCAGGACAGAATAGAAATATCTGTTGCAAGGATAAACCCTATAGGTACTCATCATAGCAGTAGAGCTTCACTAACCAGGATAATAACCGATAAAAAGGCAGCCGGGAATATTGCTGAATATCTGATTAACTATAAAGATAAAGTTATCTTTAAGAAGACAGATAAATTTTGCTCTTTGAGAAGGCATTGGAAGTTTGTAAGGCTTCTTACCAAACAGCGGACACAGCTTTATAATCAGCTTGAAGGTAATCTTTACAATGCAAATCCGGAACTTTTAAGATATGCTAAGTATGGCTATCCTAAATGGTTATTAATGACCATTATGCAGTATCCAACGGCAAAACACTTATCCAAAGCCAGAATATCAGCATTGTCTTCTATAGCTTATGTATCAGAGGCAAGAGCCTTAAAGCTGATAAGTAGAGCTAAAAGTTCTGTAGCTTCGGCTACTGATAATATAACCGGGGAACTGATAATTTCTCTTGTAAAACAAATTATTAGTCTAACTAAACTAATAAATAAGCGTTCGAAGCTTATTGCAGATAATTGTCAATTACCTGAAATAGAACTACTAAAAAGTTTCAAAGGGATTGGTGATTACACAGCCATTGGATTGATGCTCAAGATAGTATCAATTGACAATTTTAGCAGTACAAAGAAGTTAGCCTCATTCTTTGGACTTCATCCTGTCTGGAAAGAAAGCGGCGATGGAACCTCCGGAATGCATATAAGCAAACAAGGCAGCAGAGAAGCAAGAGCCCTTCTTTATAATGTGGCTTTTACTGCAATTAGATGTAATCCTCTCATAAAAGAAATATACGTGCGTCATTGCAGTAAGGGAATGAAAAAAATAAAAGCATTAGTAACCTGCATGCACAAAACACTGAGGATTATCTACGGGATGCTTAAGAATAATGAGAAATTTAATCCTGAAAAGGACAAAGCTAATTCCAAGAAAATGCTGGACAATCATCTGAAAAGCAAAAAAGTAAACATCAAGCTAAGACGATTCCAAGAGCTTGATTCAGATGCCCCTGTTTCAAACAAGCAATACAGAAAAAGGAAACAGCAAGAGATGTCCCAAAATGAAATAACATCATTAAATACGGGATCTGTCTCTCACTGTTCCATAGAATCTGAATCTCAAAATTCAATGGAGAAAAATTAGTAAATAATTATCATTACGTCAAAACATTATGTCAAAGAACAGAACTTTTTAAGTTCAAAAAAAAATAATTAAAGTACAAATATTGACTGGACTTTAAACGGAATAACTCAAAGGTGAACCTCACATTGTGTCTCAATTAATTAACTTTTTTCAAACATTCGTTCATTAACTAAATCTTTACATATTATCGTTGTGACAGGTCGGGACAATTCACCACACCTATACATTTTTTGACCTGTCACATGGCACTGAATAACAAAATTATCCATTTAACAATTTCCTTCTTCTTTATTATATAAATTGAAACATAGCAGCAATTAAAGTAATTCAAAATTTGAGTTAATTCTCATTAATAATTAATACAATTTTAATATGAAGAATATTTTTAAAATAACTAAAATGATATCATGTATATCATTGATATGCTGTCTCAATCCATCGACAGTTTTTTCGCAATACGTTGGCCAGTTTTCATCCACCCAAACAATAAAACCTCAAATAGAGGTTAAAGCGTATTGCTTTAATTTGCAGGATGTAAAATTACTTAACAGCCGTTTTAAAGATAATATGGAACGGGATGGCAAATGGCTGTTAAGCATAGAGAATGACCGCTTACTGCACAGTTGGCTGGTTAATGCCGGTGTGCCCACCAATGCCCAGCCGTTCGGAGGTTGGGAAGGATTGGATGTTGAGTTAAGTATACTAGCCGGGAATATGGGTATTGAGGGTATGAAATCTCCTGTGCCATTTGCACATGATCAGCTTGATTATAAAGATTATGATGTTCCGGTCTATATTATTACATCGTTAAATGTTAACGGTAAAAATTTATCTGATTGTGTAGTTCCGGTAAAAGACAAACCATTAGCCTTTAATATTATTAACACGGCCGCTAAAGAAATTACATTGATACCTTTCTACCAGGTTAATAAACAGCGTTATGTTATTTATTCGAATTTAAAATAAAAGCAAGGCAGGCGGCGTCATTAACGGCTCGGGAAATGATGCGTGAATTTTATTTTCCGGTCCGGTTTATTTTTACAATGGTTCTAATTATAACTTAAAGTTATGCCGTATAAAAAATTACAGATTTAGAACCATTTGAATATTTGACCTTTTATAAGGTGAATTGATTCCCGTAATTTCCGTAAAACCTAGTTTTCTGTAAAGATTTATTGCAGGTTCTAACAGAGTATTGCTTTCAAGATATATTTTCTTTGCTCCAAGTGATTTCGCTTTATCGATCACTGCCATGCCCAGCAGCCATCCTATTCCTTTTCCCTGAATTTTTGAAGAGACTGCCATTTTAGCTAATTCAAAATCGTACATCGGATTATATGATTTCATAAGTGCGCAAGTCCCGGCAGGTTTATCATAATATAAGGCTACAAATATATAGCCGCCTTTATCAATAATATGTTTTTGGGAATTATTTAGTGCTTCGTAATCCGGCTTTTCCTCCATAGGCGGATGAGCCTTCGGCTCAAGCCAAAATTATTTAAATATTATGGATAATATCAATATTGATAACTTTCCCCGAAACTCCGTATTATTCCATAATATTCTTAATATCTGCGTAACTTGAGTAAATAAGTAATTTTAGTATATTACGTTTAACCTTTATAAAGCACTAAAAACAATAATTATACTTTTATGATTTGTCGTGCAGTAAAGCCGGGACATTCCCGGGCTCTACAACTTTAAACATGCAATTGTAAGCCCTTGAAAATATGCAACCCAAACATTTGAAAAATAAAAATGTATTACCTTTACGGAAGAGGTTGATTATTTATATGTAATAAACAGTTAATATAAATATATTATAAATAGACAAGGATGATGAAATGAAATTAATCTTGTTACTCGTTACTCTGTTCATTGGAAGCTGCTTCAGCGGTATATCTCAGGCACAAACTTTTACAGTTCAAAAGTTCAGCATAGGCGGTGAAGGGGGTACTGATTATCTGACCGCTGAACCGGGTACCGGCCGTGTTTTTGTGTCAAGGGGTTCACATGTTATGGTACTTGACGGAAACACGGGAAAAATACTCGGTGTTATAACTGATACGCCTAATAACCACGGTATTGCTCTGGCTAAAAAATCCAATCATGGGTTCATAACTAACCGGGGCGATTCTACTGTCACTATGTTCGACCTTACGACACTTGCTACAATAAAAAAAATCAAGATACCTGCCGGCGGACAGGATGGAATCATGTATGATGATTTTACTGACCGCGTCATTTTAACCAATCATAGCAGTACAGGAACTGCTACCGCTATTGATCCTTCTACCGGAACTATTACCGGTGAAGCTCAGCTTGACGATAATTCACCTGAAGGCGCCGCAAGTGATGGGAAGGGGAAGTTGTTCGTAAACCTTGAAAGAAAAAATAAAATTCAGGTAATAGATGCCAAAACTATGAAAGTTACCGGCCTGCTGTCTTTGGACTCCTGCGAAGGTCCGACCGGAATTGCATATGACAGGTATTCAGACAGGATATTTTCCGGCTGCAGCAAAATGTCTGCAGTAGTAGACCCGGTAGCAGGTAAAGTTGTGGCGACAATACCAAATGGACAGGGAGTCGATGCACTCGGTTGGGATCAATCTGAAAAATTAATTTATATTCCTGCCGGCCGCGACAGCAGCGTAACAATTGTTCACGAAGATTCACCTGACCGTTACAGTGTGGTTGCTAATGTTACAACAATGACGGGTGCAAAAACAATAGCCGTAGATCCTGTAAATCATGTAGCATACCTGTTTCAACCGCAATACGGCGCGCCTTCTCCGAATGCACCGTTAGATAGAAATGGCCGCAAGCCGCGCGGGCCGGTTATAGGAGCATTTCTTCTTGTAATAAAACATTGATAACCGGTTGAAAGTTTTTAATTTTCGTTCTCGGTTTGATATCTCTGAAAGTATATATCATGAGAATAATTAGAGCCGTAGTATTTGTGCTGCTTATATTAAGCAGCATTTCCGGAGTTGCAATATGTCAAAGTATTGTTACAATTGACACGTCCATACGTCATCAGACAATATTCGGTTGGGGAGCAGGTTTACGGCGGGGCACAGAACAGTTTTATGCTGAGCCTCCTTCACTAATAAGTCAGGTGGAGGATCTTTGTTTCAACCAGCTTCATATTAATATTTTGCGTACTATTTGCGAACCGGTTATAGAGCCTGTTGAAGACAGTACGGTTAATTTTTTGATCGATACTGCAAAACTCAATTGGACATACTATGATTATACAACGAAAGATATTTATGCTATTGAACGGGCTGTAACTGTAAGTAACAATAGGATCAATTATATTTTTTCAAGCAATAATTCCGCACCTCCGTGGCAGAAAACAAATAATAATATTTTATGGGGAGGTTCCATTTTAACAACCAAGTACAATGAGTTCACGGACTTTATGTGCGCTTACATTCTCGGGATGCAGAACCGTTATCATATAAGACTAAACGGTTTCAGCGCGTTCAATGAACCGGGCGACTCTGCCTATTTTGAAACTCTTACATCATCTCCTTCGCAGGTAAGAGATATTGTTATCAACCTCCGGCAAAAATTGGATTCGCTGGAACAAGCTTCTTTACTTCCACATATAGATATTATAGCGCCTGAAAGTCCTGTGGTAAGTGCTGCAATTATTCCTGCCGGCGTGGGAATGAACTGTATATATTACCTTGATCCGGCACGGGGAGGGATTTTTAACGACAGTGCGGCTGTAAGCAGTGTCGATATCGTCGGAACCCATAATTACTTCGATCAGGATAATACTGCCGACTGGGCAAAACTGAAGAGTATAAGCCTGAATAAACCCATCTGGGTAACAGAAGCCAGCACTTCAACGTTTTATCCTTACGATATCACATCAAAAAATGCAGTGATTCAGGCGAAATGGATAGACCGCAGTTTTACATTGGCTGATGCCAGGGCATTTGCAATGTTTGCATTCTATGATTCACTGCCTTCTTCCGGCAACGTTTCATCGCTTGTTATATACAATGGTAATTCGGTTATCATTCCGAAGCGGTATTATGGATTTAAACAGTTTGTTAATTTTGTATTACCGGGATATGTAAGAGTAGATGCTGCGAGCAATAATCAAAACCTTTACGTTTCTTCATATATTAATCCGGCAAAGGATACTTTAATTCTTGTAGCAATTAATGATACGGATATTGTGCTATCCAATGTTGCGTTTCATTGCCCGGATTCAACTTTGCCCGTTCTTCAGTACGAGACCTGCGATGTTCCCGACCACAGCACGACACAACTGGACAGCATCGCGCCTCCTGCCGGAGGGATTTTTACTGCAGATATGCAGCCAACAAGTATCAAAACATTTGTAATTTTGCTTAACAAAACAACCGGAATAGCCCATGAATCCTCTCATCCACCGGGTTCATGCAGTTTAAGTCAGAATTATCCAAATCCGTTTAATCCGACTACCGTAATCCAATATAAGATTCCGGTTAAAGGAATTGTAAAACTAAAAGTATTGGACGTATTGGGCAGGGAAATCAGAACTTTAGTTAATGAGTATAAAATAGCTGGAGAGTATTCGATAAATTTTGACGCTTCAAAACTTGCAAGTGGAATATATTTCTATCAATTAAAATCCGGTAACTTTATTTCAACAAGAAAAATGTTGTATCTAAAATAATTTTCTTTCATATGAGGTTTACATTGCATGTTTAAAATTGTAGAGCCAGTCTGTCCCGATTCCTTATCGAGAGGGCATGCCCCGGCATTAAAGCACGATAAATCTTCAAAAGAAAGCCAGAGATTGATTTAATGTTTTATCACGAATGACATTCCTAAAAAAATGAATGACAATTAATGATTACAAATGACAATGAGTGACCATGTTTAACCATTGCCTCTTAATTATGCAGGGGAATTAAATCTTTCTTTCATGTTGTGTCTTTTCAAATACAAATTGAAACAGTTTTTCATCTTCGGGTGTCATTTCAACATTTCTTCTTTTCATTACTTTTCTTGCAGTCTCAATACTCTTTTGTAAATTATACTCAATTAATGATCCGGCACCCCCCCATGAAAATGAAGGGATATATTTGGCAGGATAGCCTGATCCGAATATATTACTCGATATTCCGGCGATAGTACCCGTATTGAACATTGTATTTATCCCGGTTTTTGAATGATCGCCCATTATCAGTCCGGCAAAAATGGTTCCGCTGTCTACTTCTTTTTCATTAATAGTAAACTTTACACTGCTGTAATTGTTTTTTAAGTCGCTGTTGTTTGTATCAGCTCCCAGGTTTACCCACGACCCCAGATAAGAATGCCCCAGGAATCCGTCATGCTGCTTGTTTGAATATGAATGAATTATTGAATTCTCAATTTCTCCGCCCACTTTACAATGATGCCCGATTGAAGTGTTACCGTATATTTTGGCGCCGATCTTTATCCTTGAGTTATTCCCGATATAAGCAGGCCCTTCTATGACTGAATTTGGATATATCCATACATTACTCCCTATAAATATCGGGCCGGATTCTGCATCAAGTACTACTCCAGGTTTAATCTTTGAGCTTTCATCAATAAAAATATTTGCTTTATTAAGTAGAAATGCACCGTCATAAACAGTTCCGTTTATCATTTCCCGCTTATTTATTTTTGTAAGAGCCTTAAAGTCAGCGATTATCTGGTCGCCGTTTTGATTAACCGGTTCCCATGGATAAGATAAAAATTTAACGTTAGTCTTTTTAATAGGAATATTTTTAAAATTTGAAATTGTAAATGAATCGGTGGAATTTGTTTTTATTGCTTTAAGATTTTTACCGCTTAGTTTTACTGCCGCTAATTTGTCCCCGCAAAGGTATACCGTATCCGGACCATCCTGAGATATTTGGTTAACAAAATGATTATCAAGAAGGGTCTGCCCATTAATAAACAAACAATTATTTCCGCCCGGTTGATTAATTTCAAGCCCGGGGTTCTGCTGTTTAACAACATCTTCAATATAAGTCCGGCAGAACAACGATAAATGTATTCCCGGGTAGTATAATGCCGCCTTCTCCCGTAAAGTCAGAATTCCGCACCTAAGATCATAAACCGGCCTGAGATATACAAGGGGCAATAGTTTATAATAATCAGGGCTTTCAAATAAACAAATATTATCTATCATATATTATTTTTAGAGTAGTTTCTTTACTTCAAATGTAACCAATAATTAAGAACCTTACAACGTGAATAATTAATTTGGGAAGTGATTGAACTTAATCATTACTAATGTACTCGCACCCTTTAGGAATTTCAGGTTTTACTATCAGTACATCTTCTTTCATCATTGCTACTTCACCGGGATCCATGCCTTTCTTTTTGACTACGAATTTTTTCATGGCAAAAGATACCGGAGCCAAACCGCTTGTTTTTGCCTTGCTGTGAAATGCAGCTAAAGACGCTGCCTTGGAAAGTATACTTTTAGGCATACCTTCTTTTTTACTTTCAACCTGAAGGACAACATGCGATCCGGCAACTTTTCTTGCATGAAACCAATAGTCATTTTGTTTTGCAAATCTCGTTGTGAGCAAATCATTATTTCGACTGTCTTTACCCACATAAACATTATATTTATCCTCAATTATATAATGCTTGAATTTTACGCTAAGGTCATCATCTTTTTTCTCGCTTACAGCTTCTTTTATTTTCAATTCTTTCATTAAATAATTATAATCCTCAATTGTACCGGCCTGATTTAGCTTCGCTTCAAGTAACTTCAGTTTATTAAATTGATCCGACGAAATTTTGTAAAGTTCCTTCGATTTTTCAAGTCTTATTTTATCATTTTTTGCTTTATCAAAATACCTGTCAATATTCTTTTTAGGGGGTAAAGTTGAATCAAGCTTTATACTTATTATACTATTATCGGAAAAGATATCAGGTACCTCAACACTTTCCATTCCGCTCCGGATTGAGTTAATATTAATCAAAAGCAATTCACCCAGTTTTTTATATTCAGCTTCTCTGCTTCCTCTTTCTATAGCCGCTTTTATTGAATTAAGTTTATGTGAAACTTTGCCGAGTTCTTTTTCAAGGTGCTTACTTATGATTTTCTTCTTAGTTTCAATTAATACGGTATAATAGTGCCTGGACATGTAAAAATTAAAAGCTGAAACCATATCATCAAATACATCTATTTCTTTGCCTGTAAATATATGCAGCGTTTCAAAGCCAATATTTAATTTGCCCGTTGTGCCGTCAAATATAACTACAGGCTTGGCAGCAGCTATTTCTTTTATTATCTCATTAATTGCATTGATTATATTTTCATTTTTTCCGTTTTCGCACCTGTATTTGGCTTCAAGTAGTATTTCTTTACCGATGAATGGGAAGGCGCTTTTAATTTCCTGCCAGGGATCATTTTTAATTGTGATATTCAATTCCGGGATATTAAAACTATTAATAAAATCGCCGGATTTCATTTCAGTTATAAATTCCGGTTCAATAAAATCTTCAGGCATCTTCTTGAAATATTCAATTCTTCCGTCTTTACCCAAAAAAGTAATATTTGAATATTTTCCCCTTATGGTAAAATAAATCTCACCGCCGTCTAAAATTATTTTAATTATCCTGTCTGTCTTTGAAATTAGTACGGCTAGTAATTTTGACGGCAGGTATTCATCAAAAAAATTTATTGTATTTATTTTTGCCCTGTGGTAGTTATCTTTTAAAGTGATAAAAGGGGAACCTGGTTCAACTGAAACTTCAATATACGTTTCAACGCTGCCGTTCCTGCACTGTATAATAAGCCTGTCTTTTTCTTGTGTGAAAATGGAACAGCAGGTATAATCTTTAAGGACTGAATCAGCCTCGAGAACAAACCGGTTCAGGAAAAAATAATTTTTGTACATTTTTAGAAAAGTAATTTGTTCCGGATTATATAAAATACCCGCTTTTAAATTTTTAAGCGGGGAATAAAAAAAATTATTCAATACCGTGCATCATCTTCAGCAGTTGTTTATAGATAAAGAATAAAATAAGTGAAGATGCCGCCGCCATAATTACAAATATTAAGAAGAATGATGACAGGTCTTTAATAGCAAAGCCTAACAGGTAATGAACTGATGTTGTCCCGTCTATATTAATTGGATAAAGCGTGCTCAACTGTCCGGCAAGCCAGTTCGCCGCAGCATTTGCCAGGAACCAAACACCCATTAAAAGCGACATAAATTTTGCAGGCGATAGTTTAGTAACTACGGATAAGCCGATAGGAGATAAACAGAGTTCTCCGAAAGTATGAAATGAATAGGCTAAAACAAGCCACATCGGGCTTACCTTTATTCCTGTCTGAACAATGTTTCCGCCAATAGCCATTACAACATAACCCAGCCCTAACAGCATCAACCCGATTGACATTTTCAACGGTGAAGAAGGTTCTTTGCCTTTATTGCCGAGTTTTGTCCATAACCATGCAAATGCCGGGGCAAAAATAAATAGAACTACAGGATTTACTGATTGAAAGAAACTTGCAGGTACACTGTAATTACCCAGCCAGCTTATAACCCTGTTTGTTTGAGATTCTGCAAAAAATGTTAAAGAGACGCCCGCTTGTTCATATGCGGCCCAGAAGAAAATAACAAAAAATGATATAATGAATATAACGGCAATGCGCTGTTTCTCAATTTTAGTTAATGGTGCGTCTTTTACGTAATCAACGCTCTTTTTATTTATCCTTACAGGTACTAAGCCAACGCTTTTACCATCAGGAGTAACCAGGTATTTATCTTTTTGAATGTAAAAATGCACAAGTCCCAATAACATTCCGACACCGGCTGCAAAAAATCCCCATTTGAAATCAGCAGGACTGCCGGTATCACCTAAACCGCCGCAAATAAGCGGGCCTAAAAACGCGCCTACATTTATACCCATGTAAAAGATCGTAAATGCAGAATCACGCCTGTGGATCTCGCTTTCCGGGTATAAACTACCAACCATGGTTGAAATATTTGGTTTAAAAAATCCGTTCCCGATAATTAATAATAACAGTCCTCCGATAAAAAATACCTCTGCAAGTCCCCGGTTAGCATATACTTGACCGCAGAACGCCAGTGAAAACTGCCCGATAGCCATTAAGAACCCGCCGACGAAAATTGATTTTCTGTTTCCCCAGTATTTATCTGCAATATATCCTCCGAATAAGGCTGTTAAATAAACAAACCCTGTATAATAACCATAGATCGATGAGGTAGTTGAATTATCATATAAAAGTGCTTTAATCATAAAAAGAGAGATGATAGCCCTGTTCCCGTAATAACTGAAACGCTCCCACATTTCGGTAAAAAACAAAACATAAAGGCCTTTGGGGTGGTTTTTAAACATCAATTTACCTCATTAATATCAACTAGATTTAACTTCAAGGCATGCTGATTGAAATCAGAAAGCAATGTAATTTATTGTATTCATTTATCAGTAATAGATATTATAAATATAGCTGATTTTATTTTTTTTTCATAATGCCGGTCTAATTTTACAAGTAGCCCCGGATTTCTATATTGTTGTAATGACTGCCTGCTTGTCCCGCCAGGGCGGTCGTCCCAATCGGGAGAGTTGAGCTTTCTTCTAAACCCCAGCGGGGTGAAATGTTTGCAACCCCGGCTGTTAAGCCTGGGTTAAGCCAATCACGAAACCATTTTTCCCCTCTCTTGAAAGAGAGAGCCTGTCCCGATTCGATCGGAAGGTCAAGGGTGAGTTCTTCTTAGATATTCCCGAATAAATTCAAAGTTGATTATTTTCCTAATCAAGTATTGATGAAATATTTTTAGCCCCGGAAGCAAACAAGGGCTAATACTTTTGTTGTATTAGAAACGGTCATTTAATATATTTGAAACAATGAAAAATCTATTACATAAACCATTTTTCAGAAGAACACTAATCGGAATAGGCATATTTATCGCATTTGTTTTTGTAATGAATGTAATTATAATGCCCTGGTACGTGAGTTCTTCCAACCAGCAGGTGCCTAATGTTGTAGGAGTTAAAGTTGAAGATGCTATTGCAACTCTCAAAGATGCAGATCTGGACCCGGTTCTAAGCGATACAACTTTTGATGAAAAGTTTCCTAAAGGTACAATTATTTATCAAAGGCCGAATGCAAATGAAACCGTAAAAAAAGGCAGGCGAATTTATCTTTTCGTAAGCGGCGGCGAACCGCTTGTGCCGACTCCTACCCTGAGAGGAAAAACTTTGGCAGATGCACGCTTTGCTCTTGAACGTCTTGGATTATTTTTAGGCAGGATCGATTCAATAGCATCTGATAATCCCAGGGATATGATTTTCGGCCAGCAGTACTTACCCGGCACTCCTCTTAAAAAAGGAGATTCGGTTGGTGTTTCTTATAGTATCGGCACTGCCGTAGGAACTATTACTGTCCCAAATCTTATTGGCAAGTCTTTGGCGGAGGCTCAAAAAATATTAGCAGACAGTTCATTAAAAGTCGGAAAAATAAACTACCAGGTGTCATTTTCACTTTTACCCAATACCGTCCTTGATCAATATCCAAGTAAAGGCAACAAGGTAAATGCTGGAGATACTATCGATCTTTTCATTACAAAACCGGCAGATCCCAAGACTGATCATTCAACAATGGAAGAATAATGACAATTTTAGCACCTTCAATTTTAGCAGCCGATTTATCAAATCTGGCGCAACAAATAAGGCTTGTAGAACTGGCAGGAGCAGACTGGATACATTGTGATATTATGGATGGTCATTTTGTACCTAACATCACTTTTGGTCCTCTATTGGTTAATGCAGCAAAACGTTCCACGAAGCTGCCTATTGATGTTCATCTTATGATCGAACATGCAGATTTATACCTCGAAAGCTTTATAGATGCCGGCGCTAACCATATTACAGTACATCAGGAAGGGGTAACTCACTTAAACCGTACTATTGCACGAATTAAAGAATTAGGTGCACAGGCAGGTGCAGCTATAAACCCTTCAACACCGGTGGATTTTTTGCAGGATATTGCAGAATATATCGATCTCGTATTAATTATGTCTGTAAACCCGGGCTTCGGCGGACAAAGCTTTATTCCCAATTCTATTAAAAAAGTTAAGGATGCCGTGAAGTTAAGAGAAAAATTGAATGCGAATTTTTTAATTGAAGTTGACGGCGGGGTAGATACAAAAACCGCACCGGCAATACTGGACGCGGGATGCGATGTTTTTATTTCCGGCACATCAATTTTTAAAGCTGATAACATATCTGCTGCAACTGCCGAACTAAAAAATATGATCAGTAAGTCTTAAATTTAGCTCAATTACGGGAGAACTTTTGGAAATTCAGATCGTAAATCTTTCATTGAGTGATGTTTTTAAAAAATTCAGCAATGAATATAAAATATACAGGGATACTTTTCAGCCGGGCCTCATGGGTCTGGAAATAAGAAATCTTGAAGGAAAATTAGCTCAGAACATTCAAACAATCGTCCTGGAACAAAATGAGATTTGCTACAGATCCGAAAATGAAGGATCAAAGTTAAGCAATATATTTATTCATGGTGATCTGTGGAATATAAAAGAGATTTCACGGAATATTCTGACTAAAAGCGATGGTGTCCTGGGATATAAAATCGGTAATACTATAAAAAACTTTGAGGATTATGATCTAAAATCTTACAATATTGGGTCTAAGGTCTTCTCATTTAATAAATGTTTTGTGATGGGAATTTTAAATGTTACACCGGATTCTTTTTCGGATGGAGGTAAATATTTAAATAGTACTGATGCAATAAATTATGCATTAGAGATGATTGACGACGGCGCAGACATTATCGATATCGGCGGTGAATCAACCAGGCCGGGTTCGGAAAGTATCTCTGCGGAGGAAGAAATTAAAAGGATTATTCCTGTAATTGACGGGATTTTAGTAAAAAACCCGGATGTCACAATATCTGTAGATACAACCAAAAGTTTAGTCGCAGAACAAACACTTGCACGTGGAGCCAGAATAATTAATGATATCAGTGCCTTTTCTTTTGATCCGGCTATGATTGAGGTGTTGCGTAAGTATAATGCCGGTTATGTTCTTATGCATATGCAGGGCAAACCTAAAAATATGCAGAATAAACCGTTGTATAATAATCTTTTAAGGGAGCTTTACGATTTTCTCTATGAAAAGCTTCAATTACTGAACAAATATGGTATAAAAGAAACGTTTGTGGATCCCGGAATAGGTTTCGGCAAAAGTATTGATAACAACTTTGAAATTATAAGACGATTGAGTGATTTTAAAAGTCTTGGCAGCCCTATACTGATCGGTGTTTCAAGAAAATCATTTATAGGCAAAACGCTTGGATTGGAAGTAAACGAACGGGATTGTGCTTCGGCATTTGTGGAAGCTATAGCAATAAAAAACGGAGCAAAGATAATAAGGACCCACAATGTGAAATTCGGCTCTCAGGTCTGTAAACTATTAAATCATTTGTAGTATTATTTTAAATGTTTGATTTATTCAAAATAGGCTTTTTAACAATTACTTTTACAGATATTCTGGATATCGTAATAGTATCTTTTATAATTTACGAGTTATACAAGGTGCTGAAGGGGTCAATTGCTTCCCAAATTTTTATCGGATTAATGATAATCCTTCTTTTGTCATTCGCAGCACAGGCGGCAAATTTTAAGGAACTAAGCTGGCTGTTAAAATTGGTAACCGATATTTGGGTAATAGCATTTGTTATCCTGTTTCAGCCGGAAATAAGGCGTATTCTCGTAATTATCGCGCGTAATCCGTTCATCAGGCTTTTCGTTAAATCCGAATCGCCCCGAACACCGCAGGTTATTGCCGATGCTGCTTTTGAACTTTCTCAAAAACAGCACGGGGCATTAATCGTTATTCTCAGGTCCACCGGAATAAAAGGATTTTCAGAAACCGGTGAAATAATGAATGCAAAAATCAGTGTCCCTCTATTAACAACTATATTTTTTCCGAGGTCACCGCTTCACGATGGTGCGGTAATTATTAAAAATGATGTAATTGAAGCGGCCGGATGCACTTTACCGCTTTCCATAACAACAATTGTAAGCGGCGAACATCTTGGAATGAGGCACCGGGCGGGATTAGGAATTTCCGAGCAGGCGGATGTTATTAGCGTTATTGTTTCTGAAGAAACGGGGAGTATTTCCGTCGCTGAAAATGGTCGCATGACGAGGGGCCTGTCCAAGGAAATGCTTAGAAAAAAACTAACCTGGGCGTTTAAAGGCCCTTCTGAAAAAGGTCTTAAGGGTTTAATTGAACAATATTTTAGAGAAAAATAAAATATGTGCGGTTGTTCCTTTTTACAATGAGAATAAAACTATCCGGGAAATTATTAACCGCACACTTCCTTACGCCGGCCTCATTATAGCTGTAAATGACGGCTCAACCGATAATTCCTGCGACGAAGTACCTGTGAATGAAAAAGTTATCCTCCTCTCACATTCCACTAATCGTGGTAAAGGTTTTGCCCTGAATATTGGCTTTTTAGAAAGTATAAAGCGTGCATCATATATTACAGTTACTTTAGATGCTGATCTTCAGCACATTCCGGAAATAATCCCGGAATTAATTTTAGGACTAGAAAAATATGATGTAGTAATCGGGAACCGTCTTAATAATACAAAGAATATGCCTTTGATGAGGATTCTAAGTAATAAGTTAACTTCATTATTACTGAGCATTAAAACCAAACAGAAATTATTTGATACTCAATCAGGTTTCAGGGCTTACAGAACAAATATTCTGGAAGATATTCTTCCTACTTATACAGGATTTGAAGCGGAAAGCGAGATGATTGTAAAAGCAGCGGAACATAATTATAAAATAAATTTTGTACCTATACCGACTATTTACGCTGATGAAAAAAGTAAAATGAGATCTATTCAGGCTATAATAGGATTTATTAAGGTATTACTAAGTTAATTCACTCTTTCAGAGTAAATTCGCCCTCTCATTCGCAATGAAAGTGTAAGGTTTTTCCCAGTAAGAGGGAAAGTAAAACAGCTAATATGTGTTTTCAACTAAGCAGCCCATAACTTAAGTTATGGGTATTAAATAGAAAAATGAAATTACAACCGTTTTAACGGTTTACAATTGTAAAAAAAAATAATGCCAAAAAAATTCAAATGGGAAATTAAAGAACTTTCCGCCGGTAACTCTTTAAAAGAATCTGCAAGGTTAATCCTTCAGCAAAGGCTGAAGACATTAAATTCAGCAATAAAAATATTCTTTGAAGAAGAGACCGTTGATAATCTTCATCAGGTAAGAATTGCTTTAAGGCGGTTAAGATACAATATGGAAATATTTATCTCATGCTTTAATAAAACCAAATTCATTAATTTTTATGAATTGGTAGAGCATTTACAGGATTTAACCGGTTCCAAACGTGATCTGGATGTACTTACGGATAGCATAAAAATTATTTGTAACGGTGAAATGGATTCGAAAATTAATTCTGTACTTGAAAAAATCGGGGAAAAGAATAAAGAGTTGACAGCTTCTTTGATTTTAGAACTGATGAAATTTACACACAGCAGGGAATTAAAAGAATTTACTAAAATGATAATATTGAGAAGGAAAAGCTTATGAAACTGAAATATTTTTCACACTCAGCGTTTCAGGTTACAACTGATGAAGGTAAAGTAATTTTAATTGATCCTTTCTTAGATAATAATCCTACTTCGCCCGTAAAATCTGATAACATAAAAGCTGATTACATTATTTTAAGTCATGCCCACGGCGACCACCTTGGCGATACAATTAAAATAGCGAAGAGGTGCAAATCCACGGTTATATGTGTGAATGAGCTTGCCAATTACATTATTGCTCACGACTGTAAAGCGCATAACATGCATATTGGCGGAAATTTTAATTTTGATTTCGGGCGCGTTAAATTTACAATCGCCCATCACGGTTCCAAGACTCCTGATAACGAATATGCCGGCGAGCCTGCAGGAATTATTCTTTCTATCGGCGGGAAGAATATATATCATACCGGAGATACGGGTTTATTTTACGATATGAAATTGATAGGCGAACTGCACCAAATTGATTACATGCTTCTGCCTATCGGCGACAATTATACCATGGGTATACGCGATGCAGTAAAAGCCGTAGAGTTTGTAAACCCGGACGTTGCCATCCCCATGCATTACAATACATTCCCCGTAATTCAGGCCAACCCTGCTGAATTTCAAAAGAAGCTCGAAGCCTTAAACCGTAAGTGTAAGGTTATGGAATACGGCGAGGAGATTGAGTTGTGATGGAAGGAATTTATAACGGAACATATTAAAGGTTTCCTTTTCGTTAAACAGCTTTTGACTTATAAGAATTATTGATTATTATTTCAATTACAATTCCACCATCCTGAATTAACGATATCGAAGTCCCGGAGTAAATTTTCGTTGCCCGGATTAACAATCTGGGCGTGATAAAATCCCGGCGGTATAACATAGTAATGAACATGAAAAATATATAGGTCCGTTGTTAACTATGCCCTATTAAGTGTGTTTCCTCATAAACCCTAATATCAGATCAACTATTTATCAATCATTTCCAATTTCTTCCTGATCATTCTTGAGGCCATAAATGAAAATAGTCCTAACAGAATGCCGGATAGAATTCCTATAATCGGCCCGGTAACCAGCATCAACAAACGCGGGGAATGGTGCATGGGCATTTTTACCAGCATCTTTGCTACCCGCGGATGATGAATAATGTAAGTATGGAAAAAAATTAAGTGTGCGGCAGTAATCCAGATACAGTTAACTATGCTAACTAAGAATCCATTCAGGAAGTATTTTTCAAAACATTTTTTAGCTATCAGGTATGCACAGATTATAAATATTATCAGCCAGAAAAAAGGTTCATAATTTAAAGGGATCCAAAAGAGGGTCGCAAATGCCATTGCAAGTCCAAAGAGCGACAATTGAAAAATTAGTTTTATATTCATAAAATTTCTTCTACTATAACATGTTAAAAATACTCCGGATGAATTAAATAGGAAAATAATTCAAGCTTATACATTTCAGAAGACAACCTTCCAATTAACATCATCACCTGTAGAAGCAGTGTAATCCACAGTCAGAAGATTTCCTTCCGTTTTAAATACTGGATTCAGGCCGCCTGATAATTCTACCCGCTTTACACTATAACCATCGGGGACATATATCCGAAGCTGATATGGATCCCCTGAAACTGTCCGGGATATTCCGCTAAGTGCCTGATGAGCGCCGTCGTAATTGAGATCTTTTATATCAAATGCCATCTGCCTGATATGCCTGCTGGTAGAAATCAATACAGGATGATCTGACTTCTCTACAACAGAGAA
Organism: uncultured Ignavibacteriales bacterium; assembly: GCA_963834015.1. Classification (GTDB taxonomy): domain Bacteria; phylum Bacteroidota; class Ignavibacteria; order Ignavibacteriales; family Ignavibacteriaceae; genus FEN-1297. The sequence continues at coordinate 535,815 of CAWIAG010000003.1, forward strand.
GATGTCGCAATCATAGGCGCTTAAAGGGGGTGTTGTAAAAGTCCCTTTAAAAGTTCCTATAAGTTTCTTAGTCCAGAATTCATAAACAATGTATTCTTTTGTTGAATCTAATCGTAAATCCTTTGCTGCATCCAACCGGGTTGTAAACTTATAATCCGGCTGCCCCGTTTTAGTTGTATAATTAAATACTGCAAGAACCGACCACTTTCCAAATGGCCGGTCAATCGGCATATTCCAAACCTGGGCTGGCCGGCGGATAAATAGATCCACCGGGTAGGCAACATCCATAGTAGGGGGACTGATTCTCTTAAGGAGTTCAATCCTGTCCGCAGGATACGGCACATTAAAAGCCTCCTCAACGAAGAGCGTGTTTCCTGCAATAGCATGGAAGTTAGCATCAACTTTTCCCTGGCCATAATTAAAATTCTGTTTATCAGGTGCATTATACTTATAAATATGAAATCCGTCGCAGTCGTTCCAGAATACACGGCCGTTATAAAAAAACCGGTTTGCTGCGCCCAGAACGGACTCAGTCAACAATCCTGTAAATTCTCTACCCTCAAGAGATGAACCCGGATTCTCATACCCCTGATCGGCATCCTCTGATATCCGGCATATATCAACAATACCATATGAATGATCTACAGGCTGCATGTTGGAACGGATAACCATACGCGGCGCATTCTGATCTATAGCTTTACGCCAAAGCATCCCGCATGCTCTATATGTTTCCATAGCGCTCATAAAAGGGTCAAACTGTCCCGGCCAGGTGTCCCACCAGTCTGCAAAATCCATTTCCGCACGTCCTGTGTTTTTCTCCTGTCCTGTTATCCATTTTTGAATTCGTTCCTTCTCTAATTTAACAGTAAGCGGATTTGAAAAATCGACTACGCTGTCTCCGCCGTATTTAACTGTATGAATGGGAAGCATACACTCAGCCGGAAAAACAATCCGGGCAGGGCGCCCATTAGTGCCTCCGCCCATTCCATATATTCCGAAGCCTCCTTGCCTTCCGGGCCCTCCAAGCCCCCAGTAAAAATCCATAAGCCCATTGTCCTTAAAAAATTTAATTGCATCGGAGTTAGTTCCGCCGGACATATATCCGTGGAAGCGGCTGTAGTCATTAGAAACCCAATCACGGTCATCAATTTCAATTGGCCTCCGTTGCTTTAGGTGAACATCATGTGCAATAGCAATCAAATCACCCTGATGCTCCATGGCCCGGAGTGCATCACGGTTGAAATCAATAAGTAGTTTTTCTCCCGTAAAGCTTTTTCCCGGAGGCATGGTAATTTTATAACTGCAGTATCCGCGGACTTGCATCCTGTCCGGAACACGGCCTTTCCAGCTTGATCTTACATCAAACCTCGAAGCTCCTTTAAATGCAGTCACATGACCCATCAGGAGGCTGTTCCCGGTTTTCGGGTCTTTTATAATACAATTAACTGCGTAAGTTTTTGGCGTGATAAGGTTTATAACAGCCAGTAATTCATAGAGATCCCTGTTGCGGGATTGAGTTCCCAGTGTAATCCAATTATCAGCGGTTCCGCCAAGCCTTGCATCTGCAGATACGAAATAATCCATATCTCCAATGTCAGCGGGCTTTGATGTATTATTTGTACGCCCTAAACTAACAATAACATCATTCCCTGTTTTACTAACAGAGATCTGGTACTCGAAATCTGGTTGCCCGTGCTTCTTTCCTTTTAGTGTAACAGTGACAAATGATCCAAGCCGATTTGAATCGTCTTTATTGATGGAACTAACTACATTCCAGCCGGAAGGATCGTCTCCCGGAAGAAAGTATACGTCATTGAACTGCATCTCTGTTCCTTTTACCTTTAAAGACCAGCGGCATTTAGCCGCATCAACAGAAACAAGCAGGTTATTATTGTCAACCTGAATTGGAGTTTGAGATGATTTCGCATACATTTGACTGCAGGTAAAGAAGGCAATCAGGACAAGTAATATAAGTTTAAACCTTTTAAATATTCCGGCTGATTGTTTATTCAGATTTAATTTCATGGCTCATTGATTTTATAATTAATTATTAAATAATTTTTACTCTCTACGGAATCGAATTTTACTTTATTTTCCTGACTATTTCTTTGTCAGCATAATATCTGCAAAAGGCAGAAGCTTACCTTTGTCAACATTGTCCATCAGCCAATGCCATGTATTATTATCTTTGTTGTAAATGAATGTTGTGTGAAAGTTGTCGGCGTTAGTGCTGTCTCTGAATACAAAGGGAATCTCATTATTACCTGCAGGTTTTGTGCTTCCGATTGACTGCGGCGCTATATCCCCGTAAACATCTAGCCATATGCAGACATACTCTCCTGAAGCCTGATCCCAGCCGATATAAACATTAGCTTCGTATTGCGGATTGCCGTCAGCAGTTTTTTCATGCGAGGTTTCGCGGATAAGCATGTACTGATGCGCCAGGACCCAATTTGCTTCAATATCATGTGTTATCTGGCGGCCTGCTATTGTGCCCTTTAGAAGCCAGCTCCCGGCCATATGATCAAGAAGGGAATCTTTGAAAGTAGGTTGCTGTGCTAAAATCGGAATTGATAAAACGATAAAGAGTGCTAAAATGGTTAATGCTTTTTTCATATAGTTGAACTCCTTAAGATTTATTGATTATAATTCCAGGTCTCGCAGACCGGCTTTGCCGGGATTCTGCCGGACCTTACAACATATTGCTCATTGTTAAATGCGGATACGAACCTTGTAGTCAGGATATATTTATCCGCCAGCTTAAAAATAATTTATAAATCAATTACATGAACTCTTGAACGACTAACCTGCATTTTATTCTGCAGATGAGTCCATATTTAATAAATACTTAAAACTCTAAAGTACTTTCAACTAAATATATATTATCATCGGTTAGAGCAAGGTAATGTAAACTCCTGGGAGAATCAAAAACGATTTTCCCGCCGCCTTTGGTAATTAAAGATTCATAAGCTTTTCCCTCAACACCATCTGCAACAACAAAATATTTGTTACCTTTATGCGCCCAGTAAGCAAACTTTTTTCCGTCGGGACTAAAAACTAAATTACCTGCCGATTGATAAGATTTTTCTTCTTTTCCGTTATCAACTGCAAACCATTGGTTTCCTGATTTAGCTATATAAGCTATTATCTTTCCATTCTTACTGAAACTAAGGCTGCCTTTTGCTATAAAATCATATTGTTTATACTCTTTCCCGTTCTCAACTATAAAACATTTCTTTCCCGTCACAGCTTCATATGCAAATTTCTTACTTTTTTCACTATATGTAATGCCATTTATAGCATCGTACTCTTTATTTTTTTCCCCATTTATTATAGCAGCCCATTTATCATTGGATTTAGAAATGTATGCTAAACTCTTTCCATCAGGGCTGAATGTTAAGCTGCTTATACCGTCATATTTTAATTCTTCTTTCCCATCTTCAACCACAAACCATTTGTTTGCTGATTCAGCATAATAAGCGATCTTGTCGCCTTTGGGACTAAAAATCAGATTGCCGATTGCATCGTATTGTTTTTCTTCTTTCCCGTCCTGTACTACAAACCATTTGTCGCCTTCGCGCGCAGCAAAAGCTGTTCTTTTTCCGTCCGGGCTAAAAATCAGGCTTCCTTTTCCATAACTATCATATTGCTTACCTTCAATTCCATTTTCTACTAAAAATAGCTTATTACCTGAATGAGCTATATAAGCGAATGACTTACCATCTGAACTGAAAATTAAATTTTCTACACCGTCATATAGTTTTCCTTCTACTCCGGCGTTTACTACAAAGCATTTACTACCTGTTTTTGCCCCGTAAACCGTTTTTGATCCATCCGGGCTGAATTTTAGCGTTTCTTCTATAATACCATCATAATGTTTTTCCTGCATTCCATTCACAACAACGAACCAGTCGTTACCTGATTGGGCTATGTAAGCAGCCTTTTTACTATCCGGGCTGAAATTTAAACTGCTTTTACCTATACCGTCATAAAGAGAATCCTGTTTGCCGTCTAATACAACGGCACATTTATGGCCTGATCTAATTACAAAAGCTACATGCCTGTTATCGGGGCTTACAACGAATGAGTCTTGTATATATGAAATAATATCTATTTTCGAAATAACTTTTTCGGATGCCTGCTGAGCATTTACGAAGACGCCGAAAACTGTTACAAGCAGGACTATGTTCAAGACATATATATTTTTCTTAGTCATTTTATATCTATGAATTTTTTAATAATTATTATTTTAAGCATGATATATCCATTTAATTTGCAGAGCTTAATATACACAACAGAAAAGGATATAATAGTTCAAATTAATTATTTAATAGTATATAGTCAAAGTTTTATTGTTTTTGAATTTACTTCCCGGTTCTTTCGTATTTTCCTGCGGTATAATGAATACAAAGGGTGTGTTCAGCATTTATTCAAGCAAAGATTATTTGATTATATTGCGTTGTTCTTAATAAAGCAAATTATTTTTTTACGCCAATTCTTATGAAAATATCTTAATAATAAGTATTTTAAAAAGAATATTTATAAGTTATATGTAGATAAATTTTTTTTATACATTTCTTTTATATTGTAACAGATTAATGGCAAAAGTTATTTCTATAGCAAATCAAAAGGGGGGGGTTGGTAAAACAACTACGGCAATAAATTTATCTTCTTCACTTGCCGCCGCCGAAAAAAAAACATTACTTGTTGACATTGATCCCCAGGCCAATTCTTCATCGGGATTAAGTATAAGCAATCAAAACCCTTCTGTTTATGAAGTTCTGGTCGGGGTTGAAAGTATTGAAAAAGTGATTATGAACAGCTACATGCCCTTCCTGGACATACTGCCTTCAAATATTAATCTTGTAGGTGCGGAAATTGAAATGGTCGATATGCCGAACCGGGAAAGGCTGCTTGTTCACTCTCTTAATAGTATTAGGGATAATTATGACTATGTAATTATAGACTGCCCGCCTTCACTGGGCTTGCTTACTCTTAATTCTCTTACGGCGTCTGATTCGGTGTTAATTCCCGTACAGTGCGAATATTTTGCTCTTGAGGGTCTGGGACAGTTATTAAATACAATAAACATAGTTAAACAGCATTTTAATAAGAACCTTACTGTGGAAGGCGTTCTTCTTACTATGTTTGATATAAGGCTGCGGCTTTCCCAGCAGGTGGCCGAAGAAGTAAAAAAATATTTCGGCGATAAAGTTTATAAAACCATTATCCACAGGAATGTAAGAATATCTGAAGCTCCCAGCTACGGTAAACCGGTAATTTTATACGACGCTCTCTCTACCGGTTCACAGAATTATATTGCTCTTGCGTCTGAATTGTTGGAAAGAAATACTAAAAAAGTGAAATAAATCGGAGTATGACAAAGTTGAAAACCGGGCTTGGCAGAGGGTTAGATGCCCTGATAAATCAGCACAGTTTGAAAGATAACTACGAACCGGCAAAGTTTGCAGAAATTAAGAAGGACGATGGCAAGCAGGTTGACGTACTGGCTAAAATCCCGGTGGAATATATTTCTTCAAATCCGTTTCAGCCTAGAATGACATTTGAGCCCGAAGCTTTTGAGGAATTAAAAAAATCGATTCTTTCGAACGGACTTATTCAGCCCGTTACGGTAAGGAGGTTCGGCGGTGATAATGCTTACCAGTTAATATCCGGCGAAAGAAGATTAAGAGCCTGCCGGGATATCGGTTATAAAGAAATACCCGCTTATATAATTAAAGTCGATTCGGATGAAACAATGCTTGCTCTTGCATTGATTGAAAACATCCAGAGAGAAAAGTTAAATCCTATTGAAATCGGAATGGCATACAAAAGATTGATGGATGAATGCCATTTAACCCAGGAACAAATTGCCGATCAGATGGGAAAAGACAGAACAACCATAGCCAACTCCGTTCGCCTGCTGAAGCTTCCTGTACAGGTCAGGGAAAGCCTTATTAAAGAAGATATTTCTTCCGGCCATGCAAGGGCTATAATTAATTTGCCTACGGAAGAATTACAACTTGATGTACTGAAGAAAATTGTTGACGGAAATCTTTCTGTAAGAAAGGTTGAGCAGATGGTTAAAAAAATTATGATCTCTTCGGAACCGCCAAAACGTACGGTTAAATTTACCGCCAAAACTACTTCTTATGCGGCATCAGTAAATGATATCGAAGATAAACTGAGGAAATTGTTCGGGACAAAAGTTATCTGTAAACAGAAAAGCGACGGCACCGGTGAAATTACTATTGAATTTTATTCAAACGATGAATTAGAACGATTATTTGAACTCTTTGAAATTATCAGCAAATCATATAATTAAAATTTTAATTTTTTTCCTATTTTCGCTGCCCTTTACTTTTTCACAGCAGGATAAAGTTGAAAAAAAGATTGATAACCCTCCGGATACTACATTCATTATGAGTAAAGCTCCCCTGGGGGCTGTATGGAGAAGTGCCATTTTGCCGGGCTGGGGACAGGTTTACACTGAGTCTTATTGGAAAGTCCCCGTTATTTGGGGAGCGGCTGCGTGGCTGATTTATAATTGGGTCTGGAATAATAATCAATATAAAACATACCTGAACTTATTTAATCAATCATTGGATCCAAATTCTCAAAACGCGCAAAACTACCTTAACGATTCTCAGTTTTATCATGATCAGAGAGATTTATTTGCAATATACATGGGACTAACTTACCTTCTGAACCTTGTTGATGCTTATATTGATGCACAACTTTTTGATTTTAGTGTTAGTAAAGATCCGGAAACCAGGGCTCCCATGTTGAATATGAAGGTAAACTTTTAATGAATAATTCTATTATATGCAAAAATTGTGAAAATGAAAATCCATTTTATGCCTTGATATGCAGTAAATGCAAGTCTTATCTGCGGGAAAGAATATATAATATTGATCTTTGGAAGATTCTGGGTCTTGTAATTGAAAGCCCTACTAAAGCCTTCACCTTAATAATTCAATCCGAGCATAAAAATTTTATTTCCTTTATCATGTTTATCGCCTCTGTAAAATTTTTTATAGATTCCATGTATTTATCAATAATAACGGATATTCCGGAGCCTCACCATGAAAAGATTATCAGGAATTATTTTATTATACTCGGCTTTGTTTTGGTTCTTGTTATCATAATAGGAATTGCCGTAACAATTATAAATAAATCAAATAATTTAAAAACAAGAATCCGTGATAATATAGCCGTATTTATCTACTCCTTATTACCTCACGCGTTCGCATTTTTAATATTGTTTACAGTTGAACTGGCCGTTTTTGGCGGAAATCTTTTTGCAAAGGATCCAACCATATTTACTTTGAAGGAGTTTTTTGCTTTTACTCTTTTAGGATTTGAAGGACTTATTATACTGTGGGCGGTATTTTTATCTATAATTGGCATCTATGTACAAACTAAGAATAAATTATATTCCATCGTGGTGGGTATTATATTTAACTTTTGCCTTTATTGTTGTTTGTATTTAGGTTCAACAATTTTATACCGGTAATTACCGTTTTTTATGAATTAAAGAATTATTGAAATTGAATTAAAATGGATATAAAAACTGATGTACTTGTTATTGGAAGCGGTATTGCAGGTTTATTTGCTGCATTAAGGATTTCAGAGTATGCCGATGTTGTGCTGATAACAAAAAAAGAAAAATATGAATCGAATACAAATTATGCACAGGGCGGTATCGCTTCTGTTATTGATCCCGCCGATTCATTTGAGAAACATATAAAGGATACCCTTATTTCAGGCGCCGGGCTATGCCATCAAAAGACCGTTGATATAATTGTAAAAGAAGGCCCTGCCAGAATCCATGATCTCATGGAACTCGGAACTGAATTTACAAAGAAAAACGGTAAGCTTGACCTTGCAAAAGAAGGCGGCCACTCTATGCCGCGAATTGTTCATGCAAAGGATTTAACCGGCAGGGAAGTCGAGCGCGCTTTAATTGAACAGGTTAGCAGTAAAGAAAATATTAGAGTAATTGAAAACACTATTGCTATAGATCTTATTACCGAACATAATGTGCAAAATTTAAAAGACTCACCGTTAAATAATAGAAACTGCTGGGGAGCTTATGCTTTAAATTGTGAGTCCAATATACTGTTTAAGATTTCATCTAAAGCTACTATTCTGGCAACAGGAGGATTAGGACAGGTATATTCTCATACAACTAATCCGCAAATTGCTACGGGCGACGGTTTTGCTATGGCATACAGAGCAGGCGCAAAAATAGGCAACATGGAATTTATTCAGTTTCACCCGACAGCTTTTTATAATACAAACTTAAGTGAAAATTTCAATGCACCTTCGTTTTTAATTTCCGAAGCGGTCAGGGGCTTTGGCGGAATACTTCGTACTTTAGACGGTAACGAGTTTATGAGTAAATATGACGTGCGAAAAGAACTGGCTCCGAGGGATATTGTTGCTCGCGCTATTGATAATGAGCTGAAAAAACGAGGCGATAATCATGTATTTCTGGATATAACTCATAAAAATAAAAACGATATTATTGAACATTTTCCTAATATTTACAATAATTGCCTGAAATTCGGAATTGACATTTCTAAAGAATTTATTCCGGTTGTTCCTTCTGCACATTTTTGCTGCGGCGGTGTAGTGGTGGATGAGTTTTCAAGCAGTTCATTAAAAGGGCTTTATGCCTGCGGTGAAGTAAGCATGACGGGAGTTCACGGCGCCAACAGGCTTGCCAGCAATTCACTGCTGGAAGGAGTTGTTTTTGCCGAACGGGCGTCAATACATATCAGGAAATTCTTAAATGAATTTTCGGGTACAATTCCGGATATTCCTGACTGGGATGATTCAGGTACTCTTTCTTCAGATGAAAAAATTTTAATAACCCATAGCGCCAGGGAAGTTAAACAGGTTATGTGGGATTACGTCGGTATTGTAAGATCAAATCTCAGGCTGCAGCGTGCAGAGCAGAGGATACATAATATTTTCCTGGAAACCGAAGAGCTTTACCGTAAAACAAAAATATTTGAAGATATTTTAGAGCTAAGAAATATTGTTGCATGCGCTCATATCATTATTAAATCAGCGAAAAAAAGGAAAGAGAGCAGGGGTTTGCATTTCACCCTTGATTACCCGGCCATGCTCCCTGAAAATAAGGTTAAAGATACTATCTTAAAAAACTATAATCCATAAAATATCCGGGATGGCTTTTGCAAATGTTATTTGAGTTGGTAAAGTAATTCTTTAAAACAATTCTTTATGTTATTATCTATTCCTCTTCGTAATTGAGCCAAAACTAATTTTTCTTAGTGTTTCTTCGTGTTCTTAGTGTCTTAGTGGTAAAATGTTTTTGTTTTTGATTAAATTATTAGACAACTTAAAAACATCTTATAATAAATCATAATTACTTTTTCCCCCGCGTTAAATAATCAATTATAGCTCCATACCTTATCCCTTTAGTACTAACTAATACTTCCTGAATATTTATTGAATCCATTAGAGAGTAAAGGATTCCTGTTCCTGCAAACAGTACATCTTCACGTCCGTATACTATTCTTCCGAATTTTGATTTTATTTCATCAGGCTTTAGTTTAGACAGTATTTCTACAAATTCTCCTACTTCAGATTTTGTTAACACAGAGCCTTCAATTAAGGACTCATCATAGGAAGTTAATTTTTGCTTTATACATGCTAATGTAGTCGGTGTACCTGCGATAGCAATTGTCCTGGATGGAGTAATTTTATTGTACTCAATTACCTCGAATATACCTTTAACAAAATTATTAAATTGAATAATTTCATCAACTTCCGGCGGTTGTTTCTTTAAAAATCTTTCAGTTAGGCTGACCACACCCACCGGGTAGCTGTTGCTGAAATTAATTCCGGCGCGGCTGCCAAAAATAACTTCTGTACTGCCACCGCCAATATCAATAACCAGGTATTTATCTTCGGAAGGAAATCCGCTGATTGCTCCTAAAAATGAAAGCTTGGCTTCATCTTTACCCGGCACAATCGTTATATCAAGGTTAAGTTCGGATTTAATCTTTTTTACTAATTCCCCGGCATTTGATGCAATTCTAAAAGCATTCGTAGCAGTTAAAATTACTTTATCAAAGGAATATTGAGCAATAATTTCTTTATATTCCGATAAAGTTTTTATTAATAATTTTATTTTTTCTTTTTTAATAGGAGAATTTACCAGCAATCCTTCGCCGATTCGCGGGATTCTGAATTCATCGCGTACTGTTTTAAGTTTTTTTGAAACAGTGTCCACTTCAGCTATTAAAAGTAAAACAGTATTTGTCCCGATATCAATTGAAGCAATAATCATAATTTTTTTTTATTTTTAATTTATCAACTAAGTAATCTTATGAAAAATACAAATATCTTATCTAAAATATTTCTTTATTTAACCGTTTTGTCGGGTATACTGTGGGTAGGAGGCTATTTTGCGCGCCTTGCAGTAACTTACCAGTTATTTGAAAAAACTGATTTTATCGTAAAATCATTCCTTAATAATCAAAATCTTCCCGGTATATTCATAATACTTAATGGTGCTATAATTTTAACGTGCGTCCTGTACATTATTTTTATAATTTCGTTCATAGCTTTTCTACTTACATCACGGTTAAGCCTCAAAGAAAACGGGTGGTTGTTTATAATTGCAATTTTAATAGTGATAACAGCTCCTTTTGAGATTTACCTGATGACAATAGATCATACGTTTATTAATCTTATTTTTTCAGGACAGTTTATCCCAAATGATATTCTGGCATTAATTATAAAAAGATTTAAAATATTCGGGAGTTTCCCCATAATTGAGCTTCTTTGTTACTTTGCTATGATTTATCTCCTCATATTCCAACCGATGAAAATGAGTAAGAAAAAACAATAATATGAAAATTAAAGAAAAAGAATTTGAGGATATTATAAAAGACTTAAAATTGCTCGCAGCTCAATTGGGAGCCGAAGTAAGATTTGAAAAAGGTGATTTTAAAGGCGGGTACTGCCTGCTAAAAGAAAATAAAGTTATTGTTATAAATAAATTAGCCAATCTTCAAAGAAAGGTTGTAATTTTATCCATGGCGTTAAAAGAACTTGGTATCGACAAACTTTATTTGACTCCAAGGGTAAGGGAAATTATTGACGAAATGGCAGAACAAAAATGAAAATTCTAATTTTAAATGGGCCTAATCTTAATTTACTCGGTTCTAGAGATAATAATCATTACGGGAAACTTTCTCTGAAGAAAATTGAAAAAAAAATACAATCCGAATTTCCAGGGATTAAATTTGAATTCTTCCAGTCAAATCACGAAGGCGAACTAATCGAAAAAGTTCAGAATGCAGGAACGATTTTTAACGGCCTTATAATAAACCCGGGCGGTTACGCTCATAGTTCAGTAGCATTACGAGATGCTTTAGCCGAATGCAGCTTGCCCAAAGTTGAAGTTCATCTTTCACATTTAGTTACCAGGGAGAATTTCAGACAGAATTTAATAACCGCTTCCGGATGCAACGGATATATTTCCGGCTTTAAAGAAAACGGATATCTAGCGGCTGTTTATTTAATAAAAAAATTGGCCGCAAAATAAATATTTTTACCAGGGAGTAACATGTGATTAGAGCTGTTGTTTTTGATTTAGATAATACGCTTGTCGACTTTATGAAAATGAAAGAGCGTGCAATTGAAGAGGCCATCCCGGCTATGATTGATTCCGGCCTGAAACTTTCGAATGAAGAAGCAGCTAAAATAATAGCCGGTATCTATAAAGAACAGGGAATTGAGTATCAGCAGGTTTTTGATTTATTTTTACAAAGAGTATTAAACAAAATCGACTATAAAATCCTTTCTGCAGGAATAGTTGCGTACCGTAGAGGCAGGGAGGCATCATTAACCCCGTATCCCCATGTATATCCTACACTAAACAAATTGATGAAGATGGGTATAAAAATGGGAATTCTTTCCGATGCCCCGGTAAAAGAGGCGTGGTTAAGGCTTGCGTATCTTAATTTTCATCACATCTTTGATGTGGTCGTTACTTTTGAGGATACTAAAGTCAGGAAACCGGCTCCGGCCCCGTTCGAAATGATCTTGAAAAAGCTCCAAATTCCTGCGGATGAGGTATTAATGGTTGGGGATTGGGTTGAAAGAGATATTGTAGGAGCTGCAAATGCCGGAATGAAAACTGCTTTTGCAAAATATGGAGATACATTTAACACTACCCATCATAATGCACAATATGAATTAAATGATATCGGTGAAATAATTGATATTATTCTTAAAGAGAATGGTTTATAAAATTTAATTAAACTAAACTTTTATTTAATACGGCAAATATTGATATTAAAGTTACAATTAGTTATTTTTCCTTCAAAATAATTTAAAGCAGGATGAAAAATCTCTCAATAAAAAAGCTGTATTATTCAATTAGTGAAGTCAGTAAAATTACTGCTGTTGAACAATATGTACTGCGATATTGGGAAACCGAATTTGAAGAATTAAAACCTCAAAAGAACCGCGCCGGAAACAGAATATACACTAATAAGGATATTCAGTTAGTTCTTCAAATAAAAAGTTTGCTCCGGGAAAAGAAATACACTATTGAAGGAGCAAAAAAAATATTACAGAATTATATTCCCGAATTAGTTGTTCAGCATACTGATTCTCCAAGGCAGATTGACGCACAGCCTTTAACTCATACAGAGTTTAAAAAGGATAAAGATTCAATAAAAAAGGATCTTGAAGAAATAAAAAATATTATTGAGTATTTGTTAGTTAAATTATGAAATATCGGAACGTGGCGCAGCCCGGTAGCGTACCTGAATGGGGTTCAGGTGGTCGTGGGTTCAAATCCCACCGTTCCGACTTGTATAATAAAAAATCCCGGTACAAACCGGGATTTTTTATTTTAAAATATTATTGGACATTTATTTTCTTCTAAGTCCCGGCAGGGACGTAATATTTATAACAAAACTATCTCCCCACAATTCTTCTCCTAAATCCCGAGATTGCCTAAGACTATCATAAATGTACGAACTCTTTAAGTTAGGATAATATTACAAATGAACCTGTAAACAACACATAATGTAGTTTTTTTCCTAAGTCCCGGAAGGGACGTAATAGTAAAAGATAAGTAAAATATTCCGGCCCAATTAAAAACAATTTTTTTTATGAATATTTAGAGTTTATGGTTAAATTTAATTATGAGAATTAAAGTAAGCTCAGTCATTATATTAAAAGAGGTAATTTTATGAAATCATCACTTATGTTATTTTTTCTTTTGGTGTTGTTTTTCGGATGTTCCGATCCGGTAAAATTGGATATAAGAAACTATTCTACACAATTAAAATACCTTACGGAACAGGAACAGGATGTTATAAATAGATGGAATTCGGTCTCAGGTACACATTTTGTTAATGACGGTTTTATGTACCAGGCTCTGGATACTTATATTATTGAAAATTACGAACAATTTGTAACTAAGCTTGAAAAAATTCAACCGCAAACTAAGGAAGTTCAGGATCTGCATGCAATGTATGTTAAAGGTGCAGAAAAACAACTGGAAGCTTTTAAAATGATGAAGGAAGGCGTTCTGAAAAAAGATAAAGATATTATGAACAATGCTTATAAGATTATGACTGACGGCCGTAACATTGAAAAGCAATGGGCTGAAAAGTATGAAGAAATGTCTAAATAATTTTTAGATAAATATTTTTTTTCGTGTTTGATTAAGAATCAGCGGAATATTTTCTCATACATGATATATATTCTGCTTTTATTGTTTAAAATATCAAAAGTATTTTATTTTTAATTGTGCTGCTATTTTAATCAATCGATTTTATTTGTAACTTTACAAACAGTTTCAAAAAATAGTAACGAATTGCTTGATGCAGATTATATCAGATAAACCTAAGTGCCATTGCGGAATCTTTGGAATTTATGATAATGAAACAGCAGCTATAAATGCCTATTACGGGCTGCATGCCTTGCAGCATAGGGGGCAGGAAGCCAGCGGCATTGTAACAAAGGACCTCAATAAAAATCATCATTCGGTCTTTAATATTCATAAAGGCGAAGGACTTGTATCTGAAGTATTTGCCGATATGAACATCTTCAAAGATACACTTACCGGGACCTGCGCCATCGGCCATAACAGGTACTCAACTACGGGCTCTTCAGAATCAAGGAAAAACATTCAACCGTTTGTTGTTCAATACCGGCTTGGCAACCTTGCAGTTGCACATAACGGCAACCTTACGAATGCAAAGCAGTTACGGGATGAATTAGTAGATGAAGGCGCTATTTTCCAGACCACCAGCGATACTGAAGTAATATTACATTTAATTGCAAGAAGCAAATTAGATAACCAGGTTGATCAGATAAAAGAAGCCTTAAACCGGCTTGAAGGCGCTTATTCACTAATATTGATGACCGATGATAAACTGATTGCAGCAAGAGACCCATATGGATTCCGGCCGCTTTCTATCGGGAAAGTAAACGGTTCATTTGTAATTGCTTCGGAAACATGCGCATTCGACATAATAGCTGCCAAGTTTTTGCGGGAGGTTGAACCCGGCGAATTAGTTGTTATTGACGATAGTGTAAAGTCTGACTCACAAATAAAGTCATTACGGATTATTGACGGAGTTGATTTTCCTAAAAAACACTGCATATTTGAGTATATATATTTTTCACGGCCTGATAGTTTTATCTTTGGCCATAATGTTGATAAAATGAGAAGGCGGTTGGGAAAGATTCTTGCAAAAAAATATCCCGTGCGCGATAAAGACGGACAAAAAGTTATTGTTATTAGTGTACCGGATAGTTCAAATACAACAGCTTTAGGATATCAGAAAGAATTGGAAAAAGAAGGTATACACTCAAAACTTGAAATTGGTTTGATAAGAAGCCATTATATCGGCAGAACTTTTATTCAGCCGGGGCAGCAGAAGAGGGAAATTGGGGTTAGAATAAAGTTTAATATAGTAAAAGGCGTCCTCGAAGGCCGGACAGTAGTAATAGTGGATGATTCTATCGTTCGGGGTACCACTTCCAAACAGTTAGTTAACCTCATTAAAGAAGCAAATCCTAAGGAAATTCATTTTAGAATTTCTTCCGCACCTATTATGCATCCTTGTTATTACGGGATGGATTTTCCGAGTAAAGAGGAGTTAATTGCATGCCGGATGAACGGCGATGTAAAGGAAATAGAAAAGTATCTTGACGTTGACAGCCTGGAATACCTGACTATTGATGAAATGCTGCAGGCCGTTTCTGAGGCAGGTATTGATAATTTTTGTACAGCTTGTTTCTCCGGGGAATACCCGACTGAAGTTGATTCAGGATTTAAAAAAGAAATTTATGAATTATAGATCGTTTATTGCTATATAATTAACTATCTTTTTTCTAAACTCTCTCTTATATTTAATCCAATTTAATGCTATCCATTAATTGAATATACCCGATTTTATATCATCTGTAAATTGAAATAAAAAATTGGTAAATTTACCGTAATGAGATGAAAATTAATTATAAAGAAATAAAGACGAAATCCAACCTGTTAAGCTTATTCAGGTTATTTCTGGCTGTACCTCTTTGGTTTCTGCTGGATAATTTTAAGTATGATTATGTTAGATATATTACGTTTTTCATATGCATATTCGGATCAATAACGGATATTTTGGACGGCTACCTGGCCCGTAAATATAACCAGGTTACGGAGATGGGGAAAATTATTGACCCGTTGGCAGATAAAGCGGTAATATGCCTTATTATCATTAAACTTTACCTTATAGGAGAAATAAATTCCACTTATTTCCTCCTGATAATTTTACGCGATGTATTAATATTTACAGGTGGAATTATATTAACTAAGATCGTCGGCAGGGTTTTACCTTCCAATATTATTGGAAAAATTACGGTTATTAATCTTGGCATCGTTATACTTTTAATAATTTTAAATGTTAACAGGGATTTCTTTGTGTTTAAAGGGCTTTATTATTTAAGCATAATATTGATTTTTGTATCATTTTTTGCATATGTGTACAGAGCGATTGAATTCATAAAAAAGAAAGACTATGGGAATCTTTAATAATTTTAACTTAGACAGATTAAAATCGGGTTTAGCAAAAACAAAAGATAAAATAATAAATTCAATAACAGAGACGATAAGCGGAAAAGCTTTTATTGATGAAAAAACTATAGATCAGATTGAAGAAATATTAATATCTTCAGATATGGGTGTGGATACTGCAGAAAAAATTATCGAAGATACCCGTATCAGACTTAAAAATGATAAAGATCGTACCGGTGTTAATATAATTCAGGTTGTTAAAAATGAGTTAGTTTCAGCAGTTGATTTTGGAAATTCCAAACCGGTTAGCTTAAGCGATATAAAGAAATATAAACCATTCGTAATCCTGATTGTAGGAATTAACGGAGCAGGCAAAACGACTACAATCGGTAAGCTGGCATATAACTTCAAGCAGGCCGGCTTTAAGGTCATTGTAGGCGCTGCAGATACGTTTAGAGCAGCAGCTAATGAACAACTTGACATTTGGGCACAAAGAGCCCGGGTTGAAATTGTTCAGAAAGGCCGTGGTTCTGATCCTTCTTCGGTCGCATATGATGTAATTGAAAATGCTGTTAAAAACAATATCGATATTGTGATTATCGACACAGCAGGTAGACTGCATAATAAATCCAACCTTATGGAAGAACTAAATAAAATAAAGCGTGTTATACAAAAAATTCTTCCCCATGCTCCAAATGAAACACTGCTTGTTATTGACGGTAATACAGGCCAGAATGCACTTGTACAGGTAGAGGAATTTTCCAGGGTAACCGATATAACCGGTTTAGTTGTTACAAAATTAGACGGCACGGCTAAAGGTGGAGTTGTTTTTCAGATATGTAATAAACAAAAAATACCTGTGAAGTATATCGGGGTAGGGGAAAAAATTGACGATTTGCAGGAATTTGATGCAAAAGAATTCGTAAATGCTCTTTTTGATAATTAAATATTAGTTTACATAATATACATTATCGGACAATTAAACGTTTAGAATATATGACCAAATCAAAATTAATCCCAAATGCATTTTCTTTTTTATGTACACTATTGCTTATCACCTGCTTCACTTCTATAAGTTATTCCCAACCCGCCTCAATGCCGGAATATTCAGCTCTCTTTGACTCGGTTAAAACTATTTACGGTGATACTTGTTTTATTGGTGTAAGCAGCGAACTAATTAACAGGCTGTACTCTTATCAAAATTATAAACCGGTTAAATCTTATCTTGATTCTTACGAAAATATTAGAAGGAATATCGAAAAATTCAGGAAGATGTTTATTAAAAGCATTTACAATGAAAACGCTTTATTAATAGATCTGACAAAAATATTTACCTTGGATAAACTGCAAAATATAGTTAATCTCTGCGGTATTTTTTTAGGGCCGGATAGTGTAACAAGTATTGGCTTAAGTTATATTATTTTAAGAGTTACGCCGCTAAAATTTTATTCAAAATTATACCAAATTAATAATTTTGATTCCACATTCAAAAAAGAATTAATAAGCTTCGGTGATGATTGGTATTATTCAATGAAGTTATATGAATTAAATACTAATTATTAGATTAAAATCCAACTAAAATTACTAAATTATTTAATTTGTATACTTAAAAAATCCTTCTCCGGTTTTCCTTCCAAGTGTATTGGCTGCAACCATTTTTTTCAATAACGGGCAAGGCCTGTATTTAGAATCGTTAAAACCATCATACAGAACATTCATTATAGCTAGGCATGTATCAAGTCCTATAAAGTCTGCTAATGTTAAAGGACCCATTGGATGGTTCATACCTAATTTTATAACTTTATCAATGTCTTCGGCAGAAGCTACGCCTTCCATAAGAGTAAAAATCGCTTCGTTTATCATCGGCATAATTATCCGGTTTGATACAAATCCGGGATAATCGGAAACATCAACCGGCACTTTATCCAGTTTTAACGCAAGATTTGTTATTGTATTGAAAGTATCCAGACTTGTTGAATACCCGCGTATAATTTCCAATAATTTCATTACCGGAACAGGGTTCATGAAATGCATTCCAATAAAACGTTCCGGTCTTATCTTCGAGCCCAGATCAGTAATTGAGATTGATGAGGTATTTGATGCAAAAATCGCTTCTTTTTTTATTATGCTTTCCAATGAATTAAAAATCTTCTTTTTAGCAATTTTATCTTCATAAATTGCCTCTATTACAAGATCGGAATTTTGCGGTGTATTATTTACTCCAACAATAGTATTAATTTTTGATAATGCACTATTTTTATTTTCCGATGCGATTGTTCCCTTTTTAATTTGTCTATCTAAATTATTGCTAATCGTGATTATTGCTTTATCTAATATATATTTATCAATATCAATTAAGTTTGTATCGAATCCTTTTAATGCAAAAATATGGGCAATCCCGCAACCCATAATTCCGCTTCCGATAACTGAAACATATTGGATATTCATAATTATTATTACGTAGTTATTTATAATTCTTAATAATTAACGCCGACGCCTCACCTCCGCCAATGCATAATGATGCCAAGCCATAAGACGCGTTTATCCTTTTCATTTCATAAATCAAAGTGGTTAAAATCCTTGCACCACTGGCGCCTATCGGATGCCCCAGAGCTATTGCCCCCCCGTTGACATTGATTTTAGTTATATCAAGATCAAGAATTTTATTGATTGCTAAAGAGACCACAGCAAAAGCTTCATTAATTTCGAATAAATCTATATCATTTTTAGACATAGCGGACTTTTTAAGAACTTTAATTATTGCATCGGCAGGTGCTATTGTAAAGTCAATAGGTTCTCTGGCAGAAGAGGCTTGTGCTATAATTTCAACAAGTGGCTTATAGCCCAGTTCATCAGCTTTTTCTTCACTCATTACTAAAAGAGCTGCTGCTCCATCATTAATACTCGATGAATTTGCGGGTGTAACTACTCCTCCCCTTTCAAAAACCGGATTTAATTTCGGAATTTTATCGAAGTTTACTTTTGCCGGTTCTTCATCTTTTTTGATTGTTGTTTCCCCTGATTTTGTTGTTATGACAACTTTTACAATTTCATCATTAAATTTGCCAAGTGTTTGGGCATCTAAAGCTTTTTTATAAGATAAAACCGAAAAATCATCTAGTTGCTCCCTAGTAAATTTAAATTTTTTAGCACAAGCCTCAGCACAATTACCCATATGAATATCATTGTAAACATCCCATAAACCGTCTTTGATGATAGAGTCAATTATTTTCCCGTCACCAAGCTTATACCCGTTCCTTGCATTCATCAAAAGATAAGGGGCATTACTCATGCTTTCCTGGCCGCCAGCGATAATTATATCTGCATCACCACATTTTATTGCCTGGCTGGCAAGCATTACAGCCTTAAGGCCGCTACCGCACATTTTATTGATTGTAAGGCACTTTGTTTTATCCGGCAAACCTGAATAAATGGCAGCCTGCCTTGCCGGAGCTTGTCCCAGGCCTGCATTAAGTACGTTACCAAATATAACTTCATCAATCAGATCAAACTTGATATTAGAAGAATCCAACAAAGCTTTAATTACAATACTACCGAGTTTTGGAGCGCTTAATGGTGATAACATTCCACCGAACGATCCTATTGAAGTTCTTTTTGCTTCTGTAATAACAACTTTTCTCATCAAGAAGCCTATTTATTAAAAATAAATTTAAAATTACTTATTAATAAGACATTTTTTCATTTATATATTTAATGGCTATGAAAACAACGAATGGGCATCAAATTAATCAATTGTAGATACAAGCGCTGACAATTCAAATATCAGATTTAAAACTATTAAATTAATATTTACATTATTCTGGAAAACGAAAGCAAGCCTTTCAAGCTTATATACAATAATATTAAGCTCAAGATTAGGATATTTCTGATTAAATTTTTCTATTGTTTCAATATGATCGGTGAAATAAAATTCATTGATCCCCATTCTGAATTTTTGGAAATCATTAAGCCATATTATAATCATTTGAATAATCAGTTTAATTGAATCTGAATTATTTTCTGATACGAATTGGCTGAATTGATCCAGGGCTGAGTTGAATTTTTTTCCAAAAGAGTATCTAAGTATTGAAATAGTTTTCTCCAGCAGCAGTTCAAAATCGTGTTCTATTAGGTTTAGCGCAGTTGTTATTGAACCGCCTGAAAACGCAGATATTTTATGTGCTAATCCACGATCTATATTAAAATGATGCACCAAAATATTTTCAATATCTATATAACATAATGGTTGAAAATTAATTGTCCAGCACCTGGAACGAATTGTTTCCCTCAAATTTGAAGGGTAAGGAGTGGTTAATATAAATAGTATACCATCAGGCGGTTCCTCCAATGCTTTTAACAAAGCATTCTGAGATTCCTCGTTCATCAAATGCGCATCTGATATTAATATTGTCCTGTAGGGAATATCAGAATAATCCAAAGATAAAAATTTTTTTATATCCCTGATGCTGTTTACTTTAATATTAGTTGCTTTGGGAATGGAAATACTATAGTATGGATTACTGGATTTTTGTTTCAGTTCATCCTGAATAAATTGTATTTCATCCAGACTTAATTTTTCGGTAGGCCCGTTGCCTTCAGTTTCATTTTTACCACGCGGCAAAGGGAAAATAAATTTGATATAAGGCTCTGAAAAATTTGAAATACGGTTAATAATTAATTCCGAACTATTTTTATCTTCAAATCTGGAATTTAAGGCTTGAGTAATTCTTAACGCAAAAAATTCTTTACCAATTCCATCCAAACCTGTGAATAAAAGTGCATTAGGTATCTTGGATGAATTAATTAATCCGGACAAGAGTTGTTTAGCTGTATCTTGCCCATATATTCCGTTCCAAAAATTATTCATAAATTAAAAAGGCGCTAAAAGCGCCAATTTTCAATAGTCATCTTCATTATAGAAGAAATCCTCATCCGACGGATAATCAGGCCAAATATCTTCAATTGATTCATAGGGTTCATCTGAATCTTCAAGTTCAATTAAATTTTCAACCACTTCATAGGGAGCACCTATTCTTTCGGCATAATCAATCAACTCTTCTTTTGTAGCCGGCCACGGCGCATCATCTAAGTATGCAGCAAGCTCAACGGTCCAAATCATTTATTTTCTCCGCAATTAAAATTAGTTCTTATTCGTTAGTTCTAAAAAGCCAAGATCTCCAAAGAAAAATCCTTCCGGATTTAAAGCTACTCCATCATGGTGAACCTCGTAATGCAGATGTGGACCGGTAGATAATCCCGAGTTGCCGGATAATGCAATCTCCTTTCCTCTGGTCACTTTTTGACCATCTTTAACCAATGCACTAGATAAGTGTCCATAAACAGTAACATAACCATAGCCGTGGTCAATCTCCACCATAAGCCCAAATCCAGCTCTATAACCAATAAAGTCTATTATTCCATCTCCAGTAGCATAAACCGGTGTTCCAACATCGGTAGTGAAATCCAAACCTTCATGCATTTGCTTAATATGCAAAATAGGATGAAATCTAATGCCGAACCCGTCAGTGATCGTACCTGCACATGGCCTTATAGCAGGAATAGAACTATATAATTTTTTATTTTCCTTTAATTTATTAGAAATATCAATATACTGTGATTTTTCAAATTTTAATTTTCTAGATACTTCATCAACAAATGAAAGTACTTTAGCTAACTTTTCCTCTGATGGATTCGTAACAAAGTCCAAATTATTATCAAAAGAACCGCCGCCAATACCCACCATTGTCTCGTCTACAGAGACCGGCGGTAAATTAGCAGATATTCTCAGTTCATTATCAGCTTTTGCGATGTTTTCAAGTTCTTTATTCAGTATTGTAAATTGCTGCATCGTTTTATCTAAATTATCTCTTAATTCACGATTTTCAGCCTTAAGAGATATTAAATTTTTAGACGAATTTGCAATAGAACTAATAAAGTATGTAACACTTAATATTACAGAACTAAAAACAAAAACCGATAAAATAAAATAAAGCGTTAACTTTGCTTTATAGTTTTTTATCTCAATAAACTGAAGCTTTGATTTAGAAAAGTAGTATAATTTTTTCATAACAGCGAGCGGAATCTAAAAAATTAGAAGTTCTTTGTCAAGAGCATTTTAGATTATATTTCATTCAAAATCATGCTCAAAATAGTCGACACCCCTTATTTTGTCTGTATCTTCACCCTTTAGTCTTTTATTAAGCCTATTTTGGAAATGAGTAGCGGCATCATAACCAAAATGTTTAAGCAGATAATTCAAACTGATCACTTCAGATATAACCGTTATATTTTTGCCGGGTAAAATCGGCAGTTTAACGTAAGGTATTTCAACATCCGAAATTGAAACAGAATTACCATCTAAGCCGGTCCTGGTATATTCTTCTTTATCATTCCAGACTTCCAATTCCACAATAATTTCAAGTCGTTTTTGATACCTAATAGCCCTAATACCGAACATCCTCTCTACATCGATAAGACCCAACCCTCTGATTTCCATAAAATGTTTAACCAAATTTGTTCCGGATCCAATAAGTATTCCTTCTCCTTTTTTGGTCAAAATAATAATATCATCTGCAACTAGTCTATGGCCTCTTTCAATTAAGTCAAGCGCTACTTCACTTTTCCCTATCCCTGATTTTCCTACGAAAAGCATACCGACGCCATACACATCGACAAATGAACCGTGAATAGAAATACGAGGAGCGAAAAGATCATCTAAAAAGTCTCCGACAAGA
This sequence comes from uncultured Ignavibacteriales bacterium, assembly GCA_963834015.1. GTDB lineage: Bacteria > Bacteroidota > Ignavibacteria > Ignavibacteriales > Ignavibacteriaceae > FEN-1297. Next base: position 558,618 of record CAWIAG010000003.1, read on the forward strand.
TAAATTAACTTGGTTGTATTAAACTCAGTATCCCAAAAGAGGGATATTATGCTTATTGGCTAATTCGATAAGTAATCGAAAGGGCTGATTATTATCTGTAATAATTATACACGGGATATCAAAGCTGAAGATTCTTTCCAAAGAAATTCGCTTTTCACTATCAGATAAATGATCCAGATACATCATTTCCGTATTGCCGAATACTTGAACTCTGGAATAAGTAAACAGGTCAACAAATCCAGCCAATGCAAGTCCGGGTCTGTATAAATTCTGATCGTAAATTTTTTTTTCAAAGCCCGATTTATCAGAATAAAGTTTTATTTTAAATTTATCCTTGATGCTCGAGTATAAAAATTCCACAGTAATATACTCTTTGCGGGAAATCGATTTCTGATCAATTTTCATTCCTTATCCCGTGCAGTCCTTTTTGTCTTTAATTTTTGAAGTTGTCTTGAAAGTTTTTCAACAGTTGCGACAATAGCTTTATTAAAATCATCCGTAGATTCAGTTGCGGTTAGTATTTGTCCGGGTACTTTAACAATTATTTCAGCAGTTTTAATACTATTATTTGTGTTTTGAAAACTTAAAATCACATCAATATCGAGAATACTATCATTATATTTTGTTAGTGATTCAAGCTCGGAATTAATAAATTCTTTTAATGTACTATGTGCTTTAAATTTTCTAGCTGTTATCGAAACATTCATAAATACCTTCCATTAATTAAGTTAGTTAAGATTTAGGGTGTGCTTTTTTATATGTAGTTTTTAATCTCTCAATACTTACATGAGTATAGATTTGTGTAGTTGAAAGATTTTCGTGTCCCAATATTTCTTTTACAGCTCTAAGATCAGCCCCTCTGTCAAGCATATGTGTTGCAGCACTGTGTCTTAAAATATGAGGACTTTTCTTATTAATATCAGATACCTTTGATAGATATTTAGAAACCATTCTGTGAACTAACCGGGGGTATATCCTGTTGCCTTTTTTATCTGTTAATAGCGCTGAATTAAAAGGAATAACTCCTCTTATTTTTAAATAGTTATTTATAACCGGAATGGATTTACTCCCAACCGGTACAATTCTCATCTTATTCCCTTTGCCTAAAACATTAAGTGTCTTTTCATTTATTTCCAAATCGCCACGGTTGAGATTGCAAAGTTCGGAAACACGGAGCGCACAGCCATATAACAATTCGAAAACTATTTCCAGTAATTCAGGATCTTTATCTTCTGATTCCGCAATTTTATAAATTTCCATAATTGATTTTGTAGTTATAACTTCAGGAAGCTTTCGTGCTGATTTAGGATTAGAAATAAGGGATGAGGGATTGATAGCAATATAATTTCTCCGGTAAAAATATTTAAACATACCTCTTAATGTTGATAGTTTTCGCGAAATAGATTTTTTATTCAATTCCCTATCGTTCAGCTCCACCAAAAATGATTTTAGAAATCTTTCTGTAACATCTTCCAAATATAATTTTGAATTTATTTTGCAAAACTTCAGAAAATCACTAATGTCTTCCGAATACGATTTGATTGTATTTGGTGAATACCTTTTTATACAATCAATCTCTTCGATGAATTCATCAGCAGCCAGATTAATTTCCATCATTCTTTTTCTACTTCTTCAATTTCTTCAACTATTAATTCTTCAGCACACACGGGGCATTTCAAGTAATTTCCTTTTTTTACGGAATATCTGTGTTCCATAAAATTAGAATCACCATTTATACATTGCTGGGGAACCGGTTTGTACCAACTGACATAATCGCACTCAGGGAAACGTGAACAGCCGTAGAACAATTTTCCGCGTTTAGATTTCCTTTCAACAATCTCGCCTTCCTTACACTTTGGGCATTGTACACCTAAAGTAATATTCTTAATATAATCGCAATCAGGATATCTTTCACAGCCGATAAATCTTCCGAATTTGCCATTACGAAAAACAGTTCTGGAACCGCATTTGTCACATGCTTCCCCGGTATATTCCGGTTCCTGATTTTGTGCAAATACTTCTTTAAATGATTTTATATTCTTACACTCCGGATAATGGCTGCATGCTAAATACTTACCAAATCTGCCAACTTTTATAATCATTTCATGTCCGCAAAGATCACAAAGTATTTTATCGAAATTATTTTCAACATTTTTTAATGATTCAGCAAACGGCCCATAAAAATCGTTCAACACTTTTACATAACCTATTTCACCTTGTGCAATCTGGTCAAGTTCATTCTCCATTGCAGCAGTAAAATCTTCATTAATTATTGCCGGAAAATTTTTCACCAATATTGTATTAACTTCTTTGCCTAATTTTGTGGGGAATAACTTACGGTCAACCTGATCCACATACTTTCGATCCTGTATTGTACCCACAATTAATGAATAGGTACTTGGTCTCCCGATTCCTTTGCTTTCAAGTTCTTTAATTAATGTACTTTCAGAAAATCTTGCCGGAGGTTTAGTAAAATGTTGTGTCTTCTTTAATTCTTCAAGATTTAGTTTATTACCTTTTTCCAATCCAAGCGGAATAGTTTCATTTCTATACTCTTCTTTTTCATCGGCATTATCTTTCTTCTCGGTGATATCTTCATATATCTGCTGAAATCCGTTAAAATTTATTGCTGTGCCGAATGCTTTAAACAGGAATTCTTCTGCAATTATCTCTATAACTGTAGTTTCCATCAATGCCGGACTCATTTGAGAGGCAATAAACCTGTTCCAAACTAATTCATAAAGTTTAAAGGTTTTACTATCAACGAACTCTTTTACATATTTTGGAGTGTACTTTAAAGATGTTGGTCTGATAGCTTCATGTGCATCCTGGACATTAATTTTGTTTTTCTTGTCAAAAATATTAGGAATTTCCGGCACATAATCATGTCCATAAGATTCATTTATATATTCGCGCGCCGATGCTATCATCTCATCATTAATCCTTGTTGAATCAGTTCGCATATAAGTAATTAACCCCTGAAGACCTTCTTTACCCAGTTCAATACCTTCATATAACTTTTGAGCCAAAACCATAGTCTGCTTAGGTCTCATTCTTAATCTTCGAGAAGCTTCTGCCTGTAAACTGCTTGTAATAAAAGGAGGAGGCGCGTTTCTTTTAGTATTTCTCTTAGAAATATTAGAAATTTCAAAATGTTCTAATGCTTTTATTTTATTATAATAATCAGTTGTTATAGTCTCATCTGAAAGAGCAACATATTCGGATACAAACTGCTGCCATTCTGCATCAGACATTACCGGTTTATGCTGTAGTTTTATATCTTTCCCATTAATACTAAAGAGCTTGGCTTTAAAAGATTCACCCTTTACTGTGGTAAAAACCGCCCAAATTGACCAATATTCAGTTTTAATAAATTTATCAATCTCAGATTCTCTGTCACAAATTAATTTTAGAGCAACCGATTGAACCCTGCCTGCAGAAAGTGAAGTATTACCGGACATTTCAATAATAGCTTTCCACAAAAATGGACTAATCTTGTAACCTATTATCCTATCCATCACTCTACGCGCACGCTGCGAGGAAACAAGAAATTCATCTATGTTTCGAGGGGCTTTCATGGCTTTCTCAACGCCACTTTTGGTAATCTCATTGAATAGGACACGGAAAATTTTTGAACCGGATTCCGGATTTAGAATATCTACAACATCTTGTGCTATTGCTTCTCCCTCCCGGTCCGGGTCAGTTGCAATGTAAATATTTTTACTTTTTGAAGCCAGAGACTTAATTTTTTTTATTGTATCTCCTTTGCCTCGAATAGTTACGTATTGAGGCCGAAAATTATTCTCTATCTCAACTCCCAACTTAGTTTTAGGTAAATTTCTTATATGGCCAACTGTAGCTTCTACAATATAATCCTTACCAAGATATTTATTTATAGTTTTAGCTTTTGAAGGTGATTCTACTAACACCAGATTTTTAGTCATTCTATTAATACTGCTTTCTCAATTTATTGTGTCCGAAGAATATAACGTATATCTGCTTCCAGGTATGGAAACCCGATCTATATCTAAAATTACATACAGAATCAACAAATTTATACTTTCCTTATTTCTACTATCCTCAGGAAATTTCATTATATTCTCTAAAATCATCTCAATATCAATGTTATTTAAAAGTCCTATATTAAAAAAATGTATAAGAAAATCATAAATTTGCAACCCGATTTTATAAGTCTCATTTTCAGATAATACTCTAAAACTTTTTGAAGTTTGCCGATTTAAAGTTTTAGACTGAAACAATTCTCTCAATTTTTTTTCATAAATCCAGCTGTATGCAGTTGCAATTAAGGATGTATTCTTTTTATTTTCAATACACACGGTGCGCTCCATCTCTTCAAATGTATAATTCTCTTTTACAGCCTCAACAATGGTTTCCAGAACTTTTACAATTTTCGATGACATATAATTTGTTATGATTCTAGATTATTTTTAAACTTTTTAAGTAAATTATTCTCTATTTTTTTCATTACTAATTTATCACTTTTCTTCAGATCATCATAATCAAGCATGTGCAAAATACCATGTATAACTAATCGAAAATACTCATTTTTTTTTGAAACTCCGAACTTTTTGGCATTATAATCAGCATCTTCAAAAGAAATATATAGTTCACCATCTAATAGATTGTGATCTCCAGAGTAATTAAAAGTTATAATATCAGTGGAAGAGTAATGTCTTAGATAATCCCGGTTAATCCCTGTAATTTGATTTGAAGGAATAAAATTTATTAAAAGTAATGAAATATCAAAATTAAGTTCATTTTTTAAAAAATGAACTAATTTATGAATACTGTGTTTTCCTAAGGCTATCTTACTGCAAAAATTAACTTGTAAGTTTTTTACCACGATAAATTGAATTCCAACTAAAAAATCTTTGAACTAATTAAAGTTCGATACACATTCCTTCTTTCGAAGCAACACAATTTATGCCAGAATTTTCACTATTCAAAACAGAGAGAATCTCTTTTAGAAGTGATTCTATTTTTTCGTCGCAATAATCTGGATTATAATGAAACAAAACAAGATTCTTTACTTTAGCTAATAAGCTAAAATGAGCCAATGTGATATTGCCTGAATGCCCCCAGCCCTTTTTACCCAAAACGGAAATTTCATCATACATAGAATCATGTATTAAATAATCACAACCTGAACAAAAATCTATTAATTCTTTGTTTTTATTTAAGATCTCCTTTTGAGAATAACCTTGAGTTGAGTTTTTTATATATAATTCATTATCAGTCATATATACAAAATTTTTATTACATTCGGTAAGTTTAAATGATATAGTTGGTGAAGGATGGTTTGCACGCCTAGTTTCAACTCTAATATTACCGATCTGATAAATTGAATTTGTTTTGATTTCGACAAAATTTGTTTTAGAAGCAACCTCGTCAATATTTATAGGAAAATATGTGGAAGTCATCTGTTGGCTAAGCATTTCTTTAACTTTCTTACCGCTTGACCCTTCACCGTAAAAAGTAATATTATTACCTTTTTCATATAAAGGAATAAAAAATGGGATTCCCTGTATATGATCCCAGTGATAATGACTTATAAAAATATGTATGGAATCTTCAATTCTATTTTGAGCAATCTGTTTTCCCAACTCTCTAAGGCCACTACCAGCATCTAAGATTATTAAGTTTTTGTCTTTGTTCTTAATCTCTACGCAGGGAGTGTTACCTCCATAGATTAAAGTCTTATTTCCCGGTACAGGTATAGAACCGCGTGTACCCCAAAATTTCAGTAACATTCTACTCTTTAATAACCTTTAATGACTCAATTGTTAGTGCACTATATTTCAAATATCTCTCAGCTGATTTTTCAAACTCTTGTAATTCAATATCACTTAAATCCCTTACAATTTTTGCCGGGACTCCCGCAGCCATTTTACCACTAGGAACTATAAAACCAGGTTTAACAACAGAACCTGCTGCTACTAATGACTTTTCTTCAACAAGGGCGCCGTCTAAAACAATGGATCCAATACCAATAAGGCATAAATTACTAATTGTACAGCCATGCAAATTTACAGAATGGCCAATTGTAACCATTTTGCCAACAACTAACGGATATTTACCATTTGTGACATGAAGGACACAACTATCCTGAATATTTGTTGATTTTCCTATCTTAATATAATTAACATCTCCTCTAATTACTGTGTTGTACCAAACACTTGAATTAGCTTCAATTTCAACATCACCGATAATTTTTACACCCGGAGCGAGAAAAACACTATCGGCAATTTTAGGAAATGTATCAAAATATGAAAAAAGCTTTATTTCATCATTTAACTTTTTTTGTATTTTGGAGGTATCCAACCCGGTCTCTTCCAAGATTTTAATTCAACTCTTACGTTACCTAAAATTACTTTTAATTTAGCGACTATGGGAATTGATGCTTCATCATTTGAAAACCAGCCTTCAAAATACCCAGTAAGGCCAAAAACACTCACAAAATTCATTGTACCGTCAAGTCTTACGCAAGAAACATCATAATCTAAAGCATCAATGGATACACCGGAAACCTGTGAGTATGATGTCATATAAGTATTGCTTTTTTTCTCATTAACAAAACACAAAAGATTTACTGATTTACCGCTTCCGCTAAACATTCTTGCAAAATATAATATTGAAAGGCCGTCTTGAAATTCTTGCTTTTCAGAAGTTGTTGAATCAGTCCATAATTGATACGGTTTAACCTTGCCTTTTTTAATTCTAATTTTTGATTTACTATAGTCGGTGTAATATTCAGTGAAAGTAGTATATTCCTCCTTTTTTACTATCCCCCGGAAAAAAGTAGAATAATATTTGGGGTTCATTGTGGTTTCATAAATCATGTGTAAATTGACAAAAGGAATTCCTGAGTATGAATCCATATATGCAATTGTACTATAATAATTTTGACCATCAATACTTTTTTTACCTTTAACTATTATTTTTATCTCGCCAAATTTTATAAATGTATAGCTTACAACGTAGATAAGTTCTTCCCCGACTTCCAAATTTTTATCCGAAACGAAATTGACAGTATAAATTTGTCTTGCCGGAGTAACAAATATACAAACCAATAATCCAATTAATAGAATAATTGCTAATGTTTGAAATTTATAAGTCATTTTAATTTTAAAAGTTTTTTGACTTCTTAAAGCTAGTTAAGCCAATCGGAATTAGATTCAATGTTTAAACTGTTTTGATAAACAGCCGAAATCAAAACAAAAGTTACGGCATTTTTTTTAAATTAATCTTGTTGGGATGAATTTACTATCCTTAGATATTCACATTTTAATATATATTTTTTCTGTAATGTTTGAAATTTGTTTATTTTTTTAATTTTGGGATGATTATTTAACAATATTAATTAAAAAAAGTAGTTTAGATTATCACTGGATAATATATACATTTTAAAATCTTTTAAATAATTGAAATTGTAAAACTTCGAAATAATAAGAATTATTTATTTTAATAAATTTCATGAATATATAAATTCTGTTTATAATTTTACGGATAAATCTATATAAGCCTGAAGTTGATTTACAAATATTGAATTTTCCAATGATTCATCCAAATAAACCAGTTTTAAGCTGAAAATATACTGTTTGATAGGTTCATAGGTCAAAGAAACGCTTGTAATCCGTGAATATTCCAAATCACCACTCAATATTCTTGCAAAATTTGAATCAAAAGTCCGGTGTCCTAATGCTTCATTGCCGCCCACATTAATTGTATCACCGGCTATGATGGGGTTAGCACCATGGAGAATATATTTAAAGCTTAAATCAAGATTTGTTCTATAATTTAACCGGTAATTTATTTCTCCAAGAAATAATTCGCTATTAGGTTGAAGACCGGATCCAAGGTCATAACCAAAATTTGTAAAATTATTATTGTTTCTCCGATTAGTATGTACATAAGGATCAACGCTTGTATATTCAAGGGTAATATCTGCAGGGATAATATTATAAAGGTTTGAAGAAAATATTCCAAAGTCAAAAAGGGTTTCGTTAGCATACCATCCTGTGCCCAGCTTGGAAAAATCCATATCGTCAATCAAAAGCGAACTGAATATTTTCATCCCTTTTATTGATTTGTCATTGACATCAAAGAAAAGAAATGAATTATCCCTGTCCTGATTTGCAGTTTCAACAGATTTATAATAAACAAATGGATTTAAATATGAAAGATCGATTCCCCTGTCACCGTAAATCATCATTTCACCGACACCCACATTTAATACGTCTGATAAATCAAACCCAATTCTGTGGTATGCTATATATTTTTGCTCTACCTGATTTGTCGGACCGGCTATAGAATCCTGCTGCTGAGTTTCATTACCTAAAAGCTGTCCATGAAAATAAGAGAATGTAAAAAAACCATATTGAATATCAAACCCGAGATAAACAAACGGAGGTGCATTATCATCTATTATAGATTTCATAGGTCCATATCCGATTCTTATTTTATCCTGACCTAATTTGATTCTGAACATATCAAAATCTGCAGTTAAGTATCCTAATGATTGATCAAAGAATGCTGCACTAGGTTTTTCGTTAAACTTAAAATTCTGATGGATATCTTCTCTTAACGAATCGGCAACCGCTTTATTTCCAACTACATCACCGTTGGTGCCGGAAAAATAAAAGCCGAAATTATTTAGAAACGTACCGGATATTTCTCCACCGATTACACCTAATGCTGCCTTAGAACGAGTATGATTTTGAAAATCATCCAGAATAAGCCCTTCCCCTTCGCCCAATAAATTAATAAATATACTGGCTTTATTAGAATCTGTATAAGATAAAAAATATTTTGAATTTTGTGAAAATAAGTTATAATAATCGTGTCCGAGAATAGACTGTGATTTTTGTAATGTACCATATAGTTCAAATTCAAATTGTATTTTCAGGTCCTGAAGAATCCGGGTGTCGGTCTCGTCTAACTGGCTCTCTGATGCAATCACCTGCCTGAGATATTTTACTATATCTTTCCTCGGTTTTGGTAATTCTAACGAATTGTAGCCATGTATAATATGAAGGACTTCCATTCTTTCAAGAAACTTATATACCGGATCGTCAACGCTTATATAATCATTCTGTGCAAAAGAAACACAGGTAAACAACAGTATAAACACAGCAGTTATTTTCATATTATCTTACTTGCTCCCATTCCTTTGATAATGATTTTTTGAGTAACAGAACCGAAAGACTATTTCGAATCCAAGAAAAAGTTACACCGCGATAACCAAATTTCCTGAATCTTCTTGGAGATTCATAAACACATATTTTGGTAGCGTATAGAATTTTTCCGAGGCGTCTAATTTTCCGGAATAAATCAAAGTCTTCACCTGCCGCCAGCTTTTCGCAATAACCGCAGACTCTGTTAAAGATTTCTTTCCTAATAATTTGACATTCCCCTCTGCCCATCCCAACGCCGAAGTCATTGAGCAAATGAAAATATAAATTATAGACATTATGGAAAATCTTATCCCATACAATTTCTTCTTCAGGAAAAACTTTTACTTTACAAGTCATTGCAAGGTAATCGAATCCAACAAAATTTGTTTCTAAAAAATTAAAAAAATAATTTAAATCCGGAATAAGAACATCTGCATTGATAAAAATAAAAATATCTCCGTTTGCACAATGCGAGCCGTAATTCCTGCCCATAGCTATATTTTGTTTACCCGGTTTGGTATGAATTTTAACTTTATCCGCGAACTTTGATGCTATTTCAAGTGTACAATCATTACTACCGCCATCCGAAACAATAATTTCATAATTATATTTTCTTTTAAGTTTTTCTTCAGAAAGAAGTCTTAAAAGATTTGGAAGTAATTTTTCTTCATTCAGGGTTGGGATAATTATACTATATTTCAATCATCTACCTGAAGAATAATAGAATAATGAACTTATATCATCGGGAACTAGTTCTACAATTTCAAAAAATAAAAAAGACATTATTTTATTTCCGGTTTCATTTGAGGAAATAGTATTACATCACGAATAGAGGATTGATTTGTAAATAACATAACCAAACGGTCAATTCCAATTCCCAAACCAGCGGCAGGCGGCATTCCAAATTCGAGTGCACGGATAAAATCTTCGTCTATCTGATGCGCCTCCTCATCTCCGCCTTCAATCAGTTTTACCTGGCTTTCAAACCTTTGTCTTTGATCAATTGGATCATTTAGTTCGGAGAAAGCGTTGCACAATTCCCTTCCTGCAACATATCCTTCAAATCGTTCTACTAAACCTTCTTTTGAACGGTGCTTTTTTGCCAATGGAGAAAGTTCCAACGGATAATCGACCACAAATGTTGGTTGTATTAGTTCAGGTTGTACAGCAATACTAAAAATTTCATCTATTAATTTACCTTTACCCTGTATATTAATAATATCTATACCAAGACTTTTAGCAGCTTCTTTCAATTCAGGAACATCAGCAGCCAATACGTCAATCCCTATTTTTTCCTTGAGTGCCTCAATCATTGAAATTCTTTTCCAAGGCGGATTAAAATTGATTTTTTCTCCGTCATACTCAAAATTTTTTGAATTGAATACTTCAGTACAAATATTCAATATCATTTTTTCAACAAATGACATCATCCATTCATAATCCCTGTATGGAACATATAATTCCAGCATAGTGAATTCAGGATTATGTGATCTATCCATTCCTTCATTTCTGAAGTCTTTAGATATTTCATATACACCGTTAAACCCTCCCACAATAAGTCTTTTCAAGTATAGTTCGTCCGCAATTCTAAGATAAAGAGTAGTATCCAATGAGTTATGATAAGTAGTGAAAGGACGAGCTGAAGCTCCACCATATAAAGGTTGCAAAACTGGTGTTTCAACTTCAGTATATCCATAAGAATCCAGAAAGTTTCTCAATGAAGTAATTATTTTACTTCTTTTATAAAATACTGCTTTTACTTCAGGATTAACTATAAGATCAATATAACGTTGACGGTAACGAAGTTCTTTATCCGCAAACTGATCATGAATAATTTTAATGCCATTTTCATCAATCGTTTCCTTTGCAACCGGTAATGGCCTGATACTTTTTGCCAGCAGTTCCAATGCAGTTACATGTACGGAAATTTCACCGGTTTTAGTTTTGAAAACAAAACCATCTATACCAACTATATCACCAATATCCATTAACTTAAATGCTTCATATTTCTCGCCTATGTCATCTTTTCGCAAATAGACTTGAATTCTGCCAAGGTCATCCTGAATATGAGCAAAAGAAGCTTTTCCCATACGCCTGATAGCCATTATTCTACCTGCGAACCTGACATTTCTTTTTGTATCTGCAATAAAATTTTTTTTAATATCATCAGAATTTGAATCTATTTCGAAGGAATAGGCAAAAGGTTCAATTCCTTTAGATTTTAAAGTTTCAAGTTCCTCATAACGCCTTTTGATTAATACATTAATATCTTGTTGATCATTTGTATCCACGTATCCTCCGATCACTTTCTTTTAAAATTTGCAATTCGCAAACATACTAAATCTTGAATATTATCTGCTAATTTTACCGGTACACTAAAATTATTAACTATAATAGAAAAAGCTATAGGTTCATTGTCGCCAGTAAAAGCATAACCAGAAAGATTTCTAACACCCTCAAGATAACCAGGTTTAGCACGAATTTTACCCTGAGCTTTCGAATTTTGCATTCTGTCACCCAACGTGCCGTCAATGCCGGCAATTGGAAGCGAATTAAAAAATGGAATAAAATATCTACTTTTGTACATATAATTTAATAGCGCAACAATTTGTCTTGGAGTAACTAAATCCAGGCGTGAAAGACCGCTTCCGTCCACAATATTCATGCTTTCCGGGTTTATTCCCATATCTTTTAAAACACGCCCTTCCGTATTTAACCCATTAGCGACAGAACCAAATCCTTTTGTTTCCAATCCAATAGTTTTAAGTATTTGTTCAGCATACAGATTTTGACTTTGTTTGTTCGTTACCTTAATTATTTCTTTTAACGGAGGAGAATATTGAGTAAATAGTGATTTCATCCTTGAATAATCGGGAGAATTAGTCATATCATTAACGTCTATCGGGTAACCATCTATCAAAATTCCCTTCCTTTTCAATACATCCTTTAAGACAACCATGGCATATTGTGTAGGATTATTTACCGTAACAAATGTCTTCACAGAATCAGCATTGTCGCGGATTGTCCCGAAAATAGTAATAACATTTGTCCCAGGTTCACGATAAGTTTCAATTGCAGTAATGGAATCTTTTGAAACGGTAACAGCTTTATTTAGAATAATAATATATTTAGTATCCGGTGAAATTACAACATCCGGTTGATGAGATTTTTTATTAACAGTTACAACGATATCAACACAGTTATCATTGAAACAGATTGCACTTGAAGGAGCAGCAAACCAACTACTCTCATAGTCCCATGCCCAGCCTGTTCCCAGGCCAACATCATCAAAAGCATTGTCGTCACCAACTATATTGCCTGTTATTTCATCAATTCCTATATTTATAAGTGAGTTTGCCCAATCGTTAAATATTTTCAGCATATTGCCATTATAAAATCTTTCAGATATTGTAGGATCTCCCTTTCCCTGAATTACGAGATCTCCCTTAAGGATAGATCCATCAATGTATCCGTTCATATATAAATTAGTTTTAAATTTATATTCACTGCCGAGTGTAATTAAGCCGGTAGATGTAGTGAACAGTTTTAAATCAGAAGCAGGAATAAAAAGTTTATCTTCATTTCTTTTATATAAATATTCTCCAGTTTCAAGTGATTGAATAACAACACCCCATTGAGCATTACTGAAATTAGGGTCGTTAAATATATCATTCATCTGGGACCAGAATTCCGGTACCGAGGAATAGGAATACTTTCCGGAAGTATCCGTTGCCATATCCTGCGAAAAAGATTTGAATGAAATAATAACAAGGAGAAAAAGCACACACATTGATCTACTTACCATAAGTTTTAATAACTCCGGCTATTTCATCTTTACTCAAAACTCTATATGCACCAATGGGAATATCCGCTTGAATCCCGGCAAAACTTTTTCTATTTAATGCTACTACAGTATAGCCTAATGCACCAAACATATTTTTAACAAAATGATTTCTTCCTTCAATTGCCATTACATTAACAAGTTTCCAGTTTTTTTTATCTTGTAATTCAATTTTAATAAATTTTCCTTTAACGCCATTTATATAAACACCTTTACAAAGTTTTTCTTTATCTGATTCTTGCAATGGCCTGTCTAACTTTACTTCATATTCTCTTGGTATTTTATTTGCCGGATGGGTTAAGAAATTAGAAAACTCACCATCATTCGTTAATATCAAAACGCCTGTAGTATTATAATCTAACCTGCCGACAGGAAATATTTTATCTTTAGATTTAATTAAATCAACAACAGTTATCCTATCCTTTTCATCATTTGTAGTTGTAATAACTCCCTTCGGTTTATTAAGAAGTAAATATATTTGTCGTTTTTGAAAAATTTTTTCTCCATCTAATAAAACAACATCAATAGCCGGGTCAACTTTAGCAGATAAATCCGAAGCAAGTTTATTATTTATATAGACTCGTCCCTGTACAATAAAATCTTCTGATTTGCGACGGGAGGATATGCCACAATCCGACAAATATTTATTAAGTCTAATCAGCGTCATCAGATTTCTCACCAGTTTCATTTTCGATATTATCTTCGATCAAATTCATCATAATTTTTTGCTTTTGTTCGAGGAAGTCTTCATCTTTCATAATTTCTTCTATTTCACGGGGTTTGGGAAGATCACTAAGCTTATCCAAACCGAAGTATTTTAAAAATTCATTAGTGGTACCATATAACAGAGGCCTTCCAATTGTCTCGGCTCTTCCAGTAATAGAGACCAAACTCTTTTCGAGTAAAGTATTCAAAATATAATCCGAATTTACACCGCGTATTATTTCAAGCTCTGGCTTTGTAACCGGTTGCTTATAGGCAATGATTGCCAAAGTTTCCAGTGCCGCCTGGCTTAATCTGCGTTTACTTTTTTCAGAAGAAAGGAAGCCTACATATTTTGCATATTCCGGCCGAGTAGCAAATAAATATCCCCCGGCTATTTTAATAATTTGAAATGCACTATTTCTTTCTTCGTAGATCAGGTTTAAAATTTCGATGCATTTAGCAACTTCTTTATCAGACACTTGTATTTCTTCACCATCAATTCCTTTAATGGCTCTAACAAGTTCTGTCTCAGAAATAGGTTCATCAGATGAAAATATTAGAGCCTCAATTATTGAGTTATATATGTTGTCCATTATTAATTCTGATTATTACAAAGTCATTAAAATTTGGTGATTCTTTAATTCCGATCATACCTGACTTAGTTAACTCAAGCAGAGCAACAAATGTGATTACAATTCTTATTTTTTCTTTCATTCCGTTCACTATACTCAGGAAATGTAATTCGGCAAGTTCATCCAGCTTAGCAAGAATAAATTCTATCTGTTCATCTATAGAAACATTCACGTTTTTTATTTCATGAAAAACTTCAGGTTTTACATTATCAATCGCATTTTTGAAGGCTTTTGCGAGATCATATATAGTAACATTTTTTAACAATATATCATAATCGGGTGGTGTTTCTTTTTCATCTTTCGAAAAATTACTTCTAAAATTAATTTTCCTTTGGTTCGTTTCAAAAAATCCAAGTTCCTCGGACATTTCTTTATATTTTTTGTATTCCAGTAATGCCTGGATAAGCTCGGCTCTCGGATCAATTTCTTCACCTTTTTCGTCTATTTCTCTTGGTAAAAGCATCCTAACTTTTATATGCATCAAAGTAGAGGCCATTAAGATAAAATCGCCTGCAACCTCAAGGTCCATTAGCTTGATAAGGTTGACATATTCCAAAAACTCTTTAGTTATTTTTGAAATTGGAATATCATAAATGTTCAATTCATCCCGCTTAATGAAAAACAAGAGAAGATCTAAAGGCCCTTCAAAGTGATCTAATTTAATTTTATACAACTTTAACCCAGTTCCATTTTATCCCGAACTTCCTTCATTGTTTCTTGAGCAACACTCCTTGCTCTTGATTCCCCTTCGATTAGAATATCTTTTACTTCATTAAGCCTCTGCTCAAAATAATGCCTTTTTTCAATAATAGGTTCCAGAAGTTTGGAAATTTTTGAGGCGCAATTTATCTTGCAATCAACACATCCAAGAAAACCTGAACGACAGCCAATTTCAATTTCATTAAGCTCATACGGGTTAAACTTTTTGTGATATGCAAAAATAAGACATATATCAGGATTCCCTGAATCTCCTTTTCTTACTTTATTCGGATCAGTTACCGCTTTTTTGATTTTTGCTTTAACTATGTCAGGTTCATCAGAAAGTAGTATGCTGTTATTCAAAGATTTACTCATTTTAGCATTTCCGTCAAGCCCTTGAAGCCTAGCAAATTTAGTAAGAACCGGTTCTGGCTCCGGAAATACTATTCCATATTGGTTATTGAACTTTCGGGCAATTTCCCTGGATATTTCAACATGGGGTACTTGATCCTCTCCGACAGGAACAGCTTCACCTTTGTAAAGAAGAATATCTGCGGCTTGAAGAACAGGATAGCCAAGATGGCCGTATATTACTTGTTCAATATTTAGATCCCTAATCTGATCCTTTACTGTAGGATTTCTTTCCAATCTATTTACAGTAATCAACATGCTAAATATTAAATGCAATTCAGTATGTTCTTTAATTTGGGACTGTCGAAACATAGGGCTTTTAAAAGGATCCAATCCGGAAGCAAGCCAATCAATCAGCATATCCATGGAATCTTTATAAATATGTTTTGTTTCAAGCCCAGTAGTCAATACATGATAATCAGCAATCAGATGAAAGCTTTCGTATTCATCCTGTAATTTAATCCAATTTTCGAGCGCCCCAACCAAATGACCAATATGTAGTTTTCCGGTTGGCCTCATTCCGCTTAAAATTCGTTTTTTTGTCATAATTAAATAAAAATCGATATTAGATATTGAAAAATAATAATAAAAGGATAAATAATCTTAATAAATTACTTAGGAAAATCAAATAAGTTATCTAAATCAATTTATTTATAAGTAAATAACTGGCAGGCAGATTGAATTTCCATTAATGAATGGTTATAAAAATTTATAGCATATAAAGTTATAATTTGCCGGATTAATAAAATAAAAAAGTTCAGGAAAGATAAAGGTAAGGCTTCCAATTTTCATCCAGCTTACCCACAACATGTTTAATAAACATTATATGACTTGGCTTAAATGGCCTGCTATTCAACACCATATTCGCTTCATCAAGAGTTCTGTCACCCTTTTTATTATTACATACCGTGCAAGCACAGACAAGGTTTTCCCAAGAATCATTACCACCTCTGGATTTTGGCAATACATGATCTATCGTAAGAGGAAGGTCACTCCTTCCACAGTAAGCACATTTATATGAATCACGCCTGAGGATATTTTTCCGTGTTAAAACAACCTTTTTATAGGGTACACTTATAAAATGATTTAACCTTATAATACTTGGCCAGGGATAGTGACTAGAAATACTTCTTAATTCTTTTTTCTTATCATTTAATACAAGTTCTGCCTTACCGAGATAAATTAAAACTATTGCCTTTTTTATATTGCAAACAGTTAAAGGTTCATAACTCTGGTTCAGAATTAATACCTTCGCATTAAGTTTACCATTAACTCTTTTTGCGGATTCGAAGTCAACCTCCTATACTGTTGTTACTCTTTTTCTTAATATAATAGATTCTAATAAAAAGCCTAACTGTTAAAAGTAAAATTACAAGGATTAAAAAATAATAGTTTATACCAGCGGGTGTAATACGTGAATAGATAAGCAAAAGAAGAAATGCAATTATACCAAGTGAGATATAACTGAAATAGTTATAAAACGTTTTACTAATAATCAATCGATTTGCCTAAAAATAAATATTTATGTAATAAATATAAAAAAATAGTGAAGGATATTCCAATTGGCTTCATTAACATTTGGTTAAGTTGCAGATCTTTTTTCTTGATCCCTACCAGAAACATTAAAACCTGTTACAATTATACACTATCCAAAGTATAATTTATTTATTATAGATGAGATTAAAATTTACGATACTATAAAAACTACTCACAACTCTTTATAAATTATTGCTACACAAGTAACATAATCTCTCGAATGGCTCATTGATATTTTTAAATTTTTATCATCCGCAAGAAAAGAGTCCCATCCACCTCTTAGTTTTACCAGCGGCATACCATTGGGTTCATTGTATATCTCAATATCCTGCCATCCTATATCTTTGCTCCATCCTGTTGATAGAGCTTTAAATACGGCTTCTTTTGCAGCAAATCTTGCAGCGAGATGCTGATATTTATTTTCACCTTTTGACATGCAGTAATTTAATTCAGTTTCAGTGTATATTTTATTCAAAAAATGGTTGCCATATTTTTGAACGCTATTTCTTACCCTATCGATTTCTATTATATCTATTCCGAGCCCTAATATCATAAATCAATTCCTTTTAAAAATGGACCAACAATTCGCTTTAAATTAAATAATCAAAATAGATGAATATTGGCATCAACTTTAAAGCCTTTATCCTTTAATTGTTCAATCAGTAATTTAGTAAGCTCATTTACCTGTTGAATAGACTGGTTTAGATTATCGTATAATTTTTCATCGTATAATATCTTTCCAACCGAATTATTTCTTGCTTTTATTTCAGTAGTAAAACTGTTTAAGCTGGTAACTAAAGAATCCGTTTTTTTTAAAACATCATCGGCTTCTTTTATGGAACTTGAGATATAGCCTTGATTTTTTTGATAAAAATCCTTTGCATCATCAGTTATATCCAAACTATTTGAAGTAAGTTTTTTAATATTTTGCCTGTTTTCATCAATCAGTATATTTAATTTTTCAGTTAAAAGACTTACATTTTCTACCGAGCTTTTGATATTATTATTTAGATTTTTATCTGTTAGATAATTATTTAAAGAATTCAACGAAACTTTTACTTGTTTAAGAGTGGTAATAAGATCATCTTGCATAGAGCCGACAAAAGACATCACTGCAGGAATATCCGAATAGAAAGAACCATTTTGAATTTTATTAAAATCCAATGGTTCTGGTAACGAGCCCGGTTTAATATCAACTTTCTTTCCACCCATCATATCAAGCATTGCCACTCCAAAAACGGCATCCCGTCTTAGATCAGTATTATTATTAACGGAAACTGTTACTATAACTTCATTGTTTTGAACCTCTATATCTTGAACATTTCCTTTTCTGACTCCATTAACAGTAACAAAATCGCCAATTTCCAGTCCCGCTACATTGTCGAACCTGATTTTGATAGTTTTTTCTTTAGTAGTTAAGATAAAATTTTTTGCCCAGCCAAGGATCCAGAAAAATATTACAAGCGCGAGAATGACTGTTACACCAACTTTAATTTCTGTTTTTCTTTGATTTTTCATTTTTCAACTTTTGTTTTTAATATATTATATAGTGATTTGTACTCTCGTTTATCTATAATACTATCTTTTAAAGCCACTTTCAAAGTATCTATAAATTCCCCAATAGAATTGTCGGAAAGATTATCTACCTTTTTAATACCAAGAATATAATCTCTGATTAATTGCTGCAATGAATCTTTTTCCGGTGAATCTTTAACATACTCAAGATTTCTGTTAATCTGACTTATAATAAGGTTCTTACCGGGGTTTATAATTGCTTCATCAAATTTATGAGTAACTAAATAGAGCACTACTGCTGTTAAAATCGTAATAATAATAATTGCTCTGATAAAACAGCTTTTTTTCATTAAATATTTTAATCAGAAGGCAGTCTTTCAAGGAGCACCTTCTTAATCCTCTTATTAATTACTTCTTTAACAGTAAATTTATAATTTTCCAGTCGAAAAGAATAGCCTTCTTTAGGAATGTGCCCTGCATAATTCAATACTAACCCGCCCAGCGTATCATAATCTCCGCCGAGAGAAATCTCCTCGAGCTGAAGAATTTTGCGAAGATCATCAACCGGTAGACTGCCAAGTGCCATAAAATTATTATCATCGATTTTTGAAATTAAATTTTCTTCTTCGTCAGATTCGTCTCTTATTTCACCCAGTATTTCTTCGAGAATATCTTCCATTGTGATTAATCCAGCCGTACCGCCAAATTCATCTACCACAATTGCAAGATGCATTTTTTTTTCCTGAAACTCCCTCATTAAATCATTAATCATTTTCATTCCCGGTACAAAAAACACTTTTCTAACAATTGAAGATAAAGAAAAATTTTTCCCCATGTCTTTATTTCTCAGATAAGGTAATAAGTCTTTAGCATATATAACACCTAATATTTTATCCAGGTCATTTTCAAAAAGTGGAATTCTGCTATGACCCGATTCGGTTATAATATTAAGTACTTCATTAAAATTTAAATCAATTGAAGCACAAGTCATATCTACTCTAGGAGTTATTACTTCATGAACATGTACAGACTTAAAACTTACTATGTTGCTTATAAGACCGTGTTCTTCTTCAATTAAAGCTCCCCGTTCATGACTTAAATTTGCAAGTTCAGATATCTCTTCCGGCAGGATAGCCGTTTTAAATTTATTAAATTTTATCCTGGATACCGAGAGTTTGATAAATTCTGAAAGTGATTCGGTTACAGGGAAAACAAGTACATTAATCCAATATAAAGGAATTGCAACTGTCTTAGCAAAAGAGACAGGCTTCCGGGATGCCCATAGCTTTGGTACTAATTCACCGAAAATTAAAATTATCGCAGTTAATAATACAATTTGTATAGTAAGGATTAATTTAACCGGGTATGATGAAAATGCTGCAAAATCTAATGCTAAAGAAACTGCTATAATTGAGGAAGCTACATTAATAACTGTATTTCCCAACAATATAACAACAAGTAATCTTCTTGGATGTTCCAGCAGTTGTTCAAGGTATCTCTCAATTAAAGGATTACTATCAACAATAACTTTTAAACGCTTTTTATCTAGCGAAAATAATGCAACTTCAGAACCGGAAAAGAATGCAGAACAAAAAATGAATATAAACAATATTATTAATTTATAATGCCAGAATATGTGCAAATATTTTTCTTACTCCGAGTTATTAAAAATCCCAATACTTAAGTATATTCATGTTAAGCCCTAAAACTGATAATTGAATCTATTGCCTTGAAAAAACTATACGGCTAATTAAAACGGCAAATCGTCATTTTCATCGGTTTGTATTTGCGGTTCATTAATTGTACCGCGAGTACTACCGATAGAAGAATCTTCCTGAATTGCACTTTCATTGTTTCCACTACCGGCACCAGATTCAAGAGGAATAATTTTTTCAGCAACTACATCAGTAGCATACCTTTTTATTCCTTCTTTATCAGTATATTCTCTTTTAGTTAATCTTCCTTCAATATAAAACTTTTTGCCTTTTTTTAGATTCTCTTTAAAATAGTCCGAAAGATTAAATGAAACAATATTATGCCATGTAGTTTCATTAACCCAATTACCATCCTTGCCTTTATAACTATTAGACGTGGCAATTGTAAAACTTGTTACGGAAACATTATTGGTTGTAAATCGGGTTTCAGCATCTCTTCCCAAATTACCGATTAACATAATTTTATTTAATGAAAAAGCCATTTAGCCTCCTCCTTGTTATTTATTTTATTTTGTTATATCGCTAATTAGCAATTTTAAATTTAGTGATTCTTTTAAATAAATACTATTCTGTAATAAGTGAACGCTAACTATAAAGATAAGATAACACTCACCATTTGAATTTCTCTTTAGCGGCATTATTTTTTTTAAATTAGCCCGTCCGAAATTTTATAAAAAATGAATTGGATTATTGCTGTTCGGTAACAATCCACGCATCTTTAAAATCAGGGATTTTCCATATTATATCTCTCTCTTTTACCGCTTCATCGTGGGAAGCATAATGCTTAGATAACCGAACTACGTACAGGTTCAAATTGGTTTTAAAGGAAACTGTTATCTCATCCTGAATTTTCGATCTGCTTGAATCAGCAAATTCATTTGCTCGTTCTTTAGTGGAAAAGGCACCGATTTGGATTAAATAAAACGTACCACCGTTATACTGAATTTCGGACTTATTCTGAATTTGTGCAGTATCCTTTACAGCGGCCTGATCAAATACATAAAGCGAATCTTTCTTATCACCAGGTTTGTTCTTTTGTTCTTCCCTGCCGGCAGATTGTTGAACTGAAGAACATGCCGGGAGTATAAAAGAAATAACAGCAAAAATAGTGCAAATAAAAATTTTATTTTTCATAGCTAATTCCGGGTATTTGTTCAAATTGAATATAGATTATGATCATTGCTTAAATTCAAGTATTAATTTATATAATAAATTACTTTAAAGTTATATTAAAAATTTTAGATAATGACATCTATAAAATATCATTTTTATTTAAAACATTGAAGGGATGGTTTCCCATCCCTTCATCCGGATCAATAAAGTAAATGGTTAAAATAAGCCGTGTTAAAATGAGGTAATATCTTTTTTGATAACAAGTTTTGCTTAGCCAGCACAATACTGCCCGGAATAGAAGCAACATTAACTAAAGAGTAGCTGGCACCGAATTTATTGTTTATTACTTTTAAGAATTCATTAGCAATTATTGCCTGGCCACGACTTGTTGGATGCACACCATCCAAACCAAATAATCCGCCAACAAAGAATGCAGTTGAAAAACCTATTCCGTTTTCAACAATACCAGTTGCTGCTATTGAATTAAAGAATGAATTTATATCCACAATTCCGAAACCTTGAGAATTAGCAACAGCAGCAATTGTAGAATTAAAAGCTTGGGTAGCAGTTTTAGCAGTTACAATTTCAGAAGGATCAAGTATAAGAGCATCAGGCCATGGATTAACTGGGCTGAAACCAAAGGGTTGTGTTGTATCAATACCAACAGGTAATACTTTGAATCCATTATCACGGTAAAACTTTCCCGTAGCTGTTCCAAGCAGAGGTGCATAGGTACTTCCAGTCAAAGTTATTAATACATTGCCTGTGGCAAGATCTGCTGAATCAGCGAAAGCAAATGTTCCATCGACAGAATTATTTCCATGTATCTGATAAAATAGACCAGGTGAACCTTCTGCTTTTAGAATTGCCCAAGGAATTTCTTCAGCCATTGCCGGACCAACTGTGGTGAAGTAAGGAATAGCTGTTACATCAGGAATGTTTGCAACTACTACTTTAGCGCCGAGTGATGCTATACTATCTCCTAATACCGAATATAAATACTGAAAAGTATTGGCATCTGTTGGTGAAGCTGGTGAGGTACCGCCGCTTGTTGCATACCCCAAGACATCATTATTGCCTATCCATAACGTTAAAAAAGTAGGGTTTAATGATTTTGCCTGAGTAAACTGAGAACCTTTATTTCTTAGAATAATATTAAAATAAGGGCTTTGACTTGCAGAAGTTGCTGTACTCGTTGCATTTAAAACATCATATGTAACCGCACCAGGTACACCAAGATTATTATATGAATTTGGATATGAGGAATTTATCGGGGCACCAGTTTTTGTATCAATTGTTAAATCAAGAGTACCTGTAGCAGGATTAAAGGATTGAACTTCTATTCTCCCACCCAGGCCCGGATCAGAAATAAAAGGAATTGCATAATTTGAATTTACCTGTTGTGCAATTAAATTTCCATAAGAATATTCCTGAGCACTTTGATACAAGGCGCCAGACTGATAGCCAGCAGTTATACTGTTACCTATAGAAACATATCTTGATAAATCTGCACTTCCACTTTTGGGAGCGGGACCAGTTAAGTTTGTTCTATCCTGACAGCCGGAAACTATAAAAACAACTAATAATACTATAGTAAACCAACCCTTTAGGGAAAGAATTAAATTTAATAACTTTTTCATTTTTCAAATCCTTTCCTGTTATAAACTATATGATAAAGTTAATGAAACCAAATTTGCGTATGCGTTATATGTACCATTAAAGGGACTGTTCGGAGTTGTACCAGATTGGGCAACTTCTCCAGTAGCATAATCCTCCATTGAATTAGTAACTGTTATCTGGCTGTTTCTTATAAATTCATAAGCTGCATTTACCAATAATTTTTTTGTTATTTTATATCCAAAACCGCAACTAAAACCAAGCCTGTTTGATTCAGGCAGAGATGGGTTAATATATTCTGCTTTAACAGGACTATTATCAAAATAAATTCCTGCTCTAATATCCCAATCAGAGTTCAAATTATATTCTGCACCAAGGCGAACTATGTATGAATTATCATATAATCTTGGATTTGGAATAGATTCTTTAGGATTTGAGAAGTTAAAAGTTAGGGTATCATAACTTGACCAACCAACGTACTGAAAATCTGCACTAACTAATAGTTTAGGTAAAATTCTGTACGCAGCTCCAAATGCAAGATTTAAAGGAGTTGTTAAATCAGCTGAAACCCCGCCGTTAGGAAGCTCTGATGCAAGCTGAGGTGCGCCTGAAGTAGATACACTGCCTTTTAATTTATATAGAATTTTACTATGGAATGAAATACCGAATGAAAGATCATTTGTAGGTTTATAAAGAGCTCCCAAATTATAACCAAATGCAGCATTATCTTTGCCATTCATTGATATAAATGCATCACCAGCAAAAGGAGTTTGCGGAGAAGCTTTTGTTATGTCAACATTAGCAAAACTATATACAAACCCTGCGCTTAACGAAAGGTTATCAAGCAGTTTATAAGCAGCCTCCGGAGAAATAGTAAAAACTTTAAGAGTAGTTCCCACAGCTAAATATTTACCAACCCAATTTGGATCCCATTCTGATCCTAAACCAAATGGGCTTGTAAAACCGATTCCAAAAGCCCAATCAGGGTTATAACTATAAGTTGCATAAAAATGAGTTGGAAAAAATGTTTGTTTAGTAGCATCGTATTCAGTTACCTGAGGGGAAACACCACGGAAAGTGAATACGGGTGCAATTAATGTTGTACCAAGCATAAAATTTGTACCTGAGAGCTGAGTTATTCCTGCTCCATTAAAATATAAAGCAGAAGGATCGTCAGATATTGCTGTAAATGCATCTCCCATACCAAGAGCCCGGGCACCGTTTTCATTCAGCTGAAAACCACCGGCGAATACCCGGCTTAAACCGAGCGATAGAAAAAGAACGAAAGTAAGTATTTTTATTCTCACGTTTTCCTCCGTTTTTGATAGTTATAAAGGATTAATTAATTATGCAATGATTAAAAGGAATATGCTAAAAATCACAAAAAATATATGTTACAAAAAACAAATAGGTTTCAATTTTTAATAATTGACTTTTCCATCAAAATATGTGATTGAAATTTATTTGAGAATTGTTTTTTGCTTCTTGTTATTTTTACCATTCATAATTCCTTGAAACATGAATTAATTAACTGTAAATCCAATTGATAAATTATTCAATTGTAAAGAGGACTGTTCCTTTTTCAATAGCATATCCTTCCTTAACAAAAATATTTTTGATAATTCCGGAATGAGGTGCCCGAAGGTCGTTTTCCATATTCATTGCTTCCAATGTAAGTATTGTTTCACCTTGCGAGATTGATTCGTTAATTTTTTTATTTATTTTTAAAATCATTCCAGGCATAGGAGCCTTTATTTCGAATTCATGAACAGTTGCCGTTATTTGTTGCAAAAGTTCTGCGGCTTTTTCCTGCTGAATTGAACGGATAGCCGTTAAATAAATACTATTTTGAATTAAAACCGAAAATCTGCCATCCTGCAATATTTCGGATTTTATTTCAACGAATTTATTATTTAATTTTAATAAATATTTTTCTCTTCCCAGATGTATAAGTTCGTATGTATATTCTCTTGCATTTGCATAAATTATTGAATCATCCTGTATAACTAAATTAAGTTTTTTATCGTTTACTGAAACAATATATTCACTCATACATCAAGTCAGTCCATTTATTCAAATTTTTGGGAACTGAATAATAAGCATCTGATCTCTTTATTCCAAAAGATTTTTCTTTCATCAAAGCAATAAATATAGCTGCCGCATCTTCCATGTAATCATTTTCAGTTTTATTCCCCTGAATACATTTCTCTCCAAATACTCTTTGCAAATAATTAATGTCAATATTCCCTTTAACAAAATCTTCATTATTAAAAACAGTTATTAAAAATTCTATTGTTCCGGCATTATAATAACAACAGACTTTTGCAACGTCGACAGCAGTTTTAGTAATTTTTTCTCTCATAAACGGATCAAGAAAAGATGAAGGTGATTCTTCAATAATTTTCTGGTGCCTGCGTTGAATTGAACACTCTCTTTCAAATAGATGAGCGTAATTACCATACTTATCCGCAATTATCTGAACTTCTATATGCCGAGGATTTTCTATATATTTTTCAATATATATAGAATCATTAGCAAAAGCTTTCATAGCCTCACGCCGGACACCATCAAAAGCACCATTAAATTCTTTTGAGGATAAGATTTTTCTCATTCCTTTACCGCCGCCACCTGCGGCGGCTTTAAGTAATAAAGGATACCCGATTTTCTCTGCCGCTTCAATGCCAGCATTTAAATTTTCTATTGGAATTATAGTTCCAGGAACAATAGGAATTCCGATTTTAGATAACAACTCACGTGCAGTTGTTTTGTTCCCCATCATTTCTACTGATTTCGAAGATGGACCTATAAATATCAGTCCTTCATTTTCGAGCAATTTAATAAATTCGGCATTTTCAGATAAAAAACCGTACCCGGGATGCACTGCATCAGCCTTAATCTTTTTCGCAAGGTTAATAATTTTTTCTTTGTTTAAATATGAATGAGATGAAGAAGACTTGCCAATATTGTAAGATTCATCTGCGAGGCGCGTATGCAGGGATAATTTATCAGCATCGGAATACATCACTGCAGAAATAATATTTAATTCACGGCATGCACGTATTATCCTAACGGCAATTTCACCGCGGTTAGCTATTAAAATTTTATTAATCAAAATTAACTCTAATTTAATTCAGCTATTGTTATACCGTCGCCGCCAAACTGTATGGGCGCAAAATAATAGGTTTTAACCCTATCGTGGCTCTTTAATATATCCTGCACGGTTCTTTTTAATACGCCGGTTCCTTTACCATGCAAAATTTCTATTCTACCAAGCCCAGAAGAATAAGCATTATCTATAAATTTGATTATTTCAAATTCAGCTTCTTCCGGTCTTTCTCCCCTTATGTCTAATCGTTGTTGAGGCATTTCAACCTGGGGACTATGAAATAAGATATTTACTGATTTTTTGTTTTCTTCAGAGTGAACCAGATTTTTTAATGCAACCTGCATTTTAACGGAACCGAAAGTAACAGTTGCTTTCATTTTATCTTTGGATAATTCTAATATTTTCCCAACAGACTGCGTATCTTTAACTGCAACAATACTACCAACTTCAAAATTATAGTTTTGTTCTCTTAATTCAATATCTTCTTTTAAAAATTCCTTATTGTTTTCTTTTATCTCTTTAATAATTTTTTGAGATTCTTTTATAATCTTGTTTTCAGCATTAGACTCCTTAATTCCCTTTATCACATTTTCAATCTTTCGGTTTATCCCTTTAAGGTACTCTTCTGCTTCAATCTTTGTTTTCTTAAGTATCTCTCTTCTTTCGTTATCCAGTTTATCGATATTTTGTCTATAAAGAATTGATAAACCTGTAAGTCTAGTACTTTCCAGTTCTGCATTTTTCAGTTTATCATTAAGCTGCTGTGATTTTCTTTCTATTTCTACAAGAAAATTTTCAATTTTATGTTTACTACTGTCAAGATAATTCGAAGCAAGTTCTAAGAATTTATCGGGAAGTCCAATTCGTTTTGCCACTTCAAAAGCATAACTGGACCCGGGCACGCCTTGTTTGAAAACGTAGGTAGGTTTTAAATTATGAGTATCAAATTCCATAGCGGCATTTTCAAAGCCTTCAAGATCGTTAGCAATTAGCTTCAAGCTTCCATGGTGAGTTGTTGCGAAGGCAGAAGCCCGTTTATCACGAATTGTAATAAGCATTGCCGTTGCTAATGCGGAACCTTCCGCCGGGTCAGTCCCAGTCCCTATTTCATCCAGGAGGATTAAGCTATCGGAATCAGCTAAATAAAGAATTTTATTAATATTTGAAAGATGTGAACTAAAAGTTGACAAATCATCTTCAATTGACTGAGAATCCCCAACGTCCAGTAAAATATTTTTGAAAAAATGAAAATTTGAATCTGGACTTGCTGGTATATGGATTCCCGATTGAATCATCAGAGAAAGCAGGCCGATAGTTTTTAATACTACAGTTTTACCACCGGCATTCGGGCCGGTGATTAGAACTATTTTTTTATCTCTAACATTTATATTTAACGGAACAGTATTTTCCCTACCTAGTTTTTTCAATATGATTGGATGCCTGGCATCACTGATTAAATAAGGTTTTTTATTATCTATAAGAGGAAAAGCTCCAATTATTTCTATTGAGTAGTTAGCCCTTGCGAAAATGGAATCTATATAGGAAATAATTTCCAGAGACTCTTTAAGCTGTGAACTAAGCTCGCCAATTCGTTTTGTTAATTCACGAAGCAGACGTTCTATCTCTCTTCTTTCTGCAAATGACAGCGAAACAATATCATTATTTAATTCAAGTGTTTCTTCAGGTTCGATATAAACTGTTTGGCCGGTAGAAGATTCCGAGTGAATAAAACCCCTGATATGTCTCTTATGTTCCGACTTTACAGGAATTACAATCCTGCCGTCTCTAAGTGTTAAATAATCTTCCCTAACTATATCTTTTTCATTCAACGACTTAATTATTCTGTTAACAGAACGAATAAGTTCATCATTTTTAGAACGTATATCGCGTCTTATTTCAGCCAGTTTAGAACTTGCGCTGTCTCTTATTTCACCATTCTCATTTACAATTCTTTGAATAAAATTTTCAAATAACTTGTCCTTAAATAGTCTGCCGCCTATCTCATTCAGTAGTGGTGCCGTCTCAGAATTATTTTTAAAATAATGAGTTAGATTACGGGAAATAACAACAAGTTTCAGTATTTCCAAAATTTTTTTACTGTCTATTACAGCTCCTTCAATTGCACTTGTTGAAAGAGTAATTTCAAGATCCGGGATAAATTCCAGAGGGGGAAAATTATTTTTTATCATAATTTCCTTAGCTTCGGTTACCAAATCACCCTCATTTTTGGAACCGGCTAAGGAATTGAATGGTTTTAATAAATATATTAAGGATTTTCCCTTCTCCGTAATGCTATATTTTGATATATAATGGAGAATTTTCTCAAATTCCAACTTCTCCAAAACATTATCGGATATCATTGCGTAGTATCCTTTTCATTAATATAATTTTTAATAATCTCTTTAGTTTTTGGAGTATAGTTATTTAAATAATCTACCGTTGAAGGGACAATATTATAAACCCGTTTATAAAGAAAAGAGGACTCTTTTAACTTCTTTGAAGGCGCGTTAAATATATTCATAAGAAATAACAGCGCACTAACAAAAAAAAGTAATTGAACTGCTCCGATAGCACCGCCAACAATTTGATTTATAAGATTGTTTACCTTATCAAACGGGTGGACTACTCTTTTAATAACGGAGGATAAAAAGATAATTAACAAAAAGATTATGATTCCAGCAATAATTTCAGAAAGATAAAATTCTATTCCAAATATTTTTTCGAGTATTTTGCCCAATTCACCAGCAAATTTGACGGCCAGGAAGATCCCTAATCCGAACCCGATTAAACCTATCAGCTTTCTTATAAATCCATCTTTGTACCCAAGAATGAATCCAATAACAGCGATAAGTGCAATAATAATGTCAAGTAGATTCAAAGCGAACTCAGGTAATTTTCTACTTCAGATTTTATTACTTTACCGTCAGCTTTGCCTTTAAGTATTTTCATTACCTGCGGCATTAACTTAGAAAAGTCATCCCTGGAAGTAGCATTAATAATTTCTGCTGTTTTTCTAATTTCTTCTTTTATTTCATCTAAAGATAACTGCTTTGGAAGATATTCCAGCAATATTTTCAATTCATTCTCTTCTTTCGAGGCTAAATCTTCTCTCTTTGCATTCCGGTACTGTTCTATTGAATCTTTTCTTTTTTTTGCTGCTGTACTCAACATTTTTATTTCTTCTTCCGGATTTAATTCCTTGCCGGTACCGCTTTTTTCAAATTCCAATATCAGCGCCCTTATTGACCGTATAGTTTCAAGTTTAAGCCTATCCCCTGACTTCATTGCCGTCTTAAGATCTTCATTAATTCTTTCTTTAAGATTCATTTATTCCTCTTTTTTGATATAATCTTTACAATTTTTGAAGCGGGCCAATTTTTGGAACCTGCTCTGTTAAAATAGTAAATTTTGTTTTTATTAAATATAATAAATGGAACTTTGATATTCTATTGACGTGTAATTTATTGAGTATTCCTATTTTTTTATTAACATCTATGCAATCCTGCAACTATTAAATTTACTATTACCGCAACAATATAAGAAATCGAAACAATATAAATTGAGTATGATTTCATGCATAAGGCACACTTTTCTTAATC
The DNA here is from genome assembly GCA_963834015.1 of uncultured Ignavibacteriales bacterium. Classification (GTDB taxonomy): domain Bacteria; phylum Bacteroidota; class Ignavibacteria; order Ignavibacteriales; family Ignavibacteriaceae; genus FEN-1297. Next base: position 588,301 of record CAWIAG010000003.1, read on the forward strand.
CTTATATAGTAAACCTCAATTCATTCAGTAATGGATTTTTCAAACCTCTCTTTTAATTCAAATATATTGCCAGAAATAAAATTATAATTAGTAATAATACTATATATAAGTTCCCCTATTTCTTCCGGCTTAATCCAATTATTATAATTAAATGATTTCAGCCAATTCCTATTTTCTGGTGTATCTATAATATAAGGCGCAACTGCATTAACAGATAGGTTTATTTCTTTCCCCTCTATAGCCAGATTTTTAACTAGAAAATTAAGGGCATTTTTCGAAATCCCATAAGCACCTTTTTTTGTTTCGGCATCCGAGCCCGTATATGCTGAAGTAAAGCATATAGAGCCGCCTGCAGATTCTTTTACCAATCTTGAAAAATATTTAGAAATAAGGAAATTTGTTTTAAAATTTACATTAATCATTTTTTCAATATCAGATTCTTCCGTTTCCCAGATGAATTTCCCACCTGTAAACCCTCCTATAGTACTGAACAAGAAGAATATTTTATCAGTACCAGGAATTACATTCTTGAATGCCTCAATTACATTAGGTTCCTGAGAAAGATTACTTACTATTATATTTTGAACATTTTGCGCTATAATTTTTTCTTCTTCATTGATATTTGAACCAAATAAATAAATTTGGTCAAACTTTTTCTCAACTAAAATTTTTGTAACTCCCTTTCCTAAAGCGCCATAAGCACCGAAAATTAACAGTTCCTTTATCATATTTCATTCTCCCAAATATTGGTTGATAAATAATTTTATTTTTTTATGCAATTATTTATAACCAAGTTAATAAACAATTTATTTACACAATATAATTTCCATCAACTGAGCTGAACGCATTTAATTTAGAGTATTGATCAGATTCTTAAAATAGCAGATATGCTAATAAATTAACCTGACGGCCGGGTAATATTTATCACTTATTTAGTTTATTTTTACTCTGTTTTTAAAATTAATTCGTAGAAAGTCAATGGAGAATGAATGTCTACTTTAATGGCAAGTATATCAGGAGTTCGGGGGATAGTTGGAGATGGCCTGTACCCCGAGACAATAATAAAATATACATCTGCTTATGCTGAACTTATCGGCAAAGGTAAAGTTGTTGTAGGGCGGGATGCAAGAATTACCGGCGAAATGGTTTTATCGCTGGTTACCGGTACACTGCTTGCGAAAGGCATGGATGTAATTGAGATCGGCATTTGTCCTACACCAACTGTTCAGTACACGGTTAAAACTCTCAAGGCAAAAGGGGGCATTGCAATAACTGCAAGCCATAACCCTAATCAATGGAATGCTTTGAAAATGTTAAACCATACGGGACAATTTCTATCTCCGGAGGAGTACATCGTGCTGCAATCATTGCTTAATAATTCCGATAATAAATATGAAAACTGGAATTCAATAGGTAAACTAACCCATACCGATGAAGGGCTGAAAAGACATGTAAAAGATGTTTTGGAATTAAAGCTAATAAATCAAAAGGAAATTAAAAAAAAGAAGTTCAAAGTATTAGCGGATTGTGTAAATGGCGCCGGTGTTTATATTATTCCGGATTTCCTGAAAGAATTCGGCTGCGAAGTTATTGAGTTGAACTGCGAACGAACAGGCATATTCCCCCGCCTGCCTGAACCAATACCTGAGAACTTAACAAGAACTATGGAAGCAGTAAAAGAAAGTAAAGCCGACCTGGGAGTTGTTGTTGATCCGGATGTTGACAGGCTGGTTTTAATAACAAACGAAGGTAAGCCGTTTGGTGAAGAAAATACTATTACACAGGCGGTAAAATTTATATTGTCAAAGGAAAAAGGGAATGTAGTTGTTAATCTTTCTACAACCCGCGCGGTTGATGATGTTGCTAAAGCCGAAGGACAGAAAGTATTCCGCTCACCAGTTGGAGAAGCAAATGTTGTTAAGAGAATGAAAGAGGTAAATGCAGTAATCGGGGGCGAAGGAAGCGGCGGAGTAATTTATCCGGCATTGCATTACGGAAGGGATGCCCTGGTAGGTATAGCTATAACACTTCAACACTTACTGGAATTTGGAGGCACATTGGCAGAACTGAAAGCGGCACTACCTGATTATTCGATAGCAAAGAAAAAGATTGATCTTGTTAATGTTAACCCGGATGAAGTAATAAAGATACTAACTAAAAAGTACAGCAAAGAAAACATCAATACTGAGGATGGCCTGCGTATAGATTTTCCGGATAACTGGGTCCATCTAAGAAAATCAAATACAGAGCCGATTATTAGAATTATTACAGAGGCAAAATCGATATCTTTAGCTGAAGAATTATCGGATAATTACTTTAATGAAATAAAAAAAATGTTTTAATCTACATATATTAAATAAATGATTGATTTGTTTATATTAATCCACAATAAATAATTTAGCTCCTGTCTTTGTTGATGAGCGGTGTGGATTTATTTCATCAGAAACCTGATAACTCATTCCAGGTTTTAATGTAAATTTTCGCCCATCGCTTAATTGGTTAGTGAGTTCTCCTTCTAAAACGAGAAGAACGTGTCCGCGGTTGCACCAATGATCTGCAATGTATCCGGCAGTATATTCGACCAATCGCACTCGAATGTTTCCAATTTCCAAAGTATGCCAGATGGCTTTGCCGTAAATACCCGGATGTTCTGATGCAATGGATTTGTTCCAATCCGTAATGCAAAATGGGACATCTTGAATTTTCATAATTATATTTTATAATTTATGAGTTAATTTTAATAAATAACCTGAATATTTTCATTTTTGAAATTACCGCCTTAATAAAGTTTGCTTCTCTTTTGTAAGTAACTGAAAAGTGCTTTATCAAATGGTGCCGAAGTTTCGATTAGGTTGTATTCGATACCGGAGTTTAGGCATTCAGTTTTCATTTTATTTATAAATGCTGCCATTGCTTCCATATACACCTTCTGAATTTGGTAAGGCTGTGTAGTAAGCTCATCATCTGTTTCCAGATCCTTAAAGATTGCATCATTGCCAAAAGCGAAGTTTCGTTCAAGCGGATCCAAAATCTGAAATACAATTACTTCATTTTTTTGATACCTGAAATGTTTCAATGCAGAGAGAATTGAATTTACATTATCAAAAAAATCAGAGACAATAATGACTAAACCTTTTCGCTTAATTTTTTCAGCTATTAAATTGAGGCAGTATGCGATATTTGTTTTATCGGACGCCCTTAAATCTGTTAAATGCTTCAGCAGTTCCTGAAGATATGCCCGGCTGGTTTTTGGAGGAAAATACTTATTAACTTTGTCAGAATAAAGTGTCAAACCCACAGCATCCTGCTGCTTTACCATTAAATAGCTTAAAGCTGCTACAAGTGTAGTGGCATACCCCAACTTTGACATATTTCCTTCAGAACTATACTTCATAGAACTGCTTGTATCCAAAAGAATATAACTTTTTAAATTTGTCTCTTCTTCGTATTGTTTAATAATAAATTTCTCGGTTTTACCATATGCTTTCCAGTCAATATCTTTGATGGCATCCCCCTGTTGGTAGGAACGGTGTTCAGTAAATTCCACACTAAATCCATGGTAAGGACTTTTATGCAGACCAACCATAAATCCTTCAACAACTAGTCTTGCTCTTAATTCCAAAGAATTAAGTTTGGAAATTATAGAAGGATTTAAATACCTTCTGTAATCATTGTTTGGGAGAGACATTTTTCACTGAGCTTTCTTTCCTTTGAATAATTTCTTCCGGAGAGAGCCCCATATTATTCAATTCTTCTTTTACAGAAACGACTAATTCATTATCAGGATATTTTTTAAGAAAAAGATTAAACGTAGCAGCAGCCTGTGAATATTGTTTTAAGTCATTAGCCTGAATAAACCCGGACATGAACAGTGCTCTGGATGAAAGCCTATCATTTGGATAGCTATCAAATAATCTTCTAAACCTAGCCACTGCCTCTTCAAATGACTTGGTATCTGTTAAATTATCCTGCTTTACTTGTTTATTTTGATAAAAAGTAGCTGTCTGGAAAAGAGCAAAAGGTGCTTTGGGGCTGTTTGGGTACTCGCTTATTAATTTATCATAAGCAGAAACAGCCAAGGTGAAATTATTAATGCTTAATGCTTTGGCTGCTTCATTTATATAATAATTATCCGTTTTTTTAGTACAGCCTGAGAGCATCAAAAAAGATATTGCAAATAAAAATATTGATATTTGTTTCATAAAACTCTTTGTATTTAAATAATATAATCAAAGTTATTAAAATAGGTAAGAAGTATCAATTAGCAACATATATCACTTGATTATTAAATAAATACTCTTATATTTAATTAAAATTGTTATAAATGATTTTATCCATTAATTGAATTATCATTTAATGGGATTAATAATATGCCCATACATATTAAGTAAAGTGTTTTCGAAATATTTATTGCCAGTAAAAAACGAGACTTTTTAGTTTTAAGATACTAACATGAAATTAAAACTAATAGACTTTTGGACTATTTTTTCCTTTCTTTTTTTTAAATGTTAATAAGGGATTGATTGAAAATTAAACTAATAAAAATTATAAAGTGTACAAAAGTGTACATATTTTTATTTATGTAAAGTGCTAAGGAAAAAAGACTACTTATAATTTAATATTATCACGTTGTTGAGATAATATACAGATCACTAATTTTGATAATTATATCTAATATTTAGTTATTTTTTAATTTTTATGAGTAATTAGTGATTTCTTTGAAACGAGAAGAAAATTTGTGTTTTCTCTAATTTGGCAATTATCATTTGATATAATGATGAATTATCCTACATTTTTCTGGTTTGCTTTTTGATTGTAAATTTAGAAAAATAAATAGTTTCTATTTGATTAAATATTTCGGGGTGAAGATGAAAATTAAATTTTTTACCATTTTGTCTTTAATAGTTCTGGCTTCAACACTTTCTTTTAGTCAGAATTATTATTTAGGTGTTGGGAACGGAACCTGGAACTCGGATTCTTCATGTTCATCGTGTCATTCTACGTTACCTGATGGTCAAAGAGGAAGTGATTATCCTGTATATGATACATGGAAATTAACAAAACATTCACAATCATTTGATTCCTTAAAAGGTGAATTGAGTTTTTCTTGTTTACAATGTCATACTACTCAGGATTCGAGCCTTGTTAATTTTGGGGCGAACGAATATGTTGTTAAGGACACTTCCGTAAAATCTGGCTACTCAATTACAAATACCGCCGGTTTCAATAATGTCAAGAATGTCCAATGTGAAGCCTGTCACGGTCCTCTGGGAACATCAGGACATACACTTAGCTCAGATCACTGGGGTTTTACTACCACAAATACACTAAATTATTCGGCCGCACTATGCGGTAAGTGCCATTCTGGCCATTCTCCGTATATTGAACAGTGGTCAACTTCGCTTCATGCTCAAACTACCTCTGGCGCTTGCGCAATAACTCCAACTATGAAAGCATGTACAAGATGCCACGTTGCTCAAAATTTTATCTTGCTTGCGAGTAACCCTGCTGCATACAAAGATACAATTCTGGTAACCGGATCGGCTGTTCAACCTCTTACATGCGTTGCATGCCATGATCCACATAGCGCAAAGTATCCGGGCCAATTAAGATTTGATATTACCCCTGCACTTGTAATATGCGACCAATGCCATTATGAAAATATAGATTCGGTTAATATAAACACAACACCTCATGAAACAACAGGTCCCTGCTTAACCGGTGATCCACTATTCGGATACAGATATCCCGGCCAGACATACATCAACTCAGCTCATACCTACGCAGCGACAGAAAGATGTGTTAACTGCCATGTTAATATGACTCCGAATCCCGACGGTGGTGTAAATACAGGACATACATTTGCACCCCGTGTTCAGGCTTGTGCAGGATGTCATAGCGATTATTATACTACTGTCGATACATCAGCTAAAGATGGAAAGATGTTTGATTACAGAGGTGTTCAAACAACAACCGACAGCTTAATAAATGCTTTACAGACTAAACTGAACAGCATGACACACGCAGATTCTTTAACCAATTTATTCAAAGAAGCGAACTATAATTTGGCAGCAATCAATGGTGAAGGAAGTATGGGTGTTCATAATACAGCTCTTGTTCAAAAGTTATTGAGGGATGCTCTTGCAAGTTTCTCTCCTACAGGCGTTAAGACTGAAACTCAGTTACCTGTTAAGTTTGAACTTGATCAGAATTATCCAAATCCATTCAATCCTACTACAACAATAAGATTTTCTATTGCTAAAGCCGGAAATGTAAAAATAGTAGTTTACGATGTAAGTGGTAAAGAAATTAAAACACTTATAAATTCCTATTATTCGGCCGGTACATTTAATATTACCTGGAATGCAATGAATAATGCATCAGGTGTGTATTTTTATAGAATTGAATCCGGAAGTTTTAATACAGTTAAGAAAATGGTTCTGCTTAAGTGATAAAATTTTAAGTTCAATGAGAGACTCACTTTTATAGTGAGTCTCTTATAATATTGGAAAATGCTAAATACCACCAGGAGGAAAAATGTTCGGTAAAATAGTTCTTTCGGTATTGTTAATTGCCTTCCCGCTCATTTGTGCTGAAAATGATTCCACATCAACTAATTTATCATCGCATGGATTTGTAGGGAAAGATGTTTGCGGAATGTGCCATAGAAGCGAAAAAGCCGGTAAACAATTAGATATTTGGAAAGCCAGCAAACATGCGCAAGCATATCTCACCCTGGAGTCGGATTCAGCAAATAAAATTGCGAAAGATAAAGGATTTAATACTCCTGCTGTTAAAACTCCGGAATGTTTGAAGTGTCATACCAGCGGATCAAATGCAGATGCGTCATTACTTGGGGCCAAATTTAAAATTGAAGACGGCGTTCAATGCGAAACATGCCACGGAGCCGGAGCCGATTATAAAGCGATGAATGTTATGAAAGATAAAGATCTTGCCGTTAAAAACGGACTTCAGTTGCATGATAATTTACAGACCTTTTGCGTGAAATGCCATAATTCGGAGAGTCCAACATTTAAATCAGCTCCCGATGTAACCGCAATGTGGGATTTAATAAAACACCCGGTTCCGGCAGAAGCTAAATAATTCATTAAAACCTTTAGAATTGAAACTTCAGTGCACTGTTCGTTACAACGTGAATAAGCCGGATTAAAATCAGTCGTAGAAGTTTCTCTTTTGTCAAGTTATAATTTATTAAATATAAATTCGGGATTATTTATAGAATAAAAGAATTAACAAAGATGAAAAAACTTTTACTGCTTATTTGCTGTGTTATTTCAACAGTAGTCTTTCCCCAGGACTTCAATATAAATGGGAGATTTTCTTCATCGGTATATTCATTTGAAAGATTTGATACAACTTCCCTTTCCGGTAATTATGTTACCTCATTCCAAATGCTTAATCTGAATTTTAATAAGGATAATGTTTCGCTCAGAGCGTTTATGAATTATGAAAGCGACCTAGGTGATAATATTGACGGCGGTCCGATGATGAGGTTTTATAATTTATACCTTGAGGTACGTAACATATTTGATATAGCAACCATAAAAATAGGCAGGCAGCCTGTATTCAACAATGCCGCAGGAGGCATTTTTGACGGTTTGAATGTAGATTTGAATGAAGATGATTATAAATTCAATGCTTATGGAGGCGGAAATGTGCCTGCATACCAAAAACCAGCATTTACAAATAATTTGGGAAAGGACTTTATTTTCGGCGGTAAATTTTCTACGGACGTAATAACAGATTTTCAATTTGCGCTTAGCTATATTGATAAAAATTTTCTCCCTGAATCATATTGGGCAACCAGGTTAGACGCCCAGCTTAACCCGATACAATATTTAATTGATAATAATTCCACCCAGTATCAATTTGCTTCAGCCGAAATAGCATATGATGATTCAAAAGATAAGTTATCCATAGTTACGGACTATGACTATGATTTGAATTTTGACCAAACATCCAAAGTTGAAATAGATGGGAACTATTCTCCGACAAAAAATTTGAAAATTGATTTGTATTATAATTTCAGCAACCCCCTTATAAGATATAATTCAATTTTCTCAGTTTTTGATTACGGAAGTACACAGGATATTGAAGCGGGAGCTGATTATATAATCAATAAGAATATTACATTAACCGGAAAATTTGGTGATGTTGTTTATGAAGATGCCAATTCCGCGAGAGTAACTGTCGGACTAAGCTCTATCTATGGCAGCTTAAATTATAGTAAGACATTTGGTTATGCCGGCGAACTTGATGCTATATCTTTATATTGTGCTTATGCATTTTTCCAAGGTTTATTAACTCCTTCAATAGGAGGTTCATATACTAATTACAAACTTTCGCCAGATCCAAATCAACCGACTTATGATCTTACTTCTTTTCTAGCCGGAATAAATGTCAAACCCCTTAATAGTCTTTCTTTTGATCTTCAGGGACAATATATGGATAATCAAATTTACAAAAATGATTTCAGGTTTTTCCTTAAGCTCAATTATTGGTTTAATTCAAATTTTTGAATGATGTAATATGAAATTAAAATATACTTTATTCTATTTTCTCATACCGATTGCCGGTATACTATTATTTTTCTATTCGTGTTCCAGTGGTTCTAACAGCCAGTTGGCAGGAAAACATTCCTTTGGGAAAGGAAATAAAAACATTATAAAGTTTTCCCATAAAGTACATAAAGATGTAACAGAGTGTGAATCATGTCATATAGCAGTGAAATCCAGCAAATCTCTAAGCGACAGGTTACTCCCTAACCATGATAATTGCAAGGACTGTCATGATGTAAATGATGAAAAAAGCTGTAAGACTTGCCATTTTGATAATGTGAATAAACCTTTAGTACAATATAGATCAAAGCTAATTTTTAATCATAGTTCGCATATTATTCAGCAAAAAATGAAATGCGAAACCTGTCATAAAGGTGTAACAGATGTTGAGTACGCTGAAGATGCGCCTCAAGTATTTCCTTCAATGGAGACTTGTTACACTTGCCATAATAACGGTAATACAACAAGCAGCAAAGCAGACAGCGCATTAATTACAGACAGCAAAAAATCCGGAAAAATAATAGCGTCAAATGCATGCGAAACATGCCATATATCAACCGCGGATTTAATACCTCAATCTCATAGAAGTTCTTCATTTATATCATCTCATAAATTTGCTGCAAGTAAGTTCAACGCAAACTGTATTATGTGCCATGATAATGCATCATGCCAGGAATGCCACGCGTCAACGACAACTATAACACAACATAATACTCCAAATAGTTTTTATCAGCCTTATTCGCCGAGTAACCAAGGTACAGGAACACAAATACAACAGATAACACGTGTGCATAGTTTAGACTACGCGTACACTCACGGAATTGATGCTAAGGGTAAAACATCTGAATGCCAATCGTGTCATGAAACGGAAACTTTCTGTGTTAACTGTCATCAGGGAAAACAGGGCGATTATTCGATTGGCGGCATTGCACCATATTCTCACTTGCAAACAGATTTTATGGTTTTAGGTGTAGGCTCAGGTGGTGGAGAACATGCAAAATTGGCAAAAAGAGATATTGAAAGCTGTGCTTCATGCCATGATACACAAGGCGGAGATCCTATTTGTATTTCTTGCCATACAGATCCGGATGGTATTCAAGGCACCAATCCCAAAACCCATCCAGCTAACTATATGAGAAGTGTTCACGGCGATTGGCACACTAGCCAGCAATCTATATGTTTCAACTGCCACACGGGCTCGAAACCATCTTCCCCATCAGGAGTTGGATTTTGTGGTTACTGTCATGGTGCTAAATAACCTATGGAATCAAAGATGAAATACCTTTTACTAAATATATTGCTTGCCTTTTCATTAGGAATAATAATAAGCTGCAGTGAGTTAAAATCAAATCTACCTGTTGAAACTGCAATTCCTCCTGCACATGGAGTGGGATTTGCGGATCCTACATCGCAAAATTTTCACGGTATTTATATTGCGAACAACAATTGGAATATACAGCAGTGTCAAACTTGTCACGCGGCAAATTTCAGTGGTGGAACAACAGGTGTAAGCTGCAACTCTTGCCATACTTTTTCAGGTGGACCAGCTTCATGCAACACTTGCCATGGCGTATTTAATGACTCAATCATGATAGCTCCACCCCGAGCTTTAAATGGAGATACTGCTACATCATATATTGCAGTAGGAGCACACACAAGCCATTTATATTCTAACAGACTTAGCGTAGTTCCCTGTGCAAGCTGCCATAATGTACCTCAATCCGTATTTTCCTCAGGACATATTAATTCATCAAGCCTGATAACTTTGCAGGGGCTGGCAACCACTAATATTGCATACAACGCTAAATTTTCACCGAACGGCTCATGCGCAAATACATATTGTCATGGAAATTTTTCATTCACAAAAGCTTCAGCTCTTCCTGAAAATTATTTTGCTTTTACGGACTCAGTTATGGTTGGCAATAATATAACCGTGCAATGGACTCAAGTTGGAGAATCGGAAGCTGTTTGCGGAAGCTGTCATGATTTGCCTCCTAAAGGCCATATAGGGTATCAGGAAAATTGGCCAATTAGTTCCTGTGTTAGCTGCCACGCTGAAGTAGTTGATGCTAACGGGAATATTATTGATAAAACCAAACATATAAACGGTCAGGTAGACGTCAGAGCTAATTAGAATGTTGTGAATATAAATCCTTAAGTAATCAAAAATGCCTTACTGAGATGAGCAGGAAGGCATTTTTTATTCTTAAAAGTAACTTTAAATATTAAAATAAAATTGATTACGTAAGTTAACCATATATTAAAAATTTTATTAAGTAGCGCCGAGTGCTGCTTAACTCCAGTCATGTGCCGGGGCTACTTTAAATATCATTTGAGTAACTTCAGTTACTAATAGCTTTCTTTTGAAATAACAGTTTTTCCTTTAAACACCCTGTAAATCAATATTGTGTAAGCAATTACTATCGGCATACCGATTAAAGCGATTACAAGCATTGCAGTTAAAGTATTCTTAGAAGAAGAAGAATTATATATAGTAAGGCTGAAATCCAGGCTTATATTTGAAGGTACAAGCCTTGGAAACAAACTAACTGCAACCAACCCGATCATGGATGCAATTGTTATAGATGATGCCATAAATGCCTGGAATAATCTTTTAGCTTTTACTGCAATTGGCTGATAAAGAACCGAAATGAGCAACAGAATAAATAATACCCAGAAAATTGGATTGCTTAAAATTCCCTCAAACAAAAACGGGGCTTCAAAAAGAGAGACAAAAGTTGCAATTACATATAGTAAAATAAATATAACCCATGCTTTATTTATCCAACCGATAACTCGGTGTCTGAAATCCCCCTCAGTTTTCATTGCCAAATAAATAGAACCGTGCATAATAAACATTGTAAGGCTTAACAAGCCTAAGAGGATTGAGTATGGATTCAGCAGATCTAAAAATGTTCCTGTATAATAGCCATTATTATTTATAGGCAATCCTCGTAGAATATTTCCTATTGCAACTCCGAAAAGTATTGAGGGCAACAGACTACCGATACCAAAGGCATAATCCCACATATTCCTCCACGCTGCCGATTCAACTTTGCCTCGAAATTCGAACGCAACCGCACGAAAGATTAGCGCGGCAAGCAGCAGCATAAATGCAATATAAAATGCACTGAATACAGTTGCATATACGATGGGAAAGGCCGCAAATAAAGCACCTCCACCAGTCAGCAGCCAAACTTCATTTCCGTCCCAAACCGGCCCAATTGAATTCATTGCGATTCTTTTTTGGTTTTCATTTTTAGTAAAGAGATGAATAACACCTATTCCGAGGTCAAACCCGTCAAGTATAGCATAACCAATAATCAAAACCCCAACCAGCAAAAACCACGTTACATTAAGATCCATGATTACAACACCTCCTTTTTAGCTGCCATTTCGCCGGAATTAACTAATTGTTCAGGACCATGCTTAATTTCTTTTACAAGCAGATAAATAAAAAGACAACCTAAAAGCAGATAAATAAGACCAAACATTATTATTGAAAACAAAACATCTCCGGGAACAATTGAAGTGGAAACAGCATCTGCGGTTCTCATAACATTATAGACAATCCATGGCTGCCGTCCTACTTCAGCAGAAATCCAACCGAGTTCACAAGCGAAAACCGGGAATGGTATTGCCCAAATAAATAATTTTAGCAATTTTTTACTTTCCCATAACTTTTCGCGCAAAAGCTGGAAAGTACCCAGACCGGTTAAAAGTATAAACAGCATACCCAGTAAAACCATATTATGATAAGATACAAAAGTTAAAAATAACGGCGGAATGTTTTCCGGAGGAAATTCATTTATACCTTTTACCTTTGCATTTGCATCACCAAAAGCTAAATAACTTAATAAACTCGGAATTTCAATTTTAGCTTTTAACTGCGGCGGCGGCAAAACCGGAACGGCAAAGACTGCTAAAGGTGCGCCGGATTGTGTGGTATATAGCCCCTGTATTGCAGCAAATTTTTCAGGTTGAAGTTGGGCTACTTCCCTCCCACTCAAATGGCCGAATGGAAACAATTCCAGAAGTGAGACTACCAGGCCAAAAATTACTGCAATCCTCATAGATTTTTTAGCAAGAACACCATGATTAGTTTTCAGGATAAGATATGCCGAAACTCCAGCCATCATAAAAGCCCCGGTAATTAAAGCGGCGTCAACTGTATGAAAAAATCTTACCATTGTTGAAGGATTAAAAACGGCTACCCAGAAATTAGTAAGTTCCGCTCTGCCGTTTCTTACAATATAACCAGCAGGTGTCTGCATCCATGAACCTGCAACAATAATCCAGAAAGCGGAAATAGTTGCACCTATTGCAACCATTAAAATTGAAAACCAGTGAGTGCCTTTGGAAACCCTCTTTCTTCCAAATAAATAAAGCCCGAGAAAACCAGATTCCAGGAAGAATGCAAATACACCTTCTGCTGCTAAAGGAGCGCCGAAAATATCACCAACAAATTTTGAATATTCAGCCCAATTTGTGCCGAATTGGAATTCCATTGTTATACCGGTTGCTACACCTACGGCAAAGGAAAGCGCAAGTATTTTACTGAAAAATTTCCCAATCTTTTCATACACTTCGTCTTTTCTTTTCCATGCAAAAGCTTCAATAAGAACTAAAAGCCAGGAGAGCCCGATAGAGATCGGCGGAAATATAAAGTGAAAACCCACCGTCATTGCAAATTGTATTCTAGAGAGTACTACTACATCCATAAATCTTACTCCTTAATGAAATGAATAATCAGAAGGATTTTTATTCCTTCATTAGAATGAATCAAAGTAATTCTTGCATATAAGAACAAAACCTAATAAAAATCCATCCAGGCCGGAATAATTTTTATAAAAATAATTAAAATGTATTTCTCTGTTTATTTTGGAAACTCAAAACGGCTTCCTCTTTTGTATCAAAAGATGATAAAACCCGGAAAGATCCTGTAAGATCGAGAATATTTTTTACATCACCGTGGACAGATGAAATTTTTAAATCGCCGCCAAGTTTTGATAAAGTTCTTAATACCGTAACAATTGCACCTAAGAAAGTTGAATCAATAAATGAGTTATCTTCAAAATCAATTACAATTCTTCTCCAGCCGGTTTCTATATCATTTAAAAGTATATCTCTAAACTCATCAGCTTCTGCTGCAGTAGCTCTTTTTATATTAATCTTTTCTATCAGAACATCCCCCGCTGTTTCTTTGGAAAAATTCATGTCACTCATCGCAATTTTGTTAGCTATATAAATTTAACTAAACTAAAGAAAAGATGGTATCTATTAGTAAAATTATTTTATAATTTTAAATCCAGATAAGTGAATCCGGTATCCAAATACTTTATTTTGAATATTTATTGAGCTATAATAAGTTTTCTTTTTTCCTAATTGAAGATGAAAAGCCAAAAAGTTGCCGGTCCATTAACTTTATAATGATAATTTTAATATTTACATATTCTTACCAACTTGCAGGTATTAACACGGCTGCTTTTTAACATACAATGCTTCTGAAATATCAGCGAACTCCGGCTAAAGTTACTAATTCATTAAAGGCTAATACGGGGGGAAAAATATCTAAAGTATCACATTTTATTATTTAGAGTGAATTTTAATAATCTCTTTGTTAGATTATAGTTATATAAATAAAAATACTATTACACATATGAATAAATACTTCTACCTTTTATATTCTCTACTTATTTCTTCACTTCCATTACTCTCTCAGGACAATAATTTATATGATCCTCACAAAGCATTCGATCCTTTATTTAATAGTCAGCCGGGTACATTCTACAGAAGCGGCAGCGGACAACCAGGACCCGGTTATTGGCAAAACCGTGCTGATTATAAAATAAGTGCACGGTTGAATGAGATTGATAATTCAATTGAAGGTAATGAGGAAATAATATACACTAATAACAGTCCTGATAATCTTTCATTTGTTTGGCTTCAGTTAGAACAGAATAGTCTGAAAGATAGTTCAAAATCAGCTTTAACTTCTCCTCCAAGACCACTTAATAAAACATTCAGGGGAGGTCTCGATATAAAATCAATTACTATTGAAATGGAAGGTAATAAATCTAATGCTGATTTTTTAATTTCAGATACTCGTTTACAAATAAAACTTCCTGAAGATTTAAGAGCTAAAACCGGAAAGATTTTTATTAAAATTGATTATTCTTTCAAAATTCCACCCGAGGGTTATGCAAGATGCGGTTATATGAATACCAAGAACGGCACAGTTTATGAGCTTGCGCAATGGTACCCGCGGATGGAAGTTTATGATGATATTAAAGGCTGGAATTCTCTACCCTTTCTTGGAGCAGGCGAATTTTATCTTGATTATGGGGACTTCGACTATTTTGTTAACGTCCCCTCAAATATGATAGTGGCCGGTTCCGGAGAACTTATTAATCCAAATGAAGTTTTGAACAGCAAAGAAATAAAAAGATTAAATTTGGCCCGGCAAAGTAATAAAACAATAATTATAAGAGATTCCAGCGAAATAATAAATATATTAAGCAGCAAGAGAAAGACGTGGCATTTTAAGATGAATAATACAAGAGACGTGTCATGGGCTGCTTCGTCGGCTTTCATCTGGGATGCTGCAAAAATAAATTTACCTGAAAATGAAAATGCCCTAGCGATGTCGGTTTATCCGGCAGAGTTTAGCGGCGACAGCGCCTGGGGGCGTTCTACCGAGTATTTAAAGAGCAGCGTTGAGATTTATTCTAAGGACTGGTTTAAATATCCGTATCCGGTAGCCGTAAATGTTTGCGGACCAGTAGGAGGAATGGAATACCCCGGACTAATTTTTTGCAGTTACAAGGCAAGAAATAAAGACATGTGGATGGTTACAACACATGAAATTGGGCATAACTGGTTTCCAATGATTGTGGGATCTAACGAAAGAGAAAATGCCTGGATGGATGAAGGATTTAATACTTTTATTAATATATATTCTACGGATCAATTCAATCACGGAGAATATTCACCCAAAAGGGACCATGAGTATGCCCCCAATGGCGGCAACCCAGCCAGAGAAATAGTAGAATTTTTATTAAGCCCCCACTCTCTTCCAATTTTAACATATGCCGATGCTATACCGGGACCCTATACGCACCAGCTTGAATATTATAAAACTGCATTAGGACTTGTAATACTACGAGAAAATGTGCTGGGGCATGATAGATTTGATTTCGCATTTAGAACATATATTAGAATATGGGCATATAAACATCCTTCGCCATTTGATTTTTTCAGAACAATTAATGACGCGGCCGGTGAAAATTTAAATTGGTTTTGGAATGGGTGGTTCATAAAAGACTGGAAACTGGATCAGGCAGTTAAAGATGTAAAATACGTTGATAATGATACCACTAAAGGATCCTTGATTACAATTGTAAACAACAACCAAATGGTTATGCCGGTCATTGTAGAAATAAAAGAGAAAAATGGCAAAACAGGCAGAGTAAATTTACCGGTTGAGATTTGGGAGCGATCGGGCGAGTGGACATTTAAGTATAATTCATCCGGAATAATAGATTCGGTTATAATAGATCCTGACCAATTACTACCGGATATTGACCTTTCGAATAATATTTGGTCAAGACAAAACAAATAAATTGGCCGAAAGACGAATTATGAATCGATTATTTTTATTTTTTCAGGTAATTGTATTTTCGTTTGCATTATTTAGAATTTCTTATGCACAGGAGAAGAGTGAATATAATCCTGCGGAAATATTTGATCCCAGTTTTCTAAATTCACCGGGTAGTATTTATAGAAGTGGAAATGGAGCTCCGGGACCAAACTATTGGACCAACAACGCCGATTATACAATTAGAGCTTCGTTAGATACTGCCGTCAATGAAATTAACGGCACAGTTACTATAATTTATTCCAATAATAGTCCCGATGAACTAAAATATTTATGGCTCCAGCTTGATCAAAACATTTATAAAGAAGATTCGCGGGGTTCATTAACTTCCCCAGTTAATGGATACCGGTTTGGTGATCAAAATTATACACATGGATATAAGATTGAATCAGTCAAATTAATACTAAATGGAAATTTAAATACTGCAGAATATATTGTTAATGATACCCGTATGCAAATAAAACTACCAAATCCGTTAAAACCAAACGGAGGAGTAGTTGGAATTGAAATTAAATATAATTTTACTATCCCTGAACATGGTTCTGATAGAATGGGCTACATACGTACCGAAAAGGGGATTATTTATGAAATTGCACAGTGGTACCCCCGAATGGCAGTTTATGATGATATTATAGGCTGGAATACACTTCCTTATCTGGGAATAGGAGAATTTTATCTGGATTATGGAAATTTTGATTACTTTATAACCGCACCCAGTGATCAAATTGTAGTAGGTTCCGGAGAACTTCAAAATCCGAATGAAGTATTATCCGAAACCGAGATTAATAGATTAAAAGAAGCTTCAAAAAGTGATAAAAGTGTTTTAATTATAAAACCCGAAGAACTTAATAATCTAAGAATACATGCGGCGGGTAAAAAGGAATTAACCTGGCATTTTAAGATGAATAATTCCAGAGATGTATCCTGGGCCTCTTCCAACTCATTTATCTGGGACGCAGCGAGGGTAAATCTAAGCAACGGCAAATCATGTTTAGCGATGTCTGTATATCCCGCTGAATCTTTTACGGATTCAACCTGGGAAAGGGCAACTGAATACGTGAAAGCTACTCTTGAAATAAATTCAAGGTTATGGTATGAATATCCATATCCTGCTGCAGTAAATGTGGCAGGAGTTGCCGGTGGGATGGAATATCCGGGTATTGTCTTTTGTGATTGGAGAGCGAAGAAAAATGAGCTGTGGGAAGTAATTACACATGAATTTGGCCATACGTGGTTCCCAATGATTGTCGGTTCAGATGAGCGGGAATATGCCTGGATGGATGAAGGCCTTAATACTTTCATTAACATCTATTCAACCATATATTTTAACAACGGCGAATTTAAACCCCGGGGCAATAATTCCAGGCAGATTCTGCAATATTTATTGAAAAAAGACCCACAGACAATAATGACCTATCCCGATAATCTGATTATTCAAAATCTTGGATTGGATGCTTATTATAAGCCTTCATTAGGGCTTTATTTGTTAAGAAATTATATATTAGACAGCACCCGGTTCGATTATGCATTTCGTACCTATATAAAAAGGTGGGCATACAAACATCCCTCTCCGACTGACTTTTTCAGGACAATTAATGATGCAGCAGGCGAAAATCTAAATTGGTTCTGGAAAGAATGGTTTTTTGAAGACTGGTTGCTCGATCAGTCAGTAAAAGATGTAAAATATATTGATAACGACCCTACGAAAGGAATTCTTATTACGATTGAAAATCTTGGTAAAATGGTTATGCCTGTTACAATTGAAATTAAACAAAAAAACGGTAATACCGGGAGAATCAATCTTCCGGTTGAAATTTGGCAACGTTCTGGTGAATTTACTTTCAAATATAACTCCACAAGCCCAGTTGATTCAGTTATTGTTGACCCGGATAAAATATTGCCGGATTTTAATTACGATAACAATATTTTGATACCGGGCAATGAAAGCTCAAAATAATGATATTTTTTACTTTAACTATAAATGTTTTAGTATACTTTTCGATAATAGATATTGGAGCAGTATAACAATTTATAAGCGTCAATAAACTTTACAAATATTTGTTTTTTTCTTTTTGCAGCTTATATATTTATATTTGTTATTATTTAATTTTTGTGAATCATGGATGAAAGATAAAAAGCAGGATTGCAATGCAGAGTTCAAAGATAGAATTTTTAACAAAATATAATTCTTTACTTAAACAAGCTCTTAATTCTTCAAAGAAGCTACCTGATGATATTTGTGAATTTTTAGTAAGTGAATATGAACTTCAGGCAGTTCTTTTATTTAAAATGAAAGAGAAAAAAAACCTGACTTATTTAGGCCGGTCAAGTGAAGCTAAGAAAAGCTATTCCCATGATTCTTCAGTCACATATTCAGCAGACAAATTTGTAAAAAGCAATTTGCTTCCATCTTTTTTTGAAGTAACAGCCGATTGTGAAATTATGGCTTCAGAATATATGATGTATGAAGGTTGTTTATATATTAAATTAGACGAAAAAGAAGATGCACTATTAAAAATTGCGAAGAAAACACCGTTTACAAATATCGAAAGGGATAATCTTCAAACTATTGGTGAAGCAATAAGCAACCTGCTAAAATTATGGATCGGTAAAAATCCTTCGGATTCAATCTCAACAAGCCAAATAATTTCAGAAATTGCACATGAACTTAGAACACCTTCAAACAGTATAATGGGTTTTGCTTCATTATTATCTGAAGATAATCTTAGCTCTTCTCAGGCAGAATACGTTTCAACATTAAAAGACAGTGCATTTAATTTGCTTTCCCTGATAAATGATCTGATTGACCTGGCAAAGATTGATTCCGGAATAAGTAAAGAGATTTTTACTCTCGTTAATATTAAAAATTTTATTGATGAAGTGATTAATTTATTCTCTGATAAAATAAACAAAAGTAAATTAGAATTTATCGTCAACATTGAAAAAGATTTACCAAATACTGTAAGGTTGGATGCTCCGAAACTCCGTTATATCCTAGTTAACCTGATTACTACATCATTAAGAATGACGGATAGAGGTAAAATATCAATTAACGTTACAGCAAACGGTCTAAACAAACTGAACTTTAAAATATCCGATACAAGCGGTGGAATTTCTACAGTTAAACTTGGTGAAATTTTCAAACCATTTGCTTTAACAGAGTTATCAAATTCACGAATCGGCAATACTACCGGTCTGGGAATTATTCTAACTAAAAAATATATTGAACTTCTTCAGGGTAATATTTCAATTTCAAGCCTTGTAGGTAAAGGAACGGTATATAACTTTACTATAGGTATTGAACAGCTTAACGCAATTGAATCACAAATAACAACTCTGCCCAAGCCGGGGAAAAAGAATAAAGTTCTTGTGGTGGAAGATGATTATGCTACTTCACGTCTATTAAGTAATTATTTAAATAAGTGGGGTTATGAACCTACTATAGTTAATTCCGCTGATCATGCATTAAAAGCGATTGATAAAGAAATTTACCTTGCAATATTAATGGATATTGTGCTGCCTGATTTAAATGGCTTTGAACTTCTTAAGAAAATACGAGAACATAAAAATGCTAAAAATACTCCGGTTATTGTATGTTCTGTTGAAGCGGAGCAGCAGAAGGCCTTTTTAATGGGAGCCGTGGAATATTTTGTAAAACCTATAAAGTACAAATTTTTAGTTGAAGTTCTTACAAGCTACCGTTTAAAGAAAGATTCCAATATATTAATTGTTGATGATGATATTCCGACTTTAAATCTTATAAAAGAAGCCGTGGAACAAGCCGGATTTAATGCTATTCCGGAGGCGCATTCAAGTAAAGTAATTGACCTGATTGATGCCGTAAATCTCGATATAGCTATTATTGATCTGGATATGCCTGAATTGAACGGTTTTGACCTGATAAAGCAAATCAAATCCAAACCTAAATTTTCAAAACTACCTATTATTATATATACGGGTAAAGAGAATTACCAGGAAGATCTTAAAAAAATTGACGGATTATTTGCCGATCTTCTTGAAAAAAGCAGTACAAATATTGAAGAGCTTTCGGAAACAATAAACCAGATGATTAATAGGTTTGATGATCCGCCGACGGTTGAAGAAATTGCAGTTCAGAAAGATGGTGTTAAAATTCTTCTGGTGGAAGATTATAAGCATTCACAAATTATTGTTACACGGCTTTTAAAGAAAAACAATTTTGAATCAATCGTAGTTGTAGAAAACGGGGCTGAGGCAGTTGAAGCAGTTAAGAAACAGCACTTTGATTTAATTCTTATGGACATGCAGATGCCCGTTATGAATGGTTTTGAAGCTACTGAAAAGATAAGACAGATGTCCGATTATAAAGAGACTCCAATTATTGCACTTACAGCATTTGCAATGAAAGGCGACAGGGAAAAATGTCTTGAAGCCGGCGCAACGGATTATATTCCCAAACCTATTGACAGCCAGGAATTCATCGAGAAAATTAAATATTTTACTGAGAGCAGGCTGAAAGCGAGTTAGATTTTCTTTTATATAAAATTTCTCTATTTGTCAATAGCACACTGCGATCTACCGATAGAACTTTTTTAAAATCATCTTGACCATTAATGCCTCAATCTTTAACTTTCAATTTAATTTAAAATAATACAAATAAATGATAAACGAAATTCCAAGAGTAAGATTTGCACCAAGTCCGACGGGCTATCTTCATGTTGGCGGTTTAAGAACTGCACTGTATAATTACCTGTTTGCAAAACATAACAAAGGAGAATTTATACTAAGAATTGAAGATACAGATAGAAACCGTTATGTTGAAGGCGCCGTTGAAAATTTGATTGAGGCTCTTAAATGGTGCGGATTAGAGTATGATGAAGGGCCTGTAAAGGAAGGAAAATCCGGTCCTTATTTTCAGTCTCAAAGACTTGCTCTTTACAAGCAATCTTCAGAAGAACTTATCGGAAAGAACCACGCATATTATTGTTTCTGTACACCGGATCGATTGGAAGCATTAAAGAAAGAACAACAGCAGCAAAAGTTTCCCCAGGCAAAATATGATAAACATTGTCTACATTTAAGTAAACCAGAGATTGAGGAAAAACTAGCAAGCGGAATCCCTAAAGTAGTACGCCTGAATGTTGAACCGGGCCAAAAAATAATATTTGACGATATAATCCGCGGCAAAGTAGAATTCGAAAGCAGTAATGTAGATGACCAGGTGCTTATAAAAAGCGACGGTTACCCCACATATCATTTGGCAAACGTAGTTGACGATCATTTAATGAAAATAACACACGTAATTCGCGGAGAAGAATGGCTGTCTTCCACTCCTAAACACATTTTACTTTATGATTTCTTTAATTGGGAGAAGCCGGTATTTGCACACCTCCCCCTCCTTCTAAATCCCGACCGTTCAAAATTAAGTAAACGGCAGGGAGATGTTGCTGTTGAAGATTACCGTGCAAAAGGATATTTAAAAGATGCGCTTGTTAATTTTGTAGCATTACTTGGCTGGAATGCAGGCGACGATAAAGAATTCTATAACATGCCTGAGTTAATTGATAAGTTTTCGCTTGAAAGAGTAAATAAATCCGGAGCCGTATTTGACATTGAAAAACTAAACTGGCTTAACGCTCAGCACCTGCGTAACAAACCGGATGAAGAACTTATAATAATGCTTAAAAACGAAATCCAAAACAACCCTGAATTAAAGAATTCAAGTTACACAAATGAATATTTGTTAAAAATAATTAATGCAATGAAGGAAAGGGTTACTTTTATTTATGAGTTTTTATCTAAGAGCCCATATTTTTTTGAAGCCCCTGTTGAGTATGAAATAAGTTCCAGGATTAAAAACTGGACAGCTAAGACTCCTGAACAGATTAAAAAATTACGAAATGATTTTGCATTATTAAATAAGCCGGTTAAAGAAGATTTCGAAAATGCACTTAAACAGGCTGCTACTGAACTTAATATTGGAGCGGGCAAATTAATACATCCTCTAAGACTTGCTGTATCAGGCATAAGTACCGGCCCCGGAGTTTATGATATTTTAGATATTTTAGGAAAAGAAGAAGTAATCAGAAGAATTGACAGAGCATTGGAAAAAATAAAATAAATTTGCAGAACATTTAATTCACACGGCGCCTGCATGCTATTCAAATGCCTGTAAAAAAACAGGTTTAAAATTATCTTATTTCTGCTTTGCACCCCAACTGTCTTTTAATGTTACAGTTCTATTAAATACAAGTTTTTCATTAGTTGTATATTTGTTATCAACACAGAAGTATCCATGTCTTTCAAATTGAAAACGGCTGCCGGGTTTTGAATCTTTCAACATCGGTTCTACCAATGCGGTTGAAATTATTTCCAATGAAGCAGGATTTAACAATTCAAGAAAACTTTTTTCTTTATCAGCATCAGGAGCTTCTACAGTAAATAATCTGTCATACAAACGAACTTCTGCATTAAAAGCATGTTCCGCCGAGACCCAATGAATTGTACCCTTGACCTTTTTCTTGCTTGTACCGGTACCGCTTCTTGTTTCGGGATCAAACGAACAACGAAGCTCAATTACTTCCCCTTTGCCGTTCTTAATTACTTCTTCACATTTTATAATATAAGCGTAGCGCAACCTTACTTCTCCACCGGGAATTAATCTATGGTACCCCTTTGGAGGAATTTCCATAAAATCGGTTTGTTCAATATAGATTTCTCTTGCAAAAGGAATTTTCCTTGTTCCCATTGACTGATCTTCAGGGTTATTAACTGCATCCAATTCTTCAACTGCATCTTCGGGAAAATTTATTATAACAACTTTAAGAGGGTGCATAACTGCCATCGCACGCTGAGCTTTTTTGTTCAAATCCTCACGGATAGCAAATTCAAGTAATGCAATATCTGTAAGAGCATCACGTTTTGCCACACCTACACTCTCCGCAAAGTTTCTTATTGCTTCAGAGGTGTATCCCCTGCGCCTGAAACCTGAAATAGTAGGCATACGCGGGTCATCCCAGTCATCCACATAGTTTTCCTTTACAAGCTGCAATAGTTTTCTCTTGCTCATAACCGTATATGTTAAATTCAAACGTGCAAATTCTATCTGCTGTGGATGATAAATTCCAAGTTCATTAATAAACCAGTCGTATAACGGACGATGATTTTCAAATTCAAGAGTACATATAGAATGAGTAATATTTTCCAGTGAATCTTCAAGACCATGGGCCCAATCATAAGTAGGATATAAGCACCATTTGTTTCCCTGCCTGTGGTGTTCGGCGTGAATAATCCGGTACATAATGGGATCACGCAGATTTATATTAGGTGAAGCCATATCTATTTTTGCACGCAAAGTTTTGGATCCGTCCGGAAATTCTCCATTCCGCATTCTCTCAAACAGATTAAGATTTTCTTCAACACTTCTGTTGCGGTAAGGACCTTCTTTTCCCGGCTCGGTTAAGGTACCACGGTTTTTACGAATTTCATCAGCGGTCTGTTCATCAACATAAGCCCTGCCTTTTTTAATCAAATCAACAGCCCAATTAAACATTTGTTCAAAATAATCCGATGCATAAAGAATCCTGTCCTCAAAGTCTCCTCCCAGCCATTTCACATCTTCAATAATGGATTCAACATATTCAACCTCTTCCTTTTCAGGGTTTGTATCATCGAAACGGAGATTAAATTTTCCTGCATAGTCTCTTGCAATGCCAGAATTAAGACATATTGATTTTGCATGGCCTATATGAAGATAGCCATTGGGTTCAGGAGGAAAACGGGTATGTATGCGGCCTCCCCATTTACCGGTTTTTATATCATCATCAATAATTTCATAAATAAAATTCTTAGGTTTTCTTTCGTTTGGATTTTCTAAAGGTGTATTTATCTCAGTCATTATATTATCAATCTTTTAAATGAATATGAATTTAACCAGTAAATGTACATAATAATAAAAATATGCTCAAATTCAGTTTGCAATTTACTTGATAATAAAGCAAATAAGGCATAGATTTACACCACTAATTTTTAATTGGTAAAAAGCCGAAGTGGCGGAATTGGTAGACGCGCTGGACTCAAAATCCAGTCTGGCTCACACCAGGTGCCGGTTCGAGTCCGGCCTCCGGTACAAAATCTAAAAAAAGCTTAATCTTATAATTGAGCTTTTTTATTTTCCATCCTGAAAAATATTGTTGATGTTACAACCACGAAAGCCTCCAGGTTTGTGAACGCTTTCTTGAAAGTAAGAAGCACAGTTGTATTTAATAATTGTGTTACTTTAATATAGAAATAGATTCAGCTGCATATTTCCATAAGCAAAGATTTTAATTTTTAACGTTTCAATATAGCTCTATCTGCAATATCTTTTCTGAAATAAATACCATCAAAATAAATTTTATCTAATGCATCATAAGCTTTTTGTTTTGCCAGCTTTAGATCCATTTCCTTAGTAATTGATGTAATACCAAGAACTCTTCCTCCATTTGTAACAAATTTACCATCTGATTCTTTAGTTCCTGCATGGAAAATGACTATATCACTATCCGTTTTATCAAGCCCGCTGATATCAAATCCTTTGGTAAAAGCATCCGGATAACCTTTTGATGCAGCCACAACACATACAGCAGAACCACCTGAATATTTAACTGCACTTTTATCCAAACTGCCTGTTGAAGCTGAATATAAAAGTTTTAAAAAATCACCTTCAAGAACCGGCAATACCACCTGTGTTTCAGGATCTCCAAAACGGCAATTAAATTCAACTACTTTGGGGCCTTCTGATGTAATCATAATTCCACAATATAAGCATCCAATAAACGTCCGGCCTTCCTTTTCCATTCCAGATATTGTGGGAGCAATTATTTTTTCTTCCACTTCGGCTAAAATTGATTTAGTTACTACAGGAGCAGGTGAATATGCACCCATTCCGCCTGTATTTTTTCCTGTATCGTTATCCCCTATCCTTTTATGGTCCTGGGCCGACGGCAGGCATATAAAATTTTTACCGTCGGTAATTGCAAAAATTGATGCTTCTTCCCCAAACATAAATTCTTCAATAATCAATTTATTACCTGAATCACCAAAAACTTTATCAATAAATATTTCTTTTAAGGCTTTTTCAGCATCTGAGATCGAGCTGCATATCAGAACTCCTTTTCCGGCAGCAAGTCCGTCAGCTTTCACTACAAGAGGATATTTTTGAGTCTTTATATATTCCATTGCTTCGTTAATTTCCTGCGATTTAAATTCGACGTATCCCGAAGTAGGAATATTGTATTTAACCATTAAATTTTTTGCAAAAGATTTTTGAGCTTCGATATCAGCGGCTTTCCTGCCAGGACCAAAAACATTTATCCCTTTTTGTCTTAAAGAATCAGCCATTCCATCAACCAAAGGTTGTTCGGGACCGATTATTACAAGTTCAATTTTTTTATCAAAACAAAATTCTGCAATAACACCAAAATCCTTTAAATCCATTTGCAGATTAACACCCAAATTTTTCATTCCGGGATTGCCCGGAGATATATAGAGAGTATCAAGGCTTTCGCTTTGATGAATTTTATATGCCAGGGCGTGTTCTCTTCCACCGGAACCTATAAGCAGTACATTCATATTACCCCTTCCTTCACTAAAAATTGAAATTGTTTGGTTAATTGTTCTGTTAAAAAATCCCTTCTATGTTTCTCAACAAAGCCCTCATCCGGTACGGGCAACTTATTTCCGGAATATAGGAGATAAGCCTCAATTATAGCGTTTTTAATTCCATTTATATCATCCGGTGCCGTTATAAATGATGCTTTATACTCTTCTGCTGCAATCTTCAAGGCGCCATCAGGCAATGAAGCAATTATAGGCTTTTTAGTACCGAAGTATTCATACAGTTTTCCACTTGAAATTGTATCTGCATTTCTACCTTTGCCAACCATCATCCAGAGTATATCACTTGATATAATTTTTAAAAGTGCCTGCTTATGATCCAGGTAACCAAATTCTTTAACAAATTCCTGTAAACCCAATTTTTTTATTAATTTCACATTTTCATTCCGAAGAAAACCGAGAAAATGGAGTTCGATATTGAACGCGATGTCAGGTCTTTCAATAGTAATTTCTTTAAATGCTTTTAAGAAATATTTTGGAGTAATAAATTCATAAAATATACCCGAGTAGGTGAGCCGCATTTTATTATTTTCTCTTTTTTCCGGTAAAAGAGCGGCAAAATCTTCCGGGTCAAAACCATGCGGAATTATAAAAATATCTTCGAACGATAAGAACTTATACCTATTTATTATTTTTTCTTTAATTTTTCGATTTGTGGCAATTACTTTGTCAGCTTTCTTTAAAGCGGCATATTCCATCCTCTTGTGAATTAACTTATGAAGCGGAGTGGGATAAAAAGCAAACTGATTACCAAACCAGAGGTCACGGTAATCAATAACCAGAGGTAAATTAAATTCTTTTTTTAACTTTACCGCCATATTGATAGAAGAAAAAGGCGGTGCACTTACAAATATCAAATCAAAATTTTCATCTCGTAGTAAAGTTCGTGCAGTAATTATTGCCTTCTTTGACCACCCGACTTTATTATCCGGTATAAAAAAAGTATTGCTGATCCTGCTAAGCATTTTTCTAATAAATTCCGGCGGCATTTTCATAGTTCCTTTTTTTGACAGCCGCGAATTAATTTCATTACCGTTTGTTCGTACAATCCTGATATCAGCAGATTCAGCTTCGGCTAATAAAGAATTATCATGTGCATAGTAACCAGTATCGGACGCAGTAAGAACAGTCGGGTCCCAATTAAAACTTTTCATATACTTGGCAAATTTTAATGTTCTTTGAACTCCGCTGAGACCCATCGGAGGAAAGTAATAAGCTATGATCAGAACTTTATACATTTAAATACTCTAATCCCTAATTATTTGAAAATATTTTATCACCCTATTAATAATACTAAAATGAAAATTACATATGATAATTTGGTGCTTCTTTAGTAATGATAACGTCATGCGGATGACTTTCTTTTAATCCAGAAGCTGTTATTTTAATAAATTTTGTTTTCGTTTTCAATTCTTTTATATTTTTTGCACCGCAATACCCCATTGAAGCCCTCAGTCCACCGATCAATTGATAAACAGTATCCGAAAGTACTCCTTTATACGGTACTCTTCCTTCAACACCTTCGGGAACCAGCTTTGCAATATCATCTTCTGCATCCTGGAAGTACCGGTCTTTACTTCCTCTAGTCATAGCAGATAAAGAACCCATTCCGCGGTAAATTTTGAAACTCCGGCCTTCGAAAAGAACTTTTTCACCAGGACTTTCCTCCACGCCTGCAAAAAGGCCTCCAATCATTACTGAGTCTGCTCCAGCGGCAATTGCTTTAGATATATCTCCCGTCTGCTTAATACCACCATCGGCAATAATAGGAATTCCTTTATTTTTTAAAGCTCTGTAAACATCAGCAACGGCTGTAATTTGTGGAACACCCACTCCTGCAACAACTCTGGTTGTACATATAGAGCCCGGTCCTATGCCAACTTTCACAGCATCAATTTTGCAATCTAATAAATCAAGTGCAGATTCATAAGTTGCTATATTACCAGCAATTATCTGCTCATATTTAAATTTTTTTCTAGCATCTTTAATAGTACGAATAACTCCTGTTGAATGGCCGTGCGCAGTATCAATCACAATAACATCAGCTCCTGCTTTGGATAGTGCGGCAATTCTTTCCATAGTATCGGCAGTTACCCCTACGGCAGCTCCTACACGCAACCTGCCATGCTCGTCTTTACTGGCATGAGGGTGTTTTTTCTTCTTTTGGATATCCTTAAAGGTAATTAATCCCTTGAGAATTCCCTTAGAATCCACAACAGGTAATTTTTCAATCTTATGGTTCTGTAAAATCTTCTCAGCTTTTTCCAAGTCCGTATGTAATGGAGCAGTAATCAGATTTTCAACAGTCATTAAGTCTTTAACTTTCAACCTCTTATTAGGTTCAAATCTCAAATCCCTGTTTGTTAAAATTCCAACTAATTTACCAATACTATTAACAACGGGTATACCTGAAACACTATATTTTTTCATGATATCCAGAGCGTCACCGATTGTTTTCTCAGGAGTTAAAGTAACCGGATTAAGAATCATTCCACTTTCAGATCTCTTTACTTTATCAACTTCAATACATTGTGCTTCTATACTCATGTTTTTATGCAGTATGCCAATGCCACCTTCTCTAGCCATTGCAACTGCCATGGCAGATTCCGTAACCGTATCCATCGCTGCTGAAACTAAGGGGACGTTTAGTTCAATAGATGGTGTTAAAATTGTCCTGGTATCTACTTCCCGCGGTAATACAGAAGATTTACCGGGAATTAAAAGGAGATCATCAAAAGTTAAACCTTCTTTAATTAACAAAGTTTCTTTCATTATTGTTCCTTTTTATTTATAATATCTTAATTAAAAAAAGACCCCGCATGGGCGGGGTTTTCCATTTTTATACAAAAGCAGAATATACTGTTATATCATAACCAGAATCGTTTAACATAAATTCACACTTACTTACCCTTTTCATCATTTTTTCTTCCGATAACAAAGAATCTTTTTCAAAATAATCCACTCCCTTGAAAACCAGCATTTATTTCCTTTTTCAATTTAAAAAACAAATTTAAAGTATAAGATGTATACAAGCAACTAAACTTTTTAATGAAAACAATTCATATTTTCTAAACATTTAGATCATTGAATTTAAAAATACCCCGAATATTTTCACTTATTGGCTATAAATATCTGATGTGTCTAAAAAATCACAAGAGAAATAGCTTATAATTTATTATTTTAGAGTTATAATAATTAGGGCGTATGACATTTAGCAGTAATAAATATAGGAAGAGATGTGCAATAGCAGTTCTTGCTGCTTATTTGCTTTTAGTATCAATAACTATTCTTCATTATCATCATATTAATATTCAGACAGGCAATTTTGAGATAAACAGTACCAGTCAGAATACTTGTAATGATGTATTTGATAAAATTATTGATATTACTCATGAATGCACTATTCAGCATTTTACGGAAACTATTATTAACTATAATTTTGCTGCAGTTTTTAATGTCATTATCGAGAATGGGGAACAAAATATTTTCATCAATGAAATTCCCATAATACCCCAAGCGCCAATATTTAACAACAATCCACTCAGAGCACCTCCATTTTTTTCCTGATCTGTCTGCATGCTTATAAATATATTGAGACTATGAAGTATCTAAAACGGCAAATTGATTAAGTTGGCTTTTTCCAGATAAAACTAATAACAAAGCATAGAATCAATTCATTACTATTTAACAAAAGAGAAAGTTATCAGAATGGATTATTTAATAAAAAATAATTTAAGATTACCCAGATTTAATTTATTAATAATATTACTTGTATTTTTCTTCTTAATAAACATTTCAACTTTAGCAGCTAAAAAAGGCGGGGATAAAAATGAAATCACTGTAAATTACAAAGTAACAGTGGTAGATTCTGCACAAAACACACCGCTTGAACTAGTTAATGTTTTACTAAAGAAAGGAGACACCTTTGAAAGAATTGGCGAAACGAATAAATTTGGAGTAGCTATACTACGGGATGTTACAGCCGGTGAATATACTTTAGTGACTAATTATATTGGTTACAAAGATTTTTCAGCACTTGTAAAAGTAGATAAAGCACACAGCAGCACTAAAGTACTGTTACAGGAAAGTGCAATAGGTATGAATGAAGTAGTTGTGACAGGACAAAAAGTACAGGCACATATTTCAACTTATCTTGATATAAAAACAGGTTTTAAGACATTTGAAGCCGCAACATTTAATGCTTCGCCTGATTTAAGAATGACTTCAGTTGTTCAGGAAAATTTAACAGGAGCTGTAAGAGCATCAACAGGAGAAGTACATATAAGAGGTCAACATGGTGAATATACTTACTTTATTGACGGTATTCCAATTCCCCTTGGTGTATTCGGAGGCTTAAATGAAGTAGTAGATCCTAAGGTAATAAAAGACATCACTTTTTATACAGGCGGATTTCCTGCAGAATATGGCGGACAGATTGCTTCAATTATTAACATCCAAAACCGGGTCCCGCCAAACGGATTTCAATTGGACCTTGAAACATATGCCGGCAGTTATCTGACCTCGAATAATGAAAACTTAGGTGAAAAAGTCGGGGAATTTAAGGCCATTAACTCAGATGGGCAAAGTATATCATTAAGCAACAATACCGGTAGTTTTGGTTATTTTCTATCCGGATCAAGACAAGAATCCGACCGAAGAATTGATCAGCCTGTACAAACTTTATTCAACGACCACGGCTTTGATTACTTTTTATATGGAAAATTTGATTACTTATTAGGTGAGAATGATTATCTTACTGCGAATATAAACTACAGCGTAACTCAAACTCAAATACCCTTCGATTCACTTGAAGGAATTAATTTTGATACACATAAAAGTTATAATTCATTCCAAACTTTATCCTACTATCATACAATTTCAAGTGAAGTTGACAGAGCCAGTGACTTGTTTGTGGGATTATTCGTCAGAGAAGGAGGATTAAAATATAACACAAGCCCCTATGATGAAACGAAACAATTTATTGATGATGATTCGTCTACGGCTTATACCGTTGATGAGAACAGGAGTTTTGTAACCTATGGAACCAGAATTAAATTTAGTAATGAACTTTCTCATCAATTAAGCTATGCAGCCGGCCTTGATTTCAGCGCAACCACGGGAAACGATATATTCAACTTTAGAGACAGCACAGGAAACGGCCCTGCAAATAATGATAATTATACAGGTTCAGATTTCGGTCTATTTTTTCAAACTGAAATTCATCCGTATGAATGGACCCGATTGGAAGCAGGAATCAGATACGACCAGCATATTGCCCCACTCATTGAACTGGAGAAACAATACAGCCCAAGATTAAAAATAAGTTTTTTCCCAGATGCACTTAATACAATATATCTAAGTTATGACAGACTATTTATGCCAACAAATATTGAAGCGCTATCTTCCATCGCAACTGCGGTTGGAGATTCAGCTTCCCCCACTCTGCCTGAAAGGGACGATTTATATGAAGCAGGCATTATCCACAACTTCCTATATGGTTTAACTGCAAAAGCAGATTTTTTCTACAAAAATTCTTCACCCGGTCTTGATGATGAAACATTGGGCTCCAGTGAAATAAAGGTAAATGTTAATATCAATAGAATAATTGTAAGAGGCCTGGAATTAAGTATAACATATAACGACCCATCAAGCCCGTTGTCAGGATTTTTGAACAGTGCAATAATTCATGCATTTGGTACCGGACCCGTATCCGGCGGTTTCATTCCAGCGGATTATTCAACCGATCCTTTTGACCTGGACCATGACCAAAGACTATCGATTGTAGCAGGATTAAATTATCAACCTAAGAATTGGTTCCTAAACCTGACGGGAATTTACGGAAGCGGTTTGTCCAATGGTACAAGCAACTATGAATACAAAACCGGGCTTTTTGATTTTAACACCGGCGCACATACATCACCTTCCTGGATATTAAATCTTTCAGGCGGTTATACATTTGCCCTTGAAGACAATCATTCTATTGAGCCGGCAATATATGTGGACAATTTATTAGATCATCATCACTTAATAAAAGGCGCTTTTTTCAGCAGCGCCAGCTTTGAAGCACCAAGAGATATTACATTTAATATTAAATATCATTTATAAATACAGCATAATCTGTAATCAAATGCGCCTAATTGCAAAATTTCGAAGAATGTTTATTAAGAATTTTATTTTTTATTCGATTTTAATATTTAGATGAAAGTATTATCTTTCGGAAGTAAATAAATAATTTCAGCTAATAATTACCCGGAGAGGCAGGTATTTGAGACCCGATTTTTGTTGGGATTTCTAAGCCAAGCTTCTCCCCTCTTAAACGGAGAGGTGGGTGAGTGGCTGAAACCAACGGTTTGCTAAACCGTCGTAGGGGTTAAACTCTACCCCGGGTTCGAATCCCGGCCTCTCCGCTCTACTTACATAAACCTCGTCTATTGCAAATTAAGCGATATTCGAGGTTTTTGTTTTTAAAAACAATCCAATTAGTACTATTATTACCATAAAAAACATTGTCATGGGCACAAAATGGGCAATTTGGACAATGGAAAATCAAAGAGTTTATAAGTAAAATTCATGCGATCACGATACTTCCAGCCACCAAGCATTTTTGAGGTATTTTTAAATCAAACTTAGTGTTTTAGCCACCAAGTGTTATCATGGATTTTCGAGATATTCCCTGCCAGCCAACACAGAATTTTACAAAGATTCTTCATCAAATATTGTATGAACAACGTCTTCATTAAATCCATCAAAATAATAAACTACTTTAGCCGGGTTTACGAACCTATATGTATTCTTATATTCACTTTGCTCTTTTTCAGTCTTTCGATAATCAACTAAGATAACATTTGATTTATCGTACTTTTGTTGATAGGTAGAATTTTGGAAGTTATTAATTACTGAATAAATACATTGTCGTATATATGTAACATGTTCATTTAATGAAAAACCTATAATTACAATATTTTTACTGATAGGCCCATATTGTTCAAATCCCCACCAAAAATCAAGAAGAGGATTCATATATAAAATTTTATTCATTGAAGGAGATAATATTAGTGGTTGTTCAGTTAATAAATCAAACCCTGTAAAATATTGATCTAAATTTTCAACTTTATATATTTTTTGTAATCCACTATTCTTTAAGGAAATAACCTAAATGGAATATTTTTTCTTCTTAATAGATCGGGACGGCTACCGGCGAATTGAAAGAGGTCATAAACAATGGCTGGTACATCGGTATATATGGACCCTTTATAACGGGGAGATCCCGGCTGGAATGGAAGTAAGGCATAGATGCAATAATCCAGCTTGCTTTCGAATTGAGCACCTTGAACTTGGCACTCACAAACAAAACATGGAGGACAAAAAGAATAACCCTCATCCTTCAAAAAGCATGGTTAGGCTTGCTATTGAAAAAAAAAGAGATTGCTAAATCGGAAGGAAAGACCATCCCACAGTTGGCGGCTGAATATAATGTTTCGCATCGGACTATTGTGAATAGTAAACGTAGGTTTGGCGTGAAGAAACTAAAACGGGTGTCGGATAAACCATCTATAATTCAAAGTAAACCCAAAATAGCAGGGACAAATAAAATAATATAATAAAATAGGAAAGCCCTCTCTCTTGAAAAAGCTGAGGGCATTTTTTTTACAATATTTATAGATTCGAAAAGAATTCTAAGACATATCCATATTAAATATAAAAAATAAAGATACTTGATGTAGATATTTTTAAATATTAGCTTATCATTTAAAGTTCCCATACAAATATTAACAAAGTTTGTTTATAATTTTATCAACCATTGATTGCCCGTTAATTGTCTAAAATTATGCATGACTAAAAAACTATAAAGTAGTTCATATTTCCTTAGTTCATATAGTAATTCATCCAATTTTCTAAACGATTCACCGTAATAAAGGTTTTGATTCATAATCAAAGTAATTTGCTGTTGAAATCTCAAAATAAACTGAAGATTATTTTCATTGCTATTCAACTTGTCATTTCCTAATTGCTCCAATTCATTAATCAAATTAAGGTTGGCGATTCTTTCAGGTTCGCTAAATGCAATTGAATAGGTACCTGCTTCGATATACGTGTTTCTCTCATGGCCATTTAGATCTCTTGCTTTTTTAAAATTTGAGTAATCTATAATTTGATTATTGATTTTCTTAGTAACCAAATCATCAATATCCTTTATTGCTGGTGAAGCATAAACTGTAAAAACCAAATTACCTAATGCATTATCAATATGATTCAGTAAATCTTGTTGATGTTGATAGATGTCATACCTGTAATATGATTGCTGCCAAGGCGGCCACTCGGCGCCTAATGACGAAGTTATATACTCTGGCTTTTTGTATTGAAATAAAATATTGACTTTCATCTTTGGAATATCTTCAATAATTATCCTAAGATAATACTCCATTTCATCTGCAATTTCCCTTAAATTAATACCATGGAAAGGAGGAGAAAACCAAAATGGGAAACCAAGTCGCCGCCATAACTTTCTACTATTTGTATAAGCAGAAGCATCAAATCCTAATACACCCTCTTGAACTTGCCCCAATGGGAAAAAACATGAAGATTTTCTGTCAAGTTCAATGTTAAAATAACTCTCGAATGTTTTTTCCTCATAATTTGATCTCATCAGTCATTACCTTATAAATTTATAAATAATAGTAACAAAGTAATACTATGAATTTCTTATTGTTAGATCTTAGAAATAGGAACCAGTAAATATCCAATTTCATATACTAAGATATTAACCAAGCAAAAATATTTTTATCTTATAAGTTTTTATTTCCATTTATGTAGATATTGTTAATTCCCGTTGAAAATTGACCCGTTTGTCTCACCAAAAATGACCCGTCTAAAAATAATTATTTTTCTAATAAGTTTTTCATTCTAAAAGATTTTCCTTGAATAAAAAATGGATAGCTGTGATGAAGCAGCCTGTCCAGAATAGCAGAAGCTACAACATCGTCCTGGAAAATAATTCCCCATTCCTCAAACGGCTTGTTAGAGGTAACTATAACAGAGCCTTTCTCATAACGCTTAGCAATCAGCCTGAAGAATAAGGAAGCGGTTTTCTTAGATAATTCCAGATAACCCAGTTCATCAATAATCAGTAAATCAAGTCTGCTTAGAGATTCAATAAACTTTTCAAGTGAACCATTTAAGTCATACGAAGCCAGAAGAGTAGTTAATTGTTCTGCTGAATAAAATGATACCCTGTTTCTTGCCTGAGCAGCTTTAATACCCATAGCAATGGCAAGATGTGTTTTTCCATTATGGCAAGTTTGCCATAATGGAAATTATGGAAAGATATTGCTTATGGAAAGATTTCCGTTTAAGTATTTATAAAGCAAATGACTCTAACAGAAAATCTTTCCATAATATTTTCATCTGCACAACTCCTGAAGCCAACTTAACAGATCTCCGTCATTCTCCCAAACAGGGACATGCTGCGGTAAGATAGGTATATATGCTGATTCCAATACCTTTCTCTTGATTTCCATATTTGCTCTCAGATATATCTCTGTAGTAGTAACATTTACGTGACCTAATAAATCTCTGATATAAATCAGATTAACTCCTGACTCTAATAAATGCATAGCCTTTGTATGCCTCATCATGTGTGGATGGAGGTAATCAGGGAAAAGGATTTCCGGATGAGATTCCTTCGCCTGTCTCAAATATTTAGCAAGGAGATAAGTAATACCAGGTCTTGTAAATGGGTGGCTTTTGCTATTATAAAATAAGGGATGTCCCTGATTCCCGTTTTCTAAAAGATGATTTTCCTTCATATAACTTTCAAGTAAGTTTTTGGTTTTATCCATTATCGGGACACACCGCTTTTTGTTTCCTTTCCCGGCTAAGATTATTGTTGCGGGTTTAGCTAAGCGTATATCCTTTGTCTTTAGGCTTATTAATTCCTGAACCCTTGCTCCAGTATCATAAAGTGTTGCCATGATTGTTAAATCACGACGACCTCTTTTCGTGGCAGTATCTGGCTGCTCCAAAATGTGCTTCAGGCTTTCTTGCGACAGATAATCAATTATCTTCCTTTCCCGCTTTTTAAATGGTATTCCTAAGATCCTTTGACACTCTAATAGGATTACCGGTTCTTCTGATTGGATATAACGGTAGAAACTGTGGATTGCTGCCAGTCTTTGGTTTCGAGTATTAATACTAACATTATGTATCTTTTCAAGCCATTGCAGAAAGTCTCTAATTGTTTTTACTTTTATTTTATTAAATGTAAGGTGCTCTGGTTTGACTTTAAGTTCAATATTAAAAAATGCCAGGAGTTGTTTAAACGTATCCCGGTAGGATTTTATTGTATTTGTGCTGACATTGCGCTGTCCCGGAAGGTAGTCCGATAAAAAGCGTGTCAGCAATCTTGCAAAATCAGTCTGCTTCATGACACTATACCTCCGGTATTAAAAATGAAAAGTTCTGTTCTACTGAAGCAATAATTTCTGGATATAAATCAGCAGTCAGTCTCAGGTAATGCTGTGTTCCCCTTAAATCCTCATGTCCGAGATATGCTGAAAGATATGGCAGAAGGTTAGTAAGGTCATCCTTATTAAGAACCCATTTCTTTAAGCAGTGTACTGCAAATGTATGCCTTAAATCATGCAGCCTTGGTCCTCTTCCGCAATGAGAGATATCCGCTTTCCACAGTATTTTTCTGAAGATATGATATACTGTGCTATCATTATAGTGGCCCCCGAATGGTGATGGGAAGAAGAAAGGATTAGAAGTCTTAAACTTGTGAACATTTTCTGCATAATCTCGGCATCGTTCTACTAATGTTTTTGCCATTGGAACAATACGCTCCTTGCCGAACTTCGTCGAATGTATAAATAAGGTTCCTTGTTCTAAGTCTACTTCTTCAATTTGTAATTTTAATGCTTCTGAAATCCGCAAGCCGCATCCATATAATAATCTGAACAAAACCGGAAGCATAATATGCCGGTTAGCAGATGCAGCAGTAGCAGGATAGTTGTCGCATATGGTAAATATATTTTTCAGTTCACTTACCGTAAAGATGTACGGACTATAGGAGTATCTGGCTATGGTAAGCGCCGCAGCAGGGAAAATATAAGCCTGATAATTTAGTCTTACCATATATCTTGCAAACCCTCGTATTATTGATATTCTGTGATTTCTGTTAATCTCTGTTTCATTTGGTTTTTTGGCTGTCCACAGAAGGACTAACTGCTTTGGAAGGATTAAATCAGACCATTTTTCATTCGTAACAAATGTGTCAAACTGCTTCAATAGATGAGGTGCCTTCAGAAATTTGTAACCGACAGCTCTTTTTTCTTCGATGTAGTCTTTAATCAGTCCGCCCAAAATGCTTTCATAAACAAGTGTTCTTTTCTTAATCATTTTGCAGCCTCCTCAGGATCAATGATACATAGACGTAACCCTTCGAGTGAAGTATGAAGATAGTTCATTGTTGATTTAGAGTTTATATGTCCCAGGATTTCAGAGATTATCGGCAATGGTGTTCCCTTTTCGAGTAAATTACTTGCAAGTGTATGTCTTAGTGAATGTAATCCGTGTCTTTGGCCTCTGGAAACTGTAATTCCAGAGAGCCTGGTATATTTTGTTATTATATTATAAAGATTGGCGTTTTCTCCGAAAGCTTCGTAGGGAGGATTCATCCGGATAAAGACATATGGAGAATCACTGATAGGGCGGGCGTTTTTAAGATAATCAATCAGTGCCCAGCCGATATCATTTAGAATAGGATAGGATACTTTTGTTTTCGTTTTGTCCTGTATTATTTCTATTGTCTTTGATTGCCAATTTAAGTTTGTTAAGAGCAAAGATTTTAAATCTCCTACTCTAATGCCAAGCCTGGTAACTAAAATCAGAATCGCATAATCCCTTTTTCCGGTTGGATTTCCCCTGTCAATACTTTCCAGCATCCGAATGACATCCTCCTTGATCCATACAGAAGGAACCCTGGGATAATAGTACTTATTTTGCCCGGGTACCTTTTCAGATAAATCTTCATTAGTAAATTGATTTATGTAGAGAAAATTTAAAAACACCCTTAATGTTGTTAAAATCGCAGAAATACTCTTTTCGTGATGATGTATTATAGTTTTTACATAATTAGATAAAATCAGTGGAGTGATCTCATTTACATTTGATATTTTTCTGTTATTCAGATAATCTATGAAAAAGAACAAGCGCTGCATCCGTGTACGTAGTCCCCGCTTTGAATAATCTTTAATTTCACATTCTTTCTCATAGGCTACCAG
This sequence comes from uncultured Ignavibacteriales bacterium, assembly GCA_963834015.1. GTDB lineage: Bacteria > Bacteroidota > Ignavibacteria > Ignavibacteriales > Ignavibacteriaceae > FEN-1297. The sequence goes on from CAWIAG010000003.1 coordinate 626,454, forward strand.
TTCTTTTTTAAACTGCGGGGGTTTAACATATCCTGGCTTTTTAACAATCCTTCTTAGTATTATCCCATGGAGTTGATAATCTCCAAGAATACGTATTTTTCTGATAGGATCTTTGAGTTGCCTGGGCATATTTTCATTAAAATAGTCGACAGTGCATCTATATTTTTCTTTTAAGTACTTTCCCCCCAGTTCTTCAGAAAAATATATCTCATCGTTCTGACAGGCGAAAGCACTCAGCTTTTTATAGAACGAGCGGAAATGACGTCTTGAACCATAAGCATAGTTCAGCCTTTCAAGTTCTGACAGCACTTGATCGATAAGTTCATTGATTGTTGGTTTTGAATTCACGGGTACCTCTCATAATATTTATAGAAAATAAATTGAGAAGTATTATGGCAAGAAATATTGGAATTTTATTATCTAGAATAAGCAGTTACCTGAAATTCTTTCCATAAGCAATATCTTTCCATAATTTCCAACTCCGGGAGGCCCAAGGAAAATAATATTCTTCTTTTCCTGAAGAAAATTTAAACTCGCAAGCTCGCGTATTAGTTTCTCATCCAATTGAGGCTGGTATGAAAAATCAAATTCCTCCAACCGTTTTATCTGTGGAAAGCCTGCTATCTGGATTCTCCGGTTTGCTGAACGATCTATTTTGGATATTACTTCTTGTTCTACTAATCTTAAAAGATAATCTTGGTATGACAGCTTGGCTTTAACTGCATTCTCCGATTCCGTAAGATAGCTGTTTCTTATTGTGTGCAATGATAAACTTTTCAGATAATAGTCTATCTGCTGATTGTTTTGCCCGGTATTATCCGGTTTATTAAATATGGCCATATTTCTTTTCTCCTGGATTGTGATTATTTTCCTTTTGCCAAAAAAATAGAAGGAGATAAACTGTGCATATAGTGTTTTTCACTATGGCTGTTTATCTCTTTCAATTATATTCCTGACTTCTTCCTGCATGATTATTTTATAATACTTTAAGGGCCGTTTAATATCACGGCTTTCAGATACCATTGTTTTAAGTATTAATGGATTGATTACCTTAGGCTCAATCTGTTTAACTGTTGAATTGTTCTCTAAATATCCCTTAATAAAAATATATGTATAAATGTTATAGTTTTTTGCAGCTGTAAAAGCTCGTAAACAGTCGTCCTTATTATAAAACTTTATAGTCTCCGTTATTCTCGTTAAGTGATAAATCGGATTTATTCTTTTCTGTGTTTTAAGCTTTTCCAGGAACCAGCTTTCTTCAGGGAATGAAGTTAAAAACATATCTTCTAAACGTTTCCAGTTCCCGCGCTCTATGTGATGGTTCTTGTAATGTTCTAAATTGATTATGGCTTTACCTTTAATTAACGATAGTTCATGTCTTGCAATCATGATATTCTGAGAAGAAAATATTTCCAGCAGATAACCTTTAGATACTCTCAACCAGACTTCTCTTAAAGCAAATTGGTATGGAACACTGTAGCGGCTTCCGGCAAACGATATCAAGCAATCTGCTGTAGCCTTGCGGACTTGTTCTTTTACATCAACATATCTTTCCTTAGGTAATTCGGTAAGCGAGTGCTTTTCTTTTTCAAACAAGTCTGCCGGCGTTTGTTTTGTAGTTGAATGGATCCTGTTATTTACCTCATCCTGAAAAGTTTTTAACTTTTGGAGAAAATCCTCAAAGCCGGAAAACTCCCTTGTCTTAATAAAATGTTCTTCAATGTAATCAAATGGCCTTTCTACTTTGCCTTTACTCCAGGGATGACCGGGAAGGCTCCTGGCAGGTTTGACGCCATAATAGCCACAGAAGGCAAGATAACGGCTATTCCACTTAAAGTTACTGTTCGAGGCATTCTTAACAAAACATTTTGCATTATCTGTCTGCATCTTTTCGGTAACTCCGCCAAATAAAATCAGGCTGTTCTCTATAGCTTCAAAGACACTTCCTTGTGTCTGGCTTAAGCTTGCTTCATATACACGGTAACGGCTAAATCCGAGTATGCAGCTAAATATATATATTCTGGTTAATACCTCTCCCATTTTAATGGTATACTCACTCCAATCGAACTGGGCCTGCTCACCGGGTTGTGTCTCATATGGCTGGAAAGTTTTTACTTCCGGCTGTTTCAAATTACTGATATAACGGTAATATGCACTCTTTGAACCCTTATAGCCCTTTGACTTTATCTCATCCAGCACGCAGCTCCCCAAAAGATGTTTATTTATAAATCTTTCGTATATGTAATCAACATATGGTTCTATATCCGGATTTATTTCTTTTTCCCTTTCATATTTAGGTGCCTGAACTTCATTCAGAGCGTTCTTAACTGTATTTCTGCTTATACCAAGAAGTTTGGCTATTGCTCTTGTGCCCAAGTTTGAATTACGCTTTTTCAGATTTTTAATTGTGATCCAATCTTCCATGCTTATCAATTCCTTTTCTCCTTCAACAGTTTATCTAAAACTAAAGAAGGATTAATTTCTTTCTTGTACTAGGGGTGGGTCAATTTTCAGCGGGAAAAGTGGGTCAGTTTTCAGTGGGAATTAATAGATATCATTAAAATTGTTAATAGCTGCTACGATTACTCCGATGAACCTATTGGAATACCCCACCAAATAGAAAGTTCTTCTAAGTCACCAATAAAATAATTATCTGACCAAATTTGGATTAAAGGATATTTATTGTTTTCTACTAGAAACCAGATCAGAAATATTTCCGGTTGAGAAAAATAAATATTTCTTTCAATTTCACCTATACGCTCACAAAATATCTGTTGAATCTTTTTATCATTATTTGAAATAAACGCAATTAAATTGGATAAATCTTCACTAAGATTTAATATCAATGGTGATAATACAGATAGAAATTTTATTGAAGTCTCTTTATCATAATCTCTTTTTGCATATTTGAAAAATTTACCTTCTAATTTCTTTAATATTGAATATATGTTGTAATCCGGATGATTTATTAATTTTTGATTCACATCTTCAAATTCCTGATCACAAATCTCTAAAAGAGAGGTTAAACGAAATACTTTCCTTTTAATATTATCTTCAAGCGGCATATCTTGTTTATATAACAATGCATGTTCTATATCCGCCCAAGTATGCTGACAAAGCGTTCGAACTTGGATTTCAAATATCAACGAAGAAACAGATTCCAACCCTATAAATTCTGTTAAATTAGCTTTTATGCGAACATTAAAATGATCTGAAGTATAGCCAAGTTGATCGAATTTAAGGTTATCAATTTTCTTTTCGAATTCTTCAATAATGAAGTGTTCAGCAATAAATTGGTTTACTCTTTCAACTTCGGAAGGGAAATGACATATTATTCTAAACCCTAGTATATCGTATATGTCTTCGTATTTTATTCCTTTCTTTAATAACTTTTTATATATACTTATTGGGTCTTTAATTCGCGAGGTTATTTGAGGCAATATTTCAAGCGAGGGGAGATTACAATTTAAGTAACTATCAACAACATGCAGAATATTTATGAAAGAATCTTCGTTAGATTCAAATTTAGATAATATTTCCACAAACGATATTTTAGGATTTGAATTCATGATCCGATATTTTTTATTTTCCCTATAATTTCTGCTTTTGTATATCCATTATCAACGTTAGTCAATTTAACTTTATTCCCAAGATCTCCATTCTTTGATATAATAGACACATCATTATCAAAATCTATCATCATCCTTTTTATATGATTTTGAATTAACTCAGTATCCTTTCTAAAATTATCTTCAGGGAATTTGTTTAATTTCATATGATCTTCATAACTCTGCCTGTCTTCAATCTCAAGATATTCATCGGCAAATTCATTAGAACTGATTGAATTATCAGGCATGTTAGTATATGAGAGTAAGTGCTCATAATATTTCGCTTTTTTAATAGGATCCTCAATTTGAGTAATATAGGACTTTGTAAATTCAAAGAAATTTTTTGTTATTATTCTAGTATCATCATAAAATTCACATCCTAAAAAATCAGACAGAAAGAAATCCGCCACCTCTTTCATTGAATGTACCTGGAGCTGATTATCAGCTACAAACCCATCATAATCTAAGTTATAGTCAGTGCGATTAAAAAATATACTTGCTTTAAACAGTTTTGTTTTCTTGGTTAATAATAAATCCCTAACAGTCACAATATCGAGATAATGTTGACCTGTATTCTTTTCAATCTTTGCCCCTTCATCCCTTTCCACTTTTAGAATTGATAAAATGTTCTTTGAATTTATATTTCCTTCAATAACAACGATAATTCCTGGTGGATTTGTACCCTTTTGAATCTCGAACAACTGCTTTGCAATTTTCTTAGAGGGATCAACTATATCTTTCCTTGGAGATGAAAGATTTAGATCTGATATTATGGACGGAACCGGCGAAACGGATTTAGGATTAAATAATACCCTGAAGCTTTTTTTATTGATTATTTCAACAAGTTTATCTTTAAAAAATAGTTTGAGATCTGTATTTAAGTTACTTTCTCTATCGCTGTAATCAATTTGAGGAGATTTATCATCTTTTTTATGTCTTGGGACATCATGTACAATTATTTTTGAGATTTCTAATAACGCTATATCTTTTTTCTGCATTTTATCCCTCTTATATTTGCTAAATAGATATATAGATCACATAAATATTCCGTATCAACTTAATGTTGCTACATCAATTCGTCTAATATGTTTTTCTTATAAGTTATATCGTCCGTCTTTTCATTCAACGCCTCTCTCAAAACAGCCTGTAAAAGTAAATTTGTTTGTTCTTTATTTCCTATTATATTTTTCTCCAGTTCATCACATAGTCGCATAAGTTGTTTAATTTTAGATACAATTCTCACTTGCTCTTCTATAGGGGGCAATGGGATCATAAATGCTTTTATTTCTTGTAAATTAATACCTTTATAGGCGATACCTCTAAGCTTAGCATTAGTTTCGTTTTGAATATAAGGAGACAATAAAACTGATAATATAAACTTATTATTAACCTTACTTGTCAGCGGTATTATGGCGAGTTCCCTTGAAATATTATACCCTTTCATTTTTGAAGGGACAATGCTACACCCACCTAATGTGCCACGAATTGAAAATATTATTTCACCACCACTCAATATAGAGCGCATATAATCATTTGAAATTTCTTTAGAAACTTTTCTAATATTATTTTCTAAGATATACCAAGGTTTAATATCGCTTGTTCTTAGTGTATAAACTCCATCCTTTACATATTCACCTAGTTTCACAATTCCATAGGTAATTTCCCTTAATGGATCGCAAATTTCATCCAATCTGCACCAAACCCAGCTTTCTGGTATTTCGAATGGAATCTCTTCCGCTTTTATTATCGGAAGCAGTCGTCGTCCCTTTAATTTCCTGTTTATAATTTGTCCATCTTTCTCTACTTTTATCTGTGCTAGAAGTTCTAAAGCAGGCTCATCATTTGGGTTTTGCTTTACAAGTTTACCTCGCACAGCTTCGCTAAGAAATGTCTGACGAAGTTGTTTTATTAAATATTTTTGTGAAATAATTTCACTCTTAAGATTCTTATTGAAAAATTCAATTGAAGAAATATTTTTACAAATAATCCTTTGTTCATCTATATTTGGTAAACTTATTTCTAAGGAGAGTAAATGTTTAGGTTTAATTTCTGTTTTAATTCCACCTGGAACCTGCTCCTTTATAGCATCAAGAAATTTTGGACTTTTCAAATAATTCTTTAAGAATTCAATATTTATTATACTTTTATCTGATTCATAACTTGAATAATGAATGGTTGCCGTAATATCTTCCTCGCCTTCATAAACCGCAATCGCACCTTTATAGACATTTATACCAGATATCACTAAATCACCGCTTTTAATTAAAATCATATCAGTTTTGGATGGGTTTTCGGAAAGAAAAATATTCCCATCAAAATCAATCTTGTCTATTCTTTTAAGGTTGTTTATTTCTTTTGCATTTGGCCTGTAATGGAATTCACGCGGTTTTATAAATTCAGATAATTTTATTTTCTTCCAACTCATTTAATAACCGTCTTTAATTCGTCCAATAACTGATTACTCTTTTCAAAACTCTTATGAAGTATCTCTAAAAGTTCTGCACTCGAGTATTCCTTTTTTTCTTCTTCTTTAAATGGATTCTTAATATCCAGATTATATCCATTTTCTTCAATCACTTTAATATCAACTTTCCATGCCTGTTTATTTTCAGTTTTCTTCTTCCACCACTTCTTTAATACATCAAATTCTTCAACTTTAATTGTCTTTGTCTTTGAATAAGATTTTTGGCCTTCAGGTAGATTATGCTCCCAATACCATATTTTACTAGTAGGTTTACCTTTTTCAAAGAATAAAAGATTTGTAGCCACTGTAGCATATGGTTGAAAGACTGAATTTGGTAGTCTGACTATTGTATGAAGATTACAGCTTTCCAAGAAATGCTGTCTGATTCGCTGTTTAACGCCGTCACCGGTTAAAGAGCCATCAGGTAAAACGATTGCTGCCCTCCCGCCTTCATCAAGATAACGAATCATTAATAATAGAAACAAATCTGCACTTTCAGTTGTTCTGTAGGCTACGGGGAAATTTCTTTCAATTCCATCACTTACTGAAGCGCCAAATGGGGGATTGGCAAGAATTATATCAACCCGGTCTTTCTTTCCTATTGTAGTATATTCACGGTTAAGGCTATTTGTATAGTCTACATTGGGAATTTCTAAGTTATGAAGTATTAAATTGGTAACACAAAGCATGAAGGGAAGCGGCTTTAGTTCCTGACCGTGAATATTTTGTTCAAGTAATTTAAGGTCAGCAACGTTTTTAAGCCCTTTTTTATTTAAGTACTCAATTACAGATGTTAAAAAGCCACCTGTACCGCAAGCCGGATCTAAAATTTTTTCACCAAGTTTAGGATTTATCATTTCAGTCATAAACTCGGTTAGTGCGCGCGGAGTATAAAATTCACCATAGTTGCCAGCACTCTGTAAGTCTCTTAGAATAGTTTCATAAATATCCCCGAACAAATGCCTATCATTTGAAGAAGTAAAATCAACTTCATTTATCTTATTAATAACTTGCCTTATTAGGGTACCATTCTTCATGTAATTATTGGTACCTTCAAATATTTCCCTGACCATTAATGCGCGTTTATTGTTTTTGCTTATATCTAGGGTTTTCAGACCTGGAATAAGATCATTATCAACATATAATTTTAGCTCTTCACCCGTTATTCCCTCATCATCAGCCGCCCAATTGCGCCATTGAAGATTTTGAGGTATGGGAGATTTGTACCTATTTTGCAAGAGTTCCAAATCTTTATCACTGTCATCCATAATTTTTAGAAAAATCATCCAACCTAACTGTTCAATCCTTTGTGCATCACCGCTAACACCGGGATCTTTCCACATTATATTCTGAATAGATTTAACAAGATTACCGATGTTCTTCACTAAGCTGCTCCATATATTTGAGATTCAAGTTCTTTAATCGCTGTAAGATATTTAACCTTGTCTCCAAATAAGGAAATAATTTCGCTGGGCGATCCGATTTCATTAAAAGGATTAAGTTTTAAAATAGAAAGGTCTTCAACATTTTCAATACCGCCGTCGGCATATTTATCAAGTAAATTCTCTAAAACATTCCGGGTTTTATCAGAATATTTAGCGAAGTAATTCTTCTTTTTAACATTTTCGGCTCTCTCTTTTCTTGATAGAGGAGGTTGATCGAAGGCAGCATGAAGGATTAAATCAAAGACATCCATTTCTTTATTTATATCATCAATAAAATTTCCAAGGATTACACCTTGTTCTGTAAGTTCATCGATCAACACTTGCTTTTGCTCGGTTTCATTCCATTTATTAATGAAATCATCAAGGGTTCGATATTTTCTCTGAACCATCGCCTTAGTATAATCTTTAAGACTACCGGTAATCAGCTTTCCATCATTGCCGACATATTGAACTCTTTCATTAAGAATAGAAACATTAACACCATTAACATATATTTTCTCTCGCTTATGAAGATTATCTTCTTCAATTCCAGAATCAACGCCATAAGGAACGGGCGGTTCAAATACTATATCCTCTCCAGTTATTTCATCTGCACTGACATCCGTTATTTTTTTTTCGTCTTCAATTGTAGGTAATTCCTCATCCGGATCAACTACTTTTATCATTACCGGGTCACCATCAAAATTAGGATCTGCAAAAAGCCGTGTTACATTCCTAAAGTCCAGAATAGTAAAATAGAATTTATTGTAATCTTCATTTATCCTTGTACCGCGTCCGATAATCTGTTTAAATTCCGTCATTGAGTTTATATTGCTGTCTAAAACAATAAGCTTACAAGTTTGAGCATCAATACCTGTAGTCATTAGTTTTGAAGTAGTTGCGATAACAGGATAATCCTCTTCAGGATTTATAAAATTATCAAGTTCTCTTTTACCATCTTCATCATCACCTGTAATTTTCATAACATATTTTGAATTAGAGGTGGCAAGATCAGAATTTTCATTTATAAGAGCTAACCTCATTCTTTCAGCATGTTCAATATCCACACAGAAAACAATGGTTTTATCAAATCTATTATGCTTATGAAGATATTCAGTTATTCTTCTTGATACGAATTTAGTTCTTTCATCAATAACCAAATTACGGTCATAATCATTAGTATTGTATTCTCTGTCTTCGATGATATTACCATTAACATCGGTTTTACCATTTTCAGGCCGCCAACCTTCCAAGTCAACATTTAAACCACAACGGATAACTTTATATGGCGCAAGAAAGCCATCTGAAATACCTTGTTTAAGGGAATAGGTATAAATCGGACTCCCAAAATATTCAATATTTGATACGGAATCAGTTTCTTTAGGAGTGGCTGTCAGACCTATATGAGTAGCTTTATTGAAATAGTCTAGTATTTCTCTCCAGGCGCTATCTGCTGCAGCGCTTCCCCGATGGCATTCATCAATTACAATAAGATCAAAAAAATCCCTGCTGAACTCTTTATAAGCATCTGTATCTTCATCATAATTCATAAGACCCTGATAAAGAGCTAAATATACCTCATATGATTTGTCGATAGTTTTTTTTCTGATAACTGTCATCTTATCGCCAAAATATCTAAAATCATTACGTTTAGCTTGATCTAGCAAAGCGTTTCTATCGGCAAGGAAGAGTATCCTTTTCTTTATACCGGCTTTCCATAGGCGATAGATTATATGATATGCCACTAAAGTCTTACCTGTACCTGTTGCCATAGTAAGGAGAATTCGATTTTGGCCTTTAGCTATGGCTTCAACAGTCCGGTTAATAGCTATTTGCTGATAGTACCTTAATTGCTTCTGAGGCCTGTAATCATATTCCTGCCTGGCAATACTTTCTGCTGATGGTTCGGTAATACCCTTATATATTTTATATTTTTTCCACAACTCTTCCGGCGATGGAAATTCATTAAGGCCGATTTGTTTTTCCACTATACCAGTTTTAATGCTGGAATCATGCATCATAAAACCATCACCATTGCTGCTAAATGCTATTGGTATATCTAATATAGAAGCATAATCAAGTGCCTGCTGAATGCCTGAACTCATAGAATGATTGTTATCTTTTGCCTCTATAATAGCAATGGGGATATTCGGTTTATAATAAAGGATGTAATCGGCTCTTTTTTGTTTACCCCTCGTCCAGAGGTTTCCTTTTACGTAGATTCTACCAGCAGTAAAAGAGAATTCTTCGCGGATTTGCTTTTCAATATCCCAACCGGCTTGCTGGATTGCAGGAGTGATAAATTTCGTGCAGATGTCCCTCTCGGAAAGTGATTTCTTATCCATGGAAATAGTCAGAATTTAGCGAGCTAAATGAATCAAAACCAATCAATGGAATGCCCCATATAATTATTTAGTGTTATAAAAATAGTCAAAATTCTTATGATTCAAAAGGAATATACATGAAATTCACAAGCTGATGATGAAGAAAAAGATTTCTTAAAATATTATTAATTAAACAAAATGAATTGCATTTTATTTTATTTCGTATGTCAAATCTTGAGGCTTGTGTGTGATAGGAGTAGAGATAATATCCAGTAATTCTGATCTATTAACCATTCTTTTTGACCACTTTTCTTTAAATTGTACCATACCATATACAATATTGGTAGCCTTTATATTATATCCGGAATTAAAGAAATATTTAATCACTGGATAACTAGGTAATTTATATTTCTCATTTAATCCACAAGAAATAACTGCGTCTATATTTTGGTTTTGATATAAGTCCCATAATAAATTAAAATGATTTGAAATTGAACCATGATGGGGGACTTGAACTAATAATAACTTACTATTTAGAGAGTCAATAATATTTCGTGAATAAATCCTTTCAAGCGAAGTCTTTGTTGCATCTGAGGTCAATAATATACACCATGCATTTGAGTATATCTGAATTATAGTAGATAGGATATTAGCAGCTTTGCTACACTCATTTACATTATAATTTTTCTTAATATCGACAATTCGAGCATATTCTTCAACTTCTTTATGATCTGGTGCTAAAAATTTAAGAGATATCTATTGTTTAAAGGTATTTCATATGGGGCATTTACAGTTCCATAAAACGTAATCATACCATTGTTGTATAATTTTTCAGATAGTATTATGATCTTTTTTAAAAGAGTCTTATTATCAAAATCAATATCACTCCAGTAAATATATCTAGGATCTCTATGACAAGTAGTTGCTAATATATTTATATTAATATTATTGTTTTCACAATATTGCAGCAGTTCAAATAAACCTGAATAATGATCAATATGAGGATGAGATAAAAAAATAAATTCAATTTTATTGGGTTTGGTGTTTCTAATATATTCTAAAACAGGATTAGAATTTTGATAGAGATTTACGTCAATAATTCCGATTCTATTTTGATTGTCACTATCCCATTCTAAAATTATGCTGTCCCCGTGTCCTACGTTTTTAAATGTTAATTGCATTACTTAGAAGATATTGGCTTAAAGAATTGATAATTTTCAAGGTCGTCAAACATATTTTCATTATCTTCTTTTTTCTCTCGAAACAAAAAAGAATCATCTTTCTCGAATTTGAATTTTATTTCACCTTTGTTCGAAAAAACTTTAATCTTAAAAGTTTCTCCAATATAAAATTGAAGAATACCTTCTAACATCTCTCGCTTAAACTTTCTCTTTTCAATTAGATTTTTCTCTTGATTAATCATACAACTAGCTAATATATAATCATTATCAACATCATAAATCTTACAATAAAAAGTTTCTAATGAAACCCTACTCTTTTTAGATTCCTCAGATTCTACTTTTGGATTATAATCTATTTGAAGTGCATTCGAATTATCATTCGTGAAAATATTGCTTTGATCTTGAATTAAAATCTTTTCCTCGTCAATACCTTGAGAAATTTGTGACTCTTGTTTAGACATTTGCGAATCTTCAAAAGCCTCAACTACAATCTTCTCATGTCCTTCCCTTTCTATTATTTGAGCTCCTTTATCACGAAAAGCTTCTATTGCAATATGTGCTTGTTCTTCATTTTCCATTTTAACAAATCCAAATCCTCGAGATCTTTCTGTTTGACGATCTCTTACCACTGTTGCAGAAACAACTTTACCATATTCTCCAAAAGTTTCTTTCAAAGTATCTTCATTAGTAGACCATGGTAATGAACCAATAAAAAGTATAGAACTCACTAATTTGCCTCACTTTGATTTTATTGATAATACAATTAAAAACACACAAACATAAAATATCTAAATAATTTTATAAGATAAAAATTATAATTAATATTTTAGTTTAAACATTACTTTATTTTAATTCAAGTTATCTGCGAATGACAAAAATCACAATCACTAATTTAACCATATAATATAAAATGAATATAAAATAATTATGAGAACTGTATTGAGCTAAAATTTACAACAAAGTTTATTAAAATCTTTAAATCTTGACAACGTGGACACAATATGGGCAACATTGAAAGTAACTGTTCGATTTCAGCTCAATTTCATAACAAATAAGGCTATTGCGTAGAATCCCGGCCTCTCCGCCAAAAATTACAAGCCTTCAAAAATTGAAGGCTTTTTTTATTACTGTATTGAAAGTAATTGTATATGCCTTTGAGGGTGAGTAACTGAATCCTGAAAGTCTTCTGAATTGCTAAACCATTGCAGGGAATAAAATCTACCCCGAGTTCTTCAATAGGAACTCCTATGGAGGAATCTGCCAAAGGCATTCCTTCGGAACCGGCCTCTCCACTCTTTATATTGTAAGTCAATGACAAATGACTTTGTCTTATTTTCATTTTTCCGCTTTACGCCTGCAAACTATTCATCTTTAGCTTCCCATAATTCAATTTTGTTGCCTTCAATGTCTAAAATATGAACAAATTTTCCATAATCATAAGTTTCAATTTTGTCCACGATAGTTACGTTTTCCTTTTTTAATTCTTGAACCAATGCTTCTAAATTCTGTACTCTATAGTTTATCATAAAGTCTTTTGTTGAGGGTTCAAAATATTTTGTGTTTTCTGCAAAAGGATTCCACTGGGTAAGTCCTTCTTTAGTACTGTCGTCAATCTCCCGCCATTTAAAACTTGCTCCATATGGGTTTGTGTCAAAACCGAGGTGTGTTTTATACCATTCGTTAATCGCTTTTGGGTCTTTGCATTTGAAAAAAATGCCGCCTATGCCTGTTACTTTTTTCATTTTTATTGTGCTTTTATTTTGTTGTGATGTTAATATTGTCCTAAACGCGAAACCAAGGCTAAATGATGTCGCAGTTATTAGGAGTATTAAAATTACTTTTTTCATTACTTATTTAAAATTATATTTTTTTCGTTCGTCCACAAATGTTTTTTATCATATTCTAATCATCAGGCTCCCCCGATTTAATTTAATCTCCTTTAATATTTAAAATATCAACACATTTTTCATAATCTTATGTCCTGCGTCATATATCGATTATACAGGAATAAAAATACTTATTGTTTTATCTGTTTATTAAATTCACCTAATCAAAATTTTTTTATCTTATTTTATTCTGTTTTTAAACTTTCTCAAGCATACTTTAACGATTAAAGAAACGCCTTATTGTACTTTCTAATAATAGAAATGGAATTGCAGAAGCGCCGCATTATCCTTAACTGCCGGAGTATCAAACTGGAAACGGTACTGGGGAATTAATTCAACAAAACTGTACGGATAAAAACTGAATCCGGCTACAATTCTTGATAACTTTTCATTGTTATCTGATGTGACCGGTTGAAAATGATCGTACCGGAGAATTGCCTCCAGCCCCTTAAATAAAAGGTAGGAAGCTTCCACCATTTCAGCGGCAGATTTTGTACCCTGTTGGATATAATCCTGCGCTATATCATACTCACCAATCAAAGTAAAATTACTTATTCCAAAACCTAGAAATCCGCCATACATATTTACTTTTTGACCTGAAGGTACATAACTATATTCAAGAGGTCCTGTAAAGGTCATATAAGATGCTCCGAACAATAATGCAAGTGTATTACCGATAACGGGGCTAAATTTTATACTTGTTGTATATGCAGGATCAGAATTAAAATTTAACGAAACAGGGCTGCCTACGCTTGCAGTAAACAAACCGAAGTCTGATATATTAAATCCTGCTTCAACACCTGTAACATTATAACCCGGTGCAAATATTAATCCCTGCGGCCGGCTGCCAGGAAACAAATATCCCAGGTCGCCTCCACGAGTATAAGCTGTGTGATCATCTAACAACACTCCAAAATCCGGTGTAAAAGTACCAACCTTAATGTAGCTGCTGTTAGGAAGTATATGTGCTACAATATAACCTTCCCAAAAAGCATTAACAAAATCATAGTTAGCATAAATATCAATACTATCCATAATTTTGGCATTTACGTAAACAGCACCCTGCATTTTTTGAAAAGTAGTCTTTTGAAGTTCTTGCGAGTAAAGATATTGAGTGCGATAATCAAATCCGATATCTATATTTTTTCCGATTTCATTACTCATGTTCAATGCATCGTCACTTTCCCTGGGTGAAACTAAAGGCAAAGAACGCATTCCATAATGCCATCCTCCCATGTTCCTCATTTCACCACCAGTTGGGTTTACATGGCAATCTATACATTGAGCACCCATTCTAAGAGCATACCTCGGAAGTGCATACATCCCCTTTGCAATAAATAAGACTGTTAAAATTATGAAAAGGTAATTTGTATTTTTCATACTCCTCTCGCATTATTAGTTGATTGTTTTCCAGTTAACCAGCTTTACTATAATATTATCGTTTATAGAAAATAAATTTTCAAAATTGAAAATTATCAACACTTTAAATGTGTTCTAACAGAGATATGTTATTGGATCTCCATCCAGTTATTTTAAAAGCAACATTTTTTTAACTTCGGAAAAACTACCTGTACTAAGCCGGTAATAATAAATTCCTGAGGCAAAACTCACGGCGTTAAAATCGTAAGAATAATTACCTGCTGATTTAAATTCATTAACAAGTGTTTTTATTTTTAACCCTAACACATTAAATACTTCTAATTTTACATACCCCGGATCAGGAATTAAAAAGCTAATTATAGTAGACGGATTAAACGGATTAGGATAATTTTGATTAAGATGAAAGCCTGATGGACGGTTTCTATTAGTTATCCCTGATATAGTGGAATTAACTGTAATAATTTTATTTGGGGCAAAATTCCACATATCTCCCGGGTCAGCAATGCCATTGAAATTCACGCTATTACCGTTTGCGTATAATGTTACATTACCTGCTGTATTAGGGGCTGTATACAAGAAAGAAAATGTAACTGCAATACCTAAAGGCGCCTTAGGCAAAACATGGGTTAATTCTCCATCACCGGTATCCAACCTTAAATCTGTTCCCTGGGGTGATAGTGTTCCTGCTGAAGCAGCGATATCCGTCCCTGCACGTACTAAAGGACCACCTTTAATTGTGATTGTATATGTTCCGGTTTTCCCGGCAATTAAAGTATCAGGTCCGGAAATAGTAACAAAAACATTCTGGGATGGTGAAGCGTTATGACAAGTACAACCGTTTCCATTTTTAAGAGTTTTGCCTGTTATTCCGTTTGAATAGGCATATAATAAAATGGTGGAGCCGGCTATGATTAAGAAACCAAATGTTATTGAAAAAATATATTTTGGACGCGGTATCATTTATTTATCGATTTCCTTATACAATTTAAGTTTAGAGGGATTAAAGATTATTTATTTTTCTAAAAAGTTATCCCGAATTTACCTGTAAGTTTACAACATCTTTGTACTGCTCAGCAATTATGAAGGATCAGAAAATTAGGAATTGATTAAACAGGCGACCTAAATAATTTTATAAATATGAAACAATAACATTTATCACTACACTCCCATGTAAATAATTTTGAATTCGCAAACCCATGATTAATCTAATAAAATAGATACTTATTTACCATAATATTATCTGTTCAAAAGCTGCCTCATAAGAACTATCACAAATAACGTTATATGATATTCGGCACACCGGGTAATTATCTTCCATGAATCCGTTCAAATTTAGTATTTCGCGTACCGGATTTAAGTTTTTCTTTTTTTTAAAAAAAATTTATTTTGAATTAATAAGTACTTTTGAAACAATTATTTTAATAAAAACAAACATTTAACTAAATCACATCAGGGCAATTGTCATATTAATAAATAATTCACTTATTAAAAAATTAAGAATTACCAATTACCGTATCTTATTTATTAACTATAAAAAAGCAGCTTGTATGACAAACTTCGGGTCTCAATTTTTCTAAGTATTGACAATCTATGTCTAAATAATTAGTTTGAAATATCATTTCCGGCGCTACCAGGTGTAATTGAGTACGGTTAATGTTAAAGGGTACGACATGCATAAATAATCCCAGGAATGAATAACTACTTGTATCTTATTGTGTAGTTTCATTATTAGTATGAGTTCACGATATGTTCTAATCAGCCTGATTAAAAGTATTATGTTGAATAAATATTTAGAAATATAATGATAAATGATGCAGTAGATCTAATATTTTTAGTCGCTATTTTAATAATAGTAATAGCTGTATTTATTCGTATTGCTATAAAAATAAGAAAATACGGCGGAAGCATGACAACTACCATGTTTGCAGCAACTTTTGAATTTCTAAATAAAGATAAAAGAAACGCCGTAAATGAGATTGTGGAAACAAAAGCGCATAAAAAAAAGTGGGAAGAACGATCCGATAAACCAAAAGATGAATAAGAATTTCTTTAATATTTTGTGGATTTGCATATATGCCTGAGAATATTGAAATTAAGCTTAATGATGTGCAAACTACTTTGTTACTTCCATTATGGGGGCGAGCAGTTGAAACTAAAAAAATAAATCCTTTATTAGTAGATAAATCAGCAAGCGAAATTATCGGCAAATTAAATTATGATTTTTCAACTTTTGCTGAAAATATCCACCCTATTACCCAATTCGAATGGGTAGCACGCAGTATACATATTGACTTAACAATTAAAGAATTTCTTAATAGATATCCAAAAGCCACTATATTAAATATTGGCTGCGGATTAGACACAACATTTGAAAGAGTTGATAACGGCAGGATGTATTGGTATGATTTGGATTTACCGGAAGTAATCGAACTCAGGAAGAAATTTATCCTTGAGGAAGGAAGAAGAAAATTTATATCACAATCATTCCTTGATGACAGTTGGTTCGGCGAATTGCATATAGAAGAAAATATTCTTTTTATAGCAGCCGGTGTCATGTATTATTTCAGCGAAGCTGAAATTAAGGGTATTTTTAATAAAATATCTTCATGCTTTCCCGGTAGTGAATTTGTTTTTGATGCAGCCTCATCATTTGGCGTTAAAGTAGCAAATCAAAAAGTCATCCGGAACAGTGGTTTGAATGAAAGAGCCTTTTTAAAATGGGGATTGGAAAAGACGCAGATATTCAAAAATGGAATTATAAAATAAAAGTTGTTAATGAATACCCAATGTTCAAAAAATTGACTTCCGGATTAAGCTTTAAGAATAAAATATCAGCATTTATATCCGACCGGTATAAAATTATGTATATGGTACATTTGAAATTTCTTAAAAATTAAAAATGTTTAAGTAATATCTTCAATCCGCCAGAATAAATAAAATTGATTTTGAATAATTACAAACAGTTATAGTTAATTATGGTTGATTGCAAGTAAGTTTGCCCTGGAATCATATTCAAGAAGCGCTGCAATAGAGCCAGGCAAAATTGGAATTACTGTAAATGAAATTTCTTTGGGAGCTGTACAAACCGATTGGATAAATTCAGAACTTGAAAAAGAGATATTACCAAACATCCCGTTAGGAAAGATTGGATCGCCTGAGGATGTAGCGGATATAGTATTATTTTTAGTTTCCGATCAGGCAAGATGGTTAACCGGACAGAGAATATTTGTCGGTGGGGCCATGAAGTTTAAATAAAAAATATTATTACCTGCAACTAAAAATGATATTGATTTTAAATTATTTAATACATAATTAGAAAGCAGAAATGAAACTTAAATATATACTTAAAAACGAAGCAGAAACAACCTATATCATTACGGAAAAGTTATTTCAACATGTTTCTAATGATGAACTGCTTTGGATACCGCCTATAGGTAATAATTGGATGAATATGGGTCAGTTCCTGATGCATTGCACCGACAATGGATGCGGAAAGGCAATAAAAGGTTTTGTAAAAGGTGACTGGGGACTTCCGGAAGGAATCAGTATGGAAGATTTAAGCGCCAAAGACCATGTACCACCACAAACCGTATTACCCAGTGTTAAAAGTATTGAGGAGGCATTAGAACTGTTAGAGGCGGACAAAAAATTAGCTTTAACGTGTCTTGAGGATATAGAGGAAAACAGACTTTTGGATAAGGCATTTATTGCACCCTGGGGCGGCCAGGAACTCTTTCTTTTTCAACACCTGCTGCAAATGATAACTCACCTTGCCCAGCATAAAGGGCAGCTTTTCTATTACTTAAAGTTAATGGGCAAAGATTTGAACACCTCTGATCTTTGGGGTGTATAATTTATTTAATGTTATTTTTATATCTTTATTCTAAGTATAATAAAATCATAAAAATCTATTCTATTTAAAACCTATCTGAAAACAGTTATCTTTACCTAAATTCTTCAATTAATTAAACCGCAATTTAAATGGATATCAACTTAAAAGATAAATTTATTATAACCGTTAAAACTCACCAGGGGCTGGAAGATGTTCTGACTGAAGAGCTTAAACAATTGGGTGCTGAAAATATTACCAAGTTAACACGTGCAGTTAGTTTTCAGGGAGATCAATCTTTGTTGTATAAAACAAATTTATGTATACGCACAGCTTTAAGAGTGTTGGTACCGATATATAAATTTAAAGCATCAAATGAAACCTGGCTATACAGAGGCGTGCAAAAAGTTGACTGGTCAAAGTATTTAACTGAACATGATACATTAGCATTAGACAGCGCAGTAAGTTCCCCTATTTTTAAAAATTCACAATATGTTTTTTTGAAAGCTAAGGATGCTATAGTAGATCAATTCAGGAATAAAACGGGTGTTAGACCAAATGTAGATCTTGATAATCCGACCGTAAGAATAAATGTATATATCCAAAACGATGAAGTAACATTATCACTTGATAGTTCCGGGAGTTCGCTTCATAAACGCGGCTACAGGAATGAGGTAAACGAAGCTCCCCTCAATGAAGCTTTAGCGGCAGGTTTAATCCTGATGTCAGGCTGGGATAAGCAAAGTAATTTCATAGATCCCATGTGTGGTTCCGGAACAATTTTGATTGAAGCCGCGATGATAGCTTATAACATTGCTCCAAATATAAACAGGAAAAAATTCGGGTTTATGAACTGGAAAAATTTTGATAAGGCATTATGGGATAAAATTACTGATGAATCAAAAAATAGTATAAGTAAGTTTAATTATTCAATAACCGGTTCGGATATATCGCCTGAAGCAACCCGTATTGCCAGAAATAATATAAAATCGGCCGCCCTTCAGGATAAAATAAAAGTTGATAGAAAGGATTTTGCTAAAATAACACCACCTGAAGGTAAAGCACTAATTATTATGAACCCTCCTTTCGGAGAAAGAATTCAGCCTGAAAACATTAATCTCTTATATAAAAGTATAGGCGATACTTTAAAACAAAAATTTCCCGGATCTGAAGCCTGGTTACTTTCATCAAACATAGAAGCGTTGAAATGTGTCGGGTTACGTCCTTCAAAAAAAATTATTTTTCATGCCGGGCCGCTGGAATTGAGGTTTAATAACTATTCTATGTACTCCGGGCTATAATTTAATCAAACTCTTGAACATTAATTTTTAAAAATTAAGTGCATCAAGGAACATAATTATTTTTATAAAAAGGTTATGACCATCACATGATCTTATCTAATCTACTTATAAGTTTGTGATGGTTATAATATATTGATACATTTAGATAAGTAAATATGAAAACCACTGAAGACTATATAGTAAAAATTGCAAAGGCGTTGAGTGACAAAACACGAGTGCGGATCCTCAAAGAGATTTCAAGCAAAGGAAGCATTTCATGCGGAGACGCTGAAAAAATTGCAGAACTTTCCCAGCCAACAGTTTCGCATCATCTTAAGATTCTTACTGATGCCGGTCTATTGATTGCTAAAAAACACGGACGTTACATTACTGTAACAGTAAATAAAAAAGCTTTGGCAGAATTTACATCTGCAGTTTCGGGTTCTATTAAGCTAAAGTGATTTTTTTTGTTTTATTATATTGAATTATTTAGATATATGGATGTAACAATAAAGTTTTAAAATATAAAATATCAGATTATAGAAAGGTAACAAAAATGGAAAACTTATTATTTAACGAATATAAACTTGGCAGAATAATGCTGAAAAACCGCATTGTAATGGCCCCTATGACACGCAGCCGAGCGGTAAATAATATTCCTAATGATCTTATGGCAGAATATTACAGGCAGCGTTCCGGTGCAGGGCTTATAATTACTGAAGGAACTTCCCCCTCTCCAAACGGACTTGGTTATGCACGAATTCCCGGAATTTTTAATGAAGAACAAGTATTCGGCTGGAGAAAAGTTACGGATGCTGTTCACAATGAAGGCGGGCGCATATTTGTTCAATTAATGCATACGGGCCGCGTATCACATCCACTTAATTTACCTTCAAATGCTAAAGTTTTTGCACCGTCTGCAATCGGGTTTAAGGGAGAAACATGGACAGATCAGAAACAATTACAGCCCTACCCTGTACCTCAGGAAATGACAACAGATGATATTCATAAAACTATAGATGAATATACCAACAGTGCTAAACTTGCAATCGATGCCGGCTTTGACGGAGTTGAACTTCACGGCGCTAACGGCTACCTGATAGAACAATTCATTAATCCGACGGCTAATCAGAGAAGTGACATATATGGGGGCTCTCCTGAAAACCGAATTCGGTTCGCGATTGAGATTGCAGCAAAAGCTGCCAACGCTATTGGATCCGACAGAGTTGGTATAAGAGTTTCTCCTTATGGAGCCTCAAATGGTTTGCTGGCTTACGAAGGTATAGACGAGACATACGGACTGCTTGCAGAAGAACTTAGTAAACTTAGCTTATTATACATGCATGTTGTGGATCATAGTTCAATGGGAGCGCCACAGGTTAATCCTTCTGTAAAGATATTAATTAGGAATAAATTTAATGGGACACTAATACTTGCCGGAGGCTATAATATTGAAAAGGCTGAACGCGATCTTAAGGATAAAAAGGGAGACTTAATCGCCATGGGCAGGGTTTTTATTTCTAATCCCAATCTTATTGACAAATTTAAAAAGCATGATGAACTTATTGCAGCCGACAGTAATACTTTTTATACTCCCGGAGAAAAAGGTTATACGGATTATCCATTGAATTAAAAATTTTTTTATTCAATAACACTTGAACTAAAGAAATTTAGTTCAAGTGTTATATTTTACAAGTTAAAAACCAATTGAATTATTTTGTCCCATTTGTTTTCCATTAACTTAGTATTATAGATTTAAAAATCCGTAAATTTTTGTCACTGAGGGTATCTAATCTGAAAGAAATATATATTATTTAGTTTCCGGGATTATGATTAACTTTATATTTTAAATAATATTCAAAAAATATTAGGCATTCCCGGCAATGTGAATAATAAGCTACTTAAGTTCTAAGATTTTATTCCGTAATAGTTTTATGATTAGCTTCTTAGCAGTATTGCTGCCTCACAGCGGCGGTAATTGGGTAAACTGATCATAATTCCCCACTCTCTTTGTAAATAGTTTTAATACTATATAATAACCTTTATTTTACTACCCTGACATCACTTTGATTAATTTGTATTGTTCATACCTGAATGTTCACTTTGAACACTTCATATACTTTTTGAATAAATTACTGCTAAATCCTGGAAAAATTTAATTTTCAAGCCTCTTTATTGAATAAGTATGAAATAGCTCACCTGGAATATTAAAAATATTATAAATTTTTGGCATATTATTTAAATTCAATAAATATGAACAAAACAAAATTGGTAATTGCATTCAAATCCTCAACCGAGTGGAGAGATTGGCTTGAGGAAAATCATTTAATATCAAAAGTGGTATGGGTTCGCATTTTTAAAAAAAATTCGAAAGAAGAGTCCGTTACTTATAACGAAGCAATTGATGAAGCTTTATGTTACGGATGGATAGATGGTCAAAAAGATAAATATGATGCGTTATCATGGCTTCAGAAATTTACACCCCGCCGTGCGGGAAGTAACTGGTCCAAGAATAATACAGCTAATGTTGAGCGGTTGATTATATCCGGGAAAATGAAAAAAGCAGGCTTGCTAAAAGTGGAGGAAGCAAAATCCGATGGCAGATGGGAAAATGCATACCATCCTCAAAGCACAGCTTCACTACCGGATGATTTCAGCAGGGAGCTGGAAAAGAATACTAAAGCAAAAAGATTTTTTGAAACTCTTAACAAGACTAATTTATATGCTATTAAATACAGGCTTCAAACTGCAAATAAAATAGAAACCCGGAAAAAACGTATAAAATTAATACTTACAATGCTTTCAGAAGAAAAAAAATTTCATTAGTAATTTTACATTAATGCTTTTATAAACTGATATACGATTATCCAAACTGTATAATTGTAGTACTAATTCTACATTCAATTTTGTTTTTTTGAAGTTATTCTTTATCTTTTACATAAGTTTATTAATTTTCCGATGCAATTTTTAGCAATTTGGGGATAGACGTGAAAAAATGTATATATATAGGTTTGGATTAGAAAATAATGGGGATTGATTTACTTTGCCTTTCAAGCAGCCGCGTAAATTTTTTAAATTTGATTTTAATTATTCACTTTTTACAGGTGATAATTCTTAATAATAATTCAGAACAAATTAATTTAGTTAAAAATAAAACTGTTGATTTTCCGGAAGAAAACCGTCTGCATTTAATGCAATCATTAATTAGCGGTATAAAAGTACCTGAAATCACTTTTGAAGTTTTGGGAGTATGTATTTTTAATTTATTTAGAACATTTCATTCTTGTCAAACAAAAAAAGCGTCGATGCTTGAGGATTCTCTTATTACAACAATAATTTTGTAGGGGAATTATGAGAAAGAAAATACTAATAATTGAAGATGACCTGGACGTACGCGAGAATATCATAACACTATTGAGTGAAGAAGGTTATAATGTTATCCCGGCAAAAGATGGCAAAACCGGCATCAAAATAACTAAAGAAGAAAACCCCAGTTTAATAATTTGCGATATTATGATGAATGGACTTAGCGGCTATGATGTGCTGGATGCTTTGTCTAAAGATAATTCGACAAAAACCATACCTTTTATCTTTTTAACTGCCAAAACAGACCGAGAAGATATACGCTTAGGAATGCTGCTTGGTGCTGACGACTATTTAGTAAAACCTTACAACTCAGATGAATTATTAAAATCAATAGAAACCAGATTAAGAAAAGCCGAAGGATATAAAAAAAACGATAATAATTTATTGATAAGCCCTCCAAAAGAAATTTATTCAGTCGATGATAAAATATTTGTCAGAGCTGATGGAAATCCGACATTAATTAAAATAGTTGAAATTATGGCTATAAATGCAGAAAACCAATATTCAACAATAAGGATGTTGGATGGGAAAACTTATCTAATAAGAAAATCATTATCACATTGGGAAAGCATTCTACCCCAGAAAAATTTTATCAGAATTCACAGAAGTACTATAATTAATTTAAACTATTTGATAAAAATTGATAAATGGTATAACGCCAGCCTTATTGCTTATTTAAAGGATATTAAAGAACCTTTTGTTATAAGCAAGAAGTTTTCAACTAAAATCAGAAAGAAATTTATTTAGATAAACATCATTATTTTAATTATTCACTCTCAAAATCTCCCGCTTACAACATTATTCGACCTTTAACAATTATATATTTAACTATGGTATAAAAATATCGAATATTAGGGTATTACTGGAGTGATTAGTGAAAACAATCCTAATAATTGAAGATGAACCTGGCATAAGAATCAATTTAATTGAATTGCTTGAAAACGAGGGTTATAACGTTTTGAGCGCAAATAACGGATATGAAGGTTATAGAATAGCTATATCTTGTGAGCCTGATATTATTCTTAGTGATATCAGAATGCCTGTTTTAAACGGCATAGATTTATTAAAGAAACTCCAGCAAAATTTAGCCACTGCAATGATCCCATTTATTTTTTTAACAGCTAAATCTGAATTGCAAGACATGAGGAAAGGAATGTCCAATGGAGCGGATGATTATATTATAAAACCATTCCAGATAGATGACGTATTAAATGCAATCGACTACCGTTTAAAGAAAAGGGATAATTATTTAGTAGTTGTCCAGGAATTCAGGGATATATTAATGAAAAGAGTTCCGCATGAATTGCGCACTCCGCTTGTTGGTATTCTGGGTATTTCAGGAATCATAAAGGAAAACCTGGAAACATTATCAAAAGAAGAAATATTAGATATGGCCGAAATAATAAATAAATCAGGGAAAAGACTTCACCGGCGAATTGAAAAGTTCTTAACTTACATGGAATTATTACCGCAAAACGGAATGGATAAACCCACGAAAGTTCAAAACCGGTTTAGATTGAATGAAAAAAAAATATCACAACTGTTATTAAATAAAGCTAATGAGTTCGGCCGGGAAAAAGATTTATCAATTCAATTTGAACAAAAAGAATTAGGTACATTAGAATGGCATTATGAAATATTGGTAAAAGAACTGGTCGAAAATTCTTTAAAATTTTCATTAAAAGGAAAATCTATCGACATATACGGCCAATCGAAAGAATGCAATTATGTAACTAAAATTGTGGATTCCGGCAAAGAACTTGGCAACGTAAATATTGATAATATAAGAATTTTTAATCAATTTGATAAAAGTGATTTGACAGAAGAAGGATTAGGTTTCGGCTTATCAATAGTAAAAAAAATAATCGATCTCTCCGGCGGATATTTAAAGTTCAGTAGAGAAAATAGCATTTTAAATGTAGTTGAATTCGGCATTCCATTGACTGATAATAGAGCTAATTAGAAATATGTTATTGCTAATCATTTATTGAGCCCTAACGCATCTCTGTTAATTGAAACTAAGCGTCACAAAAAATTTTTAAGCACATCAATTTTTACATCCAGAATCTACATACAAAATATTTTTCATTATGCAACACCCTGCTAAAGCGGACCACCGTAACAAGAGGACAAGTAAGTAAAACGACTATAAAGCACTCTGAGTTTTATCATTAACACCTTTATTATTTGCGATGTTAATGTAACTTAATTATTAGGGTTAACGAATTATATTGTTTACAATTGACTTTAGCCCGGATTAATTCCGTCTTCTACTTGACAAAGAGTTATAAATAATTTATATTTGAATTATGATTCATATATCATTTACTAAAATATGAGAATAAAAGAAGGAAATAAAGAAGCAGATATACTTGATGCTGCCATAAAGATTTTTGCTAAGAACGGATTTCATAATGCTAAAATTTACAAAATTGCAGATACGGCAGGAATTGCTACGGGAAGTGTTTACCTGTATTTCAAAAATAAGGAAGCAATTCTTAATAAAATATTTGAAAATCTTTGGGAGCAGCTATACATGGCAATTTCTGAACTAAAACAAAGAAATGATGTCAATTCCATTGATAAAATCGATCAATTGATAGATCTCTTTTTTAATATTTTTTACAATAAGCCTGAATTAGCAATTGTTTTTGTGAATGAACAAATAAATGTATCTCACGTTAAAGACTGTAAGTGGCTAAAGTATAATGAACTTTTTATTAAAGACGGAGAGAATATTTTAGCGGATGGGGTAAATAAAGGCATAATAAATCCGATAATTAATATTAAAGCTTTTCGTTATTTCCTGCTCGGAGGAATAAGATATATGCTTGACAGTTGGGCAAAAGACAGGAAAGGGATTTCAATAAATACTTTGCGTCAAAACGTTAAGTTGATTATACACAAAGGGATTTTAAATTAAATATATTTTTTAACCTTATTATGAATAATGATTCAGTATTAAATAGGTAAAATAGATGAAATTAAATAACAAATTAAATCTTGCATTCGTTACATTTGGACTTATTCTTTGGTTTTCAGTTCAGCTTCAGGCTCAATATTTAACGTTGGAAGATGCTGTAAACACGGCACTAAAGAATAACCCAAAAATAAAACAGTATGAGGAAAAAACCGCTCAGAAAAAATATGATAATATTGATGCTTGGGGTAATTTCCTGCCGAAAATAAATGTTACGGATTCATATACTCATCTTAATGATCCACTTATCCTGGACTTAAACCCGATACGTGATGTAATCATACAGCTTCAATCATCTAACCAGGCAGAATTAACTAATATTTATAATATATTACAAAATGGTACGGCTCTTACAGCACAGCAAAAAGCGCTGGCCGCACAACAAGCAGGATCACAACTTAATGCCGCACTCCCCTCCTTCGATGAGATTTTTAAGGATCAAAATTATAAGACGGCTACTATAGTGGGAGTACAGCCTATTTTCTTGGGGGGAAAATTATTAGCTGCTAAAAAATTTGCAAGCGATGAATTTGATGCTTCCGAAGTAGAACTGCAAAAAACAAAAGACGATATTATTTGTGAAACAGTAAATAATTATCTAACCATTGTTTTTTTACAGGATGTAGTAAAAACAAGAAGGAATGTTTTAAGCGGGATGCAAAAACATGAAGCTATGGCTGAGAAGCTTTTACAGCAAGGGATTATAGCTAATTATAATATGTTAAGAGCAAAAGTAGCCGTAGCAGAAGCTGAAAGAAATTTATTTGATGATAATAATAACCTTGAATTATCTAAAATTGCCTTAAAGAACTGTCTGGGTATACCGGAAGATGCAGAAATTCAGATTAAAGACAGCCTGTTATACATTGATAATCTTGGAGAGTTCAATTCTTATCTTAATAAAGCAATGGCTCAACAGCCGGTGTTAAAACTTATTTCATTAAAAAAAGATGCCGCTCATCAAAAATATAATGTTGAAAGGTCAAAATTTTTACCTCAAGCCGGGTTATTTGGCCAGTATGAAATGTATCCTCAGTATTTGTCATGTGTTGAACCAAGATGGGCAGTAGGTGTTCAGGTAAGCCTTAATATTTTTAATGGATTTCAAGACTATGCCAATCTCCAATCAGCAAGCCATCTTGAAGATGAAGTTAAATATATTGAAGCCGACGCAGTAAGAAATATTAGATTATTAATCAATAAAGATTACAGGGATGTTGCAAATTCACAAGAGAGATATCTAAAAACAAATGAAAGCATCGATCTTGCCAAGGAAAATTTACGACTAAATGAAAGAAGATTTGATACCGGTTTAGGGACATCATTAGAAGTTATAGACGCACAACTCTCGTTAGAGAAAAATGAAATTGAAAGTCAGCAATCATTATTTGATTACTACAAAAGTTTAACATCATTAAATGTTAATTCAGGAAATCCTGAAGAAGTTTTAAATATTTGGAATAAAGTGGAAGGTAAATTAAAATGAAAATAAAAAGATCATATATCATTTTGTCTCTCCCGGTTGTCTTAGCAATTGTCGGAATTACAGTTTTACTTGCGGATTCATTTGCAACCACACATGAAGTTATCGGGGGTATAGTAGAAGTAAGCGATGTTGATGTTGCTTCTAAAATTCCCGGAAGAATTGACAATATCTATGCGGAAGAAGGAGACCATGTTCAAAAAGGCCAAATTCTTGCAAAGATGGAAAGCAAGGAGATGGATGCCAAGGTTGAGCAGGCTAAAGGGATGATGGATGCTGCAAAATCCAAATATGATATGGCAATTAATGGAGCACGGCCTGAAGAAAAAGAAGCTGTTAAAAATTTATACCTGCAGGCAAAGCATCAATATGAATTTGCTAATAAAACATGGGAAAGAATGTACAACCTTTATAATGATAGCTTAATTTCTGCACAGGAAAAGGACCAGGTTGAATTTCAATACAAAGCGGCACAGGAACAAATGGATGCGGCTAAAGCGAAATATGATATGGTTATGAAAGGTGCACGTACTGAGGAAATAGAGGGAGCAAAATCTCTTTACTACCAGGCCGAAAACGGGTATAAAGAAGCTTTAGCATACCAGGAAGAACTTTACTTAAAGAGCCCTATTGATGGTGAATTACAAAAAAAGATTGTGAATGCCGGTGAAATTATTTCAAGCGGTTATCCTTTATTTACAGTTCTTAATTTAAATGACATTTGGATTACCTTACAGGTAAAAGAAACTCAAATGGCCGGAATAAAAAAAGGCAACACATATAAAGTAACAATACCTGCTCTTGGAAATAAAACAGAAGAATTTGAAATAACTTATATCTCAGCTATGGGTGATTTTTCTACCTGGAAGCCTACCAACCAAAAAGGTGAATTCGATATTAAAACCTTTGAAGTCAGGTTAAGAAGTAAATCTAATATTGATGGATTAAGGCCTGGAATGACCGTTAATATAGAATTATAGCCGGGTAAATTTTAGTAAAGAGCAAAACAATGCATAAAGAAAGATTTTATAATTCCGTTCGTAAGGTAGTAAAAAGAGAGTTTGTAAGGATTATAGAAAGAAAGACACTTTATCTGCTTTCTATTATTGTACCGTTCATCGTTGCAGTAATTCTTTTTGTTATCTTTAAGAATCCAGTACTCAGGAATGTACCTGTTGCAATATACGATGAAGACCATAGTGAGCTGTCTCAATTAATTACGCGGTATATCGGATCAACTCCGTCGATGAAAATTGTTACTTATGCAAATTCGCTTGAAGAATTAAAAAAGAATTTTAGAACGGATAATGTTTCGGCGGCTTTCCACTTCCCCAAAGGCATGGAAGCAACTATTAAAGATGGAAAGCAGTCAAATGTTGAACTCTTTATGAACACCATGAATTTGATTAAAAGCAATACTGTAATGAAAGACGGTTCTACTATAATAAAGACTATTTCCGGCGGCGCATTCCTGCAGAAACTGCGCTCTAAGGGCTTGATGGAAAACCAGGCAATGGATTTAGTTAATCCTGTTCAAATTGAAACGAAAATACTTTTTAATCCGAGCTATAGTTATCTTGTATACCTTGTGCCCGCTCTTGTTACTTTTGTTCTTCACATGGCTGTGTTCCTTGTTTCAGTACTTTTAATTAGTACAGAATTTACGGAAAAAACATTTAGTGATTTATTAGTAACTGCAGATAATCAAATACCGGCAATAATAATAGGTAAAGCAATTCCGCACATTTCTATACAACTATTAAATGTAATAATTTTATTGGGAATATTTTATCCTTTTTTCGGCATTACAATTGCCGGATCAGTTCTTACTGCCATACTATTTACATCCTTCTTTTTAATCGTAGTATTCTTTTTAGGTTTGATGATTTCGTCGCTATTTCATGATTTAATGTTTTCAACAGAACTGGCACTATTCTTAACTACTCCGGCATTTATTTTTAGCGGTTTGTCTTATCCGCTTAGAATTATGCCTGAAATCCATTCAACGTATGCACAGTTAATGCCTTACACACATTTTATTGAAGGTTTCGTAAAAATTTATCAAATGGGCGTCCCGGTTCAATATTTAATTCCTCAAATTTTGAAGCTTTCTATTTTTATAATTGTCTCGGTTGCGGTTACAATTTTTGCTTTAAGATACAATATTAAAAGATACGGTTTGTCCACGGAGAAGAATAAATGATAAACAGATTGGCCGGTTTTATTGCAGTACTAAGACGGGAAGCGATAATTTTATCAAAAGATATTAATTTGATCTCAATAATATTACTTGCTCCGCTTTTCTATGCTTCCTTTTATACTTCCATATACGTTAATAAAAGTGAAAGTAAAGTACCAGTTGCGGTAATGGATATGGATAGATCTGTTTATTCAGAAGAATTTATAAGAAAACTTGATGCACATAAAATAATCCAAGTTAATGAAATTCTAACAGATATGAATTCTATAAAAGATAGAATTTATCAGGATGATGAACAATCTGTAATAATAATTCCTAAGGATTTTGAAAGCAATATAAAATCAAACAGGTCTGTTACAATAAAAATTTATTTAAATACAGTTAGGTTTTTAGTTTCAAATGATCTTAATAAAGCCATTAATGAAGTTGTGCAGAATTATCATAAAGACATAAAAATGAAAATCCTGGAAATGAACGGTTACAGCATAGACCAGGCAAAGGGTATGTATGATCCATTAAGAGTTGATTTAAGAAATTTATTTAACCCTTCGGAAGCTTACGGGGATTTTATTATCCCAGGTATCCTGATTCTAATTCTGCAGGCTACATTATTAATTGGTTTATCCGAAAGCATGGCAAGGGAACGAGAAAAGAATCTTCTCGGTGAATTATTATATACTGCGAATAGGAGTAATTCTGCTGCACTGCTTGGTAAAGCATCATTTTACATGTTTTTCTACATGGGATATTCCATTTTTTATTTTACCGTAATATTTTCGTTTTTTAAAATAAATTTTGCAGGGAGTTTCTTTTTGTTAATGCTTTTTACAGTAATATTTTTTATCAGTATAATTACCTCAGGCATTTTTATTTCTTCATTTTTTAAAAAGAAAATTATTGCACTACAGGTAATTGCCTTTACTACATATCCCCTATTTTTCATTTCCGGTTACATTTGGCCTATTCAGTCAATGCCGGCAGCATTACAAAATATTTCTTACCTTATTCCCTTAGTTCCCTATTTCAAGGCTTTTTTGGGCATCACTCAAATGGGCGCTTCCTTCAGCGATCTTATCCCACCTTTCATTCATTTGTGTATTCTTGCTGCATTAGGAACAATCCTGACTTATGCTAGAATACATTTCTTGTTAAAAAAAGAAGCTATTAACCCGGGCACTTATATTCCGGAATAGAATGTGAATTTTTTAGACGTTTAATTTTATTTAAATTTAACTGTTTACCCGGTTAATGACATTTGAAATAATTACTAAAAACTTGCCAGTCAATCTTAAAAGGTCAAACTAAATTGTAAGGCCGACTAAGTCGCAATTCAATAATTATGATTTAAGTCTTAAGACATGCATTAATTAAAACTATAAATATATTATATTTGTTATAAGTTGATCAAATAATTATTAAGCTTATCATTTATTATTTTCATTTAATTGTATTATGAATAAAGGCAATATTTTAATTATTGATGATGAAGAAGAACTGCGCAGGCTTCTTTCCAAACTTTTATCGCTGGAAGGTTTTAGGATATTTGAAGCTGCCGATGCAAAATCAGCTATGGATTTATTAAATAAGGAAGAGTTTCATGTAGTTATTACTGACGTAAAACTACCAGACGCATCCGGAATAGATTTAATACCAAAAATTAAGATGCAGAACCCTTTAACTGAAATTATTGTGCTTACAGCGTACGGAACCATCCAGGATGGTGTCAGGGCAATTAAAGAAGGAGCCTTTGATTATATAATTAAAGGAGATGATGACAATAAAATCTATACAACAACTGAAAAAGCTATGGAAAAGACCCGGATGAGCCACCGGATTGAACAGTTGGAAAAGAAAATTGAGAAAAAATTTAATTTTGATAATATTACAGGAAATTCGAAACTTCTTCAGAATGCAATAGACGTAGCAAAAAAAGTTGCAGATACAGACACAACGGTGTTAATTGAAGGTGAAACAGGTACCGGTAAAGATCTGCTTGCACAATCAATACATAATTCCAGTACGAGAAGATCAAAACCGTTTGTGGCTATTAATTGCAGTTCTTTTTCAAAAGATCTTTTGGAATCAGAAATGTTCGGTTATAAGACAGGTGCATTTACCGGCGCTAATAAAAATAAAAAAGGACTTTTTGAAGAGGCAAATTTGGGAACTCTTTTTTTAGATGAAATAGGTGAAATGGATATATCTCTGCAGGCAAAGCTGCTAAGAGTGATTGAGACGGGCAGTTTTATTAAA
The DNA here is from genome assembly GCA_963834015.1 of uncultured Ignavibacteriales bacterium. Lineage (GTDB taxonomy): Bacteria > Bacteroidota > Ignavibacteria > Ignavibacteriales > Ignavibacteriaceae > FEN-1297. The sequence goes on from CAWIAG010000003.1 coordinate 658,112, forward strand.
TTGGGAGATACAAAGCCTTCATCCGTAGATATCAGAATAATTGCCGCAACAAACAGGAATCTTGAAGACGAAATTGATAAAGGAAATTTCAGGGCAGATCTTTTTTACAGGATCGGAGTAATGAAAATAGAACTTCCGGCATTACGAAACAGGAAAGAAGATATTCCATTACTTATTGACAGCTATGTAAATGTTTACAATGAGAAGTTAAAAAGAACAATTAAAGAAATTGAACCAGGTTTTATTAAACGGCTTACCGAATACAATTTCCCAGGTAACATTAGAGAATTAAAAAATCTGATTGAAAGGGCAGTTATATTAACTTCGGGAAATGTATTGAATGAAAGTTCTCTGCCTGCAGAACTTCTTACATACAAAACCAACTCTTTACCTGAGAATATAACGGAATTTACCAGTCTGGAAGAATTAGAAAAAGTTCATATAACAAAGATTTTAGATTACACTGACGGAAATAAAACCAAAGCTGCGGAAATTCTTGGAATAGGCTTAACTACTTTATACAGAAAACTTCAAAGCTACGGGATTGAGAAAATAGTTTAAAATAATTATTAATTTTTATAAAGAAATGAATATTTAACTAATATTAGTTTTTTAAAGTATTCTTTTCTTTTAGTACATCTAAAGATTTATTTATGCTGTCTATACAATAGGGGCAATTTGAATAACCTTGTAAATGAGCTTTATCCAAAGTACTAAAGGGTAGTTCATTTTCATTATATACTACCTCATCTATTTTACACTGCTCCCTTTCCCTAACGAGATCATGAACTTCTTTTAATTTCGTATTGCCTAAATATTTTTCTCCATTCATATACTTAGTATATCTTCTCATAAATATCCCTGCTTATAAATTTATATTTATATTAATCTTTACATCATTGGAGCATCATCACTTACTTCTTCTGCTGATGTAATCAGGTTGAAGATACCAAGCGAGATGAGAGTTGAAATGTTATCTTGACTTAAATTTTCAGCTTTAATATTTATGTAATAACCGGTTTTGAAAAATGAGGTAATCGGTTTAAAATGAATTAGTTCATTTTCAAGCTTATCATAAAACATCCATTCATTATTCAGGTTGTCGTAAGGTTCCCAGTAATATTTTTCTCCATCGGCAAGTAATAGTTCGCCATCCCCCTTCCAGTTATAATAATAAAATGTTGCGGCCGGAGTATTCTTATTATCATCATTAATAATAATCCTGGGGTCAAACAATCCCTTTTTCTTCAAATTATACTTCTTGTTAAAAATACTGCATCCGGCAGACTTTATAAATCCATTTCTAAAATTTATGGAACCTATAGTCTTATTTTGTTCTATATTGATGAAATAATAAACTCCTGGTTTCGAAATATCCTCAATCCATTTAAACTGAGCAGATTCAATCAAATCAAATATATTATACGAATATTTATCGATAACAGTTTGCTCATCTAATTTATTCTCAAGCCATTCCATTTAATTGTCCTTTAAATGATTATTACAAAGTGGAATAGATCAATTGAAGTGCCAAAATTAAATAAATTAAAATAATTGATATTTTAATTATTTAAGGGTTTTTTTTGAATTTAATGTTTTTACTAAAAATACAACCATGCCAAAATGAAAATCAGTATGTCATTTTGGTAGGGTAATATGATCTTGAAATTATTATTATGCAGTCCCCGGTTAGATATTTACTCCTTCATTTTAATTTAGAAACCAATAACTTTTCCGTCTTAAGAATTGATGGCATTCTAATTGTTAATAAACTACTTTAATAAAATTTTATTATAAATTTAGGTTAATTTTAGCTATCTCCTTATTTCTTAAGGTAAATATATCCAACGAATTAAATTATGTAATTCTTAGATACAGACAATGTATTTGTTACTCCAAAATTATCAAATTGTTCTGGGATATTGATAAAATTTTTAGAGTTAATGCGTGTGGACTAAGCAAATATTATTAAAGGAGTTAATTAGTAAGACAATTATTTTATTAATAAAATTAAGGAGTAAATAATGTTTTTACAATACTGGTTCCTTCCTACTTTAGTGCTTTTAACGGCCTCTGTAATTGCCTTTCCGTTAAGCAATTATTTAGTATTTATTATGGATGGGAAATATAAACCCCTGCCTGTCTTTAAGTGGTTTGAAAAAAAATTGGATAATGGTGGTCAAGATTGGAAACAATATACTAAGGCCATGTTGATATTTAATACAGGATTATTTGCGTTTGGGTACCTCGTCCTGTCACTGCAACCGCTTATGCCATGGAATCCGGATGGAAAAGGGATGCTATCTCCAACCACTATATTTCACAGTGCTGTATCCTTCATGACGAATACGGACTTACAGCACTATTCCGGCGAAGTTCATTTATCTACATTCACTCAAACATTTTTTGGCTTTGCTAACTTTTTTATGTCGGCTTCCATCGGGTTATGCGCATTAACAGCAATCATAAGGGCTTTACGCAGTGATGGCAAACTCGGCAATTTCTTTTTGGATATGTGGCGGGTAGTGGTATATGCTTTTATACCTTTTGCATTGGCATTTGGTCTATTTTTCTTAATAGAGGGATGCCCTATGACTTTTAATAGTTCATATCATGCATCAACACTGGAGCCCGCTTCAATGGGAACTGATTCTACCGGCGCTGCAAAAAAGCAAGCAATAGTTGTTGGCCCGATTGCAGCGTGGGAAGCGATGAAAATGTTAGGCACTAACGGTGGTGGATACTATGGAATGAACTCAGCACATCCCTTTGAAAACCCGACAGACCTGGCTAACTTTTTTAATACGGTTGCTATGATGATTTTTCCGTTTGCTCTTGTTTTTATGTACGGTAAAATGCTTAACAGGAAGAAGCATGGACTAGTTATCTTCGCGGTGATGTTGTTTATGATGATAGGAACCATTGTCTGGTCGATTTATTACGATACGACCAAACCAAATCCGGCATTTACTGTTAATCCTGAAACAAGGACATATACAATACCAAGTGCGACAGCACCCGGAGGGACACAAAATATAACTCTTCCCTCAGTTGCGGGTCTGCCGGTAGATCAGCATTTGGGAAATCTTGAAGGAAAAGAACTCCGGTTCGGCACTGCTGCCGGCGCTACTTATGCAGCGATAACAGTTGACGTTACAGCTGGCGCAGTAAATTCCGAGCATGACAGCTTAAACCCCATGGCAAGTATTTCACCTATGGTGGGCATGTGGCTGAATTGTATTTTTGGAGGTAAGGGTGTGGGAATGATAAATATGCTACTGTTTATCATTATCGGAATATTTATAGCAGGAATGATGGTAGGCAGATCTCCCGAATACCTGGGTAAAAAAATCGGTGCCCGTGAAATGAAATTGGCTACAATTGCTCTACTCATACACCCATTAATGATACTTTTTCCGACAGGATTATTTGCTGCAACAGCCTGGGGATTGAAAGCCATAAGCAATCCAGGAATGCATGGCTTTTCGCAAATATTCTACCAATTTTCTTCAGCTTCAGCAAATAATGGTTCTGCCTTTGACGGCCTGGGGGTAACTTATGGATTTGCCAACAATCCGGTATCACCTACGGCAGCCGCGTGGGATATTGCCGCCGGTATAGTAATTATTATTAGCCGTTTTCTACCCATTGTTGCTCCAATTGCCATGGCCGGAATCTTAGGGCAAAAGAAATCAAGCCCGTTCGGCCTGGGTACGTTGCGCACCGACAGCGTAACTTTTGGAGTTCTTTTATTTGCAACAATAATGATTATCGGCGCATTACTTTTTCTGCCCATTGCTGTACTTGGCCCTGTTGCTGAACATTTTGGACCGATACCTTTTGGCGGATAATATTCGTCTGGTATAAATTTTTTTGATTGCTAATCATTAGTGAATTTAATTTTTACAAATTTCAAGTATTCGCTTGTCTAATAGTTGAATCACTTTCCTCAGCCAAAGTGATGATAGGTATTGTGCGGGGGTAGATTTAATCCCCGCATAATACAAAAAATATAAAACAATATTATAGGGAACGATTAAGCACTATATTTAACAATTACCAGACCTCTAATACCGTTGACCTGTTACATAGTAATTGAATTTAAGCAGATATTAAGAATTTTATTGAGTAACCTCAAGTTTTTGGCAAATCATCAATATTTGAGATTAGGAAAATATTAGGCGGGTCATTATACGCTTGATCTACAATTTTCAAATCATTTTGGCTAAAACTTACAACCGTTAGTAAATTCAAGTCCCTGGTATAAATGCCTGGGCTACATTAAATTTTAATTTAGCAAATACTCGCAAAATTTGTTCATTCAATTGAATTAATCAAATTAAAAATACCGGCAACAATCAGCAATAAAAATGTTTCTTGATATAATTTTTTATCTTTAATAATAATGTTAAAGCCTGAGTTAAGGAAAGAATCTTCCAAATTAAATTGTAGTAATTTATTATCATTTTGATCAAAAAATATCCACTCATTATTTGAAAAGTAGGAAGACTTCCAATATATTTTTTCTCCATTGGGTAATAATAATTCGGGATTTTTAGACCTGTTAGTTAAAACTATCGTTAGTGGTTTAATAATATTTCCTTCTTTAATTATAATCCGCCGGTTAATTAAACCTGTTTTCTTAATAATATATTTTTTGTTAAATAATATAGAAGTAACAGATCTTTTATATGTTTTATAAATATTTATAAAACCTTTAATTTCATTTCCATTGGTTATAATGAGTTTAAAAATTCCCTTCTTTAAATTAATTTCAACCCAGTCAAATTTTAATGTATATAAGTCAACCTTATGTATTAACTTATCTTCTTTTACGGGGCAGCTGTCTAATACTTTTTCAAACCATTCCATATGGCTCTCCTCTTTTTATTATTACAATATTAGATTTATCAAGCGAAGTGCCAAATAACATTGTATTCCGATATTTTATTTTTCGAATAATTTACCAGTATTTTAATATTTTCAATTTTTTGGATAACATATGACCCTGCCATTTTGAAAACCACTTTATCGTTTTGGTAGGGTATATAATAACCCACTCTTTTAATTATGTATCCCTTCGGGAATAAAGATTTACAATTTAACATACTATTCATTCTTTTTAAGTTATACCATCCGGCTGGCATTCAAATTGAACTGCTTAGCACCTTGAAAAGAAAAAATGAAATTGTAAAAAGCGGATAATCTTCTTTTCTAACTACTCGTATCGTTTTTATAATAACTTAAAAAAAGGAGTTTTAATATGAATATAGCAATTTGGCTTCCGGCAATGTTTTTTCTTGGGATAGCGCTTATGGCTTTGTTTTATTGGTTCATTAGCGCATGTGAAAAAATTTAATTAAAAAGAGGTTTAAAATGATTTGGGTAACAATTGCAGTAGCAGCTTTTCTGCTTGTGTATCTTTTCGCGGCTTTAATCCGGCCAGAAAAATTCTAATAAGAATTTCAATAAAAGATAATTTTAGTAACAAAAATTTAAAGGAGTGAAATATAATGTTTCTACAAACCTGGTTTCTTCCTACTTTCCTACTTGTAACAGCGGCTGTTGTAGCTTTTCCTTTAAGCAGTTACTTAGTTTGGATAATGGAGGGCAAATATAAACCATTACCCGTTTTCAAATGGTTTGAAAAAAAATTGGATTCAGGGGGGCAGAACTGGAAACAGTATGTAGGTTCATTGCTTATTTTTAATACAGCTCTATTTGTATTTGGATTTCTTGTGTTGGCTCTTCAACCATGGCTGCCTATGAACCCTGACGGGAAAGGAATGCTTGCCCCTACAACCATCTTTCATAGTGTAATATCTTTTATGACCAATACAGATTTGCAGCATTATTCAGGTGAGGTACATTTATCTAATTTCAGTCAAATTTTCTTTGGTATTGCAAATTTATTTATTTCAGCTTCAATCGGGCTTTGCGCATTAACAGCTATCATCAGGGCATTGCGCAGCGACGCTAAACTCGGGAACTTTTTCCTAGATATGTGGCGTGTAATTGTTTATACCTTTGTGCCTGTTGCATTTGCATTTGCGCTTTTCTTTATAATTGAAGGAAGCCCGATGACATTTAACAGTTCTTATCATGTTTCAACTTTGGAACCCGCATCACTTGGAACAGACGCAACAGGCGCTGCAAAACAGCAGGCTATTATTGTCGGCCCGGTTGCTGCTTTTGAGTCAATAAAAATGCTTGGTACTAACGGGGGCGGGTTCTATGGAATGAACTCAGCACATCCTTTTGAAAATCCAACAGACTGGTCCAACTTTTTTAACACTTTGGCGATGATGATATTTCCTTTTGCCCTTGTACTTATGTACGGCAAAATGCTTGGAAGAAAAAAGCATGGAATTGTTGTGTTTGCTGTGATGTTGATACTTATGATCGGGACTATAGTCTGGTCTGTATATTTCGATACAACAAAACCAAATCAGGCTTTAAGTTCCCATCCAGAAACCAGAACATACGAAATACCAAATGCAACATCTCCCGGAGGGAAACTGATTGTAACCCTTCCCGCAGTTGCCGGGCTGCCTGTTGATCAGCATCTTGGAAATCTCGAAGGTAAAGAACTTCGTTTCGGAAATTCTGCAGGCTCAACATTCGATGCAGTCACAACAGATGTTACATGCGGAGCTGTTAATGCTGAAGAAGACAGCATGACACCGATGGCAAGTTTAGCTCCAATGGTTGGAATGTGGCTTAACTGTATCTTCGGAGGCAAAGGCGTAGGGATGATAAATATGCTGCTCTATGTAATTATAGCAATTTTTATTGCAGGAATGATGGTAGGGCGGACGCCTGAATATCTTGGTAAAAAGATTGGCGCCCGTGAAATGAAATTAGCAACGATTGCACTATTAATACATCCCTTAATGATCCTCTTTCCGACAGGATTATTTGCAGCAACAGCGTGGGGATTAAAAGCTATAAGTAATGCAGGACCCCATGGACTTTCTCAAATATTCTATCAGTTCTCTTCTGCATCTGCTAATAACGGGTCTGCATTTGACGGGCTAGGAGTTGTATATGGATTTGCTAATAATCCCAGCCCTGCTCCTACTGCTGCGGCATGGGATGTGGCCGCAGGTATTGTTATGGCCGTGAGCCGGTTTTTACCAATTGTTGCCCCGATAGCGATGGCTGCATTTCTTGGAGCAAAAAAATCCAGCCCGTTCGGATTGGGAACTTTAAGAAGTGACAGCATTACTTTTGGATTCCTTTTATTTGCAACAATCATTATTGTCGGCGCTTTACTCTTTCTTCCCATAGCTACACTCGGACCGGTAGCAGAACATTTTGGACCAATTCCGTTCGGCGGTTAATTACTGAAAATAATTAATAATTATTTATGAATTATTAAATAACATCAAAAGAAAATTAGAAAAATTAATAGATTGAAAGGAATTTTCATGGAAAATGTTTTAAACACTATCGAACCCGAACTAAAGACTGATTCGAGCGAGGGTCAAAATAAACCTCCACGGAAAGTTAAGTCACAGAAATTACTTGAAAAGAAAACTGCGATTGCAGCCATAAAACAGGCATTTATTATGCTTCGTCCTGATATTCAATGGAGAAATCCTGTAATGTTTGTAGTAGAAGTAGGCTCTTTTTTAACTCTTTTTTTTATATTACAGACAATATTTACAGGTTCAGGCAGCCAGGTTCCATTAAGTTATTTTATTTCACTTGACGCCTGGCTATTCCTAACGGTTTTATTTGCAAATTTTGCAACAGCACTTGCTGAAGCCCGTGGAAAAGCCCATGCAGATTCACTCAGAAGAGTTAGACATGATACAGTTGCGTATAAGGTAAATTCTACAGGAAATGTTGAAGAAGTATCATCGAATGATCTTAAACCGGGAGATATTGTTGTGGTTGAGACTGGGCAGATTATTCCCAGTGATGGTGAAATAATTGAAGGAATCGCTTCAATAGATGAATCTGCTATAACCGGTGAGAGCGCTCCGGTTATAAGAGAGAGCGGCGGCGACCGTTCGGGTGTTACAGGCGGCACTATTGTTCTTTCAGATAAAATAAAAGTACAAATAACAAGTGGTGCAGGCGATTCTTTCCTAGACAGGATGATTGCCCTAGTAGAAGGAGCTATACGACAAAGAAGTCCAAATGAAATAGCTTTAACACTTGTTCTTTCAGCATTTACACTAATATTCCTCATCGTAGTTATACCACTTTGGCCGATGGCATGGAACGCCGAACAGTATATGACAACTTATCTTGGTTTGTCGCAGCCATTACACAGCCTTGGAACTGATATTCCAACATTAATTGCACTCTTAGTTTGCCTTATTCCAACTACAATTGGCGCCTTATTGGCTGCCATTGGAATTGCAGGAATGGACCGTGCTCTCCAGGCTAATATTATAGCTAAAAGCGGAAAAGCTGTTGAACTTGCCGGGGATATAGATGTAGTCCTTTTGGATAAAACTGGCACTATAACATTAGGTAATAGACGTGCAGTAGATTTTATCCCAACATTCGGAGTGCCGGCTGCCGCTTTGGCAGATGCAGCCCAGCTTTCTTCATTATCAGATGATACGCCGGAAGGGCGAAGTATTGTTGTATTGGCCAAGGAAAAATACCAAATACGCGCACGACAACTAAATAAACTTGGTGTAACATTTATTCCATTCAGTGCACAAACGCGTATGAGCGGAGTTGACCTGCAAGACGGAAGGTGTATTCGAAAAGGTTCTGTGGATGCTATCGAATTATATGTTAAAGCTTTAGATGGCAGTCTTCCAGCCGATGTATATAGAGTAGTTGAAGAAATAGCCAAAACAGGCGGGACACCTTTAGTTGTGGCCGACAGAGAAAAAGTTCTTGGTGTGGTACATTTAAAAGATATTGTAAAAACCGGGATTAAAGAACGTTTTGCTCATTTAAGAAAAATGGGTGTAAAAAGCGTTATGATAACAGGTGATAACAGGTTAACTGCGGCGGCTATTGCAATTGAAGCCGGAGTAGACGATTTTCTAGCTGAAGCGAAACCGGAAGACAAATTAGCTTATATCCGAAAAGAACAGGCAGAAGGGAAACTTGTAGCAATGATGGGAGATGGTACAAATGATGCTCCTGCACTTGCACAGGGCGATGTTGCATTAGCCATGAATGCCGGAACACAGGCAGCTAAAGAAGCCGCTAATATGGTTGATCTTGACAGCGACCCAACAAAACTAATTGAAGTAGTTGAAATTGGTAAACAATTACTCATGACAAGGGGCGCACTCACTACTTTTTCTATAGCTAACGACGTGGCTAAATACTTTGCCATAATTCCGGCTCTATTTGCAGGTACATTACCCTGGTTAAAAATTATTGATATTATGCACCTGCACTCTGCAACTTCAGCAATTATGTCCGCCGTTATATTTAACGCTGTTATTATTCCGGTATTAATACCGGTAGCACTTAAAGGAGTAAAATACCGTGCGCTTGGGGCAGATTCCCTGCTATTGAGAAATTTACTTTTTTGGGGCTTGGGAGGTGTATTGCTTCCATTTTTCGGAATAAAGCTTATTGATATTATTCTAACAAGCTTTCAATTTTTCAGTTAATGTCTAATAACATGAAGGGTAAATTAAAATGTTAAAACAGATTAAACAAAGCGTTTTTTTATTGACAATTCTTGTAGTTGTTAGCTGCATAATATATCCTCTTATTTTATGGGCGATAGGACAAACTGCATTCCCCTTCCAGGCAAATGGAAGTATGTTAAAAGCTCCAAACGGGACTGTCATCGGTTCAAAATTAATTGCACAGCCTTTCACTAAAGATGAATATTTCCAACCCCGGCCATCGGCAGCGTCATATGACGGCTCAGCTTCTTCATCTTCTGCCCTTGCAGTTTCAAATTATGCTTTACGAGGCCGTGTAGCTCAATCTCTAGGGCCAATTGTAAAATATAACGGCGGTTCAAAATCCGGGCAATTGATTGCCCCTGATTTAGAACAATGGTTTCAACAGGATAAATATCAGGGCAGCCCGCATATAGTCGCCCAATGGGCTGATTTGCATAATGGAATGGCAGTTGCATGGGTTAGTGCTGATTCAAACCATGCAAACTATATAAATAATTGGGCTTCTGCACATACAGCAATCGTTTCACAATGGATAAAAAACAACCCTGCTACTCCACAGCCTGCAGCTACCGATCTTGCTGTAGTCTTCTTTGAAAATTACTCAAATGATCACCCGGGAACATTTCCATCAACAGTAACAAATAACGGTCCGGATGGTAAACCACATACATCAGTTGAGATCGTAAAATCAGGAACTGATATCCAGTCAAATTTCTTTGATATGTGGAGACAGGATCACCCTGATGTTGCTCTTCAGAATATACCAGGTGATTTGGTAACTGCATCAGGTTCAGGACTAGATCCGGATATTACGCTTCAAAATGCAGAATACCAGTTAGATCGCGTTTCTTCTAAATGGGCTACTGATTTGAAACGTGATCCATCAGCCACCCGTAAAGAGATTGAACAAATTTTAAATGATAATGCATCTGCTGCGTTTGGCGGAATTGCCGGAGATAAATTTGTTAATGTACTGGAAGTAAATCTAGCACTAAACAGATTATACGGGAATCCTAATTAGAATTAGAGTTAAAAGATTTTTGAGATCTTAATTAATTCATTAAATAATATACAGGATTAATATGAATTCTTTATATAATGCTTTATTAAAGAAATTTCTAACTATTATTCTTTTACTACTGCTCGGTTCAGTTTTACTTTTTGCCGGAATACTTGATACAACAGCGGCCGCGGCGGCACCACCGGCTAATCCTCTTTCAATTACGGGTCTGGTGGATGTTAATTATAACGTAAACTTCAATAATCCCCTCAGCCGTATGAACAGTTACAGGAACTTTGATGTTTATGAAAATAATTTTAACATTAATGAAGCCAGGCTTACATTCCAAAAAAATGCCGCACCCGTCGGTTTCAGGGTTGATCTTGCTTATGGACAAACTATGGACCTGGTAAACAGTAATGCAAGTTTAGGAACTCAAGTTTCACTTAAAAACGTTGAGCAGGCATACCTTACAGCCGTTGTTCCAATTGGAAGCGGACTTACTATAAATGCAGGTAAGATGGCTACCCATATGGGAGCCGAAGTAATTGAAACTCTTGGTAATATAAATTACAGCAGATCTTTTCTGTTCGCTTATGCCATACCATACTTTCACAATGGCGTAAGTGCAGGATATACTTTCAGCCCGCAGTTCGCTGCTAACCTTTATGTTTATAACGGCTGGAACACTGTTATAGATAATAATACCGACAAAACTTTGGGAGCTGAAATTACATGGACACCTGATTCTATCTTTAACTTTACGGAAAATTTCATTGGAGGCGCCGAAGAAAATAATGCCACTAACAAAAGATATGTGTTTGATTCAATATTCAATCTTCAGGCAACAGACGCTTTGTTTGTAACGCTTGATGCAGATTACGGACAGGAATCTAATACTCCTAATGGTTTTGCGATCTGGAAAGGCGCTGCTTTAACCGGTAAATACACCATTGGCAGTGTTTCAGCAATTGCAGCCAGAGGTGAATATTATAACGACCAGAGCGGATTCACTACAGGAACTCTCCAGGCGCTTAAAGAGATTACAGTTACTTATGAATATAAATTCGGAGGCAGTCTGGTTACACGATTAGAATACAGAAGAGATTGGTCTAATGTAAATACCTTTGAAGATAATACAGGAAATTTCTCTAAGAATAACCAAAGCACTTTACTTATCGGTTCGGTTTATTCTTTCTAAAGGCAGAAGAAAACATTTTCAAAAGCGAGGAAATCGAATCATAAAAACAAATATTTAGATAAGTAATAGCCGATTTCTTTGAGTATTTCATATATTATAAACTCACTCTATATAGTATTTATTCAATACCAAAAAATTTGGAGTTTTTTTCTCCAGAATAATAAAGTTGAATTAAAATCATATACTGTGAGTTTTTATTTTTAAATAATTGCCAGAATTTATTATTTTATAAGTCATTTATTACCAATAGTTAAAGATTATAATAGAAATTATTACTTGTTATGAAAAAGATTAAATCCAAAATAACGGCAGGCGTTGGTCTTCTCTTTACAGTAATATTAATATTAAGCATACTTGGAATATTTTTTATAAATAAAATTGCGCAAGGCTTTAAAGGTACTATCAAGGATAATTACCGTTCGATCAGTTATTCATATATAATGCTGGCTGATTTGGACGGGATTTATAATATTATCAGTAATAAGGTAACCACTAAATTAACGGGGAATTATGAAATTGAGTCAGACAACAATTTAATTTCAGAAATGGATTCTCAATTTGAGAAGTATTTAATTCTCGAATTAAATAATATTACTGAGAACGGGGAACAGGAAGCGGCGCTTGGTGTTAAACAATACCATGACAAATTTATTAATTCAGCCGGGAAAATTGAACTTGCCGATTATAAATATGATAAATTAAGTTTTGGCAATTTTACCTTATTTTATAATAACACCCGTAATAAAATATATTCTGTGTACAAGCTTAACATGGATGCGGTGCTTAAACGAAATTCCGACGCTGAAAAAACCGCCGGAGAAGTAACAATCTATATGTTTTTAGTAGGATCAATAAGCATTTTAACAACTCTTTTTTTTGTGTTCAGCTTTCCGGCAAAAATCGTAAGCCCAATTACAGAATTAACAGCTAAAATAAATGCTATATCAAAAAGAGACTACAATCAAAAGTTAGATCTTAATTCCAACGACGAGATGGGTATCTTAGCAGGTTCATTCAATGTCATGGTTCAGCGGTTAAAAGAATATGAGGATACAAATCTTGATCAAATACTTTTTGAAAAGAAAAGAATGGATGCTATCGTTAAAAACCTTGAAGACGGAGTATTAATTCTTGATGAGAATAAGAAAATAATTTTAACCAATAATTCATTACTAAACCTTGCCGGATTAAAAGAAGAAGATACGATAAACAAATCAGCGATGGAGGTAGCATTAACAAACGGATTAATAAAAACTTTACTCCATAAATTAATTTCAGAAGATGAGACAAAACAGGACGAAGAGATTAAACCATTAAAAATTATCGTTAACGGAAAAGAAAATTATTATTCAATCGAGTATATTGAGGTTGATTTGAAATCAAGTGTTTATAAAAGCACAAGTCATATCGGTTATATAATTCTGCTTAAAAACGTAACCCTATTCCAGGAGAGAGATGCGGCAAAAACAAACTTGATTGCAACAGTTTCACACGAACTTAAAACCCCCCTTTCTTCCATAAATTTATGTTTAAAACTTCTGGAAGATAACCGGATTGGTACAATAAATGAGGAACAAAAAGGATTACTTAATTCAATAAGACAACAGAGCACCCGGTTATCAAAAGTTGTCAATGAGCTGCTTGATTATTCACAGGCCGAAACCGGTAACATTAAATTAAAGATTACGGAAATCCGGCCTGAAGATATTGTAGAACTTGCTGTTATCGCTTTGATGATGTTGCTTTCTGAAAAAAATATTCAGCTTGAAACTGAATTAAGCGAACCACTTCCATCAATTAAAGCTGATATTGAAAAAACGGTTTGGGTATTGGTTAATATAATTAATAATGCCATAAGATATTCCCCGGTTGGTGGAACAATAAAATTAAATGCTGTTGAAGAGAACAAGTTTGTTAAATTTATTATTAAGGACCAGGGACCTGGTATCACCGAGGAAGATTGCAGAAAAATATTTGAAAAATTTGTTCAGGCCGGGAATACAACTTCAAAAGGGACCGGACTGGGTTTGGCAATCGCAAAAGAGTTTGTAATTGCCCAAGGTGGAAAAATTTGGGTAGAGAGTAAATTAGGGTCAGGGAGTACATTCTTTTTCACAATACCTGTCTCAAGAAGCTAAATTAAAGCGCAATAATTTAATACATACCGGATTTACAATTTTTATATACATTTTTATAGTTTATAGCAGTCTGAAAATTCCGTTAATATTGATTTACCATCGCCTAAAATTTCTAAACTGTACCCGCTTCTTTTAATCTTTTCTGCCTTTTCACATTACTACATTTCGCCTAATTAAAAAGTTTATATAATACGCTTAAAAAACGTATAAATTAATCGATTATAGCATAGGAATAATAATGACTTACTTTATATCCGGTTAGATTTGGTATTAATAGGATTATTTAATGACAGTAATTGAACAACAAAAAAAATCTCATCCTAATCGCTTGAACATATAATATTTTTACCGGAAAATGAAGAGTTGGAAGGAGATTTTTTAGGTGTTCATGGGATTGATCGCATGCTTCAAGTCACAAAAACGCAAAATTCACCATATTTTATCTTTTGGATTATAAATCTTTGTTATAGAGTTATGTCAGTTATAAATTCGGAATATATTAAATCAGTGGGAAAATGTAATGACAGTTTATTAATCCTGCTCAATAATGAAAAAAATCCCCCCCCCCAAAAAAATGTGAAATTTGAATTTCAATCATTTAATTAGTAAAAGGAAAATGGATGAATATGAAATGGTTAAATAATTTAAGAATCGGGACAAAGCTTTTGTCCGGTTTCGTACTCATTGGTATCATTGCAGCAGTAATTGGATTTCGAGGATACCTGGGTACATCAACTGTAAGCGACAATTCAGCAATGCTCAACGAAAGCCTTGTTAAAGTTCGTGATTTAGGTTATGCAAATATTTCTTTATTAATAGCAAGAGCAGATGTATTAGCCATCATTAATTCAACCAGTGAAGATCAGAAACAAAGATACACGGCTGATATACAGGACCAGACAAATAAAGTTAATGAATTGATGGATCAGTTCAGTAAAAAAGATTTAACGCCTGATGAAAAGGTTTTATTTTCAAATTTTTTAGAAGCCTGGAAATCTTATGTTCCGTTAAGAGATCAGGCAGCCAACCTTGCAATGCAATCAAAAAATGAAGAAGCATTAAGAATTCTTTTTGGCAGTGCACTTGAACCATTAAATCAGTCGAGAAAAAGCCTTCTTGACCTGGTAGTTACTAATGTTAAATCTTCAAAAGAAATAAATGAATCTTCTGTTTCCGAAGCCAGTTCAGTTAAATCGCAGATATTGGTATTTTTAATTTTCGGAATCTTAATTGCCACATTATTAGGATATTTAATTACAATTTCAATAAGTAGACCAGTAAAGGAGACATTAAAGGTAATTTCGGAGTTAAGGGTTGGCAATTTACAACTGAAGGTGGATTGGAATTCAAAAGATGAATTGGGAGAAATGGCGCGTGATTTAAATATATTTATTGATACTTTAAAAAAATATGTCCAATCAATTTACGATACTGCCAGCGGTAACTTTAATTATAAAAGGGCAGTTCAGAATGAAAAAAATGAACTGGCACCTGCACTTGAAAAAATAAATTTCACATTAATCGAACTTAAATCTGAAACAGATGCTATGACTTAATGGGCTATGGAAGGTTTATTGGATAAAAAAGGAGATTCGGATAAATTTAGCGGCGGTTATAAAGCTATTATTGAAGGATTTAATAACACGGTTGGTGAAATAGTAACAAAACTAAGAGCAGCCGAAAGAGTAATCCAAATTCTCTCAACCGGTGATTTAACTGCAAGAATGGAAGGCGATTACTATGGAAGCTTTAAAAGATTTCAGAGTTATGTTAATAATTTAGGCAGTTCATTAGAAAATATTATAAAAGATGTTAACGATGCAGTTGCAGCGACAGCAAGCGCGTCAAGTCAAATATCTTCCAGTACTGAAGAAATGGCAGCAGGATCCGAAGAACAAAGCCAACAAGCTACGGAAGTTGCAAGCGCTGTAGAAGAAATGACAAAAACTATAATTGAAACGACTAAGAATGCCAGCGAGGCAACGGAAGCAGCTCAAAACTCGGGCAATATCGCAAAAGATGGCGGAAAAGTAGTGAATGAAACTATTGACGGCATGAATAAAATTGCTGAAGTGGTAAAGAGGTCGGCTTCTACTGTTCATAAACTCGGCCAGAGCAGTGAACAAATCGGCGAAATAATTCAGGTAATTGATGATATTGCTGACCAGACTAACCTGCTTGCCTTAAATGCTGCAATAGAAGCTGCAAGAGCAGGCGAACAGGGACGAGGTTTTGCTGTAGTTGCCGACGAAGTAAGAAAACTCGCAGAGCGTACAACGAAGGCAACGAAAGAAATTGCCGCCATGATAAAAGAAATACAGAAGGATACAACCGGTGCGGTTTCTTCTATGGAAGAAGGTACTGCTGAAGTTGAAAGGGGTAAAGAGCTGGCAGATAAAGCCGGGCAATCCTTGGCAGAGATTATCAGGGGAACTGAAAAAGTTGCAGATATAGTTTCACAGGTCGCGGCTGCAAGTGAAGAACAATCTTCTGCTTCAGAACAAATAAGTAAAAATATCGAATCTATTAGCAGCGTTACTCGGGAGAGTACGGCAGGTATTCAACAGATCGCAAGAGCTGCAGAAGATACTGAATCATCTGACTAATAATTTGGAAACTATAATAGCTAAATTTAAAATTTCAAAAGAAATAGACTCCAAGCAATTAGCAGGAAAAAGTTATAACTATGAGAAAGGTAAAACTTACGTAAGACATAATGGGCATTTAACTACTGAATAAGTAAAAATACTTCCGCCGGGGAAGAGTTTACTCTTCCCCTGGTAAATTTAATCTCGTAAAATTAAAATTGTACCTGCAACTATAAATATTACCGCCAGCGTTTTTTTCAATAATTTTTTTTCATTAAATATTTTTCCCCCTATTATTGTCGCCCAAAATACAGAAGTACGTTTAACTGCAAGCACGATTGCAACTGAGGCTATACTTACCGCAACTACCTGAGTATACCGGTAACCTATTGTTAAAACAGAAATTAATATTATCCACCAAATATCGTTTCGCCTTATTAATATTTTGGGCAGTTTTATTTTATAGGCGTAATAAAAATAAATAGCAGCAAATAACACAGCAAAATAAAAATGCTGAATTGCAATTAAAGATACCGGAGTTAAATTAAGACGGATCAATAACAATTTATCCATGATAGATGATGCTGTAAATAACAGCAAAGCTACAAGAATATAATTATAATATTTTGATTTTATAAAAATATTAAGCGGAAATAAAAGGTCTCTGATGCTTTTACTTTCAAGTATATAAGTGCCGGTTATAAGCAGTATCAATCCTAATATTTCAATACTTTTTATTGATTCTCCCAGAATTAAAAACGCAAATACGGCAACAAATCCGGGTGTTAACGCAAGCAATGGTAATGCATTGCTTATATTAAGATTCTTCAAGGCTATCATAACGCATAAAAACGCACCCACACCGATAAGGGATTTAATAAAAAGAACCGTCATGTTTACAGTATTAAGATGCGAATAATCAATTACGAAGAAAAAGGGAATTGAAAGTACCAGGTTAGTAACAGACAAAAGAAATGAAAATTCAAGAGCATCCCTGTTAAGCAAAACCTTTTTCTGTGTTATCGCCGCAAAAGCTGAAAGAATTGCTGAAGATAAAGCTATAAGAAACCAAGTCATATTATTAAGTTTTTATTCTATCTATTTAAAAATTTCTATTTTACTTATTCAGTTACAACCCCTGCATTTTAAAGTTTTTTCCGGGTAAACTGAGTGTACCCGGTCTTAACCGGAAGTTGTAACTGATTGATATATTTTAATTTGAATTTTTATAATAATTCCGCAGAACATTCTTCTATAAGAATAAATTTGCCTTAAGGAAAAAATTTCTACCGGCTTCAAACCTATAATCACCCCTGCTGGTAGAAAGATGATTTTTATATTCTTTATTGAAAATATTTTCAACACCTGTTGAAATGCTTAAATCAAAACCATTCAAACTATATCTTTCAGAATTAATATAAATATTATAATATGCATAACCAGGTGTAGGTTGCTCCAATGGTGCTACCCTGTTTTGTGCATCATTAACAACTGCCAACAGTTCCAGTTGTCCATAAGTAAGAATATTATATCTAACACCGAATGTTCCATTTAATGGCGGTATTTCTGATAGGTCTGTTTCATCCTTTGTATCTCTTCCCCTTACATAAGAAATTTTGCCATACCACACAAGGCTGCCGAATGGGTTATAATCTGCATATACGTCAAACCCATAAAGAAAAGCTTTTCCAACATTTATCAGACCTAAAGTATCAGGTGCCGATTGAACTTGTGAAACTAAATCAGTCATAAAATTGGCAAATATACTTCCGCCTAATTTGAAATTATCGTCATGCTCACGTAGACCTGCATCTAAAAAATAACCTTTTTCCGGTTCAAGATTCGGATTACCAATACTAACGACATTTCCCTGGCTGACATCTTCATATCTTTCCTCCAAGGATGGGGATCTGAAAGAATGGGCAGCGTTGAATGTTATATTTAAGTTATCATTTAAGGAATATAAAACACCAATGCTGTATGTGTAAGATTTATTTTGTTCTTTCTCAGCATTCCATAAAACTACCTGCCCCGCAGGTGAATAATTAATTACACCGTTATTTATTTGATATAAAGGACTCAAGGTTTTATCATTACTAATCCAGATGAAATCATATCTTGAACCTAATGTAATATCCATTTTCTTTTCTAATAACTGTATATCATCCTGTGCATAAATACCTGCACTGTTAAAACGGGAATCAGGTAGAGGTTTATCAACGACAGTTCTATTAATTGTTTGAAGAACTGAATCATTTGAGGGTTTAAGCAGTTCAATTTGTTGATAATTATCTCTTATACCCGTATAACTTCTTTTCCAATAATCAACACCGGCAATTAAAAAATTTGTATTGCTAACTGTAAAGTTTGCCTGCGATTGAAAACTATCTGTATTGTGATCTGCCTGAGGATCAACTTCTAAAACTGAAACTTGTTTAGCCGGTCCGCCGTTAGATCCCGGTACATTTTGTACAACGTAAGGTATATTTTCAACATCCCGGAAAATAAATTGGTGAAAATATTTAACCGATAACTGATTTAAAGTTTCACTCAAATTATAAAACAAATACTCCCCGCTTATTAATTGCCTTGTTTCAACCGGGTAAGTTACCAGGGCAATATTGGTAAATGTCGGATAAGCGCCTGAAACACCCACATCCTGAGCTTTAAACTGCTGAAATTCAAATTTTGCTTCTTCATTAGCGAATGGTTTAAATTGAAGCAGAGAACTAAAGCCGTAGTCCCTGAACTGACTGTTTGGCAGCATGCCAGCAGGCGTGTACATATCATCGGCTTTTCTGGCAGTAGCGGTTATTTTTGCATTCCAACTTTCGGCCCCGGAGTATAGGGTTAAACCATTTGAATAATAATTATTTACAGAATTGTACCCGCCATAATATACTCCATTCAAATAGAAATTATCCTGATAACTTCCTGATTTAGTAATCACATTTATTATGCCGCCAGTAGCCCCGGTTCCGTATAATGTTGAAGCTGCACCTTTAATTACTTCTATTCTTTCGATATCATTTTCATCAATCAAAGAAAGCCTTGCACTTAAATCAGTAGCCGTTTCAATTCTGTCACCGTCAACAAGTGTAACAATATTTGACCTGCTAAGGCCCCTTATATTTATATCCGCTCCCCATACGCCATCTCTTTCGATATTAACTCCGGGTTCGAACTGCAAAAGTTCGGGAACTGTTGTTGCCGGTACTTCATTAATTTTATTCTTTGAAACAAAAGAGCCGCTGTAAGGCAGGTCATCACTGTTTTGTTGATATTTACTTGAAGTCACAGTAATTTCTTTAATCAAAAAACTTTTAGACTTGAGATAAATAACAATTGATGTATCCGAAAAAACATTCAATGTTAATTCTTCGGCTTTGTAATTAATATGGGAAATTTTTAGTGAATATTTGCCGGCTCGTAATTTATCAAAGAAAAAATCTCCTGAACTGTTACTTGTTGTAATATGAGTCTTGGAAATAGAAATATGCACATTTTCGACTGGAACTTTTTCACTCTGATCTATAATTTTTCCTTTAATTTTTAAATCCTGTGCAAAAAGTACGTTGCCAATAGTGAATATAACCAGGAATAGTATTTTAGAATTCATTTCTTACCCTTTTATTCTATCTGAAATATTTTTACAATCTTAATTATATTTTTATATAAATCAGCAGATAATCACCCTTTTACTTACGTTAAAACTTAATGTATTGAATTATTCCATTCTAATATGAATTAAATATTTTTGAAGTAAGAGTATTAAAGTCGATAAATCTTCCCCAATTATGGTGTAAAATAATTATCAGCTCAAAATTCTACTTATAATTACCTTCAATTAACATCTTAATCAAAAATGAACTTAAATCTTTTAAATTTATATCTTTACAAATTTATAAATTTTTATGGATATATACTTGAAGTAAATAAATAGAAAGCAGTGTAAATCTTGCCAGTGATAATCCTATCGGTTTAGAAATAAAAACAAGTACTTGTAATACATTGCTTTAATTAGTTAATAGTAATATTTCCAAAATTATTTGTGATCTAATTTCTCAATGTAGCTGGTCTAATGGATACATATTAACCAGTTGCCGGCTTTTTTTATTAAACCGTAAGGTGAGCATGAATGCTGAAAAAAATAATCCGGTTAAGAAACCTAACCAAACTCCTATCACCCCAATGTGGAACACAAATCCTAAAATATATGCAACAGGAATTTCTATTATCCAATACGCAATAAATGTAATAATAGTAGGACCTTTTACATCAGTTAAGCCTCTTAGAACACCTATCCCCACGGCTTGCGTTCCGTCAAATATTTGAAAAAATGCTGCAATTATTAATAGTACAGAAGCTATTGAAATTACTTCTTTATCTTTAATGTAAAGTAAAGGTAAATAATTTCGCAACGTTATCAGAACAATAGCGCAAAAAAACATCATGGAAGCTCCTAAAATTATTGCAATAAATCCGGCTTTCCTTACTTCGGCTATATCCTGATGGCCTACGGCGTTGCCTACTCTTATAGCCCCGGAAGAAGAAATTCCCAAAGCTGCCATGTAAGTTATTGAAGCTAAATTAATTGCAATCTGGTGTGCAGCAAGTTGCTTAGTTCCAAGCCAGCCTATCATTATAACCGCAGCCGAAAATGAACCCACTTCAAATATATATTGGAAAGCCGTTGGTAAACCAATATTTAAAATCTTTTTAATAAAATGAAAACTTAATTCCTTTATCTTCAAAGTAAAACTGTAACAATTGAATTCCCGCGAATGCCTGAAATACCATAAGATTGCTAATGCCATGAATAATCTTGAAAAAAAAGTTGCGAGTCCTGAACCATTTAACTCAAGTTTTGGGAAACCATATCTTCCATAGACCAGTATCCAATTAAAAAAAGCATTAATAAGATTAGCCAAAACTGTAATTATCATTGCAGGTCTGGTTGAAGACAGACCCTCCATAAATTGTTTATAACACTGAAATAACATTAGCGGCAAAATAGACAGACCTAATATCCTGCAATAAGAAATCGCTTTATCCACAATCTCCGGCGGCTGGTTTAAATAATGAATAATATTCGAACTCAATAATGTAATCACTACCAATATTATCGCTGCAGTCAAATTAACAATAATGGAATGTTTAAATAGTTTTTCACATTCCGATGTTTTGCCCGCCCCGATTGCGATAGCTACTAACGGTGTAACCGCATAAGAAATACCAAGCCCTGCAATCATTATTATTATAAAGATACTATTCGCAACGGATGCAGCAGCCAGGTAAACAGCCCCCAAACCACCAATCATAATATTATCTACAACCTGCATAGCAATGTAGCCCACATATCCAATAGCCACCGGATATGCTAATAATAATGTACTTTTTATATGTGGTTTTAATGATTGATTCAAAATAATATTCTAAATGCAGATTAAATAAATCAATTGAATAGAAAAAATAGTTAAAAAAGATAAGTAATAAAATTGATATAGAACTATAGCGCAGTATAAACCAATAAGGGTGATTAAACGCTAAACTAATTCAATCAGAATACAGAATTGGTTTCATTATGGGTATTTGGTTGAACCTGCTGCATTAGCAGATGTAAATGCATAATTATATCTGGATGATAAGCTATCTAGTTGTTTTATTGAATACTCTTCCGTAACAGGTTGAGAGATATAAGCACGGGAAGATTTTTTAACTTCTGCTTTATCCGATTTATCGTCACCTATTATGCTAACAGAGAATAAACCTCCGAATAGGAATAAAAGACTAAACAAAATTATAATGCCAATGAATACCTTCATATCGAATACCTCAATTCCCTCTTTTAAAATTCACATTATACACAGTATTATATATTATGAATATCATTTTTGAAATAGAAAACCAGCTTTCTCCCAATTACACACGAAAATAGAATAAGCTTATATGAAACATAAGAATTTCATTCAAAAAGTCAATAGTTTTTATACAAAGTGCATTTTTTTAGTTGCAAAACTGTGAGATAAAACCACAGCGATTAACTTGATTATCGCAATAATATGAAGGTTTTACTTATTTCTCTGCTCCATTTGTTTCATCTGCTTTATGTTATTTATCTCATTTTGGACATCCCTGATATCCGGAAATATCATTTGAAGTTTCTGAAGAATGGCGATAGCCTTATCATACTCCTTTAAGTTAATGTAAATTCGTTCAAGCATATTATATGGGTTGTATGGCGATTGAAGATCATCTGCCTGCATGTCCAGGTTCTTTAAAGCACTTTTCTCAACCTCATAAGCTAATGTCTTGTACCTATCAACTGCGCCTGCTGCATAATATAGATTCCCAACATTAAAAAGGAATCCATAATCTGTATCTATAACCGATCTTGGAATTCTTTTTTCCATCAGATCCAGAGTTTCGATACATTGTTTCCTATTATGTTCATCATATAAGTAATAAATAGCCAGTTCAAAGAAAGGGTGTATACGGTAGTTATTAACTAATCCCGTTTCCTGATCATCAAAAAATATGTTCTTATTATTTAATCCTCTGAACTTAAAACCCGGATTATACGTTTTTGAAAACCCTTTATTTTCATTAAATAAACATGATCTTGTCATCGGGACATTAATATATACTTCCCCTTTCTTCTTCTCCGGCATTAATCTAAAAACAAGCCCTTCAAGCCGAAGATAATCATTCAGCCCTATAAAACTATCGCTTGAGCAAGTTGTTGCAAAGTATACCGGCCTGTCCCATGAATTATTCTCTGCTATATCCTTCACCACCATATCCTGAAATCTTATTCCACGGGCATCTCCATACTGTATGGTTGGCTCCATCTTCCAGGTCATTTTTCCGTTATTAATTACCGTTGTATCCGTGATATTGAATCTTGCAATGATGTCTTTGCTAACCGGTATAGATTCTATCTTCGTACGCCAATCGGTATAATATTCTGAAAGGCGTTCAATTTCGTCATCTGACATACTGAATTTTATTTTTTCTGTTCCATATGGCGATGTATTTTTAAGTTGTTCAATGTACCAATCAGTATTTGCCAGACTTAGACAAACAACCCTGATATCCCGTCTTACACCTTCAACATACTGAAGATACCAAATAGGAAAAGTATCGTTGTCGCCGCCAGTAAATAATATCGCATTTGGTGCACAGCTCTGAAACATGTTATAAGCAGAATCCCAGGGCGCCCAGTTATTGGATCTGTCATGTGTGAAATAATTATTCTTTAACATATTACCCGGTATAAAAAATAAACCAAGGCCGAGGCATGCAAATGCTGTGGTTTTAGCAAGGGTAATATTCTTCAATCTTCCCCTGACGAATGCCGCAATTTCATTTATACCCACAGCAATCCAAACCGAGAAAACAAAAAAAGCACCGGAATAAAAATAAAATCTTTCCCTTACCTGCGGCTGCCATTGGTTTTGGTAGAAGGCAATCATATACCCCATCAGAATAAATAGAATTAACCATACTGATGCCATCTTCCAGTTCTTTCTGAATAGGAAATATAAGCCCATTAGACCTATTAAGAACGGAATACCGTACAGTTGTCCCCAATTAACCCCGGCATCTTGATGAGACGATTCCTTCCCAATAAAATTCCAAAAAAGATATCTGTTGAACATATGATCAATTTGGTATCTTAATAAGAAATCAAGGTCGCTGTTGTAATTGGAATAATTTCTCTTATGTTCCGGGAGATTTGACCATCTCCTGTCGAATATTGGGAAATCTCCATATTGCCCGCGGTCCAGGTAATACATCAATTTTTGAAAATTATCAGGATGGTTTTCATTCATTGGTATACTTTGGTTCGAACGGATAATTATTGTTGTATATGTAGTAAAACCCAATATCATAAATAATATTGCGGTAGCTGCTAAGTTTATTATTCCTTTTTTATTCTTTGCAGACCAATATATTACATAAGAAATCAGGCCGAGTATAAAAATTAATATTATTAAACCTGTTGTAATTTCGGAACCGCCGAGTGCAAGCAATAAAGCAGGTATGCCTTTTAAGATACCGGGGTAAGTGAGAAATAATACAACAACTGCCACAGTCAACGGGAAGTAAAAAGAATTTCTTTGTAATATTTTTTTATAAAATGCCCCGATAAACAAAGCCGATGACCCTGCCATAAGCCAGATAAATTTTGAATCAAACATCTTAAATTGTTCAGTCGAAGACGACGAAGCGGAAGTTTGCCCTGACCATAACCCGGCTGCTATAATTAAAAGTATTCCTATATGTACTAAAAATAAATAAGCAGTCTTTTTAAATACTTTATCATCAGTGATGTATTTTTTCATTACTATAACAAATGCAAAGACAAATATTGACAAAACACTCATTAGGTGAACACCAAATGCAAGGCCTGTTAAATATGCAGTTAAAATGATATACTTTTCATTCCCGTAATCATTTGAATGTTCATGCCATATCATCATTAACCATATTACTAATGCAAAAAGCAGAAGGCTTAATGAAAAATAATTTGCTTCAACGGCGTTAAACCAAAAAGTATCACAAAATGAAAGTGCAAGAGCTCCTATCGCTGCGGGAATGAATGTCAATAAGGCATCAATCCTGTTATGGTATTCTTTTCCACGATAGGTTTCTATAAGTTTAATTGCAATCAGGTAAAGGAGCAAAACAGATAAAGCCCCGGCAACAACTGATACCGTATTTATTCTTAACCCAATATTTTGTGCAAATGGAACTATAGAAAAGAGCCTTCCTATAAGCAGCCATAATGGAGCTCCCGGAGGATGAGGTACCATTAAAGAATAAGATGCAGATAGAATTTCACCCGGGTCCCACAATGAAACTGACGGCTGCACAGTTAAGAATAAGGTTATAGCAGAGATCGAAAAGACAATACTTCCAATTAATCGTCGTAAATAATTAGAATTCATAAAAATTCCCAATTTATACTTAGATATTTAGTTTTAAATTATTAGATAAACTCTTTTCATTGCCGCTTAATTTTTAGTTGGTTTATTTTTCCTCTTTTATTGTTCTGTTTTTTGTATAGACGCAGGGTAGATTAACGAAGTTCCAATGATTGCCAAAAGACAATCTAATTATGGGGAATAGGAAATATTTGAAGGATATCGTATATGAGATAAAAATATTAATAATGCAGATCAGGTTTACCGATTCCCAAAATCCCCCATAAAAAAACCGGGTAAAGCTGCGGAATTTCGTAATTTGAAATATTGACTGCATTTCCCTCGATAGGCGCTATAGTATTGTGCCCTTCCCTCGTTCTAAAATTTATAGTAGGGACTCTTCGAAGCCAATCTTTGAACCTTCTCATCGCTTTTAAAATAACCCAATTATCGGGTTACAAAAGAAGAGATTCAAGATTAACTTTTAAAGTGCTTATCACATCATGGCATTTTTACCATGATATGTTTCAAGGGCATCTGACGGATCAATAACTAGAAATCCATTTTTGTCAAAATTTTTACCGGTACGACGTTTTTCAATCATTTTGAAATACTCAAAGTGAAATATTATTACTTTTTTAAAAAAAGAAATGTAACCGGAAATATCGCCACCTGTGAATCTGAGCCATTCTTAAATCATAGGTGCAAATTCAAGTTGCGATGTATAATACCTTGCATATAGATTTGAAAGTCCTACTTCTTTCAAAGGATCCCTGTCTCCGAAAGATTGTACGAAACTTATTCTTTTTTCTTTTCTTTAGAATCTATAGAAACAATATGATATGTTCCGGAGCCTAATTCAAAAATGGAATGGCCATCTTCTGATTTTATATATTTAACTTGCGGATTTTTAATTAACAGAATACCTTTCTCAAATATTTTTTTATTATCTATACCCGGAACGTATATTGTGGCAAGAGTATTTACAGGGATTTCAAAATCCCAAATAAAATCACTTCCTAAGTTTTTCCAATTGCTTTTAATCTTGCCGTAATAAGAATTAAAATCAGATTTTGCCCAGTTCAATTGATTAATCAAATATGGATGCAAATTAAAATGCTTGAAGCCTGCAAAATCGTAATCGGGAATTATGCCGCCAATCGCTTCATGATAGAATGCCGCAAAGCCTGACTGCATGGGATGATTAAAAGAGGCGCCTCTTTCAACATCATTATTATTATATTCTCTTGGTTCTTCAGGTAAAGTTGTTAATCCGCAGGATATTAAATATGCTAGACTTGGATAAGTTGGTTGTGTTAATAATTTGTATGCCATATCCTCATAACCTAATTTGCATAAAATTGTATAAATATATCTTGATCCGTGGATCCCGGTTGACATATGCCCGTCATGCAAAGAATTAATATCATATATAAGGCCTTTAGTAAATTCATCCAATCGATCATTAGGTACCATTCCAAAACTGAATGCCAGTGCATCTGCAGTTTGACTGCCATAAGACCAATGAGATGTACCTAATATTTGATGAAAGTAAGCTTTATTAAAATTATATTTTACCGAATCCTTTTTCTGAGTACACCATTTGGAATATGAAGGATCTTCAAGTTTTTCAGACATAATGCTGAGGATGTCCAACATTCTATAATACAATGCCGTTGAGGAAAGTTCGGGCGGACATTCCATTTTTTCATTACCTCCGGGTGGACACCAGTCGCCGTATCCGTTTTGAATAATTCCCTTTTCTGATTCATATTTTGCAGTATACCTGATAAAATCTTTCATATGTGAATACATATCCTGGAAAGGCCGGATATCTCCATCATATAAATAAATATAATATGGAAGCAGTACTACTGCTGCACCCCAATCTACTCTTGCTTCCCCGCATATACGTTTCCCGGGGGCAATATTTCCCGGGATACCGGGCGTTGCCGGTTCATTCTTATATGTTTCCCCTCCCTTTCCTAATTGACTCTTGATATCCTGCAAATACTTAAAGTAAAAATTATACATATCAAAATTATATAAATCAGTTACTGCAGTTGTATGTGCATCACCCAGCCACCCGCATTTTTCACGATTTGGACAATCTTCCGAAACACTGTGCAAATTATCGACAATAGTCCAGAGTGAAACGTTATAGATTTTATTTAATATGGAATCCGAAGATGAAAAATGGCCTATTCTGTTAACGTTTGTATGTGCAACGATACCTTGAATAGTTTCTTCTGAGGGTTTATGTGAAACTCCGGACAATTCAATATATCTAAATCCAGCAAATGTAAATCTGGGCTCCCAATCTTCCCAATTTTTACTTTTACATATATAAATGTTAGTCGGGATACTACCTGTTGCAAATTGCCCAAGAGAGGAAAAATCTAACTCTTTTCCATCGGATTTTAAATTTTCCGCAAATCGCATTGTTATTTGCCGGCCTGGTTTTTCCTTAACTCGAATTTTAACCCAACCCGCAATGTTCTGGCCTAAATCTACTATCCATTTCCCAGCTTCAGTTTCAAATAATTTAACAGGTTTAATTGTTTCAATTCTTTCTATTGCGGGAATTAATTGAGAGCGGAGGCTATCATTAGGAGCATCGACAATCTGAGCATTCTGCCAGAAAGAATCATCAAAACCTGTTTTACACCAACCTTCTTGTTCTTTTTCAGCATTATAACTCTCTCCGGCATATACGTTATCGTACATAATTGGTCCTGAAGAAACTTTCCAACTAGAATTAGATACGACGGAATCTTCGGTACCATCTTCATATTTAATCAAGACCTTACATCTTACACGGGGTTTGCCATATTCAAGCCAATCAACAAAAGCTATATTCTGGCCATAGAAACCATTCCCCAGCATTATTCCTATAGCATTTTTACCACTCACTAGGTTTTTACTTATATCATAAGTAGAATAAAGCGAAAAGACATCATAATCAGTTTGCCCCGGATCAAGCATATGATCACCGATTTTCTTACCATTTAAATAGAGCTCGGCATAACCCAATCCGGCAATGAAGACCGTTGCATTTTTTATCTTTTTAAACATTACAAATTCCGTTCTCAGTAGAGGCGAAACATGAGGTGTTTTAAGAACAGGTTCTTTCATGTCAGAAGTCTGAAATGAGCGTGAGTGCAATGGAGAATTAATCTCGTCTTTTTCTATACCTATCCACTGTGATCCTGCCCAATCATTTTTACTCAAAAGTGACATTCTCCATTCCGAAATCGCTGACCAATTTGAAACTTTTTTATCCTGATCAAATGTTTGAACTTTCCAATAACAAGTCTGCCTAGAGATTAATATTTTTCCATTGTAAATAACATGAGTAGAATTTGAAGATGGAATAATACCACTATCCCATAAATCACCAATATTTTTTTGAAGAAGCTCTTTGCAGGTGGCTACCAGAACTCTGTAAGCAGATTGGCTTAAATTTCTTAAATCGGGGCTTTTTTCTTTCAATTGCCAGCTTAAGTTTGGATATGGTAAATCTATGTTAATTGGATCGGTTAGATATTCACATTTTAAGTTAATGGGATAAATCACCCCTTCATTCTTATTTTTACAATGAACAAACAAAGCTGCAGTAAACATAATTATGATGAATAAATAAATATTTTTTCCCATTTTAATTGCCTGATATATTAATGTAGTAAAATTGTATTTAAAACTATTCTAATAAATATTTATGAACGTTTATTATTTTGAAAAAATCCTTAAAACATATGTCCTTAAACGATTTCGTAAATGATTGCCCGAAATATATTACCAACCTACAATCATTGTCAAGAAAATGTTTTAGATTATGTTTAAAATAAATTATGTTCATTAATGCTTATCTAATTGGGATGAATTTAACTGTTCGAAGCTATTTTAGAGAATTGGCGGTTATGCTATACAAGCTTAGATATTTAAATTATATAGCCGGGAGGCGAACCGATCAAATACAGAATATTATGAGTTTAATAAATATGGTTTTGTATGATAAACTTTCAGGATTAATTCTCCGAATAATGTATTAGCCCACGCAAACCAGCTCCTTGAAAATTCTGAAGGATTGTTCTTATTGAACGATTCATGAATAAATCCTGTTTTGTCATGAGTATGCATTAAAGTAAATATACATGCTTTAATTTCTGCAGCATCCTCACTTGTAAGTGCCCGGATTATAATACTCATGGGCCAAATCATATCCATTCCAACGTGAGGTCCGCCAATTCCTTCAGCGTATTTACCGGAAAAGAAATATGGATTACTAAAACTAAGAACAAATTTTCTTGTATTTAGATATAAAGCATCATCAGGTTTACAGCAGTTAAGATAAGGCAGTGCAAGCAGACTGGGCACATTAGCATCATCCATAAAAAGCTGATTGCCATACCCATCTACTTCATAAGCATATACTTTACCAAATTGTTTGTGTTCTTTTATGGCAAAAACCTGTAAAGCTTTATAAACTTCTTCAGCAAGATTTGTTAGTTTTAAAGCAAATTCTTTATCACCAATTACTTTAGTAAATATTTCTGCGGCCTGTTTTAATGTGACAACCGCAAATAAGTTGGAAGGAATTAGAAACGGGAATATTGTTGCATCATCGGACGGTCTGAATATTGAACATATTTAATCCTACGGGATTAACGGGATTACCAAATCCATTATTGGCAACTGTATCGGTTTGCGTTTTTGTAAGTCTCTGGAAATGATAAGAACCTTTTCCTTTTTTTCTCTGTTGTTCTGTAAATGTGATGTAAATTTTTTTCACTGCATTCTGCCAATTACTGTCGAAGCAAAATGTGTCGCCGGTTTCTTTCCAGTAACCGTAAGCAAGCCTTATTGGATAACAAAGAGAATCTACCTCCCATTTTCTTTCGTGGAGTTCAGGTTTCATTTCGGTAAAATCGGTTTTCCATTCACTCCCAAAGGGACCTTCATTGAATGAATTTGCATATGGATCAATAAGAATACATTTTACCTGCCGATTTATAACACCTGCAATTAGTTTCTTTAATTCGTCATCTTTATTACAAAAAGGTAAATACGGCCAAACCTGTGCGGATGAATCCCTTAGCCACATTGCATTTATATCGCCTGTTATAACAAATGTATCAGGTTTACCATCTATTATTTTAAAATTTACAGTCGTATCCAGTGTATTAGGAAAGCAGTTTTCAAACATCCAGATAAGTTCATTATTTTTAACATTAGTTTTAACTTCATCGATAATATTTTCGATACTTTTACTTACAAATTTTCGTTCCTTCAAAGGCGGCCGATTGGTTGTAAAAACTTCAGCATATTTATCTTTCATAAAACCGGCATTTGCACCTGCGGTTAATCCGGCTAATACCAATCCTGATGTTTTTAGAAAATCTCTTCTGGATGTCATTTAGCTTTTCTTATATAGGGAATTTTGACTAAAAAGTATTTAGTCGGTTTATCAAAATATAGTTTGTATTCATGTAAGAAAGCCGGGATTAAAAAAGATTCGCCTTTTGAAAATTTTTCAGTATGATGCTCTTCATTTTCTATCCATTGGAAATATAAAGAACCTTCCATTATTAAAATAACTAATGGCTTATTAATGTTTGAAAATTCTCTGCTATACCCGGTCTCTTTCTGATATGCCGTAACTTCAAACTCTTCTGCTTTTGTAATATAATTGATACCGTCAGATTTTTGTTCTTTGTTTATAATTTCAAATTCCGAATAATTATAATCTAATATTTCAAGAAGTGTATTAACGTCTTTGAACTTATCGGTTAATCCAGCTCTTACAACGTTATCTGAATTAGCCATACATTCAATAATGTTTCCCTCTATGTAAGCATGAGGAATTCCGGCACCAGTGAATATTGCTTGTCCGGGTTTTAATTGAACTATATTAAAGAAGAAAAATGAAAGCAGGCCTATATCGATTCCGTATAATTTATGCTGTTTTAAAAATTGCTCTTCTTCGGGAGTTAAATTATTTTTAGCTGTTAATTTGTTCACTAGACTGTCAATTACCCCAGACAACTTCTTTAGATCCGATGCACTTTGCATTATCTTACTATAAAGCATAGTCAAATTAATACTTAATTCAGACTTATCTTCTAATTCAAAAAGATTCTTTATAAATGCTTCAGATGCAAATTCCTGGAGTTCAGAGTATTTTTTAAGATTTTTTATAATCTCTTCAACCGGTCTGAAGCCTGCAATAGCCGTAAGTGAGTCTATAGCAATTGCAATTTCAGGCTTATGGTTATCATCCGGATAATTAGCCGGATCGGCAGCATGAAGTTTTACCGCCTGCTCTTTATCAGGGTGCGTTTGAATTGATAATGCCCTGGCGGCAGATAGAACTTTAAGTAAGAATGGTAACTTCTTATTGAACTTTCCCGAAACATATTCACCCAGAATTTCAACCGGGAATTGTTCAATTAATTTATTAAGCGGATACAATTCACCATCAAGTTCAACTTCGGAAGGGGCCTTTGGATGTGCACCTATCCAGAGTTCAGCATACGGTAAATCAGTTGCAGCAGGAATTCCCAAAAGATCAGGAATAAAAGCATTTTCATTTTTTGTGCCCCATTTATAATTCTGTATTTTATTATAAAGCTTATATGGCTTAGCGTAAACTCTTTCCAATTTTAACACCTCTAATTTTTAAATTAACCAAAAATAAGAAGAAAATTACTGGTATTAATAATTATTATAGCCCCTGATCCAATTTATTTAGAGCAAAAGCATAAGCGCCTATTGCAATTGCTTTACTCGTACCAATTTTGGATATGCCAACGCCAATTTTACGGCTGGGATCATACATAATTTTTTCATCTGTACCATATACACTTATCTCCTTTGCATTACTTTTAACAAAATTCCGTAATCCGTTTTCATCCTCCAGGTTATATACATCAGCAACAAGCCTTTTAAACTCAGTTCCGTCGGATTTAATAAAATAACCATTCATTTCATCAATTAAATATTTTAAGAATAAGGAGTGTGCGCCTGACAATCCCCCACCTATGACCACAAGTCCATCTAATAAAGTAATGGCGTTTGATATTGCGTCTCCGGCTGCTTCGGCTAAATGCTTATATGCATCTAATGCAGCTTCCATATTACCCCCGGCATTACCGGAAGCGATCTCAAATATTTCTTTAGGAGAAGGAACTAATTCTTTCTTTATCCCTGCTTTTTCGGCATATACTCTTTGAATACATCTTATACTAACCGATTCTTCAATATTTACAGTTGGTATTAGTTTGTTTCTTAAAAGCCATATCTCGCCGGCAATGGAATTATCACCCAAGAATAATTCGCCGTTAGACACTATACCGCAGCCAAAGCCCGTACCCAAAGTTAAGCCTACAAGATTTTTATAACGTTTTGGATTTCCTGCCGTTTCCAGAATGCTATTAATTGAGGGTAAAAAACCCGCAATTGCTTCACCGTAAGCATATAGATCTCCGTCATTATTTATAAAAACCGGCAGGTTGAATTTTTTATGCAACATTGGGCCTAAAGCAACTCCGCCTCTAAATGCCGGCAAGTTCGGGAGATCTCCGATAATGCCATTCGGATAGTCTGCCGGTCCCGGGAATGCAAAACTGATTGCATCAGGTTCCTGCGGCAATATTTTCTTTACTCTCTTAAATCCTTCAATTAAATTTGATAAGCATAAATCCAGATTATGAGCATCCGAATCAAGCCTTATTTCATCAACAACAGGATTACCACCCTGAATTGCCGAGAACACGAAATTAGTTCCTCCCGCGTCAAGGGTCATTACTATTCTTTTATCATTATCGTATTTCATTTGATTACTTCCATAAATTATACAATTGGTAATGTTTTTTTGTTTGATACATAAGCGCTAAATGCTATATAGACAAGACAAAATAGCGGTACTATAAAAATTGTTAAAATATTAGAATAGTCCGCAACTTTTCCCATGATTAGCGGAACTATTGCACCTCCGGCAATTGCAGTTACCATCAAACCGGATAATTCATTTGAACGTTCAGGCATACGGTCAATAGTTATAGAAAATACCAAAGGGAAGATATTTGCAAAACCTAGACCTACAATAATAACCCCTGTAAATGCTATAATTTCGAGAGGAATAAACATAAATAATACACCTATTATAGAAACAATTACCGTAGCTATGAAAAATTTATTGGCAGGTATATGACTCAGAACTATTGAACCCCCGAACCTTCCTAATAAAATTGGAAGAAAAAATAATGCCCAGCTAATCCATAAACCAAATCCCTTTAATCCGAAATTTACTTTTAATAAAATGGGAACACCTGAACTCATAGATATTTCAGATCCAACATAAAGGAATATTGCCATAACCATAATAAGTACATAATTATTACTTAAGAGAGATAGACATGATTTTATTGTTGCCGGTTTAGATTCAGCGCTTTTATGTTGGGAAAATTTGAGTGAACTGACTAAAAATAAAGTTATTATAACTGAAATTGCATAGACCGGGAACAGAATACTCCAGTCTCCGCCAAAAGCCATCGCGACAAAAGGAGGAAGTAAAAATCCCAAAGATGAGCCTATCGATTTAACAAACTGGTCCAAAGATAAATTTTTAGAATATTTACCTTCCGGTGAAACGTCCCTCATTACCGGGTTACCAACAACCTGCAATATAGTGGCGCCTGCACATAAAAGAAGAATCGAGATAAGCAGTATGTAAAAACTAAAATACTCCCCGGGATTAAAAATAACGGTTTTACCATACATCCCGTTCAGCATTGGAATAACCAAACCAATTAAGGCGATCAAAAGTCCGAGAATCATAACCTTTTTTTTACCCTTTTTGTCCTGGTATAAACCCATGGGCACAGATAATATACCAAACATTATAAAGCCGACAAAAGGGATGAGCTGCGCCATTGTATATGAAATTTGGAAAGTATCTTTAGCAGCCCAACAAGCGGCCCAACTACATCGCCAAAACCCATTGCAAAAAATACCATGAATACAGGAAATGTTTTTAGTTTCATAATTCCTCCATAGAACTTTAATTATCGTTTTAAAAATACTTAAAAGACAGAAATTTTAATTTTAAATTATAAAAAAATATTAAAGGTCAGATTAATAAAGTCTCAATCAGGTTTCTGTTGAAAAAATAAGATCAGACAAATATTACATAAGCTATTTTACTATAATATAAGAATTGCCCCTAATAATAAAATTCTATACTCTTCTTTAAAATTTATCAATAGTTTTCAACAACATAGAAATATTTAATAGCAATTAAAAAGCTGCAAAATATTCTGACAGTTAGAGATATTAGATTTTTCGGTTGTTAATAGTCCAATAAGCAGGAATTATTCAGGACTAATTTCGAGTCATTTAATCTGATTCTTACCCCCTCTTCTGAATCAGTAAAAATAATTTTAAATTATTGTATTTCATTAGAATTTATCACGTCTTTTTTAAAATTAGATTTTAATAATATTTTTTTATACTATTCATACCTCAAAGCATCAATAGGATTTAAAGCTGCGGCTTTTTTCGCAGGATAAAATCCAAAGAAAATACCGATAGCCCCGGCAAAACCGAATGCAATCATTATTATTTCCGGTCTAATATAAGCTATTTGATCCGTGTAATTATTAATTATATAAGTAAACAAAATAGAAAATAATACACCAAATATGCCACCGGCTAAACTCATAACAATAGCTTCTGTTAAAAATTGAACTAATATATCTGAAGCCCTAGCACCGATTGAAGGTCTTATTCCAATCTCTCTTGTTCTTTTAGTAACCAACACAAGCATTATATTCATAATTCCAATTCCACCTGCAATAAGCGAAACACCAGCGACAGCCCCCAATAAATAAGTAAGAACTTTAGATATTTCTGTTGCAGTTTCAGCAAGATCTGATTGATCCCTGATTGTAAAATCATCCTCTTCGCCTTTGACAAGTTTATGAGATTCCCTCATAATGCTTCTTAATTCAGTTTGAGCTGATTCAATCTTTTCAGTTAACAATGTGCTCGCCTGTATGGAGCTGATAAATCGCCCTCCGGAAAGTCTGTCAAGGACGGTCCTTGATGGTGCTAATACAATATCGTCATTGCTTGTACCCATTCCAGTTTGCCCTTTTGACTTCAAAACACCTATAACTTTGAAAAGAACGCTTTTAATCCTAATTTGTTTGCCTAAAGTAAATTTTTTTTTGCCTTGACTTGCGCCGCCGAATAAAAGATACATGAGAATAATTAAACCCGATCCGAATCAGAAAGAAGTAGTCGATTCTATATTATACAAGTAATTTGAAAAAATGGAAAGGATTAGGCATTCCGGAATGGAAGAAATAACTAACATGATGGATTCTATGAATGTAGCACTTAAAAAAAATCTTAACAATGAACAAATATCCAGTCTAAGTGAAGAAATGCAGAGGATGAAAAAAAATCCTCGACAACCTTTGCCTCCACCGGGTAAAAAGACTTAAAGCTTATAAAATCTAATTATTTCCTGTCAGAATAGAATCCATAAACAAATAATGCAGTTGCATTACTGCTAATTGTGGGTTCATTAGTAATGTAATTAGAGATATCATCATAATATTTTACAGAATTAGAATTAAAATAATCAAAACTGCTAATATTATGATTTATTTTGTACTTTTTTAGGAGTACTTCCGGTGCCGGTCCGGCTGATACTGCACCGGGTAAATATCCACCGTTAAAATAAGCAATTTGTGAATGTAAATGCTTCGTATAAACGGTCCCGATATTATAAATAAAACTTATACCCCATGGATTTCTTCCCAGCACATAATCCCGCTCATCAATAGCTAAAGTATCAAATTGATCTATGCCCGTAAGATCCTTATATAGAATTTCCTGCAGTGCAACCCCCAATAATGAATTAGTTGTACCCCATGTATAGGCAAGTCCTTCATTAAAAACCGATGAATCTTTATTGGCATTAAAAAAATTAAGATTATTCAGAATGTAAGATGAAAATCTTGGATTTATTTTAGCAAGCCTGTAATCTGCCAGCGAGTTAATATTTCCCCAACTCCACCAATAATCCGAACCTGCACTGTCTGCATAACGAATTGCATCAGTAAGATAACCGGGATTTTTTGTTGCTAAGTATAATTCAATTGCACCAAGAGCAAGCTTGCCCCAAAAAGTATTATCTCTATATATACCTATACCACTTGTATCTATATCAGGAACTTTATCCCTTATTGAATATAGATTTTCCGCTACATTAAGGCATTGTTTTGAAAATTCATATTTTTTAAATCTGGCTGACCATACTCTGGATGCTATTGCCATGGTAGCGGTGTATATACCTATCTGGTTCTTCCCTATTCCGGCAAATGCAGGGCGGTCATATTGTAGCGAATCATTTTCCGGCATCCTAAACCCGACTTCATGATCTTTTAAATCCTGTACCTGTGTTACAAGTTTATATTTTGAGTAGTTACATCTCAGCAGCCAGTCCAATCCTATTTTAGCTTCAGCCAATACATCAGGTACACCGTCTTTATCATTATCAAAACCAAATTTTGATTTATCAAAATCATAAGCGAAAATCAACATGTAGGTTGTGTAAGCAGTTGTAGACAAAAACTTTATATAATCGCTTGCATCATGCCAGCCGCCAGTAACATCAATATTACCTGTATGATCTGAATCGCCGATGAGTCTGACTGCATCTGAGAGATGGCATTTTTTGTGCAAGATCGGGTCAGTGGGTCCGCACCTCTGTTCTCTAAAAAATAATATTAATGAATCAACAACATCATTATATAAATTTTTTTTTATTCTAAATCGATAAGAAGAATAATTACCTATATATATTTTATAATTTCCATCCAATGTAAATTTTGAAAAATCAATAGAATAGCAATATTTGAATTTATCGTAATTATGATTTAATTTGATTAGAGTTCCAGAATACAGAACTTTGTTACTACCCGGACTCTTAATATCGTAGCTAGTAACATTAATTGGAGAAATAGACATGAGAACTGCAGTTTTAATATCTTGAGAGAGGTACCCAACTTGGTTCAACCTGATATAAATATTTTGTGTATCTGCTGAATACATAGAGTTATACAGTAAAATACATAGTAAGACATCATAAATAAAATATTTAATTAAGAATTTCATTAAAAGCTTATCCACAATTTTTATACGATTAAAACCAGATT
Source organism: uncultured Ignavibacteriales bacterium (assembly GCA_963834015.1). Lineage (GTDB taxonomy): Bacteria > Bacteroidota > Ignavibacteria > Ignavibacteriales > Ignavibacteriaceae > FEN-1297. The sequence continues at coordinate 695,819 of CAWIAG010000003.1, forward strand.
TTAATAAGTTCGAATATAATTTGCCTGGAACCTATCAAAGATAGATATTTTCATTAACTTTTAAATAATGCTTAAATAGTTGTTACAAAATTATCAAGTCAGACAATATGAAGAGATATTTATGATCTGTTATATAATAAAATGCAAAATTTTTATTACGACAGCCGAATCGAGAGATGGATAATTTTTTAAAAATACACTAAAATCAATTATGATAAATACTTTGCAATTGTTTCACGAAGTACTGGCTTTTCAACCGGTTTAGAAAGATAATCATTGGCTCCCTGGTCTAAAAATCTTTGTTTATCACCTTTTAATGCATAAGCCGTAATTACAATAATCGGAAGTTTTTTAAGCAAAGGATTATTTCTAATTTCTCTTAAGACATCTTCTCCGTTTAAATTTCCCGGAAGATTAATATCAAGAAGTAATAAATCACACTTGTTATTATTAAGAAAATTAAGGCCTACATCAGCATTTTCGGCAATCTCCACTGTATAAAGCTCACGTAAATAAACTTTTAAAATTAGTTGAGACTCGATATTATCTTCAATAATTAGAATTTGTTTTTTTTCATTTATATTGGATTCACTTGATATTGGCATAACAAACCTTTAATCCCTTTTAAAAATATCCGGGTAATAATAAATCAGAATCCACCTTCACTAATCATTAGACTTGGGAAAATTAGTTCCAATAATATGATCCCACAATGGTGAGCTGACGCCAAATCCTTTTTCAGCATCCTGAAAATGATGTCTCATATGGTGTTTTTTTAACATAAGCCAGAATTTATTATGAATATTAAAATGATGAACGGCATAATGTGTCATATCATAAAATAAATATCCTGTTAAAAATCCTACAAAAAAAGGAGTAACGTAATTTTTACCAAGAATTGCATGGAATAATATATAAAAGAGTACCGCAAGAGGAACACTCACGGAAGGAGGCATTACAAGTCGCCTTGAATCATTCGGGTAATCATGATGCACGCCATGAAAAATAAAATGTAACTTCTTACCAAATTCGGATTTAGGATTATAATGAAATATAAATCTATGCAGAGTATATTCTGTGAACGTCCAAACGGCAATACCAAATAAAATAAAATATATGATATTTGAAATTGAAATATTTAGAACTCCGCCTGCTCTGTATAGGAAAAATCCGATTACGGGTAAATATATGACTAAAGGCACAGCAGGATGTACTTTTGAAAATGCTTCCATAAAATTACTATCAAACATCCTGATGGTAACATCTTTATTTGAAACAAAATTTTTTGACATAATCCTCTCCAAATAAGTCCTTAATCTAATTTAATGATTTTTCACTAATAAAAGACGAATGAAATGTTATTTAAATCATATTTTCTCAACAAATTCGGGCTATTTCTATAAAAAACGTATAAAGTATAATATTGATGTTACTAAACTCACATTATTCAAATTACTGGAGTTCTACGTAATAAATTTTTTTTTAATATAGAAATTGCCACGTAATATAAAAATTTAAAAAATGTAAAATGATCTATTGTTCAGAAGTTGGAGCCTTGCCGTTCTTAACGGCAGCTTCTAAAATATTCTCAATTTTTTTTAATTCCTTAATAATTTCCATCCCTGATAATACTTTGCCATGTCCCGGAACCACGTAATTTATGTTTAATTTACTTATCATATCCAAGGATTCCTGCCACCTGATCCAGTCCTCAATATTTGAAGATTCCAGGTTAGGGATATACCCGCTTACAATACAGTCACCGCTGTACAATACTTTATCAGCGGGAATAAATATTGAGATATTAGTAGATGTATGGCCGAATGTATAAATAATTCTAGCCTCAACTCCTCCGCCAAGTTGAAAAGTCTGATTGTTTTCTACTGTGAATTCAGGGTTAACAATTATTGTATTCTGGAAAAAAATTTCTTCTTCTCTTAATTCACGTCTTTTATCGCTAATTATACTTTTATTAAAATAGTTTTTATCTTCTGTTAATTCAGAATCAAATCTTTTAATATTCTTATGACCGTAAATTTTTACTCCCAATTCTTTAAAAAGAGAATTTCCTCCAATATGGTCCAGATGTTTCTCTGTGTTTACTACAATTATTTCGTTTCCCGGTTTGACATTTTTAGCATAACCATAAATAGTCTGAGCCGCCAGATAATTAGGCCCGGAATCCACTACTAATGTTTTGTTTGCTCCTAAGATAAATCCTGAGTTAACAATCCAGGGTGGATAATAACCAAATCCCAACACCGCAAAACAATTTTTAGTTAATTTCATATAATTTAAATTATGGAAAATATTATAAAAACTCTTGAATAATTCAAGGAAATATCAAACTGAAAACATCATAAGTCCGCTACAGCGGGTTCGATGGATTCTACACAATAAGATTCTACTGCTTATTAATAAGTTTCAGAACCAAAACATCATGCCCTGATACTTCAGCTTTTAATTCATGTTTTGTAGTACCGGCATCTTCTTTAGTCCAAAGATTGCGCAGAGAATAAATATTTTTATCAAATAACGGACTTCTATTAAACACACTATCCATAACAACTTCATTTTTCCAATTAAAGGATATATGGTGTGGATTTAAACTGCGGTTTAAAATGCACATTGCCCAATTATTTTTTTCAAGAGGTTTAAACCATATTTCCACACTGTCTTTTGCGGAATACTTAAATCCCTCGATGCCAAGAGAATCCTGGTCAATGGCAATAACTTCTTTATTAGTTAAAATATCTTTTGTTTCGCCAGGCATATTTCTTAAATCATTTCCGGAAATTAAAGGAGCCGCCAGCATGCACCACATTGAAAAATGAGCGCGATCTTCATTCACAGACATACCATTTCCAACTTCCAGCATGTCAGGGTCGTTCCAATGCCCCGGACCTGCATACTTTCGTAACCCTTCCTGTTCATCCAGGATGTACATGGCACCCCATGAAAACCATGAACCATGATTAATCTTGCAATCAAAACATGCGTAAATATCACCTGTAGTCCGCCAAGAATGTCCAACTTCACTTGCCCACAACCAGGGTTTGTTCTGCCCCCATTCGCACAAACTAAATATCATTGGTCTGCCGGCTGAATATATTGCATCACGCATAGTAGTATAAGCGCCTATAGCGTTTAAACCGTCAGTATTGCACCAATCATACTTAACGTAGTCTATTCCCCATTTAGCGTACGTTAAAGCATCCTGATATTCGTGTCCCCTGCTTGCAGGTTTGCCACCGCAAGTTTGTGCACCAGCATCTGAATAAATACCAAGTTTTAATCCCTTTGAATGCACATAATCAGCAAGCGCTTTCATTCCGGAGGGAAAACGATCCGGATCGGGATGAATAAAACCAAGACTATCGCGGTTCCCATGCCAGCAATCATCAATATTTATATAAACATAACCTGCATCTTTCATTCCCGATGATACCATTGCATCTGCAATTTCACGTATCATTTTTTCATTAACGTCACAACCAAATTTATTCCAGCTATTCCAACCCATAGGAGGTGTTTTTGCAAGTTGATCGAATTTTTGACCAAATGCATATACTGAGGTAAGAAGAATAATTAAACAACAAATATATTTTGATGTCATTTTCAATTCCATACAGGATAATTTTTTTTCCATTGGTATACCTTAAATTTATTATTTATAAAATGATAATTCCATAACTGTTACCTATTCAGAATTTTTTTTTCTTTCAGAATAAACTTAGCAAAACCTAAGTATAAAAACATCAAAACAGTTTTGTAAATTAAACGAATAAAAAAACTCCCCCATCAAGGGGGAGAGTAGAATGTGGCTGAAAAGAGGGTTCACAAGCTTATTTTTTCAAAAATCCGAGAGGAAATACTACCCTTCCGTAAACTTCATTTAAGACCTGTGCAATACCGGCATAGATAGCACTTGCCCCGCAAAAAATTCCCTCGTACCCTGCAAAAGATTTTACACTTGAATTCCCTGTTGCATCCCCAATTGCAAGTAAAAAGAAAAGAATGGTCAATGTTGCAAATATAACTTGGAGTGCCCTTGATAATTTAAATGTAGCTATAAACATTAAAAATGTAAATGCACCCCATAGAATTAAATACCATACCATACCTATTGCAGAGCAAGGATCAATCCATCCCAGTTTTGGCATAACTATTAATGCAACTAGTGACAGCCAAAAAAATCCATAGGAAACGAATGCAGTAAGACCGAAAGTATTATTCTTCTTCCACTCCATTATACCGGCAATAATCTGAGCTAATCCGCCGTAAAAAATACCCATAGCCAGTATCATTGAATTGAGTTCAAAAATGCCTGCATTATGCAAATTAAGAAGTACAGTGGTCATACCAAACGCCAGCAGACCAAGCGGTGCAGGATTTGCAGAATTGTCCTTTATTTGAAGGTTTGTATTATCACTCATCTTTCCTCCTAAAGTTGGTTTGTTTTTGTTAACTGTTATTTGAACCTAATTTTTTATTTGTTGATTTTATCTTCACCGAATAAAAATTTTTTCAATACAATCATAGAACTTTGTAAAATGAGTGTTGAAAATCGATTTTACATGCTTCTTAATTTTATTTCCATATTTTTTCCACGAGTATGATTTATTAATTTATAAAGCTAAAAGAATTGGATTATTACAATTAGAAGTTGTGTTAAGTTAGTTAATTAATTCGTATTTGCAAGTCGTCTGAATCAATCAGTCGGCATAATACAGAAGACGGGAATAATGAGATTTTATCTAAAATTCAATAATAATCTTAATAGTTGAATAAATTGTGTGTGTGATAAAATCAAACCAGCACTTAGAAATTATATTCGTAGGATTAAGAATAGATAAATTTTCCGGCGTGCAGTTAAGATCAAAGTAAATAGATTTTGCAGTATTGTTAATTAAAATATTATAAGGACAAGGTTTTATTCTTTACTGAAAACCTAATTTTACAGCTTCAGAAATAATTTCTTTAGTGGCTGTTGCACCAATCCTTGTCACTCCAAGATTTTTGACTCTTAATAAATCTTTAAGGGTTCTTATTCCTCCTGCTGCTTTTATCTGAATTAACGGCAGACAATTATCCCGCATTAATTTCAGATCATAATCTGTTGCTCCCTGATAATTATAATTTCCATCAGGTTGCTTTATAAATCCATATCCGGTTGAAGTTTTTACAAATGCCGGTTTGTGCGAGTTACATATTTCGCATAATTTTAATTTAAAATAGTCGTCTGTATAATAATCGTTCTCGAAAATTACTTTTGTAATAGCACCAAGTGAAACCACAGCTTCATTTATTAACTTAATTTCATCAGAAACATATATCCAATCCTTACTTAAAACCTTACCTATATTTACTACAAAATCGATCTCAGCGGCACCTTGAGCGCAGACTGATTCTGCTTCCATAATCTTTTGTCCTATACTGCTGCTGCCGTGGGGAAATCCAATAACGGTACAGACTTTTACACTGCTTCCATTAAGAATTTCTTTTGCTAAATTTACTGCATAAGGTTTTATACAGACAGAAGCGGTATCAAAATCTTTTGCCAAGATACAACCGTTTCTTAAAAACTCATCGGTAAATGTCGGATGCAGCAAAGAATGGTCAATCATTTTTGAAATTACTGATAACTTTTCCATTTATTATTGCTCTTATAAAAAATTAAAATTATTTATAAATGTAATATAATAACTTTTTAAGGGTTATTCTATAATTATTGTTTAACTATATAATTTCTTAGCAAATGAATTGGAAATGTTCATTTAATAATTCTCCCTAGTATAGAAAATTATATTTTATTTTAATTTCGAATGAAATTAAACGAGATACATTCAGTTATTTTTTTTATACTTATTTATTAATATCTAAGTGCTTTACGATACATCCGTATATATGGCACATTGATACTAAACCAAATATCTCCTATATTTTTTTCAGTCTTTATTCTGTTTAATTAAATATTCTCTCTTAAATAAGGAAACTATATTACTTCCTGAAGAAAATAATCTAGTTTGGTCGTCTTGATATTGCTTAGAAAAACACTATGGTACTATATATAAACAGTTTAGTTCGTTAAATTAATTTCTTCTAAGTATGTCGGTTTTGTTCTTATAATTTGAGAGAGAACTCTTAAACATTACCAGGGAAATGCTTATAAGAATGTAATTCAAAGAAAATTGATTATACCTGTTAAAACTTAATTTTGTGAAGTATATCTCAATTTTCCCGGTAGGATGTCGTCTCGCCTTATAAGGTGTTTTTTTATTCAAATATTTAAGCATTTGATATGCCGTAACCTGGAGAAGATCAATTATTTTATAATTTTATTTTATCTTTTGATAATAATAATTTTACTAATTCCAGCCTTACCTTTGTTTATGAATAAAATGATTTATAGAGAAATTAAGTTAAAAGGAATAATTCATGATTGAGAATTTAATAATAAGACAAGCAACTGCGGATGACATTGATTTTATTATTAAGACAATTATAGAATCAGATAAAAGCAGTACTGATGTAATAAGCGCATGTAATATATTTTCACTCTCCGAATCAGAATATAAAGAAATATTAAAAAATATACTCGCAGAGAGTATCGGGAACAATGAATATGACATTAATGGCTATTTGATTGCAGAACTTGAAAACAGAAAGTTAGGCGCTTTGGCTTCCTGGTTCGAAGGTCTTGATGGAATATCAAATAGTGTAATAAAATCCAACCTGTTATTTTCTTTTATTGACAGAGAAAAGCTGATCAAGAATAAAGATCGGATGCATTTGGTTAATGCATTAACTTTAAATAGAGAACAAAAAACAATCCAGCTTGAATATGCTTACGTTGTTGAAGAGAAACGGAGACAAAAAATATTTACCACATTAATAATTGAAAGCATAAGAAAAAACTTCAATTTTGGCTATAAATCAAACGTTCAAGCCATGCTTTATCCTAATAATTATAAATCATTTAATGCCTTTGAAAAATTAGGCTTTAAAGTTAAAGCTGAAAAAAAAATCAGATAACCCAGAAATTCGCAAATTTTTTGCTTACAATTCAAAAGTACTAATGGAATTAGATAGGGATTCAGCAGAAAAATTAATCGATTCACCACTCGAATTGATATCAATAAACAATTCAATAAGTATATAATCGGCTAAGATCGTATACCAATATTTTACTAATCATTTTATAAACATGATAGTCTACTCGATGCTTACCGGATAAACATTTTATGTGATATTACTTTGATTACGTTATAATTTTTGTTATCAATGCATCTAGATGGATGTTTAATTTTTGATAATTGGTTATTAATTAAATAAGGAAAAAATGGCAAGAATATTTGGAATTATCGGCGGGGGTAAAATGGTAATAGAGTGCATTAATCATATTCTTTCTTTTGAAGGTACTGCTATTCCATTTGTAATCTATGATCCTGATATGGATGTAAATGAAAACCTGATTGAATATTGCTATGAAAAAAAAATTCATTCATTCGGATTCAGAAAAATAAATTCACCCGAATGTATAGATATCATCCGGTCTGCAGCACCGGATATAATTTTTAGTATGAGTAATTTCAAAATAATAAAAAAAGAAATGATTGAAATTCCAAAATTTGGAATAATAAATTTTCATAATGGTCCTGTTCCACTTTATAGAGGTCTTAATGTAGTTTCCTGGGCAATTTTCAACGGTGAAAGTTCTTACGGCGTCAGTTGGCATTATGTTGATGAAGGAATTGATACAGGAGCAGTAATTGCTCAAACAATGTTTGATGTAGATGCCAATGAAACAGCCGGACGATTACTTGTAAAATGCGTAATTGGAGGACTTAAGCTCTTTAGAGAGATATTTATCTATTTATATAATGGAAATATAGATAAACTCAATCAGAATGGGCCGCAAACTTATTACTCATCTAAAGATAAACCGGAAAATAACGGGGTTCTCAATTTTAATTGGCCGTTTCAGAAAATAGACCGCATGGTAAGAGGTTTGAATTATATTCCATTTAAAAATAATTATATGTATGCAAGGTTGCTTTCCGACAGTACCAAAATCATAGTAAACGAAGTCTCAAAAGTTGATAGCGTAAACTCAAATTATCCGCCAGGTAAAATTTTAAAATTAGACAAAGAACAGCTTTATATAAAGTGTTCTGATGGAATTGTCAGCATAAATGAATTAATGGATGATGAACACGAAAGTCTAACACCTTTTGATGTTTCAAGGATTCTTAATTTAAAAGAGGGAGATATTATTTCAGGATAGAATTATTTTATAATATAATTTTTCTATTATCAACTGAAAAATAAAAATGTATTCTTATGCTATTATTCTAGATTAAATATATATCTATAATTAAGTTTTCATGCAAGCATATAAAGAATATGCTATCTTCTGATAAATATTACTTCCAAAATTATCTCAAATTTGTCGCTGCAGACTGGAATTTTCATCTGTAGGATTATTTTATCAGTATTTTCTATCCGGAATGTTTGAAATAGCAGACTGTCATGCCAACTAAGGCTGAGAGTATAATAGTTTGCAAAATTGCAAGAAGCAGTAAGAAAATTACCGGAACTCTCAAACCACCAATATCTATATAACGTTGACCTGCCCTTCTTTATCTATATTAAGATCAATTATTTTGGACGGATTTAAAAATTCATATTTAATTTTCACCAAGCTTCTTTACCCCTATCCCCGGCAAGCCGCTTAAGGTAATTTTACCATTAATTATTTTTGTTCCTTCAAATACGTCATTTTTTATTAATAAAGCTCCATCAAGGTCGGCAAAATCTACTAATGGTGAGAGATGGGATGCAGCTGATATTGAACACGATGTTTCGGTCATACAGCCCAGCATGACTTTTAGCCCTATTGCTTTAGCAAGTAATATCATCTTATAAGCTTCTCTTAAACCGGTACATTTCATTAGTTTAATATTTATACCTGAGAAAACATCTTTTGATTTTATAACGTCTTCAAGTCTCTTTATAGATTCATCGGCAATAATAGGAAGTGGACTCCATTTAGTAAGCCAAGCGGTATCTTTCAGCCTATCTTTCGAAAACGGCTGCTCTACAAGTTTTACATTATGTGCCTTTAACCAATATACCATGTCTAGTGCCTGTTCCCTGTCGTCCCAGCCCTGGTTTACATCCACAATAATCGGTTTACGTGTAATGGTTCTGATAGTCTCTATAATTTCTTTATCATTATTTTTACCCAGTTTAACTTTTAATATTTTATATTCCATGGCTTCATCAACTTTTTCTTTTATTCGATCAGGAGAATCAATCCCGATTGTAAAGGATGTATATGGAGTATTTGCGTCATTAAGTCCCCAAATATTGCATAAAGGTTGATTCATCATTTTGCCGGTTAAGTCATGGAGAGCGATATCTATAGAAGCTTTAGCGGCTGTATTGCCCGGAGCAATTTCATCCACTTCAGTTAATATTGTTTCAAGGTCAAACACATTATTATAACCTGTCAGGTCCACCTTTGAGAGGAATTCAATAACTGAGGAATGTGATTCTCCAAGATACGGGGGCATGGAGGCTTCACCGAAACCTGTATAGCCCTCATATTCAATCTCCGTTAATATAACAGGAGTTGTAGAACGTGAATATGAAGCTATCGTAAAAACATTTTTTAGCTCCAGTGTATATGGGTAATATTTTAATTTAAGTCCGCGCATAATATTTAATACTATTTCTACTTAATTTAAATAGATAATTTTTTCCATACAGGTTGTCTAACTGAGAAACTTGAGATATATAATCAGTACACAAAATTACTCTGAAAAGAAAATTAGTACAAGTAAATCTCATACTGAGCTAAATATTATTCCTATGGATTTTTATGAGACACATGCAGTTTTTAAAATGGCTTTAATGATCTTAAGAGGTAGTTATAATAATTGGTACAATTTTGGTTGAATAAATAGTATTAAAGTCTATAAATGCAGGAATAATATTAACTTACAATACTTTTATTATATATTTGCATACTTTATATTGTAATTACAATTTGCAGATAGTATTTATTTCTTGAAATTGCTTATACATGTTAATTTACATTTTTACATCATGGAGATCCTAATTAAATGCTGGATAAAGTTCAAAATTCTTATTTAAAATTTCCCGATAGAAATGCATTCAACATTAATGGCAGCTATTATTCTTATTCCTTTTTTGCTCAAATTGTATCCAATATAAGGGCATACCTCGAAACAAATTGCAGCAAGAGTGAAAAATTGATCGGGCTTATCGCGAGGCAGGCATCTGATATAGAAACCTACTCAGCAATTTATGGCTGCATGTTTGCCGGATTCGGTTATGTACCTATAAAACCGGAAAATCCCTTAAATCGTAATTCTTCTATACTAGAGCAAACGGGGATTAAAACAATATTATGCAAAAAATCAGATGAAACTATTGAAACAATTGCACATACTAACGGAGCAAAAGTTATAAGTATTGAAGATCTGCCGAATGTACCAATAAATTTAACTCCACCTGTGGTAGATGAAAATGAAATTGCATACCTGCTCTTTACATCGGGAAGTACAGGCGTACCAAAAGGTGTTCCTATAACAAGAAAAAATTTGAGCTCATTTGTTAATGCATTCACTAAACTTGGCTACAATGTTAACGAAAACGACAGATTTATGCAGATGTTTGAATTAACATTTGATTTTTCAGTAGTTTGCTATACGGTGCCTATATGTTCCGGGGCATGTGTTTATACTGTTCCTTCCGAAGGTGTAAAATTTGCAAATGTTTATATGGCAATGGAGGAACACGAAATTACATTTGCATGCCTTGTCCCTTCTGTACTTTCATATTTAAAACCTTACTTTGACGAAATAAAACTTGAAAAAATGAGATACTCCCTTTTCTGCGGAGAAACTCTGCTGAATGATATTGCAGAAGGATGGAGTAACTGCACACCAAATGCTAATATTATTAATGCCTACGGTCCTACTGAGGCTACGGTGTTTTGTTTAATTTATGAATGGCAAAAGGAAAATTCAAAAAAGAAATCCTTTAACGGCGGTGTATGTATAGGAAAGTCAATGGCGGACATGAATGCAGTTATTATTGACGAAGATCAAAAGCTACTTGCCCAAGGTGAAAAAGGAGAACTCTGTCTTGCCGGCATGCAGGTTACTCCCGGTTATTGGAAAGATGATGAAAAAAATTCAAAAACATTTTTTAAAACCTTATTTAAAGGAAAAGAGGAGATTTTTTACAAGACGGGCGACCTTGCCTTCCAGGATGAGGAAGGCGATTTTATGTATGCAGGAAGATTAGATAATCAAATAAAAATTCAAGGCTTTCGCATTGAACTTGGAGAGATTGAGCATTTTGCACGCGAGTTTTAAAAACAGTAAATGTTGTGGCTATAGCATTCAATAATAATTCAGGAGCAATGCAAATTAATTTATTTATTGAAAATTATACCGGCAGTGTAAAAGATGTAGAAAATTATTTAAAGACAAGAATTCCTGAATACATGATACCTTCGAATATTATAAACATTCCTGGTTTTCCTTTAAATGCTAATGGAAAAATTGATCGGAAAATTTTGACAAAGATTGGGCAGGATTTACAGGTAAAATAATTTTATGAAGTTAGACGACAAAATTATAGTTGATGGGAAATCCTTGATTAAACATTATAGGAAAATGAATGGAAAACCTGGTAATTACACAGGCATCAAAAAACGAACTTGATTTCATCATTGAAACCATAATTGAGGCTGATAAAAGCAGTACGAACATTATCAGCGCTTGCAATATATTGAATGTTTCTGAACAGGAGTACAGGAATATTTTAAATAATATTTTAAATGAAAACATTGAAGGCCAGGAATACAGTTTATCGGGTTTTATGGTTGCTAAATTAAACGGTATATCTATAGGGGCCTTAGGTTCGTGGGTAGAGGGTGCAGTTGGTGTTTCAAGCTATATTCTATACAGCAATATTTTACTTCATTATTTAAATAAAGAAAAAATTGCGAGCATTCTACAAAAGTTTAAAATTACAAAGGAATTAAGTTTTAAGCGGGAAACCGGCACTATCCAATTTGAATATGCCTATGTTAAAGAAGAATTCAGGAGAAAAGGCGTCTATACAAAGCTAATGATTGAAAGTATTAAAAAATTTTATCCGGAAAACAAAAAAATTTCCAAAGTGCAGGGTATTTGTTTCAAAGCGAATTACAAATCGCTTAATGCAGCTTTAAAACTTGGTTTCGAGATTCTTGAATCTAAGATATCTTACAATGAAGAGCTAAAAAAAATATTCCCTTTCAATGAAAAAGTTCTGTTGGAAATGAACAAGCAAAGGATTGATGTAGTTTCAAAGTTGTAAATTTAAGATTCAACTAATTCAAAAAGACCAAAAATTTTACTAAAAAGCCATGCAATTCTTTTTTTATTGAACGCTGCCGCTTCCACCGGTTTTGCAATGCAATGAAATCCATTTTTTCTGGCGGTTAGAATAGCCTCATCTAAATTTTTAACCCGAAAACATAAATGATAAAAGCTTTGGCCTTTTTCAAGTAACCTCGAAACCGGAGAATCATCACTCAAAGGTTCAACCAGTTCAATTTCAGCTCCATTCATATTTATAAATGCAACTTTAACTTTTTGTATTTCATCAATAATACTTATAATATCCGTATGTATCTCTTCTATTGACTTTACAGCAATACCAATATGGTCTAGTATTGCATCGCCGCCGAAAAAATTATAATTGATTTTTTTTGATTTCATATAATATTAAGGATAATTGATAACTTCAATATTTGCAATTTCCGGAACCGGTTTTGATAAATCCCATAAAAATGAATTTTCTTTTTCAATAAATGTGAAACCCGATTTTGAGATCCAAAAATCCAAACAAGGTTTATTTTTGGGGGTTGGCAGATAATTTGCAATTATCTTATCCATTCCGTGTTTTTTTGAATATTGGATTACATGTTTCAGCATTATCTCTTCTATTTTTCTTCCCATAACCCTGCAACTTAAAATGAAGTCGAATATTCTTATTGTTTTATTCTCTGATTCTATGCTAAGTATGCCGGTAAGCCCTGAGTTGCCGAATTTATCTGAAATACTGAATGTCCATAAATTATGATTGTTTTGATTGGCCCATGACAGAAGTTCTGTTTCTGTTAATCTTCTTGTAATTAAATTCATCTGATTGGTTTTATTCATCAACTGTGCAGTTCTTTGCAAATTCCGATTGTTTAAAGTTTCAATAATTACAACGGTCTTTAAGGACTCCAGCCAATCATCAATTGAATTTAACTCCGACTTTAAATTATTCCTGTCGTTTTCAGCAAGATAAAGTTTTGTACGCTCAAGATCCTCGTTTGAAATACCGTCAATATCAAAACAATTTAACTTATGCAAGGCTCTTGTATATTCTAATTTATTAGCAGGCCATTCAGGTACAAATACTTCGGGAATCGACTGGCGGATCCTATCCCGTTCAACAGGGTTATCATCAATAAATACAACTGACTGAGGACCAATATTTACTCTTTTGAGAAGATTTAGGATGTTTTTCGATTTATCATCCCAATTAATTTCCCAACCAATAAAATCGTCCTTCTTCAATATCATTTCAGGATGTTTCATAATAGCTTCGAGTGCAATAGCTTCTTCATTCTTGCTTACTATAGCTAATAATATACCTTTTTCTTTTAACGCTTTTAATGCGGTCTGGAACTCGACAAAAGCTTCACCCGTAAAATCATGTCCGCCTAATTTTATATTTTCCCATCCAGTATCTCCTACTATACCACCCCACAAAGTGTCATCCAAGTCCAGTATAATCATTTTTTTTGAATCGCCGCTAATTGTTTTTACAGCAGATTTCAACTCTTTCAGGGCTTGTTTAAAGACAGTATTATTAAAAGGCGTCTTACTTAGATACCATAATTTTGGATTAAAGGCGTCTTCACCGGCATTTCCAATCCATTTTTGAGAGTCCAATAAATATATATCTTTCCGGGCGTCAAAATTATCTGCTAATCTCAAATTCATTCGCATAAGGCAATTTGATATTCCAAATTCACTCTTTAAATCACGAAGTCCGATTCCCCTGTAATAAGAAGGCATTGACCAGGAAACAATAAACAAAAATTTAAATGCCTCTGAATATTTTATTACTGCATTGCAAAAATCATCTACCTCAGACATAATCGATGTGAACGGAGTGAGATGCCCGTTGATCAATTTATTGAACGAACCAATAACGGCCTGTGGCATCAGCCAGATAAATCCGAAATCATATTTCTCCGCCATATTATCGCCAAGTAATATATTCATCACTTGTCCATAAGGCGCCAAGGTAGTTTTGATTAAAGGGAATTCGGTATCATTATCTATATAATTTACGAAGTTTTGCAAATTAAAATTAGAGAGGAAGATACCCGTTAATTTAATCGGTGAATTCATTTTAATAAAATATTAAATGTGTATTTAATGAAATTTTATAGTTACTGTAAGGGAGTGAAATAGTTTTGATATTTCTAATTGTTGATGATATTTTCTTAACTTCATCTACTAATCGGCCTGCAATAGATTCTTCTGTGAATTCGCCTGAAAACGAACAATTTTCATCAATTGCAATGTGGATAATCTTCATATTGGAAGAAAAATCCCTAAAAAAAATAATAACACCTAAAAGAACTGCATTATCACTATCATCATCAAAAGCATACAATGTTTGGAATGATCTTATCTTATCAAATGTAAAAATTATATCGTTATTATCGGAGGATATTTGCGGGATACCATATAACTCAATAGCTTCTTCAATTTTCTTCTTATATCTTTCCTGATGTGTGTTAAAAAAGAATATTCTTTCTATATCGCTTTTATATTTTACATTTAATTTTGATTTATAAAATATTTCGCGCATTATAATTCACTATTAATCAAGAGATTCTTTATTTAATAAATTAAATATATAATCGGCAAACGAACCCACTGTTTTAAATGGAGAATTTTTAGGAGGCAGCGAAGCGCCGTCAGCAAGTGTGATAGTTTCTTTAAATTTCAATTCTATTTCCGATTCAGCCGAAACTATCAAATTGATCAGACCTAATGAATCCAATACGCCATTTTCACCATACAATACAGCATTTTCTTTTTTGCTAACATCAATTTTATTTTTTAATTGTTCATTAAGTTCAATACAAATATTTATAATAATGGCTACTATTTCCTCTTTCATTTTTTTTCCCATCAATTAATTGAATACCCTCCGTCAATAACGATATTTGACCCGGTAACCCATCTGCTATTAGAGCTTAGCAGGAATAATACTAAATTTGAAATATCATCAACAGATCCGATCCCCGCAGGATGCTTTTTAAGTATAGATTCTATACCATCTGGATAAAATTTTTCCATCGCATCGGAAAGTTCCGTTTTTACAACGCCGGGGGAAATCGAATTTACCCGTATCTTGCCGGGGGCTAATTCCAAAGCCAGGCATTTCACAGCGCTTATTAAGGCGCCTTTAGAAGCTGAATAAGCAGTAAACCCGACCTCACCTTTTATTCCGGCAACGGACGATATTAATACAATCGAGCAGTTATCATTGGAAATCTTCTTTGATGAAAGTAAACGGACTAATTCAATACCTGCATACAGATTTATTTTCATAATTTTCTCAAATATATTCCAATTAAATGCCCTGAGAGGTGTAAATTTATTAATTCCTGCCGAATGGACGCAACCATCAATTTTGCCCTCTACGGAAAATTTATCTACAGTATTTTTTAATTTAGAAAAATCCGTTATGTCGAATGCTTCAAATACAATTTTGTCAGGATACAGAGCTTTAATTGAATCCAGCTTTTCTTTATTTCTTCCTAATGCCAGAATATTAGCCCCGAGGCCGGCCAAATCCAAGCTAATCTTTTTTCCGATACCTGAACTCGCTCCGGAAATAATGTATCTTTTCCCTTCAAATTCACTTGATATGTTCATAAATCAGTAGGTCCTATAATCTTAGTTTTCGATAAATTCAATCCAATTGCACCCCAAGAAAGCCCGACACCAAAAGCACAGAGTACAACTTTTTGCAGCCTGTTTTCTCTTTGCAATCGCTCGTGCTCAATTGACAGCATTAATGGAATTGAAGCCGGCCCAGTATTACCGGTAAATCTAACAGAAACAGGAACGGTTTCTTTAGGCACCTTTAATTTCTTCTGCAGATATTCGAGAATAAATTTATTTGCCTGGTGAAGCGCAAAAACACCTACTTCATCCTTCGTCCAGCCTGTAAAACTTAATAAATCATTAATTATAGGTGGAACTTCACGCAGACAAAAGTTCATTATTTCCATCCCATCCATGTACAAATTTTCATCAGAACGAATATTTCCATCTTCTCTTTGAGTTGAAATGTGAGATTTTTCATTTGAAGGATACCTGCTGCCTCCTGAAGGTATTATTAGATACCCGGCCCCGGAGCCGTCGGACATTATATTAAATGTCAATTCATCGTTCCCCTTCTCCACAAGAGTACAACTGCCCGCATCCCCCATAACCATTCTTAAAGCTTTATCATCGGGATGAACAATCTGAGTTGTAACGTCGCCTGTAAAAGCTAATACTTTTGAACAGCTTCCAGATGATATTAATAATGCAGCCTGGTAAAGGCTATAAATATAACCTGAACATCCATATCTAATATCAAAAGCAACCGCTGTTTTGGGAATGCCTAATTTGTGTTGTAAAATTACACTTGTAGCTGGAATTTTATGATCAAAGGTTTGGGATACAAATACAATTCCATCAATCGTTGCAGGGTCTACTGCAAATTCTAAGAAAATATCTCTGGCAGATTTTTCGCATAAATCGGAAGTGCACATGCCTGGAGGTGCATACCTGATTTTGTAAATCCCGGTGCTGTTAATTATCCTTTTCACTTCTAACTCGCCGTATTTACCTGATAGTTCCGTTAAGTCTAATTCGTTCTTAGGATAAGTTGACGATATAGCCTTTATTGAAATGCCGCTTAATTTTATTTTCATAATTTAAATTATGAAATCATTATGTAAGTTTCCATTAGATTTCTATTAAATCGGGACAAATAATTTTTTCTAAGTCTAAAACTATTGCCCCCCATGACAAACCAACACCAAACCCGCATAATAATAATTTTATTTTATCATTTATTACTCTATTACGGAGCTTATTAACTATAGTTAAAGGAATTGAAGCTGAACTTGTATTTCCAAACTCTTTCAGAGTATAAGGCACTTTCTCTTCTGAAATCTTCAATTTCTTTCTGACGGTATCGTTTATAATAAAATTAGCCTGGTGTAGAATAAATGCATCAATATCATTTATATTGATATTATTATTTTCAATAACCATTCTGATAGTGTTGGGAACTTCATGAATTGAAAAATTAAATATATCGATACCCTCAAGTGCGACATGTGAATCATTTCTTTCAATCCCATCACAAACTTTCTTAAGCCTAAGCGATTCCACGGTGACAGGAAATCTTCCGCCAATATTACCACTTTTCATTAAAATCGCTTTATAACCACTGCCGTCGCAGCCGAAATTAAAATACATTCTCCCAAATTCTTCAGTAAATTCTAATGCAGTCGCCGTTCCGGCATCACCAAATAAAGGATAAGCGCTTTTATCGGATATTGTAGTTGTTTTGCTGGCCGTTTCCCCAACAAGCAGAAGACCTTTTTTCATTTTCATAGATGAAATCATGCTTGAAATAACACCCAGTCCATAAACATATCCTGAACAGCCGAGATTTATATCAAATGCAATACAAGATTTTGATATGCCTAAACGGTCTTGTAAAATTATTGAAGTAGCAGGATAGGGATAATCGGCAGTTTGAGATACAAATAAAAGTATATCAATTTCATCTTTATTCCATTTTAATTCGTCAATTAATGACTTTGCTGCAAAATAACAAAAATCCGAAGTACATTGCTCAGCTTCTGCTATATGCCGGAATTCAATACCTGTCGTTTTAATAAATTTTTTTCGTTCTTCCAGTGAAAGTAAAGTGTAATCTAAATTGGACACCTTGTTCTTTGGGATACATGCGGCAATACCTTTAACTACAACATTATCTAAATATTGTAAAGGCATAGTATATTTAAGATTTTTTTTGTTTAATTAATTCAAAGATCTCTTGTACTTTATTGCATGACCGTAATTCATTTGCAGAAATTGAGACATCAAAATCGGCATCAACCATAGCAAGTAAAGTTAATGCGGTTAGAGAATCCCATTTTTCAAGATTTCTGAACTCGGTCTCAGGTAAGATTACCCCAGGCTCAATATCATCAAAACATCCCGTAAATTTGATTAGAAAATCTTCAATTTCCATTGCAGACCTTATTAATATTTTTTATTTAATTAAAAAGAAAGATATTTTAAACCCAATTATTCCCTTATTAACTCAAAATAATTTAAGTGTTTCAAACAGATATTTTTGTTATTTTAAATATAATTAAATCATCTGTTAATAAACAACTGATAATTCTTTTGATAATATTGTCGGGAATAGAATAAATAGAATTTAGATAAAACAATTTTAATAAAGTATGATGTACCCCAAAAACTGGACAATAATTTAAGGTGGAAAATACTTAAATTATAATAAGCGAAAGGAGCTTAAAATGTCTGGAAAGAGAAAAAACTATAGTGCCGAACTAAAAGCAAAAATAGCCTTGGAAGCAATCAAGGGGTACAGCAGCATAAATGAAATTGCAAAGGAATATAAAGTTCATCCGAACCAGATTAGCAATTGGAAAAAACAGTTGTTAGAAAATCTTCCTGGTATTTTTGATAATCCAAGGGGACCAAAAACAGATGGAAGCACTGACTTAACAGAGCAGCTCTACCGGCAGATAGGTAAACAGCAAGTAGAACTTGAGTGGTTAAAAAAAAAGTACGAGCCATTCAGTTAAAGATCTCAAAGAGTTAATAGACCATGATTATGATCATCTCAGCATAACTGAGCAGTGTTCTTTGATAAAATTACCCCGTTCGAGCTATTACAGCCATCCATTAGGAGTAACGGCTGCAGAACTCGAAATAATGAACCGGATAGATAAAATTTATACAAAATATCCATTTTATGGAGTTAGAAAAATAACTGATGAATTCAGAAAAATGGGAATGATTTATAACCATAAACGGATATGGAGATTGATGCAATTGATGGGAATACAGGCACTTATACCGAAAAGAAATCTTAGTAAACACAACAAAGATCATCATATATTTCCATATCTTTTAAGGAATATAGACATCACAGAAACAGATCAGGTCTGGAGTACTGATATAACATATATCCCAATGTATAAGGGCTTTGCTTATCTTGTGGCCGTAATTGACTGGTTCAGCAGATATGTGCTTTCTTGGGAGATATCAAATACTCTTGATGTTTATTTCTGTCTTAACGCTCTTGATAAGGCATTAAGGTCAGGTAAACCGGAAATATTCAATACAGATCAGGGCAGCCAGTTTACGAGCTTAAGTTTTGTTAATAAAGTACTGGACAATAATATAAGGCTAAGCATGGATTCAAAAGGTAGAGCTTTAGATAATATTTTCATTGAACGATTATGGAGAAGTCTTAAGTATGAAGATATTTACTTGAAAGAATACCAAAGTTTCCCTGAACTATATGAAGGACTTAGAAAATATTTTAACTTTTATAACAATGAAAGAAGTCATCAGGCTTTAGGTTATAAAACACCAGTAGAAATTTATAGGAATTAATAAAATATTTAACTAAAATTATACACCTTAAACTAAGGAAAAAGCTGTCCAAACAATGGGGTACACCATAAAGAATTAAATATTTTTTTAAATTTCGGGAGTGCGAAGTGATCGAAGAGCTTAATTTAAGGCAAGCAACTAAAGACGACATCGATTTTGTAATTGAAACAATAATCGAATCTGAAAAAAGCGGCTCCGAAATGATCAGTTCGTGCCAAATATTTGGAATAACTGAGAAAAGATTTAAAAATATTCTCAGGGAAATACTTTGCGAAAATATCCCGGATTATGACTATTATCTTTCCGGATTTTTAATTGCAGAAAAAAATGGTGAATATGTTGGCGCTATAGGTTCATGGCTGGAAGCGGCCGACGGAACACCCAGCGGTTTTATCAAAACGACAATACTATATCCATTCTTGGACTGGGATAAAATGAAAGAAATTAGTAAGAATGCTTCATTCATTAAAGATCTTACTGTAAACAGGAGACCCGGCGCTCTTCAACTTGAATATGAATATACGCGAAGCCAATTCAGAAGGCAGGGTGTACTTTCCCATTTAATTAAAGAAAGCATCCTGATGAATAGGAAAAAGTACAATAGAATTGAAAAAGTACAGGTGGCCTTATTAAAAGCAAATTTAAAATCATTCGATGCACATATAAAACTTGGATTTACTATTGTGGAAGAGAAACACGTTGAGAATCCTGAAATATTTAAATTCTTTCCGTTCAATACAAAAGTACTCCTCGAAATCAACAAAGAAGATTTCTCCCGGTTTTGATTTACTTATGGCAATAGTATCTAATATTAAATAAAATAAATCTAGTCGAGGTTTAAGTACACCATATCAGAAAAATGAAATTTTATTGTATGAATACAAAAATAAAAAATGTGCAGTGCAATCTGACAATATTTATTATAGTTTTATCAGAATATTTTTACTTTCAATGATTAGATTGTAATCATTGGAAGTAAATTAATTACCAAAAATGGTTAACCGCTAACTATATTAACAGTTTACTTAAGCAGCATCATTTTCATACTTTTAGCATATTGACCGGCTGTAACACGATAAATATAAATACCGCTTGCTACTGAATGACCGTAATTATTATCTCCATTCCATTGAATCGAATAATAGCCTGGCTGATGTTCACTGTTAATTAATGTTTTAATTTCCTGCCCAAGTATGTTATAAATTTTGATAGTTACTAAGGATGATTTAGGTAAAGAATAATTTATAAGAGTACTTGGATTGAACGGGTTAGGATAATTCTGACTAACTGCAAAAGAAACAGGGATTGCGTTCGATTCATGTTTAACATCAGTAATAGTACCTATGGTAAATGCCTCCACTTTAGAAGAGTTGGAAAATTTACCGTTACTTGTTTTAGATTGTACTCGCCAATAATATCTTCCACCCTTAAGCGAACTTATCACTTTTTTAAAACCGGTTATATTATCCTGACTTATAACAGGGTTTGACATATCCGGATATTGAGAGACTTCAAGACTGTAAGTTTGAACTAAACTTGGAGCAGTTGGAAGGAACCAGCTAAGTGTTGTAGAATTTGAAGTTATGACAACCCCACCGTATGGACTTCCTATCTGTGGTACCACTAACTGACTAATCGGTGCATATGTACTAAATGTTGCCGGTACCGACCAGTTGGAGTTTCCGGCAGTACTGCTGTTTAGCTTCACTCTCCATTGATAGGCTGTACCATAAGCCAGTGGACTGGACAGCGTAAATGAAGTACCGCTAATGCCGGATTGAAGTATTGGCTGAGCTGTTGTTGAATCAAACGGTGTTGAGGCATATTTTACTTCAATAGTGTAAGTAACTGTTCCGGCCGCAAGGTTGTTCAAGTACCAACTAAATGTCGGTGTAGCGGTATAAACAGTGGCCCCGCCGTTAGGCCAGTAGGCTACAGGTGTTGGATTTCCCGCCTGCCCCGGATCTATCACAAACGATGTTTCAATGGAAAAATTTGATGTATCTCCTCCATTAACAGTCTCAACTTGCCAGTAATAGGTAGTGCCGGCTGTTAAAGTATCGGGAATGGTAAAATAGTAACCCGGCTGGCCCGAATAAGTTCTATGGAATGAGGATGAACTATAATTGCCGCTTATGTTAGATAACTGAATAATAAAACTTGGTGTACCGGTTATAGCGCTTGGTAAATACCAGCTAAGGACAGGATTCAGGCTGTAAACAGTAGCGCTATCTACAGGCCAGAAAGCAACGGGAACAGGATCCGGTATTTGACCCGGATCTATAAGAAAAGTATCAACTGCAGCATATGTAGATTGATTCGCTCCATTATGAGTTCTAACTGTCCAACTATATGAATGCCCTCCTATCAAACCATTTACCTGATGAAAGCTGCTATCGGTACTAAAGGTAATTGGCGTTGAATTAACCGTTAAATCGGTAACGATCCCGTCATAGGTAATTGTACCGGTCGCGTAGCTGCTTAGATACCAATATAAAGTAGGAGAATTTGAATAAACCGTAGTACCCACCGGGTAGGAAAGAACCGGTATAGGTGCTCCTCCCTGGCTGGAATCTATCGTAAATACTGCAGGCGTGGACCAAGCTGACGGATTTGGGCTATTACTATTCCAAGTTCTTACCTGCCAATGGTACTGTGCTCCACCGGTTAAGCTAACAGGCAGAGTAACATAACTATTTTGTAAGCCAGGTAACCAAATTGCGGCTGTATTATTTCCAGTAAATGCCGTACCGATAGGTTCAACTTCAACATCATAAGTTAAAGTACCGCCAATTGAATAAGAGCTCAGATACCAGATCAATGTAGGTGTTGAAGAAAAGACATCAGTATTTAAAACCGGCCAGTCTGCAACCGGTTGCGGGGCTCCATTAATACTTGCATTAACAGAAAATGAATATTCATTTGAGAGAGTAAAAACACCTCCGCCAAAATTAGTTTTGATTGTATAGAAGTATTCATGACCACCGGTCAATTCTTGTGCCTGCGGAATCGCGACCGAAGTACCTGTATTTGCTGACAATAGAATATAATTTGGATAAGTACCGGAATAACTATGATTTGATGAATCTCTTATCATAATATCATAAGTAATAACACTGCCGGGAGGCGGTGTAGTTGGAAGATACCAAACAAGTGTTGGAGTAATAGAATATACCTGTATATTATTTGTCGGCCAGAATGCCGCCGCTATCGGGTAGGATTCTCCAATCCAAGGGCTAAAAAGTATATTTGTCCCAGCTATTGCACCTATCCCGCCAGGATTTGAGGGATTTGTGGGTCCGGTGGCACTTCCCCACCAATTATTAATTGCATTTACTTTTTCAGAAGGATAATTAGCTAAAGAAGCACTATCCATATACACACCACCTGATACATTATCAAAATGATTTTGTTGTAAGTTTGCAGTATTCATGGATGGGTTATACTGGAAATCAATCGCATAGGCATCTGTAGGAGATTTATAATCGGTGAGATAGCTGATAAAATTCCCCTGGATAAGAATGTTTGGAGTATTGCCTTCCAGGCCTATACCATGCGCCCATAATCCAGTCAAGTAACTAATTGTGTTGTTAGATATAATTGCACTATCAGTTTGGCCAGTGCTGAGATAACCGAGATCAATTAAAATTCCATAAGCGCCGTGGGCAGACGGACTTGTTGTAACGCTGTCAATCACATTGTTTTGTACCAATAAATCTGTCACATTAACAAAAGTACCTGAAGCGCCTATGAAGATACCGCCTGCAGTTTTGGTACTACCTGCAGTTCCAATTATATGGCTTATAATATTTCCTGAAATATTAATATTTCTAATCGAAAGCAATAAAGGTTGAACTACAATACCAAAATCGGAACCTGCGGTTGCGTCGCTCACCCCGATATTTGTTATGATATTATTGGTAATAGTAGTATTGCTATTCCCGGTTTGAACCCCGGTTTTTCCTGAATTATTTGTAATAGTAAAACCATTTACTGTGACACCATCCGCGGAAATTATAATTGCTGGGCTGCCGGAGGTCCCCGATATTGTTGTGCTTGATGAACCCGATGCCGAAACCAGGGTAATGCCTGTTGAGATTGTAAGGTTACCCGAATAAGTACCTGCAAAAACGTATACTATATCTCCTGTATTCGCCAGATTTATTGACGGTTGTATTGTTTGATCGGGTTCCACGAGAATTGTTTTAAATTTATTATATGTTAGCATAACAGGAGAACTGTCATAAATACGCAGGGTCGGAAGAGGATTTGCAGGTTCCGTTGCCGTCCCGCCTATTCCGGTTACATTTGGTTTCTGAGAAGTAAATGACGGTTCATCGAGACTGGTATCAGCTGACGTACTATAAGTAACCGGGTTATCCGTAAATGTATTATTCGTAACATCCAAGGTACCATTATTTGAATAAGCCCATTTAACTGTTACTTCCTCATACCAGTTATTGTCAAATATATTTCCGCTAACCGTAACATTGGAATAATTAGTAACATTAGCATTCGCATAAGTGACAAGTCCTTCAGTCCAGTTATTGGATATTGTATTACCGGTAATCTGTAAATAATCCAGAATATTAGTCATGTTAATACCGGTTCTGTTATTAGTAATTAAATTATTGCTAATAATATTACTTGAAGAATTGCTTGGAGTATTGTTTATATATATACCATTACGGTTCAAAGTAACAGTACAATTCGTTAAGGTATTACCGCTGCCGGAATTGAAATCTACACCATTATTGTTGAAATTCCAGGCAGAAAGTTCGGCCGGAGTGTAGTTATGGGTTAATGTAAAACCGCTAACTGTAGCTCCGTTAGTTTTAAAAATTAAATCGGTTGAATTTCCGTCAGTTGCTACAATGAAGGTTGATCCTGCACCTGCACCACTAATTGTTACAGGTAAGCTTACAATGATATCTTCAATATAAGTACCTGCTGCAACGTTAATTATATCTCCGCTGTTCACCTGAGTCAGGGCATAAGTAATTGTTGCCCAAGGCGTTCCGTTGGAACCAGTACCCGTGACATCACTACCCGAAGTAGAGACATAGTAACTAGCTGCTTGTAAAATACCCGTAACTGCTGTTGATAACAATACCAGGAATACCAAACTAAAATAGTTCAGTTTTGCTTTCATCAATTATCCTCCTATAAACAAAAATAGTCGTAAGATTTTATAATTTATTATTTTTATTAATTCAGATTTATTTATAATTAAACACATAGTTTGCATGAACAATAATTATTCATTATTTGCTCAAATCAATTATCATTATATTGTTTTAGAATAAAATATTATAAAAAAACCCATAACTAAAGATTTTCGAGTTAACTAAGTATGATGATTTGGAAATGGAGAAAAACCTTAATATTTATTTATAATTCCTTATATAACTTGTACAATAAAAAAGATTAAACTGATCCGAAAAAGATTTTTGCTCTTGAATCTCATATGAGAACAATTTTTTTACTCTCGAATTATTTCAGAACATTATAATATAATTATCATAATGCACGAAGTTATGAATAAGATTTATATAGACTTTTCCGCAAGTGAAGGATACAATTAATATAATTTATATAGCGCTAAACTTAGAATCACCCACCTATTAAATAAACCGGATGATATTATTTTTTTTTAGCGCTTAATAGATTTAAAGCATTAGCATTGAAAATAGTTTTAATAATCTAATCCTTTAATCTTTAATATGCAATTACATTTATCTGGAAAAAGTATAAATGGCAGGCTATAAATACGAACTATGCGATAGAGCACGATAAATAAATATAATTAATACAAAGTCAATGGATTAGAACAAATGAAATAATGAAAGTTATTACCAAAAATCGCATAGATTCTTTATATTATTTTGAAGGGGAAATTGTAGTTAAGTTAGTCTCACCTGTCTTCCTTTGAATCTAGAAATTTTTCTGCTTCCCTTAAAGTGGGTAAATATTTGAGTTTATAAGATTCTATTTTTAACGAATAATTTGCAAACTGGATCAATCCTGTTTTAGATGTTCCCACAACCCTTGCAATCCTATTAACTTTTTTGTCAATTAAAAGAAGCATTATATCCTGCAGAATTTTACCGGCTTCATCCTGCCCGCGTATAAATTCAGAAATATCATTTATAACATCAAAATTTGGTTTTAGTTCATTAATCTCTTTTATAATTTCGTCCTTAGCATTTTTTGCATCGGATAAAGGGAAAATTCCACTTAACGTAATATATAATCTGTTCTTCCTGACATCTTTTCTTATTTTATACATAAAGGTTTACTTTAATCATTTAACACAGAGTTAAAATTATATAAAATATTCAAAGAAGCAAGTAATCAAATTAATTTTTCAATTGAAAACATAAAAAAGATTTAATAATTAACTCACATATAATGGATAATTGTAATTTAAAAACTAAAATAAATAAATGGCTGTAATTGCGCTGATTCTACCTGAACAACCACAATAATCATCATTGCAAGCACAAAAGCCTGAATTACTAAAGGAGATTTAATTAGCAAGCCTTGCACCTTGTTATCGATCGATTTAGGAATAAAATGCAGTATATATCCGAGTAAAACGAGTATACATACTTTTTGGTAACCCACAATCCATTGGAAAAAAACTGCACCGTGAAAGAAAGTAAATATTTGGTGAAAAACATTTAAAGCCGTTTGAAGTGAATCTGAACGAAATACGATAGCACCAATTAATAAAAGATGAAATGTAATCAGAATTTGAAAGATCTTTAAAGATTTTGTACCGCTTAATCCTACCTTATCATAAAAAGCTTTCCTATATTTTATAGTAAGTAGTGAAACAGCAAGAAATGTACTATGTATTAATCCGAATAGTAAATACATCCAATTGGCGCCATGCCAAAAACCGACACCTATGAACGTAATAAAAATTGCCAAAGCACTTCCAAAAATTCTCATCCTCCTAAAACTCATCTGAAGTGGTTTAAACAAATAATCCAGCAGCCATGTAGATAACGAAATATGCCAACGTCTCCAGTAATCTGCAATACTTGTGGCAATAAAAGGTACATTAAAATTATCCATTATTTTGTAACCAAGCAGCAATGAAACACCAATAGCCATATCGGTGTAGCCGGAAAAATCACAATAAACCTGGAGAGCATAAGCATACGAAGCCAATAAATTTTCGACGCCTGTAAAACGAAGAGGGACTTGAAAAACACGGTCAACAAAATTAAGACTTATATAATCTGCAATAACATTTTTCTTGAACAAGCCGCAAATTATCAGAAAAACTGCTCTTCCAATATCTTCTTTTGTTATAATATTAGGAGTTTCAACCTGCGGAAGAAAAACTCTTGCCCGGTCAATAGGACCCATAAGCAGGTTGGGAAAGAAAACCATATAAAGGCAAAAATTCTTTATACTATCCGTCGGCTCCATAGTGCCTATATAAAGCTCAATCACATAACTCATCGCCTTAAAGGTATAAAAAGATATTCCGATTGGCAGTAAAATATCCAGCGGCTGTATATTGCCTGAGTGCAGATCGTTTAGGATTTGAATAAAAAAATTAGTGTATTTGAAATAGCCCAAAAGGCCTAAATCAATTAAAATAGTAAAGAGGAATAAAAACCTTTTAAACGACAGAGATTTAACTTTATATAGCCAATTGCCTAAATAAAAATTAAGGAATGTTGAAAAAAACAAAAGAAGAAAAAGGTAACCTGAATTTTTATAATAAAAGAAAAGTGAAAATAAAATGATTATGAAAATTTTTGCATTCTTACTCTTTGCAAACAGCCTGTAAAAAGCCAGCATAATAAAGAATAAGAAAAGGAAAAAGCTTGTACTCAGGTAAAGATGATCCTGAGGGTCGAATATAAAAAGCTGTAAAAGTTTATGAAAATCTATATAAGAAAACATACTTATTCACTTAAAATTGTAAAAATTTAGTTTATTAATAACTCTTTTATACTTTTAATGAAATGTAACTTAACTTTGAATCTTTGAATCAATCAGCTTTTGTAGTTCTCCGATATTCTTAACTTTTAAAATTTCCAACCCTTTAAAACGTAGATTATAATCTTTTTCAATAGCAAGGATTATATTAATATGATTAAAGGAATCCCAGCCCGGCACCTGGCTTGCGATTGTACTATCCTCAATATTGAAGTTGGTAAGATTTAGTTCCTTTAAAATAATATTTTTAAGTCTATCAGAAATCATTTTATTTCCTCAATTTTTTATAATTATTTTTTGTAATTGTGAAAAGCATCCAGAATAGCGTTTGCTATCATCTGCCCTATACGAGCAGCTCCTTCCCAGGTAGGATGAGAATAATCCATGTAAGCTAAAGGCGGATTAGCTTTTACCCATGTATCCATTGTATTAGGACCTCCCATTGCATCAAAAAGACTCCAAAAAGCAATACCTGTTTTAGCTGCTATATCCTGTTGCAGTTTCAACATCTGAGGCACACCCGGATCAGTAACAAACTTTGTACCTTTTTTAATGCCTTTATCACCCATCCCTATAAGCAATATACTTGTTTGCGGAAACACTTTTTTCAAATTATTAATTTCTTTAATCATTTGATTTTCAAACCAGGTATTATCCTGGGAGCCGAAACTCACTTCGTTTGCCCCGAATTCTAATATGATTAATTTGTAATTCTCAAGTTTGTTAAATTGTTGCAAAGAAGATTGCTGAATATTTAAAAAACCCAATCCCGTATTTCCTCTCCACGGGAAGTTATCAACATAAACACCGTTACCTGATTCAAGGCTGACGCCATAAAAATATGCCTGATCAGCCATAGTTGCAGAAATCTTTATACTTGATGCACTGCCTCCGGGAGCAGAAAGCGTTAATTCTTTAATATCGTCGCCAGTTTTTAATGGTGCATTTTGGTCAGAACCATTATTAAAGGAGTATTTTATGGAAGAATTTTTTGCGTTACTGTAGAATAGTTTTGCCGTATTAAAATATTTTAATTGAGAATCCCAACCGGTAGTTTCATAGTTAACCCAACTTGATCCTTGCGGAATAGAAACAAACCCGCTTAAACCAAGAGGTAAATTTTGAGGATTTGCAGTTAAGACGGATACTGTTTTCCAGTTGTCTGAAAATGATTGCTTTGTGGTTATCCTGAAAGTGATATCCTGTGAAGTAATTGATAAATAACCAACTCCCTTTCCCCCGAATTCTTTTTGCATAACTTTTCTAACATCGGCAGTAATTGCATCGCCCTCAACGCCGGAATCACCAAAATGAGCTATCCTCACACGCCCGTTCCTGGCATTTTTCAAGGCGTCGAAGATGTATTTCATTTGATCAATGTTTCCTGAAATTTGAACATTCGAATTACCCGATGCCTTAGATGCCAGTTCCATATTTCTTTCATTTGAGTTATCGTTATTTAGAAGACGGTTTATCAAATCAAATGAAACATTGGCGGCCAGAGCCGAATTCTCAAACTTTTGGCCTGCAGAATTCTTCTGTGACATGTTATATTTATTATTCTGTTCGGCGGGAGTTCCAATTTCTTTATACTGATTAGAGTTAAAACTTATCAACGAATCAGGTTTAATGTCTGAAAATAGATCCACCGATTTTACCGTATAGCCGAAAATTGTAATACCATTAATAAAATGTGATATTATAATTACAAAAAGTATTGTAAAACCTATTAACAAAACCGGCCTGTTAATTTTATTATCGATCATTTTAAACTAAATCCTTTCATAAGGGCGATAATTATTTAATTGGGTTATAAAAAGTTATAATCTTAATGTGATATGGAATAACAAAAATATTTAATTAAATATACGATCTAAAATTAAATTAGGGTATATAATAAAAACAATTATTGTACCAATTCAAGTCAGCAATAATATTCAGTTTTCTTCTTAAATCAAGATCACATACCTAGCTTTGATCCCATTTCAAGACTATTGCCTCATTTTTGAACTAAATGGATAATACGTGCAACTTTTTCGGAACAAAGATAGTAATTTATATATTAAATAATCAACTTGTTAAACTTTTGCTCCTGAACATCAATAAGTAATACCATTGCTATTTATCATTATACAACTTCATTTTGCTATTCTAGTAAAAATAGTTGCGAAAATTACTTTGATCATTCCTATTCGTAATCAATTAAGAGTTAAGAGAATACAGAATTAAAAATATTCTAAATATTAAATCTTATGCTTTAGATTCTGGATATACGGAAATCAATAAAATGATTTGATTTAACATCTCAAATGTTAGTAATCTCCTCAATTTTTGGTAAATTTGCATAACCAATTCAAAAGAAATAATATTAAGGATAATTATGTTGACAAAAGACTACATTGAGCTAGAAGAAAAATACGGTGCACATAATTACCATCCTCTTGACGTTGTAATAGATAAAGCTAAAGGAGTATGGGTTTATGATGTAGAAGGAAATAAGTATTTAGACTGCCTAGCTGCTTATTCTGCCGTAAACCAGGGTCATTGTCACCCCAGAATAGTAAAAGCTTTAAAAGATCAGGCTGAAAAAGTAACTTTAACATCAAGAGCATTCAGAAACGACCAACTCCCATTTTTCTACAAAGAAGTTTGCGAATTAACAGGTTATCCTAAAGTACTACCTATGAATTCAGGTGCGGAAGGTGTGGAAACTGCACTTAAAGCTGCCAGAAAATGGGGTTATAAGATTAAAGGAATTGATGAAAATTCAGCCGAAATAATTACTTGTACAAATAATTTTGCGGGAAGAACAATATCTATAATAAGTTTCTCATCAGTTGAACAATATAAAGAAGGATTTGGGCCGTATACCCCCGGATTTAAAATAATTGATTATGGAAATGCAGAGGCCCTGGAAAAAGCTATTACTAAAAATACAGTTGCTTTTATAATTGAACCGATACAAGGTGAAGGCGGAGTAATTGTACCCCCAGAAGGATATTTAAAAAAGTCCTTTGATATCTGCAAAAAGAATAATGTACTTTTTATTGCGGATGAAATTCAATCCGGGCTTGGAAGAAGCGGAAAGCTGTTTGCATTCGAATATGAAAATTTTCGTCCAGATATAACTATTATTGGGAAAGCACTTTCCGGCGGATGTTACCCGGTTTCTGCTGTTCTTTCAAGTGAAGAAATTTTGGGTGTATTCAAACCGGGAGATCATGGTTCTACATTCGGAGGAAGTCCCCTCGCTGCAGCCGTCGCAAGGGAAAGCCTTAAAGTAATCGTAGAAGAAAAATTGGTTGAAAATTCCTTTAAAATGGGTGAATATTTCAGAGGAAAATTAAAGGAAATAAAATCCAAACATCTGAAGGAAATCCGGGGTAAAGGTTTATTCATCGGAATAGAATTAAAACCGGAAGCTAAAGGCGCGCGACGTTTTTGTGAAGCCCTAATGGATAGAGGAATACTCTGTAAAGAAACTCATGAAGATGTAATCAGATTTGCACCGCCGTTAATTATCACAAAAGAAGAAATTGACTGGGCGCTACCAAAAATTCAAGAAGTGCTGACAATGGAATAATATTCCGACTTTATAATTCTAAATTTAAGCCTGCAGTTTTTTAATATTTATTCTAAGCTGCAGGTTTTTTAATTATTATAAACTGAAAAAATCAGCTCTGGTACCCTCAATTAATACAAATTTGATTTAGTTTAAATAATTACTTACTCAAGGATAAACATTCCCGGTTCTTTATTAAAATTCCTTAATTTAGGACAAATACTTTTCCAGGACCATTTTTGTTTCTTTAATTGCCAGGGAAAGTTTATCCATCCATTGGTTAACGTTTTCCAGGTCTTTTTGCCTTCCGGTAAGTTCGATGCTGTATGCAATATTACCTATTTTATTAGCACCGACTGAAAAACTTGCACCCTTTATGGTATGTGCCTCGGCTGCTATCTTTGGTAAATTTTGCGATTGTATAAACTCCATTAATCTGTTAAACCTCTTATCCAGATCTTTCCTGTAATGGCCTAAGAGTTCAACCTGAAATTCCTTATCGCCCAAACTCATTTTATCAAGAACTGCAAAATCAAAAACTTCTTCATATTTTCCCTGTACAGAACCGGTACCGGTATCTCCTCGTTTTATTTCAATATTCAGCCATTTATCGATAACCTTAACAAATTTTTCAGGGACAATGGGTTTTGAGACGTAATCGTTCATACCGGCTTCAATACATTTATCTTTATCACCAATAAGAGCATGTGCCGTTAAAGCTATTATGGGAATATTTGTTGAGGCTGTATCAGATTTTCTTATTTTACTAGTTGCAGTAAAACCGTCCATCTCAGGCATTTGCACATCCATAAGGATAATGTCAAAAGATTTTTCATCAAGTATTTTAAGAACTTCAATACCATTATTTACAGGTGTTACATTATAACCGCAGTCGCTGAGAATCCTTAAAGCAACCTTCTGGTTAATCAAGTTGTCCTCGGCAAGCAGAATTTTATACCGGCTTCTTTCTTTTTTTATTAAATCAATCTGGTTCGTATTTAATACAATTTCTTTAGTATCGGTTTTTGAACGGCCGGTGATTGAAGGTACTGCAATATATTTCTGTTTTTTCAGTTTAGCCGTAAAATAGAAACTACTCCCAATTCCTTTTTCACTTTCAACCGAAATATTGCCGCCCATCATAGTAATAAATTCTTTGCAAATAACCAACCCAAGCCCTGTGCCGCCATATTTACGCGTATGCGAGCCGTCCAATTGAGTAAAAGGTTTAAAAAGTTCGCCAAGATTTTCCCTGGGAATTCCAATTCCCTGATCCTTAACTGCGGCGTGCAAAATAAGATTCTCGTTATCTATTTTTTCTGTCGAAACAATAATTTTAATTTCCCCTTTCTCAGTAAATTTAATAGCATTACTAAGTAAATTAAGGAATATTTGTCTCAACCTGGTGGGATCTCCGATAAGAAAAACATCCGAGTTCTTATAAATATCGGTGGTCACTTTTAGATCTTTTTCATTTATTTTGGACGATAAAAGTAATATCGACTCTTCTAGAATATCATTCAAATTAAAATCAGTACTTTCAAGAACCATTTTGCCGGATTCAATTTTTGAAAGGTCCAATATATCGTTAATAATTTCCAGTAAAAGCTCAGCGGATTGCCTGGCATTATAAGTAAATTGTTTCAATTCTTCCCTGTCTTTATACACTCCTTTCTCTATCAAAGAAAGAAAACCTAATATCCCGTTCATAGGCGTTCTTATTTCATGGCTCATATTTGCGAGAAACTGACTTTTAATATTAGTTGACTGCGTGGCTTCCCTTGCAAGCCTGTCTGATTTAATCTTTTCAGCGCGCAATTCTTCTTCAATTTTTCTTCTCTTTTCATCGGCAATAAACTGATCCGTAATATCCTGCATATTGCCTTCAAAATAATAATGATCCGAGTTGTCGTCGGGAACCAGATGGTCATTCAGCCGAACAATTACATCAGAGCCGTTTTTCTTTTAAAAGTAAGCACATAATTATTAACCGAACCGTTCTTTTTCAGATATTCTATTAACTTTTCCCGTTCTTCCGGGCTTTTGTAAAGTTCACGGGGTATATCT
This sequence comes from uncultured Ignavibacteriales bacterium, assembly GCA_963834015.1. Classification (GTDB taxonomy): domain Bacteria; phylum Bacteroidota; class Ignavibacteria; order Ignavibacteriales; family Ignavibacteriaceae; genus FEN-1297. Next base: position 729,236 of record CAWIAG010000003.1, read on the forward strand.
ATTTTTAATAATTCTTCGCGGCTGTCATATCCAAGAATTTTTACAAGAGCTGAATTAACTGTAAGAAATTTACCGTCCAAACTAGATTGGAACATACCCTCGGCAGAATTTTCAAAAATTGAATGAAATTTTTGACCCGATAATTCAACAAGGAATGATCTTTCAGCAAGCTGCATCCTTAACTTAAAATTAACCGCACTTCCTATTACAGATATTATGCTCAGAAACAACACAAATATTACCATTTCGTACATGTGCGGAAGAAAGTATATATTTTTATTATTTATTAAAATGGCCGTTGCAAAAACAAGATTATAGTATATAGCTACTATAATTTGGTTTTTTACATCCCAGCTCAGGAACAAAGCGGAAGTGAAAATCATTAATCCAACAATTTGAGTATTAAGTACCAAAGTGGTGGGGATTAATAATATCATATAACCCGAAGAAATTATCATCACAGCCAGCAGCACGTGAACAAGTATAACCGGCTTCTCAGTACCGAATTTTGAATACATCAGCACAAGAACGAAAAATGCTATGAGCGTTGCCATCAATCTAGTTAAATAAACCTGGAACGAAAACTCTGAAAAGTAACGTACTTCAAATATCATAGCAAACAAGCCGGATACGGCGATAAGAAGCGATAATACTTTTAATGGAGTAACCAGGAGGGATTTTGTTTCTTTACGTACCTGTGCATATTCTTTTGCAGAGAATACAGCTTCTCCCTTATAGATATAATCAAAAATGGATTGGTTGATAACACTGCTCATATTTATTCCAATTTAACTAATTCTAAATTGTTTTTTAGAAGACCTAAGGGTAAAAATAACAATATAAATTATTAACTGCTGAAATAACCTAAATTTATTAAACGAATAAATAAATAAAATTTAAATTCTTATCTGATCCGGAATAGGAAATTAATCAGACGATGAATATTTTTCCACTATTAATATTTATTCATTTCCGCAGAATTTTTATGAGCAATATCCTGTATTCCTTAGACTTGTTAATATTTTATTTTATTAATCATACTTTATCATGCGGAATCCTGGATAAGTTCTTCACTATCATTACAAATGTAAATAATTGGTTCATAACATACGTAGTTCTTCTAGGAATAAGTTTTTTTAAAGGCGGTAAGCGAGGGAAAATTGCGCTACTGGGAGTGATCCTGCTTATTATTTTAACCGACAGGTTAAACGCCACTCTGGTAAAGGATATTTTCCACAGATTACGGCCTTGTAACGCTCTAACCGATGCAATAACTCCTTTAGGTTGCACAGGCACATTTTCATTCCCTTCAAACCATGCTGTAAACAACTTTGCGGCAGCATTTTTCTTTTATAAATTATTCCCGAAACTTAAGTGGCTATTATTTATTACCGCTTCACTTGTTGCAATTTCAAGAGTATACCTGGGGCTGCATTACCCTTCCGACATTTTGGGAGGTGCTGTAATCGGGTCCGCTTTCGGTTACCTTTTTGCACTAGGCGCAATAAAATTAGACGAAGTTATTAAAGAACCGGGGAAAAATAAAACAATTTAAATCGTCGTAACAAAGTCGAAAATAAATAAAATGGATAATAAAATATCAGAAAAATTAAAGATCAGAAATGCATTAGAACCGGACATCCCTCTCATTCTTTCATTTATAAAAGAACTGGCCGAATATGAAAAACTATCAGACCAGGTAAAAGTAACCGAAGAACTTTTAAAAGAATCGTTATTCGGCCGAAAGGGATTTGTCGAGGTACTGATAGCTGAATATAACGGTGAACCCGCCGGACAGGCGCTTTTCTTCCATAACTTTTCAACATTTGTAGGTCGTCCCGGTATTTATCTTGAAGATTTATATGTACGCCCAAAATTAAGAGGAAAAGGAATCGGAAAGGCGCTGTTGCAATCATTGATTAACTTAGCAAAAGAAAGAAACTGCGGAAGAGTTGAATGGGCAGTTCTAGATTGGAATAAACCTTCTATTAATTTTTACAAAAGTATAGGAGCAAGGCCAATGGATGAATGGATAATATTCCGTCTGACTGAGGATAAATTTTAAATAATACAAATTTACACGAATTAAAACGAATAACACGAATTATATTGGTTGCTCGTCTCTGTTATCGACTAAAAGCCTATTTAATTCCTAATTCTTTACACATCCTGTAATAGTTTGAAGGGGCAAGTCCAAGTTTTTCGGCAGCGCCGGAATCGGAACTGGAAATACTCCTAACATACTGAAAATATTTTTTTCTGAAAATCTTTTCCATTTCTTTTAATTGCAGCACCTGCCCCTGGTACAGATCATTAAAATCTGTTTCTTCCTTAACAATTCCATGATCTCTAAGTATCATCGGATTACTAATGTCCTTAGCGTTAATGGTACCGTGACAGTTCAATATCAACCTTTGCACAACATTTCTTAATTCTCTAACATTACCCGGCCACTTGTAATTAAGCAATATTTCTTTGGCCTTATCTTCGACTTTTGGAATTTCAACATCAAGATCCTGACTGAAGAACTGAAGGAAATAATCAAATAATAAGATTATATCATCCCCTCTCTGACGCAAAGGTACAATATCAATGGGCACTACATTAAGCCTGTAGTACAAATCCTCTCTAAACCTGCCGTTGTTAACTTCATTAGTAAGATTTTTATTTGTTGCAGCAATAATTCTTACATTGACGGAAAGTTTCTGCCTCCTGCCTATTTTTTCTATTTCACCTTCCTGGATGACACGTAATAATTTCACCTGCGCGGGAAGCGGAAGCTCTGCAACTTCATCAAGAAAAATCGTACCGTTATGTGCAATTTCAAACAGCCCCTGCTTATTACTGTTGGCCCCCGTAAAAGAACCTTTTTCATAGCCGAATAATTCGCTCTCTATTAATTCTGCAGGTATACTTCCACAATTAATCGGGACAAAATTGTCATATTTTCTTTTGCTTTTTAAATGGATATTCCAGGCAACAAGTTCCTTACCCGTTCCCGAAGGCCCATTCACTAAAATATTAACATCGGTTTTAGCATATCTTTCAATAGTATCTTTAAGCTGAACAATAGGTTTGGATTCGCCTATAATTTTCTTCATTTCCAGTAAATTAAAAATATTTTGTTTCAGCTTTTTGTCGGATTTTAGGTTATGTTTTTCAAGTTTCTTTTTTTCAAAAGCATTAAATATACTGAGAATGAAATCTGTGGGCTGATAAATATAATCTTCAATGTTTCCGGGATATTTTGTGCCATACCAAAATGCCCCCGACTTAATTAAATTATTTGCAAAGTTATAATCCGTAATGTTTATTGTCATTTTAGTTATAACAATAATCTGGATAAACGGATCGTATTCTTTTATTTTAGTTATAAGTTCTTCACCTTTTAAACCGCCGGAAATCTGATAATCCAATATTACCACATCATATTTATCTGAATTACTTGAAACCAGGTCTAATGCCGCCATACCGTTGGATACCGTATCAAGCACTTTAATTCTTGTATCATAATAACTTATAGTATTCTTTATTCTTCTTACATCAAAATCTTCATCTTCAACAAGAAGGATGTTAATATGACTATTATTTGAAATCATTCAATCCTCAATCTAATTTTTAATTTTAATAATAAACCTGCACCCGCCGTCTGCTAAATTCTCCGCATCTAAATTCCACCCGCATCTTGCAACCGCCATCTGGTAAGCTATATAACAACCGTAGCCTGAATTTATATTCAAATGCGACTTGGTCGTTTCATTTTCTAAAAATATTTTTTTAATTCCGTCTTCATTTGTAACCAATAATTCATTAACAATACCTACGCCGTCATCTTCAATAGTTATTATTGTGCAGTTATTTTCTTTGTCATACCTGGTTTTGATAAGTATTTTGATTGAGCGTTTATTACCATGATCGATGCTATTTTGCATCAGAGGTTCTAATATTTCCCATACAACAAATTCATTTACTTTAACCTTAGGAATAGCATCGTCAAGGTCGGTTTTAAATTCAAACATATCGTTTTTACTTGAAATCCTTAAGAACACATGTTCTAAAATAAACCGGATCACTTTATTTATATCAGTATGGAACATCGGGTTAACTATAGTATTTATCTCCTGGTCGTACCATTTCATATCATAAATAATTCGTGAAATAAAGTTTGAGTAAGTAATGACCCTGTTTTTAATAATTTCAAGATTATCCGGATCCAGCCGCCTTACATCCTCCTTAATAAAGCCCATTATTTTTTCAGCTTTATGATGTGTATGATATATACGTTTTGTAAAAAGTGATTCTTTTTCAAATTGAATTTGTTTTTCCAAATTTTCAGTATGTTCTACAAATAATTTTCTCTGGGCATCGTTTCTTTCCCTAACAGCCTGTGATGAAACGAGGAAAATAGCAATTAAACCAAGGAAAATAAGAGACGAATAAAGAAGCGATACTTTATCAAAGTTGGAGCTTATCTCATCAGTTAAAAAAGAAAAATCGGGTGTAACTTTAAGGTACATTACACCAAGATATTCGCCGTTCGGAACAAAAGGGACAAGAATGTTAAAAGTTCTTTTATCAACAAGATTGCTATAAATTACTTCCGACCCTTTAATCTTATCTTTTAATGATACAAAGAAATTCAAAGCTTCGCTATGTGTATGAACATTAGCATCATAAGGCGGAAGAGTCCCTCTCAAATAATCGTCTAATTTCTGGCCGCTGTCAATTACATAAAGCCGCTGGTTTTTTATTAGTATGAGGCAAATATCATCTGCAGATTTTTGAATAAGCGGTGTTTTAAAAATTACATTGAACGAATAAACAATTTTTTCATCTTCCAAATTTGAAATGGATTTATTAAGGAATAAATTTTCAAATAATAACTCCATACTTGTAGAAGTAATAATAGCAAAGCGTTCTGCCGAGTACCTTTTATACCAATCCTGAGTTTCCGACAAAAAATCATTAAGAGAAGTTTTTTGCACAAATACCATTACGATCTGGAACAGTATTAGTACAGTAAAGAATATAGTTATATGCTTTATTTCGAAGCGGTACTGGGATACTTTATTTCTAATTTTTTTTCTAAGCATGTTTTAATTATATTATTGCAGTATCACTTTATCTGATTCTATTGCTTTTGTAGACCTAGTTAATGCATCTCTTACGGATATTTTATCTTCAATTGCTTCATTAATATAAAAAGACATAATCTTTGAATACCTTGTATACTGAGGGTTGCCCGGCCTGAATACATCTCTTTTTAATAATTCTTTATATTTTACAAAATCCGGGCTCATTTTCAGATATACAGAATCTTCATAAAACTTTTTTAAAATGGGGCAGAAACCGCTGTTCAGGTAAAAAATTTCCTGTGATTTTTCACTTATTAAGAATTTAACGAAATCAATTACCTCAGGTTTCTTATCGGAAAATTTAGATATCATCAGGTCCCATCCGCCTAATAGGGACGACGGCCTGCCATCGGCAAAATGCGGAGTGGGAGCTTTTCGCAAATTATTTTGCTTTAAAGTATCGTACGGATAATCTTTGAAGTCTTTATCATACGTAGGCCAGCCTTTAAGAAATATTCCATCATCGTTAATAAAATGTTCATAGGTGTGAATTTCCGTGTACTGGGTAACATCCTTTGGGCTTATCTTATATTTATTTACCAGGTCTACTAAAAGCTGAAGCGATTTTTCTGCCTGGCGGGTTTCAAAATTAAATCCGTTTTTTTGAAAATAATCCGGTTCCAGGCTAAGAAGTTCTTCTAAAAAGCTGCAAACCAGCCCTTCATAATCTGCAGCGGGGAAAAAGTAAAACGGATTTTTTAAACCCATTTCCGATTTTAATTTTATAAAATCGTTCCAGGTGATACCGTTCTGGATTTTATTTATTATTTCATCCCCGTTTTTTACTTTTTTTAAAATATCCTCACGGTAATACATGATAGTTTGAACCATATCAATCGGAATCGCAACCAATTCCCCGTCATTATAGCATGAGCTCATTGCCTGGCTTAAAATTGCATCTTTTTCTTTATCCGAAAAATACTTATCAAGAGGTTCCGCCCACTTAGCAAATCTTTGCACCCAGATGATATCAACCGCAAACAGATCAATTCCATCACCACGCCCCCTTAATGATCTGGCCACTATTTCTTTTCTCTCATTGGTGCTGAAATCATTATTGGGAAAGTCAATTGGAATAACCTTTACTTTACCTTTATGAAGATCATTATATTCATCAATTAATATCCGGTGTGCAGCCGTCATCCTGTCTGCAAAATAAATTGTTTTTATTCCTACTTCGGTAGACTTATACTCCCAAAAGTTTATTGCGAGATAGGTAACGGTAACAAAAAGTAAGAAGATAAAAGCCCAGATTTGTTTTAATTTTCTATGCATCACAGCTTTTTAAAAATTCACCTTTAAATGTTTTCATCTTTTATAGATGAAAAACCGGAAGATTTATTTTACTTATTAATCTTGTTATCATTTCTATAGTTAAGATAAATCATATAACAAGAACAATCAATCGGATAAAATCAACAATTCCAGCAGGCAAATATACCAAAAATGCAGTTATGTTACCGAGTATTTTAAGTTGGTATTTGCACAGTGTAATGAATCTTATTTTTTAAGCGAACCATTAACTTGACATGTCAACACCTTTGGGGAAAGTCTGTGCTGCTTAGGTAAAACATATATTTGATAAACGAATTATCTATTTAAATATTGTAATACGACCGGATTACAAAATGTATCAAAGTCAATTTTCCCGTCGCAATACCAATGAATATTTTGCAGGTAGATAATTTTATTTTTTTTCGTATTCCCTTATTATTTTATTCAACGTATCGTCAAGCTCTTTGGAAATAACCTGCCTTTTAGGATCGGCATTAAACCAGGCAAGTGTTCTTTTAATGCCCTGCTTAAAGGGAATAACTGCTCTATAACCAGGAACGAACATCTTAATCTTAGTGTTATCAAATATACCGCTACGTGCCTTGTCTCCGAGCAGGGTTCCTGTTTGAGTCTCATCTACCCGGCAAATAAAATCCGATGGGATATGGATAATGTTCGGTTCTACGCCTACTGCATCGGCAACATCCTGATATATTTGATCCCACGTAAGAATTTCATCTGAAGTAATGTGGAAGGCGTGACCAGTTGCCTGCTCGTGACCTATTAGTCCCACAAAACCTTTAGCAAAATCTTCTGCGTGTGTTATGGTCCATAGCGAACTACCGTCGCCATGAATAATTATTTTATCGCCTTTTTTTAGCCTTTCGATTATATTAAAATTTGTCCATCCGCCTAAAGCAACAGGTATAACTGTGTCATAAGTTAACGAAGGCCGAACTATTACAGCAGGAAAATTTTCTTCACGGTATGCCCGGTTTAATCTATCCTCACAAGCAATTTTGTTGCGTGAATATTCCCAAAAGGGATTGTATAAGGGAGTAGATTCGGTAATAACCGGATGTACGGGCGGTTTCTGATATACAGAGGCTGAACTTATAAAAATATACTGCTTTGTTCTATCTGCAAATAAATTGATATCCCTTTCAACTTCACTTTCAGTGAAAGCAATCCAATTGACGACAGAATCCCATTTATGATCTTTAATAACGGAACCTAACTGATCGATATCGGATATATCTGCTTTGAATACTTTTGCACCGGGTATTTCCACCCCCCTTGTGCCCCTGTTGAGTAAATATAAATCTATTCCGTTTTTAATACATAATTTACTTACAGATGTGCTTATATTACCTGTTCCGCCGATAAATAATACTTTCAAAATATCACCTTTCAAATTTTTTATTGATAATTAATTTCTTTTTAAAAATATTAATCAAATTAAACTTTCCCCTCGGCCAATCCTTTTTTAACCAGATATTTATAACTTTCAGTTATACCATCAAAAATATTTTTAGCATACTCATCAAACTCAACTATCATCCATTTAATATTGCTGCCTCCTGCATGTGCTATAGCCGGGAAGTCCATTACACCCTGTCCTACAGGGACCTGCTTGTTTGCCTCATCACCCATTATTGCAGGACCATCTTTTATATGAAGAAGAGGCGCACGTTCGCCAAAATCCTTAACAATTTTAGCCGGATCCAGACCGGCGGTTTTTGCCCAGTATGTATCTATTTCAAAGAATATGTCCTTATTACAATGTTCCTTCAAATAGTAGAATGGATAAATGCCATAACTTGTCTTTTGAAATTCCCACCAATGGTTATGGAGGCCGAAATGAATACCTTTTGATTTGAAGAAAGCCGTATTTTCATCATATACATCAACCATGTGTTTAATTGCATCAATGTCTATATATTTGTCGGCTTGCGGCCATCCCGGATAGACTAAATGATCGCACTGATATGCATCAGCCATTTTTAGTGCGGCATCCCTGTTTACGCCGACAGGCAATTCAGCAGTATGCATACTGAAAACTTTTAACCCTAAATCTTTAAATACTTTAGCGGCATGATCCAAAGGAAGATTCGAGGGTAAAGTATATGTTTCAATTCCAAGATACCCTGTATCGGCAACCTGCTTCATTGATCCTTCAAAATCTTTCTCAATCTGCTTTCTTACAGTATATAACTGTAAGCCGATTTTAGGTTTATATTTAGAGAAAGGAAAAGCATCTAAATTTGGCAATGCAGCAGCAGCAGCGCCTAAACCCATTAACTTAAGGAAATCTTTCCTGGAGTACCCGTTTTTTTTCATTGTTAGTTTCCTTCCCAACGTACGTTAAAAATGTGGAATCAATAAAAATAATTAAAGAGGTACTGCCTAATGTACCCATTACAAATATAAAACCAAAGAATAATAACTTAATCTAATTTAATTATAAACTACTTAAAATGAATTAAAAACATCTTACGAATTTATTTTACGAATTCACACGAATTATGATTATACGAATTCACACGAATTAGGACGAATTTTCGCGAATATATTTGCTCCAACAACTATATAATATTTCGTCGAATACATAATCGTTAAGTATTTTTTTTTAAGTTGGGCGATAAAATGATGTTTAGAATTAATAGTAATATTAGTATTACAGCAGCTCAATCAATTTATTAATATACTATATATTTGGGCAAACAGTTAAATGCTGTTAAAACATATAGATATGCACGTTAAAAATTGCATGGAAATTGCAAAATATTAACACTAAATAAGCTTAAAAATGACATAATTTTTAGTGTAAGTTATTGAAAATAAATGAATTAACCTTAAATTTATTCAAAAAAGTCCATTTGATAACTGCTTGTAAAATAATAAGTTAAGAATTTTAAAAATCACATCTAAATATGACAATAGTCACAATCCAACGATACGGTATCAAGGATGCTAAGAAGAGAAAGTTTTTTGTTGAGGACTAATTCAGTCCGTATCCCGTGAATATTTCGACACGTCGAACAAATGTCAAAAAACAATTTATTTAGCTTTTATGCCATAATTCAGAATACATTCTAAAACAGATTTACGAGTGCAAATTTATGGAATTTAATTCTTCAAAAACACTGATTTTTTTACCAGATAAAAGGGGAGGGTAAATTCAGTACTGTACAGTATTCCAGAGAAAGAGTTATAGGCAGGGACTTGCAAAAATTAAAAATAATCCTATTTTTACAGGTGATAAAAAATTAAATTTATTAACTACTTGCATGATGCGGCTCCAATGTGGAGCCGTAATCATTTTAAATAAATTTTAAAGGAAATAATTGTCAGGCATATTATATATAGTAAGCACACCGATAGGTAATTTAAAAGATATTACCTTCCGTGCTATTGAAGTTCTTAAAGAAGCAGACTTTATAGCATGTGAAGATACCCGTGTATCATCCGTCTTAACAAATCATTATGACATAAAAAAAGAATTGGTTTCTTTAAATGCTGCAAACGAAGGCGGCAAAGTAGAATTCGTATTAGGCAGGATAACTGAAGGCCAGTCATGTGCATTGATATCCGATGCAGGCACTCCGTGTATTTCAGATCCAGGAACCAGATTAATTTCTGCGGCAATAAAACAGGGAATCCAGGTAGCAACAATTCCCGGAGCTTCGGCAGTAACAGCGGCTTTAACATTAAGCAGCTTCCCTGCGGATTCTTTTGTATTTGACGGATTTATCCCGCAGAAAAAAGGCAGACAGAAAAAACTAACGGAACTTTCACAGGAAGAAAGAACAATAGTTATTTACGAATCCACTTACAGGATTGAGAAACTACTGAATGAACTTAACGAGCACATGCCTGAAAGACTGCTTGCTGTTTGCCGCGAACTTACTAAAAAATTTGAAGAAGTTTGGCGAGGAACACCGGCAGAAATTCTTGCAAGTTTCAAAGATAAAAACACCAAGGGCGAATTTGTGGTTGTTATTGCTCCGAGGAATTGGAGATAAATTTATGTAGGTCGTGCAGATATGCCCGACCAGTCCATTTCTGTAATGCGAATCATCGATTCGCAAAACATATATGGATATTTAAACATGTTTAAGTTCCATTGGGACGGCATGCTAGTAGCAAAATATTCCTAATCAAACCTTTCCTGAACCGCATCGCGGTGTCATGGAGTATCGTTAACAATTTCACCTTGTGTTTATCTTTTCCTTTTTATTCTACAAGCATTTCACAGCTCTGCCGTTACCCCATAATCTCCTGCAAATTCCTTTCTATCCGCGCTTTTCCAATGCCAATTAAATATCTATTTTGGTATAATTTCTTGTTATTGTCTTCTTACCCAACGACGAAATTCGTGGGCTGCTTTTATATAGTGGTCAGATTACAACTCTCACTCCTTATCATCATAAACCACCAAAGAACGTACATCATAGTTTTGTAATCTTTCACGGCCTTTGAGGGCGGTTAATTCTATGACAAATGAAATTTGGACTACTTCACCGCCGAGCCTTTCAATTAGCTTTGCAGCAGCCTGTGCTGTGCCGCCTGTTGCGAGCAAATCGTCATGTAGCAGTACCCTCTCCCCTATTTTAATTGCATCTTTATGGATTTGGATTGTGTCGGTTCCATATTCAAGTGCGTATGTTATGCTTTCGGTTTCTGCGGGCAGCTTGCCGGGTTTACGAATTGGTATAAATCCAGCATGAAGCTTTTCTGCGAGCATGGCGCCGAAGATAAATCCTCTTGATTCTATTCCGACAACCTTGGATATTTTTAAGTCTTTTGCGATTGAGTATAATTGTTTTAAAGCCGAGTCTATAGCTTCGGGCTCTTTTAATAGTGTGGTTACATCTTTAAATAAAATTCCTTTTTTAGGAAAATCTTTTACATTCCTTATATATTTCTGTAAATCCTGTGCCATTAGTGCCTCTTATTGTTGAAAAAATTATTTATTCCGTTTATAAAGTCTTCCGAATTCCTGCTTATAGTATTAAGGTTGATACAGTAATCAACAGCAGCTCCCACATTCATATCCGATATAGAATGAATCATTTTTTTTGTCGTTTCAACACTATATTTAGAATTTTTCAATAACCTGACTGCCAAAATCTTTGCTTCTTCCAGGGGATTTTCCGCAAGATAGTCCACAAGACCAAAATCATATGCTGTTTTACCGTCTATAATATCACCCGTGAGTAAGAGTTTTTTAGCTTTACCAAATCCGGTTTTCCGGATTAAGAAGACTGAAACTATTGCCGGTACAAATCCAATTTTAACTTCGGAATATCCGAATTTTGATTCCGAAGGATTAGCAATCACAAAATCACACACGGTTGCAAGTCCGCACCCGCCTGCGATTGCACTTCCGGTTACAGCGGCGATAACGGGCTTAGGAAAATTATAAAATGCAAGGAACATTTTTGCCAGGTTTTCCGAATCTTTTTCATTTTCTTTAATAGAATAATTCTGCAATTCTTTAAGAAAGGATAAATCAGCACCGGCACAGAAACTTTTACCGGCCCCGGTTAAGATTAGTACCCCTGTAGAATCGTCCTGCATAATCTCATCAAGTTTTTGTACAATTGATTGGATCATCTGAGGATTAAGGGCGTTCCTTTTTTCAGGCCTGTTAAGGGTTAAAATTCCAATTCCATTTTCGGTTGTGTAGGATATCATATATGTTCCAAGATTAATCTATCTAAGCAACAATTTAATGGAGTATTGTAAACAAATTGCACTGAGACTTGTTGTCTAACTGTTGCTATGCCATACCTCCGGGATTTAGGAGGGAGTTGTCGGTGGAAACGTTTTGTTATAAATATTTCACCCCATCCGGGGTTTAGAACAAATTTATGAAGGTATCGATATACCACAAATATTACTTTCTTAATAAAAATTAGAACCGATATCATATAATATTTGATTGAGTTTAACAATTGCTTAGGTTTTCTAAAAATAATCGTTTCAACCCACCCCTTCACCCCTCCCCACACAGTGGCGCAGCAAGATGGGAATTGGAGTGGGAAACATTCAAACATTGCGATTTACTTTCCTGTTTAAGAATTTTTTAAAATCTTCAAGGGGAAAACAGTTTATTACTTCACTGTTTTTCAGTCCGCCTTTTCTTGCGGCTATAATACCATATTTTATAAAAGATATACTTTCAACAGAATGAGCATCGGGATTTATGGAAAAAAGGCAGTCTTTTTCCCTTGCATAATATATCCACCGCCAGTCAAGATCAAGCCTTTGCGGACTTGCGTTTATTTCTATGGCTACTTTATTTGCCGAACAGGCATCTATCACTTTTTTTACATCAAATTTATATGGATCACGGGATAAGAGCAATCTGCCGGAAGGATGTGCTAACAAATCAGTATAAGGATTTTCTACAGCTTTTATGAGCCGCCTGGTCATTTCCTCCTCTTCCATGCTAAATCTTGAGTGAATTGAAACTGCCACAAAATCAAAATTACGAAGAAAATCACTGCTATAATCCAAATCCCCGTTCAACAATATATCCGACTCAATTCCCTGGAATATATGCAATTTAAAACTTGAAGCTATATCTATAATCTCTTGTTTTTGAATAAATACCCGCTCTTCGTTTAAACCATTAGCATATACTGCAAATTTACTATGGTCGCAGACGGCGGCGTACTCAAATCCTTCTTTTTGAGCTTCAGTAATCATCTCTTTTAATGAATTCCGAGCATCGGAATAGGTCGTATGGAAGTGCAATAAACCCTTGAAGTGATTTATTGACAAATCGGAATTTTGTATTAGTTTTGGCATCGTTTGTTCAAAATATTCCTTTTCCCTCATCTCAGGGATAACAAAAGGAAAACTGATACTTTTAAAGATATCATGTTCGTCGCCAGAACATATTATTACTGTTCCGGCATTCAGCCCTTTAATAAATTCCGGGCTCCCGGTTGTAAAGAACAACTTATTAGAATATTCTTCTTCATTATTAACAATATAAAAGACGATTGGTACCGGATAACCATTATTTAATGTTATAATGTCATCCTGCTCCGTAAATGCAAAAGTCCCTGATAATTCTTTGAAGAATTTATTTTTATCAGGTGTAAAAACAACAAAAGCCAGTTCGGAAATTACTTCCATTCCCCTTCTTAGCTGTCCGGTATGGACTATTTTATTAATAGTCTCAAACTTTGAGATTTTTTCGAGTATCTTCTCAGACAGGGAATCAGCAATATTCAGAAGAATATATTTACTGTAGGCTTTGCGTTTCTCAATTTCCGAAGCTATTTTATTTTGAGCTGCTTCCCCAAAACCCTTCAATGAAGCCAGGCGGTTATCTTTGCAGGCAGATTCAAGTTCATCAACATTTGATATTCCCAGTTCATTATAAAGCACTTTTACTTTCTTAGAACCGAGTCCCCTAATTTTTAACAGCTCATTTATTCCATCAGGCACACCGATTTTCAATTCATTATAAACCGATGAACTGCCAGTTTCATAAAACTCGTAAATTACAGATTGAAGACTTTTGCCGATACCTTTTATTTTATCAAGCGCTTTTTCTTTAAGAATTATTTCAAATTCAATTTCAGATGATTTAATTGCATTAGCACCGTTCCTGAAAGCGTTTACTTTAAATGGATTTTCGCCTTTATATTCCAGCAGATCTGCAATGCTTTCGAGAAGAATAATAATTTCTTTTTTACCAGCCATAGTTAAGCCATTTAACAATTAAAAACATCTGTAAATATACCGAACAAAAACCCAGTGCGGCACCTGCGAATACCTGTGAAACCGTATGGCATTTTAACTTTACCCTTGACCATCCAACCAGCAAAGGGATGAGGATAAAAAAAAGTCCAACCGGCCCTGCAACAAAAAATAATGCAGCTAAAGCACCGGATGAACCCAAAGCATGAACGCTTATTTTCCAAAATTTATTTATTGCTATTACAACAATAATATTAGAAATATAGCAAAACCAGAATGCTGATGAAATAACATCGATACGCTGTGTAATCAAAATAACAAGCCCTATGATGTAAAATATACATGAGATTAAAAAAGGGGCAGTCCTTTCCTCTTTAATAGTTGCATCCATATCTACAAGGCGCCCTTTTTTCCTGAATAATATAAATAAAGCAATGTGCAGTATAAAGCCAAAAATCAGGGCAACAGCTATGAGTATTATTTGTTTTGAAAAATTATTTTCTAATTTAAATGCATAGTACACAAAAATAAGAATGGTAAAAGAAGGCGGTACGAAAAGAGTTGAAATAAATCTGGCAAATTTTTGAGAAAATAGTTTATCCAAAATAATTCCTTAGAATTTAAGCCGATAAAATCATCCTGGTTTTAGAAAGCCGGCAATCAAACAACCGGTTTATATGATACTAATTCTTCAAGGTATTTTAATAAGATATCCTCAACCTGGCTGTATTCATAAACCTGCATAAGAGCTTGCCTGATCTGCGAAGCATTATAAAATGCTTTCAGATAACCGGTGTAAAATTTTCTGTGTTCAAGCACTGCTCTTTTTTCCCCTTTAACATTAACACCATATTGAAGGTGCCTAAGACAGGTCTTTATTTTATGTTCTTCATCAAATGAAGTTGAAATATAACCATTGTTCAATAAGTCCTTTATTTCTTTAAATATCCACGGGTTGCCTATAGCGCCACGTGCAATCATTACTCCATCTGCGTTAGTCTCATCAAACGCTCTCTTTGCATCTTCGGGAGTAAGCACATTGCCGTTAAGTATAACCGGTATGCTAACGACTTCCTTTACTTTTGATATCCACGACCAGTCAGCTTCACCTTTATGCCCCATTACCCTTGTTCTGCAATGCACCGTTAAAGCCCTTACTCCTGCATCTTCCATCCGCTTAGCAACTTCAAGGATTTTTATACTGTCTGAATCTATTCCCAATCTTGTTTTTACCGTAACAGGAAGGGAAACCGAATCCACAACACCCTTAACAAGCTGCTGCATATGCAAGGGATCTTTTAATAATCCTGCCCCGGCGCCGCATCCTACAACATTCTTCACCCAGCAGCCAGCATTTATATCAATTAAATCGGGATTTTCCTCTTCAGAAATCTGTGCCGCTCCAATCATAGATTCAATACCGCCGCCGTATATCTGGATACCAACAGGCCGTTCTTTTTCTATAATTTTTAATTTGCTGTATGTTTTTTTTGATTTACGAACCAATCCCTCTGAATTTACAAATTCAGTATAAACAACATCAGCACCCAGTTCTCTGCAGATATTCCGGAAAGAAATATCGGTAACATTTTCCATAGGGGCTAAAAGGACTGCTTTTTCTATTTTTATTTTTCCAACTTCAAACATAAGATCTAAATATAATACTGAATTTAACTGTATTTAAATACAATTTTTACACTGCAAAGATAAGAATTTATGGGGAAATATTAACCGGCCAGGATACTCCTGGTCACGGATTTGGTTTTAGAATTTATGTTTTAAACTAAATATGCATGAAGTTATTGAACATACAAAGGGAGCGAGATGGGGGTCACTGCCCTAGTGCATGAGCGCAAACTTAACAATGTTCGAATCGCCATTATTTTATTTGAATACAATAGGTTACAGCATTAAATAATTTTGATTAATTATAGGCATAGTTCTATGTCATCGCCCTAAGGCTTTGAGATTTTTTCCATATTGTGACCTTACTACTGCTATGCAGCATTGATACAAGCATGTCGCTTCTATGCGGCTAAAAGGCACCATATCACCGCTCTACGGTTCAAAATGATTGATCAACTACAAAATTGCTAAAAGCATGCCGCTGCTCTGCAGCTTAGTAAAGTCTTGGATAGCATATTTCCGGAGTCCCAATGGATCGGGATAAAACATTAGTAGTATCACAAAAATCAAAACAAAATTAAAGTCCCGATTCATCGGAACGACAAAGAGAAACTTAAACTATATTTTATAAAAATTAAGTTGACGCCTATGCACCCTGGCGGGACAGGCATGCCAGTCTATACAAATCTTAGGAGAGGAGAGGGAGTATGCTCCGTTAAGACAAAAGTTAGTGCAAAACTTATTCCTGAATTTTATTAATAACGGCATCGGCAAACTGACTGGTTCCCACAAAGTTAACTGAATTGATATCTTTAGTAACATATTTGCCGTCTTCGATAACCGAGGCGACAGCCTTTTCAATTTTCCGTGCAGCTTCTTTTTCCCCTATAGAATCCAGCATCATAACAGCAGCAAGAACTTGCGCAGATGGATTGGCTATATTTTTTCCAGCAATATCAGGAGCGGAACCATGAACGGCTTCAAATATTGCCACGTGATCGCCTATATTGGCACCAGGTGCCATTCCAAGTCCACCAACTAGCCCGGAAGCCAGGTCCGAGAGTATATCACCGAAAAGATTAGTTGTAACAATACAGTCAAACTGGTATGGATTCATTACCATCTGCATTGCCATATTATCAACAATTTTATCTTCAAATTTTATTTCAGAGTATTCGGGAGCCATCTGTGCCGCGACGTCTAAAAACAATCCGCCAGTAAATTTCAGGATGTTGGCTTTATGAACCACAGTTAATTTTTTTCTTTTATGTTTTCTAGCATATTCAAACGCAAAACGTATAATACGTTCAGAACCCCGTCTTGTAATTATTCCAATTGTTTCGGCGGCAGTATGGCTGCTGTCTATATAATGCTCTATGCCGGAATAAAATTCTTCAAGATTTTCCCTGAAAACTATCAGATCAATATGATCGAAATATAAAGTTTTAATTCCTGTAAATGTCTTAGCCGGGCGCAGGTTGCAGAACAACTCAAATTCCTGACGAAGTGCAACGTTAACACTTCTGAATCCTTTGCCGACGGGAGTTGTAAGCGGGCCTTTTAATGCAACCCCGGTTCGTTCAATGGAATCAGTAACTTCTTTTGGTAAAGGGTCTTTAAATTTTTCAAGTGCAGTCATTCCCGCAATTACGGTTTCCCATTCAATGTTAAGGCCTGCACTATCCAGAATGCGGACTGTTGCAGCAGTTATTTCAGGACCAATTCCATCCCCCGGTATTAAGGTAATGCTTCTTGCCACCTGTTACCCTTCCTTTAAAATTTATTATCATTTTAATTAAAATAAGGAAATTAAAAGCAATTATTTATGATGCTGATATGGTATGTGATATTAGATAAGCAAAATTCTTAAGGATATATATTCTCTACTGATATACAATGCGTTAATAATGTTAAAATATTTTTAGTGTCAAAAAAAGATTGCAGCATTTTTTGCTTATCTTCATCAGACATTTCATGAACAAAAACATTGTTAAGAGTATCGGCAGCAGGAAGTATTTCAAATATATTTTTATTTTTAATTTTTCCCTTAAATACCCAGGTTGGAAGAATAGTTACTTTTGATATGGAAATGGTTCCATTTATCAAATTTTTCTTAATAATAATTTTTAGTACAACACCCGCATCCGAATATCTCCATCTTTGATTAGAGATAAAGTTGCCCATTGAATAGACGGCAAAACCGGTATCAAGCCTACCGCCGTTTGTTTTAAAAAATACTGCCGGTTCAATTACATGAGGATGTCCCCCGATTATTAAATCGGCCCCACCGGCAATAGTTTTCTCAACAATTGTTTTTTGATAATCATCGGGAGTTCGTTTGTATTCGGTTCCGAAGTGAAAATATACCAGAACAATTTCAGCGCCGTTATGCCTGTATAAATTTATATCATTCCTTATAAGTGCAGTATCTATTATATTGATCAGGTAAGGCTTCCCCTTAGGTACCGTATTACCATTCGTTCCATAGGTATAAGCAAGAAGGCCTACTTTAATTCCTTTAATGTTATAGATCCTGATTGAATCCCTGTCTTTCCCGGATATAAAAGTACCCGTATAATTCAGCCCGGAGTTTTTAATTATTGAAATTGTCCTGAGAAGCCCGGCTTCCCCTCCGTCAAGAGCATGATTATTTGAAGTTGTAATTAAATTAAATCCGGCTGATTTTACCGCCGACACAAACTGATCGGGCGCATTAAAAAACGGATAACCTGAATAACCTTTTGCTTTACCGCCGGCAACTGTTTCAAGGTTTCCAAAAGTAAAATCAGAATTCTGCAGATATTTTTTTATTATTTCAAATGAAGGCTTAAAATCAAAGCTGTCCGCACTTACCCGTGCATACTCGAATTGAGGTGAATGACACATTAAATCCCCAACAGCGGAAATTGAAATAGTAATAGTAGAATCCGCGGCCGAATTACGGTGTGATTCAGATACCTTACTTTTTAAATATTCCGTAATAATTAAGACGAGAATGCAAGCGGCAAAAAAGCTGATAATTAAACGGCGCATATACAAAAATAAGGCTGAATTAAATTTTTAATTCAGCCTTCGAATTTTCTTTGTAGAAAAATTTAGGACTTGGATGTCTTTCTTTGTGCCTTTACATCCTGAATATCCTTACGGACTTCCTGTGCCTGTTTTCTCAAATCACTAAGGCCTTTGCGTAAACGCGTACCTGCAGCAGCTTGTCCTTTTACATAGAACTTCTCAAAATCAGTTTCAAGATTTTTTACTGATTGGACTAAGTTCTCAAATTTTTCCATTATTACCTCCGAATATTAATTGATTGAATAAGTTAATTAGAATTTTCGAGTATGATCTCAGATATATCTTTAATTTCTACCTCTTCGAATTTTTCAAAATGTTTAATTCCGTCCGTAAGCATTGTCATACAAAACGGGCAGGCAGAAGCAATAGTACCTGTATTTGTTTCAAGCGCTTCACGCGTACGTTCAACATTTATTCTCCCCCCTTCCTCATCTTCAAGGAACATCCTGCCCCCTCCAGCCCCGCAGCAAAATCCTTTGCTCCTCTTTCTCTTCATTTCAACTATCTCAAGCTGAGGAATCTTTTTCAATGATTCTCGTGGTGAATCGAATTCACCATTATACCTGCCTAAATAGCAGGAATCATGATATGTAACCTTTGTATTCTTATGAGCGTCCTTTAATTTTATACTACCGCTATCCAGAAGTTTTTTGATCAACTGAGAATGATGAAGAACTTCATAATTACCGCCAAACTGTTTATATTCATTTTTAAGAGAATGAAAACAATGCGGACAAGCGGTTACAATTTTTTTCACCCCGTAACCATTCAAAATTTCAATATTTTCTTTAATCATCATTTGGGATAAATACTCATTCCCCAGTCTCCGGGCAGTATCCCCGTTGCATTTTTCTTCATTTCCCAAAATTCTAAAGTTAATATTGGATTTTTGCATAAGAGATGCAAATGCTTTTGTAACTTTTTTGTACCTGTTATCAAAAGAACCGGCACACCCCACCCAGAAAAGTAAGTCACATTTGGGGTCTTCCGTCATGGTTTTAATACCCATTCCTTCAGCCCAATTACCTCTATCGGTGGAATTGAATGCCCATGGTGTGAAATTTGTTTCAATACTTTTAAATACATTGTTCAGATTAGATGGAAACCGGGACTCGGTTAATACCAAATTCCGTCTCATATCAACGATAGAATCTACATGTTCTATCATTACAGGGCATTCCTGAACACAAGCCAAACATGTAGTGCATTCCCATAATTCAGTATCTGAAATATAATCATGAATCAGAGATTTTTCAAAGGAAATTCCTTCCTTCATACCTTCTGCCAGCATTGGCGCTATTTCCCCAGTTCTTCTTCTTATGTCTACTATAATTTTTCTTGGAGATAAAGATTTGCCCACAGCAGCTGCCGGGCACGAGGCCGTACATCTGCCGCATTCCGTACATGCATAACCATCAAGAAGCTGTTTCCATGAAAATTGCTCAATGTCTCCGGCGCCATAAACGTCTATAGATTCATCTTCCAAATTTAAAGGTTTCAGTGTATTTCTTATCGGGCTTAAATTTGAAAAATATGTATTTGGTATAGAACTAAGAATATGAAGATGTTTTGAATAAGGAAGATAATTCAGGAATGAAAGCACAACAATAATATGCATCCACCAGAAAAATTCATAATTACGCCCGGCAGCGGCAGAAGCAGGCCCGTAAAAGAACGGGCTTAGAAAAGCGGAAACCGGATGAAGTTCATAAGGATTTAGTACAAACCCGTGCATAGCAATGGATGAAATATTTTCGCCGAACATTGCAATACATACAAATATTATCATAAATAAAATCAGCGCTGCATCAAGCTTGCCTTTTTTTTCAACTTCCAGCCTCTTTACATGAATTACAAATCTTCTATAAAGTGCATATAATACAGAAACGATTACTAAAATACCAAAGACATCTTCAATAAGCGTAACGGCAGAATAAAAGTACCCGCTGAATGATAAACTAAATGAAGAATAGAGCCCTTGTACGAATGCCTCGATGACTGCAAATAAAAACAGCACGAATCCCCAAAAGATAAAGAAGTGAAGCATACCGGCTTTAACGTCCCTTAAAAGTTTAGAGTGACCGAATGCAACAATAATTACACGCTTTATCCTCTCCCCGGTTTTATCGAACCTGTCATCTTTCTTTTTTCCTACTTTTAAATACTTTATCAGCCTGACACAGTTACGGATAACTAGTCCAATAGCTACGGCAAATAAAATAATAAAGACGATATTCCTGAACCCCATAAGGGTATCCTTGTCCTGGCTAAAAATATAGTATTTAATTAAGATCTTATCTTAAGAAAGATATTTAAGGAATTTTGCAATTCCCTTATTAACCCCAAAATAAATTCCGGTTCCTAACACAATTTTTGCTATTGACCAAACAATAAAAACAGCAGCGCCTGCTATAAAAGCTTCTTTAAAATTCTTCAAATAAACTGCGCCTAAGTAAAATGCGCCAAAAGTTATAATTATAAATTCAGCTAATAAAAAGGAAAAGAAAATACCCGCAAACTTTCCAATACCCGAGCCTTTACCGTTATAATTTAATTTATCAACCAAATAACCTGAGATTAACGCACCCAGAGGGAATGCCAGCAAATAGCCTCCTGTAGGCCCGAAAAGGCGGGCAATTCCTATTGAACTATCAGGTATTTGGGCAAACAGCGGCAAGCCTAAACATCCGAGCATTAAATAAAGTAACTGGCTGAATGCGCCGTTTTTTGCACCAAGAAAAGCGCCTGATAATAATACAACTGTTGTTTGAAATGTAAATGGAACCGGTCTTACCGGAATCGTTATTTTAGCAGCAATGGCGGTTATTACCGTAAACGAAAATATCATAAGTATATCCGTAAAATCAACCATGGTTAAAAACCGGCTTATCTTATTTGGTTTAACATTTTCTCTAACAGACATATAGTACCTTTAACTTAAATTATTATTAAAAAAATTTTTTGTTACCTGCAGCAATTCTTCAAACTTAGCATTACTTCCTTCAAACGGATGCTTCATATTAAATGTATGTCCAACCGATGAAATTTTATGAAATTCAGTAAAATCCTTATTTGACCATTTATATATCTGTTCAGCTTCCTTAATCGGAACTGATAAATCCTGATCGCCGTGAGCAATAAGTAAAGGCCGCCTTAACTCTTTAATTGCTTTTTCTAAATTTAATGTATTTGCTCCATTTTTTTCAATATCTTTTAAAAGCGAGATATTCAATTTCATTTTTTGTTTAGTACGTGTATTAAATACATCAAAATATCCGTGTTCTCTCCATTTTTCTTTCTGTTTTTCAGTATACCTATCTAGTTTAGAAATTGAAGACCATACAGCAACGGCACTGACATCATTTCTTTGCATAGCAGTTAATAAACAAATAGCTCCGCCCCTGCTATGGCCAAGTAAACCTATTTTATTATTTGAAATACCCCCAAAATATCTATTCAGGTAGGCTGAAATTACTTCAGATAATTCACCAATTTCCAATGAAAAAGTATTCTGTGCAAATTTATCAAGTTCGGTAAACTCAGTTTGTAAATCACCTATTCCATTATGAGAAAAGTTAAATGTAATAACAAAAAAACCATTTTTCCCAAAATATTCACCGAGATAAGGTCCAAAACCCCAATCTTTAAAACCTTTAAAACCATGAACAAAAATCAAGCACGGCTTAGAATAAAGATTTCCCAATCCATAAGTTGTTGCCTGCAATTGTTCATTTTGGGCGGTATTGATGATAAAATCTTTGCTCATTAGCTCAAATATGCTGATTATGGAAAGAAAAGTCAAGAAATTTGACGATTTTCGAAGAAAAATAGATTTTACATTTATTCATTAATTACCCGGAGGGAATAACATCTACTATCTGGTTATATAACATATATTTAATTAGAATAAATATATTTAGATTTAATAAAAAATTATATTATTTGGAGCACGAAGGTAAAGTATTTTTTCAACCGGCAATTAACAGAAGATAAATCCGCTATAATATTATGTTCATGTAGAATATCTGACGGTGTCCTGACTGAATACAGGTGATTTTGTTTTTATCAGTGTAAAATAAAAGAGGGAAATTTTATCCCTCTTTTATAATCGAATATGAATCTTGAAAAAATCAAAAAGATTTACTTAGATTTTAATATTTTTTCAATCTGACTTATTTTGCTTCTTAAAGCTTTATTTTCGGCACTTAATTCGCTAACCTTTATATTTGAATTATTTTTTGTTTTAGGAGGCTTTTTATCAGCCAGCAGCCAATGGATATCACAACCAAGGTCGTAGAGCCGCCTTAATATCTCGCCTCCCGGAACAACCCTGTTCTGAAAATAAGGGTACAACTGTTCTCTTTTTATTTTTAATGCTTTGGCAAATTCAACGTTTGAGGCAAAATTTTCTTCCCCGAATTGTCTGATTTTTTTTCCTAATTTCATTTTCTTATCCTTTATAATATGATTAATTAACAAGTTGACTTATCTACAATACGTGATATATCTCTAACCTTATGATTGTTCAATGAAATATTTATTAAGAGTTATCCGGCTATATTATCTTATACTAAATTAAATATATTTATTTTGCCATTAACAGTAAAATTTGACAATAGTTTTAGTCAATAAGTTTAATTATGAATTTCCAGGTTAAGACCAGATCTGAAAAATATTTTTAAGTGTTTAAAAGTTATAAATTATTTATAATAAATATATTAATTAAATTAAAAATAATTACATGGAACAGAAATATATTTTTAAATTAAAATAATTTAAATTATTACAATTACCGAATCATTAAAATATAATAAATCATATTCAAAAAAGATAATACTTGTTGTAATGTTATTACTACAATATGTGAATCTAATTATTTTTTAAATAATTATTTATTAATGCCTTTAATATATTTAATAAAATTACAATCTTTTTATGGGATGGAACACATTTCTTAGAAAGGTAGTTGTTAAATACTAAAATTAACCGATATGGAATTAATTTCTTCATGCCTCCTTGATCCTTTTAATTACAATATTGATCATATTCAGTTCAGAGATCAATAATTAGTAAAACTAATGTTTGATTTAATTTGTCATTTGATTATTTTTTTACGTACAAATAATTAAGTTTGAAGCTAAACACTAAATAAAGAAACTATAGTTCCAATAAAATGAGATATTTATTAGTTATTCCGTCAATTGATATTAAGAATGGAAAAACAGTCAGAGTGGTTCAGGGTATTCCGGAATTGAACTGCAAAGAATACGGCAATGATCCTGTTGAAATGGCAAAAATATGGCGTACAGAAAATGCTAAACTTCTTCATGTGGTAGATTTTGATGGCGCAGCCGACCACAGCCAGAATAATTTGAATCTTGTAAGAGAGATTTGCGAATCAGTAATTATCCCCGTTCAGTTTGCCGGAGGAATAAGAAATATTGAAGATGTTGAAGGAATAATGGACGCCGGAATAAGCAGACTTGTTATCAGCACTATGGCTATTGAGTATCCCGAAATGTTTTTAAAAGTATTTGAAAAATACGGCCCTTTAAAAATTGCAGTTTCCCTGGATATTATTGATGACGAACTGGTTATAAAAGGCAGGAAAATTATGACCGGAATAAATTATATAGACTTTGCAAAAAAAATGGCCGGAATTGGAGTAGAAAGATTTATTATAACCGATGTTCTTCGTAACGGAATTCTCGGCGGTCCTAACCTGGATTATTCAACAAATGTAGCAGAAATTACGAAAGGCAAGGTAACACTTTCCGGGGGCATAAGGAACAAGGATGAGTTAATGGATGTTCAAAACCTGATGCCTTTAGGCGTTGATTCGGTAATAGTTGGCAGGGCTTTGTATGAGAATAGATTCCCCTGCCAAAAACTATGGCGCATTGCAGAATCAGGAATTTTTTAATATTAAAATTGAATTAGATATTCAGCCGATTACCGTTAAAATTATTTAAGAGGGAAAAATGGACAAGAATAAAAACGAAATAGTCCGCAGCAGTTTTTGGTCAAGCTTATTTAACTCACCCGGTAAAAGAGCAGATATTGAGGATTATATTTTATCCATTCCAATCTTTAAAGATTTAAGTTCAAAAGAAATTTCACAACTTTCAAAGATTATGCATAATAGGAATTACCTTCCGGGTGAATGCATATTCTTTGAAGGTGATCCCGGAATCGCGATATATATTATACGTAACGGTGAGGTTGTAATAAAAAGAAATATTGACGCAGGAGGAGATCATTTTCTGGCTACCTTTGGCAAAGGAGATTTTTTCGGGGAGTTGGCCCTTGTTGACAGTGAAAAAAGATCGGCTTCAGCTATAGCAAAAACCGATGTGAAAGTAATAGTAATTTTTAAGCTTGAACTTGATGAGTTTATTGAAAAATTTCCCCAAAAAGGGATTAAAATATTACAGGGTATTACCGAAATTGTTGTTACAAGATTAAAAAAATTAAACGAAGAAAATATTCTTCTCCAAACAATGTTAAAAATAAAATCGGAGGAAGACTATGGAGCCTAAAATAAAAAGGATATTAGTCCCAATAGATTTTTCTGATTATTCCAAAAGTTCTCTGAAATATGCAGTAAATTTTGCAAAAAGTTTCGGCGCAGAATTATTTTTAATATATGTGGTAGAGCCGATAATTTATCCGCCAGATTTCAGCATGGGACAAATCGCAATTCCTTCTCTAGATCTGGAAATGGATAAGAGAGCCTTTGAAGAACTGAATAAACTTGCGGTTAAAGAAATTCCAAAGGAATTAATTGCAAATACAATTGTTAAAACCGGCAAGCCGTTTATTGAAATTATTGAAACAGCCGTTGAAGAGAAAATCGACCTTATAATAATTGCAACACACGGCCATACGGGAATGGAGCATATTTTATTTGGAAGTACAGCTGAAAAAGTGGTAAGAAAAGCTCCCTGCCCCGTTCTGACTTTAAGGGAACCGATTAAAGGTATCGATTTGGCAAAAGAACCGGGAAAAGAAAAACTATAAATAAACAATTACCAAATAGACTTAACAGATTAATTTTTTCTATCAATTACAAAGTCGACTAGTTCCTGCAAGGCTATTTTGCTGGCAGAATCGGGAAATATATTTAATACATCTTTAGCTTTTTTTGAATAATCCAGAGCGATTTCAGATGCATATTCAAGGCCATTATTTCTTTTAACAAAATCTATTATTTCAGCAACAGATTTATTATTATCGCCGTTTTTAATACTTTTTTTTATTTTTGCAGCTTCGTTTTTGGGTACCTGCTGAAGAGAATAAATTAATGGGAGCGTAATTTTCTTCTCTTTAATATCTCCGCCTACAGGTTTCCCCGTAGTAACACTATTTCCGTCATAGTCAAGGATATCGTCTCTTATCTGAAAAGCTATTCCAAGATATTCCCCAAATTTTCTCATTGCTTCATTATACCCTGCATCTAAAGAAGTACTTAAAGCGCCTATCTGGCAGCATGTTTCCAGCAAAGAGGCGGTTTTATCCGAAATAATTTTGAAATAGGTTTCTTCATCAATGTCCAGTTTTCTTGTTTTTCTGATTTGCAGCAGTTCACCTTCGGACATTCTTTTTACAGTACTTGTAATAACGTCAAGGAAATCA
This sequence comes from uncultured Ignavibacteriales bacterium, assembly GCA_963834015.1. Classification (GTDB taxonomy): domain Bacteria; phylum Bacteroidota; class Ignavibacteria; order Ignavibacteriales; family Ignavibacteriaceae; genus FEN-1297. The sequence goes on from CAWIAG010000003.1 coordinate 755,701, forward strand.
AAATCTTTACTTTTTACAGCAATAAGGAGGCCGCGGGATAAAAGATAATCTCCCATTAAAACAGCCACCTTATTCTTAAATACTTTATTTATTGACCAAAATCCTCTTCTTTTATCGGCATTATCAACCACATCATCGTGTACAAGGGTCGCAGTATGCAGTAGTTCCACCATAACAGCCCCCCTATAAGTACGTTCGTTAACTCCACCAGCAACTTTTGCAGCCAAAAGGACCAGCAGCGGTCTGATTTTTTTCCCTTTCTGGCGTATAATATACCTAGCAATCAAATCAATAAGTGTAACATTGGATTTCATTGACTGTTTAAATAGCGCATCAAATCTCTCCAGTTCAGATTTGATTGGAAGACTTATATCTGCAAGTTTCTTTTTAATCAAGATTTTTTACGGGCTAGTTTAGAAATTATTATACTTATTTCATACAGTAAAATTAAAGGTGCGGCCAAAATTAATTGAGACACGGGATCAGGGCTTGGCGTTAAAAATGCTGCCACAATAAAAATGAGAACAATAGCATGCCGCCTATATTTTCTCATAAACGCCGGTGTTAATATACCAATTTTTGTAAGAAAAAATGATATCATTGGTAATTCAAATACTACACCTGAACCCAGCATTATGCTGATAATAATAGACATATATTCATCTATTGCGAATATATTTTTAATTTCAGAAGAACCGAACTGAGCTGCGAATTTTAGAGACATCGGAAGCATAACAAAATATGCAAATACAATTCCGATTAAAAAGCAAAGACTTGAAAAAGCAACTATAGCGGAAATATACCTGCGCTCGCTCCTTCTTAGAGCAGGTGAAATAAATTTCCAGAGCTGATAGAAGACATTAGGGAGACTGAGAATAAGACCGCCAACCATAGCGACCTCAAAATAAAGCATTAACTGCCCAAATGGTTTCAGATTCTGAAGAGCAACTCCGGCATGCCTGGCAGGAGAAAGTAATACTTTATCAATAATAATATTAATGAAAATCCAGCAGACCAGTGCACCAACCCCAACCCCTATAATAGAATAAATTAATCTCCATCTTAATTCTTCAAGATGTTCAAGAAAAGTCATCTCTTTATCATGATTTTCTTCTCCCAACAAATATTCCGGCCCCGGAGAATCATCTTGAACAGTTATATCTTCTGATGCCACTTTATTTTATTATTAACTTAGCTGAATATACAGGGGAAATTTAGAGCACAATTCTTTAACCCGTGTACTTATTTCCGTCAAAACTTTTTCATTCTCAAAATTCGAAATTGTTTTATCAATAAATTCGGCAATTTCAAACATTTCATTTTCTTTCATACCCCTGGTTGTAACCGCAGGAGTACCTATTCTTATACCGCTTGTAACAAAAGGGCTTCGCTGGTCAAAAGGTATCAGATTTTTATTTACCGTCATTCCTGCCAATCCAAGAGCTTTTTCAGCTTGTTTCCCGTTTATATTTTTATTTGACAGATCTATAAGCATCAAATGATTATCTGTACCGCCTGATATTATTTCAAAACCAAACTGATTTAATTTGTTGGATAATGCATTTGCATTTTTAATAACCTGACGGGCATAAATTTCAAAAGAATCCTGAAGAGCTTCTCCAAAAGCAACTGCTTTAGCCATAATTATATGCATTAAAGGACCACCCTGAATCCCAGGCATTACCATGCCGTCAATAACTTCAGACATTAACTTCAACCGGTCACCCTTCAAAGTTTTTGTGCCGAACGGATTTTCCTTGTCCTTACCAATAAGGATAATCCCCCCTCTGGGGCCCCTTAATGTCTTATGCGTTGTTGAAGTAACAACATCGCAATAAAGCAGCGGGTTATTAAGCAAACCTTTGGCAATAAGACCTGCAGGATGAGCCATATCGCACATCAGGTAAGCGCCAACAGAATCAGCAATTTGTCTGAATTTGGAATAATCCCATTCACGCGAATAAGCGCTTGCACCTGTAACTATTAATTTTGGTTTTTCCTGTTTTGCTATATCTTCAATAATATTATAATCTAATTCTTTAGTATCCTTATTTAACGGATACCCAACCGCCTGATATAAAGTACCTGAAAAATTTACCGGTGAGCCATGAGTTAAATGCCCGCCATGCGCTAAACTTAATCCAAGAAATTTATCGCCGGGTTTTAGAAATGTCATAAGTACGGCCATGTTTGCCTGAGAGCCGCTATGCGGCTGAACATTTACGTATTCGGCATTAAACAATTTTTTAAGCCTGTCTTTAGCCAGGTTTTCGGCCAAATCCACATATTCACATCCGCCGTAATATCTTTTACCGGGGTAACCTTCGGCATACTTGTTTGTAAGAACGGTACCGGCGGCTTCGAGTACAGCAGGACTTACAAAATTTTCGGACGCAATCAATTCAAGAAACTCTTGTTGTCTTTTAGTTTCAAGAGTTAATACTTTATAAATTTCATGATCGTTTTTTAAATAATTGTACATTTTATTTTTTCTTACAAGTGATTATTTTTTATTTAAATTTATTCTTTATAACTAAAATATTAAAATTTTAATTTCTAGTACGGACAAACCATAATTCACCGAAGCTAAGCCCAAAATTTAACTTTATAAAATGTTCAAGTACTAAGTCGGATTGTGAAGAGCCCCTGGTACCATACAATAAAGTTAAATCTATAGAATTAGACAAACTTAACGGGTAAGAAAGTCCCACGGCAATAGAATACTGGTTTATTCCGGTCCCGTCTACCATGTACTGAAGCTGCTCATAACTTATTCCTCCACGCCAGATAGTCTGCTGCCATGGAGAACTGCCTATTTCAAATTTAGGAATAAATTGAAACCCTGCACTGTACTTTATTGAATTTCTCAATTCACCGTTAACTCCATTAAAAGTAAACTGAGACCAATTTTGGGTAGCTACATCCAAACTGATATTATATAACTGATTAATAGCAAAGCTTATACCTGCCATCAAACGATATGGCACTTTCATTTGTGCAGTACTCTCCGTTATAGTATCCGTCCTGGAGGTAGTCTCTGATGTAAGAATAGTATCTGTTCTCAACTGCCCGATAATTTCCGAAGCAACACCTATTCTGAAATTAGAAATTGCACTTGAATGAATTAACCCGGACATATCGGGAGTAATCAACCCAAAGTTTGTACCAAGCCCTGAAGGTCTATATGTTAATGTATAAGTAGAGTTAGAGGCATCGGAATTAATGAATTCCGAAGTGGCAATGTAATTAATATTGCCGAAATAATAATTTAAAGTTGCCCCAAGGCTAAAGTCAAATGGCAACCTATATGATGAACCGATGAATACCTTAGACAGTCCGCCATTTCCCTGATAAACAGCCTGATCACTGCCTGTAGCCTGCACCAATGTATTTGTTTCTCCCGAAGCATTATAATTGACAAAAGAATAAGGAACAATTCCCATAACAACAGTTGCTCCATTTGAATCGCTAACCGGGAAGGCAAAAGCAAGGCCGTTGAACTGAGCCTGGGCATTAAAACCGCTTATTGAATTTTGTGAAAGAAATGATCCGCTGTAAGATAAACTAACGCTAAAACGTGTTTTGTTTATTTGATTCCATGAAGCAGGATTAAGAATATCGAAGTAGGATGGATTAGCCACTGAAACACCCAGACCTCCGATACCATTTCCATATGCCGAAAAAGAATATGTAACATCACCTATTCCCAACCTGGTATAGCTGGAACCGCTTTGTGCTAAGAGAGTTATTTGTAAGATAAAAAATACGGCAAAAAAGATTTTAGCTATTTTCATATTTATTTTTTCCCCGTATAAGTTATTTGTAAACGGGGTCTTAGCGCCCGGTTTGCAGCATTACTGCCGGTTAATGCATAATATTCAAGCCCGTCATTCTGGGTTGTTACCTGGAGTAATAACCCCTCATTTACACCTTTATCAATCCAGTTCTGAACATATGCCGCAATATTTCCCTGAAAAGTATTGCCGCTACGACTTAATTCAATTGACTGTGTTGAATCATAAGCCCTTGCAGTACTATCGGTTAAGAGCAGTACGGTAAGAGAATTAAGATAAGGATAACCTACTATGGTAGCAACAGTATCAATATTTAAAGTGAGATTAGCATAATTTATCAGCGAATTAGCTGGAACGGATGAGACATTAAATGTTAAGTGAGAATTAATAACCAGACCACCCTGAACAGCTATATCCTGTGAACTAATTGATGGGATGGATCCGGTAACTATACTTGATTCTCTCCCAGGATAAAAGAGCAGGGTATCGCTGTAGTCACCAGGTTTTAATAAAACAACTTTAAGGGTTGTATAGGAACTTGTAGTGGCAACTGCATCAAACCCAACAACTTTTTTAGAGTTGCTTGTAGGTTTAAAATAAATTCCATGATCAATTCCGAGTGTAGAGTCCGAAGCATATTTTAGAATATTAAGCACGTATGATTTATCAAGGTTAAAAGTAACAAGCGAATCGCTAAAAGTCCTGTTAGTACTTAAATCGGCTTGAATAATACCAAGAGAATTTATACTATCCGCATCAACTCCTGCCGAGGTCCAATTGTAAGAAATTTTATTAACTGTGAAGTCCATTGCAAGGTTTGAATCACCGAATACATAATTAGGGTAAAGAGATACACCGGCATAAGTAACAGTTGCAGCGCCGTCTAAAATATCAGTTCCAATAGTATCCGGCAAAGAGATATTAAATTCAGAAAGATAGGAAGCGGAAACATTAGCAGCTTTTCCGATTAAAAGAGAAGCTGCGGAGCCGGTAATAGGAATATCATATTTGAAATATGAAGACGATTGTTTAAGAGAATCACCATAAGAATCAATTTCCTTAACGTTCACATAATCACTTTTTAATAAACCGATGCCAACAGAGACAGGATTCTCACTGCAGGAGTTTATTAGCAGAATAGCAATTATCCCTGTGAGAAGTAACGACAGCTTTTTGTAAATCAATTAGTTTTCTCCATTTTATCATTTTTTATTATAGAAGATACTTCAATAATATTTTGAGCAACAAAAGTGGGAAATTTATTTTGTTTTTTCAAGACAGAAAAACTTTCCTCACCGTTCCCTGTTTTAACAAGAATAGTTTTTAAGCCTGCATTTATTCCGCACTGAATATCCGAAACCGAATCGCCGACGAAGTATGAACCCTCAAGATTAATATTAAAATCTCTTTCTGCCTGAAATATCATTTCCGGTGACGGTTTTCTGCAATTAACCTGTTCCGGTGTACTAAAATCAGGATGGTACGGACAGTAGTAAAATGCGTCAATTGAAACGTTATGAGTACCCAGGAGTATGTTTATTCTATTATTTACGGCATCAACCATTTCCTTGCTAAGTAAACCACGAGAGATACCTGATTGATTTGAAACCACAATTAATTTAAATCCCAGTTCGTTTTTAAGTAAAGAAAGCGCTTCCCCAGTTCCAGGTAAAAGTTTAACTAAGTCAGGATCACCCAAATAACCCGGGTCCTCATTCAAAGTACCATCTCTATCAAAAAAAACAGCGAAAATAGCCATTATTCGTTGTTCATTACTGTCTTATATAGCTCTATGTACTTCTTAGCCGAAGAATTCCAGCTAAAATCACATTTCATTCCATTCCGCATGATTTTAGCCCATGTTTTTTTATCCTCAAAAGTTTTTAAGGCTCTTTTAAATTCTTTTAGAAAAGATTGAGTATCATATTGTTTAAACATAAATCCGGTACCTTCGCCTGTTTTCTCATTAAACCGGGTTACAGTATCGGCAAGGCCGCCTGTTTCATGAACTACCGGTACGGTACCGTAGGTAAGACTATACATTTGGTTTAAGCCACATGGTTCATACCGCGAAGGCATTAATAGAATATCGGCTCCGGCTTCAATTATATGTGCTAATTCATCATTAAATCCGAGATACGCAGCAAACTTTTCACCGTATTTTCCGTTCATTTTTTCAAAAAAGCTATGATACTTTTTATCACCTGTTCCAAGAAGCACTATTTGAAGATTCAATTTCATAATTTCAGCAAATGTTGAAGAAATTAAATCCATCCCCTTTGCATCAAACAGGCGGGAAATTATACCTATAATAGGTACGTTTAGATCAAATTTAAAACCGAACTTATTTGCTAATTCTTCTTTGTTAACAGGCTTACCCTGAATATTTTTGGCCGAATATTTTTTTGCAATCAGTTTATCTTTTTCCGGATTCCATAAATGCGTATCAATGCCATTGATAATGCCGTATAAATCATTTTTCCTTTTAGCAAGAACCAATCTTAGTCCAGCGCCAAGTTCATCATCAGATCTAATTTCATTTGCGTAAGTTTCACTAACTGTATTTATAACATCTGAAAAGATGAGGCCCGATTTCATAAAATTTACTTTGCCGTAAATTTCTAAACCTTTTTCGGAATTAAGTTCTTCGGGAAGCCCGGTTTTATAGAAGGAAGATTTTGGGAAAACACCCTGGTATGCAAGGTTATGGATTGTGAAAACCGTTTTAAACTTTGAAAATTGTTCATCATTCTTATAAAGAGTTTTCAAATAAGCCGGGACCAATCCGCACTGCCAATCGTTGCAATGAATAATATCAGGGATCCAGCCTAATTTAGAAATAAGTTCGAACACAGCGTTGGTTAATAATACAAATCTTTCATTATTATCAGGATAATCCTCACCGGTATAAGGATCAACATAAAGGCTATTCCTGCTTCCAAAATACTCCTGATTATCAAGAAAGTAAATTTGCACCCTGACTTTTTGACCGGGCAAGAAACACGATTTCAGTGAAAAGACAACTTCTTTTTCACCTATTTTTATGTGTAAGTCCTTAAGCCTCACCACTTCATGTATTTTAAATTTTCTATCGTCTACAGCACCGTATTTAGGCACAACAATTCTTACTTCATGCCCCAATTCCATTAGCATTTGAGGCAGAGCCGATGAAACATCTGCTAATCCACCTGTTTTTACAAAAGGAACAATCTCAGAAGTTACATACAAGATTTTGTACTTTTTTGCAGCCATAAATGTACGATTTTTTATTAATAGCAATGCAATTTACGAAATTAAATGAGTTTTCTCAAAATTATCTTTCAATCATAACTATTACATGATAATGTACAAATAGTTAGAAACCTTCTTTTCTTAGGATTTATATCAAGATTATTTTTAGTTTACCGAAAGGGGGTTCTCTAAAAGCCAGTTTATAATTGTTTTTACTTTATTTTCATGTTTTTTCAAAGATATTACAATATATAATCATATAGGAATTAGTTCAATTTACTTATCATATCTTTCCAGCAAAATATTGTTAATAATTCACTATATTATGATATCATAGAAAACCGAAAAGAGTTTTTGGATTACCAGGCAGATTAATAATATGATCTGCGTCAATCCCGGTGTTTTTACGGGAGGAAAACAGCTACGGCAATTTGTTATAACCCTCCACTCAGTTTTATTATCTTAGTAAAATATTATTAATTATAATAAAAAAGCTATTAACACTGAATTCTACAATACCCCTGTTAATTTAATTTACGATAAACATTGCCATAGTCCTTAAATTAATTTGCTTAAAAAAACTTTGTTATAGTATAATTAATTCCGAAGAAGGTTTTTACAGGATATTTATTTATTTTATATTAGATAATTAATTTCAATAAGAATCAGCATATACATGAACAGAGGAACAATCTTTTTTTGGCTTATAATCCCTTTCTCTTTATTTCTAGTTTCCTGCGGAACTTCAACCGGGAGTAGATACCCCCAGGAACAAGCAGGACAGAAAAAAGAAGGAAAAGACAGCACTATGTATTCAGAAAATTTTGATCTTTCAAAATACCACGCCAAAATTGATATTAAGGAAAAGAACCACGCGGCAGATTCAACTACAAGCGATGTTTTTTATTCTTATAATTCAAGCCAGAATTCTACTGATACTGCCCAAACAGTAATTAAAACTTTACCAGGATACAGGGTATTGGTTTTATCAACAGATAATCTGGATGATGCAAATAGTCTGAGATCAGAGATATATTTCAAAACTAATCATGCGGCTGTGTATGTAATATTTGATCCCCCCTTTTATAAAGTTGAAGCCGGAGATTTTACGGTTATGAATGATGCTCAAAGCTTATATACAAAGCTTAAACAACTTGGATATAATGATGTGAGGGTTATAAGCGAAACAGTAAATAAATTTAAATGAGCAATAAGCTAAATGCTTAAAATAATAGCTAACCCCTCTAAAATTATAACAGTTGATACATTCGGACGAAATGTAAAACGCGGTGCGGAATTAAGTGATATTGGCTTATTAAAAGGCTACTCCATATTAATTGAAGACGAATTTATAAAAGACATAATTCCGACCCGATCTATTAGTAGTATAGATGCTGATGAAATAATTGATGCGGACGGGAAAATAGTTCTCCCCGGTTTTGTTGACTGCCATACTCATTCGGTTTTTGCGGGTTCCAGGTCAAACGAGTTCAGCAGCAGATTAAAGGGAATAACATACGAAGAAATCGCCGCCTCGGGAGGAGGTATAAATAATACAGTAGATGCAATACGGAAAACAAATGTTGAGGAGCTTATTAAAATTACTATACCGCGCATAGATTATTTTATTTCGCAGGGAATAACAACTCTTGAAATAAAAAGCGGTTACGGCCTGGATTTTGAAAATGAAATAAAGATATTACGCGTTATAAAATATTTGAATGATAAATATCCGATAAATATTATTCCGACTTTCCTCGGAGCGCATGCATTTCCGCCGGAATATAATAATAATCATGATGAATATATTAATCTACTTACAAATGATTTGCTGCCATATATTGCAAAGAATAATCTTGCCAAATACTGTGATGCTTTTTACGAATTAACTGCGTTTAATCTTACAGAAATTGAAACAGTATTTAAGAAAGCTATATCTCTGGGCATACCGTTAAAGATGCATACGGACCAATTTAATAGTATTGGGGGTGTTGATTTTGCTTTGAGAAACAACGTTTGCAGCGCAGACCATTTAGAAGTTATAAAGGATGATGATATAGAAAAACTCGGGAGCTCTGATATCGTATGTGTATTGCTTCCAGGAGTCTCATTCTTCCTCAACAATAGATTTGCGCCCGCCAGAAAATTAATTGATTGGAACGCTATTATTGCTCTTTCTACAGACTACAATCCTGGTTCATCAAATATCAGTTGTTTAAATTTGATAATGAGTCTGGCAGCACTAAAAATGGGAATGACAATAGAAGAAACAATATCTGCTGTTACAATTAACGCCGCAAAAGCTGTCGGAGTGAACAAAGAATGCGGAAGTATTGAAATAGGTAAGAGAGCTGATTTAGCATTGTTTAATACGGATAATTATGCCGATATTGTTTATAATGTTGGTAAGAATTTAATTTATATGACTATAAAAAACGGAGAAGTAATTTACATATCAGATTAAATTAGTTTCCGGCATTTGACTCCCCTATCAGGGAATATTAAGGGAGACTTTCATTAGTAAAAGGAGATGGAAATAAAAAAATTATTTGCCTTAATACTATTAATTGAACTATCATTTTTTAAAAATAAACTTTGCATTTGTTACTGACCACCTTGGGCGCAGGTTCAGAGTATCCGGATAAAAATAAAACTGTTCCGATGGTTTGTAAGGAAATGATTTACCAAAAGAGTATGTTTTGCTGCTATCCGTATCATAATAATCCCAAAGGCAATATTTCCCAGCCTGTACACGGTCAAAGTTAAATTTTTTTGAACCTTTTAACGGTAATTGATAGGTATATTTTCCCTCATCAAGCCCCTGAAGAATTAAATTAGGATTTTTTTGAAAATCGGCATTTTCAACTGTACCGGATACACCAGTAAAATCAAGCCCGTTAATAGTTCTGAATTTAAACTGGTAAACTGTATCATATGCTATCCCGGCAGCACCGGTAAATCCACTTAGATCCAACTTTATAGTATAATCCGTGTTTGCTTCAAGATTTTGCAATGGGGTAATTTTAAAAGATGCATCATCAATAAAGAATATGCTATAAATAATTTTCTTTCCGGAAGTATCCGTAAACGCAATTTTGTTCTTTGCAAATGATGTATCAAAAGCATCGTTAAAATATAACGAGATGCTTGTTTCAAAATAATCAACGTTACCTGATCCTCTTGCTGGTTTGGTATTTGTTATGCCAGGTTTAGTGGAATCCGCTTTTTCACTTAGTGTAATTGGAGTATAATCTTTAATATAAACATTTCCGAACTTATCTATTATTGAGTCTGCAAAAAGATAGACTTCGTCTTTTGCAGGAAAACTATTTTTTGTAACTAGTACAATTTCAGTAGGTTTTGTATTACCCTTAAAAACATAAACCGGTTGCACAGTTAACCCGGATGTAGAATCAATAATCTTAAAATTGTTTGATCTGATTATGGAAGAATCCACCCCTTTAGAAAAATTAACAAGCACATGAAATTTATCCGTCATAGCGGCAGATATGAATCTTGGCTTTACTGTATCAACTTTTGTTAAAAAGAAATTTAGATCCTGGTATAATGTATCTAATTCGGTTAATTTGACATCCTCTACGGGGTTACCTATTTCATCCTGCTCCGGATGATACATAAGGTCATGAGCTTCATCTCTTACCGCATAGATTCTATAAGTAGCCGGGGCTAAACCTAATAATTTATAAGTACCTCCCGTACCAGTTTGAGATATATAATCCGGTTTTTTAACCATAGGATTAACAACACTATCTCCAACAATATAAGCAAAAATCATTACTCCTTCCGGTTTATTATCGAAGACCTTGCCGGTAACTTCCCCTTTATCAATCTTATTTCCGGTAGAGAATGTAATATTGTAAGCCTGGGCCATCTTGTTATGATTATTATAATCTTCTAAATCCGTTCCGATAGTAAATACATAAGTAATATTTTTCTTAAGTTTTTTTGGAAAAGTAATTTTTACGGAAGTACCCGTCCAGTCGAAATCGAGATCACCTTCAACAGCCGGCGAAATAAATAAAGATGATTTTAAAGTCTGCTTATCTATATATTTGGAAAAATTAAGTTCCATGTAGTTGTCCGGAAAATTAGTGGCACCGGTTTCAGGATAAGCTTTAAGTATTTTTGGCGGCACCAGATCTACCGGGCCTCCCGAAGGCGGAAGCTGGTTTGCACATCCTGTTAAGATCATTCCCTGAAGAATGATGATGAGGTATTCTCTTATTTTTCTTTTGAATGCAGCCATTTTTTATATTTGGATACGTTAAGAAGATGTTCCTGATAAGTAGATGAAAACCTGTGCCCGCCGCTTCCATCAGCTACAAAGTACATATATTTGTTTTTATCCGGGTATAATGCGGCAAGGATTGCAGCTTTATCGGGATTATTTATCGGCCCGGGCGGAAGTCCGGAAATTATGTATGTATTATATGCAGATTTTATTTTTAAATCATTATAGTTTAACCTGCCCCACTGCTGCTGTCTTGCAAATTCAACAGTTGGATCAGCCTGCAGTTTTATACCTGATCTCAACCTGTTATAGTAAACTCCTGCAATTACCGGCATCTCAGATTCTTTATTTGTCTCGCCTTCAATAATTGATGCCATGGTAACAATTTGCTGTACGTTATAGCCGAGATTCTTTGCTCTTAATTTTAACGAATCAACCATAAAATTTTGAAATCCGCTGTATAACTCTTTTAATACTTCATTAGGTGAACTGCGTTCGTAAATATCATATCTTTTTGGTAAAATGTATCCCAGCAATGAGGAGGACTTAACACCAAGTGAATCCAGGAACTCTCTATTTTTACTCAACTTTAGTATTTCAGTTGAATCGGTAAATACATCCATATTGATTTCTGTGGCAACCAATTTAAGCGATGAACCCGGAATAACTGAAACAGATTTTAATAAGTCCCCTTTCCCGGCGACAAGATAATCAATCAAATCCAGATAACTAAGTCCATTCGGGACAAGGTATCTTGCGGCTTTAATCTTTCGTTCGGCACCATAGATAAAGGCTGCAATTTTAAAGTTTGTTTTACGGGGAATAATTCCTTTTGAATAAAGATCATTTGAAATTTCCGAAAAAGATTCTCCTTTCCTTACTTCTACTTTAACCGGACCCCGGCCTTTATAATAATTTGGGGTAAAAAAAGTAAAGAAAAGGATAAACAGAATAAGAAGAAAGAACAGCGCAACAATAAAAAATTCTTTTTTAGAGAGGAGTTTTCCAATACCAATTTTCATTTTTTCAGCAGATATGTTAAAAATATTTCCTTTATCAAGTTCTTCTCTTTGAATAGCCCGCGACTCATCAAGAATTCTTTCGTATATACGTAGTAAAACTTCTTTGCGAAGAGGCTCTTCAACATAAGATGATATCCTAACTGCAATTTCTTTTTCCCTTTTAGGATTATAAGTGGGTAAGTTCAATGAGCGTTTAACACGCCCTATAAGCACGGAATGTAAAGTGCGTTTACTTAATAAACTTACAATTTGTTTATCGATATCATCCATACCGTCGCGCAATTTACCAAGAATTTCTTCTTTTTCTTTTGAACTTAACGTGTAAAGTTCGGTTTCAATTTTTTTATAAATATTATCCATTAAAGGTTAAAAATTTATTATAGATATTCTTCAAATATTACGAACGGAATGAAACAAACATTGTTTTTTTATAAATATTTCTATCCGTTAACTTAAAAATAATAATATACGCTGATCTAATACACTTACTTAAAATGTTCTTTTGACAGCCCGGGGAAAGGACTATAGTTTAGGCCCGAACTATAACCGGATTCATAGAGCTTGAGTCCCCTGAACGCAATCATAGCCGCATTATCACCGCAAAATTCTATCCGGGGAATTATAATTTTCTTTTCAAATTTTCCTGCAATCTTAATCATTTCATCGCGTATAGCTTTATTAGCGGCAACTCCGCCGGCAAGCGAAATAGAGTTTACTTCAAAATTATTCAATGCTCTTACAGTATTCCTGGATAAAGCTTTGACGACAGCATTTTGAAAAGATGCTGTAATATCCTTTAATTCTTGTTCCGGAATATTTTTGTTTTCACCGTAATTATTTTGAATATGACGTAAAACAGCAGTTTTTAATCCGCTGAAAGAAAAATTATAAGGGTCCTTAAGATCCGCTACCGGAAATTTTATTTTAGCAGGATCACCGCCCGAAGCTGTCTTTTGAATATTCGGCCCGCCCGGGTAACTAAGACCCAACATTTTGGCAACTTTATCAAAAGCTTCACCGGCGGCATCATCAACCGTAGATCCGAGTTTTTTAATTTTAGTAAAACTTTCCACAAGCAGTAAAAGAGTATGCCCGCCTGAAACCACAATACCAAGAAACGGAAAATCAGGTTTTTCTTCCATTAAGAAACCCGAGAACAAATGTCCTTCAATATGGTTTACTGCAATAAAAGGTTTTTTTAAAGAAAATGATAATCCTTTAGCAAAAGTTAAACCTACAAGTAAAGCTCCTATTAAACCGGGGCCTGCGGTTGAACTGATTATATCAATATCATTAAGCTGTAAACCTGATTTTATTAAAGCATCCCTGACGAGCGGAATAATTATTTGCAGGTGGGCACGGCTTGAAAGTTCAGGCACCACGCCGCCATATTTTGAATGGAAATCCTGCGAAGAAATCAGGTTGGCCGAAAGGATTTCATTCGAAATGATCGCAACAGAAGTTTCATCACAAGAGCTTTCTATACCTAAAACATTCATCTATTTATCATAAATAAACTTTTGAAAACATAACCGGCAATTTGCGGATTCTCTTTTAATCTTCTTACAGAATAAGCATACCAGTCCTTACCAAACGGAACATAAATCCTTATTTTATAACCTTCGTAATTGATTTTATTACGCAGTATCTTCTCTTACACCGAGTAACATCTGAAATTCAAATTTATCCTTTTGAATATTGAGATCATTGATCATTTTTTTAGCAGCCTTAATAAGGTACTCATCATGAGTGGCGATTCCTATATAATTTCCGGCTTTTAAAATAGTTGCCAAAATTTTCAAATAATTATTGCGAATTTCCTGTTTGCCTTTATAAGCAATTGCAGGCGGTTCAATATATATTCCCTTGCACAACCTGTAGTTTGTTCCAATCTTATTTAACATCAGGACATCATCATAAGAACGTTTCAAATATGCCTGGATAACCACACCTGTGTTATCAAATTTTTCTCTAAGCCTTTTCAGCAATTTAAAAGTTAAATCGGTATATGGAGAATCCTCCATGTCAATTCTTATAAAATTGCTTATTTCTTTTGCTTTTTGAGTCAATTCGCAAATTTGCTGAAAAGCAAAATCTTCATCTATATTTAAACCCATCTGTGTAGGTTTAACAGAAAGGTTTGCAAGTAAATTATATTTATGAATAGTATCAAGAACCTGAAGCGCTTTATTTTTTGCATCAAGAGCCTCTTCCTTGTTCCCGACGGACTCACCAAGCACATCTATAGTTGCATAAATACCCTTATTATTAAGGGATTTCACTAATTTTACTGCTTCGTCCAATGTTTCACCGGCAATGTATCTTTTGGAAAAAAAGCCGACTATAGCTTTTGGCATCAATTGGACAATCGCTACAATAATTTTGTTAAAGAACGACACAAAACACTCCTGTAAATTAAGTTTGCCGACCATTTGTTATTGAAGCAAGCCGGTCAGCTTTTAAAAGTTTTACCTGCTTCATAAGAACCAAAACTTTTTAATTTAAGAGAGATTTCAGCAAGATGATTTAATGCATTTTTTATTTTCTTATCTTCCATTTTGCCGGATAAATCCATGTAGAATACATACTCGAATGGTTTATGAGGTATTGGCCGGGATTCTATTTTAAGCAGGTTTATGTCACGCAGGGCAAAGACACTAAGAGCTTTAAATAGTGCGCCTGGTATGCTTTTTAGTTCAAAACATATAGAAGTTTTCGGGTTTTGAAAGTCCCTTTTTAATATTTTATTGCTAATTACTAAAAATCTTGTGAAATTTTCTTTATTATTCTGAATATTACTTTTTAATATTTTCAAGCCGTATAATTCCGATGCATTTCTGCTTGCCACCGCTGCAGTTGGGGTTTGAGATTCGTTTAAAGAAATTAAAGCTGAACCGGCAGTATCATAAGCCGGGATTATTTGAGCATTCTTTAAGGACTTTAAGAACACCGAACATTGTCCAAGCGCCTGCGGGTGAGAATAAACCTTTTTTATTTCATTAAACTTGTAATTTTTACTTGCAAGGAGGCAGTGATTTATCTGAAGATTCAATTCACTTATGATAGATAGAGAATTCTGGAGCAGCAGATCATATGTTTCGAATACACTTCCATATAATGAATTCTCGATAGGAACTACCCCGTAATTTACCTTTTTTTCTTTAACTTTTAGGAAGACTTCTTCAAAGGAAAAAGAAGGAGAGATTGTAATATTATTACCAAATAATTTTTTAGCGGCAATTTCGCTGTAAGCGCCCCGTTCACCTTGGAATGCTATGCTAGTCATTTATAGATATTAATCCTTTAACTATGTTTGAAAAGAGGAAGGCTTTATTTTTCAAATCAATAAGATTGCCGTTATTTTCGAAAACGAAATCAGCGCATTCGGCTTTTTCCTCTTCGGGAATTTGATTTTCATTTCGTTTAGTAAACTGTTCAGGTAAATATTTTTCGATCTCAGTTTTTCTTTTCATTCTCAGATTTATATCGGCAGTAATCAAAACAATGTAATCAAAATGCGATTCCATATTAGCTTCATAAATTAAAGCCGCTTCGGCTGCAACTATATCATTTTTTTTTAATAATTCACCAGCTAAAATATCAACTTTTTTAATTACTTTCGGATGCAGAATTGAATTAATTTTCAGTACATTTTCCGTATTGGAAAATACCTTTTCCGCCAAAAATTTTTTATCGGGTTTACCACCCACATATGATTCTTTGCCGAAAGTCTGAATTATTTTTTTAATAATATCCTTATCATTTTCCAATAATTCTTTTGAAACATCATCAACATTAATTACAGGTATACCTTCGGATTTTAAGAATCCACAAAAGACTGTTTTACCGGATCCAATTCCCCCGGTAACAGCTAGTTTAATTTTTTTAATTTTGCGCATCGTAATTTTAGGATTGGTAAGGCGGGATAAAATTTATCCCGCACAAATTCGTACAGCCGGCAGAAATTATCTTGCAAAGCTTATTTTTCTTACTTCTCTAATTACGGTAACTTTTATCTGTCCCGGATATTCCATTTCACTTTCTATTTTAAGCGCAATATCATGAGACAATTTTTCCGCAACAAGATCATCAATTTTATCATGCTCAACAACAACTCTTATTTCTCTTCCGGCCTGGATTGCATAAGTTTTAGCAACTCCTTCAAATGATTTAGCAAGCGCTTCCAGGTTTTCAAGCCGCTTAACATATCCTTCCAAAGGTTCGCGTCTTGCACCCGGGCGTGCGCCACTTATTGCATCGGCAGCCTGAACCAACGGAGCAATCGGGTGTTCCATTTCAATATCTTCATGATGCGAACCGACAGCGTTAACAACTATAGCGTGTTCTTTAAATTTCTTAGTCAGTTCATAACCTAATAAAGCATGCGGGCCTTCAACACTTTTGTCAACTGTTTTACCAATATCATGAAGTAAGCCTGCTCTTTTTGCAAGCGTAGGGTCCAGACCAAGTTCAGAAGCCATTATACCGGTAAGATAAGCAACTTCAATACTATGTTGAAGAAGATTTTGTCCGTAACTTGAACGGTACTTCATTCTGCCGATATGCTTAATTAATTCCGGGTGCATATTATGAAGGCCAAGCTGCAGGATTGTATTCTCCCCTTCTTTAATCATTTCTTCTTCAAGTTCCTGCCTTACTTTTTCTACAACCTCTTCAATTCGGGCGGGGTGAATACGGCCGTCTGTAATTAGTCTTTCTAATGAAAGTCTGGCAACTTCTCTTCTGAATTGATCAAAAGAAGAAAGAATAACAGCTTCAGGAGTATCATCTACAATAACGTCAACACCGGTAGCGGCTTCAAAAGAACGGATATTCCGTCCTTCTTTGCCTATAATTCTCCCTTTCATTTCATCATTTGTAATTTGGACTACTGAAACCGTTGTCTCAATTGAATGGTCAGCAGCCGAACGTTGTATAGCCTGAACAATTATTTTTTGAGCTTCCTTTTTTGCATCGGACTTAGCCTGATCATGAATTTCCTTAATAATATGACTAACTTCCGTTTTGGCAGTATTAGTCATATTTTCCATCAGCATATTTTTCGCTTCTTCAGACGAGAGTCCGGAAATTTTTTCCAGCCTGGCATTCTGCTCAATTCCTAATTTTTCAATATCAGTTAGTTTAAGCTCTATACTCTTTTTAAGGTCGGCCAGCTCCTTTTCGACCTGTTTATTTTCCTTTTCCTTTTTTATAACCAAATCGAATTTTTTTTCAATATTTTCTTCCCGTGTATTTAATTGTTTTTCTAAATTTCCAATTTTTTGCCTTTTTTGGTTTATCTCGGTATCGAATTCAACTTTCTTTTTATACCATTCATCCTTAACTTCAAGTAATTTTTCTCTTTTAGTATTATTTGATTCTTTTTGAGCTTCGGAAATAATCTGCTTTGCCCTTTCCTCGGCAGAAGCAATACTTTTTTTCCCTATTTTAGAATTGAACATCCACCCTAAGTAGAAAAATAATACCACGAGAACAATTACCATTGGTATCAACAATAACACGTCCATTTTTCCTCCAGTGTAGGGATTAATATTATTAACCGCATCTGTCAGCCACTGTTTAATAAGGGAAAAACCCTATTAAATCAGTGTGGGAATCTGCCCGAACGTTTTTTACTTCCTCTGTCCCGGCCCGGTAAACCGGGCCAAGTTCCTGCCGAAACAGGATAAGGCCTGCAATAGGCGCCGAAAGTCAAACTCCCTATGGTCTGTAAGTTAGTTTTTCATTATATAACGGACTGACAGAGCGGTTTTTAAATCTTAAGATGGGTCAGATATAGCAGGTTCGTTTATTAGAAGCTTAATCTTTTTAATTTTATCTGATGCCTGAATAAGGAATTCCCTGTTTTTATTTTTTTCAAGGAATAAATCGTACGCAATATTTAAGCATGCAATTATAGCAATAGTCTGCGCCGGCTGATCGGGCAGTTCTTCCTTTGTCTCTTCCATAACTTTATTAACATAAATAGCAAGTTCTTTTGCTATTTCTTCATTTTCGACAAGTAAAGAATATTCTTTATCAAATATTTTTATTTTTAGCTTCTTTTTATCTGTCATTTATATCTATTCCATCTAACAAACAATAAATTTAAGAACTTAAATGATAATCAATTTTAGATAATAAATTTTGTAATTTAACTTTTAAATTCTCTCTCTCCTTCAAATTTAGTGAATTAAATAAATTATTGTCACCATCATTCCCTGGTGATTTTATCTCATTCTCAAGAGATATAATTCTTTGCTGCAATATGGAATTTTCATTCCGCATATGGAGCAATTCAATCTCCTGGTTTCCTATTTTAGCGATTAATTCTTTATTTTTATGAATTAATATAGACAATTGTGTTTCAATTGCACTTAACTCATTTAAAAGAATTTCGTTTTTTATTAATTCAGCCATTTAAACACCCCTTAATGCTGCATTGAAATTCTTAGTTACCGATGCAATTATGTGATTAAATTCTTTTTCCACTTCTGCTTCGGTTAATGTTTTTTCTTCAGAATAAAATTCCAAACTAAAAGCCATGCTCTTTTTTTCAACACCTAATGATTCATTTTCAAAAAGATCGAATAATTCAATAGATTTTAAGAGATTTGAACCAGACTTTCTAATAAACTTAATTACTTGCTCATAAGTTACTGATTTATCGAATATAAAAGCAAGGTCTCTAATCGATTTTGGATATTTTAGAGGTTCCAGAAATTTTTTCTGTTTTAGTAGTTTTTGAGCTTCTTTCAACAATTTTATATCAGTTTCAAAGCAGAATACATCTTGTTGTATATCATATTCCTTAAGCACCGATTTCCTAATTTTGCCGCCTCTTCCAAACGGCAAATTACCTAAAGTTTTGCTGAACGTGAGCTCAAATAAACTTTCCGGGTCATCAGATTCATAGCTTTCAATTAATTCATTACTAAATGAAAGTTTTTCTAGTAAACTGTTTACAATACCTTTAAGGTGATGTAAATCAGATTGCTTTTCTTCCGAATACCAAGTTTTCTTATCAATTTTTCCAGTTAAGAGTAATAGAAGATTTTGTGATTCGATAAAATCTTCAAAACTTTTAATTTCTTTTTTGCCGGCATTCATATTAAATATATCACCTACTTCAAAAAGCGATAGATCTTTTCGCCGACATTAATATTTTTAGCAACAGTTACTAATGCACCAGGAATTAAAGATGTACGTAGAAAAGCCATATCCATACTTTGCGGATTTAGTATAGGTATTTTATTACCAGTAAGCGAGGCAATTTTTTCACTTTGCATTGGATTATTTATCATCTCAAAAAGGCCTAATGCACAGGAATACTGCCTTAAGAGATCAGTGAAGTTCGATTCATCTAATTTTTCACCAAGCGATATTGATATTTTGGAAATAGTGGGAATATTGTCATATCCGTTTATACGAGCTACTTCTTCTATAAGATCTATTTCCCTTTCGAGATCCGGCCTGAATGTAGGAGCTGCGAAGCGGATTTCCCTGTCTGACTCATAAATTACTTTAAGTCCTAAATTTTTTAATATTGAAAGAATTTTCGTATTCTCAATAGTATAGCCAAGTACTCTTTTAACCCGTTCAAAACGTAGAGAGACTTCTTTCTCTTTTATTTTTTCAGGGTAAACATCAATCGTACCGGAAGCAATTTCGCCGCCCGTTAATTCGGCTATTAATTGAACTGCCCTTTCCGCTGCATAGAGGGTACCATTGGGATCAACAGTTCTTTCAAAGCGGTAAGAAGCTTCTGTACTCAAACCAAGAAGTTTGGATGTTCTTCTAATACTGGAAGAATTGAAATGTGCGCTTTCAATTAAGATATTTTTAGTTGAACTGCTAATTTCGGAATTTTCCCCTCCCATTACTCCGGCGATGCCAACAGGTTTTTCTGCGTCACAAATCATCAGAGTGCCTTCCGGCAGTGTTCTTTCCTTGGAATCAAGAGTAGTGAAATTAGATTCCAAATCCGTACTTTGAACAATAAGTTTATTATCTTTAAGCTGATCGAGATCAAAGGCATGGAGCGGCTGTCCGGTTTCGTACATCACAAAGTTAGTAACATCAACTACATTATTGATAGGCCTTAATCCAATTTTTTTTAATTTATCCTTAAGCCAGCCTGGTGATTCTTTTATAGTAATATGTCTTACTACTTTTGCTGTATAACGCGGGCAATTTACTTTATCATGGATCTCTATTGAGGCAAAATCCTTTATTTTATGTGAAGATTCTTTTATCGAGATTTGAGGAATTAAAAGTTCTTTCTCATACAGTGCGGCAATATCGCGTGCAATACCTATATGTGAAAGAGCATCAGATCTGTTGGGTGTTATAGCAACTTCTAAAACTGCGTCATTCAATCCGAGTGCAGAAACAATTGATTGGCCAATGGGAGCTTCTTCACCAAGTACCATAATACCCGAATGATCTTCACTTAATCCAAGTTCGGATTCGGAACAAATCATTCCAAATGATTCAACACCACGGATTTTTGCTTTCCCAATTTTGAAACCTCCGTTAGGTATTAATGCTCCTATTGGTGCAAAAACAATTTTTTGACCAGCTTCAACATTAGGGGCGCCGCATACAACCTGCAGATCCTGGGTACCGGTGTTTACCGTACAAAGAGAAAGTTTATCTGCATTGGGATGTTTCTTCTTCTCTTTTACATAACTAACAATAAAATCTTTATAAACTTTCGATTCATCCAAAGCTTCTTCAACTTCAAGCCCGGACATAGTAAGTTTGTTAATTATATCTCCAGCATTAATGCTCTTTAAATCTATGTAATCTTTTATCCAGTTTAGTGAAACTTTCAATTCTTATCTCCTGTTTAAAACTGTTTTAAGAATCTAAAGTCATTCTCAAAAAATATACGGATATCATCAATTCCGTACTTCAGTAAGGCAGTTCTTTCAATACCCATTCCGAAAGCATAACCGGTAAATTCTTCATTATTATAATCAACATTATCAAATACATTGGGATCCACAGTACCACAGCCTAAAATTTCCAGCCAGCCTGAATGCTTGCAAATTCTGCATCCTTCACCGTGGCAAAGGTAGCATGTTATATCCATTTCAGCGCTTGGTTCGGTGAACGGAAAAAAGCTGGGACGAAAACGATATTTTAAATCGTTACCATAAAATTGACGTGCAAATGAAACTAGTGTTCCTTTTAATTCAGCAAAGGTAACATCCCGGTCAACATATAAGCCTTCAACCTGATGAAATACGCAATAACTCCTTGCACTGACAGCTTCATTTCTATAAACTCTTCCAGGCATAATTGCTCTTACCGGAGGTTTATACTTTTTCATTAATCTGATTTGAACCGGCGAAGTGTGAGTTCTCAACAGGAAATCTTCAGTTATAAAAAAAGTATCCTGCATATCTCTGGCTGGATGATCAACGGGAA
Source organism: uncultured Ignavibacteriales bacterium (assembly GCA_963834015.1). GTDB lineage: Bacteria > Bacteroidota > Ignavibacteria > Ignavibacteriales > Ignavibacteriaceae > FEN-1297. The sequence continues at coordinate 777,435 of CAWIAG010000003.1, forward strand.
AATTTAAAGCGCTGAAATTGTTATAATCCGATTCCAGTTCAGGGCCTTCCATAACGGAAAATCCCAATCCTTTGAAAATGGATTTAACTTCATCGAGAGTTTGAGTTAGTAAATGTTTGCTGCCAATAATTCTTCTTACACCTGGCAGGCTTAAATCAGTTTTTATTGACGACTCCCCGGCAATATTTTCCAATTTATCCTTTAACAGGTTAAATTTTTCCGAAACCTCATTTCTCAGAATATTTAAAGATTTTCCTAAAAGAGGTTTATCCTCTTTTGAAGCATCTTTCAATTCATCAAATAACTTAGAGATTAAACCATTCCTGCTTAGATATTTAACACGAATATCCTCAAGCTGTTTTAGATCTTTCACCTTTAATAATTCACTATTGAAACCTGAACTTGCTTCGGAAATCTTAATATCAAGCATATGCCATAAATACAATATAATTTAAAATAATACCCCTTGGAAATAAGAATTATTTACAAAGGGGTAGAACCTGCCTTGCGGCAGGCAGGTTAATTAGTTGAGAAATTAACTATTTCTGTAAAAGCTGCTGGATTTTCTAATGCGAGGCTGGCAAGAACTTTTCTGTTTATTTCAACACCTTTTTTATTAAGGAGATTGATTAGTTTTGAGTAAGTAGTACCATTAGTCCTGGCAGCAGCATTTATTCTTACAATCCATAACTGTCTAAAGACTCTTTTCTTTAGTTTTCTGTCTCTATAAGCATGAACTAAACCTTTTTCAACATGGTTTTTTGCAACAGTGTATACCTTACTACGGCTGCCCCAATAACCTTTTGCCTGGTCTAATATTCTTTTTCTTCTTCTGTGTGAAGCTACTTTATTTTTTGAACGTGGCATTTCACTTATCCTTTTTCGTTTACTTTAATGAAGCATCGATTGAACGCGTTTAGTATCTGATTCAGACACCATAGTTGAGCGTCTTAATTTCCTTTTTCTTTTAGTGCTTTTTGAGGAAAGAATATGGCTTTTATAAGCACTTTTTCTTTTGAATTTTCCACTTGCGGTTTTTCTGAATGTTTTACCGGCACCGCTGTTAGTTTTCATCTTTGGCATATCAATTTCCTGTTAATTAATCTTTTTACTTTTTATTTTTGAAGGAACCAAGATCATACTCATTGCTTTCCCTTCCATCCGGATAGGAGTTTCAACTTTTGAAACTTCTTCAACTCTTTCTATAAACCTGTTCAACAAATCTTCACCTTTGTCGGTATATGCTAATTCTCTTCCTTTGAACATTACAACTACTTTAACCTTATTACCTTCTTCAAGAAAATTATAAGCATGTTTAGCTTTAAACTCAAAATCATGAACATCCGTGTTGGGATGAAGCCTTATTTCTTTAAGCAGTGAAACTGTTTGATTCTTTTTCTGAATCTTTTCCCGTTTCTGTTGTTCATATTTAAATTTTCCAAAATCAAGTATTTTACACACAGGCGGTTTCGCTTGCGGAGCAATTTCAATTAAATCCTGCCCTCTTTCTCCTGCTAATTTCTGGGCATCCCTAATGGTGTAAATACCGAGCTGTGTTCCGTCAATATCAATTACCCTAACTTTTGGCGCCCGGATTTCCTCATTAATTCTTACTTCTTCTTTTTGAGCGATTGATAACCTCTCTAATTTGTTGTTGAAATCTTACTTTTTATTTCAATCTCAATATTATCAATAAAATCAGACAAAGACAAAGAGCCTAAATCACCTTTTTTATGTTTTCGCACTGAAATATTGCCGGCACTTTGTTCTTTTTCACCAAGAATCAGCATATAAGGCGCTTTATGTGTTTCCCAATCTCTTATTTTATATCCGATTTTTTCATTTCTTTCATCAAGCTCTGCACGAATTCCACGCTCTTTAAGAGTATTTAGAACTGTTTTCCCGTATTCAATATAGTTTTGGGAAACAGGGATTACAACCGCCTGTACAGGAGCCAGCCATAATGGGAACTCACCTGCATAATGCTCTATTAATACTCCAATGAATCTTTCAAGTGATCCGAATGGTGCTCTATGAATAACCACCGGCCTGTGCTTTTGTCCGTCGCTGCCCGTATATTCCAGATTAAACCTTTCCGGCATAATATAATCTATCTGAACTGTACCAAGCTGCCACTTCCGACCTAAAGCATCCTTAACCATAAAATCTATCTTTGGTCCATAGAAAGCAGCCTCGCCTTCAGCTACAAAATAAGTAAGATTCATTTGATCTGCAGCTTCCCGGATTTCTTTTTGAGCTCTTTCCCATACAGAAATATCACCGCCGTATTTGTCGGCGTTGCCATCCCTGAATGATAATTGAGTAGTAAATTCTTTAAAACCCATCTGGTTAAATACAACCTGGATCAGTTCAATAACCTTGCAAACTTCCTCTTTTAGCTGATCATCTCTTACAAACATATGTGAGTCATCAACGGAAAAACAACGAACCCTTGTTAATCCATTCAATTCACCTGATTGCTCATATCTATAGACAGTTCCAAACTCAGCATACCTTATCGGCAGATCTCTGTAGCTTCTTGGTTTGGATGCGTATATCATAAAATGATGAGGGCAGTTCATTGGTTTAAGAAGATATTCTTCTTTATCACCTTCTAATTTTATCGGTGGAAACTGGCTGTCTTTGTAATAAGGATAATGACCGCTGGTTTTATAAAGATTAATGTTTCCGATATGCGGCGTTATTACGGGTTCATAACCGCGTTTTCTTTGTTCATCGCGAAGATAATTTTCGAGTGTTTCTCTTAAGATTGTACCCTTAGGAAGCCATATTGGAAGTCCGCTTCCGACAGCCTGGGTTATCATAAAAAGTTCAAGATCTTTACCCAGTTTTCTATGATCGCGTCTTTTTGCTTCTTCCAGCTTTATCAGATGCTCTTCAAGTAATTTTTTTTTGGGGAATGAAATTCCGTAAATTCTTTGTAGCTGCTTATTGTTTTCATCGCCCCTCCAATAAGAACCGGAAATATTAAGAAGTTTTACATATTTAATCTTAGAGGTTGAAGGAAGGTGCGGCCCGCGGCAGAGATCTGTAAAATTTCCTTCTTTATAAATACTTATTCCTACTGAATTCTCATCAATTTCAGATAGGATTTCAACCTTGTACGGATCGCCTTTATCCTTAAAGAAATTAATTGCTTCCTGTTTGGAAAGTTCCTGACGAACAAAAGCGCTATTTGCTTTTGACAATTCAGCCATTTTATTTTCAATTGCTCTAAGGTCGGGCTCTGTAAGGCTGGAATTAATATCTACATCATAATAAAAACCAGACTCAATAGCAGGCCCGACTCCAAATTTTGCTTCCGGATAAATTTCCTGAATTGCGTGGGCCATCAAATGAGATGTAGAGTGCCAATAAACTTCTTTACCTTTATCATCTTCAAAAGTAAGAAATTTAATTGAAGCATCCGTGTTTACTGGTGAATTTAAATCTTTAACAACACCGTTTAATTCCACTGCAAGAGTATCGTCAGCTAATCGTAAGGATATTGATTCGGCAATTTTAATTGCAGTAATACCTTCATCGTACTCTTTCAAATTTCCATCAGGAAAATTTACTTTTATTTTTCCCATAATCACATCATTTCTATAAAAAAATCGGAGAGAACTCCGACTTTGTGGGCTCTAGAGGAGTCGAACCTCTGACCTTCTGTACGTCAAACAGACGCTCTAACCAAACTGAGCTAAGAGCCCAGATAATCCAACAATGTACGATGTAGAATTTATAAAAATAAATTCTACATCTTTAAGTTACATTGCTATTGTACCGAGGGCCGGACTCGAACCGGCACGGGTGTAAACACCCACAGGATTTTAAGTCCTGTGCGTCTACCAATTCCGCCACCCCGGCAAAATCATTCAGTTTTTGTTTCTATTTATATAATAATGTCCAAAAAAACAGTTATTATAGTGAATTTAATCAGAAATAGAGTGTAAATATAGATAATTGAATATATTTTTGCAAGAAATGTAAAGGAATTGTTGTTATAGAATTTAATAAGACTTTGAATATAATCACTTTAATAAACAGATGGTTTTATATATGGTCTAAGCATTCAGACTTTTGAATCTAAAAGCATTTCGAAATCTCTGAAGATATATTGCATATACCAAGTCTAATTCGTACACCATAAAAACTTCCTTAAATCCGACTTGTTTTAATAAATTATTTTAATTTCGGATTTTAACCTGGTTTCTCTCCAATCGCTCTAAACAAAGTTTCCCATCGGAAATTCATTTTCAGGGAACTCAAGAATTAAGTTTTTTATTCTTATTCATAGATTCTTCTGCGATCTGCTTTTTATAGTCAAGAAGTTTATGTTGAAGATCCTCATTGCCAACAGCTATAATTTGAATTGCCAGCAAGGCAGCATTCTTTGCTCCGTCAATAGCTACCGTTGCAACCGGTATACCGCCGGGCATTTGTACAATCGATAATAATGAATCCATCCCATTTAATGATTTAGTAAAAATCGGCACGCCGATTACGGGCAGAATTGTGCTTGCAGCGGTTACCCCGGGTAAATGTGCGGCTCCGCCTGCGGCAGCTATAATTACTTTAAGTCCTCTTGATAAGGCAGTTTTTGCATACTCAGCATGTTGGTCCGGAGTCCGGTGAGCGGAAAGTATTTTCACCTCATAAGCAATCCCGAATTCATTGCATGTATCTAATGCCTTTTGCATTATTCCCAAATCAGAATCGCTTCCCATGATTATACCGATTAAAGGAGTTTTGTCCATTTTGAATTACCTTAAATTATTATTCAATATTACTTAATTAATATTTTAACCATTATTCAGGTCTTTTGACCATTCCTTCACTTTCCATGAAACGTATAATATAGTAAGTTAAAAATTTCTCCAGTCCACTGCAAATATATTATCTCCATCCGATCTTAACAAAACAGCGCCGGATTTATCGGTCCTTTCAATTATTGACCGAACTTGATTTAATCTTTGTAAAACGATCTCCGCCGGGTGGCCGAATTTATTTTTTATTCCGTCACTGATTAAACTTATTTTAGGCTGCACCGCTGCAATAAATTCTTCGGAGGAACCGTTTTTACTGCCATGATGTGCAACTTTAAGAACATCTGATTTTAGAAAGCTTCCATAATCATTCAGATAATGATATTCTGCCTGATGTTCAAGATCCCCGGTAAATAATATACTGTTTTTACAGTAAACTATTTTAAGGACTCCGCTTCCATTATTGGTGCTAAGTTTTACACTCTGATCAAAATTATTCAAAATGTAAATTTTGTTGGCAGGTAAATTTAATATCGATCGATTATAATGTGTTACGGGGATTCCTTTAGTTTTTAAAAAATTTTCCAATTTAACATCTTTTGAAAAAGTTGTATCAAGGTAAGGTTTATAGATCCGGCTGATTTTATTATTGTTAATTAAAGATATAAATCCGCCGTAATGATCCAGGTCTACATGGGAAACAAATCCATAATCAATCTTATTAATACCAAGATAATTCAATAACGGCAAAATTACGCGTTCTCCGTTATCGTAATTCAAAGACGCAGAGCCTGCATCAACCAGAGCCGTTTCACCATCGGGAAATTTCAATAAAAATGCATCACCCTGTCCTACATCTATCATTAAAACATTCAAATAGTTATCAGGAAGCAAATTTTTATTATCCAAAGAACAAAAAACGATGATATTTGCTATTACGAATACGAAAGCGAACATAGTAGCCCATTTTGATTTAAATTTCATAAATATGAATACTGACACTGCAAGAAAAAGATAAAATATTAGTACATCAAGTAATGAGAAATTTCTGATCCACAGAAACGAATATTTAAAATTTCCTGAAATTTTTATTATGAAAAACATTAATGAATTTAATAAATCAATTCCGGCAGCATAATATGAAGCCAAAAGCGGAATACAAAAATTAAGTATAAGAGTAAATATCCCAAGGCCGATAATAATCCCGGCCAGAGGTATGACCAATAAATTTGCTAATAAGGACACCAGTGATAACTTCCCAAAGTAATATAAAATAAAAGGTAATGAACCTATCTGTGCACAAACTGACAGTCCGATAAAAAGTAATATAAGGTTTATCCAAACAATCTTAATTTTAAGATTTTGTACAGTCTTTTGAAAAACAGGATAAAAAACAAGGATAGAACATACCGCTGAATATGAAATCTGGAAACCTGCATCAAATAATTGTGCCGGGTCAAAGAATAATATAATAAAAGCTGAAACAGCCAAGGAATTAAATCCGTTGGTTGAACGATTTGACAAGATACCTACAATAAATAAAATTGACATAATTACAGCCCGAACTGTGGGAGCCCTTGAATCAGTTAAAAGTAAAAAAATAATCAAGCTCAGTAAAGTCAATATTGATCTCAGATAAATATTAAACCGGCTAAGCACAATCATTACAATTATGACAATGAAACCAACACTTAGCCCGGAGACGGCAAGAATATGAACAACACCTGAATTCGTAAATTCCACGATTGCATTGTAATCAATACTACTCCTGTCGGCTAACAATTGCCCTCTTAAAAAGGCGGTCGTCTGAGGCTGAAATAATCCTGATATTTCATCATCTATAGCTTTTCTGGAACGGAAGACGGCACATAGTATTTTATTATAATGTTGATTTATTATTTTTAGATCTTTTACACTATATAAATATAAAATTCCGCTTATCCCCTGTTCCTCAAGGTACTTCCTATAATCAAATTCACCAGGATTCCTCTGATTGATTCCTTTAATAAACAATCCCTTAACAATAATGATATTCCCGGGCATAATTCTGTTGTATAACGAATCAAGATTATGCTTGTACTCATCTTGTAATTTGCAGATTAAAGTTATTTTCCGCGAAAAGATTTCATTTGGAAACATTACAGAATCAGCAGCAATATTGAAGACCAATTCAGTTTCTCTCCGAAGCTCAACTTTTGAAACCGTGCCATAAGCCTGAAAGTCTTTTTGTTTTTCGACATCAGGCGGAAGGAAATTGTAATTCGGTTTTTGATATTCGGCTATAAAGACTCCGCTTAATATCAATATGAGGTAAACCGGGAAAATTGCATATGAGCGAAAATTAATTTTAATAATACAGAAAATATATAAGAGTACAGCTAATATGAGGATATCGAAATAAACAAAATAGTTATGAACATTAATCTGGAAAATTTTATTAATTAATATTCCGGTTATAAATAAAAAAGTGGACTTGATAACCGGATAATTTTTCATTGAACTAGTCTCATAATTGCGGGTTTAATCTGCGTTAAATCTTGAATCTCATTAAATAATTTTTCTGCATATTTGCCTGAGGTAATAGTTAATGCCGGATTTAATGTATGAGTTTTAATAGAAATATCCTCTACATTTCCATGATCGGAACATATGATTAATGTAATATCTTCTTTTAGTTCAGTTATAATTGTAAAAAGAAATTCATCAAGAATATCGAGTAAACATTGCGCATCGCCGTCATACCTGCCATGTCCAAGGTAATCTGTCATAAAATACTCATAAAGAGTAAAATTATTTTCCAAGGCTATTTTCATGAGTTTCTTGCGGCAGTTTTAGGTGTTATGGAATTGAGTTTATATCCAAGTTTTATATTCCAACGTTCATTAGTTATTTCAGCAGTTAATGATTTACCAAGTCTTACGTCTGTAGAAGTATTGAATTTTAGTCCGCTTAATTTACTGCTTAATGCCGAAGCGCTTAATCTTGATTTGCCGGATTTTAAATAATCAAAAAATAACTTTGGATAAGCGTTTGCAAAGAATACATTCCCACCATGATTAATAAATGCTTTAAAAATATTTTTTTCATCTATCTCGGGAATAAGAGTGGAGTAAGGAAACGGCCCAAAATGCTTCCCTATATATTTAGACGCATTTATACCGCAAAAGATTGATGTTTGCCCCGTACCGCTTTGCGGAAACCCTTCAACACCAAGTCTTGCATCCGACGGGAATAAATAAGAATTATTTTTATTTAATATTGAATGTTTTAGTGAAGGTATTTCCCCAAATATTTCAGTAAATGTTTTAAATCCATACTTAAAGAAAATATTTGAACGGCTGTCTTCTTCACCTATACCAACACCGTCCAAAAATATCATTAAGAAGGAATTCATTAAATAACCTTAAACAGCTTTTTAACGCGATTCGATAATTATAGTAACAGGGCCGTCATTAATTATTTTAACACTCATGATTGCGCCGAACTTACCTGTCTTAACTTTCGGTTCTCCAATATTTTCCTTAATCCTAGAAATAAATTTTTCATAAAGCAAAATTGCTTCTTCAGGCCTGGCTGCTTGAATGAAACTAGGACGGTTTCCTTTGCTCGGATCTCCGTACAAGGTAAACTGGGAAATGATTAATACTTCGCCTTCAATATCCTTAATCGACAAATTCATTTTTTCATGGTCATCTTCAAATATTCTCAAACCGCAGCATTTGTCGGCTAAAAATTTTACATCTTCTCCATTATCGCCTACCTTTATTCCAAGAAGTATTACAATCCCTTTCCCTATTGATACAGAGTAATTTTCTGATTTTATATCAACGCCACCGGAAGAGACTTTTTGAGCCACTGCTTTCAATTCAGTTCTCCAAATACAACGCGTTCAATATTCAAATAATCCTTAAAAATAATTATATTAGTAAAGTTTTCCAGCATTAATATATTTCCAACCCGGGAAGACTGCCCCTGGCTGACTTCAAAATAAATCTTCCCATTATTTTTTAAAAGTTCATTAGCTTTTTTAGTTATTGTTTTAAAAAAGCTGAAACCATCCGAATTATCTGTAAGTGCAATTCTTGGTTCATAAATCCGAAGTTCCGGCTGTAATTTATTATAATCTTCATTGGAGATGTAAGGAGGATTAGATACAATAATATCAAAATCATTTCCTAAATTTATTCCATCTATATTAATATCATGCTGAATAAAATTAATTTTATCTGCAACAGAATTGAGTATTGCATTATCTTTTGCTACTTTCAGAGCATCAGCGCTGGAATCTATTGCATAAACATTTACTGCATTTAAGAATTTAGCTAGACAAATTGCAATAATCCCGCTTCCGGTGCCGACATCCAGAATTTTTAGATTATCCCTGTTTTTGTTTGCTTCAAGAATTGATTCAACTAATATTTCTGTTTCGGACCTGGGAATCAATACTGAACTATTTACAATAAATTCCAATCCATAAAATTCTACGGAACCAACAATATATTGAAGTGGTTCGTTTTTACTTCTACGTTTAATGAAATTTCTATAAACCGCTAACTCAGCCTCTATCAAAGGTCTGTCAAAGGCTAAGTATAGATCCAACCGCTTACAGTTTAAAACTTTAGCAAGTAATAATTCTGCATTTAATTTTGGCGAGTTTATCCCCTTAGTTTGAAGATAATCTGCAGATAAATTTATTAATTCTAAAACAGTTGGCATAATAATCTATTTTTACGCTTATTGAACATTTTAAAATATTATTACTGAAAACAATCTGACAGGGGGAAAATATTTACTAATTTATTATTGCTTTAATCCACCAAAAAATAAATAAATATATTAATTTATGATTATTATATAATATTTCGAGTTCTTGTAATAGAATTTTCAGTAAAAAACTTTTCAAGCTTATCAGTAATTTCTTTTTCCGTTACACAAAGTAAACATTCATGGGCAAGAATTTTTGCTTTCTTATACGAAATACTTCTGACTATACGTTTCGCATAAGGAATAGTAGTTGGAGAAATGCTTAGAACCTGTAAACCCAGACCGATTAAAAGCGGAATTGCAAGAGTATCCGCAGCCATTTCTCCGCAAAGGCTTGCTAATTTATTTGCTCTTGCGGCTTCAGTTAGAATATGGCTTAGAGTTCTAATAACGGCAGGATGAAATTCCTGGTAAAGATTGGATACCAAATCGTTGCCACGGTCAACCGCCATTAAATATTGAATTAAATCATTTGTACCGATGCTTATAAAATCGACTTCGCTTGCAAGTTCATATGTAAGTACAGCGGCGGATGGTACCTCAATCATGATTCCTATTTTCATATGTTTGTCAAAAGGGATCTTAGCCATTCTCAGCTCTTCTTTACAAGCAGAAATGATAGATAAGGATTTACGTATTTCGGTAATTGAACTAATCATTGGAAGCATAAACTGAATATTCTTTGTTTTGCTTGCCTGAAGAACTGCTCTTATCTGAGTTTTAAATAATTTTTCGTTTTCAAGAAGCAGTCTTATACCTCTTAAGCCCAGAAACGGGTTAGGCTCTGTAAAACTAAAAAATTTAAATTTGTCGCCTCCAATATCGAACGCACGAATTATAATAGGAGCAGGATAAATTCTTGTGGCTAAATTTTCATACATCCTTGTTTGTTCACTTTCATTTGGAAATTCTCCAAGTTCTTCAAGGATTTGTTCGGTACGGTAAAGCCCTATTCCTTTAGCCCCGCTTGTAATTACTAAATCAATTTCTCCAGAAACATCTACATTAGCCCTTAATATAATTTCTTTCCCGTCTGTTGTTTCTGCCGGCTGGTCCTTTAATTCTTTAAGCCCCAACTGGAGTTCAGCTAATTTTTCGGCTTTCGCGTGGAAGAAATCTATCTGGTCCTGGGTAGGACAGATCAATATAATTCCATGAAATCCATCTACAATAATAAGATCATCTTCTTTTATCTTCTTTGTAGCGTTATGAGTACCGACAACGGCCGGAATGTCCAAGGAACGGGAAATAATAGCGGTATGGGATGTTAAGCCGCCGTGATCCGTAACAAAGCCTTTAACATTGCTCCTTGAAAGAAGTATAGTATCAGCCGGTGTTAAGGAATCCGTTACAACAATAACATCATGAGTAATCTTCGATTGCCATCTTTTCTTTTGCAGATTTCTTATTATCCGGTTTTTAATATCTTCAATATCATTGGCCCTTTCATTCATATACTGCTCATGGGCCACAATCATTAAATGCTGGTATCTGGATATTTCATCATTAACAATATACTCGGGCTGTTTTTTCTCCTTACAAATTCTATCCTTAATATTTCCAATTAAAATCGGGTCATCTAAAATCATTAGCTGAGCTTCAAATATTGCAGCCCTGTTTGCTTCCATAGTTTCTTTAGCCAGTAAGAATATTTTATTAAGTTCTTTCTTTGATTTTTGCAAAGCTTCTTCAAAATTTAAAATAGCCTCATCGGTATCTGTAATTGTACTATCATTTATATCAAGCTTTTCTTTAGTAAATAAATAAACAGTTCCTATCACGATTCCGGGCGCGGCGGCTATGCCGGTGATTTTATTATCAGCTTCTTTAAATATTTGTTTAAAATTTTTCACAGCTCGTCAAATCCTCTCTTAAAATAATCGGCTATTTCTTCTGAGGCTTTTAATTCATCTTCCCCATCGAAGGATAAAATAAGTTCAGAGCCAGTTTCTGCAGCGAGAGTCATCACGCCTATAATACTTTTTCCGTTTATATTAAATCCATCTTTTGAAATATAAAAATCGCACTTATATTTAGCGGCCAATTTAACAATTGTAGCTGCCGGTCTTGTATGCAATCCGGATTTATTAATAATTTGCACTCTTTCTTCAATCATTATTTCTTTCTTTTAATTAATGAATCGGCAAGTAAAGCAAGAAAATCACGATATTTTTCGTTCTTTAATTTTTTAATAGACTTTAGAGCTAAATTCGTATAATGTTGAATTTCATTTTCAGCTTCTTTAAGAATGTTAAGTCTTTGATATAACTCTTTATAGCTTTGAATTAATTCGGGCTTAATACCTTTATTTTTAATAACAGCTAATAATTTTTCCTTATCTTTTCCACCAGACATTTCCAGCGCCTTGAGAAATAAAAATGTCTTTTTACCTTCGATTAAATCACCACCGACAAATTTTCCGAAATCGTCTTCATTTCCGACAATATCAAGCAAATCATCTTGAATCTGAAAGGCAATACCGATGTTTTTTCCAAATTTTGCCAAACATTTTATTTCCTTTTCCTCACCACCACCTATTATAGCTCCGGTTATACAGCACATTTCAATAAGGGCAGCGGTTTTTTTCTCGATCATTAAAATATATTCTTCAATTGATACCGCCTCCTTTAGTTCATATTCTTTATCGAGGCTTTGACCTTCGCAAACTTCAATTAAGCTTTTTGTAAAAGCAGCTAAAACTTTTTTTGCGATACCATTACAATCTTTTAATAGATACTCATACGCAACAGAAATTAAACTATCGCCGGCTAGAATTGCTGTTGACACATCATATTTTTTATGGATGGTTGGTATATTTCGACGTATATCAGCATTATCCATAATATCATCATGCACTAATGTAAAATTATGAAGTAATTCCACTGCAGCGGCTGCATTGTATGCTTTGTTTAATTTACCACCAACAGCTTTTACAGAAAGCAGGACTAACAGTGGTCTAAGCCTTTTACCTCCGCTTTCAATAATATAATATCCCGGTTCGTACAATGATTGAGGTTTTCTATTCTCAAGAGCTTCGGATAATTTTTTATCAACAATATTTCTCTCTCTATCAAGAAAGGCTTTAAATGCTTTTTCATATTTCCCCATCAATAAAGTTTTTCCTTTCGAATTATTTTTTTATTATTTAATTCCGATATAGATTTTGAATTGGTTAAAAACATAATTTTTCGAACAATTTCGAACCAATTTTCAATTAATTTCACAACCCCCTCTACTCCAGATTTATTCAATTCCAATAAAATAATTCTTGCCGAGGCGGTAATATCCGCACCCAATGCAATCGATTTTGCTATATCAAAACCATCGGTTAAGCCGCCTGATCCAATAAGTGTAAAATCAAAATCATTTTTCAATTTAGAAACCGTCCTTATACAATATGATGTTGGCAACCCCCAATCCCAGAATTTATTATTAATATCACCATTATTTCTAAGTATTTCAACACCTGCCCAACTTGTACCGCCTGCTCCGGCAACATCAATTCCTTTAACACCGGCACTAAGCAGTTTATGTGCAGCTTTTTTTGAAATGCCGGCACCCACTTCTTTTACAATTATTGGAATCTCAATATGCTTAACAACATTCTCAATTGTTTTTAAAAATCCTTCGAAAAAAGGTTCACCGTGTTCTTGATTTAGTTCCTGCAATGGATTCACATGTACAGCCATTGCATCAGCTTCAATAAGATCAGCAATATAATTTAATTTATCAAACTTCTTAAGTTTAGCCACCTGAGATGCACCAATATTGCTGATTACGGGTATTCCGGGGGCATTTTTTCTAATAACTTTATACGACTTATGAAATTGCTTATTCTCAAAAGCCTGCCGCTGGCTGCCAACACCTATAGGAATATTTAATTGTTTTGCAGCTATAGCTAACCGGGCATTTATATTTTCAGCTTCACTTGTACCACCAGTCATGCATGAAATAAGAAACGGATAACTGATTTTTTTTCTAAAAAAAACAGTACTAAAATCAATTTTTGACATATCAATTTCAGTTATTGCAAAATGCCTGAAATCATAATTTTCAAATCCGTTTGTTTTCTCCCGAAATGAAACTTTATCAGAAAGACAAAGGGCTAAGTGTTCTTGTTTTCTCTTAGAAAGCAGATTTGAATTATCAGGCATATAAGAAATTGTATTTTAAAAATTAAATGCATTTAAAAGATATTAAAAATTGTGACAAAATTCTCTGTTCTAAGTCATTTTGATAGGCTGGATTAAAAAGAAGTAACCACCGAGGAGATTATTTCGAGCTATAAAAAATTCTTTTTTCACCTGTAGTAAGAATCAATTCATTAACTTTTATTTCGCCCCTTAGGGAATTAGTGAGAATTATTTCATCCGCTTCTAAGAGCTCATTATAAGTAATTTTTTTTTCGAAAGAATTCAAGAAAGTTTTCTCCAGGAAATATCTTCTGTATACACCCGGTAGAATACCGCAATCCAATGAAGGAGTATACAAAATGCCATCCTTTCCGGTAAAAATACTGGTAATTGCGCCCTCAGCAAGATAGTTTGCTTCATTAAAAAAGATAACATCAAAAAATCCAAGGTTAGAATAATACTTATGTTCATGATCCAGCAACTTTCTATTTGTTGTTTTGAAATACTGAAATTTATTTCCGGAATCTATTTTATTTTTAGAAATAATTATTTTATTAAAAGTAGATGTTTCCGGAAAACCAGTCAAATTAAATCCAATATTTCCCCATTTATTTAAAGTTAATTTCAGCCTAAGTTTAGTACTGGTTTTAATTTGCAATAATAATTTAGATAATTTATTTTTTAAATTTTCTTCATCATAAACAAACAAAAAGTAGTCAGCAGATTGTTTAAGTCGATCAAGATGATAATTTAATAGAGATACTTTTCCATTTTCAATTAACATAGTTTCAAATAATTCAAAATATTCATCCGGATCGGTTAAAAATCTGCTTTTCAGTAGAGTTTCATTATACTCCGAAAACGGGTCACTGTCCCATGTTATGCCGCTGCCGATACCTAACTCTCCCAAATTATTTTTTTTATCAACAGTCAGGGTTCTTATTGAAACGTTAAAAACTGTTTTATCAGGCATAAATAAGCCGATAGATCCGGTATACAATCCTCTGTTTCCGTTTTCCAATTGATTAATTATTTCCATAGTCCTTATTTTAGGCGCTCCCGTTACAGAGCCGCACGGGAACAGGCTTGAAAATATCTCTTTCCATGAAATATTACTCTTTACTTGTGCACTAACTTCTGAGACAAGCTGGAAGAGCAACTCATATTTTTCAACCTTAAAAAGATGGTCTACATGAACGGAATTAAACTCGCTAATTTTGCCCAGATCATTCCTAAGCAAGTCTAAAATCATTAAATTTTCGGCATGGAACTTTTGATCATTTTTAAGATAATTCTTTTGATATATATCACTAGCAAGATCAATTCCTCTCTTAACTGTTCCTTTCATGGGTTTGCATGTAATCTTCTGACCATCTGATGAAAAAAACAATTCCGGAGATAACGAGATAATTATATATTCCTTATCATTAATAAATGTAGTGAACTGTGCTGATTGATTAAATATCAAGGATTTTAATAAACTTGCATAACTGCCTTTAAATTTGAATTTACACTTAAAAGTATAATTAACCTGATATGTATCGCCCGCCTCAATAAATTTTTTGATTTTTTTTATATCCGTTATGTATTCTTCTTTGCTTTTATTCTGTATTAGCTCTGATATTATATAATTTTTTTCAAACCCTCCGGATAAAATATTTAGACTATCCGATTTTATTTTTTTTACATTCCTATTATCAAAAAAACAGAATTTCAAAAGTGTATTTTCATTTTCCTTCCTGAAATTTTGAAATTTATTCTCCAGGAAGTATCCCGCTTCGTAATTCAAATAACCATACCCGGATCTGCCCAACTTTTTTTGTTTATCGATTAAATCTAATGAATTAGATAATTCATATTGATTTGAAGCAGTAATAATATTTTCCGGGTTAGTAAATAAATAAGAATAACTATCCTTATAAATTACCGGAGTATAAAAGAAAGCTGAATTGTCGTTATTAAGACATTTGTATATTATTTTTTCTAAAGTCATACCAGCATTATTTTTTACCTAAATAATAGAAATTGATTGAAGAATATTGTAACCAACAAACAGGGATTCAGTTGAAAATGATTGTTCTATAATTTAAAAGAAGGTAATTTTATTTTGTTTCGAGTTCAGAAGGCTAAATCATTTTTAATTTTAGTAGTTCGAAAAAGATAATTGGTTTTTCAAATAATTGATTTTGAACAAATTTAAAGTGGCTAATATTTCAGTGAATATTTTAAATATAGATTATCCTTTACAAGTTGATACTTAGACAATGTTTGTTAAACTTTATTAATTTAAATAGTAAAATTCTCAGCAATTTTATTCCGGATTATATAAAGGCAAACATGTTTAGCTCCTTCTTTAGAATAATTAAATTTATCGATTAAATTTTTAATAAGAAAATTTACTTCTTCTTTTGTCCGGTTATCATAAACTTCAAACTTTGATGTTCCATATTCTTTTATTGCATTTTCAAATGCATTATACTGGAGGAATGGCTGGAAGATATGTTCTCTTAAATTATTTACATAACTGTCGTATAATTCTCTATAAATTTCCGTTTTACTAATATCGTTATCATCCTGCATTTGTTGAAGATTGACGCCGAACTTAGCTGCGACTTCTTCTCTGAATTTTTTCTTCGCACGTGAACTTGCATTATGAGGCATAAGATACTGCTCAATTGAAGTAAAAGACTGTTCCGATACTTCTATGGTTTCCTTTGTGTACGGGCAGATAAGTTTTTCTCCAAGATCATAATTGGAAGCAAAAAGATAATTTTGAATATCCTTGCTAATTCGTTCTTCATTTTGATGAAACAATGACTCTTTAATTTCTTGCATAATGTTATAATTGTATAACCTTATAATTGAATCAATAAAGCCTTTCGGTATTCTTTCCTTATACTGTTCATGTTTCTTAAAAAATGAACGGATATCTTCCATAGTAATTTGTAAAGTGTCACCGTTTGCAGGATCATTTGACTTTTTAGGGACAGAATTGTAAAATTCATTAAAAATATAAATAAACTCCCGCCCAGAAAAACCTGATTTCCCTTCCCTATCAGATTCTTTAATGATTTTCCGGCGAACACTTTTGTTAAATTTTTTACGATCTTCTTCAGATAACCAATCAGGTATTTTATTCGAATAGATGATCAATTTTAGAAGTAATAAATTTTCATCGCAATATTCTTCATACTTATGTGGTCCGTCAATCCATTCTCTGATTGCCGGTGATTCTATATTTAAACGCGAACTTATAATTATTTTTGCAAAATTTTCAAGCACGCCCGGAAGAAAATGTTTTTTAATCTGAGTTCCGAAGGAGTGATAATAAATTTTTATTTCTTCGGAATAATTTAGAATATAATTTACGTTTATTTCGATAATACGATCTTTGAATGAATCAGGGGATGCAATTTTTTGTTTATCTTTCGGATTCATAACTGCAATAAAAAGAGAATTAACATTTTCCTCAACATCATCTATCTTATGTACGCCCTCACTTATTATACCATGGAGGTTTAAAAATCTTTTTTCATTTTCACCTTTGACATCCATAATAGCAAATAAGCCATTGTTAGTTCTTGCATAACGGGAAAACACATAATGAATAAGATTGCTGTCTCGGAATCTGGAACTTAAATGTTTCTGAAGTTCTTCATTTGTAAAGGCAAATTGTTCGGGTTCTTTATCTGCTGTATTAAATACACTTATACCATAGCCAAGTCTCCGATTGTATGAATAACGTTTAGCATAAATCAGGTCGAACAAATCTACCGGTGAACTTAACCTGTCCAAAAGAGCTTCATAAAGTGATGTACATATAGTGCAGGCATTATCTGTAAAAAGCCACTCATATTCTTTTTTGTGGAATATTTTTAATCTAGTATCATCTTTAATTAATTTTTCAAGAATTTCGCTCCGGTACTCCTTAGGAATTATTAATATCGGATGATCATGACTTGGACAAGGTACCTCCAGTATATCTGAATTTAAGGGGCCGTTTGCATGATAATAATCCTGCAACGCTTCCTTAACAACCGGATCACTGCTTGCCGCGGCAATTTTGGCATTATCAAGACGCCAAATTAACTCATAGTTAATACCTTCATGAGTATGTGTAAATTCTTCAAACCTGCGAAGCAAATTATTTAAGAAAGTACTTTTACCACTTCCGGGCGGACCAATAAATACATAAATTTTGTTCTGTTGTGTTCCTTCTCTAAATGAATCTGCTAAACGTAAAAGCCTGTTTGCAAGTGGAAGATCGGCAAAAAAAGGGGTATCGGTATTTTTAACTAATAATCGTTCACAACTAACAGTTTTATAGTTAATATTTTCGGGGTCATCCTTATATTCATCTTCAATGTCTATATAATGATATATCATACTGCTAAAAAGTTGAAAAACATTTCTTAAGTAAAGAAGCGGATCTTCCCGGACTCTTGTTAAAAATTCATTAAACGGAATTATTATCCCCTCTTCATTTTTTTTTAATCTTCGATCTATCAGATTAATAATATCACTTGATTTACTGGTTTTATTCGGCATAATAATTAGCTCAATTGATCACATCTTTTTTAACTTTTTTGTTTTCAACAGTGTACATTACTTTACGGAAAAGAGGATCGTGCCGGGTGATATCATCATTATTAATACCGTCTGAGCCGGAACTCATCTTTTCCCAATCAAGTTCCATAGTTTCAAGGTTAACCTTATTGCCCCACAAATATTCAAGCCCTATTAATGTATTAGGGATATAATCCCTTAAAAGTTCTTTTCCCTCAAAATGATGCTTTAAATAAAGTACCCCTTCATCATCTTTTGAAAAGGTTATGTACGGAGGGTGATAAAGACTGTTAACAATCATTGATTTATAATCTTTAGCTTTTTTACTTTTAACATAATATTCCTTCACGTTTTTAACTGAATTTAATCTTTGCCCAACGACCATCAATTTATATTTATCAATAAAATCCTGTTCAATAAAAGTATTAAGGAAAGTGGCATCACAATAATTTTCTCTTATAAAGAAAATAAAATCATTACCTTTTCCGGAGGAAGTGTCAAATTTTTTGCGCTGTTCAATCTCATTTAGTTTTCTAAAATCGTAAGAATACATTCCTTTATTCGCCAATTCTTCAATATGCATAAAAAGACGCCATCCAATTGCGTAAGGATTTAATCCTACTTTTGATAGTGAAGTTACTTTCGCATTAACTTTTGCGAAACCAACTTCGTGCCCGCGGATTCTTTCATCCTTGAGGAAAAGTTTTTCATGCCAATAACTTGCCCAACCTTCATTCATTATTTTCGTTCTAATTTGAGGTGAAAAATAAAGCGATGTATCCCTGATAATTGAAATAACCGATTTCATCCAAATGTTTTCTTCCTTATTAATAAAACTGCTTTCTTCAAGAATAAATTGAATTAAGTCCTGTACAACGTTTTGTTTATACTCCTTTTTATATTTTTGGAAGTTATCATCAAATTCAGGGTTTTTTCCATTTACAAGTGCCAGGAATAGTTCTTCCTTGGATTTACCTTCGATTTCCTCTATTTTATTGTATCTCTCAATTTCCTCGAGATACATTTGCATTCCGAAGGAAGTTTGATTCTGTATAAAGTGATTAAAGTAATAATCTATCTGTTCGGGAAGTTTAAATAATTCAACATCTTCTTTTTCCTTAAGAGAAGCAAAGTACCCTACAAGGTTGTCAATTCCCCGAGTAAACTCAATAATATAATCAACTGCACGCCCCTTTTGTGAGCGAATTTTAGAAACAATTCTTTTTTCAGTTAAGGCTTTTTCTTTAAAATCATAATCCCATGTCTGTTCAAAAAAACGATTGTTTTGAAAGAAGTCTACATGAGCAATTACATGATAAAAAATCATCACATTCATCCAATCGGGATTTTCATTGTTATAAAATGATATAGCCGGACGAGTGTTTATTACTGTTTCATAGGGGTTATTCGGGTAATATTCATATTCACCTTTACTGCGTAACACTTCTATATCCTGAAGCCAATAATCATAAAGTGTGGGGATCATATTCTTGGGAGAAAGTTCGAGCAGATCTGTATTTGTGACCATGTATTCCAGGGTAGCTTTATCAAATTTTAGACCCGCATCAGAAGCACGTTCTTTGCAGCCTTCCATAATTTTTTTTGTATGTTGATTTATTAATTCCATATTATCAGCTTATCAGTACCTTTATGCTTTTTATAATTCGCTCTTCGGTTGCTTCGGCAGCTACAAAGGAATCAAGGTGTAAAACATCCCGATATTTTTCAAGGAAATTGGAATCCTTTATATAATTTTCCACTACTGTGGAATTGCGCGAAGAATAATTGTTTTCTGCTATAGTAATTCCAACCCTGCTGGCATATTTTAATATTTTTTCCAATTCTTCAATAACTTTTGAATTATCATCTTTCCAATCGTCCCCATCGGTACCATGAAATACGTATATATTATAATCACGGGCAAGATGTTCTTCTTCAATTATTTTATTAACCAAGGCATAAGCAGAAGACACATCAGTACCCCCGGCTACAGATTTATTAAAATAAGTATAAAAATCAGGAACCTCTTCGGCTTCTGTGTCATGAACTATAAACCGGCTTACAACCTGCCTTTTATACTGATATACCAGCCAGCTATTTATATATATATGTTGTGTAACTATCACCTCAGTAGGTTTACCCTGCATTGAACCAGAATAATCGCGTAGGAAGAAAACAATTGCCTGGGATTCAAAATCTCTTTCACGCGATAAGATATGATACATTCTATCATCAGGTGTAATTATCATTTTTGAAGTATCGGGCTCTTCGTCAGTTGTAATGTTTCCAAGAGCAAGATTCGTTTTAACTATTCTCTTAAGTGTAGATTTTTTATCAAGAATTTGACCATGTCCCCGATTTTTATCGGTTAATTCATAAGAAAATTTTGTCAAAGATGTTCTCTTTCCTTTTTCTTTTATATTTGGTAATTCGAATTGTTCGGTAAGTATTCTACCAATTTCGTAAGCTTCAGCACCCATACCATGCTGACCACCTTTGCCCTGGCCTGCACCCTGACCTTCCCCTTCATCTTCCCGTAAAGGTTCTTCACCAATAACTTCACCTTCGATTTCATCTCCATTTCCTCCGGTAGGAGACCCGTCCCCGCCGGAAGGATCGCCATTCCAATGATAAAACTTTTCTTCACTTGCGGTTGGAATTATGATAGCTTTATCTTTACCATCTTTAGAAGGCTTTACTAGTTTGCCGAGTTTTATTTTTCTTGGGAAACCATCCTTCTCCCTTATTTTATCTCTTTCAAGTAATTTATCCAGAGTAAATAAACGGCTTAAAGTTGTATTCTCCGGTGAAAAATTAAGTAAGAATTCAAAATCTCTATAATCATAAAACCCGAAATAATTTTTATCCTTCTTAAATGTATTGATATAATCATGAGATTCCGGGAGATTAGTATTTTCATAATCCGTTTCTCTTCTGATATCCTGGTTTACATTTAGATCAGAAGTAATTTTATTTTTCTTAGTCTGCATATTTTTTTGCCAATTTAAGATTGATGGTCCTGTGTGCAGAAGAATTCTATTGTCTTCTGAGCACAGGTTGTACAATATCCTAGTTTATTTTTCATAGTTGTTACAATCCGGTTGTACAATTTTTCATTATCTTCATTCGTTCTATTGGCAAGAGCCCCCACCAATCCACCGGCAGACGCTATATCTGAATTTAACCTGGTATCAGTAACGGCTTTTACAAGGTCGACATTATCCATAAAATCATAATTCTTATCTGTCTGTAAGCGCTGCGCATATATTTTTCTAATCTGTCCACGGAATGATTCTTTCTGTTCCTGGGTTTTCATTTCCAGCTCGCTTTCGACAGCATTTACAAAACGTTCATCAATTTTAATCGGCTGCATTTTTTTAGTTTGAGGGTCACGGTAGGTAATTATTTTATCCGGCCCCAAATCAGAACGGCCCATTCCAACTATCATATTTACATACATCATAACATCTTTTTTAATAGCTTCGGGTTCATCCATAAATGCATTAAACATTTCGGTTCTTATTCGTTTTCTGTATAAATCTTTTGCAATTTTCAAATCGTCAAAATATTTAGCACGTTCAGTATTATCCTGAACATAGTCGAGAATCACTTCTTCGGCCGCTTTGAAAACATTCAGACTAAACATGCATTTGCCTTCGTTAGTCTCTGCGTAACTACGTTGTGTATTTATCATTCGGGCAAGATCACGTTGTCCCAGTCCTTTTTGGCCAAACCTCTTTGTAGTGTCGGATTCATGTTCTAACTGGTCCACTAATTCAGCAAGTGTCTTTACACTTTTTTCACCTGCAACTTCACCGGCAGAAAGTTTCATCATTTCAACAGGTGTAAGCTTATCATCAGAACGAGGCAAACGGCTTAATGTAACAATTACAGAAAGCGTATAAGACAGGTTTGGATCAATATGAAGCTTTTCTCCCATAAAAGTTGTTTTATCTCCTTCGCCAAGCGCATACCTTGTTAATTCTTCCTGAAGCTTATAATTTGTATTATGTGCCACATAACAGAATTTGCACCTGTCAAGGATTGGCTTTTCTTCATCATTAGCACGGTAATTCTGTACATCTGCATTATTACTTGTAGCTATTATAACAGTATCTATGGGCCATTTAAATGCATCTATCTCAATCACTCGATTCTGAACTACGCCAAGGTAAATTTTTAACAGATCAGTTTTGTTCTTAAATATTTCATCGGCAAAATGAATTCCGCCGCCGCCAACTCTTGCCAATGCTCCTCTCCTCAGATCAAAACGATATGGATTATTTGAGTTAGTAATATGCAGCAGTCGTTGAATACTTTCCTCACCAACAAGATCGACCCCGCTGCTTGTAAGCTTATCTTTCGCAGGGTATTTACCAGTAATTGTCCCCTGTGTTTCGCTGATCGGAACTTTTACAATATCAAAACATTCTTTAACTTTTTCAATATCTCCGTCGTAATAATTTTTTAAATCTCTTAAAATAAATTCCGTATCTGCACCGAGGGGGCGATAATTTTTAAATAATTTTTCAACTTCCGTATCAATAAATCCGGTTTTAGACAGTTGCTCTTTATTCTCTTCAATATCTTCATATAAATTCATCATTAATATCACCGGATCTTCAAATGTTTGAGATTCAATCTCCCTAATCTTACCATATCCTTCCATATCTGCAGGAAGATTAATTCGGAAAGTGTATTTGTTATTCTCAGGTATAGCAATGTATTTGCGATACATTGAAGAAAGATAGTCGACAAAAAATGTTTTGCCGTTACCAGGTTCGCCAACCAGTACAAAGGCCATTTCTTTGCTTTCACCATTTTCTGCAGCATCTTTTATGAACGCAACAAATTTATTTATGACTTCAAAAAGCCCTATAATATGCTTTTTACCCATTCGAAATTGCAAAAAATCATACGTATTCCTACCGTTAACCAGGATAGGTTTTATAAAATTTGAATTATTGAACAACATATGCGCAAGTAATTCAAAAGCATTTTCAAACTTATGCTTACCTTCTTTTAATTCTTTGAGGTAGGAATCAATCGTTATATTTTTATTCTGCATATGGATTCTCCCAATCTTTAATTTCTTTTATTGTTCGTTTATTTGCTAATATATCGCCCAAAGAACGAGATTTATTTAACCTCAATACTTTTATTTACAATGCTGAAATTGTATCTATAAATAGTTGTCCAAAGTAATTTTAGTTTTAGACGAATTACTTATTTAAATACTTTAATTCCATTTCTTATAACGTAATTAATCTCTTCTAAATAGTAAGTATACTTCAGCACATCTTTCATAATAAAAATTAAATAAATCAGTTTAATTAAGTTATTTGAAATGTTTATTAAAGAAAGCAAGTATATAGTATTGTGATGTATATCTTATTGCATTTATTAAGGTATTCCGGATTTTAATAACGCAAGATCTCGTATATAAGTAATAAAGGATTTTTTTTACTAATTATAAATTGATTAGAAAATTAAAATTGGAAAAGCCAACTGCAAATATATTTTTTATACTTTGTTTTTTTACTGTCAGAAATTTTCAATTTTGGTTCAAATAAAACAAAGACTGTTGCCATAAAACGAGATTCAATGAATACCGGAGGTTATTACTTATCATCGACCGGTACAATAAAAATATCAATAATCATTGCTCAATTTTTCCAATAATAAATTTAACGCTGTAAACTCATCATGGCTTAAAAATGCACACTCTTATAATTTTAAGAACCGAATAGTTTATATGTATAAATCAATCCGGTAAAAAGCCCTTTAACTCATTGCTTCAATCATGTGTCATTTAATAAAATGGATGTTATTGGTATATCAGTGTTTATCATAACTATCATTGAATTAGAGCGGTTCTTTAATAATAATTGCGAAGGACTAATACATGAAAGGACTTTATCTAATAATTTAATAAATGGACACAGCCGGACTTGAAAATTAAACTCTTATTAGTAAGAATCATAAAATAAATAGACTTTGAATATTTATATTAATAATAAAATCCCTTTAAAATAAAAAGCCCAATGATCGGGCGACCATCGGGACTTAGTTCTTTTTGCTCAAAAGGCAGGGGAGAACCTTTTGAAAGAACCAAAAGAAATTTAATTGATGGAATAAATTGATGCAAGTGATTATTTCAGATTAGTAAGACTTTGTGATACAACCAACAACCTGTTATTTATAATATAGATTTAATTTGATTCTTGAATTGCATTAAAACTTATTTCCTTATTAATGGATTGATAAAATTTATTTAATTAATATTGTTTATATTAAAAATATAAAAAGTGAAATCATGATTTTAAGGGATGACAATTTTATTCTTTTTTTATTGAAACCTTATAAATAATTGTATTTAATAAAATACTTTATGGATATTAAACTTATTAAACATATTGTATCCAGCATATAACATTTACTTATATAACTAATGTATGTCATTAAAGGATGATTATAAATATCCGGAAATTCAATTTCCTTGCGAATGGTCATATAAAATTATCGGTTTAGATGTCACTAAAATCCTAGCTGCAATTGAGGAAGCTGTTTTGGGTTTGAGTTATGATGTGACTCCGTCCAACATAAGTAAAAATGGGAAATATTTCAGTTTGAATTTGAAACTTGAACTACCAAATGAAGCCGTTAAAAATTTAATATATGAAAAGTTAACTCAAAACACTGATATTAAATTTATACTTTAAATAACATCAAAATTATGGTAGAACATCCAGCCAAATATTCTTATGATGTAATAATAATAGGCAGCGGTGCTGCTGAATCTGCCGCGGCTTATTTTCTATCAAAAAACGGCATAATAAATCTGGTTATAGAAAAAGAAAAATTACCCAGATACAAAATATGCGGAGGGGGCGTTGTTAACAGGGTTAAAGAATTATTGCCTTTTAATTTTGATGAAGTAATAGGAAAAACTGTTTCCAAGCTGAAGTTTTTGATACCGGAAGCGGGCTTCACTTTATAAGCAATAGACAACAGCCAATAATAATGATGACAATGCGTCAAAACTTTGATTCTTTTATTTTAGCATAAGCAATTGAAGAAGGCACCAATTTAATAGATCAAAGTGAAGTAAGAAATATTAAAATAATAGAAAATGAAATTGAAATTGAGACCGGATATAAAAAGATTACCTCTAAATTCTTAAGAGCTGCAGACGGCGGTTCAGGGATTTTTTCAAAAAGTTTTAGAATAAATAATAACTTTAATCTATTACCTGCACTTGAATAGGAAATTTATACAGATGCAGATACATATTCACGATTTTGTAATAAAGCCCGGTTTGATTTTGGAATTCCTGTGAATGGATATAGCTGGGTATTCCCCAAAAGCAATCATCTTTCTATCGGTTCTGTCTCAATGACAAAATCAAAGGTGAATCTGAATGATACTTACTCTAAGTATTTAGATTTACTTGGTATTGTAAACATAATTAAATCCGAAAGACACGGTTACTTTATTCCTATTGCTAAAAGAAGAATATCTTTTAATAATAAACGTATTTTATTTGCAGGTGATTCAGCCGGTTTTGCCGACCCTGTAACTGCAGAAGGAATAAGTGCTGCCATATTAAGCGGCCGTTGTGCGGCTGAGTCACTCATTCAATCGAATCTGGATGGAAAAATTGCAGTTCAAGTATACAATCAAAAAATATCCAATTTAATATTAAAAGAGCATTTCTATGCAAAAATGATTTCTAATTTAATCTATTCTTTTCCCAAAGTCCGTTCTTTTTTATTTGCAACTTATGGCCAGAAATTAAGCGAGAACATTACAGATATCTTTTCTGGGAAAAAGAAATATAGCACATTATTTAGAAGCCCTGAGTTTTATTTAAAACTGATTAAATATTTTATTAATAACCAAAGGATTTATCATACAAATAAACCGGGCTCTCAATGTACGTGAAAACTATGCCTCAAATTTATATATTGACAGAAGCACTAATTTATGATTGATAATTTTAAACATATTATCTGGGACTGGAACGGAACTCTTTTCAACGATGTTGAATTAAGCGTTAATATAATAAACAATATTTTGAAGGATATGAAATTAAAAGAATTATCTATTATTGATTATAAGAATATTTTCACTTTCCCAATTAGAGATTATTACAAAAAAGCAGGTATTAATTTTGAAAATTATTCTTTTGAAGAAACAGGCGCTTTATGGATAAGTGAATATGAAAAACGAAAACTTGAAGGATTTCTTTATGAAGGAACTTCGGAGACACTTCAATTTATTTCGGACAAAGGCATGGAACAATCCATTCTATCTGCTTATTCCCAAATTACACTCGTTGATATTGTCCGTCATTTTAATTTAGAGCATTTTTTTTCTTATTTGACCGGCTTGAATAATATATACGCCGACAGTAAGATTGAACTTGGTAAAAAGTTTATTAAAAATATTGTGCATAGTAACGAAGAAGTGCTACTCATTGGCGATACTGTACATGATTACGAAGTTGCAAAAGAAATTGGAGTTGTGTGTTTACTGATAGCAGATGGTCACCAAAGCAAAGAGAAATTATCTGTATGTGGTGTACCGGTATTAGACAACATAAAAGAAATTTGTAACTATTAGAAATTTTATACATATACCATAGTAAATTACTAATGTGACAGGTCGTAATTGATTTTTATAATTATATTTTTATTTTACTTCCGGTTTTGCGGATTATTATAACCCCTTTTCTCCAATATTAAGTCATAATTATATAAGGGTATCCTTTTATTAAAAGAATATCAATAACTGATATTAAACTCTATTTTATTAACTTCAATCAAAAAAAGGCAGGCTAATGAAAAAAAACATCTCTTTCTTTATTGTGTTGGTTCTTGCAGGGTTTTTTCTCTTTTTGCAGATAAATTGTTCGTCAAAAAAAGAAATGTCCAATGATGAACTTATTTCAAGAGGAAAATATCTTACCACAATAGGTGGTTGTAATGACTGTCATTCCCCTAAAGTAATGACACAAATGGGACCGGTTCCTGATTCAACAAAACTACTATCAGGTTACCCGGCAAGACTAAGAATATTGCCCATAGACACAAGTTTAATTTCTCCCGGAAAATGGATTCTTACAAATGATGAGACGACTATTTGGGTAGGCCCCTGGGGTATTTCTTTCTCAGCAAATATAACACCCGATTCAACAACAGGAATCGGCGCATGGACACTTGATAATTTTATTTCGACAATGCGGACAGGTAAGCACCTAGGAACGGGTAGAATGTTATTACCGCCAATGCCTTGGGAAAGTATAGGTTCGCTCAATGATGAAGATCTAAAAGCTCTTTTTATATACCTTCGGACAGTATCAGCAATTAATAATAGAGTCCCAAATCCCGTTTCACCCAATATGGTGGATGATAAATCTTTTAATAACTAGTCAAAGGGAGTTAAAGCTCCCTTTATAATTACACTAATTCCCAACTATTCAGTCATCTGTCGATAAATTTGATGGAATTAATAATTTATATTGCAGAATATAATAATAATAGTTAGGTTGTAGGTATTAATAGCTATTCATAATTAGGGTTTGGGGACTTATGATTAATGAACTTACAACAAAAAAGAATAATCAACCCGATAATTATACTAATCAAGTAATAAATTTCAACTATTTCACCGTTATAGTAGCTTTGGGAATTATAACAATTCTATTTATAATCAGCCAGTTCAATTATTTGCTTTTCCATAGTATAGTAGAGGGATTCAGCATTGTAATTGCTTGCGGAATCTTCATGGTTGTATGGAACTCACGAAAATTTATTGAAAATAATTTTTTTATTGTCATAGGTATTGCTTACGTTTTCGTTTCCGCGATAGATTTTTTCCATGCAGTTTCTTATAATGGAATAGATATTTTCCCTGGAAAAGGCGCTAATATACCTACACAATTATGGATAGCTGCCCGTTACCTACAGGCTATATCGTTATTAATTGCACCTGCATTAATTGGCCGAAAAATACAAGTGTTTCAAATTATAATACTTTATTTTACAGCGGTAATTTTTATTATCCTGTCAATATTTTACCTGCAAATCTTTCCAAATTGTTTTATCGAAGGCAGCGGATTAACTCAATTTAAAAGATCAAGTGAATTTCTAATTGCAATTCTATTTTTAGCTTCAATTATTGTTTTATATAAGAAGAAGGAGAATTTCGATGATCATCTTTTTAATTTAGTTATTGCATCGAATATTATTAATATCGCATCCGAACTTAATTTTACTTTTTATGAAACCCCATACAGTATTCCGAACTTAATCGGACATCTTTTAAAAGTCGTTTCTTTTTATCTTATATACAAAGCCATTGTTGTATCTGGATTGAAAGATCCGTTCAATGTACTATTTAGAAAACTAAAGCAAAAAGAAGAGGCTCTTCAGTTAACTCGATTTTCTATCGATCATGCCGAAGGACTTTTTTTCTGGATAAAACCGAACGGTAAGATATATAATTTCAATAATACAGTAATTAATAAATTAGGTTATTCAAAAGAGCAATTATTTCAGATGTCATTTTTTGATATTTGCCGCGATACTAATTTAAAGATTTTTATGGATTTAAAGGATAATACAAATCATTCTAAATCTTTCGCAATAGAACACACCTTTGTTACATCGCATAATATCCCGCTTGAAATGGAAATTGAATTGAATTATCTTGAATTCGAAGGTTCAAAATACTTTTGTGCAATTGCAAGGGATATTACCGAGAAAAAAAGAACTAACGAGAAACTTTTGGAGAGTGAAGCACGTTTTCGTAATCTTGCCGATACAGCCCCTGTAATGATTTGGATGACGGATGATTCAAAGCGATTTAATTATTGTAATAAAAGATGGCTGGAATTTACAGGTCAAAATGTGGAGAAAGAACTCGGTTTGGACTGGATGGAATTTATTCATCCCGAAGATAAATTGAATTATTCTGAAAAATTCAACGCTTCTTTTATTGTGAAAAAGGAATTTAATTTAGAATACCGTTTCAGAAGATTTGACGGCCAGTATAGATGGATTCTGAATACCGGAATTCCCAGGTTTACATCAACCGGAAGCTTTTTAGGTTATATAGGTTCATGCATTGATATTACAGAATTAAAACACTCCCGTGAACAACTGGAAAGTTCTCTTAATGAGAAAGTTGTTTTGTTAAAGGAGATTCATCATAGGGTTAAAAATAACCTGCAGGTAATATCAAGTTTATTTAACCTTCAGTCAGCCTATATTCATGATGAGGAAGCAAAAGCCATCTTCATAGAAAGCCAGAACCGTGTTAAATCGATGGCATTAATCCATGAAAAATTATACTTAGCTAAGAATTCATCATGTATAAATTTTTCAGATTATATGCGTGATTTAATAGCAAACCTATTAAATACATTTAGATTTAAAATGAACAGTATCGATCTGGAACTAAATATCGAAAACCTTGAATTAAATGTAGACCTTGCTGTGTACCTTGGATTAATTTTAAATGAACTTATTTCCAACGTTTTTAAGCATGCTTTCCCCGAACATAAAGGATTTAACGCCTCTAATAGCAGGCTTATTATTAAATTAAGCAACTTGGGCGATAGAAAGTATGCTATTATTATAAAAGATAACGGCTGCGGGTTTCCCTCATCATTAAATTTCCGTGACACTAACTCACTCGGAATGCAACTTGTTATTTCATTAGTGGATCAAATCAGAGGTTCAATTGAACTAATTAGAGAATACGGAACTGAGTTTATTCTTACTTTTGAAATAAAAAATTAATTTTCAGAAATATTCTTTTTAGATTTGTAATAATATAATTTTCGATATATTAAATATCTAAGATCCATTTTTTTAATTGAATTAAGTACAGAAAAATGAACAAAATACCTGATTCCTCAGTGTGGCTGCACCACCTTCATGAAGAAATTGATGCTGCCTTCTTATACCGTGTATTAGCCGGGATGATAAACGATGAAACTAAGAAAGAAATTTACCTTAAATTGGCTTCCATAGAAGATAAACATGTTGTAGTATGGAGCGACCTTCTTCATAAAAACAATGTCCGGATTAGAAGTCAAAATCCATCTTTACAGGCAAAAATATTAGCCTGGTCAAGTAAGAAGTTCGGGACATGGATTCTATCTTATGCATTGATGAAAGAAGAAGCAACTGAAGTAAAATCATATCTTGGCTTATATAAAAACAGCAGAGATGAATCAACAAGAACTGCAGCATTACGCCTTGCTAAAGATTCTGCCCAGCATGCTAATAAATTAATGGATATTAAGGGTACAAGTGATGAACCCTGGCACCGTTCGGAATCAGGCGGGCTATTAAGAAATATTGTTTATGGATTTAACGACGGCCTCACAGCTAATTTTGGTTTAATAGCAGGGGTAATAGGAGCAAGCGTAGCACCTCATATTATTTTAATTTCGGGTATTTCAGGAATGATTGCAGATTCACTCTCGATGGGCTCCTCCGGTTATCTTGCTGCTATGAGTGAAAAAGAAGTATACGATCATGAAAGAGAAATGGAAAAAGAGGAAATCCTTTTAATGCCCGAATTGGAAACAGAAGAGTTGGCATTAATTTATGAATCAAAAGGATTGAATAAAGACGAGGCTTCTGCCCGCGCAAAACAAACTATGAAAGACCCCGAACAAGCGCTGGAGGAAAAAGTTCGAGAAGAACTTGGTATTGGCACCCAAAATTTGAGCCCGCTTAAAGAGGGTTGGATAACGGGCACAGCTACGGCTGTTGGTGCTTTAATACCGGTTTTCCCTTTTATTTTCAGCAACGGTTTAATTGCAATCTGGACTTCTTTTATAATTTCCATGGCTGCTCATTTCGGCGTAGGCGCTGCACGCAGTTTCTTTACTGGAAGAGGTATCTTCAGAAGCGGTTTTGACATGTTTATTGTCGGCTTCGGTATTGCTGCTATAGGATATTTCATAGGTCAATGGATTTCAAAAATGTTTTAAATATTAAAAAGTAATCGAGAATATCAACCTTTCTTTCGAAAGATTATCAGGTATAATTTTAATGAATTATTTTTCCCCTTTAAGAAACATATTTTATACTTTCAATTATAAGTGCAAATAAATACCGATCGCACATAATTGCCTTTGCCTGCGTCCAAATATATATTTTAAGCAATGGATTAGAAATGATTTTAAATTATACACAAATTACTAAAAATCTTTTCTACTCAACGTTATTAGGCATAATACTAATAACAGGAAAAATTTGTTACGGACAAATTGCAGATACATCAGTTGTTAAAGTAAATATAATTGCCGCTGAAACCTACGCAGTAATTAGTATTCTGCACAAAAGAGAAAACGGTAATTCTTTAACGGAATACGATTGGCAGAAATCATTTTTAAGCGAAGGAAATAAGAGATTAAAAAAGCGTGAAGCAGTATTTCACTCTTCATTTGCAGATGAAGATTTTAAATCTTTTATTTTATCCGGTACGCTTGACTCACATATTCCTGCCCTTAAGAAAACTCTTGATCAATGGAAACGTGCTGACATTTGGAAAGCAGCACGGCGCTAACTTTCATATTTACCTGATGGTTCAAAAACTCATGCAAATATTTTTCCTGTAATAAAACCTAAAAAAAACAGCTTCGTATTTGACCTGGATACCAATCCCGCAATATTTTTAAAGGTTGATACGTCAAAAAGTAAAGAACAATTTGAGAATTCTTTAGCCCATGAACTGCATCATATAGGATTTGCTGAAAATTGTAAAGACACCAATTCATCTACGAATTCATCCTCTGTGAAGACTATTCTTTCATGGATTATTGCTTTTGGGAAAGGATTTGCAATGATTGCCGCCGTCGGTGGTCCGGATATTCACCCGCATGAGTATAGCAGCCCGGAAAACCGCACCAGATGGGACAAAGATGTTGCAAATTTTAATAATGACCTTAAAAAGGTTGATAATTTCTTTACAGATATTCTGGGAAATAAATTAGATAAAGATAAAATAGATGAAATAGGTTACTCATTTTTCGGCATCCAGGGGCCATGTTACACAGTGGGCTGGAAGATGTCTGTAACTATAGAAAAAATATACGGCAGGAAAAAACTTATTGAATGTATCTGTAATCAGAAACTTTTACTTCCGACTTATAATATGGCAGCTTTAGAGTATAATAAAAAGACAGGTAGTGATCTAGCTTTTTGGTCAAACAGTTTAATTGATATCACATCTAAATAAAATTAAGTTTTTTTTTACGATATTTGTATTGATATTTTATTTAGCTGTTATTTACAAAAAATTATTTTTACTTATAGATATGACGATATTGTTAAAGATTAGTAGGATTCAAATAATTCATTAGTGAATTTATTGCATAAGGGGTATTTACATTCCAATATACATTCGGTATTTATACGAACATAACAAGAAAATATTTTATTAACTATTTTATTATATGGATTTTCAATTAAATAATTCTGATGCGTATGCTGCGTTAAAAATTAAAGATTTTAGATGGTTTGTTTCAGCTCGTTTCTCATTAACTTTTGCTATCCAAATGCAGTCGGTTATTGTGGGTTGGCAAATTTATCAAATTACTCACGATGCACTTTCTCTGGGCCTGATAGGTCTGGCAGAAGCGATTCCATTCATTAGTTTTTCATTATTTACAGGACATGTTGCAGACGTAATAAGCAGAAAGAAAATAATAGTTATTTCAAATTTTGCATATTTTGTCTGCGCTGTAATACTTTTGGTGGTATCTACCCAACTACATTCAATGCTGTTTAAATATGGCGCAAGCCCCATTTATATTATCATTTTTATCAGCGGAATAGCCCGCAGTTTCTTATCACCTGCCCAGGGGGCTTATGCTGCACAGCTTGTACCGCGTGATCTATTCGGAAATGCATCAACCTGGAATAGCCTTGTCTGGCAATCTGCGGCTGTAATGGGACCAGCTATAGGTGGATTAGTTTACGGGTTTTTAGGTATAGGTTATGCTTATATAATGGTGGTTATATTAACAGCTACCGGTTTTATCTTTTTTACATTTGTCTCAAATAAGCCTGTGCCTGAACGAATTGTAAAAGAATCAATTATAAAAAGCCTTTCCCACGGATTAAAATTTGTATTCAGCAATCAAATTATTGTGAGCGCCATTACCCTGGATATGTTTGCGGTGTTCTTCGGTGGAGCAGTTTCAGTTTTACCGATTTTTGCCGACCAGGTTTTGCATACCGGCGCAAAGGGATTAGGTCTTTTAAGGGCTGCCCCGGCCGTCGGAGCAATTATTATGTCTATTGTCCAGGCGCATCATCCCTTTTTTAAGAATGCCGGACGAAATCTTTTGATTTGTGTATTTGGATTTGGAATTTCAATAATTTCTTTTGCTATATCAAAAAATTTCTACTTATCTATCTTCGTCTTAATGCTAAGCGGTATGTTTGATAATGTAAGCGTTATTATGCGGAGTACTATTATTCAGTTATATACTCCGAATGAAATGAGAGGGCGGGTGTCTGCAGTAAATGGTATTTTCATAGGCTCATCCAACGAGCTGGGTTCATTTGAATCCGGTGTTGCAGCAAGATTGATGGGATTAATTCCCTCTGTAATTTTCGGCGGCAGTATGACTCTGGTTGTAGTTGAAGCAGCAAGAAGATTTGCACCAAAATTAAAAAAATTAAAACTTTAAGGAGTAACCAATTTTTCTAAATTAAATTTTAATTAATTACGGCATTAATTGAAGTAAATATTTACTCTTTTATTTTGGATTTATATTTCTATTTATCTGGACTAGATGAGTATCCACATGATTAATATACGAATTAACTAAATCTTTCAATGTTAATTCACCGCGTGTAGAATGAATACCTCTTTTATTAAAATCCTCCGGTTTAAGCCTTGAAAGTAGATTATAATTAACTCTTCTCATTAATTTAATTACCTCCAGTGATTCCTCTGAGTTGATTTGAGTATATTCTAATATAATAGACCAATCCATTTCATCGAAATATACCATATAAGGTACTTTATTTGCCAGAATAGTCCTAAACCTTACATGGCTTTGTACTTCCGTGTCGGCTAAGTGAGTAATAATCTCATGAACCGACCATTTATTTTCGGCAGGCTTATAATTTATTTGTTCATTTGATAAATTTTTCAAGATATGAAATATTTCATTATAATTATTTAAATATCTTAACAAGTCCATATCATTTTCCATTTTTTTAATTCTACCCAAAAATTAAACTAATTACAGCCTTCCGTCAATAATTTTTTGATGATATTTAAAACGGCATTATCTTTCGAGGGTTATAAACAGCTTTTAAGTAACCCATTGTTTAAGGTTTAATTCGAGTAAAATTCATAATGTGTTAAGGGCAGAATTGAATTATCCTTTTAATTCCCTAAAAACATCAAGGCTAGAAAACAAATCCATCAAAATGCCGATAATATATTTATTAATAATACGAAAATCATAAATTTTATATTTTGAAAGAATATGTTACTAAGTTTAACAGATATCATCAATATAATTTCAATTTTTCAGCTATTTATTTTTATTTTCTTTTTAGTAAGAAAAAAATCTGCCCGACACTCAAATAATATCCTGGCTATATTCCTTTTCATTCAACTTCTCATTATCTGCAATTATGAAACTTTTAGCTTAAAATATTATTTAATAAAGATTTCTGCTAATATATTTTTCTTAGGCACCTCTTTCATTTTTTTAGCCGCTCCTACATTCTATTTTTATGTTAAATCATTAGCTTTTGTGGATTTTCGCTTGCGAAAAATTCATATCCTTCATTTATTACCCTTTGCCGTCGTTACACTTGTATTTGTATATTATTACCACATTCAATCACCGGATACTAAGCGATCTATATTACTCGGGAGTAATTATTTCCCTAAATATTTTTGGATAGTTTTGAACGGTACCGTGTTTTCACAAATATTAATTTATTTTATATTTGATTTTAGCATTTTAAAAAATTACAGAATGGAAATCAGGCAGCAGTTTTCGTCCGTAAAAAATATTAATCTATCCTGGCTCAGTTTCATCCTTTACGCATTTATTATATCCTGGATATCCAGTGTGGTCGTTTTTTTTTCGCGATATTATTTTGGGACTATTCTTGACATATTAGTTTTCTTAAACTTTTTTGCTTTTTTTGCTTTTTTTAATTTCATATTCTACAAAGGATTGGCACATCCTGAAATATTTTCCGGGATTGAAGAAAAACCAAAATATATTTCCTCAAAGTTAACTTCTGCCGATGCCGAAATGTATCTTACTAAATTGAGATATTTTATGGGAAATAATAAACCTTATTTAAATCCAGCATTAACATTAAAAGAACTATCTTCAGAATTATCAGTCCCGCCACGCCACATATCACAAATAATTAATGAACATATGCAGTCTAATTTTTATGATTTTATCAGCAAATACAGGATTGAAGAAGCAAAATCAATATTATCAGATCCTTCCAGCAATAAAACTGTATTAGAAATTCTTTATGCAGTGGGCTTTAATTCTAAATCTTCATTTAATACTGCATTTAAAAAAATTACAGGTGTTACGCCCAGCAGGTTCAAAAAGGACCATTCGACTAAAAAATAACCTGCTTTAATATCTTATTTCTTCTTCACGGCGTAAACTTTGCCGTCCAGGCTGCCATAAAAAACTACATCGTTTTCAACTGTTGGGGAGGAAACCACACCTCCTATAAAAGGAGAAGTACCACAATCAACTTCCCAATTTTTTACCCCATTTTCCGCATTAATTGCCATGATACCCCCGCCTGTTAAAGAATCCGCTTTAGTACTATAGCTAGCAAGACCTATATATATAGTGCCGTTACTATAGCACGGTGAAGACCACAAATCATTTTGTATTTTCAAAGCCCAATTAACTTCGCCGCTTTTTGCATCAAAGGAAAAAACAGTTTTAAGGTCGGAACTACCCACATAAACTTTTCCATCTACAATCAATGCTGATGACTCCACCCAAGAAAAATCAAAACTATGTTTCCAAATTTCTTTACCTGTTTTAGAGTCAATAGCGTAGAAAAAAGGATTGCGTGACCCGCAATAAAGAACTCCATCATAAACCCGCGGTGAAGGCTGAACATGATTATATTGTCCCCGTGCATCAAAAACCCATGCTTTTGCACCACTGGCAGCTTTAAAAGCATAAATAAAACCATCGAAACTACCGACGTAAACTTTATCATCATTAACACAAGGAGATGATCGAATAATTCCTCCTGTTTTTATTTTCCATTTCAAAGATCCATTCTGAACATCAACTGCATAAAGACAGCTGTCTCCGCTACCAACGTAAACGCTTCCGTTATATAAGCATGGTGATGATTGCATATAATCCCAAAAGATATCTCCTGCAGGATTGGAAAGGCTTGGAAGAACCCGCTTAATATCATTTCCAATGTAGAAAGACCATATTTTGTCGCCGGTTTTTGAATCAAGAGAGTATAAATTACCATCATCACTTACAAAATAGACATTTCCGCTAGAAACGGCCGGGCGGCACCGGATTATGCCCCCAGTTTTAAATTCCCATTTTTCAACACCTGTAATGGCATCAAGGCAGTAGAGATTGCCGTCATCACTTCCAATATATATATTACCATTATAATATGCAGGCGAAGAGTAAACCGGGCCACCGGTGTTAAATATCCAGGCAGAAGTTGTGCCGGCATGGATTGTCATTGTAAGTTCTAAAATTAATAAAACCAGTGCTGGAAATATAAATCGAGAATTCATAAACAAATCTCCTTATATTCATTATTAATATTTGATTCGAATTAGGATTTCCGATATAAACTGCATTGTATTTTAGATATTACCGAACTATTATAATCCACCGGAAACCTCTTCTTTGTTAAAATAACTTTGTAAAAATGAAAAATCGGGTTTTGTTTATCGTCCGAAAACAGGCAGGCGAACTATTTTTTTGAACTTTTAGAACAATATTATTTGTTATTGGAAAAATAAATTGTAGTTAAATATTCTTCATGGTCGTTAAATGCTCTTCTGAAGTTAATACATTAATTTTGCTCTTTTTATAATCTGTTTTATTTCTTGTTATAAAAATATTGATCCTTTTATTTATTGCAGTAAAATACTGAATAGCATCTTCAAAATCAGTAAAATCCGAGTTTAGTGATTGCTCGATAATTCTTTCATCTACCGGAAATATATTTATCAGCGTTTTTAGCTTTGTTTGCCCTGCCGGTAAAGCCGAAAACACGTAATTTGAAGATTTATGAGTTAAATTGAAACTTTTATCGCCATTTCCTTGATTTTAGTCCGCAATAAAAATATTTTTCAGCCTAATTTTTTGGAAATTATGCCAACCGCTATTGATGAAGAACGAAATATCACTGTAAACCGTAAAGCCCGGCATGAATATTCTATAGTTCAGACGTATGAAGCAGGAATTGTTCTTAAAGGTACTGAGGTAAAATCACTAAGACTTGGTAAGGTAAACCTGGTGGATAGTTACGCAAGCCTTAAAGATGGTGAGGTTTGGTTATTCAGTGCAAATATCAGCGCTTATGACCAGGGAAATATTAATAATCATGAGCCGACAAGAACAAGAAAACTACTTCTGAATAAAAGTGAAATTAGAAAGCTTCTCGGTAAAGTAAAAGAAAAAGGATTAACATTAGTTCCATTACGCTTATATTTCAAAAATGGTAAAGTGAAAGTTGAACTCGCGTTGGCAAAAGGGAAAAAAACATTTGATAAACGTGAGTCAATAGCAAAACGGGATCTTCAGCGGGATCAGGAACGAAAATTTAAGTATTAAAACCAAAATCAGTATGAATGAATTTAAAAAAATATTTTTTGCATTTGTAAGCTACTTTTCGTTTAATTACATATAATTTTATAATAGATAAATTACAGAAAATTTCAGAGGATAATGACTAAATCAAATTTTCCCCCTATAAATGAACAAATGGACGTAATTAAACGGGGTGTCTTTGAAATAATTCCGGAAGAAGAACTCGTTCGTAAACTTGAAAAATCATTAAAAGAAAATAAATCACTCAATATAAAACTCGGCTGCGATCCAAGCCGTCCTGATCTTCATATCGGGCATTCGGTTGTATTAAGAAAACTTGCACAATTCCAATCTCTCGGGCATCAGGCTATTTTAATTATAGGCGATTTCACCGGCATGATAGGAGATCCATCCGGCAGAAATATAACCCGCCCTGCATTATCACTGGAAGAAACAAGAGTAAACGGACAATCATACTTTGAACAAGCTTCAAAAATTATTGACCCCAAAAAAACTAAAATAGTATATAATTCAGAATGGCTTAGTAAAATGACCTTTGAGGATGTAATTAAATTATCTTCAAAATATACTGTTGCCAGGATGATAGAGCGTGATGATTTTACAAAAAGATTTAAAGCCGGCGAACCTATTAGCGTGCATGAATTCCTCTACCCTCTTGCACAGGCAATGGATTCAGTAGCGATTAAAAGCGATGTTGAGCTTGGCGGGACAGATCAAAAATTTAATCTGCTTGTCGGGCGCGACATACAAAGGGAGTTCGGAATAGAGCCTCAAATTATTTTAACTATGCCGTTAATAATTGGAACAGACGGCGTTGAAAAGATGAGTAAATCTTACAATAATTATATCGGGATATCCGATTCTCCAAAAGATATATACGGCAAAACATTATCTATCCCGGATTCACTTATTTATAATTATTATGAACTTGCCACCGATATTTCAAATTTTGAATTAAAGAATATTAAACAACACCTCGATGATGGAAGTGTGAACCCAAGGGATATTAAAAGACAACTTGCCCGCATTATAGTAAAAATGTATTATAACGAGCAAACAGCAACCGAAGCCGAAGAAGAGTTTGATAAAATATTTATAAAAAAAGAGATTCCTGACGAAATTCCTGAATTTAAAATAGAGGATAATATTTCGGAACTTGGAATTTTAGATTTAATTGTAAAAGTTAATTGTGCGCCATCAAAAGGAGAAGCCAGAAGATTAGTTACCCAGGGCGGTGTATCTTTGGACGGCGATAAAATTGAAGATATAACCGCCGTAATCAGTCTTAAAAAAGAATCAATCTTAAAAGTTGGAAAAAGAAAATTCGTTAAAATTATTAAATGAGCTAGAAAGGAGATGATAATTTGTATGTACCATCAAAAATATTTTTTACTAAAGGTGTAGGAAGACATAAAGAATACCTTACTTCGTTTGAATTAGCATTAAGAAGTGCCGGGATTGAAATATGTAACCTAGTTACCGTTAGTAGTATCTTTCCTGGAAATTGCAAAAGGATTACAAAGGAAGAAGGCGTTAAGGAATTAACCCCCGGACAAATTACTTTCTGTGTTATGGCCAGGAATTCAACGAACGAACCCAACCGGTTAATCGCAGCTTCAATCGGCGCGGCACTTCCGGCAGACAGCAACCAGTACGGTTATTTATCGGAACATCACCCTTATGGTGAAACAGAAAAAATTGCCGGCGAATATGCTGAAGACCTGGCAGCTACTATGCTGGCCACAACTCTCGGTGTAGAATTTAACCCCGATATCGATTGGAGTGAGAGAGAAAATATTTACAAAATGTCCGGAAAAATTGTAAGATCATTCAACATAACTCAGTCGGCTGAAGGTGATAAAAACGGGTTATGGACTACGGTAATTTCTGTAGGTGTTCTACTTCCATAATAGGAAATCATTTTGTTTAATGTATCGACTTTCTGGATAGCATTTATTTGCATTGCTGCAATTATTATCATTCTAGATTTAAATTTTACCGGGCGTACGATCGTAAAACCCGGAATAAAAAGAAGCTTAATTTGGAGCGGTGTGTGGATAAGCGCCGCTTTATTATTTAATATTTCTATTTATTTTTTTGCAGAGCAGGGGCATCAGAAGGGGCTTGAGTTCATTACAGGCTATCTGGTTGAATACTCACTTTCGATAGACAATCTATTCATCTTCCTGCTGATTTTCAATGTTATGAACGTTCCCGGTAACAGCCAGCCGCATGTTCTAAAATGGGGTATTTTGACGGCGATAGTATTCAGAATAGTGTTTATTATCGCCGGTGTGGGCCTTATGAATTTATTTCACCCGGTTATTTATCTGTTCTGCATCATTTTATTTTTTGCATCTTACAAAATGGCTTTCGGAAAGGAACAAAAAATTGACTATAAAAATAATCTTTTAATTAAGTTTATAAGAAGATATTACAATATTCAGCCTGATTACACCGGAATTAAATTTTTTGTTAAAGATAATAAAAAGGTTTTTGTTACCACACTTTTTCTTACTTTTCTTCTGATTGAATCATTTGATATAATTTTTGCAATTGATTCTATCCCTGCAGTTATAGCAATTACACGTGATCCTTTTGTGATTATAACCTCCAATATATTTGCAATACTCGGATTACGCTCACTTTATTTTGCGTTATCGGGATTAGTAAATGCGTTTTATTTCCTGAAATACGGGGTGGCAGTAATTTTATTTTTTGTTGGGGCTAAAATGCTGCTATCAGAAGTGCTTACGATTAATACTGAATTATCGCTTGGAATAATCTTATTTTGTCTTTTAGCTTCAATCATTCTTTCACTATGGAGGAAACAGACTTCCTAACAATCAAACCAAACACATGAATTACAACCGCTCCCGTTAGACCTACCAGCATAGGTTCAATATCCGCTAATATTTTTGTATTTGAAAAATAATTTTGCCTGATAAAAAACCATGAAATACTTAACGATACTGCAGTTATTATTTCAACTAAGAGTACTTTATTGTTAATTCTTAATTTTAAATAGTATGCGCTTATAACCGGCAGTATAATCCCCGGGATACAAAATGAACCTATTGTGTACCATATTTCAATAACAGACGGCACCAGGAATGCCAGGAAAATAGACATTATACCTGAAATTATTAATCCTAAAACAGTAAACCATTTTAGTCTATTTTCGCTTATGTTATCGCTCAATCTAAAAATAAAATCTCTGCTGATTGTTGTAGCGCTTAAAAAATAGAAACTGTTTAATGTTGACATTATTGATGCAAACATTGCCGCATAAAAAATACCTTTTATCCCGGGGCCCAGAATTTTTTCCGCAAAAAGAGGAAAAGACAACACGGGGTTTTTTAACGCCGGCAAAAGAGCCCTGGCATATAACCCGGTTGTGGTTGTAAGAAAATCAAATAATGCAAAGAAGAAAATTGAGATCATAATCCCCATTGCTGCCGTCCTGCCATCCTTAGCCGCATAACATCTCTGATGGAATCCTGGATCAGCAAAAGTCCACAATGCAATAAGAAACCAAACAATAATAAAAGTTGGGGATGCGCCCCCGGTTATCTGCAGGTGAGCCGGGGGTAATTGTTTTTCTAAAAATGAAAGCCCGCCAAATTTACTTATTGCCGCAATAACAACAATAAAAAATCCGCCAAACATCACAAAAAATTGGACTATATCAGCATGTACATTCGATCGAAAGCCGCCTTTAAATTGGTAGGCAACAGATAAAAGCATACCTAATATCAAACTTATAATAATACCGGTTCCCAAAAGCAGTGAGATCAGATTTGCCGTCATTAAGAGGTATGGAGCAGGAGAAACAAGTACAAAAACTATTATGGCAGCTATTAAGCCGACTTTCTTACCATAAATTTGTGAAAGTTTATCCGGTATTGTAAAAAGAGAAGCAGTCCTTACTTTTTTGGCAAAAAATAATGCAAATAAAAAAGCAAACAGATAATATGGCAGCCCCTGGGTAAACCAGCTCATTAATCCGTAACGGTAAGTAAACTCTCCGACGCCAAGAATTCCACCATACCATGTCGAAACATTTGTTAAAATAAACAGAAATAATCCTACTTTTCTGCCGGAAAGCAGGTAGTCAGTTGGTTCATCCCCGGTACGTTTCCCAAAATAAAAGCCAAAACCAAGAACTAACGCAAAGAAAAGGAATAAAACTGTAAAGTCTAAATAACTAAATGAGACCATTCTTTTTAATACTTTGAAAATCCCGAATAATAAATATTTTACCGCCTCTAATATTAAGCTTTACCTTAGTTGAAACTGCCGCATTACTGGTACTCTCTCTAACACCAAAAGGAAGTGAACAATTATTTAATGGATATTTTAATCCTTCAGATTTAATCTTAGTCTTGGAATTAAAACCATAAAGTGAAATTGTTTCACCTTGAAATGTATTCAATTCAATCTTTCCCGAATAAGCAGATAGATATGAGTTTTCTGCTATAATCTTTAATTTTATTTTATTATAAAATTTTATTATAATTCCCAGATTGCAAAACGTATGATCCAGCCTGTCGCCGGTAACCCCGAGCAAGATTGCCTCGGATATGTTTTTACTGATTGCGAATTTCAAACACTTTTCAACATCAGTATCATTCTGCCTGCTTATCCTGCGAATAATTGATTTGCCCCTAAAATAATTCAGATCGGATTCGCTTATGGAATCCAAATCTCCAATAATATAATCCGGAATAAGATTTAATTTTCTTGCAGAATTTGCTCCGCCATCAGCACAAATAAGGACACTATAATTTTTATCCTTCAAGTATTTTATTACACTTTTACCGGGAGGCCTGCCATTGGCAAGTATAATACATCTTATCATGATGCTGCTTTTAGGTTATTAAAAATTACAGATATTCCAAATATACCAGCAATTAAGCGGACTGCGAAACAACTTATCATAAACCAACCTGTACACCCGCCATAAAATTTCTATCCGACGCGGGGAAAAACTCGCCGCCAATAGCACTTGCGG
Organism: uncultured Ignavibacteriales bacterium; assembly: GCA_963834015.1. Lineage (GTDB taxonomy): Bacteria > Bacteroidota > Ignavibacteria > Ignavibacteriales > Ignavibacteriaceae > FEN-1297. The sequence continues at coordinate 820,545 of CAWIAG010000003.1, forward strand.
AATAAAACCTGTCAAAAATATTATTTATCTGTAAATAAATCTTGGAAGGAGTAAGCTCTGAAAATTCTTTGAATTGATATGATAAATAAAAATCAGCCGTAAAATAGCCGTCATTTTTATTATCAGGATAAGAAACGAATCCGGGAAATTCATTAAGATACTGATTTAGTTTCCCTGCAAAATCGTCCGAGTAAAAATAGCCGACATATCGGCCAAGGAGCTGAATAAACAAATTTTTATTAGTATAATTTATCCCGAAGTTAGTTAATAGATCCGGAGAACCCGTGATATTATTTCCGTTGAGACTAATAGAATTTAAACTATCAATAAAATATGTCCCGGAAATTATCCTGTTTTTGCTTAAGGTAGCATTTGCTGTAAGGTCAAAACCATCCTGCAAATGAAACGCAGTCGATAATTCTATGCCCCTGTGGTTGGTCTCTGTCATATTACTTTCCAAAGGTTGTCCATAAATATCAACTTTTCCGTTTGCGACAATTTCATTATTGAAAAACATATAAAATAAGTTAAGATTAATTGAATAATTTTTATTCACTATAGAATATCCCAGCTCAAGGTCATTCATAGTCTCGGGTTTAACCAACGGATCACTATAATTGAAAGTACCGTCAGGATATTTTGCAAAGTTTGGTTCATAACCTCCGCTAGATTCATCGGCTTCATAATAATCAGTAAATCTGGGTACATTTGAAACTTTTGCAAAAGAAAGGAATAAACTTTGAATTGGATCAATTTTGTAATTAATTCCAAATTTTGGATTAACAAATAAATTACTTATTGTAAATTGATTATTTAAATATGCCTCGTTATAAAACCTATATTGATGATACGCCAGTTGAACCTCTCCCAGCAGATTAATATTAGCAGTTAAGTTATAAGAATCATGTACGTATACGTTATCAATATCTTCTGCTCCGTTGTAAGAATAAAATCTGTAACCTGGTGTTAATCCATCCGGAAGATCTTGTCCAAAATCAATGCTTCCCCAATGAATGGAATGGTTGCTTCTGAAATCACCGCCAATAATAAGTTCACCGTTTGTGTGTTTTATACTTAACCTGGGGTCCCAGCCGTATTGAGTGTTGTCATCCTCGGCCTTAATCAAAACATCCTGCGGATTTAGTGTCGGACTAAATCCATATTGAGAAGTCAACCTGAGGTAGGTTGTATCCGCCCATGAGCCGTCATAATCATAAAAACCATCTCCAAGGACGAGAAATAGGGCAGAATTGAAAGTAATATCCGGGCTAATTTTATACTCATTTAACAGTTCAAAATGCGGTTGTGTATAGTTTTCTATTTCTTCAGGCCTTCGTTCTACGGTGTAAGTATACTGCCCGTTTTCCTCTCCCCAATCTGAGTAATTTGCTGTTCTTAAACTTTTATTAAAAACAGCAAATTTTGGTAGGCCTGTATATGCCAGTCCATCTGCTATAGGTCCTCCGTATATATCAATCTGTGTGGTAAGATTATCGTCATATCTTACTGCAGAAAGATAATAAGCATTATATTGTACCCATGAATTATTCCTGTAACCGGTGCTTAATATTTGAGAAAGATTAGCATATATGGAATATTTTTCATCTATTAATCCGCTCGCAAGAGAAGCGCTGTATTTCCGGGTATTATAACTTCCTGTGGAGGCAGAAAAATTTACTTCAGGCTGATTTGAAAAAGTAGAAGTAATAATATTAATAGAACCTCCGATGGCCGGGCTACCCACCACACCGGAACCCGCACCTCTTTGCACCTGTATAATGTCTGTTTTAGCTAATAAATCAGGGAAATCAATCCAGTACACATCATGATCCTCGGGATCATTCTGCGGTATACCGTTTATTGATACCGAAATTCTTGTCTGGTCAAAACCTCTCATTGTTATATGATTATATCCTATACCGTTCCCATTTTCGGAATAAAAGTATGTTGAGGGTAATTGAGAAAGATATTGAGGTACATCCTGTACAATATATGTCTTCTGTATTTCGCTTTTAGAAATTTTGTTAAATGCAGCCGGAGTAACTCCCACAGTATCGATACTCCCTTCCACCAGGACTGTTTGAGCGGGGATTAATTTTGGTTCAAGTTTAATTATTACTCCCCTGCTCAAATCCAAGTTAAATAATGAAATATTTGCAGTTTTATATCCTATAAAGCTGGCTGATAGTACATCGTTTTTATTTATATCGAATGAAAAGATGAAATCACCGTCGGAATTTGTAGAACTTCCTATATTTTTATCTTTTATAAAAACATTTGCATTGGGAAGAGGCTTTAAGGTTTCAGCATCAACAACTTTCCCCTTAATAACTGACCTCTGGGCAAATAGAAATGCACAGGATAACAAAAAAAGAATAATTAAGTATTTCATTTTTTTCCTTTCAAAAAAAAAGCCGTTCATAGAAACGGCTAAATCTTAATTATTCTTTTAGCCCGTTTCCCTACGCTGGCATTATCCAGATCAGGTATTAGGGTTTGTTCTCAGTCATACCCGGGAAACCGGGTTCAACACCCCTAACGGCTCAATATTTATAATTATATTTATTTAAGTCTAAATTTTTCTCCAAAATTTTAGAAATGCGAAAAAATATTTTAGTTTATTCCAGCCTCAGTTTTTGTCCAACTTTAATTTTGCTGTTTGTTATATTGTTCAATGATTTCAATCGGTTTACAGGGATATTAAGGTTCTGTGCAATTGAAAAGAGCGTTTCGCCTTTTGTGACCCTGTGAATTTTGGCTTCGCCTGCAACAGATTTTTCTTTTAGAGTTTTTCCTGCTGATGGTTCTTTAGCTTCTTTAACAGATACATCATCTCTGGATTTGATTACAAGTTTAGCACCTGCGGATATTCCATCATCACCAAGATTATTCCATTTTTTCAGATCATTAACTGAAACATTATAACGGCTCGCAATCCGGCTGATAGTATCACCTTTTTTAACTTTATATAAAGGCGAAGAACCGGTATTTGCAGAATTGTTATCGGATATGTCATTTATTGCTACATCCGAATATATTTTTAATGTTTTTCCAACTTCGATTTTGTTTCCTTTTATTCCGTTCCATTTCCGTATACTTGTAACCGGAACTTTATACAGTTCTGCAATCTGTCCAATTGCATCCCCCTGTTTAACTTTATAATAATTAACATTAGCAGAATATTTTGGAGAATTGTCGCCTAAAGAGGCTTCATTAGCATTCTCAAATATTTTAAGAGTCTGGCCTGCTTTAATGGTATTACCTTTAATACCGTTCCAGTGTTTCAATGTTACTTCAGGAACGCCGAATTTAGAAGCAAGTTCAGCTAAAGATTCACCGTGTTTAACTTTGTACTTATAAATGCTCGTTTTAGCATGGGCTGTACTATTTTCCACGGATGCAACATAATTTTCAGAATTGTCAGTATAAACTTTTAATTTTTTACCTGCGGCAATTTTATTACCAGAGAGATGATTCCATTCTTTTAAAGAACTAAGATTAACGCCATAACGTGCTGCAATACTCTTAAGATTTTCACCTTTTTTAACTTTATAGGTAATAAAGTCATTGCTATTTTTTACAACCGGCACCTTTACAGAAGTTTTTTCAATTGAGGTTTGGTTATCCAAACTAGCGTAGAAGTCTTTCTTGTCTGCAGGCACATAAATAGTCAGTTCCTGTCCAACAACAACACTTTTAGTATATGGAATATTGTTCCAATTTCTAATATCGATTACTCGCGAATTAAACAGATCGGCAATTCCCAAAAGGCTTTCTTTTTTCTTTACTTTATAGTGAACCGGAACCAAACCCTGGGGAATAATGGCACTATCCGATGCTGTAATATCATCATCAGATTTGTCATTATCTTCTGCTGAAGCTACTTCCTGTGAAGGAGGTACATTTTTAACACTATCCGAATTCGGAATTTTGTTTAAAGAAGCATACGGGGAAACATACCCATTTGAATCCGTATTATCAGCAACTGTGTTAGCAGTTCCTGTGTTGTCGGCTGCAGTATCATTAGCAGGTGTGGTTTCATCATTTGCAGTTTCAGTATTGGTATTATATGCCACATTATCTTCTGAAATATCTGCAACCGGTATTTTTAACTTAATTCCATTATATAACCTGGATCTGACAGAAATATTGTTAGCGTCTGCAAGCTCATATTTGGAAACGCCGTATTTTGCTGCAATTTTAGCAAGAGTTTCGCCCCTTCTAACGCTATGGACTACATAATTCCTCATAGCAGTTTGCGGAATATTAACAACATTTGCGGCAAAAGTTTGAAGTGAAGAAGGTGGAATTTTGAGAGAATAACCGTTAGGAAGCCCCGCAGGTGTGCTCATTTGTGTTAGCTCTGGATTTAGCTCCTGAATGGTTTCCAGGTCCACACCGGCACATTTAGCAAGATAATTAAGATCGATTGCTCCTTTAACAGAGTATGTTGTATAATCGAGAGGTTTTTCAAAATTTATGTTTTTGAATCCATATTTTTCAGGATTCATAGCAATAAGACTAACAGCAATGTATTGAGGGATGTAACTTCTTGTTTCTCTTGGCAGAAATTCTTTAGCAGTCCAAAAATCATTGGATCCGGATCTTTGTACAGCACGAGTAACCCTGCCCTCACCTGCATTATATGCCGCCAAAACAAGATACCAGTCACCTAAATCATTATAAAGGTCTTTCAAATGACTGGCAGCAGCAAAAGTTGATTTATCCGGATCTCTTCTTTCGTCAAAATAAAAATCCGAACGAAGACCGTATAATCTTCCTGTGGATTTAATAAACTGCCAAAGACCTACAGCACTTGCCCATGACCTTGCAACCGGGTTTACACCGCTTTCGACCATAGTTAAATATATTAATTGTTTAGGTAAATGCTGCTGTTCAAAGACTTTTGTCATCATGGGAAAGTATTTGCCGGAGCGTTCCAGCCAAAGCTGCATGTGATTACGTCCCCTACCAGTAAAATAGTCTATATATTGGTCAACATACGAGTTTTCAACCAAAGGAATTTCCGAGGAAACCGCAACCGGCTTGGATTCTTCCCGCTTTTCATCCGGAGTTATTTTAATTTCAGGAACTGATTTACCCATCCATTCTTCCAAGGCCGCAAAGGATACGTTTGAAGGTAATTCGGGAAGGCTGTCTACATATTTTTTATAATCATCAATAATTGATTTTTCTAATTCAAGATAGGCTTCATTTTGCTCAATGCCGGGATAATAACTTAGGTTATTTATTATCCTTAGCGCTGCTTCATAATTATTCACAGCCTCAACAGTGCTGTTTTGTTCTTGTTTTGCAAGCGCAACCACATAAGATTGACGTGCTTGCTCTAACATTTCGGAAACTATACCAATTTTTTGAACTTGAGTTTGTGTATCTTTAGAATTTTCATTCTTTGCTATTTCTTTATTTGTTCCACATGAATTGAACAGAAGAGCAAATAAAGACATAGCAACAAACGGTAAAATTCGTTTATGCATGTTTACTCCATTTATTTTAGATTTATGGTTTTTAATATAAGACCTATATTTTTTTTAATCAAGTAAAAAATGAACTAAATTGAGATAATCTCTCAATTTTCAATGAGTTAATACATAAAAATCCATCATAGGGGAATATTTCCATGCTTTTTTCGAGGATTTTTGTCAACTTTCGTTTTTAAGAGTGTAAACGCGTTAACCAGTTTAACCTTCGTTTCATGCGGGAAAATGACATCATCAATATAGCCTCGTTCAGCGGCTATATAAGGATTAGCAAATTTCCCTATATACTCGAACAATTTATTATTAAGTTCATCTTCCGGGTTTTCAGCAGCAGCAATATCTTTTTTAAATATAATTTCCACGGCGCCTTTAGGGCCCATAACGGCTATTTCCGCAGAAGGCCAGGCAAAATTAAAATCGCCGCGAATATGTTTCGAATTCATCACATCATATGCTCCGCCGTATGCCTTTCTTGTTATTACAGTAACTTTAGGCACCGTAGCTTCACAAAATGCATATAGAAGCTTAGCACCATGACGGATAATACCTCCCCATTCCTGTTCTGTTCCAGGCAAAAACCCCGGGACGTCTACCAATACCAGCAGAGGTATATTGAACGCATCGCAGAACCTAATAAACCTGGCACCTTTAACTGAAGCATTCATATCAAGAACCCCTGCTAAAATTTCAGGCTGATTTGCAATAATTCCAACTGACATTCCACCCAGCCTTGCAAATCCGGTAATTATGTTTTGCGCATACTCAGCCTGAACCTCGAAGAAATCATTGGCATCGATTATCAGGCTAATTACTTGTTTCATATCATAAGGTTTGTTTGAACTATCCGGTATCACTTGATCAAGTCTCTCATCGGGAATCAGAGTGTTGATGTCAAAATCAAGATCAACAGGTCTGTCCATAAAATTCTGTGGCAGATAAGCTAACAGCTTTCTTACATTCAAAAGTGTTTGAATTTCATTTTCATATATAAAATGTGCCACCTCGCTTTTAATTGCGTGAGTTTCTGCCCCTCCTAAATCTTCAAAACTAACTTCTTCATGGGTAACGGTTTTAACAACATTAGGCCCCGTAACGAACATATAGCTGGTATTCTTTACCATAAATATGAAATCCGTTATAGCAGGTGAATAAACTGCACCGCCGGCACATGGGCCCATTACAACTGAAATCTGAGGAATAACCCCTGAAGCAAGTGTATTTAACAAAAAGATATCTGCATAACCACCAAGATTTACAACACCTTCCTGAATTCTTGCGCCGCCCGAATCATTAAGGCCAATAACAGGTATCCCTAATTTCATCGCTGTATTCATGATCTTAACTATTTTTTCCGCATGACTTTCAGATAGCGAGCCCCCAAATACAGTAAAGTCCTGGCTATACAAAGCAACATGCCTGTTTTCGATTTTAGCAAAGCCGGTAATTACTCCATCACCGGCGTAATGCTGGCTGTTTAAACCGAAATCGACAGCCCGGTGTTTAACGAACATATCTGTTTCTTCAAATGAGCCTTCATCAACTAACAGTTCAATTCTTTCACGCGCTGTAAGCTTACCTTTTTTATGTTGTATATCTATTTTATCCTGGCCGCCGCCAAGCTTAGACTTTTCTTTTTTATTCCTCAGTTCATCAAAATTATCAGGCATATCCAACCCGTTGATTATTGTTATAAACCATCCTCTTTTTCCCAATCCAAAGAAAGGATAAAAAGTGCATTTAGTTAAAGTTTATTAGATCAAAATTAATATTTTATATAATTAACCCGGAATATTAGCCGCCAATAATCGTATTGATCTCAAGTAAAGCATAGTGATAATTAAAATTACCAGCTAAAATATTTAATCATTCAGGTAAGCAATAGTTTTTAATATTTTTAACAGTAAGGTTTTTAAAACATTTTTTAGTAAATATCTTTGTCCGGTTAATTCTTATTTCACCGGAATATTTTCATAACCGAAAAATAATTTTTCAATTTCACGTTTTAAAACTTGAAAGTAATCCGAGTGTATACTCAATTCTTTGGATATATCGATGTCTATTGTATCAACAATTTTGCCTGGGTGTCTTGTCATAAGGAAGATTTTATCTGAAAGTAGTATTGAATCGCTAATATTAGTAGATGCAATTATAATAGTAATATTAAATTTTTTGGAAATTTCCTTTATAAGGTTAAAAATTTCTTTTTTAGTTTCTCCATGAAGAATTCTTAAAGGTTCATCAAGCAATAAAATTTTGGCATCGGCAGCAATGGCACGTGCCACAGATATCCTGAATCTAAAACCAAGGCTATTATCATCGGGAAAATGAGTTTCATAACCTTCGAGCCCGGCAAATAAAATGGCTTCTTTAACTTTTTTGTCAATCTCTTCAGGATTATTGTTCTTAAATTTGACGGCAAATTTCACATTTTGTTCAACATCCAGCCAGGGAAATGATGAAGAATGTTCCGGAATAAAAACTATTTTCCCTTCAGGCTTATGAAATTGTTTACCGTAAAGGTATAATGCACCTTCAGAAGGTTTTTCCACTGCGGAAATAATTTTTAATAAAGAAGTTAATTCCGGAGAAGATGCTGCAGCTAATGAAATGATTTGTCCCTTAGTTTCCGGGTTATCTATTTGAAAGTTTACATTATCAAGAACCCTAACCTTGGAACCGGCCATCCCGTGAACTGTTTTGGAAATGTTTTTAACCTCAAGAAGAATTTCCCGGTTCAATCAAGGCTCCAATTATAAAATTTATTCTTAAAATAATTAATTAAAAGAGTACCCAGATATATTGTAACACCGACAATTATAGATATTGTGAATAATGCCGAAAGATCTTTGTAATTAATAGCTAAACGGTAAATTCTGCCAAGCCCGTAACCGCCTTTTATAAATTCAAATGAAATTAATACAGACCATAAATTAAACTGTAAAACAATCAGGTATCGTATAATTGAAGGCTGCAGTGATTTCCAAATTACTTTTTTTAATATTACGCTTTCAATGACTCCCAGAGAGACTGCTGAATCAATATATTCATGTTTTACCTTAGCCGATTCTTCGTTTATCCTGATTACAAGAGAAAATAAAGCAATTAAAAACGCGAACAGATATTCTATATATATTGAAGAAGGGAGCCAGTAAATAAGAAAAAATCCAAAAATAATGGCAGGAATAAAATTTGAGAACCAGTGGAATGATAGTAATAACTCAGTGACGAAATGATTTTTCCTTACTATATACCCACTTAAGGCTGCAGTTATGAAATATGCAATCAATATTGACAGATAAACTGCAGATATAGTTACTGAAAAGTTATACAGGAGCCTGTAATAATTCCATAATGCGCTAAAGGATAGAAGAACTATAGAAGGTTTTGGTAATATATTATTAACCGGTAATATGAATTCAAAAAGAAGGATCCATAAAACAAAGTAAGAAATGATATACTTATAAAGATTTTTAGCCTGAGCGCTTTTTAATCTCATGCAAATTTTGCCGTAAAGTTAGAGATTGAAAATAGTTTTTAACAGAGATTTAATATATCGAAACGAAAACTTTAAATCAATGAAATTTATTCATTTTTTATTAGTACAACTTTAACGTGTTAGTTTAAGGAACTTTGTATCTCATTTTTTTCAATAAAACATATTTTCAAAATCAGGTCTATTTTATCTTCTCGAAGCCCTGTTAATTCTTCCTTTTTAAGATAGCCATCAATAAGTAACCGGCTAAAAACAATAATTAATTTGGAGTACCGGTAATCATATTTATTATCCACAGTAATCCTTCGATCAGATAAATAATCGTGCAGAGCCCAAATATCCTTTTCGTATTTAATAGTTTTAACTTTTGCAATAAGATTTTTCTTAATATCTAAAATTTCGCGGCTATATGCTTTATCAAATGCAGTTCGGGCAATCTTTTTTTCTGCAGGGCTCCACTTTAGATCATGCATGTTCATCTTATGCTCTTAAAATTATTATTAAATTAATTTATTTGAGCTAAATTTTGGCAGAATCCAATTATTTGGTCACCATAATCTACGAGGCTAATATCATAGGCTACCCAAAAATAATATCACCTTTTATTCAATTCATTAAGAAACGGGTTATCGCTTTTCTCTTGGCCTATTTTAGTACTTTCACCATGTCCAGGATAAATAATTACATTATCAGGCAGGGTAAATAATTTATTTTCAATCGAATTAAGCAGAGTTTTCAAATCACCTCCCCATAAATCAGTTCTACCAATACTATTTTTAAACAAAACATCTCCCGTAAAACAAAAAGCTTCTTTTTTAAAATAAACACAGTATTCACCTGGTGTATGCCCTGGTGTAAACAAAAAAGAAATTATTGATTTACCCAGGCTAAGGATTATATTTTCAGACAGGTATTTTTCAGGAAGCGGCGGCTTTTCAATTTCCAGTCCGAATGCCGCAGCCTGCAACTCTATACGCTGCAATAAAGGTATATCAATTTCCGGGGCATAATATTCAGGATTATACTTTTCTTTAATAAACTTATTTCCCAGAACGTGATCTATATGCCCATGTGTAGTTAGTAAGTATTTTAAAATAATTTGATTGTCGGAAATATATTGTCCAAGTTTTTCTTCTTCGGATCTGCTGGAACACCCTGCATCGATTACAGCGCTATCCTTTGATTCTTCATCCCAAACTACAAACGTATTTTCCGCAAACATGTTAAATATAAAACTCTTTACAACAAGCATTCTAAATACTTTCTTTTTATAGGGCGAACTAACCTGTCATAAGGCAAGATTGTCAGCTTTACAATTTTTTAAAATTATTATTAATTCTCTTATTCAGCTTACCTGTATAATTTTTATAATTATCTTTAGTTTCTTCAATAGAATCGCCGCCGAATTTTTCTAAAAAATATTTTGCAAGACTCCATATAAGCATTGATTCGGCAATAACTGCACAAGCCGGTACGGCAACAAAATCGCTTCTTTCCCGGCGGGCATCTACATGCTGCATATTATGAAGGTCTACACTTTCTATGGGACTCATCAAAGTTGCTATCGGCTTCATAGCAGCCCTGACAATAATAGGCAGCCCGGTAGAAATACCACCCTCAATGCCTCCTGCCCTGTTTGTTTTTCTTATCAGGGAACCGCTCTTTTCAATAATTTCATCATGAGATTCCGAACCAAATTTTTCAGCCGCTTCAAATCCTGTTCCTATAGAGACAGCTTTAACTGCATTAATAGACATAACAGACTGGGCAATTTCGGCATCAAGTTTGGTATCATAATGAACAAAGCTGCCCAATCCCACAGGCACCCCCGTGGCAACAACGTAAAATGTACCGCCGAGTGTATCTCCTCTTTTTTTTGCAAGTTTAATTTTATTTATAATTTTTATTTCATGTTCTTTATCCAAAACTTTTACTTCACTTTTATCGGATTGTTCTGATAAGCCCCATCCGGAAAAATTTTTCGGCAGGTCATTATTGAAAAGATTTAATGAAAAATTAGATTTAGGATACACTCCACCGATGCTTTCAACAAAGCTCCCCACAGTTATACCAAATTCCTCCAAAAATCTTCTTGCAATAGAACATGCAGCAACTCTTGCTGCAGTTTCCCTTGCACTTGACCGCTCTATAGAATTCCGGATATCATCAAAATTATACTTGGAAATTCCTACAAGATCTGCATGCCCCGGACGCGGAATAGTTATCTTTTCAACTTTCGCAAGTTTTTTATCCGGAGTCATTTTATCAACCCAATTATCCCAGTCCCTGTTTTTTATTAGCAGGGATATGGGTGAGCCCAGAGTTTTTTGGAACCTGATACCCGAAACTATTTCCGCTGTATCGGTTTCGATTTTCATTCTTAATCCCCTGCCGTAACCCCCCTGTCTTCGTTTCAGATGAAAGTTGATATAATCAATTTCAATTTTTAAATTAGAAGGAAATCCTTCTATAATTGTAGTCAGCGCTTTTCCGTGGGATTCACCCGCAGTAAGAAACCGTATCATTTAATCTCCGATGAATTATCCAGGCAAATATAAAAAAAACGCCCGAATGTTCGGGCGTTCATTTAAAATTATTTTATTTGATTCTACTCGGGAATTTCCAAACCAATAAACCTGCTGTTGCCCTTCTTATCTTTAACTTTTACGAGTACCGCCGAACCTTTTTTAGAAGCAACAATCTTTTTAAATTGATTAACATCCTTTACCGGCTGCCTGTCGGCTTCCGTAATTACCATATCTTTTCCAATCCCCTGATTCATTGCTTCGCCATATTCTGTCACATCGTTCACTACTATACCATCTGAAATCTTATAATCTGCTTTCTCCTGTTTAGTAGAATTCCGTATGCTCATACCGATATTATCAAGAGTAACAACACTTGATTTAGTATCATTATCGCTGCCTGATTCATCATTTTCCGAAACAGCTTCGGTTTTGCGGTCTTCAGCTCTTTCTTTTAAAGCGACTTTTCTTTCAATCTCTTTACCATTGCGATATATTGTAAGATTTACAACCGTACCTGCAGTTTTAGTTGCAACGTAACTTTGTAATTCATTCGCCTGGTCAATAGGTTTGCCGTCAATTTTGAGAATAACATCACCGGGTTTAATATCTTCCTTAGATGCGGCGCCGTCCGGTACCAGTTCCTGAATAATAACGCCATGCGGCTTATCCAGCCCGATTGCTTTAGCCGTGGCATCGTCTACTGGCTGTATTGAAACTCCGATGTACCCCCTTGTGATTTTACCATAAGCAATCAATTGTTTTGAAACCGATTTAACGAGGCTGATAGGTATTGCAAAGCCATATCCGATATAGCTGCCCGTAGGGGTTGCTATTGCTGCATTAACTCCGATAACCGCACCCGATAAATCAACTAAAGCTCCGCCGCTATTACCCGGATTTATCACTGCATCAGTTTGTATAAAATCTTCAACACCGTATCTATTCTCATTATTATTTATCAGGTTTAAGCTTCCCCTTCCAAGCGCGCTGACAATACCGGCGGTTACAGTAGAAGTAAATCCAAGTGGATTTCCAATTGCCATAACCCATTGGCCGACTTTTAAACTGTCTGAATCACCTAAATAAGCAACCGGTAAATCATGAGCGTTAATTTTAATAACGGCAATATCTGTTTGCGGATCAGTACCTATAACTTTAGCTATAAAGTTCCTGTTATCGGAGAGTCCGACTTTTACTGAGGTTGCTTTATTTACAACGTGATTATTTGTTACAATATAACCGTCGGATGTTATTATAATCCCGCTTCCTGATCCTTCTTCTTCCTTTGGCATTTCCTGGAATGGATTGAAAAAGAAATTGCCGTGCGGATTTTCTGTTTTAGCAACAACAGTTATCTGAACAACTTCGGGAGTAACATCCTTTGCCACTTCAATAAAAGCTTTACTGAAGGAAGTTGCATCGGCATTTAAATCTACCGGCGGCATTGCAGCGCCGAGTTTAATATCTGCAAAACCAGGCCTGACTAATCCAAATCCTGATACCAGTACAGCCCCAAAAACAATTCCAACTATTACCAATAATATCGCACCCCATAAACTTTTTGATTTCATATTAACTTCTCCGGTTTATTCCTTTTTTATATCATTATTAAAGCAAAATATTGTTTCATTTATATATCTGGAAAGATTGAATTCCTTTAAAATCGGGTATATGAAATTTCAGATACCTTTCTAAAAATACTATGGCTCTTTCCGCTGCGGCCATATTCACTAATTCTATTTTTTTACTGTATTTTAGACAGTTTAAGTAGCTAAAAAGTTCCTGATTTATAGAAAAAAATTCTACCTGAGTATGGCGGCAATCACTACACAAAATACCTAATTCAAAATTATGCGACAATTCCATATTTTCAAGGTTTGTTCTACCGCATACAGCACATTTTTCAAACTGAAGTTCATACCCGAGTTCAGATAGAAAGAAAATAAAAAATCTGGCAAATAGGACTATGGGATGTTCGGTATTAGAATTAATTAAAGTTAATATTCTAATAACACCCTTAAATAATCTATCATTTACTTCGTGTTCAACTGTAAGGTTTTTTAAAAGTTCTAAAATAGCTTGTGAATATTTTAATTTATCAATATCTTCCTTTATAGCTGAATAAAAGTTTATTAAATCCGCACTGGAAATTATTTGAAGTTCACGCGTATCTTTTTTATAAAAAACAACCTGGATATGATTAAGCGGATCCACCATCATACCCGTTTTAGATTTAGAACTCCTGCCCCCTTTTATAATAGCAGAAATTTTACCAAAATCTTTCGTATATAGTGAAACTATTTTGCTTGTATCGCCATAGTCCATTTTAGTTAAGACCATAGCCTCGGTCTTAATTATTTCGCTCATTGTATAAAATTATATGGGAAAAAATGAATTTTCTCTTCGGTAATAATACCTGAGATAAGATGAGAAGGTGTAACATCAAATGAGGGACAAAATGCCTGATAGCTATCAGGTATTACGGGAGTTCCATTTAAAGTTAAAATTTCACTTTTATTTCTGAATTCAATTTCTATCTCGTCTCCGGTTGCAATTTCTCTATCAATAGTCGTGGTTGGAGCAGCAATATAAAAAGGTATATTATGATAATTACACAGGATTGCTAAATTATAAGTACCTATTTTATTGGCAGAATCTCCATTCAGAGCAATACGGTCGGCACCGGTAATAACGAAATCGATTTTATTCTGCTTCATAAGAACGGCTGCCGTAGAATCCGTTTGGAGAGCGAAAGGAATTCCGCATTTTTCCAATTCAAATGCAGTAAGCCGTGAACCCTGAAGTAAAGGTCTTGTTTCATCTGCATAAACAAATTCAATTAATCCTTTTTCAAAACCTTTTTTAATTACACTGAATGCAGTTCCATCGCCGCCGGTAGCGAGTTTGCCGGTATTACAGTGGGTTAATACGGTTGATTTTTTTTAAAAATCATTAATCCGTTTTCACCGATCTTGCAGCATTTATTAATGTCTTCCTTGTGAATTTTTTTTGCTTCTAAAAGGAGAATTTGATAGATATCTGACGAGTTTTTATTTTCTTTAAATACTTTTTTTACGCGGTTTAAAGCATTAAATAAATTTACCGCAGTCGGGCGGGTTCTTTTTATTCTTTCAAAAGCTTTATCAAAATTAATTTGAGCATACTGAAGATCATTATTTTTTTGTGAGAGTGCTAAAGCGTACGCTGCGGTTATCCCGATTAAAGGTGCTCCTCGTACTTCCAATTTTTCAATGGCTTCGGCAATCCTCTGAATGTTATCTGTACCAACATAAATTTCTTCAAAAGGAAGTTTAGTCTGATCTAAAAAAACAACTTTATCATCCTGAAATTTAATTGAAAAATACTCTCCGCTCATTTGGAACTACCAGCCGTTAAATTCAAAGCTATTATTCTTTTTCATCGAACCTGGAGAGATTCAGGAATTCCCTGTACCTGTCATGAACACGAAGATATTGTAAATTCTCAAATCCCTGTGTACTAAATTTTTCAACGCAGAAAGAAGCCATAGCGCTTCCATATATAACCGCGCGTTTCATATTTTCAGAACTTAAATCCTGAGTTTTATGAAGGTAACCGATGAATCCACCTGCAAAAGTATCACCTGCACCGGTAGGATCATAAATCATTTCCATAGGATAAGCAGGAGCAGAAAAAACCAATTCATCAGTAAAAAGAAGAGCTCCATGTTCACCTTTTTTAATTATTAAAATTTCAGGACCCATAGCCCGGATAATTTTCCATGCTTTAATCAGGTTGGGCTCTTTGGCAAGAAGACGCGCTTCAGAATCGTTAATTATAAGCACATTAACGCGTTTTAACAGTTCCATCAGCGTATCCTTTTTCCCTTCAATCCAATAATTCATCGTATCACCGACAACAAAATGGGGATCTTCCATTTGATCTAAAACTTTCAACTGCAGGCTTGGATCAATATTACCAAGGCAGATAAATTTTGCTTTTTTGAATTTATCTGGAACAATAGGATCAAATTTTTCAAATACATTAAGTTCCGTTAACAGGGTATCGCGAACATTCAAATCGTAATGATATTTACCTGCCCAACGAAAAGTTTTACCGCCTTTTACAACCTGTAATCCTTCAAGATCAATATTATGATTTTCCAGGAGACTAATATACTCCTTGGGAAAATCTTCGCCCACAACACCAACTAAATATAGAGGCCCGCTAAAATAACTTGCCGCCAGTGAAATATATGTCGCAGATCCCCCCAAAGCATTATCAACTTTATCAAATGGTGTTGCAACACTATCCAAACCTAATGAACCTACAACTAATAATCCCAATTTTGCTCCTGATATTTTATGGAAAATCCGTTCTTAAAAATATATAAATCGCCCCTTAAACCATAATAAATAATCAGTTTTTTTTCTAGTTGCAGGGCGAACAGATATGATCGTCTGTTTTTTTTCTTTTTTATGACTGGTCGGGCATATCTGCCCGGCCTACAATTGAATTTTGACAAAATTCAGGAAACTTATTTCTTTAGTAAAATATTCCCGAATTATCTCAACTGACTGCCTCTGGCCCGCCCAGGCCAGCATTCTTTTTGCTTTTGCAGGATTTACCCATTTATATTCCGAATGCTCATTACTTATTTTTACTTTGGATTTTGAATCAACCAATGCAGCAAAAACCGGGAGTAAAGAGATATAATCTTTTTCAGGATAATAAAATGAATTTACATTAGGCGCTACCCAAAATTTATCAGGAATCAGACCCGTCTCTTCCTTTATTTCTCTAAGAGCAGTTTGATACGCTTTCTCATTCACTTGTATTTTCCCCGATACCATTTGCCAGAGACCGGGATAAATTTCAGTTTCAGATCTTTTCAATAATAATAATTCTATGCCGTTTTTAGTTTTCCTAAAAATATGAGCTTCTATGAGATTTGTAATTATTTTAGCCATTTTTAAACCAATATATTCTAATTTATTTTTTTTATTAATTACTATAATTTTATTGCACTATGCCGGAGCAATCCCTGTCTTTTAATATTAAATTCTTTTGTTCGCATTTTTAGAATCAAAAATACGCTCTGACTTCGGCCTTGGCCGTATGAACCGCCTGCGAAGCTGCCTGAAGTCTTCCGGTATAACTTAATGTTGACTGTAAATTAGCAGATAGTTTATAATCAAAATTAAGACCCCAATAAAAATTTTTACCAATTAAATTGCTTTCCGTCATTTCAAATGGTATATAGTTAGTTGTATTATTAAGGACAAGTTCATCTCTTTCAAATTGAATTTTTAATCTTCCGGTCCCGGCAAAAGAATAAATAAAACTTAAAGTTTGAGAGTTCAAATTAATTATTGTTGGATTGTCAGGCAGGTCATCTTGTTTCTGTCCCGTACTTAATTTAAAACCAAACTCATACTCCTGCACAGGATGATAAGAAAAATTTGAAGTAATAATGTTACTTTTAATTTCCCTTTTATCTATTGATGTAACGGGTGCTCCTAAGTTATCTGTCCCGTTTACAATATCTGTTTGATTGCTGATTTCTTTAATCAATTTAATGTTTAATCTAATGCTTCTTTCCCTGGTGTAAGCACTTTCAAGACCGCTGCTATATTGATTTAAACTTTTTGCCTGGTTATAGCGAATACGGGAAGAAAATTCAGGATCATTTTCAAAAAGGAACAAGTCATGCTGAAAATAATTTGTGCCATTAATTGTCTTTGCCGGATTCTGAAAATCAGAGAAATCTAATAAATAAATTTTTGCATAATCCTGCTCTTGTGTGTTTTCTTCAACTTTCCATTGAATTTCTGAAGTAAAAGGTTTCAATATTCCGCCCAACAGAGAATTTTTATCAGCCATTTCCCTATAATTCAGCCTCCAATGCGAACTTGTTTTAAGATCAATTACTGGATAAAGTTGAGCCGTAGGTATCGTAACCATAACATAGTTGCCGTCATAAAGAGTTTGTTGAAAATCATTTACATCCAAAAGGCCATCATGATTTAAATCGCCAAGATAGATATAATTTCCCGCACCCTGGGCAACTTTAACAAATACCTGTTGCAGCTTTGCTGATTTTTGCGTTGATACCTGATAATAAAAATCACCTGAAATAGGACTCCAAAAATTAAACCGTGATTGAGAGTTTACAAGAATTGTTTGGTTGTTAAGATAACCTTCATTTTTAAATGCTTCTTCATAGTCTTTATTAATAATAGTAATAGTTAATGTTGAATTTATCTCTTTAATACCATTATATGCCAGCACCAAATTTTCACCGGTAGACGTTGACTGTTTCATCATGATCCCGTTTAGCGGCAGGTAATCGTCCCTCAGAGTATATTTAAAAGTAAGTTTAATACCGTAAAAATCAAGTAGATTTAAATACGGATCTATTTCATAATATTTTAAACTTGTAGAAAGGAGGGTATCAGTACCACTTTGAGTATCAAGTTTATCTTCCGCAAGGAAATCAAATCCCGGTTTTAAAATGCCTATAGAATAATAACCTGAACCTTTTTGCCTTAACCAACTGCTTTGATAAGTTGAATCATCCGAGGATACATAATCAAGATTATAATTAAATGAATAATTTTTGCAGGATAAATTCACGGTATTATTAAACCGACTTGAGCTAAAATCTTCACCGCGTTTTAATGAAGAATAAGTAGAACTGATATTTAATTCATTAGCAGGAATTAATGTAAGGTTAAATTCACGCAGCTCTTCATTTTCCGCAGAAGAGGTATCAGAAATATTATAATCACGGTCATATTCAATTGAATCTATCCGGTCGAGTGATGCAAATGTACTTTCAATATAGCGGTCTTTATAAGAGAATCCAATTTGGCCGAGATTTAAGTTTCCAATTTCAACATTTCCCGGAACCATTTTAAAAAACAAATTTCTTGCATACCCGCCGTCATCTTTCTGATCGAGAGATGAAAAGGTATTTTGATTCCATAAACTTCCGGCTAGTTCAATTTGGAGGCTCATACCTTTCTCCAGCTTATAATTCAGTGAAAGATCCGCAAGCTGTTTAGATTCTGGCATGGGCAGGAATATGATCGGAGCATAACTTCCCTGGTTTATACCTACAAACTTAAAGTCCCCAATACTTATATTGATATAATCTCCGTTCCCCTGTCCCACATAACTAAATGTAACGGTATAAATTGAATTTGTATTTCCGGGATTATAAAGATAATATATGTAACTCTTATTATTGATTAGTGTATCAACGGCCTGGTATGTACCCTGGACTACCCCCTGAGAATCGGCAGTTGCCAGAGCAACACCAGATTTAGTTGCTTTAAACCTGTTATTTCCGGCAGCGGCCAGTATTGTCTTATCCGAATCAGAAAGAGAAACATCAATTGGAGAAGATTTATCATCGCCTTCCTGCAGGTATTGAAAATTAATACCCAGATTATTATTCATTAATTCTGATTGAATTCCTGCACCAAAAAAATTTCTGGTATACTGCATGTCTGTATACTGGAAATCAACCGTAATCCTGCTTGCGGAAGTGATTAGTTTATTAGTGGTAAAAGTAATCTGGGCGTTTGCGTAATCAACTGTATAATCATTCCTTTCACCTCTTTTAACCTGGATACCGTCTACATAAACATTTTCGGTTCCTGCAATTATAATTATACTATTTTCACCATTAGCACCGTATAATTGGTATGGCCCCTGAACACCGTCTGATCCGGTTAATTGACTTGTTGTAAACTTTCCTTTGGCAGAAGCTACTGCAACGTAACCTTTTTGTCCATCGTAATTAAATTCTGCCATTAGTCCTTCTAATTTTCGGGTAATAACACCAAACTCGCCTGAATTCTCATGGAGATCATAATCACCAAACGTAGCAGTAACATTTGGATGTTTCACCTGAATAAAGACCTTATCTAATTCATCAAGAGTGGCTGTATTTCCCTCCGGCTGAATTGGAGTATTATCATCAGTAATTGAAGCAATAACATCAATATCATTTGATAATTTGCCTGATATTTGCAATCGCAGTCCGCTCGTTAGGGTTAAGTCCTGGGTTGTTCCTACGGTAAATCCTCTTACCAGTGTTCCGCTTTTTTCTATATAACTGCCGAATATAGCCTCTGATGATAATGGATTGCTTTCATCTTTAGCAATTCTTAAGGTGTCTCCGGACTTAGGTTCAAATTTGTACACAATGCTCCGGTTTTCATATTCTTTTTTAATTGAAATATTTACAGCAAGATACGTAACGGTTATAGTATCAAATATTGAATAATGAATTGAATCTGCTAATTTAAAAGAAGCTGTTGAATAATAAACAATAAAATTGTTTTTATTTAATAATTTGCCGTTTACTTTTATTGTTTCGGTGTAAGGAATAATGGCGGGTTGGGAAAGTTTATATAAATTTTGAAAATTCACACGTATAGTATCCGTAACAATGCCCGTATAATATTTTTGCTGAGCAAAGATTGAAGACTGCAGAATGATTAATGCTGTAATCCAAAAAAGAGAATAATATTTTATTGTCAAACAATGAAATTAGTTTTGTGAAGTCCAAATCTAAATGTACATATATCTTTATTCAAGTCTATAAAAAACAATCTAACTGATTATATCATTTATAACTGCTGAAAAAAGAAGGCTGGCTTAGTAATTGGCACAAATAAATTAGTAAATTCTATCGTTTTGGATACATCAACCTGATTCCGGATATATTCCAACAACGATTTGGCGGGTCAAAATTTATAAATTACCTATTCAAATTAATCAGTGCTGTAATTAATAATTACCCATATCAAGCAGCAGACAAAAGTTATTCGTATCTAAGTGCTTCAATCGGATCCAGATTGGCTGCTTTGTAAGCCGGATAAGTACCAAAAATAACTCCAACAAATAAGCACATTGATAAACCAATAAGTATCCATTCATATGGAATAACGGCGTCAGCAGCTAAAAAAGAACCGGCGATATTTCCCACTCCAACCCCCAGGATTATTCCGATAAACCCGCCAATCAGGCATAGAATGACTGCCTCAATTAAAAACTGCATTAAAATATTTTTTTTCTTAGCACCCACTGCTTTTCGGATACCTATTTCGCGGGTCCGTTCGGTTACGGAAACAAGCATGATGTTCATAATTCCAACTCCGGCTGCAAGAAGAGCTATAATAGATATGACCATTGCGCCGATTTTTACTCCGCCGGTGATATTATTTATTTGAGACATAATCGATTCATTACTGAAAATTTCGAAGTCATTGTCTTTCCCGGGAGGTACTTTTCTAATTGTCCTTAAATAGCCAATAGCTTCATCCATATTTTCCTGGTAATCTAAATCCGAATAGGACTGCACTGTAATGCTTACAGTTTCATTTTGAGAACCATAGAAAGATTGATATGTACTTATAGGAATTATAACAAAATTATCCCTGCTTTGTCCGAAAATGGGCGGACGCTGTTCCATTAATCCTATTATTTTTACAGGTTGATTATCTATTCTAATCTCTTGTCCTATTGGATCAATCCCTGAGAATAATTTGTCATAAACATCATGACCAAGCAAACAAACCCTTTCAGAATAGTCAATATCGGTCTGCATAAACTCCCTGCCCTTTTCAATTCCTACATTATAAGTTCTAAATTCGCCGATAGTTAATCCGACAACGGCAATATTAGGATTAGTTTGTTTGTCTCTGAATTTTATTACCTTGGGATAATCTTCCTGCGATGCACCGACATATTTTGCATGCGTCATTAGTTTTTCGAACCTATAATAATCTTCCAATTTGATATTCTTCCGGTTCCTGTATTTATCAAAGTCACTATGGTCCCCGATAGCTGGAAATTTCTGTATCTCGAAAGTATCTTTATTTAAAAAATTAACGCCGGTTTCAATGCTGGTTTGCAGCATTGTAATAATAGTCATAATTACAATAATGGAAAAAATCCCAACCACAACACCCAGTATAGTAAGCAAAGTTCTCAGCCGGTTGTTTTTCAACGACTGGAGTGACATAATAAATATTTGGCTAAACTCCATTTATCTTTCCCCGATTAAATTAAATTTAATCTTTGTTCAGTTTTTAATTGATAACAAATACTACCATGTAACATAATTCATTCATATCTTAAAGCTTCAATAGGATCCAGGTTGGCAGCCTTATATGCCGGATAAGTTCCGAACATAATACCTACCAGCAGACAAAGCGAAAAACCTATAATAATCCAATCGACAGGGATTGCCATCTGGGCATTTAAAAAACTTCCCGCAAGGTTTCCCACGCCTACACCAAGTACAATCCCTATAAATCCGCCTATAAGACAAAGTGCAACAGCTTCGATTAAAAATTGAGATAGTATTACCATTTTACGTGCACCTATCGCTTTCCTGATACCAATTTCACGGGTTCTTTCGGTAACTGAAACAAGCATAATATTCATAATTCCAACGCCTGCGGCAAGTAGAGCAATAATTGAGATAACCATTGCACCAATTTTTACTCCGCCTGTTATTCCGTTAATCTGTTCAATAATCGAATCATTACTGAAAATATCAAAATCGTTATCTTTACCTGGATCTACTTTTCTTATAATTCTCATATAGCCTATAGAAGCATCAATTATTTCATTATAATCAAGTTTACTGTATGACATTACGGTAATATTGATACTTCTTGAATATTTTCCATATTTATTTTGGAATGTAGTTACCGGCATAACAACAAAGCTGTCATTGCTTTGTCCGAAAATTGCAGGCTGCTTTTCTAAAACTCCTACAACTTTTAACGGCAAACCGTCTACTCTTATTATTTGATCTAAAGGATTTAGATTTGGAAAAAGTTTATCAACAATATCCTGACCGATTACACAAACACCGTTTGCATACTGAACATCCATATCATTTATATCCCTGCCGCTGGCGACAATCCAATTGTTGGTTTTCATTGCGTCTGATGTAATACCGGCAACTTGGATATTAGGATTTGTTTCTTTATTCCCAAACTTAACGACGAGGCCAAATTGCCATTGTTCACCGCCTATATACTTTGCCTCTTTAAGCATGACTTTAAATCTGTAATAATCATCGAGTGTAATGTCTTTTCGATTTCTAAATTTGGCAAAAGCACTCGGGCCTCCCGTAAAGAATGCCGGAAATTTTTGTATTTGAAAAGTGTTCTGCCCAAGCTGAGAAAATCCATTCTGAATGGTATCCTGAAGCATTGTAATGATTGTCATAATAACAATTATAGAAAAGATACCTACTACAACACCAAGGATAGTAAGCATAGTTCTTAATTTATTCCCTTTAATGGATTGCAAAGAAATATTTAGTATTTCAGATACTTTCATATTACTCAAACCTTAATGCTTCAACCGGGTCCATTTTGGCTGCC
Source organism: uncultured Ignavibacteriales bacterium (assembly GCA_963834015.1). Taxonomy (GTDB): domain Bacteria; phylum Bacteroidota; class Ignavibacteria; order Ignavibacteriales; family Ignavibacteriaceae; genus FEN-1297. The sequence goes on from CAWIAG010000003.1 coordinate 843,463, forward strand.
GTATACGCTGGTGCTAAACCTGAAATCAGGCCGGTAATTAAAGAAACTAATATCGCGATTACAACAGCCCCATATTGAACTGATGTAGGAATAAACTGATTTACTACAAAGCTTAACAATATTGCGGCAATCAATCCCGCAATACCACCAACAAGACAAATAAAAGAAGATTCTAATAGAAATTGAGCCAGTATTGTCCTCTTCTTTGCACCTATTGCTTTGCGAAGCCCGATTTCTTTAGTTCTTTCCTTAACCGAAACAAACATAATATTCATTATACCAATAGCGCCAACAAAGAGGGATAAGCCCGTAATAAATAATCCGGCAATTTGTATTACCCCGACAACTTTATTGTAATTATCAATCATTCCTTCCTGCTGGTTGATGGAGAAATCGTCTTCCTGGCTGTAAGCAAGCCCCCTTACTTTTCTAAATGCTTCTTCAGTTTCCTCCTTAGTATCTTCCAACAAAGCGGTACTTTTGGCGCGCACCTGAATGGTTAAACTACTGTGCGCCTTATCCGAAAAATATTTAAAGATGGTAGTGATAGGAACAAACGCCATGTTATCCGGATTGAAATCTCCGAGTAAGAAACTTCCTTGTTTTGTTAGTATGCCAATAACCTTGTAGGTAACCGGCCCAACTTTTATTTCATTATCCATTGCATTTCCAAGAGGGAATAAATCGTTGGCAATTTCACTGCCGAGAACTATTACATTTCTTGCGCTTTTACTTTCTGTTTCTGTAAAAAATCTGCCCTGGTCAAAAGCAAAATTTCTTTCTTGTATATAATTCTGGTCGGAGCCATCTATAAAAATATTATCAACCGACCGGCTTTGATATTTGAGAGATTGTTGTACAGCAAGCGTGGGAGAAGAAGCGAGAGGCAGTTTTACCAGGTCTTTAAACCTCTCAAAATCTTCCATTGTAATCGGTCGCCTGTTCCTCATTTTCCACCAGTCATTACCCGAAAACCAGGCCCATTTTTGCACATAAAGTACATCGGATCCTAAAGAACTTATTCCCTGCTGAAATGAATTATCTATTCCTTTAATTGCTGTTGTCATTAGAACAACCACAGTTACACCAATAAATATTCCAAGCATTGTAAGTGACGATCTTATTTTATTAGAGCCAATAGCTCTTAATGCTATCATCATACTTTCTTTAAATTCATAAGATAAAAGGGCGAATCTTGACATAATATCTTTCCTTGTTACTTAAAGAATTTTATTAATTTACTTCTACCCGGAGTTTTGGTATATATCTGTTAAGTACGGGTACATCTGCTTCAATTAACCCGTCTTTAATTCTAATAATCCTAGCAGCATGTTCTGCAATATATTCTTCGTGAGTTACAAGAATTATAGTATTTCCCTTTTCATATATTTCATTAAAAAGTACCATTATTTCTTCTCCGGTTTTTGAATCAAGATTACCTGTAGGTTCATCTGCTAAGATAATGGAAGGTTTTGTAACTATAGCTCTTGCAACGGCAACCCTTTGACGCTGACCGCCTGAAAGCTCATTCGGCTTATGATGCATTCTGTCTTTCAAACCAACGTCTATTAAAGCTTGTTCAGCACGTTCTCTTCTTTCAGCAGAAGTAACTCCGGCATAAATTAACGGAAGTTCAACATTATGAATTGCATCAGATCTTGCAAGAAGGTTAAATGTCTGGAAAACAAATCCAATTTCTTTATTCCGTATTTTTGCCAGTTCATTATCACTCATTTGACTTACACTTGCGCCATTAAATTCATACTTGCCTGTGGAAGGTGTATCAAGACATCCAAGCATATTCATTAAGGTAGATTTCCCGGAACCCGAAGGCCCCATTATTGCAACATATTCATTTTTATTAATTTTCAAAGAAATATCGGCAATTGCATGTACCTGTTCAGTACCTACCTGATAAACTTTAGAAATATGCTCAATATTAATTATATTCATTTTTTCATCCAGTTTAATTTTATTTACTTGCAGCGGTAGTTTTTCCGTGTTTATCCAATTTGACCGTTGAACCATTTTGCAAATCCTTCGAAATTGCTCTGTACGGCCCGCTTACAACTTCTTCATTGCCTGTTAAACCGCTTGTGACTTCAATGTAATTATCATCGCTAATTCCGGTTGTAACATCAATTGTCTTCACTTTATTATCTTTAACAGCAAATACTATTTCCTTTAACTTCTCTGCTGTAGCCGGGTTTTCTTTCTTCTTATTTGAATTTTGGTTTGCATCTTCATTCACCGGTTTAGGAGCTTCATTACTATTTCTGGCAGTTATAGATTGTATTGGAACACTGAAAACATTATATAAAGTTTTTGTTTCGATCTTAGCATTGCATGACATACCGGGCCTGAAACCATCATCAAAATCAATAAATTTAATTTTAACTTGAAAATTAACAACCTGTTCCTGCGTTCCGGTTCCTGTTGTTTGAGCGCTGTTTCCGATCTCATAAACCAGGCCTCTGAAAGTTCTATCTCCGAAGGCATCTATCTTCACACGCACCGTATCATTCTTTGCAACAAGGACCACATCATTTTCATCAACATTAACTACGGCAAGCATACTTTTTAAATCGGAAATTGTCATTACATCTGTGCCCTGACTGTAACCGCTGCCAAGCACACGGTCGCCGAGATGAACATTTAACTGGCTTACAGTTCCATCCATAGTAGAATAAATTGTTGTTTTACTCAATAAGTCTTTTTGAACTTTTAATGCGGCTTCCATCTGTGCAATCTGAGCCTGTGCCCCGTCTATGTTTGCTTTAGTGCTCAGATAAGCGCTTTTTGCAGTTTCAAGATCGGAATCGCTTGCTAAATTCTTTTCGTGCAGTTCTGTTGTACGTTTATAATCTGCACTAACTTTTTCAAGTTGAGCTTTGTTCATCTCCAGGGTAGCCATTGCATTCCTTAAACCAGCCTCAGATTGTTCTACCTGGGCCCTGTAAGCATCCGATTTTATTCTTATCAGCAGATCTCCTTTATGAACATATTGGCCTTCCTTAACCGGAAGTTCCATAATTTCACCTGTTACTTCAGGAGTAATTACAACTTTAAATTCAGGATCCAGTGTTCCCGTTGCTGTAACACTTTGGGTAATTGTTCTCTTCGCAACTTTTTCGGTTTGGACCTGTATAATTTCTTCTCTGCTGCTTCCAAGAACCATAATTACCACAAGAGCAATTATAAGCACACCGATGCCAGAAAATATATAAATTTTCTTTTTTGATTTCTTTTGTTTCCCGTTAGCCATTTGTATTATTCTCCTTTGCTAATTTTATTCAAAACTTTTATAATCAAGTTCGCCAAGATAAAATTTCATTTGTGCATTAAGTACTATATATTGAAATTCGGAATTAATGTAATTGGTTTTGGCGGAAGTATCTGTTGAGTTTGCAGTCAGAACATCCAGTAATGTAGCAGAGCCTAATGTATATTCTTCCTGTTTTATTCTAAGTGCTTCATCCGCTGCCAAAACATTCCTTTTATTAACATCCAAACTTTTTTCTGCGGCAAGTACTGCGAGATATGTCTGCTGTAAATTTTGTTTTACAGTTCTTTTCAGGTCATCCATATCAACTTTTTTATTCATCTCAGCTACTTCTGCAGCTTCAACACTATTATCAGTACTAAAACCATTAAAAATCGGTATATTAAGTGAAAGTCCTAATCCAAAAGTTCTTGACTTGGTAATATCGCTTAATCTATTCGCATTTAAATTATACCCTGTTTGTGATGTTGTTATTGAAGGGTAATAAGCTCCTTCAGCCGAGGTAACTCCGCTTTTTGCTGCTTCATAATCCAGGACAGCACTTTTATAATCACTCCGGTTTGCTAAAGCGCTTTGTGCAAGGTCATTCAAATCGCCAAATTTCGTGGAAATACTTGAATTTAAAATATCATGTTCTTTATCAGTCAGTGTATCCGTATATGCGTAGTTAGTTAATACATCTATACCAAGATAGTATAATAGATTGCTCTTAGCTGTTTCCATATTATTTTCAGCTTGAATTTGACTTAATTCGGCATTACCCTCCTGCACCTGCTGTTGATATACATCTGCAATTGTAACTGCGCCAAGTTTATTTCTTTCCTCAATCGTTTCTAAACTTTTCTTATTCCAGGTTACGTTATCTTCCTGAACCTTTAATAGCTGCTGGTCATCGGCAACTGCATAATATAATGTTATGGTTTGAAAAACTATATTTTGTTTTAAATTTTCAAGCTGCATTTTTGCGGATTCCAGTGCGTCTTTACTTTGAGATATATTAGCTATATTCGAAAGCCCATCGAATAATGTCCAATTAGCTCCTATGCTTGCATTATAAGTTGTAGTCTGGGTTGTACTGCTTGGTACTGATATAACTAAACCGCCGTATGTAAAATTGCTTCCCGCTTGTACCGAATTTGACCAGCTCCAGGTACCATTTGCACCAATACTCGGTAATAAAGCACCGATTGAAGCTTTATAATTCGATTCACTTGATTTTATACTATTAATGGATTTTTGCAATGTGGTATTTCTTTTCAGTGCAATATTAATGGCTTGATCCAAAGTCAATACATTTTGCCCGAAAGAAGTAATCGAAATAATCATAACTATTAGTAGACTGAACAAAAAACGCATTATTAACTCCGATGATTATTATTTAATTATGCTAAGTAATCCTAAGTTTAGACTTTGCCTAAACAATTTAAGTTACAACAATGGATATATTTAATTTATTTCAAAATGTTATAATTCCTATGCAAAAATAGAAATAAATTCAGCACATATACTAATTACTATATAAACGGCGGCAAAATTAAATGAACGGCAATTTAAGTATTATAACAAAAGACTTAACTGATATGAATCATATTTTTTTATTTAAAATAATTCCGGATCTTGGAATGATCCCATTAATGTATTAGTGAGTTTATAAAGGCTGACTGGAAATAATATTAATGTTTATGCCGATCAGGACTTTAACAATGAATCTTTTATACTCAATAGGTATTGATAAGCTTCTTCGTAATTATTCCCGATTTTACCATCAAGAATAGCATCTTCAATAGCTGATTTAATTTCACCAACTTTTTTTGACGGCTGCAAATTACACAGCTTCATTATTTCTTCACCCCTTACCGGTGACTGGAAAGCTCTGAGTTTATCTTTTTCTTCAACTTCCCAAACTTTTTTCATCACTCTTTCATAATTATCAAGATACATAGAAACCTTATCCATATTCTTGCTTGTTATATCCGCACGGCACAAAGTAATCAAATCTTCAAGATCTTCTCCTGCAGAAACAATTAATCTTCTTATCGCCGAATCTGTTACCTCTTCCTTAGCTAAAGCAATTGGCCGAAGATGAAGCCTGATAAGTTTTTCGACATATTCCAATTTGCTAAAGGGTAATTTTAATCTTTTGAAAATATTTTTCATCATTCGGACACCCAGTTCTTCATGCCCGTGAAAAGTCCATCCCGTTTCTTCAACAAATTTTTTAGTCTGCGGTTTGGCAATATCATGAACTAGTGCTGCAAAGCGAAGCCAAACATTATTCGATACTTTTGCAATATTATCAACGACCTGGCAGGTATGAATAAAAACATCTTTATGATGAAAATCCTGTCTTTGATCAACTCCCGAAAGATTTGCAATCTCTGGAAAAATAATTTCCATTACACCTGAAGAAAATAACAGCTTTATTCCAATAGATGGCACGGGGGCTGAAAGTATTTTAAGAAATTCATCCGTTATACGTTCGCGGGATACTATTTTTAATCTTTCCCGTAAAATATTCGCTGCTTCATTAATTGATTCGTGGACCTTAAAATCGAGCTGAGTCGCAAACCTGTATGCACGCATAATTCTTAGAGGGTCGTCATCAAAAGTAATCATAGCATCAATAGGTGTCCGGATTAAGCGCTCATGAATATCCTGCAAGCCTTTATATGTATCAATAAGGCTTCCAAAAGTATCTTCATTTATTGAAACTGCAAGTGTATTTATAGTAAAGTCCCTTCTTTCTATATCTTCTTCAAAACTTCCGCAAACAACTTCAGGTTTACGGCTGTTTCTCGAGTAAGATTCCTTCCTTGCCCCAACAAATTCAAGGTCATAATTCTGATACCTGAAATGAGCTGTACCAAAATTTTTAAATATATCAATTTTGCCTACCCCTAATGTATAGGAATATTTTGATGCAAATTCAAGCCCGTCACCTATTACTAAAAAATCAATTTCATTTTTTTCCCTTTTAAGCAAAATATCGCGGACAAACCCGCCGACAATATACACTTCCACATTTATTAGTTTGGCAGTTTGTGTAGCTGCCGCTATAAACGGCAGCTCTTTCAATACATTTCTAATATCTATTTCATTCATTAAGTTCAATAACTATATCCAATCGTTATATTATTCAAAACGCTTTTGTAATTTAAATAGAACCAATTTATTTTTTCATAATTTGCCTGCAGTATCAAATCAAAATTTTTATCTGTTTTAGCACGCAAAGCAAGAGCTGCTACTTTTCTGGCTCTTTCAATGTCAAGGTGTTCCAGCATATAGTTAGATAACTTAAACAGAGCATAACTTTCAGAAAAATCAACTGCATCAAAATTTTTATCAAATATGGTCATAAACAGATTATAATTTTCTTCAAATCTGTTTGACAAATCAATTAATACAGGAAAAGCCGTATAATCATATTTTCCGGAAATGTATTCTTTCAATATATTAAATTTGTCAAAATCATTACCCTCAAGATAACACACTATTAAACTATCCTTGCCCAGCAAATGAATACGCAGATTTACCAGATAAGTATAAACCAGGTTTGGATTTTGTGCCGCTAATAAATGATAAACTGAATCAGCTTCCTGAGTTCGATGATTTAGAGACAACATATCCCCTAATTTCATTTCCAAACTATAGTAGTATGCAGAGCTTTTAAATTGTTTTAATTGGCCGGATAAAAATTGAACTGCCTGGTTTGTTGAATCAATTTTTTGTAGACAGCCGGCATACCCAATTATAGCAGAGTAATCATTTGTAATTTTAATTACATCATTGAATATTTTTTTTGCTTCCCAATAATCTTTATGATTAAAGTGGTCCCAACCTTCCGCAATCCTCTCCTGCACATAACGTGGAAATGCTTTATAGAAAATAGATTTTCTCCCAAAATAATAATTTGCTTCATCAACCTTTGTAACAAGTGTTGAGTCCGTTAAAACCGAGCCGTATTCAATAAGAACTGAATTTAAAGACCGGTCATAAACGCTATTAAAATTACCTTCTCGATATAACTTCTTAAATTTCGCTATTCCATATTTATTAATCAAATACTTTGAAAATGACCCGGCATAAATATATGATAATGAAGAAGCTTGGTTAAAAAAGCTGAATTTGTCAAAAAAACCATTAAGACTCATGTTGTATTTATTATTAAATGCCAATGATGCCAGATAATCTACATTATTATCATCATGAACAGGATCGGCGGCCACGGCCAGTCCTTCAATTAAATAAGGATTTATTCCTGCCGCAAGCTTCAAAGGACCTTTTCCGATAACCGAAGAGAAACAATGAGCAAGTTCATGCTTCAATGTTGAGATATAGTCGGTACAAGTTATAAAGGAACTGTTCATCCATGGTTTAGCAACATCGGCGTTTTCAGATCCGAATAATTCTTTCTTCTGTTCGTTATTTAGAAATAAATATGAATTTATTTTTTGCGGGTAGTCGTAACCAAAAAAATCTTTAAGCCCGGTATAATAATATTCATGATAAATTATAATTGCTTTTACAAAATCTTTATCCAATTGAGGCGGAAAATGAATGATAAAATGTTGTGTAACAGCCTTTCCGCCTAGTTCGCAATTTAACCGTTCAAAAGTAGTTGAAAAGCCGAAAAGCGGCGAGATATAAATGAACGATGCTGCAATAAAAACGACAACAGAAAGTATTAATAGCTTGGGTAGTTTTATTTTACCTGAGAAATATCTATACGATATAATCGCTATGGTACCGAAATAAAATACATTTAATATCCTGTACAGGACAAGATTGAAACTTATTCGTAATCCTTCATCATATATAGTTCCGGGGAAATATCCAAAAATCGGATTGTAGAAATAAATCTGAGGATTAAAATAAAATTCAGCAACAGGAATAAATAAAATGATCAGGAAAATAAATATGAATAATAATATATGAAATTTCTTAATAAAGTTAACGCAAATAAGAGAAAGAGAAAAGCCAATTAAAACAGAAGGAAAAGTTATTACCAGGTAGAAAAGGCCTCCATCTTTAACCGGGAATCCGGGAATATACAGAGAGTGAGTAAGTGAAACAGATACCGGCAATGCCAGAAATAAAGTAAAGGAAGTTAAGTACTTCCACCTGGAGGTTATTTTCCTATCATTATTTTTTTTGGAATGATCCAGCAAAGAAATGGAATACAACCCCGATAAAAATGTTAAAAGGACAGCGTTAACCGAAGAAAACTCGTATCCGAAAATATTGGCTAAAGGAATTTGAAGAAGAAAAATATTTAATATTAATATAATAAGACAATAAATTATTATGTAATTGTAAAAGGATAATATTTTTTTCAGGAAAGGCACTATTAATATTCTTTTCCTTCAACCCGCTCTATATCTGCACCCAGTGTTCTAAGCTTTTCTTCAATTTTCTGATAACCGCGGTCCAAATGATAAACTCTAAGGACTTCGGTTTTTCCTTCGGCGGCAAGACCTGCCAGAACAAGACTCGCGCTGGCCCGGAGATCGGTAGACATAACTTTAGCTCCAAGTAATTTCTTTACACCCTTAATAACTGCAACATTGTCTGTAACTGTAATATTAGCTCCAAGTCTTACTAATTCAGGAACATGTTTAAATCTGTCGGAATAAATTGTATCCGTTACTGTTGATGTACCGTTTGCCAAAGCCATGTAGGCAGTCCATTGTGCCTGCATATCCGTTGGAAATCCCGGATAAATAGCTGTAGTTGCATTAGCCGGCTGAATGCCGTTGTTGACTCCATTTAAATAGACATTTCCATTCACATTTTCTATTTTACAGCCGGAATCTTCAAGTTTTGTAAGGATCGATTGGATATAATTCGTGGAAATATTTTTTAATGTAATTTCACCTCTTGTGATAGCTGCCGCAATCAAGAGAGTTCCCGCTTCTATCCTATCCGGGATGGTTTTAACCTCTGAGGGCTTTAATTCATCAATTCCTTCAATTTCAAGGGTCGAGCAATTTAAACCATTTATTTTAGCGCCCATGCTTATTAAAAATGAGGCAAGATTAGTAATTTCCGGTTCCATTGCAGCGTTATTAATTATAGTAGTCCCTTTGGCAAGAACAGCCGCCATAAGAATATTAGCTGTAGCGCCAACAGATGAAACATCAAAATTGATCTTTGCACCGGAGAGTTTTCTGCTTTTAGCAATTATATACCCTTCCTCTAAATCAATTTCCGCACCCATTTTTTTCAAACCTTCTATGTGCAGATTGATTGGTCTCGGACCCCAGGCACAACCTCCCGGCAGCGAAACTTTTGCACTCCCGAATTTGGTCAATAATGGACCCAATACATATACTGATGCCCGCATTTTTTTTACATACTCATAAGGTGCTTCCTGGCTTATTATTTTTTCGGTATTAACATTAAGTACATGATTATTAAAAGTAGTTTCAGCTCCAAGAAAATTCATTAATTTAATCATGGTATATACATCATTCAATTCAGGAGTATTATACAAGATTGAAGTTCCGGAAGTTAAAATGCATGCAGGCAATATAGCAAGTGAAGCATTTTTCGCACCGCTTACTTCGACTTCCCCTGATAATCTTTTCCCTCCATTAATTACAAATTTATCCACTTTTCCTCTGGTAATTGCTCAAGTTAGCCCTTTCAAAAATAACAGGCCTCAACAGGTTTTCTTGCTGTTTAACTTCAGCCGGTTTTAATAACATCTTTGATTAATTAATATAAAATTAAAGAATCAAACTAGTAAAATCAATTTGTGATAACAGCACCGTTATTAGCCGAAATAAATATTTTTCTAGACGGAGTTTCGGTAATTGATGTCAATGAAGAAAAACTTCCCGAATTACTACCATTCCAACTTTTCCCTGAATTTGTTGAAATAAAAATTTCTCCTTTGTTGCCCAATATATAACCGGTATGACCGAGTGAGAAATATACTGCCCGAAAACCGGTAAATGAATTTGAACTGATCTTACTCCAGTTGTCACCACCGTCATCTGTCCTTAAAATTTCACCTGATCCCCCGACTATTATTCCAACATCACTATCCTCAAAAAAGATATCTCTTAAATATGAATCGCTCATTCTTTTTTCTTCTTTCCATGTTTTTCCCTGGTCGGAAGTTCTCAATATTGTTCCATTCCATCCTGTAATTACACCGTTATTAGCATCGGCAAAAGCTATACTATATAGCAATTCACCGGATGGAGAGACAACAGGATACCAGTTTGCACCGGCATCATTTGATTTTAATATTGTACCATGCGCACCTACTATAAAACCGGCGTAAGTATTTTTCAAAAAAATAATTTTAAATAGTGAATTTGTACTATCTAAATTAATTTTTTGCCAGGTTGTGCCGCCATCATTCGTAGATAAGATCAACCCCTTTTCGCCAACTATATATCCTTTTTCAGGTGAAATAAAATTTATATCGTTCAAATCAGTACCGGAACTATCACCGATGTTTATCCATGAATTTCCACTATCGGATGTTTTAATAATTATGCCCTGGTTACCGCATGAAAAACCAATCGAATCGCTTATAAAAAAAATAGAATTCAGGCTGCCTGAGCCAACCGCCGCGATGCTTTTCCAATGATAACCCATTACGGAACCGGAATTATTTTCAGAGCTAAATCCATTAGCAGATTCAGAACTGCTCCAGAAATGTGAGACCGTAGAATAAACGAAGTAAAAAAGCACACCAAACAAACAGAAGAAAAAGCAAGCCGCTGTGTAAAAACGAATTTTTGATTTTCGTGATACTGAATTTCCCCTGACTTCTTTTTTAAAAACAGTTTTTGCCTGTTTGTGTTTCTCCTTTTTTGCAACCTTATTTTGTGAAACGGGACTAACCTGTAAATGGTCTATAACGGATAAAAACTCTTCACAAGTTTTATATCTTCTTTCAATAGATTTATGAAGCGCTTTACCAATTATAATGTCAACTCCAGGAGGTATTTGTGCAAAATGAGCGGAAAGCTTAACAGGATTCTTTTTTAAGTGCGCTTCCATTATTTCATATTCGCTGTCGTAGTCAAATGGAGTTTTACCGGTCAGCATTTCATAAAACGTGATCCCTATTGAATATATATCACTCTGGTTTGTGGGTTCCTGTGCATGAATTTGTTCGGGACTCATGTAAAGGATCGTACCAATTTTTACTCCGGTTTTGGTAATTGTTTTAGATTCATTCATGGATTTTGAAATTCCAAAATCCATTATTTTTACAACTCCTTCATTGTTTATGATTATGTTGGAAGGTTTAATATCGCGATGAATAAACCCCTTTGAATGGGCATAACCGATTCCAATTAAAATTTGTTTTAATATTAAAAGTGCTTCATTTAGTTCAAGATTTCCCTTACGCCTGATTAAATGTTCAAGAGTTTCACCTTCAACATACTCCATTACTATACCGAATGTATTATTATCTTCACTAAATCCGTATACAGTAACAATATTGGGATGCGTTAACTTTGCCTGGTTTTTTGCTTCCCTTTTAAATCTGGCAATAAAATTTGGATTAGTAAGGGCTTGTGTGTTAAGAATTTTTAGAGCTACAAATCTTTCAAGTTTCAAGTCAAATGCTTTATAGACAGTTCCCATCCCACCTTTACCAAGGATGGCAACTACTTTATAATTATCTATTATTTTTCCGACCATTTAATCAGTTTTCGTAATTAAAACAAAAGTGTAATTATCCGGCGCTCCCCGTTCTAAAATAACCTTAGTTAATTTAGTTGATATGGAATTGATATCTTTTAGCTTTAGTAATTCCTGCAATTCAGAATCAGACACAACGGCTGTAACCCCATCCGAACAAATAAAAAACTTATATTCATCTCTGGCATGAAATTTTTGTTTGCTCAAATCAATTTCGATATCCGGATTATCTCCGAGAGCTCGCATTATTATATTTTTATTCGGATGGCGTTCAGCTTCCCTTAGTGTCAGATAGCCCTCGTCAACAAGTTTTTGAACAAGGGAGTGATCCTTAGTCAACTGCTTCAATTTATTATTTTTAAGATTATAAATTCTAGAGTCACCAATGTGCCCCCAATAAGCATTATCTTCATTTAAATAGAGCACTTCAACTGTTGTGGCCATCCCATTAAGCGCAGATTCTTTAGAAGATTTTTCAAGTACCTCATGGTTTGCTTTCTGAATTGCCTGCTTTATTCGCTCAAGGTAATCAATATTTTTTACCTGAGTAAACACTTCCCTTATAGTATTAACTGTAAGCTGTGAAGCTATCTCTCCGGCTTTATTGCCTCCCAACCCGTCGCATACAACAGCAAGTAATCCGTCTTCAATTTTAAATACCCCAAAAGAATCTTCGTTATCTAATCTTTTTAAACCAATTTCAGATAATGAAGTATATTTAAATTGCATTTAGCCTCAAATTTAAAACAACACTAAATCAACTATTATCTAACCAGTACAATTGTAAAAATAGAAACAATTCTTTTCAAAATCTTTAATTATTTAAACTTCTCATAAATTATTATTGTCCAAACTTTGCTAAACTTTAGCAATAACAAACAGATAAATGCTAAAGTGAATATATTTTATTTTTTATAATACCGTAATATATAATTAACAAATCTATAACCTTATTTTCTAAGGCATAAAGGATGAATTATTTAGATAAATGTTAATAAAGAAAACTATTGCTATAGAAGAAAGAAAATTTTACCTTTATCTAATAAAATATTTAATTTCATATAAAAATTTAAAGTACACCGGGCGGGTAAATTACAATTTCCTTTGACGGACGGTTCAGTTATTCAACTTTTTATTATGAAATTATTTTATTTTCTATTTCAATTAAAAGGTTAAAGATAGATTTTCTAACAATAATGTGGGAATACTATGATCAAATTAAATCACTTGGATTATTATAGGCTGCCATGGAATCTTTGCGATAATTCTATATCATGGCTGGAACCTACTGCAAAATGTAACCTTAGCTGCGATGGATGCTACAGGATGAATGAAAATAACAGCCATAAATCACTTGAGGTTATCAAACAAGAATTAGATGTCTTTACAAGCTTAAGAAAATGTGACGGAGTTTCAATTACAGGGGGAGATCCTCTTACCCATCCTGATGTTGTTGAAATTGTGAAAGAGGTTAAAAGAAGAAATCTTAAACCAATATTAAATACCAATGGTCTTGCATTAACAAAAGAATTACTTGTGGAATTGAAAAAAGCAGGTGCATACGGCTTTACATTCCATATAGACAGCAAACAAGGGAGACCCGGCTGGAAAAACAAAAATGAAGTTGAGCTAAATGAACTTCGCTTTCACTTTGCACGAATGGTTGCAGATGCAGGTAATATTTCATGTTCATTTAATTCCACTGTTTATGAGGATACAATCCAATATGTACCTGAAATGGTAAAATGGGCTGAAAAGAATATAGACATTGTGCAGGTAATGGTGTTTATCCTTTACCGTGCCGTAAATAATAATCTGGTTGATTTTTATTTAGGCCCGAAGAAAATAGATATGGGTGAACTTGTGTATAATGAAGAACCGGTAGAGAGAACTGATATAAAAGCAGAAGAAGTTTGGGAACTTATTAAAAAAGATTACCCGGATTTCGATAGCTGCGCTTATCTAAATGGTTCCGAAAAACCGGATTCTTTCAAATGGTTATTAAGCGGCAGGTTGGGTATTAAAGGTAAAATATTAGGATATATGGGTCCTAAAGCCATGGAGATAATCCAGGCAGGCCACCATATGTTGTTTGACAGGTATCTTGCATATTCAGAACCAAGATTAACCCGTAAGGGAAAATCAATGCTGCTACTTGGCGCATTTGACAAAAAACTGAGAAAAACTGCTAAAAACTTTTTTAAGAATCCTTTTAACATTTTCCGAAGACTTCATTATCAGTCATTAATGATAATCCAGCCGGTAGATTTTCTTGAAGATGGCCGGCAAAATATGTGTGACGGCTGCCCCGATATTACAGTATGGAATGGCAAACTTGTTTGGTCATGCAGAATGGAAGAACAATTGAAATACGGTCAGAATGTCCGTAGTTATCCTAAAGGATTTACAGGACATAATTAGAATAGTATTAATATTTTAATAAGTAATAAGCCGTCTTAGAGCTAATCTCTTTGAGACGGCTTTTTAATTCATAAATTCAGCCGATTGTTAGATTTTAATATTGGGATCATTCCTATCGTAAGCAAATTAAAGGATAATAAACGATAAAATTGTATGCTTTTAAATTTTCAAAAAAAAATAACGATGATATAGTATTATACAATCCTTTATAATAATTCTTAATTAGATATTATAAATGAGTGTAAAGTTTGGTTAAATAATTAAAAGCATAATTTTATCAATAAAATGCAACATTTAGGAATTATAACTAACTATATAGATGAGCCTTCATTTACCGAGGATTTTGAAAATATGGTAACAAACAGAAGACAAAGCCTGATAGTTTCATATTTAACAATGAGAAGATTAATAGGTGTGATAGGTATAGCACTTCCTATAATTGTAGTATTTGGAGGTTTTATTCAGAATGGATTTGTAATTCTGGATTCGATAAGTAACTATTATTACACAAACATGCGCGATTTCTTTGTGGGATTGCTTTTCGGAATTGCGCTATTCCTGATATCTTATACCGGTTACGAAAAAATTGATAATATCGTTGGAAATTTGAGCGGATTATTTGCCCTGGGTATAATTATGTTCCCTGATTCTATGTATATTGGGAAAGAAGTAAAAGTCGGAATTTTTTTGTTAAATGATACGCTGTCAGGATATATCCATTTGATCTTCAGCGCTTTATTTTTCCTCTTATTGTCATTCAATTCTATATTCCTTTTTACTAAACATGGGCCTGGACCTATAACTAAGGAAAAAAGACATCGAAATTTAATATATCGCCTTTGCGGTATTGTTATGATCTTTTCAATGCTTTGTATCATTACCTACACAACTTTTTTTAAAACAACAATTATATGGAAAATACATCCTGTTCTAATTCTAGAATCTATTGCATTATTAGCATTCGGTATTTCATGGCTGATTAAAGGACACACCTTCTATAAAGACAAGAAGATCTGACTTCTAAACTCAATTTCCCAAAATGTTGATATTAATTAACTGAAGTTACGCAAGGTTGTTTAAAGTAGCCCCGGCATTTGTGCCGGGAACTTGAAATTACAAATCAATGTCGGTTTTAGCCAAAATGATTTGAAAATATTGGCTAAAGCTAATAAAGTCCGGGCTTCATTATTCCCCCGAGTTTCACATAGCGATGGCTGTGCCAAAAATCAGGGCAACCTAATAAAATTTTTAATATCTACGTAACTTCAGTTAGCTAACTAACACTGCTGAGTACAGTGTTAGTCCCACAAGAAAACCTACTATCCAGTAATTAAAAGAAACTCCTTATTGGTTATTGTGTACTTATTCCAATTCCCAATCAAATGTAATTCTTGGTACAACGTCCTGGCTGTAGCCGCTATTAGTCGGGGCAGCCTGGTACCTGGTAATTTCTATATTTGGTGTAATATTTATAGTTTTAGAAACAGTGAACTGAATGCCTCCAATAATAAGGCTTTTGGCATCTGAAATTGAAGCCGGATTAGAGTTCGCAGTATTAGCATCATATCCATCATAGCGGAAAACCAATTGAATTTTATCTGTTAAATTAGCATATGCCCAAACAGAAATTCCGTCACTAGTTTGGGTTGCCAGGAGTGATGTGGAGTTTAACAAATATTCGTTTTGCCATGATCTTAAGAATCCTTCAGTTCCAATCCCAAAACTTCCAGGTTGCTTATATCCTAAGAACAGTGATCCTGTAAAAGCGCCGTTATTTTTATAGGCGCCGGCTGCCTTATCTAAAACTTTAGCTGCAGCAGCATAATCACCATAAACAGTGAATGCTAGATTGGGAATAGGGAAGAATTCCAAAAGGCCGTAAAATCTTTTATATTTATTGACTAGAATACCTGTTTCATTTTCGTTATTTCCGATTTTCAGCCAATATTGAACTATACCGTCATCATCAAATTTTCCTTTTAGATCTACACCAATATCGCGGGAATTAACTACGCTATTCACATCTAAAATAGTTTTTTCCAGATAACGGTGTCCCCAGAAGCTTTCAGACACCTGGAAAGCTGGTGTTGGTGATAGGCCGAATATAAGATCTGAACCTGAAAATATTCTACCCCATTTTAGATATGCGTCATAAACATATACACCAAGTTTACCACCAGCGGTATTCGAGTTTGCAGTTCCATCTGAATTTAGGCGAAATCTTGCTGAAAATGTAGTATCTATCTGATAATCGGTTGTAAAATAAATTCTTCTGAAATCGAAACCGTTCAAATTATTATTAACACCGGAATTTGCTTTTACATTATAAAAATAGTCACCGAAAGTTTGAAGACTAAATTTTACAGAACCCGGATCTTGTGCAGCTCCAAAGCCGGCAAAGAGTAACAGCATTGAAAAAAGTAATGTTAATTTATTCATAGGTCTTTCCTTTGTTTGTTTGTTGATATAGTGATTTATTTGATCTCAAATTACAATGCCCCAAAATAGATTCTAATTCATGTAAGCTTTTTAAAATACACAGGTAGTCATAAATCAAATCGAAATAATTGATTCATCTATAACTTTTTTATTACTTAGAAATGAGTGGTATTCCGTAATCCGGAAATAAATATCACTTCCTTCGGAATATCCACTTGAAATAAATACTCCCTTTGGTATGTGAGCAATTATTCTTTTCCCGGGTTCAATGAGAAGCTGTAATTCAATCAGAGCTCCTTTGAATTTCGTCTTTGCTATAATGGCTTTTGTACTTTCTATGTCACTCCTTGAATTTACCAATACATCGTTTGGCCTGAAATAAATTTTAACTTTCTGATTAAGCGGGTAACCATTAACTTTAAAGCTTAACGGACCCCATCGTACTATACCGTGCCCGGTAACTTCAGATTCAATAAAATTATTTTCACCTACAAACTCAGCAACAAACTGAGTTGCCGGTTTGTCAAAAATTTCAACCGGAATGCCTGATTGTTCTATTATTCCGTCATTCATTACAAATATTTGGTGAGCAATTTCCAGCGCTTCATGTTGATCATGTGTAACAAATAATGTGGTAATCTGCGTTTGTTCATGAAGCAATAAAATCCACTTACGTAATTCCTCTCTAACTTTTGCATCGAGCGCTCCAAACGGTTCATCCAGAAGCAGTACTTCCGGCCTCAGAGCAAGTGCACGGGCTACAGCAACACGTTGGCGCTGGCCCCCTGATAGTTGAAAAGGATACCGCTTTTCCAGTCCCGTTAATTGTATAAGATTCAATAATTCGTCAACACGAAGTTTAATTTCTTTTTTGGGAATCTTTCTTATTTTTAATCCAAAAGCAATGTTTTCAAAAACATTCATATGTTTGAATAGTGCGTAATGTTGAAATACGAAACCTATTCCCCTATCCTTCGGAGATACATTTGTTGTTTCTCTGCCTGTTAATTTTATTAACCCGGTATCCGGTAATTCCAGGCCGGCGATCATTCTTAACAAAGTACTTTTGCCAGAACCGCTTGGACCGAGAAGTGCAACAAGTTCACCGGTTTCTATTTTAAAACTAACCTCTTTAACGGCTCTAAAACCATTAAATTGTTTTGAAAGATTGGATACTTCAATACTCATATATTTTCGCCAATTGTAATAACGCTTGATTGTTTTAGTTCACCGCGGATCTTTATTTCTGCAAATTTCTTGATTGCAAGAGTTATGACTGCAAGAAATGTTAATAACGAGGCAACGGCAAAAGCTGCGTTCATTTGATATTCATTGTATAAAATTTCCGCCTGCAGCGGAATTGTATTAGTTTCACCGCGAATATGGCCGGAGACGACAGATACTGCACCAAATTCCCCCATAGCCCGGGCGTTGCATATTATCACACCGTAAATCAATGCCCATTTGATATTAGGAAGGGTTATGCTGAAGAAAGTTTTCAGTGGTCCGGCGCCAAGAACAATAGCGGCCTGCTCTTCCTCGTTACCATTTGCCTGCATTATGGGAATTAACTCGCGGGCAACGAAAGGAAAAGTTACAAATATTGTTGCGAGAACAATCCCCGGTACTGCAAAAATAATTTTAATATCGTTATCGAAGAGCCAGCCTCCAAACCATCCGTTTCGGCCAAAAAGCAGCACGAATACTAACCCGGATATTACAGGTGATACTGCAAATGGTAAATCTATCAATGATGTTAACAAACTTTTGCCATGGAAATTAAATTTGGCAATCAGCCAGGATGCGATTATACCAAAAATCATATTGCACGGAACAGCAATAACTGCTGTTAGCAATGTAAGTTTAATAGCGGAAAAAGTTTCCGGCTCAGTAATCGAATTTATATAGGCTTCCCATCCTTTTGCAAATGCTTTAACAAATACAAGCAAGAGAGGCACACAAATAAATATTAGAATAAATAACACAGAAATAGTAATGATCATCGTTCGAACAATAAGCGGTTCAGAAAGTTTGGGAATTTTCTTATAATCCGTTTTATTAGATTTGAAAAAACCATTAAATTTTTTTTTCACGCTGCTCTATCCTTTCGATTTACACGCGACTGTAATACATTTATTGAGAATAAAAGGATAAAAGAAACAACAAGCATAACAACCGCTATAGCCACTGCTCCGGTATAATCGTACTGCTCCAGCCTTGTTATAATTAAAAGAGTTGTGATCTCAGTTTTCATCGGCATATTACCAGCGATAAAAACAACTGAACCATACTCACCGAGAGCACGCGCAAAAGCGAGCGCAAATCCGGTAATTATTGCCGGACGTATGACCGGGAATATTATACGGGTGATTGTGTACCACCTGTTAGCGCCAAGGCTTAATGATGCCTCTTCAACGTCTATATCCAGTTCTTCGATAATAGGTTGAACGGTTCGAACCACAAATGGAAGGCCAATAAATATTAACGCAATTATTATTCCTAAGGGGGTATAAGCAACTTTGATCCCTAATAATTCCAAATATTTTCCGAACCATCCGTTAGTTGAATAAAGCGTAGTTAAAGTTATACCCGCTATTGCTGTTGGTAACGCGAACGGAAGATCAACAAGTGCATCAATAATATTTTTACCCGGGAAATTATAACGTACAATTGACCAGGCAATAATCGGCCCAAATATTAAATTCACTATTGCTGCAATAAATGATGCGCTGAATGTTAAATAAAAAGAAGCAATTACTCTTGGGCTTGTAACGGAAGCATAAAATTGTTCCCAGGTTAAACTAAATGATTTTATAAATAATGTTGAAAGCGGAATTAGTACTATTAAGCTTAAATAAAACATTGTAAAGCCAAGTGAGAGCCCAAAACCGGGCATTTCACGCTTATTATTTTTACTAAAGAATTTTCTAAATGGCATACAGATTCTTTTATTATTACTTGATATTTATCCCGTCAATACTTAAATATCACAGGGTAATGCATGTTAATCTAAATTTATTTACCTGAAGGAACATATAATTGGTCGAATAATCCGCCGTCGGCAAAATGTGTTTTCTCAGCTTTTTGCCAGCCTCCAAAAACCTTGTCAATAGTTATCAGATTTATTTTTGGAAAATTCTTTTCATACTTTTTAGCAGCGGATTGTAAACGCGGCCTGTAAAAATTTTCGGCTGCAATTTTTTGTCCGGCTTCTGAATAAAGATATTCAAGATAGGCTTGAGCAACTTTACGTGTTTTATGCTTATCAACAACTTTATCAACAATTGCAACAGGGGGTTCAGCAAGTATGCTAAGTGAAGGTGTTACAATTTCAAATTTATCGGCACTAAATTCTTTTAAGGCCAGGAAGGCTTCATTTTCCCAGGCAATCAAAACATCTCCTATCCCCCGTTCTACAAATGTTGTAGTGGAACCACGCGCCCCGGCGTCAAGAACAGGCACGTTTTTATACAAACGCTTAATAAAATCTTTTACCTTAGATTCATCGCCGTTATACTTTTTTAATGCGAATCCCCAGGCTGCAAGATAATTCCAGCGGGCGCCGCCTGAAGTTTTCGGGTTGGGAGTTATAACAACCACATCTTTACGAACCAGGTCATCCCAATCTTTAATTTTTTTTGGATTACCTTTCCTAACTAGCAATACAATTGTTGAAGTATATGGCGTACTGTTTTCCGGAAGCCGTTTTTGCCAATCTTTTGGAAGCAGGTTGGTGTTTTCCGAAATTGCATCAATATCATAAGCAAGGGCAAGCGTAACTACATCCGCTTCCAGTCCGTCGATAACAGCTCTTGCCTGTTTTCCGGATCCGCCGTGTGATTGGTTTATTGTTACTGTTTGCCCGGTTTTTTCTTTCCAATATTTAGCAAAACTTACATTAAAAGCTTCATAAAGCTCGCGGGTTGGATCGTAAGAAACATTTAAAAGTTTTATTTCTGCTTGCGAGTTTAAACTGGGTGTTTCATAAATCATTCCCGGGATACCGGCGAATGTTAATTTGGCCGCAGTAAATAATATTATTAAAGCCGGCAATAAAATTATAACGTATAGCTTTTTCATTTGATACCTCATATCATTTATTAAAATTGGAATTAAAAAATCCTTTATAGATTTAGAGTCTTGAATTAAATATTAGTACTTGAAAAGCAGGATAGATCTTTTAGCGGCTTTAACAACAAGAAAGTGAATATGAAGAACCAGAATAGTTAATCGAGCAGTTTTTCTCCCTTTTGCTGAAATCAACGTTCCATCGCCTTTGAAATTTCATAGCTGCTTCCTGAACCAAAAGCCGTTGTCCTGGCATAAAATAAATTCCTTATGAATAAATTAGATTTTTAATAATTGATAAATTCCTTTCTAAAAGAACTACCAAACATCATGTAACAGTATTTCGAATAAAATTAAATCCGCAAATAAATTTGTATGGTAAGGAAAATCCTTATTCGAGGTGCCGACCGGATTCGAACCGGTGATGAAGGTTTTGCAGACCCACGCCTTAGACCACTTGGCTACGGCACCGTTTATTGCACTCAAAGGCTTTATTTACAAAAAACAAAGACTGCTAAAAAGCTTTTCAAAGTTTAGATATTTTCAGATTTTAGAACAGCCACATAACAAAAAAGCCCTTCACAAACGGAAGGGCCTTGAATAAAACTTTATTTACAAATATAATTCAGGTAACAACCTCCAGTTGTGCATAACAATAAAAAGTACAGCAGCAACATTCTGCTTTTACTCTGAAGTCGCCGTTTATATTTGTTTTAATATTTTTCATAATTATGGTTACGAATGTACATTATAAAAGAAGTTATGTCAAGTGTTTGATCTCCTGCTCAGTTGAATTTATTAAAATCTCTGCATATTTAATACGAATCATGAGACTAATCACGTCCTTTAAATTTTTGAGGATCATTCAAATTTTTTTTATCAATTATTTTGGGTTGTATCAGGCAAATGAGATTATTAATATATTAAGTATTCAACATACAAATATGATACTGGAAAAGAACAACTTTCTAAAACATTCTTAAAGTATGCTTTTCTAATTATTCGTAAAAACTTTTAAAAATTGAGCGTCATAGGTATAATTTCATGTATTTATCATCATAGGTTTAAACCGAATAAGACATTTTGTTTTACTCTACATCTATTTATCCCAAATACCCGGTAACAGATGGCAATTACATTTTTTTGTTTTCAGTAAATTTTCTCTTAATTTTACCGTTTGAATTTATCTATTTATGTCATATCATCTTATGCGGAAATCATTAAAATAAGAAATAAAATCAAGTTTCCGGGAAATAGAAATTAAGACAACATAGTAAAAGCGAGAATGGCGGAATTTGGCAGACGCGCTAGACTTAGGATCTAGTACCTAACCGGTGTCGGGGTTCGAGTCCCCGTTCTCGCACAGGACTTAATTAACTTAGAAACAGAGGCTAATTTGGAATATAAAATAAATGATATTTCATTAACAGAAAGAGAAATAGAAATATCTCTTCCTTTCGATGAAATTAAAACTGATGTTGAAACTGAGGTAAAAAAACAAACAAAGAATATACAAATTGCCGGATTTAGAAAAGGAAAAGTTCCACCGACATTAATAAAAAAGATGTATGGCGATGCTCTTGAATATGAAGCTTCAGAAAAAGTTGCAAATCACCAATTTTGGGAGATCGCTAAAGAAAATCATCTCCATCCTATTGGCCAACCGGCAATGACTGATATAAAATACAAACCCGGCGAGGATCTATTCTTTAAAGTAAAGTATGAAGTAGTTCCAAAACTTGATGTTGTGGATTACACCGGATTGACTATCGAAATTCCTAAATTTGAAATTAAGGATGATGAAGTTGACGCTGAAATAAAATATATTTTAAAAGCTAACAGCACAAATGAAGAAGCTGAGGAAGTTGGAGACAGCAGGAACTTCATTCTTGATGTTGAAATGAAAAGAGTTGATGAAAACGGCAAAGTTTTTGAAGGCACAAAACCTGAGAATATCCAGATTGACTTAAACAATGAAAGAGTTCAGCAGGAAATTTTAGAAAACTCCAAAGGGAAAAAGGTTGGTGAATCCTTCGGTTTTTCATTTACGGATGAACGCACTGAAAAGGATGAAAATGGGGATGAAAAGAAAGTATCAGAAAAATATATTTATTCCGCTTTTATAAAAGGAATAAAAAAAGTTCTAACGCCTGAATTAAATGAAGAATTGATTAAAAAAGTTACAAAAGATAAAGTAACAAATGAATCAGATTTAAGAGCTGAGATCAGGAAAGATATTCAGAGTTATTATGACAAAAAAACCGAGGAGATGACCCAGGATAAACTTATCAACCTTATTGTAAAAAACAATGATTTTGTCCCGCCGGTTACCCTTGTTAACAATATCCTTGATGAAATGGTAAAAAACGAAGAGGAAGCATCAAAAAAACAAGGATATAGGAATTACGATAAAACCGAAGCGGCAAACCGGTTAAGAAAAAATGCCGAATTCAATGTGAAATGGTATTTAATTAAAGATTCTATTCATAAGAAAGAAGATATTACCATTTCCGACGAAGAACTGAATGATCTTGCCGTTAAGGACGCTGAAAAAACAGGTATAGCTGTTGATAAGTTGATCAATTATTACAAATCTTCAAACTTTAATGAAAAGTTGTTAGATAAAAAGATTTATGACTTTTTAAAGGGAAGAACAATATAAACAGTGTTGAACCAGAGAAATTGTTACAAAAAGAAAAAAAGGAAGAGGCATGAAAGAAAAAATTGAAATATATAACCAGTTAGTGCCTTATGTTATTGAACAAACCGGACGCGGTGAAAGAGGCATGGACATTTATTCCCGCTTATTACGGGAAAGAATAATTTTTTTAGGATCTGCTATCGATGATCATGTTGCAAGTTTAACAATTGCACAGCTTATTTTTCTCGAAGCGGAAGACTCCGAAAGAGATATAAATTTATATATAAATTCACCCGGTGGCAGTGTTTCCGCAGGACTTGCTATTTATGATACTATGAAGTTTATAAAACCTGATGTGGGTACTATTTGTGTTGGTATGGCAGCAAGTATGGGTGCAATCCTGCTTGCCGGCGGTGCTGCAGGTAAAAGGAGTTCACTTCCAAATTCAAGAATAATGATTCACCAACCATGGGTTGGCGGTTTGCAGGGTCAGACTACCGATATAGAAATCCATGCAAAAGAAATGATTAAGACACGTGATATTTTATATGGTATTCTTGCAGCACATACAGGCAAAACTGCTGAAGCAATCGCAAAGGACTGCGACAGAGACTATTTCCTTTCTGCTGAGGAAGCAAAAACATATAATCTTATTGATAATATTTATGATAAAAGAGCCTCATTAAATAAGAAATAGGATCTATCAATGAAGGGATTGAAGATTCAATCCCTTCATTTTTGCTTAAAATAGCCTTTTTCTTTATTCACCTCCCTATAAATGCTTCATAATTCAAAATTTTTTTATAATTTTAAGAATATGATTATAAGTAAAATTTTAACAGGTAAATTATCTATACCACATATGTGCAGCAAGCTTATAATTCATCCATATCCGGGAAAAACATTTTTTAGATTATGTACACTTTTGTTTACTATTACCAGCACATTCTTAAACGCTCAAACATTACAACAAAAACTTGATAAATACCTTGAGGAATATCATTCTCAGAAGTATGTTGCTTCCATTTCTGCAGGTGTACTCAAAAAAAATAAGATCATCTGGCTTGGATCCGACGGTTATTCCGATATAGGCCATCATATTAAAGCTAATTCAAAAACGTTATATCGGATTGCATCAATATCAAAAGTTATAACTGCTGTTGCAGTTATGCAGCTTGCAGAACAAAAAAAAATTGATCTTGATGCAGATGCTTTAAAGTATATCCCCTACTTTCCAGCTAAAAAATGGAAATTTACAGTTAGGCAAATTCTTCAACATATTGCGGGTTTAAGGAATTATAAAAGTGGTGAGTTCAACAATACTGTCTCATATTCAACTACGGAGGAGTCCGTTGATGTTATAAGTAAAGATCCCCTAGAATACAAACCGGGAACTAAATTCTTATATACTACATTGGGTTATAATCTGCTTGCAGCAGTAATTGAAACTGTAAGCAGAATGAAATTTACTGATTATCTTCGAAAATATATTTTTCAACCGTCAGACATGAGATCTACCTTCCCTGAATACGGTAACAAAGTAAATGATAATATGGCACTGGGATATAACAAAAATAATTACAGAATACTTCAAAACGCACCACAATCCGATGTCAGTATAAAAATTGCTGGCGGCGGTTTAATATCAACACCTGAAGATTTATTGAAGTTTTCAAATTGTCTTCTTGAAGGTAAATTAGTAAAGCGATCTACTCTGGATTCTATGCTTGTACCAACTAAACTGCCTGATGGTACAATCCTTGACAGCGGCTTGGGATTTGAAATTAAAAAGGATGCTAATGGAAAGCAATTTTTTGGACACTATGGACACGGTACCGGATTTATGACTCTTCTCGCAATCTACCCTAAAGATTCTTTAGCCGCAGTTGACCTCATAAATACCGAAGATAGAAATATTGATAGCCCCGCAGAAAATCTAGCCTCAATCGCTTTAGGGAAACCGTTCTTTGAACCTAAAAAATCTTTAGCGGATAAAATGATGGAAATCACTTTATACAAAGGTCTTGATGCTGCAATAAAGTATCTGAACGTTATTAAAAAAGATTCTGTTGAACAATACAATTTAACTTCAGATGAGTATAATTCATTTGGATATGATTTATTAAGAATACAGCACAGCAGTGATGCAATAAGATGGTTCCAACTTTTTGAGAATATATTTCCTTCAAATATTTCCGCTTTAATAGGTACAGGCGATTCATACTACAATAATGGCAATAGAGGTTATGCAATGAAATACTACCGAAAAGCTCTTCGCTTAGACTCTTCCAACAACTATTCCATCAGAATGATTAAAAAACTGGAGAAGGAGGAATAATAATTTATTCCTTAATTGATATACTCAGTCAGGGAAACAAATCTAATTTAAATTATGCCATTATGATATGGACAACTCAATTATTTAGAATTTGATTGATAACACAATAATTTTATTGATTTTTCAATTTCTTCTTATATATTTCCATAAGGTTAAAGGTCTAAAAATTAGTCCTATGTAGTATAATATCTATATGGGGTAAAAATTACTTTTAAGAAAAAATTTATCATGAATGGAATACGATTTACAGAGTACGTTCCTAACATAAATACCGGGGCCGGTTTTTCCAACTTACTAAAAATATTCATGCATCTACTAACTATCACTTCAGGAGATATTGCTGAAGCTTTTAACTGGATGAACCAGATGGATAAGAAGTACGACCTGACTAATCAGCAATATGGAATGGGTGATTTTATTCAGGAACTAAAGGATAAAAATTATATCGAAGAAAACGAAAATGGGTCAATTCTTACTTTGACTTCTAAAGGAGAACAATCAATTAGAAGGCAGTCACTTGAAGAAATTTTCGGTAAATTAAAAAAATCTTCTCGCGGCAATCATATTACTTCATATAGCGGTCTTGGAGATGAAGCAACATCAGATAGAAGAGAATATTATTTTGGTGATTCTGTTGAACAGATTGATATTACCGGTTCAATAAAAAATGCACAGGTAAACCATGGTATAGAGGATTTTAAATTAACAGAAGATGATTTGGAAGTTGAAGAAAGAGATTTCAAAACCTTAACTTCTACAGTTCTCATGATTGATATTTCACATTCGATGATTTTATACGGGGAAGACAGGATAACACCTGCAAAGAAGGTTGCAATGGCATTGTCGGAGTTAATAACAACTAAATATCCTAAAGATACTTTGGATATTATAGTATTCGGAAACGATGCCTGGCCAATAGAAATAAAGGATCTGCCTTATCTTCAGGTTGGACCGTACCACACTAACACCGTTGCCGGATTAGAACTTGCAATTGATATTCTTAGAAGAAGAAAAACAAGTAACAAACAAATTTTTATGGTTACAGATGGAAAACCGACTTGTTTGAAAGAAGGGACAAAATATTACAAGAATAGTTTTGGACTTGATAAAAAGATTATGAATAAAACTCTGGATCAAGCCGCTAAATGCAGAAAATTAGGAGTTACCATAACCACTTTTATGATAGCACGAGATGTTTACCTTCAGGAATTTGTAAGAGAATTTACAAAAACCAATAGCGGGCGTGCATTTTACAGTTCATTATCCGGTTTAGGTGATTATATTTTTGAAGATTATATTCGAAACAGACGCAAGAGAGTCCGGTAATATTCAATAATTTAACTGACTTTTATAGAGGAGCAAAATTCCGAGATGAATTTGACATCGATAAATACACTTGGTGAATTAAAAAAAATAGGGTATAATTCTGTTTCAATAAAGGATGAATTAAGAAAGAACTTAATCCACTTTTTAAGAAACAATGGAAACCCTTTTGAAGGAATTTTAGGCTATGAAGAAACGGTTGTTCCCGATATAGAAACTGCTATTCTTTCTAGGCACAATATTATCCTGTTAGGTTTACGAGGACAAGCAAAAACAAAAATTGCAAGGCTTTTAATAAATCTGCTTGATGAATACATTCCCGCTATAGATGGGGCTGAATTAAATGATGATCCATTAAGACCATTATCACGAACAGCAAAAGATTTAGTAGCGAAATTTTGCGATGATACAAAAATACGCTGGATTCACCGTTCTGAAAGATACACGGAAAAATTAGCTACACCTGACGTTTCAGTTGCCGACTTAATAGGTGATGTAGATCCCATAAAAGCAGCTTCCCTTAAACTTCCTTACTCAGATGAAAGAGTTATTCACTTCGGATTAATTCCAAGATCACATCGTTCTATTTTTGTAATTAATGAATTACCAGATCTACAGGCTCGTATACAGGTTGCGTTATTTAACATTCTTCAGGAAAATGATATTCAAATCAGAGGATTTAAAGTCAGGTTACCATTGGATATTCAATTTATTTTTACTGCAAATCCGGAAGACTATACCAATCGCGGCTCAATAGTGACTCCCCTTAAAGACAGAATTGGAAGTCAAATATTAACTCATTATCCTAAAACGGTAGAAATTTCAAGGGAAATAACAAAACAAGAAGCCGATATTACTCCCGAACAATCTATATCCATTCATGGAAATGAGTTACTTGAAGTGTTATTAGAACAGATTGCTTTTGAGGCAAGAAAGAGCGAATATATAGATTCTAAAAGCGGCGTTTCGGCAAGGCTTACAATCTCAGCATTCGAGAACTTAGTTAGCACTGCTGAACGGCGGATGATTATAAATAATGAAACCGAAACTCAATTAAGATTATTAGATATATACGGAATCATACCTTCGATAACGGGAAAGATTGAACTTGTTTATGAGGGAGAACAGGAAGGACCGTCTAAAGTGGCTTTTATTTTAATAGGCAAAGCAATAAAAACTTTATTTTTAAATTATTTCCCCTCCCCCGAAAAGCAGAAGAAAAATCATGATGTAAATCCGTATCAAACGATTACAAACTGGTTCAGTAAAGGAAATTTCATTGATATTTTCAATACACTTTCTAATGTCGAATACGAAAAAACATTAAAATCCATCCCGGGATTAAAAGAATTAGTTAAAAAATATCAGCCTAAGGCTGATGAAAAAGCACAGCTATTACTTATGGAATTTGTTCTTCACAGCCTTGCGGAGTATTCCGTTCTGAGCAAATTCAAATTAGAAGAAGGAATTCAATTTAAAGATATGCTTACTTCAATGTTCACTATGAATAGTGATGAAGATGATCAAATAATTCCAGAATCGGATGATTATTACAGATAGGATTAGATAGAAGTAATTTATAAATAGTTTTGTATTTGCAGCAAATTATAATTTCGCTAATTATTAAGTTTTAATACAATTTGTTTCCCCGACCTATCATTAAGATATTCATTTAAAGATGAGGAAGATTTAAACATATTCAAAACCTGAGAAACTTTTTCATCACTCTCGTGGTGGACTATTTTTTTATCAATTTTATTGTTTATACTGTTTTTTAGATAATTACCAAACTGGCTTTGAAGCTTTGTTTCAGTTTGATGGATTGCGGGGGCAATGTCTTTTACTTGCTGTTGAGGCAGGCTAATCCGGCTCTCTGATAAGGAATCCGAATCATTTTTTATAGTGTTTAATCCCGGATTACCTTTAATATTAATTTTCAAAATTTCTTTATAGTTAAAATTTTTATCCTCCGAAATGTCATGACTTACAATTCTCATTCCTTCAAATTGCTTAACTGATAATTCATTTTTCTTAATATTATTATTCACCTCTATAAATTCATCATCCGGTAAGCCCTCATTTTCTTCATTATTAATGGTCTTTTTATTGGTTGACTTAAATTCCTGTTCGCTTTTCACTATATTCTTCTGATCATTGCTCTCTAACTTATCATTTGTTGAGTATGTAGAGTTAGAATTATCAAGATTGGGTTCAAGTCTGTTTGTTTTTTTACCATGACCATAATCTGTACCCGGCTTTTCATTTTTATTGATTGAATTAGTTAATGACAGATTATTTTCCAAATCGGAATTGGATAGTTGGGATTTTATATTTTTATTTGTAGAAAAAATGGCATCTGCAAAAGCCTTATCATTTTGGAACTTAGCTTCAGAAGCTTCTAAATCGATACTATAAATTTCTGCATAATTAGGAAGATCACCTTTCCGGTTTAGAGTAGTTAGGCCGATTTGTTGTATCCGGAATCTAAGCCCATCATAATCTATACCTTGCGGGGATTCTTCCAATTCTCTTACTGCGTAAATCGGATCGAAAAAAATCAATTCTGTAATTCCATTTATATTTAAAAAGAACCCGTATTTGGGAATAATAATTTCAAAACTATTAATATTAGTAAGTAACCTATAAACAATTAAATTCTTGGGAGTAAATTCATTGACAAAACGGCAAACTTCTTTATAACTAATCTTATGACATTCTTTATTTTCATCATCTTTATAAATTATTCTAAAATTATTATCAAGGTTAAAAAGATTCTGAGAAAAGATTACAATATCATCTTTCTTAATATCAAGAGTTTCGAGCAACATAAGTAATGATTATAAAATTTTAAGTTATATTGAAAATGACAAATCCCAAGGATATGTTTAATTAAAAATTACTAATAGAAACGATATCTAAATCCATGTTATTTTTAAAATAAAAGTATTGCCGTTTACAAATTTGAATAAAATATTTATTTCAATTTGCCCAATAGACAACATCAAGTTCAAACGGATGAATCAGCATTTTTTGTTTTGGCAAAATTCTGATAGTATATCCCTGATGCCCGCTCTCTTTGCAATGAACAATCCCTGAATACTTATACAAACCATTTTTAGAAGCCTGGATATTCGTATTCATAATTACTGTAGAATTGTATTGAGGATTATTTTCATTTTCTAACGGACCGTAATAAATTTGAACCAATACATCCTCGGGAGTTAACTTACCGAGATCGATATCAGCATTTATTGTCAATTCCTGTCCTACAAATAATTGCCTGGATCCGCCGTTTGTATCAGTTTTAATTACTTTAATAGTTCCCCAATTGCTTTTGACTTTTTCTTTCCAGGTAGTTAAGAATTTTGCCTGCGCCCAGTTGTTATCCATTAATTGAGCTCTTTTACTGAAAGATTCACTATAGTACTGGTTAAAATATTGCTGAACCATCCTATGAGTATTAAAGAATGGCCCAAGTTTTCTCATGGAATTTTTAACTTTTGCAATCCATTTCCTAGGTAAATTATCCTCACCTCTAGAATAAAAAGAAGGCACAATTGAGGTTTCTAATGTATTGTAAAGCTGCCGTGATTCCACTTCATCCTGATAATCGGAATCATTATATTCTTCCCCGTTACCAATTTTCCAACCAACTTCGGGATCGAAACCTTCATCCCACCAACCGTCAAGAACACTAAAGTTCAAACCCCCATTTGCAATCACTTTCATGCCGGATGTTCCGCTGGCTTCCAAAGGTCTTCTAGGATTATTGAGCCAGATATCACATCCTTCTACCAGGTAATGCGCAACGTTCATATCATAATTTTCAATAAAAACGATCTTTCTTCTGAATTTATCTTGTTTAGCTATCTGAAATATTTCCTGGATAAATCTTTTTCCTTCGTCATCTTTAGGATGTGCTTTTCCCGCTATAATAAATTGAACAGGGCGATTTTTGTCATTAATAATATCAATTAGCCTGTCAATATCTTTAAAAATAAGAGTTGCTCTTTTGTAAGTAGCAAATCTCCTTGCAAAACCGATAGTAAGGGCGCTTGGATCCAGTACCTCAGCAGCAGCAGCCAGTTCTTCCTGACTTCCACCCCTACTTTTAATTTGCTTAAGCAACCGTCTTCTAGCAAAAGCTACAAGCCGTTCTCTTCTTCTTTCATGGGTACGCCAGAGTTCTTCATCCGGTATGTTATCAATTTTTTTCCAAAGATCGGCGGATGCGGGGTTAGAAAGCCAATTTTCGCCAAGATATTGTAAGAATAGTCCTTCCATCTCATGGGATATGTGTGACCTTATATGAACACCATTCGTAACAAACCCTATTGGAATTTCATTAAAAGGCACATTTTTATAACCAGACACCCACATTTTTTTTGAAACTTCGCCATGAAGTTTGCTTACTCCATTAATAAAGCCTGCAGTATTCATAGCTAAATGAGCCATATTAAACACATTTGATTCATTGTTCTTATAAATATTACCGAGCGAATAAAAATCTTTATCGGAAATATGAAGCTCATTCCGGTAATAATTTCCAAAATACTTTTCAACAAGATCATTCGAAAAGACATCGATGCCCGCGGGAACAGGAGTGTGAGTGGTAAAAATATTTGAATAATATCCAACCTCTTTTGATTCTTTAAAAGTGAGTCCTTCGTTCTGAATCAGATGCTTCATTCTTTCAAGAGCCATAAAGGCAGAATGTCCTTCATTCATATGACATACCATAGGTTTAATTCCTAATGCGTGTATAGTCCTGATTCCGCCAATTCCAAGAATAATTTCCTGTTGAATCCTAGTTTCAACATTACCACCATAAAGTGTTTCGGTAATTTTTCTGTCCGCCTCATTATTCAAAAGAAGATTAGTATCGAGGAGATATAATGGTATCCTGCCTATTTCGATTTTCCATACTTGAAAGAAAAGGTCCCTGCCTGCCAGGTTTACAGAAAGCACTAAAGGTTCACCCTGAGAATTTCTAACAAGTTTCATAGGTAAATTATCAAAAACATTCATTTCATATCTTTCAAGCTGCCAACCATCAGAATTTAGATATTGCTGGAAATAGCCTTCCTTATAAAGTAGACCCAAACCTATAAGCGGAATTCCAAGATCGCTGGAAGCTTTTAAGTGGTCACCAGCAAGAACACCTAATCCGCCTGAATAAGTCTGCAAACATTCCGTCAATCCAAACTCTGCAGAAAAATAAACAATATTAAAGGAATCCGGATTATCACTATGATTTTTTTGGTACCATAACTTTTCAGACTTATAATTGTGAAGCTGCTCATAAACTCTTTTAAGATGAGATCTAAAACCATCATCATGTGAAACACTATTTAATCTTTCCTGGCTTATTCTTCCCAACATCATTACCGGGTTATGGTTTGTTTCTTCCCATAAATCCATATGTAGTCTTCTAAATAATTCACGCGTATCCTGGTTCCATGTCCAATAAAGATTGTATGCAACTTCGCGCAATTTTTCCAGATTTTCAGGAAGAGAAGGAACCACATCATAAGAGCCTAAGAATTTGTACATGAGCACTCCCAAATTATTTTTCTTTGCAATAAATTTAATTTATTAAATTTTAATTTATAATATACTCAAAGAAAATTTCATCTCGAAATAAGAAAATTTGATAATTTAATAATACCTTTTTTCATCAACTTTTATTCTAAGATGAATTATCTTAAATTAACATTTTAAAAGTGATTATATTTAATCATTGCACAATCTAAATCTATAATATGCATAATATTCTTCTAATAGAAAATAACACGTTGATTATAGAACAAGTCTTTGCTGCTTTTCAAAATGAAGATTATCTTATAGATCTGGCTGATAATTGTTATAAGGGTTTGGAACTTGCTTTAAGAAATCTACCCAAACTTATAATTTGCAATAATGCGCTTTACAAATCCGATGGTCATAAAGTACTGCACAGATTTAAGGAAGGCTCGTATTTATCTACAATCCCATTCGTTTTCCTCTTGCAAGAATTAGACGATACTTCCAAAAAAGAAACTTATTATGATCTCGATTTTTATATAATGAAACCCTTTTCTGTAAAAAAAATATTGAAAATTGCGAAAATTGCTTTGGATAGATCTTCAGTGCTTATTGAAAAATCCGAAAAAAAATTAAATGAATTACGGGGAAGTATCTCCTTTTCCTTACCCCATGAATTATTTACACCATTAAATGGAATTATTGGATTTTCTGAAGTGCTGCTTAAAGATTTTGATAACATGGATAAAAATGAAATTATCCAAATGCTGAGTTATATAAATTCAGATGCGCTAAAATTAAAAAAAATTACAAAAAACTTTCTTGCCTTTGTCCAGTTGGAAATGATTGAAAATGATAAAGAAAAAATTGCCTCACTCAGAAATTCATACTTTATTAATCCCAAAGAAATTATTATTTCTAAAGCAAACCAGCTTGCAAAACTTTATAAAAGAGAGGATGACCTTATACTCGAACTTACCGACTGTGTTATAAGAATGGCTGAAAGTTATTTGAAAAAACTAATTTCTGAACTTATTGATAATGCATTTAAATTTTCTTCAAAAGGCACTGCCGTTATAATTAATATACTATCGAATGATACCAGCGTAATGCTTTCAATTTACGATCACGGAAGAGGAATGAGTGCAGAGCAAATAACCTCGATAGGCGCATATACACAGTTTGACAGGGAAAAGCATGAACAGCAGGGTTCAGGATTGGGATTAATTATTGCTAAAAAAATTACTGAAATTCACGGGGGCCAGTTCAAGATTGAGAGTGTCTTAAACGAAAATCTTAAGGTAACAGTTATATTTGATTACTAAAATTACCGGAGAGCGATATGGGAAAATTTGATTTAAGAAAAATCCAGGAAATTATTTCTAAAATGAATATTGATGGCTGGCTGCTGTATGATTTTAGAGGGTCCAATGATGTGGCATTGGATATTCTTGATATCCCCAGAGAAAGCCATTTAACAAGGAGATTTTATTATTTTATTCCCGGAACAGGAAATCCCGTAAAAATTGTAAATGCAATTGAAGCTTTTCATTTGGACCATATACCCGGAACCCGGTTAAAATATTCCAGTCATGATTCGCTTCTAAAACACTTAAAAGCGACACTTAAAGATTGTAAACGGATTGCAATGGAATACTCCCCTCTTAATGCAATTCCTTATGTTTCTAAAGTTGATGCAGGAACTATTGAACAAATTAAGTCCTGCGGTGTTGAAATCGTCTCCAGTGGAGATTTAATTTCTTCATTTGCAGCCGTATGGAGTAAGGAGCAATATCTTGATAATATCCCGGTTGCAAATGCCCTAACCGATATAGCAAACGGCGCCTTTAACTTTATAAAAAACAAAATCTTAGCCGGCGAAAGCACAAGTGAATTAGAAGTACAAAGATATATTGATCATGAAATTGAAAAGAGGAATTATGAAACCGAACCTCCCACAATTGTGGGGGTAAATGAAAACAGCGGAAATCCACATTATGGGCCTTCGAAAGAAGATTTTAAGGAAATTAAAAAAGGCGATTTCGTATTAATCGATTTGTGGGCAAAAAGTAGAAATCCGTCTGCAGTTTGGGCAGATATCACCTGGACTGGTTATGTAGGTGAAACCGTTCCGGATAAATATACTAAGATATTTAATATTGTGGCAAATGCTCGGGATACGGCTTTTAACCTTGTTGCTAATCGTTTTAAGGAAAGTATCGAAATCAGAGGATTCGAAGTTGATGATGTTGCAAGAAATGTAATTATCAAAGCTGGTTTCGGAGAATATTTCTTTCACAGAACAGGCCATTCTATAACTACAGATTTGCATGGAAGCGGAGCGCATATGGATAATTATGAAACAAGAGATGAGAGATTACTGCTCCCTTCAACATCATTCTCCATTGAACCGGGAATTTACTTACCTGAATTCGGTGTACGCAGTGAAATAGATGTGTTTATTAAACCCGATGGAAGCGTTATTCAAACAGGTGGTGAAAGACAAAAAGAGGTTGTTGCTATATTAAAGTAATAATTAGGCTGAGGCCCTCGGCTGATATCATACAGGATATAAATGTTTTGATAATTATGCGCGTGAAATATTTAAATAGAAGTATATATCTGTGCCGTGAACCGGTATTTAGCGGAGCAGATGTCCACAGCACAGATATTAGATTGGATATAGTATACAGGCAGTTTACTATTTCATATACATCATCTTTTTAGTCGAGATATAATTTCCCGATCTTATTTGATAGAAATATATTCCGCTGGCAAGTTTTGACGCGTCAAAACTTACTGAATAATTTCCGGCTGTTTTATAACCGTTTATAAGAGTCTTCACTTCTCTTCCAAGAACATCATAAACTTTTAATGTTACAACTCCATCTTTCGGCAATTGATAGCTGATTATTGTAGATGGATTAAACGGGTTAGGATAATTTTCAGAAAGTTTATACTCGGCCGGAGTTTGAGCTGCGGTTATTTGCAGAACTGGTTTTTTGGCTAAATCATAATTAAAATATGATGTGTCACCTAGAATGATATGCGCCTCAATGTCCGCCTCACTCAAAGGAAATAAATTATCCAAATTATTTAAAATCTCCAGGGCATTTTGCTTATCCGCTTTTTCAAAATGATAGTAAACAAACTTATCAAACAAAGCACATTGAACCACATTATCCTGACCATAACTATTTATTACATCATTAATATGGCTTAACTTATTCACCGTATCTACTTCCGCTAAAATTAGACCAGCCATTGCATATAAATCTTTCTTTTTACTATTATTGAATAAAGATTGATATACGTTTTTAACTGAATCAGCATTTTGATATAGTTTCTTTAATAAATTTAGAGCATTGAATGAAAAACTGGAATCCGGGTAATTCTCAATCATGTTCAAACAAATTGTCTTTGCAACAGCCAGATTATTTGCCGCAATCATTTGATTTGCCTGATTTAATTGAGAAAATAAAGGTGAAGCGCTAACTTGAGATGCGTATATATTAGCAGCAGCTTTACTCAAAGGCGGGTTAGCAATATTATTACTTGAAGTAAGATACGGGTAGTCTGCTACGCCACTCTCACCTGCAATTTCAAAGTTGCTTGGATTAGTAGTTCCCCACCAGTCATTTTCAGCATAAACGCCGTTCGAAGACATATTATAAACATTGTAAGTTGTATGTACAAGATTATTATATCCTCCGGTTAAAGGGGAATTATTGCCAATCATAGGAATCGAATTATTCTGACAAAATATACCGTATGTATTATTCGAAATATTGTTACCGCCAGCAGTCGTTCCATTTCCAAAAGTCGGATCTGAACTTGCTGAACAGTTAACGCCATAGCCATTGTTTTGTATAAAATTACCATACAAATAAGGAGAGGAAGAGATTAGATATATTCCATAGTTGGAAATATTATGGATGTTACACGTCTGAATAACCGGATTAGAATTATAGAGATAAATACCGTTAGTGCAGTAACTTATTGCAGAATTAGATAGATTTATGTTTGCGCTGTTTTCATAAATCCCGCTGTAAGCGTTAAGAATTTTACAATACGAAATGGTTCCGCTTGAACCGCTGTTAAATATTATGCCGTTTTGTGAAGATGAATTTGGCGAAACAAAATTAAAGGTAATGGGAGTCGATGATGAACCACCATTTGCTGTTAATGTCCCATTTACTACCAGAGACCCACCGATAGGGATCTGAAAAGTCGAGCCGGCATTAAAAGTAATGTTACCTAAAATGTAAGCCCATTCATTGGAGGCCCAGGAATAACTCATCGCATTCGAAAATGACTGAAGATTAGGTATTATCTTAGCAAAACAACTCTGGTCTACGGTTACATAGGTATTTTCCCACGATTCTATAAGGCATTGCCCAAAACCTATTCGAAAAAATCCACTATCTGCCCAATTAGGTCCTCCACTATTTTTACATAACCAGTATCCACCTATTGCATCACTGCCGTAGCTTACAATTACAACATCATGTCCATTCGAATATGAGCTGTAAGCCCTTCTTCTACTTACAGGGTCCTTAAGGATGCCGGTTTACTTAATCGCTGGAATAATGTTATGAAGTCCTCTAAAGGTAATGGTTTTGACCAGCCGGCTACTCCTCACCAGCACTGGCATGTTGATATCAAGTATGTAAACTTTAGAGGTTCTTTCCTTTTTCTTATTTCTGTTATTGACGGATTTTCCCGGTACATTGTTCATCATGAGCTAAGGCAAAATATGCAGGAGTTTGATGTGCAGCTTACTATCCAAAGAGCCGTAGAAAAGTATCCGGGTTATAAGCCAAGAATTATATCTGATAACGGTTCACAATTTATTTCTAATGATTATGCAGCTTATCTAAAATTTGCAGGTTTGCAGCATATTAGAACTTCTGTGGCATATCCTCGGAGCAATGGCAAAATTGAACGTTACCATAGAACCGTTAATCAAGAGTGCTTAATGAAGAGTTCTTTGGTTGATCTTGAAGATGCCAGAAAACAAGTTGCCTCATATATTGAATTTTATAATTCTAAAAGACTGCATAGTTTTTTATATTTACTAACGCCTGAAGATTTTTTATTTAATCGTGTTGAGGAGAAACTAAAAGTTCGTGAGGATAAAATAACTAAGGCTAGATTAAACAGAATTGAGGTTAGAAATGCCAGCTGAATTTCTACCTTATTTAACTAACTATAAATTCCTATTTTCGCTGAACCATTACAGTTTCTTTTTTTAAAGATTTAGTTAGTTGTACATTAATCACACATTGGTTCATCAGCAAGGTAATCAAAGCATGTATAAAAAGATCATCAGATCAAGTCCGGGGATGAAATTTGGTTTCGACGGGGTTTAAATAGGGAAGAATTGTAGACCGTGTTTTTATTAAGTACACGTTAACGAATTGATTATTAAATACTAAATGATGAAGAAATCTTTGACGGGAATGAATTCGCTCTTGCTGCTTAATTAAAAGTAAATCTGCACATTTATTAAGTCCTTACGTACCGGGATTTAATAAGCGACGTTTAGATACGAATGTATAAGCCCGGCATCGCTGGTTCGAGTTTGTCTTTAC
Organism: uncultured Ignavibacteriales bacterium; assembly: GCA_963834015.1. Lineage (GTDB taxonomy): Bacteria > Bacteroidota > Ignavibacteria > Ignavibacteriales > Ignavibacteriaceae > FEN-1297. The sequence goes on from CAWIAG010000003.1 coordinate 881,763, forward strand.
TGTTCATTTGACAAAAAGTAACAACAACCATTACAACAGGTGGTGCAACAATAATGTGTTTTTTTCCGTACCGCTGCAATGGCATTTTAAAATCAAATTATTAGTTTATCCTTACAGGCCTGCTTTAAAAATCTATTTATATTTCTGTACTTCCTTCAGTATGTATGCTGCTACAGCTTGCGCCTGAGCCTGGTTTAACCCGGGATTGGGCATAGGCGGGTACCCAGGGTTATTTTGAGTCGGACTTAAAATAAATGTTACGAGTTTGGCAACATCACCATTATATTTGGGAAGCGTTTCTTTATACGGGGGGCCTACAACTTTATGATCAAAGGAATGGCATGCAGAACAAATATTATTATAAATATCTTTACCGCTGATAACCGGCGGTGTATTTGCTTCGTTAATTTTCTGCATTGTATCTTCAAAATTCTGACCTAAAACTAATGCCTGTTTTGCATTAGCCTCGCCAATCGTAGTTTGGTCTGAAATTATTACCGCTAAAATTGTAAAAAGAACCGAGATAAATAAATGCATGCTGTATTTTGCATTCGAGTTCTTATACATAACATACAAATAATGATATCCTAAAAAAAGTAGAAGCAAAGCAATTGTAACAAAGGCAAAGACAGCTCTTGTTAAAGTGCTTTCCGGTAATGCCGAAACATTTACAAATAAAAAAACAGGAATAATAATTGAAGTAAACGAAGTAATATTTAGACCCAGTTTTCTTACTAATTCTTTGTAATCCTGATCTAATCCTTTGATTCCGCCATCCCAATAAAAAAAACTGAATAAAATTACAGCGCCTGTAAATGCACCTGCAAGTAAAAGAAAAGAAATAAATCGTGTTATAACAATCCATGAAAATAATACTGAAAACATATTGCTGTCATTCCAACCGGATTGATATATTGCCACAGTCAGGCCGGACACAAACACCCATAATCCGATTATTAATAACAATATGCCCAATCTGCCGGATTTAGTACTTAACTTTGAACTTCCGCTTCGTAAAGCATTTAATTCCGCTTCCAGGTTTGATTCGTCGGTTTTTAATTCTTTAATTGAATTAAAAATATCATTAAATGCTGTAGAATATCTGAAAGTATATATAAGGATAAGCCCGGCAGCTACCAGCAGACATGCACCCGTCAGATAACTTACAACTATTAGGTTTTCATTATGAAAAATCTGGACAAAAATTAATATTGAAGTTAAAAGCGGCATTATTCCCAGGGCAATACCAATGCTTTTATTTATTGTTACTATTTCTATTAAATCTTTAGCAAAACGGATATAGAGATTATTTCCTTCTTTAATTCCCTTCCTCCTGTAAAACAATGATATAGCAGTTCCCCCCAGAATGATACTTATAAAAGGAATGAACAGAAATAGAATCAACATTGATATATAACGCAATAAAGTAATGTGTTCGGGCGAAAGAGGTATGACTAATTTATCCAGGAAATCCATTTATCTCTCACTTCTTCGATATTAAATGAAAAGTTTTTCTATTGATAATAAGAGTACCACCAAAACTGCAAAAATATTGATCTCTCTAAATGCAAATTTGAACCAAATATTGTTTTCAGAAGGTTTTAACAACCTTAAAGCGTTCCACATTAGCCATACGCCGGAAACAAGTATGCCGGTGTATATAATTTTATTATCTATTAAACCGAATAAAGGTAACAGCGTACTTACAACAAAAGTCGAGGCAATCCATATAAATGTTATTCGTGAAAGCTGCTCCATATTAAAGATCTGAGTTAAAGTCGGGAATCCCGCCTGTTCGTAATCCTTTCCAAAAATCAAAAGAAGAAGCCAGAAATGTGGAATCTGCCAGATAAAGAAAAAGAATCCTAAAATTAAAATTTGCGGGTCAAAGATATTGCCGCCTCCGGCTACCCATCCTACCATCGGGGGCAGCGCTCCAACAAGAGAACCGGGAATTATTGCCAATGAACTTCGCTTTTTTAAAGGAGTATAAACGAAGTTATACCAAAAAAGATTCAATAAACCTATTGACAAGGCTAATAATCCTGAGCCCGAAAACAATATGATTGATCCGCTGATAATTAAAAATAAAGCGAATACTAAGGCATTTTTTGCCGAAATTTTACCGGAAGGAATCGGCCTGTTGCGGGTTCTTTTCATCAATGAATCAGTATCCCGCTCCTGGTAATGGTTAATCACCGCTGAACCTGAGGAAAGCAGTAAAATACCTAAAGCAGGCGCAATAATTGCCATTGTAAGTTTTCCGGTACAGCAAATAAACCCGAACATACATGTTAGCGTTACAAAAGTAGTTATTCTCAACTTTGTCAATTCAATTAAAACGTTAAGCTTTTCTTTAAAACTTAAATGAAGTTTTTTTATTCCCGGTATATTTAAAGCGTCAATTTCCATTTTCATAGACTGGTTTTAATTGTTGATGTTGAATCAGTGGCCGAATTTACACTATGTTTTTTCTTCATAAGCCAATCGTCAAATTGTTCTTTAGGCAGTACAACAACCGTACTCAACATATATGAATGCATTAAACCGCAATATTCGGCGCAGTACACTTCATAACTTCCAACGCGGGTTGGAAGGAACCACGTAGTATTTACCCGTCCAGGGATGATATCCTTCTTAATTCTAAATGCCGGTACATAAAAAGAATGATCCACATCTTTAGAATGAAGTTGTAATTTAACCGGTTTATTTAAAGTACAGTATAATGTGTCTGTCTGGAATCCGTCCGGATATTTGAAGGACCAACTCCACATTTGGGCATAAACATCAACAACCATGGCATCTTTGGGTATGTCGTTCATTTGTTTATATCCCGTCCAGCCGAAATAAAACATTATTACAACTAAAATCAGAGGAATCACCGTCCATGTAATTTCCAGCGGAATACTACCTTCAATATTTTTCGCTTTTTTATTTTTCTTACTGTTATACTTGATAACGAATGTAATCATTAATGTTGTTATTAATAGAAGAAAGAAAACGCAGACAACAACAATGAATATAAATGTATTATCAACCGGCTGAACAAAATTTGATGCATCAGCTAACATTTTTTCACCTTCCGTAATAAGAGTAATCGGAAAATAGCAGCGTTAAAGAGACTAAGATGAAAAATAACGCTACAAATATGAAAACTTTAAAAGTTCTCTGTTCTGATTTTAAATGCATGAACTCAGTTAAGACTAAGTACGATTTTACTACGGCAATCAGAATTGCCACAACTATACTAAGCTTTCCAAAGTTAATCCCGGCTACGGCTGCAGTTAAGCCTGTTAATGCTACCAGCGCCAGCCAGACCAATATATAAATACCATAACTATGTGAGTGATTATCATGCAATTTTTTATCATCCATACCGGATCCTTAAGTTATAAGATAAAATAAAGGGAAAAGGAAAATCCAGATAATATCTACAAGGTGCCAGTACAACCCGGCTGCCTCAAGTTTAATATAATTATCTTCAGTAATTTTATTCCTGATAGTAAATACAGTCATAAATCCTATCACTGTCATTCCGACCAGAACATGCAAACCATGCAGGCCAACCATGCAATAATATAATCCAAAATAAAGAATTTGACCCGGAGGACGGCTTGATAAAATCGCTGAACCGGGATAATTTCCGACTTTAAATTCATGACTCCATTCTATAACTTTATTCACCATGAAAGTAAGACCGAATAATATGGTTACTATCTGAAAAAAGACAGACAATCCCTTTTTCCCCCGCTGCAATGCAACAAGGGATAATACCATTGTTAAACTGCTAGTTAAAAGAATAACAGTATTTAACGTACCCAGGAAAGTATTCATTTCTTTTGAGGCAATACTAAAATCCTGCTGATGTGTAAATCTATAAACCGAGTACATAAAGAACAGGCCTCCGAACAATAAAAGTTCGGAAAAAAGAAACAGCCACATTCCCATTCTGCTTCTTATATCATCTCTGTGAACATCAGGAATAATTTTTTCTTTAATACTCACTTTACCTCCTCTTCCAAAACCGGGACTTCATTTTGCTTATACTCATATGGGCCGTCAACTATCTTCGGAATCACTTCGAAATTTTCCACCGTGGGCGGAGTAGAAACTTTCCATTCTAATGTTTCTCCTCCCCAGATATTATTTTCTTCTATTTTCTTTCCTTTTATAAAAGAAACAAGCAGATTTGTAAGCATAATCAGCAAACCCGCAGCCAAAATCCATGAGCCAACGGTTGCAACTACATGATAAAATTGGAATTGAGGTAAATAATGATATGATCTCCTCGGCATTCCCATCCATCCGAGTATAAAGAAAGGAAAATAAAGAATATTGAAGCCGGTAAACAGTATCCAGAAAGCCACTTTTGCAATTTTCTTATTGTACATCCTGCCGAACATTTTCGGCAGCCAATAGTGCAGGGCGGCAAAAAGGCCAAAGCCTGTTCCACCGAATACTACATAATGAATATGCCCCACAATAAAGTAGGTTTTAGTAAGGTAGATATCAACTGAAAGTGCTCCCTGAACAATCCCGGTTAAGCCGCCGATTGAGAAAAGGAAAATAAATGCAAGAGCATACAACAAAGGCGGCTCAAGTTTAATTGAGCCCTTGTACAGGGTTGCCGTCCAATTAAATACTTTTATCGCACTGGGTATTGCAACAAGAAATGTTAACAATGAAAAAATAAACTCTGAAGTATCGCTTATACCGGTGGAGAACATGTGGTGCGCCCAAACCAACGAACCGAACAAAGCAATACCTAAACTGGAATACGCGATAAATTTATATCCGAAAATAGTCCTTTGTGAGAACACCGGAATAATTTCGGAGATTACACCCATCGAAGGGACAATAATTATATAAACTGCAGGATGTGAATACATCCAAAACATGTGTTCAAACAGTAACGGATCTCCGCCAAGTGTGGGATCAAAAATTCCGACGTGGAATAATCTTTCAATAACAACCATTAGTAATGTAATACCTACAATTGGAGTTACAATAACTTGTATCCATGAAGTAGCGTAGAGGGACCACGCGAACAGGGGCATTTTAAACCATCCCATCCCCGGGGCTCTCATACGGTGAATTGTAGCTAAGAAATTTATTCCCGTAAGAATGGATGAAAAGCCGACAATAAAAAGGGCGGACAAAGTAAAAATCATGTTAGTGCCGGTTCTTACACTGTAAGGCACATAAAATGTCCACCCGGTATCAGGTGCTCCACCCGGCAAAACAACTGCTAGTAATAATAAGGCTCCGCCGATTACGTAAAGATACCATGATAAAAGGTTCAGCCTGGGAAAAGCAACATCTTTCGCTCCGAGCATAATAGGAAGAAAAAAATTTCCAAATGCCGCCGGAATTACCGGGATAACAACAAGGAATATCATTATTATTCCATGTAGGGTAAAGAATTCATTGTACGCCTGTGGTCCAACCAAGGTGCCTTCAGGAGTCATTAATTCAAGCCTTATTAAAAGCCCAAGAGTAACCCCTACAGCGAAAAAGCTGATAACCGTTATAAGATATAGAATACCGATCCTTTTATGATCGGTGGACAATAACCAGCCCATTAAGCCTTTATGCTTTCCTTCATAGTCAAGATAACTTACTTCATAACCGTTATAACTAACTGCTAACGACTTATCCGACATGATTTCTACCTATTTTTCCTTTATAATATTTTTTCTACTTTACAGCCCATTACTTAACAAGCTGTGTGAATATTCAAAATTTATTAATTAAAATTCAACATTTCCTTTTGCTCTTCGCATTAACTGATCAAGTAAAACCGCTAAAAATTAGGAATTTAATTAACCCGTCCCTTCGAGAACAAATTCCTACAAGCTGGCATTAACACTTCGCTTATGAGCAATTAATATTCTAACTATATAAACAAAACATTATATTACTTTTGCTCTAAGTCCCGGCAGGGACGTAATATTTATAACAAAACTTTCCGCCCAACATACATTTTCCTGAATCCCGGCAGGCCGCGTCACTATGTGGGATGGCATAACAAAACATAAGTGGCATATCTTGAACCAATTTGTCAGTGATACAGTATCTGTCATTGTGCCTGAGAAACTTTAATATTTCTTGATTCCTGCCTGCTCCATACTATTCGTCCGCAAGTTCATGAATTTTTTCTATGGCTTTTAGCCGGTCTCAATACAACGAACACAAAAACTATTGCAACAGCAACCAGCGATCCGGTGCCGAATATCTTAAATAGATTCAAAGTATATGTCTCGCTTTTCGGCTGATAAGAAAAGCAATACCTCATAACATTATCAATTACCGGGATTGCCTCGCCCTTAGACGCTTCAAGTATTGCCATTTTAAATTCAAAAGGTAATATCCGGAAATCGCCTCTATTATTGTAATCAGGTTTTAAGTAGCGGCATATTTTTCCGTCGGAAGAAACAAATATCAGAACACCCGTGTGTACAAAATTATCTTCAAGCTTCTGATAATTAAATCCTAATGCGTTTGTTATTGTGCTAATTGCACTACTATCACCGGTTAAAAAAGTCCATGCACTTTCAGGAATTTCCGTCTTAACAAGATTCATCATTTCTGCTTTTTTTGCAGCGGCATCTTTTGTAAATTCATTGTAGTTTATGCTGATAGTAATTATGTTATAATCTTTTCCGGCAGTCAGGTCAATCTTATTAATTACATTAGCAACTTCGGTCATTAATGGAGTACATATACCAGTACATTTATAATAAGCTAAATCAATTACCGTAGGTTTAGTGATCAAATCTCTCAAAGGAACGGTTTTACCATCAGAGTTATTAAAGGAAATATCAAGAGGAACATGGTTACCTAACTTTTCAACAATTCCTATCTTTTTATCAAAGTCTGCCGGTAAACCGTTTCCATACCAAATAAGGAAAATTATTAAACCTAAAGCCCCAATTGTATTTTTCATTTTAAATCTCACAAAAAATTTAAAATTATAATAATTTATTCATATAGCCGTAAAATGCGTCCCATTCCGGATTCGAAAGATTATGAACATTATCATTGAACCCGGCATCGTTGAATTCATTAATAACAAGGTCGACAAAAATCTGTTCACTCTTTTTCCAGTCATCTGCAGCGCTTAATGCAGTTAATGCTTTTATTTTATTGTCAGTAACTTTATTAAAGATTTTTGCACCATCATTTTGGGAATCATTATTTATCCGTTTAAGTATATTGATAATTTTTTCATATTTTGAACGTCCATCTTGCATAACCAAAGTCATAGCATCACTTATTGGAATCTGACCCGGATTTTGAGCGCCTTCCGTAAGTTTATAAATTTGTCCAAGAGCTATAAGATCTTCCTTTGTGTCGCTTGGTGGATTTGTAATAAAAGTTTTCCGTATGTATTGTGCAAGAGCAAATTTTTGTTCCGGTGTAAAAGTATCGAATGCTACCATAGCACTCCCGGGAACCCCCTCTGATAAAGTTTTAAATATCTCTGAGATTTTTGAACCGTTTACCCATCCTGATGAGTTTGTAAAATTTCTTGGCCTTGGATTCAATGAAGCTCCTGCAACTCCGTCACCCTTTCCGTCAGCTCCATGGCATGATATGCATGTCGTATAAAACAAAACCATCCCTTTAGCTGCCAATTCGTCACTTGGCTGACTTAACGCCGTAACATCTGTCTTGGGAATTATGCTAGGTTGCACTAAAGGCAAATCTTTTCCCGCATTCGTTGTTGTGTCAAGGTATATAAGTGGGATTGAATTATGCCCGATATTACTTATATTATTTAAATATGAATAACCTATAAGGACGCCGATTAACAAAATATAAGGATAAAGAATTGCAAGTATCTTTACAGGATGTTGTTTCAGGTCTTCTATCGTATCTTTGATTATATTTTTATTAAACTTCATATAATTAATTTTATCCTAAAAATTAAAGATGAAAATCAAAGCTTCGCTGTAACTTTGGATCACCTAGAGGTATCAGGTTGTGTCTTTTCGCCATTGAATTAAACAGGACTATAACTAATCCTACAACGGCAATAGGAAATGCCATATCCATCCAATTTATTGAATAAGTAAAACCGTTATTAACCATATCCGGCATAACCAGCCAATAAGAATCAAGATATTGAGCCGCAATTATCCAAATGGAAACAAATATTAAAATCTTCGGATTGGTTTTTGAACTTCTCGGTAATAAAATTAAAAACGGCACAATAAAGTGAGCGATGACAAGAGCAAGTGAAACATATTTCCATCCCCCCGTCCACCTATGAATAAAGTAAATTATTTCTTCCGGAAGATTGCCATACCATTGCAGCATGTATTGTGCAAAAGCAATATAAGCCCAAAATACGGTGAATGCGAATAATAAGGTTCCAAGGCTGTAATAATGATCTCTTCTAACTTTTTGCGATAGATAACCGTTCTCTGTAAGTAAAACAGCAGAAAGCGTAAGAACGGCTAACGCTACCCATGTAGAACCTGCAAACAAGTAAACACCGAAAATTGTTGAAAACCATTTAGGCGTCATACTCATCATCCAATCGAACGATATAATGGATATCGTAAAAGCAAAAACAGGTATGAATGCCAAAGAGAGTTTAATATTCCTGGTAGTAAGCATTTGATCTGATGATTCATCCTGTTTGCGGGAATTTTTTATTAATAAAGCATAGAATAACCACCATATCAAAAATATTACCGAATCCCTAACAACAAAAAACGGTACATTAAGATAAACCATCCTTCCTTGTAATACTTTATCTTGAGCAACTACTTCAGGATTCATCCAGGTGAACAAATTGTGCATACTAAAGAACAAAGGAATTACGATCAAAATGAAGTATGGAATTGAAGATGCATAAAATTCGCTTATCCTCCTAAAAGGAACACTCCAAACAGCGCCCGCAGCATATTCTAATGAAACCAGGAACAAAGAACCCAACCCGATACTGATTAAAAATACGAATGCCGTTAAATAACTAAATGCTGCCCTGGCGGGATCGGTTAAATAAGCTATCACACTTAGTATAATCCCGGCAACTAGAAGAATAATCCCAAGCTTCCCAAGATTTTTTGGTAATTCTTTTTTAATATATCCGGAATCAATTCTGGACATTACCGGCCTCCTTATTTAATTCATTTATGGAGGTAAAGTCAGAAGGTTTGGGATTCTCTGCTCTCTGTAAAACTCTTATATAATTAATAATTGCCCATCTTTCTTCTCGCTTAATTTGATATGCATAAGAAGGCATCACATTTTGTCCATTTGTTATAATATTATATATTTTCCCATCTGAAAATCCTATTACACTTGCAGAATGTAATGTTGGTCCCGGGGGGAATTGCCCCATTAACCTGCTGCTCCCATCCGCATAATCACCATGACATGGACTGCAGAATGTGAGAAATTTTCTTCGGCCGAGTTCTAAAACTTTTTTAGTCGGTAAAAGCGGGTTACCGTAAAATTGGTTCGTATCTTTCACGTCGGGAAATTCATAAGGTATAAAACCTCTTGCCACTGTACCCAGCGGAGGCTGTCTCATCTCATGTTTATCTTTAAAAAATGAACTTATTGACTGTGCTGATCCCTTGTTCTGATTTAACATAAAATCGAACGGGGGTATATACATAAGTTTATCAATTGATATATAGGTAGCACCCGCTGAAAGTATTGAAACAATTGCCAGGAATATTAAAAACTTTGGTTCAAAAACTTTGAATTTTATTTCTTCAGGCTGATATATTAACTCAATGCTTTTCCCACCGAGAGATTCTAAATATTCTGTTACTTTATTTACATCAAACAGAGGGTCATCCGCTTCAATAACAGCACCATATTTATCGGAAGTAACATTATGCATATACTCAGTATCATGAAGAGGATGTGAGTTATAAGGTAAATTAAAAACTAATGCAATCATACCGAAAACCGTTGATAAGACGCCGAGTAATACGGTAAACTCAAATGTTATTGGAACAAATGCGGGAAGAGGAAAAAATGGTTTACCGCCTATAACTAATGGATAGTTTATTGCGAGCGTCCACCACATAAACGACAATATAAATGCTGCAGCAGAAAAACCAAAAAATAATGTAATATAGCCAAGTCTGGATGATTTATTTGAGATTATGTCATCCATTCCATGAATGGGATAAGGAGTATTTAAGTCGTAATTCTTATAACCGGCTTCTTTAATTTTCTTAGCGGCATAAAGGATATTGTCGGCAGAATCAAAAAGCGTGGTTACACCAAATAATTTTTTATCAGGCATTGTGGCCACCTCCATGATGATTCGGCTGAGCTCCTTTCGCTACAGATTTAATTTCGGCAAGAGAAACTACAGGTAAAGTTTTTGCGAAAAGTAATATTAAAGTGAAAAATAAACCAAAACTGCCGAACAATATACCAAAATCATATATGGTTGGATGATAACTATGCCAGCTCGAGGGTAGAAAATCCCTGCTTAATGAGGATACTATAATTACAAATCTCTCAAACCACATACCAACGTTTACAAGAATAACAATGATTAAAGTTATAGGTATAGAACGCCTGATTTTCTTGAACCAGAAAAGCTGCGGAAAAAAAACATTACAGCTTACCATTACCCAGTATGCCCAGGCATATGGCCCGAATGCCCTGTTCATTGCTGTAAATAACTCAAATGGAGTACCGCTGTACCACGACATAAACCATTCGATAATATAGGCGTAACCAACCATAGAACCAGTGAGCAAAATTATTTTATTCATTTTTTCAATATGATCTATTGTGATTATATGTTCCATATTGAATACTTTTCGAACAAAAATTAAAACCGTACTAACCATTGCGAAACCGGAAAAGATTGCCCCAGCAACAAAATAGGGCGGAAAAATTGTTGAATGCCATCCGGGAATAACTGCAGCCGCAAAATCCCAGCTTACAACTGTATGTACAGATAGTACAAGAGGTGTGGCTAATCCAGCAAGTATCATATAAACTTTTTCGTAATGCTTCCAGTGCCTGTTTGAATTCCTCCAACCAAGGCTGAAAACTGAATAAATAGTTTTCTTAATTTTATTTGTCGCTCTGTCTCTTAGAGTTGCAAAGTCCGGTATTAGCCCTACATACCAGAATACCAACGATACAGTTAAATATGTTGATACTGCAAACACATCCCACACAAGCGGGGACATAAAGTTAGGCCAGATGAGGTGGCGGTTTGGATAAGGTATTAAGTAACCGGCAAGCCAGGGCCTTCCCATGTGAATTATAGGGAACATACCGGCACAAATTACAGCAAAAATAGTCATAGCTTCGGCAAACCTTGCAATTCCATTACGCCATTGCTGTCTTAGTAAATACAATATGGCCGATATAAGTGTTCCTGCGTGTCCGATTCCTACCCAAAAAACGAAGTTGGTAATGGCGAAAGCCCAGGCAACAGGTTGATTATTACCCCAAAGCCCAACTCCATAATAAAAAGTTAACCCGATACAAACAGACATAATTAATAAGAGCGTAACCATAATCGCAAGTACTATATTATATTTTTTTGACGGCCTTTCATCAATTGGTTTAATAATAACATCATCAAGTGCCTTAAGAGACGGGCTCAATTCTATAACTTCGGGTTCTATTGAATAATCTTTGACCACTATGATTCCTCCGTCTCGGTATTTCTTAATTTGGCAAGATATGTAACGTTTGGTCTAGTATTAACATCCTCAAGTACATAGTAAGCAAGTTCATGATTTCTATATTTGTGTATTTCGGAAGACTTATCATTGGAGTCGCCGAACTTAATTGCATATGTGTTGCAGGCTTCCTGGCAAGCAGTCTTTACATCGGAGCCTTTAAACTCCTTGTGTTCTGCAATTGCACCGGAGCGGGCGTCCATAATTCGCTGAACACAGAAAGAGCATTTCTCCATCACTCCGCGCGATCTTACGGTTACTTCCGGATTATAAACAAGGCTCAATAATGTACTCTGTTGGTAAGCATCTTTATAATGGTCTCTGAAATTATAATAATTAAATCTTCTTACTTTATAAGGACAGTTATTTGAGCAATACCTTGTTCCCACACATCTATTATATGTCATCTGGTTTAGTCCATCCGGACTATGAGTAGTAGCTGCAACCGGGCAGACATTCTCACAGGGTGCATTATCGCAATGCTGGCAAAGCATAATTTGGTTGCTGATTGCCGGCTCATCAACATCTCCCGAATAGTAGCGGTCAACCCTAAGCCATTGCATTTCGCGGCCAACTAACACCTGGTCTTTTCCAACAACCGGAATGTTGTTTTCCGCATTGCAGGCAATAACACAATCACCGCAGCCGATACATTTATTAAGATCAACCACCATCCCCCATTTAACTTCAGGATACGGATGTTCCGGGTATAATGATACTTTTTCTTCTTCTTTTTCAGGATGCAAGAAAGCGTTGTTCTTGATGTATCCTGTAACCGTACCTTCCTGAATTATCTTTCTCTTTTTTGGAATATCTTTAGTCAGTTCATTATCATATAAATGATGCTCCATAGTTGCCGCAAGCGCATAGCTTCCGCTGCCCTTTTTTACAGTTTCAGCTTTTATGATCCACGGAGTCTCAATATAGTTTTGTGACATTAAAACGCTCGAATCAAATCCGACGCCTGTCCCCACTATACCCACAACCTTTCTACCGTATCCAAGTTCTATTGATATTGTATTATCATCAGCGCCGGGCTGAATAACAACAGGTATTTCCAGAGTTCTCTTTCCGGAATTAATTACTATCAGATCTCCATCATCAACGCCTAACGTTTTTGCAGTCAAATTTGAAATTGCAGCATAATTATCCCATGTAATTTTTGTTACGGGGTGTGGTAATTCCTGAAGCCACCCGTTATTTAAAAATCGTCCGTCCCCGGATTGATAACTTTCTTTTAAAGTTATGACAAACCTTGAAGCTATTGAAGTACTCTTCGGCAATTCATCCGCAGCGGATTTGTTAAAGGAACCTGATCCCGGTGCAATTTCCTTAGTAATCACAACTCCATCATGGAGGCCTGCATTCCAAAGTTCGGTAAAGTTTAATTTAGTTTTAATAGACGGGTAAATATTTTGTTTCCAGTTATCTACTACATAATTGTAATAGAGCTGACTATTATATGATGATTCACCATTAATCCATGTGAGAACTACTGCTTCTTTTTGCCTTGTATCAAAAATAGGGTCAATAACCGGCTGCTGTAGCGAATAAAAACCAGTCCGCGTTTTTGCATCACCCCACGCTTCAAAATCGTGATTAATTGGTAAAGTAAAATGGCCAAGTACAGATGAATCATTCTGGCTGCCGGTAAGGCTTACTACAAGCGGAACTTTCTCTAAAGATTCTGCATAGTTAAGATCATCAGGCAAATGATAAGCAGGGTTTAAGTCATAATGAATAACTACATCAACATTACCATTGTTTATTTCATTCAACAATCCGTTAAAATCATCTTTTTTAGATAAAGGTAAAACTTGAAAAGATGACGAATCATTTCGATATAAACGATAATTACCAAGAGCATCATTAAGAAGGTTTACTGCTATATGAACATTTTCAGGTAATGTTCTGCCCGCATACACAATTGATTTGCCTTTATTATCAATTAGATCTTTAACTAATAATTTAAGTTTTTTACGGGAGAGTGAATATTTATCGGCTAATGCTGCCAGAGTATGTCCGCCAAATACCTGCCCGCCTGCAGGAATGTCTACACCTTTTCTATCAAGTTCACTTAAAAGTCCTAAAACAAATTCATACAGGGCATCGGGGCGCAGCCTGAACCTGTAATCCGCGTTCATTCCGGTTACAGACATACCTCCCTCTACTATATATAGACGGTTGAACTTATCGGTTTCGTTAAAGTTTCTGCCTTCCGCAAACAGTCTTGTTGTTTCAACTTTATTGCCGTCTGTACCCAGAAAATCGGTTTCCAAGCCTAAAATTATTTTAGCTTCGTTCCATTTAATTAGAGGGAAGGTATCCGTGCCGTAACATTTTTTCCAGGCAGAGTTCCTGGATTCCTCATTAAATAATTCGTAAGAATAAACTTTAGTATTTGGATATTTTTTAACAAAGTCATCCAAAACTCTTTTTCCGGTAGGTGAAATAACCGTATGTGATATTATTGCTATCTGCTTATTACCGCTATTATTTAGCGCTCTGATTATTACATTACCGGCATCATTCCATGTGGTCTGAACAAAATCGGAACCTGATCTTTTCACAGGGAATTGAAGTCTTTCCGGGTCGTATAAGTTTAATATACTGGCCTGGCATTTAGCACAGGTTTTACCCTGGCTTACAGGGTGATCCGGATTTCCGTCAACCTTTATCGGCCTTCCTTCTCTTGTTTTAATTAATATTCCGCATCCATTCGAACAGGCAGTACTTGTTGAGGCATAATAATTTGCATTTCCAACCGTAATCTCTTCAGGCATTTTATTATAAGGGATAATATTCCCTGCATGCCTGTAATCCGAACAACCGGCGCCTGCAAGTGCTGCAGATGCACCTGCAAGAGCTAAAAATTTTCTTCTCGAAATAGCAGAAAGTTTTGAGGGTTCAAAATTTTCTTTAACGCCCGCTCCAAATTCAAGATGTCTTGATTCGGCGAGCTTGGAATCATTGAATAATTCTTTAAAACTTTTCCAGTAATTTGAATCCGGTGCTTCTTTGTTATCTTTATGTAAACTTTCCGTTGTAGGTTCAGACATTAGTACCACCTATTTCTGGTTGTTTTACAAATTCTTTTCTTCTGCTTACTGCCAAAGAATTAACTTTTATTTTTATATTGTTGCGATCCGAATTTGTTTTTAACAATTTTTTCCCGATTATTTTAAATGGTATTGTCTTCATAACCAAAAACCCGGCTGTTGTAACAGCTAGTGCAGCAAAGAAATTTTTTCTCTTTATTTTTTTTTGATAAATGTTTTGCAATTCCAATTCTTACTCCTAATTAACGATGACAAACATTACAGTTATCAGGCCCATTTTTTACATTTTTAAGATAAGGCATATTTTCCTGGGGATTTCTATGACAATCAAGACAGGCAGACATCATAAAAGAGTGAACCTGGGTAATATGCTCCATCTGTGTTACATCTCCATGACAGCTTTCGCATTTAATTCCGGAATTTATGTGTGCACTATGGTTGAAATAAACAAAGTCCGGTACTTTATGAATCCTAACCCATTCTAATGCAATATTATTATAATAGTAATTTCTTAATTTTTGAATTTCCGGCTTATCCTTCATTGCAATTGTATGGCAGTTCATACATGTTGAAACGGCAGGAACCATTGCATTACGTGATTTTTCAACCCCGGTATGGCAGTACTGACAGTCTATCTTCATCTCACCGGCATGTAGTTTATGAGAAAAATTTATTGGTTGGGCTGGAGAATAGCCAATTTGATTGTCTTGTGTTCTTGTAGCAAAGTATGTAAGTGTAAATGAGGCGACTATAACAAATAAAGTAATTGGCAGACGAACTTTAAGGATATAATCAAGTAAAGATTTATTCATCATTAACCTTTAAGATAACCAATCTATAGTTGTTTGTTGAAAAATATACTATTATACCTAAAAGGATAAATGGTGTTCTATTACGAAAGTTAAGAACCAGCTAAACCCTTTATCATTTTGGCAAATTTTCCATCCTATTATTTTGCTTAGAACCGGTACGAAATGTATTTAAATCTGAATTAATTGATCGTGATTTAAGTCATTATCCGCTAATATTCTAATGACTTAGGGGTCAATTATTTTTTGTGTCACGAAAAATTTTTAAAGTTCGCTTTCCCTTTGAAATAAATTTTTAATAAAGGTAACCGGGTGTTGAACTTCAACATCAACATTAAATTTTGAGGCACCGTATCTTAATTGAGCAATACAACCATGATTACCGGCCAATATAATATTGGCATTTGTATTCTTAATATAATTCATTTTTCTTTCAAGCAACTGCATTGATTCATTATAATGGATAATATTGTATATACCTGCGCTGCCGCAGCACCAGGTTGATTCTTCAAGTTCAACAAAAATTAAATCATTTACTGAATTTAATAGTCTTCTCGGCTCATTATAAATTTTTTGTGAGTGCACTAAATGGCAGGCATCTTGATATGTAACTGTCTCATTACAACTCTTAAAATTAAAGTTGGAGTATTTTTCAGAAATAAATTCCATCATATCCTTTACTTTACCGGAAAATATTTCTGCTTTACCTGCATATTGAGAATCGTCTTTTAATAATGTTTTATATTCTTTCATAAAAGCCCCGCAGCCGGAGGAATTTGAAACAAGATAGTCATATTCATATTTTTCAAAAGCATCAATATTTTTCTTTGCAAGTTCTTTTGCAGTGTTAAGATCTCCATTATGTGCCGGTAAAGATCCGCAGCAAAACTGATTTTCCGGTCTTATTACCTCACAGTCAAGATTTTTAAGAACTTCCAAAGTATCCAAATTAATATCGGCAAACATAACATCCATCAGGCAGCCTGTAAGAATCGCAGTCTTGAATTTAGGATTTTTCTGTAAACTAACTATTGCGGGAATTAAATCTTCCCCGAATACCTTTGAAACCGGAGGGGCTATTTTATCTAACTCTAATAAATTCCGAAAGTATTTTGATGCTATTTTGGAGGAATGAATAAGTTCTCTAATTTTTGAATTTTGATATACATAAAGAAGCCTTGCAGCAGTTTTGACACGATTTGGATTTAATAATATAAATCTGAATATAATTTTTTTGATAATTTTACTAAAGAAACTCTTATACCCGGACTGTTCAATTATATCACGAGAAGCCTCTACCATTGCTCCATATCTAACACCGGCCGGGCAGGCTGTTTCACATGCCTGGCAATCCAGGCAGAAATCCATTTCATACGCAAATGTTTCGGTAATATTAAGTTCTCCTTTTGCGACAGCATTTATAAGTCTAATCCTTCCGCGCGGTGAGGATCTTTCGTATTTGGTTAATTCGTAAGTAGGACATGTAGCAAGACACATACCGCAATGGATACATTGCGATAATACATCATCATTTGGCAGATTTTTTAAAAGGCTTTTATATTCTTTCGATACAGGCAAATTATAAAATCATTAGATTAATTAAAGATTTTGAATTTTTTTAATTTGTTCACGCCTTAGAGGAAGAGGGCTTTCACACCTTGGAGCAATATTAAAAATCTTACCCGGATTAAGGATATTATTTTCATCTATTGCGGATTTTATTTTCTTCATCATTTCAAGTCCGGGAACTCCTGCTAATTTTTCAAGAAATTGTAACTTGGCAAGTCCTGTTCCGTGTTCGCCTGTAATAGTACCACCAAGTTTTATTGCCTCGTTCATAATAAAATCAAAAGCTTTATGTGCGTTTTCAATTTCTTTGTGATCTCTTTCATCTGTGAGACAAGTAGGGTGTAAATTTCCATCGCCGGCATGTCCAAAATTGCCGAATGTAACATTAAACTGACGGGCTGCTTGTGTTACTTTTTCTATCATTACGGGAAGCTCACTTCGGGGTACAGTAGCATCCTCTAATATGGTAGTAGGCCGTTTTCTTGCCAAGGCGCTGAATGCACTGCGGCGTGCAGTTTTTAATTTATCAGCTTCATCAAAAGACGATGCAATTTTAACTCCGGCAGCGTTATTTTTTCCAAGAATTTCTTTTATTGATTTAGCATCGTCCTCAACTATACTTCCTCGTCCGTCTACTTCAACCATCAATAGTGCTTCACAGCTTCGGGGTAATCCGATGTTAGTATAATCTTCAACACAGTTTATAGTTATATTATCTAAAAATTCCAACATACATGGGGTAATGTGTGCAGCTATAATATCCGATACTGCATGAGAACAATCCGAAAGTTTGTTAAAATATGCAAGCAATGTAATTGATTTTGTGGGAGCCGGAATTAACTTAAGTATAATTTTTGTTATTATTCCTATTGTTCCTTCGCTGCCGACTATAAAATCCCTAAGATTATAACCGGCAACATCTTTTACATTCTTACCTCCCGTTACCAGGAGTTCCCCGTTCGGTAAAATCATTTCAGCCCCCAGAACATAATTTTTTGTTACTCCATACTTCATACCCCTTAATCCGCCGGCGTTATTAGCAACATTACCACCGATAGTACATACATTTGAACTCCCCGGATCGGGAGGATAAAACAGCCCTTCTTTTTCAACTTCTCTCTGCAGTACGGCTGTAATTACACCCGGCTGAACTGTTACTGTTAAATTGCGGGTATCAACTTCAAGTATTTTGTTCCATTTAGTCATAACAACAACTAACGAATTCTCTACCGGTATTGAACCGCCGCTTAAACCGGTTCCCGAACCTCTTGGAACAACATTAAACAACTCTTCATTTGCCAGTTTTAGAATAAGAGATATCTGCTCTTCATTTTCGGGAAATATAACTGCATCAGGCAAATGATGCAAAAGAGCAGTTCCATCATATGAGTAGCATAATAGGTCTTCACGTAAATCGGTAAAATTATCCTCCCTGACAATACTTTTTATTCTCTGTTTCACATAACTTTTCATGATCTTTAGTTCTTAAATTGTATCAATTGTCCGGGGAAATGATTATTTATTAGTAATGAGAAGAAATGACCGGCTCCCATTTCAAAAGCAGCCGGTCTAAAATTAAGAACATTATTTCAGATTAAGCAGTTTATTGTATGTGTCAAAATCTGATAATATTTTTAATGAGGTTTGAAACTGCGAATCTTTGTTTAATGATTCTTCGATTTTACCATCATTCCCTAGATATCTTGAAGCAAGTTCGGTTCGTAACTCATTTTCAACTTCATCTCGATCCGCCTTAAGTTCACCACTACCGATTTTTTCAAATTCCTTTTTAACTTTTAATAAATCTTCAACAATTAGTTTTCCGGAATATTTTCCCTCCATCTGAGTAAGCATTTGGTCTACCTGCTCTTCTGAAGTAGAGTGAAATTTGTATTTCTGATCGGCTAAAAAATTTTCAAAATCACTGAATAACTTTTCATCACTTAATGAAGAATAATTTTCACCTGAATGCAAATAATAATAATGATCTGCAAATTGAAAGAATAAACCTTTAGCCAATAGATCATCAATAATATCGCCTTCAGTAGCAGATTGAACAGTAGTATCGGGAGTTATACCTCCGGCGCTATAAACTAATCGCTTATGTTCCGTAAAAAAAGATGATTTAACAACTGTGTCAATTTCGGATATAGCTTTGTTGTGTTCTGCATAATCAACTTTCTGAATACATCTGCCGCTGGGAGTATAATATTTCGCCGTAGTAATTTTTAATGAAGTATTATAATCAAGTGGGGTAATAGTTTGAACTAATCCTTTTCCAAATGATTTAGTTCCAAGGATTACTCCCCTATCATGATCCTGAATAGCACCGGCTACTATTTCTGATGCGGACGCAGAATTTTCATTTATCAGCACTATTAATCTTGATTGTTTCAATAATGGTTCTTGAGATGATGAATAACTTTTCTTTGAAGCTTCATCTCTGCCTTTAGTTGAAACTATCAAATCGTTCTTAGGTAAAAAATTTTCACAAATATCAACGGCAACATCCAAAAGGCCGCCCGGGTTACCCCTTAGATCCAACACGACCGATTTAATCTCTCTCTGCCCTTTCAACTCTTTCAAAGCCTTAATTACTTCATCACCGGCGGAACGGCTGAAATTTGTAAGCTTTAAATAAACATTATTACTTTTCTTCGGAAAAAAACCATAATAAGCAAGACTCTTAACCTGCACTTCTTCCCGTATAAGATTAAAGCTCAATGTATCTTTACTTCCGTTCCGGAGTACTTTTAGGTTCACAATTGTGCCTGGATTACCTTTAACAAGTGATGAAATATCATCTGCATTTTCGGGAGTAATTTTTTCACCGGAAGCTTCTATCAAAACGTCTCCCACCCTTAATCCCTGTTTTTGAGCTGAATATCCATCAAGAACTTCAATAATTGTAACTTTGTCGCCTCTTATTCCAATGGAAATCCCAACACCGCCATATTTGCCGTTTGTAATTAGATCGAAATCTTCTTTTTTATTTTCATCAATGAATATTGTATATGGGTCCAGCGATCCAAGCATTCCACGAATCCCTGCCCGCATAAATTCTTCAGGATCTATATTGTCAACATAGTTAAAAGCTACTTCCTTATATATTCTTCCAAACAGGTCTATATTTTTATTGATTTCAAAATATACATCATCTCTTCCGCTAAAAAAGCCGGAAAAAATTATTAAAATAAAACCGGATAATAAAAATTTATATATATTCCGTCTTAACATAATTTCTCCTTATCTTCAAACCGAACTAATTCATCAATTATTTTTTTATGAACATCTTCTTTTTTCAACGTACCATCCAATATTCTAAACCGGCTTTCATTTTTTGCCAGACACAGGTAACCATTACGCACTTTTTCATAAAATTCGCTGCCTGAAACTTCAATCCTATCTAATTCTTCAGGATTATGCATCTTTTTCCTATTATCTGCTTCTTTAACCGGTATATCCAAAAAAAATGTTATATCCGGAATAGTCTCGCCTATAGCAAGTTTGTTTATATGATTAACTGAATCAAGAGGAATTCCTCTTCCGAAACCCTGATAAGCAGTAGTTGAATCATGAAATCTATCCAAAATAACATAAATTCCATCATTTAGATAGGGCCTTATTTTTTCTCTGACAAGCTGAGCCCGGCTGGCAGAAAACAAAAAAATCTCGGTTTCCATTAACATTTTATTATGGCTTTTATCTAATAAAATAGTCCGGACGATCTCTGATATTTCTGTTCCTCCGGGTTCACGAATTATTTCAACATTTTTACCTTGCTTAAGAAGATATTTGTTTAACAGTTCAACTTGTGTGGATTTACCACTGAAATCTATGCCCTCAAAAGTAATAAACATTATATTATAGGGTTATAATTTTTACTAAACTAACAATTATTATATAAATGTAAAGAATCTTTCAAATGCTAATAAAACTTTTATTTTTATCAACTGCTTTCAATACGGTTCAAATGCAGGTGACAAAATAAAAACAATATAATTAATTTCTAATATTTCTTTATGATATAACGCAACCGTTCCGGTTTAATGAAAATAAGCGATATATTTTCAGGAATATCAATATGAGGAATAATGCTGCCTACTGTATCCATCACTACTTCACGATAATTTATGTAAGCATTAAACTGAGAAGTATCGATTTTACCTAAAACTTCAATCCCGCCTCTTAAGCTTATATTAATTCTATTTGGCAATAAAACTACATTGCGGTCTTTTGGTATATCAATTACATGTACTATTAGACTATCAAAGCTTTTTTCAACTATCCGCTGAACGTCTAAGCTTGCAATAACAGCATCATCTCTATAACTCATTCCTTGTATACTTTTAAGGGCGATTTTTTTTACAGTTCTGCTGTCTAATTCATCTTTTCCAAAAGATTCCGTTGTTACAAATTCTAATTTACTAAGAAAGCTGACCGGGCCATAAACATATGTGGATTCCGGTTGAATTTTAATTGGGGAAGCAAGGCCATAACCTGCACGGAATTTCACATCTAAATTGGGAATTATCGGCACTTTTCTTACTGAAATCTTTTCAATATAGAAAGAAATAGTATCGGGCGTAACACTTATTACTTCTAAATCAGAAGAAAGCCATGGATTTTCGGCAAGGAAGTTATAAAGATTTATAATTCTTTTCCCAGTCATTTGTCCCACCGGCACAATATAATCCTTTAAAGTGCTAATATTTAGTGCAATTAATTTCCACCCTTTCCCTCTTACTTTTATTGTAATTTTCTCAGGAATAGAAGAACCGGATGAATATCCGGAAGGAAAATCTATTATCTTTACCGGAACTTCGATAGTGGTATAATATTCATTGGAAAGAGAGATGGAAACCCATAAAATAATTGAAAAAAGAAAAGAAATTAAAATAATATGGAGATTTTTCTTCATTATTCAAATATAAAACAAAAATAAAAGAACTCCATCTATTAAGGAGCTAAAAGAATAAAATTTTACTTAATTGAGTTCCCTTATATATTTTTGATATAATAAAATAGTTTTTAAAGTGACAATTGTCAACATGCCGCTTATCAGGTAAAAGATATATTCAATATTTTGAATATTTGATCGATAATAACATAAATATTAACAGTGTATTTAGTTGTATATTGTTAGTCCGGATATGATGTTATTGATAATTCATGAAACTTTTTCCAATCTTCAATTCTTGAGCTCATAATTATTAATACATTTTTAAATGAAGCGGTTTATTTTAAAACAATCCGCTAATTGCTTTAATAATATAAAAAAGCTTAAAACAATTTCATTTTTTTAATGGTTAGAACTATGAATTATACAGATGCAGATATTTATCCTGTTTTGAAAGATCGGTTATCAGGAGAAGATTTAGAGGATCAAATTCAATTATTTTCGAACAAAAATATATTTACTTACCTGTTAGATTCAATTCCGGGTTATTTGGTTGTACTGAACGAATATAGACAAATAATATTTTCCAACAAGGCTTTTAAAGAATTATCAAAAATAAATGATATGGAGCAATTATTTGGTAAACGGCCAGGTGAAGTTATTAATTGCAAGAATTCTTCTTTGTCTCCCTCCGGATGCGGTACTTCTTGCTATTGTGATACATGCGGCTCTTTACAGGTAATTCTTTCCTCTCTAAAGGGAAAAGAAGATGTTCAGGAATGTAGAATAATCAAGAAGGACTTGAATGATGCTATTGATCTAAGAATTTGGGGAAGACAATTAGAACTGAATAACCAAATTTTTTCTATATTTTCATTTGTTGATATTAGTGATGAGAAAAGAAGACATGCATTGGAAAGAATTTTTTTTCACGATGTTTTAAATTCTGCCGGTGCTTTATGTAGTTATTTTGATTTATTTAAAGATTCCTCGACAGATGATATTTTAGAAATGCTGCCAATGGCTACAGATTTAATCAAAAATTTATTTGAGGAAATAAAGGCTCAAAAAGCTCTTACACTGGCAGAAAACGCAGAACTGGTTGTAGATTTCAAAAAGTGCAATTCATTCAAAATAATTAATAATTTAAATAATCTTTATTTGAAACGAACTATTTCTGAAGGTAAAGAAATTGAAATAGATTCAAATTTTATTGGAATAGATTTTATCAGCGATGAATTATTGATTTCCAGGGTTTTAAGCAACATGATAAAAAATGCTATCGAGTCTTCGAATAAGGGGAGTAAAATTAAAATAGGTTGTAACATTGTAAAAGATAAAATCCGGTTTATCGTAAATAATCCGGGTTGTATCCCGCCAATAATTCAGCAGCAAATCTTTCAGCGTTCTTTTTCAACAAAGGGATTTGGAAGGGGACTTGGTACATACAGTATGAAGTTAATTACCGAACGTTACTTAAACGGTATAATATTTTTCGAATCATCTAATGAAGAAGGGACAACCTTTATAGCTGAATATCCTTTTGGAAATAATTAAAGTTTATTTAAGTTTTTTCAAATGATAAGAAATTAGATAATTAATTTATTTAATAAGCATTTTTGTATTTATATATTCATATATTTTTTTTGCATTTTAGTTGACCGCAAAAAGTTTAAGGTTTTTTTTCATCCAGATAATTTTGAAGAATTACGGCCGCAGCGCTTCTATCAACCAACCCTTTGTCCCGGCGTTTGGATTTTTTAGTTACAGAACTAAGTATAATTTCCTGTGCTATTGATGAAGTATATCTTTCATCTCTTAAAATTACTTCAATTTTAAATTTATTTTCCAACTGTTTTTTGAATTTCAAAACCTCTGACATTATCAAAGAAGGTTTCCCATTTTCTTGTACAGGCAATCCAAGAACAATTTTGACTACACACTGCCCGCTGATAATTTCCCCTAATTCATTCCATAAGTTTTGCCCGTTTAGAATTGTTTTAAAAGGATATGCAAATGTATAAAGAGGATCACATAAGGCAACACCTATCCTCTTTACACCATAGTCTATCGCAATGAATCTGTTGAAATTTTCCCCGCTCATTTAAGCACTTTCAAATCTCTCAACCGAATAAACACCTTTTAATTTCTTGAGCCTGTCGATAACTCTTGATAAATGTTCCAAATTTTGGACATATAAGGTAACGCTTCCTTCAAAAGTTGAATTTCCTGTATTAATATTGATTGACTTGATATTAGTGTTTTGATATGAAACGATAGTATGCGAAATTTCATTTAATATACCTGGTGAATCTTCCCCCATTACACTTAAACCTGCAACAAATAAAGAACCTTCACCTTCCGGCCATTGTACCGGAACAAATTTGCTTATTTCTTTTTCCGAAATTTTTAATAGGTTGTTACAAGTTTTCCGGTGAATTTTTATTCCCTCTCCCACTGTTATAAAACCAATAACGGGGTCACCGGGAATCGGGTTACAACATTTTGCATAAGAGTACATGATCCCCGATTTTTTGCCGTCAACTAATACTCCGCCGATATCACCACGCGCAATATTTGCAAAATTATCAAATTCAAGAGATGTTCCTCTTTCCTTTTTATCTTTTTCTTTAGAGGCAGTTAAAACTTCATCAAGATTTACCTTACCCTGTGCAACAGCTTTAAAAAATTGCTTTGAGCTTTCGTATTTTAAATTAGTTGAAAGTTTTGATACATCGCTGGAAGTGAAAGAGAGTTTCATCTTTTTTATTTTCTTTTCCCAGGTTTCCTTGCCATTATTTATAATTTCTTCTTCTTCATTGTTAAGCCATTTCTTAATTGCATTTTTAGATTTATGAGTGGCAACAAATTTCATCCAGTTTTTGTTTGGATGTTGATTTTTTGAAGTAATTATTTCAACCTGGTCTCCACTGTGCATTTTAGTATCAAGTGGTACTATCTTACCGTTCACTTTTGCGCCGATACAGTGGTAGCCAACTTTACTATGAATTTCAAATGCGAAATCAACAGGCGTAGAGCCAACCGGAAGTCTTCTTAAATCTCCTTTGGGAGTGAAAACATATATTTCATCTTGATAAAGATTAAGTTTAAAACTTTCGAGCAGATCTTTTCTGGGCTCATCCTTTGAAGCAGTTTCAAAAATATCCCTTATCCAGTTAACCCAATTTTCTATTTCATTCTCACTGGTGCTTTTATTTTCCTTATAACGCCAATGTGCAGCAACCCCTTTTTCGGCAACCTCATGCATTTTTTTTGTCCTTATTTGAACTTCTACTAATCTTCCGTCCGGTCCGACTACTGTTGTATGTATAGATTGGTAATTATTAGTTTTAGGAATAGAAACATAATCCTTAAATCTATCAGGCACAGGAAGATACATTTGATTAACAATTCCAAGTGTAGTATAGCAGTCGTTTGTATTTTCCGTATCTAAGATTATCCTGATAGCGAAAAGATCATATATTTCTTCAAAAGGTTTATTTCGCATGACCATTTTCCTGTAGATGCTGTATAAGTGCTTTGGCCTGCCGTTCATATCAAATTTTAATTTATATTCATTAAGTTTTTCAATAATAGGTTCTGTAAACTTCTTTATATAAGCTTCTCTTTCCTTCCTTTTACTTTTGATCTTGTGGGCAATTTCTTCATAAGCCTCTTTATTCAAATATTTGAAGGATAAATCTTCAAGTTCCCACTTTATTCTTCCCAATCCGAATCGATTTGCAAATGGAGCATAAATTTCAAGGGTTTCTTGCGCAATTCTTCTTTGTTTATCAGGATTTACATATTGTAATGTCCTCATATTATGCAGGCGGTCTGCAAATTTAACTAATATAACCCTGACATCTTTAACCATTGAAAGAAGGAGCTTTCGGTAATTCTCAGCCTGGGTAATTTCCTGCCCTTTAAATATTCCGCTAATTTTCGTAACTCCGTCCACTATTTCTGCTACCTCAGTTCCAAACTCCTTTGAAAGTATATCAAGGTTAAACTCAGTATCTTCAACAACATCATGGAGTAAAGTACTTACAATAGTGATATCATCCAGGGGAATTTCTTTAGCAACAATCATTGCCACTTCGAACGGATGAGTAAAATAAGGTTCTCCGGAAGCCCTGAGATCATTTTTGTGTGCTTCAAGACAAAATTCGAATGCTTTTATTAGCAAATCCTCATTAACGCTAGGTAAATGTTGCCGGCATGCCTCCACAAGCTCATCGAACATCTTTTTATTTTTTGGATTAGTTATTGTCATAACCGCTTAAAATCTTATTTACAAATATTATTGTTATAATTTAAATCAATTTAAGGAATAGTTAAAGTCCGGCGGTAATCCAAATCAAGTTGATAATTAATTAGAAAAGTCCTTAAGCAAATCTTTTTTTAACTGCTTAACCCTGTCGAGACGGTCATCAAGTGATTTTTTTTCAAATTCAGAAAGATTATCTATATTTAAAATTTCATCACACTCAACGAGAGCCTTCTCTTTTTTCCCAATCCGGTAATACAACTGGGCTATTATATGCTTCAAAGTAATCTCCCTGCAGCGGTTAAGCCCGCTTATACTCTGATATGATTTCAAAATCTCAAAATAAAGGTCAATTGATTTTTTGGGATCAATACCTTCGTATGCTCTTGCCAAACCCCACATAAACAACCGTACATTAGGGTAATCGGATAGAGCTCTTTTTGCCAGTGATTTAGCATCAGAAAAATTTTTCTTGTCAATGTAAATCCAAAGTAAAGAATTCATTGCTAAATATCTATGATATGTTGAGTGCTCAATCGATAATTTTAAATCAACTATTCCTGAATCTTCCTCATTTTTTAAAAAGGAAGCCAGTTTATTAATTCTGTCTTCCTGCTGCGCCAGTACTTATAGGTACCTATAGCCGTATATGCTTCAAAAAATATAGGATTTATTTTTAGACAATCTTTAAAGTCGGAGATTGAACTTAAACCGCGCTTTAATGCAGGAAACCAATTGCCATTTAAACCATTATAGTAAGCGGTATACCCTTCTGCAAGAGCGAGAAAATAGTGATACCAGACACTACCGGGATTTTTTTCAACCAGATTCTGTGCTTGCTTTTGGGCTTCACTGAGTTTATCAAAAGTTGAGTCATTTGCAATGTTTTCAGAATAATCAAAAGTTTTTGCAATATTTGTAGCAGCTATAAATATTTTACCTGCAGGAAGTTCCGGATAGTGCAAGTCTAAATATTCAAAAGTGATTTTTGCATCTTTATAATCCTGATTTATAATATTCTTAATTCCATTATAGATTAAAGAATCAATTACAGGTTCGGGATATCTCTGTGAAAAGCCTTTTCCAAAAAAGAAGAGGAACAAAAACAAGGTCTGTAGGAAGCTAAACCGCACAGAATTATTCTTCACATACTTCTCCATAAGCGTGTGTTATACCTCTTTTATCATTTAGCTCTTTCTCTAAGGCAACCTCCATCATTTGAATCTGATAATATACAAACGATAAATATTTTACACTGGTTTGAGCTGGAACCTGCGCTGCAAATAACTGATAGTAGTGAAACTGTACAATAACAAGAATAAGCATTCCGGTAAATTTTGTTTCTGAAGATATCATAAAGAATGATATGACAACTATTTCAGCACAATTGTTATTAGGAGAATTATAATAATCGGCTGGCTTTATAATTATTTTTAACTTCCGAGATCCCCGATATTTACTCTTCATATTAAAGTTTGTATCCCCATTACAATTCAGCATACCCGGTTACCAAAATTTTTCATGAGGATTTTATTTTTGTTTAAAGCTTAACGTGAAGGGCACTCCGTTAAAACCAAAATTCTTCCTGATCAATTTTTCCAGAAATCTTTTATAGTTATCGGGAATATTCTTAGGATAATTAGCCATAAAAATAAATACCGGATAATGAGAGCCCGCCTGTGTAATATATTTTATTTTTACCTCCCTGCCAGTACCCGTAGCAGGTGGCGTTGATTTTCCAATTTCAGGTAGAAGAATTTCATTGAGTGCACTCGTCTGAATTTTCTTTTTACGTTCATAGTTTATCTCAATACAAAGGTCAACCAGCTTGAATATCCTCTGTTTAGTAAGTGCCGAAATAAATATTATAGGTATGTAATCAATGGAGCCCATTTTATCAAGAATAGCGTCCTCATATTGCTTTGTAGTCTTATTATCTTTTTCAACCAGATCCCATTTATTTACTGCAATTACAATACCTTTCCTACGTCTAACCGCCTCATCAATTATTTTTTGATCCTGGCTTTCAATACCCTGCTGCGCATCGAGCATAATTATTGCAACATCGCATTCAGCAATTGATTTTAATGTCCTAACCATAGAGAAAAATTCTATACTCTCTTCAACTCTTTTTTTCTTCCTTAACCCGGCTGTATCAATTAATATTATATCCTGCCCGAAATATTTCAATATTGAGTTAACACTATCTCTTGTTGTCCCGGGAACATCGGTAACTATACTCCTGTCGTAGCCGAGCAAAGAATTTGTCAAAGAAGATTTTCCAACATTGGGCCTTCCAACAATTGCAATTTTCAACCTTGGATCATCATTGTAATCAGGATTTACAGGTAAAAATTTTGCAGTCAGCTCATCTAAAAGATCGCCTATTTTTCTTCCAAGCAAAGCAGAAATTGAATAAATATTTTTAATTCCGAGTGTATAAAATTCTGCGACTGCAGGTTCAAAATTTTCAGAATCTACTTTATTAACTAAAAGATAAAAATCTTTATTTGAACTGCGCAATATCTGGGCCATTTCGATATCAAGGGGATTTACACCTGTACGCACATCTACAACAAATAAAATAGAATCGGCTTCATTTATTGCTATTTCAACCTGCTCTCTTATTGCAGTTTCAAAAAGATCGGTTGAATTCGGCACATAACCCCCAGTATCAATAAGCTGAAATTCCTTCCCGCTCCATTCCACTTCTCCAAAATTCCGGTCTCGTGTTACACCGCTTATATTGTCAACTATTGCTCCTCTTTTACCTACAAGCCTGTTAAAAAGAGTTGATTTCCCTACATTCGGCCGCCCTACTATTACAACTATCGGTGTTTTCATTATTATTTTCTAAAATTTGAGATACAAAATACTTTTAATAAACGATATAAAAAACTATCTACTTTTAGGATTAATATTGCTCAATAATTTTGGGTAACATTTTGCAAAATTGCATGATATTCTAAGCGAATTTGTAAAGTAGAAGGCTAATCGAGCATTCTTTAGAATATTGCTGCTGAAATTATTATATCGTCCTTCTTAATTGAGGAAAGATCATAATGGAAGGTAAAAATATTAAAAGAACAACTATCTGTTACCTTTCTTATAATTAAATTTTAAATCTCATTATTGTAAGATCAAAAAGAAGCCCGGATTTTATTTTTATAAATGTTAATTAAGAAAAATTAATTTAAAAAAATTGAAATTCTATTTATTAAATATCAAAACCGAACAAAATACCGGCGTAAAATCTCCACTCCCGTCCATAAGTTACAACAGTATTATTAACATTTTCTGAAAATTTATCAAAACCGTAAGCTGAATCAAAGAAAACATCTGTTGGGAAAATATAAAATGAATTCATTTGTATTCTAATTTCGGAACCGGCGCCTTTCTTTAACTGGCTTGCATCAAAATTTCCATTCCATGCATTACCAATATCTCCATAAAATGACATAAAAATCTTATCAAGATAAATATGTCCAAGTCTTGCATCAATATTCTTGAAAAGCGGAAACCTATAAGTCATGTCAAACCATCCAATTTTATTACCACTTATAGCATAAAAAGGATATGCTTTCATACCGATAATTCCGCCTAAATAAAAATCGAAAAAATCCGGCACTGTAGAACTGAAAATATTTCCAAGCCTTAGTTTAGTTGAGAGAGTACTGTTTTCAAAGACTGGAAATCGAATTTCAGAGTTTAGTTCCAAACGGTTGAAATCATAGTTATTATATACCGGCTCAAGCATTCCATTTACTATTGTATAATTTCCATCGGGATTAAATTTATTTAATTCATAACTATATGTAAGATCAACAAAAGTACCTATTGGATTAATTTCATCATCAACAGTTGGTTTTGTCATATCAAGAGTATATTTTAATTGAAACACATTGCCGATAAAATAGAAATCGTTAGTTGCGGGGTAAAGTTCAACCGGGTCGCTGTTTGGAACGATAAAACTGCTTAAATCATCAGAATAGCGGCTAAAAATATACCTGAATTCCAGATTCTGACCGCGTGAAAATATTCTTTGTTTAGCTGAAAAGTCAACTTCAAAAAGATTATAACTTATATTAACCGGGACGCTATATAGGTAACTCACACTTGAACCAACAGTATCCCCACCAAATCCCAGAGAAGTATTTGCCTGCCTGCTAATATCATAAACTTCAATTGAAAGTTCAGGTTTAATTCCCAGATCAAAAAGTCCGGGTATCTTGTTCCTGTAGCTAAGAATTAGAAATAAGTCCCACTCCATTCGTGTATTTATATCCGCACCTGCAAACAATGCATACCTGTCAAGCATATCACTCGAAGATAGATAAACTCCCGGCTTTAATTTTTCGAAAAAATTATTGGATGTATTGTAATTATCATACCTGAGATAAGGATAAAATGTCATTTTGGAAAATGTACCTTCATAAGGTTCTTCGGTATAGTCCGGTACCTTATAATCA
The DNA here is from genome assembly GCA_963834015.1 of uncultured Ignavibacteriales bacterium. Classification (GTDB taxonomy): domain Bacteria; phylum Bacteroidota; class Ignavibacteria; order Ignavibacteriales; family Ignavibacteriaceae; genus FEN-1297. Next base: position 912,523 of record CAWIAG010000003.1, read on the forward strand.
TCGTAATTTTGATATGAGGCAAGATTGAACTTAAGTAAATCACCCTTTGGTTTATCCTGATTTAAAGGTGGATCATTTATCCACTGATAATCTTTGCCGGCAATAACTTTGCTTTGCTGATCGGAGGAAATTTCAAAAATTTTAAATCCTTTCGAAGTATACCCTGTATATAAAATATTTCCATACCCGTCAATCGAAGGCATAAATGTTCCTCCGATTACATTAGTAAGTTGTTTTTTTTCTCCCGTTTTTAGATTATATGAGAATAGATTAAATATACCAGTAGAATCGGAACAATAAATTAAATTCCCGCCTTTATCAAAAACAGGGTTCCTGTTATCATTTTTAGTTTTAACAATGAATACAAAGTTGCTTCCGTTGGTATCTATTTTAGCAATGCTTCTATTATCAGCATAAGAATAGTCAAAAAGTATAGAACTGTTATCAGGAGCAAATTTCGGCTGATAAACCTGCTCGCCGTTATTAAAAGTAGTAAGTTGTTTAAAATTCTTCCCGTTAAAATCAACAGTTCCAAGATTAGTTGTACCATCCCGTTCAAAAAGAAATACGATTTTCTTGCCATCATTTGAAATGGACGGCTGGTTAGCACGAAGGTCAAAGGTCAGCCTGGTTTCTTTATCTTTATCAATATCGTAGACATAGATATCATGCACATTATTCCAATTTGGATTATCTTCGCTCAGCCTTGAATAAATTATTTCATTTTTACCAGGCACCCAGCTTAATGTTGAATTTACCGATGGCACAAGTAATTTTTCTTTTTTTGTTGTAAAATCGTAAATATATGCGTTTGCAATAGAAAAATAATCAGCGGATTTATTTGATATATACGCAAATTTATTACCATCTTTAGAAAATACGGGATAAAAGTTTCCAAATCCTTTGGCAGAGATTGTATCTCCTGAAACTAAATTAGAAAGAACCGCACTGCTTCTTTTACTATAATCACTTACCAGAAAATTCCGCCACTCGTTATATATTTCGTTACCGTCTTTTCCTAAAACATCCTTAAAGGCATGATCCATTGTAAATACACCGAACTTGCCAAGATCATGGCTAATTTTTTCAATTTTATCTTCACCGTACTTTTCGGAAATATATCTTGTTAATGCAAAACCGGAATTATAAACAGATTCGTTTCCCAAACTTGTCTTGTCAAAGACACCCATCTGATCCCAGGTAAGCATACTATTGCTTAACGCATAGCTCCTTAATACCATATCTCTGTGTGTATCCCAATTATCATAGCTGAACTCTTTACGCTGATACTGTGCAGTTCCTTCTGCAAACCATGAAGGGACATTAACTGTTGCTAAAGGGTATGATACAAATACATTAGGAAAGCCGTATAATATATCCGGTCTTCTCTCATCTTCATAATTCAGCACCTGTAAAAAGAAAACCGGAAGAGTTCTAGTTATCTTCATTGCAGATTGAATCTGTACCATGTGTGTAGTTTCATGTGTTATAACATTCCTCAACCAGTTATGAGTACCGCGTAAATCGAAATCAAGAGCACTTGTCCAGATTTCAATTCTATTATCGAAAAAATAAGTTGCTCCGTTTGAGTAATCGTCTATATCCTTTATAATATAATGAATAACTCCCGGATTATAATCATAAAGTGAAGATAGAGGTCCAATTACCTCATCAGCAATTTTTGCAACAACTTTTGCCGTCCTTTCTGCACCGCTATGGAAATGTACTTCGCAGTGTTCACCTTTTATGGTAAACCATTTTAGCTCGGGATGAAAATCAGTAAATTGCGAATATAAATTCGATTGAATTAATAATACTGCAAAAACGAACGCAAATATTTTAGGTACAAATTGTTTGTTAAATTTCATTAGTTTTTAATTTAGTGTAAAAAATTTTCTCTGTATTCCCAAAATGCCGGAGTAGGCAACGGAGGATACCGTATAACTGGAAATCAAATTGTTAATATTTACTATTTTATTACAGCAATTTTAATAATATTTGTTTCTGCTCTCCCGCTAACTCCGGTTGCTTTTATGCTTGCTAAATATACACCACTTTGAATGCTGCCAATATTCCACTGTGTTTCTTTTGCCAGTCCACCCAAAGCATTATCGGTTAAATGAGCCACATAATCTCCCGCAATATCAAATATTTTTATATCTATTTTTGAATCTTCGGAAACATAATAATGAATGCGGGTCACTCCTCCGTATACCGGGTTAGGATAATTATACGCCTTTACTGCGGGGAAAAAGGTATTTACAAAATTCACACTTAAAGCGGCACCTATATAACCGCTGTTCTGGTTATTACCGTTTTCTTCAGCCCAAAATATTGTTCCTTCACCGGCGCCTATTGACCAGGCAGATAAACTCCCAAGTTGATTATATACCGCTATTGATAAATTCCCATTGTATTCATACAATGCCGGAGTACTAGATAACTCCGCACCGGAAGATATAGGAAACCCTGATACTACTAAACCGGCACCGCCGTCAACTGCAAATATTCTTCCATCTGTTGTTGCAGCTATAATATCCGATTTACCGTTATTAGTTATATCCGCAGTTACAGGAGTACCTGTAAAACCCACTCTTTGCGGATCATGATACGGAAAATTACCGGCTTCTGCACCCTCCATATTCACAGCTTCAAGGTTATTACCATTAGTAAAAGCTATATAAATATTTCCATCCTGTTTTAAATCTGCCAGAGCAAAAGATTTAATTGTATCTGAGGTATTTATTTTAAATTCATTCGTCAATTTACCCTGACTGATAATATCAAAAGTATTTCCGCTTAATAAAATAACAACTATTTTATTACCGTTCTTATCACTAGTTGTTGCTAATTGCAAAAAGCTACCAGAATAGCCGGTGTATTTATTTCCTTTATTATCATTTACAAAATATTGCTGTGTACCTGATTTTGCAGCCGGGTAAGAACCGCCGCAAACATAGTAATTACTATTTGCTGAAATTTGAGAAATACTCATTCCTTTTGCATTACTATCTGCAGCTAAAATTGCTGAGTTAGCGCCTAAAGAAAAAGTTTTTACATAACCCTGGTTTGTTCCGATTAAAATTTCCGGAGTATTATTTACTAATGTAATAACCGGAGCACAACTAGACATATTTCCTATATTAATTTTGTACAATGATCCATTACTTACGTATAAATTCAAAGTTGAATCAAAAGCACCGACTAAATATTGCAAATTATTATAAAGAATTGATGCTGTTTTATAATTTGAAAAATTACGCAATATTCCTGTACTATCTCCTTTATAATCTAAAAGAATGAGATTAGAACCGGAGAGAAGATTCAAATTCACATTATTGCTGTTTTGACCCGCTGTTAATTTGTTATTTGTAGAGACTTGATGCGGGTACGTAGAAAATAACGGTTTTACTAATGAATCTCCGTATGTTACTTTAAAGCTCATTTTGTTATTTGAAACAGGAAAATTAGAAATTGTAATTAGACTATTTGCGCCCGAATTGGAATTACTGCCTGGATGTGTATTAGCGTCAAAAATATTTTGATATAGGGGTGAGGGATTTGAAGCAAACCAGAAATCTTCATAAGAACCTCCACCTATTACAGAATTACCCAAAACATCAGTAAATGTTTGCCCAATTTCTTGAACGCCGCTGGCTTCCATTAAATTAACACCACGATGACCTGGATCTGAATTAATCTGGTCCGAAGCAATATTAGCATTAATAACATTATTATCAATATGCCAGATCAACAGGCCTCCGTTATAATTTGCACTATCATAAATAAGTCCGGGCAGAGCCCAGTCGAACTCATCTACGTTTGTAATAACTCCTATAAGAGAATCTACATCATCACTGTTAAAGCCTGTTTCATCCTGTCTAAAGGTCCGGGTATAAGTAGTACCGTTGGATACATACGTAATTTTTACTCCACTTGAATTAACGTTTCTCTGACGGTTTTCGATCAAAAAATATTCTGATGAATTTATTGGGACATTAAGAATAGTAGTATCAGTTGAAGAAGCAGCTAAATGTGCGGCCAAATTTACACTATAATTACCTGGTGCTAAGGTTACAGGTTTTACCCAGCCAAGAAAGATTTTTTCCCAGGCCATAGGTTCGGGTGGGAAAACGCCTGAAAATGCAAAAATTGACTGCGTATCCATCAGACCAAATTGTCCTATAGCGCTGACACCTGTTTGAGTATCGTATAAATCTGGAAGTCCCAAATAGTTTCCAATGCTTGAAGCCAATAAACCATTGATCGTAACCTGGGCTAAAGATATAGAGCCATTAACTGCCGTTTGTTCCCTGCTTTCAGTTTCCGGCATAATCATACTGTTTGTAATAAAAAAAGATTTGTTTTGGACAGGGAATCCCTCAAAAGAGGAACCTAAAATTCCTGTTAATGTTCCATAACTTAAATAAACTGAAGAAAGATCCTGAGAATCATTTATACCACCTGCCAACGAAACTTCCTGGCCTACACCTGCATGAAATATTGTGAACAAATTAAAATCATTGAAATCAAAACCCGGATATTCGGAATCAGCGATAGCCCATACCTGCCGGCAAAAATTTGCAAGTGGAGCAAAACTACCGCTGGTAGTATTATAATTTTCCATCTGCCCTGGAACAGTAATCACTAAAGGAAGTACATTATATGTTACGATTACTTTCCCGTTGGATACTTTTGCGAAATAATTCTTCACAAATTCCAAGTGATTTTCAAAATAATTCTGATCGTGCGGGAGTGGATCTAAAATATTAGTACCATAATTTTGAGAATAAATTGATCCGAATTTACCGTTACCTTCTACGGATGCATCATGGCTGGTTTGAAATTCAACCATTACGGCAAGAATCTTTACGGTATCACTAGTGCCTAATAATCTTTGAGTATAATTTTTTGTGCGGTTATTAATTTTCTTAATAATTTTTTGGGCAGACAAGCTGCCCAAACATATAATTACTAGGAAAATTGCCAGGATATTTTTTATCATAAAAAATTAAATTCCTCGAGGTAAATTACGTTCGTTTGCAGAATTGCCTCCCCAGCCAATATTCAGTGTAAACCTTAATGTATTATCTAGCGGACTCTCATAACCAGGGAAAATCGAAGTAGTAAGATAGCTGAAATCAAAGCCATAAATATCATACCTGATTCCTGCGCCAAAACTTATAAATTTCCTGTCACCCCAGGAAGGGTCTTCATAAAAATAACCTGCACGGATAGCGAAAAGGAAATCACCGGGTTTACCATACCAGTATTCTATTCCCATTGAGGTTTGAATTGACTGGAGTTCATTATTTAAGGATGACGCAGACCAGGAAGTGAACAAAGACTGGTAAAACTGTCGTGAAACGGTAGTGCTATCTGAAGTTGTATAATCACTAACCATAAGTTTATTGAAATCACAAGTGAATATACAAGAGTTATATTCATCATTAATTAACTGATAAGCAAAACCTACCCTTAAGTTTGTCGGAATCGGATCAGATTGTGCCTGGTCGATATAATAAATTTTGGGGCCCATATTACTTAAATTAACACCAAAACTTATACTTTTACCAAGATCATAATCAACAAGCGGTAAAACCAGTTTCTCAGGCCTCCACATTGCGGCAAGATCAAAACTTACTGAATTTGCGATTCCGCTGCCCTGCTCTTCTCCGGCTCCTTGAGACGAGAGCACACTTCGAATAATCCTAAAATTAACACCAATACCCCAATCAGAAGAAAGCTGCGTTGCGTATCCAAATGTTATAGCAGCATCATATGAATTAAAAGTACCAATAGAAGTAGGTCCGGCCTCACTTGTTCTGACAAATTGACCAAAGTTCATATACATGATACTTGAAAATAAACTGCCGTTTATTTCAGGAATAAATATTCTATATGTAAAGTAGTCGTAAAATAAGTCTAGTTGAAATTGAGGCAGCCAGTTACTATGGGTTATACTAACTTCCTGTCCATCTAAAAATGCAATACCTGCGGGATTCCAATATATTGCCGAAGAGTTATTTGCCAAACCAACACCTGATTCGCCCATAGCTCCGGCTCTTGAATCAGGTGCAATCATAAGATCAGGAACTGCAGTGGATACCGGTTGTCCAAAGGTGAGCATCTGGAATACCATCAACACCATACCTGCTATCAACAACTTAACGAATAATTTCATTTTTATCTTCCTCCGATGAATTTATATCTTTTCTTATTAATATTGAATGTCCCCATATATAAATACATACAGGGAAAGTAATTTCATATTATATATTTTCTAACGCACTTTAGCAAGTTTTCCTAGAGCACTTTGGCTGTATTGGCCGTCTACCGAATGGACTATTACCTTATAAAGATATGTACCGTTAGCTATTAAACCGCCGTCCTGGTCTCTTCCATCCCAATCTACTTTTACAAACTTACTTGTTATTCCATTGCTTTCTATTTCCCTTATCAACCTTCCGGCTACAGTGTATATCTTTATCTTTACATTTATTGCCGCAGCTAAATTCTGTTGAAATGTGAATGTTGTGTTTGATGCAAATGGATCCGGATAATTATATACATCGTCTATTACAAGGCCACTGCTGTTTACAACATCAAAATTAGCTGTTGCATTTGACGAATTATTAAATACATCCCAGGCGATTACTTTTAGAGAGTAATTCCCCGGTTCAAGACCGCTGAACTGGTAGTTTATTGTTCCGGACTTGCCGCCGGAATTTAAATCACTTGTAAAGTAATTTGTAAAATCTATCGGGTTATTTGCATTCCCGTTTAATATACCTTCTAGTTTATGACCTATTCCGGTTCCTGTTGTGTTTAGTCCATTTGCGTCATATATCTTTACTATAAGCGTTGAATTAGGATTTACCAGCCTTGGATTTGTCGTTGTTGTATCATCAAAAAATATTCTTATCGTAGGACCTACAGTATTTATAACAGCGGATGAATCCGTTCCGCCAACTATAATATTTTTTGTATATCCAAGGCCACCATTATTATTGTTATAAAAATAAACTACTACCTTACCTGTATCATTTCCATAAGAAATATCTTTTGGTACTCTAAAGCTGGTTGAAAATTTCCCGTTTGTAACTGAAATATTCCCGTTAAATATTATCCCGCCCTGTAAAAGTATAGGAAAGTTTAATAAATTAACAAGGTCAAATGTTCGCTGGGCATCATACATTGTTAGGATTGCGCTACCGTTAAAGCCGCTCCACAATGAATTATCCGGCTTTCTTATTTCTCCGGATATTCTTGTATTGCTTAATGCTTTTATTTGAATGGCAGACGATAATAATGCCTGCCCGTCTATACTATCAATAGTTGCCGTATACTGCGGAATTTGAAGCCTTAGTGTTGGATCGCCAATAAGTTCATATTTCTGTGCATTAACATCATTAAAAACCTGTTTGGAAAAATATACTGCCTGCCCCAGTGTTATAGGCAGATAATTGGAATCACGTGGTGACGACAACAACTGTGTAAATAAATTTTCATCAAGCGCATTATTCTCATCCGAATATGTAAGCCTGCAAGAACTAAATGCGCCAATACTCCCTGCATTATTAAGAAGAACTAATTCTTCGGAAGAACTCTGATAATTTGGTATATCCCAGTAGCCAAAATCACATGTGGCAGCTACACAAAAGAAGTAATTACTATTGTGTAACTGAGGAATTGTTGTACTTTGTACAAAAACCTCTTCATCTGCCCAAAGACTGGGTGAACCATGGCCAATCCAATTCATTATCAATGTGCCATTGTTTATTGAGTTTATTATTGCATTATAAGCATCAGGTATCCTCCGCCCGTCGCTTGTAAAAACAGTATTATATGCTGCCAAATATATTTTATTCAGATCATATGATGCGGGAACGAAATTATCTGCTAATATCTCGGAAGCTTGAGTATGCACATTTCCTTCCCATCCGGCAGTACCATGCCAGCCATCCTGGGCAGAAAGCGATATTAAATTCTGCCATTCTCCTTTATTAATTTGCGTTTCATACTGGATAATCTTGCTTATTATAGATGTTGCATCAGTAGCAGTCTCAACAGTAATTCTGCCATATGGAATATCGATAAACTCATCATCTCCACTCACTTCAACATAATAGTCATCTGTGGTATATGAATTTATCTGGTCAAGGGACTCCTCAGTTTCATATGCTGGGACATAATCATTATTTGAACCCTGTATATTTTTAGGATCGTATGTTCCTTTACCAAAGAATAATACATAATCAGGCGGGGTTTGCCAATTATTATATGCATAAGCTATAAAATCCCTAATTGCAGTGACATCCGTCATTCCACACGAAAATTCATTAAATATTTGATCAACATTTACAATCGAAGTTGTCATTGGTTCAGGGGCGGAAGTTTCTTTGTATGATGCAAGGCTTTGTGCGGCTGATTCAAATATTTTATTTGTTATTATAAGAAACTTTGCTCCGGTAACATTTCCGTGCAGATTTTGAGTACTGATTGAAATGGGATTTGAGGGTGTCAAATATGTATCATTTCCAACCCCAAAATATCTTGATACTCTTCCAGCTTTCTCACTTGCCTGGAAATCACATTCTGTACCCCTGATATTTGTTCCGGTTAATAAGCAGACATTAGCATAATCTGTTATATTAAATATACTTATTTGGCTTGAACTAAATCCCGTTACATTATATTGAATTACAGCGGATGTGTCTTTAGAAAAAAATAACAAATTATTGTTTACCGCTGCAAGCCGTTGCTGGTAGATGATCTCAAAATAATATAAATATCCCTGATCTGCAGATGCCTGAGGCGTAAATGTAAAATTTAATTGGCTTCCTACAGAGGTTAATGATCCTGAATAACTGGTTCCATAGTTCCACATAATTCCATATTTATAGTTATCGGGAGTTTGATAACCGCCGATGATTGTATTTATTAAAGTGGTAGAACTTTCCTGAATCTGTATACCGCAATTATCTGCCGATGCATTAACAAACGAAAAATTATAGTTGACAGGATAATTATTAAGCCTTCCGTTCAACGGTGTAATATAGGTTCTGGATGTAGTATTCTGTGAAAAATTATCTCCGTAAAACTCACGGCCGGTTTGCCCTATATTTATTTCAGGCTTTTGCCATTGGGCAAATGAAATAGTTGAGGTCTGAACATAAGGCGACTGAACATTCAAACTTGCCTGGCTCTTCATCCTCTTTCCGGCATTTCCACCCGATGTTATCCAATAATAATTCTGGTTAGAATAAGGATGAAAATATCTCTGAAAAGTACCGGCGTTTTGGCCGCTTGAATCATAATCCCAAAACTGATTTCCTCTTCCGTAAAATAATATATATCCACCATCCCCTAATGTACTGTCATTCTCTGAGTTCACATAAATTGCATTCTCTACGAGATCGGAAGGACGAGCATCAGTAATTGTCTCTGATAAAACTTTACCGCCGTTGTTATATATTTTTATCGTTCTAGGGTCTACAGTGCTTGGGTCTATTCCGTATGATGAAAGCATAGATTTTGTTATCATATATATGCCTTCGGTCGGTGCTTCAAATCTTACCCATGTGCCGCTGGATAAAACGCTTCCGGTTACCCCGCCTAATTTCTTTAATACTGATCCGCTTGCGCTATTTTTAGTCCAGTACTTTGCTACATTAAAATTTACTATCGCGCCTTTTATCAGGTCTTCGGCGGGTTTTGAGGCTATAGTTTGTGTACCCGAAAAATTTATTCTGAATCTTATTTTTGTGTATAACTTTATTATCCTTTGGACTGCATTATATTCCATAGGGGAAATAATTATTCTTTGTACAGGGACGCTTCTCATCAATCCATATTTGCCGAACCGGACGATCTCAGGCTCAAAAGCTGGTTTAGTATAATTCTTTCCTATAACATAGGAGAAATCTGTCTCTTTTCCATTCTTCACTAATTTTGGCTTTGGGCTAAGGCTGCCTTGAACTGTTTTAAATGTTGAACTTATTACCTGAATGGTATTGCCCGTTTCCGATGGTACACCAATATTCAAAGTTCGAACCAGAATTAATGGTTCCCCCCACTTCTGCGGATCGGGTATCAAGCCGAATTTTAATTCATACTTTATATAATTTTGATTATTTATAGGTACGAAAGTGGAATCAAAAAATGCCGGGGTATATTCTATTACGATTGAATTTCTGTCAGATGATATTATCTTTATATCATTCTGCGCTATTAGCGGAATGGATATAATTATAAAAAAAAGTATAAAGAATTTGCAGTTCATCTTATTATTCAAATTTTAATAATATATAAACACTCTTACAAAACCTGGGGCTTTGTAATTTTTTGTACCTGTAGCAAATTCTCTAATTATTTCTCCTAATACTTTAACCAAATTTAGTTAAGTAAATGATACATTGTCAAGTCATTAGAACCATATTTTAATAAAAGAAATTACCGCATAGGCTCAAACTATTTATCGATTATCTCACTTTAGCAAGTTTTCCTAAAGCACTTTGTGTATATTGACCATCTATCGAATGGATTAATACCTTATAAAGGTATGTACCATTAGATGTTAAACCGCCATCCTGGTCCTTTCCATTCCAATCTACTTTAACAAACTTACTTGTTATTCCATTACTTTTTATTCCCCTTATCAATCTTTCGGCTAAAGTGTATAACTTTATCTTTAAATTTATAGCCACAGCTATATTCTGCTGAACAGATCTGGGAGTTGTCTTTTGGATAAAAAAAAATTAATACTTTTTTGTCTAAATTTTCGTAAAGATAAAAATAATTTTCGTTATAGTCTTTCAAAACTTAATTATCTGAAAGACTTCCTCTCATTATAATCCCAGTTCAATTTTATTATTCTTCATTGCATTTAGGCAAAATTCAATATGTACATCCAGGGGGATATTCAGCTCTTCTGCCCCATTAATAATATCCTCACGGTTGACGCTTCTTGCAAATGCTTTATCTTTCATTTTTTTTCTTAACGATTTTACTTCAACTTCATCTATTGTCTTACTTGGCCTGACGTAGGTAACGGCGGTTATGAAACCTGCAATTTCATCACAAGCAAAAAGTACTTTCATAAGCAAAGTATCACGGGTAATCCCCGAATAGTTTGCATGGGATAATATTGTATTTCTAAAAGTTTCATCAAAACCTTTCTCTTTTAATAGTTCAGAACCCTTAAAAGGATGTTCTTCTGCAGTTGGAAACATTTCATAGTCAAAATCATGAAGAAGTGCCACATTTCCCCAATACTCTTCTTCTTCACCAAATTTTTTAGCATAAGCACGCACACAAGTTTCTACTGAGTAAGCGTGTTTAAGCAATGCTTCCGATTTAGTATATTCTTTTAATATTGACAAACAATAATTACGGTTTCTAGTGAAATTTTCCATTAATCTTCCAATGTGTTATTTAAACCTCGGGTTAAAACTTGGACATATATTGCCAACAGTACATTTTATACAATGCGGCTTTCTTGCAATACATATCTTGCGGCCATGTGCGCCCATAAAGTGCGATGAATTTATCCAATCTTTTTCCGGCAGTAACTCTTTCAATTTCATTTCAATTTTATCCGGATCGTCTGACTTAATAAAACCCAACAAATTTGACAACCTTTTAACATGAGTATCAACTGCAATAGAAGGTATTCCAAAGGCATTACCTGCAACAACAGAGGCAGTTTTCCTTCCCACGCCAGGTAATTTTGTCAGGGCAATAAAATCAACAGGAACTTTGCTATTGTAACCATCAACAAGTTTTTGACAACAATTCTTTATGCTTTTTGCTTTCTGTCTGTAAAATCCCGTAGAGAAAATATCCTTTTCTAATTCTTCATTAGAAACCGCTATATAATCTTTTGGTGATTTGTACTTCTTAAAAAGTGTTTTCGTAACAAGATTAACTCGTTCATCAGTACATTGTGCAGAAAGTATGGTTGCAATCAGCAGTTGAAAAGGCGATGAATATTCAAGCGCCGGTTTTATCTGTGTATATTCTTTTTTTAGCCTCGCAAATATTTCTTTTGCTCTTAAAATCTCAGACTTCTGCATCTCATTCACTTTTAGTGCTGGCATCTTTATGAAACCTTTCGTCTTTTATAAAAAGTCTTTCTACAGGTTTATTACTAATAATGTGGCTTTGAATAATCTCTTCAACATCGTCAATGCAGACACGGCCATACCAAATCTGTTCAGGATAAATTAGAACAGTAATACCGAATTCGCAGGCATCTAAGCAGCCGGCTGCATTTGCCCTGACTTGATGGTTTAACCCAAGTTCCTTGATCCTTTTTTTAAATTTTTCTCTTACTTGTGCACCGCCCTTATCAAAACAGCAGCCTCTCGGATCGCCCTCCGGCCTCTTATTTTCACAAATAAAAATATGTTTTTCAAATCGTTTCATAGAATTTTCTTTAACTTTATCCGGGTAACTTTTTTTTGCTGTTATCCATTTATTTAGGAACAATCACAAACATCGGTTAAAAAATAATATTATAAAATAAAAAGTAAAATATCTCTAATAAAATATCAATAAATGTGATACGGGTAGAACAACTTTTTAAATTAACAATCGGGGGACACGTTAAGTTATAAATATACCATTCATAAATTTGTTTAACTATATTAAAGCAGCGATTAATTATTCATTTTTAAGTAGAATAATCTTTGAATGATTTATACAATTATTAGGATAAAAATAAATGAGCACGAATGTAACCCAAAAATTAAAGGTAATTATCACAGGCAGTACAGGCATGGTGGGTGAAGGAGTCTTGCACGAATGCTTACAACATCCAATAGTGGAGAGAATATTGGTTATTAATAGAAAACCCTGCGGAGTAACTCACCCGAAGCTGACTGAAATAATAAGCGGTGATTTTTTTAATTTTTCAAGTATTGAAGATCAGTTAACTGTTTACAACGCCTGTTTCTTTTGCCTGGGTACTTCTTCAATTGGTATAAAACCGGATGAATATTATAAAATCACCTACACACTTACATTATACTTTGCCGGGGTATTGAGCAAACTCAATGCGGGGATGACTTTTTGTTATGTTTCAGGAGCCGGAACAGACAGCAGTGAAAATGGACATAGCAGGTGGGCAAGGGTAAAAGGGAAAACAGAGAACGATTTAATGAAATTACCTTTTAAACAAGTATATGCCTTTCGACCAGGATTTATTAAGCCGACGAAAGGGTTACAAAACATACTATCCTTTTACAAATATATCACCTGGCTGTTTCCAATTGGACGTTTCCTGTATCCCAATGGTTTTTGTACATTAAAAGAAATCGGTATTGCCATGATAAATACAGTTAATCTTGGATATGAAAAAAATATTTTACAGGGAAATGATATAATCTCTCTATCGAGAAAAAGCTAAACCTTAAAGGGGATATTATTCGGCATCATGATCGATAATTAATCGAAAAGTATCGCTACAGATTCCTTCTGAGCAGTTCCCTCGGAAGAACCCGAGGTTTCCGTTTTCAATGAAAATTAATGGGAGTAGCGCGTACGGGATTCGAACCCGTGGTCTCTGCCTTGAGAGGGCAGCGTCCTAAGCCACTAGACGAACGCGCCTGTTTTTATAATAGCAACTTCACAAAACCATCAACACCTCATAAATAATATACTAAAACATTACTGATTATTAAATGCTAGTTGACAGTTGATGTGCTGCCCCGCTAGGGCTCGAACCTAGACTTTCCTGATCCAGAGTCAGGCGTGTTGCCAATTACACCACGGGGCAAAAAATTTATTTTTTAAGATGTAAAAAATATCACTTTTATTAATACTTAACAAATTCATAATCGAAGAATTTTACCGAAGAATTTACTCTGGTATAAGAGATTTCTCTCAAGATTCATGTCACAGCATAATTATTAGATTTATTGATACTTTAACAGATAAAAAAAAATATTTATGAAATCTGTTAATTTAACTCCATTTTTTGCAAAAAAGGATAAAATCGCTAAAACAAATATTGATTCTGCTCTTCAAAAATTAGTTGAAGGTAATAAGCGCTATTCAAGCGGGGAATCAATTTATCCCAATCAAACTGCAGAGTATCGAATTAATGTAGCTAAAAAACCTCGTCCGTTTGCCGTTATTTTAAGCTGCTCTGATTCCCGTGTTCCCCCCGAAATTATTTTTGACCTTGGAATAGGTGATTTATTTGTAATACGCAATGCAGGAAATATTATCAATAATGAAGCCCTCGGCAGTATTGAATATGCAGTTCAATATTTCGGCGTGAAGTTAATTGTTGTAATGGGGCATAATAGATGCGGCGCTGTTTCTGCAGCAGTACAAGGCGGAGAATTTCCCGGACATATTAAATACCTGTTAGAAGCTATCAAACCCGCAGTGGAAAAAGCTAAGCGTAAAAATGGAGATGTAGTGCAAAACTCAGTAAATGAAAATATTGTAAAGGTAGTTGAAAAGTTAAACTTTTCTGAGCCTATTTTAAAGCAGCTTGTTAATCTCGGAAAAATAAATATTATTGGTGCATGTTATGATATGGATAATGGAAGTGTAACTTTCGGATTGTAAAACTTGTTCATTATAAAACCCCGGTTCGAATATAATTTTAAATCGTTTGAAGTTAACAAAAGAGTAATCTATTATATTTTGCAAATTTTAATCATCAATTTAATTTGAAATGGGAATCAAAGGGCTATCTTTAGATAAAGTATTTTAATTATTACTACTGCATATAAATGATTGATAAAACTTCAATTCGTATAATCAGAAAGAAAGATCAGAAAGGCGATTTCGAATTCTGGTAAACCCAATCATATTCAACTCGCCTCGAAACATTGGAGTCTATCCGGAAAGAATATAACAGTTGGAATTATGGTAATAAGCAAAGATTTTAAAGAGTTTATACAATTATTAAACGAGCGTAAAGTTCGTTACCTTATTTTTTTAATTATATTTGTGTTCGTACAATTTGTCAAAATAATTATGTAATAAATACCTATCTAAACAAAATATGGATGAACAAGAAACTGAATATATTGTTGATTGGTATAAGAATATAGAGAATCGACTTTTAGATATTATTCAATTTATTCCCTAAAATGATTCGACCAAATCGGTTTCTTTACCTGCATTATCTGGGATAGTTATCGAGTCTGCTTGTTTAATCGATACAATTTTAAGAGAAGAATATCCTTCTAATAAAAAGGGGGATAAATTAAATATTGAAAATTATGCTAGGTATTATGAACCTAAATATAATTTATCTGAGTACAAATCTATTATCTACATTTATCCAACTCAATATATTATACCTTTTAATAGTTGGTATGATGACAAAAATAAGAAATACATACAATTATTATGGTGGAAGAATATGATGTACCCCAAAAACTGGACAATAATTTAAGGTGGAAAATACTTAAATTATAATAAGCGAAAGGAGCTTAAAATGTCTGGAAAGAGAAAAAACTATAGTGCCGAACTAAAAGCAAAAATAGCCTTGGAAGCAATCAAGGGGTACAGCAGCATAAATGAAATTGCAAAGGAATATAAAGTTCATCCGAACCAGATTAGCAATTGGAAAAAACAGTTGTTAGAAAATCTTCCTGGTATTTTTGATAATCCAAGGGGACCAAAAACAGATGGAAGCACTGACTTAACAGAGCAGCTCTACCGGCAGATAGGTAAACAGCAAGTAGAACTTGAGTGGTTAAAAAAAAAGTACGAGCCATTCAGTTAAAGATCTCAAAGAGTTAATAGACCATGATTATGATCATCTCAGCATAACTGAGCAGTGTTCTTTGATAAAATTACCCCGTTCGAGCTATTACAGCCATCCATTAGGAGTAACGGCTGCAGAACTCGAAATAATGAACCGGATAGATAAAATTTATACAAAATATCCATTTTATGGAGTTAGAAAAATAACTGATGAATTCAGAAAAATGGGAATGATTTATAACCATAAACGGATATGGAGATTGATGCAATTGATGGGAATACAGGCACTTATACCGAAAAGAAATCTTAGTAAACACAACAAAGATCATCATATATTTCCATATCTTTTAAGGAATATAGACATCACAGAAACAGATCAGGTCTGGAGTACTGATATAACATATATCCCAATGTATAAGGGCTTTGCTTATCTTGTGGCCGTAATTGACTGGTTCAGCAGATATGTGCTTTCTTGGGAGATATCAAATACTCTTGATGTTTATTTCTGTCTTAACGCTCTTGATAAGGCATTAAGGTCAGGTAAACCGGAAATATTCAATACAGATCAGGGCAGCCAGTTTACGAGCTTAAGTTTTGTTAATAAAGTACTGGACAATAATATAAGGCTAAGCATGGATTCAAAAGGTAGAGCTTTAGATAATATTTTCATTGAACGATTATGGAGAAGTCTTAAGTATGAAGATATTTACTTGAAAGAATACCAAAGTTTCCCTGAACTATATGAAGGACTTAGAAAATATTTTAACTTTTATAACAATGAAAGAAGTCATCAGGCTTTAGGTTATAAAACACCAGTAGAAATTTATAGGAATTAATAAAATATTTAACTAAAATTATACACCTTAAACTAAGGAAAAAGCTGTCCAAACAATGGGGTACACCATAGAATTATAATAACCTAAAACATAATCGTATTAAAAATATTGATTCATCAACTTTGCAAACAACAATATTATCACTATGCGGCCTGTTCCAAGTTATTGCAAAGATACCAACATTCCTAAATTCATTAATTAGAAATGAAATGTTATCCTTCGGAAATGATTTTATTGAAAGTGTTAAAGATGAGTTAAAAAAAGAAAATTGTAAGTATACTTTTTTAATTGAGTCAAAGCTTTTTGCATCACCTGTTGGGAAAAATCCATTTCCAAATGATATAAATGACATACAGGTATTTCATTTCGGAAATAGTAAAAAATTAATAAAATTTTTAGGTAAATATTGAAGAAAGATAACAAGCCTAAATTTAGCTATTCAGTTGAAAAGATCTTTTATTAAACTTTATTTCTTAGGTTTATAATTCTTTGCTATTTTAACGACAACAATTTTAGTAAAAACAAGAAAGCCAGAACCTCTGCTTACAGATGAAATTAATATAAAATACATAGGCGGACCGACGGCACTGTTTGAAGTGGGAGGATTATAATTCCTAACCGACCCCACTTTTGATTCGGCTGATAGCCAGTACAAACCCAAATATATACTCTGCAGAAACTAAGCAGCCCCAAAATAAGCTCCAACGATTTAGGTCATATAGATTTTGTATTGCTTAGCCATGATCATCATTTTGATAATCTTGATAATTCGGGACGAATGATGCTGATTAAGGCAGGTAAAGTTTATACAACTACAGCGGGAGCGGAACGTCTTGGCAATAATGCAGTCGGACTTAATAACTGGGAAAGAATAAATATTCCAACTAAAGACGGACTTACTTTGCAGATAACCGGCACTCCGGCTAGGCATGGCCCTGCCGATGGAGACCGCGGCCTGGTTACCGGGTTTGTACTGAATTTTCAGGGTGAGGATGATGTAGTTTAATTTCGGGAGACACCGTCTGGTATGAAGGAGTTGCCGAAGTAGCTAATCGGTTTAATATAAAAATCGCTTTTCTGTTTATGGGCGCTGCTGTAGTAAAAGAAGTCGGCACCCAGCCTCTCACGATGACCGCTGAAGAAGCAATTTTAGCTGCTCAATGTTTTGTAAGTGCAAAGATAGATCCTCTTCATTTTGAGGGCTGGGGACATTTTAGCGAATCATATAAAGAAATTCAAAATAGTTTTGAAAAAGCTGGCATTTCGGAACGTTTATATTGGCCGAAGTAAAAATTCTTTGTAGCCGATAAACAAATCAATTAACAGATGAATTCCGGGCAGCGATAAAATAAGTGGGCCAAACATCATATGAAATCGATTTAGCTTTATCTATAATTTATAATAATTTAATGATTAGTTTTTAGATTTTTTCTATGATGCTAATACCTTATTTTTCTATTAACTATTTCTAAATTAAATTTATTTAAAATGCGTATATTATTATTAATATTCTTTTGCAGTTTAATTTTTTATGCTTCGGGAAAAATTTATGCACAAAGCTATTACTTTTCTGATCAAATAGGCAAGTTTAAAAATGCCTCTGCTTTAACATATTCTACAGCCGGATTTATCTACGTTACAGATTCCGGTACCGATGAAATTTACAAACTTGATACCGCGGGAAATGTATTAAAATCTGCAGGCGGGTTCGGCTGGGATCCTGGTTTGTTTGATGATCCTACGGGTGTTTTTGCTAATCCTCTCACGGTTTATGTTTGCGATAAAAATAATCACCGTGTTCAAAGATTTGATAAAGACTTGAATAATTTTTGGCTGCTGACCACCCGCAACAGTGATACTACAGACTTGAGATTCGGGTACCCTTTAGGGTGTATGGTTTCACAGCAAGGTGACCTTTATATAATTGACTCGGAAAATAAACGTATAGTAAAGTTTGATTTATTTGGAAACTTTGTACTCAACTTCGGCGGTTATGATGCCGGAAATTATTCATTATCGGCTCCGCAAAGCATCGCCATCTCAAATAGCAACTGCCTTTTTGTGGCCGACGGGAAACAAATAGTTATCTTCGATCAGTACGGAAACGGATCTGGAATAGTAAGTTCTATGAATGAATTAAAAAAAATCAATATAACTTACAATATGCTTAGTGTATGTTCAGATAGTGCAGTTTACTTTTGTAATTTAAATTTACAAGACCTAAAATTAAAAGAATTAAATTTGAATGGAATAGACAAAACACTGGAAATTAAAGACAGTTTCATTTTATTCAATAAGTTATATGTATTAACAAAAGAAACTATTTTAGTATTTATTAAATTATAAAAGAATAATGCCTGATAATCCTTTTAGGAACCAGATATTCTTAAAGAATTATATACTTATCGGAAATAAATGCACTATATACCCTTAAATAATATTTTATCTCAAGGAATTAAAAAACATCTAACAAGGTCATTAACATTCAGATTGATATTATTTATTTCTTTGTCATGCTGGTGTATGGGGTTTTTAATTGGTTCTATTTTTCCAAATTCTGTATATAGTATAATTTCTTTACCATTTTTGAAAATAATTTACAGAATAGTATGCCACCAGATTATCGAAAAATCATTTTTTTATAATGGCCATTATTTTATGGTTTGCGCCCGGTGTACCGGAATTTATACCGGGGCGCTAATCATTTCTTTTATTTCGTTATTCGCATTACATAAGCTATCTGAAAATATTAAAATGCTTTCTATAGCAGCAATTCCTATGATTATTGATGTGATTTCAACTTCGACGGGGATATATTCTTATCATAAGGTTTTTGCCCTTCTTACAGGAATATTTTTTGGTTCGGCTGTATTTGCTTATATTTTGGCTGTTATAGAAAATAATTTTGTGGACAATTCTTTATAAATGAATCAAAATAAGTTATTACCCTCCCTCGTTTGCGGTTTCGGCGCGGCAGTGCTCACGACTGTGCCGGGAGTTAAAAATTTTGCCTGCTGTCTAATTGTACCTACTGCAGCCGTTATTTCAATTAATCTGGATCATAAAATAAACCGGTCGGAATTTCCTATTAAAGCCGGACAGGCAATTTTATTTGGAGTTATGACAGGTGTATTCGCGGCATTATTTTCTACTTTTTTTGATTTGTTAACTACTTACCTAACCCGAACTAATGATTTTATTGAAGCACTGCCTCAAACAGAAGACTTTATAAAACAATACAAACTGGATTCACTTTTAAGTGAAACGATGATAATATTCAAGCAAATGTCAAAAGATATAAATTCGTACGGATTTTCTATTTTCTATGCATTTGCAATGCTAGTAAGTAATCTCTGTGTTAATGTTATTTTCGGGATGATTGGCGGCATCACAGGTATGTCTTTTTTTAACAAACGTAAAACAAAAATCTAAGAATATATTTTTTAATACTTTATGATCACGGCTATAATATTTTCCGCACATTTACTTTTTGCATTAATTATTTATACTAAAAAATGGCAGATTGAATCTATTTCTTCAGCCTGGCTTAATGTCGGCTTAATTGGAATTCTATTTTCAGTCGGCTGGACAATAACCGGGATGATTGCCCCTATGCTTATGGATCCAAAAGGTTTAGGAATATTTTTTGACCGGGATACATTTTCTCTGACACTTCTATCAATCGGTGAGTTCTTCTTTTATTTAATTTATTATAAAGACGTTTTCGTTAAAATTGAAGAAGATATTAACGAAGCCGGTATGGAAAAACAATAACTGCTGTCTGCTCTATTTGTTTTTGGCCCGGAGCTAAAGGTTCAAACCGCCATTGTCGCAAAGAATTAATTGCAGCACTTTCAAGCCTGGTATCGGCTTTTAATAACGGAAAAATATTACTTACTGTTCCATCGGGCATAATTATAAACTTTAATCTTATATCAATTTCTTTTTCAACACCTTCAGGGTATTCCGGAACAGTGTAGCTGTAAATTTTTCTTTGACCCTGCCCTCCCCAATCTATTCCATAACCGAAACTTCCTGTTCCGTTTGTTTGATTCCCTCTGCCCTCTGAATTGATATTTGAATTGGAAACCAGGTTGGAATTTATTTTTTTGATGGATTTATCTTTTTTCTTATCCGCCTGTTTAATAACATCTTCGTCCGAAGAGTTAACCTTAGGTACCTCTGTATTCTTAAGTTCCTCACTTTTATCCTTACTCTCCTTTTCGTCATTTTGTTTTGCAAGCTGGGCAATATTGTCAAGCTGATCCCCCAGTGCTCCCGATGAACCGGGAATACCTGAGTTGCCAAATGAAACTTCTACAGGTTGTTCCTCGGGATAATCATTTGAAATTTTTACTAATAACAACAATCCGAATAAGATAAGATGGAATATAAGTGAAATTGAGAATGAAAAATTTCTAATTAAATTATATTTTACGCGGCTTGTACTTCTATCCGAAACTAACGTTGACATATACTTCTAATTTTTGCATCTAATTATATTAATTTAAATAACTATAGTAAACACTTATTTATTTTGTTCTGAAAATTTTTCTGCTTCCGAAATAGATTTAAAATCGCCAATTTTAACACGAAACCACGTACCCCGCCCGGGAATGTCTGCCTGTTCAATATAAGGCATATAACCCTTAGCCTTGTATACTGCGGCCTCATGATCCGCAATTGATCTTGAACGCCAGGATGAAACCTGAACAATATAATTTCCACTTTGTTGAAAAATATTATCTTTTATTTTTTTTATATTTCCGTTAACGTTGGAAATTTTAGTAACTTTATTAACGGGCAATGTATGTAAATCCGACTTAATTATGTTATTTTTTTTTAGCACATTTGAAGCATTAACTGAATTATTTTTACTGGCCTCCGGTTTTGTGTCGGCATTTTTTTTATTATCAGGGACAGGCTTTAAAATATTTTCTTCAATAAAAACTTTTTGCTTTAAATTTTTCGGATAAGGATAGGTTACCGGAACGTTATAATTTCTTTCAATAACAGCAGGAACAATACTTTTAACAAATTGATTGGAAGGTCTAAGAAATTTACCTGTAGAAAAATCATATAAGCTTATTTTATTTATATATATATAAAGTGTTGCCCCTACTCCAATTATTGTAAATAGCGCTATAAGAAACGGAACTAATGACTTCTTTCCAGAAAAGTGATATTCTCTCGTCATAGTTCTATCCAGTGCACTTTTAGGAGTAGTTCCGGTTTCGTTCTTTGAAGGTATAACAGAAGTTTCTTTAATGAGCATTCCGGAATTTATGTTTTGATTATTTTCGAGTTTAGTTTCTGAAATTGCATCAATCGTATTTTCAATATCCGATTCACCAGGATGTTTGAATTTTTCGATATTTACGGAACCATGTTCAAATTTATGTCCGTTAATTACATTATATTCATTTTCACCGAAGTTCCAGGCAAGCTTGTCTTCAAAATTTATAGTACCTTGATGACTTTCATCAAAATTATACTCGGATGTAATGGCCTTAACCCTTTGAAAATCTAATTTACTATTTTCTTCAGGTCGTATATTCTCATTTTCATCCCTAACAACCTCTTGTTCAAAATTGACCGCTGTTTTTTCTAACGATTGTTCGCCGAACTCCCACTCTAATGAACTTTCATTTTCCGGTTCATCATTTGATAAAATTTGAGACTGTTCTAAACTTGCATCAATAATAGCTTCTTCCTCAATCTGGCGTGATAAGTTTTCTCCGAAATCCCAAGCAATGTTGTTGTAACTATTTTCATCAACGAATTCAGATTGCAAAAGAGAACTTTGTTCTTTGTTAGTTTGGACTGAAGAATCTGTATTTAAACTACTCAAGTTCCGGTTGGAATTATTTTGTTCATCTTTGCTAGTATTCTTCTTCAATACTAAAATTTCATTTTTTTTATCATAATTCTCTATTATTTCAACATCATCAAGCAATTTATCAACTTTTGATTCAATCAATTTTTTCATTTCATATCCGGTTGGCAAAATAAAATAATCAATATCTTTGGTTCCGTGAAGAGGAATGATTGGTTTGCCGATGCTTAAACTAAAAAATGAGTCAAGATAATTATACTTACTGGTTACGGCAGACGGAATATTAAAAATTAATCCTTCATCTTCACTTTCATCAAGAGTTGAAAAGACAATCATTTCAGTATCAATCTGATTAATTTTACCGGAAGGTTTTAAAGCAGTAGTGTTCAAAACAGCCAATTTTAACCAGAAATATCCAAAATTATTTAGTTTAACTGCCAGCCCGGGTTTAAGTCGCCCTGCAGTTTTTTGAAGAAATATTTCAAAAAAAACTTTTGCTTCTGAATCGGGAATTCCGCTTTGCTTTACTATTTTCCTTATCAGTTCTGCTTTGGTCATTTTTTTAATTCTTTCCTTTTTAGATATTACCTGACCGCCAATTCAGTTTAAAACAAATCAGAGCATTTCATTATTGTAAAGATAATTCAGATTATGCAGATATGCACCTACCATCTATAATTTAACCCGACTAAAAAATCCTGCGGCATTTCTTTATACCCTTGCCATAAATAATTATTATGATTGATTAAATTTGAAATTTTAATAGTTAAATAAAATTCCGGGAAAAGCTGGTAACTTAATTTTAATCCTAAGTTTATATAAGGTCTAATTGTATTATCGTTGTTTAAATCAGTGTGAATGCCAGACAGATAAGTTAAACTGGTTTCTGTTTCCAAATTGTTTGCGAAACTATAGCCATAATTAAATGTTGCTTTGGCTTCCGGGAAATAAGGGACAATATTTCCCAACTCATTTTTTGTATTATTGGCTTCAACGGTAGCATAAAATGTACCGCCCGGGCCGGGGTGGAAAAGAAAGTTTACAAAGGCTGAATAACTTTTTGCTTCAAAGGTTGCTAGATCAAATATACCGTTTGTGGTGTCAAAAAAGTAAGGCAAATTATCGGATTTGAAATATTTAACGCCGCCGTTTATTTCCACGTAAGTATAATATTCATATTTTAGCGCTGCAGAAAATGCAACATTTTTTTTCAAAAATATATTCGAGAAATTTTCCGCCATAAAATAATCATTTAAATGAAGGAAATATCCCCCACCCCAAAATTCTGCTTGCGGAGAATATTCGGTATATAGAGATAAATTCTTATTAAAATTAACGGCCATTGATGCATAAGGTGAAATGAAATTATTACTATCGGAATGCTGATAATTGAGCCCGAATGTAATGTTAAATAATTGAGAAAAACTTACTCCCATTGTTGGCCTGGAAGATATAAAATCAATATTACTCTTGTTTATAAAATTATTTGTTAAAATTTGTTTCTTGTCATTAACTTCAATACCAAGATTATAAAAGGGTAAAGTTAGTTGAGCATAGCCGCTTAAATTGAACAGATTCTCAGAAAATTTTTCGTTTTTTAGTTCAACATTTTCATCGGATAACTTTGCCGAATAAATAAAATATTCTCCCATAAGATTGTTAATCTCAAACGAAGCGCTTCCATTGTCTACAGTTCGCTTAAGACCAGGATTGTCTGAAGCAAAAAATTTATATGAGGAAGTAATGTATTCGCCGCTAAATTTGAATTGTGTCCCCGGTAAAAAAGAAGCATCATCATCTGTGTACAATGATAAACTTGCACCGCCGTCTAATGAATACCTGTCGCTATTGGAAACATAAGCTCTTGTATTATTGGCACCTGCAAATCCTTCAAACAGCCCATTATTAAATGGCGAAGAAAATGTTAAATCTGTTTTGGGTAAAGAATAAGAACCGAGTCCGGCATTAAAACTACCTGTTAAATAATTAAGACTATCTATTTGTGAAATAGCGCCTTTAACGGGCGTATTTACTTCGTTCATTTGAAGATTCTCGGTAGGGAAAACAGGCTTTAAGAAAGTTTCCGAGATAGTTGAGATAAAATCAGGTGGAATTTTTTCGGTTTTTCCAACACTAACAACATCTTTACCGGTAATAACAAAGTCCGGCAGTTCAACGCCTGAATCCTGTGCGGCTATGAAGGGAGCTATAAGAACTAATAATGTTAAAATTTTTCTTATCATCTGATCCCTCTTAATTTAGCTTTAGCCTCTTTGCTGTACTCATCATCCCGGTGTTTTGAAAGTACCAAGTGAAACATTTCTCTTGCCCGCTGTTTATTCTTTAGTTTGTAATAACATTCGCCTAACTTAAGGCAAGATTTTGTTACCCATTCATCATAAGCCGAAAAACTTGTTCCGACCCTGACCAAAGCAGTTATTGCATCATTAACATTTTCCTGTTCAAATAATGACACACCATAATAATATTGAGCTTGTGCCCCGACTTCATCGGTTCTGTTCTGCGCTAAGCCTTGGAAATATGTATTAGCTGTTTCATACTGCTTGCTTCCGAGAGCTATAATTCCAAGCTCTAATTTCGATTTTTCAGAAAAAACCGTACCACTATACTTCTGAATAATATCCGAAAAAACATTTTCAGCAGCGGCATTATCCTTTTTACTTACAAGCGTCATCCCTTTATTGAATTGAATTTCGGGAAATCTTTTAGAATCAGGAAGCGAATTTAATGCTTTATCGTATATTTTCAGTGCTGCATCATAATTTTTTTGATTACAATATATATTTCCATTTTCTATAACTGCGGCAGGAGCAAATTCACTTTCCGGGTATGAATCAAATATCATATTAAAATTAAAAAGAGCTTCGGGGTATTGGTTTAGATTTTCTGCACATTTCCCAATCCAGTAGTAAGCCTGAGGCACAAGCTTACTTTTAGGATAGTAAGTAATAAATTCTTTATAGCTTGCAGAGGCATTTTTGTAATTATGAATGCTGTAATATATATCGCCAATTTTGTAAAATATTTGATCCGAAAAATTTAAAACGGGATTCTGTTGAATATATTGGCGGATAAAATTTATAGCTTTTTCAGGTCGATTCTGAGCTACATAACAATCCTGTATTCCATTAACTGCATCGTAAACATGCGCCGATGATGAATATGAGGATAGAACAGTCTGATAATTTATTAGTGCGGAATCATAATTGCCTAAATTATAATAACAATCGCCCACAGAATAATAAATCAAAGATGCAACTGAACTATTGGAATACCTGTTTAATGCATCACGGTACCCAGAAATTGCCGTGTTATAATCACCTTCTTGAAAGTATATCCAGCCAATTAAGTATAAAGATTTGTCCGCATATTCTGAGTTAGGATATTTTTCTTGCAATTTTTTAAACTCGTTAATTGCATCCTTATTGCTGCCCGACTTATAAAGTGCCTGTGCATATTGGTAATATGCATATGGGCTGTTCAATTCCTTGCTATTGGATTTAAATAAATCTTTGTAAATTCCGCTTGAAGCCGTAAAATTTTTATTGGCATAATAGCTGTCTGCCAATCTTAAATCGGCATCCAGTTTCCTGGAATTATCAGGATAGAGCCTGATAAAATCCGAAAATGCTTTTGCAGCATTTTCATATTCCCTGAGGTTAAAATAACAATATGCTTTGCCGTATAAGGCAAGTCCCGCAAGAACATCATCATTTGTACTAACTATATTGTAACATTGCAAAGCGTTTTTTAAATCACCCTTTTCATAGTAGCATTCTGCAAGATAAAAACTCTTTTTATCGATTTCGAAATTGGGGTCATTGGAAGTTAAATTAGTAAAATTCTTAATTGCATCATTATATTTTTTTAAATAATAATCGGCAACGCCAAGTCCAAGAGTTGCCCTATTTTTCAAATCAGATGTAATTCCAAGAATGCTCAATGCATTATTAAAATATACTTCAGTAGAATCAAATCGCTTCATTTCTAGTTGAATTTCTCCTGTAAGAGTATATGCTTTAGCTTTAATATCATTCTCAGGTGAATATACTGCATTTTGAAGATATTTTTCCGCTATATCAAATTTTTTTGCATTGAAATAAAGCACACCTAGTTGATATTCAACATCCCTCATCAGTTCACTTTCTGGATAATTTTTTAAAAACTGCTGGTACAGATTAAACGCTTCGTTTTCTTGGCCGGCATATCTTTTTGATTCTGCTTTCCAGTAAAATGACTTCACCGATATACTATCGTCGTTGCCGGATAAATCATTAAAAATATTGTATGCATCATTAAACTTTTTTTCTTGGAAATAAGTCCAGGCGAGGCCATATTTAGTAAATCTGATTTGGGGCACAGCCGGATAACGGTTAATTATTTCAAGGTAAGCTTTTTCTGCATTGGAATAATCTTTTAAGCGGTAATAAGAATTAGCTAACAGATATATGCTCTCCGAATAAACACTATCGGGCAGTTCTTTGAGAGTAGGATTATTTAATTCAAGTACTGATGAATCATAATCTTTAAGCTTGAAATAACAGACACCAATTCTGATATGTGCAGAGCCTGCCAGCGGGCTGTCATTATGATAAGATAGTAAATTATCATAATATTTTACGGCATTTTTATAGTCACTTGTTTTTTCATAAATTGATGCAAGTGTATAAATTGCATAGTCGGCATATTTATTGCTGCGCGGATCTTTAATTGCATCTTTTAAAAATGTTATTGCGTCATCAATTTTACTCTCTTTTGAATAAGACTCTCCTATCCAATAATAAGCATTGCCGTCAAGATCACTTCCTGGATACTCAGCCAGTAATGTTTTAAAACGCTCACGGCTTTTTCCAAATTCGGCAAATCCGAAATAAATTAAACCAAGTTTGTACAAAGCTTCATCACGGAAATTTGAAAATCTGAAATGATTCACAAGATTTTCAAACTCTACGGCAGCAGCAATATTTTCACCCAGATTCATCAACGCATCTGCTTCATAATATTTAGCGGTTGAAAACATCGCATCGGATAATTTGTAGTTTGGGAAAAATTTGCGGAAATAATCTACTGCAGTAGCATATTGATGTTCCTGGTATGCTTCCATGGCGGCACTATATATTTGTGCGGCAGTTTGCGCTTTGTTTGTATTTGTAAAAAAAGTTAGAAATATACTTAAAAACAAAAGAAATTTTTTCATCTTTATCTAAAACATAATTTTATAAGAATAATAAAAATAATCCCTATATAAATAGAAATGAAATTCACAACATTATTAGTAATCCGGTAAAATTCATTTTTAAGTGATGATATTTTATTACAATGGATTTTATCCTCCCAAATTTTACTACAGCTACTGCAATAAAATTTTGCTTGAATAGATGCCCCCAGTATACTATCTGTTAAGCTTACCCAATATTCAGGAAAATGTAACCTGGGAAATCCTACAAAAATATTCTTCACCTATGAAACTTAAAGATGAAATATTAATTATAAAAGCTCCTAATATGTATTTCTTTACTTCTGTATATAAATCTTTCTGAACTTCCTTCTCCTACAGGTTTGAAGTTAAATATATTATTTGTTTCTTTTTAAAGTTCTTATGTCAATTGCCTGTGTATCTGCACAAACCGCGGTTACTTATAAGACGTAAACCTTTTATGAAAGTTCCGAATTATAAAAACAATTTATAATTTTCAATATGTTGACTGATCTCCCGTTGCAATGACCTGCCAATGGTTATTTAGTTGTATATTCCAAAAGAACGGGGATATAAAAAATTTCATGTAATTTATTAAATCTTTATTCTTAAGAGGAGAAAATGTATTTTAGGGTTAGTAAGTTTGGAGCTTATGTAATAAATACAAAGTAATCTAAAGGAACACAAATGAGGAAATCAATAATATTTATATGCGGGATATTCATATTTATACTATTCAGTTCCGTATCTTTTGCACAATTAATTCAATTAGGGCTCGGAGGCGGGCTTACCGATATAACCTCACCAAGTATATTCAAAGGTAGTATAGCAAATGCCGATTATGGCTTTTCTGATAATTATCATTTTACAATTATGGCTAAAATTAACATCCCGTTTTCTCCTGTAACTCCGGCAGCATTTTTAGATTATCATATTCTCAGAGGCAGCGGTACATATAATGATACTTCAGTTAACACGTCGTTGTATATACTCTCTTTCGGTGCGGAAGCCGAGTATTTCCTACTCCCTTTACCATTTGTAAAGCCCTATATTTTAGTAGATTTATCTTCAAATACATTTAGTCAGTTGGAATTAGACATTGCGGATAATTCATATGTTCAGTTAAGCCATACTAATATAGGCGGAGCAGTAGGCATTGGTACTGAAATTAAATTTCTCCCTAAAATAGATTTTGACATAAGCGCCAAGTATAATGTGTACAACTTAACAGGCAGGCTTAGCGGTGAGGAGATGGTTAAGGCACTAACGATAAATGTAGTTATGTTATTCTGATGCAGATTAAAAAACCCCTGTTAAAAGCAGGGGTTAAAATTATTTTTGTGCGGAAGACGGGACTTGAACCCGTATGCCGGTAAAGGCACTACCCCCTCAAAGTAGCGTGTATACCAATTTCACCACTTCCGCAAAAATTACAATTAAAAAGATAGTTTTGTCAGAGTTGAAAATCAACCCCTAATTAATATTTTCTTTTATAAAATGGGGAAATAACAAAAAATTTATTGTTTTCCTTTTCGTCTTTCCTGTAGAAGTGCTGAACGTATCTCTTCTCTAAATTTTCTTTCAAATACCAGAACTTTAGCAATTTGTTTATATGTTAATATATCATTTAAAGAGTTGTAAAAATCCTGCTTTCTCCGCAGAATCTTATTTTCTAAATCGTGATACTGATCAATCATTTTTTTCAGTTCTTCATCGTTCTTTTTATCATCCTTTTTGGTAAATTCCGATATTTGATCTAGCAGGCCTGATGAATTTTTAACAAGCTCTGTTTGCTCTTCTCTGTATTTTGTCCTTCTGCTAAAAAACTTCAAAGTGGTTTGTTCATCCATACCCAGAGTTTCGATGAGTTTTATTTTTTCGAGCTCCTCTATTTTTTTCATAGGGCCTTCATCAGATCCTTTTGAACCCTGAGCATTAACACCAAGCGCCGCTATTAAAAAGAATAAACCGGCCGCAACTATTTTTTTCATAATATTCCCAATTATAAAATTTTCTTATGTAAAATTTGATTGTAAATTGCATCTGCTTCTTTATCGTTAACTCCTTGAAGTATAGTCTGAATATCTCCAGAATTATTATCAATTTGGGATATATCATTTAAACTTTGCGGAGTTAAATCAAGTTCTCTGATAAGCATACTATTTAGCAAGTTATCAGAGCTTGCAATTTCTTCCTGGTTCATATTTAAGAATCCAAATTGATCGGATAATGAGCCTGCATCCTGATTTGTCTCATTATTAACTATTCGTTCCGAAACCATGTTATTCTGAACCGGTTGAATATCATTCTTAATATTTTTATTAGTTACAAAAAGCATAACAATTAACACAGCAGTAGCCGTTGAAACGCTGTATGTAATACCAGAAAAAAATCTTAGTTTCCTTTTTTGTGCCTTGTTGTTACGAAATTTAGGAATCATTTGGACAAAATAATCGTCTCCAACAGTAATATTTTTTAGTTCACTAACGCCTGTATTAAAGTTCTTCACTCTGATTAATTGTTCTTTTAAATATTTAGACTCACTAAGTTCCTTTTCAAAAGCGGTTCTTTCTTCTCCGGTCAATTGCCCGTCGAGATAAAGTATAATTTTAATGTTCATTTTCATTCATATGCTCCATAATCTTTTTCATTGCATGGAAATAATTCGCTTTTAACCCCCCGATACTTTTTCCGGTTATTTTTGAAATTTCCTCGTAACTAAGTTCGTCAAAACTTCTCATAATAAATACTTCTCTTTGCTTTGCAGGTATTTTTAGAAGAACCTTTTCAAGTTTATCTAATTTTTCTTTAGTTTCAATATCTTTAACAATATCCACATTGCTTCTTACTACTTCAGATTCCTTATCCTCAAAAGAAAAAAAGTTCTTTAGATTATTTTTTCTTAAAAAATTTATGCTTCTGGTAGCAGTAATTCTATATATCCACGTATAAAGCGAAGATTTAAATTGAAAATCTTTCAACTTTTCATAGAGGACCATTAAAACTTCCTGAACTATTTCATCGGCATCCAGATGATTACCAGTCATTCTTCTGGCATGCCAATAAATTTTCTGCTGATATTTCAAAACAATTTTATTAAATGCGCT
Organism: uncultured Ignavibacteriales bacterium; assembly: GCA_963834015.1. Taxonomy (GTDB): domain Bacteria; phylum Bacteroidota; class Ignavibacteria; order Ignavibacteriales; family Ignavibacteriaceae; genus FEN-1297. Next base: position 943,255 of record CAWIAG010000003.1, read on the forward strand.
TTCGTCACCGCCTATAAAATTTTTTACGAGATCAAAATCGCCGCTTGGGTCTGCCATCTTCTCTTAATCTTTTCAATTTGACACAACTATGCACTCAACGGTTTAACTTCAGAATCATTTAAACCAAACTTAAGAATCTCATGTCAAAAGAGCAAAAAATGTAACTATAAGGAGAAAATAATGAAAAGACTAATTGTATGGTTTCTATGTGTTATACTACTAACTTTATGTTCAGCAGGAATTGGTAATGCCCAAGATAATGAATCAGGATATAGGCAGAAATCAGGTAAAGAAATGAAAGGGATGATGGAGCATAAAGATAATATTATAGAAAAATTAAAACTAACCGATCAGCAGAAAGCAAAAATTAAGGACCTAAGAACTGCTTTCCAAAAGAATATGGTTGATTTACGAGCTGATTTAAAGAAAAATAAGATTGATCTTATGGCATTAATATCTAAAGATAAACTTAATAGAGATGAAGTTACTGCGGCTGTTGGTAAAGTAAACAGCAGTAGGGATGCAATTTCATTGGCAGTTGCCAATCACCTTTTTGATGTTTACGAGGTATTTACTCCTGAACAACAAAAAATTTGGAAAGAAAATGTACGAGGAAATCGAGGATGGAGAATGGGAGGCCACGAGGGTTTTGGACGGTTCAGAAAAGGTCATAAAGGTTTTGGCTGCTTCAGAGATTGGCATAAAGGTTTTAACCACGGCAGTCCAGATCATAAGGATTTTAACCACAGTAAAAGTAATGACAAAGATTCTTCGGGAAAAAATAATTAAAGGGAGTGTAAATAATCTTGTGTAAATGATTAATAAAGGACTTGAGGTAAATGCTGTTGAGCGTAGCGAAACAGCATTTACCTCTAAGAAAAAAATCGTTATTTTATTAATCAAAAATCCGAAAGGAGCGTTTACACTCATGGAACTTACCGATAAAATGATCGAGCAGTTTAAAGCCGATCTTAAAGGAGCAAAAACCTACGAAGACTTAATGGGTAAAGATGGAGCCATTAAGAAACTTATCGCTAAATCTCTCGAACAAATGCTGGAAAGTGAACTTACCGAACAGTTAGGATATGAGAAATATTCCCCCGAAGGTAAAAACACAGGTAACAGCCGTAATGGGAAAACTCATAAAACTTTGAAGAACGATAACGGAGAAATCGAGATTACTGTTCCCCGGGATCGTAATGGAGAATTTGACCCGATTATTGTTAAAAAATATGAACGAACCATTGGACCAATCGAGGATAAAATAATATCCATGTATGCAAAGGGAATGACCGTTAGAGATATACAGTCACATATTCAAGAACTTTATGGTTTAGACGTATCAGCTACTTTAATCTCAAACATTACCGATAAAATTGTCCACATCGCCACAGAATGGCAAAACAGACCTCTTGAAGCCATGTACCCAATAGTTTTCTTTGATGCTATTCATTACAAAGTCAGAGACGAATCTAAGAAAGTGACTTCAAAGGCAGCCTATACATGCCTTGGCGTTGAAGTAAGCGGCAGAAAAGACTTACTTGGGCTCTGGGTTGGGGAAGCAGAAGGTGCCAACTTCTGGCTTAGTGTTCTAACCGAGTTAAAGAACCGTGGAATACAAGATATTCTAGTTGCCTGCATAGACGGGTTGAAAGGCTTTCCTGAGGCTATAAATACTGTTTTCCCTAAGACAGAAATACAGCTCTGTGTAATACACCAGATCAGAAACACCTTAAAATATATTGCCTCTAAAGACCAGAAAGAATTTATGAAACAGTTGAAGCCGGTTTATTCTGCTCCAACAGAAGAATCTGCTCTGGAGAATCTTAAAATGCTTGAAGAAAACTGGTCTAAAAAATATTCCTTAGCCTTAAAGTCTTGGAAGCAAAACTGGAATAACCTGGCTACATTTTTTAAATATCCGGAAGAAATTAGGACCGTAATCTATACGACAAACGCAGTGGAAGCAGTTCATCGTCAGTTTAGAAAGGTCACTAAAACAAGATCTCTTTTCCCAAATGATGATGCTCTAAAAAAAATGCTTTATTTGGCTTATAGGGATTTATCTAAAAAATGGACAATGCCTATTAGAAATTGGTCCATTGTTATTTCTAATTTTTCAATTATGTTTGAACAAAGGCTTGCGCCTTTCTTATGAATTCAATTTGTCATTTACACAAATTATTTTACAGACTCTAATTAAATTAAAAAAGCCCGGTTATGCCGGGCTTTTTTACAATCATCCTGATTCTTGGGCAATACTCGCCTGATTTATTCTATCCTTTCAAGTAATAAAATAATTTTAACAAGTCCTGATTTTTTATAAACAGCTTTTACCGGAGATTCATTTAAAAGATTTTTGCGTACTTCATTAATTAGTTTTAGATCAGTTGGGCTTACAGTTTTCATTTTTGATATTAATTTCACCGCAATCGCTGTTTTCAATGTTGTTGAACGAACTCTAACAGTATTCTTAGAATGTCTTGATGGATGAATGTGTATGAATTTTTCATCTACTTCCGATAACCTTAATGTCCACAATGAATTATCCTGCAAACTGATGTTACGGTAATCTTTTCCCGATTTTTGAAGCCAGTTTTTATATGATTTTTTATTCTTAATGTTATATTTTAATAGTTCACGGGTAATATTTTGCATTATCTGAGGCACTGAAAGAGATCCGGTATAAAGATCCGTCTGTGAACCGCCGATATGAACAAGATTTCTTTTAAGATCTTTAAATCCGGTTTCCTTTTGATCTGAATAATTTTCAATCTTATTACATATATAATTTTTATGATGTTTCCATGGATTAAATTTTATGCTGTATTCTAAATAATGCAGCAAATTAATTTTTAAATTTTCTTTCTTCTGCAGGTTTAGTTCCATAAAGATTGCTCCCTTAACCGGGTTGTATCGGTAAGCCGGGATTTCTTTAAATCCGAATTCTTTATAAAGTTTTCTTGCGAAAATCATTGATGGAACCGTATCAAGCCGCATAAATTTATAGCCTAATCTTCCAGCTTCATTAATAATTACTTCCGTTAGAGCCTTTCCTATTTTCAATCCGCGGTATTTTTGACGAACAAATAATCGTTTCATTTCGCAATACTCACTGTCTATTTTTCTTAAAGCTATGCAGCCCGCAGCTTTACCTTGATAAATAGCAAGATACAATTTTCCATCCGGCGGTGAGTATTCTCCCGGCAGGTTTTTAATTTCATTCTTGAAATTTTGAAAATCCATATTGAACTCAAGCGAATCAGAATATTCCAGGAATAATTTACGAATTTCATCTAGTTCTTTTTGTGAATCGGTACTTATTATTTTTATCATTTTTTTGCTTGATATAAAGAATAGTTTAACATTATTAGTTAAAATAATAAATTAATTAATGGCCCGGGAAATAAATCTTGTTAAGCAAAATCTTTATATATTAAAATATGCTTATAGTTAAATTAATTTCTTGGGAAAATCAAAGTATTTTATTTTTTCTTATCTTTTTTTTTGTTAATATTAGCAGAGGTTAACAAAAATCTACCGAAATTCGGGGTACATTATGAAATATTCGGGGAACTATGGAATAAAAGGTTTTAATACTCAATCTATCTCACAAAATTTTATTTTTAATACCGCAAGCAGAATTCCTTTCATTCAATTTTTTTTGAGACCGCAATTAAATATTTTTAACAATAAAATTGCTGGCTTTAAATATGTAAATTATTTAGAATTATTTAATTATGCGGTCTCAAAAAATTGTGACAGATTTTGGGAGTTTATTTTTAATTTAAACATTGTTTACAGGTTATTATGAAATTTGAAAAATATTTTATTATTGTTTCGTTCGCTGTTTTGATCTTATTTATAAGTGTTCAATACACTATCTACAACAATGTTAAAGATCAGACTATTCGAAATATTAATTTAAGCCAGTTAAACCAGGCCAGGCAAGCAGCATCCGGTATTGAAGCTTATATAAATTATGTAGTCAGCACCTTAAATTTCCTTTCTCATTTCCCGGAGATTATCAACTTGAATGAACGGGGAAGGCAAATCATGGCAAACTACGAGCAGCTTTCTTCAGATGAAATCAAAGGAGTAACCAGAACGGACTCACACGGGAAAATCATTTACACATTCCCAGATACCGAATCAATCGGGAGAGATATATCCAAGCAGGAACACTTTATTACGAGTATGAAAACTCATAAAACAGTAGTTAGTGATGTATTTATGGCTGTTCAGGGTTTCAGAACAGTTGCTGTTCACGTACCCGTTTTTAAAAACGGTGTGTATGACGGAACGGTTTCATTTCTATTATCCTTTGATAAAATAACTCAGAAATATATTGAGAATATTCATATTGGGAAAAGCGGATATGCCTGGGTAGTAAGTGCAAAAGGGATAGAGATTTCTTCCCCATACGCTGATCACATAGGAAAGAATGTTTATGATATCTACAAAGGTTTTCCTGAAATCATCAATATGATCGATGAGATGCTCAAGGAAAAACAGGGAATAACTACTTATCATTATAATCGAATTCGGAATAAAAAAGTTGAAAATATTTTAAAATATGCTGTTTACTTGCCTATTCCAATTGGAAATAATTTCTGGTCTATAGTTATTGCAACACCGGAAGACGAATTAATTTCATCCTTTGTACTATTAAAGACAAAACTTTTGTTGATCACCATTGCATTGCTAACGATCTATGCTATATGTATTTATTATATAGTAAGGTTCAAGATTATTAGCACAGAACAAAAAAAACGTCAAACAGTTTTGGATGCACTTCTTGAAAGTGAATCAAGATACAAAACATTATTTGAACAAAATCCGGCACCCACATTAATTTATGAACGAGGCACGCTCAATATGCTTGCTGTCAACAATGTGTTTTTAATGCATTACGGGTATACTCTTGATGAAATATTAAAAATGCGCCTTACCGATCTATATCCCGATGATCAAAAAGAATCTATTTCAAACGTTATTAAAGGCCTGCATGGATATACGAACGTTGGAGAATGGTGTCATAGAAAAAAAGATGGCACTTTCATGAATATTATAGCCTGTTCCAACGACCTTAAATATGAAGGCCGTGAGGCCAGAATTGCGGTTATCACGGATATAACCGAACGCAAGCGTACTGACGAAATAATTGAGGAAAGTGAACGGCGGCTCTCATTGATTTTTGATACTGTTAATGAGGTTCTTTTCCTTCTGGCTGTAGAACCCGGAGACCGCTTTCGTTTTGCATCCGTTAACTCCACTTTTCTTGCCATAACCAGTTTGAAGCGGGAGCAAGTGATAGGACAACTGATCGAAGACGTATTACCGAAACCGTCTCACGCATTTGTAAGAGAGAAATACCGTGAGGCAATAGACAAAAATAAAACTATCAGATGGGAAGAAGTATCCGAATATCCATCCGGTACTCTTTATGGGTCCGTAGCTGTTACGCCAGCCTGGAATGCGGTAGGAGTATGCACACATCTTATTGGATCTGTAAACGATATAACTGAAATCAGAAACGCACAGGATGAAATCCGCAAATTAAATCAGGATCTTGAACGCCGAGTGGCTGAACGAACTGAAGAATTGGAAATTGCTAAAGAAAGAGCAGAATCGGCTGACCGGCTTAAGTCTGCTTTCCTAGCTACAATGTCACATGAATTACGAACTCCCTTAAATTCGATTATTGGTTTTACGGGAATACTAATGAAAGGGATTGCCGGACCTTTAAACGAGGAGCAATTAAAGCAATTAGGAATGGCAAAAGGAAGTGCACAGCATTTGCTTGAACTTATCAATGATGTGCTCGATATTTCTAAAATTGAGGCAGGTGAATTACAGGTTTCATTAAGAGTGTTTGATCTGAATAAATTAATACGGAATATTTTATCCATCTTTCAGCCGCTTGCCCGGAAAAAAAATCTTAATATTGAATTATTTATATCAGAAAATGTAAACGGAATCTGTAGTGATGAAAGACGTGTGGGGCAGATTTTTCTAAATTTGCTCAATAACGCCATCAAATTTACAGATAAAGGTAATATTAAAGTAATTTGTGAAAAAATTGACAAAAATATTGTTACAAAAGTTATCGATACCGGCATAGGAATTAAGAAGGAAGATTTAAGTAGGCTGTTCAAACCGTTTAGCCAGATTGATACGGGTCTTACACGTAATCATGAAGGTACCGGCCTTGGACTGTCAATTTGTAAAAAACTTACGGAGAAATTAGGGGGTACAATTTCTGTGGAAAGTGAACCTGGAATTGGAAGTTCTTTCATTGTAACTCTGCCGGCACATGAATAAAACAGAACTACATTTATCGTAAATAGGAAATAACTATGAAAACAAAAGTCCTAATCATTGAAGATAATGAACAAAATATGTACATGTTATCTTATCTTCTGGAAAGTGAGAATTATGAAATCTTCCAGGCATTTAGCGGTACTTCGGGAATTATTGTTGCAAAGAATAATAAGCCGGATATAATACTTCTTGATATTCAATTACCGGGAATGGATGGTTATGCCGTAGCAGCTAAATTAAAAGAAGACGAAGAATTGAGAAGTATTCCTATAATTGCTGTAACTTCATATGCCATGCCGGGAGACAGAGAAAAAGCAATCGAATCTGGAGCAATAGGTTATATCGAGAAGCCCATTAATCCAGATACCTTTATTTCTCAGATGACATCATTTTTACAATAAGAAAAATAAAAAGGGAATGTACCAATATGAAAAAAATTTTAATCGTTGATGATAAACCTGAAAATTCTTATCTGCTTGAATCTCTACTAAAGGGAAACGGATATAAGATTATCACTGCCCCAAATGGCGCTGAAGCTTTAGAAATTGCATTGAAAAACCGGGTTGACCTCATCATTTCGGATATTCTTATGCCTGTTATGGATGGATTTACTTTTTGTCGAGAATGCAAAAATAATAATCTTCTTAAAAACACTCCTTTTGTTTTTTACACTGCAACTTACACTAGTTTAAAAGATGAAGAATTTGCACTTAGCCTTGGAGCCGATAAATTTATTTTAAAACCACAGGACCCGGATTTTTTTCTCGAAATAATAAAGGGAGTATTAAAAGAAATTAAAGAAGAAAAAGTTAGACCTGATGGAATTTCTTCAAAACCTGAAGACGTAATTTTAAAAGAATACAATGCCGTCCTGATCCGTAAACTAGAAGACAAGATGACCCAGGCAGAAGAAGCAGAAAAACAATTACGTGAAAAAAATGCCGAACTTCTTAAAGAAATTGAAGAACGTAAACGAATGGAAGCGGAAGTTAGGGAATCCGAAGAAAAGTTCCGGATGATTTTTGAGAATGTCCTTGACGGGATTTGCATATACGTGGAAGACCCTGATCCTTTTAAAGGAAACTTGTTGATTGTAATGAACGGTACGCAATTATGTCAGGCCGAAGCCGTGAGGAATTACTCCGTTTAGGAAATACCCAGTCATTACAAATAACACTTGAGGGCGAGGCAAATAAGAATAGACTGGATTCTTTAAAAAGGAATCAACATACTTCGGCTCTTATTCCTGGATCCGGCCGGATGGGAAACATAATGTTGTTGAGTATGTAGGAAGACCTATCAAATGGCACGGACAATCATTCTCAATTGGAATCGACCGTGACATCACAGAACGAAAACTTGCTGAAAGTGAATTGCGTAAATTATCAAGGGCAGTTGAACAAAGCCCGGCTTCTGTAATTATTACAGATACAGACGGAAATATAGAATATGTAAACCCGAAAGCCTCGGAAACTTCAGGCTATCATATTAAAGAAGTTGTTGGAAAGAATCCGCGAATATTTAGTTCGGGAGAGCAATCCGAAAGTGATTACAAAACTCTATGGGATACTATTATTTCCGGAAAGGAATGGCGAGGGGAATTGCATAATAAGAAGAAAAATGGCGAGCTATACTGGGAATCTGCATCCATATCGCCGATATTAAATAAAAAAGGAATTATTACCAACTTCGTCGCAGTTAAAGAAGATATAACAGAACATAAAAAAATATTACAGGATTTAATTGCAGCTAAAGAAAAAGCAGAACAATCTGATAAACTTAAAACAGAATTCCTGGCCCAAATGTCTCATGAAATCAGAACACCAATGAATGCTATAATAAGTTTTACCGATCTTTTAAGAGATGATTATTTTGAGAAAAATACTCAAGAATTGTCTGATATCCTGAATAGTATTAGCAATGCCGGAAAAAGGATTATCAGAACCGTTAGTTTAATCCTGAATGCATCAGAAATGCAAATTGGTACTTATCAGCCCTCTTTCAAACGGTTCAATTTGGAAGAGAATCTATCAGAAGTAATTCAATCGGAATATGCAGCGCTTGCCAGGCAAAAAGGACTACAATTCGAGTTTGTAAATAATTCACCTTCTCCATTTGTTTACGGCGATGAATACAGTATTAACCAAATATTTATAAATTTGATCGATAACGCAGTAAAATACACTGAATCAGGTAAAGTAGATGTTTTGATAGACAGGAATAAAGGAAATAATATTACTGTAACTATAGCAGATACAGGGATTGGAATTTCCGAAGAATACCTGCCTCAAATCTTCAAACCATTCATGCAGGAAGAACGGGGTTATTCAAGACGATTTGAGGGAAATGGACTAGGTTTATCACTTGTAAAAAAATATTGTGATTTGAACGGAATTAATATCTCGGTTGAATCGAAAAAAAGGATTGGCACGAGATTTACGATAACATTTAACAATCATCCGAATCAATGATTTTATGATTCAATTTGAAAAGAAAATAAAAGCGTGTGAACCGGTTTGCGAATATTCCACTCTTCGGTTAAGAAGTCCATAAAATATAAGCCTATTCTTCACACGCTGCAATTATTGTAATATTAATTATAAACATTACCGGCTCTATTATGCTATGAATCTACATCAACTATATTACCGATAGCGTTTCCATTTGTTGAGCTTTTTATATTTTGTATCAAACTTGACAAAGAACTTTGCGCAGCATTAACATCGCCTGCTTGAAGACTACCTTGCAACGATTGTAAAGTTTGACTTCCCTGACTGTCGCCGGTAAGTATACTTAAAGCACCGCTATTACTGTTCAACTGTGAAAAAGCATCATTCGCATCATCAAGACTTCCGGAACTTAATGCAGTTTGCATACTCGCCAGACATCCAAAAAAAGCCTGTAAAAGAGCCTGAGTAGAATTTGATGCTGAGCTAGTTGTTGAAGTACTGCCGTCTTCTTCATTTTGTTTATTCTGAGTGTTATTGGATTTTCCGCTAATAGTTTGTGCATTCTGCTGAAATGTACTTAATGCTTGTTGTGCCGAAGCTAAATCTCCGGATTGTAAAGCTGTTTGTAAAGACTGTAAACTAGCACTTAATTGACTGCCTGTATTGCTGTAATTTCCACCAGTGCTTTGTAAAGTTTGCGTTATTGATGCAAATGCAGATTGTGCATCGGTCAAATTTCCCGAATTTAAAGCATTACTAAGGTTTTGGAAATTTTGTCCTATGCTGTTGTTATTGTTTGCCTGCCATGCCAGGTAAGCAGTATTCGAGGCGGCAACACTGTTTATTGACATTAACTTCTCCTTAATTATGATAATATACTTAATTACTCCTCCCCTTATCATTATCGTTCATTTTTTTGCTTATTTTAGTGCAAAAATAAGCCCTTTTTATTGCAGGCCATCTTTAAGGTCTTTTAATACTTACATAAAACCACTCTAAATCAACAATAACATTTGACTTGAGAACCAAATTATAAAAAAATTTAGTTTCCGGAATGAGCGGATTATGCCTATAAATGATATGATACTTAATAATATTGATGGTTGAGCATATCCATATGAGAGATGATTATGATAGCTACACTGTCAGAACCAGGATTTTTAGGATTTTAGGTTTTACCGGATTAAAAATTAAAATGGTTGAAACTAAATATTAGCAAAATCTTATGCATTATTTTATTTCATCATTTTTATTAAGTTTAATAATATTTTTTAAAAAAAACAAAAGAGGGAAGCAATATGATTCGAGCAGTGCTAGTTACATTTTTTTGTTTTCTGGATGTACTAACAATAAAACTGATATCCTTGTTCAAACACACTCTCAAATTGATGAGAATAACATTCGCAAAGCCGTATTCCGCTATCAATTTGAGCATAATGCTTCCGGTTGGATGAACTGCGATACGATTATATATTTCTTGTCGGTAGGGACACAGGGCTATTATCCTGGACGCTGGAATGATCGAGATCCGGGTAATGAGTTCCTCAATAGATTTGAAAAAAATAATCTACTTGTAAAGCCATTCACAGAATGTAAATTCTTTAAAAATAAAGTGATAGATAAAAAAACTGGAGCAGTAGGCATAATATTCCGGGCAGGTAAAATCAAATGGATTTCAAATGATAAAGTTGAAGTCGAAGATGGATATCGCGCAGGTAATATAAGTAATTCTGAAAATACCTATTATCTATCTCGCGAAAATGCGTTATGGAAAGTGACCAAAGATTTAATGCGTGGAATTTCATAGATCATTTTGTCTGAGCCATTGATAATAATCATTAAAGGAAAATTATGATTATAACATAAAAAGTAGAGAGTCGATTGATTGGAAATTGTTATTATTTTATTTCTTCTGATCCTTTTTTTATTATTCATCCAAGTTAATAACTATATATCTTAATATGGGTTAATAATGAAATTTGTAGGGAGTTCGCAAGTTAAAAAAATAGACTCCAAAAACTACAAATTCAGTATTAAAAAAATTGAATATGCAAAGACTTTTACAGGATGAAAGAAGATTTGTCAATTGAAAGCTGCGATAAAATCGATTAAAAGCATGCATGTAAATAAGTTATTGGGTTCGTATGATTATGATCTTGAGGCGAACAATGGGGTTCGGGTTTCATTATTCGCCGAATTAAAAACTGGGGCTGTTTAAGAAAATATTTTAATACCTGCGTAACTTCGGTAATTAGGATAAATCCCCCGTAATAGGCCTTACAACTATTTCTTCAGTAACGAAATTTCCCTTCTGAAGATAAAGCCATACAAGCATTTGAGCTATATCCTCAGGATTAATCATTTTACCGGCATTTTTACTACGGACTTCTTCTGACCATATGGGCGTTTCAGTGGCTCCGGGAACAACATTAATAATTCTTATATTATATTTACGTACTTCTTCCCTTAAGGAATTAGTATATGCAAGCAACCCTGCTTTTGAGGATGCATAAGCACTGCTATTGGTAAATATTTTTTTTGTAACTACCGAAAGGATATTTATTATCGTACCGCCTCCCTGTTCGATCATATGCGGCAGGATGTATTTTATTGTATAAATAGATCCGAGTAAATTGGTATTTACTATGTCATTTATTTCCTGAATGGAATTAGCTTCAGCTCTCTTAAAAGATGTTATTCCTGCATTGTTGATTAAACAATCAAGCTGATGTTCGTTTGTAATTCTTTTTACCGTTTGTTCGACATTAGTAAACGAGGCAACATTACATGGGAAAACTTCAACACCTAAATTATCTTTGCAGAGCTCGGTATGAAGCCTTTCTAATTCCCCCACTTTTCTTGAAGATACAAAAACCATGGCGCCTGTCTTTGCAAATTCGCATGCTGCCGCTCTTCCGATTCCTGAACTTGCCCCGGTAATCCACACTCCTGTTTTTAATCTTCCTGTCATAAGTTCTTCATTGTAATTAAATTTAGAAATTCAGTTCGTGTTCTGGCGTCTTGTTTAAACAAACCGTGCACTGCACTTGCCGTAGCGGAAGAATTTTGCTTCTCAACACCTCTCATCATCATACACATGTGGAACGCCTCGGACACTACGGCAACACCTTTGGGTTGAATATATTTGTTTATTGTATCTGCAATCTGCTGGGTCATTCTTTCTTGAACCTGTAGTCTCCTGGCAAAAACTTCTACGATGCGAGGTATTTTGCTTAACCCGATGATCTTCCCGTCAGGGATATAAGCTACATTAATTTTTCCAAAAAAAGGAAGCATATGGTGTTCACACAAGCTGTAAAAATCGATATTCCGAACAAGGACCATTTCATCATATTTTTCCGTGAATATTGCACCATTCAAAGTTTCTTCAATATCTTTATCATATCCCGATGTTAAAAACTCATAAGCTTCGGCTACTCTCTTAGGTGTATTCAGCAGCCCTTCACGTTCAGAATCCTCCCCTAATTCATTTATCAGATTCGAAATTAGTAGTTCTACATTATTGCGGTTCAATTCTAATCTCCTCTATATTCAAAGTAATTGTTCTCAGTTTCATAAAGCTTAACAGAATAAAGTTTTCCGTTTGGTATTTTGTCAACTAACTGCTTCCAGGCAGCCGCAGCAATATTTTCAGCAGTCGGTATTATACCGGACATAAAATCCGTTTCCGTATTTAGATTTTTATGATCGACTTTTTCAATTATATTCTTTATTATTATTTCTTTTAGCTGTTTAAGATCGATTAAATAGCCTGTTTCTGAATTTATTTCGCCAGCAACTATAACTTCAATTGTATAATTATGGCCATGCCAGTTTGGGTTACTGCATTTGCCGTAAATCCGTTCATTTTCTTCATCGGATAATTTTGGATTAAACAGCCTGTGTGCAGCGCTAAATACTTCGCGTCTCGTAACATAAAACATATTGTTTTCCCTCTTTAAAGAGCCTGTATTATTTCTTTATTGTGACCGTCAACTTTAACCTTATAAAATATCTTTTTTATTTTTCCGTCGGTGCCAATAATAACTGTCGTCCTTTCAACACCCATATATTTTCTTCCGTACATACTTTTTTCTTTCCAAACTCCGTATAATTCAAGGACTTTTTTATCTTCATCGCTTAATAATATAAAGGGAAGATCATATTTTTGAGCAAACTTTTTATGTGATTCGGAAGAATCCGGACTAATTCCTATAATTACAGCATTTAATTTACCAAATTTTGTAAATTCATCCCTAAAATTACATGCCTCTGCCGTGCAGCCGGAAGTATTATCTTTGGGATAAAAATACAGTATAACATTTTTCCCTTTAAAATCTTCCAGGGAAACTGTTTTACCGTTTTGATCCTTAAGTTTAAAATTCGGAGCCTTTTTTCCTTCTTCCGCCATTATAATTCTCCTGTTAATTACAAATTAAATTAGTATAAGGGAATCAAATTATCTACTTCAAGAGACCATGCATTTATTCCACCCTCCAGATTATAAATATTCTTAAATCCGTTTTGGATCAAAAATTGACAAACGCTATAGCTTCTTGATCCCATATGACAGTAAACAACTATTTTATCCTCAACATTTAAATTTTTAGAATATTCAGTAAAAGTTTTTACCGGCACCAAATCAGAGCCGTTTATCCTTGCAATATTATATTCCCATTTTTCGCGAACATCGATCAGCTTTATTCCCTCTTCTTTCAGGAGCATTTCTTTTAGCCGGGTGGCTGAAATATTACTTACAACCATAATTATCTAATCTAATGTTTTCAGAACTTCTTCAATTGAGTTGTAATCAGGCTGATTAGTTGGTAATTCACAAATTTCCGCGTACTTAATTATACCGTTTTTATCCACAACAAAAGCCGATCTTTTACTTACACCTTTATAGTCAAACTTGCCGGGAGCGAATACATCATACAGTGAATCATACAATGGTGATACTTCTTTGTTAAAATCACTTAAAAGCGGGAAATTAAAACTATTTTTCTCCGCCCACATTTTTAGAGAAAACGGGCTGTCAACACTTATCCCAAGCACCTGTGCATTTATATTATTAAACTTGCCAATATTATCCCTTATCAGGCTCATTTCAGTTGTGCATACTGAAGTATTTGCAAATGGGAAGAACAGCACTACCACGTTTTTCCCGTTAAATTCCTCGATAGATACTTCTTTACCATCCTGATCTTTTAATTTAAATTCCGGTGCTTTATCTCCAATTTTTAGTGCCATAAAAATATCTCCAAATGTTATATCTAAATAGACAAGATTTACAAATTGATTACTTGGTTCTTAAAAATTTTAGGTTATATATTTCATCTAACATACTTAAATGTTAAAGTATATTCAAGCAACACCGAAGTTCGTTTAACTTAAAACACAAGATATAACAAGAGGTAAAAAAATCACATATTTGTAATTAGAATTAAAGTTAATAAATATTTACCTCTTCGTATAGGTTTATTCCGAACTTCTCATATACTGAACTTTTAATCTGCTTTGCAAATTGAAGAATTTCTGCTCCCGTTGAACCGCCATAATTAACCAAAACGAGAGACTGTTTTGAATGAGAGCCCACATTTCCAATACGCTTCCCTTTCCATCCACATTTTTCTATAAGCCAGCCGGCCGCCAATTTGATAATCCCGTTACTTGAATCATAACCTGTAATGTCCGGGTATTCCTTTTTCAGATCATTAAACTTACCAGAATTAACTTCAGGATTCTTAAAGAAGCTTCCGGCATTCCCCAATACCTTCGGGTCAGGAAGTTTACTTCTTCTTATTTCACAAACCGCATTGCTTACATCCTTTATAGTTATTCTTTGTAAATGTAATTTTTCAATCTCATCCTTTATTGATGCATAATTTAGACTTACAACCGGATCCTTATGCAATCTGAGTATAATTGAAGTAATAATAAACTTTTCTTTTAATTTATTTTTAAAGATACTGTCACGGTAACCAAATTCACAATCCTGATTATAGATTTTTTTTTCTGCGGCTTCTCTTATATAAATACCTTTTAGAAAGTGAAATACACTTTTTAATTCCTGGCCGTATGCGCCAATATTCTGCAAGGGCGCTGCACCGGCAGTACCCGGAATTAATGATAGATTCTCTATGCCTCCAAAGTTATTGTCAACACAATACATGACGAGGTCATGCCAGATCACACCCGCGCCTGCCTCGATAAGAACAGTTGACTTGTCATCATCTATAATATTAATTCCCGGAATTGAATTTATAATTACAAGCCCGTCAAAATCTTTTGTTAGAAGAATATTACTCCCGCCTCCCAGAATCAACTTTGGTAAATTTTCGGTTTCACTTTTTAGAAGTAAGCTTTTAAGTTCATTTTCATTGGTAATTTCCGCCCATATTCTTGCTTTAACATCAATTCCAAAGGTATTATAATTTTTAAGTGAAACGTTTTCTAAAATATTCATAAAAATTTTCGATATTAAGTTAGATGAAGGATTAAATCCATTAAGGATTTTTCGTATTCTTCTTCATATTTGTTATTTTCTGCATGCTAAGTTAAAAAACTTTGGCATTTCGGCAAAGCTTTCTGTTTAAACTGCCGGATCTCTTAAGTTTTATAGAGCAGAAAATAATTTTAGATAAGAGATCTATAATTTCAGAATTATAGAACTGCACAATACTAAGATTGTTTTAGTAGAGGTAACAGCATGCATAAGAAAGCTGATATTCAGAAAGTGTATCGAAATTTTTTGGAATATAAGTTGAATCTTGAATTTAATTTTAACCAGTCTGGCGTTATCCCGTACAGGAAAACTAAAGATGGGTTAGAAGTTTTATTAATTACCTCACTAAAAAAGAAGAAGTGGGTTATTCCGAAGGGCTTTATTGAGTTTAATTTAACCCCGTTTGAGTCTGCAAAAAAGGAAGCATATGAAGAAGCCGGTATTCTTGGAACCAATGAAACTATAGAACTGGGTTATTTTGGTAATCAGAAATCAATCGGTATTTGTCATGTTAAAGTATTTGCAATGGAAGTTACTGAAATGCTTGAAGAATACCCTGAAAAAATTCGCAGGTCGCGGAAATGGTTTAATTTGATGGAAGCTTCATCAGTTGTAGAGGTAAAAGAAATTTCGGATATGATTTCAAACCTTGCTTCCAGGATTCAGGCATAAAAGCATTTTTATTTTTCCGTTAATATTTCAATAACACTCCGGCATGTATCATATTCATATCCTTTAGTTAAAAGAAAGGACATAAGCTTTGTCTTTAATTTCTCGTTTTCTATCCCCCGGGATGAAAGTGATTTTATTTTTTTCCTTCCCAGCTCCATAGCAGCGCTCAGTTCATCACCGTTGTAAAATTTTTCATCTGTAACTTTTGAAATTATGCTCCTGTCTATCCCTTTTCTAAATAATTCTGCTTCCAGTTTCTTTCTTCCCCATAATTTATTCCTAATATTTTCTTCGGCAAAAAGGGAAGCAAACTCATAATCATTAATATAATTACTATTAATTAACTCGGCTATTATTAATTCGATTAATTCCTGCCTGTAGCCTTTTTGTTTAAGTTTTAGTTTAAGTTCATACGAGGAGTGGAGCCTTCTTCCTAAGTAACGAAAAGCTTTTTGTTTTAGATGGAATTTCTGATTTTCCTCAATTAGAAATGAAAAACGGCTTTCGGAAATTTCGTCGTTTTTCTTCAAGCCGTTTTTTAAAAATATGTCATAAGATAAAAAAAGTTTCTCACCGTCATCTAATGTGATGGTTACATCTTTATCATTCTTTTTTTCAATCCTTTCAATCCTCATTAATCACATTTGGAAATTTATTTTGCCGATTTTTTTTCTTTAACGGGTTGTTTTTCTTCAGCGGAGGCTTTCTCTTCTTTAATCATTCCCAGTTTTTGTTTAACTTCTTTTTCAAGCTTAGAATAAAGTTCGGGATTCTCAATTAACTTTTGACGGAACTGTTCCCTTCCCTGGAACCTGTCCTCATCATAAGTAAACCAGGCGCCGCTCTTTTTTATAATGTTTAAATTTGTTGCTATATCAAGAAGGTCCCCTGTTTTACTTATTCCTTCGTTATAAAGGATATCAAACTCAACTTCTTTAAATGGCGGTGCAACTTTGCTTTTTACTATCTTTACCTTTGTGCGGTTACCAACCACTTCCGTTCCGTCTTTAATGGCAGCAATTCTCCTTATATCAAGCCTTAATGAGGCATAAAATTTTAGTGCGTTTCCACCGGTAGTAGTTTCAGGATTACCGAACATTACCCCTATTTTACTTCTTAATTGATTTATAAAAATCACTGAAGTTTTTGATTTTGAAATTGCTCCTGTCAATTTTCTGAGGGCCTGCGACATTAACCTTGCCTGAACGGCCATAGTAGCATCGCCCATTTCGCCTTCAATTTCAGAACGCGGGACAAGTGCTGCAACCGAATCAATCACAATGATATCAAGAGCATTGCTCCTGACTAAAGTATCTGTAATTTCAAGTGCCTGCTCGCCGAAATCCGGTTGAGATAAAAGGAGATTAGCAGTATCTACACCGAGCCGCTTGGCATAATTAACATCAAGTGCATGTTCAGCATCGATAAACGCTGCAAGCCCGCCTGTTTTCTGCGCTTCCGCTATAATATGAAGGCATAAAGTAGTTTTACCGCTTGATTCAGGTCCGAAAATTTCAGTAACTCTGCCACGAGGAACACCGCCGATACCAAGCGCAAAATCAAGAGATAATGCTCCAGTGGGGATTGATTCTACATCAGCTATTACGCCGTTACCAAGCTTCATTATGGAACCTTTGCCGTAAGTTTTTTCTATACTGGCAATGGCGTCGTCAATAATTTTTAATTTTTGTTCTCTATCGGAACTCATTTTTCCTCCAAATCATTTTAAGTTATATTTTTTAATTTCAGTGTACTTCGAACCCTTTGGAAGTAAATCACTTTTCATTAATACTATTTCATTAGCTATAAATCGAACCTCGGGAAATCGGAAGTTTTCAAAAGATTCTATAAAATTGCTTCCCTCATCTCCTCTTAGTCTCATTATAGTTATGTGGGGTTGAAATTTTCTTTTCTCTGCCGGAATAGAGAACTTTTCTAATTCTATATTTATTTTTTCAACTAACTGGTTAACCTGGTTGCTAACTGATAATCCTATCCATAATACTCTGGCCTCCCTGCCTGTTTTGCCGGAACGATCTTGCTTATAAAAAATTCCGAACCGGGTTAAATTGCAATTAAAGCTACAATAATCACTAACAAATTTAAGTGAATTAATTATTGAATCCGAAATTTCTTTTTCTACTTCGCCAATAAATTTCAATGTAAGATGAAGCTTTTCTTCCGTTTCCCACTTGTACAGCTTGGAATCTTTTATTGCCTCATTATACAAGTTAACAATTTTTTCTCTAATTTCCCCGGGAATTTTCAAAGCAATAAACAGCCTACTCATCAAAAGGAATACCCAGTAAATAACGTCTTACCATATCCAATGCCCCCTGCGCAGATCTTTGTTTATTTAATATTCTGTCGTCCCCAAACTGAAATTTTTTTGCTGTACACACTTTATCATCACATATTCCTACATAAGTTAACCCGACGGGCTTTTCCGAACTTCCTCCGGTCGGCCCCATAATGCCTGTAATAGCTAGACCTAAATCAGTGCCGCTGATTGATTTAATTCCTTCAGCCATTTGACGTGCAACTTCAAGGCTTACAGCTCCATTTTGCGATATTGTATCTTCTGAAACTTTTAAAATTTCAACTTTTGAAGCATTACTGTATGATATTATACCTCGTTCGTAGAACTTACTACTTCCG
This sequence comes from uncultured Ignavibacteriales bacterium, assembly GCA_963834015.1. Classification (GTDB taxonomy): domain Bacteria; phylum Bacteroidota; class Ignavibacteria; order Ignavibacteriales; family Ignavibacteriaceae; genus FEN-1297. The sequence goes on from CAWIAG010000003.1 coordinate 961,864, forward strand.
CTTATATTTGTAAGCAGATTTGAAATCAATCCTCCGGTACATGATTCGGCAACAGCAATGGTTAGTCCTCTTTCAAGGAGCATTCTTGAAACCGCAAATTCCAAAGGTTCATCCTGCTTTGAATATATAAAGCGGCCAACCTTGCTTCTGATTTTTTGTTCAATCTCGCCTAATTTATTAGCCGCAGTTTCTTCATTTTTTTCTGTTACTGTTACTCTGAGCTTTACTCCAAATTGACTGGGAAGAAAGGCCAGTTTTGATCCGTTTAATAATTCTTCCAGATTGCCAAGCCTTTCAAATAATGTTGATTCAGGAATGCCTGTTGTTAAAAGATTTCCTCTTTTTACAAAGAAATCCTTATTAATAATTTTTTCCTGCAACTTCGGAATGATGAAATTATTCATCATTGCCTTCATCTCAAAGGGAACACCGGGCATAACTATAAAAATTTTATCATCTTTCTCAATCCAAATTCCAGGTGCTGTTCCTACTTCATTCCTGATCACTTTTGAGTTTTTGGGAATTAAAGCTTGATCTTCATTAATCTTTGTAAGTTTCCTCCCTCTCTTACTGAAAAAATTCTTTACATCATCTAAAACTTCATCGTTACGGATTAATTCAGTATGAAAAAATTTCACCACACATGTCCTGGTAATATCGTCGTGTGTAGGCCCGAGCCCGCCTGTAACAATTACAAGATCATTTTCGTTCAGGCATAGCTTAAACTCTTTCAAAATTTCATACTCATCATCGGGAACAGTTGAGGTTTTTCTTACATTCACCTGAATAGCGGAAATTTGCTCACCGATGAATGCAGCATTAGTATTTATAGTTTGTCCGATTAATATTTCATCCCCGATAGTAATTATATGAGCATTCATTTTCCTCTCAAAAAAATCTAATTCTTAATGTTTAAAGATAATCAAAATAAAATGAAGAATAATTAAAGAGTATACACCTGCAATTACATCGTCAAGCATTATGCCCAATCCCCCATTCAATTTTTCTGCCTGGCGTGCCGGAAATGGTTTTATTATATCTAATAGCCTCCAGATTAAAAAGCCGGTGAGAGATATTACTATGGTTTTAGGAATTAACAGTAAGGTTATCCACATTCCAACTACTTCATCAATTGTACATTCGGCCGGATCCTCGCCGTAAACTTTCTCAAATTTAGTACCTATATATATTCCGTACAATGTAAAAATGATTATCGCGGGAATTATTACCTGGGGATTTGAAAATCCTGGTATATAATAAATTAGTAATGCTGCAATACTGCCGAATGTCCCCGATGCAAAAGGGATAAATCCCGTATAAAAACCCGATCCTATGAATTTTTCGATTAAATTAATTTTCATTTTTAAGCAAATTTTGAATTAAAAACCTGCCGCGGTAAATATAAGAAACGCCCGAATGAATTGTTATTAATGTAACTGCCAGCATCGTATAATAAATATATTCTGGATTCAATAATATTGCAAATGTTCTTTCGTTACCTTTATAAATTACATTAAAACTTTGGCCTACATATACAGCCAGAAGGTAATAAAGAAAGACCATTTGGATAAACGTTTTCCATTGGGCGTATCTGCTTGTCGGAAAGGAATGTCCCTTGTAATCGGCATATGCTCTAAACCCGGTAATTGAAAAATCTCTGATGATTATAATTAAAACCATCCAGAAAGGAATAACTTTAAGAAATACAAATGCTAAAAATGCCGCCGAAGTTAATATCTTATCCGCAAGCGGATCCCAAAATTTTCCCCATGTTGTTATATAATTAAATTTTCTTGCCAGCCAGCCGTCATACCAATCGGTTAACGCAGCTATAATAAAAATTATTAAGGATATTTGTCTTAAAACAGGATAGTTCGATAAAAATAAGACAAAGAAAACCGGAGTTAAAATAATTCTTAAAACTGTTAATTGATTCGGAAGTATCATAGACTTTCAGACAGTATTATTACTTTGAGCAAGAAACTTAAGGTACGGAAATTCATAAATCCCGGTATTGTGGCCATCCTGCCAGGTTATCCCGATTGCATAATTTCCGACTTCATAAATATTCTTAACTTTTATTTGATCGGCAAAATACAGTGGGATATAATTTTCACTTTGGTTTTCTCTCTGTTCCGAACAAGTAGCACAAGGACAAAAACGCCTCAAAAAACCTAATTCGATTTTGGAATTTCCGTTGTCATCCCATTTAATTTCTAAATATTTTTTCTCACTTATCCTAATAGCAAGAGGCTTCATTCAAATTATTTTCTCACCGGTCAACTCATACAAAGCATCCAAATATTTCTTGCTGGTTTTTTGTATAATATCTTCCGGTAATTGCGGAGGCGGCGGCTGTTTATTAAAATTTATTGAGAGTAAATAATCTCTCACAAATTGTTTATCATAACTTTCCTGTGCGCCCCCTTTTTTATACTTGCTTAATGGCCAGAACCTTGAAGAATCGGGAGTTAATAATTCATCAACAATTATTACCTGGTCTTTATATATACCAAATTCCATTTTTGTATCGGCAATAATAATTCCCTTCTTTAAAGCAAATTCCGATGCTTTTTTGTAAATTGCCAGGGTCGCTTCTTTAATTATATCAAGTTTCTTTTTATCGATAATAGCTTCCGCTTCGCTAAACGAAATATTCTCATCATGAAGTCCGATTTCTGCTTTTGTTGAAGGTGTAAAGATTGGTTCAGCCAGTTTTTCAGATTCAACCAAACCTTCAGGAAGAGTTATACCTGAAATTTTACCTGTTTTCTTATAGTCATTCCATCCGGAACCGGAAATGTAACCCCTTACAATACACTCAATTGGTATAACATCTGCTTTTTTTACAAGCATTGATCTACCCTTCAAATCATCCTCATATTCGTAACATTCTTCAGGAAAATCTTGAACGTCAGTTGCAATGATGTGATTACTGATAATATCTTTTACAAAATTAAACCAAAATGAAGATATTTTTGTTAAAACTTCACCCTTGTTTGGTATTCCCTGCGCCATAATAACATCAAATGCCGATAACCTGTCTGTTGAAACGATTAAATAATTTTCACCTATATCATAAATATCTCTCACTTTTCCTTGTTTTACAAGCTTTAGTTTAGAGAAATTTGTTTGAAGTATAATATTCTTTGCCATTTTTCTAATTTTTATTTATTTGATAAATAAAGGTATTTAACAAATATAAATATGGAATGTTCATAATACAATAAAGGTTAAACTATTTTTAATTTGATTTTACAATTTGTTCAGTTTCAACTGAATTACATTTAATATAATATATATTTTTCCACTTCTGAATAAAAATGAAAAAGCCTACAATGTCTATGTAAATTGAAAAAACAAAATAAATATTTTGATTTAAATTGAAAATAGATCAAGAATAGTTGGCGACTTCATACGTTAACTCATCAATAACATAACGTTGCGTAACTCTTTGAATTAAAAAGGTTAAGAATGCATAGGTAAGAAATTTTAGATTAAAATTTAATATAAATTAGTTAGGTAATTTATTTAATGGCTAAAATTTTGAGTGCAGTTAACTTTGTGTTGCTATCTGGACAGAGGACAAGGCTTCATTGACGGGATTGGTAAAAATTATTTTATAACTATCTATCGCTTCCTGTTTTGAATTAAAAATTTCGAATACTCTGAGGTAAGTTTCAAATTTTTCGTAGTCATCAAAATAATTATTGGGTTTTATTATTTTTATATTGCCGTTAAGATTCAATAATTTTTTATAAGCAATTAAAATTGCACTAAAAAAAGCAGGATCAATTGATGAACAATGCGTTAGATCAACAATTATTCTCCTGTATCCATTATCAATTTCCTGAGTGAGCATCTTCTGAAACTGGAGGGCTTCCAAAAAAGTGGCTCTTCTCATAATTACTTTTGCTATTATTATGTCTTCAGTATATTCTAATGCAAAATCCATAGCCAAATATTTTACTCCTTATTCAATTATCGCAAAATTCTTCTTAAAGTTGAGTTTAATGTTCGAATTTTTTACATAAATTGTTCGTTTTTCTTAATTTTGATATAATAAAAAACGAATTAATCCTCACTCGCAAAAGGAATAAAAATACCGGTTATTATAATTTTTCAAAAGATTGCTTTTGTACAAAATAGAAAGTAAGATATTGTGATGCAGTTTTTATCAATAGTTTGATAATTATAATATTTTTAATAAGAAGAATTGTTTCCCAATCAAAAACAACCTTAAGTTATAAATGGAAAATATTGAAATAGATCCATTAAAAAGATTCTCCAATAGAGTAGATAATTACATCAAATATCGTCCATATTATCCGGATGGAATAATGGACTTTTTTTTAACTGAATTAAAACTTAAAAAATCAGATATAATAGCAGATATAGGTTCCAGAACAGGTATTTTTACAGAATTTTTATTGAAAAAGAATTATAAAGTTTTCGCAATTGAACCGAACAATGATATGCGCGGAGCTGCAGAACGATTACTTAGCTGTTATAATAATTTCAAAAGCATTAGCGGTTCGGCTGAATCAACCGGGCTGGAAGCCGGCAGTATTGATATTATTACATCAGCGCAGGCATTCCACTGGTTCAATTTTGAAAAAACAAAGTTTGAATTCAAGCGTATAATTAAAAATGGGGGCTGGGTTGTATTAATCTGGAATACCAGGGAAATTAATTCAAATCCGTTTATGATTGAATATGAAAAACTTTTAATTAACTTTTCTATTGATTACGGCAGGATAAACCATTCTAATATAAACGAAAGCATTTTTCAAAGTTTCTTTAGCAAATATGAAGTAGCTGTCTTCCCAAATAAACAGAGTTTTAATTTTGAAGGATTAAAAGGCAGACTGCTTTCTTCATCGTATGCCCCTGTGGAAGATAGTCCCGGTTACATTCCGATGATGAATAATCTTACAAATATATTTTGGAAATATCAAATAAACGGGAAAGTAGACTTTATATATAAAACGGAAGTTTATTACGGGATATTATAAAATCTTTTCTAACGGCATCTGGAATATTCTGATTTTATCATCATGTTTTATGATTTCATTATTTAGCTTAGTAACACCATTTATAAGTTCATTAAGTGCGTTTTCTTCCTGAAAGGCAATCATCCGAACCAGATTATAACCGGGGTTTGCCCTTGTACCGAGATGTGCTTCTGAAAAATGTCCTTTCCCTTTAACGTTTTCCCATTCTGTAAAATAATCAATTTTCAAATCCTCAAATAATTTGGTCATGCGATCTTCTAAAATATCGTGATAAACAATAAATAATATTTTCATATCACACCTCCGTAATACCTGTTTATTTCAGTAAATCGAACAAAATAAATGTATATAATATAATTATAATTAATTAAAGAAATTGAAATATATGGAGGATAATTTAAATTCGAATTGATCTAGGGATAATTAACTGTATCTGTCCTTGGTCATAGGTAGAACGGTTTGCATCCTTTGCCACAAAGTAGCATGCCGGTTCAAAAATTATTATTTAATGAAGTTCAATCAATTATTTTTTTAAAATAAATATACAGATCCTATTAGAATAGTGTTTTGATTATTTTTTGAATAATTCCCCAGATTATCTTCAAAAGATTATTGCTGTTTGCCCAATCTCCTCTGTACTCAAGACGGGTAACTAAACTGCCGCAGAATTTATATTCATAAGTAAGTGTAAATTCTTTAAGTTGCTAGACTGTCCCGGTAGTAAATCTATTTTGGTCATAATAATAATCGACTCTGGCTCCTATCGCTGAAACACTGCTAAGAGAATACTTGCCTGCTAATACAGGGCCTTTCCATACTGCAAAACCTATAGGCTGTCGGATTCCTAACCATAATCTGAAAAGAGTGTTACGAATAAAGCATCCGGTGCCTGGAGATTGACAATAAAATTAAACACGTACCTCTTATTAGTAGCTTCAAGTTCTTCTGCGCCCCCAATAAAATTCTCTATAAATGAAAATACATACGAAGGCGTCCATGCTATTTCCGCCCTTAATGTTTTATCAGAGTTATTATCAATTGTATCATTCCAGCCGTTCTAAATATAAAGTGTGGCACTGAATTCCGGGTTTAATGTATATGCTTTCGAAGCCCCTATATGCCAAAGCGGAAGGCATAAGTATATAAGAATGAACGGCTATAATTAATTTTCGAGATTGACTCAATAGATTCACTCCCCATATGAGTTAACATTTTAGCGGTATTTATTGTAAGTCCACTTCCCACCGGAATAGATTTGGATCAACTTATCAAATAATTCCTCTGAACAATATCTCTAGTCATCATCCTTTTTCGTCTCTTGCACTCTTACAAAAGCGCTATGAACAGTTGCAGGCATCGGTATATTTTCCCCTTTTATGTCTTTCCATAAAATTTCATTGAACTCATCTTCCGGTACAGCATCCTCTTTAGCAAAATTAAGGCGGCTGCTTTTATCTGCTCCATAAGCATTCGCCATATTTCTTTGGTTTAAATCTATTTCAGGTTCAATAACTTTAAAGGATTTACATTAAGGCTGTCTGTAATCGAATATAAAATAGAGTTTGCTGCCAGGTCAAACTGAGTCATGGGCGGCAAACCCAAAATTAATTCTATCGTTTTCAAGACACTTGAAGTGGAATACATTGTATGATCTACGAAATGACGTTTAATATATGGGCTTATAACAAGCAATGTTGACCTGTGTGCATCAACATGATCAAATCCGTTTTGTGCGTCATCTTCCAAAATAAAAATAATAGAGTTTTCCCAGTATTTACTACTGGATATTTTTTGTACAACAAGTCCAACTGCATAATCATTGCCCGCCACATAAGCCTGTGGAGTTAAAGCGCCTTTCTTTGTTCCCGCTGTATGGTCATTCGGTAGACGCATTATGCTGAAATCAGGCAGAGAGTCTCCGGTCGCGTATGCATCAAATTCTTTTTCCCATTGTTCATAACGGTAGATATCGCTAATGTTCAAATCCCATCCGGGATATATATGGCTTGTGAATACATCTAAATCTGTGTCCGCACCAACATATTTTGTAGTATTGTTTGATAATACTTCATCTGTAAATTCACCATAGTTCCTCATACTCAGATGATGATTTACAACATTATTCCAGATATATCCCGAAGAGGGCGCATCAATAGGAGAACCGCCTTCAAAATTATACTGTTGTCCTCTCCTGCTGTAATTATTAGGATAAAGTTTTTCAACGTAATCCGTAGCATAGGCTGCGGTAGACCAGTTATGCCCGCTTGCACTTACTTCGGCATCGTCATAAAAATTATCGTAGAGAGTAAATTCTTCGGTGAGTTTATGCTGGTTTGGTGTAACTTTTCTTGGGAAAAAACATAATGTACTGTCCCCGTTCCCTTCCGCTAAGTCGCCAAACACCTGATCGTAAGTTCTATTTTCCTTTATAATATAAAAAATGTGTTTAATTTTATTGCTTCTGATTAAATTGAGTTTATCCGGGATTACTTTTGGGAAGCCGGCTAAATTCTTTTCTTTTGAAATGTATGGAGTATTTGAATAAACCTGTTCACTGAACTTTGCGAGGGCTTTTTTCGAAGGAAATTTTATAACTGATACTGTTCCTTGAAATAAAGTTCCTATATACTTTTTATTTGAATTGGGAAGCGAGCTAAGGCCCTTTCCGTTTGCCACTAATATTTCTTTTGACTGTGTAATAAATCTCACTGCAGTTGGATACCAGCCCACTGGAATAAAACCCAGACTTTTTGAATTATTTTTTTTTGTAATATTAAACAAAGCTATGCAGTTATTATTTGCATTTGCCACGATTAAAACAGATTCGTCCTTATTAAAGCAGAGAGCATTCGGTGTACTGCCGGGAGGTGCATCTACACTTAAAGAAGAGTTTAATTTTTCTATCTCTTTCTTTAACCCGAGGTCAATAACAGAAGTAGTATTATTGTTAGCATCAGCAACAAACAAACGTGAATTATCACTTGTAATTATAATCTGGCACGGGTGGTCGCCTGTTTTTATTTTATTTGTAACTGTAAAATCATATAAATTAATTTCTTCAATTTCAGATTTTCCCCAAATAGAAACATAAGCAAAAGTGCCGGCGGAATTTACTTTTACATCGTAACATTCACCTTCTAATTTGATCGTTTTCAAAACATTTTGTGATCTTAAATCATATACATAAAGAGATTTTGACTCTTTAGAAGCTGCCAGCAGTAAATTCTTACCCTTAACAAAATCAATCCCAGTAATTGAAATATTTTCCTTAGGGAATTTCTCCCCTATAATTATGGAATCTTTTAGTAAAAGCCTTCCTGAGTTAAAATTATAAATATAAATAAGGTTGTTATTTCCACCGGAAACAAATAATCTTGAACTGTTATCATTAAACACCAATCCGTACCACGCATTGGTTAGGATAACTCTCTGAACTTCTTTAATATTTTTTAAGTCAATTACCGATAAAGAGTTCTCCCCCATCCCGCTGTTTGTTGTTACGGCATATCTTCCGTTATTCGTTACAGAAATATTAAGCGGCAGCGGCCCTGTGCCGATCTGTTTTCCCGCTGGCGTAAGTTTCCAGCCATTATGCAGCAGTGTATAATTTTTATATTTGCCGGGAAGTATGCTGTCTTGCGCAAATATATATGAAGAAGAAAAACTCAAAAAAAAGAGGAAACAAAAAAGTAATATTCCGAATTTTTCATTGCATTTAATAAAAGCGGATTTCATATTTTATCTCTTAATCGATTAACTTTTAGATAGTACTTTCAATGTTTGTACATTTAATCAGGGCTCAGGAAAACCTAGTATGTTTACAGTGATTGAGCTGGGGCATGCCCCGGTTTTACAGTACGACAAAACCTCGAAGATTTTTTAAACACTAATCAAATATATCTCTGATAATATAATCATTTTTGATCCCAAACTTTAGGGCATTTTCCTGTTGTTTACCGGATCTGGGTAAACCATACATCATCTCAAGGGTTCTCAATATATTAATGTGTGTTACTCCCTTTCCTTCGGGATAATCACCGGGCTTAATATGGGCCCCGGTAATGATTGTCGGAATTCTATTTTTTATATCGTTATTTGAGCTCGCCGGATCAGTCATACCGTGATATTTACTTTTATCGTCATTTTCATCAAAAGTAATAATAAGAATACTATTATGAGTTTTAGCCCATTGATAATAACCATCTAAGTTTTCCTTTAGCCAGGTATCGCCGTCAGTTACACTTTTAGGAGGTTTACCATCGTGCATTTCATGTATTTGATTAGGGATTACAAAAGAAACTGTTGGAAGTTTACTGTAATCGGTTGGAAATTGCTTATATTGAAGATTAACCGATGTTTCTTCAGTGTTCCCTTGTGGAATATTTCCAAAACTTATCCAAGGAACATGCTTTCGGGCATAATGCCCGGATTTAGATACTGTATCACCAATTGCAGGCAGATCTTCAGAATAACCTTTGAATGTGTAACCCTTTTTTAAAAGCTGCTGCATAAGGTTGCTTGATTGGAATGGATAACTTTTATCATTGTCTGCGTTTGCAATACCATCGTTAAAACCTACATTTTGATTACTTCCGCAAATTAACCAAAAATAATTGCCCTCACTTGCATGTTCTTCTGCATACATTTGTGTTAGATTTGCACCCTCTTTTTTCAACACATTATTTATATATGGTGCGGCATCATTATCTATAACCTCATCATAATCCTTATTCTCCTCCATTACTATAACAATGTGATCATATCTATGTAGTTTGAGGGATTTTTTTTTAGATTGGGCCGGAAGAGTTCCGGAATTTAATAAACTTATTATTAAAACAATTATCAGGGCTGATAGTTTATTCATAATAACTTTCTAAAATAAATTATTAATAATATCGTGTTAACAATTAATTTATGAAGATTAATGTTTAAAGTTAATACTTTAACTATTATTAATTTATTAAGAATAAACTATTTATTCTCTGAGGATAAAAAATCATTTATAGCTGCTGCAGCTTTTCTACCCGCTCCCATTGCAAGTATTACTGTGGCGCCTCCTGTAACTATATCACCTCCTGCAAAAACACCTTTTTTAGACGTCTTCATTGTTATTTCATCAACAATTATATTACCCCACTTTGTGTACTGCAGGTCAGGAGTGGTTTTCTGGATTATTGGATTTGAACCGTTGCCGATGGCAATAACTGCCATATCAATTTTTAGTTCATATTCGGATCCAATTATCGGTACCGGTCTGCGTCTGCCCGAAGAATCCGGTTCGCCAAGTTCCATTTTTTGAAGACTGACCCCGGTGAGCCAGCCTGCTTTATTACCAATAAATTCTAATGGATTTGCAAGAAACATAAACTGTATTCCCTCATCCTTTGCGTGATGAATTTCTTCTTTTCTCGCAGGCATTTCAATATCAGAACGGCGGTAAATTATATAAGCGTTTTTTGCTCCCAGCCTTTTAGATGTTCTTACCGCATCCATTGCAGTATTACCGCCTCCGAATACTGCGATATTTTTATCCCTGCAGTTGAAAACGGGCGTATCAAACTCCGGAAATTTATATGCTTTCATAAGGTTTACACGGGTTAAAAATTCATTTGCGGAATATACCCCGTTTAAATTTTCACCCGGAATTTTTAAAAAGTAAGGCAAACCGGCGCCGACCGCAATAAAAGCTGCATCGTATCCGTCTTGCATAAGCTCGTCAATAGTATCGGTAAAACCGATGACTGCATTAGTCCGGAATTCTACACCCATTTTCCTTAAAGATTCAACCTCAATTTTAACAATATCTTTAGGTAATCGAAATTCCGGGATGCCATATAGCAGCACTCCGCCAATCTCATGAAGCGCTTCAAATACGGTAACATCATGCCCCATTTGAATTAAATCCCCTGCACAGCTTAGCCCTGCCGGACCGCTGCCTATAACAGCAACTTTTTTACCGCTCTTTGTCATTTGTACAGGATTTTTTGAACTGTTATGTTCTCTTTCAAAATCGGCAACAAATCTCTCAAGCCTCCCTATAGCAACCGGTTCATTTTTTTTGCCGACAATACATTTTGCTTCGCACTGTTCTTCCTGCGGGCAAACTCTGCCGCAAACAGCAGGAAGCATATTATCCTCTTTTATTTTTGCGGCTGCTCCTAAATAATCACCTTCGGCAACAAGCCCTATGAAATCTTTAATATTAACGCTGACCGGGCAGCCTTCAACACAAGTGGGCTTAGGGCATTGTATGCATCGGAGGGCTTCAAGTTTTGCAAGTTCTTCTGTATAGCCTAAATTAACTTCTAAAAAATTCGCACTTCTTAATACACTATCCTGCTCAGGCATATTCTGGCGCGGTATTTTCATCTTATCTTTGTTGGAAATTTTATCCAAGTACGTCTCCGGTTATATTAGACATTAACTTAATAAATTCTACAGTATTTTAATAAATATAATTACTTATTTAAATTATGTAAATTATATTTAAAGTAGCCCCGACATTTATGCCGGGGATTGCAATTACAAAATTTATCCGGCTTTAGCCAAAATGATTTGATAATTTTGGATAAAGGCAATAAAGTCCGAGCTTCATTATTCCCCGGGTTAATACTCGGGGCTGCTTAATCAATGTTTTAATATTTGCTAATTTCAGTTACTTACTTTCATCCAATTCGTTATCAGCATTATTCACAACTTCTGCTTCCGAATGGCACTTGTAATTTTTCAATGCTGTTTCTTCATCACTTCTGTAAGTCCTGTTTCTTCGTTCAAGAAGTTCAAAATCAACTTTTTGAGCATCAAATTCCGGCCCGTCTACACAAACGAAAACAGTTTTATTATCAACAGTAGCCCTGCAGCCGCCGCACATACCGGTTCCGTCTACCATAATTGGATTTAAGCTGACAACAGTTTTAATCTTTTGTTTGCGGGTTACTTCGGCTACCGCTTTCATCATTGGTATAGGGCCTATTGCAAGCACAAAATCTATCTGCCGCTTTGCCTCTATTAATTCTTTTAATTTGTCCGTAACAAATCCATGGTAACCGTAGCTTCCGTCATCTGTAGTTATAAAAACTTCGTCGCATACGTCTTTCATTTCATTTTCAAGTATCACATAATCTTTTGATCTGCCTCCTACGATAGAAATCGTGTAATTGCCGGCCTCCTTCAAAGCTACCGCAGTAGGATAAGCTATTGCAGTGCCCACACCACCCCCGATACTTACCGCTACACCAAATTTTTCAATGTGTGAAGGTTTACCAAGAGGACCTACTACATCCAATATAAAGTCGCCGGTTTTAAATTCATTTAAACGCTGTGTAGTTTTTCCAGTTCCTTGTACAATTATTGTTATCGAGCCATCATATATATTTGAATCTGCAATAGTAAGCGGGACTCTTTCTCCGCTTTCGTCTGTACGGATAATGACGAATTGTCCCGCTTTCCTTTTTTTAGCAATTTTAGGAGCTTCAATTCTAAATCTTTTAATATTCGGTGCAATAAATTCTGCATTAATAATTCTATACATACTTATACTCTTAGCAGCCTATTGATTACTATTTTGTTTAAGCCTATTAATAGCGCCGACTACTGCAACGGCCGTCATATTTATTATATCATCAACTGTAGCGCCGCGCTGAAGAACGTGAACTGATTTTTTCATACCCATAAGAATCGGGCCTATAACAGTTGCCTGGCCTATTCTTGCCATTAATTTATATGCAATATTACCCGAATTAAGATCAGGGAAAACCAAAATATTTGGTTTGCCTTTAAGATCTGAAAATGGATAAATTTCGCTCAAAATCTCAGATACAACGGCGGTATCAGCCTGCATTTCACCATCTATTACTAAATCCGGTCGGAGTTTTTTAACAATTTTTACCGCTTCGCTCACTTTAACCGATTCGGGATATTTAGCGCTTCCGAAATTGCTGAATGAAAGCATAGCTACTTTTGGATCTACATCAAATGCACGTGCAATATCTGCCGCAGAAATAGCAATTTCGGCAAGTTCGGATGAATTTGGATTAACATTTACGGTTGTATCGGCAAAGAAGAATACATCTTTTTTAGTTAGAACTATATAACATCCGGATACAAGTTTATAACCGTCTTTAACTCCCACGCATTGCAGGGCAGGCTTTATTGTATTTGGATAGTTAGTAGTTAAACCGCTTATTAAGGCATCTGCATCATTCCTATCACACATCATAGAGCCATAGTATATCGGGGCTTTCATTAATTCCCTCGCTTCTTTTAAAGTGGCTCCCTTACGCCGCCTCTTTTCAAAAAATGCCTGCGCATATCCTTCACATCTCGGACAGGTTTCCGGATCAAATATTTCAAATTCTTTTTCATCATAATCGAGATCGCTAATAATTTCTATAATTTTATTAAAATTACCTAAAAGAATCGGTTTGGCAATATTATCAGTATAGCAAACATGGGCTGCACGAATAATTTTTTCCTCTTCACCTTCAGGATAAACAACCCTTCTTGGACTCTTCTGAGCTTTGTGAACCATTACACGGATAATTTCTTTCGATAATCCGAGTCTTTCTTTTAATTCTTCTTTGTATACTTCCCAATCTTCTATTTTAACTCTTGCAACACCGGATTCAATTGCAGCTTTTGCAACTGCAGGTGCAACGTACCAAAGTACTCTTGGGTCAAACGGCTTGGGAATTATATAATTTCTCCCAAACTCAAAGCTTTCACCGCCATATGCACTGAAAACGGTTTCGGGGACAACTTCTTTTGCCAGAGATGCAAGAGCATTTACAGCAGCCATTTTCATTTCTTCATTTATTGAAGTGGCTCTTACATCCAAAGCACCTCTGAATATAAATGGAAAACCCAAAACATTGTTCACCTGGTTCGGGAAATCACTTCTGCCTGTAGCCATAATAAGATCGTCACGAACAGAAACAGCCTCATCATACATAATTTCCGGATCAGGATTTGCCATTGCAAATATAATCGGATTTGGAGCCATTGATTTTACCATTTCTTTGGAAACAACTCCGCCTACCGACAGCCCGACAAATACATCGGCGCCTTTTATTCCCTCTGCGAGTGAGCTGTATACTTTTTCAATAGCAAATGCAATTTTGTATTTATTTAGATCTTTACGGTCTTTGGAAATATTGCCCTTGGAATCAAACATTGTAATATTTTCTCTTTTGGCACCTGCCCTTATATATAAATTACAACAAGAAATCGCTGCTGCACCGGCGCCGTTAACTACAATTTTCAATTCCGACATTTTTTTTCCGCATATTTCTGCTGCATTTATTAATGCGGCACATGAAATTATTGCAGTTCCGTGCTGGTCATCATGAAATACCGGAATATTCATCGTATCTTTCAATGTTTCCTCAATCTCAAAACATTCGGGAGCTTTTATATCTTCAAGATTTATTCCTCCAAAAGTAGGTTCAAGTAACTGTACTGTTTTAATAATTTCTTTGGGATCTTTTGTTTTAAGTTCTATGTCAAATACATCAATATCCGCAAATCTTTTAAATAACACTCCTTTACCTTCCATTACCGGTTTCCCGGCGTGGGGGCCAATATCGCCTAATCCAAGAACGGCCGTACCATTCGAGATAACTGCAACCAAATTACCCTTTGCCGTATATTTATAAACATCATCGTCATTTTTTGCAATTGCCCGGCATGGCTCTGCCACACCCGGTGTATAAGCTAGGGATAAATCTCTTGAAGTCAGGCAGGGTTTTGTCGGGACAACTTCTATTTTTCCCGGTCTGCCCTGGCTATGGTAATCAAGTGCCTCTTCTATTCGAATTTTCATTTTTTCTCCTATTATAAATTTCCTCTTATGGATGAAATCATTATTTAATAAGTTGTACTTAAAATTTAATATGAAAAGAAAGAATTCTAATAAAATTCCGGACAAAATTTTTCCCGTTAAAAATATAGTCTCTGCGCCAGAACATTAAATTATTTCCTAAATTTTAGTTCATCACATATAAAAATATCAAAACCTATGTATCAAATGCCTATTAATCTTTTAAAACATCCATAAAGTGTGCCATGTAAACAGCTTGTTATTAAAAATCCCATGAAATTCCGTGCATGAGAAGTTTTATTTATATAAAAATTCAGGTCTTAATATTATCGCTTCTGGAAAGTGCGGAAAATGTGAAATCAACTATGCTTTCACAATTAACATATCAAACTATCTAATAATTTATATTAAGATAATTAGAATTATCTCATTTATGTGACATTCTAAAACCTCACAATAAGCTTTTTTTGAAGAAACAGCAGATTTATTTCCCACTTTTGAAAAAACTTTTCTAAGTATAGGTAGAAGGATATGAAAGGCTAATAAAATAAAAAATTTCAACTTCTGTAGGTATTATAAAATTATTTTGTGGCTTAATAAACTTAATTTAAGTCGGTTGGATTATAGTAAACTAATAAAAAGAAATGTTGCAAAACAGAACTTTCAGTGCCGGAACAGAATTTTCGCTTTCACAAATTATTTAATTGGGTTAAGCATAAACTGATTATTTATAATATTTAAAACCTAAAAAACTGCCCTTCGGAATAACCAATTGATTTAGATTATCACACAGGGCAGTTTAAATTAACTCTCCGTACCTTTATTTTTATAAAATTCTAAAAATCCAATCTTATTGAATCTTCTGCGATTCAGAGCGGACGTTATTAAATATTATTTTTGTGAATGAAGAGCAATAGCATTGCCCTCGGTATCAGAAAAAAATGCCATATAACCAACATCATTGGAAATCTTTGTCTTGGGCATAATAACTTTGCCTCCGGCTTTTTCAACATTCGACAGAGCTGCAGATAAGTCAGGGTTACCATTTAAATAAAGTTTTACTCCGTCAGTGCTTGGCTTATGTGACGGGCTCTGAACTAATCCCCCCGATGCTTTTCCATTTCCCGGTTCCGCGGGAAAAAATGCCATCTCTATACCCATCATATTCATTGTTTCCATTTTTATCTCAAATACGGTTTCATAAAATTTCTTTGCCCTGTTAATATCCAAAACAGATATTTCAAACCAGTTTATTGAATTTTCCTTTGAAGTCATATACCCGATCCTTTCTATTATATTATAATTAAGTTACTAATGATTTCTAAACCTATAATTCTATTTGTAATATTATCCACCAAAATGTATAAATAATAGTGGCAAATATGACATCTTTAAATGGTATATTTGCCAGAACAATTCGGAGTTAATTTAAATGAAAGTAGCAATACTAAACTATACCGGTGCTGTCAGCAGCAGTGTTATGGGTCCATATGATATCTTAACTAAAATAGATATGACAAAGCAATTATTTGGTGTCTTAAATAACAAAGTTGATTTCGAAGTGGATATTGCCAACTCTCTTAAGATAGACAAATATTTACCCGGTTTTGTAAGAGGCAGCAAAACTATTGGGGATCAAAAGAAATATGATCTGGTAATTATTCCCGCAATGAATTTTGAATTAGTTGAAAAAGTTCTAAAAGATGAAAAAAAGATGATTGAATGGATAAGGCAGCAATATAATGCCGGAAGTGAAGTTGCTTCAGTATGCCTGGGTACTTTCTTGCTGGCTGCTGCAGGAATTCTTGACGGAAGAAGAGCCACAACTCATTGGATGGGTGTACCTTTGTTTAGAAAGCTTTATCCACAAGTCAAGTTGGAAGATGATAAAGTAATTATTGATGAGGGAAGAATTTATTCCTGCGACGCTGCATTTTCCTTCACTTCGTTAATGATTTATCTAATTGAAAAATTTTGCGGGCGTGAACTGGCCTTGGCCGCTTCAAAAGTAATGATGATACAGGTACACGACAGCGGACAAAACTCATTTGCAATATTTGATCTTCAAAGAAGCCATGCCGACAAAGGAATACGTGAAGTGCAGGAATTCATTGAACAGAATTATTGTGATGAACTTTATGTTAAAAAGCTTGCAAATAAATTTAATATTTCTAATCGTACGCTTATAAGGCGGTTTACCGAAGCAACCGGCAATACTCCACTTGAATATATTCAGCGCGTGAGAGTGGAAGCTGCTAAAAGGTTGTTGGAAAAAGGAAAGGTTGGTATTGAACAGGTCTGTGTAAAATCCGGGTATGAAGATTTCAACTTTTTCTGTGAAATATTCAGGCGCAATACAGGTTTATCCCCCCAGGCGTACAGGCGCAGATATGCAAATATGTTTAATGAATCGGTTTTGAGTTGACAACCAACTGATTTTTTCATGATATGTAAAGTTAACAAACCGGCAAAATACTTTTTAATTGAATTTGACGGATACTATTGTTGTTACGTTTATGTTACTTTTTTATGTAAGAAACACTCATACCTCTATCTCCGTTTTCCGGATCGGTTACTATAATTTCTATTTTATCATAATCTTTTAATTCTAAGTATTCAGTATTTGATTTTTTAAATTGGACTAAATAACCATATAAGGTTTTCCCTCTTGCATACTCATTAACTTTATTGATATTTATTATCTGAATGTTCTTTCCATTCATTTTTATATCAATATCTTTTTCACTTAATGAATCGGGAGCAATATTATAATTAATTAAATCTTTACCTTTAACCAGCAGGGCACGTGTCAAACTCATTGGTCTAAAGTATACCATATAAGTTTCATACGGAGCAACTTGCGGCGCAAAAATATTAACTCCGTACACTTCCAGCCTGTTGTATGAAGGACTTATAATTAAATTTTTATAATCCGGAATATTCCATGCCCAAAATTAAAGCCGGGTTTGCCATAGTCGCTTTCTTTTATTGCATACAAACAATGATAATTCGATACTGGTATTTTTAGTTCATAATAGCCCCATTTATCAGAATAAGTTGTATAAAGATCCTTAAAATTTCTATCTTTCAAATGCACCACAACGCTATCCAAATGATGACTTTCAAAATCTCTTACATACTCCGATATTTTAACGCTATCCTGTGCATTTATGTAATTGAAGAATAATATTACTGCGATTAGTAGCTTGAACAATTTCATAAATTTTCTAACAAATCAATAATATATTATATTTTATAAAAATAAAATCCCCATATTCTAAAAAAACCTTGACAAATAATTGCTAAAGTTCATTCATCCATTCAATAATTCATCCATTCACTCATTCATCCATTCATTCATTCTCCCCATTTCGCTTTCGGCCTGTTTAGTAAAATCCAGAAGATATAGTCGACTAAAGGCGGTTCACCTCCTAATTCACGGAGCCGGATGTTTACCTGCCCGCGGTGGTAACTGCTATGAAGAGCCACTTGCAATAACGATTCGGTAATTGTTATATAGTTCTGTACTTTCCCGATCTTAGCCTCAAAAAATTTAATCCCCGGTATTTCAAGTATGGAGTCTAATTTTTTTTCTTCAACACTGTCTAAAAAACCATAGACTTTTTCATAGAATTCATGCCCTCAATTTAAAACAGACGACAAGTCTTTAAAATCAGCTATATCCTTTAATTTTAAGGGAAGCTTTTCCCATAAACATAGATAAGCATGTTGCACCATATGAATATGAAAGAATTTACTTTTAATTTTCCATCATTCTCTGTTCCGGCAGTATTTAGAACAATTTGCCAAACAGTTGCATCCGCCCACTGCATGTGTTCAAATAAGTCATATATATGATTGGATTTTTGCATGTAATATCCCGGTTAAATAATTTATGATTTAATTAATATTAAATGATTTACTTCATGTAACTCTTTATAGAATAACTCAATTGATAATAATAAGTTTATAATTAAAAATTTTACTATACATTCATACTACTGTTTTGACCTCTTCTTTAACATATGCTAGGGAAAATATGTCCGGATTCTTTATAATTTATATTTTTCTCCACTTTCAGGGCCATCGAAAAACACGCATGTACAAAATCTCCCGTGAAATTTTCGTACTTTTAATCAGGCCGTAGCACCTCCGCAACTGGAACCCGCCCCTGCAGTGCATCCATAACAATGCTGTCCTGTTATGATCCTTCGATTTTCAAGCAATGATGTTTTAAAATCTTTAATATGGCTTGGCACCCCGTGGTTCAAATTTAATTCCAGCATCTGGTTAAAATCGCAATCATAAAGTTTTCCATCCCAACCTACCGAAAGTGTAAATTTGCACATAACGTTTTGTGCAGCGCCCGGGTTAAATGAATTGCTTAATTTTTCCATATAGGTTTCATAATTTCCCGAAGAAATAAGGTAATCAAGAAACCTGCTAATAGGCATATTGGTAATAGTATAAAGATTATTAAAAACCAGCCCGTAATTTTTTAACAACTCACGCTTATATTCTTTTTCCAACTCTGACTGTGAACCGGGAAGGAAAGCGCCCGCGGGATTATATACAAGATTAAATTTCAGTCCGGAATTTTCTTTGCCATAACCAAGGTTATTCAGTATTTTTATGGCAGAAACAGATTTTTCAAAAACACCTTCACCTCTTTGCTTATCCGTTAAAAATGATTTATAAAACGGAAGTGAAGAAATAATTTCTACTTTGTTCTCAGCCATAAACTCAGGATAGTCTTCGAAACCGTTTGCGATAAGTATTGTTAAATTAGAACGTACCATAATATGTTTGCCCATTTTACTTATTTCAGAAACAAACCATTTGAAATAAGGATTCATTTCGGGCGCACCTCCGGTTATATCAACGGTTAATATATCCGGCGAGGCAAGAGCTTTCAGGCATAATTCCATAGTCGCCTTCGTCATTATTTCTTTCCTGTCCGGGCCTGCATCAACATGGCAGTGCTTACATACCTGGTTGCACATTTTACCAACGTTTACCTGGAAGATCTCAATTTTACCGCTGGTAAGAGTTCCATTGCCTGTTAATTCAAATTTATTGTCAAATAAGGGTATTCCGGAAGACTGGTTTATTATTTTCAATTGTTCTTCTGCATTCGCCAATTTCTCTCCGGATGCCATCATGCTTTTATTTCTTATTTTTAATTCCATTTTATCACATAGATAATTTAGTATTTACATTTTTCATCTGAACGCCATGAACTAATGATGCGCCTCCCCTGATTGCACTGGCTACATGAATAGCTTCAGTCATTTGTTCCAGATCAGCACCTTTGGCAAGGCTTTCCTGTGTATAGGCATCAATGCAATATGGGCATTGAACTGCATGGGCGACAGCTAAGGCTATTAATGCTTTTTCCCTTTCGGTTAAAGCGCCGGCTGCAAATACCGCTCCATACCAATCACTAAATTTTTTCCATAGATCGGGGGCACCTTCGCTCATTTCTGCAAATTTACTTAAGTCTTTAGGATTATAATAAGTTTCCATAAATTCTCCTTACATGAATTTGAACAATTTTAATTACAATTAAATTATTTATTTTTTAACCAAACCGGTTTCGGTAGGGTGATATAGAATATTGATATATTTTATTTGAATTAATATAGAAAAAACCCTGTTTATTATCTTAACATTTTTATAAATTTTTTGTATCAATTAAATCAATCACATATTGGTTCAATCTATGCCTCCTTGAATAATCACTCTAAGGGTAACAGCATTTATCTATCCAAAAACAAGCCATTGCATCACGAAAAGATCCGGAAAACTCTTATCTGTTAAATTGAGATAAATGATGGTTCAAATGAGTGTAAGCCAATTTCCCCCATTGATTGCTGTTAAGCTTGCCGAAAACAGGGTGAATTCTACACTGAGTATTTTGGAATGAAGCCGCAAAATCATTAATCAGTTTTATACAAACCTCTCTATCTTTTTCAAATTCAATAGGTTTTGTCCCGCCAACTCCCTGCTCCAATTCTTTCACCGTTTTTACTTTACCTTTGGGAATAGGCATACCCATAAGAACCAGCCGTTTCACAATAGAACCGAGCACAGGTTTCCCAACATATTCAGTCTCCCTCAATCCCATCGACATTTTTAATTGATCAGAGCAGTGACAAATCATTTCATGAACATTCATCTTACCCCACTGCGCTTTATCTTCAATAGAAACATTGAGTACTCTATTAATCAGGCTTTTTTTTACAGGTTCATCTATGATATTTTTCATTCCACACTTTCATTAATTGTTTTTTTCAATTTTATTCGTCCCTGTTAACTTTCTCCGGTGAAAATGCTGGCAGACAAACCGCAATATATTCTGCTCCATCTATTCCGGGAGTGCTGTACTGCACCCACTCATCTTTTAATACTTGTATTGCCTGCCCTTCGTTCACAACAATAAAACCGCCTCTGTAAGCAACCCTCAACTTACCTTTTAATACTACTGTGTATTCATCAAATTCCGGAGTTTGCCCGGGCTCGATCCAGCCTCCCGGACTTTTCATTCTTGCAATACTAACCGGTTCTGTTTTAGTATTAACTCTTCCAACATACTCTTCAATTATTTTTGGTTTGTTCCCGGCCGCTCGGACAATAACTGGCGAATCTATTAATTTGGGCATAATCCTCACCTTAAAAATTTTATCTTTAGAGACATTATAACATAATTATTTTTTAATTAAATTCCCTCTGATTATAATAAAAATTTTAATAATAACTTTTTCTCCATTTTATGAACGGTGGGAACATGAAAAAGCTGCTATTTATTACTCTAATTTTATTAACATATACATTAACAGTAAATTCCCAGACTATATGGCTGGATAAACTTGATCTTTCAAATATGGAAAGCGGCTGGGGTACGGCACAAGCAAATAAATCCGTTGAAGGAAATATATTGAGCATAGCCGGTAAAAAATTCGAACGCGGAGTTGGGACTCATGCGGTTAGCACATATCAATTAAATATCAATAAAAATGGGAAACGATTTTTGGCTACAGTTGGTGTTGATGACGAGGCTACAAATAAAGGCTCAGTAGAATTTATGGCTTTAGGAGATAAAAAAGTTATTTGGCAAAGCGGCATCATGAAAAAGGGAACTACTCCAAAAATAATCGATATTGATATAAGAAATATTAAAATTCTTAGTTTGCTTGTTACGGATGCCGGCGACGGCATTGATTATGATCATGCAGATTGGTGTGATGCAAAAATTGAAATGACGAAAGAAGTATCTCCTCAATCTTTACTCATAAAAAAATCAGCACCTAAGGCTTATATTTTAACTCCTAAAGTTTCGAATCATCCACAGATAAATGGCGCAAAGATTTTTGGAGTACGGCCAGGTCGGCCTTTTTTTTATACAATTTCCGCTACAGGTAAAAGACCGATTATTTTTTCAGCTGTAAATCTGCCGGATGGTCTTGTACTTGACTCAAATACGGGAATTATAAACGGTAAAATCATAAAAGAAGGATTGTATAAAATCACTTTAATTGCGAAGAATAATCTTGGAAAAGTTGAAGGCAAATTCCGGATTGTCGTAGGAAGTACAATATGTTTGACCCCGCCATTAGGCTGGAATAGTTGGAATTGCTGGGCAAGTGCGGTTGATGCAAACAAAGTTGAAGCAGCTGCCGATGCTATGGTTAAAACGGGATTAATTAATCATGGTTGGACTTACGTAAATATAGATGACTGCTGGTCAATTAAAACAAACTCAAAAGATTCTTTAACAGCCGGAGATGCCAGGGACAGCAGCGGAATGATAAATGCAAATAAAAAATTCCCCGATATGAACGCATTAAGTAAATATGTCCATGACAAAGGACTGAAACTTGGACTTTACTCTTCACCGGGACCGACAACTTGTGCAGGATATACCGCAAGTTATCAAAGTGAAGATAAAGACGCTTTGCGTTATTCCGATTGGGGAATCGATTACTTAAAATATGATTGGTGTTCTTACGGAAGCATTGATACAAATCAGAATCTTGAGGCTTATCAAAAACCTTATAGGGTGATGCGCGCTTCACTTGATAAAGTTAACAGAGATATTGTCTATAGTTTATGCCAATATGGAATGGGAAATGTATGGGAATGGGGTTCTGAGGTGGGCGGTAATTGCTGGAGAACCACCGGCGATATTGCGGATAGCTGGTCAAGTATGTCTCAAAACGGATTTAGCCAGGCAGGGCATGAAAGATATGCTTCACCGGGACATTGGAATGATCCCGATATGCTTGTTGTCGGATTAGTCGGCTGGGGACCCGGTTTACATAAATCAAAACTCACACCGGATGAGCAATATACTCACATAAGTTTGTGGTGCCTTTTATCTTCTCCTTTGTTAATTGGCTGTGATCTTTCAAGGCTTGATGATTTTACTTTAAATCTTTTATCAAATGATGAAGTACTTGCTGTTGACCAGGATCCTCTTGGCAAACAGGCAAGCCGGATACTTGATTCAGATGGAAAACAAATATGGGTAAAAAATTTAGAAGATGGTTCCAAAGCGGTTGGATTATTCAGTGTAGGAGACAAGAAAAAAAGTCCTGCTGAATATTTTTCAAATAAAATCTCGGACAGTAAAGAACAAATAGTTTTGAAGGCATCTGATATTGGAATTACCGGTAAGTTTAAAGTAAGGAATATTTGGCGGCAGAAGAATCTAGGAATTTATTCTAAAGAATTTTCCGTTAAAGTTCCGCATCATGGAGTAATGTTGATAAAAATTACTCCAATGTAATAAACTCGTAAAATAAAATCAGATAAAATATGTCCCAAATTTTAAGAAAATGATTAAGTGTATTGGAAAACTTTTGGGCTGTTGCTAGTCATCCGGATTTTGAAGAATCTTTTACAAATTTAATAAAAACAATTTTTCAAATAATTAAAAACATCATAATTGGATAGTTAGATGAAAAAATTACTTCATTTTAGCCTATTAATTTTATTTTTTTTTATTCATTCAGGGTATGCTCAAGAACCATCTCATTATAACTGGGGGCCGTTTACTAAGGCTGATTCTTTACGTGGATACCTCTCACCTCTTCGTTCACGTTATGATGTAACATATTACAACCTTGATATCGTTGTGGATACTTCCGCAAAATCTATTAAAGGTTCAAATATTATCAGATTTAAAGTGGTAAACACCTTTGATAAAATGCAGGTTGATCTGTTTGCCAATATGAATGTTGATAAAATAGAATTTGAAGACGGCACACCGTTAAAATATTCACGGGAGGCTGGAGCTGTATTTATAACTCTTCCGAATATGTTGGAACAAAATTCAATACATCAAATAATTTTTTACTACTCTGGTAAACCTCAAATTGCCGAGCGCCCGCCGTGGGATGGCGGTTTTATATGGACAAAAGATAACAATGGGAATCCCTGGGTCCAAGTAACCTGCCAGGGAACTGGTGCAAGTCTATGGTGGCCAAATAAGGACCATCAGTCTGATGAACCCGATAGTATGCTTATAAATATTACGGTACCAAAAGGCCTAGAGGATGTTTCAAACGGAAGGCTTAGGAGTAAAATAGTCTTGCCTGACAGCAGTATAAAATACAGTTGGTTTGTAAGTTATCCGATTAATAATTATGATGTAACAATTAATATTAGCAAATACGCTCACTTTAGCGACTTTTATACAAGTCAAGACGGGAGCAAGCTAACTCTTGATTACTATGTTTTGCCTGAAAATCTTAAGAAAGCCAAACAGCAATTCAGGCAAGTGAAAACCATGCATGCATGTTATGAAAAATATTTTGGCAAATATCCATTTTACCGTGATGGCTATAAGCTTATCGAATCTTCCCATAACGGCATGGAACATCAATCAGCCATAGCTTACGGCAATCATTTTCTTGGCGGTTATGAAGGCAATGCCAGCAGCAAGGTTGGGCTAAAGTTTGATTTTATTATTATTCATGAAAGTGCTCATGAGTGGTGGGGCAATAGCATAACATCAAATGATATTGCTGATATGTGGATACATGAAAGCTTTGGAGCTTATGCGGAAGCTCTTTTTGTTGAATATAACTGGGGCCGCACAGCATCGTTAGAATATATGAATGGCAAAAAAACTAATATCAGAAATGATAAACCTATTATTGGTCCTTACAATGTTAACCAGGAAGGCTCCGGTGATATGTATGATAAAGGACAGCTCGTCCTGAATACATTAAGAGATGTAATAAATAATGATTCGCTCTGGTTCTCAATATTAAAAGGGATGCAGAATAATTTTGCTTATAAATGCATCAATGCAGATGACATAATTAACTATGTAAATCAAAAGACAGGACAGGATTATAACTATTTCTTTGAACAATATTTAAGATATGTAAGTTTTCCTGTTTTCAATGCAGATGTAATTAAGAAGGGGAATGAAACTGCCTTAAGATATAAGTGGGAAGCAGACGTTAAAGATTTTAAAATGCCAATAAAAGTAACAACGTCAAAAAATCATTTTGAATTTATTTATCCGACAACAAAATATCAATCAATGAAGCTTAAAAAGTTTGATCCAAAGGATTTTAAAGTTGATGATAAGGAATTTTTATGCAGATCAAAAATATACAGGTCATATGTAGATCCAAAAAGTAATGTAAGTATTTTTTAACTGATGGTTAAATGTTAATTACATTTCAGACAAAACATAATAATATCTCAATGATATTTTTCAGGCAAAATAAATAATGTGGATTGAAAATATTATAATTGACATTAAAAAGATCCCGAGTGAACAATAAAACAAGCTGATATTTTCCAAAGTATTTAAATTAAAAAAACCTTATAAATAAATTTATAAGGTTTTTTTATATGTTTTTGCTAACAAAAATCCTTCTTTGCTTTTTAAGAGCAAATTCAGATTAAAAATTTATTTAGATGAAAAAATTTTACAATTTTATACACTGATTGTAACAGGGACTCATCCAAAAAATTTTGTTACCAGCTTTTCCTTCTACCGCCGCCGCTACTGCTTCCGCCTCTACCACCGCCGCCGCCGCGATTTCCGCCGCCACCGCCGCCTCTTCTGCTGTCGGTTTTAGGTCTTGCTTCGTTAACAACAATTTTTTTACCTTTAAGCTCTTTTGCATTTAATTCATTTATCGCCTTTTGTGCTTCGCTTACGCCTGGCATTTCCACAAAGCCAAATCCTTTAGATGTACCGGAAAATATGTCTTTTATCACTTTTACATTAGTAATATGACCGTACTCCGAAAATAAATTTCTCAGGTCTTCTTCAGCAACGTCTGAAGACAAGTTCCCAACATAGATGTTCATTATATAGTTCCTTTTGTTATTTGATAGTAATAGTACTTAATTATAAAGGATTTAGAAGAAATGCAATATTCAGGCTTCTAATCAAATTGAATGTAAAAAAAAAAGTAAAGATGCCACCGGGGTAAACGGTGTAATTGCGGGGCCGACGAGACTCGAACTCGCGACCTCCTGCGTGACAGGCAGGCGTTCTAACCAACTGAACTACGACCCCAATGGTAACAAAATTTACAATGAACAATTTATAATCTTTTATAAGAAATTACAACATAAGTAGTAAATATATAGTTAACCATTCCCAAAATCAACTTTACTTAAACAAAAGATTGAGAAAACTAAAGAAAAGTCTATTCGCCAAAAGAAATACCCACAGCTTTTGCAGCAATCACATTCTGATTATCTAATTTAACCAACTTTTGATGTGAAATAGCATCTTCAATTAAAACATTCTTAATTTCAGTTCCTTTTAAAGCGACCATCCTTCCGAATTTTTTACGTGCAGCTAAATCTATAGCAAAATAGCCGAATTTTGTAGAAAGTATCCTATCAAAAGGAGTAGGGCTTCCGCCGCGCTGAACATGTCCAAGTACTGTAACCCTTGTTTCACGCTGTGTATTTTCTTCAATTCTCCTGGCTACTAGCTCACCGATTCCACCTAATTGCATTGGATCATGCCTTTTAATATCAGTACCTTTTACGATCATTTGTCCATCAAGGGATTTAGCACCTTCAGCAACACAAACCAAACTGAATTTTTTCCCCATTAACTCACGTTGGAGTATCTTCTCATAGACCTTATCCCAGGAGAAAGGTATTTCAGGAATCAGAATAATATCTGCACCACCTGCTAATCCTCCGTTCAAAGCAATCCAGCCGGCATATCTCCCCATTACCTCACAAACTATAACACGGTGATGAGATGACGCTGTTGTATGAAGTCTATCAAGAGCTTCAGCAACAACAAATACAGCAGAATCGTGACCAAATGTCAGATCGGTAGCTTCAAGATCGTTATCAATAGTTTTGGGTACCCCTATCATATTCATTCCCATTTCACCAAGTTTTTTACATATATGCATTGTACCGTCCCCGCCAATAGCAATAAGTGCATCAAGATTCCACGCTTGATAATTTTTTAACGCCGAACCTGATCTGTCAACAATTTCTATAGTATTATCATCTTTAAGTTCCGGCCAGTGAAATGGATCGCCTTTATTTGAAGAACCCAAAATAGTACCTCCGCGGCCTAATATTCCCGAAACATCAGCATTAGTTAATTCTTTTGCTCTTCCTTCAACCAACCCTTCAAAGCCGTCTAGAATTCCCAGAACTGACATTCCATAATCCTGAGCTGGTTTTGTAACGCCACGAATTACTGCATTTAATCCAGGACAATCTCCGCCACCCGTTAATATTCCAATTCTTTTTATTTTTGAAGTTGTAGCCATTGTTTTCTTTTCCTTATTTTATCCTAAATAATTTTCAAAGTAGTTTTAAAGTGTAATTTTACTAATTCATTCAATTTATCAAAACCAAATTTATTCTTAATGTTCAAAGCAGCTTCTTCAACAAGTGAAGAGGCTCCTTTGGGAAGTTCAAACCCTAATTCTCTCCTTTGAATCTCAAACCATTCGCAAAATTTTTTACGAGCTAAGATTGATGCTGCCGCTACTGCGATGAACCTTTCCGCTTTTGTATACTGATGTAAATTTATATTTTGCCAATGTTCCGGTAAAGAGTTGATGATATATTTATCATCTCCAAATTTATCGCTTATAGCTTCTTTAACCTCATATTTTTCAAGCAGATTATTAAGAACTTTTGCATGCCCCCAGCCAAGAATTCTATTTACATTTTTCATTTTTTCGTGTAGAATATTATACTTACTGGGAGTAATGGTAATTATGTCATAACTATTCTCAATTATCCCCTCTATTTTAAATGAAATTTCTCTAATTGCATCATCGGATAATTCCTTGCTATCTTTAACCCCGGCTTTCTTTAGCGCAAAAAAAGTATTTCTATTTAAATAAACGCCGCAGATTACCAAAGGTCCAAAATAGTCGCCTTTGCCTGATTCATCAGTACCTATGTATTGCTCTGGTTCATCCGTTATAGGCTTATTTATGTTAAATAAAGATTCACCAAATACAATTTTATTAATTTCGGCATACACACAAGAATTAATATTTCCTTGAAGAATCGTCCTTATCCCCTTTTTACCAAAATATACAAGTAGTTTAACATTATCCGATTTGTCTTTAATAATTATTTCAAAATGATATTGCATCATTTTGGGAGAAGATATATTATATCCTTTTTCTCCGAATTTTTTAGCATAAGAAATAATTAAATTTTTAGCGTCGTGTTCTATTAAATTCCCTTGCAATTATTATTATTAGTTACAAAAATACTTAAAAAGTAAGTAATTTTAAAATTTTATAATTATTTCATTATGTTTATTAAAGTTTATGACTTTATTATATTCTAAATGCCGGAATTATCAAGTGTATTTTTTTATATCCTTGCAGTAAAAAATATTATACTTTGAAAATATATTCGGAGTGAATCTTTGCTTTAGGTTGGCAACAACTAAATCTATATAAAATGACATTGGTTATGAAAGTTCATATGTTATTTAATTGATATTAAATTTCTATTTCCGAAATGATTATCAATTAATTCTGCAAGGCTTGCTCAACTTTATCTTTAAGATCTTCCTGATTAAATGGTTTTAGTAAGAAGTCATAATTCAATTTTGAACATTTGCAACTCAAGTTGTAATCTTCATCGAAACAAGATGTAATATAAATAATTGGAATTTTTAAATATTCACAAATTAAAATTGATGCATCAACACCATTGATTTTACCTTTTAATACAATATCCATTATGATTAAATCAGGTTTCATTTTTTGAACGGCAACAATCGCCTTCTCACCAGAATCTACTACACCGGCAATATAATATCCAAGCGATTCTAATCTTTTTCTGATATCTAATGCTATTATGCCTTCATCTTCAACAATCATAATTCTTTTCTTTTCCATCACTATTCTTTTTTACCGTTTAAAATCATAAATACATGTAAAAATTATAGTTCTTTATACTTAATAATTGTGATCTTGCAGGTGATTTAATAAAGATGTGCGCTGGCCAAAAAGTTAAATTATGCGGTAAAAATAATTTTAAATTCTGTGTATCCGTTTCTATTTAGTTCAATTTCACCTCCAAGCTGTGCTGTTAAAGTTGTAACCAATTGAAGGCCTAAAGAGTCCGTTTTCCTAAAATCAAGGTTTTGCGGAAAACCTATTCCATTATCCTTTAAAGTAAGTCGGTACTTTCTTTCTTCAATTTTTCTTATCCCGATAAATACTTCTCCTTTTTTCCCTTCGGGAAAGGCGTGTTTGAGTGAATTAGACACTAATTCATTAATTATTAACCCACATAAAATTGCCGTATCTATTTCAAAGTAGATCCCTTCAAAATCACTTTTTAATTTAATCCTATCTTTATCGATATTATAAGAATTGAACAAATCCTTTGTCAACGAATTTATATATTCTGTAAATTCGATCTTATTTAATTCCTTAGATTGATACAATTTTTCGTGTATCAATGCCATAGATCTCACCCGATTCTGACTTTCACGGAATATTTCCAAAGCTTTTTTATCTTCTATATAACCTGATTGAAGATTTAATAAGCTTGAAATTACCTGGAGATTGTTCTTTACACGGTGGTGTATTTCCCTTAGAAGCACTACTTTCTCATGAAGTGAAGCATTTATTTGTTCTTCGGCCTTCTTCCTCTCGGCAATCTCATTTCTTAAATCGTCATTTACCCTGGATAATGCAGCGGTTCTTTCAATCACCCTTTTTTCCAGTTCTTCTTTAGTTCTTTCTAATGTTTCCAGGTTATATTTACGTTGAGTGCAATCTCTAACTATAGCTATTCCCCCGACAACTTTTTTATCAATATCAAAAATTGGAGAATAATATGCTTCAAAAAAACCTTCTTTCCCCGTTTCGGGAATAAAAAACCACCTATCTTTTGCGATTACATAATTCCCTTTCAACGTTTCAAAATAGTACTTATCCTCCCCAATTTCTTTTAAAAACGGCAGAACTTCAAAAGCATTTTTTCCCAGAGTATGGGATTTCCCGATTCCGGTAAATGTTTCAATTCCCGGATTCCATAATGTAATTTTGCAATTGGCGTCAAATGCTAAAATTCCATCAATGCTGCTGTTCAACAATCTATCTGAAAATTCCATTTCACGTCTAATTGCTTTTTCAACTTTTTTTCTTTCGCGGATTTCACGATCCAGGATGTAAAATACGGTTAGAAATATTATACAACTTAATAACGTACCGACGATAACGGTCATAAAAGTATTTTTAATATTAATTACCAGTAATTGATCTCTTTTTTGAAGTAAGTTGTACTCGTCAGCTTCAATTCTAGCAGTTTGTTCATATATTTTATCCATATACTTTTTGCCGATTTTCAACTTTAATCTTTCAACTGCACTCTGAAAACCAATTTTTTTCCTAATTTCAATAGTTTCCTGAAGGCTGTTGAAACGCTCGGTAATCAGACTATCAAATTTTTTGAATTTAATTATTTGTTCAATATCGTCTTTTAATAAAACTTTTAAATTACTTATATCAATTTTTACGTTATTTATCCCTTTTGAATAAGGTTCCAGGTAAGTTTCGTCTCCAGTAATTAAGTAACTACGCTGCCCTTCCTCCGCACTGGCAATTTGTGCAAGTATATCTTCCGTTGTATTTAATACATTGTAGGAATTTGCCCTCCATTCCGAGGCTTCAAAAACTTCACTAATATCCCGGTAAGATGCTATCCCGATTCCTATGATAAGGATTAAAATAAAAACCAATCCGATTTTTACTGTTTTTATTTCACTAAACAAAAATGATCCTATTATAAATTTTTATAATATTTAAAAATAATCTAAACATAAACTCAAAGAAAATTCATTCCAGATACCCTGATTAACAGATTATTCTTAATGTTTTCTCTATAAATCAATATATCAAATAAAGTTTCAAGTAGCAGTTTTATCCTTAGAATTATACCTTACATGGAACGTATAATTGTATAGCAGTACTTTTAAAATAGAAAAATAAAATAATAATATTTATTTTTTTAATTTAATTTTTTAGTAATCGAATATAATAATTTTTCGTTGTAAATAATGCCATTTGTAAAAAGAATGAATTGGAAAACCGATAACCTAATCTTGTATTACGGATAAAATTAAGAATTGAGATTAGAAGCAAGGATGTGATAATTTAATAGTTAATATTACAATAATCATGGTTCCCTATAGAAAAAATATAAAGCCAATAAATATATTAGCGCTATTATACAACCTATGAATAACTTTAAACACACTTGCAATTTTATTTCATTCCATCAGACAAATGCAGCACAGAATCAAAAATTGTTCAAAGAATTAGTTTTACATTTTCTAACTTTATTCAGATTTCAATACAAAGCATTATGTATCTGATATTGTGACTTTGTACATCCTGTCGGAATAAAATTATATTTTATTTTTAATTATAATTTATGAAATTTTTTTAATGGTCTGGTTAATTATTTCACTTCTTTTTATAATATAGCTGCTATGGATCATACTAAAAGTTTCATTGGAAGGTTAGTTCATATAGTTCTAATTATCGCAGTTTTTCTGATTATATTTAACCTTCTTAAATCAACAAGGACGAAATCAACTTGATTTTATTAATTTGAATTTTTACCATATTTTAAAACTTCAACTTGAACTTTAATAATAGCTTTTATTAATTAAAAATCTCAATGTTCAGATAATGTTAGTTAATAAAGAGGCACATTTTATAACGGCGGTTTCAGAACGTAATCTGTTATTTGCAAGTTTGAATAGTTCATTTTCACCGAAAATTTCCAATTCCTTTTTACTGAAACCTCCTTCGGGGCCGAATATTAAATAAAATTTACTTGCATTATCAACTGGCAAGCCACGGAAAATATTTGCAGCGTTCTGCTCGAAAACTAATTTTGTGCCCTCTAAACTCCCGATTTCTTTAATAGAATTAATTGTGATAATTGAGGGTAAAAAACTTTGTAGAGATTGCTTCATTGCGGATACCAGGATCTTTTGCCAGCGGTCTGTTTTTAATGATTTTGAAATAGTTCTTTCAGATTCAAATATTATAAAATTCGTAATTCCCATCTCAGTACATTTTTCAAGAGCAAATTCAAAACGTTCGGGGTTCTTTAATTTAGGCAGACAAAATATAATATTCGAAAATCTATTGTGATAAGTAAATTCTTCTTTAATAATCAAAATCAGAGTATCTTTTAGAATTTCTTCAATCAAACATTGGAATATCTTTCCATCACCAGCGGTAACAAATAGTTCGTCACCGCGAAGATGCCTCATTACCTTTACGGCATGGCGGCATTCATCCCCTGAAAGGATAATTTTGTTCTTTCCGAAATTTTCCCGGCCTGCAAAAAACAATTCTATGTTAGAAAGATGTTCCCAGTCCGAATATAATTTGTGAATGTCCATAATTATTAAATGCGTATTCAATACTAAACTGACTATAAGGCAGGACGAGAAAAACCAGCCCGGTTCCATATCCTGTATCAAAATCATTAATGTTTATTGGCTCCCCAGATAATCTAGTAACTCCGGTATCGGTAAAAAGTTCACCGTACATTTCAAAGCGGTATGATAATAATGAGTTGGGAATTATTGGTACAAAATTAAAATTTAAATTAAGTTCTTTTATTATAGGATAGTTTAACTCAACAGATCCAATATAAGAGTCATTTCCTTCCATTTCCTCGTGATAATA
This sequence comes from uncultured Ignavibacteriales bacterium, assembly GCA_963834015.1. Classification (GTDB taxonomy): domain Bacteria; phylum Bacteroidota; class Ignavibacteria; order Ignavibacteriales; family Ignavibacteriaceae; genus FEN-1297. The sequence goes on from CAWIAG010000003.1 coordinate 994,902, forward strand.
CCCCCTGATTCTCTCTCCATAGCCGAAATATGAAAAATCATAATATGGTACAAGTTTACCAAAAGTTAATCTTGAAGCTGCCCGGAATTTTAATATTACTATCGAATCCAGTTTAAAGTATTTTCGAAAGTCAATATTTACAACCTGGTAATCAATATTGTTAATATTTAACCCGTTAAATTGAGCGTTTGCAAATGCATAGAATCCCCTTGATGGAAATTGAGCAAGATCTCTTGTATCGTAAGTAAAACTGCTTCCGATGAATACTTGCCTGTCAATTCTCTCATTTGAAGCTGAAATTCCTTTTATGTAAACCGGATTATCCACATAATTAAATCCGGTAAAAAAATCTATTTTATTAAATAAATCTAATCTTTTCCCTATATCAACCGAACCATTAATAAATTTTTGATTAAAATTACCTTCATATAGTTCTTCAGCAAAAGTACTTTTATTTATCACATTCTGATAACTTAGCTGTATAGTTAAATAAATATTTTGTTCTCTTATAAAATAAGGCTTGTTATAAGCAAGTGAAAAGCTAGGATCATATCCAAATGAAGCCGTTGCACTTAGAGTTTCATTTTGTCCTCTAAAATTTTTTAAAAGAAAGTTTAAACCATAAGCAATTTTTTCCCAATCCCTGTCCTCAAAATTTATAAATGGAATCGGGTATATATACCAGCTCTCATCAACACTAATCAAGATATAATTACATTGATTTACTCTATAAGCAATAAGAGTAACTATCGTAAAAATTCCCAGGCTGTACACTCTCTCGGAATTATAATTTAATATTTTAGAATTAACTGTATCACCAATACCAAAAGTCAATTCACGTATAATTACATCTTTTTGGGTAATATTATTTCCGGTCAGTTTTACGGAATCAACTTTAATGGAATAATTACCGGAATATAATAAAGAATCACTACTTTGGCAGTAACAGTAAATGGAAACTGTTAAGAACAAGAAAATTACGTATGTTATTTTTAACATTACTTTAAACTAAATAAGACCTGGTGACAAAAGTAAATAATTTGACAGAAGTAAAAAAATAAAATTCTTAACTGTCGTCCGGTAAAGGGAGAATGAATTCCCTTTTTAATAATCGCTAATAGGAGGACAACTGCAAACTAAATTCCTGTCTCCAAACGCATTATTGATTCTTCCTACATTAGGCCAAAATTTGTTGCTCCTTAAATAATTTGCCGGATAAGCAGCTTTTTCCCTTGAATAGAGATGCTTCCAAATATCAGAAATTACATTTTGTGCAGTATGAGGGGCATTTTTTAAGACATTATCATTTACGTCCGCAATACCTGTTTCAATTTCCTTGATCTCTTCCCGGATAGAAATCAAAGCATCACAAAAGCGGTCAATTTCTTTCTTCGATTCACTTTCCGTTGGTTCAACCATTAATGTTCCGTGTACAGGGAAAGAAACAGTTGGAGAATGGAAACCGTAATCCATTAATCGCTTCGCTATATCTTCAACTTCTATTTGAGCTGATGCCTTAAATTCTCTCATATCAAATATAAGTTCATGAGCAACTCTTCCCTTTGTACCAGCATAAAGTACACTAAAATGCGGTTCCAGACGGGCTTTAATATAATTTGCATTTAATATTGAGATAATCGAAGAATAAGTTAAACCATCAATCCCCATCATCTTAATGTAAGCATAAGAAATTATAAGAATACTGGCACTGCTCCATGGAGCTGAAGCCACAGCTCCTATTCCTTTCTCGTGTCCAAGATTAATTACAGAATGATTCGGTAGAAATGGAACAAGATGATCAGCAACTCCAATAGGCCCCATACCCGGGCCTCCGCCGCCATGCGGGATGCAAAATGTCTTATGAAGATTTAGATGGCATATATCTGCACCAATTGCCTTAGGATTGGTTAATCCGACCTGTGCATTCATATTTGCCCCGTCCATATAAACTTGCCCACCATTATCATGGATAATAGAACATATTTCCCTTATCTTTTCTTCAAATACACCATGCGTTGAGGGATAAGTTATCAGCAAAGCTGCTAGATTACTTTTATTCACTTCTACTTTCCTGCGAAGATCATCAAGGTCAACATCACCATTATCATCACAGTTTACAACAACTACTTTCATACCCGCCATTACAGCACTTGCAGGATTAGTGCCATGTGCTGAAGACGGGATTACAACAACATTACGGTGCCCTTCACCCTTATTCCTTAAATATTCTCTAATGACAAGAAGCCCAGTATATTCACCCTGCGCTCCGGAATTTGGCTGAAAAGAAATTGCCTTAAATCCGGTGATCTCAGCAAGATCCTTTTCAAGTTCACAGAATAACTCAGAATATCCTTGAGCCTGGTCGCGCGGGGCGAATGGATGCAACCCATTGAATTCTGGCCAGGAAATTCCGAACATTTCACTTACTGCGTTTAACTTCATTGTACATGATCCAAGGGGGATCATTGAATGGGTTAAAGATAAATCCTTATTCTCGAGTCGTTTTAAGTACCGAAGCATCTCTGTTTCAGAATGAAATGAATTAAATACAGGGTGCTGAAGGTAACTGCTCTTTCTTAGTAAATCATTGTCAAAATTTACTTCAACTTTTCCCACAAGTTTTAATATTACCTCTTTGTCTGCTGTTTTGTTTATAGCTAACGCAAAAATATCAATAATCTCCAATACATCAGATAAACTGGTTGTTTCATTTATTGAAATTCCAATTGAATCATCAGCGTACCGGAAATTAATACTTTTACTTAACGACAATTTTTCGATAGTATGAATTAATTCTTTTGTCTTATAATCAAACTTTATCAGTAGCGTATCAAAATAATTTTTATTCAACTGTTTGAAGCCTAGTTCCCGTAGGGCTAAATCAATAAGTTTAGTAAGCTTATTTATTCTCTCTGCGATTGCTTTTAATCCGGCAGGACCATAATATACAGCGTACATACCAGCTATTATTGCCAGTAATACCTGAGCAGTACAAATATTACTTGTAGCTTTTTCCCTACGAATATGCTGTTCCCTTGTCTGAAGAGCCATACGGAAAGCAGGATTGCCATTAGAATCCTTTGAGATACCTATAATTCTTCCCGGAATATTTCGTTTGAATTCCTCACTCGTAGCAAAATAGGCCGCATGTGGGCCGCCGTACCCCATCGGGACACCAAATCTTTGAGTATTTCCTACGACTGCATCTGCACCAAATTCACCAGGAGGAGTTAGCAGAGTTAGGCTTAATAAATCGGAAGCAACTATTGTAAAGATATTTTTTTCATGCGCCTTAGCAATAATATCTTTGTAGTTATATGCTTCGCCAAAATCTATTGGATATTGTAATAGGATTCCAAATATTTTTTCATCAGGAATAAATTTATTATGGTCACCAATTAATATTTCAATACCTAAAGGATTTGCTCGCGTTCTTAACACATCAATAGTCTGGGGGAAACATCCTTCTGAAATGAAAAATGTTTTTGATGCGATTTTTCCCTGCTTTCTCAATGAATAAAACATTGCCATAGCTTCAGCTGCCGCAGTACCTTCGTCCAGAAGAGAAGCATTAGCTATTTTCATACCAGTAAGGTCCATTATCATTGTCTGGAAGTTTAATAATGCTTCTAGTCTTCCTTGCGATATTTCCGCTTGATATGGAGTATATGGAGTATACCAACCTGGATTTTCAAGTATATTTCGTTGTATCACCGCAGGTGTTATTACCGGATGATACCCCATACCTATATAAGATTTAAAAATTTTGTTTTTTTGAGCTATAATTTTGAGCTTTGACAGGAATTCATATTCACTTAAAGGTTCGTTCAAAACTAAACTTTCCTTTAATCTTATATCTTCAGGAATTGTATCCTTAATAAGTTGATCAATGGTATTTACTCCAACTGTACGAAGCATATCATCGATTTCATTTTTGTTGGGTCCTATGTGCCTGTTGACAAAATTATCGGGATGATTAAAATTTCTCATTGTATATATACTCTTTCCCTTTGATAATTATAAATTCAATAATGAAAAATAACTAAAGTTTTTAACCTAAAAAAAATTTAGAATGAAGAATTGACAGATTTTATAATTAAACACTAAATTATAAGGCCAATAAAATTTATTAATTATACGTTAGTGTGGGATATTTTATCTATTGCGGCTTGTGCTGCATTCTGTTCGGCCGACTTTTTATTCTTTCCCTTGCCCATGCCATATTCAATTTCTCCAATAGAAACTTCAACTGTAAACACTCTGTTATGCTGCGGGCCTTCTTCTTTAATCACTGCATAAACTGGATTTTCCATCCTATTGGCTTGTGCATATTCAAGTAATTGGCTCTTAAAATTCTCATCAATTAAATAAACGCCATCTTTCATATTTGGTTCAATCAAAGCACGTTCAATAAATGCCTGTGCAGCTTTCAATCCATTATCCAGGTAAGAAGCACCAATCACTGCTTCCAAAGCATCTGCAAGAACAGTTCTAGATCCATTCTTAAAATTATTAGATAAGTTCTTGCTAATAAGAAGAAAATCTGCCAAATTTATTCGGTCTGCTGCATCGGCTAAAGCAATTCTGTTGACTAATTTAGCCCGGACTTTAGTAAGAAAACCTTCATCTTTATCCGGAAATTCATTAAATAAATATTCTGCTACGGCTAAATTCAACACAGAATCCCCTAAAAATTCCATTCTTTCATTTGATACTGCATATCCGCTGTTGTTTTCGAGAAATGACCGGTGCATTAGGGCCTGGACAAAATATGATCTGTTCTTAATACTAAACCCGATTACTTTTTCAAGCTCAGCAAATTTATGAGGTGTAAGAATCCGGGAAATAGCCTTAGACTTATTTCTCTCTTCTCTTTGTTTTAGTTTTTCGAGTATCCAAGAAAGTATTTTACCCAAACTTATTCCTTAAACTTTTTAAACAACAAAGATGCATTATGTCCGCCAAATCCAAATGTATTACTAATTGCACTATAAATTATTTTCCTGGTCGATTTTAACGGGCTATAATTTAGGTCGCATTCAGGATCGGGATTAGTTAAATTTATTGTTGGCGGAGCTATATCATTAACAATTGCAAGAATGGTAGCAATTGCTTCTATACCTCCTGCAGCACCTAAAAGGTGGCCAGTCATTGATTTAGTTGAACTTACAATAAGTCTATAGGCATGTTCCCCGAAAACAGTTTTTATTGCAAACGTTTCATTAACATCATTATAAGTTGTAGAAGTACCATGGGCATTTATATAGTCAATATCTGTAATTGAAAGTTTCGCATCTCTAATGGCTTCTTTCATAGACCTTACCGCACCTTCTCCACCGGGAGCCGGAGCCGTAACATGATATGCATCTCCTGTTAACCCCACGCCGGCAAGTTCACAATAAATTTTTGCTTCGCGATTCAAAGCATGATGGTATTCCTCAAGAATGATTATACCTGCGCCTTCACCCATAACAAAACCATTTCTATCTTTGTCAAACGGCCTTGAAGCTTCTTTATAACGGTCATTCCATTTTGAAAGGGCTTTCATTGCATTAAAACCGCCAATCGACATTTCAGTAATAGCAGCTTCGGAGCCGCCGCACATCATTAAATCCGCACTGCCCCTCTGAATTAAAAAGAATGCATCGGCAATTGCATGAGAGGAAGTTGCACATGCGGAAGTTGTAGCATAGTTGGGACCTTTTAATCCATGCTTGATTGAGATTTGGCCGGCAGCAATATCTGAAATCATCATTGTAACAAAGAAGGGACTTATTAATTTGGGATTTTTTGTTTCATTATAACTCCAATGCTGCTGTTGGTTGGTAACCATGCCGCCAATTCCACTTCCGAATATCACTCCAAATCGTTCTCTATTAATTTTCTCAAGATTCATTCCTGAATCTGAGACAGCCATATCGGCGACTGCAAGAGCGTATTGGGTAAAAGGATCCATCCTCTTTACACCTTTTTTATCTAGATATTGTTCGGGATTAAAGTTCTTTACTTCAGCAGCAAATTGAGTTTCAAAATTTGAGGCATCAAATTTTGTTATTAAGTCAACTCCGTTTTCTCCATCTAGTAAATTTGTCCAATATTCCTGGATCCCAATACCTATTGGAGTAATTGCCCCAAGGCCGGTAACAACTACTCTCCTCTTGTTCATCTTTTACTCCGAAGAATTAGAATAAATTAACAGCGAGTAAATTATTGAGGCTAAAGTATTCTTTTTAGGCTAAAGCTTCCGGGAATAAAAAATATTCCCGGATTTAAAAATCTTACCCTACTTTTTCCGTCAAATATTTAACTGCGTCACCTACTGTGCCTATTTTTTCAGCGTCTTCATCAGGAATAGAAATTTGAAATGCGCTTTCAAAACCCATAACCAATTCAACGATGTCAAGTGAATCAGCACCTAAATCATTAGTAAAAGAGGCTTCAGGTGTAATTTGAGATTCTTCAACCCCAAGCTTGTCAATAATTATTTCTTTTACTTTTGTTTCAACGTCCATTTTTTTCTCCTATTGTATTTATTATTTATTGTTGAATAAAACCTAGCTAAGTGAACCTACTGATTAGTAAAGTTAATTACATAGCCATTCCGCCATCTACAGAAATTACCTGGCCGGTTAAGTATTCAGCATCCGGAGAAGCTAAAAACGAAACCACTTTAGCAACATCTTCCGGCGAACCGATCCGTTTTAATGGAATATTATTTATAATTGATTCTTTCTGTTTATCATTTAGCTTCTCGGTCATATCGGAAGAGATATAACCGGGTGCAACAGCATTAACAGTAATGTTTCTTGATGCCAGCTCTTTAGCATTTGATTTAGTAAGACCTATAACACCGGATTTAGACGCAACATAATTTGCCTGTCCAGGGTTGCCTATAATTGCAACAACCGAAGAAATATTAATAATTCTACCGGTACGTTGTCCTATCATATGTTTGGCAACCGCTTTTGTATAATTAAATACACTTTTAAGATTTGCAGAAATAACTTTATCAAAATCTTCTTCACTCATTCTTACAATCAGATTGTCCTTAGTTATTCCTGCATTGTTTACTAAAATATCTAAACCCCCTAACTTTTCCAAAGTAAAATTTACTGTTTTTTCAGCTTCTGAGAATTTAGACGCATCTGCCTGTAATCCGAATAATTTAACACCAAATTTTTCAGCTTCATTTTCTACTAATTTGGCGGCTTCAATAGAGTTTTGGAAAGTAAAAACAACGTCACATCCTTTGGATGCTAGTTCCAATACTATAGCTTTTCCGATACCTCTGGTACCACCTGTCACAATTGCTTTTTTATTTTTTAATAACATGAAATTCTTTCTAAAATTTTCAATTCCTTACTCTTTCTTTAAATCGGCCATAAAAGCTTTCCTGTATTCTTCTAATTCAGCCATGCCGTCATCTCCAAAAAATTGTACCAGTTCATCTTTACAGGCTTCATAAAGAGAGGTCGCAGCTATTGGAAATTTATTACAGGTCTTCAATCTATTAATGTGTTCATCATCCACAGTAATTGCACCATTGTATATTGTTAACGGAAACAAAATACAATATAGCGGCTTATACTTCCACTTAGGCTGATTATTTTTTATTGCATATTTCTGTAAGGTACAGAGTCCTTGTTTATCTAAAAATACACATTTTGAATTATATAATTCCGTTCCGACAGCAATACCTGAATCAAAGTCTTCATCTTTTTCAGGCGCTTCAAACCATTTGCTGCTATCTGTGGTTTGTGTTTCGTCCATTAAGGGTATTATTTTATCTTTAATTCCTAAAATTATTTTATGCTCTTTAAGGTCCGTGTAAACACCGTAATTACAACACTCCCCGTTGCATCTGCAGCTAAAATTTAGTGTGAAAATAATGGGATCAATTTTCATCCCTTTTATTTCTTTTAAAAATTGTTCTGCCATTATAAATATTTCTCCACTTCAGAATATTTGTCAATAGAATAACATTTAACATCGGAATTTATTCTCTTAACCAGGCCTTGAAGAACTTTACCCGGTCCAATTTCAAAAAACTCATCAATGCCGTCTTTAATCATATTTCTTATCGTCTGCTCCCACCTTACCGGCGATGTTAGCTGTTTAAGAAGTAATTCCTTTATTTCCTCTTTTTTTATAACCGGCTCTGCAAAAACATTTGCGTATACAGGAAATTTTGCATCGTAAATACTTACTTTATTTAACCCATCTGATAACGCATTTTGTGCTGATTCCATAAGAGGTGAATGAAATGCACCGCTTACAACAAGTTCTTTAACCAGCTTTGCACCTCTTGATTTACAAATCTCCATCCCTTTTTTAACACCCTCAAATGTACCTGAAATTACTATTTGTCCCGGTGAATTAAAATTTGCACATTGGACGATACCGAACTTAGACGCATCAATACAACTTTCAATCACTTTTGCAGGTTCCAAACCAATTATAGCAGCCATGGTACCAGGATTTTTAACTCCCGCCTCCTGCATTGCTGTGCCTCTTATTCTCACAAGCTTAATAGCATCATAGAACTGAATTGCACCTGAGGCTACCAATGCAGAATATTCTCCCAAAGAGTGGCCTGCAGAAGCGTCAACATGAAGCGTTCTAATAAGACTCAATAAAATAGCACTATGCAAAAATATCGCCGGTTGAGTATATTCAGTTTGCTTTAGTTGATCTTCAGGACCGTTGAACATTAAGTATGATAAGTTTATTCCTAGTGCATCATCTGCGGTTTTTATTATTTCCTGAGCTTCTACAGAATTTTCAAAAATATCGCTGGCCATACCAATATATTGTGAACCCTGTCCCGGAAATATAAAAGCTTTTTTAGACATAACTAAAACAAAAAAATATTTTATAAAATTATTCCATACTCCAAACCAAATAACTGGCACCCCATGTCCATCCGCCGCCAAATGCGGCCAATATAAGTTTATCACCTTTCTTTATTTTCCCCGCTCTGTAATATTCAACTAAACATAAAGGTATAGTAGCGGCAGTAGTATTTCCGTATTTATCGATATTGATCATAACTTTATCCTGGCTTATACCCATCCGTTCAGCAGTTGCACTAATTATTCTAAGATTTGCCTGATGCGGCACTAGATATCTAATATCATCAGAATCAAGATTATTTTTCTTCATTAAATCATAAGAAATATCCGCCATACCTTTTACAGCAACTTTAAAAACCGCTTTCCCTTCCTGAAAAATAACATGCATATTTTTATCAACAGTTTCATGAGTTGGGGGATTAAGGCTCCCGCCGCCTTTCATATTGAGATAATCTTGTCCGGAACCGTCTATTCTTAATAATGAATCTTGCAAACCGTAATTATTATCTTCAGTTGGTTCTATCAATACAGCGGCTCCGGCATCCCCAAATAAAATACAATTATTTCGGTCTTTATAATCGGTAATAGAACTCATTTTATCAGCGCCGATTAGTAAAACTTTTTTGTAATCACCGCTTTCTACCAGCGAACATGCCGTCTGATATCCGAATAAAAAACCACAGCAAGCAGCGGATAGATCAAATCCCCAGGCATTTTTTGCGCCAATATTATTTTGGACCAGGCAAGCCGTAGCCGGGAAAAACATATCAGGTGTAACAGTAGAAACGATTATAGCATCAATTTCTTCTGCTGACATGTTTTTAGATTTCAATAAATCTTCAGCAGCCCTTGTTGCTAATATACTTGTTCCGCCAATTTCAAGTATTCTTCTTTCTCTAATTCCCGTCCTGGTTCTGATCCATTCGTCAGTTGTATCTACTATTTTCTCAAAATAAGCATTATCATAAATAGTTTCGGGAACATACATTCCCACGCCAGTAATCACTGCATTATATCTGTTTTCTCTCATTCCATTCCTGATTTATGTTAAATATGAATACTGCTCTATAGAATTTTCGATCTTTACTATTAAATTCTTCTGATGCATTTCATAGGCTCTGAAAACCATGTTTTTAATAGCTTTAGGAGTACTGGAACCATGCCCGATAATTGATATTCCGTTAACACCAAGCAGTGGAACCCCGCCGTACTCCTGGTAATCAAAATCTTTTAAAATTTCTTTCATGCTGTTCTTTACTATGCCGATTTTAATTTTATTCATAAATCCTTTGCCGGCATAATCTTTAAATTTGTATTTTAGAAAATCCAGAACACTTTCGCCGAATTTTATAATAATATTCCCAACAAAGCCATCACAAACTACCACATGAACTGTACCTTTTAAAATATCCCTTCCTTCAACATTACCCACAAAGTTTAAATTTGTTTTTTTTATCAACGTAGCCGCCGCCACGGTAACTTCGTTACCCTTTGACTCTTCTTCTCCGACGCTTAATATACCAACTTTAGGATTATCAATTCCATAAATTTCTTTAGTAAAGATAGTTCCCATTAAAGCATACTCAAGAAGATGTTTGGGTTTAGAATCTACGCTGGCCCCTACATCAAATAAAGTAGATATTCCTGTTTCATTGGGCATAGCTTGCCCTATGGTTGGTCTGCCAACACCCGGTATTCTCCCCATTATAAGAGTTGAAGCAGCCATAACTGCACCGGTATTTCCTGCACTGACAAAAGCATCCGCTTTTTTCTCCCGGATTAATCTAGTTCCAACAACTATTGATGAATTAGGTTTAGCTTTCAATGAAGTAGTTGGTTGAGCCGCCATATCAATAACTTCATCTGCCTGAATAATATTGTCTTTATTAAAAGAAAGATTATTAGTAGAAATTACCTTTAATATTTCTTCGGATCTTCCGACTAAATACAACTCAATACCGCTGTTTTCTTCGGAGGCACGTATAGCTCCCACGACAGCATTAAAAGGGGCGAAATCGCCCCCCATTGCGTCTACAATTATTCTGCATTTCATCTTATCAGAATCAGAATTGGACATTAGTAGGATTTAATAATTTATTTTAGCTTTTAGGAATAAACATTGAACGTTCGTTATAGTAACCGCAGGAAGGGCAAGCACGATGTGTCAACTTCATTTCACCACAGTTAGAACACGTACCAAGCGCCGGGAGTGTAGCCTTATAATGAGTCCTTCGTTTATCTCTTCTACTTTTAGACCATCTACGTTTAGGATTTGGCATTATTTTTCCTGTTTTTAATTATTATTTAATTTATTTTTTAATTCCACAAGAGGAATCCATCTATCGTCAATATTTTCATGATTACAACCGCAATCTCCCTCATTTAAGTTTTTTCCGCATCCAATGCACAAGCCCTTACAATCTTCATTGCAAAGCCTTTTCATCGGGACTGCCAATAGAGCATAATCCCGAACATCTGCATCAAGGATTATTTTATCTTCATCCGGAAGCAGATAGGCTATATTAATTGAAGCAGAATTTTCCGGATCAATTCCCATAAGATAAACCATCTTATATGAATTTGTTATAGTAGTGTTGAAATTATTATTACATCGGTCACAATCAAAATTGGCTTTAGCTTCTATGCCGGCTGAAAGTACTAATTGATTGTGAGATTTATTCAACTCTACTTCTACTAAAATATTTCCAAAGAACGGTTCATTTAGATTAATATCTTTTACCGCTTCATCAAAATTAAAATTATGAACACCGTCACTTAAATTAGAAATTTTAATTTTCATCAAATCTTCTTAAGAAAGAGAAAAAAAACAAACGAAAATATAGCCATAGTTTGATATATAATCAAATATTTATTAAATAATAAAAGGCATTTCTAATTAAAAATGTTAAAATTGGCCAGTAATCATTAAGAAATCTTTCAAAGTAGGTATAAAATCAAATTACTCGTTTTAATTAAAACTATATCATAATATATTAGACGTAAGTGTTTTTAATCATTCATAAATAGAATAAAAGCGTTTCAATTTTTATGCTGCAAGTTAACAATCTTACAAAGAACTTTAAGGATACGATTGCAGTAAACAATGTATCATTTAATGTTGAACCCGGCAAAATATTCGGAATGCTGGGTCCTAACGGTGCCGGTAAAACCACAACTATTCGTATAATACTTAATATTATAAAACCTTCAATCGGCACTATTCTTTTTAATGGCAAACCTTTTAGCAAAGAATTCTTCAATATTACCGGCTATTTACCTGAAGAAAGAGGCTTATATAAGAAAAGTAAAGTTTTAGATACTTTGCTTTATTTTGCAGGCTTGAAAAATATGACCCGGAAATCAGCAATTTCGGAATCAATAAAATGGCTAAAAAAACTTGAAATTGAAAGTTACAAGGACAAAAGGGTTGGGGAATTATCAAAAGGAAATCAACAGAAGATTCAATTTATCACTACTGTACTGCACAATCCACAATTATTAATTTTTGATGAACCATTTGGCGGATTTGACCCCATCAACCAGCAATTAATTAAGGATATATTATTATCATTCGTAGATTCAGGTAAAACTATTATTTTGTCAACCCATCAAATGGATATTGCTGAGAAATTATGCTCGGATATTTTTTTAATTAACAAAGGTAAACAAGTCTGTAATGGAAGTCTTGCACAAATAAAAAGAAACTTCGGTACCAATACTTTAAGGATGGAATTTGAAGGTGATGCTTCATTTCTCAGTTCTGATCCTTCTGTTATTCATATTGATTACTACAGCAATTATGCCGAAGTTCAGTTAAAAGATGACATAAAGCCGAATAATTTTTTAAAGAGAATTATTGACAAGATTTATATTTCTCAATTTTCTATAATTGAACCTACATTAAATAAAATATTTATAGATGCAATAAAAGAAAACTCTAATTAAATGAATAAAACTTTTGTTATTGCTAAATGGGAATATTTTGAAAAAATCAAGACAAAGACTTTTATAATATCTTTGTTTCTGACACCGGCAATTATTATTGGATTTGCTTTAGCTCCAACTCTTATTTCAGACCGCCGGGACGATAGCACAAAAGCAATTGGTGTTATTGATACTTCAGGCATTTTTTTTAAACCCCTTCTTCGCAATGTCGAACAATTTAAACTTGCAAACGGGCAACCAAATTATTTACTTATAAATTTAGCCGGAAATAAAAAAAATCTTATTGAGTTGAAAAAATCAGGGGACGAGAATACAGTTTCTGGTAAACTTGAAGGATATCTTTTAATCAGAAATTATCCGAATGATTCATGTAAAATTGAATACAGGACTAAAAATGCAGGAAATTTTAAGGAATTGAGTAATTTAAAAGAAGCTTTCAATAATACCCGAATTGAGTTAAAATTATCGAAAGAAGGTATAAATTCCACACTGATGAAATTTATTTCGAATAGAGTTGATATAGAAGTCGTGAAAATTGAAAAAGAAGGGAAAAAATCAAGTTCTGACTTTATTGAACTCTTTTTTACGTCTATTATCTTTATAATACTTTTAATGATGATGGTAATTTCATCCGGCGGGATGCTTGTTAGAAGTTTGGTTGAAGAAAAATCGAACAGATTAATAGAGATTATTATCTCAAGTTGTTCACCGAACGAGTTGCTGGCAGGAAAAGTTTTAGGCCTTAGCGCATTAGGTTTAACTCAAGTATTAATTTGGACTTTAGTCTGTGCAACTCTGGCAGGTTCTGCAATAGTGCCGCCGGATGTATTCAATAATATTTTACCTATACTTTTATTTTTTATATTGGGGTTTATTTTTTACTCTGCAATTTTTGTCGGGATAGGTTCCATAGTTTCCTCGGAACAGGAAGCGCAACAAATAACAAGCTATCTTAGTTTAACAATGATGCTGCCTTTAGCATTTGCATTACCTGCAATTGAAAATCCCAATTCTTCTTTTGTTCATATTTTATCATTTATTCCTTTAACCATTCCCGCAACTATGATACTTCGGTTTAGTATCGGCCCTATACCGCTATGGGAACTTGTAATTTCCATTATTATAATGGCCATTTCAATTTATTTATCCATTTTTGTAGCCGGTAAAGTTTTCAGAGTAGGAATATTATCTTATGGCAAACGGCCGTCACTTAAAGAAATAATGAACTGGTTAAAAGAAGAATAATTACAAAATCAGAATAAATTTTAAAACTTTGATGCTCCTAGAATAGAATGCTCTATATTGAATCAGCTTTTGCAGCAATTTTTCCTTTGATAATCTACTCGGTCGTTATCCTAAAATACGATAGGTACGATAGAGAGACGCTCGGCATAGTACTGCAAAATTTTTTTAGGGGTGCAATTGGGGCAGTATTTTTTGCAGTAATCGGAAGCAGTCTGATTTATTACCTCCTGTCTTTATTTATCCGAAATCATAATCAGATGGAAAGAATGGAAGTAATTCTTATTGCTCCGTGTATTGAGGAAATTACAAAAGGCCTCTTTCTTCTTATAGTTTTTACAAATAAAAAAATTGACAATGTAACCGACGGGCTGATGTACGGAGGGGCTATAGGGCTCGGTTTTGGTATGACTGAAAACTTTCTTTACTTTATTGCGTTTGGGAATTTGGCATTTTCCGATTGGATTACAATAGTATTTATCAGAACACTCTTTTCCGGAGTGATGCATTGTGCCGCAACTGCTGTTTTGGGAGCCTTCCTGGGTTATTCAAAATTAAAAAATATTTTTTACAAAATTATATTCCCTCCTATAGGGCTTTTTATTGCAATGTTTATTCATTTTGCGTGGAACTATAGTGTGAGTTTCAAAGCAACAACACTTATTGGTTTTATATTTGTACTTTTCACAGTAATTATTTTTGTCATTGTTTTTACTGTTGCTATATTTAGTGAAAAAAGAATAATCTACCAGGAACTATTAGAAGAGACTATAAACGGGTTGATTCCGGCAAATCATTTGGAAATTTTAAATTCATCAAAACGAAATAAATTGGGCTGGGTTGATGAAAGAATAAGGAAATTATATATTAGAGCTGCAACAACTTTGGCATTTAGGAAAATGGAATTAAAAAGCTCTTCCGGATCAAGCAGAAGGTTTTACCAAGAGGATGTTAAATATTATAGGTCTTTTATTCAGAATTTACTTGAACAAGCCCAATCAAAATAAAATATGAAATCAAATTCTTCAATTTATATATTGCTAAATTCTCCGGGTTTTAACAAAGAAGCCGTATCTAAATTTGAATCATTCAGCAAAGATGATTCTATTTCACTGAATTCATCGCTAATTTTGAATCACAAAGAGATATTAAGTAAATTGCCGAAAACAATAAGAATTACATTTAACTTTGATAATCATGATAAGGATTTTTTACCGGAAGAATTAAAGGAAAATGGATTTAATATAAATTTTAGCGATACATCCGACAAAAAAAATCTTTTTAAATCAATGTCGGAAAAATTTTTTAGTAACAGTGATAATAATTTAATTATTTTTGCCGGATCAATAGGAATAACACCTGAAGAGATTCAGAAAGCATTCAACCTTCTTCAAATTGAAGACGAAGTAATTGTACTGGGTAAGACAAATAGAAATAATATCGCTTTTATTGGATTTAATGCATTCAATAAAGAATTATTTCAAGATATTGCATGGGATGATTTAGCATTCGATAACCTGCTTGCTAAAGTAAACAAACATGATAACTTTATTCATGTCCTGGGCGGTTTCATGCTGATAAATTCTATTGAGGATTTTAAATATCTATACGGGGAATTATCAAAAAAAGAGAGTCTCGCTTATTGCAGCCAGAATATGCACGAAAGATTTACAAATTTATTTATCGAATATAAGGAACTTCTTAAATGAGGCCGGTGGGAATTTTTGGGGGGACATTTGATCCAATCCATATCGGGCACCTTATTGCAGCACAGGCAGTTAAAGAAATAAGAAATCTTGAAAAGATAATTTTTATTCCTGCCTTAATTTCACCACATAAAGCTGAATGTGAAAATAAAATTTCCCGACATAGATTTAATATGGTAGAGCTTGCAATAAAAGATATCCCTTACTTCCTCTGTTCTGATACAGAATTAAAAAGAGATTCAATTTCATATACTATTGATACCCTCAGGGAATTAAAAAATAAATACTATGAGATGGAACTAATTATAGGTTACGATAACATTTTTAATTTTAATACGTGGAAAGAACCTGATCTAATTATTGAAATTACAAGGCTGGTTGTATTAAAAAGAAGTACAACTGTTGAGCCAATAATTGTAGATAAATATTATCATTCTGCAACATTTGTTGATACACCTACCATAGAGATAAGTTCCAGTGATATAAGACATAGAGTTGCAAATAATTTGTCGATTGATTTTCTTGTTCATCCCAAGGTTAAAGAATATATTTACAAACATAAATTATATAAAAAGGATACTTTATGAAAATTCTAGTTACGGGGGGCGCCGGCTTTATAGCTTCTCATATTACTGACGCTTTTATCAATGAAGGCCATCAAGTTTTTATTTTGGATAATCTATCTACAGGGTTTGAAAAAAACATAAATAAAAAAGCTGTTTTTATAAATACCGATATTTGCGATAATAATATTTCTAATTTATTTGAAAAAGAAAAATTTGACGTAGTCGACCATCATGCAGCCCAAATGGACGTGCGCCGTTCGGTTGCTAACCCTGCATTTGACGCAAATACTAATATTCTTGGTACTCTCAATCTCTTGCAAAATTGTATTCTACACGGAGTGAAAAAATTTATTTTTGCATCTACCGGAGGAGCAGTATACGGTGAACAGGATTATTTCCCGGCAGATGAAAATCATCCGCTTGCTCCCCTCTCACCGTATGGAATTTCAAAACTCGCTGTAGAAAAATACTTATACTTTTACAAAGTTCAGTATAAGTTTAACTATACAATTCTTCGCTATGCAAATATATTCGGGCCAAGACAAAATCCTTTTGGTGAAGCAGGCGTTGTAGCAATTTTTACAAGCAAATTATTAAATGGAGAGCAGCCTATTATTAATGGGAATGGGCTTCAAACACGTGATTATGTCTTTGTGGAAGATGTAGTAAAAGCAAACCTTATTGCATTGAAAGAGGTACAAAGCGATGTTTATAATGTTGGCACAAGTAAGGAGACAACTGTCAATGAGATTTTCAACCTTCTTAACGGAATTATTGGAAAAGGCAAGGAAGAAAAACACGGACCTGCAGCAGCCGGTGAACAAATGAGAAGTGTAATTACTTCTGATAAGATTTTTAAAAAGTTCGGCTGGAAACCATCTACTAAATTGGAAGACGGGCTAAAGAAGACTGTAGAGTATTTCAAAGAAAGAAAATAATTTTATTAGTCCATTTTAACCGTGCTGTGGTAATTTTGAAAAAAACCGAAATAGATAATATTTTTATAGAGAAACTACTTCAAAACGATAAAAGAACTGTCAGCAGAGCTATTTCAATTGATGAATCAGTCGATGAAAAATCTGAGAATCTATTAAGAAAAATTCATCGTCATATCGGTAAAGCACATAGAATTGGAATTACCGGTCCGCCCGGTGCAGGTAAAAGCACGATAACAAATCAATTAACAAAATTATTCAGAAATCAGAACAAAACTGTAGGGATTATTGCGGTCGACCCGACAAGTCCTTTTACCGGAGGTGCTCTACTTGGCGACCGCATTAGGATGAACGAAATCGGACAGGATCCGGGAGTATTCATTAGAAGCATGGCAGCAAGAGGTAGTCTGGGCGGCTTGAGTATAAAAACCACTGACGTAGCAGATATTTTTGATTCAGCTGGGTACGATTATATAATATTAGAAACCGTAGGCGTAGGACAATCCGAACTTGATATCGCTCAGGCATCCGATACAACTATTGTAGTACTGGTTCCGGAGTCAGGAGATTCCGTTCAGGCAATGAAAGCAGGTTTGATGGAAATTGCCGATTTCTTTATAATGAACAAATGCGACCGCCCCGGTTCAGAACAGGCGCTGTCTGCATTAAAAACTGTTCTAATCATGAGACATCATGATGAACATTCCTGGGTAGCTAATATCTTAAGTTCAGTTGCTACGAACGACACGGGAATAGATGAAATAGCAAACGAAATTGAAAAACACAAGAACTATCTAATAAAAGAAAATTGTCTGATAAAAAGAAGATCTCAACAGGCTAAGATAAGAATCATAGAAATTGTTGAAGATAAAATAAAAAATAAACTTTGGAACGAAAACGGGAAAAATTATCTTAATTCAACTTTAGAAAGTGTTACCTTAAACAGTTTATCTCCATATCACATTGCCGACCAGATCATAGAAAATTTCAAAAATCAGTTTTAACTTACATAAATTAAACTATTCCTTATTTGTATATAGTCTACAAGACTCTCATAAATTGTTTATCCGTTCAGCAAAAACTGAATGGAATACTTGCAAAATAACTTGAAAGGAATTATCCAATGGAAGTAATGGAGAATGCCTTCCTTACTGACTTGAATGAAAATCAATTGGTAATTAGGAATACTTTACGGGATTATGCCGAAAAAAATATTCGCCCGTTCATAATGAAGTACGATGAGGCTCAGGAATTCCCTCATATCATCATGAAGCAGCTAGGTGAACTTGGATACCTTGGAGTACTGATACCCGAAAAGTACGGAGGTGCTGGACTTGGATACATTGATCTGGTCATAATAATAGAAGAATTAGCAAAAGTTGACCCTTCAATTGCACTATCTGTTGCAGCCCA
Source organism: uncultured Ignavibacteriales bacterium (assembly GCA_963834015.1). Lineage (GTDB taxonomy): Bacteria > Bacteroidota > Ignavibacteria > Ignavibacteriales > Ignavibacteriaceae > FEN-1297. Next base: position 1,013,561 of record CAWIAG010000003.1, read on the forward strand.
TAACGGATTATGTACTAATCATATTTTTAAATTCGGGAATGAAGAACAAAGACAAAAGTATTTACCGGATTTAACCTCAGGGGAAAAAATCGGGGCCTGGGGCCTGACCGAAGCATCATCGGGTAGTGATGCCGCAGGATTAGAATCTACGGCTGAGAAAGTTGAAGGTGCCTATATCCTTAATGGAAATAAATCCTTTATTACGCATGGAACTGTAGGTGAGACTGTCGTAATAATGGCTATCACCGATAAGAGTAAAGGAAGAGAAGGGATTTCTGCCTTCATACTGGAAAAAGGTAACAATGGTTTTATTGTTGGGAAAAAAGAAAATAAACTCGGTATGCGGGCAAGTGATACTACACAATTATTATTTGATAATTGCAGAATCCCAGGAAAAAATTTAATTGGAAATGAAAATGAAGGATTTACACAGGCTCTTGGGATTCTTGAGGGCGGCAGAGTTTCCATAGCCGCTTTGAGCCTAGGACTGGCAGAGGGAGCATTGCATGCTGCTCTTTCATACAGTAAAATTAGAAAACAGTTTGGCAAATCTTTAAATGAATTTCAGGCTATACAGTTTAAACTTGCAGACATACACACAAATATAGAAGCTGCTAGACTGCTTACTTACCGTGCTGCAATTTTGAAAGATTGCGGAAAGGCTAATAGAAAAGAAGCCGCAATGGCAAAACTTTTTGCAAGTGAAACAGCAGAGAAAGCTGCAAATGAAGCAGTTCAGATATTCGGCGGATACGGTTATATAAAAGAGTATCCCGTTGAAAAATTTTACCGCGATGCAAAGTTATTAACCATTGGAGAAGGTACTTCGGAAATACAAAGAATTGTTATTGCCGGAGAATTGCTGAAAGATAAATAATCTAAAAAAACTTATGAGTATAATTGGGACCCCTGTTAAAGAAAATGAGACTTATTTACGCCGCCAAGATAATTACAAAAATCTTTTGAGGAAGCTTGAAGCCGAAAAAAATCTAATCAAATTTGGAGGCGGGAAAGAAGCAATTGAAAAACATAAAAAGAAGGGCAAACTAACTGCGCGGGAACGTATAATGACTCTGGTGGATGATGGGACAAAATTCTATGAACTGGGTACCTTTGCAGCACACAATATGTATACTGAATACGGCGGAGCACCTTCCTCCGGTACCATATTCGGAATTGGTAAAATTAATAATAAATTTTATGTTATTGTTGCTAATGATGCCACTGTCAAAGCAGGTGCCTGGTTTCCGATTACTGTAAAAAAAAATCTCCGTGCGCAGGAAATTACTATGGATAACTATTTGCCTGTAATTTATCTTGTTGACAGCGCCGGAGTTTTTCTTCCACTTCAGGATGAAATTTTTCCTGATAAAGAACATTTTGGAAGAATATTCAGAAATAGCGCCAAAATTTCTTCTATGGGTATTCCACAGATTGCTGCTATTATGGGCCCGTGTATCGCCGGCGGTGCATATCTACCTATTATGAGTGATGAAGCTCTGATTGTTGAAGGAGAAGGCTCCGTCTTTCTTGCCGGTTCGCATTTAGTAAAAGCCGCAATTGGGGAAGTGATCGATAATGAAAATCTTGGCGGTGCAAGAGTCCAATCTAATATTTCAGGCGTAACTGACTATAGGATAAAAAATGATCAGGAATGCCTGTCACAGATAAAAAAACTAACAGAAAAATTTGGAGAAGTGCAAAAGGCAGGATTTAACCGTACAACAAGCAAACCTCCGCTTTATTCCCCGGAAGAAATATACGGATATCTCCCCGAAGACACATTAAAACCCTATGACATGTTTGAACTAATTTCGAGGATAGTTGACAATTCTGAAATAGACGAATACAAAGCGGGGTACGGGAAAACACTGATTACTTGTTATGCAAGAATAGATGGCTGGGCCGTTGGTATCGTGGCCAATCAAAGAAATAATGTAAAAACGGAAACGGGCGAATTGCAGGTTGGCGGTGTAATCTATTCCGACAGTGCAGACAAAGCTGCGCGTTTCATTATGAATTGTAACCAAAGGAAAATACCGTTGATTTTTCTTCAAGATGTTACCGGGTTTATGGTTGGCAGCCGGGCTGAGCATGGGGGTATTATTAAAGATGGTGCAAAAATGGTGAATGCGGTCGCTAATTCAGTTATTCCCAAAATTACAATAATTATTGGCAATAGCTTTGGAGCCGGTAATTACGCAATGTGCGGCAGGGCTTATGACCCAAGATTTATATTTGCTTATCCAAATGCTAAAATTGCAGTTATGGGCAGCGCACAGGCAAGCAGCGTCCTTCTGGATATAAAATTAAAACAAGTGGAAAGAGATGAAGATCAAAACCTGCTCAATTTTGGTGAAACTGACAGGAAAAAGCTTCTTGCCGATATATCCGAATCTTATGATAAAACCAGCACCTCTCTTTATGCTGCCGCACGAATGTGGATTGATGAAATTATTGACCCTGCACTAACAAGAGAATATATTTCTTTAGCTATTGAAGTTGCAAATAATAATCACAATATTTCTAAATTCAATGTTGGAGTTATTCAGACTTAATGAATTTTGATCCTTTGCGTTTATTCAAAGCAAACTTTTTATTATTTTTATCAATCATAACCATCTCTGCCGGCCCAAGTTCATTCGCTCAACAAAGCAGACTGTCCAAAGCAATCAATTATATTTCCACATTCATTTCTTCTGATTATTTTAAGGAACTGAAAAAAACAAACACTGATTTAGCTCTTGCCGATACTATTTACCTCAGAATGCTCAAATATGAAAACTACGATTATTCGAATACGTTGTTTGAATTAACTTTTGCAGTAATACCATATAACAAAGTTCACGTTAGAATCCCTCTGATTAATAGAATTGTAGTATACCGGTTGCCCTGTGCACCTGATAGCATATATAGAGGTAAAAATAATAACCTCCCAAGGCGTTTTTTCTTTGATACACCAAGGGATAATTACGGTGACAAAGATAAACTTGCGCACTTTTTCGGCAGCGCATATATTTCTTACGCTCAAAACTTCGTTGATTTAGGCGATCTAATTGGTTATTTTGTGGAGGTTTTTGAGGAAAATTTTGAAGTTCAGAACGCAATAGACCAAAGGGATTTGCAGACGAATACTTTAGGAAACTTGTTCGGGGAAATGTTAAGAAAGGACAAGAGTATTCTTCCTTCACAAGTAATGATAATTCGTTCACTATTATTTTTAAGATTTCACTTATGAGTTCAATTTTAATTATAGACGATGAAAAAGAAATTTGCGAAAGCATAAAAATGATCCTCGATTATGAGGATTATAATGTTGATTATTCTACAAGTACCTTCCAGGGGCTGGAAAAGCTTTTTACGAATAAATTTTCCTGCTTGCTGCTTGATATTCAAATGCCTGAAATGAACGGTTTTGAAGTTCTTAAAAAAGTAAAAGAAAATAATTCTTCAACTCCTGTAATTGTTATTTCCGCGCACGGCAGCATTGAAAATGCAATAAAAGCAACAAAACTTGGCGCTTTTGATTTTATAGAAAAACCAATTGATAGGGATAAACTTTTAATCAGCGTTAGAAATGCCGTTGAACAATTCAATTTATTGAACGAAAATTCCGAAATAAAACAATCTCTTAAAGCGAATACTGAAATTCTAGGCAGCAGTAAAGCTATAAAAGGCATTCTTGAAATTATTGACCGTGTCGCACCAATTGACACACGGGTATTGATTACCGGGGAAAACGGTACGGGGAAAGAACTTGTTGCAAGAGCTCTTCATAATAAAAGCTCAAGGAAAGACAAATCATTCGTAGAAGTTAATTGCGCCGCAATACCCAATGAATTAATTGAATCGGAATTATTCGGACACGAGAAAGGCTCATTTACAGGAGCATTCCAGCAGAGGATCGGGAAATTTGAAAATGCCAACAAAGGTACAATTTTTCTTGATGAAATTGGCGACATGAGCCTTCAGGCACAAGCCAAAGTTTTAAGGGCAATTGAGGACGGGAAAATTGAACGTGTAGGGGGCAGCAAAAAAATTGAAGTCGATGTTAGAATTCTTGCGGCGACAAATAAGAATCTGCCTGAAGAAATTGAAAAAGGAAATTTCCGTGAAGATCTTTTTCACAGGCTTAATGTAATACCAATTCAAATTCCCCCTCTAAGGCAGCGGATTGAAGATGTGCCGGTATTAGTTAATCATTTTGCAGCCGATATTATAACTAAACACAAAAAGCCGCCCATTAAATTTACAGATGATGCTTTGAAGTTCCTGCAGTCATTATCGTGGAGCGGTAACGTAAGAGAACTAAGAAATGCGGTTGAAAGGATCATCATTCTTACCGATAAAAAAGAACTTTCCGTAAAAGACATTGAACTTTTGTTTCCAGGCGGAAAAAGTTCTTTAGGCGATATTATAGATACAAGTAATTCTTTCCAGGAGTTTAAGGACAAAGCCGAAAAAGCTTTTATTATTAAGCAATTAAAGTCAAATGACTGGAACATTAGCAAAACAGCAGAGGTGCTGGATATTCAAAGAAGTCATTTATATAATAAAATGAAAAAATACGGAATCGAGAAGACGGAATAATTTAACCTGAGGTTAACGTTATGGGAAATACTATCTTTTCCAAAATTATTAATAGGGAGATCCCGGCGGATATTGTTTATGAATCCGATAATATTCTGGCATTCAGGGATATAAATCCGCAGGCGCCTGTCCACATTTTAATTATTCCTAAAATAGAAATTGCTAAAGTAACCGAAATAGATGGGAAACTACATGCTCAGCTTTTAGGCGAGCTTTTTGATGCCGCAAATAAACTTGCAAAGGATTTAAAAATCGATAAGGATGGATTCCGGCTTGTCTTTAATTGCGGTAATAACGGAGGACAGGATGTTTACCACCTCCACATGCACTTACTCGGCGGACGAAAAATGTCCTGGCCTCCGGGATGAATTAGAGAACAAAGGACTATAATATTATTTCGAACTTGCCGTCTTTTATTTCGGCAGTCTGACCTTCTGGCGCTACCTTTGAAGAAAATGTTCCGCTGAAGCTACCTGTTATTTTTAATTCTTTACCTGTATAAATAATGTTGGATATATCAAAAGTTAATTGTAATGTTTTGTTTATATTCCAACTTAAGTTTTCTCCCCTACTATAAACTCCATAAGATGCAAAATCATTATTTTCATTTCCGCTTTTAAGTCCATTTTTATCATACCTAAGTGTTAGATTTTTACCGCTATCTTTTATAATATCTTTTATATTAATATTTATTGTTATAGGGTAAGTTAAAACATTATAACCGGAAGAAAGGCATTTAAATCCCATTTCGAGGTTTACCGTCTGTATAATAGTACTATCGTTATGTTCTGCTCTCGCACTTACGAGTATATTGTTTTGTTTCATTATTGTAACGGTACTTATCGGGATATCAAATTTTTCGCCGTTAAAGACAAAACTAATCCTGCCTTTGCTATTTTCCTGGGCAAAAAATAAAGATGCCGCAAGAAGAGTTAATATTAATAACTTTTTCATTTTTAATCTCCTTTAATTTGTTTTTACTGAATCAAACGATATAATTAAATATTCATCAACATATCTTTCAAAATCGGAATAGCCGTATATGTCGTACTTTTCACCCCCTCTTTCAAAGTTAGCACTCCAATTTTCTTTCGGAAGATTTATAGCCAGCGGAAATCCCTGAACAATTCTTACTCTTTTTTTTATAGGTGTCCATCTAGGTATGTTGTCCAGAGTAATCTTTGAATAATTCAAAAATATATCAGCAGTAAGTGTATCTTCATCTAAAGATATTGGAACAACTATAACTTTAAACCTTGACTGGAATATCTCCTTTTTAGTCTTATAGTTTTTATAAAACTCAGACTTTTCATCATTATACATCTGAAAAGGAAAATCTAACTCTGTATTGTAAGCTTCAACTGGTAAACCGACAGTATTAGCATATTGTTTTTCAACTAAAGTATTAAAAGGTGTAAGTGGATGCTGCTTAACTCTCAGCAAATAATTATCAGGTGAAATAGTAATCAATTGTGCCGGATTATTTGTATTATTTTTTAAGTATTCTGCCCCGATTTTAAATCGGACATCCGGCGGCAATTCGGATTCTGCAGCGGATTGATTAATCCCGTCAAACAGATACTGGTTGTTGTATACGCTAAAATATTCTTCTGATTTTTTAATTTTTGTGAATGTGATTGAGTAGTTGTAATCCTTAAACTCTTCATTGAAAAAATCAAGTGGGACGGTTTTATTAAATGGTATCTTTAATAGTTTATAACTAAAATTTATATTGTAGCTCAGGTTGAATGAATCTAAATTATTATTTGGTTTTACAAGGTCGTAAAAAACGCCCTTAATATAAAAGTTCAAAGTATCGTTTTGGATATTTAATATTTCTGGCGTTATTTCGAATGAATATACTTTCTCAACATCAACACCATTTGTCATCGATTCAATATCTTTTATAGGAAAATTATTTTCAGCCCACTTTCTGCGAAGTTTTTCTATCCCAAGTTCAAATATTTTAGGATCAAGAAAATTAAAACCGCTTTTTTGTATACTTCCTTCAATATTATGCTTAGCCCTCGTTATAAGAATATAGCCGTCAATTCCATCATTAACATTTCCGCGGTTAAATAGAACAAATATTTGTTTTCCGTCATTGGATTTTATATCAGCTTTGAAATCCAGATAATAATCATCAAATTGAGCATATAGGACATTAAAAGTAATCGAAACAATAATAACTACATAAATTAGATATTTCATTTTAATTACCCACTACTTGAGGTGTTAGGAAATCATTCTTCGTTACCTGCACAATCTGTATTTCTTGGGATCTCTGGGATAATTTGGAATAACCATTTTTCACATCGGCCGGAGGTAAATTCTTTTCTGACTTAATACTATTTATGATTTTGAGTTTATTCTTTTTTTGACTGGTACTGTAATTTTTTTGAACAGATAGCTCACTTTTCTCTTTTGAAGTTATGTCGATTATTTTTGATTTATTATTAAAATCATTTTGGTGACTGTTGTTTTTAGCTATATCAGTTCTGAGATATTTTAGTTCAAGTGCAGAATATTTAGTTTCAAGTCTAACGACGGATGTCGACTTATACAAAAACATTGCTCCCAGTATAATTGATGCTGCCGCTGAAAAATAAAAAAGTAACTTGTAAAGTTTCTCTCCTTTCTTTTGAGTCGTCCCAAAAGGCAAATCAAATGTCTTATTCAACACAACACTAAGATTTTCATAAAATGACCTGGAATTTTGTTTCATCTCCATAAAATCCGAAAGTATTTTCCCGCAATCTTCACAATTTGACAGGTGTGAAAATAGCTCTTTCTGCTCATTTGCTGATAATTCATTATCAATAAACCGGCTTATTTCTAAATCATAATGTTTCATCTTAAGCTTTTCCTTTCAATATTTTTCTTAACTCTTGCCTTGCCCTGAACAACTTTATTTTAACATTTTCCGGGCTGAGTTTTGTAATCCGCGCTATCTCCATATAAGAAAATCCCTCGTACTCCCTCAAATAAATCAACTCATTGTATTCTTCCGGTAGATTCATAAGAGCATCCTTTAAAGAAATATTCATATCGTAATCAGGATTAAAGGTTCCATTATAACCATCATCATTTATAACCGCATTATTGAAATTCTTATTTTTTATCCTGTTGAAGCAGTAATTCCTTGCAATAACCAGAAGCCATGTTTTATAACTGCAATCTCCTTTGAATGAACTCTCATTCTCAGCATATTTAACAAAGACTTCTTGCACAGCGTCCTCTGCCTCTTCCCTGCTCTTCAAAATGCTGTATGAATACCTGAATAAATCCGCAGAATATAGTTCATACAACCCGGAAAGCGATATATTTTGTTTTTTATGTAGCAGAATAATTTTATTCATTCGTTTATTTAAATAGACAAATGAGATGATGAAAAGTTACGGTAAGATAAATATATTTATATTATTATAGAAAGGTAATAATTTTATTTAAGGTTATTCTGCATCTTTTAGGTTTTTTTCCACTTTTTTCATTATAACTAAAGTTATATAAAGTTATTCACTGCTATTTCCCTATTTTAAATTTTACGCCGGCAGTAATCCACCTGCCCGGCAAAGGAACTCCGCTTACTTCGTAATATGATTTGTTAAATAAGTTTGTTGCTTTTAAAAATAATTCACAATCATAAATACTCCGCGAAATTTGCGTATCAAACAAAAAATATGCATCTGCATTAACGCGGTTCTCATACCTGATATCCCAGGTTTGCTGTATATCTAACCACCAGTAATTTTGGATATCTGCAATCATTTGATGGCGTAAATACTGAAGGAGATATTCCGACTGATATTGGTCGGCAAGCTGACTTGAGTTAAGGTAAGTATAATCAATTCTCGCTTTATATATTGGGAATCCTTTTATAATCGATGCAGTTTTAAATTCCAGGTTAATTTCTGCTCCGGATGTGTTTATTTTTGTAATGTTTTCAGCCGTCCAGGGCTCGTTGCTAAACTGTCTTACCCAGTCAATTAAGTTCTTCCCTTCTTTATAAAACAAACTTACCCGCACATTATAAAATGAATGCAAAGTGTTAACGCCGATTTCATAGTCTAAAGTTTCTTCATGTTGTAAATTGGGATTCCCGATGCTTACAGGAGAAGTATAATATAATTCGGTATAACTGGGAACACGGAAAGCCTTGCCGATTGAACCAAACAACTTTAAATCATCGGAAATGTTATATCCCATATTAAATCCCGGCCATATTTTCCAATCAATACCCGGGTATTTATAAAGAAACGCATTCGCAGTTATTGAAAAAGCGTCAATAGGTATTATTTTCTGTTCGGCAAAAAAGCCCCCGGTTTCCCTTGTATGATTTCCTAGATTGGTACTTACTATTTTATTAGTATTATATTCGCCGCCAAATGTTGTTATGCCTATACCTGATGCTGCAGAAGCCTGAATTTCACCCCCATAAATATCCGTTTGATGAATATTCTGATAAAATGAAGGTATTTCATAATCCAATAAATAATTATCGTCATTCCTGCGCCAATATAATTTAGGTGACACGGAAAAGTTTCCATCCCCGAATTCCCCCGTTATATCAGCCAGTTTTGTGGTTGTATGCTCCCATTGATTCGGGAATAATATAGAATAAAAACTGTTTGCACCATACTTTTTATCGTTATAACCAAAAAACAAATTTAAATTATTACTGCCGCTGTTTACAGAAGCTCCATAAGAAAAATTTTTTATGTCAAATTCCGTATTGTATGTATAACCGTCTGATTTCTGTTCAGATAATGTAAAATGATTATTAATTATACCAATGGGATATGCGCCGGCAACAGTGCCGTCATAATAACTGTTCTGTCCTCCGCTTGTCTCTAAAGAGAGTGTAGCATCGTTCCCTTTTTTAGTAATTATATTTATAACTCCGCTGAATGCTTCAGCACCGTAAATACTGGAGCCGGGTCCTTCAAGGATTTCAATCCTTTGAATTTGGCTTAAGGAAACCGGTAGATTCATACTGTTGTGGCCGGTCTGAGGATCGTTAATACTTATGCCGTCTATCATTATAAGAGTTTCTTCAAAAGATCCTCCCCGTATGCTTACATCGCTTTGAACCCCGGCTGTTCCCCTTTGCGCAAAATCTACGCCCGCTGCATATTGCAATAATCCCTGCACACTATTAACCGGTTCATTTTTTATTTCATCAGGACCTATCACCACAACACTGCTCATTATATCGGAAAATGCAGTCGGGGTTCTGGATGCAGTAACAATGACATCATTTACCTGATAACTGGGAATTTCTTGTGCAAATATGAAGCGTTGAGGATTTGCAAATCCTAAAGCTATATATAATATTAAAATCTTTATTAAATTATTTTTCCGATTAAATATTCTGTAGATTTTTTTGATTATAAGTCCTTTTCTTATATTATTAAAATAAGGCGCTAATAATAATCAAAAACTTTTAATTTCTATGAGACGTAATTGGGATTTAATAAATTTTTTTTATTAAACTTGCAGAAAGTATTGTTAAAAATGAATATTTTTAAATATAAATACTATGTTATCTGATTAGTATGATTAACAATATATATTATTACTCCTCTTTAACACAATTATTTTCAAGTCTGTATTTCTTCCCTGATTTTTCACAAAAAGCAACATTGTCTTTATCAAATTTCAATTTTTTACCGGCCTCGGAAACCCATCCTGCTATGCGACCCGGGTTACCGATAATGAGCGCATAATCAGGTACATCTTTGGTAACTACTGCGCCAGCACCAATTAAACAATGTTTACCAAGTGTATGGCCGCATACAATTGTTGCATTCGCTCCGATGGAAGCCCCTTCTTTCACTAAAGTTTTTATATAATACTGCTCGCCAACCTGCGGGTACTTGCATTTTGGATCCAGTATATTTGTAAAGACCATTGAAGGCCCGCAGAATACGTAATCTTCTAAAGTTACTGCTTCATATATAGATACATTATTCTGAATTTTACAAAAGTTGCCTATAGAAACATTATTGGCAACATTTACATTTTGTCCAAGAACGCATGACTTGCCGATCTTTGCCCCTTTTTGTATATGAGAAAAATGCCAGATCTTAGTCCCCTCACCAATTTCTACGCCTTCATCAACTACAGCGTGTTCGTTTACATAATAATTTTTACTGTTCATTTAAGATCTCCTTGAATGGATGATTGATTGAATGGTTGAATGGAAAGATGAATTATTCTCAGCCAAAGGTTGGTCAGCCTCTGGCAGAAATGTCTTAATGATTCTTTATTATAGAGCACTATATGCTGAACCCCTTCAGCTAGACAGGTTTTTCCATAATTTAAGGTGGATAAATTAGGCATTAATTATATTTATTATTTAAGAATATATCAGCCGGTGTTTTATATTTCAGAGACTGATGCATTCTTTTGTTGTTATAAAAATAGAAATAATTTTTCATTCCTTCAAACAGTTCCGTAATAGTCCGATATTCCTTCAGGTAAATGTCCTCATATTTTAAGCTTCTCCATAATCGTTCTATGAAAATATTATCTAAAGCTCTGCCCTTAGAATCCATACTTAATTTTATCTTGTTGTCCAGTACTTTGTTGACAAAACTCAAGCTGGTAAACTGGCTGCCCTGGTCGGTGTTGAATATTTCCGGTTTACCTGACCTTAATGCTTTATCAAGAGCGCTGAGACAGAAATGAACATCAAGACTGTTGGATATTTCCCAAGACAGGACATATTTACTGAACCAGTCCATTACTGCAACAAGATAAGCAAAGTTTTTATACATCGGGATATATGTAATATCTGTACTCCATACCTGATTTGTTTTTGTTATGCTTACATTTCGCAGCAAGTAAGGAAATATCAGATGATCCTTATTAGGTTTGCTAAGATTTACTTTCGGTGTAAGTGCCTGTATTCCCATTATTTGCATCAATCTGAGTATCCGTTTATGATTATATATTTCTCCATGATTTCTGAACTCCTGGGTTATTTTTCTGTAACCGTAAAAAGGACAATCTGTATATATTTTATCCATCCGTTTCATTATTTCGAGATCTTCGTCCGTTATACCTAACGGTTCAAAGTAATAACTCGAACGAGGTAAATTTATCAAGGAACATTGCTCAGTTATGCTGAGATAGTCATAACCGGGCTCTATGAGCCCTTTGAGAGTTTCAACTGAATGGCTCGTACTTTTTTTTTAACCAGTCCACCTCAACCTGGAGTTTGCCGATCTGCCGGTACAACTGGTCTACCAACTCCGAACTTCCATCGGTTTTCGGTCCACGGGGGTTATCAAAAACGGAAGGCAGAATTTCAATCAACTGTTTCTTCCATTGGCTGATTTGATTCGGGTGAACTTTATACTCTTTTGCAATATCATTTATGCTTGTGAACCCCTTAATTGCTTCTAAAGCTATTTTTGCTTTGAGTTCGCTGCTGTAGCTTTTTCTTCTTGTTGACATATTAGCCTCCTTTGGCTTATATAAATTTAAGATTTTTCCACCTTAAATTTTTGTCCAGTTTTTGGGGTTCACTATACTCATTCATCCATTCATTTCATTCATCCATTCAATCATTCATCCATTCAATCATTCATCCATTCAATCATTCATCCATTCACTCATTCATCCATTCATTCATTCATCCATTCAATCATTCATCCATTCAATCATTCATCCATTCAATCATTCATCCATTCACTCATTCATTTCATTCACTCATTCATTTCATTCATCCATTCACTCATTCATCCATTCATTCATTCATCCATTCATTCATTCTTCCTTAGTGATTGAGTCGCCTCTTCCAATATTCTAAGCACTTCCACCGCATGCCTGCCGTCTGTTAACGGTTCGGTATTGTTTACTATTGAATTATAAAAATGAAGATGTTCTTCTCTTAACGGAGATTTATTTTCAAATTCTATAACCTTATAATCTTCCTCAAATTTTTCCAGGGATCCGTTTACTTTCCTGAACCCTTTTGAATAGAACTTCAACTTCTCCGTTTTTGCGCTGTCCTCAAACACATACATCCCTTTCTCACCTACAACAACTAATCGCTGTTCCTTAAAAGGGTGAAGCCAGCTTACATATATATGCGCTCGGATATTACCCGGGTATTCCAGGTATGTTAAGGTTGTATCTTCTACACCGTCCTGTAGAAATACTGCGCCATGCGCATCTATTTTAACCGGATTGCTGCCTATAAAATACTGTATCAATGAAATATCATGCGGTGCAAAACTCCATAATATATTTTCTTCGCTTCGTATAGCCCCCAGATTTAGCCTGTTGCTGTATATATATTGCAGTCTGCCTAATGTTCCCTTTTCAATTCCTTCTTTCATCTTTAGTACTGCAGGATGATAAAGCAATATATGCCCAACCATCAATTTCAATTTTAATGTACTGCTTATGTTAAGAAGTTCTTCTGCATCCGTTGTATTCAGAGTAATCGGTTTTTCAACCAATACATTTTTTCCTGCTTTCAGCATTCTTTTGGCAATTGAATAATGTGTTTCGGCTGGAGATGCAACGATTACCGCATTAATTTTATTATCGGCGGTTACATCGTCAATATTATTTGTTGTAATAATATCCGGATTAAACTCATTAACTTTTTTAAGGCTTTTATTACTGCTGTCGCAAATAATAATTGAGGCCGGGTTTAATATTTCTGCTGCCGTTTTAACATGGTTGAAACCCCAGCGCCCCGCTCCGATGATAGCAACTTTAATCTTACTATTATAATCCATTATAGAATTTCAGGCTTTATTTAAGAAATTTTTAATTGTACCAACTACATAGCTAATTTGCTCATTTGTCAGTTCTGGATAAATTGGTAACGCTAAAGAATTTTCTGCTGCGAAATCCGAATGCTCAAAACCTTCTGTTGAGTTGCCATATAAATTCTTAAAGCATTCCTGCTTATGGAAAGGTACCGGGTAATATATCTCACATCCTATTTCGTTTTCTTTAAGATACTTAAGTAATTCGTCCCTCTTACCCATTCGGATTATGTACTGATTATAAATATGGTAATTTGTTATTTGCTGTTCAGAACCCTCTGCCGGTTTAAAAACAGCTTTCGGCAACAGGACGGAATTATTTTTATCAAAGGTAATTTTACCTTCCCCCTCAGAAAGCCCTGCTTCCTTAAACAATTTTGTATATAACTCAGCATTGGTTCTTCTTTTAGCGGACCAACTCTGCAAATAAGGAAGCTTAATATTTAATACTGCGGCCTGAATTGCATCTAATCTGAAGTTACCGCCTATTATTTTGTGATAATACTTTGGTTTAGCGCCGTGACCTCTAAGTATTTTTAATTTCTCGCCTAATTCTACATCATTTGTAACAACTATTCCTCCATCACCGTAACCCCCAAGATTTTTGCTCGGGAAAAATGAAAAGCAGCCAATATCTCCGATAGTACCCACATATTCGTTGTCTTTATATTGAACACCTATTGCCTGTGCACAATCTTCAACAACTTTTAATTTATGTTTTTCAGCTATATCCATAAGACCCGCCATTTCGGCGCTTTGGCCGTATAAATGAACCGGAATAATGGCCTTCGTTTTAGAAGTAATTTTTTGTTCGATTTTTTTATAGTCTATATTAAATGTAACAGGATCAATATCAACAAATACAGGGACTGCATTTAACCTTGAGACAACTCCTGCAGTTGCAAAAAAAGAATAATCCGGTACAATAACTTCATCTCCCTGTTGAATATCCAGTGCCATAAGAGCAATTAATAATGCATCTGTTCCTGAAGATACACCTACAGCTTTTTTTGCTCCCAGGTAATTTGCTAATGATTCTTCTAATTTTTCAACTTCCGGACCAAGTATAAAATACTGTGATTCCGCAACTTTTATCAGGGCTTTGTCTAATTCACTTTTAAGTGTTGCGTATTGCGCTTTTAGATCTAGTAACGGGACTTTCATTTTATTCCTCTATGCTTTAAATAATTTTTCACTCACTTTTGAACCGTCATCTTTTTTAGAAAAGACATTCCTGGTATCAATAATAAGTTTTGAATTTTCAAAAATGAATTCTGCATTCTCTTTGTAGTAAGTATGGTCGGTACTCAGAAGTATTAAATCATATTCGGCAAGATTTTCTTTTGTTAATTCCACTGATGTCATATTATAATTATATTTTCTTGTTGGAGGAAGTTTTTGTATAAAAGGATCATTATAATCTACAATAGCCCCCTTCTCCCTAAGAATTTCAATTAATTTTAAGGTGGGGGACTCCCGCATATCGTCAATATCCTTTTTATATGATGCACCCAAAATTAATGCTTTTGCTCCATTTAAAGATTTTTTATTCTTGTTTAACGCTTCAAATATTTTTTCGACAACGTAATATGGCATTGATGTATTAACCTCGCCGGCTAATTCAATAAACCTGGTATTGATGTCATATTCCCTCGCTTTCCAAGTCAGGTAAAATGGATCGATAGGTATACAGTGCCCTCCTAACCCCGGTCCCGGATAAAAAGGCTGAAAACCGAAAGGTTTTGTCTTAGCCGCTTCAATAACTTCCCAAACATCTATATCCATACGGTCAAATACCATTTTAAGCTCATTTACCAGAGCAATATTCACTGATCTGTAAATATTTTCCAATAGCTTTGCTGATTCAGCAACTTTTGGTGAGGAAACCGGTACTGTTTTTACAATAATCTTATTGTACAGGGCAACCGCAACTTTTAGACAGTCCTTTGTAACTCCACCAACAACTTTGGGAATCGTAGCTGTAGAAAAATCAGGGTTGTTTGGATCTTCACGTTCAGGGCTGAATGCTAAATAGAAATCTTTTCCGACTATTAGTTTATTATTTGAATTTATATCTTTTTGTAGATGAGAATCGTTTTTACAATCTTCCAGCATTGGCAGTAAAATTTCCTCGGTAGTGCCGGGATAAGTAGAAGATTCCAGTACAACAAGCTGCCCTATTCTGAAATTAGATGCCACTAGTTTTCCGGAATTTACAATGTACGTTAAATCCGGTTCTTTATGTTCATCCAGCGGAGTTGGCACGCAAATAATTACAGCATCACATAATGTTAAACGCATAAAATCAGAAGTGGCAGAAAATTTTTTACTTTCAACCGCATTCTTGATTCTTTCTTCTTTTATATGTTTAATATAACTTTTCCCGTTATTAAGGATAGGGATTTTTGCTTTATCCACATCAAATCCCAACACGGTGAAGCCCTTTCCGGCAAATTCAAGTGCCAGCGGTAAGCCCACATATCCAAGTCCGATAATTCCTACTACTGCTGAGTAATTGTCTATTTTCTTTATTAATTCCATAGAGTTATCATATCTTTAAAATTATAAAATAAGTTCTAATAATTTAATATAATTGATGCTTTTTTACTACGAATATATTCAACCGGAATTATATTAAATACGTTTAATTGTTCTAATATATCAAATATGGCGTACGATGTTAATCCCGAAAACCTAACTAACTTAAACATTCTTAGTAGCGGTCAATTCAATTCCCCATTGGTTTTATGCGTTTCAAAAAATATTTTTCGGGGACTCGATATTATTATCCTTTATTTTTTTATTAAGTGTAGGCCTAGAAATCTTTAGTATCCTGCATGCTTCCTGTTTATCCCAATTTACCTTCTTTAATATCAATTGAATATGCTCTTTTTCAACGTCCACAAGGGACATGCTTTCTTTTCCCGAATAATCAATATTGTTTTTTGAATTTCTAAGAAAAAGATATTCTTTTTCCAAAACATCCTCTTTTGTTAAAACTACTGCTTCCTGCAGAGTATTTTCCAACTCACGCACATTTCCGTCCCAATCGTGATTCTTTAAAATTTCCATTACCTCGTACGGCACTTTATGTACATTCTTATGTAGTTCCCGGTTAATTTTATTCAAAAAATTAACAACAAGTTCCGGAATATCCTCTTTTCTTTCCCTAAGCGGAGGGATATTAATTTTAAAAACATTTAACCTGTAATATAAATCTTCCCTAAATTTACCTTCGGAAACTAATTTATAAAGATCCTTGTTGGTTGCCACAATGATTCTTGATTGTATTGGTAAGGAGATTTCATCTCCTACTCGTTCAAATTCTTTCTCTTGAATAACTCTTAACAATTTCACCTGAATATCCGGTGATATTTCCGATATTTCATCCAGAAAAATTGTTCCTCTTCCAGATAATTCAAATTTCCCCTTTTTATTTCTCACGGCCCCGGTAAAAGAGCCTTTTACATGCCCAAATAATTCGCTTTCTAAAAGTGAACCGGCAAGTGCTGTGCAGTTCACAGCTATAAATGGTTCATTTTTAGTTATACCTGTATTATGAATCATTCTTGAGATTACTTCTTTTCCGACTCCGCTTTCACCCTGAACTAAAATCGTCATCCGGTTAGAGGATATTCTCCCGATTTTCTTAACAATATCCCTCATTGATGGTGATTTTCCTACCAGCACATTATAATTATCAAGTTTATTATAACGTTCAAGGTCTACTATCTCCAGCCTGTCACTTAAATCTTTCGTTTCAAGAGCTCTTTTGATAATAAAATTAAATTTTTCTTTTTCGATCGGTTTTTCTAAATAATCATATGCACCAAGCTGCATCGCTTTAATTGTAGATTCCAAATCATCGTATGCAGTCATAAGTAGGACTGGTATATTAAAACTAGATTCTTTAATTATCTTAAGAAGTTCCAAGCCGTTAAGCTGCGGCATTCTAATATCCGAAATAACAATATCCGGTTTTTCCTTTTTTATTATTTCAAACCCCAGGTTACCGTTTTCCGCAATTAAGACGGCATAATTTTCGTTCGAAAGATAAGAGATTAATGTCTCTCTCATAAGTTCATCATCGTCAATAATAAGAATTTTTTTCATTAAACTTTATAACGGATATTTAAGTTCAAAAATAGTTTCACCCTCTTTGAATTTTAGCAGGTTTATCATTCCTTTATGCTCTTCAATTATCTTTTTTACAATAGCCAGACCCAACCCGGTACCTTTTGATTTCGTGGTATAAAAGGGTTCAAAAACTTTATCACAATTTTTTATTCCAATACCATTATCTTTAAAGTAAATGTTAAGATATTTGTCATCTTTCTTCGAACTTACTACAATTTCTCCCTCTTTTTCAATAGCGTCAATGGCGTTTTCAATCAGATTCTTAAATAAACATTTTAATTTTTGATAATCGCCTTTTATTACCGAGGGCTCAACATTATTAGTAAATTTAATCTTTTTATCCTGAAGCAAAGTCTTTATGGAAGCAAAGCTATATTCAATCACATTTCGAATGTTTAACTCTATTAATTCCATCTCCTTAACTTTTGAAAATTGTGAGAAGTTAAAAAAAAGTTTTGTTACTCTTTCCAGGTCCCGGTCTATAATGGAATAAACATTTTTTTCTGACGCGCTTGAAGGTTTTAATTGGTTAAAATTCATTCTTATTAAAGCAAAATGAGATTTTAATTCATGCATTAAAGAACAAAATATATTTCCAAAGTAACTTAGTTTTAATAAATTATCTATTTCTTTTGACTTATCACGGGATTCGTCCACAATATTTTTGGTTATAATAAAATGGACTATTTCTCCGCTTTTATTTTTTATTGGAGTAATTGTTGTTTCAAACAAATCACTCCCCCCTCCCTTGTTTTTAAACTGCAATTTCCCGTTCCATTCCTTACCGGATGATATAGCATCCCAAACTTTTTTGTATAAAAATTCCATGTTTTTTTCAGAAATAATTGAATTGAAGTTTAAATTCAGTGCTTCTTCTACTGAATATCCGGAACCTTCACTAAAAACCTGGTTCACAAATTCAATATTTCCTTCCTTATCAATTAAAATAATTGATTCGGTTTTCCGGGGAACATCCAGCGGCTGATTTGGAATATCCTGGTTTGTTGGAAAGAATGGGAATGAATTAACAGCCTGGGAAAAAGATTTTGCCAGCATATTAAACCCCTATTTTTGTATTTCCGGTTCTCAACTTAGTATACCTATGATTTTCTTTATATTATCGAAATTAATCCTGTATATTCAATAAAAACAAAAGTTTTTTAAACTTCAAGGTTTTCCAATAATAAATAGTTAAAATCCTTCAGTATCTGATCTGTTTCGTAATTATTAAAATAAGAGAGAAAATTATCTTACTCCAAAAGCCTTTTTGGATTAAATAATTATTATATATATCTGAATAGGCTTTTTAAAGAATATCGATTTAATGTCTTTCTTCTATAACATGAATAAAAATTTGTTTCCTCACTGATATAAGCACTTCAAAAAGTACAAATTAGAATTATATCATCAGTAGTAATAATTAATATACTTTCCCTTCCGGAGGGAAGCGCTTATCTTATTTTAATTAAATTATAGAGAATCTATAAATTAACAAAAAACAAATAATTAGTTTATAATATAGTTAAAATTAGCTGTAATTAAAAGATTCCCGTTGGAATACCTTTATTTCACATTGATTTAAAAATGAAACTGTTTTTGGTTCTCTGATAAACAATTATGTACATATCTCAGAATTTGCAATTTACTAATTAATAAGATTTTGAAAAGAATGTATAAGTAACTTATTTACTTTTAGTTTTCAATCCGTCTTTCCAGTTCCACCATTTTAATTTTTCAGGGTCTTGTTTTTTTCTTTCAGTATTTGCGTAATAAACGGCACATCTGAATACATACAATAAACACCGGTCCTGTATAACGCCTTTATATTGATTTGAAAGGTCATATAAAACTTCCGGGTTTTTACCTTTCAGTTGTTCAACGGAATAAATACCAAGATTCCAGAGGTCGGCGGCAATTGATACACCAACCCCGGGAATTTGTTTTAAGTTTTTTACTGCCTGGTTTTTAGTAATCATTTATGAACAACACTGTCTGAACTATGATTCTTGTGATTAAAATGATTATTATGATTTAATTGATAGATGCTTTTAACAACTCAAGCGCTTTATACAATTTTGATTCTTCACCCGCCTGCTTCTGTATGTCATTAATTAGTCCGGGCATTTTATTATCTAATAATTTTAATTCAATTATTGAGGAAGAAGGATTAAGAGTAATCCTGTTTCCGGTTTGTGCTGCCGCTATTACAGAATCTGAATTAGATTCGCTTTCGTTCCAGCCGGATAATTGTATCGCTTTTGCAACTTTCATCAGGTTGCTGAACAATTTTTTCTTACCTGAAATCAGACTTAAATCATTTTGGGGAAATTTAACCTCAATGCTAACCTTCTTATGAACGCTTACAGGTGAAGTGAATATATTTGTAACTAATTCACTGCCGTTGTAGTTCCATGCATTTAGATTTTTATCTTTGTTATACTTGAAAACCCGTCCGTTAACCTTAACTTCAGAAGGAGGATAAGAAAGCTGCAATCTTATTTCGTAAGATCTTTTTTCAGGCATTCCCGAGTACTTTCCGGTAACCGGTTCAATGGTAATTTTCAGGCTTTTATCACCTGGTTTTGAAAATAATACATTGGTAAAAGTATACTTTCCTTTTTTAAAGTTCTCATTGTTGCCTTCGTCATCATATATTTTTGTTCTGCCTGAATCACCCGGGAATACATTTAATATCAGGTAATCTTTTTTTTCATCAGCGGTGTTATTTATGTCCTGCTGCATTGGAATTATTGATCCGGCTTTTATATATACAGGAATTTCTTCAAGACAAAAGGGCCTTTCATATATTTTACCACCGGGTAAAACCGAGCCTGTAGGCCATTCAATCCAATTGCCTTCAGGCAGCCAGACTTTTTGAAGTGTATACAGACTATCAATTCCGCTTGAATCTTTGCCAATGGGATGGGTAACCGGGGCAACTATCATATCATTACCGAACATATATTGATTCTTCAAATCATAAGAAATTTTTTCTTGGGGATAGTCATAATACATCGGGCGCAGCATTGAAACACCTGTATCATAAGATTCCCTGGCAGCGGTATAGATGTATGGTATTAATGAATAGCGAAGTTTTATTGCATCCCTCATGGCATAAAAATTATCCAGAGGGTACGCCCAAATTCTTCTTTCAATATTTGAATTCTTGGTGGAGTGAGTTCTCAATATGGGGCTGAAGGCCCCCCATTCTATCCATCTTGTATAAAGTTCGGGGTTCTTCTGCTGATCGCCGCCCATATGTCCGCCAATATCATGGCTCCAGAAGCCATAGCCTACATTAGCTGCAGTTGAAGTGAAGTAGGGCTGAAAATCGAGTGAAGCCCAGGTTATATGAGTATCGCCGGAAAATCCGATTTCATAGCGGTGGTTTCCCAGCCCACCCCACCGGTGAAACAATAATGCCCGCTTTTCATTTCTTCTTTCCATGTCGCTGAATAATACATAGTTAAGATAAAATGTTGGATTAACTCCCGGTATCCCGGTTTTACCCCATTGCTGCCAGTCAAGCCACCAAAAGTCAATTCCTTCTTTTTCCATTGGATGAAGGACTAAATCCAGAAAGTTGCGTGCATATTTTTTATTAGTTATATCAAAAGGAATATATTTTTGTGTTGCAGGGTCAATCCCCATCGCATTAGCAAATTCTGGATAAACTTCTTCATGCGGCTGGATTCCCGATGCGGGATGCAGATTCATGCATGTTTTAATATTTAGCTTTTTAGTGTAATCAAGAAAATTTTGCGGATCGGGGAAAACCGCTTTATTCCATGTAAAACCGGTCCAGCCGAACGTTTCACCAGATTGATCAAAAAGTTTTTTCCCGTCCTTATACCATTCAGGCCTATCAACAAGGTGCCAATCCATGTCAATCACAAGTACATCGAGCGGGACATCATGAATTTTAAATTCATTTATTAAATCTCTAAACTCCTGGTCTGTATACTTCCAATAACGGGACCACCAATAACCAAAAGCGAATTTAGGAGGCAGTGCAATTTTTCCGGCAATTTCCGTGTATTCTTTCAGAATAGTTTTATAATCATAACCGTATACAAAAAAATATAAATCCTGTTCTTTTTTATCGGGCCGGGGCATAACCCATTGCCAATCGGAATTATCAAACAGCGGCCTTTCCGAATCGTCGATTAACGTCCAGCCTTCGGTTGAAAGCAGTCCGTTTTCCAGAGTTGTTGCACCGTTTACACCATCAAGTGTGCGGGCAGTACCGAGTAAATTTCCTTTATTTTCATCACCCGGATGCCATATTTTTTGAACTCCGTCTTTCTCAAATTCTATTTGAAGATTGTCAGCGGTAAATTTCCCGCTGCTTAATTTATATTTTAATAATGCTGAGCCCGTTTTGATCCGTAAGAAACCCGCACTATCGGATTTTTCAAACTGCGGAACGGGTAACTTCCTGTTTATGAACGTTAGAGAAGCATTATCTTCAAATTTTCCGTCATCCGACCACTCCATCCTGATAATGTGCGGTGTCAGGATAGTGAAGCGGGCATTTCCTGATATTACAGTCGCCCCTGCATTCGCCTTACCGTCGGACTGCTGTGAAAATGATTGTACTGATAATAATGAGAGGATGATAAAAAAAAGTATTTGTTTTTTCATGATGCCTGTCTGAACTGTGATTCTTGTGATTATTATGATTACTATGATTTAATTTTTATTATAATTTAAAATATTAATAATTTTGGATATTATAAAATTTTCTTGCAAAGCATTCTAATTATATAAATCAAAGTTAATATGATTTTGGTTTATTAAGCAACTTTGGAGGAAGAATGCCTGAACTGTGATTCTTGTGATTAAATAAAACTGTCTGAACTATGATTCGTATGATTAAAATGATTACTATGATTTAATTTTTATTATAATTTAAAATATTAATAATTTTGGATATTATAAAATAATCTTGCAAAGCATTCTAATTATATAAATCAAAGTTAATATGATTTTGGTTTATTAAGCAACTGCGGGGAAGAATGCCTGAACTGTGATTCTTGTGATTAAATAAAACTGTCTGAACTATGATTCGTATGATTAAAATGATTACTTTGATTTAATTATTATTATTATAATTTAAAATATTAATAATTTTGGATATTATAAAATAATCTTGCATAGCATTCTAATTACATAAATCAAAGTTAATATGATTTTGTTTTATTAAGCATCTGCGGGGAAGAATGTCTGAACTGTGATTCTTGTGATTAAATAAAACTGTCTGAACTATGATTCGTATGATTAAAATGATTACTATGATTTAATTTTTATTATAATTTAAAATATTAATAATTTTGGATATTATAAAATATTCTTGCAAAGCATTCTAATTATATAAATCAAAGTTAATATGATTTTGGTTTATTAAGCAACTTTGGGGAAGAATGCCTGAACTGTGATTCTTGTGATTAAATAAAACTGTCTGAACTATGATTCGTATGATTAAAATGATTACTTTGATTTAATTATTTTATTATAATTTAAAATATTAATAATTTTGGATATTATAAAATAATCTTGCAAAGCATTCTAATTATATAAATCAAAGTAAATATGATTTTGGTTTATTAAGCAACCTTGGGGAAGAATGCCTGAACTGTGATTCTTGTGATTAAATAAAACTGTCTGAACTATGATTCGTATGATTAAAATGATTACTTTGATTTAATTATTATTATTATAATTTAAAATATTAATAATTTTGGATATTATAAAATAATCTTGCATAGCATTCTAATTATATAAATCAAAGTTAATATGATTTTGGTTTATTAAGCAACTGCGGGGAAGAATGCCTGAACTGTGATTCTTGTGATTAAATAAAACTGTCTGAACTATGATTCGTATGATTAAAATGATTACTATGATTTAATTATTATTGTAATTTAAAATATTAATAATTTTGAATATTATAAAATAATCTTGCAAAGCATTCTAATTATATAAATCAAAGTTAATATGATTTTGGTTTATTAAGCAACTGCGGGGAAGAATGCCTGAACTGTGATTCTTGTGATTAAATAAAACTGTCTGAACTATGATTCGTATGATTAAAATGATTACTATGATTTAATTATTATTGTAATTTAAAATATTAATAATTTTGAATATTATAAAATAATCTTGCATAGCATTCTAATTATATAAATCAAAGTTAATATGATTTTGGTTTATTAAGCAACTGCGGGGAAGAATGTCTGGACTGTGATTCTTGTGATTATTATGATTACTATGATTTAATTATATTTATAAATTAGAATATAATGAATTGGGAAAGTAGATGGGGCCGCATCTTTTAAATTAAAAATAATCATGAAAAGCACTCTAATTATATAGATTAAAGTTAATATGATTGATGATAAATATAAATATTCAGAATTAACTTCAAAAATAATTGGCTGCGCTATGTCGGTACATAAAGCGCTTGGCAATGGATTTCAGGAAGTTATCTATCAAAGGGCTTTGGAAATTGAGCTGAAATTTGCTGGAATTGCACTCCAAAGAGAGTTCGAAATGCCTATATATTACCGTGAATATAGTATCGGTTCGCGAAGGGTAGATTTTCTAATTGAAGGAGTAATAACAGTTGAATTAAAAGCCATCAGAAAACTGGAGGATGAGCACTTCGCACAGGCCATAAATTATTTAGAAGCTTACAACCTGGAGATTGGTTTGCTGATAAATTTTGGGGAAAGAAGTCTGAATTTTAAACGGCTTACTAATAAAAAATATAATAAACTATGATTCTATTGTAATCATAAGAATCATTTCAATCATAAGAATGATAGTTCAGACAATTATTCTGTTTGCCCTTCCCTGATTTCAACTCTTCTGATTTTACCGCTGATTGTTTTGGGAAGCTCTGTAACAAATTCAACAATGCGGGGATATTTGTAAGGAGCGGTAACTTTCTTCACATGTTCCTGGAGTTCTTTTGCAAGTGCGTCACCGGGGTGATAATTAGCCGCAAGAACGACAGTTGCTTTGACTATCTGGCCGCGTTCATCGTCGGGTACGGCGGTTATGGCGCATTCAAGCACGGCCGGATGTTCCAACAACGCGCTTTCAATTTCGAAAGGGCCGATGCGGTACCCGGAACTTTTTATAATATCATCAGCACGTCCGACAAACCAGTAATAACCGTCCTCATCGCGCCAGGCAGTATCTCCAGTGTAATAAATATCATCATGCCAGACTTTCTTCGTAAGCTCATCATCGCGATAATAACCGCCGAACATGCCATAAGGCTGCCTTTTATCCGTCCGGACAACAATTTGGCCTATCTCACCGACTTCGCACACTTTTCCATCAGGATCGAGAATATCTACATCATACCAGGGAGATGGTTTTCCCATAGAACCGGGTTTCGGCTGCATAAAAGGATACGTAGCCACGGCAACTGTAAGCTCCGTCTGTCCGAATCCTTCCATAAGCTTCATTCCCGTTGCTTCATAAAACTGTTTGAATACTTCAGGATTCAACGGCTCCCCGGCGACTACGCAATATTTTAAATTACTAAGATTAAACTTTTTTAAGTCTTCTTTAATTAAAAATCTATAGATAGTAGGCGGAGCGCAAAAACTTGTTACTTTATATTTTTCAACAACCTGCATAAGATGTTTCGGCTTGAACTTGTCAAAATCATAAGCCATTACAGCACACCCGGAAAGCCACTGCCCGTATATTTTACCCCACGCCGCTTTAGCCCATCCTGTTTCCGCAACCGTAAAATGGAGGCCGTTGTCCTGAACATTCTGCCAATATTTAGCAGTAAGAATATGACCGAGAGGGTAAGCGAAATTATGATATACCATTTTAGGCATACCTGTTGTACCGGATGTAAAATAAATAAGCATAATATCATTTATGCCGGCAGCTAAATTTTTCTCCGGTTTAACAAATGTATCCGGAGCTTTTTCAATCTCTTCAGTAAGATTTATCCATCCTTCACGGGACTGGCAGATAAGCGCTTTATGTTTAAGAGTTGGTGAATTCTTTTCCGCCTCTTCAATATGCATTATTACTTCAGGGTCCGGGACGGAAACAATCATTTTAATATCGGCAGCATTATTCCTGTACACTATATCTTTAGTTCTTAGGAGATGTGTAGCAGGTATAGTAATTGCACCTATTTTATTCAGTGCGACCGTACAGTACCAGTATTCATACCGTCTTTTGAGGATAAGCATTACACTGTCGCCTTTTTTGATTCCGATCGACTTAAAATAATTAGCCGCTTTATCGCTGAAATACTTCATCTGCTGAAAAGTAAATACCTTATCGCCGCCGTTATCGTCGCACCATACCAAGGCTATTTTATCCGGAGTTTCTTTTGCAATCTCGTCCACAACATCAAAAGCAAAGTTAAACTGTCCGGGAACTTTAATTTCAAATTTGCTATAAAATTCATCGTATGAATTAAAGTTTAATTGTGAAAGGTATTTTTCAAGGATCATAAGTTATACTTTCGGTTATTATTTTATAATAATAGTAAGCATTTTTACAGGTGAATTATTTAATGCTTTCATAGCATGTTTATAGCCTGAATCATAGTAAACCGAATCCCCTTCATTCAGAATAATTTCGTGGCTGTCAATTACAATTTTCATAGTTCCCGAAATGACGTAATCAAACTCCTGACCCGGGTGCGAATTAAATTCCATCGGAGTACTTTCAGGGCTCGGATCAATCCGGACGATAAATGGTTCTGCTTTTTTATTTATAAAGTTATACGCAAGATTTTCATATTTATATTGTTTTCTTCTATCTACGTATAAGCCTTTATCTTTTCTTACAAGGCAATAAACGTGCAGCCGTGGATTTTCCCCGCTTAATAGCGCTGATAATTCCATATTATTTTTCTGCGCCACTTTTATCAGGAACCCTGCGGGTATGTCCACATTGCCGCTTTCGTATTCCAGGTACTGTTCGGGTGAAAGGCCAAGTTCCATTGCGAGAGTTTCGTGCGAAATACCCGATATTTCCCTAAGCCCTCTAATTCTTTCTGCGATAAGTTTAATTTCTTCAAGCATAGCGATAATCCTTTTAAACGCCCATTATTTCCCGGGAGAATTGTTTTAAGACCAAATTGGATAGTTCCAATTTACCCGGTGTTTTAAAAACATTGAATTAAAATTAGGCATCAGGTATTATTATTGCAAACAAAATAAATATCACGCCTAACCCTGGGTTTACACCCAGGGCTACAAACATTTCATCTTTCCGGGATTAGGAAGAGAGACGAGGCCAAAAAGTGGTCAATATGCCCCGTCTCGTACAATGCGATAAATGATGCAGGTGTAAGGTTTTGAGCCGGAGGCTCACAGGTGAGCCGGAGGCTCACAGGTGAGCCGGATGCTTACGTGAACATTTATTAGAAAAGTTTTTCTTAATGGAGGAGTTTTAATTCAACATCATAATGCAGCTTCACAAAATTTATAATACTATCCAGAAACAGTTTTGCATTGTTTAGTTGTTCTTCAGTTTCTTCTTTACTAACTACATAAAAATCTTCGTAGTCGCTATCAAACCTCATCTCAAGAGCGCTTGATAAAATGGAATTCAAATTTTTAGGAAGCAAACCTGTTTTAATAAAATGGATATTAAATAAGTGAATAACGCCTTTATGGCTTTTGCTGTCGATTCCTTCAAGCGCAAATAAAACCCTGGTGGAATGAAAGATTGAATAATAAGAATTGCTTAGGGAAGTGCCCAATAAACCCTTTTCCAACAATAATTCCGCACTTTCAATCTTTTCTTTTGATTGCAGTATCCGGTAATTAGCAAGAGTGATCTTATTTTCATCCATATAAATTAATCCCCTGTGTAATTACATTTTTATAAAATGAAATAACATCTTTATATTTGGAAAAGGTATGATCATTAGTAATCCGAATTGACACCAATATTTCGTGGGTTTCTAAAAATTCTGTTATAATATTAACCCGTTTTTTTCTATATATGCTAAGATCGTCATCATTAACCAGAACAAATATATCAACATCCGACTCGTTATTATAATCACCTCTTGCATACGACCCAAAAAGAATAATCTTCATAACTTTTTCACCGAATAACTCTCTAATCCTTTTTTCAATTAATGGCAAAAGAGAATTTAACTTTTTGCTATTTGTTAGTTTTGATTTCATAGATTATTATTTATGCTATGGTTTTAAAAAACCCGTGCTGTACAAAGTGATTTTCATATAGTATTAAATAACAAAGACAGTAATGTCTTTTTTTTACCTAAACAATTTAATAATACTTTTTACTAATTTATATACACCGGGTGGTGGAATAATAAGATAGTTAAAGCAGCATTACAATATCGAACTATTTTAATCCGGATTAAATTCCAACATTACATTAAATTGCGCATTGTTAAAACACAAATAGGCGCTAAGTTATTAGATAACAAGAAGTTCTACCACTTTGACCACTTTGACCACTTTGACTACTTTGAGTGCTATATGGATTGAGTGTTCAGGCCGGTTCATCAGTCCCTTTGTCTTTTTCCATAAGTTCATAATTACCGTAAACGGGGCTTCGTAAAATTTCATCATCGACCAATTTTTTTATTAGCTTACATACATTACTGCTTTCTTTTCCTAACAAGTCAGCAACTTCACCGGTTTTCATCCGCCTTTTATATTTCTTAAAAAGCTCAATTATCTCAAGCCTTTCGGCTGTAAAATGTTTTTCATTCTTCTCTTCAATAATTTTCCATATAAAGCCGACCTGGTCAAACTCAATTAAATATTCACCGTCAATTATATCCCTGCCAGTAAAATGCAGATAACTTTTCCCACCGCTTTTTTTTATCATCAGCATAGTATCCAGTGCGCCGGTCATACATGTGGCGCCTAAAATTTCATCAAAAAGATTATCCTCTTTTCCTTTTTTAGTATGATGGATTAACAAAACAGCTATTTTTTTTTCCAGGGCGAATTTTTGAACTTTGCTTATTAGTTCGTAATCCGACAGGTAAATATTTCTATACTTACTTTGATCGGCTTTAATACTTCTGCCTAAAGTATCAATAATGATGAATCTCAAATCCTTATAGTTATCAACTAAAATATTCAGCGCTTCCAATCCACCTTCATTTAATTTCGGAAACTCAATATCATTATGCAGAATTAATAAATTATTTGGAAACAATTTAGTGTTTTCAGTTCCCAGAATATTATTTATCCTGCCCTGCATTCTCCTATTTGAGTCTTCCAGAGCGATATACAGAACCGTACTCTTAACAGATGAAAATTTATTAAGCACCTTTGTCCCGTCAGCCACCGAAAGAGCCATCCCCAAGGCCATCCAGCTTTTTCCGCATTTTGGTCTGCCGGCAAGCATAGTCAAGCCTTCAGGAATAATACCTTCAATTATCCAATTTAAAGGCGGGATTTTTATTTTTTGTAATTCAGAAGCCGTGACCGGGATAATTTTTGTTATTTTTATTGGTTCTAAAGATTTAACAACAACATACTTACTATTAAAACAATTTTTATTACCGGCCTCATTAAAAAACTCAGTTAAATCTTTATGATTTTGTAAAAAGAGTCCAGTAGTTTTCCTGTCGAGAATATTTGTTACACTTTGCATTCCAGCTTTACCTGCATCATGGCCACCAAAACAAATATAGAGATTAAATCTTTTAAGCATATCCTTTGCAACTTCAGGAAAATTATTTACACCCGGGACTCCAATGGCTGTAAGACCCTGCTGATCAGCTCTCATCGCATCAAATTCACCGTCACATATCAGCAGTTTACTTGCTTCATTTAATTCCTCCAATACATTTGTATTAAAAAGCCGTTTAACAGCCCTTCCCGACAGGCCTATAAACTCACCTGCGCCGTTATTGTTATTATTGGGTAATACCGTTCCTCTAAAATAAATGGCCTGATCATAATATAAGTAAGGTATTATCAACCGGTGTTCACTAAAAACAAATTTTCCGTCTTCATTAAACAGCCCGGAATATTTTAACTTAGTTAAATCATAGGATTTAAATAATTCATCTATTGTCCTGTTTACGTCCCTGATAGTAAATAATCTGAATTTTTTTATTGAAGCTGCATTAAGTCCTCTTTGTTGCCCGGTAAGGTAGTTTAATGTTTGTTCATCAACTCCCTTGCAGAAATATTCAAATGTATTATAAATTTCATAACAGAGTTCATAATTAAACGGATTCTTTTTTTCTTTTATTTTTTGCATAATTATTATAAAGGGGTAATTATTATTTAAATTGACCCGATTAACATGCGGTTTGCAGTCAGAGTCATTTCAATTATTGGTACCAAATTAAAAGAGGGATATTGAAGGGAAAAAGGAGGGATTACGGGGGAAAATCCTTTTTAACCCAAATTTTCCATTAGGAAAATTTGCCTTCCGGGCCGCCCGGTTCTAATCAATCGTTAGTAAATTAACTATAGCACAAAACGTTCACAAGATTGTTGTACTTAAAAACTGTAACCCAGCGGGGTTAAACCCGGTAGTAAAATGTTGTATTTTACATGTTTTATAAAGCAAGTATTAAAATTAAATATTTCCAATGAATCTTTTGGGTTTAATATTTTTTTATAATTATCTCACCATTATTGTTTTTCTTAGCAATGATCAATCCTTTCCTGAAATAATCACTAATTGAACTTTTATTTCTTTCGTTTAGAATATATTCCTTTTCGATTTTTTCAATTACGCGTGAAGAAACAGTTCTATTAAGTTTTGATTCTTTATCCTGAACAGATAACGTTCCTTCATTTAGTATGTTTTTGTAAGCCTCTATGCAGATATATATTAGTCCCCTGGATGGAACTTCTTTTTTTCCATTCCCTTCAGTTAATAGTTCATCAATTTTATCGTTTTTTAGATTATACCTGCTTTTAATAATTTCAATAATAGCGGATGATAAATTTTCTTCTTTTTCTCCATAAATTATTTCTTCAGTTGCAAAGTGTTTAAGAGTATTAAGGCACAGGTCATTTAATTCCGATCCGGAAAAGGGGATATTATTTGCAGCCAATACTTTTTTAATTTCCTGTTCTATTTCCCGGTATTGACGATCGGTACTTTTATCCAAGAGTTTATTATATAACTCATCATCATCCAAATTTATTTTTTTATATTCATCAACATACTTAGAATGCTTCCAGTACAATCCTTCGGATTTTCCATAAACTCCCCAAAACTGCATCTCAATTGCAGCAATCATTTTTAATTTTTTCTTTTTTTCATCTTCTTTAGCCTGCAGTACTTTGTTCAAACCGGCCGGGAAATCCGTTATATCATTCTCAAATTGTTTTTCCAAAATTTCAATCTCTTTGTCAAGGATAAGGATTTCTGATTTTATTTGCCTCCTGCTTTTAATTAATTCATTAATTTGCCGGCGCAAATATAAAATATAGTTATAAAGATCCGGCGGAACAGTCCCGTTTGCACAGTACCATGCTTCAAAGATTTTTTTAACCTCTTCCAAATATTGAACCTGATCTTGAAACTCCGGGTCCTTCCCTGTTCTTTTACATTTACACAACCCTATATACAAATTTATAAATTCTTCATCATTCCAAGTATTAGCTACTTTTTGTAGATGCCGGGTAAATTCAATTTCATTACCGGATAACGGTATCGGTTTATCTATCGAAGTATATAAAGATGTGTTTACGTTTTTGACAGATGCTGAGGATAGTTTATTAGCGGCTACAGGCCGGCTTATTACCTGTACACGGACAATATAATTATTATCACCGGGTAATGAATCATTAGATTCAATTATATGAAGAAGGAAATAAGTACCGGATGATGAAGCCCGTTTATATTCTCTTAAGAGATCAAATATTTTTGTTTCCACCCTATTTTCCCTTGTGTTCTGTTTATTTATTAATCACCTGACTATTAAAATAAGTAAAGTTTTGGAAATATTCAGGTTTTACATAAACAGAATTATTTGGATAATTATTCAATAATTTTGCTAATATTCTTATAAATTCTTTATATTTGATAGAATAAATTAGAGGGAGATAGTCATTTGAGTAAAAAAGATATACCGCCCAAAAAGAAACCTATCGAGCAGTATGAGCATTTAGATAAAGAAAGAGTAAATAATCCGCCGGTTGGATTAGTAAATGAACATAATGATCAATATGAAAGTAAAAAAACTTATCAATATGATCCTCATTTAGATCCGCAGTTAGTTTGGGCTGGAAAAACTGAACATACATCATTCGAAGTCCCTACAGTATCTCTTCACGTTCATGAAAGAATTGACCCGCGAAGTATTATAGAAGCCGTTAGAAAAAAGAACGGAAATAATTATGAACAAATGTCATTGTTTAGTTCTGCCGATGAAAACCCGCCGTTAAGAGATGCCGTCGATTTTTACAAACACAAACATAATTGGTCGAACAGGTTAGTCGCCGGTGATAGTCTTCTTGTTATGAACTCCTTAATTGAAAAAGAGGGATTAGCCGGGCAGGTTCAAATGATTTATTTTGATCCGCCTTACGGAATTAAATACGGCAGCAATTTCCAACCATTTATAAATAAACGTGATGTCAAAGATGGGAAAGATGAAGATTTATCTCAAGAACCCGAAATGATAAAAGCTTTTCGTGATACTTGGGAGCTTGGTATTCATTCTTATCTAACTTATTTAAGGAATAGATTATTACTCGCCAAAGAGTTGTTGCACGAGAGCGGTAGTGTGTTTGTTCAGATAGGTGATGAGAATATCCATCATGTAAGAGAAATATTGGACGAAGTTTTTGATAATAAAAATTTTTTCTCAATGATAACGTTTAAAAAGACTTTACCCCTTGGTAGTTCGGGTTTAGCCGGCATAAGTGATTATCTTTTATGGTATGCCAAAGATATTAACAAAGTGAAGTATCATGATTTATATGAAGAAAAACAAATTGGTGAAGGAACTGGTTATACCTGGATCGAATTAGAAGATGGAACTCGCAGAAAAATGACAAATGAAGAAAAGAATAATATTAAATTGATTCCTTTGAATTCCAAAATTTTTTTCACGAGTGCTCTCGCATCATCCGGATACACAACTACTTGTATGTATGATTTTGAATTTGATGGTATAAAATATAAATGTGGATCAAAAAGCTGGCGAACTAATAGAGAGGGTATGACTCGATTAATTAATGCTGATAGATTAATAGCACCCGGTAAATTGCCATGTTTTGTTCAGTATATAGATGATTTTCCAGTTCAACCCCTGCACAATTTATGGAATGATACACATGGTGCCACAGATATAAATTATGTCGTTCAAACTTCTAATAAGGTAATTCAAAGATGTATGCTTATGACAACTAATCCAGGTGATTTAGTCTTTGACCCTACATGTGGAAGTGGTACAACTGCCTATGTTGCAGAAAATTGGGGAAGAAGGTGGATAACATGCGATACTAGTCGAGTAGCAATTACACTCGCAAAACAAAGAGTAATGACTTCGGTTTTTGATTATTATCAATTAGCTTATCCAGAGCAGGGTGTCGGGAGTGGATTTTTATACAAGTCAGTTGCACATATAACATTAGGATCAATTGCAACCAATGAACCACCTGCAAGAGAAACATTATATGATCAACCATTTATAGATAATTCCAGAACTCGCGTAACTGGTCCTTTTACAGTTGAAGCAGTTCCAGCGCCTGTTGTAAAACCAGTTGGTGAAATATTAGAAGAAAAACTAATTGATCAAGTTGATAATAGTATTGCACGTAAAGGTGAAACACTAAGGCAATCTGAATGGCGTGATGAATTATTAAGAACCGGAATAAGAGGTAAGCGGGGACAATATATCAATTTCAGTAGAGTTGAACCAATCCCGGGAACCCGTTATTTACATGCAGATGCCGAGACAAAAGTTGAATTAAAAAAGAAAAATTTATTTGAAATAGAAAATCAGTTAAGTTTTGAAGATATTGCCCAAAGAGCGGTAATTTCCTTTGGGCCTGAACATGCACCTTTAGAACAAAGACAGGTTGAACTTGCAATTGAAGAGGCGCAAAAACTAGTTCCCAAACCAAAACTTATAGTATTTGCAGCATTCCAATTTGATCCCGAAGCTGCGAAAGATATTGATGAAACAGAGTGGCCCGGTGTATCCCTTCTTAAAGTTCAGATGAATACAGATCTCCTAACTGATGATCTTAAGAAAAAGCGATCTTCAAATGAAAGCTATTGGTTAATCGGACAGCCTGATATCAAATTGAATAAGCTAAAGCTAAAAAAGGATGAAAATCAAAAATATACTATTGAAGTAAAGGGATTCGATTATTTCAATACAAAAACAGGACAACTTGAATCCGGTGGTAATGATAGAATTGCTGTATGGATGCTCGATACCGATTATGATGGAAGAAGTTTATTCCCGCGACAAGTTTTCTTTCCGATGGCAGGAGATAAAGAGGGATGGACAAAATTAGCTAAAAATCTTAAAGCTGAAATTAATGAGAATTTAATTGAATCTTTTAGAGGAACTGTTTCGCTTCCGTTTGAAGTGGGAAAGTATAACCGTGTTGCAGTCAAAATAGTAGATGATAGAGGGATAGAGAGTTTGAAAATAATTAACTTATGATAGAAGGATTTAAATATTATCAATGATATTCCTGAAATTGATTTTCTGAGCCATCTTGAGAAAGACAATTTAAAAATTATGCGGCTTGGCGCACAATGCTGTCCATTTGAACAGAATGATTAAATTAATTGAAGGGAAAGCAAAATTTAAATTTAAGCTAAACTTTAGAAAAAAGATTATCTTTGCATAACAAATAAATGATTGATCTATGAAAGTTGACCTGATAAATATATATAATTTCAAATCTATTAAAGAACTTAATTTACCTCTAGCTAGTATCAATGTTCTAATTGGTCCTAACGGTGCTGGGAAATCAAATTTTATACAGTTCTTTAACTTACTAAACAATATTGTTTCCCAAACTTTACAAAATTATATAGCTGGAAATGGTTGGGCAGATAGTTTTTTACATTTCGGTAGAAAATTTACAGAATCATTTTCAGGATATATTTCTTTTGGCCAGAATGGTTATGAGTTTGAACTGACATCAACAAGTGAAAATAATTTCTTTTTTAGTAAAGAGATTACTATGTATGAAAATATTTATACTGATAAAATTTCAACTAAAAATTTGGCTGATGGAAATCGCGAGACAAATCTAATAAAACAATATAAAATAGATAATAAAAAAGGAGTAATTTATCATATCCTCAACTCAATGATAAATTGGAGAGTCTATCATTTCCACGATACAAGCTCAACTTCTAAAGTTAAAATGGAAGGAGATATTAATGATAATAGGAGTTTTAGAAGAGATGCTTCAAATTTAGCGGCTTTCCTTTATCTTCTTCAAGAGAACTACAGTGAACATTTTCTAAGGATTGAAAACACAATTAAACTTATAGCACCTTTCTTTGAGAAGTTCAGTTTAAAGCCTTTAGAATTAAATAAAGAAAATATCAGATTGGAATGGAAACATATAGGCTCAGATGAATATTTTAACGCTAATCATCTATCCGATGGTACACTAAGAATGATATGTTTAATTACTCTTTTACTTCAGCCAAATTTGCCGGAAACAATTATAATTGATGAACCGGAATTAGGTCTTCATCCTGCGGCCATCGAATTACTCACTTCATTAATCAAATCGGTAACCACACATAACAAACAAATTATATGTTCCACTCAATCAGTAACATTTCTAAATCATTTTGCACCAGAGGATATTATCGTTGTAGATAGGAGTAATGGAGAATCTGTTTTCAAGCGCCTAGATAAGAGTTCTTTGACAGAATGGATGAATGTATATGCTATTGGAGAATTGTGGGAAAAGAATGTCCTTGGGGGAAGACCATAAATGCCGAAAAAAGTTCTTATTCTTGTTGAAGGTTTTACAGAAGAAGGATTTATAAAAAAAGTATTAGGACCCTATTTGTTTACTAAAAACATTTTTTTAATTCCCACCATCATAAAAACTAAAAGGGAAATTAGTGGTCCAGATTATAAAGGCGGTGTAAATTCTTATAATCAAGTTACAAGAGATTTATTACCCTTATTAAATGATACTTCTGCTGATATAGTAACTACAATGATCGATTATTATGCTTTACCTAATGACTTCCCTGGTTATATTGATCGACCTGCCGGCACTTGTTATAAACGTGTTGAATTTATGGAAGAGCAATTTAGTCTAAATATAAATCGAACTAAGTTTCTGCCCTATTTGCAACTGCATGAATTTGAAGCTTTAATCTTTGCAAGTGAAGAAACAATTTCAGCTGCATTTATTTATGTACCTTCAAAACTTTCACTTGTATCAGCTGTAAATAATTCATTTGCTTCTCCAGAAGAAATAAATGAAGATCCTTCTTTAGCTCCCTCTAAAAGATTAAAAAATATTTTTCCTGATTATGAAAAGATTTTTCATAGCCAATTAATATTATTACAAGCCAATGTTGATAATTTAAGAGCCAGATGCAATCATTTTAATTCTTGGCTTACAAAACTTGAGAATTAATTAATTTCTTATTCAAACATGAACAAAATAGATAAACTTATAATTAATTCTCCCTATTCCGAACCATCTCATTATTGGTCTTATAACCGTGATACGCGTTCATTTTCATTAAAAGAAGGACGTCGTCCTGCCGGTTATGTAATTGCTTCCGAAAGTTCAAAGGCATTTGATGATCCTGGTGTATTTATTGAAATTCCTCTCGTTAATGAAATAAGAATCCGAATAAAAAACTGGAGAGAACAAAAATATCCTGGTGTTAGTGGCATAACAAGAAGGTTATTAGACCATTGGAATGATAGTTCAATAAGAGAAAATAGGCGCCTTTTCTTTTGCCAGCTTGAAGCTATTGAAACTCTTATATGGTTAACAGAGGCACCGGAGAGTGAAAAAGTAGGTATCAATATTCCTTCAGATGGCAGTGAATTCCAGCGCTTATGTTCAAAGATGGCAACCGGAAGCGGTAAGACTATTGATATAGCTATGCTAATTGCCTGGCAAGTATTGAATAAAGTTACTTATCCTCAGGATGTTCGTTTCTCCAAATACATCTTTATCGTGGCCCCGGGATTGACTGTTAAAAGCAGGTTGCAAGTTTTGCAGCCATTCGGTGAAAATAATTATTACGATTTATTTAATATTATTCCACCGGGATTAATGGATAAACTCCGTCAGGGGAAAATCATAATTAAGAATTGGCATGCATTACAATGGGATACAGAAGAAAGACTAAAAAAGAAAAAATCAGTTGATAAGCGTGGTGCTAAAAGCGATGAAGCTTATGTCCGTGAAGTATTGGGAGAACTTTCTACTTCAAAAAATATTATTATAATAAATGATGAAGCGCATCATGCATGGCGGGTTCCTGCGGAATCAAAAATAAAAGATATCGCAAAAGAAGATATTGAAGAAGCTACAAAGTGGATAGGTGGATTAGACCGCATTCATTTAGCACGGGGAATATTAAGGTGTTATGATTTTTCAGCAACACCATTTATTCCGGGCGGAAAGAAGGCTACCGAAGAAGCATTGTTCGGATGGATAGTTAGCGATTTTGGACTTAATGACGCTATTGAATCCGGATTAGTCAAAACTCCAAGAATTGTAATCAGGGACGACGGAATCCCGGATGCAAAAACATATAAACCAAAATTATATCATATCTATGAGCATGTTAAAGATGATTTGAATAGAAAAGCCGAGGAATATGAACCTTTACCTGATTTAATTATTAATGCATATTATTTACTTGGGAAAGATTGGTTGGAAACTTATAAAGAATGGAAGAATGTTAAATTTCCGACTCCACCGGTAATGATAACTGTTGCTAATAGAACAGAAACAGCCGCCCGCATTAAGTTTTCTTTTGACCGGGTTAAAATAAAGATTGAAGAATTGTGTGATCCCTCAAAAACTTTACATATAGACTCAAAGGTACTTGGTCTTGCAGAATCTAAAGAAGAAGTTGAAGAATTAGAAATTGAAAAAAGCGATGATGATGGCGCCCAAATACCTAAATTGAACAAACAAAGAATTGCAGAAGAATTACGTCAAAAAGTTGATACTGTCGGGCAGTTAGATAAAAAAGGTGAACAGATTAGAAATGTAATTAGCGTGGGAATGCTTTCAGAAGGTTGGGACGCAAAAACTGTTACACATATAATGGGATTAAGGGCTTTTACAAGCCAACTTCTTTGTGAGCAGGTAGTTGGACGCGGTTTGAGAAGAACTACTTATGAGGTCGATTCCAAAACCGGATTATTTGAGGCTGAATATGTAAATATTTTTGGTGTTCCATTCACTTTTTTGCCTCATGAAGCGGATGACGGTACACCACCCCCACCGCCCAAACCTAAAACACAAATAGAACCTGTTAAAGAAAAAGAGATTTATGAAATATCGTGGCCAAATATTATTCGGATAGATCATATTTATAAGCCTAAATTGGCCGTTGATATAAAAAAAATGCCGACTTTAAAATTAAATGCATACGAAACTATTACTGTTGCAGAATTGGCTCCTATAGTTGAAGGTAAACCGGATTTTTCTAAAATATCACCAATAGATTTGGAAGAACTTGCACAAAAGTATAGGATGCAAAAAATCATTTTTGAAACTGTGCGTGATGCTTTTGATAACATGCAAAATGATTGGAAAGAAAATAGAGAAAGCCTCATTGGACAATTAATAGAAATTATTGAAAAAATTATGTATTCTGATGTAATTCAAATAAATCCACCATTATTTAATACAGATGAATTGAGAAGAAGAATTTTGATTACTCTTAATATGTCAAAGATAGTAAATCATATAGTAAGATATATCCGCTCTGAAAATACACTCTCTGTTACCCCTGTATTCGATAGTGAGAAACCTATAAAATCAACAGAAGACATGCGAACCTGGTATACAAGCAAACCATGCGAAAGGACGAAAAAATCACATATTAACTTTTGTGTTTACGACAGCACCTGGGAAGCCACTGAATCATTTCAACTTGACCACAATCCGAATGTCACAGCCTGGGTAAAGAACGATCATTTAGGTTTTGAAATTCAATATATGTACCAAGGCATAATTCATAAATACCGTCCCGATTTTATTGTAAAGCTAAAAGATGGAACTATTTTAATAATTGAAGTCAAAGGTCAGGATACAGAACAGGACAAAGCAAAGAGAGGTTTCCTTTATGAGTGGATTGAAGCCGTAAATGAATTCGGCGGTTTCGGTAACTGGATATTTAGATTAATTGAAAGCCCATTAGAAATGACGGCAATATAGAAATAAATTTATAAATTTCTGTGGGTAATTGAAACCGAGATTGGTTGAGGTTACTTTAACCCTAAAATTATGAAATCATTTCATTAAAGATTAAAACTGGTTTGTTAGTGATGGAAAGTTAAACCAAGAAAATAAATAACAAAGATATATAAATAAAAGAACAGCAAATATTGTTATAGTATATAGTACTAATTTCTATTTTAACATATTTCTTACTTACTAATTAATTTATTTATGGAGGTTTAAGATGTTTGAACCCATTATTAGTGGTATAATAGTTACTATCCTTGGCCTTTTCTTTAAAAGTTATTTCAAATCAATTTTGATTCCTTTACTTTAAAAGCAAACATATAAAGGTGTAGATGTTACAGGTAAATGGAAATATCTTAGACAGTTATCTGCTACATCTTTCGAAGATGCTTATTTAGTTATTAAACAACGTGCAAACACTATTAAATGCACTTTCTCAATCAATGGTAATCTTGACGGTAAGAGAGAAATTATAGATTACAATATTAGCGGATATATTCAAAATCGATGCGTAGTTGCAACCACAACCTCTACTTCCCATTCTATTTCACATTACACATTTCTTTTAAAAATAAAAGAAGAAGTTGACGGATTACGACTAAAAGGTCGTCTACTTTATTTTGATGAGAATAAAAATGATGTTGTATCTGATGGATTAGATTTTCAACGATAATTTGTTTAATTGCCAAAGTCCTTTAGATATTTAGCAAATTAATATGGAATAAATTTTTGGGATGACTATTTAAGGATAAAATATACAATTTTTCAATTAATTTAAACGGGCGTCAAAGTCCAAAAGTATTCCTCATTTTTTATAGATTAGGCTCAAAAGTATTCCCCCACCTGATAACTATTCTTTAAGCCATAGGCTTACGAGTAGCCACATTGTTAATCGTTTTTATTAACTCCATTTTACCGTTTTATTTTTAATAGAACGGAGATAAAGCGGCATAAAAAAGGATAGTAAACATGGAGATTATTGAAATTGCCCGAAAGCATTATGATTTATGAAGTTTTTAAAATTAGTTAATCACACCGTAATGAAATACCTGCGTAATCACTATGTTAGGAATTATGTGTCATCCCTGCAAGATTCAGGAGAGGGTCTTTTGGGAGATCTTTTTGTTATAAAGATTTCGTCCCTCCGGGACTTAAAACAAAATTAATAAAACATTGCGGTTACATGGGTTGATGGTAATGTTTTGTTTATCTATTAAAGTTTAGAAATTTAAAGGAATCTGTTAACATTCATTATACGAATTTTCAGAGTACGAATTATCATAATACGAATTATCATAATACGAATTATCACGAATTAGGACGAATTCACACGAATTATTTGATGGTTAAGTTTTCGGATTTCCGGGGAAGAATTGCAAATGTTCAATTGTTCTGATAAAATTAAGTATAATTAAGTCGAATTTTAGGAACAATATCTTGATGTTAACTGAGATTGTAAAAATCCAAATTAATGATAATTTACTTTTAAATTTTTCTTTGGAATAGATAATTTTGTTTGGTTCCATGAAAAGTGTAACGGCAGATAATAAAAGTGATATCGATTTATTAACTATAACTATTAAATATTTATTTTAGATTGATTTAATGTAATTATCAGATTGTATAAAGAATTCTTGAATATTTCTTGAATTAATTTATTAACATTATTATAAAATGAGATTAAATTAGCATTAAAAAAAAAGAAGCTTTAAATGAAAAGTAAGTTTAATTTATCTAAAAAGTGATATATGTCTAAGTTGAAGCAACAAAACAACAAAGAGAAGTTGGGAGCAATCCTTGATAATAATATTGTAAAGAAGATCAAGGACCGCTCCTACAGAGAAGGCAGGTCTATAAGTGAAATTATACAGGATGCAATTCTTAAATATGAAGATATTGTACCGGCAAGGCTTGAACTAAGAAATGCCGCCGTATCCAGGTTTTGCTCAAAACCTTTTAATCTTACCCTGAATGATATGGATGAATTATTAATAGAGGATTATTACAAACAATGAATTTATTACAAATCCCGCGACAGCTAACGATTATAATAGATACTAATATTTTTGTTTGTGCAGCCCAGCGGTGTTCGCTCCAGTGTATTAAGCTTTTGGAGAAATGGACTAAAGTCCTGAGGTTGGAGTGTGCTTATTAATCCCCGACTTAAAAGTCGGGGCTACTAAATTATATTTTTCATTATGCAACAGCTACCTGAGGCTGATGAGCTAATGGCTCAAAACGGATTTTAGGATTATGAGGATTTTTAAATACATATATATATACCGAGTATTATGATTTATAAAGTTTTTTTGGATTTATTATTCTCATAGGAATGAAATATCTGCGTATCGACAATGTGAGGAATTTTCATAACACGAATTTCCACGAATTAGGACAAATTAGCGCGAATAAATTAAAAGCACATAATAAATAAGATTTAAGTAATCGTAACTAAGTCATATTGCCAGGATTTTTTGACGCACAGATTGATAATCTGTGCTACGAGATCATCCGGGTGAAATCAGTTACTCAGAAACTGACTGAAATGCCCAATGTGGGAAGAATCGGCCAGAGTTTTATTTCGTCAACTTCGGGCTGGCCATTATTTGTAAATGTATACTGGTAAGCCTGAACATTATTAAAATTAAATATATTACTTATATCCAGAAATGCAGAGGATGAACAGCCGAATATTTCAAAATTTTTGGAAACGCGGAAATCAACACGCTTATAGGCAGGAAGATAAGCCGCATCAGGATTCCCCAAATTCCATATATACGTCTTAGTTGAACTGACATACACTGATGTTTCCGGCGTATAAGGAAACCCGCTGCCATAAGCAATTCTTGTAGTCAGATCCCAGTCTAATCCCAAATCAAAATCAGCAACAGCATCAAATGTATTATGCTGATCGGTACTGCGGGGAAAGTAGCCGTAATCATTATTATTCATTTTCTGTTCGGCTTTCAGCAGGCTGTAACTTATCCATCCCGAAAATATCGAAGTGGAATACATAATATACAAATCAGCCCCGGAAGCTCTTCCGGAAGCGTCATTTTTCTTTGTATAATATGTATCACCATAACTTGAGACATAAGATGATATTAAATTATCGTATTTCTTATAGTAGCCTTCGAGTTTAAATTTCAGATAGTTTCGTTCCGCTGAATTTGTTATAACATTATACTCAGCGCCGAGTATGTAATGAACTGCATGCTGCGATTTAGTATTAGTATCGGATGCCGCCGAATAAGCAATCTGCTCATAAACCGGCGATTGGTAATAATGCCCCCATGCACCCCGGATAGTAAGGTCCGGATTAATATTATATGCGAAGTTTACACGCGGGCTCCAGGTAAGCTCTTTGTCAAGGTCAAAGTAATCGAATCTTCCCCCGATATTAAAAATTAAATTTTTCCCGGCTTGCAGTATGTTTTCTTGATAGCCCGCAAGTTTGAATGACTGTGCATTTATTGTTACAAAGCTATTATCAAGATTGTTTTGTTCCTGTGTAATATTTGTTGTATCCGGGTAATTATTTTCATTATTGAACTGCGAAATAGTAAGTACGCTTGTATGGTCCTGATCGTATGAAATATGCCGGAAGCTTAAACCGCTTACGGTGTTATAGAAAGATGTTACCTGCATATTTAAAGAAGAATTGGCTTCAAGGGTTTTTATATGAACATTATTATTAAGCAAATAAATGCTATTATCCAGTGCAAATGCCCTAAAAGAAGGAGTCGAAATCGAATTCCAATACCGGTATATTTGCCAGGAATGTTCTGCTTCAAACTGGTCATAATAAGAAAGTTCCGACTTAAATATTGCTTTTGAAGATAGCGTATTTACATTTTGAAAAGATGCCATAGCAGTATAATAATCAGCGTGGCTTTCAGATGAATCCTGCCACGTCTCTGTTATCGTCCCCTGGCCTGCCCGAGGATAATAGTTATACGTATACGGCCCATAATAGTCTTCTTTCGGATCGTTATTAAATTTATCCCCGGCATAAATAAATTTAAAGGACAATTTATCCTGCGGAACCGGCGTGTACGAAAACACTCCCTGCAGATCATCGAACGAAATATGTAACCCTCCCGAAGTGTTAAGTAAATCCAAAACATACTGGGTATAGCTTTCCCTGGCTCCTATAATGAATGAACCTTTATCCCCCATCGGCCCTTCAATAAGCGCGTCAAAATCCGTTAAGCTAAGGCTTGCCTGCCCGGTTATATGATCGGCGTTGCCGTCGCGGTATTCTATATCAACAACGGAACTCATCCGGTCGCCGTAACGTGCGCTAAAGCCCCCGGTTATCAGGTCCATTTTTTTTATCATACCTGTATTGAAAATACCAATGCTGGCATCTTCAGCTTCCTTAACATGATAAGGTTCATAAACCTCGGTACCGTTTATAAGCACGAGATTTTCATCCGGGTTACCGCCCCGCACGTTAAATTTAGCGCTAAGTTCATTATCAGCAGTAACACCGGGCAGCATTTGTACAGAGCGCAGCACATCAGACATGAGACTTGTGCTTTTTCCAATATTATCGCTTTGCAGAGAAAGTGCGCTTACCTCATTCCGGCTATTTTCATTATCCCGGTTGTTTGCATATACCGTTACATTTTGAAGCTGCATATCAATAGAGCTAAGTATGACAATAAGATTAGTATCGTTTACAACGGATATATGATTAGTGAAGGCTTTATAACCGACATAACTGCATTGAAGGGTGTACTCTCCCTGCTTAAGTTTTAAGGAAAAATGCCCCTGGCCGTCCGCAGTTGTTCCCTGCTGAGTTTCTTCAATGGAAATATTAGCAAAAGCCAGAGGTTCATTTGTTGATGCATCCCTCACATTGCCGGTCAGATTATACACCTTTGCTGCCGTAGATGAGTTTTGTGCGTTAACAGCAGTTATCAGCATGACGATATAAACCGTTAAGAACACTCCTCTTTTCATTCCCGTTCCCGGTTATTTTAAAATATCAGTTGAAGATTACCAGACTATGAAAGCTTTCTATTCAAATATGACTCCTCAATTTTAGAAAGCGGATTAAAATTAATGAAAAAATAAATTAAATGCTATCGAAGAAGCATTTAATTGTTACATGATATAAAAGCAAGATTGGGGTTTTAAATTTAGTTATATATGCTACAAGCATACAACTGCTCTACAGCTTGACAAGTATTACTAATTTGTAATGTTTAAACCAGAGCAGCGTGTTGCAAATTGCCTCTACACTATTGACGGTTTGTTTAGGAATAGAAACCATGTCACCGCTCTGCGGTTAAAATTGATTGTTCGAATAATTTTTAAAATGTAGTGTTTTAGAACTCCCGGTATTATTTAATCAAAAACAAAAACATTTTACCACTAAGACACTAAGACCACTAAGAAGAATTACTGCTTAGAAAACATCCTAGTTTAAATATCATTTGCGGAAATTCAGTTAGTGATAAAAAAATAATACCCTTATGTAGCCATAAAACATTAATATTTTAATTTGAATAATTTTTTTA
Source organism: uncultured Ignavibacteriales bacterium (assembly GCA_963834015.1). Lineage (GTDB taxonomy): Bacteria > Bacteroidota > Ignavibacteria > Ignavibacteriales > Ignavibacteriaceae > FEN-1297. Next base: position 1,058,012 of record CAWIAG010000003.1, read on the forward strand.
TATTTACTTAATATTAAAGGAGTTGTTATGGATGATTACTCTTCTTCAGACCTAATGCAAATGATAACCGGTTATCAGCGAAGCAGAATTTTATTATCGGCAGTAGAACTTAACATTTTTGATGAACTTGCAGGAAGAGAATTATCCTCCGATGAATTAGCCGAAAAGATTGGGGCCGGGCCTGATTCACTTGAAAAACTGCTTAATGTTCTAGCCTCATTAAGTTTATTAGACAAAAATAACGGTAAATTTTCCAATACCGAATCCAGCGGTAAATACCTTGTAAAATCCAGCCCCTTTTTTTTAGGCGGTATTATGCATCAGAATCATCTTTGGAATACATGGAGTAAATTAAGCTCTGTAATAAAATCAAGTGATGCAAAAAAAGAAGGTGAAATAAATCAAAGAGGAAACGAATGGTTAAAAGCCTTTATTGCCGCAATGCATGCAAGAGGTATCTCCAGAGCTATTGCAATTAAAAAACTAATTAATTTTGAAGGAGTAAAGAAAATACTGGATATAGGCGGAGGTTCCGGTATTTTTGCATCAACATTTATTAAAGATAATCCTGCATTGTCCGCAGTAGTTTTTGATCTTCCCAATGTAATTTCTTTAACAAAAGAATACATTGAGAAGGAAAACATGTCCGACAGGATATCAACATTAACGGGTAATTATCTTCGCGATCATATAGGTTCCGGGTACGATTTTATTTTTCTTTCGGCAGTTATTCACAGCAATTCTTATGATGAAAATGCACTGCTCATAAAAAAATGTGCATCAGCATTAAACAAAAACGGAAAGATTGCAATTCTTGATTATATAATGAATGACGACCGGACTATCCCGCTGGCGGGTGCAATATTTGCCATTAATATGCTTGTTGGTACCGATGAAGGCACTACATACACCGAAAAAGAAATAATTGAATGGATGAGCGCTGCCGGGATAAATAATTTTGAATTAATAAATGCCGGTGAAGGCAACGGATTACTGATTGGAGGTATCTGATTATGAAATGGTATAATTACATTGCCTGCTTTTTTGCGGGTTTATTTCTTGCAAATTTTATCCCTCACTTTATCCATGGTATTTCAGGTGAAGCTTTTCCAACACCATTTGCTAATCCACCGGGTAAGGGGCTGTCATCCCCCACAGTAAATGTATTATGGGGACTGTTTAATCTTGTAACCGGTTATTTTTTATATAAGGGGGCTAAGATATCCCATAAGAATTTTTGGACAGTCGTTATATTTTTCGCGGGTATATTACTTATCAGCATAATGTGCAGTATAGGATTTGCAGGTATAAAACATTAATTAATTTTCCTTTTATAACGGCAAAGCTGTTAGGTGCATTAATTATTTTACATTCATGTTTGGTAAACTGTTCCTCCAGAGGCGGACAGGTAATACAGTTAAGAACAGGTTTCTTAATATCATTAACACCGCGATTAATCGCGGTGTTAATGATGCAGAACATAAAAATTTCAAACCGTTTTAACGGTTTACCCTCCGCTATTGAAAAGATGTGTAAATCAAATTTATGAATATTTATGAATAAAAATCTTCTTTACAGACTGCTTACCGGACTTGTGTTTATAGTTCAGTTATCGTCGTGTACAACATTGGTAGCTACCAAAAACAGGGGATTTTCGGGTTATATAAATGCCGATGATCCGAATATACAATATGTAGGCCGGTTTGATTTTTCAAACCCGCAGCAAGTAAGTTTTGACTGGCCGGGTGTATATATCCACGCTAAGTTTGAAGGCACAAGCTGCTCAATCCGTCTTAATGACCATAAAAATGAGTACGCTGTAATAGTAGACAGCCGCGCCCCAAGAATATTAACAACAGATTCTTCAACTGTTTACCGGGTTGCCGCGGGCCTGGCAGATTCAATCCCGCATAACATCACAATCATCAAACGATCCGAAGCGCTATTCGGTAAAGGAGAGTTCCTCGGGTTCATTCTTGATGAAGGGAGAAAACTTTTATCCCCGGGAGACAGGCCTGAAAGGCGTATAGAATTTATAGGCAACTCAATTACGTGCGGATTCGGAATTGAGGGTGAAAATGACTCATGCAATTTTAGCCTGCAAACAGAGAACGCAGACATGTCGTATGCATCCATGACTGCAAGAGCATTGAATGCCGATTATTCATTAGTCGCATATTCCGGCAGGGGTGCAGTAAGAAATTACGGCGATTCGAGTAAAACATCAAAAGACCCAATGCCGGTATTGTATGAGCGGATTTGTTTCAATGATACCACTTCAAAATGGAATTTCTCCAAATGGATTCCGCAAGCGGTAGTAATCAACCTGGGAACAAATGATTTTTCCACCAAACCTTACCCGGATAAGGAAGTGTTTCAAAATGCTTATATACAATTAATCAACCGTATAAGGGCACAATATCCCGGAGTTACTATTTTCTGTATTTGCGGCCCGATGACCGGAGAGCCTTGCATGGGTTACATAAAGGAAGTGGTAGTTAATGAGCAGAAAAAGACGAGAGACAAAGATGTATTCTTCATCCCCATCCCCCGCAGCATTATGACCGATGCAGACTGGGGCTGCGCTATGCATCCGAATATTTCCGGTGCAGTTAAGATGATGAATGAGATTGTTGCGGTGATAAAGACTTATATGAATTGGTAAGAGTATAAAATTGTTACAAAAAATATATGCTTCCAAAATTTTACGAATTTCCATAATACGAATTTTAGCGAATTAAGAAAGTACGAATTTTCGCGAATTAGGGTGATACGAATTTCCACGAATTAGGACGAATTAGCGCGAATAGCTTCAAAGCAAATAATACATAGAATTTTATTCAGCCATTGTTATCTCATCATGGGATTTTTGGACGCACAGATTGATAATCTGTGCTACGGAATGTCATCCTTCCGGGATTTAGGAGAAGGTTTGTTTGGGGGGGATTATTTTGCTACCAAGATTTCGTCCCGCCGGGACTTAGAACAAAACTCATCTAGCATTGCGATTTAATAGGAAGATGGTGATATATTAATCCAGAAGCTTAAAAGTTCATTTATTATAAAGGCCCGGCTTTTAAAACAAAGGAGTCAGAATGGTAAGCTGATTTATATTTTATATCATCTCCAATAATGAACAGATTATTTTAAATTTGTAAATCAATTCCTATGGGGCAGTGATCGGAGCCCATTACATCACTTAATATAAATGCGTCTTTAACATTTTCTTTGGCATTTTCGGAAACGAAAAAATAATCAATACGCCAGCCTACATTCCTCTCCCGTGCGCGAGTGACCTGGTCCCACCATGTATAATTGGCGGGCTCCGTGTTAAACAAACGGAATGTATCAATATACCCGGAGGAAATAAATTTATCCATCCACTCCCTTTCTTCAGGCAGAAACCCGGAAACGCTTGAATTTTCTTTAGGGCGTGCAAGGTCAATTTCTTTGTGCGCGGTATTTACATCCCCGCAGATTACTATTTTGGCACCTTTCTTCTTCAGCGCGTTAACATAATCAAGGAAGGCATTGTAAAAATCCATTTTATATTTTAATCTTTCTGCGCTTGCCTTACCGTTCGGGAAATATATGTTAAACAGGAAAAAATCCGGGTATTCGGTAATTAATATCCTGCCTTCAGTATTAAACTTTTCAAACTCCGAGTTTTTTGACCACTTGTTTATGCTTAAGGGCATTTCTTTAGAATAAACTGCAACGCCGCTATAGCCTTTTTTTTCAGCGGAACAAAAATAAGACTTATAACCGTTAACGTTTTTTAAATCATCCGGCAGTTGTTCTTCGCTTGCCTTAGTCTCCTGAATACAGAGAATACCAGGATTTGCTTCAGCAAACCAATTTAGAAATCCTTTTTTATAACCCGCCCTGATACCGTTAACGTTCCAGGATAGTAATCTTATTTTTTTCATATAAGTTGTAATTTAATTTTTTAAATAAGTATTTAAATTAATTTAAAAAAAAGATTAAAATATATTGTGTTGACAATTTTTTCGGATAAAAAAAACATTTTACCACTAAGACACTAAGAACACGAAGAATCACTAAGAAGAATTACTTTTTAGACAATTATTCAATGTCAAGAAAGCTTAAAATAACTTGTGCTGATAGTTTTTTTCGGACAAAAACAAAAACATTTTACTACTAAGACACTAAGAACACTAAGAAGAATTACTTTTTAGACAATTATTCAATGTCAAGAAAGCTTAAAATAACTTGTGCTGATAGTTTTTTTCGGACAAAAACAAAAACATTTTACTACTAAGACACTAAGAACACTAAGAAGAATTACTTTTTAGACAATTATTCAATGTCAAGAAAGCTTAAAATAACTTGTGCTGATAGTTTTTTTCGGACAAAAACAAAAACATTTTACTACTAAGACACTAAGAACACTAAGAAGAATTACTTTTTAGACAATTATTCAATGTCAAGAAAGCTTAAAATAACTTGTGCTGATAGTTTTTTTCGAACAAAAACAAAAACATTATACCACTAAGACACTAAGAAGAATTACTTTTAAAATATCATTTTGGCTAAAGCCGACACTGATTTGTAATTTCAAGTCCCCGGCATAAATGCCGGGGCTACTTTAAATATAATTGGGTAAATTCAGTTATTACACAATGGTTTATTATTGTAATCTAAATAGAAAACGGTAATTATTCAATGTCAAGAATAGGGAAATTACCGCCTATATTTTTTTCTTTATATTTTTCTATACGGCTCATTAGCTTAAGTTTTTGAATAAGATTATTATACTCATTATTAAATTCTTCAAGTAATTTATTATCAATCCCAAAACAATTTTCCATGGCATCTTTAAATAGGACAAGCGAGTTCAGGAAATTATTAATTATATGGTTTATGGTATGTATTGTAACATACATTGACTGCTCTTTTGATTTGTCCTGGATAACATCCATTATCGGTGTTATATCTCTCTGAATGCCGATCCAATGCGTTACATTTTCCAAATTATCAAAAATCGGTGTAATTGAAAAATGATTCCAGAATTTAGTGCCGTCTTTTTTATAATTTAGAATATTAGCCGACGCAATTTTTTTATTCTTTATACAATCCTTTATATAGTCCGAAACTTTCGGGTTTGTTTCGGGGCCTGTAAGAAACCTTGGATTTTTACCTGCCGCTTCTTCAGCGCTATACCCTGTGATATTCGAAAAACCCGAGTTCGAGTATATAATGGGCAAATCATCTTTTTGTGCATCGACGATAATAATACCTTCGTCTACCAGGTTAACCATTTTTGTAAAAATTGGTTCCAATTGTGATATTGATAAACTACTCATTTAGAAACCTCTAAAACTGTAATTAATTATTTACGGTTAAATATAATTATGGAAAATTAGCCCAAACTGTTAGGAATGATTATTTTTTTTATGAACCTGTTATGGCAGCTAAATTATTTTATCAGCCGGAATTAAATATATTTTGTTATAGATAAAACATTGAGATAAAATTCTATAAACTAAATATATTAAAGGCAATAATGCGAACAACCGGAATTCACTAAAAATTGTTCTTAATTTAACCTATGTCTAATAAAAAATATTTAAATTATTTGTCCATTTTTAAGCGTGACTCCGCCTGAGAAACAAAAACTATCATATTTATAGACTTAAACTTTATTCTTACAATTTACACTACAAATTTATTCTAATATGCAAACAAATTTGTGACTTAACACTCATTAAAATGAAGCCTAACCCTGGGTTGGCACCAAGGGCTATAAATATTTCATCCCTCCGGGATTAAGAAGAGAGACGAGGCAGGCTCTCTCTTAAAAGAGAGGGGAAGAATGTTTTGTGATTCGCCTAACCCTGGGTTTACACCCAGGGCTATAAATATTTCATCCCTCCGGGATTTGGAAGAGAAACGGGACCACCGAATTTGACCACCGCCGTTGGCGGGGCAAGCAGGTTTTCTCTTTCAAGAGAGGAAAAGAACGTTTCGTGATTCACCTAACCCTGGGTTTACACCCAGGGCTAGAATTATTTCATCCCTCCGGGATTTGGAAGAGAATCGGGGTCACCGAATTTGACCACCGCCGTTGGCGGGGCAAGCAGGCTTTCTCTTTCAAAAGAGGGGAAAAAATGTTTTGTGATTCGTCTAACCCTGGGTTTACACCCAGGGCTACAAATATTTCATCCCTTCGGGATTTGGATAAGAGACGGGACAGGCTCTCTCTTTCAAGAGAGGGGAAAAAATGTTTTGTGATTCGCCTAACCCTGGGTTTACACCCAGGGCTATAAATATTTCATCCCTCCGGGATTTGGAAGAGAAACGGGGCCACCGAATTTGACCACCGCCGTTGGCGGGGCAAGCAAGCTTTCTCTTTCAAGAGAGGAGAAAATATGCCGGGTGTTTCATTGAACCCTGGGTTTACACCCAGGGCTATAAACATTTCATCCCTCCGGGATTTGGAAGAGAGACGGGACAGGCTTTCTCTTTCAAGAGAGGGAAAAAAATGTTTTGTGATTCGCCAAACCCCGGGTTTACACCCAGGGCTACAAATATTTCATCCCTCCGGAATTTGAAAGAGAAACGGGGCCACCGAATTTGACCACCGCCGTTGGCGGGGCAAGCAGGCTTTCTCTTTCAAGAGAGGGGAAGAATGTTTTATGATTCGCCTAACCCTGGGTTTACACCCAGGGCTATAAATATTTCATCCCTCCAGGATTTGGAAGAGAGACAGGGCCACCGCCAATGAATCCTGAGCATTTAGGTGAATAAAAAACAATGAAATGATCAGAGAAATGATTTTTATTATTTTCATATTATAAAGAAGGTTTTATATTTTAGAATCCCCGGATTAATCCTGTATCTTTTTATTTAGCATCCCTATCTTATTGAAAAATGCCTTCTTATAGGTTTCACTGACAGGGATAATAATTTTCTGAATTTTAATCCTGTTTCTTTCAATACTCTCAATCTTATCAATTGATACTATATATGACTTATGCACACGGGCGAATTTATTGCCCGGCAGAATATCTTCCATAGATTTAAAATTTTGTAATGTCATAATATTTTTATTGGCAGTTACAATTTTTAAATATTCACTCTCCCCTTCGATGTAAAGTATATCAGGGATACATATTTTTTCAAGACGGTACTCCGTTTTAACAAAAATATAATCGTTAGGAATGGAAGCAGATTTTTCCGCTAAGCTGTTAAATACTTTTTCAACTGACCTGGCAAATCTTTCAAAGGTAAAAGGTTTTAAAAGATAATCGGCAACATCAAGCTCATAACCTTTTAAAGCATATTTATCATATGCCGTTGTAATAATTACTTTTGGACACTGCCGTATGGTTTCTAAAAATTGGATCCCCGTAAATTCTTCCATCCGGATATCAAGGAATATAAGGTCCACCGCATTTTCTTTTAAATAGCTTATTGCCTCTATTGCATTGTCAAAAGATTTGATCAATACCAGATATTCAATTTTGTTAATGAAACCCGTAAGCTTTTTTAATGCTAAAGGTTCGTCTTCTATTGCAATACAATTAATTTGCATGAATATTTATTTTTAAATTTACCGTAAAACATTGATCTATCTTATCAATTTTTAATTCATAGGCTTTAGGGTAAATCAATTCAAGCCGCTTTTTTATTAATTCTAATCCTACCCCGCTTGTTTCATCTTTTTCCGTAGGGGAAAAGGATATGCCGTTAGTACAGCTAAAATTAATTTGATTTTCCAATACATCCAATTTAATTATTATGTTATTTCCAGTTTTCTTTAAAGACGAATGTTTGAAGGCATTTTCAATAAAAGTAATAAATAACATCGGGGCAATCCGGATGCTGCCTATATTACCTGAAATATTAAACGATATTTTGTTTTCATCTGCAATACGAAGCTTTTGCAGGGATATATAACTTTCAATATATTTTACTTCATCTGTTAACAGAACTCTTTCTTTTTCTGAATCATAAATCATGTACCTCATTATTTCCGACAATTTATTCAGCGCCAGGGAAGCTTTTTCAGCGCTTTCATGAATTAAAGCATCTACATTGTTTAATGTGTTGAATAAAAAGTGAGGATTTACCTGGTATTTTAATAATGCCAGCTCGCTTTTCAGATTTTGCTTCTCCAGGTTATCTCTTTGTTTGTTCTGTTCAATCCATTTAAAAAGATCCTGAATAAGCTGCCGGTAAAAGCAAAAAACATATAAAACAAAAAGCTGATTACATAGTCGGGAGTTTTTGTCTGATTGCCGCTATCAACAACAGATACTATAATAACAGGATATGCTATAAGGAATACTACTGCAGTTAAATACCAGATTAATTTTTTACGTTTATCAAATAACCCGGACACTAAGAAATAAAATACATAAAAAGGTATTATTGCCCCTCCCAGTATTTCGGCTGTAAGCCAGCCATAAGTCCAAAAAGGATTATATCCAACGGGCGGGAAAGGTTTTGGAAATATTGTGTTTAAAACTACATACATGGTTATATAAAGAACAGCCCAGAATGTAATGTGAACTAAAAATATAATCGACTTTTTCATAATTTTTTAACTTTAATTGTTAAACATGGCCGTAAAAGTCATTCATAAATAATCTCAAATCAAATATATTCAATGTAACAAAATTTTTTATCAGTGAATTTGTAATATTTATCAGTGAGCAGATTTTTAAAAATAATATTAGTTTTTTCCAATATTATATTGTACGAATTTTTACGAATTAAAATAATAAGAATTAGCGCGAATTAAGACACGGATTTTCACGGATGGAATGAGTGTTGTGAAAGATAGTAGGTAGAGGAGGTGTATTGGGTACAACGACATTGGGACAAGCCTAAATCCCCTCCTTATCAAAGAGGTTTTGGGATGTTATTGTGTGAGAAAGGCAACATTGCACCGCTCTACGGTTCAAATTGATTGTTCGACGTCAAATTTGCTACCAGCATACCGCTGCTCTGCAGCTTAGCAAGTCATTCCTTTTATGTTTAACAGACAATTATTTAGCATTGGCCAGAAATTCATCGAATTTTTTGGTGAATTGGGGGCCTTTGTTACAATTCATAAAATAGACATATCCGATTCCATGGTCTTTATAAAATTCAAAATTTGAATTAAACTGGTTGCCGTTATTGCCGCCATGCGAATATTTTATCCCGAAAGGCGTATCCTCTATAAAAATACCCAATCCCATCGTTTTTTTTGGTTCAACTTCGATTTGAGGCAGCGACATAGTTTTAAATATTCCTTCCTGCAAATCGCTTTCATGTTTTAAAGCAATTATAAATTTAGCGTATTCTTTAGCTTCGATGTGTAAACCATATGCCATATGTTCTCGCATCATTATGCCCCTGTTACCGACTTTATTATCTGTATGGCCGGTTGCCATATGCTCTTTTAAATAATCATTTTCAATAAAGTAAGCGTTTTGGATATTCAATGGAGCAAAGACTTCATCCCGGATAATATCCTGAAGTTTTTTGCCGGTTAAATGTTTTATTACAAGGCCAAGATATTCATACCCTTCACCTGAGTAGCTGTATTTAGTTCCGGGGTCAAAATTAATGGTAAGTTCAGATCCACCCCCGCCTCTCCAGTTTGGAAAGCCTGAAGTATGAGATAGTACCATTCTCGCAGTAATTAACTTGTAGCGATCATCCTGATCAATGTCTTCGTAAGGGTAATATTTATACAACGGAGTGTCTAAATCTATAATATGTTTTTGAGATAGTTTAATTACAGTATAGGCAAATACAGGCTTTGTCATACTGGCGGCCTCAAAAAGAGTATTGAAATCAACACTATCCTTTTTTTCGATATTCTTTAATCCTAATGCTCTACTAAACACTATTTTACCATCTTGAATTACAGCAATGGAAAGGCCCGGTATTTTAAGAGAATCCATTTGAATCTTGAGGAAATTATCAATCCCGGCTGGATTTATATTTTCTCCATTTAACGATTTAATTTGTCCATAAAAAGGGCGGCTTATCCCGAAGAATAAGAAGAAAAATAAAATCGTCCGGGACAAAGGCGTTGTAAGAATTTTCATAGATATAATTTTCTCTATTATTAATTTAATTTTTTACTTTCCATTTATTATTAGACTTTAAATTGATTAAAAAAGTTGGTAGTGCATTATTTATCAAATAATAATTTCAACGTATCCCGGTTTGACAATATCTTCAATTGAGGATTAACTACTTTTTCATCCCTTTGAGCGATTTACTTACAATCCTGTTATTTATAATATGACTGTGTTTAATAACCAAGAAAGGAATTATATGTATCAGATAAATGACAAGGGCAGTTGGATTGATCTTAAAGCAAAAATCAGGCATGCATACCCCAATATCACTGAAGCAGATTTAGCGACAAATGACGGCGAGGAAATAGAACTACTGGCAAGGCTACAAAAAAAATTTTCAAAAACTAAAGATGAAATTATTATGATGATAGATAAGCTGTAATATACACGGAATTATTGAACAATTACTTTTAGAGTTTTTCAATATGCCGGGTAAATTTACCGAATGGAGATTATAAAATAATCAGCAGTTATGAAAAAGTTTGAGAAAAGATGAAGGACAGTATATGAAATATTTAATAATATTCCTTGTCGTGATTTCTTTACCATTATTTGCACGGGATAAAAGAAAGAATACCAAAGTTGATATAAAAATTCAGATGACTGAATGGATGGCTAAAATATGTTCAGATCCTGAGTTAAGGGAGGAGATGATAGAAATGATCCTGGACGGCACAAAGGGTAATAAAAATGAAATGACAAAGTTCGGAATAACAATAATGGATAACTCCGAAATGAAGTCCATTATTACCGATATGTTACAAAAGAAACCGGATAGCAATTATATACATCTCCCGTCTATAGTGATAACGGACGATAGCGTAAAGACAATCCCGGGTTATAAATTAAGCACTCTGAAATAATGTAAATTAAGTTACTAAACTGAAATTACCAGATGATATTTAAAGTAAGAGATTATCTAAAAAGTTATTATTGAGTTTGAGTATTCCAAATTTTTAAATGGTCAGGGATTATTTAATCAAAAGCAAAAACATTTCGCCACTAAGACACTAAGAACCACTAAGAAGAATTATGTTAAAGTTATTAACAATCCTTAAAGTTATGAATTTCTTTGAGGTTAAGTATTATTTAATCAAAAACAAAAACATTTCACCATTCTCAAAGGTATCACTTTGTGATAAGACACTAAGAAGAATTATTTTTTAGATAACCTCCTGCTTTAAATAACCGTTGTGCAACTTCAGTTACCAGAGTTGGAATACAATTTGAGTAAACTTTAATTCCAAAGGATTAATCCCTTTTTCATCCGTTCGATTTATTTAAAGTTGAATGCAATTTTTATAGATTATTAAAAGCAAAACTGATCTGTAACCACCGGATGGTTAAACGGACAATTCTCTTTTCAATTTATGATATACGGTATATTTAAAATAAATGCTTATATGATTCATTCAATTGAAACCAGAACAGATGACTAAGAAAAACTGATTAGAGAATTGCCGGAATTTACTTATAGTATTTGTTAACGCGTTCAGGTAGTTACCAGGAAATGATTTGCTTTTAATTCTCTCTCCCAGATGTGCAGCGTGTATATAGTGGAGGGCCACATACGCGCTGCACTAAATTGAAGGGAATATTTGTATTTAATTATTATGCCGGATGGTATGATCTAAATTTTGGGATCAGATTCGATGATTAGAGGAATGCAAATCAGAAGATCGTGCTATCCGGCCAAATAAAATTCCCGGAATAAAATTTTAATAATTTAATAAGGCATAAAATGGACATACTATTAGTTTACCCTATGTATCCTGATACTTTCTGGAGTTTTAAGCATGCACTTAAATTTGTTTCAAAGAAAGCAAGTTTTCCTCCATTAGGGCTATTGACAGTTGCGGCGATGCTTCCTAAAGACTGTAACAAAAAACTAATCGATATGAATGCAGATCCCCTGACGGACCAAGATATAATTTGGGCAGATTTTGTTTTTATCAGCGCTATGTCAATACAAAGCGAATCGGCGAACCGGGTAATTGAACGATGTAAAAAACTCAACACAAAAATTGTTGCCGGCGGGCCCTTATTTACAAGCAGTTCCGAATATTACCAAAGCGTTGATCATTTAATACTTAATGAAGCTGAAATTACTCTTCCGCGATTTTTGAGCGACCTGGCCTTAGGAGCACCTAAACAAAAATACACTTCGGATGAATGGGCAGAAATTACGACTACGCCATTGCCTTTATGGGAGCTGTTATCGATAAGCAATTATACATCTATGAATGTACAATATTCAAGAGGCTGCCCTTTCGACTGCGACTTCTGCGATATCACAGTTCTTTACGGTAGAAAACCGAGGACTAAAACTAAAGAACAAGTAATTACGGAATTAGATGCATTATATTTTACAGGCTGGCGGGGCCCTGTTTTTTTTGTTGACGATAATTTTATCGGCAACAAAGCAAAACTGAAAAAAGAAATTCTTCCGGCAATGGCAGATTGGAATGCAAAACACAAGGATCCGTTTTATTTTAACACTGAAGTTTCAATCAATCTTGCCGATGATGATAAACTGATGCAGCTTATGGTAAAAGCAGGTTTTGAAGCTGTATTTATAGGCATTGAATCTCCGAATGAAGAGAGCCTGATTGAGTGTAATAAGACACAAAACAGAAACCGTGATTTGATTTCAAGTGTTAGAAAGATTCAGGAATCGGGTTTAGAAGTTCAGGGAGGATTTATAGTCGGCTTTGATAATGATCCGCCGACTATCTTTGAAAAGCTAACAAACTTTATACAGGAAAGCGGAATTGTAACTGCTATGGTCGGACTGTTAAACGCACCTAAAGGGACGAAGCTTCAGAAAAGACTTTTAAATGAAGGAAGATTACTAAATGATTTTACGGGGAATAATACCGATTTTTCGATTAATTTTGTTCCCCAGATGAATCCGAAAGTACTGCTTGACGGTTACAAGAAAATATTACACACTATATACTCACCAAAATATTATTATGAGCGTGTAATGCGTTTCATGAAAGATTTTGAACCGAAGAAGAAAAAAGTATTTCATCTCAATCCGAATTACATTCTTGCTTTATTTAAATCTATGTTTAAATTGGGTGTAATAGGAGAAGAAAGAATTTATTACTGGAAATTATTTTTCTGGTCGCTTTTTCTTAAACCACAACTTTTTTCCCTTGCGATTTTGTTTACAGTTTATGGATTCCATTTCAGGAAAATATCCAACACATATTAATAAATATTTTAAAAACTATGTATCTAACTAAAAACTAAAATAAAGAACAAAATGAAACCAAACATTGAAATTTCCGATAAGAACTTAAAAGAGGCTGCGACGCTTCTCAATACTCACCTGGCCGATGAGTATGTACTATATACAAAAACGCGTAATGCGCATTGGAATATCCAGGGAAATAATTTTATAGAGCTGCATAAGTTTTTTGAGAGTCAATATGAACTATTGGATACCATTATAGATGACACAGCAGAAAGAATAAGGGCGCTTGGGCACTTTGCACTCGGCTCACTAAAGGACTTTTTGGAAGTAACTCAACTGAACGAACAAAATGATAACTTCAGCGATCAGAATCATATCATAGAAACTTTGCTGGAAGATCATGAGGCAATTATACATTCGCTGCGTAATCACATCAATATTATTGGAAATGAATTAAAGGACGCCGGTACGGCAGACTTTCTTACAGGGATTATGGAGCTGCAAGAAAAAATGGCGTGGATGCTTAGAAGTTATTTATAAAAAAAATGACCCGCCATCGTCGGGGGAATCTCAGAATAACTCACCCTTTTTCCCATCTCTTGAAAGAGAGGGGAAAAAGGGTGTTTTGTTATCTCATAACCCCGGGTTGACACCCGTGGCTATAAAAATTTCATCCCTTCGGGATTTGAAAATGAATTAAGAGGAGCAGGACAGGTCTGTCCCTACAGGCGAAATTTCCGACTTAAAAAGGCCGGCGCTTTCCGGGCTACAGGCAGGCGGTCTTGATAAAGTAATCCCTTTTTCATCCCTTTGGATGATTTACTAACCGAAACAACTTGCGTACATTCTTTCTGATTTTTAAAATTAATCTTAATCTATAACTATGCTATATAATATTGATTATATTGGGATTGAGAACAGGCTCATCAGAATTCTATTGTAGGCTGCGGAAAAATTATGCGAGTGAAAATACCGATACTTAATGAATCATTGTTTCGTTTAAAAGTTCAGCTTAATGAAAATTTTCTTGCTAAAAAATTCGCCAGCGGCGAGCCGCCGCTTCGTTCCGAGTTGTTCAGCGCAGATCAGATGGAACAACATGGAAAGACACTGGCCCATTCTCATTCTTTAGGTTCGCAACGTACCCCGGATCATCACCTGCTGACGAGGCTGGCTGAAAATGAAATTTTTTTATTTGAAGTTCATAATCTGCTGACTGAAACCGTCAAGGCAAATCATCAGATTACTCCGGCCGGTGAATGGCTGCTTGATAATTTTTATCTTATTGAAGAACAAATTCGTACAGGTAAAAGACATTTGCCAAAGGGCTATATAAGGGAATTACCCAGTTTGTTAAGCGGCCCTTCAAAAGGCCTGCCCCGTGTTTATGATATTGCCCTTGAAACCATTTCCCACGGAGACGGGCGTGTTGATCCGGAAAATCTGAGCCGGTTCGTATCGGCTTACCAGACGGTAACAACTTTAAAATTAGGCGAGCTCTGGGCAATTCCAACCATGCTGAGGTTAGCGCTAATCGAGAATCTTCGCAGAGTTGCAGTTAAAGTTGCTGCCGGAAGGATTGAACGGGATTTGGCAGGTTCATGGGCCGATCAAATGATTGAGGTGGCCGAAAAGGATCCCAAAAGTCTTATTCTAATTATTGCAGATATGGCAAGGACCGACCCCCCCATGACTACCCCTTTTGTATCTGAATTTGCGCGAAGGCTGCAGGGATTAAGCAATGTTTTGATATCGCCTTTAACATGGATTGAACAGCGCCTATCCGAATCAGGAATGACAATCAGGAAATTGGTACAGTACGGCAACCAACAGCAGGCTGCAGATCAACTTTCAATAAGCAATAGCATAGGCAGTCTCAGGTTCCTTGAGTCAATGGATTGGAAACATTTTGTTGAATCGATGAGCGTGGTTGAAAAGATCCTGCTAAAAGATATTGGCGGAATATACGGCAGGATGGATTTTACAACACGGGACCGCTACCGTCATGTAATAGAGAAGATTTCAAAAAACAGTCAAATACCGGAAGAAGATGCAGCAAACATTGTAATACGACTAGCAAAAGAAAGTGAAGCAAAGGAAGGTAAGAATGCCAGGACTGCTCATGTAGGATTCTATTTGATTGATAGGGGTTTGAAACAACTTGAAAAACTGGCTAAAGTACGCTTTTCTGTTTCAGCGGTTGTAAAAAAAGCAGCGAGCTGTGTTCCCCTGATGATTTACACAGGTTCGATTTTTATATTGACTCTTATCTTTACTGCACTACTGGCAGGACAAACCTATGCGGCGGGGATACACGGCCGGGCTTTGGATCTTTTCAGTATCATTATCTTTTTATCAACAAGCCAGTTGGCGGTTTCTTTGGTAAACTGGCTCTCAACATTACTGGCACAACCACAATCTTTACCCAGAATGGATCTCTCCAAAGGAATACCCCCTGAACTGCGTACTCTTGTTGTAATCCCGACAATGTTAATAAACGTTCAGAATATTAAAGAGCTGATCGAAGCACTTGAAGTTCGTTTTCTAGCAAACCGTGATGACAATCTTCATTTTAGTCTTTTAACAGATTTTCAAGATGCTGCAACGGAAACATTACCGGGGGATGAAGACCTTGTAATACTAGTACGTAAAAAGATAGAAGAACTTAATGAAAAATATAAAGGATTGCACAATAATTCCTTCTTCCTATTCCACCGTCCCCGTAAATGGAACTCCCGTGAGCGGCTGTGGATGGGTTATGAACGTAAAAGGGGAAAACTTGAGGAATTAAATTCTATGCTTCGCGGGGGGTTGAAAAGCAGCTTCTCACATATAATTGGCAAAACAGAAATTCTTTCGACAGTTAAATATGTAATTACACTTGATACGGATACACAATTGCCCCGCAACTCTGCCCGACAATTAGTCGGGGCCATGGCACATCCGTTAAACCGGGCACAATTTAATGAAGTTAAGCACCGTGTAACAGACGGCTATACTATTTTACAGCCGCGGGTAGCAGTAAGCCTGCCCGGAACCAACCTTTCACGATATGCAAGGCTTTACGGAAGCCAGCCGGGCATTGATCCATATACCCGCACCGTCTCTGATGTATACCAGGATTTATTCGGCGAGGGATCATTCATTGGAAAAGGAATATATGATGTGGATATGTACATACGGGCTCTTAATAGCCGGTTCCCGGAGAATCTGATTTTAAGTCATGATCTTCTGGAAGGATGTCATGCACGGGCGGGATTAATAAGCGACGTCCAATTATATGAAGAATTTCCAACCCGTTACCCGGTAGATGTAAGCCGCCGCCAGCGTTGGATTCGCGGCGACTGGCAGCTTATACGGTGGCTGCTGCCGTTAGTTCCGGGATATAATAATAATTTGGAAAAAAATTCTTTGTCCTGGCTTTCCAAGTGGAAATTATTCGATAACCTGAGGCGAAGCCTCGTTCCCTTTGCACTTACAATCCTGTTCCTGTCATGCTGGATTTTTTTGCCGGAAGCCTTGATTTGGACACTATCGGCAGCCGGGATTATATTAATTCCTCCTATAATTATTTCAATCCTTGACATGCTGCAGAAGACACCCGATATGCAATTTAGTCAGCATTTTGCTTTTGTCTTACGTTCCACAGGAATGAATCTGGCGCAGGCAGTATTTACATTATTAAGCCTTCCTTATGAAGCCTTCTCGAACCTTAATTCTATTATTAAGACTTTATGGAGGATGCTGATTTCACATAAAAGGCTCCTGGAATGGAATCCCTTTAATTCTGCCGGCCGTAAAAGCCGTTTCACATTGATGGGTTCATACATAACAATGTGGATTTCCCCATTTATTTCAATTAGTTCAATTATGTTTTTTGAATTTTCAAAACGAACAGTACCAATATCAGCAATCCCGATACTTTTGCTCTGGACAGTATCACCGGCGATAACCTGGTGGATAAGCTTGCCGCTGGTAAGGCGTAAAGCAAATTTAACGATCAGCCAAAAAATATTTTTACGAAATTTATCCCGTAAAATATGGTCTTTCTTTGAAACATTTGTTGGTCCTGAAGATCATTGGCTGCCCCCGGATAATTTTCAAGAAAACCCAGCCGGAGTAATTGCGCACCGGACCTCGCCAACTAATATAGGGCTGGCTTTACTAGCGAATTTGTCTGCCTATGATTTTGGCTACATTTCCGCCGGGCAGTTCATTCAGCGTACATCAGATACATTCAAAACAATGGAAACGCTGGGACGATATCAAGGGCATTTTTGTAATTGGTATGATACACAAACTTTAATGCCGCTGAGGCCATTTTATATATCAACTGTAGACAGCGGAAATCTTGCTGCTCACCTGCTGACTCTCCGCCAGGGTATTCTTACACTTCCGGATCAAAAAATTGTTGCTCCCCAATTATTTGAAGGAATACGTGATACGCTTAATGTAATAACGGAACTTGCCGACGGAACAGAACTTAGCGTGCTAATACAAATTAAGAATGAAATGGAACCGATTCTTAATTCCCCTCCCTCTAAACTTACTGATACATGGAGAAGCCTTAACTTTTTAACAACATCTTCAGACAAAATAAAGAAAAATTTTAATCAAAGCCGTAATGAACAAGCCTGCTTATGGGCAAACACCCTTTTAGAACATTGCCGCAGCATTTTTAATGAATTAACTTATTTAGCCCCGTGGCTTGCTATACCTGGTTCTCCTAATATAATCACCCGCTTCCCTGATTTTGATAAAATACATACACTACGTGAACTATCAAAACTAAAAGCAGAATTGCCGGACATTCCCGGAGCATTACCAACGATAAACGCTGATGAAAATAAATGGTATAATGAATTCCGGCAGTTAATTGCAGATTCAGGTAAACGCGCTGATGAAAGAATATCGACTATAAAACGGCTTGCAAAAGAATCAGGCAGTCTTTCAAACATGGAGTATAATTTTCTTTACAACAAATCCCGTCATTTGCTTTCCGTAGGATATAGTGTTGATGAGAACCGCCGGGATTCAAGTTTTTATGATTTGCTGGCATCCGAAGCAAGATTAAGCAATTTTGTTGCAATCGCACAGGGCCAGATACCACAGGAAAGCTGGTTCGCTTTAGGGCGATTGCTGACCACCTTCAGTGGTGATCCGATTCTTCTTTCATGGAGCGGTTCGATGTTTGAATACCTTATGCCACTGCTGGTAATGCCGACCTACGAAAACACTTTACTTGATCAAACATATAAGGAAGCTGTAAAAAGACAAATTGAATATGGAAAACAGCAGAGTGTACCATGGGGAATTTCCGAATCAGGTTATAACACCGTTGATGTTAATTTAAATTATCAATACAGGGCATTTGGCGTTCCGGGATTAGGGCTTAAGCGCGGACTTGCAGAGGATCTTGTTATTGCACCATACGCTTCAGCGCTTGCTTTGATGGTGGAGCCTGAAAAAGCCTGCCTTAACCTACAGAAGCTAGCTGCAGGCGGTTTAGAGGGAAAATATGGTTTGTATGAAGCGGTAGACTATACTCAATCACGTTTACCCAGGGAACAGTTAAACGTTGTTATTAAATCTTTTATGGCGCATCACCAGGGAATGAGCCTTCTTTCTCTGGCTTACCTGCTTCTTGACCGCCCGATGCAGAGACGATTTGAATCCGATCCTCTATTTGAAGCAACAGTGCTTCTGCTCCAGGAACGAATTCCAAAGGCAACATTTATCAATTCACACACTTCAGGGCTTTCAGATACTCATGCAACCACAGGTATAACTGAAATGCCGGTAAGAATAATAAGCAATCCCGATGTGGCAGTGCCGGAAATTCAGCTCTTATCAAACGGCAGGTACAACGTGATGATTACAAACGCAGGCGGAGGATACAGTCAATGGAAAGATATTGCACTTACACGCTGGCATGAAGATAGTACATGCGACAACCGGGGAACCTTCTGCTATATCCGGGATATAGCAAGCGGAGAATACTGGTCTGCTGCATACCAGCCGACACTTAAACGGTCAAAAAATTATGAAGCTATTTTCTCAGAAGGGCATGCTGAATTCAGAAGAAGAGATCAGTATTTTGACATACATACCGAGATTGTGGTTTCACCCGAAGATGATATTGAACTTCGCAGAGTACATATTACCAACCGCTCCAAGTCTCAGCGGATTATTGATATTACAAGTTATGCAGAAGTAGTTCTTGCATCGCCAGCTTCCGACGCTTTACACCCGGCGTTCAGTAATTTATTTATTCAGACTGAAATAGTGCATGAGAAACAAGCCGTTCTATGTACGAGGAGGCCCCGTTCACAGGAAGATCAAACGCTTTGGATGTTTCATATGATGGCAGTACGCGGTTCAGTTACCAATGAAATTTCTTTTGAAACAGACCGTATGAAATTTATAGGAAGAAATAATACTATTAACTCACCCCAGGCAATGAAAAATTACGCGGCACTTTCAAACAGCCAGGGCTCTGTTCTTGATCCAATTGTCGCTATCAGGTATCAAATTATAGTAGAGCCCGAAGAAACGGCAAATATAGATATGATCTACGGGATCGGTGAATCGCGCGAAACAGCTTTAAGCCTTGTTAATAAATACCAGGACAGGCGTCTTGCCAACCGTGTATTTGAACTGGCATGGACTCACAGCCAGGTAGTGCTACGGCAAATAAATGCGACTGAAGTTGATGCACAATTGTATTGCCGACTGGCAAATTCAATTATTTACGCCAATTCTTTCCTTCGCGCCGATCAGAGTATAATTATTAAAAACCGCAGGGGCCAATCGGGCTTGTGGGGATATTCTATTTCAGGAGATTTACCGATTGTACTACTTCAAATTGAAGATCCCACTAATATCAATATGGTGAACCAACTGGTCCAGGCACATGCATATTGGCATCTAAAAGGATTGGTAGTAGATCTTGTAATTTGGAACGAAGACCATGCCGGTTACAGGCAGCAATTACAGGAACAAATAATGAGGCTGATAGCCGCCGGTATAGAAGCGAATAATGTTGACCGGCCCGGCGGTATCTTTGTCCGTCAAGCTGACCAGATATCCAATGAGGACAGGATTCTTATACAAACAGTTGCCCGTGTTATTATATCGGATAAACGGGGAACACTTGAGTCCCAGGTAAATCATCACAGGATTGCACAACTTCCTGTTCCCCGGATTAAACCGGTTCGTACATATTATGCTCACAGTTCAAATGAATCTACAGCGCCCCGGAAAGATCTGCTTTTCTTCAACGGATATGGAGGATTTACTCCCGATGGGTTAGAATATGTAATTACAACATCGGCCAAGCAAGTAACTCCGGCCCCGTGGGTAAATGTACTGGCAAATCCAAATTTTGGGACAATAGTTACTGAGAACGGCCCTTCATATACCTGGAGCGAGAATGCTCATGAGTTTCGGATAACGCCCTGGAATAATGATCCGGTAAGTGATACGAACGGAGAGGCTTTTTATATTCGTGATGAAGAGACAGGCCACTTCTGGTCACCCTCACCACTTCCCTGCCGAGGAACCGGTTCTTATGAAAGCCGCCATGGATTCGGCTACAGCGTTTTTGAACATACGGAAGACGGAATCCACACTGAGCTGCTTATTTATGCTGCTATAGATTCACCGGTAAAGTTTTCAGTTTTAAAAGTGAGAAACGAGTCAGGCAAGCTCCGTCATCTTTCTGCTACAGGTTATGTTGAACTAGTCCTGGGCGACCTGCGCTCTAAATACGCAATGCATATTATTACCGAAAATGATTCCGTCAGCGATTCAATCTTTGCACGAAATTCATATAGCCCGGAATTCTCCGAACGGGTAGTATTTTTTCAAACAGATGATGCAATACACTCAGTAAGCTGCGACCGTACCGAATTTATAGGGCGTAACGGATCACTTCAAAATCCGGCAGCGATGGCGCGAATGAATCTTTCCGGTAAAACGGGAGCTGCTATTGATCCATGTGCAGCGATCCAGGTGCCATTCGATTTAGAGGATGGCCAGGAGCGTGAAATAAACTTTAAGCTCGGGGTAGGTATAAATAATGATTTAGTAGGTAAACCGGCACAACAATTCAGAGGAGCAATTTCCGCACAAAACGCACTGGTACAAGTTAAAAAGTTTTGGAAACATACACTTGGCGCAGTACAAGTAAATACTCCGGATGCTTCATTAAATATTCTTACAAACGGATGGCTGTTATATCAAACTTTGGCCTGCCGCATTTGGGCAAGGAGCGGGTATTACCAATCCGGCGGGGCATTTGGTTTTCGTGATCAGCTTCAGGATGTTATGGCTCTCATCCATACTAAACCCGAGCTTGTAAGAAATCACCTGCTCTTAAGTGCAAGCCGTCAGTTCAGGGAAGGAGATGTTCAACACTGGTGGCATCCGCCTTTTGGACGCGGTGTGCGTACTCATTGTTCGGACGATTATCTCTGGCTGCCGTTAGTCACCTGCCGGTATGTGCTTAGTACCGGTGATACGGGAATATTAAATGAGCCAATCAGTTTTCTTGAAGGCCGTTTAGTGAATGCTGAAGATGACTCATATTATGATCTGCCGAACAGGTCGGAAGAAACAGGCAGTTTATATCAACATTGTGTTCGTGCAATTCTCAGAGGACAACTTTATGGAGAGCACGGTTTACCACTAATAGGATCGGGTGATTGGAATGACGGAATGAATATGGTCGGCAAAAAAGGTAAAGGTGAAAGTGTATGGTTAGGGTTCTTCATGTATGAAGTCCTAATGCAGTTCACGAAGGTTGCCCGTATTCAGGGAGACTTGCAGTTTGCAGAACGATGTCAAACGGAAGCCGGCACGCTTCAGAAAAATATTGAATTGAACAGTTGGGACGGAGAGTGGTACCTAAGGGCATTTTTTGACGATGGCACCCCGCTTGGATCTGTAAGCAACCAGGAGTGCAAAATTGATTCAATTGTACAAAGCTGGTCGGTTCTTTCAGGTGCAGGAGATAAAGATCGTTCCAACATGGCTATGAACGCCCTGGATGAACATCTTGTCCGCAGAAATCACGGACTAATCCAACTCCTGGATCCGCCGTTTGACAAATCGGATTTAAATCCGGGATATATAAAAGGCTATGTACCCGGCGTAAGAGAAAACGGCGGGCAGTATACTCATGCTGCGATCTGGGCAGCGATGGCATTTGCGGAATTAGGCGATAGTAAAAGAGCATGGGAACTACTGGGAATCATAAACCCGGTAAACCATGCAAAATCACGGGAAGAGATTAATGTTTATGATGTTGAACCCTATGTGGTTGCGGCTGATGTATATGCACTTGCGCCCCATATTGGGCGCGGCGGGTGGACGTGGTATACCGGCTCTGCCGGGTGGATGTACAGGCTTATAGTTGAATCACTACTAGGCTTGCGGCTTGAAGTTGATAAGCTGTATTTTAATCCATGTTTCCCCGAGGAATGGGAAAGATATAATGTTGATTACCGTTACAGGGAAACTATTTACAATATTACCTTAATTCGTCTACATAATACCGGAGCTGATTCAGGTATTATTGTTGACGGGGTTAAAAGCGATAAATTATTTATACCTCTTAAAGACGACAAACAGAAACATACGGTTGAGATAATTGTCTGAACTATGATTCTTATGATTAATGCAAAGTCTGAACCAGGATTCTCAGGATTATAGGATTTTCAGGATGAATGCAAATTGTTTGAACTATGATTCTTATGATTAAAGCAA
This sequence comes from uncultured Ignavibacteriales bacterium, assembly GCA_963834015.1. GTDB lineage: Bacteria > Bacteroidota > Ignavibacteria > Ignavibacteriales > Ignavibacteriaceae > FEN-1297. Next base: position 1,081,088 of record CAWIAG010000003.1, read on the forward strand.
TTGTTTGAACTATGATTCTTTTGATTTCAGCCAAAGGCTGATGAGCCTCTGGCTCAATTATGATTTTTATGATTAACACAGATGAATCGGATATGGTTCGAATCACTAAATTATTACTTTTATAAAATGTAACGCGGCAAATGCCAGTGCGCTTTAGGGTACTTAAACATTTCTATATCTGAACTCAATCCTAAGATGTAATTCTTTTTTCATCCCTTTGACCGATTTAGACATTTGAATTATCCGAGTACCTTAATGATGAATAATTACAGAAAACTATTCAAACAAAGAGATTAATTTATCCAGAACAAAATAAATAATGCAATTATTCTAAAATTTTTGATTTACTAATTATAAGGAGATACGAATGAAAATCTATACAAAAAATCAGGCGACTGTTTTAATCAGTTGGAAGCGTTTTCTAGGAGCGATATTAATATCTGCCGTAATGATGCCTGTGGCTATCATGTCACAATCATCTGCGGATACAATTTCAATAGTTAATATTGGAGCCGCCGGCAATTTTGTTCTACTTGCAGAAACAGGAATTTCAACAACCGGAACCACTCAAATTACAGGAAATATAGGTGTCAGCCCGGTTTCTGCGACTTATATAACCGGATTCGGGCTAATTGAGGATGCTTCAAATACATTTTCTACCTCATCTTTAATCACCGGCAAGGTATATGCGGCTAATTATGCTGTACCAACTTCAACAAATCTGACCGCCGCAATTAACGACATGCAAACCGCATATAGCGATGCTGCCGGGCGAAAATTGCCAAGTTATACTGAATTATATTCCGGGAATGTAACAGGAAAAACACTGACACCCGGCCTTTATAAATGGAGTACGGGCGTGCAGATATCTGCAGGCGGCGTTACAATCTCAGGCACTGCAAAAGATGTTTGGATCTTCCAGGTAGCGCAAAATCTGACCGTTGATAACGGCGCTATTGTAACACTAAGCGGCGGTGCATCGGCTTCCAACATTTTCTGGCAGGTGGCGGGTGAAGCAACGCTTGGCACTTCGGCTGCTATGCAGGGTGTAATATTGTGTCAGACATTAATTTCAATGAATACAGGCGCCACACTTAACGGCAGAGCGCTTGCACAAACTGCAGTTACATTAAACGCCAATAAAATCACGCAGCCGGCAACAGTAACCGCGGTAACGACCAGCAGCTCTATGCCTAAAGAATTTGTGCTTTTTCAAAACTATCCAAATCCATTTAATCCTGCAACAATAATAAGCTATCAAATACCTGCGAGCGGCAGGGTTTCACTTAAAGTATTTAATGTTCTTGGAGTAGAAGTTGCGGAATTAGAAAACGGAATACAGAACGCCGGAAGATATAATATAATATTTGACGGTTCTAAGTTTTCAAGCGGAGTTTATTTTTATCAATTGAGAGCCGGTTCATTTGTGGGAACAAAGAAACTTTTGCTTTTGAAATAAATGTTTAACCAAGACCGGAACAATTTTTTGATGTGATGCACAGAAGTATTGAATGTTTTATCAACGGCTACATTAAGATTTTGAAAAAAATAAATAAAGCCTTTTGGACAAGCTGTACTAAGTTTTCTGAAGCGAAAATTATAATTTATAATAAACATGAAAAAAATAATCATTATCTCTTCCATTGCCGTTATATTAATAATTGCCGTATTCTTCCTATTCTTTAATAAGAGTGCTAATCCATATACATTCCGGTACAACGAAATAACCAAAGGTGATATCACTGTTTATGTTACCGCAACTGGTATACTAACTGCGGATACATCTGTAGATGTAGGCGCCCAAGTATCCGGACTTGTTTCAAAACTTTATGCCGACTTTAATTCAGTTGTAAAGAAAGGACAGGTTATAGCCCAGATTGATACAACTTTTTTCAGTCAGGCTGTAAAGGATTCTCAGGCAAATCTTGATAAAGCAAAAGCCGCATGCATACAAGCCGAGCGAAATTATGAACGGGAAAAAGCTTTATTTGACATGAAACTTGAATCAGGATTAAATTATGATTTGGCGCTTGCCACTTTTGATTCCGATAGCGCTTTGGTGCAGCAGGCACAAGTAGAACTGAATGAATCCAAATTGACATTAAAATATGCAACTATTAATGCACCAATAAGCGGAGTTGTTACAAACAGGCAGGTATCCGTAGGCCAGACCGTTGCATCAAGTTTTTCCTCCCCAACTTTATTTAGTATAGCTAACGATTTAACAAAAATGCAGGTGTATGCTACGGTAGATGAGTCTGATATAGGCAGTGTAAGTGTTGGCCAATATGCTAATTTTACTGTGGAAGCTTACAATGATGATAATTTTTCAGGCACAGTTTCACAGATCAGGCTTACACCGCAAATCGTTCAGAATGTTGTGATGTATACAGTTATTATTGAAGTTAATAACGACAGTTTAAAACTTCTGCCAGGTATGACGGCTGATGTAAATATACGAGTAGGACAGAAGAAGGATGTTATGAAAGTATCCAACCTTGCTTTAAGATTTCAACCGCCCGCAAGTTTAGTTGACTCAACAAAACTAAAAGAAATGAGGGATTCGCTAAAATCAAATCTCAGGGTAAAATCCGCAACAGCAATATCCGGGCAAAGCAGCCCGGATATGCTCTCAGTTATGGAAAAGAATAATTTTCAAACATTGAAAGATTCTATTCTTAAATCTTACGGCGGAAAATTGAATGCAAAGCAGATGGATGAGGAATTAAAGAAAGCTTATGTCAAATTAAAAATATCCGGGGAACAAAAAGCAGCGGCTAAAGTTTATAAGTCAGGACCGTTAAATAAAATTTCCGGTGTAAGCAGGTATCCGCAGTTTCAGAAAAGCCCGGATAATCTTACAAATAAAATCACTTTGGGAAAAATCTGGGTATTGAACACGAAGGGAATGCTGGTACCGGTATTTGTTAAAACCGGCCTGGACGATGGAATTGAATCCGAAGTTATTTCAGGTAATATAACAGCCGGAGAACAATTAGTAATAAGTGCCGATACAAAAAGCGGTCAAACAGATTCAGGGCAAAAAAACCCGCTTGCGGGCCAACAGCAAGGCTCCGGTCAAAACAAAGGAAAATAATCATATATGATCGCCGACATCTTATCCGTTTCTGATGTAATAAATCCCGAAACAGCCAAAATTGCAGGCGGAGAAAGTATTTCTCCGGTACAGTCTACTATTAATGATAAACTTATTAAGATTGATCATCTTGAAAAGACCTATGCAATGGGCGATGTGCAGGTTCATGCTCTAAGAGGAGTTTCGCTAAACGTATCAAGTAAAGAATTTGTTGCAATCATGGGCGCTTCGGGATCAGGTAAATCTACTTTTATGAATATCCTTGGCTGTCTAGATAAACCAACAAACGGAACTTATATACTTGATAATATAAACGTAGGCGGTCTTTCACGAGACGAATTGGCATTTATCCGGAATAAAAAAATAGGATTTGTATTCCAGGGATTCAATTTACTAAGCCGAACTACTGCATTAGAAAATGTAGAACTTCCACTATACTATAATTCGACATCAACAAAGCTGCGGAAAGAAAAATCAATTGAAGCATTGCAGAAAGTAGGGCTGGAAGAAAGAATTTATCACTACCCGAATCAATTATCCGGAGGCCAGCAGCAGCGTGTTGCAATAGCAAGGGCGCTTGTAAATGATCCTTCTATTGTACTTGCGGATGAGCCCACGGGTAACCTTGACAGCAAGACAAGTATTGAAGTGATGGAAATATTTCAGAAACTAAACGAGCAAGGAATCACAATTATCCTTGTTACGCATGAACCGGATATTGCACTCTTTGCAAAACGGCATATAATTTTCCATGATGGAAAAATAAAGTCAGATAAAATTAACGCAGTACCAAACAGGGCATCCGAAGTACTTAAAACAATTTCTTCAGTTGACGATGAGGTTGAAGTATGAAAGGACTTAATATATTCCTTGCGGCATTTCGTGCTTTGCAGCGCAATAAGTTACGTTCTTTTCTGACAATGCTTGGTATAATCATCGGTGTAGGGGCAGTTATTACGATGCTTGCAATCGGCCAGGGTGCAGAATATTCCGTTAAAGCACAAATTGCTTCACTGGGTACAAATGTACTTATTATATTTCCGGGTTCACAGATGCAGGGCGGTTTAAGAGTTGGTGCGGGCTCAATGACTACTTTAACCCAGCAGGATGCACAGGCTATACAAACCGAATGTCCCGCAGTTGCGTATGTTTCGCCCGATACAAGGGCAAACGGCCAGGTAATTGCGGGAAATTTAAATTGGGCAACCGGGATCGAGGGAGTTGGTACCGATTATCTGCAAATAAGACAATGGAATATTCAAACAGGAAATTTTTTTACAGATCAAGATGTAAAGGCTGCTGCCAAAGTATGTGTTTTAGGAACAACCGTAGCTGATAATTTATTTCCCGACGCAGATCCCGTTGGTGAAACTATCAGGATAACAAATGTTCCGGTTAAAGTTACAGGTGTTTTGACGAAAAAAGGTCAGAATGCAATGGGACAGGATCAGGATGATATTATTCTTTCTCCATATACAACAGTATTAGACAGACTTTCCCGCTTTCCCTATTTAAGAGAAATAATTGTATCTGCTACCGGCCCGGACGCTATTGATCTTGCACAGAAGCAAATAACCGATTTATTAAGGATGAGACATAAAATTAATGGTATTAATGATGATGATTTTACTATACGGAATCAATCCGATTTAGCCAGTGCGGCTACTTCCACATCTCAAATTCTAACAATATTATTAGCAAGCATAGCATCCGTTTCATTACTCGTAGGTGGAATTGGAATAATGAATATTATGCTTGTATCGGTTACGGAACGAACGAGAGAAATCGGAATCAGAATGTCTGTAGGCGCCAGAGGGAAAGATATATTAACACAATTTTTGATAGAAGCCCTGGTCTTAAGTTTACTAGGGGGCATAACAGGAATTATATCCGGTGTTGCGGGATCAAAGATAATATCCGGATTTGCAGGATGGCCTACATTTATAACAGTATTTTCAATAGTATTATCCTTTGGCTTTTCAATTCTTGTCGGACTATTCTTTGGATTTTATCCAGCGAGAAAAGCTTCCATGCTTAACCCTATAGACGCGCTCAGATATGAATAAACGCTATAATGAAAGAGAAAAATGAAAATAAGTCCTAATGCAGGGAAATTGGCGGATCCGGCTGTGCTGGTTAATGTGCCAAGACTTATCACGTCTTATTTTACGGAAATCCCTGATCCGTCAGTACCGGAGCAACGAGTTATGTTCGGAACTTCGGGACACCGCGGCTCATCGTTAGATAACGCATTTAATGAATGGCATATACTTGCAATTACCCAGGCTATCTGCCTTTACCGTAAGCAGCAAAAAATTGAAGGTCCGTTGTTTCTTGGAATGGACACACATGCACTCTCCTTTCCGGCCCTTTGTACTGCACTTGAAGTGCTGTCAGCTAACGGTGTGAATGTTATGATTGCCGAAAATGATGAATATACTCCTACGCCGGTTATTTCTCACGCAATTATTACTTACAACCGCGGGCGTAAGGCGGGGCTTGCCGACGGAATAGTGATCACCCCTTCGCATAATCCTCCTAAAGACGGCGGCTTCAAGTACAATCCACCTAACGGCGGGCCTGCAGAATCAACTATTACCGATTGGATTCAAGACAAGGCGAATACATTTCTGAAAAATAACCTGATAGATGTAAAAAGGATTCCTTATGAGAGGGCTCTTCACTCTGAAACTACCCACCGTTATAATTTCCTGGATGCTTATGTAAGCGACCTTGGCAATATTATAGATATGAAGATTATTCATGATTCTAACATAAGAATAGGAGTAGATCCGCTTGGCGGCGCCGGAGTGCATTACTGGGAACCGGTAGCCGAACGATACGGTTTGAATCTTACAGTTGTGAATAAAACCGTAGATCCAACTTTTCGATTTATGACTGTAGATTGGGACGGTCAAATCCGGATGGATCCGTCTTCTCCTTTTGCGATGCAAAGCCTGATTAAACTAAAAGACCAATTCGATATTTCTTTTGCCTGTGATACCGACCATGACAGGCATGGAATTGTAACCAGAAGTACGGGACTGCTTCCGCCAAACCATTATCTCTCCACAGCAATATTCTATCTTTTTCAACGCAGGCCGCAATGGCGAAATGATGGGGCCGTAGGCAAAACAGTTGTGAGCAGCAGAATGATTGATCACGTAACGGCGAAATTGAGCCGCAGGCTATATGAAGTACCTGTAGGTTTTAAGTGGTTTGTTGACGGCTTGTTCGACGGCTCACTTGGCTTCGGCGGCGAAGAAAGCGCCGGAGCATCATTCGTCCGCACGGACGGCAAAGTCTGGACAACCGACAAAGACGGATTTATTCCATCTTTACTCGCGGCTGAGATAACGGCAAAAATGGGTCACGATCCGGGACAAATATATATTGATCTTACAAAAGAATTTGGTGAGCCTTTTTATGACCGTGTAGAAGCGCCAGCTACCCAGGATCAAAAGGAATTGTTGACAAAGCTCTCCCCACAGAATGTTAAAATAACGGAACTGGCGGGAGAAAAAATTCAAAGTATCATTACACGTGCGCCGGGAAACGGTGCGCCCATTGGAGGACTGAAAATAGATACAAAAAGCGGATGGTTCTCTGCCCGTCCTTCAGGAACAGAGAATATTTACAAGATTTATGCAGAAAGTTTCTCAGGAGCGGATCATCTTAAACGCATCCTTGAGGAAGCACAAACGATTGTTGATGAGACTTTAGCAAACGGGAATTAGCATAAAATTTTTCAGGAAATAAATACTACGGAGAAACTATGGAAAATCAAATAAATATCAGTGAGCAAAACCGGACCGGAACAAATATTGAAACATTGATGGAATTACTGGCAAGTAAAAAAGGTGTGAATCGTCAGAGAGCCAGGAAATCGTTAGTGGCTTTAGGAAAGCCGGCAGTCTCGTCGCTGACGCAGGCATTACAGAACTCCAAATTAGATCACGTTAGATGGGAAGCGGCAAAAACACTAAGTGCAATAGGTGATACAAGAGCAATTCCATCTTTAGTAAAAGCACTTGAAGACAAGGACCAGGATGTTGCATGGCTGGCTGCAGAAGCATTGAGAAAACTTAAAAAGGCAGCATGGCCTGCCATATTAAATGCATTGATTAGAAATGGATCGGATTCTATATTATTACGCCAGGGCGCTCATCATATTTTTCGAAATCAGAAAGAAGCCGGATACAATGAATTACTAAAGAATTTAACGAAAACTTTAAATTTAGAATCCATCACAGTTCCTGAATCAATAGCACTTAATGCATATGAAATCCTTAAACTAATGAAGATAAAATCATGAAAAGTCGTACAAACGCGAGCAGTCATAAATGATTTTGGAAATAAACAGAAAGCAGAAATTTTGAATAAGCAATCGCACACAAGTAAACTTCACTCATTATTACCAACAGACTTTGAAGGTTTCGATTCACTTGCAGAACTTGCACTTGATATGCGCTGGTCATGGAATCATTACACAGACGATATCTGGAGGCAGATTGACCCGGCACTTTGGGACTTTACACAAAATCCCTGGGTAGTACTTCAAACTGCTTCTCGGGACAAGCTTGAACAATTGTTAACCGATCAATCGTTTCGCAAGGAAGTAGACGACCTAATCAAGAAAAAGAATGAGGCTGCAGAAACGCCGGCGTGGTTTCAACAAAATCATCCTGAATCTCCACTAAAATGTATTGCTTACTTCTGCATGGAATTTATGTTAAGCGAGGCTTTGCCGATATATTCAGGCGGACTTGGCAATGTTGCCGGGGATCAGCTTAAAGCAGCCAGCGATCTGGGTATACCGGTGATTGGTGTAGGGCTGCTTTACCAGCAGGGCTATTTTCGCCAGGTGATTGACAAGGCAGGGGCACAGCAAGCTTTGTTCCCATACAACGACCCGGGGCAATTGCCAATTATTCCTCTTCGAAAACAGAACGGAGAATGGATGCGTTTGGAAGTTGTACTTCCCGGTTATCCGGTTTGGCTGCGTGTCTGGCAGGCACAGGTCGGCAGAATAAAACTTTACCTTCTTGACAGCAACGATGCTGCGAATTTTCCGGCTCATAGAGGAATTACAAGCGAGTTATACGGAGGCGGGCCCGAACTGCGACTTAAACAAGAGTTCATACTTGGAATTGGAGGATGGCGCCTGCTCCGCTCATTAGGTATACAGCCGGAGGTTTGCCACCTGAACGAAGGGCATGCAGCATTTGCAGTGCTGGAAAGGGCCAGAAATTTTATGGACGATACGGGTCAGCCGTTTGAGGTTGCATTAGCTGTTACACGAGCAGGCAACATATTTACTACGCACACACCTGTATCAGCCGGATTTGACCGTTTCGCCCCGGCTCTTATAGAACAATACCTTGAGTGGTATGCCCGTAACCGGCTAAGGATACCAATCCATGATTTACTAGCGCTTGGAAGGCAAAACGCAAACGACCCATCAGAGTATTTTAATATGGCTTACCTGGCTATGAGAGGCTGCGGAGCGGTAAACGGAGTAAGCCAGCTTCACGGCAAGGTAAGCCGGCAAATCTTTCAACCTCTTTTTCCAAACTGGCCCCAAGAAGAAGTACCTGTAACATCAGTTACAAATGGTGTGCATATGCCAACCTGGGATTCAGCCGCAGCCGATAAACTTTGGACCGTTGCCTGCGGAAAAGACCGCTGGCTTGGAACAATGGAAACAATGGAGAAGAGTGTTCGAAACATTTCAGACGAAGATCTTTGGCAATTCCGTACTTTGGTTCGCAAATGTCTTATTGAATTTGCGCGTAACCGGCTAGGCAGGCAGCTTGCTGAGTCCGGAACACCGTTAAAAATAATTAACGACGCAAAAAAATTATTTGATCCGAATGCTTTAACACTGGGTTTTGCGCGCCGTTTTGCGACGTACAAGCGTCCAAACCTGCTGCTTCATGATCCTGAACGACTGCTTCGACTTTTGAAAAATACCGAGCGCCCCGTCCAACTTATTATTGCCGGGAAAGCACATCCCGAAGATATTGAAGGACAGAAACTAATTCAGGAATGGGTACTTTTTATCCGACGCCCTGAAGTGCGTAAACACGTTATTTTCCTGAGCGATTATGATATGAATTTAACCGCACACCTTGTTCAGGGAGTAGATGTCTGGATTAATACTCCGCGCCGCCCCTGGGAGGCAAGCGGTACAAGCGGAATGAAAGTTCTTGTTAATGGAGGACTCAATCTGTCGGAACTGGACGGCTGGTGGGCTGAAGCCTACACACCTGAAGTTGGCTGGGCACTTGGCGACGGTAAAGAACATGGTGATGATACATCATGGGACGAACTTGAAGCATATGAACTATATGACCTGCTAGAAAATGAAATAATACCGGAATTTTATAATCGTAATGTGAAGGGGCTCCCCAAAATTTGGATAGATCGTATTCGTGAGAGCATGGCGAGTTTAACTCCCCGATTTTCCGCCAATCGTACCGTGCGTGAATATACAGAACTTCATTACATTCCAGCAGCGAAATCTTACCTGGAGCGTGCTTCAAGAAAAGGGATAATGGGCAAAAAACTTATCGAATGGAACCACAATCTCCGGCAAAAATGGAATGCAATTCATTTCGGTGAAATAAAGGTTGAGACAAAAGGACAGAATCATAAATTTGAAATTCAAGTGTATCTGAATGACATCGACCCGGATGCTGTGCATGTACAGTTATATGCGGACGGGATAAACGGCAGTTCAATATTTCAGGAGATGAAGAATATAAGTCAACCGGCAGGAATAGCAAAAGGTTATATCTATGAAGCGCAAGTATCAGCAGACCGGCCTGCAACGGATTATACTGCCAGAGTCATACCATGCTTTCACGGTGTTGCAGTCCCGCTGGAAGCTGAACAGATTCTATGGCAGCGATGATGAATATATAGAAAATAAGTGAGACAAGTAAAAAAATAATTAATAACTTTTATGAGATTCAGTAACATAAATTGAAGAGGTATTTAAAATGAGAAAGAGTAGTTCTTTTGCAGCACTAATATTTATTGTAATTCTTGGGATTGGTTGTTTATTAGCATATATCAGTTACAGTATCACGGCTAGTATGGCAAGTCAATGGATTGCAGCTATAGCATTCGTTATTGCACTCCTTGTTTCTTTATCAATTAAGGTTGCCGATCAATGGGAAAAAGTAGTGATATTGCGGTTAGGCAAGTTCCGTGACCTTAAAGGGCCGGGATTGTTTTTAATTATTCCTATCATCGATACTGTACCCTATTGGATTGACACCCGTGTAATTACAGGTTCTTTCAAAGCAGAAAAGACACTTACTAAAGATACAGTACCTGTGGATGTTGACGCAGTGCTATTCTGGAAAGTGATAGATCCAAAGAAGGCTGCACTTGACGTTGCCGACTATCAAAGCGCTATAAGCTGGGCATCACAAACGGCTCTGCGTGATGTTATCGGCAAGACCATGCTTTCTGAAATGCTGGAAGGAAGGGAAAAGATTAGTAAAGAATTACAAAAAATAATTGATGAACGCACCGAGCCGTGGGGTATTAATGTTATTTCAGTGGAAGTAAAGGATGTGCTGATTCCTTCTGCCCTTGAGGATGCGATGTCTATGCAGGCACAGGCAGAAAGAGAACGCCAGGCAAGAGTAATCCTGGGAGATTCGGAAAGGCAGGTTGCAGAAAAATTCGGGGAAGCGGCTAAAACTTATATCGATAATCCCATTGCTCTTCATTTAAGGGCTATGAACATGCTTTATGAAGGTTTAAAAGAAAATGCAACGATTGTAATTGTACCAAGCACTGCTGTTGAAACAATGCAGCTTGGCAGTATGGCCGGATTGACGGCATTAACAATGGGTATCGGCCAGGAAAAAGTAAATAAAGAGATTAAAGAGAAAGCGAATAAAGATAAAATGGATGAATCACTATGAAATTTGACATCCACAAGGAAAAGAGATGAAAAATAAAGCGGATATTACACATTTATTTGTTGATATTGGCGGTGTTTTGCTCACAGACGGATGGGTCCGTAAATACCGGAAACTGGCAGCTAAAACATTCGGGCTGAATTTTGATGAGCTGGAAAACCGGCATAACCAGGCATTCGATACCTATGAATTAGGAAAGCTAACCATGGATGAATACTTGAGCCGTGTGGTATTCCAGGAAAAACGGCAATTTACCCCAGCACAATTTCGCAAGTTTATTTTGGATCAGTCTAAGGGATATCCCGAAATGATTGAAATGGTATGTCATCTAAAGGAAAAGTATGGTTTAAAAATTGTTGTTGTCAGCAATGAAGCGCGGGAGCTTAATGCTTACCGGATACAGAAGTTCAAACTTAATGAATTCGTGGACTTTTTTATTTCTTCCTGCTACGTCCACTTGCGAAAGCCTGATGAAGATATCTTCCGTCTTGCATTAGACACTTCCCAGGCACCGGCAGGACGGGTAGTTTATATAGAAAATACACCGATGTTTGTCCGGATAGCTGAAGATCTGGGTATTAAAAGCATTCTTCATACGGATTACAAATCCACATGTGAAAAACTATCAGCACTGGGATTAAATATTATTGAGTGAATGGCTGTCAGCGAAATGCTTGATCCGGAGGCTCATCAGCCTTTGGCTGAGATCCGCCTCCGGCGGAAATGATTGAAAGGTTGAATTGATGGATGATGTAAAAAAATTTACAATAAAAGTTTTGCAAGACTTAATTGATACGAATAAAGATGAATATATATTGTTTGAATCGGCTTCGCAAAAATCCGAAGATGGGGAATTGAAACTTTTGTTTGCTGCTTACTCATGTAAGAAGGAAGAGTATATTTCCGGTTTAGAAAAAGAGATTAAAAGATTAGGCGGATGTTCAGAGACAAATAAAAATGACGCTAAAAATTCAATTGAATTTAATGATTCATTATTAAATGGAAAAACCAGGGACAACCTGATCTCCGAATTCTTAAAGATGGGCGACATGACCATAAATAAATATTTTTATGCCATCAAAGAAAATATTATGTGGGAAGTAGTTCCTCTAATTGCGAAACAGTACTTCGGCTCAAAATCTCTTCACGATCAAATAAAAAATATTTCCATGCGAAAATCAGTAAGGTTAAATCAACGCACAGAGATTCGTTGATTTAATTGGAAACAACATGGCCGGGAAAGTAATAAAATTAAATTTAAAGGATACAATATGCAGCGCAGTGTAAATAATCTGGCCGGCTATACCATATGTGCAAAGGACGGTGAGTTAGGAAAAGTAGACGAGTTCTACTTCGATGATATCACTTGGTCAATACGTTATTTAGTTGTGAAAACCGGCAAATGGTTATCCGAACGTAAAGTACTTATTCCTCATGCAGCGCTGGGCATTACTGATTGGAGTTCACAAACATTTCATGTTAATCTTACTTGTGAACAGGTACGCAACAGCCCCGGTATTGAAACCGAAGAAACAATATCACACCAACATGAGATTGAATTATTCAGCCATTATTTTTTGCCCGCTTATTGGGGAAAAGGATTTTATGCTGGGCCGATAGGAATGGTTCCATTTGCACCAATTGTTGAGAAGGAAACAGAAAAGGAAAATGTCAGTTCTACCGGAAAGCACCATCGTGACTCTCATTTACGAAGTACAGAGAATGTAAAGACCTATTATATTCATGCCAAAGACGGTGATATAGGCCATGTTGAGGATTATATAGTTGATGACGAGAAGTGGAATATATGTTTTTTTATTGTAGATACACGTAATTGGCTGCCGGGAAGGAAGGTCATTATACAGCCGTATTGGATAAATAATATTGATTGTGATGAATCGAGAGTGTATGTGAAACTATCGAGGAAATCCATAAAAGATAGTCCTGTGTTTGACCAAACACAACAGATAGGCAGAGATTATGAAAGAGAACTCTACAATCATTATAAAGATGAAGCGATCCATGATTACAAAAACGGCAATATTTAGATTGCGGTTATGTAGGTATAAACTATGAAACAAACTAATCCAATAATTTTAACTATAAATGGCGGCTCGTCAAGCATTAAATTCGCTCTTTTTAAAATTGGAGAAACGTTAGAGCGAATATTATACGGAAAGATTGACCGGATCGGTTTGAAAGGTACAAACCTCACATTTAAAGGATTAACCGGGAATCAACAAGGATGCCGTAGTATTGAATCATCCGATCACAAGTCGGCAGCAAATTTCCTTATTGATTGGCTGGAAGAGCAGGAAGAATTCGCTTTAATAAAAACTGTGGGACATCGTATAGTTCACGGAATGAATCATACCGGGCCTGAGATAATTACACGGGATTTATTGGCTGAACTACATACGATTACTTCCTATGACCCGGATCATTTACCAGATGAAATTGAATTAATAGAGGTGTTCCAAAAACGTCATCCAAGTCTTGTACAGGCAGCATGTTTTGATACTTCATTTCATTGTACAATGCCGCGGGTTTCAAAACTGCTTCCTATCCCCCACCGTTTTGAATCAAGCGGCATCCGCCGGTATGGTTTTCATGGATTATCATATGCTTATCTTATTGAAGAACTTGCCAGGTTAGCGGGAACGCAAACTGCCGGAGGCCGGGTTATAATTGCTCATCTTGGCAACGGAGCCAGTTTAGCCGCTATTCATGAAGGCAAAAGTATTGACACCAGCATGGGCTTTACACCTGCAGGAGGGCTGGTAATGGGCACACGGCCGGGTGATTTGGATCCGGGCGTTGCCTGGTACATGATGAAGGCGGAGAATTTAACTCCAAAACAATTTAATAAACTTATCAATCATGATTCCGGGCTACTGGGTATTTCCGGATCCAGTTCAGACATGAGGGATTTGTTAGCTAAAGAAACCAGTGATGTTAAGGCTGCGGAAGCAGTCGAGTTATTTTGTTATCAGACAAAGAAGTGGATCGGATCATTTGCAGCAGTACTAGGCGGGCTGGACACCCTGATTTTTTCAGGCGGTATTGGTGAAAACTGCCCTCTTATTCGCTCCCGCATTTGCCATGGTTTAGAATTTCTAGGAATTGACCTGGAAGAAAAATTAAATATGTCAAATGATGCAATTATTTCAAAAGATAATGGCCGGGCTGTTGTCCGTGTTATTCACACAGATGAAGAACTCATGATTGCGAAAACAGTTTATAAATTAACTTCACCTGATATATCAGTTGAAAAAAGAAAATCCAAATATCCGGCGAAACATTACATTCAACCAGAACTAAATCCGGAGACATGCGTTCCCCCTTAATGAAATTGCCGGAACGAACCAGCAGTAATTTTAGCGGCGGCAATTATAGAAGTGTAACCGATCATTTCAGATACACTGATTGCCAAAAAAAAGTAATTAGAAATAATCAAACTCAATAAACAAAAAGGAATAATACTATGTTATACAAATCCAAAACACTAAAGGGTTACAAATTGGACAGCCTAAATGGAGAAATCGGCCAGGCGAGGGAATTTTATTTTGATGACCGTCATTGGACGATTCGTTATCTTATCGCCGATACAGGAAACTGGCTTACAGGAAGACAAGTTTTGATCTCACCTTATGCGTTAGAAACTGTAAATAAGGATGGGCAATGTATCACGATAAATTTAACTAAAAAACAAATTGAAGACAGCCCGCCACTTGAATCAGATATTCCCGTCTCACAACAATTTGAGCAAGCCTACTACGGATACTATGGATGGCCGTTATATTGGGGAGGCCCTTACATGTGGGGAAATTATCCGTATATAGTGCGTAATAGTGAAAAATGGGAGAAAAACACACAAGATGAGAAATCCTGGGACGCTCATTTGCGCAGCACTCATGCAGTAAGCGGTTACAATATACACGCCTCAGACGGTGAGATTGGCCATGTGGAAGATTTTATAATCGACGACGAAACATGGGCGATTCGTTATTTAGTTATTAATACAAAGAATTTTTGGCCGGGAAACAAGGTTCTGATTTCGACTAAATGGATCAAACATGTCAGTTGGGGTGAGTCCAAAGTGTTTGTTAAACTTTCGCGTGAAGCCATAATGAAATCACCGGAATATACAGAAGAATCTTTGCTAACACGTAATTATGAAAGCGCATTACATAAACATTACAATCTCCACGGATACTGGGTTGATGAGCCGGTTTCCGAAGAGCATTTACATCATGTAAAATGAAAATCGTCCGAACTATGATTCATGGGATTATAAGGAAAATTGTCTGAACTATGATTCATGGGATTATAATGATTTTTATGATGAGGAAGGAATGTTTTAATTCCCATGTGAGGAAAATTGCCTGAACTATGATTTTTAGGGTTAACAGGAAAATTGTCTGAACTATGATTTATGGGATTATAAGGAAAATTGTCTGAACTATGATTCATGGGATTATAATGATTTTTATGATTAGGAAGGAAAGTTTTAATTCCCATGTGAGGAAAATTGTCCGAACTATGATTTATGGGTTAACAGGAAAATTGTCTGAACTATGATTTATGGGATTATAATGATTTTTATGATGAGGAAGGAATGTTTTAATTCCCATGTGAGGAAAATTGCCTGAACTATGATTTTTAGGGTTAACAGGATAATTGTCTGAACTATGATTCATGGGATTATAATGATTTTTATGATGAGGAAGGAATGTTTTAATTCTCATGTGAGGAAAATTGTCCGAACTATGATTTATGGGTTAACAGGAAAATTGTCTGAACTATGATTTATGGGATTATAATGATTTTTATGATTAGGAAGGAAAGTTTTAATTCCCATGTGAGGAAAATTGTCCGAACTATGATTTATGGGTTAACAGGATAATTGTCTGAACTATGATTTATGGGATTATAATGATTTTTATGATGAGGAAGGAATGTTTTAATTCCCATGTGAGGAAAATTGTCCGAACTATGATTTATGGGTTAACAGGAAAATTGTCTGAACTATGATTCATGGGATTATAAGGAAAATTGTCTGAACTATGATTCATGGGATTATAATGATTTTTATGATTAGGAAGGAAAGTTTTAATTCCCATGTGAGGAAAATTGTTTAAACTATGATTTATAGGATTAAAATGATTTTTATGATTAGGAAGGAATATTTCAATCTTTATAGAGAAGCAAGAGTTTTTAGGATTAATTAGTCCGGACAGGCATCGGAAAAATAATTTTAGTTAGTAATATTTAATTGAAAGCTCATCATGAAAACAAAGAAAGAATCCAGCAAAAAAAATAATTGAGGATGTAAAGGAAGGATTTGAAAAGACGACTACTGATAGAATGAAAAAGACGGAAACAAATGATAATAAATTATCGCCCAGCCAATTGGAAAAGATGAATGCTTATTGGCGGGCTGCAAACTATCTTTCAGTCGGACAGATTTATCTCTATGATAACCCGCTGTTGAAGGAACCGTTGAAACTATCGCACGTAAAGCCTTTGGTCGTCGGGCACTGGGGCACAACGCCGGGCCAGAACTTTATTTACGTACACTTAAATAGAGTTATTAAGAAGTACGATTTGGATATGTTCTACATTGCAGGCCCCGGCCACGGCGGCCCTGCATTAGTAGGCAACACATATCTTGAAGGCAGTTATAGTGAGATCTACCCGAACATCAGCCGTGATGAAGCGGGGATGAAAAAACTTTTTAAGCAATTCTCATTTCCCGGCGGAATTTCCAGTCACGTTGCACCAACCACTCCGGGTTCAATACATGAAGGCGGTGAACTGGGATACTCACTCAGCCATGCATTCGGCGCTGCATTTGATAATCCCAGCCTAATTGTGGCATGCATAATCGGAGATGGTGAAGCGGAAACAGGCCCACTGGCAACCGCCTGGCATTCCAATAAATTTCTCAACCCCATCACCGACGGGGCAGTGCTCCCTATCCTGCACCTTAACGGATACAAGATAAGCAACCCGACAATCCTTGCGCGTATAGAACACGGAGAATTGGAGCAATTTATCCTGGGCTGCGGATGGATGCCTTACTTTGTTGAAGGTGATGATCCTGAAGAGATGCATCAACTCATGGCCGGGGTTTTGGAAAAAGTTATTAAAGACATTTTGCAAATTCAAAAAAATGCACGTAATAATAATGATACTACCCGTCCAAGATGGCCGATGATTGTTTTGAGATCGCCGAAGGGCTGGACAGGACCAAAAGTGATCGACGGCCTTCAAATTGAAGGCACTTTCAGGGCACACCAGGTGCCTCTGTTAGTGGACTCCGATCATCCCGATAATTTAAAGCAGCTTGAAAGCTGGATGAAGAGTTACCAACCGGAAGAATTGTTTGACAAAGAGGGGCGGCTGATGCCGGAATTGGCTGAGTTAGCACCGGCTGGAGACCGGCGTATGGGGGCCAATCCCCATACCAACGGCGGTATCCTGCTTCGAGATTTACGAATGCCGGACTTCCACGACCACGCAGTAAATGTGCCTGCTCCCGGCTCTGTGGAGGGCCAGGATACAATGATCCTGGGTAATTTTCTGCGGGATGTTGCCAGACTGAACCAGGAAGATCGTAATTTCAGAATCTTCGGCCCGGATGAAACAGTATCAAATCTTTTAAGTGCAGTCTTTGAAGTAACAGACCGTCAATGGGATGCACGGACGTTAAAGAATGACGAATTCCTGGCGCCTGACGGGCGTGTATTAGACTCAATGCTAAGTGAACATCAAAGTGAGGGCTGGCTGGAAGGTTACCTGCTAACCGGTCGTCACGGGTTGTTTAACTGTTACGAAGCCTTTATACACATTGTTGATTCAATGTTTAACCAGCATGCCAAGTGGTTGAAAGTAACTTTGGAACTGCCCTGGCGAAGAAAGATTGCATCGCTTAATTATTTATTAGCATCTCATGTATGGCAGCAGGACCACAACGGATTTACACACCAGGATCCCGGCTTTCTTGACCACGTAGTTAACAAAAAGGCTGATATCGTGCGAGTATACCTTCCCCCGGATGCAAATTGCCTGCTTTCGGTTTTTGATCATTGCCTGCGCAGCAGGCATTACGTTAACGTAGTAGTTGCAGGGAAACATGCTTTACCTCAATGGCTGACGATGGACGAGGCGGTTATACATTGTACTGAAGGAATTGGTATCTGGCAATGGGCCAGCAACGACCAGGGAACCGAACCGGATGTGGTTATGGCTTGCTGCGGAGATACACCTACGCTGGAGATACTGGCTGCAGTTTCAATCCTTCGTAATAACCTGCCAGATCTGAAAATCCGTGTGATAAACGTCGTAGACTTAATGAAACTTCAGCCGCAATCCGAGCATCCGCACGGACTAAGCGATAAAGATTACGACTCGCTTTTTACAAAAGACAAACACATCATTTTTGGCTTTCACGGATATCCATGGTTAGTTCACCGCCTGACATATAGCCGGACCAACCGCAACATTCATGTTCGCGGCTACAAAGAAGAAGGCACTATCACAACAGCCTTTGACATCCGCGTACAAAACGAGCTGGACCGGTTTCATTTGGTACAGGATGTAGCAGACCGCCTACCGCATTTGGGCGCCAAGGGCGCCTACCTGAAGCAAATGATGCAGGACAAGCTAATCGAGCATAAACAGTATATATATGAACACGGCCAGGACATGCCGGAAATCCGGGATTGGAAATGGAGTCCGGATATAATGCAGATGGAGAAAAAACTCAGCACAGAGGGAAAATGATTTGTATTGGCATAGCTCCGGACCATGGCGGGTTTGAACTAAAAGCACAACTGAGTGCGGCCCTCAATGCGGAAGGTTACAAGGTAGTAGACTTTGGCGCCCATGAATCGAATAAAGAGGACGACTACCCGGATTTTGTAGCGCCACTTGCCCTGGCAGTTGCAAAAGGTAATGTAGTTAAGGGAATAGCCATTTGCGGCAGCGGCGTAGGAGCTTGTGTTGCGACCAATAAAATAGCCGGCGTACGTACCGCACTAATTACGGAGTCATATTCTGCTCATCAGGGTGTTGAAGACGATAATATGAATGTTGTGTGTCTTGGCGGCAGGGCAACGGGATATGATCTGGCATTGGAATTAGTCAGTATATTTCTAAAAGCAAATTACAAGGCGGCTGAACGGTACAAGCAGCGTCTTAAAAAAGTTACAGCTTTGGAAAAAGAGAAGAGGAACTAATATATAGGTTACAACATTACAGTATGAGAGCATGCACAATAAGTGCGGCATGGTTAACAAACAGGATTAGACATGTTACATGTCCGTTACTATGTCATCCCTCCGGGATTCAGGTCAATTATTAAAAGCAACACGGGGAGCACTAACTATATGAGAACTGTTATTTTATTAGTTTTTTCGAATGTATTTATGACCTTCGCATGGTATGGACATTTGAAATATGGCCACGACTGGCCGCTATGGAAAGCAATACTATTATCATGGGCCATTGCCCTACTCGAGTACTGCCTGGCGGTGCCTGCGAATCAACTCGGTTATAAAGAGTTCTCAGGATTTCAGCTTAAGATCATTCAAGAGGTTGTAACTTTATTAGTCTTTATCGGATTTGCTGTTATGTTCCTTAAAGAGAAGTTGGCATGGAACTACCTGGTGGCATTCTCATTACTCGGAGTAGCTGTATTCTTCGCTTTCGCATTTAAGGTACGGTGAGTAAAAGTGTTTAACAGTTAAAGTAATTTATTGAATATCTAAAGAAAGGAAGAAAAAAAAATATGAAATCCAATACGGGTAAGACCAATGTTCCGGAATCAGGATTGAAGCTTGATGTAAAGGATGATTTAAAAACCTTACCCATTGAAGAAGTCAAAAAGAAATTAGGATCGTCGCAAGATGGCCTAACTGAAGCCGAAGCGCAGAAAAGATTGGCACAATATGGTCCTAACGAGATTGAAGAAGAAAAGACTAATCCATTCCTCAAATTTCTCAGTTATTTTTGGGGCCCCATTCCATGGATGATAGAAGTTGCGGTTATTCTATCGGGTGTGGTCCGACATTGGCCAGATTTTTTTATCATTCTCCTTTTACTAGCAGCGAACGGTGTAGTTGGATTCTGGGAAGAACGGGAGGCGGGCAACGCAATTGCAGCACTAAAGGCCAAGCTGGCAATAAAAGCACGGGTTAAACGAGATGGTAAATGGACAACGCCGCCTTCACGAGAATTGGTGCCGGGCGATGTTATCCGCCTGCGCTTAGGCGACATTGTACCGGCAGATGCACGCTTACTGGATGGTGACCAAGTTGAAGTAGATCAGTCGGCATTGACGGGAGAATCTTTACCTGCCGTACGGAAACCAGGAGAAGCAGTTTTTTCAGGATCTATTATCAGGCAGGGTGAAATAAGTGCAATGGTATATGGCACCGGCGCTAACACATATTTCGGCAAGACTGCACAATTAGTTCAGGAAGCGCATACAGTCAGCCATTTTCAAAAGGCAGTTTTGAAGATCGGCAATTACCTGATAGTCCTTGCCGTTGCTCTTGTGTCTCTGATTATTACGGTTGCAGTCATACGCGGTGATCCTATTTTCTCTACCCTGCAGTTTGCCCTTGTGCTTACTGTTGCTGCAATTCCTGTTGCTATGCCTACAGTACTATCCGTAACTATGGCAGTCGGTGCAAGGCTTCTTGCCAAGAAACAAGCAATCGTAAGCAAGCTTGTAGCTATAGAAGAACTGGCAGGTGTGGATATACTTTGTGCAGACAAGACCGGCACATTAACACAGAACAAGTTGACTTTGGGAGATCCTTTCAGTGTGAATAATATTCCTGCAGAAAAAGTAATCTTATATGGTGCACTTGCATCACGTGCCGAAAACAACGACACAATCGATATCGCAGTTCTGGGCGGGTTAAAAGATAAAGATTTGTTGAAGCAATATGAGGTGACTCATTTTCAGCCTTTCGACCCTGTACATAAACGTACCGAGTCAACTGTTAAGAGCAAAGACGGAAAATCTTTTAAGGTGACCAAAGGTGCACCGCAAATAATTTTGGAATTGTCGGATAATGCGGTGCAGGTAAAGCCTGTGGTTGAGAAAGCCGTTAATGAATTTGCTGCACGTGGTTTCCGGTCATTAGGAGTGGCACTGGAAGAACAAAACGGGAAATGGCAATTTGTTGGTGTGCTGCCATTATTTGATCCGCCCCGTGAAGATGCCAAAGCAACTATAGCAACTGCGCTAGCAATGGGGGTAAAAATCAAGATGGTTACCGGTGATGCACTGGCTATAGCTAAAGAAACCGCCAAAAAGTTAGACATGGGGACCAATATCCTTGATGCCGCGGGTTTAGGCGACTCAAAGAAGCAGGAAACTGCAGAAACAGCAGATTCAATAGAGAATGCCGATGGGTTCGCCCAGGTATTCCCCGAACATAAGTTTCATATTGTGGATGTTCTGCAGAAACGAGGCCATATGGTAGGTATGACCGGTGACGGAGTGAATGACGCCCCGGCGCTTAAGAAAGCAGACTGCGGTATTGCAGTTTCGGATGCAACAGATGCAGCGCGCGCTGCAGCAGCAATAGTTCTAATGACACCGGGGCTCTCGGTCATCATTGATGCAATCAAAGAAAGCCGCCGCATTTTTCAGCGAATGAACAGTTATGCTATCTATCGTATAGCCGAGACGCTGCGCGTACTGTTTTTTATGACGCTCGCAATCCTCGTGTTTAACTTTTATCCCCTGACTGCAGTAATGATAGTTATGCTTGCGTTACTCAACGACGGAGCCATCCTCTCAATTGCCTATGATAATGTTCATTATAAAAATCAGCCCGAAGCCTGGAATATGCGAATGGTATTGGGAATATCCACTGTACTGGGAATCATCGGAGTTGTTTCCGCTTTCGGTTTATTTTATCTCGGAGAGAGAGTATTCCATCTCGACCGGGCACACATTCAAACTTTAATGTATTTGAAACTATCAGTGGCAGGCCATCTAACGATCTTCCTAACACGTACACGCGGTTCGTTCTGGTCTATACGCCCGGCAAAAATTTTATGGGGCGCTGTAATAGGCACACAAATAATTGCGACATTAATAGCAGTTTACGGACTGTTTATGACCCCGCTCGGCTGGGGTTGGGCGTTGTTTGTGTGGGGCTATGCACTACTGTGGTTCCTTTTTAATGACCGCTTGAAACTATTAGCCTATAGGATTTTTGACCCGGTTAAACCCGGGATATCTTCCAATTTAAAACCAGAGATTGCCGTTCGCGCTTACGAACTATATGAAGAAAAAGGACACCTGGACGGCCACGCAATTCAGGACTGGGAGCAGGCAGAGAAAGAGATCCGGAAAGACAAATCTCTTAAATAGTGAAATTATAAAATCGTCCAAAAGATGTAATCCCCTTTTCATCCTTTTGTACGATTGTGTTAGCGAATAAAACTAAGTAGATTAAAAAGTATAGCTATTATCAAAATGTTTAAATATTAAATAGGTAATTAATTGTATGAATACAAAAAACAATAAACCCCTTATACTTGCTTTTATAATTGTTGTAATAGTATTCCTGCTGTTTTGCGGCGGCGCCGTTACGATGACAATGAAAAGTAATGGAATGACGGGTAATATTAGCTGGATGTGGGTACCTGCCCTGCTGGCTTTATTGCTG
This sequence comes from uncultured Ignavibacteriales bacterium, assembly GCA_963834015.1. Taxonomy (GTDB): domain Bacteria; phylum Bacteroidota; class Ignavibacteria; order Ignavibacteriales; family Ignavibacteriaceae; genus FEN-1297. The sequence goes on from CAWIAG010000003.1 coordinate 1,103,824, forward strand.
AGTATCTTATTAGGCTGGTCAATATTTTGGAAAAAGAATGATTGATTTTATGAAAAAGTAAAATGGAATGAAAAAGAATACTAAATTTATCCCGGCTGCAGTATTATTCTGCCTAATGTTTCTGATGCAAAGTTGTTCATCATCATCGCTTGTTGAGGTATGGAACGACCCTTCATATCATGATCCTCCTTTAAAGAAAATACTCGTTATTGCAATAAGAAAAGACGCTGTGCAGAGGCGAATCTGGGAAGATGCTTTTACCTCTGAATTTTCCATGCAGGGAGTGAATGCAGTATCTTCTTATAGATTGTTCCCGGATGCATTACCTGATACCGACCAAGTGGTTGAAACTGTTTTGAAAAACGGCTTCGACGGCATCCTTGTATCCAGCCATCTGAATGCAGGCGCAATAACGCACTATGTTGAAAGTTATGTTACTCTGGAGACGAATTCAAAGTTTAATCCGTTTACTAATTCTTATTCAATATATTACCGTGATGTTGAACATCCGGGATATACCGATTCTTTAGTCGTTAAACGCCATGCAATAGATTTTTGGGTTACAAAGAATGGAGGGCGGATGATTTGGGGAGCTACAAGTGATTCTCCCGAACTGAATACGACAGAAGATGTGCACAATGATGTTGCGGCTCTTGTTATAAATGAATTAACACGGTATAATATTATAAAATCTAATAAATAGAAATTTTGTAACAAAAATAAAACTATACTGATTTTGCACAATGACTAAAAAATGATAGCTGCGATTAGTCCAAAAGGATTAATCCCTTTTTCATTCTTTAGATTGATTGATTTATTTTATGTCCGTATGTATTTTCATTTGAAATTACTATTAACAATGGATTTGCATAGAAAGTATAAGGGCGCTTTCTTAGTAGTAATTATTAATTATTGAGATGATACTCTTCGTTTGATTTCAGAATTTTAAAAAACCGTTTCCTTAACTCTAATTTAAAATGATTAGGTTAACGTATATGCAATCGAATTTGGACCACCGCCGGCAGGCAGGAGCGGAGTTGTAAAAAAAATAATTGCGGCCACACGAATTGTTTTGGTTGAGAACTTTTGGCTGTGAATTAAAAAAAGGAGATAACATGCAAAGAAGCGTAAACAAATTAGCAGGCTGTACTGTAAATGCAAAAGATTGTGAATTGGGGAAAGTGAATGAATTTTACTTTGATGATATTACATGGTCAATCAGGTACTTAGTAGTTAAAGCGGGCGAATGGCTGACAGAACGGATAGTGCTGATTCCATTGGCGGCACTTGGCACTACTGATTGGAATTCAGGCCGATTCAATGTTAACCTCCCGATAAAACATGTAAGCAATAGTCCCCTGATTGATATTGAAAAGCCGATAGCACGCCAAAACGAAATAGAATTATTTAATCATTATTCATTGCAGTATTATTGGGAAAATGAATTTTACACGCGGCCCATCCGGATGCATACCTTTTCAAGTGCAGCTAATAAAAAAATACAAAAAGAAGATGATGATTTAGTTCAACAGCTCCAAATCAACCGGTCTTTACTTAGTACGGATAAGGTCAAAGGCTATAATATTCATGCTAATGACGGTAAAGTGGGGTGCGTGGATGACTATATTTTAGACGATGAAAACTGGAACCTTCGATTCCTTATTGTAGATACAAATAACCAGAAGCCGGGTAAAAAAATTCTTATACTGCCCCGTTGGATAAAACGAATTAATAGCGACGAAGGAAAAATCTTACTGAATCTCTCACAGGAGTCCATAAAAAATATTCCCGAATTTGATCCTGCTCAGCCAGTCGGAACAAATTATGAATCCGAGTTGTTCAATCATTACAGGGATCTGGAAGTAAGGGGCGACAATACCGGTTTGTTTTGGATTGCAAGATAAAGGGCTGTGTGATATTTAGTTTTTTCTACTAGCATTTCGTCCCGCCGGGACTTGGATATTGTAATTTCAGAATGGCGAAATAACGAGGTAAATAATAATCAATTTTGTCTATTCGGGGTTCAGGAGAGGGTTGTTTGGGTGGTAAATACTTGAATATATGTATAATAACCTGCCATTCATGAATCTACCGCTCACTCAAAAGATGTAGTCCATTTTTCATCCTTTTGTACGATTGAATTGCTCCGGAATAGGATGTAGTTTATAACTGATTTTGATATATAGACTTCAAATCCGAAAGAAAGAATAATTATGACAAAGGTGTTAAATAACCGGCTCATTCTTTTTAATTTAGTCATCATTTCGAGTATAATTATTGGCTTAGTAAAACCCGTATATTCTCAATATTCTGAAATCGATTCATCATATCATCCTTATCATGTTAATTACCTGGCAACAAGCATTAATATATTGGGAGGTGGTTTATTAGAAATAGTAGGATCATCGTGGATATCCAATAAACTAACTATAACAACTTCAGAATTAGAAAATTTAGACAGGCATGATATCAGCCCGGTTGACAGATGGGCATTGAATTTTAATCCGGCCGAGATGGGCTACTTTGTTAATCTTTCTTTTCAACTGCAGATAGTTTTCGTACTACTTCCTGTTATTACAATGCCGGATCATAATATAAGGCAGGACTGGCCGGATATACTAATGATGTATATGCAAACCCAAATAGTTTCAAATAATATTTATCTTTTGAGCCCGTTCGGAGCGGTTTTTCAAAATAGATTTCGCCCTGTTGTGTACTACACCTCTCTTGGTAACAGCGGCGTAAGAACAACAGGCACCGACAGGAACTCACTTTACAGCGGACATACGGCAGCTACCGCAGCGGCTTCTTTTTTTACTGCAAAAGTGTATTGCGATTACCATCCTGAATTGGGATGGAATAAATATTTTATTTACGGCGCTGCGGCAATACCGCCTCTGATTATGGGATATGTCAGATTGAGAGCGCTTGCACATTTTCCCAGCGATATTTTAACCGGTTTTGGAGTGGGTGCAGTAAGCGGCATATTAATCCCTGAGCTTCACCGGATACAAGACCGGAATATTTCCTTAGGAGTATTCTCCTCTCCAGAAGCAACGGGTTTGTCATTTAGCTGGAATACAAATTTTTTAAATTGAAAAGCACGCTGCACCGATTAAAGGAATGAGAATAAAAAACTAATTATTTTGAAAAATGTTATCACAATTTAATGAGGGGCCGGGTGTGAGTGCATTGGTTGGTATACTTGTGCCAGAATTTCACAGCCGGAGAGTCCCGAAATTGTCATTAGGATTATTCACTTCTCCCGCAGCAAGAGGATTAGCTATAACCCGGGCGCCCGGTTTCCTAAATTGAAATAAACATTATAAAAATTGAATAAATAAGGAAGGATGCGGCAATAATGCCACAACAAATCAACAGGCAGATTCTTTTAATAAAACGGCCGGCTGCGATGCCGGATAAAAGTTGTTTCAAATTAGTAAAATCTGAAATGCGCCTAATGCGTTCATAGGATTGTTTGCAGGAGAGAATCTTGGCAAACAGATTGTAAAAGTAGATTAAAAAAAGAAAGAGGATTTTTATGGATCTATATGTATTTAAGAATGAACAATACCTTCTGCCGCCAAATGATTTGGAAGCTGATAACTTGAGGCTGCAGGAAGAATTAATAAATGAACGTGATCGGAATGTCCGTGCACTTGCAAACTTCAAGAATTACAGATGCCGCATTGAGCGCGAGGGGAACAGGATCTCAATTGAAGGCAAGAAGGATCTGTTGCTGTCACTGTTGGATATCATCGACGATTTTGATAAAGCGATAAAACCAGTCAACAGAAATCAACAATCTTCAATTAAAGGACTGGCTAACATACATAAAAAATTCCTTTCAATACTGGAAAAGCAAGGAGTTTACCCTTTCGAATGTGTTGGTAGGCCTTACTCCCGTATTCTGCATTCAGCCGCCGAAATGGATATTAATGAGAGTATTGAACCCGGAACAGTAGTTGAAGAACTGCGGCGCGGTTATTTCTGGAATAATGAAGTACTTCGCCCTGCGCAAGTAAAAGTTTCCGGATGAATCTCTATATAAAAACAGTTTACTGGTGTTTGAATCCAAATACTATGTAAATAATTCAATTAGAAAGTGAATATTATGAAAACATTAAATGTACTGCTGACGATGGTATTGATTATCATTTTAACGGTTTTTATGCATGGACAGACTAACGAAAATTTAAAATCAAAAACAGTGAATAACGGAAATGATATTTCCAGCGTGTTGGGGAAACCAACTTATGAATCTACAATTGACACTTTAAATACGAGAGTTTGGGTTTTGACACAGGCCCGCCACAAGAAATTAATGAAAGGGGAAATGGGCCGGATCATGAACTCTCAAATGAAAAGTATACATGAGGGTGGAATGACAGGTGTGGTAAATGACAGCAGCGTGGGGATGGATATTGCAACGAATAAAGAAATGATGGAAGGTACTTATTTTATTCTGCTTGATGTAGTAAATACTATTAGCGGAAAGGAAATTGCCAGCGGCAACGCCAAGGTTCAGATTGTATATCCGTCAAAAAATAATTTAGCGGTCGATCTTAAAATAATGATGAATTATTTTGCAAGCGCACTGGCGCTTAATGAAAGAGGAAAATATTTATTTACGATTAATTTTGATTTCGGCGGCGGTTATAAAACAACACAATTTCAATACGCAGTAAGATAAACAGAGCGTATATGCTTGCAGAATAAATTGGCTCGATTAATCGTACTCTGAGTTATGCAAAGTTATGATAGGAAGCGCTCTTGTGGAACCCAATGTTAAATATACAAACGAATTTGAAAAGATCTCTTTAGAAGAAACGTATAAATTACTGGATACAAATGCAGAAGGGCTTTCTAGTCCTGAAGTAAAGAATCGTCTTGAGAAATTTGGTAATAATGAAATAGTAGAATATAGACAAAACTCCTTTCTTAAATTCATTTCTCGTTTCTGGGGCCCAATGCCCTGGCTGCTTGAAATTGCGATGGGGCTCGCCTTCGTTTTAAATCATTACCTTGAGGGAATAATAATTTTTACGCTTCTAACTGTAAACTCAGTTATAGGACAGATACACTCCAACGGGTCACAAAAATTAATGGATCTTTTAAAGAAAAGACTGGCAATAAAATCAAAAATTTTACGGAATAAAATATGGACTGAAGAAGAGGCTAAAGGAATTGTTATTGGCGACATTATTTCTGTAAAACTTGGCGATATTGTACCGGCAGATGCTAAAATTATCTCCGGCGAACTCTCGGTTGATCAATCAGCTCTCACGGGAGAATCCCTTCCTAAAGAAACACATCCATCGGATATTATTTATTCCGGTTCTATCGTAAAACGTAGTGAAGCTGCGGGAATAGTTGTAAACACAGGTTCAAATACTTTTTTTGGCAAAACAGCCGGGTTAGTAAAAATTGCCAAGCCGAAGTCTCATCAGGAAGCCGTAATGCTGGCAATAGTAAAATATATGATTTATCTGGGTATTGCAGCTTCGGTTTTGGTTTCAGTAGCTGCTTTATTGATGCATTTAAGTATTTTCATAATGCTGACCTTCATAATTGTTGTTCTTTTAGGAGCTATACCAGCAGCTCTTCCGGCAGTCCTGACCATTGTGCAATCTGTAGGTGCTGCCGAACTTGCAAAAAAAGGAGCTTTAGTTACAAAGCTTGATTCAGTAGAAGATGCGGCTTCTATAGATATTATTTGTTTTGACAAAACCGGTACAATAACGCAAAACAAGTTATCGGTAGCCGATTGCATACCGTTTTACGGCAACAAGATAGAAGATGTTATTAGGATAGCCGCTTTAACATCAAAATCGGAAGGAATGGATTTAATAGATATTGCAGTTCTTGAATATGCTAAAAAATCGGGGGTAAATTTTAACGAATACAAGCAGGCAGCATATACTCCGTTTGATCCATCTACAAAACGGACAGAGGCCATTATTGAAAACGGTGGAAAGCGCTTCAGGGCCGTTAAAGGCGCCGCTCAGGTTATCATGTCACTGTGCCTTGATACTGAAAAAGATATCTCCGATCAGGTAAACAAAGCTATAGATGATTTTTCCGGAAAAGGCTACAGAACCATAGCTGTAGCCAGGTCGGATGGATATGATTTAAATAATCTTAAACTTTCAGGATTGCTGCCGCTGACCGATCCGCCAAGGCCGGATTCTAAAAGTATGATAGACCAGGCAAGGAAATTGGGTATAAAACCAATGATGCTTACTGGCGATAGCATTGATATTGCTAAAGAAATCTCAAACGAGGTTGGTATAGGTAATAAGATTATTCAAATGGGAGATATAAAAGATTTAAATGAAGATAAACAGTTAAATATTTTAAGTAATTGCGATGGGTTTGCGGGAATATATCCCGAGGACAAGTATAAGATTGTAACTTTATTGCAAACCGGTGGACATGTTGTTGGAATGACCGGCGACGGGGTTAACGACGCACCTGCCCTGAAACAAGCAGAGATGGGCATTGCTGTAAGCAATTCAACCGATGTGGCAAAAGCAGCCGCCAGTGTAGTCTTAACCGAGTCCGGGGTAGGTGTAATAATAGATGCGGTTACTACCAGCAGGCAGACATACCAGAGAATGCTTACTTGGGTAATCAATAAAGTTGTTAAGGTAATAGAATTTGTTGTATTTCTGTCTATAGGTTTCTTCTGGCTGCATAATATTTTGCTTACCCTTATCGGGATGACTTTACTTGTATTTGCAAATGATTTTGTAAGCATGACGCTGGCAACCGATAATGTAAAGAGTACAAGCAACCCGGATAAATGGAAGGTCAAGGATATTATCCAAGCATCTCTGCTTCCTGCTTTACTCTACGTCCTGGGAGACATTATTATTATCATGACAGGCATTAATTATTTCCGTTTACAATGGAATGAATTGACATCGCTTACAATGCTTAGTTTCATATTCAATAGTCAGTTCAGGGTTTTAATCGTAAGGGAAAGAAAACATTTCTGGTCGTCGCTGCCGGGTAAAGGATTACTTATTTCCAGTACATCTGCAATAATCGGAATTTCAATTATTACATTTTTCGGAGTTCTTGTCCCTTCTTTAAGACCGGCAATAATTCTCAGCGTTTTGGGAATATCGGCGCTGATGGCAATCTTAATAGATTTCCCCAAATATTATATATTTAAGAAATTCGGGTTATAATAAATAAAAAAGTTGTTTCACAAAAGATAATTGGAACCAACTGCCGTCTTTCAAAATTGAATCAAAAGCAATAGGAATATTTATGAAAACAGGAACCGGTTTATGGATAGATCACAGCACTGCTTTTATTGTTACATCCGATGATAACGGAGAGCAAACAAAAAGAATAGAATCCGAAATGGAAAAGCATGTACGTTTTTCCGGCGGGGCCCAGAATGATACCGAGGAAGATATTCGCGACAGGAAATTTACAAATCAATTAAATAAATACTATGATGAAGTAATTGCTTCAATTCACAATACAAATTCTGTACTGGTATTCGGCCCGGGCGAGGCTAAAGTTGAATTTAAGAAACGGCTGGAAACTAAAAAAATAAAGAATTGTTTAGTTGATATAGAAACTGTTGATAAAATGACCGACAACCAGATTACTGCGAAAGTCCGGGAGCACTTTCATGAATAATCCGGAATCAATATGCTTCTAAAATTTAAATTTGATACGTTTTGTAAGATTAATAGTTATAGAGATATATGCGAATGGGAAAAAAACTAAAGGAGAAAAATGTATTCCAAATCATGAACCAACAAGTCCGCAACTTGAGAGAGATTGGATCTATTGCAGCAGATTTTTCTCCTAATATTAAAAGCTTCGTTAATTGCATATCTTTCGAGCGCTGCAGGTATTGCATTAATTTATTTCCTGTTCAAATAGTATGATTTTATTTCACGGTTTATTCCTTTAAGCCAAATTGATATATTTGATTTTATTATTCCTTTTTTATTTTTATAAAAGTAGGGATTTAACGGGAGCCTGTAAAGGTCCTAAAACTTCTAATCAATAGTATGATAAAACAGCAGATTGGCTGCTTTATTATCTAATCCCTTTTTCATCCCATTGACCTATTGCAAAAAACAATATTTTTACTTATAATAAATTTGCAATTATAGGTTATCAGCCGGGAAAAAATGATTTTTTATTAAGAGATAAATTTAGTACGAATAAGAAGTGATCCTTTCAAGTGAAATAATTATTTCATCACCCTTTTCCGGTGGTGATTGATCTTGGCATTGTTAATTCTTTATTTAAATTATTGCAAACTAATTTATTTGCGATAAAGTTTATCCTTGTAAGTTATTTCAATTTCTTCCGAGTTGATTCATACTATTAAAGAATTAAAATAAATTTTGGGAATACCGGGATTTATTTTGAAAGGAGCTATGAAGAAGAAGTCCATCCCTGTCCTGTCTACAGCTAAAAAAAAGAAAAATATTACGAAAATAATACGAACGGATGATTCATTTTATATCGTTGGAATTGGTGCATCTGCAGGCGGTTTAGACGCTCTCGAAAAATTTTTCGGGAATTTAGCCGCGGATACGGGTATGGCATTTATTGTAGTATCTCATTTAGACCCTAATCATATAAGTATTATGCCTGAACTAATTCAAAAATTTACAAAGATGAAATTATTTCAGGCAGAAGACGGGATGATTGTCGCACCCAATCATGTATATGTTGCACCGGCAAACAGGGACCTGGCAATACTTCATGGAACAATTCAGCTAATAGAACCTCTTGAAGCGCACGGCTTCCGGCTTCCCATTGATTCATTCTTCAAATCCCTCTCAACAGATTTAGGTGAAAAAGCTATTTGCATTATCCTTTCAGGAATGGCTTCAGACGGTACTGCGGGGTTAAAAGCCGTAAAAAGTGAATTAGGGATGGTAATGGTTCAGGACCCAAAATCCGCAAAATTTGACGGTATGCCGAACAGCGCTATTAAGACGGGGTTAGCTGATTATATACTTCCGCCTGAAGAAATGCCTTATCAATTAATTAGATACACATCCCAAAAAGTTAAGGGCATTTTATCCGATAAAATAATAAACGAGGGTAAAATTCCCGATACATTTCAGAAAATATTTATTCTTCTAAGGACACACACGGGGCACGATTTTTCACTTTACAAACAAAATACAATCTACCGACGCGTGGAAAGAAGAATGAATATTTATCAATTGGATAATATTTCTCATTATATAAGAATGCTCCAGGAAAACCCTGCAGAAATTGAAAACTTATTTAAGGAACTTTTAATAGGAGTAACAAATTTTTTCAGAGATGCGGAAGCATTCGAAATATTAAAGCCGGTGTTATTAGAACTTGTAAAAAGTAAACCGGATAACGGACAGATAAGAATCTGGATACCGGGATGCTCAACCGGCGAAGAGGCTTATTCTGTTGCAATTCTATTACGTGAATGCATGAATGAAGCAAAAAAATATTTCAACGTTCAAATATTTGCAACAGATATTGATACCAATTCCATTGAAAGAGCCCGAATTGGTTCATATTCAGGGATTGCTCCTGATATCACCAAAGAACGTTTAAGCCGTTTCTTCACTTCGAAGGAGAATATTTTCCAAATTCGAAAAGAAATAAGGGAGATGCTGGTATTTGCACCTCAGAGCATAATAAAAGATCCTCCATTTACCAAACTTGACCTGATCTGCTGCCGCAATCTTTTAATTTATTTTAATTCCGAGTTACAGAAAAAAATAATCCCGCTGTTTCATTACAGTTTGCTGCCTAAAGGGATACTCTTTCTCGGCTCGTCTGAAACTATCAGCGGATTTGTTGACCTGTTTTCTATGCTTGATAAGAAATGGAAAATTTACAGAAGAAGAGATTCTATTTATAAGGCGCAGCCGTATATAGAATTCCCCATATCCCGGTCGATTGGAAAAACTCATGAGATTATAATGAAAAAAGATGAAATTGATGATATTACAAAAATTGCGGAAAAAATCATCCTGCAAAGTTATTCCCCAAATTGCATAATTACTGCCGGGAACGGCAATATATTATACATTCATGGAAAATCCGGCAAATATCTTGAACTTAGCCACGGCGAAGCGAAGATGAACATCCATGAAATGGCACGGGAAGGCCTAAAACAAGAATTACCCGCTTTGATTAGAAAAGTTTTATCGGGCAAGAAATCAATAACTGCCGAAGGAATAAAAATAAAATCCAACGGCCGTATACAATTAATAAATCTAATAATAAAACCAATCAAAGAACCGGCGTCAATGCAGGGTTCGCTGTTGATCATATTTGAAGAAGTAAGACAGACTAAAACAGCGCCCGGTTCTAACAAAATTCATTCTGAAAAAAAATCAGAAAAAATAATAAAGGGACTTGAGCACGAATTAAAATCCACCAAAGAAAATTTACGGTCCACCATTGAAGAATTGGAAACCTCGAATGAAGAACTCAAATCCACGAACGAAGAGGTCCAATCAACAAACGAAGAGATGCAAAGTTCAAACGAAGAATTGGAAACTTCCAAAGAAGAATTACAGTCGCTAAATGAAGAATTAATTACCGTGAACACAGAGCTGCAGAATAAAAATGATGAATTATCCGTTCTTAATAACGATATGAAAAACCTGCTTGACAGCATCAATATCCCGACTATATTTCTTGATAATAATTTAAATATTAAAAGATTTACAATTCATGCGACAAAGATTGTAAACCTTATTTCCACCGATATCGGCAGACCGATAAACCATATAGCAACAAATCTTAAATATGAAAAGTTTGTTGAGGACGCGAGAGAAGTTTTAAGAACTCTTGTTTTCAAAGAAATTGAGCTGCAAACAAACGAAGGTATATGGTATCAAATGCGTATGCTGCCATACAGGACTGAGAACAATTTTATTGACGGCCTTGTCATTACATTTTCAGATATTAACAAATTAAAGAAGGCATCCGAAGATAATAACATATTAAACCGGGAAATTCAGACAGCCCGTGAGTTTTCCGAGGACATAATTGATACGATCAGGGAACCGCTTCTTATTCTTGATAAAGATTTAAGAGTTCTCTCGGCAAACCGGTCTTTTTATAAAATGTTTAATACCGTCAGAGAACAAACGGCCGACAGGTTTATATACGAACTTGATGATAAAAATTGGGATTTACCACGTTTAAGAGAACTTCTTGAACAAATAATCCCTAAAAATAATTTATTTGAAGATTATGAGGTTGAATACAATTCTGAAAAAGCAGGCCGTAAAAAATTATTGCTTAATGCCCGGCAGGTATTTCACGGTGAAAAAGAGACTAAATTAATTCTGCTTGCAATTGAAAGCCAAAATTTAATTTAACGAGATAAATAATATGAAAACTATCAAAAAAATTGCTAAAAATGCCACTGCAAAAAAAACTAAACTTAAAGCGGGAGTAAAACCTAAAAAACCGGTTGACAAAAAAGCAGACGATGTTCAAAAACTTGTACATCTGCTCCAAGTTCATCAAATAGAACTTGAACATCAAAACCAGGAACTTAGAATTGCACAGGAAGAACTGGAAGTATCGAGAAATAAATATGTAAACCTGTTTGATTTTTCACCAATCCCCTACTTCACACTGGATCCTGATAGTATTATAAAAGAAGTAAACCTGAGCGCAAGTAAAATGCTTGGAACAGACCGGGGTAAATTAGCAGGCAAATGTTTTTCATCTTATATATTACCGGATGACCGGGATATTTTTAATTCTTTTATTAAAACTATTTTTGCCGACCCGGTAAAGCAATCATGCGAATTAAAACTACTAAGCAAAAATAAACTGGTTTTCCAGGTACGGCTGGAGGGATTAGTAATAGAAGACACCCTGGAGCCTGATCAAAAATGCCAGATTGCAATAATTGATTTGACAGAATACCGTAAATTATCAGATACATTAATAAAAACTACTGAAGAACTTAAATTACTAAACTCAACCAGGGATAAGTTCTTCTCAATTATTGCCCATGATTTAAGGAGCCCTTTTCAATCACTTCTGGGTTCCTCAGAATTACTTGCTACTGAAATTAATAATTTATCCAATGAAGAAATATCAGTATTCGGCAAAGGGTTAAATAATAATTTAATCAATCTATACAATCTACTTGATAATTTACTTCGGTGGTCCTTAATCCAGAGAGATATGATTGAGTATAAACCTGCAAATCTTAATCTCTCAGATATTGTTGGTAAAACAATTTTAATATTAGCGCAGAGTGCACTGGAAAAAAAGATTTCCATATCCAATAAAGTGGAAACCGGGTCAACTGTTTATGCAGATATTGATTTACTCAGTATAGTTATTCACAATCTTTTACTGAATGCAATCAAATTTACTCCTAAAGAAGGACACATAATTGTTTCATCTATTGAGAAGGATGGTATTGTTGAAGTGTCTGTCAGGGATGACGGTATTGGAATCGACCCGGATAAAATTTCTAATTTATTTAACTTCGATACAATATTTACAACCGAAGGAACTATTGGAGAGAGAGGAACAGGGCTTGGATTACCTTTGTGCAAAGAATTTATTGAAAGAAACGGCGGTAAAATAAGTGTAGAAAGTGAACCAGGTAAGGGTTCGAAGTTTACATTTACAGTACCCAAACCAATATCATAGATATTCTATATTTTGATTTTGAACAGAGTTTATTTCAGAATTATTGAGTAGTATATGGGATAAATTGGAAATTAAAGATACTAACTTTAACTTCTATTTAATCCCAAGGAGGCCAAATGAAAAAAATACGGATACTTATAATTGAGGATAACAGGCTGCTGCGGGACGGCATTGAAGCAATGCTAAAAAAGCAGGCAGATATGCATGTGGCTGCTTCAGTGGGTAACGGTGAAAACATACTACAGATGATGGCTGAGTTAAAAGCGGATATAATTCTTCTTGATCTTGGATTACGAAATCAAAACAGTCTGCAAGTTGTAAAATTAGTTAAGAAAAAATTTCAGGAAACCAGGATTATAGTTATGGATTTGATTCCTCTTCAGGAGGATGTTTTTGAATTTGTACAGGCAGGAGTTTCCGGTTTTATTTTAAAGGATGCAAATATTGCCGAGTTTTTTGAAACTATCAGGCTGGTTTATCGAGGCGAACAGGTTTTGCCCGCACACTTAACCGGTTCACTTTTTTCTCAAATTGTAGAAAATACTATTAGTGATACAAAACCTTCTGTAATCGTTGAAAGTGTACGTATGACAAAACGAGAACGACAGGTAATTGATTTAATTTCAGATGGTTTAACGAATAAAGAGATTGCACAATCTCTTCGTATATCAACTTACACCGCTAAGAGTCATGTACATAACATACTTGAAAAATTAGCTCTAAATACACGCCTGCAGATTGCCAAACATGCACGCCTGTCATCTTCTTACAGTACTGAAAGTGAAGGAGCTTCACAAATAGCAGAATAATTTTTTGCATTAAACCTATTCAAAAGGTGTAGTTCCCTTTTCATCCCTTTGCCCGATTGGATTCGGGGTTTATCAAAGATAGATTACTTCAAGTTAAAAATATATTTTCAGTTCCTGATTAACATGAATTGAAAATTAAATTACGTAACAACTCTAATGGAGTATTTTATGAAACTTATGAACATGGCTTTGTTAGCCGGAAGCCTTCTGTTTGGAGCAGTGATTGCAGGATGCGCAAGCAGCGTGCCGCTGAATACAGAAGCCTCCGGAGCGGCGATCCGTGCTGCTGATGAAGTTGGAGCACCAAACGTTCCAACAGCATCTCTCTATTTACAACTTGCGAAGGAAGAACTTGAAAATGCAAAGGGGCTTGCCGCAAAAGGCGACAAGGATGAAGCTGAGTCAATGCTATTACGCTCTCAGGCCGACGCCGAATTAGCAGTAGCACTTTCCCGCAGCGATGCTGACACAAAGGCAGCAACACAGGCTTTGGAACGTGTACGTCAGTTGCGACTTGACAACCAAATACCTCAAGAAACGGGGCAACTATGAAAAATTTAATTTATTTATCCGTAATAGCAATTGCCGGATTTATTGCCGGCTGCGCCAGCGCTCCCCCTGCAGAACTCATCAACGCACACGACGCTTATCAGCATGCCAGCATGAGCCAGGCCGCAACTTTAGTGCCTGCAGATTTGCATAATGCACATGAGGCACTTGTAATTGCCGAGAAATCTTTCCAGGATGATCCCAATTCATTTAAAACACGCGATCTTTCCTATGTAGCAGACAGAAAATCCAAACTAGCGGAAGCGCTTGCAAGCACTGCTGCCGGAAATGCAATCACTGCAAAAGCAAATATAGATTACCAGGCAACTCAAACGGAAATATTGAAGAAGACAAAAGAAAACCTGGCTGCTTCTGAAACCAGCGGTAAAATTAAGTCCGATCAGCTTGCCTCAGCAGAAGAAGCAAAGTTGGAAGCAGACGACAGAGCTGCTAAAGCAGAAGCCGCGCTTGACACGCTTGCTGCAGTAAAGGAAGAAGAACGCGGGCTTGTAATAACTCTTTCGGGCAGTGTACTTTTTGCTTCAAATAAATCAGAACTTTTACCGGCGGCGCAGGACAGGTTGAGCCATGTTGCCGATGCACTACTTTCAACTAAAGAGCGAAAGTTGACCGTTGAAGGCTATACAGATTCGCAGGGGTCATACGAATTTAACAAAGAATTATCGCAGCGCCGCGCAGATGCTGTGAGGACTTTCTTAGTATCGCATGGTTACCCGGCTGAATTGATTACAGCAAATGGAATTGGTAAAGACGATCCTATTGCCGATAATGCAACAGCCGAAGGCAGAGCAAATAATAGAAGGGTAGAGATTATAGTTAATCACGCGCCTAAATTATAAAGAATCAGCAATAAAGGCTTAAGCTAAATTTAGTTTGAAATGTATAATAATAAAAGCCGGCATAAAGAATAAATTGATTAGAGATACGAGCATAATCAATACTTTTTTTTTGCCGGCTATTTTTTTTTACGGGATTCAAAACACAAGCTTTGATTCCGAAGCCGTTCGCAGGATTCTGCAATTGATACATCTCCATTTATGATAACTGCCATTAACATTGTCAGAAGATGTAGTTCTTTTTTCATCCCTTTGCCTGATATACTTATCCGCAAAATTTATATAACTTCTTAGCGCTACTTCCTAAAATGTATATTATAGAAAGTGCTATTTAATTTAAGGATCAAAATGAAAAACCTGAGAATTTTAAGTCATCTTAGTTTGATGACTGCTGTTTTATTATTTGCTTGCAATTACGTTTATGGTTATAATTATCTCCGGGGTACTACGCCTGATCAAGCGCCTGCCGATTCAAATTACGGTAACCGGTACACAGATCAGAATTATCCCGATTCAAATTATGGAGATCAAAGTTCCACAAATTCGAATAGTAATACTGTAAATAATTATCCAAATCCTTATTGGGACTCACCATTTCCAAATCCTTATTTTGGAGATCCATATTGGTACTGGTCATTTGCACCGGGTTTCTACTATGGTGATTTTGGTTTCTACCCCTATTACGACAATTTTTATTACGGAGAATTCAGACGGGGCTCCGGACACGGCGGAATGAATGAAAGACATGGTATAGGAAACATACGAAACAACAACGGATACGGAAATATTTCAAGTATCCATTCTAGTAATCATGTTCCCACTAATACAGCAAGAAACATAACAAGACCAACCGTTAACAACAACCGGAGCATGAACCGGCACTCATCAAGGATACAATTAAGTAAAAGTTCAAACAAACAGGCATCCAGGCGGACTGTTTCTTCACGATATAGTTCACCTTCAAGAGGCTATAGCTCACCATCCCGTAATTCAGGCGGAGGTGGTGGTGGAAGAAGAGGGGGTGGTGGTGGAAGAAGATAGCCGGCATAGAAAAATTTGCTTATAATTTTACTCTAATCAGGTTATCTAACCATTAGTCCAAAAGGTGTAGTCCATTTTTCATCCTTTTAGGTGATTGTTGCACTATACAGTTTTTTGTACTATTTACAAATTAAAAATAAATAAGTGAGAGCAAAACCGGGAATAAATACTATGAAAAAAAACATGTTGAAATTTGAGAGAAGGACATTACAGAAATCTCCCACAAGTATACAGGGATTTGATGAAATCACAAGCGGAGGCTTGCCGAAAGGAAGACCGACTCTTGTATGCGGAGGCGCGGGCTGCGGAAAGACTTTATTTGCAATGGAATTTCTTGTCCGGGGGGCTACTGTTTATAAAGAACACGGAGTATTTATATCGTTCGAAGAAACAGAGAAAGAACTAACGGCAAACGTTTCTTCATTAGGATTTGATTTGAAGACGCTTGTAAAGGATAAAAAAATATGGCTTGAACACATTCACATTGAGAGAGGTGAAATTGAACAAAACAACGGTGAGTATGATTTGAAAGGATTATTTGTAAGGATTCATCAGGCAATTGAAAGCATAGGGGCTAAGAGGGTAGTTCTGGATACTATTGAATCGCTGTTCTCAGCACTTCCGAATGCAACAATTGTACGCACCGAACTGCGAAAGTTATTCGGCTGGTTAAAGAAGAAAGGCGTTACAACAATAGTTACCGGTGAACGCGGTAATGGAACTTTAACAAGACAAGGCCTGGAAGAATACGTTTCCGATTGTGTTATATTACTTGATCACCGGGTTAGCGATCAATCGTCTATCCGGAGACTGCGTATCGTAAAATACCGCGGTTCAACACACGGGACAAATGAATACCCTTTCTTAATTGATGAAGACGGTTTTTCTATTCTGCCAGTAACTTCGCTTGGATTGAACAACATATCATCTAAGGAAAGGATATCTTCGGGTATTCCCCGGCTTGATACCATGCTGTCCGGTAAAGGTTACTTTCGCGGAAGTACAGTACTTGTTTCGGGCACAGCGGGTACGGGTAAAACAAGCCTGGCGGCGCAATTTGTTGAAGCGGCCTGCAAGCGCGAGGAAAGGGTTCTTTATTTTGCTTTCGAAGAGTCTCCAAGCCAGTTTATGCGCAATATGTCTTCAATCGGAATTCACCTGGAACCATTTGTAAAAAAAGGATTGCTCCATTTTCACGCATCAAGGCCCACACTTTTTGGTTTGGAACATCATTTAACTACTACTATCAAGTTAATTAATAAGGTTAAACCGCAAATAGTTATCCTGGATCCCATTGATGCATTCGTTATGGGAGGAAACCAAACTGAAGTAAAAATAATGTTACTGCGGCTCGTAGATTTTTTAAAGATGAGAAATATTACTGCTTTCTTTGCAAGCCTGACCAATGCCGGGGTGAGCCAGGAACTTACGGATATATCCGTATCTTCTCTTATTGATACGTGGCTGCTTTTGCGCGATATTGAAATAGGCGGTGAACGCAACCGCGGACTGTATATTCTTAAATCAAGAGGTATGGCGCATTCCAACCAGATTCGCGAGTTCAGGCTTACGAACCACGGAATAGAACTACTTGACGTCTACGTAGGACCGGAAGGAGTATTGACAGGCTCTGCACGGTTGTCGCAGGAAGCCAAGAACAATGCAGAACAATTGATACGAAAGCAAGAAATTGAGCGTAAACAATTCGGATTGAAGCTAAAACATGCAGCAGTACAAGCTCAAATTGTAGTATTAGAATCCGAATATAAAACAGAAGAATCGGAAGCGCTAAAGATTATTGATATGGAAAAAGCGAAAACGGAAATGTTTATAAAAGATCAGCAAAAAATGGCCGAGAGCAGAAAAGCAGATAAAGTGGTAAAATAATCTTTTTTAGGGAAAATAAACCATTAAAAATATTTTCAACTATAATAAAGGAAAAAATCATGCATAAAGACAGAAACAATAAAGGCGGTTCAAAGAAAGAACCCGCAAAAACCATGAAAGAAAAAAAGGCAGCTAAAAGAGACAAGAAAAATGGAAAAATGAACCATGATATTATAAGTGAAATTCATAGTTAAGCCAGGAAGAAAACGGCTTACAGGAAACAAACAACTTTAGGCTGACGGTTCAGGATTTACAAATATATTACTAAAATGGAAAAGATAATTTTGCAGCAGCCCCAAAATGAAACCCCGGAAGCGGGAGTCCCGCAAATTTTTTCAGAAGCTGTTACCCAATCAGCGTTTAAAAAATTCTTTTTAGAAGTATATTCAATTACAATTTTTACACTACGCTTTTTCAAAGAGGCATTTAAACCGCCGTTTGAAATAAACGAACTGGCGAGACAATCTTTTTTAATCGGTTACAGGTCTCTACCACTAATCGGAATTACAGGATTTATTATAGGGCTGGTACTTACAATACAGTCAAGGCCGACTTTGGCGAAATTCGGGGCCGAATCCTGGCTTCCCGCGATGGTGGCCGTTTCTATAATCCGTGAAATCGGGCCGGTTATAACTGCCTTAATTTTTGCCGGGAAAGTGGGATCCGGAATAGGCGCTGAACTGGCCTCAATGAACGTAACGGAACAAATTGATGCAATGCAGGTATCCTGCACGAATCCCTTTAAATATCTTGTTGTAACAAGAGTGCTTTCAGCAACTTTGATGCTTCCTATACTGGTTGTTTTTGCCGATGCCATTGCATTAACCGGATCATACGCCGGCGTTAACTTAAAAGGAAATGTAAGCGCATATTTGTTTTTTTCACAAATTTTCCAAAGCCTGGAATTTCAAGACCTCTTCCCTGCTTTCATCAAAACCTTTTTGTTCGGATTTGCGATCGGTTTGGTAGGAAGTTATAAAGGATATAATTCATATAAGGGAACCGAAGGAGTAGGTAAAGCGGCAAACTCAGCGGTTGTTTTTGCATCTTTGATGGTTTTTATAATAGATATGATAGCCGTTCAAATAACAAGTTTGTTTCAAAACTAAAAAGAGTGATTGAAAGAATGACTTCTAATTTGAGCTCAATAAAAACCAAACCTGAAGAAGCGCAAAACGGCCATATTGTACTCATGATGGAACACATTAATAAATCCTTCGGAAATAATACAGTTCTGAAGGATATTAATTTGGTCATTAATAAAGGTGAAAACCTTGTTATACTAGGGAAATCCGGAACCGGTAAATCGGTGCTGATAAAATGTATAGTTGGATTAATTGAACCTGATGACGGAAAGCTGATAATATTCGGAAGAAATATTTTTGAACTAAGGGAAAAGGACCTGATTGAAGTACGAAAAAAGATAGGTTTTCTTTTTCAAAGCAGCGCCCTGTATGATTCCATGACAGTCAGAGAGAATCTACAATTCCCTCTTAAAAGGCAGTTTCATTCAATGCAGAAAGAAAATATGAATATGCTGGTAGAAGAAGCATTACAAAATGTAGGACTAGCCGAAGCTATTGATATTATGCCCTCGGAACTTTCCGGAGGTATGCGTAAAAGGGTAGGTTTGGCCAGAACCCTGATATTAAAGCCTGAGATAATGCTTTATGATGAACCTACTACAGGACTTGATCCCATAACTTCAAAAGAAATAAGCAAGCTCATCCTGGAAGTGCAGAAAAAGTATAATACTTCTTCAATAATTATTACACATGATATTGAATGCGCCAGGCTAACGGCAAACAGGATTATAGTAATGAAAGACGGAGTTTGCGCTGCCGAAGGTATGTATACCGATCTAGAAAAATCTCCCGATGAATGGGTAAGAGCATTTTTTGAATAATAAACAGATAAATTGTTAGAGCAGGCAATATGAAAAAAGACTCGACCAACAAAATAAAGCTGGGAATATTTATTTCCCTGGGAATAGCTGTATTCATTTTTGGAATATATTTTATAGGCGAGAGGCAGCAGTTGTTCAGAAGTTCATTTCGTGTAAGCGGAATCTTTAAAGATGTGGGGGGGCTTCAGGCGGGAAGCAATGTGAGGTTTTCAGGAATAAATGTGGGAACCGTAGATAACATTAATATAGTCAGCGATACATCCGTTAAAGTTGAAGTACTGATTGATGAAAACACCAGGAAGTTCATTAAGAAAGATGCTATGGCAAGTATTGGATCGGATGGACTAATGGGAAATAAGATTTTAATTATTGCGCCGGGAACCGGCGGGAAGATGGAAATAGAAAATAACGACACAATAGCAACTGTTCAGCCGATAAATATGGATGATATTATGATATCATTAAAAACAACAATTGATAATACTTCCCATATTACAGGTGATTTATCCAGGATTACCGGGACAATACAATCCGGAAACGGAACAATAGGACGGCTATTAATGGACAAATCGCTGGCACAAAGTTTTGATTCCACATTTCTTAATTTAGAGGAAAGTTCAGCCGGGTTTAAAACAATACTGAATAAGGCAAAAACAAGCTGGCTGTTATGGGGATTTTAATCTGTAAGAGATCGAGTTATAATATTTTACTGCTGTTGTTCAGCCGCCAATAAATAATTTAATCAGAAAATAATATGAAAAGTATATTTTTAGGAATTCTCAGCTTAGCAATTATTGCTTTATTTTATAGCTGCACCGTTAATAAAGATCCCCAATTCCGGATCCGGAATGAAGGGCCTGATAAAATCAATTTAAAAGTACAGACACCTGAAGATGTTAAAATGAGTATAAATGATATTGAACCCGGACAAACAACGGAATATACTACAACTTCAGAAGGGATTATAACAGCAACTGCTGTTATCCAGAATGAATCGATATCATTCCCTGCGGCAAAGAATACCCGCTATACAATTATTATTAGTCCCGGTAAACTTCCATCAGTTCAAACGGATAAATAAATATTCATACTAAATGAATTTAATCCGGCATAAACCCGCCTGACGGCAGGCAGGTGCCGGGGCTACTTTAAATATCATTTGCATAACTTCAGGTAATTAATTTCACCGGGAGATCCAGGAGTGGCTTAAACACTCTCTCATCTAAAAGGTGTAGTTCCATTTTCATCCCTTTGTACGATTTACATACTGAAAATACTTGAGTACTTTATTATTGGAAATAAAAGAAAATCGAATCTATCACAAGAGCCAAGTTATTTAAATAAGTATGAATGTCCCTGTTGCTAAAACAACGGGGACATTAAGGGGAATTTTGATTCAACCATAAAATAACGGTTGAATAATTTTTGGTTTTAAATAATTTAAGATGGCTTTGCCATTAAAATGTAATAATATAATAAGGAGTATAAGATAATGCGTTTGATATATTTTTCAATAATTATAGCTGGAATGTTAATATTTCTTGCGGCGCCTGTAAAAGCGCAGTTGAGTGTGGGTATCGGTATAAATATCAGCAGCCAGCCTACATGGGGCCCCACGGGGTACGATAATGTACAATATTATTATTTACCTGATATAGATTGTTATTACTATGTACCGCAGCACCTGTTTTTCTTCCAGTCAGGCGGAGGCTGGATAAGTTCATCAAACCTGCCTCCCCAGTACGCCGGTTACAACTTATACGGCGGGTATAAAGTAGTGATTAACGAAGACAGGCCATATATGCATGACCAGGATTTCAGGGCAAGATATAGTTCTTTCAAAGGCCGTCATGATCAACCGGTAATCCGTGACAGCCATGATTCAAAATATCTTGCGGCTAAAAACCCCGGTGCACATAATAATGGGGCTAAACAGGAAGGGCGCGCAAAGAGCACAGCCAATAGACAAGCAAATAACAGCAGAAAAACTCAGGCAGGCGCAAGAACCCAGGCTAACAAGCCAGCGCGGGCATCAAAACCAAGCCAGGGCGGTAAACAGGCCCAGGGCAGCAGACAAGCCCAAAGTAAAGGTGAAGACAAGCGCAAATAACCATATGCAATTACAATCTGCAAAATGTAAATGGTTCTTAGTAAACAATAACAAACAGGTAACTTATTTCACCGTTCTAAAAGGCAATTAAAAATGTCTTAAATATATTCTCAAATAGATTTGTAATATGAAAACAAACATTATTATGGAACTAAAATATCAGGAGTATCTAAAAATGCGTAAGATATATTTAATAATTTTAACAGCAGGAATTTTAATTGCTTCTGCCACACCAGTAAAAGCGCAAATTAGTTTTAATTTAGGTGTAGGTATAAGCAGTCAACCGGTTTGGGGCCCTGCAGGTTATGACCAGGCCCAGTATTATTATTTACCTGATATTGACGCTTACTACAATTTACCTAAGCATCGATTTTATTACCAGGTAAGGGGAAGATGGACATCATCATCTCACTTACCATTACAATATAGTAATTATGACTTATACGGCGGTTATAAAGTTGTAATTAATGAAGACAGGCCGTATTTGCATGACCAAGAATATAGAGAAAAATACAGCAGCTACAAAAACCGTCATGATCAACAAGCTATACGCGACAGCCGGGATTCAAAATACTTTGCAAATAAAAACCACCCCGAACATAATAATTGGGTTAAACAACAGAGACATGACAATGACCAGGGAAACAGACATGAACGGGATGATAAACATGGCCAAGGTAATAAACAAAATGATGGAAACAGACATGATCAAGTAGAAGACAAACATGACAAAAGACAATAGCAACGACTAAAACAACAAATTAATAACCAATAATGAATAACAAATCGAAAAAAAATCAGACTTCACTAAAAGGAAAATGATATGAATAAATTAAATATTCAGGGTAACTGGAACGAACTTGCAGGCAAGCTTAAACAAAAATTTGCCAATCTTAATGACGATGATTTGCTCTTTAAGGAGGGTAAAGAGGAAGAACTTCTGGGAAGGCTTCAGCAAAAACTCGGTAAAACAAAAGAACAAATACGCAGTCTGATTGAGAAACTTAAATAAGAATCATTTATTTGATAAGTTAACGCTTAGCAAATTACTCTAAGCGTTGACTTATTTTTTAATTATGTGATGTATTTTTAAGTAAAAAACTTAAGTTGACCGCTTATTTTTATTTTAGCAGAAAAAACGTTTCTCCAGAGAAGTACTTGAGAAACGGTTACCAAGTAATTTTTTTTACCCGGCAGACCATGACTTAAGAGGTTGTGTAAAAATTAGTTTTACATGAATAAATATACTAAAAGTATATTGTGTGTGTTCTTCTAAAGCGGGTGGTAAACTGTTCCTCCGGAGACGGACAGGTAAAACAGTTAAGAACAAGTCTCTTAATATCATTAACACCGCGATTAATCGCGGTGTTAAAGATGCAGCGATTATAAATTTCGTACCGATTTAACGGTTTGTCCTCAGTTATTTGGAAAATAGGAAAATAATATTACGAATATAGTTATAATTTTCACACAGGCCTTGAAATTATGGGCTGCTTAAATAACAAAATAATTCTGTTGAAGAAAAAGCATCCAATCCCGTTA
The DNA here is from genome assembly GCA_963834015.1 of uncultured Ignavibacteriales bacterium. Classification (GTDB taxonomy): domain Bacteria; phylum Bacteroidota; class Ignavibacteria; order Ignavibacteriales; family Ignavibacteriaceae; genus FEN-1297. The sequence continues at coordinate 1,127,197 of CAWIAG010000003.1, forward strand.
ATAAAACAACCTGAAATAAATTTATACTCAATCAATAGGATTAACTCCATTTTCATCCTTTTGCCCGATTGATTAAACCTGCGTCTTCCCATAGTTTGTATTGTGTCTGGAAAAGTATTTGAATAAAAAATAATTGCTAGTATTTCATAAAAAAAAAAAAAGGAATGTACAATGAAACTATTTACTTTAATAACAGTAATGCTACTGGGCTTCGCGCAGTTTATTACGGCGCAGGATACGGTTCGAACCCCAAGGTTAAATTCTATGTCGAATGTAGTAGGTATCTCCATTGAAGGCGGAGTAACATTTGGAATGACAGATTATAATATTTCAAGAATGGATTACACAGTCAGGGGCGACCTTGCATATTATTTACCTTCAACAGGCGATGGAAACCTTGGAGCAAGATTTTTCGCACAGACCGGATTTGTCTCCGGAAGAGGCGCTCCGTTAAATGCAAATAATCCAACTAATGAATTTTCAACGAGAATTGATATAATCGGCGGTGCATTAACGTATCTTCTTTCTTTAGATAATGAAGTATATATCTGGGCTTCTGCCGGCGCTTCAAACATGTGGTATTATCCATACGACGGCAACAATAACAGATTACCCAATGCACCGGGAATGAACGATAATTTTATGTTAGCTCTTAACGGCGACGCCGGTGTAAAAGTTATGGTAACGGAACACATAAGTATTGATGCAACCGCCGGGGTTGTTTTTGGGAAAAAAGATTACTTAGATGGTGTAAAAGCAGGCTCAAATAACGATTCGTTTTTTAACGGCCTTGTTGGCGCATCTTATTACATCGGCAGGCCTGAGAATTTACGACGTGACTTACCAGGTGGTATGCGGGGAGTAACTAAAGTATTTATTCACGATACCGTATCTGTTAATCACGAAAGCACTCAAATTATTACTACGCATGATACTGTAGAAATTATAAACCCGGGTACAATACAAACTGTAGTTCTTAACGGCGACGCAAATTTTGAATTTAATAAATCGAATCTTCTGCCAAATGCATATACCGTCCTGGACACTCTGATAAATACTATGAAAGTTCATCCAAATTACAAATGGGAAGTTGGCGGGTATACAGATGCAATTGGATCAGATGAGTACAATTTAAAACTATCGCATCGAAGAGCCCAGGCAGTTGTTGATTACTTTGTAAGCAAAGGAATTGACGTAAATAGTATAACAGTTGTTGATTACGGTAAGGAACACCCAATAGCTACAAACGAAACTCTTGAAGGAAGATCAATGAACAGAAGAGTTGAGATTAAATTGCTTTCAAGAGGCAGCCAGTAGATTTTAGAAAATTATAAATAATTTGAATATAAGCGGCTTTGTAAAAGCCGCTTATATTAATAACTGAAGTTACGCAGATATTAATAATTTTATTAAGCAGCCCCAAGTTTTAACTTGGGGGAATATTTAAGCCCGGACTTTAGATGTTTTTCCGCGTTTGGCGGAAAAGCCGACATTGAATTGTAATTTCAAGTCCCCGGCATAAATGCCGGGGGTACTGTAAATATCATGTGCGTAACTTAAGTTAATTAATTGCTTAATGTTAATTTTAAAAAAAAGGATACTTCTATGTTATACACACTTGCAGTTGTTTTAATAGTATTATGGTTATTTGGAATGGTAACTGCCCACACTATGGGCGGATTTATTCACATTATGCTTGTTATTGCCATTATAATGATCTTAGTAAGAGTTATAAGCGGGCGACGCGTACTTTGAATGTATTTTATTTCCGGATTTAAATTTTATAAAAAATAAAAACTTATAAGTTTATGACAGGAAAAAATACTTACGTCCGCGGAATACACATTCTTACCGGTATGGCGGCGATTATAATAATTATTGCAGGGGTTAATCTTGCACAATCGGTTGTTGTTCTATTACTTATTTCTATTTTTCTAGCCCTGATCGGAACGCCTACCGTACTCTGGCTCGAACGGAAGCATATCCCCTCTTTAGCCTCTGTAGCAATAGTGGTAACTATTATGGTTATCGTTCTGCTGATGATAGGTGCATTGGTTGGAACATCGCTTAAAAGTTTTTCCGATGCCCTTCCCCTTTATCAACTTCGCATTCAAGAGCAAATAACTGAATTAGAGACAATGCTGACAAGCAAGGGTGTAACAGGCACGGATAAAATTGTTTTAAAATATGTTAATCCTGAAACTGTAATGAGCCTTACTGCAAGTTTGCTTGCCGACTTGAGTTCCACACTTTCCAACATTGTTTTAATTCTTCTCACAGTAATATTTATACTGCTTGAAGTTTCGAGTTTTCCTGTTAAACTCCGCGCGGTTCTGGGTAATCCTGAAGCCGTATTTCCGAGATTCTCCAAATTTGTAATTGATATCAGACACTATTTGGTTATTACTACACTGATCAATTTGACTGCAGGAATACTAATTTGGGGGTGGCTTTCAATTCTGGGAGTACAATATCCAATTCTTTGGGGTTTCCTGGTATTTCTGCTTCATTACATACCCAATATCGGCGCTATAATAGCGGCAATTCCTGCAGTTATTCTCGCTCTGATTCAATTGGGACCAGGCGGCGCACTTTCCGTAGCAGCCGGTTATTTTTTAGTCGGATTCATACTCGGCAATGTTATTCAGCCGAAGCTTATGGGACGAAGGCTCGGCTTATCTACACTGGTTGTTTTTCTCTCATTATTATTTTGGGGGAATTTGCTTGGATTAGTCGGGGCGGTATTATCCATACCTCTTACTATGACTTTTAAATTTGCATTCGAAAGTAATGAGGGAACGAAGTGGATTGCAATTTTATTAGGCCCTGAAAATTTACCGACAGTAAAACTATCTGTACCAAACAAAGAAAAAAAATAGATGAAAAGGACAAAGATTAAATATTTAAGACAAGTAATTTGGAAAAAGCCATTACGGGAAAGACGAGTTCGCGAACACGGTAGGAGAGCGCTATACATAAGTATTTCAGTTGTACTTATATTACTTCTTTTTGTATTTATTTTCTTTCTGTTTCCTCAAACTTACCTTGATGGATATATCAAGAACCGGGTAACGGATGCATTTGCAAAGTCATACCCGGAATATTCGTTAAAGATTGCCGATGTTAATTTTAGTGTTTTGAAAAACAGTATAGAATTCGATTCAATTTTTTTATCTAAGAAAGATTCAACATTTTCATTCAGAATCAATTCGTCCTCTTTAATCAAAATCAACTGGATTCAAATTCTTCGCGGGGGAAAAAATTCTTCCGGCAGTATTAGCGGGGCTGATTTGGACGCTAAAGGGATTACGCTGAATTTTAATCAATCTCAATATCAAATTGAATGCAGGCATGCACATATATCAACACATGATTCATTGATTGTTGCTGACTCGGTGGAATTTCATCCGTTGATTACCGATGAACAATTATTTGCAGAAAGCAAATTCAGAAATACCAGCTACCGACTATTTATATCCAGAATCGGTATAAATGGTTTGGTATACTCCGGGTTACTTTATGGGAATAACTACAGTATACATTCAATTAATATCCGGGATGCTTTAATAGATATTCTTGTAAATATGGATAAGCCTTTCGATACGAAGTCGCCAAGCCCTTTAATGCCGGGTGAAGCACTAAATTCTATAAAAGATACAATATGTGTTGACAGCATAAAAGTTATAAATGGCAGCCTGAACTACAAGGAAAGGTATGAAGTTGGGGCAAAACCGGCTTTATTAACATTTAATAATATACAAGCTGTTGTATATAGGATTGCCAATCATACAAGGCTGCCTGATACCACAGTTATTCAGGCACAGGGAAACTTAATGAATCGAAGTAACATGAAGCTGCTTTTATCGATTCCAACCGGAACGCCGAAATTTTCGCTAAATTACAGCGGATCACTTCAAGAAATGGAAGTGAGCAGTCTTAATAAATTTCTTGAAATTTCCGAACATCAACGTATAAAATCAGGACTTCTCAAGTATTCATCATTCAACATCAATGTAAATTCAGGTTATGCTGCGGGATTGGTAAGTGCAGAGTATAATGATCTATCCATAGCCGCTCTTGATAAAAATACCGGGAGTGAAAAAGGAATTATTAACAGGATATCTTCATTTATGACTAAAACTTTCATATTAAAAGCGAACAATATGCCTGATAAATCAGGCTCCATTAGAGTCGGAGTTATAAAATACAGGCGAAAACCAGATGATACGTTTTTTCAATTTGTTTGGTTTGCTCTTCGCGGCGGAATTCTTAATGTAATTGGATTTTAAATTGAAATTTACTTTGGACAGTAATGATTTTGTATTTTGATATAGTGTGTAAAATAAGTTAAAACTATTTCAGCGTTCAAATCTGATTCCTCGCAAAAATTTTTTCGGAAATGAATGTTTAATCACCCTAAGGATTTAGTCCCTTTTTCATCCCAATGGGTGATTGTTCCGCCATATTTTTCTTTATATAATTAGATTATGTTGATATACAAATCTATTTATATTATTCCACTGCTTCTTTTATTTGCCGTTTTGAATGACGCTTCATCATCAAAAGAGAAAGCCGTTGTTAACTCAGACTCATACTTCCCCGTTAATAATAAAATAACTTTGGTTTATGAATCATCATTTGGCGATAGTTTCACAAAATACTCAAAGAAGGGTGAATTTACAGTCAGCTCGAGCGAGGCTGATAAATTCAAATATATACAGACATTAAAAATAAATGATGACGGCGTATTTGTAACTGAAACATATCAATTCTTAAAAATATTCCTTTTTATAACTAAACAGGCGACTTTTACTTATGGTAAACCTTTACTATTGTTTCCCATTCCCCTGCTGCCCGGAATGAAATGGGAATGGTACGGCGACGAATATTCGGATGGTAAAACGAATAAAGTAAAGGTTTCCGGGATTGCACTGGATAAGGAATTTGTAGTAACTAAAGCGGGCACATTTGACGCAATAAAATTAGAATCTATAGTTGAAAGCTCTTCCAACACTAAAAATACGGTAACCGAATGGTATGTAAAAGGCCTCGGGTTAATAAAAGCAAAGATTTTAATTGAAGGCGGCGGATTGGAAGGAACTCTCAGAGATTTTTTGGGATACGGCAACATCGATTTTGAATTAAAAGAAATCAGAAATCAATAATCTGATAATTATTACATATACATATTCAGAAAATCATGCTAAAAATAAGAAAACATTGTTTTATGATTTTCTGCATTTTAATTTCATGGTGTGCACAAGCCCAGCAGAGATATCCTACACTCATCCGGTCATCGCTCGAGGATGAAATCATAATGCTTTCCGTTGATCAACCTGTTTATTTTCCCGGTGACACAGTATATTTAACAGTTCAGCGTAATGACAGCACTACGACTGTTGTTACTCCGATTTTGATCATAGAAGGTTCAACATTAAAATCCATAAACCGCAACATATACAGATTTACAATACCGCAAGCCTGTACACCCGGCATGTACCGAGTGCGCCTTGGAGTTCAGGATGCACAGGGACGGCGTTTCGTTTATGAAACCGATTGCTCGATTGATGTCAGCAGAACCGGGGGTGGATTTGCAGTATCGATATTCCTTGACGTGGCTGAGATAACCAGGATAATCGGAATCGACTTACTTAGAAAATTCACGGCAGGCCTTGAAGCGGCTCCATTTTTTCCTTTGGAAAAGAGAGCCCGTGTATTAGTTGATGCTCAAGTAAGTATTTCACTATAAGTTTCTATCCTGAATATTCATGACAACACGAAAGTTCGATAGATTAATTACTAAAGTTACACATATATTAAAAAATTTAATAAGTAGCCGGGGTTTTAGAGACTATGTGGAAATTAGAACTATATTCATAAATATTTATAAATTTGTTTTACTCATCTTCTCAATAGCAGAGGGTAAACCGTTAAAACGGTTTGAAACTTTTATGTGCTGTATTATTAACACCGCGATTAATCGCGGTGTTAATGATATTAAAAAACTTGTTCTTAACTGTTTTACCTGTCCGTCTCCGGAGGAACAGTTTACCACTCAATTCATAAGAGTATAAACGATATGCTTTTAGTATTTATTCAAGCAAAATTAATTTTCACACAGTCTCTAATGCCGGGGCTACTTTAAATAACTTAGGTTGGCAACCATCATCAATAACCGTAAAATAAACCCGCCAAAAAGATGTAGTCCCTTTTTCATCCTATTGAACTATTGATAAGTCAATCATTTTCCACTATCATTCTTAGCATTAATAAGCAAATTAAAAACGACTAATAACAAAAATATTTTTGTTATTTTGCAAATGATTGGGAGAAAATGTACGGCGAAAATTGGAATGATCTTAAAGAAAAGATTAAGTTAAATTACCCGGTAATATCCGAAGAAGACTTAGTATTAAACGACGGCGAGGAATTACTGGAAATACTGGCAAGGTTACAAATCAAATTTTCAAAAACTAATGAAGAAATTATTACAATGGTCGGTAAGCTATAATTGGATTGATATTATTTAAAATTCAAAAATTTCTTTAATACCAGGTATTGTTTCTAATGACAAAATATTAGTACACATTTTATTATGTATACATAGATTTTTTAGATTAAATAAGAATAAGTTAAGAATGCGCAAATATATATTTTTGTTTTTCATAATTTTATCAAACTATCTTATGGCCCAGGATGCAATAATCCCCTGGGGTATTTCTCAACCTGAGTATAGATCGAAGTTTGGAGATCAGTATAATACTTCTTACAAAGGGTTGGATTTATTAATATGCAATGATTCTATGCAGTGTGACCTGGGTTCATATAAAACACTTGAGATAAATGCTTTTGCAAGGCTTCGTTTTGTAAAAAGGATGGTAATGTTGTGGGAACAATATGGAAATGTAAAGGACAGCACAGCACTAAATAAATACTATATTGCTTTAGCAGATATATCTTATTGTTTAAACAGAGTGTACGGTAAAACCCATATGGAAAAAATATGGCTGAACACTTCTTATAAAAATAAAACAGACCAAGAATCATATTCAAAAGCAATGATATTAGGATATGTAAAGTACTACCAGGAGTGGATCAATAAAGATACAAAAGTAACATTAAGTATGGGATGCCCGAACGGGGATGGAGAAATAATATTTGTTATTCAATATTACAGCACAAGCTATAAAGATTTTTATACGCAGGCAATCACTCCGCCTGATGATTGGGGTATTTAAAGTGCGGCGGTTTTAATTATAAAATTTTCAGTGAATTCCTCAACTATTTAAACCAGATGTACAAAACATATATTGAATCAATCTTTAATAAGCAACCTCACAATCCCGACTGATCTAAAGATTTAGTTCCTTTTTCATTCTTTAGATCGATTGATCCGCTTTATAGATCTATATAAGTTATAATCGTATCAAGATGGATAAATTTTCTGTGTTATAGCATACGTGTTTTAATAGTATTCCTATATAATTTCAGAAAATTGGAGTTTTTAAAGTTCTGTTATTTTTGTTTTAAGCGGAGTAAAGAAACATAGTTGACAGAAATATTACAGATGTAAGTTTAATATTATAACAAGTCAAAGAGAAGTAGTAAGGATATATATTAAGAAAGGCTGAAATATGATACAGGACATTCCGAATCCGATTATGGCTATAGCTGTAATGGTAGCTTTAGTTTTGGGAATAATTGCCGAGATAGCTTTGGTAACAGCTTTAATATACGGCATGGTAAACATAATTAAAGGTATTTTTATAAGACGAACACAGCAGGACCTTTTTGTATTGAGTGGTCAAAAAACACGTAAAGCAGATTATAAATAAGTTTGATGAAAAGGAAATATTCCGGCTATCCTCAAAGATTACAATGTTCAGATTTATCTCAACCGCTTTTTGATTTTGAAGCCTGAGATCAATAATGTAAAATTTAGAATATTGAAAACCATATGACCCAACCAACATCAGAAAAGCATTTTACGGCCAGTAATATAGTTCGTGACATCATTATAGGTATGTCCGATGGCTTGACAGTTCCATTTGCTTTAGCGGCCGGCCTTTCCGGCGCCGTCAGCCATACGACAATTATTCTTATTGCGGGGTTTTCAGAAATTGGGGCAGGCTGCATATCAATGGGATTGGGGGGTTATCTGGCTGCACAAAATGATTCCGAACATTATTACAGTGAGCAAAAAAGAGAATACGATGAAGTAAAAAATATTCCCAAGGCAGAAAAACAGGAGATAGTTGATATATTTAAATCTTACGGCTTAGCGGAAGAACAAATACAGCCGGTAATTAAAAACTTCGCAGCTAACCCGGACAAGTGGGTAGACTTTATGATGCGCAATGAACTTAATCTAGACAAACCCGATAAAACCCGTGCGCGCAACAGCGGCCTGACCATTGCACTTGCATACTTAATAGCCGGTTTTATTCCATTATCTCCATACATTTTTATTCAGTCGACACAAAACGCATTAATTGTTTCCGGAGGAGTCACTATTATCGCGCTTTTGGCCTTTGGTTTTATAAAGGCTAAATTAATAGGAAACAATCCGTGGCAAAGCGCCTGGCACACCGTTTTGATAGGAGGAGTAGCGGCCGGGGTAGCCTATTTAATTTCTAAAGCTATTGCATAAATCTAGAACAAGCAGATCATCTCTCAAACAGCGCCCCACATTAACCGTTGAAAAAACTAAACATTTTTTGCAGCAGATTAGACGTACCTTTAAAAATAACCGATAAAAATTTAAAACCCGATAATGGTCGATCTATAACAGCAGATATTATCTTAACTTAATTTTTTCCGGTTCTAACCCGTATAATAAAAAAATTATAAATACTAGTTTTCTTATTAACTAAAGCTTCGCAGATATTAAGAATATTATTGAGCAACCCAAAGTCCCAGACAAAATTATCAATATTTAAATTTAGGGGAATATTAAAGGCCGGGGCTTCTTTTAAATATTATTTGCTTAACTTCAGTTATTAATAAATATCATTCAGATAGTACCAATGTTAGCAATACAAAATGTTGACTTAACTGAGAACTTTAAATCAATAAATACGGCCCGGAATAAAGATATTTTTATGCCTGTTTGAATAAATCAATTTGAATTGCTAAATTAAAGTTAATATTATATTTTACTTGAATGAATACCTCTAATTAACCCGAGTCAAATGGTTAAAATAAAGAAAATCTCAATACTAGTTGTTGAAGATAACCGCCTTTTGCGCGAAGGAATTACCGCAACGCTCAAAAAACAGCCCGATATGCATGTTGCAGCCTCCATTGGTAATGGCGAAAACATATTGATTATGATGGGAGAATTAAAACCGGATATTATTCTTCTAGACCTCGGTTTACGAAATCAGAGCAGTCTGCAGGTAGTAAAATTAGTTAAGAAAGATTTCCGGGAAACAAAAATAATAGTTATGGACCTGGTTCCGCTTCAAGAGGATGTTTTTGAATTTATCCGCGCAGGGGTATCCGGCTTTATTCTTAAAGATGCGAACATTGCAGAGTTTTATAAAACTATCCGTTCGGTTTATAAAGGCGAAGAGGTTTTACCGCCGCATTTAACCGGCTCGCTATTTTCTCAGATTGTTGAAAATGCAATTCTGACAACCAAACCTTCCGTAATAGCAGAATCTGTCCTAATGACTAAACGAGAACGGCAGGTAATTGAATTAATTTCCGACGGAAAAAGCAATAAAGAAATTGCCCAGGCGCTTCATGTATCAACATACACGGTAAAGAGCCATGTTCACAACATACTTGAAAAATTAGCGCTTAATACACGCCTGCAGATTGCCAATTACGCCCATCTATCCGGCTCATACGAGACCGGAACAGACAATGCTTCCAAAGCCGACGAATAAATAATCACCGTAAACCTATCTAAAAGATGTAGTTCCTTTTCTATCCCTTTGAACTATTGATAAGACAATCATTAACCTTTATTATTCCCGGCATTGACAAGCTGAAATAAAAAAATAATAATAACTCATTCTTATTCTATTTACTAAATGATTGGGAAATTATGTTCGAGGGAAATTGGAAGGGTCTTAAAGAGAAGATGAAGCTTAGATACCCGGAATTAAGCGAAGAAGAATTAGAAAGAAACGATAGCGAAGAACTATTCTATTTACTTTCTAACTTACAAAAAATATTTCTAACAGCTAAAGATGAAATTATTACAAAGATAGGAAGAATCTAAATGAAACGATTTAAATTAAAGTTATAACCGGGTGAGCATATGAAAGATGTTGAAAAATTCACGATTGAAGTTCTGCAGGAATTAATTAAATCAAATAAAGATGAATATTTATTATTTGAATCAGCCTCGGGTAAATCGGAAGATACCGAACTGAAATATTTGTTTGCGGCTTACGCCCGCAAAAAGAAAGAATATATATCTAATTTAGAAAAAGAGGTTATAAGATTAGGAGGCAGTTCCGAAACCAACAAAAATGATTCGGTAAATTTAATCCAATTTTATAAATCATCTTTATTTGATATAAGCTGGGACAATTTGATTGCCGACTGCTTAAAGAAGGATGACCTGACCATAAACAAATATTTTTACGCAATAAGAAAAAATATTATGTGGGAAGTAGTTCCACTTGTTGCGAAGCAATATTTAGGCTTAAAATCTTTTCATGATCAGATAAAAAATATTTGTATGGAAAGATCAAGCTGGTTAAGTCAACAAATAGAGATTCGGCGATTAGATTAGATTTGGCGGACACAAAAGAATAAATAAAATTATAACAGGAGGCGATATGCAGAGAAGAATAAATAATTTGGTTGGATACACTCTTAACGCAAAAGACGGTGAATTGGGAAAAGTGGATGAGTTCTACTTTGATGATAGCACATGGTCAATCCGTTATTTAGCAGTGAAATCAGGCAATTGGTTTTCCGAACGAAAAGTGCTTATTCCTCACATTGCACTCGGTGTTACCGATTGGGAATCACGGACATTTCATGTAAACCTTACAATTGAACAGATACGCAACAAAACTGTTTCCCGCCGGCACGAAATTACATTGTTCAGCCAATACGAGTTACCAAATTGTTGGGGAGACGGATTTTATGCCGGGCCTATTGAAACGGTTCCTGCGCATCCAATAATGGATAAAAATACAATGACGAACGGCAATTATTATATTCAACAACATTACAGAAATAAATACCTTCTGAGCACAAAAAAAATTAAAGGCTACCGTATTCAAGCCAATGATGGTGAGATCGGGCATGTTGAAGATTATTTACTTGACGATAAAAAGTGGAATCTTTGTTCCCTGATAGTTGATACACATGTATGGTATTTGTTGCCGGGGAAAAAAGTTCTTATACAACCATACTGGATTAATCATATTGATTGTAATGAATCAAGGGCCTATGTGAATTTATCTGAAAAGTCCATAAAGAACAGCCCAATGTTTAAACCCTTTGAAACGGCGAGCATTGATTAGAAAGAGAGACCTTAAATCATTACCAAGAAGTGAAAGTTCACAAAGTTTGAGATTAAATTTTGTATGATACTATAGAAACCATTCAGAATTAGTATGCTATAAATTCTAATTTCATATCATTTTGGCTTGAGCCGAAGGCTGATCCGCATTTGCAGGAAAAGCCGAAGATATTTTGTAATTTAAGGATCGCAGGCATAAATGCCGGGGCCACTTTAGAAATCATTTGTGTAACTTCAGTAGCTCACCCTAAAGATGTAGTCCCCTTTTCATCCTATTGTCCGATAGTGTTTTACTGACTGTAATCATACTTTTCAATAGTAACTAATATCTAACTAATAAAGAAAGAATAAATAAAATGAAGAACAATTCAGAATTACAAAAAGATGTTCAAGATGCAATAAAATGGGAACCGTTATTAAATGCTGCAGAGATAGGCGTTACTGTTAAAGACGGTATTGTTACCCTGACAGGAACTGTTGACAGTTACTCCAAAAAGACAGAAGCTGAAGATGCAGCTAAAAACGTAGCAGGCGTAAAAGCTGTAGTAGAAAAAATTGAAATTAAACTTAACAACGGCCGGGCTAAAAAGGATGACAACGAAATTGCCGGTGAAGTATTGAATGCATTAAAGTGGCATTGGCAGATACCTAATGACAAAATAAAAGTAAAAGTTGAAAAAGGACGTGTTACTTTGGAGGGAGAATTAGAATGGAATTATCAAAAGGAAGCTGCAATAAAAACAGTAAAAAATCTATTGGGCGTAACGAATGTAACCAGTTTTATCATTATTAAATCCGAATCAAATGACAGAATTGAAAAAGATGATATAGATAATGCACTGAGGCGCAACTGGTCTATTGCCGGTAAAGATATTACCGTTAAAGTTGCAGATCATAACGTAACATTGACGGGCATGGTTGATTCATGGTATCAAAAAAATGAAGCCGGGCGAATAGCATGGAATGCACCCGGTGTATGGAAAGTAGATAATGAATTAGTTATTGAATATGATTATTCCTTAGTAGATTAATAAATAGCGGGAGGCATCCCCTCCCGCAATTAATCTACATGATTTCATTTAATGTATTGTATAAAAATATTACAAGATCTGAATGAATCAATTTTAAATTCAAAAAAGGATAAAGTAATGCCAACAAAAGATCAGGTACAAAAACAATTAAACCAACAAGGGATAAAAAATATAAGTGAAATATATTTTAACCTGGGCACTGCTGCTTTATATGAGCATGCAATAAGAAGAAGAGAAGGATCGCTTTCACATTTGGGGCCTATTGTTGTCCGGACAGGTTCTCATACCGGCAGGAGCCCAAATGATAAATTTATAACAAAGGAACCTTCAAGTGAAAAAAATGTTTGGTGGGGTAAAATTAATACGCCAATTGAAACAGCAAAGTTTGAAAAAATTTATTCTAAAATGCTGGCTTATATTCAGGGAAAAGACCTCTATGTTCAGGATTGTTATGCAGGTGCAGATCCTCAATATAGACTGCCTGTCCGAATAATTACCGAAACCGCATGGCACAGCCTATTTTCCAGAAATATTTTCAGGCAATATAAAGATCAAAATGAACTTGAAGCATCAACTCCAGAATTTACCCTGATTGATATGCCTAATTTTAACGCAGACCCGGAGACTGATGGAACACACTCCGAAGTATTTGTAATACTTAATTTCGGGAAAAAGTTAGTGTTGATAGGCGGTACCCATTATGCAGGTGAAATTAAAAAATCAATATTCACTACTTTAAATTATTTACGCCCGTTGGAAAAAGTAATGTCTATGCACTGCTCTGCAAATGTGGGGCAGGATGGAGATGTTGCTGTTTTATTCGGGCTTTCCGGTACAGGCAAAACGACTTTATCGGCTGATCCGACCAGAAAACTAATCGGAGATGACGAGCATGGCTGGAGTGAAAACGGAGTGTTTAACTATGAAGGAGGCTGCTACGCAAAAGTAATAAATCTTTCTAAAGAAGCAGAACCCGAGATTTATGAAACAACGCGCAAATTTGGAACAGTCCTTGAAAATGTAGCTATGGATACCGTAACCAGGCGCCTTGACTTAGACGACGACAGTTTAACCGAAAATACACGTGCTGCTTATCCTTTAACGCATATTGATAATTTTGTTCCAGAAGGGATGGCAGGACACCCGAAAAATATTATTATGCTTACGGCAGATGCGTTTGGTGTACTCCCCCCTATTTCCAAACTTACAAATGAACAAGCTATGTATCACTTTATTTCAGGTTATACGGCTAAAGTTGCCGGCACGGAATCAGGTGTAACTGAGCCCGCAGCTACATTCAGCACATGTTTCGGCGCGCCGTTCATGGTTCTTCATCCAACTGTTTATTCCGAATTACTTGGTGAAAAAATTGTTAAGCATAGTGTAAAGTGCTGGTTAGTAAATACCGGCTGGACAGGCGGCCCATACGGCGTGGGAAAAAGAATGTCCATCAAATATACAAGAGCTATGCTAAATGCATCGTTATCAGGGAAACTTGATAATGTTGAAACTTATGTTGATCCGATTTTTAATCTTATTGTTCCTAAAACCTGCGAAGGTGTTCCTTCTGAAATATTAAATCCACGAAATACATGGGCTGATAAAAACAAATATGATCAGACCGCTAAACAATTAGCAAACATGTTTATAAAAAACTTTGCGCAATATGATGAAAATACAAAAAGAAAAATTATTCAATCCGGGCCAAATAAGTTCTAATTTTTCCAAAACAATATTTTTGAGCAATTACAGAATGGAAATGTGTTAATAAATATTTAATACCCACAAAAAGGTGTAGTCCCATTTTCATTCCTTTGGATTATTTCTTTAACGAAAGTTAATTGATATGTTGAAATAAGTTAATTGATTTAAAAACCAAATTATATAAACCGGATTCTAAATGAAAGGATCAATAATGAAATTACAAATAACTTTAGGAACAATCGCCATGATATTTATTATGGCTTTCCCGGCAGTTGCAGGAGGAACAGGAGAACTACAGAAATACTTCAGCGATGCATCGGCCAAAGTAAAGGCCACAAACAACCCAATTGAAAAACGTGAAATCCTAAATAATTCATTTATAAATATGTCAAAAGCCCTGAACACGGTTCAAAACTTGCCGTTTATTTCGGAAAACGATCGCGCAGGCATAAACAACTTAAAAACCAAGCTGCAGGAGAAACAAGATGAACTTTCAGGCAGTAATGGTTTTGTGCGCGTGTCTGATGGTCAGCTTAATACTTTCTCAGACTATGTAGTTCAAAGTTCGGAGCAGGCTTTTGAAGTGATAACTATTAGTCTTGTTGCTTTGCTCCTGATTATTCTTATCGTTATACTTATAGTATAATAGAATACCGGCAATTGAAATTACAGGATGTATAGTATGATTATACCGCACAGCAGTTCGGTGAAGCGTATTTTGTTTTCAATACTTTTCATGAGCGTTGGTTTTCCGGCGCTCATCATATTCTTGTCTTCATGCAGTACGGGCATGATGGTTAATCACACAGATCAACAGATAGAAGACGTTTCCAGGACGCAATACTCAATTGTGTGCATCATACACGGTGACGGTGATTATCTCTACCATGATACAAGCAGCAATGAACATACAGCGGACCAGGAGGCTTTGGCACAAGTTATAAGTATCTCCAGGCAAAATCCTCAAGCCGAAGTGTTGATTTTTCATCAACAGCCAAAACGGAACTTTTTGTTTTTTTTCCCTCAGAAGGATGGTGAGTTCTATTATTACAGGAATGGACGGCTAATAGCAAATGAAATGTATTGGCGGAATCAGCAACATTCAGACTTTGATCCTGAAATAGCATTGTATAACCGCTTCCATACAAATGATCAAAATAAGATGGTAAGGGTCTTCATGTACTTTGGACATGAAATACCCGAATTCGGCGGTGCGGGATATAATTTATCATACCCGGGCCAAGAATTCAATATCAATGACCTGGCTGAAAAGTTGAAAGGATTCACACATGATTCCTCCAGGTTTGACCTCATGATACTTTCCACGTGTTTTGGCGGTACACCTTATACCATCGAAACGCTTGGATCTTATGCACGAATTATCGTTGCTTCTCCTGACAATCTTCATCTCTCATACTTCAATCTCAGTTCATTGGAACGGCTGGATATCAGCCTGCGAAATAGAGATGTTCTTTCTTTTGCAAAACGATTTGCTCAACAAGCATTTGACCGGCTTACAAGTGATGTACAAACGGCAGTTAGCGTAGCAGTGTACGATGTAGACAGCACACAGGAATACTTACATTCAGTTCAGGATATTTATAATCAGACACTTAGCGCCTTGAAAAGTGAATCACCGGTATCCAAGCCAATTATTGAGCCTTGTGATTGCGCCGAAATTCCCGGGTATGTTCTGCCAATAATGAACAAAGGTGTAGATATATTTTACCGTCCGGCGCGCTTTGGGCGATTAAAGAGCAAATATAGCCATTCAGGATGGGAATGTTGGATGGACATCAAAAAACAAGGCACAATTTTAAAGCTCACCGAACCCGTTCAAAAATCTAACCAATAAAATTACTCACCCGAAAGATGTAGTCCCTTTTTCATCCTTTTGCACGATTGCCGTGCTCCCGTCTAATTCTTATCTTTTAGTTAACGCAGTAAACAATAAACATATAATATTTAAACATTTAAGACGAAGGAATTATGAAAAACAAAATTTTAACTTTGGTTGTTATAGGATTTATGGCATGCACAGTATTAAGCTTCGCCGGGATGACCGGTGAAAAAAATAATAAAGCAGCGATAGAAAAAATTGGAATATCCGAACCGGACTCGCAAGCCGTAAAGGAAAGTTATTCCGACGATTGGCAACGATTCAAGAGTGAGTCTGAACAAAAGATCCATGATAATGAACACACGATTGCTGTCTTTAAAGACAAAATGGTAAAATCAGGCAAAGCTGATTACAACAAACAAATTGAAAAATTGGAAAAAACAAATCGCCATTTGCAGAAGAAGTTAGATCAATATAAAGACGATGGGAAAAGCAGTTGGGAAAAATTCAAGAAAGGGTTTAATAAAGAAATGGATAAGCTTGGAAAAGCAGTGAATGATTTAACTACCGGAAATAATTAACAACCGCTGCATTTAATATTAATTAATCAGAGAAAATTATTAAATATTATCCTTTTAAGTAAAATCTCCTGCGGATTTACGGAGTAAGGAAAAATAGAATGAAATTATTAAATATATTATTTTTTTTACTTTTGATTTCCGGGCTTATTCAGGCACAAAGTAATTCTGTTCCTGAAAATAAAATGCCGTTAATTCAAGATGCCTGGTTAAGCCGGCAGTTACCTGATGAAGGCATTACTAATTATTCCTTTCCGGAGTTGAATCAGAATGAAATTTTATTCCCGGACAATATTCATACATTATCACAAGATACTTTAAAATACAATATGTACGGCTATTTGCTTAATGACAATCCTGAATATAATAACATGGAGCCTTTATGGACACCTGTTATAGGAGTTATTGCAGCGAATGCTTTTACAAATTTGCTTGATACTTATATCTTAAAGTATGACTGGTCCAGAGTGGGTTTTGTTTCCTGGGGGCGTAATTTACACGCCGGCTTTCCCTGGACGAAAAGCTGGATTTGGGCTCCCGATAGATTCGGTGAAAATATGCTTTTGCATCCATACGGCGGCGGGGAATTTTTTAACGCTGCCCGAGCAAACGGATATACGTTTTGGGAATCAACTTCGTTTGTGTTATTTGGAAGCTACATGTGGAAAATATTCGGGGAAACCGGAACACCAGAACGCAATTCCCTGATTGCTACTACTATGGGCGGCGTATCTGCAGGTGAAATTTTATACAGAATCAGTTCAGATGTTTTGGATGATCAGTCTACAGGATCTGAAAGAATTTTCAGGGAAATTGCTGCCGGAGTTATAGACCCAGTCAGGTTTGTAAGCAGATTATTTCAGGGAAAACTGTCAAACGTAACCGCTGAACCTGAATATCAGAAAGAACCGCTAAACATTACGGTTGCCGCAGGAGCTCACTGGATAAATGACGGTGCAAGTTTCGGCACCGGAGGGATGACGGAATTGCTTAACCTTAATCTTGATTATGGGAACCCTTTTGAAAATATTTCACGAAATCCATATGATTATTTCACTGTTAGAGGTGATCTAAACTTTGGAGTGGGAAGGAAAGTTGTAGATGCAGTTGACGGATTTGGAATTTTAACGGGTAAAAATTCAGAATCCGGAAATTTAGAGATGCTGACGGGTTTGTATCAATATTATGATTACTTCGATAACAGGGCCTTTGAATTGGGAACTTTTGGTGTGGGCGGCGCAGTAATGACTAAACTAAAGCTGAACAAAAGTGATAATCTTTATACTAATCTACATGTTGTATTTGATCCTTTCGGCGGAAACAGCAGGGTATCCGGGCCGGATACATCCCAGTTGAGAGATTATGAATTTGGCGGCGGAGCTCATACAATGCTTGAAACCACTCTTAACCTGGGCGGATGGATAAATTTTTCAATTACAGGTTATTATTATTGGTTCCATACTTATTCAGGCACACCCGGGGATAATTATATAGCTTTATTTAATCCCAGTATTTCGTTAAACGTTTACAAAGATATAAGCGCAGGAATTGAACAAGTAGTATACTATTCGGACAGATACTCAAAATATTATTCCAGCACTCATACAGTAAGAACCGAACAGAAATTATTTGTTCAGATTTATTTAGAAAATTTTAAATTTAGAAATTAGAACTGCTTAATACTGCTATAAATCCACTCAGTTTTAAAGGTTGGGTAATGAGGAAAAAAATATATTTATCACTTGCCTTATTAATCGTTTATGCAGCGTCCAGTTCTGCACAGCTAAAATATACATTTTCTCAATTCGGCAGCGAAACTGTTGATTTTGTTGAGCAGCCTGTTAAATGGGACGGCAACGATTGGCTGACATTGGGACTTATTGGCGCCGGAACTTTTTTAGTTTCACAAGCCGATCAGCCAATTCGCACCGCTGTTCTCACAGACCGGAATTATTATTACAGCGTTCCAATAGTGGCCGCCAGAATATATGGAGAAGTTTATACTCCTATAATATTATTCGGCGGGTATGCAGCGTATTCGCTGATAACGAATGATATAGGGACAAGAAAAATTGCTTATGAAATCGGGCAGGCATCTCTTTATGCCGGGGCCCTGTCTTTTGTATTAAAACTTGCAATCGGCAGATCAAGGCCTTATATGGATGAAGGCAACAGTTTTTTCCGGCCATTTAATTCAATCTTTAACCAGGATAACAAATCAATGCCAAGCGGCCATTCTACAGTTGCATTTATTCTCTCAACAGTTTTTTCAAGAAATGCCGATTCACCAATTCTGAAAGTGCTGGCATATGTACCTGCAGCAGTTACAATGATTTCCCGGGTTTACCAGGATCAGCACTGGACATCAGATACTTTTGCCGGAGCAGCACTTGGTTATTTTGTGGGAACATGGGTAGTTGATCATCATGAGCAAAGCGATTCACCGGTAAAAATTATATCCGCATTTCCACTTTCAATTAGAATCGACTTTTAACCTTAAAAGGTAAAACTCATTATTTAAATTAAATCACCGGGAGTTTCGAAAATAAGTTTTCAATTATGCCGAGTAATTTCTGTGCAAATAAAATAATTAAATTATAATAATATGGTATTAATTCTTTTCCTTAAAGGAATTGTAATTGGATTTGTAATGGCAGTGCCGGTGGGGCCAATTGGAATAATGTGCATCCGGAAAACACTTACTGAAGGCCGGTTTAGAGGATTAATAATAGGCCTTGGAGCTGCAACTGCAGATCTGCTTTATAGTTGTATTGCAGCATTTGGATTCACCGCGGTATCCGGTTTGATTACAACAGAGCGAATATGGATCCGGTTGATAGGAGGTACGCTTCTTTTATTCCTGGGTTTAAGAACTTTTCGTGCGAAACCTGCCGATCCCAAATTTCATAACCACAGCAGCGGAATATTAGGATCATACTTCTATACTGTATTTCTAACACTTACAAATCCGTTAACCATCTTTGTTTTTATTGCTGTGTTTGCCGCTCTAGGACTGGAGAATGAAGTGAAGATTTTTTCAGGATCAGTTCTTGTTGCCGGAGTTTTTATTGGTTCATGTTTATGGTTCTTGTGCCTCAGTTCCGGTGTTACACTTTTTAAAAATAAGTTGGACTTAGTCGGCCTGCAATGGGTAAACAGAATCGCAGGAATTTTAATTATAATCTCCGGAATTATAGCAATACTAAGTTTATTATAATTTTGTTAATAGAGGAAGTTGAATTGTTCAATTCTATTTTCAAGTACTAATAGAATGAATTTACGATGCCAATTGTAAAATACATTAAGGAATTGTTTTGAAAGATATAACCGGTTTCTTTTCATGGATTTTTGTTACACTTATAACATTGCTTCCAATTATAAACCCGGTTAGTACTGCAATTCTATTACTAAGTATCGGCGCTAATCTAAGTAAAGAAGACAGGAATCATCAAATTACTTTAGCCTGTATATATATGACAGGTATCCTGGTGATTTTTCTATTAGCCGGTCATTTTATAATGGTGATGTTCGGCATATCAATACCCGGTATTGGTATAGCAGGCGGAATGGTAATAGGGTTTCTCGGATTCCGCATGCTATTCCCCGGCGAAGGGCATATAACGCAGGAAGGAAAACAAGAGGCGCTTAACAAGAGCAATATCTCCTTTAGTCCACTTGCAATGCCCAGTCTTAGCGGCCCGGGGGCTATTGCAACAGTAATTACAATATCGTCATCTATAGACGGACGCCATGGATATGACAAAGTTTTTGCTTTTACAGGTGTTGTTCTTGCTATCCTGATTACCGCCATAGTCTCCTGGCTGGTTCTTCGCGGCGCTGATTCTATGCGCCGTTTACTGGGTGTAAACGGAGTTGACAGCCTTTCGAGAATTATGGGTTTTATTTTAGTTTGTATAGGCATCCAGTTCGCTATTAACGGCATAAAAGATCTGGTGTAAGAAACCGGTAAAGATAATTAATAGAATATCAGATAAAACTGAATGTTAAAATCATGATTGATAAAATAATTGATTTATAAATTAAAGAATAATGAAAGGATACTATAATGAGATTCTTAATGATATTGGCCATGCTGTCAGTATTTACTTTTACCGGATGGATGATACCTAATGAAGCATATGCGCAGCCATCTGCAAGTTACCAGGTGTTTTATGATGGATTGAGTCCCTATGGTAATTGGGTAAATTATCCGAATTACGGATACGTTTGGATGCCTGATGTAGCTCCCGGGTTTGTTCCTTATGCTACTGCAGGACATTGGGTATATACAGACGATGGCTGGACATGGGTTTCCGATTATCCATGGGGATGGGCGCCTTTTCACTACGGGCGATGGAATTATGATGATAATTACGGCTGGTTTTGGATTCCCGATAATGAATGGGGTCCTGCATGGGTATCATGGAGACGATCTCCCGGTTACTATGGCTGGGCGCCTTTAGGACCCGGTATTAGTATGAGTGTTTCCTTCGGCAGAGGATACAATGAATCGAATGATCGCTGGACATTTGTAAACGACAGGGATATTACCAGGTCTGATCTAAGTAACCGATATATTGACCGCAGCAGGAATGTAACAATCATAAATAATTCTACAGTGATAGTAAACGTACAAAAAGATAAAGGTCGAAACAGCTCTTATATAGCAGGCCCTGATAGAAATGACGTTCAAAAAGTTACTCACACTACGGTTAAACCAATTGTTATCCGGGAAAATTCTTCACCCGGACAGCACGTAAGCAATGGTGCATTACAAATTTACAGGCCGCAAGTGCAAAAGGTCAGCGGCAATGGTAAGACCCCAGCTCCTTCAAAAGTGGTGAGATTAACAGATGTAAAAACTGTTGCGCAAAGAAATCAGGGAAGCACGCAGAAAAACAATTCTCAGCCAAATACAGGTGGAAGGCCAGAACAGAATGTTAATTTACCAAATAATAAAACTAAGCCTGAACAGAATACAACTTCACCAGTGACTAAGAATTCGCAGGCGCAAAGATCTGCACCAACACAAAACAAGAGTGCACAGCAGCAAAAAACAGCACCAACACAAAACAAGAGTGCACAGCAGCAAAAAACAGCACCAACACAAAACAAGAGTGCACAGCAGCAAAAAACAGCGCCAAATCATAACAGGAGTGTACAGCCGCAGAAATCTGCAGCGGCTCAAAACAGGAGTGCACAACCGCATAGATCAGCACCGGTTCAAAACAGGAGTGCACAGCCGCAGAAATCTGCACCGGTTCAAAACAGGAGTGCACAACCGCAAAAATCGGCGCCAACTCAAAACAGGAGTGTACAGCCACAGAAATCAGCACCACCTGCTAACAAACAGCCAAGGCAAAATGAACAGAAACCGGATGAAAAAAGGTAAGGTGAGTTATTAATAAATTTGAAGAATTTAATTTAGGACTTTATTTAATTGTAGAAGAATTAATAGACATCTGAATAATAAGATAGTAGTAAACCCGGCTGAATACGAAATAATCAGCCGGGCAAGGTGACTTAACAACAGCTTTTATAATCAGGATTATGCATTGTTTTGATTAAAGTAAAGATTACAACAATTTTTAACTTTCTTTAAAGATGCTAATTTGGACTATTATCAATTAATATAAAGAGGGTGTAATCCACTTTTCATCCCTTTGCACTATAGAATTAACCAGGAAATCTGCCTAGTTTACACGATTTATTTATGAACAGCTCGCTTACCTGAGCTGCCTGCCAAAATTATATTTAAGTAATCAAAATTTAATAAGGAGAAGTTAAATGCAAGATTCCATATCCATCTGGCTTGAACTAGCGGGAACAATTATACTTTTTTTATTTATAACCGGGATAAGAATTATCCGGCCTACACGGAGAGGACTAATTGAACGCCTTGGAAAATATCATCGCTTTGCCAATCCCGGTTTTCACTGGGTTGCACCTTTTATTGATAAAATGTACCGCGTAAATATTACCGAGCTGCTTGTAAATGCAAACCCCCAGGAGATAATAACAAATGATAATTTAAATGCTATGGTTGATGCACAGATATACTACAAGGTTAAAGCAGATGAAGAAAGCGTTAAAAGCTCGCAGTACAATGTAAATGATGTAAACTATCAAATTGTTAATCTTTCAAGGAGCACACTACGAAACATTATCGGCACGCTTTCTTTAAAATCAGCCAACAGCGAAAGAGGAAAAATTAATGATGAACTTCATAATATTTTAATAAAAGAAACATCACACTGGGGTATTGATATTGTAAGGGCTGAATTAAAGGAAATAGACCCTCCGAAGGATGTCCAGGATACAATGAATAAAATTGTAAAAGCAGAAAACGAGAAAATTGCAGCTATAGACTTTGCTACAGCGGCAGAAACAACTGCGGATGGTGTTAAGCGTTCAGCTATCAAACAAGCGGAAGGAGTAAGGCAGGCAAGGATATTACATGCTGAAGGAGAAGCTGAAGCAATCCGTCTGGTAAATGAGGCAGCAGATAAATATTTTGTAGGAAATTCTCAACTTTTAAAAAGGCTTGAAACTGCACAGGCTGCGCTAGAAAATAACGCCAAAATTATAGTTCCTGCCAATCAGCAGCTTGTAAATATTATTGGAGATCTTGCAGGTATATTTCCGCATAAAAATAAGCCTGAATAAAAAACAGCCTGAAATTATATTTTGTAATAATAAGTACGAATATTAATTAAATTTGCACTTAATTATCTTTAACCTAGTCATATTATGTGATTACCGTCATATTCATATTCTAAAGTTGATTTTTAATTCTTCCGCTCAGTAAATATCAGCTAAATATTTATCAAATACAGCAAGTTATTCTCCAAAAATGTTTTTTTCGTCTTATTTCTTTAAGCGCTGAATTTTTAAGCAAATAATACAGAATTCATTAAATTTTAAGTAAATACTTAAATTCCTATCATTTTTTCCGATAGTATATTAAATTATACATGAAATAATGGCTAATTGTAAATAATTATATTAGTCTGCAGTTAATACCGGTTTTATAAAAAAATTTTGATTGTCTGAACGAGGGAAAATAAAAAAAAGTAAGGATGAATGAAGTTGAAATTCAAGCATTTTAAGCTGAACACACTTCACTCTCCTTTTTATATATTCAGTTCAAGGAAAATAAGATGCAATCACAAAATGAAATAACTAATTTACCGGGAAAGATTACGATGTTATTTAAAACTGCTTTTTTAACCGCATTAATTATTACTAACAATATTTACTGCCAGGATAGTTCGGCAGCTATCTCAAAAAAAATCTTATCCTTAAACGACTGCATTAAAATTGCTATAGATAATAATCATAAAATTAAGTCCTCTAAAGAGGAGATCAGTGTTGCAAATGCACAGAAAAAACAAGCTGAATCGGCTTATTGGCCGCAAGTTTCAGGGAAAGCAATTTATACATTAACCAACAATGACCTGCTGTTTATTCTACCGTCTTTTAAAATGTCAGTCCCCCCTATTTCTTTACCAGGATTTAGTATTTCCCTCGATAACATAACGGTTCCGCAGGAAAACGTTAAATTGATGGATAATGAGAATGTTCATGCATCGGTAGGGCTTACATATCCTATTTATACTGGTGGTAAAGTTCAGTCAATAAATAAAGAAGCCGAAAACGGCATAGAAATTTCAAAGCAGGAGTATAAAAAAAGCAGCCTGGAAGTTTGTTTTGACGTGAAGAGAATGTTCTACGGCGCATTAGCTGCTAAAAAAATTTATAAAATCGGGACTGATGCTCTTGAAAGGCTTGATGTAACTTTAGAACTTACGGAAAGTGTCTACAAAAATGGTTCGGGAAAAACTACAAGGCTTGATTACTTAAAAAATAAGGTAACTGTTGATGCGGTAAGAACCCTGGTAAGTCAATTAAAAAATGATGTTAAGGCAGCAAAGGATGCATTAGTTTTTACACTTGGGGTTAATGATGATTTTGACCTTCCTGACGAGGAGATTCCTTTTATACCGGCGGGTTTAAATATTGACAGCCTTCTAAACCTGGCGTATAATAATAACCCCGACTGGATGAAAGTTACTTCAGCGGTTTCCGCTTATCAGGCCAAGATAGATGAAGCATACAGCGGTTACCTGCCAAATGTAGCTTTAATAGGAAGTTTCGATCAAAATTTTAATTCTTACAAATACGGAATAGTTAACAAAGAAAACAGTTCAATCTGGACGATTGGATTGGGAGTAGATATCCCAATATTTAATGGTTTCAGAACTTCAGCGGAAGTTGAAGAAAACGAATCGGAGTTAAAAAAGATTAATGAACAGAAAATCCTTCTGCATGATGCTATCTGCCTGCAAATAAAAGAAGTAACGGATAAACTTGAATCTACAGTTGAGACTGTAAATAATGCCAGGCAGGCTAAATTAACGGCAGAAGAAAATTCCTCGCTTACAGAGAGAGCTTTTCAACAGGATATGGCGGAAGCTAAAGATTTAGTTGAAGCACAAATAATGGAATCACTGATGGATGTGCAATATCAAAAAGCACTTTATGATAATATTGAAGCGGCGGCAAATCTGGATTTAATTATAGGAAACATTAATACTAAAAATATAAAGTAACGCATGCTTCAAGTTTTTTTTCAATTTATTATTAAACGGGGATTTAAATATATAAACTTTTGTAAAAGTAAATTTTTAATTTTTACTGCCGTTATTTTTTTACTAAGTACCAATATAATTTCTCAGAAAAAATCAGATACAGAAAACAATGAAGCCTGGGGGGTTGCGTTCCAGAGGACTATGTTTTTGAATTCCGATTATAATGATGCTAAGGCAGCAATAATAGTTTATGTTCAAAAGTTACAAGACCAGCTTTTAAAGGGTTTTTCAATGAAACCGGTTTATTTTGAAGACACCGAAGATTTATTGAATAATTATTCTAAGGAAAATCTGGGAGTAATTACATTAAGCTCAGTTGACTTTTTGACTTATAAAACCAGGTTATCACTTTACCCTATCCTTGTAAATTCCGGTAAAATAGACCCGCTTGAAACTTATTTAATCCTCACTCGTAATAATGAAAATATTAATGGGATTGAGGCTTTAGCGGACAAAAAAATCGGCATGCAGCCTAAGGGAAATGACCCAATTCCTGTAATGTGGTTGGATGTTTTATTAGAATCCGTTAAAAGGGTAAAAACAAATAAGTTATTTACCAAAATTGTAACGGATAAAACCGAATCTCAATTAATATTATCATTATTTTTCGGGCAATTGGACGCCTGCCTTGTAACTAAGACGGCTTTTGAAACTATGGTTGAAATAAATCCTCAAATAGGCAGGCAGCTTAAAATACTAAATAGTTCCCCTGGTTATATAAGGGCAGTTTCAAGTTTTACAATAAAATTTAAAAATTCTAAATACAGCCCCGATTTACTAACGCATTTAACAAGGCTGGATAATTACGCATCCGGCAGGCAGCTATTTGCCCTGACAAAGACTGCGAAAATTATTCCTTATAAGGATGAATACTTAGATAACGTTAGGGCACTGATATCCTCCTACAATAAATTGAAAAATCATTTGATAAAATAAAGCTTAATTATGCGTTATAAAATTTACAGGTTGGTATTTAGTTATTTAATAATGTTTACGGTATCGTTCGCACTTTTTTCAGTCCGCGCCCAAAGCAACAATAATAATTCGCTAAAAAGGATTTATACGGTAGGATATATGAAAAATTTATTCAACCAGGTTGATTTAAATGACGCTAAAGCTGCAATAAAAGTATGGCTGGATGAACTTGTTAAAACTTATAATTTCAGCGATGGGTATCAACTTAAAGTTAAAATATATGACCAATTTGAAGAATTAAGCAAAGAGATGAATAACGACCACCTTGCGATTGTGGCAATGAATACAATCGACTATATAAATAATAATGAAAAAATAGGGCTGGATCCCGTATTAGTGCCCTCGGCAGAAGGAGATATATTTTCACAGTATTACATCCTGGTAAGGAAAGAAAGTGGTTATAAAGATATTAAAGATTTGAAAGGAATCATAATTGGAGTATTATCCGGTACAAATCAGGCAGCTTCAACATGCTGGCTTGATGTAACGCTGGCAAAAAATAATATCCCCGATAAGACAAAGTTTTTTAAAAAGATTATTACGGCAAATAAAGAATCCCAATTGATTCTAAATTTATTTTTTGGTCAATTAGATGCCTGCATTGTTTCAACAGGAGCATTTTCAATAATGAAAGAATTAAACCCCCAGGTAGGAGATAAATTAATCAGCATACTGGTCTCACCAAAGTATTTATGGGGAGTTGTATGCTTTACTAAAATATTTGTTAACCAGAGTGACAGAAATTTATTCTATACACATGCCGTAAATGTACAAGAATTAGTCTCCGGGAAACAAGTATTATCTTTAATAAAAGTTGACAAACTTGAAACATTTAAATATGATTATTTGAATAGTTTTAAAGAATTATTAAAAGAATATACATATTGTTTAAAAACGAAAAGGATAAAAAGCTATTAGCGTAATTATTTTAATAACCGGAATAATTAAATTGTATTAAGATGGAATCAAAATATTTGGTTACAACTTTAATTTTTTCCATTCTGTTTACAGAGTTTGTTGGTATTTTTACCATGAACGCTCAGAAAAATGCAAATGTGTCTACAAAAAAAACTTACACGGTCGGATATATGAAAAATATATTTAGCCAAGTGGATATAAACGACGCACAGGCTGCAATAAAAGTGTTGTTAAACGAGATTTTGAAAACCTATAATTACAATAATAATTATAACCTAAAAGTAAAAATATATACTCAATCAAGTGAGGTAGCCGAACAGATGAAGCAAGACAGCCTAGCAGTTTTAGCGCTTAACACTTATGACTATTTAAATTACGCTGATAAAATCGGTTTAGATCCTGTATTAGTGCCGGTTTCCAAGGAAGATGTATTCGTACAATATTACATTTTAGTAAGAAAAGAAAGCAACTTTAAAAGTATTGTTGACTTAAAAGGAACTGATATTGGAATATTATCCGGCGGAAATTATATTGCTTCAAAATTCTGGTTGGATATTATGCTGGCTAAAGAAAATATCCCCGATAAGACAAGGTACTTTAAACATATTTCTTGGTCTGAAAAAGAATCACAATTAATACTGAATCTTTTCTTCGGGCAATCAGACGCTTGTATAGTATCATCAGAAGCATTTTCTTTAATGAAAGATTTAAATCCTCAGATCGGCGAAAAGATAATTATCATTCGGTCTTCATCAAAATATTTATGGGGCGTAATGTGTTTTACCAAGACGTTTACTAACCAGGAAGAAAGAAATTTATTCTATACTAATTCAATAGGAGTACAAAAATTAAATTCCGGGCGGCAGCTCTATTCGTTGTTAAAGATTACCGGGCTTGAACCATTTAAAAATGTATATTTGAATAGTTTTAAAGATCTTCTAAAAGATTATGCATTTTTATTAAAAACTAAAAAGATTAAGAACCCGGAATCCGATTGATATAATAACCGGTAGTGAATTTAACCGGTGTTTAACAATTATTTGGGATAAATATTGTTATCGATGTTTTACTTATTTTGTACAATAAAAAATAAAAATATTACAATAATTCAGCTAATAAATGTTTCTCAAGTTGTGGGCTGTAGAAGTTAATAATATATTTATAATTTCTACCATAATTTAGTTTGGAAATTCTATACTGACTAAAAATTAATTATGTAAATATGCGATATAAAAATTTAATAATAATTATTTTACCCTTAGTGATCGTTGTACCTATTGTTTTTTTTACCTTGCACGCTCAAGATAAGACAGATGTATCTCTTAAAAAAAATTATACGGTAGGATACATGAAAAATCTAATTAACGAAGTTGATATAAACGATGCGCAGGCTGCAATAAAAGTATTATTAAATGAGATTTTGAAAACCTATAATTATGATAAAGGTTATTACCTGAAGGTAAAGATATACGCCCAAATTAATGAGTTAATCAAGGAAATGAAGCAAGACAGCCTTGCAGTATTAGCGATTAATACATATGACTATCTAACTTATAATGATAAAATCGGTTTAGATCCCGCATTAGTACCAACATACGGAGATAATGTATTCATACAGTATTATCTTTTAGTGAATAAAGAAAGCAACTTTAAAAATATTACTGATTTAAGAGGAGCGAAAATAGGGTTAGTGTCATCTACAAATAATATTGCTTCAAGATTATGGCTGGATATAATGCTGGCAAAAGAAAATATCCCCGATAAAACAAAATTTTTTAAAAATATAATTATGTCCGATAAAGAATCCCAATTAATATTAAATCTTTTCTTCGGCCAGTTAGATGCCTGTATCGTAACTGCGGGAACATTTTCATTAATGAAAGAACTAAATCCCCAGTTAGGCGAAAAAATCACTGTTATCCAGTCCTCGCCAAATTATTTATGGGGCGTAATGTGCTTTACCAAGATGGTGTATAACCCGGAAGACAGAAAATTATTCTACACAAATTCAATGCAAATACAAAAATTAAATTCCGGCAGACAATTATTTTCGTTGGTGAAAATTACTAAACTCGAACCATTTAAAAATGAATATTTAAATAGTTTTAAAGATCTTTTGAAAGAATTTACATATTTCTTAAAAGTAAAAAAAATAAAGAATAATGAACCTAATTAACCAAATAATGGAAATTAATTCTAAATTATAATATGATAATTAAAAGATTATATGTTATTGTTGTTTTTTCAATACAAATAACTGTATTATTTACCTTTATTACTTTAAATTCTCAAACAAATAAAGAGGTTACCTTCAAAAGGGGATATACAATAGGATATATGAAAAATTTATTTAATGAAGTAGATTTAAATGATGCTAAAGCTTCTGTAAAAGTGTGGGTAAACGAAATTGTAAAAACGTATCATTATAGTGATGGGTATAATCTTAAGGCAAAAATATACGATCAATTTGACGAAGTAAATGAAGCGATGAAATACGACAGTCTTGCAATATTAGGCCTAAATACATTTGATTATTTAAATAACAAAATAGGTCTTGATCCGGTTCTAGCAACTGCTGCAGAAGGTGATGTATATGCAGAATATTATATTTTAGTCAGAAAAAATGACCGCTATAAAAATATTTTAGATTTGAAAGGAGCCAACATAGGGTTACTATCCGTTACAAATCATATCGCTTCAAGATTATGGCTGGATATAATGCTGGCAAAAAATAATATTGCCGATAAGACAAAATTCTTTAAAAATATTGATATGGAAGAAAAAGAGTCACAATTAATTCTGAATCTGTTTTTCGGCCATTTAGATGCCTGTATTGTTTCAAGAGGGGGATTTTCATTAATGAACGAGCTAAATCCCCAGGTTGGCGAACATATAATAAATATTCAGACTTCGCCGAAGTATTTATGGGGCTTATTGTGTTTTACAAAAACATTTACCGATGCAAGAGACAGGAATTTATTTTACAATAGTGCAGTACATGTACATGAGTTAATATCCGGGAAACAGTTATTTTCACTAATAAAAATAGACAAGCTTGTGCCATTTAAAAATGAATACTTGAATAGTTATAAAGAATTGATTAAAGAGTATACATATTTACTAAAAACAAAAAAGTTAAAGGAAAATGGTTCGATTTAATTTAAATGCAAGTAATAAATAATATAACAGCTTTTTAAAAGTACTGCCTAATTATGTTAATTAATAAAATAAGTATAATATTTATTATTTCAATTATATCCGGTTCTTTATGGGTTCCTTTAAGAGTAAATGCACAAACATATACTAATGATACTAAAAAAAAGACTTATACTATAGGGAATATGAAAAATCTTTTTATGGAAGTTGATGTAAATGATGCGCAGGCTGCAATTAAGGTATGGCTTGATGAACTGGTTAAAACATACCATTACAGCAACGGATATAATCTTAAATCCAAAATATATAATCAAATTGATGAGGTAAATGAAGAAAAGAGCCGCGACAGTCTTGCGATTTTAAGCCTGAATACGTATGATTATTTGAATAACAATATGACAATAGGACTTGACCCTAAACTTGTACCTTCTACCGAAGGCGATATATTCGGGGATTATTATATTTTAGTAAGAAAAGGCGGGCATTATAAAGATATCAAGGATTTAAAGGGCGCCATTATAGGAGTTCCGGCCAGCACGAATCATATTGCTTCAAGATTGTGGCTGGATGTATTACTGGCAAAATTAAATATCCCTGATAAAACAAAGTTTTTTAAAAATTTTATTACGGCTAATAAAGAATCACAATTAATACTGAATCTTTTTTTCGGCCAGGTAGATGCCTGTATAGTTTCCACCGGTGCGTTTTCATTAATGAAGGAATTAAACCCGCAGGTTGGTGAAAAATTAATCAGCATACAAACATCACCTAAATATTTATGGGGCGTAATGTGCTTTACCAGGATATTCAATAACCAAACCGACAGAGATTTATTTTACTGGCATGCTTTTCATATGAATGAACTAATTTCCGGGAAACAGTTATTCTCATTAATAAAAATCGACAGACTGGTGCCTTTTAAAAATGAATATTTGAATAGTTTTAAAGACCTATTGAAAGAATATAATTATTTGCTAAAAACAAAAAAGATAAAGTATAATGAGCCTAATTAATTTAATAATCGGCAATGAATTCAATTACCGGCTAAAAACCGTCTGGTATAAAAGTATTTTTATCAAGACATCATTATTAGCATGGGGGTTAATAATTCTTACTCTTTTTGTGTTTATTATAGGCACACTTCCCTATCAAAGGAATGTTCTTGAGGAAAGAATGAAATCCGAAGCAAATGACATTGCGGGCTCGATCGGACAAGTTACGGCAAACGCCATCATTAATAATGATAACGGATTTATAATAGATCATTGCCTAAAAATAATTCAGCAAAGCAAATCGATACTTTATATTACAATTGTAAGGAATGACGGCGTTGCCCTAGTTTTTTGTTCCAATAGCTGGTTAAGTGATACTCTTAAAGATGAATTAAGCCTTCCCAGGACAAAAGATTATTTTAGTAAATTTGTGTATAGTGATCTTGTAAAGCAGAATGTATTTCATTATTCATACCCTTTCAGTTATTCGGAAATAGATTGGGGAAGAATAAACGTAGGGCTATCATTAAAAAACTTCGATCAGAATGCTTATGAACTTTACTTTAGAACAATATTCCTGGCACTGATTTCTATAATATTCGGATTTATAGCTTCCATTTATTTCGCAAAAAGAATAACAAAGCCGATACTGCAGCTTGATAACGTTTCTCAAAAAGTTGCACACGGCGATTTAAATGCAAGAGTAAATATTTCGGCAGAGAACGAAATAGGAAGACTTGCAGAATCATTTAATAAAATGACGGAATCACTTAAAAGCTCACAGGACAACCTGGAAAGAAAAGTTGAGCAGCGTACTTCAGAACTTGAAAAAATCAATAAAGTTTTGCAAATTGAAATAAGTGAAAAGCTTTTAGCGGAAAACAGGTTAAAACAGTATAATTCCAGGCTGGAATCTCTTGATAAAATATACCGGGGAATTATATCTGCAAAATCTGTGGAACAAATTATTAATGAAACTATTTCAAATTTAAATGATTTATTTCCTTCAATATGCCTGGCATCTGTAGCTCTATTTGATTCAAAAAGTAACGGAGCACAAATATTTAGTTCGGGATTTAACAATTATAAAATTAAAGGGCTCGAAGGACTTATTCTTCCAATTGAAGAAAATTGTAGTTTGTTCGGTAAGGATGAGGAAATTAATAATTTTCGCATTAATGATTTATCGGAGTTAATAGAAAAGAGGCCGTTTGAAAAGAAACTTTATGAATCCGGAATGAGATCACTTATTTCAGCGCCGCTTGCCATGGACGAAGAAAAAATTGGTGTGATTCATATTGCATCCAATTTGCCTCTTGCTTTTAATGAAGAGAATAAAGAAGTTTTATTAGTGGTTGCAAACCAGTTGGCGGTAGCAATATTCCAGGCGCAGCTTCAGGTTAAAATACGTGAACATTCGGAAAGCCTTCAAAATTCTTTATCCGAAAAAGAAGTGCTTCTTAAAGAAATACATCATAGGGTTAAAAACAACCTCCAGGTAATATCAAGCCTGCTGTATTTGAATTCGAAAAAAATTAAGGATAAAGGAGCACAGGATATGTTCAAGGAGAGCCAGAACAGGGTAAAATCCATAGCCCTTGTGCATGAAAGGCTTTATCAATCAAAGGACCTGGGTAAAATAGATTTTAAGGAATATGTAACACGACTAACTGATGATTTGTTCCGCTCATACGCGGTAAATCAATCAATCATCAAACTTATTATAAGCATTAAGCAAATATTTATAAGCATTGACACAGCAGTTCCCTGCGGGCTTATAATTAACGAAATAATATCAAATTCATTAAAATACGCTTTCCCGGATGCCGAAGAATTGAATAAAAATTGCGAGATTAGAATTGAATTTGAAAGAGATGATAAAAATAATTCGCTCTTGAGTATTTCCGATAATGGGATAGGATTACCGGAAGGTATAGATTTAAAGAAAACGAAATCGCTTGGGCTTCAGCTTGTGGATACATTAATTGACCAATTAGAAGGGACATTGGAAATTGATCTTAGCACAGGAACAAAATTCAAGTTTAAATTTAAAGATATTAACACATAATGGATAAACTAAAAATGTATAAAGCATCAATTCTAATAGTTGAAGATAACAATATTGTTATGCTGGAATTAAAAGACAGGCTTGAAGAAATGGGATATAATGTAATCGATACCTCCTCTTCGGGGCCTGATGCGATTAAAAAAGCAGAACTCCATAAGCCTGATTTAATTATCATGGATATAAGATTAAAAGGCGATATGGACGGAATAGAAACTTCCGCTTCGATAAAAAAAACTATGGAAGTACCTATCGTTTATCTTACTGCTCATGCAGATGATAATACCTTACAGCGTGCTAAAATTACCGAACCATACGGATATATTATAAAACCGTTTGAAGAACGGGAGTTAAATACAGCTCTTGAAATGGCTCTTTATAAGCATGCTATGGAAAAGAGGCTTAGGGAAAGCGAGCATTGGCTTTCTGCCACACTTAAAAGCATAGGGGATGCTTTAATTGCAACCGATTCAAAGGGAATTATCAAAATAATCAATCATGTTGCAGAAGAACTAACCGGATGGAAAATGCAGTCTGCATATGGAATGAATATAGAAAATCTGTTTAAGATAATGGATGAAAACCATATTGAGTTCGAAGAGAATCCTGTAATCACTACGCTAAAAAACGGTTCGATTGAAGGCGGAATAAATCATTTTTTAATTTCTAAAAACGGAGCAGAAATACCCGTAGATTTTAGTTCGGCTCCTATCAGTTATGAGACTGTTAATTTAGCAGGAGTAGTGCTGGTATTCCGGGATGTTACTGAAAGAATAAAAGCCAAAGAATTACTTGTAAAGCAGCAAAAATTCCTGAAAACTATTATTGATACCGATCCTAACTATATATCGGTAAAGAATGGTGAAGGCAAATTTGAGTTGATAAATAAGGCCACAGCCGAAACACTGGGTATTTCAACTGATAAAGTACATGGTAAATATGATTCGCAATTTTACAGAAAGGAAGAGATCGATTATTTCAGGAAAACGGACAAAGAAGTTATAGAATCTCAGAGGGAAATCTTTATTCCTGAAGAAAGAATGATTGATTCAAAGGGCAAGATCCATCTTTTACAGACATTTAAAAGAGCAATAGACAGCCGGGACGGTGATGAGAAGTTAGTATTATCTGTCGGTTCCGATATAACAGAATTAAAGAAAGTAGAAAATAATTTGCGGGATAGTGAAGACAGGATAAAAACCTTATTAAAAACAATACCGGATACCGTATTAAGATTTGCAAAAGACGGAATGCTTCTTGATTATCATACACAGACACAAAATAATCTTTTAATTAATATATTCGAGATAGTAGGCGAAAGCATTTACAAAATTATCAATACGAGCCTTGCTGAAAAAATTATGTACTTCTCTGAGGAAGCATTTTCAACAAATAAAGTTCAAATTTTCGAATATACACTGGAAACTAAATCAGATTTAGAATATTACGAAGTAAGGGTAGTTAATAATTCCAGGAATGAATTTATAGTTATAATCAAAGACATAACAGGCATGAAAAAGATTCAACTTGAACTAAGAGAGTTGAACACCAGTAAAGATAAATTTTTCACGATAATTGCCCATGACCTGCGATCCCCCTTTAATTCTCTATTAGGTTTGACCGAATATGCAGCTTCCGAGAATAACAATCTTACTGCAGAAGAAATGAAAATGTTTTCAATGAATATTTCCAAATCAGCCAAATCAATATACAACCTTCTTGAAAATCTTTTACAATGGTCCAGGATACACACAGGGAGAATTGATTATTCCCCTGATTATTTTGATCTGAATGAGTTGCTAAATAAAATAATAATTATTTACAGGAACAACCTGGAGAATAAGAATATATCATTAAAGGTGGATTGTGCACCGGAAACTAAGGTATATGCTGATTCAAACATGGTTGATACAATTCTAAGAAATTTAATTTCAAATTCAATAAAATTCACAAACCTGGGAGGTGAAATAAAAATAACAACTGAATTGGCAGGCAGCTTTATAAAATTAAGCGTCTCTGATAACGGAGTGGGTATAAGAGAAGAGATACTGCCGGGATTATTTAATATCGATCAGAATACTTCATCAAAAGGCACTCAGAACGAAACCGGTTCAGGATTAGGGCTGATTCTTTGTAAAGAATTCGTTGAAATGAATAAAGGCAAATTAGCGGTTGTTTCTAAACCGGGTGAAGGTTCAACATTCAGCTTTACACTGCCTGTTTGAGGAAAGTAATGATTTTAATAGCAAAGGTCCTATGATTTTATGGTAGGAGAATTTTTACTTTATAAATTGATATAATTAAACGAGATTTTAATCTTTATTAATTATAATTAATTTAATCGTAAAAAACAGATAACGTAATATAAATAATACAGGATGTTTAATAATTTAGAGAGTATGCTATGTCTGAAACACATATTTTAAGTCAAATACTTACCGAATTAAAAGATATCAACAATACTATACAGGATTTGTATTCAAGTATTGAGGCTCAGAATGAAATGATTATGACGAAATTTTCTTCCCTTGAAAGTATTGCCGAAAAATCCGCAAATGCTTTAGCTGCTATAGAAAGCAATACTAAAGCAGGTTAAAAAAAGCAGTTGTATGCTTATAATTAAAGATAATCAGCGCTAAAATAAAGAGTTTCTGTGAAATTTAATTTTGCTTGAAAAAATATACTCAAAGAATATAGTTTATATTTTAATGAAGCGAGTATTAAACTGTTCCTCCAGAGTCGGACAGGTAAAACAGTTAGAAAGAATATTTTATAAATTATTAACACCGCGATTAATCGCGGTGTTAATGATGGAAAACCTAAAAAATTTTCAACTGTTTTAAATGTTTACTATCTTTGAAAAAATTAAATATCAAAAAATAATATTAATTATTTATAATATTATTTTGAATTTTAACTCAGGCTTTGAATACCGGGGCTACATTAAATATTATTAGCGTAACTTCAGTTATTAATTCTCTGCCTTCGCATTATTAAATCAAGAGGCTTTAAAAGATTCAATTAATCCGCTGCAATAATCTTTTCTACTTTTTTCTTTTTCTTTATCTTTCTCAAGAATATAACAGGTACGATACAAAGCGCAGTAATTAATGCCGCTAAAAAGAAATCATCATCAATAGCGGAAACAAAGGCTTGCTGACTTACATGTAAAGCCAG
Organism: uncultured Ignavibacteriales bacterium; assembly: GCA_963834015.1. Classification (GTDB taxonomy): domain Bacteria; phylum Bacteroidota; class Ignavibacteria; order Ignavibacteriales; family Ignavibacteriaceae; genus FEN-1297. The sequence continues at coordinate 1,163,775 of CAWIAG010000003.1, forward strand.
TAATGCCTGAGCCCTCATTGCGGAAAAAGAAGTACTTCCGCCTGCGGATTGTACGGCAAAATATTTCAAATCATGCAATACATTTTGAACAGCAGGAGAAGACTGATCTATTGATGATCCATAATTAGACAGGTGAAAAGTTGTGCGGTCGGTAAGTAAAGTTCCCATAATAGCAACGCCGAAGCTTCCTCCAACCTGGCGAAGAACATTAAAAAGTCCCGAGGCCTGTGCCATTTTTTCCCTTGGGACTTCCGAAAGGGCCAGCGCACTTAAAGGCGTAAATATAAATCCCATTCCCAGCCCACGCAAATAAAGAGAAAACATAACCGACTGCGTCTGCGAAAAGAGAGACAGGAAATGATTTATGAAAAGGCTGACTGCTAAAAGTACAATTCCTATCATAGCAGGGATCTTAGGGTTTACTTTATCAGATAAAAATCCGGCAAGCGGTGCCATAATACCCTGAATAAAACCGATTGGTAAAAACAAGGAGCCGGATTGGAAAGCAGTAAATCCGAGTCCGTTTTGTAAATAAAGAGGCAGTAAAAATGTACTGCCGAACATGCCCATTCCAAAAATAAACAGGACTAAGTTTGACATTCCAAAGTTAAAATTTTTCAGCAGTCTTAAATCTACAAGGGGTTCGCGAATATTAAATTCAATAACTAAAAAGACTACCAGGCTTGCAAATGCAAGAGTAAAACATGTGAGAATAAAAGTGGAAGTCCATCCCCCTGTATTCCAATCTGCAGTGCCGTCGGAAAGTGCAAGAAGAAGCGATGTTAAAAAAACTGCAAGTGAAATAAAGCCCCCGATATCGAATTTACGAATTTTTTGAGATTGATATTCGCGTTGTATAACAATAGTAGCAAAAATGGCAACTATACCTATAGGAACATTTATGTCGTAAATTGAATGCCATGCAAAATTATCTATAAGATAGCCTCCAAAAGTAGGGCCGAGCGAAACTGAAGCCGCTGCAGCAATAGACCAAAATCCTAAAGCAACTCCACGCTTTTCAGGCGGGAATTCGCGGGTGACTATTGCCATACCCACGGGCATTAACAGTCCGGCCCCCATGCCCTGAACTACACGGAACATAATAAGTGCTGTTTCATTCCATGACAAAGAACATAGTAGTGAACCGACCGTAAATAGTGTAAGTGCTGCTCCGTATGTTTTCTTATATCCAAACCGGTCGGCAATCCATCCGGATGTTGGGAGCATAACAGCAAGTATCAATAAATAGGCTGTAGCAACCCATTTGGCAGTATCAACAGGAATTCCGAATGTAGACATTATTTTGGGAAGCGCTACATCAACTATAGTCGCATCCAGAACAGCCATAAAAGTTCCAATCATTACATTTGCAAGCACCCACCATTTGTAAGAAGGATGTTCATGATGAGGAATTCCCAAATTAAAAGGTTTGGCTGAATTATTTTCATTCGAATTATTGTCATTCATAAATTAATAAACTCATATTTTTAATATATTTCTGTCTCCGGTTTAATACGCCAAATTTTTTTTAACCTTTTCGTTTTTTGCTAACAACAAAAACACTCCGGCCAATCCACAGATAATTCCTTATAAATTGTTTAAAAATTGTTTGTTACCCGGGATAATATTCATGAATGTTTATGAAATTACACGATTCAGGATATTTCTCCTAAAACCATACGATATACAATTTATTTCAGATTGAATAAAAGCAATCCCCCGTTCAGAGCGGTTTAAATCATGCTTCGAATCCATCTTTTGACGATACGATTTCCAGATAAAATGTATAAGAACCTTAAATAATATCATTGTAAATTACAAAAATAATCGATAGAGTTAAAAGGAGAAATGTATATAAACTAAAATAAAATCAGGGTTTTTAAAAAAATATTTGAAACATTATAATTTAACTATGCAGACAATGAATAATTTGGATTTTGATCCAAGTCCAGCGGGACTAAATAATTACAACAACGTGGATCCATATACAACCACTTCTGAAACCCGGCGGGTTGTTAAATTGCTTTGATAATTTCTGCGCCTTACCTTAATTGAGTAAGTCGTTTTAATCAGTTTAATCCGAATAAAATAATTGTACGAAGCTAATACTAAATTTGCTATTCCCCCGAATATATACAAATCGTGCCCGATCTTGTATTATATTTTTTTAACGTTTGAACATTCCTAAATCCTGCGTCAGCTAATAATTGCGGAATGCTGCCATTAAAGTTCACCACAACTTGCTGTTCTGACTTATTAACAATTTTATCAATAAGTGAAATAACTAGATTTTCCTGCTTCCCAAAATCAGCTATATAAATTTCACCGCCAACAACTAAAGCCCTGAATATTTCACGCATTGCTGTAAGCTTTTTATCTGTGCTCAGGTGGTGCATCATCAGGCTGTTCATAACCTTGTTTATAGAACTATTTTCACGGGGTAACTCTCCCCCATCATATTCCGTCAAAGGTATATCAAGATTTTCCTTTTGTATTTTACCTTCAGCAATTTTAAGAATTTTAGGATCAATATCGATTCCTTCAAAATGTGCTTCCGGATGTTTTTGTTTTCCCATTAAGAGCAAAGTGCCCGTCCCGCATCCGAAATCAAGTATTTTGTGTCCTTCCCGGATATTCATAAAGTCAATCAACTCACCCTTGATTCTATTTTCAGGGATTACAGTTGAAATGAATAAATCAAAAAGCTTTGTTAAAAAATGGAAATCAAAAGCGGGAATGAATTTTTCTTTCATGGGGTAACTATCTCTATTTAATATCAGGAGATTATTTTTAATCCAACAATCAAATTTTAAGATACGAATATTTAATCAGATTGAAATATTGTACTTTTTAAATTTTACAATTATTAGGATTCCTTTGGGGCTGATGTTATTAAAAAAGTGATTGTGTTACTATATTATCGGCATAATAAAACTATATACCGGGAAAGAATATTCAACTATTTTAGCCTGCAATTTGAATTAGGGGATATAATTATTATAAAGCTAATTACCCTTAGTTTAATTTAATGAATTAATTTAAAATATTATGAATACTTTTTGTTTGAATATTTTTCTCCACGATTTTATTTATACTATTCAGATAAAAGCTTAATTATATCCTCTGATATTCCTTCACTTGGCCGGTTAAAGTTATTTGAATAAATATTTCCATTTTTATCTATCAATGTATAATGAGGCCAGCGGTTTATAAAATAATTTTTAATTATATTATTTTCCCAATTGCCCGCAGCGAATAAATTTATTCCTTCAAGATTAAATTGGCTTAATGATTTAATCCAATATTCTTTTGGTGTTTGCATACAAATATTTATAAGACTAAAATTCTTACCCTTAAAATCTTCTTCTAATTTTTTTTCGAATGGAATTTCCTTAAGACAAGGCACGCATCCGGGAAACCAAAAGTTTAATAAAATAACTTTTCCCTTGTAATCGGTTAGATTTACATATTGATTATTTTGATCCGGTAAATAAAAATTCGGGGCTTTATCCCCGGGATTAAGCCTTAATGTATATTTGCTGTAATCTTTTAAGAAACTTAAATATTTGTTGTTATTAAATCTATTGCTTGATTCATTAATTACGCTATCAATAAATTGAGATATCTCCGGATGATTAATTATTGCGTTTGATATTATAAAACATTTATAAATGTCTTCTACTTCACCTGTTAAATACTTATCTGCACATTGTAAATCAATAGCTATGGTTTTCTTTTCTCTTTCGTTATTATAATTCATATGCTTTATTTCCTGAGAAAAATACTTTTCATAAAAATAATTTCCCAGGAATCGATAATAATCAATAAGGATTATTGATTCTTTATTATCAATTTTTATATTATTTAAAAAATCAAAATAATGCCGGGGGATATTTACTTCTTTAGAAGTGGCATATTCAGAATGAGATGGTTCAATTATTTTTTTCCCTGCACTATTATAAGCCATCCTGTTTTTTTCATATCTAAGATACCATCGGGGTAAATTATTAGTCTTATTATAATTATTTAAATATTTTAGTTCTTCATTATCTATTGAATCGAGTGAATCTGCATAAGCTGTTAAATCTATGCTTGACTTATATACACCTGATCTTTGATAGGACAGTTGATTGCCGATATCAATATTTTTTTTAAGAAGATATATGTTAATGGAGGCAAATCTGCCTTTAAATTCTATATTTTGCATTACATTAATAGTATCTGTAAAATCTAAAGTAACAAATAAAGTATCATTTGGAACAAGAAACAGGTTCAGTTTTATATCATTATCCATAAACAAACTGCAGTAAATGCCGGAAGTCGGCATACTAATTCTATATATGAGGGAAGAAATTTTAAAAGTATTCGAGGATAAAGTATTGGTAGTAATCCCATTATTTTGAAGTAAAGTTCCAAATTCCCCCCAAATTGAATGCACTTTATTATCATTATTGCTATTAATAATTACAGTTGAGCTTGAATTAAACTGAAAAGTAAAAAAATCCGGAATATTATTTTGTGAATATTGGAGAGTGGTAAAAACAAAGATAAAAAGAGCGGTTGAAACAAAATTAAACTTCATTATCTTGCGTCCCTTATTTTATTAATTTAATAATTTTTTATATACTCATTAAGATTGAAACTATATTAATAGACAATCAAATTAAATTCTTGATTTAAATACTATATCTTTTAGTACAAATTATTTTTTGAAATAGTAAATTCAGGGGGTTTGGATATCGTTCATTCAGGATGTTGAGATAATATTAGAAATAAATATCAATGCTACTTTTAAGCCTCAGTCTGCTCAACGATAGAAAAGAAATTACAGAGGGGGATTATTTGCGAAGGCGGGGTGATTAATTCGAGAATTTAAAAGATTTCTACAAACAATTTGCCCCACATAGTGGCGTGCCTACAGGGCAAGAACACACATATAAAAGATTTCAATTTATTTACATTCATTACTCCAATTGAATACAAATCGATAAAAAAATCCAAAAAAGAGATTGTATTGTTTTAAGCCAAAGACATACAAATGATCCATAGGCACACTCATCTCATTTATAAATATTCAAACTTTTATTTTTAATAAATAAGGCATGTATTGTATCATCAAATTAATTTATCCGGCAAAAAAACCAGTAGAATAACAAATTTTAAAATGCTTACATTTGCAACCGTAAAAATTTATATCGCGGTTAATATATTTACCCGAAATATTAATAAAAATATTTCATTGACATCCTGATTGACTTATTAAAAAATATACGGGATTATACTCAAATACTTCCGGGTGTTATTTCGTGAGGTTCACCTTAAAGGTGAGCCTCACATTTTGATTGAAAAGAGAGCATGCTTGCCTGCCCCGCCGAGGTGGTAGTCCTTACTTGTTGTTAGAACTCTGCTTCTATTCCAAAGACAGGAAGTATTGCAAACTGGTATACGTTTTCACGGGTGCCGTCGGAATTGTACTGATAAAATGCAATGTTTTTACGGTTGTAAATATTCTGCACAGAAAGAAGAATTACTAAGTTCCATGACTGAAAATTGAACCTGCTTGAAAACTCAGCGTCAAGTCTCTGGTAATCAGGATACCGGGCTGAGTTTATATCGCCGGTTTGCTGCCACCACCCGGTGCTCCATATTGCCCCCCCTTCCCTGTGCTGCTCATTCATTGAATAAACTTCCGGCGTATAAGGCATACCGGTTGCGTAACGCCACTTAACACTGATCTCCATATCATCCGAGAATGGGAGAATATAACTTGGATATTTTATATAGAAAGGCATCTGATTTAATTCAGTCCTTAAATTAGAAAATCTTTTCCCCGTAATAATTGACAGCACATAGGGAACATCATAATCCGAAGGATATGTATTGCCGTCCATCCCGATTCGCGGATCATGAAATTTACTGTACATTCTTGAAATGCTGATAGTTCCATAAATGTCTTTTACCAATTTTTGCTGAAGTAGAATATCCAGGCCATAGACATCCTGCCTGCCTGTATTTACATATTGATATGATCTGTATTCCGGGTCTGCCAGATGAATAAAATCTTCCGCAACGGGAATGCCGGAATATTTTTTATAATAACCTTCTATATTTAATTTAAGGCCTTTGGCCAGGATTTGTTCAAAACCTAAAACGTAATGATCCACAAGGCTGCTCTGAAGATACCTATTAATCCCCGATTGATTGTTGTCGATGAAATCCGGAAACGGAGGAGTCTCATAGTACCTGCCGGTTGCAAAGTTCAGAGTCGTGATATCCGGAACGAACGAATAAGAAATGGAAAATCGCGGACTCAGGCTGCCATACCCGCTGTAAGAAAAATAATCGTATCTTAATCCGAGATTAGCAACTAGTCTTTTATCAAATAAAGTAATCTTATCATTAATGTATCCATATGCCTGGTAATACTGCGGAAAATAAAAATTGTAATCTATGCCAGAAGCCGGTGTAACTACAGTGGTATCGAATCCCTTTCCGGCTGTATTGTACCTGGCAGTATCGGCATCTTCAGATTCGATAGCTCTGAAGTTTATAAATTTCATTGCACCGCCGAAATCGAACTCGTTCGATTTATCAACGTTCAAAATAAATTCAGTATTCAACGCGGTTTCACCGTTGTCGTCATTCTGATTCCCTATATTCCTGCTGCTTAAAATATTTGTGCTCTTAACTTTACCGTCGCTGCCGTAGTTCCTTTTAGTAAAGTCATCCGTTTCAAAGACATCGTAATTATAATCATTCTTTGAAATAGTTATTATAGAAACAAACTTATCAGACCATGTACTTTCAAGAGTTAAGCCTGCGGCATACTCATATTGCTTATCACCAAGGTTGGAAACATCTATTGAATCGCTTTTTCCGGCAAGCGAAGTATTTGTTATTTGAGACTGCCCGGTAATGTCTATCCTGTCATTGCCGTAAATTCCGGAGAAGGAAAGCTTGTGTATATTTGAAAGATCATATACCACCTTTGATTGCAGATCATAATATTTAGGTATGGCAGTTAAACCGAATGAGCCGGCAATCAAATCCAGGTAACTTTTCCTTGCCGAAAGGATCCACGAACCCTGCCCGCCGTTTATGTTTCCTTCAAGAACGGTTCCATATCCTGCCATTGACAAGTTAGCATTACCTGTAAGAGTAGAATTCCGGGTTCCTTCCCTTGTTGTAAGGTCTATAACCGATGACGATTTGTCGCCGTATTTGGAAATAAAACCGCCGGTTGAAAATTGAACATCCTGGATAAGGTCAACATTAATCATGCTTATAGGGCCGCCGGAATTAAGTTGGTTCGGATAATGATTTGTTGAATAAATCTCCATATGATCCATAATTGTAAGATTTTCATCGGGGGCGCCTCCTCTAACAAGAAGTTCGTTGGATTGGTCGTTTGAAAAATTTACACCGGGCATTGCCTGCAGTATTCTTTGAAAATCCTGATCTGAACCGGGTGACCTCCTAATTTCTTCCGATCCCAGGACGACAGTACTCAAATTATTTTCTACTGCCGCTTTATCGAAAAAATCCGGAGTAATGGTTACCTGGTTAAGTTCAAGTGCAGCTTCAGACATTTTGATTACTACGTGAGTTTCGCTCCCGGTTCTGACGATGACATCGGTTTTTATAATCGTTTGATATCCAATAATACTTGCCTGAAGGGAATAGCTGTTAACAGGGACCGATATTTTAAATCGGCCGTTAACATCGGTTGCCGCTCCGACATTTTTAAGTTCAACAACAATTACGTTTACCCCGGTAAGCGCTTCCCCGGTTTTAGCATCGGAAACATAACCGGTTATTGTTCCGGTCTGCGCAAAAGTATTAAACGCGAAAAGGCATAGTACGGAGGATAGTCTAAAAAATATTTTTAGCATAGTTTGAATACTTTAAATTATAAAATTATTTTTTGATTAATTTTTCGAGAATATTAACATGCTCTATAAGTGCACGCTTTCCTTTTTCGGTAATTTTGTACTTTGTCTGCGGTTTTCTGTCTACAAAACTTTTATTAACCGAGATATAACCGACATCCTCTAATTTGCGGAGATGACTGCTTAGGTTGCCGTCTGTAGCCTTCACCATGTTTTTAAGGAAATTGAAATCCGCATCCTCAAGACTAACAAGCGCCGCCATAATTGCGACTCTTATTCTCGATTGAAGCGTGTCGTCCAGCTGTTTATAATCGAAATCGGTCATTTTGTTTCACTTTTATTCTGCCTGATCTTCCATTGCCAGTGAAACACAAATCCCGGAACAACCATAAAAAGAATCATCATTATTCCGAATAACGGGAGGGCTTCATAACTTTTTACGAAAAACATTAATAAAGCTCCCAGCCACCAGGCTACTCCCACGTAAATTACCCATCTTAATTTAATAGCGAATGCCGTACCGGCAAAGCAGGTACCGATAAGTGCAGATAATACAGGAGCGAGTGCCCATTCTTGAATTGCTCCTGAAGTGATACCGGCAAATCCCAGAATCGTCATGGCTATACCGCAGCTTGTCCAAACATTTGAAATAATCTTAACTCCCAGATTCTCAGCACTTGGTTTTCTGCCCAAGCCCCAGAAAAGAGAGATTATCCATCCTGTTCCGATAGCTGCTACCCAAATCCATAACACCATTCCATTATAACCGGCAACTATGGTTTCGTATGATGCAAATATAGCGGCGCTCATCAAAACCCCCCAAAGAATTATGTTCTTTCCAATGTTGAAAGTAAACTCCCGGCTTTCTTCGATAACCTTCTTTATCAGGGCAATTTCTTCGATTGCGCTTTGTTGATCCATTTTAACCTCATATTATAGAGTACTTTGTAATACAAAGTTAAAATAATAAAACCACATCAATTTGTCAAGTAAATATTTTTTTGTTAAAGTAGTTTAGCGGATATAAAGACGGTAAAACAATTGGAGTGTCTGAACTATGATTCTTTTGATTTCAGCCAGAGGCTGATGTGCCGCTGGCTCAAAAATGATTTTTATGATTAGCACAGATAAATCGGATATCGTTCTAATCCGTTATAATTTTTTCAAGTTTCCCTTTTTTCTTGCTTTTCTTAAGGAAGAGAACCGGGACGATACAAAGAGCAGTAATTAAAGCTGCTAAAAAGAAATCATCATCGATTGCGGATACGAAAGCTTGCTGGCTTACATGGTAAACAAGTAATGCCTGTGCCCGCATTGTAGTTAAAGCTCCATCGCCACCCATAGACTGCATTGAAAAAAATTTTAAACTATGCAATACATTAGTAACAACAGGCGATGATTGATCAACTGCAGCTCCATAAATATTCATGTAAAATTTTGTGCGGTTTGTAAGTAATGTTCCCATTAATGCTACTCCAAAACTTCCACCTATCTGCCGGAGTACATTAAAAAGCCCGGAAGCCTGCGCCATCTTTTGCCTGGGAATTTCCGAAAGCGCCAGCGCGCTTAAAGGTGTAAAAATAAAACCCATTCCTACACCGCGAATATAAAGGGAAAACATGACAGATGGAGTTTCCGAAAAGAGTGAGAGAAAATGATTGATAAAAAGGCTAACAGCCAAAAGTACAATCCCCAACATAGCCGGAAACTTTGGATTGATTTTATCGGATAATAAACCTGCAATCGGAGCCATTACCCCCATTATAAACCCTATCGGTAAAAATAATGAACCGGATTGAAAAGCAGTATATCCAAGTCCGTTTTGCAGATACAGCGGCAGTAAAAAAGTACTGCCGAACATTCCCATTCCGAAAAAAAACAATACTAAGTTTGACATACCGAAGTTAAAATTTTTCAGCAGCCGAATATCCACAAGCGGCTCACGAATATTTAGTTCAACAATTAAAAAAACGACAAAAGATATAATTGAAATCGCAAAGCAGGTAAGTATAAAAGTTGACGTCCACCCTCCCGTATTCCATTCTGCAGTTCCATCGGAAAGAGCAATTAGAAGTGAAGTTAAAGAGGCAGCCAGTGATGTAAATCCTAAAATATCGAACTTGCCGACTTTCTGAGATTTATATTCACGCTGAATAACAATAGTAGCAAATATTGCAACAATACCAATAGGAACATTAATATCGTAAATCGAATGCCATGCAAAATTGTCTATAAGATAACCGCCTACCGTAGGGCCGAGAGAAACAGAAGCAGCTGCTGCAATTGACCAAAATCCTAAAGCAACTCCACGCTTTTCGGGTGGAAATTCACGAATTACGATTGCCATACCCACGGGCATCAACAACCCTGCTCCCATTCCCTGGACTACACGGAACATTATCAGCGCCGTCTCATTCCACGATAAAGAACATAAAAGTGAACCGACTGTAAATAATGTAAGAGCTGCTCCGTAAGTTCTCTTATATCCAAACCGGTCTGCAATCCATCCTGATGTAGGCAACATAACCGCAAGTACCAGCAAATAGGCGGTCGCAACCCATTTTGCGGCATCAATATCAATTCCGAAAGTGGACATTATTTTGGGGAGCGCAACATCAACTATTGTTGCGTCCAGAACGGCCATAAAAGTTCCAATCATTATATTTGCAAGGACCCACCATTTATAGGAGGAATGCTCATGATGCGGAACTCCAAGATTAAATGCTTTGGCAGCAGGAATTTTATAAAAACGGTCGTTTCTCATAATTTAATTATCATTTTTTAGCAATATTAGTAACTTTAACTTAATACATCTTTTCAATTCTCTATGTGCTTTTCATTTTTTCCGGAAGGGAAAACACACCAAGGTAAAACAACCGGCTAAGTGGTAATATTACTATAGATTCTTTCGATTATTTTTAAGTAGAGAATTTGTAATTATATGTTTTGGAAAGTCTCTTTGAATAAGGTATGCCGGTAAAATTAACTTTTTTTAAGTTTAATATTCACCTGCCGGACAAGTTAAAAAGTCAAGTGTTTTAATATAGGAAAGGAAAGAGAGTCCAGCTCGACTTACGATAATCTTCATATTCTTTTCCAAAAGCGGACACCAGAGCCTGCTCCTCAACATGGATCCTTCTCAGAAAAGCAATTGTTACAGGGATAACGATGACAATAATTGATAACCAATTATAAAATGCTAATCCTAAGCCGCAGAATGATATAATTGCGCCGGTATATGAGGGATGCCTGATTAATCGATACAAACCATTTTTAATGATCCGGTGATCAGATTGGATAACAACCTTTGCGGTAAAATATTTACGCAAAGTTAATATAGCATTCCACCGGATAATGAGACCGCAAACAATAATACATAACCCAATCCTGGGAATAATAGCGCTGACTTTGTGAATAGTCCCGATTCCAAGAAAACCGCAGGTTACGGCAAGTGAAACACTAGTGTAGATAATAATATTTAACAATTTCAATGAACCCTTATCATGGTCTTTAGCATTACTTGTGGAGCGGCTAAGAATAATAAGCATAATTTCCGAAGCAACCCATATTGTACTGATTGCTAAAAATATTGTTCCAAATTTCATATTAATCCTTTTTTTATTTTTGTAACGATTTTTTTTCAGCCTCTTCCGAAATTACACTCAATGCAGAATGAAGGAATGAATATAAGCGCGTTGTGTCACCGCGCTGCAGCTCGGCAACAGACTTTAGTGAAAAAATTAAAACTACTAATATATCACCCCTAACAGGGCGAAAACAAAGTAAAACATTTTTTATTTTGTTATAAACTTACCAACGATTGAACAAGTTATTTATTTAGTAATAACAATTAAAAATTAGTCGATATAAGTTCCCAAATAATATTACCATGGATTTCTTTTACCGGGTCTACACCGGATAAAAAAATGTTTTGAGAACTTACTACATTTATCTGACTACCAAAAGCTGCGAGAACTTCCGGAGCGTAATAGTTACAACATTGATAAATACCTTTGGGAAAAGCCGAACATGTTTTGTTATTTAGCGATCCCTCCCGATCGAATCGCATAGGCGTCAACTTAAAAAATAAGTTGCTGTTTGTTCCAAGAATAGTAAATTATTGTATTGCAAGCAATAAGGACTATTCAATGAAGCCAAACAGCAAAGAAAAAGCAGTAACAATAATAGAGGAAAAATTAAATAAATTATCTATCAATAAGCTATCAAAGCAAAGTAAATTTTGCAAGAGGAAGCCAAAAAAAATAACGCCAAAAGATTTGTTAGTGGGATTTTTTATGATGGCCTTCAGTCCGGATAAAAAGTCATATAAGTCATGGGCAATAAAAATAGGATTACTAATAAAAGATAAAGTATCAAAACAAGCATTATGGAAAAGGATGCAACCAGAACAGATAGAATTCTTAAAGAAAGTACTAAGTTCGGCAATAGACAAAAACATAGGAAATAAAATAAAAGGCAATACAAATAAAAAATTAAGAGGATTTAAGAATGTAATTCTGGAAGACAGTACACATATAAAGCTAAGCGACAGTTTATGGAAAGACTATCCGGGTAACGGATACTGGGACACAGAAGCTAAAAAAGCAATAGTAAAGATTCAGTCAGCATATAACATAATAAAGAAGAATTTTACCCGTTTTGAAATAACTTCGTTTAGAAAAAATGATCAGGGATATGCGGAAAAGATACTTGAAATAGTAAAAAAGGGAGATTTGTTGATAAGAGATTTAGGATATTTTGTCTTAAGAATATTCAGAAAGTTAGATGAACAAGGAGTGTTTTTTATAAGCCGGATGAAAAGAGAATTGAAAATAATATCAAAAAAAGAAGAAAAACCGATAGATTTAGCAAAGATGTTGAGCAGAAAAGGGCAACTGGATATAGAGGTATTTCTAGGCGAAGAGGAAAGACTGCCGGTACGACTTATAGCCATACCTGTAGATCAGGCAGTAGCATCGGAAAGAAGAAGGAAAGCCAGAGCAAATAGGGATAGAAGATGTAATCCGAGCAAAGAGAGTCTATTCTTATTAGGCTGGGAATTGTTTATTACAAACGTTCCACAAGAAAGGCTGAACCTCAAAGATATCGCAGAAATATATTTTCTTAGATGGCGGATAGAAATAATATTCAAATGTTGGAAGAGTTACTTCAAGATTACAGAAATCCCTAAGGACGCAAACAAGATCCGGATGGAGTCATACATATACTGTATGCTCATATTTATTGTCCTTTTCCAGGTAGGTTTTTACAATTATTACATGAAGAGATTATCAAGCAGATCAATAAAAGTTAAAATGCGCGGATTAAGTATGATGCAGGTTATGCAGTACTTGGTCAGTAATATAAATATGTTGGTGTTCGGATTAAAAAACAGTTCCTATAATTTGGAATTAATCCTTGATAAGCAAATATCTTATTATTGTATCTATGAATCTAGACATGACAGAGTAAACTATTATGAAAAAATCAATAATTAAGTTGACGCCTATGCGATCGAATCGGGACCACCGCCGTTGTCGGGACAGGCCACCGCTTTCTGCGGGGCAAGCAGGCTTTAAATGCCGGGGCTACTTTAAATATCAATTGCGTAACTTCAGTTATTAATATATTAAATTACCAGGGTTTGCGATCATTCATACCTTTCTGAATAGCGCGTTTGACTGCAAGAATGTCAACACTTCCCACTTCACGGTAAATAACATTACCCTCCGGATCAAGCAGCACTGTATATGGAACTGCTCCCTGCCATTTAGGATCAAATGCGTTCATCAATTGGTCCCTGTCGCTTGAAGCAAAAATAAAGTTGCGGTTTGAAGCATGTTTCTTCTTCAGAAATGCGAGCACCTGGTTTTCTTCATCAGGTTCATTGATGGATACAGTAACAAGCTCGAAGTCACGGTGCCGGTACATCCGGTTAACCGTTACGAACTGGTCAAACTCAGCAACGCAGGGAGCACACCAAGTTGCCCAAAAATTAATAAGCCGGAATTTTCCGGAGCTGTTCTTCTTCAATGTTTGCAATACTGTTAAGTCAGCTTTGGTAACTGATACAGGTTCTTCATCCAATTGATCCAAGTAAGCCTTAACCTGTTCCTCTTTACCTGCCCATTTAATAGAACAGCCGACTGCCTTAGTTTGAGTAACAAGGGGTTCTTTGCCGGCAAGCAGAGCATCCAGTGCATCACGTAAATAATTTTTTGTAACGTGCTGAATGCGTTCGGAATTGTCAATAGCTCCGACGTAACGCAGCTTCCGTTCTGCATCAAATACGAATACGTGCGGCGTAGAAACCGGTCCGTAAGCTCTTGAAACTGCTTCCGTTTCACCGTCATACAGATATGGAAAATTGAACTGACGATCTTTAGCCCGGAGTTTCATCTCAGCAAATGTATCGCTTAAATCCGTCCATCCCAATTCGTCCAGCCGGACTGACCGGGGGTCGTTCGGCATAATTGCAACAAGCGCAACACCCTTGCTTTTGTAGTCATTAACTATTTGCTTAATACGATTTTCGTAATACTGTGCAGTGGGACAATGATTACAGGTAAATGCAACAATGAGGATCTTAAAGTCCGCAAAATCCTTTAGCGTCCAGTTACGCCCGTCGACACCCGGCAGATTGAATTCCGGTGCGGAAGCGCCGAGCGGCAAAGTAGGGACTTCATCGCGGGCATTGGGCTGAAATAAAATTGTAAGGCATGTGAAAAGAATAGGAAGCAAGAAGTTCATCATTGTTTATTCTCCTGTTTATAATTAGGTAATAAAGAGAAAAAAATTGTATACTATTAAATATTTGATTCCGATAAAAACAACCGGCAAAATTATAAGGCTTTTTGAATTTAGTGTCAAGCCTGCTGTTAAGTTAAATTAAACAAGGAACCGACTGATTAAATAATTAGTCAACCGCCTGGAATTTAATAATTAAGTGAAGTTACGCAAATTTTAAGAATATTGTTAAGTAACCCCGGGTTAAAGAGGCCGTGTGAAAATTAGTTTTGCATGAATAAATATACTAAAAGTATATTGTGTGTATTCTTATAAAGCGGGTGGTAAACTGTTCCGCCAGAGGCGGACAGGTAAAACAGTTAAGAACAAGTTTCTTAATATCATTAACACCGCGATTAATCGCGTTGTTAATGATGCAAAGCTAAAAAATTTCGAATTGTTTTAACGGTTTACGTTCAGCTATTGGGAAAATAGAAAAATAAATTTATGAAAATAGTTCTAATTTCCACACAAGCTGTTCACATAGTGATGGCTGTGCCAAAATGCCGGGGCTACTTTAAATATTCATAGTTGCTTATATTTGTACCGGCATTTATTTTTGCTGATTTTTTATACCTTATTTAATATAAATAAACATATTTTGAATGAACCCGTTAGCTTAGAGACGAAATAGTGGAATCCGATTTTTCTGAGATAGAATTTAAATATCACAAAGCACATCCGTTTAGAAAACTGCTTTATCTCTACTACGGTCAGTATCTGAAAATTGTTTTATCAATTGTTCTTTTTGCCATCAAGAACTCCCCGGTATGGATCCTTCCCGTTATCATCGCAAGAATGATAGACATAATCAGCGATACTAAAAAATATTCCATCCACGATCTCTGGGTAATTGGAATAATATTTCTCTTTATAATACTGCAGAATATAGGTACACATACTCTTTATGTAAGGGTTTTCAGCGGTGCCTTAAACACTATGCAGCTTAGGCTGAGATCATCGATAGTCAGACGGCTCCAGGAGTTATCAATTACATTCCATGATAATTTTCAGTCCGGAAAGCTTCAGACAAAGGTCCTGCGGGATGTTGAGACATTAGAAATACTTTCCAGAAATCTAATGAACTCGGCTTTTCCGGCAGTTCTGACTATAATAGTAGCATTTTCAGTGACAGTTCAAAGACAGCCAATTGTGGCTTTATTCTATATATTTTCCGTACCAATTGCATCGAGCCTAGTATTTGTATTTTCTAAAAAAATGACTGCCAGGAATGTTGAATACCGAAGTGCAATCGAAGCACTATCCGTGCGAGTTGTTGAAATGATACAGATGATACCGATTACACGCGCACATGGTGTAGAAAAGCTTGAACTTTCCAAAATGAATTCTCAACTGGAAAAGGTGAAACGAAAAGGAATTCATCTTGAAGTTATAGGCGCTTTGTTTGGTGCAAGCTCCTGGACTTCATTCCAGATAGTTATGCTTACATGTTTAATGTTCACTTCAATATTGGCATTCAATAAAAAAATAAGCGTTGGTGAAGTAGTATTATTCCAAAGTTATTTTGCCATGATAGTAGGTGCGGTTAACCTGATGCTTAATTCTTACCCTGATCTTGCACGGGGATTTGAATCAATAAGGTCGATAGGTGAAATACTTGAGTGCCCCGATATAGAGCAAAATGAAGGGAAACTCCCAGTTAGTTCAGTCAAAGGGCATTTCGTCTTCGACAAAGTATTCTTCTCATACGATAATAGCGGCCAGCATGCAATTAAAAATTTTTCACTTGAAATAAACCCGGGTGAGACTATTGCGTTTGTCGGTGAATCAGGATCCGGCAAATCCACTTTAATGAATCTTGTAATGGGTTTCCGGAGGCCATCTGCCGGACGAATTCTTCTTGACGGGCATGACATGCAGGAACTGGATCTTCGCCAATACAGGAGATTCCTGGCTGTAGTACCACAGAATACAATCCTGTTTAGCGGATCAGTCCGCGAAAATATTGTCTATGGTTTAGATAAGATCAGCGACAGTGAAATCCGGGACATACTTAACGCTGCAAATGCATTTAAATTTGTATCTAAATTACCGCAAGGCCTTGAGACACGTCTGGGTGAAGGGGGTGCAAGATTATCCCAGGGACAGCGCCAGCGTATTGCAATTGCTCGTGCATTTATTCGAAATCCGAAAGTTATCGTTCTGGATGAAGCTACATCCTCACTCGATGTACTCTCAGAATCTCTAATAAAAGAGGCGCTGAACAGATTGACCAAGGGACGCACGACGTTAATTGTTGCCCACCGCCTTTCAACTATCAGAGATGCTAACCGGATTGTTGTTATGAAAAACGGTGAATGTATTGAAACAGGTACGCATGACCAGCTAATGGACGCCAAAGGTGATTTTTACCGGTTTAAGATCTTACAGCAATAAGTTAATTGATAATTTCCTTAATTATTCTCTTAATTCTCCGTTAATTTTTTCAATTCAATTGATTTTGTATAGAATTCCTCAAGCGACAGCTCTTTTAAATATACCATTCCATGCGCTGCTCTTACACGGGGTATTTCATGTTTTATAAAAAAGTCTCTTCCAAGGCATAGCCTTACCGTACGGTACTGGTCTGCCAGTATTTTTTGAGCCAGTGCGGAGAATGGGCCGTCTAGTTCCCAGCTTGGAAAACTTGCATTTTTCTGCGAACCATAACTCTTCATAAACATACTCTCAAGTAATGCAAAACTGTTCAAACTTACAGGCACATAAATATTTGCTTCCGCAGGATGAAAACGGTACCACACATTCCTGTATCCCCATATTCGTAATTTTGATATGTCTGTTTCCTTTCCATAAAGACGAAGCGCTTCCGATATGGCCTGAAGTACTTTATAGTGTGTATCAGGGCCGCTTCCTTCAGGGTCTAAGGCTACCGTTATTATTGTCGGTTTAAATTTCCTGAACAAATTAAGTACCGGCAATACATCACGGTTTATTTCAGGGTTCTCTGTAAATATTTCCCCCTGGTAAAAGCCAAGTCTTAAATGCGATACGCCGTCGCTGTTGAATCCAAGATGCGCCCAGAGTATTTCCTCTTCCCATTCACGAAGCATGCCTTTCAGCTTCTGCACTTCAGGTATATCTTTTTTACCGGGATAAAGCGTCCGGAAGTAAACCATTAAATCGTTTGTTTTGTCCATCAAATACACAAGCTCTGACTTTCCGTATATCTCTATCAAATTTCTGAGTGTTCTTCTTGCCTGAGCTTCATGCTTAGTGGTTGAACTCTTGGAGGCTATTCCATCAAGGTATAAGTTTACATCCCTGTTCTTTCCTTCTTCAAATGAAGGATTAAAATAATTTGTATTCAGCCTGGCTTTAAATTCTTCGTTTAATAAATGATTTCTTAAATTTTCCATTATTTCAAGCATATATGTATTTGTAACTGCAGTAAACCCGCTGGTCATTACAGTAAAATGATGCCGGTTTGATGCATTACGCACAAGATGTACTATATACGGCAGGTAGCCAAGCATTATATCGTCATGGTGTGGGCCGGTATGCAATATCCTTTCATTCTCTATAGGGGCTATTCCACGGTTAAACCTTTCCAATGCCGATCCGTGTATCATTTTGTTTATATCTTCTACTTTAAGTCCCGATTTCTCAAGTATGTACTTACCGAATTCATCGCTTTGATAATCTGCCTCACTTAATTTCAGGATTTCTTTCTGCTTTTCAACTGCCAGGTTTATTACTGCACGCTCGATTGAAAACCCGGATAGAGGGTTTTCATTCTTCATATCTTCCAGCCTTCTTTCTCTCAATCTTAATGCTGCGCCGTCAGTCAGATAAAAATGCGCTTTCGGCAGCTTTTGAAGAACCGTTGCAGGATACTTATTGCTCTGCGCAGTCTCTATTGAGTCCCTTACAATATTCGCCTTTGCTTCCCCGGAGGCTATTATTATTGCAGTCGCATCTTTGTTATATGTTATTGTATCAAGACCTATAGTGATTACAAGCCTGTTTCTTGCTATCTCAATTCCGCCAAGGTCGGTGGAGGCGGCTGCCTGGGTTTCATAGTTTGTTTCCATTAATCGCGTTGTGGAAAAATGATCGCTTCCCTGTATATTAAATCCTATATGCCCGTCGGGCCCTATCCCGCCAAGGAAGAATCCTATTCCCCCAAGTTTACGTATCTTTTGCTCATAGCCTGTACAGAATTCATCAACCATTTCTATTGTTTGTTTCTGAAGACGTTCCTGCCTTGTTTTTGCATACCGGTAACGAAGCGAAAGGTCTACGCTTTTTTCCGGGAATATTTGATTAAGCGGCAGATTTTCAGCCGTCGGGATTTCATTCACATTTATCTGAAGCGCCTTCTTTGCGTCCAGTTCAAAACTCTGAAAATAGTATTTCCGGATATAATAGTAAAAACTATTATGCTGAAATGAATCTATCGGATAAAATTCGTCTATCTGTACAAAGTGCAGGTTGCCCATTTCAGGTTTTGAGGAAGGGTCTAAACCTGAAGCTGATAAAAATTCACGCACTTCTTTATTTTTCCAGTTTTGAAGGTAATAACCAACCCATTTTATAAAATGCTCCGGAGTTTTACCGGTGGGCAGGGATATTACTCCCCCCGGGTTTTCCAAAACCCATTCTAGAAATCTTAGTGCGGCAAGGCGCCCTAATTCAGGAAAATTTTTAACCTGTATAATTCCTATCTTTTCCGTTGGAGCATATAGCAATTCTTTGCCTGACTGCTGCAAATATTTTTCTTCCACTTTTGATAATCCGGTCTTCTTATTCGATTCCATTTTTTCTTCTTTCATTTATATCTTTTTAATAAATAATATTTTAATTTTATACTTTTTTCAAAACTATATTAGATAAATTACGATCTATCTCGAAATCTCATAATTTACGCAGTATTACAAAGGATAAGCCTTTTAAAAAAGAGGTTTTAAGTTCCCTGAATAATTCCAACATTTGCAGTAAATTCTTCATTAGGTTTTAGTATGATTAATCCTTCGCAATTGTTAAAAGAGTTTATATTGGATGTTAGAGGCTCTATGTCGATAGATCTTCTATCAGGAGGAATATAGACTATAAGATAATTGTATTTATTTAAATCAGCATCCTAACAAATATGAAGATTTATATTTGATTTTTCATTACTTAATTTTCTTTCTTTTGTCCCGGCTCCATATTAAGGGATAATTGAAACTAATTCATTTGTTAAAATATTTTTAAGAACTATTTTAAGAAAATTATTGTTATTGATTTGAGTTATTGAATAATGTGTATTATTAATCATAAAAGATTTTAAGAGCTTAAAACAGAACCGGTATAATATTTTATTGTTTCCTTTAAACCTTCGGCTAAAGAGAACCGGGGTTTAAACTTTAATTTTTCCACAGTATTATCAATCGAAGCGTGGCTATGTTTTATATCTCCCGCTCTGACAGATTCATACAAAATTTCACTCTTACTTTTTGTTTCTTCAATAATAATTTTAGCAATATTATTTATAGTTGTGGTTTGTCCGAGTGCAACATTGAATACACCCGACACATTACTGGTTGTAGCAGCAAGGATATTAGCATTTACTACATCTTTCACATAAATAAAATCACGCGTCTGTTCTCCATCTCCGTATATTATTATAGGTTCATTCTTAATAGCCTTATTTATAAATATCGGAATTGCTGCAGCATACTGACTTTTAGGATCCTGCCTGGTACCAAAGACATTAAAGTATCTTAAAGAAGTGGTTTTAAGTCCAAAATTTTCCTGATAAGACTGTAAATAATATTCGCCATCCAATTTAGTAATGCCGTATGGAGATTTAGGCATAGGTTTCATATCAACGTTTTTAGGAGATGCAGGATTATCACCGTAGACCGCCGCGCTGCTGCTATGAACAATCTTATTTACATTATTTTCCACAGCAGCGTCCAGAACATTGATTAGTCCTTCTACATTAATCTTTACACACTCAAGAGGATATTGAACTGATTCGGGAACCGAGACCATTGCAGCAAGGTGATGTATATAAGTTACACCCTGCATAATATCAAAAACAGCTTTCCTATCGGTAATACTAATGTTATGAAAAAAAATATTTTTTAATTGGTTAATATTTTTCAGGTACCCGCTTCTGAGGTTGTCTATGATATGTATTTCTGCATTTTGACTGTTCCAATATTCTACTATATGCGAACCTATAAAACCGGCACCGCCGGTTACTACAACTTTGATTTTTTCCATTATTACTTATTTCTATAATTAAACATACGCTGTTGGATTTAAATGAGCCACATCGAAAAGGTCCCTTGCCAAATACATAGCAACACCCAGCGCGCCCGCTTTATTTCCAAGTTTTGTTGTAACAAATCTAACATTTCTATTTAATTGAACTAATGAATGTTTCATAGCGTTGCCCTTAATTATGTCAATTAAATAAGGCGTAGCGTTAGATATGCCACCTCCCAGAATAATAATTGACGGGTTAAAGAGGTTTATCAGAATTGCTATTCCGGCACCCAAATATTTACATGTTTCCTCAATAATTTCAATTGAAAACTGATCCCCCTGATTTGCAGCTTCAAAAATCATCCTTGAATCAATCTGATCTATTTTATTAACATCATTTAATATCTTCGTGGTAGCTCCCTGCGCTATTTTCTGCTGTGCAATTTTTGTTATTGCCCTGCTGGAAGAAACGGTTTCCAGACAGCCTTTCTTACCGCAGTAACACAGTTCTCCATCCGGGACAACCTGGATATGGCCGAGTTCACCTGCATATCCGTCTTCACCATAATATACTTTCCGGTCTAAAATTAATCCTACACCCAATCCCCAGCCAAAATTTATACAAAGGGCATTACTTTCATTTTTTGCACCGCCGAACCATAATTCACCCAGAGCCATTGCCTGTAAATCATGTTCAATATGGACAGGTTTTTTAAATCTGTCTTCCAGCATTTCCTTTGCGGACTTGTTACCGAAATTAAAATAAGTTTCACTTGCGCCAATTCTGCCTTTTACCATACCGGGAATAGATATCCCGATTCCAAGTAATTTATTCCAGTTTATTTTTCCTTCGGAGATAACTGTCTTTATTTCTTTTTCCAATTGATCGAGGAGGCCGATATCATTACTCAAAGGTATTGATTTCTTTCTGACATCAACTAAAATTTTATGCTCTAAATCCATAACAATAAAGTTTGAATAAAGTCTCCCGATATCTATTCCCAAAATAAAACCCGCCTTACCATTTAGTTTCACGAGGTAAGGAGGTCTGCCGGCCTGAGTATTGTCTTTATTTTTAACTTCAATAATCAGGCCTTCCTTAACTAAAGAAGCGATAATAGCCGAAACAACCGGAATTGTAATTCCTGTGATTTTCATTAATTCGGTAAGAGATAATTCACCGTTATCAAGAAGCGCTCTTAGTATTAGATTTCTTCTTATTTCGTTTTTATGTTTGACTTTACTCATAGTTTTACAGTTTAAAATTTGGAAAATGATCTTGTAAATATTTTTTGACAATTAATATATCATTTTTTTCCGTCAAATCGGGGACATGTTCCGAGAGTAAATACGCGAAAACGCTTTTAGTAAGTTCATTAGAAAGCATTATAGCGGCAGCAGGCAGTTCTTTTTCATTTCTTACAGGATGGAAAGGTACTCTTTCTAAAACCGGGAATATCATATCATACTGAAAACTAAATATATTCATACTCACTCCTATAATCCCCTCCTTACTCCTTGCTCTCTCAATCTCACTTTTAGAAGGTTTCTCTATAATATCAACAAGAAAATTATCTTCACTTTTTATTGTAACTGCAAATTTTTCTATACGCGATAATTCGAATTCCAGTCCGCTTCGATCATAATCAATCATTGAATTGGGATGATCCTCATTCAGCATTAATTCCAGAGCTTTCCGGCTATACAGGTTATCGCTATTACAAACAGTAAATCGCCTCCCATGCCAATCCTTTTTTGAAAGCAGGCCCTGATATAGAGCATCTGCCGTACCATCCGGCTTCACCTTCCCGGAAGATATTTTTTGTACTGCATAAGAAATATTTAACCCGCAAAATTCATTTGATGAATCATGTTCACCGTAATATTTTTTTATACTGTCATCTTTTTCGCCGATTACTATTAATATTTCTTTATACCCGGACTCCCTTGCATTATATAACAGATAATCAAGGAAGGGCCTGTAATCATTACCAAGGCCAATCATTGATTTGGATTTTTGATTTAAGTCGTCAATTAAACGACTATCTACCTGCTCCTTTAATACAGCCGGTTTCTTCATACGGGAAGAGATGCCGCCGGCTAAAATTACCAGTTTCCCGTTACTCATTTAATAACCTCCATAACTTTGCTGTAAGTACCGTTATCAATTTTAACAACGTATGCCTTTCCCCCTTCCATCTCAATTGCCTTTTTTACTTCTTCTGTATTTTCGGGAGCGTAAGCAAACATACACCCGCCTCCGCCCGATCCGTTTATTTTAGCTCCATACGCTCCCGCTTTAATTGCCGAACCAATCATCCTGTCAATTTTAGGAGTGGATATCTTAAGAATATCCCTCAATATAGCATGATGTTCTGTAAGCAGAAGTCCAATTTCCTTATGGTTAAGCGGAGATTTTAGTAATAATTTTTTTGCTTTTCCTGTTATATCCCTGTTTTGAATTGTCCCTTTAAGAAGTTCAACCTGCTCGTCGTTTAATTCATTAGTAAACCGGCCCAACTCGCCGGAAGTAATATTCTGCAAAGAGAAATCCGGATTTTTTTTCTGAAGTTCTTTAGATACGTTTTGAATTTGAGTTTTTACTCTAGCAAGAATAAATTTAGTATCCTTTGGTTCCCCGGAATCTCCTAAAACAAAACTCCCAAGTTCGGCATTTATTCGTTCAACATTTATCTTAGGGTAAGATTCCAAAAATATTACCTTACCAACTGATGTAGAATACTGATCCATCATACCGCCAGGTTCTGAAAATTCCAATACTTCCGCTTCATACGCATAATTGGCAATTTCTTCCGCACTTAGCTTTTTTGATTGATCGCTCATCTGCGTTAAAAAGTTGACCCAGGAAATAATTAATGCTGAAGAACTTGAAGTCCCGGCATTAATCGGAATTTTACCGCTAACAATACAGTCAATTCCTTTTGAAAAAGTAAAACCGTTTCGATTCAAAACGTTTAGAGTACTCTTAAAATAATCTCTTTCTTTTTCATATTTAACCGGGAAATCCAGGGGAAATATTTCTTTATCATCAATATCCGGTAATTGAATATTAATTAAATTATCATTCCTTTTACTTCCTTCAATATTTATTCTCAAAGAAATTGCGGCTGCAATAATGGGAAGATTTAGATAGTCCTGATGTTCTCCGAACAAACAAACTCTTCCAGGTGTTGATACAATTAATTCACTGCTGTTTTTCATGTTATCTTTCATATAATTAATTTGTGTAAGCTTTTAATAATCCACCGATAAAATACAATATCATCCCCGATACACTTAGAACCGAAGCTAATTCCAGGCCCTGGCTCCCGAGGAAAATGCCGGCCAGAAACAGGATGAAACCCAGGCCGAATATTGATAAACCGAATTTGCCGGACAAGGTTTGCGGAATAATATTATATGTATTTTTATTTTTTGACTCTTCTTCACTTGTCTTTTTTGCTTTCCAAATATTATCTACTTTTTCGGAAGCAGAATTTTTTGTCAGCAAACTTATTATTGGAGTAACAACCAATGCGGCCCCGGCAGAAACAAATGTAGTAACGTTAAAATCGAATTTGAAGTATTGACCAACGATGCCGGCAATTGCCCCGCAAAAGTAGCCACCGATGGCACCCTGCCAGTTTGCGCGTTTCCATAGCAAACCGTAGACAACCGCAATTATGAACAGCGGCATATCCATAATGGCAATTACCGTAAGGTAGGCATTTACAGCCCCTCCTAAAACCGGCACTGCATAAGCGAAGGCAATCATTATCAAGCCTGCGATAATCGTAATTATTCTAGCAACAAGTATTACATCTTTATCGGTAGCTTTTCGATTTAAAACATTTTCATAAATATCACTTGTAAAGACAGTAGCGATGCCATTTAAATTTCCGGATGTTGCGGATAGTTGTGAGGAGAATAAACCTACCACAATAATTCCAAGGATTATATTAGGAATAAAATGCGCTAGCAATAAAGGAACTGCAGTATCTGCATTTGCAAGATGAGGGAAAATAACTCTTGCAGCTAAACCCGGTAAATTCCACAGCAATGCAAACGGAGTTGTAATGATGGCTGCCAGTACTAATCCTTTAGCAACAGTCCGCGTGTTTTCTGCTCCGAATGCCCGTTGTAAAAGTCCCTGGTCAACGCAGGCCCATTCAATTCCCAAAAGGAAAATTGCCAAAACAAATTTCCAACTATACTTACCGGTTTGCTGCACTAATGTTAAAGAATCTTTCGGCAGTTTAGCAACTAAACCAGGCCACCAGCCTACATAACTCATAACAATCGGCAACAGTATTAATGCTCCACTAAGCATCAATATAAACTGGATAACATCCGTAAAAGCTACCGACCACATACCGCCAAGCATGGTATAAATAATAACTACTACGGATAAAATTAAAACCAAAGCGGTAAATGAATGTAAGCCCGTGATGATTTGCGCCGCAGTTACGGCGGTATATAAAATTATTCCTAACCAGAATGCAAGCCTGAAGATCCAGATTAATGCCACTAATGTTCTAACACCCTTGCTGTATCTCATCTCTAAAAATTCGGGTATAGTTCTTATCCTTAGTCTTCTGAAAATCGGAATGACAAATAATCCGGAAAAAACCATGGCCATGTTGCCCGTCCAGGTTTGCCAAATTATCGGTATTCCGTACTTGTATGCAATCCCTGACTGCCCGATAAAACTATACAGATTTATATTGGTGGCAGCTAAAACGGCAGCGAGTATAAACGGAGTTAAATTTCTACCGGCTAAATAAAAATCATCTGAATTACCAATCCATCTATAAAAAATAGATCCGATAAAAAAGATCATGCCCAGAAAGGCTAATACAATTAAGTAATCAATAGAATTCAATTATTTCTCCGTTTTTATTAATTATTTGAATTTTCTTTTCTTTTCTTTAGAAGTTTTTTAAACTCTTTAATAGGGACTAGTATCCAGATAACCAGGATTGTAAACCCGATTGCCCAAATACCCCATGTTCTCCAATCAAAGTACATACCGCCTCCGCTTAAAATTTATTTTTCCTAACTGATACAAGTAATTTTTGAATATTCTCAGCATAAGGTTTTGCGGGTAATATTTCCTCATTCTGCACAGTCAGATTATTTATTTTTTCACTCATAAGTTCCTGATCTGCGAATATCCAAGAACTAATTTTACCATGAATTTTGTCTTTAAATTTTATTTTGTAATCAACGCTATTTCTACCTGATTTTAAATCTGAAAGCGCCCAGAACCATTTACCATTTTCTTCTTCAACCTGTAACTTTTGAGATACACCATTCAGAATAATTTCAAATTGAGGTTTCAGTTCATTTTGCAGTTTACTATCCGGTTCCAGAAGAAATGCAAATTTAGGATTCCTGATATTTGCAGGGATAATAATATTCACAGTTGATTCATACATACTGCCGCTGTTTACAAGAGGTGCGCTTTCACTGAATTTTATTTTGTCTTCCTTACCCGGAAAATCAATTTTATTAGAAATATTTGAATTAATAGTTTTAACATTTTCATGCTTTCCAGCTTCACCGTAAATATTTAAACCATTACCGTTAATTGAATATTTGACGCCAAGCGGTAAGTTACCGTTGATTTTGCTTTCCGGAATAAGTTCAGCCGTTAAAATTTCACATCCGTTAAGATGTATTTTTAATTCCCGGTTAATTTCAACCGGTTCCGGAAGTATCATATTGTAAGGATAAATTATTTTAACAAAATATTTTGCTGAAGGATCAATATCGCCAAGTTCAGGAGTTAATTTTATTATAACTTCACGTGCATCGATACCGGGATTTCTTAAAAGTAAAATTCCTGCATCATTTTTCAAATGGATATAACCATACGGTTCTCTTTTTAAAGGATCACCTAAGATCATTTTTGTTTTTTGAAGTACTGTTTTATTCGCTTTAGCCCATTTAATTAATGATGCAATTGCATTCCATTCATTATCCGAAAGCAAATCAGGTGAAACATATAATTCCCACATCATTACTCCCCGGCCGAAATACATCATAACTTCATTAGTAAAGGAATCGAGTGATTCATCCTTACCGCCGAGAAAATTTAATCTTCCCTTAATTATTCCATGAGTCATTAAACTAGATACAGGAAAGAGCAGATGCTGCTTCTGAAGATCGTCCCAAAGTACCGCATCCCTGTAGGTGATTGATTTATCCCTGTCGTTTAAAGAAGGAACGTCTTCTGCATAAGCATAATCCGCACCCTGCATCCATATACAATCAGCATATTTTAACCACCAAGGTGAAAGCCATGTACCAGTAGTAATATTCAAAAAGATACCAGGATTAACTTTCCTTACCGAATTCATTATATCAATATAAGATGATACAAAAGCCTCACGTGAATAAATTCCCGGAAGATGGCCATGGTCAAATTCGTTGCATGAAAGCAGAAAACCATCCCATTTAAAGTAGCCGATGTTGTATTCTTTGGTATAATCAACCATTGCCTTTTTAAATGCAGCTTTGTCCTTGGTACCTGCAAAACATAAAAAGTCTCCGACCTTTTCATAACCATGTTCATAGCCCCATTTTACACGAACACTTCTATTATCATAGCCACAGAACGGGGAGGCCCACATGCCAAGGCTTGTATGCATACTTTTTAAAGCATTTGTCAAAGGCATAAATCCATCGGGAAACCTTGAAGAATCTATTGACCACAAACTCCGGTAATTATCCCATCCATCATCCAGTACAAAAGCATCCAGAGCAATGCTGTACTTGTCAAACATAAATTTCTTAAATGTCTCCAATCTACCCAGCACATTCTTGTCATTCATTATACTTTCAGAATCATTTGTTACAGCCGGATTTCTAAAATCGTACCAGGAATTATAAAGTAAATACGGGCGGGTGCCGTTAATTTTTATATCGTCGACATAATCCATAAAAGATTGTTCAAGTTTTGCAGAAGAAGAAGAAACGCCTATAACCGAAGTATGGCTTTTAAAAACGTCTTTTTTTATAGTTTCACCGGCTACATAACCACATCTTACTTTACCGCCGGCAATTTCATTTTCTACGGTAGGATATTCTACTCCAATGAAAATATCGTTATTAAACACCGGTTGGCCAAACTGGCCCCTGGAAAAATCTTTTTTATCGAACTCCATTGATTCAACGAATATTTTATCAAGAAATTGTATTCCATAAGACGAATCAACAATATCTATCCACTTCCTCATGTAAAAATTATCCGGGAGTATTTCATAATAAACATTCAAGTAAAAATTTTCCACATCATAACTAAAGTTAAAGTGCAGGACCAATTGTTTGCCCCCGGCTACAAGTTCGTTTTCATCAAAACCTTTATACTTAAAATCCTTCACAGTGAGGGTAATTGGATTTTCACCGTTTTGTTTTTTGCCATAAGCAGGTCCTACACCCGATGACACTATTTGTAAGACAAATTCATCTGATTTAACATTATAAGTTTTATGTGATAATTTATTTATAAACTGTGTTGTCCCTATTTTTTGGGAAGAGATGTCTATTACTCTCTCAATATATTTATTCCCGATGCTGATTTGTTCACCGGCAGTTTTAATGTAGGCTGTGTCCTGTGCGGATAAAGCAGTTATTAACAGAAATGTTACAAATAAAATTTTCTTAAACATTTAAATACCTTAATTTTTTATATCAAGTATTAATTTCAATAGAAATCACTCTGCCAAAAATTCAGATTCCTATCAATAAGCAGTTCATTTTTAATTTCGTCCTTTAAATTTTCATCAAGGAAACAAATCATAAAATCTTTTTCTTCTTTTAAAGAAAAAGGAAACCCGGGATTTATATAATCTTCTTCTTTTTTTGTAAGAAACATTTCAATTTCATTGAAACCGGTTATATAAGAAAGACATTGAAACAATTTTGTAAGTACAGTTTTGTCTGCGGATCTAAAAGCATATTCCTGTACTTTTATTATTTTTTCTTTTCTTTGAGCACGCACGAATCCTTTTAGTACATCTTTTGGATAATAAACCAGGAACAGATCTTTATCTTCGTCGCAAAAATCAAATTGAGATTGCCAATATCGTTTATCCCTTACAATCGTGCCCGTTTTATTTATATTAAATTCCTTATAAAGATTTATTACATTTTCAAAGTCTCTGAATTCGTCGAACACTTTTACATCTTTGCATCCTATTCCTTTTACATTAGAAATACGCGCAATAGTTCTTAAGACTGTTTTGAAACCAAATTTTTCATAATAGCTATTTATATGAGTAGTCAGCATTGAAACCGGAAAATCCTTTTTAACCATATAATCAAAAGCATCTTTTAATAATATTCCAGCATAACCCCGGGATCTTTCGGACGGCAGTGTAGCAACGTTTCCAATACCCCCATATTTCAGTTCGCCTTTTTGTAATGAAATGATTCTTGGAAATATTTGAACAGAACTTACAATTTTACCATCTTTCAATAAAATTCTTGTGTCATTCAATGCTAAGGTTTTATCTTTTAATAAGTGCCTTACAAAATATTCTCTGGTTGTATTGGAGAACGCCGCATCGCATAACTCAACCACCTCATTTAATTCTACCTCAGATTCACAACCTCTAACTTCAATTAAGGGAATACTCATAATAGTGCCTCTGTTTGAACAGCAGGTTTAAACGGCCATTCACGATTTCCTTTTGCCCAAAAGAGGAAAAATACCGCTCCAACCATAATCCAGATAAGCCCAAGGCTTATTGCTTCCATCCCTGAACTGATGAAAATAAATGCGAATCCCGCAAATGCAATTATTGAAGGCAATGGATACAGCCACATTTTGTAGGGCCTGTACAAACCCGGTTGGGTTTTTCTAAGTAAAGTAAGGCCAATTGCCTGGCCGATAAATTGGATAAGAATCCTGCTTGATAATGTAGCTGAAATTATAAAATTTAAACTAAAAAGACTGGCCAGACATGTTATTGAACCGACAACCAATAATGAGTAATGCGGGAAATGTTTTTTAGGATGTATTCCTTTAAGCCAATCAAAAAAGAATCCGTCTTTTGCAGCAGCAAATGGAATCCTGGAATAACTCATCATCAAAGAATAGACTGAACCATAGGCGGTTAATGCTACAAAAACTGAAACAATAACGGCAGCCGTATGTCCATAATAAAGATTAACAATGTCCGACACAATATGGATTGACCCGGCAACAATTCTCCAATGAGTAACCCCGAGAATCAAAAAATTCATTAATGAGTACAATGCAGCAACTCCTATTACAGACCATATAATTGCCCGAGGGAATACATACCCAGGGTTTTTAACTTCTTCTTCCACATAACAAATATTATTATAACCAAGAAGATCATACATTGCAATTAAAGTTGCTCCACCCAAGCCCATAACAAATCCCCAAGAAAATGTGAACCATCCTTTTGGAAAATCAAAGACGTATGATGCGTGAAAATGAGTTAGTCCTACAAATATGGTAAATGCTACTGTTGCCAGCATAATTATCCATAAAATAATAATCATCAAACCGACAAATTTTATATTATTATAATGGAGAATAATTGTTAATAAACCTGCACCAAATGAAAGAAGCCTTATATGTGTTTCGGTAAGCCAAGGCAAAATAAACGAAATATAATGCATCATTCCAACAAGACCTGAAGCTATTTCCAAAGGTCCGCTAAGCAGAAATGACCATATAAATAAAAATGCAATCAGCTTACCGAAATATTTTTTATAAGCTTCTTTCAGATAGATGTATGAACCTCCTTCGCCGGGAAGGCAGGAACTTAATTCAGCCCAAACCTGACCATCCGATATAGCAATAATCGTCCCCACAAGCCAGCCAAGCATAGCCTGAGGTCCTCCCATGGCAGATATTATCAAAGGGAATGTAATAAAAGGCCCTATACCAACCATAGTGGACATATTAGAGGCGGTTGCATGCAGGAGCCCTAATTTTCTATCTAATTTTTTTACATTTTCAGTCATTTAATTTTCAAATAAAGATATATGCTTAAAGTTTATTAATCTTTATCAAACAGGTTGATTTCCCGTTAACATCAATCGTAACTTCTATTGAATCTTTATCTTTCATATAATTAAGTTTTTTACCCTTGATTACTTCTTCAATGCTTTGGATTTTATTTATATTGAGCGCTTTTGAGTCAATGGTTAACTTAGTACTGGTCTCTTTTGCATTTGAATTGAAAATCGTAAAATAAACGGCGCTATTC
This sequence comes from uncultured Ignavibacteriales bacterium, assembly GCA_963834015.1. Lineage (GTDB taxonomy): Bacteria > Bacteroidota > Ignavibacteria > Ignavibacteriales > Ignavibacteriaceae > FEN-1297. The sequence continues at coordinate 1,194,916 of CAWIAG010000003.1, forward strand.
TCTGCGGTGCCAAATCTTTCTATTTGCAATACTTTTTTGCTTAGTTTGGCAAATGTAACCGGCTGCCATCCCGCCTGGGATATTTCTCTAATCAAAGGAATATATTTTTTGAAGAACGGCCTGCCATTATTGTATCTTGTTGAATCTTCCCAATAAGGATCGGAGGAGGAATTAACACTAAAAAAAGACGGAAAGAATCCATATGACAACATTCTTTCGAAATATTGCCTGTACCCGTCGTAAGGCGGTTTATTAAAAACCTTGTCGTCTAGTCCTTCGTTCAGTAAAAAGACAATCGGCTTTTGGTATGATATTGCACGGATAAATCCAAAACTCATATCATCTGAAGTTCCTTGTGCATACCAACTGAATTCGGAACCGAACAAATCCAATATTCCCGGAGCAAACGGCAGCCATCCGAAACCATTTCCCATAGTTAATTTACCTTTTTCATGCATTTCGTTTGAAATATTATTCATCATTTCATATTCGGAAACATAGTTCCAGATTGCCGGCCGGGGTTTATCCAGCGATGAAGAAAAAGTAAGCGGGTACTCTGTATAAGGAAAATGCTTTTGATTATAATTCAAATCATAATGCCAATTCCATTCCATTGAATCGAAATAAATTCCGTCAACATCCAGGTTTATTGCAGGATTAATTTCTTCTTTTCTAGTCATATCATAGCGGTTATAGCCTGGTAAATCAGGATCGGCATTTGTGGTTATACTTACTGCCCAGCCTGTTTTGAACCAAGGAGTTTTAAGCTTCCGGGTTTCCCAAAGATTATTATCATCAAGCGCCGCACTGGTCTGCAACATTTCATTATTTTCTTTAAGGATAACACTATCACTAACAAGATCCTTATATTTAATATTAATATTATCAATCGGTATTTGTATATCCCATGGTTCAGTATATTCAAAGCTGTAAACTCCACCTTCTTTATCTGCCTCTATACTGGATTTATTATTTAAATGGCGATCCTTTGAAGGCCAGCTTGTTTCATGAAATGCAAAGCCGAAGTCTTTAAAATCTTTGATTGAATGAAGAGGAGTAAAAGGCAGCCATATTCCTTCATTAGTTACGCGTCTCTTAAAATATTCAGGCTGGATTTGATAATATTTTTCTAAAGCAGCCCTCATATTCCAGGCATAGTTATATTCAAAGAGAAAGAGTTTAAAGAACGTTCTGTTCGGGAATTTTTTTGTTAATTTGGAAACAGCCATATCAAATTCCGAAATAATCCCAGATCCGGGTTCAAATGCCAGCCTGTAAACAACCGGAATCCCCATATCTACTCCCAATCCAAAACCAACTTTACCCGATGAAACCGCCGCCAGCGGATAAAAAGACATTTCGCCGCTCCCCAATTTATCTCCATAGCCTCCATTATGATTTTCATCAGTATTAAATGCACCATCAGGAGGAATTACTGCAGCGGCTTTTACATAATTACTAAATAATTTAGTGCTATCTCCGACAACTACAGTACTGTCTAAATCATAACTCCAGGAAACATTTTTGCCAAACTCCTTCTGAGGAAAAATAATCTTTAGTGTAAAGCACAAATCTTCTTTTTTTACACTTGATGCCTCACCGAATAATTCAATGTGAGAGTCATATTTTTTAAATGTTAGTTTTACATCTAAATTTTCATCGACAAATTCTTTAATAAGACCTATTTCATTTTCTTCGGTACTCTTATCTTGAATCATTGTAAAGGATCCGGACTTTACCGGTGAATAATATTTAACAGCTACTTTTGCCTGCCTGATAATTTCCAGCCATTTATCAACTTGTGCATTTGTTGATTGCATTGTTGTAATAATTAAAGTAGCTGTTACAAGACTAATAAAATAAATTTTTATTTTTTTCAATGGTTTTCCCTTGCGGCTTTTAATATCAGATAATGATCAATATTTAATTTGAGGAAAGGATTTGCAGCAGTAATATTTGAAATAAATTTTCCTGAGAATAAATCATAAACCCTGTAATTACCTTTTTGAAGCCCTCTTAATTCAACTTTACCTTCAAACACTGTGTCTGCGAAGAAAGAATAATAATAATCATTACCTTTCTTAATGAGATGAGTTTCAGGTTTATCAAAGGCGATATCGTAAAGATTCAGATATTCCCCGCTGCTCATCTTTTCTTCATTATAGATTTCGATCCATCTTTTATAATATATTTGTTTTAAGGGATCCATCATTAAAGTTGAATCGGGTTGAGCTATATCCGATAATGTAAACTTTGTTGAAGGTACTCCGCCTACGGCAAGTGTTGAAGCAAAATCTGCCTTCCCCGAAAGGACGGACTTATTAAGCTTTTCATTCCAAATGTGATTTGTAAGTTCGACATGATCGCCGCTATAAGCTACCTTATTGCCTAATAAAGCTCTGAAGGTTTTTCCTTTTAACCTAACCTGCCATGAACTTTCCGGATCGGAAGCAACCAATTGGTTCACATACGGCAAGTTATAAATTGAAAAATTAGTTCCGCATGGGCACATTTGTATTACAAAACCCGGCTTAAGTTTAAGAGCTAAACCATTAATTTCTTTAAAGAAACCGGGTAATGCCTGAGGCGATTCTTCAGAATTCCTGTGATGATGGTATTCGTTATAGCATTCGGGGACTGCATTAAAGTTTTGCCCATCGATTTTAAATCCATCAATACCCCACTCAAGGATAGCTTTTCTAACAAAGTTTTTATAATAATTTATCACTTCCTTCTTTGCAGGGCAAAAATAGTATGAGTTCCACCAGGAAACTTTTACTCTATTATCATTTTTGTCAAGAATAAACCAATCGGGATGTTCACGAGCAACGCGGCTTTGAGCACCATACCCGTAACTATTTATTTCTTTTGAATAATATTTTGCACTATAGGATGAATCCTGAGCCGTTAAAGGCACCCACCAAATTCTTACTTTAAATCCTTTTGCATGAATACTGTCGATTAAACTTTTAAAATCTTTATCTCCGCCCGGGAATTTATTTCTGTTTGGTTCCCAATCGCCGATATTATCCTGCCAACCGTCATCAATAGTTACCCAATCAAGTCCTAATTTTTTCACTTCATCAAGCGAATTCAGAATATCCGAAGGTTTAAAGTTTCTTTCATAGCCCCATGCACACCACTCCGGTTTGTAAGCAGATTCAGGTGAAGCATAAAATTTCATGCCTCCTGCCTTCATAAGATCAGAGTAAATTTTCAGCCCGTTATAATAATCGCCTTTATGAAAAATAATCGTAAACGGTACCAGGTTATAATACCCACCATGATCTAAAGTTATATGTTCTTTTTTAATTATCTTTAAAGAGACTCCACTGTCACCCTCAACTTTAACCGGAAGAGAAATTAATTCAGGTTCCGTTGCTAATGAAGCAAAAGTTATTCCTTGCTGCTTTGACCAAAAATCCAGGACCGGCATCCCCCCGCCGTAATCATCGGCATTCATGCCCTGGTAATTATCACGCTTGAAATCAATTGTCAGCGGAAAGATCCAGTCATATCTTTGTTCATAAGAACCGCCCTGAAAAGACCAAAATTTAAAAGAACTATCAGCGTTGAAATTTTTTGCATTCAATAAAAAATCAGAAATTACATATCCGTCAAGGTTTATTTCTTTGTCGCTTAAATTTTTAATTGAAGTTAGACAAACAATAGAATTTTCAAATTTTGACGGCAAATATATTTTACAATCCACTTCAATATTCAAATCATTGCAAACGGCAGTAACATCCATAGACTTACATTCACCATAAGGGGAATAGATGATATTTGCTTTTACACTTTTTTTAACAGTAAAATTTTTATATTGACCGCCTTTTTGATCTAATAAGTATAAGAATGGAGATGAATTTGAAATTTGATGCCAATTAACTTTATAAATATAAAGAGAAACATTAAAATGACTGTCAACAACTATTTTGCAAGCAGGGTTACTTAAAGTATAAGTTTTATTGGCACTTGCAAAGAGGCAACAAGAAGAAATTGTCAACAAAAAAGCTATGATATTAATACTTTTCATTTTTAAAATAAATCCGATTTTATATTATTCATACTTTTAGCCTCTTTTACTTTTATTTACTTTCCCTGTTATCTTTTCCGTTTGAATTTTTTCAACTCTATAAACAATGAATCGAAGTAACCGAATATGTTTGAAAGGCAAACGATATTTTCATTATCTGATAAAGTTCGGCGGGGTAACCAACAACCCCGCCTCACCCAATCAGTTAACTAACAATTTTTTGTGCCTTTATTTCATGAGCATCATTTTTTTAACTGAAACGAAATCACCTGCTGCAATTCTATAGAAATAAATACCTGAAGACAGTTTATTTGCATTAAATGAAACCGAATAGTTTCCGGACTGCATATAACTATTTACAAGTGTAGCTACCTTCTGCCCAAGTACATTATAAATTTCCATTGTTACATTTGAAGGTTTTTGCAATGAGTAATTGATAACAGTGCTTGGGTTGAACGGGTTCGGGTAGTTCTGAGATAATGAGTAAGTATAAGGCAGATTATTCTTTTTGGTAACACCTGTAGTATAACCACCTGTAAACCAACCCGGATCACCAATAGCAATACCGTCTGTACCGCCGGTTTTTAATGATTTATTACTATACTGCATATCCACACTTTCAGGAAGCGGCCATGCAGGTATCCAGTTATTTCCGGACATACTTTGCAGTTGGTATCCATATATATCGGTTGTTGCATTATTAGTTCGTATATCTTTAAAGTATTGAATTACACCAACTCCGTCTCCAACATTATTGTTCACAACCTGGTCAATTGAAGAACCAAAACCAGGATCAACATTCAGATTTCCTGATTGTACCAGGCCCGGCCAATGTGTTTTATCTGTAAACATGCCTGTAGTTCTTACATCCATAAATGTATTTCCGGGAGTGTAAATTGAATCTGTATGAGCGGTATCGTCCCAGGCAGTCTGAAAGTCGGTAACTACTTTTGGAGTAAAATAAACGTTATTTTTTACTTCAATAATTCTTTTAGCTTCAGCAAGCCATCTTAAATTTGAGCTTGCAGAATCTGCAGGATCAAAAACTTTTGCCTTTGCAATATCCAGAGTATCTAAATCGATTATTGAACCAATCTCAATTGACCATAATTGATCCCAGAAACCGGTATATTCGGGTATAGTTTCACCACCGACCCAATTTGCATAGAACAAATTATTATCAACTTTAGCGTTAGTAACATTAAAAATCCAGAACGGATTCTGGAAATTATATATAACGCTATTATGGCTAAACTCGAAATAGTTAACAATTGTAACTGTTACAGGACCGGCTGCATATGAATTTATACAGAAAATAGTATTGTACTTCATTACAAGAGAATCGGTAGTAGCAGTATTTTCCTGATTTCGAACAGCTTCTCCAGAATACCAGGCAGTAGCGGAAATCATATTTCTGAATTTGCAGTTAGTAACAAATATATCAGCCATATTTCCACTATAGCTGATAGCATTTTCCGGCCAATCTTCAAAGATAACATTATCAACATGGAGCTTAATATTATCAGCCGATATTTGAATCAATGCTCCTACACCATTTACATTTGCCTGATTAATAGTATTATTTGTAGCTAAACCAGTGAGATAAAGATTTTTGAATATGCCAACTGTTTGAATCCCATTCATTACAAATAAATAATCAGGAATAGACCCATCACTCAACACACCCGGCTGTATGCACGGAGGCCTGTTATTAGAGCCTAAAACTCCTAAAACCGTGAGATTCGACTTCACCGAAACAGGACCTAAAAAGATATAAGTAGTATCTAAAGAAACAAGTTTGTAAGCACTATGTGCTTGTAACCCGCTTGAGGTAGTATCACTATTAATGATCTGGTCAAGGCTTGCCCCACTTGCATAGACGATTAGTGTATCGCTTGCAGCTAATGTGTTACTTTGTACACTAAACAATACTAACATTGTTAAGAATATTAATAAAGTGAATGTTGTTTTCATAAAAAGATTCCTTTTATTAGACGTTTATTTTATATTACGCAAAAGAACTCTTGAATTAATGATATTTATTTAGTCGGTCTATCTCTGCCATAATAATGGAACATTTTGTACCTCTTCTAATTATTGTTTATTAAAGAAATCCGGTCATTTTATTTATTTATGCACATACAGAATATCATTTCATTTTCTTATATAATTAAAAATTCCAGCGAAGCCCGAAGTCGGCCGTCATTCCATACTCCTGCTCTGATATAGGCACCCCGCCGCCTCCCTGGATTACACTAATATCTTTTGCTCCATTGATATTATTTATATTTCCAAAGATTTGAAGCTTAAACCACGGCAGTTCCTGCTTTGCTGCAAGATCCCAACGCGTATATGCTGATGTGTTGCTCCTTAATTGCGGCCAGAAGTTTACTCCTGTAAATATATCCGTCTGGTAAAGCATTGATACCCGTATTGAGAAGTCCTTATAATCAAATCCAAGCGACAGGTTTATTATATCATCCGGTTGATCTAAAAGCCGGTCTGTAAAAGACGTATCAATATATGAGATCGAACGGCCTGTTGAGTTTATATATACGTACGGATACTGGGCCTTTGAGAATATATGTGTATAGTTTGCACTAAATACTAATCCTGCCAGCGGCCCAGGCAGGTACCAGAAATGAGTTTGCCAGTCGAACTCCATTCCGTAATTATTTATCTTGTATGAATCATTTACAAATGTATTTACCTGATACGTACCCAGATTTGATGTTGACCCGATCAGGCTTGGAGGATAATATTGTAATGCCTGTGTTCCCGATACATAAAATGACCACGGATATATTAAATTATCTATCTGTTTCAAAAATGCCCCTGCTGTGAACAGCCCGATTTCGTTATTATAAAATGATAAGGATACATCATAGTTTGTTGAACGCGACGGAACTAATTGATAATTATTCCATGATATTATTCCGCTGCCAACATCTATTCTCGGTATGATAGCATCAAAATCAGGATAGGCAAGCGTATTAGTGTAGGAAAGGCGGGCATCAAACCAACTGGTTGGTTTGTATCTTAAAGATACATCAGGTAGCCAGTAACCGTGGTTCTGATTTACTGTTGTATCATAGTGGTTATATGCATTAAACGACAGGCGGCTCTCTACTCCCCGAATACCCGTATATTCTGTTTGAAGATCCTGATACCTGACTCCGGGTATAATCGTCAGCTCAGGCCCGATTTTGAATGTGGACATTAAATAAACTGCTGATTGATTTTCATTACCTGAGTAATTATTTGTAGTTGACAGGAAATTGTCATGGCCGTAGGCGGCTGTACCATTATTAGCAGCGATTTGTGCAACATTACTTTTCATTACATTGGCCATTTGAGAGAGCATACCGTAATTTAACGGCTCTACCATTTTATAATCCCCGTTCAGGAATTCACCGTAGCCGAAATTAGGATCCGTGAAATATGGGATTGTTATATTGTATTCAAGATTTGACGGTAATCCAAACTTTGAAATAATCAGATTATTGGCATATCCGGCGTCGCCAAATTGAAGCCCTCCTCCGTCATATACATCTGATTCATATGATCTTGTCTGATAACGGTCCATACCACCGAATTTTATCTCTGCACTTACCAAATCAGATATATTAACATTTGTTTTTAAGTCCAGTGATCCGGTTGATGCCCGTTCTATCGACAGGCTGCTGCTTGTATTTATTGTATTTAATAGTGTAGCGGAATAATTATCATTGGCTGCTTTAGGAACCGCCAGCGGATTAACATTAGATACGTTATTAAAACCGCCCAGACCTGCCGATGTTTGTAAAAAACTAATTGTCCAGTCACCGGGATCTTTTGTACCCGAATAAGCATTGGATACTCTTAAGTCCACCTGGAAGATGGATACAGCCTGCTGAAAATCTATAGAGTTAGTAACTGTGGTTAACGTACTATTTGTATTTGTCAGATAATATTCGTGCTCATTGTCTGTAATGTCAAATAATTCACTCCTGTTTTGAGTATCCGTATTACCTGAACTTATAAAATTTGAAAATTTGATAGCGCCTTCAGGCAGTTTATAGTCCACTACTAATGCCGCATTATTTCGCTGCCTGTCTCTAAGTATATCCGATAGTGTAAGGCCCGTGGTATAGTAATTAATCGTACTGGCTCCTGCGTGGTTATATGCTGCTCCCAGCTCATTGGATGACAGGTTTTTTCGTTCTATATCGATTTGTGCAAAAACACCCAGACGGTTATCAAGAAATCTTTCCTCGCCGCTTACTACATACTTATAGTTATTTAAGTTGTTTACTGCATCCGGCAGACTATTATAGCTGCCCTGTGTAAGAAGACTAATGCCCGGGAGGCCTGATTCTGTAGCTTTCGCTTCCCGAAGTTCAAAGTTTACTGTTCCACCTATTACATTGGCATCCATATCCGGAGTTACACTCTTGGAAACCTCTATCCCTTCAAGCATATTGGATGAGATCATACTCAAATCCGTGCTCCTGTCTTCCGGATCCGAAGAAGACATCTGAACCCCGTCAATCATAATTTGGTTATACTTTGGCTGAAGGCCCCTGACTACTACTTCAAATCCTTCACCGCCATTTCTTAGTACAGAAACCCCAGGAAGCCTGCCCACAGATTCGGCAGCATTGGCATCGGGTAATTCCTGGATCTTTGCCGCTGAAACTACATCTATAATCTGGTCGGATGACAACTGCTCATTGATAGCCTGCAATTGGCCGGATGCCTGGGCAGTAACTACAACTGTCTTACTTTCAATTCCGACAGGTTCCAATTTAAAATTCTGAACTAATTTTACACCTTCTTTTACATTTATTTTTAGTTCAAGCGTTTTATATCCTATATAGGTAGCTTTGATTGTATAAGATCCGGAAGGTACATTGAGAATTGTATATTTACCCTCAAAATCGGTAGCAGCCCCCAGGCTTGTATTACTAAGAATTACGTTTGCACTAAAAAGTGCTTCACCCGTTGAAGCATCCTTTACATAACCTTCTATACTTGTACCGGCAGCAAAGAGAGTAGTACAAGTGAGGGTTACGAGAAAAACAGATACAATTAAAAAAGTAAAAATTCTGTTCATATTTTCTCCATGATGGTTTTCCAAATTGAATGAGATATTAAAGTTTTAGAAAATGACTAATAGTTTTATTTTTTTAAGGTTTCCTTTGTTTTTCAACCGACAAATTTTATCTTTTTATTTACTATTATGACAATTGTCGTGTCTTGATTTATTTAAATGAGAGGCTCACATCAAAGGTGAGCCTGACGCAAATGTCGTTATTTTAACAATAACATCTTTTTGGTTGAGACATAATTACCTGATCTCAATTGATAGAAATAAATTCCGCTTGCAAATTTTGAAGCGTCAAACGAAACAGTATAATTACCCCCAGACCTGTATTCATTTACCAGCGTTCTTATTTCTCTGCCTAATACATCAAATACTTTTAATGTTACTAACCCGCCGGCCGGAACCCGATATTGGATTAATGTTGACGGATTAAAAGGATTTGGATAATTTTGACTCAGGTTAAGGGTTAGTATTCCTTCACTGCTTTTATCATTAACACCCGTGACAGTTTTTAAAGTATAAGTATAGAATTTGTTTTTATAATCAAAAGGATCGATATCAGTTTGGGTATACGGCGATGTACTGCTGTTTGTCTCGAAAATTAATCTTATAACATTACTCTTTACTGTTGAAAATAAGATATCAAGAGGAATGCTCATTTCGGTTCTTCCCCCGCTATTGGCTTTACTAAACTCAGAAATCTGGGACCAGGACCAATCAGCACCGCCTTTTCCCGCGTATTTATAAAGAATATCATTTTCAACCATAAACTCGGCACCTATAGAAGCGCTGTCATTGTATACGTAACCTGAATTCGGGTTAGCATCTGCATCGATAAAAATATGATAGAAATAATTTGAAGAGATAGTTCCGCCAAGTTCATAGCTTAAATACAAATTGGAAGTGTCATTCACTGCCCAAAAGTTTATATAATCGGCATCAGGATAAGGTGATTCTCCTACACTATCAGGCGGATTCGGAGTCGTATTCAGTACCGGGACATTCTGCCAATCATCAAAATTTCCGTCAATTTGAATCAGATTCTGGCCCGGAATGGGTGTATATATTCCTGTTATTATATAATTACAGAATTCCTCAAAATAAGTCGGTAAAGTGTTGTAGGGATTAGGAAGAGTACTATTGGTGCAGTATATCCAGCCAACGTTTAATTGGTGTGCCCTGTTTACTACGCCGACATATTCATTTGACGGGGTGTTGTAAGGAATGACATAGAAATTATCACTTGAATATTTACTACACCATGATGAAGGGATCCACGAATTAAATCCCGTATTAACTTCAAAAATACAATCAACGTCCGATACACGTTGTCCGTTATAAACCAGGTAATTTTCAATTGTATTGGTCCCGGGATTAGACACAACCAGTGCGGTAGAATCCTTTTGTTTTATGTAGTTATATATCTCAATATAATAAGCTTCCTTTCCCGTAACATTATCCTGGCAATCAAGAAATATACCATCCAGAGTTGGATAATAGGAATACCATTTATCAATATCTGATTTTACCGCGTCAATACCGATTGCCCCGTAATTCGTATAGACGTATCCGATGACTTTTCCTGTATTGGCATGCATTGAGTTAATGGCATTTGTGTAAGTTGAATCGTAGGAGCCCGGACCACTATCTTTATTTGCAATTGCATAAAGCCTGCCGGACATTTTTTCTGCCTGTGTTGACATACGGCTCCAACAATCCGAACTGGATGGATCAAAATATGCAGGTACTAATACGTTCATATTAATTGTATCTACCCCGGCGGGACTACCTGATCTTCTACTGCTTTTATTTGAATATTCGCCATAGGTTGTGATCTGAACAACAACAAGAATTGTTATAATGGAAACTAAGCAATGTATCATTTTATGCATATATTAAATTCCTTCTTTTACAAAACGAATCATTGATTATCATTCAATCTCTTTCATTTTAGATCTTACCGTGTTACCCAGCCATAATTAGATAAACACCAGGCAGAGTTACATACAAGCAATTTTGATTTTATTAATTTAAGAATGTTTAAAGGGATTAGAACCGGTGAACTGTATATATAAACGGCTGTTAAAAGCAGCATCAAAATAAACGGTAAAAGGCTAAGATTTGCTGTAAACAATGTGTTTATATTTACCATTTTTACACCGGAAGAATAAAGTATTAGTTAATAAATAGTGAGTGATATATTTTTTATTTATCGACAGAGACAATATTATATATTTTTTATTTATTGTCAACTAATTTATTAAATATTTTATTTATTATTTTGTCTTTATATATTTTAAATCACTTTACTAGTGAAAAAGGCGATATACGAAGTTAAATAAAGCTATTAATATCACATCTTATTAATTTTTTTGTATATATATTAAAAATTAAACTCTTTTTAAGATATTAATTGTGTATATGAATAATAATATATAATATTTTTTATTTATTTGTACTTATTTATTTAATTTTATTATTTAATATATTAATTTCCATATTGAAAAATATTTCTTGTCCTGTTACAATCAAGAGCATAATAATATATAGAGGTAAAAGGAGAATGAATGTCTACTTTAATGGCAAGTATATCAGGAGTTCGGGGGATAGTTGGAGATGGCCTGGATCCCGAGACAATAATAAAATATACATCTGCTTATGCTGAACTTATCGGCAAAGGTAAAGTTGTTGTAGGGCGGGATGCAAGAATTACCGGCGAAATGGTTTTATCGCTGGTTACCGGTACACTGCTTGCGAAAGGCATGGATGTAATTGAGATCGGTATTTGTCCTACGCCAACTGTCCAGTACACGGTTAAAACTCTCAAGGCAAAAGGGGGCATTGCAATAACTGCAAGCCATAACCCTAATCAATGGAATGCTTTGAAAATGTTAAACCATACGGGACAATTTCTATTTCCGGATGAGTACATCGTTCTGCAATCATTGCTTAATAATTCCGATAATAAATATGAAAACTGGAATTCAATAGGTAAACTAACCCATACCGATGAAGGGCTGAAAAGACATGTAAAAGATGTTTTGGAATTAAAGCTAATAAATCAAAAGGAAATTAAAAAAAAGAAGTTCAAAGTATTAGCGGATTGTGTAAATGGCGCCGGTGTTTATATTATTCCGGATTTCCTGAAAGAATTCGGCTGCGAAGTTATTGAGTTGAACTGCGAACGAACAGGCATATTCCCCCGCCTGCCTGAACCAATACCTGAGAACTTAACAAGAACTATGGAAGCAGTAAAAGAAAGTAAAGCCGACCTGGGAGTTGTTGTTGATCCTGATGTTGACAGGCTGGTTTTAATAACAAACGAAGGTAAGCCGTTTGGTGAAGAAAATACTATTACACAGGCGGTAAAATTTATATTGTCAAAGGAAAAAGGGAATGTAGTTGTTAATCTTTCTACAACCCGCGCGGTTGATGATGTTGCTAAAGCCGAAGGACAAAAAGTATTCCGCTCACCTGTAGGAGAAGCAAATGTTGTTAAGAGAATGAAAGAGGTAAATGCAGTAATAGGGGGCGAAGGAAGCGGCGGAGTAATTTATCCGGCATTGCATTACGGAAGGGATGCCCTGGTAGGTATAGCCATAACACTTCAACACTTACTTGAGTTTGGAGGCACATTGGCAGGACTGAAAGCGGCACTACCTGATTATTCGATAGCAAAGAAAAAGATTGATCTTGTTAATGTTAACCCGGATGAAGTAATAAAGATACTAACTAAAAAGTACAGCAAAGAAAACATCAATACTGAAGACGGCCTGCGTATAGATTTTTCCGATCACTGGGTACATCTTAGAAAATCAAATACAGAGCCGATTATTAGAATTATTACAGAGGCAAAATCGATATCTTTAGCTGAAGAATTATCGGATAATTACTTTAATGAAATAAAAAAAATGTTTTAATAGTATTTTGAAAATCCTATTATTGCCAATATTATAAATAAAGAAGGCGAAGCTGTAATGCTTCGCCTTATAGAATTAGTTTGAATTTGTTAATTTACTTAAGCAGAACAAGTTTCTTTGTTTGTACAAAATTACCTGCCTGCATACTGTAAAAGTAAACACCTGAAGCGCAGCCGCTCTTTGCGGAAAATTGTACACTATAATCGCCTGCAGATTTCACTTCATTAACTAAAGTTGTTATTTCTTTTCCCAATATATTATAAACTTTTATTGTTACTAAACCTGTTTTAGCAACAGAGTAGTTGATCATAGTCGACGGGTTAAACGGATTCGGATAGTTCTGAGAGAGTTTGAATTCTTTTGGAACTTCAGTTACCTTAGTTGTAGCCGTTATTGTTTGTGACCCACTAATTTTATAGACGGTACCGGCTTTTGTTCCGGCATAGACATCACTTGTTTTTGCATTTACCATAAGTGAGCTTACATTAAACCCGCCCATTCCCAGAGTATTCCATGTTGAACCGTTATCTGCCGATACGAATACTCCGTTTGTCAGGGAGCTTACATATATTTTGCCAGAAAGATCCGTCATTACATTATAGATATAGGATACATTCAAACTTGTAACTTTTGCAAAACTTGAGCCTCCATCAACTGATTTGTAGAGTCCATCACCATAAGTTCCGGCATAGACGTCTGAATTAGTTGAGCATAATGACTGAATTGACTGGTATGCACATTCTGTTTTTATCCAATTTGAACCGTCGGTTGATTTGAATAACCCACTACCTATTGTTCCAGCGAATATTATACCGTTATTAACGGTAAGCGACTGAACCATTGAAGTAGAGTCTAACCCGGAGTTGCATTTATTCCAGGTTGTACCATTGCTGCCCGATTTGAAAATACCGTAGCCCCAGGTTCCAGCATATATTGTATTTCCATTTGCAGTTAATGCATGAACGTCTTTTCCGTTTAGTGATGTCAAACTCCATGTAGTATCATTATATGAATACACACCATTATCTGTTGCTGCAAGAAATGACGAACCTGTTTTTAATAATGACCAGATAGAACTTGCATTCATACCGCTATTAATCAATGTCCAGTTTGTTCCATTGTCTATTGATTTGTAGATCTTTCCACCAGTTGTACCAGCGTAAATAGAACTACTGTCATACATTAATGTATAAACTATCTGGCCTTGTGAGAATGAACTTACACTTTTCCATGAAGCAAGAGTATTGACACCGCTATTTCCGTTTCCTGAACTTCCGGTACCGGTTCCATTACTATTATTTGTTGTACCACCAACCAGGATTGTTGCCGACGATGTATTGTTTGAAATTATACTATCAGCGGTAGCAGATGTAACTGTTGCTGTATTTGTTATCATGGTATCTACGGGAATATTGCCCTGGAACGGACTTAAGTTAAATTGTCCACTGCCAGTCATTGAATTTACAATTACCTCCCCGGTAATGAGGCCAGACGGATAAACTAATGCTGCATCCGGCGCAAGAATAGATCCACGAACATTGATACCCGTTATAGATAAGTTTGTTGCCTGATAGAAATTGTAAAGGACATTATTGATAGCCGTTCCTGTTACAGCCAGACCACCAGACCATGATATATTTGCCCCATTGACGTTAACAACAACAACTGAGCCGTTAGGAACATCAATCTGGAAGTCGTTAGCTGAGCTTAAATCACTTCCGTTAACTTTGAAAACATTTAAATAAGGATCTGTGCCTGTCAACTTCAAACCACCCCATTGAAATAAAGTTGTGCCGTTTACAGTGTAATTACCCAATGATACGGATAATCCTTGCAAGTATGACTGAGCCGCGGTAAAATCAATTGGAGTTGCTTTAGTTAAAGAACCGGCAATTGATACGGTAGATTGAGGTAAATTTGTTGCATTACCAAATACAACATTCCCATTTAGTACTGCACCGCTGCTATAACTTAAATTATTGCCGACAACCAATACATCGCCACTGTTTGAGGACAACTTATCTCCAATGCTATAGTTTGATAATGTTGCATTACGACCAACGGCAACTTTGCCCTGTGAATCACATGAAGGCTGATTAAGATCCTGGATTACAAATAAGTTGAAACCTTTTGCTACGCCAAGATCAAAAGAAGTACTATTCATTTTTGTGCAGTCTACGGTTACATTAATGGTTAATGTAGCTGCTGCTCCGTTTGCAAGAGTTCCGATTGTCCAAACTCCAGTTGTTGTATCGAAAGAACCAATTGTTGTATTACTGGATTGATATACAATTCCAGCGGGTAAAACGTCGTTTGCAACTACGTTTGAAGCGGAATTAGGACCAAGGTTTGTAACTATTATAGTGTAAGAGAAGTTATCCCCGCAGGACGGATTTGCATTGCTTACTGATTTTTGGATCTGAAGATCAGCGTTTTGATTTACCGGTAATAGATACATACCGCAATCTATTGTTAAATTGTTCTGTCCTGCTGTTAAATAAATAACCCCTGTTTTTCCTGTTGAATTAGGATTTGAATCTATTGTTGTGTCACTTCCCTGAATTGCCGGGCTTATTGTATAACCGTTTGGTACTACAAATTGTACATAATAACTGCCTGCCGACAAATTGCTGAATAAATATTTTCCGTTTGCATCGGTTGTGGTTATGGCCACCAAACTATTATTATTATAGCTGAATAATTCAACTGTTACGCTCGGTAATCCTGCTTCGCCTGCATCCTGTATTCCATTATGATTGGCATCATTCCATACAAAATCGCCAATACTTCCTAATACCGGAGGTGTTAGATACATTCCGCAATCTATTGTCAAATTATTCTGCCCTGCAGTTAAGTATATCGTTGCTGTCTCTCCGGCTGAATTCGGATTTGAATCTATTGTTGTATCACTACCTTGAAGCGACGGACTTAAAGTATAACCAGTAGGTATCACGAACTGTACATAGTAACTCCCGGCTGACAGATTGCTGAATAAATACTTTCCGTTTGAATTTGTTGTGGTTGTGGATATCAATGATCCGGAAGTTGTGAATAAATTTACAGTTACATTAGCTATTCCTGCTTCGCCTGCATCCTGTATTCCATTATGATTGGCATCATTCCATACAAAATCGCCAATACTTCCTAATGCAGGCGGTGTCGGGTAAATACCACAATCTACTGTTAAATTATTCTGCCCTGCAGTTAGGTATAAAGTTCCTGTCTTTCCTGTGGAATTAGGATTTGAATCTACGGTTGTGTCATTGCCTTGTAATGCCGGGCTTACCGTATAACCGCCAGGTATTACAAATTGAACATAGTAACTGCCGGCTGTTAAATTGCTGAATAAATATTTCCCGTTTGCATCGGTAGTAGTTGTTGCCACTAAACTATTATTACCGGTGTTATATAATTGAACAGTTATATTAGATATTCCAGTTTCACCCGCATCTTGTATTCCGTTATGATTGGCATCATTCCATACAAAATTACCTATGCTTCCCAATGCGGGCGGTGTTGGGTACATACCACAATCTATTGTTAAATTATTCTGCCCTGACGTTAAATATATCGTTCCTGTCTTTCCTGTGGAATTAGGGTTTGAATCTATTGTTGTGTCACTACCTTGTAATGCCGCGCTTACTGTATAACCGTTCGGTATTACGAATTGCACATAGTAACTGCCCGCAGACAAATTACTGAACAAATATTTCCCGTTTGCATCGGTTGTAGTTGTTGCCACTAAACTATTATTACTATTGTTATATAATTGAACAGTAACATTAGATATTCCAGTTTCACCCGCATCCTGTATTCCGTTATGATTGGCATCATTCCAAACAAAATCACCTATGCTTCCCAATGCAGGCGGGGTAGGATACATACCACAATCTATTGTCAAATTGTTCTGCCCTGCAGCTAAGTATATCGTTCCCGTCTTTCCTGTTGAATTAGGATTTGAATCTATTGTTGTATCAATACCTTGAAGCGACGGGCTTACAGTATAACCGGTAGGTATCACGAACTGTACATAATAACTGCCCGCTGACAAATTACTGAATAAATATTTTCCACTGGAATTAGTTGTTGTGGTTGATACTAATGTTCCGGAAGTTGTATATAAATTTACTGTTACATTTGATATACCGGCTTCACCTGCATCCTGTATTCCATTATGATTAGCATCATTCCAAACAAAATCACCAATACTACCTAATGTCGGCGGTGTCGGGTACATACCGCAATCTATTGTCAAATTGTTTTGCCCTGCCGTTAAGTATATCGTTCCAGTTTTTCCAGTAGAATTAGGATTTGAATCTAAAGTTGTGTCACTACCTTGTAATGCCGGGCTTACAGTATAACCGCCAGGTATTACAAATTGAATATAGTAACTTCCCGCCGACAGATTGCTGAATAAATATTTTCCACTTGAATTAGTTGTAGTGGTTGATACCAGAGTTCCAGCAGTTGTGTATAAATTTACTGTTACGTTAGCTATGCCTGTTTCACCTGCATCCTGTATTCCATTATGATTGGCGTCATTCCAAACAAAATCACCTATACTTCCCACAGCCGGCGGTGTTGGATACAATCCACAATCTATTGTCAAATTGTTCTGTCCTGCCGTCAGGTATATCGTTCCGGTTTTTCCAGTAGAATTAGGATTTGAATCTAAAGTTGTGTCACTACCTTGTAATGCCGGGCTTACAGTATAAC
This sequence comes from uncultured Ignavibacteriales bacterium, assembly GCA_963834015.1. Taxonomy (GTDB): domain Bacteria; phylum Bacteroidota; class Ignavibacteria; order Ignavibacteriales; family Ignavibacteriaceae; genus FEN-1297. Next base: position 1,212,674 of record CAWIAG010000003.1, read on the forward strand.
CGGCAGGTATTACAAATTGAATATAGTAACTTCCCGCCGACAGATTGCTGAATAAATATTTTCCACTTGAATTAGTTGTAGTGGTTGATACCAGAGTTCCAGCAGTTGTGTATAAATTTACTGTTACGTTAGCTATGCCTGTTTCACCTGCATCCTGAATTCCATTATGATTGGCGTCATTCCAAACAAAATCACCTATACTTCCCACAGCCGGCGGTGTTGGATACAATCCACAATCTATTGTCAAATTGTTCTGTCCTGCCGTCAGGTATATCGTTCCGGTTTTTCCCGTTGAATTAGGATTTGAATCAATTGTTGTGTCTTTACCCTGAAGCGCCGGGCTCACAGTATAACCGGCAGGTACTACGAATTGTGCATAATAACTTCCCGCTGACAAATTGCTAAATAAATATTTTCCACTTGAATTGGTTGTTGTGGTTGTTACTAATGTTCCCGAAGTTGTATATAATTTTACTGTAACATTTGATATACCTGCCTCACCAACATCCTGTATTCCATTATGATTGGCATCATTCCATACAAAGTCTCCAATGCTACCTAAAACCGGCGGCGTTGGATACATACCGCAATCTATTGTCAAATTGTTTTGTCCTGCTTTTAAGTATATCGTTCCGGTCTTTCCTGTTGAATTCGGGTTTGAATCAACTGTTGTATCACTACCCTGTAATGCGGGGCTTACTGTATAGCCGCCGGGTACTACGAACTGAACATAATAACTACCGGGTGTCAAATTACTGAATAAATATTTACCGTTTGAATTGGTAGTGGTAGTTGATGCCAATACTCCGGCAGATGTATATAATTTTACAGTTACATTTGTTAATCCTGCTTCTCCAGAATTTTGGATTCCATTATGATTTGCATCATTCCATACAAAGTCTCCTATTGAACAATAATAATTACCGCAAGTTGTGTATTTATCCGATGAACAATATGACCCGCAATAGTCACTGCCTCCGCCGCAAGATCCGCCGGCTACACAATAATTAGTTTGAGTAGTGGGTGTACCGGCAGGTGTTCCCCCACTGATAGAATTCACACAACCAGCTTTGCAAATACTTGAGTATGAAAATGCAGATTGATAACAAGCCAAGCCATACGTCCATTGTTTGCTTAGCGATGAAATGTTGCTGTAAAAATAGCCAGCCAATTGAGTATTTTTCCCGCTACCAGCTACAAAGCCATTAGACGAATTGGCAATAGCCCCGCAAATAAAAATATCACTTGAGGAGAAGCCCAATGGAACTTTTGTAATCCAGGTATTTATAGTTGTATCATAAGAGGTAATTGGCGATGAAACGGTATTGTCCGCTATTATTTTTCCACATGGAACCTGATAATTTGTGACTTGAGGTGTACAACTGATTCCGGTTAATGTTAGTGTTCCTCCTGTAAATAATATGTAATCTCCATTATTTGCCAATTCACCGTTAAGATTAGTATGAATATTCAACCATAAGTTAGTACTTTTCCCAGGATTAGAAGAATTGTTAAAATCATTAAAAGGGCTGTGAGAACATAAAGTGATGGATTGACCATAGATGGATTGAACGAAAAATACTAAAATTATCAGAAGCGGTAATTTAGCAGTTTGTTTAATGGTATCTCTTTTACTCATTTTATTAGCTCCTTCTATGGTGCAATATTTATTATTTGTTTTATTTATTCTACATTGTTTACATATAATAAGTGTACCAAGAAAAGGGCTTGATTTTGGAAGGATTTTTAAGTTTTTAAGAGATTATTAGAGGAGGGGATGTATCATATTGATACTTGCGAAATTATTGAGCCATTATAAACCACAACACAGAAATCCCAAATAATTTGGATTTATTTATATAAACGGATTATAACATAGAGTATATTAAGCAACATTCAGATGAAAAAGGAGCGCTAATGAGTAGGGGGTAAAAATCAATTAGTAATCCAAACGAAATAAACAAATTACATTTATTTAGTCTCCTCTAATTTTGGGTGATGCATGAATAAATTATTAAATAGTTCATTTAAAAATAAAAAATGCGAAGAGTTTTTGCCCTTCGCATTCTTAGAGAGCCGGGAATGACTTCCCGGTGGTGGTAGCAATTTCGATTAGCTAAAGCTTAAAAAATAAAATATTTTGGCAGCCTCCAATATTAAATATTTCAGTGAGAAATTATTTCAAAGTACCTGAAATAATCTTCCGTCTCCAGCTTTAAATTGCAGCTTAATTATGCCCTGTTTTACTTTAAGGACATGATTATTTTTTTTAGCTGATTTTGGAACTTCCATAAATCCTTTTACTTTTCCAGAAACATATAAAGTAAAGTCCACAGCTTTTTCATAATTCCGATTTACAAGGAGTAAATATGCAGATCCCGATTTATCATTAAAAACCCCGGCAACCATAGGCCCGCCTGTAATATTTTTAATATAAAAATTTTCCGGCATGGGTTTGGTACCTTTAGGTAATGGCTCTGTATTATAAACACCAATGGAATTAAGCTGCTTTATAGTTTTTTCAAGTGAATGTATTTCTGAATTTATTCGTTTTGTTATGCCGTACAAATATGTCTGCCTTCCGTTAGCATCCAGAATAGCTATTTTAAAATCCTCCGCTCCTGAATGCGGTAGTGCATATGTAAAATACTGGAGACCCTTTGAACCATAAGCAAGATCGCTGTATAATTGCAATCTGATCCATGATTCCTCCGGTTTTGGATATGGGGGATAAATCTGGCAGCTCATAGTAAACGACCAGAAAGGAATACCCGCTTTAAGTGCCGACTCACGAATAACCTCCAAATTCTGAAAGTAAGTATCCCTAAAACCGGTATTTAAAAAAGGATAATAATCATACGAAAGTATTTTGGGCTGGAACATATTTATATACTTGTCAACGTATTCCCGGTAAGTTTTAGCGCCTAATTGTTCATTATTCGCGTAATCCGGAAATAGATTTGCGTAAATTATATGCGATGAATCCCGGAGTGAAATTTGTTTTTTAATCGCTGCCATATTTTCAAAAACGGCAGTATTGGGTTCATCCGTTATAAAATAACCAAGAAGCGCCGGAAAGTTTTTATAATCCAGCACCATCTGATTTAATTTTTCGGCTGCAATACTATCAACTGGTTTACCGGGTTGGATCCGGTTATCGCTGATTATCAGTTTTAAGCCAACCTGCTGTGCCAGATCTAATGCTTTTTTGTTAAGCTCATAACTGCCCAAAGTCGAAAAATTAATTGTAAATCCCGCATTTTTTAAATCTCTGAAATGTTTAATATCAAGTTGATCTGCGGTGAGACCATACCACGTCATGACAGGAAAAGATAAGGAGTTCTCAAAAGGATTTCTCAAATGATTTTTCTGCCCATAACCTCTTAAAGTTGTTAAAATAAAAAGCAATGCTATTAAATAACCGTAAGTAGATTTTTTTTCCATATTTTTTCCTTTAGGAAAATTAAAATAATTTAAACCGACAGCTTTGGCCTTGTTATCTTTCTTATTCAACAATTACAGATAGTGCTATAACCTAAGGAATGCAGACAACCAAGGTAATAAGTATTAATGGAATATATTTCTAAGGAATAAAATTCTGCCATATTTCGAACTTATCCTGAGGTTGGGATACATACAAAAATGCATCAGGATCTGCACTAATAGTAGCATGCCCCCAATCAGGGGGAACAATTACTACTTCGCCGGGAGAGGCTTCAACAGCAAAACAACGCCCGGGATTATCATTGGCTGTTTCCTGCATGTATATAATAGCCTTACCTGACCATATTTTATATACTTCCGGGGGAGAGATCGGATTGTTACGCGTTTTTTTATGAATACGCCCCTGGCTCCGAACCGGTTCATCACCCAATCGACCCCTAGCATAAGTAACTACTCCGAACAACAAATTCCGTTCAATGAGTAAATGTTTATGTTTCTCTTTTCCTACATCCATTGCAATTGAGTAAACCGGGCCAGGGCCAGAACAACCGGGATCAAGCAGACTTTTTCTGATAGATTCAAGGGAACGGTTCTCTAATTTAGACCCAAAACAATCCGGCCTATACTCATAATCCATCGGATTTGTAATTGGTTTAATATCTAGCCCCGGATAAAATTTGGATATTTGATTTTCCATTTTTATATCCTCTTAACCATGATTTTTTCTAGTTCCTCCAGGCTTTTTCCTTTTGTTTCAGGAAGTTTATTAATTATAAATATTAGCATTAATACACACATTATATCGAAAATCAAAAAAGCTGCTCCACCTCCCATGCGATTCAATATTGCAGGAAAAGTAAGCGTTACAATAAAATTTGAGCCCCAAAGTGCAACAATTGCAATTGACATAGCTTTGCTTCGCATTTTATTTGGAAAAATTTCAGATATTACAACCCAACTCACCGGACCGAGAGAAGCGGCAAAAGAAGCTATGTATGTAAGGATGAAAAAGAAAATAAGATAACCCCCCAGTTCATTGAGATAATAAGCAACAGTAATCACTGTAAGGGAAATAATCATTCCTGCAGCACCAGCGATTAATAACGGTTTCCGACCCCATTTATCAATCCACAAAATAGCCACTATCGTAAATAAAAAGTTTACACTTCCTATAACGGCAGTTTGAATTAAAGCAGATCCTGTACCATTTCCCAAATTTTTAAATATAATTGGAGCATAATACATGATGGAATTTATGCCGGTAAGTTGAGAAAAGACAGCTAACAAAACACCGATCCACAAAACAGGTCTCATCCCTTTTGCAAAAACTTCCCTATAATTTCCTTTTACACCCTGAGCATCTGAATTCACAATAGATAGAAGTTCTGCTTTAGCAATGTCAACCCCATTAATTTTTTCCAGAATCGCATATGCTTCGTCTTTCTTATTTTTCTGAACCAGCCAGCGCGGGCTTTCGGGTATAAATATCAATGTGACAAAAAATAAAAATGCAGGCAAACCCATAACTGCAAACATCCAGCGCCAGGAATTTGTACCCATTCCTGCCAATAAATAATTAGAGAAGAAAGCAAGTAAAATTCCAATTACTATTGCAAGCTGATTCAGCGATACAAGGGCTCCACGTCTATCAGCAGGAGCTATTTCGGAAATATACATAGGAGAAAGCATTGATGCAGTTCCAACCGCAACCCCACCAAAAAAACGAAAAATAATAAAATATGTTAAATTTGTAGATAATGCAGAGCCCAGAGCTGATATTAAAAATAATAACGCCGCAACAATTAATGTATACTTACGCCCGAACAGATCCCCGGGTTTGCCCGAAGATATTACACCTACAATACATCCGACAAGAAGACTACTAACCGTCCACCCTAATGCGATATCGTTCAAAAGGAAATAGAGTTGAATAAACGGAGTAGTCCCCGAAATTACTGCCGTATCGAAACCAAATAGTAATCCGCCGAGCGCTGCGACAAGAGCAGTCAGAATCAGGAATTTATTATCTTTTTCTCTCATTATTTATTTTCTTTTTTGCCAGGATAATTTTTGAAAATTTATTAACATTTTAACACCGGATGATATCAATTATTTTTATTTTATGGATTACATCTCACCCAGGCTTTAATTGTACCGCATTGCTTTCCAACACTTTCACCGAAAGGGCTGATTTTGTAGGAACCTACTGAAGCAGGAACAATAAATGTTTCCGCATAATGAACCACAAAAGGGACGAACGCATTCGTGGGGCTTTCAACAATTATTTCTTCACCTTCAACAAGGTTTAATACATTGACTCCTCCATTAGTATAATGAACAACGGGTTTTGAAAACCAATGCCTCCTGGTTTCAATGAATTCCCTTTCATGCAAACCGGTACACTCTTCTATCCAACCGTCTCCTTCGTCAGTTTTTTCAATACGGTTTACAAGATTTTTCCGCACCCAGTCAGTAGTCCTGTTCCATTGAATTACATTTTCTCCATGCTCTATGTTTATCGGCCGGGGTTTGCCGTCCATACCCAAACGGCCCCAATCCCACAATTTAAAAGTAAAAATATAAGGTGTAGCACTTATTTCAAGTACCATACTATCCTTTCCTGAACAATGAACAGTACCGCCAGGTATCAGAAAATGGTCATGTTTTTTAGCTTGCCAGGTTTGTACATATTTTTCGGCATTAAAGGAAGTATTCCCCTTCTGTGCAATTTTCAGGTCATTAATCATTTGTTCCGGCCTAATTCCTTCTTTCAATCCGAGGTAAACAATTGCACCTGGTTTTGCATCAAGCATATAATAACTTTCATCCTGTGTATAATGAATCCCGAATTTTTCCTGAATATACTCAGTAAGAGGATGTACCTGCAAACTAAGGTTTCCGCCATCCATAGTATCAAGAAAGTCAAAGCGGATTGGAAATTCATCTCCGAACCTGCCATGGACTGCATCTCCCAATAAATTTTTAGGATCATAAAACACGAGGTTTATGGATGGTATTTCTATTACACTATCGCCAAACTTTAACAAAAGGCTGTTTTCCTCCGGCACACAATTGAAACACCACGCATAATTTTCAGCTACGGAATCGAGATTACATTTTTCTTTCATCCATTGCCCACCCCAGGGACCGGGGTCAAAAAACGGAACAACACTGAATGGACGGTTAATACAAATATTTAATCCGGTCAATACAGCTTTTCCCTCAACCATTTTAGGCATATTGCGATTATTAGTATCAAGCACAAAATCCCACTTATGCATCAGTTTCTTCTTCCAACGATCGCAAACCCTCCAATCGACAAAAAAACCTTGTTTATAAAGTAGATTCCAATCACCTATATCTTTATTCTTTACGCCAATATTGTTTACCAAGTGTTGCCTCATCCGAAGCTGTATTTCCCATCGCGCCATGTCAGCATAAATCAACAGATCATATACCTCGACTATGTAAGCTGCCCCTATTCCGACGACCAAAACAATGCCTTCAGCAATTGATTGTATTAAATTTTGAGCCTGTTTGATTTTTTCAGGATCAAAATAAGCATCTATATTTAACCGGGTCAGGTAGCCAAATATACGATCATCTGTTACATAAGGATGAACCATTTTCCTGATTGTTTCTTCAGGATACATTAAATCATTGGTCCTAATAACCAGATCAGGTTTAATACCCTTCACAAGCGCTTCAGTAACCTGGTCTTCCAGCACGCCCTGATAATATTCTACCGCGACAGTTTTAGACTTATCATAATTTCCAACTTGTTCAATAATTTTTGAAACGATATCACTCCACCCACTTACCACCTGGAAATTTCCCATTACTTCTATAAATGGGTAGTTATTAAATTTTGACATCTACATTCTCTTGTTGTTTAACATTTCATCTAATAGATAACTTACTCCTTTTAATGCCGCCCAGTCCATATCCTGAGCGGGTGCAACTTTTACCTTACCTCATGGGGTCCATGCATGTTTATCGACCATTGAAGAGACATACGATAAAATCAGCGCACCATTTTTCATTATACCTCCGCCAATAATTACAAGTTAGGGATCATAAGCATGAATTTGATTTATTACACCAGCGCTCCAAACTTCAAGGCTGTTTTGAATTATTTCCTTAGATAATTGGTCTCCTTCCCGAGCATAATGAAATACTTGTTCATAATCTATTGTTTTAAGTTTAGAAAGTTAACTTTTTAAGAAAAGATAATGATTTTTTGATAACGAGGGCAACCGCCATGTTGATGCTTCAGATTCCACACATCCTATATTTCCACAATTGCATAATTTACCGCTAAAATTAATTGTGGAATGGGCTGCCAGGCAGCCTGCCTGAAAATGTTTACCACGAAGTAGTTTGCCTTCAATCAATACTGCACCACCAAAAACTCCTATAAGTGTTTCATTCGTTTTTCTGAATTGGTTATATTCTTACCATTAAGAAAATGATTGTTAAGTTGTAAACTTTGCGAAGGTTTATTAATTGAATTATGCAGCATATAAAATTATTACCTTTTACAGAATTATAATTAAAAAAGTTATCTGTAATAAATAAACAAGTGTTTATTTATAAACCGGGACATTATCAAAACCAGGCTCCGGGCTAACATAGCGTTGTTCAGCGTCATGTCTGAATTTTATATTAAGTGTAATTTCATCTCCGTTTAATTCCAAAATATTATTATCCGGATTAAGATATTTATTACCTTCCTGAACAGACCAGATTGATTTTTCGAAATGTTCCAGATGAATAAATATTTTCCCAGGTATTTCTCTTGCTTTAAGGTTTAATGAAATATGTGCCATTGAACCATCATTGTCAACTTTTACAATAAGATCTACCACTCCAAATGAAGTTGGAATATTTTGAAGGCTGGTCGTTTTTCCAGGTTCCGTCCAAGAGTCCGGCATACCTTCAAGTAAATGCAGTTCTTTGCCTTTTTCCATGATCATTGAATTACGAACCAAACGGATTAACTCAGCACTAGCCCAATTATGGGGCATATCACCGGCATATTGTTCACCAAGCTGTTCGCCAACAGGGTATTGTTCCTCGACCCAATCCAGCATAGGGCTTGCGTGATTAGCAAAAGCATACAGAATCGAAACAGCTTTTTTACCATCACCGAGCCAAAGATGCGCCTCGGCATACATGCCTCCCAGATAATTCCATAATCCATGAATCAGTCCGCCAGATCCAAAGATTTGGCCTTCCTGAACGTGTTGATCAAGCATTTGCATAGTTCCGAGCATCAAACGATCATCTTTAGAAAAAATTTCCCCCGGGTAGATTGACTCTAAAAAGGTCCAGCAACCCCGCTGCGGAAGTTGGGGTTCTTCCTCCCGCATTGACAGCGGATAAATCAAATTGCCGCCTACTTCAGAACGCGGAATTAATCCGCCGTCATTGTACATGGTTACCGGAACATACACATTTCCTTTTGAATCTAAAAGCTTATCACGATTGCGTGCCTTATCAAATGCTTTCCAATAATCATCATATTCAGCTTTCCAATCTGCTAATTCGGGCTTATTCAGTTTTTCGGCAATTGAAAGAGCAGCTTTTAAACCGAAAAGAGTTCCATAAACATTTGTATACTCCCGGTGTATTTCACCAAGTCCACCGTCAGGAAAACCAAACGGCATAAGACCAAAATTAGCCTGTGTAGAATCATTTCTTGTCATTTCGCGGAACTTTTTAATATTATTAACATCAGCTACAACTTTTGGCCATAGTTTTTCAAGCCATTTCCAATCGCCGGTAAGAAACGCCTCGTGCCATAGCATCCATAAATGGAAACCGGATTTTTTTGAAAATTCAGAACCTGTAGGCGGACCATCATCACAATCAAGAAGCTCTTCAACTTGTGTTTTTACTTCATTCCAACGGCCAAGATAAGTAAGCGCCTGGTTGATAAATGAACCGTCTGCAGCCCATAATCCACGATACCAAGTTAATCCAACTCTTGATTTAGGCTGCCCCATTATTATCTCCCGAGCCTGATATAGATTTCTGATACTCCCGTCCAACATTCTCTGCATACCGGGATCCGGTAATGTAATCTGCCCGTACGGCAGGTTTACGTGCTTCCAGAATTCCACAGAGCGTGACAATTCTACTGCCGCCTTACTCAGAGAAAAAGGTATGCGCATTAACTGTTTTATGGATATATTCTTACTGTAATCATTATACGCGTCATTAAATGATGTGTTTATAAATGAAGTATCAATCATCTGGGATAAATAATTTGTATGATGCGGAATATCGAATACAGCGGGATAAAAAGTGATCAGAGCTTTGAATGAATCTCCAGGCGCTAATGTTTGTTCCGGGAAATTTAGTGTAAGGGAATCTCCCGCTCCTTCAATTGATCCTATTGCAGGATCAAACCTTGCAATCATTTTATTATTGCCGGCCGTATCTGTTTCAGTTAAGAGGTCTTTATCACTGTTCAGGATTAACTTTTCATTATTTTCTACTCTTAAAAAAATCTGTCCTTTCTTTGTATCCGACCCAATATTTTTTAACTTTAACAGTAAATAATCTACCCTGCGAGGCGCCCATTCTTTTATCGTTGTGTTTTCTTCAGGCACTCTTGCCCACGCTTCCTCAGTCAATAACAACTCATTTTCTTTTTTTTCAGTTATTATTATTGGTATCCGGGCATCATATAAATTTTGATGCACCGATGCGGCCGGGTTTTCACCTTTTAACCCGATCTCAATTCGCGTGTTGAATTTATCCAGCCAGTTATAAAGAAATTCACCTTTTGAGCCTATTAAAGTTTTATGAGGATCATCAGGAAGACAAATTGGGGATTGCCAGTATAAAGGAGAGTACCGGTGATCTACTACCTGAGGCTGAAGATCCTCTTCATTTTTTACAGGAAATATTTTTACCTGTAAATCAGTTTTCCCGGATACAGTTGATGATTCCTGAGAAAATACTTCACTCCACACCAGGATAATCATAAAAAATATAATTCCGATTATTCTGATTGATAATTGGTTCCAAAACATTTTATAAACCTCTTTCAGAAAACTACTTATTTATCCCAAATATTTCACAATCCAGTAAAATTAATAAATTGTGAAGATAACACTTAGTCTATGAATTATTTATCATCCAAAATATACATGTAGTACAACTCACCTTCTTTATAGTTCATAAACGGTTTTAGCTTTACACTGCTATTGGATTTTAATGCAAAGCCAAGTTTGTTATCAACCGGAGTTATGAGTTTCTTGATATTCTTCAGGTCTATAGATGCTAGTAAGTCTTTATCGGGATTTGTCTGCAGCATTCCTTCGTAAGACCACCACTGCTGATTTGAGGAAAATTTAGCGGCTGCGTTATTCTTAAATTGATCCGGATCCTCGACAATCCACCATTTTTTTTCGTTCGTCAGTTTTATAAGAGTTGAGTCCGGAGTTGTAAATGCCATTACCAAGGGGCCATACATAATTGCAGTCGGCCTTCCTTCGTTTTTATCTAAAACACTCAGAGTAAAATCCATTGGCATTGTTACGCTGATTTTGTCTCCGTTTTTCCACTGCCTATTAATTATAAACCACCCGTTCTTAATTGTACCATTAATCTTTCTTCCATTAACCGCGGCAGTCATACCGGGATCTGCAAGCCATTCGGGTATTCTGATCCCGACGCCAAAATTTTCAGACTGCTTATTATTTATTGTGAGTTCGGTCTTGTCAGAATATGGAAAGTCTGTAATCTGTGTAAGCTTCACTGAACTGTTTCGTCCGTGTTTCCAGTTTACTACCGACGGAGTAAATAAATTTATATAGATATTATCATTATCATGGTAATAAGTATTGATGAAATACTGAATAACATTAAGCGGCCTGGTCCCGGCACAGCATGTGGCTGCAGCCGGTTTGTTAAGCTTCATAGCGCCGTTTAGATTATAGTTGGAGTAATACATAACATTAGTTTCAGGTGTCAATGGTATGGTAGCATTTATTGCATTATAAGCAAGTCTTTCTATCCAGTTACCGTACTTAGCTTCACCTGTAAGAGTTATAAGATTTTGGCTCAGGCGCAAAGCGGCCCATGTATCGCATTGTGTTTCAAAGTGATCTGTTCTGGTAGTCAGGCTTTCAGCAATACTGTCGAGAGGCATAAGATGTTCAAGAAACGGTCCGTAACCACCGGTAGCAAACATTTCACTTGTCTGTATCCAATCATATACGTTTTTCAAAGCATTAAGATAATACTCATTTCCCTTAACCCGGTATGCTTCTGCAGCCGCATTGAAAGAATTGATATGACTGTACGCGTGGCACCATTCACTATTCAACCCGGTAACCGGTGTTTTAGAAAAAGGCCTGACGGGATTTTCTGCAAACTCATCCCAATAATCTTTATATTCCCAGTAGCCTGCTATATTCTTATACTCTGCATTGCCAGTCTGCATATATACTAAATATAGCGGCCATGCACGTGTGTACCATTCACTGCCATTGTCTCCGAACGCCCGTATACCGTTAATGGTATCTCCCAGGGATATAGATTTATATAATGCGGGCATATTAAGAGGCTTGTTTTTATCCCGCGACCTGTTTAAAATATAATTACTTAATTTATCCAAAGCGTCTTTACGCCCGCAGTAATTATAAACATCTAATAAGGCAATAACCCACTTATCATTATCTGCTTTTTCTCCTATCCGGTTGAAGCATTTCCACCATTCGCGGGTAAGATATACAGCTTTTTCACAACAGGTTTTATCACCTGTAATTGCATACAATCTGCAATACGTAGAAATCCACTGCGGCAATGTAAGCGCTTCGAATTCCTCATACCATCCGCCAATATTTTTTCCCGGCGGATTCTTATCTCCTGCCTGCAGCCTTAATCCATGAAGCATATCGTCATCAGACAAGTTCATATAAAAATCTTTTGTTTCCATAAACTGGTTGTACATAATACCCGGCAGAAGCAGCACATCACCAAAATTAAAGGGTTGAATAATATCCTTTCCGGCAAGTTTTACTTTTGCAGGTTTACTTTTTAACGCCCCCTGAGATTTGAGATTTTCCTGATGGGTGTTAGTTTGTGAATAAAAATTTGCATGTGTAAAACAAAAGGTGAGAGCTAAGGATAACAGAAAAAAGAATCTATTTTTTTTCTCCATAGTAACCTCATTTTATAATATTGAGTAAAAGGATGGGAAATATTTTTATAACCCCTATAGTTTAAGTATAATTAACACCGCGATTTATCGCGGTGTTAATGACCAGGCATAAATGCTATTAACCGTTTTATCTCAATTCAACAATTTGCACGGCGCTTATAGTTACAGGTCCCAGCAGGCCGGATTCCAAAAGCGTATCATTTTTCTTCCATGACCGCCAGCTTTCAAAAGTAAACCGCCCGGTCGGATTGGGTTTGTTTTCAACAATCCATGACGGCCAGGCTTTTAACATACCATCAGGCTTACGTTCAATACCTTCAGGTTTTTGATCATCTCCTACAAGGCGGTTGATCCACAAGTTGACGACTTTTATTTCAAGCGTATTAGAACCGGGCTTTACTGCACCGGTTACATCTATACGGAAAGGTGAAGTCCACAAGTTGCCCAAGTCATGTCCATTTATTATTACCTCTGCCATAACCTTAACTTTTCCAAGATCAAGATATAACCTTTTGTTTTTGCCCATCAGGTTTGCAGGGAGCTCAAATTTCTTAGTATAAGTTGCAGTACCAGAAAAATATTTTACGCCGGAATCCGGGCATTCGTTCCAGGGGACAAGTTTATTCAGCTTAATATGAGAAGGCGCACCCCAGTCAGGCGGAAAGCTCAGATCCCAGGAACCAGTTAATTCCAATGGTTTTATAATTGATTTTACCGTACACTTCAACTCCCGGCCTGAAGCTGTTTTGATTTCATACCGACCGTTCTGCGATGCTTCAAGTACTAATTCTCCCGCTGCGGTTCTTTGAATATTGACAACCGGTTCCGGAATTTTTACATCTTTAAGTACCACGTCTTCTCCATCCTTGATAATTTCAGTATGAAGTTTACCGTCCAGAGTGTAATCAATCTGAAGTTTTTTCATCTCTGTAGGTGCAGGGTCGTCAGCCTCGCATAACCTGTTCGCAGGGAATTTAACTTCGCCGTTATCTACAATAACCTGAACTTTCGCGGTCACATCACGGGTTTTTGCAGAATCACCCAAGACGCCGTACTCAGCTTTTTGAATAATTATTTTTGCGGAAACCTGCATTGGAGATGCAACGCTTTTACTATCGCGGGTTACAGAAACTACCGGATCAAAATCAGTTTTTTCGGGAGGGAATACTACGAATACAGACTCGTAAGGATTTAACCTTAGAGGGATTTTGGTAACTCCATTGTGCTGTTCATATTCTGCAACGGGTTCTATACTACCTGTTTGAGGCTGCCAAAATTCCGGCTTACCTATCGATGAGCGGAAGGTACAAGATCCCTGTGTTAAGGCGTCAATTTTATTTACAACGAAGTATATATCCATTCCGTTCTCCGTCCTGCGATGTGTATAATTCAACTTTCCTTTTATTGTCGAATCACATTTAAAGTCTGCAGGAAGATTGATACTTTCCAATACCTGCTCCGGTGTTTTACCCCAGATTATACACCCCTTTCCCAAATAGTTTTCACCACTTCCGTTATACCCTGAATTTTTTCCCCAAAGTTCATCTGCCAGCTTCGTTAACTGCTGATCGGATTCAGGAAACCCGACCAGACTTGGAGATTTCAACGGCCTGGTTCCAAGCACTGTAGCTCCGTCTTCAACAAGGTTTTTGATTTTTTGCAGCAGTTGTGGAGTCATTGTTTGAACTTTCGGAAATGAAGTAAGTGTATACACGTAATCGCCTTTAACCTGCATAACCGGTTTATCATCGGCGTTAAAGCTTGGCAACACCAGGAGTGAATAACTCATTCCCGAAGGCAAGATTACATGTCCGTTTTTAATTTTCATTCCATTAAGTACAAGTTCAGCAGGGCATCCATCAAAGTTATATGCAGGCCTGTCGGGAATGAGCCCCCGTTCAGATTCGGGTATAGGCGCTACAAAACGATATGGTGCACCTTCAGGCGCAAGGAAACAGACATCGGCTACAAATTGGCCTTGCCGCAACATAGTTTGACAGCGCGAAATATATTGATTCCAAGCTATGGACTGTTCCCACCATGTTAAAGAACGGTTGAATACCGTACCAACAAAAGCGAAGGCAAGTCCTGGCACCCGTTTTGGCGAAGGCTGCATAATCCATTCACTATAACAAAAACGATTTACACCGGAACAAAATGCCCAGTCACCCAAAGGTTTAAGAGTAGCAGGATAGTCAAGGAAATCACCATGCCATGAAGTAAAAGCTTCGGCGCCAATGATTGGATGACCGTAGACATGGGCAGTTGAGGTCATCTCTTCAACTATGTCGCAAAGTGGAAGCCCAGTATAACATCCCCTCTGCCAGAATTCGCACATAGGTTCGTCTGCGCGTCCACCGTAGCGCATATCATCGCATGTTCCATCATACGCTTCGATTGAAAGTTTTAGATTTTTCCTATGTGCAAGTTCATTTAAATATCCGGCGTAATTATCTAAAAGTAATTCGGCTACAGTTTCTCTATAATCCCAAAGAAACCGTTCGGACTGTTCCAGGCTATTAACCACCAGGCCGCTAAGCGCGGCCATGTACGGCATAAGGTCATAACCACGCCGTTTGATGAATTCTTCCCGGAAACCGTCTGTCCAGTTTCCTGAGCCAGCTTCCCAACTGTCCACATGTGTAGTAACTATCGAACCGGCAAGCGGGCCTACATCATTAAGTAATTTTTCTACATAAGCTGAAAAATGAGCTTCGATAGAAGATTTACTAAGTTTATTACACTCTAAACCCGTAGCTTCAGGCTGGGATGATCTTGTAGTACCGCCGGCAACAGTATGACCTATTCGCAGAACAATCCAGCGCCCTTCCGGTGCATCCCATTTTAATCTTCCACTCTGATCCATCAGCGCTGTCAGATCCATTACTTTTCCCGCAGTAACACATTGAGAGTCGGGAATTACCGGCCATTGTGTGTTTGTAGGAATGGATCGAGGCCATGGCACCACGCCTGCAAAATCCTGGTCGCCTGAAAAAGATTTAGTAGAGTTATAATTTTCTATCCGGATGAATTTTCCAGTAGAATCCGCCGCCGGCGCAGGATAGGCTAATACGGCTATATCGCTATAATAACTATGATTCATTTTCGGCTGAGACAAGTTTGCATCAAAGTGAAACGGACCGCGAATTACGGTATCTGAGATTACAACCTTTTGAGATGCCTGCTCAGGTTTTACCCATGGTCCGCCGCTGCCTGCCCAGCCGGGATCGTTGTTCAGATTTATTTTAAGTCCCAACCGGTTTGCTTCAGAAACCATGAACTTGAACATCTCACGCCATGAATCAGACATGAAACGATGGGGACCTGGAGGATTGCCCATATCGCCATCCATAAAAAGCAGTCCACCGATGCCGGCGTGCTGCATTGCCTCAAGGTCGGCAGTTATACCTTCCTTCGTAACATTGCCTTCAAGCCAGAAACAATAAACCCAGGGTTTAGATGAATTTGGCGGTAATATAAAGTTATTTGCTATTGTATCGCCAGCCTCCGGAACGTAGGTACCTAATGCCCTCCCAGAGCCTAGCCTTATATCTTTTGTCTGCGCTTCAATAATTAATGGTGAGAAAAAGTATACTACCAGAATGAGCAGATGTATTATTTTTTTCATAATTATAACTCTGTTTTTAAGTTTGAATGTATTGGAATAGTTAAAATATTGCGGCCACAATTTAATTTCTTAATTTAATTTATTTTACTTGTATATTGCCGACTTGCCGTTAATAAAGAATATTATAATTTTGGCGGAATTACCGGTCGTGTTTTGGCTTCAGGATTGATAAGCTTCCATATTGGCGGAGGATACATATTTGCCATGTACATAGGCTGGGGAAACCAAACCCGGTATGAATTGTTGTCACTCCATTCATTTCCTGCTGAAGCGTAATCACACATAGTCAATATTTTTTCGTGGTTACTAAAAAAATGCCACGGCCTTACAACAAACGACACTTCAAATGCCATCCAAATATTTTCGGGCTTTGATTTAACCGGTTTTAGTGTAATATAATCCTGCTCATCTGCAGGCGATAAACTTGGTTCTATTCTGACATAACCTGCATAAACAGGCGGATTGACTTCCCCAGACGGAGAAGACTTTACAGCGGTATCTAATTGTGCTATTTTATCTTTCGACGTTAACAGCCAGACACATGTATCCTGGGGTTCCGTCAAACGGTTATCAAACGTTAGTACAATCGGGCCGCGCATTACAGCCAGATCGGGAGCGCCGCTAGGAGCGGGAATTACTCTTCCGCGAAGATCAAGTTTTAGAATAATTTCATCACTGCTTTCCCATGTTCTACTTATTTTCGCATACTTACCCGGCTCACAATTTATTGCATATCCGTTTACACTCAACTGAGTTTTCTTACTCCATCCAGGAATCCTGAGGCCTATAGTGAATCGTTTAGTTTCAGCAGGTTGAACATTTAAAATTATCTCATCATTAACCGGATAATCAGTTGTTTGAAGAATATTGACCATCGTACCATCAGATAATTTTTCGCAATAGCTTCCCTTTGCGTAGAGATTTACCACCAATCCTTCTTTTGATTTCATCACTGCCCAACGGGGAGTAAGCAGAAGGCCCCGGGGACCGTTTGCAACACAGCAGCTCAACCCTACATCGGGATGCTGCTGGTGGCTTGGAACACGCTGACCAATTAAGGGTGAGTGATATGCAAACCAATCACCATTAGGGGTCATAGCTCCCAACAAAGCATTGTAAAGTGAAACTTCCAATTCATCAGCCCAAACCGGATTTCCTGTAACCTTTAAGAGTTGATAACAATACCTCATCCAAACTGCGGTAACACAGGTCTCTACAGGCTGAGGCAGTATTTCCGTTTGTTCTCTTACCGCGTCCGCCCAGAGTTCCTGATCCGAACCTGATCCTATAATCAAGCGTTCGTATTTTCGAAGGCTCTCGCCAAATTTAACTCCTGCATCAAGATATTTTTTTTCTCCCGTTACTTTATACAATTCCAAAAGCCCTTCGAAGTTAGACATCATTTCATATGCTTTGGGAGCATCAATCTTTATCGGAGTTATACCAGTCAGAGCATTTTCTATAAGCCGCAACCCCGTTGATGTAAATTTATTCGGAACATCCCATTGATGAACAATATATTTTGAAAAGTTTAAGTAGCTTCTGTTACCGGTACGTTCGTATAAAAGAACAATAGGCCTGAGAATTGATGTAGAAGGCAACCCCTGAAGTAATGGAATTCCATTCTCTGCTATGTTTACTTTGCCGGGGCCTATTTTTGTCATAAGTAAATCAACCATCCGGCAAGCGGATTTAAGCGCTTTCGGATCTTTTGTCTGATCGTAATATGCTATCAACCCTAATACCGTATATTTCTGCCCCCAAATATCCCAGCCCCAGAGAGAATGCTGCTTATCATATGTGCCTATATATCCGTCTTGAGTTTGAGTTGCAAGTAATTCATTCACTGCGGTATCAATTACCGCAAGGTGCCCGGCAGTAGGCTGGTATGAATAAGCAAGCATTGCAGAAGTAAACCATTTACCCCAATATTCGCAACGAAAACCACCGAAATCGCTTTCATTCCGGAGACGGAAAGGGCTGATAATTTTTTCTATATTTTGTGCCATCACGCGGTTTTCAATACATAGATTTATTTTATCCCCCAGATAACCTTCAATTTTAACCGAAGATGATGAGGCGGGAGTTAAAATATTATCATATTTTATATAGTTTATTTGAGTTTTGGGTTGTGCAAAATCGGCACCTAAAATTGCCGAAAAAATTATCGATATTATTACAGTGATAATACGCAATTTAAATTTGTTCATTATTACCTCATTAAACAAATAAGATGTAAAAAGATAAACTAAATAATTAACTTTTCAATTTTTAATTACTTTTAATTTTAATATTATTATAGATATAATTAAACCTGCCGTCCGGGGCAGCATCACCGTTAACATAGAAGTCCATTATGTTTCCATCACTTATACTATTATCACTCCACTTAAACTCAAAATCCAAATGTTTCCCTTCCATATTCAGAACAGAACGATTTACTTTCATCTGCAGTACTTTACCATCTATTTTATATTCTGCCGAACCTACCTTTTCCCAGTTCCATGAATTATTTACATTTTTCTCAATTACAGCCGAATCGCCTGGGTTTATCCTATTGATTACATAATCATATCCTTCCCAACCAGTTGCCTTATTGCGGTCAATATCTATCCACAAACGCATCCATCCAGGATCGGTCCTGGGTGTTAATGTATCAGCGGTCTCGACATAAAAGTAAATGTAATTGCTATCCTCAGCTACTTTTGAAAGTACTATATCATTACGACCAGTAGTATTGATGTATACCAGACTATCACCCTGACCGAGAGATTTACGCCACATAGTGTCACCTTTATAATCCAGATATTCAGGTTTAACATTTTGCCAATCATTCAAATTCTTCATATTAATAGTTTGCGGATCCGATGCTGGCTCCTGAGACTGCATGCCTTTAAACTTACGCACGTTACTAACGAGTTGCATATAATAATCATCGCCGTTATCTCCCCATGATTTTACAGGTTCTATATCTCTGCTCTTTTCCCAATTATATTCGTCTACAAATCCAAACGGTTTTACAGGAGGCATAGTAGGAAAATTTCCCGTATAACGGCCCATGTTCCATTCATTCCACCCGGTGACAAATACAAGATCGGGATCAAGCTGAAATGCCCGGTTCCATTGTTCCTGTATATTGTAACCGTGAAAATATGCATCAGAACTTGTATCCTGTCCACCAGCTTTAGTGTAACTACGCCCAAAAGTTCCAGGTGCATTAAAAGCATACCAATGCCCGCGGCTGGCTTCACTAGCATTCTGCCCAACTCCAACAGTTACTTCTTCAAAACCGCCGCCGTCTTTTTTCCCATAACCGTGCTGGGGATAAATTTCCAGCCATCCCCATTGATCATTCCTCGAAGGCCCGTCAACATAATCAGGCTGAGGCGGACGGAACGTAAAAAATTTCCGAATATCCTCCCTCAACCGAGTTTCCACCAAATCATTAGGTACAGCGGTAAGCATTTCGGGGTAAGCCAATATCAATGGCTTTCCATCCTTCATAAACCATAAATCTTTGTATAATCCCGGCTGGTATAAATCCCTGTATATTTCTTCAATTTCAGTTAATGCATCTTTACAAGGTTCGAAATGAAGTATAAACACAACTTGCGGAGTTTTTACTCCATCTTTTCCGGCTTGTTCCCAGACTTTCAACAATTCCGTATAAGATGTTTTCCAGGTCCAGACGCTATTTGTACAGTCAAAGAAGACTGCATCAATACCTGCATTTGCAAGCATTTGAGCATGTTTGCGTAAAACCCAGTCATCAGACGATTTATAATAACCAAGCAAAGGCTCATCCCACCAGATGCCGCTATTCGTATTCCATATTGAGTCGGTAAAACGATTCGCTTCTTGGGGATATTTTCTAAGTACCCGGGAGATATTAAGAACATTTGAATTGTTTTGAACATCCGTCCGCCATGTCCAATAAAATATCCCCACATATTTTCCGTTTCTTTTATAACCTGCACTCTTTTCAGATGGCGTTGTTCTGCCTAAAGCGTCTGTAGCGGTCCAATAATCAGGGTTCACATTCCAGGTTTGCGCATCAGCAATTAATGGGAAAAAGAATAATGCCATTATAAGATAGCAACACAATTTATTTTGTTTATTCATAAATACATCACCGTATAAAATTTTTTTAAATTTCAGATAACAATTGGTTTATTTGGAAACAGCCAGAATATCCGGATAAAGCTGAAAAGTTAATGATAATATTTCAATTAAATTGCTAAATTATTATTGATGTAATCTTCAAGTAGAACTCAATCTTTATTATTTACTCATAAAGCTTATTTAGAAGTAATACTCCATTGATCTCTCAAATTAGTTGCATCCGACGGAAGGAAATAGGTTTTTAAAAATTGATCTAAATTATTATCCAGCATTTTAACTACAGATGAAATTGGCTCGTCAGTCCTTTCATTTTCCTGATCTTTGAGAAGAATTTTTCTCAGCTCTATTATATTTTCAAGCCTCTGTTTTTCAGGCATCTTCAATTTGATAGAACTTCTTATATCGTCTGCCAGATTGGTTTCTCTGAGATGATAGGCATACGCCAAAACCCGCCTGTTTAATTCTTTTAATTCATCAACACTTTTGTCAAATTCCGGTCTTAAATTTTGCGGAACAAATTCGTTTACAGAGTCTGCTGTATTAATAGCCCGGGTCAATAAAGATGCAGATTGTTCAAATCGCAACTGCATGTCTTCACGCATCCAAAAATTAGGGTCATCAGCCTGATCAGTTCTCATGAAATATGTTTTACGAGAGGACTGCCAGTCGGGTGTTTCCGGACATGCACCTTTTAAAGTTGCCGCCGTCATTAGATGTTCAGGATTGCTTCTGCCTGCTTCGCGCGCAAGCCATGTTACATCCCACGGATAGAATGCAACAGCTTCCGAAGAAAGTATCCAAAATTTTTTTACTCCTTCAGAAGCTTTAAGATAGGGTTTTGCAAGTTCATTTATTGCAATGCTGTCGCTTACATCAGGGTTATGAAAAAATATTCCCGTTATCCTGAGATTAGGATCTTCTTCTCCTGGAACGTTTCCGTAATATTCTTTAATACCTTTTAAATCTCCGGCAGTATACACTGCTCTTAATTCCTGAAGAGTAAGCAAAGGAGAAGGGATATGCCTGAATGGTTCCATTTCTTCTGTCGGACAGCCGGTCCAAACTTCGGCTATTACAGGAATATTTTTTGTCTTTGCTAAATAAAGAACATTTTTAAACCATCTGCATGCCGGAAAAGCAATCTGGACTTCTGCAATATTGGAGTGGATTGTTAAACCAACGCATGCGGGGTCAAGCAATTGAACCGTACTATAAACTTCACCTGCAGACAATTCCCAGGGCTCCCACCATAAGATGCCATTCGGATTAAGCTGCTTCCATGTTCTTGCAAGCGTATTTACAAAATCGGCTGCCCTTAGTGAAACAGGCACTCCATGACATTTCGGACATGAGCCGAATTCGCTACCAAGCCAGGCATCCTGATCATATGTATACATCATCAGATCATCTACACCCGGAAATTTTTTGTAAAATTCTTTTATTAAAACTTTATACCGCTTGATTGTAGCTGAATCCATCGAACATTGCGACAAAGGTTCATCTATTTTTAACGGATAGCCCTGGAATGGGGCTCCGAACTGGAATATCGTATGAAAATTATTTTTCTTACACGCGGCTATTCGCTGTTGTATTTTATCGCTGCGATTTTTTATATTTAGTGATGAATGAAGAGTTTTATTTAATTCATTATCCATATTAAGTTCGAATTTTCCCGGTACCTGCACTACATCTTCCAGATTAAGCGGCTCGTCATTAGGACGATATCCCCATGCTATATTTAACTGTATTGTATTGAAGCCGAGGTCTTTCATCTTCTGCATATTTTCATCGTTCCATGCAACTTCGGGATTATCAGGCACTCCTAAAAATCCAACCTTATATTCCAGTTGCTGCGCATTAATATTAATCGCAAACAAGCTTATAAACAGCAATCTACCTGCTATATAAATAAGTACCCTTAAATCTTTAGTAATAAATATTTTTCCCATAGCCTACTCCGCTCAATATGGCAATTACTTAAAAATTATCCGGATTTATTATTCTGAAAATATCCGGAATGGTGTGGGATTTTGACAAAGATTATTATTTTAACTTTTTTTAGTTATAAAAGTAACCCCGTCATTTTATATTGTTTATATCCCATTTAAGATTTTCTTCAAGATCAAAGAAATACCCGATAAGTGTCCATCCCCAGAACGGATCACAACCAAGGCCTTCTCCTGTTTCCGAATTGAAATATTCCCGGTTTCCCGATTTGTCTAATAGTTCCTTTGTCCTCTGCGCTAGTATAGACGCTAAATCATTATATCCATAATTTTTCAAACCGTGATAGACCATATAATTAGTAGGCATCCAAACATTTGCACGCCAGTTGCAGCCCATATCAGCCGGATGTTCTGTAGTGGTGTACCATGGTTCCGATTTAGCCAGCGCGGAAACGGGATATGGCGTCCAGAACTCACGCGGATTAAATAAGTGTTCTACTATTATTCTCCTAGCCTGTTCCGGTGTTGCTACTTTTGACCATAATACTGCAAATGATTCCACCGATTTAACCGGGATTTTATATTGGCCGGCTGATAACGAATTAAGCGGTGAGTATACCCATGCCGTTTTAGATAATGGTTTTTCGGGATGTACCTTCCTGTCGTAAAAAAAGCCATCCTTGTCATCCCATAATAATTTACGTATAGCTTGTCTTCTGTCCTCAGATATTTTCTCATATTTTTCAGCCATATCTTCTTTTCCGGCTAAATGTGCCAACTTTGAAAACGCAAGAGTTCTCACGGACTAAGTAACAATTTAAATCAACACCCTCGCATTGTGCATCCTCCCAGTATCCGGCCCTTTCTACCTGGTCATCCATCCCGGTGTGCGGGGCGCTCATCCAAAAACTTAATCCATCTTTTTTATACGTCATCCTGTTAAGCCAATAATCCAGATATTTTTTTAATTTCGAGAAATAGGGTTCTTTCAAAATCCAATCTTTTTCGCCATAGGCTTCGAAAACTAAGTAACATATTTGAGCCATGAACGGTTTTACCTGCTCTTTGGCATCCCATGGGTCAGCCGGAACCGATCTTGGAATAAACCCAGATTCATTTTCGTTCTCGAGGAAAAGTAAGATTCCTTCTTTTATATATTTTGACGACCAGCCCATATAAATTTGTACTATTGCCTGGAAATAAGAATCCCAATCATAATCCCCTTTGTACAAAGCTGCGGGAGTATAAAACTGCAAACCGGTTGCAGAGTCAGTAACAATAGCTTTTTGCATTAAAGAATCTAAACCAAGCAAATTACTTCTATATTTTGCCAGCTCAGCCTGGCCGGGCAATTTATCAGGTAATGATTGAGAGTAGGCATTGAATGCAAACGCCGTTAAAAATAGAAAAATATATTTTTTCATTTCTTCTCCAAAATTCCATTATTTATTCTTGTGTAATAAAATTACCAAGTCATTTTTTTAATTAAATTTGAATTGGAAGTTGAATATCAAAATTCAACTTTTTGATTTCCCGGTTTTAGCAGAAATTCTTTTCCCTGCCATATGAATTTTCCCGGAACTCCGTCAGGTAAAAAGATATCACCCTCTATTCCATCGTTACCTTTTCTTTTCAGTTTAACTTCGATATTGCCTTCCGGGTACGGCATTTTTGCATCTATATATTTTAAGTTTCCAAGGTGCGGTTCTATTTTCACGGTTTGAAAGCCCGGGGATGCAGGTTTTATACCGCAGACATTTTCCAGAAATTCATAAACAGGGCTTGCGCTCCATCCATGACAATCAGACCGCGTTGGTTCAGGCTGCTCCGCAAATGTTGTAAGACCCATTTCAAGCATTTTTTTCCATGGGCCCAAAGTTAAAAGATATTGATCAGCCATTCCTGTTTTTTCAAGCGCTCTGTTTAAATAAAACCGGTAGTAATAAGTACATTGCGTCAGGTCGGTTTGATTAAATATTCTTTGCATAACGCTGTCCGCCGTATCTTTATCAAACATTCCCACAATTATTGCCATAACATTTGCGTGCTGACTATATCCGGATTTTTGGGGAGTATCTGCAATTAAGCCTCGATCCGGGTTCCAACAAAGGGCATATGTACTTTTTATCAGGTATTTTGAAAGTTGATTGTATTGCTGCGCTTGATCCTCGTCTCCAAAAGCTTGAAATATTTCTGCCGCCATTTGCAGAGTATATACGTATTGAAGAGTAATTATAGAAGAATTACCATCCAAGACTCCAGCGGGAGATCCGCCTATTGGCTTTTCAGAACTCCAAGGACCAAATGACCAATCAACAAAGTTCCACCAATCCATAGGTCCCAGCATGCCATTTGCGGCAATCTGCTGCTTGTACCAAT
The DNA here is from genome assembly GCA_963834015.1 of uncultured Ignavibacteriales bacterium. Taxonomy (GTDB): domain Bacteria; phylum Bacteroidota; class Ignavibacteria; order Ignavibacteriales; family Ignavibacteriaceae; genus FEN-1297. The sequence goes on from CAWIAG010000003.1 coordinate 1,237,371, forward strand.
CTAAAACATTTTTAATACCATTCAAATATTTTTTTACAAAACCTGAATCAGTCTTAAACATCCAGAAATCATGGACCATATCTATCCAGTATAAAGAAAATGGAGGAATAACCTGAGGTTGAGATGATGGGTAACGGCTTTGAGTAAGCCCTATGGCAAGCTGCGAATCATAAAATTGTTCTATAGCATTTTTCATTAAGCGATCATCTCCTGTAACATATAATGATATCAATGCTTCAATGCGGGTATCGCCAATGTATTGCAGTTGTTCATAGTAAGGACAATCAAAATAAGTTTCACCGGCACATAACCGGGCAGTCCGCCAGCCGGCATTCCATATTTGCATTAAACTTGAGTCATCCGAATTAAAATATGCTAGCTGCTTAAAAGGATAGCCGGTAGAATAGCTATATAAATCATTGATTGTTAAAGGGTTATCTTTTGTTTGAATAGCCAGTTCAATATACCGGAAAGCCCGGAACCAGAGAGGTTGAAAATGTCTGTTATTACCACCGTCAGGTTTGAATACATCAGGGTAATCACAATCCATCCTTTTTCCTTTTATATCATTGCGGTTACCTTTTTCCCCTTTATCATTAATAAGAGCTTCGGCATACCTGATTTCAACCATAGAACTTTTACCACCTGATATTATTAGTTCCGGGTATGCAGTGGTCAGGTAAGTATTATCAATTAATATTTTTACATTACTGTTAGCGGGAATGTGCAGGGGTAATTTTCCCGTCAGGAAATCATCGTCAACGGCAATATTTTCAGATCTAACTAGTTTATTGATTCGTTGAAATTCATGTTTCATAAATGGAATATTACGGGGGACCAACATCCAATCCCAACCTTCAAACTTTCCATAAGGTATGCCGTTACCCAGTAATTTTGGCAATTTCCAAGTGCTGTCATCAAAATCCGGCAATTCCCATCCCCACGGATATTTGGAGCCATCCACTAAATCTCCCGGTCCAACAACCGTGCGAAATGACCTTGTTACCGGAGGAATATAAGCTTCATCCTTATACACTTTCCAAGAATCGCCTGTATTAACCACATATTCTTGTTTTGTATCTCCCTGTAAAATAAAAGCCGTCTTATTTGTCATCTGTGCCAGTGGAATAAACTCACCAAAGTTCCAAACGACCGCAGCCAAAACATTCTGTCCTGAGTGTAAATACTTTGCAATATCAATAGTTTCAAAACGCCAATGGCCGGGGTCTCCCCTTGCCGGACCATTGCACACTTCCTTACCATTAACAAAAAAACGATAACGGTTATCGCCTGAAGCATGGATTATAAATTTTTGAGGTCCATTCTGCAGATTGATTGTTTTTCTAAAATGAAAAACTCCATAATCTTTAAGCGAACCCTCCGGAAATGTAATCCATTGCGCGGTCCATTTATTGTTTAATAAGAACGGATTAATTTCAGTAGATTCCTGACCATACAAATTAATTGAGAATAAAAGAATAATTGTAAATCGCAATAAGGCCAAACCGCCTTTAACAGGAGTTCGTTTAGTCAACATTTATTGAACCTTCCAAAATAAAAAGAATTGCTGCCGCAATTTAATTCCTGATTAAATACGGCATCGGCATAGTGAATTAAAGTGGAAACTTATGCAGTCTCACATTCTATTGCGATTAATTATCTAAGCTAACTATAAAGTACTACAATTTAATTATTGAAATATTATTTTTTTTCGTCCAACTTGATTTTACAGTTTTTAGAAATAAAGTGATAGCTGCCGGAACCAATCTCAAAGACAGCCCTCCCGTCTTCGGATTTTACAAATTTTATCCCGGCAGCCATCGTAATTTCTTTTCCACCTTCTGTTACGTCACCCTCTTTTTCAGCAGGTATATAAACAGTAGCAGTAGTATTTACCGGAATGTTTATATCCCAATTAAATTTATCATTTTTGTAATGCCATTCGCTTTTAACTAGTCCATACATAGATTGATATGAAGCTTTTATAAAGCTTAAATCTCCTACGGGAACAGGTTTCATTATTATATGCTTATATGCCGGTTTCGAAGGATCTGATTTAATCCCGGCAAGATCTTCGTAATACCAGACTATAAGATCGCCCAGCAGCATCACATGATTACCGGAATTCATTGCAGGATCTGCAGTGTTCCCATTCCATAATTCCCAGATTGTTGTTGCTTTGTTCTCAATCATATATCCCCAGCTTGGATAATCTTTGTTCGCGGCTAATTTAAATGCCAGGTCAGGCCTGCCATTATCCGTAAGCGTTCGCATTATCCATTGACCACCGACTAAACCAGTGCTAGTATGACTATTGTAATCATGAGTTGTTATATAAACAAGGTTATCAAAAACTTTACTTCTGATTTCATCCGGCGGAATTTTGAAAGACAGAGCAAGTGTGTTTGCAGTTACTGTATTGTTTGCATAGTATAAACTATCTTTATTTAAATAAGTATTATTTACAGCAACCCGCACTTTTTCTGCCATCGTTGAGTATTCGTCCACATCATTTTTTTTATTAAGCAGGACAGCATATTCTTTCATCAAATTCAAACAATAATATAAATATGCAGAGCCAATGTAATCACCGGGAGTTTGCCTCTTAGGATCTTCCGAGTGGATTAATTTTGGATTTTCAGGCGGCATACACCAATCCCCATAAGTATCCATTGGCAGCAGGTAATTTTTCATATATTTATTCTGCATATAAGAAAGCCAATTCTTCATTGTATTATAATTATCGGCAATCACTTTAATATTTCCGAACTGATGATAAAGGTTATACGGTATTATAATAATTGACGAAGGCCATGTCATATTATCATTGAACACAGGCCAATAATCAGGGGCAACATTTGGAATTCTGCCGCTATCTGTCTGAGCGTCTGAAATATCAACCATCCATTTTGAGTAAAGCATATCGTTATCAAAAATAAAACTCTCTCCATAGGAGTTCATAGATCTGTCTCCAAGCCAGCCCATACGTTCATCACGCTGAGGGCAATCTGTCGGCATTCCGCGATAATTACCGCGAATAGTCCAATAAGCTGCTTTGTATATAGAATTAAGTATACTATCAGATGTTTTAATTTGACCCAACGTAGCCATTTGATCATAAACGACTTTGCCGGTTATTGAGTTAAGAGCTGGTTTGTAATTTAGTCCTGTTACTTCGATATACCGGAAACCGTGGTAAGTAAAATTTGGTTCCCATGTAACTTCACGTTTAGAATTAAATATATATGTATCTGCAGCTTCAGCAGTTCGGAGATTTGCCGTATAAAGAGAGCCGTCCTCATTAAGTTTTTCTGCGTATTTTAATTTAACAGTTGTTCCTTTCGTTCCCTTAACCATCATTTGAGCCCAGCCGACCATATTCTGCCCCATATCAACAATATAAGTCCCACTTTTAATTTCATGAATTGAAACGGGGTGAAGGATATCCATTATTTTAATATTCGGATTCGGCTGTGCCTCAATTTTAGTTGAAGGCGGCATTACTAACTGTACCGGAAGCCAGTCAGAATCTTTAAAACCGGTTTTATTCCACCCGGGCATTTCTTTTTTTGCATCGTATAACTCACCATCATATTCATTATTCACCCTAATAGGGCCATCAGCCGTAACTTTCCATGAATTGTCACTTACAATAATCTGCTTTGACCCATCATTCATTTCAATTTCCAATTGCAACAGCATTTTTGGAAAACCATAATTTGTAATTGCGTACCAAGAAGGAAATTTTGTCGGCCTTGGGCTGAAAAACCTTCCATTCCCAAGAATTACTCCTATTACATTCTCTTTTTTATAAATAAGTTTTGTAACGTCAAGAGTGTTATAGTAATCTCTTTTGGAATAATCTGTAACAGTCGGTGATAAAACCTGGTCACCAACTCTTTTACCATTAATATATAATACATAAGTTCCTAATCCGCAGATATAAGCAGTAGCTTTTTTAATATTCTTATCAATTGCAAAACTCTTTCTGAAATATCTTGCCGTTAACTTTGACAGAAAAGAGCTTGTATCATCGCCCGGAAAAATCTTATCAAGGCCAATCCATTCCGCTTTCCAATCTGATTTATTTAATAATCCCATACTCCATTTTGCGGGCAAACTCCAATTCGATTCATTATCCTTATCATCCCATATTTTAACTTTCCAAAAGCAATCCATACCAGAAGAAAAATTTTTGCCTCCGTAAATTATATTCATGCTCTGATCAGAGATAACCTTCTTAGAATCCCATAAATCGCCGTTATCTACATTTAAATTTTTGATGGAACTGGAAACAATTATATTATATGCGGTTTGTTTTTGATCTCTTTGCAGGCTTTCGGAATACCAGCTTAACCGCGGCAATAGTACATCTATCCCTGAAGGATTGACTAAATTTTCGCATCGTAAATATTTAATATGTAATCCATTGTCCCTGTTTTTCGAAATTCCTGAATATGCAGTCATTATCAGCAATAATAAAACGGCTAGTATCTTTAACTTCATTTTTAACTTCTCTCTATATTAAAACTTTTTAGATTATATGACCCGTAAAAAAAATAGAGTTTTTGTTTTTAATTTAAAACTCACTTATCACAGGCCTGTTCTCAAGCCATGCAAGCATGTTTAATGCGAGGTAATTCCAATCCTGAAAACCCGGATGTAATATAGGTTCTCCGCTTTCCGGATCATAATATTCATGTAATGTTTCATTTTTCTCAAAGTCTTTACCGAATAATACGACAGTTTTTTCAGCCAACTCCTTCGCCTCTGCATTAAACCCATATTTCACTAATCCTTCCCAAACCAGATAATTTGAAATCCCCCAAATGGGACCATCCCAGTTTGATGGATTTGAACTTGCTATTAAACTATACATTTTCTCCATCTTTGAAATTGTTCTGACTCCGTAAGGCGCATTAAATGTACTTGTATCCCGATAGTGTTTTATTATTCTCCGGGCTTGTTCCGGAGTTGCTATATCTGCCCACAAAGGCAAAAAATTAGACCAAACATCGATCCTTTGGATTAAACAGCTATAATTTCTCGGATAACCGGAGTGAAAACCGTAGACCTTGTTTGTTATTGGAAGTAAATTTAAGTCAACGCTGTAAAATGAACCGTCCCTTTCGTCCCAGCAATTTTTCTGAATTGCTTCTTTTAAGGCTTGAGCGTCTTTTTTATATTCTGAAGCAATATCTTTCAAATTTAACCTTTCACTCAAATAAACCATTGCTTTCAGTTCTTTGTACATGAAACAATTTAAAAATATTGAAGCTGAACTTCTGGCCGGTCTGTAAAAGGAATCCGGGCTGTTATCTACGCCGACCCAGTGATCTGTCTGCCAGAAATAAAGGCCAGTAGATTCGTCTCTATCATGAGCTTTATAATTTTCTATGAACATCTGAAGTTTAAAAAACATTTCGCTTAGCCATTTGGCATCCCCATTATTCATCTTTGCCAGAAAGGCCGCATGCTGGGCGATGCAGGGTTTGTGCATATTCTCTTCATAGATATTCGCCGGTCTCATTCCCTGTAGAGTTGAACCTCTCTGGATTACAACAGGCATCCAGCCGTCATCGCCGCAGAAATTCAAAAAATTTAGTACACTCCCCTGTTCATATTTAAGGGCTTCCAGCCGGTCCTTTTCAGTACCTTTTTCCAATAGAATCTGCCTTAACGCAGCATCTGTGAATGGTGTGTCCCAATCCCAGAGATCTCCAGCATACGCTGCACTGTCCGATGCAGGAGTTAGAAAAGGATATTTAAAAGCTCCACCGGCTTCAGCATAAGATTTTTTAAAATCTTTGTAAATATATTTTTTTAATATTGGGCTATATTTACTCCAATCCTCGTTTGTTTGATTATCAATATTTGCATTTAATGTACGTGGTGATTCTAAGTTTTCAGACCGTTTATGTTTAATTAATTTTATTTCTTCAGCTTTCAAAGAAATATTTTGTGCTACCAGTATAACTGCAAAGGCTATAAGGGTAATAATTAAATTTTTCCTGGACATTTTAATCTACCTTTACTTTTAAATTATAATATTAAAAAATACTCTGAGTACACTATTAATTTGAATTAAGTTTCCCGGTTCAACCTGAATAATCTAGTCTGGCCGGTTTCGAACGGACAAGAAAAACTTTTCCCATGTCCGGTCCAGTCATCAAAAAGATCATGTACACTAACACGGTGATACCAATTTAGTACGACTTTTCCCTGCGTGCTGCTTGTTATTGCAACAAGTTCGCTTGAAGCATGAACCGAAAATCCTTCAGGAGCATAACAATGGACGCCGGCCTTTTCCACTAACTTTCGAAGTACACCGGTTTCATCTAAATTATCTTTACCAGATATCAGAACAGTTTTTTGCCCTTTCTCAATTAATTTATTGAGTTTAATTACATCTTCCGGAGCCGGAGAATGGCATCCTGCAACTACAACAAGTTTAGTTCTATCAGGCAGTTTATCTAAATCAGACATCAGCCACACGCCAACCGGTGCCCCTGTCAGGGCAAGTTTTAAAAAAAGTTCTTTATTTACCATTAGTTTCTTTGAACCGGGAGGAGTATGCGCAAATGAGTTATCATCCACTATGAAGGCAATTTCCTCAACAGGGGTTCTATCAAGGTCCGTTGTTTTAGTGTAAATACCTGAAAGCTTTTTAAATTCATTTTGAAGGCCGTCATCATGATGCCAGCTTGTCATAAGTGAAAACTTTCCTTCAAATACGCCATAAACAGCACATTGGGCAGTTACCCTCTGATGCATTGAATAAGCACCTTTTCTGGGATTATTTTTGTCATATAATCCAAGGTTATACCATATCCCCGGATGAAGCCACGAGAAGAGATCATTCTCATCTAAAAATAATTTCCCGGCAGCCTGCAAGCTGTTTACCGTAGTTGTAAACGCACTATATCCGCCAGATAATTGTCTGAAATCTAAAATGGGAATCCCTGCAAGAAAGTCTACATCATTATCGTCAATTAGTCTGCGTAAACCAAATTGCCCGGCAAGCGACTGCCTTGGCTCTCCAGCAAGTTGAATTACATATCCATAGAAAACTCCAACCATTGATCTTCCTTCAGTTTCATCCTTTACTATTTTAGCAAAGTGGCATATAGTATTTGCCGTTAAATCGGAATAAAACTGATTGTATTCAGCAGCAAGGGTACCATCGTGGGTACCGGGATATATCTCATTCCCTTCCGACTTTCGGACATCCGGAGACGGAATTAAATTTTCTTCAGTTCTGTTTAACCACCCGGCAAACGCTGCCTGATTCAGCTTACTATAATCGGAATACATACCGTCATTACATCCCCATGCAAACCATTCTTCCGTAACTTCAGTTGTGAGCATAAATCCAATCAGGCGGCCCGCCCAAGGCTGGGACTTACAATACTTAATTAGTTTTCTCAGTGCTTTCTCCTGATCAACCTTCCATGACTCAGATGCTAACGGAATACACCTTGAAGCGGTTTCTTCCCATGCCAGGTCTCCTTCATCAGTCCTTATAAGAACGCGATAATCGGGATGTTCCTGAATCCAGAATGGAGGCAAAGTAAGTGACACTCTAAGGCATAATTTCGCATCCGGATTACCCTGGAGTGAAAAATTAACTCGTTCAGTCAGCTCGCCAAAATCCCAATTATCCGGTCCTACCCACGTTGAGGCAGCAATATGGTGAACATGGCTTCCGGCGCATGTGGGTACTATAAATAAATTTGTGCCGTGTGCTCCGAATTCTGTTACATTTCCCGGTTGATAATCGTACGACGAGTATCCCTGCCATGCAAATGGTTTACCATCAACAAAAAGTGCCGGACGTCCTTTGTAATTTTTCCGTTTGGTTTTAGCGAGCTGAGGAATTAAACTATTTATTATCCTGATTTTTTCTTCCGGACCTTTTACCCGGTATCCATCTGCCACAAGTCCTAAAATATATTCACCGTTGGAAATCCACCAAGGAACTTTTCGCCGGACTGAGGTTTCTTCTTCACCTAATCTTATTCGCCAAACGACCCTATTTCCGTTTCGCAGTTCAAGGTCGAGAATTTTCCCTTCAATATTTCCGGAAAGATCAAACTTAAACTCTGTGCCTTTACCGGCAGTTATTACGGGAGAAACGACAAGTTTTTTCACTTCAAGTTCAGCAGCATACGGATAAAATACATTAAACCTGGAAAAATTAAGCTGATAAGGAATCTCCGGTTTTAACCCCTCCACAATCAAGATTGCATTGACAGGAAACCCCGGTTCTTTTATCCCAGTTGTTTCCGGACAATAAATATCGGATATTAAGAAAGTCAGTTCACGTTCTTCACCCGGGTTCAGGAATTGTCCCTTCCCAAGCTCCCAACTAAGTGTTTTATAATCGTTACCCGGCTTCCATGCCATTTCATTAAATTGAATTTTCAGAATAACCGGGTCAGAAGAGAGATTGGCGGCTATAAAGGAAATTCTTTCGGGTTTGCGTCTGATTCTTTCTTCATCCGATATAAAAACCAACCCTGTAGATTCTGTTTCCTTAGATCTGATCCGCCATTGGGTATTCCGCAGTCCGTTCTTGTTTATCAGCTTGATTTCATTTTCGATGAATAAAGATGAACGAGTTTTAACATCATCTTTTATTTGACAGCCGTCAAGAGTTTCAAATACGGACCATTTATCTTCAGCCGGACTTGAGAATGCATCATCGGGGTATAATCCTTCTTTTAAGAATCCGGATTTACGAATTACTTCATTTTTATTTTGTCCGACAAGTACTTTCGGTATAACAATACTTGCCGAAGCTATTACAAAAGTGTCGCGAATAAATTTACGCCTTGAAATATGCTTATTAAAAATGGGCATTTTGATTTCCTTATAAGAGTTTCTTTACTATAAGAATGATGAAGAATTGGGAAGATTTAAAAATATATTTTAGAGATAAAGACAGAACTAAAGATGCAGTGAAAAGTCAGGTATGGTTATATACCCAGACAAAACCATTTACATATGCTTTAGTATATTCTGCTTTATAATTTGTACTATTTATTTTATTGTTCCAACCACTTTCGCATTGCCTTAATTGCGCCGGGAGTATTAGCTTCGAACTGATGTCCTTTATGTTCCCACCACCCGAAAATGCAGATAACTTTAGCCCCGCTGTCCGCAAGCCGGTTCAGGAACTGAAATGCTCCATTCTCGGTTCGAGTTGCATCAGTAAACTCTATTTCAACAGCTCCCCAGTCATAATATCCCAAATTATGAAATGCCCGTGAGGTAGTATCTAAGTTGATAACAAAGTCTGCGGCAGTCACTCCCGGCCGAGAATACTTATTTGTTGCAGCTTCAAGAGGAAGCACTCTGCCGTCGCTGAATGGAACGGGCGATTCTGTTTCCAGCAGGCTGGAAACCGCTGTAAAATGCGTATATATCCGTTCTCTCGGTAAACCGCTTTTGAAACATAGATTTGCCCAGAACTCCGAATAATCATGCACAACTACAGCCATTATATCATGAATAACCTGCGCTTCAGTTTTGTTTTCTTTAACAGCCAATTGTTTTACCGAATCAGGAGTGTAACCTCTAGCTGTTAGTGCAGCATAACCAGTATTGACTTCATCGCTATCGCCATATGTCACGCCGTTATATGCAGGCAATGGTTTTAAATTAATCACGCCGGTGCCTTTTATAGTATAATAACCGGACTCCCAGCCAACGACTATACCGGCAAATAAGTACCCGCGGCCTTCTTTATTCCATTTCCGTAGCCGGGCTGTAATCAGAGGTAAAACTCCCCTCTGCAGGCGTTGTTTGACATCGGCACGAAGTACAGGGCTCTCATAATTTCTAGGCGCTTCAACCCAGAACCATGTTCCCCAATTAATCCAACGCCGCTTTACCAACGAACCATAACTTTGTCCAGATGCAGGCCAAGTGGTCCATTCTACTAAATTAGGATCCGATGAGGGCGGATTATAGTTCCAGTCATCCAATTGAAAAAGCACCGGGTACCCTGTTTGCTCAGCGGTATCAAGAGCTTGTTTAACCTGAATGCGTAATTCTTTAACCGGCGTTATAAGTGTTTTCAGCATTATGCCGAATGCAATCTGCCTGCGGCTTTCCTTAATACCCGGATTAAATTGCTGTGTAAATGTTCCGGGCCATCCAAGAATTGTTAAGTATGCCGGATCATTGGATTGTGCAGATAATGTTTGGCTTAAAAAAAGAAAAGTACAGAGAACAGGTATAGTTTTCATAAAATAGTATTAAAATTTTTTAATTTGATTTTTATATAATAGATTGTTTTTTATTTAAGCATATAATAAATATCATTCCATCTTAATTCTTTTTTGAATTCGGAAATGTTTGTCGATTCATTTATCAATAAATATTCAATCCCGTTCATCTCGGCAAAATCTTCCATATACCCGGGTGTAACTGCCTGGCTGAAACCAAAATGATGTGCGCCGCCGGCAAGTATCCATGCATGGGCGGCGATTTCAATATTTGGTTTAGGCATCCAAATAGCTCTCGCAACGGACAGGTTAGGCAGGGGATCATTTTGAGTTATAACACTTATTTCATTAGTTATCATACGAAATCTATTGCCCATATCTACGATAGTCACATTTATTGCGGGAGAAAAAGTATGCATCCAAGTAATCAAGCCGACACAATTGTTTGAATTGTTTGCTTCCAAACATAACCGGTATATAGCATCGGGTGATTTTAAAACAGGTTTTATTTCAATCCTGACCGGAATCATTGAAGAATATGATAATCCTTTTACAATTTCTTGTGAATCTTCAGCTACTTTTATTAGTGTTTCCTCTCCATAAAGGTCCTGGCTACCAGTAACAAACCACACTTCAAATTTTTTTAAATCGATCATATTCTCTATCCTTCTCTTTTTCTAATATTGTTAGTTATTTACTTCTAAGATCGCACCCATATATTCTTCAGGAAATTCTATTTTTATATTATCATCTCCCCGGTATAATTTTATATTCAGATCATCAGGATAAACTAACTTTACTTTGCCACTTGTAACAATTGGAATATTTACGGATTTATCGCCTTTCAACCGCCATACGGCAATATACTCTTTGTTCCCGTTTTTTAAGCCGACAGATACAGGATTGATATCATCCGTAATTGAGGGCATTCCAAGCGGGAAAAAAGGTAAAGACTTGTGAATGAAAGGTGCAAGCTCTGATTTATAAATTTCAATTCCTTTTTGAACTTCATCAAAACTTTCTTTGGATAATTTGTCAAGGTTTCCGCTTAGCATAATCCTGCAGAGCATTACACTAACCATATCAAACGAAGTTTCTCTAGCATCACAACCTGAAGTTGGAAATGACCAGGCAGCTAACTGTTCAGGTACCAGAGCAGCCATTTCTCCCACAAGGATTGAAGGAATTTTTTTATAACCTGACTGGTCACTTGATGATTGCAATTGAGTTTGCGAAAGCATAGCATAATCCATTCTGCAACCGCCGCTTGCACAGTTTTCTAAAATTAATCCGGGATATTTATTATGGAGTTTTTCGTACCATTTTATAATGGCTCTGTTGTGTTCTAAAAATCCCTGTCCCGGGCTGCATGATCCGTCAGCACCCCAAACGGTACTGTTATAATCCATTTTAATATAGCCGGCACCATACTCTTTGACCAAGCGGTCTACAACTGAAGTAAGATAATCTATTACTTCAGGATTTCTAAAATCAAGCATATAAGAACCGTCATCTATATAACGTTTCCCATGCAGCATTAAAAACCAACTGTCAGGTTTATCTTTTAATGGAGAATTAATTCCTACCATTTCAGGTTCCAGCCACAATCCCGGGATCATACCTTTATCTTTTATTTTATTTAATAAGGCACTTAATCCCCCGGGAAACCTTGTTTTCGATGCCTGCCACATGCCTACATCGCTAGCCCAATTATTCTTTTCAGAGTACCACCCTGCGTCAATCACATAATAATCACATTTTACTCTGGCGGCAGCATCAATCAGGGGAATTTCTTTTTCTGTGGTAGGATCACCCCAAAGACAATTCATGTAGTCATTGAAAATAACGGGGCATGTATTGTAACTATCGTCAGGCTTTATCAGCATTGAGCGTCTATATTCCGTCAATGCTGCAGCAGCTTCGTCAACACCTCCCTTTACACATCCCAGGGCAACAGGAACTGTCTGATATGATTCACCCGGTTTCAAATTTTTCCATGCATTGCTATGCATTTCATCCGGGCCGCCGAGATATAAATAAGTACTACTGTCTGCAGTATTAGACATTTCCCAATACCATGATCCGTTATGTTCAATCTGCCAGTACCAGGTAATTCCCGCTTTAATATTTGTAACCATACCCATAGGCAAATACCGGATAGTTGACCAAGAGCCTAAATTACTTATACCAGCCCCGGTTAAGTTAAACAGACCATTTTCGTTCCATCCCAAATCTGAGGGTTTATAAGTATGCCATTGCGCTTCCGATTCCCAACTGTTATAAGCGTAACGAATACGGATATTTTCTTCAGGAGAACCCGCGGTTATGTTACTATAATTATTTAGAATTGACGAACTAAGGTATCCAATACCTACGTCATCCAGACCTTCATTGATTATTTTTGTGTATTCCCTTACTGTAGGAGAAGCATCATCTAATTCATAATATGATTCAACTCTTAGTTTCTTAACTGTATCTTTTTGAACAAGAATCACCTGTTTACCATAAGATGTAACCGATTCTTTTTTCTCGACAAAAAGGAGTCTCATTCCCGGATTACCGCCCGTCAATTTTGTGCCATGATGCGAGGCTTGATTTTCTCCTGTGCACTGCAGAAAAACCACATTTCCGCTTTCACTGCTCCAATCAGGTAATGGATTATTTACCTTATAATCAGCAGGTAAAAAAGATGAATTTCTCAAATACTCATTATTATAAAGGTAAAAAGAAATTTTCAAATCTTTGTTCCCAAAATAAAAATTGTCAAACGTATTATTCTTATCCTGGCCTAAAATAGATTGAACTGATAATAAAAATGTGAATGAACTTATTATCAGTTTGTAAAAAATTTTCATACTTATTCTCCAATAATGTATACAACCGAATAAATTAATTATAGCTCAATTATTACTTAACTCTTTAGATTCCAATTTATAAAACCCTTTATTATTTCCATATTTGTAAATCGAATTAGGATCCACAGACAGGGTATATCTTTTACTGCGGTAGTTAAGTTTAATTTTTTTGGGGATTTTATTTCTGTATTAACAATCCCGAAATAAATTGTGCATACCACCTAATAAGATAATCGTTAGGGTGATTAATATTATTTCCAGTCATATCCTGGTAGCTTTTATGATTCAACAATTCTTTATGAACACCCGTCATATTTGCAATAACAATTCCATTACCGGCAAATGAATCGAGTATGTTCTTATAAGATTCTTGAATCTGGCTGAATACTGTGGCCGGGTTAGCCAACATCGTACAGACAAGAATAAATTCCGCATCTGCATTATCTTTACGGATACTATCAATAATAATCCGGATATTTTCCCGAAATTTTTCAGGATCAACTTTAAGAGTGCCGTCATTCATTCCAAAGGCAATAATCGTCAAATCAGGTTTTTGAGGCGCGACTTTTTTAACAACATTATCAGCCCCGTATTGGGAGGTTGTTCCACCAACCCCAAGATTTACCGAAATGACAGGGGAATGATAATGTGCTTCCAGATCATAAGTAATCAGTTCAGCCCATGTAGGCATAAAGGGAGAAAAGTTTAATAATTTCATTCCGCTAGCGCTTGCTCCTTCTGTTATACTATCACCATAGTCAACTATTTTAAGCGTATCTTTCTTCATCAGTCTTGAAATTATTTTGGGGAGAAGAGTTTCTGCAAATACCGGCACGGGACCTTTCCATTTTTCATTTTTTTCACGCACATAAGTTACTTTAAGTTGCTTTGAAGCAAAATAAAATCCTTCTTGAAATAATACATAAGTCCCCGGTTTTACCCCAGGTTGAGTCCAACCCGGTTTCTCTTTATTAAAAGATAATTCGTTTTTATTAAAATAGGGCGCTGAAGAACCGGCAGGCAGTATAATCTTTCCGTTTTTATAAGTCCAGTCAATTCCGTTCTTAAATTCTTTTTTCAAATATCCATCTTTAACCGAAATAATTTTTTTAGCCTTAAAAAGAAGTTTGGCTTCGGCCGGGCTGTTTCCTTCTTTTAAGGGTTGAATTGTTTCGTCGTAAATTGTATCTGCTTTCCAGAATGGCTCCAGATAATGGGACATATTAAAATATTGTTTCCATCTTATTGCTGAAGCAGTGTCCTGCGCTTCAGTTGTACCAAAGGTGTAAAATAATATTGCTGATAATAGAAATGGAAAATACTTCATATTAACCTTTATTAGTTATTATTTGTAAAAGCTATCACTTAGTTAGTCTTTTCAATTTATACAGATTATAATTTTATTGTACGGATGTGAAATTATAATTTCCCGATTGAATTTGATAAACAGCTCTTCGATTTTCCAACCTTAAAAATTTAACGCCTTTTGCTGTTTCCGCCGGTTGCTTTCCCTCCCGTACGTTGCCGGAGGATTCAGCAGGAATATACACAATCGCAGAAGTATTGGCCGGAATAGATATGTTCCATAAAAATTTATTTTTTGTCTTCTTCCAACCGCTTTTAATTAATCCGTAAACGGAATTATAAGATGCATTTACAAAATCTAATTCATTAACTTCTGCCGGATTCATGATAATCTCTTTAAATCCCGGATTTTCTATCCCGGTTTTAATACCTGCAAGATCTTCATAATACCAAACCATAAGATCGCCTAACAGCATAACATGATTTCCTGAGTTCATTGAAGGTTCTGCAGTAATTCCATTCCATAATTCCCAGATAGTGGTAGCTCCATTTTCAATCATATATCCCCAGCTTGGATAATCTTTGTTTGTTGCAATAGTATAAGCTAAATCCGGTCTGCCGTTGTCAGTTAGTGTGCGCATTATCCATTGGCCGCCCACTAATCCCGTACTAGTATGACTTTTAAATTCATGAGTTGTTTTGTAAACCAGGTTATCAAATACCCTGCTCCTTATATTTTGGGAAGGTATTTCAAAATATAAAGCAAGAGCATTTGCGGTTACTGTATTGTTTGCATAATACAAACTATCGTTGTTTAAATAAGCAGTGTTTATTGCATTTCTTACCTGGCTTGCCAACGACGCAAATCCGTTTTCATCTTCCGGTTTATTCAGAAGGCGAGCATTGAATTTCATTAAATTCAAACAATAATAAAAATATGCTGAACCTATAAAATCACCCGGAGTTTGTTTACCCGGGTCCTTTGAATGTATCAGCTCCGGGTTTTCCGGAGGCATACACCAATCGCCGTAAGAATCTGCCGGAAGAAGATAATCTTTCATATATTTATCGCGCATGTAAAAAAGCCATTTCTTCATCACATCATAATTATCGGCAATTACCTTAATGTTTCCGAATTGCCGGTACAGATTATCCGGGACAAGAATTATTGAGGACGGCCAATCCATATTATCGCCGCCATAAATTGGCCCATATTCCCAGGGAGCTATGTCCGGTATGCTGCCGCCTGGTCTTTGTGCATCCGTAATATCTGTCATCCATTTTGAGTAAAGCATATTATTATTCAAAACAAAACTTTCGCCATAAGAATTTATTGAACGGTCCCCCAAAAATCCCATACGTTCATCACGCTGCGGACAATCAGTAGGTATCCCCTGGTAATTGCTGCGTATAGTCCAATAAGCGGCTTTATATATTTTATTAAGCATCTTGTTCGAAGTTTCGATACGCCCCAGAGTTGCCATTTCATCATACAACACTTTCCCTGTTAATGAATTAAGCCGCGGCTTGTAAGAGAGTCCAGTGAGTTCAACGTACCGGAATCCATGATATGTAAAACACGGTTCCCATTTTTCTTCACCATTTCCTTTGAATCTATATATATCAGTGGATTCAGCAGTGCGTAAATTAGCCGTATAAATTGAACCGTCTTTATTAATTCTCTCAGCAAATCTCAACTTTACTTCCGCACCTTTTGTTCCTTTGGCAGATAATTGCACCCAACCAGCCATATTCTGACCCATATCAAAAACATATACACCGGGTTTTATTTCCATAACAGATACCGGGTGTATTACATCCATTATCTTAATATTGGGATTTGGCTGCGCAGCAATAATTTCCGAAGGAGCATTTACCATCTGAACTTTTAACCAACCTGAATCATTAAACCCTGATTTATTCCACCCCGGCATTTCTTTTCCTGCATCATAAATTTCGCCGTCATATTCATTATTGGAGCGGATTGGACCATCTGCTGTAACTTTCCATGACCCGTCACTGATAATTGATTTATGTGTGCCATCTTTCATTTCAATTTCCAATTGCAGCAGCATTTTTGGAAATCCATAATTAATTATTGCCGGAGTTCCATAACCGGGCAAATTAGTCGGTCTCATAGTAAAAAAGCGGCCATTGCCCAGCACCACTCCAATTGTATTCCTATCTTTTTTAAGCAGATTGGTTACATCAATCGTATTATAATAATCCCGTTTAAAATAGTCGGATAGTGTTGGCGACAATACCTGATCCCCGGTTTTCCTTCCATTAATGTATAAATCATAAAGACCCAGACCGCATACATATACCACAGCTTTCTTAATATTATTATCAACTGCAAACTCTTTTCTAAAATAACGTGCATAGAGTTTGGAATGAAGAGAGTCCGGTTCATCCCACGAGAACGACTTATCAAGGCCTATCCACTTTGCCTGCCAATCGGATTTTCTTAAAAGCCCCATACTCCATTTTGCGGGCTTACTCCATATTGATTCACCCTTATTTGTCCAAACGCATACTTTCCAATAATATTTCATTCTGCTAACCAGGGCATTGCCATTATACAATATATTTAATGTGCTATCGGAAATAATTTTTTGAGAATCCCAAATATCACCCTGATTTGCCGATAATTTACCGTACGAAGAACCAACAATAATCCGATAAGCCATCTGCTTAATATCTCTTTCAGTACAAAGTAATTCCCAGCTCAAACCCGGATGCTTATTATCTATCCCCAAGGGATTTGGAAGATAGTCACATTTAAGTTTTTCAATACTAACTTTTGATTTAGTTTTTAAATTTATATTCGCTTTTTCCAGCGCAAATAAATTTGCAGTTAATAAACAAATAGCTATTACGAGTGACAGTCTTTTCATTAAAATTTCCTTTAACTTAGATCCTGAGAGGATAGAATACGGTAATACTTGAGCTGATGAGCCACGGTATCTATTTTATTTTTCTTCCGGCTAAAAATGTGACTTTAGATCAGAAAAATAATATTGAAGTAAAATATTATTTTAGAATCATCATCTTTTATTAATGAAAACTCCGAAGGTTTTTCGGGAAGAATTAATTCCCAGGTTGTATTCTTGTAAAATTTGACTATCAGTTGCAGAGCATGAAATTTTATAACTAAACCGTAAATTTAAATACAGTTATACATTTATTTCACTGTTCAGAGAATGTTGTCACTAAGTTAATGCCAAAGATTCCAACATTTGCATCTATTGTTGAAAGCTCAATTGTAAATTTTTTAAGTACTCTTCCGGGATCAGATTTTACTGAAAAAGCCGAGACATACTTTGTGAAGCCTAATTTATACGTAGTAACATTACGAGCAAAGGGTATCTGCATGCAGTCTATATTATCGCCGTATACCAATGGTACACTTTCAATAAACCCATCTTCATAAAAAAGTTTGACATCACCTATTTGCATTCCAGTCAGCCGAACCTGGCATTCACTCGCTGTTAAAAATTCAATTCCCCCGATTTCTTTGCCGACTTTAAATTCTGCACCCTGAGGCCTTTGAGATAATATTTGTTTGTCTGTGTAGGGATCGGAAGAACCAACTTCCAGCACCAGCATATTTTTTCCTTTAGAATTAACATGGAAACTATAATCCCCGATATCAAACCGTCCGTTATTTCCTTCAATGTTACTGAGCAATCCGGTAAAATCAAACTTGTGCTGAATCAGTCGCCAGAAATTTTTTCCCCAAATAAAATCACTGTTGAATCTGTCTACCAGTGATAAGTTTTCTTTATTACCATACAGTGCAACCTGTTCGCTATTCTTTTGAGTTTCATGTCCGAAATTGAGTTCATATGGTGTTAGTCCGTTTTCATCAGCCAAAAAGAATACTTTCTTACCTATGTTATTTTCAAGAAAACAAGTAAGCTGTCTGCCTTCAATTCTGAAAGACTTGAAAATTTGCTGAGGATCTCTAATAGAATATCCATCTCCGGGAAGAGTCCAGGTTACTTTAGATGTATTAACTGCTGCCGGGGGATTCCAATCTTTTCTCTTCGCACCAAACAGAATTTCAATACTATGAACTTTTGCAGGTTCACTTATCAACTCAAGCTTGCCACCGACAGTGTTAGCTATGATTTTATATTTTACCGGCTTGCCTTCTGCGGTTACACTGCCAACAGTTTTGCCATCAAGTGGTATTGTAAATACCAAACCCTGTTCATAAGATGATCTCAGTTCATATAAACATTGCTGCTTGGTTGAAGCCACTGACACCACAATATCTTTGACACGTAAACTCGCTTTGTTCCACTCTTTAGGAATAGCCGGATGCCAGAGCAATGGTTCATTTGCCGGCCGCTGTTCTAATCCGAAAAGGCCGCTAATTACAGCATGAGCGTATTCCGCCGCAGGATTGCTAAAGCAATAACTGCTTAATCCCCAGCCGGTGGTTGTATTGAATTCCGGAAAACTGCCCGGGGAATCAGTCAATATTGTGGCACCCAGTGCTGACCCATGAAGCAGAGCCCAGCCTCTGGTTGCGCGACCTGCACTAAAATATGCCTCTGATGCTTCACACATTTGAAGGCCCATAACAGCATCATTGCCGAAAAGATCGGGTTTATAATCGCCTGCGCGCATCAGGCAGTCGCTAACCCATAGCCGCTGGTCGCAGGCAAGCAGTGCCAACCAGTTGTATACACAAGGTAAACCAGAGTAGAGCTGACCAAACACAAAATCAGTATAATAACTTGATTTCTGAATTTTCCCATCCGGTGTCACAGTCGCGGCAAATCGGCCTTCATCTGCCAGCCAAAGCTTTCCAATTATTTCGTTACGGACATGTTCAGCCTTATGTTTCCAATCTGATGTGCTTACACTATCATTAAGCTGTGCAGCCATATCTGCCATCATATTAAGAAGACCACTCTCCATAAGGCTCGGTGAAGCGGCATCACCCGGAAGCTGCAAATGATCTGATTGGTATAGAAAAGCATTGCATCCGAAATGCCAGTTCAGCAAGCCGTCGCCATCAGGATCCCTAACATCAAGCATGGATTTAAAATTGCGCTTAGTTCCGTTCCAAACTTTGTTTAGAGTTTCGTTATCTCCCGTTGCCTTCCAATACCGCCATAATTGCAAAATGTAATAGGGCAAACCCTCCTCAGAGCGATCCGCTGTTGAATTGTCACGCGTTCCGTCCGCATTAAACACATAACCCGGCCCTTCGGGTCTATTGCCAAAGAATAAAATTGCTTGTTTTGCACGGTCAAACTGGCCGAGGCTGATAGCGGCTGATATCTGATAATTATTGCAAAAATAAGAATTCCACTGATGTATACCTTCAAACCAGCCCGGTGAAGTGTAACTATAATCAAGGTTAAGCACCGAAGCATAGAAACCCGTATTTAAAATACTATCGGGTGTCTCTATCTCATAATCATTAAATAGGCTGTCATAATACTGTTTGGCTGCTGCGGCATATGAGTCGAACATCTTCATATCCAAACCTGAGTTTTTTTCTTCCAGCATAAACCGCATTGTTGCCCCGTTCCCGGAAAGTGTTCTGCTGAAAAAAGCCCTCTGCTTTATATCTCCTTCACTTTTCACTATGTATATTGTATCGCAGCCGCTGCATTGAGCTATTCCAGCATATGCATTTCGCGGATCCCTGAGGTAAACCAAATTATCATTGAGTTCTTAATTCATCGTTTTCTTCATCAACCGGGTAAACCGAAATATAAGGCGGGAAGAAGCTAATGAATTTCAAATCTGCTCCGCCTATTGAAATGGCACACTTTGAACCGGAGGAAAAATCTTTAACGCAACTTGCAATAACAGTTACTTCGATGGCCTTGTTCTCAACAAGTAATCCTTCAATCTTAAAAGTGATCCCATCGTTTACAAGTTCTACCGTATGAATTGTTCCCCATGGATAAAATCTAACAACAGTTTTACCACTATCATCAAGCCAGAAACTTTTACCGTTAAGTGTACATCTGATTCTTACATCGCCGAGCATATCAAAATGAGGATTTAGTTCTGAAGTATACCCGGTGCGCACCTGGGAGAACCGCGGTAAATCACCGCTGAGGAACCAATATGGATCCCGTCTTACCAAGTAGTTAAACCGCCACGGTCCGCTCTGCGGCAAATCGTAACCCTGTTCTGCACGCTCATACATCTGCCACCATGTACTGTCGGGCGGCCATACCCCGTATTTACTTCCCTCCCAATTCCCCTCGTACACAGATTTCTCATCTATTATTTTATAAGAAGGTTTCCGGATTGGTTTACTGAAAAAATCTTTTAAGGATTGCGCATCGCTAAACAGAGAGAATGATATTAAGATCAAACATGATAGTAAATAAAATTCCCTTTTCTTAAACAACAAATAAAATCCATTTCCCATTTTAAATATTAAAAGGTAAAAAAAATAAATCGATTAACCAGGACAGTCCTGATTAAATAACATTTTTTATCTGAAATATTTTCAGCATGTGCAGTCTGTGCCGAAATTATTTGCCAAACGGATATCAGACTGATTTTGAATGTTTGATATTATCTTAAATAGAAATAAATAATTCTCTCAGTGAAACATAATCTTTTCATTTGTAACAACTTTAACGGGCCCTAATAAACCGGACTCAGAGAGAGGAGAATTAGATTTCCATATTTTCCAGGTTGTAAATGTGTTTCTTCCCGAAGGATCCTTTTTCCCGTTCAAAACCCATTCCGGCCATTCAAGCAGTGAGCCGGATGGATTCCAGTTCGAATCCGATTCTACTGTATTTCTTTTACTGTTATCCGGTAATTGCTCATCTCCAATCAGACGGTTTATCCAAAGATTTACTACTTTTATTTCGAGTTTATTAACTCCCGGTTTTACTGCCTTAGTAATTTCGACAGAATAAGGTTTAGTCCAGAGTATTCCCAGGTTCTTCCCATTGACACTTACTTCGGCCATAACTTTAACATTTCCTAAATCTAAGTTTATACTTCTATTTTTGGCAATCATATCTTTAGTTATTGTAATATTCCCGGAATACACTGCAGTTCCGCTGTAATATTTAATTTTTTCGTTTGGATCCTGACTCCATGAATACAATGAATCGAAGGTGGTTTTTTCGGGGGTTCCAGTTCCAGAAAGAAATCTAACTTCCCAAGGCCCCGTTATTATTACCGGAGAAGGCAGTTTGCTTACATTATAACTTAAAGTTTTGTTACCGGATGTGGTGATGGAATATTTTCCATTATTGCATGCATATAATGAGAAACCATTCCGATTATTTTTTTCAACTTCAGCATTAATTTTATTGCCCTGGAAGCTTACGGATTTAATTGTATTATCATTCAAACTATTTTCAGGTTTGAAAACAATAAACGATGAACCTGCGGGATCGAAATGAACCGGCATGCTAATCACCCCATTAGCACTTGTATATTGAGCCGGCTTTTTGATATTTCCATTAACGGGATCCCATATCTCCGGCAGTTTACCTTTTATACGAAAGATGCAGTTTGCAGTAAGCTCTTTCTGTTCAGGATTTGCAACAAAATAAACGTCATAATTATTGATGACTCTGTGAGTAAAGCGTATAAATTTATCAGCCTGAAAGTCACGCTTAACACCCATATCTTCCAAAACCTCACCGGGATTTTTACCATAGATGATTTTTCCTTTTCCAAATGAATTTTCCTTAACTGATATTCCATCGCAATTGCCCCACAGTTGAGAAACCATTTTTTGTACTTCTTCGTCAGATTGAGGGTAGCCTGATAATCCTACGGCTTTTGACGGAGGTTTACCAATAACAACAGCACCAGCATTAACCATATCGCTTATTTTTTTTAATAAACGAGGACTCATTGTTCCGGATTCGGGAAGCACTAATACTTTATAGTTCATACCATCAGGAAAAACAATTTTTCCATCTTTAACCGCAGCGCGGTTAATAAGAGCCTCAGCAGGACAACCGTCAAAATTATATGATGAGTTAGCACGTATGTTTTCATCCGGCCATGATTCATTTGTATACTTTTTAGCAAACCATGTCTGCGGTGCAGCTTCCGGTGCGAGGTAACATATGTCAGCAACGAATAATCCCTGTTGAAGCAGGAACTGGCATCGTGACAGATATTGATGCCAGGCTTTTGATTGCTCCCACCAGGTTTCTGTTCGCTCATAATGCAGGCCCCAGGGTCCCATTGAAATGCCGGGTAAAATATTATCGTAGGGCTGCATGGCATACCGGTGAAACACAAAGCGGTTAATTCCTTCACAAAAAGCCCAGTCCCCTTCATCTTTAATATAACCAGGATAACCCTGCCATTTTTCCCCGGCATTTGCCGTAAATGCTTCGGCTCCGACAATCTTTTTACCATAAACATGCGCGGCTGATGTCATTTCCGTGCAGGAAAACGCACATCCGAATTTCGGCCATGACCAGAATTCTCCCATTGGTTCATCTGCTGCCCCCGCATATTCCATTTCGTTGGTCATACACCTATCGTAGGCTTCAACAGATAATCTTAAACCTTTTTTATTTGCGAGAGTTTTAATATTTCCGACATAGTTATCCAGCATCATCTCTGAAATAGTTGTACGCCAATCGCAGAGAAAGCGTTCCGATATTTCAACATTATCTACAATACGGCCCATTAAAGCGGGGATATAACGGACTGGATTATATCCTCTTCGCGATTGAAATTCTACTAACATTCCCGGGGTCCAATTCTGAGAACCAATTTCCCAACTGTCTATATGAGTTGAAACAAAAGTTTTACCAGCCAGATCTTTCGAGTTGCCGGTTAGTTTTGAAATGAGACCATTAATAAAAAGAGTAGATGCATCTTTACTTAGTTTATCACATTCATAACCCAAACCGCCTTCAGGGGCCGGATGATTAAAAACTCCGGTTGTTGTATGGCCTATACGCATTATAGTCCATTTACCATTTGGAATATTCCATGAAAAAGTTCCGTCGGATTTCATTTTATCGGTAAGAATAATTACCTGATCTCCCGGAATAGTATATTTTGAAGATACGGCACTTATTTCCGCAGGGACAATAATAGTCGATTGTGGAGGTGTAAACATAGCTTTCTCTTCAGCATTAGATATACGTGTATTCGAAAGTTTTATTTCTGCAAATGAAATCCGGTTAAGCGGTGATTCTTCTCTTGTAATTTCCTTAAAATTCAGGCGGTAATTTTTTGCAGTAACTTCAGGATAATCCAAAGAAATGGAAGGACTGCCTCCATTGAAATCTGCAATTGTTCTATATGTTTTTCCATCATCAGAAATCTGCAGGGTTCCTTTAACATAACAAACAGGCCATTCCTGCCATGCCGGATATATGGTCATAACATGTGAAGTACAGGCCTTTGGGAAATTGAATTCCAGATATTGAGGATGCGCCGGATCAGGTCTTGGCAGGACTATATTTGTACTTAAATCATTGTCAATTACTTTTTTCCCATCAAAAGCCGGATCATCAGAACTGCTTTTTATTTCAGGTTTGTAATCAGACACTTTTTCAGTATCACCTTCCGGTGTTGGATAAGCAATCACCATACAATCTTCGTAAAAGTTATTTATTGATTTTGGCTGTTCCAGAATACCGCTAAAATTGTCCGGTCCCTGTACATTGATTTCCGACCAGGTTATTTTCTGCATAGATTTATCCACAGTTACCCAAGGACCGCCGCTGCCACACCAACCGGCATCGTTATTCATGTTTACTTTAAGTCCAAGCCTGTTGGCTTCTTTAAGCATAAAATTGAAAATATCCTGCCACCCGGCACTGCCAAAAACATATTTTCCTTTTGGAGTACCCTGATCAACTTCCATAATCAGGACTCCCCCAACACCAGCATTTTTCATGGCTTCGAGATCAGACGTTATACCCTCTTTAGATAGATTTCCGTTAAGCCAAAACCAATATACCCAAGGTCTTGCAGATTCCGGCGGATGAACAAAGCCGGATTCAAGACTTTGCGCGTGAGTTGTTAATGTTGTAATTAACAATGATGCAATGAAAATGAAAAGAAAATTTTTAGTTTTCATAGATAGCTGCCTCATTCATTTTTAAAAGAAAGTTTCTATAAATTATATCGTTTATTTCAATTTTGCGTGTTTTGGATTCTTAGAAATTTTAATTAATCTCTATATTGTATTAACCTTAATTTAAGTTGAATAAACAAATTTTAACTTTTGATGCATAGCGGAGCTGTCTTATTTATCATTCAGTGAGTCCGGGATAACAGGACGGGTTTTTGCAGACGGATCAATAAGCTTCCATATAGGTGAAGGATACATATCTGCCATGTACATAGGCTGGGGCATCCACACACGATATGAATTTTTATCACTCCATAGATTGCCTGCAGAAGAATAATCACACATTATCAAAGTTTTTTCATGGTTATTAAAAAAATGCCATGGCCTTATCAGGAATGATACTTCAAATGCCATCCATACATTACCAGGTTTGTTCATAACCGGTTTAAGTGTAATATATTCCTGTTCATCTGCCGGTAATAAACTTGGTTTTATTCTTGTATAACCTGAATAAGCCGGCGGATTAATTTCTAATGACGGAGAAGACATAACAGAAGTATCTAACTTTGCAGCATTATCACGTGAAGTTAATAACCAGACACAACTATCCTGCGGTTCTGTTAAACGACTATCGAGGGTTAGTACAACCGGACCGCGCATTATTGCAAGGTCGGGGGCACCGCTTGGAGCAGGGATTATCCTGCCGCGAAGATCGAGTTTTAAAATAATTTTATCTCCACTCTTCCAGGGTCTATTTATTTTAGCATATTTACCCGGTTCACAATTTATTACCTTTTCGTTTACATACAATTCCGTTTTTTTACTCCACGCAGGAATTCTTAGCCCAATAGTAAACTTTTTTACTCTATCAGGCTGAACAGTTAAATTTATTTCATCAGTGACAGGATAATCAGTAGTTTGGAGAATCTTCACTGTCGACCCGTCAGATAATTTTTCACTGTAGTTACCCTTTGCATATAAATTTACTACCAACCCTTCTTCTGATTTCATCACTGCCCACCGCGGAGTAAGCAGGAGGCCGCGCGGACCATTCACTACACAGCAGCTCAACCCTACATCCGGATGCTGCCGGAGGCTGGGTACCCGCTGACCTATGAGCGGCGAATGATATGCAAACCAATCGCCTTTAGGGGTCAAGGCGCCCAGCAATGCATTATATAGTGAAACTTCTAATTCATCAGCCCAAACGGGATTACCGGTTATTTTTAAAAGTTGAAAACAATACCTCATCCATGATACTGTGGCACAAGTTTCGGCTGGTTGAGTTAGTAATTCGGTTTGTTCCCTGACTCCATCACACCATAATTCCTGGTTAGAACAAGTTCCGGTAATCATTCTTTCGTACTGACGAAGGCTGTTACCGAATTTAACACCCGCTTCTAAATATTTTTTTTCTCCTGTTACTCTATACAATTCTAACAGCCCTTCAAAGTTGGACATTGATGCATAAGCATGGAGGGCATGAACGGCATCAATTTTAATTGGCGGAACGCCAGCAAGCACATTTTCAATAAGTTGCAAACCAGTAGGAGAAAACTTATTAGGCACATCCCACTGATGTACAATATACTTAGCAAAGTCTAAATAATGTTTATTTCCAGTCCGTTCATATAAAAGGACCATTGGTTGAAGGATTGATGTAGTTGGTAATCCTTCCAATAACGGAATTCCATTTTCTGCTATATTTATTTTTCCTGGTCCAACTTTGGTTAAAAGCAAATCAGCTAATCTGCATGCAGTTTCAAGTATTTTTTGATTTTTTGTTTGATCATAATATTCAATTAATCCCGTTAATGTATATTTCTGGCCCCAAATATCCCATCCACCGAGGTAATGTTCCTTTGAATAGGTCCCTATATATCCGTCCGGAGTTTCAGTTGCTAATAATTCATTTAATGCAGTATCAATTTTTGCAAGATGCCCCGGAGTAGGCTGATAAGAATACGCAAGCAAAGCAGAAGTAAACCATTTACCCCAATATTCACATCGAAAGCCGCCGAAATCATTTTCAAATCGAAGCCGGAAGGGATATATAATCTTTTCAATACTCTGTGCCATTACCCGGTTATCGATACACAAGTTAATTTTATCGCCCAGCAGACCTTCAATTTTAATAGCCGGTGATGGAACGGAGGATAATATATCATTAGCTTTTAACCTGACGGCTTCCAGTCTTTGTTGCGCAGAAATATTTTCAGGTAATATGCAGTATATTATAATATCTAATATTAAAAAAACATACTTTACTTGTTTAATCATAAGAACCTCAGATTAAATATTAATGATAGAGAAGTCTTTTTATTGAACTTGTCAATTATATACAAACCGGCTGGAAGCTTTTTTACAATATCTATTAAAGAAAATTATTTCATTATAACGTGATAGATAAATAATAGTTATTTGAAGAAAAATTTTCTTTAATCATTTTTTAAAAAGAACCGGAAGACACGATAGTTTGTTTCAGAGGGATTTTATTTTAATCTCATAATTTCTTGAAAGTCCATTGCCAAAATCCACCCACACCCACTTACTGTCACCGCTTACAAATAATTTGCAAGAAACAGGTTTTCCGTTACAAGTTATGTCTACAGATTTAACCGACAGACTAAAAGGTCCAATACGAATTCTTGCCTTATCTACAGCCTTTTCAGTTTGAAGAACAGCCAAGAAACCGTTCCCATTCTTCTCAATTTTCATTGAAAGATTGAACAATTGTGAAGTACCTTCACTAAAAGTGCGAACCGGCCAATTTGTTGTTTCAATTGAATTCCAATCAAGCGGCATCCTTGGCATTAGTGTAAGCTGCTTTGGATTTATATCATCTATTCCCAAAATTACCTGAATTGTATAAACTATTTCGCCTACCTGAAAAAGATTTCCCAGATCACCCCACCGCCTCCATATTGATCCGTTATAATCGATTACTGAGCCCTCCGGTACGAGGTATGGATGAGGCAATCCCGGAGCAAAGCAGATTTTAGCCATCCAATCAATCATTTTCGAAGCGTCTTTTATTTGATCCAGTAAAAGACCGGCTTCTGTAATAAATCCCTGACCATATCCAATACCTGCGGATGCTGCATAAGCGGGAGAAGTTTTTGTTAATTGCATTTTATAAGTACGTAGAGTTCTGTTTTTCCAACCGCCGGGTAATTTATTTGCAACATCGTAACCCCAATAGTCCATACCTATAACAACCGGCGCCAGTGTTGCGGGTCCTCCCGCCCAGTCTGCTGTTTTTTTGGGATCCCAAATATCACCCCAGGGAGATTTGGTTACAGGATAATAGTTTTTAATTGAATCCAGATAAACATCAGCAATTTTCTGCCACCTTTCCGCCCATTGCTTCCTCCCAGTGCATTTTGCCATATCAATATATCCCAAAAGTCCAAGGCAGCAGTTTAAATCGCAAAACATGCTTTCTATTTGCATACCCCCTTCTGATTCGCTGTAAAGCAAGTTATGCTCTGAAAATGATAACTTAGGATTTGCAAAACACCAAGAAATATACTCTGCAGCTTCCTTAATTGAACTCCATCTTTGATCAACCCAGATCTTCGGTTTTCCCTGTTTAAGCCAAGTACGCCAGCGGCTTAACATTAACATACCATGACCGTCGTTTTCTCCGTTACCAAAGTCATGAGTTTTATACTTTGTTGCCCAGCCTACTTTTCTTAAAACATCAAAATAAATAAGGGGCTTGTTAGCTATAACCGATGCATGCCCAGGAACGGGTTTACCGCCAAGCTGAAGTTCCGGATACGAATTAGGAAAATACATCATCCATCTATCAAAATAATCAACGGCAGCGTTTACTTTTGATGTAAATCCCATATTACTCAGAAGTGTCAGCGTACGGCATCTCGTATACGAATCATCATAGAACGCACTGAGTCCCGGGGTCCAGCCTCCTATGCCTTCAAAATGATCTGCACCTTTTGATGATTCATGAACCGTACCATTGCTGTCAACCCTTGTCAGAAGTTCGTTAGAATTTTCATAATAAATGTTAGTCATCAATAATGCTGCAGGTGATCCGGAAAATTTAACCTTGGGACCATTAAAATTATTTGCAGTTATTTCCGGTATTGCTCGGGCTATTGTCTGATAGTTAATATCGCCGGGTTGAGTATTGAACTTTGATTTTAATTTTTCGATAGCATCTTTGCGAGAAGACGGATATCCGTCGGATGATTCGATTACATGACTCTTAATCCACTCTTGAGTTGAATCATTAATTTTATGAGCAAGGAATACAATAAAATCATTACCTAAAGATGAGTCGCCTGACGTAACTCCTTCAAAACTGACACCATTAATTTCGCAAAAACCTTTTTTATGAGCATTGTCTAACAACTCAAGTGATCCTACTCTTTCATTGCGAAGATTAATAACGAAATAATATGTTTCCGGGAAATTTTCATAACCGCTCAAACCATTAGCTATGCATAATGCATTATCAAGCATTTGCTTTATACCAGAGTCACTATTAAACGGATAAGGAGATTCTTTGTAATTATGGCTTATCCATGTAGTATAGCCCATCACTAAGGGGATGGTATCAATCCGGCCTGAAACATAATTTATTCTAATCTCGCCTGTTTTTGTTCCAAAGAAAAAATTTTCAAATGAGTTTCCTCCGCCCCAACCGGGATGGCATAAATCCACGGAATTAAGCCCTCCCAGAATAAAGAGCTTAGAAGCTTTTATTCCATCCACTTTTAATATTACACTATCGCCTTCTTCAGGATTCCAGAAACTGCCATTGAGAAAAGGTATACCGTCGACATACTTCAATAAACCGGGGTTCACTGATAAATTATGATTCGGTATCAAACAGGTGTAAGGCCTCTCAACATTTGAATTTTGAGCAAGCAATATTACAGAATTGCAAAAAAACAATAATAAAACATTTATTAGAATAAAATTAGAAATTCTTGCGTTCATTTATTTCTCCATGGCATAATTAGCGGGAAATTTGAAGGTGAACCAGTCATTAAGTTTATTCCAATTCTTTTGAAATTCATTTCTCTCTGTGTCGATTGTTTTCAATATACACGCAATAAAATTGTAAATGAGCCGATTATTTTAATAAACATAATTGAATCTGCCGTCCGGGGCAGCATCTCCGTTAACATAGAAATCCATTATATTTCCGTCATTCTGGCAGTTATCACTCCACTTAAACTCGAAATTTAATTGCTTCCCGTCCAGGCCTAAAACAGAACGGTTTACTTTAATCTGAAGCACCTTTCCATTTATTTTATATTCTGCCGAACCTGCCTTTACCCACTTCCATGAATTATTTACACTCCTTTCAACAACCGCTGAATCTCCCGGGTTTATCCGGTTGATTACATAATCATAACCTTCCCAACCGGTTGCTTTATTACGGTCAGTGTCTATCCATAAACGCATCCATTTAGGATCTGTTTTCGGTGTTAATGTATCTGCCGTTTCAACATAAAAATAGATGTAATTAGTATCTCTTGCTACTTTTGCTTTGATTATATCGTTGCGCCCTGTAGAGTTGATATAAACTAAACTGTCACCTTGCCCTTTAGCGTTACGCCATTTTGTGTCGCCTTTATAATCCCTATATTCCGGTTTGACATCGTTCCATTCATTCATATTATCTAAAGAAATAGTTTGAGGATTTGATCTTGGCTCTTGTGATTGCATTCCCTTAAACTTCCGGACATTGCCGACCAGTTGTATATAATAGTTATCTCCGTTATCACCCCAAGATTTTACAGGTTCAATATCACGGCTCTTCTCACGGCTATATTGGTCCACGAATGACAATGGCGCATAAGGATTCGGCCATGAAACCGTGTCCCATCTTCCAGCAATCCATTCATCCCACCCGGTAACAAACACCAGGTCAGGATCTAATTGGAACGCCCGGCCCCATTGTTCCTGAATATTATACCCATAGAGGTAGGCATTAGTATCTGGATTCTGTCCATAAGCTTTTGTGTAACTGCGGCCATATGTTGTCGGTTCGTTAAAAGCTGATGCATGGCCACTGCTGCCCGTACTTGCAGTTTGAACTGCTGCTTGTGGTAAAAGCTGTTGAACCAGAGGATTCATTAAACTGGCACCGCTTGCATTCTGAGCTACACCGACAGTAACCTCTTCATAACCTCCGCCGGCTTTATTTACAAATCCGTGCTGCGGATAATCTTCCAGCCATCCCCATTGATCGTTTCGTGTCGGGCCACTTACGTAATCAGGTTGGCCGGGACGGAAAGTGAAGAAATTCTTAATATCATGCCTGAGTTGAGTTTCTGCCGGATTACCAGGTAAGTCGGTGAGCATTTCTGCATAAGCCATGATTAGCGGTTTTCCATTCCACATAAACCACAAATTTTTAGACAATCCCGGTTTATATATATTGTTATACAGCTCTTTAATTGAATATAAACCACCGTCGGTTGGGGCAAATGGAAGTAAAAAAGCTATCTGAGGAGTTTTCACTCCATCCCGTCTTGCCTGATCCCAAACCTTTAATAATTTTGTCCAAGCAGATTTGTATGTTTGACTACCGTTTGTACAATCAAGAAATACTACATCAATACCTGCATCGGCTAACATCTGAGCATGTTTACGGAGAACCCATTCATCTGTAGTCCGGTAATAGCCGAACAATGGTTCATCCCACCAGAAAACTCCTCCATTAATGATTCCTTTCCAGGCCGGGTTATTTAATTCATTGGCAGCATTTGGATATTGATTAAGAATCTGAGTTATGTTTAAAACGGGAGAAAAATCGGCAATATTATCCGTGTGCCAGGTAAGATAAAAAATTCCGACATATTTTCCAGATCTTACAGCGCCGGTTTGATTTTCTGTAGGAGTAGTCCTTCCAAGATTGTCTGTTGCAGTCCAGTAATCGGGATTGACCTCCCAGGTTTGAGCATGAACAGAGAGATAAAATAAAAAATATAATACTAACGACGACTGTAAAAATTTATTAACATTCATGAGCAAGCCCTTATTAAACTATATAAAATAAAGTAAAATAACCGCGGTAAAAAATAAATTTTGAATGACAAAGCAGGCCACTGGAAATGGTAATTCAACAAATCCTGAATTCTTAATCAGATAGTTTGCAGTATTCTAAAACTACGGAACCCGGACACTCATCAACATCAATTTTAATATTCTGAAGATCGGCACCTTTCATTACAAGGGGCTCCGTCTGCTGATATGTCTTCGATACTGTTACCTTATAGCGTGCATCAGGATCAATTTCACGCAGGTTACAGACAAAACCTGAATAGGGGGATTGATGACGCCGGAAGAGGACAACCATGCCGTCTTGCTCTTGTGAACGATGATACTGGATGACCGACCACAACTTCGGGTTTATATTAACTTCAGTCAGTGGATAATAGTTTCCCGAGTAATATTTTCTAAGGCGTTTACCCTCGTTGATAGCTGATTTAAAAAGCCCGGGCGAAAAATCTTTTCCACGCACATCATCTACATCGATGATACCACAATTAAAACCACTCCGGAAGCAGTAAGGCGAAGCTCCCGCCTGGCCACTTGTACTGAAAGGTACATACCGGCTAAGACCCGCCGTCATCACCTGGTTCTGAAGTGCGGCCTGGTTGAAGTCATTATTATTGCATGGTACTATTGTAGCATCGGTACGCCATAATGGAATTGAACGGGAACAAGTTTCCAGATCAATCCGTCCGCCACCTGAGGCGCAGTTGTCGATATCTAAGTCAGGAAATTTTTTCAGCAAATCATCCCATAACCGGTAATGACCTTCCACATAACGTATTTCGGATAAACCGACTCTGTCAGGATGGTCCTTGTCGAGCTGTGCCCACAAACCTTTATAAAATACAGCGTTGTCAATGCGCAGCCAGTTTATTCCATATTCCATTATTGATTGCGACAAATAATTAGTGATATATTCCCTTGCTTCCGGAATTGCCAAATTGAACATACCCCACCCTTTACCCTGAGGCAAAACAACCCATTCCGGATGTTCGATTGCCATCAGTGTACCGGAGCAAATACGTTCATACTCAAACCACATAAGGAATTTCATCCCGGCTTTATGAACGGCCTCGCTTACGGGTTTCATGCCGTTGGGAAAACGCTTAAGGTTGAATGCTCTTATCAACGGGAAAACCAGGTTGCCTACTGTAGGGAAATCATCCTTACCATAATAAGCGTCCATCCATACTACTTCAAAACCAAGTCCATTTATTTTTGCCACGTGGGATAATGCTTCACTTTCGGTTCCCTTATCCCCATCGTAAGTTGCTGAACTAACGCTGGCAATTGGCGGAGTAACCAAATTGCCGTTGTGTTGAGGTAAAATATGATGAAGCATTGTTCTGCGAAATAGATTATAGGATCTTGTTTCATCACCCCCCTGCCAGTAGAGCTGCATTATTCTCGGACTGCGGATGCTCTCGCCCGGATGAAGTTTGAGGTGCAGATTTTGCATCCCAGCAGTTACACGTAAAGCACCGGAAGTATCCTGTACCGATGCCTCCCACTGTCCGGTCCAGCCGATGGCAGTTATGACCCCAGCAGATCCCCAATCCAAATTGAAAAACGGGCACGCACCCATCGATGACCTGCCGTAGACCGGCGCAAAATCAATGCGTTTCCCTATCTGTAACTCATCGTCATACGGCATCCAATCATCCACAGCACCGCCGCCGCCATTCAACCGGTGGAGCACCGGCTGCCTGCTTGGAAGCCCGGGCCAAAAAGTTACATCAACAGCTTTTATTTTTTCCAGCACATCAGTATCTGAGTTGCCTTTGTTGGTAAAGTATAGAGTCCAATCAATTCCCGGGCAATCTGTGTATATAGTACAAATGGCCTTTACCTCGAGTCCTGTAACCGGATCGGTAATCGTAAGTGTACGTAAGATACGGCTCGAATCGAGTTGTTCCTGATTTACTTTGCGTTTCCATGTTCCGATCAGGTCGGCAGATTGTTTGTTGCCATAGACAAAAGAAAAAGGCAAATCAGAATTAAGCTGCCATTGTTTCAGAAGATCGTCGAGCCATATCTCAGATCCATCCTGCATAATAATCTTCGCATCAGCCCAATCAGCCTGGTCAAACGCATGGCCGTCTCCGCCTTGATCGACAATTAAATCAAACGTGTGATTACCGTTCAAAGCAACATCGATCATCTTCATACCATCGCGCCAGTGCATGACCGGCGTCGAGAAAATATAATTCCCTCCAACGCTGAGATGAAATGCTACCGATCCGAAGCCAGACGAGGCGATATTGTCATCCAATCCAATATTGGCTGTGAACCTTGCAACGGGCTTTGACAGCGACACTCTAATATCGCTGTAGTAATTTACGCCTACACCCCGTTTGTATATTTTGCCACCAAGTGACATTGGTCCACCGGCGGTGTTTAAGTCAATCTTGGTATCCCCGGGCGATTCCTCCTGTATTAATTCTACCCAATTGTGCAATTCGGCTTTCGAATTGTCTGTAAATACTTCTTCCGCCCATTTACGATTTAGGGATATCTCTGACAATCCATTTACATCTTTGATTGTCTGGGCTTTAACATTAATTGAAAAAATATTTATAAAAAACAATAGAAAAAATGCGGTGAAAATTAAAAATTTTAAGTTTAAAATTATGACACTTCCCTGTTTTTGTAAATATTTATATGACTTCATCAACTTTCCTCATTAATATCTTAAATATAAAAAAGTTGTAATTACTTTGTATGTGGAAAAACTATTTTGTTAATTATTATTTATTTAAAATAATACTCAAACCTGCAGAGTAATTTGAGGGCATTTTAATGTTTTCAATTTGGTTCCTTCAAACAGTAAATAAGGTTTTTCCTCATTTCATTTTGACAATATTGAACCTGTTTTTTATTATTTTGGTATAAAAATTATTTCACCTGCAGGCTTTATCCCATTATTGAACTGATAAATTTTAGCAGATCCCTTCACAAATTTTTTAAGTATAAGTTTCCTATTTTTAAAATCGACAGCGGTATAAGTGATTTTGCCGTATGCCGGAAGCGCCAGAATGATATTCATATCATTAGCTCTCCCCGTGATATTATATTTTACACCAACTCCTTCGGTACGATCTGAAACAGATAAGTTTAAAAGGTTACCATTGGGCAGTAAAAGTGAATCAAGAGAAATATATTTTCCTGTTAATTCTTCATCAAGTCTTGGCATAATTGTAATTGTTTTTGTAAAATTATTATAATCAACTCCAAATATTTTTTCAATTATAATTTGAATGTATTGCGATGCGGACCAGCCGTATCTTGGCTGTCCTTGTCCGCTCCCATCAGAAGGTTTAATAAATTCAGCATTTTTAGCATTAAAGAGCATTACAGTTTTAAGCGCTAAATGTGAAGACAGGTCATATCTTCCTATATCCTCAAGTCCCTGAATAACTGTTTCATTTCTAAGCGACCAGATATCCCCCGTCCAGGCCGGGGGCCCATTATATATTCCAACTGTTTCATTATACCCAGGACATGTTTTAGCTGCACTTGTAATTGCATAACTATTCCAATTGAAATACTTGTTATCAATAAGCATTTGAACCATTTTTTGAATTCTAATTTGCGGGGCTATACTAAGTTTAAACGGGTCAAAGGTATAACAGATTAGTCTTTTATCAATTTTTTTTTCGATCACTAAATATGAATAATAAGCGCCAGTGGTCTTATCCCACATATAATTGTTAATTGAGTTTTTAAGTAATCGTTCAATATTTGAGTATTTTTTATAATCAGCCGTAAGTCTTAACTGATTGGCAAGCTTTGCAACATTTGCACAGCCGACAGCGACTTCAACATTAAGATCAACAGGTGCTTTTATAAAGAAGTGTGTTTCATCGGAAGGGAATGACTCTTCAAATACACCGGTTATCAGACCTGATAAACTATCTCTTCTAACAGAGTATGAAAGCCACCAATCCAGATATTTTTTTAAGCAGTTATATGTGTCATGAACAAGAACTGTATCATTTGAACGGCTTAAAACGTCGTAAGCAACTTCAAATAACTTAGGCAACGAACTACATTTAAGGGAAGAAGCGGTATCAAACATATCCAAATTATACATATCCGGACCATATAAAGGAATTCTTCCATCCGGTTTCTGGACAGCGATAAAATTTCTCAGAACGTTTTCAGCAAAACTCTGGTCTGCCCATTTTGAGCCGCTAAGTGTAAGGGAACCATCGAGCTGCCACCAGGTTTTACCATATGCACCGCCAGGATACATAAAGGGATAAACGAATCCATCAACCGGAACATTTTTTACCAAACATTCATCAAGAACATTAAATGCATCCTGAAAATCTGTTTGTGTTATGCCCGGAAATTTAATTTCAGGCACAACATTCTTACCGTTTATGTTTACACTTTGCTGTGCCTGGATGGCTATCTGAAAAAGGGGAAATAATATTAAAAGCCAGTGTATTAAAAAATTATTTTCATTCATTAACTCATCCTTATCGCTAAATGAAATAAAACAGTAAGGGCTTTCTTTGACAGGGGAAGAAATTCTTTACAGGCGAGACACTATTTTAAATTTTACTCCGCTTTATTTTAGAAGCATCATCTTCTTTGTTGATGTAAAGTTACCGGACTGGATTTTATACATATACACTCCTGAGGTTAAACGGCTTGCATTGAAATTTATATTATAGCTGCCCGCACGTTGTTCCTGGTTTATTAAAGTAGCCACTTCTTGTCCTAATAAATTGTAAATCTTAATAGTGACAATTCCGTTTTTAGGAATGCTATATTGTATTTCGGTTGACGGATTAAAAGGATTGGGATAGTTTTGCGATATGCTGTATTCTTTTGGCAGGTTGGAATTTACATTTTTTATAGAAGTTACTTCCTCTACATGCATCTCGGCAATTTGACAATAATAATTGCCATAACTATCCGGGCTCAATTTAGTTGCATATAATCTTATATATTGAGCAGTAACAGCACTGCTGAAATTAAATACTTGCGCTGTAGTATCTGAGCAAGAATAATTTGTGTATGATTGCCCGCTTACATCAGTCCAAGTAATACCGTCAAGACTATATTGCAAATTGAAATTAACAGGGAAACACATTGTTTTACCGGCAACAACTCTGGGCAACAAAGATACCTGGGATATTTTGCCTGTAAAACCTGTGTTTATATATATCCATTCTACATTGCCCGGAGTAGTATGACCTGCGGAAGACCAAAAAGTAGATGAATTATTATCTACCGCTTGTTCAGCATCCATTGATGATAATGCCATGGATGATGAAGCTACTTTCAAAACATATTCAGCCTGACTGATATAATTTTGTTCATATACTGAAAAAGCTAAAAAAGTTGTAGGCCCGTATCCGTACCAAAGTTGATACGTTGTATCCCCGGTCCAAACAACATATGGTGTAGCAGTTGTTGTAGAATCAAACTCCTGAATGGGGTTATACCCGCTTTCAGACCAATTTACTCCATCTGTAGAATACATTTTACAAACATTAAAATTCCCGACTAATGATGCACCATTATAGAACATCCACCATTTTCCATCCGGCGACCTGGATACATCTACATTCACTCTGAATGTTCCCGGATCGGTGACAGAAATGGTAGAAGTACTATCAAAAGTTAATCCATTATTGGTGAATGTTGATCTGAAAACTCTTCCATCAGGATGATTATTGTGATAGTATAAATATATAGTACTACCAGTTGAATCTACTGAATAAGCACTGGGTGACCATGCTCCGTCGGTATCGATTCCATTTTTCTTTCCAATTAATACCCCGTGATGTGTCCAATTAATTCCGTCAAGGCTAGTCGACGCTCCTACATAATTTTTAGAGTCACCAAGGCCGCTAGGGCAATAAGTATAATACATTAAATAATAATACCTGGAATTTACAGAATCCCATAATCTTAATACATCCGGGTCATTTACCTGGACATCAGCAAAAGTAAATGCCAGTTGAGGGGCACTCCACGTATGGCCACTATCAGAGGAAGATGAATAGTAAATCCTGTCCCAGGGCATATCTGAAGTATAATACCAGCCCCCAAACCACTGTTTCCAGATGTTGCCTTCCTTCACAATTGTTGTTGAATATATATCATATCCATGGAATACAAGCCTTGCCTGTGATGCAGGCTGGTCTGCTTTTATATAACTAAACGACATTGTCAGATAAAAGATTAGAATTATGCTCCATTTCATTGAAGTAATAATTTTCATTTCAAAATACTTTTTCATGATTTTTTACCTTTTTGTTAACTTGATTGGATACGATAACTTTACTATTAATATTTATGTCCGTTAATAATTTATTTATACAGTAAAATTATTTTGGTGTGTAACTTTGCCAGGTATTCACGATGTTCTAAAATAATCTTCTTCATGCCCATCATTTTTTTAATTTTACTTCTTTATAAAATATTCCATTCTTCCACCAATCTTTTTTTTGCTGGCCGAACCATATTTTCAAAGTACTCCCTTTTTTAATAAAGAAAGCAGTACGTGCAATAATATTATCACTATCCGGCAGAAGTATTGGATTATATTTATAACTTGTAAAATTAATACCGTCTGTGCTAAACCAAAGCCCAAGTGTATATATTTTTATACCATTATTAGAATAATTGTAATCTCCCATCAGATAGTATATGCCGTCATAAAATTTCACGTCTACATTTACGGGGTTAATATTCGAATTAGTACCGGAATCGAAAGTTGTAACAACCGTATCCACAACTGCATCGCCAAAAAGTTTTGCTCTCATAAGCCTGCCTGATCCGGCAATATTATAATACAGATACAAATTGTCCTTTTGTATTGCGGAGGGGAGCCATGCGTTTTCAATTATGGGCACAGGTTGAGATACACTATCGATGCTAATTATTGTACTTACAGCTACCTTTGTATCGGTTATATCAAACTTTGCGGGCCCGTAGGTTTTATGCACCTTCTTATCCGTAACCGGTACATCCAAATCAGGCAGATACACATCAGGGTTGTATGTCATAAACATTTTATTTCCAACAATGGATGGATCATTTACTTGCACGCTATCCACCCTGAGAATACGTTTTGCATGTGATAAATTTTTTAGGTCTGTTACCCATATTGCATCGCACGGATAATCTTTCTCATTGTACCAGCCGCCAAAATACATCCGGTTACCCACGATTTCCGGGCTGTAAATATCTCCGTAGCCCTTAAATGATCCGGCAAGAATCAGCCGGGAATTCTGGGCAACTACGTCAGCACTAATTAATAATGCGGTAATTATAATAGTGAATATTGCCATCCGTTTCATTATATATTCCTTCTATTTAATCTTTTATAAAATAAAAGCAGTTTGTCTTTTTATAAAAGAATTCTCTTTTGCTTTATCTATATTCTTAAAATATTATATAATTTAGAGATAACTGATTTATTATGCCCGAAATTGTTGTAATTTAGTTAGCCGGTATGTATACTAAATTATTCTTTACCCACTGGTCAGGGTTCTGATCAAATTCCTTTAGTTTTTCCTCGGCAGAAATTGAATCCTGATGAGGCATTTTAAGCTCTGATTGATTTTCTACATCTTTAACCAGGAAATCTCTAAGCCTGCTATAAAATTTTCCGGGTACTTTTTCATTCGCTTCAACAGTTCTCCTAATATTGTATGCAGCCAATGTTTCCATCGCTTGCAAACTGTGATCGCGGAATATTGTTTTTAATAATAGAATATCTTTTATCCAGGATTCAACATCTTTTTTTAAGGAGCCATCGGAAAGTAAAGTTAAGCCGGATTTATAATATAGTATACTCTTTTCAAGATGATCGGCTGCTATGCCGAATCTAATACCAACATCTTCTATTACCCAAGGATCTAAAGATTCATTTTTTGTAAACATAAATATCGATCTTCTTGTAGACTCCCAGTCGGGTGAATGTGCTACTTGTCCTATAATTTCAAAAGCTTTCCAGTTATGATATTTCTGATACTCATCCTGACAAATCAGCCGATATAACCAGGTTGCATCCCATGGTGCCAAGCTATAACCAAAAGAAGATTCCTTCCATCCGTTGAGTATTTCATTTTTTGCTTTTCCGTATTCTTTAGAAAGAGTTATCAAAGCATCGTCTAAATCTATATCCGGATTTTTAAAAAACAGTGCAGTCATTTTAAGATTGGGATCGTTACGAACAGGTAAGATTCCGAAATATTCCTTAACGCCTGAAAGATTTTTTACTGATTTTAGAGCAGCTAACTGACGGAAAGCCAGGCCCGGAGTAACCACATTTAATAATGGGTTAACTTCTTCGGTAGAGCTACTCATAAAAATTTCACCTATAACCGGAATCCCCTTTTGTGAAGCTAAGGACACTACATTTCTAAACCAGGTGTCCACCGGCCTGGAAGCCTGAACTTCTGCAACATTACTATGCAGTATTAAGCCAAAATTGTTTTGGGGAAGTTTATCAATAATTGCAAACAACTCTCCTGCAGAAAGTTCCCACGGCTCCCACCACATAATCCCTTTCGGGTGAGATTGACTCCAAGTTGAACTAAGGTCTTTCAAAAAAGGCGGAATTTTTTCATCAATCGGAACACCTTTATACGAATTACAATTACCAAATTCATTTCCTAACCAAGCTTCCTGATCCATTGTATATATCATGATATCATCAATTTCAGAAATTTTCTCAGCTAATTGTGAGATAAGGTATTGATATCGTTTGACTATGACCGGATCATTTATATCATTAGCACAAGTTGCGCTATCTATTTCTTTGGGATCTCCGATTGTTCTATAT
The DNA here is from genome assembly GCA_963834015.1 of uncultured Ignavibacteriales bacterium. GTDB lineage: Bacteria > Bacteroidota > Ignavibacteria > Ignavibacteriales > Ignavibacteriaceae > FEN-1297. Next base: position 1,277,673 of record CAWIAG010000003.1, read on the forward strand.
AAATCTCTGATTAAAGGAGCTCCAAACTGAAATAATGTTCGGAAACCATATTCCTTTGCCTTTTTAGCCCGTCTCTTTATTTCTTCAAAACGCTTTAAAACATTTGCGGAAGGCGATTCTCCTTCATATGCTAAAATATCTTCAAGATTTAAAGGCTCATCAGCAGGCCGGCTACCCCAGGCGATGTTCAATTGTATTGTGTTAAACCCTTCTTCTTTGAGATTTTTAAGCTGGATATCTTCGTACCTTGTATCGGGATCAGACGGGTTTCCCACAATTGCAATTCGATATTTAAATACTTCAGATTTTTTATCAATTATTTTTTGTTTTGCTTGTGCTGTGTTTAAAAGCGAGGCAGCCGTAAATATTAGTAATAAACATTTTATTACGTAATTTTTCTCTAATAACTTGCGAACCAGAAAACCAAAATTTAATTTTCGTTTAGACATAAACCGACCTGCTATTATATTTAATTAGAAATTATGAGCACCAATTAAGACTCTACCCTTATACTAAACCAGAAATTCCCTATTGTACACAACTTCAACTCCAGTGTTATTTCAAAACTACTTTACCAGGTATGAGAAGAGTGCTTTGTATTATTTTTTGATTTTTTTAAATGGAGTGATTATAACAGAAAGGGACAAAATCAGTTTTGTAAATTTTGTCCCTTCGAAATTCTTTTATTTTACCGCGGATTTTCCAAACGTGCATGCCTGGTTCCAACTGCCGGCGCAGATGTACCAATCAAAAGAGTATGGACTTAAACCAGCGAGCGGATGTGATAAGACCACGGCAAAAGTATGTCTTGGTGCAGCCCAAACAGCTCCATAAAGCAGTTTAACATATTCTGCATTTTCCAAAACGTAAGCGCTTTTTGTATCCCATTTTGTAGTGGGAACAACAATTGCAAACCCGTGTGTTTTTGATGAATCCTGGTAACGGCCTGTCATGAGAACCGGTGCAGTTGCACTTGAACAGGGTGTTTGTTCCGTGCAATTAGCAGGTGCATAAACCGCTTTGTAATTGAAAAACCACGGAGCCGCACCTTCCAGCATCCATTGCAAGTTCTGAGATCCACCAGGTCTTATATTAATAACTACCTGGTGAAGCTTTAGATAATATTTCGGTTCTCCTTTTGGATTCTTAACCCAATCAGCATCGGTTTCGATTGAATATGGAGTGGAGTAACCAGGCGGAAAGTTATCACTTAACTTACCTTCCCAGACGGCAATTAATGGATTTTTTTGAAATGAATTATTAACACCTGCGTCCACCATCATAGAGAAAGCTTTCATAGATTTTTCTCCGTCACACGCAACTCCTGCAGTCGTAGATGGTACTCCCATACTTGATCCACCCTGACTTGGTAGAAACGCCGACCAAAAGGGGCTTAAACCCTCTAAATCTTTTTCTTTACCCGGGCGAAAATTAATCATTTCAATGTTTGCTCCTGCACTATGCCCGAACAGGAGTTCTTTTCCCTGGTAACGCAAAGAAATTAAAGTAGCCCCGTGCGTTAAATCGAACCGGGCTTCCTGTTCGCCAGCAGGATCTCTAAGCACAACTACCTGTACATTTTTAAGAGTCTCGCGCGACTGCCAGTAATTAACCATATTTACCGGGTATTCTTCATAGCGGCCGCGTACATCGGGCATTTGCTGGCACTTCACAGAACCGGCTGTTAAGATTATAATTGAAAAAATTATCGTAATAAATTTAGCCTTGTTAAGTATTATACTGTTATAATTTTGAATTTTCATTGTACACCTCCAGCAACACCAAGTTTCTTTGAAAACTGCAGCGCCTGATCCCAGGAGCCAACCATTACATACCATACAAAATATTTTGATGCAACACCATCGAGAGCTTCTGATGCCGAAAGATGAAAGCTATGGTTGCGCCACATGTAATCGGAATTGAAGCCGGCATCTATTTTGCTGTTCTTGAAGTTGCTGTTTGGCATTGCAATAGCCAATCCTTCTTTACGGGTAGTATCTGAATACCAGCCTCCGGACATATAGTTAACTAATGAAGGATCACATGGACAGTTTTCCGGGCTGATTGCTCTGACATTAAATTTCCAATCCTGGTAATCAGCAAAATCATAACCTAATGGCCCCATATTTTCGTTGGTCAGATGTGTAATCCGTTCATCAAGCTTAAGGTAATATTTAGGCTCTCCGCCGGGGTTTGGTACCCAGTGAGCGATGGTTTCAAGTGTATAAGGTGAGGAGTAACTTGTAGGGATAGTGGTATCGACCCTTCCTCCGCATACGGCCAAAAGCGGATGCGGGTAAAATCCATTATTATGATTAAAATCAAGCATAACGGTAATTATATCTAATGAATCAGATCCATAACAAGCAACACCGGTAACCGGTGACATATTTGTTCCGTCTCCGGCTTGAGTTGGGTTGTAATCTCCCTCCCATGGCCCGTCATTTCTTGAATTATGGAAAGCCATCTGTAATAGTCCTCCCCCATTATAACCCCATATATGTTCTATATTTTGATATTTAAATGAAACTATAGCTCCTCCTTGAAGCATATCGAATAGCACAGTCTGCTCATTAGCCGGATCTTTAAAAATAATTGTTTGATCTACTTCTCCGGGCTGCATCGTGAAGTCGGTTACCTGGCCGGCCACTCGAACTGCTTCCTTATCCTCGGGTGTAATTGTACTATCTGAACTCCCTGTCCAGACTTGAGCTTTTATTGTAAATGGAATGAGAAAGCATAAAAAAATAAACCAATGCCGTGAAATGTTTTTTCCTTGCATAATATTTTTTACTCCGCTTTAACTATTAAAGTTTGTGAAAAATAAATTAATTAGAAGATATTTGATACTTTTCCTGATAAATCGCTATATTTTTTCAAGAGCACTTTATATACAGCATACATAAATTATTGATGCACTAAGTCAACATGCCGTCATTCCTAAAAAGATGGAATGACATTTGTAATAGCCCCCCGCCATTATATCCCCATATATACTCTACGTTTCGATATTTCAATGAAACAATTGCCCCGCCTTCGGTCAGGTCGAAGAGTACTGTTTGCTCGTTAGCCGGATCCTTAAATACAAGGGGTTGGTCTACTTCTCCAGGCTCCAAAGTAAAATCAGTTACCTGACCACTAACACGTACGGCCTCTTTATCTTCGGTTGTTGCTGCACTGTCTATGGTAACGGGCAATGCTTGTACATTTATTAATAATGGAATAAAAAAACATAACGTTATAAACCAAAGTTTAAAAATAATTTTCCCCAGCATAATTTTTTACTCCGCTTTAATAACTAAAGCCCTCGATAAATAAATTATTTTAAAGAAATGCGATTCTTATTCATTTTACTTATGTTTAACTAAAATAATAGCAAACCTAACTATCTGATCCCGTGTTTTTCTTTATTATTATCACTTCACATAACTTATAATTGAAAATATTTTATAATTATTTTAGAAGCGTCATTTTCTTAGTTTGAGAAAAATTGCCGGCCTGAATTCTGTATATATATATTCCCGATGCTAATCTTGATGCATCAAAATTAACTGTGTAGCTGCCTGATTGCTGTCCCTGATTTACCAATGTTGCAACTTCCTGCCCTAATATATTGTACACCTTAAGTGTTACCAGTCCGCTTTTGGGTATACTATATTTTATCTCCGTTGACGGATTGAATGGATTAGGATAATTTTGTGACAGGGAAAAACTCTTTAACTGATTTTCATTTTTATTTATTCCGGTCGTCCCGGTAATTGAATCCGTATAGACATAATTAAATCTACCGTCCGGCGCTGCGTCTCCATTTACATAGAAATCCATTATATCACCGTTAGTCTCATTGTTATCGCTCCACTTAAATTCAAAATTCAATTTCTTACCCTGCATATTAAATACAGACCGGTTTACTTTTAATTCCAGCGCTTTCCCGGATATTGCATACTCCGCACTACCAATCTGCGTCCAGTTCCATCCGTTATTTACACTTTTTTCAATTACTGCCGAGTCTCCGGGGTTTACACGATTTATAACATAATCATATCCTTCCCAACCTGTAGTTTTATCCCTGTCTATGTCTATCCACAATCGCATCCAACTTGGGCCGGTCTTTGGCGTTAAGGAATCTGCCGTTTCTACATAGAAATAGATATAACTGGTATCACGTGTTACTTTTGCCAGTACTATATCATTTCTACCGCTGGTATTTGTATAGACAAGAGAATCACCCTGACCGGGTGAATTTCGCTGAATTACATCACCTTTGTAATCAAGAAACTGGGGTTGTACATTAGCCCAGTCGTTAAATTTTCCCATTGAAATCGTCATTGGTGCCGATGCAGCAGGCTGAGCCTGCATGCCTTTGAATTTCCGGACATTATTTATCAATTGTATATAATATACGTCGGCTTTATCTCCCCATGACTTTACAGGTTCTATATCCCGGCTTTTCTCCCAGTTATATTCATCTACAAATGAAAATGGTGCATAAGCGTTTGGCCAGGATGTTACATCCCATCTGCCTGCAATCCATTCATTCCATCCCGTTACAAAAACAAGGTCAGGATCTAATTGGAAAGCACGCGACCACTGCTCCTGGAAGTTAGCACCGTACAGATATGCACTTGTATCGGTACTTTGACCGTTTGCACTGGTATAACTGCGCCCATATGTTATTGGTTCGTTAAAAGCTGAAGCGTGACCACCGCTAGTACTGCTGGCGTTTTGAGCAATACCAACAGTAACCTGTTCATAACCGCCGCCTGTTTTAGGTCCAAAACCATGTTGAGGATAATTTTCCAGCCAGCCCCATTGGTCATTTCTCGTCGGGCCTGTTACATAATCAGGTTGTCCCGGGCGGAATGTGAAAAAGTTTTTTATACTATCAACAAGAGTGCTGTTTACCCCCGGCGGAATCTGAACAGCAGTATGACCATGCCCGTTATCATAAGTTAAATTGGCTACAGCGCTGTCTGCATAATATATTTTACTATCGTAATTGCCATTATATACAATTGTTCCGTTAAGATAATCTTCTACCGGGCTCAAACTATTATTCCATGCCCATACACCCACTACCTCAGTAGCATTGTTCAATTCCCAATAATATGTTCCGGCAGGCTGTTGTGGGAAATTTATTTTAAGACGTGTATTGTCATTAAAATTAACAAATGTTGATTCAGCAATAGCCGTTTGAGCAACTGTTGCAGAATAGCTTTCATTCCACTTATATAATTTCAATGTCAGGTTACCAATATTATTACTATAGCTTGGACAGAAAGCATCCACTCCAATAAAAGACGAATCAGCCTTAAACAATAGCCCTGCGCTATTACTTTGTGCCACAAGCATTTCAGGATAAGCCATTATAAGAGGTTTACCATTCCACAAAAACCATAAATCTTTATATAATCCAGGCTGATACAAATCTGTGTAAAGTTGAGTAATTTCCTCTAAGGATGTTTGGGTAGCGCTAAAGTTCAATATAAAAGCTACTTGGGGAGTTTTAACACCATCTATTCTTGCCTGTTCCCACACCTTTAGCAATTCAGTATACGAAGATTCCCAGGTATAATCCCCGTTTGTGCAATCAAAGAAAACCACATCAATGCCTGCATTAGCAAGCATCTGAGCATGTTTTCGCAAAAGCCAGTCATCTGTAGTCCGGTAATAGCCAAATACAGGTTCATCCCACCAATAAACTCCTCCGTCAATAACTCCTCCCCATGCCGGATCATTCAAATTAGACGCTGCACCGGGATCTTGTCTTAATATTTGAGAGTTATTAAATACAGGCGAAAAAGTTGCATTCCCATCCGTATGCCAGGTCCAATAAAATATACCAACATACTTTCCGTTTCTTGCAGCACCTACTTCACTTTC
>CAWIAG010000004.1:0-715000 GCA_963834015.1 uncultured Ignavibacteriales bacterium
ACCCGCGACCTGCTGATTAAGAGTCAGATGCTCTACCAACTGAGCTAAGGGTGCGGGGTAAAATTAAGAATTTTCACCCTGCTTTCAAAATCTTAATGCGAATTTAAGCTGGATTCAAACTGAACGTTTTACTGAACGTTTTTTATGCTAAGAGAGACATGAAAGGATGAAATTTATGTTTCTTTTTAAACGTAATGGTTACTATCATTTGGAATATTTTGATGAATCCGAAAACCGAATTAAGCGCATTTCTACAAAAAGCACTACCAAACCAGAGGCTCTAAAATTCTTAACTGATTTCAAATGCGAATATATTGACCGTCCAAAAGTTAAGTTCACTACTTTAAAACAATTCCAAAAAGATTATCTAACCTCAATTGAAAATATTAGAACCTTCAGCTATAAAAACAGCGTTAAGTTTTCATTTGATAAATTGATTGCATTCTTAAAAGAAGATTATCCCCTTTCCAAGATTACTAATAGGGATATTGAAAATTATATCAATTCTCACTTTCAGGTTTCCAAGTATGCAACGGCACTTGTTTATAGGACACTAAAAAGCGCATTCACTAAAGCTGTCGCATGGAACTACCTTTCAGATAATCCATTTCAAAAAGTCAAACTCCCAATATTACCAAAGCCTATCCCTTCATTTATCAATGAAAACGAATTACGAATAATATTAACAAATGAGACAAATAATAATCTTAAAGACATTTATCAATTTGCATTTCATACCGGAATGAGACTAAACGAAATACTTAATTTAATGTGGTCATCTATTGATTTTAATAATAAGGAAATTACCATTAGAAATACCGAATCTTTTACTACAAAGAATAAGAAAGAACGAGTAATTCCAATGAACCAGACAATTATTAACCTGCTGCAAAAGAGAATCCCCCTTTACAAAAGAGTTGATAAAGACTTACTAATTTTTGAAAAGATTAAAGATGTTAAATATTCACCCTTCTTTGTATCAAAGCGATTTAAGAAAGCTGTGATAAAGAGCGGATTGGATTCTAAACTTCACTTCCATTCATTGAGACATAGTTTTTGCAGTAATCTTGTTATGAGGGGCTGCCCCATAAATGTAATAAAAGAATTAGCCGGGCATTCTCAAATATCGGTCACAATGGGATATACTCATGTTCTCAAAGAGAATCTTCAACAAGCAGTAAATCTTTTAGATTAACTATGCCTCTATATTCGTTTTAAACACACGGAAATGGGCTTCTATGGCGACATTTGTATTTACCCGAACATTGATATTATATTAGGGAAAGAGTCTTGATATTAATATAGAGGGAATTATGAAAACTGAATGGAAATATAGTCTTCTCGTTTTCTTTATTTTGTTAAGTTTAAGTTTATTATTTCCGCCATTTATTTTAAATAATGGGAACAAAGTATATGATTTTATCTTTAATTCCGAAAACTATGTCCGCAAGACAGGGGAACAATACCTAATGGACATATATGATAGGAAGCTAACGCTTGAAGATACTATAGATGCAATTAGCATAGAACAAAATGTATTTGTTGATACATTTTATAATTACAAACCTGCAAAAATAGGAAGATTTAATTATAATAATTACTCATCAAGAACTATCGATTTTATAAAATCATACAATACTTATACAATAACAAAACCTTACTATATCCATTCCAAACGTTTTCTTTTATATCCTCAATTGATAATTCAAATATTCTTATCTTTTATTTGTTCAGGAATATTATTCATATTCCTTAAATCAGGAAAAGAAAATTCCAAATGATTTTACTTTTGTAAAAACTATCGTAAAAAATTAGTAATTTTATTTAGAACTTGAATATATGCACTACCAACAAGTTTTAATTCCCTCTTATCTTTCCCTTTAGGGAAGCCGGAGTAGTGCCCGGATTCAAAGATGAGAGGGATTTTTTATTTGTGAGCAGAAAAAATGAATGAATTTGAAAAATTAGATAAAGAAGGTATTCTCAAGATTCAGAAGGAAGATGAAATAGAGATTATTAGATTGAATAATGAACTCTATGATCTGGAACTTTCTCAACGATGTATCGAAATAAATATTGATAAATTAGAACAATATATTAAATCCGGAGAAGGGAAACTCATTTTTGATTATTATATAGATGTTAATGAGTCCCGTGAACGTCAAATAGAAAATAAATTAGAAGCACAGCCCTACATTGACGAAATGACAAAGCTTGTTCAAGATATTAGTAAGGTTTTATCAGTAAAAAATAAACGGTATAGTGATTTGTTTGGTGAAATATATGACATCTTTTCGGAGAATTCAAAAGAAAAAAATGAATTAAGGAAAGAGCTTAAGAGAAGGTCTGATGAAAGATTTAATTTGAATCAGGGAAAAGAAAACAGCATCGAAAAAAAAGAGAATGATAAAGCTATTAAAGTGAAAATTAGAAGCTTGCCATTAAAACAAAAAGAAAAACTGCAAACAGAAATTATTAAATGGATTGAAAATTTTCTTGATGATGGAGAGGGAAGTCAAGAACAGGCTTATATACAATTAGCTTTAAAATCTAAAGATGAATTAGGCTACCAATTAACAAAGGGACAAATCGAAGGCCAGCACAAACGTCATCTTAAAGAATTTAGACAACAATAACAGTTTATACAGATACTTTCGTAAGATACCTACCGTCCGAAATAATCCTGAATAAATCCTACGCACAGGGACGTAGGACAGTTTTAATTTTGTCCGCATAGATTCAGGCACTATATAAGTTTAACTGTTTAAAAATGTTGGAAGCCGTCGCCTGAATCTTGACGGCTTTCTTCATTTTAAAGCAAAGCCGGTGTTTCGAGCACCGGCATAAAAATTCTGAAAGGATGTTTCAGAGATGCAAAACAAAAATAATCTATTAGGATTAAATCTACAACAAACCCGGCTGCAACATAAAATCGGCAGGGTTGAGGTCTTTGTCCGACAACATAATTTCCACGCCGGGACAATTGACCTGATAAATAGAACCTTCACAAGCGTTTCAAGAAGTTCTAAAAATGTATTCCGTCTATTTGGCGGGGGCTTAGGGTTAAACAGCGAAATCTTATTTATCATTTTACCCTATTACTCAATAGAAACAATCATAATTCCGTTTGAGGGTCGGCTATTGAAAACCTTAGCGGATAAATGGAGAACGCTTGGAATTACTTCACCCTTTTGCAATGATGCTGTGGATAAACAAATCATTTTATCTTTTGATCTTCTTAACATGGACGATGCAAATAAATACGCTGAAACTGTGTCGGTTCGAAAACCAAATTACCAATTAGCATTAAACTTTTAGGTGAAACAATGGAAAAAATAAAAGATACTGCAATACAAGCGCATGAAAGTTTAAGACATATTCTCTTTCAGCTTGACCATTTACGTAATGACTTTATAAATGAAATGCCTAAAAGTTCATTAGGGAAAGAATTGTCTGAATATTTCAGCGAACTTAGTAAAACAGCGCAAGCTGCCGTTTATGATTGTTCCGACTTCTGCTTTTCGCTTCACGAATGTGAAAGCATTGAGGATTGCAAATTAATATTTCATGCTATAGAGGTCTGATATGAACCTGTCTTTTATAAAACTTGACATAAACATTATGGACGATTCAAAGATGAAATTTATAGTAAAGCTGCCGGATGGAGATAAACTGTTTAGGCTTTGGATTGGTTTGCTATGCTTAGCTATGAAATCGGGGCGACCTGGAATTGTTGAAATCGGAAATCAAATACCCTTCACTACAGAAATGTTAGCCAATCATTTCGACATTGAACTTAATACAGTCAAGTTAGCCCTGGATACCTTTCAAAGATTTAAAATGATTGAATTTTGGGATGATGGCACTATGTTCATTTGCAACTTCGTGCAGCATCAACAACTTGATAAGATTGAAAAGTCAAAAGAAGTAAGTCGTTTAAGTTCAAAACGTTACAGAGAAAAAATTAAATTGCTCGGTGACGGTCACGTGACCGTTAGTGACGAGACAGATAAAGACATAGATAAAGAAAAAGACAAAGAATTAATAGCAAAGTTTGAAAAATTTTGGTCTGCTTATCCTAATAAGAAAAGTAAGAAAAATAGTCTTAAAGCATTCAAGAAAATTAATCCCGATTTAGAAACATTTAAAAAAATGATCGAAGCTTTGGAAAAGCAAAGGCAGGCAATACAGTGGCAAAAAGATAGCGGTCAATTTATTCCGCTCCCGTCTACATGGTTAAATGGGGAACGATGGACAGATGAAGTATCTGCATCAATTAATGGCGATAATAAAATTATTGAACTAAAAAGAAATTATTAAAGGTGATTAAATGAACTCTAAAACAATTGAAGCCAAAGAAATAGAAAAAGAACTACTTGGTGAAATACTTCTTGATAATTCAATCATGGATAATATACTACAGTTAATCAAGCCTGTATGTTTCGCCGATAATAAACATTCCCTTTTATTCAATGTTATGATTAAAATGTATGAATCTGGACTGCCGATCGATGAACTTACACTCTATGAAAATGTTAAGAAGATTGGCTACGCAGAACAAACACCGATTAAATTTATAGCAGGGATACGTAATGAAGTTTATTCAGTAGCTAACTATGATTACCACACCAAAATTATTGTTGAGAAATATCTACAGCGTGAACTTATAAAACGAAGCGAAAAGATATTGAAAGAAGCATTGAAAGACGGTGAAGATGTTTTTGAACTAATTGGGAAAGCTGAAGATGAGATAAGCAATATTACTAAAGAGATCCAGGGATTAAAAGAGGATAAAAACCTATGGGAGGATTTCCCGGCGATAATTGATTCTATTGAAAAAAGGTATTCGGGGAATGAAAGAGATGGATTACTTTCAAAAACATTCCCAACTCTTAACAAGATGACAAATGGTATCCGTAAAAATGATCTTGTTGTTATCTATGGTGAAGACAAACAGGGCAAGACTTCATTAAGCACACAGATCGCATTAGACTTTGCAATCTATAATAAAATTCCTACCGGTATATTCAGCTATGAGATGTCAAAGGAAATAATGTATTTAAAGGCTTTATCCATGAGGACAGGGACGGAATACCGTAAACTAAGAAGTCCTAAAGAGAGCGGATTAACTCCTACAGAGTTTAAAGAATTTATAAACAATGCTGAAAATAAATTTAAGGATACAAAAATTTACGTGTCTGATGAACCTCTTGATAAAAACCGACTAAAAGCTAAAATGAAGTTATGGAAAAGAAAATTTGGAATAGCCTTGTATATCATTGATTACATCGGTCTAATTCCGATTAATGATAAATTTGAAAGAAGGGATTTAGCAATTGCCGATCTGTCAAGATTCTTTAAGGTGCTTACAAAAGAATTAGACGCACCTATCATGGTCTTAAGTCAAGCCAATGATGAAGGACGCACTGCGGAAAGCAGAGCCTTATTGAGAGACTGCGACTTTGCTTTGATGATTCAAAAGCCCGTAGAGTGCGGAATAATGAGCGTTAAGCGAAGTGATGGGACACTCTTTAATTTTAGTGAGGATCACTTTCTCACTACATTAACAAGATCAAGACACGGCAGGAATATGATACAATTTATTACCGGTTATATTAACAATAACTTTGTAGAGATTAATACTGAAAATCTTATATAGGCCGGGGGTTCGTGTTACTTTATATATTAAAAGTAATTACAAAATATTTTGTATCAATAATTGAGGTTTTTCAATAAAAATTTGAGGATTATTATATGAAAAGGAAACCAAATAAAAATCTTAAAATAGTTCCATTACCGGAAGATAAAAACAAGATAAATATTTTCAATCGGAATCTTTTGAATCTAAAAGTTAAGGATGTCCGGCGGGCATATTCAAAATTAATTCAAGATTACTGCAAAGGTTTAGTAAATAATGAAGATGCTAAAACTGTTGCTTATATGTTTTCCGGATATCTTCAGCTTGTCCGTGACACAGAATTTACAGAGAGATTAAAAACACTCGAAGAAAGGATATTAAATGAAAAGTAATTTTGATAACCGTCTCACTCGGATTGAAAAAACAATTGACGAAATATTAAACCCATATGCCTATGAAGAAAGAATAATTCTTGTTAATGTTAGTGCAGGCGAAACGAAAGAAGGGAAAATTGCTGAATTAGAAAAAGAGTTGGGAAGGGAAATAAGCAAGGGAAAGATTATTTTCTTAATCATCTCAGGCATTACAAAAATTTGAGAGTTTATAAACGGTTCGCCGCTTAATTAATGCTGGATGTATTAAGTTCCCATGTTCTTAAAAGATAAGAGTTTGTAAAATAATTTGTGTAAATGACAAATTGAATTCATAAGAAAGGCGCAAGCCTTTGTTCAAACATAATTGAAAAATTAGAAATAACAATGGACCAATTTCTAATAGGCATTGTCCATTTTTTAGATAAATCCCTATAAGCCAAATAAAGCATTTTTTTTAGAGCATCATCATTTGGGAAAAGAGATCTTGTTTTAGTGACCTTTCTAAACTGACGATGAACTGCTTCCACTGCGTTTGTCGTATAGATTACGGTCCTAATTTCTTCCGGATATTTAAAAAATGTAGCCAGGTTATTCCAGTTTTGCTTCCAAGACTTTAAGGCTAAGGAATATTTTTTAGACCAGTTTTCTTCAAGCATTTTAAGATTCTCCAGAGCAGATTCTTCTGTTGGAGCAGAATAAACCGGCTTCAACTGTTTCATAAATTCTTTCTGGTCTTTAGAGGCAATATATTTTAAGGTGTTTCTGATCTGGTGTATTACACAGAGCTGTATTTCTGTCTTAGGGAAAACAGTATTTATAGCCTCAGGAAAGCCTTTCAACCCGTCTATGCAGGCAACTAGAATATCTTGTATTCCACGGTTCTTTAACTCGGTTAGAACACTAAGCCAGAAGTTGGCACCTTCTGCTTCCCCAACCCAGAGCCCAAGTAAGTCTTTTCTGCCGCTTACTTCAACGCCAAGGCATGTATAGGCTGCCTTTGAAGTCACTTTCTTAGATTCGTCTCTGACTTTGTAATGAATAGCATCAAAGAAAACTATTGGGTACATGGCTTCAAGAGGTCTGTTTTGCCATTCTGTGGCGATGTGGACAATTTTATCGGTAATGTTTGAGATTAAAGTAGCTGATACGTCTAAACCATAAAGTTCTTGAATATGTGACTGTATATCTCTAACGGTCATTCCCTTTGCATACATGGATATTATTTTATCCTCGATTGGTCCAATGGTTCGTTCATATTTTTTAACAATAATCGGGTCAAATTCTCCATTACGATCCCGGGGAACAGTAATCTCGATTTCTCCGTTATCGTTCTTCAAAGTTTTATGAGTTTTCCCATTACGGCTGTTACCTGTGTTTTTACCTTCGGGGGAATATTTCTCATATCCTAACTGTTCGGTAAGTTCACTTTCCAGCATTTGTTCGAGAGATTTAGCGATAAGTTTCTTAATGGCTCCATCTTTACCCATTAAGTCTTCGTAGGTTTTTGCTCCTTTAAGATCGGCTTTAAACTGCTCGATCATTTTATCGGTAAGTTCCATGAGTGTAAACGCTCCTTTCGGATTTTTGATTAATAAAATAACGATTTTTTTCTTAGAGGTAAATGCTGTTTCGCTACGCTCAACAGCATTTACCTCAAGTCCTTTATTAATCATTTACACAAGATTATTTACACTCCCAAAGATAATGTCAATTCGCTATTTCCCTAAACATAACTCTATGGAAAAAGTATCCAGCAATTATTGAGACACAATAGATTAAAATATTCTCACGTAGAAGTTCACTAAAATTATTTTCATATCAAACAATTATTAGTCCCGTTTTGAAAGTTTCGATAAATGTTAAATTAATTATTTATTTCGATCCACTGTAATCCTCATCAGATGTGATTGCATTTGCCCATTCGCTTATTATATCTGGTATACTTTCATTACCTACATAACCTTCATTCATTGAAGGATTTGTTATTGTCATTGACATTAGCAGCGTCCCTGTGCTTGCCTCAATGACACGGCACGAAGCTCTTATGACCATACTCCCATTCATTATCGAATTAACAACGATTATAGTTTTAATATGAGAATTTTCACCTATCTTGAAATATTGCTGCCCTGAAATAACTTGATCCCAATTCACTCCCTTTTCTTTTAACATTGCTTGCAGTGTAGAACGATCCATAAGATTCATCCCCATTCCAAGAAGTTTAGTTGCCAACATATCAACAAAAGTCATATCTTGAGTATTTTCAGTTTTATCTGTAAGGACTACTGTTGGAGAAGCTAAATCAATCTTTGTATTCGGTTTTTTTACAATTTGCATACTTGCAGAACCACTACAACCAATAAAACTCAAAAACAATAAAAGAAAAGATATTAAATTTTTCATAAGCGCCTCCTAATTCCATTTATATTCAAGAACCCTATTGATTATTTTACTTAATTTCTTCAAATAAACTTAGTCTAAATTTTATTATAAGAGAAATATAAAGTAATATGATTTCCATCGCATGGGTTCATAAATAAGGTAACCGAAGAAGGTTTAGACTTTATTTTTTTCATTTTGTTTTTTTTTGTTGAACATTTAATTAATTTCAAAAATAATTTTATTATTATAAATCATTTTAAATTAATGACTTAGCCAACTGTCTATTTTTGTGAGTATTGACTTTCACTAATAAAAATGTATTTTCGTGAGAAAAATTCAAACGACCAACGAAAAAATATTTTTATATACGAAATAGCCTGGAAAGTTTTTATAGGTTTGGTCGCCTTGAATTTCTTTCCGGGCTTTTTTCGTTTGTTCTTCTCTTAGTGTAAAAGTCCTACGTTTGACTGAACGTTTAACTTAACAATCGCCTGAAATGTTTGAAAAGCGGGCTATAATCACAAAATCTAAAGTGATTAAGAGTCAGATGCTCTACCAACTGAGCTAAGGGTGCGGGGTAAAATTAAGAATTTTCACCCTGCTTTCAAAATCTCAAAATTCGTTATCTACTCTGCGTTTTTTATCTATATAGAGTAAAATATTTTTAAAAATTGTGTTAGAATTAAATTTGACAGGTGATTTTGTAGGCTATACCGCAGCAATACGTACAACAATTGCTTATATACCCCAGGTAGTAAAAGTTATAAAAACAAAAAAAACAAATGATATTTCAACAGCTATGTTTGTGCTTATTTCAGGCGGAGTTTTACTGTGGTTAATTTATTGAATAATTTTAAATTCTCTCCCGATAATAATATTTAATGCTGTTACTTTTATTTTGTCATTATATATCTTTATAATAAAAATAAAATTAGACCAAATTAAATCAAAATTGAGATAAGTGTATATACTTATTTGTTCTTCGGAAGAACCACATTATCATAATTCGCAAAGAATTCATCACCCATTTCACCCTGCATTCTATATTTGTTAGAATGTGCGTTGCCGTTTTTGTAAGTTTCTATAGTCGCTTTAATTCCAGTTTTAAGACTGGCTATCTCAACTTCAAGTCTCCCGCGGGATTCATCACAGACTTCACCGGCATATTTATCAATAAATGCAGATACCAGTTTTGTTTTTGTTTTAATATCATCAGAGACTGTTTTAACATGATTGATTATTTCTTCTTCTTTTTGTTTTGCTATTCTCATGTAATTACCAACATTAGAATTAAGATGTTCCCTAAATTTCTTTCCATTAATAGGTGTATATAACAAAGTAAATACTCCACCGGCAATACCGCCCAAAATAAACGCAGAAATATAATTTTTAGATTTATGTTTCATATTATTTGCCCCTGGTATTGTTTTTAAAATTTATTTATGAAATAAAAAATACAATTTTTATTTCAAGTTACAATGATATTTCTAAAATATATATAAAAAAATAACAAATATCACCCTCAATAATAACTTAACAATATTCCAATTAAAACAAAAATATTACAATAATAATATTTAGAATAATAGCCCTTATGCCGGTTGTGTTAAACTGAACCAATTACCTGAGTTATCTTTAAATAAAGTTTCAATTCCATAAAACTGTTGTTTCGGAGGGTAAAAAAATTCTACTCCTTTTGTTTTTAATTCTTCATAAGTTTTCTGACAATTACCTGTCATAAAGGCACCAGCGCCTAATTTCCCGGATTTAACTAATTCTTTTAATTGTAAGGATGATTTTTCATCCATCATAGGACCCGGCGCTATACCCATTAAAATAATTTCAAGATCAGGCTGTTCTACCGGGCTAACTGTAAGCCAGCGAAACCCATTATCCATTTTTTGGTCCATTTTAACTACAAATCCCAGTTTTTCGGTATAAAACTTCTTTGCTTCTTCCTGATCAAGAACAAAGATACTTACATGAGACATTTTTGCTATCACATTACCTCCGGTATTTTTTTACCTACAAAATAATATTTTATAATAAACTTATCTTATTGAAAATTGCTTTATTATTTGCCTGTAATATTCATATATAGAAAGCAACCGGGTATTAATATTTCAGGAGTTCCTACGGCTGCTCTTTGCCGGGCAATTATCAGCAGTCTGTAATAGAACGGAGAATACCCGGTGGATTTTTTAGAAAGAATGCTGAATGACCCCAAACTTTCAAAACCTATTTTGTAACAAATATCAGTTATCGTTAAATCGAAGTTACCTAAAAGATGCTTTGCGTTCTCAATCCTACGTTTTATAAGATATTGATTTGGTTTTATATAAAATACTTTTTTGAACAATCTTATAAAATGGAAAGTTGAAAAAAAAGCATTTTCCGAAATCATTGATATACAAATAGACTGCATATAGTGAGTATCAATGAATCCCCTTGCATGCAATAATCGTCTATAATTGTTTAATTCTAAAGATATAAGAATAATATTCCTCTTCATATATTAAATAAATTACTTTAAAATCTATTTTGCGGCCTGCAAATTTTCCTGATAAAATCCGCGATCACAATGAACATCAGTTAAAATAATTACTATTTATTTTTTTATTAAACTCCGATTAACGGCTTTTCAAATTATTCATTTTTTCCTGGTCATAACCTGCTCCATATTTTTGAATTCTTTATTATCCTGCATAACATACATAGTCAAAATTTGATTATTATCATCAATAAATTTCATTGTTTCACGGTATTTAATATCGTTACCGCTAGCGGGATCTACCATTGTGCCTGTTAAGGTTAAAGTGGAATCCTCATCATTATATGTTCCTGTGGCTACAGAAGTACCCGTACCAAAATTGTCATACCATACCGATGTAAATTCCTTTTTCGCATTATCATAGCCCATCAGCATCATGCCCTCAAAAGGCATTCCCATCATAGTACCTTTAGATGTTGTTTTAAGATATCTTCCTCCCAATATCATTTCATTTGTACAGCTAACATCATATATCTGTGGTGGTTGTGAAGGATCCGACCATAGAGTTAGTTTACCGGTCCACTCGCCCGAACTTTTAGCCATCCGGGAGTGAACTGCACCCGGGGTCATATAATTTTGCCATGCTTCCTGCTGGTCTTGTGCTAATAATTCCGGAATACAAAGAAGTAAAAGGAAAAAAATAGTAGTACTGAATGTTTTCATTTCTATCTCCTTATCTATGGTTTCTCTATAATTTATTAATTATCGACTGGTAAAAATGACCTAACTATGATTTGAAAATACGAAACAGTCCTGACAAAAATCAACTTAATGTATTGTTAAAAGATCAAAATTTTATCTCAATATATTCTCCATCACGAATAACATATAAAAAAAATAATCCTTCGCAAAAATAAGGGGATTTAATTTGCATCAATCTTAATCGATGTCATTGAAATAGAACCGAGTTCCGTCTTGTCATTGAAAAAAGATATATTTTCATTTTTGTTTTTTAATGCTAATATATACAGGAGGGGCAGAAAATGTTCGGGAGTAGGGATTGCAAGCTGAACTTCGGGGCCAAGATTTTTATAGTCTATAAGTTCAGTGAACTCCTGATTTAGTATTAACTTTTTAAATTTTTGATTTGCCTCAAGCGCCCAGTCAAATCCTTCCTGATTATACCAATTTATCATTTTAAGATTATGAACTATATTACCACTCCCAATAATTAATATCCCTTTGCTCCGCAAAAAAGAAAGTTCTTTCGCAAGATCATAATGCCATTCCGGCCGTTTTGAATAGTCAAGACTCAATTCAATAACCGGAATATCAGCACCAGGAAATAAGTGCATTATAACACTCCAGCATCCGTGATCAAGTCCCCAATTATTATCAAGTTCTATCGAAGTTTTGGCTACCAATTTCTTTGTCTCCCCGGCTAAGTAAGGGCTACCCGGAGCACTGTACTCTACATTAAACAATTCCGGCGGAAAACCATAAAAATCATGAATTGTCCTTGGCCTCTGCATTGTAGTTACAAAAGTACCGTTGGTTTCCCAATGTGCCGAAATACAAATAACTGCATTTGGCCGGGGCAACAATTTACCTACATTCTTCCATCCATCTGTAAACTCATTTTGAGTTATTGCATTCATCGGGTTGCCGTGACCAACAAACAACAAAGGCATTGGTTCGGTATTATTAAATAATTGTGCAATTTTATTTAAATCATTTATTTCCACATAACTTTCAATTTTTTTAATTAATACCCTACCGTAAAACCAACACGAAAATGTTCGGGATTTTCCAACTCATTAAACATAGCTACTGCATAACCCTCCACTGATATGTAATCTCTCCATTTTCATTAAAGATCACATAATGGGTGCCAAGTTGGAATTTTTCTGTACGATTTCCCGGCACAATATTATTGACGGACTTAAAAACAACCAATACAATTCATTTTCATTTTTCAGCAAAGTTAAAAATTCAGCCGTAGCCAAAGCTCCATGCAATTTTTTTGATCCTATAAAACCGGTAGCTCAAATAATTGCAACTTTCATAATTTTTTTTCATTATTTGTTACTTTTTCATCAAAAATGAATCCGTACTCCATTTTCCACCACCTGTAATTAATGCGGCCAGACATAGTCCAATAATTAATAAATGATATTCAATTCCTTCTCCTGCATTGGGCAGACCGGCCCAATTCATAAAATAACCATACTTTATATGAACAGTAAAAATTATTCCAATAAATTCTCCTAAAACTGCCAGGGAGCATAATCTTGTTGCAAATCCCGCAATAAGGGCTAAACATCCAATTGATTCAATTATAATTACGAGGAAGCCAACAATCCATGGGAGATGCATCATACCTGTAAAGAATCCCATCGTACCCGTGAATCCATAACCGCCAAACCACCCAAATAATTTTTGCGCTCCATGCGGGAAAAGGACAAAACCGATTGTCAGCCGGGTAATTAATGCAGCCCAGTTATTTTTGTCTGTCGAAAATAAAAAATTCCAATTCATTATATCACTCCTTTTATTTTGATATTATTATTAATCAATTTCCTATTAACGTAATCAATATATAAAATATCAAAATAGGGATGAATGATAAAGCACACTACCAAACACAGAAATAAAACATTCGTAGATTGATAACAATTGTACAACTTGTTTTTTATTTGATATGTGATTAATTCATTTAATTAGGAACACAAAACCATGTAAAATTCTTAGATAGTCCAACCATTTAGATTGATGCCGGTTTGGCCATTATCCGATTTTTTCCTCCACGATACAGAGAGAAGAAAGTGAATTCATAAAATCTCCCTAATAATATTAAAATTTAGATAATGGCAAGTTAAGTAATCATATTTAACAAATTAAAAATATTATAAAAACACAAGCGGAATATGAAGCAGAGCCCAGATTCCATAATGAATATAAGCTGTTTTCTTCTGCTGTTTTGTTTGAACAGTAAAGTAAACAACTTTAATTATGGTATTGCTCATCATAGCAATAATTATTGCGGAAACAATTACAGGCTCAATATGAGCAACCCCGTTGATCAAAGAAAGTATAAAGGGATCAATATCCGTAACACCAACAATTGCCGAAAGAAAGAGTAGCCCTATACTTCCAAAAAAATTCTTCACCCAGACTGTTACGATTGTTAAGAGGACAAATAGTGCAGCAAAAATTATTGCCGGTTTAATTTCGAACGGGTTTTGAATTGTTGAATCCGAATGCTCAACAGGTTGAGGGTTTTTAAATTTAATTGTAAAAGCCAGAATAAATCCGATTAATGAAAGAAAAACTAATTTCCACCATAAGAGATAAATAATGGAATTATTAACGATCCATACAATTACAAGAATTCTAAGGTACATTATGCTGCATGCAAGAATAGATGCCTGTAAAGCATTTTTACCCTGAGCGGGGTCTTTCTCTGCTATTCTTCCAACTGCAATACATACTGCAGTACTCGAAACTAATCCTCCCAGAAGCCCTGAAAGCCAAAGCCCTAACTTATCTCCCAATCTTTTCATTAAGAAATACCCTACAAAACCGATAGTTGAAACCATAATTACAATCTGCCAGATGTGTGCGGGATTAAGGTTAAATTGAGTATAATCCTTATTCGGCAAAGCAGGAAAAATAATTATTGTGATAAGGAGAAATTTTAATACTGCCAAAAATTCTAATTTATTTAGTTTATCAACAAACTGTTCGAATTCAGATTTTTCAGAAAGTAGCAAAGTAGAGATAATTCCAAGCGCCATAGAAACCCAAACATCGGTTAGAAGTGCAAGTGCGCCTATAATAAATGTAAGCAGTGTAGCTATTTCACTTGTACCGCCGAAACGGCCATCTTTCAGTTTGCCTATATATTCAGTCAATACAAGGGCCCCAATAACAATCAGGCCTGCAGGCAGAGCAAATGATACATTTAAATGCTGCAGCCATCCGCAGCCAAAACCGAATAAACTGATAAGCGTAAACGTACGAACGCCTGCAAAAAATCTCCCCTTCCTGTCTGTT
Source organism: uncultured Ignavibacteriales bacterium (assembly GCA_963834015.1). GTDB lineage: Bacteria > Bacteroidota > Ignavibacteria > Ignavibacteriales > Ignavibacteriaceae > FEN-1297. Next base: position 14,942 of record CAWIAG010000004.1, read on the forward strand.
CCGGCGCTTTCTCTTTCAAGTCCAATTAAAAATCCGAGCGCCAGGGCTACGATAAAACGAAGTTCAAAAGTCCATTCAAATGAATTCATAAACTATAAATTTCCTTTATAATTGTAAAATATTCAATTAAAAGAATATTTTTTTAATCCGTTCATCAAAATAATTTAATTTTAAATAATTAAAGAGTTATTTTATAGAAATATAATCATACTTTTTAAATTATTGAGGAGCGAAAATGAAAAAATTAGTGTTACTATTCATCATTTTAACTTCAGCGCTAAGAGCAGGGAATGAAATATATTTTGCTTCAGAACCTTGCCTCACTCCTAATGGAAAATCAATAATTTTTTGTTATGAAGATGATATCTGGACTGTACCGGCAGAAGGCGGACCGGCTTTTCGATTAACGGGAATGGCGGGGCGGGAATCAAACCCGGTAGTTTCCCCAGACGGTAAATGGCTGGCATTTACGGGCAGACAGGATGGAAATGCTAATATTTATATTATACCGCTCGAGGGCGGATCTATAAAACAGCTTACTTTCTATGAATGCAATAACACGGTTTCTTCATGGTCATGGGATTCAAAAGATGTTTTTTTTACTTCTGACCGTTACAACAGTATGACTACTTTTAAAGTTTCTATCAATGGCGGAACACCGGTAAGATTATTTGATAATTACTTCAACCGTCCGCATAACCTGTCGGTGAACCCCAAGACCGGTGCATATATTTTCACAGATTCATGGGAAAGTTCAATCTTTGCAATGCGTAAAAGATATAAAGGAGCGTTTAACCCGGATATAAAATCTTTTAATCCTAAAACCGGTGAATACAAATTATTAACCGCATATTCAGGAAAAGATTTATGGCCTACTGTTGATATAAACGGTAATATTTATTTTGCTTCCGATTCGGCAAATGAAGAATACAATCTTTATTCGTTTGATAACAACGGACAAAGAGTGCAGCTTACATCATTTAACTCATCAATAAAAAATCCAAGGGTTAATTCTAACGGCGGGTTCGTTGTTTTTGAAAAAGACTATCAAATTTATTTATACGACAGTTCGAATAAAAACTCAAGAAGGGTTCAAATTCTTCTCCCCACAAATAATATCCTGGGACTGGAACAAAACTTTAACGTGAAAGGAAAGATTACCAGTTTCGATGTTTCGCCCGATCAGAAAAAATTAGCTTTTGTTTCAAGGGGAGAATTATTTGTGTCGGATATTGAAGGAAAATTTATAAAACAACTTAGTACACTTCCCGAAGGGCGTGTTATGGAAGTACTTTGGAACGACAGTCTTAATATAATCTTCAACCAGACGGTAAACGGCTGGTTGAATTTATTTTCGATAAAAGCCGACGGCTCTTCGGATGAAAAACAGTTTACTTTTGATCAGCGAAACAACCGAAATATTTCGTTAAATAAAGAAAAAACAGAAGGGCTTTATTTAAGCGGAAGGGATGAGTTGCGATTACTTGATTTAAAATCTTTAAATAGTGAAACAATAGTAAAGGATGAATTCTGGGGGTTTGATAATTCCACACCTTACTTTTCACCTGATAATAAATATGTACTTTACACGGCCTATAAAAACTTTGAACAGGATATTTTTCTATATAATATTGATTCAAAAAAAAGCGTGAATATAACTAATACCGGAGTAACTGAAGCTGACCCATATTGGTCGCCGGATGGCAAATATATATACTTTGAAACCGACAGATATCAGCCTTCGTATCCATATGGCTTTGAAAATGCGAATATTTACAGAATAGCATTGAACAAATTTGATAATGAGTTCAAATCAACAAAGTTTGAATCATTATTTGACAAAGCCAAAAAAAACGATTCTTCAAAAAATGATATAAAAATTGATTTTAATAATATCGAAGACAGATGGGAACAGATTACATCTGCTAAAGGCAACCAGTTAAACCCTTATATTATTAAAAAACCCGATGAAACTACAATTCTATTTATTTCAAACCAGGATGGAGACGAATATACTTTTTGGAAAACAGTCCTAAAGCCATTTGAAAAACCTGAGACAAAGAAAATTGAGAGTCCTAAAATTGACGGACTTCAAATTGCCAAGGGAACTTCCAAGTATTATATGCTAGCCGGGGGTGATATAAATGAAATTGATATTGAAGGCAGTAAACTTAAAAAAATTGATATAGATTTTGACTTTAGCAGAAATCTCAAAAGTGAATTTAATGAAATGTTTTTCGAGACCTGGGCAAATCTTGATGAAAACTATTATGACGATCAGTTTCACGGTACAAATTGGGAAAATATGAAGGATCATTATGCCTCTTTTCTGCCTTATTTAAGCTCACGAAATAATCTTCGCGTTTTATTAACTGATCTTGAAGGTGAGCTTAACTCTTCACACCAGGGATTTTACTCTTCAGGCAGTGAAGAAAAAACATTTTATAATGAAAAAACCCAGGCTACCGGGATAATGTTTGATAACGAAAACCCCTTATTAGTAGACAGAATACTAAAAAACTCGCCTGCAGATAAAGAGGACATTGATATTAAAAAAGGAGATATTTTATCAGCAGTCAATGGTAAAAAAATAGATACTAACGTTGACAGAGAATATTATTTTCAAAACCCGACACTTTCAGATGAAATAACCCTTACATTTTTAAGAGAAGGTAAAGAGATTCTTACTAAAATACACCCGGAACGCGTTCGTTCTTTAACTTCACAACTTTATGATGAGTGGATAGATAATAATAAAAATTATGTGGCAAAAAAAAGCGATGATAAAATTGCTTACGTTTATATGAAAGATATGGTGCCGGAAAGCCTGAAAAAATTTCTTATTGATATGACATCAGGAAATCAGGACAAGAAAGGATTAATCCTCGATCTGAGATATAATACAGGCGGTAACGTACATAACCAGGTGCTTCAATTCCTCAGCCAGCGCCCATACTTAAAATGGAAATACAGAGACGGCAAATTTGCAATACAACCGAACTTTACACCTTCGGCAAATCCTATGGTCCTGCTTGTAAATGAACAAACATTAAGCGATGCAGAAATGACTTCAACCGGATTTAAGGCTCTGAAACTGGGCAAGATTATAGGAACGGAAACTTATCGCTGGATTATTTTTACATCGGGCAAGTCGCTAGTTGACGGTTCATTTTACAGGCTGCCATCCTGGGGATGTTTTACACTTGATGGAAAAGATATTGAAAAAAACGGTGTTAGCCCTGACATTTATGTGAATACGACAATTAAAGATCGTGTAGAGTGGAAAGACCCTCAACTTGACAAGGCAATAGAAGAAATAAAATCCGAGCTAAAAGAATAATTATTCAGGCAGTTTGCCCGTAAATCCATTTATCCATCTATGCGCACGATGAATGAATTCTGCAGGTTCGGCAAACATTAAAATACATTGGCCATATATAACCTTTAAGCCGTTATTATTACAGTAGTTGATAGCTTCCATAGATTCGGAACCCTGCTGCAGCCATATATTTTTTATTCCTGCGGATACTGCATCCTTAAGTACTTTCATAGATTCAGCGGGAGGTATAGCCAAAACTGCTCCATCCACCTGCACAGGCAATTGTTTTAAGCTCCCGAAACATTTTACTCCTTCAATTTCATTCACGTTAGGATTTACAGGGAAAACATTATAACCTTTTTTTCTTAGTTCATTAAATGCTTTGTTCCCATATTTCTTCCCGGTACGCGAACTCCAACAACTGCAATTTTAGAACAAGAAAGGAAATTTTTAACAGTTTCCATCTGCACCATTTGACCCTCCTTTTATTTTTATGAAGAAGATTATCGGTTCATCACATTATTTGTAACTCATTGTCCGTAAAATAATTTGAGCAATTTCCATTAGTAAGTTTTAATTGTTTGAATAATTACAAATTATCTGTTCGAAAATTACCAGTGGCAATTTATAAAAATACAATAATTTTTATAAAAACCCATTTTATGCTTTATATAATAATTAAAATGTAGTAGCCCGTATTAATAATCCGATTTGGAATAAAATTTTGAGTAAATTATAAACAGTTATGCACATTCATACAATTATTAAGCTTTTGATTTCTCTTTTTTTTTCTTATCTTTAAATAGTAATATATAAATAAAATTTTAAAATGAATATAAATACAGTTCTGCATCACCACCATAAAAAAGATCTCTATGCCGGACTATGTTGAAATGTCAAATAAAACTTGAAGTATCACCCCGGCAGTTGCCGGGTTTTTGCTTTTAAAGGACTTAATAAATGAATGGAAATTTAAGGTTAGCATTACAGAAAAAAGGTCGTCTTACCGATAAGTCTCTTGAATTACTCCGGTTATGCGGTATGGATATAGAAAATTATTCGGAGAGGCTTGTTGTTACCGCAAGAAATTTTCCATTAGACCTGCTTTTCCTGAGAGATGATGACATCCCTGAATATGTACAGGATGGTGTTGCCGATGTGGGTATTGTCGGGGAAGATGTTATATATGAAAAACAAATACCCTCGGTAGTTATTGAAAAATTAGGTTTTGGCAGATGCAGTTTAATGCTTGCATACCCGGAGCATAATGAGCTTAAAAAACTTGAAGATATAGAAGGAAAAACTATTGCCACCACTTATCCTAAAATATTAAAAGACTTTTTAAAGTCAAAAAAACTTAATGCAAAAATAATTGAGTTAAGCGGTTCGGTAGAAATTGCCCCTTCTTTAGGTGTTGCTGATTTAATCTGTGATATAGTTTCTACAGGCAATACATTAATGATGAATAAGTTGAAAAAATCTTTTAAGGTTTTCGACTCAGAGGCCGTACTTATATCTGCCAATTCTTCGCTTAAAGATGAGAAGAAAAATGAGTACCTTACGGATATACGCCGGAGAATACGATCCGTAATGACTGCACGCTCATCTAAATATTTAATGATGAATATACCAAAAAACTCACTCGTTAAAATTATTGATATTATTCCTTCTCTTAAAAGCCCAACAGTTTTACATCTTGCCGAGGATAAAATGCTGGCGGTTCATGCAGTAATTCCGTCAGACAGCTTCTGGCAAATTATTGATGATTTGAAGGCGGCCGGGGCATCCGGAATATTATTATTACCAATTGAAAATTTAATTCAATGAGATATTACTATTTAAATAGATTGTCGCAGGACGAAACAGCATTACTAATAAAACGGCCGGCTATTGATCTTGAAAAAACATTAGACATTGTTAGACCTATTTTAAACAACATAAAAGTAAAAGGTTTAAAAGCTGCACTCGATTACGCAAAACAATTTGATGGTTTTGACAGTGAAGAAGTTCTGGTTACAAAAAAGGAATTTGACGAAGCCGAAATAAAGCTGGATGGAAGAATAAAGTCTGCATTAATAACCGCATTTAATAACATCGAAAAATTTCATCTAAAACAATTTCCCGAAAAATATGAAACTGAAACAATGGCCGGTATTAACTGCTGTAGGGAATTTAGAACCATAGAAAATGTTGGTTTGTATATTCCCGGAGGCAGCGCGGTTCTTCCCTCTACAATGCTGATGCTTGGAATACCCTCAAAAATAGCCGGCAATCCCAGGGTAATAGCTTGTTCTCCTTCAAAGAATAATAAAATAAATTTACCATTACTATTTGCGGCAAAACTTTGCGGGATTGAAGAATTTTATAAATTAGGCGGTGCCCAGGCAGTCGGTCTAATGGCGTACGGGGATAATAATGTTCTTAAAGTAAATAAAATATTCGGACCGGGAAATCAATATGTAACGGCTGCAAAATTATTAGTCAGTATTGACCCTGAAGGCTGTTCAATTGACATGCCGGCAGGCCCGAGCGAAGTTTTAGTAATAGCAGATTCAACAGCGAATCCGTCTTTTGTTGCGGCAGATTTACTTTCACAGGCAGAACACGGCGCTGATTCCCAGGTTGTATTAATAACAACAACATTAGGAATGGCAAACGATATCGAGCTTGAATTAGTTAACCAGCTTGAACAACTCCCACGGAAAAGTATTGCATCAAAGGCATTGGGAAATTCATTCGTTTTAATTACGGAAGATATCATAAAGGCAATTGAATTTAGTAATAAATATGCCCCGGAACATCTGATAATAAATGTTAAGGAACCTGAGAATTATGTCCGGAATATATTGAATGCCGGGTCGGTTTTTCTCGGACAATATTCACCAGAGAGTGCAGGTGATTATGCCTCCGGAACCAATCATTCGCTACCAACATATGGTTATACCAAAACATACAGCGGCGTTTCGGTTGAATCTTTTATGAAATCGATTACTTTTCAAAATTTAACCAGGGAAGGACTTACAAATATTTCCGAAACCGTAGAAACCCTGGCGGAAGTTGAAGGACTTCTGGCTCATAAAAATGCCGTACATATAAGATTAATAAAATAATATAATAATTTTTAGAACTTGTTCCACATGAAGTAGGAAAATATTTCAATTTCTTATAATTTTGATCCCTGCTTTTGCCGGAATTTCACAGCAAGGTACTTATGGAAATAAAAGACTTAGTTAGAAAAAATATCTTGAATTTAAAACCATACACATCCGCAAGAGATATATTTGAAAGCAATAATGGTATTTTGCTTGATGCAAATGAAAACAGCTTTGGTTCAACATTTACGCTTATTGAAAACCTTAAACTTAACCGGTATCCAGATCCTCACCAAAAAGATTTAAGGCAGCTAGTATACAATGCTTTGTCCATACCTTATGAAAATCTATTCTTTGGTGTTGGATCCGACGAAATTATTGACTTGTTGATCCGAATTTTTTGCAGTCCACGTACAGATAACGTATTAATACCGGAACCTACTTACGGAATGTATAAAGTTGCCTGTGATATTAATGAGGTTGATACTATAGAAGTCTTACTTGACGATAATTTTCAAATTGACTTTGATTCAATTAAAGAGAATTATACTACTAATACTAAAATGATTTTTTTATGTTCTCCCAATAATCCCACCGGGAATTTGCTAAATAAATATGATGTCTTACGGCTTTGTAAAGAATTTAATTGCATAATTGTCATTGATGAAGCTTATATAGATTTTGCAGCTTCCGGTTCATTGATAGAGGAAATTAAAAACTACTCTAACCTGATAGTTTTAAGAACATTTTCAAAAGCATGGGGACTGGCAGGGATAAGATTGGGTTATTGCGCAGCTAGTACAGAAATTATTGAATTATTATTCAAGATAAAAGCGCCGTACAATATAAACTCTCTAACACGCTATGTGCTGGAAACTTCCTTCAAAAATCCGGAATTGAAAGAAAAGTATGTCAGGGCGATTATTAGAGAACGGGATAGATTAAAAAACCAGCTTGAAAGTTTGCCAGGCATAACAGAAGTATACAACTCCGACGCAAATTTTCTTCTGGTAAAGTTTAAGGATTCATCTAACCTTAATAAAGAGGCAAAAGTAATATTAAAAAAACTTGCAGAACGAGGAATTATAGTTAGAGACCGAAGCAGTCAGCTTAAGCTGGAGAATTGTTTAAGAATATCAATTGGTAATGAGGAGGAAAACGATCTGCTTTGGGATACAATAAGGAAGATAATTTAAATTGAAATTTAAAGTTTCAAAATCATTAGAAAGCAGATAAAAAATGTATAAAGCAATAATTGATAAGTCATTTTTTAATCTTGAATTCCCTTTGTCTACGGGTTTGATTAGCGGGCTTAAGAAACTATCACAAAGGAATGTCGTCATTTCTGTAACAGATTTTGATCAATTGCAGCAGGAATCTTTGATCCGGATACTTAACCTTGAAAGTATCAGAATTAATGAGAACAATATTGATACGGCTGAAAAGGTTTTCTCTATAACTCCCTATAAGACAAAAGATGAGACATCTATCGCTGTAATAAGAGGAACAAAAACCGATACTTTTGAAAAAGCAGTAAACCTGATATTTTTAAATCTTCGCTCATCTAAACAGCACAGGAAGACTAAAGAAACCGACATTAAAATTGAACTCTCTCTGGACGGTAAAAATGAATCGAGTATAAACACCGGGATTGGTTTTTTCGATCATATGCTGGAGCAGATTGCAAGGCATGCAAATATTAATTTACATATTACTGTAAAAGGTGATCTTCATGTTGATGAGCACCATACCATTGAAGATGTGGGAATTGCGCTCGGTAATGCATTAAGCGAAGCTTTAGGAAATAAATTAGGAATTAAACGTTTTGGTTATTTTCTGCCGATGGATGATTCAATAGCAAATTGTGCAGTAGACCTTGGAGGAAGATCACATCTAAATTTTAATTGTAAGTTTAACAGAGAAACCGTGGGTGAATTTCCTACAGAGCTGACTGAAGAGTTTTTCAGAGGCCTGGCTTCGGGACTAAAAGCAAATATCTTTATTAAGGCAAAGGGAAAGAACGACCACCACAAAATAGAAGCAATTTTTAAGGCTTTTGCCAAGGCATTAAACGAAGCATGCAGATTAGACGAAAGAAATGAAGGCATGCTACCAACTACTAAAGGAATATTATGATAGCATTAATTGATTACGGCGCGGGTAATGTTGCTTCAGTTGCAAATGCATTAACGGAACTTAATGAAGAATTTAGAATTACAAAGAATGAAACGGAAATATGCCGTGCAAATAAAATAATTTTTCCCGGTGTTGGGGAAGCTTCTTTTGCAATCAGGCAGCTCCATATGCTCAATTTATTTTCTTTACTAAGGATTGTAAAAAAACCATTACTTGGGATTTGCCTGGGAATGCAATTAATGGCGGATCATTCCACTGAAGGTAATGTAACCTGCCTGGGAATATTTCCATGTGTAACGGAAAAATTTGATCCCGCAAAAACTAAAGTCCCTCATATGGGCTGGAACGATATTGAAATTACAACTGAGAGCAAATTATTTAACAATATTAAAAGCGGGGAACATTTCTATTTTGCTAATTCTTTTTATGTGCCTGTAAATCAGTATACTACAGCGGTAACCGATAATAACATAAAATTTTCTTCAGCAGTAGAAAAAGGAAATTTTTACGGAGTTCAATTTCACCCGGAAAAATCCGGTGATGCCGGGCTTAAACTTTTAAGGAATTTTGTTGAGCTATGTTAGTAATTCCCGCCATAGATATTTATGAAAACTCAATTGTGCGCCTGAAAAAAGGCGACTTTGGAAGCATTACTTATTATAAAAATACTCCGCTGCAGCAGGCTAAACTATACGACTCTCTCGGCTTTCAATCTGTGCATATAGTTGACCTTATTGGTTCCAAAACCGGTAAACTGACTTCATTGGATTCTATTGAGAAGATAAAAGCTGCAACAAATTTAAAAATAGAATTCGGAGGCGGAATACGTGATGAGAAAACTGTTTCGGAATTATTTACCGCCGGAGTTGATTTTGTTATTATCGGTTCACTTTCAATAAAAAACAGATCGGAATTTGAGCTTATTCTACGCAATTATCCGGCAGAAAAAATTATCGCAGCTATTGATGCAAAAAATGAAAAGGTAAAAATTACGGGGTGGATTGAAGACACTTCAATTTCAATTTATTCCCATATAGAATACTGCTCTAAGCTAGGCGTAAAAAAATTTCTATGCACAGATATTTCAAAAGACGGAATGCTTACCGGTACTAATATTGAGCTATATAAAAAGATAATTGAAAAATATAAAGATGTTCAATTAATTGCATCCGGAGGGGTTAAAGATATTGAAGATTTAAAATCGCTGAAAAAAATTAATCCTTATGCTGTTGTGGTCGGCAAAGCTATTTATGAAGAAAAAATAAATTTAAAGGAGCTGGCAAAATTTGCTTTGTAAAAGAATAATACCCTGTCTTGATATTAAAAACGGCCGGGTTGTTAAAGGGACAAATTTTATAAACCTTATTGACGCAGGATCACCGGTTGAACTTGCAGATAGATATTCCAGAGAAGGCGCTGATGAACTCGTGTTTCTTGATATTACTGCATCTGCCGAAAAAAGAAAAACTTTAATTTCACTTGTTAGTGATGTTGCAAAAGCCATAAGAATTCCTTTTACTGTAGGAGGAGGAATATCCGAGTTAGCAGATATTGAAGCTTTGCTGAAAGCAGGCGCAGACAAAGTGTCGTTAAATTCTTCAATTGTAAAAAACCACAACCTTATTACTCAAGCCGCACGCCAGTTTGGAAGTCAGGCTGTTGTAGCAGCAATTGATATTAAATTTAACGGTTCCGAATATAAAGTGTATATTAAGGGCGGGCGTGACGAAACAGATCTAATCGGGATGAATTGGTGCAAACTTACGGCCGAATTAGGGGCAGGAGAAATATTACTTACTTCAATGGACAAAGATGGAACCAAAGAAGGATATGATGTTGATTTTTTAAATAAGCTGACTTCTTCAGTAACAATTCCGGTTATTGCATCGGGCGGTGCGGGCAAGAAAGAAGATTTTCTTGAAGCATTTAGAGATGCAAACGCAGATGCCTGCTTGGCTGCAAGTTTATTCCATTTTGATATTCTTAAAATCAAGGAACTTAAATCATATTTAAAAGAAAACGGTATTTCTATAAGAATTTAAATATTTGAAAGGAATTTCCATTGGAAAATAATTTTGTTGAAAAAATAAATTTTGAAAAACTTAACGGATTGGTACCCGCAATTATAGTAGATAATTCCAACAGCCAGGTATTAATGCTGGGTTTTATGAATAAACCCGCACTTATTAAAACACTTGAATCTAATCTTGTAACATTCTTCAGCCGGACAAGAAAAACATTATGGACAAAAGGTGTAACATCCGGTAATTATCTTAAACTTATTAGTATTAAAACAGATTGCGATAATGATGCCTTGCTTATTTATGCAGAACCTGAAGGCAATACATGTCATACGGGAAAATATTCTTGTTTTGATATACCACAAACCGGATCTTTCAGCTTTATACTTGACCTCTTTAATGTAATTAAAAGCAGGAAAACCGAGCTCCCGGATAAATCCTATACAGCAGATTTATTCAAATCCGGCGCTGACAGAATAATTCAAAAAGTGGGTGAAGAAGCTGTTGAAACAGTAATTGCAGCAAAAAACCGGGATAAAACAGAAATTATTAATGAAGTATCCGACCTTATTTACCATTTGTTAGTGATGCTTGCGGAACAGGAAATTGAGTTTGGTGAGATAGTAGACAACCTTAAAAAAAGAGTAAAATAAAGTTTTTTATAGTAATTTTTACAGGTAACTATTACTACAAATTAGGTAATTGTTATCACTAAATGTGCCTCTTTGTACGAAATTGATAAATTGTCTTTTAATTGTACGAATGCAACTTATTTAGTATACTATTATGACTATTTTCTTACTTTTTACATGATTATTTTTGGTATAAAATTTGCGTCATTAGATATTTGAATTTGTTATAATCGGCTTTAAATATGGGTACCGGACAAAGTATTATGTCAGTTTTTGCTATGCTTTTACTTTCAACTTTAATGTTGAGAGTAAATGGCACTCTTTTAAACAGTGGAAATGTTGTAACAAATTCAAAACTTGGCCTCACTGCTATAGCTCTTGCACAATCAAGATTAGAGGAAATTAAAAGTAAAGCATTCGATCAAAATACGGTATCAGCAACAGTAAGTACTACAAGCAGTCTGACTGCTGCTTCAAAATTAGGCCCTGAAACGGGTGAAGTTTATCCAAATTTTAATGATGTTGACGATTTTAATGGTTTTACGTATACAGATACAGTTCAAATAAATCCGGATCTTGCAAAAAGCGCAACAAACTGTTATTATTTTAAAGAAATCGACTCAGTTGTATATGTTTCTTCAACTTCTCCCGATGTAACATCAAGTAGTCAAACCTGGAATAAAAAGATAACTGTAAAAATTACTATTCCGCAAATGACCGACACAATTAAAGTCTCAACAGTTTTTAGTTATTGGGTATTCAGGTAAAAAATTATGGGATATTCTACAATATTAGATATTATAGGTTCTGTAATCATTGGCGGGATTGTATTGGTGTCACTACTTAATACAAATACCAACGCGGTTCAAAATACCTATAGTTATGGCGCAGATGTAATAGTACAGCAAAATATGGCTGCTTTAGTAGATACAATTGATTCTGATTTTAGAAAAATAGGTTATTCTTCCATATTAACTACTGTCTTAAACCCTACTAAAGTAATTATTTCAGCAGATACTTCAACAATTAAATTTTTATCGGATGTAAATAACAATGGAACAATCGATACTGTTTACTACTATTTGGGGACAACTAATGGAAAATTGAATCAAGTATTATACAGAATGACTCATGATACAGTCTCCACGGCAGTAACAGTACTATTTCCGGGTGTTTCAATCTTTTATTTTGCGTATTATGATTCATCAGGCAACAAATTAAGCTGCCCCGTATCATCCACTGTAAAAATTGCAAAAATTAACATCTCATTACAAATGCAAACTGCCCAGCCCTATAGCGGTGCTTATGTAACTACAAATTGGAATGGTACGAAGCGAGTTGCTGTTAATATAATGAACAGATAGGAGTTAAAGATGGGCGGAAGAACGGTTTTACTGTTAGTTACTGGTTTTAGTGTACTCTTTCTTGTATTCGGGAAAAATTTTGAAAGCATTTCAACTAATTCCGTATCAAATTATTCCACTCATTATTCTAATAGTGTGGCCCATAATATTGCTGTTAGCGGGGCCAATCTTGCAGTTAATCAAATATTTTTAAACACCACCTGGACTACCGGTTACAGTAATGTAAGTATGGCAGGCGGAACAATGAATGCTACCGTTGTTCTGACAAACCCGGTTACAAATGCACTTCAGGTAACAGCAACAGGAACGTATAGTGGAATTACAAAAACCGTAGTAGTTAATCTTCAATTAAGTTATTTCTCAAAATTTGCATACTGTTCAAATAATGAAGAAGGTGTTTATTGGGCAACCGGAGACACAGTTAACGGCCCTTTTCATACTCAGGATTATCTTAATGTAAACGGCCATCCGGTTTTTAATCCCGGTTCAAACTATGTTGGTACATATAAAGGAGTAAATGACGCTAACGGCAGTTCCAGCCCAATTATTAACGGAACGTTACGCGTAGGAGATAATCTTACGATACCTTCAACGGGAGTCGCAACATTAGATTCGCTGGCCTCAGCAGGCGGTTATGCTTTTTCAGGGCATGATACAGTCTACCTGACTTTAGCAGGCGACAGCGTAAGATATAGATATACTTATAATAGTTCCTGGACTACAAAGCTTGATTCAACTTTTGCTCCAAACAGAACCATTGTAGCTCTTAATGCTATTCTCAGGGTACAGGGAACCTTAACCGGAAAATTAACTATTGGCGCTTCAGGAAGCAGTGCCGGAACTGTTTATATCGACAGCAGCATTACATATACACATAATCCAATAACTCAGCCGAGTTCTACTGATTTACTTGGTATTGTTGCCCAGAACAATGTTTATGTAACTTATAATTCCTCTGATTATCAAGCGACTCAAAATATACAAATTGATGCGGCTATTTATGCTCAATCCGGGGGATTCGGCGCACAGAATTATGACACCAGACCTACTGCCTATTCCGGATACATTTATTTATTAGGCGGCGTAACTCAAAATGGAAGATTAGCAGTTGGAACTCTTAATAGTAATGGCTCTTTAAAGAGTGGTTTTTCAAAAAGTTACACTTATGATACACGGCTTCTTGTGAATGTTCCTCCGAACTTTCCAAGTACAGGCTCTTATGAAATTATTTCCTGGTATGAATAAAATAAATAAAGATTTTAATATGGAAGAATATTTAAAGAAAATATATTTAGGAAACACTTTATCGGACTACATCTATGCACTCCTGATATTTCTGGCTATTATTCTAATTATTTCCATTTTAAAGGGTGTTATAACAAAGATACTGCTAAACCATTCGAAGAAAACCGGTAAGCAGGTAGACAGCATCCTTGTAAAATTAATGGAGAGATTAATAATCCCTTTTCTTTATTACGGAGCATTTTATTACTCTGTTAAATCTCTAACATTATTACCAAAAGTTGACCGGATATTTGACTTAGTCTCCGCCATAATTATTACATTTATTGTAATCAGGTTATTAATTTCAACCATTAATTACTTTCTTAATTTACATTTTCGCCGTCAGAAGAATGGAATTGAAAAACAGAAGCAGACAAAAGGATTAAGTACCATAATATCAATTTTAATTTGGGGATTAGGTATAGTGTTCCTTTTAGATAATTTAGGTTTTAAGATTTCTGCAGTTGTTACAGGCCTTGGCATTGGAGGCGTTGCAGTAGCGCTTGCTGCACAGGCTGTATTAAAAGATTTTTTCAGTTACTTTGTGATATTTTTTGACAGGCCTTTTGAAATAGGCGATTACATTTCTGTTGGAGATAAAAGCGGTACAGTTGAGCAAATAGGGATCAAAACCACTAAATTAAAAGCTTTGAGCGGTGAACAATTAGTATTTGCTAACTCTGATCTTACCGATTCAAGGATTCATAATTTTAAACGAATGCAAAAAAGAAGGATCGTATTTAAAATAAGCGTTACATATCAAACATCAACTGAACAGCTTAATGAAATTCCTTCCATAATAAAGAAAATAATATATGAGCAGCAAGATGTTACTTTTGACAGGGGACATTTTTCTTCTATGGATGTATCAGGTTTGAACTTTGAAATTGTGTATTTCGTCAACAGCTCAGATTACCTTAAGTATATGAATATACAGCAGTCTATCAACCTTAAAATATTTGACGAATTTAATAAAAAAGGGATAACATTTGCTTTCGATACTCAAACGAACTTTACCCAAAAAAGATAGCGGTGTTTAGCAGGACTTTGAATCGTATTTATTTATTAAATATTATACTTATGTAGTTACAATCTTTTATGAACTATTATTACTACTTGTTTTTTATTTTATCTTTAAATATTTCATAAATACGTTCATCTTTTGGCAGTGCACCTTTAATCTGAATAATTTCGGCGGCAAATTCAGAGGCAATTTTATTAATTTTTAAAATATCCCATTCGTATAAATATCCAAGGCAAAGTATAGAAGAGTATGCATCACCCGCACCGACCGTATCAATTACATTTTCAACCTGATTTTTACAATAATCGGTAATTCCATTTTTAAATAATATTGCGCCTCTATCGCCAAGCGTAACACAGACCAATTCTATATTATACTCACTTGAAATCAACTCAACGAGTTTTACTTCATCATAATTTTGTTTAAATAATAAATTATTAACAACTTTTAACTCATCATTATTAAGCTTTAAAATGTTTGCATTATGAAGAGACGTTTTTATTATATCTGAATTGTAGAAATCCTGGCGAAGGTTAAGATCACAGAAATATTTTATTTTCTTAGAAAATAATATATTTAATGTATTTCTTGAAACGTTATTTCTTTGGGCCAGGGATCCGAAGTAAAGGCAATCCGTTTCTTTCTCGACAAGGTTTATTATATTATCATTTGCCTTAATAAAATCATAAGCGCAATTAGTTTTTATTTCCCAATGAGGTACCTTATTTTCATCAAGGTTTGCATTTGCTACCCCGGTTGTATGTTTGTTATCAATAAGGACATAATCAGTTGAAATAGTACTTAATCTTATAAAATTGAGAACTTCTTTCCCAAGATCATCATCTCCAACACTGCTTATAAATTTCCCCTCTCCCGATAGTTTCTTTATATGATAAATAAAATTAAACGGGGCACCGCCAAGAGTTTTCATGCCGGGATAAACGTCAAACAATATTTCGCCGAATGCGGTGATTCTTTTCATAAGACAATTTATTGATTTGTATTAAAATGGTTTTTGATAATCATAAATTAGGTATAATCAAATATATATTGAATTATTGATGCCCTAATTAAGGAATAAATTGATTTAATTTCTTATTTTTTAACCCAATAAACAGTCAATTGTGTTCATTAACTCCTGATTAAAGGAAAAATTCAATGGCAAAAACCATAATTAAGATGAAAAATAAAAAGAGGATTGCATTAATTGCTCACGATAATAGAAAAATTGATTTGCTCGAATGGGCAAAATATAACCGCGATCTTCTTGATAAGCATGAATTGTTCGGGACGGGAACTACAGGGCAATTAATTGAGAATGAACTAAATATTAAAGTTCATAAATTTAAAAGCGGCCCTTTAGGCGGGGATCAGCAGGTTGGCGCTAAAATAGCTGAGGGTGAGATTGATTTTTTAATATTTTTCTGGGATCCGTTGGAACCAATGCCGCATGATCCTGATGTAAAAGCGCTTTTACGAATTGCGGTTGTCTATAATATACCGATTGCAAATGACAGATCAACTGCTGATTTTATAATATCATCTCCCTTAATGTCAACCGAATATTCAAGAGAGATTATTGACTATAAAGAAAGAATTTTGAAAGCCGAATCTATTAATTTGGTTCAGACGAAATAATTAATAAATTCATTTGAAGGAACCTGACATCTGGTAACCGGATTGGGTTATGCGAATGAATAATATATTCAAGAACTAGTTTGTTAAAATCCTATTAAAAATATTAGTATTGTAAGGCTTACAACACCAATGGATATATCGGAAGCGATAAGCCTATAATTTCTTTTAAATGTTCCCCAGGCTTTTGCTATCGATATCATAAGGAGAGCTAAAATAATAGTTATAATAATACAGCCCCAAATATCAAATTTGTCTCCGTATATGGAAGCAAAACTTGTATCATGGTAGAATCTCCTGTATAAAAGCTGCAGATGCAGCCAGTAGACAATAAGAGATTCCCTTCCGACTTCCAGGACAAAGGAAGTCTTTGTTTTTCTTAGTTCAATATAAAACCAGCAGGCTCCCAAAAGCAAAAGGACATATCCCAATCTTTGTATAAAAAAGAAAGGGTTTGCTTTATGGTTGCATGTAAAAATATTTAATGCCGGTGAAATAAAAATATGCCCCAAAATAGACAGAACCAGGCCTGCAACAATTAAAAGGATAATACTATTCTTCTCTTTAAAACTTTCTTTTGCAGCAAGATAGAATCTGCAGCAAATGAAACCCGCAAGAATAAACCCAATCCAGGGAAAGATAGGAAAGAGCGAACCATTCATCATATTAAAATAGTTTGCCAGAGGGATGTTCATAAATGCTGTAAAATCAGTTTGCCATATTAATGGGGAAAGGATGACAGAACTAAAGAGTACAACAATAATAATTACATTATAAATTTTTTCAGATCGGATAACAAGCTTTAAAAGAAACAGGAAAAGGAGTCCAACGCCAATACATTGAAGTATGTCAACACTGTAAAAGCTGATTAAAGTTTCCTTGCTGTAAAAATGCATTAATCTTCTCAGGGAAAGTATGGGCAAATGCAGAGAGTAACCGGCCAGGATTATTAGAAGTATTCTTCCTAACTTTTTCCAAAATGAATAGTTAAATTTTCTGAGTTCAACAGTTTTGCCTCTTGAAGAAATAGCAAACGCAAACCCGGATATAAAAAGAAATGAAGGAGCGACCAACCCATTAATAAAATTTAACACATTAAACCAGGAAGCAGCTTTTAACTCCGGCAGCAAAAGCACATTAAATACGTGTACTTCAATCATAACAAGCAGCGCCCAGCCCCGAAGAAGGTCCACAAATAAATATCTTGCCTTTTCTTCAGGCATAACCACTAATTCCTATAAACTATTTATATGTTAAGAGAACAGCAAGTTTAAATACATTAAAACTTCGTGGATGAAAATAATTTAATTTTATTGTTTGTCAAAATAATTTTGTTTTTACGTATTAATAGAAATTCACAGAATAGTTACTTAGTTTTCCGTTAAGATAAACAAATTTTGCACTAAAAAATTTATTTTGCTTCAGCCAATTCATAAATATGGCATCACCCTCCCAGAGATTTAATTTTAAAATATTATCATTTAAAATCCATTCTAGTTTACCTTCATCGGAACTTTTTAGTTTACCAGTAAAATCATCAGCGGTAAAAACAAAAACATACCAATCATCTTTACCATCAAATAAGGGAAATGTGATGAACCCATGAAGCTTTGGAGATTTAATATCTAAACCGGATTCTTCTTTAATTTCTCGGATAACACATTCCTCCGGACTTTCATTTAGTTCAAATTTTCCACCCAATCCGTTCCATTTACCATGATGTACGTCATTTCCCTTTTTTATGCGGTGAATCATTAAAGTTGTATTATTTTCCCTATTTATAACGTAACATAATGTGGCTAATTTCATGATTAATTTTCCTTAATGATAAACAAATGTATTGACACTATTATTTTACTAAATTAAGTTTTATTTAGTGATGTTAATTTATTTTTATTTTAAATACAACCATAAATTAATTTTGTACTTTAAATAATTATGTAAATATTGCTGTATAAATTTTAATTTTTTATGAAAAATTTTAATTTAGAAAATTAATAGGAGAATGATTGCAATGGAAAACGATATGAATGTTCCCGAAAGTGAATCATTTAGAATTTATGGGAATTTAAATGACGAACGGTTTAGCATGGAGAGCCCTGCTGATGGTGAGGGAATAGCAAAAATTAATAGAATTAATTTAGGCAAACGAAAAAGCAAGAACGAAGAAGAGGATCTTGATAAAGACGAAGATGATTTTGATGATGATAATTTTGACGAGGAAGAAGAGGAAGATGACTTTGAAGAAGACGAAGATTTTTTAGAAGAGCAACCACCCGAAGATGAAGATTTTTACGAGGAAGATTTTGATTTTGAAGAAGAAGACGATGAGGACTCAGATGATGATAGTGATATTCCTTTTAATTAGAGTTCTGATATACAATTAATCTTTATATAATCATGCACCTAAAAGCTTCCCGGTTGACAAAAAGTTTTTTACATAATCGGTTACTCCATCTTCCAATGATGTTATAGGTAGTATGTAACCGGCTTTTTTTATTTTTTCAATAGCCGCTTCTGTAAAATATTGATATTTTTCAGCTAAATGTTCCGGCAATTCAATATATTCAATATTTGGTGTTTTACTCAATGCCTTAAATATTGCAGTTACCAGATCATTCCAGGTTCTTGCCTTGCCTGAACCAATATTGTAAATACCGTTTTTATCTTTTTTATCTAAGAAGAATAACGTCATTTCAACAGCATCTTTAATGTAAACAAAATCCCGTTTTTGTTCACCATCTTTATAATTTGGATTTCTTGATTTGAAAAGCTTTACCCTGCCTGTATTATTGATTTGTTCAAATGCCTTGTTAACAACACTCCGCATATCTCCTTTATGAGCTTCATTTGGTCCAAATACATTAAAGTATTTTAAGCCGACAATTTTATCTATTATACTATGTTTAATTGCCCAAATGTCAAATAAATTTTTTGAGTAGCCGTACATATTTAGAGGTGTTAGTGATTGGCAAAGTTTTTCCTCATCATTAAATCCTTGTGAACCGTCACCATAGGTTGCGGCTGATGAGGCATATATGAATCTTATATCATTATTTAAACAGTATTTAGCAAGTATTTTTGTATACTCAAAGTTATTGGAAATCAGTTGATCGGCGTTTTTTTCAGTGGTAGAAGAGTTAGCACCCATATGAATTATAGCGTCAATACTAAGCTTAATTCCGGATTCCACTTTTTTAATAAATTCATCTTTATTAATAAAATCCTCATAATTCAACGCAACAAGATTTTTCCATTTTTCATCGTGTCCAAGCTCATCCACTATAATAATATCACTCCGTCCTTGTTTATTGATTTGCCAGGTTATTGCACTTCCAATAAAACCCGCACCTCCTGTAACTACGATCATACTGACACCTTAAAGAATAATAAGTAATCTTTTTAATAGAACCCAATTTAATTATATTTGTAAAGCTTTACAAAAATGCGGTAATTATTTTAACATGCCTTAAAATGAAACAGGATTGACCATTTTCTATATTTTTGTAAAAAGCAATAATATTTTTATAAATTTAATTTTTGAATAATGACAGTTACAATTGATACTTTAAAACGAATCTTATCAACAAAGATAATGCTTCTTGACGGCCCGCGCGGGACAATGATACAGAAGCTGCAATTAAATGAAGAGGATTTTCGAAGTCATCTTTTAAAAAATCACCCTCATGATTTAAGAGGAAACTATGATATTCTTTGCCTTACACAGCCTGAAATAATAAAAAATATTCACCGTGCTTACCTTAATTCAGGCGCAGAGATTATTGGAACAAATACTTTTAACGGTAATTCATTTTCGCAGTCTGATTATCAAACAGAACATCTTGTTTATGAAATAAATCATAAAGCTGCGGCATTAGCAAGAGAATGCGTTGACGAATATAATAGGAACTCTTCAATGCAACGATTTGTTGCCGGGGCTATGGGCCCTACTAATAAATCTTTATCTCTATCACCCGTGGTTACCGACCCCGGATTTAGGGCAGCCACATTCGACCAAATGCATGCAGCTTATAGAGAACAGGCACGTGGATTAATTGACGGCGGCGCAGATATTTTACTTGTTGAAACTGTCTTTGATACTCTTAATTCAAAAGCTGCTTTGTTTGCAATTATGGAATTATGCAGCGAAATAAAACAGCAAATCCCTATTATGATTTCCGGGACAGTAGTTGACTTAAGCGGAAGAACCCTTTCAGGCCAGACAACGGAAGCTTTTTGGATTTCAGTTGCCCACACTAAAAATTTATTAAGCGTAGGGCTAAACTGTGCTCTCGGTGCGGAACAAATGCGGCCGTATATTCAGGAATTATCCGGGATAGCAAATGTATATACAAGTTTATATCCTAATGCCGGCTTGCCAAATGAATTTGGCGGTTATGATGAAACACCGGATGATATGTCTAAAATTCTTGACGATTATGCCAAAGAAGGATTTCTAAATATTATCGGAGGATGCTGCGGCACCACTCCCGAACATATCCAACATTTTGCTGAAATTGCAAAAAAATACCCTCCCAGAAAAATTCCTTCAGTGAAAACATACCTGCGTTTAAGCGGGCTTGAGGCTTTAACCGTAAGGCCGGAAACTAATTTTGTTAATATAGGAGAACGTACAAATATTACAGGTTCTAAAAAATTTGAGAAGCTTATTCTTTCCGGCAATTACGAGGAGGCTCTCTCCGTTGCTCGCAGCCAGGTAGAAGGCGGTGCGCAAATCCTTGATATAAATATGGATGAAGGCTTGCTTGATTCCGAAGCTGCCATGACTAAATTTATAAACTTACTTTCAGCAGAACCTGATATTGCAAAACTTCCTATTATGGTTGACTCCTCAAAATGGTCGGTTATAGAAGCAGGGTTAAAATGTCTGCAGGGAAAAAGCATAGTCAATTCAATTAGTTTGAAAGAAGGTGAAGAAGCATTTAAAGAAAGAGCACATAAAATTCTTTTATACGGTTCTGCAATAATAGTAATGGCTTTTGATGAAAAAGGCCAGGGCGATTCAATGCAGAGAAGAATAGATATATGTAAGCGTGCTTATAATATTTTAACCGAGGATGTAGGCTTTCCGCCCGAAGATATAATTTTCGATCCTAATATTTTAACCGTAGCTACCGGGATTGAAGAACATAATAATTATGCTGTTGATTATATAGAAGCTGTAAGATGGATTAAACAAAATCTTCCGCATGCAAAAGTAAGCGGCGGAGTAAGTAACCTTTCTTTTTCCTTTAGAGGCAATAACCTTGTACGTGAAGCTATGCATTCTGTATTTCTTTTTCATGCTATACAGGCAGGGATGGATATGGGAATAGTTAACGCCGGCCAGTTGGAAGTCTATGAAGAAATCCCAAAGGACTTATTAACACTAATTGAGGATGTTATCCTGAATAGAAGAAACGATGCTACAGAACGACTTGTTGAATTTGCAGAAACCGTTAAGCAAAAAGAAAAAGTCGAGGAGATCAAAGATGAATGGCGTAATGGGACAGTTCAGGAGAGATTAAAGCATGCATTGATAAAGGGAATTGTAGACTACATTGACGCGGATACGGAAGAGGCAAGAAAGATTTTTCCAAAGCCCCTCGATGTAATTGAAGGCCCATTGATGGATGGATTAAGAGTTGTGGGTGACTTATTTGGTGCTGGAAAGATGTTTTTACCCCAGGTTGTGAAGAGTGCAAGGGTTATGAAAAAAGCCGTTGCTTATCTTATACCATTTATTGAGTTGGAGAAAGCCGCAGCCAGGGATTACCGGGAAGCCGGTAAAATTCTACTTGCTACCGTAAAAGGAGATGTTCACGACATCGGGAAAAATATAGTGGGTGTTGTGCTTGGCTGTAATAACTATAATGTTATTGACCTGGGAGTAATGGTTAACGCAGAAAAAATTTTGCAAACCGCTATAGACGAGAAAGTTGATATAATCGGAGTTAGCGGGCTGATAACTCCATCTCTTGATGAAATGGTTCATATTGCAAAGGAGATGGAAAGAAGGGGAATGAAATTACCTCTTTTAATCGGCGGGGCAACCACTTCAAGGGTACATACCGCAGTTAAAATTGCACCATGTTATTCCGGAACAACTGTTCATGTTCTTGATGCCTCCAGAAGCGTTCCGGTTGCAAGCAGCCTGTTAAGTGATGATATCAAATTCAAAAGTAAGTTTGAAGATTCTATTAGAAAGGAATACAAAAAAGTCCGAGAAGACCATCTTAAAAAGAAAGATGCTAAAAATTATCTGACTATTGAAGAAGCGAGGAAAAATAAATTTAAATGCGATTGGGAAAAAATAATAATTAAGAAACCGGAAAAACCGGGCATTACTGTTTTAAAGGATTTCCCTCTTTCAAATCTTAGAAAATATATTGACTGGACTCCATTTTTTCAGACCTGGGAATTAAAAGGAAAATATCCCGCAATTTTTGAAAATGCTAAGTTCGGCACTGAAGCAAGAAAACTTTACGAAGATGCTAATAAATTATTAGATGAGATCATTGACAAAAAACAGCTTACAGCCAATGGTGTGATCGGATTATTTCCGGCAAATTCAACTGGAGATGATATAGAAATTTATTCTGATGAAACCCGGAAAGGGGTACTAAAGGTTTTTCATACGTTAAGATCACAAACGCAGAAAACAGACGGCTTGCCGAATCTTGCTCTTTCAGATTTCATTGCGCCAAAAGAAAGTACAAAGGAAGATTATATAGGAGCATTTGCCGTTACAGGTGGAATTGGAATTGAAAAATTAATAGAGAAATTTGAACGTGATAATGATGATTATAACGGTATAATGGTAAAAGCAATTGCAGACAGATTTGCTGAAGCATTTGCTGAGTATTTGCATGAAGTTGTAAGGACAAAATACTGGGGCTATTCCAATGATGAAATTTTGACCACAGATGATCTAATTAAAGAAAGCTTTACCGGAATACGCCCTGCACCCGGTTATCCGGCTCAACCTGACCATACTGAAAAATGGACCATCTTCAACCTTTTGGATGTAGAGAAAAATGCATCGATTATATTAACTGAAAACCTTGCTATGTATCCGGCTGCATCTGTTAGCGGATTATATTTTGCACATCCCGAATCGAAATACTTTAATGTAGGTAAAATTGGAAAAGATCAGGTAATTGATTACCACAAACGTAAAGGAATGAGTTACGAAGAAGTTACGCGATGGCTGCGCCCGATTCTTAATTATGATGGAGATGAGTAATCTGTTTTGCAAGATTACTCATCAAATTTTATATATTGTGGAGAACATATTTATAAATGATTTCAATCTTATTTTATCCACGAAGTTTATCCAACAGCCTGTTTAATTGAGTAATTTCTTCTTTATTCAATGTAGCCAGTTTAGCATCCGTTTCATCGTTATGCTTATCAAGCTGAGAGAGCAGTTCAAGTCCTTTTTCAGTTATGCATACGTCTACATTTCTTCTGTCATTCGGACATATATTTCTATCGACTAAACCTTTTAACCGGAGTTTTTCAACTATACGTGAAGCATCGGACATCTTGTCAAGCATTCGCTCTTTAATAAGTTTTATCGTTGCAGGATTAGGATGCTGCCCCCTTAATATTCTTAAAATATTATACTGCTGCATTGTTATTCCATAAGGTTTGAACAACTTTGCCTGGTAATCGACCAGCCAATTGTAAGAAAAAATTACATTGACTGTAGCTTTATGATATTCATTTCTAAAATGCTTCTGCAAAATTTCGTCTTCAAGCTTCATTTGATTATTCATTTGGAATCAGATTTCTAAAAATATCAATTTATGTTCATCGGAACTTCGACAATCAAAAAATTTGCATCTGATAAAGCAACTAACTTAAACTCATCGGTTTCAAATATTCCCGCTGCATCACGCCTGCCTAATTCATCATTTTCAAAATTAATGCTTCCTTCCAATACAAACAAATATGCACCGTTGCCTTTATATAAATTTTTGTAGATCAGTTTATTACCTTTATCAAGTTTGCCGAAGGAAACGGCGGCATTTTGGTGAATATATAAAGATGAATCTGAGTTATTTCCTGTTACTAATGTTATTATTTCATTTTTCAATTTATCAAAATCGAATCTTTTTTGATCGTACCTGGGCTTAATACTTCTTTCTTTAGGAATAATCCACAACTGTAAAAATTTTCCATCTTCGACTTTAGATGGGTTAAACTCGGAATGAGTTATCCCGGTACCGGCAGACATAACCTGGACTTCGCCGGGGGTTATAACCGAACCGGTTCCCATACTATCCTTATGCTCCAATGATCCTTCAAGTGGAATGGAAATTATTTCCATATTGTTATGTGGATGAGTTCCAAATCCTTCACCGGGTTCAATGATATCATCATTTAAAACACGCAGCAATCCGAAACCCATTTTGTCCTTGTTAAAATATTCACCAAAACTAAAACTATGACGGCTGTGCAACCACCCGAATTCAGCCACTCCCCTGTCTTTTGCCTTATGTATTATATATTTCATTACCTTAACCCGTCTTTCTAAAATTTACATCTGGTCCGATATTATTGTATGGTTTTCCAAATTTTTCCATGAATGCGATTTCATATAGGCCTTTTCTTGTCCTGGCTGCTTTTTCTCTTACTTTCAATGGCTCCGGCAATGCTTCCGGATTGCCCTTATATCCTAAAGCCAGCACACTAACAGGTTCATAACCTGCGGGAATGGAGAAAAGATTCCTGGCATTGTCTGTATTAAATCCTCCCATTTGTCTTACAAATAAATCCATAGCTGTTGCTTGAAATGTCAGATTCGCAACAGCATTGCCCAAATCATATAAAGCATGTTTATTTAACTGCCCGGCCGCATCATAATCAAGTTTTGCTATGGTTAGAATTAAGACTGCTGCATTTTTTGCCCATATTTGATTGGGTTCATTTAATACACTTACAAGATTATTAAAATTCACGATGTCCTGTTTTGAAGCGATAACAAATCTCCAAGGCTGCCCGTTCATCGAAGATGGAGACCACCTGGCCGCCTCCAGCAAATTGATTATTTTTTCAGGTTCAACTTTTTTATCTGCAAATGCTCTTGTGCTATATCTTTTTTTCAACAATTCATGTATCATAATATTTCCCTCAATTAAATTAAAAATAAAATAAATCCGGCATTATTTAACCACTTCAACATCACAAATAAGATTAATTGTTTTTCCAACAACAGCGCCGCCGGCTTCCATTAATGCATTCCATTTAAGATCATAATCAAATCTGTTCAAACTGCCTAAAACCTTAAAACCGGCTCTGGTTTTGCCCCAGGGATCTTTAACAGTCCCGCCATAAATTACTTTTAATTCAATCGGTTTGGTTATATCTCTAATTGTTAAATCGCCTGATAATTTGAACTCTTCATCATCTAATTTTTCAATTTTATTACTCTTAAAAAGTATTTGCTCAAACTTTTCCACATCAAAAAAATCAGGGCTTTTTAAATGATTATCCCTGTCGGCAATTCCTGTATTAATGCTTTTAACATCTATTGTTGCTTTTATTTCGCTATCCGAAAAATCAGGGCCGGCAAATACCTGGATATCAAAATTATTAAAATGACCCGCAACTTCAGAAATAATCATATGCCTTACTGAAAATTGAACTTTTGTATGCGCCGGGTCTAAAGACCATATTTCCTTTTTAGTAGTTTTTTCAGAATCATTTAATTGTGCTGCCATTATGAATCTCCTTATATTTAGATTAAATTATTTACGATTCAAATATATGTTATAACATATAATGTTGCAACATTAATTGTATTTACATCTCTTGAAATGCTGAATATCACATTATAAAGAAAATAATAACGATTTTAGAAAAATTAGAAGCGGTCGGTGTGAATTTTTATTTGTCTAGTAAGATTTTTTTATCTTTTTTAGATAAACCTTCAATTACAAGATTATATGAATCATCTATCCAATTAAGAATTATTGTATCAGGAATTGAATTTTGTAGTAAAATAGTATTCCAATGAAGCTTATTCATATGATAACCGGGAGTAACGGAGTCAAATTCTTCTCTTATTACGGCCGCTTTTTCAGGATCACACTTTAAATTTATACTGGCAGGGGTAGTTATGTTGGCAATGAGAAATATTTTTCCTGCAACTTTGTAAACAGGGGTATTTTCACCAAAAGGAAAACTTTCGGACACTGCTTTTTTCTTCAGGCAATATTTTCTGATAAGTTCTATATTCATCATTCTTTAGGAAATTCTAAAATGCTTATTTTAAACACTCAAGTTAGGCAGATATTAAAAATTTTATTTATAGTCCAAAGTATTAACTCGTGTACTAATGAAGCCCAGACTTTATTGGCTTTTCCGCCGGAAGCAGATGATCCTATAGTTCGAGATACAATTTGCAAATCATTTTGGCTAAAGCCGACACCAATTTGTAATTTCAAGTCCCCGGCATAAATGCCAGGGCTACTTTAAATATCGTTTGCGTAACTTGAGTTAATAAAACAGATCCGTAATTATACAGGATGGATTATTTTTTATTTTTATCAATCCAACGTGCAGCATCTTTAGCAAAGTATGTAAGAAACATATCGGCACCGGCGCGTTTGATAGCAATTAAAGATTCAATCATAACTCTTTCTTCATCAATCCAACCATTTTGCCCTGCGGCTTTAATCATGGCATACTCACCGCTTACCTGATAAGCGCATGTTGGCATGCCGAATTTATCTTTTACCCTTCTGATTATGTCAAGATATGGTCCGGCGGGTTTAACCATTACAATATCAGCACCTTCTTCAATATCTGTTTCCACTTCTCTTATTGCTTCATCGCCATTTGCAATATCCATTTGATGTGAGCGCCTGTCGCCAAAAGCAGGGGCAGACTCTGCTGCATCTCTAAATGGTCCATAATAACCGGAAGAAAATTTGGCGGCATAACTTAAAATTGGAATTTTCGTAAAACCCTTTTCATCCAGTGCTTTTCTTATCGCAGCGATTCTGCCATCCATCATATCGGAGGGCGCAATGATATCAGCACCTGCCTCGGCGTGCGAAAGTGATTCTTTGACAAGTAAATCAACTGTTTCATCATTTAAAACTTCTTCACCATTCAAAACTCCGCAGTGACCATGTGAAGTATATTCGCACAAACAAACATCCGTAATTATAAGAAGATTTTTAATCTCCTTTTTAATTGCTCTTATTGCTTTTTGGACAATACCATCAACGGCATAAGCTTCGGAGCCGACCTCATCTTTATGTTCCGGTATACCGAATAAAATTACGGCAGGAATCCCCATGGACACTACCTCTTTACATTCTTTAATCAATTCATCAATTGATAATTGAAAGACACCAGGCATTGATTTAATGGGTTTCCTGATATTACCACCCGGTACAACAAACAGGGGATAAATAAAATCATTTTTAGAAAGCTCTGTTTCTCTAACCAGGTCACGTACCAGAGGATTATAACGAAGTCTTCTTAATCTTTTGGTTGGATAATTTGCCATATTGTTCTCCTTCTAACTAATAATTAAAATTTCTGAGATAATTAATTATTATCACAAAATCAGTAATTATAATGATTTTATTTTATTTACCAGCATTTCCGAATTTTTAATACAGTCACCTACAGATATTCCGCCACGATAGTTGCCGCCTAAAATTATTCCGGGATTATTTTTCTCAAACTCATCGAAGTATCTTTCATGCTGAATATAACCGATATTATACTGAGGAATTGATTTGGGCCAATACCGGTAAGTTTCAAAAACCGGTTCTCCCGAAATCTGCATTAATAGTTCAAACTCTGTCCTGACTTTCTTAAATAATATTTCCTTTTCAATATTTCCGATCTCCGGGTTCCTTGCACCACCGATAAATAAAGTAAATGCCGCTTCATCATCACCTGCACGGTTGGGAAATAAAACCGAACTCCAAATAGCACCTAAAAATAATTTTCGTTCTTTTGCGGGTATTAAAAATCCGAATCCATCCAGCGGCTGCCCGATTGCCGATTTCTTATATACCAAGAACAAAACGGCCACAGGCGGATAATATATCTCATCAAAATGTTTAACCAGATTTACATCTATAGAGCAAAATAATTCTCTGGCAATGTAAGCCGGAACCGACGATAATATTATATCACAAAATATATTTTCAGCTTTTCCCGAATAATTATAAGTAACCATATATCCCGAATTTTCTTTTGAAACTGAAATTACTTCGGCATTAATTTTAACATGATCGCCCAGACTTCCAGCCAATGCTGTAGGTAAAACCTGCATGCCGTTTATAAAAGAAAACATTTTAGCGCTTTGTTTTGATTTTTCAGCCCTGTTTCTTCTTTCCCTGATACTTTTAATTGAACCTACAATTAAACCGCCGTATTTTTCCTCAAGAGCATATAGTTTTGGGAATGCCGATTTTACACTAAGTTCTTCCGGGTTGCCTGCATAAACGCCGGCGACAAATGGATTTATTGCATAATCAAGAAATTCAGTACCGAGTCTACGTTTTACAAATTCCGCTATACTTTCATAAAATCCATCATTTGACCTGCCAATAAACGGTTCCATAAGTAATCGAAGTTTAGCCCTTGATGAAAACAGTTTTGTTTTTAATAATGCCGGCGGGTTTATCGGCAATGGATGAAGTTGATTATCACGCAGAATATATCTCTTATTTCCTATTTTACTTGCAAAAACAATTTCATTCTGAAGCCCTAGTTCATTAACCAACTGCATTATAATTGGTGTCGTATCAAGTCCGCTGTTCGGGCCGCGGTCAAACAAGTAACCGTTTTCAAATACGCTCTCCATTGATCCGCCGGTTTCATTTTTTCTTTCAAGAACAGTAACATCATATTCTCCTTTATTTAGAAAATATGCTGTTGTTAAGCCCGAAATACCCGCACCAAGGATAACTACTTTTTTCATAATATTATATTCAAATTTTTATAAGAAGCAGATTATTTTTAAAATAATATGAGTTATACTGTTCTGGAGTATTTTGCAGTATCTTCCTTACGCTCAATGTAGCCGTCAAAATTCATAACTATATTTCGTATAAGCAGCTTGCCCATCTGAGTTACTTCGATTTTATTATCGCTCACTAAAACTAATTCATCGTTTTCCATCTCTCTTAAGTTGTTCAATCCCCATGCAAAATAATCTTTGAAATTGATTTTATACTTCTGTTCTATATCCCCGAAATAAAGTTCGTAATTACACATTAAGTTTGTTATAACCTCACGGCGGAGAATATCGTCTTCACTTAGACGGTAGCCGCGCGAAACAGGTAAAGCTTCATTATTAATCGAATCAAAATATTCTTTTTCCGTTTTGTAATTCTGTGCATAAACATTTTGTAACTGGCTTATAGCAGTTATACCCATTGCATAAAGATCTGTGCCGGCATTTGTGCTATAACCCTGAAAATTCCGGTATAGCTTTTTCTCTTCCAAAGCAATTGCAAGCTCATCTCCCGGTTTTGCAAAATGATCCATACCTATAAAGACATATCCGGCTTCTGTAAGTTTTTCAATTGTTAATTTTAATATATTAAGTTTAATTTCCGGCAAAGGGAGGTCTTCCGGATGTATAAGTGCCATATGTTTTTTGACCCAGGGGACATGCGCATAATTAAAAACAGCTATCCTGTCAGGCGAGATATGAATAGTTTTATCAAGTGTTTCAGAAAATGATTCCAAAGTTTGAAACGGTAACCCATACATTAAATCCAGATTTACGCTGTTAAATCCAAGTTCCCTTACCCATTGAATTGCCTGTCTGGTTATTTCTTCGGGCTGAATCCTGTTTGTTGCTTTCTGAACTTTTTCGTTGAAATCCTGGACTCCCATACTGATTCTATTAAATCCGTTTTTTCTAAGCATTTCCAGGTGTTCTCTGCTTAATTCCCGGGGATCTATCTCGCAACCATTCTCCGAAAAATCATTAATTTGAAAAGATTCTTTAATGTATGATGCAAGATCATCTATTTCTTCCGGCTTAAGATGAGTGGGTGTACCACCACCCCAATGTAATTGCGTTACTTTCCGGTTCGCAAGCAGGTAGGTTCTAACCATATCGATTTCTTTTTTAAGATACCTGATGTATTCTTTTACACGGTCGCGATTCCGAGTAATGATCATATTGCACCCGCAAAAATAGCAAAGAGTATCACAGAAAGGCAGGTGAAAATATAATGATAGGTCAGGTAAGCCTTCCCCGTAATTTGTTTTAATTATTTCATTCAAATAATTTTCGCGCGTAAATTTCTCAGTAAAATGCGGAGCAGTCGGGTAGCTTGTATATCTTGGCCCGGGCGTATCATATTTTTTATATTTTATTAAATCAATCTCAAACATATATTTTTACCTTAAATATTAAATTTCATCAGAAGATCAAAGCTTACATTTGAAAATCAAATTGTTTTTCATAATTTATAGAAATTATATTTTCTCTACTTTACTGTGAAAGATTTTGCTTTCTTCCTTTACAATTTGAACCAGAGCTTTTGCATTTTCAGGAGAAACATCAGGTAATATACCATGACCCAGATTAAAAATATGTCCATTTCCTTCACCGAACGAAGCAAGGATTCTTTTAACTTCTTTCCTTATTTTATCTTTGCCGGCATAGAGTATTGCCGGGTCCAGATTTCCCTGAAGTGCTACTTTGTTTCCGATAATCTTTTTTACCTCACCAAGCTCCATTGTCCAATCCAGCCCTATTACATCAGCGCCAGTGTTTGCAAGTAAATCTAATTTATAATGAACACCTTTCGAAAAAACAATTACCGGCTCATCTTTACGTTTAATTTGAGAAATAACTTTTGAAATATAAAATAATGAAAATTCTTCAAAATCATTTTGAGCCAACATCCCTCCCCAGGTATCAAATATTTGAACCGCATCAACACCGGCTTCGATTTTTGCCGACAAATATTCAGAAGTTGCTTTCGCAAGTTTATCCAATACTTTATGGGCGAGAGAGGGATTATTGTAAATCAACCGTTTAATATTAGAAAAATTCTTCGATCCCTTTCCTTCTACCATATAAGTTAAAAGGGTCCATGGTGATCCGCTAAAACCTATAAGCGGCACTCTCCCTTTCAATGCTTTTTTTGTCAATGTTACTGCATCCAGTACGAATTTTAAATCTTTGCCCGGATCAATTTCTTTCAAAGTAGACGCATCTTCATCATTCCTTAACGGCCTATGAAATACCGGGCCCCTGCTCTCCAGCATTTCAAAATGCATTCCCATGGCTTCGGGTATAACTAGAATATCAGAAAAGATAATAGCCGCATCAACATTTATTATATCAACAGGCTGAATAGTAACTAACGCTGCAAGTTCGGGAGTATGGCACATTGTAATAAAGTCAGTTTTTTCCCTAACAGCTCTATATTCCGGAAGGTAACGCCCGGCCTGGCGCATTATCCAGACGGGCGTCCGCTCAACAGATAACTTTTTACATGCTCTTAGAAATAAATCATTCTCAAACTTAACAAAAGATGCCTGATTATCGTTCAATGTTGTCTCCAATCAATTGAATGCTGTTCATCAACTTTTTTTCTCTGCATTCTACAATTTTCTATAATATTCAATTATCGCTCTGGCTAAACCGTCAATTGTATATTCCCCGGGCATAATATTTACATGAACTTTTTTATTTTCAATTGCAGCTTTTGTTGTAGGCCCGATTGCTGCAATGTCAAAACCTTTAAAGTAATGAACAGGATCATTGATTTTCAAAATCAGGAGAAAATTTTCAAAAGTTGACGGACTCGTAAAGATAAATAAGTCGGGGGTTTTTTTATTCAAAATTTCAATGTTGCTTTTGATCTTTTCTTCAGAAGGTAAGGATATATTATATACCGGAGCCGTTTTAATTTCAGCCCCTAAAGCTGCCAGGCCCGCCGGAAGTTCTTCTTTTCCTATTGCCGAGCGAGGAATAAATACTAATTTATTCTTTAAATCGTAATTGATAAGTTCTTCAATTACTCCTGAACTGCTGAATTTTTGTGGTATTATATTTAATGGAATATGGTTCTTTTCACAGACTAATGCTGTTTTGTTACCAACCGCAACTATTTTTGTGTTTTCAAAATCAAATTCTATTTTTAATTCTTCACATCTTTTTTGAAACATTTTTACAGAGTGCACGGAAGTAAATATCAAGAAGTTAATTTTTGATTTTCCTGTTACAATTAAATCAAATTCTTTCCAACTATCAGGAGGGACAATATCTAATGTAGGAAAAATTATAACATCGGCACCGAGTTGTCTGAATATTTCGGCAGAGTCTTTCGACTGTTCTAATGTCCGTGTCATAACTATGGTTTTCTTCTTTAACGGACTCATACTTTCTTCCTTAAATCCTGAAAATAAGCCGTGAAGAATAAAATCAAAAATATTTTCGCGTTCATCTATCATTTTTTCTTCAGGATAACATTTATCAATTCCCCTTCTAATCGCTCCATAAATTCCGCCAAGTATCCAATCAACAGCAAATTCTTCTTCAATTATGCCGAATAAACTTTCGTTCTTACCGGTTAAAATTATTTCCTCCAGAATGTTCCTAAATTCTTTTTCGAGAATTACTAATTCCGAGCATAGTTCATGTTCAGTTTTTAGAGCTTCTTTTTGGTACATCAAAAAGAAACTTTTATATTTCATCATAAACATGTAAAGATGAATGATGAAAGAGTGTAATGAATCTATACAACTTGTTTCTTCTTTAATTTTCTCTTTAAGTGAAATAATTAGCTTTTCCATCCTGAGTTTCATAATGGAGAAATATAATTCTTCTTTTGAATTAAAATAATTATAAACGGTGCCTTTTGCTATAGAAGAAAGTTTTGCAATATCTTCCATCATCACTTCATGGTAGCTTTTCTGCGAAAACAATACGGCAGCTGATTCAATTATAGTTTTTCTTTTCTGATCCTTTTTATTCAGTGTTCTTAATTCTTCAGATATCATCTTATTATCTCATAATATCATTAATCATCATTTGATTCCTGCCGAATTATATATTTCTTCTAGTATTTCACCAGCACCTGCTTTCAATAAATCATTTGCCAAATCCCTGCCTAATTTAACAGGATTGTTTTTACTACCGCGGCCTTTTTTACGAAAGGAGATTACGCCATCAACTGAACCAACAACAGCTTCTAAATATATTCCATTGGCTTTTACTTCTGCATAAGCCCCGATAGGTACCTGGCATCCTCCTTCGAGCGTTTTAAGCAATGCTCTTTCTGCCAATACGGCTTTATAAGTAGGTTCATCATGAATAGATTGAAGAATTTCACAAATTAATTCATTTTCTTCCTTTATTTCTATTCCCAAGGCCCCTTGTCCTACAGCAGGCAAAAGATCTTTAACGCTGATTATAGAAGATATATATTTCTGAAGTTTTAATCTTTCTACACCTGCCCTGGCCAATATTATTCCATCCCAATCTGATTTGAGAAACTTTTGTATTCTGCTCGGAACATTTCCCCGTAACTCATTTATTTTTATATCGGGCCGGATATGAAGCAATTGGCTTTTTCTTCTTAAGGAACCTGTAGCTAAAACAGCATTTTCTTTAAGAGAATCCAGAGTCATGCCTTTTTTACGGGCAATTAAAACATCTTCAACCGGGTGGCGTTTTGAAACTGCCGCAAGTTTTAATCCTGCTGGAATCTCTGTCTGTAAATCTTTCAGGCTGTGTACAGCAAAATCAATTTCTTTATTTAATAAAGCATTTTCGAGTTCTTTAGTAAATAAACTTTTGTCGCCTATTTTAGAAAGGGCTATATCAAGAATTTTATCACCGGTAGTTTTAATAATTTTTATTTCTATTTTTAAACCGGGATTTTTTTTCTCCAACTCTTTTTTTACAAAATATGACTGCCATAAGGCCAGTTGACTGCCCCGGGAACCAAGAATAATTTTAATTTTTGGTGATTTATTCCTACTTGGCAATTTAGTTTTCCTTTTATTTATTAGAAGTCCCGTCACTAATTGTCTTATTCATACCAAACAATTCACGAATAATGCTAATTTTAATAGCGGCCTCATCACCATTCATTCCCGATTCCGCAAATTTTTTTAATTCCACAGTTGGATGATGGAGTATTTTATTAATAATCCTTTTGGTAATAATTTCTAATTTTTCCTGATCTTCGGCGGAAAATCTGTTTTTATTCTTATCAACTTCTTCTGCTCTAATAAACTCAAAATAATCTCTTAAATCTTTTATTGCCGGGGCAGCTTCAAGTGTATTATACCAATTCATAAAAGTAAAAAGTTCTTCGTCTAAAATTTTTTCCACTTTCGGAATTTCTTCTTTCCGTCTTAATAAATTTTGTTGTACAATTATATTTAATGAATCTATATCATTATAAAAGACATAATCAATATTTCTGACTTCAGGATCGATATCCCGGGGTATTGCAATATCCATCAGTACACAAGGATTATAACCACGTTTTTTAACCGAAAGTAGAATATCCTCTTTAGTTATAATCAGATTATCAGAACTTGTTGCACTTAGAATAACATCAAATTCGTGTAACAACTCCTTAAATTCAGAAAAAGGGATAATTCTTGCATTTAACGATTTTGCTAATTTTTCGGCGCGTTGAAGAGTTCTATTTGTTATTGTCAGATACCTGATGCCCCTTTCACTCAAATGTTTGGCGGCCAATTCACCACTCTCTCCAGCACCAATTATTAAAGCTGATTTTCGATTCAAACTAGAAAATATTTTTTCGATTAATTGAACGGCTGCATAACTTACTGTCACCGCACCTTCACTTATTCTAGTTTCGGAAATTGCCCTTTTACCAGCCTTTATTGCAGCATCAAAGATGCGCTTCATTAAAAAACCGGCAAAATTATTTTCTTCTGCCATTTGGAATGAATCTTTAACTTGTTTAAATATTTGGTTGTCACCAATCAGTAAAGAATCTATACCTGCGGCAACACTGAATAAATGCCTAACAGCACTCGCGGATAAAAAATATTGAAAATTATCGTCTTTCAATCCTGAAACGGATTTTAATTTTAATAGCGCTGTTTGTATTTCTATTGGCCCTGTACTTTTATTTAGAGGAATTCCATAAATTTCGGTTCTGTTGCATGTTGAAATAATTAAGCCCTCGCTAAATAAACTTCCCTTAGTATTTTTAAAATACTCTTTTATTTCGTCGCTATTTAAATAAAGAGCTTCACGTAATTCAACCGGAGCCGTTTTATGATTTATTGAAGTCGCTAATAAATTCATATATACTCAATAAAAAGAGTGAAAACTTCTTGCAATAAAGTTTGTAACAATTGTTGAAGATATTGCTATGACAAACCCTATTATTGAAAATAGAATTACTTTCTTACCTTGCCATCTGCCGAAAAATTTGCTTGATATCCCAAGTCCATACAATAGCCAGACTAATGATGTACCAATTAATTTAGGGTCTAAATATGAGAAATGAGGAAATGCTTTTGGCAGCCAGATTACTCCAATTATTATCGCAACAGATAGAAGTAAAAAACCTATTATTGCTGATATATAACTAAGTCTTTCAAGTATTTCTAAACTTGGTAACCGGTTAAAGACTAACCCAAATTTATTTAACTTTATATCGTTAAAAAGTATCAGGTATAAAAATCCGTAAACTGCAGATATTGTTATCGCCGAGTATCCGGCCAGAGCACTGAAAACATGAATCCCAAGTAAGTGATTTCGCAATACTTCTTTTACCTGATATACATCCGTTATTAAAGTTGAAGAAATAATCTGAAAGATAATTGAAATAATAATTATAAATGGGCCTGTCCCACGAATGTCAGTAACTAATTCCAAAATAAAATATGAGAAACTGATACAGAAAGCCAAAATTGTAAAAATTTCATAAACATTTGTAATCGGAGGGTGATCAAATTCAAAAGTTCTTAACAACAAATAAATCAAATGATATAATAATGTTAGACAGAGGGAGAATCTTTTTAAGTTTATAAATTTTTTTTTTGCCTTAGTAAAATCATAAAAATAAAACCCAAATGAGATTACGTATAAGACAGGTATTATAATATTTGAGATATCTATAACAATTTTCATAACAAACCTTCAACTGACTTATAAGTACAAAACTAAAAATATATTATTTATTAAACAATAGAATTATGACTTGTTGGTCAATAATCTACTGTTATGTGAATTATTTCACAGTAACTACTTATTCATATTAAAATTATTTGATGTTACCCTATTTTATCTTTTTAATTCAATTAAATATATCTTGTTGAATCCTAGATTGTTTATTTGTATCCCCTTAATGATTTGCTTATTTTTGCAGCTAAATCTTTATGAAGGAGTTGGATAACGCAAATGTTTTTTAAAACAAGGACACATACATGCGGAGAATTGAGTGAAAGTAAAATTGGAGAAAATGTAATTTTAAATGGCTGGGTGGATACAAGACGTGATTTAGGAGGTTTAATTTTTATTGATCTTAGAGATCGTTATGGTATAACTCAAGTTGTTTTTGAACCGGGATTCAATAAGGAAGCACACGAAAATGCTTCTTTATTACGAACTGAATATGTAATTTCAATCGAGGGTAAAGTTAGAAAAAGACCTGAAGGAACAGAAAATCCAGCCTTAAATACCGGACAAATTGACGTAATGGTTAATAAATTGATATTATTGAACGAATCAAAAACTCCTCCATTCCCGATAAAAGACGAAATTGATACAAGTGAGGATATTAGATTAAAATACCGCTATATTGATTTAAGAAGACCATCTTTACAACGAAATCTTTTTATGCGCCATCAAATGTACCAGCTTATCAGGAAATACTTTGATGCAAATAATTTTATTGAAGTTGAAACACCGGTCCTTATGAAAAGTACTCCGGAAGGTGCCAGAGATTATCTTGTACCCAGCAGATTACATAAAGGTAAATTCTATGCCTTGCCTCAATCCCCGCAGCAATATAAGCAGCTTTTAATGGTATCGGGACTTGACAGGTATTTTCAAATTGTAAAATGTTTCAGAGATGAAGACCTAAGGGCAGACAGACAACCTGAGTTTACTCAAATCGATCTTGAGATGTCATTCATCGACCAAGAAAATATTTTTGAGATGGTTGAAGGATTAATGAAAATATTATATAAAGATATTACAAATCGTGACCTTCGACTACCACTCCCCAGGTTAACATTTGATGAAGCACTTGAAAGATTCGGTAGTGATAAACCTGATTTAAGATTTGGTCTGGAAATGCTAAATCTTAATCATGTATTTTTTAACACTTCTTTCAAAGTATTTCAGGATCATATAAAAAATAAAGGAATCATAACCGGGATGCTAGCTCCCGGATGTGGTGAATATACAAGAAATCAGCTTGATTTACTTACTGACTTTGTTAAAAAACTTGGTGCCGGCGGATTAATATGGATGCGTGTAAAAAATGATGAATTAGAAGCTCCTATCGCCAAATTTTTAACGGACGATGAAAAAAATAATCTTATTAAATCCCTTAAAGCCAAACCCGGAGATTTGATATTTATTCTTACCGGCCCTAGGAACAAGATATTATCAATTATGGGTTCATTAAGGTTGGAAATGGCCAGGCGTTTAAATTTAATTTCTCCGGATTCAGAACCAAAATTACTTTGGATAACAGATTTTCCGCTTTTTGAATGGGATGAAACTTCAAAACGATATTATGCAATGCACCATCCATTTACTTCACCTAATCTTGATGATATCGATCTAATGGGATCGGATCCAGCAAAGGTCAGGGCACGGGCATATGACCTGGTGCTGAATGGAACTGAAATAGGCGGCGGAAGTATAAGAATTCATAGTGCAGATTTACAATCTAAGATGTTTAAATCACTTGGAATTTCCGATGAGGAGGCTGAAAATAGATTTGGATTTTTAATGAACGCTTTTAAATATGGAGCTCCTCCTCATGGTGGATTTGCATTTGGATTTGATAGAATGGCAATGATATTTGCGGGTGAAAGTTCTATCCGCGAAGTAATCGCGTTTCCTAAAACCGCAAGTGCCATCTCATTGATGGATGATGCACCTTCAAGTGTTAGTGATGATCAATTGAAAGAATTACATATTAAAATTAGATAGAGTATTATCCAATAGTTTAAAAATAAACTTTATACATAGGTAATTATTTTTATAATATATAAATACTTAACAAGATATATATCAAGTCTTTTCATAATTACCGGTAAATATTACTGAATAGGTAATATTTACCGGTAATAATTACATTTTTATTAATTACTTAATTTAATCACCTTAATTTACAATAACTTAGCATAAAAAAATATTGGCATGTTTTTTAGTATAAATATGCTATATAACAGTGATCAATTAAATGATCAAAGTCATGCTAAAAAAGTTTGCTTAAATCATGACAATAATTAACTAATAAATTGAGGAGATCAAAAAATGGGTCAACAACAACTTCTTTTAATCGTTCTGGGTGTTATAATAGTGGGCATCGCTATTGTAGTAGGTATAAACCTATTTAACGCAAATTCAATTTCCAGCAATAGAGACGCAGTAATAAGCGATCTAAACAATTTAGCGGCTCTAGCACATCAATTTTATGCTAAACCTACAGCAATGGCCGGTGGTGGAAATACTTATACCGGCTTTACGATTCCTTCTACTTTAGCCTCAAATGCGAATGGAACGTATACAGCCTCTGTAGCAGCACAAGCAATTACAATTACGGGTGTTGGAACTCAAACCAGCGGTTCATCTGCGGTTTCAGCAAAAATATTTGTTAAAGTTCCGCCTACAGCAAACTCGGTAGCTATTGTTAATTAATATTTAATTAATATAGGATATAAAAAGGCTAGTAAAAATGTTTTTACTAGCCTTTTTATTTTTTACTAAATAAGTTATCTTATAATAACTTATTTTATAATAATATAATGCTGTTCTTGCAGCTTATTTTACAATTTTTATTAGCTCGTATTTTGAATATAAACCGCATGTGTAGGAAAATTAAAAAATGATTGAGTTCAAATTTACGGCTGAAAAATTAAACGGTCAGCTTATCAGCGGTACACTATCTGCAAAATCAGTCTCTGAAGGAAAAAATAGAATTTACCGCCTTGCTGAAAAAAATCAGCTTAAAGTTAAAAACATTGAAAAAAAATCTTCGTACCATTATAAAGTAAGAAGGGGAAGAGAACGACCGATTAGCGGCGAACAAAAAGCTTTTTCAAAAAAGGAAGTAGAAGAAGCACTTAGCAGGCTTGGATTTGAAGTCCTCTCTGTGAACAAAAAAATATTTGAATTCAACTTTAAACCGCCGACCCAAGAAATTGTTACGTTTGTTAAGATAAGCGCGGAACTGCTTGAACAAAAGCTGCCTTACAGCGAAATATTAACTTTATTAATAAACGATACTCAAAATAAGACTTTAAAGGAAACACTGCGTGAAATAAACAACGAATTGAAGAAAGGTGCAGACAGCGAAACAACATTTTTAAAATATCAAACTGTTTTCGGTAAGTTTACAGCGTATATGCTTGGGCTTGCATCAAAAAGCGGTAATATGACTGAGATATACAGGGCAACTGCGAAATTCTTAGAGCGGCAGCAGGAATTTAAAAAAAATTTACGAAGCGCACTAATAAGCCCGGCCATAACACTCTTTGTACTTTTGGGAGCCGTATTGTTTTATGTTGGGTACATTTTCCCCGCAACGGCAAAACTTTTTGTTAAGTTTAATATACCCCTTCCCCCGATGACAAAATTTACATTAAAAATAAGCGATTTCCTTACAGATAATACCCTTCTGGTTATTTTATTATTTGTAATACCGCCGGTAATATTTTGGCGCCTTGCTAAGACTAAAAAGGGAGGGTATTTAATCGATAAATATATATTAAAAATACCAATGGTGGGTACTTTAATTCATAAAACACTTATTGAAGTATTCTGCAGGGTCTTCTTCACACTATATAGCGGCTCTGCAGAAAGTATTGAACCAATAAGAATTGCTGCAGAAGCTGCGGGCAATCAATACTTTGAAGAAAGGGTTAAAAACATAGCAATTCCATTAATGATAAAAAAAGGTATAGGAATAACTGAAGCCTTCACCGCAAGCGGTGTGTTTACAGAAACGTGCCTTTCAAGATTTCATTCCGGCGAAGAAACAGGTACTATAAAAACTACTGCTTTGCAAATTGCTAATTATTATGAAAGCGAAACTGTTTACAAACTTAAAAATTTTATTGAACTTGTTCAGGTATTCATTTCAATGATCATTATGATTGTAATGATTCTGCTCACTTTAGTCTCCGCTGAGACCGCAACCATCCACCCTAAAGCACCGGGTATGGCTGGTAATAATTATATTGAAAGAACGATTGCATGATTGATACAAATTTAGAAATGACTGATAAGATAGGCTATCTTCTCTTTAAAAAAGGAATAATTGATGCAGCAATGCTTGAAAAGGCTTTAAATGCAAAAGCAAATGATAAAAGCAAAATAAAGAGAAATCTTGCTCAAATACTTGTTCAGGACTTTAGTTACGACCATGACACAATATTCAGGGAGGTTGCAATACTTTATGCATTTCGTGAATTAGAAGTCCATCCCGAAGAAGTTCCACCGGAAAAACTGAATGCAATAAAGCAGATGATTAACGGAGCCGGGGAACAGATGAAGAACCAGATGCTTGAACATAAAATAATTCCGTTTATGTATGATGAAAGAGTTAAAGATAAACTTATACTAGCTGCAATCGATCCGACCGACCGGAATATCCCTAAAATTGCTTTTGGATTAAATGCAAAAAAGTATGAAGTACTTTATATCAGGAAAAAAGATTACGAAAAGTTAATACTCACAGTTCTTCCCCCTGAAAATGTTTACTTAAAAATGATGGAGGATGTTGCACCGGAAATTCAAATAGAAAAAGAAGAAAGCGCCTTAGATGAAGACGCTTTAGATGCAGAAATTAATAAAAGTGCATTAATTAATTTGGTTGAAGGAGCATTAGTTGAAGGTGTCAGACGGGGTGCCAGCGATATTCATTTTATTCCAAGATCAGGAAACAAAACAGAAATTTTAATTCGTATTGACGGTAATCTCCAAACATGGCACATACAGGAAGGCACACTGCCTGAAGCTGTAATTGCAGTTGTAAAAGACCGTTCAAAAGGTATGGATAGGTTTGAAAGGGAGAAAGCACAGGATGGTTTCATTCAAAGAGAAATTGACGGACAAATAATCCGGTTTCGTGTTTCAGTACTCCCTATGGTGGGAACCGAACTAAAAAATAAATTTGAAAGTGTTGTAATACGAATTCTTGATGACAGAAAAGTAATTAAAGATCTCGGTAAGCTTGGTTTAGCCGGATATGCAAGAGAAGCTTTTCAAAAAGCTATCACCCAACCTCAGGGAATGGTAATATTAACCGGCCCAACCGGAAGCGGCAAAAGTACCAGTCTTGTAGCAGCACTCTACCAGGTAATTAATCCAACTGTAAATGTCCTTACGGTTGAAGATCCGGTTGAATATGTAATTGAGGGGGCCAGGCAGCTAAAAATCGGTTATAAAATGAATTTTGAACAAGCAATCCGGTCAATACTTAGACACGATCCTGATATAGTATTAGTCGGTGAAATGAGAGATAAGGAAACTGCAGAAATTGCAATTAAACTTGCTAATACTG
This sequence comes from uncultured Ignavibacteriales bacterium, assembly GCA_963834015.1. Taxonomy (GTDB): domain Bacteria; phylum Bacteroidota; class Ignavibacteria; order Ignavibacteriales; family Ignavibacteriaceae; genus FEN-1297. The sequence goes on from CAWIAG010000004.1 coordinate 57,197, forward strand.
GCCACCTCACTTTTTCTACATTACATACAAATGATGCCCCAAGCGCTGTTTCAAGACTTTATAAAATGGGAATAGAACCGTTCTTAATTGCATATGCAATAAATATTATTGTTGCTCAAAGACTTATAAAAACATTATGCCCGAATTGTAAAAAAAGAGTGGTAAATTTTGACGAAACAATTATGGATGCAGCAAAACTAAATATTGCGGAATGGAGGAACTATAAAGTTTATGAACCGAAAGGCTGCGACAAGTGCGGCGGAACGGGATATAAGGGCCGAATTGCAATACATGAGGCACTCTATTTTACAAAACAAATCAGGCAAACCATCGTTACTTCCGGAATCGAAGTAGATGAGGAAAAAATCAGAGTGCAGGCAAGAAAAGATGGCACCTTAAGCCTTCGTGAGGCAGGGTTGGAAAAAGTAAGGCTTGGCCTAAGCTCTATTGAGGAAGTTCTGTCATCAACTTCCGAAGATTAGAATTATATATATTTGACAGGATAAAATTAAATATCTTAAATAATAATTTGTTGTTGTCTTTATTAAGTGAACACAATAAATTAACTTGTTTAATATTAGAAAGAATATAATTGCCTCCTAAAGATGTAAAAAATATTTTGATTGAATTCGTAAATGCTATGCCCACTTATTTAATGGGCCCGGACCGCATATCATACATTCTTGATAATCTTGAAAGGCTTACCCCGGAGAACAGGGTTGCTCTTAAAAATTACGTTAACAGAATGCTTACGAGCATGATTGAACGCAATGCTTCAGATATTGAAATCGGGGGGCACGGTAGCGGCGGGTATGTATGGATGAGAATTTTTGGTAGAAAAGAACGGGTTAAAGAGTATCAATCTCTTTCAAGCGACGAAGCATCACTGGTTATTATTAATTTACTTAATTCACATCAAAGAAAATTGCTTGGAACTGATAAAAATTTAGACTTTAGCTATACTTTCCTTTATGAAAGGAAAAATATTAATTTACGTTTCAGAGCGGACGCTTATTTCGATCTTGATACTCTGACCTTAAATATGCGGGCAATTAATTCTGAAATACGATCTCTTGATAGTTACAGCTTTCATCCGAATGTAATAAAAACATTAAGTCATTCCTACATCAAATTTGGCCTGACTTTAATCACAGGTATTACGGGTTCCGGTAAATCTACTACTTTAGATGCTATAATTGACGCTCATAACAAAATCGATCCTGCCCATATTGTAATTATCGCTTCTCCAATTGAATATGTTCACAGTTCTAATGTTTCAATTATTAAGCATCGCGAAGTTGGACGTGATGTTTTAACATTCAAAGACGGCGTTATTCAATCATTAAGGCAGGACCCGGATATAATTATTATCGGTGAAATGAGAGACCCGGAAACAATTCTGGCAGCTCTTGAGGTTACTGACACCGGGCATAAAGTATTTTCTACTCTCCATACATCATCGGCTGTGGAATCTATTGATAGAATTGTTGCTGAAATTCATCCTACTGAGCAGGAACGGGTTAGAAACAGACTTGCTGATGTTTTAGTTGCCATAGTTTCACAGAAATTAGTTCCGAGCCTGGACGGCGAACGGGTGCTTGCGAAAGAAGTTTTAATTGTTACTCCAAGTGTCCGGGCGGCAATAAAAAATAACAATACAAGTGAAATTTATATGATGATTAATCAAGGGGGCCCGCAAGGAATGATCACTATGGAACAGGATCTGAAGCGGCTGTATCTTGAAAAGAAAATTTCATTGGAAAATGCAATAGCTTATGCAAACAATAAAACAAGGATTCAACAAATATTGTCTTCAATATAAATGAGTAAAACAATTTTTACATATTGCGAAGGAAACGACACCAAAATTATAGTTGCCAGTAAAGACAAGAATCATATAAAAATTCATTCTGCGGCAACTTTTGATGTGGTACAATCCGCACTTGAACTTGAAGATTCAATTACCGGGTTAAAAATTGATGGAGATGAACTTTCCTTCGAAGGAACTTCCGGAGCTAAAACTTCCAATGAAAGGACTATCGCTTTATCAAGTATTAGCCTGATCAATGAAGCATTAAAAGGGTATAATCTAAAAAAAAGTTTTTTTGTTCCTGCGATTACTGAACCTTCAATATACTATCATTTATTTGAAGGCTCTAAAGTTGGAAAGTCCTCCAAAATAACTCAGGATATAATAGATGATATTCAAGCCTCAAAAAATATCACAATCAATAAAGAAGACCTTGCATATATAGAACTAGCGGATAAATCCCTTCTGGCAGTTTTCTTAAGCGGTGAAGTAAGCTGCATAAAATTAATTAGTTCGTTGGCACATTATAATGGAAGAAGATACTATAGAATTCCGACCGTCAAAAGTGCAGAGATTTCATTAGCATATTATGTTGCAAAAAAGAAAAAATTTTTCCCGGACGATCAGTCACTAATTGTCTATATAGGAAAGGAAACCAGTAAATTAATATTTCTACATGGCAGAAAATTAAAGCATATAGGATCAACATTGGACATAGGTACCGTTAATCTTCATACCTACGATGTCTATTTTTCTAAAATATTACTGGAAATGGAAAATGGGGGAATATCCGCGCTTGATAATATAATTGTCTGCGGCGAAGACGATTCTGAAAATCTTATACTTTCGTTTTACGGCACTTTTCCGGAAGCAAATGTGTCCAGATTGCAGTTTGATGATCTTGATCTTTCTTCCATTAACGAAGATATAAAAGAGAAATTTTCCTCTTTCAGTGTTCCCACAGCGGTTGCGCAAGAATATTTTGATGAACTTGCCGAAACTTACCAGGGAATAAATCTTTTACCAAGATATGTAAAAGAAGAGCAAAAGGCATTTCAATTTGCGTGGCATGGATTTGCTTTGTTGCCTATACTTTTCTTTGCAGCGTTTTTTATTACCTTGAGAATCCTGATTAATCAAAAGGAAATCAACAAACTTGATACACAAATTTCAGAACAAACAGTCAGGTTAAGACAAAACCAGGAAATCTTAAACGAAATCTCAGAATTGCAGGGAAAAATTAGTAATTTTTCTCAAACCCAAATTATTCTCGATTCGGCTTCGGTTGGTACAGGAATATGGTTCAATACGCTTGAAAGCATTTCTCATTTTATTGGATTAAGAAAAAATATTTGGCTTACAAAATTATCAACAAGCGACAATGGAGACATAGCACTGGAAGGTTATGCATTGAACAGGAATATTCTTACGGAATTTGCTTATTCAATTGAAACAGCAGAGCTTAAAAGTGTTACTTATGAAGCGCTCCGTGAAAAAAATGCTTTTAAATTTAATATAATCTTTAATTCATCGGGTACTACAACAGCTAATAAAAATATTAATGAATAGAAAAACTAAAAATACACTTGCTTTATTTGGCTTACTTATTCTTCTGCTTTTGCTTGGAGGTTTATACATATTTATATTTCAAAGAAGTGTATTGGCAGATAACAGACATAAACTGGAAACTTTAAAATCAAATCACTACAATACTTATCAGTTGAACATGCAATATTATGATCTGAAGAAAAATGCAGCAAGGCTCGATTCTATTTTAGCACAACGGAAATTTATTATCCCGCAAAATCTTTCTTCAATAAGTTTCTTTAATTTTATAAACAAAGTCAGCACAAATTTTTCACCTAATACACAAATAAATGTTGACTTCATTGACCAAAAGAAAGATAAAGAATTTCATTATTATGAATATAAACTTACCGGGAGTGGTGAATTTAACGAAATATTTAAACTTATCTATGCAATTGAACAAGGCAAAGAATTAAAAAAAATTAAAGCAGTTGCTTTAAGCAATTATGTTTCCCCGCAAAAAGACGGTACATCAAACTTTCTTGTCAGCTTTACTTTTTTAGCCGATGTTTATTTTGCAGATAACAATCGATTTTCAACCACTCAATTTATAGAAAATAATTTATCTCCGGAACCGGTTTTTGATATCTTCTATCCATTAATTAGAACACAAATTCCTCCAAACCTCGATAATTTATTAGATGTACAGGGTTCTAAATTGCTTGCTCTTATTCCTGAAGGCGCTTTTATCGCCGACAGCAAAGGAAACACTTATTTATTATGGGAAGGCCAGCAGGTTTATCTTGGATATCTTACTAAAATTGATTACGACCATAATATAGTTAGTTTTATTTTGAATAAAGGAGGAATAATTGAAAAAGTCGATTTAAGCCTGGAAAAAGAAGGAGCAAATAAGAAAAAACCATAGTGAAAGTTTATATGAAAAATTTAATTTTTATAACCATATTTTCTCTTGCCATAATTTTTCAAATTTATTCGCAAGAGTACCTGGAAAAAACTTTGGCCAGCCCTCAAAGTCCGGACGTTCTGGTAACTCTTTCGGCTTCAGTTACTTTTAATCAGGCAATTAATCTTTTGAGTAAAGTGAGTGAAAAAACGACCGGACAAAAAATAGTTTCAACTGTCCAAATTGACAGTGCTATCGGTGTAGAACTAAAAAATATGAATTATTTTAAAGCTCTAACGGTTCTGACTAAAATGGCCGGGCTTATATATGAAGAAAAACCTGATTTAATTGTAATTAAAAGACCGGCTGCAACTGAGGTAATCAGAACAAAGGATAATTATGTTCCGCCGGACTCAAGGGAAATTAAAATATCAGCAATATTTTTTGAAGCCGATGTTAATAAAGAACGTCAGTTGGGTATAAATTGGCAAAATATATTTAACAATGGCACCTCGGGAATAATTGGTACTCTTAACGGTTTTACACCCGCTAACAGTACAACCGGGTCTTCAACTACTCCCACAATTACTCCGGGCTTTAATGTAAACGCTACTTCAAGTTACAGCATCGGAGGATTTTCCGGGCAGGTATCAGCTGTTTTACAAGCTTTTGATAACGATGTAGTAGGCGATATTATATCAAGTCCGAATGTTACTGTACTAGATGGTACTCAAGCCAGGCTTCAGGACGGCCAGGATATTGATATTAAACAAAAAGATTTTTCCGGAAATATCATTGATAATTTTTATGCGACCGGCTCGATAGTTCTAGTTACCCCGCATATTATTAAAGAAGATAACTTGAATTACATATTTTTAACGGTTCATGTTGAAAGAAGTTCATTTGTCCCCAATTCTACCACAACAATTATTGATAAAACATCAGCTGATACAAAAATTCTAATGATAGACGGTGAGGAAACCGTTATTGGGGGTATGTACATTGACCAGATCACTACGACCAGAGAAGGTATTCCGTTTTTAAAGGACTTGCCATGGTGGTTTTTCGGCTTAAGATATTTATTTGGTTATAATGATAATTTAGTTGTAAAAAAAGAATTAGTAATTCTAATTAAAACATCACTTGTACCGACAATTAAAGAAAGGCTTTCTGGCCGGCAAGCTGATACTCCTCTTAAGGACGAGCTTCAAAAGGAAAGAGAAAAAATTAAATTTTATCAAATTCAACAGCAAAGTAACGAGCGGTAGGAAAGAAATGGAATCAATATTAATTGTTGACGACGACATTAGCCTTTGTAAAGTTCTAAAAGAAGAACTTACTGAAGTAGGCTATGATGCAGAATATGTTAATAATGGAGATTCTGCATTCAATTTTCTTGCTAAGTCTCCCGCAGATTTAATTCTGCTCGATCTAAAAATGCCGGGTAAGAATGGCTTTGATGTACTTCGTGAACTAAAAGAAAAAAAAATTCAAGTTAAGGTAATTGTTCTTACTGCATATGCTGATGTTAAGAGCGCTATTGACTCTGCGAAACTTGGGGCCACAGATTTTATAAGTAAACCTTATGATTTTGATGAATTATTGATTACGATTAGAAAAGTCTTGCAAAGAGATACTTAAAAAATGAAAATAAGTTATAGGATATTAATTATCAATTTTGCTATTGTTGTGGTTATTTTAGGGAGTTCTGCTATAGCATTTTATTCAATTATGTACAATGTCCTCTCTTCACAACAATCTAAATACCTTCTAAATGCTTCTAACAATTTTATTTATAATATGAGGAATATGCTGCAGGATGCTGATGACGAATTCCAGTATATTGTTAATAATAATATTGAAAATGCAATTAATTCTCCTTATTTAAATACAAAAAATATTGATTTTATTCTTGAAACTAAGGATAAAAATTCCGAAGTTTTTATAAAAAAAATTTTTAAACAAAATATTTTTTTTCCCTCATCCATAAAAAGTTTGAAGGAATTTAGAGCAAACAATCCTTATACAATTATTCAATCGGCCCAACTCCCTAACGGTTATTTTTGTTATTATGGTAGTGTAATTTCAAATGCTTTTTTAGCGGATCTTTCAAGCAAAATAAATGCTGATATTGCGGTAGTTCGCAATGGTTCGATAGTAGAACTTTCTAATGAAACTCAAAATAGGAATAATGTATATCTTCTTAATGAAATTTATAAATCACTTGCACCCAAAAACAATTTTGACCTTATTACAAAAAGCACGGAATCATTTGACATAATTGCTACAATTTATAAGCCTTCAGCAGATTATTTTCAGGCAAACAATCTTCAATTTATTATATTTTCAACTTTGCAAGAAACTTCCAACCTAAGAACAAGTTTAAAATATATATTACTAATTATTGGTTCTGCCGGAATTTTTCTTTCACTTATATTAACTCTAGTATTCACAGATAAGATACGAAAACAGATTGTACAATTAAGTAACGCAACCAGAATTACAACAGAAGGTAATTTTCAAAATAAAATTGAAGTACAAAGCAAAGATGAATTAGGACATCTTGCCAGTGCTTTTAACATAATGCTTGATGAATTAAGAAAGAATGAAAGGACTAAGAATGAATATTCAGAGTTTATTACTCTACTTAATCAGAACCCTTCACTTACTGAAATTTCCGATGCAGCACTACATAAAATTATTTCAACCTGCGGATTTACAATAGGGGCTCTTTATACTTTTGTGAATGATGAGATACAGCTTACCAGTTCCTATGGAATAGGGAACGAAGTTACGTTTCTAAATAAAAAAGATCTGTTTGATGCAGTAATAAAAAACAAAGAAGTAATTGAAATATCTTCAGAATCTGCAGACGACTTGCCAGTAGTTTCTGCTGGTGTATTCTCATTGGAACTAAGATACTTACTCATTTTACCTATAGTTTATAATAATAAGGTTGTGGCAATTCTAGAACTTGGTTCTGTTAACAATCCATCCGCAGATACAAACGAATATTTATCAAAAATAAAAGATCAACTAGCTATCGGATTGACAAATGCATTAGCATATGTTCAACTTGCAAACCTGGTTACGGAGTTAAAAATATTAAATGAGGATTACCAAAAACAGAATCTACAGATCAGAAAACAAAATGAGACATTAATTGAACTTCATAATAATATAAAAGAAAAAGCAGCAGAATTGGAAGTTCAAAAACAAAAAGCTGAAGAAGCAACAAAGTTGAAATCTCACTTTTTGGCAAGCATGTCACATGAACTCCGTACACCAATGAATTCAATTTTGGGACTTACCGAACTGATGATTGAGGATAAGTCGCTATCGCTTAAAAATAAAGAAAGAATAGGTGTTGTATTTAAAAGCGGTAAAAGATTAATGAATTTAATCAATGATATTCTGGATCTTTCCAAGATTGAAGCAGGGAAAATGATTATCCATAATGAAGATATATTGCTTGAAAATCTAATTCAAGATGTAGAGAATTCAATTATTACTTTAGTAGGCCAAAAAGATCTGAGTTTTAAAATTATAAAAAAATTTAATACAAACATTTTAATCAGCACAGACAGAGGCAAGGTTGCACAGGTTTTAATTAACCTGATTGGCAATGCCGTCAAATTTACAGAGAACGGCTTTATTGAGCTTCATGTTTCAAAGTATGAAGACAGGAATTTAAAATTTGATGTGATTGATTCGGGAATAGGTATTTCAGAAAAAGATCAAAAATTCATTTTCGAAGAATTCCGACAAATAGATGAAACAACTACCCGTAAGTATCAGGGTACGGGTCTTGGGCTGGCAATAAGTAAAAAAATTGCCGACCTAATGAACGGAAGTTTGCATGTTAAAAGTGAACTTGGTAAAGGTTCAATTTTTACATTTGTTATTCCACTCAATGCAATTAAAATAACAAAGTCTTCAAGCCCAAACAGGCCTAACATTACCACTTTAATAAAAAATCGTCATAATCCTATTTTAGTAATTGATGATGAACATGAAGTAAGGTACACAATAGGGCAATATCTAACTGTCAATGGTTATGACGTTGTTTATGCAAATAATGGTAACGAAGGAATTGAAAAAGCGAAAATGCTCCAGCCTTTTGCTATTACTTTAGATGTAATGATGCCTGGTAAGGACGGATGGACAGTTCTGAAAGAATTAAAGGAATTGGAAGAAACGAAGGATATCCCTGTAATTCTGATTTCTATACTTGGTGACAAAAATTTAGGATATGGTCTTGGTGCATTTGAATATTTTGTAAAACCCGTTGCTTCCGACAAGTTGATTGCAACATTTAAAAAACTCGAAATACTTGCAAAAAAGAAGATTGAAAAAATAATTATAGTCGACGATGACGAATCAGAATTTGAAAGATTTAAACAAGCATTTAAGAAAGATGAAATTAGAATAGAGTATATTAAAGACAGCGAATTAGCTTTTAGTAAAATACTAGAAACACAACCAGATTTAATTATCCTCGGTCTTATCATGCCTCATATTGATGGTATTACATTATCACACAAACTGAAAACTTGCGAGGATACCAAACATATTCCTATAATTTTAAGTACTACAAAAGATTTAACAACTGAAGAACAAAATTCTCTTAAAAATATTGTTGAAGATATCATTACAAAAACAAACGACCATCCTCTTGATGTTTTACGGGCAGTTAAAGAAAGAATCCAGTGGCAGGAAAATCCGTCCTTTTCCCAAACAAAATTAATTAGTGATACCTCTAGTTATCCTGGTGAGCAACGAAAAGAAATTTACCAGGGTATTGTGCTGATTGTAGATGATGACCCGGATTCTCTTTTTACAATAAGCGAAATTTTAGAGGTTTGTGATTGCAAAACCATTCTTGCAAAGAACGGAATCGAATGTATAAAAATTTTAGAACAGACTCTTCCTGATTTAATTTTACTTGATATAATGATGCCCGAACTGGATGGTTTCCAAACAATAAGCCTGATTAGGCAAAATGAAAAATGGGCAAATATTCCGGTTTATGCTATTACCGCCAAAGCTATGCTTGAAGATAAACAGGTAATATTAAGGCATGGGTTTGACGATTACGTTGCAAAACCAGTAAATTCAGGTGTTCTTGCTTTTAAAATTGAACGATTATTCACTAAACAAAATTTAGAGTAAAATGAAAAAAATATTAGTTGTAGATGATTTACAGGAAAATGTCTTTATGCTTAAGGATCGGCTTGAAAAAGAAGGCCATGAAGTTATTTCCGCTTATGATGGGAAAACTGCAATTGAGAAAGCTTTAAGTGAATTACCTGATTTAATATTGCTTGATGTCATGATGCCTGAAATTTCGGGAATAGATGTTTGTCAAACACTATCAGCCGATCCTGTCACTTCCAATATTCCTATTATCCTTGTAACCGCTAAATCGAGTGCTGAGGATACTAAAGCAGGTCTTGAAGCCGGAGCCTTTGATTATATAAAAAAGCCATTCAACAGAGTTGAATTAATAGCAAGAGTAAATTCTGCTCTTAAATTATCAGAAGCGCATAAACTTTTATTAGAATCCGAACAAAAAAATACTTTTACCGCAACTGTTGTTACGGCAAATCATAAAATTAAACAGCCTCTTACTTTAATAAGTCTTTCTTCTGCCGCCATTAAAAGAGAATTAAAAAAAGAAGAAGTCTCCAGGGAGTCAATATTAAAGCGGCTAGCTTATATCGAAACGGCCATAAAAGAGATTTCGGATGTGCTAAATCATCTGAATTCTATTAAAAAACCGATCTTTGCAGATTATATAAAAAATATTAAGATGGTTGAGTTTGATGATAAGAAGGAAGAAAAATCAGATTAATTTTTGAATAGTTGAGAGCATTGTCTCAAACTCATACGGTTTGGAAAGTACTGCTGTAATTCCTAACTTTTTGTAATCGAAATTATTCTCAAAATAATAACTGCCGGAAGAAAGAATTATAGGCATTTCAAATTTTAATTCTCTTATTTTTCCAATGCAGATTAACCCGTCCATTTCAGGCATATTATAATCAATTATTGCTAAATTAACTTTTATTTCCTCAGTTAAAACCTTTAAAGCTTCAACCCCTGAAGAAACTTTAATTACATTATAACCATAAGATTCTAACAATTCAGCAAGCAGATCTCTCAACATTGTTTCGTCATCAGCAAGTAATACAATTTTATCTGCGATAACTTTTTTATCTTCCGTCATTGGTTCAAAGGCAGGTATAAACACGTCAAACGTGGTACCTTCGTTAATAATGCTGGAGACTTCTATATGGCCTTTATGCGCCTTAATTATTCCATATGTTACATAGAGCCCCAGGCCCGAACCGGATCCGCTTTGTTTGTCCTTTGTAGAAAAATAAGGGTCAAATATTTTATTTATATCTTCTTCTTTTATCCCTGAGCCGGTGTCTTTTACAGAAATCCATACATAATTCCCTTTCTCAAGCAAGGGATGATTTTCTAAATTCGAATCATTAACCGAAATATTTTCAGCGGTTAATGTAATTTTTCCCCTATCTATAATTGCCTCTTTTGCATTAATACATAAATTCAACAACACCTGATATACTTCTGTTCCATTTCCAAGAATATCATACAGATCCGATCCTATATGGTCATCAAATGTAACTTTTGCAGGGAAAGTTTGATTAATAACTTTTGAAATTTCCATAAACAATGGAATAAGTTTTATTAATTCTCTTCTTTTGGGAGTTGGTTTCCCGAACGAGAGAAGGCCTCTTGTAAGGTCACGAGCTCTAATAGAACAGCTTTCAATGTTATCTAGCAGCCTGAATGTATCATCTTTATCTGACAGCCTTTTTTTTAGCAAGTTGATACTGCCAAAAATACTGGAAAGAAGATTGCTAAAATCATGCGCCATCCCGCTACTTAATTTTCCGATAGTTTCCAACTTTTGAGATTGCAGAAGCCTGCTCTCCAATGTTGTATTTAATTCTCTCGTCTTATTATTACTTATAGTAAAAGAAAGAAGAGCGGCAAATTGCTCAGCATTATTAGCATCGAGCTCGGAAAAAGAATTCTCATTTTTGCCAACGATTATTGAAGCAAGAAGTTTTTCATCAAAAAAACATGGTGAAATCAGTAATGAACTGCTCTGCAATGCATTCATTAACTGATAACCTATACTACCTTCGATGTTTGCAAGCATTAATGAGTGTTTATTGACCAATAACCATTTAAAGATATAAGATGAACTTGCAAGAATTTCTTTTTTAATTTCTTCCCGATTGAGTATTTGTTCTGAGGGATCAAAGAATTGGAATTCGGATTTTTTTTGATCTTCACTATAAAATACTATAATTCCCATAGTTCCATTAATTGCATAAACATTTTCTTGAAGAATTTTGTCAGCAAGAACCGGTAAAGATTTTTCTTTTATTAAAAGCGTTAGAATCTGTTGAAGAGTTTTAGGAATTAGAAGATATTTATTGTCCGTCTTTTCCATTTTAAGTAAAGGTTTCAAATGAAGCAGATATCCGTCTGTCTTATTCCTTAAAGTTATCGCAGTAACAACAAGGCAGTAGCCGGGGAATACTAAATTCGAAATAGTTCTGTTTTTGATTTTTAATTTATTATGAGCAGAATTTGATTTAACCAGATCTGATAGAACAATTCCCTTTATTCTTTTTAAACCGCAATCATTTTTAAATTTTTTATTATACCAAATAATTTTTTGAATATTATCCGTAATAGCTAATGCACGGTTATCAAATTTCAATAATTCAGTATAGGTCTTTAAATAATTTATTTGACCTCGCATTAGTTAGTCTTCTCTCAATTCATATTTTTTTATTTTAGAATATAATGTTTTGGGACTTATACCAAGCTGAAATGCAGTCTGGGCTCTATCCCATTTATTAACTCTTAGAGCATGCTCTATTTGTCTTTTCTCAATTTCGGCAAGGCTCAGCACTTCTTCACCTTCTTCCTCGCGGACATGTATTTTTTTATTAATTCCTTTCATTGTATCGGAAGGCAAATTTAAATCTTCCGGTTCAATATGATCATTTTCCGCAAAAATAATGGCCCGCTCTATAACATGTTCCAGTTCCCTGATATTCCCGGGGAAGTCATATTTTAATAAAGCTTTTTCAGCTTCAGTAGAAAGGTTTTTGGGAGACCGGATTGGAGATTTTATTTCAAGAAAATGATTAGCAAGCAAAAGAATATCTTCTTTTCTTTCTCTCAAAGGAGGAATTGTTAAAGTAATAACATTTAATCTGAATAATAAATCTCTCCTAAAATTTTTATTACTTGTTTCTTCAAGTAAATTCCTGTTTGAAGCTCCAATTACTCTAACATTTGAGGTGAGATTTGTGATACCTCCTATTCTTCTATATTCTCCATTTTCAAGGAATCTTAAAAGTTTGGGTTGAAGTGCGAGGCTTAATTCCCCAATTTCATCTAAAAACAAGGTACCGCCGTGTGCTATTTCCACTAATCCCTGTTTGGTCGATTTGGCGTCGGTAAAGGCTCCTTTTTCATGCCCAAATAACTCACTCTCGATTAATTGATCGGGTAGTGACGCACAGTTAATTACTACAAACGGCATCTCGTTTCTTCCGGAATGCTTATGAATGTATTCAGCCATCAATTCTTTGCCGGTACCGGTTTCACCCTCAATCAGTATATTCGAATCAGACATTGCGGATTTATTAGCTAGAGTAATAACCCGTTGTAATTCCTTACTATTACCTATAATTCTAGTAGATAATTTTTTGTTTACTTGTTCAGCAAGAATTGCTGTCTTAACTAGAAGATCTTTATGTTCAAGGGCTCTATTAATCGTAACAAGAAGCTCATCAAAAGAATATGGTTTTGATATAAAATCGTAAGCACCCATTTTAATGCATTCAATAGCGCTTCTAATTTCGGTCTGTGCTGTTAAGATAATAACCTGAATAGAAGAATTATAGTCGACAACAAATTTTAATACCTCATCACCCTGAACTTCTCTCATATTCAGGTCAAGAAGCAGTATTTCATAATTCTTCCGTTTAATCGCCTCTATAGCAAATCTACCGTCATAAACGGTATCCACAGCGAAGTCTTCCTCAAGAAGTTGTTCTTTCAAAAGATAACAGAGAGTTTCATCATCATCACAAACTAGTATTTTGGAGTTTTTTTGCATTATTTCAATATAATCTTATCTTATTAATTATCGTAATTATTTGGAATAATATTACCTAATTTTTATATTTGTAGTCTTAAAAAAAGGGCGCGTAGCTCAGGGGTAGAGCATCTGCCTTTTAAGCAGAGGGTCGGTGGTTCGAGCCCACCCGCGCTCACATAAGCCCTGTTTTTTTACATAATAAGCCTAAAGAATTAAAACCTCTTTAGGTTTTTTTTTAAAGAATTTATTAATCTCCCTAAAGTTAATATTTAACGGTATAATTGTATACAAAAATAAATTAAATCTTGAAAATTAGAAACTATTAATATTATCAATGAAATGATCGATTATGTATTGCAATTAAGTCATTATTATACTAACCCCATTATCTATCTTTTAAGTTCGACTTATTTAACAATTATTTTAGTTCTTTAAATATGATCAATAACTTTGAAAGATAACCAAACTTTGGTTGAATATAACTATTATAAGTTTGCATTTAAATAATAATGATTATGGAGCAAATTGCTAAAAGTTTAAATATTATAAATTGTAGGGTTTATACCTATTGTTTTTTTGTTAACAATTTTTAAGTTTTATATTATTAAATAATTACTAATCATGCCGGAGTGCTTATGGGTGAGATTGTATTTTGGACTATAATAAGAATTGCAATAGTTATCCCTGTCCTTTGGATATTAGGAACATATATATCGCACCAACTTTGGTGGTTAGTTAGTACTGCAACCATATATGCTGCCATTCTACATCCGGCTGTAGTTCATTATAGGCTTTTTAAATCGAAAAATAAAGATATCCTTGAATCAACTCTTTGTTCAACTTGTGAACACTTTGATGAAACTGCCGTCTTGTGCATGCTTCATGATAAACATCCATCTAAAATTTTTCTTCCATGCGAGGGATTGGACTGGGTACCTAGCTCAACAAACCTGGAGGGTAAAGATATTTACAAGAGTTAGCCTTCTCATTTTTAAATTGTACTTTTATTTTATAAATTGATTTTTAGTTATGCCGATAAAGTATTTTATAATTATTCTTATAAAAATTCTAAATTAAAGGAGAACTATGCCTATTAAAGCCAATCAGGTTATTACTATAAATTTTACATTAAAAGACAAAGATGAGAATATCATTGAAGCAACAACTCAAGAAAAACCTTTTTCTTTTATAAGCGGTAGTAACCAAATATTGCCAAAACTTGAAGAACATATAGGTGAAATGTTAATAGGTAGTAAAAGAACAGTCGTTCTGTCACCTGAAGAAGCATACGGTTTATATGATGATTCCTCATTGCAAGATATAACACGTTCTGAATTTCCTGAGGATACAGATATCCAGGAAGGAATGACATTTATTGCAGATGCACCTGATGGCCAACAGATACCATTCGTCATTAAAAAAATAAATGGTGAAGATATTAAAATTGATTTTAATCATCCTTTAGCAGGCCAAACCTTAAAATTTGATTTGGAGTTACTAACATTGAGGAATGCTACAATGGAAGAATTACACCATGGACATGTTCATGGAATTGAGGGACATCACCATTAAAATTAATTTTTTTATGTTATTTGAATCCGGATTGTTATGTGTCTTCCGCCGTATATTGATATAATGACTTTCGAAACTCTTAAATTATTTAAAATATTTGAAATGTTTTAATTAGTTTATTCTAAAACTAAACTTCTTTTTTTAGAAAATTATTATATCAAGCATGTTTAATAAAAAGCTGGTCTAAATAAACGGTGATTTAACCGTTTAAAAAAATCGCTTTTCAATATCCAAATACTGAAAGTAAATCACTTATAACACCATATGCAGTATCCAAAATTGACGGATTTTCCTGAACAATCATTATTGGATTCATTAAATCAGTTTCAATTCTTAGTACCGCACCAGTGTTTGAAATTTTAGAAAATATATGATCGTCCGGAACTTCCTCCAGCATTACTCTTGCCAGTAATTTTTTCTGTTCATAATAAGCACGGCAAATTAATTTCAAATGGTAACCACGTTCACAAGCATTCTGGACTTGTTCTTTAGTAATATTTCCAATTCCCTCCTTTATAACTTGGGTTGGAGTTATCGAGGCTTCCATTAATTTGTTAGCTAGAATTGTTATTTTTACAACAGAATCCCACCCATCGATATCGTTCATAATATTATCTTCACCGAATCCGAGCTTCCGAACCTCTTTAACCGATTTTTCAAAAGATATTCCTTCTTCCATCTTTGTCAAAATGAAATTCGTAGTTGAGTTCAGTATTCCAGATAATCCTGTTATTTCACAACCTTTTAAATCGTCCTTGTATAAATTAAAAATAGGTGCACCGTCCATTACGGTAGATTCGTGGAGAAATTTACAATTATATTTAGATGCCAAAGCATAAAGGTCGGTAGAAGAAAATGCGGCCGGGCCTTTATTTGATGAAACTACACTTATCCCACGTTTTAATGCTTCCTTTATATATGAAACAGCGGGTTCCCCTTTCTCTTTAATTGTTAATGTTGAAATATCCACAAGGCAATCATAATTTAACTTTTGAATGGCTTCAATAACAGAAATATTTGAAAAATCCGGATTAGATTTGTTGAACTGTTTTTCTTTAACAAACTGATCGACTGAATTTACAAGATCAATGCCCCCCTGGTTCACTATAGCACCGTGCCATTTTGTAAATATTCCGACAATTTTGGGATCAAACTTTGAAAGGCCGGGATAATGCTTACTTTTGGACACAAATAATTCTGCTAGTTTTTGTCCCACGTTTCCAAATCCAATAAATAGAAGCCGCTGGTTTGAAGATTTTTGCATTAACATCCTGGTTTCCCTTTTAAATTAAATTTATTAATGACGATTAAATAAATTTCAGTAATTAATTATACATGTAAATAAATATACTTAAATAAAAGGCTTTTTAGATATGCGTTAAATTTAATAAAAATTCTTTTTAAAAAATGTAAAATAGTTCTATTAAAATATTCTGAATTTTCAACAGGAGACATGTGTCCGGCGCCGGGAATAATTTCAAATTTAGAATTTACTATTTTTTCTGCCATTTTTTTCATTATTGTTGGCGGAGTAAATTTATCTTCTTCTCCACAAACAACCAAAGTTGGAATTTGAATTTTGGATAAATATGTAGTTACATCGGTTCTCCCCTGCATAGCAAGCAGGCAACCTTTTAAACCAACAGGATCAGAATTTAAAGATCTGCTAAGTATTTCGTTATAGTCTCTTGCGCATGAATTAATGAAATATTCAGCAAAACAATTAGGAACAAACCCACCGATGAATTTCTGCACTCCAAATTGATTAATTGTTTTGATTCCATCTGCTCTCTTTAATTTTCCTTCATCAGTATCTGACTCGGATTTGGTGTCACAAAGTATCAGCCCGCCAAGTTTATTTTCCATTCGTTCAACACTTCTTAAGGTAATATACCCTCCCATTGATAACCCGCACAAAATCGGATTATTTAGCTCTAGTTCGTGTATAATTGATTCTAAATCATCAACAAAACTTTCTATTGTAAACTGACCATCGCCCGATGGGGAAATACCCAATCCACGAATATCATAAGTAATACAGTAATAAAATGATGATAATTCATTTATCTCTTTATCCCACATATGATGGTCAAAAGGGAAACCGTGAATAAAAACTATTGGCATTTTCTCCGGTTTACCGGTTTTATATATTTTGATTTTTTGTTCAATCATCTTAATCACTCAAAATTTGGAATTTTTATCATATATTTACATTAAAGCAAAATTAAACATTCTGTTTTGTAAATAAAACTTAAGATTATTTGAAAACAAATTGTTTATAAAATCTTTCGTAGATTGAAAATTTTTAATGTTATCAATATAACTATTCATTATTAAGATCTTTCCATAATGAAAATTGCTTTTATATGCTCAGAAGCAGTGCCATATGCCAAAACCGGTGGATTAGCAGATGTTGCCGGATCTCTCCCAAAAGCGCTAGAAGAATTAGGTTGTAAAGTAAAGCTTTTTATCCCCAAATATTATTCGATAGATGAATCTGAATTTGGATTGCGTTACAATTGGGAAATAGGCGAAATCCCTGTAAAAATAAATAACCATACCCGGTATGCACATGTATACCAATCAATTTTACCTGGTTCTTCAGTTGAAGTCAATTTTATTGATTGTCCACATTATTTTCATAGAGACCAAATTTACACAGATGGTTTTGATGAAGATGAACGGTTTATACTATTCTGCCGAAGTGTTATTGAAGCCATTCAAAGATTGAAATGGTCCCCTGACATAATACATTGCAACGACTGGCAAACCGGTTTAATACCATTATATTTAAAAGAAAACTATGCATGGGATAAGTTGTATAAGTCTACCGCAACAATATTTACTATTCATAATATTGCTTACCAGGGAAGATTCTCAAGAAACACCGTTAAGAATGCCTTAATCAGAGAGCAATTATTTTATCCAGAAAGCCCGATCGAATACCACGGTGATTTTTCTTTTATGAAAACAGCGATAATGTTCTCTGATGTAATTAATACAGTAAGTACTACATACGCAAAAGAAATACTTACTCCCGAATTCGGAGGCGGTATGGAAACCGTCTTAAAGCAGAGGGAAAAATCTCTTTATGGAATACTAAATGGAGTCGATTACTCGGAATGGAACCCTAAAAATGATAAATTTTTACCTTTCCATTATTCTTTAGATAACGTTGAAGGAAAAGCAAAAAACAAACAATATCTTTTGGACAAATTCGGATTAAAATTTAATATTAATTTTCCGGTTATTGGAATAGTATCAAGAATGGTAAGTCAAAAAGGATTCGACCTAGTAGAAGAAGCTTCGAAAGAATTAATGAAATTTAATGCCCAATGGATTATACTGGGAACCGGCGAGGATCGTTTTGAAGAAATGTTTAGAAACCTCCAGCTATCCTACCCAGAAAAGGTTGCCGTTTATATAGGTTTTAACAATGAACTTTCACATCTTGTTGAAGCAGGTGTAGATATGTTCTTAATGCCTTCTCAATATGAGCCTTGCGGCTTAAATCAGATTTATAGCTTAAAATACGGAACTGTACCAATAGTAAGGAAAATTGGCGGACTAGCAGATACAGTAAACGATTGGTTCGAATATAAATTAAAAGGAAATGAATCAGGTACAGGATTCACATTTTATAATTATGAATATCACGCCCTGATTGATACCGTAAAAAAAGCAATAAATACTTTTGCAGACAAAAAAATTTGGGGGAAAATCCAATTGAATGGAATGAAAAATAATTTCTCCTGGCAAGCTTCAGCAGGAAAATACTTGGAATTATACAATGAAATATTAAGAAAAAAAAAGAATTGAGATAAATACTTTTTTTCTATAACTGTTATTATAAAAAGATATTATTATAACCAAAATGGATTCCAAATTAAAGCAAGGTCTTGAAGAAATATTCAGGACTTCTAATTCACCGGATGAATTATTCGATTCATTTAGGGTTGCTATTGAAAGGAGAATACATGATGAAGAGTTATATAAAATTTTACTTCGTAACAAAGCTCTCTCAGTCGATGAAATTTCCATGTTTACGGGAAAAATCTGCAAAGAATTCCCTGATCTTTCCTATAATATATTTTTTTGTGTCGGACAATTATTAGAATCCATTTCAACATACAGTAAGCACAATGAAATAGCACTCCAGTACTTTGAAAAAGCTTTGAGTATTAATCCAGAATCGGATGAACCTTATCTTGCAATCGCTAAGATGTACAACAATGAACTGAATATACCAAAATTTGAAACCGTGACAAAAATAATTGAAGACGGTATAGCCAGGGTAAAAATAAAAAGTTCACTCTGCTTTGCCCTTGCCGGGCTTTTTACAAAAAATGGCGAAAAGGAAAAGAGCCAGAATTATAAAAAGTTAGGTGAGATTTATTTAAGAGAGGGGATATAAAACATTTTTTAATAATAATATCCTATTGAAAAATAAAAGAATGTGTCTCCGAAACTAAGAGGATTTTCAGGTAATTTTTTTATAAATAAAAAACTTTTCCCGACAGAAAAATCGGCCGGTCCTATCGGCGTATCAAAAGACAGTGCCGTACCAATACCATGTCGTAAATCTGTAAAACTAATTTCTTGCGGTTTCGTCCAGGCTGAACCAAGATCATACCTCAACTTAAAATAAGTATCAAAAAATATTTTAAACGGAATTTGGTATCGGTATTCAAGCGATGTTAAAAAGATTTGCCTTCCCATAAATTCATTATCCCTCATACCAAAAAAACTGTTTTGGCCTCCTAGTGAATAAAGTTCGCTAAATGGAAGGGTATTATCTGCAAAGCCCATCATAACTCTTGGCGACAAAGTCTGAACACCATCAAGCGTAAAATATCCCTTATAATCGAAATTGAAATTAGTATATCCAACACTTCCTCCAAATATTTTTTGCGCCAGTTCATAATCAGCCTTAAAATAAAATCCTTTTAGAGGATAAGGATATTTATCTTGTGTATCTATCGTAGAACTAGCTTTAATTGATACTATTCTGATATTTAAAGGTTCAATTAATGACCCAATTGTTTGTTGTTGAAGAACATCAACATCGTCAAATTGGTATTTCCCTTCAAATATCAAATTACCAAATCGCTCTACTTGTGTACCAACGGAAAAAGATGCCCCGTAAAACGTTTGGTTATATTCACCAATTTGCTGGAGGGTGAATGATGAAGATGTTGCTGAAGAAACATTCGCATAGGTATAAATATCTTCACTTTTATAGAAAGCATCAATTTTATAAGTAAGATAAGTATTAAAAATTCTGTAAGCTTTTTGTTCAAGACTTACGGCCCTCTCTCTTGATCCATCAAACAAAAGAAGCCCTAACTCTGTACCGCTTCCAAAAAGATTTTCATTATTTAAATCCAGGCTTAATTGGGCCTTATTTTCGTTATCTATTCTAAAGCCCACTCTTAATATATTTTCCGGTTTTTCTCTAACCTGAATTAAAAGGATATTTTCACCGCTAATTTTTTTAACATTAAGAAATATATCATCAAATAGGTTGGTACTGCGTAAGTTAACAAGACCCTGTTCAATGTTATTATAATTGAAGTAATCCCCGCTTTTTAAGGGTATCTCGCGTGTTATAATTGAAGTACTTGTATAACTATTGCCCTCTACTTCAATTTCAGATATTTTTCCTTCATTAAAACTTAAACCCAATACAGTTGAATCCTGATTAAAGATTACATCTTCAAGTTCAGCTAAAGAATAACCTCTTTCTCTGTATAGATCCAATATTTGAATTATTTTTGATACAACATTATCGGCATTATAAGGGTGACCAATCAGAGGCTGCAACAAAGAATCAACAAGATATTTATCGATCAATGTAATTCCCTTATAATTTATTTTCTGTATTACCGGATTGTAGTTGTAATTAAACTTTATAGTAGAATATGTGGGATATGAATTAACCACTGCCTCCAAATACCTAAAAACGCCCTTCGTATAAAGTGAACAGATATCGGTTAATATCTCTATATTGGAAACGGAATCATAAGCAGAATATTTTTGTATATATGGTTCTTCCAGCTCGGATGTACTTTTATCGAATAACACTTTTTTTACATAATATTCATCTACTTTCAGATTCTTTCTAAACACCGAATCAATCCCTGTTTTAATATGATTTATATTAGGAAGTGTTGATTGATATCCCTCATCAATTACTGCCTCTATATCTAAAAAGTTAGTATTTGCTCTGTCTTTTAAATTTGGCGTAATAAGAGCGTTCGTATAATCCAATTGATATTCATCCAACAGCTTTATTGGAATGCTAACAACCTGATCGGCTATAGCCCACGGAAGAGCAAGCTCATTTTCAGTGTGCAACGGACTGGTAGTATTCACCGATATAATATAATTAGCCCCTAGGCTTATTGCAGCTTTAACAGGGATATTTGCAACCAGGCCGCCGTCTACCAATAGAAGCGAATCTATTTTAATAGGGGACAATAAAAATGAAACACTGGAGCTTGCACGCATCGCTTCGCTTAATGAACCTGATGATATAATTACAGGCCGGCCTGTAACAAGATCGGTACACACAGCTCTAAACTTTCCATTTAATTCATTAAAGCTGGAATCAACATGTATAGGTGCCTGAAAAGTAAGAAGATTTAAAAAGCTGGCCATTTTCTGGCCATTATTCAATGATGTGGGTAAAATGGGTTTAAATCCTTCCCACCTTAAAGAAAAAACCGCTTTATCTTCTGTTATTTTTTGGTCAACAAACAACTCTCGTCTGTTGGTCTCCCTGTCAGAAGCAAGAAGTGCATCCCAATCAGTATTTGCCACAATTGAATCAATTTGATCAAAACTATATCCGGCAGCATACAATCCACCAACTATACTGCCCATACTCGTCCCTGTAATAATATCGATAGGAATATCAGCTTCTTTCAAAGCCCTGAGAACACCGATTTGAGAAAGCCCCCTGGCCCCGCCTCCGCTTAAAACTACTCCCACCTCGGGTTCTTGTTTTGGAACTGTTTTTGTTAAACCGAAAGGTAAGTCTTCTGTTCTGCACTCAACTGAAAGAATTTTAGTTGTTTGTGCAAAAGAACTAGAAATTATAAACAATAAAACAAAAAAAACTATTTTTTTTGAGATCGCCATTTGTATATAACAAAAGTATCTATAAACTGCAGCTATTTAATTTTTGTTGATGTTCAAAAGACTTAACAAAATATTACTTCAAAATGAATAACAATTTATTATTTGACTGCAATTTAATATTGGAAATAACTTAATTAATGTTTCCTTTTCTGTTGCTGTGTTTTCGCGTTTTGTTCTGCAGCTTCCATCATCCTAGACATAAATCCCTTGCTTTTTTTGGGATTTTTCACAGGAACCAGCTCCATCCCATCATGTTTCTGATTGATATAATATTGTTGCGCAATCGAAAATACGTTAAACATAAAATAATAAAGATTTAGCCCTGCTGGAAAGCTCATAAATAAAATAGTCAGGAATATCGGCATTATATAAACCAATGATTGCTGCTTAGGATCTTTCACGGACATTTTCTGTTGTACGAACGTCGTTATTCCCATCAATAACGCCAGACCGCTGATCTGATCAATCCCAAAAAACGGGAGCTTAAAAGGTAAGGTAAAAATATGATCAGGACGTGAAAGATCCGTTATCCAAAAAACAAAAGGCTGTTGTCTCAGCTCAATTGCAACCTTTAATAGTCCCCATAAAGCAATAAAGATGGGCATCTGCAAAAGCAAAGGCAAACACCCGCCTGCAGGATTTACGCCATAGGTTGAATAAAGCTTCATAGTTTCTTTGCTCTTTTTCTGCGGATCATCCTTATATTTCTCATTTAACTCAGCTATCTTTGGTTGCAAAAGCTGCATCTTTTTCATTGACTGGAAGCTCGACTTGGTAAGCGGGTACAAAATTAATTTAATTATCAATGAAAAAACAATTATTACCACGCCATAATTTGGTATAAATGAATGAAGAATATTAAACAATGGCAAAAGAAAATAAAGTGAAATAATACGTATAAGAAATTTTAACCCGAGAAAATTTCCAAACTCAACAATTTCATCGAAATTATGACCATATGTTTTTAATATATTGTAATCAGCAGGACCGATATATAAGGTAAAGCTTTTCTGTTCAAGTTCCGAACTATTAAAAGGAATCATGAGGCGAATATTGTAGTAAGTATTCAGGCCATTATTATCAATAGCGGATTTAAATCCCTGCACATAAGCACCATCAACACCCGCTGCACTTTGCGGAGCTATTATGGCAGCAAAATATTTGTTTCTAACGGCAACCCAATCAACCATCCCATTGAAATCTTTTTCAGCTTTTTCGCCAACTTTAGGTGGATCAACAACTACATGGTCGCCTCCATAAAATACGCTTGCATTTGAATATGTTGTTTCATCAACGGAATTTTCCTCAACACTTCTTAAGCCCTTATTCCAGACAAGATCAATATCGTTACTGCCAATAACATTGCTCAACCCGACCAATTTTAGGTTGCACTTCATACTATATTTATCTCCGTAAATAACAAAAGTTTTTTCGAGATATTTGTTATCGGCTACCTTAAACGTATAAACAATAATTAATGAATCTCTCCCGGTTAATCTAAAGTAGGATTGAGTAGCATTAGAAATAAAATCAAGCTTTGAAGTATTAACTGCTTTTCCATCTGTTGACACAAACGATAAATCCGGACCGCCGCCATTATCTGGATAATCTATAAGCTGAACCTGTGAGCTGTAAAAATCTTTACTCAAATCAGATTTACTTACAAACCAGTTCTTATAATTCTTAAGATAATACTTTTTAATACCCCCGCCCTGGCTGCTCAATTCCAATTTAACAAGATCATTTTCAATCGTAATAATCTGTTCTTTGCCAGATGGTGCCGGAAAATATTTACCAAAGGAACTGTCAACTTTATCGGCATGTGTCTTTTTAAGACTTTCTGATTCCAGGTTATTATTTTTTTGTTCGGTTCCGGGATTTATTTTATTTGTATCATAACTAATTGAGGTTGTATCTGGTTTCCCGGATAGTTCCGGCGCTTTTGGGGAACTAATATATAACCAGATAACCAATATTCCCGCCATTAACCCAAAAGCTATTATTGTTTGTTTGTCCATACCATTTCCATTATTCTATGGGGTCAAATCCCCCTTTGTTAAAAGGATTGCATCTTAATACTCGCCATACTGCCTTAATTCCGCCTTTAACAATTCCATATTTTTTAATTGATTGTACTGCGTACTCTGAGCAGGTTGGATAAAATCTACAAGAAGGCGGGAAAAGCGGAGATAATAATTTTTGATAGCATTTTATAAAAAATACAAATATTCTCCACATTAGAGCCTGCTTGCAATTTTTGTCATTATTTCAAAAATATGCGGCATTATATCATTATAACTTAAAATCTTATTTTTTTTTTCGCTTAGCGTATTTGGCGAAAAAACAACCTTAAGTAAAACATGTTTTCTTAAACTAACTTCGGTAAGTATTTCTTTATTTAATCTATAAGATTCTTTGATTAGTCTTTTAACCTTATTTCTCCAGACAGCATTTCCCAGTTTTTTACTGACAACCGGTGCTATTTTTACTCCACCATCTTCAGTATTAAGTTTAGCTAAATAATGTGCACGTAACACTTTACCGGATGAATAAACTAATCTGCCAGTAGAAAAAATATGTTGAAAATCATTTCTTTTTTTTATTCTTTCATATGCTGAAAGACTAAAATTTTTCAAGGTTTTTATTTCTCATCGCTTACAGTAAGCTTTTTTCTACCCCTTAACCTTCTTCTTGCTAATACTTTACGGCCATTTTTGGATTTCATTCTTTCTCTGAAACCATGCTTATTTTTTCTTTTTCTAATACTTGGTTGAAAAGTCCTTTTCATAAACTAACTCCTATTATCACAAAGACAATTAATATAAATAATGATATACAAATATACAATAAACATTTTTTCCTTTCATAATGTTTGCTTTTTAAATAATCCGGATTTTAATTAAAAATTTAAAAATTAATTTGGAATGCAAGGCTTTACTTCCTATTTTTTCATCGGGTTGGGCGAGTATATTTTTTGTTAATATGTTGTGGATAATTTTACTTTGTGAAAACGTTTCACAATTGGTCAGATGTTAATATCATCTTTTTTTTCTAATTCGCTGTGATAGCGAATCAACGAAACTCCCGTAATCCCCTTTGGTGTAATGGTTTATAATCTTGCATTTAATGTTGATAAGTTGTTAATAGTGTTCTGCCTTTTAATTGTTTTTATTAAATCCTTCAAAATTTTGAAGACTTTTTGTCTTTCAATTGTTGATAAGTACATATGAATGAGATCGTAATTTCTGAAAAAAAAATTCTTTTAGAGCCCACAAAAATATGGAGAGATTGCCTTAGAACCATTAAAGATAATGTTACTTTAATGACTTATAATACGTGGTTCGTACCTATAAAGCCAGTAGAATTATATAGTTCCACACTAAAAGTTCAGCTGCCAAGCCAGTTTTTCTGGGAGTGGATAGATGAACACTATAATACACTTATAACAAAAACCATCCGCGATGTTATCGGCCCGGAAGCAAAACTTGCATACATAATTTCTGATGAAAAGGATGTTGAAGAAATATCCGCTAGGGTTACTAATAATATTGCAAAACCACCTGTAATTCATGAAACAATAAAACAGGATTTTGAATCATTCTTAAACCCAAGATATGCATTTGATAATTTTATTAAGGGGGAGGGAAATCAATTAGCCCGGGCCGCTGCCGGAGCTATTAGTGATAATCCGGGTGGAACGTCATTTAATCCATTATTTGTGTATGGTGGAGTCGGATTAGGTAAAACACATTTAATACAAGCCATTGGCAATAAAATTTTACAAAACATGCCGGAAAAAAGGGTTATTTATCTTTCGGCTGATATGTTTACAGTTGAATTTGTCGAGTCAATTCAAAATAATACGCTTAATGATTTTTCTAATTTTTACAGAAAAATGGATGTACTTATAATTGACGATATTCAATCTTTAATTGGTAAAGAAAAAACGCAGGACTTATTCTTTCAAATATTCAATACTCTTCACCAATCAAGAAAACAAATTATTTTATCTAGCGATAAACCTCCAAAAGATCTGAAAGGACTGGATGATAGATTAATTTCCCGCTTTCAATGGGGATTAACTGCCGATATCCAACCCCCTGACCTTGAAACAAGAATTGCTATACTAAAGAGAAAGGCAGAAGATTATGGAATGTTTATTTCTAATGAAATCTTAGAGTATATTGCTAATAATATAACCTCAAACATCCGTGAACTTGAAGGCTGTTTGATTAAATTGCTTGCAAATGCATCTTTAAACTCTAAAGAAATAAACCTTGAACTTACCAAAAATATTGTTAAAGAAATTGCTACAGAAGTTAAAATAAATATAACTATAGAGGATATTACTAAATGTGTTTGTGATTATTTCAAGATAGATGAAAACAAAATTCGAGATAAAACAAGAAGAAAAGAAGTGGTCATGGCCAGACAGATTGCTATGTACTTATCAAAAGAACTTACGAAATCTTCTTTGAAAACAATCGGATTGCATTTTGGTGGAAGAGACCATTCTACGGTTATTCATGCTTATAATTCTATCGACTCTGCTATACAGACCGATCCCCAGCTCAAAGATAAGTTAAATTCTTTAAGAAATAATATTGAATTAAATTGCTCCTGAAGTAATTAGAACATTCCGGAATAATAAAGCTCCGCAAAAGCGGAGCTTTATTATTTTAAATTAGTATTTTTCCGGGCAATTCTATTGAAATTTTTATTTTAATTGTTGTTTGTATTTTGTTAATAATATTATGATTAGATGGTAGTTATTAACAACGTTCAAATAACTCAGTATTTATCTACAACTTACTAACAATGTATATTTATTGAATATGTCCAATTCTAATCGGGTTTGAATCTTTGGAGCTATATTAACATATACACAGTATTATTAATTATTATTAATATTTTAAATATATATTATATTAATAATAAGTATGTTAATATATGTTCGTTTGATACTATTGGTAAAGTCTTGTTAGCGTATTTTAAAAGCATTTTAATTTTTCATATTTTGTTTTAATAAGCAATTGATATTGATTATTATAAACAATTAAGCTAATTTTTATTATGATAAACGTACTAAATATTATAATAATTTTTTAGAGAGTACTATGAAAACATGGCTACTTTCAACAGGTGTTATAGTTCTTATAATTCTGTTCTATGTTGGATGTTCTAACTCCATAAATAATAGCGTAACATTTCAAAACATGGCTGATGCCGATGTTTATGTGAATTTCAGAGGATCAGTAATCGATGTCGCATCTGGACAAAAAACGGTAATCAACAATATTCCCAAGGGAAATTATAATTATTCGACTACATATACAGTACCTGCCGGGGCAACCGGCTCTGCTACGCTTGGAAATCTAAGCGGTACTGTAGCATTGAAGGCAGGAACAAAGATTTTTTTCCTTTATTCAAGTACATTGCTCGAAGGGACATATACAATCTCTCTTAACGTTTCGAGTAGTGATAGTGTTTCTACAACAAGTTCGAGTATTACTTTACCAAGACAAAATGAACATAAATCCAATACAACGCTTACCGGGCCATAAAATATTTCATCTTTATTTTTTGGAGCTTTGATACCAATTTACTTAATATTTCATTGAGATTAGCGTGTAATTTTTGTAATTTTATTATCTTAATAGGAGTTTATTTAAATGGAATTTAAAGTCAATAGTAAGGTTCTGGAAAAGCTGCTGGCGAAAATAGTACCCGCAGTACCATCGCGCACTCCAATGCCTATACTTGAGAATTTTCTCTTTGATATCAAGGATGGTTTGTTAAATGTTTGTGCGACGGATCTTGAAATAGCGTTGAGATCGTCGATAAATGTTGCAGCAGACGAAAATTTAAAAATGATAGTACCTGCAAGACTTTTGTATGATATTATTCGTTCATTGGACGATACACAAATACATTTTGAAACAGAATCAAATTTAAAACTGAAACTAACTACTGAAAAAGGAGTGTATAATTTAAGCTACGCATTGCCTGAAGATTTTCCTGCAATACCAACAGTAAGTGAAGAGAAACAATTTACTTTCAGCGGTATCGATTTAAAAAAAGCTTTTGATCTTACATCATTTGCAATGAGCAAAGAAGATATGCGCCCGGCGATGACGGGAACTTTATTTGAATTTTCGGGCGATGGTCTTCGGTTTGTTGCAACAGATGGTCATCGTTTAGTAAAATATGTTAATAAAAATATAAGTTCTGAATTTGAAGAACAATATGTTATTCCCGAAAGAGCTATAACTGTTTTGACAAAATTGCTTGGTGAAACAGATGTGAAATTTAGTTTAAGCAAAACAAATATTGCTTTCCAGATGGGTAACTTAGAATTTATTTCAAGACTTATTGGAGAAAAATATCCGGCATATAACAGTGTAATACCTATGGAAAACGAGAATTTGCTTAAGGTAAAAACAGCTGATTTACTTTCAACAATAAAAAGAATGGGTTTATTTTCAACTTCAAGCTCAAAACAAGTAAAATTTTCATTAAATAAAAATTTATTGGAAGTTTCGGCTGAAGATATTGATCATGGCTCAAACGCAAAGGAAACCGTTGATTGTGAATATAAAGGTGAGTTTATGGATATTGGATTTAATACTGCTTATGTTAATGATGTTTTGTCACATATAGAAGCAGAAGATATTATTTTTAAACTTCATTCGCCAACCAAGGCTTGTATAATTGAACCGTTAGTTATTAAGGAAAATGAAGACTTAATGATGCTTCTTATGCCGGTTCGATTAAATAATTAGTATGGTTTTGTCTTCAATTTATTTAAAAAATTTTAGGATTCATCAAGATACACAATTGAGTTTTTCCGGCCAACTAAATTATATAATTGGCGGAAATGGTCAGGGTAAGACATCAATATTAGAGGCTATTTACTATTTGTGTACCACGAAAAGCAGTATCGCCAAATTCGATAACGAAGCTGTAAAATTCCGGGAAAATGAATTTGAAATTATTGGTAAATTTAGGGAATTAACTGAAAACACGACACGACTGTTTTATTCCTTGAAAGAAAATAAAAAGTATTGTTTCCAAAACGGAAAACAAATATCAAGATCTGCAGATATTATTGGCAAATTTCCTATAGTATTGTTAGCTCCAGCCGATCATTCAATTACTCAGGGTTCTCCGATTGAAAGAAGAAAATTTATTGACTCCGTTATCTCACAAGCAAGCGAAACATACTTGAATTTACTTTTGGATTACAATAAAACATTACGGCATAGAGCCTCACTCCTCTATCGTATAAAAGAGGAACGAACAAAAATTCTTTTTGATGAACTGGATGCATGGACATTAAAGCTTATTAATTCAGGCTCGGAAATAATCAGGCATAGATTAAAATTTATTGATGAGTTTAATATTTATATGCATGATTCATATGAAAAAATAATGGAAAATATCGAACTTCCGGAAGTTAAATACTCGTACCTTGATGAATGTGTTGAAGAGAAAATAGAAGTCTTATTTAAAAAACAAATTGATGCAAAAAAGACAGATGAATTAAGAAGAGCAGCAAATCTTTGCGGACCTCATAGAGACGACTTTGTTTTCTTGATTAATGGAATAAACCTAAAGATATTCGGTTCACAAGGACAGCACAAAACATTTCAAACGGCTCTGCGTTTTGCTCAGTTTTTTTATCTTAAAGAGAGAACCGGTAAAACGCCTATTTTTCTCCTGGATGATGTTTTCGGGGAACTTGATAAGGAACGATCACAAAAAATAAGTGAATATCTCAAAAGTGTAGGACAGGTGTTTATCACCCTAACAGATATTACAAATTTTTCATTTTTAAATCGTGAAGAAAATGATTCCCTTATTTATATAAACGGAGGGAAAGTTGCTTATGCATAACGGTTTTATGAGCTTATCTGAAATATTTAATTCGGATCCGGCGCTTGCAAGAGTAAGAAAAATTGTTAAAGAATCTGATGTTGCGATAGAATTTACTAAAATATTTCCTGAACTGGAAAAAGTTGCCGAAGCTGTAAAGGTAGAAAAAACTGTACTTATTCTTCGGGTAGAAAATCCTGCGTGGCGAAATGAACTAAAGTTTAAAGAAAATTTAATTGTTAATAAGATAAATAGTTACTTTAACGAACAACGTATAGCCAGGGTTAAGTTTGTTTTTTAATTGTTGCTTGTTCAATGAAAAATAATGATTTAAAAAAAGAACGTGGAAATATTTTATGCCAAATGATAAAAACGAAAATGAATATAGTGCGAAAAATATAAATGTCCTTAAGGGGCTTGATGCAGTAAGAAAAAGACCTGCGATGTATATTGGCGATGTGGGAACACGAGGACTTCATCATTTAGTTAATGAGGTTGTTGATAATAGTATTGATGAGGCTCTGGCCGGTTATGCCGATACGATTACAATTATTATAAATAAAGATGAATCGGTTTCGGTTGAAGATAACGGCCGCGGAATACCGGTTGACATGCACCCGGAAGAAAAAAAATCTGCTCTCGAAGTTGTTATGACAGTTCTCCATGCAGGTGGAAAATTTGATAAAAATTCGTATAAGGTGTCCGGCGGACTTCATGGTGTCGGAGTATCGGTGGTTAATGCTTTATCGGAATGGCTTAAGGTTGAAGTAAAAAGAAACGGTAATGTTTATTTTCAGGAATATAGACAAGGTGTAGCTGTTAAACCCGTTAAAGAAATTGGTAAAGCTAAGAAGAATGAAACCGGGACTAAAGTTACTTTTCTTGCAGATAAAGAAATATTCAAAGCGTTTAAATTTAAATTTGATACGCTTGCCGAAAGAATGAGAGAACTTGCTTATTTGAATAAAACTATTACTATCAGCATTAAAGATGAAAGAAACGGCGGCGAGGAAGAAGTTTTTCATTTTAAGGGCGGGTTAGTCGAATTTGTAAAATACCTTGACGAAACAAGAGAACCAATTCATAAAACGGTTTATATTGAAGGCGAAAGGGATAATACTCCGATTGAAATAGCCTTCCAGTATAGTGATACTTATAATGAAAATATTTTTTCATATGTAAATAATATAAATACACACGAGGGCGGGACTCACCTTGTTGGATTTAAAACCGCTCTTACCAGGACTTTTAATAATTATGCAAGTAAAAATGGTTTAATTAAAGAGGGTAAAATAACATTAACGGGCGATGATTTTAGAGAAGGATTGACTGCCGTATTATCGGTTAAAGTTGCAGAGCCGCAGTTTGAAGGCCAAACTAAAACCAAGCTTGGTAACAGTGAAACAAAATCTGCTGTTGAAATGCTGGTTGGTGAAAAGCTGGCAGAATATCTGGAAGAAAACCCAGGCGTTGGGAAAAAAATTATTGAAAAATGTATGCGCGCTGCTGAGGCTAGGGAAGCAGCAAGGAGGGCCAGGGACCTATCCAGAAGGAAAGGAGCCCTTGATAACATGAATCTCCCCGGTAAACTGGCGGATTGCTCTATAACAGACCCTGAGCATTGTGAGATGTACATTGTGGAAGGTGACTCAGCGGGTGGTTCTGCAAAACAAGGGCGCGATAGAAGATTTCAGGCAATTCTTCCACTCAGAGGTAAAATTTTAAATGTTGAGAAAGCAAAACTAAATAAAATACTTGAAAATAATGAAATAAAAGCAATGATTTCTGCTATTGGCGCTGGCCTGGGTGCTGATTTTGATGCATCCAAATCACGCTATGGCAAAATTATATTAATGACAGATGCGGATGTGGACGGTAGTCATATCAGAACGCTCCTTTTAACGTTTTTTTATAGGCATATGAAAGAACTTATCGATCAGGGAAAGGTATATATTGCTCAACCCCCATTGTATAAAATTAAAAAAGGGAAAGAAGAATTTTATGCTTTTGATGACACTGAAAGAGACGAGGTATTAAAAAGACTAAAAGTGAATGGTAAGGTAGTTGAAGAACATTCAGAGGAAGGCGAAGAAGTACACGCAAAAGGTGTCGCTATTTCAAGATATAAAGGGCTTGGTGAAATGAACCCGGAGCAGCTCTGGGAAACTACCATGAACCCCGAAACAAGAACAGTACTTCAGATAACTCTTGAAAGCGCCGCTGCAGCAGATAAAATTTTTGAAACCCTGATGGGAGATGCTGTTGAGCCGCGCCGAGATTTTATCGAAAAGAATGCTAGGTATGTTAGAAATCTTGACGTATAGGCATTTAGTTTGATACGTGTTTTATAAAGTCGCATAGATTAAAAATATTTAAAAAAAGTAAAAGTTTTATGGCTACAATTTTTGAAAAAATAGTTCCGGTTTCTCTAGAAGAAGAAATGAAATCTTCATATATCGACTATTCAATGTCGGTTATAGTTTCACGTGCATTACCGGATGTAAGAGATGGGTTAAAACCAGTTCACCGCAGGGTTCTGTTCGGCATGCATGAACTTGGTGTGGCATTTAATAAGTCGTATAAAAAATCTGCAAGAATTGTAGGCGAAGTGCTTGGTAAATATCATCCACATGGGGATACTGCTGTTTACGATTCAATGGTAAGAATGGTGCAGGAGTTCTCTCTTCGTTATCCTCTGGTAGATGGGCAGGGGAATTTTGGTTCCGTTGACGGGGATTCACCTGCCGCTATGCGTTATACTGAAGCGCGCCTTGATAGAATTGCTGACG
Organism: uncultured Ignavibacteriales bacterium; assembly: GCA_963834015.1. Lineage (GTDB taxonomy): Bacteria > Bacteroidota > Ignavibacteria > Ignavibacteriales > Ignavibacteriaceae > FEN-1297. The sequence goes on from CAWIAG010000004.1 coordinate 89,980, forward strand.
AAATGCTGCGTGATTTGGATAAAAACACGGTTGATTTTGCTCCTAACTTCGATGACTCTCTTCAAGAGCCCACGGTTCTTCCTTCTTATTTGCCTAATTTACTTGTAAACGGCTCAAGCGGAATAGCCGTTGGGATGGCAACAAATATTCCGCCGCATAATCTTAATGAAATTATTGACGGTTTGATTGCATTAATCAAAAATCCGGAAATTACTTCCGAAAAATTAATGAAATATGTAACTGCACCCGATTTTCCGACTGCAGGTATTATCTATGGTTATGAAGGCGTTAAAGAAGCTTATCTAACGGGCCGGGGACGTATAATTATTCGCGCTAAAGCTAATGTGGAAACCCTTAAAAACAATAGAGAAAATATTATTATTACGGAACTTCCATACCAGGTAAATAAAGCGAACTTAATTGAAAAAATGGCTGATCTTGTTCGTGAAGGAAAACTTTCCGATATATCAAATATCAGAGATGAATCGGACCGTGACGGAATGAGAGTTGTAATAGAGCTAAAACGCGATGCTCAGCCTTCTGTAGTGCTGAACCAATTGTTCAAACACACCCAAATGCAGACAACCTTTGGCGTTATAATGCTGGCCCTGGTTAACGGCGCCCCCAAGGTTCTTACATTGAAAGAAATGATGCAGCATTTTATCAAACATCGCATGGATGTTCTGATAAGAAGAACAAAATATGATCTTGATACAGCAGAAAGACGTGCGCACATTTTAGAAGGATATGTAATTGCTCTCGATAATATTGATGCTGTAATCGAAACTATTAAAAAATCTAAGGATGTTGAAACTGCAAAGAATAATTTGATTAAAAAATTCAAATTATCGGAAATACAGGCAAAGGCTATCCTTGACATGCGTTTACAACGCCTCACCGGCCTTGAAAGAAAAAAGATCGAGGATGAATATAAAGAGATTATTAAACTTATTGAAAAATTAAAGGGAATATTAGCCAGCGAAGAAAAAAGATTTCTGATTATAAAAGACGAATTATTAGCGCTAAAGGAGAGATATGGCGATGCCCGGAGAACAGAAATTATTTATAACCATGAAGAGTTTTCGCTTGAAGATATTATAGCTGAAGAAGATGTTGTTGTTACAATATCACATAAAGGTTTTATTAAACGGTTTCCCGTAAGCGGCTACAGGAAACAAGGCAGGGGTGGCAAGGGTGTTACTGGTGCCGGTACAAAGGATGATGATTTTATTGAACACATGTTTATAGCTTCCACTCATCATTACATCTTGTTTTTTACGGATAAAGGAAAAGTTTATTGGCTTAAAGTTTTCGAAATTCCCGAAGGTGGCAGAGCAACCCGCGGGAGGTCAATCATAAATCTTATAGAAAAAGAACAGGATGAAGAGATTGCAGCTTTTGTTTCTGTTAAGGAATTTAACGATGATAGTTATCTAATAATGGCTACGGAAAAGGGTACTATCAAGAAAACAGTTTTATCTGCCTATGGGAACGTGAGAAAAGGCGGCATAAATGCAATTAACGTTGTTAAAGGTGACAGGCTTATTTCTGTTAAATTATCAGACGGTACTAATGATGTTGTGCTTGGTACCAGGAATGGTTTTGCAATACGTTTTAACGAGAAAGATGTTCGGGATATGGGTCGAACAGCTACGGGTGTTAGAGGAATTAATCTTGCTAAAACTGATATAGTTGTCGGACTTCTCGTTATTAAAAGAAATGACAATATTTTAGTCGTTACTGAGAACGGTTTTGGTAAACGCTCGGATATAAATGATTATAGGATTACACATCGCGGGGGTAGGGGAGTAATTACAGTTAAAACAACCGATAAAGTAGGTAAAATGATCGCAATGATGGAGGTTGTCGATGGCGATGAGTTCGTTATTATTTCTTCAAGAGGTATGGTCATCAGGCAAAGTGTAAAAGAGATCAGGGTAATGGGTAGAAATACGCAGGGAGTCAGAGTAATCAGGCTGAATGAAGGAGATAAGATTGCAGACATTGCCAAAGTGGTTCCCGAAGAAGAAGAAGAAAATATTGAAACCAGTAAAGGACTAATCGAATAACATTCTTTTCATAACATTTATTTTAAAAGAACGGGGCGTTGACCCGTTCTTTTAATAACCAACTTTTCATAATAAATTTAAAATAATCAATATTATATTGGTTCATGTAATCGTGCTCATGCGTTTTATAAATAGAAATATATTATATATGCTGACAGGAAAATTTCGTTCGATGGTAGTTAAACGATGTTTTAATTAATCTGAGGATCGCTTTATGCAGTTTTTAATCCGCATTCTGCTTTTTGTCTTTCTTATTTTCGTTATAGAATTTTATTTTATACGAAAATTCAATAACTCTATAAATATACTTTTAGATAGGAAACTACCCGGGAAAGTTAAAACAATAACAAAAATTATTTTGTATTTACTAAATATTTATCCGGTTTTTTTAGTTATAGATTGGAGCTATGCTGAAATTACCGGCACTCCGGTATTTATCCCTCAGAATTATTTTTTTGACTTTTTAATTATTTATCCATTCTGGAGCTTTATTTTTCTTGCAATACAAACCAGCCTTTTATTTCTTCTAATAGAGCTATTAAAATTATTTTTAATTCCCGTACATAAAAAAAATAAACAAAGAATTAAAATTATTGAAGCCTGGATTGTTTTAGCATCGATAATTTGTTTTTTTATTTATATCCCTATAAGAGAAACTTATGACTATTTCTCAGTTGAGGTTAGGAATGTAGTATTTAAAAAACCCGGCCTGGCTGCCGGATTAAATAATTTTAAAATTGTATTAATATCGGATATCCATGCTGATAGATACACGAACAAAAAAAGGCTGGATAATTTTATTTCAAAAATAAATGAAGTTTGCCCCGACCTTGTTTTAATTGGCGGTGATTTTATTTCATCTCATCCCGATTATATTCAACTTGCAGCAATGGATGTAGGAAAGATTAAATCGAATTATGGGGTTTATTCTTGTGTTGGGGATCATGATAACTGGGCTTATCCGGATAATTCCCAAAGAAGTTTATTCGAGATTAAAAATGCTCTTAATAAATACAATGTTTTAATGATGGATGATACTAATAAAATATTAAAGATAAAAAACGAAACTATTCTTATTACATTTGCTACCGATACTTATGTTAGAAGAATTTCACAGGCCACGCTGAACAATCTTGTTTCGGATACCAATAAATACTCTCTGAAAATCCTTTTAACGCACCAGCCGGGAAATTATTTAATAAATTCTGCGTATTTGCATAATTATAACTTATTACTCGCAGGGCATACACACGGAGGCCAAATTACTTTTCTATTTCCATTTCTAAATTTGACTCCTACTATGTTCGAGACTAAATATATCCGGGGAGACTATAGTTTGGGTAAGATGTTAATAATTATTACGCGTGGGCTTGGAATGTCTCTGATCCCAATAAGGTATAATTCTACTCCCGAAATTACGATAATAAATTTAACAGAATAAAATTTTTATGTAATTTAGGGTGGCTTAAATTTTTAGTCATTTTTTTTAAGTTTCAATGAAACTAGGAAAAACCACAATGATCCTTGATAATCCCAAAAAACAAAAAACTGAAGCAATATTAAACTCGATAAAAGATTTACCGTCTATACCCAAAGTTGTTTTTGAAGTTACAAGTTTATTGAATGATTCAAAGACATCTACTAACCGTTTATCCGATGTAATAGGTAAAGATCAGGGCTTGACTTCTAAATTGCTGGCAATATCAAATTCTCCGTTATACGGTCTCAAAAGAAAAGTGTCTTCTATCGAGTTTGCTGTTTTAGTACTGGGTTTTCAAGAAATCAGAAATATTGTTGCGGCACTATCTTTTGTGGATTCTATAGAAGTTTTACCATCAAATTATTTTGATCCGCAGGAATTTTGGCTGCATTCAATGTTGGTTGGAACTGCTGCAAAAGGCATATCCCAGCATTTAGGTTTTGAATTCGGAAGCGAGGCGTTTGTTGCGGGTTTATTACATGATCTTGGAATTTTAGTTATTCATAAATTTTTTAGTAAAGAGTTTGTAGAAATTATTACAATAGCCAGTGCAGAAAAAATGACTATTCTTGAAGCGGAGGCAAATGTCCTTGGATTAACACATCAGGAAATAGGAAAATTCCTTGCGGAAAAATGGGAACTTCCATTATTGTTATGTGACTCAATTAATTATCATCATAATCCCTCAGAAGCTAATGAAAATAAGTATTTTGTTTCTATAATTCATCTTGTCGATTTAATGACTCAGCGTCTTAAAGTTGGCCAGTTTTATTGGGATAAAGATATAATATTGGATGATAAAATTTTTGAGCTCCTTAATTTTCATTCCGAAGAAGCAATCGATAACTTTATTGCAGACTATGATGAAATGTTTAAAGTAACATCCGAATCACTAAAAATTTAATCGGTTTTTTTTGATATTTAGTGGACGCTAATAATAAAATATTAATTAAATAATTTTTTATAATATAACAATAGAATTAAATGGCAAAAAATAGTAGACCTGCATGGGATGAATATTTTTTAAAACTTGCTATGCTTGCATCGGAAAGATCAACCTGCCCCAGAATGCATTGTGGATGCGTATTTGTTAAGGATAAATTTGTCCTTGCAACTGGTTATAACGGCTCACTTCCGGGCCATCCTCATTGTGATGATGTTGGATGTCTTGTTGTGGAGAATCATTGTGTCAGAACCAATCATGCGGAAATAAATGCTTTAACACAAGCCGCTATTCATGGCGTTAATATCAAAGGAGCAACCGCTTACATAACAAACATGTCTTGTACAACATGCGCCAAAGCTTTAATCGCTGCCGGAATAAAATGCGTCATTGTATTCTCCGATTTTCACGACACTCTTGCAACTCAATTTTATTTACAGTCAGGAGTAGAAATAGTTAAACTTGATATGCCTGGCAGAGCTATTAACTATGAAATTGAGAAATATTCCTCAGCAAGAAAAACAGAAAGTTCTAAGTAAAAAATCATTCATTAATCAGAAAGGTTTCTAAGTGAGGCATAGCCTGCTCCGGTTTTGGAAACCTCTTCTGGCAGTTGTGTTTTGGGGAATATCTTTTATTGCTACAAAAATAGCTTTGAATGAAATCTCCCCACAAGCAATCATATTGCTGAGACTGCTTATTGCAATTATACTCTTACTGTTTATAGCCTTATATACTAAAAAAGTTTTTTTTATTAGTCTTAATAATTATTTGAGAATATTTATTCTTGCATTAATTGCAGTTTTTCATTTATGGATTCAAATAACCGGGTTAAAATATACTTCTGCATCAAACACAGGATGGATTGTTGGAGTTACGCCTGTATTTATGGCTATTCTCGGGTTTATCTTATTTAAAGAAAAAATTACTGCTTTTAGTGTTTTGGGAATTATTATTGCATTTGCCGGACTTGGATTACTAATGAGTAAAGGCTTTATGCTGACCATCGGATTTATGTCTCATAAAGGCGACTTGCTTGTGCTTGCCAGTGCATTTACCTGGAGTTTATATTCCGTAATGAACAAAAAAATATCTGTTAGTTATTCCCCTTTTTTGACAATATTATTCCTCTTTTTGATGATGACCGTCCTCATCATTCCATTTACTTTAAATAAAGAAACAATTAATGCCGTGTTTAACCTTTCAATTAGGGGATGGCTTGCAATCCTTTTTCTGGGTATTTTTTGTTCCGGTATTGCCTATGTTTTATGGGCGCAAGCTCTTATGGAATTGGAAGCGGTTAAAGTTGGAGTATTTTTATATTTCGAACCATTTGTAACTGTTTTCGCTGCCTGGCTCCTTTTGGCTGAAATAATTAGTTATATAACTATTATTAGCGGAATAATTATTACCCTCGGAGTTGTCCTGGTAAACAGGAAAAAATTCTGACATTCAAAAAATAATATTTTTATTTAGAATGGACATGATGTGAGATTCCCTGTCAGTTTATTAGGAAATCTTCATTAAATAAAAGTACTATTTTATTTCAGTAAACAATTCTTCTTCAATTGCTTTTTTAAGAGTTTCTTTAGGCAGAGCCCCTACAGCCATTTTGGGCTGGCCCTCTTTTGGTACAAATAATAATGAGGGTATGCTTCGTATTCCGAAGACTGAGCCAAGTTCCTGTTCTTCGTCGGTATTAACTTTATAAAAGTTTACCCTTCCGGAGTATTCATTAGATAATGCATCTAATACTGGTCCGACTACTTTGCACGGGCCGCACCAGGGAGCCCAAAAATCTACTACGCAAGGTAGGTCTCCCTCAAATTTCCATTCTTTGTTTGTTTCATAGTTAAAAACTTTTTGTAAAAAAGTATCTTTTGTTAAATGCTCTGACATTTTATCACCATATTTTCTTAAACTCTAGATTAGTTAAAATTCCAATTTTTAATTCCTCCACCCAGATTGGCAGAATTGAATCCAAATTTCTTTAATTTGACGGCTGCAATTCGACTCCTGTTTCCTGATTGGCAATAGCATATTATCACTTTGTTTTTATACTTATTCAATTCAGAATTTCTTCTGTCAAGTTCCTGCAATGGTATATGTAGGGAGCCTTTAATTGATTGACTTTTGTGTTCTGGAATTGTTCTTACATCAAGCAAAATTAAATCATTTGTAGTTTTTAATTTGTCTTTTATCTCATATGGTAGATAACTCCGGATTTTCACAGAGAAAAATAATTTTTTTAAAACAAGATAAAGTGCTATTAATAATATTGTGATGAAAATTGAAGATAGTATCATAAGTTATTCTTAATTAATTAATAAATATAATTATAAGATACTGTTTTTATGAAAAGGGTTCAGGTGTAATGGTTTTATAGAATTTCTCTTAAAATGAGACAGTTTAATAAAATTGAATTTTTTTGTTGAAAGCTAAAGTAGTTTCTATTATCTTATTAACCATAAAATTATATAATTTAAAATTGTCTAGAACCAATTGGGGAAGTTATATGAAATTATTGCTTTTCTATTTATTAACTATTATTACTTTTCTCATATTTCTCAGCTGCTCATCGGAATCATTTGTAAATTTAAATTCACTTAAAGAAGAATTAAAATTAAAAGATTTTCCAGGGCAGAAAGATTTTCCCGAAGCAGATGCTGTAGTACTAAATGAAGTTTATGATGTGAATGTTAAAATTAATGATGATTATGAGTATGAAGCTAATGAAAAAGTGAAGAATGTAATAAAACTTTTTAAAAATATAGATACTTATGCTTCGGTCGAAATTCCTATAGCCAACATTGATAAAATTTCAGATCTTCGAGCAAGAACAATAAAACCGGATGGCTCAATAACGGAATTAAACGACAATGACTTTCACACTATTGCCGGTAACAGTTATGGTTATACTTTTTACACAGATAATAAGACCATAAGATTTACTTTCCCTTCAATCGAGAAAAATTGTATAATTGAGTATGATTATACTCTTGATAAAATAAACCCGAGCTTTGAGGAAGAGTGGCCAGTACAAAGTGAAATACCTAAACTTCAGACTGTTTATAAATTAACCGCACCTTTGGTACTCATTAATAAAGGGAATAGAGAATTTAGGTTCGGATTAAAATATAAATCATACAACTGTCCTGTTTCTGATTTGAATAAATATAATGATTCTGTTATTAGTTATTCCGATAAAAGCATTTCTTTTAATTGGAAACAAAAAAATATTCCGGCTTTTGAACCTGACCCCATGATGCCTCCACATTCAAATTATCTCCGGTATATTGAAATTGTTCCATCAAAATGGGAGCATTGGAATGACTTCTCTGACTGGTACTATAATCATTTATACAAATCACGTTTAATAATTACTGAAGATGTCTCAAATAAAGCAAAAGAATTAACTAAAGGTTGTACCAACGAGATTGATAAAATTAGATGTATTTATAAATTTGTTCAGAAAATGCGTTATGTTGCGATTGAATTAGGGAAATCCGGAAGAATCCCGGCTACCCCGCAAGAAGTATTAATACACAACTATGGCGACTGCAAAGACAAATCTACGTTACTTGTTGCCCTGTTAAAAAGCATTGGTATAATGGCAAAACCGGTATTGGTATTAACTTCAAACGAAGGGCATATAGACAGAGAATTTCCAACCGGGAAATTTAATCACATGATTGTTAAAGCCTTAACAATGGGAGGAAAAGATTTTTGGCTGGATGCTACGATAGAACACTGTGGCTTAGGCGTCCTTGCTTCCGATTGCCAAAATATTGATGTATTGGTACTGAATGATGATGGAACAAGCCAAATTGAAACCACGCCGAATAGTACTTGTAATGATAATGTTGAAGATATTAGTATGAAAATAAATTTTTCGAACGCGGATTCTACTATTTTCAATATATTAATTAAATACAAAGGAGAGTTTAATATTGAACGAAGGGATTACTTCTTTGATAAGACCAGGGAAGAAATGATTAAACTCTGCAAATCGTTGGTTTCCGATAATTATTTAAAAGACGAAGTTTTGGATTATTCATTAAATAATATCGATTCGACTGATTTAGACCTGGAATTGAAATTTAGACTAAATGTCCCAAATATTATAAAGAGGCAAGGTGATTTTTCGTTTCTGAATATAGATCCGTTCCAACTGTCCGCTGGTTGGAACTGGTTGGGGAGTGATAAAAGAAAATATGATATTGAAGTTAATTATCCTTATACTATAAAAAAATCTATAGAAGTAAATCTTCCTAACAACAAATATAATATTAGAAATCTTCCCTCGAATTTATTAATTACAGACAGTAGTTTTTTCTATTCTAAAGAATATCAAACACTGGGTAATAATAAATTTATTATAAATGAGGATTTTTCAATTGCGGCCAAAGATATTAATGTATCTGATTTTTTTAAAGTAAGAAAATTTATTGATCAGGTGAAATTACGGCAGAATGAAAGAATTATTCTGACTTCACAATAAGTTGCAATATTTAGAAAATCTTTAGTTTGTTAAATTCGGGAAATAAGTATTATAACGAAATACTTAGGATTATTAAACAAAAAGGGTACCAGTCATGAGAATAATTATTGTCTTTTTATTTTCGATTAGTTTATCATGTCTATTTCTTTCATGTGCGTCAAGTACATTTGAAAGTTTGGATTCACTTAAAGAAGATTTAAACATAAAAGAATTTCCTGAACAAAAAGATTATCCGGAAGCTGACGCCCTGGTCCTTTCGGAAGTCCATGATGTCAAAATAGTTGATGATACCAAGCAAAGTATGAATGTAGTATCCAGCGCAGAGCCAAGTTTTGCTACTGAAGAAAAGCACGTAGAAATTATTAAACTGTATAAAAATATTGAGAAGCGAGCCTTTGTTGAAATTCAGTTAGCTTCGGGAAAAGAATTAGTTAATATACATGCCAGAACAATCAAACCGGATGGAACTATAATTGAGTTAAAAGATGAAGATTTTCATACCATTACCGGAGCCGGCTCTGATGATGCTTTTTATTCAGATATTAAAGACATAAGATTTACTTTCCCGGGAGCAGAAAAAAATTGCATTGTAGAATTTGAATATACTCTTAAGGAAAAATATCCTTTTATAAGGGATGAATGGAATATACAAAGCAGGCTTCCAAAATTACAAAATATATACAGGTTAACAGTTCCTGTTTTCTTTTTGAAAAATGGAGACGATGGTAAAGATCATGGATGGAAATTTAAAGCATTTAATTGTACTCTAAAGGATCCTGCAGTAGAAGTCCAGGAAACTACTTACGGGAGCTATCATTTGAATACAGCTTCTATTACATGGGAACAGAGAGATATTTCTGCATTCGAACCGGATCCTTTTATGGCAGCTGAAGAAAATTATATAAAGAATATCAAATTTATTCCTGCAGAATGGGAGAGCTGGAGCGATGTTTCAAAATGGTATTATGGACATTTATTTAAACCAAAACTTGTACTATCAGATAAGGTAACCAATAAAGCTAATGAAATTATAAAAAACTGTACAAGTGAAGTTGAAAAAATAATGTGTATTTATGATTTTGTTCAATCTATCCGGTATATAGATATCGAATTAGGCATGGGGGGGTTTATTCCTCATACACCGGCGGAGGTGTTAGATCGAAAAAAAGGTGATTGTACAGATAAATCAATATTATTGCTGGCGTTGCTTAAGGCTGTTGGTATTGAAGCAAAACCCGTTTTGGTTTTAACAAAGAATGAAGGCTTTATTCATACAAAATTTCCAAATTGGAGTTTTAATCATATGATAGTAAAAGCATCCACACAGGAGAAATCAGATTATTGGATGGACCCTTCCGTTAAATTCTGTAAGTTAGGTACTTTGCCGTATCAATGTGAAGGTATTAACGTGTTGGTTCTTAATGATGATGAAACATCACAAATCGAACTCACTCCCTCAAGTACTTCTAATGATAATGTCAAAAGCTTATTTATGAAAATTGATCTTACTAATATTGATTCAGTATACTATGGGATTGAAGCCAGATATAAGGGGGAGTTCGGGATAGATTATAAAAAATTCTTGAATGAAAAATCACATGATGAAATGCTTAAATATTGTAAATCACTTGTCTCTGATAAATATTTAAATGCAGAAGTTTTAAATTATTCAATAAGTAATCTTGATTCGATAAATTCAGATTTGATATTGAAATTTAATTTTAAAGTACCGACTATATTAGAAAAACAAACAAATCTGGTTTTTCTTAATATGGACCCTTTTCCTTTATCTCATGATTGGGAATGGCTTGGCAGGGAAAAACGGATCTATGATATTGACTTTGATTATCAGTTTACTTTGAATAAATCAATAGAAATAATTTTGCCGGAAAATAAATATTTAATAAAAAGTTTACCCGCAAATTTCAGAAGTTCGAAACAGGGGATAAATTATTTTAGAGATATAAATTCTATTGGCAACAACCAGATTGTTGAAAATGAAAAATTTTCAATTACTAAAACGAAGATAAGTGTGCAAAATTATAATGAAGTAAAAGATTATTTTGATAAGGTTAAAAATAAAATGGATGAAAGAATCATTTTAACTGCAAAATAAACTTATAGTGAAATAAAAATATATTTAAAGAATTGATGCCGGTGAAAGTGAAACAAAACAAAAATTAGATTAAAAGAAGAAAATTATAAATTCGAAAATAACAGGATTTATTCTTCCTGCAATGTATTATTTCAATAACGAGGTATTATCATGGATTATCATTTCCCGTGATATTTTTAATGTCGTTCCCGAATAAATTCATGACTCTTTGCGAAAAGTTGATCAAAAACTTTATTAAACTTTCCGGCGAGTCAAATTTATTTTGAATAACCAGCCTCATTTTATCTTTTTGCTGTTCAAATATTATTGTATTATGATATTCATTCATAATAAACTTCATTAAATCCAGGAATTTACTTTTATAGTAATCCTCCTTTTGTCCTTTAGGTAAAATTATCAGAGTATGTTTATTCTGAATAATTATTTTATCAAACAATGCATGGGATGCAAAAAGTTTAAGATTAGCTACTGCAATCAGCCTTTCTACAAGTATCGGCAGTTGGCCGAACCGGTCATTCATTTCTTCTTTGAGTTCTTCCAATTCTGAAATATTTTTAATGGAATACATGGCAGTATAAAAATTTAACCTGTCCATTTGTTCCGGCATATAAGCCGGCGGAATTCCAATCTCAAAATATGTGTCGATTGTAGGTTCTGTTCTTTCTTCAGGTTTTGGTAAGTCCTTAAATACTTCTTTAAACTCTTCATATTTTAGTTCCTCAACCGCTTCATTTATAAGTTTTACATAAAGGTCAAAACCAACTTCATTAATAAAACCTGATTGTTCTGTACCCAGTAAGTTACCTGCTCCTCGTATTTCAAGATCACGCATCGAAATATTAAAACCGGAGCCTATATCCGTAAATTCTTCAATAGCCTGTAACCTTCTTAGGGCTTTTTTACTTATTCCGTTAATTGAGGGTACAATAAAAAACGCATGAGCCTGTCGGTTGGACCTCCCTACTCTTCCTCTCAATTGATGGAGCTCTGCAAGGCCGAAGCGGTCTGCCCTGTTAACGATGATAGTATTTACATTTGGGATATCCATTCCCGATTCAATTATTTTTGTGGAAATTAGTACATCAAATTTCCTGTTAAGGAATCCATGAATAACACTTTCCAGTTGAGAAGGCTTCATTTGCCCATGAGCAATAGCAATTTTTACATCCGGGAGATTTCTTTGTAAATAACCGGCAAGTTTGTCTATTGATTGAACTCTGTCATGTACAATGTAAACTTGGCCGTTTCGCCTTAATTCGTTCGATATCCACTCTTTTATTTTAAAAATATCAAATACAGAAACCTGTGTGTAAATAGGCTGCCTGTTAGGCGGCGGAGTTGAAATTATTGATAAATCTCTTGCTCCCAATAAAGAAAGGTTTAAAGTTCGCGGAATTGGAGTTGCTGTTAATGTAAGCGTATCAACATTTAATTTCAACGAGCGTAGCTTTTCTTTTGCCATTACTCCAAAACGGTGTTCTTCATCGATTATAAGTAAGCCGAGATCCTTAAATTTTACGTCTTTCGAAAGTATTCTGTGTGTACCAATAATAACATCAACTTTCCCTAAGCTTAATTCATTTAAAGTTTCAATTTGTTGCTTTTTAGTTTGGAATCTTGAGATGGAAGCTACTTTAACAGGAAATTGCATTAGCCTGTCTGAGAAGGTATTAAAATGTTGTTCGGCTAAAATTGTAGTTGGAACAAGTATTGCTGTCTGTTTACCTTCCTGGGCGGCTTTAAACGCAGCTCTAACTGCTATTTCAGTCTTGCCGAACCCAACATCGCCGCAAACCAGCCTGTCCATTGGATTTTCAGCTTCCATATCTTTTTTTATTTCTTCAGTTACTTTTTCCTGGTCAGGAGTATCTTCATAGAAAAAGGATGCTTCCAGCTCTTTCTGCCAGACCGTATCGGCATTAAATTGATAACCTTTAGTCGCCTTACGCTTAGCATATAACTCGATCAGGTCGCGGGCGGCTTCTTTGATTTTCTTTTTAGTCTTTTGTTTGGTATTCGTCCAATCAGCTGTGCCAAGAGTAGATAGAGTTGGAGTAAGGTTTTCGTTTGAAGAATATTTTTTTACTAAAGTAAGATAATTAAGATTAACATAAACAATGCTTCCCGCATTGAAGATAATCTTCATTGATTCCTGGTTTATATCTCCTATATTTATTGTTTCAAGCCCTGCATATTTGCCTATTCCATAATCTTCATGAACTACATAATCTCCTCTTTTAATCGAAGCAAAAGTCTTTGCTTTGGATTTTTTATATTTTTTATTGGTTGATACTTTTGTCCGGTACGGTTTATTAAAAATTTGATAGTCGGTAAGCAGGAGTATTTTTTCAGCCTTATTAATGAATCCTTTTTTTATTGCAAGAGTTTCAACTATTAGTTTATCAGATTCAATCAGATTTTCCAGCTCTTTTCTGTCAATGCTTATGTTTTGCTGCCGGGATACAAGGGACTCTCCAAGGTCCATAAGGAGATCTTTTAACCTGGATGATTGAAGTTCATTCTCTGCAGTGATTGTAATGTTAAAACCGAGTTCAGTATATTCTTTCAGTGTAGAGAATAGGATTGAGTAATTTGAATTAATCGGCGGTGCTTCTGAAAATCCAAGATCAATTCTATCCTGCGATATCGCAAGTTCTTCTTCTATAATCCAGCGAGTATTTTCTTTTGAGGTGTAATCGAATGTTTCCGGATCTTCAAATATTGTATCTTTTACAGGCTCTGTATTATTTTCAGGGAATTCAACATCAAAGTTTTCACTATTGGTCTTTGTTTCTGGTTCTTTTCCATCATTAGACTCAGTGAAAAGATTTATTTTTTTATATATTAAATTATTTAACTCGTATGACGAGGCAATAATAATTGGGTTATCCAAATAGTTGAAAATATCCGTCAATTCTTGGGGGGTATTACCTATTGTGGATAATGACCCGGCTAGTGTTACTATATCAACTGTTTCAATTGACCTTTGGCTTTCTGAATCAAAGTATCTGATAAACTCCAGGAAATCGCCATCGTATTCAAGACGTGCCGGATTACTCTCACTATAAGACCAAAAATCAATAATTGCCCCGCGCTGGGAGTAATAGCCCGGAGCTTCAACAAATTTATCTTTTTGATAGTTGAGGAGATTCAAATATTCAATGAGGTCATTATATGTAAGTTTGCCCCCCGCCTGAATTTTTGTTGTTTCCAATTCAATTTGCTGTTTTAGAGGCAATTGACAATTTAACAACTCATATGTAGCAACAAGAATAATTTTTGTTTTTTTCGAAATTTCTGTAAGCTTTTCCTGGATCAATTCAGGTTTTAGTTCAGTTAAGAGTACGGCACTTTCTGAGATATCCAGTATATTAAGCTCTACAAAAAATTCCGCTGCGCTCTGAACATCCGGAGAAAAAACTATAATTTGATTTTCTGATTTTAATAAACTTTTTACGAAGATACTCTTAACCGAGCCAAATAAAGGCGAGATATTAGTTATCCTCCCCTTTTTTATAATTTTCCGCAGCGAACTTAAACTATGGCTGCCAACAATAGAATTTTCAATATTCATGAATCAAAATTAGTCAAAACGAAGGTACCAAAATACTATATTAAATATTTAAAAATGGTAAGATTGCATAATATTAAAATGCTAAATATATGTTAACTCCTGTTAAGGAAAAGTTTAATGAAATATTACTATCTCCAGGATTGCAGGCAGTTGTTAGATTGCTGACATAATTTCCGGAGAAATAACCGATTAAACTGCCGGTTATTACATCAGAGAACCAGTGATCATTATGGTAGATTCTTGCGCAGGAGACCAATGATGAGGCAGAATAACAAAGTATTTTTAGATATATATTGTCCGTATTATTTGCCAGCACCGTTGATACGGCAAAAGATACTGTAGAATGGCCGGATGGAAACGAGGTAGTTGCAGCACTAAAATTAATAGGATGAAAATTAGCTTTCCCTTCATTCGTATATGGTCTGCTTCTACCAACTACGGATTTTAGAACAGATTCTATTATTCCTGAATAACCGACTGCTTCAATAGTTTGGAGACCAAGTTTTCTTACATCTTTGTCACTAAATATCAGTCCATACCCGTAGAGTCCACCGATTGCTATAAAAGTATATCCGCTTCCATAATAATTATCTATTGAAAATAAATCGTTATTAAAAGTTGATAAGTTTCTTTGTGAAAAATTCTTTACATTATTATCTATTGAATATCCGGTACCAATCAGTACTGCCGAACCTAAAAAATTTAACTGTGTAGATTTATCAAATTTAATGAAATCAGAAGCCAGGTGTCCGCCTGTATTAATAAAATCACTAAAGTCGTCGCCTACTTCATTCAATACTTGGGAATAATCTGACTGATGATTTAAAGTAATAAATGAAAGGAGTATTATGAAAAAATTTTTCAATGGATGAAAAAGTTAAATTAGTTTCGGTATGTTAATTAAAAGTTCCCCTCAATAGCTTTGCGGACAAAACCGTTTGTTTTTATTTAATCTTTGTTTCGCATTATCAATATCAACACCTGCATTAATCATAACAAGCGCAGTTTTCACATGTCCGCCAGCTTTCTCTAACAACTCAGAAGCTTTATCGTATGAGATCCCTGTAATTGTCATAATAATTTTTTTTGATCGTTCTACAAGTTTCTTATTTGTCATTTGCAGATCAATCATCATATTTTCATACACCTTGCCCAGCCTTATCATCGATGCGGTTGTTAACATATTAAGAACAAGTTTTTGGGCTGTACCGCTTTTCATCCTCGTCGATCCCAT
The DNA here is from genome assembly GCA_963834015.1 of uncultured Ignavibacteriales bacterium. Classification (GTDB taxonomy): domain Bacteria; phylum Bacteroidota; class Ignavibacteria; order Ignavibacteriales; family Ignavibacteriaceae; genus FEN-1297. The sequence continues at coordinate 105,897 of CAWIAG010000004.1, forward strand.
TATTACCTCAGGGCCGACAACAGGACAAATTGCAATATCAACCTCTTGAAAATTTAATTCTGCTCTCGGATTACACGTAACAAAAATTGTTGAAGCGCCAATCTGTTTTGCCTTTTTTAATGCACCCACAACATAAGGAGTTCTGCTGCTTGCAGCAATTCCGCAAACAACATCTTTATTTGTAATTTCAGCTTTTAAAACATCTTTAGCTCCGTTTTCTTCAAGGTCTTCTGCCCCCTCCTGGGCAATAAACATTGCTTCCTTTCCTCCGGCTATAAAACCGCTTATTAGATAATCGGGAGTTCCAAAGGTTGGAGGGCATTCGGCAGCATCAATAACGCCGAGTCTTCCGCTTGTACCAGCTCCAAAGTATACTAATCTGCCCCCACTTTCTAGCGCACTTACAATAATTTCCACAGCTTTTTCAATAAAGGGCAATTCTTTTTCAACGGCAAGAGGAACCAACTTATCTTCGTTATTAATAATTTTCAATATCTCAGGCAAAGGTCTGTTATCAATATCCATAGATCGGGGATTTCTTTGCTCGGTAGCAAGTTTGCTGATTTCAGTGAATAACTCCTCGGAATCTGAAAAGGATTTCACTTCTGTAGTTCCAATAATACCAGCTTTTTCCCTTTTTGATTTCTCATATTTGACGGTTTATAAAATAGTTCAAACACGGTCGATTTTTTAATATAGGCTTTATATTTTAAAACAGCTTTTTGAAGTTCATCTTCAATATCACCGCCTTTTATAGAAGCAAGAAATGCTTTGTCTTTAACAAGTGGTACAGCATATCTAAGCAGAATAATGAGCGGAACAGTTGCTCTGCTGATAATTAAATCAAATGATTCGGAATATTCCGAAAGAAACAACTGGCTTTCAACACGGTCATTTATAACTGTAACGTTGCTAAGTTTTAAACGATCGACGAATTCTTTTACAGCTTCTATTTTTTTCCCTGTCGAATCAATTAAAACGCCTTTTGATTCAGGCCGCATAATTGCAAGAGGAATGCCGGGAAAACCACCACCTGTACCGATATCCAAAAAGTGGGTACATTTTTCCGGTAAATATTTTGTAATGTACGATGATAAGAAAATATGGTTTTCAATAATTGATTCGACATCTTTGCGTGAAATTAAATTAACCTTTTCGTTTTTTTCTGCCACAAGTTCTGCAAAATAGGCAAGACGCTCTATTTTTGCAGGATCGGGATTGAATGCATTATCCCAATAAAAAGATTGTAACTCCTTATAGTACTGTTCCTGTACGTCAACCATAAGAAATCCTCTCGAATTAGTTTTTCAAATATACCAATAAAATCGAAATATCTGAAGGTGTAACTCCCGATATTCTTGATGCTTGTGCTAGTGAGCGGGGTTTTACCCGGTTTAATTTTTCCCTTCCTTCGGTGGAAAGAGCTTTTAATGTTAAATAATTTAATGTTAAAGGAATTATTGTTTCTTCATATCTTTCAAGCCGTTCAACCATCTCGTACTGTCTTTTAATATATCCTTCATATTTAAGTTCAATTTCAACTTGTTCTAAAGCAATATCATCATTCAGAAGAGCTTTCACTTCTGGGTATTGTTCTGTCCCGTTTATACGAATGATTTCCCTTAAAGTTAATTCAGGCCGTTTACATAGTTTAGAAATAGTTTCAGTAGAATCAATTCCAGAAGAACCTTTTAATTCAAGGAAAGTATTTACATCTCTTGCATGAAGCTTTATTGTGTCGAACAGCTTAATACAATCTGAAATTATTTTCTCTCTTTGCTGAACACTATTGCCTAAAGCCGAAGGAATTAATCCGAATTCATGACCATACTTCATTAGTCTCCTGTCTGCATTATCCTGCCTAAGCAATAACCTGTGTTCTGCCCGGGAAGTAAACATTCGGTAAGGTTCATAGGTAGACTTTGTAACTAGATCATCTATTAAGACACCGATATAAGCCTCACTTCTTTTCAAAACAAATTCGGGTTTTTTCTGAATTTTCAGCGCTGCATTTATGCCGGCAATTATTCCCTGCGCAGCTGCTTCTTCATACCCGGAAGTTCCGTTTATTTGTCCAGCAAAATATAAATTTTTAATAATCTTAGTTTCTAAAGTAAGGTCAACCTGGTGCGGGGGGAAGTAGTCATATTCTACAGCATATCCGGCTCTGATCATTTCAACATTTTCCAGACCTTTTATTTTATGTAATGCTTCGTTTTGAATTTCAGACGGCAGCGAGGTTGAAAAACCATTTAAATAAATTTGATTGCTCTCTAAACCTTCCGGCTCTAAAAATAATTGGTGTTGTTTTTTATCAGCAAAACGTACAATTTTATCTTCGATTGATGGACAGTATCTTGGGCCTACTCCTTTGATCATACCTGTGAACATTGGAGAACGGTCAAAACCTTTTTCCAAAATCTTATGTACAGATTCATCTGTGTATGTTATATAACAGCTTAACTGAGGAAGCACAGGGAAATTATTTAAATCGGTTCTATATGAAAATGGGTGCACAATTTCATCGCCAGGCTGTTCTTCCAAAATATCCCAATCAATGGAATCCTTTTTAAGTCGTGGAGGTGTTCCGGTTTTCAAACGACCAGCTTCAAATCCCATTTTAATTAAAGATTGAGTTATACCAATTGCTGGTTGTTCACCATACCTGCCGCCTACTGTCGAATTTAATCCAGTATGCATTAATCCATTTAAAAATGTTCCTGAAGAAAGTACTAACGCTGAACATTGCAAATGTGTTCCATCCGAAGTAACGATTCCTTTAACTTTTCCATTCTCTTCAACAATATCTATTACTGAAGCCTCGAGTATTTCAAGATTTTTAGTTGCATAAACTAATGTATATGCTTCTTCAGAATATAATTTCCTATCCGATTGACATCTGGGTGACCACACCGCCGGACCTTTAGACTTATTCAGCATCCTAAATTGGATTCCGGTATTATCAGCGATTATCCCCATCATCCCCCCAAGAGAATCAATTTCCCTTACAAGATGTCCTTTTGCCGTACCTCCGATTGCCGGGTTACATGACATTCTTCCTATAGCATATCTTTCCATCGTAACGAGTCCAACGAAACAACCCATATTCGCTGCCGCACAAGCAGCTTCGATACCAGCGTGCCCGCCGCCTACAACAATTAGATCGTATTTATTCATATCGTCTCTTTATAGATTATCTACTCTCTCTTTAACTTCTTTAATTATTTTGATAAAAAAATATTTTATTTCTGATACTTCAGCTTAAAATCGCATTAAAAATAATAAAAATCCTATTAATTCTACGTGTTCCACGTGGAACTCTACAAATTGAATTTTTTGAACTTCGATTATAAAAAATCTCAAAATAATTAAAAAAGTTAGTTCCACGTGGAACTATTGAATTTGTTTTGTTAATATTTAGATCATTATTTGCCAATACAAAAACTCATAAAAATGTTATTTAAGATATCATCTGTCGTAACTAAACCAATTATTTCACCCAGACTATTTTCTGCATTTCTTAAATCAACAGAAATAAATTCGCTGCTGAGTTTATTTAAAATTGATTTCTTGGCAAGGTCTAGATACTCATTCGCCTTACTCAGGCAATGATAGTGTCTTAAGCTCGAAATTACCTCAGACTTCTCACTATAAACCGAATTTCCAAGGGCCAGGCTTTTCAACTTAGTTAACAAGTTTTCCATACCTTTCCCTGTTAAAGCAGAAACGCAAATTTTTTCCAGAGCTTGCTCAGTTTTGATGAGATCTATTTTATTAAAAACAATTAAGACTTTTTCTTTTGTAGTCAATGAATAAACTTCAGTTAATATTTTATCATCTAATTGCTGTTCTACATCATGGATCAGAAGTACGATGTCTGCATTTTTTATTGCCTCACGGCTTCGATAAATCCCTTCTTTTTCAATCTCGTCTTCTGAAGATCTAATACCTGCGGTATCAAATAGTTTAAATAGAATTCCGTCAATCGAAACTTCTTCTCTTATGATATCGCGTGTTGTCCCAGGCAGCTTGCTTACAATTGATCTGGATTCCTTAAGTATATAATTTAATATGGATGATTTACCCACATTAGGCTGCCCCACCAAAGCCACATTTACCCCGTCTCTTATTACTCTACCGAAGGAATATGTATCAAGGAGGTTGTTAATTTCATTACTTATTTTTTCAATTCTATTTAATAATTCTGAATTGTCAATAAACTCAATATCTTCTTCGGCAAAATCCAATCCAAGTTCTACAAATGATGATGCGTTTATTAAGCCCGATCTTAGTTCTTGAACTTTTTGTGAAAGCAACCCATCAAGTTGGTTCCTTGCTCCCTTTAAAAGAAGCTTCGGTTCTTGAGTTAATGATATCCGCAACAGCTTCTGCCTGTGCAAGATCTAGCCGGTTATTCATAAATGCTCTTTTGGTAAATTCTCCAGGTTCGGCTAATCTTACATCTCTTTTAAAAGAAGATCAATAATTTTTTCTGATATTATAGGACTGCCATGAGTGCTTATCTCTACACTGTCTTCTCCTGTATATGAATTGGGTCCTTTATATATAAAGATCAGTACATCATCAATCAAATTATTATTCTCTGAATAAATTTTACCATAATGAATTGTATGGCTTAATGCATTTGTAAGTTTTATCTTGCCTTGAAAAATTGAATCGACTGATTTAATGGATTGATTCCCGCTTATTCTGATTATTGAAATTGCACCTATTCCTGGAGGGGTAGCAAGAGCAATAATTGTATCTTCAGTGAAATTGTTCACCGGTAATAAGCCTATGGCCTGGTTGATGAATAGATTTTCAAATTTATAATCAAAATTAACTTTTAGACTAAATTTTCAAATTTAAGTTTGCAAAAATAATTAAATTCAAATGAAATAACAATCAGGAAATAAGTTACAGGTATTATCTAGCAAGAAAAAATTAGATACTCTGTCAATAAAGCATAATATGCTGACAAAAATCAATTTATTGTTGATTAAACGTCACGAACTTTGCCATTTTGGCACACTGCTTTTTAAACAGTTTCTGATTAACTAATTATAAAACAAGTACTTATAATTTTATTTTCTTATGGCATTCAACTTGCGATGCCATAAATTGTAATTATGATATTAAAATAAAAATTATTTTAATGAAAGGAGATAAAATTATGGCAATAGTAAAATGGAACTCAGCTCGCGAACTGCTTAATGTTGAACGCGAATTTAATAAAATATTCAATTCATTCGGTGGAAGATTTGGTCTTTCTGATACATCGAATGATAATGAATATGAGAATGCTGTTTGGTCACCTTTGACGGATGTTTCGGAAGATAAAGATAACTATGTGCTCAGGCTTGACCTTCCCGGCGTAAATAAAGAAGATGTTAAAATTTCTTTTTCCGACGGACAGCTAAATATTAGCGGTGAACGCAAGCAAGAAAAGGAAACTAAGGAACTTAAATTCCACAGGGTTGAAAGAGTTTATGGAAAATATTTTAGATCATTTTCTTTACCTGGCAAAATTAAAGAGGATAAAATTGATGCCGAATTTAAAAACGGGCAATTACTGATTACAATTCCAAAAGCCGATGAAGTAAAGCCCAAAGAAATATCAATTAAATTTAATTAACTTATATTATAGTCAAATTAAATTTATATTTTGAAAGGGTAGCTATTATAGTTACCCTTTCATTTTTACGTAATTAATTTTGACCTGTCTATTCAATAAATATTAATCCGGGGTAACTTAATGGAATATAAGGACTACTATAAAACACTTGGTGTTAATAAAAATGCAACTACTGAAGAAATCAGGAAAGCCTACCGTCAGTTGGCAAAAAAATATCATCCGGATAAAAACCCGGGAAATAAGTCCTCCGAAGAAAAATTCAAAGAGTTAACCGAAGCAAATGAAGTTCTTAGCGATGCTGAAAAGAGAAAAAAATATGATATGCTGGGTGCCAACTGGAAACAATATCAAACTGCAGGCAACCAGGAGAATAATAATTGGTATAGTCAGTTCAACACCGGGGGAGGAGGCAGGCAATTCGATTTTTCTTCCGACGCAGGAGGTATGTTCGGAGGTGAAGGAGGATTTTCTGAATTTTTTGAAAGTTTTTTTGGCGGCAATTTAAAAGACAAAGCCCGGACGAATCCCAGAACACAACCGCGTAAAGGAAAGGATTATGAATCGAAGCTTAATGTTTCATTGAACGAAGCTTACTCTGGTAGTGAGCGTGAATTTACTATTAATGGTAAAAGATTAAAAATAAAAATAACTCCAGGTATTGAGTATGGTAAAAAACTTCGATTGAAAAACCAGGGCGGTGAAGGTACCCGTGGTGGCGAAAGAGGTGACCTGTATTTAACTATAAATATTGAAAAACATCCCCTATATGAAAGAAAGGGTGATGATCTTTATTTAAACATGGATATCGACCTTTATACTGCAATTTTGGGAGGGAAAAAGCAGTTAAAAACGCTTGATGGAAAAATAATTAATATTACAATACCCAAAGAAACTGATAACGAAACAATATTAAGAATGAAAGATCTCGGGATGCCTAAGTCCGGTGGCGGTAAAGGTGATTTGTTCGTAACAATCAAAATTAGGATTCCCAAAGGATTGTCAGTTGAAGAAAGATCATTATTTGAAAAATTAGCATATTTAAGAAAATAACTATAAAAATATCAAATTCCAGAGGACTAAAAATGGATTCAAAACAAACTAGCACAAAGAAATATGAATTTAAAGCTGAAGTGAAACAACTGCTTGATATATTGGTTCATTCTTTATATACAAGCCGTGAGATCTTTTTAAGAGAAATAATTTCAAACGCCTCCGATGCACTGGATAAATTAAGATTTGAATCAACGCGCGGTAGTGAGATCGCTGATAAAGATTTACCCCTTGAGATAAAAATTGATTTTGATGAAACAAAAAAAATAATAACTGTTTCCGATACAGGCATCGGAATGACTCGTGACGAATTAATAACTAACATTGGTACAATTGCAAAATCCGGTTCTGCTGAATTCCTGAAACAATTAAAAGATAATCAGAGCGATACTAATAATATAATCGGCAAATTCGGGGTGGGCTTTTATTCTGTTTTTATGGTTGCTGAAGATGTTGTAATAAAAACAAAATCTTTTAAACCAGGTGAGCCTGCAATTGAATGGCAGTCAAATGGCTTGGGGGATTATGAAATTGCGGAACTTGATGGAAGTATGAACCGCGGTACAAGCATCGAAATTCATTTAAAAGAAGATGCAAAAGAATTTGCAGAAAAATATCGGCTTGAAACTGTAATTAAAAAGCACTCAAATTTTATCTCTTTCCCTATTTATTTAGGCAGTGAAAAAATTAATACAGTTGCAGCTCTTTGGCGGGAACCTAAATCGTCTGTTAAAAAGGAGCAGTATAATGAATTTTATAAATTCTTATCTTATGATTCCGAAGAACCTGCAGATGTAATTCATATTACCATCGATGCGCCAATTCAATTTAATTCTTTAATGTTTATACCAAAAAAAAGCTTCGATTTCTTTGGTTACAACAGGGATGATCATGGATTGGACTTATACGTTCGAAGAGTATTAATACAGCATAAAAACAAAGATTTGTTGCCGGAATATTTAGGTTTTGTTAAAGGAGTTGTTGATTCGGAAGATTTGCCGCTTAATATTTCAAGAGAAACATTACAGGAAAATATTGTTTTTACTAAAATCGCACAAAACATTACCGGGCAGATATTATCATACTTGACAAAAAAAGCTAAAGATGAACCGGAGAAATATGCTGAATTCTGGAAGGAACACGGAAAAATATTTAAACTCGGATATTCTGATTTTGCCAATCTTGAAAAATATAACGAACTTTTAAGATTTAATTCATCTACTAATACAGATGCTAACGGATTAACTTCATTAGAAGAATATGTTTCAAGAATTAAAGAAGAACAGAAAGAAATTTATTATGCATTTGGCAACAGCAGGGATGCTATAATTCAGGATCCCCACCTTGAAATATTTAAAAACAAAGGATTAGAGGTATTATTCTTATATGATCCCATTGATGAGTTTGTTTTAAGCACGGTTAGAAAGTATAAAGATTTTGATTTTAAATCAGTAGACTCCGTGGAATTGAAAAACTTTGAGAAATATAAAGATACTGATGAGAAAAAAGACAAACCGGAAGAGTTAAATAAGGAAGATGAAAAACATTTTGACAGCCTCTTAAGCCGTATGAAAGATATTTTAGGCGATAGAGTTGTTGAAGTGAAAGAATCAAAAAGGCTGTCCGGCAGTCCTGCAATACTTGTTAATCCGGATGATAGTATGTCCTCTACTATGCAGAAAATTTTACGGATGACAAATAAAGATATGAGTGTACAGAAAAAAGTTTTTGAGATAAACAGGGATCATAAATTAATTAGAAATCTTTTGAAATTGTTTAAATCGAATTCAAAGGATGAATATATATCTAATGTTGTTGAAGAATTATTCGAATCTGCCCTGCTATTGGATGGTAGCTTAAATGATCCCCATACTTTAGTAAGCAGGCTTAACCAATTGCTTGAACAATCAAGTGATTGGTATACGGAAATAAAAAAATTGTAATATTTTTGTGATATTATGTACGGCTCACTTCTAAAGTGAGCCGTACATTTCTCACTTTGGTAAGGAAAAATAAGATGGCATTTAATTTTAATAAATTCACCGTCAAAGCACAGGAAATTGTGCAGGCTGCAATTGAGATAGCTCAGAATTATAATAATCAGGTAATTGAACCGGAACATGTGCTTGCAGCTTTAGTACAGGACAGCGGGAACATAGCCGATACAGTAATTCAAAAGACAGGCGGCAATGTAAATCGTTTGAAGTTGAAAGTAAACGAAATACTTGAAAGTTTACCAAAAGTAAGCGGGGCCGGAATAGGCAGCCAGGCCATGTCCAATTCCACTGCGAAGCTTTTTGATGATGCTTCTGTAGAAGCGCGTAACTTAAAGGATGAATACATTTCCTCGGAACATATACTTTTAGCTTTATCGGCAAGCGATGGTAAAGCGGGCAGGCTGTTAAAAGAAAATGGAATTTCGCACGAAGAAATATTAACAGCACTCAAAGATTTACGTGGTACGCAGAGAGTTACAACTCAAAATCCGGAAGACACTTATCAGGCACTTCAAAAATACGGCAGGGATCTGAATGAACTCGCAAAGGCGGGTAAACTGGATCCTGTTATAGGGCGAGATGAAGAAATTAGAAGAGTGCTCCAGGTTCTTTCCAGAAGGACAAAGAATAACCCCGTTTTAATCGGAGAACCGGGTGTAGGTAAAACCGCAATTGCGGAAGGTATTGCACACAGGATTATTTCCGGTGATGTCCCCGAAAATTTAAAAACCAAGAGAATTGTTGCTCTTGATATGGGTGCCCTAATAGCCGGGACACAGTTTCGCGGGCAGTTTGAAGAAAGAATGAAAGCAGTACTAAAGGAAGTTCAGGACTCAAACGGGGAAATAATTCTTTTTATAGATGAACTGCACACACTCGTAGGTGCCGGATCGGTTGGGGGTTCAATGGATGCAGCAAATATTCTTAAACCTGCTCTAGCCCGCGGTGAATTACATGCAATTGGTGCAACAACGCTGGATGAATATAAGAAATATATTGAGAAGGATGCAGCACTTGAAAGAAGATTCCAACCGGTAGTTGTAAGTGAGCCCTCCGAAGAAGATACTATTTCTATTCTTCGCGGTTTGAAGGAACGATACGAAGTTCATCATGGTGTCAGGATAACCGATGGCGCTATTGTTGCTGCTGCACAGCTTTCAAACAGGTACATTGCAGATAGATTTCTGCCGGATAAAGCTATCGATCTCATTGATGAAGCGGCTTCAAAAATAAGAATTGAGATTGATTCAATGCCTGAAGAGCTTGATACTGTTGAACGGAAAATAAAACAGCTTGAAATTGAACGTGAAGCTTTAAAACGTGAAAAAGATGAAGCTTCTGCAAAACGCCTTATAGAACTGAAAGAGGAGCTAAGTGAACTTACAGAAGAAAGAAATAAATTCAGGATGCATTGGGATCTGGAAAAAGGGAAAATTCAAAAAATCCGCTCCATGAAAAGCGATATTGAAAATGCAAAATCTTTGTCTGATAAATATGAACGTGAAGGAGATCTTGGAAAAGTTGCGGAACTTAGATACGGAAAGATTGTAACACTGGAAAAGCAGCTAAAAGAAGAAACAAAAAAACTTTCTGAAATTCAAAAAGACGAGAAGATGCTTAAAGAAGAAGTGGATTCAGAAGATATAGCAGAAATTGTTTCCAAATGGACAGGAATCCCGGTTAGCAGAATGCTTGAGAGCGAACGAAGTAAATTATTGCGGTTGGAAGATGAACTCCATAAACGTGTAGTCGGGCAAAATGATGCGGTTTATGCCGTGTCTAATGCTATAAGAAGGTCCAGAACAGGCTTGCAGGATATTAACCGTCCGCTCGGCTCATTTATATTTTTAGGCACTACAGGTGTGGGAAAAACCGAACTTGCACGTACGCTCGCAGATTTTTTGTTTGATGATGAGCATGCAATGATAAGGCTGGATATGTCAGAGTACATGGAAAAGTTTTCAGTTTCCAGGCTTATAGGTGCACCTCCGGGGTATGTGGGTTATGAAGAAGGCGGGCAGTTAACTGAAGCGGTTAGAAGAAGACCCTATTCTGTAGTACTTCTTGATGAAATTGAAAAGGCCCATCCGGATGTATTTAATGTTTTGCTGCAGGTTTTGGATGATGGACGGTTAACCGATAACCAGGGAAGAACGGTGAACTTCAAGAATACAATTATTATTATGACTTCAAATCTCGGTTCACATCTTATCCAGGAAAAACTGGAAAATGTTCCCGAACTTGAAATTGAAGATGCATTGGGTGATCTAAGAACTAAACTTTTGGAATTATTGCGAAAGACAATCCGTCCGGAATTTTTGAATAGAATTGACGAGGTTGTATTATTCAAACCTCTGACTAGAAGTGAGATCAGAAAAATAGTTGACATTCAGATAAGTGGTGTACAGAAAATGCTTATTCAAAAAGATATAACCATTAATGTTGATGATGAAGCAAAAGACTGGTTGGCAAAGCTTGGCTACGATGTTACCTTTGGAGCCCGCCCGCTTAAAAGAACAATTCAGCGGCATCTTATAAATCCGTTGTCGCAGGAATTATTGGCCGGTAATTTTGAAGATGGTGATAATATCCTTGTTACACTTGGCGAAGCCGGACACCTGGTATTTAAAAAAGTAGAGACGAAACATGAGCCGTCGCCAAAAAATTTGTAAAAATGGGGCATGCCTGTCCTGCCAAGGCGGTGGCCCCGTCTTTATTTCCTCAATTCTTTCCTTTTAATTAACCACTTCTTTAATTAATTTTTAACTTAAAAATTAAGCAATTAATCTCTTGTCAGAATTTATAACAATTCAATTTGAACGCTCGAATCAGCGGGAGTCAATAGATAGTAATGGATAAAGCACAACAAATATTAAAAGATATATTCGGCTATGAATCATTCCGGCCTTTACAGTCGGATATAATACAAAATGTATTAAATAAAAAAGATTCCCTGGTTGTAATGCCTACCGGGGGAGGAAAATCTATTTGTTACCAAATACCAGCGCTTATTTTTGAAGGGTTAACAATAGTAGTTTCGCCGCTTATTTCTTTAATGAAAGATCAGGTTGAACAACTTAGACAGCTAGGCGTTAAGGCTGCACTACTAAACAGTTCGCTTTCCTCCGAAGTTTACAGATATAATTATGATAATGTTAAAAGCCTTAAAGTAAAACTTTTATATGTTGCACCGGAATCCCTTTTAAAAGACGAAATTATCAATCTTCTTAAAAGTGTAACGGTTGATTGCATTACTGTAGATGAAGCACATTGTATTTCTGAATGGGGGCATGATTTCAGAAAAGAATACAGGCAGCTTGGAAAATTCAGAGCAATTTTTCCTTCCGCTGCCTGCATTGGGCTAACTGCCACAGCCACTCCAAGAGTTCAGGATGATATTGTAAAAAATTTGAATATGACTGACAATAAAAGATTTATTGCCAGCTTTAACAGGGAAAATCTGTTTTTACAGGTAATTCCGAAGCAGGACCCTTTTCAGCAGACGGTTGATTTCTTAAAGGAACATCCGGATCAATCCGGAATCATTTACTGCTTTTCAAGAAAACAAGTTGACAGCCTGCATGAAGATTTATCTTCGCTTGGGTATTTTACAAAACCGTATCACGCTGGTTTGACTGATATAGAAAGAAACCGGAATCAGGATTTTTTTATTAAGGATCAGGTTCAGATCATTATTGCTACAATTGCATTCGGCATGGGGATAAATAAATCTAATGTCCGATTTGTTATACATTATGATCTTCCAAAGAACCTTGAATCATATTATCAGGAAATCGGCAGATCAGGGCGCGACGGGTTAAGATCGGACTGCCTTCTTTTATTCAGTTATGCCGATATTTCTAAAATAAATTATTTTATTGAACAAAAAGAAGATGAAGTAGAAAGACTTTCTGCTAAAGCCCACTTAAATGCAATGGTCAGGTATGCAGAATCTGAAATTTGCCGGAGACATCCCCTTATTAATTACTTCGGCGAATCTTATAAGACTTTTGATTGCCGGATGTGTGATAATTGTATTGCTGCCGAAAAAGAAATGACGGATATTACCATACCGGCACAAAAGCTTCTATCTGCCGTAAAAAGAACCGGGCAAGTATTCGGCATGAATTATTTGATTGATGTATTAATGGGGAATGATTCCGACAGAATACTAAGCAACGGCCATCAGAATTTAACTGTTTTTGGAATTGGAAAAGAATATACTAAAAAACAGTGGCATATGATTGCAAACCAATTAGTGAATAAAGAACTTTTAATTAGAGACTTGGAATTCGGAAGTATAAAACTTACTGAAAGAGCTCCGGAAATTTTATTTAAGAACCAAAAAGTGTTAGGCTATGTAAAGGAAGCTGAAACTTCAACTAAAAAGCCTAAACAGATTGTTCAGGCATATGATCCGGAATTATTTGAATTACTCCGCAGGAAAAGGAAAGAACTGGCTGATGAACAGGATATTCCGCCATATGTAATTTTTTCAGATAAAGCTTTGGCGCAGATGGCTGCAGATTACCCGCGGGATGAGTATGGCCTGTTAAATATAGGTGGAATAGGAATAAATAAACTTGAACGCTACGGCAATATATTTCTTTCTATTATAAATAGGTACTGCATTAAAAAAAACATTAAAGGGGGTTTAAATAAACTTGGGCTGTTATCCGGCAGCAGGCGCAGACCAAAGAAAAATTCATCGCAATTATTAAAATATGTTATCGTAGCCCAATCTTTTAATGAAGGGACCTCAATTAAACAACTAACCGAAGATTTCGGGATAAAGGCCCAGACTATTGTTACCCATATAGCAAGATATGCAAGCGAAGGTCATAAGATAAGGATAAAAGGTCTAACGGAAGAGCTTTCTCTGCCCGCAGAACAACATCAAAAAGTTTTTGAAGCTTTTAAAGAAGAAGGCACGATAACAATGAAAACTATCTATGAAAAGTTTAATAACGAAATTTCTTACGAAGATTTACATATATTGAAAATAATTTATTTGGATAAGCTTCAGCCTAATCTATAGTTGCCTTGATTTATACAATTATTAATTCTATTAGTTTAAATACAAATCATTAATTATCAAAACAAATAAACTATTGCCGCAATGATTTTATATGTGTATTTTTACACGTGTTTATACACAAAGGATTTATTATGAGAACTAATATTGAGATAAATGATAAGTTGATGAAATCAGCAATGAAAACTTTAGGCAAAAAAACAAAACGGGAGACTGTTGAGGAAGCGTTACGCAGGGTAGTCGATCTCGGCAAGCAGACAGAAATAAAAAAACTATTCGGAAAAGTCCGGTGGGAAGGAAATCTTGATGAAATGAGGCAAAATCGTTGGTAATGGTAGATTCATCTGTTTGGATAGATGCTTTTAACGGGGTTAATTCCAGACAGGTTAAAGGGCTGTCGAATATTCTTGGAAGAGAAAATATTTTTATCGGGGATTTTATCCTGACTGAAGTTTTGCAGGGTTTTTATAAGGATGAAGATTTTAAGGAGATAAAAGCAGCACTTAATGAGTTTCCATGTGTCCGATTGCTGAACAAAGAAATTGCTATTAAGAGCGCTGAGAATTATCGGGCGTTGAGAAAAATCGGGATTACTATCCGAAAAACCATTGATGTTTTTATCGCTACATTCTGTATCGAGAATAATTTTATTCTGCTTCATAATGACCCTGACTTTGATCCAATCGAAAAACATCTCGGACTAAAAGTGTTTATATTTCAATAAAAAGTAGATTTATATTAGTCCTGTAAATCATTTAATCCGAAAAATTTAGATTCGGGCTATATAGTTCTGCGATGCGGAATTCAACCCGCAACTATAAATCTCGCGGGATGAATTATGTTTGTTTCAACTTTTCAAACGGCCAATCCTTTATATAATAAGAGCGTATAAAAAATACGAACGTACCTATAAATATTATAACAACTGCCCCAATTGCAAAATACATTCCGGTTGAAAAAAACAATCCTATCCACATTAGTATTGCAATAAGTGCAGGTAAAGGGTACAGCCACATCTTAAATGGAAAATATGTTGCAGGTTTCCGGCGTCTTAATATCATAATGCCAACTGCCTGGCCGATGAATTGGATGAGAATTCTCATGGCAAGTATTGCACTGATAACTTCTTTTAATCTAAAAAAAAGGCTAAATACAAAAGCAATTGTACCAAGAATTACCATTGAGGCATCCGGGAAATTTTTTTTTGGATGAGTGTGAGAAAATATTTTAAAAAATGATCCGTCTACAGCAGCAGCATATGGAATTCTTGAATAACCAAGTGTAGCCGAAAACAAAGAAGAAAATGCTATCCATAATATTAAAATTGTAGCAAAAATAGCAGCACCCGAACCGTAAATTTTTTCTACAAAAGTACTCACTATAAATTTTGAATTCATAGCTTCGCGCCAGGGCACAACTCCAAGTACACTTAACTGCATTAATAGATATAGTATAGCAATACCAACAATCGAAATAAGAATGCTCTTCGGAATGTTTTTCTCAGGATTTATTATTTCAGAACCTAAATTGCAGGCATTATAATAACCCAGATAAGTATATATTGTTTGAACTGAAGCGCTGCCAAGTCCCGCGAAAAATATAAAAGAAAAATCAAAAGCACCGGGAGGAAAATCAAAAGCTAATTTTGGATTGAAATGCGTAGCTCCTCCAAATATAAGCCATAGAATAGTTGCAATTACTCCAATCCATAAGAATAAAGAAATTTTACCCACGGTTGTTATCTTTCGGTAAAGAAGGATAACTATGGAAATCACTATAAGCCCGGAAATGATTTTTTGTCCTACTGTTCCGAGCGGAACTAAGAAAGTAAAATATTGTGAAAAACCGATAGCCCCAGATGCAATAACCAAAGGTGCCTGGAAAATTGTCTGCCAGATCAAAAGGAAAGAAAATAATTTTCCCCAGCTTTTAGGTCCGTAAATTTCTTTTAGAAAAACGTAACTGCCCCCTGCTGCCGGCATAGCAGCGCCGAGCTCCGACCAGACTGCACCATCCATAAGGGAAAGTACGGCACCCAGTATCCACGCAAGTAAACATTGCGGGCCCCTCATTTCCTGTATTACAATAGGCAATACAATGAATGGCCCAATGCCTATCATGTCAAGCATATTGAGCGAAGCGGCTTCTTTTAATCCTAATCCCCGCTCAAGTTTTGTAGATTTTGTATTACTCAATTATTTTAATTACAACTCTTGTCTTATTCTGCTTTTCTTGTATCCGTATGAAAAATAAATTACCATTCCAATTAGTAACCAAACAGCAAACCTAAGCCATGTTATCCATGGGAGGCCGAGAATTAAATAAAAACATGCAACGATACCAAGGACCGGAATTAAGGGTACCCAGGGCGTCCTGAAAGATCGCGGCCGATCGGGTTCTCTTTTGCGAAGTATTAAAATACCGATGCATACTAAAATAAAAGCAAACAAAGTTCCTATGTTTGTCAGATCAACCATCTCATCAATCGTTGTAAACATGGCGCAAACTCCAACAACAACACCTGTTACTATAGTAGTTATATGAGGTGTTTTAAATTTATGATGTACTTTAGCAAAGCTTTGGGGAAGCAGGCCGTCTCTTGCCATTGAGAAAAAGATTCTCGGCTGTCCCAGTTGAAATACAAGCAATACGGCAGTATGAGCAATAACCGAACCGAATGCTATAATGCCTATAAGGATATTACACCAGTTCTGAATATTAGCATACTGAATTGCAAGAGTAAGCGGTTCCGCCTGGCTTGTTGCAAGCGTCTTAACCAAAGCTCTATACGGGATTATTCCGGTGAAAACTGCAGCCACCAAAATGTATATTACTGTGCACACTATTAATGAGCCTATTATTCCTATTGGAAGATCACGGGTTGGATTTTTTACTTCTTCTGCAACAGTTGATACTGCGTCAAATCCGATGTAAGCAAAAAATACAACAGCAGCTCCTGCCTGAACTCCGGCCCATCCGTTGGGGGCGAAAGGCGTCCAATTAGCAGGTTTTACATAATGAAAGCCAATCCATACGAAAATTGCCAGTACAACAAGTTTGATTAGAACCATTATAGTGTTTAACCTTGCACTTTCGCGTATGCCGATTACGAGCACAATAGTTATAAGTGCTACAATAGAAAAAGCAGGCAGGTTAAATACAATAGGAACACCAAATATGTGAGGCGCATGTTCAAGCAGCCCGGGAATTTTGGACGCTGTTCTGTAATCAATTGAAATCCAATCGGGAATAATTATTCCGAATCCCGAAACAAAAGTCTTAAAATAATTTGACCAGCTTATTGCAACTGCAACATTGCCCACTGCATATTCAATAATTAAATCCCAGCCTATTATCCAGGCTACTAATTCCCCCAGAGTTCCGTAGGAATAAGTATAAGCGCTTCCCGAAATCGGGACCATAGCAGCAAATTCGGCATAACATAATGCTGCAAATCCGCACGCAATTCCGGTCAGTATAAACGAAAGCATTAGTGCCGGGCCAGCACCCGGCCTGGCTACATCACCTGCAGCGGCTGTGCCGATTGTAGCGAATATTCCCGCGCCGATTATAGCGCCTATTCCCAGCATTACAACATCAAAAGCGCCAAGTGCGCGTTTAAGCTGATGGGTAGGGTCTTCACCTTCGTGAACTAAAGCATCAAGGCTTTTTGTCCTGAATAATTGTTTCAGCAATTGCAGGTCCTTAGAATAATTATTGCAAAAAAAATTTTATTGCCGGGGCTAATTTGATTGATGTGCAGATATTATTTACCAATGTGTACCCGGCAAAATTGAATTGATTTAAATTTTAATATAGTTAATTTGTTCTTGAAATTGAAGAAGAATATAGAATACATATAATACACATACCTGCCGGATAACGACAGGTATTTGTAATTTAAGTTTTTATCTTAACTACTACTTTAACCACATTTTCATTATCATTTACTGCTATACCCGGCATGTGTGCATCGGACGGGAAAAGAATTACAAAAGTATTCTTTTCAACTTTTGCCATCTGGCCATATCCTTCAAAAAATTCAACATCTTTTTCCGGATTATATTCAGTTTTAGTCTTCATGTTCTTTAAGAAAGAATAACCTATTAATTCAGTTCCGGAAGCAACATATTGAATATCAATATACTTTTTGTGAGCCTCCCATTTCCCTTCATCAACCTGTTTGGTTTTGTACCGGCTTACTGTTGCATATATTTCGGCTCCCTCGATATCATAACTCCCGTTTTCTAATGTTGTAAAATCAGTTCGCATTAAATAATTCAACGCTTTTGTAATTCTTGTTCCAAGCCCGTTGTATAAATTAATGTTATCTATTATATCAATAATCATCATTAGTCCCTTTAATTTTCACTGTAAAATTAATACTTTTAAATTAGACGGATATTCTTTTGAAAAATAAACTTTTTGAGTGGCTTTCTGAAAATCATTATCGTTAGCAAAGTAAATATTTTCAAACTTTTGCGGGTTCCTGTCAGCCAGCGGGAACCAGCTGCTTTGAATTTGTACCATTATCCTATGACCTTTTTTAAATGTATGAAACACATCCTGGAGCTGAAAGCTTATATTAGTAATTTTATTTGGAATAAAAGGTTCCGGAATGGAAAAACTGTTTCTGTATTTTCCGCGCATTATATCGCCTCTTACCATCATCTCAAATCCTCCCGATTTCCCATTGTCCTGATTAGATGGAACACCATTTGCAGAATCCGGAAACACATCAATTAATTTTACAACCCAATCTGCATCTGTACCAGAAGTAGAAACATAAAGATTAGCTTCAATTGGTCCTGCGAGAGTTATCTCATTGCCTAATGAGCCTGTTTCGTATACAAGTACATCATTTCTTTGTGATGCGAAACGCTGATCTTCGTCCATATATTCTTTGGTCATGTGCTGGGTTAGTTGCTGTGTGTAAGGCACTGGTTGGGCCGGGTCGCTGATATATTCATCATAAAGCTCTTTATTTTCCGTTGGTCTATTAAAAGAGAGTGATTTACCGCTGCTTAAATATAGATTCCCTTGCTTTACATTGTATGGCGGCCACTGATTATATTGTTTCCATTCATTAGAACCTGTTTCAAATACATACACCTCATGCGGATTAAAGCTGCCCTTACCTTTTAAATAATAATTGAAGAATGGTAATTCTATTTTATCCTGATAATACTTACTTGTTTTGCTTCCGAAATAAATATTACCCAGGCTGTCTCCGTTTGTTCTTTCCCAGCCGCCGTGGTACCACGGGCCCATAACTAAAGTATTATCCCGATCTTTGTTCTTTTTTTCAATTGACTTATAAGTATTAAGTGCCCCATACAAATCCTCTGCGTCAAACCAGCCCCCGACAACCATTACAGCCGGCTTTATATTATTGAAATTAGGTAAAGAATTGCGCTCCTGCCAGAAGGAATCATAATCGGGATGAGCCATCATTGAATCCCAAAACGGAATTTTATGCCGAAAATATTTTTCAGTTGTATTCTTAAACGAACCCATTTTGAGGAAGAAATCATAACCATCCGGATTTTCTGTTGTAAATACGGGTTTAGGCCAATGATCAGTTCGCCCTTGTCTTGCAATTCCAAAAGCGTTATAAAACCAGAAAGCATGGGGGAGCCAGAAAGCGCCGTTCCGGTGAAAATCGTCATCAATAAACCAATCTGCAATCGGCGCTTGCGGTGAAGCTGCTTTTAATGCAGGATGTGCATCAATAGTTCCCATTGCCGCATAAAAACCCGGGTAAGATATCCCGTAAATTCCTGCCTTGCCGTTATTATGCGCAACATGTTTTATAAGCCAATCAATAGTATCGTAAGCGTCTGATGATTCATCAATATCTTTATTGCTTTTTTTATTCTGAATATAGGGACGTTCCTCAATAAATGTTCCTTCAGACATAAACTGTCCCCTTACATCCTGATAAACAAAAATGTAACCTTCTTCTTTAAATAATGTAGAGGGGCCAAGATCCGGCCTGTATTTATTTTTACCATACGGAGCTGCGCTGTAAGGCGTACGGTTAAGCAGAATTGGGTAATCAATAGATGTATCACGCGGTGAATAAACTGCTGTATATAATTTAACGCCGTCTCTCATTGGAATCATGTATTCTTGCTTAGTGTAATGTTGCGTCACGTATAGTGAATCGGAATCCCGGTTTTTAACAATGCAGCCGGATAAATTTAAAATTAAAATAAATGATAATAAAATATATTTCTGTTTTAATAATTTATTTTTCATATCCGAATTCCATTTATCTTTTTAAATATCAGATATTTAGTGTAGGAAAACTTTAAATGGTAAGTTTTAATATTATAAAAAGTATTGTATTAAAAATAAGAAAAGTAAGATCAAAAAAAACAGTTGTTATTAGATGATTCTGAAAGTATATCTAAGAATTCCAATTAAGATGTTATGATGAGGGTTAAAAAATGGCAATTATATTATGATAATTATTTAAAATGCCTGTTGGAGTACGATTAATTTTCAACCAACAGGCAATAGATTAAATCTTATAAATTTTTGAGAACTTTCTTTGCAGTTTCAACAATTTTTTCAACTGTAAAACCAAATTTTTCCATTAATATTCCAATCGGAGCGGATGCGCCGAAGGTTTCAATACTAATAGATTCTCCTGAATTTCCCGTATATTTTTCCCATCCCTGCTTAATACCGAGTTCTATGGAAACTCTGGCTTTAACAGATGGCGGTAAAACGGAATCTTTATATTCATTTGACTGATGTTCAAATAATTCCCAGCTTGGAAAACTTACTACTCTTACTTTTATACCTTCTGATTCAAGTATGCCGGCTGCCTTCAACGTTATACCTACTTCAGATCCGGAGGCGATCAATATTAGTTCCGGGGTTCCATTGCTGTCCTTTAGAGTATATGCACCCTTTAATAAATTTTTAGCAGTAGGAAATTTATCCTGATCAAGGGTTTGTAAATTTTGCCGGCTTAAGATTAAAGCAACGGGGCTGCTTTTGTGCTCAATAGCTGCCTGCCAGGCAAATGAAGTTTCATTTGCATCAGCCGGGCGAATTATAACTGCTCCGGGAATCGCACGTAATGATGCTATATGTTCTATAGGTTGATGGGTCGGGCCATCCTCGCCTAAGCCAATACTATCATGAGTAAATACATAAATTGGCCGGATCTTAGAAAGAGATGCAAGACGGATTACCGGGCGCATATAATCTGAAAAAACTAAAAACGTACCGCCATAAGGAATAATTCCTCCATAAGTTGCCATGCCGTTTAAAATACTACCCATACCATGTTCACGTATACCAAAGTGAAAATTTCTGCCATCTCTGTTTTCCGCAGAAAAATTCTTGTATTCTTTTAAATAGGTATTGTTTGAGGGTTCAAGATCTGCAGAACCGCCGATTAGTGAAGGAAGCGATGATGCAATTGAATTCAGTACTTTCCCGCTGGCTGCCCTGGTTGCAAGTCCTTTTCCATCGTCTTTAAATACAGGAAGTTTTGATTTCCATTCATCGCCCAGGTCACCGTTCATCATATCAATAAATAGCTTTGACTCTTCCGGGTATTTTTCACGGTATTTTATAAAAAGCAGGTTCCAGTTATTTTCTTCTTCTTTTCCTTTTGCAGCAATTGTCTTAAAATATTTGGAAACTTCAACAGGAATCAGAAAGTCTGGTTCTTCAGGCCAGCCTAAATTCCTCTTTGTAAGTTTTACTTCCTCTGCACCTAACGGTGATCCATGAGCGCCTGAAGTATCCTGTTTGTGGGGGCTTCCATATCCGATGTGAGTTTTTGTAATGATAATGGAGGGTTTGTCTTTTATTGATTGTGCATTTTTTACCGAAGTTTCAACTGCGTTGAGATCATTCACATCCTCTACATGCTGAATATGCCAGCCATAAGCTTCAAATCTCTTGCCTATATCTTCGGAAAAAGCTAAAGAAGTAGAACCGTCAATAGTGATACCATTATTATCATAAAAGAAAATTATTTTACCAAGCTTTAAATGGCCGGCTAACGATGCCGCTTCGTGAGAGACACCTTCCATTAAATCGCCGTCGCTGCAGATACCGTAAATATAGTGATCAAGTACTTTTATATCATCCTTGTTGAATTTTGCCGCAAGATATTCCTCGGCTATCGCCATTCCAACCGCATTTCCGAACCCTTGACCTAAAGGGCCTGTAGTTGTTTCTACACCGGGTGTATGTCCAAATTCAGGATGTCCGGGTGTCATGCTTCCCCACTGGCGGAATAATTTTAATTGTTCCAGTGGAATATCGTACCCGCAAAGATGTAAAGTCGAGTAAAGCAGCATGCTTCCATGCCCGGCTGACAAAATAAATCTGTCTCTATTTAACCATTTTGGGTTTACCGGGTTATGTCTCATAAATTTAGTGTACAAAGTATAAGCAATCGGTGCACAACCCATAGGCATTCCGGGATGTCCAGCGTTTGCTTTTTGAACACCGTCAACGGATAAAAATCTTATTGTATTTATCGAAAGCTGGTCTATATTATTTTCTGATGACATAATAATTCTCAATTTTAAATATGAAATTGTTACTTTATTAATACAAATATAATCAAAAGTACCAATGCAAATATAAATAAGTGTATTTAATACACAAATTAAGAATTGATAATTTGATTTTGTAATTGCGTATTGCCTGATTTTTTTTGATATTATTTGGAAAATAATAAAATATTATCACTTTTCGGTCCATTTTGGTAAAACCTAAAGGTTATTTTATAAGTATAAAATATTAATGAAAATTTTATGAAATTTGATAAAAAGAACCGGGTCTTAAGTTATTTATTTTTTGCTTTTTATTTCATTTTATCGAACAGCAGTATCATATTCCCGCAAAAAATATTTAATCTACCTTTAAGTAATAGAATTGCAAGTTATGATATGACAGTAAAACTTAATCCGGTTAAAAAAACTGTAACTGGTATGGAAACCCTATACTGGAAAAACACTTCTCCGGATAAAATAAGTGAATTGAGGTTTCACCTTTATTTAAATGCTTTTAAAAATACAAATTCAACTTTCATCCGTGAATTAAGCATGCAGCTCAGAGGTGATGAGATGGATGAAAGCTCCGATTTAAAATGGGGATGGATTGATGTGCTTTCGATGAAAATTAAGGACGGAGAGGACTTAACCCGCAAGATAAAATTTATACAACCTGATGATAATAATAAAGACGATCAAACCGTAATAAGTGTTCCTCTTCAAAATACGGTATTACCCGGGCAAACTATTACTCTTCAAATTATTTTCGAATCCAAACTTCCAAAAGTTTTTGCCAGGAGCGGATTTAGCGATGATTTTTATCTGGTCGGGCAGTGGTTCCCTAAAATAGGTGTTTATGAAAAAGCAGGTGACAGGTATTCGGTAAATGGTCAATGGAATTGCCATCAGTATCATGCGGACTCAGAATTTTTTGCGGACTTCGGTGTTTATAATGTTAATATAACTATTCCTGAAAATTATAAAGCAGGCGCCGTT
This sequence comes from uncultured Ignavibacteriales bacterium, assembly GCA_963834015.1. Lineage (GTDB taxonomy): Bacteria > Bacteroidota > Ignavibacteria > Ignavibacteriales > Ignavibacteriaceae > FEN-1297. The sequence continues at coordinate 129,141 of CAWIAG010000004.1, forward strand.
GGCATTCTTCAAAATGAAAAACACAACGGTGATGGTACTAAAACATTAACATTTCATGCTGAAGATGTAATTGACTTTGCCTGGACAGCGTCACCCCGTTATAAAATCGCAGAGGCTAACTGGAATAATGTTAAAATTAAAGTCCTTTTGCAGCCGGAGCATTATTCTCAAGCAGACAGGCATATAAATTCCGTTAAATATGCGCTTGAATATTTTGATAAATATATTGGAAAATACCCTTATCCTAATCTCACTATAGTCGATCCGCCGCTGCGTGCATCAGGTGCAGCCGGTATGGAATATCCGACATTTTTTACAGCGGGCTGTTATTGGGGCATGCCTTCCGGTATAAAATTTACCGAGATTGTTGTCGTTCATGAATTCGGGCATAATTATTTTCAGGGTATGCTGGCTACAAATGAATTTGAAGAAGCCTGGATGGATGAAGGTTTCAACACTTATTACGAAACCCGAATTATGGATAATTATTATGGGAAGCATACTTCCTATGTGAATCTTTTCGGAATTCGCATCGGTGATGGGGAGGCTATAAGAGAAGATTACACCGGGATGTCCAATCCTAAAATTGCACCGGTTTTTTTGAATTCCTGGGAGTATGTGAACGGAGGATATGGGTCAATTACATATTCAAAAACCGATACATGGATGTATACGCTGGAAGGCCTTCTTGGACAAAAAGTTATGGATGAAATTATGCAGACTTATTTTAATAGATGGCAATTCAAGCATCCCTGCGCTAAAGATTTCATAGCAATTGTAAATGAAATAGTTCGCAAAGAATATGGAAATAAATACGGTGAAAATATGAATTGGTTTTTTGATGAAGTCTTGTACGGGACGGATATATGTGATTATAAACTTGAAAATATTACCGTTGAAAAGGTTGAGCCTCCAAAAGGAGCATATGATAGCTCATCTGTAAAGAAATATTTTAAAAATAAAGACGGACAAAATGAGAAGTATTTATACAATTCAAACATTTTAATATCCAGGCTTGGAGAAGTAATTATGCCGGTGGAAATTCTGGTACATTTTGATAACGGACAAGAAGTTCTTGAGACATGGGACGGTAGAGACAGAACATATAATTTAATTTATAATAAACCTGCAAAAGTAGTCTGGGCTAAAGTGGACCCATATAATAAAATATCGATGGATGTTAACAAAATAAATAACAGCTACACTACGGAACCGGAAAGTATGGTAGTGAACAAATATTTTGCAAAGTTTCTTTTTTGGGTCGAAAACATTATGCTCGCTATGGGTTCTCTTTTTTAACAAAAACTGCAATTAAAACATGAATATACTCAAATTTTATTTTTCGGGATTAAAAGCAGCCGTCGGAACAATAAAAATGGCAACACTTATATATGCCTTAATGTTTTTAATGGCGCTTATTATTGCAATCCCTTTCCATAACGCCCTTTCAAGTCAGATCGGAAATACAATGGCGCTGCATGCAATGTTAAGGCATTTTAATTATACAATTTATTCTGATTTTATGAACTCATCGGGGAAATTTCTAAATGGTTTTATATTATCGGCACTTTGGATGGGGATATTCTATTTTTTGTTCACGGTCTTTTTTAAGGGCGGCATTTTAAATATCATAAATGAAAATAGTCAGAAATATTCAATTGTAAACTTTTTAACCGGGTGCGGAAAATATTTCTTCAGATTTTTCCGACTCGCGATTTACTTATTAGTTACTCAGTTTTTAATAGTTCTAATTATATTTTTCCCACTGAGTAAAATTCTTTCAGCCAATTATCAAACTACTCAAAATGAAGCGTCGCTTTTTTTTATTTTTCTTTCCGGTATAAGTATTTTCACTTTAATTTTTATACTGATTTTAATAATTGGGGACTATACTAAAATAATTTTGTTTCGCAATGATTCAAGGAAAGTAGTAAGAACTTTCGGTAAATCAATCCGGTTAGTATTCAGCCATTTGTTTGGAACATATACCCTGTATCTTCTTATACTCTCTGTATTCATTATACTTTTTATATTTTATTTTTTGGTTGATAATGTTATTGTAATGAGTTCAGCTTTAACTATCCTGGTAATGTTTCTTCTTCAGCAGGCATTTATTTGGCTGCGTGTTCTTATAAAAATCTGGTTTTTATCGAGTGAAAATTTTTATTACAAATATTTAACCGAAACTGAAGTTGCGGATTTACCCGAAGAGAAAATCCAGTATAATTTGTCAGAGGGTAGAAATGAAGATGAAAATGGCTATCCTGGGTAAAGCTAACAATAGATAAGATATCCCAAAGTTTTTCTAACTAAAGAATTTACAATTTATAAATATGTGCGTTTTTCTGTTCCGGTCCTATACTACCTTTAGACGGTGCTGATTTATCTCCCATATAGGGACCGGCCGCCTGTGAATTTTTTGATATTGTCTGTTCGATTTTCATTTTTTCGCGAACCTTTTGAAATTTCTGAAGTGCCGCCTGCTGTTTTAATATTTCTTCATGTAAGCGTTTTTTCATCGATACTAATTTGGAAATAGTTCCTTTATGTTCTTCATGCTCAATCTTGATCGAACCAATTGACGCCTGGAGCTGTGCAAGCTCTTTCATTGACGAGTTAATTTTTTCACGGTAAGTAATAACTTTTTCTTCATACTCGCGTAACTCATCGTCCAGCTTAAGTTTTCTGGCACCGGCCTTGCTGAAACTGTCGCTGGTCATTCTTAATAATTCCTGAATTCCCTTTTCAAGGGATGATCTCTTCTTCATCAATAGTTCCATTTCCATACGCATATCGTCATTGTAATTCTTTCTTTCTACTGCATCTTCATCAACTTTTTGAAGATCTGTTTGAAGCCCCTCTTTTTGATCCATTAATATATTAATCTGTTTTTCGAATGATTCTATTTCAACCTGTCTTGCATTTAGTATTTTTTCACTTTCTTCAAGCGCTGATATTTTTTCAAACAGTACTATGTCCCTTTCGTCAATATCTTTTTCTTTCTTCAATATTATTTGTTCAAGAATGTTCCTTTTTTTGGTTACTTCGGACAGTTCCTTGTTAAATTTTTGAAACATTTCAGTAAAACGAATTTCAAGCTGTGCATTACCCTGTTCTATCTCTTTCTTTCTTTTTTCGAGCAGCGGGACAATTTCTCTTAATTTGGCGGACTGTTCAGTAAACCGGTCGGATGCATTTTTTTCTTCAGTAAATTTTTGATGAAGTTCTGTCTTTAATATTTCATATCGTTTTATTTCGTTTTTTAGTTCACCATATTTTTTTTCCATATTCAAAAGATCAAGGTTTATCTTGGATAATTTGTTGGCTTTTATCGAAAGAGATTGGTTTATAGCATAAATTTCTTTTTCTTTAAAACTGGCTTCCTCTGAAAGTTTCCGATAATTATTTTCTGCTTCCTCCAACAGAATATGCTTTTCCGTCAATTCCTTATCAAATTCTTTTAATTCTCTTGCAAACTCGCTTTTTGATTTTTCTTCTTCGGTCAATTCGTCTATTCTCTTTGAAAGCTTATTTTCCTTTTCCTGCAATACAGATACATTTTCCTTTGCTTTTGTATATTCTTTTACGATTGCATTTAACTTTTCGGTATATGTTAAAAGTTCTTTCTTCTTTAATTCAATTTCTTCAGATAATGCAGATTGCTTTTCTTCAATTGAAGTGATTTTTTGCCCGGTTTTCTCAACTTTTTTATCTAGTAACAACTGTTTTTCCAAAAGGCTTTGCTTTTGTTCTTCAATACTGTTGATTTCCTGGTTAGCCTGATTAAAATTATTTAATAAATCTGCTTCTTCTTCGTCCAATTCTGATATTTTTTGTTTAGCTTCAACAATATAATTATTTGCACTTAAGTCAGTTGTATTCTTATTAGCGATACTCTCTAATTTTGCGTTTTTTTCCTTAAGTGCAGATTCCAATTCTTGAATTTGATTTGTGTAGGATAGAACATTATTCTGTAATTGATCTCTCATTTCTTTCAGGCTTGAAATTTTTTGATCTAGTTCAATCATTTGATTTCTTTTTTGCTTTTCCTGTAAGTCAAGAGCGTCAATTTCTTTGGTAATACTATTTTTTCGATCGTTTAGAATACTGATTTCAGATCTTAATTTTTTTAGAATTTTTTCAAGATTTTGAGCTGTTTCTTCTTTCTCATATACACGCTGAATTTTTGTTTTAAGTTCATCGTTTTCCTGTCTTAACTCTTCAAGTTCTTTAGAATTGAAAAATTTCATTTATAACTCCAATACTATTAAAAGTATTCATTAAACAGCCTAATTATAAGATTGAAGCGGTAGTTTAGGCTTAAGTTTTATTTTGATATATCAGAACTTAATTATTAGTCAAGTAATTAGCAATCATTTTTATCTTTAATAAAGTGGTAAATTGGTTAATATGCAGGACAGGATGCCATCCTAACCTTGAATTGCCTGTTTTATTTCTAAGTAGGTCGATTACGACGCGAAGCGCTAAGCGCATTCATTAAAATAAATTTCAATTCTATAGTAGTTCGATTAAGACGACACCCGCAATATGGCTGCAATTATATCCTAAAAAGTTTCAATTCTATAGTAGTTCGATTAAGACATGGCAGCTCCGCCAAACATAACCATAGGATTAAGTTTCAATTCTATAGTAGTTCGATTAAGACAAGGAGACAAAATGCAAGAGCGAAAAGTAATTGATAGTTTCAATTCTATAGTAGTTCGATTAAGACCACAATTAAAAAAAGAAGGTACTTATTTATATACTTTGTTTCAATTCTATAGTAGTTCGATTAAGACAATAATTCATCCGCCGGATGTTTGGCTACTTACCGTCGTTTCAATTCTATAGTAGTTCGATTAAGACTTCTAATTGGCCGGTTTTTGGGCGGCAAAGAAGTAGATGTTTCAATTCTATAGTAGTTCGATTAAGACTCACTTCAGAGATTGTGATCAATTCTTTTTCTTCCGCGTTTCAATTCTATAGTAGTTCGATTAAGACCACTTCCTCGAAAGCGTATATCTCCGGTCTGGCATAGTTTCAATTCTATAGTAGTTCGATTAAGACTCTCCAATCTTCTTAGCAAGCGAATCCATCGAATAAGTTTCAATTCTATAGTAGTTCGATTAAGACTTCAAGAGGTACAAAATGAAAATTTTAGGGATGAATGTTTCAATTCTATAGTAGTTCGATTAAGACTTTTCTCGCTTTCAATTTCAGCGGCATCCCTTTCAATGTTTCAATTCTATAGTAGTTCGATTAAGACTTGGAGACAGCCGAACACCTATGACGCCAGCCATTGTTTCAATTCTATAGTAGTTCGATTAAGACTCTATACGGCGGATTTATTGAAGCAACATCAAACGCGTTTCAATTCTATAGTAGTTCGATTAAGACGTTAAGCAATCTTGCAGCTACCGGTATGGGAAGATGTTTCAATTCTATAGTAGTTCGATTAAGACTTGTATGATCAAATTGCGATTGTGACCGGTACAACTGTTTCAATTCTATAGTAGTTCGATTAAGACGGAGCAAGCAGCAGCCGTTCACCGGCGAAGAACTTCGTTTCAATTCTATAGTAGTTCGATTAAGACGTTTGCAGCTCTTTGTTCATTTGAGCTTCTTTTGTTGTTTCAATTCTATAGTAGTTCGATTAAGACTAAGCAGTGCCGATTTGTACCGATAAGACGTACCATTGTTTCAATTCTATAGTAGTTCGATTAAGACACCGCTTAAATCAGCAATCGAACGTCCCGGATGTTGTTTCAATTCTATAGTAGTTCGATTAAGACTTCTAAATATGATAAATGCTTCCTCTACAAGTGTATGTTTCAATTCTATAGTAGTTCGATTAAGACACTTATCAAGTGAAGCTGGTAAAAGAGGGTAACTATGTTTCAATTCTATAGTAGTTCGATTAAGACTACATCCGATATACTTGCAATAATTTGTCAGGAAACGTTTCAATTCTATAGTAGTTCGATTAAGACTAAAACTTGGGAACTTGCAGCCGATTCGGTAAAGGCGTTTCAATTCTATAGTAGTTCGATTAAGACCGGGACTTCTTTGAAAACGACTATGCCTTTTATATCAGTTTCAATTCTATAGTAGTTCGATTAAGACTTTAATTGATGGCATCGGAGATCTGACATCTACATTGTTTCAATTCTATAGTAGTTCGATTAAGACCAGGCCTTTCGTGGGTTAAAAGAAGATTCTTAAAAAAGTTTCAATTCTATAGTAGTTCGATTAAGACGCAAATCCAAAAGCTGAAGCCAAAGAGCCGGTTACTCGTTTCAATTCTATAGTAGTTCGATTAAGACTTGATAATGAAGTTTGTGAAAAATTCATAGTGTTTGTTTCAATTCTATAGTAGTTCGATTAAGACTTACTTCTCAGGTATTATTAGCTCGTATATTCCAATGTTTCAATTCTATAGTAGTTCGATTAAGACCCTACTGCATACCCTCCCTTAACTTTATAAACCGGAGTTTCAATTCTATAGTAGTTCGATTAAGACCGGTCTCTGCAAAATTCTTCTCACTTTCAATTTCGGAGTTTCAATTCTATAGTAGTTCGATTAAGACGAATTGAGTTATGATAAGGATGGGAGAGTTGCTTATGTTTCAATTCTATAGTAGTTCGATTAAGACGTTTTTATGGCTCTGTGCTGTCCTGCAGCATTGAAGTTTCAATTCTATAGTAGTTCGATTAAGACAGGTAATGGAATTAGGGAGTATATCTTCAATGCAAGTTTCAATTCTATAGTAGTTCGATTAAGACAATAATGTCAGCCACATCTACATCGACATTAAATACGTTTCAATTCTATAGTAGTTCGATTAAGACTATAAAGTTATTAGTTTATAATGAATATTTTCAACGTTTCAATTCTATAGTAGTTCGATTAAGACACTGTAGTCAAGAGCGGTTCGGGTGTTTTAGCGCTGTTTCAATTCTATAGTAGTTCGATTAAGACAGTTAAATAATATTATATTAAACAAAGGAAGGTAATAGTTTCAATTCTATAGTAGTTCGATTAAGACGATCATGCAGACTTAGAGTTGGGTCTGAATATTATCGTTTCAATTCTATAGTAGTTCGATTAAGACTCTCTTAAATTATTTGTGTTGCAATATCTCTTTTCTGGTTTCAATTCTATAGTAGTTCGATTAAGACGAGGATTGAAGATTTGACCCCGTCCGTTTTAAAAGTTGTTTCAATTCTATAGTAGTTCGATTAAGACCAGATATCACTCCAAAGATGTTGTTATGCTTTAATCCGTTTCAATTCTATAGTAGTTCGATTAAGACAAAGGGAGATATCGGAGATATCGCAAGCGGTCTGTTGTTTCAATTCTATAGTAGTTCGATTAAGACCTTTTTGTTAAATTCTCAACTAACATTATTTCTGCGTTTCAATTCTATAGTAGTTCGATTAAGACAAAGATTTATCATTCTTTGCAATATTTTCTCTGACGTTTCAATTCTATAGTAGTTCGATTAAGACATTTTCTGATATAGGAAATACTATTTCTGATATTCGTTTCAATTCTATAGTAGTTCGATTAAGACTCTTATGACAAATATTATTCCGAAGTGCCATACATAGGTTTCAATTCTATAGTAGTTCGATTAAGACAGGCTGCCATTTAAGTATTACATTATAAACCTCGCGCGTTTCAATTCTATAGTAGTTCGATTAAGACCTTCTAAGAGCGTTGATTTTCCCGCTCCGTTTCTACGTTTCAATTCTATAGTAGTTCGATTAAGACAAAAGCGCACTTTCGCTTACTTAAATACCAGGTTACAGTTTCAATTCTATAGTAGTTCGATTAAGACTTACATCGAGATGCTTAAGAAAGCGCACGAGCTGAGGTTTCAATTCTATAGTAGTTCGATTAAGACGCGCAATTGCAGGCTCAGGCGGAAATTATGCAAGTGTTTCAATTCTATAGTAGTTCGATTAAGACGAAAGATGAATCCGGCAATATTAATCCGAAAGAATATGTTTCAATTCTATAGTAGTTCGATTAAGACGAGGGAAGCGCAGCGCAAACTTCAAGAGATTGCAGACGTTTCAATTCTATAGTAGTTCGATTAAGACGAAAGCTACATTAACATTTGTTATTTGCTCATATAAGTTTCAATTCTATAGTAGTTCGATTAAGACAAGCAGTATCCACAAATATTTTAATATTATTCCTGTGTTTCAATTCTATAGTAGTTCGATTAAGACGGGCGCCGGATTCAGGAGCAACCGGATATGATATACGTTTCAATTCTATAGTAGTTCGATTAAGACGTGCCAGGGCCTTCTTTTGCTGCTCTGCATTTAATCGTTTCAATTCTATAGTAGTTCGATTAAGACATTGTCCTCACTTTCAAAACTTTCAAAAATAAAGTGGTTTCAATTCTATAGTAGTTCGATTAAGACCTTGGCGCAGCAGCAGATTTGGTAGCCTCAATTTTGTTTCAATTCTATAGTAGTTCGATTAAGACTTAACGATCCAGTTGCTTGTAACAAAATTAAGGAAAGTTTCAATTCTATAGTAGTTCGATTAAGACAAGTTCGTCTTTTAAAGTTGCAACTTTATTTTGGAGGTTTCAATTCTATAGTAGTTCGATTAAGACGAGAATGTTCGTCAACAATATTCTACTCAATTTTAAGTTTCAATTCTATAGTAGTTCGATTAAGACAAATCCTTCATTCATTCCAGGAGCTGTTACTTCTGAGTTTCAATTCTATAGTAGTTCGATTAAGACTTCTGCATATTTAACAGAATAATCTATTTGTTGCAAGTTTCAATTCTATAGTAGTTCGATTAAGACTTCTATTGGAGAAGATTGTATAACTTTTTGCATCATGTTTCAATTCTATAGTAGTTCGATTAAGACAACACTCTCAGCGCTTCCGAAAAGCTTCCAAACTATGTTTCAATTCTATAGTAGTTCGATTAAGACAATTTGTCCCTAGATAGAGCTTTTGAACTTTACTCCGTTTCAATTCTATAGTAGTTCGATTAAGACGCCTTCGCCTTTTCAAGGTAAGTATCATAAATATTAGTTTCAATTCTATAGTAGTTCGATTAAGACAAGTTGAAGTTGACGTTAATGAACTCGATTCCAGCGTTTCAATTCTATAGTAGTTCGATTAAGACTTCATTAAGCCAACATTCTTTTTAACTGCTAATGTGTTTCAATTCTATAGTAGTTCGATTAAGACCCGACAACTGATCTTTCCAGCCGCTTCTTTAGTGCCGTTTCAATTCTATAGTAGTTCGATTAAGACTTTCTTTCCAGATATGTAAACTGAGTTGCTCACGTTTGTTTCAATTCTATAGTAGTTCGATTAAGACTTGAAATTACACCACTTACATAACCATATAAAAAGTTTCAATTCTATAGTAGTTCGATTAAGACCGCGACTATCAATTTTATGAGAGATAATTTCGACATTGTTTCAATTCTATAGTAGTTCGATTAAGACATTAAATTCTTAATCGATGCTTATGATAAAGTTGCATGTTTCAATTCTATAGTAGTTCGATTAAGACATAAAATTTTAAATTTAAGTAACCGTGTCGATTCAGTTTCAATTCTATAGTAGTTCGATTAAGACAGTTTTCTTGTCAGAAGAATCCGCAGGCGCACCGAAGTTTCAATTCTATAGTAGTTCGATTAAGACTAATACCTATTTAACTTATCAAAATACTGATTAATTGGTTTCAATTCTATAGTAGTTCGATTAAGACCAAGCAATACTACGTTAGCTTATCAATACACTTTCACGTTTCAATTCTATAGTAGTTCGATTAAGACGCGAGCGGATCGGAAGCATAACCCCAATCCAAGCCCGTTTCAATTCTATAGTAGTTCGATTAAGACGGTTGAAGCAATAGTAATTACATCTCCTATAAAACGTTTCAATTCTATAGTAGTTCGATTAAGACAAAAAAATCTTGCACCACTTATGGCTAAGTGCGTACAGTTTCAATTCTATAGTAGTTCGATTAAGACTGAAGCGAACCGTCCCGGCTGACCATGCAGCGGTAGTTTCAATTCTATAGTAGTTCGATTAAGACGAATTCCACCCAATGCACTGTTAAAGGAAATTCCACGGTTTCAATTCTATAGTAGTTCGATTAAGACCCAGTGCAACTTTATCATCTTCAGATGTAGATACTGTTTCAATTCTATAGTAGTTCGATTAAGACGTAATGCTGTATCGTAGATTGGTATGATTTGCTCGCGTTTCAATTCTATAGTAGTTCGATTAAGACCTTAAAAATAAATAAAGTTTTGGTTAGTAATTCGGTGTTTCAATTCTATAGTAGTTCGATTAAGACCAAAATCCTCAATTACAATTCCGTCGTATTCATCCTTGTTTCAATTCTATAGTAGTTCGATTAAGACCTTCAGAAACAATAAGATTAATTACCTGATTATCGGTGTTTCAATTCTATAGTAGTTCGATTAAGACTTTCACCTTTCACGTTTAAATCTGTTTGCTGTTTAGGTTTCAATTCTATAGTAGTTCGATTAAGACTTCTCGTGTCTGCCGTACCTGCATAAGTCCAAAAAGTTTCAATTCTATAGTAGTTCGATTAAGACTGTATTGCGATGGGACAGCTCAATCATATATGTTAGAGTTTCAATTCTATAGTAGTTCGATTAAGACTTGCAATGAAAGAAGTTATCATACCTGATCAGGAACGAGTTTCAATTCTATAGTAGTTCGATTAAGACTCTTACGACTACGGAATAAGCCGCCTTCACATTATCGTTTCAATTCTATAGTAGTTCGATTAAGACACATTATGGTAATGATAAATTACAATGTGTTAAATGGTTTCAATTCTATAGTAGTTCGATTAAGACATTGGCGAAATACCAAATCAATTTGATGATCCGAAGTTTCAATTCTATAGTAGTTCGATTAAGACCGCAGCAACAGCAAACTTTATTCACTAAAGAATTAAGTTTCAATTCTATAGTAGTTCGATTAAGACCATTTACGGTAAGGAACGTGCAGGCATACAAAAATACGTTTCAATTCTATAGTAGTTCGATTAAGACCCTGTTCATCTGTTTTGCGCTCAAGAACTCTGGAATGTTTCAATTCTATAGTAGTTCGATTAAGACGGTGTAGGTTTATTCACATAAATCCAAAATACCAATGTTTCAATTCTATAGTAGTTCGATTAAGACTAGAATTAATCTTACAAAAGTATAACGATTTTTGTCTGTTTCAATTCTATAGTAGTTCGATTAAGACGAATACCTTGTCCAATTAAACTTATTGTTCATGTCAGTTTCAATTCTATAGTAGTTCGATTAAGACGCTTCCGAGATTTCAATCATCTCATTTTCTTCTGTGTTTCAATTCTATAGTAGTTCGATTAAGACGCGGCCAGAATACAGCAGGCCCAACGCAGGGACGGTTGTTTCAATTCTATAGTAGTTCGATTAAGACCAGCCGACTATGCTTTTATTAAATCAATTAATTACCGTTTCAATTCTATAGTAGTTCGATTAAGACAACTTCAGAGATTGTAATTAGTTCTTTTTCTTGCGCGTTTCAATTCTATAGTAGTTCGATTAAGACTTATCCTAATGCTACATATCAAAATGCATTAGCAAAGTTTCAATTCTATAGTAGTTCGATTAAGACGAAGGAAGAACAATTTAAAATGAATGGAGAGAAAAAGTTTCAATTCTATAGTAGTTCGATTAAGACCCGGAAGTTGCACTTGATAATAATATTGTTTATGGCCGTTTCAATTCTATAGTAGTTCGATTAAGACGCTGCATAAGTTACTTTTAGGTTGCGGCTCTTGTCCGTTTCAATTCTATAGTAGTTCGATTAAGACCTTCGCGGGTTTTCATTTCTTTGCCGGATTAATTAAGTTTCAATTCTATAGTAGTTCGATTAAGACTTATGCGCTCCATGCGGGGACGGTCTAAGTTCATAAGTTTCAATTCTATAGTAGTTCGATTAAGACAGGATAATCAATATGCGGCTGATTATCTTCATAGTGGTTTCAATTCTATAGTAGTTCGATTAAGACCCGGATATATTTCCCGGGATAGTTTGCAAGTATTAAGTTTCAATTCTATAGTAGTTCGATTAAGACTAATTATCTCCGTGAAAATTTTGATAAGATAACTTAGTTTCAATTCTATAGTAGTTCGATTAAGACCAAATAAGAATGCCTGCACATTTGTTGTCTTAACATGTTTCAATTCTATAGTAGTTCGATTAAGACGATATGCCCTTGCTGCGGAGTTATAAATGGACGCGGGTTTCAATTCTATAGTAGTTCGATTAAGACGAAACTGGACAAGGCATTCAACAAAATCAAAGGCTGTGTTTCAATTCTATAGTAGTTCGATTAAGACGCGACTTTATCGTAAGCATCGATCAAAAATTTTATGTTTCAATTCTATAGTAGTTCGATTAAGACTACAAGCCCGGCTTCGCTGATTATTTGTGTAACAGAGTTTCAATTCTATAGTAGTTCGATTAAGACGTTTGGATTTTCTTTGAATCCCGCCCATGCTTTAATGTTTCAATTCTATAGTAGTTCGATTAAGACCAGGGAAATCTTAGGACGTAAAGCACCGTCATTTAGTTTCAATTCTATAGTAGTTCGATTAAGACAAGGGCGCTACCGATTCAGCAGTCTTGGCATCTTGATGTTTCAATTCTATAGTAGTTCGATTAAGACTGTGCGAATTTAGAGCGTAATTAAAACATTTTAAGCGTTTCAATTCTATAGTAGTTCGATTAAGACTTACATCGCACCAATTCAAGCTGCTCTAAAAATTTTGTTTCAATTCTATAGTAGTTCGATTAAGACTTATATACGACCCGCTGCGCATCAAAAAATCTTACCGAGTTTCAATTCTATAGTAGTTCGATTAAGACTCGGACTATTACGGCATTGCAATCACATATGCTCTTTGTTTCAATTCTATAGTAGTTCGATTAAGACCGAGTTTTGATGCTTTAATTACAACATTAATTCCGTGTTTCAATTCTATAGTAGTTCGATTAAGACAAAGTAACTCATTTATATAATAAGCTTTTGAATGATAGTTTCAATTCTATAGTAGTTCGATTAAGACCCTGTAAAAACCATACAACTTTAGTCAACATTACACGTTTCAATTCTATAGTAGTTCGATTAAGACCAGGACTGGACTGGTTAATAATACTGGTGTTAATAAGTTTCAATTCTATAGTAGTTCGATTAAGACCAGAGACAAGGGATAATCCTGCAACCTGCAAACGAGTTTCAATTCTATAGTAGTTCGATTAAGACCTTCCCCGGACAAATAAAAATGAGAAGGACTGAAGCGTTTCAATTCTATAGTAGTTCGATTAAGACGGGACGTCTGATCCTTATGATATTACTGTTAATCAGAGTTTCAATTCTATAGTAGTTCGATTAAGACGATTGCTCAACAACCTTCTTAAGTTCTTTCTGTTTGTTTCAATTCTATAGTAGTTCGATTAAGACAATTCATCAAAATAAATTGGCTTATTATTTCCCTTGTTTCAATTCTATAGTAGTTCGATTAAGACTTCTTTTCCCCGTTTGCTTTTTCTGCCTGCTGCCGAGTTTCAATTCTATAGTAGTTCGATTAAGACATAATTTCATTAAGCTTTACCGGAAGTCTTTATGCGTTTCAATTCTATAGTAGTTCGATTAAGACACAAAAGTATTCTTAGATGCGATAGTTGCAAAATTGTTTCAATTCTATAGTAGTTCGATTAAGACAACATCGAGGATATGACAGATGATGTTCTGAACGTCGTTTCAATTCTATAGTAGTTCGATTAAGACTCCCGAAATTTAAGCCTTTTTAAGCTGTTTTACAACCATTTTCCATTCTTATTGTCGTCGACCTGTAATAATGTAAAATCACCGGGGGTTCGACGACTTTGTTATATAAAACTGTCTGTTTCACTCTTTTCTATTCCGATAACTCCACGGGTCGAATAGCTCATTGATTCAAATGTATAGTAAATGACACTATCCTTCTCTTTATTTATTATTTCCTTGATTCCTGCTTTAATTATTTCAAAACTTGCCGGGGTAACATCCCCTTCAAATACGGAATTCTGCACCCAGTTTAAATGCTGGCGCATGTACTTTAATAGCTTAGCGCCTCGCTTTTGCGCTATTATATCATATACTAAAATTACATACATTTATTTCACCATGTTTGATAACCTACCACCATATCTTAAATGGTTTATATTCTTTTTCGCCAAGGATGTGTTTTATTATTTTATAGCATTCCAGGCGTATTAAATGCCGGTAGCTAACCGACTTTTTTAAATTTCTGTGTTTAATTGTTGTCTTTAATTTTTCATCATATTCTTTTAAGTAAATCTTTCTTCCTTCATCATTAAGATGGCATAAGTTCAATCCTTTTGTAAAATGCTTTTCCTGAATCTGTTTTTTATTTAGAAGTGAAAATATTATCCTGTCGCTTAATAACGGTTTAAATATCTCGGCAATATCAAGACTTAATGAAAATCTTCTTTCGCCTGGTTCGTGTAAAAAGCTGATTAAAGGGTTTAACTGCGTTTTATATATTTCACTTAACACCGTAGTATAAACTAGTGAATTACCGAATGATATCAACGCATTAACCGGGTTTGTAGGAGGATGCTTTTCTCTTTTTTCAAAGGATATTTCTTCGTTAATTATTAGATTCCATGCTTTGTAGTATAATGAGCGTATATTTCCCTCCATGCCCATAAGTTCGGGAACATCGACGGTATCTTTTACCCTGTCATATATTTCTTTTATTCTTTCTAAAAATACGCTCATATCTTTTTCGCGCGCATTGTGATACTGAAGATTTTTAATAATATTGTCGGCAGCGCCCTCAACAAACTTTTGTGCAATTACGGTTCGCTTTTCGGTATCGTTATACGTATTTACCTGCTCAACCAGCAGCTTCCCGGAAACAAACGGTTCGCGTGGATAAAATGATCCGCTGTAATATCCGTAATAATTAAACAGGTGAAGAGTTATTTGTTTCTGCGCGATAAAATTCAGAAACTTTGTATTGAATCTTAATTCGCTGAAGCAATAAATAGATTCTATGTCTTCAATTGGAATCGGGCGCCGGGGCATTTGCCTTGGTTCTTCTGTTTCTTCCGAATTCTCTATCTCTTCGTCCTCAACCTGCAGTTCATCTTCACTTGAGGATAAAGTCGGAACTTCCTGGCCCGGTTCTACTCCTGAAGGAGTATTATTATCTTTGTTATCTTCTGAATTGTCAGGCGAAACGGCAGATTCAAAGTAAAGTGTATTTTGTCTGCGGATGAGTTTCCCGCTGCTGAAAATATAATAATTACGTTTCATCATTACTCCCGGATAACCTTATCTGATGTTCCTGAACAAGTTGTAAGGCAGCTTGCCAGGCTGGCCTACACATAACAAAGATCATAATAGCTGCATTGCTTACAAAATGGTTTGTTAATTACTTCCGGCGGAATTGATAAGGTAATTATCCTTTCAATATCCGTTTTAATTTCAAGAAGCTTATCCCTGTCGGCATTAGTCAACTCAACTTTTACTTTTTCTCTAAGTTTGGGATAATCTATCTCACCGCTTACACCGGTAATCCCTTTTTCTTCAAGCACATTTATGTAGTACTTCACCTGCCACAAATGCAGTTCTTCCATTTTATCGGACTTCTTTACTTCGTGGATTATTCTTGTTTTATAGTCATAGAAATCAATGACAATATCGTCAATCTGGATTTCATGCTCTTCGCGTTTATATGTAGTTTCAGAAATGAACTTGCCGAGTGTAACCGCATCGCTGTTCTGCTCCATATCAATTTTGTTGGTAAACAACCACAACTTGCGGTGACAAAGGAAATAATAATTTATTTGTGTGCCGGTCATAGTAATTTCATTCCCATAGCACGGGATAACAATTCTTTATAAGAAATAGATCAGAAAGTTTTGCCAGAAATTATTTTAATTGGTTTTCGTAATCATAAGATAACATCAATTCTACTAAACGTTTTACAGCATCCTCTAGAGCGCTTGCTGTTCCATGAATACCTTGTATATAACCGTCACAGGGTAAAGCAATAAATAATTCCGCACCGGCAGTATTATCTATAACTGGCACAGCACGCTGTTTTTCAGTATCATCCAATAATTTTGCTCTGATTGCACCTGCAATATTATTTGCCTTAGTACTTATTGCAACAGCAAGAATTTCCATAGGGCTAAATGTTCTCGATTGATTTGTTGTGATTCTCCAATTCAACAAAGCATTTGACAATGCTGATATTATTTCTTCTCGCTTTTCTTTACTAGCTAAGAGACATGGTCCAAAAATGTTTATTGATTCTGTCCATCCATCAGTTATTAAGTTTTCAATCATTTCTTTTGATAACTCCGGTTCAAGTAAATTAGTGGAAATACAAAAAAGAGTTCTTAAATCAATAGCAACATCATAAATAAAAAGTCCGCTCGTTCTTTTGTTGTCTTGTATCCATTTCCTTCTAAGGCTCCTATCGGAACCGGCAAGCAATTGAGCTATTTCTTCATCTGTTAAAACTTTGCCAGCTGAATCTTTAACGACAACTTTATGAATATCTGGGCGATCGCTTCTATCAAATGAGATGTCTTCATCAATGATGCCACTCAAAAGGGGATGCAAAGGCCTCATAGCGGAAATTGAAAGAGGACTTCTTCTTTTAATAGTTCTACCAGAACTTTCGAGATTTTCATTTTTTTTACTCAAAGCTACCATCCAACCACCAAGTAATTGATCAGGATATCTTGGATCCGCGGGAGTAATTACTTCCTTTTCACTCAATTTAGGAGCTTCAAAGTAAAATGTAACTGGAGCAGGTTCAACATTCAATTGTCGCATAACTTCTTCAATTATTTGTCTTTTAATCTGCTGTCCCCCAGAATAAGCGACTATTCTTTGAAATTGATTATCCCAGTAATTCTTTTGACCCTTTTCAACAGCAAATACTGTATGGTCAACATGTTTTAATCCGCGGATGTAAATAAATGGATTTTGCATTTCTTTCTCCATAATAATTTTAAAATTAGACGTTATTTGCTAGATATTTAAAACGAATAAGCGTAACAAACAAAGTAAGATTATCAGGAGCTATATCCAGCATAATGTGATTTACAAGTTCATTACTCATCTCTGATATAGATTGATCTTCCTTTATAATTTCAGATATATTATCTATAATATCTTTACGATTTCTTGAGCTGAGAAATTTTTCTACAGCATGTGAACGATTTAACCTTACCTTTTTCTCTTGAGCGATAAACTCTTTAAGCTTTTTAGCGAGTTTTTCCGCAAGTTCGAGTAGATCTTTATTGTTTAGCATCGCAATAATCCATGTTATATATATTGAATAGTTAATTAGCGAATTTTCATCTGTTTTAAGTTTTGGAAGACTTTTTTCATAAACCGAAGGAATATATTTATTAAGGTCTTTTGGTTGTATAGCTCTAAGCCCTATGGTTCCTAATTCACAAGCTCTTTGGAAAGATAATTCTGTCTGATAAAGATTACGTAACTGCTTATTTGCTAAAAATTCAGGTTTAGAAAATAATAGATTAAAATATTCATTAAATTTTAAGATTTCTGGAATATTAATTTGAACAAATCCAATTGTTACATATTTTTGTTTGTCAAAAATATAACGAGAACTAAAAATAGTTAGCTTCTCCTTGGGATAAATTTTTGACAAAAGAAATATCAATGAGACCCAACTGATACTTTTTATAGAATAGTCGGAATTTACTTTGCTGTTTGAAGCTTTTTCTAAATATTTGGTAATCATAAGTTTTGGGCTGATATTATTTTCTGAATAATTGAAATCAAACCAAAGTGTATTCCATAAATCTATTTCATTTCCTTTAAGTGAGAATGTCGGATCATTTAGATATTTTCGATATTCTTTCCAACCATTGTAAATAGTCCATAATAATTCTTCTTTATCAATATATAAAACTTGTTTTCCATCTACTTCTATACCAAAACCTGCACCAATCCAAGAATAAAATATTTCTTCAGGTTTTATTGGTAAATTGATGTTGGATACTTGACCAGAAGTATCAAATGTTAAATCAGCTGCGGGATAACCAATAGCAAAACTGCTATCAGGAGCTTCATTTTCTATTTTAGTAATTAATCGTTGTAATTTAATCTTGGGTTCGTCGTTTGTGCTTTTAATTTTTGCACTCTCATCCATACCAAGTTTTTGAACAAATGGTGAATTGACAACCCATTTAAAATATTTTTTATGATTATAAAATTTTTCAAATATTTCCTTCTCAAAGAATTCTTGTGCAGAATATTTTTTCTTTTTCTCTTTATTATACATCTCTAAAAACCGTTTACCTATAACGGATGTGTACATACCTTTTTACCCTCACTTTTTATATTATTGTATCAATTTCCTTCCACTCTAACCCTAAAACCTTACTGTATAAATCATCATGGATTATCATCGGGCATGTCCCATATTTTGAATAACCAAATTTTGTAAAAGAACGAAATCTTGAACTTCTTGGAATTGGGATTTCCATACCCATCATTTCTTCACTATTACACTTTTCATATTGTTTTAAGTCAGATTGCAAAATTGCCGATGCAGATTCTATATTTAGTGTTTCCATAAGGATAGAAGACGGAAAATGACAAAGTTCTTTTAAAAGAAACTTATTACCTTCCCAGACTAAATGAGTATCTATTGAAACTATATCCAACTTAACGAAAACTTCATCAAGCATTTTCTGTAAATCACGTTCTTGTAATATCTCATTATCCGGCAATTGAGCGAAGCTCTTTTGTAATAATTCACGTTTATAAGGTAAACAATCTTTTTCGTTCTCTGGTGGTACAATAACATATATTGGTTTAATAATCCTTGCCCGAACACTATCATTTGTCCTTCTGCGGTTGACGCGGCCAAACCTTTGTATAAGACTGTCTAGTGGTGCACATTCTGTTACCATCATATCGAAACTAATATCAAGACTAACTTCAACAACCTGTGTTGAGATAACAATACATGTTTTTAAAGATGCATCAAATTCTTCCCGTAATTTTTTTTCTAATTCTGCCCTGTCCTGTCTACGGAAACGGCTATGCAAAAGCATTTGAGGAATATCGGGAAACAATTCCTGACATTTCTTTAATCGTTGCTGCGCAATGTCAACTTTGTTACAAACAATTAAAACTTTTCTATTATCCAATAACATTTGTCTTATAATTGGAATGGTTTCTTCAAACGATGAGCACTTATGAATAATATGCCTGTCGAAAGTATCAAGGGTTTCTTCAGGTAGTGTAACATAGTATGTCCTTTTCTTTCCACCGAGTAACTTTAATATTTTCTTCTGCAATAACGAAGGCATTGTTGCACTCCCAATATGAATTCTACAATCAAGTTTTAATAGCGCTTTGATTATTTCAAGAACCATAGATTGTGAAATATCCGAGTATGAATGAATTTCATCTAGTATAACATCATTCCCCATGATGTCAACTGCGAGCGCTTCAAAACCACGTGTACCGCAAATCAATGAAGCCAGTTGATGAGGTGTTAATATTTTTATTGAAGCACCAATTTTATCCTGCAAAACTCTTTCTTCATATGAATTATTATTTTGAACCATTAACTTTGAAGATGCATGAAGTAACCGGATATTTTTCTGATGCGGCAACTGTTGCTTAAAACGTTCATACATGGCATTGATGGAAGCTTGAAACGGCAACGTGTAAAATATCCTTTCATGACAACGTCTCATTAAGAAATCGGTTTTTCCCGCTCCAGTAGGTGCAATAACAAGCGAATGATAACGATTATCGCTGGCAGGTAAAAGAGATAAAGGATATAATCCATTTGTCCTCTTACTAAAAACCGAAATATCAGGAAGTTGGAATATATATTGAAGGTGCTCTTGTATTTTCTCATCTAATGCAGAAGCAAAGTGATCTGCCCCAACGAGCACTCCCTTCCATTTTGACCAACCTAGTGGTTTCTTTGAACAGTGTTCAATAACATATTTAAATACTTTGTATGCTTCTTCTTTTGGAATGTTTTGTGTAGGAATTCCCAGCTCGGAAATTATCTTAAGAGCCTCTGGAGACCATTTTTCCCAAGGTTCACAATGTCTTTTAAAAATTTCATCTATGCCTTCTGTATTTTCTAAGTCTAATATCCCTTGATTACGCACATCTTGACTAATAGAACGGTGATGGGCAACAATCATATCAATTAAAACGCCCCAATCTTTTTTAGGAAATAATGGAAGAAAAAATAACGATGCAATTTCATGTCTAAAGGGTATTCCAAAGTCTTTTTCATTATGATTTACTAATTTCTTTTGAAAATCAGGATGAGCCTTGCCAATATCATGAAGCAGTCCGCCAAATTTAATTAATTGTCTATCTAGGTTTAATGCTTCAGCAATCCGATCCGCGACAGAAGCTACCTGACGTAAATGTTCTATTAGCAGTGTTCCACCATTATCTGTGCTTTTTGCATATAGGTCTGTTATCGGGTTCATAATAATTTGCTTATGTTGTCAAAGGATTGTTACCAACAATATGAATCCAACCGTACATTGGTCTACTATTATCAAAACGGTTGAACCCTACTATAAACGACTGTTCCGTTTTTCCAAACCTTAATTCAAAACCATTATATCCGTTATCAGCTTTGTCAAACTCATCTTCTTTCACATTAGCAATGTATTCTCCTGTTGGAAAGACAATAGGTAATAACACGTCTTCATTTCTGCACAAACAAATATGTTGCTGCACTGCTTGTTCAGCGTGCTCTAATTTTGCAAAGGCCAAATAGAGTACCGGATTGATCATTACGCCACGTGTTAAAATTGAGCGTGGTCTACTTATAATTGTAATACCTTCCTTCTTTTTAACAGTAGTAGTAATTCCGCGCGGCTGTGTTTGCTCTTGCTGCTTTGATAAGCCGGCATATGTTAGCCTATGACGTATAATTCTGCATTCATAATTCTTTTGTTCCAGCAATTCAGGAAAAAGTTTTTTCTCTATTCCTTCAATAATTGATGGGGTAAGAAAATTCTGACTGTAAGTTTCATTATCTCTTACTGCTGTCCAAGGTTTTATAAAACCAAATGGACCGGAATGCTTTACTGTGTACATATATTTTCTCCTAATATCTGTGCTAATCTTTGAAATCCTTTTTTTAGTGTAATGCTCCAAATCCGCAACCAGAGGAATGCCCTATGCCTACATTCCATGCAAATTTTATTGCTTCCGGGTTACCTTCTATAATTATTGGGCAAAAATTTGCACGGTTCTTTATTTTATTAATCTTTACAAGTTTTGTTTTAGGATTTTGATATGTTTTATCAAAACGCACAGTAACATCATAATCAAGGCTTGCTGTTTTTAATTTTTTCTTTAATGTCTCTGTTAAGTAAGAATCGACTTCCTCATTTTTATAAGTAAGGTGAATCGCTTTATTGTTCTCATCATATTTTCTAATCAATACCGGACTCGATGCTATAAATCTTTCTTTATTGCTAAAAGTCGGTGTATCCTGCATTTGTATCTCTTTTACATACATACCACTGCATACGGTGGAGTCATTCATAGCGTTCATAATCAGTTCTTTACCAATCTCTTCATCCCAAAAGCTGATAAACCACTTGGCACCATTGGGAAAACTAAAACCATCTTTTACCATTTTACCGCCCTGCAACCAACTTAAGGAGTAAAGACTTATATCATCATGAATCTCATTCCATCCCATCCATTTATGAAATGTACCTATAAGGAAGTGCTGATAATCGAACGGAACAGTTTGAGTATTAGGGGATAAACTAAAATGTAATCTCATTTCCCACCTCCGCTTTTAATATTAACGAATTAATACAGTTCATTTTCCTGTCTTCTTCATTTCTCTTGTTAAATCTCCCTGCACTTTAATAACTGCGATTCTGGCAGTTTCTTTTTTCAATTTTTCGCAAGCCATTTTATATGCAGCATTTATAAGTTCTTCCGCCTTGTACACAGATTTGGCACGAAGAGCTTTATCAATAGTATTTACTATTTTATAAGCCCACCTTATCAGTTCAATTTCAATTTCCAGCGGTTCACTTCCGGCAATAATATCCCGCATCCTTTCGTATTTATATCCATGAGGTTCTAATAAGGTCCAGCAAAATGGAACCAGGTTTAATTCGCTGTCAGTGAGGCCGGGTAATACTTTGCCCATGATTTCATTAGAAGGTTTTATTTTAGCAGGTATTACGCGACTATATTTATCGATATTTGTATTTATAAAATCTATTTCAATGGAATTAAACCATCCGGCTTTTGCGGCTTTATCTAATGTATCAAGCTTTTCTTTTTCAACTGAAATCTTTTCATTCCAAATATTAATAATTTTATTAATTATTCTTTTGGCTTCAGCCTGCGTATCAAATTCTCCTTTATTAACCTGTTTTAAGTATTTACCAATCTGAATATCAAAAAATAAATGATAGTCGGCTCTTATTTCGTCAATCAACTTTTGTTTTTTCATATAATGTATAAAATTATTATAGTTTATTAATAAGCAGGATAAATACAGCTTCGCCGCGTCAATTACATTCACGGATTTTTAATGATAGAATATTTTAATTTGCGTCAAATTGTGCTAACCATTCCAAAGCCCATAGAATTCTTTTCTCCGAAACCGCATTCATATCCCGTTTTTATGAGCTTCGGGTCTCCCGTTATAGTAAACGGCGCCTGATTGCCGATAATTTCAACCGGCGGTATTCCATATTTACATATAGATACTTTTTTAGTTATCCTGTCCCTTGATTTAATGTAATCCTTATCCCACTCAAGTAATACTTCATTATCATCTGTATCATTCTTATATATAAGCTTGTATTTATTTAGCAGGTTTTGTGTAAGTACCCTGTTTATTTCATCGGTGTCACCGGGACGTAAATAATATTGTTTTAATCTGCCATTATGAATTTTCTTAGTTGAAAGAACTAGAGGCGATAGAAGAAAAAATTTCATCCGGTTGTTTATTTGTATTTCGGGAAGGCTCTCTATTGAGGAAATGTGAAAACGCGCGGAAATAGTTTCACTGTTTATTGCAATTGTTTGATCCTCAAATGTACCCATTACAAAATTTTGTATGAAAGTATCGATCATCGGTGATGAAATGTAAAGAGCAGCGTTTGGACTTAATAATTTAAAACTTGAATTCTGAATAACTGCTTTTTCAAATTTGAATGCAAAGGTAAATAGTTTATAAGTTTTATTTTCGTACACATACCCGGAATCATGGAGATAACCTGTAAATTCCGGGGAGCCGAAATGAAGTAAATTATAGATCGCGGAGGCAAGGGGATAGTTGTAATTAACGGGTACGATCGAATTGATTATGCCTTTAAGTTTTATAGCAAGGCGCATTTAACTAACCCCCTATTCAATAAAATTAAATAAAAATAATATTGAGGTTGTTATAAGATAATTTATTTGTAATAGTTAAACAAGCAAATAATAAAAAAATTTGCAGGACAGGATGACATCCTGTTCTACATATTAATCTTTTGGGAAAGATAAATAATGACCCGGTAACTGGTATATGTAAAAAATGGTGCGGCTAAAACATCAATTGAATAATGCACATGCTGCAGCAGAACCGACAATGCTACTGCAACTGTACAGGTTAAAAAGATAGTCTTAAGTTTATTATTTTGGACAACAAGAAAAAGTAAAAATAGTGTTGCTGTATGGCCTGAAAAAAATAAATCTTTCGTTAAGAGTCTGCCTGTTCCAAAATATTGAACGAATGGATCATTTAAGGGAATCATATCCAAAGGCGGGTTTAGCGGTACCAGGTACATAGCTGCCATTCTAATGACAACTAGGAGTGCATATACCTGGAAAATAAAAATTAATTGTTTGGGATTTCTTGATATTTCGAATAACCCAATTATTAATGAAAGGTATAGCAATCCAAATATGAACCAGGTCAGGTTTATAGGTTTAAAATGTATAAGCAGCGGATCAGGCAGTATAATCCCCTGGCGGGTTTCAATATAATTAAGAAAATTAGTCAAACTCAATATTACAACTGCCAGTACAACCACAGTTATTGCTGCCTGTAATATATAGTTTTTATCTGATAAAGCCTCTTTCCAGTCTGTAATCATTTTTTCTCGCAAAGCTCTATTAGTACTCCACCCGTAGATTTTGGATGAAGAAAAACTATTTCAAATCCTTCAGCGCCCGGTTGTGGTGTATTATTAATTAACTTAATTCCTTGTGATTCGACATCTCTAATAGATTGTTCAATATCTTTTACTGCAAATGCAATATGATGAATTCCCTCCCCCTTTTTTTCAATAAATTCGCCTACCGGGCCGTCAGGCTCAGTGGTCTCCAGGAGCTCAATTTTTGTTTGGCCTAATTTAAAAAATGCCGTTTTTACATTTTGATCTTCAACTACTTCAGTGCCATAGCATTTTAACCCAAGAATATTTTCATAAAAGTTTATAGCTTCCTTAACATTTTTTACGGCTATACCTATATGCTCTATATTAGTAATTTTCATAATTATAACTATTTTAATTTAATTTACTAAATGCTAACGAATAATCCTGATCATCTTCTCAAGTCTTCCTGCATTTTATATGTTAATTGTTTCCCTGTATTCTCCAAATACTTCGCGCATAGTATTACAAATCTCACCTACGCTTGCATAAGTTTTAACTGCATCAACAATTTTCGGCATAATATTTTCATGCCCTTTTACGGCTTCCTTTAAAGCAGCAAGGGTATCAATTGCTACTCCAACTTTACCAACCTCTCCGTATGAAATCGGGTCATCGCTATCATATCCTATCTGTGTAGGCAGGTCAAAAGCAGTAGATAATCCGGACGTACCATTCGAAAGAAGGTATTTAAACCGTTTATTTGTTTCAAGCGCAGTTCCAAATCCTGCATATTGCCGCATGGTCCACAGTTTCCCCTCGTACATGGTAGCTCGAATTCCTCGTGTAAACGGGTAAACTCCCGGGAATCCAATTTCATCAAGATATTTTTCTTCATTTATATCAAGCGGTGTGTATAGACTTTTGTTTTGAAGGCTAGAATCAAATTCAAGTGATTTGGCATATATATTAGAAATGTGTTTTTTATCAGAATTTTCGTCTATCGAATTAAGCAAAACAATTCTTTCCCACTCAGAATATGCTTTTTGGACTTTATCCTTCAATTCATCCAAATTCGTCATTAAAATCGCCCTTATAAAATACCAAATAATAGAAATTAATTATTCTCACTAAATACATAGAAATAAAACTTAAACAAATTAGTGTAGTTTTTAAAGAAGGAATTAAATAATTATTGTCCGTAAAAAATAGTTTTATTTTTGTGAATATTTATTGATTCACCAAGAATTATTTATTTTTTTGTGAAAGAGGCAGAGTTAAAGTAAATGTGGTTCCAACTCCTTTAATGCTGTCAACTAAAAGGGAGCCACCCATTTTCTCAAGATAACGTTTTGCAAGAGCAAGGCCCAGGCCATTGCCTTCGTAGTTCCTTCCAATGTTTAAATCCTCCTGGCTGAAAGGACGGAATAAATGATCCATATATTCAGTTGAAATACCGATCCCCGAATCTTGAATTTTACAGATCGCAACTTCTCGATCTTCAATTATGCTGGTTTCAATCTCAATAAATCCTTGTCGGGTAAATTTAACTGCATTACCCAGTATATTATTAATTGCACTTTCAAGGCTCTGAACATCAACATCAATTAAGATATTTTTCCTGCTAAAATTATTTTTGATCGAAAGTTTTTTGTTTAATGCACTTTCTTTGTTAGCGTCAATGCAGTTAGATAAAATACTATTCAAATTTATTGTCTCAATATTTAGAATATAATTGCCCGCTTCAATCTGTGCAAACTCCAGCATTTGTGTAATGCTGTTTGATAATCTTTCGCTTCCACTGTACAAATTATCCAGGTATACCCTGTCTTCGGGGCTTATTTTATCCCGCATACTTTCTTTTATAATTGAAGAATACCCCAATATTATGTTTAAGGGTGTTCGAAGTTCATGGGAAAGTACAGTGAGAAATGTATCCTTTAATCTTTCGGTTTCTTTGTTGTTGTCTCTTGATTTTTTTACTTCTTCTTCGGCCAATACTATTTCAGTTTGATCCTCATGAAATAGTACTGCGTATATTTTATCTCCCTCAGATACGGAAAAAACTTTAGTCCTGAATAAAGGGGGAGTTATCTCTTTACTTTTTAAAAGCGAATCGGCATAATTGTTTATAAAATTATTGGTCCCCTTTCTTAATGTCTCTAAAATTGCCTGATCGGCGCCGCATTTTTTAATCTCTGAGTCAGTGAATATTGAATATTCCTTTAACTCGGACAAATTATATCCCCATTGAAATGTAAAAGAATGATTAACATAAACAATTTTACCCTTTTCATTAACAATCTGGACAGGATATGGGATTTGATCGTAAAGTGTTGTAAAATATTTAAATAATAGTTCATGCATGAATTAGATTACCGGTAAAGAAAATTGAATAATTACACCTGGTCTCCAGCGCAATATTGTTATCTGCCCATTATGCCGGTCTATTATACTTTTGCACAAATAAAGTCCATAACTGGTTTTTCCTGCGGCAATTACTTCATAAAAAGGATTTTCAATTTCTACTGGAAATCCCGGGCCGTTATCTTCAATTTCTATATGAACAAAATTATCTTTATATGACGATCTGATAAATATTGATGCATCTTTTCTTGATTCTACCGCATTATTAAATAAATGAACAAGCAAATGTTGTATCTGTTCGGAGTCATAATTGCATAGCGGAATTGCGTTTAATTCAGTTTTAAAAACTACCTTGTAATATTTTTTCATTGCTGAAAGATATTTTATTACAGTCTGTATAGTTATGTTTAAGTCGCCGCTGTCTTTTTTAAGGTTCATAAGGGAAGTTTCTAACAAGATCTGGGCAAATTTTTGAATATTCCTTATACTATCTATAGCTACTATAGATTTTAACTTAAGCCGGTCAAAAATAGCGGCATCCGGATCATTTTTACTTTCAGTGTCTTTTTGGTTTTTTTCTATAATTCGAAGCAAACTTTCTGTTTCCAAAAGAGCAAGGTGAACCAAACCTTGCAAGGATTGTCCGATTTCAGAATCGATGCTTGATTTAAGTGCCTTTCTTTCTGACTGAATTAACTGGATATTTGCTTCATTCAAAGCATTGTATGCATTTAGCTGCCCTTTATATAGCTGCGCATTCCTGATAGCTGTTGCTGCTTGCCCTGCAAGAATTTCAAAAGTATCGGTTATTTCACGTGCCTTCACTTTATGAAGATGTTTACTATCTACATATATAACGCCTATTTTTTTATTTTCCGTTACTAGCGGAGAACATAAAATAGTTTGAAGATCAAGACGAAGAATACTCTTACTGGAATCATACTCAGTATCGCTCTGTGCTCCTTCAATAAATTTGGACTGCCCGACATTAAAAACATCTTTAACCACAGTTGTGCTGATATTAAACATACTCTCAGGTAGTTGATTCCCCTCTGCATCTAAACCTAATTTATATTCCAATTCTTCGGCAGAACTTCTTAGTACAATAAACCCTCTGTCTGAATTAGTTAGTTTGATTGCATTTATAAGGACCAATTGCAGAACGTCTTCAAGAATTAAAGTACCGTTTATGGTTTTTACAATATCAAGTATAACTTCAAGGTTTTTTATCTTATCGGAAGAATCGCCAAAACCTGGTTTATTGTTTAAATTTTCAACGTTTTTTTTGAATTCGGAAAACTTCATTTAAAGCCGCTAATAATAAAAAATAATTTAAAATGCCGGAATAATATAAGACAATGTTAATAAAGTATAAATAAAAACTATTTTAAATAAATATAACATAAATGAATTTATCTGCTAAAATAATTTTTGGATAGCTAATTAGTTAATCTTGTGCAATTGTACCTCTACTTCTTTTATATGCAGGGTTGCGCCCATTTTCTTGTAATCTTTTAACGCATCTTTTAAACACTGCTTTGCTTCTTCTTTTTTATTGACTTCAATGTATAAGTCCCCTAATTCAGATAAAGTTTCTGCCTGATTAAGAATATTTTCCAACTCAATGTTTAACCTTAAACTGGTAAGCAGATAGTTTTCTGAGAGGTCATAATGCTTTAATTTTCTTTCTATAATTCCTTTAATTTTATAAATATCAGCTATGGAAAGCCTGTCATTTAATTTACGGCTTAATTCAAAGGATTTATCCGCAAAAGCTGATGCTAAAGGCAGGTCATTAGATTTTGCATATATATATGATTTACTTAAATATGATAAAACAAGGTTAGGTAGAAATCCTGCCTTTATTGATATTGAAATACTCAAATCAAATTCTCTAAGCGCAGCTTCATATTCACCTTTTTGAGTATGCAGCATACCAAGGTTATGTCTCAATTGTGACATTCGCATTAAGTCTTTTATTTGTTCATATTTTATTAATGCCCGCTGAAAATACAGCAATGAATCATCATAATCTCCTCTTATACTGTTCAATATTCCTATATTAGTTTCTATCATGCCTATGAGTGCGATATCAGTCTGAGGGTTAAGAAAAGAAAGACTGTTTTCAAAGCATTCTTTTGCTTTTTTTATGCTGCCTATATCACCATACATACTGCCAAGCATATTGTTACACTTTGCAATGCCTTTTATATCGTTTTGTTTGCTAAAGTATTTTTTTGCCTGGTTTATAAAATTTATACTCTTGTCCCATTTAGCCTGGCGGCTATTAATTTCTCCCAGTGCTAATAGCGTATATGCTGCAATATTTTCAAGATTGTTTTCGTGATTTATTTTTATCAAAATTTGATTGTATATCTGTGTAGCAATTTCTAATTCACCATGCGCAACCAGGGCTTCTCCCAGATAAAGCATCAATTCTATAAGCTTTTCTTTAATAAGTTTGTCTGCGGCAAATGTTATTAATAAATCAACATATAAAGGAGATATATTTTCTTGATAATTTGGAATAAGTTTTTGCTTTTTTAAAGGAGTGCTTTCCTTTTTACTTTTTTCCCCTGTTTGATATAACCGGGAAACAATTCCCTTGAATTCTTTTACCTGGCTTTTATTAAAATAATTTGATAAAATATTTTTAGCTATATCTTGGGTAATATCAGTCAATATGGTTCTTTTCACTAATTTATAACAAAACGAATCTTTTGATTAACTGTTATTTCTGAGCTATGCATTAATGGGCTGTCTTTGCTCTGTAAAAGTTATATGCTGTTAAAAATACTAATAAATAAATTGACAATATAAAAATTATATGTTGTAGATAATTAATAAATTTTAATTTCTCAATAATTTATATGAAATAAATGTTTCCCAGGAATTTCCACCTTTATACCAGGCTTTGGCAATGCCGGCCGAAAGAGTAGATTCAAGATTAAACCAATGCCTCATAACAAAATTAATTTGTGAGCCCAAATCTACATAATTTGGTTGCTGATCTGTTTTAACAGTGAGTGCTTGTGTGAAAAATGACATACTAATATGACTTAAATAATGCTGGCCGATTGAAGCATTACTGAATCTTAATGCGGGAAGTTCATTTTCTAACAACACTTTAAAAAATCTATCGGCATCAAGGCTGTAAATGGATACTCCCGGGAAACGGAAAACTTTCCGGAATTGCATTACATCTGTGTCTTCAAGCTGTCTATTACCGAATCCGCCGAAATAATATTTAGCCTGTACCACATCATCCGTTCCGTTTGTTAAACCGGATGCCAATTTGAAATGAAAAATGTTATGCGGAAAAAGCCAGGTTGAATAATTATCCCATTCACCGTATAATTCTCCTGCTACCAGCCAGGCGGGCTCTTTTACTCCAAATGCCATCAAGGTAAGATTAAGTTCATTCCCATCCTCCCAATCAATACTTCCTATACTTTTTCGCAAATCTTTTGCATTAATGTTAGTCTGAAATACCGCGAAATCTGGCTGCGAAACCTTTACAAGGTTATCATTTATTAATTTTACTTTAGTATAATAGTCTACTGAGAAAGTTTGCATCACTTTAAGTGGGTTATCAAAAATCCAGTATTGAGTATATCCAAGTGTCAATTTTGTCCCAATCATGCCTCTCTTGCGGGTATTAAATAAATCAAAAAAATCCGTTGCATTATAATTAATGCCCACCGTTATCCTTTTACGGTATTCATATTTTATTTTTAGATGGAATTTTGGCAAGTCTTCCACAGATTTAAATGGTGATACTCCTAATTCCATAGTCATATCATGAATAATTAACACGTCGGAAATATGTGTAAAAATTCCAAGCATGGCTTCATTCTGAAAACCGCTGATAACCGGTATAAAAGTTAATACTTTTAAATTGTCCAGTGAATTATATTCTTGTTCGTCCTGTACGGTAGTTGAATCTGTTATAGGTTCATTATCCTGTTTTAATGCCAATTTTGTAATTTCCGGATTTTTTTCAACCACTTTTTCCCCAAAGTAATTTATTGCTGCTAAGTGATTAGCGGGTGAATTAGGTATAATTACCGGTACAAAGCCCTCAGTGGTGAACTCAAATGCAAACAGGGAATCTTTATCTATATATTCCGGCATAAATAATCCCCGCAAAGTATTACTTATAGGTTCAATCTCTTTATCCTCTATTTCTATGCGATAAATATTAGATACACCGTTCGTATAAGCATTCCAGAATAAATATTTTCCATCGGGGCTCCATGAAGGATTTTCCGGAGATCCTTTATCAGTAATAGATTCAAATCTAAAAGCCCCGCCAGCCTTAAGACTATCAATGTTAACTAAAATTACCGATTGTTCTCCACTTGCCCTATGAAGAACGGCCGCTAAAGTTTTTCCATCTGGGTTTATAGAAAGATTAAGTACTTCGTCGTCTGCATTAAATTTGATCAAAGGTATAATAGTTCTATATGGATACGGAGAAATTGTTATAGAAACCTCAGCATTGGAATGGAGTACACCCCATAGATCATGCGATGAAGGTGAAATAGCCAAATCTCCTTCTCTGCAATTTTTAAATAATATTTTTGTTTTTCCCGTTGATGTCTCAAGAACACATAGATCCCTGTACAATTCATTATTCTTGGTTGTATAAAAAAAAAGGCCATTTTCTTTATCATATGCTGTTGATGCAACACGGATTAAACTTGGAGTTGGCAAAGTAGCCAAATTTTCTGACAAGCCTGTAAAAAGCTTAAACTTCTGTATTCCTGCTAAATGATTTGGAGTATGATAACCAAAAATCATTGTACTGTCGGAAGAGTCCAAATATGGTTGGGTAACCCAGCCAATCGGCTTTGCTGAGATCCTTCTTACCGGGGTTAATTCTGAAGTCTCCAGCTTGCTTAAGTTTTCTTTCTGAAAAACCTTTTCGTTTGCAATAAACTGATTCCAAGCATCCTCGAATTCAAATCCATAAATTTTTTTGAATTTATCGATAAATCCATTATAATTATCATCCGGCTCTTCTCTGAACCACTCAATTAATTTTTTCTGGCCATAATTGATTGCCAGGTATGAACAAAAACGCGCCCCGTATAAATAATAAAGAGTTCCAAGTAAATAATTCGTTAGAGATGTTTTTGCATCGAGTTCAACATAAGAAGGAAACTTTACAGAGTCTAATACCATGCACCTGAAAAACATTTCATCAAAATTTCCAAGAACTCTTCCGAATCCGCCGCTTAACCATGTCTCCAAATAAACAGCTATTCCTTCCTGATGCCATCTTGGTGTAAACCGGCTATAATCAGTAAGGAGACTGTAAAAAGTTGTAATGGGCTGGATCTGTTCCGGTGACACTTTTGAAAATATTTTTCTTGTAATTGCTTCTATATCAGAAGCATGGTCACCAACTACAACATGCACAAGCTCATGGCTAAGTACCCATTGAAATCTCTCATTAAAAGGAATGTTTTCATATGCATGTTCATATGGTTCTATTTCGAGCCGGATGAAATTTTCCGGGACAGATGTGGCTGACGCAAATCCATAATCGCTTGCATCATATAAACTAATAGCAATTTTTTCGGATGGCTTATAATTAAAAATTTTCATTAATGTTTTAAGAGCATTTTCAGCGGAATTTAATATGTGGGGAACTAAATAAGATTGGGATTGCTTATAAATTATTTTGAAATGCTCACTATCTTTCTCATACCAGTTAGTTTGAGATTTTATAATAGGTGCCCAAAAAAAAATTAATAAAATAAAAAGGAAGAATATTTTTTTTTGCAATTATGAAAATGAATGATGTTTTAGAGTTTTTATTTAAAAAAATGCCTTCAAAGTATTCTCTGAAGGCTTAAAATTACTAATCTTTAATAAGATTATGAACTATTTATATAACTAATCTATGATCTAATTAATGAGCAAAAGCATACCTGCTGCCAAGTTCATCCAACTGAGAGTTAGAATGAGCAAAAGCATACCTGCTGCCAAGTTCATCCAACTGAGAGTTAGAATGAGCAAAAGCATACCTGCTGCCAAGTTCATCCAACTGAGAGTTAGAATGAGCAAAAGCATACCTGCTGCCAAGTTCATCCAACTGAGAGTTAGAATGAGCAAAAGCATACCTGCTGCCAAGTTCATCCAACTGAGAGTTAGAATGAGCAAAAGCATACCTGCTGCCGAGTTCATCCAACTGAGAGTTAGAATGAGCAAAAGCATACCTGCTACCGAGTTCATCCAACTGAGAGTTAGAATGAGCAAAAGCATACCTGCTGCCGAGTTCATCCAACTGGGAGTTAGAATGAGCAAAAGCATACCTGCTGCCGAGTTCATCCAACTGGGAGTTAGAATGAGCAAAAGCATACCTGCTGCCGAGTTCATCCAACTGAGAATTAGAATGAGCAAAAGCATACCTGCTGCCAAGTTCATCCAACTGAGAATTAGAATGAGCAAAAGCATACCTGCTCCCAAGTTCATCCAACTGAGAGTTAGAATGAGCAAAAGCATACCTGCTGCCAAGTTCATCCAACTGAGAGTTAGAATGAGCAAAAGCATACCTGCTGCCGAGTTCATCCAACTGGGAGTTAGAATGAGCAAAAGCATACCTGCTGCCAAGTTCATCCAACTGAGAATTAGAATGAGCAAAAGCATACCTGCTGCCGAGTTCGTCCAACTGAGAATTAGAATGAGCAAAAGCATACCTGCTGCCGAGTTCATCCAACTGAGAATTAGAATGAGCAAAAGCATACCTGCTGCCGAGTTCATCTAACTGAGAGTTAGAATGAGCAAAAGCATACCTGCTGCCGAGTTCATCCAACTGAGAATTAGAATGAGCAAAAGCATACCTGCTGCCGAGTTCATCCAACTGAGAGTTAGAATGAGCAAAAGCATACCTGCTGCCTAATGCGTCCAATTGAGAGGATGACCCAAATAATAGAATAGGTAAGTAAGTCTCTTGGATTTTAGAGTTAGTTTGAACTCCCCCTGCGAGATTTATTTCCAATGTTGATTGATTTTGTGAAACTTTATACCGAACAGCTTCCTCTACTTTATTATTTTTTTGTGGATCTTTAGTATATCCGGTTATAACAAATAATACGCAGAGAATGGAAGTAATGGTAGTTTTAAGCATATTATCCCTCGCACTTTAGTGAAAATAGTATATTAAGCACTATTAATTGCGCAATGACTATGCCATCAGTATAAAAGTTTGATTTTGGTTAATATTTGAAGTGTAAAACTATAGACCGGTAATAATTACCTATTTTATAAAGAAATATCGTAAAAAATGTAAAGTTATTTTACATAGTTATATTATTTATCTAAAAATAAGCAAATTTAGATATTTTTTATACAGTATTTTAAATTTGAAAATTGTATAATATACATTATCGGAATAAAAAATTATTTGTTTAGGAGGGTATCTAATTTTGGCCTGGATATATTAAGTAATCTTGAAGTTAATGATTTATTTCCATTAGCCTTTTTTAAAACTTCTTTTGCATAAATCTTATTAAGTTCTTTCATTTTTGTTTTTGCAAAATAAATGTATAATCGAATTTGATCAGGAAAATAAGCTGATTCTTCCAGATTGTTTTCAATAGACTTATCTCTTGCTTTTAAAATATATGAAAGATCTTGAAATTTAATTAGATTATCCTCCGTTAATAAAACAGATCTCTCTATTGCGTTTCTGATTTCCCTTACATTACCCGGCCAGGAGTAATTATTAATAAAATCTTTTGCTTCACTACTTATTTTACCGATATTTTTATCGAATTGTGTTTTAAATTCTTTAATAAAATGGTCTGCAAGCAGTAAAGCATCTCCCTCTCGATTCCGTAAAGGCGGAATCTCAATATTAACAGTATTTAGACGGTGATATAGATCTGCGCGGAAAATATTGTTCTCAATCAATTCTTCCAGGTTCATATTAGTAGAGG
Organism: uncultured Ignavibacteriales bacterium; assembly: GCA_963834015.1. Taxonomy (GTDB): domain Bacteria; phylum Bacteroidota; class Ignavibacteria; order Ignavibacteriales; family Ignavibacteriaceae; genus FEN-1297. Next base: position 163,694 of record CAWIAG010000004.1, read on the forward strand.
ATATAATTCTTGTATTAATTGGAATATCCATTAGCCCGCCGAGACGTCGGATTAATTTTTTATCAATTGCTCTTAATAGTTTTTTTTGAATGTTTAGACTTAAGTCTCCGATTTCATCCAGAAATAATGTTCCTTTTTCCGCAAGTTCAAATAAACCTATTTTTCTGTTCTTCGCATTTGTAAAAGCGCCCGGTTCGTAACCAAATAGTTCCGATTCAAGTAAATTTTCCGGAATTGAAGAGCAAACAATATCCACAAAAGGACCGGTAATCTCTTTATTACTATTATGGATGGCTCTGGCTATTAAACCTTTGCCTGTTCCGGTTTCACCACGGATAAGTATATTTACATCTTTATTTGCTGCTACTTTTTTTGCTATATAAATGGTTCTTAAGAAATTTTTTGAATTGCCGATAATTGATTTGAAATCATATAATCCCCCACCTGTACTTCCAAGTAATTGTGATGTTGTAAGGTAGGTATTATTAATTAATATTTCCTCTAAATAAGATATGAACATTGAAAGTTCATATGGAAAAATAAAAATATTTATAAAACCAAGTTTGGCCAATGAGCTGACCAGTAGTGTATTGTTGTTCGGGACAACGAATATTATTTTATTTTTAATATTATATCGAATCTTTAGCAGTCTGGTTAATAATTTTGATTCTATATAATTAATTTGAAGAATTATAATAGAGTCGGGAGTTATGGCAAATCTTTGTGCGTAAGAGGCGTAAACCGGTAGATTCTTTAATTCTAATTGCTTAATTGCTGAATGAATGGATGAAACGTCTTCAATATCTGAATAGACTTTTAATATTACACGTTTTTTTACCATTTTTTAGAATTGTTCTTCGTAGTAGTTTAATTCATTTAATGCTTTATTTCTTTCTGCTTCTTTCAAATAAAGACTTCTTAAGCGCCTGTCGTTAATATTTTCTGCTATATATTTAATTAATAGTTTAGAGTATTTTGCATATTCCCTGGATTTATTAATATTTCCTCTGGTGCTATAGAATCTAAAAAGAGCATAAAGGATTTTCCAGGTTAACTCTGTTATGTGCAAATTAATCATAAGGTTGTATGCAGTTAAGAAATAATCTAATGAAGGTATTGATCCAAGAAGTGGATTGAGTTCGCTTATTATTCCTAACATATAATCCTTTTCTGCTTCAAAAATATTATTTTCATTGCATAGTTCAATAAGCTTTTCCGAACGCAATTCTACTACAGCTTCATCAAGTATATTTAATTTTATCATTATCTGAACAATATTCATAGTACAGGAAAAATAGTCATACTTTCTTTCATCAATTGAAATTTTTGTTCGTACTTCCGTTAATGAATGAAGAATATTATTCAAATCCCCGTCTAAGATTTTGCTTAAGTTTAATAAATATTCAAAATTGTTTTTATGAGTTTCTGAAGGTTCTTCTTTAATCGAAGAATCAAATTCTTTAATTAATTGAAGAAGTTTGCCATTATCACCTATTGTAAAATATAATTTTCCTAAAAGAAAAAGAGCTTGCAGTTCTTCTTCTTTATTTTGAAGCTGTCTGAAAACTTTTATTGAGTCGTTTAATAAATCAAATGCTTTTTGATATTCGCACATCAGCAAATATATCTCACCAAGATTAGATTCGACTAATCCCTGCCCATCCTTAATCCCAAAACTGTTAAAAATCGAGTAGGCTTTAGTATAATTTTCAGTTGATTTTTCAAATTCTAATGAATTAAAATAATAAATACCGAAATTTACAAGAAGCTTCGCTTCCTGTTGCATGTTGCCGATTGATTGGTTAAGGTTGAAAGATTGGTTCCAGTAAGCTAATGCCTGTTCAACATCCCCCTTCATGCTGTAAATGTTCCCAATATTCATTAAGATTTCTGCTTGCCTGAATTTAAGGCAGCCATTTTGATAAACTGAATTAGTCTTTTCGAAAAATTGCAAGGCAGAATCAAGATCGTTGTTTTTATAAATTGAAATGAGCCCTAATAGTTGATAGCTTGATCCCAATAACTCGGGGTTGATATTTTTCAAACTAATTAAATTATTGCATATTTTTTCTGTTTCAGCATAATTATTAAGATTAAAATTGACATTTGCCAAATCAAGCAAAAGAGTATTTTTGCGGGATAAGTCCGAAATCGATGTAATTAATAATTCCATCAAATCTTTTCCCTCAATTAGCTCACCCTGTCCAACAAGGCATCTGGTTTTTAATATTTGCAATTCAGTTTTATCTGTTTCATATTTACAGACCGGGAGAAGTTCATTTACCAGGTTCAGAACAGTTTGGTAATCATTCAACTTAGTGAGAACTTTACAATACTCAATGTTTATACTAAGTCTGTTCTCCATGGTAAGGGGGAAACCAAGGATATGTTCAAGGATGGATTTTTGGAATGAATAAGCAGAAACTTGTTCTGCCCGGTTTAATTCTTCTTTTAAATATTTAAAACTTTCTTCATAACACTCGGCAAGTTCAAACTGGCGGGCAAGTTCATTCGGGTTGTATCCCGGGAAATTGCAACTTAAAAATACAGCAATTTGATTATGATAATTCTTTTTCTGCGTTATACCGGAATAAATATATCTTTTTAAACCTTCTGAAGTAAAAACCGGGTTTGCACCGGTTGTAATTTCTTGGACTATATTTTTACGGGAAAGTAAATTCAAAAGATGAGATATCTCATTCTCTGATAATTTATAATATTTTTCTATTATATTCTGGCTGGGAAAAACTTCAAATGCAGATATTAACCGGGCAAGAGATAATTCACTTTCTGAAAGACTATTTATTCTTATTTTATAAATTTCTTCATGTGAACCTTTAAGTAAATTTAAGGTTTTAACATTGGTTGATATCTCAATTCCTCCGGGAGCAAATTTAATAATATTAAGCAAGATAAGATCTTTAAAAAAACTTTCAAGACTCCCTGGAAGCAGATCTGCATAAGATAATATTAACTGTTTATATTGCTCCTTCGGGAAGTTTTGTGCAAAACTCATATCTAAATATTCCGACAAATGAGATTCTGTAAAAGGTGTTAGATTTATTTCTCTCAGATTAGAAATAAACTCTGAAGTATTATGACGGTCAGAATTTTCAGTTATTATAATCTTTATATGATTAACTTGAAGAATGGGAATTATGTTTTTAAATATTTCAGCGCTAAAATCATCGTAATCATTGAAAGAATCTAAAATCAAAACAAAATTGCTTCCAGTAGTAATCTGATTCAGGATAGAATTAATTTCGTCGGCAAAATTGGATGGTAAATTATTAAAAAGCTTATCGATTTGTTCGATAAGCTCTGACGACAAATTCGGATAAACAAAGTTGTTATAAATTATTTTTTTTAAAAACGATTTTATAAATTCAGTTCCGATTAACGAATTATCGAAATCAATCATTATTGAATTCTTAATGCATGAAAATAATGCGTAAGCAAGAGTTGTTTTCCCGGCACCTTCCGAACCCTTTATAATAAATACTTCCCTGCTGATTTGATCAGAAAGGTATGTTTTTAATATCGTTAAGCAATCTTTTCTGCCGGCAAAAACTTTAGCCGGTAGCCAATCTTTATATTGTTCTTCATCAATTTCAATATTTAAGTCATTCAGTATTTGAATAGCATTTGAATAACGTTCTAAAGGGTCTTTTTTTAATAATTTTTTAATTACATCAACTGTTTTAAAAGATACATCTGCTGCCGGGTAATCAAATTCATTTTCAATATGAGCTTTATAAATATCAAGTTCATTATCCGTTTTAAATGGAAATTGATTGTATGCCAACCGATAAAGTATTATACCAAGAGAGTAAAAATCAACCCGGTAATCGTGATTTTCGTTTTTCAATATTTCCGGGGCAATATATTCGGCAGTCCCCCTGATGATTGTTTCCTTATTTCCAAAAGTCCATTGAGCAAATCCCAAATCAATTAATTTTATAGTCGGTTTTTCATCAACGTATGAAACAAGGATGTTTTCGGGTTTAAGATCGTAATAAATGTAATTAGAGAGATGCAGATAATAAAGGACGGAACAAAGTTGTTTAATAACTTCTTTGAAAGAAAGTTCATCAGTTAACTCATCACATTCCAAAAGGCTCCTGCCTTTAAAGTATTCAAGGGTAATAAATTTACTTCCAATTGTGATATCTGTATCATCTGCATCTGTAGTGATTACAGTTCCAATGTCAAATGTTTTTATAATGTTGGGGTGAGATGTTTTACGAAGAGTAAAAAACTCAGATGTAAAGAGTTCTTCTTCACTTTCTCCAACAATGGGAGGAAGGATTTTAATAGCAACATTTTTCCCAGAAAACTCACTGTCCAGGCACAGGTAAACAGAGCTTCGTCCTTTTCCTAAAAGTTTTTTTATCGTGTATCTTTGATTTATCATTCTTTTACCTGAAATTTATAAAGTGAACTAATTTTTCTGCCAAGGCTATTTGCGGCAAATAATGTAAAGAATAAAGCTAATCCCGGGAATAAAATCATCCACCATGCTTGAGAAATATAATTTTGCCCGGCTTCAATCATAGAACCCCATGAAGGATAATTACTTCCCGTTCCCAGACCTAAATAACTTAATGCCGCCTCAGCTAAAATAACATTTCCATACTGAAAAACTAAATTTACTATAATAGGTATCAGCATATAGGGTAAGGTCTCCTTTAATAATAAATTTGTTTTTGATAACCCGATATGTTGTGCCGAAATAAAAAAATCTTTATTTTTAAGAGATATAACTTCACTTCTTACAATTTTAAATAAGCTCATCCATCCGGAAAATCCTAAGACAACCATAACACAAAGAAGTGAATTTCCAAATAAAGCGATTATAAGAATAATAAAAAATACTACCGGAAATGCAAGAAACATGTCGGCAAGTCTGTTTAATACCGTGTCTGTAATACCTTCTGAATAACCGGCAATAAAACCCATGATTAATCCAAGCAATAGGGATATTATCACAGAGCCTAACCCAATAAATAATGAAATACGTGTTCCATATATCAGGCGGATAAATATGTCTCTCCCCAATTCATCTGTGCCTAGTATAAATGTTTTATTTGTAATGAAGGGATAATTATTTTTGAAAACTAATTTATCAGGTGTTATCAAAATTCCCGAACCATTTTGATAATAAAGAAAATTATTTTCCATTGAAATGCTGTCAGCAAAAATTAAATTCTCATTAAAAGATTTTTTTATCAGCCGGTTCTTCAATCCGATAAATTTAGCTGTGCTATTATTGCCGTAGTTATCATTACTTTTTAAATGAAGAACTTTAACTGTGGAAAGAGGAGGAAGAAGTTTTGTAACCGCTAAATCTTTTTGAAAGTCCGGATTATCATCTGTTATTAAGGGTGCAAAAAAGAAGAATGAAAGAAGTAATATAATAACTACAGTTGTTAAGTTTATACTTATTTGAGAAACTTTTGCTTTTTTCCCGATGGTTAATAAATAAATTATAATTACAATTAAAAAAATTACCGATATCAGCAAATCAATCAATGGATAGTCTGTCTGCGCAATTGCTACTGAGGGCGAATTAATAAATACCTGAATATAAAGTAAAATAAGTATAAAAGTGTTTATAATAATATTTAACCTGAAACAAAATAAGAATAATGCTAATATTAAAATTAATTGGCGAATTTTAAATTTGGAAAACATCTAATTTAATATTCCTTTTGCAATTCTTTTATCAACAAGAGCTTTAATAACATCAGCACAAAAATTTGTTAATATGACCAAAATGCCTGCAACAAAAGTACACCCAATAATAAGTGGATAGTCACGGGATAAAATCGCATTAACCGTCAAACGTCCCATGCCCGGAAGCGAAAAGATTACCTCAGTAATCAATGCACCGCCAAAAAGCAACCCTAGCTCTACGCCTGCTACTGATATCAATGGATTAAGTGCATTTGGAAAAATGTGTTTCCAGACTATTTCTTTTTCAGTAAATCCATTTGCGCGTAGGTTCTCTACAAAAGGTTTATTAAAGACATCTTCAAGATTATCACGCAGATATTTATAAAAAACAGCAGCGCCGTTAAAAGACAGAGTTATTATGGGTAATACAAGGTGTTGAACGTAATCCAATAATTTTGGAACTGCCGGATATGAGTCGGTATCAAATGAACTTAAACCGGAAGAAGGGAAAACATTTAATTTTTCGGAAAAAACATAAATTAAGAATACGCCTGCAGCAAAAGAAGGGATAGCGTAAACCGTAAGGCTGATTTTTGATATAATCTTGTCTACTTTGCCGTTTATTTTTTTTACAGCTAAAACAGCTAAAAGAAACCCGGACACAATTTGAATAATAAAACTAATTAAAGAAAATATTATTGTGAATGGAAGAGTGTTACTAATAATTTGAACGACCGGTATACGGTATGAATATGATATCCCGAAATCACCCTTACTAAGATTTATAATAAACATTTTATATTGGGAAAGCAAAGGACCTTCCAGACTGAAAGATTTCTTAACCATTTCTGCGAGTTTTGGACTTAACTCGGGAGAAATATATTTTAGAGAAGGATCGCCGGGAGAAATTTTTAATAATAAAAAAAGAAAGCTCATTAGTAAAAATAAAACCAATAATGAGGTCCAGAATCTTTTTGCCAACACCTTGAATATTTCTTTTTTCATAATTATTTTATTTAACTGTTGACCAATTCCAGCAGTTGTGAAATATTCCAAGCGGGCTAGCTGTTATATTTTTAATTCTTTTATTGTACGCTGTTATTTTGTCGTCCCAGAATAAAAATGTAACCGGATTATCTTTGTAAATAATCTCCTGAAGCTTTTTATAAAACGCATTTCTTTCCTCAGGGTTTTGGGTAAGCTCAATTTTTTCCAGCAATTTATCTGCATCGTTATTTTGATAGCTTGTAACATTCAATGGTGTCTCTGAAAGTTTGGAATACCAGAAAACTTTTAAATCTAGGGGAATTGGCACAGTCCAGCCGGCAACCCAGGCTGTTAATTCTCTATTGAACATCTTTTGAAAAAAAACTTCAGGTTCAAGTTTTTCAATTATTACTTTTACTCCGATGGCTTGAAGATTATTTTGAATTATAGTTGCTGTAAATTCACGTCTGGGATTTCCTCCGGGAATAGAAAGTGTAAATGAAAATTCCTGACCTCCTTTTTTTAGAATTCCGTTCATCTCAGTATCTTTCCACCCGGCTTTTGCTAAAATTTCTTTAGATGAATCCGGAGAGAAAGTAAGAGGGTGTAATTCATTGTTAAAGGCATCTTTAAATATAAAAGAAACCGGTCCAGATGCAATTTCACCATGATTATTCAAGAATTGCTTTAATATTTCATCTCTGTTTATTGCAAGAGTTAATGCTTTACGAACTTCAAAATTTCCAAAAAGCTTATTAGGAATAATATGTTTTGTCTTTTTGTAATTATCCGGGTCTATATTATTCCAACCCACATAATCATATTCACGCCCTTTTACTGCAACAGTACTAAGCCTATTTGTTTTGGACACTGCAGAATAATCATCAGCTTTTATATCTTGCAATAAATCAATTTCTCCGTTTTTAAGTTGTGTAAGCCCTGAATTATAGTCCGGGACTATTTTAAATATCAATTCTGAAATATCATCATTTTTGTATAAAAATGATTTTTTATTAGCATTTAGAATTATTGATTGATTTTTATTCCATTTGGAAAGGAAAAATGCTCCGTCCGTTACGGGATTTATCTCCTTTTCCGCCGTAACAAAATCTTTACGGTTTATATTTTTATAAACATGCTCAGGAATAATAGGAAAATCGATATCATAAAAAGAAGGAGAAGGATTTTTTCTGAAATTTATTATTATAACATAAGGGCTTATAATAACAAATGTTTTTTTGAGATCTATATGCATTAGGGAGTCAATATAAAAATTTTTAAAAGTGCCGTAAAGTTTACTTTGAACCATAGGATCGGAATAAACATCAAAAGAAAACACTACATCATTTGCAGTAAACTGTTGCCCATCAGACCATATTACATCGTTACGAAGGTAAAGTATTATTGATGAAGAATCTTTGTTCCATTCCCAGGTTTTTGCAAGCATCGGAAAAGTGTCCAATTCACCTTTAACATTATTCCACTCATGTTCTACAAGGCTGGCATATAAAAGTTCTGAAATATTTCCCTCATTATCGCTGAATGCAAATAGAGGATTAAATGATTCGATATCAGAATCAATTGCAACTATTACCCGGCCGGCTTTTTCAGAAGATTCTTTTCGGCACCCGCTTATGAAAAGTAAAATTATTAGTAATGATAGGATTGAGCTGTTACGGATGATTTTCATTTTTCAACCAAAATATTAGTAATAATTTTGCCGTTAATTTATTATTTTGTCAGGTAAATACAAATAGAGTTGTTAATTCATAATGTTAGAAGCAGGTATAAAAGAAATATTATTATTAATCGGTAAAAGGGTAATCCTGTCTAATATTAGTTTTAAATTAAAAAACAATTGCATTCATTCTATTCTCGGATTAAATGGATCCGGAAAGACCACCTTGATAAGATCTTTAACCTGTTTACTTAATCCTCAATTTTATTCCGTTACGGGAAATATTTTTTTCGAAGGTAAAGATATACTGACGCTTAATAAAAATGAACTGCACTTATTACGAAAAAATAGAATAAAATATGTTTTTCAGGATGCTGTTAACAGCTTTAACCAATTAAAAATTTTTGGATATTATTTTGAGAAGCTTGTAAAGGACAAAGAAGAGATAGATAGTCTGTTGTCATATTTTATTTTACCCCGGTATTCTGAATTATATAAAATGTATCCTTATGAAGTAAGCGGCGGTATGGCACAAAGGATTAGTCTTATTTTAGCTCTCTTGGCCCAGCCCGATATTATTATTTTAGATGAGCCTACTTCGGGTATAGACCCGGCAATTGCAAATTTATTTTTGCTTAGACTAAAGGAATTTGTAAGCAGGGGTAATCACTCAATACTACTGGTAACTCATGATATAAATTTTGCTGCTAAAATTAGTAATGAAATTGCTTTTTTGTCTAATACCAATCTTAGCAAATTTCGTTCTAATGCTGAATTATTTTTACCATTGGAATTCCAGACTAATGTCGGCCCTAATCAAGAACAGTGCACCGCCATAAATTCAGAATTATTTAAAAAATTTATTGATGCATATAAACAGCTATTATTATGAGTAACTTACTAAGTGTTGAAGATATATGTTATAGAATAATTAGTACAAATATATTCGGCCGGAAAAAATCAGAAAAAAAAATATTAAAAAATATTTCCTTTCAGCTTGAACATGGAAAAATTCTTGGAATTGCTGGTGAATCGGGAAGCGGAAAAACAACATTAGCAAAAATTATTGCAGGGTTACTGCCATATTCAAGCGGAAAAATAATCTTTAACTTATTGGGTGAATTACAGAAAACAAAAATAAGCCCGGTACAAATATTATTTCAAAATAATAAAGAAATATTAAACCCGTTTAGGAAAGTAAATGATTTAATTGAAGAAGCAATTTTTATTAAAACTCAAAATAAAAAAAATATTAAAGTTGATAAGAATAATTTGTTGGACTCTGTAAATTTTCCGGAATATCTCTGGAATTGTAAAGCATTTGAATTAAGCGGTGGGGAACAACAGCGTGTTGCACTTGCCAGGGTTCTGGCCGTTAAACCGGAATTATTGATCCTGGATGAACCATTTTCTGCGCAGGATGCGGAATCCCAGTTGAACTTTTTAAAATTATTCAAGAAAATTAATAAAAATTACGGGATTGCGATAATATGCATTGCCCATAACATGAGTATATTAAAAAAACTTTGTGATGATATTATAATTATGTATAAAGGAAAAATTGTTGAAAAAGGAAACACAGATACTATTTTTTCTGAACCCGCACATTCCTATACAAAATTTCTTTTAAAAGCTGATAGTTTTAAACTTACTTATGAGGAATTAAAAATTGAGTTTGAAAAATTCAATACTCACGGATAAATAAATACATTATGTCAAAAACAAATGCAATAAGAATTCTGGAAGCAAAAAATATACATCATACATCTCATACCTACATAGTAGATAAAGATGATTTAAGCGGACAAACCGTTGCCGATAAAATAAATGTAAAACAGGAAACAGTATTCAAAACTTTAGTTGCTTTGGGAGATAAAAACGGTATAAATGTTTTCTGTATTCCTGTAACAGAAGAATTGAATTTAAAAAAAGCTGCTGCAGTAAGTGGGAACAAAAGTATTGAGATGGTAAAAGTTAAAGATTTATTAAATTTAACAGGTTATATTCGAGGTGGGTGTTCTCCGATTGGTATGAAAAAAGATTACCCAACCTATATTGAAGAAACTGCCCAGCTTTTTGATAATATTTATATTAGTGCGGGAATAAGGGGAATGCAGGTTTGTCTTGCACCGGAAGATTTAAAAAATGCAATAGACGCTGCTTTTGTTGACTTATTATAATCAATTTATATTCTTTTATTCGATTTTTGGAAATTTTGTGTTTGTTTGGAATTTTTATTTAAAAATTGTAATGCATATATTTGCACACTTAAAATTGGAGTATTAAAATGGCAAAACAACAGACATTTGCAGATAAAGCAAAAGCAAAGAAAAAAGATTCCGGTATTACTGTTAAAATGATTAAAACAATTAAAACCGAAAAAGGTAGTTTTAAGTTCAACGAAAAGTTTGTTAAACTTGACGATATAAGTAAAGTAACAGAGCTTAAGTAATCAAAGTGCGGTGACATCACCGCGCTTTGATTCCCTTTTAGAAATCAATTTATTCTAATTAAATAGATTTAAATTTAAAATACCTTCTAATTCGAGCAATTTTTTTTTAACAGGCAACCCGGCACTATATCCACCAAGTGATCCATCCGAATTTATTACTCTGTGGCAAGGAACTATAATTGGAACCGGGTTTGAGCCGTTTGCTTTGCCCACAGCACGAACTGAATCTTTTTTACCTATTCTTTCCGCAAGTGTTTTATATGAGATGGCTTTTCCGTAAGGAATAGTAAGAAGTTCGTTCCAAACCTGAACTTGAAAATCACTCCCTTGTAAATCAAGCGGCACTGTAAAAATTTTTCTTCGATTATTAAAATATTCAGTTAATTGATTAAATACTTGGAACATTAGAGGATCATTCGGATCTATACCTGCAATATTAGCATCCTCAATGCTTTCATTCGATCTATTTAAGAAGATATGCTTTATGCCTTTATTTGACGAATAAATCTTGAATTGAATTCCGGAAATCTCTTTCGTGGAAAAAAATACAGTATCAATATTTTTTGAAGACTCAATATCGCGAGACATAAAATTCCCTCAAAACATTTTTATTTCTTACAATTTGATCCGAATATTTTGCTTGAGAATAATAAATTCCCTTCCTGGTTTGGACCGGGTTGGACAAATAGCTGATGGAAATTAAATTTTAAGCAGCTACTACTTCAATAGCCGGGTGAATATCGCGTTTTAATAATCCTTCAATTGCCATTAGCGTACCGGAAATTGCCGTTGGACAGCTTCCACATGCGCCCTGGTAATGGATTTTAACAGTGTATCCTTCAATTCCCATTACTTGAAGCCCCCCGCCATCTCCGGCCAATGCTGGTCTTACCCTGTTATCTAAAAGTTTATTTATTTTTATTAATAATTCATCCGAATTTTCGTTTAGCTGAGCAGGTTCTTCTTCAGATGGAATAATATTTTGATCAAAAGTTTTTAGAAAATTCATAAAGGGTTTTTGTATTTGTCCCCAATTTACATTTTTTGATTTCTCTATAGTAACGAATTTATCCATGTAAAAAACAGAAACCACACCGGATATTTCAAAAATTCCTTTTGCCAGTGGATCGTTCTCAGCCGCTTCAATATTATGAAACTGTCTCGTTTCAAACTTTAATAATCGTTCGTTCAATACAAACTTTAATGCGTTAGGATTTGGTGTTAAATCTACATCTGCAACAAATAACATATTAATTCTCCATATAATACTTGTAAAAATAATCGATTATAAAATTATCTACAAGAAATTAGCAACATACATTGCTTAGCATCTTTAAATAAGCTGCTACAAAAATGGATTAATATAAAATTTCTACATGTGCTTAAAAACAAATAAGTTCGATTATTGATTAAATACAAAATAAGACTGTTTTTAAATAACTCATTAATTTATATTTCACTATTAAATATGGGAAACGTATGTCTGAAATACTTGTAGTTTTTACCGGCGGTACATTTTCAATGATGATTGATGAAGATACAGGAGGAGCTGTACCCCGCTTCTCAGGTGAAGAATTACTGGAAAAAATACCTCAAGCAAAAAACCTTGCTGAAATAACTTGTTACGATTTCGGGAAATATCCGGGCCCTCATATGACTCCGGAACTTATGCTGGAGCTTTCTAAAAAAATAAATCAACTCATCATTAATAGTAATTATTGTGGTGTTATAGTAACACACGGGACTGATACACTTGAGGAAACAGCGTATCTTCTTGATCTGACTATTAAAACATCTATACCAATTGTGGTAATTGGCTCAATGAAAAACAGCTCAGAACCAGCCTGGGATGGTCCTCAAAATCTTATTGATGCGATTAGAATTTGCTTAAATCCAAATTGCAGGGATTTAGGTGTATTAGTTTGTCTTAACGGAGAGATAAATGCTGCAAGCGAAGTAACTAAAATCTTTACTGAACAGACCGATAGTTTTAGAAGTCTTGATTTCGGTTCTCTGGGATTTGTTCAGAACGGAAGGGTAATATTAAATCGTCTTCCAAGAAAACTCCAAAACATAATTACCGATAGCTTAACTAAAAATGTTGATTTGCTTACCGTATATGCCGGCATGACTGAAAAGTTTTTTAAATTTTCTGCTGACAGCGGTGTTGAAGGAATTGTTGTTGAAGCATTGGGAGTTGGCAATGTACCGCCTGCAGCTTTTGACGGTATAAAGTATGCTGTGGAAAAAGGAATTCCTGTTGTGCTCGTTTCCAGATGTCCTGCAGGAGAAACTTTAGATATTTATGGTTATCCGGGTGCAGGGAAATGGCTTCATAAATTAGGAGTGATCTTTGCAGATTATTTAAATGGACAAAAAGCAAGGATTAAACTTATGTTAGCCCTGTCTGTGACTAAAGAAAGGGATAAACTAAGAGGTATGTTTGAAGAGTAAAAAGAACTTCTCTAAATAGGAATGGTTTAAGCTTTACACTTAATATTTTACTTACTCTAAATATTAAGTATATCCAGGTCTACCTTTGTTACTTCGCTTATGTTTTCGCCCAGGAATAACTCTGCCAATTCTTTAAATTTAAGTGGAATATCGCTTACATAAAATTGCCGGTTGCCATGTGAATGTTTATTTGTATTAAGATCGAACCTGTCTAATTCCTTTTTAACTGATTCTGCCGAAGCAATACCCGAATCCACTAATTTTACATTTTCTCCAATTACTTTCTGTATTACATTAAATAGTATAGGATAATGAGTGCAGCCTAATACAAGTGTATCAATGTTTATTTTTTTTAAATCTCTCAAATATTCCTCGGCAATATCGAAAGCTGCTTTGTGATTTGCCCAGCCCTCTTCTGCCAAAGGCACAAACAAAGGGCATGCTTTCTCAAAAACTTCAATACCTGGTTTTAATCTTTTTATTACATTAGAATATGCTTTGTTTTTTATTGTCGCTCTGGTTCCAATCACACCGATTCTGCCTGTTGTTGTAGAACTAATCGCAAAGCGCGCGCCAGGTTCAATCATTCCTATTATTGGGACATGGAACTTTTTTTTCAATTCTTCAATGGCTACTGAAGACGAAGTATTGCATGCAACCACAATTGCTTTAACATTTTTATTAATCAAAAAATTTGAATCTTGAATAGTGTATTCAATTACTGTAGAATTTGATTTTGAGCCGTAAGGTACTCTTGCCGTATCTCCAAAGTATACTATATCCTCGGCTGGTAATGCAGAAGCTATCCTTTTTACTACTGTTAGTCCGCCAATTCCCGAATCGAAGACACCGATCGGTTTTTCCTTTTCCATAAAATTCAATTTTAGTTCCTATAACATTTGAGTAATGGTTTCAATAAGTTCTGCTTTTATAAAGTCATAATTATAAGAAGATATTTTTTTGCCGCTATTGTCAAGAACATAAAACGAATCTACAATATCATCTCCTTTTGTTGAAATCTTAGCAAAATAAATTGACATACCAAGCTGGTGCATTTTTGAAGTTACTTGGTAAAGAAAACCGAGTCTATCCGGAGAAAAAATATCTATAATTGTATATTTTTCATGCTTGTCAAAATCGATTCTTACCTTACCCGCTCTTTTGAAAAATTTACTTTCTATACGCCACCACTTTGTCTTCATTCGGGCAAATTCCTGATTAAGCTGCAAAATTCCCATAACCACAGATTTAAGATCATTTTTTATCTTAGAGTATCTTTCCAAATCAATTTTACCGTGAGATCTGAAATCGGTAACGTTAAATGTGTCTATTACCATTCCGTCTTTTCTTGTAAATATTTTAGCATCATGAATATTTGCGTCATTTATTGAAAGAACGCCGCATAATTTGGAAAGAAGCGAAGGTGAATCCTTTGTAATAACTGTTATATTTGTAAAATCATCAAAATCTTTAAATGATGTTGAAAGGATAATTCCCTTTTGGATTTCTTCAACGTGTTTTGCTATTTCCTTGTCGGTAAATTGATGTGTATACCCTATGTCGTTTATGGATTCTATATGCTCCTGAACATGGGATTCCGATATCGTGTCCGAATGTCTGCTGATATCTTTCGGCTCAACATAAATACTTGAAAATAACAATTCTTCACCGGAAATCTGATCTTCCAGCATTGATTTTGATTTTGTATATAACTCGGCAAGTAGATCGCTTTTCCAGGAAGTCCAAATTGCGGGGTTAACTGCCGACAGGTCTGCATAAGTGACCAGGTATAAAAGATCTAATTCTTTTACAGAGTTAAACTTGGATGTAAAATTGTTAAGTGTTTCCGGATCATTTAAATTTCTTCTAAATGCTACTTGTTCCATTACCAAATGATTTCTAACTAAAAAAGCTACCGGTTCTATTTCTTCATCGCTGTAGCCAAGCCTGTGCATAATTGAAGATGCCATCTCGGCACCAATAATTTCATGTCCCGAAATGTTTATCGGTTTTGCTATATCATGAAATAGAAGTCCAAGATGTAAAGTCTCTTTATTTTTTAGATTATTGTAAATTTTCCCAAGCGGCGAGGTATCCTTCTCAAGCTTTTCAAGATTTTGAATCGTTTGTATTGTATGCTCGTCCGCGGTATAACAATGATAAACACCATGCTGCAAAAAACCAATAAGATCCTTAAATTCAGGCATAAAGGCTTTGAGTACGCCAAGCTCATTCATTGCAGATAATGTTTGTCCCACATTTTTAGGCAGCCTTAGTATTTCCCGAAAGAATACGGACAACTCTACTTCGCTTTTACTATCTCCTTCATAGTCTTCAACAATTTCTATAACAGTTGATCTGAGATTTTCATCAAAATGGGCGTTATGTAAACCCCTGTAATAAAATGCCCTGAGAATATCGGAAAGAGATATTTTTAGCTTGCCGTTAAGTGAAATTGTTTTTCCTTTAAAATATAATTTTCGTCAAGTTCTATTGCCAAGGAATCTGGAAGCGGGTTGGATATTTCTTCCTGGAATTTCTTTATCATTGATTTGGAAAACCGGTTGATAATGTTTGCTGCATTAAAATACTCGTGCATAAAACTGGATAATGCATCTTTCCTATGAATAAGCATTGAAGAAATTTTTTTCTGGGCATTAAATTCGAAGCGGTCATTCTTTTGCTGGGAGGTAAGATGAAGCATGTTGCGTACAGCAATAATTAGCTTGTAACTTTTAAGTAGGCGTTTACACTCGTTTTCCGAAGTATAATTGTTTTCCCTTAGGAGGTCAATGAAGACTTCTGCCTGGGTCATCTCACTTTGTTTATTCAAAAGTGTCTTATTCATTAAAATATACATCCATTCAATTGCCTGAAAGTCTCTAAGTCCTCCTGCAGATGATTTTACATTCGGTTCAAGCACCTTGGGGGATTCACCGTATTTCTCATATCTTGCATTGATATCATCAGAAAGTTCCTGAAGTAATTTTGTTTTGATATCGTCTGTTATATATGAAAAAAGAGTCTCATTCCATTTTTTGTATAGTGTTTCACTGCCAAGTAAAAAGCGTGTTTCAAAAAACTGGGTGAATGTATGCAGATCGGTTAGAAGATATTTTTCAATGTCTGAAAATTCTCTTACAGTATGCGATGCTTCCAAACCATTATCCCAGAATCTGGTTACAAGATATGAAATTACCTCTTTGTTTTCTTCAATTGAATTTGTAATGAACATAAGGTCTATGTCCGAAAAAGGAGAGAGCTCTCGCCTGCTAAAACTTCCGGCAGATGCGAGGACAAAATTATGTTTCTCTTCACCGGAAAGTTCCCTTATATATTCCTCAACTAATAGGCTGTAGGAAACACTAAATAAAAACGAGTTTTTTTGTCTGAAATTTTCCTGAAAAATTTTATCTCGTTTTTTTAGAAATTCTTTTTTTATGTTGGATAAGATTGTCATATTGTCGTTATTATTATCTGTTGATGAAAAATCTTGTTATAAATTATTCCTGTATTCGGCTCTAATCTGGGAAGAAATTCCTCCTCTTACATTAAAGTGTGCTTTGATAATCATGTAACGGGGTTTGCATATTTCAACAAGATCATCAAGAATTTTATTGGTTACACTCTCAAAATATATTCCGTCATTTCGGTATGAATTTAAATAAAATTTTAACGACTTTAATTCAATGCATAATTTATCCGGAATGTATTCTATCATTATTGTAGCAAAATCCGGCTGACCTGTTTTGGGACAGACGGATGTAAACTCGGGAGCAGTGTGAATAACAGAGTAATCCCGGTCCGGGTATAGGTTGTCAAATACTTCTAATATCTTTAATTTATCGTTCACTTTAACCTCTAAGTATAGTTCGGATTTAATAATACATTGGCTTTATTTTATACTCAATAGGATCCTCAACACCGGCAGCTTGAAAACCCTTTAATCTAAGTGCACAACTGTCACATATACCACAAGCTTTGTCTTCATTCTGATAGCATGACCACGTAAGAGACAATGGAGCTTTTAACTTGATACCTGTTTTTACAATCTCAGCTTTTGAAAAATGGATTACGGGAGTTTCAATTTTTATATTTGTCTGTGGTTTTGTTCCTATTTCAATAACCTTTTCAAATGTTTTGAAAAATTCCGGCCTGCAATCGGGATATCCGGAAGAATCTTCGTCTACAGCCCCAATAAAAATAGCTCTTGCCTTTAATATCTCTGCCCAACTTGTACAAGCAGAAAGAATATTAGCATTTCTAAATGGAACATAAGAAGATGGGATTTCTTCATTTGTTAAATCAGCCTTACTAACCTCAATATTCTTATCGGTTAAAGATGAGCCTCCGATATTCGACAAATGAGAAAAGTCAACAACAAGACGTTTATTTAGCTTATAAAAATCGGATATATCGTTAAATGCTTGTAATTCTCTTTGTTCAGTCCTTTGACCGTAATTGAAATGAATGACAGCCAGTTCAAACTGCTCAATTGCGATCGCAGCCGATACACAACTATCCATTCCTCCACTTAACGCTATTACAGCTAACTCTTTTCTTGAAAACATATAAAAATTCAAATTTTAATCTAATAAAAATATGAAAATAGCTAGATACATTGTAGTCTTAAAAAAGGCTAAGGTTATACTGTGATGTTAAAACAACGAAAGTAAGCTATTTTGACCGTTCTTCTATGGGAAGTGAAAAAGTAAAAATACTACTTTTCCCCTGGTTTACTTTCAACTTTGATTTTTCACATGATTAAAATTAGCTATAATTCCATACTGGTTTTCAGATAAAGATATATTTATCCAAATTAACTTATGAAAATCATTTGTGAGAACTAGAACTAATGTGATTATGGGTATAATCCACAAAAAAGTAAATGCATAATTAATATTATATTTTTGAGAGGAGGATAGCGCAAAAAAGAACCAACATGTAGCAACAAACACTATCCCAAAATAAGAAATCTTAGTAAAAAAGATTTTAGTATTCAAAATTGTAGAGGAAAATCCAAAGACACAAGCAAAATTCCAGAATAAACATGCCATTAAGGCTAATGCAAAATATCTGGCCCCGGCAGCTTTTTTCAACTTCCAGGTATAAATAGCTAAAGCACCTCTAAAAATAATATCTTAAGCTAGTGCAAATACATATCTGCTAAATTGTAATATCATAGTAAATATTTCGATATGAATTAATTTTCTTGAAATCAATTGGTTTCTGCATTTATATCCTCTTAAAAATAAATTTTTTAAAAAATTGTCTTAGAAAACTCCTGATTTTCAATAATTAAATTATCTAACTAATATTATTTATAATAAATCTAACTGTTCAATTTAACTCTTCTTTATTTCCCTTAATAAATAAAAAGGCTGCTGCAGTTGCAGCACTGGTACAACATGATATCAGAAAAGGTAAAGTTGGGCCAAACATATCCCATAAAAGGCCTGTCATGAATGAACCAAACATCATAGCAATACTTGAGAGCATCGTCATTAATCCAATTGCAGTTCCCATGTCCTTATTCGGTATTAAATCTGAAATCCAGGCTTTTGTAACACCCTCAGTGGAAGCGGCAAAAATTCCATATAGCATAAAAAGTCCCCAGATAAAATTAAAATTAGTTGTAACGGCAAAACCAAAGTAAACAATTGAAAAAATAAATAGACCTAAAATGAAAATTCTTTTTTTGCTAAACCTGTCTGCTAATTTTCCCATAGGATATGAAGTAAAAGCATAAACAAGGTTGTAACAGACATAACCAAATATGGCTAAAGTACTTGAGTGTAAAACGATTTGTGATTTTAAAATCAGGAAGGCATCGCTACTGTTAACTAGTGAAAAAATTGTGACAAGCACAATTAAGGATTTAAATTGAAATGAAGAATTTTTCCAGAGAATCGAATTACTGTACATTTTCTTTTGAGTAACTAACGTCGTTTTTTCTCTAATTATGAATGTTAATACAATTACAGCTATTGAGGGTATAAAAGCAGCAAGAAATACAAGTTTAAAATCGTTCGGATAAAAATGTAAGAGAATTAAAGCGCAAATTGGGCCGATAGCAGCGCCTAATGTATCCATTCCCCTGTGAAAACCAAATATAGCTCCAGTATTTCCGGTGGCATAACTGGCCAACAACGCATCTCTCGGTGCTGTTCTTATACCCTTCCCAATTCGGTCTGTAATCCGTGAAAATACAACAGTTGGAATAAATGGTAAAATTCCCGGTAAGGGTTTAACCAAAGCAGAGAGGGAATATCCAATTACTACGAAGATTGAACGTTTGCCAATTTTATCCGAAATTTTACCAAAAATTCCTTTTAACAGCCCCGATGTAAACTCAGCAATCCCTTCAATAAGTCCTACGACAGCCATTGATGCACCGAGAAATGCTGTTAGAAAAATAGGTGTAACAGGATATAACATTTCACTTGCTATGTCTGTAAAGAGACTTATTAAACCAAGAATTATAACCAGTTTGGGAATCTTTCCAAAAGTCAATTTTGTTCCATATTCTTTAATACTGAAAATATATTAGACAACTTTTTCGCTTGTATGTACCTAAATGATAATTTGATTTAAAAATAATTATAGTCTTTTTTGTAAGAAAAATTGATGTAGAAATTCTTCTTTAGTAAGTTTAAATATATAAAAATAGAACTTCTTTAATTAAAATAAACAAGAGGAAAAAATGCGTAAAAAAGTTATTGCCGGCAACTGGAAAATGAATAACGACCTATCTGAATCACAAAGTTTGATTTCTAAATTAATAAATGCCTTAAGTAATGAAAAGATAAGTTGTGATGTTATAGTTTGCCCTCCTTTTACTTCTTTGAGTGAAGCACATTCACTTTTAAAAAATTCGGCTGTAAAACTCGGTGCACAAAATATGTATTTTGAAGAAAATGGCGCATTTACGGGCGAAATTTCTGCTTCGATGTTAAAAAGTACAGGTTGTGAATATGTTATTTTAGGTCATTCTGAGAGAAGAACTATTTTCGGCGAGACCGATCAGGTAATTAATAAAAAAATTATAAGAGCATTGCAAAGCGGCTTGCTGCCTATTTTTTGCGTTGGTGAAACCTTAAAAGAAAGAGAAGGTGATGAAACCAATAATATAATTAAGAGACAGATTACTGAAGGGTTAAAGAAAATATCTTCTGATGATATGAAAAAAATTATTGTAGCTTATGAACCTGTTTGGGCAATTGGTACAGGTAAAACAGCTTCTCCTCAGCAGGCAGAGGACGTTCATGCTTTTATTCGGGGGTTAATTAAATCATTATATACAAATGAAATAGCTGAAGATTTGGTTATCCAGTATGGTGGAAGTGTTAAACCTGATAATGCAAAAGAATTATTGTCTCAAAAAGATATAGATGGTGCATTAGTCGGAGGTGCCTGTTTGAAGTCAGAATCATTTTTAGGAATTATAAAAGCCGCATAAATCATTATAATATAATAACTTAAGTAGGGCGGTTGATCATAATTTTAGTTATAACCGCCCTAAATATAACATTGATTTCCCCTCCTTTCTTTACTATATTTACCAGATTAATTTTCATAAATAGGACGCTTATCACGGATGGGATTTCCCAAAAATATCTTTTTAACAATTCTATTATTAATAACTTTCTTAGTTAAATCCAGTTCAGGACAAATAATTTTTAAAGAATTACCTGATTCTCAAATAAAAAGCTCGGATTCTTCGTTTTTTGATATTAGCTCAACTCGATCAATTATACCTTTGGACGGAACGTGGAAAGTTTACCCTCCAAATTCGAAAGAAGAAGAAAAAGTTTCAGTTTCGGTACCTTCAATATTCCAGGGTAATGGTGAATTGATATTTGATAAATATTTTAATTTATCAAAAAGTGATATACAAAATCATAAAATGAAGTTGGTTTTCCTTGGTTTAAATTACACCGCAGACATTTCTGTTAATGGAGTAATTATTTTTAGACATTCCGGAGGAGAATTTCCTTTTCAATTTGACCTCCCAAGAGATATTTTGAAATATGATAGAAATAATATTCTTTCCGTAAGATTATTTTATAAGTTAGATTCGGAAAATACTATTCCTTTAAAACAAAGATTTTTATTCCCGCAGAATTTTGGTGGCATTTTAAGGGATGTTTATATCCAATTATCACCAAATGTTTCAATTTCCGATCTTAATATTTTATCAAATTATGAACCAGGAATCAATCGATCAAGAATTACTATCAATTCTAAGATAAATAATAAAGAATTTGCCAATTCTTCAGATACTTTGGCTTCTCAGAACCAATTTGTATTAAAAATTAAATTTGTATCTCCTAATGGAAGTTCAGTTACTTCAACTAATGATTATCAGTTCCAGCTAATCCCTAACAGAGAGAGGAATATATCCCAAACAATAGATTTGTATTCCCCCGCCCTTTGGTCTCCATACAATCCACAATCATATATTGTCTATTTTGAGTTGTGGAATGGAAATGAATTAATAGATAGGGTAAAACGTTCACTTGCAATATACTCTTTTAAGTCCGGCACTAATTCCTTATTCCTTAATGGTCTGGCCTTTGCCATGAATGGAGTTACATATGTACCGTCTTCATTAGATTATGGTAATATGTCTGATTATGATTTGATGGATAAAGATATAAGAATGATTAAAGAGTTAGGTTTCAATACTATAAGGTTTTCTAATTCTGTTCCGAATCCTTATTTCTTAAATCTATGCGAAAAATACGGATTAGTTGTTTTTATTGAACTGCCCTTATCTTCAGTACCTGAACAAATAGCACAGGAACAAAATTTTATTAATAGGTGCAGAAATTATCTTTTAAATTTTATTACTGCATATAAGAAATATTCTGCAGTTGCGGCAATAGGTTTAGGCGATTCGTATTTGTCGGGATCATATGCTCATACCTCATTAATAAAAAATCTTGCCGGTATAATTAAATCTAATACTTATAAGCTGGTATATGCTTCATTTAAAGGATTTAATATTTCACTAATTAACAATGTTGACTTATATGGGGTAGATATATTTAATAGTCCGATAAATACATTTTCAGATCATTTGAAGCAGGTACAATCTGATTTAGGTACAGGAAAAATTTTTATAAACAGCGCAACTTACATTGTAAATAAGGGAAATAGTAATGGATATGTGAATGACCATTCGTTTGAAGCTCAGGCGAAATTTTTTGAGGATTTGATTGAGTTTGCTGGAAATAACCCTCTGGCTGGTTATTTTATTAATACAATGTTCGATTATCGTGGAGATTATGCCTCTCTTTCAGCGGGTTATAATAAAGATAATGTATACCAGATTGGTATTTGTGATGAAACAAGAAGTACTGATAGATTAGGTTATAAAGTAATTTACTCACTTCTTCATAATACCGAAAAAGTTACAATCCCGATCGGCACTAAAAAGGATGATGCTCCAATGGTTTTTATTTTGAGCGGTCTGCTACTTGCTTTGGGTGTTGGCGTGCTTGTTAATTCAGGTAGAAAATTTAGGGAAGATTCTTCCAGAGCGTTGTTAAGGCCTTATAATTTCTTCGCAGATGTGCGGGATCAAAGGATAATGTCGGGTTATCATACTACTGTGCTGGCTTTGATAGTCTCGGCAGTTGGGTCTCTTATAATATGTAATTTATTGTTTTATTTCAAAGAAAGTGTTCTTTTCGAAAAACTTTTTTTATCATTCGGTAGCGCAAAAATTATAAAATGTATTAGCTATTTAGCCTGGCATCCAACAAATGCTCTAATGTTACTCACCGTTGTTTGTTTAGCTGCAATAATTGTTATTACTTTTATAGTTAAAATTGCTTCTTTTTTTGTTAGGAACAAAGTTTTTTATTCGAGTGTTTATTTTTCAGTAATCTGGTCATTCCTACCATTTATCCTCCTAATTCCAGTAGGAATTATTCTTTATCGCTTGCTGGATGCGGAAATTATCAACCTTTATATTTACATAGTTTTGGCTATTTTCATCATCTGGGTATTTTACAGATTAATGAAGGGGGTATATGTTATTTTTGATGTAAATCCCGGCAGTGTTTATTTCTATAGTATAACTTTTATTCTTATCATCTTTGGCAGCACACTGCTATACTACCAAATGAAAAATTCAGTCATAGATTATCTCCAGCTTACAATTAAACAATATAATCTTTTTAGGTAATAGATAATTGTATTTATCGAAACTCGAAATATTAGGATTTAAGTCCTTTGCTTTAAAAACCGAAGTAAACTTTAATCCGGGTGTAACCTCAATTGTTGGACCCAATGGTTGCGGTAAGACTAATATTGTCGATGCTATTAGATGGTGCCTGGGCGAACAGAAAAGCAGCACTCTTAGAAGTGATAAGATGGAAAATGTTATTTTCAATGGCACTTCAACAAGAAAGCCAATGGGGATGTCCGAAGTCTCACTTACCATCCAAAATAGTAAAGGAGCATTACCAACAGAGTATTCGGAAGTTAACATTGCACGAAGAATTTTTAGATCTGGTGAAAGCGAATATCTTCTTAATAAAAATGTCTGTCGATTAAAAGATATTACCAATCTTTTTATGGACACAGGCATGGGAACAAATGCTTATTCAGTCATCGAACTTAAAATGGTCGAAAATATTTTAAGCAGTAAAGCTGATGAGCGAAGAAATATGTTTGAAGAAGCTGCCGGTGTTAATAAATATAAACTCCGCAGAAGACTTGCTTTGAGAAAATTAGATGAAGTTAAAGCAGATTTAAACCGTGTTAATGATATTGTTAGTGAAGTAGAAAAAAAAGTTAACTCGTTGGAAAGACAAGCTAAAAGAGCCGATAAGTATAATAATATTTCGTCTACCTTGCGTGAACTTGAGCTTGATTTAGCTGATAGGGAAATGGCTTTGTTTAATAAACAGAAAGCTGAATTAAAAGAAAAAAAAGAATTAGATTTTAAAAAGAAAATTGAAATTGAATCAGAACTTGCGGAATTGGATGATAAAATTAAATTTATAAAATCCGATTTGACTGAAATAGAAAGTAAACTGAATATTAAACGTTCTGAAATTACATCCCAAACCGAAAAAATTTATAATGTTCAAAAAAATATTTCTATTGCAGAGGAAAGAAAAAATTCACTTTCAAGAAATATTGAGCGATATAAGCAGGAACTGGCTGAATTAAATCTCGAATTTAATGACGCCGAAGAGTTAATTAGTAGCAGCAATTCTGCCATAATGGAGTACGTTGATAAGATTTCCACTAAGGAAATTGAAAAACTCAATATTTCTTCAACTCTTGATAAATTCAGAGTACAATTGGATGAGCAAAGGAACTCTTTAAAGCAGAATTCAGACATTCTTATGGAAAGATTTAAGGAGATAACAAATAAAGAAAATGAATTTTCTAATGTTGAAAAATCTCTCGAAGCTAAAAATAATTCAATAAATAAACTAAATGATAAAATTTCGTCACTTACAAATAATATTGCAAAAACTGTAGGATATCTTGAGGAACTTGATCAGGAAAGAATTGAAGCGGAACAAAAGCTTACCGAAGCAGAGGCAATATATTCGCAGAAACAGAAAGAAAAAGAAAATCTCGAAAAAAAAATAAATACTTTAAAAGAAAATGAACTCGAATTTAAAAGTGCACTTAATAATCTAAAAGAAAAAATTAATTTAATTCAGAACTTAATTGATAATCTTGAGGGTGTGTCAAAAGGTGCCAAAGCTTTGCTTGAAAATAATAATTGGGCAAAAGGTAACAAGACATTGCTTGCGCATATCGGTAATTCTTTAGATGAATACCGATTTGCAGTTGAAGTTGCACTTAAAAACAATTTGAATGATATTTTAATTGAAACCCTCGATGATTTAAAAAACGGTATCAAATTCCTTAAAGATAACCGCATAGGCAAAGCTTCATTCTATGTCTCCGGATTTGATGACAGACAAGAAAAAACCTTATTTGAAAAGTTTCAAAAGTGGTTGCTAAATAAAAAAGCAAAACGCCTTGAAAAGGAAAAAGAATTTTTAGGCTGGGCTCTTCAATTTATTCAAACTGAGGATAAATGGATGCCCTTTTTTGAAAAAATGCTGGATAAAACTGTTATTGTTGAATCCCTTGAATACGCTTTTAAATTGTCTGAAAAATATTCCGGATTTAGTTTTGCAACTACCGGGGGTGATTATATTAGTAAATCTGGCAGTATTGAAGGCGGTTCTGCTCCGCAGGCGGATGATTCTCTTTTCGGCAGAAAACAGTTCCTTGAAAAGCTTAAAAATGAATTTCCTAAAAGAGAGTCGGAACTTGATAATTTGAAAAAAGAAATTGAGAAAGTAGAATTTGAGATAAATGAAATTGATCTGAGAGTACTTTCGGAACGCGGCAGACTTTTAATTAATGATTTGGCAAATGTTGAAAAGCAAATTGCTCAGTTCGAGTTTGAGAAGAAAAAAGCCGATGATGAAATTGAAAAGACGCGGCAAGATCTAAATGAATTTGTAGCCGATTCTAATTCCTTGGATAACGAACTTAATCGTCTAGGCTTACTTTTGGATGTAAGTAAAACAGAAAGAAGTGAAGAAGAGCTTAAACAAAGAAAATTAGAAGAAGAGTTCAAAAACTTTGAGGAAAAATTCAATTCTGTTGTCGCAAATCAAAATAAAATAAATCTTGAGTTTGAAAGACTTCTTGGCGAGAAAAAAAATACAAAGAATTCTGTTGAAAGAGCACAGGATTCTATTGAATCAATAAAAAAGTCAATATCGAAACGAGAATATGACATATCATCTTCAACTGAAGAATGTAATTCGCTGGAAAATATTATTGCCGAAAACCAGTTAGAACTTGAAGAATTAAACCTTGGTAAAGATAATCTGGTTAATGAGGAAAAAATAATTGATATAAAATATAAAGAGGTTAGGGCACAAATTGGGGAAAAAGAAAACCAGCAGAATAGCATAAGAAAAGAAAAAGAATTAATCTCTGAAAAAATTCATTTGAGTGATCTAAATTTGAGCGAAATCAAAATGAAAATGAATACTCTAATTGAAAGTATCCAGGAGAATTATTCTATTACTCTAGAACCGAAAACTTTTGAAGATTTGGGATCGTTTAATTTCAAACAGCGTACTGACGAAGTCCATTCACTTAAGCAGCAAATAAAAAATCTCGGCCCAATAAACCTTCTTGCCTACTCTGAGTTTGAAGAAGAGAGACAGAGGTTTGAGTTCCTTTCAAAACAGAGAAGTGACCTCATTGAATCAGAAAAAGATATAATAAAAACTATTGAAGAAATAAATATAAAGGCTCAAACATTATTTATTGAAACATTTGAAAAAATTCGATCGAATTTTGTAAATATTTTCCGAGGCTTGTTTAATCCTGGTGATGAAGCGGATCTTCGTCTGGAAGAAAATATAGATCCTTTGGAAGGGAAAATAGAGATTGTTGCCAAGCCAAAAGGAAAACGGCCTACTTCAATTGAGTTGCTTTCTGGCGGTGAGAAAACTTTAACAGCAATAGCCTTGCTTTTTGCTATTTATCTTGTAAAACCAAGTCCGTTTTGTATCCTTGATGAAATTGACGCTCCTCTTGATGATGCAAATATAGACCGTTTTACTAAAATTATTCATGATTTCAGTAAAGATACTCAATTTATTGTGGTCACACATAATAAAAGAACAATGGAAGCTGCCGATACACTTTATGGTGTTACTATGCAGGAAGAAGGAGTTTCTAAATTAGTAAGTGTTAGATTTAATGAGGACTTAAGATTTGTATCGTGATTTAGCAGAACAATTAAATATTTTATTTAATAAAAATGTAAGTAGCTTTAATATTTTATTGCCTGCTGTTCTTTTTGTGTTTTTGTTCATACTTTGCTGTACAAATACCTTTGCTCAATGGGTTAATAACCCGGCAGTAAATACCACCTTAGTTAACGACGCCTCGGATCCAATTAATATTTCATGTGTTAGAGATTTATATGGTGGAGCATTTGTTTTTTGGCAGGATAATAGAAACGGTTTTCAAAATGAAATTTATTTTGTGCGCATTAATAATGAAGGTAAACTTAATCAATTAACGGGATTAACAAGTTCTTTGGAAAAACATTCCGGTTCAAAATCAGAAGGAAGAAAAATAACAAACCTGGTTGGTCCGGAAGAAAATCCAGTTTGTTCAAATGATATTAATAATTCAGCTGTTGTCTTATGGGTTGATTATACATATTCAAAATCTGGCGATTTATTTTCTCAGCATATACTCGATAATGGTAATCTTGATTGGTCCGATCAAGGGCTTCAATTAACAAATACCGGAGGTGAAATTTCTGGTTATTCTGTCTGTTCTGATAATAATGGTTCATCTTTTGTGGCATATGTTTCAAAAAATTCTGAGATCAATGGATCATATGAAGTTAATGTTCAAAAAATTAGTCCGAATGGAAAAATTTTGTTTACCCAGAACACATCGGCCGATTATAAATATAGGGATCGCAAAAGCATGACCAAAGTA
The DNA here is from genome assembly GCA_963834015.1 of uncultured Ignavibacteriales bacterium. Classification (GTDB taxonomy): domain Bacteria; phylum Bacteroidota; class Ignavibacteria; order Ignavibacteriales; family Ignavibacteriaceae; genus FEN-1297. The sequence goes on from CAWIAG010000004.1 coordinate 191,467, forward strand.
GTACCCGATTATGAAGGTGGTGTTTATGTCTTTTGGATTGAAACGCAAAACAGTAAAAGTGTAATCGTAAGCCAGCATGTCAATGAAGAAGGAAAAGTAGGCTGGGAGAGTGGAAATTTAGGACAGCCTGACAAATTACTTGAGATATCAGGCAATACCCAAAATGTTATAACTTATATTGCTAAAAGTGTGAATGGCAAATCGGTTTATATTGCCTGGCAATCTCAAAAAACTAGTAAAGATATTTATCACCAAATACTTGATAATAAAGGAAGACTTTTATGGGGACGCAGTGGAAAACATATAACTTCATTAAAGGGCAACCAGATTAATCCGCAATCAATTTGTACAGATTCAACAATAATTTTAAGCTGGACAAATGAACAATTGAACAATTCTGATATTTATATTCAGAAATATAATTTAATTGGTAAGCCACTCTGGGGCAAAACCGGTATTCCGATGATAAAATATCCGGGCGAACAGTTTGGGCAGAAAATTGTTAGTGATGGGAAAGATGGTGCAATTGTGTCATGGATAGATCGAAGAGATGAATCAGCTCTGGCTGATATTTATGCACAAAGAGTAGATTCTACTGGTAAAATTGTTTGGGATTCTATAGGCGTAGCAGTTGCCATAAATCATAATACTCCAAAAAGTTACTTGTCGCTTATCTCAGATGATGTCGGTGGAGCCGTAGTCATTTTCAAGAACAATAGAAGCAATAAAAGTAAAATTTATGGACAGAAAATACTTGGCTCCGGTGATTATATTTCACAAATAGAATCTCTTAACACAACTATAATTGGTGATAGTATAAAAATTTCCTGGAATGCAATCGGTGGACAAAATCATAATAAATTTAATGTGGAAAGAGCAATTCAAACTCAGGATGATAAGGTAAAATGGCTTATAATCGGATCGGTTAGTTCATTAAATAAAAATCTTTCACAGTATTATGAATATTTCGATATCCCTTCAGTAACAGGAACATTATATTACAGAATTACTCAAACGGATGCTAAGGGGAATGTCCAAAACTCTGATGTAAGCCGTATAAACTATTTCGGTGGATCTTCTGATGTAATTGTTACTCAGAATATTCCTAATCCTTTTATTGATTCTACAGTTATAAGTTTTTATTTGCCTAACCCTTCTATGGTTGAGATTGAATTTTTTAATGACCATGTCGATAAGATAAGTGAGTTGGATAAATCGTTCCCTGCTGGAGAAAACAGCATTACATTTTATTCCAAAGGTCTTAAAACAGGAATTTATTTCTATAGACTAAAAGTAGATAACTTTGTGGATGTAAAAAAAATGATTATTACAAATTAGTTTAATAGGCCGCTTTGGTAATGTGGACATTGATTTTTTTTATACTAAAAAGTTAGTAAGTAATAAAATGAGTGCCGTTTTTAAAATATTCGTAGATTTTGACAGAACTATAACAAAAGTTGATGTGGGTGATTCAATATTTAGCAAATTTGCGGATAAGGAACAAGTTGATATAATAATTGCCAATCTTTTGGAAGGTAAAATATCTGCAATGCAATCTTGGCGGTCATTATGTGATATAACCTGTAATATTAATAAAGATGAATTTGATAAGTTTATCGATTCAATAGATATTGATCAAAGTTTCCGTAAGTTAGTCGATTACTGTAACTCTAAGGGCATCGAACTATTTATTCTTAGTGACGGATTTGATTACTACATTAACAGGATATTGGAAAAAGAAAGTATTAGCTGCTTAAAATTATATTCAAACAAGTTAACACTTGATGCATCAGGTAAATTATTACCTGAATTTCCATTTTATGACGAAAATTGTACTAATTCTGCAAATTGTAAAAGAAATCATATCATAAACAATAGTAGCGATGAAGATTATACTGTTTTTATAGGTGATGGAAATTCTGATAAGTTCACTGCTGAATATTGTGATTTTATATTTGCTAAAGATGATTTACTTAAATTTTGTGAAAGGGAAAGAATAACTTATTTTCCATTCGGAGATTTTAATGATGTAGTAGATAGAATTAAACAACTGACTTTAAAAAAGAGATTAAAAAAACGTCATCAGGCTGGATTAAAACGAAGAGAAACTTATATGATTGAATAACTTAAATTATTTTTAGGTGATACTGATATTTAGTTATTCTGGAACTTAGTTTTAGTAAAATATTATACAATAAAATAACATGTCAAACATAGCTAGTAAATTTTTTAAGTATAGAAGTTACACTCCAATGCCATTTCTTATTTTAATGTTCATATATGAAAATGCTAATGTCTGGAGTTTAATACTTGGTTTTATAATTGCATTAGTAGGCGAGTTTATAAGATTTTGGGGAGTAAGTTGGGCCGGAAGTGAGACCCGTACAACCGGAAGTGTCGGCGGTACATACTTAATTATCAGCGGACCCTTCGCCCATGTTCGTAATCCACTCTATGTAGGAAATATTTTAATGTACTTAGGGCTTGGAGTAATGTCATTTTCAATTTTCCCTTATCTTCAAATTGCGGCATTAATTTTCTTTTTTGTTCAATATTATTATATAATCAAAGAAGAAGAAGGATATTTGAGAAAAACTTACGGTAAAAGCTATGAGGATTATACAAACAGTGTTCCTCGTCTAATACCAAGGTTTACTGCCTATATAGCAGAAAATGTTGAACAACCTCCTTTCGATAGTAAAGATGGTTTAAAATCAGAGAAGAGAACATTACAGGCATTTGGGATCGTTCTGATTACAATTTTACTTATATGGTTTTTTAGAAAACTTTGATTAATTAATATCGGATGATTTGAATAAGCGAATAATGATTATAGCCGGTGAAATTTCCGGAGATCTGCATGGGGCTTCTTTAATTACAGAATTAAAAAAGCTTGATGATACTATTGAATTTTATGGTATCGGTGGAAATAATATGCGTGCTGCCGGAATGAATATAAGCCATCATATCAATAAAATGGCATTTCTTGGCTTTGCAGAGATAATTAAGCATTTGCCTTTTATTAAAAAAGTTCAAAAAGATTTGATTTACACAATAAAAAATAAAGGAATTAGAACCGTTGTATTAATAGATTATCCTGGATTCAACCTGAGTATTGCAAAAAAACTTAAAAAAATGGGTATTAAAGTAATTTATTATATTTCTCCCCAAATATGGGCATGGGGAGCAGGCAGAATTAAGAAAATACAAAGATTGATTGATAGAATGATGGTGGTTTTTCCTTTTGAAGAAGAAATTTATAAAAAGGCTGGTGTGGATGTTCAATTTGTCGGACATCCTCTGCTTGATAGAATAAGTGAATATGATTATTTATCAAAAAGTGAACTGTATAAAAAGTTTAATCTGGATTTAGGGAAAGAAATTCTGCTTATTCTTCCGGGTAGCAGGCGAGATGAAGTTAAAAAAATTTTTCCGGAATGTATTGTAGCTGCAGAAAAAATTGCAGATGAATTCAATCTTCAAATTGTAACGGCGTGTTCTGCAAATATAGAAGAAGAATTTTTAGAAAAAATCTCTGACAGCCGGAATTTTAAAATAATTAAAGGCTATACATACGATTTAATGAAACATTCTAAATTAGGTATCGTTAAATCAGGTACTTCTACATTGGAAGCGGGGCTTCTTGGGCTTCCTATGGTTATTGTCTATAAAACTAGTTATTTAACTTATTTTATTGGTAAGAAAATGATTAAGTTAAACAATATTGGTATGGTGAATATAGTTGCTGGTGAAAATATTGTCGAGGAATTAATACAGAACCGGGCTAATATTATTTCAATCTATAACGAATGTAAAAAAATTTTGCTTGATAGTAGTCGGCTAAGCTCAATTAAATCCAAATTGAACAGGTTGAAAGAAAAGCTGGGTTCTGAAGGCGCATCAAGACGTGCTGCTAAATCTATTATTTCGGTTCTGAATGAAGCTTAAAGAAATCAGGCAGGCCATCTTAAGATTTATTGGGAATTATTTCCTTGTAAACCTTGTAAATGTTCTTTGTAAAACTTTGCGGGTTACATATGTAAATAAAAATGCTTTAGATGCCCTTGAAAGGAAAAATTACATACTTGCTTTTTGGCATGGTACAATGCTCATTCCCTGGTATTTTAACAGAAAGCGCAATTTTGTAGCATTGGTAAGTAAAAGCAAAGATGGAGAACTTCTGTCTAAATTATTGAAAAATTGGGGCTACGATGTTTTAAGAGGCTCGAGCAGTAAGGACGGAGGTTTGGTACTTCGTAGTATGATTGATTATTCAAAAAAAGAACGTAAAATTGCTATTACCCCGGACGGTCCGAGAGGCCCAATTTATAAAATGAAACCAGGTGCTGTAATAACATCACAAAGGAGCAATATTCCTCTTGTGCTTGTGGGCATTGGCATCAAAAAGAAAAAAACCTTAAAAAGCTGGGATAAATTTGAAATTCCGTTATTATTTTCAAAGGTAAAGATGGTATATTCCAATCCTATTTTTTTTAAGGATAATATGAGTTATAATGAAACCTCAGAAATTATTACCCGGTGTGAAATAATATTGAATGAACTTCAAGTTGAAGCCGGGAGGTTTTAATAAAATTGTTTCCGGTGCGTTTTTTTTAAAATGTTGAAAACAATTTCATGAAAGCAATAAAGTACATTTTATATCCTTTTGTGCCTGTTTATTGGGTATTAATTGGAATTAGAAATTGGTTCTTTGATAAAAAAGTGTTCAAAACTGAAAAAGTTAAAGCTAAAGTTATTTCTGTCGGTAATCTAACTGTCGGTGGATCTGGAAAAACTCCGCTAGTCATATATTTATCTGATATGCTAAAAAGCGAAGGAAGAAAAGTCGGAGTACTAAGCCGCGGATATGGAAGGAAGTCCAAGGGGTTTATTCTGGTTTCCGGAGGTGATCGAATCCTAACCACAGTAGATTTATGCGGAGATGAAATTTACCATACTGTACTGGAATGCAAAGTTCCTGCAGCAGTTTCGGAAGATAGGGCTCTTGGTGCAAAGAGATTGATAAAGGAAACCGGCGTTGATACCATAGTCCTGGATGATGCATTCCAACACCGGTGGATAAAACGGGATATGAATATTTTAATTTTTGAACAGCATTTCTTATTTGATCTTTCAATTCTGAATCAGGGCCTCCTACCGACAGGAATGATGAGAGAGCCTTTTTCAGCAGTAAAAAGAGCTGATGCAATAATAATTAACAGGAAGTTTTTAGGAAAAATGGAAATTCCGGATAAATTAAAAATACATTTTAAAGGGAAAAAAATATATACAGCATATTATAAGGCAATTGAGTTTGTGGATCTTAAAAAACGAACTAGTTATAATATACAAGAATTTGAAGGTCAAAAGAGCCTTGTTGTTTCCGGAGTCGCAAATCCTTTTTCATTTATTAACGCTTTGGAACAAACTAATGTTGATACACAAAATAGAATAATTTTTAGAGACCATAAAGATTATGCTTCTAAAGAAATTAAAAGGATAAGAAAAGAGTTTTATATTACAAATTCTCATTCTGTGGTTACTACGGAGAAAGACGCAGTTAAGCTTTCCAAATTTTCAAAGGAGTTGGATGATATTGATATATTTTTTCTTAAAATAAAATTGGAATTGGACGAAACTGAACAATTCAAAGAATATCTAAATAGTATCTTTAACTAACAAAATTAAAAAGGAAGTAGATAAGAAAAACTAAAGTAAACAAAATGTACTGTACATTTATAAAATACAGGATTAAACTATAAATAATTATTTAAGATAATATAAATTGGAGGAAATGCAAAAATGGCTAAACAAACAAAATACGTTTATTTTTTCGGAAATAAAAAAGCTGACGGCAAGGCTGAGATGAAAAATCTTCTTGGCGGTAAAGGTGCAAATCTAGCTGAAATGGTTAATATTGGATTACCTGTGCCGGCTGGTTTTACTATAACTACAGAAGTATGTACTTCTTATTATAAGAATAATAAAAAATACCCCAAAGAATTAAACCCTCAGCTGCTTGCTGCATTAAAAAAAGTTGAAGCTACTATGGGTGCAAAATTTGGAGATGCCAAAAATCCTTTACTGGTATCCGTACGTAGTGGTGCAAGAGCTTCAATGCCGGGAATGATGGAAACAATTCTTAATGTAGGTCTTAACGATGTTACACGCGAAGCATTGATTGCAAAAACAGGAAATCCCCGCTTTGTTTATGATTCACACCGCCGCTTGATCCAGATGTATTCAGATGTTGTTATGGAAAAAGCCGCCGGAATTGAACCTGAAGAAGGCCAGGGTGTACGTCAGCAGCTTGAAAACGAATTGCATAAGATGAAAGTTGCTCGTGGCGCGCAGAGTGATACTGATTTAACTGCAGAAGATCTTAAAGAACTGATAGAAATATACAAAGCTAAAGTTAAAGAAGTTCTTAACAAGCCTTTCCCGGAAGATCCTATGGAACAATTGTTCGGCGCTGTTGCGGCAGTATTCCAGAGCTGGATGGGAAGAAGAGCTATTTCTTACAGAAGATTTGAGGGCATTCCTGATGACTGGGGAACTGCTGTAAACGTTCAATCTATGGTTTTCGGTAATATGGGCGAGTCTTCTGCTACAGGTGTTGCGTTTACACGTAATCCTGCTACAGGAGAAAATTATTTCTATGGCGAATGGTTGACAAATGCACAAGGCGAAGATGTAGTAGCCGGCACCAGAACTCCTAATCCTATTAATGAAGTTGGAAAAAGTGAACATACCCAGCACCTCACTTCACTTGAAGTTGGTATGCCTTCAACATACGTACAGCTTCACAAAATTCAACGTGCATTGGAAAAACATTATCATGATATGCTTGACATTGAATTTACTATTCAGGAAGGCAAGCTTTATATGCTTCAGTGCCGTGTTGGTAAAAGAAATGGTCCGGCCGCTGTAAGAATGGCCCTTGATATGTATAAAGAAAGATTAATTTCTAAAGAAGATGCAGTGTTGCGTGTTCAACCTTCACAGCTTGATGAACTTTTGCATCCCATTATCGATCCTGCAGCAGAAAAAACTTCTAAAGTTATAGCAAAAGGTTTGCCTGCTGGCCCCGGTGGAGCAACAGGACAGGTAGTTTTCTCAGCGGCAGATGCAGTTGCATGGCAAAAAGACGGCAAGAGAGTTATCCTTGTTCGTGAAGAAACGAATCCTGAAGATATAGAAGGAATGCGTGCCGCTGAAGCAGTTCTGACAGGCCGCGGAGGTATGACATCTCATGCTGCATTAGTTGCTCGTGGATGGGGTAAATGCTGTATCGTTGGCGCGGGAACAATCAAGATTAATTATTCTGAAAAATATTTTACCTCCGGTGAAGTTACTGTTAAAGAAGGTGATTGGTTAACACTTAATGGTTCCAAGGGAGTTGTTTATCAGGGTGAACTTCCTATGAAAAAAGCTGCTGAAGAAAATCCTGATTTTACTGCGTTCATGAAAATTTGCGATCAGGTTAGAAAATTAAAGATAAGAACTAATGCTGATACACCTGAAGATGCTGCAAGAGCTCGTTCATTCGGTGCTGAAGGCATCGGATTATTCAGAACAGAACATATGTTCTACGGAAGAAATTCAGAAGAACCGTTGTTCAAGCTTCGTAAGATGATTGTTTCCAAGACAGAAGCTGAAAGAAGAATAGCTTTAGATGAACTTTTCCCATTTGCAAAGGCAAGCCTTAAAGGAACTTTGGAAGCTATGGATGGTTATGGTGTAACAATAAGAACACTCGATCCGCCGCTTCATGAATTTGTTCCTACAAGATCGGAAGAAAGAGAAAAATTAGCGTCCAGTCTTGGAATTTCTTTAGAAGAATTAAATAATCGTGCTGATGCATTGCATGAAAATAACCCGATGATGGGGCACCGCGGTGTCCGTCTTGGTATAACTTATCCTGAAGTTACCGAAATGCAGGTACGTGCTATATTTGAAGCAACTGCTGAATTATTGAAAGAAGGGAAAAAACCTTTTCCTGAAATCATGATTCCGGTTACCTGTACGGTTAATGAAATCAAGCATCAGTATGAAATAGTAAATAGAGTTCATGCCGAGGTTGCTGCAAAATTCGGTTTAAAGAAAATACCTCATTTAACAGGTACTATGATTGAAATACCCCGTGCTGCTTTAACTGCAAATAAAATTGCAGAAGTCGCTGAGTTCTTCTCGTTCGGTACAAATGACTTAACACAAATGGGCTTTGGGTTCTCTCGTGATGATATAGGCGGATTTTTACCGGATTATCTCGAAAAGAAAATATTGCCTGAAGATCCTTTCCAGTCAATAGATCAGGAAGGAATTGGCGAGTTAATGAAGATCGCTGTTGAGCGCGGCAGAGCTACACGTCCTGATCTTAAAATTGGTATTTGCGGTGAACATGGCGGCGAAGCTGCGTCTGTTGAATTCTGCCATAGCATCGGCCTAAATTATGTAAGTTGCTCTCCATTCAGGGTTCCGATTGCAAACTTAGCTGCAGCAAGAGCAGTTGCAAAAGAACTTTCTGCTTCTAAAGGTAAAAAAACAAAGTCAGCTCCTAAATCTAAAAAGAAAGTTGCTGCTAAAAAGAAAAAGTAAATAAACTTCAACATTAAAATATGGGGAGACAAAAATTGTCTCCCCGGTTGAATATTAGTTCACATTTGAGAGGTAACGAAGAATGAAATTATCGGACTTCAAATATAACTTACCGAAGACTTCGATAGCTAAATATCCTGTTTCACCGAGAGACAAATCAAAGCTGATGGTTCTTAACAGAGAAACACAAGAAATAGAGGACAAAATTTTTACAGACGTCGTTGATTATATGGAAAAAGGTGATGTGCTTGTAGTTAATGAAACACGCGTATTTCAGGCAAGGCTGTATGGCAAGAAAGAAAAGACGAATGCTAAAATTGAAGTGTTTTTGTTAAGGGAATTAAATGCAGAAGAATGTATATGGGATGTAATAGTCGATCCTGCCCGTAAAGTTCGGATTGGCAATAAGATTTATTTTAACGACAAACTCTGGTGTGAAGTAATTGATAATACTACATCTCGGGGAAGAACTGTTCGCTTTAATCAGCCTGGTAATGTTTATAAATCGGTTGAAAAAATTGGTTTAACACCTCTTCCACCATATATCAAAAGAGAACCGGAACTCTCAGATAAGGAAGATTATCAAACTGTATATGCAAAAATTGATGGTGCAGTTGCTGCGCCTACGGCAGGTCTTCATTTTACTCCGAAACTTCTTCAAAAAATTGAAAAGAAGGGAATAGAAATAATCCCTGTCGTACTTCATATTGGACTGGGAACCTTCAGACCGGTTGAAGTTGAAGATCTTACTAAGCATAAAATGGATTCTGAATTTTATGAGATTACTCCTAATTCTGCTGAAAAAATCAATAAAGCTATTTCCTCAAAGCACAATGTTTTTGTTGTCGGAACAAGTACCTGCCGTGCTTTGGAAACAAGTGTTACTGCTGAGGGTTTTATAAAATCCAGCCGCGGCTGGACGGATAAATTTATTTATCCTCCCTACGATTTTAAAATTACGAGTAAGTTAATTACAAACTTCCATACGGCTGAATCTACTTTACTTATGCTTATTTGTGCATTTGCCGGAACTGAATTTACTATGAAAGCCTATAAAAAAGCTTTGAAAGATAATTTCAGATTTCTTAGTTATGGCGATGCAATGCTTATAGTATGAAAATTTTCGCTGTTATTCCTGCAGGCGGAAAAGGCATTAGGAGCGGTTTCTCCGCTCCTAAGCAGTATCTTAAGTTTAATAATAAAGAACTTATAGTTTATACTCTTGAAGTATTTCAGAAAAATAAATTTATTGATGATATATATATTGCCGCCGAAGCAAATTATTTTCCGTTGTTAAATAGAATTAAGGAAAAATACAAACTAACTAAAATCAGGAATATTGTTGAAGGGGGCATTGAAAGGCAGGATTCAGTATATAATGCCTTGTTGTCTATCGACGCAGGTGAAGAGGATCTGGTGGTTGTGCATGATGCTGCACGTCCTTTATTAAATTCAAATGTCTTGAATAAAGCTATCTGCATTGCTGTGGAAAAAGGAAATTCTTTAGTGTGCATCAAAACAAAAGATACTCTGATAAAAGCAAATACAACAGTAAGCTCATATTTGGATCGACGGGATATATATAATGTTCAGACTCCCCAGATATTTAAATATAAAGAATTAATGGAAGCTTTCAAGAAAGCAATAAAAGAAAAATATTATGGTACCGATGAATCTGTATTGGTTAAAAAACTCGGCAAAAAAATTTATATCTCCGAAGGTTCAATATTTAATATTAAAGTGACAACAAAAGAGGATGTTCAATTATTTAAAAGATTACTTAAACAATAAAACAACTCTTTTAATTTCCGGACCTTAAAGCTAATATTAGAATCTTAACATTAAAAAAAAATTTTCGATAATAAATAGCTTGAAGTTTGTATAAATATTCGGCACAATTTATTAAATGTATCATTTATCATTGAATATTTCAATTAATATCGATACATTAATATTTTAAAGATAAAAATATTATAGAAATAATATGTTTTTACTAGCAACGATAATATTACTTTCCTATCTGGTCGGCTCTATTCCGACCAGCATAATTGTCAGCAAGTTAACTAAAGGGATTGATATAAGAGATTATGGCAGCGGAAATGCCGGCGGCACCAATGTTATGCGTGTTCTGGGTTGGAAGCAGGGAGTTTTTGTGATTATTCTTGACGCGTTAAAAGGAGTCTTGGCGGTTATTGTTATTGCACGGCTTCATTATGGAACAATGCCGTTTACTAATGAAACTCCTTTCGATGATTTTACATTAGTACAAATAATTGCCGGAATCGCTGCAGTAATAGGCCATATCTGGACGGTCTTTGCCGGCTTTAAAGGGGGTAAAGGTATTGCTACTGCATTAGGAATGCTTTTAATGATTACAACTGTTGATATGCTTGTTGCTGTTGGAGTATTTATTTTAGTTGTTTCAATTTCGCGCTATGTATCTCTGGGTTCAATTATCGGAGCTCTTGCCGTGCCTTTAACTTTGGTAGTTAGGGAGAATATTTTTAATGTAAAAATCCCCAATTATGGTACTTTATTACCTTTCGTTATTTTAGTTTCTTTAATAGTTATATTTACACATCGTAAAAATGTTGCTCGTTTAATTATCGGAAGTGAGCACAAATTAAATTTTTCTAAAAAGAAAAAAATTACTCCTTAACTAATGAAAATTTCTGTGTTAGGCGCAGGAGGCTGGGGTACTACCCTTGCTATTCTGCTTCATTATAACGGGCACGATGTTACTCTTTGGGAATTTCAAAAACGCTATTCAAAAGTTTTAGATAAAACAAGAGTAAACAAGATTTTCCTGCCGAGTATTAAAATCCCCCGGGAAATAATTATTACCCACGATCTTGAAGAAGCCTCTTCAAATAAAAACCTTATTGTTCTTGCTGTCCCTTCGCAATTTCTAAGGAGTGTGGTAAATAAAGTTAAACCTGCGGAGATTAAGGATGCTATCTTTGTTAATGTATCTAAGGGAATTGAAAATAAATCGTTAATGACAATGTCACAAATGCTGCAAGATGAGATTCCATCACTTGACGAGGGACAAATTGGAGTATTATCCGGTCCAAGCCATGCCGAAGAAGTTAGTCGTAGAATTCCTACTGCCGTTGTTGCGGCATCTAAAAATCATGAAACATCAAAAACTATTCAGTCCGCTTTTATGACTTCCTACTTTCGTGTGTATTCTTCAACGGATCCGCTTGGCGTTGAGTTAGGGGGGGCTTTCAAAAATGTTATTGCTATTGGTGCGGGAATTATTGACGGTGCAAAGTTTGGGGATAATACCAAAGCCGCTATTATGACGCGCGGTGTCGCCGAAATTGCCAGACTTGGAGTTGCAATCGGCGCTTCTCCTGAGACTTTTGCCGGACTTTCCGGAATGGGAGATTTAATAGTAACATGTATGAGTCGCCACAGCAGAAACCGTTATGTAGGTGAACAGATTGGGGCAGGAAAAAAATTAAAAGAAGTCTTAAAGTCAATGGAAATGGTTGCCGAGGGTGTGGAGACAAGCAGGTCTGCAAGCCAATTAGCGGAAGAATTTGAAGTTGAAACGCCAATAACAAATGAAGTTTACAAAATACTTTTCGAAGATAAAGACCCTGTTAAAGCTACAACAGATTTAATGACCCGCGATATGAAAACGGAATAAAAAACAAATTAATTTATGTTCAGCAGTTAAAAAGATATTTCCCTAATTTAAATAAATTCTTTAATGATAGTAAGATCGCCCCACTAACTATAATTATTGAGATTATTAATTTATATAGATTTGTACTAGTATTTAAGTATTCGGCGGTAATAATTATTGATAAAGGGAGATTAAGACAGATACCGGTAATTAATCCCGGAGAATATTTTTTTATTAAAATAGTCGTAATTAAATGCGGGAAAAGTGAATTTAATCCAATCATTCCGACAAATCCTATATAAATATAATTCAATATGTTGCCGTGATTATTGAATAATAAATTAAGGGCAGTTAGAATGTAACCAAATACCGTTAAAACAATCCCGGCAAAAATGAATTCATTTGAACTAACCGGCCGAAGATATTTTTTTGCATTCACTGACCATTTGGGAAACCAAACTGCTTCCTCCATATTATGTAGTGTAAATCCTAATATGAATAATAATTTAATAGAAATAAAAACAGGCTCGGTCATACAGCATTTATCTTAATTAATTTCTGAAAAATAAATTAGATAATTAAAAGTTTCATTATAGGTATTAACTCTCTGGAGTCAGTTCTTGCCATTTAAAAATTCAAATAAGCTTTTCGTCATCAATTCTCAAATTTTGTAACAAAATATAAATAATAATTTACTAAATTAATTAATAAATATACTAGTTTTTAGAAACTTGTATAGTTGTAATGTGTTGTTATTTCTTAATTCATATTATATTTTTCATGCCAATGAAATCAGAAACTGATAAAATACTAAGTGAACCGGTCCAATACTTAAAATCTGTCGGTCCAAAGCGTGCTGAAGCATTTAGAAAAATAGGAATTGTAACAGTAAAAGATCTTCTGTTTTATTTTCCTAGCCGCCATTTAGACCGTACTACAACGCTCAACTCCGCAAAAGCACATACATATCTAATAAATGGTTTTGCAGGAGAGCTAACAATAATTGCGAAGGTTGCAGATACTGAAAAACTCCGTTTTGGAAAGAAAGAACTTTTCAAAGTACAAATGAGAGACTCGACAGGTTTTTTTGAGTGTATTTGGTTTCAGGGAATTAAATATTTTGAAACAACGTTTAGCGAGGGAGATATCTTTGCAATATCCGGTAAACCCGCTCTCTCTAAATATAATAATCTTCAATTTACTCACCCTGATTTTGACAGGATAACTGAAGAAGAATCTTATAATTTTCTCAATACCGGCAAAATAATTCCTTTCTACCGTATTCCTAAAGAATTAAAGATCACTAATGTGGGAGACTTAAGCTTAAGGCGAATAATAAACTATGCAGTTGATAATTATGCAGATCATCTAGAAGAAACATTACCCAAAGAAATAATAAATGAACACAATCTGTTAGGAATTTCTGATGCCGTTAAAAATTTTCATTTCCCTGTAAACAAAGAAAAACTTCAACTTGCTGTTACCCGCTTTAAATATGAGGAATCATTTTACCTTGAAATACTTGTTGCTCTTAGAAAAAATAATTATAAAAATAAACTTAATGGAAATATTTTAAAGGTTAAGACCAGCCTTATTCACGATTTTTTGAATATAATACCGTTCAGTTTAACGGATGCACAGCTAAAAGTATTAAGCGAAATAAGAAAAGATATGGAAAAACCGGTTCCAATGAACCGCCTTTTACAGGGAGACGTGGGTAGTGGAAAAACTGTTGTAGCCTTAATCGCGATGTTAATTGCTGTTGATAATGGCTTTCAGGCTGTATTGATGGTACCAACTGAAATATTAGCAGATCAACACGCAAAAAATATAAATAATCTTATGAAATCTCTTTCTGAAGTTTATAAAAATCGTGAGATTAAGGTTAGTCTGTTGCTTGGGGGACAAAAAAAATCAGTGAAAGAAAAAAATCTGTCTGATATTGAGTTAAATGAAGCGGATATAGTTATAGGAACACATGCTTTGTTCGAAACTCCGGTCAGGTTCAATAAACTTGGCCTTGTTGTAGTTGATGAACAGCATCGCTTTGGAGTTGAGCAGAGAGCTAACCTTATAGGTAAGGGAATTACTCCGGATGTTATCGTAATGAGTGCTACACCCATCCCAAGGACCCTTACAATGACCATTTATGGTGATCTCGATGTATCAGTTATTAATGAAATGCCGAAAAACAGAAAAAGTATTAGAACATTTCTAAGAGGCGAAAACAATTTGCCTGCTATATATAAATTTATTATTGATAAAACTAAAGAAGGATATCAATCTTATATAGTATATCCTTTGGTGGACGAATCGGAAAAACTTGAATTAAAAGCTGCTCAGACTTATTATAATAATTTGCAAAATACATTTTTTAAAGATATTTCCCTTGGATTAATTCATGGAAGAATGTCATGGCAGGAAAAAGAAGAAACCATGATGCTCTTCCTTTCAAAAAAGATTGATGTTCTTATCGCGACTACTGTTATAGAGGTTGGAATTGATATACCTGATGCAAATATCATTTTAATCAATGATGCACATAGATTTGGTCTTTCTCAGCTTCACCAGTTGAGAGGGAGGGTTGGCAGAAGCAATTCGCAGGCCTACTGCATTCTTGTTACAAAAGATGAATACACAGCAAAAAGCAGGAATTATGAATTGAATCTCGAATACCTTTCTCAAACTCAACTTGAAAAGTATAAAGCCTCTGTAAGATTGAGCTCAATGGTTAAGTATAGCGATGGATTTAAAATTGCCGAAATGGATTTAAAGTTACGGGGGCCGGGAGATATTTTCGGAACCCAGCAGAGCGGATTTCCTGAATTAAAGCATATCAATCTGATAGAGGATGTCGATATAATTGTCTCTGCAAAGAAGTCAGCGTTTAACCTTATTGAAAAAGACCCGCACCTAAAAGAAAATTGTAATCAGAATGTTCGGATTAATATTTTAGAGCACTATTCTGGCAGTCTTCGTTATGCTAAGATCGCATAAATAATTTTTTCACTCAATAAAATTTAAACCGCATGAAAATATTTTTTTTGCAGAATGTAAAAAAATATTTGATTTATAATTTTATTTTGTTATAAATTTGGCGTGTAGATTTTTTTTGTTGTATTCGTAATAATTTGGTGTCGCAAAAATTTTTTGCGAGAATAAAAATCAGTTGAAATTATTTTTAAAAGTAATTTTGAAAAAATATTTTTCTTAGTGATTAATAATTCTTGACTTAGAGTTTTTATTAATTATATTTACTGGAAAAGTTTTTTCGAAGGAGAAATTATTTTATCCTTGTTGTTCAATGTTAAGTTGAACGTTGCATTAACCTTTAATGTCAAACCAGAAAGTCAGACTTTCCCTGAAGAAGTACCCCCTAATTTTAAAAATGCCGGCGTGTTGCCCAAAAAAACTATAGATATGTATGCCGAATGGGATACGTGGGATACAATAAATGCTGTTAAAGGTGCTTTAGAGTGCTATAATAATGTAACTTTGGTAGAAGCAGACTATTTTGCGTTCGAAAAACTAAAAAAAATTAATCCTGACATCGTATTCAATATAGCAGAAGGTTTCAGTAGCGTTAGTCGGGAAGCTCAAATACCCTCTATTCTGGATATGCTCCAGATTCCATATACTGGTTCCGATCCTTTAACGCTTGCAACTTGTCTTGACAAGGCCCGGGCTAAAGAAATTTTATCTTATTATGAAATTCCTAATGCACAATTTGTAATTGCAGATAGTTTGGAAACAATACAAAATATAAACTTGGATTTTCCGCTGATAGTAAAGCCCATCTGGGAAGGATCGAGTAAAGGTATTTTCTCAACTTCTTTTGTCCGTGATAAAAAAGAGTTGTCAAATGAAATCGATAGAGTATTATCAGAATATAATCAACCTGCCCTGGTAGAGGAGTTCTTAAGCGGAAGAGAGTTTACAGTAGCGATATTGGGCAATGGAAATGAAGCAGAGGTATTACCTATTGTTGAAATAAGTTATAATGACTTTCCTAAAGATTTTGTACCAATATATTCTTATGAAGCTAAATGGATCCTGGATACAAAGGAAAACCCGCTGGATGTGTTCTCATGCCCTGCCAAAATTGATTCACTTTTGGAAAAGAAGATCAAAGATGTTGCATTAAAAACATACAAAATTCTTCGATGCAAAGACTGGAGCCGGATTGATATTAGGCTTGATAAAAATAATCAACCGAATATCATTGAAATTAATCCATTACCTGGAATACTTCCTGATCCGGATGAGAATTCATGTTTTCCCAAAGCTGCCCGGACTAAAGGTATCGACTACATCGAAATGATAAATAAAGTTCTTTATTTTGCGGCTAAAAGATATAAACTGATATGAAAAAAAACGCCAAGATTCTCATATGCTATAACTCCCCGGTTAGTATCTTTACTATTTATAACGGCAAGCCCGCATCCGCCGGATCTTCTCCAAACGATTTATCTGAAACCGGCTTTTCTAAAGAAATTTCTAAAATTAAACGAAGCCTTTCAGAAAACTTTACTGAAATTAAAGCTATTGCTGTTGACGGCAATATAGAAAGATTGATTACCGTAATTAATAGTTATTCCCCTGATATTATATTTAACTTTGTAGAATCTGTTGAAGGTGTTTCAAGTTATGAATATTGCGTGGCTGGTTTATACCAATTATTGGAGTGCAACTTTACTGGAAATCTGGCATATTGTCTTGGAAATTGTTTAAATAAAGAAAGAACTAAAAATATTCTACGTGCCCACGGAATAAATACACCAGCTTCGATTACACTAAATTATCCAATGAGTATTTCCCAGAAAGAATATAAGCTTAGGTATCCTGTAATTCTTAAATTATTGAAGGAGGACGCCAGCATCGGGATCTCAGAATTTTCCGTAGTATATAATTTTAAAAGTCTAATTAAACAAATTACATTTTTACAGCGAACATATAAGCAGGATATTCTTATCGAAGAATTTATAGATGGCCGTGAATTGAATGTTGCTGTACTTGGTAATAACACATTGCCCATTTCAGAAATCGAATTTAAAACTCTTCCCCCCGGGTTACCCAAAATCGTAACTTATGATGGTAAATGGATGGAAGATAGTGTGTATTACGAAAATACAAAACCCGTTTGCCCTGCAGTATTAAGCAATAGAATAAAAAAAACAGTTGAGAATACTGCATTGCTGGCTTTTGAGGTTCTAGGTTGCAGGGATTATGCTCGTATTGATATTCGCTTAAACAAGAAAGGTGTTCCTTATGTAATCGAAGTAAATCCGAACCCGGATATATCCACAGATTCCGGGTTTGCCAGGGCTGCTGCTGCTGCGGGATTGCCCTACACGGAAATGCTTCATTGTATTGCTAATTTCGCTTTAACAAGAAAAACTAATGATTCGCAGAATAAAGCAAGCTGATGTAGGCGCTGTAGAAAAAATATTAAAAAAAATACCGGCATTCACAACTGTTGAAGTTGATGTGGCAATGGAGCTTGTGAATATAGCCGCAAATAATCCTATGCAAGAGGATTATCATGTTTTTGTATATGAGCTGGAAAACAGTATACTAGGTTATCACTGCACTGGAAAACGACCTTTAACGGATGGTGTCTATGATTTATACTGGATTGCTTCGGATCAGGAATCTAATGTTAAAGGCATAGGAAAAAGTTTATTGGAACATGCGGAAGCATTCGTTGCACAAAATAAAGGAAGATGGTTGTTGGCCGAAACTTCTTCTAAAGAAAGTTATTTGAAAACAAGAAATTTTTATTTGAAAAATAGCTTTTCAGTAGTGGCTCAGATCGAAAACTTTTATTCCGATGGAGACCACTTGGTTATCTTTGGAAAATATTTTAGTAAACAATAACAACTAGAGGCTAAGTCATGGAACTGTGGCAGCAAATGGTCAGAGACAGTGTTCATACTGTTGATCAGCTGGTGGAAAAATTTAATATAGATAGAAAAGTTGCTGAAGATTTAGATGAATTTTTTCAGGCAAGAATTAATCCTTATTATTTAAGTTTAATCCGATACCCGGGCGATCCGATTTGGAAACAGTGTGTACCGGATAAGGTTGAGCTTGAGGATTTAGATTCTGATGAGGATCCGCTAATGGAAGATGCCATGAGCCCTGTTCCTAACATTACTCACCGGTACCCCGATCGGGCTCTTTTTTTAGTTACAAGCCAGTGCGGTCTATACTGCCGTTTTTGTACCAGAAAACGGAAAGTGGGCGATTATGAAAAAATTTCTATGAAAGGTTTGGAAAGCGCTTTTAAGTATCTTGAAGCACATACTGAAATAAGAGATGTAATTATGTCAGGTGGTGATCCTTTAATGCTGACTGATACTATGCTGGAAAAAATTCTTCAACGCCTTAGATCAATACCTCATATTGAGATAATCAGGCTTGGAAGTAAAATGCCTTGCGTTCTTCCTCATAGAATAACAACGCAATTGTGTGATATGTTGAAAAAATATCATCCGATTTATGTTAACACACATTTTAATCATCCCTGGGAAATTACTCCCGAAAGCTCCCGTGCATGCGAAATGCTCGCCAATGCTGGTATTCCTGTTGGCAATCAGATGGTTTTGATGAAAGGCGTAAATGATGAGCCTGCTATTGTAAAAGAATTAATGCAAAAGTTATTAAGGATTAGAGTCCGGCCGTATTATATGTATATGGCAGATGAAACTAAAGGTGCGAATCATTTCAGAACTTCAATTGAAACCGGGCTTAATATAATTGAAAATCTGAGAGGTCATACTAGCGGACTTGCAATTCCTCATTTTGTTATTGATGCCCCCGGCGGAGGCGGAAAAATACCTCTACTTCCAAATTATGTTATTCATCATGATGAAAATAAAATTATTTTGCGTAATTATCAGAAAAAGATTTATTCCTACAAAAATTATCATGATAAAAATAATCCTGCTGGCCACTACGGAAGAAATGGTAAAAATGGAAAAAGCTCAAAAACTAAAGTTAAAGAGCTTGAATTTATGAGAATAGAGCTGCCGGAATTGGAAGAAATAGAAAATTAAATTGAATTATACGTTCGATCCCGGATACTCCCGGGATCGAACAACAGTTAATATCAACTATCCAATATTTTTAATACATCCTTCTCGATAGTCTCCTTGGGTGACTCGACTATTCTTCCAATTTCCTTCCCATTTCTATAGAAAATTATTGTTGGAACAAGTTCAATTTTCAAACTATCGGTTTCATTCGCCCTGCCTTTTTTGTCCCGTCCTATCGTAAGTATTGAAACATCATTATCCGGAATTTTCAGATAGTCCGTTACTTTTAAAAATTTTGGAACTACTCTGCGGCTATCGCTGCACCAGGTTCCCATAATGATTGTTATTTTTATATTATCAATCTTATCTTTTAATTTTAATGCAGTAATCGAATCTACTTCATACATGTCGTATATAGAATTGAACCACCAGGAAAAACTTGTATCCTTAAATGCCTGTCGATTGCAATAACCTAAGAGAATTCTTTGGTGATTAGAGGTATCAATTACAATTGTATCCTTGGCAATTATACATAAATTGTTATTCTGTGCAAAAAGTATACTCTTGAAAAATAGAATAGAAAAAAAAATAATAATCAGAACTTTCATATTTAATCCTGTTCATTGAGCGAATTTTTTCTTAAATCAATACCCCACAGTAGTTTTTTTCTCAGCGTTTCGTAGTAATTTGAAAGTGAAGTATGGACAAGCTTAAGCGGGCGTTCACATTTTTTTATTTTAATTTCAAGAGGAGGCGGGAACGCAAATACTCTTTGTCCATCACAATTTACATGAATCTCCCTATAAAGGGAAATTGCCTTTATTGTAATTTCAGAATTTCCCGGGAGCACTATCGGACGTATGTTCAAACTGTGCGGTGAAATAGGTGAAAGAGTAATTACATCTGCACCCGGGCTTACAATCGGCCCGCCGGCTGATATTGAGTAACCGGTTGAACCCGTTGGTGTAGCGGCTATAATTCCATCAGCAGCAAAAGTTGTAACATATTCCCCGTTTATTTCAATGGTTATATCAATCATTTTCGGCCACCCGCCTTTATCAATAACCATATCATTAATAGAATATAGCTTTTCAACTTTGTGCCCGCAGCATTCAGTTTCGATTACCATTCTTTTACCAATTTTATATTTTCCCCTCCTGATAGCTTCCATAAAGTCATCAATTTGATTAATATTAGCTTCAGCAAGAAAGCCAAGTTTTCCAAGATTTATCCCCAGGACGGGTTTGTCATATTGATGTGCCTTATATGCTGTAGCTAGCATAGTTCCATCGCCGCCGATAGAAATAATCATGTCGGCTCTTTCACAAAGCTTATCATTATTAGCGAAATTAGATTTGTCCATTTTCTCCTCAAGCAAATCTCTTTTATGATATAAACTGTCCCCTAAAAGAAAATCTAAATTTTTTGCTTTTAACTTTTTAATTAGAGCGGAAACAACTTCAAAAACATTTTTTTTGTTAATATTTGCAATTATTCCAATAATCATTTTTTTGTGTTTATATTATTATTTAATTCCCATAATTTACAATATTTAACGAAAACATACGCTGATGAAAAGATGGCAAGAATAAAACCTTGAATACCGTCTAAATATCCACTTTTTATAAAGTACATTTTTATAAAAAGAAAAAAAGGACGTAAAATAATATCGGTGATCCTGAACTGTTTTCGATTTTTATTGAGTTCTTCGGCGGAAAGAGATGTATAATTGTTAAATTTTTCAAAGTAGTGTTTTATGCTTGGATCTGTATAATGCTCCAGATTATTTTTAAATTGCCCGGTTATACCTTTAATGACAAGTCCCTCGTGCACAGCCTTTTCACTGAAATTTATAATGTCTTTGTTGAATAACCTTGTAACCTTGCCGGGATACCAGCCGCTATGTTTTATCCATCTGCCGAGGAAATTTGCAATTCGGGGTACGGAATAAGCATTAAATGCCGGATTTTTAGTTTTAAATCCGTTTAGTTCATTTGATAATCCGGGTGTAATAACTTCATCGGAGTCTATCCAAAAAATCCACTTGTTTGAAGTTAAGGATACTGCGTATTGTTTTGTGCCTGAATAACCCATCCATTTTATTAGATTACATTTTACTTTTTGAAAAGATTTAGCCACTTCAAAAGTTTTATCTTTTGTTCTGTCATCCACAAGAACGATTATCTCATCAATGCAATTTAATTGGCTTTCAATACATTTTTGAATATTTTCCTGTTCATCCCTGGCGATAATAATGGATGATATTTTAATATTTTCAATCATAATGATTTAAAATTTTATTAATTATTGCTGTTACCCTGTCAACATTAATTTTATTAATATCAAGTTTTGATTTGAATCTAAATCTATTTTGTTTAAAATTTTCGGTACCTATTATATTATCAACCTCTTTAGGATAGATATAATTAGCTTTGGGGAAAATACTTTGAGGATATGGATTAAACCTTCCAAGATGATTTCCGTTTGAAATACATATTAAAGGTGTATTAACTGCCGCAGCAATATGTACCGGACCGGTTTCATTTGATATCAGTAGTTTAGCATTTTCAATATATTTTACAAGGTTGCTTAAAGATATTTGCCCTGCCAAATTAAAAACAGAATTAAAATTCAATTTTGATATTAATGTAGTTGCTAGATTAAATTCCTTTTCAGATCCAATGATGATAATATCCATTTTATAATTAGTAATAATAAATCTGGCAACGGAAACAAAATTTTCTATATCCCATATTCTTTCTTTGTCTTTGGCCCCAGGCACAATCACCACATATTCATTTTGCGTAACCTTTTTTATAGTTGTTGAAAGCGTTTTAAAATAAGGTTTTTTAATTTCTAATTTTGAATTAAGTAGATTTTCAAAAAATTCTTTATTCCTGTAAAATTCGAACAAATTATCTTTTGTGGAATTAAATAAAGTTGTATAATAATTATCGGATATGAGATTCCGTTTCCATTCTGAATGCTTATCCAAAGATCCACTGCATCCGATTCTTTCTTTAGCATTACTAACTTTGATTAGCAAATCACCAAATAATATTTCACGTGAGTATGTTGAATCTATAACTACTTCAAATCCCGAATTATGAATTCTCTTCAATAATTGATATTTATATCCCGGGTTAGTATAGAATTTATTCCTATTTAACCAGATGAATTCATCAGCAAATTCCTTATCAAAAGTTATTGCTAAATCTTTCCATGTAATATTTCCGCATAATGTAATTCTGTATCCGCTAAATTTATTGCTTTTTTTTAAAATTTCAAGAAAATTTCGGAATAGGACATAATCGCCTATTGAATCCAAACGAATTATTAATAAACTTTTAGGTTGTATCTTGACTTTCTTTAGATTAAGCAGATTACTTAATAATAAAGAAATTATATATACTCCCATGTTTTGAATCTTTTTTATCAAGTTCCTAATATTCATTGCTACTCTGTGTTGATTATTTATTCCATATACCTGTAGCTTTTACATTTATCAGTTTATTATATTGAATTGGCGCTAAAATTGATCCTACTGCAACACAAATACATGTGGCAAGCATTATACCCGGTGACCCGAATTTTAAATATTTTGCGAAATAAATTGATAGGGGAATATTAATTAATGCTACAAATATTGAACTATAGAATTGTATCCTGATCTTTCCTGTTCCGTTTATAAAATAAACGAAAATATTATTCCAGTTGGAAATAATTATAAATATGCACATAACGATTGATAGTGTTATTGGAACGTGAATTTCCGAACCAACCCACAGCCTATACACGATATTTGAAAATCCAAGCATCAGAACAGTAATAATTGAGAGTATGATCCAGATTCTAAATATTTTCTTAATGGAATTTTTTATCCATTCAAATTCCCCTTTTACATAAGCTTCGGTATATGCCGACCAAAATGGCGTTAATATCATTTGGAATATGATAGAAATATAAAAAAAATATTTATATGCAATGTTATAAGTGGTTACTTCTTTAGGTCCCATAATTTGTACAATAATCATATTGTCTGTGGCAAATAAAATTAAACCGGCAAATTGGATCACAAAGAATTGCAGCCCCAAACTTACCAGGCCTTTGGCATAATACATCTTGATTGATTTTAGCGAGGGTGCTATTTCCCTGAAATATTTTATATAAAGGAAAAAACTGGCTGAAATTAAGATTATAACAGGTAATGCACTTGTTCCCATTCCAAGAGTAAAAATTGACTTTCCCGGAGTTTTCAATAAAAAATAGACAAATAAAACTGATGAAAAATTTATTGTAACACTAATAAAACCATTGATTGCCGGTTTTTGGTAAGCACTGGTTATAGAATAAATCAGTTTAAGCAGGAATTGTAGTGACACTAAAACAAATACAACAAGAACAAGCTTTTTTATTTCATTATCCATGTACCCGGGTGAGTTCAGTACTTTCGACCAATTTATAAAGCCGTATATAACAAAAAATATAATCCATAAGATTAGCAGCGATAATGAAAAAACTGCATATGCAGTGCTGACAAATGCCTTCCCTGTTTCGTTCTTTCCGTTAGCTAAAGCTTCGGAAAGTTTGTTTCTTAACCCGTTCCCTATTCCAAAATCAAGATAACTTAGCCATACCAGCAAAGAACTTAATGTAAGCCATATTCCGTATTCAAGGGCTCCAAGATATTTTAGAGTTAATGGAACGATTAGAATGGTAAATAAAAAGTTAAATCCGTTTAAAAAAAATAAAATAATAACATTTTTTTTAGCTTTTCCGGATCTGCTTGCTTCCTTGAAGTTAAAAAGATTTTTTAATATTGTGTTTAATGATTGCAATTTTATGATAATTGAATTTATTAAAGATATATCTGGTAATTTTTATCGCCATTTATAATTTCGCCATATCCTGACAATAAAATTCAGATTTATAAAAGTTAAAATTTGTTTTATCCTGGTTCTAATAATTCTTGCAAAATAATATCTTTTGGCAGCAAAGTTCCAATAGCCGTGAAGCTTAAGTGAGTTTCTCATCTCTTTGATGCCTCTTAATTCGTGGTTCCATGATGCGCCGCCGGCATTCATAATTGCGAATGGTTTGTCGTTTATATAAGAAAAAATATCTTTTGTGTTTTTATATGCCTTGTTCAATCTATAAAAATATTCTGTATCCATTGCTATCCGAAAGTTCTCATTATAAAGCCCAAGTTTGTCATAAACAGATCTTCTTATAAACATAGCCGGATGGTTAAATAATATAGCGCCTGAAGCCGGGCACTCTTTCGGAAATCGTATATTTGAACCAAAAAGTGAATCGGTAAATAAAACATCCCCGTGTACAATCAATATATTGTTATTCTCAAATTCTTTTATTACTCTTTCAAAAATAGAATTGTCAAAGTATTCATCATCTCCATTTAAAATGGCAATAATTTCGCCTTTTGAAGCTTGAATACCTTTGTTAAAAGCATCAGAAATACCGTTATCTTTTTTAGAAATAATTTTGAGTTTCTCAAATAAACCAAACTCTTTATATAAACTTTCGATTTTAGTAATGGTGTCGTCAGTACTTGCATTATCTACAATTATATGTTCAAATTCCTTAAAGCTTTGGGCAATAACAGATTGAATATTTTTTGTTATTGTATTACTTGAATTGAACGTCGGTGTAATAATTGAAATCATTAAATATTAGATCTTTTAGGGATTAAATAAAAGGAATTACCCGGTAAATCAGCAAATAATAATATTATTTTATTCAGTCTAAAATGTTATAAATTTGTAAGTAAAGATAATATATTTAGCTATTATTCATAACTATGAATGCATATCATAAAAAGATCTTAATTATAAAGATAGGCGCTATAGGCGATGCTGTTATGGCTCTTTCTATGCTTAATGAGATTGATAAAAAATATCCGGGTGCAGAAATAACATGGATGTGTGGAAAAATAATCGCTCCGCTTATTAATAAATTTGAAAGAATAAATAAAGTTATAGTCATTGATGATTTTGCACTATTACGAGGAAATTTTATATCCCGGATAAATGTGCTTTGTAAAGCATGGTTTTTGCTTGCTTTTAAGAGATTCGATATTGTTATAAGCCCATATAAATATAGCGGTTACGGATTATTAGCCCTAACAACAATTAAAAAAGAATTTAAAAGTTTTAACGGTAAAAATAGAAAAAATCAGATGGTAAAAGGAAGATACCATGCTTCGGAGTATGCAAGGTTAATTCATGAAATGGATGATTGGCAACTTCCTGAACCACTGCTTCCCGGGATTAGATTAACTCCAAACGATAGAATTAATGGACTTATCGATAAATTAAATTATCCCCGATTTATCATGGTACCGGCTGGTGCAAAAAACTTAATTAATGGGGGGCTTCAAAGAAGGTGGCCGGTCGAGCACTTTCGCTCTTTAGCAAAAGAGTTGTTAGCAATATATCCGGATTGTTCTGTAATATTAGCAGGCTCAAAAGATGACTGCTGGGCCTTTGATTATTTTAAAGATTTGCCCGTCTTTAACTTAATAGGTGAGACAACATTAATCGATTTAATTGATTTGTATAATAAATGCAATATATTAATCACTCACGATACCGGCTTGTTTCATCTCGCAAAACTTTCGAGTATCAAGATTTTAGCCCTTTTTGGGCCAGTAAATCCAATGGAAATGGCAGGAAATCAAAAAAATATAGATTGGTTATGGAAAGGTGCTGAACTGCCTTGCTCGCCATGCTATGATGGAAAATCTTTCGCAGATTGCAGCAATAATCTCTGTATGAAGAATATCTCTGTTGAGATGGTTATGCAAAAGATATCAGATATTATGAAGTGATAGTAAACAAGGTGGAACTATTATAATTAAACATTTTATCAGAATATATTAATTAAATAACTATTCTTAAAGATTAAAAATTGAAAATTGCAATTGTACATGATTGGTTCAGTGTGTATGCCGGCTCGGAAAAATGCGTCGAATCATTCACTAACATCTGGCCGCAAGCCGATGTTTATACACTCTTTAATTTTCTTAATCCGGAACAACAAAAAATTATTCTGAAAGATAGGGTGCCGGTTACCTCGTTTCTCCAAAATTGGCGCTCTGTTAAGAAAAATCACAGGAAATTTTTACCTTTGTTCCCTTACGCCATTGAACAATTCGATCTATCAAATTATGACTTAATTATTTCAAGTTCGCACGCAGTCGCTAAAGGCATTCTTACAAATTCGAATCAACTGCATATCAATTACTGTCATACACCTGTAAGGTATGCATGGGATTTAACCCATCAGTATTTGAATGAAAGCGGATTATCGGGCGGTGTTAAAGGTTTGGTTGCTAAATCTATTCTGCATTATATAAGAATGTGGGATGTAATTGCTTCCAATAGAGTTGATTATTTTGTGGCAAATTCAAATTATATCGCTGGCAGGATAAAAAAAATTTATAGACGCGATGCAGAGGTTATTTATCCCCCGGTAGATACACTGCATTATTCTCTCCAAATGAATAAAGAAAATTATTATTTAGCTGCTTCCCGCTTTGTACCCTATAAAAGAATTGATTTGATTGTGAAAGCATTTTCAACGATGCCTGATAAGCAATTGATAATTATTGGGGAAGGGCCGGACGAAGACAAAATAAAATTAAAAGCATCCTCAAATATCAAATTCCTTGGTTATCAATCAAATGAAAAACTGAGAGAATATATGCAAAATGCTAAAGCGTTTATATTTGCAGCAGATGAAGACTTTGGGATAATGATAATAGAGGCTCTATCTTGTGGTACGCCAGTGATTGCTTATAATAAAGGTGGTGCTGCCGAGATAATTGTGGATAATAAAACAGGCATTCATTTTAACGAGCAAAGTGCAGCTTCAATAAAAAACGCTGTGGAAAAATTCGAATTTAATTTGAAAATGTTCAACCCCGGGTTATTAAGTGAATTTGCAAAACAATTCGATAGAAATGTTTTTGAAGAAAGAATTAAATCTTTTGTGGATTTAAAGTATGACGAATTTTTAAATAAATAATATTTAGCTACGAAATTAAATGATAACAGGTAAAAAATCCACATATTATTTAAGGTTGTTTTTAGACTTGGCGGTCTTAAATCTTTCTTTTGTTCTAGCTGCATTACTTGCACAGTCGTTTAAAGTTCTTCTTCAAAGAAATTATATGTTCATTTTGTTAACCGGGCTAAATTTTGTTTGGTATTTCTTTTCGAATGTCATCAATTTCTATGAAGATTTTAATACTAGGAATTTTTCATATCAGTTTATTAAAATTTTAAGGAGTGTAATTGTACAGATAATTGCCACTATACTATTTATTTTCGTTGTTAAGGAAGATCTATTTACAAGAAACTTTATATTTATTTATACTGTCCTGTTGTTATTACTAATTAGCCTGCAAACGCATTCAGTAAAATTTATACTTGCAAAAATAAAAGGGAATGATAAAAATGTTAAAAATGTATTGGTCATTGGCGCAGGCGAACTGGGGAAAAATTTTTACGAAATGGTTAGCAGCCATATTGATTTTGGTTTCAACTTTATTGGCTTTTTGGATGATAATGCTGCATTAGATGTAAAAAATATTCTTGGCAAGATTAGTGACCTTAATAATATTCTAAGTGAACATAATGTTGAGGAAGTGGTGATCGCGCTTCCCATCAATGCTACAAATATGCTGGAACAGATAATCAGAATATGCAATATGCATGCAGTTAGAGTCAATATTATTCCCGATTATTTCCAATTTCTTTCAAAAAAATTTCAGATTAGTATGATGGGGAATTTCCCCATTATTACCGTGAGAAGCGAACCACTGGCTGAATTCCATTGGAGATTATTAAAGCGCATAATTGATATAGTGTTTTCAATAATCATTATTCTCTTTATCCTTTCATGGTTTATCCCCATTTTATACCTGCTGAATAAATTATTTGCACCCGGCCCTGTATTCTTTATCCAGGATAGAATAGGTACAAAAAACAAAATATTTAAATGCTATAAATTCAGAACTATGTTTACCAGCAATAAAAGCATCAATAAATATCAGCCTGCCGTTGAAAATGATGATAGAATAACAAAAGTAGGAAAATTTTTAAGAAAATCTAATTTAGATGAACTTCCGCAATTTTTTAATATACTTAAGGGTGAAATGTCTGTAATTGGCCCAAGGCCTCACCCGATTGCATTTAATGAAATATATAAAGCAATGGTGGACGAAATCAAAATTAGGAGCTGGGTCAAGCCAGGTCTTACTGGTTGGGCGCAAATACATGGCTTCAGAGGTGACGTGTCGGATTATAACGAAAATAAAAAGCGTACTATAAAAAGAATTGAATATGATTTATGGTATATAGAAAATTGGTCAATTTGGTTGGATATTCAAATTATCTTAACTACAGTCTGGCAAATGATTAAAGGAGATACTAAAGGTATCTAATATTTCAGCCTTTTTTTTCGATAATATAAATCGTAGTCACGGAAGCTTTTAGGATTAAATGCTTGACATTATATTGAACGCAAACTAATTTAACTAAATAATTGCATTAAATTTTAAAGTAGGCTATCATGTTGTCAATAAATAAAAAAGTAATAATCCTTTTAAGCTTTGTCCTTCTGGTTTTTTTTATGGTTTTTGTTGAAGGTTGTAGAACGGATGAAGTAGTAAGCTCCACTACATCTTCAGGAAATGGAAACAGCCAAACTGGCTCAAAAACAGTTATTAGCGGACTTGTGATTAGCAGTTTAACGGGTATCCCGATTGACAGTGCACTTGTACAGATTATTGGTTCATCAATTAATATATCTTTACTTACTGATTCAAAAGGTAAATTTGCAGATACTATTGAAACGGTTTCAAACATTAGTTTATCAATATTTATTTCAAAGTCCGGTTATACACAGGATACTACAAATATTAACGTTACTGCCGGAGTTAATTATCCGGTGCCCGCAATAACATTAACTGCTTCCAACTCAACAGGTACAAAACCTTCAGGTAATCCGGTCAGTATTTATTTATATTCTCAATCTACAAATAGCATTGGTGTGAAGGGAAGCGGTTCCGTTGAAACAGCAACAATTACGTTTGTTGCTGTTGATTCTTCAGGTTCACCGATTGATTTGGACCATTCTGTAAGCGTTAACTTTTCCTTCGGTGCCAGGCCTAATGGCGGAGAAATATTAAGTCCTAGTACGGTAACTACTAATGATTCTGGTTTAGCCTCTGTTAATATTACGAGTGGAACAAAAGCTGGAGCAGTCCAAATTTATGCTTCTCTTGTCGTGAGCGGAACAAAGATATATTCTATGCCTGTTGCAATTTCTATTTTTGGCGGCCTTCCTGATCAAAATCATTTTAGCGTCGCACCCGCTTCTCTTAATTTTCCCGGGTATAACATTTATGGATTAACCGATGCTATTAGTGCTTATGTGGGTGACATCTATGGTAACCCGGCACGCCCCGGGACTTCTGTGTATTTTACTACTACCGGCGGGATAATTGGAGGATCTGCTAATACTAGTAGTCTTGGAGTTGGTACTGTATCATTATTGTCGGCTGCCCCGCAGCCTTATGATGCCACCTTGGGTGCAGGCTTTGCTACTATTACAGCTTCAACGGCAAACCAAAACCTGAATACTATTAGTGCAAGTACTATTGTTCTGTTTTCTGGTGTTGCAAATATAACTGGCGTTTCTCCTACAACCTTTAACATTCCTAACGGGGGTTCCCAAACATTTAGCTATACTGTTTGCGATCAAAATCAAAATCCACTTGCCGCTGGGACTGCAATAAATGTCAACCTCGATGGACCCAGTGTTGCAGATCAAGGAGATGTTCAGGTTAACTTGCCAGATACCCAAAGCAAAGCTTGGACTCATTTCAGCTTTTTAGTTTATGACTCCGATGATACAACAAACGTTCAGGAACCTATTATAATAACTATTACGGTGTCTGGCCCCAATGGATCGGCAAAAGCAACAATTTCGGGATATAGTCATTAGATTATGAAGATGTAACTAAAATGAGCAATGAACATAAATCATATATTGCCGGCATATATAATTACTGTGATCGCTGGTGTGAAAAATGTAAGTTTACTACTCATTGCTTATTATTTACTAATGAATCTAAGATTGTTACACAGGAAATATTGAAACCGGGTGAATCTTTGGACATTGATAAAATTTTTGATACAAATTTTGACAATTATCTTGATGAAATGGAAGATGATATCCTTAAAAATTCATCGGATGATGAAAAACCATTATATGGAGACTTAGAAGAAGATTTAGAAATTAATAGGCAGCCCCTCAGCAAATTAGCTGATGAATTCTTTATAGATTCTCATTTACTTATTAAAAGCCTTGATGAAAGATATAATTTTTATGCCTTGTCAAACAAAAGAAACATTGATGAACAGTTTAATATGTTGTTTGAGGAGTATGAAAGATTTGTTTGGTTCCATTCATTGATTGTTGCCAAGATAAAAAGAGCAGTTAGCGGTAAAATTGAAATATTTAAAGATGACGATAAAGATATGATTAATATCAGAGAGTATGATATGAACGGCAGTGCAAAAATTACAGTAATTGCTTTAAGAAAAACAATTAAGGCATTGAATAAACTATTCGAAAAAATGCCTGAGTATAAAAATGATATTTCGAATCTTCTGGTGCTTGCAGGGAAACTTTTAAATATGGTTGAATCTGAATTCCCCGGTTATAATAATTTCATCAGGCCGGGCTTTGATGAGTAAAATCAACATCCTGCCTCCTAATATTTATTATTATTAAACTTATAAGTATATTAGATAAAATTAATTTTAATTCCTTCACTTTTTTAATTATTAGGAACTATAATATGGCATCGGATTTATTAGCGCACGCAGAAATTCCTTCAACCGACCTTGACAGAAGCAAAGACTTTTTTACAAAACTTTTTGGCTGGGAATTTAAAGCTTTTGGGAATGGATATTTATTATATAATACTCACAAGGGCTTTACAATTGGTTTAAGAAAGTCAGACAATATAGCTAAAGGTGATACAACCATTTTTCATGTTAGGGTGAATAATGTTGAAGAATACATAACTAAAGCTAAAGAATCCGGCGGAGATATCTATCGGGGTAAAACAATTATTCCCGCAATGGGTGCATACGCACTTGTTAAAGATCCGGACGGCAATGTTATCGGATTGTATCAAGGGAATTAAGGACAGTGTTAGTTGTTGAATAAGGGTTGTCCCAAATTTTTTCAAAATATGGTTGCTCCTTGAATAGCAGTAATTTTTATACAACTGTAAGATCTGATATATTCAGGCCTCGGTATATAATCAATTAATTTTCATCGGGATGCAGATCATTGGTAATAGTTGCAAAAGTATCATACTTGCCTGAACTTCAATGCGCATATCTCTTTCTACATCAACTGTCATTATAAATTAAAGATAATTTCTTTTATTATATTTAAGTTGCGTTGAAACAAAATATATCATAATTTTCCTAAATTATAGCTTAATTATACTTACTAATTGAGTATTACTGCAGTCTAAAATAAATCAAGATTAACTAATTAATAATTACATATATGAATACACATAATTTTTTGTTCTGTACTATTTTAATAATATTAGTCCTTTCTGTTATCAACATCGCACAGCAAAACGGCAAAAGCGATTTTTTAACGCAGGCCATAGATACAACAGTTAAACCGGGAGTAGATTTTTTTAAATATGCTACCGGTACATGGATGAAGAAGAATCCGATTCCCCCTACGGAACATGCATGGGGTATCGGAAATCTGGTTCAGGAAGAAACTTATACCAGATTAAAAATCATTCTTGAAGAATCTGAAAAATCAAATTCGCCGGAAGGCAGTAATGAACAGAAAATAGGTGATTTTTATTTTACGGGATTGGATTCATCCGGAATTGCAAAAGAGGGCATTTCCTCATTAAAACCGGAAATGGATAGAATTAATTCAATTACTAATATCAACGAACTCTTCAATGTTGTCGCTCTACTTCAAAAAGAAGGTGTTGGTGCTTTATTTAGTCTTTTTGTGGATCAGGATCAAATGAAAAGTGATCAATGGGCTTTATATCTCTGGCAGGGGGGTCTCGGGCTCCCAAACAGGGAATATTATTTCAGGGAAGATTCTAGAACTGAAAATATAAGAACTGAATATAAAAAGCATGTCAATAAAATGTATCAGTTGCTTGGAGAAAGCCCTAATACTTCCCAAAGGGATGCCGATGCTATCTATCAAATTGAATTATTTTTAGCTGATTCTTCCAGGAAGCTCGAAGATCTTCGTGACCCCTATCTTAATTATAATAAAATGGCAATTAGTGATTTACAGAAGATTTCTCCTGAGGTTGATTGGCACGCTGTATTGGCCGGGATGGGTGCATATAACCTGGATTCTTTAATTGTCGGTCAGCCGGAATTTTTTAAAGCTGTAAGCCTGGCAATTAATAAATTCTCAATAGATCAATGGAAAGCCTATTTAATATGGAATTTGATTAATTCTTACGCAGATAGACTGAGTGATAATTTTGATTTGGAAAATTTTCACTTTAGGGGAACTGTGATGTCCGGAGTAACTGAACAGAGACCCAGATGGAAACGTGTTCAGGATGCTGTTGAGGATGCTATGGGTGAACTTCTCGGTCAGGTATATGTAAAAAGATATTATTCACCTGAAACAAAAAAAAGATATGAAAATCTTGTAGATAATATGATTAAGGCTTTTGAAGGGAGAATTAAAAAACTTAACTGGATGGGGGATTCTACTAAAGACAAAGCATTATTTAAGTTAAGTAAGCTAATAAAGAAAGTTGGATATCCGGATAAATGGAAAGATTTTTCAAAATTATCGGTGGATCGAAGTTCTTATGCCAGGAATACAATTCATGCAAGAGTATTCTGGTTTGAACGGGATATTAATAAGCTGGGAAAACCTGTAGACAGAACCGAATGGAATATGACTCCGCAAACATATAATGCTTATTATAATCCTTCCAATAATGAAATAGTACTGCCTGCAGCTATATTCATTGTCCCGGGTGTTCCCGATTCTTTGCTCGATGATGCTTTCATTTATTCTTATGCAGGTGCATCAACTATAGGTCATGAAATGACTCATGGTTTTGATGATCAGGGCAGGCAATATGATGAAAATGGTAATTTATCAGATTGGTGGACTAAGCAGGATGAGGAAAAATTTAATGAGAGAACTAAATTGATGGTTGAACAATTTGATAATTATATTGTATTGGACAGTATGCATATTAACGGTAAAGCAACATTGGGAGAAAATATTGCCGATCTGGGCGGCAACGTAATAGGTTTTGATGCTTTTAAACAGACACAACAATATAAGGATGGTAACGTAATAAATGGGTTAACACCGTCTCAAAGATTTTGGCTCGGGTATGCATATTCCTGGCTGGGGCATTCAAGGCCTGAAGCTTTAGCTCAGCAGGTACTTACCGATGTTCACGCACCAAATTTCCTTCGTGTGAATGGACCGCTTAGTGATATACAGGATTTTTATGAAGCGTTTGGTATTAAAGAAGGTGAACCGTTATGGGTGCCGGAAGCTAAAAGAGTAAAAATCTGGTAGAAAATTTTATGACGCTGGAATCTTTTACAGCAAAAGAGCTTGCAATACTTAAAAGCTTTAAGAAACCTTATGACATTCAGCAATTTCTTAATTCGTTAAAATATAATTCTGAATATATTACAAATTCTCCCAGAAAGGTTTTAAAATTTAGAAAAGCTAACTGCTTTGAAGGGGCAATCTTTGCTGCTGCAGCTCTGCGCTTGCTTGGATTTAAACCTCTGATAGTAGACATGATGGCTCATAATGACGACGACCATGTTATCGCAATATTTAAACATGGTAATTTTTATGGAGCCGTGGCTAAATCTAACACAAAATTACTTAGATACCGCGAACCTGTTTATAAAACCTTGCGTGAATTGGTTATGTCATACTTTGATTTTTACTTTAATGTCTTGGGTGAATTGTCCTTGCGCAGCTATTCTAATCCCGTTGACTTGAGCAAATTTGATGGGTATAACTGGATTATAACTGACGAGGATTTGGAATTCATCGGCGACTATCTTTATACTATAAAACATCATCTATTGCTAAGTAAAAAGCAGTTTAATTTATTAAATAAAGCAGACAAGGATATAGTTGATCTCTGCTTCAGTAATTCAGTTAAAAACGGATTATATAAGCCGGTTAAGAAAAAATCAAGTAAATGATTTTTCAGCGTAAATTTGAATTGAGTCCATTTGGGGATGAGAGTCCCGTGCAATACTAAAATCTTAAAGTAAAAATGGTTTCTTTTTTAGGTATGGATTTTACTGTAATTCCGCCTTTATGCAGCCGCATTATTTGCCTTGATAAACTTAGGCCAATACCCGATCCATCCTTCCGCGTAGTGAAAAAAGGAATAAATATTTTATCATACAATTCCTCAGGCACACCTTTGCCGTTATCAGCTACCTGTATCATAACTTTACCGTAATTATCAATCGTTCCCAGCAAATTTATTTCGGGAACCGGCATATTAGAAACGGCATTAAATGAATTTAAAATCAAGTTAATAATAACCTGTTCAATTAAATCCGGGTCAGCCGTAACCTCAAGTCCGGCAGGCTGGGTAGTATAAGTGAATTTAATATTCTTTTCCTTTAATTGATCGGAAAATAATTTTGAAATTCTCTCAAATAATGAAGTAATATAAATTATTTGAAAATTTGGTACGGGGATTCTCGTCAGGTTTCTGTAATCATCAACAAAGTGTAGAAGGCCTTTACTCCTTCTGATTATCGTATTCAAAGCCTCTTTAACATCATCCAAATTATCTGTGCCGGGATCACAAACAGCTTTTATCTTTTTATCTGCTTCTTCAAGAAGTAAACTTGCAGTTGACGATAAGGAGATGATAGGAGTTACTGAATTCATTATTTCATGAGTAAGTACGCGGATTAGATTTTGCCAGGCTTCCATTTCTTTTTCTTCCAATTCGCTTTGAATATTGCTAATGGAAGAAAGTTTATAGTGATTACCTTTTAATTTAAATTCCGCAGCATGAATGGATAATTGTGAAAGTTCGTTGCCGTCTGCTATCTTAACAAGTATTTTTTCACCTGCACTTATTTTTAATAAAGCTTCTAATAATGAGCTGCTTATAGCTGAAAGCTCTGATATGTTTTTAATATTGTTGATTTTAATTAAACGTTTTGCTGCATTATTAATTAATTCAACATTTCCGTCCGAAGTATAAGCCATTAATCCAATGCTAACATGCTGTACCACCGTCTGTAAATACCGGAAGTGTTCTTCCTTTTCTGTCCTTGCTTTCCTGAATTCATCAATTACTTCCGAAAAGGATGAGCTAAGCTCTTCAAATGCCGAACCTTTAATATTAAACTTAAAACTTTGTGAAAAATCAGAATACTTTATTGAGCTGAAAAACCTGGCTATTTCCCGGTTAGTCTTTTGTACAAAATGAGTTAAAGAAAAGATTTGAATAATAATTATAATGAAAACAATAAATGTAGTTGCAATTAATTTGGTTTCATCAAATAAATAGAAAAGGACAAAAATGGAGAGGCTTAGAAATATAATACGCACAAACACTATCGTGCCAAATCTTTTATAAACCATATTTTTCCAATCTCCGGTAAAGAGAGGCTCTTGTTAGTCCAAGATCTTTTGCAGCCTTAGTTAAATTACCGCCGTGTTTGCTTACCGCTTTGATAATTAATAATTTTTCAGTTTCTTCCAGGTGATAATTTTCCGGTTCTGCTTCTCCTTCTTTCGAGTCATTGGAAGGAAAATAAAAATCAGCCGGTTGCAGTGATTCTGAATCACTCATTATTATTACACGTTCAATTGTATGCTGTAATTCCCTTATGTTGCCCGGCCAAAAATAATTTTTTAGTTTCTCTAAAGCTGCGTTGCTTATTCTTTTTACCGGTTTATTATATTTTTTATTATAAATCTGGAGGAAATGATCAACTAGTAATGGGATGTCTTCCATCCGTTTTCGCAAAGGAGGTAAATTTATTTCAACAGTATTAATCCTGTAAAGCAAATCCTGTCTGAATCTTTTTTCAGACATTAATTCTTCAATGGGAAGATTAGTTGCACATATTAAGCGAATATCAATTGGTCTTGGTGTACTTGATCCCAGTCTTGTTACCTGCCTGTTTTGGAGGACCGATAGAAGCTTTGATTGGAGGCCAAAATTTAAATTTCCTATTTCATCAAGAAATAATGTTCCTCCGGAAGCAATTTCAAATCTTCCGGCTCTATCATCTTTTGCATCGGTAAATGCGCCTTTTACATAACCGAATAGCTCACTTTCAAAAAGTGATTCTGAAATAGCTCCCATATCTACATTTAAGAATATTTCTTTTTCTCTGTTTGACTGCCGGTGAATCGCCCTGGCAATTAGTTCTTTGCCCGTTCCATTCTCGCCGAGAATTAATATATTGGCATCTGTTTCTGCTACTTTTTGAATAGTAGCAAATATTTTTTTCATTTCTTCGGATACACCAATAATATTATGAAACTTGCGGTCCAGATCGGAGCTTAACTGCTTCTGCCGGGATTTTAGATTATCAATTTCCAGTTTGGATTCACTTAACTTCATCGCGGATGATATTGTTGCAAGTAGTTTTTCGTTTTGCCAGGGTTTTAATACAAAATCTGTGGCCCCCTCTTTTATTGCTTTAACCGCCATTTCAATATTTCCGAATGCCGTCATCAGTATAATCACCGCATTCGGGTCTAATTCAAGAATTTTTTTCAACCAATTAAACCCTTCGGATCCGCTTGTTGCATCGCCTGAAAAATTCATATCAAGCAGGATAATGTTGTAATGATCATCTTTTAATATTTCGGTAAGTTCTTCCGGATTTTTTTCTATCCGGACAATAGCATAATGCTGTTTTAGTAGTAGTCTGGCTGAAAATAATATATCATCATCATCATCAACTATTAAAATTTTTCCCGGTTTTGCATTCATATTGTTTTATTAATAAAAGTATCTAAACTGATTTTTTATATAAAAGAAACTTGCAATAATTATTCCCTTAAATAATGCATTAAAATGACGAATATTAAAAATTGATAACAAAACCCGATCTTTTTATTGTCCGGTATTGGACAATAGTGTCCGGTTTCGAACAATTTAAATTTTAAACTAAATATTCTAATAGTCAATCTATAAGTAAAATATTTTAGTTTTTCTTCAAATAAAACCGTTTATACCAATTTAATTCTGTTATTGACGTTAAGTGCTTACTTTAATGAAGTATAATAATTCTGAAGAACGAATTAAAGGCATACAAATTGACTTGGAATAATTGGGCAGAGTGAAATTTATTGCTAGAACCGTGCATGAAATATTAATAATAAGTATTCGTTTATAAAGTTTATAATGAATGTTGTAACTATAAGTTCATTTAAATCTTTTAAGTTTTAACGGTCTTGGAATACTGAATAAATAGCTTTTTAATAGAGAGAGTTCCGCAGGTTTTTTTATAAATATAAGTGAGGAGAACAAAATGAAAACTAATATAATTATTAACTTTTTAGCAATTCTGATATCCATAATTTTTGTCGGGAACTTAAGGGCCCAGGATGCCAGGGAACTCCTCGATTTAGAAGGTAATTGGAAATTTAAATTGGGCGATGATCAACATTGGGCTGACCCTAAATTCAATGACATTAAGTGGCAGGAGATATATGTCCCTGCTAATTGGGAAGACGAAGGCTATCCCGGCTATGATGGTTATGCATGGTATAGAATTCATTTTAATGTTGAAAAGGATTGGCTGTCAAAAGATCTATTGCTTGATCTTGGATTAATTGATGATATTGATGAAACTTATATTAATGGACAATTTGTTGATTTCTCAGGGCTTTTCCCGCCTAACTATTTTAGTACATATAATGTGCCCCGTAAATATCCTGTGCCTGCAGGAATACTTCATGCTGGTAAAGATAATGTTATTGCGGTGCGTGTATATGACGGCGGTGGATATGGCGGTATAAATCATGGGCCTGTAGGATTATATGAACGTGTCGATTTTCTTCATCCCGATGTTGCACTGCCCTCAACGTGGAAGTTTACTAAGGGTGATAACATGGAGTGGAAAGAAGTTAATTTCGATGACAAACATTGGAAAAATGTTCGGGTTCCTGCTTACTGGGAAACTCAGGGTTTCAAAGATTATGACGGGTTTGGCTGGTACCGTGTTGCTTTTAACGTGCCAGAAGAATACAGGGATAAAGATGTAATTATTCTTGTAGGAAAGGTAGATGATTTTGATGAAACATATTTAAATGGAGAAAAAATTGGAAGAACCGGGGCAAGATTAACGGAAGGATTTGAAATGCATTATCCTAACTCAGATGCTTATCTTGAGTTAAGGGCATATACAATTCCTGCCGGCCTGCTTAAAGCAGGCGGGGAAAATATACTTGCTGTAAGAGTTTACGATTGCTGGCTTGGCGGTGGAATTTATGATGGGCCAATTGGAATTATTACACGGGAACATTATTTGAGATATAAACATTCTTTAAGAGAACCCCATAGATGGTTTAAAAGATTAATGGAAGATATTTTTAATTGATCTTGGAATATTTAATTCGTTGACTTTAAGTTAATTAATTCATTTATTCAATACTTATTATTGAGATCGATAGACCCAAACCAATTTCTGGAATTTAGTCCATTAATTATCTCATTTTAACGAAAGCCGAAGATTATTTTAGTTATTTCTTACCCGGTTTATTCAATTTGAATTGAGATCTTAAAAGTCGTGGCAATTTGCAACAGCATGCTCTGGTGGAAAAGGCAATAAAATCCGTGCTTCATTATTACCCGGGTTAAAACTTGGGGCTACTCAATAAAACTTTTTATATCTGAATAATTTCAGTTGAGTAAATTAGTTTTATTAAATATCCGATTTCTAAGCATCTTCCTACTTATATATATAGATAGATCCTTCTAAACAATTTCCAAAGAAATTATTTCAAAATTCGTCCGTTTTCGAACTATAGTGTCCGTTTGTGAACGGTTGCAATCTTATTCCTAATGGATTATTAAATAATTAATAGATGTAATACAATTTTTAATCTAATATTTTAAACGAAATTGTAAGAAAATTAAAATTATTAGAAGATTTCAGGATGATAAAAATTATTATTGGAAAAAATCGAATCAAAATAATTTATAGGCATGCAAATTGAATAATTCTAATAATAGGAAATAATTTAATTTAAATTTTAATTTTTTTGGTGAAAACTTGGACAGGAAAATAGATAAAAAACCACTATATAAGCGTAGAAACTTTTGGTTCTCCTGCGGCGGTGGAGCATTATTTTTGGTTTTAATTATAGCAATTCTTACAGACACAGGCTCAAAGCTTAATGTTGAAACAGATAAAATTACAATTTCAACTGTTAGCGAGGGAGATTTTCAGGAGTTTATCCCGGTTACCGGGAATGTTATGCCGCAAACTACTTTCTATCTTGATTTGATAACCGGTGGAGCAGTAGAACAAAAATATGTTGAAGAGGGAGTAATGTTAAAGAAAGGTGATAAAATTATAAAACTTTCTAATTCAAATGTTCAGCTTAATTCACTCCAACAAGAAACATTAACTTACCAGCAAATTAACGATGCAAGAAATACGCGTTTACAAATTGAACAAAATAGTAATAATTTACAATCAGTTTTGATTGAGGACAATTACAATTTATTAACTTCAAAACAATCATTTAACCGTCAAAAAGTTATGTGGGAAAAAAAGCTTATTGCAGATCAGGATTATGAACTGGCAAGAGACAAATTTAATCATGATATTGAACAACAGAAAATAGCACGACAAAATTTTTTAGCAGATTCAGTTACAAAACAAACCCAATTATCGCAGATTGAAGAATCAATCAAGCGTCTTCAGATGAATCTTGAATTGATCAGGGAAAATATAGAAAACCTGACTGTTAAAGCGCCTATAGACGGCCAGCTTACGGCATTAAATGCTGAAACCGGGCAGTCTAAATCCCCCGGGGATCGCCTCGGACAAATTGATGCATTAGATGGTTTTAAAGTCAGGGCGGATATAGATGAGTACTATATAGCAAGAATTGTTAAAGGCCTTCACGCAACCGCCGAAATTGACGGTAACGATTATCAATTGATTGTTCTGAAAGTATTTCCAGAAGTTAAAGACGGAAAATTTCAGGTAGATATGGAATTTAACGGAAAAGTGCCGGACGGAATAAGGCGCGGGCAAACTTTACAAATTAGGCTGCAGCTTAGTGAAAGGACAAAAGCATTACTTTTATCACGGGGCGGGTTTTATCAAAAAACCGGCGGGCAATGGGTTTTTGTTCTAGATAAATCCTGTAGTATGGCCGTTAAAAGATCAATTAGCCTTGGCAGGCAAAATCCCGATTATTTTGAAGTGCTAAACGGATTATTACCTGGCGATAAAGTTGTAACATCTTCATATGATAATTTTGGAGATGTGCAGAAACTGATATTAAAATAAGTTGAATATTAATCATGAAAAAACGATCAAAAAAAGTTAGTAACATTATGAAAAACAAAGCTATTAAAACCAGCCATGAACTTGTAATGTCAATTTATAAATATACACAGCATTTCCCGGCTGAAGAAACAAATGGACTCGCACAGCATCTTCGAAATATTGCAGTAAGCATTCCTGAAAGCATTGCTGAAGGTTTAGGAAGATCATATAATAATGAGTTGGGACTCTTTTTAAGCACATCGCTTGGATTTGTTTCCAGGCTTGCTTATATCGCTGAACTTTCATTTCAGCTTGGATATCTGGATGATGTGGAATTTTATGATATCGAAGGAAAAATTCATGAAATAAAATCATTATTAAATGAATCGATACAAAAAATTGCAGCTTAAGAATCATGATAATAAAAAACTTAAAAATTATACAAGGATAAAATTATGCTAAAAACGGTTAATTTAAAGAAAATTTATACAACCGAAGAGGTTGAAACTACTGCTTTAAATAGTGTTAATATTGAAATAAATGCAAAAGAGTTTGTCGCTATTATGGGTCCATCCGGCTGCGGCAAATCAACTTTGCTGAACATATTCGGCCTGCTTGATAATCCCTCAGAAGGGGAATATCATTTTATGGATTATGAAGTTTCAAAGTATACGGAACGGCAAAGGGCAAACCTAAGGAAAGCCAGTATAGGTTTTGTATTCCAAAGTTTCAACCTGATTGATGAGTTAACTGTTTTTGAAAATGTTGAGCTGCCTTTATTGTATTTGGGTGTACCATCTAAGGATAGAGAAAAAATGGTTGTTGAAGTTTTAGAAAGGATGCAGATCATGCATCGAAAAGATCATTTCCCGCAGCAATTATCAGGCGGGCAGCAACAGCGCGTTGCGGTGTCCAGGGCTGTAGTTGCAAAACCAAAGTTAATCCTGGCGGATGAGCCGACGGGCAATCTTGATTCTTCAAACGGTGAAGAAGTAATGAATATACTAACACAATTAAATGAAGAGGGTACTACAATCGTTATGGTAACCCACTCGCCGCACGATTCTGAATATGCACACCGTATTATCCACTTGTTCGACGGGCATGTAGTAACTGAAAATTACAAAGAAAAATTCCATGTCTAAGCGCAGAGTGCAAAGAGCAAAGCGCATGGCGTAAAGCGAAAAATATAAAATTTAATTTTCTAAACAATTTTAGTTTAATGATAGGATGATGACTGTGATGATAAAGTTCAGGTTTCAGGATTTACAAATTTGGCAGTTTGCAATTGAAATTTGCGATGAACTTCTGGATATAGCGGATGACGTAGCGGACAGGAAATTATATAGATTTTCAGAGCAACTTCGAGGCGCTGCGATGAGTATAAGTAATAATATAGCCGAAAGTTCAGGTTCTAATTCTGATAAAGATTTTAATAATTTCTTAAACATTGCTCATAGATCAACTTTTGAAAATGCTAATATTTTAATAATTCTTAATAGAAGAAAATTAATCTCGGAAGAAACACTAAATAGTCTTTTAGACAAGTTAGATAAAGAATGCAGAATGATAACAAATTTTAAAAAAACATTATAAATAACGCTATGCGCTCTGCGCCATGCTCTTTGCGCAATGCTTATTTACATAAATTAAAGAAGACAGGATGATAAAATTAAACAACATCGAAAAGTTCTACAGCAACAAAATTATAAAAACTTACGTCCTTAGGAATGTAAATCTTCAAATTGAAGAGGGTGAATTTGTCTCGGTTATGGGCCCTTCCGGTTCCGGCAAGTCAACTTTATTAAATATAATGGGAATGCTTGATACGCCTTCGGAAGGCGAATATTATTTCTTTGATGAACCCGTCCATAAGATGAGCGAAAAAAAACTTTCCGAACTCCATAAAATGTTCATTGGATTTGTCTTCCAGAGTTACCACTTAATTGATGAACTCACTGTTTATGAGAACCTGGAAACACCACTCCTGTATCAAAAAATAAAAACAGATGAAAGAAAAGGCAGGGTTGCGGAGACTCTGGATAAATTTAATATGGTGGCAAAGAAAGATTTATTCCCAAATCAGCTTTCAGGCGGACAGCAGCAATTGGTGGCAATTGCAAGGGCTATAATTGCGCAGCCAAGATTGATACTTGCGGATGAACCTACCGGTAATCTTCACTCCGACCAGGGTAAGGAAATAATGGAAGTATTGAAAAAATTAAACCAAAATGGAACTACAATTATTCAGGTTACACATTCGGAGACAAATGCAGC
Organism: uncultured Ignavibacteriales bacterium; assembly: GCA_963834015.1. Taxonomy (GTDB): domain Bacteria; phylum Bacteroidota; class Ignavibacteria; order Ignavibacteriales; family Ignavibacteriaceae; genus FEN-1297. Next base: position 234,615 of record CAWIAG010000004.1, read on the forward strand.
GTATGGAAATAGAATTATTAAATTGAAGGACGGGTGGATAGAGAAGTAGGGCGCAAAGTGCAAAAAGTACAACGCTATGCGTTTAGTGCATTGCGCCATGCAAAAATTATAAAGGAATAAATTATGTTGAAAAAATATTTAAAAATGACAATACGAAAACTTACCAGGAATAAAGTCTATTCAATAATTAATATTCTCGGCCTGTCAATAGGAATTGCTTCTTCAATCTTAATTCTTTTATGGGTTACGCATGAACTAAGTTATGATCGTTTCCATAAGAATGCTGATGAAATTTACCGTGTTGTTGGGGATGATGGGCTTATTGGAAAAATTTCAACAACATGCGGTCCTCTTTCAGACTATCTGAAAAACAATTTTCCCGGTATTGTTAATTCAACAAGATATATGCCCTATGCAGGGTCGCCCTTTAAATATAATAATAATTTATTTAAAGTAGACAAAGGGGCATTTGCAGATCCCGCTTTTTTTGAAATGTTTTCTTATGGTTTTATCCATGGAGATTCCCGTTCGGCTTTATCAAACGTATCGAGTATAGTAATAACTGAAAGAATGGCGAAAAGGTTCTTTAAGAATGAAAATCCTATGGGTAAAACGCTTCTTATTGACGGCCGAAGCCCATTAATTGTTTCCGCTGTAATAAAAAATCCACCCGCCAATTCTCAATTGCAATTCGATTTTTTGCTCAACACCATGATACTTAAATACATCGGATATCCGCTTGACGATTGGTCCAGTTCAGGGATATATACTTTTGTAGAAACTCAAAAAAATACTGTAATTCAAAAGCTAAATGCACAAATAGCGGACTTGATGCCAAAACATATTCCCGGTTTTAATAGGAAGCTATTTCTTCAACCGTTAACCGGCATACATTTAACTAATGATTTTGCTTATGATTTGCCGGGTATTGGTGACAAGAAATATGTTTTCATTTTTTCTGCAATTGCTTTATTCCTAATTCTAATTGCTTGTATCAACTACATAAATCTTTCAACTGCCAGGGTATTAAAAATATCTAAAGAAGTCGGCTTACGAAAGATAATGGGGGCTAACCGTTTTCAAATGATCCAGCAATTTTTCAGTGAATCGATGACCATTGTAATTATTTCATTTGTTTTAGCGATTGTTTTAGTTGAGATCATATTGCCGGCTTTCAATCAACTTTCGGGTAAAGCTTTAACAATAAATTACTTTGCGGTTGCCTTTTTCTATATAATAGCTGTTTTACTTATTCTTGTTTCATTTATATCCGGAGGATATCCGGCTTTATATCTTTCCTCGGTAAATCCTGTTAATGCCTTGAAAAATATTTTTAGTGGCAGGAAAAAAGGTTCACTGTTCAGAAAAGTACTAGTCGTTACACAGTTCTCACTTTCTATTATCTTAATTATAGGGACGATGATAGTTTATCAGCAGCTAAATTATATAAAAAATTAGGATTTGATAAGGAAAATATTCTCTACTTCAGCGCAAAAGGAAATTTTTTGCAAAACTATAATACAATGAAAAATGAATTGCTAAGGCAATCCTCCATAGTGGATGTTACGGCAGAGGACAGATTATTTACAAATAATGGTAACCTTACAGCTAATCTAAATTGGGAAGGAAAGGACAGTAAAACCGATATTGATATTGAATACTCCTTTGTGGATTACAACTATTTTGATATGCTTAATGTGGAAATGAAGGATGGAAGAAATTTTTCGCAGAATATGGGCACGGATCAGAATGCATTCATATTGAACCAGGAAGCGGCAGATAAAATAAACATGAAGCAGCCGGTTGGCAAAAAGTTTGTATTGGACAATTTTGAGGGAAAGATTATCGGTATTATTAAAAATACAAATTTTAAATCGTTAAAATACAGAGTGGAACCAACGGCATATATGCTTCTAAATAATTATTCTACACTATCTTTTATATCTAATGGAACAATCCTTGTAAAAACAGCCGCCGGTAAAACTCATGAGGCAATCGCTGCAATCGAAAATATCTGGAAGAGAGAAAATCCTTTATTGCCGTTTGAATATCATTTTTTAGACGAAACTATTGATAACCAATATATAAAGGAAATTCAAACAGGGAAAATCTTTAGCTTTTTCTCCCTGCTTGCAATTTTTATCTCTTGCCTCGGATTGTATGGATTTAGTTTGAATATAACTGAAAGCCGTATTAAAGAAATTGGAGTACGTAAAGTTTTAGGTGCTTCAGTATTTGAAATACTCGCTTTGCTGTTTCGGGATTTTGCGGGACTTATACTGCTTGCAAATTTGGTTGCATGGCCCATTGCATACTACGTAATGAACAACGGGCTTAAGGATTTTGCCTATAAAATAAATATTAGTCCCTGGGCTTTCTTTTCCTCATTAACTTTAGTATTAACGGTTGCGTTGTTAACAATAAGCATGCATGCAATAAAAGCGGCAACGGAAAACCCGGTAAAATCTTTGAAGTACGAATGAGCAGGGCGCTGAGCGCAAAGGACATAGCGCAAAAAGAACAACGCTATGCGCTTATCGCCTGCCTGCCGTTAGGCAAGCTTTGCCACTGCAGAAATTATAAAGGAATGAATAATGATAAGAAATTATTTACGAATTGCAGTTAGAAAATTACTTAGGAATAAAAGTTATACCACAATTAATATTATCGGCTTATCGGTTGGTATAGCTTCATGCTTACTTATTTTTCTTATAGTTCAGTTTGAGCTTAGCTTTGATAATTACCACTCAAAAAAGGACCGGATATATCGTTTAGTAAAAGTTTCTGAAACTTCAGATGGAACCAGGTATACATCCGGCGTACCTTTTCCTGTACCTGATGGTTTGAGGTCAGAATACCCGCAAATAGAAAAAGTTGCCGCAATTTTGGGAATCGATAATGCCCTTATCTATATATTAAATAGCACTAACCTGGTAGAGAAAAAATTTAAAGAAGAGAGTGGTGTGTTTTATGCTGAATCGCAGTTATTTGATATTTTAGATTTTAAATGGCTGGCTGGTGATCCAAAAACAGCTTTATCCGGTCCTTACGATATGGTAGTTACCCGTGAAACTGCTGATAAATATTTTGGAAATTGGAAAAATGCAATCGGGAAATCCATAAAATATAATAATGAGAGTACTTATAAAATTTCAGGAATAATTGAAAATGTACCTGCCAACAGCAATTATAAAATTAAAGTTCTTTTCTCGTATGAATCGTATAAAGAGCATAATCAAAGTGATTTTAATGACTGGGGCAGTACAGACGGCAGTCATAATGTTTTAGTCCTAATTCCTAAAAGTTTACCCGCATCACAATTAAGTGTCTACTTGTCGGAATTAATAAAAAAACATAAATCACAGGATGATGTAAAATATGAAATTAAATTTCAACCGTTAAGCGAAGTCCATTTTGATACCCGTTTTAACGGGAGTGCATTCAGTAAGGAATTAATTACAGCATTATCATTAATTGCTGCTTTCCTTCTATTAATTGCCTGCGTTAATTTTATCAATTTAGCTACGGCTCAAGCAGTTATCCGTTCGCGTGAAGTAGGGGTAAGAAAAGTACTGGGAAGTAATAAGCGGCAGATAGTTCTACAATTTCTCGGAGAAACTGCCGTCATAACTGTATTTGCTGAATTGGTTGCACTTGTAGTAGCTGAAATATCATTGCCTTTTGTTAATAATCTTCTGCAGGTAAAACTTAGTATAAATCTCTTTAACAATCCCCTAATTATTGCTTTTTTAATAATAATTTGTGTATCAGTAATAAGTTTATCAGGGTTTTATCCTGCATTTATTTTATCAGGAATAAATCCTATCGAGGCCTTTAAAAGCAAAATATCATTTAAAACTATAGGTGGTATATCCCTCCGCAGGGGTTTGGTAGTGTTGCAATTTGTAATAGCCCAGGTATTAATAATTGGAATGCTTGTGGTAGTAAGCCAGATGGAATTTTTTAAAAGTTTTTCTTATGGTTTTATAAAAAATGATATTGTATTAGTACCAATTCCCAATGATTCTTTGAGCCTTAAAAAAGTGGATGTTTTAAAGAACAGGATTTTACAACAATCAGGGATAACTAATGTCAGCTTCAGTGCTTTCAGTCCGACGGATGATTCGCATTGGAGCAGTGAATTTAAATTTAACGGGTCATCTTCAGTTACAGACTTTTCAGCAGATCTTAAGTGGGCAGATGCGGATTTTTTCAAAACTTATAATATTCAGTTTGTGGCCGGGAATGCTTATACGCAGACTGATTCAATAAATGGACTTGTTGTAAATGAAGCTTTTGCTAGAATATTTGGTTACAAAAATCCACAGGAAGTTTTAGGTAAAAAAATAAATTTCTGGCATGATGCTATTTCAGCGCCTATAGTGGGGATAGTGTATAATTTTCATAACAGGCCTCTTAGGGGCAAAATAAATCCAATCGTTATGGGCTGTTGGAAAGATACATATCAATTAATTAACATAAGAATTCAGACTTCTGAAATGGAACATACTTTAGCGGCAATTGAAAAAATCTGGAATGATACATATCCTGATTATGTATATGAATATCAATTCTTAGATCAAAAAATAGATGATTTTTATAAGAGAGAAGACAGGCTTTCCCAATTGTACAAAATCTTTGCAAGTATAGCCATTTTTATTTCATGCCTGGGTTTATACGGTTTGGTCTCATTTATGGCTGCGCAGCGTACAAAAGAAGTCGGCATAAGAAAAGTATTAGGCGCTTCTGTTTCGCATATAATTTATTTATTCTCAAAAGAGTTTACAATTTTAATTGGAATTGCATTCTTAGCTGCAGCTCCAATTGCATATTACTTTATGAATCAATGGTTGGAAAAATTTGCATACCGGATAAAACTGGGTGCAGGTTTGTTTTTTCTATCATCATTACTTTCGATTGCTGTAGCATGGTTAACTGTTGGATACCGGGCGCTAAAATCTGCTTATGCAAATCCTGTAAAATCTTTAAAATACGAGTAGCTTTCCCAAAGCCAAAGATAGCCGGATGTGTCTTTAATAGGCCATTCGGCTATCAATAAAAGAACATAGGAAGGTATTATGTTAAATAATTATATAAAAACGGCAATAAGAAGCTTATTCAGGCATAAAGTATTTTCATCTATCAATATTTTGGGCTTTGCTTTCAGTATAGCTGTTTGTATAGTCATAATATTGTTTGTGATTAAAGAAAATAGTTATGACAACTGTTATCCAAATGCTTCACATATTTATAAACTAATCGCAAGCAATTCAAGCACTATTGATTACCGTTTAAAATCAAATCTTGTAAACAATTATTCTGAAATAAAAGGCGGATGTATTTGCCAGATTATCAATACTCAATCGGAAATCTTATATCCTTATGAAAAACAAATTGGGTTAATATCTTTAAGAGATATTTACTTGTCCGATAAAACAACCGGAAATATCAGCCTGAAAGGGAACTCTGAGTTATTAAGAATACTTATAATTATCGGTGTTATAATACTAACACTTGCTTCAATTAATTATATAAATCTTACATTAGCCCAGCAAAAACGCCGGAACAAAGAAATAGGTATAAGAAAAACCGTAGGCGCGGGGAAAAATGATATAATAACCGGACTGATAACCGAATCCATTGTAATAACATTATTAGCTTTTTTATGTGCATTGATTTTTGTCGAAGTAACACTCCCCTACTTCAGCCATATTTTTAGCAGCAGGTTAAGCTTGCAGCCGCTTTTGTTATTTCCATTAAATATAATAATAATCACTTCCGTATTAGTGATTGGTGCAATTGTAGGGCTGATTCCTTCATTAATTCTTTCTTCATTCAACCCGGTAAAAATATTCAGCGGGAATGCCTGGATCTTAACCGGTAAAGGAGGTATGAGAAATGTTTTCACTGTTTTTCAATTCACAGTTTCTATTGCTCTCATTTTTTGCCTGATAGTAATTCAAAAACAAATATCATTTGTTAAGCATAAAGACCTCGGCTTTAATAAAGAGCAATTATTAAGTGTGGATTTGCCTCACGGAGTTGGTTTTAACCCGACCAAAACCGGTGTTCTAATAAATGAGTTAAAACAAAACTCAAACATCCTCGATATTTCCGCTTCTTATGGAGCCCCGGGTAAAATTAGTTTGTCTATGGGATCCGGAATTCCGGGTAAAGACGGGAATATAAGATGTATTATTGCCGATTCAACATTTGTTAAAACTTTTGGTATTCACTTAATATCAGGTAGAAGTTTATTACCCGGTGATATTGGGAAAGCATGCATGATTAATGAATCAGCTTACAAATATTATGGTTGGAATAATCTGGTTAACAAAAGATATAATAATGGAAGAAAAGGCGGCTTTGAGGTTATAGGGGTAGTTAAGGACTTCCATTTTTCTTCACTGCGTGAACCTATTGAGCCGGCATGTATAATGTTTGTTTCTGATGCACCAATTAATACTCTAAGTATAAGAATGAAATCCGGTTCAGTGGGTGAAACAATGAATTGCATAAACAAAACCTGGAAAAAGATTGTGCCCGACTATCCACTTAAATATCATTTTTATGATGATTTTTTTAACGAAATGTATATAAAAGAAGAACAGCTTGCCCAAACAATAGGATTATTTGCCACACTGGCAATAAGCATATCTTGTATGGGAATTCTTGGTTTGGTAATATTTGCCTCGGAAAGGCGGGCTAAGGAAATAGGTATACGCAAAGTACATGGTGCTAAAGAAAGCGGACTAATGTATATGCTTAATAAGGATTTTCTGAAATGGGTAATATTATCTTCTGTTATTGCGCTTCCGCTCGGCTGGTATGCAATGAATAGATGGCTGCAGGATTTTGCTTATAAGACAGATATAAACTGGTGGGTATATTTATTAGCAGGGCTTTCTGCAATGTTAATAGCATTTCTAACCGTAAGTTGGCTAACCTGGAGAACCGTTAAAAGAAATCCTATAGAGGTACTCAGGTATGAATGAGCAGGGCGCATAGCGCAAAGGGCATGGCGTAAAAAACAAAGTGCCAATTGAGAGGCGTTATGCGCTTTGCCCCGGAGCAAAAATTTAGTAAATATATTATAAAGGAATAAATAGGATGTTACGCCATAATTTACTTATTATTTATAGAAATATTAAACGGAATAAAAGTACGTTTTTTATTAACCTGATCGGATTGTCTACGGGGCTTGCATGCGCGCTCCTAATTTACTTGTGGGTGAATGATGAATTGAACATGGACAAATTCAACCAAAAAGACAGCCGGCTTTACCAGGTTATGGAAAACGCAGAGCAAAACAACACTATTGTAACCGGGCCGTATACTCCGGATCTTTTGGCAGAAACCTTAGCTAAAGAAGTGCCGGAAGTTGAATATGCTGCAGCAGTTACTCCCTCATTCTTTTTCGGTAAAATTCCTGTTTCCACGCAGGACAAAAAATTTAAAGCTGTTGGACAATTTGTAGGTAAAGATTTCTTTAATTTATTTTCTTATCATATTATTGAAGGGGACAAAAATCAGGCATTATCCGCAAAAAACTCCGTTGTTATATCCAGCCAACTGGCAATGAAATTATACGGCACTACCCAAAACGTAGTAGGAAAAAGTTTTAACTATCAATTGCTTCAATTCAATAATCAATGTCAAATCTCCGGTATTTTCGAAGACGTCCCGTCAAATTCATCAGAGCAATTTGATTTTGTATTATCATTTGGGGCATGGATTGATATTTGTAATGCTATGCACAGGCCTATAAACTGGGATAATCATGCGCCCTATACATATATAGTATTAAAAAAGGGGACTGATATTACACAGTTCAACAATAAAATATTCGGGTTTTTAAAATCAAAATATAGTAATTCCAATATAACTTTGTTTGCAAGGCCATATTCGGCAGGTTATTTATATAACAAATATGAAAATGGTAAGCAGGCCGGCGGCAGAATAGAATATGTAAAATTATTTTCTATAATAGCAATATTTATCCTGCTCATAGCATGTATCAATTTCATGAATTTATCTACAGCAAAAGCATCAGGAAGAATAAAAGAAGTAGGAATAAAAAAAGCTGTTGGGGCGCCGCGCAAATCACTTGTCCTTCAATACCTGGGTGAGTCTATGTTGATGAGCTTTTTGTCGCTAATCGTTGCTATTGTATTTGTGGAACTTTTAATTCCTGAATTCAATATTATCACCGGTAAACATTTAACGCTGAATTTGGAAACAAACCTGATATTATCATTTCTTGGTATAGCTTTATTTACGGGGTTAATTGCAGGCAGCTATCCGGCATTATACCTGTCCGGCTTCAATCCGGTAATGATATTAAAAGGAAAACTCAATAGCAGTACAGGTGAACAATGGGCGCGGAAAGGATTGGTAATTTTTCAATTCACACTTTCTGTCATCTTCATTGCTGCTGTATTAGTTGTATTTAAACAAATGGAATTTATACAATCAAAGAATATGGGATACAATAAGGATAACATAATTTATTTTGATAAAGAAGGAAAAATTATGGACCACCAGGATTCATTTCTTTCGGAACTTAAAAACATACCGGGTGTTGTAAATGCATCAGGTATATCTCAGAATATCCTGGGTGTAAACTCCTCAACCATTGGCCTTTATTGGGAAGGTAAAAATCCAAAAGATATAGTCCAATTTACAGACCTGAATGTTGATTGTGGTATGATTGAAACTCTTGGTATGGAAATGAAAGCGGGCCGGGCCTTTTCCAGGAATTTTGGTTCCGATAGCTCGGCAATAATATTTAATGAAACAGCAATCAAAATTATGGGACTCAAAGATCCCATAGGTAAAGTAGTAAATCTTTGGGGCCAAAACGTACACATAATAGGAATAACTAAAGATTTTAATTTTGAATCTCTGCACGAAAATGTTAAGCCCTTTTTATTCATATTAAATCCTCAGAGAACATCAAAGATTATGGCTAATATTAAGGCAGGAATGGAGAGCAAAACTATTAAAAGTATTCAAGATCTCTATCAATCCTATAACCCGGGTTATTCGTTTGATTATAATTTTCTCGATCAGGATTTTCAGGCTCAATATGTAGCAGAGCAGCGTGTTGCTCTCTTGTCCAGGTATTTTGCCGGAATTGCCATTATAATTTCATGCCTTGGCTTATTTGGCTTAGCAGCCTTTACTGCCGAAAGAAGAAGTAAAGAAATCGGCATTCGTAAAGTTCTTGGTTCAAGTGAGTTTGGGATTATTTATCTGTTATCAAGTGACTTTACCAAACTTGTTCTTGCGGCTATAATAATTGCTTTACCTGTTGCTTATTTAATTGCAAAATACTGGCTTAATAGTTTTGCTTACAGGATAAGTATAGAACCCTGGTACTTTATCGCAGCAGGGCTGTCTGCATTAATAATTACCTGGTTTACTGTTGGGGTTCAGGCAGTAAAAGCTGCCACAGCAAACCCTGTGAAATCATTGAAGTATGAATGAGTAGTACCGAGAAAGCAAGGATTAGAGGTTGAACGCTTTGCTCTTAGCGTTTTGCCCTGACTAATTAATTACTTTAGGAAATGAATATGTTTAGAAATTATTTGAAACTGGCAATAAGAAATGTAAATAAAAATAAAATTTTTTCCCTTATAAATATTTCAGGGCTTGCAATCGGTATCGCTTGTTGTTTATTGATAATGCTACACATTAAAAATGAATTATCATACGATAGCTTCAATAAAAAAGCTGATCGTATATACCGGATAGTAACAGATTGGAAACGGCAGGGGACAATAATTAGGGATTGGTCATCTTCTCCTCAAATCGGGCCTGCATTGAAACAAGAATTTCCTGAAATTAATCAGGCAGTTCGTGTAAATCTTCCATGGGATAAGATATTAGTAAAAAATGGGAATAAAATATTTTATGAAGAACAGTTCTATTTCGCCGATCCAAATTTTTTCAATGTTTTTAGTATTAGTCTTTTGAAAGGAAATAGTACAACAGCATTAAATGAGCTAAATTCGATTATTATTGATAAGGAACAATCCCTCAAATATTTCGGAACTGAAAATTCCCTGGACAAAACTTTAAGTATTGAAATAAATGGTAAGATTAGTGACTTCAAAGTTACAGGAGTTCTTGATAACATTCCCGGTCCATCTCACATAACCCCCCATTTTATCATTCCTTTTCAAAATATTGGAAGCAATCAGCTTAAGGGCTGGTGGAATTTTGGTTATGTCACGTATCTTTTATTAAATGATAAATTATCTGCTTCAAAACTGGAATCCAAACTTCCGGGTTTTTTGAAAACAAAAATGCCCAAAATTAATATTGATCTGCCGGCATTACATTTGCAGCCATTAACGGATATTCACTTTCATCCATATACTTTGAACGAAGATTCCAAATTAAGCCCTCTGGTAACTATCTATCTTTTTTTAATACTCGCATTATTTATAATACTGCTTGCGAGCATAAATTTTATTAATCTTACTACTGCCAGGTATCAGAGCAGGGCTAAAGAAGTTGGTATCAGAAAAGTCGTAGGGGCAGTAAAATTTCAATTAATAGAACAATTTTTAAGTGAATCGTTTCTGATGGTGCTCATTTCATTCATTGTTTCCCTAATTTTAGTAGAACTGTTTCTCCCTTTGTTTAATAATATTTCCGGGCAGAAATTAACTCTCAATTTGGCGGATGATTATAATGCAATATTCGGATTTGTAATTATCGGCATTCTCGTTGGATTCCTGTCGGGAATGTATCCGGCATTTTTCCTTTCTAAATTCGAACCTGTTGAGGTATTGAAAAGTAAATCGGATTGTACTCTGGGAGGTAGTGTTTTAAGAAAAAGCTTAGTTGTAATACAGTTTGCTATCTCAATTATATTAATCCTCTGCACATTCATTGTCTATTTTCAATTAGAATATATAAAAAATAAAAAGCTGGGATTTGATAAAGAAAATGTTGTAGTACTCAAACTGAATAGTGAAATAATTCGAAAATCCGGTCAAGCTTTAAAAAATGAAATAATCTCGAATTCCGATGTAGTTAGTGCAACTCTTACATCTGCCTTTCCATATAATGAAGATTGGTGGCGAACTACTGCAAAAACTGAAGGTGGTAGCCAAAATGATGAAAAAATTATATATACGTTTGAAGTTGATTTTGATTTTTTTAAAACCTTAAATACAAAACTTGCTGCCGGAAGATATTTTTCAGCAAACTTTTTAACGGACAGCAGCGGATTTATTATGAATGAAGCTGCAGTAAAAGAGTTTGGATGGGATTCACCTGCAGATGCGGTCGGCAAAAAAATATCATGGCTCGGAAACGGTTATGATAACCCGCCAACCGGGCCGGTTCTGGGTGTAGTAAAAGATTTTAATTATAAATCATTGCATGAGAAAATAGACCCTGCCGTTTTTCACATTACTCCGGATCAGGCGCAGCTTTTAGCTGTTAGAATCAGGCCCAACTCTACTATAAAAGCATTAATTTCTTTTGAAAATATTTTTAAGAATGTGGATCCTTCTCATCCTTTTGACTTTTCGTTTCTTGATGAAGATATCAATGCTGAATATAAACCAACGGTAAAATTAGGGAATGTTATTACAGCATTCTCTTTTTTAGCAATATTCATTGCTTGTATGGGTTTGTTTGGTCTGGTATCTTTTACTACCCAACAAAGAATCAAAGAGATAGGAATTAGAAAAGTGCTTGGGGCTTCGATTGCTCAAATAGTCTACTTGTTAACTAAAGAATTAATCTCATTGGTAATAATTGCTAATATAATTGCCTGGCCTGCGGCTTATTATATAATGGAAAAATGGCTGCAGGTTTTTGCTTACAGGACAAATATTACCATTTGGATCTTTTTTATTGCAGCGGCTGCGGCACTTACAATTGCAATGTTAACCATGAGTATTCATACAATAAAAGCTGCCATATCAAATCCGGTAAAATCGTTAAAGTACGAATAAATGAAACAAAGAGCCTAATAGCTGAATGCTATGCGCTAAACGCAACGCAAAAAAATAAAAAGGAAGTTATGTTAAAAACTTATTTTAAAATTTCTCTTAGAAATTTATTAAAGAACAAACTTTTTTCTTCTATTACTATAGCTGGGCTTGCAATAGGTATGGCTTGCTCTATTTTGATTTTACGGTGGGTTCAGGATGAATTGAGTTATGATAAATTCTTTAGAAATTCCGACTCAATATACAGGATTAATTGGGAATATAAATGGAATGGGGAAGAAGGAATTGCTCCAATTACACCTCCTCCGCTTGCAGCAAAATTTGTTAGTGAGATACCTGAAGTTACCGCAACAACCCGGATCTTTCCCGTCCAGCCTATGGTCGTGCGTTACAATGATAAATTTTTTAATGAAGACAAAATTTTCGGTGCCAACTCCAACTTCTTCGATATTTTTAATTTTAAGTTGCTGTCAGGAAATCCCGGAACCGCATTAACAGAACCGAACAGCGTTATTCTTACTGAAAAAATTGCAAAGAAATATTTCGGCAATGAATCTGCAATTGGGAAAATAATCATTATTGGCGATCAGAATTGGGAAATAAATAAATTATATAAAAATACATTTAAAGTAACCGGGGTGCTTGAAAATATTCCTGCCAACACTCATCTTCAGTTTGATTTACTCACTTCAATATCATCTTATCCAAAGGTTGTTTTTTTTGATTGGAGCTGGATATGGATGCAGGAAGTTACTTACGCAAAATTGAAGCCTGCTGCTTCTGTTCCCCTGGTCGAGGCTAAAGTTAAACAAGTTGTCGCAAAATATGCTCCTGCGGCGTTTACTCGAATTGGATTTTCATATAACGACATTGTAAATAACGGCGGGAGATACGATTTTGTATTCCAGCCTTTAAAAGATATTTACTTAGGCTCAACTCAAATAGGAAATCGCCTGGGGCCAATAGGTAACAGGACATACGTCTATGCATTCTCATTAATAGCTGCTTTTATAATATTTATTGCCTGTATAAATTTTATGAATTTATCAACTGCACGGTCGGAAAAACGTGCCAGGGAAGTAGGTATTCGTAAAACTTTAGGTTCATCTCAAAAAGCGCTTTTTATTCAATTTATTCTTGAGTCAATAATATATAGTTTGCTCGGCTTATTCTTAAGCTTAATTCTTGTTGAATTATTAATTTTTCCATTTAATAATCTGACTGGAAAGTCGCTTAGTTTTAATTTGTTTAGTTCATACTGGCAAATACCTGTATTGATTTTACTGGGAATGTTTGTTGGCCTGGTTGCAGGAAGCTATCCCGGGTTGTTCTTATCTTCTTTACAGCCGGTAAAGGTTTTAAAAGGAGCTGTAAAGTTTCATTCCCGGGGTGGGCGTTTTAGAAATATCCTGGTTATTTTCCAATTTGCTGTAGGTATTGCTTTAATGGTTTGTACGATTACCGTTCGTCAGCAAATGAGTTTTATCAATAATACAAACCTCGGTTTTAATAAAGCTAATGTTGTTATAATTTCTAATCAGAATAATCCTCTGGGGAACCATTTGGATGCATTTAAAGAAAAATTAAAATCATATTCTCAGGTCATTGATGCATCTGTAACCACCGGTGTCCCTCCAAATTCGGGATTCGGCGATTATTATAAAATTTCCGGAAAAGGCGATGAACAATTTTCTTTTATTTCATACATGACTGATGAAGATTTCCTTAATACATTAAATATCAAACTTGTTCAGGGCCGTGGTTTTTTAAGAGATCATCCTATTGATGCACAAAGTGTAATATTAAATGAAACGGCAGTAAAGCAATTTAATATAAAAGATCCTTTGGGTAAAATAATCAACTACCCCAGCAAGGGTAATTATACAATTATTGGGATAATTAAAGATTTTAATTTTTTAGATCTTCATCAGCCTATCTTGCCATTTGCACTATTTAGCCAATCATCCGGGTCTTATCAAATACCAAATTCTTATATTATTGTTCGTTTAAAGAATGACCATCTTGCCAAAAGCATTTCATTGTTGGAATCCACATGGAAATCTTTCGTTGATAAAACACCGTTTAAGTATAGTTTCCTAAATGAAAATCTCGAACAGCAGTATACATCGGAACTAAAACTTGGAAAAATATTTTTCATATTTTCAATATTGGCAATTTTTATTGCCTGCATTGGGTTATTAGGGCTGGCTTTTTATTCTGTTGAACAACGAACTAAAGAAATCGGGATTAGAAAAGTTTTAGGTTCATCCATAACCGGGATTGTAGTGTTACTTACCAGGGAGTTTACTAAGTGGTTAATAATTGCAAATATCATTGCGTGGCCTGTTTCATATTATCTAATGAATAAATGGCTGGATGGTTTTGCGTATAAGATGAATATGAGTATCGGAATATTCTTATCGGCAGGGTTAATTTCACTCTTTATTGCATCCCTTACAGTAAGTTATCAGGCAGTAAAGGCAGCTGCCGCAAACCCGGTAAAATCATTAAAGTATGAATGAGCAGGGTGCAAAGCGCGCAGCACAATGAAGAAATATAGAGGCGGAGAAAGCAGACCGGAAACCGGATGAAATGAACAGAGCGCATTAGTAGAACGCTATGCGCTTAACGTAACGCGCAATTGTATCACGCTATGCGCTTAGCGCTTTGCACCATGCAAAAATTATAAAGGAGGAAACAATGTTAAAAAATTATTTGATAATCGCCATCCGCAATTTTAGGAAGCAGAAAGTTTTATCGCTCATTAATATCGTCGGACTCTCAATCGGGTTGACGGCCGTTCTTCTTATCGCCCTTAACATAAAATTCGAGCATAGTTTTAACTCCTTCAATGAGAATGAGAGCCGAATTTTTCGAGTTGGACTTACATTAAAGGCAGAAGGAAAAGTTTTAGGAAATTCTCCGGAGTTTGTCGATGCCCTTGGACCTGCAATGTTGAAAGATATGCCTGAGGTTGAGAATTATGTAAGGATTGCAACATTGCGAACAATGTACTTCACGTACGGCAATAAATCTTTCAAAATAGAAAATGTCACTTATGCAGATTCCAGCCTTTTCAACATCTTCTCATTTAATTTGATAACCGGTAGCAAGAGTAAGGCTCTGATCGATCCGTACTCTATCGTGCTTACACATAATACTGCAACAAAGATTTTTGGAAAAGAGAATCCGGTTGGAAAAGCTGTGCTGATCGGGAATGTATCATACTTGATTTCGGGAGTTGTGGACGATCCACCGTCAAATTCGGATATAAAATTTAACTCTTTAATTTCCTTCTCAACGCTTTACAACAGACCTGACGTTTTCCTTGGATGGAATGGCGGTAACCAATATATAACTTATGTTCTTCTCAAAAAGAATGTTTCTGAACAGCAGGTGAATAGGAAATTTCCTGACTTTCTGTGGTCATACATGAACAAAGAACTCTCAGTTAGTGGATGGAAGCTGGAGGCAGGCTTACAGTCATTGAAAGCTATTCACCTTTACTACAATGACGATTCCGTCGGGATCCTGGAAAATTTAAATACATTCTCAGTGATCGCAATGTTCATTCTTCTAATTGCCTGTGCGAACTTTGTGAACTTATCTACTGCCCATGCAACCGGCAGGATGCAGGAAGTTGGGATGAGAAAAATACTTGGCGCGCAAAGGAAGTCGTTGGTAAAACAGTTCCTCGCCGAATCACTTCTGATATGTATGTTTACCTTGCTTCTTGCATTGATGTTGGTCGAACTGCTGATGCCATGGTATAACACATTCATCGGCAAGCATCTTGTGCTTTCGAAACTTGTAGACGGGCAGTTCATGTTGTTTCTTATATCTATCTTGATACTTACCGGATTGATGGCAGGCCTGTACCCGGCGTTCTATTTATCTTCCTTTCGACCAGTTAATACCTTGAAAGGAAGTATGACAAGGGTGAGTCAAAGGCTTCTTTTAAGAAAGGCATTGGTAATATTTCAATTTGCTATCTCCATTGTGCTGATTGTTTCAACTTTCGTGATAAACGATCAGCTTCGGTTCATAAGGTCTAAGAATCTCGGCTTTAACAAAAAAAATATAGTTGTGATTCCGCTTGTCAACAACAATATAAAAGATATGATTGGATCTATCAAGACCGAGTTAAAAAGGATACCAAATGTAACAGGAGTAGCTGCATCTTCTAATGTTCCATTGGACGGATTTAATAGAAACGGTTATTTTCCGCAAGGATACAATTCAGCGGTTATAATAAATGTCGTTGATGGCGATGACGATTTTCTTAATACCTTTGGTATTGAACTTGCCAGGGGAAGGAATTTCGGTATCCAAACACCGTCGGATAAAAAAGCATACATAATTAATGAAGCGTTATCTGATCATCTTGGATGGACCGATCCTATCGGTAAAGAAATAACCAGAAACGGGAAACATACTGTAATAGGTGAAGTTAAAAACTTTAATTACTCTTCGCTCTATTATCCGATTGAACCGTTAATAATTACAAACAGCCCGGAGAGTGGCAGCTTCGAGTGTGTTTCCGTCAAGTTCGGGTCGGGAGATTTATCGGGGATGATGGCTTCGATCGGGAAGGTATGGAAAGAGTTTGCCCCGATGGTACCGTTCGAATACCGTTTTCTTGACCAGGAATTTGACAACGTTTATAAAGCAGATATTTTTTTTCATAAAGAGTTCATTGTGTTCTGTTGGCTTGCGATATTTGTGGCACTGCTCGGTCTTCTTGGATTGGTTTCCTACTCAATTGACCTGCGAAAAAAGGAGATCGGAATAAGAAAAGTCCTGGGCTCGTCTTTAGTAGGAATACTATCTCTGCTTTCAAGGGAATATTTAATATGGGTCATAGCAGCAAACTTTATTGGGTGGCCTGTGGGTTACTTTGTTATGCACAGGTGGCTCGACAGCTTTGCGTACAAAACAAGCATAAACCTCTGGGAGTTTATAGCATCTGCAGCTATTGTCGTAATTATAGCTTTAGTTACCATCAATTTACAAGCAGTAAAAGCAGCAACAGCGAACCCGGTAAAATCTTTAAAGTATGAATGAGCATGGCGCAAAGCTCAATATTAGAACGCTATGCGCTTAGCGCTCTGCGCAACGCGCAATTGTAAAACGCTATGCGCCTAGCGCTTTGCTCCATGCAAAAATTATTAAGGATGTAAATGATTAAATATTATTTTAAAATAGCTCTCAGGAACCTACGGAAAAACAAAGTTTACTCTGTAATTAATATTTTGGGATTAGCTGTTGGAATAGCTTCGTTTATTCTTATTGC
The DNA here is from genome assembly GCA_963834015.1 of uncultured Ignavibacteriales bacterium. GTDB lineage: Bacteria > Bacteroidota > Ignavibacteria > Ignavibacteriales > Ignavibacteriaceae > FEN-1297. The sequence goes on from CAWIAG010000004.1 coordinate 251,883, forward strand.
ATTATATATTCGATATGAATATAACTTCGATAAATTTAATGTTAATTATGATAGAATATTCCGGGTTGAGCAGAAGGTAAAATATGCCGACGGCTACCGCAACAGGAATCAAACGCAGGCCCCTTTGGCCGATATTTTGGCAGCAGGCTTCCCTGAAATTGAAAAATCTGTAAAGATTAAACCTGTTTGGGGCGAGTTTTTATCTTCAGCTAAAAAATTAACTTTCTACGAGGAACAAGGCTATTATTCGGGTAATACTTTTTTTGATATTTTCACATACGATTTTATTTCCGGTTCCCCCAAAACAGCCTTAACAGATCCATGTTCTATAGTACTAACTAAAGAGTTAGCTCAAAAGTATTTTCCGGGAGAAAATCCGCTGGGTAAAACCATTCGTGCCCAAAATAAACTTGATTATAAAATTACAGCTGTTATAAAAGATTTTCCCGGAAATTCTCATCTAAAGCTGTCTTATCTAGTTTCATTTTCAACTATCGAAAAAACCCAGGACTATAATTTCCCTACTGAATGGGGGGATGATGGTATATCTACGTATGTTCTGCTTAAATCAAAAGGACAGTATAAAACAGCAGGCGATAAAATTTATAACCTGCTTGATAAATACATTCCTCAAAATAACAGGAAATTAGTCTTAAGACCGCTTTCTCAAGTGCATTTACATCCGGATGATGATACGAATTTAAGTGTGATCATTTTTCTTTATGGAATTATCGGATTATTTGCCTTGTGCATTGCCTCCGTTAATTCAATTAATTTAACCACAGCTTATGCTACTAACAGAGCTAAGGAAATCGGGATTCGTAAAGTCGTCGGCGCAAACCGGATGAAACTTATAAAACATCTCCTGTGTGAGTCGGTAATAATTACATTTATCTCTCTTCTTCTTGCTTTTTCATTAGCAGAAGTTTTTCTTCCGGAATTTAATAAAGTGGTTGACAGGCAATTGGAAATATCTATTTTAAGCAATTGGGTCTTTACTCTGGGAATGGCGGCAGTCGCATTAACTGTTGGCCTGTTTTCAGGCAGCTACCCTGCTTTTTTACTTTCGTCTTTCGCTCCCGGCGTCCTGTTGAGCAAAAATATTTCCGGCAAAAATCTTTTTCAAAAAATAGGGATGAAAAAAATATTGGTCTTTGTTCAATTCCTGCTTTCAATAGCTTTGATGATATCAACGCTGATAGTCTATAAGCAATTGGAATATATGAACACAAAGGACCTTGGTTTCAAAAGGGAAAATATTTTATGGGCGGAGCATATTAAATCTGATAATAAAAATTTCAACTCCCCGGATGCCCTGAAACAGGCTCTTCTCCAGAACCCGAATATTCTTAGTGTAACTATATCTAAAAATATCCCCTTCCACGGTTATTGGGATAGAACTGTTAACTGGGAAGGTAGCGGAACGGATGAAAAAATTAATCTGTTGTATAACGCTGTTGATCCTGATTTTATTAAAACCTATGGTATGAAGATTATCGACGGCAGGAATTTTAATAAAACTATTTCAAGTGATAAGAATGCATGCCTGGTTAACGAGACTGCTGCCGGGCAGTTCGGATGGAAAAATCCGGTAGGAAAAAAATTATGGGATAATAAATATCATATAATAGGAGTAGTCAAAGATTTTCATCAAATTTCAATATATTTCCCGATCAGGCCGTTTTTCGTGATTTTAAATGATAACAACTTTGAAGATGAAAATATTTTTTCAATTAAAGTCGCCTCCGAACATGACCCTGAAATTAAGCAATTTGTAATGGATAAATTTGAAGCATTTTTCCCGGGGCAGTTATTTAATTTTAAATTTCTTGATAAAGATTTTGATAGTGAAACAGTTAGAATTGTCAGCGGGGTAAGCAGGTCTTTCGGCATTTTTACGGCTATTACAATTATATTAGCTTTGGTGGGATTATTCGGGACTATCTCATTTATAACAAAATTAAAAACAAAAGAAGTCGGCATTCGTAAAGTTCTGGGAGCTTCCTTACCGAAATTATTGCTTGTACTTAGCCGGGATATGATAAAAGTAATGGCTTACGCAAATCTTTTTGCATGGATAATTGCATTCTTATTAATGAATTTCATTTTAAATCAATTTGCATATAGAACGGATATTTCAATTTGGATATTCCTTTCGGTTGGCATTATCTCATTCGCAGCTTCAATGTTAATAGTAATTGCACAGGTATATAATACTGCAGCAAAAAATCCTGTAAATTCTTTGAGGTATGAATGAACATTGCGCTAAGTGCAATTGTAGAACGCAATGCGCTTAGCGCAACGCCCAATTGAAGAACGCTCTGCGCTACACAAATAATTATAAAGGAGGAAGTAATGTTAAAAAGCTATCTGAAAACTGCCCTAAAAAGTTTGATTAGGCATAAAACCTTTTCAATTATAAATATTCTGGGCTTTGCTTTTAGTATATCAATCTGTATCGTGATTATTCTGTATCTAATAAAGGAATACAGCTTTGACAGGTATAATGCAAATGCTGATTATATATATAGATTGGTCGATAGTGAAAATAATTCAAGCGGCATTGATTATCGGCTTAAAAAGATACTTGTAAATAATTACCCTGAAATAATAAATGGATGCTTTACTCAGAGTGCCGAAATTAAAATAGAACTCAGTTACAAACACAATGGTTATAGTATAAATAATATTTTATCTGCTGATAAAGATTATTTCAAAGTATTTACGGTTTCGTTTTTATCGGGAGATAAATCTAATCCATTACCGGATAAAAATTCTGCAGTGCTAACGGAAAGCTCGGCGCGCAGAATATTTGGTAATGAAAATCCTATTGGGAAAGAGATATTATTATTTAATACACTTCCTTTGATTGTAACGGGTGTAATTCGTGATTTCCCGGATAATTCGAGTATATCTGCTAATATTATTGTTAACGCCGATAACGATTCATTTAAATTCAACTTTTACTGTGCAAATAGCAAGGACTCCAGTTCTTATAGGTATCCATTTAACATATACTTGCTTTTTAAAGAAAATACAAACATTAAGCAAACCGTAAATATTATTAACAGTAATGCCCAATTAATGAATCCATACGTACAAAAAATCAATTTGTTGCCGTTAAAAAATATTTATTTATTTGACAATACAACCGGAAGCAGCAATTTGAAGGGAAATCCTTCATTATTAAAGATTTTAGCAAGCATAGCTTTAATAATCCTAATTCTTGCAGTAATGAACTATATTAGTCTTACCGTCGCTCAGCGAAACAGAAGAAATAAAGATACCGGAATAAGAAAGACAATAGGGGCGGGCAGAAAGGAAATAATATTCGGCTTTTTAACCGAATCTATGTTAGTAACATTAATTGCATTAGTAATTGCATTGCTAATAATTGAATTGTCATTGCCATATTTTAGCGGAATTTTAAATAGTAATTTAAGTATTCTTTCCTTTGCGGAATTCCCGGAAAATTTAATATTAATTATATCAATTATCTCAATTGGGATACTTTCAGGAATAGGCCCGGCTTTAATACTTTCATCTTTCAATCCTGTAAGAATTATTAGCGGCAATACTGTAATTTCAAGCAGAAAAAGTTATCTGAGAAATATATTAACGGTTTTCCAATTCACAGTTTCAATATCGCTGATATTCTGTATTCTAATAATAGAAAAACAGATAAATTACGTTAAACATAGTGATCTGGGTTTTGCCAAGGAACAATTGCTGCGCCTTGACACTGCAGTGCCCTCAGCTACTTCTGCAGTGGTCAGCGAGTTGAAACAGTACTCACATATTCAAGATGTAACAGTTTCCTTCGGAGTCCCGGGCGAGGTAAACATGACTATGGGTACCGCAATGCAAGGTAAAAATCAGTCGGTCCAATGTATAGGCGCTGATAGTACATTTCTTCGCACTTTTAAAATAAAATTATTATTGGGCAGAGAATTACTTCCCGGCGATTTCGGTAAAGTATGTATGATAAACGAAACTGCTTATAAGTATTTCGGCTGGAAAGATTTGATAAATAAAAAATATAATAATGGAAGAGAAGGAGGATTTGAAATAATAGGTGTTGTTAAAGATTTTCATTTCTCTTCTTTTCATAAAGCTATTGAACCTGCATGCATTATGTTTTGCTCAAATTGGATGCCTAACGTAATCAGCATTAGAATAAAAACAGGCGCAATACAGGAAACTATGAATTATATAAATAGGACCTGGAAAAAAATTGTACCTGATTATCCGATAAAATTTCAGTTTTATGATGATTTTTTTAATGCAATGTATATGAAAGAAGAGAAATTTGCCAGAGCAATCGGGCTGTTTGCAGTATTAGCAATCAGTATTTCCTGCATGGGAATTTTAGGTCTGGTAATATTTGCTTCCGAACGCCGTTCAAAAGAGATAGGCATCCGAAAAGTTCATGGCGCAAAAGTTAGCGAACTGATGTTTATGCTAAACAAAGATTTCCTCAAATGGGTTATTCTTGCTTCTGTTATTGCTTTGCCGGTTGGCTGGTATGCTATGAATAAATGGCTCCAGGATTTTGCATACAAAACCGAGATAAACTGGTGGGTTTTTGTATTAGCCGGGCTGGCTGCCTTGTTTATTGCTATATTAACTATAAGCTGGTATACCTGGCGGGCTGTGAATAAAAACCCTGTAGAAATACTAAGATATGAATAAGCAAAGATTTAAGCGCAAAGCACTATCGTAAAACGCTATGCACTTAGCGCTACCCAAATAATTATAAAGGAGGAAATTATGTTTATAAATAATATTCTAACATTTTTAAGGGATATTAAAAATAATAAGCTGTTCAATTTCATTAATATTTTCGGGCTTTCAATAGGGTTTGCATGTTCAATAGTATTACTCGCTATTATATTGCATTTTTTGAGCTTTGATAAATTTCATAATAACAGTAATTATATTTATCAAGCTTTTAGCAAACATACCGATGCGGGCAATTCTTTCTATTCGGTGTCGAATTCTTATATGGTGGGAAAAACCTTATTAAATGATATTCCGGAAATCAAGAACACTGCTTCAGTAAGTTTTCCTAACGAATGGCTGCTAATTTCAGGTAATAAAAAATTTAAAGAATCAGGCAGGTATGCAGATCCATCCATATTTTCAATCTTTACAATCCCAATACTCGGAAAATTATCAAGCAATGCATTTAATGGAATAAATTCAATATCAATTTCCGAATCTTTGGCAAAAAAATATTTTGGAAGCCCGGCTGCAGCTTTAGGAAGAATATTACTTCGCCATGACTCTAATTCCGATATAGAATTATCAATTAGTTCGGTGTTTCAAGATATGCCGGGTAATTCCGTTCTAAATTTTAATTTTCTGATGCCGATGGATCTTTATATTAAAAATAATCCTGCAATAACGAGTTGGGGAGACAGAGAATTTGTCACTTATATACAGGTTCATAAAAATGTAAATATCGATGAATTAAATAAAAAATTAAGAGGATTTATTCAACTCCAAAATAAATATGACAAAGATGAGTTAACGCTGTCTAAATTTGATGAGCTATTGCTTAATTTTCCAGGATCGCATGATATAGGGTATATTGTTATCTTTGTTTTGACTCTAATAGGCGCAGGCATTTTAATAATAGCAAGTGTAAATTTCATAAATCTTTCCACTTCTCGGGCTTCAAAAAGGGCTAAGGAAGTTAGCATCAGAAAAGTTGTGGGCGCAAATCGAAGTTCACTGATAATAAAATTCTTCAGCGAATCCATATTTACGGCAATCCTCGCGGCCATATTATCATTATGCCTTGCTGAAGGTATGCTTCCCTTAATAAATAATAGCTTTGGAGGGTATGTACATTTTCAGATACCTTTTAACAATTATTTCTTTTTAAGCTCCTTGATTCTAATTGTTCTGTTAGTTGGCCTGGGCGCCGGTGCATTTACTGCTTTCTTTCTCTTTTCTTTTTCACCGGTTTTAATTAAAAATGGAAGTATTCCGGGATTAGGCAAAAAATATTTATCTAAAAAATATCTGCTTGTTTTCCAGTTCGTTATTTCTACAATTATGATCTTTTCATCCTTGGTAATTTATAGACAAATTTCTTATATAAAGAACAAAGACCTTGGTATAAATATTAACCATATAATAAAATTTGAAATATCAAAAAATATAAAAGAAAAATTAGAACCATTTAAAAATGAAATGAATTCATTAACATGTATCAAAAGCTTCACTTTTTCAGATGATAATCCGGTAGAAATGATGATTTCATCTTCGAGTCCAAAATGGGATGGTAAACCTGAGGGAATGAACAATTTCATAAATCTATGCAGGGTAAGTGATAAATTTTTATATACTTTTAATATTAAGCTTATTGAGGGCAAAGATATTGATGATCTAAGTTCACAAGGCAAAAATAATTTCCTGATAAACGAAAAAATGGTAGAGTTGATGGGTAAAGAAAATCCTATTGGCGAAAGATTATCATTTAATGGAATGAACGGGCATATTGTCGGAGTAGTTAAAGATTTTAATATGGGTAATCTTATGCAGGGAATAATGCCTGTAGTTATTTATAAAAATAATGAGAACTTGAATTATTGTTTTGTTAGAACCCGTGATGGAGAATTGCCAAAAACAATTAGTGTATTGAAAGATTTATACGGGAAATATGAAAAAGTTGCACCTTTTACATACACATTCCTGGATGAAGATTTTGTAAAGTCTCATTTTTTTGTGGATATAGCAGGGAACTTAGTTAATATATTTGCGGTAGTGTCGATTTTGATTTCATGCCTCGGTTTGTTTGGCTTAACAGCATTTATAATTGAACAGAGAAGGAAGGAAATAGGAATACGAAAAGTTCTCGGCGCTTCTGTAATCTCCATCCTCTCGATGGTATCAAAAAACTTTGTTTATTTGGTAATAATCGCAAATATCATTGCATTGCCAATAGGTTATTTCTTAATGAGTAATTTTTTAAAAATATTTGCATATAGGACCGAAATAGGCCCCTGGCTTATTTTTTCCGTGGTTGGTTTCGAAATAATATTAGCATTAATTACTATTAACTATCATTCAATAAAAATATCGATTTCAAATCCCGTTGAGTCATTAAGAAATGAATAAATATTTTACACAAAAAGAAATTTTTTAATAATAAATACAAATTTTAAATTGAGGACGTATCATGAGCGATTTATGTATCCCGGTAAAAGACTTCGGCGTTCAGGAAATTGCTGAAATCGAAATTAAGGTCGGCGATAGACTGACAAAGATAAATTTTAGAGTAGAATCTTTTAAATGGGATGATAACGGATCCTCCCATGAAAAAAGAATTGAAAACCTGAAGAACGCAATTGAAAGCTATAACAAAAACTAGGAACTTGTCCAGATTTATAATCCCCGCCCGGGTTCAAAATATATTCAGGCAATGTTCAGGCAGAGATTGATAAATTAAACTCTGGTTCACATTTACTGCACTTATGTAAATTTCAATGCCGGATTTAATAATTTATATTGCCATTAATGATATAATGCAATTATCTTTTCATGCACTTTTTTACTCTCAAACATTTCATTTAAAGCATATAATATTTTCCCTACGTTAATCCCTCTTTCTCCATCTAATGTACAAACTTTAGGATCACCCGGGCACTTTACACCGCAATAATAATTTTCAGGCAGGATTATCGTATTCCTGTTGCCTATAGGCCCCCATAATTTAGGCGAGCAGGCCGTTAACGGGCAGAATACAGAAATGGTTCTTATCCCCAGCGCCGCGGCAATATGCATAGGCCCTGTACTTGAAGAAATCAGGCAGTCCAGAGAAGCAAAATTAACAATTGAATTTCTTAATCTTGCTCCCGAGTTTGGATATTCTACGCCGCTGATACTCTGCAATTGATTTGGGACCTCATTGTCTGTGATAACTAATTGAAATTCATTATGGTTTTGAAGTCTTTTTATAAGTTGAAGATAAATTTCCGGTCTTAAGTTTGGCGCCGAATTTTTGCTTGTGCTGTTAATGCCAAGTAAATATTTATTTTCTTTTCTTGCTTTTATTCTTAATGCTGCAACCTGGTATCGTTCGGTTTCAGTTAAATAGATCTGCGGAGTTAAATCATTGGATTTAATTCCTATTTTTCTCGCCAAATCCATACAGTAATCAGCTTCATGGCGTAGCGGATGGTATTTATACCTGCTGACTCCTTTAACAAAAGTTATGAATTGATAAAATTTATGTCCTACGCCTATTCTCCGCCTGATACCGCAGCAAAATAACATGTAATTTATTCTTTTCGATGGTAATAACATTAATGAATGAGTAAATCTGTAATTCCTGATTTCTCTAAGTTTTGCTAGAAAATTTTTAAATCCGGTTATAGGTATGTCATCATAAATAATTATTTTATCAACGTAGGGATTATAAAGATAAACATCTTTAGAATAATTATTTACAAGCAAAGCTACAAAACTATCGGGCCACTTACTCTTAATTGCTCTCGGAATTGGGGTAGTCAGGACAACGTCGCCGATTCTGTCCTGCCTTACAATTAATATCCTTCTTTGTTTGCGCATTCATTTTACCAGGGTATTTGCCTGTTTTGACCATAACCCGTTTAAATAGGTTTAATTAGAATTTGTGCTGAGGTCAACTCTTTGATCCAATATAGCATGATTTAACAATTTCATAATGTTTATAATATAATTTTATAGTTTTAGGTTTATAGAATTATTAACATTAATACGGATTTATTATATGCAGAACCGTTTGGAATATTATCCGGATTAAGATGCGTAGATTAAATGGGTTAAGGCGGATTTTATAAGATGATGTATCAAATGAATATAAGAGCCTAAAATTAAACCGTCATATCATATTTCGCTATTTTATGATTATATCAAACGAATTTAGCAGGGAAAGGGCATCCGGAAGTGAAAAAATTGTTTTTTTAAGTTTATTATTGTTCGGGTCAATTCTATAGTTAAGTGATTCTGATAAATCAGCATAAGATAAATTTGTTCGAGAAAATTTACTCCCCGAAAGGTCAGTATTGGTAAATACGGCTTTGGTTAAATCTGCTTCAGCAAAATCAACATTTTGCGCAGAGCATTTTATTATATTAGTAGATCGAAGGTCCATCCGGTAAAAAATACTGTTATCAATTTTACAGTCTATAAATTTGAAAGAACTGGGTTTGCTGATTTCCCTCCAATCAACACCAACAGTTTTAGAACCTTTAAACGTGACATCTAAAAGTTTTGATCCCGAAATTCGGCATAAGCTTAAATCACACGAATGAAAAGTGCAGTTCTCAAATTCGCATGATATAAATTTGAATTTGAAAAAATTACAGGAAATAAACTTGCATTTGCAAAATTCTTTGTCCTTTAATTCCTTGTTCGTTAGTATGAGATTCCTGAATTCTTTATCATTGTAAAATGCTTCATTTAATTCAACCGGTTTTTTTTCGTCTTGCTCTTCAAATAAAGATAAATCATTCATATTTGTAATTTCTGTAATTCAATAATCAAATATCGATAATGTTTTGAAAATTTCGAAAAATTAATATAGTGCATTCTAACTTTATATAAATGATAGCAGTAACCGGGGAATATTTCTTGTAAAGCGTAAATGGTAATTGAAATTCAATCAAACTAGAAGGAATATTAATCCTTATATATTATATTTCCAACCTTAATCAAACTTAATGTTTTAACTGCTTTATTTGTTTAATTATATCAAAAACGAAAAAATTATCACTGTTTAGTACGTAAATAAATAATAGGGAATTCAATATGAAAGTACAATACTTACTCTTATCCCTTTTCTTTTTTCTGCCTTCATTATATGCTCAGCCGCAATCTTTAAGCAATCTTACTCAGGAACAAAAATTGTGGTTATCAAAGGCAAGTTTTTCTGAAAAAAACGGATGGATTTACCTTCATGTTACGGGAACACCTGCGGAGCGGGGTTTTCAACATGGGTATCTTCTTGCTAAAAATATTAAAGATGCAATCCGGATTCTAAGTGTCGAATGGAATTACCGGACTTCTATGGAATGGCAGTGGCTTGTAAAAAAAGCTGGAGAAATGTTCACTCCAAAAATTGATGAAGAAGATTTAGCCGAAATCGATGGCATTGTTGAAGGGATGAAAGCTGCGGGTGTTTTGACAAACAGGAATGAGATCATTGCTTTGAATGGAAATGTTGAGCTTGTTGATTATTGGTGGCCTTCTGTAAAAGATTCTTTGAAAGTAAATTCTATTGAACCACTGAAAGAATCTTGTAGTTCCTTTATCGCGACAGGCAGCATGACGGCAGATGGAGGAATAGTTCTTGGGCATAATACAATGATTGGATATCAGGATCCGTTTTGTAATGTCATTATAGATATTCTTCCGGAAAAGGGTTATGAAATTTTAATGCAAACAGCAGCCGGGTTGATTCATAGCGAAACAGACTTTTTTATAACCGGCGCTGGTCTTGTAGGTATCTGAAACAACAATAGGCGATTTTTTCCCGTTTGATGAAAAAGGCGTACCGGAATTTTCTCGTATGAGGCATGCAACTCAATATGCTGGGTCAATTGATGACTGGTGTGAACTGATTCAGAAGGGAAATAATGGCGGCTATGCAAATGCCTGGCTGATAGGAGATATAAATACTAATGAAATTGCAAGGCTTGAATTAGGGCTAAAATACATCGGTTTTGAAAAGAAAAAGGATGGTTACTTTATAGGTTCTAATGTCGCGGAAAATTTGAAGATTTTAAGAATGGAAACTAAAAGCAATGAAACTAATATAAAATTGTCCTCCGTCGCCAGACGGTCTCGTTGGAAACAATTAATGAAAGAATATGCAGGTATAATAGATATAAATGTTGCTGAAAAACTTGAAGCTGATCATTATGACCCATATCTTAATATTACCCGGCAGGATTGTCGTAACCTTTGTGCGCATTGGGATCTTGATCCGCAATTATCCGGCGAAGATAATCCATTCTCACCTGAAGGAACTGTAGATGGAAAAGTTGTGGATTCCAGGATGGCAAAGCAAATGTCTTTTGTAGCAAGGTGGGGCGCTGCATGCGGTACTGGTTTTGATGCAAAAAAATTTCTTGATGAACACCCGCAGTATGATTGGATGAAAGACATTTTGAAAGACCGCCCATCAGAACCATGGACTGTATTTATAGCAAAGGAAAAATAACAATATATATATAGTGATTTCTTTAATTGACCATTTCGTATTGGACGGATTAAAGCACTTCGTCCTCAAATTTTATTTATACAATTTTACATAGAATAACAGCGTTTTCATCTAATGAATAAATTGCGCACAGGCGGTGATATCCATCCGCAATTATTACTTTGCCATGTGTGGAATCCCTTACCAAAAGAATCGGTGAAAGCTTTTGCCCCGCTTCTATTTTTCGTTGATCTTTTTTCACTTCATCGTTGCTGATACCTAGTAGTGATAGCCCCGAAGCCCTGAAAATATCCTTCGATTTGAATTCCGAAATTGGAACGTGCCTTAACTGCTCCACATACGAATTCAGCCGCAGATTCATCATATATTAAACTTAAATAAGATTTTGCCGCCGGGTAATCGTGTCCCTCCGATTCACTCAGCCATTTTATCTTGATTTTCTTCTTTGCCATGTCTGATTCTCCTGGGTTGCATTAAATATATGTTATAAAATTATAAAAAATAAAATTAGCAAACTTTTCCCAATTTTATTTTAATTGCCTATTATAAACATTGCCCATTATAACCAGGTTCATAAATATTAATTCCGGCATAATAAACAAGACTATGTTTGAAAAGCGAGTTTTTTATAAAAATATTTGGTTTAAACGCGGAATTTAAGCCCATTGTTTACATAGGCGAATCGTGAGTTTAAATAAAACAAAAAAACCCAGTCAAAAGACTGGGTTTTTATCTTAGTAGCGGGGGCAGGACTTGAACCTACAACCTTCGGGTTATGAGCCCGACGAGCTACCAATTGCTCCACCCCGCGGTGTTTTTTCATTAAAAGCATCTAAATTACGTCTTACGACCAATTTTAGCTTACAAATATACTTATTAAGATTGGGACTGTCAACTTAATCAACAAGAAGTGCGCAAATGTGGGAATCTACAAAGTTTATTAATACTAATTTTTCTCAACAATTCCGTCTTTTTAACCGTCTATATTGTTGAAGCTTGAAATCATTCCGTCAATAACCTGTGACCTGGCATGAATTTCATTCAATTTCTGAATTATCCGGAGAATAGCCTTTCTCTTTTCTTCAATTGTATCTGTTATAAAACTCCTGACTTCCGGAAGATTACATTCATCAAGCATTCCTTCATAGAAACGAACAATAGAAGCTTCTTTTCTTAAAGCTTCAGTTAGCATAGCGCATGTGTTCTTGCAAGCATGCTTACATTTAATTTCATGTTCTTTCATACTTTACCTCATTTTAATTCTTATAACCCAAGGCTCAAATGAATGTTTATTTGTTCAATTAACTTATTGTCAACGAAAGCTCTTTAGCTAGTTTGCCGCCTAAAAGAAGAGCTTGCTCATTTAATGGAATTAAATGATGATGCCTTTCAGGTAATACTTTCTTTAATGCATTTAGTATATTTTCAATTTTTACAATTGGCCTTTTCTCCAGAAAAGCGCCTACCAAAATCATATTTGCAACTTGTTTTTTACCAAGTTTTTGTGCTTCATCATTCGCAGGAATGGATAATATTTCAATATCTGTTCGCGTTGGCAATTTAATTAAAGAAGATTTTTCATATAATAAAAAACCGTCCGGTTTAACTTTATTCTCAAATTTATCCAGCGATGGCTGATTCAATATTATTGCCGAATCAAACCTCGAAATTATTGGTGAACTAATTCTGACAGGCGAAACTATCACTGTACAGTTTGCCGTTCCGCCCCGCATCTCCGGTCCGTAAGACGGCATCCAGCTAACTTCTTTCTGCTCTATCATCGCGGCATATGCAATAATGGATCCCATGGAAAGAACTCCCTGGCCTCCAAATCCCGCAAAAATTATTTCATTTGCTTGCTGCATTCCAAAATCCTTTAATTTATTTTCCCTGCTTGTCGGGTTTGTTAGCCGGAACTCCCGGCACCTTTAAATCGCCTATAGGATATAAAGGAAACATATTTTCTTCAAGCCATTTGTTGCTTTCAAGCGGCGTCATCTTCCATCCTGAAGGGCAATTTGAAACTACTTCGATAAAACATGTGCCCCGGTTAAGCTTCTGATATTCAAAAGATTTTTCTACTGCTTTTTTTAACTTTCTAACTGCATTTACGGTGTGAACAGACTGTCTGGTAATGTAATATGCCCCGGGTAATTGAACTAACATATCCGTAATCTTTAATGGGTAACCCATCGTTTCATGGTTCCTGCCGTACGGCGATGTGGAAGTAACCTGGTTTAAGAGTGTTGTCGGCGCCATCTGGCCGCCAGTCATTCCGTATATCGCATTATTAATAAATATCATCAAAAGATTTTCACCGCGATTTACTGTATGGATTGTCTCGGCTGTGCCTATGGCTGCTAAATCTCCGTCACCTTGGTAAGAAAAAACAAATTTATCAGGATGTATGCGTTTTATCCCGGTAGCTACTGCACTTGCCCTGCCGTGAGCTGCTTCCTGCATATCAATGTTTAAATAACTGTATGCAAAAACCGAGCATCCAACAGGTGCTACGCCGATTGTTTTATCTTGTATTCCCATTTCATCCACTACTTCCATCAAAACACGATGTACTACACTGTGTCCGCAGCCGGGGCAATAATGAAATGGTGTGTCGGTCAATGTCGCAGGCTTTTTATAAACTATTTCAAATCCATTTTGATGTGTAACTTCTTGCATTAACGGCCTCTTAAATTTTGCTTGTGCTTAAAGTGTGAACATATGATTCCAATTTTTCAACTACATCTTCAGGTGTCGGAACCATTCCGCCCATTCTTCCCGTAAAATAAACAGGGCGTTTACCATTCACAGCTAATGCAACATCTTCAACCATCTGACCTGAATTCATTTCAACAACTAAAAAGAAATTTACTTTGGTAGCTAGATTGGAGATTGCTTCTTTCGGGAAGGGATACAAAGTAATAGGTCTTAATAATCCAACCCGAATTCCCTTTTCTCTAGCGAGATCGACTGCCTTTTGGCAGACGCGCGCCGATAACCCGAAAGCTACCAGAGCAAATTCTGCATCGTCCAAAGCAATCTCCTCAAATCTAACTTCCTCCCGCATTTTTTCGTACTTCTCTTGAAGACGAATATTAATCCCCTCCATTTTTTCCGGATCTATAAAGAGAGAGGTAATTACATTTCTCTCGCGATTAGCCGGTTTTCCTGCGGTCGCCCAATTTTTTTCCGGCTTTGGCAGCGAGCCTTCTACCGGTAAAACTACTTTTTCCATCATTTGTCCAAGTGCACCATCTGCCAGTATCATGGAAGGACATCTGTATTTTTCTGCAAGACGTATTCCGTCAAAAACGAAATCTGCCATTTCCTGAACTGAAGACGGAGCTAAAACAATTAAATGATAATCTCCGTGTCCGCCGCCTTTTACAGATTGAAAATAATCACCTTGTGAAGGCTGTATTGTCCCTAATCCGGGTCCTCCTCTGGTTACATTAACTAATAAACAAGGCAGCTCCGCCGATGCAATATAAGAAATTGCTTCCTGCATCAAGCTTATTCCCGGACTCGAAGATGAAGTCATAACTCGTCCGCCGGCTCCAGCAGCCCCATATACCATGTTAATTGCAGCTAATTCGCTCTCAGCCTGAAGTACTACTCCATGACGCTTTGGCATCTCCAGTGTAAAATATTCCAGTATCTCCGATTGCGGGGTTATGGGGTAACCAAAATAAGCATCCATATCAGCTCGAATAGCTGCTTCAGCTAATGCTTCATTACCCTTCATTAAACGGGCTTCGGTTTTTCCGTTCTTATTTTCTTCCATTATTTAATTTTTATTTTATGATTATAACATTATGAAATACATAAATGAAAACATTTGTTAAACAGCCTTTTTTAGAGCCGATTTAGGCTGACGGTATACAGTGATAGCAACATCCGGGCAAACAATTGCACAATTGATGCAGCCTGTGCAGGTATCCTTTATTAATTCTGCAAACCTGTACCCGTTAAGATTGATAAAGCTGGATAGCCCAAGGCATTCCTGCGGACAAGCAGCTATGCAAAGCTCACACCCTTTACAAACATCGCGCTCAATTTTAACCGTTCCTTTTATCATAACGTTATTCTGGATAATTGTTTTTTTTAATATTTGATTAATAATGGCAAGTTATATGCCAATCGGTAAAATCTCTATTATTAAGGAATTCATTTATTGGCTTTTCATAATTAAGAAGTCCAAGGATTATTTCCTTCTTAATTGCGAGAAGTTAATTTTTATGTATTATCTGTTGTATATCTATAATTATTTATAATTTAAGTAGTTATCATTAGAAACCTGATTTATTGGCTGAAGCCGGTAAATGTAATTTTGTAATGTATTTTTTTATGAAAACTTCTTGGATACAGGCTAATTTGTTATCTGAGGCCGGAAAGGAATTTCATGTATCCAACCTTAAATATTTCTGGGGTTCATAAATGATTTTGGAGAATTAAAAATAACTGGCAAAGTTAATTAAAATGGTCCCCCCGTAAAGGACATTACCGGGGGACAGAGAGACTAATGCGAGAGAATAAGTATTAATTCTAATATGATAAAATCAAAAAGAATTATTATTGAAAATCTAACAGGTCAAAAACATCTAAATCTTGAAACCAGTCATTTTCGTTTTCGCTATCTGAATTTGGATCCTGAAAATTTGGTCGGCTAAATTCATTTTGATTCTCTTCTAAATTATGTTCCATTTCATCAGCGTCCTGCATGCCCGGTTCAGGTGGATAACCCGGCAAATCACCCGGCTCAAATTGATCCGGTGGAATTAAATCAGTATTAGCTTCACTTAACCGGGGTCCTCCAGGTGAAAAACCCAGATCAATCCTTCCTGGAGGAGGCAGCATCATAAAATGTCCATGCCCCTCGGTTTCAGATTTAAATCTTTCGGCTTCTTCTTTATCAAGAACTTTCAAAATTTCTTTATCGGATTCTTTGAAGGCTGATTCACTGCTGTCTCGGTAATTTTTCAAAATGTCCGCCACTTTATTCCTGATTGTATCCAATTTATCCTTTTTGCAGGATAAAATTTTATTTATTTCCTCTTTTTGAATGCCGCTTAAATTTAATTCTGTAATAATATCTCTTTCGCCTCTTGGTGTCGGAGGCATAGGTTGAGAAAATAACTGAGTAAAAAACAATATTACCATAACTAAAACAGGGCTGATAATTTTCATTTTAATTCCTGACATTATTTATACATTAGACAGCCGCTTTTTTATTTCTATTCCCTTATCTGATTTTTTTCAGTGATGTAATATTATGTTTTCTAAAGCGGATAACCTTTTAGTAAACCTGTCCCTGTTCAGAAATATTTATTCTATTCCGTTGATTCCGGCGGTGTGGCGGCCGATTTTTAGGATAATCCCGTTTGTTCCCGTTTGGCATCGGTTTCAGCGGTGGGGGACTATTAAACTGACCATTCCCGCCTTCAATCGGCATTGACTGGGGTGGACGATTTCTGGAATGATCTTCATCGTTATCCAATGGCATTGGTCGCGGCGGTGGATTATTGAAATGTTTTAACTCATCTTCCAGCATTGACTTTTGTTTATCTGATAAATAAGGTTGTATTTCTATACTCATTGAATCCATTAATGACATACCCATTATCATGTTCTTATCTATTGTTTCATGAACTTTTTCATCATATTTTTTAATAATTGGATTTATCTGTTCTGTTTGCAATGGGCTTAATTTCAGTATTTCGTCAAGCCTTCGTGACAGGCTAAATGGCCTGTTTCCTCTCTTCATCAACTCAAATTGCCGTTCGACTAAAATACTGTGAAGAAAGAAACCCGTTATGATCCCTAATGTAAAGGTTAGAAGTATTAATAATATCGATTTAATCCTGATATCCATATTTGCCCTCAGTTGTATATCGAAAATAAATTCTTAAAATCCTCGGCTAAAGAACTGTTTTGCTGTTTGAATCCTAGTGCGCTCCGGAATGAAATATTTCCGTTTTTCTCAAAATTATAGGAGAGGGTTAATATTATGAATATAAGGACAGCGTACGCTAATCTCCTGAAAGTCGTATTTAGGGAATTGAAGAATATATCCTGGTAACTTCCTTTGGTTGTTCTGTTATTAATCTTTTGCAAAACTTCAAATTCAAAATCCGGACTAAAATCTTTTTGGGTGTTTTGAAAAATTACTTCCCTGAAAGTGGAAAGTTCGCTTTGTTCTTTTTTTAAACTTTCTGATTTTATTAAGGCATTTTTCAATTTATTTGCCTCACTTTTGGAAAGATTTCTATCAAAACTCTCATACAGTAATTTTTTTATATTCATATGTCATACCTGAAAGGAGTTAATAATTGTTTTAATAGTTTCTGCCCTCTCGCAAGTCGCGATAAAACCGTCCCTATAGGCAAATTCAATATTTCGGCGGTCTCCTCGGTTGAATATTGATCAACCAATCTCAAAATAACTACAGTGCGAAGTTTTGGGCTTAACTTGGATATACACTTATCTATCATTTCTTTTAATTCAAAATTATGAACTGTGTTCCCACTTGATAATTCTTTAGGGCTTAAATTAATAAAAGATTTGAAAATAGTTCTTTTACGTCTTTTAATTTCATTCAAAGACAAATTTATAGCGATTCTTGTTAAATAGGTAGAGAGTGATGATTCGCCCCGGAAATTTTCCAGGGAATTATAAAATCTGATGAATACTTCATGTCCGATATCTTCTGCTTCCATAGATTTACCAAGCATTCCGAATACGGTAGCGGCAATTTTTGATTTATGCCTTTGTACTATAATTGAGAATGCCGTCTGGTCGCCGGAAATGGATTTCAGTACTAAATCCATATCACTTAAATGTTCAAATCCGATTTTAATAATTGATAGCAATATTACAGGGTTTTTAAATAAGATTTACTATTAAGTTTTCTATATTTGCTAAAGTTTGTAAATAATCTATTCCTCTGTAGCAAGTTTTACGTTAATCTCAAAATCAATCGGCTGCAAAGAGCGTGTTTCCCTCCCCATAACTCCGGGTGGAGGAAATCCGCCCCCGCCGGGTGCGCCTCCCGGGCCATTGTCACCTCCCGGTGGCATGTCGAACCCGCCGTCCGGTGGCGGCATCATGTCCATATTCCTGAAATCAATAGTCCCACTTTCAAAACCTATTTTTAATATACTGCCGGGCTTTGCATTAAGGCCATACTCAGTGTCGTTCTTTTTATTAAGTGGTATTTTTAATTCGTAAACTAACTTGCCGTTATTTACCGACATTTTAATCTGAATATCCTTTAATTCCGAAATGGGGATCTTTGCCCTTTCTCCACTGGAACTTATTATTTCTGCAACGGTTTGACCGGTTAAAATAAGTCCCTCCGGCTTTATAGGACTAAAATTATTATCTTCAGGTTTCATGTTTCCGTCTAACGCCGGTATTGCCGTGTCTCTTATTCCTATTGGAAAATGAATTCCAATTTTATCACTATTATTACTCTGAAACCATAAAGTTAGCCCGCCTCTGATTACTTTACTTTCTATTGCAAAATCGTCGGTAGTTAAACATATAAAAAGATTATCGCTGTCATTCACAACTCCAATTGATGCATTAATATCGTCCAATACGACTAAAGAATTACCCCAGCTATGTTCATTTCCGTCGAGAACGATATCGTTTTTAAGCCATTGGCTGTTAATTTCAGTAACGCTGCACCCGTTACAAATAAAATATTTAAGTACTATTAATAAGATGCTTATTTTTTTCATTGTTTTATAATATTTTAAACTTTTTTTACATAAACGTTAGACAAAATACACAATGCATTTATTTCATTATTATTGAATATATATAAAAATTTTATTTGTTCGATTTTAACCTGGAAAACCTGGCATTCTATCTCCCTCTCCGAAATTTCGTAGCCCGGATTATTAATCTGGGTGTGCTAAAATCCCGGAAATATACCACAGTAATGTTTAGGTAAAATATTATGTGTTGTATTTTTTGAAGATCTTCGCGTAAACCTGCCTGCCGGTTCGTCTTAATTCGTGAAATTCATATAATGTAATGTTAGAAGCATTAAATAATTTTGAAAACGAATAAACTCAAATGAAAAGGAGGATTGCTGGATATTTAGTTCCGGATAATCAACGCTAATTTCCATGTGTGCAAAGACACAAGATTAAAAACAATAAGATAGATTGAGAACAAATCTTCTCCATAAATATATCAAGTAATTTTATTCACTAAAACAAATTTCGGAATTATATTATTTTATTTTTACTTAAATTATTTTAAAGTTAGGTCTTCTTTATCGCAGAAACTCCTAAATCATTGTTCATTAGAAATATTATTCATTAATATCATGCTAATTCTTTATTATTAAATAATTTAGCGTCCTGTTTCTTTTATCCCGGCCTTTTCTTTCCATAAACTGATTACTGTTTCTCTTCGTCTCCCGATCAGTCGCTCATTTTTGAATCTGATTAACACTTAATTGAAAACTGAGTCGTGGATAAGATTAAAATAATCATTGAACCGACCTGAATACCAATATAGTCGTATGTTTGGAATACTTGTAAATCGGTTGTACGGTTCCCAAACGGGTTGCATAAACTTTTTAGTAACTATAACTTTGTAACGCTCTTAGTCAATAAGCTTAAAACTATTAATACAGAAAGAGAGGTGCTGTTGAGGTCATTAATAAAAGTTCTTGTCATTTCGTTTATGATCTTACTGGTCGGCTTCACTATTGTCTCCAATGAGACTAGTGCTACCATTGAGCCGGTAAGCATTGCGAAAACAACCACTGTCAATAATGACGAAAGTATAGTAAAAACTTCAATAGTTAACTATATAGACAAGGGGAGTATGCTTGCGTCATGGTACGGACCCCGGTTCCATGGTAAAACAACCGCAAACGGCGAAGTTTACAACCAATTGGCGTTCACTGCTGCCAGTACAACTCTTAGGTTCGGTACTCTGCTTAAGGTAACAAACCTAAGAAATAACAAATCCGTTATCGTTAGGGTTAACGATAGGGGACCCTATATAAGCGGCAGACAGTTGGACTTATCCAAAGCAGCAGCTCAATCACTTGGAATGGCTCACAGAGGAGTCGTTAAAGTTAAGGTTGAGCAGTTAAGCTTGAAAGGTGTCAACTTTCCGGTCATTAATTTGAATTAAATCTGAAAGCCTCTGGCTTGCATGTTTAATTCATGCATATTCTTAACCCCGCTTCGGCGGGGTTTTTTATTGGATTTATGCCCGCATAAATTTTTTCATCATAAATCATTAAATTAGATATAGATAAATTGAAAAATATAGTACTTAATAACTCGCTATTTCCCATTATTATAACGAATTCATTAAAATATTAAATCAATGAATTTTAATTATTTATAATATAAAGAACACTCTATGAAATTAAATCTTGGATGTGGAAACGATCTGAAAGAAGGTTATGTGAACCTGGATATCGTCGATTATGGCGGTAATTCTATTCACGATATTAATAAATTTCCTTATCCTTTTGAGGATAATACATTCGATGAGGTATTCGCCTCCCACGTCCTGGAACATCTGGATAGTTTTCACAAAACGGTAACCGAGTTGTATCGCATAATTAAACCGGACGGTTTGCTGGTTGTTTATGTCCCGTTTTTCTTAAATACAAAATATTTTGGCGAACCTGACCACAAAATCCCGTTCTCCATAAGATCATTTGATAATTACGAGTTTATTGGTAACCGGAAGTTGAAATTTTATGAAAAATGGAAATTAAATCACCGGACTAATTACCAGGGTAAAGCTCAGTTTGAAGTAATCAAAAAAAAATTTATATCCTCTCATTTCGTACCCCTGAAATGGATGGATATTATTCTGAATATAGAACCGGTAATCTATGAAAGGTTTTTTGCTGGAATTTTTTCGCCGGAAGAAGTATACTTTGAACTTAAGGTTATTAAGCAATAGTCACGCGCTTATACTTCTATATTGAACTAAATAGATTGAATGCCGGCTATAAATTTGCCTTTTTATAATTTAACCCCCGGATAATTATAAAAAGCCAGCCAATTAAGAAGCTTATGCCCCCGAATGGAGTTATAATTGCAAAAATAGTACTCCCGGTTACTGCAAAAAAATAAAGTGAAAATGAAAATAGTATTATTCCTGCAAGGAAAAAAGGTAAGCTTATATTAAAACGTTTATCATTTTTTAATGAGATAGCAAGCAGAACAGTTGAATGAATTAAATGATATGTAACCCCTGTTTTATATATATCCGTCATTTCAGGTGAAAGAACGTTTTTAAGTCCATGTGCTCCGAAAGCGCCTAGGGCAACAGCTAGAAAGCCGGAAATTCCACTTGTGATTATCCAGAATTTATTATCTTTCATTCTTACAAAATCTTGTTTTTAGAAAATACAATTTGCATGTTTTGCTTCAATTTTTATTGTAATCCAAACCTAAAAATAGTTAAAATTTTGGATTAAATACTTGTTAAGATTTAATACTTTTTAAACTCTTTAAAGCTTAATATATTTAGAGACCTTTATGAATCAATTTGAACTGCATTCAAATTATGAACCTTCAGGTGACCAACCCCGGGCAAT
This sequence comes from uncultured Ignavibacteriales bacterium, assembly GCA_963834015.1. Taxonomy (GTDB): domain Bacteria; phylum Bacteroidota; class Ignavibacteria; order Ignavibacteriales; family Ignavibacteriaceae; genus FEN-1297. The sequence continues at coordinate 273,686 of CAWIAG010000004.1, forward strand.
AAAAGAACTTACCGATGGGATAATCCGCGGTGATAAATTTCAGACTTTGCTTGGTGTTACCGGAAGTGGAAAGACTTTTACTATTTCTAATGTAATGCGCAATATTAACAAGCCGACGTTGATAATATCGCATAACAAAACTCTGGCGGCTCAGCTTTACTCTGAGTTTAAGTCTTTTTTTCCCGATAATGCCGTGGAGTTCTTTATAAGTTATTATGATTATTATCAGCCGGAAGCTTATGTGGTTTCAAGAGATGTATATATAGAAAAAGACTTTGCTATAAATGAAGAGATTGACAGGCTTAGATTAAAAACAACCACTTCACTTATTGAAGGGCGGAGCGATGTTATTGTAATCGCAAGCGTAAGCTGCATTTATGGAATCGGCGCACCACAGGAATATGCAAATCAGATAATCTTTCTGAAAAAAGGGATGACTGTTTCCCGCAAAAAACTTCTTAGAGACTTAGTTGATATACACTATATTAGAAATGATATTGACTTTACAAGAGGAGCTTTCCGGGCAAGAGGCGATGTTGTGGAAATTATTCCCGCCTACCAGTATGAGGAAGCTGTCAGGATAGAATTCTGGGATGATACTATTGAAAAGCTTTCAGTCATTGATTCTGTAACGGGTGATGTTCTCCGTGAGGTTGATTCAGTCCCTATTTACCCTGCAAAATATTTTGTCTCAAACCGTGATCAGTTGCAAAAAGCAATATACGGGATCGAACAGGAACTTGATGAACGTCTGAAGTATTTTAGGAAAGAGGAAAAATACCTGGAAGCACAAAGACTTGAACAGCGGGCCAGGTTTGATATTGAAATGATGAAAGAAATAGGTTATTGCTCCGGGATTGAAAACTATTCCCGGTATATGGACGGACGTCCCCCCGGTTCCCGCCCTTATAATTTGTTTGACTATTTCCCGAAAGATTTTCTCCTGATTATTGATGAATCCCATGTTACTATCCCCCAGCTTAGGGCAATGTATAACGGCGATAGAAAAAGGAAAGAAACTTTGGTTGAATATGGCTTTAGACTTCCTTCAGCGCTTGATAACCGTCCTATGAAGTATGAAGAGTTTGAGAAAATGCTTAATCAGGTAATATTTGTAAGTGCTACTCCCTCTGATTATGAACTTGAAAAAAGCGGGGGAATAATTGTTGAACAGATTATACGCCCCACCGGGCTGCTGGATCCGGAAATTGAAGTCCGGCCGATAAAAGGACAAATTGATGATTTAATTGGTGAAATTAGAATACGTACAATAAAAAAAGAACGTATTCTTGTAACTACTCTTACTAAAAAAATGGCTGAAGATTTATCCGATTACTTAGACAGGATTGGGATAAAAGTCCGCTACATTCATAGCGATATCGATGCTCTTGAAAGGGTCGAGATTCTCCGTGACCTTAGATTAGGTGATTTTGATGTACTCGTTGGCGTAAACCTTTTACGTGAAGGGCTTGATCTTCCGGAAGTTTCCCTTGTTGCAATAATTGATGCTGATAAAGAAGGTTTTCTTAGAAGCGAAAGATCTCTTATGCAGACTGCCGGCAGAACTGCCAGGAATGTTAACGGGAAGGTAATTATGTATGCCAATATCATCACCGATTCTATGAGAAAAACTATAAATGAAACCAATCGCCGAAGGATTTTGCAGACTGCTTACAATAAAGAACATAATATTGAACCCCAGACTATTTACAAAAGTATGGAAGAAATACTTTCGTCAACGTCCATTGCTGATGTTAGGAAAAGAGAAGACAAAGAAGATTATTCATTTACTAAAGTTGCTGAACCTGTCCTTAAATATATGAACACCGAACAAAAGCAGGATCTGGTGGATCAACTTACTGATCAGATGCATCAGGCCGCAAAAGATCTGGAATTTGAAAAAGCCGCTTCGCTTAGAGATGAGATAAATAATTTGAAAAAGATGATAAAATAGGATCATTTCACAGGCTGAAATGACCCCTAACTAAAAATTATTTTATTTTTTTTAAGTTTAAGTTTTACCCTTGCTTTGCCATTGCATCCAATACAGTTTGGGCTGATTTCCCGTATACCGGATCCTCTTTAGCTTTTGTAAGGTATTCTTTTGCTTTTTTAGCATCATTTTTCTTCTGGTAATCAACGCCGAGCCAATAATTTGGGCCGCCTTCACTGATTGTCTTTTTGTATTTTAAAGCGTTTTGAGCTGCTTCAATAGATTTATCGTATTTATTTATTAAAAAATAATTCTTTGCCAAATTTAAATATGCAAGATCATAATTTGTGTAGCTTACAGCTTTGGTTAAGTACTCTATTGCTTTCTTACTGTTCTTACCGGCTGAAGTAGCAAGGCCTGAGTAAGCAAGTGTAATGTTGAAGCTGACATTAGCTTTTAAAGTGCTGTCTTGTGAAGTTTTTAGTACCTGTTGAAAATTATCAGCCGCATCCTGGTACTTACCCTGGGCAAAATAAACACTGCCAAGATTATTATAAACAGCTTCGAAATCAGGTTTGGCAGCTATAGTGCTTTTATAATTAGCAATTGCATCGTCCGGTTTATTCAGTTTTTCGTTAACTACCCCTAACTGGTAATAAATCCTGTAATCTTTAGAAGCAGCCAATGCCTGCTGAAAATCTGTAAGCGCGCCTGTAAAATCGTTTTTTTGTATTTTATCTAAACCGTCGTTAAATGGTTTTACGGCTGCTGAATCCATAGTTTGTGCAATTAATGCCGAAGTAATGAAAGATGCACACAGTAGGCAATAAAATAAACGGGCCATTTTTTTCATAGATATTTCCTTTTATGATGATAAAATTACACAGCAGAGGGCGTTTAATTTTTAACAAAACTGCTCTCTCTATGAATTGAGGTTAATTAAACTACAATTTAATTTTGGACTTGCGCAAGATAATTTTGTTTTTAAAAAAAATCAATGATCTAATTAGCCCTTCTTTGCCTTTCACGGGCATTCTCTTCAATTCCGTGATACCGAACTCTTAAATTTTGTGACAAAAAAGGTCGAACACAATTCTTTTGGTAAATCATCTCCTTTATATAGCACTTTTTCTAAATATAGACCTGATGGCGGAGCCGTATATTTTGCCGGAATATCAGACTTCCGGCTAAGTAATTCTTTCAAATCACTTGCACTCATATTGCCTCGCCCAATCTCCGCAAGTATACCGGTCATTCTTCTTACCATTTTCCATAGAAAGTGTGAGCCTGTAATACGAATCAGTATAAGTTCGCCTTCCTCCTTTATCTGTATGTTTTCAATAAGTACTTTTGTTGACTTTTCAAGTTTATCTTCTTCTGCAAATGAAGAAAAATCATGCATGCCGGTAAATTCTTTTGAAGCATCCTGCATTTTTTTAAAATTAAGTTTGTCCTTAATCCACCAGACATAATTTTTACCGAATGCGGTGCGCCTCCGGCAAATTTGATAAATATAACTCCTTGAAACAGCATCGTGGCGGGCATGAAAATTTAAACCGGCTTTTTCTATTTCTAAAATATTAATGTCATGCGGCAGTTTGTCGTTAAATTTATATTTCATTATTTCAGGGGCCAGCATAGTTTTAACTTCAAGATGAGCCACCTGGCAAAGAGCATGCACACCGCTGTCGGTTCTTCCGGAACCCTGCAAATCTAAGTTGGAACTGCCAAAGATTTCTTCAGCCGCTTTGATCAATGTCCCCTGGATAGTTTTAGAATTCTGCTGCTTTTGCCATCCGCTGTAACGCGTTCCTTCGTATTCTATATATAGTTTGAATCGGGACATAACTTAAATGCTTTTCTTTCTTCAATAATTACCTGTTGAAAACTAAGAGGCGCTTTATCATTAATACTGCGATTAATTTCGGTGTTAATGGTAATTAAAAAATTGATTTTAACTGTTTTACATGTCCGCCTCCGGAGGAACAGTTTACCACCCGGTTAACAGGGATATAAACCATATACTTTTAATATGTTTATTCATGCAAAACGTATTTCCGCCCAAACTATTTATATTTATTATTTTTGCTTTCTAAAAAAATCCGGATTTATCCGGAATAAAATGAACTGTGCGGTTAAATTCCTATCTCAATTTCCTCTTCGGCATAATCGTCCGGTGTTTCACAAACACGAACTTTAATCTTATGAATATTAGAAGGAAGTTTTAATTTGATGATCTCGTGTAAAAAATATCGGGTTATATTTTCAACAGTCGACTGAAAATCTACAATAACTCTTTTCGAATTCATCTCCTCCAAAAATTCAATAACATTTTTATCATCTTTGTATACCAGAAAGGCATGATCCATTTTCTCAACGATCGGTCCAATAGCATCGCGAAGATGATAATAATCCATTACCATTCCGCTCTCCAAAACCTCGCCTTCTATTTCCACCAGCATCTTGTATGAATGTCCATGTATATTCTTACATTTTCCGAAGTGTTCCGGAAGTCTGTGCCCCATTTCCCAGTTAAATTCTTTTGCAATTTTCATTAAACGCCTTTAGTTGTCGGTTCCCAAATAAACTTATGCATTTGAAGCTGAAATCTTACTTCAAGTTTGTCTTCAAGTATCCAGCCTGCAAGTGTAACCGGCTCAAGTTTGCCGAATACTACGGAACATAATACTTGACAGATTTTTGTCAGGTTGTATTGCATTAGTATGTCTTTAGTCCAGTTATAATCTTCCCGGGTTTCTATTACAAATTTTACTTCATCTTCCGGTTTTAAATATTTTATATTGTTATAAAGATTTTTCTTAAGCATGCCGCTTGATGGGCATTTTAAATCCATAATTATCTTTACGCGTTTATCAATGTCCTGAATAGGTAAACTACCGCCGGTCTCAAGCATTACCTCAAATCCTTCATCACTGAGTGATTTCATAAGCTCAAGGCTTTCTTTTTGAACTAACGGCTCGCCTCCGGTAATTTCAATAAGCTTGCATTCAAATTTCCTTACCTCGGCAAGAATTTCTTCAATATTCATCTCTCTGCCGTCGTAAAAAGCATACGCAGTGTCACAATAAGTACATCTAAGGTTGCAATACGTTAACCTGATAAATATACAGGGAAGCCCGGCTTTTGTACTTTCTCCTTGTATGGAATGATAGATTTCGTTGACTTTTAACATAATATGTTAGCAAATTGAGCGTTTTTTAGACTAATAAGGTTATAAAATTACAAAAGTTAAATTTGACATCAAACAGATGTTTCTATATATTTGTGCTTAATTTTTTATCATTATTAAGGTTTTTAGGATATGGCAAGCCACAAATCAGCAAAGAAAAGAATTCGTACTAGCGCCAGGAAAAGAATAGTTAATAAAATAGCCGGATCTAAGATTAAAACCGTTGTTAAAAAAGCCCTATTAACATCCGAAAAAGAAGAAGCAGAAAAACTGTATAAACAAGCGGTTGCTATTTTAGACAGAAGCACTACTAAAGGAAAAATTCATTTGAATACCGCTTCAAGAAAAAAATCGGCATTGACGAAACACTTAAATAGCCTCACGACGGCTAAATAGTTTTTTGTACTAACTTACCTTATTTCACTTAAGGCTCTTCAATTTTTGAAGAGCCTTTTTATTTTAAATATCACCTTAATTTTATTGGTTGCCTTTAAAGATCTTCAATAGCATCTATGCCTTCCGGTAATGGCAGGTAGAATCTGATCGGTTGTATAGAACCGTCGCGTTTTATTAATTTTTCAACACGTTTTTTGATTATTACACTGTGCTCAATTCTTACATCATCCTCAACCACAGAGCCAAAAATATAACTTGTCCCCCTGATTATTACATTATTACCTATTATTAAAGGAAAATCATCATTCCCGGTCATCGTTACACTGGATTCAATGATTGTATTGTCGCCTATTACTACATTGCCTCTTATTATATTTCCTGAAAGAATTTCAACGCTTTCACCAATCTGTATAGATTGGCCCGGGAAACATGATAAATGAACATTTGATCTGACATTAACATTTTTACCGAATTTAATATTCCCGTTTACATATACGTTTTTAGAAAGGAATGTACTGTAATTCAATTTTACACCTCTGCCGATATGAACGCCTTTGCCTATATGTATATCAAGCGGAATATTCTGCTTGTCCAATTCAATAACATTTTTAACAACGGTTTCATCTATAAAAAAATCATCCGAGTCTTCAATATCAATTATATCTTTAACTTGTTCGTAAACTATTTTCCTTGCAAAATCTTCCATTTCCTTTAAAACTGATTTATTATTAAATCCCATAACCACGTATTGTTCATGAGGACTGACCGCGCCTATTATATATCCTTTTTTATTAAACAATGAGATCAAATCGGTGATATATATTTCTTTCTGTACATTCTTGTTTTCGATAGAATGAATAAGTTCAACTAATTTTTTATAGTCAAATGCATAAACACCGGAGTTAAACTCATTATTCTCTACAAGTTCTTTCTTACTGAAGGAGTATACACGGTTATTGTATTTTGCTCTGTAAAGTTTATCTTCAGGTAACGATAAAATATCTTTATATTCCATAATTTCAATTACCCGGTTGAAATCTTTTCCCGAAGGATTACCGTTTTCATCATTCTGCTTTACGCGTATTATTCTACCATATAGATTTTCGGAAGGTTTCCCTTGGAATATACCGGTTAAAACCATCATATCGCTTTTAGTATTAATGAATTCTTTTCGAAAGTTCTGTAAAGTAATTGAATCTATTAATCCCATATCGCCGGGTAAAACATAAACGATACCTTCAAAGTTTTTTTCATCAATGTTTTGAAGGGCCACTTGAACGGCGTGCCCCGTTCCGTTTTGAGATGATTGATATGCGAATGAAGTTGCTTCTCTCTTACCCAAAACCCCCATTACATCTTCAGCTTTAATTCCCACAACTAAAATTATGTTTATGTCTTTTATACCTGCCCGGCATGCATCAAAAACCCTTTCGACTGTAGGTATACCCCAAATTTTATGAAGCATCTTCGATTTTTGCGATTTAATCCTTTTGCCATGCCCTGCGGCAAGTATTATTGCTATCTCATTTGATTTATAATTTAATGGTGAGGAAAGATTTTTTATAAGTTCTGGTATTCCATTTTGTCCGTTAACTTCCATTGATATCTCTCCGTTTATTTTTTTAATATAATCTCTAATAATAATTATCTTAAGTTATACAAATAATATTTAAAGTAGCCCCGGCATTTATGCCGGGGACTTGAAATTACTAATCAGTACTGGCTTTAGCCAAAATAATTTCAAAATTGTAGCTACTGCCGCCAAAATTCGGGCCTCATTATTCCCCGGGACTGCTTAAAAATATTTTAAAATATCTGAGTAACTTTAGTAATTACAATATTTCTGATGTTAAATTCTATATCCTCTTCAAATTAGTATAATACGTAACAGCAGATAAAAGCGAAATTAATAAAGCAAAAACTATCGAAAGTACCGGCGAACTTATAAATCCTGCTGTTAAAGATGAAAGTACTAATGCTAAAGTACCCAGTAATATGCCTAAAAGAATATTACAGTTGCTCTTTATTAGCCCGGGTTTCCTTAAATATACTATCGGGAAATAAATAGTTATTAAGATCAATATTGTAAATGTAATCAGGCCAAGCGTACCGCTTTCAAAATACATCTGGATAAAATCGTTATGCCAGCTTCCGATTTTCTTATCACCCAGTTCATTAACGTAAGGAAAAATATCATGGAAAGTTCTCGGCCCGAAGCCTAGAAACGGATGCTGCAGCTTTAATGTCTCAAAACCTTTCCAGATAATATTTCTGTCCGAAAGCCCCGTAGGATTCTCAACTCTCTGAGATAAACTTGAACTATTATTCTGAAAAGACAAAAATGAAATCAGCGCAGTTAAAAATATTATAATAATTGCTTGCTTAATTTTTATCTTATGAAAAATTAAACCTGCAATAAAAAGTAAAGCTGCAATAATTATATTAGTTCTACCCAGCGATGTTATTATTGCGGAAAAGATAATCGACAGCCCCGCCGCCCATAAAACCCAATTAATTTGCTTTCTATCGCAGAACTGAAGAGCTATGTAAACTCCGGCTGCCGTTATAAGATATGAGGAAAATGTTGCATATCCCGATGAAAATGATTGTGCCCGGTCTACAAGTTTTAAATTAAATAAAATCAAACCGGTTATTGCAGCGGCTATAGATGAAATAGTAAAAGTAAATGTTATCTTTTCAATATTTTCCTTGTTCATGGCTTTTAAATAAAAACTCATAGCTAAAAATCCCAGGTAAAAAAGAGCTTCTTTATATAATGATTGAACGCTGGATGCCGGGTACAATGAAAAAATAATTGATAATATTCTTGTAAAGCCGAAAATAGCTATTAATAACGTGAAAATATCGAATGCCTTTTTCTTATTATCGGTTTTTTCAAGAAGCCATAACAATACAAGCAGTCCTAGAAATAACTGAAGAAAAAATAGGGAAATCATTATACTGCAAATTGATGCTGCTAACAGGTAAAATGGTATTCGAATATCAAATCGTGTGGATATCATAAAAATATAATGTTATTTAATCTCTGAATTGCATTTCATAAAATTTATTATACATACCGTGTTCATCACGTATAAGTTCCTCATGAGTGCCGGTCTGTATAATTTTGCCTCTTTCCAGTACTATAATTCTTGTTGCATTTCTGATTGTGCTTAACCTGTGTGCAATAACTATTGATGTACGGTTAACCATCATCCTTTCAATTGCTTCCTGAACAAGTAGTTCCGATTCATTATCCAGGGCGGATGTGGCTTCATCAAAAATCATTAATTGCGGGTTTTTCAGGATAGCTCTTGCAATCGAAATTCTCTGCCTCTGCCCCCCGGAAATTTTTAACCCTCTTTCACCTATTACCGTTTCATAGCCGTCGGGCAGTTCCATAATAAAATTATGTGCGTTCGCAGTTTTAGCTGCCTCAATAATTTTTTCCAGGGGAAAATCATCCAGTCCGTATGCAATGTTATTTCTTATTGATTCATTAAAAAGAATAGTTTCCTGGGTTACTATTCCCATTAATGCTCTTAGACTTTGTACTTTTACATTTTTAATGTCTGTTCCGTCTATGAGGATCATCCCGTCAAAAGGATCATAAAATCTGGGGATTAGGTCTACAAGTGTGGATTTTCCGCCCCCGCTCGGGCCTACAAGTGCTACTATTTCACCCTTTTTTACTTCAAAATTAATGTTATTTAATACCAACTCATCTGAATCATCATAATGAAAAGATAAATGATCGAAAGAAATTGAATTAGTAAAAGTGTTTAATTCAACAGCGCTGTCAGTGTCTTTAATTGCCGGTTTTGTGTCAAGTATTTCAAAAATTCTGTCGCCCGCGGCGCTGGATTCCTGAATACGGTTATTAACTGTACTCAGTTCTTTAATCGGCGGCATTGTTTGAAAAATAGCCAGGAGAAATCCCATAAATTCCGCAGCTTTAAGAGTATGGGACTGAAGTACTAACACACCGCCATAATAAATAATAACAGCGCCTACAATAACACTCAAAAATTCGGTTATCGGTGATGAGGAATTTCTAATTCTTACTATCTTCAGCATCATTCTGAAATAACGGTAGGTTTCTTTTTTAAATTTATTATTTTCATATCCTTCCATTCCGAAGGCTTTTACTATTTTAACGCCCGATATTGTCTCCTGCAGTATGCTGGTTATATCGGCCATCTTAGCCTGTATCGCCGTGCTGTATTTTCTTAATTTAAATCCTATACCTGCTATAATCAGCATGGAGAATGGCAGAACCACAAATGAAAGCAGCGTAAGCTTCCAGCTAATGCTTAAGGCAATTCCTATAAACACAACTATTGTCAAAGGCTCTCTGATCAGGTTTAAAAAACCTGCTGATATACTGCTTTGTACAACATTTACATCATTTGTAATACGTGAAATCAGGTTTCCAACCCGCTCCCTTTTAAAGTAACTCATGGGAAGCTGATGTAGGTGTTCGTAAGCAGCATTACGCATGTCCTTCATGGAGCCCTCCTCAACATAGGAAAGGAAGTATGCCTGCAGGTATCCGAAAATATTTTTTAAGAAAAAAGCAATTACTACAAGTAAACAGATCTTTAATAATGAATCAATCTTGTCTCCCTGCAGTACAAAATTGTTAAAAGTGTCGGAAATATTGTGACCGAGTTTATTAACCCATCCAGGCAGCATGCTTGTAGTGTTCCCTATGGGTGTTGACGAACTTATTTGTACGCTTGATTGCCCCTGGCTGCCTTGAAATAATGTATCAAGAAGCGGTATGGTCAGGTAAATGGAAAGCCCGTTAAATACTGCGAACAGTATAGTACATACTATAGATATTGAAAGATGTTTCCAATAAGGTTTAACAAATTGTAATATGCGTAAATAAGTTTTCATTTAAATCCGGTTTATAAAATTTAATGCTTTTTTCATGCCTTGTTCTGTATTTCCCATATCTTTATATAAGTAAGGAAATTAGTGAGAGAATCTATAAATGCAATACAAAATCCGTGAACTCCGTCTTTATATCCTTTTAATGCAAAAAATGATTTGTAAAAAGCTGCAATGCCGTGGGCCATAATTTTAATACCCGTAATCTTGCCCTTTTTCTCACACATTTCAATCGCTTGTAGCGAGGAATAATGGTTAATTTTTGTAATAGCCTTCTCCATTGAATTGTATGTAAAATGGGTCATCGGGTGTTTTAATTGGCCGATATTTCCGCTAACCTCAAAGCCTTCATGTACCAGCCGGTCCGTCATGGTTGTTTTGTCGCTTTTAAATAATCTTAATTGTGAATCTGTTCCCCAACCGCATGATGTAATATGTTTGTGTAAAAAATAATTTTCGCGCGGGATCCTGTACCCGTCAAAACGGCTAAAATCGTTTTGCATAATCTCATTTTTTAATTCATCGGTAATTCGTTCATCTGCATCAAGGCTTAATACCCAATCATTGCCCGCAAGGCTTAGCGCATAGCTTTTTTGAGGCGCATAACCCTGCCATTTTCTTATATAAACTTTATTAGTGTACTTTTTTGATATGTCAACAGTTCTGTCTGCACTTTCAGAATCAACAACAATTATTTCATCTGCCCAGGAAACACTTTTAAGACAATCCTCAATCTGCAACTCTTCATCCTTGGTTATTATTATTACGGATATTTTTTCCATTGTGTTAAAAATGCTGTTATTTAATTTAATCCCAAAATTTACTTACAGAATGCTTTTCAATCCGCATCCGTCCTTTAAATGTATTGAATAAAACCGCTCAAGAGTTTTATAATTAATTATTTCTATAAAAGAATTTTTTTGAATTCCATTATCGAAGATAAACAAGTCTCCTGTTATGAAGAAACTCTTAATTCCTCCCAGCTCGAAAGTATTAATGAGTTCTTTTTTATTGGTAGAATAAATAAATATTTTTGATTTATTTAAAATCCCGTCATTTAAATATTTACTTTTTTTCGAAGTATTTATCGTTGAAAATATGAGATATTTCTCATCTGGAGACCAGTCCGCCTGGGCTAGTCTTTGGTCTGTTGATGTAATTAGCTCTTCCTTTCCATCTGAATTGGATTGAAAATAAATGTAAGTTTGTGCTGAATCTACTGCAAATATTGAATATTTACTGCCCGGAGAGGATGTAATACTGCTTTTTTCTACTGTCTGAGGGTAGCCTTCTTTTAATATATTAAATTTCTTTGAATAGGTATTAACAAGTTTACCTGTTTCATTGATGATAAATGTTTGCTGATTTACAAAATCTGCTGAATTTCTGTCAAATGAGTTTAGAATAATCCTGAATGTATTGTCCTGTCCCCATATTGTAAATACCTGCAGCCCGCTCCCTATTTTTTTTATAAATTTTACTTTAGACGAATCAGGGTTTATGCTGTAAAGTTTTATACCATTTATAAAAGGTAATACATCTTTCTTGCCGAAATCATCGGCAGTTAGAAAAAATATTGAGTTTTTGTCCGGTGAATATGAAAGTTTTACTACTTTCTCATCTTTTTTTGACCAGAATTTTGAAAAATTTTTCTCCCTTGTTCCATTCTGACGGTTCTTTGAAATAAATTTATAAATTGCGGGATCTTTACCATACATTCCAACAAAATAGAATTCGTTTAAATTTAATAACATCTTTGAAGCCGGATTGCCTGTGGTGTCATTTTGTCCGGATTTTCTATTGCTATTATTGGTGGAACATCCGGCAATGAAAATAATTGCGGTTGTTAAAAAGATAAAAAATATTCTATACATTAAAAAAATTAGCGGTTTTTATAAACAAACTTAGTATTAAGTTGATGAATTTCATAAAAAATGACCATAATGGGCTGTAAATGAATAACATCAGGAGAATAGACCCGTATATTCCTAATTTCATGAGCCTGGAAGTAAAATTATTTGGGAAAAGGTCAAAAATGATGTGTGAACCGTCTAGAGGTGGAATTGGAAGCAGGTTGAAAAAAAATAAAAAGATGTTAAGGAAAACTCCATACCAGAAAAAATTTAATATAAAATGCTTATCGCCTGAACCAAAATGAGCGAAGAATAATAACAATATGAAAAATATTATCGATAGGATAAAATTTGAAAAGGGCCCTGCAAAAGATACTATTGCATCATCTCTCAAAATATTTTTAAAATTAGACCTGTTTACGGGAACCGGTTTAGCCCAGCCGATAAGCGCGATTCCTGTTGTGAGCGAAACTAAAGGCATTAAATAAGTGCCTATAAGATCAGCATGTTTAAATGGATTTAAAGTTAACCGTCCGAGGTTTTTTGCAGTATCATCGCCGAACTTTGAGGCTGAAAATGCATGGGCAAATTCGTGAATACTCAATGAAATTAAAAAAATTGGAAGAAAAGTAATAAAAGAAATTAACTTTTCATTTATTTGAATATTAGGCATTAAATTATCCTCTGGGGTGAAAATCTTTGTGGACTTGTTTTATATATTCTCTGTCTATATGAGTATATATTTGCGTGGTTGATATATCTGCATGGCCCAGCATTTCCTGTACGGCTCTTAAATCTGCCCCGCCTTCCAGTAAATGAGTGGCAAATGAATGCCTGAATGTATGCGGATGAACTTCTTTTTGTATGCCCGCTTCGGTTACGTACCTGCTTACAATTTTCCAGATGCCCATTCGTGATAGCCGGGTTCCATGGTTATTTAAGAAAAGGTAATTTCCGCTCTTGGCTTTTTTTTCAAGAAAAGGACGGCTTTGTAAAAGATATTTATTTATCCAGTCTATTGCACTGCTCCCGATTGGTATAATCCTTTCTTTAGAACCTTTTCCCAAAACACGTATAACCTCTTCTTCAAAAAATATATCGGATAACTTCAAATTAATCAGTTCGGAAACGCGAACGCCGCATGCGTAAAATGTTTCAAGTACTGCTCTGTCTCGAAGCCCCAGTTGATTTTCCGTATCCGGTTTGGATAATATTGCATCAACTTCGTTTATAGATAATACGGAAGGCAGGTTTTTTGCAAGTTTAGGGGTCGGAACTTTATCAATTGGATTTACAACTATATATTTATTTGCTGCAAGGTAATTAAAAAATCCTTTCAGTGATGAGAAATACCTTGCCGCCGACCTGCTGTTTAATCCTGCATTATTAAGGGCTTTAAAAAAATTAATTAATTCCTCATATCCAATACCGGAGGGATCATCTATTTTGCGTGTTTCCAAAAATTTCAATAACGATGAAATGTCATTTCGGTATGATTCTATCGTATTTTCTGAAAGATTCTTTTCAAGTTTTAACACGGATAAGTATTCTTTAAGGAAGGTATTCATTATTCATCTAAACTATTGTCGGTTCCTTTTTCCATCTCATCCTGCTTCGGATAACGAATTCTCTTATGATACTGCCCGATTAAAATGTTAAGAAATGCTTTTTCAATTTTGTGAAGATCGCTGAATGTAATTGGTGATTCATCAAGCTGATCGCTTTCAACACGGTTTTGCAATATGCCTTCAATTAAATTTCTTATTTTTAAAGTATCCGGTTCTTGTATTGATCTTACTGCCGATTCACATCCGTCGGCAAGCATTACTATTACCGTCTCTTTGGTGTTGGGCTTTGGTCCGGGATACCTGTATTCCTCAATATTTACTTTTTCATCACCGTATAGTTTCTTTGCCTTTTCATAAAAGTACGTCATTAACATGGTGCCGTGATGCATTGGAATAAAATCAATTATTTCCTGCGGTAGATAATGGTCTTTTGCTAATGCAATTCCTTCACGAACATGCTTGGCAATCAATTCTACGCTTTCCTCGGGTGAAAGTTTCTCATGAATATTTTGATTAGTTATCTGGTTCTCTACAAAATTTTGAGGTGTTATTGTTTTTCCTATATCATGGTAGTAAGCCCCAACTCTTGCAAGCAGCGGGTTGGCTCCTACAACCTCTGCGGCTGTTTCTGCTAAGGTTCCCATCGTCATTGAATGATTAAATGTACCGGGCGCGCGTCTGGCAAGTTCCTTTAACAATGGCCTGTCAAAGTTTGAAAGTTCCAATAATGTCAGATCGGTAGTGATTTTAAATAACCTCTCAAAAAAGATTAAAAGTCCGTAAGTTAAAACCGGGCTGATTAAAGCGTTTGTCCCGGCAAATGCCGCTTCGTTAAGAAGCGATTCTACCGATGCATATCTTTCAAATCCGAAAGCGAAAATGGAAACTACGTACCCGATAAAAATAAATAAGAATGACCTGAATATTTGCGACCGGTTTTTAATATCACGTACTGTATATACGGAAAGGGCGCATGCAAATAAATTCATTACTGCAAATGTATAATCATTCCCTCTTAAGGCGCCTGAAATTAAAACCATAATAACAGTACTGTAAAACCCGACTCTTGAATCGAATATTATTGTTATCAGCATTGAAGCAACCGGGATTACGATCAGAAATTGTAATGGCTCATCGGCTGGTATTCTATTAATAAAATAGGTAATAAAAGCTATAAATAAAAAGTTGATTGAAATAAGAAGTATTTTCTGATTGTCGTAGAAGATTTTTTTTCTGAAAAGGAACAGGTAAATAGTAAATAAGGTAAGTAATGAACCAATATGAAGAATATTTCCAAATAACTGAAGAAGTTTTCCCCCTATACCTACCTCCTCTCCTTTTGCCATCCTGAATGAGTTTATTTTTAACTTAGCGTCGCCGGTTATTCGGTCATGTTTGGCTATTATTCTTTCATTTTCATTTACTATCCCGTCATATCTCGAAACATTATTTTTTGCCTGGTCAATTTCTTCCTGCGTAAGCGTCCGGTCATATACTATATTGGGGAAAATAAAATGTAAAGAATATTCAGTAAGTGTTTGTAAAATATCCTTAGAAAGGTTTATTTTATTAATATCTCCCGCTACTATTAACTTTGCAGAGTTAAGGTTAAGAAAGTTTTTTAAGCTTTGTATTTTATCTATGTTGCCGCTGCGGACCGCAACACTGTCCCTCACTATTTGGGAAGAATCTTTATTGATAATACCGTTATGATATAAATTTTTTAATTCTTCGTTTACTATATTAAAAAATTTATTCAGGCTTGTTGTCTTTGCCGGTTGGTTAACTTTTTCCTGTTTTCTCAGGTTTTTTAAAACATTAAAAGAAGCGGAGCTAAGAAATGTAGGGTTGAAATCCTGCAAAGAGTCATTGTTTAAAACGCTGTCAACTATTGATACTATATATTTATTGTAGGAATTCAGCGAATCTAATGCTGCCACGGGGCTGTTGCTTTTTAATATAAATACGGGGTAAACACTTTCTGCGGCGGAAATTAATTGATAGTTGTATGCATCGGGATCTTTTAATACGGGAAAACTAAATGGCGAAATAAGATCGTCATGAATCCAGATGGAACCCACAGATACTTCCGACTCAATCGATTGGCCTCTCGGGAACATCAGGGCTATAGCTATTATTGTACTTAAACCGATTAAAAGCTTTACCCTTAAACTGTTTTTAAATTTTATTTTTCTCTTTTCAGCCATATACGTTTAACCTGGTAATCAGCTCAGGAATTAATTTCCGGTTTCAACATTTTTAACCATTAAAATTATTTCAATTAATACATCCTTGACGGTAAATTTACAATATTTCCAGGTGTAATTTAGTGCCCTGTAGTTTAATTTTAAATAAAAATGAACTAAAATTATGCTGTTATTCTTCGGTAACCCCTGCTAGTTTCATTATATAGTCGGGCGTTAAGGGCTCTCCCGTAAAAGAACTCCTTTTCCCTGCCCGCAGTAATTGCCCACCGGTGAATCCATGTTATTCCGCCCCGTCCAGTATAGGATATTTATACAACTGCTTCTCTATAACAAATCCAATTGCGGGAACGCAATTCTCCTTAAGTGAATTCAGGAGTTTGGATGTAAAATATTTCAAACCGCTTAATTCATAATCCTTCATTGCAACAAATGGCAGGTCGTCTATAGTTATGGCGACTTCCTTTTCGGACTGGTTTTCTTTGTCTGAACTTTGAGCATATACTTTATCTGAAAAAATATTTCTCTGCCCGGCCGGGATATTCGAAATTTGCATATATGTAATGCTTAAAAAAAATATAAAATAAGAATATTCTCCCGATCAATTTAAATAATTTATCCATTTGAATTTATCGCCTTTTAATTTTCTTAGAAAATAGAAATTATATCAATCATTTTAGATAAGAAATAAAGATAATGCAGATATTATTCCAATTAAGTATCCGGTAGTAAACATACCAAGTATGGGTATAAGTATAAGGCTGGCTGACAGAGATCCTACACAGCCCCCGATTAAATCCGCAGAGTAAAGAGACGAAATGGTATCCTGCTGAGCCTTTACATTAAAGAAACTTGCAAATGCAAATATACCGGAAACCAGGAACCCTGTACAAAACAGCATTACTGAAGTTCCGGCTAATCCGGCCAGCAAATTTTCGTTTACTGCAAATTCGAAAGAAAAATACAGTAATCCTAATAGCAGGATAAGTCCCATGCCTGTATTACGAAATATAGTTTTGCTGATCTGCCTGTGATATAATTTATTTATAAAAGTTGCGCCTAAAGATAACCCCGCCATAAACGCCGTAAGTAGTAATCCTATGTTTTGAAATAGTACTCCGCTTACGGATTGATAATAAAGAATAGACATCGTCTCAAGCACCATCCCCGTAAAGCCTGCAATGAATACTAGTAATGTTCCGCTGAAAGAAGTCCGGTATTTTATAAATACCAGAAAGAATATATATAAAGCGATTATAATAATTATGTATGATCTGCTGCTTTTTATCTTTTCATAAACAGGGCTGGTGTTAAACCAATTTAAATCGGGAAAAAATTTTGCAAGCCATATTGCCGTTGTATATTGGTAACAAACCGGCTTAATATCGGAATTTATTTGGGAATTGTTTCCGGATAGAATATTTGCTGTTTGAAAAAATCTGTCGTTTGTATATATGTACTTAATGTACTCGGGAATTACATATTTTGTTGAAATTTTTCTGTCGCTGAATCTCCTTGCAAGAACATCGGGATTTTTTTCAAGAACAGAGTTGGATGCGGTAAAAATACAAGTCGAGCCGGGAAGCGCTATAACATCTTCGAAAACTGATTTAAGGGCGTTATAAATACTCGCGTTCCTGTTTATTAATTGTGGGGTCCATAAATTTTCAGCGGATTTTAACCTTACCGCGGCAATTCCACCATCGTTCAAATGTTTATTGCAAAGTTCAAAAAATTCTTTGGTATAGAACCTGTTTGTCTGCCCGGATGATGGCTCAGGCATACCAACCAAAATTACATCATATTTCCCGCATGATTTTAAATAATTTCTCGGATCGGCTATAATAATGTTTAAGTCTTTTGATTCGAACGATTTGTTCATTTCTTCCGGCAGGAATTTACGTACGGTACTGATGAGTTTTTCATTTAGCTCTACATAATCAACTTTAAGGGAATCATATTTTAATAATTCGTAGATAGTTCCTTCTATTCCGCCTCCGATCAAAAGCACCCGCTTGGGATCAGGATGCTGCGTTAAAACCATGTGTACGAATTCTTCTGCAGCGGTGCTTTCGGTTTCAAAGGAAAGAGCGTCGTTTTCAAATACCGAAATTTGTCCCTGGTAAGATGTAACGGAAACCCTGCTGTAAGGTGTATCGACTGTTTCTGCTAAATATGGGTGGTTCATGCTTGTCATGAAATAATCAAGTGATGAAGAAAAATAAAAAAGCGGTATAAAAAGTAATATTAGAAAAGCTGTTATAAAAGAAAAGTATTTTTCCTTCATACTGAGCGAGAAGTACAAAACGGGAATAAATGAAACAAGGCTGCATATAAAAGCCGAATTTAAATTTTGTGTACTCAGCATTACAAGTATTGTTGAAGCAAATCCCCCGGCAATTCCGCCGGCGCTTTCCATCGCATAAGCTTTAGCTAAGGAATTTTTCCCCTTTATATAATTTCCGGCAGCGTGCTGAAACATAATGCCCGGTAATATGCTTATCGGCAGGACGGCAATACACATAACTGTAATTTGCGAAAAAAATTGCAGGTAAGCCCCCGGGACACCCCCAAATATTATCCTGGATGAGCGTATGAACAGGATGTCGAATGGTAATAAAAAACCCCATATCAGGAATAAAATTTTTAAAGACTGCGGAGATTTGAAAAAAAAATATTTCCCCGTTATTGTTCCTGTTGCAGTTCCAACCAGCCAGATGCCAAGAGCTATAATATAAATTAAATCAATTCCATAAAAAGCTGCATTAAGTTCACGAAGAATTATTACCTGTCCGAGTATTGAAATAAAACCGGTTATTAAAAGATAAACCGGTAATCCTTTATTCTTCATTTAAACTCTGATTCATCAAACACTTCAGCCTGAAAAGTATAAAGCTGTGCCTCTTCCTTCCAATCGCCGGCTTGAAGCCCTGCTTTTTTACAGAGATTATCAAGCAGTTCTTGTTTATTCCAGCCCATCTCCGTTGCTACTTGTGGTAGAAATACTGCCTGCTTCCCGGATTTCTTTAAAACCACCCCGTCCCTTCCTAAAATTATTTCACCCTCACTCTTAATAAGCTTGTATGGTGTTAAAGCTGAAATTTCTATTTCAACTTTCAACAGTTCATTTTCTGAAAGCGGGTTAAACCTCTGATCGTTAAAAGCCGATTGAAGGGCCATGGAACCGACAACTTCACACAACGGCAAGTCTTCCCTCATATAACCGATGCATCCGCGCAGGTCTTTGTTCTCTCTTAATGTTACAAAAGCGCCGATATTCTTTTCTGCGTTTTTGGAAAATCCGCGGGCCAAAGGAACGGTTTCCGATTCCAGGTATTGTTGAATTGTTCTTCTTGCATACGCAAGCAGCAATTTTTTATCATGGTCGTTTAATTCAAAACTTTTATCCTCTTCCGGCGGAGATGAAAATATATCCTGCTTTTCAGGCTGGTCGTTTATCGAATAAATAACCGAACCATATCCCACAACTTTTTGACGGTTGCCTACAATACAATTCCCTGAATTTGCATAACTTACAATTGTACCGCAGTTGGCGCCGGCTTCTTTTGCGGCTGCCATTGCAGCTATGATCGGGCCTTCACCACACGCGCTTGTAACAAGATTGTTAATCCCTGTTGTAGGCTGCTTTTCTGCAACCAATTCAAATTTTTTGAAATCAAGCGTTGCTGCAGCTTCAAGTGTATTTTTATCTACATTGTTGGCATCATCGTATGAGGGATAATGGGAAAGATCGGAACTCGCAACAATAAGCGCATTCTTATCTTTAACCAGCTTTGCCAGCACTTTGCCTAATTTTACACACATTCCGTAATCGGGATCCCCAATTACTATTGGTAGTATTTTTATATCCGGGAACAAATATTGAATAAACGGTACCTGCACCTCAACCGAATGTTCCTGCTTATGCACCGGTTCATAAAAAACACAGTCATCATCCAGCTTCATTAATTCTTCGGCAGTCGCAGTATCAATTTTTGAAATTCCAAGCGGAGTTTCAAATCCTGTACCCGGGTAAATAGATACTTTATCAAAGCCCGCCGTCGTGTGATTTGTTCCGAGTATAACTACGAGGTCATACTTATAATTTCTTGCCTGGTTGTATGAGTCTGCAATAATCTGCCCTGCGTAAATATATCCTGCATGCGGCGCTATTAAAGCAATTGGTTTCCCTGTGTTTTTTGAAACGGCGTCATTTAAAAAGTATTCGATTGATTTTAATAGCTTTGATGAATCTGCAGGGTAAAATTGTCCTGCGAATGCAGCTTTACGGATCTTTCCGTCGGAATCTTTTGAGTTGCATTGTATATTTCCGGTTGTACTTAAAACTGTCATAATTAATACCAAATAATAATTTTTATTAAACATAATAAAATAAGGCTTATACTTTAAATTATATTATCAATTTACTGCCATACACCTGCTATTAAATGGTTGCAGTAATTACATCTTCCCCCTGTCATTTTCTTATCAAGAACAAAAAAATTAGATCTTGTAATTATTTCCTTCCCGCAATTGGGGCAGTAAGTATTATTTCCCGGATGTCCCGGTACATTACCTATATAAACATAATGAATGCCTTTCTTCATTGCCGTCTCTCTCGCTTGCTCAAGAGTTGTAACAGGTGTGGAAGGCAGATTGAAAAGCTTGTAATCAGGATGAAACCTGGTAAAGTGTATGGGTACATCCGGCCCGATTTCACCGGCTATCCAATCGGTTAAATTGTTAAGCATTTTTTCCGAATCATTTAAAGTCGGTACCACCAGGTTTACTATCTCCAGGTGAACTTTGCTTTTTGAAATTTGTTTAATACTGTTTAACACAGGCGCCAGGTCTGCATTGCAAACATTCCTGTAAAAATCCTGGCTAAATCCTTTCAGGTCAATTTTAATCGCACTTAAAATATTACACATATCAGTAAGCGGCGCCCTGTTCATAAAACCGCAGCTTACCAGTACACACCTTATCTTTTTCTCCGCTGCATATCCGGCTATGTCTAAAAAATATTCTGTAAAAACTGTGGGTTCATTATACGTAAAAGCAATAACAGGTGTATTCTGCGTAACTGCTAACTCAACTATACTTGCCGGGGTTGTATAACCGGTCGAAAAATCCTCCGGTTTAGACTGTGATATTTGCCAGTTCTGACAAAACTTGCAGGATAACGGGCAGCCTGCCGTTGCTAATGAATATGCTTCTGATCCCGGCAGGAAATGGTAAAACGGCTTTTTCTCAATCGGATCTGTATGTATTGCAGCAGGATGTCCGTATACAAGGCTTCTAAGCTCCCCATTAATATTCATTCTTGCCCTGCATTTTCCACGCTCACCGCTTTTTATAAAGCAGCTTTGAGCGCATAGTAAACATCTGATTGTTACTTCATTGTGGATATGGGGCCTGGTAATATCCGTTTCCTGTGCCGAATGGCAGTTAGTACAGTCTGTATTTTTTGCCGAAGTTGATACCCAGTATCTCGCTAAAGGAGCATTTTGAATAATAGCGCCTTCAACTATTGAGTCTAAGAATAATTTTGTTTTATCAGCGGCAATGGATTTAGTTAAAAATAGGTTTGAAAGTGCAAAGCCCGAACCCCCTAACAGCAAACCGCAATACGCAGCCTTCTTAAAAAATACCCGCCGGGAAAAATTATCGTTGATCATCTTACCTCGCCCTTTTCATATTATCCGGTAGCCGTGAAAATTCAGCTAATTAAAAACGTCTTCAACTTGTTCTTAAATAATGTAAATACCTGATGTAGAATAATTATAAATATACCTGTAGATAATATTCTAAATGGGGAACTCTTTGTCAAGTAAAAAAGAAGATGTTAAACTAAAATATTGCACTTAAAGAAACCATAGTTCGTTGATATAATTGGTCCCACAATTCCAACCATTCTAAATTCTATATTTTCTTAAAAGTACTAATGCAAAGGAAGGTCTTATAACTTCAATAGATATATACTATTTCGGTCCTATAAGTTTTTTCTTTTAAATCCCTTCGATAAAACACCAAGGATTACCAAAGCGCCTGCAAAAATACTCTCGCATACAATAAAGCTGATAATCTTTGTTAATAGAAGAACCGCTAATGCAATGCTTATTACCATGAAAATATATCCCGCCGTCTTTCCGTTCATTAATTGTCCTTTCTATTTATTACTGGTATTATTTATAAATTTTATTATAAAACCTGTCCGCCCCACCTATTTCCGGCTCTTTAGTCCATTTATTTTGCCCAATATAACTTAATTACTAAATTTCACCTAAATTAATTAAATTTTATTTCACGAACAATCAATAATATATGGAACAACTTTACGTTAAAACCGCTAAGGAATGGCGGGAGTGGCTGAAAATAAACCATGAATTAATAGATGGTGTATGGCTGGTCTTCTATAAAAAAGAATCAGGAAAGCCAACGATCTTTTATTATGATGCTCTGGATGAAGCGCTTTGCTTTGGATGGATTGACAGTATCATTAAAAAAGTCGATGAAAGTAAATATGTAAGAAAGTTTACAAAAAGAAATGATAACAGCAAATGGTCGGAAATAAACAAGAAGCGGATTGAAGTCCTTATAAAAGAAAAAAGGATGACAAAATTTGGCATGCGCAAAATTGATATTGCCAAACAAAACGGCAAATGGTTTGAGTTAGACAGGCCCGAAATAAGTTATGAACATAAAGATGAATTTGATTCGGCATTACAAAAAAATAAATCAGCCGCAGATTTTTTTAATAAATTAGCCCCTTCTTTCAAAAAACAATATTTACTCTGGATTTCAGCGGCTAAACAGCCGGCTACAAAGGAAAAGCGCATCAAAGAATCTATATCTCTTTTAGAAAAAGGGCAGAAGCTGGGATTAAAGTAACAGACATCTCCGGAACTTGTCTTTGAAATAATTTTTCTTAGTGATTCTTTGTGGTCTTAGTGTCTTAGTGGTAAAATGTCTTTCCTAAAAAAACTTAACTACTTAGAACTTCATAAAACTATTCCCTCCTAATAATCCTTTTTCCTTCTTCGATAAAAATATTTTATTTAAAGAGATATATGAATTCTCCATACCCTTCTTTCTCCAGGTCCTCCTTCGGAATGAACCGGAGCGCTGCTGAATTTAAGCAGTACCTCAGGTGAGTCGGATCGGGACCGTCATCAAATACGTGGCCCAAGTGGGAATCGGCTATCTTGCTTCTGACTTCTACCCTTACCATGCCGAATGAATTATCCGTTTTCTTCTCTATGTATCTTGTATCGATGGGCTTTGTAAAGCTTGGCCACCCGGTACCGGAATCAAATTTGTCTGTTGAACTGAACAATGGTTCGCCGGATACTATATCTACATAAATACCTGCACGGTGATTGTTCCAGTATTCATTATCGAATGCTCTCTCCGTACCGTTATTTTGTGTTACCTCGTACTGTAAAGGGGTTAATTCCTTTTTCATTTTATCCTCCGATTGCTTAATATACTTATTAACGTTTTCATCTCCCCAGATACTCATAATAAAATTATCCCTCCCAGATCCTTCGCGGTAACTGTAATATCTTGAAGGATCTTTCTTGTAAAAATGCTGATGATACTCTTCAGCAGGGAAGAACGAGGTGAATTTTTTTATTTCAGTTGCTATGGGTTTGTTAAATATTCCCGATCTGTTAAGCCTTGCTTTTGATGCTTCCGCAATTTCTTTCTGGGTGTCGTCCCTGTAAAAAATATAAGATTTATATTGTGAGCCCCGGTCATAGAATGAACCGCCGGTGTCTGTAGGGTCAAATTGTTTCCAGAATACATCAACTAATTCGGAATAACTTACTATCCTCGGGTCATAAATAACTTGTACTGATTCTGCATGACCTGTACTGCCGGAAGATACCTCTGCATAATTAGGGTTATTAACATAGCCGCCTGCATATCCGGATATAACTTTTATTGTACCCCTGATTTTTTCAAATGGAGCATCTATACACCAGAAACACCCTCCGGCAAATGTTGCCGTATCATAATCAGTATAGCCTAAAACAGATGACATATAAATATTTTCAGTTATTCTTGAATTTATACAACCTAATAATAAGACCGTTGCCGGTATTAATATTTTAATTATTTTTTTCATTGTTATATTTCTTTTAGTTAAAGAGATATAAAAATTCACTATATCCTTCTTTGGCCATATCTTCTTTTGGAATAAACTTAAGCGCTGCTGAATTCATGCAATATCTTAAATGTGTTGGTGCAGGCCCGTCATCAAAAACATGGCCCAAATGTGAATCCGCAATTTTACTGCTTACCTGTATCCTGATCATACCGTAAGAGCTATCAATATTTTTTACTATATACCTTGTATCGATAGGCTTTGTAAAGCTCGGCCAGCCCGTTCCCGAGTCAAATTTATCTGTGGAACTGTACAGCGGTTCACCGGAAACTATATCAACATAAATTCCTTCGCGGTGATTATCCCAGTATTCATTATTAAAAGCCCTTTCTGTCCCGTTCTTCTGTGTTACATCATATTGAAGCGGCGTTAGCTGCATTTTCAATTTATCATCTGCTTTCTTTATGTACTTATTTACACCTTCGTCTCCCCAAATTGCCATAATAAAATTGTCCCTTCCGGATCCTGCACGGTAGCTGTAATATCTCGAAGGGTTTTGTTTGTAAAAATGCTGCTGATCGGGCCCGGCAGAAATGAATACTGTAAACTTTTTAATCTCCGTTGCGATGGGATTCTTAAATATCCCTGATTTATCAAGTCTCGCTTTGGATGCTTCGGCAATTTCCTTTTGACTATCGTTTCTATAAAAAATATAAGATTTATATTCTGACCCGCGGTCATAAAAAGAACCGCCGTCATCAGTCGGGTTAAATTGTTTCCAGTAAACATCAACCAGTTCGGAATAACTAATAATTCTTGGGTCATAAATAACCTGTATCGATTCTGCATATCCGGTATTTCCGGAATGTATCTGATCAAAAGTCGGGTTATTAACAATCCCGCCTGAATAACCCGAAATAACCTCTTTTATACCGCTTAATTTCTCAAAAGGTGCATCCATACACCAGTAGCATCCTCCCGCAAATGTTGCGGTGTCATAAATTGCATTATCCAAATTAACAGCCGCTGCCTGCTTTTCTTTAGTACCGGAATTTGAACATCCGAACGTCAGTAAAGTAGTTATCAACAAAATCAAAAAATTAAATTTCATTTTAGTCTCTTTCAAAATCTTAAAATTATAATTAATTAACTGTCCTAATCTATAGTTCATACTTCACGAAAAAATCACGAAAGAATAAAAAGAGTTTACTAACTTAAAACCGGGTAGGGGATAGGGATAGACAATATAAATGAAGTGCCTTTTGAAGGTTCACTTTCAACTCTGATACCTATATGGTGTAAATCCAGAATCTTTTTTACGATAGTTAATCCTAATCCTGTGCCGGTTTGTTTATCCGGTGAAATCCGCTTGATTTGATAGTATCTTTCAAAAATAAGAGAGATTTCATCTTTTTCAATCCCAAATCCGGTATCGGCAATCACGGCAGTGATCTGGCATTCATTTTCCTTTTTAAGCGTTAAACTTATTTCCCCGTCAGGTGGGGTAAACTTATATGCATTATCAAGAAGATTTTGAAAAACTTTTTCCATCATGGCTATATCGGCAAAAATCAAAGGTAGATTTTCGGAAATATTAAGGCTTAGCTTTATGTTTTTTGAACCGCTTATAATTAAATTTTTTTGGTGTATATCCTGCATAAGTTCCGCAAGTGAAAAAAGTTCTTTTTGAGGCATAGTTTCCCGGGCTTCAAGCTTTGAAAGTTCAAACAATTCTTCTACTAAAGAAAGCAGCCTCTCTGTGCTATTTAAGATTGTTTCAAGATATTTTCTGCGGTCCTCAACTGAAAGTTCGTTATCTTTTATAAGAACAGTCTCAACATAACCCCTGATAATGGAAAGTGGAGTGCGCAAATCGTGAGAAACATTTGCAACTAACTCACGCCTCAGGTTATCCATTTTTTTTATTTGCTGAATATTATTTACAATAGTATCTGCCATATCATTAAACGAATTTGAAAATTCCCGGAACTCGCCTTTGCTATTTAATTTTATCCTTGCAGAAAGATTTCCTTTTTGAAAATCCCTGATAACTATAACTATTTTCCTTATGTTTCTTACAATAAAACCAATAGCAAAAAATCCTATCACAGCGGCTGTAATAAGTGCAATTATCATTGAGCGGACTCCCAGGCGCAGTATATAACTTCCGAACAATACCTGTGAGGCATTATCATACTCTCTTCCGCCGAGAATTACATAAATGTACCCTCTGAATTTACCTTTATCCGTTACTTTGGCCGCCGAAAATGCCTTTTGTTTTTCGGGACTCTTAGGATCAACACCCATCAGGAAAGTTTCCGGTTGCGCTGAGATAAATTTTTTCACAGGATCCAGCGGCACTTCTTTTAACTTCACCGTCTGCTGCGGAGCATAATAAGCAAGTATAATTCCTGTCGTATCAAGCAGGTAAACTTCTATACTTGGATTTATTACCATCACGTTATGAAAAACATTTTTAAGTACATTTATGTTAATTGAATCTCCTGAGAAAAAATCGTTGTCCGATGCTATGTGTGAAGCTACGTTCAGGTCCAGCTTCTGCCTTGTTTCCTGGAAATACATTTCGGCAGTAATAACAGAGATATAAATATAAACCGCGGAAATTATCATAAGTATAAGCAGGAATACCGCAGATATTTTCCAATATAGTGAATTAAAGAAATTTTTCATTTTTATTTAATATCAGGTTGAAATATTTTGATCATTAAACCTGTATCCCACGCCCCAGCTTGTTAGTATAAACTGAGGGTTAGACAAATCTTTTTCAATTTTGCTTCTCAGCCTGTTGATATGGGAGTTTACCGTATGTTCATAACCGCTGTATTGAGTGCCCCATATTATATTTAAGAGATCCTCCCTGGTATACGTTCGTCCCGGGTGCGATGCCAGAAGATATAGCAGGTCAAATTCTTTCGGAGTTAATTCCGTGCGTTTATTATTAAGCAGTACCTTTCTGTTTATAACATCAATTGCCAGGCTGCCGTATTGAATATTTTTTACTTTATCGTTCCCGCGTGTTAAAATATCAACCCTGCGGAATATTGCTTTAACTCTTGCGATAAATTCTCTTATACTGAATGGCTTGGTCAGGTAATCGTCGGCGCCGAATTCCAATCCTAAAATTTTATCTGTTTCTTCCGATTTCGCAGTAAGCATTAATATAGGCGTTTCAATTTCAGCCTTGCGCAACTGCTTGCATATTTCAAATCCGTTCAGCCCCGGCAGCATTATATCAAGGATAATCAAATTAATAGCAGTGTCTTCTGCAGCTTTTAATCCGTTTACTCCGTCATAAACTTTTGTAACGCTGCACTCAAGGTCTTTCAAGTGAATTTCAATAAGATTTGAAATCTCTTTATCGTCTTCAATAATCAAAACATTTTTCATAGCGCCCGGCAATTATTATTTATTCAATAATATAGGTTTATTGTCACAAAAATATCACGATATAATTAAAATAATGAGACGGCTTTCACTTTATGTCTGTTTGACAAAATAACCTGTTTGTCCTATTACGCAAGATTCACCTTGCAGGTGAGCCTCACATTTTGGAATTATATTTGCAAAAAAAATTGTGCACTTCTAACTTTATTTCCTCCACATGCCGGAGGCATGAAAATTCTTAGCACAGATTGACAATCTGTGCGTGCTAAAATCCCGCCAGGGATGACACAAAGTTCCTAACATGGCCGGGCTGCAGATATTTCATTTTGAAAGGAATAAAAAATCAAAAAAAACACCCAAAAACAGCCCGGGTTTTAACATAGCCTGCCTGTCCCGCTTGGCCCGCCAAGGCGGTGGTTTATCCCTCAAAAGCGGCTTGCGGTTATGCTTTATCCTTATTTTAAAAGAAATCTAAATAATATCATCATTGTATATTTATTCATTTGAAAATAATTTTCAGACCGAATTTACAAATCTGCCGGCAGGTAGGGTAGTAAGTACAGGTCGCGCAACCGCTCTTACTCTAAATAATATATAGACTTACAAAAATAAAAAAATTTGAACAAAATCGACATGAAACCTCCGGACTGTTAACACAAAAGGGGCTTAAAATGTGCACAATTTTTTGTGTAAATTATTGTTAATAAAAAATTTAACCTAAAATTTTAAAAAAAAAGTTGTTTGTTATGTTATTGAAAACAAAGGAGTTAACGTTTTGTATAATTTTACATTTAAAATGCAAATTCATACGACACAAATGTACGAAGCTTTGAGGCTTTGCGTTTGGCAAGCCATATTGACAAGCCACGGGCGGTGACACGGCTAAAACCGGGCAAGTTTCAAGGATTATCAATGATGGGGTGGAATTGAATAAATAGAAGAAGTGATAGGGTAGCAACGATCTCCCCTTAATCCCCTCCTTATCAAGGAGGGGAAAAGAAAGATTGGGCTATCAATTTAAATCCAAAATGTGAGGCTCAGCTTTAAGGTGAACCTCACAAAATAAAATCCCGTGTATATTTCAACACGTCAAACAAAATGTCAATGAAACAATTTATTTTATAATAATGATTTAAAAAACATTCTACAAACAGTATTGGGGTTATGCCGAAGAATCCCTGTCAATTATAAGTGCAAAATTAATTAAATAAATTTTTAGAAAACACTGATTTTTTTGCCAGATAAAATATTTTGTATTAAGCAGGTCAGGTTTACGCCCCGGCTGATCAGCCGGTATTATGTTTTGCTTTTTTATTCTGAATAATGTTAATTTTATCTAACTATGTTTAGGTCCCATATGAATATTATACAAAAAATCACAACCGCCATAATAATATTAACCGGAATGGCTTTGGTATCCTGTTCATCCACCCTTCCTAATTTAAGTGTGGTTAAGGAAGAAGTGATTAATTATTATCACTCTGGAAAATACGAAGCGGAACTTAATAACGTCATTGATAACGCTATTCCGGAATTTGATAAGGTTGAAGTATCCGGTAGCAGCCTTGTGGTTTTTGATATAGATGAAACTGCGCTGTTCAATTATTCCTTTGATGAGAGTATTGACTTCGGGTTTGTTCCTGCCTTATGGGAAAAATGGGTTGATAGTGCAAAAGCTCCTGCAGTTGACGGCGTAAAGAGGCTTTATGATTTTCTTATCAAAAAAGGTTTTAAAGTCGCATTTATTACCGGGAGGAGTGAACACAATTACATACCCACATATAAAAATCTTTTGTTTGCCGGATACACAAAATTCGATACGCTCATTGTAAGAAATGCTTCTGAAAAAAATCTTTCAGCGCTTGATTATAAATCAAAAAAGAGAGTTGAGCTTACTAAAAAAGGCTATAATATAGTCGGCGATATAGGGGATCAGTATTCCGACCTCGAAGGCCCTGAACACGGTATTCAGGTGAAAATACCTAACTATACATATATAGTTAGATAACGTATAGTTTAACTAATGAGTCAATATGCGTCTTTTCTGAAATCCCTTGGAAAGATGTAAACTATTTTCTCTGTCTCATCTATTGCATAAAATAATCTATATCTTCCAACTCTGTATCGCCAGGTTTCCGGTTTATAACCAATCAACTTTTTTATAGTGTTTCCATAATGCGGCTCTTCTCTTAATTGAGAGTAAATAAATTGTCTGATTTTTTTATTTATAAAGGTTTTTTTCCCGGTTGGATATTTTATCAATTTTTTTTGAAACTCATTTGTCTCAAATATTTTATAATTATACGACTTACCGCCCCTTTTTTGATTTCATATCTGACAAACCACGCTTTAGGCTTTGATTTAGCTCTTTATTATTTCGTATTTCTTTTATCTCGAATTCATCTGCAAATATAGTGTCTTCGACAAATCTTTTAACCGCAGTTTGAATAAAATTAGAAATAGGCCGGTTATCCCTTTCCGCAAGTTTTTTATATACCCTATAGTTTTCTTCGCTAAGGCGAAGTGTAATTGTTTTAGACATTATTTTATCCTTGCTGAATATTAATTATTTCTTTGTATCCTAATTTATTCATTCAATTATTCAATATTGACCTAAAAAGAAACCTTGCATTCTTAGCGCTTTCCCCTATGCGCCGTACAGCATACGGCCACCAGTCAACCCCGAAAGGTAAATACAAACGTAATCGTTCCCCCTTTTTAATAAGCTCATTTTGCAAATCAGTGCGAACGCCGTATAGCAGTTCAAATTCGTAACTGCCTTTTTCCCAGCCCCTTTTATTTGCAGTTTCAATAATTCGCGTAATTATTTTATCGTCATGCGTGCCGAATATAGGATAAAATCCTTTATCCCTGGCTTTATCGGAGAGCATCATTTCAACCAGCTTTAAATAATTATCATCTATCACTGATCTTGAACCAAAAGCAATTTTTTTACTCTCCGTAAATGCACCCTTTACTAAACGGACTGAGCCGCCGCTCTCCAATATCATCTCCAGGTCCTTCCCGGTTCGATGCAAATACGCCTGTAATGTTACCGCAACAGGAATAGATTGGTTTCTAAATTTGCGGTAAAGTTCTAAAGTAAAATCAATATTTGATGAATCCTCCATATCAAGCATCAGTAAATTTTTTAATTCATTATTTGCGGCTGTCGCATAGTTATTTAACAGGATGGCAATTTCAAGTATATTACCGGTGCACTTATCTTTATCTATCAGGTACCCAATCTGTGTCGGATCTACCGATACGTGAATATCTAAATTTGATTCCGCCAGCCGTTTTGTTATTTCTTTAAGAGCGGAAACAGTTTGATTAATTTTTGCTTCGTCATCAACATATTCGCCCAGGTAGTAAAGTGAGGCGCGAATGTTCCCGGATTTAAATATTTTGCCTTTCTCAATAACTTCGTCTACAATACTGCCGCCGACAAATCTTGTCGCTAGCCTGGACATTGATCTCCGGTTTTGCATAAAATTTTTAATACCTGCATTACGTGCCAATGAAATCATAAAATTTTGCCATACTCTCATTCTAACTTGACTCCTATACTTAAATTTTTTTATACCCGTTTAGCTTTGCTTCTTTCATTAATTCGGCTGTGCGGTTTGCATGCAATGCAAAAGTTTCAAGCCGGGCTTCAATTACCTGGGGATACACATTCCCGTCCGTTTCAATTGTTAAAAACGGTATGTTCATTTTGCCGTTAAAAATTTCGGGTAATTTGTAATTCTTATTTATAATTCTTTCGGCAGATAACTTGTTTTCAATTTTCATTTCCGTAGCGGCAAGTGATTCGGTAAACCTGGTAGGCATACATCCGAACGGGCCCAGGTTTATTACTCCGCAGTACTTATCTATTGATTCATGCAGGGCTATTCCCAACGTAAGCCCCGGTTCTCCTTTGTATTCCAAGGGAATAATATGCCTGCTTCTTTTTAACAGCGATTCCACGTTAGTTAAGGAAAATTTATAGTAGCCGGTTCCCTTCAAAAACTTTTTAATCCTGTATTCGGCTATCCTCATATAAATAACACGGATTATCCATTCAAGCTTTTGCCTGTATGATGTCTCGGGCTCCAATAGTTCTTGTTTTAAAAGATAATCTATATAATAAACCCATTCTGTTATGTAAGAATCCTTAAGAATAAATCCTTTTTGTGCAAAATGTTTATTCAGCCATTTATGGGAGAAATGATCCCGCCTTACATATATCTCGCCGCATAAAGCAATATATTTAGCCTGGCTTATAGGGACCCTCGCGGGTATTTTGGTTTTTATTGTATGTGCAAATCTTTTTAGCGCCCTGTATATTTTCTCCGGTCTCTTTTCAAAAACCTGGTTTAATTTATCAAATTCTTTATAAAATATTTTTAACCCTTCCTCCGGGTTTACGGCGTGCGCCATTATCGCTGAACGGATATCGTCCAGTATATCGCTCACTATTAATGTTTGAATTCCTCTTGTTGCAAAATTAGGCCCCAGCCCGGCAAAGCCGTCTTCATTCATTAAGATCATGGGCGCTACATTCTTCAGCCTCTTTCTTTTTATTATTTCACGGATAAAAACAGGGTACTGGCCAAGCCTGCAATTACCCGCTCCCTGCACGATGAAGAAGGCTACATACTGTTTCCCGTCCCATTTATTCTCTAAATAATCTAATAACGAACCAACACATAAAAGAAGCGGCAAACATTCTTTTCCGCTTGCAACAGACCTTCCGTACTTTAATATCTCGGCGCTTCCTTCGGGCATTGCAATAGCATTAAATCCCTGACTTCTTAAGCCTGCAGCAAACATTTGCGCTGCAAGGTCCCCCATAGAAGGTATTAGTATATCAACACGGGGATCGGATAACGGTACTTTTTCTCCTAATGATGAAATAAAATATCCGTTCTCTGAACCAAATTCTATCCTTGCGGGAATAAAATCGCTAAAATCCGGATCGCTGATTTTATACTGAACTCTCCTGTAGTTTTTAATAATATCCAGCGCTGCATCTATACGTGTATTTATTCCTGCATCGGCTGTATGCCCGTCAAGCTCAAGAGTAAGTGATGGTTTCGTTCCCATCAATGATCGGAATGTTGTTAAAAGCATTGAATCCGGCCCGCATGAAAAATTAGAAATATACGTCGCATAAAATTGCGGATTATTTTTTATGATGCGAGCTGCTTTTAATATTTTTTTCCCGCCCTCCCAATATTGATTGTCGTCTATAACCTGCCCCCGGTAATCAAACATATCGTATGGCACCGCATAAACGCCCCGGGATGCAAATTTTTTCGGTATTCCTTTGTTCGCAAGTTCGGTAAAAGAATTATAAGGCCGGCCTACAAGAACAATTGCTGTTTCTTCAGGATGCAGCTTCATATATTCAGTGAATTCCCGGCCCATACTGAATAATTCATTTTGATATTCTTCCTGCATTTTCAAGGCTTGATGATACGCTTCTTTCGCTCTTGCCTCATCCTCAATCCCCATCCGCCCGGCAGTTTCGATAAATTTATTTTCTTCATTATCAAAACCGTTTGCAAAATTAAATAGGGGAGTGATTAACCTGTCTTCGCGGACTAAGTCTTTGAATGCCTGCTTAAGATAAAATGGTTCGCCGCTTACAAATACACATGTACAATTAAAGTCCAGCCTGTGATGATCTGCATCTTCAACGTACATTTCAAGAATTTCCGGGATAAAATAATAATCGGGATTTTTCTCTATCAAATCTGCAAATAAGCCCAATGCTACCTGCACCGGGTAACAAAAGGATGTATGCTCTCTCTCTAATCCCTGCTCATTTATTTTATCTGAAAGAACTACTCTGAAGCCGAGGCTGGTAAAAAAATTATAATATAAAGGGTATATTGTATGTGTATGGAATGATTGATTTATGCCTACGGTTTTTGCATCCGCAGGAAGATCAGCTTTAGGCGCATATTTTTCAAATGTTAGGTACTGCCTTTTTTTAACATAATCATATTTATCGGTATCGACTTTGGTTTTGTTAATTACATTATAATATTTGTTGCATGAGCCGCCGAAAGGATAAGTTTTACCTTTAACTTCAATTAAATTTATAGTACATCCAAGGTCGCATTTTTCTTTACCCCCGATGCATATAAATGGCTTTTTATAATTAACATTTCTTTCAGCAAGGTCTTTAAGATAAAACTCACCCGGCTTCATTAATCCTAAATCTAATTTTTCCTTTATTTCTAAAGCAACTCCGAAAGCGCCCATCAAACCGGGATCCGGAGGGACTATAATTTCCTTTCCCGTTAAAGCAGCCATTGCTATGGGTATCGCTTTATTATAACATACTCCCCCCTGCATGAATATTTTTTTTCCTACGGTTCTGTTGCCTTTAACCCTGTTTACATAGTTCATGCATATAGAATAAACAAGCCCGGCAATAATATTTTCTTTACTTATATTCTCCTGCTGAGCCGTCTTAATATCCGAACTTATAAATGCTGCGCATTGATCGCTGAAATTCGGCGGCATATTTCCTTTCATCGCAATCGGCTCAATATCCGTCACTTTTATACCCAGGGATTCATAAGCGGACTCTTCTATAAATGAACCCGTACCCGCTGAACAGGCTTCATTCATCGCATAATCGGCTGGTACTTTGTTAACTATGTAAGTAAACTTTGCATCCTGTCCGCCAATCTCAAAGATTGTATCCACATCGGGATCAAAATAAACTGCTGCCGCTGCATGCGCAACAATTTCATTTACTATCCCTTCGGTTAAAGCATGCAGCCCCGCTATCTGTCTGCCGGAACCTGTTGTTCCCAAACCGGTAATTTTTATTCTTTCGGGTATTTGCCTCAATAATTCTGCATAACATTTTTTAGATGCCTCAACCGGGTTGCCGTGTGTATATAAATAAACTGAACCTAATATCCTGTTATCGGATTTTCGGATAATCACAGCTTTTGTTGTTGTAGATCCCACGTCAAGTCCCAAAATACATTCTTCGCCGTCTTTGGCTTTACCCCTCTCCATTGATTTGAAAATAACTTTATCCTTGAATTGATTAAGCGGCTTGTGAAAAACAAATGAACTCTTTCCGTTTATAAAAATATCAGTCAGGTTCTCTAATATATTTACTTCATGCTCAAGCCCGTACAAAGCAGCACCTAATGCTTCAAAGTATGCCGCTTCTTCAGGTATCAAAATATCCGGAACCTGTTTTCTTAGGAAATCGATAACAACAGTATTCTTAGTTACACCGCCCACTACCATTACCTTGCCCGGCTTAACTTTTTTAAGAAGGTTCTCAACCTTTTCCGCCATCATGTATGATAAGCCTGCTGCAACTTCCGACTGCTTAATTCCTTTATTCAAAGCGTGTGTACAGTCCGACTTGCAGAAAACTGAACATCTCCCGGTTACTTTGTACGGCTCGGCATCTTTTGCAATTTTTACAACTTCTTCAACCCCCAGATTCATTCTTTTGATCTGCTGAAGAAAAAATTCCCCGGTACCGGAAGCGCATTGATTTCCCGTTATTACATTCGAAATTTTTCCTTCGTCATCAATTGTGTAAACCATGAAGGTTTCACCGCCTAATGAAGCAATAGCAGAGAAGGGTTCATTATTTTTATTTAGATGTGTAAAAGCATATTCTACTGCTTCGGATTCTGAAATATTTGTAAACTTTACAAGTTTTCTGAATTTTCTGCCCGTTACAACTATTGGGGTGATTCCATTATTCGTTCCGCCAAATTCAATGAGCTTTTCTTTAAATATTCTTTTTGGATCACCGTTATGGAGTACTGTAAGCACGTCTTCTACATTTTTAAGCCCGTTTTCATCCTTTATCCTAACAAAAGAAATGGAAGAAGCACCCAGGCATGCGCCGATAATTTCTCTCATCTAATCTCTATCAAGTTGTAAAAAATCCAGGTTTAAATATAAAGAAGTAGTCTTCTATTTGGTAGGCAAATTATGTTCGTGTGAGATAAGCTTTTGAAATTCAGGATCATCAACTAATGAACTGAGTTCAGATAATTGCTTTGTCATATCGGCAAGGTCTAATGCACTCAAACCGGTTTCGCGTGCCAGTCTCAGTTCATGAATCGCCTCTTCTTTGTCTTCCATGCGGACAAGACAGCAGGCAATGGAAATATGAGGCCGGAATGAATTTGGCTGTGCTGCTGACGCTAGTTCGAAGAAGTTTTTTGCAATTTGCAGATCATTTGAATCCATATTGGTTTGTGCTGTTTCCATTAAATAGCCGGTTATGGCATCACAAGCCCGTTCATAAACTCTTCGCTTTTCCTCTTTGTTCTCATTTTCAAGTTTGTTCCGGATTTTACTAATAGCCTCTTGTGCTTGCGTTCGTAATTCTCTGAATGTAAATCCTCCTTCAGTGTAATTATCTAATTGTTCATCTTTTAGCCCTTTAGGTTTTGGTTTTCCCATAAGTAGCACTATACTTAGAACAGTATTCTGCATTTTTATCTGCTCATCAATCTCCTTTTTCTCTCTTTCCCTTCCTTCTATTAATTCATGCTTCTTCTCAAGAACTTCAATATGTTCTTTGATCTTCTTAGTGTCTGCTAATCCTTGAAATATGTTTAAAGCATTACGGTAATTCTGCCAGGCGAAATAGACATTACCGGAATCCTCCTGGGCCTTCGCCCGCTTTACTGTTGCTTCCATTTCAATTGAAATGAATTTTTCATCACGGGGTTGAAGCCCGTTCTTAATAGCAATTAACCGCATCCATGCAAAAGCTTCAAACCAAACATCTTTTGGCGCCCATTCGTGAACTCCATTAAATCGTCTGAGAAAATGGAAAATTCCCAACGTATCAAGTTTGTTTTCAAGCATAACCATTTCGTCATAATTGAAATCCGCCAACCCGGCTATAGCAAAAACTGCAAATTTATCTTTAGAGGATGAAGCTAATTCTGCCTGGAATCCCGCACTGTTCAATAGCACTCCCTGCGCACATTTGCATCCTTCTGCCAGGAATGCCGCAAACCTTGCCCCACCGGAAAAGCCCGCAAAGTATATGCACTTGTCGTCAATTGCCAATCGTTCGTGTGTATCTTTAAACATGGCCTGCGCAGCTTCTACCTCCGGCTGCAATTTGCCATTGCGTGAATTGTTCGAGGCCGCAATAATATAACCGTAACGCTCTGCAGCTTCTTTCATCAACTCAACCGGGATGTTGCCGCGGGCTGCGGGGTCGAAAATATATATTATGGGCAATTTTTTCCCCGGTATATATTGCGAAGGAATATAAAGAGAATAACTTTGTCCGGGTTTATTTGTGCATTTTACTGTATCCAGAATTTTCCCGTATTGCAAAATTTCTGTTGTGCCTTCCGGCCTGTTGTGCATTGAATCAGGTAAAGAAATCTCCCTTCCGAAACTTTCCTTTTCCAATAATTTCGAATCATCTTCAATATTCTTCGAATAACTATATATGTTTAGATTTAAAAAGACACAAATAAAGAATACAACTGCATCTGAATATTTAAATGATGTACGCAAACAATTTCCGGATTTATTATTTAATTTTTTAGATCGTATCTTGGGTAATATCTGCAATTTCATTCTTTTTCTATTTTTTTATATTTATGTTTATAATTTCGTGATATTTAAATTTAATACTT
Organism: uncultured Ignavibacteriales bacterium; assembly: GCA_963834015.1. Lineage (GTDB taxonomy): Bacteria > Bacteroidota > Ignavibacteria > Ignavibacteriales > Ignavibacteriaceae > FEN-1297. The sequence goes on from CAWIAG010000004.1 coordinate 310,894, forward strand.
CTTTTTTAATATCATCTATAATATTTGTACTCACCCAATAAATATCCGCTGTTTCACCTGTTGCCGTAACTGCCCAATGTGAAAAGAAAAGGAACTTTAAGTCGGGTGAAATCACTAAACCGGATTCCAGGCGGCCGGCCAAAGAAATTATTCAGGGCGCAAATATAATAGTCGAATCTCCCGGAAGAGTTTGTCCAAAATAATCTATTGATGGAGATGCAACAGTTATTGTAAATTGGGTGGAAACGCTCGCACCTGCTGTATTAGTTGCGGTAACTTTTATAGAATCTATTTCTGTTGTATCCGGAACACCTGAAAACGTTCGTGTAGCTGAATTAAACGATAACCAACCCGGTAAATGTTTCTCATTATTTAACAATGCATTATATGTCAATGTATTATTTCCATTGTCATCAATAAAAGTACTGTCCGGAATTTGGAAATTAAACAGATGTCCGGTCGTATCTCTCTGATTGGGTATTACTGATTTCAGATGAGGAGTAAAATTGGTATGTTTTAAACTATCAATAAAATCTGCTTTTACCCAATAAATCATTGAAGGTTTATTTGTCTGGGGCTGCGCTCTGCGCATAAAAAGAAGATATTTATTATCCGGTGTCATTTTATGAGTAAGTTCAATTTCACCCGAATTAATTTTAGGCCCTAAATTTTTTGGAGAAGTCCAGCCGCTGTTCGTTTTGAAACTGATATACAAATTACTTTGCCCGAGGCCATCCGGCCTGTTATCAGAACAGAAGATAAGATAACTTTCATCAGGGGCAATATATGGCTCAACATCATTATAATCATTAATAGGGCTTTGCAGCTTTTCAATATTGCTATAGGCGCCATCCTTTTTTTTCGCATAGTGGATATGAAGATCATCTGTTGAAAAAAAATAAATTGTTCCATCCGATGTAACTGAAGGTGACCAAACTGAAGAACCGGGGTTTACCGGGGAAATTAAAGCAACAGGGCCTGACCAGGAATTCTGCTCTTTATTAAGCATCCATATAACCCCAGAATGACAATAAAGAAGACTTTTTCCATCCGGTGTAAAGAAAGGGTCCCAAATATCATTTGTCTGATTGAAAGGAGCAATTTGAGGTGTTGACCATTTACCATTTTCAAATTTGGTGTACCATATATTACTAATATTCCAACCGCTATTACTAATCGTAAAACAAAACTCCTTACCATCTGGTGAAAAGGTAGCATTTTGATTAAATCTACCCGGCAATGAAATAAAATCAGGCGCAAAAATAATTGCCGAATCTCCCGGAGGAGTTTGGCCGAAATAAAGGCTATCCACCGGAATCGTTTGTGAATATATTGATGAAAATGCTAATAATAAAATTATAGAAGAGATTAAGAATTTTAATTTATTTCTCAAATGGGCCTCTAATGTTGCTATCTTATAATTATTTTGAAGTTTTGTTAATTATTAAAATTTTTCGTAAACAATAAAATCTTCCAGGTTCTTCTTGGGCGGCATTTCCGGCCACTCGACAGGTACGCCAACGGGAGTAATACAAACTCTCGTATACTGATCCGGTATTTGCAAAACTTCTTTTGTTACACTTTCAGGAATTGCATCTGTGATAAATACTGTTCCGTATCCCAATGCCCTTGCTGCAAGCATCAGATATCCTCCTGCTAACGGCCCATCCCAATGGTTATAATCCGGGTATAAGGATTTATTATCAGTCAATACAACAATATAAACCGGGGCGGAGAAATAATTTTCCATTCTGGACCTTAGCATTTTTTCATATTTTTCTTTTGTGATTTTTTGCGGGTTAGCCGGCTCGTATCTCTGTAATAGCTTTTCTATACAACTCTTCTCCATCCGGTTAATCTTAATTTTGTCGCGGATAATAAGAAATTTCCAGGGTTGTTGGTTCCCGGAAGTTGGCGCCATTCGTGCTGCATCTATGATCTTTTTAATATCGGCTTCCGGTATGGAATCCGGTTTGAATACACGGACCGACCTGCGCGTCTTAAAAACATCCCATATGTTTGATTCTTGTTGGGCTGCCTGAACGGTTATTTTAGAAGATGAAGATGAATTTTCCTGGGCTTTTATTTGCATAGCTGCAAGTGATACAAAAATGAAAATTAAGCTGCATATAATTGTTTTCAATTGACTTTCCTTTTAAATTAATATTATATCCTTTATTCCATTGATATGTGGAATTACGCTAATTTATTGCCGGTTTTATTTAAACTAGCTTTTCCCGTTTTTATCCAGGTGCAAATTATTTAGGTGGTATAATGTTTACAATAATCTTTAAGTAAACGGTAATTTATTCAAGCGAATGGTATAATATGTAATAAGGCAGGAACTGAGAGGGAGTTACAAACTTAATTTATTTCTTAAATCTGAAGCGCACCTCCTGCTTATTTCAATCGAATCGGAGATGTCTTTCAGGAGTATTACGTAATTGCCGTTTGCTTTTTTTATTACTTTGTCGATATGGTTAATGTTAACTATATAGGAACGGTGGACTCTTACAAAGTCGTGTGTTGGTAATAGCTCTCCCCATTTTTTTAATGTTTTAGTTGAACATTTTGAAACTTGTCTTGATATAACAATATTCGAATAGCAACTGTTTGCCTCTATATAACGGATCTCTTTAAGTTTCAAAAAACATGCTCTGGTTCCCGTAGGTAAAAATATTATATCATCAATAGAATATTTTTGCTCACTCATTTCAGCGTGGGTTTTGCACAATAACCGTTCAACCGCTTTAGCTATTCTCTCTTCTTTTAGTGGTTTCAGGATGTAGTCCAGGGCATTAACTTCAAATGCTCTTACTGCATATTCATCATATGCTGTAACAAAGATAATTTTAAAATTAATGTCGATTTCATCAAGCAAATCAAAACCATTTTCCCCGGATAAGTTAATATCAAGAAAAATAACATCCGGTTTTTCTTTCTTGATAAGTTTAACCGCTTCTTTAATTTTATAGGCGGCTCCTATAATTTCTATGGGATAGCCTTTTAAATAAAATATAAGATTGTCTACTGCTAATGGTTCATCTTCTATAATGAGTGCCTTCATATAGATGTACCCGGGTTTTTAATCGTAATAAGTGCATTTACACAGTTATCTTTCTCGAATAATTCTAATACTGAACGGTCGGGATAAAACAATGATAACCGTTTTCGTATGTTCTCAATCCCGGTTTTTGTGCTTACAGGTTCTTTGCCGGTAAACTGTTCCGATCCGGAGAGCGTACCGGTGTTCTGAATAAGAATGCTTAATGTTTCATCCGTCCATGTAACTTTTATAAATAAGCACAACATATCAACGCCGGATGCAAATCCGTATTTAATAGCATTTTCCACCAGCGGATGAATAAGAAAAAACGGAAGCATTATATTTAATGATGCCTCTTCTATCTCATAACTTATTTTGATCCTGCCGGCAAATCTTGCTTCCTGAATCGCTAAATATTTTTTAATTGCCTCTATTTCCTCTTTTAAGGGAACAAGCATTTGATTGTTTTTGGAAAGAGTATAACGGAAGAAATCTGATAAATCTGCAATCATTTCCTTTGCCCGGAATTTGTCCTTTTCAACCATCGATTGTATTGCGTTTAATGAATTAAAAAGGAAATGCGGATTTATCTGGTAACGCAGCATTATCAACTGAGCTTCGTCTGCAAGCGCTTTTGTCTTTTTAATTTGTTCTTTTTGCTGTAATGAAAGATTGTAGTAATAGTAAAAATAAAACAATCCCATAATTGCAATTAATAAAGTAAAAGATGAAAAGGTTGACATTAAAATGCTGTTAGTCTCTAAATGAATTTTTCCCTTCACCAGGTAACTGGAAATAAGGCCGTTAAAACATGCCAGCAGTATTGAAAAAAACAATGTTAATAAGAAAAATGCAGCTATTGAAAATATTTGTTTGGATGAAAATGTATTGATTATTTGCAACTGGAGAAGGACAAGCATCGTGCATACTAAGCACCCGGCTAATAGCATAGACGAATTGAACTCTATAATAAAAAGCTGCCTTTGGGGCTCAAAATGTATCCAGAAAATTGTATCAATTAATATCCAGAAAAAATATCCTGAACACACTAAATAAATAGATTTTATTTTATTAAATCTCATAACAAAATCAAAATTATTTTTATTTGATAAATATACATTTGAAAGTTGTTATTTCCGCAGTTGGCAGTAATGAATTCCTCTTAACTCCTCGGTCAGATTTTTCTTATATTTAATTATTAAAATTAGAAAAAATTGAGAAATAAATGACCGGAAAAAGCTTTTCACAAATCCCGAAAGCCTATGATCCTTCAGTTGTTGAAGACAAATGGTATAAATACTGGCTTGATAATGACTATTTTCATTCTGAAATAGATACGACTAAAATACCGTACACAATTGTAATCCCTCCGCCAAATGTTACAGGTATGCTTACTATGGGTCATATTCTGAACAATACAATCCAGGATATTATGATCCGCACAAAAAGGATGCAGAATTATAATGCATGCTGGGTGCCGGGTATGGATCATGCCTCAATAGCTACTGAAACTAAAGTCGTAAGCTACCTTAAAGAAAAAGGGATTGATAAATTCGAGATCGGCCGTGAGGAATTTTTAGAACATTGCCGTGAATGGAAAGAGAAGTACGGCGGTATCATAATACAGCAGTTGAAAAAACTTGGCGTTAGCTGCGATTGGCACCGGGAACGCTTTACAATGGATGATGATTATTATAAAAAAGTAATAGAAACGTTTGTTAGCTTGTACCGGGAAGGCAAAATTTACCGCGGGTATAGAATGGTAAATTGGTGCCCTGCTTCCAAATCTGCAATTTCAGATGAAGAGGTAATTTATAAAACGGTTAACGGTAAATTGTGGTACCTGAAATATCCTGTTCTTAATACCGATAAATTTATTACTGTTGCCACTACACGTCCTGAAACAATGTTGGGCGATACCGGTATAGCCGTAAATCCTAACGATGATAGATTTAAAGAATTTATAGGAAAGTCTGTATTGCTTCCGATTACCCAGCGGGAGATACCTGTGTTTGCCGATGAATATGTTGATATGGAATTCGGTACCGGGGCCGTAAAAGTAACTCCTGCCCACGATCTTAATGATTATGAAATGGGCAAACGCCATGATCTGGAGTTTATTAATATTTTTAACGATAATGCTTCTACCAATCATAACGTTCCTGAAGAATTCAGAGGGCTGGACAGGTACATTGCCCGCAAAAAAGTTGTGGAAAGATTTGAGGAACTCGGCCTGCTTGAAAAAATTGAAGATTATCAGACTAAAATCGGTTACTCGGAACGCGGCGGCGTGCCTATAGAACCCTATCTTTCCGAACAATGGTTTATGAAAATGGACGAACTTGTCGTTCCGGCACTGGATGCTGTTAAAAGCGGTAAGATTAAGTTCTACCCGGATCACTGGATTAAAACTTATGAGCATTGGATGGGTAATATTAAGGACTGGTGTATCTCCCGGCAGCTCTGGTGGGGCCACCGTATTCCTGTTTGGTATAATAAGTTATCTAAGGATATTTACTGTGATATTATTCCTCCCGCAGATCCCGAAAATTGGATCCAGGATGAAGACGTCCTGGATACCTGGTCATCAAGCTGGCTTTGGGCTTATGATGTGTTTAGAAAAGATGAAGAACAGGATTACTATTATCCCACCGATACGCTCGTAACCGCACCCGATATTATTTTCTTCTGGGTAGCAAGAATGATTATTGCCGGTCTCCATTTCAAAAAAGATATTCCGTTCAGGCATGTATACTTTACCAGTATTATCAGGGATATGCAGGGTAGAAAAATGAGCAAGTCGCTTGGAAATTCTCCCGACCCGCTTGATGTAATTTCGGAGTATGGCGCCGATGCTCTCAGGTTTACTGTTATTTATTTAGCGCCACTCGGGCAGGATGTCCTTTTTAGCTCTGATAAATGTGAATTAGGCAGGAACTTTGCTAATAAAATCTGGAATGCCGGCCGTTTTTTGCTCATGAATGCTGAAAATATTCCTGTAGTTAATGAACTTAAAAACAGTTATATCGATTTTTCGGATAAATGGATTTACTCCCGCCTGCATCATACTCTTGCCGGGTTAAATAATGCTATGGAAAAATTCGATATCAATAACGCTGTAAAAATTATTTATTCTTTTGTCTGGAATGATTTCTGCGATTGGTTTATCGAAATGGCCAAGAACAGGCTGTATACCGGCAGCGATGAAGTTAAATCAGCCGTCCTGACAAGAGCGCTTGGAATATTTGAAAATTTATTAAAAATTGTTCATCCCTTTATGCCGTTTATTACGGAAGAACTCTGGCAGTTAATTGATGAGAGAAAAGACGGAGAAAGCATTTCCGTTTCTGCTTACCCCGTGCCGGATAAGAATCTCATAAATGCTGAAGCAGAAAATGAAATGGAGTTTGTTCAGGAAATAATTACCGCAATAAGAAATATACGCGGTGAAATGAATATTCCTCCCTCAAAATTTATAAAAGCCCATATTAAATCTTCGCAAACAAAAGAACATCAAATCGAATATATTAAAAAACTTGCACACGTAGATGAAATTATAGTCGATGAAAATATTGAAAAACCTAAAGCGAGCGCTTCTACCGTATTGAAAAATTGTGAAATTTATGTCCCGCTTACGGGACTGATCGACCTTGACGTTGAACGGAACAGGTTACAAAAAGAAATTTCACGCCTTGAGGGCGCGCTTACAGGAATAAATAAAAAGCTTTCCAATGAAAAATTTGTCGCCAATGCAGCTCCTGATGTGGTTGAAAGGGAACGGACTAAACAGGCTGATTGGATATCAAACCTTGAAAAGCTGAATGAAATTCTTTCAGCCTTAAGTTGAACTTTGAATTATGAACTGAAGTTAGGCAGATATTAAAAATTTTATTAAATAGTGAAGCCGAACATGTTTTGTAATTTAGCGAAGAGGTTGTCTAAAATTTAATTCTTCTTAGTGTTTCTTTGTGGTCTTAGTGTCTTAGTGGTAAAATGTTCTTGTTTTTAATTAAATAATCACAGACCACTTAGACTACCTGCTACTTTAAATATCATTTGCGTAACTTCAGCGGTTATTAATAAATCGAGGAGGCAATTTATGTTCTATAAAATATCTGATTTTCAAAAAGATTGGGAAATTGAATCGAAAGCAACTCTAAAACTCCTTAGAGTTCTTACGGATGAATCCCTCAATCAAAAAGTTAATGAAGAAGGAAGAACTCTTGGCCGGCTGGCCTGGCATTTGGTATGCGCTCCCGGTAAGTCCTTAACTCAGGCCGGCTTTTCCCCAAGTTTAATTTTAGATGAAGCTGATTTGCCGGCTACTGCAAAAAAAATTGCAGATGATTATGAAAATTCTGCAAAAGAAGTTACTGAGCTTGTTACAAAAAGTTGGTCAGATGCATCTCTTGAAGATGAGATTACTATGTTCCGGGATAAGTGGAAAAAGGGACAAGTGCTTACTGTATTAATAAGGCATCAGATTCATCACCGCGCTCAAATGACAATACTTATGAGGCAGGCCGGATTAAAAGTCCCGGGCATTTACGGCCCGAGCCGTGAGGAATGGGAGCTAATGAAAATGCCCCCCAGACCATAAGTTATATTGAGTAACTGAAGTTACGCAATATTTAAAAAAGTCCCCTCTTGGGAGGGGTCTCGGGGGTGGGTCGAAACGATTATATTTAGAGAACCTCTGCAATTACTCTTATCCGTTCGTAGGATAAACGGTAATGTTATAAGTAAAATTTTTTTGAATTCGATTAATTACCCCCTGACCATTTAGGAAGCCGGGATACTAAGGCTCACTAATAATTTTATCTGCGGGTATTAATCAAATTAACCTTCACAAATTAATTCTCTTATTGTTTGTATAAAGCATAATTTTTGTGTGACCGGAATTAAAAAGAAGGCGGTATTTTATTTACATATTTAAATAATTTAATGGGGAATAAATTTAATGTTTTATTATTATTTCAGGAGATCCTGATGAAAAAGCAGTTTGTTTTAGTCGTTTATTTTTTTATTTTATTAAATTCTCAAAATTTATTTGCACAGTCGCCTCAGGGTAAACCATTAGGGTTTGGTATTATGGTTGGCGACCCGGTTGGTTTTACTGTAAAATATTGGATAAATAATGAAAATGCTTACGTGTTTGATTTAGCCTCCTCTTATTTCGGCAGCCCGCGCTTTGATGTTGATTATTTGTGGCACTTTGATGCATTTCATTCAGAAGTGGCAAAACTTTATGCCGGGCCTGGTGCCGCGCTGGGTTTCGGGAACGGGCATAGTTTTTATTATAATGATAACGGATCGTTAGTAAGAGAAGATAATACCGGCCTGGGTGTAAGGGGTGTATTCGGCCTTTCTGTAATTCCATTAAATACTCCTCTGGATATTTTTTGTGAGGTGGGATTGCTTGTCGGTTTGGTACCGGACTTTGGCTCCGCCGTTGATGCTTCTTTGGGTATTAGATTTTATCCGTAATAATTTTTTTAAAAGAGAGTATGGTTTAACATACTCTCTTTTAAAAGTGAAGTGAAGCTTCTTAATATTTCTGATCGGTCATTTCAAAATCCTTCGGGTTATAACCCTGATTACGGAGTATCCCGAATATATCATTTAAATCATCCTGCGATAATTTTGAAGTACGGCTTAATATCCAGCCGTATTTCCTGTCCGGGCTGCCTACAAGTGCATACCTGTAATCTTTATCCAGGCCTATTATCCAGTAATCGCCCCAGAATAATGAAAATCCGAATATTCTTACAAAACTGACTTTTAATTTGGAATTTGTCTTTGTATCGGCAACCTTGGCAATTCCTTTGGCCTCATTAACACTTCCGTCTTTTTCGGTACAACGGTTTATTACATCAATACGCCCGTCTTCTCTGATCTTATAAGTTGCAGTAGTATTGCACGCACAGCTTCGTTGAAAACTGTTTGGTATCTTTGCAATCTCATACCAGAGCCCGGTATACTTTTGCAAATCAACAGAATTCACCGTTACCGGTTCACTTTTCTCAGAGTTCAGTTCCTGGCTTATTATTTTAGAATTCATAATTAAAGATAGTAAAATCAGGCATGCAAATTTTATTGATATTAAATATTTCATCTTGTCCCTTTTTATAAAATTAAAAATTTATTTTTATAAATATAGCTTTACAAACGATTTTTTGTTGTGACTTCTTTGGAGGCAGGGGCGAAATTCCGTAGCACAGATTAACAATCTGTGCGTGCAAAAATTTTGTAGGCCGCGTCACTATGTGAGATGAATTCGTAACTGAAGTTACACAAATATTGTTTAAAGTAACCCCGACATTTATGTCGGGGATCGCTAAATTACAAAATATGTTCGGCTTTAGCCAAAATGATATGAAAATTTTGGCTTGAACCATAGGCTAATCCGCCTCCGGTGGAAAAGCCTATGAAGTCCGGGTTCCATTATTATCCGAGTTTCACATAGTGATAGCTATGCCAAAAACCCGGGGCTACTGAAGAAAAATTTTTAGTACCTGCGTAACTTCAGTTAATAAATTGTTTTTACACCCAGATTCTTAAAAATAAATGACCATATATCGGTCTGTTCTTCTATAATTTTATCTGTTGGCTTTCCGGCGCCGTGCCCTGCGCGTGTTTCAATTCTTATAAGTATTGGGTTTTTGCCTTTATATTTTTCCTGAAGTGTGGCTATATACTTAAATGAATGTGCCGGAACTACTCTGTCGTCATGGTCTGCTGTTGTAACAAGAATAGCAGGGTATTTTATTCCCGGTTTAATATTGTGAATAGGCGAATATTTGTACAAATTATTAAACTGAGCTGAGTCGCTGCTAGCACCGTATTCATTTACCCACGCCCAGCCGATTGTAAATTTCTGGTAACGCAGCATATCCATAACACCAACCTGGGGGATTGCAACTCTGAATAAATCAGGCCGCTGATTTACAACTGCACCGATTAAAAGTCCGCCATTCGAGGCTCCGTTAATTGCAAGCTTTTGAGGGGATGTATATTTGTTTTTTATCAGATACTCCGCCGCGGCTATAAAATCATCAAACACATTTTGCTTTTTATCAAGCATACCTGCAGTGTGCCAATCTTCTCCATATTCACTTCCCCCGCGTATGTTGGCTATTGCAAGCACTCCGCCGTTTTCAAGAAGAATTAACCTGGAAATGCTGAATGCAGGATTTATACTTATATCAAAACCGCCGTATCCGTATAGTAAAGCCGGGTTATTGCCGTTTAATTTTAAATCTTTTTTGTGAACAATAAACATAGGCACTTTTGTGCCGTCTTTGCTCTTATAAAATATTTGTTCTGTTGTATAATTGCTGAAGTCAAAATCAATTTCAGGTTTGTGCAGAACCGATGAAGATTTCGTATCAACATCAAACTTATAAATAGTTGTTGGAAAAGTGAACGATGTAAAAGCATAAAAAGCGGTTTTATCTTCAGGCTTTCCGCTGAATCCGCCTACGGTTCCAATCGCCGGCAGTTTAATTACTTCTTCTGATTTCCCGTCTAAATCATATATATAATCCTGGCTGTAAGCATCTTTTGTATATTCAACAAATAATTTACCGCCGATAATTGAAGCAGACTGCAATACGGATTCCTTTTCCGGCAGTATTGTTTCCCAGTTTTTTTCACCGGGATTTTGCGGATCAATTAATACAAGACGGTACTTCGGGGCATTTTTATTGGTCAAAACAAGAAGTTTACTGCCTATATTATCGACTACATTATAATTGTTATCAAAATTTTCAATTATTTTCACAATACCTGAATTGGGATTCTGAAGGTCTTTTGCATAAAGTTCATTATTGCTTGTCCCGGTTGACAAATAAAAAAGTAAAAATCTTTCATCATCGGTTGTCTGTGCGTTTACTATTAATTTAGGGGCAGTACTGTCCGCAAAAATTAAACTATCAAGTTTTTGATCATTACCTATTTTATGATAGTATATCTTATGGAATTCATTGCTTGAAACTAATTCTTTCCCTTGCTCCGGTTCCGGGTAACGGCTGTAAAAAAATCCGTCTTTATACCATGAAATGCCGGAGAATTTTATCCACTTTAAATTATCATTTAGCTTTTGTTTTGAAGCTACATCCATAACGAAAAATTCATTCCAGTCTGAGCCTCCGGATGCGGTGCCGTAAGCAAAATACTTACCGTCTTTTGAAACAGCATAGGTAGTTAATGAAACAGTGCCGTCTGACGACAGTTTATTCGGGTCTAAAAAAAGTTCAGGCTTAGCACTTAGGTCGCTCTGAATGTACAATACACTTTGGTTTTGAAGCCCGTCGTTTTTAAAAAGAAGTAATTGGAACCTCCCTTAAATGGGACGGAATATTTTGGGTAGTTCCAGAGTTTTTCAAGGCGTTCCTTAATTTTATCCCTGTAAGTGATTTTATTCAGGTATCCGTAAGTAACTTCGTTCTCTTTTTTCACCCATTCGCTTACGGCTTTTGCCGTATCATCCTCCAGCCACCGGTAAGGATCATTCACAACTGTGCCGAAATAATTGTCTTTAGTGTTGTCTTTGTAAGTTTTAGGGTACTTCAGTGCCTGGGGGTAACTTGTCATAATAAAAACCGTTAAAAGAAATAAAATAAGGTTTAATTTGTTAAACATGCAAAACTCCGTTTGAGTTTATAAATATTACGTAATTATAATAAAAATGTCTGCTAACAGGCAAGAAAAATATGATTGACGGGAAATCATTTTATATATTTATAACCAGGAAAATTTAATAAATGAGTCTACTTGTGTGATGCAGGATATAACTGTTTTGACAAGTAAGGCCAAAAGTATTATAATTTCATGCAAATTAAAATAATTTTATTCAATAAAGGAGAAAAATATGCCGGTTAGAAAAGCTAATTCGGAATGGCGCGGAGATTTAAAAAGCGGTAGCGGAAATATTAGTACGGAATCCGGAATTTTAAAAAACGTAGCGTATAATTTTATTTCAAGGTTTGATAAAGGCGATGAAACAAACCCGGAAGAATTAATTGGTGCGGCTCATTCTGCTTGTTATTCAATGGCTCTTTCAAATATGCTCTCAGGTGAAGGATTTAAAGTAAATTTTGTAAGAACAGAAGATAAAGTTCACATTGATAAAGTCGGCGATGGATTTTCTATTACAAAGATAGAGATTAATTGTGAAGCAAGTATAGAAAATATAGATGAGCCTGCATTTAAAAAATTTGCCGAAGATGCAAAAAAAGGCTGCCCGGTATCAAAAGCGCTGGCAGGCGTTGAATTTGTGCTTACAGCAAATTTAAAGTAAAAAAACAAAAAATATAATGAACGGATGCCCTTACCCGGCATCCGTTTTTTTTATACTTTGCGGATCCTATCCGGCTAAAAGGTGTTCAAACTCTTTATGACGCTTTATATATGTTGCCACATAAGAACAAGTCGGAATGATTTTAAACCCTTTCTCTTCTGCAAACTTCAACCCTTTAAGAACAATCACTCCGGCAATACCCTGACTTCGTAATTCATCGGGTACATATGTTTTAAACATATTCATTACATTATTATCAACAATTAAATATCTCAGGTATGCTTCGCTGCCGTTTACAACCGTATAAAATTTATTGTCTTCTATGTTATGTTTTATTTCTATGCTCATATTATTCATATTTAAATATAAAATAATAAAAACATTTCAAATGTAAATGCAAGCACAAAATTATATGTCTTCTATCCTCCTATGCTAAAAATGCCGAAGTATTTTGCATTACAAGCTTAAAGGATTTATCTACCTGAACTTTATATTTTTCATTTATAGGAAAGGGCGTAACGTGATTGTAAGGATATTCAAAGTCTAAAACGTCCAGGCGTGTATTTATATTTCCGGGTCCTCCTGTAAGGGTATTTGAAACTCCGGATGGCGGTACAACCTCATCCTTTACTAAGGCTGTGGCGCTTATTCTTTCATGTATCTGGTGAAGGCGTTTCTCCCGCAGGTCTTTGTAATGTTTTTGGCTGATTAAAGAAGCAAAATAACTCCGGTCAATAGACATGCCCCTGAAATAATGTTCTAGCCTTCTTTCCAGTAATGGCTTGTTATCCAACTGCTGCTCAAAAAAATTTTCTACGGTTGTGGATGCCCTCAAATCTATTATGTAACGGGAAACAGGCATCATTTTATCAAATGTTGCCCCGCCGCAGAATATAACAAGCCGTGAATTGTCCAACTCCTTATTGGGATTGTCCATCAAAAGCAGTAATGAGAAAAATGCACCGATTGAATAACCGAAAAAATCAATACTGGCCCCCGGCGATATATTTTTTTCAAAACCCATCCTTATTGATTTTAATAAAGCGCAGAAATCCTTATAGGTCTGCAAGCCCGATAAAAAGAATCTTTGCGGGCTGTTTTCAAGTCTTTCACTTATCGCTGCATTTATAAAGGATGATTTGGCATTCGATGATTTGTTGGCTCTTTGTATAGCTATTTTATTCATTAGCCGTGAATCCGACCACGCGTATGGCGCCCTGTTCATGTGAAACGCTATCGGGAAGAGTATAATTGTTTTACCCGTCTGTCTTGCCAGTTCATAGGCCCAAGGGTAATATTTATCCCACTTCTTTTCATTTAATCCGTGAAATAAAAATATTATTCCCTCGGATTGTGAACATCCGGTATTCTGTATGGAGTAATATTCAAATATATTGTTACTTGAAATGTTATAATCATTTATACCTGTCAGGAATTGGGGATCGGGCTGACCGGTAAAATTATTATCACCGGCAGGAATACTTGCACTAGTTCTAAATAAATTTGTTCCGCCTGAAGTAAAGTGTCTTTTTTGTATACTTACTGAAAGATCTTTTAACTCTGTTGTTGTAACAATATTATCAAAAGCATCTTTTAATCTCTTATAAAGGATGTCATAAATCATGTTTATATTACGCCGTTAGTTTATTTGATACCTGGATCTGATTAGGATATTATTCAGTAAGCTTTATGTCAATAAGATTGGTCTTTTTTTTTATGATCTGTAATTTGCAAATAATCCCGTTAAGGATTTGTAAAAGAATTGTAAATACAATAGGCCCGAATTTAACTTAATTCAGAAGGAAAGTTTAATAATTTGCTGAAATTACATAAATGATATTTAAAGTAACCCCGGGATTTATGCCGGGGACTTGAAATTACAAATCAGTGTCGGCTTTTCCGCCAGAGGCGGATGAGCCTTCGGCTCAAGCCAAAATGATTTTTTATAAGTAATTCTTCTTAGTGATTCTTAGTGTCTTAGTGGTAAAATGTCTTTCCTAAAAGAAAACTTAACGCTTAAAACTTCAGAACGCTTAGTCTTACTAATAACTTTCAGACAGACTCCCGCTTAATAAAATCTTTAATATCTGCGTAAACTTAAATAATTCATTGTGTTTTCGGTTATCATTGCAACATAATACTTTAAACATTTCGATTAATCTTATTGTCATATATAGTAAAGAAAAAACAATGGTTCATCAGTGTTGTAAGAGTAATTTAACCATAGAATTTACTATTTTCACCATCAAGGTCACGTTTTATTGTTCCAAAGCATTTGCGTTTTTCAATAATTATCATTTACTTAGAAACTATTAGTTTCGTTTTACCACGGAAAGTATTATTACTAATGAAAAAGCGGGACATTTGATATTCAGAACTATAAATGATTGCAAATAAACAATTAATATCGATATTAATCCTGTCTGCAGTTCTGTTTATATACGGATGTGCCGGATCAAATAGTACTTTACCGGCAAAATTCGTTGTCGGTAATATCGTCGTAGTTGGCAATGAACCTTTTACCAAATTAGCATTGCAAACCGGACCGTCAGGTATAATTTTACTCGACTGCGACAAAGAAACTAAAGATTTTCTTCTTAATAATCAGGGCAGGAATGTAAAGATTTTTTATGAAATAAGAGACGATACTAAAGCCCCTAATGCTGTGTATGTTAAAAAATATGAATTTATCTCTAAGGAGATTCAATAAAAAGTAACAATTCTTTTAAAGTATTGTATAATCTATTCAATAAAGAGAATATTTTGACTTGACAGTTGGTAAATACAACTCGACCTTCGAAGTCATTTTATTAATTAATTTGTAAATATTGAGGTCAGTATGCGTTTTATTTGTTATTTAACAATTTTCACAATCATCATTTCTTATTCTGCATTGTCACAGAAAAAAATACTTAAAGTTCCCCGTAAAGGAACATCCATTCATAAAAAATATCCAATGGATGGTACGCCTCTTTTGTGGAAGCAGGATCAGGCTGTTGCAGAATGGGTTAAAGCGCACCCTGATTATAATAAACAAAAACTTGCGAAAACCACCGGCACATATAGTGTTGGATCAACCCATTCCTGGTGGTCCCAGGATTTTTCAACCGGCAACTATTATGAGGTTCCTTCAACTTGCGAGGCGGTAGGGCCTAACAGTTATATTTTTGTTGAAACTGCACAGTTAAGCAGCGGCAAAGTGATTCAGTCCGAGATTGACTCTGTTGAAAACGTCTTCGAAAATGAAACGCCTGCTAATGCCAATAAAGGTATTTTTGCAACGGATACTTCTGCTTTCGGAAATCCCCCTGATATTAGCAGCGATCCAAGAATTATTGTCCTGCTTCTGGATATTCAATCAGGCGATAATAGCTCCAGCGGCTATGAAGCAGGTTATTTTAACTCTCTTAATGAGACACCTAGCGCAAACAGTAATGACGCAAATATTATTTATATAGACTGCTATACTACTGATCTTTCAACTTCCGATGGATTGGAAACTGCCGAAGCAACATGTGCGCACGAGTTTCAGCATATGATTAACTGGAATTACCATCAAACAAATCCGGAAATAACATTTGTAAATGAAGGCTGCTCTATGCTTGCGGAAGTAAATTGCGGGTATCCGCCGTTTTACCCTGACCTTTACGAGGATTACACAAACTATTCTCTTTTTAACTGGGATAGTGATCCTACCCTGGCTTTAATAGATTATTCGCGCACACAAAGATATTTTATTTACTGGCTTGACCAGTTTGGTATTGGAATTTTTAAACATGTCGTTCAGGACAACCAGGTAGGATTAGCGGGTCTTGAAAATGCCCTTGCAACAGACGGCCAGACACAATCATTTACACAGTATTTTATTGACTGGCTTATTGCAAATAAATTTGAAAATACAAATCAAGGTAATTTATATGGATATCCGTTTCATACCGGGCTTGCTCAGGCAGAAAGTAAATATACGTATTATAATCCGAATGTTAGTGTTACAGATACGGTATATCAATTGGCAGCCGAATATATAACTTTTACAGGCGGCAGCAATCTTAATATAACTTTCACAACTCCATCCTCAAGTAATTTGGTAATTAAAGCCATAGAAGAAGGAACTTATTCAAACAGCGTTGTTACCGTCCCCCTAAACACCGCTTTTTCAGTATCAAATTATGGCAGCACATTTACTTCTGTAAATTTTGTTATTATAGATACTAATACAACTGATGCTACTCCCCAGGTATATTCCTATACTGCAACGGGTACGGCTCCTTCATCCGAAACAGTACTGCAGTGGGACAATACGGAACCAATTGGATATTTTCCTTTGAGTCCTAAAGATACTATTTGTGTTACATTCAACGCCATTGCCGGAGGAAGACTTGATTCAATCAGGGTTGCGCTTGCCAATGCAGGTTCTTTTACGGGAGGTATATGGACCTACACGGGATATAATTCCACCTCATCAACTCTTACTACGCCTCTCGGAACTCTTTTAGCTTCGATAACCGCTTCAATTTCGACTAATGCTGAAGTTGTGAATCCCAATGGTGAATATCCTTATGCTCAGCCATTTAGTAACTGGAGTACTGTTAATTTAAGTTCTGATAATATTTCAACAAACAATCCTTTTGCAGTTGGTTTTGTTGTAAAAGCCGATTCAGTTACTCCGCTTGTAACTAATTATCCCGGACAGGATGACTATCATAGTTATAGCTATTTAAGAACAGGCGATGGTGTTAGTACGCCCGGTTGGTATTATATAACTACAAGTGATACAGCAATTGCAATTTATTTGATACGCGCATACGTTAGTTTAACAGTTGACGGGGTAAAGCAGGAAATTGAATTGACTCCGAAGAATTTTTCTTTATCGCAGAATTATCCTAACCCTTTTAACCCCTCCACTATGATTAATTTTGGGGTTCCTGCGGCCGGAAGAGTGAAAATAGTTGTTTATAATCAGTTGGGACAGCAGGTAGCTGTTATTGCAAACAGGGAATATCCGGCGGGTAATTATTCTGTCAATTTTAACGCTTCTTCACTTGCCAGCGGTGTTTATTATTACAGGATTGAAACAGGCAGCTTCACCCAGACTAAAAAGATGCTCCTTTTAAAATAGTACCTGTGAAGTTAATTTTTCTTAGTGTTTCTAAGTGTTCTTAGTGTCTTAGTGGTAAAATGGTTTTTGTTTTTGATTAATTAAAACCATCATCACCAGGACACTAAGGATTCTCACATAGTTATTAAGAACTTCTTAAACTGCCTCGTTTTTTTTTGTTTTTGTTAATATTTATACTTTGGGATTATTTAATCTTTAATTCTACTCACCCCTGTCGTGGGAAATTTCCAAATTTCCTCCGTCTTCATCATCCTCTTCATCCTCCCACTCGTATCTTTTATAAGGATCCGATTTGCGGAAAATGATTGCGCAGGCAATACCCGTCAATGATCCGAATAAATGGTATTCCCATGAAATCCCGTTATTCTGCGGAAATATTCCCCAGATCATACTGCCGTATAGAAATGTTACTAATAGAGCCAGGGCGATTGAACGTGTATCCCGCCTGATAAGACCACTAAAGAACAAGAAGGAAACAAAACCGTAAATCATACCGCTGGCGCCTATATGATAAGCCGGCCGGCCGAAAAACCATACAAAAATTCCCGGGATAATATAAATGCAGGCGAAAACTTTATATGCTGAATTCGGAAAAAAATATAAAATACCTACTCCCAGGAAAAGAAGCGGAAGTGTATTTGAAGCAAGATGGTTGTATCCCGAATGTAGCAATGGTGCGGTTATTATTCCGATAAGGCCGTGTAATTTATTCGGCAGTAGCCCGAAATGGGTAAGATTAATAGAAAAAACCGTTTCCCCGGTTCTGATAACCCATAGTAATAATATAAAACTTCCGGGTAGGATAATACTAGAACGCAATTTCTCTTTTTCGTCCATTATCAGCCTGTATTGATTTTTTAAGCTTTCTTTACTTTATATGCAAGTATTGCACTGATGGAACTCCATATTAATCCAAGTGACCATCCGCCTAAAACATCGCTGGGATAGTGGACTCCAAGATATATCCTGCTTATTCCTATAATAAATATTAACAATATTCCTGAATATAAAAAGTATAATTTAATGCTTTCTTTTATTTCAGAATTGTAAATTATTAATACCAGGGATAATAAAATAATTGACGTTATTGCAGAATGGCCGCTCGGGTAGCTTAATGAATCTACACTAACAAGATGAGGGACAATTTGCGGCCGCGGCCTTGAAAAAATTTCTTTCATAAGTAATTCAATTACACCGCCGCCTGTTGCGGCAAACAAAATTAGTTTCAGAGAACGGTATTCTTTTTTAAGAATTAAAAGTCCTGAAGTAAATATTGTTATTAGTATAACTACCGGTATGCTTCCCAGGGCTGTAATATACTTCATAAAATTCAATAGCCATCCCGGTCCAACCGGTATGGAAGTATTTTCAGTATTCCGTAGTAAAAGTAATATAGAATTATCTATACTAATTATTTTTCCGGTAATAACCGTAGCAGAAACAATACAAAATAAAACTATCCCGGTTATTAATGTTATATAAACAACTGCAAAACTTTTTGTCTTATACAATAAACCTTATCTTATAATTCAGTTCATTTAAAAAAATAAAAGCGCTCAAAAGAGCGCTCAATGAACTAAAGGTATAAAAAGATGCATTAGCCTTTCGGCTTTGCTTCACTGACTATAATGTTACGGCCTTTTAGTTCCGAACCATTGAGAGCCTGAATAGCACTTGTAGCATCAGATTCGTTTTCCATTTCTACGAATCCAAATCCTCTAGATCTCCCGGTCTGACGATCGGTAATCACTTTGGCAGAAACAACTTTGCCGTGTGCTTCAAAAGCTGATTTCAAAGCGTCATCATTTACTGCCCATGGGAGAGATCCCACAAAAAGTTTAGTACTCACTAACTTACCTCTAAGAAATAATTGAAAATAACTAGGCGGATTTTAACCGCTTTTTAAAATAGCATTATTACTTAATAAAACAAAATAGTTTTTTGATAAGATTTTACATTTTATGGCTCCCCGCCCTTTATATTAAAGCTCTTAAAAAAAGAGTTTATAGTCTGATTATAATAGTTTTAACATTCTTTCTCAGACGGCCGGGTTAATAACTTCCTTAATCGCTTCAGTCAGGTTGCCAACCGGTATAATTTTTATCTTTTCGCTTCGCTTTAATTCTTTTAAATTGTTCAGTGGAATAATTATTTTCTTAAAACCAAGTCTCTCAGCTTCCTGAATCCTTTTTTCCACCTGGCTCACTGTCCTGATCTCTCCGCCCAGCCCGACTTCACCAATAATTACACTGCTGTTGTCGCAAGTTTTATCCAACAGGCTTGACGCTATACTGCAGCAGACTGCAAGGTCCACGGCCGGCTCATCTATTTTTACTCCGCCCGCCATATTCAGAAAAACATTGTTGGCAGAGAGCCTGTATCCGCCTCTTTTTTCCAGGACTGCTAAAAGAATAGATAATCTTCTTTGATCAAAACCTGTTGCTACTCTTTGCGGATTGCCGTAGTTAGACGGCGTAACCAATGCCTGCACTTCTATTAAAATCGGGCGTGTTCCTTCCAGGCTTGCAGTTACTACCGAACCGGAAGTTTCTTTATCTCTTTCACTTAGAAAAAGTTCGCTTGGATTTTTAACTTCTGTTAATCCGTCTTCGTGCATTTCAAATACACCGATTTCATTTGTGCTGCCGAAACGGTTTTTCTGTGAACGCAGAATCCGGTACGTATGGTGAGTCTCTCCTTCAAATTGAATAACGGTATCAACAATATGTTCAAGAAGTTTTGGTCCCGCAATAATTCCTTCTTTTGTTACATGCCCAATTATAAGAACTGAATAATGCTTTTTTTTGGCTTCTTCCATAAGCAGGGCAGTGCATTCCCTGATTTGTGTTACTGTTCCCGGTGAATTTTCAAATTCACTCCTGTACATCGTTTGAATTGAATCAATAATTACCAGCACGGGTTTCAGGCTGTTTATTGCAGCTATAACCGGGTTTAAATCTGTTTCGGGCAGAATATAAAAATTGTCGGATTTTACCTTTAATCTTGATGCACGTATTTTAACCTGCCGTTCGGATTCTTCGCCTGTTACATATAATACTTTATCTTTAATAGAAGACGCAGCCTGCATTGCAAGTGTAGATTTGCCGATTCCCGGGTCGCCGCCCAGAAGTACAACGGAACCCGGCATTAGTCCTCCTCCTAAAACACGGTCAAATTCATTTATGCCTGTTTTTATTCTGTCTTCTTCAACGGCAGTAATATCATTAATCTTATATAAAGCTACCTTCCCGTCATACTGAGTTTTGGGATGCTTTTGCGCTTCAATTATTTCCTCAACAAAAGTATTCCAATTATCGCATTCCGGGCATTTGCCGATCCAGCGTAAAGATTCATATCCGCAGCTTGAACAAACATATTTAATTTTTGATTTTGTTTTCATACTCAGTGTTTCTTCGTGTTCTAAGATATTTAAAGTAGCCCCGACATTTATGTCGGGGCTACTTAATAAAATTTTTAATATCTGCGTAACTTCACTAATTAATAAATTTAGCTATAACTTTTTCAACCTCGTTTAATGCAAATGGAATCTTACTAACTTCTTTACCGCCGGCAGTTGCAAGATGCGGCCTGCCTCCTCCGCCTCCTCCAACCAGCTTCGCCAATTCCCCGACTATTTTCCCTGCGCTAAGTTTTTTTTCTTTTATCAGGTCGTCGGAAACTACACATACTATCCCGACTTTCCCCTCAGTCTCTGTAAATAATACACCAATACCGTTTTTTATTTTATTTCTTAACTCATCCCCGAATGACTTAAGCTCGTCCATATTCTCTGCATTTACTTTTGCTTTGTATATCTTTATATTATTCACTTCTACCGGCTTTGCCGTTACATTATCAATCTGCCCCAGTTTTCCCTTTAATTTAAATTCCGATAATTCTTTCTCAAGTTTCTTCTTTTCTTCAATCAGTTCGGCAATTTTTTCTTCCGACTGTCTGATATTTTTAATTTGTGAGGCAATATAATTTTCCACACCTGCACCTGTAACTGCTTCAATTCTTCTTACCCCGCTCGCAACCGAAGCTTCACCGGTTATTTTAAATAAACCGATTTGCGAAGAATTTTTTACATGGGTTCCGCCGCAAAATTCCATGCTGAAATTGCCAAATTGGACCACATTAACAAAGTCGCCGTACTTGTCGCCAAAGAACATAAGAGCACCCATTTCTTTTGCTTCATCAAACGGGATATTCCGGTGATGCTGAAGAGGTATATTTAATCTTAATTGTTCATTAACCATAACTTCTATATCATGTAGTTCGCTATCACTCAATTTTGAAAAATGAGTAAAGTCAAAGCGCAGCCTGTCCGGCCCCACATACGAGCCTGCCTGGTGCACATGAGTTCCAATAATTTTTCTCAATGCGGCATCAAGAAAATGTGTAGCCGAATGATTCCGCATTATATCCCACCTGCGGCTTTCATCAACATGGGCAATAACTTCCATTCCAGGGGTAAGCCGGTTTTCATCATCATTTTCCAATACATGAACAACTTTATTATCTATCTTCGTCAGGTCAACCACGGTTAAAGTTTTTTTACCGGCTGAGATAGTACCAAGATCATCTATTTGTCCTCCTGCTTCAACATAAAATGGGGTTTTATCCAGGATAACGAGGTCATTTTTATCATCTTTCTTATAGCCTGTAATAGTTGCTTTGGAATTTAATTCATCATAGCCTGTAAACTCAGATTTAACTGTTTGAAGAGAGAAATTTTTGGAATCAATTGCATCAAATGAACTTAAATCGGATGTAGAAATATTTACAGAGGCAAATTTATCTTTTGATGAATGGCGCGTTCTTTGTTTCTGTGAATCCATCATTTTATTGAAGCCGTCTTCGTCAATTGTAAGCCCGTGCTCCTTTGCCATTATATTAGTAAGGTCTACCGGGAAGCCGAACGTATCGTACAGCGTAAAGACATCTTTGCCCGGTATAATTTTATTGTCTGAATCTTTTAAACCTTTAATTAATTCTTCGAATAGTTCAATTCCGCGGTCCAGCGTTGCATTAAAGCTTTCTTCTTCTGATTTTATTACTTTTTCAATGTAGCCCCGTTTCTCAATTATCTCAGGGAATACACTGCCCATAGTATCAACAAGTATCTTTACAAGTTCAAAAAGAAACGGTTTATTTAAATTCAATTTCCTTCCATAACGGGCAGCTCTCCTCAGAATTCTCCTGAGTACATACCCGCGCCCGTCATTACCGGGCACTGCTCCGTCCGCTATTGCAAATGTTAATGTTCTTATATGATCCGATATCACACGCATAGGGATTTTTTCATTTTCTTTTTCATATTTGATCCCCGACATTTCCGATACGGCATTAATCAAAGGCGTGAACACATCGGTATCATAATTGGAATTTTTCTTCTGCATTACAGCACAAACACGCTCAAATCCCATACCTGTATCTACATGTCTTGCAGGCAAATCATGCAGCTTTCCTTCACTATCGCGGTTATATTGAATGAATACCAGGTTCCATATCTCAATACACTCGGGTACGCCTGCATTTACATATTTTGGGTTATCATAGTCATCGCTGAGATTAATATGAATTTCGGAACATGGGCCGCAGGGACCGGTTTCGCCCATTTCCCAAAAATTATCCTTTTCATCAAACAGCAAAATGTGTTTTGGATTTATATCGGTCTTGGTTTTCCAAAGTTCTAAAGCTTCACTATCAGTTCTGTAAACTGTTGCCCATAATCGTTCCTTTGGAAGTTTCCACACGTCTGTTAATAGCTCCCATGCCCATTCTATTGCTTCAGGTTTATAATAATCTCCAAATGACCAGTTGCCGAGCATTTCAAAAAATGTATGATGGTATGTATCATATCCTACTTCTTCAAGATCATTATGTTTGCCGCTTACCCTGATGCACTTTTGGGTATCAGAAGCGCGCTTATACTCTCTTGTGCCTGAACCAAGAAAGACATCCTTAAATTGGTTCATCCCGGCATTTGTAAAAAGAAGTGTCGGATCATCAAATGGTACAACCGGGGAACTCGGTACAATTCGATGTTCTTTACTTTTAAAAAAATCTAAAAATTGCTGTCTGATTTCGCTCGAAGTCATTTTATCCTTTCAGTATGGGCGGGGCATAGTTCCGGGAGTTTTTGAGGTTGTCTGCTAAGCCCCGTAGTATAATATATTTTGATTGTAAAAATAGTAAATTCATCGCTAAGCTTAAATATAAATAGTAACTAATTAACTGAAGTTACGTAAATGATATTTAAAGTAGCCCCCGGCAAAGGCGTTCGCACTAACCCGGTAAACATATATATACCAAATGAAATGTTTCCGATTGATTTTTAGCCTTCTTAGCTTTAGTTTTGTATAAAGATTCAAAGTTACAATATCCGGCAGGTTACATTGGCTCTAAACGTTTCAACCGACATCGAGTTGATGCAGCGGGTTTCTTCTAATGATTCCAAGGCTCTCGAAGTCCTTTACAATCGTTATTGTTCATTGCTGTATACTTTAATAAAAAAAATTGTCAGGGAAGAAAAGACTGCAGAAGATGTTCTTAGCGATATATTCGTAATTATATGGCGTAAAGCCGGACAATTCGATTTTAACAGCGGAAACGTTTATACGTGGATTGTTACGCTTGCAAGAAATAAATCTGTCGATACTCTGAAACGATCGCGTATTCCCGAAAATAATCTGCCTGCAGGGCAGTCAGGCGGGAATCAGGATATCGAAATTTATAACGATGCGTACGAAAACAAATATATTATTCCGCACCTCTCTAATTATATAGACCCTCTTGATATAAGAACTGCCTTTAGTATCAGGGATGATGTCGAATCAGCATTGAATAAATTAACCGATGCCCAGCAATATGTTATTTATCTTGCTTATTATGAAGGACTTACACAGAAAGAAATTGCCGTTAAATTGAATATCCCTCTTCCGACGGTAAAATCAAAAATAAAAATAGCCCTCAGTAATTTTAGGGAAAATTTGATAAAGGGGGATTCATAATGCCTGAACTGAATAATATTCCCGGTCAAAATGAATACTCTGATCTTTTGTATGCCTATTCGGTCGGCTGTCTTGATAAACAGGATTTATTGGAACTGAATGAATTTTTTCAAACGGGAAATGAATTCCCCTGGCAGGAATTGGGTGAATATCAAAACTTAACGGCTCTGCTGCCGGCAATACTTAATATGGAAACGCCTGGACCTGAAATTAAAGATAAAGTTGCAAGAAAACTTTATAGAATAAAAAATGAAAAATTTCCGAATAAAAATCCCGGGGTTATTTCAAAGAATAAAGACGCAGGTGAAATTAAACATAATATTCCTGCCCCCGGTAAAGCCGAACTTTCTGAATTTCTTGAACATTCAAGGTCATTAAATGCAACTGAAAATCAGAATGTTGATGAAAGCCGTGAAAATAATCAGGGATTTCAGGCGGATACATTTTCAAAAATAGATAATTCAGGGGAAGAACGAATTATTCAGGAAACTTCCGGCGGTATAGGTGCAGGCCATAGTAATTTTACAAAAGAGGATGAAATTGATACAATGGGTACCGGTATCGTGGATGTGCCCGTTAAGCAAATCAAAAAAACTGTTACTTCTGAAAGTAAACCTTATCATTTGCATGGAATCCCTGAAACAGGTACTGAAAAGAAAAGTAAAGGCGGAGTTATACTCATAATTATCCTTTTTATAATAGCCGTTCTGGGGCTTTTATATCTTTATCGAAGTTTTTCTTCCCGCGTTGATACATATAAAGCCGGAATTGAAAGTTTAAATAAAAAGGTAACTAACCTGACGGAACAGGTTTCAATAAATAAAGAAATCCAAAAAATATTACAACAGAAGGATGCGCATATTATTAATTTATATGGTACCTCAATAAACAAAGAAGGTTTTGGTAAAGTAATATTTAGTTTTGAAAACAACAGCGGATTTTTGCAGGTTTCTAATCTGACGCCATTGGAAAATTCAAAAACGTTTCAACTATGGATGGTTAACGATGGGAAAAATATAACTCTTGGCGCATTCAGGCCGGTAGATACTTTAAATTTTTTCCCGGTATCCATCCCGGCTAGGAATTATAAGGGTGCAATTAGATTTATCGTTACAGAAGAAGCTCCCGGTGGCTCAACCGTTCCTCCCGCTAAGGTCTATCTCACAGGTATGCTTCAATAACCGGCTCCCTCAAAAAATAAGTTATTAACTGAAGTTACACAAATAATATTTAAAGTAGCCCCGGCATTTAGAGTCTGCGTGTCCCGCCAACGGCGGTAGTCCCGATTCGATCCCATAGGCGTCAACTTAATTATTGATTTTTTCATAATAGTTTACTCTGTCATGTCTAGATTCATAGATACAATAATAAGATATTTGCTTATCAAGGATTAATTCCAAATTATAGGAACTGTTTTTTAATCCGAACACCAACATATTTATATTACTGACCAAGTACTGCATAACCTGCATCATACTTAATCCGCGCATTTTAACTTTTATTGATCTGCTTGATAATCTCTTCATGTAATAATTGTAAAAACCTACCTGGAAAAGGACAATAAATATGAGCATACAGTATATGTATGACTCCATCCGGATCTTGTTTGCGTCCTTAGGGATTTCTGTAATCTTGAAGTAACTCTTCCAACATTTGAATATTATTTCTATCCGCCATCTAAGAAAATATATTTCTGCGATATCTTTGAGGTTCAGCCTTTCTTGTGGAACGTTTGTAATAAACAATTCCCAGCCTAATAAGAATAGACTCTCTTTGCTCGGATTACATCTTCTATCCCTATTTGCTCTGGCTTTCCTTCTTCTTTCCGATGCTACTGCCTGATCTACAGGTATGGCTATAAGTCGTACCGGCAGTCTTTCCTCTTCGCCTAGAAATACCTCTATATCCAGTTGCCCTTTTCTGCTCAACATCTTTGCTAAATCTATCGGTTTTTCTTCTTTTTTTGATATTATTTTCAATTCTCTTTTCATCCGGCTTATAAAAAACACTCCTTGTTCATCTAACTTTCTGAATATTCTTAAGACAAAATATCCTAAATCTCTTATCAACAAATCTCCCTTTTTTACTATTTCAAGTATCTTTTCCGCATATCCCTGATCATTTTTTCTAAACGAAGTTATTTCAAAACGGGTAAAATTCTTCTTTATTATGTTATATGCTGACTGAATCTTTACTATTGCTTTTTTAGCTTCTGTGTCCCAGTATCCGTTACCCGGATAGTCTTTCCATAAACTGTCGCTTAGCTTTATATGTGTACTGTCTTCCAGAATTACATTCTTAAATCCTCTTAATTTTTTATTTGTATTGCCTTTTATTTTATTTCCTATGTTTTTGTCTATTGCCGAACTTAGTACTTTCTTTAAGAATTCTATCTGTTCTGGTTGCATCCTTTTCCATAATGCTTGTTTTGATACTTTATCTTTTATTAGTAATCCTATTTTTATTGCCCATGACTTATATGACTTTTTATCCGGACTGAAGGCCATCATAAAAAATCCCACTAACAAATCTTTCGGCGTTATTTTTTTTGGCTTCCTCTTGCAAAATTTACTTTGCTTTGATAGCTTATTGATAGATAATTTATTTAATTTTTCCTCTATTATTGTTACTGCTTTTTCTTTGCTGTTTGGCTTCATTGAATAGTCCTTATTGCTTGCAATACAATAATTTACTATTCTTGGAACAAACAGCAACTTATTTTTTAAGTTGACGCCTATGCGATTCGATCCGGAGGGACTTAAAATTACAAATCATTGTCGGCTTTAGCCGAAGTGTGTTTAGTTTATCCTTCCTCACTTTAGTAACATAATAAATTCCTCAATCGCCAACATACATAATATTTTTAATTCCTCTTAGTGAATCTAAGTGTTCTTAGTGTCTCAGTGGTAAAATGTGTTTGCTTTTGATTAAATAATTCATCACCATTTAGAAATTCAGAATGCAATGGATCATTGATAACTTTTTAGACAAGCGTATTTGCCTTAAATTGCTCACCAAAAATCTGTCGTGCAAGCATAACCTAACTTTAGGGAATCGGAACATGCTCCTCTCAGGATTAAAAGCTTGTCGAATTATTTTCTTGACTTTTGTTTTTTCCTGAATTAGGTTAATACCAAATCAGTGGAGCATTTATCTTAATAAAAATCCACGATAAATTTTTATAATTATAAGTTTGGGTAATTATTTTCAGTTAAAGGCTGAAAAGCCTTCGATTTAAACGGTCAAAATATGGGAGGCCCGGAATGAAGAATCTTTCAGAGTTAAGGGTTTATCTTGTTTTCCTGCTATACATTATTACTTCCGCAGCGAATGTAAAATTCAAACACCGGCAAAAAATTAAATAAATTCAGCAGCATTTTTGCATTATTTATATAAAAGAATATGTATAAGGTATTTTTTTACTTAGTTAGCGCTATAAGCTTAATCCGGGTATAAAAGATTTTTCTTTTGAAATGAAGGGAAATTTGCAATGAAAAGATTATTAATAATATTTTTTCTCGCAATAATACTGCCGGTGTCCGTAATTGATCTTCAAGCCCAATGGCAGCAGGTTAATCTTGGCCCGGCCGGCGGTAAAGTAAATTCCGTTGCTGTTATTGGTACGAATGTTTTTGCAGGAACTATTGCAGGGATTAACCGCTCAACCAATTATGGCGTTAGCTGGTCTGAAGTTAACAGCAGTTTAACTTTATGTTTTGCATCGATTGGTTCAAATGTTTTTGCAGGAACAGATGCAGGTGTAATAACATCAACAGACGGTGGAAATACCTGGACTGGGCCAAATTCCGGAATGCCATACTACATAACAACATTTGCCGTTAAGGATACAATTCTTTTTGCAGGAACCGGTCAGAATGGAATTTTCCGGTCTACGAATAATGGAATTAGCTGGACGGCGGTGAACAACGGCCTGGGAGATTTTCAAAACGAAGTTCTTGCACTTGCTGTAATTGGAACAAATATTTATGCGGGTACAGCTTCAGGCTTATGCCTCTCAACGGATAACGGAAATAGCTGGTCTACAGTAGTTGCTGATAATCTTACTTCACTGCAATTTATAAATTGTATTGCGGGAACAGGCTCAACAATAATTGTAGGCACACCGGGCGGAATATTGTTATCAACTGATAATGGTAATACATGGGGGACGGCTAATATAGGATTAAGCAGCGGTACAAGCATCTTTTCTATTTTGGTCAATAATCCGGATATTTTTATAGGAACTACTTCAGGTGTGTACATTTCCACAAACAATGGGGGAAGCTGGACTGCATCCAGCAACGGTCTGCCTGTATCACCGAGCCAGGTATATTTTGTTACAGTTGGTTCCAATGGTGCGGGAGGCACAAATCTATATGCTGCAACAAACAGTGGTGTATACATATCTTCAAATAACGGATCAAACTGGACGACTGAAAACAATGGTACTGGTGTAACAAATATACGTAGTCTTTCCGGCAACGGTCCGAACATCTTTGCAGCCATTGGTTTACTCAATACATCAATATTGGTTTCAAGCAACTATGGATCAACATGGTATGCTCCTTCAGACAGCGGTTTGGGTAGCGGGATCATTCAAAAGCTTATGTTAATTGGTTCCGGTTTGTATGCACTCATTGACAGCGGTCTATTTATATCTTCAAATAACGGGGATAACTGGACTTCAATAAGCGGCAGTGTATTCGGTACAACGATTCCATTTGATCTCGTGCAAAGCGGGCCAAATCTTGTAGTATCTACGGTAGATAATGGTATATATTTTTCACCTAATAATGGAATGAGCTGGAACAAAGCAAGCGGTTTTGGCATTCAATATGAACCTGTTCTGTCGGTAATCGGTTCCAACGTGTTTTCAGAAAGCTATAGTGGTGTATATTCCTCCTCCGACAATGGAGAGAATTGGATCGCATTAAATGATTCGCTAGTAAACTTAGGATGCTTTGTAGGAGTTGTATCAATAGATTCGACGCTTCTCGCAGCCAAAGAACCTCAACCATTAACAGCCACCGGCGTTTCTATTTTGGGCGGTTTGTATCGCTCCACCAATAACGGTCAAAATTGGTCGCTGTTTAGTGCAATTAATTCGCCTATTTATAATTCATATATAACTTGGTTATGTGTACATGGCTCTGATATTTTTATAGTTTTGGGTGATGAAGTTTATGTATCTATTGATAATGGAAACAACTGGGAGAAAATAAGTGATGGATTACCAAGCTCCCCAATTAATTCTTTTTTTATAAATGACTCGACTATTTTTGCAGGATGCGATCTGGTTGGACTTTGGAGATTGCCACTGTCGGATGTCATCACGGCGGTTAAACAGCCAGTACTAACACCTTCCCCAAAGTCTTTTGCTCTATTGCAAAATTATCCCAACCCATTTAATCCGTCAACAATTATCGGTTATGATATCCCAAAACTTTCTCATGTTACAATAAATATTTATGATATACTAGGTAGAATGGTAGTAACAATAATCGATGCTGAAAAATTACCCGGTCATTACCAGGTAACGTTCAACGCGTCAAGATTGCCTAGTGGTGTTTACATATACAGGATAAATGCAGGGAATTTTGTACAAACAAAAAAGTTAATGGTGATTAAATAAAAGGAAATTTGCAATGAAAAGATTATTAATAATAATTTTTCTCGCAATAATACTGCCGGCATCCGTAATTGATCTTAAAGCTCAATGGCAGCAGGTTAATCTTGGCCCGGCCGGCGGTAAAGTAAATTCCGTTGCTGTTATTGGTACGAATGTTTTTGCAGGAACTATTGCAGGGATTAACCGCTCAACCAATTATGGCGTTAGCTGGTCGGAAGTTAACAGCAGTTTAACTTTATGTTTTGCATCAATCGGTTCAAATATTTTTGCAGGAACAGATGCCGGAGTAATAACATCAACAGACAGTGGAAATACCTGGACTGCGCCAAATTCCGGAATGCCATACTACATAACAACATTTGCCGTTAAGGATACAATTCTTTTTGCAGGAACCGGTCAGAATGGAATTTTCCGGTCTACGAATAATGGAATTAACTGGACGGCAGTGAACAACGGACTGGGAGATTTTCAAAACGAAGTTCTTGCACTTGCAGTAATTGGAACGAATATTTATGCGGGCACAGCTTCAGGCTTATGCCTTTCAACGGATAACGGGAACAACTGGTCTACAATAGTTGCTGATAATCTGACTTCATTGCAGTTTATAAATTGTATTGCGGGAACTGGCTCTACAATAATTGTAGGCACACCGGGCGGAATTATCCTGTCAACAGATAATGGTAATACATGGGGGTCGGCTAATACAGGATTAAGCAGCGGTACAAGTATATTTTCTATTTTGGTTAATAATCCGGATATTTTTATAGGAACTACTTCGGGTGTGTATATTTCCACAAATAGTGGAGGAAGCTGGACTTCAGCAGGCAGCGGTCTGCCTGTATCACCGAGCCAGGTATATTTTGTTACAGTTGGTTCCAATGGTGCGGGAGGCACAAATCTATATGCTGCAACAAACAGTGGTGTATACATATCTTCAAATAACGGTTCAAATTGGACGACTGCAAATAATGGGACTGTTGGAACTGATATACTAAGTTTTGCCGTTAGCGGCCAAAACATCTATGCTGCAATTCAAGGATCCCCTATTTTTGTGTCCACTAACTATGGATCAACATGGAATGCTGCTGCGGACAGCGGGCTCGGAAGTGAACGCATTCAAAATCTTATTTTTACCAACTCGAATTTATATGCATTTACTGATAGCGGCCTATTTCTATCCTCAAATGAGGGCGAGAACTGGAGTTTAATAAATGGAGGTATTATGGATACAGTTTATCCATATGATATTATTCAGAGTGGATCAAATCTTGTTGTAGCTACATATTTAGGTATTTATTTTTCTTCGAACAATGGATTGAATTGGAATAAAGCAAGCGGTTTTAATCCACAATCCCCAGCTGTTATGGCAAAATTCAGTTATAACCTTTTATCGGAAAGTGGTGATGGAATATCTCTCTCCACTGACGATGGTGAAAATTGGGTCGAATTAAATGGTATTCCGCAAAACTGGGGAAATTTTGTTGGAGTTGTATCAATCAACTCAATATTAATTGCAGCCAATGAACCAGCTCCAATAATAAATTCCAATCTGCCGCCTCCAGGTGGAATCTACAGTTCAACTGATAATGGAAAAACCTGGGTGATGCTCACTTCAACTGAATCGCCTATTTATAATTCATATATAGGTGCATTAGTCGTAACTGGTTCTGATATTTTCGTAGTTTCTGAAAATAAAGTGTATAGATCTACGGATAATGGAAACAATTTTAATAATATAAGTGGTGGATTACCAGACATCGGTATTACTGCATTTTCCGTAAACGACTCAAGTATTTTTGTAGGGACAAATTCTGGAATCTGGAAATTGTTATTGTCCGATATCATTAATTCGGTAAAAAATTCAACATTACCATCTTCCCCAAAGTCTTTTGTTCTTAGGCAAAATTATCCCAACCCGTTTAATCCATCGACTGTAATTCAGTATCAGATTCCAATTAACGGAATGGTAACATTAAAAGTGTTTGATATATTGGGCCGGGAAATAAAAACATTGGTAAATGAGTATAAAACCCAGGGTACTTATACTGTATTGTTCGATGCATCAAAACTTTCAAGTGGAATTTATCTTTATCAAATAAGATCAGGTAATTTTATTTCAACAAAAAAAATGATCTTGATGAAATGAAATTTACGTAAGGTTGTCTAAAATGTGGGTCGACCCCGCCTACCGACAGGCAGGTTGCCAGGCCGACCCTTATTATGGTGCATAATTTTATTACAGCATTCCAATATTTCTTATTAAACAGCCTCATCGCTAAATTATAAAACATGTTCGGCTCTGGCTAAAATGATATGAAAATTGTGGCTTGAACAATAGGCTCATCCCCCTTCCCAGGGTGTTGCAAAATAAAAAATATAATACTTCAGCCCCGGGTTTTAAAAGAACCTGCTTAAAAATCCTGATAATCCTAAAATCCGTTTTGAGCCATAGGCGCATCAGCCTTTGGCCGAAATCCTGGTTCAGACGACTTTCCTGGGTAGATTATTTTGCTATATGTCATCTGGTTTATGCAATTTGAAGGGTGATGTCAAAAGTCATGGCAATTTGCAACAGCCTGATCCGGCGGAAAAACCAATTCAGTCCGGGCTTCATTATTATCCCGGATAAGACCCGGGGCTGCTTAATAAAAATTTAAATATCTGCTTAACTTTAGTTATGCGTTTTTTTATTCTTAATGGCAGGTCTAGGAGGCAAATTTTATGTTTCGCTTTTTTCATCCCGGTTAATAGCAGCAAAAATAATTGCAGCTATTAGTACTATAATCCAGTATTTTAAAATTATTTGATAAATTGAATAAATAAATAATCCGGGTCTCATTGTTCCAAAATATATTGAATAAATAAGTCCGGGAATTATAAAAGCAGCTGAAGCGTAAAGAATTCCTTTATCATTAGTATCGTCAATATAAAGCATTAAAAAACCCGTGCCGGCAGTAAGAATAATTGCGGGGAATATCATTCTTGAAGGACTAATAATATAAAAATTGTTAAGAATAAAGAAAATAATACCTGTTAAAAAAACTACGGTGCCAAGGAATAGTCTGAATTTTTTATTTTTTCCTAATGATAAGTAAACCGAACTTATTCCGTAAAAAACAAAAGTATAAGCTAATATTTCTTCATTGTTAATGTTTAACAACCCGATTAATTTAAAGAGAACGGCAAGTATAAGGAAGCTAAAAGTATATGTTAATATAGGCTGCGATTTATTCATAAATTAAATGTTTTAACTGTTGGATTATAAAATTCTTTGTCCCATAATCGATGCAACAACTCCGGTTGCGAATAGGGCGCTTTTATTTTTGTCGTCTAATATAGGATTAACTTCAGTTACTTCTAATGACGATATGCAGCCGCAGTCTGCTATTGATTCCATCAATAAGTGTGTTTCTCTGTAGCTAAGTCCCCCCGGAACGGGTGTTCCGACACCAGGGGCAACAGAAGGGTCCACGGAGTCAAGATCAAAACTTACATGTACGTAGTCGACTTTTTCCCTGAACTGTTTAAGTACTCTCGAAATAACTCTGTGTATGCCAAGTTTGTCAATATCTGCCATAGTATAAACACTTGGATTCATTTTTAATATATTTTCCTTCTCTGGGCCGTCAATACTTCTAACTCCTATTATAGCGCAATTTTCAGGGTAAATTTTTGGTGAAAATCCATTAATATTGATTAGCCTTTCGTTTCCAAGCCCCATCGCAGATGCCAGTGGCATCCCGTGTATATTACCCGAAGGTGAAGTCTTGTCTGTGTTCATATCAGCATGGGCATCGATCCATATCAGGCCTAATTTTAATTTATTTTTCCTGCAGTAAGAAGAAATTCCGGCTATACTCCCCAGCGCCATTGAATGGTCTCCGCCTATACATAACGGGAATTGCCCGCTGTCTAAAACTTTTTCAACTTTATTTGCTAAGGTTTTTGCTGTTCTTATTATTTCATTCAGATATTTTAGCTTGGGATTTACCACTCTTTGCTTTTCCATTATCTGTATGAAAATATCACCACTGTCTATAACTTTATACCCTAAACTTTCTAATTTTTCTTTTAACCCTGCAATTCTTAAAGCGGAAGGGCCCATATCTACTCCGCGCCTGTCTGCTCCTAAATCTATCGGGAAACCGATTATATTAACAACCTTTGATTCATCTGTTTTCATAAATATTATGCATATATTAATATAAAATTACATTAAAATAGCAGTATTAAGTGATTATGTCAAAAAACTTTATATAATTATAATTTTACGTTGTTGCAAATCTTACATAAGTATATCATAATACTTATATTATGATTATTAATAAGAATTCTTTTGCAAGTTTGGCTTAATATTTAAATATTGTAAATGATGATAAGTATAAATAAAGAACCGAATATAAGTGTGGGAATTTTATCTGAAGAACAGATAAATTTTGAATTGCACGGTGAATATACGGTCGCAGGGATTAAACAGGTTTTCAGCGGCAGGTTTAGTGCCGAATTGGAAAATAAGAAAATTGTCTGCCGGTGGGATAATAATAAAATAGAAATCTCCGATGAAATAATCTTCGTCCCCCAGGATATTCAAAATGAATCTTTTTTGCTAAAAAACGTTAAAATAGGTGTTAATTTTCATTGGGAAAGAAAAGAAAAAGAAATATTTACCGGTTCATTAAAA
The DNA here is from genome assembly GCA_963834015.1 of uncultured Ignavibacteriales bacterium. Classification (GTDB taxonomy): domain Bacteria; phylum Bacteroidota; class Ignavibacteria; order Ignavibacteriales; family Ignavibacteriaceae; genus FEN-1297. The sequence continues at coordinate 345,686 of CAWIAG010000004.1, forward strand.
TTAATTAAGGACAATAATAAAGTAACAGCGATAAATATCCTGCCTATTGAACGATACCTTCTAAGCGTTGTATCATCTGAAATGAGCGCAAAAAGTTCACTTCAATTATTAAAAGCTCACGCTATTATTTCCCGGAGCTGGCTGCTTGCTCAAATTGAAAAAGCTAAAATTATTAAAAAAGACAAAATTAAATATGAGCCTGTACGCGGGGATGAAGGCGAATATATAAGGTGGTACGGACGTGAGGATCATAAATTATTTGATGTGTGTGCCGACGATCATTGTCAACGGTACCAGGGTGTAACAAAAGTATTTACAGAGATTGCCAGGCAGGCAGTTAAACAAACTGCCGGGATAGTGCTTGTTGTAGATAACAAGATTTGCGATGCCCGGTATTCCAAATCTTGCGGCGGTATTACCGAATCATTTGAAAATGTTTGGGAACCTGTTAAGTATAGCTACCTTTCTTCTGTTGTAGATTATAAATTCGAACCGGAAAATTATAACAGGAATTTTGCAGATGAATTAAATGTTCGAAAATGGATCAGGGGTAATCCCCCTGCTTTTTGTAATACAAAAGATAGGAAAATTCTTTCCCATGTCCTGGTTGATTACGATCAGGAAACAAATGATTTTTTCAGATGGAAGATTGAGCTTAGCCAGACAGAAATTTCTGCAACTATAAAAACAAAATCCGGAATGGATTTCGGAGATATAATAGATCTTATTCCCCTGGAACGGGGCCTGTCATCAAGAATAATAAAATTAAAAATAGTCGGATCAAATAAAACTTTAATTATCGGCAAGGAATTGGAAATCAGGAGGGTATTGTCGCAAAGTCATTTGTATAGTTCTGCCTTTATTGTTGAAAAAGAAAATATTCAGAATCATATTCCTCAAAAATTTATTATTTCAGGGGCAGGGTGGGGGCATGGCGTCGGGCTGTGCCAGATTGGGGCTGCCTGTATGGCTTCAAAAGGATATCAGTTCGATGAAATTCTTGTCCATTATTTTAACAAAGCGAAATTGAAAAAAATTTATTGATTTTGGCCTATGAAAGTTCTGTATTCATGTCTTTCTAAAAGTTGGGGCGGAATGGAAATGTTCACTCTCTCCGCAATTAAACAGCTTCAAAAAAAACAAATCCACGTGGAATTATTATGCATTACGGAATCGCGGATTCATATAGAAGCTAATAATATTGGTATGATAATCCATCCGGTTAAAGCTTCGGGTTATTTCCACCCGTATACTATATTAAGACTCGTTAGTATAATTTCAAGAGGGGAATTTGATCTGATCCATACTCAGGCATCAAAAGATCTTTGGTTTCTTGTCCCGGCTCTTAAATTGTTAAGGAGTAAAATTCCTCTTGTCCTTACAAAACAAGTTGGCTCCGGCGTTATTAAAAAAGATATCCTCCATAAGTGGATTTATGGACGGCTTACCTTAGCGCTTGCTATAAGCCGCGTTATAAAAAAGAATTTGTTGGAAACATGCCCTGTTGATGAGAATAAAGTTAAACTGATGCACAACGGGACAGATATGGAAAAATTTGATCCGGATAAAGTTTCCGGTATCAGGGTTAGGGAAGAATTCGGGATCAAAGAGAATGACGTGGTTATTGGTATGCTTGCAAGGTTTAGTCCGGGTAAGGGGCATGAAGAATTTCTTGCTGCGGCACGGAAATTAAATTTAAAGTATAATAATTTGAAATACCTGATCGTAGGTGAAGCCAGCAGGGGAGAAGATAATTATGCCGGTTCGATTAAACAATTGGCAGAAAACTATAAAATATTTAACGCCGTTTTTACGGGTTATAGATCCGATACGCCGCAGGTGATTGATGCAATGGATATTTTCGTTTTTCCGTCTCATAGTGAAGCTTTCGGAATTTCACTGGTTGAAGCTATGGCAATGGCAAAACCTTCGGTCTGTTCTAACTCCGATGGTGTGCTTGATATTGCAGTCGATAAAGAAACATCATATTTGTTCCAAAATAAAAATGCTGATGACCTTGCCGAAAAGATTGAACTATTGATAAATTCAGCCGGTACAAGAATACAGTTTGGAAAAGCCGCAAGAAAAAGAGCTGTCGAAAATTTTGATATTAACTTATTAACTGATAAAGTAGTTCTTATATATAATGATTTATTAAAGGAATAAATCTTTGAGCATTTATTATATTAAATGTATAAAAATATTATATTTTTTTACACGCATGATTAGTCAATTTAAAGAATTTAAACTTTCATGATTGAAAAACTAACTGTATTCCTGCCTTATAGCGGGAATAATTGGACCCTGCATATTGTAAATGAACTTAAAAAATCACTTCTGGTCGAAAATATTTTTCTCCTGGCGCCGGATAAATCGATAAATGGTCTCCCTGATTGCAGGACTTTATACGTGGACTCATTATTTTCATTGGATTCTATTAAGCTTATTAGTAAGTGTGCCGGTTCAAATTTAATACTCCTGTTTACTAAAGATATCTTAATAGAATTATATCCCGGTACTCTGGAAAGATTAATATCTGTAATAAAAGATACGAATGCCGGGATTGTATATTCTGATTTCTATGAAACTAAATCGGAAATAAAAACAGCACATCCTCTGCTTGATTACCATTTAGGAAGTATACGCGATGATTTTGATTTCGGTTCAATGGTACTTATTCAAAACGAAGCTTTGTCTAAGTCCCTTGAGGTTGGAACTAATAATTATCTTCATGCCGGGTTATATAATTCCCGGCTTTGGATCTCCGAAAATTATCCCGTAATCAGGATCCGGGAATTCCTTTATGAATTGTTCGACAATGATTTGAGGGATCCTTCAGAAAAACATTTCGATTATGTTGTCCTCCGGAACCGGGCTGTGCAGGAAGAAATGGAAAAAGCTGCTACGGAACATTTAAAACGCATAGGCGCTTATCTTACTCCAGAATTTGATAAACTGCCGCCCGACAATTTGGATTTTGAATATGAAGCTTCTGTGATAATACCCGTAAAAGATAGAGCAAATACAATTTGTGATGCCGTCGAATCGGTATTAAAACAAAAAACAAATTTTCCCTATAATTTGATTGTTGTTGATAATCATTCTACTGACGGAACTTCGGATATTATAAAGAACTATGCATTGATGGAAAAAAATATAATTCATATCATCCCCGCAAACAGTTCCCTGGGGATCGGCGGGTGCTGGAATGAAGCAGTCTCTAATGATAAATGCGGAAGATATTGTATTCAGCTTGATAGCGATGATATTTATTATGATGAAAATACACTGCAAAAGTTTGTTGATCTGTTTAGAAGTGAGAAGTATGCCATGATTATAGGCAGCTATAAGGTTACCGATTTCAATTTGAATGAATTGCCCCCCGGAATTGTTTCACACAAAGAATGGACCTCGGATAACGGAAGAAATAATGCATTACGGATAAATGGGCTTGGCGCCCCCAGGGCATTTTATACCCCGTTGATTAGGGAAATTAAGTTTCCAAATGTAAGCTATGGCGAAGATTATGCGGTTTGCCTTAAAATATCAAGAAATTATCAGATCGGCAGAATTTACGATCCGGTTTACATATGTAGGCGCTGGCATGGTAATTCAGATGCTGCATTATCTGTTGAAAAACAAAATTTATATAACTCCTATAAAGACTGGTTAAGAGCAAATGAAATTTTATCCCGGCAAAAATTAAATAGTGAAAAAAATAATTAATTGCGTAACTTTAATGTTAAATAATTTAGCAAGACTTTTTTTTATGATTTATAAACAATAAGAATGCACCGGTATAGTTCAAAACAAATAGAAACAATTCAGCTTCAGGATGAGTTAATCAATTCATTCGCAGCACAGAATGATTTTGGTTCAGCGGCAAAAATTCTTCTTAACCGGCAACTGGGAAATTGGGAACAACTGGCTGAAAGATATAACTCACTCAAGACGGTTCAAGCGAAATATTTCGAATTTGATGGGTTCGGCATAAACGTTCAATTTAATCCTAACCGCATTATTTCTAGTTCAGCAGTTGTAGATGAAGAGGCGTTAAGTAAAAGAGATTGTTTTTTATGTATTAATAATTTGCCCAAAGCCCAAAAAAGTATCCTATTTGATGATGATTATTTAATACTTGCAAATCCATATCCTATTTTCCCGGAACATTTTACTATCGCTAACATTAACCATTTCCCCCAAAGGATAGCCGATGGTTTTTATGCTCAACTGTCTTTAAGTAAAAGTATGTCAAAATATTTTTCCGTATTTTATAACGGGCCTAAATGCGGTGCCTCAGCTCCCGATCATTTTCACTTCCAGGCCGGCAGCAAAAATTTTATGCCCATAGATAATGATTACCCGGTATTAATAAAAAAATACGGCGAAATACTTTATGAAGAATCCGGTTTAAAGGTGTCGGCTGTTAATGATGGATTAAGAAAGTTCGTTGCATTAGAAGGGGATGCAGAGGAAATATTAATTTATGCATTCGGTCTTTTTCTTGAGGCGTATGGTTCTCTCACGAAATTTGAAGATGAACCAATGTTAAATATACTAGCATCATTTTCAGAAAAAAATAACTGGCGGGTAATTATTTTCCTCCGGGAAAAACATCGACCATGGTGCTATTATGCTCCAGGTGATAATAAAATCTTGATTAGCCCGGCTGCTGTTGATCTTGGCGGGGTATGCATAACTCCGCGTGAAGTTGATTTTTCTAAAATTACAAAAGAAAATCTGGTGGAAATATTTAATGAGGTTAATATCGGTGATGATCTCTTTATAGCGGTAAAGTTTGCATTGAGGGAAAATTTAAAGAAAATGTAAATAGTTATTATTGACTCATCAAATCATTAATAAATGTAAGATTTTCAGAATCCGAATTTGAAATAATAATTTTAATTATTGCTGTTAACGGTACGGAAAGTAACATCCCGACAACTCCCCATATATAACCCCAGATTAATACTGACAGTAAAATCAGAAGAGGATTCAGATTTAATCTTTTACCGATTAAATTGGGTTCAATTAAATTAAAAAATAAGGTTTGTATTGCAATTAACACTACGGCAACAATCGCAGTAAAAGTTATTGATCCGGTTTCAAGAATAGTCATTATTACGGGTAAAACTAAAGCAATTGCAGAACCAATAGTCGGAATAAAATTAAATAGGAAAGTAAATAATCCCCAAATGAATGCGAACTCAACTCCAAGAATTGATAAAAATATCCAGGCGACAATTCCCGCCGACAGGTTAATTGCAATTTTAAGTATTATATATCTTTGAATTTGTTCAGTTATTGCTTTGAAAGTATTTGAAAGTTTTTTTTCATTTTCATGGCGCTCAATATTCAATTTGTCACCCATCCATTGATCAAAATCGGGATTTGATACAATTGGTCGCGGATCTTTTGTTTCTTCCGGTTCGGGCTTAACTCTTTTATGGACAAATCTGTTTCTTATTGCTTCGTAAATTGTACTCTGGCCGGTTATAACAAAAATAAAAAAGAAAAGGATGAACATGGTATTCCCTATAAGCGAGAATGTAGATGTGAAAATACCTCCTGCAAGTTCCTGGTAATTTATTCGGGCAATTACTCTTTGAATAGAAAAATTCCTGAAAAATGAATCCTTAACTCTTAATTGTATTGCAGTGCTGGAAACTATCTTATTTAACTTATCAAAATATACCGGAACTTGTTCTCCGAAACGTATAAATGTTCCGATTATGAATGAAGATAACCCCCAAACTAACATTACTACTATTAATATATCCAGTAGAACAACTAAAGAAAGAGGAATATGTTTTTGCTGTAGAAAATCATTCAATGGCGAAAATAAAAAGTAAAGAAAGTATGCAATTACAAACGGTATAAAAATATGGCTGAGTTCTTTTAAAACTATCGCAATAACTGTAAGTCCGATGACAGCAATAAAAAATCTTACTGATCCGTCAAGTTTTAATTTGATAGCCATATATAAACTTTCTTATCAGGTATCGATTTTATAATTTACTTGCAAATCTGAATCAGATTACATTAAGTGTAATGTGATGTGATAAAATTAAATTTACTCCTTACGAAACTTAAATATTTAAAGTGAGAAACGAAAATTATCAAATCATTGTATTAAACCGGATGGTGTTTCGGGTGTAGTTAATAAATATTTAAATAAATCCCATTTCTTCTTGGAATGGTTTTCGTCTCCTCCGTTTTTTTCTATATAACTTTTTACCAATTCTTCCCCGAGATTATAATTTATTACATAGCTTCTGTATTTCTGAATAAATTTTAACCTCTGTTCGGCTCTTTCCGGGGACATAAGGCTTATATGCTCCAGCCATTCAAGTGTTTCTTTCCCGGACCATTTCCCGTCCAAATAATTTCTTGATGCCTCGTTGCCCGAAAAACTTAATTTTTCAGTCAGACTCAAAACTTCATCGTATTGTTCTGCTTTTGAAGCGTCTAATCCTGCAAGCGGGTATAAAATCTTTTTTTCAAAATCTATTTTTTCATTTCCCGGGAAAATCATTTTTACACCAAAGTTTGCTGTGCCTTCTGCAATTAATGATTGGGGGCTAAAAAGCGGGTAAACTGTAAATTCTATCCATCCTTTTTTTTTCACTAATTCTTCTTCAAGTAAAGAATTATAAACATGGTGCCCGGGGTAGCCTTCATGTGATGCCAAATCAATTGCCCGGTCTATATATATTGGCAAATCGGTATTTACCTGAATAACGCTGAAATAATTCCCCTTGTACCAATTATATCCGCTCCAGGGCTTATTTGTTACATATTCAATTTTAAAGTTTTCACCTGCAGGTAAGTTTAAATAATTCAATGTTCTTTTTTTGCATTCTACAATCGCGGCGTCAAATACGGCATTCAGCTTTCCTTTTGGAATTATAAAATTCGTTCGGTAGTCATCAAGCCTTTTTGTTATACTTCCTTGTCCCGGTAATATTTTATCAAGTTTATCAAGTATAGATTGAAAATGCTCTTTTGTACAAGTTGGTGCCGTTGCATCGTATAATGCCTTGCTCTCTTCATCAAACGAGAATGAACCGCCTTTTAGCATGAATAATTTTGCTTTTACGGATAATAGCTGTTTGTAAAGATACCTGTAACGAAGGGTTTCAATATTATCTGCCTTGAAGTTTTTTAATGTATCAAGTTTATCAAGCAGGCTGTCTGTTTCAGAATCGCAAAGTTTTAAAACTTTACTTGAATCTTCAGCGGTTTTAATTATATCCTGCGGGCGCAAATTCTCGGGACCGTAATAAGCGTCAACAAAATCGTTATCTAACTCACCCGCTCTTAAAACCAGTCGCACATAATTTTCTGCAATATTATTCATTTTTGTCCCTAACTCATTTATATTCTTTTTATCATTATTCATCCCGCAGGAGGATAAGACCGACGCGGTCAGAAATAACATACAATATTTTCGAACTGTCATTAAATACCCGTAATCTTTCTTGTGATCAATTTATTTTTCCAGTTTATTCAAAATTGTTTGATGAAAACCGCTGGTCGTGTAAGCAGGCTTTTTCACGCTTTAAAACTTAATTATAATCCGGGTTAAAAAGCAATTCGGCGTATTAAATTGTATTGATATGTTCCCACTCGGGAGATTGAGCAATTTTTCTGCTTACTCGGTAATTATTAAGTTGCTGCTTTTATTATTCGGGGTTAAAGCCCCTTCCCTTTCACGTTCGCCAATTTGCTGCCTCCACATAGCAAAATATAAACCTTTGAGATCTAGCAATTCAAAATGGCTGCCGGATTCAACAACACTGCCTTTTTCGAGAACAAATATTTTTTCCGCATGCATTATTGTAGAAAGCCTGTGCGCAATCATTATTGTAAGCATGTCTTTCCTGCTTGAAATTTCCCGGATTGTCTTGCTGATCTCTTCTTCAGTCAGGGAATCGAGGGCCGATGTGGCTTCATCGAAAACAAGAATATTGGGCTTTCTAAGCAGCGCACGGGCAATAGAAAGCCTTTGCTTTTCTCCTCCGGAAACCTTCACTCCGCCTTCACCTATCATTGTATCAATACCCTTATCGGCTCGGGCAAGAAGATTCTGGCAGGCTGCTTTTTCTAAAACATCAAAGCATTCCCCGTCCGTTGCATGCGGGTTAACAAAAAGTAAATTTTCTTTTATTGTTCCGGAAAATAATTGAGTATCTTGTGTTACAAAACCGATTCGTTCCCTTAGTTCGTCAAAGTTAATCCGCTCTCTATCAATATTATTATATAGAATAGTTCCCGTTTTAGGAGGATAAAGGCCCACAAGTAATTTTACAAGGGTTGTTTTCCCTGCCCCGGAAGGTCCTACAAATGCAATTGTATCCCCGGTCTTTGTCTTAAATGAAATTCCTTTAATCGCATTCGTGTTGGATGACTGGTGCAGGAATCCTACGTCCTTAAACTCAAGAGTTTGAATTTGTCCGAGCGCAACGGGATTTAAAGGCTTCGGTTCCTGGGGAAGAGCTAAAATGTTTTCAAAATTATTTAATGAAACTTCTGCTTCTCTGTATGTGTTAATTATATCTCCAAGGCTTTGAAGCGGCCCAAAAATAAAAAATGAGTAAAGAAATAATGAAAAAAACTCACCAACGGTAATTGCATGAATAAATATTAGATAAAGCATCATGAAAATAATACTGGTTCTTAAAAAATTTACGCATGTTCCCTGTATAAAACTGAGGCTTCTGATATATTTTACTTTTTTAAGTTCTAATACTAGTATTTTTTCTGTTACGGAGTTTAATCGTTCTATTTCCTGCTGGCCCAGTCCAAGGCTTTTTACTAATTCTATATTGCGCAGTGATTCTGTTGTTGAACCTGCAAGCGATGTTGTCTCTTCAACAATTGTTTGCTGAATTCTCTTTATGTTTCTGCTTAATATGGAACTTATAATTCCAAGGATAGGCACTGCGGAGAAAAATACCGGTGCTATAACCCAGTACAGCCTTATTGAATAAACTGTTACAAATATTATCCCGATAAGCGATGTGAATAGTATATTAATAAAAGATGAGATTAACTTTTCAACATCCAGTCGTACTTTTTGCAGTACTCCCAGGGTCTGCCCGCTCCTTTGATCTTCAAATAAAGCGTAAGGCAGTTTAAGTGAATGGCTTATCCCGTCGGTATAAATTTTTGCACCCACTCGCTGGGTAATTACGTTCACATAATAATCTTGAAAATTTTTAGCTATCCTGGAAATAAACGCCACACCTATTGCGGCGCCTAAAAGTAAAAGGATACCTCTGAAAAATCCGCTGGTAGTATACTGGCTGAATTTTGTGGCGTATTTATCAATAACGATCCGATAAATTACCGGATCCAAAAGAGAAAATATTTGATTAATTGCCGCTAAAAAAAGTGCAAATAATACAAGTATCCAATATTGCTTCAGATATGAATAAAGAAGTTTCATTTAGTTTTATAAAGATAATAATTATGGTCTTAAATAAGAAAATGGAATTGTGATGTAACCTGGCGGATGATTAAAAACAAAGCCTGCAACATTGCAGGCTTTACCAGTAAAGATTAAAACTATTACTTTGCCATTATAGCGTCTTTAGCTGCTTTTGCTAATCTGAATTTAAGTACTTTCTTTGCAGGAATAACCATCGTTGCGCCGGTGGCAGGGTTTCTTCCCATTCTCTTTTTCCTGTTTACTACTACTAGTTTTCCCAAACCCGGAATCACAAAAGATTTCTTAGCCTCTTTGTGAGCTAATGATACCAGTTCATCCAAAAATTCTCCTGCAAGTTTTTTGGTGGTTCCGGTTTTTTTTGAAAGGTGATCCAGAATTTGTGCCTTCGTCATAGATTTAACTGCCATAGCGTTTTCCTTTTTTTATTAAAAGATTAGTTATTTCAGCCGTCAAATTATAAATATTTACTCTCAAATGAAATATTTATCTTAAATTTTCTAAAACATTTAAAATCCCTTGCGCACTCTGTTATAGCGGTCAAAATGATATTTTGTAGCTTGTTTTTTATTTAATTATTTTCAGTACATGTCTATAAAAATTAATACTGCACTTGATTAACAGGATCAGATTTCTGCCGCCCTTATTGTTTTTCTTCTGTGCCGTTGCTTTTTCACAACCGGTTGATTCCCTAAAAACACATCACAGATTGCTTTTACCGGATACATCAAAGGTAACTAAAAAAGATTCTTTAATAATTACAGATTCTCTTAAGGCTAAATCAAAGTCAAAACCGGATACTTTGATTTCGATCTATCAAAAACCACTGGATGCACAAAGTTATTTTATTAATAGAAACGAAATCGATTTTATGGATTACAGGTACGCCGGTGATTTGCTGAAATCTTTCAGTCTCAATCACCTTAATGATTATGGAAGCATCGGACAGCCGGATGAAACATATTTATACGGTGTCGGTAATTACGGGATCAGCGTATCGGAAGACGGCATCATGCAGAATAACAGGCTCCAAAATATTTTTGATTTTAATAATATACAGACTGAGGATATTGATTCTATCGAAGTTGCCCCGCTTCCGCGCGGATTTTTGTATGGCCCTTTTAATAACCCCGTATCGGTGAACTTTATTTCAAGAGACTTTGTGCCTTCAAAACCATATACAAGAATTAAGTACTATCAGGGCCCTAACGGCGAAGCTATGATTGACGGAATATTTAATCAGCGGGTGTTTAATAAATTTGATTTTTTCTTTGATTTTACGAATAGAAAGTTCGATTCATTATACGCTAATTCTTCTTTCAGTTCGTGGCAGTTAAAATTTAAGTTAAAGTATTATCTGAACAACAAGATAAATTTGCAGGGTTCATATGGGTTTGAAAATTCCACCGTCGGGTTGAACGGGGGCGTCAATGTAGATACCTTAATTAAATCCGGGGCAAATGTAGACAATACTCTTTATAATAATTTTTTAGCCCCGGTTAATTTTAATACAAGCGATCAAAGCTATAAATTTCATTATTTCAATTTAAAATTGCTTAGCACTTATTTTGATAATTCAACTACGGATCTGAATATCTATTATAAATTTGAGTATACAGAACTCAACCAGTATAATGATAGCTTGTTGTATAAAACTGTGAATAAAAACAAGATTTACGGAGTATCCTTAAAAAATGATTACAAAAAAGATTTATTCGATTTTCAACTTAATGGACTGTATGAAGTCTCAAACCTAAAATATTATTCCCTGAATGATGCCGCATATAATTATTACCCGGTGAACTATAATTACTTTTCCGCATCTGCCGTAGCATCATTGCATTTAATGGATAGCAGCCTTGTGCCGTCATTGTTTTATAAGTATTCTGATGAATCCGGGAATAATTATTTGCCCGGATCAAACGGCGGTTTTAGCGGCATAGGCGCTGATATTTCTTATACAGCTTCGGATTTGCTGAAGTTATATCTTGGTTATTCAAACTTCAAAACCGGTGCGCAGTTAAATTATAGTCAGAGTTTTGAGGCGGGTATCACTTCTACACTCAACAATTTGTTTGTTAATTTAGATTTATTTAAACGGAAAGATCTCCATCTGGATACTCTTTACTCATTCCTGAATTATAATAATCAGATAAACCCGGATTTAACAGGCATTGGTGCAAATATTAATTATTTGTCCTGGAAAATTCTTTTGGAAACTAAGTCGTCTTATTACACTACCGGTAACAGCCCGGAATTATTATATCTTTTTCCTAAGGTAAGTTTTACCGGCGGTTTGTATTATAAAAATATTTTATTTAATAATAATCTTAATCTGAAGACGGGTCTTGTTTATTCTTTTATGGGAAAACGGAACTCGTCTGTTGGTGAGATAAATTCAAATTGGAAGTTGGATATGACCGTAGCGGGTGAAGTACAAAAAGTTGCTATGGTCTATTTTACATGGGAAAATATTTTTAATAATCAGTACTATATCATTCCTTATTATCCCATGTTCCCAAGAGGCATCAGGTTCGGTATTTCCTGGGAATTATTTAATTAATTTTCCTGATTATAGGCTTAGCATTTCTTTAAATTTAATTGCCTGCCTTCTTGATACTTCCACCTTGTTCCCGCCTTTTAATTTTACAAGCAGCCCGCCGTTAAGCCAGGGTTCTATGTTTTCAATCCATTTAAGATTTACTATGTGCTTCCTGTTGGCTCTGAAAAATGTCTTGCTGTCCAGCCGTTCATCAAGATAATTCAACGTTCTTAGTATTAACGGTTTGTTATCATCAAAATACAACCTTACATAGTTTCCTTCCGATTCAAAAAGGCGTACGTTAACCAGCTTTACAAACCAACATCTGTCGCCGTCTTTTACAAATACCTGATCGGACTCCTTCAATACAGGGGATTCGGATTCCTGGATAACAGCTTTTCTGTTCTTCTCGATTATTTTTTTTATCGTATCTTCAAGGCGCTTCGGCTCTATTGGCTTAAGAAGGTAATCCATTGCATTATATTCAAACGCTTTTAATGCATATTCATCATATGCAGTTGTAAAGACAACGATGGGAACACTGTCAAGTTCTTCAAGCAGTTCAAAGCCGTTTTTACCGGGCATTTGAATGTCCAGGAAAATAAGTTCCGGGTTTAACTCCGAAATTTTATTTAATGCATCCTCCACATTAACTGCTTCTCCCACAATATTAATATCTTTAAATGGGGTTAATAATCTTCGTAATTCAACCCGCGCTAACCGTTCATCATCAATTATTAAAGCTTTCATTTTTTATACCTCCGGTTGGAATGACTAATTTCGCCAGAACTTCATTTTTTGATTCATTATTAATTGTGAATGATGCTTTTTCCCCATAAAGAAGATGTAAACGGTGCTTGGTATTGCTTATGCCGAACCCGGTCGCATTCTGGATCGCACCGTTATTTATTTGTCCGCTGTTCCTGATCAGAATATTTAGTGAGGATTCAATAAGTTCAATTTTAATATTTATGCAGCCCCCTTCAGTTCTTTTCGAGATACCATGTTTAATTCCGTTTTCTACCAGCGTCTGAATCATCATTGGCGGTATCTCAAAGCTTACGGCCTTTGGGTCGATATCTACCGTATACTTGAGGCGTTCTTCAAATCTTACCGATTCTAAAGCAAGGTAGTCGGCAACAGCCTGCATCTCTTCGCCAAGTGAAACGGTTTCTATCCTCTCCATTTTCAAAGAATATCTGAGAATATTGGAAAGTTTTGTTACCGCAGTTTGTGCGTTCTTGGGATCCAAATCAATTAATGCCCTTATGCTGTTTAATGCGTTAAACATAAAATGAGGGTTAAGCTGTGACTTAAGAGTTTTCAATTCAAAATCTTTAACAGCGGCTTCCCAGATTAAGGATTCTATTTGAACTTGCTTATAGTTTTCAAAATAATGTACAGCAAAGTAAATCAGCGTCCATAAAAGAATTGTGCTCGTCAGCCGGAAAGCATCCGCAAAAAATAACGGTGTTCTAAAATTTAAAAAACGGTAATTATTAATTCCAGAATTAACAATGTAAAAGATAAAAGCCATTATCATCCCTATTAGTATATTCGTTATAAGAATGCGGGGCACCACATTTTTTAGCGGCAGGTTAAGCCAATTTTTTTTCTTAATAATGACTTTAAAAATATGCGTAAGACAAATACCGGTAAAGGATTGGTATAATATTCCGATAGTGTGCTGGAGTGAAAAATAATTAAAAGTAATACTGAAAAAAATATTTACAACCAGGTAAATCGACCAGCCGCACAACTGGCACACCCAATACGCTTTTTTTCTGTTCATTCGGTTGATGATTCCTGCTGGTTCAGGGGTATCCGGATAATTTGTAACGGCGCCACTGTTTTCCAATTGAAATTTTTTATTTGTCATTAAATATAATCGTATCTTGTGTAAAAGAAAATCATCTGATTCAATATTTCCAGGGCATCAATATCCTTTAAAAATTCAATTCCCCCTTTTAAGTTAAGGGGGAATTGTTGAGAGAGTGAGTTTATCAGCCTGCTACTATGGCCTTTATTCTCTATTCGATGTGTAAAAATAAATCTATATTTATCTTAGAAAACAAATAATAGTATCAATGGATTGTTGAAATGATGGACGGATGAAATTCATTATAACCTCTATAAGATTTTTCTGTCCGTATTAATTGGAATGAAGTAAATCGGAAAAGAAATTTCATTATATGCTTTTATGATTCCCGGTATTATTAAAAATACCGGGAATCATTTGTCATAGTTATAAATTACTGATATCGTTATAGATTATAAAGGCCATTAACAAAAGCAGTATTACAAATCCTGCATTTTGAATTGCAACTTTAACTTTTATAGGTATTTCCCTTCTTGCAATTCCCTCAATTATTATAATTAATAAATGCCCGCCGTCTAAAACGGGGAACGGTAAAATATTAATTATGGCTAAGCTTAAACTTAATAAGGCAAGGAATCTTAAAAAGTATGATATGCCGTAATCTGCTGATTGTGCAGCAAACTTGGCAATTTTAACAGGTCCGGCAAACGCCTTCCCGAAAGCAATTTTCCCCTTGATTACATTACCGGCCATTTGATATGTTAACCCGGTAATTTTTATCATATCCTTCGCGCCGTAATAAAATGATTCAAAGAATCCGAAGCTTTCGCGAACAACCTGCCCTGTGAATATTTCACTTAGCCCAACGCCGATCATTCCGTTTGAACCTGGGGTCACGGTTAGGTTAAGAGTATCTTTATCTCTTAAAACTGTTATCGGCAGCGGTGTACCTTTATGGCTGGTAATTATTTTTGTCGTCTGCCGGGCGTTTAATAAAGGTATCCGGTTAAGTGATAGTAAAATATCGCCTGTTTTTATACCTGCCTGTTCTGCGGGTGATTTTGATAATACTTCAGTTATACCCGGCCTTGTGCCTGCCGGCATTAAAAATTGTTCGCCGTTTTCATCGGATGGAATTCGTGATCTCGGCGCTTTAATAGTTTTAATTGATCCGGCTCTGAGGAGTTCAATATTTAAATTTTGTCCGATTGAATTAATTAAAATATCTGTCTGGACATCTTCCCAATTATTTACAATTTTACCATTTATGGAAAGAAGTTTATCGTTGGTTGCGAAACCGAGTGAATCTGCAATGCTGTTCGGTTCAACATATCCGATTGAGGTTGTTTTTGTGTATTCTTTCCCGTGAAAAAAGTTGAAACTCCAGAATACTATCATTGCTAATAGTAAATTCATAAATACACCGGCAGAGATTACTATAATCTTCTGCCAGGTCGGCCTTGCCCGGAATTCATATGGCTGGGGTTCTTTATCGGCAAATTCAGTATCAAAACTTTCATCAACCATTCCTGCTATTTTTACGTATCCGCCCAAAGGCAGAAGGCTTAACCGGTAGTCTGTATTGCCCTTACCGTCAAAATCTTCAGGTAAATCTCCAAATGTAAAACCGGTTAATTTATTCCATCCGAATAAACGCTTCCCGAATCCGATAGCAAATGTATCTGCGCGCATACCGCATAATTTAGCAGCGGCAAAATGGCCGAATTCATGAACAAGAACAAGTATAACTATTGTTATAATAAAATAAAGAATATAGTTTAAAAACATTAACTGAAATGCTCCTTCTTACATATAATACTGTTAAAATTACAAGCTGCTTAAATAGTCTACATTTAAAAATAACTTAACTCAATGCCATAACAAATTCTCTGGTCTCCTTATCACATTCAAATAGTGCCTCTATATCGTTCGGCCTATGATTTTCTATCTTTTCCAGAGCTTTAGTAATCAACTGCGGAATATGAGTAAATCTGATTTTCCCGTTAAGAAATTTATTAACCGCAATTTCATTTGCCGCATTCATTACGCATGGAGCAGTACCCCCGGCAGTTAGGGCACTATATGCGATTTTAAGGCATTCAAATTTCTCAATATCCGGTGAATAAAAAGTTAAATTTGCTGTCTGTGCAAGGTTTAATCTTGTAAAATTATTTTTAAGCCTGTCCGGGTAAATTAATGCATATTGTATTGGTAGTTTCATGTCCGGCAAACCTAGTTGGGCCTTAATTGAACCGTCAATGTATTGAACCATGGAATGAATAATAGACTGTGGATGTATAATAACTTCAATTTTTTCTTTTTCTACTCCGAACAGCCAGTATGCCTCAATAATTTCAAGCCCTTTGTTCATCATCGATGCGGAATCAATCGTTATTTTATCGCCCATTTTCCAATTTGGGTGATTTAAGGCTTCTTTTACCGTAACATTTGCAAGTGAGGCTTTGCTTTTATTTAAAAAAGGTCCACCGGAAGCAGTTAATATAATTTTTTCAATATTATCTTTTTTCTCGCCTTCAAGGCATTGAAATATTGCACTGTGTTCGGAATCTATAGGGATAAGTTTAGCATTATACCGGCTGCATAAATTTGTTATAAGCTCTCCTGCAACAACAAGCGTTTCTTTATTTGCTAATGCTATAATTTTGCCCCTTTTTATAGCTTCAAGCGTAGGTGCTAACCCGCAAAAACCTACCATAGCGCCCACAAATATATCATAATCCAGTCTCGCCGCTGCTTCAATTAATCCCTGCTCGCCTACCAGTACTTCGCATTTCCCGGCTATTCTATTCTTGAGAGCCATTCCAGGTTTCTCATCTTTTACTACTACTGTGCCCGGATGAAATTCATTAATTTGAGTTTCAAGAAGATCTATCTTTGTATTAACTGTTAGAGCGGTAATTTGAAAAGTATCAGGGAAGTTTCTGATCACATTTAAAGTGTTGATGCCTATAGAGCCTGTAGAGCCTAGAATTAATACTTTTTTCATATTCTGTTTGATGTCAAACATTAAAATTACATAAGAAAGCAGTTTTAATCAATGTAAAACGACACATACTACTCGCAGCCCAATTATCATTAAGTGAGGCTCACTTTCAAAGTGAGTCTAACATTTTTTGTTCTTAAATTATTGCATTTTGCTCTCAGCACAATTTCCTGCCTTGAAGCCATATTAGTTTTTACTATCTTTGAAATATGTTGAAGAAAGTTTTTTTACTGATAATTGCTGTTTCAGGCATTTCCTTTGCACAAATGGACGCAGGTAATAGATTTATCCTTTCTCAAAATTATATGCAGGCTGGTCAGCTTGAAAAAGCCAAACCGGTTTTGGAGGAACTTTATAAAGGTCAGCCGGGTAATTATGAATATTTCCAGGCATTGAATACTGTTTATACCCAATTGAAAGATTACGACGCCTCAATAGTCTTAATTGAGGACCGTATGAATAATTCAAACCAGGATATAAATCTGTATGGCATGCTCGGAACAACATATTACTTAAAAGGTAACGAGCGAAAAGCTTTTGCAGTTTGGGACAGTGCTCTTGCAAAATTTTCCGATAGTGAAGCCGTGTGCAGGATAATTGCTAATTATGCAATACAGATGAGAACATTTGAACAGGCTATTAAGTATTTAAAAAAAGGGCAGGATATTTCAGAGAATCCCATATATTTCGCATTTGATCTGGCCAACCTTTATTCTGTTACAATGCAGTACAAAGATGCTGCTGAAGAGTATTGTTTCATTTTGTCTCGTAACGCCGACCAGCTTGATATAGTGGAAAATAAAATATTAAGTTATACTTCAAAACCGGGTGCACTGCAAAATTCCATCCCTGTAGTAGAGAAATATGCGGATGGAACTAAGATAAATTTTAAATTTCTGCTTGCCCGGCTGTATGTGCAAAATAAATCGTATGACAAAGCTTTTAATCTTTATAAAGACATTGATCAATTACAGAAGTCACAGGGAGGGCAGTTATTAAATTTTGCACAGTTAATATCCGGAGACAAAATCTTTAAAACCGCTTCCGGGGTTTATGAATATATAATTAATAATTTCCCCGGGTCGCCATTTGTTTCTGTCGCAAAACTGGGTTATGCAAAAACTCTTGAATCACTTCTTGAGGAAGAAAATAAGTTTGCTGTTTCCTCTTGGGAACCATTCTGTAAAACCGTTATTCAAAAATCACCAGATGAAGAAAAAATAATTTCGGTATATCTTGACATAATTAAAATTTATCCCCGAACTGAAACCGCAGCCGAAGCTTTGTTAAGGCTGGGTGATATCATGCTCGGGCAGAATGAACTAACCGAAGCTGAAAAATATTTCCGGAATTTAATTGATAACTTTCCGCTCTCACAGTATGCAGTTGATGCTTATATCAATTTAGCTAAGGTTATGGTTTTAAAAGGGGATCTGGATGGCAGCCGCATCTATTTATTCCGGAATTATTGCCAACAACAGGTATTCAGTCGAAAAAAAGAATTTTACCACATACAGGCTGGCCCGCATATATTTTTATAAAGGTAACTTTGAAAAAACCAGGGAATATTTAAACGCTATTCTTGAAAATCTCGGCAATAATTCTGCTAATGATGCTTTATCACTCTCTCTCTTAATGAACACTTCAGCAAATGATTCGTCTAACCTTGTGATATTTGCACAGGCCGAGTTTTTGGCGGAACAGGGTAAATTCGAGGAAGCTGCTAGAAAATATAATTCCGTAGCTATGGAACCGCAAAAACTAATGCTTCAAAATTTAGCTGATTTAAGGATTGCTGAGATGGAAATTGCTGATAATAAAATTGACACGGCCGCCGCAAAGCTGAATTTGATTGCAAATGATGTAAATAATAACATTTTTGCAGATAAAGCATTATATTTACAAGGAAAAATTTTCCAGTATGAGCTCGGGAATAAACAAAAAGCCATTGAAACTTATGAAAATTTACTTGCTAAATTCCCTAACTCATTATATCTTGATGATGCAAGAGCTGAAATAATTAAATTAAGAGATAAAACTGTCGATAATGTAGAGTAATGGGTAAAAAACAAAATCAAAAAATAGTAAAATGCTCCTTTTGTGGCAGAGATGGCAGCGAAGTGGGCAGTATGATAGCCGGTCCGGATGTTTATATCTGTGACATTTGTATAAGTAGCAGCGTTGATATTTTAAAAAATAATCTTGCAGCCTATACTTATAAATCCAAAAATTCTATTATTCAAACTCCGGCTTTAATTAAAAAAACACTTGATGAGTATGTTATCGGGCAGGATAAAGCTAAAAAAGTTCTCTCCGTCGCTGTGTATAATCATTATAAAAGAATTAACTCAAAATCTGCTTTTTTTGAACTTGATGATACTGAAATTGAAAAAAGTAATATATTACTAATTGGCCCTACCGGGGTAGGGAAAACACTTCTTGCACAAACCCTTGCAAAAATACTGGACGTTCCTTTTGCAATTGCAGACGCTACAACTCTTACCGAAGCGGGTTATGTCGGCGATGATGTGGAAACTGTTCTTGTTCATCTCTTACAGGCCGCGGACTATAATCTTGAAAGAGCTCAAAAAGGTATAGTCTATATTGATGAAATTGATAAAATCGCACGCAAAAGCGAAAGCACTTCTATTACAAGGGATGTTTCCGGTGAGGGTGTTCAGCAGGCGCTTTTAAAAATATTAGAAGGTACCGTTGCAGGTGTTCCACCAAAAGGCGGAAGGAAACACCCGGAACAGAGCCTTATAAATATTAATACTAAAAATATCTTATTTATTGTCGGCGGTGCTTTTGAAGGAATTGATAAAATTATTGCCGCCAGGATAAATAAAAACAGGATGGGTTTTGCAGCCGGGTCATTAAAGAGTAAAAATGATGATGAAGATATGCTCAAACATATTCTTCCGGATGATTTACTACGCTTTGGTTTAATTCCTGAATTGATTGGAAGAATTCCAATTATTGCCCCTCTCCAGTCTCTTTCGGAAGAAGCTTTAAAATGTATCCTTGTTGAACCTAAAAATGCCATCCTTAAACAATACAAAAAATTATTTATGCTGGAAAGTATTGAATTAGAGTTTGATCCTATGGCAGTTGATGCAATTGTTGTCAGGGCTATGGAACGTAAAACAGGCGCCAGGGCGCTTCGCTCAATCGTGGAAGACTTTATGCTCGATATTATGTATGAATTGCCAAGCAGGGAAAATATCGAAAAGTGTATTGTTACCAGGGATGTGGTTGAACACGGTGCGGAGCCGATTTACCTTGAGTCGGATAGAAAATCAGCTTAATATTACCGCGTAAAAATATCCCGGTAGTAGTAACTCTCTGCGGGGATAAGCTCTCAAAAAATTAATTAATTCTTGTCTGATTTTTAAAATGAAAAAGATTTTATTTATTCTTTTCCTCCTTCAATCTTTTGCTTCCCCCCAATCGAAAATTTTAATTTATATGGATTTGCAGCAGACTGACCATTTAAAAGCTTACGGTATTACATTTCGCGCCCTGGAGCTTGGCCAGAAAGCCGACTGGCTCTTAAATTACAGGGGCGGTTCATTTATGCTTGATTATTCGGATAGGACGGCTAATGATTGCCGCATTGAAGGTGTTGCTTTCGACCAGCTCGAAACAACACAGGCTGTTGATATATATTCCACCTCTCAAAAAGATGATAATAATATGGATGTAGTCAGATTGGAAAAAGCGCCTAAAATAGCAGTTTACGTACCGCCAAGTTTTCATCCGTGGGATGATGCAGTTACTCTCGCTCTTGATTATGCTAAAATACCTTATACAAAAATATGGAATGATGAAATTCTGCGCGGTGATTTATCGAAGTATGATTGGATTCATCTGCACCACGAAGATTTTACCGGGCAGTATGGAAAATTTTATGCAAATTATAGTAATGCACAATGGTACATAGACAATCAGCTTGAGTATGAAGCCGATGCTAAGAAAAACGGTTTCAGGAAAGTTTCGGATATGATGAAAGCAGTTGCCCTGGATATTAAAGATTATGTCGGACAGGGGGGTTTTCTGTTTGCTATGTGCTCGGCTACGGATACTTTTGATATTGCTCTTGCGGCAGAACATACCGACATTTGCGCACAGATGTTCGATGGTGACCCGGCCGATCCTGACGCGCAGAGTAAATTGGATTTTTCAAATACACTTGCCTTTACTGATTTTAAACTTGAAATGAATCCATATATTTATTCCTTCAGCAATATCAATATACAACCGGACGAAGTCGGTGATTCGGAAAACGATTATTTTACATTGTTTGATTTTTCTGCGAAGTATGACCCTGTTCCATGTATGCTTACCCAGGATCATGTTAATGTTATAAGAGGGTTTATGGGGCAGACAACGGGTTTTCATAAAGCAGTGGTTAAAAAATCAATTATTATTTTGGCCGAACGTCAAGGTACCGACCAGGTTAAATATATTCATGGCGATTTCGGCAGGGGTACATTTACATTTTACGGCGGCCATGATCCGGAAGCATACAGGCATCTTGTCGGCGATCCGCCAACCGATTTATCGTTACATAAAAACTCACCCGGCTACCGGTTAATTTTGAATAATGTCTTATTCCCGGCGGCCAAGCCTAAAAAACAGAAAACATAATTCATATTAATTAAATACCATAATCCGGATGCATTTATGAAATATATCAGAATTAAAAACTCCTCTGATCGTATCCCTGTCGGTAAAATCGTTTGTGTCGGCAGGAATTATGCCGAACATGCAATGGAATTGGGGAATGAAATTCCCGCTGCGCCGGTAATATTTTTGAAACCGTCTTCATCGGTCATTTATTCCGATGAAGATATCGTTTATCCTTCCTTTTCAATTGAAATGCACCATGAGGTTGAACTGGTACTTTTAATAGGTAAAAAAGTAAAAAATGCCGGTTTAACAGAAGCCGGAGAAGCTATTGCCGGTTATGGCGTTGGGCTGGATATGACTTTAAGAGATATTCAGGATGAACTTAAAAAGAAGGGACATCCCTGGACAATTGCAAAATGCTTTGATACTTCGGCAGTTCTGTCGGATTTTATTTTAAAAAATGATTACAGCTTAACTTTAAATGAAGAAATATCACTTTCAATAAATGATGAGAACAGGCAGCGTGAAAAATTAAAATTGATGCTTTTCCCTCCGGTTAAACTCGTACAATATGTTTCATCATATATGACTTTGGAAGAAGGCGATTTAATATTTACAGGTACCCCTAAAGGAGTTGGTAAAGTTGCAAAGGGAGATAAATTATTTGCAAGGGTTGAAAATGTTGCTGAATTAAATTGTACAGTAATTTAATATTTTAAAATACTTTGGATTATATCTCCTGCCCGGTTGCAATAGCATTCATTAAGGTTTGGGTACCGGCATGTACTAATAGTATCAAATATGTTAAAGGAGTCTTTTAAACGTATTTAGCAGGCATATTGTTCAGTCCTTTTTATTATTTCATTCTGCAATTCAAAAGTAAGATCAATAAAATAATCGCTGTATCCGGCAACGCGTACAATCAGGTCTCTGTACTTTTCCGGTTCCTTTTGTGCCTTGCGAAGCGTTTCGGCTGTTACCACATTAAATTGAATATGATGACCGTCCAAACGGAAATATGTCCTTATAAGCTGTGTTAATTTTTCAATTCCGCTTTCGTCATCCAGAAGCTGTGGCGTAAATTTTTGATTAAGCAGTATGCCGCCCGTTCTTAAATGATCTATTTTTGATGCAGATTTTATAACTGCTGTCGGCCCGTTAACATCTGCGCCTTGTACCGGGGAAATTCCTTCAGAAAGTGGTTCATAAGCCTGTCTTCCATCGGGTGTTGCACCGCAGACACTTCCGAAATAAACATGTGAAGTTGTAGGCAGCAAATTTATCCTGTAACATCCGCCCCTGGTATTCGGTCTGCCGTCAATTGCATTATAATATATTTCAAATATTTGTCTTAGAACCGAATCAGCATAGTCATCATCGTTGCCGTACTTAGGAGTTTTATTCAATAAATCTTGTCTCAATGATTCTGAACCTGCAAAATTTTTCTTCAGCGCATAAAGAAATTCTTTCATGTCTATGTTTTTTTTATCGAATACATTATACTTTAAAGATGTAAGCGCATCCGTAATACTTCCTAAGCCCACGCCCTGGATGTAAGAAGTATTATATCGTGCGCCGCCGTTATTATAATCTTTTCCCTTCTTTATACAGTCGCTGATTAATATCGACATAAACGGTGCAGGCAGGTATTCGGCATATAGTCTCTCTATAATAAGGCTTCCTTTAATTTTTATATTAATAAAATGATTTAACTGCTTTTCATAAGCTTGAAGTAATTCATCAAATGAAAAAAAGCTTTCCGGGTCTCCCGTTTGCAGGCCAATTAGTTTATTTGTCTTAGGATCGATGCCGTTGTTTAATGTAAGCTCTAATATTTTGACAAGATTAAAATAACCTGTCAGTATATAGCTTTCTTTGCCGAAAGCGCCTGTTTCTACACAGCCGCTTGCTCCGCCGGTGCGCGCATCTGTAATTGATTTACCTTGCCTTACTAATTCTTGTATAATTGAATCAGTATTGAATACTGAAGGCTGGCCATACCCGGTTTTAATTATCTTTAAAGCCCGTTTAATAAATCTGTCCGGGTTTTTTTTACTTATCTGTACCATTGAACTTGGCTGTAGCAGCCGCATTTCTTCAATTACATCAAGCAGAATATATGAAAGTTCGTTTACGGCATCTTCGCCGTTTTCTTTTAAACCGCCCAGGTTTATCAGGCAAAAATCCGTATATGTATTGCTTTCCTGTGCCGTTACTCCGACTTTAGGAGGCGCCGGCTGATTATTAAATTTTATCCAGAATGCCTGCAGCAGCTCTTTTGCAGTGTCCTTTGTTAATATTCCTTCTTCAAGATCTTTTTTATAAAAAGGGTAAAGATGCTGGTCCAGCCTGCCTGGATTAAAAGAATCCCAGGTGTTTAACTCCGTGATAACTCCCAGGTGAATAAACCAATAGTATTGAAGCGCTTCCCATAATGTTCTTGGTGCGTTTGCCGGAACATAATTGCAGATTTCGGATATCTTTTCTAATTCTTTTCTTCTTTCGGGTATCTCTTCTCTTAAAGCTTTTTCTTTTGCAAGCCGGGAATATCTTTTTGCAAAATTTATAATGGCGCCTGCGGCAACTTCCATTGCTTTAAGCTCGTCCCTTTTGCATAATGCTTCGCTATCATTAAAAAAATCCAGAGCCTCAATTTGATTGCAGATATCTTTCTTAAAGTCTATTAACCCTTTCTTGTATATTTTATCATCGAGAACGGTATGCCCGGGCGCTCTTTGTTCCATAAATTCAGTGAAAATACCGGCTGAATAGGCTTCCTTCCATTCGTTGTCCATTTCATTAAATATCTTTTCTCTGATTGATTTACCGCGCCAAAAAGGGATTATTTTGTCGGAATAAATCCTTTTTGTTTCTTCATCGGAAACAAAAAAAACTTTTTCCCTTGAGTTTAATATTTCTAAATCTTCAATACTGTGTATACATATTTCAGGATATGTGGGAGTTGCTTTGGGTTCTGTCCCGCGCTCGCCCACTATTAGCTCATTATCGTCAATAAACAATTTCTTTTTTTCAAGAATGTATTTAAAACAAAGAGCTCTTGCTATTGGGACCGGTACAGTCTCATGAGCGCCGCTTTTGTAAAAATCTGTTATAAGTAATGCCCTCTCATGGGAAAGAAATGGAATTGCCTTAAGTGATTTTTCTCTTAATGTTTTTATTCGATTATTCATAGTTAACCTCTTACTGTAATTTCATAGCCGTGGTGTTTGAACTTTTCGGCTATTTTATTAATTGCTTCTTCAGGCTGTTCTTTTAACCCTGTAAGCCTGTTCTCATTGTTAAAATTTTTATTTTTTTCTTCGCTCAGAATGTTATAAGGCAGCAGGTCTATATTTGTAATATTCCCGGTCCGAGATAAAAATTCAATAATCTGATCAATATTCTTTGTGGTGTCGGTAATACCGGGAATCAGTGGTATCCTTACTCTTATATTCTTCCGGATTTGAGCTAAATTTATAAGGTTTTCATGAATAGGCTTATTAGAAACGCCGGTATACTTTATATGTTCTTGCTCATCCATTAATTTAAGATCGAATAAAAATAAATCTGTATAATGGGAAATATTATTAATTATTTCCTTGCTCGTATAACCTGATGTGTCGACAGCAGTATGAATACCCTTCTCTCTACACTCAATTAATATTGTTTCAAGAAATTCAGGCTGCATTAATGGTTCTCCGCCGCTAAAAGTCACTCCGCCGCCTGATTGTTCATAAAAAATATTGTCCTTCTCTATTTCAATTATTAATTCATCAACAGTTACTTTCTTCCCAAGGATATCGTTGTTCCCGCAGAATAAAAGTTTAGCCGGTTTGCTTCGTGTAATATTAACATCGGTTTCAGGTTTGGGTTTCTTACTTTCGGGATTATGGCACCATCGGCAATCCATCGGGCAGCCCTTAAAGAAAATAGTCGTACGTATGCCCGGTCCGTCATGAACGGCATATTTGGAAATATCAAATATTATCCCGGTTCTGTTCAATGCTTTTGTCCCGTTTTGCGAATAACTGCCGGTTGAGTATTTTAACTAATGATTGATGGGAGAAAGGCAGTTCTACTTATTTAAAGAACTTAATGCTCTTTTGATTAATTCTTCAAGAGAACTATCTGGCTTACCACTCAATATTTCCCTCACTACATTTTCTGCTGTCTTTGAATTATATCCAAGCGTAATCAGCGCTGATACGGCTTCGGTTTTCGTACTGTGTGTTATTTCAGTAGTCTCCCCGCTTGTAATATTATTCACCTTATTCCCAAGTTCAAGCACTAATCTTTCCGCTGTTTTTTTTCCTATCCCGGGAACCGCAACTATGCGTGATATATCGGATGATTTAATTGCATATTTCAGATCTTCTGTTCTGATTCCCGAAAGTATACTTAAGGCAATCTTAGGGCCAATCCCGTTTACCGAAATAAGAAGCTCAAACATTTCTTTTTCTGTTTCGGTAGAAAACCCAAAAAGTGTAATCGAATCTTCTTTTACGCTTGTATGAATAAACAGGGCGGCGGAATCCTTGCAGGAAATTTTTTCAAATGTATTTATGGAAATGTTTACTAGGTAGCCCACGCCGTTTACGTCGAGCAATATTTTCGTTGGCCTTGCAGAAATTATTTTTCCGGTTAAATAGCCGATCATAGATAGATTTAGGATAAATTATTAAATAAAGTAAATATTTCTAATATAGAAATTATAATTTTTAGATACTACATTCTATATTAATCAATTATATATTGAAAAATAATTAATAAGAATAAAGTTCTTATGGCTTAAAATAATATTTAGTTATAATTTGTGGATTATTTTATGACTCTATCCGGGAATGCTTCAACAAAAGATTTCCAATCCTTGCTTTTTTTAAAAGGTGTTTTCATTCTGAATGAATGGCAAAGGGCTATCGCAAGCGCATCGCTTTCATCAAGCCGCATTTTATCGTTTTTAAGATCAAGTATCGTCCTTATCATAAAACTAACCTGCTCTTTGGATGCGGCGCCGTTCCCGACTATTGATTTTTTTATTTCTCTCGGCGAGTATTCGCTTATTGGTACGTTATTGTGTATGGCTGCAAGTATGGAAACTCCTCTTGCATAGCCGATCTTCATTGCTGACTGAACATTCTTTCCGTAAAAGGCTGTTTCAATTGCAAACTCGTCCGGCTTGTATGTTTTAATTACTTTATCCAGCCCCTCATAGATCAATTCGAGTTTTTGTGCTATTGTTTTTGTAGAAGGGAGCTTTATTAATCCGTTCTTTACACGCGTAAAAGAATTCTTGTTATAATTGATTATCCCGAAACCTGTAAAAATGGTTCCGGGATCAACTCCCAGGATAATCATTTAACCCTGCGGGTAAATAAAAATAATATACAATGATTAATACAATTCATTTTATTAAGCTATTTCAAGGTCTGCATTTGAATATACGTTCTGAACGTCATCGCTGTCTTCAAGTGATTCAAGAAGTTTCCCGACTTTTTCTGCATCCTCGCCTGTAACATTAATAAAGTTTTTTGCTATCCATTGAAGCGATGCATTTTCAATAGTAAGTTTTTTGTCAATTAAAGCTTTTCTTACCGTCTCAAATGATTCAATTGAAGTCAGGACAATATAAAATTCTTCTTCGCTTTGCAAGTCTTCGGCGCCGGCATCAAGAATTATTTCTGTCATATCGTCTTCACTCTTATTCTGCTTCGGAAGAGTGATCGCTCCTTTTTTATCAAACATCCATGCAACCGAACCGGTTTCTCCCATTACTCCTCCGCCTTTGCTAAAGAGGTGCCTAACTTCGGCAACTGTTCTGTTTTTGTTGTCTGTCGCAACTTCAACAAGGATTGCAACACCGGCTGGGCCGTAACCCTCATACATTAATTCATGGTATGTTGTTCCTTCTAATTCACCGGTTGCCTTTTTAATAGCGCGTTCTATATTATCAGCAGGCATATTTACTGCTTTGGCATTGTCAACCGCAAGTCTTAAACGGGGATTACCATTGGGGTCTCCGCCGCCTTCTCTTGCCGCAATAGTTATTTCCTTAATTATCTTTGTAAAAGCTTTTCCGCGTTTTGCATCAATTACAGCTTTTTTCCTTTTGGTAGTTGCCCATTTTGAATGTCCTGACATTTAAGTCTCTCCTAAATATTTTCTTTTGCTTTTATATCTTTTAATTTGAATTGTGGAAAAATTCGTCCGTCTCTTATTGTTTTATCTATTGTATAAACCACGTCAAGCGATGAGCATGACCTTGCTGTATCCAGGCTGTCTACCATGTTAAATCCTATACTATCAAATACTTTGTCGCAGCCGGCTTGTCTTAAATTCAATATTATATGGTTCATACCGACGATCCTTGGCGTATTTACTATCTCAACATCTTCCGACAGGAACACTGGACGCATATTGCCGGGCCCAAAAGGTGCAAATTGTTCAATGATTTTTAAAAACTTAGGCGATATTTCCGAAAATTTTAGCTTAGAGTCAATATGTATCTCAGGTAAAAGATCATCTTCGTTCATTGATTCTTTAACGATCTTATTAAACTTTAACTTAAATTCTTCAATTTTCTCAACTTCTACCGCTAATCCGGCTGCAGCCTGATGTCCCCCGAAATGTATCAGCAGGTCGCCGCATTTTCTTAAAGCTTCGTAAATATTAA
Source organism: uncultured Ignavibacteriales bacterium (assembly GCA_963834015.1). GTDB lineage: Bacteria > Bacteroidota > Ignavibacteria > Ignavibacteriales > Ignavibacteriaceae > FEN-1297. The sequence continues at coordinate 373,804 of CAWIAG010000004.1, forward strand.
AATTGGAAATACTTCTTGCCGAACCTTTTGCTATTCCATCTACGGTAGTAAGCATTATAGTTGGACGGTAATATTTCTCAACAAGCCTGGAGGCCACAATTCCTATTACTCCCGGATGCCATTTCTCCTGGTGAAGAATTATTGCCGTATCTTCACTTAAATCTAATGAACTTTCTACAATTTCAAGAGCGCTGTCAAAAGTATCTTCATCAATTTTTCTTCTTTGATAATTTTCTGTTTCAAGTACTTTAGCAAGTTCAAGTGCTTGTTTTTTGTCGTTTGTTATTAATAATTCTACAGCACGCTGCGCATCGCCTAACCTGCCGACGGCATTAATTCTTGGAGCAATTGTAAACACTATTTGACCAGATGTTAAGTTCCCGGGGATCATATTACTGCTTTCAATTAAAGCTTCAACTCCGGGGCGCGGATTAGTATTGATCATATTCAATCCCTCTTTTACAAGGACTCTGTTCTCGTCAATAAGTGGTACTATATCTGCCGCACCTGCCATTGCTACCAGGTCCAGGTACTGTAACGGTAATTCTCTTTTTCCGATTCTCTCCGCAACGCCTTGTGCTAGTTTGAACGCCACACCGGCGCCTGATAGGTATTTAAATGGATAGCTGCAGCCCGGCTTTAACGGGTCCAAAACCGCAAATGCGCCCGGTATTTCATCTTTTGGCTGATGATGATCGCAGATTATAACATTCATATCAAGTTTATTCGCATACCGCGTTTCTTCAATTGCAGTTATTCCGCAGTCGACGGTAATCAGCAGGCTGGTACCTTTGCTTTTAACGTTATCAATCCCGCTTTGTGAAAGGCCGTAACCTTCGGTAAGGCGCTGGGGAATATAAAAATCAACATTGGCTCCCAGTTCCTTTAAAAATAGATATAGCAATGCTGTTGAACAGGTCCCGTCAACATCATAATCTCCGTATATACAAATAAGCTGATTTTCTGTTAATGCTTTTATTAAGCGGTAGGTGGCGGCTTCCATCCCATCCATTTTAAACGGATCATTTAATAAATCCAACGATGGGCGGAAAAATGTTTTAGCCTGGTTAAAGTTCTTTATATTCCTTAAAATAAGCAGACTGGAAAGTACTTCAGAAATATTTAAGTTTTCGGCTAAAGATTTTACTACGTAAGCATCTTCAACTTCTTTTATTTTCCAGCGCTTTTTCAACATAAAAATTATCCGGAAGACAATTATAAGAACAAAAAATAGTTTAGGCCTGTAAGCCGAATTTTGTAATCCCGATAAAATCGGGACGGCAGTTATTTATCTCGTCCAGTCATTACTGCCTGGCTTTAGCGGTCCACCCGGAAACCCAGACTGCAATTAAGCAGTTTCTCAAAGCGAACAACTTTGTCCCGGTTTTCACCGGGAAGATTCCCATACTTGACCTTGCTTCGGGTGTGGTTTACCTTGTCCTGATTTCACAGCTAAATGCTGAAATCCAGGATCCATTAAGGACCGGAAATGTTACCATTTCCGCGGTAGGCTCTTACCCTGCCTTTTCACCCTTATCCCGGCATAACCGGGACGGTATATTTTCTGCGGCACTTTCCGTATACCTTTATGCTTATATTATAGGCACTCCGGCATCCCGGGTGTTACCCGGCACCTTGTTCTGTGAAGTTCGGACTTTCCTCCCCGATATTATCGGAGCAACTGCCCGGCCTAAACTATTTTTTTCAATCTCAAGTTGTATTTATATCTACAACCTAAATCTCTTATTAATTATCTAAAACAATCTAAATTAGTTTAGAAATTCAATTATTTAATTGCGCCAAATATAATAAATAACTTTTCGGGAAAACAGCGGGATTTTAAAAAGAAGAGGGAATTATATGTATTGAATCTTATTTACCGGCTTTAGTAATATTATATGGCGAAACTCCGTTTCCACAAAAAAATGCTTAATTATTACCCGATTTAAAAAGCGATTTGGCAAATCTAATTGTATATATCTGATTTTATGACACATTTTTATTAAAGGCTGTTAGATCTGTTCAAAAAGGCAATCTGGGAGAGGAAATGCACAAGGTCCAATGTCCCTCTCACCTTTCTCGTACCAACTCTTAGTCGGTACAAGTGCAGTCTTTAAGACTGTATCAGGTATAGAGAGGAATTATAATTATTTTTTAAGCATCTATTGTTTCGGCTACTTCCGTGGAAACCAAAATCCTGCCGCAATACTCGCAGAAGAAAAGCTTTGTGTTTCTCCTTATTTCAAGCTGTCGTTGCGATGGAACTATGTTATGGCACCCGGAACAAGCTGAACGTTTAATTGTTGCAACAGCTTTCCCTTTTTTTGCTTTTCTTATTCGCATATATGCAGAATAATCCGGCTTTTTTGTTGCTGCTTCAATTTCTTTCCGCTTTGTCCTTAGTTTAGCTTCTTCTTTTTCATTGGCTTTAATAATCTCTTTTAAATCCGCTTCTTTAACTTTTAATTCTTCCTTTAGCTCGTCCATTTGCGGTGTAATTTCTTCAATTTCATCTGTTAATTTCTTACTTAGATCCGCAAGAGTATTATTTTCAGTTTCCAAAGTGTTTATTTGTTCTTCATTATGATCAATCTCTTTCGTTAAAGCGTCATATTCTTTATTATTTCTAACCTGGTATAACTGAGCTTTAAACCGTTTCTGATTTTCTTTAAGCTTGTTTATTTCCTCATCGTTATCTTCTCTCTTTTTAAGGGAGTCTTTTCGTTCTTTTTCTTTTGAAGCAATATCACTTTTCATAGCATTAATTTTTTCTTCAAGCGCTTCAACTGCATTTGGAAGGTCTCCGCGAAGTTCTTCAAGCTCATCAAGTTGATCATCTAAATTTTGCAGCTCGTACAATATTTTTAGTCTGTCAAACAATTTACTTTTGCTCCTTACTTAATTGTTATAAAAAATAATCGGATTCGTTGATCCATTGTATCTAAAAATTTTAATATTCGAATTAATATTTCCCGCAATCAATGTTAGTCTTCTTTTCAATTCATTTAATGTATGAATTTCTGTCTCATAATGTCCCGCGTCTATTAAAAGGATTTTATCTGTAGCATCATGAAAAGTATGGTATTTAATATCAGCCGTTATAAATGCATCTGCCGAAGCTTTTATCGCTTCCTGCATTAAATCGCTTCCTGCTCCCCCGCAAACAGCTATTTTTTTAATGTTCTTTTTTTCAGTTCCTGTATACCTGAAATTTTTTATCTTTAGTTGTTCTGATATATATTTTAAAAATTCCGCTTTAGATAAAGAATTTTCAAGTTCGCCAATAGCTCCGGCTCCGTAATTGCCGGAATTTTCCAATGGGTAAATATCATAAGCAGCTTCTTCATATGGATGTACTTTTAAAAGTGCCGATAGTACTTTTTTTATTTTCCAGGAATCAACCAGTACTTCCAGCCGTATTTCTTCAACATGTTCGTCGCGTCCTTTCCTTCCCACAGCAGGATTTGTCTTATTTGAACCTCTGAAAGTTCCCGTGCCGTTTGTTCTGAAACTGCAACAGTTATATTCCCCTATTACGCCACCGCCAGCTTCAAAAATTGCTTCTGAAACTTTATTTATAAAGTTTTTGGGGACAAAAACCACCAGCTTGTACTGATTAGATTTTACCGGGCTAAGAAAATCGATGTTTTTAAGCTTTAAAACCTTGGCCAACTCAAAACTAACGCCGTCTTTTGTGAAATCCAGATTAGTATGCGCTGAATATAATGTTATATCCTTTTTTATTATTCGTTCAATAAGCTTTGAATTTTTATCGTTTTGAAGGTCTATTTTTTTGATTGGACTGAAAAAAAGCGGGTGATGAGAAATTATAAAATTACAACTCTTTTTGATGGCATCATCGATAACCTCATTGGTTAATTCTAAACAGAGAAGAATATTTTTTATTTTTCTGTCTGTCGTTCCTATTTGTAAACCAACGTTATCTTTTTGCCAGGCTATTTCTTTAGGCGCCCATTCCTCAATATGTTTTATTATTTCCTTACAAATCATACAAAAAAAATGCACCCCGAAATAATCGGGGTGCATCTTTCAATTTTTAACTTTCTTGTTGATCAAGAAAAGAACTTATTAATATAAAATATATAAGATTTACTATTTTCGTATCCATAATTAAGTTTTCAAATATACATTATCGTCTCTTAATTTACAATAATTCTAAGGGATAATATTAAAAAACTTGCGATTATTTTGTGATATAAAATACCGTACCTATTTATTTGGGTATAATCCAATTATTGTCTTCTTTTATTATTTCTATTAAATTATCAACAGCTTGTTCTGAAGGTATATTTCTGCGTACAATGTCTTTACCTCTGTAAAGATTTATTTTACCTATTCCTGAACCTACATAACCGTAATCAGCATCAGCCATTTCTCCCGGGCCGTTAACAATACAGCCCATAATTGCAATTTTTACTCCTTTTAAATGTTCTGTTCTCTGCCTTATCCTTTCAGTCGTTTCTTGTAAATCAAATAATGTTCTCCCGCAGGACGGGCAGGCAATGTATTCTGTTTTTGAAATTCTGGTTCTGGTAGCTTGCAAAACGCCGAATAATACCCGGTTTATAGCTTTTTCTTTTGATTCAGTCCTATTCACTAAGTTATTCACTAAAATGTTTTCATTTATTTTGGAATGATTATCACTCAATTCTTTAATACTTTCAGCATTTGCCCAGACTCCATCACCAAAACCGTCCACCATTAGTCCGCCTAAATCAGTTGCTGCATATAATCTTAATTGATCAAAACTCAAAGTATAATAATTTCTTTTTAATATAACCGGGTTGGTAATACTCTTGGTGAGTAATTCAATAAAAACTCTTCTTTGTTCCGGCATACCGTGCAAATTGATTGTTTCTAAAATAATAACAGCAGTTTTATCTGCATTTATCAAATTTAAAATCGAATCATTTAAATTATCTATTGTTCCGGCAACAAAGTTTAAAATTTTTGATTTCTTGTTTGATTTTGAATACTCATCTGTTGAAAATAACGGGAAACTTTCCTGGTTATTCTTCTTCTCAACCCAGAATTTATAATCATATATTATTCTTAAACCGTTGGGCAAATTAAACGAAGGTTCATTTTTTCCTAAATATATAAAATCCGGTGCGCCGTCGCTCATATTCCATTTATCGGTCACTGAATCATAGTAATATCCTATGGCAGAAAGATCATTATAATCATTCACTCCGGATTCCCCAAAATCGGTTATTACTCTGGGAACATTTTGTTCTCCTATATTTAATATATTGAAAGTGTGGCGCCTCGTGTAATTAAATGGATCGTAAGGAATAATTTCTACAGGTTTGATCGGTTTATGATTAGCTCTCTCATCATAACGTTTTACTAATTGGATTGCCACGGGCGCTTCAAATTCAGGGTCTTCTGTTAGGGATACTCTTACAGTATCTCCTATTCCGTCTTCAAGTAAAGTACCTATGCCTACAGCGGACTTTATCCTGCCGTCTTCACCTCCTCCGGCTTCCGTTACTCCAATGTGCAGCGGGTAATTCATGCCTTCAGATTCCATTTTTTTTATCAGCATCCTGTATGCTTGAATCATTATTTGGGGATTACTTGCTTTCATGGAAAGTACAATATTATAATAATCCAGTTCTTCACAAATACGTACAAATTCCAAAGCTGATTCTATCATCCCCAGCGGTGTATCGCCGTACCGGCTCATAATCCTGTCGGAGAGCGAGCCGTGGTTGGTTCCTATCCTCATACAAGTTCCGTACTCTTTGCAGATCTTTACCAGCGGTGAAAATCTCTCTCTTATTTTTTCAATTTCAGAATAATATTCACTGTCGGTATATTCCATCGACTGGAATTTTTTCCTGTCAATGTAATTTCCGGGATTAATACGTACTTTCTCAACTATCCTAGCTGCAATTTCAGCCGCATTCGGAGTGAAGTGAATATCAGCTATTAATGGAACGTTGTACCCTTTCTTTCTTAATTCATTTTTTATTAATTCAAGATTCTGCGCCTCAAGCTTGCTTGGTGCCGTTATCCTGACGTATTCACACCCTGAATTAACCATCCTTATCGTTTGCTCAACCGTCGCTTTTGTATCCATAGTATTTGTGGTTGTCATGGATTGAATTCTGATAGGATTATTTGCTCCTAAAGCTACATCACCTATGAAAACTTCTCTGGTTTTATAACGTTTGTATTCAGTTAAGCTATTGCAGTATTTTTTTACATTCTCAATATATTCAAACATTTGTCATCCTTAGTACTATCAGGTTAATCTAATATCACTGTTCTACATTTTTATAATTCTCAATTATAGGTTTTAATATTTAAAAGCTAAAGCCAAAACTTGAAATAAATTCAATTTTTTAGCTATTTTGTTTTTAATAGTGTAAAATCTATCAGAAGAAATATAAATATTTTTTCATTAATATCTTGTACGGTTCCCAACCCCTGTTGATATTCTGTGAGGTTCACCTTGTATGTTTAAAGTTAATTAGCACGACATAATGTTCTTTGACATAATGAAAAAATTTATTTTCTTACGGAAGTAGAAGGTAGCAAACCTGGGCCTCGAGCCCGTCTTGGAGTGTCTTCCTTCCGTCAGGTTAAAGTCTTGGAATAACTTAGCACCAGATGCTGTATATACAAGGGTGATGTTACCTGACATTTTTTATATTATAATAATTTTTGAAAGGTTATTATGAATAATTTTTATTTAGGTGGTGATGTAAGTAAAGGCTATTGTGATTTTATAATTCTTAATGAAGATAAAAAGACAGCCTTAAAGAATTTTCAGCTTGATGATACAGCAAAAGGACACCATCTGCTCAGTAATGTTCTAATAGATTTTGTTACAGAGCATCCGGGTTGTGCAATAATAGCCGGTGTTGAATCAACCGGCGGTTATGAGAACAACTGGTTTGAGAGTTTATGCGATATGCAGGACAGAATAGAAATATCTGTTGCAAGGATAAACCCTATAGGTACTCATCATAGCAGTAGAGCTTCACTAACCAGGATAATAACCGATAAAAAGGCAGCCGGGAATATTGCTGAATATCTGATTAACTATAAAGATAAAGTTATCTTTAAGAAGACAGATAAATTTTGCTCTTTGAGAAGGCATTGGAAGTTTGTAAGGCTTCTTACCAAACAGCGGACACAGCTTTATAATCAGCTTGAAGGTAATCTTTACAATGCAAATCCGGAACTTTTAAGATATGCTAAGTATGGCTATCCTAAATGGTTATTAATGACCATTATGCAGTATCCAACGGCAAAACACTTATCCAAAGCCAGAATATCAGCATTGTCTTCTATAGCTTATGTATCAGAGGCAAGAGCCTTAAAGCTGATAAGTAGAGCTAAAAGTTCTGTAGCTTCGGCTACTGATAATATAACCGGGGAACTGATAATTTCTCTTGTAAAACAAATTATTAGTCTAACTAAACTAATAAATAAGCGTTCGAAGCTTATTGCAGATAATTGTCAATTACCTGAAATAGAACTACTAAAAAGTTTCAAAGGGATTGGTGATTACACAGCCATTGGATTGATGCTCAAGATAGTATCAATTGACAATTTTAGCAGTACAAAGAAGTTAGCCTCATTCTTTGGACTTCATCCTGTCTGGAAAGAAAGCGGCGATGGAACCTCCGGAATGCATATAAGCAAACAAGGCAGCAGAGAAGCAAGAGCCCTTCTTTATAATGTGGCTTTTACTGCAATTAGATGTAATCCTCTCATAAAAGAAATATACGTGCGTCATTGCAGTAAGGGAATGAAAAAAATAAAAGCATTAGTAACCTGCATGCACAAAACACTGAGGATTATCTACGGGATGCTTAAGAATAATGAGAAATTTAATCCTGAAAAGGACAAAGCTAATTCCAAGAAAATGCTGGACAATCATCTGAAAAGCAAAAAAGTAAACATCAAGCTAAGACGATTCCAAGAGCTTGATTCAGATGCCCCTGTTTCAAACAAGCAATACAGAAAAAGGAAACAGCAAGAGATGTCCCAAAATGAAATAACATCATTAAATACGGGATCTGTCTCTCACTGTTCCATAGAATCTGAATCTCAAAATTCAATGGAGAAAAATTAGTAAATAATTATCATTACGTCAAAACATTATGTCAAAGAACAGAACTTTTTAAGTTCAAAAAAAAATAATTAAAGTACAAATATTGACTGGACTTTAAACGGAATAACTTCAAGGTGAACTTCACATTTTGGATTTATATATCCAAAATAATTACAACCTCCTGTCAAAACTATACTCAAGTTCCATAGGCAGATTCTTAGCCCAGATTAGTAATGCGGGTGGTCTAAATCCCCGGACAGAAGGCATATTCCCCGGAGTTTAAACTCGGGTGAATATTCATAAATTATCTCTCACCTTTATTCTTATCCTCGGGAAAATTGCATAGTTATTTCTGAAAATTTTATTTACTCTCTTCAATGTTTTAAAACTAAATTTATTCACAATACGATAATTAAATTCATTTAATTCTTCCCAATTATGGTGGTGATAGAACCGGATCATTTCCGGATGGCCAAGATTATTATAATATCTTTCTGTCCTTTCCTTAGCCGCTTTTATTTCGTTGCCTTTGTAGAAGTTGGAATCAATTATAAGAATTTCGCCTGAAACATTTAATAATGTTAATAATCGCTTTATCAATATCCGCAGTTCCTTGAAATATTGAACCGAACTTGCAATTACCACGGCATCGAATGCTTTCTGCGGCAAAATATCTTCAAAAATATCCGCAAAAATAAATTGCAGCCGTTCATTCTTGGAAAATACTTTTGCTCCTTGCTCAAGTTCAAGTCTGTTTATATCTAAAGCGTAAACAAAGTTTTCGGTACTCGTCGAAATCTTGTCCGCCAGCCAGCAATTTCCGCAGCCGAGGTCTAAAATTTCCAAATTTTTATAACCCGTAAAATATTTTATTAAATATTTCATGGTGGCTTCCCTTAATCTCCATTCACTGTAAAATTTGTGCTCTTTCCCTATTTTTGGTAATTGTGAAAGGATTGTATCGCCATAAATTCTACCTTCGTCTTTTCTTGTTGCCAAATAAGTTTGCTCGGCAATTCCTAAACCGGAGTTCCCTGACAAAAAATAGATCTGATTCATTTTCTTTTCTTCAGGCAGAATAATCATAAGATTGTATATCAATTTTAGCCCGGATTGTATCCATCGGGTTTGCTTTTCCTAAGTATTTGTTCAGTTTAATCCTGAAAAATAAAAATTTCCCTAAAAAATAAATCAGGTAAATTATCCTTTTATATTCTTTTCGCTTAATTATTTGAATTGTTCTGTACTCATAGTGAACCATCCTGTGCAAAAGTCTATAAAAATTACGTTCAAAAGTACCGTTGAAAATCATATCCAGGTCGTCGGAATCCTTCCAGTTTGTCTTAAATTCCATTTTTTTTTTCACGCGTTCGTAAAAAACTGTTCCGGGTAATGGGTAGGATACAGAAATACCTATATCCTCCGGCATGCATTCTCTTATCATTTGCCTTGTTAATTTAATGTCTTCCCAGTTTTCATTCGCATAACCGAACTGGATAAAGAAAGCGGCTTCCATTCCCGCTTCATGTATTTTATCGGCAGCCTCATATATTTGCTTAACAGTTGTTCCTTTGTCCATTCCTTCCAGTATCTTCTGGCTTCCCGATTCAGCGCCGATCCATATGGTTTCACACCCTGAATTTTTAAGCTCCGGAATCGCGTTTCCTTTTAAAAGAAGTATCCGGTCTTGAAAGACATTTATAACGGATTTTAACGCCGGTTCTTTTCATCTCTTCTGAAAATTCTTTTATCCAGTTTGTTTTTAATCCGAAAATGTCGTCTGTTATCCAGATATGATCAATTCCGTATTTTAATTTTAATTCATTTATTTGCGAAACTACTCTTTGAGGAGAGCGCGATGTATATGAACGACCGTATAAAGGCTTTGCGCACCAATTGCATTTGTATGGACAGCCCCTGGTAGTAGAAATATTAAGTGAAAAATAATTGTGGTTGGTATTCCATATTTTCTTGTATAGTTCAATGTTTACAAAACTATAATCGGGATCGGGTAATAAATCAAGCTCGGTAATTAACTTCCTTTGCGGGGTTAAGAAAACATTACCGTACTGACGGAATTTTAACCCGTTGATTGTTCTTTTATCGGTATTGAATTTTTTAATCTCAATTGATCTAACCGCTTCACTTAATGTAACTTCACCCTCGCCGTAAATTATTGCATCGCATCCGGCAAGTAAATATGGTTTGGAAAAATCGGTTGCGTCTGAACTGTATATCAGTACCGGGATGGATAATTCTTTTGCGGTTGTTATAAAAAATAATGCTGCGCTTCTCATATTTGATAAGCACATTTTTGATAAATAGTTAAATTCATCGTCATAAATTATTAATAAATCCGGAGTTTCATTTTTTATTTTTTCAACAAATTCATTAGTGCTTTTGCTCAGCATTGCATCAAAAAAAATAACATCATGATTTTGCTGTTTAAGTATTGTGGCTGCATACAATGAGCCGAGTGGCGGGTATGGCATATTCCGCTGCAGTTCTTTCGGATCGAGTACACGGAAATATGACTGTCCGATTAATATTTTCATAATATTATCTGATTATACACTGAATTTGATTTTCGTTTTATTCTCTTTAAGAGTAATGCCCGCACTAGCAGTTCCACTGTATCCTGAATTCTCGGTATTAATAATCTTTGTATTGTACTCACTCTTCTTTTCAAGGTATAGCTTCCATTCATTTTCAAACAGTAATGTTATCCTGGTCCGGTGATCATTTGTATGAAGTTTTAAATAATTACGCCCAAGTTTAAGGGATTCTGTTCTGTCTCTTAATATTTTATCGCTGTATAATCTTTTATAAAAGGACATTATTAAAAAGTTGAAGGGGATAAAAATTTTGAAAAACTTAGGAGAAGGTTTAATGTTGCAGTCTCCGTATTCAAAATTCGGGAAAAATTTATTTATCCAGTTGTTCCTGGAAAAAAAATTGTTTAATCCCAGTATGTTTTTATATGGTACTAATGAAATTACCTGGTGTGCCGTGTAAAAATCCCTGGGTGAATTTATTTCAAGATTGTTTTCGTCGATTAAATAATTTGCACATATAACTTTTCGCAATCCGAAAATAAAAGAGAACAGGTGAACTACTGCATAAACCGGGTATACGCAGTTTGGTTTTGTAATTATAAACAGGTCTATGTCATCGTGATGATTTATACCGTAATGTGCAGTGCCTCCGCTAAAAGAAATTACAGATATCAGGGGAAAAATCTTTAAGAATTTTAATAATAATAATGATTTCTTTAACTGTTTGTTTTTCCTGTCTTTATTGTAAAAAGTTTTCTTGTATGAGTTTAAATAAACGGTATTATCTCTAATTAATACTGCTTTATCAATTATCAGCTTGCTAAGTGCTGATTCAAGCACTTTCTCGGAGGTTTTTATATTGAAAATTGATTTTAAAAGATTATCCCTTTTTATACCGCTGTGAAAAAGGCTTGCATAAAGAAGGGTCTTCTCTACAGCCTCTTTTGTATCTTCTGTGTTCTGAGGATAGTTAATAAAGTGCCCGTTTAGTTTGTCCTTTACTTTATCCAGAACAGTATTTAATTGATTACTCATAAGCTCAGGCGAATATCTGATCGTATAGTTTGCATCTTCTTTCGATAAGTACATGAAATAAATACGGTCAAGTCCTTCTTCCAAACTTTTATCACTGTAAGGATCAATTAACACTGAACCGGGGCTTGAGATTTCTTCGGTAGCGGTGCCGCGTGAACAGACAATTGGCAGGTTATATTGCATTGCTTCCAAAACCGGAAAGCCGAATCCTTCAACAAAACTCGTATGCACAAACCCTGACGCATTTGAATATAATTTATGTAAAATTTCTTCTTCCACGTACCCGGTAAATTTAATATCGGGATGATTTTTGTATTTGATTAAAAGCATTTTAACCGAAGAAGATTTTATCCAAATCTCACCTGCAATAGTCAGGCTGATGTCAATTCTTCTTTCTTCTTTCCATTTTAAAAAATTTTCAATTAAAAATTGTAAGTTTTTTCTTGGCTCAACATGCCCTACGTAGAGAAAGTAGGGCTGCTTATTCTGTGACCAGGATGAATTTGCTAAACTGCGCTTGAACTTGGAATATGCCTGTATTAAAAATATATTTTCTTTCTTTATCCCTAAATGTCTATGAATTTGTTCTTTTGAATTTTCGCTCACAGTAACAATAATTGGCTTATTTACCAGTGTTTTTTTCATCCGATTTGTGTAATAAACAACAAAAGGTTTTGAGTAGAATTGCGGATGCGTTATAAATGAAAGGTCATGTATGATAATTATTGATGGTTTCTGAAATTGCACCGGCATAAAATAATTGGGAAAAATTCCACAGTCTGTCTTTACCTTTTTCATATCTCCTGATAAGAAAAAATCTCTGTAAAGATGCCTTTGAATTCCGCCGTTGCTTAATTTTAATAATCTGTTTGCAAATACATTTCCACCGATTCGCCCGGTGGGGGAGAAGGATGCCGGTTTGTGTCCGGTTGCGTTAAGCTGCTCAATAATACAACGGATATACCTGCTCGTTCCGGTATACTTGGTACTTAATGCAGAAGTTTCAATTCCTATTTCCATTTTATTGTCTCACATTATAATTTTGCAGGCAAATGTATAACAGTGGGATCTTTTATTTTTAAGCTTTAAAGTGTTGGCCTTTTTTCACAAATTTAATATAAATTCTTCTCAGCTAATTTTATTAAATTAGCTGAGTGAGTTGTAATACATACTAAATTACCGCTGTAGTTATTTTAATATTGTTGTAGTTATTATTATTTATTTATGAGAATATCCGAAAATAAAATCGAAGAAATCCGCTCTGCTTCAAATATTGTGGATATAATATCGGAATATGTCCAATTAAGAAAAAGGGGGAAAAATTTTACAGGGCTATGCCCGTTCCATAATGAGAAGACTCCATCGTTTACGGTAAGTGAGGATAAGCAAATTTACCACTGCTTTGGCTGTCATTCGGGCGGAAATGTCTTCAAGTTCATTATGGAGTATGAAAAAATATCCTTTATTGAATCAGTGCAGGAATTGGCTCAACGGTATGGAATAACTATCGAATCCGGCGAAGAAGCTTCATCGGAGAGACAAAGCGAACAGGAAATATTATATGATCTTAATACTGAAGCGGCAATATTTTTCTCTGATAATCTTTTAAAACATTCGGATGGGGAAATTGCGCGTGATTATTTTCAGAAAAGAAAAGTGAAACTTCAAACCATGCGCAAATTCGGACTGGGGTATTCTCTGCCGGGATGGGATAATTTTGTTGCTTATGCGCAGGATAAAAAACTTGACCTGGAAAGGGCAGTCTTCCTGGGACTTATCGGGCAAAGTAAAGACGGAAGATTATACGACAGGTTTTCAGGTAGAATAATTTTCCCGATATTTTCCCCCAACGGCCGCGTTGTTGCATTTGCAGGCAGAATATTGGAAGGCAAAGATGCCAATAATGCAAAGTATCTCAATTCGCCGGAATCAAGTATTTATACTAAGGGAAGAATTCTTTACGGTCTCTCGTTTGCCAAAGATGAAATTCGAAAGCTCGATAAAGCAATTCTTGTCGAGGGCTATATGGATTTAATTTCTTTACACCAGGCGGGAATAAAAAATGTTGTGGCTGTCTCAGGTACTGCCCTTACGGAAGAACAGGTTCAACTGCTTTCCCGTTATACAAAAAATGTTGTACTGCTGTTTGACGCCGATACTGCCGGAATAAAAGCTTCTATGAGAAGTATTGAACTGCTTCTCCGTAAAGATATGGAAATTAAAATTGCATCTTTGCCTGCCGGCGAAGACCCTGATTCGTATGTAAATAATTTCGGCCCGGAAAAATTTGATGAGGTGATTAAAAAAGCGCGGAACTTTTTGGAATATCAGTCTGCTTATTATGAAGCCCAGGGGATGTTTGAAGATTCATCCAAAACTGCACTTGCAATTAGAGAGCTTGTTAAACCAGTTGCTATTATAAATGATGAATTGAAAAGAAGCCTCCTCGTTAAAACTATAGCAAAGAAATTTAATCTTCGTGAAAAAATTCTTGAAGATGAACTGGAAAAGGCAATCTCCTCTCTGGGAAAAATGGTAACTAACGAAGAAAGAATACGGGATAGGGCACTCTTAAAGAAAGATGGATCACTTCCTCCAAAAAATATTAAGAACACAACGCCAATGGGCTATAATCTTGAAAAAGAAATTATCGGCCTCCTTTATGAAGGTAATGAAGATGTTGTCAGGTTTATTATGGGTCAGATTCCCGTTGATGAATTTTTAATTGGTCGGCATATTCAATTAGCTGAAATTGTTTACAACTCTTTGGAAAAAGGTGAGGAAATTATTGCAAGTGCTTTAATAGAAAAAATTAAAGATGAAGAGCTTCAATCCTATGTGCATGAATTGATATTTAATAAATATGAAATTAGCAACAACTGGGAAGATATATATCCAGGTGAAGATGCAGGGATAAACCTTCAAAAGATTGCTAGAGATACTGTAATTAAATTTAAAGTTGAACAAATAAATTACCGGATCGCAGCTAATGACGAGAAAATGAAACAAACCACGGTTGAAGAAGAAATTCATAGTCTCATTAAGGTAAAAGAGATCTCGAAGACCGGGTAAAGGAGATTAAAAAAGAATTAGGCGGAAAATAAACCCCGGAGATTTAGCTAACATTTTCTTTTTGTTAAAATAAATATATTTCATTTAATCTTAATTTTTATAAAATAATTATGTATCGGCAGGCGAAAAACGGCATATTAATGATAGAAATTCTTCCGGATAAATGCGACTTCTGCGGATGCTGCGTGGGCATCTGCCCGGAAGATGCAATAGAACTGAAAGAAGCTGAGATCTTTATTATTGATGAACAGTGTACTAATTGTTCTAAGTGCGTGTGGAGTTGTCCTATAGAAGTTATAAAATTTAATCGGGATGGTATTTTAGTATAATCTTATTTATAAATGAAAACAAATTATGACATAATCGTTGCCGGGGCCGGGCCTGCCGGATCAATGGCCGCAAGGTTCGCGGCAGAACAGGGCGTTTCGGTCCTTATGCTGGAGAAAGACAGGGATATTGGTTATCCTGTCCGCTGCGGTGAAGCTGTAAGTAAAGCCGGTGTGGAGGAATTTATTCCTTCAGATGATAAATGGATTGCCGCACGCATAAGACAGTTTTCTTTAAATTCTCCAGACGGTACCGAAGTAATTGTTGAATTTGATGATGCCGGCTATGTACTGGAACGCAGAATTTTCGATTATGAGCTTGCAAAAACTGCCGCTAATGCCGGTGCTGAAATATTAACCCGGGCCTATGTAAACGGATTAATTATTGAAGATGATAAAGTTGCCGGGATAAAATATGAATTCCGCGGTGAACAAAAAGAACTCAGGTCTAAAATTGTAATAGGCGCCGACGGCGTCGAGTTAAGGGTCGGAAGGTGGGCGGGATTGAAAACACATATCCACTTCCGCGATATGGAATGTTGCGTGCAGATTACTGCAAATAATATAAATTTAAATTCTAATACTTTGTACTTTTACTTTGGTGAAGAATATGCGCCGGGGGGTTACTTCTGGATATTCCCAAAAGGGCAAAACAGCGCTAATATAGGACTTGGTGTAAGCGGTATGATCGGGAAAAAAAGGTCTGCATTATCTTATTTAAATAATTTTATGATGAATAATTATCCTGATGCACCCGTTCTTACTTCAATCGCCGGCGGCGTCCCAAGTACTGTAACACTCGATAAAATTTCTGCGCCCGGGATCATGTTGGCAGGCGATGCAGCCCGGCAGGTTAATCCGTTGAGCGGCGGCGGCATTGCCAGCGGAATGATCGGCGGCAGTATCGCAGGCAGAATAGCCGGCGAATCAGTTAAGTCAAATAAACCGGATCATATTTTAACCTATGATAAGGCATGGCATGATAGGCTTGGCAAACGTCATGAAACTTTTGAAAGAATTAAAAACGGTATTTATAATTTCAACGATGATAAATTTAATACTATAGCGCATTCTTTCAATAAAGTTCCAAAATCTAAAAGAACATTAGGCAGACTGTTTACTACTGCGCTTTTAAATCAACCGTCATTACTCGTTGATATCGCAAAAGTATTTATTATCTGAAAAAAAAATCGAAAGAATTATGAAATCAAAAACCGGTGTTTTACTCGTGAATTTGGGCACGCCAGATAGCCCTTCCGTTCCCGATGTACGAAAATATCTTTTTGAATTTTTAAATGATCCCCGCGTTATAGATCTTCCCTGGCTGCTAAGAAAATTTTTAGTGAATATTATCATAGTGCCCTTCAGGGCTCCTAAGTCGGCAGGAATTTACCGCCGGCTCTGGACGGATAAAGGTTCGCCTCTCTTAATCTATGGGAAAAAAATTCAGGAAAAACTGCAAATTGAATTAGGTAACGGTTATGATGTTGAACTTGCAATGCGATATCAGCATCCCTCTCTCGATATGGTATTGGAAAAGATGAGGAAAATGCAGCATGAAAAATTAATTATTATACCTCTTTTTCCGCAATATGCATCGGCATCTACAGGCTCAGTATTTGAAAAAGTTATGAAAATAATAGGCAAATGGTGGGTAATTCCGGAAATAAAATTTGTCGGTCAGTTTTATGATAATGAAGATTTTATAAATTCATTTGTCGAAATATCAAAAAAATATAATGTGGATGAATACGATCACGTTTTATTCAGCTATCATGGTTTACCCGTCAGGCAGGTTGATAAAGTTTATGTCGACGGAAAGAAATGCACAGAGCATAATTGTGAAAATGAAATAACACCTGATAATAAATTTTGTTATAAAGCTTCATGTTATGCTACTACAAGGTTTTTAGCCGGAAAGCTTAATATCTCAAAAGAAAAATATACAGTTTGTTTCCAGTCAAGGCTTGATAAAAATTGGCTTGAACCATTTACTGATAAAGTAATAATTCAGAAAGCAAACGAGAAGGCAAAAAAGCTTCTTGTATTCAGTCCCGCATTTGTTGCAGATTGTCTTGAGACTATAGTTGAAATCGGAATTGAATATCAGGATTTGTTTAAAAAACATGGCGGAGAAAAAATTCAGCTCGTAGAAAGTTTAAACGATCATCCCATGTGGATAAATACACTAAAAAATATCGTTCTGAAAGAATCCGCAAATTAAAATAATGCAACCACCACAAAAAATCCCCTCTGGGGAGGAGCGTAGGGGTGGGTTGAAGCGATTATATTTAGAAAACCTCTGCAATTGTTTTTATTCATATACTGTAGAATTTTAGTTCTAGTTACTTTTACACATGAAAATATTCTCTGTGCTTTTGCAAAAAAAACGTATTCCTGGATTTAGGTCTCCCCATGTAAAAAAATATTCCTCCGAATGATAAAAATTGTTTTACCTGACCATCCTGTTAAGGAACAATATCCTGTATTTAACTCGTATCTATTGTTAAGCTTATCATTTAATGCAAAAGCTGCCCGTGAATTCATTCGTGGGAATGGATATTCCTCCAAATAAAAAAAGTAGTTTCAACGACTTACCACTCCTAACATTAAATTGTTAACTTAATATTTATTAAATAAGCCTCTGCTCTAACAGTTTTACTAGTTCGTTATTCATTGTTGATAATATTCTTGTAAGATAAAACTCCCCACATAATAATTTTACCTTAAACTTTTAATTTCCCTCACATAATGAATATAGTCCATATAGACAGGTTCTTTATCAAGCTTCTTAATTTCTTTAACAGCCTGTGCTCTGTGGTAAGATGAATGAAAGAAAACATGCGTTAATATATCTTCGATTGAATTAGTATACTCAACTCCCTGCGTATTTTTATAAGTTACCGATCTTTCATAATCAATATCCGATTTCTCTTTTATATAATCGGAATAAGCCTTTGAATTTTCATGAGCAGTCCGGTAGCATTCGGATATATTTAGTAGTTTCCAGAAATTCTTATTAGAAGTATCTTCGGTTTTTAACCGTGCCATCCAGAAATTTTCCGATAAGATTATATGTGATAATAATTTCATTACGGGCTCATCAAAAATATCCTGGCTGCGGAGGCATTGGATTAAACTGTCGTTTGCCCATGTATTATACACACAAAGCTTTAACATAAATTCCTTCATCACGACCTCTTTTCTCTAAAGATTATCGGCAAATTAGTTGTAACTAAATAATGGAACCTGCTATACAGCTAATTATTAAATAGTATTTCTACAAAACATAATACAAAATATATTTAAATAATAAGTAAATTTCATTTGTATTATTTTATGTTTTCATAATATTATAATATAAATAATTCGGTAATATTTTATAATGTCTTTAATTAAATTAGATGACGATACATATCTGAAAGAGTTGGAATTAAATTCTGCAAATAATTTATTTAACTTAATTAATTCTAACCGCGATTATTTAAGAACATGGCTTGCATGGGTAGAAGACACTAAACATTTGGATGATACTATAAATTATATCCAGTCTGTTTTGAATAGGGATATGTTTTCCGGTAGATTCGTTTTGGAAATTAAACATAAGGATAATCTTGCAGGTGTTATCGATTTGCATAACGGCGATAAAATTAATATGGCGGTTGAAATTGGTTATTGGCTTGGAGAACAATATCAGGGTAAAGGAATTATGACAAAAGCATGCAAGTGTTGTATAGATTATGCCTTTCTTGATTTAGAATTTAACCGGATTGTTATTAAATGTGCCGCCGGTAATGAAAAAAGCAAAGGGATTCCTAAACGGCTTAATTTTACATTTGAAGGAATTGAAAGAGAAGGACAAAATTTAAACGGCAAATATACGGACTTAATGGTATACTCAATGCTGAAACGTGAATGGCTCAACCCGATCTCCAGCATAAGCCATTAAAAAAATAATAACATTTTCTGGCATTAACACTATGTGAATGAACTTCGGTTCATGTTATAACAATAAAAATTTTTTTTTTGTAAAGATGGGGCCACATAGTGGTAACTATGCCCCGTCTTTTGCAGCAATACAAAAATCCGCTCTGGGGAGGGGCGTAGGGCCTGCCTGCCGGTTGGCAGGGTTGTCGAAGCCATAATATTGGAAATCATTTTTAAATCTTATTGATCTAATAATTATTTCCTCTTCGTGATAATTCGTCTTAATTCGTGAAAATTAGTATAAATGTAAATTCTTATTCACGATTAATATTTCATTCGGGCGCAAAATTTATTTTTATTGAATATTTTTATTAAAATTTTCTTTATGTTTGAAACAGTTAAAAATTCGCATATTAAATAAAGATAAGAATTAGTTTACCATCCGTTTCAGCAAACATCTGACTTCGGAGGGAAAGATCAAAAAATCTTTCTGTATAATCTTCAAACTTTTATCTTCCATCTAAAAGAATATTTAAATAAATAATTATTTCTAATAACAAACACCTAGGTTCTATGGAAAAGTTAAAAAAATTTTTATTAGCTGAAAAAGAAATACCCGAAAATTGGTATAATATTCAGGCAGATATGCCTAACCCTACTTTACCGCCGCTTCATCCCGGAACATTGCAGCCTGTTGGTCCCCAAGATTTAGCTCCTCTTTTTCCAATGGAATTGATAAAACAGGAAGTATCTAAGGAAAGATGGATTAGCATTCCTGAAGAGGTAAGAGATATTTATAGAATGTGGCGGCCTAGTCCGCTCTACAGGGCGTATGCTTTTGAAAAACTTTTGGATACTCCGGCTAAAATTTATTATAAGTATGAAGGCGGCAGCCCTGCCGGTTCTCATAAACCCAATACTGCCGTCCCGCAGGCATACTATAATATGAAAGAAGGAGTTAAAAGATTAACTACCGAAACAGGAGCGGGACAGTGGGGAAGCGCATTAAGTTTTGCATGTAATCATTTTGGTATCGACCTTGAAATTTATATGGTTAAGGTAAGTTATGATCAGAAACCTTATAGAAAATTCATGATGAATGTTTGGGGAGCTAAAGTATTTTCATCCCCTACAAATACAACTGAATCAGGAAGAAAAATTCTTGCGGAAGATCCCAATTCTCCCGGAAGCCTCGGCATTGCAATTTCAGAAGCTGTTGAAAGAGCTATTACCGCAGGAAATACTAAATATTCTCTTGGCAGCGTTTTAAACCATGTGCTTATGCATCAGACGGTGATCGGGCTTGAATCAATAAAACAATTTGAATTGGCTCAGGATTTCCCCGATATAGTAATCGGTTGCTTCGGCGGCGGATCAAACTTTGCCGGTATTTCATTCCCGTTTCTTGGACTAAATTTCCGCGAAGGTAAAAAAGTAAGATGTATTGCTGCAGAACCTTCATCATGTCCTAAACTTACAAAAGGACAGTTCAGATATGATTTCGGCGATACTGCCGGTTTTACTCCATTAATTCCAATGTATACTCTCGGGCATACGTTTATTCCCGAATCTATTCATGCAGGTGGCTTACGCTATCATGGAGCCGGAGCTTTAGTCAGCCAGTTGCTAAAAGATAAATTAATTGAAGCTCAGGACTTTCATCAGCTTGAATGTTTTGATGCGGGAATAAAATTTGCAAGAACAGAGGGAATCATCCCTGCTCCCGAATCAACTCATGCAATTGCCTGTGCGGTAAAAGAAGCTTTGATAGCGAAGGAAGAAGGTACCCCCAAAACAATTCTTTTTAATCTAAGCGGTCATGGATATTTTGATATGAGTGCTTATGATTCATATCTGTCGGGTAAATTAGTAGAGCATCGCCTTACTGAAAAAGAATTACACGCCGATCTGAATAAATTGAATACCCCTTTAATTCCTTAATTTTATCAGGGCGGCTTAACCGCCGCCTTCTTAATAAAATTATACTTCTAATATTCCCCTCGTTGAAAGGGTTAATGGAAGCAATAATATTTAGAATACCTTTTTAAATCTCATCACTCTAACAATTATTTTTTCTTCGTGAAAACCTGCCTGCCTGCCGGCAAGTTTGTCCTAATTCGCGAAAATTCGTATGTCAGGGTTTAAAAATAATCCCTTTCTCCTCAAGTTCTTTTACTACAATATTTACGGAATCATCTACTTTTATATCGTCTGATAATGCAAAATCGCAAGGT
Organism: uncultured Ignavibacteriales bacterium; assembly: GCA_963834015.1. Classification (GTDB taxonomy): domain Bacteria; phylum Bacteroidota; class Ignavibacteria; order Ignavibacteriales; family Ignavibacteriaceae; genus FEN-1297. The sequence goes on from CAWIAG010000004.1 coordinate 395,045, forward strand.
AGTCCGGGTGGAGCATCGTTACCCACCCATATTGTAGATATCTTATCCGGGTTTATTATCGTCTTCATTATTTCCAGGTCGTTGTTGGTTATATCGCTTGCCGTAACTATTAAAATAAGCCCGGAATCCAGTAGTAAATGAGAAACTTCCGATAATCTTCTGAAATGTTCTTCCCTGTGATTTTCGTTTACTTTTATATCCGCATCAAGCCCGTATTTAAGATTTCCTATTCCTAAAAAATAAACAAACTTGCCGTCGGCAAATAGTTTGGTCTCTAATTTTTTGGCTATTTCTTTTTTAAGTGAATCCCTGGAGCCGCTGAATAGTATTAAAATAGATTTTTGATTATACTTTTCTGCCCTGGCTCTGTCGGAAACTATACTCTTTTCCCATTTAAAATTTCGTTCAACTACTTTATCCCTTACTTGTGTATATTTATCGTCTATTGCTTCACGGATAATCCCGCCACCGGAAATTTCAAATTTATCTATAATTACAAACCTGCTGGTTGATGCAATATTGTCTACCGTATCAAATGCCGCCGGCCGTCCTAAAGTTAAAATACATTCTGCTACGTCGTGAAGATTTATTGCATCGTTGTTTTGAAGTATGCTGAGATCTGATGCATTGATAATTTTTAAAATCCGGTGAAGTTTGACGCCTACTTTTAAGGTGCCGAGTTTAAAATAATATTCTTTTCCTTTAACAAAAGGGGAGCGTCCCAGCCAGAAAAGGCTTACTTTAATTTTATCGGAAATGTTAATGCTCTTTTCATTTGCCTTAACCGCTATCTCGCCTCTTTTAATATAAATTTGATCTTCTAAAGTAAAACCTGTTGAATATCCGGAACTTACTTTCATCTGTTCTGCTGAATTGAACCCTTCAATTGATTTTATCCTGCTCCTCTTGCCCGAAGGATAGAATATCACCTCTTCACCCACCATGGCCTCTCCGCTCTCAACGTTGCCGGCGATAATCCTCCTGTCATCGCCGTCATTCGTAAATTTATAAATATCCTGAACCGGCATTCTGAATGGTTTATGGTTCAGGTCAGCTCCTTTTTAAAGTTATTTAGTAAATCTATTAATGTGTTTCCCTCAAACCATTTTAAACGTCCGTTTCTTGAAATAATATTTTCGCCGTCCCTTCCGCTTACCGGTATAAAACCGAACGGTATCAGGTCTATTTCTTTTAAAAGTTTTTCATATTCTTTAGCAATACTTTGAAAAACTGATTCATCATAGTTAACTAAGTCCATCTTATTAATTACAACTGCAACTTGCTTTATACCGAGCATTGACAGCATGTACCCATGACGCCTGGAGTTTTCCTGTATTCCTTCCGCTGCATCTATTACGAGTAATGCCGCCTCTGCGCGCGAAGCTCCCGATATCATATTTTTTAAAAATTCAATATGCCCCGGTGCATCGATAATTATAAAATCTTTTTTCTCGGTTTTAAAAATATTCTTGCTGAATCAATGGTTATCCCCTGCGACCGCTCGTCTTTAAGTGTGTCGAGTAAAAAAGAATATTCAAATGGTTTGGAATTAAATTCGCATATAGCCTTTACCTGGTCAAGCTTGCCTTCAGGCAAAGAATTTGTGTCTGCAAGTAACCTGCCTATAATGGTGCTTTTCCCATGGTCAACATGTCCTACGATTACTATATTTAGTTGTTCTTTCATAAATTATACTTTACTCCGCCGCGGAAATAGATAAATTTTATTACATGTAACCTTGTCTTCTTAATGTCTCCAGGCTTCCGCCGTCGTCTTTGTCCTGGGCTCTTCCGGATCTTTCGGCAATATTTTTTAATTTGCCGCTCTTTAATTCTTCAATTATCTCTTTAACATTTTTAGATATCGAATCGATTGGTTTCGTACATGGTGCGCAGCCAAGTGACCGGTAGCGTGTACCGTTGCCCTGGTCAAAATATAACGAAACCATCGGTATGTTTTCTCTTTCAATGTATTCCCATATATTTAATTCCGTCCAGTCCAGTAAAGGATGAATTCTAAGATGTGTTCCATGGGCAAAATCGGTTTTAAATTGATTCCAGAATTCAGGCGGCTGATCGTCAACACCCCATTGATTTTCCAGGTCACGTGGTGAAAAATATCTTTCCTTGGAACGACTTCCTTCTTCATCAGCACGGACGCCTACAATCACACCGGTGAACGGTTCTGTATTTAAATCCCGTTCGTATTTATTTGTCGAATGATTAAATCTGAACCTGGGATTAACTCCGCTTAAAGTACTTTTCAGTGCCGTGGTTTTTAATAAATTGCAGCAGGTAATCCTGTCGACATTGCCGTCGGGAAATGTTTTTTTGTTGTTTAATGCTTCGGAATTTTGTCCGTATACCATGTTCAGTTTCCAGTCTTTAGCAAGTTTATCCCTGTATTCAATCATTTCGGGTATCTTATAGCTTGTATCAATATGCACTAAGGGCAGGGGAACGTGTCCGAAAAAAGCTTTCCGTGCAAGCCATAACAATACGGTACTGTCCTTTCCAATTGACCAAAGCATGCACAGGTTCTTAAAATTGGCATAAGCCTCCCGCAGAATAAATATGCTCTTACTCTCAAGCTGTTCTAAATGATCCATAAATTTTTACTAACCTTTTTACTTTTATGTGAGGTTCACCTTAAAGGTGAGCCTCACATTTTGAATATATATTTGTAATTTAATTCAATCCCACTAATCTTATTAAGGACTTAAACCCAAAGGCTTTCCTGATACTTGGAGTTTTTAAGATTGAACGGAATGTGGATTCTTTATACAAACCTTTCCTCTGTCTTGACCAATTTTAATATCAGATTAAAAATAATTTTTACATTCTTTGAAATGTCCGTGTCGCTTCCGTTAAATATGTGAAGCTCCGGTGAATCTGGTTCCTCATACGGCGAACTGATTCCTGTAAACGCACTTATCTTTTCCGCTCTTGCTTGCTTATATAAATTCTTTGGATCGCGTTTTTCACAAGTATACAGGTCACAATCAACAAACACTTCGATAAATTTATTTTCAGGAAATTTTTTCCGTATTATTTCGCGGTCTACTTTAAATGGTGAAATAAAAGAAGTAATTACCACCATGCCTGCATCAACAAACAATTTGGCCGCCTCTCCCACACGCCGGATGTTTTCTTTCCTGTCTTTGTCTTCAAATCCCAGGTCTTTATTTAATCCGTACCTTACATTATCTCCGTCAAGCAAATATGTTCTTATTCCCCTTTGATGGAGCATATATTCAAGTTCATTGGCAAGTGTCGATTTACCGCTTCCGGAAAGGCCTGTAAGCCAGACGCATAAACTCTTATGCCCGTTTAATTCCTCTCTCTTATGCATTGTCACTCTGGTCTTAAACCAAAATAAATTTGCTTGTTTGTCTCCTGCTGTATTGCTCATGTATTATTTATTTATGTTACATAAATGATATTTAAAGTAACCCCGGCATTTATGCCGGGGATTTAAAAGCTGCAAAACTAATTCAGACAACAATTCCTTTAAGTTCTTTTTCAATAATCTGTGCTATAAGAATTTCTGCCTCATAATTCTGATTGCGCTTTAACAGTTGAATAGCCTCTGAATTAACTAAACGTTGAAACAGTTTAGTGCGTTCTTTTTTATTAGGAATCTGTTTTAGTATTTCTTTCCGTTCTCTGCCCAAAATACCGGCAAGCGCTCCGTATTCCGGTCCTATTAAATTCGCTATTTCACTCTTTATTTTTTGAGCTAACGCAGGACTTGTTCCGCTTGTTGATATGGCTATGTTAATATCGCCTTGCGATACTATAGCAGGAAAAATGAAAGAGCACAAATCGGTAACATCAACTACATTGCAGAATATTTTTCTTTCCATTGCAGTTTCGAATATGTATTCGTTTAGAGATCTGTCTGCCAGAGTTGAAATGACAAGCCAGATATCTTTCAAATCGGATATGGAAAAATTTCTTTGCTCGAAAATGAAATTACTGTACGCATCAAATTCGTTTATATAAACCGGCCGGGTTTCGGAAATTAGTTTTACCTTTGCGCCTGCTTGAAGAAACTGTAAAACTTTTGGCTCGGCTTCGTGCCCGGTCCCGACTACTAAAATATCCCTGTCTTTTAAATCAAGATATATAGGTAAGTACTTCATTAAAATCCTTGTAGTTATGGAAAAGTTCATTTGATTTATTCAAGCTCACCGGCTGTTGTAACATTTCTTCACGTAGTTTTACCACTTCACCTATAATAATCAGGGCAGGGTATTTTATATCCACGCTAAGATTTAAAATATTCTCCAGCGTTCCAATTAATATCCTTTGATCGCTGCATGTACCTTTTTCTATAATTGCAACCGGTGTGGATTCAGGTATGCCGTTGTTTAATAATTCATTGACAATTATTGAAAGCTTTCCGATTCCCATAAATATCACCAGCGTATCTACCGATGAAGCAATCTTTTTAATATCTACCGGTTTATCTTTTGAACCGCACCCGTGCCCGGTAATAAATGCAACACTCGAAGAAACCCCGCGGTGTGTTAACGGAATTCCTGCATAAGCCGGGACTGCAATTCCGGATGAAATTCCAGGTATAACTTCCCATTCAATACCTGCGTTATTAAGTGCAATTGCTTCCTCACCGCCTCTTCCGAAAATAAACGGGTCGCCGCCTTTAAGCCGCACAATAATTTTATTTTGTGAAGCATAAAAAATCATTAAATTATTAACTTCATCCTGTGTAATCCGGTTTTCATGCCTTGATTCTCCGATAAAGATCTTAATTGAATCTTTTGACGTATACCGCAGTAATTCCTGGTTGACTAATCCGTCAAATATAATCACATCACTTTTTTTTAAAATTTCATAACCCTTCAGTGTGATTAATTCCGGATCGCCCGGTCCCGCGCCAACTAAGTAAACTTTTCCGTTTGATTTAAATTCTTTCATGATTCTTCTGTTAAATCTCCACTTCAAGTTTATCGGCATAGATTCCTGATTGATTTATATTCAATGAGATTTCGCCTTCATCTGTTTTTATCGCAATGCCGTAAACTCCTGGTAAATTAAGGGAGAATGAAATGCTTTCTATCTTTTGAGATTGAAGTATCATTAGCGATTTGTTCAGTTTATCGATATTATCTTTTTGCTTCTTGCCTGTGGGTGTTTTCCCATAAAGTCTGAATATTTTTTGCTCATCCACATAACTGTATTTTCTTCTGATCTCACCCGAGCTTAATAATAATTCCAATACCTTGCTTAATAAGTATAATTGTGTGTCATCGATATTTTGACTCTCAATCGCACTTATCAGGTTTTCAAATTCATTCTTTGTTTTTTCATTTACGGCAGTCTTCTTTGATAAAATATTTATCTCTTCCCGTATTATTTCTTTTTCGTCATTATTAATTTCAAGCATATATACCTTCTATACTATTAAAGTATCGCTGCATTTTAACCCGGAAGAAAATCTAAAACCCCCTCTACGGAGTGTAGGGGTTTGTTGAAGCGACTAATTTTAGAAAACCTCAGCAAATTCCATTATCCGTTCACTCATTCATTCCTATCGTCCATCTCCCAGCAGCGCCTTCAGCTCATGTTCAAAACCGCCTGTTTCAATGCTGCAATGCATCCCGCATTCCTTTGGTGCATCTTTTTCCCACCACCATCTTCCATCCCGTGACTCTTCGCCCGGATTTATTGCTCTTGTACAAGGCTCGCATCCTATACTTGTGTAACCTTTTGCATACAAAGGATGGCGTGGTACATTATTTAAAGCAGTATATTCTTCCACTTCTTCTTCACTCCAATCCGCTAAAGGATTAAGTTTTACAATTGCACCGTGATCGTGGTCCAGTTCTATTTTTCTTATATTTACTCTTGATGCCCATTGGTCCCGTCGCAATCCCGTAATCCATGCATCAAACCCGTCTAAAGCTTTTTGAAGCGGTCTTACTTTTCTTACCTGGCAGCAGAGCAGCCTGGAATTAACACTTTTATAAAATGAATTTACTCCATTTGTAGCAACAAATTTTTCTACTTCTGTCGTATCCGGGTATCTCACTTCAATGTTAATCCCGTAATGATCTCTTACCTCGTCGATAAATGCATAAGATTCTTCACCCAGTCTGCCCGTATCGACAGTAATTATTTTAACATCCGGTTTTATTTTATAGGCCATATCCAGCAAGGTCATTCCCTCCGATTGAAAGCTTGTTATAATCGCAAGCCTGGAACCAAACTTCTCAACAGCCCACTCAATTAATTCCTGCGGGTCTTTATCGTCGTATTCAACAGCAAGTTCGCCTATTTCCAGTTCATCAAGCATAATGGATTTGTTTTCGTTACTCATAGTCCTGTCCGTTCAATAATTATTTTTTTAAACACCTGCATCCGTACCGTCAATTATTTTTTGAAGCCGGGGGTCGTCATTTTTAATACAGAAATTTTGAAAACTAAAAGAAGAGTCTTCTTTAAGTTTTTCCTTCTGGTATACTTTTATTAATCTTTCAAGTGCATACTTTACATTCTCCGCGGGTATTCTTCTGCCGACAGGTTTTCCTATTGCTGCCGATTCATGCCGGCCTCCGCGTAATATAATATCGTAAGCGGGAATTTTCTCGCCGTCTGCTGTTCTTGCAGTAGTCCCCATCAGGCCTATATCTCCGATCCAGTGATGGCCGCATGCATGCGGGCAGGCGTCAAGATTTATTCGCAGATTTTCTTCCCGGCTTCCGGTTGTCTTTTCAAGATGTTCAATAATATCAAGCAGGCGTTGCTTTGTTTCTGCAACTGCAAAATTGCAAAATGGCTCGCCCGTGCATGCAATTCCCTTACCCAGCAGATTTCTTTTTATATCTAAACCGATTTGTTCTGCGGAACTTAATACGTCGTCAACGTATTCTTTTTTTATGTTTGCTAAAATTAAATTTTGCTGCCGTGTAAGTCTTACGTCGCCGTTTTCCTGTTCAGCCAGGTCTGCAAGTTTTATCATTTGCAGGCCGGTTAATCTTCCCGAAGCAACAGGCAGGCCGATATAAACCAATCCTTCCTGCTTCTGGTCATTTATTCCCAGGTGGTCTGTTTCTTCTTCCGGTTTAGGGCGCTTTGTAAAATCATCAAGCTTATATCCCAAAACCTCTTCTACTCTTTTCCTGAATTCCTCTATGCCGAGATCATCTATCATAAATTTTATTCTGGCTTTTACAGTTGACCGTCTGTAAGTCAGGTCGTTTTTCCATACATCAAGCACAGCTTTTACAAATGTGCTTACCTCGTTTAATTTTATAAAAACGTCAAGATGCCTGGAGAGCCTTGGAACAGTGGATAGTCCGCCGCCAAGCCGGACGGTAAATCCGAATTCTTCTATTCCGTTAATTGCTCTCTTTACTCCGATAAGCGCCTGGCAGTGAATTTCAGGAAGGTTGCATTGATGTGGGCAGGCAGAAACTGTAATTTTATGTTTCCTCGGTAGATTAGAATATTCCCTGTTGCCTGTCAGCAAAGTTGCCAGTTCATCAATTACAGGTCTTACATCAAACAATTCGTTTTTCGCGATCCCGGCTACCGGGCAGCCAGTTATATTTCTTACAACATCACCGCATGCGCCGAGAGTTGTTAACCCGGCACCTTTTAATGTTTGAAAAATATCAGGCAGGTTTTCCATACGGATCGAATGAAGTTGTATATCCTGCCGTGTAGTTATATCGCCGTATCCAGCTCCGTATAATTCCGAAATATGACCGATGGTTCTTATTTTTTTTGGTGTAAGTATCCCGTCGGGAATTTTAATCCTCATCATGAATCCGCCTGTTTTAGGCTTCTGATGATAAAGGCCGTACCATTGCAGCCTTACGATATCATCCTCGCTGACTATTTCATAACCTTTTTCAATTAAGTCCGGAAGCTCTTGAATGATATCAAGCGGCATCTTTTCGGCTTTAAGCCTTTCCCTTGAATTTTTTTTGATAATCTCTTCGTATGTTAATTCTTTTACTGCCATTAATTATTCCTATACATTCGGTGTTATAACAAAAAACCCGCTGCTTTTTAAGAACAGCGGGTCTTTTATTTTTTTAATGATTTGTTTTTTAACCAAGACTTTGCCGTTCATCCATATAATTCTTGCATAAACATACTGTGCCTGTACAACAAGCTTGCATTAAACAACAAGCGCTATTCATATTATACATATTACTCTTCATCATAATTTTTTTCTTAGTGTATCTTCGTGTTCTCAGTGTCTTAGTGGTGAAACTGTTTTTGTTTTCATCTTTTTATCCATTATTACCAAGAGCTTTCCAAATGACCATTTAAAACAAAAAAGTCTTTCATATTTATTTTGAAAGACTTTGCAGATAAATAACTTTACTATTGAAGCATTTTTTAGGTCTTCCAAAATAAAAAACAACACGTACAACATCCCATGAAGCTGTGCTTGTTGCTATTTATATTACGAAAACTTTTTTCCATTTTTCTTCTTTATCCGTGTTTAATATTCACGCGCAAATATAACAAATGTTTATACTAAAGCAAGTCGTCCTGCTCATACGCATCGGGTTTAAATCGACTGATAAGAATCTCATACTATGTGTGCAATTATTTACAACAAGAATTATAACAACTGTCTAAATAATTTATTTTACAATTTAGCTATTACTACAATTGTTCAACTGTATTCATTAATGATTATTTTTCTATTATTATAATTCGCCCGAGCTGAACCGGAGGCAAACTAAAGTTTATTATTCTTTTACCCGTACTATTTCACAAAGCAGTTGCTCAATACCAAACAGATAAACACAGTAAAGGTATAATTAGCTGGACACACCTGACAGTAATGCTTTTCTGTCATTTGTCTAAAGCACAATCAATAAGAGAAATAACCAACGGAATATTGTCCCTCTCCGGAAACTCGAACCATTTAGGCATACAAGGTAATTGTCCCGGACTAGTTTGATTCTAAAACTCTGGCAAAAAAAACAGTAGATTTTAAAAAATATAATAATTAATTTCGCCCTCATAAAATTTGAATATTTCTGGCAGAAGTGCTCACTCCGGGAATTAAAATAAATTGTTTCTTTGATATTATGTTTGACGTATAGAAATATATACGGTATACTATACAAACTATTTTTAACTCGGGAAAATTTCCGTATTTTCTAAAACCCCGGTTTTCTAAAATTGCTACGCACCCCGTTTGCCTTCTTTTCTTTAAAGTAAGCAGTAGTACCGGTTCAAAACATATATGTCAACTAAAACAATGTGCATTTTCCCCTCATTAATAAGGAGGGGATAAAGGGGAGGTCGAAGTAACCGATACAATTCATCTAATTATTATATTTTCGAAACTAATTATAATATATATTTTTAGTACCTTAAAAAATCAGCTCGCTTAACTAGTCTGGTATTGTTTGTGCTAATTAAACATAACTCCTTAATTATCAATAAGTTGCCTGGAAAAGTTTAAATGCTTTATTTTCAATAAGTTACATGATTATTCTACAAAATGGGGGGAAACCCTCTTCCGGCAAGATTAAGTGATTATTTTACAAAGAGTTACTTTATTTTCCCTGTGCATTTTTAGTCCCTTGTTTAGCATTATTTGGCATTTTTCATGTTATTTTCGTCCATTTTTTAACATGATTCCCGGAAGACATGACGAGTTCTAACCTCTATTAATTATTCTATTCCAAAAATATAATCATACTCAATTACATGTTGTGAAATTAATTTATCAGCGGTTCCAAACTCATCATTATTCGTTTTGGCTCCCATACAGCCAGAGTTAAATGTATAATATACAATAACTTACGTAACATTTTCTTTACAAATTGTGCACTATTTTAGCCATCTTAATATCAAATTTCGCCAAATTCTAACAAATTATTAACAATAATCCATTCGTCATAATTCGTATTAATAAATTCGTATGTCTCAAAATTTATTCGTACCAACAATATTTACCCCGATATCTATATTATCAGAAACTCTTTTTCCTAATATCATATTCTGTACGTTAAATTTAGATAGAGTAATACTGAAGTTAGCCGTTACTCCAACCAGGTCGCCCGGTTCGCGGGCTTGTGTTGCAGCGCTTTCATCAAGATATGTTATTGTTACTGTTACCGGGACTTCATTGGTTACCCCGTGCAGATAAAAATCTCCCGTTACTTTTATTGTAAGTTTATTCGGTGCTGTTTTTTGAACGTTGGTTACTTTTTTTATTTTGTAGATTATTGCCGGATACTTTTCGGCATCAAGCCATTTGGGCTCTTTTAGGTCTTTGTCTCTCATTTTTATCCCGGTTTTAAGGGATTCTGTAGGCAGTGATATCTGGCCCTTTAATGTATTCTTTATGTCTTTAACATCAAAACTTATCTGTCCGCTTATTACAGTAGTCAGTCCGTCAACTTCATCAAAAGGCGTTACGCTGTGAAATGTTGCCTGGTTTCTTCCTTTGTCGTCCTTAAATGAAAATGTTTGCGTTCCCTTTGCTTTTACATCAAAACCTTGCGGCAGTGTTGTAACACAGTATATTAAAATTAGGAGTAATGTATTAAGAACTAATTTCATTTTTTCTCTTTCGTTTGTCTTTGAATATGAAGAATAAAATTGTTGAAGCTATAATGCTTACGGCAGAAACAATAAGTGTTAAATCCAAACCCCATATAAATTTATTTTGCCATTCTTTATAGGTGGTGCCGAATAATGGGTCCTTCTTCTCTATAAGAATTTGTGTCTGAGTAAAAACATACGTCCCGTTTATTATCCATATAATAAAAACGGCAATTATGATTGTAAGACTTATAGCAAAAGTAATTATTTGTTTTTTATTCATATCAATTTCTATCAGAATTCCTATTTCAAGATCCCGCTGAGATGAAATGTTTGTATCCCCAGGTGTAATTCCGGGTAAAAAAACCGACACAACACTCAGATCTTTAATCCATTCAATATCCATCTCTATGAAAGATACTGCCTGTCTGTGCCATCTAGGCGGTGGCACCGATTCGATCGGGAGATTTAGTGTGAGTTATTTTAACACAATCTAATCCTCACGAACCATCATAATTAAAACATATTCCAATCCCATCAGCTTCGTCATCATGGGTAAAATTTTCCGACAATAACTTATCAATCATAAATTTTATTTTATATTCAATAACACACTAATTTAAGAGCCTATAATTTATCCGGTTATGTTTTATATCAAATGAAGAATATATAATTTTACTCCAAATATCCGCCTGGTTATTTAAATACTGAAAAAATTATATGGGTAGTCCCAAAATATTCGAAGTTGCAGTCATCGGCGGGGGAATCGTCGGCACATCCACTGCATTAAATTTACTTAAGATTAAAAATATTTCCCTGGTGCTATTGGAAGCGGAAGAAAAGTTATCCACTTATCAAACAGGCAATAATAGCGGCGTAATTCATTCGGGAATATATTATAAACCAGGATCTCTAAAGGCCATTAACTGTACTGCCGCAGGGAGATGATGTATAAATTTTGTGAACATGAGGGTATAAAGTATGAGCGCTGTGGAAAAATTATTGTTGCCGTTAATAAAAATGAAATCCCGTTGTTAAACGAACTTGAACAAAAAGGAAATGCAAATGGACTAAAGGGATTAAAACGGCTGTCACCTGGTGAGGTTAAAGAACGCGAACCTTACATCTCCTGCATTGATGCACTTTTTGTGCCTGAAACCGGGATCGTCGAATATACCCGCGTTACAGAAGCATACGCAAAAATTATTTTAAACCATGGAGGGGAGATTAGAACGAATTGCAGATTTATTTCTCTTTCAAAAGATGGTAACGATTTAGTCCTGCATACTAGAAGCGGTGAAGTGAGGTCAAAGTTCGTGGTTAATTGTGCTGGTTTATATTCTGACCGTGTAGCAAAACTTTGCAATGTTGATCCTGAACTCCGGATTGTTCCATTCCGCGGTGAATATTATAAGTTAAAAAAAGAAAGAGAACATTTAGTAAATAATTTAATTTATCCTGTTCCCCAACCCGGGTTTCCGTTTCTAGGAGTTCATTTTACAAGAATGATTAAAGGAGGAATTGAAGCCGGGCCGAATGCCGTAATTGCATTCAAAAGGGAAGGTTATTCGAAAAAAGATTTTTCTGTTACAGATATTTCCGATATGTTATTATACAAAGGTTTTTGGAAAATGGCATTTAAGCATTACAAAATGGGAATTGGTGAATTTTACAGATCGTATTATAAATCGGCCTTTGTAAAAGCTTTGCAGAAATTGGTTCCCGCTATAGGTTATGATGATTTATATCCCGAAGGTAGTGGTGTCCGTGCCCAGGCGCTCGGATATGACGGTAGCTTAGTTGATGATTTTCGAATTGTGGAAGCCGAAAAAATGATTCATATCCTAAATTCCCCGTCTCCGGCTGCTACCGCATCCTTAAGTATAGGCAAAACCATCGCACAAAAAATTATACATCGTCTATGAGCAAATTTGATTAACTGATTTAAAACAACCCACGAATCAAGAGGGTTAAACACCCCTCCCCAAAAAAATTGATAGTCGTTTCGACGACATACAAAATTTCGTATATACTTTAACACTGTAACATGTCCAATCCGCCAATCGAGATTATATTCCCCTCGCCCTTTATAAGGAGAGGTGCAAACCGCGGCTGGGAAAATTGATAGAAATTACACTCCACTTTTATATTCATTCGTAACTTACATTAAAACTAACAAATAAATTTTCTCTTTAACCGTTACTCTATAAAAATCCCGGTTAATTTTTAACATTGAAAAAGAATTTTTGAAAATAGTCTTGTATATTGCAATCTGAAATTTAAAGCACACTAAAAAAATTGAACCGGTATAATAGAGTCCGGAAATTTATAAAATAAGGAGTATTAGAGAATGGGTACGTTAATAGAATTATTAAATTACGGTCAAAGTTATTGGCTTGATAACTTAACAAGAGGAAAAATAAAAAACGGCGAATTGAAAAACCGCGTCGCTAAACAGGGACTACGTGGCATTACCTCCAACCCGAGTATATTCAATAAAGCTATCACTTCAGGTAAAGATTATGATGCGCAGATAAAACAATTGGTATCTCAAGGTAAAGGCGTTAATGAAATTTATGAAGCTTTAACTGTAAAGGATGTTCAGGATGCCTGCGATATTCTTCGCCCTGTTTATGATGAATCGGACGGAGTGGACGGCTTCGTCAGTATCGAAGTTTCTCCCTACCTGGCTAACAATCCAGAAGGCACTTTAGCTGAAGCCAGAAGATTATTTAAAGAAGTTAACCGTCCTAATTGTTACATAAAAATTCCGGGCACGGAAGCATGCGTCGGCACAATTGAAGAAGTCCTCTATGAAGGAATAAATGTTAATATAACTTTATTATTCTCAATACAAAGTTATGAAGCGGTTGCAAATGCCTATGTAAGCGCTTTGGAACGCCGGGTAGCAGAAAATAAATCTGTAAAGGACTTAAGGTCTGTTGCAAGTTTCTTCTTAAGTCGAATGGATGTTCTTGTCGATCAACTTCTTAGTCAGCTTATCATTCCCTCCAGCAGCGAACCGGATGGAGTTAAGTTAAAACCGGAACAGCTCTTCGGTAAAGCGGCGGTCGCAAATGCCAAGCTAGCTTATCAGAGTTATAAAAAAATATTCAGCGGTGAAAAATGGGAAAAATTAATTGAACAGAAAGCAAAAGTTCAGCGTCCTCTCTGGGCAAGCACAGGCACAAAAAATCCGTTGTATAACGATGTAAAATATGTTGAGACGTTAATCGGTCCGGATACTGTAAATACACTTCCTGATGAAACGATTGATGCATTCGCAGATCATGGAAAAATTGAAGCTAATTCAATTGAGCAGGGAATTGTTGAAGCAGGAAATATTATTGATGATTTGAAAAGACTCGGGATTAATGTTGATTTTGTAACTACTCAGCTTCTTAACGACGGCATACAAAAATTTATAGAACCCTACGATAACCTCATGAAATCTCTTACCTTAAAACGATTTGAACTGTTAGCCGAAAGCGTTGGAAAACAGTCAATAAGTTATGGTAAATCAAAATCTGAGGTAAATGCGGCATTTAAAGCTCTTAATGAAATGCAGCTCTCACAGCGGTTGTTCGCTAAAGATCCCTATTTATGGTCGTCCGATCAAAAACAAATTGAAGAAATAAAAATAAGGATCGGCTGGCTGGATAGTGCTTCCTACTTTTTAAGCAAAGCAGGCGAAATTGAGTCGCTTGTTAATGGAGTTAAAAAAGATAAGTATAAATATGTCATATTGCTCGGCATGGGCGGAAGCAGTTTGTGCCCGGAAGTTTCAAAAGAAACGTTCGGATCTAAAGCTGGCTATCCTCAATTGTTTGTACTTGATAATACCGATCCGGCTGCAGTTAAAGATATCGAATCAAAAATTGATTTAAAAAAATCGTTGTTTGTTGTTTCAAGCAAGTCCGGTACTACATTAGAAACTTCAAGCTTTCATCACTATTTCTACGAACGTACAAAAGAAGTTGTCGGTGATTCAGTCGGGGAACATTTCGTTGCAATAACTGACCCTGGTACTTCTCTAACTAAAGAAGCCGCAGATCAAAAATTCCGTCACGTGTTTGATAACCCCGTTGAATTTGGCGGAAGATATTCTGCTTTATCCTTTTTTGGGCTTGTACCTATGGCTTTAATAGGGATTGATTTTAAAAGATTCTTAAAAATGCTTACCAGATGCAGCTTAGTTCCGGGCCTTCTGTACCTGCGGAAGTAAATCCAGGAGTTAGCCTGGGGGTGTTTTTAGGTATTAATTACAAACTCGGTAGAGACAAGATTACTTTTATCATGTCTAAATCTATCGGCTCATTCGGCCTCTGGGTGGAACAGCTTATAGCTGAAAGCACCGGGAAAACCGGTAAGGGTCTTCTGCCTGTGGAAAATGAAAAACCCGGCGGCCCGGTTAATTATTCCAACGACAGGATATTTGTACATATTTTTACCTCAGGCGATGATTCAAAAGCAGATGCACGTAAGATTGCCGAGCTTGAAAAAGCTGGTCATCCGGTAGTTAGGATTGAAATTAAAGATAAACTTTCACTTGGCGCAGAATATCTAAGATGGGAAGTCGCTACTGCCGTTGCAGGTGTGGTCATGGGTATAAATGCTTTCGATCAGCCAAATGTTGCCGAAAGTAAAAAGAATTCAAATGACCTTCTTGCGGATTGGAAAGTTAAAGGAAGCTTTAGCGAAGGAGATCCTATAGTATCTAAAGATGGTATCTCCGTCTTCGTTCCGGGTTCGGCTAAATGGCTGTTTGAAGGGCATCGGAAATCCGTTAAAGAATTTTTAAACGCTTATATAAAACTTGCTGAATCACCGGATTATATTTCTCTGCTTGCTTATATGCTGCAGACGCCCGTACGCGAAAAATTATTTCAAACGATTAGAATAAACTTGCGGGACCACTTTAAGGTTGCAACAACAATTGGTTATGGTCCAAGGTATTTGCATTCCACCGGCCAGCTTCATAAGGGTGGCTCCAATTCAGGTTTGTTCTTACTATTTACTGCTGATGCACAAAATGAAGTTGCTATCCCGGGTAAAGAATTTGGGTTTGCTACTTTACAGCGTGCTCAGGCGCTTGGTGATTTTGGCTCATTGATCAGTCATGAAAGAAGAGTTGTCAGGATTCATCTCGGCAGCGATGTTGAAGGCGGCTTGAAAAAACTGGTTGATATATTAAAATAATTTTTAGTTAATGTCCGGTAATGCTTTAGTGAGAATATTATGAATAATGAATATGTTGAAGTTTCAAAATCCGGAATGTCAAAAGCGGTTCCTCCCGATCCGTGTATTGTAGTTATTTTTGGAGTTACCGGGGATCTTACTCATCGTGAGTTGATTCCATCATTATATGCCCTGGGTTGTAAAAATCTTATGCCCCGTCCTTTTGCAATAATCGGGTTTGCCAGAAGGGATTGGGATGATGAATTCTTCCGTACCGAGATGAAAAATACAATGAAGAAGGTTACGGAATGCGGTGAAAAGGAATGGGAACATTTTGCCAATAAATTATTTTATGTGAAGGGCGATTTTAAAGATGATCCTGCCGGTTCATATACAGTCCTTTATAATAAGATAAAGCAGCTTCAGAATGAAATGAGTATTCCTGATAATATCTTATTCCATCTTGCTACACCTCCTGAAGAATATAGTACGATTATTGACAGGCTCGGCAAAGTAAATTTATCAAAAGGCGAACAGGGTTGGAGACGGGTAGTTATTGAAAAACCTTTCGGGCGAGATGAGCAGTCTGCCCGTAAGCTTGATAATGATATCCATAAGGTTTTTGATGAGGAACAAATATTCAGAGTTGATCATTACCTCGCAAAAGAAACTGTTCAGAATATGCTGGTCTTCCGCTTCGGCAATTCCGGTTTTGAACCAATCTGGAACCGTAATTATATTGAAAATGTTCAGATAACCGTTTCCGAAGAATTGGGAATTGGCACTCGTGGTAATTTTTACGAAACTACCGGCATCCTCCGTGATATGGTTCAGAATCATTTGCTCCAGCTTTTGTGTATTACTGCCATTGAACCACCCGTAAATTATGATGCATCTCTGCGCGGCGAAACTGTTAAAGTGCTTGAGGCTATTAGCACAATGAATATAGAAACCGACTGCATACTCGGCCAGTACGGTGAAGGTGAAATTAACGGTGTTAAAGTCCCTGCTTACAGGGATGAAAAAAATGTTTCAAAAGATTCTATCACTCCCACTTACGCTGCATTTAAAGTAATGATTGAAAATTGGCGGTGGGCGGGAGTGCCTTTTTTCCTGCGTACGGGTAAAAGGTTAAAAAATAAATTAACCGAAGTAACCATTCAATTTAAGCAGACGCCTCATTTTATGTTCCCCGAGGTTAAGGGTGATAGTATAAATAGAAATATTTTAACTTTCAGACTACAGCCTGATGAAGGTATAATTTATACTTTTATGGCTAAGCAGCCAGGTGCTGAATTGAAACTTCGCCCGGTTAATTTAAAATTTCAGTACGATACTGCATTCGGAATATCTGAACCGCCTAGCGCTTATCAATGGCTTTTGTATGATGCAATGAAAGGCGATCAAACACTTTTCCCACGGGGTGACTGGATTTATAAAGCATGGTCCATCATTGACCCGGTAATAAAAAAATGGGAATCTCAGTCATGGCTTAATTTCCCAAACTATACTTCCGGTTCATGGGGTCCCGAAGCCGCCGATAAACTTATTCATACCGTCGGCTGCAATTGGGACATAAAACCCTAACCCTGGTTGTTATTGTGTGAGGTTCACCTTTAAGGTGAGCCTCACATTCTGCGTTTAAATTTCCGAAATAATTCAATTCCCTAAAAATCCCAAAATGATGAGATACCTTTATTCTGCCCGGGTGTTAGCTTCGGGAATATTGAACCGATAGGGGCGAAGTGGATGAAACTGATACACTCCCTCAACCTATTACATTTTGTAATCCACCTAAAACCTTCGCGTTAATTCGTACTATTTCGTGTTAATCCAACCTGTAACAAAATGATTCACTACTTTTAACTTAATTACCTCCGTTTCCCGGGTCTCTAGTCCATAAATTGCTCTACCTTTTTGAGATTTTATTCAATTACTTTTATTAAATTATAACCAGCCCTTAGTTTTATTTTTTTCGATGAGTGAAACTACACCAAGATTCTATTAACACGATTTTTAATTCCATTCAATAATTGAGATGGGAAAGGGAAATATAAATGTATACCGCATTATTGCTTTTGCTTTTAGGAGTAGCCGCATTTCTCTTCATTACCGGTGCTCAGAAACACCAGACAGCTAAAATATATGCCGGGTTGGCGGTTGCCGTCTTAACCTCATTCTTTTTTTGGTTTATGGGCTTTTGGGGCGAAGCTCTTTGGTATGAAGACCTGGGATACGGAGAACGTTACTGGAAATATTTTAATTCTAATTTTGATTTGGCTATAGGCGGTGCCCTATTAGGCTTCCTAATTATGTACCTTCTGACATTAGCCATATCAAAAGAACACAAAATAATACGCAGTGTTGCAAGAATATTAAGCGTTTTCATCGGTGGCATATGGGGAGTTTCAAACTGGGATATTATATTAAAATTTATGAATGGCGTCTCAACCGGTCTTAAAGATCCTATTTTTGGAAAGGATGTCGGGTTTTATCTCTTTTCATTACCGTTTTATGATGCTCTATACATGCTATTGTTTTCAATTTCTCTGATTGCCCTCATTTCGGCTTTTGTAATTTCTTTCATTCGCTTTACGGATAATAATATTGCTTTTTATTTCCCCCGCGCCGGTGAAGTAAAAACGGATAAATATTATTTCCCTCTGTATCTAACTTCTGCAGTTTTTATTTTCATCCTTGCCTGGGGAAGGTTCTTAAACAGGTATCATATTATGTACTCTAATACCGGTGTGGTTGCCGGACCCGGATGGACTGACGTCAATGTTCTGTTACCTTCGTATACCGTTGTTGTAATTTTGATGATATTAATAGGTTTAAGTCTTGTTGTTCCGGTTTTCCGCAAAAAAGTTCAGAGTTTTTATTTTAAAAGATTTAGGATTGTCACTGACCGCTCCCACATTTTAGTCCTCGCAAGCTCGGGTATCTCTATCTTTATTATCTGGCTTATTGCATTTACAGCAATCCCCGGCGTTTTTGAGTGGCTTATGGTGGAACCTAATGAAATAACTTTTGAACGCCCCTATATTTCTAATAATATCGAATTTACCAGGTCCGGATTTGGTCTTAATAAAGTTGAGGAAAAAGAATATCCAATGAACGGTGGCTTTACGGAGGGCACCATAAGTGATAATCCGAATTTGTTCACAAATGTCAGGCTCTGGGATTGGCGGGCTCTCGATGCAGTCTATAAACAATTCCAGGCTATCCGTCTTTATTATGAGTTCTCCGATGTTGATGTCGACCGCTATATTATCAATGGAAAAAAACAGCAGGTAATGGTCTCTACAAGGGAAATAAATATTGATAATCTTTCCCAGCAAAGCCAGACCTTTGTTAACAAGCGTTTTCAGTATACACATGGTTATGGTTTAACTATGGCATCTGTCAGCGAGTTTACACCGGAAGGTTTGCCCCACTTACTAATAAAAGACATTCCACCGAAAAGCGAAGCGCCTTCGCTCGAGATTAAACAGCCTCAGATTTATTTCGGAGAGTTAACAAAGACTCCCGTAGTAGTTAACTCAAAACAGAAAGAGTTTGATTACCCCAGTGGCGAAGACAATGTTTATACCAGGTACGTTGGAAAAGGCGGTGTTCAGCTTTCAAGTTTTTGGAGAAAATTTCTCTTTGGATGGATGTTTGACGGAACAAATTTCTTGTTTTCTGATTATCCTACAACTGAAAGCCGTATATTATTCCATCGCCAGATCGAAGATCGCGTAAAACTTCTTGCTCCGTTCCTTAATTTTGATAAAGATCCGTATGTGGTCCTTTCAAACGGAAAAGTTTATTGGATGATCGATGCATATACAACTTCCGATTACTATCCGTACAGCCAGCCGTTCTCTTCTACTGAAAATATTCAGTATAAGGAAGGCGGTTCCACTCAGACTCTTACAACAGAATTTAGTGATTTCCTGGATGGCGTAAATTATATCCGCAACCCTGTTAAAGCAGTAATAGACGCTTATGATGGTTCGGTTAATTTCTATATTATGGATAATCAGGACCCGATAATAAAAGTGTGGAGTAAAATATTTCCCGGCCTTTTCAAATCTAAAGATGAAATGCCTAAAGGTTTGCTAGAACACGTCCGGTATCCTATTGAAATGCTTCTAACACAGGGAATTGTTTACGAAAAATACCATATGACCGATCCAACTGTATTTTATAACCAGGAAGATCTTTGGGTAAGAGCTACGGCTAAATATTATAACCGCGTACAGCCTGTAGAACCTTATTATATAATGTGGCAGTTGCCCGGTTCCGATAAACAGCAGTTTGTTTTGATGCTTCCGTTTACACCTAAAAACCGGCAGGTTTTAATGGGCTGGATTGCGGGAATGTGCGACCCTGATGATTACGGCAGGTTCCTTGCTTATCAGTTCCCAAAAGATAAAACCGTGCTCGGCCCACAGCAGGTTGAAACTAAAATTGATCAGGACAGCTTCCTCTCCGGACAGTTAACTCTTTGGGATCAGCATGGCTCCAATGTTATACGAGGAGATGTTCTTGCAATTCCTGTGAACAATACTTTAATTTATGTTGAACCGATTTATCTTCAAGCGGAAACAGCAGCTTATCCCGAACTGAGATTAGTTGTTGTTATGCAGGGCGATAATATGAGCTACGCTAAAACTTTTGATCAGGCGCTCGCCGGGTTATTCAATAAAACACCCGTCACGCAGAATGCAGTTCAGCAGGTAAAAGAAAAACCTGATAATAATCGAACAATACAGGAAAAAATTCAGGCCGCTAACGAAGCTTTTAATAATTATTTAAAGTACAGCGGCGATAAAAGATTTTCAGATGCTGCACGGCAATTAGAAAAACTTCAGCAGTCGCTTCAAGAATTATTGAACCAGGCAAAAAATACTAAATAAGTTATTTTTTGCTACTACCGTTGCATTGCAATTAAACGACTTCCGCAGTTGGATTTTCCTAGAGACGGGGCATACCCCGTCTTTGCTTTTTTAATCCCATAGAACTAATTGTCTCCGAAATCCAACAAGATGAACTAGCAGTAACCAAGTATGTTATTTTGTGAGGTTCACCTTACAGGTGAGCCTCACATTTATTCTTTATATTCCTATTCCCCGATGGGATTAAATTTTCGTCGCCCGGATCATAAAACCTGGGTGAGGTTTATAACCGTCCAAAATAACCGAAATCATATTCCCGTGGCCCCGTTATAAAAACCTTAAAAACAACTTCTATTTCGTGTCTTTAATCCTGACTTTAATCTTTTGTGATGAATTGGGCATTATTTTATTCATAAAATAATAAGTTTAAGCTAAGTTTTACTTTTCCTTGGAACAATCTGACCGAATCTGGCTTCTTCTGTAGTTGCTGCTGTTCGATCAGGCAATTTCAAAAAAACTTTATCAATCTTAAAACCGGAGTATTAAAATGGAAGATATTAAATGTGAAATCGGTATGATAGGGCTTGGTGTTATGGGGAGGAACTTAGTCCTTAATTTTGCTGATCATGGTTTTTCGGTAGCTGGATTTGATAAAGATAAATCCAAGGTTGATCAACTGGAGAAAGAAGCTGGAAATAGAAAAATATTCGGTAGCGATGTACTCCTGGATTTTATTAATCTTCTGCGAATACCTCGCGCTGTAATGATGCTCGTTCCAGCAGGGCCACCGGTAGACAGCGTAATTGAAGAGCTTATTCCCATTTTAAATCGAAATGATCTAATTATTGATGGAGGCAATTCGCACTTTACCGATACAAATAAAAGACTTAAAGAACTGTCGCTTAAAAATATTCATTTTCTCGGGATCGGAATATCCGGGGGTGAAAACGGCGCACGGTTCGGGCCTAGTTTTATGCCTGGCGGAGTTGAATCAGCTTATGAACGTATCCGGCCGCTTCTTGAAGCAGCTTCCGCTAAAGTTAATGGCGAAAACTGTGTAAGATATCTGGGTTCCGGCTCTGCCGGCCATTATGTTAAAATGGTCCATAACGGAATTGAATATGCCCTGATGCAGGTAATATCGGAATCGTATGATTTACTTAAGCGGGGACTGGGCCTGAATAATGAAAGGTTGCATAAAATTTATAATGAATGGAATAAGAAACAGCTTAAATCTTTCCTGATTGAAATATCAGCAGAAATATTTTTGCAGAAGGATCATGACCCGGGTGGCTTCTTGATTGATAAAATTCTCGATGAAGCAAAACAAAAAGGTACAGGAAAATGGACTTCACAGGATGCAATGGAAATTCAGGTCCCCGTCCCGACTATTGATGCCGCGGTCTCTATGAGGGATATATCAGCATATAAATCGGAAAGGAAACAAGCGTCAAAAATTCTTTATGGCCCTGAGTATAAGATTGAAGAGGAAAACGAACCTTTTATAAGGCAGGTAGAAAATTCTCTTTATTTTGCTGTGATTACAATTTATGCACAGGGGATGTCGATGCTGAAAACCGCTTCCGTCGAGTATAAATATAACTTAAATGTAAGAGATGTTGCAAAAATCTGGCGCGGTGGTTGTATTATCCGTGCGGCTGTGCTTGAAGATATTTGTTCGGCTTTTATAAAAAATCCTGACCTGGTAAATATTTTGGTTGATCCTTTTTTGTCAAAGGAAGCCCTGAACAGACAGGATGATTTAAGGGCAATCATAAAAACAGCGGTGGAGTGCGGTATCCCTGTCCCCGGCCTGTCGGCATCCTTAGCTTATTTTGATTCCTATAGAAGCGGATGGCTGCCTGCTAACCTGGTTCAGGCTCAGAGAGATTATTTTGGCGCGCATACTTATGAGAGAATTGATGAAAAAGGAATTTTTCACACACAATGGAACCATATCTAAGGAGTTTTAATGCAGTCTGCTCGTAAACCGGATCCTACGGTCATAATTATCTTTGGTGCTGGTGGCGATCTTACATGGAGAAAAATTACTCCGGCTTTATATAACTTGTTCCTTGACGGCTGGTTTCCGGAAAAATTTGCACTCATCGGCCTTGACATAAAAGAATTTACCGATGACCAGTTCAGGGATAGGCTGCATAACGGCATCGACCAGTATTCACGCTCGGGTAAATCAAAGCGGGAAGATTGGGATAAATTCTCTCTTATGCTCTCTTATCAAAAAGCTGATTTTATTAATCAGGAAACTTACAATAAAATTCATCAGACAATAAAAGCTCTTGAGGATAAGTGGGGAGAAAAGCCTAACAGCATTTTTTATATGGCAATTCCACCTATATTTATAGGGCCAATTTCTGAACAGCTTGGCAAATCACAGATTGCCCGCGACCAGGAACATTCCAGGATCGTTATTGAAAAGCCATTCGGGCATGATCTCGATAGTGCCCAAAAATTAAATATTATTATTTGCAGTCTTTTCAATGAACATCAGATATACCGCATAGATCATTACCTTGGAAAAGATACCGTTCAGAATATGATGATTTTCAGGTTCGCTAATGCTATGTTTGAACCGATTTGGAACAGAAATTATATTGAACATGTTCAGATCACCGTAGCCGAGCAGGTAGGCGTCGAGCACCGCGGCGGTTATTATGATCATGCAGGCGCTTTACGCGATATGATCCAAAATCATCTTCTGCAGTTGTTGTGCCTTACTGCTATGGAACCCCCTGTTTCATTTAATGCCGATGAAGTGCGGAATAAAAAAGTTGATGTTCTTAAAGCGATAAGAAAATATAAGCCTGAAGAAGTTCACTCCTTTGCCGTCAGAGGCCAGTATGATAAGGGCTGGATTGAAGGGCAAAAAGTTATTGCTTACAATGAAGAACCCGGGGTTAATCCCAGATCTTCTATTGAAACTTTTGCTGCAGTTAAATTTTTTATTGATAATTGGCGGTGGCAGGATGTGCCGTTTTATCTCCGTACAGGTAAGAGAATGGCGGAAAAAATTTCGGTCATTACTATTCAATTCAAACCCGTTCCACATAAAGCATTCCCGGCTGAATCAATTGAAAATTGGCAGCCTAACAGGTTAACAATAAATATTCAGCCTCAGAAAGGAATACGACTGCGATTCCAGGCTAAAAAACCCGGTTTACAAATGCTTCTGAACCCTGTTGAAATGACGTTTAATTATAATAATGTTTTTAATTCTGAATCTCCAGAAGCCTATGAAACATTATTACTCGATATTATGCTCGGCGATGCTACTTTGTTTATGAGAAGGGACCAGGTTGAATCTGCCTGGGAAGTGATTATGCCTATTTTGGATTTGTGGCAGTCATCTTCATCCCCGGATTTTCCAAATTATTCGTCAGGTACCTGGGGGCCTGAAGATGCTGAAGCCTTAATTGCACGTGATGGAAATAACTGGAGTATGTTTAAAAAATAACGATCTTAAATGAATTTATAATTCTCTCTCTCATCTTTGAAAGGAATACTATGAAAACGGTCAGCGAAATACTGCAAAGAAAAGGAAGTACGGTATGGTCTATCTCACCTGAATCAACGGTTTTTGAAGCCCTGCAGCTCATGTCGGAAAAAAATCTTGGTGCTGTGCTTGTACTAAAAAATGATATTGTAGTTGGAATTATGTCTGAAAGGGATTATGCCAGGAAAATAATTTTACATGGTAAACATTCAAAAGATACTTTAGTAAAGGAAATTATGTCCTCTATGGTTATATATGTTAATACTTCTTTAAGCGTTGAAGAATGCATGGCTTTAATGATAAACAAACGGATAAGGCATCTCCCCGTAATTGAAAATGGGCGTCTCTCCGGCATAATATCTATCGGTGATGTTGTTGATGCTGTAATAGATGAAAAAAAATTTATAATAGATCAGCTTGTGCATTATATAACCGGGGCTCCCGTTTTAAAATAATTTAGCTGCACGGAATAGCCATTGGCTATTATTCAGAAATGATATTCAAAGCGTAAACTTTTCCAACCCGGGAATTCAATGGTTCTTTTGCTTTAAACTTTACTACTGCCTTTGATATTTGCCCATTAAATGCCCTTCGGCAAGAATATGGTTATTCATAGCACTTAAAAGTTCTTGTTTGGTTGCACCGCTTTCCAGGTGATGTAATACTGTATCTAAGGCATATATTTTAAAGAAATAACGGTGAGGTTTTCCGGCAGGCGGACAAGGACCGCCGTAGCTTATTCGCCCGAACCCGTTTGTACCTAGTTTAACTTCATCGGGTATATTCCTGGATGGAGTTACATCCTCGTGCAGTTCATTTAAATTTCCCGGTATGTTGTAAATAACCCAATGTACAAAATCTCCTCCCGGGGCATCGGGGTCATCAACAATTATTGCAAAGGATTTTACGTCCTTGGGCGCATTGCTCCAATGTAATTGAGGCGAAATATTTGCGCCTTCACATGAAAACTTGGCCGGAATGAAATTTCCCTGTTTAAATGCAGAGCTGAATAATTTTATTTCCATTTTTTTGTTATTTGATTTTGTTTGAGAACTAATATGAAATGATACTATTAAACACAAAACAAGAATGCTGATTATCAATTGGGATGCTTTAGATCGGAAGAGTGGAAAAATTAAAAGCATAATTAATATCCTCCATTAATTATTATGAAAATTAAGTTATTGAAAGTAATTATTCCACTGTTTTCTTTAAGAATTTAATTCAAATCTAAATTGTTTGTCCTTAGTGTGCCTGAATAACTCAATATCCGCTCAATTGAACAACAAATTTTGCCTGCCGCCCTTAAAGACAAGTCATCCGGACTCGGCGTTATTTAATAAAATTTTTAATCACCGCGTAACTATATTTAAGAATATATAAGATACAGCTTTCTTAAACAGGTTTCCTTATCCTGCCCGGGAAAGGTATTCTTTGCACAACAGCTATAACATTGGTGTGAGGCCGGTAGGTAGAAGATTCAAATCATTTTTTAATTGATGATGGTTATGTATATTAAAAATGTATTTAAAAACATCTTTTTTTTATTTTTATAGTTAGATATTTTATTAATAATCCGTTTTAACAGGGACTAAAATATGGAAACGCCGGTTATTTTGATATTGGTCGGGGTATTTATAATTATTATGGCCGCACAATTAATAGTATTTAAGAAATATTTAAATCAGAGAAGAATAGATTTAAAACAACATAAATTAAATTAAAAAGCAATTTTTTTTTAACATGAATTATTAATGTATTTCATTTCGGATTCCATTTATATGCTCCCGGTAATGAATAGTCTATTATTTTTTAATTAATCATTATTACACAAAATCCTTCACAAAACTTGCTTGCCGGAGAGGTGAGCCTTCTTTACTACCGTTATAGAGTTTTCACTCAAATTTATTACTTTAATTACCTATTTAAATTAATTCTATAATTGATTATATAATCAATAAGGGATAAGTTTGGTTTGCTTTTCGGGCTATTTTAGCTTCCCGGTTTATTTGGTGCAGCCGGTTGTAATAATTATTGGTTCTATCTAATTTATGAGGCAAATATGAAATTTAAATCCCTTTTTGTTTTAGTATTATTGATTTCTTCCATTCAGCGTAATATCTATACACAACAAAAAGTAGATGTATCCTGGGCCAACTCGCTTGCAGGTAATTGGGAAACGGTTCCTAATCCGCTCGAAGCTTCATCATTAAGATTTGAATTTAAACCCAATAAAAAATTTAGTTATATACTTTCCTCTGAATGGAGAGGTACCTATAAACTTGAAGGGACAAAACTTATTTCCTCAATCTTTGTTCCCATCATGAATAAATATAAAACGGATACCACTACTGTATTAATATATGCTGATACGCTTATACAGGTCGGAACTGAAAAAGGTAAAGAAACTACATCAAAAATGATTAGGAAAAGTAGCGCTGAAAAAAAAGATGCAGGAATAGTCGGAACATGGATTTTGGAAAACGAAAATGCGGAATATTCAACTATTAGTTATACTCCGTCTGGAACAATTGAAGTGAAAAATATTTTAAAATCTTTCAATGGCAGCTATTCTACAAAAAGCGATACCTTAATGTCATTTTCTCAGGGTCATCTAATGTTTAAAAACAGATTTGTTATTGCAAGGGGTCTCCTGCGTATTTATAGTACAACACAGAGCGGCCCTATTACGCTTAGGAGAGTTGATAAATAAGTTTCGGTTACGCGGACAGCAATAAGTTATACAATAATCTGTTTGCAATTGTTTTATGTCACTTTTCAATCTAAAATAATTGATAATAGAGGGGCCGAATTATTATCTTTCATTTTATAACTTTTACTAAACGGCAATACTCCGCTTAGTAAAAGACCAATCCTGACTTATCGTACTAATTTATTTATATAAATTTGAAACATTGTTGACTTGTATAAAAATTTATAAGGATTATAAATGTCTTATCATGTGAAAATATCCTGGCAAAAAAAACCCGATGAACCCTTTTTTGATAATAAATACAGCAGGGCCCATACATGGTCTTTCGATGGAGGAATTAAACTGAATGCATCATCATCGCCTCACGTTGTCCCGGTTCCTATGTCGGATGAATTTGCTGTTGACCCCGAAGAGGCTTTTATCGCATCCCTGTCCGGTTGTCATATGCTGTGGTTTTTATCAATTGCAGTTAATAAAAAATTTATTGTGGAGAGTTATGAAGATAATGCTGAAGGAGAATTAGAAAAAAATGAAGAAGGAAAGTTGGCAATGACTAAAGTTGTTTTGAAACCTAAAATCAAATTTGGCAATGAATTTACTCCTTCTCATAAACAAATAGATGAACTGCATCAATTAGCCCACGAAAAGTGTTTTATTGCAAATTCAGTAAAAACCAAAATAACAATTATTCAAGGTTGAAAAATTAAGGAGGATGAATAATGCGCGATTTAGCTATAAATCTGGAAAATCATCCCGGCGCTTTAGCTCAAATGGGGGAAGTATTAGGGAAAGCAGGTATAAGCGTTGAAGGAGGCGGAGCGTTTGTGGTCGGAGAAAAGGGTATTGCTCATTTTCTGTTTGAAGATACAGTTGTCGCCCGTAAAATTCTTGAAGAAAATGGTATTACGGTAATTGATGACAGCGAAGTTCTTATTCAAAAGCTCAATCAGGATCAGCCCGGCCAGTTAGGCAAAATATCGCGATTAATGTCGGAGGCCGGTGTAAATATAGAAGTAATCTATAGCGATCATAAAAACCGGTTAATTCTTGTTGTTGATGATTTTATAAAAGGTAAAGAAGTATCTGATATGTGGAAGAAAAATTGACTTTATTGAATTTATGGAGATGATGAAATACACTAATGGGTCTATAAACGCGGCGGCAGTGAAAAAAATCCGTTCGCTGCGACTTGGGAAGGAAATAAAAATTTTAATGGTATTACAATATCTACTGAACATTATAGCACGGGTAAGAAATTTAAATTGTGGTTTAGTGAGATAAAAATAGATTATGAAAATTAATAACTTATGGTAAACCTCATTTTCAATATTAAAGTATTAATATTTTAACAGTGATTATTTGTATAAAATTTTATTAAAGGATAACCCTGTTTCTTTTTGTATAATCCCTAAAATTTTAACTGAAGTTTTATTAATTTAAATAGCAATTTTGAAATATATTTTTAGTATTAACTATTTATACTGGTAGAATCTGGTGCAGGCTCTGTGATTAAAGACGAAGAATTTAATGTAGAAAAAAATATTTCTTCTGTTAATCAGTTAAATATTAAAAAAGATTCTTACCTTATAAATAATAGATTTAGCTGGTGCCGCACTTTTACGTCACTTCAGCATCCGAATTATCGGTTATGGTTCTTTGGACAAATAATTTCCCTATTCGGAACCTGGATGCAGGCAACTGCACAGGGCTTTCTCGTATTTGAACTTACTCATTCTCCGGCGTATCTCGGTTACGTAGGTTTTGCAGCCGGAATCCCAATCTGGCTGTTTATGTTTTATGGTGGAGTAATTGCAGATAGATTTCCTCGCAGGACGGTAATCATTTATGCACAAACTTTAATGATGATTCTTGCCTTTATTTTAGCAGCTCTTACTTTTACACACGTAGTCAGGGCATGGCATATTATTGTTCTCGCATTTTTTCTTGGATTGGCAAACGCTTTTGATGCTCCCGCCCGCCAGGCTTTCCTGCTCGAACTTGTGGACAGGAAAACACTTGTAAATGCTATTGCTTTGAACTCTACAATGTTCAATACTGCCAGGGCTTTAGGGCCCGCAGCAGCCGGTGTTGTTTATGCAATCTTCGGTGCAGCATGGTGCTTTATGCTGAACGGGTTGTCTTTTATCGGTGTTATCGTTGCCCTCGCAAAAATGGACTTAGTCCCCCAGCCAAAACAAATCAAGAAAGATTCGGTATTCTTAGAATTAAAAAAGGGATTCCAATATTCTATGTCCCAGCCTATGATAAGGAATTTAATGTTTTTGGTATCAATTATTAGTCTTTTCGGAATTTCTTTTGTTACTTTAATTCCTGCATGGGCAGTAAGAATTATACATGGAAATGCTGCAACTAATGGAATTATGCAGTCCGCTAGAGGTCTCGGAGCTCTCCTTGCTGCATTATTCATTGCATCGTTGGGAACTTCAAAGTATATATATAAACTTATTACGATCGGTATCTTAAGCCTGCCTGTGTTTTTATTCACTTTTGCGCTGGTTTATTGGCTTCCGTTTTCTCTTCTTATGTTGGTGGGAAATGGTATTGCGCTTATTTTAGTATTTAATTTATCAAATGCGATTGTCCAGAATATCGTACCGGATTCTTTCAGGGGAAGGGTTATGAGCATTTATTCTTTTACATCATTCGGATTTTTGCCGCTTGGTTCTTTAATAATCGGGTTTTTAGCAGAGCGTTTTACTGAACCCGGTGCAGTCATTATATGTTCTGTTATTACTTTATTTTTTTCAGTTCTTATTTTAATAAAAATTAGAAAAATAAAATTGTAATTATTATAGCAAAATTAATTCTGACTGCAAATGTTTCCTAAACCGCCTGGCGGCTGTTTTAATCCCCTATACGGAGGGATGAAGGCTTGTCCAGATGGTAGGTGGGTCGAAGAAATTATTTTTATATAAACTCTACAGATTCCGTTTCCCTTAAATTGATGAAATTGCGTAATTAATACACTTATTAGCTCTTACCAAATAAGTAAAAATTACTTATTTTAAATGAATTCCGTTATTATGATTTGACAGTACCATATTTTGAGTATAATTTAGTGCACAGAATTATCACTGAAAGTAATTAAGATTTATGTTTAAATTCCTTCCATTAGGTGGTGCCGGTGAAGTTGGAGCAAACAGTTATTATTTGAATTTTTCTGGTACAGGTATAATCCTGGATTGTGGAGTGCATCCGCAAAAAACAGGGTTGGAAGCATTACCCGATTTTGATTTAATTAAGGATTTATCTGTTGATTATGTTTTAATCTCGCATGCTCATCAGGATCATCTTGGTGCTCTTCCTTATCTTGTAAAAAGACATCCCTATATTAAAATAATTACCACCCCTCAAACCAGGGCGCTTGCAGAACTTACTCTTCATAATTCCGTCGCCATTTTAAGGCAGCAATTACAGGAAGAAGATAAACTTCAGGTTTATACACATGAGGAAATTGATTTATTAATTCAATCCATTGAGTATAAATCCTATAATGAAAAATTTTCGCTGGATGGGTATGATAAAAAGAACAAATATCCTCTGTCCGCAAAGTTTTTCGATGCCGGGCATATTTTAGGCTCTGCCGGAATTTATATTGAGTACGGTGATGAAAAAATATTCTATACCGGCGATATAAATCTTGACCGCCAGGCGCTTCTTCCGGGAGCCGATCTTCCAGATATAAAAGTCGATACCTTAATACTTGAAACTACTTATGGCGGAACTGATTCCTCAACACTATTAAATTGGAAGGATGAATCGCTCCGTCTTGCAGCATCCGTAAATAAAGTTATCATTGCAGGCGGTTCAATATTGATTCCCGTATTCTCTTTAGGAAAGATGCAGGAATTGTTAACAACTATCTGGAATTTGATGGTGAGTAAAAAAATTGTTCAAACAGATATATATACCGGCGGTTTGGCCGATAAAATAAGCCGCGTCTATGATTATAACAGGTTTGTTGTTAATATGATCGACGCTGACTTTGAAATCAGCAATATTCCTCAAAAGGATCTGTATGATGTAGAACTTCCTGAGAAATTTTTTAAAAATCCTTGTATAGTGCTGGCTCCTAGTGGTATGATGATTGAAGGAACCGCATCTTATAATTTAGCCAGGCGCTGGCTGCGTCAAAACAATTCTGCCATTTTTACAGTCGGCTATATGGAAGAAAATACACCCGGATATAAATTTGCTAATTCTAAAAAGGGAGATAAAATCAAGCTTAATGAATTTGATGAAGAGGAAGTAAAATGTACTATAGAACAATTCAGGTTTTCTTCCCATTCAAAAAGAGAAGAGCTTCTTACAATTGTAAAAAAATTAAAACCTGTTAGAGTTGTTCTTGTTCATGGAGATCCGGTCGGAATTGATTGGATAGGAGCTTCAATTCTAAAGGAATTCCGGAATATAAAAGTTTTCCGGGCTGAACCGGGTAAGGAAATTAATACTAATTAGGATTGCTTTGAAATGCCTAATAATGATTGGAATACTTTGCTTTACGATAAAAAACATTCCTACGTATTTAAATTCGGGGAAGATGTACTAAATCTTTTAAACCCTAAGCCCGGGGAAGTAATTCTTGACCTTGGTTGCGGGACAGGGCATTTAACAAACTTAATTGCTAAATCCGGCGCCTGTGTCTATGGAATCGATAGTTCCGTAGCTATGATTGAACAGGCTCATATAAATTATCCCGGGATTAAGTTTAATGTTATGGATGCATTAAATTTTTCTCTTGATACTAAGTATGATGCCGTATTTTCGAATGCGGTTCTTCACTGGATTCCTGAAAAAGAAAAAGTTATTGAATGCATCCGGAATTGTCTTAAACAGGGAGGTCGGTTTGTTGCTGAGTTCGGGGGCAAAGATAATGTTAAATTTATTGTTGAATCGATCAAAAAAATTTTGGCAGAAAACGGGTATTCTCAGAATATCAGCTACGTTAATTGGTATTTCCCTTCAATAGGGGAATACTCATCTCTTCTTGAAAAATACGGCTTTCGAGTAACTTCCGCTTTCCATTTTGACAGGGATACTTTTTTGGATGAAGGAATTGATGTTGTAAGCTGGCTTGAAATGTTTGCAAAACATATTTTTGAGGGAATTAGCACCGGCAATAAAAATAAACTTGCAGCACAAATTAAGGAATTGCTCGTTTCTACAAATTTCATAAACGGGAAGTGGTTTGTTGATTATAAACGTTTAAGGATTGTGGCTGTTAAAGAATAATTCTGTAACGGGCTGATTGAAAGCAAATCAGAAACATTGATCCCGGAAATCTTTAATTGCGGATATGGAATAGGATCTGTTATTTTAGTTCAAGCTTCATCCTGATTGTTGTTCTGCTGTATTTTGAATTGAAAGTTCCCGGAATATATTTAAAACCTATCGATTCATACAAACTTATTGCAGATTTCAATATGCCGCTGGTTTCAAGTATTACGGATTTAGCGCCTTTGGAATATGCGAAACCAATAACTGCAAAAGCCAGTTTTTTTCCGGCCTGTTTCCCCTGAGCCTTTTCGGTAACAGCCATCTTTGCCAGTTCATATGTATCTTTATCTATTTTGATTGCTGCACAGGTTCCTACTATTTCATTATCAATTCGCGCAAAAAATATTTCGCCACCCTTTTTAATTATTACTTCATCGGGATTTGATAATATTTTTTTGTCTTCTTCCTCAACTTTAAAATATTTGTTTAGCCATTCATAGTTAAGTTGTAAAAATATTTCCTTGTAGCTTGGTGAATAACGCAATATTTCTACTGAATCCAAAAGTTTTTTTTTGTTCTTTTCAATTATTTGTTTGTATAAACTTTCAGCTTTAAAAGTTTGTTCAAAAGAATCAATAAAATGAACAATATCATAGCCCGCAGATTTTCCCAAATCCTTAATAGTCTCTTCAATATCATTATATAATGGTAATATAGTATTAAAAATTTCTCTGCCGTTACCTGAAAGTGAAACCATCCTTTTACGTTTATCCGCCTTATCTCTTATCGTTTCAACTATTTTTTTATCCTCCATTTCATTGACAAGTTGAACTATAGCAGGATGTGTCAATCCTACGGCGGAAGAAATTTCATTTATTGGCGAATTGCCGCTGCTATTGAGGTATTGACAAATACTGAACCATTTTGGTGCAAAATCAATATCCATCTTCTTGTAAACAAAGGAAATATCATTTATTAAATTTTGCCCAAGGCGTTTAAGCCTGTCTGGTAGAGGTGCATCTTTATAATGGATGTTCGTGGTATTTGGCATTTTATATAATATAAATTACGTAAGCACTAACGTAATTTAATATGTAAATAGAAAATAATCAATATCTTTTTAAAATTATTGTGCTATAATAATTTAAGCGTATTATTCGTTATCCAGTTCAGAAAGCAGGTCTAAAATGTCTAAAGGCTTGGTTGTCATCTGCAAATGGCCTTCTTCGTCTATCGGCCAGTGTTCAATCGGACGGTCACAGTAAAGTTCTATTCCGTTTCCATCGGGATCTGCTATGTATACTGATTCGGAAACGCCGTTATCTGAAGCGCCTTCTATCGGGTAATTAATTTCATATAATCTTTTCAGCATTAGTGCTAGTTCTCGTCTGTTCGGGAAAAGAATAGCAAAATGATAAAGTCCGGTATGCCCCGGTGGCGGTGGTTTTGCGTCCTTACCTTGCCATGTATTTAAAGCTATATGTTGATGATAGCCGCCCGCTGATAAAAATACCGCGGAATTTTCATAGGTTGAGGTGATTTCAAAACCAAGAAAATCACGGTAAAATTTTAGTGAACGTTCAAGATCGGAAACAGTTAAATGCACATGCCCAATCTTTACTTCGGGATGAATTCTGTTTTTTATGGGAGCCATTTTTTTCTGTTAAATAAATAATTTAGAATTATCAAAAATTACGATAAAAACTAATGTGATTAAAATATTCAAATCATTATTTTATGAATTGCGCTAATAATCCATCCGGCTTTATTAAATATCTTAAATCGCTGTAAGGAATAAATACTTCCGGAGCGCCAAATACATAAGGCCCGATTTCATATTCGTTAAATCTAAGTATTAAACCGAGCTTTGAAATTGAAAAATTTGTGTTTAAATGAAATTCATCTTTCTCCAGTAAATAACCCTTGGCATTAAGATTTTCACTTAACTTTATTTTCCTGGCTTCTTTGAACTTCCTTTCGCCTATTTTGTCAAGTGTTGCTTTATAATTTGGCTTAAAAAGATCATCAAGAATAACTTTTCTACCGGACTGCAAATTATAGTTTTCATATATAAAATAAGTTAAAGGGTGCGCCCCTCCCTCAAAAAGATACTCGGTATTTTCTGTAGCCAGAATGTTGTTCGAATTAAATAATACACTGGTTTTGTATGAAGTTTTCCATGATTGTTTAAATTCCGGTGCCATGGAAGTATCATTGATGAATTCTTTATACCGGCTGATATAGTCATTTATCACTTCGTCGGGATTAATTAGCCCGCTTGTACTGTCGTCCTGTTTGTAAATTTTTATAAATGAATGAGTAATGTTATAATTTATGGAATCCTCAATAATTTTATTCAGACCTTTATTAATTTGTACTAAATTGAAATTTATAGCTGCACGTTTACCGTTCCCGTTATCATAATTCTGCCCGTATTCTTTAATTTCCAAATTAACGCTCCCTACGGGATATTTTTCAATTAATGTAAAATAATATGCTGCCGGCGCATTCGGTTTTTGCCAGGTTCCCATTATTGCATGTTCACTAACAAATCTGCCTTTAATCTCTCCCGATAATCCACTCATAGAACTGCTGTTTATTTGTCCGGAGTCCTCGCTTATAAAAATGCTTCCGTCTGCATCTATCCTGCTGTTAAAAGTGAAGAAAACCGGTATACCGGTTGTCTCACAATAATAGTCTCCGTATAGTGCCGTATCGCAGCGGATTATATTCATAACAATATTCAAATTGTTATTAATTGAACCTTCTAATCTTTTATAAAAATATTTGGATAGTTTTGTATCCCCTGGTTGTCCTGAATATGATGAATCTGTCTTTAATCCACTATCCTTTTTTAAAGAATAAACGGGGATAGTTATAAGAATTATAAATAAAAAAAGAAAGATATTTTTCATTTTATTACCCGTAAAATTATAAAAGTATTATCCGGACAGTTGCAGAATTTTTAAGGAACAACAGAAAACAAAAAATTCTTAATAGTTATGTATTTTAAATAAACTCATTTGTAATAAGTATCAAATCTTGCCAAGTAAGTATGCTTTTCGCTTGTTCTCGGAAAATTTTTCTATTGCATATCTCAGCATTGTTCTGGGCATTCTTTTATATCTGTCTTTTAAAAATATTTCTTCGGTTTTCTTGTCCCTTTTGCCTATTTCACGCAGCATCCAGCCTACTGCCTTATGTATTAAATCATTTTCATCATTTAAAAGTATCTCTGCAATAGCCATTGCTGTGTCAAATTGATTTTCTTTGATAAACTGGTATGTTGCAATCATTGAAATCCTTTTCTCCCATAGATTTTTTGAGCCTGCAAGCTTTTCAAGGATCCTTTTATCTTTGTCATATAAATACCCGCCCACTATTTGAGGCGCGGTAAGATCAACTAGATCCCAGTTATTAATATTTTTCGCGTTTTTTAGGTAAAATTTATAAATTTTTTCTTTTCCATCAGTGCTGCTTACCGGGAAACGTTTAACAAGTATCATCAGTGCAGACATTCTTTCTTCATGTATCTGTGATTTAATTAGTTCCTGCAGTTCATCAAAAGTCAGGTTCAAATGTTTGTGGGATATGCTTCTGAGAAGCGGGACTTTTATCCCAAGAAATAGGTCCCCTTCGCCGTATTCACCTGGACCCGTTTTAAAAAATTTTTGCAATATTTTAGCCTGTTCTTTGCTTGCACTCCCTCTTAAGGAAGACCGCAGATCATTTATACTCATGAATTGTTCCCTCTATTGTTAAGTTGCTTAAATTTTAAATTAATTCATTATGTAAAGCTTTACAATATTATAAAGTTGTTTTGTTAACAGCAATTATAAGGTTATTATCAATCACATATTTAGAATATTATTCATATTATTTTTTTATCAATTAATAATTTGAAGGAGGGTAACTATGAAGAGTTCATTTATTTTTGTATCTACAGTAATATTTGCTCTGTGTTTTATATGTTCCTCTAATGTTTTTGCTAAAGAAATGAAAAATAAAACTAAATATAAAGCAGAACTAGCCGCAACAGGACTGGCATCTTCCGGAAAAACAAAGGCAAAAGGGCATGCTGAATTTGAATTTAGTAAAGATGGTAAGTCTCTAACTTTTAAACTGTATGTTTATGGTATAGACAGTGTTGCTATGGCGCATATTCATCATGGTCCCTTTGGTAAAGAAGGCCCGATTGCAGTTTGGCTTTATAAAATGCCAATCACCGGTAAGTTCAATGGATTGCTCGCTAAAGGTACAATAACTGATAAAGATGTTAATCTGGACAGCCTTCGTACCTGGATGTCGGATAACGATACTTTTGTATTAGTACATACTCAAAAATTTCCAAATGGGGAAATCGGCGGACCGGTTAAATAAATTTTTTGATGCAGCATTACCGTCTAACCCTGATGCTGCATCGATGCTTTTTTATACTTTAATTTTTTGTAAAATCCTTTTACTTCTGTAACACTCTTCGTTATATTTCATGTTGTACAAAATTATAAGGCGAAACGCTGTTTTGCCCAATGATTGAATAATTATAATCTTGTTTAGAAAAACGATTCATCGAATCTCATCCTACAATGAGATTTTGTGCAAAATAAGCTATTAATTCATTCCTTAAAATAATGCCTGATTTCTGATTCTATTTATAAAATAAAGTATATACTTCTTAAATCTTAGAATTTTTATTCCTAATTTTAAAGCACTTTTTTACCGGGATTTTTTAATAACTAATAAATAAAAGGGCAATTAATGAAAAATTTTATTGTTTGTCTGTTAATAACAGTTTTAGTTTTAAGCACATCTGCGTCTTTTGCGCAGGACCAGGTCAGGACAAAGGGCATTCTCGTAGAACCTAAGAATGAGTTTTATGATGAAATATTAAAAACTATTGGCGAGTTTAATAAGCAGGTTAAATCCGAAGATAAATCTTTTCAGATGGATTTTAACGGCTTAAATCTACCGAACTCTTTGGATGAATTTAAATCAATTTGGCATAACCCGCCCGTTTCACAGGGTGAAACCGGTACATGCTGGGATTTTTCAACAACATCTTATTTTGAGTCGGAGGTTTATAGAGTTCATAAAAAACAATTAAAATTCTCAGAAATGTATACCGTTTATTGGGAATATACCGAAAAGACAAGAAGGTTTATTGAGGAAAGAGGAAATTCTGCTTTCGGTGAAGGTTCGGAGGCTAATGCCGTACAAAGAATTTGGAAAAAATACGGTGTTGTTCCCGAACAAGCTTATACAGGTATGAAACCGGGACAAATATTTCATGACCATAGTAAAATGTATGCTGAAATGAATGACTATCTGCAAAATATTAAAAAGTTAAATTCATGGAATGAAGAAGAGGCAATATCAACAGTGAAATCAATTATGAATCATTATATGGGCCTCCCGCCTGAAAAGTTTATTGTTGAAGGCAAAGAATATACACCTAAAGAATATTTTGAAAAAGTTGTTAATCTTAATATGGATGACTATGTTGATATTTTATCCCTGTTTGAAAAGCCCTATTGGCAAAAGGTTGAGTATACAGTTGAAGATAATTGGTGGCATGATTCCGAATATTATAACGTGCCGCTTGATGACTGGCTCAATGCAATTAAGAACGCTGTCAGAAATGGATATACTATGGCAATAGGCGGTGATGTTTCCGAACCTGGTTATGAATCGCATTTACAGGTTGCAATGGTCCCCACTTTCGATATACCGTCTGCTTATATCGATGAGAATGCACGCGAATTCCGTTTTAATAATCATACGACCACCGATGACCACGGCATCCATCTGGTTGGCTATGAAAACAAGGACGGGAAGGACTGGTTCCTGATCAAAGATTCCGGCTCAGGATCAAGAAATGCAAAGAACAAAGGATATTATTTTTATCACGAAGACTATGTTAAGTTAAAAATGCTGGACTTTCTTATTCACAAAGATGCTGTCAAAGACTTGCTTAGCAAGTTTAACAATTAATTTTCCAAAATGCTTTCCCCTCTCCCTTTATAAGGAGAGGGGCTTTGGTGAGGTAAAATCGATTATATTAAGAATACTTCTTAAAATACTGTTACATATACATTATAAAAAGTGTAATCTAAGAATCAAATATCTTTCCTAAACTAATCAATTTGTATGAATTCAACGGGTGCTCCGTTATCAACAATAAATGCAACTTTAACTCCCGCGGATGGAGAATTCGGTTGTATTATTATTTCTTTCCCAATAAGCTCTTCTTCAAGATTATCAACTTTAAATGCTACATGAGGTATAGTTTTAACTATTTCCGGTAAAGGACAACCAGGCTCATATCTCATCCACTCGATCCCGTAAGGACTGTCTTCATAGCCTGAAACATATATCTTAAAATCTTTAAGATATGTTTCATTCTCTTTTTTGATTGAAGTAGGTATTCCCAGGTGATGGTACTCTTTCATAATGCTTTTTCCTTAATGATATTTATTCTTTTAATTTTTGAATCTTTGCTCCTCCACCAGCCTGCAAGTATTGAAGCGGAAATATTCTGCCAGACACCGGATAACCAAATGATGTACCATTATTTAATTTTATATATGCCAAAGTTAGTGGCTATTATATTAAAAATCTAATTCTTCAATACTCTCTTAAATTAAGTTATGCCGTTTAACTGCCTTTAATTTTGAATAAAATCATTAAGAAGTTTAAAGTACTTTTCCTTTTCTTCCACATACGGATTATGCCCGCTCTTTTCAAACATCACAAATTTTGCTTGCGGCGCATATTCTTTATATTTAATTGAAAAACCCGGTACTGCAACACGATCAAAACGGCCTTCAATAATTAAAACAGGCATACTTAAATTTTTCAGTTTTGTCCTGAAATCAAGCTTCGCTACATCGCCTCCTATTATGAAGTCCCCGTCATAACCTACTATCGTATAGTATACCTGGGGATTAAAACCGGTGTCGCTTGTCATTTTATCCGCGTTTGATGCATCATAAAAATACATCAACCCTGCCGGTACGCTGTAAGCTGCCTGGTGTTCCTGCGCGCTTGAATTAAATCCTTCATTTCTAAGTTTTTCCAGTTTACTCCATACTTCCGGGTACTGATTTTTAATTTCACTATTGGAATTATCATTATTCTCCTGCCACATCTCACCGCTGTAAAAAGTATCGGAAAGTATTAATTTATTTATTGAATTTGGAAATTTCAGTGCATAGGCTTGTGCTACCATTCCTCCATAAGAGTGTCCCAGCACTGTCCATTTTTCAAAACCAAGAACTTTACGCAGCCCTTCAATGTCTTCAACATCCCGTTGGAATGAATATTCAGTGGAATCTTTTGCCCTGTCTGATTTACCCCTGCCGAATGCATCAAAGTATATAACTTTGTGGCTCTTAGAGAGTTCGTCAAACCACGGGGTCAAATAAAGATGGGAGTTGCCCGGTCCGCCTGGGATTAAAACTACAGGGTCCCCGGTGCCTTTAATTTCATACCAGAGCTTTGCTCCGTTTACAGTTGCATATGCTCCTGCAGTCTGGGAGAAAATCTTAAATTGTATACATAGTACTAAGAAAAAAAGAAAAGCAGTAAAAAGGAATTTTTTTTCTGTATCTGTAAGAATATTTTTCATAAGCTTTTATCTTTTAATTGTTATCGGTTGATATCATAATATTTAAGTAAAATATTATCAATTATATGTAAAGATTTTTGTGTGAATTCGTTATAATTCGTGAAATTCGTATAATGTAATGTTTGAAAGATCTTGTCAACGCATGAACTTTAAATCCTTAAATTCACTTGCCCTTAAAATATTTCTTCATAGGTTTAAAATAAAATTCCTTCCACCCTTCTTTGTATCTATCTTTCTGCCCTTCGGGTATGTTGCTGTGTATCAGTGTAAGCTTTGTGCCCTTACCTGATTTTTCAAGCAATAATTCAAGCCGTGAGTCTTCAGCGTCTTTCGGAAATTCCGTTGAATGCCAGGATTGAACAATCCTTTTTCCCGGATCGAGTTCAAGGTTTTTACCCCACATATACCCGCCGCCTGCTGTAAACGCACCGCCTTTTATTGATGATGATTTTGTTTCCTCTCCCGTAAATGCAGTATGCTCTTTACTGCTTAACCAGGCTTTGTAAATAATCTCGGGAGAAGAAGGTAAAGTAACCGATAATTTTATCTTTTCTTTCATACCATTGCTCCTGTTTAATAAATAAATAAAAATACATATGGCATTAATTTACTAACCATGAAATTTCGTGGTATGCTTATGATCATATTAATAGATCAGGAAGTTCTGATATATTGCCCAG
The DNA here is from genome assembly GCA_963834015.1 of uncultured Ignavibacteriales bacterium. GTDB lineage: Bacteria > Bacteroidota > Ignavibacteria > Ignavibacteriales > Ignavibacteriaceae > FEN-1297. Next base: position 435,425 of record CAWIAG010000004.1, read on the forward strand.
TATTTTATCAGCGCTGTTAAAGTTGCTGTATTTTGTTAATTCTGTCGGGATAACATAACATCTTATACCGGCATTCTTTGCCGCAAGCAATCCTCTTTCGGAATCTTCAACAGCTATGCATTCTTCTTTTGTGAAGCCTGATAATTCAACGGCTTTAAGGTATGGATCCGGTGCGGGTTTTGATTTTGCATAATCGCCAGATGCCAGTACAAAATCAAAATATTTAAGAAGATTCTGATCTCTTATGTATTAACTCAAAATGATTTCTTTTAGAACTCGTTACAATTCCCATTTTAAATTTGCCGCAAAGTTTATGCAGTGTTTCTTCAGCCCCTTTAATAACGCTCATCTCTGTCGAAAGCAGGAAACTGTATAGCTCATCTCTTTCAACATGATATGAATCTATTTGTCCCTTGCTGTATCCTTTCGCTTCTGCAATGTGCCACGTTCCCAGCGCTTTTTTAAGAAAAAATTCAATGTATAATTCTTTTGTAAGGTCAATCCCCATTTTTGCAAAAATTTCTTTATTTGCCCTGTAGTATAGCTTTTCCGTATCTACAAGAACTCCGTCGTTGTCCCAGAATATTGCTTTTATCATATATAACAGTTAAATAAAAAATTTCAATTTACGCCAGAAAAAGCTGTATGAATATTTTGGCCTTTGGCAAATAGTAATAATAATATTAGTCTCGTACGGCATCGCATATTTGCTTTTAATTACTCCTACTTGTTTGACGGAATCGAACCATTCCCGGTTATCTTTAATATTGCTTCCTATTACTATTAGGATTCTCCGCGTAGTATCCCCGTAGCCCCACAACCAGTAATTATTATGCGATGAAACGGCAGGCGGCAGAGAGTATTTCCCTCTGAAGAAATCAATTGCTCCCGCTTCGCCGTAATTTTGTCCAAATACAACAGCTTCCTTTTGTTCTTCGGGAGGCAGGGTGGTATAAACTTTTGAAACAGTTGCCGCCATATTTTCCCATCCGAACATGTCTGCATAAAATTGCGGCAGTTCTTCAAGTTTCTGACCTTCCTGTGTAGACGGCCTTTCGCCTAAAGTTCTTGAGTATTTTATATACTGCTCAACAGGCAGAATTGGCAGTGCAAGCGGAACAAGGATAAATCCGGTTAATGCCAGTATTGCCGGCAGTGCATACCTGAACCATCCAAAACCTCTATGCCCGGTAATTCTTTCTATCATCACTCCGCCGGCGGCATATAAAATAGGAAAAGCCGGTACTATATATTCTGCTTTTGAATGAAAATTTATTAAAAGAATTATAAATGTTGTTAGGAATATATAACCGGCGAGTCTGTAAACTTTCCCGTTTTTATGAAAAAATAAAAAGTAAATTCCGGCAATCCATATAACTGATGACACTGGGTCTAAAGACAGAAGTATATCTTTTATAAATGTTCCTGGATTCTGCGATGCGTATTTTAAAGAAGAAGCGTTGTGTATAAATTCTAACGTTGCAAAGTTGTGAGTGATGTTCCATATTATATACGGACTGAAAATGGCAAATGCGATTATCCCGGCAAAATAAGGCCATGGTGTTTTTAAGTATTTTCTATGCGGTGTAAAAATTAAGCCGGCAAGCAGTCCGGCTCCGAACCAGAGCAGACTTATCTTATTCAGCAATCCAAGTCCCAATGCTATACCAAGTAAAAGCCATAACTTCTTATCAACTTCAGTGCCCTTTTGAGAAGAATTAATTATTAAAATTACAATATAGTAAGCCAGTACCCAGAATAGCCAGTCGAATATGTTCATGGAATAAAATGTACCGGTACCAAGAAATATTGGTGCTAAGGCGACTGCAATGCATGCAAGGGTTATAGCTGTATATCTTCCGTTTAACCTTCGGGTGATTAGCCCTGTAAAAAATACAATAACTGCAGAAACAATTGCCGGCAGAAGCCTTAATGCGAATATAGCTTTGCCAAAGATTTTAATACTTAAAAATAAAATAAAAGCTGAGAATGGAGGTTGATCTACATAACCCGCAGCAAGATGGTTGCTGCATGCAGTATAATAAAGTTCATCCCTGAAATAACCGTAGCCAGCAAAAGCATTCGTGTACAAATGAAGTAGAAGCTCAAAGAGAGAAAAACCAAGTATAAGGTACAAACTATTCCGGCTGAATTTTTCTTCACTTATTACTGAATCCATTTTTACTCCTTTCGCTGATTAGTGCTTAAAGCTTTTATTTGTTCCTTTTTATATTCCGGTATTTACTAGTATTTAGTTTTTAACAGCAGAAAAAGCATCAAACTATAACGTTGTATTAAAAGTTATGCTCTTAGTGTTTCTTTATGTTCTTAGTGTCCAAGTGGTAAAATGTTTTTATTTAAGTAAATATAATTTAATTATCTGATATAGATATTATAAATATGATAACCGGAATAAAATCTTCCCGGGCGGAAATATTTAATTATATATAATGTTATACTATTCGTCGGATAGTTTTTATTATAACTTTACCGGCTGATTAATACAGCATCATTTAATTAAATTGATATTTAGCATCTTATTTATTAATATTTATATTAATGTTTGAATTCTGCCCTTAGAACAGTGCTGAAATCCGTTTATTGATAAACTTCATAAAAAGCATCTTTATCCAGGCTTCAATTATATGCAGGTAATTCCGTTTCAACAAAAAAAATGATCTCATGAAGTAGTAACTGGTCGTATGTGCCCCTACGGGGACCTGTTACGTTTTATGTGAGGCTCACTTCAAAGGTGAGCCTCATATTTCCTTTAATCCCTATTTTTCATTCTCAAGCTTCTCTTTGCACACTTCAAGATTTTTTAATTGTGCCTCATTCAATTGGGGATAATTTATTGGAAGTTTTTTCATTGCCTCTACAATTATCTCCGAAACAGCCAGCCGCATATACCATTTATGATCTGCCGGGACAATAAACCACGGTGCATACTTTTTACTTGTAGCTGAAAGTGCTTCTTCGTAGCATTCCTGGTAAACATCCCAGTATTCACGTTCTTTTAAATCGGCATCCGAGAATTTCCAATTTTTGGACTTCTTATCAATTCGCTTTAGAAATCTTCTTTTCTGTTCATCTTTTGAAATATGAAGAAAAAATTTCAGAATAACAGTGCCGTTCTCATATAAATATTTTTCAAAGTCGTTAATTTCACGGTAACGTTGTTGCCATATATTTTCAGTTATAAATTCTTTAGGTACCTTTTCTTTCTCTACCAGTTTATGAACTTTAACCACAAGCACTTCTTCATAGTACGACCTGTTGAATATTCCTATCTTGCCGCGTTCCGGCAGGCATTTATTATTTCGCCATAAATAATCATGATTAAGCTCTTCAAATGATGGCTGCTTAAAGCTGTTTACCTGCGTGCCCTGAGGGTTAAGCCCGCTCATTACATGTTTTATCGTTCCGTCTTTACCGGCTGCATCCATAGCCTGGAAAATTAATAGTATCGAGTACTTATTTTCGGCGTATAGCTTGTCTTGCAAGTCTATCATCTTTTCAATATTCTTCTTAAGATTTTTAGAAGTTGTTTCTTCCGACTTGTAACCATCTGTAAAATCGGAAGGATATTTTGAAAGATCAACTTTAGTATTGGGCTTTACTATCAGTTTATTTGTACTCATTATTTAATCCTTTTTTTAAAAATCTTATTGTTATTAATGTTAGTCAACTATCCTGACTGTGTCCGGGAACGCCTTTACGTGTAGAACTGTTTGTTTAGTCCTAATTCTGAATGTAAAAGCTAAAACTATTTTGTTATTTTAACAAGCGTTAATAGTAAATTTATATAGCTTAAATTGTACCTATATTTTTTTTTAATAATGTTATCCATTTTATGAAAAATCTTCAAAGATGCAATTGGGCAAACAGCTCACTGCTATATACAGAATATCATGATAATGAATGGGGCGTTCCAATTCATGATGATAAACTTCTTTTTGAATTTCTCATACTTGAAGGTTTTCAAGCCGGCTTAAGCTGGATTACAATTCTTAAGAAACGTAATGATTTCCGTAAAGCATTCGATCATTTCAATATTAATAAGATTGCTCGTTACGAAAAAGAGAAAATCGATGAGCTTATGAACAATGGGCTGATAGTAAGAAATAGTTTAAAGATTCATGCGGCTGTTCAAAATGCAAATGCCTTCATCCTGCTGAAAAAAGAATTCGGAAGCTTCGATAAATATATTTGGCAGTTTATAGGCGCAAAACCAAAACTGAATTCATGGCAGAATTTAAAAGAAGTACCTGCCTCAACACCGGAATCTGATGCAATGAGCAAAGATTTGAAGAAACGTGGATTTAAATTTGTCGGATCTACTATTTGCTACGCTTTTATGCAGGCGGTCGGTATGGTGAATGACCATATTGCCGGGTGTTTCAGGTATAAAGAACTCCGTTGAATTCCATATATTACTTGTTGATAAATTTTTTTAATTTGAAATTGAAACTTAAATTTGAAAGAAGAAAATATGATAAGCAAAGAATTACTTGATATATTATGCTGTCCTGAAACAAAAGCTGATTTGATACTGGACGGCAATACACTGGTCTCGGTTGATAAAAGCACAAGAAGAAGATATAGGATTGAAAATGATATTCCGATTATGCTGATTGAGGAATCCGAACAGCTTGGTTTGGAAGAGTGGAAAGCTATAATGATCAAATACGGAAGGAAAGTCGACTAAGACGTTTTATGGATCCAATTAATTTAATTGCCGGGTTAAATATTATTGCGGCTTTTGCAGCTAATGCCGGCGGCGCTAAAAAGGGATTAAGGTCTTCTGTAATCGGGACTAAAGAGAAACCAAAGTCATATCTTCAGGCTGTTCCCCTTACGCTTTCAGTATTAACTTTAGTCGCACTTATCATCGCTGTGTTTCAACTTGGAACTTTCGGGTATAAAATCTCTTATCAATCCTTAAGAATTTCCGGGCTTGCAGTATATATTATATTTTCATGGATTCAGATTTGGGCGTATAAAGCAATGGGTTCAAATTATGCCCAGGAAATTTTAATTTTTAAAGATCATAATCTGGTTGAAAAAGGGCCTTTCAGGGTTATTCGCCATCCGCAATATATTTCTCAGATTTTATTGGACCTCGGCGCCGGCATAGCAACTTTAAGCTATATCCTGATTCCCCTGGCTTTGATTCAAATACCATTATTAATATTGAGAGCCGGACTTGAAGAAAAACTTCTTGCAAAAAACTTTAAGGATAAGTTCGATCTATATAAGAAAAAAACCGGCTTTATGATTCCGTTTGTTGGTTGATATTTTTTTGAGTTTGGAAATGAATAAATTAATTATAGCAATATTTTTTGTACTTGCCTGTTTTTTAAATGCACAAACTGTTACACAGCTGCAAATTATTATTGATACAAAAACATTTTATGTCCCGGTTTACGACAGGGAAGGCACAATTTATTTCTCCGTTAAAACATTTGCCGATGTTTTATCCGTAAATAATATTTATGATTCAAAGACTGAAAAAATAAAGCTTAATTTTCCTGATTATACTCTTTATGTTACTGGTAACGATCCTTTTTTAGTGCTTCAGAAAAAAAAGGGTGGAGAGCAAACTGTCATACAACTTCCGACTTCAACGTACTTAGTGAATAGCCAGATTTATATCCCGCTGAAATATTCGCTGGAAACTTTGATTAAAGTTTCAGGAAAGGATATGTCTTTTCTGGAACCGGATAAATTGATAATAAATAAAAACGAATCTCAGCAAACTCTTAAATCCGGATCTTCCAAACCTTCTGTTTATGATATTACGGATTTAAGCTTTGAAGAAAAATCTAACGGCGTGCAGGTTAGAGTAAATTCAAAAAAAAGAATTTATTCCTATAACAGTTCATTTGAAAACGGCGTACTTACAGTTGTTTTCAGAAATGCTCACGCAGACACTTTAAAAGTTAGCTCTGAAAATACAGGCGGATTAATTCAGTGGATTAAATCGAAAAATATAAAATCTGATGCTGAAGTAAAAATAGGCCTGAATAAAGAATATACTACAAGTGAAGTTCTGAATATTGATAATAGCAATGACCTTTTAATTGTGCTATATAACAAAGCATTCGAAAATCATCCGGCGAAGAAAAAAGGAAAAGAGAAATGGGACTTTAATGTAATTGTCCTGGATGCCGGACACGGCGGTAAAGATTCAGGCACGCTTGGTATCGACGGTGTGCGCGAAAAGGATGTAAATCTGGCAGTTGCTTTAAAACTAGGTAATCTTATTCAGAAGCAGATGAAAGATGTTAAAGTTGTATATACAAGAAAAAGCGATAAGTTTATTGAGCTTTACCGGCGCGGGCAGATAGCTAATGAAGCCGGGGGAAAACTTTTTATTTCAATTCATTGTAATGCAACGCCTCAAAAACCAAGCAATGCAAATGGAACGGAAGTTTATCTTCTTAGGCCCGGAAGGACAAAAGAAGCAATTTCAATTGCTTCAAGGGAAAATAGTGTTATTAAGTACGAAGACAATCCTGCCCGATATCAAAAACTTACTGATGAAAATTTTATCCTTGTAAGTATGGCGCAGTCTTCATATTTGAGGTATTCTGAAAAGTTTGCTGATCTGGTTAATAATGAAGTTGGCAAAAACAGTGCGCTCGAACCGAGGGGCGTTAAACAAGCAGGTTTTTTTGTACTCGTAGGCGCTTCTATGCCGAGTGTATTAATTGAAACAGGGTTCCTTTCAAATAAAAAAGATGAACATTATTTAAATTCTTCAGGCGGCCAGACCCACCTTGCTGAATCAATTTTTTCTGCTATTAAAAAATTCAGGGAAGTATACGAACATAATATAGAAGCAGACTAAACCTGAATTTCCCGCCGGGAATTTCTCCCGTCCTGTTTTTTTCCCCTTCTCCTTTAAAAGGAAAGGGGTTAGGGTAGGGTTAACGTACTCAATACACTTTATTAACCTATTACATGTTGCTATTCGCCTATACTTTTCGTGTAAATTCGTCTTAATCCAACTTGTAACGAAATAATTCAATAAAGCTAACTTATTTAATCCCATTCATCACACTTATTGTCCTTTAGTCATTTTTTAAAATTTTTTCATTGAAAGTATTATCAAATTACCTTAAATTTGGAAACGAAATAAACACTTTGGGTTTCCAAGGTGTAATAATGCGAATTTAGCAGTGTAAAACTGCTTTTTTTAGCTTTATCGGGAAACTTTATAAACGAAAAACGTTTCCTCAATCAAAGGAATTTATAATATGCACGAAGATAGAGAGATCAAAGAAAGAATAATTACAAAAGCAGAGGAAATGTTTCTTCAATTTGGTTATTCAAAAGTAAAAATGGAAGAAGTAGCTGCCGGGCTGGGAATAAGTAAAAAGACACTCTATAAATTCTTTCCAAGCAAAGAAAATTTAATAAGGGAAATTGTTTTAAGCCGGCAATGTGTAGTTGAAAATTATATAAATAAAATATGGGAAGATAAAAGTTTAGACTTTGTTGCAAAACTTAGAAATATGATGGATTATTTAAGTCAGCAAAGTTCCAGGGTTAGAGGTCCCCTTATGGATGATATACGTAAATGTATTCCCGAAGTTTGGAATGAAATTCATGACTTTAAAAGAATAAAAAGTTTGGAAAAAGCCAAAGAGCTGTTTGAACTTGGTGTGAAAGACGGAGCATTCAGAAGCGATATTGGGCAGGATATAGTTATTCTTATGTTCACCTTTGCAACAGAAGGGATTCTTAATCCTGAAGTTTTATCACAAATACCGTTTACAGGCCCGCAGGCTATGGAGACAATTTTTAAAGTTATTTTCGAAGGAATTTTTACGGAAGAAGGAAGGGCAAAATACATTTCTATCGACAAAGTTGAAAACAATATTCTAACTGAACGCCATAATGAGTTACAGTCTAATATTTACCGGTAAATATCATGCTTTTACCGATTTCCTATTCAAAAGGGAAGTGATGAAGGATAGTTTTGTAGTGAATTATTTTATCAATGTGAAGATGTATCGATCGAAATGATTCTACTTTCTGTTAATAAACTAAAGTGATTAAGGAGTAATATATTGATGAATAAATTTAGAAAAAGTTTTATAACCGTAGTTTTGCTTTCCACTTTATTAGCTTACCAGGGAAATGCTCAGGAAAAACGCCGGCTTACTTTGGAAGAAAGCCTTAGAATAGGTTTGGAAAACAGCAAAACACTTCATTCGTCTAAAATGAAAATTATTTCTGCCGAGGCTCAATTGAGCCTTGCAAATGCTGGAGGGCTGCCGTTTCTGGCTTTAGGTGCAAATTATACGCGGTTAAGTAATGTAGCACCTTATACTATAAGTATACCTGATTTTGGTACTTATACGCTCTCTCCTACAGTACTTGATAACTATACCGCAAAAGTATCTTTGCAGCAGCCTTTATTTACCGGGTTTAAAATTTCCAGCAATTCGGAACTTGCTAAAAACAATTCTTTGGCCGCGAAACAGGATTATAGCAAAGATGAACAGGATGTTATTTACAATATTAAAAATGCATACTGGAGTTTGTTTCTCGCAGGTAAAATTAAACAAGCTGTAGATGAAAATGTTCAGCAAATGAAGTTGCACCTGGAGGATATTCAGAATTTCTTTAAACAGGGTCTGGCTACTAAAAATGAAGTTTTAAAAGTTGAAGTCCAGTTATCCGAAGCACAGCTTGCTCAGATAGATGCAAGAAATTCCGTTAAACTTGCTGCCGTGAACTTTGATAATGTAATCAATATCCCCTTGTCTACTGATATCGATGTTCAGGAAAATATTTCGGTTGAAAACGAAAATATTCAGGATATAGATCAACTGATTGATAAAGCAATGAAAAACCGGCCCGATTTGAAGTCATTGGAATACAAACTGAATGCCAGTAAAAACGGAATAACTTTTGCACAATCAGGCTGGTATCCGCAAATCGTTTTAGGAGGCGAATATGATTATGAAAAACCAAATTCCAGGATTCTGCCTCTCATGGATAGATTTAACGGTACCTGGGCTGTTCAAATTGGTTTAACTTATACGTTATGGGATTGGAATTCAACTAAAGCACAAACTACACAAGCTGAGTCTCAGTATGAACAGACGAAAGATAGTTATGGTACTTTAAAGGATGCAGTTACTCTTGATGTTACTCAAAATTATTATAACCTGATTAAGGCAAAAGAAACAGTTTTAGTTACAGAGCAAACTGTAAATCAGGCTGATGAAAACTACCGGGTTACAGATGACAGGTTCAAGCAGGGGCTTACTCTGAATTCGGAATTACTTGATGCCGAAGTTGCGTTGGTCCAGGCTAAAACAAATTATGCCCAGTCGATTGCTGGTTTTGAGATTGCAAAAGCGCAGATTGAAAGATCAACTGGCGGAAAATGATATTTAGAAAATTAAGAAGAGGAAGAAAATGAATAAAAATCTAAGATATTTTGTAATAGCTCTTGTAGCTTTTATAGTTGTTATTGCTATCCTTTTGCATAATAAATCACAGCTAAAAGCTGCTGAATATGTCCAAAAGATCGATGCATATCCGGTTAATGTTGATACCGTTAGTTCAAAACATATTACAGATCATCTTAATCTGGTTGGAACTATCCAGGCTAATAATGATGTTCCAATTGTATCCGAAGCGCTTGGAAAAGTAATAAGTATCTCTGCCCAGGTTGGAGATTTCAAAAAAAGCGGCTCTACTTTAATGCAGCTTGAAGATGAGGTTGAATTGGCTGCGTTCAAAACAGCGGAAGTTAATTATATTAATGCCCAAAAAGATTATGAGCGCTACAAGGCTCTTTCCGCCGAAAAATCCGTTACCGATGCTCAGCTTGAAACAGCAAAACTTGCACTTCAATCGGCAGAAGCACAGTATGTTACTTCTAAAAAAGCTTATGAAGATACTAAGATCGTTACACCTATTTCAGGTATCGTTAGTTCCAGGAATGTGGACCTTGGGGATTATATCCAAAAAAATAATACAGTCGCAGAGGTTGTTGATATAGCTACCCTCAAGGCAATGATCAATGTCGCTGAACAGGATGTCTTCAATCTAAAAACCGGCGATAAAGTACAAATTACAACTGATGTTTATCCGGGAGTAACTTATCAAGGGAAAATTAAAAATATTGGAAGTAAAGGAGATGCTGCTCATACTTATCCTGTTGAAGTAGATTTCCCAAACAACAAAGAACATTCGCTGAAAGCCGGCATGTTCGCGCATATGATTTTTAGCCCTGCAACAAATTTAACATCGCTCGTTATACCGCGCGATGCTTTGCTTGGAAGCATTAAAGATGCGCAGGTTTATATCGTTGAAGGCGGTGTTGCAAAATTACGTAATCTTGTAATCGGAAATACTTCGAATAATACACTGGAGGTTTTATCCGGCTTGCAGGAAGGGGATGTTATTGTAATAAATGGTCAAAATAATTTAAAAGAAAATTATAAAGTAAAAATTGTTCAATAATTGGCTTAAACTGTCTTCACTTATGACAGGCCTGTATTTAAGGCAATTGCAATTGAATAGAGAAAAGTTTATTTAGGAGATTATAAGATGACGATTACCGAGCTTTCGATTAAACGGCCAACATTAATAGTGGTGATATTTTCAGCATTGGTGTTGTTGGGAATCTATAGTTATACTCAGCTTAATTACGAGCTTCTGCCTAAGATCACTCCCCCTGTTATCACTATATCAACAATTTATCCGGGTGCTTCTCCGAACGAAGTTGAAACGTCGGTTACTAAACCGGTTGAAGATGCAATTTCAACTCTTGACCAGGTTGATTATGTAACCTCAAACTCCAGCGAGGGTGTTTCATTTGTAGTAATTCAGTTTTTACAGTCGGCTAATGTGGATATTCAGCTTCAAAGTGCGCAAAGGAAAGTAAATGAAATATTAAATACTTTGCCTTCTGAAGTTAAATCACCCGTGCTTTCAAAATTTGCTCTCGATGAGATTCCCGTTTTAAGGATGGGTGTTACAAGTAATATGCCGCCCAAACAATTCTACCAATTCGTTGTTGACAGGATCCAGCCGAGAATTTCCAAAATAGCCGGCGTAGGACAGATTACACTGGTTGGCGGAAATGAAAGAGAAATAAAAGTTAATTTGAACGCGGATAAAATTCGTTCCTATGGTTTATCTATCATGCAGGTCGTTCAGTCGATTCAATCTTCAAATCTCGATTTTCCCGCCGGCAAAATTGATAACGGTTCAAATCAGTTTGTTGTTAGACTTGCCGGAAAATTTAATTCAACGAATGCTCTTAAAAGCCTTATCGTTGCTCACCTGGCAAATGGAAGTAATATAAGACTTGAAGATATTGCTGAAGTGGAAGATGGGATAAAGGATCCGGATAGTATCAGCAGGATAGATGGTGTTACTTCTATCGGCATTCTGGTTCAAAAACAAACAGATGCTAATTCTGTCGATGTTAGCCGGTTGGTTAAACAGGAATTGAAACGGATTGAAAGTGATTTTAAATCAGATAATGTAAAATTTAATATTGCTCAGGATGAATCCCAATTTACGATTGATGCAGCTAATGGTGTTAAAACTGACCTGGGTCTCGCCGTACTGCTTGTTGCAATTGTGATGCTCCTGTTCCTTCATAGTTTTAGAAACTCATTTATTGTTATGCTTGCAATCCCTTGCTCCCTGATCTCAACTTTCACTGTTATGCTGATTTTCGGATTTACCTTGAACCTCATGACTTTGCTTGGGCTTTCACTGGTGGTCGGGTTTTTGGTTGACAACTCAATAGTGGTATTGGAAAATATTTACCACCACCTTGAGCGTAAGGAAGAAAAAAGAGATGCGGCCCTTAAAGGGAGAAATGAAATCGGATTTGCGGCTCTTGCCATAACTATGGTCGATGTTGTTATATATGTCCCTCTTGCACTAACCGGCGGATTGGTAGGAAACATTCTGAAGGAGTTCGCAGTTGTGGTTGTTATCTCAACACTGCTAAGCTTGTTTGTTTCGTTCACTGTTACACCTCTGCTTGCATCCAGGATTAGCAAGCTTGAAAGGCTTACCAAGGCAACTATTATAGGCAGATTTGCCCTGTGGTTTGAAAAGGGCTTTCATAATTTAACGGCTCAGTATATATCTATTCTAAAATGGGCTCTTGTAAATAGAATAAAAGTTATTCTGACTGCCTTCGTTTTATTTATTGCATCTCTTTCCCTTATTGGATTCGGATTTATTGGCGGCGAATTCATGACCCAGACTGACCGCGGCGAATTTGCTGTTATTCTTGAAATGCCTCTTGGCTATACGCTGGAACATACAAATTATGTTACGGAAAGCGTTGAAAATTATATCAGTAAAATGCCGGAATTGAAAAATTTATTTGTAAGTGTCGGTTCATCAAATGAAGGACTGGTTGGGCAGTATTCCAATAATACTACAGAGCTTGACGTTTCATTGGTCTCTAAAGAAAACAGAAAAAAATCAACGGATGATTTGGGAAATGAAATTAAAAAATTCGCGGAAACAATTCCTGGTTTGAAAGTACGTGTTAACCCAATCGGTATTTTTGGTACTGCTAATCAAACTCCTATTCAATTAATTGTAAACGGCTCAAATAGAAATGATGTTCAAAAAGCCGCAGATAAGTTGCAGACATTAGTGAAAACTATTCCAGGAACTGCAGACGTTAGATCGTCTTCTGAAGATGGCAACCCTGAAACTCAAATCGAAATCGACCGTCAAAAACTTGCTGATTTTGGTTTATCTATAGCCGATGTCGGCTCTGTTTTGAATGTTGCATTTCAGGGTAATGATGATTCCAAATACCGCGACGGTGATGATGATTATAGTATAAAGATTTCGTTGGATAAGTTTGACAGGTCTAAAATTTCCGATATTAAAAATCTTACTTTTATTAATAAATCCGGGCAATCCATTCAGTTAATGCAGTTTGCAAATGTATTTCAGACTACCGGGCCTACGAAGCTTCAAAGAGTAAACAGGATTCCGGCTGTAACCGTTTATTCGCAGGTAATTGGCAGACCTACCGGCACCGTTGGCGCCGATATAAAGAAAGCGGTTGAAAAAGCGGGCATGCCGAAAGGTGTTGATATCTTTTATTGGGGTGATCTTAAAAATCAGGCGGATTCATTCGGCAGCTTGGGTATTGCTCTGTTTGCCGCAATTATTTTTGTGTATATGATTATGGTTGCTTTGTATGATTCTTATTTTGATCCTTTCGTCATTTTATTTTCTATTCCGCTTGCCATGATCGGAGCTTTACTTGCATTGGCTTTAACTATGAAATCGTTAAATATTTTTTCAATACTCGGGGTAATTATGTTGATTGGACTGGTCGGTAAGAATGCAATTCTTTTAGTCGACAGGACTACCCAAAAGAAGAAAGAAGGAGATTCAACTTTTGATGCTCTCATTGAGGCCGGAGAAAGCAGGATAAGGCCGATTATGATGACTACTGCTGCTATGATTTTTGGCATGCTTCCGATTGCAACTTCCACAGATGCAGGATCTGAATGGAAATCCGGATTGGCATGGGCAATTATAGGCGGATTAATTAGCTCACTCTTTTTAACTTTAGTGCTTGTACCTGTTATATATTCAATTGCTGAAGGTTATAGGGAAAGGCTTCCTGTCTTCTTTTCAAGGATATTTTCTAGAAAGGAAAAGGCCATTGCCGAACCGGATGATGATCTTGGACTCCAGGGAAAATAATAAAAATTATTGAGGCGGATTTTATATCCGCCTTTTATTGTGCGAGGTTCATTTTAAAGGTAAGCTTCATATTTTGTATTTGGATTTATAAAATAATTCAACCTCGCCAACTTAATTACCTCTGAATTTCAAATGAATGAAATATCAGCCCGCCGCCGGGCAGTTTTATATCCCAAGCTTAACTTCGGGTTATGATTTAATCCCTGCATTCAGGAAACCAATCTCCTGCGATGAAATTATAAATTTTATTATGATGTGATTAAAGATCGAAGTGATGAAAAACGCATTAAATAATTAAAGTGATCCATTCATTGCTTTATTAATTTAATTATACCAAGGTTTACATCGATAATAAAATTGTTTTAACTTTTTTCCCATTTAATAGTTCATAAAATAGAGGTAAAGATGAGCGGCGTAATAATTGAAGATATCTCCCTGAATGTCTCAGATGGAACAATAATGTCGGCATTTGTAGCAAGGCCAAAGGATTCTGAAAAGCATCCCGGCATATTTGTATTCCACGAAGCATTCGGAGTAAATTCTTATATACGTACTATCGCTGAAAGATTGGCTGAGGAAGGATTTATCTCAATTGCTCCTGAGCTGTTCCATCGAACTGTTAAGGGCTTTGAAGGCAGCTATAATGATTTCGAAAGCACACGCGTTCATATTCAGGCGCTAACTATTGAAGGTTTAACTGCTGATATCATATCTGTTAATGAATGGCTTAGGGATCAGAAGCTGCTGTTGCATAACGAAATTGCTTCAATAGGATTTTGTATGGGAGGTAGAGTATCATTTCTTGCAAACACATTAATAACTCTTAAAGCTGCAGTATCTTTTTACGGTGGAGGAATTCCGGCATTATTAGACCGTGTTACGGGTATTCAAGCGCCAATGTTAATGTTCTGGGGAGGTTTGGATAAACATATAGATGAAAATCAGATAAATACGGTTATGGCTGCGCTGAAAATTAAGAATAAAAATTATGTTAATGTCGTATTTTCAAATGCAGATCACGGCTTTTTTTGTCATGAGCGTTCAAGCTATAATCCCAATGCTTCTAAACAGGCATGGGCTCTGACTACTGAGTTTCTGAATTCTTATTTATTAAAAAATTAATCCCTGCATTAGCACCCGTCTATGGGAGATGACGCTTTTAATCGGTGAACCTTTTACTTATTCTTTTATTGAATGTTAGCGATCAAATCACATAAAATCATCTATTATATTCATCGATACATCATAGTAAAAATCTCCCCTCGTTTGGAATCTCGGGTCAATAGACTCCCCTCGCAGGAGGGGTACAGGGGTGGGTCGAAGCGATTAGTGGATAAAAAATCTTCTTATGAAATTTTTGGGTTAAATTAATTTTATTTGGTAAATTTCTTATAATAAATTGCAGATTAAAAATGATAAAAAGGAAACTCGGTAAATCTAAATTATTTGTTTCTGCAGTCGGGCTGGGCTGCATGGGAATGTCGGAATTCTACGGTAAAGGGGATGACGAAGAATCCATAAATACTATTCACCAGGCAATTGAACTTGGTGTAAATTTTTTAGATACTACAGATATGTACGGCATGGGGCATAATGAAGAACTAGTTGGCAAAGCAATAAGTGATAGAAGAGATAAAGTAGTACTCGCTACTAAATTCGGAATTGTCAGGAATCCGGATGGCTCACGAAGTTATAACGGGAAACCTGAATATAAAAAAAATCCTGTGAAGCGAGTTTAAGAAGATTAAAATTGGATACGATTGATCTCTATTATCTTCACCGTGTTGATATTTAAACACCTATTGAAGAAACAGTGGGTGCTATGTCTAAGCTCGTAGAGGAAGGGAAAGTGAGGTATATTGGATTATCAGAAGCATCATCCGAAACTATTAAATGTGCTTATACTGTCCATCCGGTAACTGCTTTGCAGTCGGAATATTCTTTATGGACTCGAGATCCTGAAGACGGAGTATTGTCAACCTGCCGTGAATTGAGTATCGGCTTTGTTGCCTACAATCCTTTAGGGCGTGGTTTTCTTACCGGGACAATTAAAAAGATTGATAATCTGGCTGAAAATGATTTCCGTCGTTTTAATCCAAGATTTCAGGGACAAAACTTTGAATATAATTTAACTATTCTTAAACAAATTGAAGAACTTGCAGCGAAGAAAAACTGCTCCGTATCTCAACTCTCACTTGCATGGCTGCTTGCGCAGGGAGAAGATATTGTCCCTATTGCCGGGACAAAACACATTAAGTATCTCGAAGATAATGCAGGTTCTATTCATGTTAGTTTAACAAAAGAAGAACATGAATTATTTGATAAAATTTCTCCAAGAAATTTTGCTAAAGGATTACGTTATCCAGAAAACACAATGAGTTCGATTAACCGTTAGGTATTATTGAATGAATTTAACAAAAATTGTCGTAACATATTACGTATCTGAAAATGAACGTTATCTTTATAAAGAAGCGCTTGATAATAAAGCACGTATTGTTTTTTTAAAAGATATTAGTAAAGAGGAACGTGCAGCCGAATTGGAAAATACAGATATCCTTTTAACCTGGAATGTATCTAAAGAATTAGATGGGATTGAAAGAAGTATATTTAAAAAACTTCGGTTTATACAGCTCTTGTCGGCTGGCTATGATAATCTCAATTTTAGTAGGTTCCCGGATGATTGTTTAATTGCCGCTAATCAGGGAGCATATTCTGAACCGATGGCGGAGCATGTAGTTGCAATGATATTAACTCTTTCCAAACGTCTTTTGATCAATCATAAAAAAATGGCGCATGGTGATTTTGATCAAATAACTCCCAACAGGTTATTAAAGAAGTCAATTGTCGGCATAATCGGCTTTGGCGGTATTGGTATTGCCGCAGCTCATTTATTAAAAAGCTTTGGTGTAAAAATTTTAGCGATTAACACAAGCGGCAAAACTAATGAAAATGTTGAGTTTATCGGCACTCTGAATGATTTGGATTATGTTTTAAATAAATCTGATATAGTTATTATCTCTATTCCTTTAAATGATTCAACACGGAACTTGATTGGTAAACGTGAATTGAATCTAATGAAACCAAATTCAATAATAATTAATGTTGCAAGGGGCGATTTAATTATGGAAAAAGATTTATTTGATCATTTAATATCCAACCCTGACTTTTTAGCAGGAATTGATGCCTGGTGGATTGAGCCCTTCAGGAACGGAGAGTTTAGATTAAATTTTCCGCTTTTGGATCTTCCTAACGTTATCGGTTCGCCTCATAACTCTGCTGTAGTCCAAGATTCTTTGATTGCAGGCCAAAAACGTGCTGTGGATAATGTTGTGAACTTTTTAGAAGACAAACCCCTCCGGGGCATTGTCAAAAGGAATTAAATTTATTTAAATTATACCAGTTAAATTTATTATTATTTTCTATTGTAAATCGATTACCTTAACCGGTTAGTGTTTCACTTTACAATTATCATTAAGAATATCACGGAGAAATGAAATGCATTACGCACATCTTGGCAGAAGCGGCTTACTTGTAAGTAAAATTTGTCTCGGTACTATGAACTTCGGCGAGTATACATCCGAAACAGATAGTTTTAAAATTATGGATAAAGCCTTGGAACTTGGTGTAAATTTTTTTGATACAGCTAATGTTTACGGTGGAAAGCTGGGTCCGGGTACTACCGAAAGTATCGTTGGAAAATGGCTTGAACAATCTAAAAACCGCGATAAGATTGTACTCGCTACAAAGGTCTATAATAAAATGGGGGAAAAGGTAAATGATTCAAAACTTTCTGCTTATCATATCCGTAAAGCATGCGAGGACAGCCTTAGACGATTAAAGACTGATCATATTGACCTTTATCAGATGCACCATATCGATCGTGAAACTCCCTGGGATGAAATTTGGCAGGCAATGGAATTACTGGTTAAAGAAGGAAAGGTTATTTATATAGGCAGCAGCAATTTTGCCGCGTGGAATATTGTTGAAGCAAACTACATTGCGGAAAAAAGGAATTTCCTGGGATTAGTTTCAGAACAAAGTATATATAGTTTGAGAAATAGGAATATTGAACTTGAAGTTATACCCGCGTGCAGGGCGATGGGCGTTGGATTGATTCCCTGGAGCCCAATTGGTGGCGGAATTCTGGCTGGAGCATTTGATAAAATTAAAGATGGACAGCGCCGTAGCCGCGAACCTCTTCAGCGGTCTGCAGAAAGGCTCCGGCCCCAAATTGAAGCCTATGAAAAACTTTGTAGAGAAATAAATCATAGTCCAGCCGATGTGGCATTAGCATGGATATTACATAATCCTGTAGTAACTTCTCCTATTGTCGGGCCCAGGACAATTGAACAGTTTGTACAGAATACGGCAGCAGCAGATATAAAACTTTCTGCTGATGCAATGAAAAGTCTTGATGAAATTTGGCCCGGTCCTGGTAATCAGGCTCCGGAGGCTTACGCATGGTAACAATTTTGTAACAGGAATATTCCACCGCAAGAAAGCATCTGCCGGGATTAAATTATCCCGTCTTTTTTTGCTGCTATGTGATGCTGGGGTGGATTAAAACCTTGCAATTTGTTTTATGTTAACTAAAAAATTAAAACCGGGTTTTACCCGGTTTTTTTTATATCTAAATTAACATTCGAAAAATTCCTTATTTGCCTGAGCTTATACATTATTTAGGATTTTACCGGAGATAAAATGAATCTTTATAAAATTATTCCCTTTATAATTGTTTCCTTATCTATCCCATTGACCGTTGCCTATTCCCTGGGAAGTGATACTACTTTCAATCTTATGCCTGTTCCTGAAAAGATTATTAAGATGGATGGAAGGTTCAGGCTGGATACAACATTTACAATTTGTATTAAAGGAGATCCCTGCAGCCGCATATACGGAGCCGCAGCCAGGGCATTGAGACATCTATCCGGTCAGACAGGATTTTTCTTTACTCAGGATTTTATTTTAAAAACAGATTCAACATTATCCGGGGATAATGATAACCCCTTTTTCTTAATTAAATGCAAAAATCACGGTAAACTTTGTACAAATGAAGAAGAATCTTATACCTTAACTATTTTACCCGGCAAAATAGAACTTTTGGCAAAAACTGATCTGGGTGCTATTCATGGGCTGCAAACTTTTCTCCAGTTATTAAGTATCGATAGTGCCGGCTATTATTTCCCCGCTGTAAAGATTATTGATAAACCCCGGTTTGTATGGCGGGGTTTGATGATTGACGTATGCCGCCATTTTATGCCCGTTGACGTAATCAAACGAAACCTCGATGCAATGGCTTATGTGAAAATGAATGTCCTGCATTTACATCTTAGCGACAACCAGGGATTCCGCCTGGAAAGTAAAACTTTCCCTGAATTAACAAAGCTGGGCTCTGATGGTTTGTATTTTACACAGGCCCAAATTAAAGATATAATTTCTTACGCTGACAAAAGAGGTATTCGGGTAATACCTGAATTTGATATCCCTGGTCATTCAACTAGCTGGCTTATTGCCCACCCTGAATTATCAAGTTTGCCTGGAAAACAAAGGAAATTAAATCCTGAAAATAAAATTGAAAGATATTGGGGTGTTTTTAATCCCGTTTTCAATCCGGCAATCAGCGCAACGTATAAATTTTTCGACAAATTTTTCAAAGAGATAGCGACGCTTTTTCCCGATGAATATATCCATATAGGCGGTGATGAAAATAATGGCAAAGAATGGAGCGAAAATAAACTCATCCAAAAGTTTATGACGCTGCATAATTTTAAAACAACGGAGCAGCTTCAAACATACTTTACAAAAAGGATACAGAAAATAATAACTAAATATCATAAGAAAATGATAGGATGGGATGAAATTTTTCAGCCCGGTATGCCGGATAATATTGTCATTCAATCCTGGCGGGGTCAATCTGCATTATTTAATGCTGCGGGGCATGGATATAAGGGAATTTTATCAAACGGATATTATCTCGACTTATGTCAGCATGCATCATATCATTATTTAAACGATCCTGCTCCAGCCGATTCTTTCTTAAGCGAAGCTGTTGTTAGAAATATTTTAGGCGGCGAAGCTGCTATGTGGAGCGAACTTGTTACACAGGAAACTATTGATTCCCGCATCTGGCCGCGGACTGCCGCCATCGCTGAAAGGTTATGGTCTCCCGGTTCGGTAAAAGATGTAAATGATATGTATAGAAGGCTGGATATAATAAATTATAAACTGGAAGATTATGGAATAACAAACTTAAAAAATTATGACATGCTGTTAAGAAGATTAACCGGCGGAAATAATATTACACCTCTTAAATATTTTGTTGATGTAATTGAGCCTTTAAAAGGTTATGCAAGGTATTCTCAGGGAATTCATTATAATTCATATTCTCCGTACACCCGAACTGTAGATGCCGCAATTCCAGAATCAAACATTAGTAGAATTTTCGGAAATATTGTGGATGAATTGATATCCGGGAATAAGAAGTCTTTGGCCAAAGTTGATTCTATTATGAGCCTTTGGAAAGATAATTATACAGAGCTTTCCGAAACTATAAATTCATCCCCTCTTTTAAAAGAAATGGCGCCAATGGCTTTGAATTTAAAACTTTTATCGGAATCAGGGCTGGAAGCGGTAAATTTTATTAATAAAAATCAGAAACCCGGTATGGACTGGCTTACAGAAAAAACAAAGTTGCTGGATGCTGCTAAAAAATCTTATGGCCAATGTGAACTGCCGGTTACCGGCGCTTTCGGAAAGTTGTTCGAGGCAGCGGTTCATTAATGAAATAAAAATGTGAGGTTTACCTTTAAGGTGAGCCTCACGTAAAGAACGATTAATCCAATAGCCCTAAGCTATTTAGTTTATCAATTCTCTCTTTGCTGTATCTTTTAAGAAGATATTCTTTAACGTCATTTAATGGAAACATTGTTTTATCAAAAAAATAATCTAATCCTATTCCGTCAAGCAGAGCATTTAAAAGTTTTACTTCGAATGTCGGATTTATAAATCCAATACTGCGAGCGATATCTTCCATTACATGAAGATATTTTTCATTGAAATAATTTGACATTTTCTTTCCCTCTTCAAACATTGCGGGCTGAAAAATAAAAGCAGTATACAGCTTCCACCGTTCTTCATTTTCTTCATAATATTTAAAGGTTGCTTCGATAATTAGCCGCAGTTTTTCATAAGGATCATCAACAGTATCCATTATTTCAATGAATTTTTCACCCTCCTTCATCAATTCTTCAAAAATCGCCTCTATTAATTTTTGTTTGCTTTCAAAATAATTATAAGCTAAACCCTTGGAGATATTGGCTGCATTTGCAATATCGTTTATCGATGTTCCATTGAATCCTTTTTCGGCAAACAGCTTTAATGCACTGTTTAGGATATTTTCCCTCGTCTTTTCCCGCATTTCCTGAAATTGTTGTTTTGATCTTGGCATTTTAGATTGAATAAATGTTCAATTAAAAATATCCTCAAAATATTATTAAAGCAAGTCTTTTTATTGCTTTTTAGCTATTGGAATGTCCAATATTTCTTTTCTTGACAAAATATGAAAATTTATTTATCTTTGACTAAACGTTTAGTCATAATAAAAAATTTTATGAAAAACTTAATATTTATCACATTGTTTGCACTTACTGCTCATTTGCAGGTATATTCTCAATCTGCCGAAGAAATTATTCAAAAGGCTGAAAACGCTGTTAAGGGAGAAACTGCTCATGGAACTATTGAAATGACAATTGCAACCTCGGAATTTACCAGGTCGCTGAAAATGGAAGCCTGGTGGATCGGTAACGATAAAGCATTGATCGTAACAAAGTCTCCTGCTATGGAAGCCGGGAATAAAACTTTGAAAATCGGAAATGAAATATGGAGTTATCTGCGTAATACGGAAACTACTATAAAAATTCCCCCGTCAATGATGCTGCAGTCCTGGAACGGGTCGGATTATACAAATGACGACCTTGTGCATGCTTCCAATCTTACTAAAGATTATTATATAAAAATAATCGCTGTCGAAAAAATAAATAATGAAGATTGTTGGAAAATTGAGTTGACTCCTAAACCCGACGCTCCCGTTGTTTGGGGAAAAGTTTATTATTGGGTCAGGCACCAGGTTTTTCTACCATCTCTGATTCAATATTTTGACGAAAAAGGAACTATGGTCAGATATATGGTTTATTCTGATATTAAAACTATGCATGGAAGATTGATGCCGTCAAAGTGGATTATGTATAATGTTAAAAAGCCGGATCATTCAACTACTATGAAAGTTGATGATATGAATTTCGATACTAAAATTTCAGACAAAATCTTTTCTTATCAGGAACTTGAACGGGGTAATTGAAAAGTGAAATTACTAATAAAACTTGCCTGGCGGAATATCTGGAGAAATAAGCGCAGGTCGCTTTTAACTTTGGCCGCTATTGTTTTCGCTTCTCTCGCCGCTATTGCAATGCGCGGGATACAATTAGGAACTTTTTCATTGAATATAAAAAATGCAGTTGAACTCTTTTCAGGCTACATTCAAATTCAGGATAAAGGTTATCTTGAAAACCCGACTTTAAATGCCAGCTTTAAAGTTAATGATAAAATGGTTTCCGCACTCAAAAGTACACCCGGGGTATTAAGCTATTCACCCAGGATCTATGCCGATGGTTTAATATGTTTTAAAAATAATTCTTCAGGTGTTTCCATTATGGGTATTCAACCTGGATTGGAAAAAAATGTAACCACATTTCAGCAGAATATCGATAGGGGTAAGTTCTTTGAGTTGGATTCAACAAATGAAATAGTATTGGGATCAAAATTAATGGATAATCTTAATGCTAAAATCGGCGATGAGGTTATTCTACTCTCTCAGGGTTACGATGGAACTCTCGGAAATCAGAAATTCAAAATTACCGGGACAGTAAAAATTGGTGCCCGTGAATTGGAATCCGCGGTTACTTTTATGGGACTTAAAACTTCACAATCACTTCTCGGCATGGGACCCAGGATTAGCGTTATTGCCATTAAAGCAGAGGACATTGAACGCCTTAAAGGAATTAAAGACTCCCTTACCCGTAATGTTAATAATCCAAACCTGTCAGTGCTTTTGTGGAACGAGGTAAGCCCGGAAATGCAGCAGCAAATAAATCTTTCGAATATTAGAGGAATTCTATTTAACGGTATACTTATTGTCATTGTAGCTTTCGGAATATTAAATACGGTTTTAATGTCTGTTACTGAAAGATTTAAGGAATTCGGAGTAGTCCTTTCTATCGGCATGCCGCAATTAAAACTTACATATATTATTTATATTGAAACTTTTTTCATTACAATTATTGGTTTATTACTCGGGAATATAATTGGCTTTGCCGTTAACTATTATTTTGTTATCCATCCCATAGTTTTTGGGGGAGAGCTTAAGAAGTTATATGAAATGTACCATTACCTGCCATTGGCACAGTCATCGGTTCAGTTTTCAATATTTCTCAATGTTTCTCTTTCTATAATTATTATATCTTTACTTGCGTGCGTTTATCCTGCTTATAAAGTTTATAAACTCGAACCGTTAAAAGGAATCCGGCATACATGAAATCCCACATTAATAAAAAAGAATTTATATGCTGTTAATACTAGCCTGGCGGAACATCTGGAGAAACAAAAGAAGATCGTTGATTGTTATTTCATCCGTAGTGATCGGCCTGATTGCAATCGTCCTTACCAGCGGGCTTGCGAACGGAATGCTTCAGCAAATGCTTTTCAACCAGATAAATTTAGATATTTCGCATATTCAAATTCATAAAAAAGGTTTTAATGATAATAAAATTGTAAAAGATTTTATTCCTGATTATCAAAAAGTTGAATCGGTTCTTAAAAACGATAAGGAGATATTGGCTTATAGTAAAAGAGTCCTTGTACCGGGGATTTTAAGCAGCGCAGATAATTCTTCCGGAGTGATGATTAAAGGGATAAATCCTGAAGAAGAATCTAAAGTTTCGGTGATTAATAATTCAATTATTGAAGGTAAATATATAGGCACGAATAAACATGATATAATTATCGGGAAAAAACTTGCCGAAAAGCTCGGAGTTAGCCTGGGAGATAAAGTAGTTGCGATGACCAATACCTTAAATGGTAACATTGGCTCAGATGTTTTCAGAATCGTTGGAATTTTCCGGACAGCGAATTCCGAATATGACAAAAGGGCCATTTATATAACCGCAATAGCTGAAGATGCAATGTTAGGATTCGATGAGCAGAAGGGGCAAAATTCATCATTGCAGGAAAACTTTACTGAAAATAAGGTTGTACCGGAAAGGTATTATGAGTTTGCGGTTATTACTAAGGATTTTGAAAATGTTGACTTAATTAAAAAAAATATTGAAGCAAAATTAGGCGGCGATTATGAGGTGCTAACCTATAAAGATTTACTTCCTATGTTGATTTATCAGATGGAGATTTTTAAAAAATCCATGCTTATAATAAATCTTATTATTGGCCTTGCTTTAATATTCGGTATTGTTAATTCAATGTTAATGTCTGTGTTCGAAAGAATAAATGAGATAGGGGTTCTAATGGCAATTGGAATGAAGAATTCCCGGATCTATTTGATGATTGTATCAGAAGCCTTCATATTAGGTATTATAGGAACTGTTGCAGGTTTAACATGCGGATTACTGCTTGATTTACTGTTGTCTCATTCGGGTGTAAATCTTGGTTTATTCTCAGCAGGGCTGGAGGCAATTGGAGTCGGTTCAATTGTATATCCTGCCGTTTTAATAGGTGATATAATAAGTTCGGTTCTTATCATGCCGTTTGTTGCTATAATTGGAGCTCTTTACCCTGCATATAGGGCAATTAAGCTGGAACCGATTTATGCAATTAACTTTGTATAATTTATATAAAAATATTTTTCGTTAAAAAGTATAGAGAATCTATAATGGAAATTCTAAAAGCAGAAAAATTGATAAAAATCTATCAGGATAACGGAGTTCCGGTAAATGCTCTGCGCGGTGTTGATCTTTCAATTTCCAAAGGTGAATACCTTGTAATAGCGGGGCCGTCAGGTTCAGGTAAAACAACATTATTAAATTTGCTTGGTGCCCTTGATAAACCAACAGGGGGAAAAATATTTTTTGAGGGGGAAGATTTAACAGGTAAAACTAAAAGTGAACTTTCGGATATGCGGCTTCACAAGCTGGGTTTCGTGTTTCAGGCGTATAACCTGATACCGGTATTATCAGCATTGGAAAATATTGAGTTCAGTATGATGCTGCTCGGTATACCTGACAAAGAACGGCATGAGAAAGCCCTTGAATTAATGGATGACCTCGGTATTAAAGAATTAGCAGGCAAACGGCCTAATGAAATGAGCGGCGGCCAGCAGCAAAGAGTTGCTGTAGCAAGGGCTATTGTAAATAACCCAACCGTTGTGCTTGCCGACGAACCTACCGCAAATCTGGATTCTGTTACTGCCGCTAATCTCCTCGATTTAATGGAACGCATGAATATTGAAAAAAATATTACTTTTATTTTTTCATCGCACGATAAGAATGTTATAGACCGCGCCAAACGATTATTGATTTTGAAAGATGGGAAATTACTTGATTAAAATTTTATAACCGAAGATTAAATCCGAATGAAAAAATTTGAAATTCTATTATTGCTAATTTGTTTATATGTTTCAAATTTATATTCCCAAATCGACTATTCCTTCTCAGGTTATGTTACAAATTTACCATTTTACTCTATCTATAATGATGAACTTGCAGACTTAACGGGTATAGATAAATATCAATTTGCCGACCTTACACGCTTAAGATTGCGCCCGGAAATTTATCTCGCTTCACAAACACGCATAAATATTGAGTATGAAGTTGATGCATTGTATTCGAAACTGAATTCTTTTTCATTTATCAGCCAGACAAATACGAACCGCCAGATTGTTAACTTAAAATGGACAGTTTCAGATCAAAATAATTTAGATGTATCTGATTATATAGACAGACTTTATTTAAGGCAGGGATTCGACTGGGGAAACATTACTATAGGAAGACAAAGAATTGCATGGGGTGTAGGAAAAGTCTGGAGCCCCACTGATTTATTTAATCCAATTAACCCGGCAAATTTTGGTAAAATTGAAAAAGACGGGGCGGATGCCGCATCATTAACGTATAGCTTTGGTAATTTCACCGATATCAATTTGGTTTACAATCCGCAGGAAAAATTACAAACAAGCAATGCAGGATTCAGGCTGAGAACTAATTTTGATAAATACGATTTCGCATTAATCGGCGGATATTTTGATCAAAGAATAGTGGCAGGAGGTGACTTCGCCGGAAATTTTTATGATGCTGGAATACGCGGCGAGGGAATTATTTCCTTCAATAAAGATGACCCCGACAGTAATTATGTAAAATTTGTATTTGGTATGGATAATCAGTTCACATCTAAGCTGTACGCTCTTATTGAATACCAGTTTAATGGCGAAGGAACGGCATATAAATTTAATTATGATCTTTTAGGCTTGCTTGATGGAAGAATAATAAATCTTAGCCGTAATTATATAGATGCAAGCATTACTTATCAGCTAACCCCTTTATTTACAATTTCACTTTCGAATAATTCAAACTTAAATGACGGCAGCGGATATTTAAGTTTTACAGGAACTTATTCAATAACTGATAATTCATTTGCAACAGCAGGAATATTAACTACTTACGGAAATAAATTTACTGAATACAGTTACTATCCATCTTCCCTTTATCTGCAGGGTCAATTTTTCTTTTAAATTCAGATGAATTTCACTTTATACTAATTTTATATGCAGGCAGATTTTCTTAAAAATATCAACTTATTTAAAACAGTGCTCTTTATATAGCAATTTTTACTCCAAATATCCTTTCTTTTTCCTTCCCCTTTGTCTAATTTTAGTCATGTAATGTACAGAATTATTCAATTTGTATTTTATTAAGAAAACAATAAATTATTAAAAAATCATCAGGAGAACAAATAATGACTACTATAGTTGATGTCTTAGCAAGAGAAATATTAGATTCACGCGGTAACCCGACTTTGGAAGTTGAAGTTGCATTGGAATGCGGCGTTATAGGCCGTGCTGCAGTACCGAGCGGCGCATCTACCGGTGAGAATGAAGCAGTAGAATTAAGAGACGGTGATAAAAGCCGTTATAATGGTAAAGGTACATTAAAAGCAGTTTCAAATGTTAATGATAAAATTGCCGAAGAAATAATTGATTTTGACGCTGTCGATCAGGTGGCAATTGATCAGCTTTTAATTGCCCTGGACGGTACTCCAAACAAAGCTAATCTTGGCGCAAATGCAATTCTCGGAGTTTCACTGGCTTGTGCAAAAGCAGCAGCAGAAGCTCTGGATTTACCTTTGTACCGTTACATTGGCGGTACGAATGGCCGTACTTTACCTGTTCCAATGATGAATATATTAAACGGCGGTAAACATGCTGATAATAATGTGGATTTCCAGGAGTTTATGGTTATGCCGGTCGGCGCTCCTAACTTTAAAGAAGCATTAAGAATGGGTGCGGAAACTTTCCATTCATTAAAATCCGTCCTAGGCAAAAAAGGTTACAACACTGCAGTAGGTGATGAAGGCGGTTTTGCACCAAGTTTAAAATCAAATGAAGAAGCACTCGAAGTAATTTTAGAAGCTATAGAAAAAGCAGGATATAAAGCCGGCAGCGATATCTGTATTGCCCTGGATCCTGCAGCCAGTGAAATGTGGGATAATGACAAGAAGGCTTACCAATTTTTTAAATCAGATAAATCTTTTATGTCTCCTGAAAAGATGGTTGATTACTGGGCTAATTGGATAAATAAATATCCTATTATTTCTTTGGAAGATGGTATGTCCGAGTTTGATTGGGATGGCTGGAAACTGCTGACAGATAAAGTTGGCGGAAAAATTCAGTTGGTTGGCGATGATTTATTTGTAACAAATACTGAATTCTTAGCAAAAGGGATTGAACTTGGCGTAGCTAATTCTATCCTTATAAAAGTAAATCAAATCGGAACTCTAACAGAAACCCTGGATGCAATTGAAATGGCAAAAAAAGCCGGTTATACTTCAGTTATTAGTCACCGCTCCGGTGAAACTGAAGATACTACTATCGCTGATATTGCTGTTGCGGTAAATGCAGGGCAGATTAAAACCGGCTCAGCTTCCAGAACAGACAGGATTGCAAAATATAATCAGTTGCTCCGTATAGAGGAAGAACTGGATACTACTTCTCTGTTCCCCGGTTTAAATGCTGTTAATTACAATGCATAAATAAAATTCGGTGTATCATTAAAGGATACCCGGTTTTAATCAGAAACCGGGTTCCTTAACTATAGTATAAAAAAAGCCCGGATATTTTTTATACAAGTCCTAAATCTCATTTCTTTTTTTTATTAAGTTTACAAAAATTAATTTATTTAAAATATTATTTAATTAAGTATTCATTTTATGCAGTTTATTGGCGAACTATGTGCTCTTGCAACAGCTTTCTGCTGGTCGGCCGGATCTTTCGCATTCACTGCTGCTGCCAAAAGGCTTGGCTCAATTCAACTAAATATTAACCGGCTAATCTTAGCGTTAATATTTCTGTCTATTACAATTGCAGCATTGGGGTTAAGTTTTCAACTTTCCGGTACCCAGATTTTTTATTTGGCTGTCAGCGGTGTAATTGGTTTTGTTTTTGGCGATACGTTTTTATTTAAAGCCTTCCAGTATATTGGTGCAAGAATTAGTATGCTTCTAATGTCGCTGTCGCCAATAATCAGCGGTTTACTTGCATTCTTTTTCTTAAATGAAGTGATCAGTGGATGGGGAATTTTCGGAATAATTGTTACCTTAGTTGGTGTAGCGTTAGTTATTGTTGAACGAAAAGAAACACCGGATTCTAAATATAAAAAAAGCAAAGTCGGAATAATTTACGGTTTATTGGGATCTTTGGGACAAGCCGGCGGCTTAATATTTGCAAAAGCAGCCTTCAATGCTGGGGAAATCAATGGTTTTGTTGCAACTTTTATAAGGATTGCAGGCTCAATTATTATCCTGCTCCCTATTGTCCTGCTTACACATAGATATAAAAACCCGGTTTTAATATTTTCCAGGGATTTGAAAGCTTTAAGATCTACTGTCCTGGGAACAATCCTAGGCCCTTACCTGGGTGTAACATTCAGTTTGATTGCAGTTGAACATACAAAGGTTGGAATTGCTGCTACCTTAATGTCAACCATGCCAATTATAATGCTGCCTATTGCAAGATACGTTTATAAAGAGAAACTTAACTGGCAGGCGGTAACAGGTGCTTTTCTGGCCGTAGCAGGTGTATCAATATTATTTTTAAAATAAAAAATTTAAGCTACAAGGATTTCGATACTACAAGCATGCCGAAACTCTGTTGCTGTGCACCATGCCGCTTCTACGAAGCTCTGGAAGCATTTTGCATCTACGATGCTACAAGCATTTCGCCTCTACAGGGCTTGGGAAAAGGGTTGTTAGCTGATCGTTTTTTTTCGACTAATATTTTGCCCAACATAGTGCACCCACAGGGCCATGAACACAGAATAAAGTTTCAAATCATTCGCATTAGTTACACCAAATCAGAAACTTAAAAGCTAAAAATATTTTAGAATTTAAGTATAACCACCTGTAATCCTTTTATAAACATCGAAAGTTGTAATATCATAACAGATAAAAATTATTTTTTCTATCTTTTTATTTTTCGCAAGAAACTTAGATGCTTCATCAATTGCAATTTTAGTTGCTCTTTTAACCGGGAAACCGTAAATACCCGTGCTTATCGCCGGGAAAGCAATTGTTTTTATACGATTTTCAACCGCAAGTTTCAAACAGTTTTTATAACAATTGGCTAGTAAAACTTCCTCATTTGCCCGCCCTTCTCTCCAGACCGGTCCGGGAGTATGAATTATATATTTTGCAGGCAGTTTAAATCCGGAAGTAATTTTTGCCTCGCCTGTAGCACAGCCGTTTAAATTTCTGCAAAAATTTAAAAGTTCCGGGCCCGCAGCATTATGAATAGCTCCGTCAACTCCTCCCCCGCCTAGTAGTGAAGTGTTAGCGGCATTAACAATAGCATCAACATTTAATTTGGTTATATCTCCGAACTCAATTTGAATTCTATCGGGTATCATAGCTATTAGTAAAAATAATTTATTTCAAATAAATATTTGTTACTAATATAAAACTATCTTTTAAAAAATTCAGTTGCCATTTTATCCCATTCGGCATTATCCATTTTTTCAAATTCGCCTATATACAATTCTGTTTCCGGGCGTGGCGCATCGTCTTTAGGCTTAACGGATTTATTTCTTAACTCAATAAAGCGGTCAAGGTCATTTTCATAAAAAGTAACTGCCGTTTTACCGATTGTCAGATCTTTCAATTCCGAATCGATATCATCTGCATCAATGATGCAAATCCAGTTGCTGTTATATGAAGAAATATCAAGAACTTCAAGATCGCTTTTTAGTACTGTGTTAATTCGTGTTACTTTACCGCTAACAGGTGAACTAAAAGTAACTGAACGCGTACCCTGTATAACAGTAAATAAAGACTGGCCTTTTTTTACAGCCATACCTAAATTGGGAAATTCAATCGAATCGATCTTGCCGATTAATTTTTTCGCAAAATCATCAATACCTATTTTTGCAGCGCCGTCCTGGCCAATACTTAACCAGCTATGCCCCGCAGAAATAAATACACCGCCGGGGATTGCAAATTCATAAGTAAGAAAATGTTTTGACTCAGATAAGTGAGATATGTGAACTTTGGGCTTCAACTGTTTCTGAATGCGGTCTTTTCGTTTAATAAGTATTTTTTTTACGAATTCAAGTAATTCGTCTTCAGTAAAAGGCTTCTGTACATAATCCATAGCTCCGAACTTCATGCATTCAACAGCCGTTTCAACAGTTGCATAACCTGTAATTATAACAACATCAATATCCGGTCTTAACTGCTTTACGGATTTTGTTACGTCCACACCGCTCATTTCAGGCATCTTTAAATCCGTAAAAACAAAATCGTAATGATGTGACTGGATTAGCCCTAAAGCTTCTTTACCGCTTTCTACTGTATCAACGGAATAACCATCAATAACCAGGATCTTTCTAAAACTATCTAAAATAACCGGTTCATCATCAACACAAAGAATCTTTGCTTTAGGGTCTTCAATTTCAACGCGTTTTAGTGTTTTTGCTTCTCTGGTAAAATCCAGGTTTAAACTTACGTGTAAGGCAGCTTCGCGGTCTTTTTTTAATTGAGTCTCTTTATATTTTCTGCCGAAATATCTTATGAAAATATCCGCGATAACAAATAATATTACTGCTAAAATAAGTAGTGGCATATTTTATTCTCCTTAAAATATATTTAACGCTTTATGCCGTTTTTAACATTTAAATTCATCTTAAAAAATTAACAACAACTATCCTATCCTTAAAGACGGTCGGAACTGCATGGAATTAATTGTGTTAATTCAAATTCATTATCCGAGGGAATAATCCGGTAGAACCAGCCGTTAAAATATGGATCTTTCTCCACAATGCTTGTATCGGTTAAAAACCGGGTATTTCTTTCCAGAATTTTACCGCTTACAGGGCTTAATATCGTATGAATCAGATCATCTTTTGATTTTACCTGCGCACAGGCATTTCCCTGCACAATTTCGCTGTCAACACTTGATAATTCAATCTCTGATATTGAATCAATGGTTCTAAGAAATAAATCGGTAACGCCAATTAAAACCGAACCGGAATTTCCTGCAGCCGCCCAGCTTGCATATCCTAAACGAAAATATTTTGCGGGACACGGTACATAGATGATTGAAGCATCATTCACGGAAATTTTTGATTCAATTAATTTTTTCTGAATATCAACATATTTCAATCCGCGGGATACAGATGACAGTAATTCATCTGCGCTGAACGGTTTTGGAATAAAATCGATAGCCCCATTATAAAGCGATTTTACCGCATTTTCAACTGTTGAAAATCCGGTTGTAATAATAACCGGCGTATTTATTTTCATTTTTAAAAGAGTATCAAGAAATTGGAATCCGTCTATATCCGGCATCATAATATCGGAAATAATCAGACGGTAAGAATTCTTTTCAACCTTTGCAAGAGCGCCTCCGGCATCCGGGGACGTATCAACTTTCAACCCTTCTGCACTGCAAATTTTATCCACGGCGTTAATAATAACGCTTTCATCATCAACTACTAATATATCAAATTGCTTAGCCATCTTTTAACCTGAATACTGCATAGGCAGATGGATGATAAATGTTGTGCCTTTATTTAATTCGCTGTCCACGTTTATTGTACCGTTATGGTTATCAACTATACCCCATATAACAGCAAGCCCCAGGCCTGTACCTTTCTGTCCTTTTGTGCTGAAAAACGGTTCGAAAATTTTGGAAAGATCATCTTTTGAAATACCGCATCCGGTATCGGCTATTTTTAATTCAATATAATCTCTTTGGCCTCCTGCATCTACAGCATCCCATTTCTGCCAGTCGCATCCTTTTCGTGTGCATCCTTCAAAAATTCCCTGCGACGGAACTTCAAAATTATAAACAGGCGCTCCGCACTCAGGGCATTGTTTACCTTCCCTGATTAATGAAATACTGCACTGCGGGCACATAAAAGAAATTTCTTTTTTTACATCTATATCAATACCGTACTGATGACGGTATTTTCCGTAAACCGGATCAAGATTTATAAAACCTTCGTTCCCGCCGCAACGCGCCTTAATTTTTATTGAAGACATACCGTCTATTTTTACTTCATTGTCAATTAAATCATGACGTTTCGGACAAATAGCCTTTTTTATATGCGTTATTCCTAATGGTGAAAGACTAAGTTTGGATGATGTTATTGTAATTGATCCGTTCTTTTCAATAGCATCGTGAGCATTTACCAGCAGATTTATTATTACTTGCTGCATTTGATTCGAATCTACTGTAATAGCCGGCAGGTTCGGGTCCAGGTGTCTGATTAATTTGATGTGGTCTATTGAAAGTTGATTTTCTACAACGCTTATAGCATGTTCTATTATTTCATTTAAGTTTGCTTCATTTTTTTTGGGAACAGACTGCCTTGCAAAATCGAGCAGGCTTTTTACTATTTCCCGGCTCCGTTTTGTCTCCCGGACTATTACTTTCAAATCTTCCTGAAGTTCAGGATTTTTCTCTCTTTTAAGTAAAAAGCTGCTGTATGTAAGTACTCCTGTAAGCGGGTTGTTTATTTCATGTGCAACGCCTGCAGCAAGTCTTCCCAATGAAGCCATTTTATCCGATTGAAATAACTGCAGCCGTGCTTCCGAAAGTTTCTTAGTCATATTATTAAATGACTTGGCAAGGCTTCCCATTTCATCACTGCGCAAATCTTTGATGGTATAATTCAAATTGCCGGTACTTACCTGGTTAGTTGCGTTAAGTAATTCTTTTACGGGCTTATCAACCCATCTCCTGACAAAGAAACCTATAATAAAGCTTAAAGCAAGTATCGCAGAAATTGCAAAAATTACAATTTCCATTTCGCCTTTCTTTATCTGTTTGTCAACGTCTTCAAGAGACATCGTTATATCAAGAACTCCAAGAACAATTTGGGACTTTGAATGAGCATGACAGTCCGCTTCATAGCATGACTGCTCGTTATAAATCGGGCTGATAATTCCCATTACTCTTGATGAATCAGGGCTTATTCTAAAATATCTTGTCCGATCCTTTATAGGAAGTCTTTCCAGAGGTTTTCCGGCAGTATGGCATGCATAACAGCTTTCAGCATTTTTATCTACCATTTTCCCCAGGTCTTCCCGGTGCGATGAATAAATTATCTCACCGGTTTTATTAAGAATTCGTACATTCCTGATACCGGGCTGCTGTCCTATTGTATTAATGTTCCTTAAGATACGGTCTCTTTGATTAAGGAGCATGTCATACCTGGTACTGTTTTTTACGGTTTCGCTCAGTTGGTTGGCGCCGCGCTCAACTTCTGCAAGCAGGCTGCTGCTGTGTGATTGAATATTAAAATATGAAAAAATTCCAATCGTCAGAAGAGCAGTTATTCCTACCGCTAATATTAATTTAAAACCGATCTTCTTAAACATGGTTCTTAAATTCCAATACCTTTTTTACAGTTTTAAATTGGTTATATAATCTAAGTAATTATTTGCAATATTTTAAAGCTTATTTTTTCTTTATATGATTTAAAGAAACCAATTCCCCGGGTAAATTTTTAGGAAAACTTTTATCATCATGACAGCTTACGCATGCCGGGTTTTTTGAAAAATCTTCTTTTTCATGACAAGAACTACAGTCTAAATCTTTATGATTGTCGTTTAACTTCAGTCCCGTGATTTTATGATCAAATTTGCCGGTAGTAAAGTTTTTATGACAGCTTTGGCATTTGTTGTCTAATTTAGTGAATTCGTCGTGCGTATCCATTCCGGTTGAAGTATGGCATTTTGTGCAGGAGAGCTTTTGATGAAACTTGTTTAATGCCCAGCCTGTTCTTACTTCATGATTGAATGGCCCTGCAGGTTTATCCAGATGGCATAAATTGCAGTCGTCGTTTTTATGGCAGGTGAAGCATGGTTTATGATGCTGATCCGGTGTTTTGTGAATTTTAAATGGAGCGCCCGGTACCTGCTGTTCAACAGGCGCAGGATTATTTTTATCGTGGCATTTGGAACAGTTTTCCTGCTTATGACAGTTAATGCATCCGGCGCCAAAAATTTTTGTGTGTTCATCATGGAAGAATGTAACAATCTTCCCCCGGTTGTAATTGGTTTCGTAAACAACCTTTGCCGGCTCTGCTAATTTGGGATGATCTTTACCGGTAAGCTTTTCGTTAACGGCGCTCTTCGCAATAGTTTTGTCCGCTGTTTTTAATGCATGGCATGATACACAACTGTTGTCATGGCTCCATTCACGGTGGCAGTTTATACATTGACGGTGATACGCTGCTTCCAGGTCAGGTTTGCTTATGTCCTGCCTGTTACGCTCGGATTCATGACAGTTTTTGCAAGGTTGTATAGGTCCGTCAGTATTATAATGATGGCATGTAACACATCCCCCGGACATTCCGGACATTTGTGCGTGCGCTCTGTGTTCAAATGTTACCGGCATATACTTCTTTGAAAGCTCACCCAGTGTAACAACATTTGCCGTCTTCCCGGCATCCTCTGTTATTGAAACCATCCTATTTCGCGGGCATGATATTAGACATGGGTCATCATGTGTTGGTACTTCACAGGCGTGACATGATTTACAAGATAATTTATTTACATCCGGATGTTTACCTTGAATCTTAGACTGGCTTAAAACTATTGAAACAGTTATAAGTATATATAATAATATAAACTTTTTCATTGCCCGCTCCCCCTGATAGAAAATTTAGTCTGGGGAGTATAATGTTTATCCGGTACGCTGATTACCGGAAAGTTCATTACAATTACCCTGTAGAATAGAATTAATAATGATGCAAATCCTATTGTTACGGAAATTTCGCCTATAGATGGGAAATATGAGCCGAACGAATAAGGCGGAGTATAAGCAGTTACAAAATTATTTATTCTGTTTAACAGTACGCCAAATATTACAAGGCACGAAGCAATAAACAGCCATAGCGGCGATTTGAGAACTTCTTTTGATAAAAACATACGTAAAGGAATTATTACTCCAAACAAAACTTCAATAACAAACATTACGCTTGCGGTATTAAACTCTGTTAAATAAACAAATGTCTCCCTGATGAACATATCTCCAATTTTGAAAGCTAAATAAACACCAAGAATTGGCGCTACCATAGTCCCAAGACTTGAAAGCACTTCCATTTCAGGCTTTAACCCGAATGATCTGGATGCCAGTATAGATTCAAAAATTACCATCGGAAAGCCGACAGAAATTGCAGAGAGAAGAAACAATAATGGAAGTACAGGTGTCTGCCATAAAGGGTGCATTTTGGGCCCCGCAATTACCATAAGAGTTCCTAATGAGGACTGATGTAAAGTTGAGAGTACCACACCAAGTATTATAAACACAAACATTACTTTCGAAAGCCCGCGGTCAAGTAAAAGCAAAAGCCTTTCAACAGGTTTATTCAATTTGGAAAGGATGCCTTTCAACTTGACATGATTAATAAATCTTTCCGTAATGACAGGAAGAAATTCAATATATAAAACGGTCATGTAAATCATTACGCATATACCGACTTCAAAAAGAGCGGATGTTCCGTTCCACATAATCATGGGATGCCAGATATAATACCATCTTCCTATATCCATTGAAACGCTTAAAGCTACAAAAGTATACCCGAGAAGTGCAGTTAATAATGCCGGACGGACAATATCATGATAATGAGTTCTGTGTATTACGTGGCCAAGCGCTGCAGTTGTAAATCCGCCTGCAGCTAATGCTACTCCCGCGGCTACATCTATACCAATCCAAATTCCCCATGGATACTGGTTATTCAGATTTGTCACCGCCCCAATACCGAATACTAATCGTGCAAAGAGAAATGCCAATCCGTTTATGGCAAGTATAGTTAATACAATTACTCCCGGAGTGAAAAATTTCCTTCGAACAGGAGTTGGCTTCATATACCGGTTCATTTTTCGCCCTCCCCGGAATCTTTTCTGTTTTTAGTTATCCACATTAATCCTCCAAGAAGAGCATAGAGGGAAGCAGGAGGTACAAAATAGGCAAATATTCCATGTTGAATGGACTCAGAAACACCGGGCGCCGGCTTTTCACTTAGTTTAGGAAATGCTAGTTTTTGAAATTCTTCACTTGCAATATAAAGCCAGGATGTTCCGCCTACTTCGTACTCGCCGTAAATATGATTTACATACTTTTCGGGGTTACGTTTGATCCTGTCGCGTGCTACTTTAATAAGATCGGTTCTTGATCCGTAAGTAAGAGCTTCAACCGGACAAATTTCAACACAGGCTGGAAGCTTACCGACTTTAGTACGTTCAAAACAGAAATCACATTTTTTTATTTCAGGATTTATTGCTTTATCATATTCGAATGCCGGAACCTGGAACGGGCAGGCAACCATACAATACCTGCAGCCTATGCATTTTTTAGTATTCCATGTTACTGCCCCATTTTCATTTTTAGAAAATGCTCCTACTATGCAGGCTGAAACGCACGCAGGATGATCGCAATGCATGCATTGAACTTTAACATTTATAGGTATACCGGAATTTTGAGGATTGTCATATTCATTTACAACTGTTAATGCTTTTGTATCAGGCCGCCTCATATGCTTAAATACGGAGCGGTCACTGTAATTTTCAATATTCCCCGAAGGCAGGTCATGTGCTTTTTTGCATCCCCATTCACAATTCCGGCATCCAATGCATGTTGTAGTATCTACGAGTACGCCCATCCTGTCTTCCGACAGAATATTTTTAGCTTCAGCTTTTGTTTTGTTTGTTGATACCCCTGCAATCGTAGTTCCCAGTACAGCGGCAGTTTTAAAAAAATCTCTTCTGTTTTGTTTTTCCAATTTTTCCTCTCCACTTAAAGTGAAGTAAAAAATAACGTCGTCAATCTGTTTCTTACCGCATCATTTTATAGAAAACTATGCCAAGTTTATGATGATTTAATATTGAAATTAAACTGTAATAAAGTTTAATTTATATGCAGTAAACAGCATATTGTCAAAACGCAACTGTTGAATTTTTCCACATGCTTCTCGTTTGTGATAATTCGTCTAAAACCCGTTTGCTGTTATTGAGAAACTAAGAAATTGAGGAAATAGAGAAAAAATAGGCCGTCTGGAGGCTTTATTTATTTTTCAATTCAAATTGATAGTTCAAATTTAAAGGCAGTTTTAATAAAAATAATTTTCTTAAGTAGCCCCGGGTGAATAATGAAGCCGGAACATTATTGGCTTTAGCCAAAATTTTTAAATCATTTTGGCTAAAGCCGACACTGATTTGTAATTTCAAATGAGGCTGTCTCAAAAGTAATATTTAGAGGCAGCCTTTTTTAATGGCCGAACCTGTCGATCAGATTGCCATCGCAAACTTGGCTAGATTATGTGCTATTGCTATCAGGCCAAATTCTGTTTTTACTTTTTCTATTCCTCTTAAGCAAAACCTCTTAAATTTTTTGTTCTGTTTTATGTTTCCAAATATAGGTTCTACTTCTATTGATCGTTTCTTACGGTAATACATTCCTTTTTCCGATTCAAGTTGCTCCTTGGCTTTCCTTTTCAGATAATTGCCTACATGGCTTACTTTTATTATCCGGTTTGTTTTCTGATTATGGCATACTCCTCTTACCGGGCAGCCATTGCAGTTGATTGCCTGATATATTCTTATTTGCCTTAAATAATTGTTATCGTTCCGGCTTGTTGTTTGTCCCTTGTATTCCATAGGTTGCCCCATCGGACAATAATAACAGTCCTGTTGTTCATTGTAATAGAGCTTCTCGGCGGCAAATGGATTCTTGTCTGTTTTTGTTTTCTTCTGATCTTTATCAAAGTAATTATACTTTACATATGCCTCTATCTTGTTGTCTGAAAGATATTGATAGTTCTGTTCGCTCCCATAGCCGGCATCTGCTACTACTACTTCCGGAACTTGCCCGTATTTGTCCTTATAAGATTCAATATGACCGGGTAATGTTGTTGTATCTGTTGGCTTTTGGTGTATACTGTAATTTACTATATATTGGTTGTTACTTGATATCTGTACGTTATATCCGGCCTTTAGCTGACCATTCTTCATATGGTCTTCTTTCATTCTCATAAACGTTGCTTCTTCATCTGTTTTAGAGTAACTGTTACGATCTCCCAGCTTTTGTTCCTGCTCTTTATACTTTCCCAGGTTCTTTGCCCAATTCTTTTTCCCGTAGTTTGTCTTTTGCTTTATTTTCTTATCTACCGGTTTATCCTTCAGTATCTCATCTATTTTTTTTATCGCCTCTTCTACTTTCTCAGGCTCTATTTGATCAAATTCCTCCGGCTCATCTTCCTTTTCTTCTGCTTCAGCTATCTTCTGAGTGTATTCCCACAAATCCTTGAGTTGCTCTCTTATTCTTTCCTTGTTTTTCTTTATCGATTTTCCCCATACAAAACTGTACCGGTTTGCATTGGCTTCTATCTTGGTCCCGTCTATATAGATTTCTTTTATGCTTAACTGACCTGCTTCTATCAGCAGCATTACTATCTGGCTGAATATCTCTTCCAATACCTTTTTCAATCGATCTGACCTGAAGCGGTTTATTGTATGATGATCAGGCTTACTCATCCCGCTTATCCACATCATATGAATATTTTCTTTTGTCATCTCCTCTATTTTTCTGCTGCTGTATATGTTCTTTAAGTATGCATATACCTGAACCTTCAATAACATCTTCGGATTGTAGCTGCTTGTTCCTCCGCCCTTATATAACTTCAATAATGGCTTTATGTTTATCTTTTCTATTATTTGGTCGACTATTCTTACCGGATGGTTCTCTGCTATCATTTCTTCTATTGACGGCGGTAGTAGATACAACTGGTTCTGTTGATACGGTTTAAAGATTGGTTCGGACATATCTTCTCTTGTTTTTTTCTACCCCAAAATTATTTAAATCCTCTTTTAAAACAAAAAAGGCTGCCTTTTGAGACAGCCTCCTACTTTAAGCAACATTTGCGTAAATTCAGTTATTAATTGACGAAATATTATACACTGCATTGTTTATAATATATACAGTTTACTCTGTACATGTTGCTAATAATTATTGTAACCGATTGATTTATAAGTAGATATCGAGTTAGAATGAGATAAAATTTTAGTGGTATATGAATTGAACCTTATTTAATGAAATTAAAATAAAATCACACGGAGTATATCATGTGGACATTTTTATTAGCTCTTGTTTTAGTTTTTGTTGCGGTGGATCTGCTTGTTAAATTTGTAATTGATCCTCTCGCATCAAAAAAGTGGAAAAAAAACAAAGTAATAGATTCAAAGGAAGAAATTATTCAATCTTCAATGGGATTTGTCGGCGCAACAATGTTTGACGGCGGAAAAGCCAAAGAAACTGAAATTCTAAATTCTAAAACGGGTGAAGCAGATATAAAAAAAGAGGAACTTCCCGGATAACTAACCTCATCTGTAGTTTTATTCACTGATTAAATAGTATAATTTATTTTAGAACATAAGTTATCAGAATACTGAACTGTTTAAATTTAAGGAAAATGAGATGGTAGCACTGTTCGTTTTAGGGGTATTTATATTTTTTATTGTGTTGGATTTTATTGTTTTGAAATCTCAGGGAAAAACTCATCCGGCGTTTGAAAAGGTTTTATCAATTCCAGCCACGTCTATGCTTCCCGGGATGGAAATAGTAATACCGCGAGGTATTTTACTTACAAAGGGACATTTATGGATGAAAAAAAATAAATCGGGATTAATCAAACTTGGTATCGACGAATTTATCAATAAGACATTGGGAAAAATTTCAATTCAGAATAATTTTAGCGCAGGACAAAAGTTGAATACCGGCGATGTACTGTTCGAAGGCAGGATTGGAAATAAAAAGCTGATGTTCCATTCGCCGGTAAACGGTATTGTAAAATCAACTAATTCATCCCCGGCGAATAAGGAAAGCTCTAAGCCTTACGGTAATTGGTGTATTGAATTAATATCAAATGATATTGCCGTTGGGAAAGGGATATCCTTTTCTGGTAATAATGCATTGAACTGGTTAAAGCAGGAGTTTATCAAGCTGGATAGTTTTTTAATGAAACAAGCCGCCGGGCAGGAGCTTGCCGGCGTTACAATGTATGACGGCGGTAATATTATTGAAAATGCTTCATTTGAATTAATAAAAAATAATGCCGAAGCTTTTGAAAAAGAATTTCTCTCATTCCAGTTGGAGTATTAAATGTTGAACGAAAAAGGACTACTCTTTGATGTAACAATGTGTGTCGGATGCGGTTCATGTTATAAAGCGTGTAAAGAGCAGAATAAATTACCTGAGACAAACAAAGATTTTTTAAAAGATCACCTTTCCGAAAATACTTATACTGTTGTAGAACAATATGGTAATAAATACGCACGGAAACTTTGTATGCACTGTAATGAGCCAGCTTGTGCTTCCGTGTGCCCCGTCGGTGCATTTAAAAAGAGCGATACCGGCGCAGTACTTTATGACGGTGATAAATGCATCGGATGCAGATATTGTATGCAGGCCTGCCCGCACAAAATTCCCCGTTATGAATGGGAAAAAACACAGCCCAGAGTTCGCAAATGCGTTCTTTGCCACGATCGCGTAAAAGCCGGAAAGCTTACGGCATGTGCTGAAGCCTGCCCGACCGAAGCAACTTTGTTTGGTAATATGGAGGATCTGGTTTCTACGGCAAAAAAAAGAATGCAGAAACATCCGGGAAAATATTGCCCTCATATATACGGACTTGAAGAGGCCGGCGGCGGGCATGTGCTGGTCATATCCCCAGTTCCGTTTGAACAACTTGGTTATACGGCTAAACTGCCTAAAGAATCAATGCCTTCACTAACAATGAAAGCAATGGAAAAAATTCCTCCTGTTGTTGCAATGGGCGGAGTTTTTCTTACCGGTATGTATTGGCTGACGAAACGTAAAAATGAAATTTCCAGAGAAGAAAAATATCCCGCAAAGGAACTGAAACATCATGAAGATAAATAATATTCTAAGACCGACTTTTTGGAAGGTTGTTTCCGTAATAATAGTGACAGCAGGTTTATATTCCACCTACTTCAGGTTTACACGCGGGCTTGGGGCTGCAACAAATTTGTTTGATGCTGCACCCTGGGGGTTATGGATAGGGTTCGATTTTTTGGGTGTTGGTCTTGCCGCCGCAGGGTTTACTATTGCCGCTACCGTTCATATATTTCACATGCATAAATTTGAGCCTGTTGTAAAGCCGGCTATTTTAACTGCATTTATCGGGTATTCACTTGTGGCAACTTTGTTGGTAGTTGATTTAGGGAGGCCTGAAAATTTCTGGCACCCGCTCGTAATGTGGAATATTCACTCGGTCATGTTTGAAATAACCTGGTGCCTGATCTGTTATACAACCGTGCTTATATTGGAATTTGCGCCGGTTGTATTGGAAAAATTTAAATTAAATTCGCCGATTAAATTACTTAAAAAGATTTCCATTCCTGTTGTTATTGCAGGAGTACTTTTTTCAACTTTACATCAGTCTTCCTTCGGTTCTTTATACTTAATTGTACCCGGAAGGCTATATCCGTTATGGTATTCACCGCTGCTGCCGGTACATTTTTAT
Source organism: uncultured Ignavibacteriales bacterium (assembly GCA_963834015.1). GTDB lineage: Bacteria > Bacteroidota > Ignavibacteria > Ignavibacteriales > Ignavibacteriaceae > FEN-1297. Next base: position 477,472 of record CAWIAG010000004.1, read on the forward strand.
ATTTCCTGTATCGGAGCGGGGCTTTCAATGGTTATCTTTGAATCTTATCTGATTGCAAGGGCATTCAATAAAGGACTCAAAATGAATATCCTTTCAGGCGCTGCATTTGCTGTCCTGATTGACCTGATAACCAGTTTTTTATTAAAAGCTTTTGATTTCATCTTTGCAGGTAAACTATACCTGCTTATGGTTCCGGCAAAGGAAACATATCTTTTTTACCTGGAAATATTAATAGGAACTTTTATCCCTGTATTCCTTTTAAGCCAAAAAAGAGTTAGGGAAGACAGAAAGTGGCTCTATATTTCTACTATATTTGTAATATCGGGTTTTATATTGAACAGGTTTAATATAAGTATAACCGGTTTGGAAAGATCCGCCGGATACGCTTACTTTCCGTCATTCGATGAGCTCAGCATTACCCTTATGCTTGTTGTAATTGCAATGTTTGCATTCAGGCTTGTTGTAAAAATCTTCCCGGTTTTTGAAGAGAATCATTACCCTGAACAGGCTAAACAAAAAAATATTTTTGGAATAAATAAATTAACATTGGGTGAATAAAATGAACAATCAAAATGAATCTGCAGGTAGTAATTACAATATGCTTAAATGCATATGGATGTCCTCCGGTGTCATTGAATATAAATTGTGCGATAAAGAATTTGATTGTGAGAGCTGCACCTTTGACAAAGTAATAAGAAACTTTTCAAGCGATGATAAACATAATTCAGCCGGGACGCCTAATGTTGTAAATATTATATTAAATAAATTGGAAAATCTTAAATACGACACCCAAATTATTTATTTAAGAAACAATTTAATAGCCCGTCGGATTTTACCTAATACATATTACCTGGGTGTTAACCCGGTGTTGGTTAGTTATCTTGACAATGTTGGAATGATGATGGAGTGCAGTGCAGGTAAAAATATTTCGTCAGGGCAAACGGTTATGAATTTCTTTGGCGAGTGGGGAACGGTCAGTTTATCTGCACCTATGAATTTTTCTATTTATGATAAAGTAAACAATCCCGCCGATGACCCAATGAAATCAAAGTGGTTTGCAATAATCGGGGCTATTCAGCAGGAAATTACATCCGGAAGATTGGACTATGAGGAGTGGGATCTGCTGCATAAGAAATCAATAAAGATTATGTCGGACATAAAAACAAATTACCCGGCAGTCGGGCCTACCATGCAGGACGGCGGCAGCCGGATTGAATACCTGCACCAGTTGTTGGGTAAGGAGAAATATTTGGAAATATTAAAATCTTTAATAGCTTAAAATTGATTCAGAGTCATCAGGGGTATCTCAGAAGAACTCACGCCTTGCCTCTCTCTTTTAAGAGAGGGGAAGGGTTTGTGGAATTTGTCTAACCCTGGGTTGAAACCCAGGGCTACAAAGATTTCATCCCTCCGGGATTTAGGAAAAAAATCTCAAAGCTGCATAGTTCCGGCTGCAAACATCCCGGCCTTACACGCGGAAAACATATCAATCCCAGTTTCTCCAAAATATAAAATATTGCGGAGTCTGTACTAATCTGATTAACAAAAGTGTTGATATATTCTGCATTTTACTTTTTCTAAACCCGTAATTCAATTATTTTGTGGTAAATTGCAAAATTTCTATATAATTTTGCAACAATGGGGTGATGTTAATTATGAAAACAAAAATATTAAATAGATTAAGTGTCCGGCTGATAATCTCCATTTCTTTGATACTTTTTAGTATCCTTACCGTTTATACATACTTCATTATTAAAAATCTTGATCAGTATTTAACCGAAGCGCGATATCAAAGCGCTAGTAATATCAGCGACCTGATTAAAAAATCAACAAGATATGGTATGCTGTTAAACAGGCGCGAAGATGTCCACCAGATTATTAAAACTCTCGGCACTGAAGCAGGAGTTAATAACATACGTATTTATAATAAGCAGGGTATTATAATCTTTTCAACAGATTCTGCCGAAATAACTAAGAAAGTTAATGTTACTGCTGAAGCGTGCATTGCCTGCCATAACAGCAGTGTACCTCTTAATAAATTAACAATAAATAATAAAATCAGAATTTACAGGAACAGAGAGAATAAAAGAGTACTGGGGCTGATTAACCCGATTCAAAATGAAACCGACTGCTCAAACGAAAGCTGCCATGCGCATTCGCCGAAAGTTCAGGTCCTTGGAGTCCTGGATGTAGTAGTTTCACTTGATAAACTTGATGAAATAATTGCAAAAAATACAAAGGAAACTATTTTAACCTCAGTTCTTATTACAATAATAATTTCATTTTTCTGCGGGCTGTTTATTACACTACTTGTTAACCGGCCAATTAAGAAGCTGACAAAAGGTATAGACGAAGTTGGTAAAGGAAACCTGGAGTATAAAATAAATGTGAACACAAAAAATGAACTGGGGCAAATGGCGCATAAATTCAATGATATGTCCGGTAAATTGGATGGAGCTTATAAAGAAATTAAAAACTGGTCGGATACTTTAAATGATAAAGTAATTGAAAAAACCGAAGAGCTCAAGAATATATACAACCAGGTAAACCAAATCGAAAAATTAGCGTCGCTTGGAAAACTGTCGGCTACCGTTGCACATGAGCTTAATAACCCTCTTGAAGGTATTCTTACGTACAGTAAGCTGATCGCAAAAAAATTAAGAGCCGCTCAAAAAGAGGGCGAGCACTCAAAAATTATAGATTATCTTGATTTAATTTCAAGTGAATCTGCAAGATGCGGCAGGATTGTAAAAGATTTACTCCTGTTTTCTCACGGTGAAAAAGATGAAGTAGCTAAAGAAGACCTTATTAATATTATTGAGAAGGCAGCCACCGTAATAAGACATCACCTGGAGATCCATAATGTATCACTTGAAAAAGATTTCCCGGATAAACCGGTTGAGATATGCTGTAATGCTCAAAAAATTCAGCAGGCGGTTATGTCACTTTTAATTAATGCTATTGAGGCCATGCCTAACGGGGGCAAAATTACGCTCAGGCTTACGAATGAAAAAAGGCAGGCAGTTCTCAGGGTTATTGATGAGGGGACAGGCATTTCTGAAAAAGATATGCCGCATATATTCGAACCGTTTTATTCTACAAAAGAAGCAGCTACGGGAACAGGCTTAGGGCTTGCGGTTGTTTATGGAATTGTTGCAACTCAAAATGGTCATATTGAAGTTGAAAAGACCTCCATACAAGGAACTACTTTTAAAGTATCACTGCCGCAGAATGGACAAAAAATTTAACAGGAACTAATATGAGTAACCGTGAAAAAATATTGATAGTAGATGATGAAAAGATTGTAAGAGAATCGCTTTTCCATTGGTTCGAGGAAGAAGGCTATGAAGTGGATATCGCTGAAGACGGCGAGGCCGCCCTGCGAAAGTATGAGAATACCCAATATGATCTTCTCTTAGTTGATATGAAGATGCCCGGAATGAGCGGATTGGAATTGTTAAATAAAATTAAAGAGATTGATAAAGATTCCGTGATAATACTTATTACAGCTTTCGCATCCGTTCCTACGGCAATCTCGGCATTGAAGAACGGGGCTTATGATTATGTAACTAAACCCGTTGACCCCGATGAACTTGCCCATCTTGTGAAAAAGGCGCTTGAACAAAGAGCCCTTAAAATTGAGAATCTCCAGTTGAAAGAAAAAATTGAAGAAATTATCAGGCCGGATAACCTGATTGGCGAAAGCTTTCAAATGAAAAAAATTTATGAGCTTGTTCAAACGGTAGCTCCGGCTGATACAACTGTTATGATCAGAGGTGAAAGCGGCACAGGCAAAGAATTAGTCGCAAAAGCAATTCATATAAACAGTAAACGAAAATATTTTCCCATAATTCCGGTTAACTGCGGTGCGCTTGCAGAATCTATTTTAGAAAGTGAGCTGTTCGGGCATGAAAAAGGCGCCTTTACCGGGGCACAATACAAACGTAAAGGTAAATTTGAAATGGCCGACGGCGGCACTATTTTCTTAGATGAAATTGGTTCTGTATCCCCTAAAATGCAGATTGAACTATTAAGAGTAATTGAAACAAAACAGTTCAACAGGGTTGGCGGTAATGAGGTAATTAAAAGCGATTTCCGGATAATTATTGCAACAAATGAACCGCTTGAAGAACTGGTTAAAACAGGCAGGTTCAGGGAAGATCTTTACTACAGGTTGAATGTTTTTACAATAATAATTCCACCGTTAAGGGAACGGCGGGATGATATTCCCCTGCTTGTCGGCTTTTTTCTAAACAAATTTTCCACTGTAATGAATAAGCCGGTTAAAAACGTGTCTAAAGAAGCTATGGACTTTCTTATTAATTACAGTTGGCCCGGTAATGTCCGGGAGCTGGAAAATGCCATTGAAAGGGCAGTTGTTGTGGGTAAAACCAACTCAATCCTTGTTGATGATTTACCTTTTCATGTTTCTTCATTCCAACTTGAATCCGAAGACGGAAGTAAAAGCCTGGCTTCGATTGAGAAAAAATATATTCTTAAAATATTGAATGAGAATCACTGGAATATCTCAAGAAGCGCCCAGGTGCTAGAGATAGACAGGGTTACACTTTATAATAAAATAAGTAAGTTTAATCTTCGCAAGAATGATTACTAATGGATATTTTTATTGCTCCTGTTAAATTCTCTAATGTTAACCTGTTAAAAAATCTGACGGATGAACTCACTAAAAGATTTTTTTGCAAGACTAATATTCTAAACCTGTCAATTGACCTCGGCAAATTTTTTTCAGAGGAAAGAGGGCAGTACTTCTCCACCCAGATTATTGCAGAACTAATGAATATTACCGGTGAACTTAACGGTAAAGTAATTATGCTGACTGATGTGGATATTTATGTCCCGGTACTTACATTTATTTTCGGTGAAGCGCAGCTTAACGGAAAGCATTCTATTGTATCGGTATGCAGGCTTCATGAAGAATTTTATTCCGGTGAATCAAACAGCGGCCTTCTTCTTCAGCGTACCATAAAAGAAGTATTGCACGAACTCGGGCACAATTACGGGCTCCTTCATTGCCTTAATTGGGATTGTGTTATGCATTCTTCCCCCGGCATTGAGGAAGTTGATATCAAAGGGAACACCTTCTGCAAAAAGTGTGCATCAAAAATTGAGAACTTTAAATATTAAGTTAGTTTATGCAAATGATATTTAAAGTAGCCCCGGCCTCTGAAAGTCGGGGCTACTAAAAAAATAATTTCGTTATGCAACATGCCGCTCAGGCGGAACGGTTTACCTCTTCTTGCATTTATCTTCCCAAACGGCAATTTTTGCCGGTCCTGCTTTCTCATAATCGGTAATGCGTTTAAAAAATTATTGCTGTATTTGAGAATTAAAGAATTCAAAGTCTAAGTATTTTACAATTTTGTAATGAATTTTTAGGATTAGAGAAAGATAAGCCCGTGTTTATGAATATCTTTTTGTTATTTGGCTCATTGTTTGATACTTTAAATCATTAAGATGTTAAGAAAAGGGGTCTTATGATGAGAGCTTTTATTGACATTCCCTCCAAGACGTCCTTTTCAAATAAATATTCTTGGGTTTACGGGAATTTATTAATATTAAACGGCATTGAAAAAGTAAAATAAAAAAGAAAACAAGCGGAGTAAAATATTATAATTCATTAATTTCCCGGTTATTTAGTTACAGGAAGATGAATATATAAATCATGATAAGTCAGGCTATTGGATAGAATGACCGGGAAATTGGAAAATATAAATTTAGATACAAAATGAATTTAAATTTTTGAGAAAAAAATGAATAAAAGAGAAAAAATTTTAATTGTTGACGACGAGAAAATAATCAGAGAATCTCTCTACCACTGGTTTGAAGATGACGGTTATACTGTTGAAGCTGCAGAAAGCGGTGAATCGGCGCTTAAGAAATTTTTAGTAGAAAGTTCAGACCTGCTCCTGGTTGATTTGAAAATGCCCGGGATGGGCGGACTTGAATTGCTGAAGGAAGTAAAGAAAATAAATCCCGAAACAATTGTTATAATGATTACTGCATACGCTTCCGTTAATTCTGCAATTGCTGCAATTAAAGACGGCGCTTATGATTATGTTACAAAACCCATTGACCCGGATGATCTTGCTAACCTGGTATCAAAAGCTTTCGAACAAAAGAACCTGCGGCTGGAAAATAAAATGCTGAAAAATAATATAGATGAAATTTCCGGATCGGACAGTATAATAGGTGAAAACCCGGCTATGAAAAAGGTTCATGAACAGATTACCACGGCTGCACAAAATAATACCGATGTAATGATCCGGGGAGAAAGCGGTACCGGCAAGGAATCGACTGCAAAAGCAATTCATAATAAAAGCATAAGGAAGTACTTTCCTTTTGTTTCCGTTAAATGCGGAGCGCTTACCGAGTCTATGCTTAGAAGTGAACTTTTCGGTGAAGAAGCAGGTACAGCCGGAAACCAGATTACTAAGAAGGGGAAATTTGAGATTGTCGACGGCGGAACATTGTATATTGATGAAGTCAGTTCAATTTCACCAAAAATGCAGGTTGAAATTTTAAATGTTCTTGAAACAAACCGGTTCACAAGAGTTGGCGGTAATGAACCTATTCAAACAAATTTCCGCCTGATATCCGCTGCCAATGAAAATATTGAAAGACTAATTAAAGAAGATAAATTCAGGCAAGACCTATATTACAAACTTAATGTATTTACAATTGAACTTCCTCCGCTGCGTGAACGCAAAGACGACATACTTCTTCTGGCAAATGAATTTATAAAAAAATTTACAAAAAGTATAAGTCGTCCGGCTAAAGAAATTTCGCAGGAGGCTGCCGATTTCCTGATCAATTACGACTGGCCCGGTAATGTAAGGGAATTGGAAAATGCAATTGAGCGCGCATTGGTAGTAGGGAAGTCGGAGACTATAATAGTGGACGATTTGCCGTTCCGCATTGCATCCGTTGAATTTAATCCCGAAGAAGACAAAGAGAGCCTGTCGGTAATTGAGAAGAAACATATACTCAGGGTGCTGAATAAAAACAAATGGAACATATCCCGCAGCGCCCAGGTTCTGGAAATAGACAGAGTCACACTTTATAATAAAATTAATAAATACAATTTGCGGTCAAAATAAATTTTTTTATACGAATTTCATGAATTAGGATCATACGAATTTTCGCGAATTAGCATCATACGAATTTTCGCGAATTAGGACGAATTTCCGCGAATAAATTCAAAAGATATAATTCATAATAATTTACCAGCCATTGCTATATCATCCGTGCGGTTGCGCTTATGTGCGGGATGAAGTTTAAAGCTACCAGGATTTAAGACAGCCGGATTATCGCTCAAACAGTGGCTTGCCCGTTAGGCTTTATCCATCTTTTAATAGAAATCCAAATAATCTCCTCTTTGCATATTTATTCATTCAGGACTAATTTCTCCACACCGGATTTTAATGCCTACCGGCAGGTTCACGGCTAAACTAGTGTAATATATACAATTAAACACATCATAAAATTCCTCACAATTTTTAAAAAAACCTATATCAAGTAATCACAAAAAGGGCTAAAAATGCAAACATTTTTCAACGTAAGTTATTAAAAATAAAGAACTTGACCCTGCCTATACCCTCCCCAAAAGCTGTTCGCTAAGTTATTGAAAATAAAGAAGTTAATTTTTTGAGTAAAATAGCTTATTTATTGCATTTATATGCAGAAACAATTATTAGAAGCAGGAAGGCTATGCCTTCTGCTAGCCATAGAGATAAGCGGGGCAGACAGGCTAGAAGGATTCTCAATGATGGGGGGGAATTGAAAAAGTAGAAGAAGTGTATGGGTTGCAACGACCTCCCCTCAATCCCCTCCTTATAAAGGAGGGGAAAAGAAGGATTGGGTGAACCTCACAAAATATAATTCCGTGTGTATTTCAACACGTCAAACAGAATGGCAATGAAACAATTTTTTTATCCCGATTTTTTCATTAGAAAAATTTGTCCTTCAGGCTGCCTGGTAGTAATCAATTATTTGAAAAATAAATATTTCTAATGAATCATTTGGGGTTTATGATAACAGTTAAAAAACACTTTAAAAGCAATACCGGAATTGTGTAAAAAAAATCCCTGTCATTTACGAGTGCAAAATTAATTAAATAAATTTTTAAAAAACACTGATTTTTTTGCCAGATAAATTAATCAATAACTCCGGTTCCATATTTTAACAATACGATACCGCAATAGTCAGATTTCAAATAATAAAACCAACTAAAAAATATTGCACTATAAGGAAGGGTGCAGCGGGTGTGGCGAAACGATTACATTTATAAACGATATAAAAAATAAACTGGAATTTTTAAAACATTAAAAAGAAAAAACCCTATAAGGAAGGAATCTTAAATGGTTTTTTGTCGTGATTCAACTTGTCGGGAATTCCGACAAGTAAAAATTGAGGGGGAAAAAGAAAATTTCAAGGAATGTCGATCGTTTTAATCCGGATGTAATAATTTCGGTCGGTTACCGGGTCAAATCTAAGCGGGGGACTCAATTCGTATCTGTACTTGTGTTCAAAGTATCTTCATTTTCATAAGTCTCAATTATTAATTATTTATGATTCAAGATGTTTAAAGGTCTTAAGAAATTGCCTTCCACGATTGGAATTAGTTCTGTATAATTCAGTTACATTTGTAACCACTAAGAGTTATAATCGTAACTTAAAGTTTTAATTTTATGCTTATTCCTAAAGTTATTGCATTTGGCACATCTCTTGGGACGTATCCTATATTAAATAATCATATAACGAAAAAAAATCGTGAGAGAGTATTCAAAATGTTTCCCTAGTTAGTTCACTCTTTGATTCGTCATAATGAATTACTATTTTAATGAAGGGTTTAACAATTGTTTAATATAGTGCCAACAAGTAACTTTATTTTCCTGAAAGACAAATTACCTGAGCTTGCTGCTCTCGGAAATCTCGCTGAAGATTATGTCTATGCTGACCCTTCCGGATGCGCCGTTAAACTTCGTTTATTTGCGGAACAATTTGTTGACATTATTTATATAATTCTTAACTTACCCATAGAATTCGAAGAAAAAAATCTTTTCAATCAAATCAATACTCCATCTTTTAAGAAATCTGTACCAATTACAATTATTAATTTACTTCATTCTTTAAGAATTTCCGGGAATAAAGCTGCTCATGGATCTGAGTTGTCACCAGAAATCGCCTTAAGCCAATTATCTCAAGCCCATCAGCTTGCTAAGTGGTTGTTTGCTTCTTATTGCGGCGGCGATTTAAAATCTGTTCAAGATTTTAAAGAACCGGATTATAATAAGGAAGCAAACTGGCAAAAAGAAAAATTTAGCATCTTAAGAGAATTGCTTGATAAAGAGAATCAGCTTCAGGATGTTTTAACAGAATTACAAAATGAAAGAGAGAAATCCGCCCGGATTCAAAAATCTAGCAGGGAACTCGAAGTTTTGCTTGATAATGGCCATAGAATTTCCAATGAATTACAATTTTCAGAGGAACAAACCCGTAGAATTCTTATTGATGATGCTCTTGCATTGGTTGGCTGGAATGTTGATCCTGACAATAAACGAACAGACGATATATATCCTGAATGCCCGGTGGAGCATCAGCCAACCGAATCCGGAACAGGTTATGCTGATTATGTCCTGTTTGCTGACGGTAAACCTATCGCTGTAATTGAAGCAAAGAAAACCTCCAAAGAACCCGAGATCGGCCGAAAACAAGCGCAGCTTTATGCAGATGGTTTGGAAAAGATGTTTGGTCAACGTCCGGTAATCTTTTATACAAACGGTTTTGAAACAAACATCTGGAACGATGCTGCAAACGAACCTCCTCGTCCCGTTTATGGCTTTTATTCAAAAGATAGTTTACAGTATATTATTTTCCAGCGGACTAACAAGCAGGAGATAAGTTCACCGGAAATAAATTACGATATTACTGATCGCCCTTACCAGATCGAGGCTATAAAGCGTGTTTTAGAAAAATTTCAATCGAAAAGACGAAAAGCTTTAATTGTCCAGGCAACGGGCACCGGTAAAACACGTGTCGCAATTTCAATTTGCGATGTACTAACCCGCGCAAATTGGGCAAAAAATATTCTATTTCTCTGTGACCGCAGAGAACTTCGCAAACAAGCTAAAAATACTTTCTCCGAATTTCTTCCCGGTTCACCTCTTGTAATATTAAATGCTTCTTCTTCCAGGGAAAGGCAAAAGCGGATATATTTAGCTACTTATCCTGCAATGAATCAGTATTTTCAAAATTTCGATACCGGATTCTTTGATCTTATTATAGCGGATGAGTCACACCGTAGTATTTATAAAGCATACAGCGATATATTCAAATACTTCGATTGTCTTCAAATAGGACTTACGGCTACACCGGTTAATTTTGTCAGCCGCAGTACATTTAAAATGTTTGGTTGCAAAGGCTCGATCCAACTGCTAATTACAGCTATGACGAGGCTATTGCTCATGAACCGCCTTATCTTTCACGTTATGAAGTCTTCAATGTAACCACAAAATTTTTACGTGAAGGGATTCGTTATTCGCAGCTTACACCGGAGCAGCAGATTGAATTGGAAGAACAGCTTGATAATCCTGAAACCATTGAATATGATTCTGATGAACTGGATAAATACATTTATAGTCTTGATACTAATCGTTATATTATCCGCAACCTGATGGAGAATGGACTCAAATTTTCTGATGGCCGCCTGGGTAAATCAATAATTTTTGCCCGCAGCCACGCTCATGCAAAGATTCTCGAAGATGTATTCAATAAGTTATATCCACAATATGGCGGAAGTTTCTGCCAGGTAATTGATAATTATGATCCCCGTGCCGATCAATTGATTGACGATCTCAAAGGAATAGGGAACAATAAAAATCTTACTATAGCTATTTCTGTTGATATGCTGGATACGGGAATTGATATTCCTGAACTGCTTAATCTTGTATTTGCAAAACCTGTTAAATCATTTGTTAAATTCTGGCAAATGATTGGCAGGGGCACGCGCTTATGCAAAGATCTTTTTGGCCCCGGCATTGATAAAGAGAAGTTTACTATATTTGATCATTGGGGTAATTTCGAATGGTTTGATTTAAGCTACAAACCGGTTGAACCCCCGGTTAGCAAATCATTACTTCAGCGCTTATTTGAAGAAAGAATTCTTCTTGCCGTAAATGCGCTTAATAAATTTGACCAGTCTACTTTTGAATTTACTATTGATCTTATCTTAAAAGATATTTCTACGCTTGCGGCAACCAATACGATCTCAGTTAAGGAAAAGATTAAGGATATAAAACTTTTAGAGAATGAAAATCTCTTAAAAACATTCAGCGGTGAAGTAAAAAATCAGCTTCGAAATACTATTGCTCCTTTGATGCAATGGATTAATATTCATGGTGAATCAGCCGCATATAAATTTGATTTATTAACCGCACAAACCCAAAATGCTTTACTGGTAAATTCAGGTGTACTTGAGGGGTTAAAGGGTGAAATAATCAATCGTATAAATAATCTTAAGAAAAACCTTAACCAGGTAAAGGCAAAATCCGTAATCCTTCAGCTTGCACTTACTGATGAATATTGGCAAAATATTAAAATTAAAGAATTGGAAAATCTTCGGACAGAAATACGGTCAATTATGAAATTTCAGGAAGGAACCGGAGGTAATCCAGTTCCAATTCCTCAAATAGATGTCACTGATTCCGGTCTGCAATATGAAGAATACCATGTTCAAAATAAAGGTATGGAAATGGCCGCATATAAAGAACGTGTCGAAGACGTTCTTTCACGGCTATTCGACAAAAGTGAAACACTAAGGAAAATTAAAAGCGGTATTCCTGTTAATGAATACGATATACAGGAATTAATATCCCTTGTACTAACCCAGCATCCTGATGTAAATCTTGAATTGTTAAAAGAGTTTTATCCTGATACGGCGGGACATCTGGATCTTGCAATTCGCAGGGTGATTGGGCTCGATCCCAAATTTCTTGATAATCAATTCACAAAGTTTATACATCAGAATCAGGAACTTAATCCTACCCAGTTAAAATTTATTCAGATGCTTCAAAATCATATTAGTAAATACGGAGCTATAAAACTTGAAACGCTTTTTGAACCGCCTTTTACCAATGTTCACTCTGAGGGTATTTACGGGGTTTTCACAGATTCTAACCAGTTAAATCAAATAATCAGTTTAGTAAAAGAAATTAATTATCCTTATGCTCAACAAACGCCAAATAGTGATTCCAACGGCGAATAACAATTGAGTACTAATACTTAGAACAACCATATAGCAACAATCGGCATATAAATGATAACAGGCGAACTTAAAAATAAGATAGATCAACTCTGGACTCAATTCTGGACAGGCGGTATTACTAATCCTTTTACCGTGATAGAGCAAATTACATTTCTGATGTTTGCCCGTTTACTGGATTTCAAAGAGACACTGAATGAAAATAAATCAAAATTAACCGGGCTGCCGTTCAAAAGAATTTTTTCAACTGGTGAGCAGCATATCCGTTGGGAAAGCTTCAGGCATCTTGAAGCTGAAGAAATGCTGAAACTTGTACGCGATGAAGTTTTTCCCCATTTTAAACGTGCCTTTACAAACGGCTCTACTCTTTCTGAGTATATGAAAGATGCACAGTTAATGGTGGTCCGCCCAGGTCTTCTCGTAACTGCCGTAAATGCCATTCACGAATTGCCTCTTAATCAGGGCGATACAAAAGGTGATCTTTACGAATACTTATTAAGTAAACTTCAAACTTCAGGCATTGCAGGTCAATTTCGTACACCACGCCATATTATTAATATGATGATTAATATTATCGATCCACAGCCAACCGATTTAATTTGCGATCCGGCTTGTGGTACAGCAGGTTTCCTTGTGGGAGTAATGGAGTACCTTAATAAAAACTATACTTCACCTAATCTGGTTGAAACTAAAGAAGATGGTTTTAATGTCTATTCCGGCGACCTCTTGTACGACAATCAGGATTTTATTCAAAACAAATTATTAACCGGCTTTGATTTCGATTCAACTATGCTTCGGATTGCCGCAATGAATCTTTTACTCCATAATATTGACAGCCCTCATATCCACAACCAGGATTCATTAAGCGGAACGTTCCTGGAGAAATTTCCGCAGTTTGCCGAAAATTATTTTACTGTAATTCTTGCCAATCCGCCTTTCAAAGGCAGCCTTGATGATGAGAATGTAGAGTCTTCACTGGTAGGGAAAGTAAAAACTAAAAAGACTGAGCTACTTTTCAACTTTCTCTTTTTACGTATGTTAAAACTGGGGGGACGCGCAGCAATTATAGTCCCCGACGGAGTGTTATTCGGCGCTTCCAAAGCACATGTTGCTTTACGCCAAACTCTTATCGATGAAAATCAGTTAGAAGCTATTATCTCCCTGCCTTCAGGTGTATTTAAGCCTTATGCGGGGGTTTCAACAGCGATCATGGTTTACACAAAAGGCGGTCAAACAGAAAACGTCTGGTTCTATGATGTTGAATCCGACGGCCTTTCACTTGATGATAAACGTCAGCCGATTACTGAAAACGACATTCCGGATGTTATATCAAGCTGGAGAAAAAGGAACGAAGAAGATAATAGCGATAAATCACAAAAACACTTTTTTGTATCTGCTGATGATATTCGAAATAACAAATACGATTTAAGTATAAGCAAGTATAAAGAAGTAGTTTACAAAGAGATTGAATACGAAAAGCCCGACATTATTCTTGATAAGATGTTTAAAATCGAAGCTGAAATCCGAATTGAAATGGAACAATTAAAAGAAATGTTAAAAAATGAATAACCGGGAAAATAAACCATTAAGCGATATTATACTTTATACATCTGAATCCGGCGAAGTAAAAGTTGAAGTATTCTTCAATGATGAAACTTTTTGGTTAAATCAAAAGAAACTGGCAGAGTTATTCCAGGTAGAGCGTTCAGTAATTACTAAACATCTAAAAAATATCTTTAAAGAAAAAGAATTGGATGAAAGTTCAGTTAGTGCAAAAATTGCACAAACTGCTTCAGACGGTAAAACCTATTCCGTACAGTTCTATAATTTGGATGCAATTATAGCTGTGGGCTACCGAGTAAACAGTTTCCAGGCAACGCAGTTTAGAATTTGGGCTACCAGAACATTACGCGATTTCATGATAAAGGGATTCGTCATAGACGATGAGCGCCTAAAACAAGGCAAACGGTTCGGCAAAGATTACTTTGATGAACTCTTGGAGCGTATCCGCGAAATACGCGCAAGCGAAAGAAGATTCTATCAAAAGATTACCGATATTTACCAGCAATGCAGTATCGACTATAATCAAGCTTCTGAAATTACTCTTAAATTTTATAAGACAGTTCAAAATAAACTTCATTGGGCTGTTACCGGCAAAACTGCAGCGCAATTAATTGCTGAATGTGCCGATTCAACTAAACCCCAAATGGGCCTGCAAACATGGAAGAACGCGCCTGAAGGAAAAATACTTAAAAGCGATGTAAACATTGCTAAAAATTATTTGGAGGAAAAAGAGATTAAAGAGCTTGAGCGTATTGTCTCCATGTACCTGGATTATGCAGAAAACCAGGCCGCCCGCCAAATACCTATGAAAATGAACGAATGGATATACAAGCTGGATGCATTTTTGCAGTTTAATGAATATGATATTTTGAAAGATGCCGTTAAAGTAAGCCATGAGGTAGCTATTAAACTTGCCGGCGAAGAATATGAAAAATTCAGAATTTTACAGGACCAGAATTATGAAAGTGATTTCGATAAAGAAGTGAAAAAATTTAATACTGAGAAAAATTCTAAGAAAATGAAATGAATATTGATTACAATAAGCTTCCTGAATCTTGGCAATTTAGACATTTGGGTGAAGTTGCTGAAATAATTGCGGGGCAATCACTTCCATCAGCTTCATACAATAATAAAAAAGGTGTCGCAATGCTTTCAGGAATCTTAAGAAGTCAAACCGCAATTAAAATGAGTATTCTTAAAATAATTCGTGCCATTCGTATTAAGTAATTCGTGAAAATCTGTGTCTTAATTCGTATTAATATAATTCGTGTTAATTCGTTCAAATTCGTGAAATTAGTGTTAACCCTTTATACTTTCTAAATAATTGATTAAGTTATATAGGTTTAAGGGTATAATTTCGGGGTAACTTTATAATTATGAAATATTTTCATTCTTTATTCAGATTTGACTTTTTATACTGATGAATCAAATAATTGTTATGGAAAAATAATTTCAATTCATATTAAAAAATAAAAATCTAATAATTTAAGAGAATAATATGCCGTATTCATATCTTGATTTTGCAGAAGAGATTCTTGCAAAATCTGAAAAACCATTGACATATCAAGACATTTGGCAAAAAGGGGAGGAATTAAATTTTGTTTCAAGACTTGATATTTCCGGAAAAACTCCGTGGGCTTCTTTGGGATCGCGTCTTTTTGTAGATGTTAAAAATAATCCTAATTCGAGATTTATCAAAGTTGGTAAGAATCCGGCTCGTTTTTTCTTAACGTCCAGAAATGCCGAAATTTCCCCTGACATAATTCAAAAAATTGAAATAGCAGAAAGCAAAATAAAAACAGAAGAAACTAGTTTTAATGAAAGAGATCTTCATGCTCTTCTCACATATTTTGTATATGCAAATCCATCTTTTGGCCGTGGAAAAAATATTTTTACGAAAACCATTTATCATGAAATCTCGAAAAAGAAAGGTTATAATGAATGGTTACATCCGGATATGGTTGGATTTTATATCCCTCTCGATGATTGGAATCCAAATCTAATAGAATTTAATCGTTTGTCTGATAATAATGTTTTAAAACTATTTTCATTTGAAATTAAGAAAATAATCAGCAGGTCAAATTATAGAGAATCATATTTCCAGGCAGTATCAAATTCATCATGGGCGAATGAAGGCTATCTGGTTTCCGCTGAAGTAATTCAAGATGATGATTTGTTAGCAGAACTTGAGCGATTGAACGCTTCATTTGGTATTGGAATTATTCAGTTAGATTTGAACGATATAGATTCTTCAAGTGTTCTGTTTCCCGCAAAAATAAAGACAAATCTAGGTTGGGAAACGATGAATAAACTTTGTGAACAAAATTCAGACTTCGATAAATTTATCCAGGATGTGAAAATCGATTTTGAATCCAAACGGATACATAAATCAGAATATGATGAAATCATCGAAAGTCCCGAAGATTATATAAAGAAGTTATTGCATAAATCTAAAAAGTAATTTTTATTGCGATTTAATAACATACGATAATAATACTGATAGTTTTTAACACATTATTTTAGAAATCAGAAAGTATTATTTTATTAATCTTCTATCTAATAAATATCTACCTAATTAATGTAACAATGTTGTTTCATAAATAATGTATATCGTAATTTATATTCTAAATTAACTAATTTTTAGTCAAGGTTATTAAAATTGCTTATATCAATTTTTTAAGAGCTTTTTTATAATAAATATTACTTAAACAGAAAACCCTAGTACGATGTTCCATTACAAAATGAAAAAATAGATTTTAATCCGGAATAAAAGCAAATCCATTATTTAATGAAAAATAAATTAATAAAGAATACTTTAATTTAATAAAGTTAAAAATGCAAATAAAGAACTTCCGAAGAAAGAAGAATCGGTTATTTAATTTTCTTAAAATCTGGATTACATTGAAAAACAACATAAATAAAAAAAGAAGTGGCTATTTTTTCTTAAACCCTAAAAATCGCGTTTTAATTCGGTCAATTATTTTAATATGCCTTCCTCTTTTATTAACAATCTTTATTACTGAGCTTTTAACATTTTCTACTTTTTTTAACATTATTTATTATTTAACATTTCATGTTAAATGTACATCTATAATGTCTAATAATATTTCCATTACAATGCTAATAGGTGCATCTACTATTTTTGCATTTTTTTTTGGTTTTGCTCAGTTTTCAATAAGTTCTTCGAATCTTTCCAGTGAATTGATCAGGAAGCATATCCTTTATTCCAATAGAACATATTCTTATTTGAGCTTTCAATTTGGCGTTATATTATTACTAATCATATTATGTCTTCTTAAGGAAATAAACAGTTTATTATTTATTCTGCAACTTATCTTCTTTTTACTTTCGCTAATTTCTTCATTTATTTATTTCTTTTGGTTGGTGATAAAAACATCTACAAGCGGATTAATAAAATTAATAATTTCCAAATTTGATGTTGAGAGTATAAAGGAAGCTGATAATAAATTAATTAAAGCAATTGAAAAATTTCAAAAAATTACTAAATATCAAAATGATAGTATAAAATTTAGACCCTACGAATTGTATGAATTTAACTTAGAACAAGATATTGTTATTAATTCTGAGGGTGAAGGATATATTACATCCATCGATTTTGAAAAAATATATAATATTATTTTAAAATACAGGAATGAAATAGAGGAAGTTATATTTTTAAGTTTTTTAGGTGATCGTGTACCTAAAGAAGATTTTTATCCAAATGTAAAATATAATCAACCAATTCTTAAAATAAGGACAAAGCTTCTTTTAACTTTCGATCAATTGGAAATCAAAAAAGACTATGACAAGGTAAAAAGAAAAATCTTAAATTGTTTTTCTTTTGATACAAAAACTTTTTTTCTTGAAGGTAACCGCAATATTATAAAAGAATTAGTGCATATTATTTCTTATTCATTTAATTCCAATCAGCAGAATAGTGAAGCATTATTGAATGAAATTCAAGGTTTTGTGGTTAAGCTTGATTATTCATTTAAAAATTCAAATAGTAAAATGGTAAGTAACTTCTTGACTATTTTCTTAGATGAAATAAAATTATTAATTCTTCAAACTCCATTTAATCAAGCAAAGTATGATCGGACATTAGATCTCCTTTATACATTGCGTAATTTATCACTATCACATCGAAATCCTAATCTCCAAAAAAGAATAATCGAAACATCTTATTACCTTTTCGAGCAAGCAATATTGAATCCTTCTTTACTAAATTACCCTGAAATTCAACATTTATTATATATACACGAGCTTACTTATAGTTACAATTTAGAAAATATACTTAAAGGTGAAAATATTGATAAAATATTTGAATATTATAAATTTCTTTATCAAGCTGGGATAGATACGTCTTTCCAAATTATAGTTTTAATTATAAAGAGATATAATTATTTATCCGAAGAAATTAGATTTAATTTATTATCCAAAAACGCTCAGTATTTTTTAGAATTCCCAAAATCATTTATTCAAGATCAACTTATAGAAGATTACGATCTTGATAACCCAGACGCTCCTAAATCCTTTCAAGAAAATATATTTATATACATTATTGAGTATCTTTTTGATTTATTAGCGTATTCAGTTTCAGAATCAATGAAAAAAGAATATTTATCACAAATTATTTCTCAAATCATATTACCATTAATAATTTATGTCGATTTTAATTTTAATTATTCTAAAGACCGAACTACAAAATTACTTTCGTATATAATAATATTTTATGGTACCCGCCGTTCAAATAATTATTCTCTAATAGAGAAAGAAGTAATTAGACCCGCAGGTGGTTATTCGCCTTGGATAATTGATGATTCAACTTCTAAAATACTTATTTCCCTTAAATATTTTATTGAAACAAGTATTTTCCTTCCTACGATTGAATCTATTAATTTGAATATGCCTAAGAATTATGAAGATGAAAAAGAAAAGAAACTTTATTACATTGAACAATTGGATAAATTACACACTCTTTTAGAAAATTTAAGGGACTATTCTGATAGAGATCATTTAGGCAAACTAATTGGTGTAACTACAATTAATTTAAACAAAACTATTGAAAACTACTTAACTAATTCTGGTCCAATAATTAGCGAACTAGAAGAAGAGATAAGAAATAAGAATTAAAATATCAATCGGTACGAAATTGGGCAAAGTATAACGAATAGAAGATTCTTATAAGAACTTTGTAAATTTGATTGAATAGTTGAATTAATTAAAACCCAAATATCGAAATATTAACAACTCTAGTTTGCGCGGAAAGGAAATTCTGTTTATGATTCTAATGTTCATCAATTACCCCATAATTAGTTGATTTAAAAAACTTAATCTTATTATTGATCTTGTTAATAATATTTATTTTAAATGATAATATCTGCCAGCAGAAGAACCGACATTCCTGCTTTTTATTCGGAATGGTTTATAAACAGGATAGAAGAAGGATATTGTACAGTACCCAATCCGTTATTTAAAAATCAAATATCTGTTATATCTTTGCACCCGGCAGATGTTGATGTTTTTGTCTTTTGGACGCGGAATCCCAAACCTCTTTTCCCACATATTGATTATTTGAATGAATTAGGATATAAATACTATTTCCAATTTACTATTAATAATTATCCCAAACATTATGAGCCTAATAATCCATCAATCAACTCATCTATAAAGAATTTTAACTATATATCAGATAAATTAGGAACGGGGAAGATTATCTGGCGTTACGATCCTATTTTATTAACGAAAGATTTGACTGCCGATTTTCACCTAAAAAACTTCACATTTATTTCTAATATGTTAAGAGGGAAAACGCATAGAGTAGTTATAAGCATTGTTGATGATTACAAAAAAACTTTAAGACATTTGAATAAAATAAATGTTGATTACCAACCCAACCAAACAGAAAATAGGGAATACGAATACTTATTAAAAAGCATTGTGGGAATATCTACTTCGAACGGGATGAAGGTAGAGAGCTGCGCAGAAGCAAAAAATTATGCTTATTTAGGCATCGAACATGGCAAATGCATTGATGATCAATTAATACTAAAAGAATTCGGAATTGACCTAAAATATAAAAAAGATAAAACTCAGCGCCCAGCGTGTGGTTGTATTGATAGCCGCGATATTGGGGCCAATGATTCATGCTTGATGGGATGTGTCTATTGTTACGCAACATTTGAGCATGAAAATGCTATTCAAAACTTTAAATCGCACGATCCGAAATTTCCTGCATTAATAAAACATTCATTTTCGGAAGAATTACTAATTAAAATAAAAAATATTCAAAATAAAAATAATCAAGGGAGCCTTTTCTAAAATGTTCGATAATCATGACCCTTACATAAAACTACTACCCTTGCTGTGTAAACTACACAAAACTGAAATTAAATTAGCCAATAGTGAGTTGTGCAAGACATGTACAGATAAAAAAGATAATTTAAGATATTTTTTAAATGGCTTAAATGATAATCTTAAGGGTGTAAGGCAGCAGTTTAGACTAAATAAGATAGATTTTAATTACTCTTTAAGAGATAACAGAAAAGTATACATGCTTGCATATTTCCCGCATTATATCGAATTAATTTATTATACTTTGCATAATAAACTAAAAGACTTGTTTAGTAAGAAGAAAGAAATCAATGTATTTTTTTTGGGAGGAGGTCCATTACCGGAACTGTTGGGGTTTTTGAATCTAATTAAGAAGGATTTACCTGAAGTTAATAAAGTTAATTTTGTTCATTCCGATATAAATACTAATTGGTATGATGTTGAGATAAAAGAAATAACTTTAAAAATGATTGATAATTATTATGGTAAGGATATTATACCTAATCACATTAATCTCAACTTATTCCAAGATTTTAAAAAAGTCCCGGAATTAATATCAAATGCCGATTTTGTAATATCGCAAAATTGCTTTAACGATTGTAGTGATTATGAAACTCTCTGTGATAATTATTATAAAATTTGGGATTCGATGAAATCGAACTCAATATTAGCTGTAATAGATCTTAATTTTAATGAAATTTATGCTGCAATGAAAAAGATTTTTAATTATTGTATAAATGCAAAAGGTAAATCGCTAATGCCATTAGCATCTACTGTCAAAGTGATTAAACCAAACATACCGGCATGTCCTCATCTTGAAAGAAATTTTTATGGACAAAGTAATGGCACATTATCTAAAAAAAGTACTAAATATTACAGTTTTGCGATATTAAAATAAATGGCTAATGCTCTAATTATTCAAGCTGCTGATAAAAATAAACCTAGAGATAACAGGAAATGGCTTCCGTCCAGGGATCAGTTAAGCAATACACAAAAGGAAATTTTGCGACCTCCTATTCCTAAAACTCAACTTATAACTGGCCCCGCAGGTGTTGGTAAATCAGTCTTGGCGATTTATTTTAATAAAGCTGTAGGGGATGGCGTTCCTAAAATAATTTTTGTTTACGGTAATATCCTTCAATCATTTATGAGATTTAATTCTGATGAGCACAACAGTGAGATAGCAAACATTCATGCAGTTATGAAATATATTAGTAAAGAATATAAATTAAGAGGAAATATTCATGATGTTGCAAAAAATATTTCTAAAAGATTAAGAAATATTGATAAAGGATATGAATCTATAATAATAGATGAAGCCCAAGACTTTAATAAAGACTTAATTAAATTTTGTGCAAACCATACCAAAAACTATTTAACCGTTTTCGCTGATAATGCTCAAAAATTATTTGATCATGGCATATCGGATGATGTGATAACAGGTATTTTGAAAACAGATTGCAAAAGGGATGTGACTAAAAAAGAAATATTAGAAAATTTTAGAAACCAACCAGTTGTTGCCGAATTTGCAAAACCGTTCTATTTATTTAATCAAAAAAATCAAATATTCCCTTCAGCACCCCAAATTGGTATTCGCGAAAAAGTTAAAGTATATAATTGTAAAAATTATAATCCGCTTAAGAAAGGTTTAGTGAAACAGACTTTAGAATATATCAATTCTCGTGAATCAAGTACACCATCGGTGGGAATATTGGTTCAATCCGAAAGCAGGTTAAATCTTTTAAAACAATGGTTTCATGAAGAAGGAATTATATCTGAGAAAATTACAAATATTATTAATTTCGGAACAAACAATCCTATTGCAATGACTATGCAATCATCAAAAGGCCTTGAATTTGATTATGTTATTATTGCTGATTTGAAATATGATCAGCTTAAAAAAGACTTCCCGGATAATTATAAAAATATTATATTTGTTGCTATAACTAGGGCCCGTCGTTCTCTATGTGTTTTCCTTGTTGATAACTCAGAGAATACCGAGTTTTTAGAGCTTATTAGTAACACTAATTGTGAGATAGTTGAATTAGGTTAAATATGTGGGTTTTATTAAAAATAGATGAGATAGAATCATTATTTGACAAGGGTTTTCTTCTTTTAAACAAATATTCAAAAAAAATTAAGACATTTCCAGATAAAGAATTGATTGACGGAGAAGTTTGGATAAGACTGAGCAGTAGATATAAAACGTTGGGTAAGGAATTTCAGGGACCGGTTTTTGTTTCACATATTGAGGAATATTTACCCATATCTGATAGCGCTTATACTTACTTATCCCAATTATCTAACATGTTTGATGAATTAAAAATTTACATCGGATTATTCAATGCCTAAAAATCAAGGAACATTTTTTAATGAAGCGGATTATATTATACCATCTTCCAAGATAGAAAATGTTTTAAATTTTAATACTGATGCTTATAGAGATAAGTATAGTAATTATTTACGTAAATCAATAGAATTGTTGTCATATCTTTCAAATAAGGCGATATCTAATTCTAATAAAATCATTGATTTTATCTTTGTAGCATTGATTGTTGCTTCTAAATCAAAGATTGATAAAACTTCTTTGTTTGAAGAATACGAAAAGATAATTTCTCAAACACTCAATTTAACCGATGATGAGGATCAGCCCAATATTGCACTAATAATTTTACTTTCTTTATTGGAGTATGAATTGCCTATTAAATCCGGAGAGAATATTAAGGAATTATATAATAAAATTACAGAGGCTTTCATTGTTTTAGAAAAATTAAAAAACGGAGAAGATAAACAAATATTAATTATAAATTATTTAAACAATTGTTTAGGCAAATTATTTAGTAAAAAACAGATTAAGGAAATCCAAATAATTAGTACGAAACATTTTATTAATTTTTCTGAATTTAGAAACGAAATAGAAAAACTATTAAACCAAATAAAAAATAATAATTTTAATGTAGCCGTTTCTATTAATATTCTAAATGCTTTATTATTATTATTTCATAGAGCATCAGAAAATCCCGAAAACATAATAAATGATATCATAGAAAATAAAATATTATTAGAAAACGAAACTCAGATTTTAATAATAGGATTATTCATTTCAAGATTTTATCATTATTATCCATTTAATTATAATTTTAATGCTTCTTTTTTGGATTTAAGTAAAGATCAGGTAGTTGCTCCTTTAGTAGCAGTATTTCTTGCTCCCGAAATAATACTTGAAGCTGCTACGGTGGAAAAAATATCAAAAAATGAATTGTTCTGGCAATATACTTTTCAAAAAAATGATTCAATATTTCTATTACCGGTTATAGAAGAAAATAATAATTACTTAGGAAAGAAGACAATTAATGCAAAGATCTCTTCTAATATATTGGAGATAGAAAGGATAAATATCTATTCCGATTTTATTAAAACCAGAACAAAAGATTGTTTATATACTGATGTTAAAGTGATTAATGAATTAGAATTGTAAAAGTGCAAAAGTATCCCGATTTCGTTCTAAAATAAATCCAAAAGAATTCTCCCCATCTTAAATTACTATAGAATTCATGTGCATTTTAAAAGGAAAATGATCCTGAAGTTAAGCATAAACTTAACTCATTTGATTGAATGCAAGATTAAAAATAATTTAGGTCGTGCATATTTTATGCACGACCTATGCACGAGTAAAGGATAAAATATTTAACAGAAAACAGTTAATGCTTATAATATCATATAGGGTGTTAATAATTCTTTGATAGTACGTCAATGAATCTTGCTGCAATTCCAAAAATGCGGCAGTATGCGGCAGTTGGAGGTTTAATTTTTTGAAGTCAATGTTGAAATTTATTAGATTGACAGGGGCCTAATACATAAATAAATTTATAAATATAATTGGCGATATGCAGCAGTACCGTAATTGGATGTCGAAGTAATGTCGCAGTATGTCGCAGTAGTGACGGAGTAATGTCGGAGTAATAACTGATTGAGCTTTCTCCAACAATTGATTGCGAAGATATATCCGTCCAAAAAATATAAAAATCGATAAGTTTCTTGAAACTTTAATTATTACTCACTACATTAAAAAATACCGTAAATAAATTTCCGCCCAAATAAATAGATTACGTAAAATGTATATTATTGGAAAGTCATGACATAAAAAAGGGAACTATATGAATTCAAATAAAAAAATAGCGAGGATTGCAGGTGTACTATATCTCATTTATATAATAATGTTTGCATCTTCTACGTTTATGCCGCAAAATATTTTTGCACAAGAAGAGCTATTCCGGATTCGTAATGCAATGGAACTGATTTCTACGGTTTTTTTTCTGTCGGCGGCCTGGGCATTATATGTGCTGCTAAAACCGGTTAACAAAAATTTTGCATTGCTCTTTGTATTATTGAATTTGGTTGGTGTTGCGGCAGAGTGTGTCTGTATATTAATTCATTATGCAGCTCTTATTCCGATACATGGGGGCGAATATTTGAAGGCGCTCTCACAAGAGCAATTACGGGCTCTTTCTATGCTAATGCTCAATATTGACGGCAATGTAGTGATGGTTCTCTTTTATGGCCTATGGTTATTCCCTCTTGGATATTTGGTTTTCAAATCCGGTTTCCTACCAAAAATATTGGGCATATTATTAATTGCCGACGGTTGCTCACTTTTGATATGTTTCTTTCAGTTATGGCTTTTCCCGGGTTATGAGAAAATGACTTATCCGTTATATCCCATTATGTTTGCGGCTGAATTTGGACTTTCATTGTGGCTTATAATAAAGGGTGTAAAAGATCAACCGGTGCAAGCAGTGTAACCTGCGGCTATTGACAACTACCAGACCTTGAATTTAGGCTGAAAAAGGTATAAAATAAAGAAGGGAATTTGAAAAGCATATAAGAATTCCTACACTCAAACAAGAGTTAAAAAGTAACAAGCCAGGGCAGATATAAATAAAAACAGATAATTTTTTGATATAATAATTGTATGGATAATGATATTTATAAACCGGAATTATGGCAGAATTTTTTCATAATGGTTGGAGGCGGAGCGGCAGCTCTTGCGGGCTTAGTGTTTATAGCCATGTCGATCAATATTCCGATCATCACCCGTGATGCAACACATAAAAATCGTGCTATAGCAACATTGACCGGCTTTACTGCCGTCTTCATGATTTGTGCATTAGCCCTGATTGGAAACCAAAATTATCTATCGATTGGGATTGAATGGCTGGTTGTTGCGCTGGTTCCGGCGATTACTTATACACGGGTATACTTCCAGGCAAGAAAAATAGGCAAAAGTTCGGTGGGGCTGAGCCACAGCCGCTTCAGCCAGGGCATAGCTTGTTACGTATCCCAGATAATAGGTTCTATCATACTTTTATCAGGATATGCCGTCGGACTTTACATAGCCGCCATAGGTATGGCGCTCTCCTTCGCTTTTTTCATTTCAGGTGCGTGGCTCCTCTTCATTGGCGTTTATGAGAAGCAGGATAAGAAAGATGAATGAATGAGTGTCAGCCGGAGGCTGATCCGCCTTTGGCGGAAATAGGTGAATGGATGAACCTATGGTTCAAGCTACAAGATTCAAATTATTTGGGCTTGGCATCTATTCCTTTGGGAAAAGCCGAACATGTTTTGTAATTTGGGGTTCCCGACATAAATGTCGGGGCTACTTTAAATATCTGTTCGAAAATCCCCAGTCCTTTTTAAATAATTTTAACTTTATGAAATTACAACCGGAACTCTTCTCTAACTTCTTTAAATTTTTGTATTGCAAATTCCAGGTCTTCTTTTGAATGCGCCGCTGATATCTGGACGCGTATTCTTGCTGCGCCCTTAGGCACTACAGGATAAAAGAACCCGGTAACATATACTCCCTTCTCAAGCATCCTGGCTGCCATCTTCTGGGACAGAGCAGCATCTCCAATCATAATGGGAACGATTGGGTGAACACCGGGCTTTATGTTTAATCCTGCTTTGGATATTCCTTCACGGAAGAATTTAGTATTTTCTTCTAATTTGTCGCGCAAATTTGTTGAGGATTTTAATAACTCAAGTACTTTAATCGATGCTGCAACAATACCCGGCGCTACTGTATTGGAAAATAGGTAGGGGCGTGAACGCTGACGCAGCAAATCAATAATTTCTTTACGTCCGCTTGTATAACCTCCGCTTGCACCTCCCAATGCCTTGCCTAGTGTTCCGGTTATTATATCGATCCTTCCCATAACGTCATTATATTCATGAGTCCCCTTACCGTGCCTTCCCATAAAACCAACTGCATGTGAATCATCTACCATTACCAGTGCGTTGTATTTATCCGCCAGGTTACAGATATCTTTTAGTTTTGCAATAAATCCGTCCATAGAAAAAACTCCGTCGGTTGCAATTAAGCGTATTTTTGCCAATTGCGCTTCTTTAAGTTTTCCTTCAAGGTCATTCATATCGCTGTTTTTATATTTGTAACGCTGGGCTTTGCATAACCGTATGCCGTCTATAATACTTGCGTGGTTAAGTTCATCGCTTATTATGGCATCGGTCTCAGAGAGTATGGTTTCAAATAATCCTCCGTTTGCATCAAAGCAGGAGGTATAAAGAATGGTGTCTTCGGTTTCAAGAAATCCGGAAATTTTTTGTTCCAGTTCTTTGTGGATTTCCTGGGTTCCGCAAATAAACCTGACTGATGATAATCCATATCCCCATTTATCGTAGCTTTCTTTAGCCGCTTTAATTATTTCCGGGTGATTAGCCAGTCCCAGATAATTATTTGCACACATGTTCAAAACCTGCTGCCCGCCTGAAACTTCAATTTTTGCCATTTGCGGGCTTGTGATGATTCTTTCAATTTTTAGTAAGCCGTCGGCGGCGATTTGTTTTAGTTGCTGCTGATAAATTTTTTTTGTTGTTTCATACATTGTTTTTGCCTTTTTTTAAATAATTTAGTTCACCATGCCGCTTCTACGAAGCTCGGGAAGCAATTTGCTTGTACGAAAATCTACAAGCATTCCGCAGCTCTGCTGCTAGATACAATTGCGCATCTACGATGATACAAGCATACCGCAGCTCTGCTGCTTAGGACAATAATGCAGCTACGCTGCTTTATAAGGATAAGTTTATATCCAATTCAAGACAATTTTGCCGGAGTTGCCGGATTTCATAAGTTCAAACCCGTCTTTGAATTTTTCAAAAGGAAAATGATTTGTAATAACCGGCGAAAGGTCAAGCCCGGTTTGAAGCATAACGGTCATTTTATACCAGGTTTCAAACATTTCTCTTCCATAAATTCCTTTTAATGTCAGTCCGTTAAAGATTACGGTTTCCCAGTTGATAGCAGCATCGGGCAAAAGACCCAGCAGTGCAATTTTACCTCCATGGCACATTACGGAAAGCATGCTTTTAAAAGCTTCAGCGCTGCCTGACATTTCAAGTCCGACATCAAACCCTTCTTTCATGCCGAGTTCCGTCATTACATCTTTAATATTTTCAGTCGCAACATTTACGGTTCTTGTAACTCCCATCTTCTCTGCCAGTTTAAGGCGGTTCGGATTTATATCGGTAATTATAACATAACGCGCCCCGGCATGTTTAACAATTGCTGCCGCCATTATTCCTATGGGGCCTGCGCCTGTTATTAAAACGTCTTCACCAAGTACGTTAAATGATAGTGCAGTATGGGCTGCATTTCCGAAAGGATCAAAAATAGAAAAAATATCCTCCTGGATTGAGGGATCGCAATGCCAAACATTTGATACCGGTATGCTTAAGTACTCTGCAAAACAACCGGGGCGGTTAACTCCTACTCCCATTGTATTCGGGCAAAGATGCCTCCTGCCCGCGCGGCAGTTTCTGCAATGGCCGCATACTATATGCCCTTCGCCGCTTACAAGTTCTCCTATTTTCACATCATGCACATTACTTCCGATTGCTTCTACCGTACCTACGTATTCGTGGCCTACAACCATTGGAACAGGTATGGTCTTTTTTGCCCAGTCGTCCCAGTTGTATATATGAATATCCGTGCCGCAGATGGATGTCTTATGAATTTTGATTAAGACATCGTTTATACCAAAATCAGGTATGGGAACTTCATCAAGCCATAAGCCGGGTTCGGCGTATTTCTTTACAAGAGCCTTCATCGTTTTCATTTCAATCCTTAAAATTTTTATAGAGTGTTTTTGAAATAAAAATAAAATTTTTATTTATAAAAGTTTATTAAGTTAAAATTATATATATAGCAAACAAACGACAAATTGTCCATGTAATTAAAATCATTTGAGAAATTAATAGGGAGGATATTCAAATTCACATGATGTGATACTTTGTTAAAACAGGCTTCATTCTTCTGCAATTATTATTAACTGAAGAATGGCTGAATAAAAAATTTATATTATAGAGAAAAGAGCAAACTCGGTTGCCGGGATTAAGCTCATGTTATCTTTAAGTTTTTTAACATGATTCAGGAACCAATCATCATCCAATTCATTTTCGGAGGCAGTCAGCTTAAGCCACTCAATCTCTTTATCGGATAGTTTGTTGTCTTTAAGCGCTAATTTAATTCCATCGGTGATAAAAGATTCGGCAATCTTTTTTTCAGAAAACCGGATGGGATATTCAGGAATATACCTGTTTGCCAGAAGGCTGCGAATTGTACTTTCGTAAAAATCTGTAGCAAACCCAAGCTTTGAAGCGATGTTTTTAAGAAATTTCTTTTCAAAATCAGTCAGGCGTTCATCTTTTTTAGCAACTATCAAAAGTCCCTTTAAATAACTACTCTTATCAAGTTGAGTTAATTCCATTATAAGATCTTTCCTCTTTATAGTAAGCAAAACCATGATTTTCCGATAAATTCATTATCGAACATTACTGTCTAAATTTTATACAAAATCAAAAATATTTTATATCAATCATTATAAATAGTCTTAAATTGAAACATACAGGACAAATGTCGACATGTTTTAATAAAAGCGTGTATTTTAATGCGTGCAAAATTATTTCTGATATGGAATAGATGAAAGGAATAAATTTCCCCTTTGACATAAGATACAGGTTTAAAGAAGAATGGGGTTGAAATAATCGGGTTTATTATATGTGATTAATGCGGGATGATATTGCTACAGGCGTTTCGCAGCTTACAGGGCTTAGGGTCATTTGATAGTCATTGGGTCATTCGATGGTCATTAGGTCATACGGCGGGGATTCAGGAGGGTTGTTGGGGGATCGCTCATTGCTATAAACATTTCGTCCCGCCGGGACTTGGATATCGTTAATTCAGGATGGTGAAATAATATTGCATAACCTAAACCTCCGAG
This sequence comes from uncultured Ignavibacteriales bacterium, assembly GCA_963834015.1. GTDB lineage: Bacteria > Bacteroidota > Ignavibacteria > Ignavibacteriales > Ignavibacteriaceae > FEN-1297. Next base: position 506,944 of record CAWIAG010000004.1, read on the forward strand.
GATGAGGCCAAGCCTCGGAGGTTGTAATGTTACAATGCTATAAATTATATACATGTTTTCTTTTATCGGAGCCTTCTAACATACCGGCAGTTTACTGCTATGCAAGTTCGTAAGTTGCTTCTTCTTTTAATGAAAACATCTCCGGGAACTTTTCAAGCACTGCCAAGCCAATCATCCTCGCTGCTTTTTTATACGGGACTTGCGCTGTATTTATTACCATGTGATAAAGAAGGGGATCATCTATGTTCTTATTAAAATAGCTTTTTACATAATTCTTCCGGGCAAGGTCTTCCTTTTTTATATACTCGATTGCATCTTTCCGGTTCAAACTGTATATAACTTCAATATGCTGAACTCTTTTTTCCAAAGGAGCCACAAGCCTGACGTGGAATGTGTTTTTTAACCGTTCTGTAACTATGTTTGCAGCCCTGCCGGCTATGATAACATTTCCCTTTTGCGCCAACTGAAGAATTGTATGGGAAGTTGTGTGTATTAATACTCCTACATGCGGGTGTATTCCCAAAAGCTCGTTCACCATTGATTTTAATTCTGAAAGCTTATCTTCAACAAAGTATTGACTAAGCTTATCAGGTAAATGATGATCTTCGAGAATTCGTTCTATCAGGTTCTTATCGAACGCCGTCCACGGGATGGGATTACGTTCGCTGAAAACCTGGAAAAATTCTATAAGAGCTTCACATACCTTATCGGCCCCGGCGCCTGTTTCTCTTGAGATGGTGATACAAGGGCCCTGCTTCGGATGAGTAAGAGAATGGTATTGATCTGAATCTCTTGAATGAGACTCGATATAAAGTTTTGCTTTTTCGAGCGCTCCTTTTACTATCATATTGATCGCCTCTTTGTTTGTTAACGACCGTTAATTAAGTAAACAGGATAATTTGGAATTGTTTGCTTGGTATAATGTACTTAAAAATTTATTAAGACAAAAGAGAAATTATTAACAACTTTACGGAAAAAAATCCGGGAATTTTTTTAACACGGCATTTACAATAATCTCCGCAGCAACCTGGTCGGTATGCTGAGAAGTGTTGATAACCAGGTTATATAAAAGCGGATCACTTACATCTTTATGAAAATAAGTCGAGACAAAATCCTTCCTGTCTATATCTTCGTGTTTTATAAAATCAATTGCTTTAATCCTGTCAAAGTTATATAATTCCTGTACGTGAGCTATCCTGTATTCAAGCGGAGCTACCATCCTTACATGAAATGAATTTCTTAATTTTGAAGTAATGATATTTGCGCCGCGGTCTAAAATAATTACATTTCCTATCTCTGCAAGCTGAAGTATTGTTTGTGTAGTTTTGTGAATCAAATTAAATATCGGAGGTTGTCCGCCAAGAAGTTCTATCATTAAAGATTTTACCGCCGAATATTTTTCTTCTTCCATTATTTTGCCCAGGCTTTGCGGAAGATGATGATCCTGTATAACTTTTTCGATTAAGTTTTTATCAAATATTGTCCATGGAACCGGGTTGTTTATATTATATTCACTAAAAAGCCGGACAATTATTTCACTTATTACATCGGCTCTTGCGCCCGTCTCTCTTGAAATTGTAATACAGGGGCCGGCGGATATTTCATCTTCTTTGTTATCTGAAGAAACTGATAAATTCGGATGGGATTCAACATATCTCCTGGCTTTTTCCAGCGGACTATTTATTAACATTGTTTTTAATCCTTGTCTATTAAATTTATAATCTTAGATGTATTCGTGTTACATCAGGTTTCGTCATAGCTACAAGCATGCCGCAGCGATGCTGCTATGCACCATGCCGCTTCTACGAAGCTCCGGAAGCATATTGCATCTGCGAAGCTACAAGCATTTCATCCTGATGAATCGGGGCTTGGAGATCGTTAATTCAGGATGTTGAAATAATAATGCATCGTCTAAACCCAGATTGAGGCCAAAAATTATTAATTAACCATTAATTTATTACAAACATATAATACAGGAGATGAGGTTCAATAAACAAATCGGGTATGTGTATTTCTTGTGATTAGGAACATTAAAATTTTTTGAGTTAAATTGAAAAAAATGATGTAAAGCTTTATCAGAAAATATCGTAATTTTAACAAAAGAATTTTAGAATTAAGCGGCATCTAACTTATTAACTGAAGTTAAGTAAATGATATTTAATGGATTAAAGTCCTGAAATTGGTTTGGTTCTCTCGATCCCTGCCGATCGGATCGGGACAGGCTCTGTTAAAACCCGGGGCTACTAAATAAAATCTTTAATATCTACGTAACTTCAGTTATTAAGAAAGGTGCTATTATTAAATTGTAGTTTATTTATAAGGAATAAAATAATGAATTACAGAATTGAGACCGATAGTATGGGCGAAATAAAAGTTCCTTCCGACAAGTATTACGGAGCACAAACAGCCAGGTCATTAATAAATTTTAAAATCGGCGGTGAAAAATTCCCGCGTGAAATTATCAGGGCGCTTGGTATCCTGAAAAAAGCTGCGGCGCTGACAAATAACGGTTTGGGTATATTACCTGTTGAGAAGACTAATTTAATTGTCAGAGCTTCAAATGAAGTTATAGATGGAACGCTTGACGAACATTTTCCCCTGGTGGTCTGGCAGACGGGCAGCGGCACACAAACCAATATGAACGCAAATGAAGTTATCTCAAACCGCGCGATTGAACTTGCAGGCGGTGAGATGGGAAGTAAAAAACCAATTCACCCGAATGATGACGTTAACAAAGCTCAATCTTCAAATGATACTTTCCCGACTGCAATGCACATTGCAACCGTAGAGGAAATTCATGGAAGACTTATTCCAATGATAACGAAACTCCGTGATGCTCTCGCAGAAAAATCCGAAGAATTTAAAGATATTATAAAAATCGGCAGAACACATTTGATGGATGCTACTCCTCTTACTCTTGGCCAGGAGTTTTCAGGTTATACGCAGCAGTTAACTAATGGACTTGAGAGAATACAAGGATGCCTGCCAAGATTATATGAACTTGCTTTAGGCGGTACTGCTGTCGGAACCGGGCTTAATACTCATCCTGAGTTTGCTGTTAAAGCTGCAGAAAAAATCGCTGAGCTTACCGGAAAACCATTTATTTCCGCCAGGAATAAATTTGAAGCTCTTGCTGCCCATGACGCATTAGTGGAAACCAGCGGAGTATTGAAAACTCTTGCGGCTTCACTAATGAAAATTGCAAATGATATCAGGTGGCTTGGTTCCGGCCCGCGCAGCGGTATAGGAGAATTGCTTCTGCCCGAAAACGAACCGGGAAGTTCGATTATGCCGGGTAAGGTTAATCCTACTCAATGCGAAGCCATGACGATGGTATGTACCCAGGTTTTCGGAAATGATACAACGGTTAATTTTGCAGGCGCAAGCGGAAATTTTGAATTAAATGTTTTTAAGCCTGTTATAATATTTAATGTACTTCAGTCGATAAGGCTTATATCAGACGCTTGTGAAAGTTTTACTGATCATTGTGCAGCAGGTATCGAGGCGAATAAAATAAATATTAAAAAGCATCTTGAAAATTCTTTGATGCTGGTGACGGCATTAAATCCTATTATAGGTTATGATAATGCCGCAAAAGTTGCTAAGAAAGCCCATAAAGAAAATAAAACTTTAAGAGAAGCCGCAATTGAATTGAACCTGCTTACTGCTGAAAAATTCGATGAGGTTGTCCGCCCCGAAAAAATGACAGGGCCGAAAATTTAGTACGGTTTGTGAGGCTCATTTCCATAGTGAGCCTCACATAAAAAAATCTCATGTTAAAGATGTAATTATAAAAGGGTAAAACAAAAATATTGATAAATCTAAACGGTTTGGCCTCGCTTCTTTTTGCCAGCATGGAACTTATTTTGCTGATAAATCTGCTCATTTTTTCCGAAAAAAATAAAATAAATATTATGGTATTTGTTCTCGTTGGTATTTTAACCGTATACCAGGGCCTGGAATTTTTAATGTGCAACTTAAATCTTAAATATTCCTTTCTTGCATATCTTGCATTTTCAGATATATCTTTTCTGCCCCCGCTCAATTTATTCTTTATACTAAAATATTTTAACAGGAACCATAAATTGAATAAAGCGCTGTTTATACCTGCCGCAGCTTTTGCAGTTTATTATTATATGGTATTGGATAAATTTGCAGTTGTATCCTGTTCGGTTCTTTACGCTTCCTATAGTTATCCGTTAGGAACTTTTTACGGTTTCTTTTATTATACGCCTGTTATCTATGCAATAATTTTCTTAACAAACCGAATAAAAAAGACGAAGGATGAACTTAAGAAGAAACTTGCAAAAGTTTTACTGGGAGGATTATTATTCGTGTCGCTTCCGGTTATTGCTGCTTTTATTCTCCTGGCAGTTCACAATGAAAGTCTGTTGGCGATTATTGAAAGCGTAATGTGCAAGTTTGCGTTTGTTTATGCCGTGTGCCTCGGTTATTTTACTTTATTAAACAAAAAAGCTGTGTATGAATGAAATTATTTTAAATATTTATCTTGTTATTGCTAATGATTTGGTCGTTGAGTTTCGTGTAATAGCTTATGAAATGGAAGGCGGCGACGATAATAAAATAAATTTTTTAAAGAGCAGAGCTAAAGATGATTTTAATAAAGCGTATCATTTCGATGCGCCCGTTAATTCAAAAGGAAAGTTTATGCCTTATAAGAAGTTTTCAAAACTGGAAAAACGGGGAAGGCAGTTTGAACTTTTCGAGGAAATATTTTCAAGTTTTAAAGTACCGCAGAATCCTCTTATTTGTGTCACACCTGTAATGGACGGCAAAATTTTGAGCAGCGAATAATTTAAAATAGCCCCGGCACCTGCGTGCCGGGTCTGTTGTGCATTTAATAAATGTAAAAAAATGACCCGGAATTGTTGGGGGTATCTCAGAAGCACTCACCCCTGGCCCCTCTCTTTTGAGAGAGGGGAAAAAGGGTTTGGGTGATTTCTTTATTCCCTGGGTTTACACCCAGGGCTACAAGTATTTCATCCCTCCGGGATTTTTTGAATCCCAGATTGTTAATCCGGGATACGTATCAGTACCTACGCCCTTCTCTTTCTAAGAGAGAGGAATGGTTTGCGGGATTTGCGTAACCCTCCCAATAAGGAATCGGGACTGGCTCTGTTTACACCCGGGGCTACAAGTATTTCATCCCTCCGGGATGTAGAAGAGAGGCGGGGCTACTTTAAATATCATTTACGTAACTTCAGTTGAATAAATAAAAAATGAACAAACAATATTTGTAATTTTAGGCTTATTTAAGAATTTTATTGCAATTCTGCTGCCAAAAGATAAAATAAAAGTAAAAAAATAAATTATATGTATTTTTTAAAATAATTTATGATTGCTAAACGCAATTTCTGCAAATAATTAAAATTTTGCGTGCGGGTTTTATAAGAAAAGTCTATAAGTGCAACAAAATAAAGGAGCAAATATTTATAAGATTCAGGATATAAACAGTTTCTATTTACTAACGATTATATAATTAGTATATAAAATTAAATACACATAAATATTTTCTGTTTTTTTATATTTATTTTTTTAATTAATTAAGGTGCTGCATTGTTCATCAGTGATAAAAGCAAATCCAGGGCTTCTATACATAGCTTAAGTATAAAGTCCGATAAAAAAGATTTGAACAAATATTTCTCTTCAAAAAAACTCGGTTCTTTTGTTGAGACCGGCAAAACTTATTTTAGATTATTTGCGCCTGAAGCTAAAGAAGTAATACTTGTTACGTTTGAAAATCCGGAAGATGTTAATGGACGGGAATACCATATGAATCATGATTCCGACGATGTATGGGAAACAGTTCTGCCGGGAGAGAGTTATGGCCTGTTTTATGGTTTTAAAGTTTTTAATCCGAAATATCCTGAAACAAAAGATGTAGTTTGCATTGACCCTTATACAAGGGCGGTCGCTACTTATAATACTTATTTCCCCCTAAGGCGTTCTATAGTTATAAAGGAAAATGATTATGATTGGGACGGGGACCAATGGATACAAAGGGATTGGCGCGATGTTGTGATTTACGAAATGCATATTATGGATTTAACAGCCGATTCTTCATCCGGCTGCAGCGAACCGGGGACTTATCATGGTTTGATCGAGCATGGGAAAACCGGCGGGATTGATTATATTAAAAGTTTAGGTGTTAATACCGTCGAGATTTTACCCTCCCAGGAATTTGCCAATATCGAAATTCCGTATAATGACTCGTTCAACGGAAGATATAATTCATGGAATTCTTATGAGAGAAATTATTGGGGTTACATGACTGCAGCTTTTTTTGCGCCTGAAGTTTATTACAGCAGCGATGCAAATCATTTAATGTGGAACGTTTGGAGCGGCACTTCGGCTAAACAGGTTTCCGAATATAAAGATATGGTGAAAGCTTTCCACAAAGAAGGTATTGCCGTAGTTATGGATGTTGTGTACAATCATCTTTCCGAGTACGAGCTGGGCAATTTAAAGGAAATTGCCAGGGATTATTATTTCCGTTTTGATAAAAGAGGAAATTTTATTGCTGAAAGCGGCTGCGGCAATGATATTAAGACAGAACGGCCGATGATGCGAAGAATAATAGTGGAGAGTATCATTTATTGGATGACGGAATACCACATAGACGGTTTTCGCTTTGACCTGGGTAAACTTATCGACTGGGAAACCATTGAAGAGATTATCCATGAAGCAAAAAAAATTAATCCTGATGTTATTTTTGTTTGCGAACCATGGGGCGGCGGTTACGATCCCGCTGCTTTTTCACTTAGAGGCTGGGGAAGCTGGAATGATCAGATCAGAAACGGTATTAAGGGTGAAAATCCTGTTTACGGGCCCGGATGGATTTTCGGTAAATGGTTTGGCAATAATAATCCCGAAAGAATTAAAAGCTATGTAAACGGAACATTAGTAAGAGATAATCATGGGTTATTTCAAAAGAAAGAACATTCTGTAAATTATCTTTCGGCGCATGACGGCTATACTCTTGGCGATTTTATCAGGATTGGAACCGGGAAAATCAGAGAGGATGAAGTAGTTAAAGATATTGAATCATTTGTCAAATTGACGCCGCATGAATTAAGATTAAATAAGCTGGCCGCTTTATTCCTTTTTACGTCGCAAGGAATTGTTATGTTCCAGGAAGGCGATGAATTTGCAAGGGCAAAAGTAATTGCCGATACTGATTTCACTCCTGATAAGGATAAAGGGAAGCTGGATAATAACAGCTATAATAAAGACGATGCAACAAACTACATTAACTATAATCATATGAAACTTAATGAAGATTTGAAAAATTATTATTCGGGGCTGATTGCTTTAAGAAAGAGGTTTGCTGCATTCAGAAGAACAAATTATGAGGATATCTCTTTCTTTAATGCGGATGAAAATCCCTTTGCTCTTGGTTATCAGCTTAATTATAATGAGGAAGTTTTTATTGTCCTCTTTAATGCGGATATGTATAAAACTCAGAGCTTTAATTTACCGGAAGGCAAATGGAATATATTGGCAGATCCCGGTAAAGCGGGTATTGAATCGCTCGGTGTTGTTGAGGTTGGCATTGTGCTGGAGCCTTCAACAGGCGTTGTATTGAAGAAAAATTAAAATACTGATTTACAAAATTTTATAATATTATAATAAATCATTAACTTTTCAGAGTGTGCCCCTGTCCTGCTCCAATACTTCTGCCTAAAGAATCGATCATTAGTCCGAGACAGGAAGCGCATAAATTCGGATTATCATTTACACATTTCTTATTTGGATAAATAGCATATCTCTCCCTGTATGGTGCAGGCGTATAATTTGGCATTATAACATTTGCACCAACCTGCAACCCTTTTTCTCTTCCGTATTGATCCATTGTACCAAGAGCCGTTGTTGCCGGAATATGTGAATTTTTTAATACTATTCTGCCGGCAGCCATTACTTTTAAAATTAAATTTATACCGCAGGCGCTCTGCTTACGGTAAGGAGTATTTGGTGAAGGAATAAAGGGACTGAACGAAGCCATGTCAACGTCAAGTTCTTTGCAAAGGATAATATCATCTGCAAGGTCATTTAATGTCTGTTGAGGCATCCCTACTAAGTTACCGCTTCCAATCTGATAACCTATGGATTTTAAATAAATCAGATGATCAAGCCTGTCCTGAAGCCTTTGTTTTGAATGGTATATGGAATACAATCCTGGATTAGCGGTTTCGTGTTTTAACAGATACCGGTCAGCCCCCGCTTTTCTCCACATTTTATATTCACTAAAACTCCTTTCGCCCAGGCTTAAAGTAATTGCAATATCAAACTCATCCTTGATACTTTTGATAATGTCTTCTATATCTTCTGCAGTACCGTCAAAATCTTCGCCGGATTGAAGTACAATTGTGCGTATTCCATTTTGATAAATCACACCTGCAGTATTAAGAATTTCATCTTTACTCATACGGTACCTGGTAAGAGAGTAATTGCTTTTTCTCAGCCCGCAGTATAAACATTCCTGTTCGCAGTAATTTGAAAATTCTATTATACCTCTTAAATGAACTTCATCACCGCAATATTGCTTTCTTACTTCGTCTGCTTTTTGATACAATAAAATTATCTCATTCCTATCTTCAACCTGCAGGAGCGAAATAATATCATCTTTATCTAATTTTTCTTTATCCAGAATTTTGTCAATCATTATTTCCTTAAAGATTTAAATCAAAAAAAATTTTTATCTTACATGAATACATCTCTTTCGCCGGCATCAACTTTCTCCACCATACTTATAACTTTTTTCTTAATTGTTCCATCTGTTTTTTCAACCTCATCGCGAAAAAAATTTCCTGAAACTTCTTTTGTCTCTTGCGATGCAAAATCATTAAGATATTCTTTAAATGTTGCTAATGCATTTGGTGTGCAAATCTTACCTATATTGCCCGTCTTTGCCAGTTCCATAAACCTGTCGCCCGTTCTGTTTGAACGATAGCAGGCTGTACAGAAACTGGGCAGGTAACCAAGCGCTGTACAATCCCTGACAACTTCGTCAAGCGGCCGGTGATCACCAAGCTGAAATTGTTCCAGCTCATGTTCTGCCAAACTGTCTTTAGATTCCTTATAGCTTCCGGGGGCAGTTCTGCTGCCGGCACTTATTTGAGATACTCCTACCGTAAACAGGTCCCTTCTTAATTCGGCACGCTCACGCGTTGATAAAATGATTCCTGTATAGGGAACAGCCAGCCTGATTATAGCAATTAATTTTTTAAATGAAAGATCATCAACTGCATGCGGAATCTGCATTGCTGCCGGTGCATTTAAAGCCGGCTCTAACCTTGGGATGGAAATTGTATGCGGCCCGACTCCAATTCTTGAGTCAAGATCAAATGCGTGGGTCAACAGCGCCAAAGTCTCAAATTTGTAATCGGTTAATCCGAATAAAGCGCCTATTCCTACATCATCGATGCCCGCCTGCAAAGCTCTTTCCATTGCGAAAAGCCGCCATGCATAATCCCTCTTAGGCCCTTCCGGGTGCATTGTCATATAAGTTTCATAATGATATGTTTCCTGGAAGCATTGATAAGTGCCGATGCCAAAGTTTTTAAGCTTTACAAAATCTTCAACTGATAATGGTGCAATGTTTGCGTTTATTCTCCTGATATTATTCCCGTTGTAATCAATTTTATAAATTCGTTCTATCGCTTCGCCTATAAAATCAATTGAAGCCTTTTTAGGATGCTCACCGAAAACTACAAGAATCCTTTTCTGCCCCTGCATAACAAGAAATTTTGCTTCTTCCTCTATCTCATCTAATGTTAATGTCTTTCTTTTTAGTCCTCTGTTATCTTTTCTGAATGCGCAGTAAAGGCAATTATTTACGCAGAGATTAGTAACATAAAGAGGGGCAAAAAGGACCAGCCTGTTGCCATAGATTTTTTCTTTTATTTTTTTTGCAGTGTTGAATAATTCATCAAGTATTTCAGGGGAAGTAATATTTAAAAGCGCTGCGCTCTCCTGAAGCGTTATACCTTTTGCTTCGGACGCTTTTATTATAATTTCTTTTTGGAGGGACTCATTTTTAAGCTTTTCATCTGTTAATAAACTGTTTATAATACTTTCATTTATAAAGTACATTTGCCAACCTCATAGTTTTCGAAATAATTACCGCTTTTCCAACGCAATAAATATACCAGAAGAAGAAACTCTTTTTCTGTTGAAATAATCATAAATGCGAAATATTTTTCTAAAATCAGAGAAGTAATACCTAAATCTCATTGCAGCATAAAGAATCCCGCTTATTTTATCCGTTAATGATGCGTTTACCAGGATTTTAAAATTATTGGAACGCTTTTTGAATTTACAGTAAAAAAACAGGCTTGTATGCGTGAAGAATTTGATTCGTTAGGTAAATTATTTGTGCCGGATGAGGCAGTTTATGGTATCCATACACTAAGGGCATTGGATAATTTCCCGGTTACCGGGGAACGTGTAAGCTTATATATGATTAAAGCTTACCTGCTTGTTAAAAGCGCTGCACTTGAAACAAACCATAAGCTTGGCCGCCTTGGTGAGGAGAAATATCAACCAATAAGCCGTGCAATAGATCTGCTGTTGGATGAAACTGAAAAATCTATGAAGAAAGAATCGTTTTCAATTTATGAGAAGATAATTGTTGATCCTTTCCAGGGCGGCGCCGGAACTTCTTTGAATATGAATATTAATGAAGTTATTGCAAATACGGCTCTTTCTGTTTGTGGAAAAAAATACGGTGATTACTCCTTCATTAACCCGATTGATGATATAAATTTATTTCAGTCGACTAATGATACTTACCCGACTGCTTTAAAAGTGGCTTCTATTTACCTGATGAGGGAACTGGCAGAATCTTTTTCCACACTGCAAAATTCATTGCAAAAAAAAGAAAACGAATTCAGCAATATAATTAAACTTGGCAGAACCCAATTGCAGGATGCCGTTGCTATAACGCTTGGACAGGAGTTCGGCGCTTATGCGCAGGCAATTGCCCGCGACAGATGGCGTATGTATAATGGTGAAGAAAGGCTTAGATCTGTAAATCTTGGCGGTACTGCAGTCGGCAACTACGTCTCTGCTCCAATAGAATATGTTTTAAATGTTAACACCGAACTGAAAAAAATAACCGGCTTGCCTGTTGCAAAAGCCGAAGATCTTATTGATGCTACTCAAAACCTGGATGTATTTGTTGAAGTGCACGGGCTGGTAAAAGCCGGCGCTTGTTCAATAATAAAAATATGCAATGATTTAAGGCTATTGTCCAGCGGGCCGCATGGCGGAATAGGCGAAATTATTTTGCCCGCAATGCAGGCCGGCTCCAGTATAATGCCCGGGAAAGTAAATCCCGTAATACTTGAAAATACAATCCAGGTTTGTGAGCTTGTTAAAGGTTTTGATGTTGTAATTTCCAACCTTGCGGCTTCCGGTAATTTAGAGCTGAACGCATTTACTCCATTAATTGCACATCTTTTCCTTAAGTCACTTGAGATGCTGCGCGACGTTATTGTAAACCTTGCTGAAAGGTGTATTGATGGTATTGAAGCAAATATAGATCGCTGCAAAAGCAATTTGATAAATTCAAGCGCAGTTGCCGCTTCTCTTATTAATATATTCGGGTATGAAACAATTGCAAAAATTGTTAAGGAAGCTGAAGAAAATAAATTAACTTTTGTTGAACTGCTGAAAAAGAAAAAAATGCTTGGTGAAAAGGAACTTTATGCATTACTGGCTAAAGAAATGGGCGTAAAGAATGAATAATGTACCGAATTCCGAAAGAGCTCATATCGCATTCGTAGGTAAACGTAACGCCGGTAAATCTTCACTGGTAAATTTATTTTTGGGGCAGGAACTTTGTATAGTAAGCGAGGTTGCCGGCACAACAACGGATCCGGTAAAGAAGGCGATGGAACTACTGCCGTACGGGCCGATTGTTTTGATTGATACCGCAGGTATTGATGATGCAGGCGAACTTGGTGAAAAAAGAATAAGTAAAACCGTTAAAGCAATTTCCCAGGCAGATTTTGTAATTGTTGTGGCAGATGCGCGTGAAAGAATTTCTCATAAGGAACTGGAACTAATTCAATATCTTAATAAGGTTTCAACGCCTTTTGTTATTGCAGTGAATAAAATTGAGTTTGGAGTAAATCCACTTTTGCTGGCAGAAATAAAAATGCTTAAAGCAACTCACTTTGAAATCTCATGTGCAGAAAATGTCGGGATTGATACGTTAAAATCTAAAGTGATAAGATTATTGCCGAAAGGAGACGGCCCTGAGCTGATTGGCGATTTAGTTAAACAGGGTGATATAATTGTACTGGTTGTTCCAATTGACCTCGGCGCCCCTAAAGGCAGGCTGATACTGCCGCAGGTGCAGACAATCCGTGAAGCTCTTGATGAAGATACAATTGTTGTTGTTGCAAAAGATAAAGAACTAAGGGCTGTGCTTAAAGCGTTTAAAGATCCGCCGGCGCTTGTTGTAACCGACAGCCAGGCGATTATGAGAGTAGCTGCCGATGTGCCGGAAAATGTAAAGCTGACTACATTTTCGATTTTAATGGCGCGTTATAAAGGAAATCTTCCCTTATTTGTTAAAGCGCTTCATGCTGTTGACACTTTAGAAGACGGCGATAAAATATTAATAGCCGAAGCTTGTACACACCATGCGCAGGCTGATGATATAGGTAAGGTAAAAATACCGCGCTGGTTAAGGCTTCATACAAAAAAGAATTTGGAATTTGAAGTAAGCAGCGGAACTGATTTCCCTGAAGATTTGTCCGGTTTTAAATTGATTGTTCATTGCGGAGCATGTATGATTACAAGGCATGTAATGCAGGCCCGTATTAAACAAGCAGCGCTTGCTGAAATACCTATCATCAACTACGGGGTTTTAATATCTTACATGCATGGTGCAATTCCAAGGGCATTATTGCCTTTTAGTGAGGCTGTCTCTGAATGGAGTAATAATAGATAGGTTTGAGATTAATGGAATAAGTTTTGTTATTTAGGGATGCCCGGCACCTGCCTGCAGGCAGGTGCCGGGGTTATTTTAAATATCATTTGTGTTATTTCAGTTAGTTTAAGGTATCGCATCTGCGATGCTACAAGCATTCCGCAGCTACGCTGCTTGAAACCATTCCGCATCAACGATGCTGCAAGTATTCCGCAGCTACGCTGCTTGAAACCATTCCGCATCAACGATGCTGCAAGTATTCCGCAGCTACGCTGCTTGAAACCATTCCGCATCAACGATGCTGCAAGCATTCCGCAGCTACGCTGCTTGAAACCATTCCGCGTCAACGATGCTGCAAGCAATCGCAGCTACGCTGCTTGAAACCATTCCGCGTCAACGATGCTGCAAGCAATCGCAGCTACGCTGCTTGAAACCATTCCGCATCAACGATGCTACAAATATTCCGCAGCTACGCTGCTTGAAACCATTCCGCATCAACGATGCTACAAGCATTCCGCAGCTACGCTGCTTGAAACCATTCCGCATCAACGATGCTACAAGTATTCCGCAGCTACGCTGCTTGAAACCATTCCGCATCAACGATGCTACAAGCATTCCGCAGCTACGCTTCTTGAAACCATTCCGCGTCAACGATGCTGCAAGCAATCGCAGCTACGCTTCTTGAAACCATGTCGCATCTGCGATGCTACAAGCATATTGCAGCTACGCTGCTTGAAACCATTCCGCATCAACGATGCTGCAAGTATTCCGCAGCTACGCTGCTTGAAACCATGTTGCATCAACGATGCTGCAAGCATTCCGCAGCTACGCTGCTTGGAACTATGTCGCATCTACAATCCTACAAGTGTTTAATTATTGAATTGTCTTTCTCAATAGTGAGAAATTTATGAGTCTGCTTCGGAACTTTTACTTATTTAAGGAACCATATTTGGTTACTATTGTTCATCTGGATTATTTGTATTTGTCAAATGAGTATCTGTTTTGAAAAAATTTTTTCCAATCTTAGGAAATGACAATATTTCCGGGCATAAATAGTTAAAAAACAATGTAAATTTTAATATTTTGAGGGTATTTTATGGCACTTAATATGAATGTACTTTGTTGAAAAAATTGAGGAGTAAATGCATACGCATATTTTTGAAAATTTTGAACCAAATGATAAAAGTAGTTTAATTCCTCTACTACAGGAAGTCCAAAGCGTTTATGGTTATTTACCGGAATCTGCCCTTCAGGAAGTTTCAGATTTTGTTGGGATGCCCTTAAGTCGTGTTTATGGTGTAGCTACTTTTTATAATCAATTTAGACTTGCCCCGTTGGGTGAGAATATAATCAGAGTTTGCCGTGGTACGGCATGTCATGTAAAGAATTCGGCTAATATTTTGCTTGCATTGGAAAATGCTTTAAATATTAAAGCAGGCGGAACTACCAGAGATAGAAAATTTACTATCGAAGTAGTCAACTGTATAGGTGCTTGCAGTATTGCCCCGGTAATCACAGTTAATGATGAATACTTCGGGCGCATAACTGTAAAAGATATTCCTAATATAGTAAAGAAATATTCCAAAGCGTCAAAACAAAAAGATGCCGCTATTACGCCGGAGGTAGGGTTAGTATGAAATCATTCATTGATAAATGTTGCGAAGAGTGTTGGCATAGTCCGGAGAAACCATGTGATCTTTTTGTCCGTTGTTGTACTGAAGGTCCTCTTTGTCATCATGACAAAGCTTGTGTGGAAAAATTTGCCTCCCTTAATAGAAAATTAAAAAACATTGAGCATGATCTTCCTATAATCTTTATAGGTATGGGTACATGCGGTCTTGCATCAGGAGCTTTAAAAGTTGAAGAAGCAATTAAAGCTGAACTTGCAAAATTAAATATAAACGCCGTTATACAGCCGACAGGATGTATCGGTTATTGTGCAAGAGAAGTTATTGTTGATGTAAAATTCCCCGGGCAGGATAGAATTTCATATTGCGAAATTACGCCTAAACTGGTACCAAAGCTTATCCAGAAGGTATTTGTTGAAAAAGGAGTTTTCAAAGAGAAACTTCTGGGTACTTTCGGAAAAACTACGCCTGAAATCCCTAATATAAATAGTATCCCTTTCTTCAGACACCAGTTAAAAGTTGTGCTTGAAAATTGCGGTATTGTTGATCCGACGTCTGTAGATGCTTATATAGCCCATGGCGGTTTCAAAGCGCTTGATAAAGTTCTCCGCCTGATGAAACCTTCCGAAGTTATAAAAGAAATTACCGACAGCGGATTACGCGGACGGGGGGGAGCAGGTTTCCCTACAGGTAAAAAATGGGAGTTCGCTTACAACCAGAGAACCGATCATAAATATATGGTCTGTAATGCGGATGAAGGCGATCCGGGCGCATTTATGGACAGGTCTGTTCTTGAAAGTGATCCGTTCAAAGTTGTTGAAGGTATATTAATAGCTGCTTATTCTATAGGCGCTTCTCATGGTTATATCTATTGCCGTGCAGAATACCCGCTTGCTATTTTACGACTTCAAAACACAATTGAACAGTGCAAAAAATACGGCCTGCTTGGAGAAAATATTCTTAACAGCGGTTTTAATTTTGAATTGAAAATTAAAAAAGGCGCCGGTGCTTTTGTATGCGGTGAAGAAACTGCTTTAATTGCATCCATAGAAGGTAAAAGAGGAATGCCGAAGCCCCGTCCTCCTTTTCCTGCTGTCGCAGGATTGTGGGGCAAGCCTACAGTTATAAATAACGTTGAAACTATGGCAAATATCGCTCCTATCATTAATAACGGCGCTGAAAAATATGCTTCGGTCGGGACGGCTGCAAGTAAAGGCACTAAAGTTTTTGCATTAAGCGGTAATATCAAAAATACCGGCCTTGTAGAAGTACCTATGGGAATTTCATTAAAAGAGGTAATTTTTGATATAGGCGGCGGTATACCGGATGATAAAAAGTTTAAAGCGGTACAGATCGGCGGCCCTTCCGGCGGATGTTTGCCGACAAGTGTAATATCTACGGAAGTAGACTATGAATCCCTAAAAAAAGTCGGCGCTATGATGGGGTCCGGCGGCTTTGTTGTTATGGATGAAGATACCTGTATGGTTGATGTTGCAAAATATTTCTTAACCTTTATCCAGAATGAATCATGCGGTAAATGCGTACCCTGCAGGGAAGGGACAAAAAGAATGTTGGAAATAATCGAAAGAATTCCAACAAGCTATAGAAACACAAAAAATAAACTGGATGAATTGCAAAGATTTAAAGGAGTAATTCATCTTCAGAGATTAGGCGATGTTATCAGAGATACTTCTTTGTGCGGCCTTGGTCAATCGGCATCAAATCCTGTACTTTCAGGACTCAGATATTTCAGGGATGAATACGAAACGCACTTATATGAAAGAAGATGCCCGTCTCATGTTTGCAAGGAATTGCTTACTTATTCAATTAACAACACAATCTGCACTGGCTGCGGTGTGTGTACAAAGAAATGTTCTTCAGAGGCAATAATAGGCGAGAAAGCTCAGGCGCATTATATAATTGACGATAAATGTACAAGATGCGGAATGTGTATAGAATCTTGCAGATTCGACGCTATTACTGCTATTTAACAAGTATGAATTACGGAGAAATAAATGGTTCAGTTGACAATAAATAATATAAAAGTTAATGCAGAAGATGGAATGACGATACTGGATGCTGCAAAGTCGGTTGGAATTCATATTCCTACTCTTTGCCATCTGAAAGATTTGGCTCCTACAGGAGCCTGTCGTATTTGCGTTGTTGAAGTGCAGGGACAAAGAAACTTAACTCCATCATGTGCTTTTCCGGTTTATGACGGGATGGTTGTTGAAACTAATTCAGCACGCGTAAGAAGAGCAAGAAAAACTATTGTGGAATTGCTGATAGAGAATCACCCGCAGGATTGTTTGGTATGCGTCAGAAATAAAAACTGTGAACTTCAGGATTTGTCTGAAAAATACAGTGTAAGAGAACACCGTTATGTAGGCGCCAGTAAAGATCATGCTATTGATATCTCAAGTGCATCTATGGAAAGAGATCCTGCCAAATGTATACTTTGCGGAAGATGCGTAAGAGTATGCCATGAAGTTCAAAAAGTCGGCGCAATTGATTTCACAAACAGAGGTTTTTCAACTATTGTAACTACTCCTTATAATAAAGGAATAAATGTAAGCGACTGTATTTTATGCGGCCAGTGTATTCTTGTCTGCCCGACTGCAGCTCTCAGGGAAAAAGGTGCGTTGAAAGAAGTTGTAAATGCAATTAACGATCGTAATAAATTTACAATTGTTCAGGTTGCGCCTGCTGTAAGGGCAACCTTAGGCGAAGAATATAATATGCCGCTTGGTACCGATGTAACCGGTCAATTGGTTACCGGGTTAAGGCGCCTTGGCTTTAAGAAAGTATTCGATACAAATTTTGCAGCCGACCTTACTATTATGGAAGAAGCAACAGAACTTATAAACAGAGTGCAGAACGGCGGTACTTTGCCTATGTTTACAAGCTGCTGCCCGGGATGGATTAAATATGCAGAACAAAACCGTCCGGAAATATTAGAACATCTTTCTTCCTGCAAATCTCCCCATGAAATGGAAGGAGCAGTTCTAAAAACTTATTATGCCAAGAAAATGGGTATTAATCCTAAAGATATATTTGTAGTATCAATAATGCCCTGCACTGTTAAGAAGTACGAATCAAACAGGAATGAACTGAGTGAAGAAAACATGGCTGACGTTGATGCGGTGCTTACAACCAGGGAACTCGTAAGATTCTTTAAGGTTGCCGGAATTGAATTCGGTGATCTTCCTGAAGGCTATTTTGATAATCCTCTCGGAGAATCTACCGGCGCAGCCGCTATTTTCGGAACATCCGGCGGTGTTATGGAGGCAGCTCTCAGGACAGCGTACTTCAAAATCTCAGGTAAAGAACTGGAAAACCTTGACCTGGAAGCTGTCAGAGGAAAAGAAGGCGTAAAAGAAGCAACTGTTTCCATAAATGGTTTGGATGTTAATGTTGCCGTAGTAAATGGTATTGGTAATGTAAAGAAGATATTGGATGATGTTCAAAACGGTACTTCTAAGTATCACTTTATCGAAGTGATGACCTGCCCCGGCGGATGTATCAACGGAGGAGGGCAGCCCATTCATCAGATAGCAGATAAAATTCAAAAGAGAATGAAAGCCCTGTATCAAATAGACAGCAAGATGAAATTGAGAAGATCACACGATAATGAGTCGGTTAAAGTTCTTTATAAAGAATTTTTTATTGAACCGAATTCTCATAAGGCGCACGAAATTTTGCATACGGAATATTTTGACAGGAAAAGCGTTATTGATAAGGATTAGATTAATAAGTTCTTTTAGGTATTAGAGTAGTTGCGGAACCGGATAATTAGGTTGCGAAATGAATGATGGAATAGTTAGCACAATACTTGCAAGATGTAAAAGATGCTATTCATGTATTAGGGAATGCCCTGCCCAGGCAATAAAGGTCATTAATGGACAGGCGGCAGTTATTCCTGAAAGATGTATAGTTTGCGGGCACTGCGTTAAGGTTTGCTCTCAAAACGCCAAACGCATTGCCAGCGACATTGAAAAAGTCAGGAATGAAATATTAACGCAGCCTAAAACTATAGCTATTGTAGCTCCGTCATTTGCAGCATCTTTCCCGGTTGACTATTTGAAGCTGCCGGGAGCTCTAAGAAAGCTTGGTTTTAGTAAAGTTATTGAAGCCGCATTCGGCGCAGATTTAATCAGCAGTCATTATCTTAAAGTATTTGAATCCGAAAATAAAAATACTGTTATTAGTTCTGCCTGCCCGGCTGTTATAAATTATATCGAAAAGTACCATCCTGATCTGGTACATAATCTTGCAAAAATGGTTTCACCAATGATTGCAATGGGAAGATACTTAAAGACAAATTTGGGAAGCGATTATAAAGTTGTATTTGTTGGCCCTTGCATTGCGAAGAAGCAGGAATATCTTGATGAGGAAGTAGAAGGTGCAATTGATGCTGTATTAACTTTTACCGACATTAAACGGATGTTTATAGCCCAAAATATTGAACCTGGAAAACTGGAAGAAAGTAATTTTGATCCGCCGCATGCATATATGGGCAAAGCTTTCCCTCTTGCAGGCGGACTTTTAAAAACGGCAAAAATTCCCGGCGATATTCTTGAAAAGGAAATTATTGTTGTCGAAGGAAAACGAAAAGTAACCGAGTTGATTGATGAAATATCAAACAACAATATTAAGGCAAAATTTGTCGATGTATTGTTTTGTGAAGGTTGTATCAGCGGCCCGGCAATCGATTCGGAATTAAATTATTATTCACGAAGAGAAAAAGTTATAAATTTTATAGAAGAAAAAATTAATTCTACCGATAAACAGATCTGGCAAAGCAATCTCTATAATAGCAGAAATATAAATTTTCTGCGGAGTTTTTCGGCTAAAAGTCAAAAACGGCCGTACCCGTCTGAAGAAAGAATTAAAGAAATTTTACAGGAGACTAATAAGTTTACTCCGCAGGATGAACTGAACTGCGGGGCGTGCGGCTACAATAGCTGCCGTGAATATGCAATAGCCATTGCAAAAGATCTTGCTGAAAACGAAATGTGCCTTCCTTTTTTAATTGATGAACTTGGTAAAGCATATAATGATTTAAGCAATACACAGGAACAGTTGAGAACCGCTGAAAAGCTGGCATCAATCGGCCAGCTTGCGGCGGGCGTGGCGCATGAAATAAATAACCCTCTTGGCACTATAATCCTCTATTCATCATTATTAAAAAAACAGCTTTTACGTGTGCAGGAAGACGGTCAAAACGCGGAAGACCTGGATTTAATTATGAGCGAAGCAAACAGATGCAAAAATATTGTAGCAAATCTCTTAAACTTTGCAAGGCAGGGGAAACTGAACATAACTAAAGTTGATTTAGCTGATCTTCTTGAAGAAATAGTAAAAACTATAAAAGTAAATCCGCTTTATACGAATATTGAAATAAATCTTGATGTACAAACAAGTTCATCTGTAATTGACGGCGATGAAGACCAGCTTAAGCAGGTTTTCCTGAATATTATTAACAATGCGTGTGAGGCGCTTGAGGAATTGGAAGAAGGCTGCAGTAAAACTGTTGAGGTTAAAATTAAATGGGAAAATGATTCCCTTGTAACCGAAATAAAGGACAACGGGCCGGGTATTCAAAAAGAAAACGTTAATAAAGTATTCACTCCTTTCTTTACTACTAAAAAAATTGGTAAAGGTACGGGGCTTGGATTGGCTATTACTTACGGGATTGTCAAAATGCACCAGGGATTTATTTCATTTCAAAGCGGCCAGGGGAAGGGAACGAGTTTTATCGTTAAGCTTCCGAAGGAAAATAAAATGCAAACAATTAATTTGAATTAAGGAGTGAAATTCTAATGCAATCCGATGTAAAGAAAAAAATATTACTGGTTGATGATGATATAGACCTTTTAGAGCAGAATAAAATTCTGCTCGAATCAAAGGGTTACCAGGTAATTACAGCAGACAGTAGTAAGCAAGGCTGGGAACTATTTGAATCTGAAAAACCCGACGCGGCAATAATTGATTTAATTATGGAAGAACATGATTCGGGTTTTGTCTTAAGTTATAAAATAAAGAAAGATAATTACGGGAAGAATATCCCGGTTATTGTACTAACATCTGCGGCTTATTTTACAGGCTTTAAATTCAGCGCTTCTACACGTGAAGAAAAAGAATGGATAAGATGCGATGAGATAATTAATAA
Source organism: uncultured Ignavibacteriales bacterium (assembly GCA_963834015.1). GTDB lineage: Bacteria > Bacteroidota > Ignavibacteria > Ignavibacteriales > Ignavibacteriaceae > FEN-1297. The sequence continues at coordinate 527,705 of CAWIAG010000004.1, forward strand.
ACCTGTTGAAGCAGATGAATTGGTTAAAAAGCTTGAATCTTATTTTGCTTTGAAAAATAGTTGATAGCTTCTCCGGGATTCCGGATAAAATACTGATAGTTCTCGGAGTGGTTGATGGCACGTAATTAAATTATTTAATATGGAAAACAGCCATTGCCCGAAAATATTAATAGTCGATGATGAGAAGGGGCTCCGCATCGGGACCAAACGCCTTTTAGAAGGTGAGGGGTATGTTGTAGAAACTGCCGAGAATGGCTATGACGGCATAAAACTCGGCACCACAACTGAATTTGATCTGGCCATAATTGATTTAAAGATGCCTGATATTGACGGCATCCAGGTTATGAAGGAAATTCTTAAAGTATACCCGGACTCGGTCTGCCTTATTGCTACAGGGTATGCAAGTTATGAAACGGCAATTGAGGCCATAAAATTCGGCGCCTTCAGTTATATTCCCAAGCCCTTTACTCCTGAAGAATTGTTTCAAAAATTAACCCAGGGCTACAGCCGCAGGGAATTAATTATAGAAAAAAAGAAATGGAAGCAGGAAAGGGAAGAACGGCTTCTTGAAGTTGCATTTGAGAAGTCAAGATTAAATACAATTATAAATTCGATAACCGACGGGCTTTTGGTTGTTAATAAAAACGGCGAAGCCGTTTTGTATAATCCCAGCGCTTTAAAGTCTCTTGGCTTCGATCAAATAAAAATTGAAGAATATATTCTTGATAAACTTCATCCTCAAATTGCCGATCTTATAAATAAATTTTTATCCTCGGAAACATGTGAACAAAAATCATTCTCCTCACAGGTTGAGCTAAAAGCAAATCGCGAACTTATCGTCGAAGCCACTTCTTCGCCGGTCTTGAATCCGGACGGAACACTTGCCGGTGTTGTCGTTGTTCTGCAGGATATAACCGAATTGAAGAAAATAGAATTTCTTAAATCTCAATTTGTTTCCATGGTATCTCATGAACTTAAGGCCCCTATTGCGGCTGTTTACGGGTATTTAAAACTCTTTTCGGATACTTCTATCCCTTTAACTGAAGAACAAAAAATGAACTATCTGAACAGATCGCAGATTCGTCTTGACGGGTTGTTAAAAATGGTTAATGACCTCCTTGACATTTCAAGGATGGAATTAAAAACCGTAAATAAAGAAATTAAGGATGTTGATCTCCCTTCTATTATAAGGCCTATAATCGAACTGTTTCAGATTGAAATTAAAAAGAAAAATATTTCGGTTACGATCGAAGCTTCTGAAAAACTTCCGCATCTAAAGGCTGATCAGGATGAAGTCATCAGGCTGTATACTAACCTTATAAGTAATTCCATTAAATATAATAAAACTGACGGCTCTATTGCCGTTAAAATAACGGCATCAGGTAATTATTTAATCACGGAAATTAAAGATACCGGTATAGGCATGAAGCCGGCCGAACGTGCAAAATTGTTCCAGGAATTCTTCAGAGCCAAAAATGATAAGACAAAAGATATAAGCGGCACGGGGCTGGGCTTGTCTATTGTAAAAAGGATTGTTGATTCATATTCGGGAAAAATGGAAGTTGAAAGTGAGTTTAATATTGGTACGTCTTTTAAAATATTCCTTCCTTTAAGGTACGAAAATAATAATAATGTATAAAAGGTGGGTTAATATCTAATCAATAACTAAAATAAAATAATATATAAGAGGCACTTTATGGCTAAAATAGCTATCATAGACGATGACCCTGATATTCTTGACGCAAGCAGTCTTGTCTTAACCTCTAAAGGATATGAGGTTGTAACCGCAACTAACCCGGACGATGGTTACAGAATCGTCAAAGAAAGCTCTCCGGACTTAATTATCCTGGACGTCATGATGAATGAACCTGACGACGGTTTTTTTCTGGCTCAAAAATTCAGGAAAGAAAAAATTTTATCCCCTATTATAATGTACACTTCTGTTTCTAAATCTCTTGGTATGGACTTTGGCATTAACGAACTTGTACCTGTTGATGAGTTTGTTGAAAAACCAATCTCACCCGAACAATTAATTGAAAAAGTAAGGAAACTTTTACATACAAAAGGAGAGGTTTAATATGCTTGTACTGGAAAAAAATGCTCTATCTGAAGAAATTGAGAATTTGGTAAAAGAGTTTGGAACCGACCGGCCGGCTTTGCTTCAAATTCTGCAGACAATTCAGAGAAGACATAAACATATTTCGGATTTTGCCCAGCAGGAAGTTGCCAGGCTTTTAAATATTCATCCTGTGGAAGTATTTAGTGTAATTACATTTTATTCGTTTCTCTGCGCGGAACCGGAAGGAAGAAATATAGTCCGCTTGTGCAGAACTATTTCCTGCGATATGGCCGGCAAAGATGTAATAGAAGCTGCGGTAACAAGAGAACTTGGCATTTCCTTCGGCGAGACAACTAAGGATAAACGGATTACTCTTGAATATACTAATTGTCTCGGTATGTGCGACCAGGGACCTGCAATGCTTGTAAATGAAAAAGTTTATACGCATTTAGATCCCGAAACCGCAATTAATATATTGAATGAAATTAAATAGAGGAAGACATGGAAATTTCAATAACAAATGATAAAAAAAGGACCGGCCCGGTTCTGTTCTCCGAATACCGCCAGGGTGAAGCAATTAAGAAAGCAATTAAACTAAGCCGGGAAGATATTCTCTTTGAAATAAAAAATTCCGGATTAAAAGGCCGAGGCGGCGCGGGTTTTCCGACTGCAACTAAATGGATGCTTACCGCAGCAGCTAATGCTGAGAAAAAATTTATTGTGTGCAATGCAGATGAAGGTGAACCCGGTACATTTAAAGACAGGGTACTCCTGCTTGAATACCCGGAGCTTGTATTCGACGGGATGGTTGTCGCGGGTTATACAATTGGTGCATTGGAAGGTATTGTTTATCTCAGAGGCGAATATGAATATATGCTGGAGTTCTTGAAAATTACTTATCCGGCATGAGGAATCAGCATCTTTTGGGTAAATCTATTTTAGGTAAAGAAGGATTTGATTTTGATATCAGCATCAGGCTTGGATCGGGTGCTTATGTATGCGGTGAGGAAACTGCTCTTATTGAATCTCTTGAAGGATGCAGAGGCGAACCCAGGAACCGTCCTCCTTACCCGGTTAATACCGGCTACCTGGATTATCCTACTGTTGTCAATAATGTTGAAACATTATCATCTGTATCGCATATTATTGTTAAAGGCGGCGAATGGTTCAAGAAAAACGGCACAAACAAATCTACAGGCTCAAAACTTTTTTCCGTTTCGGGAGACTGCGGCAAACCGGGTGTTTATGAATTGCCCTGGGGAACAAGAATTGACGTTCTGCTGGAAATTGTTGAAGCAAAAGATACCAAAGCAGTTCAGGTTGGCGGCGCTTCAGGTATATGCATTCCAAAATCTCAATTTGATCGTTCCCTTGCATATGAAGATGCTGCTACGGGCGGATCGATTATTATTTTTAATCAAAGCAGGGACATGCTTAAAATTCTCAAAAATTTCATGGAATTTTTTGTTGAAGAATCATGCGGTCAGTGCACGCCTTGCAGGGTAGGTAATATTAAACTTTTGGAAGGTTTGGAAAAGATAGAAAGTAACAATTATACATTCGCATATATAAAAACTTTGAAGGAATTGGGTAAAACTATGCAGGTAGCATCCAAATGCGGCCTTGGACAGTCAAGCCCCAATGCGTTCATATCTATATTGGAAAATTTCAAAGATGAAATCTTCAATACAAATGGGAAAGGATTTAACTATGGTAAAGCGTGATAATAAAAGAGCTCCTGTAAGTCAGCAGCCGTTTGAGGTTAATAAACCCGAAGATACTTCAACCATCGGCGGGATAGTAACAGTTGAGATTGATGAGAAGAAAGTATCTGTTCCGTTAGGAACAACTATCCTGGAAGCGTGCCGCCAAAACCAGGTACATATACCTACACTTTGCCATCATCCCGATCTGTGTATTGCAGGCGTATGCCGTATATGTGTTGTTGATGTTGAAGGAATGAGAACACTTCAAACCGCATGTTCTTTCCCTATTATGTCTCCGTTGAAAATAAGAACTACAACCCCTATGGTCAGGAAAGCAAGACGGCACATAATTGATCTTCTTTTAAGCGAACATTACGGCGAATGTTATTCATGTTTCAGAAACGGGAATTGTGAACTCCAATCATTGGCAAAAGAATACGGCGTTGACGGGTATACTTTCGGGCATATTGAAAAACCGAGGTATGAAACCGACCGCTCCTCTGCTTCCGTTATAAGAGATATGAGCAAATGCGTTTTATGCAAGAGATGTGTAAGAACCTGCATCGATTTACAGGAAGTTGGTGTTTTAGAAGCAATAAACAGGGGACATGAAACTCATATAGGAACGTTTCTTGACAAACCCCTAGCTGATGTTATTTGTATAAATTGCGGGCAGTGCATAAACCGGTGTCCTACCGCGGCGCTCCGGGCAAACGACCCTTCGGATGAGATATGGGCAGCTATTGATAATCCCGATAAACATGTGATAATTCAAACGGCTCCTTCCCCGCGTGCTGCAATTGGTGAAGAATTTGGAATAGAACCCGGGCATTCTTTCACTAATGAATTAAATACAGCTTTGCGAAGAATCGGTTTTAATAAAGTATTCGATACTGATTTTACTGCAGATCTTACAATTATTGAGGAAGGTACTGAACTTCTTAACAGGCTGAAAAAGGTAATTGTTGATAAAGATCAGTCCGTTATGCTGCCGCAATTTACTTCATGCTCACCCGGCTGGGTAAAATTTATTGAACATTTTTATCCCGAATTTTTGGACTATTTATCTTCGGCAAAATCTCCTCAGCAAATGTTTGGTGCAATTATGAAAACTTTTTATGCGGAGCAGGCGAAGATAGATCCGGCAAATATTGTTACGGTCGCTCTTATGCCTTGCGCTGCAAAAAAATTCGAATGCAACAGGCCGGAAATGGATTCTTCCGGTTTTAAAGATGTTGATTACGGATTAACTACCCGCGAAATGGCAAAGATGATCCGTGAAGCAGGTATCTATCTGCCGGAAATGCCTAAGTCCGGTTTTGATGAGCCGTTTGGCGACGCTTCCGGAGCAGGATTAATATTCGGCGCTACAGGCGGAGTTATGGAAGCTGCATTGAGAACTGTATACGAACTGGTAACAGGCAGGGAAGTACCGTTCAAGAATCTTGTAATTGAACCTTGCAGAGGATTTGAAGGTATTAAACAGGCTTCTGTTAAACTTGAAAACTGTGTAGAAGCTTATAAATTCCTTGAAGGCGTAAATCTTAAATTTGTTGTTGCACATGGAACAGCTAATGCAAAAAAAGTAATGGAGATGCTTAGAAAAGGTGAGCTAAGCGATGTACACTTTGTAGAAATAATGGCTTGCCCGGGCGGTTGTCTTGGCGGCGGCGGTCAGCCGATCCCGACAAATAAAGACATTCGTGCTCTGCGTGCAAAAGCAATTTATGAGGAAGAAGAATCTCTGCCGATAAGGAAATCTCATGAAAATCCTTATATAAAATATATTTATGAAAACTTCCTGAAAGACGGCCCGTGCGGAAAACTTTCACATAAGCTACTTCATACACATTATCTAAAAAGAGGAAAATTTATTTCTTAAGAATTATTCGGCCGGTCCCGGAAAATTCCGGGACCGGTTTTTAATTTGTCATGCTTAAGTTGTTTTAACTCCCTTCAGGCCGGATTTCCATTTACTCCTGCAGGGAGAGATTTTATGAACAACTAAAATTTAAGGCTAACAAATGATACCGCTGGTTCCGGTCTGGATAAATCGTTACGTAGAATACTGGGATACCATCCATAAGCGTAATCTTTGGCTTATAATGCTTCGTTATGGAGCCGTTATTATGCTTGCCGGATTTTTAATCTCCTCCAAATTTATTATAGGATTTATATTCAGTAGTGAACAGGATGCTGCTCTAATAATTCTTACTTTATCCATCCTTATTTATAATATTCTTCTTCATTGGACGCATAAGTTTGCCAGGAAAGAACAGGGTAAATTTAACCCTATGCACTTTTCGCTTGTGCAGATGATACTTGACTTAACAGCACTTGGCCTCATAGTATATTTTACCGGAAGTATTGAAACGCCTTTGTTTATGCTGTTCGTATTCCATATGATCATCGGAAGTTTAATACTGCCGGGACTATTAATCTATACAATTGCCTGGATCGTTATAGCTCTTTTTAATATTTTAATATTTTCGGAGTATCTTAAAGTAATACCCCATCATGCCGTGCATGGACTTCTTGCCGTTCCGTTATATAATAACCTGAACTTTGTTATAGTATATGATGTTATATTTTCTTTTGTAATCATCATCAGTGTTTTCCTTGCAAATAAAATTGCCAGCCAGTTATACCATATAGAGCAGGAACTTGTAGAACTTCTTGATAAATTAAAAGCTGCCGAAGAAGAAAAACAAAAATATATAATCGGGATCGTACATGAAATAAAAACCCCGCTCGCCGCGGTTCATTCTTATCTTGATATAGTATTAGATAAAATACTCGGGCCGTTAAATAACAAAATAGAGGAGCGGTTAATACGTGCAAGATTCCGTTCGGGCGAAGCAATACAAATGATAAATGACGTACTGAAAATATCAAAGCTTCGTCTGCTTGATGAAATTACTAAAGAAGCAATAGACTTAAGTGATATAATTGTTCCGCTGATTAAAAAACAGTCGGTTAACCTTAGAGCAAAGCATATAATGCTTAATTTTTTTGACGTTAGAACAATTAAGAAAAAGATTAGCGGGGATAAGTTCCTGCTTGAGATAGCGTTTTCAAATCTAATTAGTAATGCCGTTAAATATGTAGGCAACAACGGGCTTATTGAACTTGATATGATTGATAATGATAAGTATGTTGAGATAGAAGTAACCGATAACGGCATCGGAATACCAAACGAAGATATCAATAAGATCTTCAATGATTTTTTCAGGGCTTCAAATATAAAAGATAAAAGTTATGAGGGAACAGGCCTGGGGCTGTCTGTAGTTAAACAAATTATAGAGAAACATGGGGGAAGCATTTCTGTTGAAAGTCCGTCCAAATTAGCAATGGAAAATAAACCCGGAGCTTCCTTTAAAATAAAATTGAATTATTAATAATTACGTGAGGCTCGCCTTAAAGGTGAGCCTCACATTTTTTACAATGTCATTATATCCCAGATAACCCTTTCCTAAGTGATTTCTCAACAGCAGTTTTGAAGCTTGATAAATCAACAGGCTTATGAAAAACGTATTCTATTCCAAGCTCACGGTATTCATCAATTGAATTCCGGTCTATGTCCCCGCTTAAAATAATTACCTGCGGTTTAACTTTTATATCTGCTTTTCTAAGCTCCAATACAAGCTGGTAGCCGTTCATCTGCGGCATCAGGTGATCGGTAATTACAAGCGCCGGCGGAGATGCAAGGATTTTATCAAGGGCTTCTTTACCGTTTGACGCAGTCTCAATTTCATAGTCGCTGGTGATATTTTTTAAAACTTTTGAATATAGCAGCCTGTCTGTTTTGCTGTCGTCAACAAGAAGAATATTTGCAGATGCAACCGGTAAAGTAAACTTAAAAGTTGAACCTTTACCGTATTCACTTTCAACGTATATATTGCCCCCGTGTTTTTCAATTATTTCGCTCACCAGCGAAAGACCAAGCCCCGTACCTTTTTCTCCTTCTGTTCCCTCTGATGAAAATTTTGTATCGATTTTGAACAGCTTATTTATATTCTCCGGTTTAATACCCATACCCGTGTCCTTAATTGAGAACTCCAGGAACCTCATTCTCTGTGACTGGGTAACTGATATTATTATTGAGCCTGATTTAGGTGTAAACTTAATAGCGTTGGAAAGCAGATTATTAAAAACCTGCAGCAGCAAATCTTTATCCACATATATAAACGTATCGTCTTTAACCTTGGATACAATTTCAATATTCTTCTGGGATGAAACGCCGGATAAAGCATTCAGTGAGCTTTCAATTATCCTGGAAACATCTATTCTTTCAGGTTCAAATCGTATCCTGCCGGTTTGAAGCCTCGTCCAGTCGAGCAGCGAATTAACCAGGGACAACATGGATTTGGAAGACTCTCTTATAAATTGGGTATATTGTCTTCGTTCATCATCGTTCAAATCGGAGTTGCTTAAAAGCAAATCTGTAAATCCAAGAATGGAAGAAAATGGAGTCCTTAAATCATGTGAAATAATTGAAATAAACCTGTCCTTTGTATCGTTAAGCTTAATAAGATTATCAGTTGATTTTGTTAACTGTTCCTCCGCTTTTTTGCGTAATGAAATATCGCTTACAAGTCCATAGATTTTTTGTAGTTTCCCTTCGTGATCGCGGATTAGATTTATCTTATTTCTTACCCAAACTATATTCCCGTGCCTGTTTATGATCCTGAACTCAAATTCTCCGGAAAGCTGAATTTTGCTTTTAAGCAAAGTATTTAATCTTTTTTTAATTGAAGTAAAATCATCCGGATGAATGATTTTAAGAATTAACTTTGAATCGCTTAATAAATCCGTCTGAGTATAACCTGTAATTTTTTCAGCCGAAGCGGTATAAAAAACGGGATGGATTGCGCTGCCTGCCTTTTCAAATGTATATAAAAAATCATCTATGTTTTCGGTAAGATTCCGGTACCTTTCTTCGGAATCTTTGATAGCCTGTTGTGAACGCTTCTTTTCAGTAATATCACGGGTAATCATAACAACAAATTTTTTATTCTCGCTTATGAAGTTTGATAACGAAGCTTCGGCAAAAAAGTTAATATTACCCTTACGTAACCCCATAAATTCAAATCGCCGAGGCATTTCGCGGTTTTCATTCAGCATCTGTAGATAACCGGCCACTTTGGATACATCATCGCCATCTATAAGATTAAATAGATCTTTATCGATCAATTCCCTGTCCGAGTTATAGCCAAAGATTTTTACAAAAGCTTCGTTCATCATAACTAACCGGCCGTCGCTTTCAACTACAACGCCTTCCTGAAATGCCTCGAACATAGACTTAAAGAGTGAAAGATCCTTCTGGAAGCTTTTCTTCTTCGTAATATCTGTTAAAACAATATTGAAGTAATTTATACGGTTATTTATAAATACGGGGGAAATGTTTGCTTTTAAATAAATTTTAGCTCCGGAGCTTTTAATTGCAACAATCTCCAGCCCCTCTATACCGAATTTTTCATAAGATTTTAAATTAAACCCGCTCGAAGCAGCAAAATCAGGTGCAAGAATATCCTTAATGCTTTTATCGGATAACTCCATCTCCGAGTAGTTAAATGTTTTGTAAAAAGCCGGGTTAGCATAAATTATTTTTCCATTCACGTCCAATGTACAGATTAGCTCGGGTGATTGTGTTACTATGGACCTGAATTTTTCCTCGGATGATTTTAGCTTTTGTTCGAGTGATGCCCTTTCCGTAATATTGGAACATAGTATTATTATTATGCCTGATGCTTTATCGGCTAATGAAAATTTAGCATCAATTATCTCTTTCTGGCCGTCCTTTTTATAAACAGTAAGTGTAATTTTCCAGATTTTTGTATGCTTTAGTTCTTCTTTAATGCCGGTAAAATATTCAGTGTCAAATACATCAAGCGCCCTGCCGAAAAATTTTCCGAATACTTCACTTCTTGTATAACCAAATAACTGCCCGGATGCCTGATTCCAGAAAATGATTTCTCCGTTTGAATTAACGGCAAATACTGCATCAGCTACCGCTTCTGTTATTGTCTGGTACTGCTTTAATTCGTCTATTTCCCCCAGGAGTATTTTTTTCTCGTTTATATGATCTGTTATGTCGTAGAAAAAGAAAAAGATAAATTGGATTTGTCCCCGCCAGTTTAGTAAGGGTTCAATACGGCATTCAAATGATACTATGTTATCCCCTAATAAAATTTCTGTATTTAATTTTTCTGAACTTTTACCTGCCAGTACCCGGTCTAACTTTATCCGGAAGTCTTCTTTAAAATTTTCTGTACATAGCCTGAGAATAGAAGAATTGTTTAGTTCATATGTGGTATTAAGTTTGTCAATATTCTTTCCATAAGAGTATTTAATAATACCTTCAGTGTCAGTAATAAATAGAAGGTCATCAATTTTGGAGATTATACTTTCTATATGGCCGGTTTTTAAATCTTTTGATTGCTGTGTAACCGGGGGAACTTTGAAATCTTCAACTACTAATATTCCGCCTGCAAAATCATCATTGTTAAATAGTGGAGAACCTTTTATTATTACCTTTATCATTCCGCCGTCTGCGGTTTTAATATTTCTTATTTCCTTTTCAAAACTATAGCCGTGCTGTAATTCATTTAAATCTTCAGTAAGGTCATTACCGGGAAAAATACTTATATCGGAAATGCTCTTTCCTTCAAGTTCTGAATGTCTGAACTGATAAAGTGAAGCGTATTTTATAAATATTTCATTTACAAAATTAATTTTCCAGTCGGTAGAAAATGTTATAATACCAACCGGTACCTGAATTATTAAATTCGGAACACTTATATCCCCTTTTTTCAGGATATTTTCTACTGTCTTTCCCATTTCTATTTCGGTTTAATATTTAATCTGTAATTAGCAAAGCAATTATAATGCTAAAAATATACTCACTGCTCGAAATTTATTTTAAAAATGAAAAATTTCTCTCTTCAGGGATATATAAATATAATGTAACATATTATAAAATAAGAGGTTATCAGCATAATGCCTGCAAAAAAACTACGGTTCGAAGTTAAAAAGAAATTGATTTTGATCTTTTCAAATATATTTAAAAAGACAAAATAGTGTATCATTTTGAGCTGATTGAGTAATATTATGCACAAAATACGAAATATTTTAATAAATGAAAATAATAATTCGCTTAATCACTTTTAGAAATATCCCATTCAAATTTTAAATAGGTAATATCCCTGTCAAAATGAAACTATTATTCAAATTCAATTTTTTATTAAATTAGAACATTAAATTCAGGAAATATTAATTGCTTAGCGATCTGCTTCAGAAATTAGGAAGAGAGACTTTAAAATTTGTTCGTGAAATCGGTCAGGTATCGGTTTTATTATGGGAGATAATTAAAAGCTTTAGAACAATTCCACGAAGCAGAAATATCATACTTTATCAGATGGAGCATATAGGTGTAAATTCACTGCCGCTGGTTACAATTATTGCTGTGTTTACAGGAGCAGTGTCTGCATGGCAGGCTGCATATCAATTAAAAGGAATTGCTCCCCTTTCGTTTCTCGGGGGTTCAACCAGCAGGGCAATTATTACGGAACTGGGCCCTGTACTTACAGGTATTGTTATAGCCGGGCGTGTAGGTGCCTCAATTGCTGCCGAACTAGGCACTATGAAGGTTACCGAGCAGATCGATGCTCTTGAAACTATGGCTATAAATCCTGTAAGATATTTGGCTATGCCGCGGTTTCTTGCGGCCGTCATAATGCTTCCTTTACTTGTTGTTTATGCGGATACTATTGCAGTCTTCGGTGCGTATATAGTTTCAAACTACTTTCTTGGTGTATCATTTGCGGTATTTTTCCTTTCTGTAAAAAGACTTTTTATCTTCTCGGATCTAATCGCAGGACTTGTGAAAACAGTTTTTTTCGGAGGAGTTACAGCTTTGCTTGGTTGCCATATCGGTTTTAAAACTGAAGGAGGCGCCGAAGGTGTCGGGATGTCTACTATTCGGTCGTTTGTTCTTTCTTCAGCCTTAATATTAATTCTCGATTATTTCCTCTGGATGTTGATTTTTTAAAATTGTTTATTCCTTTCTGATATTTCGTGAAAGCTGCGTAAGTTATTTAATCATATGTATTTATGCTATTGATTATTAGTCCAAATTTTAAAAGGCATAATCCTTTTTAGATTGATGTGCTGCACCGGATTTTTGCGTTTCATTTGGGAAATAAATTGACTATTTTATATAGAAATTGTAAGTTACAGTAATTCCGATTCATTAAGTTCTACCCCCCTTAATGGATCTTCCCCATGCCCGGTAGCCCTCCACCGGGCAATTTTATTTAAGTGAGGCTTGCATTTTAAACTTTCGCATTTTTTTTGTAAAATGTAATTGAAGTTTTAATTTTTAAATTGTTTTCTTGTTGTTATGGAAAAAATCAAATATAGCCTGATAAAAAGAGAGAAGCCGGTTGTATTGCCGGAAAATCTTGGTTTTGGAAAAATATTTACGGACCATGTATTCGAAATGGATTATTCATCCGCTAAAGGTTGGCATAATCCTGTTATTAAAAAATTAGAAAATATACCTATGCACCCGGCATCAATGTACTTACATTATGGCCAGGGAATATTTGACGGATTAAAAGCCTTTAAAACTGATTCAGATGAAATTGTACTGTTTAGGCCTCAAAAGCATATTCAAAGGATTAACTATTCAGCTAAAAAGCTATGTATTCCGGAAGTCGATACTGAATTTTTACTCCAGGCATTAATTGAATTAGTTGGAATTGAAAAAGATTGGATCCCTTTAAAACCGGGCGAATCATTGTATATCCGCCCGTTTATATACGGTTCCGAACCTTTTATTGGCGTAAGGCCATCCGCATTTTATAAGCTGATGATAATACTTTCACCTGTCGGCGCATATTATCCGGAGGGTTTTAAACCAGTTAAGATATTAGTTCAGGATGATTATGTCAGAGCGGTAAGAAAAGGCCTTGGAGACTGTAAAACCCCTGCTAACTATGCCGCAAGCCTTTATGCCGGTGAGGATGCAAAGAAAAAAGGATTTACACAGGTCCTCTGGCTTGACGGAGTTGAGCAAAAGTATATTGAAGAAGTAGGTACAATGAATATATTTATTCAATTCAGGAATGAAGTAGCAACTCCTATGCTTAATGGAAGTATTCTGCCGGGTGTAACCAGGGATTCGGTTATACAGATATTAAAAGATTGGAATATAAATATTACCGAACGGCTTATTAGTATTGATGAAGTAATCGAAGAATACAAAAAAGGAAATGTCACAGGTGTATTTGGTACCGGTACAGCCGCTATTATTTCTCCGGTTGGATGGCTTACTTATAAAGGCTTTGATATGTCATTCAATAACGGTCAGCCGGGTGAGTTGGATATAAAACTCTTTGAGGAATTAACCTCGCTTCATTACGGAAAAATTGAAGATAAACATGATTGGATTGTTCATGTAGAGAAGAAAGAAATAGAGGTTTAACTCTTCTCCGAAAAAGAAATTTCCCTTATCCTTTCTTATCTTAGCATCCTGTGGGTTAAATCTGCAGGATGCTTTTTTTATCACACCTTTATCCTTCTTCATATTTAAGAGAATGCTACAAAATAATAACATATTTAATTTTATTTAAATTTAAATTAATAACCTAAGTTACACAATTTTAAAATTTTTTTAAGTAGTCCGGGTTTTTGGCACGGCCATTACTATGTGAAGAACCTCAGTGAAAATTTGTTTTGTCTCAATAAATTTACAAAAAGTACATTGAACTAATTCATGTGTAGGTAGTGGTAAAATGTTCCTCCAGAGGCGGACAGGTAAAACAGTTAGAAAGAATATTTTTATAATTCATTAACACCGCGATTAATCGCGGTGTTAATGATAAAAAGCGAAAAATATTTAACCTTTTTACGTGTCCGCCTCTGGCGGAACGGTTTACCCTCCTAAAAAATTTAACATTAAAACAAAATATTGAATATTTATAATAGTATTTTGAATTATAACACAGCCTGTTATGCCGGGGCTAATTTAAATATCTTCTGCTTATCTTAAGTTAATAAGTAAGTTCGTAGTAACTTTTTTAAAAACCGGGAGAAATAACGCATTACTATTCAATATAATTTTTAAATTATTGCAGGCATAAATTATGAATAATATAAATATCATTTCCGAAGGCATACATGAGGTTGTTGCTTCGGCAAAACCCCGGCTGTTAAAAATTCCTCCTGAAGAGGTCATCCTGAAATCAAAACCTGATAAATGGTCTAAGAAAGAAATACTCGGGCACCTTATTGACTCGGCCGCAAATAATCATCAACGTTTTTTAAGAGCTGCACAGAATATTGCTGCAGATTTCCCGGTTTACGATCAAAACCGGTGGGTTGCTATACAATGCTACAATAAATTGGATTAGCCGGATCTTATAAATCTTTTCACGTACTTTAATATGCACATAAGCCATGTAATTGACTTCTTACCGGAAGAAGTATTTGCCAACACGGTTAATATTGGAAAAGAAAACCCGGTTATTCTTGAATTTGTAATTACAGATTATTTGAGGCATTTAAAACATCATGTCGAACAATTATATGGATGATAGTAATAGTGTAATTAATTGGCTTTTAGACGGGGATGTTTCAATCCGGTACCAGGTTAAGCGCGACTTGCTGAATACTCCAAAAAAAGATTTGGAATCATTACAGGGCCGGATTCCTTTAGAAGGCTGGTGTAAAAAATTTCTTTCAAAACGGGACAAAAAAACAGGACTTTGGGGTTCCGGAGTTTACTCCCCTAAATGGATATCAACCCATTATACACTGCTTGATTTGAAAAATTTATACATCCCTAAATCAAATAAGGATTACATTGAAGGAAGCCAAATACTGCTTGATAAACTATGGATTAACACCAGGGGAGTGGCAAAAGACAGGATGCAGGATATCTGCGTATGCGGAATGCTGTTAAGCATTTGCAGTTATGCCAAAATACAGCATTCAGTATTGAATGAAATTGTTAATTATATCATTTCTCATCATATGCCGGACGGCGGCTGGAATTGCAAATGGTGGGGCGGTACACAAAAAAGTTCACTTCATACTACGTTGACGGTGCTTGAATGTATACACGATCTTGAAAATAATGGTTACAAATACCGTATTGATGAATTAAAAAATTTCAAAAACAATGCGCATGAACTTTTGCTAAATAGAAATCTTTACAAATCATTATCCACCGGCAAAGTAATTAAATCGCAGATGTTGGTGATGCATTATCCTTGCCGCTGGAAGTATGATATTTTACGCTGCCTTGATTATCTGCAATCTGCAGACGCCCCTTATGATGAACGGATGCAGGATGCAATAAATATAATTATTAAAAAGAGGAGGAAAAACGGCAGGTGGAGCGTGGGACAAAAACATCCCGGTTTATTACATTTTGATATGGAAAAAGGCGGTACTTACAGCAGGTGGAATACATTGCGGGCGCTAAGAGTATTGAAGAAGTACGCACCGTCTGAACTATGATTTATTTGATTAAAATGATTTTTGCGATTGGCTGTTTTATGCAATAGTTGGATGAGTAGCTAAATGTGTCAACCTTTTTCAGAACGATACGGTTTGATTTTTTCAAAGCCGCCGCGGTGCGGCTCTGAATATTTTTGAGGCGGCGTTTTGCTACAAGCATATCGCTCCCAACGGAGCTAAGAAAAGTTTACAATCGCTTAGTTGCAAGTGTAATCATTTGTTTGAAATCACTTCAATATCTTTTTATGACATTCCCAAAATCGTTTTAAGGATTTACTTTTTATTTTAAATCCGGTTTACAAACAATATTTTCTAATTATTTTTATAAAGGATAACCATCATGAGCATCAAAAGCCTGGGACTTTTATTTAAACATGAACTGGAGACTGAAGTTGTTTCAACACGCAAATGCCTTGAAAGAATACCTGAAAATTTATTTGACTATAAACCTCATGAAAGATCCATGCCCATGAACTATCTGGCGCTAATCATTGCTGATTTGCCGAATTGGGTTGCTGCTACAGTGGAAGATTCAGAAGTAGACTTTGCAACTTACAAACCGGTTCATCCTAAAACTACTGCAGATCTGGTAAGTCATTTTGAAAACGGCTTGATTAAAGCATACAAAGCATTGGAGAAGGTTAAAGATGAAGAATTATCCGATCTGTTTTATATTAAAAACAACGGTGCAACACTTTCCAGTTCAAGAAAAGACGACAGCATAATGTCTTTAATAAATCACCTGGTACATCACCGGGGGCAGTTAACTGTTTATATGCGGCTTAATAATATTTTAGTACCTTCAATATATGGTCCCTCGGCAGACGAAAAGGCTTTTTAAAATTCATAATTAATATTTCATCATTAACACCACGAATAATCGCGGTGTTAATGATATAATCATAATCCTCTATAACTGTTTCAACTTTCCGTCCTCCTGTGGAACAGTTTCCTCATTCCCTTCCATAATATTTAAAATATCATTCAATTCCCAAAAGAGTAATTAAGAAAGAATTATTTAATTAAAACATAAACGAATAAATTACAAGTTTTTTATTAAACCCTTGTCAAAATGGTTATGTTTACCAAAATGGTAATGTAAAATCAACTAAATTTTAATTAAATATACGTATATACTTATCTGGCATTTCTTTTGTAATCTTATCACAAATTAAAAAATATTTTTAAATAATACTTGACACGTGAACATCCGTGCACTATATTTGCGGTAGTAAACATATGAGCACTAATTAACAAGGTTAAAAAATGAAAGATCAGCTTACAAACAGGCAGAAAGAAATTTTGAACTTTATCAGGCAGTTTCTTTCAGAGACCGGTTATCCTCCTACTTTAAGAGAAATAGGAAAAAAGTTTGATATATCCTCTACATTCGGTGTTAAACGCCATTTAGATGCTCTGGTCAAAAAGGGTTACCTTAATGTTGAAAGCAATGCAAGCAGGGGAATTTCATTCCAGAAAGATGATGAGAATGAAGCAAAAATGAACTTATTCCAGTTGGAAAAAGATCATGGCTTTCGCAAAGTTCCTGTTGTCGGACGTGTTGCTGCCGGCTCACCTATCCTGGCTGAAGAAAATATAGAGGGAAATATTGTTATCGATTCCACATTCACAAAAATGTCTGATGATTGTTTTGCGCTTAGAGTTAAAGGCGATAGTATGGTTAATTCCGGTATTTTTGAAGGGGATTTGGTAATAGTTTCATCAAAAAGAGGTGTTATTAATGGCGATATTGTTGTTGCATTAATAAACGATGAAGCTACTGTTAAAACTTATGAAAATAAGAACGGTAAAATAAGATTGATTCCCCAAAATGATCTGTATCAACCAATTGAAATAGTAAACAATGAAGATTTTAAACTAGCCGGTAAAGTTGTCGGTGTTGTAAGGTGGTTTAATTAAAACTTGAAATAATGGAGTAAATATGAAAACCGAAATTTTTTCTTTAGCAATATACAATCGTCATAAAGTAAGTTTTTTATACGGTTTAAATGAGATTCTGCTGGACCCGTACTATATATCCAGAGAGGAAAATGGTAAGAAAGTTATATACGGAAGGGCGTTTAATTCAAATGAGGTTAAGAAATTTGAATATAAAAAAATAGCTAATATTAAAATAATTAAAGGCGCAAAGTTTTCACCGATTATTCCTATACTTTCGAAGGTAGTCTGATACAGGAGGTTAATATGCTGGAACTAATGAAAAGAAGAACAATTGATTTGCTGGTAGAACAATTCTGGAAAAAAGGTTATTTAACCGTTAGCCGGAAGTTTGGTACCTATCTTCCGGAGCCGTCAAAAGTTGGAAAATTTGACGTTGATATTATTGCTAAGTATAAAAATAACTATGCCATTGGAATAACGTTGGCAGACGAAGATATTAACGACATATTCATAGTAGACCGTTTGAATTTTCTTGCAACAAGACAAACAAAATACACAAATAAAAAAGTTCTTTTGTTTGTCGGCGTTCCTTCAGTACTATTTGGGAATACTAAACAAATAGTAGATAAATTACAGACGGAAGCACGTAAAAATATCCGTCTGTTTCCAATAAGTGAGCGGCAAGCAGTCCGGAGAAAAAGCAGTAGAGAAAAAGGAACCGCGCTATTTTCGTAAAAAATGCTTAATAATTAGCAACTATTATTTGTATAAGTTTATTCATATGATATTATGATATAGCAAATAACTTATAAGAGGCACATTGATATTTACCGCTGAGTTCGGCAGTTATCATTAAATTTTATCCGCAATTCGTTCTTTTAAGCGTTCATATTGATTTATTTCCTTTCCTAAAAATATTTAACTTTTAATATTCTCGATTCTCAATGTATTATTATTCGTTTAAATGTCTTTTCTTTTTACCTTTCATTGTACTTTCCCGCATAATAATTTTAATTATCAAAGTTTCTGTTTTAATTGAATTTAAGATTATTTGGTCAATAATTACTTACCTTGACATTAAAGAGTCATAAGTTTAATTTTACACGCTTTATCATTTTTGAGGATAAATTTGGGTAAGAAGCAATCGGAATCGGATGCAAAAATACAGGAAGAATTAAGAAATTCGGGTGAAATTCCTAATCATATTGCAATTATTATGGATGGGAATGGTAGATGGGCAAGGAAAAGAGGGCTGCCGAGAGTTGCAGGTCATAAAAAAGGAGTTGACTCAGTTAGAGAAATTACTCAGGCTTGTTCGGATATAGGAGTAAAATACCTTACTTTATTCACATTTTCTACTGAAAATTGGAAAAGGCCCAAAGACGAAGTTTCAACCTTGATGCGCCTGCTTTTAAAGAGTGTAAAAGATAAATGTGATGAACTAATGCAGAATGATGTCCGCCTAACGACAATTGGAGATGTGAAATCTTTGCCTAAGGAGGTCCAAAAAGAACTCTACGAAGCAGTTGAAAGAACTAAAAATAATAAAAAGATGACTCTTAATTTAGCGCTTAGCTATGGGGGTAGATGGGAATTATTGGAAGCGGTTAAGAGTATTACCAGTGATGTTTGTGAAGGAAAGCTTTCAATTGAAAATATAAACGAAAAAATAATTTCAGAAAATTTAACTACAAAATATTTTCCTGATCCTGATCTATTAATAAGAACTAGCGGTGAATTTAGGATTAGCAATTTTATGCTTTGGCAGATTGCTTATACTGAGTTTTATATTTCCGATGTACACTGGCCGGGTTTTAACCGCAAACATCTTTATGAAGCGATAAGGAATTTCCAAAAAAGGGAACGCCGATTTGGAAGAGTCAGCGAACAACTAAATAAGAAAGACAAAGGTTTAAAGAATGTTTCAAGCCTTCCTAAAGAAGCAAACTAAATATTTATTTCTATTATTATTATTATGTGCTTCTTTCCCTTCATTGGCGCAGAATGTTCCGGTCAGCTATAAAATACTCGGTATTACTGTAGAAGGCAACAAAACTGCCGATGCTTCTACTATTATTTCGAACAGCGGACTTAAACTGGGTGATGAGATTCAATTAGTCGCCGATCAGAACATAATGAATGCAATAAAACAATTATGGACTTTAAATCTCTTTTCCGATATAAATGTTTATGTTGATAAACAGGTCTCTGACGGTGTCTTCCTGCTTATTAAAGTTAAAGAATATCCCAGGTATGAAAAAAGTCTCTTTTTAGGAAACGATGCGGAAAGTACAAGCGATTTGCAGGCTAAAGTTGATCTTCAGCGCGGTCAAATTCTGAAGCCGCAGGAAGAAAACAAAATTAAAAACGACATACTAAAATTGTACGAAAAAGACGGCTATTTAAATGCCCAAATTAATTTTGAAAATTTTGTCTATTATACTGCCGATACATCAAAAGAAGATATCACTGTAAAATGGAGAAATGAAAAAGATTCTACAAATTATCAATCAGTTAAGTACGACTTGAAAGAAAATTCTTATCTAAATCTCATTGATAAAATTAAAGACAGAATTTTGTTGGTGATAAAAATTAATGAAAATCAAAAAGTTAAAGTACGGCATATCGTATTTAAAGGTAATAAATCTTTCTTAGATAGCGATCTGAAAGGTGCACTGGATAATACTGAGGAAGCTAAATGGTGGAAATTCTGGAGTAGTGCGGACTTTGATCCTCAAAAATTTGAGGATGATAAAAAATCTCTTACAACTTTCTATCAGAAAAACGGTTACAGGGATGCCCAGGTTATTTCAGATTCCCTGATTTATTCAAATGATAAAAAGGATCTTACTATTTTAATCCAGGTATATGAAGGAACTCAATACTTTCTAAGAAATATTACCTGGGAAGGCGGCAGTGATATACCTGAAAAAATATTGGTTGAGCGGTTGAATTTTAAAACCGGGGACGTCTACGATTATCCTAAATTCGAACAAAATCTGCACGGTAATAAAGACCAGAATGATGTTGCGTCACTTTATTTAGATAATGGTTACCTGATGTTTAACCTGAAAACTACAGAAAATAAAGTCGGCTCTGATTCAATGGATGTAAATATCCATATAGATGAACACAACCAGTTTAGAGTTGGAAAAGTTATAATTGCCGGAAATGATAAAACTAAAGACAAAGTTATTCGTCGTGAACTTTATACTATCCCCGGAGAATTCTTCAACAGGGCCCTCCTTTTAAGAAGCATTCAACAGTTGGCGAATTTAAAATATTTTAATTCGGAAAAATTATATGGTGCCGACGGAATAAATACTTCACTCAAAAACGATAGTACCGTAATTGTTACCTTCAATGTTGAAGAAAAATCAAGCGATTATTTAAATGCTTCTGTAGGTTATAGCGGAAGTTACGGATTCAGCGGTTCAATGGGTATTACACTCTCAAATTTTTCCCTGGATCAACCCTTTTCATTGGGCGGTGGACAAATATTGAGCTTTAACTGGCAGTTTGGAGTAAGTAATATTTATAGAACTTTTACACTGGGATTTACCGAACCCTGGTTTATGGATTCTCCTACTATGGTCGGGGTTGAAGTTTTTGATACCAGGCAGGAATATGTTTATGATATGAGCGAGGCCGGAGCAGATGCAAAAGTTGGTCGCAGATTAAGGTGGCCGGATGATTATTTTTACATCCAGGGTATGTTAAGGTATCAGTATAATGATATTCTTGACGGGGCAGGTGTTTACTCTACCGGTGTCACTCATCAGTATACAGCCGGTGTAACTTTAAGCAGGAAAAATATTGATAATCCGGTTTTCCCTTCCACCGGTTCCAATGTTTCTTTGGACGGGCAACTATCAGGTGGCTGGCTATTGCCCGGAAATCTTAACTATTATAAAATCAGTTTTCTTACCGAATGGTACAAACAGTTGCTTAATACCAATAGGATAACATGGTATACGGCTACCGAAATGGATTATATCCACGAATTGGATGCATTTACTTCAACACATATAAATCCCTTCGAACGGTTTATGATGGGCGGTAATGGGCTTGAGATTGCTACTGTCCCTCTAAGAGGATATGACGACAGGTCAATCGGACCTCCAAGCGGCGGCGATGTTGCAATAAGATATACAACTGAAATTCGTGTTGCTGTCACCTTGGAACCTGTACCCTTGTATCTTCTGACTTTTGCTGAAGCCGGTAATGTATTCCTTAATATTGAGCATACTGATCCGTTTGAGTTGAGGCGTGCTGCAGGTGTCGGTGCCAGAATTATGATAAATCCGATCGGACTAATCGGATTCGATTTGGGCTATGGTTTTGATAGACAAGCGGTTAATGGCAAAACCCCGGCATGGTTATTTGCTTTCCAATTTGGTAAAGGATTTTAATAGATATTTATTTGATTGAAAGGTGATTAAAAAGTGAAAAAATACATTTTAATAATTGCAATCCTGTGTGCCGGTTCTGCTTTTCTTTCAGCTCAAACACAGAAACTGGGTTATGTTGATTCGCAGGTTATTCTTGCACAGTTTCCTGAAGCTATTAAAGCGCAGGGAGATTTGGACGCAATTTCCAAATCCTGGTCGAATCATCTCGATAGCTTGCGTGCAGATTATCAACAAGCCCTTGCAAACTATCAAAAAAAAGCAGCCCTTATGCCTGATAATCAAAAACAGACGGCGCAGCAAAAATTAGTGAACCAGGAAAATGACGTTGTAAATTACAACAGAGAAAAATTTGCTCAGGGAACAGGTGAAATCTATAAAAAGCAGGACGAAATATTTGGACCTGTGAAAAGCAAAATATATAAAGCCATTAAAGTGGTTGCCATTAAAGAAGATGTAAAATTTGTATTTGATAAGGCCGGTGATGTTGTATTACTTTATGCGGATTCTTCATCCGATCTGACTTACAAGGTACTTGACTATTTGAAAACCGGCGGCAATTAATTCTTTTTGCACTCTTTACGGCTATATTATATCTGCTTTTGTCAATACTGTTTGTATACTTGCTCTTAAGGTTGAATGCAAAAGAGATTAAAAATACTGAATTTTTGCTAAGGTTGGGTTGGTTTTAAAATAATTTATGAATATGATAGCAACAATAGTCGAGGGTAAAATTATTATTTCTACATTCTTTTAAAATAATCTACAAAGTAACAAAATCATATTAAGGAGTTAATATGAAAAAAATAATTTTATCAATAATACTATACGTCTTTATTTGCACGGGTTTTTCATATAGTCAGCTTAAAATTGGTTATATCGACTCTAAAACTATCTTAAGTAAGCTTCCGGACGCCCAGGATGCACGCCAAAAGCTTGACGCAATTATCAAAGATTGGCAGACAGCGCTTAAAAAATTGGTTGATCAAAAAAAAGAAAAACAAGAAGATTATGATAAACGTAAATTAATACTGACCGAACAAACCCGCACCGAACTTGAAGACCAGATAAAGAATTTGGATCAACAGATAACAGAATACCGAGATCAAAAATTCGGAGCCAACGGTGAATTGTTTAAACAACAGGAAGAATTGATGAAACCGGTTCAGAATAAAATTTTTACCGCAATTCAGGCTGTAGCAAATGATGAAAGCCTTGACTTTGTTTTCGACAGAAGTAATGCTGCTGTCTTACTGTATGCAAAAGATAAGTACGACGTAACTTCGTTAGTTATGGATAAATTAAAACTTCAACAATAAATTTATGATAATTAACCTTACCGAAATTGCAAGTCTCATTGACGGGAAGATAACCGGAAACTATAATATAAAAATTTTGAATCTCGCAAAAATTGAAGAAGCCGGTCCCGGTGATCTGACTTTTTTATATCTTAAGCATTATGAAAAATTTTTTGCAAGTACTAAAGCTTCTGCAATATTAGTAAAACCCGGCTTTAATAAATCACGTAATGATATTGCATATATCGAAGTTAACGATCCGAATAAAGCCTTTTCAAAAATTCTTATCCGGTATTTTTCTCCGGAATTTCCTTTAACCGGTATTGATATTTCGGCATCTGTTCACCCTTTGGCTGTTATTGGCAAAAATGTTGCAATTGGTAAAAATGTAGTCGTTTCCGCAGGTTGTAGAATAAATGATAACGTTAAAATATTTCACAATACTGTCCTTCTTGAAGATGTAATTGTTGACAGCGGCACTCTTATTTTCCAAAATGTTAGTATAAGAGAGAAGGTTAAAATAGGAAAAAGGGTTATAATACATCCGGGGGCTGTGTTGGGTTCTGATGGTTTTGGGTTTTTTACAGATGAAAAAGGGATTTACAAGAAAATACCTCAAATTGGTAATGTTGTATTGGAAGATGACGTCGAGATTGGTGCAAATGTTACAATAGATCGGGCTGCCTTTGGCTCAACCGTAATAAAAAGAGGTACTAAACTTGATAACCTTGTCCAGATCGCTCATAACGTTGTGGTTGGCGAAGATACCGTAATTTCTGCGCAAACGGGAATTTCCGGCAGCGCCAAAATAGGCAATCATTGTATTCTTGCCGGTCAGGTTGGCCTTATAGGGCATATAGAAATTGGTGATAATGTTATCCTTTTGGCTCAATCCGGTATTTCAAAATCTTTAACCAAACCGGGCCAGTATTTTGGATCGCCTGCAAGGGAGGCAAGAATAGCTATGAAACAGGAGGCTTATATTAGAAATCTTCCGGAGTATCTTGAAAGAATAAAACAATTAGAACAACAGGTTAAAACCTTAACTGAAGAATTTAAAAAATCAAATAATTCTCTGCCAGAAAAGCCGGATAAATAATATTTTGTGATATTTGCTGAAAGTAGCACTTTATTTTTCGGCTCATTTAATTGTATTTAAAAACTCATCTTGCTATTTTGACACGCTAATTCCGGCAAATTTAAATTTTTATTTCAGAATAATGGATAAATAATAGATGTTAGAATTACAAAGAACGATCGCACAACCTGTTTCTATGTCCGGAATTGGACTGCATACCGGCACATCATGTACAATGACATTCAAACCCGCACCAGAAAATTACGGTATTAGATTTGTCAGAATAGATTTAGGAGGAAACCCGGAAATACCGGCCACGGCCGATAATGTAGTTGATGTATCGCGGGGAACAACTTTAGGTATAGGTGGTGCAAAAGTTTATACTGTTGAGCATGTCCTTGCTGCCGTTGTTGGGTTACAAATTGATAATATTATAATTGAATTGGACGGAATTGAACCTCCTGTTGGTGATGGCAGTTCCGCGCTTTTTGTGGAACAACTTCTGAAAGCAGGTTTTATTCAACAGGATGCGCCAAAAGATTATTTAATTATAGACCAAACTGTAACCTACCATAATGAAGAAAATCAAATTGATATTGTTGCGCTCCCCCTGGATAATTATAGGGCAACGGTTATGGTTGATTATCAAAATCCGGCGCTCGGAAGCCAGCATACCGGGCTGTTTGATCTCGAAAAAGAATTTATTTCGGAATTTGCTCCGGCAAGAACCTTCTGCTTCCTCAGCGAAGTTGAAGAACTTGCTGATTTAGGATTAATAAAGGGCGGTGATATTGATAATGCGGTTGTTATTATTGATAGAAATCCTGACGAAAATGAACTGGATAAACTAGGGAAAAAACTGGGTATAAAAGATAAAGTTATTCTCGGTACCAACGGTATTTTGAACAATAAAGAGCTAAGATTTAAAAATGAACCCGCCAGGCATAAATTACTTGACCTTTTGGGTGATTTGGCTTTGATCGGTGCCCCTATAAAGGCGCAGATTTTAGCTGCCAGGCCGGGCCATAGGGCAAATGTTGAATTTGCCAAACAAATTAGAAAATTATATCAACAAAAAAAGCTTGTAAAGAAATTCCAGTTTGTGAAAAAAGAAGGAATTGTCTTTGATACAAGTGCAATTGAACGAATTCTTCCACACCGCTTCCCCTTTCTGCTCGTTGATAAAATTATTCATCTTGAACTGGATAAAAAAGTTATTGGAGTAAAGTCTGTAACTATTAATGAACCTTTTTTCCAGGGGCATTTCCCCGGCCAGCCCATTATGCCCGGAGTGCTTATTCTGGAAGCTTTAGCTCAAACCGGCGGAATTCTTCTTTTAAATTCTTTCCCTGATCCGGAAGAAAAACTTGTTTTATTTATGCAGATAAACAATGCAAAATTTAGAAAACAGGTAATGCCGGGCGATCAACTTTTTCTTGAAGTAGAATTGACAAATAAAAAAAGCAAGGTCGTCAAAATGTACGGCAGAGCTTTTGTTAATGATAACCTTGTGGCAGAAGCGGAATTTACGGCTGCTATTGTAGATAGAGAAAATAAAACCGGGGATAATAAGGAATAAATGAATACTATTCATCCTACTGCTATTGTTAGCAGTAAAGCTGAACTTGGTAACAATGTTACCATTCTTCCCTATTCAATAATTGAAGACAATGTTGTAATAGGAGATAACTGTATAATTGGCCCGGGTGCAGTGATTTATAACGGCGCAAGAATCGGCAACCGTGTCCGTATTCACCAGTCTGCTTCAGTTGCCAATGTACCGCAGGACTTGAAATTCGCAAACGAAGAATCGGTTTTTATAATTGGCGACGATACTGTGATCAGAGAATTTGTTGCACTTCACCGCGGAACTAAAGATACCGGTTTTTCACAGATAGGTAGTAACTGCCTTCTTATGGCCTATTCACATGTTGCACACGATTGTAAAATCGGTAATAATTGTATTCTTGCAAATGGTGTTCAAATTGCCGGCCACGTTACAATTGAAGATTATGTTATTATCGGCGGCTTAACGCCCGTTCACCAGTTTTGCATTGTCGGCCAGCATGCTATGATCGGCGGCGGATTTAGAGCTGTACAAGATGTTCCGCCATATATACTTGCCGCAAATGAACCTTTGGAATTTAAAGGACTTAATCTTGTCGGACTTCGCCGGCGCGGTTTCGCACATGCTGATATTGAGGCTTTGAAAAAAGCGTATGGCTATATTTATAGTAAGGAATTCAATGTAACCCAGGCAAAAGAGAAAATTGTAAATGAATTAGGGGATAATTTATTAGTAAAAAATGTTTTGGATTTTCTAAGCAGAAGCAAACGGGGTCTCATAGGTAAATGAATTGGCGGTTTATAAATACCGGCTTCAATTCGGGAAAATTTAACATGGCTTTTGATGTTTCGCTTGCGGATAACCATAAACCTGGTGAAGCTGTGCTCAGGTTATACCGGTGGAAACCGTATTGTATTTCTCTTGGTGCAAATCAAAGTTTTGATACAATCAACATAAAAAAAGCTGCAGACGACAAAATTGATGTTGTTAAAAGGCCTACCGGTGGAAGAGCTGTTCTTCATTCGGAAGAATTAACGTATTCAGTAGTTATGCCCATTGAACATGATTCTTCTTCAAAAATGATTTTTTTTGAAATTAACAAGGCTATTTCCGAAGGGCTTGCCCTTTATAATAATATGCTCTCATCTGTTGATCTTGAAAAATCCCAGCCGGATTTTAAAAAATATTATAAAGAAGAATATAGCGCTGCATGTTTTGCCGCCCCGGCAAAAAACGAATTGAAATTTAACGGCAAAAAACTGGCAGGAAGCGCACAAAGAAAACTGGGCAATGTTTTGTTGCAACATGGGTCAATTTTGTGCGGAGATTTTCATAAAAATATTGTAGATTATCTGGTTGTTAATTCAGAAAATTTTGACAAAGTAAAATCACTGCTTGATTATACTGCCGATTTATTTTCCATAACGGGCCGGGAGGTTAATTATGACTTTTTGGCGCAATGTGTTGCACGCGGTTTCGAATCTTATTTTAACTCGAATCTTATTGAAATAAAGGATGATGAACTTTTTGAACATGTTGATATAAATAGTATAAAATAATTTTAAATAATTAAAATTGAAATAATATGAGCACTGAACAAATAATTAAAAGAGTAACTACAAAAACACTTGAACTGTTGAAGAAGAAGGGTATAAAAATATCAGTTCTGACTGCTTACGATTTTATTACTGCTAAAATTCTTGATGAAGCCGGTATTGATATAATACTAGTTGGTGATTCACTGGCAAATGTATTCCAGGGAATTGAGACTACGCTGCCCGTTACAATGGATGAAATGATCTATCATGCAAAAGCGGTTGCCCGGGCAATAAACAGGGCCATGCTTGTCGTGGATTTACCATTTATGTCTTACCAGTTGAGCCCTGATGAAGGCTTCAGAAATGCAGGCAGAATTATGAAAGAAACTTCTGCAGGCGCTGTTAAACTTGAAGGCGGTGTCAGAGTTGCTGAAACAATTAAAAAAATTACTGATGCCGGTATTCCTGTCATGGGACATATCGGCTTAACTCCTCAGAGTATCAGGCAATTTGGAAGTTACAGGGAGCGTGGAAAAAATGAAAAAGAAGCGAACGATATTTTACTGGATGCAAAAGCGGTTGAAGAAGCAGGCGCTTATGCGGTTGTTATTGAAAAAATTCCTGCATTATTAGCAAAAAAAATTACTGAACAAATTAAAATTCCTACTATCGGGATTGGTGCCGGTGTGCACTGTGATGGTCAGGTTCTTGTTACTCCGGATATGTTGGGCCTAAATGTGGATTTTCATCCAAGGTTTGTAAGGTATTATTCTAATCAGGCTGAATTAATTTCCGAAGCAGTGAAAAAATATATCGGGGATGTTAAATCTGCTAATTTCCCTTCTGAAGAAGAAAGCTACTAATGGATATTTTATCTGTCCGTTTATGAAATCCTGAATATCTATGAAAAAATCACTTCTGCTTATTCCAATATTATTTTTTCTTTATTTACCATATACATTACCGCAAATAATCTCAACA
The DNA here is from genome assembly GCA_963834015.1 of uncultured Ignavibacteriales bacterium. Classification (GTDB taxonomy): domain Bacteria; phylum Bacteroidota; class Ignavibacteria; order Ignavibacteriales; family Ignavibacteriaceae; genus FEN-1297. The sequence goes on from CAWIAG010000004.1 coordinate 555,769, forward strand.
AAGTATTTAGATGGGGTATCTATTACTGAAATAATTAATGAGGATGGAAATATTTGGGTATCCACTTATGGAAAAGGTATTTTTAAGTATTCGGTAAACGATGATCAGTGGACCGAATACTCAACAAAAAAAGGCAATTTAGAAAACGATTTTTTTTATTCGTTAGCCGTAAGTAAAGATTATGTTTGGGCCGGCGCTGTGGATGGCCTTTATACTTTAGAAATTAAAAAAGACCAGTGGCGGAAAAGGAAATTCGCTATGGGCGGTGAAATGGGAAATTGGATTCGTTCCCTTTGTTATGACCCTGCGCAAAATATATTATGGATTGGCAGATTCCAGAATTTAACCTTGTTGGATGTACAAAAACAAAGATATTCAGATCGTATGCTTACTCAAAACAATGATGCTAAAACAAATACTATTAAAGTTATTAAACTTGACGGTGACAGCCTTTTATGGTTTGGTACGGAATCCGGCGTATTTAAATACCGTAAAAAAATGAACATGGAAGATAGAAATGCCTGGCAGTTTATCAATAATAAGGACGGGGGATTTCTTAATGAGGGTGATGCCGTTTCACTTACAGATATTCTATTTGAACCGGAAAATATATGGTTCGGCACGGATGAATTTATTACATTAAAAGATCCTAATTTTAACGTCGGCGGAATATATTGCTACGATAGACTTAAAAAGTGGGGAAGAATATCACATGTAGACGGCCTTCCGGCTGATGGAATTTATTGCATGGCCAGAACCGGAAATAAAATATGGGTCGGAGTCTATTCTTTCGATAAACAAGAAAAAAAAGATTATGGACGGGGTCTGGTCCTGGTTGACAGAATTACAAGAAAAGTTAAAACTGTCGACCTTAATGAAATAAATCTTAATTCTTCAAAAATTGTTTGTAATTGTTTTGATGGTTCAAATATGTGGCTTGGAACCGACAATGGGCTAAGTAAGATTGTAATTGAAAATCCATTGGCTAAATGGACTCTTGTTAAAAAGGAACAGCCAAAACCGGAAATGCCTAAAGTAAGAAAGAAAATCAGGAAGTAGATTTATAGAAGAATTTAGTATTATTATGTACTATTAACTAAAACAAATCACTCCGCGAATGCAAAGTTTATTGAAGGAATAAAAAATAGCTGTTTAACAGCTTTTATTAAGCCTCGACAATATTCTACGCGTCAATAACCTTTCTCCCGATTAATTTTATAATTATCTTTGCATTGTTTTTTACAAGGAATAATAATGGTAACTCTTTCAGCTAAAAGACTTAATACCCTTAAATCACGTTTTAAAGGACTGAAAATTGCCGTAATTGGTGATATGATGCTTGACTGCTATTTCCGTGGTGATGTAAAAAGAATTTCTCCCGAAGCTCCTGTGCCGGTTGTTGAAGTAGAAAATGAATTTTACAGGTTTGGCGGCGCTGCTAATGTCATTTTTAATATTTCTACTCTTGGAGGCATCCCGTTTCCCGTTGGAATTATTGGGCATGATGTTTTCGGTACAATATTTTCATCACTTCTTAATGAAGCGGGAATAAAAATTGAAGGAATTATTGTTGATAAGTCGAGACCTACAACGGCCAAAACAAGAGTAATAGCGGATCATCAGCACCTTGTTAGAATTGACAGGGAGAGCAAGAGCTATATCAACCGCGAAATCCAAAATAAATTAATTGCCTATATTGAGGGAAACATAAAATCTTTTGACGGGATTATTTTACAGGATTATAACAAAGGCGTTCTTACTCCTTCTTTAATCGGAAAAGTGATATCTCTTGCTAAAAAATATAAAGTGCTTGTAACCGTTGATCCCAAGTTTAATAATTTCTTTTTATTTAAATATGTTGATGTTTTCAAGCCGAACAGGAAGGAGGCCGAAGATATCCTGGGTGTTAAAATCAAAAGTGATGAAGATATTTCTAAAGCCGGAAAAAAACTTCTCGAAAAGCTGAAAGCTAAAAATGTACTTTTAACATTAGGCGAAGGCGGTATTGCGGTGTTTAAAAGCGGACAAAAAGAAAAGCGGATGCCGACAAAAGCACGTAAAGTTGCAGACGTCTCCGGCGCCGGAGATACTGTAATTTCAACCCTTACTATGGCAATCGCCGCCGGCGCTGATATTTATGAGGCCTGCTACCTTGCTAATTATGCGGGTGGTTTAGTGTGTGAGGAAATGGGTATTGTTCCTATTGCACTTGACAAACTTTTTAATGCCGTCTCGAAGGAAATCAAATGAGTGAAGTTAAATCTCTTGATGAATTAAAAGCAATTCGTCAGAACTACAAAAAAGAAAAAAAGAAAGTTGTTTTCACTAACGGCTGTTTCGACCTTATTCACGCCGGCCATGTTGATTATCTTTCTAAAGCTAAAGAACTGGGGGATGTACTAATAGTCGGGTTAAATAGTGATACCTCGGTAAAAAGAATAAAAGGGGATAAGAGACCAATACTTCTCGAAGCTGAAAGGGCATTTGTGATTTCAAACTTAAAACCTGTGGATTATGTGACTATATTTGAGGAGGATACTCCCGCTAATTTGATCGGGCAGCTCATTCCTGATATCCTGGTAAAAGGTGCTGACTGGACAATTGATAATATTGTTGGAAGAGATGTGGTTGAAGCTAACGGAGGAGTTGTGAAAACAATCATATTCGTTAATAATCAATCCACATCAAAGATTATTGATTCTATCTTGATTAAATTCGGGAAATAAAATTATTAATCTAATTATGGCCTTTGATATGATGTCTCTTTGCCCTTGTAGTATAGAATGAATTATAAAGTATTTCAAGTCCCAGGATTATCAATTTTCAAATAAACATTGCTTAGTGCCGGCATTATAATTTATATTCATAGTTTAATAATATTCCGTAAAAAAACTCCTTGTCAATAAATAAAAATAAAATAATAAAGAAACGCACTCTGCTTCAAAAGGTTGTTAATGTATTCTTATACACCGGTATTGTATTATTAATTATCTTCCTTGTTTTTGTTGGATTTAGTCAAACCTCAACATTTAGAAATTTTCTTCGCAATGAGGTCGTAACAATCGCAAACAAGGAATTGAATGGGCATGTTGATATCGGCAAAATTGACGGCACTATATTTACTTCAATTGTTTTAAGGAACACCATAGTTAATATGGGCAGCGATACATTATTAAATGCCGGTATTATTGAAGTTAAAACAAGTCCTCTTCAAATGTTTTTAAAAAGAATATATATAAGGAAATTTGAAATAGCAGATGCTAAAATTGCATTTGTCGCAGATAGTACCGGCTCACTGAATATATCAAGGTTGTTCCCTTCCACTCCTAAAGATTCCGTGCACTCAAAGTTCCCATTTAAAATTATCGCTCCGGATGTAAAACTGACTAATGTTAGTTTTGCTATGAGAAATTATAATAATGTTAATACCAGCGTAATTTATGATAATTTTAACTTACACGATCTTTGTGTTAAAGATTTAAACCTTTCATTAATTGCTTCTGCAGATATTAGTAATAATGAGTTTGAAGTTCAAATAAATAGTTTTTCATTTGCTCCGAATATGAAAAATTTTAAGCTTAAAGATTTATCGGGCGGGTTTTATATTGATACAGCCGGGGTTTATATTAACAACCTTGAAATCCATTCCGGGAGTTCTGATTTAATTCTTAAAGCAAAGGTTAATAAATTTAATCTTTTTGACAGTACGGCATTTGCAAAAATAGAGAAAACAGATTTTGATGTTAAATTAAAAGCATCCAAATTTAATTTTAATGATCTTTCTTCTTTTATTAAGGATGTTGATTTCCTGAAAGGAACAGCTTCGGTAGAACTGGAAGCCGCCGGGACGTTAAAAAACTTAACCTATAATCGCATAGAGTTGAATTATCTGGATACACACCTCGCATTAAAAGGAAGAATACAGGATGTTTTGCATTCGGATAAAATGTTTATCTCCGCAGACTTTATTAATAGCAGAATAAGAGAATCCGATGCTGATAAACTTATGCCTTCTTTTGATTTGCCGGTCTATCGTGATTATGGCATTGTTAAATTTGATACATTGCAATATTCCGGTAACCCGCTTAATTTTAAAACTACTGCTGTATTCAGAACGCAGCGGGGTAGTGCCGGCGTAAAAGGGACTCTTGATTTAAGAAAAGAGGACATGCAGTATGATGTCGATTTTTTTTCTAAAAATCTGGATGTTTCTCCGCTTACGGGGATTACTTCAAATCTTAATGCCAGGGGGATGATAAAAGGCAGCGGTGTTTCTGCGGACAGGCTAAATGCAGTTTTAAGAATAACAGGCAACGGTTCAATTGGCGGAAGTAATATTGTAGATTCTTTAAAATTTAATGCCGAAGCAAATAATAGTAATATAACCTGCAAACTGTTGCTGAAATCAGATTCCACCTCTGCAGTAATTGGCGGCTACTTTAGTTTTTTAGACAAGGAAAAACCTGCATTTCATCTGTCAGGTGATGTTAAATGCTTAAACCTTTCAGCTTTTACAAATGATACTTCTCTGAATAGTGATTTGAATTTTAATTTTAAAGGGAGAGGAGATCATTTTAATCCCGATAATCTGAATTTGTGCCTTACTTTTAAGCTAAATAATTCAGTAGTTCATAATTTACCTATAGATAGTATGGGCATTATTGTCGATATACACAATACCGGGGATGGGGAAAGAGTTATAAACTTTATTTCAAATCCTGCCGATATTTCTATTTCCGGCAAATTTTCGATTAATAAAGCCATAAACCTGGTAAGTAAAGAGGCAGGTTTAATCTCAAATGAGGTGCAGGATAAAATGGATAACATTCTTTATCCGGATTCTGTTTTCAACAAACAGGTGAATACAGGAATTGCAGTACAAACTTCAAAAAAGAAAATATCAGGGACTCATTATCCGCAGTCTATGGATATAAAATATAATTTAAAGTTTAAAAACTTTAATCTTCTTTCACTTTTTCTGGGTAATACTCAATTTAATATTGACGGGGATTTGGGCGGCGAGTTTAAGAATGATGGAGATAATATTTCCGTTGCATTTAATACTAATTTAAACTATTTAAAGTATTGGAATGCAAATGATGTATTCTTTATATCCAATTTTGGGCTGGCTCTCAAGCTTAATAATAATGTTGATTCAACTTCACTGAACAATGTTCTGGCAAATCTTTATTTAACATCGGATAGGATATTTGTTGGCAGCGATATCAAAAATGTAATTCTTAAGTTAAAATTACAAAACGAATCGGCGGATATTTACCTGTCGGGTCTTCTGGAAGATCATTCAACTGTAAAAATCCTGGGCAAGGCAGACCTCTTCGACGGTAGTATTAACCTGAATTTAGATACACTAGCATATGCTTATAACGAATTTAACCTGGTTAATAAAGGCAATATCAGGCTGAATTATTCCAAAGATAAAATAAATATAGACAATGTTGATTTTATAAGGAACGGCGGAGAAATAGAAATAAAAGGTAACTTATCACGTTACGGCAGCCAGGACTTAAAACTCAATATGAAAAATATTAGCGGGAATGATTTAGTAGTAAAATTATTTAATATTTCATCCGACACTTCTTTAAATGCAAATATTAACCTTAATGCTGAAATAACAGGAAATTATTCCGACCCCGTTTTTGTTATTAATACGCGCCTGGACAATATTTCGTTTAAGAACAGAATGTTTGGTAACATGATTGGAAAATTAAATTATTCAGATCAAAACTTATCCGTGCATGTCCGGCTCGTAGATTCAACATTGAACGATAATGCCCCGTCTCTTTTGTTAGATGGCACTATCCCGGTTGACCTGGCGTTAACAAATGTGGAAGAAAGATTAATAAAGTCTAAACAAATTAAATTGGCGTTAACATCTGCAAAAATTGATCTAAGCCCTTTGGAAAACTCCCTGCCGGAGATCAGGAAAATTAAAGGGAACTTAACCAGTAATTTAATTCTTACCGGCACTTTCGATAATCCTGAGTTTTCGGGTATAATTTTATTTAATAACGGCGATTTTATCCTGGAAGCAAATAATCTTGAATATAAAGCCGGGGTTAAGCTTTCTGTTAATGATAATGTTATAAATGTTGATAGTCTTCTTATATCAAATCCCGCCGGAACTATCGGCGGCGGTTCAATGACGGGAAGCGGAAGTGCTTTACTGAATAAATTTTCACCGGCTTCGGCTAATATTAATTTAACAGGGACTCTGAAAGTTTTAAGTAATGATTCAAAAGCAGCAACTCCATCCGTTTATGGAGATCTTATAATTCAATCGGACAGTAGTATACGGATCAGCACTGATTTTAAAAAATATTCTATAATCGCCCCGGTTATTATCAAACAAGCAAATCTCATTTTTCCGTTAGAACAAACAGGTTATCAGGATAATACGGAAAATATTATATATAGATTCGCTGAAGATACTTCAAAAGCTTCTGTTAAGGAGCAGGACATTGAGCAATTTATCAGTATGATTAAAGAAAATAATACAAAAGATAATACCGGGCAGGAAAACTCAAAATTAGCGATAGATTACAGTATAAGAGCACGTTTCCAAAACGAAGCAGTACTAAAGTTCGCATTAAACAGGGAATTAAATCAAAACCTTACCGCAAGAATAAAAGGGAATATAGAATACGATAACATTGGCGGTAAAACTTCTGCAAAAGGAGAGTTAAATCTCTTAGAAGGCTCAACTTTAGTTTTTTTAAAGACATTGGGTGCTGCAGGTACAATCCGGTTTGAAAGTGAATTAAATAATCCCTATTTAAATGTTGTCGCAACATATAAGAACTATTATCAGCCCCCTGAAGGTGATATTAAAGAAGAAATGGTCGCTGTGAAAATAAAATTAATCGGTCCGCTAAAAAATCTATTTCAGAATTTCATGAAGGATAAAAATAATATAGGTGTTTATATAGGTTCGGATAATATCGAAAATAATAAACAGGATGACACCAAAAATTTAAATGATGCCATGGGATTTATCTTGTTTGGGAACTTTGCTTCAGATCTTTCGCAACAGCAGAAGTCACAGGTCGTTGGCGCAAGCACTGCTGCCAGTACTGCAACTTCTTTTGCAGGCTCCCTTCTCAGCGGGTTTGCAAACCAATATTTAGGCGATGCTGTAAGAGGTGTTGAGTTAAGAAACGTCGGGCAAACTACTAAATTCAATTTAATAGGGAAAGTGAATAATTTTGAATATTCTATTGGCGGTCCGACCGATGTATTCCAGGATTTAAGCCAGGCGAATGTTAAGATTCAGTATCCTGTCTTTAAGAATTTTTTAATCAGGGTTGAAAGAAAAGAGGCTTTGGAGCAAACTTCAAATTCGAATGAAATGTTGGACGAACTCGGATTAAAATATAGGTTTGAATTTTAATGAAAAAAAAGATAATAGCGTTTTTTAAGAAGAATCCCGGCAGGGATTTCAAAAGCAAAGAAATTGCCAAAAAAATAAATTTAAATAATGATCACGAATATAGCTCGCTTAAATCTGTCCTCTTTGACCTGTACGAAGAAAAATTTTTAAGTAAATCAGGAAAAAATTACAGGCTTAATCAATTACCTCTTACAAATAAAATAACCGGTACTCTCCAAATTGTTAACGACGGCTATGGTTTTGTTGTGCATAAAAATCCCCGCATGAAGGACATCTTTATTGCCGCCCGTAATATGGGCACCGCTTTTAACGGGGATACTGTTGAAGTTGTGCTTGCCGCAAAACAAAAAGGTAAAAATATTGAAGGACAGATTATCGGCATAATAAAAAGAAAAAGGGAAGAAATTGTTGGCACAGTTAAAAAATCTAAATCATTTTATATCGTTGAACCTGATGATAAAGGTATTCACCGCGACATCTATATTGATAAAGAAAATCTAAACAGCGCAAAAGAAGGCGACAAAGTTGTTATAGGTAACATTGAATGGGATAACCCTGTATTAAATCCTGAAGGAAAAGTAATTGAAGTACTTGGTAAAAAAGGTTCCTATAATCCCGAAGTAGAATCTATTGTCAGGGAATTAAATCTTCCTTATAAATTCCCTGCCGCTGTTTTGGAGGAAGCTGAACAAATTGAACTAAAAATAACGCCAAATGATCTAAAGGGTAGAAAAGACTATAGAAATAATATAGTCTTTACAATAGACCCCGAAGATGCGAAAGATTTTGACGACGCTTTATCTATTGAGGAACTTGAAAACGGTAATTATTCTGTCGGGATTCATATTGCTGATGTTGCTCATTATATAAAAGCTGATTCCGAAATTGATAAACAGGCTTTGAAACGGGGGAATAGTATCTATCTTGTCGGGAAGGTAATTCCCATGCTGCCTGAAAAATTGTCCAATAATATTTGTTCATTAGTTCCGGATGAAGACAGGCTTACTTATTCTGTAATAGTTGAATTGACGCCGCGCTGCAAAATTACAAGCTATGAAATAAAAAAGTCTGTAATTAACAGTAAACATCGCTTTAATTATGATGAAGTTCAGGAAATAATAGATGGCGAAGAGAATGAATTTAAAAAAGAAATATTATTGCTGAATAAGTTAGCCGGGACACTTAGAAAAAAACGTCTTAAAGAAGGAGGTATTGAATTTTTCACTGCCGAAGTAAAATTTGAGTTGGATTCAAATGATAAACCGGTCAGAATAATTAAAAAGGAGATAAGAGAAAGCAATATGCTGGTCGAGGAGTTTATGCTCCTTGCTAATAAATTGACGGCAAAACACATTGCCGTACCCGAAAAAGGCATTGTTAAACCTTTTGTCTACCGCATCCATGATTTACCTGATCCCGAAAAAATAAGTGAATTTGCAAAATTTGTTAAATCTCTCGGTTACTCAATTGACCCTTACTCACTAACCGGCGGTACATCTCAGAAAAGTAAATTAAATAATGTCCAGAGTATAATTCAAAAAGCAAAAGGAACTGATGAGGAATCTTTAATAAATGAACTTGCAATCCGTTCTATGGCAAAAGCAGTCTATTCAGTAAATAACATCGGGCATTACGGCCTTGGTTTTAAATATTATACACATTTTACCTCACCAATCAGAAGGTATTCCGACCTTATTGTACACAGGCTTTTAAGCAATTATTTGCATTATGAAAAACAAAGAAATTATGCTGCGCCGGAATTAAATTCTATCTGCGATCATATCTCCGAAACCGAACGGACTGCTACTGATGCTGAAAGGCTTTCGGTAAAGCAAAAACAAACTGAATATTTAAAAAATCATTTGGGTGAAGAATTTGATGCTATTATTTCGGGGTTAGCTCATTTCGGAATTTTTGTTAAAATTCTTGATATTTTAGCTGAAGGCCTGATAAAATTACGCGACCTTGAAGGCGATTATTATTATTACGATGAAAAAAAACATGCTTTCATCGGCAGGGCTACCAGGAAACAATTCCGCCTGGGGGACAAGATCAGAGTTAAACTTGTAAGAGTAGATCTTGAAAAAACAGAAATGGATTTTATTATCCCGGACTAAAGTATAATATTTCAGTTACTAATTTTTTTTCTTTAACATGCGCTTAATAAAAACACTTATACAATTCCCCACTATTTAAACCCAGCCGAAACCAATTTCATCTCCGGACTCGATCTAATAATCTTTTTCTACATAAGCTTTAATTACCTTACTTATGAACCAATGCGTGATTAATGTAATATTCAACTATCTACAATTCGTTAAAAAAGAAACGATATAGAGACATTTTAATTTTGTAGTATTTTCATCTACGTAAAAACACGTAGATTTTTCTACGTAAAAACTCTTAGACGCTTCTACGTGTTTTTACTGATTCAATTAAGTTAGATTGTTAATATACTGAATTTACATTTATTAGTCTGGTGTTGGAATTTTAAGAATAGCCTTATTATCCCAACAATTATCTATACTTCAAATTGGCTTTTTAAGTCTTGGTTTTTATTATAAGTTCAACTTGCCGGCTTTGTAAGTTTCCGGGTTAAATAGACATAAAAATTTAATTGAAATCAATCATAGCTGTGTACATAAAATAATAGCTTCATAAATAAGAGGAAACAAGATGAATTATTCAAATAGTAGTTTTGTTAAAAATATTTCAACTTTTATAATTATGATATTGTTCAGTCCAACATTACTGTTTTCCCAAACAAAGGATACAACGGCGCCTTCTAATCCAATTTCTATTTCAGGGCTTGTGGATGTTAATTTCAATGAAAACTTTAACAACCCTTTAAGCCGCACGAATGGTTACAGGGCATTCGATGTTAATGAGAACCAGTTTAACCTTAATGAAGCTAAGGTTGTTATTCAAAAAGCTGCAAGCCCGGTCGGTTTCCGTATTGACCTGGCTTACGGAGAAACCATGGACGTTGTTAACAGCTCTGCAAATATAACTGCTGAACAATCCCTGAAGAATGTTGAGCAGGCATACCTTACTGCCGTAATACCTATTGGAAGCGGGCTAACAATAAATGCCGGTAAAATGGTAACCCATATGGGCGGTGAAACTATTGAGTCAATCTCGAATATTAATTACAGCCGTTCATTCTTATTTACCTATGCCATTCCGCTTTGGCATATGGGGGCTTCGGCAGCATATACATTCAGCCCGGAATTCAGTTCCACACTTTATATTTATAACGGCTGGAATAATGCAATTGATAATAACACTGATAAAACTCTGGGGGCGCAAATAGTATGGACGCCTTCATCGGTATTTTCATTTACGGAGAATTTTATTGGAGGCGCAGAAGAGCCTGATGCCATTTATAAAAGATATGTATTTGATTCTATTTTCAATCTCCAGGCAACGGATGCTTTATTTATAACTCTGAATGCAGACTATGGACAGGAATCCAATAGCCCGGTTGGTTATGCAAGCTGGAACGGCGCTGCATTAACCGGTAAATATAATATTAATAATATTTCAGCGATCGGTGCCAGAGGCGAGTATTATTACGACCAGAACGGTTTTACCACAGGAACAGCCCAGGCTCTTAAAGAAATTACACTTACTTATGAATATAAATTTGGCGGCAGTTTGGTTACACGCCTCGAGTACAGAATGGATTGGTCCAACCTTAATTATGCTTTTGAGGATAATCTTGGAAACTTTACAAAGAATAATCAGAACACTATTCTAATAGGATCTATTTATTCATTTTAATAAGGTGCTGAGAAATGAAATTTTATTCATTAATAAAAAATACTTGTAGCCTTGCTGAATTAATAAAACCGTTATTCAAATTAAGAAAATCTCTTATTATAAGAATCTTTAATTTATCTAAAAATATATACCTGGTACGTCTTCAAATCACATTTATATTATTTCTAATATTTCAATCCGGATGCAAAGAAAACGCTGTATCTCCATTGGTATTTGGAGAGACTACTTTGACAGATCTTGGGTTGAATAATATTCCGGTATCAAGTATAGTTATAAGTGGTGCCAATATTATTGTGGCGGGGTGTAATCCTAGCGTTTATATTTATATCTCAAAAGACAAAGGTTCAACCTGGACATCACAATACTACCCTCCTTGGACTATTTCTTCTCCAGGAACTAACATTGTTACAAATGCTCAGGTTAAACTATTTGCTGAAGGTACTAATATTTTTGCAGGTGTTAAAGCAAATAGTGGCAGTGTATCAATTTCTACGGACAATGGTATCACATGGAAACAAAGAGATCCTGATTTTGTCCAAAATGTAAACTGTTTTGCTTCTATTGGATCAACTATTTATGCAGGGACTGAAAATGGGGTCTATTTAACCAATGACGATGGCTTAAGCTGGAACGCTTCCATAGCTAAATTGTCCTTTTCTGTTAATTATCTCGCAGTAATAGGCACAACTCTTTTCGCATCTGGAGAATATGGAATCTTTCGCTCAACTAATAATGGAAAAAGTTGGACCCCAACAAACAGTGGATTGCCAAATATTTTCATTAATGGTCTTGCAGTTGTCGGGAAAGACATATTTGCAGGAATTTATCAACCGCCTGAAGATTCTTCTGGTGGAGTATATGTTTCAACAAACAACGGGAATAGTTGGACCGCTTGCAATGATGGGTTAACAAACCATGCGATTGGTCAATTGTATGCTGGTACTTCAATTCTTGTTGTCGGTACACTTTACGGTTTTTTTCTTTCTAACAATAGCGGACAATATTGGACAGATATTTCATCCGCTATTGCTGTTGACTCATCAGAGATAACAGCAATTGCAATTTATGGTTCTGATCTTTTCTTAGGAACTAATGGCAATGGTATCTGGCTTTATCCGCTTTCATCTAATTAATTATTGTGAATCAATTTCAGTAAAATAAAAAGGGAATAATTATGCGAAAATTAATTACAAATTTACAGCTATTCTACATTTTATTGCTGTTGTTTGGAATATCCGGAATGGAACAACTAATCTTTTCACCATCTCTTCGTTTTATTTCAGAATTATCCAAATACTTTTAATCCGTCAACTGTAATTAGCTGGCAATTACCAGTTAGCAGTAAAGTCACATTAAAGGTACTTGACTTATTAGGAAGGGAAATTGCAACTTTAATAAATGAAGAAGAAACGCAGGGCAATCATAACTTAGATTTTAATGCAAATAAATATCACTTAACCAGTGGGGTCTACTTTGTAGAAATTAATATCTTAGGCAATAATTCAAATTTAACTCAATATCATAAAGTGGTAAAAATGTTATTCTTAAAGTGAGTGCCCAGCGAAGCTTGAACTATTCTAATCGGGACCACCGCCTTTGGCGGGCCAGGCAGGCTCTAAATGTCGGATCTACTTTAAATATCATTTGAGTAACCTCAGTTACTAATTTTAATTTAAGCATACAGATAATTTGAATCGGCAGAAAGGATTAAAATACAACCGCTTTATTTTTTCTCAGCAGTATCTTTTGAGGGCTTTTTAGGGGTTGGTGCGTTTTCTTTGTTTTTGTAATCCGTTTGATAAAATCCCGAACCTTTAAAAATAGGGCCCGCCCCGGGGCCAATAAGTCTTTTAACAGGGCCTTTGCACTTAGGACAGATTTTTATTGGTTCAGCGCTCATAGAATGAAAAACTTCAAACAAATGACCGCATTTTTTACATTTATATTGATACGTTGGCATAATTATTACAATAAATTTTCTGGCTAAATTTACTGATTTATTACAATAATTTCTATTATTTAATCTAAAATGTTATCTTTATTACACTTAAATTTAATAACTTAATTATGAACATTTTTAAAAACATATTTCTGTCAATGCGGTGAAAAAAATAATTTTAGGTATACTGTTCTCTTTTCTATTTAGCGGATGTATAAATTATATCCAGGATGTACAACTCTTTTCGGATGGATCGGGATCTATGCGGATTACGTTTTGGACCAAGATGCCTGATAATGAGAGCAATAAACTTCTTGATAAAGTCGGAATCTTTAATGCCGATTCCTTAAAAAGCGAATTCTCGTCAAATTATGCAACAATTAAAAATATAAGTGTTTATGTAGATTCAACTGACAGTACGAATCATGCAATTATTAATCTTACTTTTAATAACATTGACTCCCTGAACCGGACTAAACCGTTTATATCCTCGGATTTTTCATTAAAAGATGGAGCTGAAGGACAAAAGATATTCTCACAGTTTATTGCTCCGATTACTACCGGATTTGGAATCAACAGTAATACATTTCATGTTACCTACAAATACACCTTCGGCGGGGATATAATAACTGATAATTGTACCGCTAAAAAAGGTAGAATATTAATATGGGATTATTCACTGGCAGATATCGGCAGCGGAAAAACAATTTCAGTAACTTTCAGGCCTTTTAAGTTAAAAGAAACTCCTCCCTGGATTTATGTTCTTTCCGGCCTGGTATTGTTGATTGTTATTATTTTCCTTTTAAAGAAAAAGAAGGACTAGGCCTTTATTTTCGGCAATTTGTAAATAATTTGAACTATTTTAGATTTTAATTTTATTGACTTGCCATATCCTTTTATTTATATTTATTCTCTATTTTTGAAAAATGTTGATAGAATTGATACCCGATGGTAAAAGGTGACTATAAGATCTTTGCAGGGAGCTCTAACATTGAATTAGCTCAAAAAATCGCTAAGAAATTAGATATGCGTTTAGGCGCAATAGAATTAAAAAGGTTTAGCGATAGTGAAATTTGGGTTAAGTATGGTGAGAATATACGCGGTTCTGATGTATTTATTATCCAGCCCACGAATCCACCTGCTGAAAATTTGTTGGAGCTTTTGATAATGGTAGATGCGGCTAAAAGAGCATCGGCAAAGAGGATTACTGCTGTTATTCCTTATTTCGGCTACTCAAGACAGGATAGAAAAGATCAACCGAGAGTTTCCATAACAGCTAAACTTGTTGCAAACCTGATAACTGTTGCAGGTGCGGATCGCGTTATGACAATGGACCTACACGCTTCGCAAATTCAAGGTTTCTTTGACATTCCTTTCGATCATTTATACGGATCAACTGTTTTCAGCGGACTTTTTGATGATCTCAAAAATAATCTTGTTGTTGTATCCCCGGATGTTGGCGGTATTAAATTGGCAAGGTCCTATGCTAAAAGGCTTCATGCCGATCTTGTAGTTATAGATAAAAGACGACCAAAACAAAATCTTGCCGAGGTGGTTCACATTATAGGTAATGTGGAGAATAAAGACGTCTTATTGGTGGACGATCTTATAGATACTGCCGGTACTTTTGTAGGTGCAATTGAAGCTTTAAAGAAAAATGGTGCACGCAATATTTATGGCGCTATTACGCACCCGATACTTTCAGGCAAGGCTATTGAACGTATAAATAGATCTGAATTAACAAAATTATACGTGTCTGATACAATTCCTATTAAAAAAGACGCTGATTTAAATAAAATTTCGGTTATTTCTGCTTCAGGTATTTTTGCCGAAGCTATTCGTAGAACATATAATAATGAATCAATTAGTTCTTTGTTTGATATAGATAAAAGTTAAAATTAGTTCCGGAGATAAAATGGAAAAAGTAGTACTAAAAGCAAATGTTAGAAAAATTATTTCAAAATCCTCACGCAGCGATTTGCGTAAAGCAGGAAAAATTCCGGGAGTTTATTACTCTAAACACGGCAGCCCTATCCCTATAGGTGTTGTGGAAAAAGAGATTAACCCCCTTGTTTATACTACAGAAACTCATCTTATCTCTCTTCAATTGGACGGTAATGAAGAATTGGATTGCGTTATTAAGGATATACAATTTGATCCGATTACCGATAGAGTAGTTCATTTTGATTTACTTGGTCTAACGAGCGGAGAAGCTTTCCAGCTTGAAGTACCGGTTCAGTTTCATGGCAGCCCTGTCGGTGTTAAAGAAGGCGGCGTTCTTCAAATGCTTTTGCATAAGTTGGAAGTTGAATGTCTGCCGAAAGATATTCCTCAGCGCATCGATATAAATATACAAGGATTGAAGTTAGGCGATGCAATCCATGTAAAAGATTTGGTATTGGAAAATCTTACTATTCTTAACCCTGAAGAAGCAGTAATTGTTACAGTCACTCATCCTAAAGCTGAAAAAGAAGCCGTAGCCGAGACCACTGAAGAAGCTCCTGCTGAACCTGAAGTAATTGGTAAAGATAAGGCTGAAAAGGACGAGGATTAATTTAATATTAAAGTGCGTGTTATTATCGGGCTGGGTAATCCGGGGAATAAATATAAAAATAACAGGCACAATTCGGGGTTCATGTTATTAGATTATTTTGCATCTGAACATTCTCTTTCATTTTCACCCTCAAAAGGGAACTACTATTACAGCAGGGGTATTTTAAATAGTTCTGAGTTTTATCTTGTAAAACCTGCCACTTTTATGAATAATTCCGGTATTGCTGCTAAAGAATTAATTGAAAACTTAAAAATAAATATACCGGATTTGCTGGTTATTCATGATGATATCAATTTAGATTTGGGTAAAATACGCGTCAAGTTATCGGGCGGCGATGGAGGACATAACGGAATTACCTCAATTATATATAATCTTGTATCCAATGAGTTTACAAGGTTAAGAATTGGTGTCGGAAATAATTTTGAAAAGGGTGAAATGGCTGATTATGTGCTGTCGGATTTTAATTCTGAAGAAAGAAAAATACTCGGTAAAGTGTTTTTAACCGGAAATTATCTAATAGAAGAATTTATAAAGGGGGGAGTAAAAAATATTCTGGATGCAAGCAGTTTAATCCCGGGAAATAATAAAAATTCGGAAAATACTGAAAAGAATAATACCAGGTAATTTCAAAATATACTTATACTTTTACGTGAAATTTATTATGATTTAGATTGATTTTTAAACTTTTTATAAATAAATGTAGTACTAAAATTAGCAAATATTTAGCTGAATATGCTTGTAATTACAAATCTAATTAAATAAATTAGTACTTCGTTCTTAAATCAAATATATATAAACCCCTGCTCTCATAGAAAAATGAGGGCCAATTAGCCCAAAGGAGGTGAAACGACTTAATGAGAATAAATGTATACGAAAGTGCAGTTATGATAAATGCTGCATTGGATGATGAACTAATCGATTCCATAATTTTGAAAATTAAAGAAACTATCATTAATAATGGTGGTGAAATTAGGGAAATAGAGAATTGGGGAAGGAAAAGATTAGCATATATGGTTAAGAAAAGTAAAATCGGTTATTATGCTATCTTCAGATTTACTGCCCCATCTAAAATAATTGCCAAACTCGAAAGATATTTTTCGCTTGACGAACAAATTCTTAGATATTTAACTATTAAGCTTGATACTGAAGCAGTTGAATATTTGGAAAAGAACAAGATCGTCCCATTGGAAGAGGCTGTAATCCCGCCTTTAGAGGAAATTGAACCGCTGGCGGTTGAAGAAAAGGAAGAAGAAATTGATGAAAATGGTAAATAACTAATAACTTAAGATTAAGTACGGAGGAAAACCATGGCCGATTTGAAAATGCCTGAAATAAACTATGTTATTGTAGCGGGAAACCTTACAAAAGATCCTGTTTTCCGGCAGACTACAAATAGCACTCCTGTTGTTAATTTTTCTATAGCTTCAAATAGAAAATATAAAGACAGCACTAATCAGTGGCAGGAAGATGTTTGTTATGTGGGCATTGTTGCATGGAATAAGCTGGCTGAAAGCTGCCGTGACAGACTTAAAAAGGGATCAGCCGTTTTAGTAGACGGTGAATTGCAAAGCAGGAGCTGGAAATCAGATGAAGGACACAATCGCAGCATTGTTGAAATTAAGGCCAGGCGGATTCAATTCCTTAATAAAAGGGTTAAATTGAATGGTGAAAACGGAGCAGAGGAACATTTGGACGAAGAAGATATTGTCTCCGATGACGATGTTATTGAAAGTGTGGATTTCACCGACGATTCATTTGACAAGTTTTTATCAAGCGAAGAATCTGATTTAATAAAGTAATTTTGGTGTAAAATGAAAAAAGAAATAAAAACAAAAAAAATATGCAGGTTCACACAAAATAAAGTTACCTACATCGATTATAAAGATGTAAAATTGTTACAAAAATATGTTACCGAACAAGGTAAAATAATTCCTAAAAGAATTACAGGTACAAGTTCTATTTATCAACGACAATTATCACTCGCTATCAAACGCGCCAGGCATATGGCTCTGTTGCCTTATGTCTCTGACACTGTTAGATAACATTAAATTTTTGGAGAAGAAATGAAAGTTATATTAAGGCAAAACTATGAGTTGCTGGGGCAAGTTGGCGAATTAGTTGATGTAAAAGAAGGCTTTGCCAGAAATTTTTTAATTCCCCGTAAAATTGCCTATACCGCTCTGAAAGGAAATGTCCTTGCTCTTGAAGAGGAGAAAAAAAATATAGCAAAGAAGAAACAGCAGGAAATACGTTCTGCCGAATCTCTTGCGGCTGAAATTGAAAAAGTTTCAGTTACGATCCCCGTTCAGGTTGGTGAAGAAGATAAAATTTTTGGTTCAGTTACTACTCAGATGATTGCAGACGCATTAAAAGAAAAAGGCTACGATATTGATAAAAGAAAAATTGAGATAGAAGAGCCTATCAAATCTCTCGGAATATATGGGATTAGCATTAAACTGCATGCCACTGTTAATACTAATATTAAAGTTTGGGTGGTTCGGGAATAACGGCATTCGCTTAAAAAAAAAGGAAAGCTTCTGCTTTCCTTTTTTTGTTTTAAATTCATCTGCCTTGTTTATCTGGCTTTAATTTTCTTTTCATTTATCAGCTTTGCTACATCTGATGTTCCGTTTCTTGAAATTGTCTTTATAGCTTTTGCTGATAATTTTAATGTTACAAATCTGTTCAATTCCTGAACCCAAACTCTTTTCTTCTGTAAATTTGGCAGAAATCTTCTTTTTCTTCTGTTATGTGCATGAGATACATGATTTCCTGTTACAGGGCCTATACCTGTTAATTGACATCTTCTTGACATTGAATTCTCCTCGAAATCTTTCCCATTATATTTAATAATAAACTCAAATATAATAAATATTATTGAAAAAAATAGCATTCTTTTTGATATTTTTAACTAAAGTTCATCCTTTCTGTGAGCGATAATAAACTAATGCATTTTATGTTGTTAATTAAGTTTTCCTTTGTATTTTATGCATATGGTTACAAATGTTATACTGAAAATCATTTTGACTTATACGGTTTTAAAGTTCGTTTTGTTGCATGATAAATTAACATTTTCTTATGAAAGGAGCTTTTATGGAGTATTTTGAGCTTCATTCCCAAAATCCTCAGTTAAGATATATAAATAAAGCAGTTGAAGTATTAAAAAACGGCGGGGTTATTATATACCCTACAGATACTGTTTACGGCATCGGATGTGATATTTTTAATAAAGAGGCCCTCGAACGAATTTTCAGTATAAAAAATGATAGTAGTAATAAATTGCTCAGTTTTGTTTGCGCAAATCTTAAAGATATTGCCAAATATGCCAAGGTTTCAGATTTTGCCTACAAATCCATGAAACATTTGCTGCCGGGGCCGTATACCTTTATCCTTCCCGCCGCTAAATTAGTACCTAAAAAATTGTGGAGTAAAAGAAAAACCGTCGGAATCCGCGTGCCAAACCATTCCGTCTCTATTAAACTGGTTGAAGAATTGGGTAATCCGATTATCAGCACCAGCGTAACTAATAGAAAAGGACAGGTATTATTTGACCCGTTTGAAATAAAAAATATATTTAATGCACAGGTGGACCTTATGCTTGCATCCGGCAATCTTTCCGGAACTCTGTCGAGTATTGTTGACTTAAGTCTGGATGTTCCTGAAGTAATAAGGCAGGGAGCCGGAGATGTGAGTTTATTTGTTTGAAATGTTGTCCCATGAACTTAATAGAGGCCGGTTAAAGAAAAATTACTGCCGGCCTTTTTTATTATTCCATTCCCGACAGGCTGATAATGGATGTTCAGCTTTACTTCTTCCTGTGGATATATGCCGGTGAAGCTTGCTGAATCGGTGTAACTATAATTTCGCTAATATTCACATGCGCCGGACGGGTAACGCAAAATAAAACCGTCCCGGCAATATCCTCTGCCGAGAGAGGTTTAACACCTTCATAAACTTGTTCAGCTTTTGCGTTGTCACCGGAGAACCTTATATTACTAAAATTAGTATATACCATGCCCGGATCAACAGTACTTACGCGTATATTTTTATCCAGCACATCAATCCTGATTGCCTGTGTTAGAGCATTAACTGCAAATTTCGTAGCGCAATAAACGTTTCCATTTGAATATACATCATGTCCGGCTGTAGAACCGATATTAATAACATGACCGGACTGCCGTTCAACCATGAGCGGGAGTATTTGCCTGGTAACGTAAAGTAGTCCTTTAATATTTGTATCTATCATTTCTTCCCATTGTTCTATATCGCCCTCATAAATTTTTGAAAATCCCCTTGCAAGGCCTGCATTATTTACTAAAATATCGATCTTCTTCCAATTCTCGGGTATTAATGCAATTGTTTTTTTTACATCAGTGTAATTTCTTACATCAAGTTGAAATGAATATACATTTATTCCAAATGTCTTTTGCAATAATTCTGCAAACTTATCCAGTATTTCTATACGCCTTGCTGAAAGAATAAGATTTGCACCTTCTTTGGCAAATTCTTCCGCACATGCTTTACCTATCCCGGAACTTGCGCCGGTTATAAAAGCTGTTTTCCCTGAAAGTGATCCCATAAACGATTTTCCTTAATAAAAATTAATTGTTCAATAATTATACTTACTAACTGAAGCAACGCAAACGATATTTAAAACAGCCCCGGCATTTAGAACCTGTGTTAAAATTCAATAAAGCCGCCCATAACTTCAGTTATGGGTATAAAATAGAAAAATAAAATTTCAATCGTTTTAACGATTTACCCTCCGCTATTGAGAAGATAAGTAAAATATATTTATAAATATATTTCCAATTATCACTCTACCTGTATCTCGGGGCTAAATAAAATATTTTATTTTTCAGAATTATAAATTTATTTTAAAATATTAATATTTAATTTACTGCCGGTTTACTTAAACCTGCATAAGACTCAGACAATAAAAATTCGTATAGCCGTGAAATAATATTTAAAACCTCCCTTCAATTTCAGTTCCGCATTTGAAACACTTTCCGTTTTTGAGCTTATTGAAAATTACCGTATGCCAATCTCTTTTAATAAGAATAGTTTTACAGCCGGGACAATATGTTGTCTGGCCGTCTATGTTATGTACATTTCCGACATAACAATATTTTATTCCCATAGAAAGTGCAATTTCCCGCGAATTGTTTAATGTCATTTCGGGAGTTCTTTGTTTCTCCGTCATTTTAAAATCAGGATGGAAGGCCGTAAAATGAAGAGGCACACAGTTACCAAGATTGTTTATTATCCAATCACATTCCCGTTTAATCTCCTCCGCGGCATCATTTTCATCCGGAATAAGAAGAGTTGTAATTTCAAACCAGATGTCGGTTTCTTTTTTTAACCAAACCAGGGTATCAAGTATATCATTTAAGTGAGAATAAGTTAGCTTGAAATAAAATCTTTCAGTAAATCCTTTCAAATCAACATTCGCTGCATCAATATATTTATATACATCATTGCGGGCATATTTATCAATATATCCCGCAGTAACCATAACTGTTTTAATACCTTGTTCTCTTGCAATCTTTGATATGTCAATTACATATTCACCAAAAATTGTTGGATCATTATAGGTAAATGCAATTGATGGGGCTTTGTATTTTTTTGCAAGGTTAACAACATCTTCGGGCGAGGCATAAAATGAGTTCAAATCATCAGTTTTTGCCTTACTTATGGACCAGTTTTGACAAAACCTGCAGCCAAGGTTACAGCCGGCTGTGCCAAAACTTAATACTGAAGTCCCCGGATAAAAATGGCTGAGTGGTTTCTTTTCAATAGGATCAATCGCGAATCCGGTTGGCCTGCCGTAACCGATTGAATATAGCTTACCGTCATGATTTTGTCTGATATAACAGAACCCTGCTTGCCCTTTCCCAATCTTGCAGTAGCGCGGGCATAATGTGCAAAGAATTTTCTCGTTTCCATCTGTCTCCCACCATAGCGCAACTTTTAAATCATCTGTTTGCATATTCGGATCTATACGGTTTATAATATTTCTATTTTAAGATTTAAACTTGTTCTATCTGTAATAAGTTAAAAAAAGAACAGGATTAGAATAATTAAATATTCTATAATTATAAATACCAATTTCTATATTACTTCAATCCTTAACCAGTTAACACGGCTTTTTTCGGAATACGGCGCCCCGGCGGTAAATATTACAATATCTCCTTCTTTGGCAAGCCCTGCATCAAAGATTAATTTTTTTGTTTTGTCAATTATAATATGTTCCTTGTCAATATCCTCCATAAAAATTGAGGTCACCCCCCAGCGTAAACAAAGATTGTTCATCGTATCTACGCTGTTTGATACGGCTATTATTTTAGACGGCGATCTGTACTTGGACAGATTTTTTGCTGTCCTTCCTTTATAGGTAAATACAACAATCGCCGACGCATTTACCTGCCTGCTTATTGATGATATTCCCTTACCGGTTGCTTCAAAAAGATTCTCTTCAAGGTTTGAAGGGATAACAAAATCATTATCTTTTAAAGGATGTATGTATAGTTCTGCTTTTCGAACAATATCATTCATTATTTTTACCGTCTGCACAGGATATTTGCCTATGGAAGTCTCGCCGCTAAGCATTACAGTATCTGTACCATCTAATACAGCATTAGCCACATCTGAAGCCTCTGCACGGGTTGGGATAGGATTGTGAATCATAGATTCAAGCATCTGCGTGGCAGTAATAACAAGCTTACCGGCGGCATTGCATTTTTTAATAATCATCTTTTGGATAATAGGAACTTCTTGCGGCGGTAATTCTACTCCTAAATCTCCACGGGCAACCATAATTCCGTCTGCTGCTTCAAGTATCGAGTCAAAATTATCAACGGCTTCTTTCTTTTCAATTTTTGCAATTATAGGTTTTATCTGGTTTCTGTCTTCCAGCCATTTACGCAAATGCAGGATATCTTTTGCTGATCTGACAAATGAAAGCGCTATGTAGTCTACCCTGTAATTCATCGCAAATTCTATATCATTGAAATCCTTTTCCGTTACCGAAGGTGTTGAAAGGCGCATCCCCGGAAGGTTCATACCTTTCTTGGAATGTAATATTCCGCCATCTTCAATTTTACAAATTACAGAATTACTCTTTTTTTCGATTATTTTTAACCGGATAAGTCCGTCATCTATTAAAATAGGGTCGTTTATTTCAGCATCTTTAGGTAAAAACTTATAAGAAGTTGAAATCAAATCTTTTGTCCCGTTTACTTCATCAATTGTAATTTCAATTGTTTCTCCTGAAATTATTTCGATCCCGGGTTCGCTTAATTCTCCTATCCTGATTTTAGGTCCCTGCAAATCCATTAATATCGCCAAAGGCGTTTGGGAGTTCTCACATGCTTTGTTAATTTCACTATAAAGGGCAGTGTAAAATTCATAGTTGCTGTGTGAAAAATTTAATCTGATTCCATCCATTCCTGTTTGGATCAAATTTTTTATTGTCCCGGCAGAGTTTGTTGCTGGTCCTAAAGTGCAAAGAATCTTAGTCTTTGCAAATGTATCCGGTTGACTTAGTCTAAGAGAATGCAATCCATTGTTGCTGAATACACCCATCTCATTTTCTCCTTTTTCTTTTATCGTTATTACGATTTATACTATTTGTTCTGCTGGCTTTTGATTTTGAGTAAAGATCATTTATCCGTTTCTCAACTAAATCAAATACGCTGTTTTCTTCATAAATGCCTCCGGAGTCACGTTTTCCCACTTTAACACCTGTAAGTATCTCCATTCCCTGTTCAACCCGCTCAATAGCATAAACATGAAATAATCCTTTCGAAACTGCATCAATTAAATCCTCGCGAAGCATTAGTTCTTTAACATTCTGAACAGGTATAATAACTCCCTGCTTTTTATTTAAACCTCTGTTCTTGCAAACATCAAAAAACCCCTCTATCTTCTCATTAACACCTCCAATCGGCTGAACATCTCCTTTTTGATTTAATGATCCGGTTACTGCGATAGACTGCTTAATAGGAAGATTTGAAAGCGTAGAAAGTAAACCATAAATTTCTGCACAGGATGCACTGTCGCCGTCTACCGTACCGTAAGATTGTTCAAAAACTAAATTTGCATTAAATGTAAGTGGTAAGTTTTGACCAAATGTTTCCCTGAAATATCCTGAGATAATTAAAACTCCTTTATTATAGTGCCTGCCGCTCATTCCGGCTTCACGCTCAACATTAATTATACTGCCGCTGCCAAGCGATACTGTTGCAGTAATTCTGGTCGGCCTGCCGAAAGAATAAAAGTCGGCATCGTATACCGCAAGTCCGTTTACTTGTCCAATTCGCTCACCCCCGGTATCAATTAAAATCATTCCTTCTTCAATAGTGTCGTTTATTTTTGATTCAAGTAGGCCGTGTCTTTCTTTAACAAAATCATATGCATTTTTTACATGAGCTGCGTCAACAATATTAAGGCCGTCATCTATCGTCCAAAAATTTGCCTCACGCGCAATATCTGCTATCTGAGAAAATCTTGCGGTTAATTTTTCTTTATGTCCGGCAAATTTAGCGCCTATCTCAATCAGATACGCAATAGCGCCTTTATCGAATTCTAATAGATTTTCTTCTTTAATTAATTTTTTTATTACCCGTGCGTATTGAATCAACACTTCATCATTTCGTTTAATCTCATAATCAAAATCAGCTTTAACTTTAAATATTTTTTTAAAATCGTCTTCATATGACGCCAGGATTGAATAAATATTGTCATTCCCAATCAGAATAACTTTTGTTTCAATATCAATAAACTCGGGTTTCAAACTCGATGAAGAAAATTGAAATAAATTGTGAGAATCTTGTATTTCTAATTTCCGGTACGTCAGGACACGCTTTAACGTTCGCCAAACGCCGGTTTCTTCGAAAAGGTGTTTAACATTTAATACTAAATAACCGCCGTTTGCTCTTAGCAGCGAGCCGGATTTTATCTTGGTAAAATCACTGTACCATCCCCCTTTCCCGTCATAAATTTTTTCTATTGTTCCAAAAAGATTAACGAAGGTGGGTGATGTTTCTATAATAACCGGGCAGGATGTTGTCTCGCTGTTATCCAATATAATATTTACTTCATAATCCCTGAAGTAATCAATTTGAAATCCTTCCGGTGTTACTTTGTTCTCCGGTTTTATACCTTCAAAAAGCTGGATATTATCCAGGATGTTTTCCTCAATTTCTTTCAAATATTCCAAGGTTTTATTACCGGTGTACTTGTCTTTAAGGTTTTCAAATATTCCTTTTACTACTATTTCGGCAGAATCCCTTTCTAATTTTGTAAGTTTTTCCTGGAATTCCTCACTTATTTTTAATCCCTTTTTAAAAAGCGAATGAAGATCCTGTTGATAGGAATTGTATTTCTTTAGAATTTCCTTTGCGTCGTCTTCAGAAATTTTACCTTGTTTGATAAATTCATCAAGCTGGTATATTGGTACGGGTTTATTGTCAACTATCGGGAATATATCCGGACGCGCGGTTTCATCTATCTTTACCTGCCCGAGAGAAAAATTTTCCACCTTCAGCTTTTCTTCAAAGGAACTCATCAGCGCTTGTTCTCTCTCATTGTAAAGAGAAATAATTTTTTTCTTTCTGTTTATGTATGTTTCAGTTTCAAGCGTTTGTGGTATCTTTTTCCTGAGAATTTCAATTGTTGAAGATAGATCCTGTTTAAATATTTTTGCTTTCCCTACGGGAAAAGTGAGCAGAATCGGTCTGTCGTTATCTTTGAAATTATTTACATATACGTAATCATAAAATGGCGGACAATTTGTATTAATTGATTCCAGCATTTTTTTCACAGTAGTTGCTTTCCCTGTGCCGGAAAGGCCTGCTATAAATATATTGTATCCAGGGCTCCGAAGATCCACACCAAGTTTTAATGCTTTTAATGCCCTTTCCTGTCCTAATATCCCCTCAATGGGTTCCAGGTCCGTTGTAGAATCAAAAGCAAATATTTCAGGTGAACAACGCCAGCGTAAATCTTCGGGTTTCAGCTCGATTGGTTTGGACGGTTTGGGGTAAGCCATTTTTTGCCTGTTATATGTATAAATATTTTTTTAATAGCCGTTAAAATTTATCGGCTAATTTCAGAACAAAATCTAAACATTATCGCTTAGAATTTCAAAAAATTAGCTGTTGATTTTGATAATATAAAATATTTAAGTTGTCTCTTAATACTATCTTCCTTTCAAATTGCTAAATTTGTTAAGACAATTTTTAAGCATAAAATTAAGTTTTACAATGTTAAATTTAAAAAATGCCAGGGATCAGTTCCCATATCTTAATCATGGGAAAATATATTTTAATCATGCTTCCTCCGGGCCGCTTTGTAATCCTGTAATTGAAAGTATTCATAATTTGCTTGTCGAAAAAAGCCAAACGAAAATTGATAATTATATCGGTTTGCAAACAATAATAAAAGAGACTAAATCATTTCTTGCATCCGCTATCAATACTTCACCCGATCGTATTGCATTTGTCGATAATACAACAAATGGAATCAATATTTTGGCAGCCGGCTTAAAATTAAAAAAGGGGGACCATATACTTCTGAATGATTTGGAATTCCCGGCAAATGTTTATCCGTTTTTAAATCTACGGAAAGAAGGAATTGTTGTTGACCTGGTCCGGTCTCATGAAGGAATTGTTTCAGCCGAGGATGTTATTGCAGGAATTATCCCTGAAACTAAATTAATTTCAATAAGCCAGGTACAATTTTTAACCGGTTATAGAGTAGACCTTAATAAAATCGGAAAAGTTTGCCGCGAAAAAGGTATAATCTTTTCCGTTGATGCAATACAGGGGCTGGGCGCCGTTAGATTGGATGTCGGGAAGGATTATATCGATTTTGTTTCTTCAGGCACACAGAAGTGGCTTTTAGGGTTGCAGGGACTTGGATTTATTTATTTATCGGAAGAGCTTCAGGAGAAAATCGACCAGGATTGTATCGGCTGGCTCTCCGTTGATGACGCATGGAATTTTCTGAATTATGAAATTAAATTAAAAAAATCTGCCGACCGTTATCAGGGTGGAACTCTTAACTCATTTGGAATTTATGCGCTGAATGCTTCGCTAAAATTCTTAAATCAGTATGGTCTAAGCAATATTGAAAACATTATAATCGATAACTCTTTGTATTTTGCAGAGCAGCTTCAAAATACACGATTCAAACCGGCAGTCCGGGCTTTTGATAAAAATAACATTGCAGGAATCATTAGTTTTAAAGACAATGAGAGTGGGAAAATTTTTGATACTTTATCGGAAGAAAATATTATTTGTTCGCTGAGGCTGGGCTATGTAAGAATGTCACCGCATTTTTATAATACAAAAGAAGAAATTGATATAGTTCTCGATGTCTTAAAAAAGATTAATTGATAACTTATAAAACGGTTTGAAATTTTTATGTGCTGTATCATTAACACCGCGATTAGTCGCGGTGTTAATGATATTAATAAACCTATTCTTAACTGTTTTACCTGTCCGCCTCTGGAGGAACAGTTTACCACTCGCTTTATAAGAATATAAACGATATGCTTTTAGTATATTTATTAATACAAAATTAATTTTCTATAGGTTTTAAATGTCGGGGCTACTTAAAATATTATTTGCGTAACTAAAGTTATCAATTACTCGCCGGTGCAATTTTATATTAATTGAATATTTAAGTGCTCTTTTTGGCTTTTCAATGCTACTGACTGGCTGTCAACTGCTCTTGATATTGCGAGTATTCCATTTAAGTGATCTACTTCATGTTGGAGTAATTCGGCTAAACCTCCTTCAAGAGCTAAAGAGTTATCTTCCCATTCTAAATTCTTAAAAGCAATGTGGCATTTTTTGTGTCTTTTTACTTTTACAAGAATTTCGGGAAAACTCATACAGTCATCCCATAGTTCGAACATATCAGCGCTGAGAACATCCAGTATAGGATTTATAAAGACAACAGGCTTGTCTATATTCATGTATACAATCCTTTTGAAGTATCCTATTTGCGGTGCGGCAATCGCCCTTCCTGCATTATATTTTTCTTTAAAATCATTTAAAGTATCATGGAGATCTTTAACTTTTAATTTAACTTCTGTGAGCTCGTCTTTCTCTACACGATGACAAACTTTGTACAGTGCCGGGTTGCCAAGCATCAGAATATTTTTTATAGCCATATTTCAGAATGTTTAGTCTGATTAAAAGAATGAAAGTCAAACAAAATACCGGTGAAATTTAAATAATTATTTATAAATTATAGTAAGCGATTTATAAAAGATTTTATTTTTAGTACATTTCCCCAATTAATATAAGGAAAATTATATGTTGCAATACAATATGAAAATGTGGCTATACGGGATCTGTTGCATATTATTAATTAGTAGTTCAGCGATCCTTGCTCAGCAGGATAATAAATCAATGCAGAATAAAAAAACTGTGCAATCAAACGATAAAACTATTGCACCATGGAATAAAGATGTTAGAGTAAGTCCAAAATCATCAGTATCGCAAACTATTGGAATTACGGATGTTATTGTTTCATATAGCTCCCCCGGGGTAAAGGGCAGGAAAATTTGGGGCGGGTTGGTGCCATTTGATAAAGTTTGGCGTGCAGGTGCCAATGAAGCAACAAAAATTACGTTCTCCGGAAAGGTTTGGATTGAAGGTAAAGAACTTCCTGCAGGGTCATATGGGTTCTTTGTAATTCCAAAAGAAAAAGAATGGACAATAATTTTTAATAAAGTTGCCGACCAATGGGGAGCTTTTGAATACAACGAATCACAAGATGCCCTTCGATTCAACATCGCTCCGCAACAGGGTGACTATCATGAATGGCTTAATTATACATTTGGTAATTTAAATGTTAATAGTCACGGAAAGAATTCTGCATTGCTTATTCTGAGCTGGGAAAAAATAAAACTGCCGATTAAAATTGAAACTGAAGTAAAATAATATGTAATTTATTTCCTTTTTGATTGGCTCTTTTATAAATAATAAAAGATACATATTCTTTTAGACTTTGCCTTCTATGTATCCTCTCTTTTGTAGGTAAATGCTCTGTAATGAGCATTTATCCTAAATCTTAAATAATTAGTTTATAATTAGCAATTAAACTTATTTATTTAATTTGCGATTATTAATTATGGTGGAGTCCGTTAACTTTAAGCTTTTATTAATTATGCAGGAAAACCAGAAATTTGTTAAAATTTTTGAATATTATATTGTCAGTTAATTTAAGATCAGATTTGTTTGATAAGCAATCAATAATAATTTTGCTCATTTACGGGATGATTTTATGGTGATTCGACGTAATTGGTTAATAGTTAAGTGTGAAGTTAGAACTGACTGAAATGAGAAAATTAAAAAAATATTTAACAGCGCTGGCTGCAAGAGTAAGATCATTAATTGTGTCACCCTGGTACGAAAAAAATTGGGTAAGTAACTTTCCGGATAGATCCGGCAATTTAGTGGTTATTTTTTTCCGTATCTTAGTGTTAATCCCACTTCTATTGTTAATTGAAGTGCAGTACTCTATAATTTTTTCCCCAACTAATACAAAATCATTTACGCAAATCAAAATAACGTCATTCAACTTAAGTAATCTTAATAAACAATCAACAATTTCTTCAGGCTTTATTGATACTTCCGGGATAAAAATTACTATAAATAGTAATCCTGAGGGTAAACAATTTTTACGATTATCGATGAAACCGGGCAGTAACAATTCTAAGGCGATAATGGTTCCTGTTGATGATTCAATACCTTCAAATGCCTGCTTAAAGATTAAATGCAGAAGTTCGGAGCGGCAAACTTACTGCAGGATTGATATATTTCAGTGCATGTCCGGTGATTTTTTTCAGGACGGCGGCGATTACTTTATATACACTACTATTCCTGATAAGCTTACTGATTTATCTATCCCGTTAAAATTATTTAACCGAAGTAAAATTAATTCCGCTGAATCTAAAACTGTAAATTTTAATCCGCGCGTTTTTCTTCATAATATTAAATTGACTTTTTATCCAAATGTGAATTCTGTTGTAGATATCCATGAAATAAAATTCGAAGAGGATGCGTATAACATACCCGAAATAATTCTGTTTTTAATAATAATGATTGTAGGGGTTATACTTTTTCTTAAAACGTCATTACGGAATCAAAAATTATCAACTGCATTAGACCTTTCGTCGCCATTAATTACTTCACGAACGGTCTTTTTTTTAGCTGCAATAGCAGCGTTTCGGGCTTCATTTACAAATTCATTCCCATTCGATCATTATGAAATATATTTTATTTTTGGTCTCTTCCTCTTAATAATTTGTATTGATGAATTTTACACGGGAATATTGTCCCGGCAAACTTTTTGGTCCCTAAGGTATTTCCTTGTGATAATAGCAGTTTGGCTTTCCGGGTTTACGGATAATGCCATTATACTTGCACCGCTTACACTTGCTGTCTTTATCCCGGTTATTCAGCAAAAAAGAAGATTAATATTCTTGTTTGCCATAGCTGGAATGCTGCTGCTGTTCATTATAATTAATAATTTTAAATATTTTATTCCCGAAGTCACCGGATTATTGATTATTGTAGGAACTTCATTTACCGCAGCAGTAATGAAAGAAATTTTTTTCTATGAACTTCTTAAGTCGGATACTAATTTTGCAAAATTTTTGTATGAAAATCTTTTTGAAAATTCGTATGATGGTATTTATACTACAGATAATCAGGGAGTCATCATAACGGCAAATTACGGGTTTGGTAATATGCTAGGATACCCGATCCAGGAAACTATCGGGAAAAATATTTTCGACTTCGTTGTAAAGGAAGATCATCACCTTTTAAATCACCTGATGGAAGAGACGGTTTCTAAAAAACTAAATATGTGTGATATTAATTTCCGGGATGCTGCTAATAGTATACATACAATATTAATTAGGTTGGTAGCTATTTATAAAAATAATGTTATAACAGGCTACCAGTCAATCGCTACAGATATTACCGAACGTAAACTAAACGAACTGGAGTTAAGGGAAAGCAAATCGCGGTATAAAGCTTTATTAAATGCTATACCTGATATAGTGCTTAAGTTTACACATGATGGAATACTTTTGGACTTCCATAATGTTGTTAGCCACGATTCAGGAATAAAGTTTGAAAATCTTCTCGGTAAAAGTATTGATAGTATATTTGATCCGGTTATAACTCAGTCGTTCTTGTTGCACGCAGAAAATGCATTCAGAAAAAATCGTCCCCAAATATTTGAATATAAAAGCATGGTTAATGGTGAAGTAATTTATGAAGAAGCCCGTATTGTTTCAATTCAGGATGACAATTTTATTGTTATTATAAGAGATATTACAGTAAGAAAACAGGCTGAATCTAAAATTCAGAAATATTTAATTGAGCTTGATAATAATAGGCAAACACTGGAAAAAAATGCTAAAGAATTAGCAGATTTAAATTCAAAGCTTGAAGAAATAAACAAGAACAAGGATAAATTATTCTCAATTATTGCGCACGACCTGAGAAGCCCATTCACCGGGTTGCTCGGATTTGCAAATATTTTATCAAATCAATATGAAAGTCTTTCGACTGATGAGATAAAGAACTATTTAGGTCAACTGAATCATTCTTTAATGTATGTTTTCAAATTATTGGAAAATTTGCTTGATTGGTCAAGAATGCAAACAGGCAAAATCACGTTTGCTCCGAAATGCTTCAACCTTGAATTATTAATTCACCGCATAGTAGGAATTTTTCAAATAAATGCTTCTGAGAAAAAAATAAATATTGAAATACGTGTCTCACCTTTTAATAGTGTCTTTGCCGATGAAGATATGATTGATATAACAATCAGGAATTTGCTTTCGAATGCAATTAAATTTACCAGACCCGGTGGCAAAATTTGTATTGATACCTCACTGAAAAATGGCATGATTGAAATAACGCTAAGTGATAATGGTATCGGGATATTGCCGGAAAATTTGTCAAAGTTATTCCGGATTGATGAAAATATTTCCACCGATGGTACTGCCAGAGAAAGAGGTACGGGTTTAGGATTATTACTTTGCAAGGAATTCATAGAGAAAAACGGCGGAAATATCGAGGTCGTAAGCAAAATTAATGAGGGAAGTAAATTTAAATTCACATTACCAATTTCAGAATAATACCCATTCAAAATTACTTCATCAAATGTATTTTTAGTTTAAAGTTTTTTTAATCTAGCAAGAATTTTCGTAATTTTACCGCATTAATAAATTGGGACACTATGGCATTACATAGTATTGTAATGGTAAAGCAGGTACCTGACACTGCAAATATATCGGGTCAGGTTATGAAGGAAGATGGCACTGTAAATAGAGCTAAACTTCCTGCAATATTTAATCACGAGGACAGGGCTGCTCTCGAATTAGCTTTGCAAATAAAAGACCAGTACGGAGGACGTGTTACTGTAATTACAATGGGACCTCCCCGAGCATCTGATATATTGCGTGAATGTCTTTATATGGGTGCTGACGATGCCGTTTTGATCAGTGACAGAAAATTTGCAGGCGCTGATACTCTTGCCACTTCTTATGTCCTTTCCGAAGCTATAAAGAAAATAGGTAACTATAACTTTGTTTTTGCCGGTAGGCAGGCCATAGATGGGGATACCGCACAAGTTGGGCCCCAAACTGCCGAGAAATTGAATATCCCTCAAATTACTTATGCCGAAGAAATTCTTGAAGTATCCGAAACTTACATAAAAGTCAAAAGAAAAATAGAAGGCGGTTACGAAATTCTTCAATCCGGGCTGCCTGTTTTGATTACTGCTTTAAAAGACTCAGCCTTTCCAAGGCCATTTAAAGCTAAAAGAATTATGGCATATAAAAATTCCAAGACTTTGTTGGAGCTTGAAAAGCTAACTGAAGGAAATTCACTGCTCTATATCGACCAGCTCAAAGATGAATATCAATCGAAACATCTTTATATTCAGACACTAACAATGGATGATCTGAATCTTGATGAATTAAGATGCGGTGTTCATGGTTCACCAACCAAGGTTCATAAAATTGAATCTGTTGTACTTACAAGCGGAAACCAGGAAATGATAGAACCGAATAAAACCGGAATAAGTTATTTAATTGATAAATTAATGGAAGATCATATACTAGGATAAATCTGTGGAGATACAAAACAAAGATGTTTGGGTTTTTATTGAACAGCGAAACGGAAAACCTGCTGATGTAAGCTTTGAGCTTTTATCAAAAGGTAGAAAATTAGCTGAAAATTTAAAAGGAAATTTGAAAGCCGTAGTTATCGGCAATAAAATCAGACAGCTCGCAGAAGAGACATTTAGATATGGTGTAGTTGAGGCGCTGGTTGTTGATCATGCTGAACTTGAAAATTATAGAACTATTCCTTACAGCAGAATTTTAATAGAGCTTGTTGAAATACATAAACCCCGCGTAATACTTTACGGTGCAACTATTATTGGAAGAGACCTGGCTCCCCGGGTTGCGTCTCATACCAGAAGCGGGCTAACTGCAGATTGCACTGATTTGCAAATCTCAACTGTTAAATATTTGAAAAAAGATTATGATAATCTTCTTTTGCAGATCAGGCCTGCTTTCGGAGGAAATATAATAGCCACTATTATTTCTCCTGAAGTTGAGACTCAGATGGCTACCGTAAGGGAAGGTGTAATGCGGCTTGAGCCTTTACCTGATCATGTGAAAGGCAAAATTACGGAAGTTCCTTTTATTTCCCATGATTATGATAATGTTATTAAAATTATAGAACAGCACCGGAAAGAAAATAAAGTAAATTTAAAGGGCGCATCTATTATTGTTTCGGGTGGCTACGGCATAGGATCTAAAAGTAATTTTAAACTCATTCATGAGCTTGCAGCCGCTATTGGCGGTGAAGTTGCAGGTTCCCGGGCTGCAGTTGATGCCGGATTCATTAATGTTGACCGGCAGGTTGGGCAGACTGGTGTAACAGTAAGGCCAAAACTTTATATAGCTTGCGGAATTTCCGGTGCAATCCAGCATAGAGCCGGAATGAATGAATCCAATAAAATTGTGGCGATAAATAGCGATCCTGATGCTCCTATTTTCAGCGTTGCACATTTTGGAATTGTCGGCGATGCAATGCAGATCATTCCCATGTTTATAAACGAATTTAAGCAGAAGTTGAGATGATTTGATGGCAAATTATTTTTTAGACAATACAGATCTGGTTCATCATTTTGAAAATTTAGATTTAAAAGAAGTTGTTGAGTTAACTGAAGATAACTATAAGCAGGCTGAAAAGTTTAATTATGCCCCGGTTAATTATGAAGATGCAGTCGAAAATTATAGAAAGATAATGGAAATAGTCGGGGATATTGCTGCTAATTTTATCGCGCCCAGGGCTGCTTCTATTGATGAAGAAGGCGCCGTATTTGAAGAAGGAAAAGTTAGTTATGCAAAAGGTACCCGTGAAGCTCTTGACCTTCTTTCAAAAGCAGAATTGATGGGAATGATTTTACCGCGTGAATATGGCGGTTTGAATTTCCCGACAACAATCTATATGCTGGCTGTTGAAATGATATCACGTGCCGACGCTTCTTTAATGAATCTCTTCGGATTGCAGGATATTGGAAAGACTATCGCTCAATTTGCAGATGAAAATCAAAAACTGGAATTCCTTCCCGATTTCTCATCAGGTAAGTATACTGGCGCTATGGCTTTGACCGAACCTGATGCAGGATCGGATTTGCAGGCTGTTAAATTGAGCGCTTATCAGGATGATAACGGTAAGTGGTTCCTGCGGGGCGTTAAAAGATTTATAACAAACGGTAATGGCGACGTCCTTCTTGTTCTTGCCCGGACTGAACCGGGAACAAAAGATGCACGCGGGTTAAGCATGTTTGTGTGTCATCATGATGAAACGCTTAAAATTCGCCGCATTGAACATAAACTTGGAATTCACGGCTCGCCGACTTGTGAACTCCAATTTAATGATACACCCGCACAATTAGTCGGAACAAGAAGATTCGGCCTTCTTAAATATGTTATATATTTGATGAACAGGGCGCGCGTCGGTATTGGGGCGCAGTCTTTAGGAATTGCACAGCAGGCATATGAAGAAGCTCTGAAGTACGCAAAGGCAAGAGAACAATTCGGCAAGTCTATTTATTATCTGCCGGTTATATCTAACATGCTTATTGATATGAAGGTAGCAATTGAAGCAAACAGAACTTTGTTTTATTCAACCTGTATCTGGCTTGATAAAAAAGAAAAATATGAAGACGTTGTGGAAATTCTTAAATCTACAAAAAAATCTTTCGTTGCCGAAAATGAAAAATTGAAAGAGGCGACAAAAATTGTATCATTTCTTACTCCACTCACAAAGTATTTTTTAAGTGAATCTGCAAATAAAATTGCTTACGATTCATTACAGATACACGGTGGTACAGGCTATATGAAAGAGTTTAGTGTGGAAAGATTATCACGTGATGCACGTATAACCAATATATATGAGGGCACTTCACAAATGCAAATTGTAGCTGCCGCCGGCGGTGCAATAAATGATGTTTTTGCTGATTTTTTTGATGCTTCGGAAAATAGGGTGTATAAAGGAAACTTGGTAAAGCTTCTTGATAGTCTGAAAGAAATAAAAGAATTATACAAGGATTGCCTTAAATACGTTAAAGATAAAAAAGATTCCAATTTTCAGGATGTCGCAGCTAAAGATTTAGTTGAAATGTATGGCTATATTTATGTCGGATTTCTTTTGCTTAATGAAGCTAACCAAAACCAGCAAAAGGTGTTTACTGCCAGGCGCTATATTCTTAATAGTCTTGCAAATGCAAGGAAGAATGCAGAATCTGTTAAAAATGAGTTATATTCGGATGTCCTGCACGCAGATACAATTTTAATTTAATATACCGGGGTATTACTATGAGCAAAACCTGCGTTATTTACAGGTTCTTCGATGACCGCGAAGAAAAACATTATCTAAATAGTTCTTTGGATCATCAAAAACTTGAAGAACTGGTAGAGACATATAAAAGAGAAAACAAAGATAAAGTCTATGCAAAAGAGTTTATTAATTTTCTGTATAAATTTGATCCTGAAGCGATTGAAGTGGAAGTAAGAGATTTTTACTTTTAATATTCTTATGTGAGACCCACTTTTTAGTAAGTCTCACCTGGAAATATTAAAAATATTTCCTCTTCCTAAAATCATTTTCGGATCGATCATTTTTTTTATTCCGATCATTTTATTTATGTTTTCCTGGCCGTACATTTGAAGAAAATAACCGGTCTTTAATTTTCCTATTCCGTGCTCGGCAGATATTGTTCCTCCTAACTGAACAGCTTTCTTACATATCTCCCCGTAAATATTTACACCGGTTTTGTATTCTGCTTCATCTTTAGGCAGCATATTCAAATGCATATGAGAATTGCCTGCATGGCCGTATATTACAAAATTTAATTTTGCATTTTCAACAAGTTCCTTGGAATAAAAATATAATTCCTCAAATTTAGCATCCGGTACTGCGGCATCGGTTCCAAGTTTTTTCAAATTACCCTTTGCAATAAATTCATTTATTTTTACGGATATAGAGTGGCGGAATTCCTGAATTTTCTTCCTGTCATTTTCCGTTATCGCGAACCAGGCGCTTTTTTCATCGCCTTGAAATTCAATCACAAGGCTCATCCATTTATCAAATATGATATTTTCATTTTCATCGGTAACTTCCTGTTCAAACCAAACTCCTGATTTTGCGGTTTCAGGAATTAAGGGATTATCACTTCGTAAAAAATTTAGTGTCCTTTCATCAAAATACTCCAAAGCAAGGGCGGCAATGGTAGTCTTATTATTATCGAAACGGGATTTAAACGAAATATCCCTGGCTTTTTCTATAAAATTTAAAGCGTTTATTTCCTGGTTAAAAAACACAAGACATGAAATTAACCTTGCAGGCAATTGTTCCAGCTTTAGCTTGATTTTCACTATTACTCCAAGTGTCCCTTCTGAACCGATGAATAGATCTATAGCATCCATATCTTTTTTACAATAATAACCGGCGGCATTTTTTGTGGACGGCATTTTGTAATCGGGAAGTTCGATAAATATTAACCGGCCGGATTCCGTTTTTAACGAAAGTTTGTAGCCTTCGGCAATAATTGTATTCCGCTTTAATTTTAATATATCACCATCTGGCAAAACTATATCAAGTTCTAACACGTAATTCCTTGTTGGACCGTATTTAAAAGTTTTTTCTCCTGAAGCATTCGTTGCAACTGTTCCCCCTATGTAACAGCTCTTTTCCGTTGGATCCGGCGGATACAATAAATTATGTGATTTTACTTTATCCTGAAATTCAGATAATATTACTCCCGGCTCAACAACTGCATAATTCTGTTCCTCATTTATTTCAACAATCTTGTTCAGCTTTTCCATTGAAATTACTACTCCGCCTTGCGGTACTCTTGCCCCGGTAAGCCCCGTTCCATTTCCCGAAATAGTAACGCAAATATTATTATTGAATGCTTCTTGTAATATTCCGCAAATATCCTGTTCATTCTCAGGGAAATAAACTGCATCACAATACCCTCTAAAATTTGAGGCGTCGGATAAATAATTTTGAATTTCATTAATCGAAGTTTTTATTATCATCGGGTTAACAATTTCTGTAGTTATTCTTTATGTAAATTAATTCTGAAGTTGTGTCCGGAGAAGCTTCAGGTATATCCTTTGAATTTCTATTCCGGGAATGTTATTACTTGTCCTCTTGTCGGATGGCAAATCACTTGGCGGGATGCCAGTATTAAATTTGCCCAAAAGACTGTCTAGAGCCTCGAACATATTTATCATTGGATAACCATTCTCCCGAAGAAAGTGGATTAACTTAAGTGTTCTGAATCCGTCAAACCATCTTATTTTCTGCCGTTGAATCTGCTCTTTAGTCTTTGAGTTGTCTAAAATTCTTTGCCAGTCAATTTCAAACCCTTGCTTGTATAAAAACATAAATAAATTATAATCAATGTCTTTAGCCGATTTAAGCAGTGAAGTGGATAAATATTGAGTTTCATTATTAAATATTTTTAGCCACTCTTTTAGAATAAAAAAGGATTTTGGGTTATAAAGTACATATTCGTCTTGAACATGGGCTAGAAAACGGTTTACACGCTGACCGGTTCCAAATGGTACACGCCATGATCGGCGGGAAGAAGGGTAAACGGTAGTAGTCCTTATCATTTTTACCGGGTAATTTTTGGCCAGTTTCTCAAGAAAATAAAAATCTTCCGCTGCTTTCCTTTTATTCATACCTTCGGTTTTTATGTAACTTTGGTAGTCGCAGATCATAGTCGAGCCTATTGTAGGAAAAGCAAACGGGGAACCTGCATACTTTAATCCAAGTTCATAATATCGAAGAAATATTTCATAACAAATTATAGCGTTTACTTCTTCCTCGCTGCCGTCTGTTTTATGTACATAGTCTACCGCTGCTGCAGAAGAATCATGTGTATTAAAATGATTGACTATTTCCGTTATATAGTTGCTTTCAACAGTACAGTCTGCATCCAGGCATACTAAAATTTTTTTACCCGGGGGATCATAATCAAAAATCAGTAATGCTAAATCCATCCCTATTTTTCTTGCAAGACCCACACCGGCATCCTTCTGTGGCAATTCTTTGCCCGCTGAAGCAGCATCCACAAACCCGATATTCAAACCGCTCACGCGTACCTTGTTTATTAAATCAGCGTTATCAGCAAAGTTATTACCAATAATAGAATTTAGAAGATAAATACTCTTACCGTTGTCTTCCTTAATTTGAGCGGAAGAAAGGGCGGAATTATTAATTACGAATATTACCAGGGTAGAATTAAAAAATTTCTGATCATTATCCGCAAGGGAAATTAGAAGTCTCTTTATATTTTCATACTCTCTTATTGCAGGAACTATAATTGCAGTTGATATATTTTTTAGTGTAGCAGATTCTATTTCCCAACCGCGTAGTGCATACTTGCTTAAATAATTTTCTACAGCTTCCGGAAGCATTAATCTCCAAATTGTATTTTTGTAAAAATAAACTGATATTTAGTTAAAAAAAATAATATACCATAACTATTTGTAACTGCAGAAGTCTACCCGTGAATATTCATAATAAAAATGAATTATTAGCCGGCTGAAGAATATTAGATAATTTTAAAGTAATTTTAAGTTTACAAATATATCGGAAAATTGTTTTTATAGAGTAAAGTATAAATAATATGGCCCACTTGTTTAAATACCTTCAGATCAACATAAAAATTATTATAAAGAATGTAGTTAGATTTCTTTATACTAAAATTGAATTAAAAACATTTGTAATATTATCAAGTCTTTTAGTCGGTGTCTTATCCGGTTTAGCTTCTGCGTTGTTGAAAAACGCAGTTCATTTCCTTGAAGTAGAACCCAAAATTTACTTTAATAATATAGGCATAGGATTTATATTGCCGTTTTTCCCTTTAATAGGAATTGTACTATCTGTTTTAGTTGTTATATTATTATTTAACGGAAAACTTAGCAAAGGAATTTCCAATATAATATATTCGATTATGCGGAAAGCCTCAGATATTCCCAGGGCAGACATATTATCACACTACATAACTAGTGGTTTGTCGGTCGGA
This sequence comes from uncultured Ignavibacteriales bacterium, assembly GCA_963834015.1. Lineage (GTDB taxonomy): Bacteria > Bacteroidota > Ignavibacteria > Ignavibacteriales > Ignavibacteriaceae > FEN-1297. Next base: position 595,108 of record CAWIAG010000004.1, read on the forward strand.
TTTGGCGGTTCAGCCGGGCTTGAAGCCCCCATTGTAATTACAGGGGCAGCTATTGGTTCCAATATTGCTAAAGAATTAAAATTTAATTACAGGGTTAGGACAATATTGCTTGCCAGTGGTTCCGCAGCCGGCATATCGGCAATTTTTAATAGTCCTATTGCCGGTGTAATATTTGCCGCGGAAGTTCTATTGCCGGAATTTTCAATTCCTTCATTTATTCCTTTGCTTATTGCATCTGCCTCTGCAGCCGTGGTATCCAAATTTTTATATAGCGGTCAAATTTTTTATTTAATTACGGAAGGCTGGGTGCTTAAAGCAGTCCCTTTTTATGCTATTCTCGGAATATTATGCGGTTTTATATCATTATATAATATTAAAGCAACATTTTTTATTGAGAATTATTTTGAAAAACTTGGCAAACGGCATTTAAAAATATTGATTGGTGGTACAATATTGTGCTTAATGATTTTTATTCTTCCTCCTCTTTTTGGTGAAGGTTATTTATCTGTAAAAAATTTACTTGCCGGACAATTTGATAAAATTCTTCCCAACAGTTTTTTCCTAAAATATATTGATAAAGACCTTTTATTAATAATCGTTGCAGTCTTTATAATTATTACAAAAGTTATAGCTACTGCTTTAACAACTAGTTCAGGCGGCAATGGCGGTATTATTGCCCCCTCTCTTTTTACCGGTGCTTTTACCGGTTTTTCCCTTGCCCATTTAATGGGCTATCTTAATATTATACAGCTCAATCATTCAAATTTTATTGTTGTAGGTATGGCGGGCATATTAAGCGGTGTTCTTCATGCGCCGTTAACCGGAATATTCTTAATTGCTGAGATTACAGGCGGGTATACTTTAATTGTTCCCTTGATGATAGTTACAGCATTGTCTTATTTCATTTCAAGGTATTTTCAGCCGGACTCTATATATACTGACCCTTTAACTAAAAGAGGAGTTAAGTTTCGGTCTGAAAAAGAAAAATATTTTATTCAACAGATGAAAGTACGGGATATAATTGAAAAAGACTTTGTCCCGGTTTTGCCGAACATAACTTTAAGAAAGATAGTTGATCAAATAATTCATTCTAAACGTAATCTGTTCCCTGTTGTCAATGAGCAGGAAAAACTTGTGGGAATAATTACTCTTGACGATATTCGCGAAGTTATGCTGAATACCGATCTATATGATGTAATACTTGCTTATGAAATCATGAATACACAATTTTACTCTATTGATATTGATACCGATTTGATAAATGCGCTTGAAATGTTTGAAACAGATAGCGTTTGGAATCTTGCCGTAACCGATAAAGGAAAATACAAGGGATTTATTTCCAAATCCAATATTTTTAATAAATATCTTTCGTCCTGGTCTCAACAGCAGGCGGACGAACTTTAAAAAAAGCAGTTCTGCGATGATTGATATTTAAATCATGTAACGAGAGAACCAAATATATTGGTTGAATAAATAACTTATACTAAACCTGGAATAATATTATGATAGATAAAGCAGAATTAAAAAGGAAGTATAAACAATCTTTAACTCCTATGGGTGTATATATAATTAAAAATTTAATTAATAATAAAATACTTATAGGTAAAAGCAAAAATATTCCCGGAAGAATTAACAGGCACAAATTTGAGCTTGAACATGGCTCTGAAAATATTAAAGAGTTGCAAAAAGACTATAATCAGTTCGGTTTGAAAAACTTTTCGTTTGAGATTTTGGATCAGCTTGAGCCGAAAGAAGATCCGGCCTATGTGTATGATGAAGATTTAACCGTTCTCCTGGATTTATGGCTGGAAAAACTTCAACCATTTGGAGATAAAGGATATAATATCGAGTAATCAAATACGATTAATTTATTGAAAGCTTTATAATTGCTTCTGCCTTTACAACATCTGCGCTTTCAATCCAATTAATTTTTACGCCTTCTTTTTCCATTTTTCTAAACCATGTAACCTGTCGCTTGGCAAATTTATGGATTGCACTGTTCAATTTTTGATACATGTCGTTATAAGTCAGTTCATTTTTTAAATACTTGCCTATGTATTTATATTCAAGTCCGAAAAAATTTAATTTGTCGTAAGAAATACCCTTATTAATAAGCTCTTTTACCTCTTCAATCATGCCGTTCTGTAGACGGTATTTTAACCGTTCCGTTATCCTGTGTTTAATTATATCGCGCGGAGGTAAAACTCCGATAACTAAAGAATCAATTACAACTATTTCATCAGGTGTATCTTTTACCTCTTCGGAAACAAGTATTGCTTTTATTAATCTTTCTTTATCGAGTAAATCCGTAGTGTTATGAAGATTAGGGCGTAAAGCGCGAAGCATCAATTGAAGTTCCGGAAGTTCGGCTAGACTTAACTCCTTAAATCTGTCTTCATTAAAATCAACCTTGTTTAGCTCATAATTTTGCAGTATACTGCTGATATATAGGCCTGTTCCGCCTACAAGAAATGGAATTTTATTCATTCGAATAATTTTATTAAACAACTCATTAAAATGCTTCTTAAACAAGAAGAGGTTAAATTCTTCATGTGGATCAATAATATCTATCAAGTGATAATTTACTAAATAGTTATTAACATTATAATCATCTAAATCTTTCCCTGTACCAATATCCATTCCACGGTATACCTGCCTGGAATCAGCAGAAATTATTTCTCCGTTAAAGTGAAAAGCTAATTGAGCTGCAAGTTTTGTCTTGCCTGTAGCAGTCGGTCCTAAAATTACGATTAACTTACTATTTTGATTGTCGCGTCCTTTTAAGGGACCTTGAATTAAATGTGTGAAGTTCATAAAAATTTAATCGTTGGAAACTTTATGAACAGGCAGGGATATTTTGAAAGAAGAGCCTTTTATTGATTCCGAACCTATTTTAATTTCCCCGTCAAAATCTTTAATAATTTTATTCGCTATAGCAAAACTTAATCCCAGGTCTTCATCATTGCCGGGTATAATAAACGAATCAGCTATATTGCTTTTATTTTTATTTTCAATTATATCTCCCGTATTGTGAAATTCAATTGAAGCTATATTCCCTTCTTCCTTTGATATTAAATAAATATTGCCCCCATCCGGCATTGAATCGCATAAAATTTTTATAAGTTGAAAACATGCCTGGTAAAACATATCAGGATCAAGAAATACTTTAGTACTTGCCTCGAGCTTTTTAAATAGTTTAGCGTCCCTGGATTCAACATACTCGGCAATTATATCCAGCTTATTATTAAGAATAGTATCTAAATCCAAAATATCTCCTTTTATAGATATTTTGCCGTTTATATAACCCGATACTATACTTGAATATAATAATACTGAGTGAACCTGCTCGGTAATGAATCCCGCCACCTGCTTCACTTCTTTTATTTCGGTTTTATGCCGTATGAATTCAGAATAACGGTTTATTAATTCGAGAGAAGTATTTATATCGTTTATGACAAAATCACTAATCTTCTCAAATTGGTTTATACTCCCATCCCCATTTAAAGAATGTTTCCCTGAACTTTTTTCAATGGCATTGCCTATATCGGAAGAAAGAATAGATAAGATTTCCTCATCTTCCTTAGTAAAACCGTTTTTTCCGCTGTTTATCATTTGTACTATAGCAACAAGGTTTTTATTACCGTCATGTACCGGGAAAATAATCATATCTTCAGCTATAATATTTTCAACTATATCTGTTCGCAAATTGAACCTGTTATCATATTCCGGATTGATAAGATTTATAATTGCATCATCTTTGGCGCTGCTTCCCAGTAATCCCTCGCCGATATTTACTTTTTTAAATTCATCTGCGTTCTCCATAAAGGGAAAAGACCACAGCTCACTTTTGACTTTATCAAAAAGGAAAATTCTAACTATCTGTGAATCAAAAAGAGTGAACATCGCTTCAATGATTGAACGAACAGTTTTATCAAGTTCAACATTTTCATGAATTTTTTTTACTGCAAAAAGCATTTTTTTATAATCTAATTCACTTCCGGAAAACCCGGCTGTTTCTTGTTTCTCTTCAACCTTATCGACATCAGGAGGAGTGTGGATCAGACTATCTTCAGAATGTGTTGTCTCATCAGTCAATCGCCTGAAAGATTCAATCACTTCCTGCGAATTTTCAACAGTTTCGTCATCTGCAGCAATACGGGTAGTCCCTTCCTTTTGCGATGTTTCCTCAATACTTTCCCCATCCGATCCATCATGCATCCCATTTGCTTCATTAGGTAAGATCTCTTTAGAACTCGGTTCATCATTAAATGATAAATTACCGTTTAGCGCTGCTGAAAAAATACCTTCATCCGGAAAATCTGTATCATCCTTATCCAAAGGTAGTTCTTTTTCATCAGGCAGTTGTTCTTCTTCAGGTTCCGTTGCAGATAAACCAAATTTATTTACCGGATAGTCATCCGTTTTTTCGCTTTCTTTAATCTCTTCGTGGGATGGATCTTTGGGCTGTTCTAAATTTGCAGAGGGTACAGGGGCATTTGTAATCTCCGCTTCAATTCCCATCGGGATCTGTACAATTTGATATGAACTATTTTTTATATTAAAATTATATTCATTTTTTTCCGTTGATATTGTGTCTTTAATTGCTTTATGTGTGGAAATTAAATCAATAAGTTCTTTCTGAGAAATTTTATACAAAACACAATCACTGTTTGCAACGGCGGAAGATTTTCGTGGTGTATTATCAAGTAGTTCATAGTCACCGAAAAAATCATTCTTTCCTTTTTCCCGGACTATTGAGCTGTTAATTGTATAGTGAACTTTTAATTTTATTTCACCGTCAATAAGTAAATAAAGATATTCACTTTTATCACCGGTTTGAAATATTATATCCCCTTCCTTGAAGGATAAAAAATTATTTTGAAGTAAAGAAATCTTAAGTGCTTGGGAATTTACTCCCGCAAAAAGTTTGTTCTTAATTAAAGGTCCAATTCCTTTGCTTTGTGACATTATTTTTAAGTAAATTTAATTATAATTTTTATAAAGCATCATAAGTATAATGAATTCTACGGAAATAGAAAACGGTATTATCCATTTATATAAAAATGATATTCATCTCACAAAAATAATCGATATTTCACAACCTTGCTCCATTTTCCCTCATAAAAATTATTTTGACGCGTTACTACACTCAATTATTCAACAACAGTTGTCAATTTCTTCTGCATCCGCAATTCATAGGAAGTTTTTCACTCATTTCGAAAACAAGCCGCTTCCTGACAAAATTTTAAAAGCAACACATAATACTTTGAGAGGCCTGGGGCTATCAAATGCAAAAGCAAATTATGTAAGAGATCTTTCAGAAAAAGTCTTGGCCGGAGAAATAGCATTTAAAGGTTTTAAAAAAAAATCCGATGAAGAAATAATTGAAATGTTGACTAAAGTTAAAGGAATAGGTTTATGGACGGCGCATATGTTTCTAATTTTTACTCTGGGCAGGCTAAATGTTCTGCCTGTCGGTGATTTAGGTTTAAAGCGCGCAATGATGAATGTTTATGGATTAAAAAAAATGCCGGATGAGAGGAAAATTTTAAATATCTCTAAAACGTACCGGTGGGAACCATACAACTCAATTGCAAGCTGGTATTTATGGAAAAGCTTGGAATTATAAAATTAATTATTATTAAGTTGTTTGTTTCGAAACTCCAAAAGTATTAAATCTTATTGAATCTTTTAATCGGCATTAGCATCAAATGGATGAAGAAAAATTAATTGAAGCAGCAAAAAGCGGAGACAAAATAGCGATGGCCGGTCTTGTAAAGGCTTATGAGAAAACCGTCTATAACTTTGCTTTTAAAATATGCCGGAATCCTGATCTTGCTGAGGATATTATGCAGGATACTTTTTTCAGCATGATAAAATCCTTAAAACAGTTCGACGGTAAATCAAAACTTTCAACCTGGTTGTATCGTATTGCATTTAACCATTATCTAATGGGAGCCAGAAAGAATCCGCACAAATTCATCTCCCTGGATGATGAAAAGGACTTATATGATAACCGCTTTATTTCGGATTGGAATACCATACCTGTTAATTATTTGGAAAATAAAGAATTGAGGAATATACTTGATAATTCTATTGAGAAACTATCCCCGGAATACCGGGCTGTTTTTTTACTTAGGGATGTTGAAGGGTTATCTACCGAAGAAACTGCTAAAATTACTGAAATTTCAATCCCTGCTGTTAAATCCAGACTTCACAGGGCAAGAGCTTTTTTAAGAAAGGAAATTAATAAGGCATTTCAAAAATGAAAAATAAAGTTTTGTGCAAAGAAGTGATGAGCCATATTTGTGAAAGCCTTGGAGAAGACTTTAACTCGCCAAAGTGTAAAGCAATTAAGGAACACCTTGCAGGGTGTCCTGAATGCATTAAATATTTCAAGTCGGTTGAAAGAACAATTGAATTTTATAAGTCTTATAATTGTGAACTCTCTCCTCAAGCTCATAAACGCCTGATGGATTTGCTCGGACTAAATGATATAGAAATTTAATCTATAGCTCTTAACTTGAGATTTTAACTAAGCAGCTCCTAACTTCAGTTAAAGTATTAAATAAAAAAATAAAATTACAACCGTTTTACCAGTCCGCCTCTGGAGGAACTGTTTATCCCTTCTTACATTAAATTATTAGCAATAAATATACAAAAGCATATCGTTTATATTCTAATGAAGCGAGTGGTAAACTGTTCCTCCAGAGGCGGACAGGTAAAACAGTTAAGAAAAAGTTTCTTAATGTCATTAACACCGCGATTAATCGCGTTGTTAATGATCAAAACATAAAACTTTCAAACCGTTTTAACGTTTTACCCTCCGCTATTGTGAAGATGGGCAAAACAATTTTATGAATATTTATGAATATAATTCTAATTTTCGCACTGCCCGTACATTACTCTGAAAATCTAAAATTCATCCGTAACACAGCCTTGCGATGCAGAAGAGACACTTCTAATATATTTATAAAGAATACCTCTTGTGGCTTTAAATGGCGGCTGTTTCCATTTAGCTTTGCGTTCTGCCAATTCTTTATCGGAGAGCTCAACTTGTAATAAATTGTTATCAGCATCAATTGTAATAATATCGCCGTTTTCGATCAGTGCAAGATTTCCGCCTGTCTGTGCTTCGGGTGTTATATGCCCGACTACAAAACCGTGCGTCCCGCCGGAAAACCTTCCGTCGGTAATAAGCGCAACACTTTTGCCAAGTCCGGCACCCATAATGGCAGCCGTTATTTCAAGCATTTCTCTCATCCCAGGTCCGCCTTTAGGTCCCTCGTAACGGATAACAATAATATTACCGGCTGAGATTTCTTTATTCTCAATTGCCTTTAACGTTTCCTCTTCAGAATTATAAACTTTAGCCGGTCCTGAAAACTTTGTACCTTCTTTCCCGGTAATCTTTGCTACTGCACCCTCTGTTGCAAGATTGCCGTAAAGTACCTGAAGATGTCCCGTTTTTTTAATTGGGTTGCTTATTGGGAAAATAATTTTTTGTCCCTCTTTCAAATTCGGAAAGCTTTCAATATTTTCACCAATTGTTTTACCGGTAACAGTCATACAATCAGCATGAATTAATCCTTCCTGCATTAATAATTTCTGAACCGCAGGTACACCGCCGATTTCATATAAATCCTCCATAACGTACTGCCCGCTTGGTTTTAAGTCGGCTATGTAGGGCGTCCGGTCTGAGATCCTTTGAAAATCATTCAATGATAATTCTACTCCGGCAGTTCTGGCAATAGCAATTAAATGGAGAGCGGCATTCGTTGAACCGCCTAAAGCTATAACCACTGTAATAGCATTTTCGAATGCATGCTTTGTTAAAATATCTTTAGGTTTCAGATCCAATTCTAATAGTTGAAGAATTGCTTTGCCGGCGTCGTAGCATTCTTTAACTTTTTGTTCGCTATTGGCAGGGCAGGAAGAACTGAACGGCAAACTCAATCCCAAAGTTTCTATAGCTGAGGCCATTGTATTTGCTGTATACATACCGCCGCAGGCTCCGGCGCCGGGGCATGCATGATGCAGTACATTTTCTAAATCTTCCGTTGTAAATTCTTTCGATAGATATTGGCCGTATGCTTCAAATGCGGAAACCACATCAAGTTTTTTACCTTTGAAAAATCCGGCACGTATCGTTCCCCCGTAAATCATAATGCTTGGCCTGTTTATCCTTGCCATTGCCATTACTGAACCGGGCATATTCTTGTCACATCCGGGTATTGCTATTAATGAATCATACCATTGTGCTCCCATTACTGTTTCTATCGAATCGGCAATTATATCGCGGGATGGCAGCGAATATTTCATGCCTTCCGTTCCCATGGAAATTCCGTCGCTAACACCTATTGTATTAAAAATAAGGCCGATCAATCCTGAATCAACTACACCTTTTTTAACAAGTCTGGCTAAATCATTCAAATGCATATTACAGTTGTTGCCTTCCCAGCCCATACTTGCTATACCTACTTGCGGCTTCTTCATATCCTCATCCGTGAAGCCTATCCCGTATAGCATTGCCTGCGACCCTACTTGTGAGCGCTCTAGTGTTATCCTCCGGCTGAATCTATTTAGTCCTTCTTTCATTTGCTTCACCTCTTTAAATTGTTAACAATAAAGTATCTCATTAAGAAAAAATGGAAGTTGAATAAGTACATTTATTTTTTAATCTGATTTTGTCGTTTTACACTGTAGGAGAAAAATAAGTATTTGATTGTATTCCGTTTTTAACGGTATGCTGAATCTGAAAATCAAATTATAATCGGTACATTAACTAAAATCTTAAAATAAAGATAAAAAAATAAATTAATTTACAATGTGTGGAAGCCGGTAGTCCGACAAAAATAAATATAAATTTATTTCCCCTGGTTCTTTAACTTTTTAAATATTCCTGCTATAACCAAATTAGAATGTTCTTTTATTTCTTCATAAGTGTATTCTGATTTTTTTAGAAATTCTGAAGCCGTTACTTGATTTAATAAACCTGAGCAGTTTATGGTAACATTAAGACATGCACCCTGGGCTGCAGTCAAAACTAGTGATATTGCAACTCCGGTATCAGACAATGAGTTTTGATTCCCTATTTCAGCTATCCTCTCAACTAACGGGAGAAGTTCCTTGCATTTTATAATTACTTCCGCAGGGATCAAAGCAGCTTCCATTGTCGCTTTATTTATTACTTCTTTCCTTATGGATATTTGGTCTTCTGTATCCTTTGGAAGTTTAAAAGCATCCATCACTTTGTTAAAAGAAAGATTATCTTCTTTCGCAAATTCAAGGAAATCTTGTTTCAATATTTCAAACTTTTGCCTCAAATTTATTATCTCCGGTTCAAAATCTTTGTATTTTTTCTTCCCTATTGTCAGATTGCATACCATAGCACCTAACGAGCAGGAAAGTACTGCACAAAATGCAGAAACATTACCGCCGCCCGGTGTGGGAGAACTTGACGATAACTCATCTAAATAGTGTTGTAATGATTTTCCTGTGTCCATAATATTTTAATATAAAAAGTTTATAATGCTAGTTCTCATTTTTCTGTACTATATCATGTAATCTATTATTTTTTCATTTTTGTGAAAAGGATTTAGTTCACTTAGTCCTAACTTTTCAATGGAAAGATCCACAAGGGATTTTTCATCAAGTTTTTTACCTGCTGCATAGAATAATCCCGCCTGAATAAGAGCTTCAAGCGGCACAAGTCCCACAATTTCGCTTCCTAATATTTCAATTCCCCTTCTGCCTGCTTCTTTCCTTACTTCCTCAAATGCCAGATGAATAGGGGTAATATTGTAATTTGTTAAATTCATTGAAACCTGCGTAATTTTATATTTTTCAAGGGATACACCCATTCCCTTAACATTTTTTAATCTCCCGGGCTCTCTTATGCTCTCACCGTTTATTATTATAATCTTACCGTTCGCATCTTTTTTTAAACTGCCGGATTCACGCAAAATTTCAGCTATTTCTTTTGCGAATTTTATATCTGTTGTTTTTAAGTTAACATTGTATGCAACAAGAAAAAATCTTGCACCTGTTATAATTGCGCCTGTTTTGGGGTTAAAAATACTTTTGCCGTAATCAGGCTGCCACTTGGGATCTTTTAGTTTTGCCTCCAGGCCTTCATATTCTCCTTTCCTGATATCGGAAAGATTCTTCCTTTCGGGATTTCTCGCTGAGTTTTCATATAAATAAACAGGTACATTTAGTGATTCTGAGATATATTCAGCATAAGCCTCAGATATCCTGATGCAATCATCCATTGAAGCGTTTTTTATTGGAATAAAGGGTACAACGTCAATCGCTCCTATCCGGGGATGTTTCCCTTTATGTTGGGTCATATCAATGTTTGCCGCAGCAGATTTACTTATTGCAATCATTCCGTCAAGTATACCCGTTTCATCTCCGGCTAAAGTTACTACAACTCTGTTATAATCTTCATCAGGTTCCAGGTTTAATAATTTGCAATTTTTTATTCCATTTAAAGAATCTTTCATTGCAAGAAAAACATCTTCTCTTTTCCCTTCACTGAAATTGGGAACGCATTCAATTACTTTCATTGATCAACCTTAAATGTTTTATGCTGAATATTAAGAAAAACTAAGTGTGATATTTTAATTCTATAATTCTTCAAAAAATATGGTTTTACTTTTAATTTATTAAAATTAAAGAATTTATATGAAAGAAAATCAAATTTATGAAATTGTTTAAAACTTTTATTGCTCCATTAAAAAATGATAAGATGAAAACTCCCGATCGGTTTTGTTTGTGTTAAGAGATTTTTCTACAAATGTTACATTATTAAGTTTGTCTATTATGATAATTGTTGATAATCGCGTACCATAATAAGGTGTTGAAACAAAAATTGGCGATACCGCTCTTTCAATTTCAAGTCCGATTCCCGTGTCAGGAAGTTAACCATCCGGGGGTAAAGAACTGTCTGACAAGAGATTAAAGATAACATCAATAGAAATGTCATTGTTCTAAATAATTTCAATAAATGATCTTTTACTTTTTTCAACTTTTGGCCAGGGCGTATCAAGTAAATGATTGCTTAATGCGTAGATACCCGGTGAAAGTAAAATGTTATTTCCGGCTTGCAAATTTTTCCCTCCCAATAGAAATGGTGTACTGTCCCAGAATCTTGCCTTTTCGGTTAGGCGGTTATAAAATTCATCTCGATTGCTGCAATAATCATATTGTACAATGGATGGCTTTTATAAGAGATAAGAAGTAAACACATAATGTCTTCTAGCTTTTGGTAATCCGGTTTTATTTTGCTTTTCTTATATTTAATTAATAGTTCAATTGTAATTTACAATTTTAAAGAATTAAACAGGATTATATCCGTAAATCTTTTCTATAATTCAAATTATACAATAATCTTCAATTAAATTATCTTCAGTGGCTTAAAAAATTCTAACCGGCAAACAAAATTATTCACAATTTATATGAACTTTCGAAAAAGAGATATAATATATTTAATTTTCGATCAATTATTAAAATAAACTGTTTATTATTTAATTTTTCTAAAATAAATTGATTTTAGGATTAATTTTTCACAAAAATTGTCGATAATCAGGATAAGGTCAACTAGCGGTTCTCTGCCGGCAGGGCTAAATCTTCTATTTAGAATAAAAATTACCGACTGTAAATAATTTTACGGTAAAGTTAAAATATTCAAATAATTGTGATATAATATTATTAAATATTTATTTCATGATAAATGATTGCATTTTTTCCTAATTTATTTAATATTTAACCCTCTGAAATCATTCTGATATAACGTTTGTAATAATTGATTTAAGATAAGGTAGATTAATTTTGAAACATATTATTTTGAAAGTAAATCAAGAAAAATTTAAAACTTTAAAAACATTAATAAAAGAGCTAAAAGATTCTTCTCCTAAAGCTGTCATTAGCCCGATTACTCAGGGCAACCTTGGGGATGATATTATGGCAAGTTTCACGGTTGATGACGACCACTACCAGCGTGTAATTGAAAACCTTAACAAAAAGGATTTTAAATTATTTGGAAATGATGCTGCTAATGAAAAGAAGAAAATTGCTCCGGAGAGTCCGGTAAATTATTCAACCGGCAGAAATACTCCTTTTGAATCGCAAACTGTATCTAAAAACGACTCTCCTGTATCAATATTGGATAGTGCTATAAAAAATGGTGACTTTGAGAAGGTTATTCAACTTTCCAAGGATTACCGGAATTTTGAGGTGCAGAAAAAAGCTAAAGATAATATCGATGTTTCTATTAATAATGCTATTGATCATGCATATAATAGGGCAATAAAGAATAAGTACGAAGTAGATAAAAGTTTAACTATATTAATTAAAATTGCCTCCGATAATAATTTAAAAAACCTTCACAAAACCGGGCAGATTAAAAGTGCCGGGTTAAAAGCTGTTGAACTTTGTTCTATATATAAAGATAACTTAAATATTTTAATTCAGATTTGTAATAATAATGCTATTCCGCATATTGTTTGTATTAAAGCTGCAATACGTCTTGCAATTATTATATCCCAGGCTAATGAGAAAGCGGAAGAAGAAATGGATTATGCAGTAAGGTATTTAAATCTTAGATGGCTTGACATTGCATTTTATTCCGTTAATCTGGACCTCTCCGAAAATGAGAGAAAAATATACGAAGTTTTAATCAGTTCTATTAAAGAAAGAATCAGTGCTGGTGGATACTGAATATAAAACTCCCGGGATTTGAATTATTAATTTATCCTGCTTATAGGCAAACTTGTAGCAAGAAAATCTTTTATGATAAATAAAACAGTCAAAGTTAAAAGACGTATTAGGAGAATCCCTGTTCCACAACGCCCACCCAAAATTGAACCTGGCAAAAAAGTTTATAACCGCAGTAAAGAAAATAATATACTCAGAAAAAACGGCATTAAAGTATAAAATCTGGCCTTTATCTCATCTCTTTTGTATCTTCAGTAAGAATATTACCATTTATTTGTAGAATAATATATCAATGAGTAAAGCTTCTGTTATCCTGGCTTTCTATAACCGCATCGACTATCTAAAACTTGTTCTGGCTGGTTTTGAACAACAATCTTTTAAAAATTTTGAAATAATTATTGCCGATGATGGGTCTTCAACTCAGGTAATAAAAGAAGTTGAAAGTATATCCCGATTCGCGCCGTTTCCTGTTACACATATCCGGCAGGAAGATATAGGATTTCGCAAAAACAAAATTTTAAATAAAGCTATCATGTCTGCAAGATCGGATTATCTGATTTTTATTGACGCTGATTGTATTCCCCATAGTGAATTTGTTGCGGAACATTTTAATAATCGTAAACCCAAAACATGTTTAACCGGGAGAAGGGTTAATCTATCTGAGAGAATAACCCGCTATCTTACACCCGGCAGAATTATTGAAGGCTTCCCGGAAAGAAAATTACTAATGTTGGTCGAAGATGGTATTTTTGGAAAATCATATGATGTTGAGAAAGCCTTTTATTTCCGGAATCAAACACTAAGAAATTTTATTAATAAGAAGAAAAGAGGAATTCTTGGTTGCAATTTTTCCATTTATAAAGAAGATTTCTTGAAAATAAACGGATTTGATGAAAGATATGAAGCCCCCTCAATAGGCGAGGACTCTGATGTTGAATTCAGGCTTAAATTAAGTGGTGTGGAAGTAAAATCCTTAAACAATATTGCAATTCAGTACCATTTGTTCCATAAACTTCAAAACCGGCCGCAGGAAAATCTTATTTTATTTGAAGAAGTTAAAAAAACCGGAGAATATTTTACGCGGTTTGGCATACACCGTTAAAGTTATCTGGTGCTTTTAATATTTCCATAAATTCAAATATTTATAAATTTGTTCAAAACTCGGTGTTCTTCAATAATATCTTTAATATCTGGGTAACTTGCAGTTAATAATTAAAAAACAGATATGGATGATATTATAAAGCAGCTTCACGGAAAACCGGATAATATATATTCCGCGAAAATCAGGTCAAATTTTTAATTAGATTAAATAACTATTTCAATAAAGGCGGAATCATTAAAATTTATAAGAAATTATTGTAATTAACCTAATTTTATTATATTAACACACCTAAATAAAAGAAATAATTTTTTGGGACATCCAATTTTTTTTTATTTGTATTTGCATTAAATCCTTCTTTACCTTATATTTAAAGTAAATGATATATCATTTCCTAAAAAATTTAGGCTATTGATGCTAGACGACTTAGATATTAAAATATTAAACATGCTGCAAAAGAACGGCAGAACCAAAAGAAATGTTATTGCTGAGTCAGTAGGTTTATCCATTCCTTCAGTTAGCGAAAGATTACATAAGTTAGAAGAAAAAGGGATAATTGAGGGGTATTTTGCTAAGGTCAATAGAAAATCCTTTGGCTACGATATAATGGCGTATATTACCGTTACGATGGAATCTTCTAAATATTATAAAACTTTTATCGCAAAAATTGAAAAAGCGCCGCAAATTATAGAGTGTCATGCGGTTTTAGGCGAAGGATCCCATTTATTGAAAGCGATTGTTAAAAAGACAGAATCGCTTGAAAAACTTTTAAGTGAAATTCAATCCTGGCCGGGGGTTGTATCTACAAAAACAACATTCGTCTTATCTACAATAAAAGAGACTACAGAAATTGAAATTTAAAAATTATTTTTTAACTAATTATAATTTGAAAGGATAGTTATATGGCAAAAGCTAATTCACCGATTGATAGTGTATTTAAATTTATCAGCGCTAACGGGATAAAGTTCGTAGATCTAAAATTTATGGATCTTCCCGGTCAATGGCAGCATTTTACAGTTCCGGTTTCACAATTAAAAGAAGATTCTTTTGAAGACGGTTTTGGATTTGACGGTTCTTCTATTCGTGGTTGGAAGGCAATAAATGAAAGCGATATGTTAATTGTTCCTGATCCAAATACATTGTTAATGGATGCGTTTTATGATCAGCCAACTCTTAGTCTGATTTGTGATGTTTTGGAACCTGCTACAAAAGAAAAATATTCAAGATGCCCCAGAAATATTGCCCAGAAAGCAGCAGATTATCTTATCTCTACCGGGATTGCTGATACCGCTTACTTCGGTCCTGAAGCTGAATTCTTTATCTTTGATGATGTACGTTTTGATTCCAAACCTAATGGCAGCTTTTATATTGTAGACTCAATTGAAGGCAAATGGAATAGCGGCCGTGATGAAAATCCGAATTTAGGATATAAACCACGCTATAAAGAAGGTTATTTCCCTGTCCCTCCGACTGATTCATTGGCAAATTTACGCAGTGAAATGGTTACTAATTTGATTAATGCCGGAATTGACGTAGAAGCTCAGCATCATGAAGTCGCTAGCGGCGGTCAATGTGAAATTGATTTACGTTTTGAACCTTTGGTTAAAGCTGCAGATCAACTTTTATTGTTTAAATATATTGTAAAAAATACGGCAAAGAAAAACAATAAAACCGTAACTTATATGCCGAAACCTATCTTTGGAGATAATGGTAGCGGAATGCACGTTCACACAAGTCTTTGGAAAAAAGGCAAACCTTTATTCTTCGGTAATGGCTATGCAGGATTAAGTGAAATGGCTCTTTATTTTGCCGGCGGATTGTTGAAACATGCTGCATCTTTACTTGCATTTACAAACCCGACAACAAATTCTTATAAAAGATTAGTCCCCGGTTTTGAAGCTCCTGTAAATCTCGCATATTCACAAAGAAACAGAAGCGCTTCAATCCGTATCCCTATGTATTCAGCAAGCCCAAAAGCAAAAAGACTTGAATTCAGATGTCCTGATCCGTCTTGTAATCCGTACCTTGCATTCCCAGCTATCTTAATGGCCGGTTTGGATGGTGTTGTTAACCGAATAGATCCGGGCAGCCCTCTTGATAAAGATATCTATGATATGTCGCCTGAAGAGTTGAAAGATGTTCCTTCAACACCTGGTAGCCTTGGTGAAGCATTAAAGGCACTTTCAGAAGATCATGAATATTTACTTAAAGGTGGTGTATTTACAGAAGATGTAATCGAAACCTGGATAAATTATAAAACTGAAAAAGAAATTAAACCTATGGCATTACAGCCGCATCCGTATGAATTTTCCTTGTACTACGACGTTTAATTTTTTTCACCTTAATTAAATTAAAATCGGCGGACAATTTTGTCCGCCTTTTTTTATTTAAATATAGATTAATAGAAATTTTTTTTAAAAGTTAAACTTTAATGAAAATCTACCATCATCATTAAAATCAAAATGAAAATTACTGCCCGAATTTGAATTGTGAACATTAACCAGGTAACTGCCTATGGAATAACCAATTGTGCCTCCCATAAAAACATCTGAGAACCAATGGTCGCTGTAATAAACTCTGGAAATTGCGGTTACCCCCGCAATAGTGTAAAATAATGACTTTAACCAGAAAGAACTTGTATGCGCGGCCAATACGGATGATAGTGAAAATGCCAGAGTTGCATGCCCTGATGGAAAAGAGTTCAATGCATTTGGTCTCTTTAGAAAAGAATTGATGCTGTATGGTCCTTCACTTTCATATGGTCGCCTTCTCCCGAACGCCCTTTTAATAAATGAAGTAATGTTATTTGCAATGAAGTAAGATTCATACATTTCAAGGCCTAATATAAAAGCTTGGTTGTCCTTAAAAACCAAACCGTAAGAAAAAACAGCTAATGATGAATACTCTGAGAATGTTACTTCACCATAATCGGTTCCCAGATCCATGATTGTATTTTTTTTTGCAGTTCCGTTATTAGATATAAAATTATGAATTGATTGATCTTCCAGCATAAACGTATATGTGCCGAGGGCAATTGCCGGAACTATGAAAAAGTCAGTTGAATCCCATCTTAACGGACTGGATAAAAGATTTAATATATCGTTTATTCCTCTATTTAATACCTCCCGGATTGGTTTTATTGGATCGGTATTTAATAGAGAGTTGCTGACCACAGTAATTATAAAGATCTGATTTTGAATAAATTTGTTATTATGGTATGCCTTAAATATTATTGTATCGCTTCCTATCCAATTTTCATCAATTGATCTGAGTGATGCAGTGCCGGAGGAATCAATCGTAACATGTATATGGGCGTCCGATGAAGCTACCCAAATAATGTTTAATCTCTGATTTTTCTCATAAAGGTAGTTATTCAGATTAATATTAGAAAAATTTCCGCATTTAATTATTGTCTGATTACCTGCCTCAGAAAATAGTAATGAATCCTGCGTGTTTTCAATTGTGCCTGTTTTGTCCGTATCAATCAAATCAACATTGGGTCTATCTGTACTCTCGCTGTTTCTTAAACTGCTTCCAGCAGTAAACTCATCAATCTTTAAACTTAAACCGGGGGTGTCTTTTTCATTGTGGGAAAAAATACTTGCCTGGATAAAAAAAGTAATGAATAAAATAGAAAGTAATTTAAATAGAGTAAATTTCATTTTTCAGAAATAAAGTATTAAAATAATTGAAGTTACACTAGTGATATTTAATGTAGCTCCGGGTTTTATAGGCTGTGTGAACATTAGAACTATATTCATAAATTTATTTTGGCTATTTTCCCAATAGCCAAGGGTAAACCGTTAAAACAGTTCGAAATTTTTATCTTCTGCATCATTAACACCGCGATTAATCGCGGTGTTAATGATATTAAGAAACTCGTTCTTAACTGTTTTACCTGTCCGCCTCTGGCGGAACAGTTTACCACCCGCTTTATAAGATAATACACGATATACTTTTAGTATAATTATTCATGTAAAACTAATTTTCACACGGCCTCTTTAACCCGGGTTTTAGAATAGCCATCTCGAACTCTGGACTTTAGTCCATTGAATTCTGCATTTTTTGATTAATGACCTAAGTTAATTGCTATTTTTCAATTTTAAACTCAATTCTTCTGTTTAATGCTCTTCCGGGTTTTGAATCATTATTGGAGATCGGGTTTTTATCGCCAAAACCTTTTGTCGTAATCCTGCTACCATCAATACCTTCAGAAACTAAATATTGCTTAATTGCTTCTGCTCTTTTCGCTGATAGCTTTTGATTAGCCGCAGAATTCCCTGTATTGTCGGTAAAACCTTGAACTTCTATTCTAATGCCTGGGTTTTCTTTCAATACTCTTAATGCATGTTTAAGAATAGGGTAGGCTTCCGGAATCAAATTACATCGGCCGGATTCAAAATTGATTCCAAATAATTCTATGTTGGGGTGAATCGAAGGTGGACTTTCAACTCTAAGTATCTTCTCAGCAATTATTGGAACGTTTTTATGAATTATTTCATCAATCTCATCCAAAGTCGGATAATTTTTATTGCTTGAAATTTTTGGTTTTATTCCGCTGTAAATCTCACCGTATGTTGCAGGCTCACTCTTCCAAAAATAAAATTGAAGCCCGGCTGATATGGAAATATACCCCCCCGCATCTGAACCAAATATTCCTTTACGGTTGTTATCAATTATTCCGTCAAATTGTCCGTCTATTGAATGATAGCTTAATTCGGTTCTAATATTCCATGTATTGGAAATCTTCCACTCACTCCCCAGGTAAAAGTTCATTTCAGCGGTAGTTTTTGTAATGGCAGCAGGATTTAAAATATTTCCCCAATTTGTTTTATATGATGCAAGGCCTGCTCCAAATCCTGCATAAGGCGATACAGCGGTGTATAGATTAAAATAGTAAAGTAAATCCATGTTCCCTGCATATAAATCAGTATGCATTTTGGAATTTACCGGAGCGGCTAAACCGCTTGTTAAAAAATAGGTCCGGTCGTACGGTATAATGCCTTGTATACGGTCAAATGTTCCTGTATAACGTAAGGCTACACTTTCAAAAAAGTTATGCTGAAGAGAAATCAGCGCCCCGGTGCTGATTTGATTAGAGCCCGGGCGGACATCCGAACTAAAAAAAGTCGGGTAATCTAACCCTAAGCCAAAACTCCAGCCCGTTTTCGATAACTGCGCAAATGAGACATTTGTTTGAAAAAGTAATAAAACTATACTAAAAAATAAATAGACTTCTTTTAGTCGTTTGTTCTTAATTATTATTGTAAATCCTGATGTTTATTTTTGTATATATTTAAAATTAACAAAATCTTCATACTATTTCTTCATATTTTTTTAATTTTAAACAGCCGTTTTCTCTTTTCAATTTACTTTTTACTAAAATTATGCAACTGATATTTAAAGTAGCCCCGGCACCTGCCTGCCGTCAGGCAGGTTTATGCCGTGGATAGCTCAATGAATTAATCCATGTGAAGTTAGTGATAATCTGTTAAAAAAGTCAAAAAGAATTGTTTTATAATTCATTAACACAGCGATTAATCGCGGTATTAATTATATTAAGAAACGTGTTCTTAACTGTTTTACCTGTCCGCCTCTGGCGGAACAGTTTACCACCCGCTTTATAAGAATACACACAATATATTTTTAGTATATCTATTCACGTAAAACTAATTATCACACAGTCTGAAATTATTAATATCTGCTTAATATCAGTTGATAAGTTTTAATTTATACTTTTTAGAATTGATATAAATCACCGTAAGAATAGTTAATTATAACAGTTATAAAACAATACCCAATTTTATTTGTTAAATTTTATTAATGCTTAGTATCAAAAAGAGTAATTTATTTATATTTCGACTAAGTTATTCATTGATTAGTCACTTTTCCCAATTCCAAAACTATTATATAATGAGAAGAATTCTATTTCTGACTACTTTAATTTTTATAACTGGCTTAACTACTGATCTTAAGCCTCAGTCTTCTGAAACAAATGCATTTAGTGATATTTCACTCACGTTAAACCTTATTTCGAACCATAGTACTGATGAGTTAAATACGTATTGGACGGGCAAAAGTGGTTTTGAAGGATATTTGCAAATGCCGTTTTATTTCGGGGATATACAGGCAGGAGCCCGGTATATAGCTTATAAAGAAAAAGAACTGTATTTTCATAATTTTTCAAGTCTTTATTACTTCCTTGGATGGGGTAAAAAATTCAATTTACCCTTGAATTTTTCTTTTTATTCAGGTATTCGGGTGGGCGGGTTTGGCACGGCAATAGTTGATGATAGTTTAAACGAAGAAGAAAAAAATGAAACAGAATTAGCGGTTGGGATAAATTCGTATCTTGCCTTACGTATAAATAATAATCTCAGGATCACGGTTGGAGCTGATTATACTAAAGTTTATTTTTATAAAAAAATCGAACTGTTTTTATTATCAGCGGGAATGTCATATTCATTTCAAACGCCTGCCTGGATAAAGGAAATATTAAATTGAAATATTTTTTAATTCTTCCTTTGATATTGTGTCTTAATAATTTATTATTTTCTCAAACGAATAATCTTGAAGATATGCTATGCCAAAAACAAATTATCACGGCGGATATGATTAAAGCAGCAGGAATTCAATCGCTTTCTGATATTTTTTACCTGGCTGATAAATGGGACTTCTATACTATTGATGGTTACGAGAAGGGAGTAAGTGCTAACAGTTTATCTTCCTTTCAAAGACAGAACTTCTTAATTATGCTTGATGGGCAATTACTTGATAATAATATTTTCGATGTTCAGAATATAAATCAAATTCCAATTTCGATTGATCAGGTCGATTATATTATACTTATCAACACTCCCCAAATTTACAATGGTGAGTTCACGGAAAATGGATTGATTGATATACATACTAAAGTTCCAACTAAAGGTTTATCGTTAGATGGTTATGACGGTGTCGGGGAGCAGACCGGGAAAGCCGGTCCATATGCATTTACGGAATTTTCAACGCCGCATGTGGATAAAATTGGTTATTATATATCCGGAGATATCAGCTATTCATATAATAATTTTTATATTGAAACTTCGGAAAAAACAGAACAATATTTTGAGACCGACGCCGAGATTAGAAATAGAGTTTCGTACCTTTCGCCCGATTATAATAAGGCAGAGATGAACTCCTCTTATTATAAATTAAATCTGAATATATTTGGCGGAAATCAACAAATAATTGCCGGACAAACTTACCATGATAATTATTTCTTTTTTCAACCTTATGGTGATGAAATACCGGTTAACCAGGTCTTCAGACATATTGGTCTGAATGGAACTGCGAATACATCTTGTGGTATTGGGCTTAGTTATTCTGCAGCGTATTCTGCGAGTGAATTAAATTACTGGGAAAACAACCAATATCTTAATTTCGACTGGCAAATGGAAAATATTTCTGCAAATCTTGAAGGAAATTATAAAAATAAATATTTGTACACTGCCTTTGGTGCCGGATATAAAAAATTAATCGGCAGGGATACTTCTGCTGACTTCGATAAGCAATTCGAATTAAAAAAAGCTTATGGTGTACTTGATTTTAAATTATCCAATGATTTTATCCAGTCTTTTAACTTCTATGTTATAAATGCAAATTCAAAAACTGCAATTAAAGGTGATGTTAGAAACAATTGGAATATAAACGCTAATAGCAATCTTCAAACAAGTTATACATATTCGGAAAGACTTCTGATAGAAGATGCAAATTATTGGTTCTGGTATCAACAGGGCTACAAGTTTAATGCACCTGGATTTTATGCTCCGGAAATTATTGGAAATTTTAATATTGGTAAACTGTATGCATTTGATATGGATTATAACACAAGCATTGATTCCTCTCTTCGGATGGAGGCTGGAATAAATTACAGGCAGTTTATAAATTATTATGTTGAAGAACAATTTTTTCAGTATAATAATGAAGAAAGTTCGTTTTTTGCACCTGATGAAATATATACGGATGAGGATTTAAGGGTAATCGGTGCACAGCTCGGGCTTGAATATAAAATAATTCCTCAATTAAGCCAGAAAATATTTTATACGTATCAAAAAGAGATTTGGGGTACCCGGGTGTTCCGGGATATATGGCAGGAATTACCCGTACATAAAATAAATTATTCAATTAATTACAACCCGGTAAGAGATTTTGGCATTTGGGCAATTCTACGGTACTCCTCCTCTACCGATTGGGTTGACTATAAATATTCCGATGTACAATCGCAAGGCGAATACCAGGGCGAGGTTAATCCGGTATTTAATGTTGATTTATCTTTGCAAAAATGGTTGTGGAATCGTCGGATTTGGCTGAATCTGCTTTTTAGAAATATTTTCAACCAATCGGAAAAGTATATTCCCATCGGAGTTTCTGAAGATCTGAGATTTAGTATTTCGGTGCAAATATTTCTGGATTCGGTTCTATAGTAATTAAATATTTAAATAAATTATTTATATGAAAATATATTTGGTGATTTTAATTCATTTGATTTTTTTAATTCAGCTATTTCCTCAATCCGGAAATTTCCGGAACGGACCGGTAAACTTTAAAGATAATTATAGTCCTTTGCCTTCAATATCCGGTTTTATTAATGTTAAACGCACATTTGATGATGAACTTGTTTTTGGGAATCAATTTGGAATAACTACGAACTGTAATAGTATTTTACTTCATGCAGTAGATGATTCTGCCGTTAATAGGAATATGCACCTGGAATATGATTCTACATCCCGGTACGACAATATAAAAAGTAAATCCTTTTTTAAAAGTAATTTGTTTTATTTTTTGGCTACCGCAGTAGCCATAATAACTGTTTATTTTGTTTTGCATCGCAGAGATAAACCATCAAACACGGCAGAAACTTTCGGGTTGCCGCCGTCGCCAAAATAAACTATTTTTTTATTGAATTGGTAATAATGTGCTGAATAAAATTATTTGGATAAATATTGTTTTTATAGTCGTTTCCCTGCCTGTTTTAGCTTCACAGCCGGGTTTAAGAAATATGGACTCCACTGCAGTTCCCTTATTAATCCAGCCGGCAAATAATTCTACTTATCAGGCTACTAATAATTTATTTTTCAATTGGACTTCTGTCGAATCCGCAAACAGTTATGAATTTCAATATTCGCCGGATAGTACTTTTGCATCTTTACAAAATTCTCAGGATTTATCCGTTGCCGATACCGTATTCTACTTAATTAATTTACAAAATAATATTATATATTATTGGAGAGTTCGAAGCATTACCGGGAATCTTTACGGTGATTGGTCTGCCGTATCCAGATTTAGAACTACGTTACTTCCGGCCGTTCCTTCTTTACTATTACCTGATAATTTTGTAAGGAACCAGGATACAGTTGAAAGTTTTACCTGGCTTTCGTCAAATCAGAATATTAATTTCGACTTCCAATTAAGTGAAGATTCAACTTTTAATAGCAATAACGTATTAATTAATAATTTAATAACAGATACATCATTAATTGTAAAAAATCTTAATTATGATACTTTTTATTATTGGAGGATCGAATCGTCTAATATTGATAATATAGAAAGTAATTGGTCGGTTACCCGAAGTTTTAAAACACTTTTACCGGAACCGTTTTTATTATCTGTAGTCAACTTAACTTCGAACAGTCCGGACACACTACAAATAATATGGAGCAAAATTAACAATGCCGATAATTATCAAATATATTTGTCGACGGATTCATCATTTATAAAATCAACTAAATATTTTATTGCAAAAACTAATACATTGTCACTAACCCCGTTGATTCCTGAAACAATCTATTATCTAAAATTTAAAGCTGAAAATACCGGAGGAGACTTTAGCCGCTGGTCTACCACCTATCGCTTTACTTCACTATCTGCCGCTCCCTCGCCGGTATCTCCTGCAAACTTTATTAGAAACCAGGATACGGTAGTAAATTTAAGATGGCATAATTCAAATAATAATATTTATTATCGCATTCAAATCAGTTCGGATTCAATTTTTGAAAATAATAATCTATTGATTAATAAATATACAGCAGATACATCAATTACTATAAGTAATCTTAATTATGATACATTTTACTTCTGGAGAATTGAATCATTTAATAAAGATAGTATAAGTAGTAACTGGTCCTTCACGAATAGTTTTAAAACCCGGTTAACCGGACTAATTTTATTATCTATAGCCAACATAAGTTCGAATAATCCGGATACGCTGCAAATAACATGGAATAGAGTAAATGACGCGGCAAGTTATCAAATTTATTTAGCAACGGATTCGTTATTTACTAAATCACTCAAAACTTTTGTAGTAAAAACCAATAAATTAGTATTGGCCTCTTATCTACCCGATACAACCTATTATCTAAAAATTAAAGCAGAGAACCCCGAAGGAGACTCCAGCCTCTGGTCCGCTATCTACAGTTTCACAACGCCATCTGTCGGACCCTTATTGGTATCACCTGTAAACTTTATTAGAAATCAGGATACCGTAGTAAATTTAAGATGGCGGTCATCTGACAAGACCATCAATTATCTTATTCAAGTTAGCCCGGATTCAACATTTGAAAATAATAATCTTTTGATTACTAAATTTACAACAGATACATCAATTACTATAAGTAATCTTAATTATGGTACATATTATTTTTGGAGAATTGAATCATTTAATAAAGATAGTATAGGAAGTAGCTGGTCCATTACCCAAAGTTTTAAAACCCGGCTGAGCATTCCGATTTTATTATCTCCGGTAAACATTCCTTTAAGTAATCCGGATACACTGCACATAATATGGAATAAAGTTAATGACGCAACAAATTATCAGGTTTATTTAGCAACGGATTCATCCTTTTCAAAATCATTCAATATGTATTTAACAAAAACTGATACTTTGATATTGACCTCTTTGATTCCTGATACAACCTATTATATGGAATTTAAAGCTGAAAATAGTAATGGAGATTCTAGCCGCTGGTCATATATTTACAGTTTTAAGACCGGTGATTTTATAGTCTTCAACTCCGGGTCAATTATAGATACTATAAATCTTTCAAATAACCCCGGGGATAGTTTAATCGCAATTATGATATCTAATAGGGGACATAATCCTGTTACCTTTGATTCAATGTATGTTCTGCCGGATACTATTTTTACTTTAAACAAAATATTTTCTACTCTCATCGGTAACTCTTCTGCAATTATTCAGGTAAAATTAAATCTATTAAAAATATTACAGGGAGCAAATTCCGGTATAATCCGTTTAACCGGAAAAAATTCTGGCGGTGTAAGTGAAAATTTTAACCTGAACCTGAAAATATTTATAGAAACCGCAAAAGGTAATTTCACCCCGGACACATTAAACTTTAACGTTGTTGCATCTGATGGTGCTGGCTATTTAGGAATAAGTGCTGAAAATTATTTCGGTAATACTGATCTTTATATAAAAAGTTATTCTTTAATCGGTCCGGATAGTTCTTCCTTTATACTCTTGCAAAAACCGGATACTGTTAAAGGAGGTTCCTCTAATTATATATCCATCCAGTTTATACCAAAAAATATTGGAGCGAATAATGCAGTATTATTAATTGGAACAAATTCTTATCCCAACGGCCTGTTTAAGTTTATTTTAACGGGAATTGGAAAAGGCGGAGAATTTTCTTCTGAATCAATAAAGTCTGCAATTAGCTTTGCCGATTCTGCATTTGAGTCTATTAACAATAATTTTAAGCGCCTGATTTTAAAAAACAGCGGCGATACTACACTAAAAGCCAGTATATCATTCTCAAAAAATTACTTCGGATTCCATAACCCTGGTTCTTATAATCCTGTTATTGCGCCTGGTGATTCTGTTATTGATTCACTTATTTATTTTACTCCCAATTTTAGAAAACAAAATATTGATACTATGGAGATTAATCATAACGGTTTCGGTGAAAAACCAATTTTTGTTACGTTAAAAGGCGGCTTTGACAGTTCACGGTCCGTCCCGGAAATACTAAATAACTTGACTGTTAATAAAAAAATATTTTCACAGGCGCCTTCGGCTTTTTATAAAGATTCTGCAATAGTATTTTCTATCGATTCGCAAATTATATCTTCAATTTTAAATATTGATTCAAGATATTATTATTATAAGGGAGGAGATACTATTCCATCATTCGCATATACATTCGATAATTTGAATCATTATATTGACCCCTATTTTGTAACAGAAAAAGGTTTATCAATTAACGGTGAACTCTTGATACGGGGCCCAAATAGTACAATTCTTGATTCAATAATAATTTTTAAGAATTATTCGCCGCAGGTTATTATATATAACTATAATTTTTCTTCATCTTTAATCCCGATTTCCACTCCGGCTCAAACCGCTCAGGAAGCAAACGTAAAGTGGTGTTTTTTCGGCTTCCCGTTCAACAATGTCTATGTCGATACTGTATTTCATTTTCTGGGAGGTATAAAAAATATGAAAGACGGGGAATGGATAATCTATAAATATGATTCTTCTGCCGCCGGTTCTTTTTCAATTCTTAATAATGAACAATTTCAGGCTGGATCAGCATATTTTATTGCCCAGGCCTTGGCAGATACCTTTAAAATATCAAACCTGTACTACGGGAGTATATTAACACGAAGCCTTATGGATACTGTGATATCATTCTCGTCTGATTCCTGGAATACGGTTTCAAATCCATATCTCTTTAATGTTCAGGTTGAACCGCCCGCCATTTTATTAAAATATGATACTAATAAAAAATCATATGATATGACTAATATTATGGTCCCGGGTGAAGGGTATTTTGTTGAGCCTTCTGTAAGCTCTCTTAATCTTAAAACTTTTGGGCAGTTTCAGCCTTTAACTATGCCTAAAATTATTGCCGATGCAGATTGGTCCCTGGCATTAAAGATTGCAGATAATAAAACTGAAAATACCCTCCTCTTTTCTATTGCAGACTCTAAGAATTTAGCAAACAAAAATAATGTTCGGTTGCCCCGTAATTATTTGAGCCCTCCACGGATACAAAGCGGCCTTTTTTCTTTCATCCGGGAGAATTCATCTGCTTTGAATTATTGTGCCAGCATAAAAGAAGGCGCCGAAGGCGCTGCCTGGGATGTTGTCCTGTCTGATGATCTTCAAAATGATAATATTGCATTAAGTTCCCTTCTTAAAGGCAGTTTACCGTCGGGATTTTATTTAGTCGTTTATGATGATGTCATTGGAAAAATAATCGAAGCCAATCAGTCGTCCATTACCCTGGTAAAAGATGCAAAGTATCAATTGAAAATTATCGTTGGTACTAAAAATTTCATTTCAAAGATTCTAAATGAAATTAAAGGCCTGTTACCATCGGAATTTTCATTAGATCAGAACTACCCGAACCCGTTCAATCCGGCTACAATTATAAATTATTCGCTTCCTAAATCAGCGTTTGTTAAACTAATTGTTTATGATGTATTGGGCAGGGTAATAAAAACTCTGGTTGATGAGGAAAAATCTGCCGGCAATTATTCGGTACAATTCAATGGAAGTAATCTTTCAAGCGGAATATATTTTTACAGGCTGACCGCCGGAAACTTTATCGGTACAAAAAAATTAGTTCTTTTAAAATAACGGTTAAGCCAAACTGGGCTTAGGTCTTAGTCTCAATTAAGTTTTTAACGGATTAATATTTCCTGCGTCCGTTTTGAACGCGGAAATCTGCTTTTGATCCCTTCTTTTGTTACCACGGCTGTACCCAGGATAAAATCTTTATATTTAATTACACATTGCCCTGATTCCGGCATTTTCTCTTTTATTACTCCGCCTTCCAGGTATTTTTTTAATTGTTCTTTATTTTCAAAAGTAATTATTTTTTTATTGATTTTATTCTGCAAAACCTGGGCGGCTTCTGTACTTAAAATTATTTCCCCCTTTTTATCAAATGTACCGAACCTGGTTCCAATTCTTTCAAATAAACCGGGATTATAATCATTCCAATTTCCGTCAACAAAAAAAATGTCATTTCTCTTTATAATGTACCGGTAGCTCTTTAATACATTCTCATCAATGCCGTATTCATCTGATAAAACCGATAAATAACTGCGGATTTCTTTTCCCCATGAATGAATCAATTTAATATCCCTCTGTTTGGGAATTGTTTGTTCGGGTGAAATAGTATCTCCGGTCTTTTTAAGTTTTGCGATAAAAAAACCATCGGAATTAACCTCCCAGGGTAAAATGCGCCTCGTTTTTGATAGAGTTGGACTGAGTACTCTGCCCTGAAATGAAGTAAATCCTTCATGCGATTTTACAGGTAATTCTATATCTTCTAATTCAACAGGATATTTTTTTAATGCTGTATCAATTATAAATTCATTTTCTTCCGGTGTAAGAGTACAAGTCGAGTATATTACTGTCCCGCCCGTTTTTACCATTTTTATTGCCGCTATTAAAAGCCGGAGTTGAAGATCTCCCAGTTTTTCAGCTATTTCAAGCGACCACCAGTTGCTGATTTCTTCTTTTTTCTGCACAATTCCAAGCCCGCTGCATGGTGCATCTACTAATATTTTATCAAAATAAGAGTCGTATATCTTGCTTAACCATTCTCCTTTAGTGCTCATAACTCCCGTGTTCATTACATTCATTCGATCCACATTATATACAAGCATCTTCACCCGGTTAAGGGCAATTTCATTTGCTATAAGGGTTCCCTGGTTAAACATAAGTTCGGCAATTTCTGTTGTTTTAGAACCGGGAGCGGCACATAAATCAAGTATGCAGTCATCTTTTTTAGGGGATAAAATTAATGGGGGTATCATTGAAGAAAGGCCCTGAATATAATACTCTCCGGTTATATGCTCAATTGTCTTCCCGGCAGAATTAGACTGTTGTATAATTTTTAGAGCATTCGGGATTAAATCAACCTTCTCCGCACGAATTGAATAATCTTTTTCCAGCTTCGGAATCAGATTATCCGGGTTGGTTTTTATTGTATTTACCCTGATGTATTGTGCCGGATCTTGTTTTATATATTCAGAATAAATATTTGCCGCTGCTTCTCCGTAAAGAGAACTGATATACGAAAAAATATTGCTGCTGATTTCTATCAATACGTTTTAATACCTGGTCAGGTTTAATATTTTGAAAATATTATTGACAAGTAAAGTGGAGCCTTTACCTGCCGGAAAACATTTTTTGTAATCAAGTTCGATTCGTATGATTAGCTCGTCAAGGTATTTTGCATAATTTTCAACAGCATCTTTTATCTCCGGCTCTTTATCGGGAATAATAATCTTTGAAGGTTTGTTCCTGTTTGAATAAATTATATATTTAGCTTTCAACTGGCTGTCTGCGTGAAGAAAAACTATTCCGTCCGTTGTTAATATTTCAAAAGAACCAAAAAAGGAACCGCCGATTATAAGGGCTTTCCCGGGCATACTGATTTCAGTAAAAGAAGTAAAAACTGCAAATTCGTCGGGAAATATTCTTAGTCCTTCTTCAGAAAGTTTCTTTACCCAGTTCGACGTAAATTCTTTATCAGTCAGATGATTCTCCTGCCCGTGTTTTATGATTCTAATATTTTCTTATAATAATCTTCATACATGGGAACAATAATTGATTTATCAAAAAGATCAACGGTTCTTTTCCTTGAATTTTCAGAAAATAAACTCCGCTTTCTGTCATTGGTTAAAAGATCTATGCAATACTTTGCCATTCTGTTAATGTCGCCGATTTCTGCAATAAAACCTGTTTCATTGTGCCGGACTAATTCCGGTAGTCCGCCGACACTGGAAGCAATAACGGGAATACCGCAAGCCATTGCTTCTAATGCAGCAAGCCCAAAACTTTCAGATTGTGATGGAATTAAGAACAAGTCCGCGGCGTTTAATATTTCTACCAGGCCGTCCTGTTTTCCTAAAAATTTTATGTGGTCGCAAAGATGGAGCTCCCTGCATAATCTCTCGCATTCCGATCGGTCGGGACCGTCGCCCACTAAAACAAGTTTTGAAGGAACTTCTTTTATAACTTCATTAAAAATTCTTATTGTATCAGGCACTCTCTTTACTACTCTGAAGTTTGAAGTATGAACAAGAATTTTTTCTCCTTCCGGTGCAAGATGCTGTCTGAATGCACAATCCTTTTTCGGGTGGTAAATTTCCGTATCGACAAAATTTGGTATTACCTGGATGTCTTTTTCAATTGAATAATTTGTCAATGTCTTTTCTTTTAAAAATCTGGAGACTGCAGTTACTCCGTCGCTTTGTTCGGTGCTGAATTTTACCAGGGGAAGGAAAGATGGCTCTAACCCCACTAAAGTTATGTCGGTGCCGTGCAATGTTGTAATAACTTTTATATCGCGTTTTTCTTTTAGTATTTGCTTTGCAAGGTAGGCGCTGCTGGCATGCGGGATTGCATAGTGAACATGAAGCAAATCTAATTTCTCATATAATGAAACTTCAACCATTTTGCTGGCAAGCGCTAAACTGTACAAAGGAAATTCAAATAACGGGTAACTGCTTAATTCAACTTCATGAAAAACAACGTTCTCAACAAAATTTGTTAACCGGAATGGTAATGCATAGCTTATAAAGTGAATTTGATGACCTCTCTTCGCAAGTGCTTTACCCAGCTCTGTAGCAATTACTCCGCTGCCGCCGTAAGTTGGATAACATGTAATTCCTATCTTCATAATTCTCTGATTTCTTATATTTTGAATTGATTAGATTTTTCTTTATCTCTGGCAAATATAGTCTAAATTACAAACAATATTTAACATAAATTTTTTCAATACCCGCCTTTGTTTTTAATCACCTGTAATCAAAATTAAATTATTTTTTTTAATAGAAAATAATTGGATTTACTAAACTAATAGGGTATTTTTAAAAATAATTTAACAACTGAAGTTACGCAGTTATTAAAAATGTTATTAAGTAATCCTGAGTTTTAGAGGTTTTCTAAAAAGTAATTCTTCTTAGTGATTCTTTGTGGTCTTAGTGTCTTATCACAAAGTGATTCCTATGGAAGTGGTAAAATGTTCTTGTTTTTGATTAATTAATCCCTGACAAATTAGAAATTCAGAATACCTGACCTCATCAGTAACTTTTTAGTCAAACTCCTGCTTAAAATATCTGTCGCGTAACTTCAGATAATAAGTAAAATCCCGGATCCGTTTTAATAAAAATGCCGGGTTTTCTATAAAAAAAATTCCCGGATCAATTTTTATCAATTTTTGTTCGGGCAATTATGCGTATTCCTGTTCCCGGCAATACTGTTGAGGATAATGTCTCCTTGAACAACGAAGATATAATAAAAAAGGATGGAATATATTATACCGCACCTAAATATTTATTTTAACAAAAGACGAATCGGGTGCAGGAGTTTACGTGCTAATTAATAATTAATTAATTTCGATATTTAAATCATCGGTTAAAATACGAAGTGAAAATAAATTCGGCTGCGGCGATATTTTTGGTGCAGTATTCTTTTATACATATATTAAAGCAGAAGATGTTTATAAATCGTTGGAATTTGCAACTTCGGCTGCGTGCTATGCAGCTTCTTATGAAAATATAAATGGATTTAACGGTTTAAAGTAAGATGTATTCACACGATATAATTAAGAAAAGGATTTTAGTAACCGGCGCTAATGGAATGCTTGGGCAGCGTGTTATTAATTTTTATTCCAAACAGGAGAATGTTGAGCTTCTCGGAAGTTCGTTTGAACCGGAAGCTTCTTACCGGAATGCTGCATATACAAGCTGCGATTTATCAAAGAGGGAAAGTGTTAAGAAAATTATCTATGACTTTTACCCGGATTTTATTATAAATGCGGCTGCATATACTAATGTAGACAAAAGTGAAGTTGAAAGGGAAATTGCCTGGAAAACTAATGTTAAAGGAGTTGAATATATAGCGGAAGCATGCCGGGTTGTTGATTCACATTTTATTCATATATCTTCGGATTATATTTTTGACGGTACAAAAGGACCTTATAATGAGACGGCAACTCCCTGCCCGCTCGGTTATTATGGGCGTACAAAACTTGCCAGCGAAAATGCTTTAAAAATTAGCGGCTCAATTTATACTATTCTTAGAACAAATGTGCTTTATGGTATTGCTGAAAGCCGCCCTGACTTTGTACGATGGCTTGTTAATACTGTCCGGAAAGGTGAACAAGTTAGAATTGTAACCGACCAGGTAAACAACCCTACATTTATAGACGATCTTGTTCAGGCAATAAGTAAAGTGATTGAATTTAATAAACAGGGAATATATAATATCGGGGGTAAGGAGTTTCTTGCCCGTTATGATTTTTCATTAAAAATAGCAGATTATTTTAATCTTAATAAATCTCTTATTGTACCTATAAAAACAAGTGAATTGAACCAGCCCGCGCCACGGCCGCTGAAATCGGGATTAATTATTCTCAAAGCAGAAACTGAACTGGATTACAAACCTCTCTCCATTCTTGAGTCTTTTGCAATGATGAAAAAAGAATTATCATTATAGATCATTTTATTTAATCAGCCCATAACTTCAGTTAGGGGTTTTAAATAGAAAAATAAAATTGGAACCGTTTTAACGGTTTACCTCTTCTTGCTCTATATTATGAATGATAAATAATCTGAATATTTATTCAACAAAAATTAATTTTCGCACAACTTCTTAAATCATGAACAGCCAGGTGGAAACATTTTTATTTGGTAACCGTTTCAAGGGTTTTTCTTATAAAATAAAAATAAGTAGTCAGTTTAATTAATCTTACCCGCAACCTTTTTATGATATATCAAGTCTAATTATCTAAAAAGAAAAGTGTATGAAAATAAGATTTATTGTTGTGTCTCTGATTTTATTTAGTTCTATTATTTTTGCTTTTTCAGAGGATCATCCCGATACTAATACAACTATAGTTGCACATGCAGTCCGTACCAAAGAACCTATAATTGTAGATGGAATTTTATCCGAACCGGTTTGGCAAAATGCTTCTGAAGTATCCGATTTTACACAGATTGATCCGGCTGAAGGTAAACCGGCTACTCAACGGACTGAAGTTCGTATCCTTTATGATGATGATGCTATTTATATCGGTGCAAGAATGTTCGACAGCAATCCTGATTCAATAATAAAAAATTTAGCCCGTCGTGATGTTTCTATTAATTCAGATATGTTTAAGATTTATTTGGATCCGTTTTTTGATAAAAGAACGGGCTATTATTTTGCCGTAAATGCCAGCGGAACTCTCTATGACGGCACTCTTTATAATGATACCTGGAATGATCAATCATGGGATGGAGTTTGGGAAGGGAAAGCGCATATCGATGATAAAGGATGGACAGTTGAAATGAGAATACCCTTTTCCCAGCTCCGGTTTAAATTAAAAGATATGAATTTGTGGGGCGTTGACTTTGAAAGATTAATTGCACGTAAGCATGAGGATGATTTCCTGGTTTATGTGCCTAAAAATAGCAATGGATTTGTTTCACGTTTTGCAAAACTAGACGGAATAAAAGGTATTAAACCCCCAAGTTATTTTGAATTTCTTCCTTACGTTACTTCAAAAGCCGAATATTCGGATCCTGGTGTTGGCAATCCTTATAGTAACGGCTCCGTTTATACACAAAATATCGGGGCTGATTTAAAGATGGGCATAGGAACTAACCTTACGCTGAATGCTGCTATAAACCCGGATTTCGGACAGGTTGAAATTGATCCTGCTGTAATAAATTTAAGCGATGTAGAAACTTACTTCCAGGAAAAACGCCCCTTCTTTGTAGAAGGCTCATCTTTTTTTAATTTCGGCAGCGGGGGAGTAACAAATTATTGGAGCTTTAACTGGTGGTCTCCAACATTTTTTTATAGCCGGCGGATCGGAAGAACGCCCGAAGGCGCCATCCCGGCAGCCGATTTTGTGAATGAACCCTCAGGTACCCAGATTATCGGCGCGGCAAAAATCATCGGCAGGGTCGATGATGGTTGGAATATCGGCGCTATTCAGGCAGTGACTCAAAGGGAATATGCTGATTACCAGGTTGATGGACAAAAGTATTCGATGGAAGCGGAACCATTAACTTATTACGGCGTCGCCAGGGTACTAAAAGAATTTAATTCCGGGCAGCAGGGTATTGGTTTTATCTCAACTTATACAAATCGGTTTTTTAATGATCCGGGCTTACCGGATCAGTTGAATAAAAATGCTATTGTCGGAGGGGTGGATGGGTGGAGCTACTTAGATACTTCCGGCACCTGGGTGATGAACGGCTGGTATAGCGAAAGTAATGTAACAGGTGATAAAACAGATATATTAAGTTTACAGACCGGTGAACGTCATTATTTCCAAAGACCCGATTCAAAATACTTAAAAGTTGATAGTAATGCTACGTCTTTAACCGGGTATGCCGACAGATTTGTATTAAGTAAGCAAAAAGGGAATTGGGGTGTGAATGCCGCTTTTGGAACTGTAAGCCCGGGATATGAAATTAATGACCTGGGCTTTTTGCCTATAACAAATGATATAAATATGCATATCGGGTCATGGTATCAATGGACAACGCCGACTAATTTTTTCCATAATGCTCAGCTCGGAGGTGCAATTTTTCGTACTTATGATTATGAAGGCGAAATTACCTGGGAAGGATTATATCATTACGGCTATTTACAATTCCCTAATTTCTATGCAATAAATTGGGATTACGCTTACAATCCGCAGACGTTAAATAACAGGGAAACAAGAGGTGGTCCTGCTATGATAAATCCTCCCGGTTATCAGTTTGATTTAAGTGCCAATTCCGACCAGCAAAAAAATCTGATTTTTTATCTTGGAGGCGGAACTTATCATACAAGCTACTCAGACCAGCCCTATATTTATGGCGAAGTTGATTATAACCCTTCAACCAATATATCATTAAGTATTACACCCCAGCTTTCATATAGTTATACTATTGCTCAATGGGTTAATTCTTATACTGATCCTTATGCAACAGCTACATTTGGTACAAGATATGTTTTTGCTCAATTTAATCAAACAACACTCTCTTCCGGCATCAGGTTGAATTGGACTTTTAATCCGAAACTTAGTCTGCAGTTTTATATGCAGCCCCTTATTTCTTCCGGCAATTATCAAAATTTTAAAGAACTTGCTCAGCCGGGTACTTTTAAGTTTAATACTTATGGCAAGGGTTCTTCAACATTTGATCCTGAAACTTATACTGTTTATCCCGACGGGCCGGGAGAGCCCGCTCAGCCATTTACAATAGCTAATCCAAATTTTAATATTGTGTCATTACGCGGCGATGCAGTGCTTAGATGGGAATATTTACCGGGTTCGGTCTTTTATTTCGTTTGGACGCAGACAAGGTCGGATCAGGAAACTGAAGGTTCATTTCAATTCAATAATTCTATTGATCGTTTGTTGACTTTACCTGTAGATAATACTTTTATTATCAAGTTTACATACTGGATAAATATTTGATTATAAACTCGTTTTTAGCGTATCCATCCGGAGACATTATTTTCTTCCGATATTTAAACCTTTCAAAAAAGACCAAATTTAAGTATTTTTGTTTTACGGTAATAACTGAAGTTAGACAAATAATATTTAAAGTAGCCCCGGCATTTATGCCGGGGATAGCTAGATTTCAAAACATATTTGGCTTTAGCCAAAATGCTATAAAAATTGTGGTTAAAGCCTATAAAATCTGAGCTTCATTATCCCCCAAGTGAAAACTCGGAGCTATTTTATAAAATTTTTATCATCTGCGTAACTTCAGCTAATAAATTATAAGCTACGCCCTTGTAGCTCAGAATGCGTGTCCGCCTCAGGCGGAGACAGAGCATCCCGAAAGCGTTCGGGACAAAAATTATGATCATTGAAAAATAAAACGCTACGCCCCCGTAGCTCAATATGCGTGTCCGCCTCAGGCGGAGACAGAGCATCCCGAAAGTGTTCGGGACAAAACTTATGATCATTGAAAAATAAAACGCTACGCCCCCGTAGCTCAGTATGCGTGTCCGCCTCAGGCGGAGACAGAGCATCCCGAAAGTGTTCGGGACAAAACTTATGATCATTGAAAAATAAAACGCTACGCCCCCGTAGCTCAATATGCGTGTCCGCCTCAGGCGGAGACAGAGCATCCCGAAAGTGTTCGGGACTCAACTTTTGGCAATTGAAAAATAAAACGCTACGCCCCCGTAGCTCAGAATGCGTGTCCGCCTCAGGCGGAGACAGAGCATCCCGAAAGTGTTCGGAACTAAACTTTTGGCAATTGAAAAATAAAACGCTACGCCCCCGTAGCTCAGAATGCGTGTCCGCCTCAGGCGGAGACAGAGCATCCCGAAAGTGTTCGGAACTAAACTTTTGGCAATTGAAAAATAAAACGCTACGCCCCCGTAGCTCAGTATGGACAGAGCAGAAGTTTCCTAAACTTTTGGTCGGAGGTTCGAATCCTCTCGGGGGTACACAGAAATAATAATATTTGTACTCTCGAATCCGCAGAGTACAAATATTTTTTTGTAAACGGGGCATAGACACTATGTGGCCCCGTTTTGACGATGTAATGTGGATAAAAAAATGTCCTTCTTTCCGCCGCATGATACTGCATTAATCCCCTCTTGACTATAAATTTTTAAACATGTTATTTTACTAACACTTATTTCGAACTTTCATCCTGGTGGAAGATTCCTGGTAAGTTTTCGTGTGTAATTAGTTGTTAAGTATTATAACTTTTATCGGCGGAAGTTTGATAACTATTTGAAATAATTAATAGCTGATCCTTTAAAAGTTTTATTACATCTGTGCCTTGAAAACCTGCCGGTGGGTACATCTGCCTTTCTAATTCTTAATTCCTTTAGCACGGATACTTAAAATTTTATTTGCCGTAACTGATAATGTGTGATGTTAATTTAAGTGAATAGGAACTGTTATTTATGTTTACCGTAAATAAAAATATTGAAAAAAACAGGCTGTATATTAAACTTACCGGGGTTATCCCGGTTTCCGATGCTAAAAAAGTTAAAACCCTTATTATTAAAGAAACTAATGACTTACAGCCCAATTTTGATGTTATTAATGATATCTCTCAATTTATAAGCGGGCATAATGAAGCCGGTAAAATCCTGCAGGAGATAATGCTTTTTTTAATTGATAAAAAAGTAAACCGGGTTGCAAGAGTTGTGGGCGCCGCTAAAACGGGATTAATTCAATTCGTAAATTATACGCTGGATATTGAATCCTATCAGCTTAAATATTTTTCTACTTTAGAGGATGCTGAAAAATTTCTTGATTTTGAAGATTATAATGTGCGGGAAGCAGCTATAGAATTGGTTACTAGGCAGAGCTATTTAGTTGATGTTGTAAAAAATGATAAGAATTGGCAGGTACGTGAAGCTGCATTAGAAAGATTAACCAATCAACGCTATTTATACGATATTGCAAGGAATGCCGCTGATAAAAATTTACGTTGTTTGGCTGTAGCAAAGTTAACCGATCCAAAAATATTGACCTATATTGCAAAAAATGACAAATCAATTCCTGTTCGTGTAAAAGCAATGGAGAAGTTGACCGATCAAAATTTTTTAGCTAATACTGCTATAAATGATAAAGTATGGCAGGTTTGCGAGGCCGCATTGGAAAAAATTACCAGTCAAAATTTTTTAGCTGATGTTACTATTAAAGCTAAAGATAGTGATATTCGTGCGGCGGCAGCTAAAAAGTTGCTTGCCCAAACCGCCTTAGCTAAAGTTGCTAAAGATTCAAAAGATTTTGATATCTGTAAGGCGGCAGTATCAAAGATAACCAGCCAAAACATTCTGGCCGATATTGCCAAAAATGCAAAAGAAAATGAAATTCGCATGGCAGCCGCAAAAAAATTAGCGCAAAAAGTACCTTAACAGATTTTACTAAACAGCCTGTGTTAAAATTCAAAATCATATTATAAATATTCAATATTTTTTATAGCATCAGTCTTGCCTTGAAGAATAAAACTAATAATATTTTTCAACAAAGCAGCCCATAACTTCAGTTATGGGTATGAAATAGAAAAATGAAATTTCAATCGTTTTAACGATTTACCTTTTCTCACATTAAATTATTAGCGATAAATAATTTGAATATTTATTCATCAAGAATTAATTTTACACCGTCTCTTTATGTCGGGGATTGCGAAATTACAAAACATGTTTGGCTAATGCCAATCAAGTACGGGCTTTATTATTCCTTATTAACATTTTTAATCTCTGCCAATCTTTGTTAAATAAATTCTATTACTAACGGAATAAAATCCATTCTGAGTTTGTCCAATATGTAAGATAATTGTCATTAAAACAATTAAGCGGAGTAAAGATGCGGAAATAAGAATATCCTCAATAAATAAAATTATTATCATATTTTTTTTTATTCATACCGTTAACACCAGGTCAAAATTATTGGCAAAGCCGTGGAACGGTTAATAAAACCAGACAGGCCTATAGTTCTTCTGTTTATGATCTTTCAGGCGTGTTCGTTACCGGCACAGGTACCCTTACATTATCAGATTCATCTGTAATCATATACGGCAATATTATCTCAACCGATAGCAGTAGTTTTTATGAATTGAAGGCCGGAGTACTTGCTAATTCTGCAAGCATAATTTACCTTTCCGGCTGCAACATCTCTACATCCGGTACCGCGGCGAATGGTGTTTTTGCCAGCGGGCCGGGAAATTAAAACGTTAGTAAACGTTTATAAGTCGGCAGGGAGCTATTCGGTAAGCTTCGATGCATCAAAGCTTGCATGCTGAATATATATATCCATTATAGGAAGGTAACTTTATTTCAACTAAAAAATGTTGTATTTAAAGTAAACCGACTTAATCTGTTCGTCTTTTCATCGTGCCGTTGAAGACTGTCTCGCATGACGCAAACCCTCCCTGCTAATACAATTCTTTCACGGTACGGATATTTTTCCTTTCTATTATTTCCGTAGCACATTTTATCAAAATGTGCCCCTGTCTCACAAAATAATAAACTATGTGTCTGTAATTTTTTCATTTTTATATTTGATTTCAGAAGGCCATTAGTTTTTATCCAAGTAATTCCTTTGCAATATCTTTGTATATTTAATCACTAAATAAAATAACAAAGGAAAGTATTATGAAATTAAATTCTATGTGGGCTATTTGTGCTATCGGTATTTTAATTTTTGTCTTGTCGTCTGTAAGCTCTGCCCAGTCAAAACCAATCAACATCGCTTTATTCAATCCCATACAGGTATTTCCCGAGGATAATTCAATTGAAGGACTTCGGATAAATTTTATTTATGGTAGAAACCAATCAATGACCGGATTAGACTGGGGACTTGTTAATAGTGTAGGTGCGGGTGGTTTCCAGGGTATTCAATGGGGCTTTATTAATATTGATGACGGAAATGTTACCGGCTGGCAAAGCGGTCTTGCTAACATGACTAAAGGAAACGTTAAAGGTTTACAATGGGGTTGGTATAATTCTGGCAATCATGTAAGCGGGTTGCAGCTTGGTCTTGTGAATTATGCAGAAAGTCTGTACGGCCTCCAGATAGGTATAATCAATATTATCAAAACTGGCGGGCAATTCCCGGTATTTCCAATTGTTAATTGGTCATTCTAAGTTTTAAAGCCCCGGGTTATTCTACCGGGGCCTTGATACTCCTCTTTCAGATTAATTGTGAAGATCATTTAATTTAAATTTTTATTTACTTGAAATAATTATGCATTATTTATATATTTCAATCGATCCCGCAATCGTTTGCGGTCATTAATCGTTATACTTATTATTTGGTGGCGTTAAAAAACTAATTGTATTCCTGAGTATAAGATACAAAGTGTATTTTTACGGATTTTATTATATTATTTAAGGGGTGATTTATATTTATAATTAAATCTTTGGTTGTTAATAATAGCTTTAAAATAAATCCGGCAGGATTATTTTGTTCGGCTGGTTAATTGTAATCGGTTTTAAATATTCAGGGATAGAAAGGATTTTATAGATTAAAGTATGAGCTTAGCTGAAAATGTTGAATTAAAATTTAAAGAGCTTTTCGATAAACACCCCTTAATTATCCGCTCCCCGGGAAGAGTAAACCTGATAGGCGAACACACTGATTACAATATGGGCTTTGTTCTGCCGGCAGCAATAGATAAAGCTGTTTATTTTGCAATTACTCCGGGAAACAATGATGAATGTATATTATTTGCATTGGACCTTAATGAAGAATTCAGATTTAATATAAACAATATGAATAAATCTGATAAAGGATGGCCAAATTATTTGATGGGCGTTGTTGAACAACTGATTATTTCCGGTTACAAGTTGAAGGGCTTCAACTGCGTCTTTGGAGGGGATATCCCAATCGGTGCGGGCCTGTCTTCATCAGCGGCGCTTGAGGCCGGACTGGCTTTTGCTCTTAATCATATATTTAATCTGGGGATTGATAAGATTTCATTAGTTAAAATGGCTCAAAAAGCTGAAAATGATTTTGTTGGCGTTAAATGCGGAATTATGGATCAGTTTATAAATATTTTTGGAAAAGACGGGAATGTTCTGAGAATCGACTGCCGCTCCTTAGAGTATAGTTACTTCCCGTTTAATTATCAGAATATTTCAATTGTCCTTTTTGATACCCGCGTAACACATTCGCTTGCTGCATCAGAGTACAACCGGAGAAGAAAAGAATGCGCTGAAGGTGTTAGCGAGATCCAAAAAAAATGCCACCAGGTACAAAGCCTCCGGGATGTATCCTTAGACTTGCTTAATGAATATAAAACCAAATTAGATGAAACAATCTACAAAAGATGCAAATATGCTGTTGAGGAAAATGATAGATTATTAAAAGCATGCTCGGCATTGGAAAACCATGACCTTGAGGCATTTGGTTTATTAATGTACAAAACACATGATGGATTGAGTAAAGATTATGAAGTAAGCTGCAAAGAGTTGGACTTTCTTGTGGATTTAACAAGGGACAATCCTGGTGTGTTCGGGTCAAGAATGATGGGCGGGGGATTTGGCGGCTGTACAATAAATCTGATTGGAAATGACTCGATTGAGTCCGTAAGTAATACTATTGCTCTGGAATATAAAAAGAAGTTCAATCTTGAAACAAAAATTTATACAACTAAAATAAGTAATGGAACAAGTATTATCGGCGTGAATTAAAATGCAAAAGACTGAATTTAATAAATATACTCACCGCAGAAAAAATATTTTAACTGGTGAATGGATCCTTGTCTCTCCGCAGCGCACTCAAAGGCCGTGGCAGGGAGAGGTTTCCAAATTTGAAATAAACACCCGCCTCCATTATGAACCGGATTGCTATTTATGCCCGGGTAATAAACGCGCTAACGGCGAAATAAATCCTCAATATACTAATACATTTGTTTTTACTAATGATTTCTCGGCTCTTAAGCAAGATGCTCCGGATTTGAAAATAAATAAAAAAGATTTACTTATTGCTGAAAATGAAACCGGTCTTTGCAGGGTTGTTAATTTTTCTCCAAGACATGATTTAACTTTGGCTGAAATGAATGAGAGCGATATTCAGGGCGTTGTCTCTGCATGGTGCGAAGAATATAAAACCCTGGGCGCCCTCAGAGATATCAATTATGTGCAGATCTTCGAGAACAAAGGCTCAATTATGGGGAACAGCAATCCTCACCCCCACGGACAGATTTGGGCTCAGAAAAGCATCCCGCTAATTCCAATGAAAGAATTAAAACAGTTCAATAAATATTATAAAAAAAACAAGCGTACTATCTTATCGGATTATATAAAGCTTGAAAAAAAACTGGATGAAAGAATCGTTTATGAAAATGATTCTTTCCTTGCTGTTGTACCTTTTTGGGCAGTATGGCCTTATGAAATATTAATTATTTCAAAGAGGAAAATTTCAAGTCTTCTCCAATTTAAAGAACAGGAAATCAAAGATTTAGCTAATGTTATAAAAATTATAACAACAAAATATGATAATTTATTCCAAATCTCTTTTCCTTATTCGGCAGGAATTCACCAGGCGCCGACAGACGGCAAAGAACATAAGGAATGGCATTTTCATATGCACTTTTTCCCGCCGCTCTTAAGGTCTGCAACTGTGAAAAAATTTATGGTGGGATATGAGATGCTCGCTGAAGCTCAGCGGGATATCACTCCTGAGTTCAGCGCAAAAGTGCTTAGGGAATTATCATCCGTTAATTTTAAAAATTTATAACTTAAATACAATCAACTTAAGGATAAAAGTATGAGTGCAATCGGTCTTTCGTTTGTAGATTGGCTGATAATTGCCGTCTATTTCGGATTTGTAATCGGTATAGGCTTTTATTTAAAGAAATTTACTAAAAACGAAAATGATTTCTTCCTCGCAGGAAGAAAAAACAGTTCATGGGTTGCCGGTCTCGCCTTCCTTTCCGCCAATCTCGGAGCGTTGGAAATTTTGGGTATGACCGGCAATACTTTTAAGTATGGAATGTTCGTTGCTCATTTCTATTGGATTGGCGCTGTCCCTGCAATGTTATTCCTCGGAATTTATATGATGCCTTTTTATTATTCCGGAAGAATAAAGTCTGTGCCCGGTTAC
Source organism: uncultured Ignavibacteriales bacterium (assembly GCA_963834015.1). Classification (GTDB taxonomy): domain Bacteria; phylum Bacteroidota; class Ignavibacteria; order Ignavibacteriales; family Ignavibacteriaceae; genus FEN-1297. The sequence continues at coordinate 637,513 of CAWIAG010000004.1, forward strand.
TTGAAACTTCGTTTTGATGAGAGAACCAGGGTATTAAACGGAATCGCATTTGCCGTAATGACGCTTCTCGTTTCCGGCATAAACCTTTATGCTATGGCATTGGTGCTTCATACTTTCTTTGGATGGTCATGGCACGTTAGTATGTGGGCCTCGGCGCTTACGGTTGCTGTATATGTTACGCTGAGCGGGCTGATGTCGGCTATATTTACAGAGATTATTCAGTTCTTTCTTATCTGGTTCGGGTTATTCCTTATCTCTGTATTAGGACTTATTGAACTTGGAGGTATTCACCAGATAATGGCAAGAATTCCGGCGTCATTCAATACTATATGGTCTACTTCAGGCAATCCTTCCCAAAATGGGATGATGGTAACCTGGGGTGGAATTGCACTTGGACTGGGTTTTGTGCTTTCATTTGGGTATTGGACAACTGATTTTCTTGTTATTCAGAGAGCCTTTTCTGCTAAAGACCTGCGCTCCGCAAGGTTTGCTCCGATAATAGCTTCATTTTTTAAAATGGCTATCCCGTTTATAGTTATTCTTGCAGGGCTTATTGCGCTTGTTCTCGCTAACGACCCTAAAAGCGGGTTTCATTTACTTACTGACAGCGGCCATATAAACTATGATTCTGCATTCCCCTTATTGATTGCCCGCTATTACCCCGCAGGTCTAGTGGGTTTGGGTGTTACAGCCCTGCTTGCAGGATTTATGGCGGGGCAGGCCGGAAATGTTAGCGCATTTAATACTGTTTGGACCTATGATATTTATAAATCGATCATCAACAAAAACGCTTCGGAAGCACATTTATTATGGATGGGCAGAGTTGCAACAATTGTAGGAATATTTATCAGTCTTGGAACAGCTTATTGGGCTATGAGTTTCCCCAGTATAATGGATTATATGCAGGCAATTTTTTCCTGGGTTAATGCCCCGCTGTTCGCTACAATGCTGCTCGGTATGTTTGTTGTCTGGATTACTCCTTCAGGCGCTTTCTGGGGATTAATTACCGGTATGGTTTCATCTATCCTGATGTATTTGGCAGTGAAATTTAGCTGGATAAGCTTAAGTTTGATTACTCTTTCAAGTCCTGCAAGTGATATGGCTGCTAATTTCTGGCGTGCCTGGTGGGCATGGCTTATTTGCTTTGTTGTAACTATTGTAATCAGCCTATTCACCGAGAAAAAACCTAAAGAGGAATTAATAGGGCTTGTTAAAGGATTAACAGAAGAAAATTTAAATAAAGAAGTCAACTTTTTCAAACGCCCGGAATTTTTAGCAATAATTTCTCTCATAATTTTGATTTTATTGAATATTTATTTCTGGTAAAAAATAATTCCGGTATTTGTACGGAATTAAAGGAGATATTAATATGAGACCAATATGGTATTTCGTTGGATTAATTCTTTCTGTTATGGGAATAATAATTGAGATAAATGGAATTTATTTTCTGATAAATCCCTCTGCAGAAAAAAAAGTTCTTTTTTATCTGCATCCGGATATCTGGTGGGGCGGTGTTATGATTATTATGGGTTTAATTTTCATACTGAAAAACAAAAATGTTAAATTATCGTAATTATTAACTGTAGTTATACATATGATATTTAAAGTAGCCTCGGCATTTAAACCCTTTGTAAAAATCTAAAAAACTCCCCTCTTGCCTGTCCCGCAGGAAGCGGGGGGAGGGGTTGGGGTGGTCGAAGCGATTATACTTAGAAAATCTGAAAAAAATTTCGTGAGGTTTACATTTTTTTTAACGAAGCACAATGAAATGAAATATCGCAGCCCGGATTAACAATCCGGGTGTGCTAATATCCCCGGGATGATCGACCTCTTCTCACACTGTATTTTGAACAATAAATAATCTGTATATTTATTCTATAAGAATTAATTTTCATACAGGCTTTTCAGGTTGTGGTAAAAAATCCGTTCATTTTGTAAGTCGAATTACTAATTATAAAAATTTTATTAAAAACATTTTAAGGATCAAAAATGAAAACTTTGAAACTTTTAATACTTTTCTTTTTCCTGCCGCTTACATTATATTCTCAAACAAATGTAGATATACTTGTAAGTCAGCTTGATTGGTTGGTAAATTGTTCAATAAATGATTGGAGTATTAGTCAAAACCTAAGTGATAAAAATGTTTCCTTTAATGGTAACCCTTATGATGTGAACTTTAATGATTCAACCTGGAGCAAATTAAAAATTGGGGAAAATAATTATGATGATTCTTGCTGGCTGAGAAAAGAAATTATTCTTCCGGATAAAATTCTTGGCGACCCTGTCCGGGGAAAAATTAGACTGCTTCTTTCTGTTGATGACTACGGTTATTTATGGATAAATGGCGAAAGCAAAGGCTACTTCCCATGGGACGGTGATTTTATCCTGACTGAAAATGCAAAACCTGGGGATAAATTTACTCTTGTTATTAAAGCAATAAATACCGGCGGCCCCCTTCGTTTATTACGTGCAGAACTTCAAACCGGTAACTCGGAAAAATTACAACAGCCTGTTAAAGATTTTATTTTGAGCATGCAAATTGGACAGAAACTCCTGTCTTTTGATACTTATCAGTCTAATAGTAATGTTAAAATTGACCCCCATATTGATAAATCTTCGATCGATAGGAATGAAAAGATTTCCCTGAATGATCTGCTGCAAAAACTTGCTTCTGAGGTTGATATTGATGCGCTTAGAAATGGAAATTATTCAACGTTTATAGAATCGATGAATAAAATTCGTGAACAGTTAACACCAATTAAAGAATTTGCTAAAAAGTTTACTTTATATTTTGATTCAAATGCACATATTGATGCTGCATGGTTGTGGCGCTCGATAGAAACTCAACAGGTCTGCGAACGGACTTTTGGATCGGTCCTTCATATTATGAATGAAAGGCCCTCATTTACCTATACTCAGAGTGCAGCACAATATTTTAAATGGATGCAGGACTTATACCCGGATGTTTTTAAGGGAATTAAGGATAGGGTAAGAGACGGAAGGTGGGAAGTAGTCGGCGGAATGTGGATAGAACCCGATTGTAATTTACCCGGCGGTATTTCCTGGGACAGGCAGTTGCTTTATGCTAAATCGTATTTCCTAAAGAATTTAGATGTTGACGTAAAAATAGGCTGGAATCCTGATTCGTTTGGATACAATTGGAATATCCCGATGTTCTATCAAAATGCAGGCATCGATGAATTCATTACTCAAAAGATAGGCTGGAATGAATCAAATGTTTTTCCGTATAGGGTATTCTGGTGGCAGTCACCTGATAGTTCAAGGATCCTTTCATACTTCCCGTTTGATTATGTAAATACTATTACCCAGTCTTTTCAATTGGTTGATTGGCTGCGGCAGTTTGAGGCTAATACCGGGTTTAAAAAATTTATGATCCTGTTTGGAGTCGGTGATCATGGCGGCGGGCCTACTATTGATATGATTGATAGAATTGAACATTTAAAAACATTGGATATTTATCCTAATATCGAATACGGCACCGCAGCAAATTATTTTAACTGGTTGAAAAGCCAGGACTTGTCAACTCTCCCAATTTGGAATGACGAGTTATACCTCGAATATCACCGGGGTACCTATACTTCACACGATGAGATTAAAAAGTATAACAGGCAAAGTGAAACACTCCTGTCGGAAACTGAAAAATTTTCAACTCTCTCAACATTGTACGGGAATAAATACTGCTCAAAAGATATTGATGATGCCTGGCAATATACAATGTTTAATCAGTTTCATGATGTTTTACCGGGGTCGGGTATTAGAGAAATCTATATAGATGCCATTAATAATTATAAGAAAGTAAAAGAAATTGGCGATTTTTTGCTGAAAGGCTCGTTCGATGATATAAGCCGAAATATAAATACATCAAAAATAAAAACCGGTGAACCTTTAATAGTCTATAATCCTTTAGCCTGGGAAAGAACTGATGTGGTTAAATTCACCCTTCCTCAGGGAGATAAAAATGAGTATAAGGTTCTTGAATCAGACGGTAAAGAAATCCCGTCTCAAATAATTGAAATTGACCGGTTTACTAATGAAATAATTTTTATTGCTGATAATATTCCTGCACTCGGTTATAAAACTTTTGTGCTTAAGAAGGGAAAATCGGGTGATACAAATTCGGATTTAGTAACTTTAAAAAACGACGTGGAAAACATGTTTTTTAAAGTCGGAATTGATACTTCTACAGGCTGGATTAGTAATATAACGGATAAAAGAAACGGGCGTGAAATATTAACGGAAGAGGGTAATAAACTTCAATTGCTTCAGGATGTACCTAAAGAGTATGATGCGTGGAATTTAGGATTTACCGGCGTTGAGTATCCGTCAACCTTCAGAAAGGCTGAAGTAATTGAAACCGGCCCGGTAAGATCTATTGTAAGATTATACCGTGATTACCTGAAACCGGGCGTTAAAAAAGATTTTCCGACTGAAAACTTTCCGACATCATTTTTTATTCAGGATGTAATATTATATGCCGGAATTGACAGGATTGACTTTAATGCAGACATCGATTGGTGGGAGGCTCATACAATGATGAAGGTTGCTTTCCCGTTATCCGTTAATGATACCGTTGCCACGTTCGAAATTCCATACGGAACTATACAGCGTTCTACGCAGCGTATAACAAGCTGGCAGAAAGCAAGGTATGAAGTCCCCGCGGAATTCTGGGCTGATCTTTCCAATAATGGCTATGGCGTAAGTTTGATTAATAATTCAAAGTATGGATATGATGTGAAAGATAATGTTATGAGGCTTTCACTGCTTCGCTCGCCCAAATCCCCGGATCCTACTACGGATATGGGAAAGCATTCAATTGATTACGCCCTATACCCCCATGCGGGTGATTGGAAAACGGCAAATACTATCCGGAAAGTTTATGAATTTAATCAGCCCTTAATTGCTAAATTAACTTCAGTTCATACCGGGAAATTGAATGAAGAAAAATCATTTATCAAATTGGAAGGCGAAAATTTAGTATTAACTTCTGTGAAGAAAGCTCTCGACTCTGATGCATGGGTTATTCAGTGGTACGAATCTAAAGGAAAAGACTCGGAAGCAATATTAACTCTCCCCGCCGTTCCTAAAAAAGTTGTTGAATCAAATTTTATGGAGAAAGACGGACAGCAAATAGAATTTAAGGGTAATGTTGTTAAGTTAAATACAAAAAAGTTCTCAGTTACGACCATTAAAGTATATTATTAACTGAACTTACTTAATTGATTTTTAAAGTAGCCCCGGCACCTGCCTACCGTCAGGCCAAGGTTCGTATGTTTAATAGGTATTACCCCTTCTGTCCATGAATCTGAGTATTTTAAAATAGTTCCATCCAATTCTTTGTTGCACACATTCTTGATTACTTTTGATATTGTCAGCAGTCCGAATGGAATTGAGAATTTCCCGCACCAGACCGGTGACGGAGGGTTATCGGATGGTTTTCCCCAGAGCTCTTTAGTTAACCTCTCAATTTTATCATTTGTCAAAATCCCTGTAAATGCTGATTTGGCAATTCTATTATCATTTCCATATGCTTTTAAATGAGCCCCTTCATCTTCTCCGTATGGGATATTGTCAAAATCTTTACCGTAATGATCTGCATCTGAAGAAATTAAAAAGAAAATGTCCTTTCCGGGTTTCAATTTTTTCAGGATTAAATAATCGGATATTATTTTACTTAAATTGCCGCTGACCTGGTCCATTCTCTCAAAAGTCATTTGTGTAACCATGATTGGTGTTATTTTGATATTCTTGTTGTAATACTGCAGGAAGGGAACAAGAGCCTCTATCGAATGTTCAATATTCTGAGCCGAATCGCTTATAATGAAATCTTTTTTATCCAGTTTACTTTTTATGATCTCCCGCAGCGGTGAAATTTTAACATCCCCGAATGGCCCATGCCAATAATTGTAATCATCAAGTATCAGTATGTTTTTTGGGTCATTCATCGCTTTACGTACGGTGCCATGAGTTACACCGAATATTACAACCTCTTTTACTTTTATCAGCTTATAAAGAGGGTAATAAACACCTGCAGCATACAAATAATCGTCGTGAGGTGAAATTGCGGCAACCAGGTTCTTAGACCGGGCATCTCCTGTATTTTTTTCATGAGCCGCTAGATATTTTATCAGTTCATTCATCTCAGTAGGATTCCAGCAGAACCCAACGTTATCACGTATTGGTCTAATTTGCTGTCCCATAATTATAGCCGTGAAGTTAGGCAAAATCAGTGTAGAAAAAACTAAGATTGCAATTTTGGATAAGCTCATATTCTCACCCTATAATAGATCTTTTAACAAATTACATTTATTTCAAAATGTACATAATTGTTTATCACAACACTTGTTCGTCAAAATAATTTATTATTATAATTTAGTAAAAATCATTGTTTAAATCGCATTACATCGGTTTGATTTTGCTTAAAGCGACTGCCTAAGTTAATGCAGCTCTTATTTAAATCAAAGATGCAATTTTGTTTAATATTACTTAATATTATAAAAAAATCCCCTCCATTGGATGCCAAACGCAATCGTAATGAAGGGGAGCCTGCCCAGAGATAGTACTTGTTAAAAAACTATTTAATACTTATAGCTTCTTTTAGTTTTATATCTCTTGATGAATTGCCTAATAATATTTCATATTTCCCGGGATCGGTAACCCATTGTTTTGTGTCGGTATCATAATATGAAAATGCATTCTTATTTATATTAAATTCAACCCTGGATGTTTCGCCTGATCTTAATGATATTTTCCTGAATGCTTTTAATTCTTTTGGTGCTCTTTCAATTTTCGGATCGATTGCGCTTACATACAATTGTACAACCTCAGCTCCTTTAAGTTTACCGGTGTTTTTTAAATCGAAGGATACTTTAAAATACTCATTATTTTCTTTTGTAAATTCTTGAACCTTCAAATCATTAAATTCAAAATTTGTATATGATAAACCATAACCGAACGGGTAGAGCGGTTCAATATTGGCGTCATCAAAGTGTCTGTAACCTACAAAAATGCCGTCTGAATATTCTGAAATACTGTCTTGTGCCTTATAAGTTTTAAACGCAGAGCAGTCTTCCCAGCGTTTTGGAAATGTGATGGGCAATTTACCCGAAGGATTGTAATTACCAAGGATAACATCAGCAATAGCATTTCCTATTTCCTCACCTGCAAACCAGGTTTCTAATATTCCCTCAACTTTGTCATTCCATCCATTCATTAAAACGGGTGATCCTGTAGTAAGGATAACTATTGTATTTTTATTTGCTTTTACAACTTCATTAATCAACTCATCCTGTTTTTCAGGTAAAATCAGGTTGTCTCTATCTTTTCCTTCGGACTCAAATTGATCTGAAGTGCCGGCAAAAACTAAAGCTATATCCGACTTAGCGGCAGCATCAGTAGCTTGCTTAAAAGAGTTCTCAACAGTATTCCGCCAGCAAAATTTTGCTACCGCTCCTCCTAATCCCTGGTAATATTCAATCTTTACTTTGTATTTATTCCCCGCTTCAAAGTTAGTGCTGTAAGAATTAACTGTGGCTCCATGTTCAGTCCAGTTATTAATAATTAGTGAATCATCCAGGTATAACCTAACTCCGTCATCACTTACAAAATCAATGTCATAAATTCCTGATTTTTCTACATGCAAAAATCCTGTCCATCTAACCGAAAAATGTTCTCTCGGGAAGCCCGCTTTGGGAGATTCTGATCCCCAGTCGAAATCTATTTTGGAATCGTTACGTGTGAAAGCAGGCTGGCCTTCAAAATTTTCATTATTAAAATATTCACCCAGCAAACCCTTACCATTATCCGTGGGTAAAGAAAAATACTTCGATTCTATAGGTATTCCATTCTTCTCCAGGTGAACGCCGGGAGCATAATTTATTTTTACTTTACTGCCAATTTTATTTTGGAGCGCGGTTAAAGGACTGGTTGAATAAATAGGTTTTACATGGGCGCTTCCTCCTCCTCCCGTTCTTGCAATAGCAGCATCCGGGCCAATAACTGCAATAGACTTTATCTTATTTGTATTTAAAGGAAGTATCCCGTTATTCTTTAGCAGAACAATTCCTTCACGCGCTATTTGTAAAGAAATATCCCTGTTTTCTTTTGTGTTCACTAAAGCAGCATTTTCTTTATGCGGATGTTCAAATAAACCAAGTTTAAAGATTACTGTTAATATTCGTTTTACTTTATCATTAATAGCCTGTTCGCTTACAATACCGTTTTTTACTGCATCATCCAATGTTTTGTTATTTAAATATCTGCCGTCGGGCATCTCAAGATCTAACCCTCCGTTAGCTGTTGGGATAGTACTATGAACGGCGCCCCAGTCGGACATAACCAATCCCGTAAATTTCCATTCGTCTTTTAATTTGGTCTTTAGCAAATAATCATTCTCGCTGCAGTAAGGGCCGTTAAGTTTATTGTAGGCCGTCATGATTGCTAAAGAATTGGCTTCGGTTACTGCTGCTTTGAATGCCGGCAAGTAAATTTCATTCAATGCCCTTTCGCTGATTTTAACATCAACAAACATCCGTTCAAATTCCTGGTTATTTACGGCAAAGTGTTTTACAGTTGCTGCAACATTTTCTTTCTGTACACCTTCGATGTAGCTTACTGCTATTCTTGAAGTTAAATAAGGATCTTCACCGAAACTTTCAAAATTTCTACCGCCCAACGGAAGTCTTGCAATATTAACGCACGGGCCTAATATAACATCACGGCCATGTGCTTTTAGTTCTCTTCCGATTGCAGAACCTAAACGATCAACAAGTGAAGTATCCCATGATGCGGCAGCGCCAATCCCACCCGCAAATGCGGATGACTTTTGCCACCTTACGCCAAGCGGCCCATCGGACATTTTCAATTCGGGTATTCCAAGCCGTTGGTTCGGTTTCGTTGCAAATCCTGTCCCACCAAGAAGATCAATTTTTTCTTCCAGGGACATACGGCTCAACAAATCCTCAACTCGTTTTTCAACAGGTAATTTCGGATTTTTATAAGGTAAATTATTTTGAGAATATGAATTAGACATAATAACCAGCATTAATATTGTAATTATTTTTTTCATTTATTTCTCCCGGGACACTTTGAATTTTAGGACAGTTTCTAAAGAGTAAATTTAGATATGTAAAAGAACTTTCAAGTATGTAATAATTTATAACTCAAATTATTACAGGATTATATCCGTGATTAGATATAATCCTGAAACTAATATAATATTTAGCGTAAAATATAAGTATTTTTATAATTATTAACCCAGTACAGCCTCAACAATATTTTTTGATCCTGGTTTTGCCGGAGGAATAATATTACCTGAAATTTCTTTGCCGTTAACACTCAGGGCCCTGATTCCCTTTGATACATGCTGTGGATTTGTAATCTTAATCTTATATAAGGCGCCTCGGAACTTTCTTTTTAGCTCAAATCCATCCCAGCTTTTGGGTATGCAGGGGTCAATTTTTAAGCCATTGTACTGCGGCTGTATACCTAATATATACTGTGATGCCGTATAGAAAGTCCATGATGCAGTTCCTGAAAGCCAGGAGTTTTTAGATTCACCTGGTTTAAATGCATCTTTTCCTGCGATCATTTGAGAATAAACATAAGGTTCGGTTCTATGCAGATCGCTGATTTCTTCAAGGTATGAAGGCGTAATTTTTTTGAAATATTCAAAAGCCCTGTCTCCGTTACCGACTAAAGTTTCACATATAATTATCCAGGGATTATTGTGGCAAAATATCCCGGCATTTTCCTTATATCCCGGCGGATATGTTGAAATTTCTCCCATATTAATATAATATTTTGAAAATGCAGGATTGTTAAGTACAATTCCATATTCGCAATCTAGATATTTTTTAACTGATTCAAGAGCTTGTTTAGCCTTTCCGTCTTCAAGACCTACTCCGGCCATAATACAATAACCTTGGGATTCTATAAATATTTTTCCTTCTTCGTTCTCTTTGCTCCCTATTTTATTGCCGAAATAATCATAAGCCCGGATGAACCACTCTCCATCCCATCCGTATGATTTTATCGCCTCAACCATTGAATCTATATGTTTTCGGCATTCACGTGCTTCATCTTCTTTCCTTAATTGTGTACAAATATTTATAAATTCTTCTCCATACGCCACGAACAATCCTGCTATCATCACAGATTCTGCAACTCCGCCTGTTTTGTTTTCTGTTGTCTGGAATGATTCATCCGGGTTCATTGAAAAACAATTCAGATTCAGGCAGTCATTCCAATCGGCTCTGCCGATTAAGGGAAGTTTATGCGGACCTAAATTATTAACAACATGGTAAAATGAAAGTTTCAAATGTTCAAACAACGATTTTGCTTTTGACGCATCACTGTCAAATGGTACTTGTTCATCAAGAATTGACCAATCACCGGTTTCTTTAATATAAGATGACGTGGAAAGTATCAGCCACATTGGGTCATCATTAAAGTTGCTTCCTACCGCCAGGTTGCCTTTCTTGGTAAGAGGTTGATATTGGTGATATGCTCCTCCATCTTCAAATTGGGTTGCAGCAATATCAAGGATTCTTTCTTTTGCTTTCTGAGGTATTTGATGAACAAACCCTATAAGATCCTGGTTTGAATCTCTAAATCCCATTCCACGGCCAATACCGGATTCAAAATATGATGCGCTTCTCGACATATTAAAAGTAACCATACATTGATACTGATTCCATGTGTTAACCATTCTGTCTAGTTTCTCATCACAACTCTTAACCTGGTAAATGGAAAGAAGTGACTTCCAGTAATCTTTTAAATCGTTAAAGGCTTCTTCTACTTTTTCCGATGTCGAATATTTTTCAATGATCTCATTTGCTTTTTCTTTATTAATAACTCCTTTTGATTCCCATTTCTTTTCTTGTTCGTTTTCAACGTAGCCAAGAATAAAAACAAATTCTTTTGTCTCCTTTGGTTCCAGTTCTATCTCAATATAATGCGACCCTATAGGTGACCAGCCGTGTGCAACTGAATTATGTGCTTTTCCCTCGAAGACGGCGTCAGGTTTATCAAATCCATTATATAATCCTAAGAATGATTCACGGTCTGTATCAAAACCGGTTATTTTGGTATTAACGGAATAAAACGAATAATGATTTCTTCTTTCTTTATACTCGGTTTTATGATAGATAACCGAATCTTTTATTTCAACTTCTCCTGTTGAGAAATTGCGCTGAAAATTGGTTTGGTCTTCTAATGCGTTCCATAAACAAAATTCAACGAAAGAAAACAGTTTTATTGATTTTGTTTTTTTGCTCTTGTTGGTAAGCTTAACTCTTTGAATCTCACAATTAGTTGTTGTAGGGACAAAGTATAGTACTTCTGCTTCCAGTAATTTTCTTTTACCCTTTATAATTGTGTAACCCATGCCGTGCCGGCAGGTATATTTGCTAAGATCAGCTTTTACGGGTTTCCATCCCGGTGACCATACATCTTCATTATCGCTTATATAAAAATATTTTCCACCGTCATCAATGGGCACATTATTGTATCTGTATCTTGTTATCCTTCTTAATAGCGCGTCCTTATAAAAGCTGTAGCCTCCTGCAGTATTGGAGATTAAACTGAAAAAGCTATCACTACCCAAATAATTAATCCAAGGGTAGGGGGTTTTAACATCTGTTATGACGTATTCTTTGTTCTGATCATCGAAGAAACCGTATTTCATAATTAAATTACCTTTATTTGTTTGCCGGTTATTTTTTATAGTTACTTTATTTTTTTTTAATATTTAAATCGTTAATTAATCCTTAACCTTAAGTTCATTCCATATTAATGCTGCTGCTCCAATTACCGCTGCATTTCCTCCGGGCAAGGCTGACGGAAGTATTTTTACTTTATTTCTAAATATGGGTAATAAAAACTTTTCCATATAAAGCTTGGTCGGTTCGAAAATTAATTTACCTGCTCGCGCAAGTCCTCCGAACAAAATAATTGCTTCAGGACTTAGGTGCGCAACAGTGTCAGCCAGTTTAAGCCCGAGAATTTTACAAGTATAATCAAATGCCTCCAATGCTAATTTATCGCCATTATTTGCTGCTAATGAAATATCCTTAGCTGTAAGTTGGTTGTAACTTTTATCTCTTAAAATGCTTGGAGTATTTGTGGTAGCAATCAATTCATAGACGGTTCTTCTTATACCGGTTGCAGAAGCATAAGCTTCCAGACATCCTTTTCTTCCACATCCGCATTCACGGCCGCTCGGATCAACAATTGTGTGCCCGATTTCTCCTGCAAAGCTGTCTGCGCCGTAAACAAGTTGCCCGTTTACAACTATTCCGCTTCCAAGCCCGGTTCCAAGTGTGATTACCACGAAATCCTTCATGCCCTTTGCGGCACCGAATTGCATTTCACCGATTGCGGCCGCGTTTGCGTCGTTGGTTATTGCAGATGGTAGATCATAATTCTCTTTTAAAATCTCTAAAACATTTACTACACCCCAATTTAGGTTAGGAGGCTGCTCAACTGTTCCTTTAAAGTAATTTGCGTTTGGTGCGCCTATACCGATACCGACTAATTTATATTCACTGGAAATGGTATTATAAATCTCATCAACTTTTTGGTGAAGGCGATTAAACAATATGGGCGCCGGTTCTTCTGAGCAGGTTGGAATAGAAGATTCTTTAATACAATTTCCGTCTTTGTCTACGAATCCAAAGGCAGTATTTGTACCTCCTACATCAATTCCAAGTGAAACTTTTTTATAGTCCATACTTTTATACCTTGGCCGGTTTTGTAAATATTGGAATATGGCCTTTTATGCCATAGTAAGCTATAAATAAGTAACATATTACCGGTAAAACAAATGCATGATGAATACCGATTTTATCTGCAATCAATCCCTGGATAACCGGGATTATTGCGCCACCGACGATTGCCATGCAAAGAATTCCGGAACCTTGTCCTGTATGCTTTCCCAAACCATTAATCGCTAAAGAAAAAATTGTTGGGAACATAATTGAATTAAATAATCCAACAAGTAAAATCGACCACATTGCAAAAGAACCGAAAGTGGACATCGAAATTATTACAAGTAATGATGCAATAATTGCATTAAATCCGAGTATATTGCCCGGATTTATTTTCCGTTGTACGGCTGAGCCTATAAATCTTCCTACCATGGCTCCGCCCCAATAAAAGGAAACAAACTTGCCTGCCTGCTCAATTGGTAATCCGACAATATCCTTGTTACCAAAATAATTTACAAGAAAACTCCCTATAGAAACTTCTGCGCCTACATATACAAAAATTCCTACAGCTCCTAAAATTAAATGTTTATACTTCCATGCGCTTTTATGAACGTGATCATAACTCTGTCCCGTTCCATCGCTTGATGCTACTGAGCCTGATTCAATTTGTGGCAACTTAATTAAAGCAAAAACTCCGGCTATTATCAGTAGCGCGGCAGCTAAAGCTAAATAAGGAAATTGAACGGCGTTTGCTTCCGCTAACTGGTAAGCTGTTAACTGCGCCGGGCTTAATTTCTGAATATCTTCAGTGCTCTTAACAGCGATTGAAAGAATTAGCAAAGATCCGAAATAAGGGGCAATGGTTGTTCCAAAAGAGTTAAATGCCTGGGTCAATGTTAATCTGCTGGATGCTGTTTCAGGTTTTCCCAAAATTACCACATAAGGATTAGCAGCAACCTGCAAAAGAGTGATGCCGGAAGCAAGGATAAACAATGCAAGAAGGAATAATGGGTATGATCTTAACCCGGCAGCAGGGTAGAAAAATAAACAGCCTACGCCGGCTGTAATTAAACCCGTAATAATTCCTCTTTTATAACCAATTTTTTCTACTATAATTCCCGAAGGTAGTGATACAATGAAATATGCTGTAAAAAAACAAAACTGGATAAGCATTACTTCCGCATAACTTAAGGAAAACACTGCTTTAAGATGCGGAATGAGAATATCGTTTAAACACGTTAGAAAACCCCACATGAAAAACAGTGTAGTAAGAATTGTTAATTCCGGTGTGTAATTCTTTTTTGAAGAATTAAAATTATTTACTTTTCCAAACGTATCTGATGCTAAAATAGCCATACTTGAAGGCTCCTTATCGTATTATAATATTGCAAGTAGAATTGAATGGTAAATTGATTTTACCTAAAACAATTTTTTATAACCCAAATTAGTAATAATACCTGTAAACAACATTTATTTCAATTGATTTTTTTAGTGGTATTATCAAAAAAATTCTACTATTAATTCGATAAAACTGTTAAATATAGTTAGTTTACCGGTTTACAGCACTTATTTAGTGCAAATTTTGTGCCCTAGAATGCATTCTCAAAATATGGCGGAATTACTTATTTATTTGATATTAAGTCAATTGTGTAAATTATTGTATTATTTAGCTTATTATTTTAATAACCGCCCTTATTAAAATGATAACAAAATAATTAAACCGGTTCAATCTGTAGCTAATGCTTATTGTAAATATCCCAGTATCTTTAAAAGTTTATGATATGATTCTTTTTGAAGAATCCGGCATATACTCACATCGGAGAGGTTTAAAATTTTAACATTGTATGTATAAAATAAAAATACAGGTATGTCTGGAGTACCAAGCTTTAAAAACTTATTAGATAGATGGAAGTTAAATTTTAATAACTTAATAAAAATGAAAAAGGATAATAAAATTCCCGACCGGGAAATAAGTGAAGGGACTTTTTATTTAAACGAGAATATCTAAAAACAGATCATTTCTTCAAATATAAATGGATAAAAAGCCTGCCGTAAAAGGGCAGGCTTTTTATAATTTGGAGGTTTGATTATTGTCGTTCCCATAAGACTCTGATACTCTTTTCTCCATCTGAATACATAAAAGTAAAATTACCCTGATAAGACTTGGATAATGCTTCCCCGATCCTTTTTGCGATATGAATTCCAGTTGTAGTTAGAATGGCTTTACTCTTTTCCGGTTTAAACATCATAATCCTCTCAAGTGGCCTTTCTTTTTTTTCAGTTTTCTCCATATTCATAATCAGGTTGGAAATTTCTTTTTCGTGTTCACTGTAAAACCGCCCCTTAATTTCTACAAAACCGGCAGGATAGTTGTCGTTTATTCTTTTGCAGGCCGGGCAGGTGGTTTCTCGCAGGTTGTTTATTTGATCTTTCCATGTCCACTTACCGTTTGAAAAGATCGCGCCACAATTGCTGCATACCATCGCAGCTTTAGCCGTATTCGTTTTCATATCAAAGTCTTTTCTTTTTTCCCTGATCAATCTGTCAATTCTTTTTTTAGAGCCCTTAGCTTCCATACATCCTCCATCATAGTTAGATTTTTATGAAAATAAATATCCATTTGATTCTTTTCAATGCACCTTATTAATGCATTAAATATGAGTAGTATTTTATATAAAGTTTATGTTAAATCTACCTCCTGATAATTAGGTAATAAAATAATTTAATCCCTACGGCCAAATTAATATTCTTCATTTAAATTTTAGACGCTTGAATTGTTGAATTGTACGGGGATTTGGAATTTTACTCAAAATGAAAATATTTCCTTCTTGGTAATGGTATTAATCTAACGTTCTTGCTTTGTATTGTCAACATTTTTTTTTAATACCCGTTACTTTAGTGATAAGGTGCATAAATGTTTTCCATGAAATTGTAAATATTTTATCGTTTGTAATTATTTCCGGAGTATTTTCCCGCTAAAATTTATTTATATGAAATGTAATTCCAATAAATATTCTAAGAATTTAACAACTATTCAATGTTTGATTAAAAATAGAATCTTTAAGCAAAATAAATTGATTGCATATTACTTATTGACGGCAAGGTCTAATGGCATTATTTTATAAGTAATTATACTGTCCTTTTAAATTATAAAAATAAAATCAAAAATATTTTTCTTAAATTACTTAATAAAAAATCTAAAATTATTCTATGAAAGCATTGTTAATTATTGATATGCAGAACGGTTCGTTCGATGATTACAGCCGGCGGTATGATGCACTTAACGTAATCGAGCGGATTAATAAACTTTCCGGTAGTATCTCTTTAAGTAATGGTAAAGTGATTTTTATTCAGCATAATGGGCCCGAAGGCGATATTTTTGAACCAAATACTGAAGGATGGAAAATCCTCCCGGCATTAGTAAGGAGTAAAAATGATCTACTCGTTAATAAGAGTGTTTGTGATTCATTTTATAAAACAGATCTGGAAACTATTCTAAATGAAAATAAAATTACTGAAATTATCATAACCGGCTGCGCAACTGATTTTTGTGTCGATACTACCATACGTTCAGCAGTAAGCAAAAATTATGATGTAACTGTGGTTTCTGATGCACATACTACCACTGACCGCCCGCATCTTAAAGCAATAGAGATAATAAAACATCATAATTGGGTATGGGAAAATTTAATAACTCCTTCAAAGGCTGTTAAAGTAATTCCATTTGAAGAATTAATTACGGAATTATAACAAGAGGGGGAATTTCGGGTTTTTCCTGGAATTAAATAAGTATACTTTTTGGTTAAAATAATTACACAATTATAATCCGTATCCAAGTAAAATAGAAAATGAATTTAATTTTACATTGTTAACCTGACCGTCAAATAAACTTTTGCTGAATTTACTTAATCCCAATTCATACTGTATATCAACTGTTATATATTTCTGAAAGTTAATTCCTGCCCCTATAACAAAACTATATTCCGGACTATTAACCTCGCTTGGATTAATACTGTCGTAGTAAAGGTTAATTGGGTAAGAGAAATAATCTTTAATATTATATATATTATCGATTCTTCCGTTGCGGAAAAAATCAAATTGTGGGCCGGCATAAAGTCTGGGGTTTATTTTTGTCTCTCTGAATGAATATTGAAATAGCAATGGGAGTTCAATGAAAGTAACAAAAATGTCGCGGTGGTAAGCAAAAGTAGAAGGAGGAACTAATTGATCGAAACTACCGCCTTTTGAACTGTAGAATAATCCAGATTTTAAGCCTATATTATTACTAAAACTCCAAACCAGGGAAATCCCTGCAGAATAATCAAGGAATTGACCGCTTGAGGAATTATTCCCGTTAATTGTTATGCCTAAGTATGAATTACTTATCCCTCCGACCAGTTCTACTGAAGTTAATCCATGATAATTATAACCCGGCTCATTTATAACATAATCCTGATAAGATCCGGTTACTGTACCAATTACAGCTCCTCCTAAACCAAATACAATTGCACCGGCTATAGCAGCAAATTCCGGTGGAATTGCATCCTGGTCACCGGAAGTAATGTCCGCATTTCTTATGCCGACTAATATTCCCAGTAGGGCATAAAAACCTGCCCCTTCTGCCATTCCCGTCAACCGGTTGTTAAATGAAATTAGGTTCACATCTTTAGTAGCCAAAGAAATACTTCTCTTAGTTGTGGACATGCCGGAAATGACATCATTCAAGTATAAGGAATCTCCTTTTAATAAAATATATTTTGCAGTAACTATATCGCCATTATTTAATTGGATATTATGTACCATCTCGTCATTATAATAATCCGTACTTTGACGCATTTCCTTTATTTCTGAAATATTATATGATGACTTAAATTTCTCCGATGGCACTATTTGCGTAGTCATGAAGATTATTGAATCAGGCCTTGCGTTCAGACTGTCGGCTTCGTAAACTTCATTAGAATTTGTTACAACTTTTACTGTTCTGTCTTCTACCTTTTTATTTACTTTATTATAAAATTCTTGGGGAGAATTAAAATCTTTAATTGTGTATGTATCAACACACGCGGAAATAAATAAAATTGGAATGATTGCCGGGATATTACGGAACTTCATAATCGCCCCTCGTATTTAATTATAAAGATTCTGAATACAGACTAATAGCTTAAAAGAATATTGTATTGAAATTACTTTAAATAATAGTGAAAATCAATTACTCTGGAAGTCTTTTAATTTAAGCAATCTTAATGCATATATAATTTTGCAACTATATTCCATACTATAAAAATTTTAACATATATTGAATTAACATATTTCTTATCTAATTATTCCCGGAGAGAGTTTATATGCTGTCTTTAGCCTCCATATAAACTCTCAATCCGGATTTATTATCTGTCTTTTTTTAACGTCGTTATTTAAAGTTTAGGTCATATGACCACAGGAGATTAATTTTCCAGTACAAATTGGAGGATCTCCGATGGATAAAATTCAAAATTCCGATTATTACGGACTTAAACGTCTTGAGTCCAAGAACGCTAAAAATGCTATTATTCAAAAGCTTGCTCAGGATTTTAACCTTACTCCTATTATCGCCGAAGCTTTTTATAAGCAAGTTTCTATATACTTCCAGGAACATTCCAATATAACTCTTTCCAGTGGTGAAGTTTCTTATGAAGCTGTTTGTTCAACTGAACCGGCTGGTAAACACATTAGGCTTACCCGCAAGGTTACCTGCCGCCTGAAGCTTATGGACATTAACTCTGACTTTGATGTACTCGCTAACTTTGGCCTTGCAGGCATGAGAAGACTCCGTATTGAACGCCTTACAAGACAAGCCTATGACCAGGGCGCTCTGCTTACTTATGAAGATCTGGCTTTGCTGCTGACCACCTCGCCTGCTACCGTTAAAAGAGATATCTTCTTCCTTCGCAAAGACGGTAAGTTCATTATGACAAGAGGTACCAAGCTTGATATGGGACCGGGTCTTTCTCATAAGTCTATCATTCTTGACCTGTACTTCAAAGGCTATTCTTTTACTGATATTGAACTCAAAACCAATCACTCTGAGACTTCCGTTAAAAGATACCTGGCTGATTTTATCCAGGTAGCTACTCTTCATAATCAAAAATTCTCACCGCAGCAAATCAGGCTTATTGCTCAAAAGTCCGATCGCCTCGTCAGAGAGTATATCCAACTTTATGACATCTACTATAAGCTTGATAATAAACGTCTTTTGGATATCTTTTCTCCAGAACCGGCTGACGCTGACTTTAAAAAAAAATCCGGCATTCCTTCCCGCTCAGGAGGCAATGACAATGAGTAAAGCTTTAACTAAACAACAAATTCAACTCAAAAAATTCAGGCGTCTTAGCGATAAATCTCTTGAGCAGCTTTTGCTGCACCGCTTTCTTAATAACTACGGATATGACAGAGGTGAGATTACTGCTAAAGCCATTATCAACGATATCCTTCAGCTTGTTGACCATTACTTCCTTGTCTCAACCCTGGATGACGACCTTCACCATATTAATTACGGACAGCTTGTCTGGATGGCCGTACCGGTTGATGAGTTCCCGCAGAGAAGTAAATCTATTGCCGCTACAAGGCTTAAGCCAGTGGTGCTTTCCTTCATTAACGATGAAGATATCTCCCACATTGCTCACGGTTTCGATTCTAAATCCCTTCGTAAAAACAGGCTTAAGCGATGGGGTGATCAAGCTTTTGACCAGGGCGCTTTACTTACTCAGCTTGACCTTGCTGCACTTCTCGGTGTTTGTGATGCTGTCGTTAGTCAGTATGTGCAGGAAATTCAAACCGATGGCCATTTACTCCCAACAAGGGGTAACATTCATGATCTCTCTGGAGCTATCACTCATAAAAGAGAAATTATTACTCTGTATCTGCAAGGCTTTCTTACTCCTGATATTGCGCTTAAAACCAATCACTCTAAAGAAGCCGTCGACCGTTACATCAAAGACTACCACAGAGTGGAGATTCTATGGTATCACGATATTAAAGACCCGGATAAAATCTCTATGTTATCAAGATTATCTAAGCGAGTTGTCCAACAGTATATTGACCTTTTGCCATCTAAATTGAAAAACAGTTTGTCAAAGAACGATGGTAAAACCTAATGTTTTATTTCTAATTTTTCTTAATTTTAGGGAAACGACTTGTTTTCGTTTCCCTTTATTCAGTGTTTCTGTTACTTTGTTCTTATTTAACTTATTTAATTTTAACTACTTAGTCTCTCATGTGGTCATTTGATACTATTTCATATACATAATTTTTTTAGTTTGCACATAATTTCCTGCTCTAAGCTGGTAAAAATATATTCCGCTTGATAGGTGTTTACCGCTTGAAAGGTTCATTGGATTGAATGAAACGGAATGAACACCGGCATTCTGATATCCGTTTACAAGGGTAGTGATTTCATTACCAAGTATATCATATACTTTTAATGATACTTTGCTGCGTTCTGCCATTTGCCAACTGATTATAGTTGAGGGATTAAACGGATTAGGGTAATTTTGTTCTAGCAAAGTTGTCTGTGGAAGTGTAACAGGCTTAGTTTGAACACCGGTTATTGTGCGGCTGCCCACAACAAACCATACAGGAAAAGTTGCATCTATAATGTAAGGTTGTGCAGTTCCCGATCCTGTAATATAATCGGATCCTAAAGGCATTTGCTCAAGTGCATCATGTATTGCAGAATTGTATTCAATTTTGTTATGGTATACAATAGTTTTATCATCACCTGAGTATGAAGGGTATCCAATATCGGAAGTTAAGCTGTCAACTATTCCTGCACTCCATGTATTAAAATCTGCTGCCATAACAGCATACTTATTTGTAATCGTATTCAAATAGTCAAAAGTAAACCGCGTTTGTGAAGTTTTTGAAAATGAAGGATTCCCAATATCTATTCCTTCTGCTTGTACAGGGAAAACAGTTTCTATATTTCCTGAATAAGTGTCAAGAATATTTATTGTCCAGAATGTAATTGCACCCGAAACTCCCTTTATATAATTGTAACAATCAAATAAAGGGTACTGGCCTGTAGGATCAAACGACATTTCATCTGCATATAATGCAGTAGCCGGATTAGTTCTGGCGTCATATGCGGGTGTCCTTATTTTGTATGCTGCACTCTTAGAAGTATCAATAAGGTCAAAATAAAAAATAGTTGTATCTACAGATTTAGTAGTAATTGCAAAGCTGTTTAAACCGGGCCCGATTGCTATACTTCCCCAAATACCGCTGTTGTCCAAAACTTCTTCCTGTGGATTTTGCGGATTTGCATATATAGCCCTTAAATTATAACTACCGTCAATAAAAAGAATCAATCCTGAAGTATCTGTAACAGCAGGCTTATTATAAACCTTTG
Organism: uncultured Ignavibacteriales bacterium; assembly: GCA_963834015.1. Classification (GTDB taxonomy): domain Bacteria; phylum Bacteroidota; class Ignavibacteria; order Ignavibacteriales; family Ignavibacteriaceae; genus FEN-1297. The sequence continues at coordinate 658,621 of CAWIAG010000004.1, forward strand.
TTTGTGATAAAGCATAATATGTGGGGCTTGAAGTGCTTGTTGTAGATATATAGATGGAATTTCCATCGTTCGAAGCCGTATTAACTGCCAGCATCCAATTTTGCCCTGTCAATTGTGTTTGAACAGGTGGAGGCGTTGATGTGTCTTCAGTTACCCACACATTATCCCATGCAGTTTGTACCGCTTTTAATTCATTGCTTGAAGCACCAAATAATTCTGTTGCTGCTTTTTCAGTAGCTATTCTCTCATCAACAAATTGGGATGTATGTATCAGGTATGAGGTTTCAATCAGGTACCAGATTTTCCCGGCAGAAGCCCGGCCAATTGTCGAAGCAACGTAATAAAATGCATGATTCGGTATACCGCTGTTAACGTGCACTCCGCCATTATCATTTGTGGTAGTTACATATTCACTTAAAACTGCAGGCTGCCAGCATGGATCCTGATCACTTGAACCTTGGTTATGAGGATTACTCATATCACGTAAAGCGCCAGAAGGAAATACCTTGAAATCCTTTATTATTTTAGAACCAAGCTGCCAGTTTGTTGTATCAACCAGTTTGCCAAAAACATCAGACATAGATTCATTTAATGCACCCGATTGATCCAGGTATTCCAAATTTGAGGTATTCTGGGTAACACCGTGAGTCATTTCATGTGAACCTACATCAAGTCCACCGGCCAAAGGTTTAAAATAGAATCCTCCGTCGCCGTAGCACATAACACTGCCCGACCAAAAAGCATTTGCCATTGGTTGGCCGTTTTGTGTGGCATGAATTATGGAATAAATCGTCATGCCTTTATCATCAATTGAGTTGCGGCTATGCACATTTAAGTAATATTGATATGTTGTTAAAGCATTATAGTCAGCTGAAACAGACGATTCGTCACTCCATTGATCATTTGTTGATGTCACAAAATAATATTGAGATGTGCTTGATAAATCCGTATTCCTTAGATCTAAACACATTATACCGCCCACCGGATCATTAAGTATTCGTGATTGCGTTGCATTAAACATTTTTTCTGAAGCATCAAGCATGTAGTAAGTACCGCCTGCATCATATGTCCAGAATGTTCTGGTAACGCCATTTAAGTCAACACCGGTTGCACTTGTCGCACCGTCATAACATAAATTGTTATAAGAATTTAATATTGAACCGCTATTCGCATCTACAAAATAATGCCAGTCCTGAGCAAGCCCTGATCTTTCGTCTACATACCATGCCAAATGCGGCTGCTGATTTTTATCATGCCAGATTATCTTTTGTGCCGTTGGGCCTGAATAATTTAACAATTTGCTGAATTGATCTGATAATTTATTTATTGTAATGTGTTTTTGAAGATCACTTACTGCAGCAGTAATAGCAGAACTTGCATTTATCTTCCCGGTAATATCGATGACCTGTGCCGGTGAAGGAGCCAATCTTCCTGTTAATGATAATACGTCACCCTGACTGTTCAAATGTACATATATATCTTTTCCCCAAACCTCAAGTCCCTGGTATCTTTGTGTATAGTGTAAGTGGGTAACCCCATAATCATCACTCTTTGAACTTAGTAGTGAAAACTCATTTTCAGGATCTGATATTTTTAACAGGGTCCTGTTATTCTTTAAGAAATTCATTGCCTGGACGGTTGGAACTTTATTAGACTGAACCGAAGCACCATTTTGTATCGATGGCTGAACATCAATAAGGAGCGGCGTGCCAAAATCTTTATCCAGAACAATATTACTTATTGATTTGTTGCCGTGAATTGTAGTACTAGATAAAGATAAACTTTTGAGAATATTTTTATTTCCTGCGGAAGTAGAAGAATTTATTGTATAAACCTTTGAATTTTTTGGGCTGATACCTGCTTTGTTCATGAAGGTTAATAATTTAGAAGTAATATTTGATAAAGTAGTACTGCTAACCAACTTGACATTAGTTGATTGATTTGCCGGCTTTGTGGCCTATAATCTTTTACCAGGTTGAGCCGAGTAAGAATTGATTGACAGCAATAGAGCAAAAAAAATAGAACAGTATATTTATGTCTTCATAACGGTAGTCCTTTATTTTTTTAATATAACTTTGATTTCGGAAATTATTTCTTTTACTGAGGCGGACATATCTGCCGGAAGATTTGATCCGTTAAATGATATTTGATTTACCTGAATACCCTTGGCTGCCGCTAAATATAAAGCATAGTTTCCAAATAATTTATTATGATATGTGAAAAGTCCAGGATTCTTTATTAATTGATTAAATGTTCGAATTAATTCACCGGATAACTTTTGAGAATGGTGGTTTTCCCTTTTACTGCTTAAGTTTTGTTCCCAGGATTTTAAAGTACCGTCACTGAATATTGTCAGACCGGATTCATAACCGGTAAATCTTTCGCCGTAATAATAATCTATTGGGTAATTGTTTTCTGCTGAATATAGTACTGTTGAACAGCAAGGGATGATCCAAAAAAACAATATTATTACTGCCGGTACTTTAAATTTTTGGTGCATTAATTACCTCAAAAATATTGAAGAAAGATATTAAATAAAAGAGTTGATTATTTTAATTAAGGAGATATCCTTTCACTGACATTTTGTCAGGTCACTCCGTATATTGGGAAAATCTAAATTTATACCTGTAATTAATTATCGAACTTTATTTTAATTAAATTTAATTTATTCTATTTTTAACCAATTTCGATACAAAGTGTGCCGGTTTAGCTTTTATTTAAGGGAATTATGCCCAAAATGTATCCTTTAACTTAAAACGGATAATTGTATTTAAAAAAATTGTAGTTTTTGTAAATTGAATGAGCTTAACTTTCGAAGTTCGGTTTACGGCATTAAAAATTTACTATGTCAGTATTGTAATAAAATCCTGACTATTATAAATGTCGCTATTTTAGGAGGATCATTTTTTAGTTTGTATGTAATTTCCTGCTCTAAGCTGGTAAAAATATATTCCGCTTGATAGGTGTTTGTCACTTGCCAGATTCATAGGGTTGACGGAACATGAATGACTACCTGCATTCTGAAATCCGTTTGCAAGAGTGGCTATTTCATTACCAAGTATGTCGAATACTTTTATTGATACATTGCCTGCCTATGCTAATTGTCAGTTGATCATGGTTGACGGGTTAAACGGATTCGAATAATTTTGTTCAAGCAAAGTTGACTGTGAAAGCGTAACAGGTTTAGTCCGAAATTCGGTTATTGTAAGGCTGCCTACAAGAAACCATACCTGGAAGGTTACATATGAACGATATTGCACTGATGTTCTGGAACCCGCAAGACAATCTGGCGGCGGGGCATTTCTTCAACCTCATGATGAATTGATGAATTATCTTTTACTATAGAACAAATAAAATAATCCGGTATCTATTTGACTTCATAACCTAGGCATTTATTTAGTATAGATGGTTTTAATTTCAGAAATTAAATCTTTTATTGAAGCAGGCATATCTGCCGGAAGGTCTGATCCGTTAAATGATATTTGATTTACCTGAATACCTTTAGTTACAGTTAAATAGGTTGTATAATTTCCGGAAAATTTATTATGATAAGAGAAAAATTCGGAATCATTAATGGTTTCATTCAATTGTAAAAACTGTTCATCGGATAGTTTTAAAGAATCGGTAATTTGTCTTGAAGACTTTAAATTTTGCCGCCACAATTTTACTGTCCCGTCACTGAATATTGTAAGCCCTGATTGAATGCCTGTAAAACCTCCGCCCAAGAAGTATTCAACCCTGAAATTATCGTCTGTTATGTATTGAATGTTCGAAGAACAGGAAATGTATGATAACAATAATATTGATATTGCGGCAAATTTAAATAATTGCTGCATAAATTCCCTTTTTGGTTATTAAAAAATGCTATTAATTGAAAAAATGAAAATAATAAATACTAAGAATTGTTTTCTTCCAGTTTCTGCTCAGCCATTTCATGTAAAATAAATATATTATGTTTAGCAAACTGAACTTATTGTAGATTATCATTAGATGCAAATTATTTCAAATACCGGCCAGATATAATACGGCCGGCTCAATAATGAATTGAGAAGATATTTATCTTTTATTATCGGATGCTCCTAACCTATTTTTTATTTAGATATGCGGTTATTTTGCCTAATAGAACATTAATTAAAATTATATGAAGGAAGTGAACTGGTATTTAGTCCGGATTGTTTAACAAAATTTCCTTTGTAAGACTCAAGTATGCCTGGGATCCGAGTGCTTTCAAATTATATAATATGGCAGGTTTATGAAAAAACTCAGCCTCTGTTAAAGTCGTATTTTTGGGTATTACCGTTTCGAATAAGTAGCTTCCATATCCCTTAACCAATTCTTTATCGGTTAATAACCAGGCTCTTGTATCCGATTCATACATAGTTCGTAGGATACCTTCTATTTTAAGCGCGGAATTATAATGACTCTTTATCCAAAAATAGTATTCGAACATTTTCCTCAATGCAAGAATGGAGAAATCTCCTGCTTTAATTGGAATAAGCAGAGAATCGGCAGTAGTTAATGCAATTGAAGTTAGGCCCTTTAATGATGGAGGACAATCTATTATGATATATTCGTAAGAACTAAGCTCAGGCGAATTGAGAATATTTTTAAATAGGTATACATGGCTTGTCAGCCGGATTAATCTTTCCTCAATATCCGGCGTGGAAATATCTGAGGGTATAAAATCTAAAAATTCCAGATCGGTTTTGTTTATGACTTGCATTATTGACTTGGCAAAACTGAATACTTTGAAAATACCGGTATCATTTTTATCATGTTCCGATTTTAAAAAACCGGTGCATGATCCCGAAGGGTCAAAATCAATTAGTAATGTTTTTTTTTCGGCAGCGGCTAAACAAGCGGATAAATTTATAGCAGTGGTGGTTTTTCCCACGCCCCCTTTACCAACTGCAATCGCTATTATCTTCCTCATAAAGGAGGTATAAAAATTATAAGGTCTGTTTATTTAAAAATACTGCTGTTTAATTTTCTAATAATTTTAAATACCGCTCAAAGCAAACATTGATCCGGCTTACCCAAAATAAATTATACATGCGCGATCAAATTGTAATGCAAAACTTAATTAATTCTTTTTGGCTTTTAATAATTATTTTAGACCAAAACCCGGACTCAGACAAAACTTACTTAATAAATTTGCTATTATTCAATTATTTTTGCATTTCAAAATAAAGATTTGACGGGATAAATCCTTGCAAATTCTAATTAATAATTCAACAATTTTGCCCTGCGTCTGGCCGGGACATTTGACTTATGGCCCGGAATGTTGTTATTTTTTAGTTTAATCGGCTTTGAAATATATCCGTTTGAGGAGAATTGATAAGGTAAATTATTACTCATTCTTCTTAGTGCCATTGTAAACTAAAGCGAATAATTTAATTAAGCATTCTCTCTATTTCTTTAACTTCTTTTAACGCCCCTGCTTTGGTAAAATATTTTTTGGCTCTTTTAAAATAAGATTTGCTGTCGCTTTCCTTATCCATATATTTATAAAGTAACCCGAGTTCAAATTCCGTTTCGGCTTTGTTCAATTCGTTTTTAAGTTCGGTATTAATTCTTAGACTGGTCGCCAGGTAATTTTCCGCAAGTTTATAATTCTTTGTATCTCTGTGTATAATGCCTTTTACTTTATAAATATCCGCAATTGAAAGCTTATCATTAATCTTGCTGCAGATATCCAGGGCTCTTTCAGCAAATAAACTGCTTAATTCATAATCTTCATGAATTGCGTATACAACAGCTTTACCAAGATATGAAATCCCTAATGTGGGCAGGAACTTACCTTTAGAAGAAAGATGTATACTTTTGTCAAATCCTTTCATAGCAAGTCGGTAATTGTGCATTTTGCTATGAAGCATTCCCAGGTTGTGATTAATTTCAGCAATTCTTTTAAAATCTTTGAGATAATTAAATTTAACTAATGCTTTTTTAAAATATTTTAAGGCTTGTTCGTAATTTCCAAGTATGTTATGTATAATGCCAAGATTGATTTCTATTTTTCCTTTTGTGCTGAATTTTTTTTTATTCTTCAATAGTAACAGTGCTTTCTCATAATGTATATGAGCCTGTTTCAAATTTCCTAATTCACCGTGAATTGATCCAAGAATATTTTCGCAATCGGCACATCCTTCATTGCTTTCAAGTTTTCTATAAACGTTGTAGGCTTCGCTTATATAATTGAAACTGATCCCCCATAAAGCCTGGCGGCTAAAAATATCCCCAAGTGACAGAAGTGAATCGGCTGTAACTTTGTTTGATGTGCCCTTGCCCCGGGTGGCTGCAACCAATTTTTCAAAAATATAAACTGCTGCCGTAAATTTGCCCGTGTCTATACAATAATTTCCAAGTTTAGATAAAAGTAATGATAAGTACTCGCCAGATAATTCGGCTTCGGCTTTAGTTATTATAAAGTCCACTGATTGGCCCACATTTGGTTCACCGATAATTCTGCTGTTCAAAAGGTAGGTAGATTTTGTTGAGTTTCTTGGACCCTTTTTCGTTTGTGTCGTGTTAGGGAATTTTTTGCTTAACTCTGAAATTGTTTTTTTGTCAAAAAAAGTTTCTAAAATATTGCTTAGAGCTTCCCAATTATCCCTGTCCGAAATTTTCATCTTTTCACTTAAATAATACAAATAAGAATCTAAAATATATGATTTTATAGGCATTTTTATATGCAGACATATCTAAATTATAAAAAATATTTGTAAGATGCTTTAGCTATGTCGTATTAAATCAGAAGCAAGAGGCATACCGGGGGGAAAAAGCCGACCCTGTTAAATAATCTTTTTATAAATTCGCATTTTAAAGATCTAAATTATATTTCCGTTGCGATGTCGTCTTAGTTTAAGAAGAAGGATTAATTTGGGACGGTAATATTCTTATTAAAATAATATCTGATAATTTATAATATTATAAAATTTAATTATCAAACACACATAATCTTTAATATCTCTTTCCCGACGATTTATTCTTATCCGGCTCTTAATGCATTAACAATATTTAATCTTGCTGCCCTTACAGAAGGAAGAAATCCTCCTATAAATCCCATAAGTACGGCAAAGATTAAAGAAGAGATAATAATAGATGGTGATAATGCAAATGAAAATGAAAGCTCGGCAAATGAACCGAAATTTAGCGTGGAGATTGTGAAAAACTGAAGGAAAGATGCAACTATTAATCCGATTGCTCCCCCAATTAATGTAATAAGAAGCGACTCAATTAAAAATGCCGAAAGAATGCTTCTCCTGCTGAAACCAAGCGATCTCAAAGTTCCGATCTCAACAGTCCTGTTTGAAACTGCTGCATACATTGTAATTGTAGCTCCGATTGTAGCCCCGAAACTAAATATAATAGTAACGAATATTCCTAAAACTCTTATAAACGTCGCCATTACACGGGATTGGTCTTCAAAATAATTTTGTTCAATTTGAGGTTCAAACTGCTGTAATCTTCTATCGGATTCAAAAATACTCTTGAACGCGGCAAAGTTTTGAGCATTATCAAGCTTCAATGTGATAGTGGAAACAGTTGTACCGCGTTTAAAAGCGTTATCAAGCTGTAATCCATCGCCCCATATCTCAGAATCAAAACCGCTCCCATCCGTAGAGAAGATTCCGACTATCCTCCAGTAATCTCCCGCTATTTTTACAAAACTTCCAAGTTGCGTATTCATAAACCTTTTGGAAATTGATTCTCCGACAATTAATTCGCGCATTCCCCAATTGAACATTCTTCCATTTATAAGCTTCATTTGCGGGCGTATTTTGCCTATAGCGGGAGATACTCCCCGAACGGTTACATTACTCAATCCCCCGCCGAAAATTTCCAGATTTATAACAACAACCGGTTCAAAAGATATTTCGGAATTTCCCGCAGCATCTTTAGCAATATGCGGAAGTGAACGGATTATGTCTTGCGTCCCGGGATCTATTATACTTGAAATTTCAGAACTTGCAGCTTTCCGAAATACCATAACGTTATCCGGCTGGCCGGTTGTCTTCAATGTTTTTTGTATTCCATAAGCCATCATCAACACAGCGGCAAAAACAAAAACTACAAGAGCAATTCCGGTTATTGTAATACCCGTTGTAAGTTTTCTTGTCTTGAAATTTCTCAAAGTATATTTCAGCGGAATTTTCATTTTCAAACCTTTAATATAAATATAGATTGAATGTTTAATCTAAATATTTAATTACCCGACAAATCTGAATCCATCAACTATTTTTGTTTTCAAAGCTCTCTGAATAGGAAATACTGCCGCGGCAAATCCAATAAATAGTGCTGCAGAAGCAGCTAATATTAAAGTAACAGTTTCAATTTCGAATACCGGGAACATACCCGTAGGGATGAAATTAGATATCCCGGAAATAATTGGATATGTTAAAAATAAGCCGATACCTCCTCCTAAGATTGAGATCAATAATGATTCACCCATAATAATTCCTGCTAAATGTTTTCCGGAGAATCCCAGAGTTTTAAAAACAGCATATTCCCGAGTCCTTTCTCTTGCAGACATTATCATTGTATTGCCTAATACAAGCATAATGATTCCAATGATTATAAAAGAAAGAAAATTCATTGAACTGATTATTGCGCCGGAAGCCTGAATAAAACCCTGTTGAAAAGCGCTTTCTGTTTCTGTCTTGGTTTCAGCCGAAGAGTTTTTAAATAATGCATCAATCTGAGTTGATACTTTAGGAGCGTTTGATGGATTATCAATCATAATAACATACCAGCCAACATCACCGGCCCTGCCCGGCATTTCCTTCTTCATAGTTTCATCAACATAATCCCAATGGAAAAGCATTTGTGAGGCATCTGTGGATTTTAATTTGGGTTGATAAATTCCGCGCACAATAAACTCCCATCTGCCCGGATAAATATCACCGTCAATCGTCATCACATCGCCTATTTTAAGATTATATTTACTGGCTATTTGAGAGCCGATTATGCATGAATTACGTTCTTTTTTAAACGTTTTCAGTTGCTCAGTTGGTACAACAAATTCATTGTAAACATCAAAATAAGTTTCCGGATCTATAGCAAGCCTTGCAAAAAAATTACTTTGATCAATATATACTCCGCCAAACCAATTGGCATAAGTAACTTTATTAACATCGGGTACCTGCACAATTTTTTCCCTGTATGAATAAGGCAGCGGAAAAATGAACGATACAGCCTGCCTTACAATAAGACGATTTGCTGATGAAGCTTCAACACCCTGATACCAGGCAGTCACAACTGTTCTAAGTACCCCAAAGGCAATAACAGCAATGGAAATACCAAAAATTGTAAGAAATGTTCTAAGTTTATGGCGCAGAGTATTTTTAAAAATTAATTTTAATATTTTCATACTGCCTCCTGAATTAGATCTCCCTTTTCAAGATGACGAATTATGTGCGCTTTAGATGCCGCATGAGGATCATGTGTAACCATGATAATGGTTTTATTGAATTCTTTGTTCAGCCTCTCCATTAAAGTAAGAATTTCATCCGCTGAATTTTTATCCAGGTCGCCTGTGGGTTCGTCTGCAACAAGTATTATCGGGTCTGTAACTATCGCACGGGCTATTGCAACACGTTGTTCCTGGCCTCCGGAAAGCTGCTTCGGATAGTGGTCAACCCGGTCGCTTAATCCCACTATATTCAGCGCTGTTTCAACATGCTTCTTCCTTTCTGCTTTTGACAGTTTTGTCAGCAGAAGAGGGAGCTCCACGTTTTCATATGCGGTTAATACAGGTATAAGATTATAAAATTGAAAAACAAATCCTATGTTATTGGCGCGCCATTTTGCAAGCCCGGACTTTCCCAAACCTGCTATGTCAACTCCATTTATTATTATTCTTCCGTTTGAAGGTTTATCTATTCCCGAGATAAGGTTTAACAGCGTTGTTTTGCCGGAACCGGAAGGCCCCATAAGTGCAAGAAATTCTCCCTCATTTATGTCCAGCGAAATATTATTTAAAACGGGAATCTCAATGCTGTCTCGCCAATATGATTTATTTACATCTATTACTTTAATTATATCTGGCATTTTTTGCTCCGGTATTATTCTGAAAAACTGTTTGAATTAAATTTATTTAATTTCTATTAACTCACTTTTACTTTTAATCCGTCTTTTATTTTATCGGTTAAATTATCAATAACCTGGTCGCCGTTTTTTATTCCCGATTTGATTTCTATATATGAATCCATTTGCTGCCCTGTAGTTACCTGAACCTGGATTGCCGTACTATTTTTTATTATGAAAACAACATTGTTTCCGTCCCTCTTTGCAATTGCAGTTAAAGGAATAACCAACATAGGCTGTTGATCTGATGAGGACAATTTTTTTGAATTGTTAGCTAAAAATAAAACTTTGGCGCTCATCTCGGGAAGAACACGGGAATCGTAATTTTTAAATCCAACCTTAACAAGCACTGTTGCCTTAGTCCTGTCCGCTGTCGGGACTACTTTAGCAACAAAACCTGAATAACTGTTTCCGGGATAAGCATCAAGTATTATTTGGCTTTCCTGGCCTAAAGAAATTTTTTCAATATTTGATTCGGATACATCGGCTTCTACCTGTAATGAACTCATATCTGCAATAGTTACCACGGCTCCTCTTGAATTTACTCCGCCTGCCAGCGGGGCAACCATTTCTCCTACATCTGCATCTTTGGTAAGAACGGTGCCGTCAAATGGAGCTCTTATTATTGTGTTTTCCATGGCAACTTCACCCGCTTGAACTTGAGCTTTAGCAACATTTATTGATGCCAGAACATGGTTATAATTTGCTTCAGCCGCATCCAGGTCTGCCTGGGTTGTAGAGCCTGATTTGTATAAAGCCTTTTGCCGCTCATAGCTGTTGCCTGCATCCTTTAAGCTCGATTGTTGAAGTTCAAGGTTAGCTTTTGCCTCAGCTAATTGTGCATTTACGTCGCTGTCTTCAAGTCGCGCTATTATACCGTCTTTTTTTACTTTATCACCCTCTACAACTGCAAGATAGACAATTCTCCCGGTACCTTTAGAAGCTACAGCCGCCTTCCTCTGGGCAACCACATACCCGCTTGCTGTAAAAATTGCATTGCTTTGTGCCTGTGTTTGCAATGTTGCAGTTGCAAGTTTTACCTCGGTTGCAGAATTGAATACAGCGCTAAGTAGATTGTATCCGGTAATTCCGGCGGCTATCACTATTATTATTGTAATAATAACTATAAAATTTTTTTTTGATGCGCCAGGAGGTTGTTTTTCAGATCGGTTGATTTTTAATGATGAAAGATCAGAATTCATTGTTTCCATAAAGTTCTAAATTTTTGCTTCTGTTGTTAGATGTTTAATGCTAAATTGTATTAAAAATAATAACTTTGTTATAAAATTAATCTCTTTAAAATAACTAAATTTATTATTTATCTGAACTACTTCCCAAATTTAATCAGCTCCCCTGTAATCAGGAATACAAAATCGGTAAGTTGCTGAATTTTACCGGTAAAAATTTATAATTATTTATCCGGATGTAACTTTTTTAAGTCTGATCTTTATAAAATGAGATTTTTTTATAGGATTCTGTCTCGCGGATTATAGAACCCCTTATTTATATGCTAAATGTGATAATTTCATTAAATTTGTAATATGAATAATCTTATTCTTTCAAATTACAATTGCAAGATTCTTATAAAAAGGAGTTAATTAATGAGCGTTAATGATATCGGCTTTATAGGTTTAGCTGTGATGGGAGAAAATTTAGTCCTGAATATGGAAAGTAAGGGGTTTAAAGTTGCTGTTTTTAATAGAACGGTTGAACGTGTGAGCAATTTTGTTAACGGCAGGGCTAAGGGTAAAAATATAGTTGGAACTTATTCAATCGATGAGTTTATTAAAGTATTAAAAAGGCCCAGAAAAATAATGCTTATGGTAAAAGCCGGTAAACCCGTTGATGATTTCATTGAATTAATATTACCGCTTTTGGAACCGGGTGATATTATTATTGACGGAGGGAATTCTAATTATGAGGATACAAATCGTAGAACAAAATATGTTGAAAGCAAAGGCTTCCTTTATATAGGAACCGGTGTTTCCGGCGGGGAAGAGGGGGCTTTAACCGGACCTTCCATAATGCCCGGCGGTTCTGTAAAAGCATGGGAATTTGTTAAGCCTATTTTCCAATCGATTGCTGCAAAAGTTAATGATGGTACACCATGTTGTGACTGGGTAGGCGAAAACGGGGCCGGGCATTTTGTAAAGATGGTTCATAATGGTATTGAATATGGAGATATGCAATTGATCTCTGAAGCTTATCAAATTATGAAAGAATTGCTGCATATGAACGCAGAAGAAATTCATGAAGTATTTAAACAATGGAATAAAGGTGAATTAAATTCATACCTGATTGAAATTACGAGGGATATTCTAGCTTATAAAGATATTGATGGAACTCCGCTTGTTGATAAAATTCTTGATACTGCCGGACAAAAGGGTACCGGAAAATGGACCGGCATCTCAGCTCTTGACCTGGGTGTACCCCTGACTTTGATAGGGGAAGCTGTATTTGCCAGAACATTGTCTTCCATGAAATCTGAACGGGTTGAAGCATCCAAAACTTTTGCAAGTTTAAATACAAACTTTACAGGTAGTCCCGAGAATTTAATTATTGATTTGGAACAAGCCCTTTATGCGTCTAAACTTGTTTCTTATGCCCAGGGATATTTATTGATGAAAGCGGCTGCTAAAGAATTCAATTGGAATCTGAACTACGGAGGTATAGCTTTGATGTGGCGCGGAGGATGTATTATACGTTCTGCTTTCCTTGAGAAAATAAAAGATGCTTATGATAAAAATTTCGGTTTATCCAATTTATTGTTGGATCCTTTTTTAAAACTAAAATTGAGCATGCACAAGCCGGCTGGAGAAGAATTATTTCAACATCTGTACTGAACGGAGTATGGATTCCTGCAATGTCCACAGCTTTGGAATATTTTGACGGTTTTAGAAATGAAAGACTTCCCGCAAACCTATTACAGGCACAAAGGGACTTTTTTGGCGCTCATACGTACGAAAGAATTGACAAACCAAGAGGTGAATTCTTTCATACTAACTGGACGGGAAAAGGCGGCGATACGGCCTCTTCAACCTATAATGCATAAATATAATGCGAACAAATTTAACTTTTTCAAAGATCTTTTGTAAGCCGGACAAACCTCCATGTTGGCAGGTTTGTTCGCCGGAAAACATTCCGAATAGATATGATATTCGTTTCACCTGTCCGTCCTCTGGCGGAACGGCTTACTAAACTACGTAAATATCTGGCTATAAATAATCCAACTTCCCCGGATTAAACTAGTCAGGACGGTAAACCCATTCAATTAGTCATTCAATCTTTCCATCTTTGACAGGTCCTTTCCATAAACCGAATAGTTCAAAACCGAACAATATTAAAACAGGAATATATTCAAGTAATAAAATAGGGGTATATTCTTTCCAGGTTCCGTTCAAATGATAATTTAATATTGTGAACGATGTTAGGCTTATTAGGCTTACGTATGTTATACCGCTCCACCTGGGAATAATTGGAAGTAATACCACTAACCAGGTCAAATACCATGGATGAACAACTGGTGAAAAGATAAACAGTAGGAATATTGATAAATATATTTTAGTAATTAAATCTTCCCGGCTCAGAATAACCGGAAAATAAATAATTATAAAAATAATTCCGCAAATAAGCCTTGTTCGTTGGTTATCTTTAATAAATAAATCTAATAAATTGAATGTTATACCATTAAAAGTCCAGTTCTCTGTAAAATTGATTAACGCCTGGAATGGTGAACCCGTAAACAAATAAGGTAAATACATTAAAATACATAGTAAAACCGGGACTATGATAATTATGAGCTTATCTCTTAATCCTTTTTCATTGAAGAAAAAAATTGGTATTAAAATTAAACCGAGGGGTTTGATGCATATAGAAGCTGAAAGAAATATAAGGCTCAATAATTTCCGGTTATTCAGGTAAAAGCAAATTGTAAAAATAATCAATGGAAGCCCGAATCCATCCAGGTGTGCATCAACAAAAAACTGGAAGAAGGGCAGGGAGCATAATGCATAGAATAGAATGTTTTTGTATGGGAGCATTAATTTTTTCAAAAGAAGAAAGATCCCCCAAAAGGTTAAAAGATCGGACAGCAGTAGAAATATCTTTATACCGGTAAAACTTTCTCCTCCGGTTAAATATGAAAAATAAAAAAGTATTTGAGTAAGCGGGGGATAAATAGATTTCATATCAGGGAAATTGATCAATTTCGGCAGTGTGTCCGTATGCAGGCTGTTCAGGGCAGTGTCTGCGGGTGCATATTTATATGGATTTATACCGTGTGCCTGCACTTTTCCGTCCCACACATATCTGTAATAATCATCTGAACCGATAGGATGTATGGGAATAAATATGAATCTTAATACTAATGATAATCCTAAAAGGATATAAACATACTTAAGAGGTAGTTCATACTTTATAATCTGCAGGCTGATTAATAGATATAGCAAAGATGTACAGATAAAAACAATAGTATATACTATAAAGGAATTTAAAGTGGGAATTGCAAAAAGGCAGAATGTTAAACCCAAAAGAATAATTGAAATAAAAAATAATATCTTTTGAGTCTTGTGCATTAATTTTAATTATTCAACATAATAATAAAGATAATTAAAACACGTAAAACCCCAAAATATTTGACCCGGATATTATCAATATGGCCAACTCAACCATTCAAAAAATATTTAAAGTAGATTCAACATTTATGCCCGGGATTCATTATTAAAGACTTTTCCTCTCTCTTACTTAGGAGAAGAGCAGGGGTGAGGTTATTAACTATAAATGAATCGAGAAAATAACTTCTCATTCATTTCTTATAAATTTTAAACCTGTTTAATGTTGTACTGTATTTAATATTTGTGTTTTTAGAATGTCCATCATTTACAAATAATTCACTTATTTAAATTCATAATTATAATTTTTATATTTCTTATTACATAATGCCGAAAAATTAAAATTATTTGATAATCAGGTTTACTTAAATTATAATGTTAAACAATCCTGTTAAAGAAGCATTCTCACGCCAGTCCGAAGTTTTCGACGAATTCGAAAATAAAAACAGTATATTAAAATGGATGCGTACAATTACCCGGAAACACATTTTAAGGCATCTAAAGAAAGGTGATAGAATTCTGGAGTTGAATTCGGGTACAGGACTTGATGCTGTTTATTTTGCCGGGAAAGGATTTAAAATACATTGTACTGATATTTCCGAAGGAATGATGAAAAAGCTTGCGGCTAAAGTTCAAGACTTGGACTTAAGTGACAGGATTTCATATCAACTTCTCTCATTTAATGATTTAGACAAATTAGAAATAAAAAAATTTGATTATATTTTCTCAAATTTCGGCGGGCTTAATTGTACGGATGATCTCATCGATGTATTTAAACATTTTAGTAATTTATTAACACCGGGTGGAAGGGTCACTCTTGTAATAATCCCCCCTGTCTGTCCCTGGGAATTAGCTTTGATGCTCAAAGGAAATTTTAAAACAGCGTTCAGAAGATTGAAAAAGGGTGGAATAATGGCTGATGTAGAAGGCATTAGATTCAAGACTTATTATTACAGCCTCGCAGAAACTGTCAAAGCTTTAGGCCCCGGGTTCAGGGTAATTGAAACACAGGGACTTGCTTCTATAAGTCCGCCTCCTTATATGATAAATTTCCCGGTCAGATTTCCAAATTTATATAAAACTTTAACTCGAATTGATGAAAACCTTTCACATTTATTTCCCTTTAACAGGTGGGCGGATCATTTTATATTAACTGTTGAATATAAGCCGCTTTAATATTATGCATATTCTTGTAATAACACCCGGTTTCCCGGATAAAGAAAATGATACTGACTGCATTCCGCCTATGCAGGAATATTTTTATAAACTCACTGAGTTATATCCATCAGTTAAAATCACTATAGTTTCTGTTCATTACCCGTATAAAAATTCTGTATATTCATGGAAAAGTGTAAAGATTTATTCCTGCGGGGGCAGAAGTGCGGGGCAGCCTCGGAGGATTTTTTATTGGATGCGTGCAATACATTATGCACGTAAGATCAATAAAGAAAACAAAATCGATATAATCCATTCTTTCTGGCTTTCGGAAGCAGCTTTAATCGGAACCTTTTTAAGTTTGTTGTTCAATGTCAGGCATATAAATACAATGATGGGACAGGATGTAAAGCGTGAAAATAAATATTTAAAATTATTGCCCCTGAACTATATTATAAAAGTTGCCGTTTCAGAATTTCAATCTAAAGTATTTTACCAATCCACAGAAAAAAATTCTGATTATATAATTCCCTGGGGATTAGAAAGTTTTAATCACTTTTATTATGAACGTAATATAGATTTAATAGGTGTGGGTGCATTAATCCCTGTTAAGAATTTTAAATTATTTATTGAAATAATAGCAGAATTAAAGAAACATTTCCCGGCGGTAAATTGTTTATTAATTGGGGAAGGCATACAGAAACATGAGATTGAATTTCTTAGAGAAAAGAATAATTTGAAAAATAATATTTTCCTAACCGGGCATATTCCAAGGGAAGAAGTTTTAACTTATATGAAACGAAGCAAAATATTGCTGCACACGTCAGATTTTGAATCCTTTTGCTATGTTATTGTTGAAGCCCTGGCATCAGGCTGTTATGTAGTTTGTAAAAATGTCGGGTGTGCTAAGGAGTTGGGCAAAATTACGATAGCGAATAATTTTAGTGAATTTACTACAGCAGTATTAAACATTTTAAATAAAAATTCTGATTACAACCCGGAATTACTTTATCCTTTACGGGATACTGTATCTTCTTACATGAATTTATATGAAAAAATAATTCCGCCCCATCCTTAAAACAATGAACGGGCAGTTCCATGCTAAACCGGGTCAATGGGAAATTGATATTGTGGTATATAATGGTGAACTGAGTTCATTATGTCCACAACACCTTTAATTATCAATTTATGTGCGGAGTTTATTGCAATCAAATCAAAATCATTTGTATCAATTAACTTTATTCCCTGTGATAAATATTCGTCAATGAATACTATTTTCCCGCTTTTAATTATCAATAAAATATCCTCGGGAGTTGTACCGTAAAAGCTGTCCCATTCATTTTTATATTTCATTTTACATATAACTATGTCTGCAGTCTGGTTGGATGAAATAGATCCTCTGGATTTTATTTTCCAAACATCCGAGGCTTTATTTGTGATGCTTTCGAAAAGTTCTTTGTCATTCAGATAATTAAATTCTCTCGCTGATCTTAACTGGTTCCATAAATTCCAATTTGCGCTTACTGAGGAATCAGTCCCGAATAAAATTGTTGTGTTTGATTTAAGTTCGGAAATATTTGCTGTTTTATTGTAAAGATATATATTTGAATCAGGGCACCAGACCAGCGCTCTTAATTTACTGCATTGTCTTTTATCTAATGATATGCCGTGTACGCCGATTATTTCTTTACTGAAATAATTCCATTTAAGCAGGCAGTCAATTTCCATGTGAGATTTAGAGTTTATCCCTTCGCCGATATGAATTACAAATGGTTTCCCGTTAAATTCTGCATTTAATTTTAGCTTCCAGTTTTTTTCCGTCCGGATCGAATGAAGATAATTGTAATCAGTCAGAATATCAGGTAAATTATTGTAGTATAATACTTCTCCATTTCCATGATGCGCGACTGTTGTTATGCCGCAAATCAGGTTTTTATAAAGTCCCCACTTAAACCTTACATCATAGGGGATCATTTTAATATTTTCAATCTGTCCCTTATTGTTTTTATGGATGTCTTCACCCCATTCGATATAATCGTTATATATTTTATTCCGGAGTTGAGGGAATAAGTTGAATTCAAGATGATCGTGCGAATTGATTAACCCAGGAAAGCATATTGCTTCTGTAAGATCAATTATAATATCTTTGTACTCACCTGCTTTTTTAAGTTCCATTGGCCTTACGGCTGCAATTCCGGATCCGGTTATTTCAATTTGAGAAGGGTTGCCGTTATTGTTAATAATATGAACATTATTTATCAGCATTCTGCCTACTCAATAATATTCCATAAATAAACGGGGCTCCCTTGAATTTTTCATAAATATGAATAGCGTTATTCATTTCATAAAAATGTTTAACATCAGGTTGGATCTTCTTTTCAATTAAATTAACCGTTTTAAATCCTAATGATGATAGCTGATTTTCGATATCACTAATCTCGTGGATAGTATTTTTTATAGTTATATAAGCATCCTTATTTCTAAACGTTCTCAACCCGCCGGCGGCAAGTAATTCCGGGTGAAAATCAGTAATAATAATACTTGCTGAATTTTTTAATACCCTGTCCCATTCACTGAAAACGCTTTTAATTTTTTTTATATGCGCTATTACAAGAGTTGAAATAATAATATCTACGAATTTATTATCAGGAAAAGGTAGTTTATCGTTTTTAATAACATGCGTTTCAGCATTGCCATATTTTGAATTCAATTTGTCCAGCATTTGTACAGATATATCGCAGCCTATAAGCTTTTCAGGCTCATATTCTAATAATTTTTGCCAATTTCTTCCAGTTCCGCAGCCGTAATCAAGTATCACTTTTTGTTTTAAATTTATTTTATAAATTAGGTCGGTTAGAATAATCTTATCATAATAAAATATAAGGTTATTTGGCTGGTTGTCATAATTTTCAGCCCAGATATCATAAGCTGTTTCAGCCGGTAGAATATTATTGAAATATGATTTAATCTTTCCGGGCAGATAGTTATTCAATTTGTCTGGTAATTTCACTATTAGAAACTTATTATTTAATAGATGAAGATAATTAATAAAAAATAATCAAATATTATGGCTTCCTGTCACTAATTGTTGCGATCTGGTTCTGATATGTGATTAGCAAAATATATTAATTGAACTGCTCTAATGAATAATATAATATTTTTTAATCCCCAGACCTCAAAATATAATCATAGGGTCCCCTTATCGATTCTTCAGATTGCCGCTTCAATTCATGGTAAGTATGGTTACGTAATCGTTGATGGCAATCTGGAAACCGATCCTTTGGCTAAAATTGAAGAACATATTAATACCGGTGAATTTAGGTATTATGCGTCTACAGTAATGCCGGGGCCTCAGCTTAAACAGGCGATTCCTTTTACAAAAAAAATAAAGCTTAAACATCCCGAAATTATTACTATTTGGGGAGGGTATTTCGCTTCGAACCAGTACAAATGTTCCATAAATTCTGGTTATATCGATTTTATAATTTCAGGGCCGGGCGACAATTCTTTCCCTCAACTTATAGATGCAATTGAAAAAAATCATCCCTATAATGAAATTGAAAATCTAATATACCGCGATCAAAATAATATATTTAAAACAAAAAAAGCGGAGATTCCTGATCAGGATACACTTCCTGCCCTTCCTTATGAAACCTTAAGCAAATTTTATCCTTTAGAACATTATATAGGGAAAACATTTTTTGGTTCAAAAACTTTTGCATATCACTCAAGTATGGGCTGCCCGTTTACCTGTGCCTTTTGCGCTATAGTGCCCATTTACAGCGCAAGATGGAAAGCTAAATCTGCACAGAATATTTATAAAGATATAAAAGAATTAAAAATTAAATACGGTATCAATGCGATTGAGTTTTTCGATAATAATTTTTTCGTATCTGAAACAAGGGTAATCGAATTTTCGAACCTGATGCTTGGTGAAGACATACATTGGTGGGGAGAAAGCAGGATCGACACAATGAATAAATACAGCGATCAAACGTTGGCCCTTATGCGGGATGCAGGCTGCAAAATGATTTTTTTCGGAGCCGAAAGCGGTAATGATAAAATATTAACAAAAATTGATAAAGGCGGAACTCAATCGGGACAATTGATTAAGAACTTTGCAGCAAGAATAAAAAAATTTGATATTATTCCGGAGTATTCATTTATTCTTGGATTCCCGGCAGAAACTCCAAAGCAGGTGATGGAACAGATAAATTATGATATAAATTTTATAAAAGAAATAAAGGAGATTAATCCGTCAACTGAAATTATAATTTATATTTTCAGCCCGGTACCCACAGAAAGTTCGGAATTGCTGAATGAATCTATAGAGCATGGATTTTCTTATCCGCAAACGCTTGAAGAATGGCTTAATCCGGAATGGGAAAATTTTGATACGCACAGGAATCCGTTAACACCCTGGCTAACCCCGGCCATGGTAGAGAAGATTCATAATTTTGAAACCGTTTTGAACGGTTATTCACCTACGGTATCTGATTTTAAACTTTCTTTACTTCAGCGTAAAATTATAAAAGGAGTTTCAACATTAAGATACAAAAAAAATATTTTCTCATTTCCCTACGAAATCAAAGCTCTTCAAAAATATTGGCTTAAATACAGGCAGCCGGAATTTGAAGGATTTTATAAAGAGTAATAATATCAATTTTAAGTACAAACATTTTAGCAATCAATAAAATAGATGATTAATTATATTAATATATTACTCTGTATCAGTTTCTATGGTGATGCTGTTTCTCCCCATAGCTTCCAGCTCTTCTAATTTCTTTTTACCAAAAGCAAACCTCGTTATCGCTGTAAATAATACAGGAACAATAAAAATTGCAAGTAATGTTGCTGCAAGCATGCCGCCGAGTACTGTCCAGCCTATAGTAGATCTTGCCTGGGCGCCGGCGCCTGTGGCAAACGCTAATGGGGATACACCGAATATAAATGCTAAAGACGTCATTAGTATGGGTCGAAGACGCAATTTAACTGCCGCTATTGTAGCTTCAATTAACGGGATACCTCTTTCTACCCTGTCCTTTGCAAATTCAACAATCAGGATAGCATTCTTGGCCGACAAGCCTATAAGTGCTATTAAACCTATTTGCGCATAAACGTTGTCGCTAAGGCGTGGTATAAAAGTCAGAGTTAAAATAGCTCCAAATGCACCGATTGGGACGGCTAATAATACTGAAAATGGTACCGACCAGCTTTCATAAAGTGCAGTTAAAAATAAAAATACAAATATGATTGATAATGCAAATATAGTCAGGGTGCTGTTTCCGGCATTTATTTCTTCCCTGCTTAACCCGGAATATTCATATCCATACCCTGAAGGCAATACGCTTGCTGCAACTTTATCCAATGCCTCAATAGCCTGGCCGCTGCTGTATCCCGGCGCGGCGCCGCCGTCTATTTCTGCCGAACGGAAAAGATTATAATGAGATATCATCGGGGCGTTTTCCGTTATTTTGTAATTAACCAAAGTGCTTAACGGAACCATTTGCCCTGTCGAATTTTTAACATAGTATCTGAGAAAATCCTGTATTTTTTTCCTATAACCCGTATCTGCCTGGGCAACAACATGGAAATTTCTGCCGTATATAGTAAAGTCATTTACATAACTACTGCCAAGAAATGTCTGAATAGTATTGAATACATCCGGTATTGAAACTCCGAGTTTCTCACATTTTTCCCTGTCAATAGTTACATCATATCCCGGAGTATGCGCCGAAAAGAATGTAAATACCCGGCTTAATTCAGGGCGTTGGTTTGCGGCCGCAACAAATGATCTTACAACACTTTCAAATTGTTTTACATTGTCCGTGCTTTCACGCTGTTCCAATTGAAAAGTAAAACCGCCGGTGGCGCCTAAACCGGGAATTGCAGGAGGAGAAATTACTACTACATTAGCATCTTTGATAGTGGATAATTTCCTTTGCAGGGAAGCAATCATGGAAGTTAATTGTAGAGATTTATCCGTCCTTTGATCCCATTGTTTTAGCTGAACGAAAATAGTTCCGCTATTTGATTTTGTTGCAAATGTAACAACATTTAAACCTCCAAGAGCAGCATAATGCGCTATACCCGGTGTTTGCTTTAGTATGGACATCATATTCTTTAGCGCATCCAAACTTCTTGTGGTAGATGCAGCTTCGGGCAATTCAAATGTAACATATAACCTGCCTTCATCTTCGGTGGGGATAAATCCTGTTGGTTTGGTTTTAAACAGCAAGATAGTTCCAAAGTAGAAAAATATTAATATTATGATGAAATACGGAGTTGCCTTTATACACTTTCTTACCCCAAGGCTATATGTATTAGTTGTTTTTTTAAACCAAATATTAAATTTTGTAAAGAACCGGTTTATACCTTTATTTTCTTTCCCGGGGATAGTTGGTTTTAACATAAGTGAGCATAATGCGGGAGTTAAAGACAGCGCCACAAAAGCAGAAATTAATACGGATACTGCAATTGTTATTGCAAACTGCTGATATAATTTACCAACTATTCCGGGTATGAAACCTACAGGGACAAATACCGCGGCAAGTATTAGCGCTATTGCTACAACCGGCCCGGAAATATCGCTTAGAGCTTTTGAAGTTGCTTCCACCGGGGAAAGCTTCTCTTCGTCAATATAATGCTGCACTCCCTCCACGACGATGATAGCATCGTCCACCACAATACCAATGGCTAAAACAAACCCGAACATAGTCAGTGTATTAATTGTAAAGTGCAGAGGGATGAAAAAAGCAAAAGTCCCGATTATTGAAACAGGTATAGCAAGCACCGGAATCAAAGTAGCACGCCAACTTTGAAGGAATAAAAATACAACAAGAACAACAAGCCCTAAAGCCTCAATAAGTGTAGTTACTACTTCATTTATAGATACTTTGACAACAGAGACAGCTTCAAACGGAACTACATAGTCAACATCTTTTGGGAATGATTTTTTTAATTCATCCATTCTTTTATAAATACCGGTTGCAACATCTAGAGCATTACTGCCCGGTGCCTGAAAAATCAATAAATAGGATGCCTTTTTACCATCTACAAAAGAATTATTTGAGTAACTGAATTTACCAAGCTGAACTCTTGCTATATCTTTTAAGTGGACAGCAGAACCTTGCTTCAGATTTTCACGTATAATAATATCACCGAATTCTTTTTCTGAACTCAATCGGCTGTTTGTAAGTACAGTGTATTCGAAAGCTTGTGAATTATTTTGTGGTGGAGCACCAATCGAACCGGCAGCAATTTGTATATTTTGCCCGGCTAATGCATTAGTTACATCATCAACCGTCAGGTTTAACTGGGCAAGTTTATCCGGTTGAAGCCAGATACGCATACTAAAATCATCGGCCCGTGTAAATATATCTCCAACTCCGTTAACCCTAAGTAATGCATCCCTTATAAAGATATTTGTGTAATTGTCAAGAAATGTAATTCCGTGAGTTGCGTTTGGAGAGTAGATGGCAACAAGCATTAAAATACTCGGAGTTCGTTTCCTTGTTGTTAAACCCAGGCGTTTTACTACATCCGGTAATTGTGGCGTTGCAATCCCAACCCTGTTCTGAATATCAAGGGCAGCTATATCAGGATCGGTTCCTACATTTAATGTAACATTGATTGTTGATCTGCCATCACTTGTACTGTTGCTCTGCATATAAGCCATACCAGGTGTTCCGTTTACCTGTGATTCGATTGGAGTTGTAACCGTCTGTTCAACAGTAAGAGCGTCAGCTCCGTTAAATAATCCTGTTATTTGTACCGTTGGTGGAGTAATATCGGGATATTGGCTTATGGGTAAGCTGAAAATAGCTATTAAACCCACTACTACAATTATTATTGATATAACAATAGCAGTTATCGGTCTTTTTATGAATGTATTTGCAATCATTATTTATCCAGTCTGAGTATTATTTACCGGGTACGGCCTGAGTGACAGGTTTAGAATGTGAAGACGCTATTACGACCAGTGCATTATCATGTAATTTTTGTATACCTTCGGTTGCTATCACCTCGCCTGGTTTTAATCCGCTCTTAACTATTACCATATCATTTATTTGTTCGCCCAGAATTAAGTTAGTTTGAATGGCTTTATTCCCATTTATAACAAATACAAAATATTCTCCCATCTGCTCCGTTACTGCTTTATATGGAATCACAATACTGCTAGAATCATTATTATTGAGGACACGGACATCGCACGTAAGTCCTGGTTTTAATAAATAATTGGAATTCGGAAATATTAATCGAGTTACTAAAGTTCCTGTCTGAGGATCAACTGATCTGTCTAACAGGCTCAGGTGCCCGGGATATGGGTATATTGTCTGGTCGGGAAGAATAATAGTAAATGTTGAATCTCCGGCACCTGATTTCTTATTTAATAATTTGGTAAACATATTAATAAGTTTTTCATCAATACTAAAGTCTACAGCAATAGGATTATCGGAAGATATTGTATTTAATAATGTTTGTCCTGCAGTCACTGCCGATCCCAATTTTACCTGTGAGATGCCGATAGTTCCGTTGTATGCTGCATAAATGACTGAATTGCGCAGATTTGTTTGTACGGCATTAACATTACTTTCAGCCGCGGCCACCTGCATTTTTGCGGATTCTAAATCTGCTTCCGAGTGTTCAAGCACCTGCCTGGCAATAGCATCGTCTTTTGCCAGATCGTTATACCTGTCGGCATCCTGCCGGGCTTTAACAAGATTAGCTTTAGCAACATTAAGATCAGCTACAGCCTGCTCATATGCGGCTTTGTATTGCTGCTGGTCAATACCATAAAGTCTTGCACCTTTATTTACATGCTGTCCGTCGGTAAAGTATATATCCGTTAAGTAACCCGATACTTCAGGCCTGATTTCAACCTGGTTTAAAGATGTTACACTTCCGGGATAAGTATCGTAATAAACGGCTTTCTCCGATCGAACAGTGAATACATCAATGGGAGTAGCCGGTAATTTTGGTGGTCTATTGTTGCTGCATGAGGAAATTACAATCATTATTGTTAATGCAACTCCCGTTAAATATATATTATTTTTCATAATTTTAACAATTTAATTTCCTAATATTTAATTGTTCCTAAAGCTTTTTGAACATCCAGTTTGCTGATTAATACCTGGTATAATGCTGTAATGTAGTTAACCTGTGTCGTCCTTAAATCCGTTTCTGCTGTAATTACTTCTAAGTAAGTCTTAATCCCGGATTTATATTGAAGTCGTATAATATTGTTAACCTCTTTTGCAAGATTAAGATTGTCCTTTTGAACATTGTAATTGTTAAGGTTGCTTTTATAATTTCCCAAAGCTTGTGTGTATTCTGTATTAAATGAATCTTTTAATGAAGTAAAATTAAAGTCTAATCTTTTAAGCTCTAATTCAGCCTGTTCAATTTCCTGGATACGTTTTCCGCCGGTAAAAATTGGAAACGATAATCCGATGCCGATATAAGAATTCGGATAATTTTTATTATAAAGTCCCGCCCACCGGTTATTATAATAATTCAAATTGTACTCTCCGAAAGCAGAAACAGATGGGATAAAGCTCCATTCATAATATTCCAGATTTGCGTGCTGCAGGCGCTCTTGCGTTTGCAATAATTTATATTCAATTCTATCCTCGTATACTATATTTTGAGTCGTGTCTATATTTACATCGCTTTCCATTTGAGTTCTGTCATAATCCAATTTTAAGTCGCCATCCCTGGGATAACCCATTAGCTGCTTTAACCGGGCTTCGCTGACTTTTAGAAGTTCGTCATCCTGCTTCTTTTCAGCTATTGCATTATTCAATGAAATACTCGCCCGCATATAATCTGTTTTGTCAACAACACCATTCTTATACTGGCTGTATGTATCTTTTGAATTCTGTTCAAGGCGTGTTATATCGTCCTTTAACAAGTCTATTTGATCCTGTGCGAGTAAAACGGAATAAAATGCTTTACTTACATCTACAATAAGTGAGATTTTATCATTGACTGTTATTTGTTTAGCCTGAATACGGACATCTCCGGCGGTGGTGCTTGCAAGGAGAACTTCCTGGTTGAAGATATTTTGAGTAACGGAGAATAAACCGCTCGAACTGTACGGTAATCCAACGGCTGTGGCTGTGTTGCCAACTATCGAAACCGGTAACTGGTAGTTATGTGTCATATTAAAATTAAAATTTATTTGTGGAAACCAATCTGCAAGTTTACTGCCAATTTCCCGGTCTGTTATCTGTTCGTCAATTAATGTTTGTTGTATCTGTGGCTGATGCTCAAGCGCATATCGGACACAATTTTCCAATGTCCCGTCCTGCAGTAAAGAGTCTGATTTCGTTTGCTGTTGGGAACGTGCGAGGCTGCTGGTTAAAATGATTGTTAATAATAATAAAAGGGATATTTTCATAATTAGATTTTTTTCTTCGACTTATAACCCGTCTTTATGAAGTTGTGAAATTAATACTATTATACATCTGCGGCTTTGATGTATATCATTTTAATTTTGTTTTTATTAAGTAAGTGTTCCTGATAACGCCTGGCCGAAAATGTATATAAACTTAAGAGATTATTTTATTTTAACTTATGATTTGTTGAAAAGGAAAAATAATAAGTCATAAAAATAAGATAATGTTAATGTGAAAACAAGCAGATTAAATAGCACGATAGATATATTGAAAAAAGCCGGCTAAAATCCTCCTATCGTATCAATCTTTTTATCCAGTTGAAATTTTTGAAAAGTTAAAGGAACAATTTTATCCCTTACTAAAATCCCGATTCATCAAAAATAAATATCAGCACTTTTATAATTAAGCACCCCTATAGAAATTTTCATTATTATATTTACCGAGGTATTGAACCGGTGATAAACCTGTAATTTTTTTAAAAGTATGTCGAAAAGCTTTTGTATCAGTATACCCCACTTTATACATCACATCGTTTACGTTTTCATGTGATGATTCAAGGCTCATCTTTGCGGCTTCAATTTTTACACGCTGGATATATTCAGCAACTGTATTGGAAGTAGCTTTTTTAAACCTGCGTTCCAGATTTCCTTTTCCCATAGCAAATTTATATGCCAATTGATCTGTTGTTATCCGCTCGTGAAAATTATTTTCAATAAACTCCTGAATTTTTTTTTATGGGTTCATCTCCATGCTCTTTCTGGCCTCTAAAAATTATGAATTGCGATTGACTATTACGTTCAATATCAATCATAAAAGCTTTGATATTAAAATTGCTATATCACGTCCTGCATAAATTTCGACCAGGTATAAGAGCAGATTTAAATAAGAATATGCACCGCCGCTTGTATAAATTCCGTTTTCGGTAGTCATAATTTTATCATCGACCAGATTTACATCGGGGAACATCTTTCTGAATTCTTTAGCAAAACTCCAATGTGTGGTACATTGCATGCCTTTTAGTAAACCGGTACTTGCCAGGAAAAAAGAACCTATACAAAAACTTGCGATTTTTGCACCGGCTTTATATTGTTTTATTAACCATGGTATAAATTCTTTATTAAGTTCACGGGCTTTGGTTTGGTCGCCATGTATAGCCGGGATAATAAAAAGGTCTGTCTTGTTAACATTTTGTATCAGAATATCGGGAGTAACTGTAAATAGGTCTGTGGTTTGTTTAGTTTCTTTTATAAGGCCGACCAATTGAATATCAAATACAGGCGATCTGCCCAATCCGGTGAGAATATTATTTACCTCGGAAAGAATCTGATGTATGCCTTAATATTTACGAGGCTTGTATGGCCGCGTAGTATAAAAATTGATACATGTTTCATAAACTAAAACTATTAAAATCAAATGTCGCAATCAACCCCGTATATTGCCGTTATCACACCTTTCCAATTAAAAATTACTAAAATATAATTACAACAACAATTCAGAGATGCGGTATCTTATATATTTATAATAGAAAATTTAATTATGAAAAAATTTTATCCTGAAATCAAATCGGAATTAATTTTTTTAACAAAAAATATAATTGAAAGGTACTATAATGCAGAAGATTGACTCATTCTTGTGGTTTGATAATCATGCTGAGGAAGCTGTTAATTTTTATATTTCTATTTTTTCTCAGGACGCCGGATTGTCCTTAATCAAAGATAATTCTAAAATCACTAATATTACTTATTATTCTGAAGAAGCAGCAAAGGCTGCCCGCCGGCAGCCAGGAACAGTTATGATTGTAAGTTATGAATTAGCCGGACTAAAATTTATTGCATTAAACGGCGGCCCATTATTTAAGTTCTCCCCGTCAGTCTCATTCTTCGTGAGCTGCGAAACAGAGGAAGAAATAAACCTGCTTTGGAAAAATTTTTCTCAGGGTGGGATAATAAGGATGGAACTGGTTAAATATCCTTTCAGTGAAAAATTCGGATGGGTTGAGGATAAATTTGGTGTCTCCTGGCAGTTAAATCTCAAAAAGCACAGCCAAAAAATTCTGCCGTTTTTATGGTTTGGGAGCAACGCAGAAGAAGCAATGCTTTTCTATACTTCGGTCTTTTCTTCAATAGGATACAATAATTCAGTGAAAACAGATTCGAAAATTTTAAGATTAGAACGTTTTGGAACGGGTGAAACTAAACCCGTAAGAACAGTTAAACATGCTGAATTTGTTTTAAATGGACAGAATTTCATGGCAATGGATAATAGTACAGATCCATTTACTCCTGCTCAATCTTTTTTGGTAAACTGTGATACTCAGGAAGAAGTTGATACCTTGTGGGAGAAGCTCTCTGATGGCGGGAAAAAAGATCAGTGCGGCTGGCTTAAGGACAAGTATGGCCTATCCTGGCAAATCGTACCCACTGCATTAGGTAAATTTATGAGCAGTGCAGATCCCGAAAAATCCGGAAGGGTTATGAAAGCATTGCTGCAAATGACTAAAATCGAAATTGTAGAACTGCAAAAAGCTTATGAACAAGAATAATATTGCTGAGTAATTTTTCTAAATCTGATATTAAGTTTAACATACAAAATATATCGGTGCTATATTAAATCTGTAACGG
Organism: uncultured Ignavibacteriales bacterium; assembly: GCA_963834015.1. Lineage (GTDB taxonomy): Bacteria > Bacteroidota > Ignavibacteria > Ignavibacteriales > Ignavibacteriaceae > FEN-1297. The sequence goes on from CAWIAG010000004.1 coordinate 687,493, forward strand.
AGAACCGAATGAGAAAATTAAAATTACAAGCCCAAATGACAGTAGATGGATTTGTAGCAGGACCAAATGGTGAACTGGACTGGATGAACTTCACCTGCGGTATAGTTCTTCTTTGTTATGCACACGGCCGGGAATCAAAATAAATTTTGAGATGATTAAATAGAAATTACATAAAATTATTTTTAAGGAGAAAAAATGAAGTCAATTAACTCATATTTGTACTTTCCCGGAAATACTGAGGAAGCATTTAATTTTTACAAGTCCATCTTTGGCGGTGAACTCGTCGGTTTAACCCGGTTCAAGGAAATTCCCGAAGGCGCTAAACTTAATGCGGATGAAAAAGAAAAAATTATGCACGTTTCTTTGTTCGTTGGAAATTGTAATGTAATAATGGGCACTGATGCGCTTGAATCAATGGGGCATAAATTAACTTCCGGAAATAACTTTCATATTCTTGTCGAGGCTGATAGTAAAGAAGAAGCACACAAAATTTTTGTCGGCCTCTCCGGTGGAGGAAAGGTAACAATGCCTCTGGCTGATACCTTTTGGGGCGCCTACTTCGGAATGTTGAATGATAATTTCGGAATTCAATGGATGGTTAGTTATACATACCCAAAAAATAAATAAGTTTAAAGAATAATACAGGAATTGATTATGAAAACACAAATAGAAACCGATAGTGTCTCAAAAAAAAAGCTGTGGGTTAGCCGGATTCTGATTGCCGTACCTGTGTTGTTCATGCTCATTGACGGCATAACAAAATTGATGATGATTCCTCCCGTTATGGAAGCTTCTAAGCGCCTCGGATTTCAGCCAAATATTATTCCGGTGATAGGAATTATCCTGCTTGTATGCACAATATTATATCTTATTCCGCGTACTTCAATCCTCGGCGCTGTTTTACTTACAGGTTATCTTGGCGGTGCAGTGGTTACTAATTTGCGGATCGAAAGCCCGCTTTTTAGCAATACATTATTTCCGGTTTACTTCGGTATACTCATATGGGGAGGGCTTTATTTAAAAGACAGCAGGTTAAGCATTATTTTCCCTCTGCATAAAATGTAAAGAGAAAGGTTATATACAGCGTTGATTAACATAATCCCGGCGAATAGAGCTGTAGTTGACTTTACTTAAAGGTTACTTTAAAGTGAGAAAACATAACAAATGTTTAAATTGTTTCCGATGCCTCACTTAAAACTAAGAACTACAAATAATTATTTTATTTATTCAATGTAATCAATTTTCACAAAAGCTCTTTATGTCGGTATTGATAGTTTAACTGAATAATTCGGCCCTGCTCAGACCAAAATAATAAATAAAGCTAACGCCAATAATATTTGGGATTTTATTACGTTTCTCATTAATCTTGTTTGCTCCAGCTTGTAATCCGGTTTTTCCCAAATACCTGGCCGATTTCAGTTAATAATTAAATATCTAAAATTAGTATAGTATCAAAATTATCCGTTTTATTTTCCGGAATTTGAACAGCAATACCAAATTCATCCTGCTTAAACTTTATTTTACTGCCGTTGGAGAAGAGCCTAATACTTTTTATTTTTTGCCCAAAATCAGGTATAAGTAAGTTCCGGCTTTCTAAGCTTAATATGTGTACAAATACTTCATGCCCTTTTTGAGTAGTTACTCCCCAGGATTTTTGCGGTACGGGTCCCTCATTTGTTCCGTATATTGTTTCACCGTTTTTCTCCAGCCATTTCCCGATTTCATTAAGAGTCGAAATAAATCGTGGATGAATTTTACCGTTAGGCATTGGCCCCACATTTAATAGGAAATTGGCATTATTCCCGGCAGCTTTTACCAGGTACTGTACCAATGTTTTTGCCGATTTAAAGTTATTGTCAAGTAAATTGAATCCCCACGAATCGTTTATCGTTTCGCAGGTTTCTAACGGTAAAGTCCCGATTTTTGATTCTTCATTAAAACCAGTGGTATTCTTCCCCGGCAAATCCTTTTCAAACATTTGAAAATCTTCTCCGGGATTTGGAGCCAGATGGTGATTGCTTCCTATCATACATCCCGGTTGAAGGCTGTGAATTAGGCTGTATGTTTTATCCAGCTTCCAATCCGCATTCCTTTTATCCCACATTCCATCAAACCAGATGCCGGAAATTTCACCGTAATTTGTTAACAACTCTGTAAGCTGGGCATTCAAAAAACTTAAATATTTATCCCAGTCGCCGCTATCGGGTCGTCCCGAATACTGGCCGGTATTCCCGCGCGGGAAATAATCATTTTGGTACCAGTCTAATTGAGAATAGTAGAAAAATATTTTTATACCTTGTTTGTGGCACTCATCGGCCAGCATCTTTATCACATCCTTTTTATAAGGAGTACGGTCTATAATATTCCAGTCCGTTTGTTTGGTATCAAACATTGAAAATCCGTCATGATGTCTTGTTGTGATCGTAATATATTTCATACCTGCAGCTTTTGCAATCGCTACCCATTCTTCAGGATTAAAATTAGTTGGATTAAAAAATTCCGGTAGTTCCTGGTAATTTTCTTTGCTTATTTGTTTTTGCTGCATAACCCACTCTCCGCTGCCTAGAACACTATAAACTCCCCAATGTATAAATAGGCCGAATTTTGCATCATGAAACCATTCCCGGTTTTTCAAGTTGTCGGCAGAAGGCACATAACCTGTTTGAGCAAATCCCGCTTGAAAAAAGGTTAATAAAATTGTTGTTAATAATAGTAAAAACTTCTTCATAAGTTTACTCTTTATTTTTAGATTTATTAATATTTGATTTATGGGGTCCGGTATCTTCAGAAAATATACAACAAATTATTGATGAAATATAATGTATCACTATTAAAATTTATAAAGATGTTGAAATAAATATCCGGCAGTGAAACCTGTCCATTACCGGGGTCACTATATATAGCCTGTTTCGCTTGTCCCGCCGGCAAAGTTGGCATCATTTTATAAGAAGAATGGACTAAGGGGAAGTAAGATTAATTTATTCATTTATTTATTTATAACAGTTTTTTAAACTGGAATTAACAGTTCGATAGCAAAATATTGTTATTTCATATGAATTATATTTTATTGTCCGGCCAGGGATTGAAATTTTCTCTGGCAAAAAAAACAGTAGATTAAATAAATTAATATTTATAAATTGGCAATCATAAAATCTGAATACATTTAGCTTATATAGTTTTTTAAAGATCTGAAATAAATTTTTTCTTTGATATACTGCTCGACGTATTGAAATACATCCGGTCTGATGCGTGAACCGATTTCGGAGCTAAAAAAATATTGCCTTCCCGCTAATTTTATATGTATGCAAATAAAAAATAGACTCTGTAAAATAATATAACATTGTTGTACATTTCCCCTCTGTTCTGCTGTTTCCGACCTCCAATATTTTGCAGATTTGAATAAAGTATATCTTAATTTTGTTAACTCATTCCATTCTCTAATCTTAAAAGATTTTTCAAATTTTATCTCATTCTCGATGATTAAGTCCTTTGTTTATAATAGGTTAATTAATTTTCCCTATGTAATTTTAGTTCCTTTTTATGATATAATTTAACATTTTCCATGATTTTTTAATGCATTTTGAGGCTCACCTATTCCTATGTATTAAAAGGCTTTAGTTGACGGTTTAATTGGAAACCAGAAATCATTCTATAGCAATATTACTCAATGATAGTTAAATTTATTAGTTATTTTTTTTAGCTGACATGAGTTTAAAAATTCACATAAATGGACAAAGTAATCCTTTTGTAAGTTATTCGGCTTCAGTTTTGCTACATGCATCTGTACTTTTCATTGTTTTGGTTTTTTTAAGTATTTCCGGTGATAAGCCAAGAATAAATCCAAATTTGATTTTGGTAAACACACAAGAAATAAATACAAATGACAATACTTCGGCGGATAAATCCCGTCTGCTTCAGAAGAAAATATTTTCTGAAGTAGACAGGGTTATAAATAATGATAATAATAAAAACCATGAGTTTTTAAAGGAAACCGGAGAGAGTAGTTTTTATAGCATCGAAAAAACCGAAGTCGATACAACGAATCTGGATCAGGTTTATAATGAACCGACTCTAAATGTTTCAATCAAGTATCCGACCGGGTGGACTTATATCGATCAGGATGTAAATAAAAAACTGGACGGTGTTACATTTTGGTCTGCAATCGGGAATTATTCACCGCCTCCTTATATCAATCTTGAAGTTAGGGATAAGGATTTATTTGATGCAAACAGGTATAAATTTAATTCAAAAACCTGGGGATATACTATATTTTATAATGATCCCGAAGAATTGGAATCCCAGGTAAGCCAGATATTCTATATTCGGACAAACTCTGGTGAAGATTTTAGTCTGAAATTAATAATGAGTGGTAGAGACGAATTTAAATCATTCCAGCCCGTTTTCTTTGGAATGTTAAAATCATTTAAATTTGGAAAAGGATTATTTTAGTTATTATATATATGTTTTGCCGGCTTTGGCAGTGTAAGTATAAATTTACTCCCATCACAATATTTGCTTTCAACCCGGATAGCCCCCGCATTTTTTCCTATCATCTCCTTACATATTAGCAAACCTAATCCCGTTCAGTTTTCATAATTGGTCCCATATGTTGTATAGCAGTTCAAACCGAAAATGTTTTTAATATCATCGTCTTTAATTCCAATTCCGTTATCTTCTACACTTAGTTCCGCATATTCCCATGCATCTTTAGTGAAGATATTTATGTTGCCCTCCGGCTTTGTAAATTTAATAGCATTAAATATTAAATTTTGCAGAACTGAATGGAGCATATCTGCATCTGTAAATACAATCTGCCCACTGTTTACACTGTTTTTGATTGAAATATTCTTATCCTTTGCATTAGCGTTCATCAGGTTTATCACATTGTTAACCTTTTCAAATAGATCCACTTCAACCTGGTAAACACTTATCCTTCCGGTTTCCAAACATGATTGGTTAAGCAGGCTTTCTAATAGCTTGAACTGGTTTATTAATTTCTAGAATATATTTTTTTTTCTTCTGCAGTCAATTTATCGTAATCAGTTGAAAGAATTTCCGAAAGGTCCAGCAGCGGGCTGAATGGGCTTTTAAGATCAATGGCTATAATTGAAAAAAGCTTATCTTTGCTTACATTTAATTTATTAAGTTCTTGAGAATATTTTGCTAATTTTTCTTTCGCCAATTTACTGGTTGTAATATTCCTTGAAATACCAACTAATCCGATTACGTTTCCATCTTTATCCAAAAATGATACTTTAGTAGCGGTAATCCAGCGGTGTCCGCCGCCGGTGTATCTGATTTTTTCAACTTTAGCAACTAATGCTTCTTTTGATTTCAATATCTTCTGTTTATTTTCAAATGCAATGGCTGCATGTTCAGGCTCAAAATAATCAAAATCCGTTTTCCCGATTGCTTCTGATAGTTCCTTTACGCCCATAAGATCTGCCTGTGCTTTATTTATCCTTATAAATCATGACTCAGTGTCTTTGAAATATATTGTATCCGGAATATTATTCATAAGTGCTTGCAGAAAATCTTTTTCTCTTGATAACAAATCAACAAATAGCACCCGCTCGTTCACATCTAAAAAACTCCATACCCGCCAGACTCATTTACGTTTCATTATTTGAGGCCGTGAAAAGCATTCAATAAATTTTCCATTTTTAAGCTCAAGAATATCTTTCCTTTCAATGTATGGTCGGTTTGAAAACTGTACGATAGATTTAATAAAGGCCTTTGCATCCCTTAATTCGGTTACAGCATATTTTATCAGTTCTTCAATTCTATTTTCTTTTATTAAAGACTTGGGGATTTTAAAAATATTAAAAAATCTTGGATTGTAGTATGTAATTTTGCCTTTGTTATTGGCTTCACCAATTGCATTAATAGCTGAATTAAGCAGGGAAAGTGTTTCATCATATTTTTTTTTGAAGTCTTTTCTCTTAACTAATGTTAGTTATAAAACGCTCTACGGTTATAAGTTCATTATCTTCTGAGAATATTCCTTCGCATCTTTCGAATACCCATTTGACGTTTTTATTGTTGTCGGTTATACGGTAATTTATCAGGAAGGGTTCCTCAGTAGCTATGGCAAGATCAATTATTTTAAGAATAATTTTTTATCTTCTTAGTAAAGAAGGGTTTTAAAATCTATTTTCGTTTAAATTATAAATTCTTCCGGTGAATAACCGGTAATTTTTTTGATCCGTTGCTCACATACTCCATTGTCCAGGCAGCGTCATTTTTGCGCCTGTAATTTATGATCGGGGGGTAATATATATTATTAAAGACAGGTTAATTGATGTTTAATCATTATGTAGTAAGGGCTCTATCATCATTTTTTTATACCCACTGTTTTATTTCTATAATTTAATATTAAAGCTGCACAATTCTCATCTGGTTCCAAATAAATGCTTTTTTTTGGTATATAGAAATATGAAATATTCTTAAAATGATTCACGCCCAATTTAGATTGCTCTATACTTAATATCATAAATTATTAAGGAAATTATAGTTTTATTTCCAAAATATAATGATTATTCTCACTTTTTGAGCAAAAAAAGAAGGTTTTTTTGTGTAGGTTTTGAACTTTGACATTTAATTAAATTTAAATTCTAAGGAAATTGAATTTTTCCGGTTGAATTATGAACCTATTAACCTTGACTTTCTTTGTTTCAACTCGTAATTTTATCTTCTTTATTAAAAGTTTATTTGATTTTGGAGAAAAATTAATGAAACAAGCCAAAATGACAAGATTTATTTCGACTATTGATGCCGATAGAAAATGGTATGTTGTCGATGCAAAAGATCAGGTTTTAGGAAGACTTGCTACAAGTGTTGCCAGAATTATCCGTGGTAAAAATAAACCGGCATTTTCACCAAATGCAGATACTGGTGACTTTGTTGTAATTATTAATGCTGATAAAATAAAAGTTACCGGTAAAAGAGAACTCTTAAAAACTTATATCCATTATTCCGGTTATCCGGGTGGGTTGAAAACTAAAAGTTATGGCGAAGTAATGGCTACTAAACCTGAATTTATTATTGAGAGTGCTGTTAAAGGTATGCTTCCAAAAACAAGACTTGGAAAGCAATTAATTAAAAAATTAAAAGTTTATGCCGGGACAGAACACCCGCATCAGGCACAGAAACCGGAATTAATTAGTATATCGGAGAAATAATGGCAGATCAAATTTACGTTGGAAGAAGAAAAACTTCAGTTGCAAGAGTAATTTTAAGAAGCGGTAACGGTAAGATTACGGTTAACGGAAAAGAATTTGAACATGCTTTCCCGGAACAATTAAGCAGAGAGGATATTCTGAATCCGTTTAAAACTACAGAAACCTTGGGTCAGTTCGATGTTTTTGTTCATGTTAATGGCGGCGGAACAACTGGTCAGGCTCAGGCTGTTCGATTGGGCATCTCAAGGGCCTTGATTACTCTGAATCCCGAATTTAGGCCTGCTTTAAAAGCCGAAGGCTTTTTAACAAGGGACCCGCGTATGGTTGAACGGAAAAAATACGGACAACCCAAAGCAAGAAAAAGATTTCAGTTCTCTAAAAGATAATTTATTTATTAACAATACATACTTCCTGATTTGCCCCCTGTGTCCAATCTAAAAATGGATTAAAGGTAAAGATGAAGGTAGTAGAAGAAGAAAACAGGAGTAATAATGAAAAAAATTGAGTTAACTCAACTCATTGAGTCAGGGGCACATTTCGGTCATTTAACACGTCGGTGGAATCCAAAAATGAAGCCATATATATTTATGGAAAAAAATGGCATTCATATTATTGATCTTAAAAAAACTCAGGAACTCCTTTTCAGCGCTGGAGAACATTTGTCCAGTATGGTAGCTGAAGGCAGAAGAGTTTTATTCGTCGGTACTAAGAAACAAGCTAAAAATGTTATTGATGCTGAGGCTAGAAGATGCGATGCTAACTGGGTAAGTGAGAGATGGCTGGGTGGTATGTTAACAAACTTTTCTACTATTAGAAAAAGTATTAAACGGCTTACTAATATTGAAAAACAGGAAACCGACGGTACGTTTGATAAAATCACTAAAAAGGAACGACTCTTCTTAACTAGAGAAAAAGATAAACTTAAAAAAGTTCTTGAAGGTGTTGAAACTATGTCCCGCTTGCCCGGGGCAATGATAGTTGTAGATATTAAAAAAGAGTTTATTGCTGTAAAAGAAGCTAAGCGCTTAAACATTCCGGTATATGCTATTGTTGATACAAATTGTGATCCTGATCCTATCGATTATGTTATTCCTGCTAATGATGATGCTGTAAAAACTGTTGAGTTGATTATAAATTATCTCGCCAGTGCAGTTCTTGAAGGAGAAGCTAAAGCTAAAGAGGTGAAAGCTCAGGAAGCCGCTGAAAATGAAAGACATAAAAAAGAACAGGAACAAGAGCTGAGGGAAGAAAAAAAAGAAGCTGCTAGAAAATTAGAAGAAAAAAAAGAAAAAAAAGCTAAAGAAGAAAATACTTCTGTTGAATAATTAAATATATAGGAAGATAAGAGTTATGGTTATTACTGCTGCACAAGTAAATGAGTTAAGACAAAAAACCGGTGCGGGCATGATGGATTGTAAAAGGGCCCTGACTGAAGCTGAAGGCGATTTTGAAAAAGCAATTGAACTGCTTCGAAAAAAAGGAGCGGCTGTCGCTTCTAAAAGAGCCGAAAAGGTTGCGAATGAAGGTTTAGTGCTAACTAAAATTTCTGACGATAAACAGGCCGGCGTCATTGTTGAAGTTAATTGTGAAACTGATTTTGTTGCAAAAAGTGTTGATTTTATTAAATTTGCAGATGAAGTCTTGCATACAGTTTTTTCAATTAAACCCGCAAGTGTAAATGATTTATTGGATAAAAGTGTAATTATTAAAGACTTGCAGACTAATTTAATGGGTAAAGTTGGAGAAAAAATTGAAATCTCCCGCCTTGCTATTGAAAACGCTCCCAATGGTGTTGTTATTGATTATGTACATCTCGGTTCAAAGTTGGGCGTGCTTATTAAATTTGATAATGTTACTGCAGATAAAAATGCGTTTAACGAAATAGGCAAAGATATTGCTATGCAGGTTGCAGCAATGAAACCTATTTGTGTTTACAGAGAAGAAGTTCCTAAAGATATTATAGATAAAGAAATTGATATTTATAAGGAACTTGCCCGTAAAGAAGGTAAACCTGAACAGATACTTGAAAAAATTTCTCAAGGCAGGTTAAATAAATTTTACCAGGAAAATTGCCTTGTTGAACAGGCATTTATTAAGGATAATACTAAATCCGTCGGTGACTTGCTAAAAGAATTTAATTCCAAGCAGGGGACGCAGATAAAAATTTCTCTTTTCCATCGCTTCCATTTGGGCGATGAAAAAAAATAAATTTGAGAAAAAGGTCTTAAAAGTATTAAGACCTTTTTTTATATTAATGATAGTTTTTTTATTAATTATTGATGTATTAAATATATTGGTCTGCGTTTGTTAAATTTGATATTAAGGCAGTTTCCGGTCTAATAGATTTTATAAGTATACCCGTTAGCTATACTTAGACGGGTGAAGCAAAAAGCATCTAGTATTTTCGAAAGAAATTTATGAGTTCGTTAAAGTATAAAAGAATATTGTTGAAACTTAGCGGCGAATCTTTAATGGGTAAAAAAGGATTCGGTATTGATCATAATGTACTTGATTTTTTTTCAACCGAAGTAAAAAAGGTTCATGAAATTGGTGTTCAGCTTGGTATAGTTATTGGCGGTGGAAATATCTACAGAGGTTTAAGTGCAGGCGATCAGGGAATAGACCGTGTTACCGGTGATCAAATGGGCATGCTTGCCACTATGATTAACGCTCTCGCTCTTCAAAATGCAATTGAAATTAAAGGAATTTATACAAGATTAATGAGTGCTATTCATATGGAGCAGATTGCTGAACCTTATATTAGGCGGAGGGCTATTCGTCATCTTGAAAAAGAGAGAGTTGTTATTTTTGGTGCCGGTACCGGGCATCCATATTTTAGCACCGACACAGCGGCGGCTTTAAGAGCTGTGGAGGTGGAAGCAGAAGTTATTATTAAAGGAACCCGGGTTGATGGCGTATTTGATTCAGATCCGGAAATAAATTTTAACGCAGTAAAGTATGATAGTATCTCTTATTTGGATATTCTTAAAAAGAATCTCAGGATTATGGACCTTACGGCAGTAAGCCTTTGTCAGGAAAATAATCTCCCGATGGTTGTATTCAATATGGATGTTCCCGATAACCTTCTAAAACTGGTTAAAGGGGAAAATGTTGGTACAATAATTAAAAAATAATTATAATTATATTGAGAAAAACGTTATATCCGGACATTTTCGCTTATAATTTTTAACATTTAAGAGGAATTTATGGAACAAACAATAAAAGATGCAAAATCCAGGATGGATAAATCTCTAGAGGCTCTTCGCGGAGAATTGGCAAAAATCCGCTCTGGCAAGGCCACTACTGCTTTATTAGACAGTATTAAGGTTGATTATTACGGAAACCTTACGCCAATAAATCAGGTTGCAAATGTTACTGTCCTGGATGCACATACTCTTTCTGTTACACCCTGGGATAAGTCGGTTCTTTCTGCTGTGGACAAAGCTATCCTGGAAGCTAATATAGGTTTTAATCCCGTAAGTGATGGAACAAATCTAAAAATACCCGTTCCTCCGCTAAATGAGGAAAGAAGAAGAGATTTGGTTAAAATTATTAAGAAATTTGGTGAGGAATCCAAAGTTGCCGTTAGAAATGTAAGAAGAGATGCAAATGAGCATCTTAAGAAGGAAGAAAAGAAAAAAAATATTTCGGAAGATCAACTAAAAGAAGGGGAAGATAAAATACAAAAATTGACAGATGAACATGTTATTAAGGTTGATGAATTATTAAAGCATAAAGAAAAAGAAATTATGGAAGTCTAAGTTTTTTTAAAAAACTTAATTATAAGCCCAATTTTAATATAGAATTTGGGCTTTCTTTTTAATATTAATAGACATGAGCCCGCGCCTTTATACAGTTAGTGATCTTTATATAAATTTAATTTAAATATTAACTATTTTTTATTTAAATTATTAATGAACAAAAGGTTGTATTCCGGTTATTCTTTTCCTTCTTATAATTAAGTCTGATGGATAGCAAAAACATAAATCTTTCAAAAAGTGAGATCACTAAATACACTTCTTATCTCAGTACTAACTTGGTAAGAAACGTAGTAATTTTTAGCGGTGGTATACTTTTGTTTATTATAGGGTGTGTAATCTATGGATTAATACTGAACTTGCGGGAAATACCTTTGAGACAAGCAGTTGTGAAAAAAGGTTTTACAACTCTCGATGACGCAAATATATTGATAGACCGTAGATCTTATCAGCTAATTTTGTATAATGATACCGTATCTATTAAATATTATAAAGCTAATTTTGGAAGGAATATTAATGTGCCTAAATGCAAAGACGGAGATTTAGCTACTCCGGTAGGTGAATATAAAATTTGTTATATTGATACTTTAAGCAAGTATCATATATTTTTTAAAATAAATTATCCTAATATGATTGATGCAAGGGAAGCTTTGCGAAAGGGTGTAATTACTCAAAGTATATTTGATAAAATAAAATTTGAGCATGATCATAACCTGTGTCCGGATTCTAGCAGCTATTTAGGCGGAAATATAGGCATACAGGGGATAGGGAAGCTTAATTTTGTTTTTAAATACTTGCCATTAAACTATAACTGGACCGATGGTTCGGTTGCCATTTCAAATGAGGATATGGATGAACTTTATTCAGTTGTGAAGAAAGGGACTAAAGTTGTTATTAAATAGAAAAATTTCATATGTATTTTTTTTAATTTTGCCTCTGCTTATTTCTTGCGGAGAAAAAAACACTGGAAATACCGATTCTTTCCCTAATAAGGATTATGAAAATCCGCAGTTTGTAATCCAACAAGCTAAAAAAATTTTGGGTGACGACGTTAAATTTGCATATAAAGGTAGTTATAATAAAGATTCTATAATTGAAATTGCAGCAGGTAAGGAAATTCAAAATCCCAAAGAATGGGGAATTAAATTTTTACTTCTAAAATTAGACGGGCGAAATCTAATTACTTATTATCAAACTGCATTATTAAACGGATCATTTAATAAATGCCTTGTTCAAAAAATAAAGTTTCCAATGTTTGATTATGAATTGATTTATTATAATTCGCAGGACTATTTTCTCGGAAGTGGTGGTGGTGAAGTTTACTCCTACCTGATCAACTTTAATGAAGGTAAAACATATTTCGCTCATCTTGTTGTTGAACCCGGGAAATCTGCTTCTTTATTTCTCTCGGAAAATATCGATATCATTGAGGTTAAAAACTTCTTTATAAGTAATTTTAAAAGAGACTATCCGGCAGTAAAGTTGATTCAGAAAGATATAGTATTGAAATATTAAATATATCTGCCTTTATTTAGTTTTAGAATTTTCTTTTGAAATTACAATAATAGTTAATTATGCCCCTAAAGCAGACAATAATATTCTTTTTCTTTATTTATAGCTTACAATTGTTTGCTCAATCGGACAAACGGTATGAGCTAAAATCAATTTCTTTTGAAGGCAATAAGTCATTTTCTTCTTCTTCTCTAAGCGAAGTAATTTTTTCTCAGCCTACTCCATGGTGGTTTTGGAAGTTTTTACATTCCTTTTCAAGTTTAGGAAAGGAACCTGTTTTTTTTGACTTTTCAAATATCCAAACTGACCTGACTCAACTTAAACGTTTCTATAACTCAAACGGTTTTTTTGAATCAAAATTTGACTATGAGTACGATGTTGATTCTTCTGGGAGAAAAGTCGATCTTAAATATATAATAGATGAAAACAGGCCTGCAGTGTTTGGCAAACTTGAGTTATCAGGATTTAATATTTTACCGCTGCCTCAATTAAACGATATTAATGAAAATTTTGCTGTTGATACAACAAAGCGATTTTCCCAGAATATTATTCAGAGCAATACAAAGGAAGCTATAAACAATCTTCAGAATAGTGGTTATATGTTCGTACGGTTGGATAGTACTATAATAATAAAAGACACTTTATTCAATAAAGCAAATACAAACATATATTTTTCACTTGGGAACAGATACAAAATTGATACTGTTCTAATAAACAAAACCGGCACTGGAGCAGTCCTCGTTCGGGATGATCTTCTCCGTAACATATCAGGCCTTAAGAAAGATGAATATTACAGCATAGACCAGCTTGCAAGCAGTCAGGCAAGGTTATACCGTACTGGGCTATTCAACTCGGTTACGGTTTCGGGTGATGGAAAAGATACAACCGATAGTAAAGTTCCGGTTATTGTTAGTGGCAATATAGGCATGTTGAATGAGTTTGCGCCGGAAGTAATTTTTAATAACCAGGATAATGCATTTAATACTGGTCTTGGTTTTTCTTATACAAAAAAAAATTTTTTGGGCGATGCACGAAAAATTACAATCAGTACTTCATTTGCCGCTGCGGATATTTATAAATATGATTTCAGAAGTTTAGTTAATCATTTCTCTTTTACGGATACTACTCTTCAGGGCTATGCTGATGCAAGAATTGTTATCGATCAACCCTATATGTTCGGGAAACCTATTTTCGGCACATGGGCAACATACATAACAGATGATAAAACCGATCTTTATAATAACACAGTTTACGGTTCTAAGCTAACGCTTGATTTTGAAATGCCAACTTTCACTTTTATCAATAATTTAAGTACTTCATATACGTTGGAGCAGTCAAATGAACTTTTTCGTAACTATGGTGATATTCAATCTAAGATATTTATTTCGGATATTGCTGTGGATGCTTCTTCTACAACAGCGGATAATATACTCTTCCCGACTGAAGGACACAATCTCTCATTTCATATTGAAGAAGCAAATTCCTTACCATATTTACTTGATAAGTTATTTAAAGAAGAATTGCCGGCGGCTTTATTTTATAAGATTGTTTTAACTGATTCGTATTATTTTCCCTTGGACGAGGATAAAAGTTCAATTCTCGCAGCAAAATTTAAAATTGGGAATATCCAGATTTTTTTAGGAGATTTTTCCGGTGTTCCTATAGACCGCTCTTTCTATGCCGGGGGGAGTAATTCAATCCGGGGATGGGCGGCTAATGATCTTACACCGGTAGGTAGTCAACAGGTAATAGGGATCGAGGGTATAAGCGATAAAGGCGGGACATTTCTTATGGAAGGCTCATTTGAATTACGCAAGCGTTTTTTAGAAAACTTAGGATTTGCGTTATTTGTCGATTATGGCAATACTTGGCTTGGACATGATCAGTTCCGCTGGGATGGCGTTGCTGTTGCCACCGGTTTTGGATTTAGATATTATACTCCGGTCGCCCCGGTAAGGATAGACCTGGGCTTTAAATTTTATGATCCTAACGCTAGTAGCCCGAACGGTACTACGAGAGAGGCATTTATTTGGAATAATTGGGATCGACATTACTTTAACAATATGGTATTGCAGATCGGATTGGGCGAAGCATATTAGGAAGAACCGGCATTTCCTAATTCAATTAATGTCCAAAAATCAACACAAAAAAAAGCATTTCCAACAAATTGTGTAATTTAGTGTGCTTTCATAAAATTTGACTTTGTGCACCATATTTAAAATTATTATATTTAAAATCTTTTTAAAGGAATTTTATGATTCTTAGCATGACAGGTTACGGGAAAGGAAATTCCGTAAACGGTAAAATTAGAGTAGAAGTTGAAGTTAAGAGTGTTAACAGTCGCTTTTTAGATATTATTACAAAACTTCCATCTTCTATTCTGAATAAGGAATATGAACTGCGGGAACAGATTAAAAATAAAATTAATCGAGGTAAATTAATCGTTGTTGTTCAAATTAAAAAAAATGACAGTGACGGCCAGGATATTATTATAAATAAAGATAAGTTAAAAAATTACTTGTCCTTTATCAAAGAATTAAAGAAAACTGCAAAAATTAGTGAAAAAATAAAACTGGAACATATTTTATATAATAAAGAACTTTTTGAAGCAGGTGAAATTGAATTTACTGAAGAAGAATTTAGCGTAGTTAAAAAAGCCCTTGATCTAGCCCTTGATGAGATGCTTAAAATGAAAAGGAATGAAGGAAAAGAGCTTGCTAAAGATCTAAGAAAACGCATTGAGATTATTGAGAAAAAACTTTTAGAAATTGAAACAGAATCAAAAGCCAGCGTTAAAGAATATTTTGAGAAACTCAAAGAAAAAGTAAAACTTTTGGTTGAAGATATACAGTTAGAAAAAGAACGGCTTGAAATGGAACTTGCAATTATTGCAGATAAAGCCGAAATTACTGAGGAATGTGTTAGGCTTAAAAGTCATATAAAGTTTTTTATGAACAGTCTTGAAGAAGACCCGGAGCCCGGAAGAAAATTAAATTTTCTGTGCCAGGAAATGAACCGTGAAACAAATACAATATCGTCAAAAACAATTTCTACTTTTATAACGCACAATACCGTTTTTATAAAAGAAGAAATTGAGAAAATTCGTGAACAAATTCAAAATATTGAGTAGTGCTTGGATAATTTGCAAGGTGAAATTATTGCAGTATCGGCCCCAAGCGGTACCGGCAAAACAACGATCCTGAAGAGTATTTTGAAGGACGTACCTGAATTAGTATTTTCTGTATCTGCTACTACCAGGAAAAAAAGAGAATTTGAAAAAGAAGGAGTAGATTACTTTTTTCTAAATGAAATTGAATTTAAAAATAAAATAAAAAATAACGAATTTGTAGAATGGGAAAAGTTTTATGATTACTATTACGGTACTTATAAGCAGTTTTTAGAAGATAATATTAAAAAAGGTAGGTCGGTAATAGCTGAAGTAGACGTTAATGGAGCTTTATCATTAAAAAATATTTATCCGCAGGCGGTTCTTATTTTTATTTATCCACCGAGCATTCAAGAACTGGAAATAAGATTAAAGAAAAGGAAAACGGAAGGTAATGATGAGTTTATAAAAAGGATCGAAAGAGCTAAAATGGAGCTAAGCCAAAAGGACAAATTCGATTATTTGATTGAAAATGATGATTTGGAAAAAGCAACTTTGGAAATTGAGATTTTAATAAAAAAAATAATTCATAAGGAGAATCACTAATGGGAATAAATCCTGTAGATCTGCGTTCAATTGATGAACGTGCAGCAAATATTTATGAAGGTATAATCGTTACATCTAAAAAAGCCCGTAAAATTAATGACGATAATAAAATCGAATTTAATGCTTTAGTTGGGACAATACCTACTACTACCGCTGATGATGAAAGCGAAGACATCGAAAATCCCGCTCAATTAAAAATTGCACTGGATTTTGAAAAAGAGAAAAGCCGCATATTCAAGCATTACAAGAGTTGCTTAATGGACAAATTGAATTCCGGTATAAGCAGTAGTTTGAATTTTGGATCAGTTCAGGTATTTACGCATCGGAATATCCTGCATTAGAAATTGTATCAAAAGAGAAATCACAATTCCTAAAAAATTTCAGTATAACTTCGGGCATTAATATGAGCATTGACATCTTTGCCGGCAAAAAAATAATCCTTGGCATCTCGGGAGGCATTGCTGCATATAAATCGCCTTTTCTTATTAGGGAACTAAAAAAAAGAGGTGCGGAAATAAAAGTTGTCATGACTCCTTCCGCTGTTGAGTTTGTTACCCCTTTAACTCTCTCAATTTTATCTGGTAATGAAGTAATTGTTAATATTTTCCCTATCTCACAGAAAGATGGTGTATCTTTATCTACCTGGCATATTGATACTGCATTATGGGCAGATTTAATGATTTTAGCGCCTGCAACAATAAATACAGTTGCAAAAATTGCCGGCGGGTTCTCCGATAATGCACTTACAACACTCATAACTGCTCTTCGCTGTCCTTTGCTCGTTATTCCTTCTGCCGATGTGGATATGTATCAAAATAAATTAACACAACGTAATTTTAATACTCTTAAAGAATCAGGTTATTATATTCTTGAAGCTGAGGAAGGCGAACTGGCTAGCGGTTTGAAAGGTAAAGGCAGATTTCCTGAAATAGAAAAAATTTTAGATCAGGTTGAATTAATACTTTTGGGTTATAAAAGGGATTTTGAAAACAAACGAATTTTAATTTCTGCCGGGCCAACTTATGAAGATATTGACCCTGTAAGATTTATCGGCAATCGCTCTTCCGGTAAAATGGGTTATGAGCTTGCAAAAGCTGCTTATTTAAGGGGCGCAGATGTTACATTGGTTTCAGGGTTTTCACATGAGCAAGCTTTTCCTGAAATAAAATTGCTAAAAGTCAGGTCGGCTGAGGAAATGAAAAAATCGATCGAGAAAGAATTTATATCTAATGAAATTTTAATCATGTCAGCCGCAGTGGCTGATTATAAACCGGTTTCATTTAAAAGTAAAAAGATCAAGAAAGAGGATAAATTATCTTCGATTAATGTAAAAGAAACAGAAGATATCCTTAAATCTCTTGATAAAAAAGGTAAGATTACCATAGGTTTTGCATTGGAAACTGAAGATGAATTACGGAATGCCGCAAATAAGTTGAAAACAAAAAATTTGGACATGATAGTTCTAAATTCATTGAAGAGCCCTGACAGCGGCTTTGAAGTTGATACTAATCAGATAACTATAATTAACAGATCGGGAAATCAGTTAAAATACCCTCTTTTATCTAAATTTCAAGTTGCTAATAAAATTCTTTCTGAAATTTTAATACTTGAAAAATAGAGCTCTATTTTTAATATTTTAAGTTTTACTAACCTGTATTACGATTATTTCGTTCAAACTCCTGATTCCAGTTGATACTGGTTTTATGTAATTTCCAATAATAATTTTTTGACTAATCGGGTATAAATTCATAAATTTATTTTATGAATGATTCTATAAAAAAACAATTGATAGAAGCCCTAAAAGACCAAAAAGAAATTTTTGGGGATGAATTATTTGAGGAAAAATATTTGAACCGAAGAACTAAAGTTATTCGAGAACCCGGTAGTGTTTCGAAATTGAATGAAAAATCAAATTTGAACCAGAATTTAACCATAAACCTGAATGGAGATGCCGGTAACCTTTCTAATGTTTATGAATTGATTCAAGGTGAAGGGAAAAATGACTCTTTCTTTAATGAAACCTTAAAAGACTGGGAAGTTTCTACAAATTTAATTAATCTCAATAAACTAATTTGTGAATGTCAAAAATGCGTTTTAGGAGGAACCAGGAATAAATTTGTGTTTGGATCCGGAAACCAGAATGCTGATGTAATGGTTATAGGGGAAGGCCCCGGTGCCGATGAAGATGCCCAGGGTTTACCTTTCGTAGGGCGTGCTGGAAAACTTCTAACGGATATTCTCAAAGCAATTAATTTTAGCCGGGATGAAGTATATATTGCAAATATTGTAAAATGCCGTCCCCCGGGCAATAGAACTCCTTTACCGCAGGAAATGGATTCATGTTTACCATATTTGAAAAAACAAATTAGTTTAATTAAACCAAAGCTGATCTTATGCCTTGGCTTAACTGCCGCACATGGGTTGTTAAAAAAGAAAGACTCGCTTACTAATTTGCGAGGTAAAGTTTTTGAATTTGAAAATGCAAAAGTAATAGTTACATTTCATCCAGCAGCTTTATTGAGAAATCCAAACTGGAAAAGAGACTGCTGGGAAGATGTTAAAAAATTTAGAAAACTTTATGATGAATTAAAAAAATAAGTTCATGCGTTATTTATGTGTTCTTGTAATAGAACATAAAAATTTATAAATAAACAAATGCCGCATTTTCTTCAAGACTTAATATTTATAATAGGAGTTATCACTACTGTAATGTTATTGATCTTTTCTACTTTTTTGATATCGACAAAAAAGTGGAAAAAGTTAAGAGTAAAAATTCTTTTCTATTTTCTCATAGTTAACATCATTTATATTTTTGCTTATTTAATAGTCACTTATTTAAAACCTGCTACATTAGCAGGGTCTTTAATATTTTATATTCTTCATTTCACCGGATTTTTATTTGGACCAATCCTTTTCTATTACACCAAAATAACAATTTACGGTGAATATAAATTCCGTAAAAGCGAATTTGCCCATCTGACTCCATTCTTTGTTTCTGTTATCTACGTTTTAATTAGATTGATTCTCTCTACAAAAGAAAACCAAGTATGGCTATCCAATTTAGAAATAATAATTTTCGATTTTTTGGTAAACATTCAAGTACTGTTTTACATGGTTTATGCAATAATTAAAGTAAGAAAATATAGAAGAAAAATCAGAGAATTCTACTCATCATTAAATGGCCTATATTATTCGTGGCTTACAACAGTTCTATACGGTTTCTTTTTAATGTGGCTCATAGATTTGATTCATTTCTCTTTAGATAAAATTATGATATTATCCGTTAATATAAATCTATCTTCCACAACTATTTCACTTCTAATAAATTTTATTTTTGCAGTTTTGATTTTTTTTAAGGGTTTAACTCATCCCGAATTATTTAATTACTATATAAAGGAAGAAAAGCCAAAATATGAAAAATCGAAATTGACTAAAGAAGAAGCTGATGCATATCTCACTAAACTACAGAATTTTATGAAAGATGAAAAACCATATTTAAACTCCAATTTAAATATTAATGAACTTGCAGATAAAGTTGATATCCCAATGAGATACCTTTCTCAAATCATTAATGATTCGCTGCAAAAAAATTTCTTTGATTTTATCAATTTTTATCGTATTGAGGAATCAAAAAATTATTTATCTGATTCTAAATATAAAAAACTTAATATTCTTGAAGTACTTTATGAAGTAGGGTTTAATTCTAAATCGACTTTTAACAAAGTTTTCAAAGAACACACCGGTCTAACGCCTACCGAATATAGGCAACAAAAATTATTAAAATATTAAGAAAAAAATAGTCCACACTCCTGTATTAATAGTCCTAACTCTTGTTCATAGACAACTCCCTGTAAAAAAAAATTAAGTTATATGTCTTAAAATCATTTAATTTCTTTTTAAGAAAGGTGTACTATGAAAATTATTATTATTTTTTTAATAATTGCCATTTCCCCTTATCTGACATTTGCAAAAATTTTTACTGTACCGGGGGAATTTTCTAAAATACAATTTGCAATTTATGCAGCTCATGATGGAGATACAGTGGTAGTTTTTCCAGGGACTTATCATGAGAATATTAAATTTATGGGTAAAAAAATTGTTGTTACTAGTCGATTTTATGAAAAATCGGATAATTCTTATATACTATCAACTATAATTGATGGGAGTACTCCTACAAGCCCGGATACGGGCAGTGTGGTGCTTTTCATCAATAATGAAGACTCAACATCAGTAATTCAGGGTTTTACATTAACAGGGGGAAGCGGCACAAATTGGAAAGATGAGCATGGAGCAGGAGTTTACCGTGAAGGTGGTGCTGTTTTGTCAGCATTTTCTGCCCCTACTATTAAATTTAACCTGATGGTTAATAATATTGTAGCAAAAAATAATAAAGTTCAAAGTGCTGGCGGCGGAGCAATAAGATCAGGTGACGGATTTCCAAGAATACTTAACAATGTAATAATTAATAATAAAGGCCGGTATGGCGGAGGAATTGTATTAAATTATACTAATGCAATAGTTCGCAATAATATAATATTTCAAAATTCAGGTGGCGAGGATTATGGCGGCGGAGCAATTTGGGTAAATAGGAATTTATCCTCTCCTAAATTAATCGAAAACAACACTATTGTTGGAAATTCAACTACTACAACCGGGGCTGCTTATAATGATAGTTATGGTACAAATACAATTTTAAGGAATAATATTTTTTGGGGAAACATCGGCCCAACAAACTTACAAATTTATATTAAATCAGGCACTGCAAATTTATCTTACTGCGATATACAAGGCGGATATAAAGGAAATGGAAATATTAATATTGATCCTCAGTTTTCCGACTCTGTTTTTATTCTTAAAGCTACGTCTCCATGTATTGATGCAGGTGATTCAAGTTTAGACCTGAACGATCTGCAGGACTCTATGAATATTTCAAAAGCATTGTGGCCATCTCAAGGCGGGTTAAGAAATGATATGGGAGCTTACGGTGGACGAGGAAGTTCTACTTTTCCTTCTTTTTCAGCGATAACAAGGATTATTAAAGAATCTTATAAAATTCCGTTAATGTTTGATTTATTCCAGAATTATCCCAATCCTTTTAATCCATCTACAATTATAAATTATAAATTATCCACCAACGGATTTGTGAAACTTATAATATATGATATTTTAGGACGTGAATTAAAAACTTTAGTTAATGAATACAAACTTGCAGGTGATCATTCGCTTGTTTTTAATGCCTCCGGATTAAACGGCGGAGTATATTTCTATCAACTTAAAGTAGATCAAAACTCACAAACTAAAAAAAATGGTAGTTCTAAATAATATCTTACTTATGTGAGGCTCACCTCAAAGGTGAACCTCACATAGATGTTATTGATGAAATTACTATTGAATATAAATTAAATTAAACAGCATACTCCGGTATCCTTGATTTATGTTTTATTATTGTCTCTCTAATCCATTTAATTGGGCATTATAATAAAATTATAAGCTAATAATCAGAATTAAGATTATATTTTCGCTCAATTATTTTAATATATTAGTCTTCTAATATTATTTAAACAGAGTTAAAATATATAAATCCCATTAGTGCCTTTTTTGTTTAAAAGATTAATTAAATTAATTTTTCTTTTTAATTTTTCAAATGTAACTTATTAACCATATTTACAATTTATTGATTATATGTCAAAATCAACTAATATAAATTTCCCAACAGGTAGGAAGAAAATTATAAGTATTGATAATTTAATACCTGCAGATGTTAAACCACCCGCGGTACCGGAAATTGAAGCTTCTGTTCTAGGTGGGATGATGATCGAAAAAGAGGCCGTTCCTAAAGCTATTGAGCTTTTATTACCTGAATGTTTTTACTTGAAAGAGCATAGGCTGATTTTTGAAGCAATGATATCTTTATTTGATTCAGGCGAACCTATTGATGTTGTTACTTTGTATGAGGAACTCAAAAAAAGAGAACAAATTGAAGAAATTGGCGGTGCGGTTTATTTAAGCAAACTATCACAGAATATTTCTTCAGCAGCCAATATTGAATATCACGCAAAAATTATTTTGGAAAAACAGATCCTTCGCGGCTTAATTACGAGCTCCCACGAGATTGCACAAGCAGCTTATGAGGGAACCGAGGATGCGTTTGATATTTTGGATGAAGCCGAGCGAAAGATTTTTGAAATCACCGAAACCCATCTCAAAAAATCTTTTCAAGGAATGGATAGAGCTGTAAGAGACGCCCTAGAATATATAGAAGCTATTCATTCTAATACAAAACAAAAATTTTCGGTTCCCACGGGTTTTTACGAATTAGATGAATTGCTTGGCGGATTTCAGAAATCCGATTTAATAATTATAGCCGCCAGGCCTTCTATGGGGAAAACAGCATTTGCATTAACCCTTGCTCGAAATGCGGCAATAGACCATAAAGTGCCTGTGGGTATATTCAGCCTAGAAATGTCTACTATGCAGCTAATTATCCGAATGCTGTGTGCTGAAGGTAGATTAAATGCTCATCTCGTCAGGACTGGAAAGCTTCCCAATGAAGAGGGTGTTAAACTAAGTAAGAATGCCCACAAATTGATTGAGTCCCCCGTTTATGTTGATGACAGCCCTGCTCAAACGGTACTTGAAATTAGAGCAAAAGCAAGAAGATTAAAATCTGAAAAAAATATTGGCCTGATAATAATTGACTATCTTCAGCTAATGCAGGGGCCTGCAAAAGCTGAAAGCCGTGAAAGAGAGATATCTCACATATCTCGCTCACTTAAATCGCTTGCAAAAGAATTGAATGTTCCCGTTATTGCCCTTGCACAATTAAATCGCGCCGTTGAAACTAGAACAGATAAACGACCTCAATTATCAGATTTACGCGAATCGGGTTCGATTGAACAGGATGCTGATGTGGTTTTGTTTCTAAATCGCCCGGAATACTATAACATAAAAAATTTCGCCAATGACGGAAGCTCTACCGAAGGAATTGCTGAAGTCATAATAGGCAAACAGAGGAATGGGCCGGTTGGTGAAGTTCGCCTCGCATTTATTAAAGAATATGCTCGGTTTGAAAACCTTGCCCATGCAAAACAAATAGAGGAATACACAGCTCTTCCAACAAATGAAGATGTTTTTTAAACTAATTGATTTATTATGGCTGATAACTTTTAAATATATAAATGGAATTATTCAGGCTTCAAATAATTCCATCCTCACAATATTCATATTGAGTGAATTTGTAAGAATAAAAGTATTGAATTCATAGAATATTTGCTGGATAATATCGATGGGAAATAAATACATAACCGTATTAAAATGGTTGGCAGTATTATTTTTAGCTTGTACTAGTTCATTAACAGCACAAATATATAACGATTCAGACTCAATAATTTGTTCGTTAAAATTTAAATTGGCGACTGATAAAAACCTTGAAAATGAGCCAATAAATGATGTTATTGCAGAAATTGGTAAAAGTTTTATAGGTACTGAGTATAGGGAACATACTCTTGAACGTGAGGGAGCTGAATCTCTTGTAATAAACTTTTCAGGGCTGGATTGTACAACATTTCTGGAAAATTCTTTAGCCATAACCAGATGTATTAAAGAAAAGAAAACTTCGTTTGAGAATTTTAAAAAAGAATTGATTAAAATTAGATACCGTGAAGGTATAATTGATAAGTATCCCTCACGACTACATTATTTTTCCGATTGGATCTTTGATAACGAAAAAAAAGGAATTATTAAAAATATTTCAAAAGAAATTGGAGGTATGCCTCTAAAATTTGATTTAAACTTTATGTCTACTCATCCGGATAATTATCTTGAACTAAAAGATCATCCAGAGTTCATCCCCATAATTGAAAAACAGGAAAAAGAAATAAGCCTAAGGAAATATTATTTTGTACCTAAAGAAAATATTATTGAGCTTGAAAAGAAAATTCATAATGGTGATCTTATCGCAATAACTTCAGATATTAAAGGGCTTGATATAAATCATGTCGGTATTGCTTTAAGATTGGATGACGGCCGGATTCATTTACTGCACGCTCCTAACAAAGGCTTTAAGGTTCAGGTAGCGGAAATGCCTCTTACAGATTATCTCTCGAAGATCAAACATGATACCGGTATCATAATAATTAGGGCTTTGGAGCTATAATATAAAATAGAAATTTATTCTAAAAATCTCTTTTAAAGTTAGGAAAATCAAAATAATTCTTAACCATAGTCACTTTACTACCCCGGTTATTTAATCTTTTGCCAATTCGTAAAACATGATTTGTATAATCCATAAAAGTATTGGTTTAAGTTATTCCTTTGGTATTCCCATAATAATGGATGATAATTTTTTTATTCGAATAAAGTTGTCTTTGCGCAATAAATATATTTACAGCAGTAGATTTATGCGCTACTCACCGGATTCCAAATAGAGGTTTCAATTAACCTGTTTATTTCAATATTAAATTAAGTGAATAAAAAATATATTGTTAATACCTTGTTATTTTTACTAACTTGCATATGCAATTGATAAAAGAATGTGGGCATTTTATTAGACCGGTTCTCATGTTTTATATTGAATAATTTTCAACATCCTTTGTTTTTTCATAAAGGCTTTGGTAAATTTTATTTTATAATTCCTGTTATTTATGAATAAATTTTACGCTGTAATAATAATTATTATTATCGCTTCGGTAAACTCTTTGCCCCAGGAATCATCATATTATGATGCTCCGCTTGGAGGTGGAATTGGTTATGTTCCGGGCTGGATAATACCAAAAGTTGATGGAATTAATGCCCAATTTAAAATATTTGGGGTTCCGGAACTTCCCCAAAACGGTCTTTTTACATCTGGAGGGGCAGGTTTCATTTATCTTGGAATTCTTGAAAATTTTAGAATCGGTGGATTTGGCTTTGGTGGTTCAAAATCATCATCGGCAAATTATTTTTCGAACGAGTTATCACAAAGTATTTCGGAATCTGGTACAGAACAAAGTGAAGCAGTTTATTCTTTAAGCGGAGGCGGGTTATCTTTTGAATATACTCTACCGTTTATGAAAAATATAGCTATGTCTTTAGGTGTATTGGCAGGCAGAGGCAGTTTAAGTATTGAATTATATAGAAATTATGGAAATATTAATTGGCAATCTTTTTGGCAGAATACACAATCTGGTTATCAGAGTGCTTCCTCCTCTCTGCTTAAAGACACATATTGGATATTTTCTCCTACTTTGAATGTTGAGATACCTGTCTACCATATGCTTTGCTTTCGAATCGGGGGTGGATATAATATTACATTCGGAGACGTCTGGACGTATGATAATAATCAAGGCATACTAAATGCACCTTCCGGTATAAATGGGAATAGTTTTTTTATTCAAACAGGAATTTTTGTCGGATTATTTTCTTTTTAAGGAATTAAATGAAAAATGTTTTAATAACTGGCGGCGCAGGATTTATAGGGAGTAATTTTATAAATTATATCCTTTCACAAAGGGATGATTTTTTTATAGTCAACCTTGATAAACTAACTTATGCGGGCAATCTTGAAAATTTAAAACCGTCTGAGAATAATAAAAATTATCTTTTTATAAAAGGTGACATTGCAAATGCGGAATTAATTAATCATATATTTGAAGCGTATAATATTAAATATGTAATTAATTTTGCCGCAGAATCTCATGTGGATAGAAGCATTTCCGGTTCGCAAATATTTTATACTTCAAATGTAATCGGGACAAATGTTCTTTTAGAAACTGCACTTAAATTCAAGATTAAAAAATTTTTACAAATTTCAACAGATGAAGTTTATGGTAGTTTGGGCCCCAAAGGATTATTCACGGAATCAACTCCGTTGGCGCCTAACAGCCCTTATTCTTCCAGCAAAGCTGCGGCCGATTTAATGGTGTTGGCTTTTTATCATACATACGGACTTCCTGTTGTGATAACAAGGTGTTCAAATAATTATGGTCCGTACCAGTTCCCGGAAAAGCTTATTCCATTGATGGTTATAAACTCATTGAATAATAAAAAACTCCCTGTCTATGGAGACGGATTAAATGTTCGTGATTGGATATATGTAACCGATCATAATAAAGCAGCAGAATTGGTTCTTGAAAAAGGCAGGGTCGGCGAAGTTTATAATGTTGGGGCAAGTAATGAAATGTCCAATATTGACATTGTAAAACTTATTTTAAATCAATTAAACAAATCTGAAGATTTGATTCAGTTTGTAAATGATCGTCTCGGTCATGACAAACGTTACGCTATCGATTCCCAGAAAATCAGGCAAGAACTTGGATGGAAGCCGGAGTTCTCGTTTGAGGATGCAATCCGCAAAACAATCAATTGGTATTTAGAAAATAAATCGTGGTGGGAATCAATAATTAATGGTGACTACAGGAATTATTATAATAATCAATATAAATTTTAAATATAATCAAATATCACTTTAAGGTTCAATAAATGAAAAAATATATTCTGTTTGTTGTTATGTTAGTTTGCGTATCACTGGCAACAGCCCAAAATCAAGATAGAACAAATATTGATAACAGCAATAATAATAATTCGATGCCAATTTTAACAAGTTCAGCGATTAGTGTAACTCTTGGCGGTTATTTTCCTATTACAGGAACATATCCGGCAATTTTTGGAGAAAGAGTTGATGCTTTTGTAACTCGAATGTTTAATCAAGCTCGTGATGGACTGCTTAAAAATGCTATTGCGATGTACAACACTATTGAAGTAAATAAAAAACTTGAGGGATATTCATTTAGAGGTATAATATTAAAGAGAGGAAACGGTGATTCAATTAAAGTAGATTTGCTGAAATTCAGAGTTACCGGAGATTTTAAATATAATCCTTATTTGAAAAATGACGATATAATAATATTCCCTTCCGGCGATTATGAAAGGAATTTTTTTACTGTTGCAGGCGCTGTTAATAATCCCGGTACATTTCCCTTTGCAGATGGGGATAAATTATCCGATGCATTAATTTTAGCTCAGGGAATTGACAAAGCTTATAGTAATATAAAGGGAATTGAAATTGCCCGGTTGGATAATAATGGCGAAAAAATGACAACCAGAATGTTAAAGTTGTCCGAGGAAATTCCCTTGGAAAGAGGAGACAGAATTACCGTAATTGCGGATGCTAACGATAAAATAGAATACACAGTGAATGTTATAGGCGAAGTCCGGATGCCCGGTAAAATTCCGATTACAAAAAATAATACCACAATTAAAGATGTAATAGAAAAGTGCGGTGGTTTTAACAGCGACGCGGATTTATTTAATTCTGAAATTGTAAGAAGTCCGAATGTATTTAAATCTTTAGTGTTTTCCGATCAGAT
>CAWIAG010000004.1:717500-2169143 GCA_963834015.1 uncultured Ignavibacteriales bacterium
CTGATAAGCGTGAGGTCAGTAGTTCAATTCTACTCAGGCCCACTATTATGGGTGTGTGTTAATAAAATCTTGATTTATTTTAAAGATTTTCTAACCATAACCCCATAAAACTTACCCTGTATGAACGGGGATTAGATAGGTTTTTGGGGCTATAGCTCAATTGGGAGAGCGCCGCCCTTGCAAGGCGGAGGTTATCGGTTCGATCCCGATTAGCTCCACACTATTGTTTTAATAGATTGTTCTTTGAAAGATTGAAAGAGTAAAAACTAAATTCTCGATTTATTTCGGGAAATGTTTTACTGAGCCTGTAATAATAAGTAAATAAAATTATAGATCGAGCACAATTATCTGTGTATAAAAATTTTGGTTAAGTTACTAAGAGCATACGGTGGATGCCTTGGTACGAGAAGTCGATGAAGGACGTGATTACCTGCGATAAGCCTCGGATAGGTGGAAATAACCTAAGACCCGGGGATCTCCGAATGGGGCAACCCGTTACAAGTAATGTTGTAACATCTGCATCTGAATTCATAGGATGTTTGAAGGCAACCCAGGGAACTGAAACATCTAAGTACCTGGTGGAAGAGAAAACAAAAGTGATTTCCTTAGTAGTGGCGAGCGAAACGGAAACAGTCTAAACCGTCTAACATGTTAAAGGAAGCAACCGTTGTGTTAGCGGTGTTGTGGAATATTTTCTGGCTAAATTGCTGATAAGCCGAAGAGTAAAAAACTATATTGTTAACTGAATATTCTGGAAAGTTCAACCATAGAAGGTGATAGTCCTGTAAGTGAAAACAATATAGCTCTTTGGATTATATTCCAAGTACCACGAAGTAAGTGAAATTTTGTGGGAATCCGGGAGAACCATCTCCTAAGACTAAATACTCTCTCGTAACCGATAGTGAATCAGTACCGTGAGGGAAAGGTGAAAAGCACTCCTAATAGGAGGGTGAAATAGTACCTGAAACCGTATGCTTACAAGCAGTTGGAGTTTAAGTATAGCTTGCTATACAAGGATGACAGCGTGCCTTCTGGATAATGAGCCAACGAGTTACTCGTATGTAGCTAGGTTAAATTTCTAAGAAATGCAGCCGAAGCGAAAGCAAGTCCTAATTGGGCGATTAAGTTACATGCGGTAGACGCGAAACCGGGTGATCTACCCTTGTCCAGGATGAAGTGAGGGTAAAACCTCATGGAGGTCCGAACTAATGTGGGTTGAAAACCGCTTGGATGAGGTGAGGGTAGGGGTGAAAGGCCAACCAAACTCGGAAATAGCTCGTATTCCTCGAAATAGCTTTAGGGCTAGCCTCGAGTAAAAGTGTAACGGAGGTAGAGCACTGATTGGGCTAGGGCTGTCACAACGGTACCAAACCCAGACAAACTCCGAATTCCGTATACATGTTTCTCGGGAGTCAGGCAGTGGGGGATAAGCTTCATTGCCAAAAGGGAAACAACCCAGACCACCAACTAAGGCCCCTAAATAGTAGTTAACAGAGAAAGGATGTTCAATTGCTTAGACAACTAGGATGTTGGCTTAGAAGCAGCCATTCATTTAAAGAGTGCGTAATAGCTCACTAGTCAAGCGATCGGGCGTCGACAATTCGCGGGACTTAAACTACTTGCCGAAGTTATGGATCCCGATTTATCGGGATGGTAGAGGAACATTCTATGGGCGTTGAAGCTGTGTTGCGAGGCATGGTGGAGCGCATAGAAAAGCAAATGTTGGCATAAGTAACGATAATGCGGACGCAAAATCCGCACACCGAAAATCTAAGGTTTCCTGAGCAATGTTAGTCATCTCAGGGTTAGTCGATCCCTAAGCCGAGGCTGAAAGGCGTAGGTGATGGAAAACAGGTTAATATTCCTGTACCTGGTAAATTTTGTTTGACCGTAAGGAGGGACGCAGAAGTGAAAGTCAGCCACCTGCTGGATTAGGTGGTCTAAGCGCGTAGACTGAAAGTGTAGGCAAACCCGCACTTTCTTAAGGTCGAGACGCAAATGGGAGTTCTCAGAACATAAACTGACTGTAATCATGCTGCCTAGAAAATCTTCGTACGGGAAA
This sequence comes from uncultured Ignavibacteriales bacterium, assembly GCA_963834015.1. Classification (GTDB taxonomy): domain Bacteria; phylum Bacteroidota; class Ignavibacteria; order Ignavibacteriales; family Ignavibacteriaceae; genus FEN-1297. The sequence goes on from CAWIAG010000004.1 coordinate 719,563, forward strand.
AATTTATCGGATCGTACCGCAAACCGACACAGGTAGATAGGATGAGTATTCTAAGGTGCTCGAGTGAGCCGTGGTTAAGGAACTCGGCAAATTAGCCCCGTAACTTCGGGATAAGGGGCGCCCCTAGTAAGTGAAATCCCCGCGGACGTAGCTGAAAAGGGCCGCAGTGAAAAGGCCCAAGCGACTGTTTAACAAAAACACATGTCTCTGCGAAGTCAATCAAGACGATGTATAGGGACTGACACCTGCCCGGTGCTGGAAGGTTAAGGGAAGAGGTTAGCGCAAGCGAAGCTTTGAACCGAAGCCCCAGTAAACGGCGGCCGTAACTATAACGGTCCTAAGGTAGCGAAATTCCTTGTCGGGTAAGTTCCGACCTGCACGAATGGTGTAACGATTTGGGCACTGTCTCAACCACGGGCTCGGTGAAATTGTGGTACCGGTGAAGACGCCGGTTACCCGCATATGGACGGAAAGACCCCGTGCACCTTTACTGCACCCTAACATTGGGTTCGGGTAAAGCATGTGTAGGATAGGTGGGAGGCTTTGAAACCGGGGCGCTAGCTTCGGTGGAGCCAACGGTGAAATACCACCCTTGTTTTATTTGGATTCTAACCTCAGCCCTTGAATCAGGGTTTGGAACAGTGTTAGGCGGGTAGTTTGACTGGGGCGGTCGCCTCCTAAAATGTAACGGAGGCTCTCAAAGGTTCCCTCAGCATGGTTGGTAATCATGCGGCGAGTGTAAAGGCAAAAGGGAGCTTGACTGCGAGACTTACAAGTCGAGCAGGTGCGAAAGCAGGACTTAGTGATCCGACGGTAGCGAGTGGAAGTGCCGTCGCTCAAAGGATAAAAGGTACGCCGGGGATAACAGGCTGATCTTACCCAAGAGTTCATATCGACGGTAAGGTTTGGCACCTCGATGTCGGCTCATCGCATCCTGGGGCTGAAGAAGGTCCCAAGGGTTTGGCTGTTCGCCAATTAAAGCGGTACGTGAGCTGGGTTCAGAACGTCGTGAGACAGTTCGGTCCCTATCCTATGCGGGCGAAGGATACTTGAGAAGGGTCGCTTCTAGTACGAGAGGACCGAAGTGAACGTACCTCTAGTGTACCAATTATCGCGCCAGCGGTATCGTTGGGTAGCTATGTACGGTTGTGATAAGCGCTGAAAGCATCTAAGCGCGAAGCACGCTTCAAGATTAGGTATCCCTTACGTAAGTAACTAAAGACTCCTCGGAGATGACGAGGTTGATAGGCTGCAGGTGTAAGTTCTGTAAAGAATTCAGCCAAGCAGTACTAATAAGTCGTGAGGCTTAACCATTTAATTTTTATACACAGTTGTGACCGATCTTATATGTTTTTACTCCATTCGGGCTCACTCTTTCTTTCTTTCACTTTATTTTTATTTATTCCTTTTTCTTTGGGATAATTTAAAGTTTAAATTTTGGTGGTTATAGCCAGGGTGTTACACCTCTTCCCATTCCGAACAGAGAAGTTAAGCCCCTGTACGCCGATGGTACTGCATGCGCAGGTGTGTGGGAGAGTAGGTAGCTGCCAAATTTTAATTTATAACCCCGGTTTTTTCAATCGGGGTTTTTTTTATTTCCAATCTTTTATATTAGAATTTGGTCTGCTAAGCAAAATTGCCTGCTAAAGTTTAATTGAGGTAATAAGGAATCTAAGAATTAAAATAAATCTTTCATTTATTCTAATAATATCTCATAACACTCACTAAAATAAGTGTAAAACAAATGTAAAAGATTAGTGAATATTAAGAGGGTTTTTTCTAAGAAATATTTTTAATATTCTTTGAAAATCCGAACCAATATATTAATTATGGTTAGAAATCAGAACCTAATGCAATTATTTTCGTTATTATACTCTTGTTCAGTTGTTTAATTGTAATTTGTTAAAAAGTATAATTCAGTCCTCTTTCCCCTGGAGGAGCAAATTTGTATCTGGCTTTATAAAAAAAACAGTTGTAAATTAACCCGCTTATTTTCCAAAAGAATAATAGCCGTAAATATACCAATCTCGACAGCCTTCATACCTGGATGAGCAAATGTGAAACTCCTATGGTAATACATCCACTAAAGTTTCCATATAGAGAAATCGGTTGTAAAATTTCTTAAAAATTAGTGACTAAGCATTTTTTATAACTATTGAATGTCTAATTACTATCTAATTGATTTCTTATTGAGTATAAGTTTGGAAGTAAACTGAACGTTCATTCGTCAAATTAACTTAATTTGGTTTTTAAAGTTGTTATAAAAAAGAGATTATATGCATTTACCCAAAATTATTCAGGGAGGAATGGGCGTCTACATATCGACACCGTTTCTTGCTAATGCCTGCTCGCAAGCAGGAGCGCTTGGTACCGTTTCATGCGTTACTGCTGAAAGGTTACTTCCACGTATTCTTCAATCCGGCGATCCGGATGGGCATTACAGGCGGGCACTTGAGCATTTTCCGTTTCCGGAAGTTGCAGAACGCATCCTCAAAACCTACTTTATTGAAGGTGGAATCTCTTCTAATAATAAATTTAAGCGGATCCCTGCTTTTAGCATGCAGCCGCGTAAGGATCTTATTGAACTTGCTGTAGCGGCAAGTTTTAGTTTTGTATGGCTTGCAAAGGAAGGACATTCCGGCCCAATAAGTGTTAATTATCTTGAAAAAGTTCAAATTCCACATATTTATCATATAACTGGGGCAATGCTTGCTGGTGTAGATTTTGTCACAATGGGAGCTGGTATTACACTTCAAATTCCTGCTGTGTTAGATGCTATTGCCTCTGGAGGAATTCCAAGTTATCGGGTTATTGTTGAAGGGAGTAAAAATGGCACTGAAACAATTAGTTTTAATCCAAAGTCATTCTTTAATAAAAAGTTGCCTGAACTAAAACGTCCTAAATTTCTGCCTATTGTATCAACAGATGTTTTAGCAACGTTAATGACTAAACGACTCCCAGCGAATAGTATCCAGGGATTTGTTGTCGAAAAGCCGACTGCCGGAGGCCACAATGCACCACCAAGAGTAAAAGGGGTATTCGATGAAACCGGTCAGCCCGTTTATGGTTCAAAAGATGAAGTGTGTTTCAAAAATCTTGAATCATTAAACATTCCTTTTTGGATAGCAGGTTCGCTTGCATCACCTGAAGGACTGACAGAGGCACATGCACTTGGGGCTGTTGGAATACAGGCAGGTTCGATATTTGCCTTAAGCGATAATTCTGGGATGAAATCCGCTTATCGTATAGAGATGAGGCGCATGGGTTATAAGGGCAAGTTGGTTATTAGAACCGACCCGAAGGCATCACCAACCGGCTTCCCTTTTAAAGTTGCTCAGCTAAATGGAACTCAATCTGATCCAGCAGTTTATGAGAACAGGAAAAGAGTTTGCGATTTATCAGCATTACTTGTTCCATATAAATTAAGTGAAACCAAAATAGGCTTTCGCTGTTCAAGTGAACCCATTCAGGATTATCTTCGTAAAGGGGGAAAACTTGAAGATGCTGTTGGCGCACGCTGCCTTTGCAACGGCCTTTTCTCAGCGGCAGGATTTGGTAATCCGAATGAACTCCCGATCTTTACGATGGGTGACGATGTCAGCTTCTTAACTCATCTTATGAAGGACGAAAACGATTCATACGGGGCAATAGAGGCTATAAAATATTTATCATCTGCCAATCAATTAAAATTGCCCGTTTTGTCTTATGAAACTAAAATGCTGGAAGAAACTTTAGTAATTATATAAATTGATATTTATGAAAAATAACCGTAAATATTAATATGAAATTAAATCTTTTGTATAAATAATTTTTTACACAATTGCTATTTTGAGGAATATATATTCACTAACTGACTTACGGAATTTCTTATATATGAAAAATAGAATAACAGATTGGATAGTAATCATATTAATAGCGGTATTTTTTATAATAACAGCTAAAGCCCCGGATTATTTAGGTGGAAATATTGGAAGATTTATTACCCTTATATTTCTAGTCCTCTCCATCATATTAAGTTGGAAATTTACACTTAAGCAGAATATTGTAATTAAAATAATTGTATATATATTCCAATTTTCAATATTATTCTTATTCTCTTCTATAGTTACTGAATTGTTCACTGGTATTGCTATGGATTTCTATTTTAATATAATTTTTTTGGTGGTAGCACTTTTCTGTTACTATTTTTTTCTATTCCGAAATTTATATAAAGATTTAAAGAGCAAAAACTAATTAGTCGGTTTTGGTAACATACTATTATCACCATGGTTTTTTAAAACTATTATATTTGTAGCAACAATCTTAGCTTCTTGTTTTATACAACCTTTCTCATCTATAAGTCTGTAATTTTTTTTTAAACCATAATTGTAAATTCCGATTAAAAAATGACTGCTCCCGGTTAATCAAGTGAAATCAATTTCTCAACAATTGGATTTCAATATTGTTTCTATATACAATAAAGAAATAGTTGGATGTGTTACGTTATTGCATCCGGATAAATACATCTTTGAAATTATTAATCTGATTTTACATCCAAATTATTGGGTTTTAGAAATAGGTGCAAAACTGATTGAAAGATCTATAAACCAGTGTAAGAAAAATAATATTAACAAGTTATTTATTCAAACACTCATTGCTTCGGCCAAAGCACAATTTTTTTTACAAATTTGGTTTTAAAGACAGTCATCAAACTCAGCAAATGAAAATAATAACAAGTACAAAAATAATTGTGCGGTGGGATTCATAATCCTTCAATCTAAAGGAATTTCTGTTGTGTAGCTTTTACAAAGAATATTTTTGAGACTAAATAAATACAATTTTTATAATTTATTGCATTAAATAATCCAAATTTTAAAATATAATTAAAAGGGGATATTTCTTATGATTACAAAAGGATTTTTAATAAGGAATGCGAAGCCTTGCGAGTTTCAACAAATTAGTGAATTAATGATTCAGGTTTTTTCGTAGTTGGATGGATTTCCTAAAAAAGAAGAACAACCGGAATATTATGGGATGCTCGCCAATATTGGAGATCTTACGAATAAGCCTGAAACTGAACTATTGATAGCGGTTTCAAATGATGACATTATAGCAGGAGGAGTTGTCTATTTTGGAAATATGATGTACTATGGATCAGGCGGAACGGCAACAATGGAAAAACAAGCTTCAGGCTTTAGGCTATTAGCCGTAGATCCTTTACTTAGGAGAAAAGGCATTGGTAAGCTTTTAACTATTGAATGCATCCAAAAAGCAAAAAATAAAAATCAGGATAAAATTGTTATTCATACGACTAAAGCAATGCAAGTTGCATGGCAAATGTATGAAAAACTTGGTTTTAAAAAATCAGAAGATTTAGATTTTATGCAAGGGGAACTTCCTGTTTTCGGATTTAAGTTAGTACTAATAAAGTAATTGCCGCAAGTGTAATTATTGTTTCAGTATTTTTAGAATAAAAATACTAAAATAAATTTATCAATAATTAAGCAAGTTTCGGGTTGAATTATTTTTGGCAGTTACCGATTTTTGTTTAGATTAATCGAGGTAAAAAATGATATCAAGTACTAATTATATCAGGATAGAAAAAGCAATTCACTATATGGCTCAAAACTATAAAATTCAGCCTTCGTTGTCAGACCTGGCAAAACACGTGAATATAAGTGAGTTCCATTTTCAACGAATATTTACAGAATGGGCAGGTATAAGTCCTAAGAAATTCTTACAATTTTTAACGGTTGAAGAATTAAAGAAAGAGTTGACAAAATCAAAAAATCTAATTGAAGCAGCAAGCAGCGTAGGCCTTTCTGCCCAATCAAGAGTATATGATTTATTTGTAAATATTGAGGCTGTTACACCGAATGAATATAAAACCAAGGGGAAGGGCATTTCAATTGAATACGGAATTCATAATAGTCCGTTTGGAAATTGTATAATTGCCATCACGGAAAGAGGGATATGTTCTATAAGTTTTATTCCAAATAATCCGGATACTTCAATTGAAGAACTTAAAAAAGAGTGGGAAAATGCTTCAATTAGGAACAATCAAAAACGGACTAAAGAATTTGCAGAAATTATTTTTAATACATCAAAGAGACAAAATTTAAAACTTCTTGTCAAAGGCACAAAATTTCAAATTAAAGTTTGGGAAGCGCTTTTAAAAATACCGTTTGGAAGTATCACAAATTATCAGGTGATTGCCAATAATATTCAAAATCCGGGAGCTGTAAGAGCAGTTGGTTCTGCAATAGGAAACAATCCTGTTGCTTATGTAATACCATGTCATAGGGTTATACGCAGGGAAGGTTTGATTGGACAATATCATTGGGGCGCTGACCGTAAAGCTGCAATTATAGGCTGGGAAAAAACAATACTTGCATTAAATTAATTTATCCATAATAAAGGAAATATGAAATACTTTAAAGAACAATTGGAAATCGAAAATACGCTGGATCCTAAGAATTGGTCTGAAATGAGAGAATTAGGGCATCGTATGATCGACGATATAATGGACTATTTGCAAAATATCCGCGAACAGCCTGTATGGAAAAAAATTCCTGATGGATTAAAAAATTATTACGAGAAAGATATTCCTTTAAACCCTCAGAATATTCAAGATATTTACTCGGAATTTAAACAGTTTATACTGCCGTATAATAAAGGGAATGTTCATCCACGACACTGGTCCTGGGTGGAAGGGAATGGTACCCCGTTTGGGGTTTTGGCGGACTTGCTTGCTTCAGGAATGAATGCGAATGTAACTATCGGCGAGCATGCAGCAATGTATATTGACGGGCAGGTTATAGAATGGTGCAAACAAATGTTGAATTATCCAAAATCTGCTACCGGGATTCTTGTCAGCGGTGGTTCTATTGCTAATATTACTGCTTTAATAGTGGCAAGGAATAATTTGGAGAGAAAGAATATAAGGAAAGATGGAGTCCGCGCAGTTGCCTCTCCAATGGTAATATACAGTTCTACCGAGACTCATAGTTGTATTCAAAAAGCAGCAGAAGTAATTGGAATTGGTACAAATGGAGTGAGAAAAATACCGGTTAATAAGGATTACAGGATTAATATTGCTGAGCTTAAAAAAACAATTGAAGTCGATTTATCAGATGGCTACTATCCATTCTGTGTAATAGGTAATGCAGGAACAGTTAATACGGGTGCAATTGATGATTTGAATGCAATAAATGAAATTTGCAGGAAATATCAATTATGGTTTCACGTGGACGGCGCTTTTGGAGCTTTAGCTAAATTAATACCTGAATATTCAAATGAACTTCAAGCGATTGAATTAGCTGATAGTGTTGCATTTGATCTGCATAAGTGGATGTATATGCCTTACGAAGTCGGTTGTACATTGATAAAAAATGGCGATGCTCATAGAAATGCTTTTTCAATTGTACCGAATTACTTGTTACACCACGAAAGAGGATTAGCATCAGGGCCGGAACCTATTAATAATTATGGAATGGAACTTTCGCGTGGATTCAAGGCACTTAAGGTGTGGATGTCTTTAAAAGAACATGGATTAAAAAAATATGTTTCTTTAATACGTCAGAATATTGCTCAGGCATTTTTTTTAGAATCTTTGATAAAGGAGCATGAAGAACTGGAATTAATCACTCCGGTTACCATGAACATTGTATGTTACAGGTATTTAATGCCGGGACTGACTCTCGATCAAGTAAACTTATTGAATAAAGAGATATTGATGAATCTCCAGGAAAGAGGTATTGCTTCTCCTTCATATACAATATTAAATGAAAAGTATGCTATCCGGGTTGCTATTACTAACCATCGAAGCCGGAAAGAAGACTTTGAGTTATTAATTAAAGAAACTATTAAAATAGGTTATGAATTAATAAATCAATCCGAAAATAAAAGTAGCAATTCAATACCTTGAAAATGTTGAATGCGTAAAGTAATACAAGCTAAGTGCAAGTATAAATTTAGGACTAAATTTTTTCATGAGATATAAATTGCAATGAATAATAATTATACATGGTTAAGTAAAATAATTTTAAAGGATACTGTTGTTTTTATTTGAAAAATAGCCCTCATTTAAGAAAGAACTCACATAGTATTTGATGATCATAAATAAATTTCTACATTTGCCAACTTAATTTTTTTGTTATTTACACATAATCATTTAAATTATATCAATCAATTTATTAATGATCTCCATTGTATGAAATTTCATTAATACAACATACTATTTTATACCATTTTCGTGAGATTATAATGTCTACAAGATTATGGACGAAGGAGGAGCTTAATTATCTTAGCAAGAGTTATCCAAAGCTGGGAGCAAAACACACTTCTGAATACCTAAACCGTTCGAGAGGTTCTGTAGTGGCAAAGGCCATTACACTCGGTATTACACGCAATGGATTCAGGCATTGGGAAAGCTACGAGGATAATTACATTAAACGGCATTACAATAACCGGAAACGGGATTCAATCGCTCGTACATTAAAACGGTCTAAGGATGCCGTACTAAAAAGAGCAATACATTTAGGTGTCACTTCGGCAAGAGCAAAAAAGTGGACCGAGGAAGAGAAAAATTTACTTCGCGAAAATTATTCTGATATTACTATATCGCTTGAAGAAATTGCAAAAAAATTAGGAAGATCACTAACCGCGGTTTATAATTGTGCTAAACATATCGGTGTTCACAGGCCCCAAAATGAACATGAATGGACTAAAGAAGAACATAAATATTTGGTTGCAAGCTTTAAGAAGAAGAGATTTATTGATATTGCTCTTGATTTAGGATTAAGTCGTAATGCGGTTGAATCTTATGCAAACCGAAAGGGGATTCGAAGAAAACCGCCAATCCGCCTATGGACAGAGGATGATTTGAATTATGTCCGTCAGAATTACGCTACAGATACTGCAGAAGCAATTGGGGCTAAATTAGGAAGAACTGTTCAATCTATCAGACAATGTGCCGGACGGATGGGTCTGCAAAACAAGCAAAATTGGCATAAGCCTGCAAACATTGAAGCAAGAGTTCGTAAATTGAAGACATGGCGTTCTCAAAAATCAGACAAAAATCATTAATAATAATATTATCCCGCACTTTAGTAATTGAATTTTGTAATACAAATAATTGCAGATTTTTATATTAATTTAAATACTAATAAAATCTACTTTCAAGGAGTTAATAATTATGATTTATTCTATTTGGAAACTTTTACATATACTTGCAGTTATAGTATTTCTTGGAAATATCACAGTGGGTGTATTCTGGAAATTACAAGCTGATAAATCAAAGGATAGATTAAAGATTGTCGAAACTTTTAAAAACCTCATTAAAGCCGACAGGATCTTTACAATGCCCTCTGTTACAGCCCTTTTTATTTTCGGTGTCGGAACTGCAATGCAGGGAAATTTATCTTTAGTTGAAACTTCCTGGATAATGTGGAGCATAATAATGCTTATTATTTCTGCTTTTGTATTTATGGCTAAAGTTGTTCCATTGCAGAAACAGATACTTGAATTGGCAAAAAATGAAGAAAAATTTTCATGGGATTCATACCTGCCTTTATCAGTGAAATGGAATCTTTGGGGAACTATTGCAACGGTTACACCCTATATTGCTGTTGCACTTATGGTGTTGAAAATAATTTAAGCCGTCAGTGCCAGGGGTTAAAAACGAAAGTCAAAAGATATTCCAAAATCATCTTCCCGGGGAATTTTAATTATAATTCTTTTGAAGCTAGGGTCAGGATATAATCCTTACTTAACTTTTTTAAATAGATTTAACTTTAATTTTTTGCCTTTACACTTTTATCTTGTTAATTGTGTCTTACAGAAATAATATCACCGTCTTCAACAATATATTCTTTCCCTTCAAGTTTCCATACACCATTCTCTTTTGCTTTTGCAAATGAGCCATATTTCACAAAATCATCATAATGGGTTACTTCTGCACGTATAAATTTGTTGTAGAAATCTGTATGAATAACACCGGCTGCTTCCTGTGCATTCATCCCTTTATGAATTGTCCATGCCCGACACTCATCTTCTCCAACAGTGAAGAACGATTGCAAACCCAGAAGATTATATGCTTCCCTAATAATGCTGTCTAATGCAGATTCTTTAATCCCGTATTCCTCCATAAAACTTTTAGTATCATTCTCATCCAAATCGGAAAATTCAAGTTCTATTTCACCAAAGAAGTGAAGGGCTTTTGTATTTTTCCCAACTTTTGTTTTTACAAGCTCAGCAAGAAGTTTTTCTAACCCCCCTGTATGATTTTCATCCAAATTTAAAGCAATAAGCATTGGTTTAATTGTTAGAAGTTGATAGGTTTTTAATATATGATATTCATCCTTAGAAAACTCAAATTCTCTTAGCGGCTTTTCCTGCTGAAGAATAGCGGAACACTTCTCAAGTAAGATAAGTTCACGTTTCAAATGGTCATCATGGATTTTCAATATTTGTTTTTTTAAACTCTCTATCCTTTTCTCAATAATTGCCATATCAGACAATATAAACTCCGTTTCAAAAGTATTAATATCTCTCATCATATTAATTGAACCTGACGGATGCGGGGCAGTTTCGTTTTCAAAGAGATGAACCACTTGTATTAAAGCATCATTTGTTTTTACTGTGGAAAGAAAGTTTCCGGTAAACTGGGCAGAACTCGAATCGCCTTTTTGTAGTCCCACCACATCCACAAATTCAATCGATGCATAGGTTCTCTTTTGTGGAGTAAAGATTTCCGTTAGGTTATCAAGTCTTTTATCGGGTACCTTAATGACGGTTCGATGTGCTTCGGATTTTGCTAGTTGAAATTGATCAAAATGTGTTTTTGTAATTGTTTGAAATAATGTGGACTTTCCTGAAAACGGCAGGCCAACAATTCCTATCTGCATAACCATCCCTTCTTAATTTTCTTTGTTAATATAATATCTTTACCGAAATTAGCAAGCATTAATATTTGCATATAATAATTTGATTAACTAAATGGCAAATAGCAAATTAATACGTTATAATGTTATTTTGTTTATATTTAATAAAACAAATATAACTGTTGTATGCAAAGGTGGCTAAAGGTTACAATTGGAATAATTTCTACTTTGATAATTGTTCTTTCAATTGGCGGGTTTATTGTATACAAATTGCTTGCCTCTTCTCTCCCGGACTACTCAGGCGAAATAAATGTTAAAGGAATAAATGGAGATATAAGAATATATCGTGATAGCCTGGCTGTTCCTTATATTATAGCTAAATCAAATACAGATGCCGCCTTCGCTCTCGGCTATGTGCATGCCCAGGACAGATTGTTTACAATGGATCTAATCAGGCGTGCAGGTGAAGGAAGACTGAGTGAAATAATCGGCTCCAAAACTATTCCATTCGATAAAATGTTCAGAACGATTGGAATTCGGCTCATTGCTTCAAAAATATTTTCACAGATTGACCCGACCAGCAAGGAGCTTTTTCAAGCCTATTCTGCAGGTGTAAATTTTTATATCAAACAGGCAAAAGGTAACTACCCTGTTGAATTTGATGTGCTTGGTTATGATCCTGAGCCATGGTCTCCTGAAGATTGTATAATTATAAGCAGGATGATGGCCTGGGAATTAAACATTAGTTGGTGGGTAAAATTTTCATGTATTGATCTTATAAAAAAAATTGGCTACAATAATGTGAAAGATATAATCCCACCATTTGCTGAAAATATGCCCGGGATTATATCGGGCGAATATACAGATCCGTCCATTCTCATCAAACATTTACAACTTAATAGTACTGCTTTAATGGAAACAGATAAAGCCTTTAGGAATTTCATAGGTTGGACCGGAACACATATAGGTTCTAATAATTGGGTAGTAAACGGAAATTTGTCCACTTCCGGAAAACCTATAATAGCCAACGATACTCATTTAGCACTTAGCGCACCAGGAAGATGGTATGTTGCTGTAATTAAAACAAATGATCTTTCTGTTACCGGCTTTACTTTGCCGGGGGCACCGGGGATAATCATTGGCGAAAACAAAAATATTGCCTGGGCGCTTACTAATATTATGGAAGATGATGCTGATTTTTATTCTGAAAAAATAGATTCATCCGGCAAAAAGTATTTTTGCAATGGTTCCTGGAATAATTTGGATTTAAGAGAAGAAACTATAAAGGTTAAAAATTCGGCCAGTATATCGTTTGAAATAAAATCTTCCGGGCACGGACCTATTGTTTCAAATATACATCCTTACTCACTTATTCATAAAAATGAAAATAAAAATGATGCCGTTATAAGCATGAAATGGCTCGGAAATTATATTAGTAATGAAATATTAACATTTTATAAAATAAATAATGCTGAAAATTGGAGTGACTTTAAAAACGCCTTTAAAACATACTCTTTGCCGGGTCAAAACTTTGTATACGCAGATAAATACGGGAATATAGGATATTATTTTGGTGCAAGGCTGCCTCTCAGAGAGTCAAACTTCCCTCCCTTTATTTATGATGGCACTAGCGATAAAAATGATTGGAAAGATTTTTTGCCTGATAATGAAATTCCCCAATTATTTAATCCATCCCAAAATTTCATTGCCTCAGCGAATAATAAAACGGCCCAGGATTTTAAATATTACATCTCTAATCTTTGGGAACCTTCATCAAGAATAGAACGAATAACTCAACTTTTGAATTCTAAACCCAGTCATTCCGTTAAGGATTTTGAAAATTATCAAAATGATTTTATCTCCCCGTATGCTGCGAAAATTATAGTTCATATTCTTAATGCTTTTAACCAGATCCACATAACGAACGAAAATCTTAAAATTGCTTTAAAGCTCTTTAAGAATTGGGATTTTAAAATAGGACAGTACAGTCAGACTGCAGCTATCTATTCTATGTTTTTCAAACACTTGATGTATAATCTATTTTATGATAAGATGGGAAGTGATCTTTATAACGAATATGTATTTGTGCAAAACATTCCTTTTAGAAGTATATTGCAATTATTGGATAACCCGCAAAATTCCTGGCTTGATAATCTTGACTTAAAGCAAAAAGATAAACGGAATTTTATAATTCGCAAGAGTTTTTCTGACGCTTTATATGAATTAGAACAAAAATACGGTACTAATCCTGCAGACTGGCAATGGGGTAGGCTGCATCATGTATTATTCAAACATTTTTTCAGCGGATTATCTCCTTTTATTGATAAATTGGTAAATATAGGCCAGTTTGAAATAGGTGGTGATGGAACTACAATATTTAATACTGAATATCCATTTACTGTGGATGAAGAAGTTTATCCCCAATTGCGGCATAAGGAATTTGAAAATAACCTTGGGCCTGTTATGAGGTATATATACGACTTTGATAAACCTGATGAAATTAATTTTGTCCTGACTACAGGCGAATCTGGAAATGTTATGAGCAGTCATTATTCTGATATGACTAATTTTTGGCGGAGTGGAAAATATTATAAAATCAGAACGGACCTCAACTCTATCAGCTCTCCTTCAAATAAACTTTTAATTCTTAAAGCACAATAATAAATATTCCGAATCATTCTGAATATTGTATGTAGTTTAATGGCTAATATGTTAAATTTACTAATCAAATAACTATAGACAATGCATGAAAGTTACTGAACACCTAAACAAAGCGGATAGGCCTTTAATAAGTTTCGAATTAATTCCTCCCATGCGGGGCGGTGATATAAAAAAACTATTTTCAATAGTTGAAGACCTGTTAATATTTAAGCCTCCTTTTATCGATATTACCAGTCATGCTGCCGAAGTAGTTTATGAGGAAACAACAACCGGAATAAAAAAGAAAATACAAAGGAAAAGGCCTGGAACTCTTGGAATTTGCGCTCTTATACAGCATAAATATAATATAGATACTGTGCCGCATATACTTACGCATGGATTTACACGGGAAGAGACTGAAGATTTCCTAATCGAGCTTAGGTACCTTGGAATTGAAAATATTTTAGCTATCCGAGGTGATGACAAAGGTTATAAAAAACCTATCCCGAGCGGGAGGAGCGTTAATTTATACGCCGTGGACTTAGTTAAGCAAATTTCAAATATGAATAATGGGAAATACTTGGGAGAAAACGTCCTTGATGCTAATGCTTCGAACTTTTGCATTGGTGTTAGCGGCTATCCTGAAAAACATTTTGAATCTCCTAATTTGAAAACAGATATTAATTATGTAAAAGCTAAAATTGATGCAGGCGCAGATTATATTGTTACACAAATGTTTTTTGATAATAAAGTTTACCATAGTTTTGTAGAAAAATGCCGTGAAGAGGGAATTAAAGTCCCAATTATTCCTGGCTTAAAAATCTTAACCAATAAATTTCATCTTAGTAATATTCCCAGAAATTTTTATATTAATCTTCCGCAGGAATTAGTTGATGAAATATCCTCCGCAAAAGAAGAAAGGCATCTTGATATCGGAGTTGAATGGGCAGCTAAGCAGGTTGAGGAATTATTTGGGCAGAATGTTCCAAGCGTTCATTTTTATATAATGCAAAATTCATTACCCATTAAAAAATTAATGGAACGTTTGAAATCAAAAAAAATTATTTAACAGATTAACAATACTCGCCAGGATTATTTAAATTATTATCCGGAAATTCTTGAATTAGATGAAGACAATAAAAAAACATATAACAAGAAAATTAAGATGGGGTGTGGCCGGCTGCGGCAAGTTTAGCGAGGGATCTCTTATTCCTGCTTTACGGTTGCTTAGAAAAAGCATTTTAAATTCTGTTTTTAGCAATCAGTTACAGCGGGCAAAATCTATTGCTGAAAAATTCGGGATTGCGGAAAGTTTTTCAAATATAGATGACTTTTTGCGGTCAGATATAGATGCTGTTTATATCGGCAGTGCAAACTCAAACCATTATGAACAGGTATTAAAGGCCGCAAGAGCCGGCAAACATATACTTTGCGATAAGCCTTTGGCACTCAATTCATTACAGGCAATGGAGATGATGAATGTATGTCGTGAAAATAATGTTCAACTTGCCGTCAATTATACTTACCGATTTCATCCTCTGATACTGAAAGCTAAAGAATTTATGGAAAGACAACTTTTGGGTAAATTAGTTTCTTTAAGTCTTAATTTTAATATTGATCTTCCTCCGGGCACCAATTTCAGGTTTAACAGGAAGCTGAGTGGCGGGGGAGCACTACGAGATCTTGGTACGCACATGATAGATCTTCTTAGATTTTTCGGAGGGGAGATAGTCTCAATTGATGGATTGGTAGATAATATAATTTACACAAGTGAAGTTGATGATTTTGCGGCGGGTTTGGTAAAGTTTGAGGACAGTGGCTACGGCTATTTCAATGTTTCATTTAATTGTAAGCGGGCATTCAACAGGTTGGAATTGATCGGCCATAAAGGAGCCCTTAGTATTGAAAGTCTTATTGGGGCTAAACATGCCACTCCAAAGCTGACAATACTGCTAGAGGGAGAAGCAAAAAAAGCATTTAGAAAAAGAGGAAATAAGTTATTGAACCTATTAAGATCCACGCAGAATGCATTTCTGAAAAATGAAATGCCCCTTGTTACGGGTTATGATGGTTATATAAATATGAAATTGATGGAAGAACTTGAGGAAAAGTATAAAGCAAGGGAAATAAATAGGAAATAATTATTTTAAAGTATTAATGGAAGTAGAAAGAAATTATTAATGAGGAGTAAGAAAAAACCGGTTGTAGCCTTGCTTGTTGGAGGAACTTCACCGGAAAGAGAAGTATCTAAATTATCCGGTTATTCAATTTATAAAGCGTTAATATCATTAGGCTATAAAACAGTTTTGGTTGACCCGGCGTACGGTAAATATCAGCCCAAAAAAATCGATGATTTCTTTTCGAAGAAAAATTTCAGCGCTTTGTCAAATACCAATTATGTTGAAGCAATTAATTCTAAGGTTTTTGACAATATTGATATTGCTTTTTTAGCCCTGCACGGAAAATGGGGGGAGGATGGAACTATTCAATCATTGCTCGAACTGAAGGGAATAAAATATACCGGGTCTAATATTGTTACCAGCGCAATTGCGATGGATAAACTAATGTCAAAAATTTTATTTAAACATTATGATATAAATACTCCTTTATGGATAGTAGTTGAGAATAATGATGCTGAAACGGTCATAAAGAAAAAAATTAAAAAAAATTTTGGCTATCCATGTGTTGTAAAGCCAAACGATCAGGGTTCAACCGTAGGCTTAACAATTTGTAAGAGTGCAGCTGGACTTTCAGAGGCATTGAAACTTGCTAAAAAATTTTCGAACCGGGTATTGATTGAGGAATATATTTCGGGACATGAAGTCACGGTAGGTGTTTTGGATAATAAACCATTGCCCGTTCTGGAAATCAAACCTAAACACGAAGTATATGATTATAGATGTAAGTATACTTCCGGTATGAGCTTATACGAAGTTCCTGCTCATTTGCCTGAAACTGTACAGTTGGAACTTCAGGCACAGGCCCTGAAAGCGTATAATGCTTTGGGCTGCAAGGCTTATGCAAGAATGGATTTTAGATTGAGCAATGAATATAAGACTTATTGCCTTGAAGCTAATACACTTCCTGGTATGACATCTACCAGCCTTGTCCCCAAAATGGCTAAAGCAATAGGTATTTCTTTTGAAGAATTAGTCGATAAAATCATCAATTTAAGCTATTAGCAGATTAAGATGGTTAATTCGAAAGATTAAAATTCCGCAATGAGCGAATTAAAAAAGAATAAACTCTCATCTATGAGTAATATTAAGTATATAGCTTTTGTCATACTTTTTATTGCCGGTTTTATGTATCTGATTTTTAACGAGTCGGGAGTAATAAAATTTTTAAAACTTAAAGAACAGGTAAAATTGTTGAACCAACAAATATCTGATGTTGATAAAGATAATAAGCGCCTTCAATCTGAGATCGATTCATTAAAAAATAAAATTCCTGCGAAAATAGAAAAAATTGCAAGGGAGAAATACGGAATGATTAGAAAGGGAGAAATAACAATTAAAGTAATTGAAAAGTAGGTTAATTTAGAGTAAACATTAGGTTCATTACTAAAATTTTTTAAACAATGCCAGCCTTTCTCCCTGAAAGGCACCGAAACCGAGGCCGGTGAATATATGAGGTCTGCTTGTAATTACGAAAATTTCCCTGATGCCCTTCTCTTTAGCTAAAGAAAGACATTTCCCAACTAATTTAGTTCCGATTCCTAGTTTTTGATAACCCCTTTTTACTGCTAGACTTCTAACCTCAGCAATCCTCTTTGAATAAATATCCAGAGCACAGCAGCCAACTATATTGTCCTTCTGAACTGCAACAAAAAAGCGGTTAATAGACGGAATATCAGACATAAGATACTGCGGATAACTTTCTATTAGTTTCTTTATTTCAATATAATCAGTTTTTTGGGCATTCCGGATAATTATCATAACTCGTCTCTTTTGATTAGGAAGAATTGAATTTCCTTCAATTAAATTAATAAGATAAAATGAAAAATTAAGACTAATAAATCGCAAACCAGTTTTAATTTTTAATAATAATATATTAATAATCATCTGGTTTATTCTTTATTTTATTAAATTTTTCATTATAATCTGAACATCCATTATAATTGTGATAATATTTAAACTTTCTTGTAATAAATGGGTTTTATTTTTAGCATTCCATTCGGAATGTTTTTATTATTTTAACTGTCTCAAATCTTAATGTTAATTTGTTACTAAGTAAAAGAATGAGTAAAATAAATTTCCCGAATATACCGCTTGCAGAAAGAGTCAGACCAAAAACTGTGGACGAATTCTGCGGCCAAAAATCTTTGCTGGGTGCTGGTAAACCAATCCGGTTAATGATAGAAAACGATGCCCTAAGTTCCTTTATTCTTTGGGGGCCTCCCGGTACCGGCAAAACAACCATAGCTAAAATTATTGCAGAACAAACGGATTCAGATTTTCATCAACTGAATGCCGTTTCTTCGGGCGTTAAAGATATCAGGGAAATAATAGAAATTGCTGCAGTAAATAAATCTCAAAATAAAAAAACGCTTCTTTTCATAGATGAAATTCACCGTTTCAACAAAGCGCAGCAGGACGCGTTATTACATTCTGTCGAATCCGGGTTAATTACATTAATTGGTGCCACAACTGAAAATCCTTCTTTTGAAGTAATTCCCGCTCTCAGGTCTCGTACAAGAATTTATGTGCTTGAGGAATTATCCAAAGAAGATTTAATAAGTATTCTTGAATCGGCAATAACAAAAGATGAGTTTTTATCGAAATTGAAAATAGAATCAATTGATACTGACTTTTTAATCTATCTTTCCGGTGGTGATGCCAGGGTCTTGCTGGGCATTTTTGAGGCTGCAATAGTCCAGGAGATGGACTTAAGCCGGATCCGAATTACCAAAGAAATATTGGAAAATATAGTTCAGAAAAAAAATATTCTTTATGATAAAGCCGGAGAAGAACATTATAATGTAATTTCTGCATTTATTAAAAGTGTACGTGGAAGCGATCCTGATGCTGCCCTTTACTGGCTGGCAAGGATGCTTGAAGGCGGTGAAGATCCGTTATTTATTGCACGTAGGCTTGTTGTGCTTGCGTCTGAAGATATTGGGAATGCTTCCCCCAATGGTTTAGTGCTTGCGGAAGCAGCTTTTGGCGCAGTTGATAAAATTGGTATGCCGGAGTCAAGAATAATTCTGGCTCAGTGTACTACTTACCTGGCATCCTCCCCTAAAAGTAATGCTGCATATCTTGGAATTGAAAGTGCTTTATCGGATGTTAAAAATAAACCGCTTTATCCTGTCCCGGCTCATCTTAGAAATGCGCCGACTAAATTAATGAAAGATTTAGGCTATCATAAAGGTTACCAATATCCTCATGATTTTGACAATCACTTTGTTTTAGATAATTATTTACCTAAAGAATTATCTGATTTTCAATATTATCTTCCCACGGAAAACGGGCAGGAAAAATCATTAAAAGAGAGATTAAAGTTTTTCTGGAAAAATAAAAAGAAGTATTAATGGAATTTATCTGTAAAATCTGCAGTAATAAAGACGGTAATAAATTTTATAGCGTTAGGGAAATGCAATTCGGGACAAGGGATGAATTTATTTATTGCGAATGTTCTAATTGTGGCTGCCTGCAATTAGTTAACCCGCCTGAAAATTTATCAAAATATTATCCTCCGGAATATTTTTCATTTAAAATATTTAAGGAGAATTATTTAAAGGAAAAGTTGAATATTTACCGCGATCGTTATTCCTTTGGTATGAATAATTTAATCGGAAGAATTATTCATAAAAGATTAGGAGATCCTACATATATTACCTGGATTAAAAATACGAACGTTAATCTCGATAGTAAAATTCTCGATATAGGCTGCGGAAACGGGAAGCTCCTATACAGAATGGGTAATTTAGGATTTAAAAATTTGCTGGGTATTGATAATTTTATTGAAAAAGAAATAAAATACAGGAATGGGGTTAGGATATCTAAAAAGAGTTTAAATGAAATTAATGATAAATTCGATTTTATTATGATGCACCACTCACTGGAACACATGGAAGATCAGCATTATGCCTTTAATAGGCTGGCAGAATTGGTATTACCGGGTAAGTTCTTATTAATTAGGATTCCGACATGCTCTTCTTTTGCTTGGCGCAATTATAAAGAAAATTGGCTGTCGCTTGATGCCCCGCGGCATTTTTTTAATCATTCATTAAAAAGTATAAAACTTCTTATCGAACAATACGGATTTGAAATAAAAAACATTGAATATGATTCAAGGAGCATACAACTTTGGGGCAGCGAGCAGTATAAAATGGATATCCCTCTGACGGATGACAACTCTTATTTTGTTAATACAAACTCAACAATTTTTACAAAAGAACAGATTGATTCATTTGAAAAGGAGACCATAAGGTTAAATGAGAACGGGGATGGAGATCAGGTTGTCCTTTTTCTAAGAAAATTGTAGAATTAAAGTAAGGCAAACATTTTTCCGGGAAGCTGTTTAACCAAACCTTTAAATTCAAGTGAAAGAAGATTTACGAGGCAGTCGGATGTAGATAGGCTGGTTAACGAAGATATGTTATCGATCTGTAAAGGTTGGTTACCTAGCACATTTATTAGTCTCTCTTCAAATAAATTTAACTCCGCATGTTGCCTGGGAATATTTTCACCTATTACAGGTTTTAATTTTAAATTTAATTCGACTAAAACATCTTCAGCCGAAACAATAAGCTTAGCTTCACCCTTTTGGATCAGGAGATTTGTTCCCTCGGATTGTTTCGTTCCAAGGTTGCCCGGGACGGCGAAAACCTCACGTCCCTGATCAAGCGCGAGTGATGCTGTTTGCATTGCGCCGCCGTTCAACCCTGTTTCTATTACAATGCAGCCAAGGCTAAATCCTGATATTATCCTGTTCCTTCGAGGAAAATTTTGTGCATCTGGTTTTGTGCCCGGTTTGAACTCCGAAATTACAGCGCCTTTTTCTGCTATTTCTTCAAATAATTTTCTGTTTTCAGGCGGGTAAATTACATCCATACCGGATCCGATAATTGCAATGGTTCTTCCATTATTTTTTAGTGTAGAATGATGGGCAACAGAATCAATCCCTCTTGCCATTCCGCTTACTATGGTAATATTTTGTCCGGATAAATCAGCGGCAAATTTTTCTGCCTGAATTTTTCCGTAATTCGTTGGCATCCTTGTCCCTACAATTGCGATTGAAAAATTATCTTCTTCGGTTAGTTTCCCTTTTATATATAGGACTAAAGGAGGATCATAGATTTTTTTAAGCAGATGTGGATATTCTTTATCCCAAATTGTGATAATTGATGCATGAAGTTTATCAAGTTTTTCCAGGTCTTTCATTAGCCCAGATTTTATTTCACCGAAGCGGCATAATCCACTTTTAATCCTTTTAGCCAGATTATAGCTTATACCCTCTACTTCCTGTAAAGAATTAAAATCGGCTTTTAGGATATTTTCTAAAGTGTGAAATTTGGCAAGGAGGTTTCTAATTTTCCCTGGACCTATTCCTTCAACTGAAAGCAGAAGGCTTAGTTTTGTTAAATCATCAATGTTTAATTTGGTCAATTTTTTAAAAAATAAATAACCAAAAAATATTATCTAATTAACTTTTGAACTTTTTGAAAAGAAAAAAATCCCTTTAATCCCTATCAGCAGAATTTCCCTGTTCGTTTTTAGCTTCCTCTTCATGTTTACCCGTAAAAAGAACTGAAGCCGGAAGAATTATTAAATAACCGATCACCAGAACAACAGGGGAGATAAATAATGAAGGGAAACTATCCCATGACCCGATTGACATCAATACAAATCCGCTAATTATTACTACCAGTCCGATAAATAAAAAAATAAAATTCTTTTTGTTCCAATAAACATTAAAAGGCGAAACGATTTTTTTTGGTTTTCGAATATTTCTTTTATTTAATTGTTTCGACATTTATTCCTCAGTTATTAAAAAATGAAGCCCAGTGATGGGGGTACCACTGGGCCCGACTCGTTTAACATCAAAGGGCAGGGGAGAACCCTCTGAAAGAGTCATATCAAATATAAAAACTTTGCTTTTATTTGTCAAGTAAATTAATCCAATTTACCTATTATTTGCTTATCTGATAAACAATTTTTCTGATGGTATCAAATTGTAAATACGGATATTCTTCACGGATTGAGTCAATTGCATCCCCGGCGCTGATTTTACCGGCACGCATTTGTTTAAATTTCTTTCTTATCTGGTAGTCCCTGACGGATTTTTCATCAATTAAACCGTGGGCAGTTAAGAGGTCGAAGATATCATCGCTGATAAGATCCGACAAAGGATTGTCTATTTTCGCTTTTAAGGTTTTCATCGCTGCTTTCCTTTTTAGTTAGTTAATAACACTTACCTGCTAATAGTATCTTTAAGCCTATAGACACAACTCCTATTATAAAAAGTTTAAAAATAACAATAAAAAAACCGATCAGAGTATACCTCCAAAATCGGCGTACTTTGCTACTCTGGTAATCAAATTAGTTAAAATTTTCTTACTGTAGCAAATCGATTATAAATTACTTCCTTTTTTGTGAGTAAAAATACAGAAAAAATTTTAAAAGTCAAGATAGTGCATAAAATTTGGGATAAAAAAAAATTAATAAGTGAAAAGTCTGTTTTATAATTCATATTAAAAAATAATATTTTTATAAATCGTTTCTTTATCGCTTTATATTTACTGTATTCTTAATTGAGAATTTTAATTTTGCCCAATTCTATATTTTATTTTTAAGATTTTAATATCTCTTAAATGTAATTATTGGATTATGATAAAAAACCTTGATGGAAGCAAAATAATGTTGTTATTAAGCTGTATAAAATATTAACTTTGTATAATAAGTTAATTTATCAATTAGCATACAAACAAAAATTATTAAGTTCAAAATAAAAAGTAAGGTCTAATGGAAAAAGAACGAATTCAGGAAGAAATTGTAAGCTCAAATAAAAATATTGTTGGAAATTCTTTTTTGGAATTTTTAACCGTTACTATTAAATACAGATGGTTTTTATTTTGGTTTGTCTTAGTTATTACAACCGGCACTACAGTTTTTGCTTTACTATCCACAAAATGGTATGAAGCCTCTGCCTCGGTATTGCCTGCTGATAATACCGACTTTTTGAGTGCTTTTTCGGGTCTTTCGTCTTTAGCTAAGAATTTCACGGCTTCGAAAGGATTGGCTGCATTAACAGGAAATACCGACTTTGACAAATTTATGGCTATACTGAAAAGTTCCACAATGACGGATGACGTTATAAAAAAATTCGGTTTGGCAAAAGAATATGATATGGAAAACACATATTATGATAAAGTTGTCAAAATGTTTCTTTCAAATCTTGAACTAACAATCCAGGACGAAGGCAATCTGACAATTAGTGTTTATGATCAAAATCCTCAAAAAGCTGCCGATATAGTTAACTATATGATAGCAAAGTTAAATGAAATTAATACTAACCTTTCAACTGAAAATGCCAGGTCAAATAAAGAATTTATAGAGAAAAGATATCTTGAAAATGTAAATGAAATTAATAGCCTGGAAACCGATATGCAGAATTTCCAGGAAAAATATGGGGTTATTGCTGTTCCTCAGCAATTAGAAGCTACAGTAAAGGGAATGGCAGCTATTTATGCAGAACTTGCTCAAAAGGAAATTGAATATAATGTACTAAAAAGAACCTATGGCGATAGCAATCCTCTGACTGCAAATGCCTCAATCACAGTACAGGAAATTCAGAATAAAATTAGAAGTTTAAATGGAGGAGCAGATAATTTACAACAGGGAGCAAACCCCTTAATTCCAATTAAAACAGCACCTGCATTAGCAAATAAATATTTGAAGATTTACCAGAATTTACAAATACAATATAAAATCCTGGAGTTTGTTCAGCCTATGTATGAACAGGCCAGGGTGGAAGAAGCAAGGCAAACACCCTCGGTTTTAGTTCTTGATAAAGCGGGAGTGCCTGACAGGAAAGAGAAACCTAAAGTTAGCCTATATGCGCTTATAGCATTTGTAATTTCACTGCTATTAGGTTTTTTTATAGTGTTCTTGAAAGAATTTAAAAATAAAATTCAAAATGTTTTTCCAAACAAATATTTATTTATAACCGCATCTTTAAAATCTGATCTTGCTAGATTTGGAATAGGAAAAAAGGAAAACTTCTGATGCATGAAGCTGCGAGAATTCGAAAGAATTCTCTTTTCTCATTCCTTTCAATATCCTCAAGGCTTGTTGCAAATGTTTTTGTCTTTTGGATAATTGGTTCCCATTATGGTCCACAAGCATTTGGACAATTTACTACTGCGCATACGATTGCAACAATTCTTATTTTGTTTGCAGACTTCGGCTTTGATATCCTATTGACAACTGAAATTGCTAAAAACAGAAATGAAGCTGAGAAAATTTTCAAGGATTATTTTTCAATAAAAATAATTTTTACAACGCTTGCTTTAATTTCAATGTGGACATTATCATTGTTAAGCAGTTTTAGTCCAACCTCTAGATTATTAATATTTATTTTTAGTTTTTATGTAATATTAACCACGTTAACAAACTTTTTGTATGGATTATACAAAGGATTTGAGAAACTTCAATACGAAACAGGAGTTTCGCTTATTATTAATATCTTGCTACTTATATCAATTTTAATTTTACTTTTTCTGAAAATTAGAATTGAATTTATTGCAGGTGCTTTTGTTCTGACAAGATTAATTGGATTTATAGTAGCAATTTATTCTTCCTATAAAGTTCTTCCTGCATTAAAATATACTTTAACCTTTAAAAATTGGCATAAAATAAAAAAACAAGTATTGATTTTTGGTTTGCAATTGATATTTGGCAATTTATTTTTTCAATTGGACACGTTATTATTAGCTTTTTGGAAGGGAGATGTAGATGTAGGTATATATCAGGCGGCTTTCAAATTAATAGCCTTGCCTTTAGTAATTCCAGATATATTAATAAATACTTTATTACCTGTTTTATCCAGGCTTAATTTTGAAAATGAATTACTTTGGGTAAAATTAGGTGGTTTATTGAATAAAACATTAGCGCTAATATCTTTACCTATTTCAATTATCCTGTTTACTTACTCGGAGTTTGTAATAAAACTTATTTATCCTATTAAAAATTATGGGGCAACCGTTCCGATACTCAAAATATTTTCAATTATACTTTTCATCCGTTTTTCGGTTGAAACTTATGCACTAATGTTGACTACATCTCATCGTCAAAAAACAAGGATGATAATTGTCCTGTGTGGTACACTATTAAATTTCGGATTAAATTATTATATAATTCCAATTTATGGACCATTTGGCGCAGCTATAATCTCACTTGTAACAAATTTATTGGTAGGTTTAGGCTATATTGTTACTACAATGCCCTTATTCTTGAAATGGACTTTAAACTTTTCTTATATTATATCAATAGCTTTTTCTGTTATGGCTTCTATTTTGTTATGGAATATTAAACAGTTTTACCCTATAGTTATAATCCCAATCGTTTTTGTAGTATGCTTTTTATTTTTTCTAATGTTAGGCTACGGTAAGGAAGAAAGAGAACTTATTTTTAAAAAAGGGAATAATTTCCCGAATATATTTACATTATATAAATTTAAAATTTAATTTTCATAATGACAATTGTTTCTTTTATATGTCTTGTGATACTTTTATCAGTCATTGCCAGCTGCTTAAATAAAGAGTTGGATATTTTTTCACCGAATCGAGTCTTTATTTTTATCTGGGCTTTAGCAATTGGATTAGCCGATTTTAAATTTAGCAGATTTCAATCCCAATGGACATTATTTGGATGGACAACATTATTAATAAGTCTATTTGCCTTCATTCTGGGAATTTTTATTGTCACTGTTATAAATATTAATAGTAATATTTATAAAATTGATGAGATACGGAAAAAGATTAAAAATATACAATTAGACCATACTAAATTTTTTTATTTAATATTATTAATCTTTTGCATTTACATTATTTGTTTTGTTTCGGTAGTTATTATCAAGGGATTCGTCCCGATTTTATCAAATCACCCTGCCGAATCAAGAACGCAATACGAAGTCTTTGGGATAGGAATCTTTATACATTCCGCAACGGCAATAATGTTTTTCATTATTCAATACTTTATATTAATTAGAAATAATGCGTTTAAAAAATTTATTTTATGTTTTATCTTATTTATTACATTTTCTACTTACTTCTCACTTCTTCAGAGATATGATCTTATTTTTTGGATAGTTATTTCTTTAATATTTTATTTTTATTCTAAAAAATTGCGTATTCGAGTTTTGCTGCCTTTTATCATAGGGATCCTATCGATAATATATGCTATTCAAAATATACGACTAAGCAAATATTTTGCGGGATATCTCTATGTCTTTTCTAAAATGAAGTTCAATCCTAAATTTGCAATTCTGACTGAACCATATATGTATATTGTAATGAATCTTGAAAATTTTGTAAAAGGGGTTGCTCGAATAAAAGAACATTCTTATGGGTACTACAGTTTTAATTTTATTTTATCTTTGACAGGTTTGAAGCATTGGATGCACGATTATTTCTATTTAGATGATTTTCCATTTATACGAAGCGGCTATAATACTTATACAATGTTCTGGGATTTTTATAGGGATTTCGGAATGCTGGGCCTTACATTAATTTCTTTCGGATTGGGATTTATAATATGTTTATTATATTTTAACTTTCGTGCCAAGCCAAATGTAAATACCCTTTCTATGTATGCTTTAGGAGTTTTTGTAATGCTTTTTTCTTTCTTTATTAACTCGACCGGACAACTCCATTTCGTTTTTAATACATGTTTGATTTCATTAGGAACTTTATATATTTTAAAAGCTAGCTGAATATGAAGGCATTATGAAAATTTTAATTGATGATGGTCTATCATCCCTTTACAATTTAACAGGTATCGGCCATCATGGCTATAATCTATATATACATTTGAAGCAATTTTGTGAATGCGAGATTACTAATTATTGGTATCTAAAATTCATACCCAGAGGATTACGTAAATTCACTTATGAAGGATGTACCAATTTACATTCATTATATAGACGATTCGAGATTATCCATTACCAAAATCATAATCTACCATATATTTCTGGACATGCAAAAAGAGTAGTAACTATTCATGACTTGAGTGTTTATCGATTTCCCGAAACGGTTCCTACCATTTATATTAAACATAATCAATCGTTAATATTTCATTCAATAAAAATGGCTGATGCAATTATAACACCTTCGGAATTTACGAAAGAAGAGATTATTGATTGTTTCCCAGAAGCCAAATATAAGGGTATATATTCTTGTGAGGTTGGATTAAGAGATATATTTTTCGAAGAAGATGTTAGATCTGATATTTTTATAGATAATAATTTATTACACTACAGTTATTTTTTTTTTATTGGCAGTATTTCGAAAAGGAAAAATTTAGAATTTTTACTTACTGCATTTACTAAGGCAAAAGAAAACGGTACAATCAGAAAAGACACTAAACTTGTGTTAGGTGGTCAGAATTGGTGGGGTGCGAGTAATATTAATAAAATGATTAATTCAAACCTTGATATAATATCATTAGGTTATTTATCGGATTCGGATATTATCAATTTGTATCGTTATTCAAAGGCTGTAATTTTCCCTTCGATTTATGAAGGTTTTGGAATGCCGATTATTGAAGCAATGAGCCAGAATGCACCATTAATAATATCCGATATACCTACAAGTATAAAGTTAAATGAAAGGCATGGCAATCAGATGTTTATGTTTAAATTAGGGAATGAACCGAGTTTGATGAAAATATTAAATAATTTAGATAAAAACTTTGAATCAATAAAATCAAAATTAAATTACAACGATATTTCTATTTATCGTTATGAAAACATTGCGAAAAGACATTTAGAAGTTTATAATACATTGCTCTAGTATCTTAAATAATAAAACACAGATTGTAAATGCGAATTGCAATTGACGCACGAGTGCTCGAGAAAGAAATGACAGGTATTGGTAGGTACTTAAGAGATTTACTTAATGTGATCCCTCAAATAGACAACAAGAACGAATATTTTTTATTTTCTACTATCTCTATTCAGAATTATAAAAATAATTTTTTTAAAAATATTATTTTAGATAAATTAATGTTTCATTCTAAAATATTTTCACCTTTTTGGCTTAATTTCATCTTGCGCAAGTATTTGGTAGAAAATAAATTTGATCTATTTTTCTCCCCAAATAATCTTTGTCCTTTAATTAGTTCAACTCGTATAAAAAAGATTATTACTATTCATGATGTGATGTTCAAAATCGACAAATATTATTATCCTTTTTTTTATAGAAATTATTTGAATTTCATGTTGAAGAGATCAATTAATTCTGCCGATAAAATTATCACCATATCTAAATGTTCTCAAATGGATATAGTCAAATATTATGATGTAAGCCGAGAAAAAGTAAAAGTAATTTATGGAGCAGCAGATCCCAAATTTAAATTTCGTCCATTAAGCAAAATAGATTGTCAATATTATAAAAGTAAATATTCTCTTCCGGAGAATTATGCTTTATATATTGGTTTAATTGAGAATAGAAAAAATATAAATATTATCTTAAAGGTAGCAGAAGTTTGTAAAAATAAAGATATTGATATTGGATTCATTCTCATAGGAAGGCCGGGTTATGGTTTTAAAGAAATTAAACAAAAAATAGATAGATGTGAGGGCAAAATATTGTACCTAAATTATATAGATGATGTAGACTTACCACACATCTACAACTTGGCAAAGATATTTATTTTCCCAAGTTTATATGAAGGATTCGGACTACCAGTTTTAGAAGCAATGAAATCTGGAATTCCAGTTCTGACTTCCAACACTTCTTCATTACCGGAAATTGTAAATAATTATGGAATTATGCATGAGCCTAATGATACAAATGGATTTGTTGAGAGTATTTTAAGCTTATTAAGAGATAACGTGCTGTATAAAGAATATTGTGAGCGATCTTTAATTGGGGCAAAAAGATTCAATCAGGAAATGCTTGTCTTTGAGCATGTAAAATTATTCAATGAGTTACTGAAGTAAGAAAAAACATTTAGCGTTCAAATTATTACAAGTCATCATTTATTAAAAAGATTTTATCAAAGTATTTAGTACTTTCTCAGGTTTCAAATACTGCATGCAATTGTTCGGGCAAACCGGAGTGAAATAGCAATCGCAGTCAAAATCAGGTTCTAATATTTCACCTCTGTTATACAAGTAAAACTCGTTTCGGTTGAATATGTTATTAAACAAGATTAGATTTTTCCTTAAACCTACAGCAAGATGCATTGCCATTGTTACTGCCGTTACTATGGTATCACACCGGTTGAGCAAATCCATAAAAACTTTTAGCGGGTAATATCCAAAATATTTAGCTCCGCTTTCTTTTTGAATCAATTTATTATTTTCGTCTTCCTGCTCGCCGCCAAGAAGTATCACTTCATATCCGTTAAATAATAAATCTTTTGCAAGTTTTGTCCAGTATTCAGTCGGCCATAATCTTGACGTCCATCTGCCGCCACATCCTGTATTTAGTCCTACTACTTTTTTAGTTTTGTCTATGTCCCATGTTTGTCCTGAGCTTTCAACTTCCAGTACGTATTCTTCATTTTCAAAACGGAAATTGCATATATCAAAAATCTCCCGAACATAATGTTTTGTGTTTTGTTTATTAATATCATCAAATAATCCGGTTAGCCATTTTTGTCTTTCAGGTTCGGAATCAATCGGTCGGGTATGTCCGAATTCATCTATTGTAAAACCTGATTTTCTTTTTGAATTCACTGAATATGTTAGTGAAATAGCTAACGGATCTTTATCAAGATTTATTAACCAATCAAAATTTATTTGTTTAAGGAGCTCAATGTTTTCGGCAGTTACATTTAAGATACGGTTTAGCCAGGGTTTATTGGAAACAGTATTGCCAATTGGTAAAATATCAGGTGAATAAGTTAACCAGGTTATGTAAGCATTAGGAAAATCTGTTCTTAATTTTCTTAAAAGAGGTGTAGTCCTTATTACGTCACCAATCGCGCCAAGTTTAATTATCAATATCATTTCTGTTATTTTTGTATATTCCTTACAATTTTCGCAATGATATCCAAGTTGTTTGTTCGGGCGGCAAGGAATATCACCTTTAAAAAATATACAGTCTGAATGAACCAGCATTACTACCTCATTAAAATAAAAATTTACTCATTATCTTATATTAAAATCTAAAATTATTGTTAAAAATAAAACTTTTATCATTGTTTTCCTATTTTAAGTATTAGATACAAATGTAAACATTAAGAATAGCCTCGAAGTGATAAAGATTTATAAAAATAAATCGGGCAGCATTAAAGATAAAACTTCATCCGGAGGCATTGAAAGTAGCCCACATATTATTTAAGCTTATTACTTCGACTCTAGTTCCGTAGGCACATAAACAAGCCATCCATTGTTTTTAGGCAACTCTGCTTTTAAAAATTGAGTAAGTGAATTAATCGATATTTTCCCTTGCTGTTGTATACCGTTGGCTATAATATTGAAATAGTAGGTTCCAATTTTCTCTGGGGTAATTAAAAACTCATAATTGGGACTCGCATTCACCCATACGATAACTCCATTACTATAAATTACCTTTATTTGTGACATGAAATCGGTACTGTTGATATCGAAGTAGTTAGCGTTATTTTGTATATATGTTGAAGCATCACCAATCAAAATGCTGTTTTTAAAATAATTAATACTTGCAGCTGTTGCATTTTTGTATAACCTTTGCACCGGGTATACATAGTTATATTCAAGTTGAGCTTGTTTAATAGTATGGTCGCTTACATTACTCTTAGTAATAAAGCCGCCGTGCCCGAAGGCGAGTTCATATCCCATATATCTCAACATTTGATCAATTGTCATATAACCGGCATTATACATGTTATCAGGCTTTGATGCATAAAAGATGTTGTAATGTCCAACTCCATGAAGTGCGGATTTCCCGTGCATCTTATACAGATCAAAATCTACAAACAAAGGTGATTTAGTACCATAAATATTATAGTCGGCGGTATGAAGCCGCGCTTCCAGATCATGGAAATAACCAACATAAATAAATGAATGTTTGGGTCCTCCTTCACCTTCAACAGGTCCATTATAATAACTGCTTAATATTGCTGGTAATTTACGGTATTGCTGAACCACATAACTAAATTTTCCGGCCCCTATATTGTTAGCATTATAATCTATTACGTCAAATGCATTTATTGCAGAATGGACGTCAAGGTAACTCCAGTTAGGGCCTATTGTATTTTTTATTGAATTTGAGTAGGTACTGATATATTTAGCTGCATTAACTGGACTTATTACGAATGATGTATCAGATTCACAATTTAACCAATTTCGTTTTGGTGAATAATCTGAATTCAGTGCTGCATCAACAGCAGAAAAGCCGTTATTGCTCTTCTTGTTGATATAAGCATCAACATAATTTTCATGTAAAGCAAAATAGTATCCTTTTTGAAGTGCGGTTGTTTTTAGCTGTCTTAATTGGTTATTACCATTATGAACGGAATCGTTGGAATTGCTTTCGCCGGCTAAAGTTGAACAATCGAATAAACAACGTGCAAATGTGTTAGCGGGTAAAACATCAGGATAGCCTCTGTCAAATCCTAGTCTTTGATAATTTTTTATTATTATGGCAAGTCCCTTAATGCCGATATCACTTAATAGATTTAATGGGCTGTAATATTTAGTTCCTGAATATGTAATTATTGCATCGGGATGTTTAATTGCGCTGTCTTGAAATTCATGGTCTAACGAAGCAAGTGTATAGTTACTGCATTGAGGTGGGTTATTTAAATATGTATATGGCGGGCCCCAGCTCAAAACGGTTCGATTTGCAATCGAGTCTTTATATGCATTATAATTGGGAGATTGATTCGATGGCATTACAATATTTGGCAAAACTTTGTCTATACTTAATGATGTTGTAAGATAAATGGTTTCACTAAGCTGATTCCTTTTACCATTTGACAAAGGATTATATAATGCTACCTGAGTAAATCTTTTTGAAGTGCTCGATGTTATCCCATTTATAATTATATCATACGTGTCTGGCGTTTTTGGATTTAAACTTGATGCATTAGTTGTTTCCCAATCAAAGAACATCGAAGTATATAAGTTATTTGAGTAGAGTAAATTAAAAAGCGTTAAATATGGTACCCTTAAAACAATTGGATTGAATGCATTTTCACATCTATCTAAGTCAAAACCTGCACAATTTTTATCTTCGGTACCATCAATCTTAATAATGAGAGTTCGTCCGGATATTTTAAGTGTATAATTATAAATAAATGAAATTGTTGAATTCCAGGATATTAGATACGATATATGGACTGAACTATCAGGACTCAGTTGATTTGATTGAAGAGTATATACTGCATCGTTGTCCCAGGGATATAATAATTGTCCATTCTGAAATCCTAAAGGGCCTCCATAATTACTCGGCAAAAAATATGTCCCTGAGGTATTATAAGCCCGTAAATTGTTTAAAGTTCCATTTTTGGATGACGCATTAAAAGAATATAAGCAAATTGAATTTAGATAAAAATTATAAGTGTTATTCAAAGAATTATAACTGACACTATTTTCTCCGGGAACTTGATCTGGTTGTGGAGTGTTAAGTGTTTGTGAACATAATTTTTGGGAGAAAAGTATAGCTAATAATTGAATTAAAAAAAGTACACTTTTAATAATTTTCATAATAAATCCGTATTTAAATTTTTTATATCGTTAATTGTAGAATCAATTAAGGCTTATTTGTAAACCTATCAACGAGCTAAAATTTGTTTTCACAATAAGTAATCTTCAGGTAATCGCAATTATTAATTGCCTATTCCCTATATTTATTATCATTAAAAATTATTGTTAAACTATTTATTAATAATTTCTTATATCTTTCCTTCGTGCAATATTTTACAATTATTCGGACAAACTGATGTGTTAGCAATCGCCTCTATAATCAGCTCTTATAATTCCTCAACTACGGCATATATTACTGGCATCCTTCTTAAAAGGTATATTAAATAAAACAAGATATTTATTCAAACCAACCGCAAGAATCATCACCATTCCTATACTATCACCGCATTGTCTATTTAAATAACTAACAAGGTATTTACGCCTGATTTTAAAATTATTATAAAAATAAAAATTTTATCATTGTATTCCTATTTTAATTATATTTGCTCCTTAAATCAATTAGTTCTATTTCTTAAAAAGTAATTGGGAATAAAGATAATTCCTGTGAAATTTAATCGTTATAAATTATCTTCCCAATTTGTTCATAATAAAGTTTTATAATCAATTATATTGAACATTTTAATAATTACACCTCGCATACCTTATCCCCCTTTTCGTGGAGATAAGCTTAAAATTTATAATATCGCCAAAAACCTGTCTCAGAAGAATTCAGTAACAATTCTAACTTTTTTACGAAACAATGGGCAAATAAGTGACTTAAAGAATTTTGATAAGTTTGGTATTAAAGTTGAAACAATAAAACTTTCAATTTTTGAGTCAATAATTAATATCATAATTGCAGTATTCAGCAGATTACCCTTTCAGGCTGCATGGTATAAATCAGCTAGAATGAAACGAAAAGTTGCGGAACTTTACCGTAACGGAAAATTTGATGTCGTATACTATCATCTAATCAGAAGCGCTCAATATTATAATAAACCGATTGGAAATAATAAACCAATTAACATACTGGATTTTACTGATGCTGTTTCTCTATATCTGAAAAGATTTGCTGAAATAGAAAAGAACCCGCTTAAAAGGTATTTAATAAAGATTGAACAAATACGGATAGAAAATTACGAGAAAATTGCAGAAAAATTTCATGCTCTTTTCATCTGCTCGGAAGTTGATAAAAAATTTCTGAAAGAAAGTGGATTAAAGGTAGACATACGAATTCTAAATAATGGAATTGATGTAAACTACTTCCAATCTGAAGAAATAAAAAATAGAAGAAATAGGATTATTTTTACCGGTAATATGCCTTATTTTGCAAACTATGATGCGGCAATATATTTTTCGGAGAAAATTTTTCCCAAAATATTATTGGAAATTCCGGATGCTGAATTTTATATTGTAGGTCAAAAACCACCGTTAAAGATCAGAAACCTGGCATCAAAAAATATTTTTGTAACTGGATTTGTCCCTGATATAAAAGCAGAATACATAAAAAGTGCGGTAAATGTTGCCCCGATGAGATTCGGTGCGGGTACTTTAAATAAAGTTATTGAGTCAATTGCATTAGGTGTTCCGGTTGTTGGTACTTCATTTGCCGTAATGGGTCTACCTAAAGCATTATATAAATTTATTTCTGTTGCGGATAATGAAGATAATTTTGCAGATCATGTGATAGATATTCTAAATAACCCTCAGAAATATGAAGAACTAATGCAAGAAGGAAAAAAGTTAATAAGGGACTTGCTAAGCTGGAAAAATGTTGTAAGCGGGTTTGAAATTTATCTGGCAGAAGAGACTTCGAAGATAGCATCTAAATAATTTTTTTTGATATTTTGGAAAATGAGTAGCGAAATTTTTCTAATAAAAAAATGTGTAAAGTTTGAATAAAAAATTAGAAAAACTATTAATCCTCACAATTGATTTTATCACCATTAATCTTTCGTGGATTATTTATTATCAATTGAGGGTTAACTCCAAGTGGTTTGCACTTTTGGCAATGCCTGAATTTGTTATCCCCATGTTGGTTATTTACTTCTACTGGCTTGTCATTTTCACTTTTGTTGGTATGTACCGCACCTGGTTTGCATCTTCAAGATTAGATGAAATATCTACTCTTTTTAAAGCATCCTTTGTGGGAATATTTATTTTATTCTTTCTCATCTTAATTGACGATTATCTGAATGGTGCAGGTTCTACAACCAGAATATTAATATTTATCTATTGGGGTCTCTTTTTATTCTTAACCGGAATCGGTCGTCTTTTTGTTCGTAGCTTCCAAAGGAATCTTCTGATTAAGGGATTTGGAAGAAAGAATGCACTGATTGTGGGATTTAATGAAAATGCAAAAGATGTGCAGCATCAATTAAAACAACATCCGGCTTTAGGTTTGGATGTAGTTGGCTATATAAAAGTTCATGATAATTGCACCGATTCCGAGTATGAAGGTATTAAAACCGTCGGTACTATAGAAAATTTAAATTTAATAATAGATCATTTTAATGCTAAAGAGGTTATTATTGCCTTGGATAGAGAGGATAAAGAAGCTTTAGTTGAAATAATTGCTAAATGCGAATCCCAGAATGTAGGTTTAAAAATAATTCCGGATCTTTATGAAATTCTGAGCGGCCAGGCAAGAACCTCACAAATTTATGGAATTCCGCTTATAGACATTATGCCTCAGTTAATGCCGGAATGGGAAAAAAAGTTAAAACGTTTTATTGATATCGGCGTTTCATTAATCTTCCTCCTGATTACTTCACCGGTTTTATTAGTAACCTCAATATTAATTAAAATGGAAAGTGACGGAAATGTTTTCTACCGACAGGATAGGTGCGGAATAAACGGAAATCCGTTTAAAATTATTAAATTTCGTTCGATGAGAAATGATGCTGAAAAACTTACCGGCCCGGTTTGGTCGCAAAAAGATGACCCCAGAATTACAAAAGTAGGTAAATTCATACGAAGAACACGTATTGATGAAATTCCACAGATAATAAATGTTCTTAAAGGTGAAATGAGTATTGTAGGACCTCGCCCCGAACGGCCTTTTTTTGTGGAAAAGCTCTCAAAGGAAATTCCGTATTATAAGAGGAGGTTGAAAGTTCGTCCGGGTATCACCGGCTGGGCCCAGGTTAAGCATAAGTATGATGAAACTATTGAAGACGTTAAAATCAAATTACGATACGATCTTTTCTATATTGAAAATATGTCTTTAAGAATGGATTTTAAAATTTTATTCCGTACCGTATTCGTGATGATCCTGGGTAAAGGTCATTATGAATAAAATAAACAAAAGTGTACATATTTCTAATTATTATTAATGTGTCAATATGAATGTAAATAGCCTTGTCATTATACCAACCTATAACGAACTTGAAAATGTTAAATTAATCGTTCCTGATTTGCTGTCCAGGTATAATAATATAGATATTTTAGTTGTGGATGATAACTCGCCTGACGGTACCGGTAATTATATGCGCGAGCTTGCAAATTCAAATTACAGGATCAGGTTAATTGTCCGGGAAAAGAAAATGGGGCTTGGTACGGCATACACTGAAGGATTTAAATATGCTCTTAAAAATAATTATGAGTACATTTTTGAGATGGATGCCGATTATTCGCACGACCCCAAAGAAATTGCTAATTTTTTAAATGCTATTAAAGAGTACGATCTTGTACTCGGCAGCAGGTACATAAATGGTGTTAATGTTGTTAATTGGCCTATGCAAAGATTGCTTTTAAGTTATTTTGCAAATATTTATACCCGGCTTATTACCGGAATGCCTATCATGGATGCCACGGGCGGATTTAAATGTTTCCGGCGAAAAGTTCTTGAAACAATCGATTTTAATGATGTAAAATCGAATGGGTATGCTTTTCAAATTGAAATTACTTATAAAGCCTGGCGTAAGGGTTTTAAAATAGGTGAAATACCTATCACTTTTGTTGACAGGACGATGGGGCACTCAAAGATGTCAAAAAAAATCGTTCATGAAGCAGTTTTCATGGTTTGGAAACTGCGCTTAAAAAGTATTCTAGGAAACTCATAACCGGGTGATGCTTTGGATTTATCTATCATTATAGTCAATTATAATGTCAAAGAGTTTATTCAGAATTTACTTCATTCTATCGTTAAAGCCGCTGTGGGAATTAAGTATGAAGTGATTATTATTGATAATGCATCAAATGATGGTAGTGTAGAATTTATTAATGAAAAATTTCCCGATGTTAAACTAATTATAAATTCCGTTAACCGTGGTTTTAGCCGGGCAAATAACCAGGGTCTCTTAATAGCTGAGGGCGAATATTTGCTGTTATTAAATCCTGATACTCTATTGAGAGAAGATACCTTAAACAAGATGATCGCATTTTTCAAGTCGACACCCGATGCAGGTTTAGCCGGGTGTAAAATTCTTAACCCTGATGGCACATTGCAGCTTGCTTGCAGAAGAAGTTTTCCCGGGCCATGGACCTCTTTTTGCAAAGTTACAGGTCTCAGTTCATTCTTTCCCAATAACAGATTTTTTGCCCGCTATAACCTGACTTATTTGGATGAAAATCAAACTTACGAAGTTGATGCTGTATCCGGTTCTTTTATGATGTTGAAAAAAGAAATTTATAAAAAAATCGGCGGCCTGGACGAACAGTTCTTCATGTATGGTGAGGATCTCGATTTATGTTATAGGATTCAAAAAGCCGGTTATAAAGTTTTCTACGTCCATAGCACTCAGATTATTCATTATAAGGGTGAAAGTACAAAACGAAGCGGCATTGATGAAACAAAGATATTTTATGAAGCAATGAACCTTTTTGTTAAGAAACATTTTTCCAGCTCAGTGCTTGTTGAAGCTATACTTCATTCGGCAATAGCTTTAAGAAAATTGTTTGCTTTTTTGGGCCGGCGTAAAATTATATTACTTTCCATTATTGCTGATTTTATATTTTTTAATATTTCAATATTAATAGCTAATGAGTTTTATGAAAGAGTAGGTAATTACCGGGGCATCCCTTATAGCAGTTATCCTATTATTTTAATAGTGCCTGCATTGCTTCATTTAATTATTGCCGGATTAACGCGGGTTTATAAAAAAGATTCACTCTCCATACTTAGAACAATTTTAGCTGTTTTTATCAGTTTCTTTGTCCTCTCGGCTTTAACATTTTTCTTTAAGCAATATGCATATAGCAGGGCTGCACTGCTTATCACTTATTTTATTTTGTTTTTCTTGCTGCCTTTTTGGCGTATCATTTTAAAAATTGTATTCAAAACAGGTATCGATGAGAATGACTTTAGCAATCACCGCACATTAATTGTAGGAATCAATTCTCATGCAGTAAATTTGGCAGGAAAATTGAAAAACAAACCAACCGATCTTCATTATATTGTAGGGTTGATAGGTTTTACAAATAAAGACCTTGGCTATAAAATTGACGATCTGGAAGTCATTGGTACAATTGACAACATTAAAAAGGTTATATATGAGAAAAAAATTCAGGAAATAATATTTTCTACTGAAGAATTATCATATGATCAAATGATGACAATTGTTTCTTCTTGCCAGAATGAAAATGTTGAATTTAAGCTTGTTGGGAATAATTTCGATTTTATCGTTGGTAAAACTTCGGTTTCAATGCTGGAAGACATGCCGTTGGTTGAAATAAATTATAATATATCAAGACCCTTATCAAAAATGATCAAATCGGTGTTCGATCGCATTCTGGCAGCAGTTGTTTTGTTTTTTATATATCCTTTTATATATTTAAAAGTTAAGATGAGTAAAAAACAAAAGGACTTTAGTGAATTTATCTTAAAAGTACCTTATGTCTTCATTGGGAAGCAAAGTTTTGTCGGGCCTGAAAATAGTGAAGAGAAAGGGAAATTGTATAGGGGAAAAAAGGGTTTGACAGGTTTGTGGTATATTGATAATAGTGAAGGTGTAGATAAAAATAAACTTGATATTTTCTATGCAAAAAATCAAAATATTTGGCTTGACCTGGAGATATTAGGAAAAACATTAAATAAAATGTGGATTAGACGATTATAATATGGCAAGAACGGTTCTTGAATTTGAAAAGCCTATTGTTGAACTTGAAGCTAAACTTGAAGAGATGAAAAGGCTTTCTGAAAAAGTTAATATTGAAAACGAAATAAAACAAATCGAAGAGAAGGTCAGAGAGTTGAAGGAAGGAATTTACAAAGACCTTACACGCTGGCAGCGTGTGCAATTAGCCCGGCATCCCGACCGTCCTTATACTTTAGATTATATTTATTTAATGACAAGCAATTTTTTAGAGCTTCACGGCGATAGAAGTTTCAAAGATGATAAAGCTATTGTCGGTGGGTTTGCTCAATTAGATGAATTTAAAGTAATGATGATCGGGCATCAGAAGGGTAGGGATACAAAAACTAATGTAATTAGAAATTTTGGAATGCCTAATCCGGAAGGCTATAGAAAAGCATTGCGTTTGATGAAACTTGCCGAGAAATTCGGTAAGCCGGTAATTACTATGATTGACACGCCTGGTGCGTATCCCGGTATTGAAGCGGAAGAAAGAGGGCAGGCCGAAGCTATTGCAAAAAACCTTTTTGAAATGAGCCGTTTAAAAGTTCCAATTATTGTTGTAATCATCGGTGAAGGTGCCAGCGGCGGAGCTTTGGGTATCGGAGTTGGTGATAGAATCCTTATGCTTGAAAATTGCTGGTATTCGGTAATAAGTCCTGAGTCCTGCTCAAGTATTCTTTGGCGTAGTTGGGATTATAAAGAGCAGGCAGCCGAAGCTTTAAAGCTTACTGCACCTGATTTGTTTGAACAAAAAATAATTGATAGAATTATTGCGGAACCTCTTGGAGGAGCTCATAAAGATCATCAGGAAGCGGCTGGAATTTTAAAAACTGCTCTGGTTGAAGAACTTCAACAGCTTGTAAAAATAAAACCTGAAAAATTAATTGATACCCGTCTTGAAAAATTTGGTAAAATGGGCGCTTATATAGAATAAATTAAATCATAATTTGTTACCTGTTAGTCAAATTAAATTTTAATTCTTGCGAAAAATTTAATCCTCGTTTATGTATGATTTATTCTGATCAATAACTTACCTTGTAAATAGTATATAAAATATATAGGGGAAGTAAATATTCTCATCGCTTTTTGATAAATTTGATTCACAAAATATTTAAACTTTTAGAAAATGCTAATTAACAAAACTGAAATTAGAGTTCGTTATGCCGATACCGATCAAATGCATTTTGTTTACAATGGAAAATATCTTGAATATTTCGAAGTCGGAAGAACTGAAATGCTTAGGGAAATCGGGTTGGCGTACAGCGTTATAGAAAATAAAGGCTACCAGCTTCCTGTGCTCGAAACGTTTGTAAAATTTATAAGCCCCGCTTTTTATGACGATATTTTAACAGTTGAGTTTTTTATGAAAGAATGTCCGTCTTTCAAAATACGCATTGATTATAAAATTTACAGAAAAATTAATAACTCACTTGTTGCTGAAGGTTATACAGAGCATGTATTCATTAAAGAACAAACGAAGAAACCTTCAAGACTGCCTTTTTTCTTTACTGAGATTGTAGACCCTTTTTATCAACATTAATTCGTTTAATTGAAATGAATTCATCTGATCTGGAAAAAATCATACGTAATGCACTTTCAGAAGATATTGGCCGGGGAGATATCACAACTACTGCAACTATCCCCGGAGCTGTTTCGGGCCAGGGTATTTTCCTGGTAAAACAAAATGGAATTATTGCCGGATTGGAATTGCTGGATACCCTTTTTAAGATCGCCGACCCTGAATTAAAATTTGTAAGGTACTTTGAAGATGGGAGTCCCGTAAATCATGGGCAGGTTGCCGCCGGCATCACCGGTAATGCCGCATCTATGCTTACGTTAGAACGAACTGCTCTTAATTTCCTTCAAAGGATGAGCGGTATTGCTACTATGACGGGAATATTTGTTGAGAAAATAAAACATACTAAAGCAAAAATATTAGATACCCGCAAAACCGTACCCGGCCTCAGAGCAATCGATAAGTTAGCTGTGAAATTAGGCGGCGGAACAAATCACCGGATCGGTTTGTATGACATGTTCCTTATAAAGGATAACCATATAGCCGTTGCGGGTTCAATTACAAAAGCAGTACAGGCATGTAAAAAATTCAAATCTCTAAAAAGTCTTCAGGCAAACATTGAGGTAGAAACTACTAACATTGAAGAGGTAAAAGAAGCTTTAAACTGTTTGCCTGATTTTATAATGCTGGATAACTTTAAACTTGACGAAATGACGAAAGCTGTAAAACTAATCAATGGCAAATGTTTAATTGAAGCGTCCGGCGGTATTGATGAGAATACGATTAAAGCAGTTGCTGAAACAGGTGTAGACTTTATTTCCATCGGAGCACTAACCCATAGCTCAAAGGCGCTGGATATTTCTTTGGAAATAACAACAATGTAAATTTTACGCCTGCAGCCCGAATGATATTTTGTTATTGGCCCGATTTATAAGAACACTTTATTCAAACTGATGTTCAGATATTAAAATGATGTTCGAAAAATTAAAACAGCTTACAAAAGATACCGGCATATATGGTATCAGCACAATAATTGGCAGATTTCTTACATTTATTCTAACCCCGTATTATACACACGTTTTTGGGAGATCCGATTTCGGAATATTTACTAACTTTTATGCGTTTATAGGGATCTTCGGCGTTGTTTTTATGTATGGGATGGATGCTGCTTACTTAAAATTTGCTTCAAAGCCTGTTATCGGTGATAATAAAGATAATTTTTCTACCCCTTATTTATTTGTCTTCATTGTAGGGATATTAATTAGCGGGATTATTTTCTTATTTCAAACTCCTGTTTTTTCAATTCTGGATATATCTTCGCAATATTCTTTCCTGATGAAATATGTAATAGGAATTCTCTTTATTGATTCGATTTG
The DNA here is from genome assembly GCA_963834015.1 of uncultured Ignavibacteriales bacterium. Classification (GTDB taxonomy): domain Bacteria; phylum Bacteroidota; class Ignavibacteria; order Ignavibacteriales; family Ignavibacteriaceae; genus FEN-1297. Next base: position 760,877 of record CAWIAG010000004.1, read on the forward strand.
CGTTATCCCATTTTTAACTTTACAACTCGAACATAAAGCTAAAAAGTTTGCAACTTTTAAACTTATAAACATTATAGCAAATGTTATTCTTAACATCTTCCTTATATCCAGGTTGAAAATGGGGGTGGAAGCGGTATTCATCAGTAATATTATAGCTTCATTAACTTCTCTTATTCTGCTTGTTCCTGTAGTATTGAATAATCTGAAGTTTAAAGTTCATTTTGGCTTACTTAAGAGATTATTGAAATTTGGCCTGCCGTATTTTCCTGCCAGCCTGGCTGCAATGATGATTCAAAGTATAGACCGGCCGATTCTAACGCATTTAACTGATATTAGTACCAGCGGGCTTTATAGTGCTAATTACAAACTTGGTATTTTTATGATGTTATTTGTGAATATGTTTCAATATGCATGGCAGCCGTTCTTTCTTCAAAATGCTGAAGATAAAAATGCTAAAGAAATGTTCAGTAAAGTTTTAACGTATTTTACAATTGCGGCAAGTTTTATTTTGGTTACCCTTTCATTGTTTATAGAGGACCTTGCAAAAATCCACTTTGCTAACAGGACTATTATAGGAACAGCTTATCTTAGTGGATTAAATATTGTTCCAGTAGTGTTGTTTGGTTATATGTTTTTGGGAATTTATACTGTATTTACTGTAGGGATATTTATTAAAGAAAAAAGTATTTATGTTCCGGTTATAACTTGTATAGGGGCGATAGTAAATATAGGAACTAATTTTGTGCTGATACCTGTTATGGGAATAATGGGTGCAGCGCTTGCCACACTGGCAGCTTATTTTGTTATGGCTGTCATTTATTTCTTTGTTACCCAAAGATTTTATAAAATAAATTATGAATATGCAAAACTTGCAAAAATATTTTTTTCGTTATTTACTGTGGCGCTTATTTATTATTTGCAGAAAGCCAACGGCCTTTTAAACCTTACAAATAAATTTTTAATATTTTTCCTCTTTATTATTCTCCTTGCTGTGTTTAATATTGGCAGGGAGGAAATTCTCTTTCTGAAAAAGAGATTTCCAATCCAAAGTAACAAGAATTAATTATAACGGAATAGCTAAATGATTGAAAAAGTTTTTGTAAAAATTAAAAGATTAAATCCTGAATTTAACGATATACCTATACCCTCATACTCAACTGAAGGAAGTTCCGGTATGGACATCAGGGCGGCCGTCGCCGATGAAATAATTATTAACCCGGGCGAGGTAACTTTGGTACCGACAAATTTTTCAGTAGAAATACCCGAAGGGTACGAAATACAGGTCCGCCCCAGAAGCGGGCTTGCTATTAAAAACGGGATTGGGCTGCTTAATTCACCCGGAACTATTGATTCTGATTACCGCGGTGAAATAAAAATTATAATGTTTAATTTCGGCAAAGAAGTATTTAAAATTTTAAGAGGCGACAGAATTGCACAATTAATCCTTGCCAAATATTCTTATGCAAAATTCATAGAAACAACTGATCTTAAGGATAGCGGCAGGGGCGAGGGTGGCTTCGGGCATACAGGGCAAAAATAATTTGTTATTTTTTTTAAGTATCAATGAAAATTGATGTGATTTGAGGGGAATATTAAGCTTTCCAAAAAAATTTAATCGTGTCAATATGTCTTTTCTTTTAAATATTGATTAATATTCAATATAGAAATTCTTTTCTTCCTTTTCTTTTTCGATAAAATTATTATGTCGGATTTCATTCATTTACATAATCACACACATTACAGTTTGCAGGACGGCGCATGTACTGTTGACAGCCTTATTGCGGCTGCAAAGAAAAATAATATGCCGTCAGTTGCTCTAACGGATCATGGCGTTATGTTCGGAATCGCGGAATTTTATAAAAAGGCTAAGAAAGAGGGAATCAAGCCTATTGTTGGTATGGAAGCTTATATTGTCACGGATGGCAGCCGGTTTGACAAAGGAAAAGGAGAAGAAAATACAGGCAGGAAAAGATCAAAGCATTATAATCATCTTATTCTCCTCGCTAAGAACAAACAGGGTTATCAGAACTTATCAAAATTATCTACCCTGGGTCATACCGAAGGATTCTATTATAAACCAAGAATTGATCTGGAATTATTGCGCAGGTATCGCGAAGGATTAATTTGCAGCTCAGCTTGTGCAGGCGGAATTATTGCTGCGGATCTTGTTAATAATGATTATGACAAAGCGAGAGAAACCGCAAAAATATTTAAAGAAATCTTTGAAGAAGATTTTTACCTGGAAATTCAAGACCATAATATGGAAATTGAAAAAGCTGTGCTCGAGGGAATGCCGAAACTTTCAAAAGAACTTGGGATAAAACTTATTGCAACTAACGACTGCCATTATATCGAATCCGAACATTCCATTGCCCACAATATTCTGCTTCTGCTTTCGGATAAAAACGGTACTGATTACAGGCAGCTAAGATACGGTACCGATCAGATTTATTTTAAATCAGCAGAAGAAATGAAAAAGCTCTTTAAAAATTTTAAAGGCGCTATTGAGAATACACTGGAGATTGATTCTAAAATAAATTTGAATTTAGATAATTCGGGACACCTTTTCCCTGTTTTTCCTATCCCGGCTGACTCACCTGCCAAGACAATAGATGGATATTTTGAACTTCTTGCAAACGAAGGTCTGAATAAAAAATTTAAAGAAATCACACCGGAGATTGATGAAAGGTTTAAGTTCGAAATAAATACGATTAAACAGATGGGCTTTGCAGGCTACTTTCTTATAGTTCAGGATTTTATTAACTCTTCCAAGAAGATGAACATCCCGGTAGGGCCGGGCAGGGGTAGTGCTGCGGGAAGTCTCGTTGCCTATGTACTTGGAATTACAAATATAGATCCCTTAAAATATAATCTGCTCTTTGAAAGATTCCTTAATCCCGCAAGAAAATCAATGCCCGATATTGATGTGGATTTTGCTGATGACAAGCGCGGTGAAGTAATTGATTACGTCAGGCAAAAGTACGGGACTAATTGTGTAAGTCAGATAATCACATTTAACAGGCTGTCTTCTAAGGCCGTATTAAGAGATGTAGCCCGCGTGCTTAAAATTCCTATTCCTACCGTTAATAAAATTACCAAATATATTCCTTCTAAATTCGGTAAAGTCTACACAATAGAACAAGCATTAAAGGAAGTACCTGAATTAAAATGGGTAAAGGATTCAACAGAGCCTGATATTCTGAACCTTATAAAATATGCAAAAGTTCTCGAAGGTATGAACAGGAATTCTTCAAAGCATGCCGCGGGTGTGGTTATCACTCCTGATGATGTAAGCAATTATGTCCCCTTAGCTACGGCAGTAACTCAAAGTGAATTAGTAACTCAGTTTAATATGAAAGAGATTGAGAGTGCCGGATTATTAAAGATGGACTTTCTTGGCCTCCGCACTTTAACCATTATTAAGGATACGTTAAACCTTGTCAAAAAAAATTACGGGGTTGATCTTGATATAGACAATGTTCCGCTTGAGGATGAAAAAACTTTTCAACTTTTTGCAAAGGGCCAGACAACGGGTGTATTTCAGTTTGAATCGGGCCCGATGAGGGAGTACCTCAAAAAATTGAAACCGACAAGTTTAAACGATCTTGCCGCTATGAACGCTCTATACAGGCCGGGCCCTATGGAATTTATAGACGATTTTATTGACAGAAAGTTTGGTACTAAAAAGGTTGAATATCTTCATCCCATTCTCGAGTCGATTTTGAAGGAAACATACGGAATTATTGTTTACCAGGAGCAGGTAATTCAAATTGCCAACATTGTCGGCGGAATGAGTTTGGCAGAAGCAGATATGTTAAGAAGGGCTATGGGTAAAAAAGACCTTGCTGCAATGGCTGAACAAAAAGAGAAATTTGTAAACGGTGCTGTTGAAAAAGGAATTACTAAAAAAGTTGCGGTTGAAATATTTGATGCTATTGACAAATTTGCGAATTACGGCTTTAATAAAAGTCATGCGGTAGCCTACAGTTTTGTTGCTTACCAGACGGCCTATTTAAAAGCGCACTACGCTGCCGAATTTTTAGCAGCTAACCTTACCAATGAATTCGGCAATGCAAATAAAGTTGCCAATTTTCTCGAAGACTGCCGTAAACTTAGGATTGAAGTCTTGCCGCCGGATGTTAATAGCCCCACAGTTTCTTTCAACGTAGAGGAAGACAAAATCCGTTTTGGTATGTCTGCAATAAAAAATGTTGGTATTGCTGCTGTGGAAGAAATGATAAAAAGCCGCAAAGTCCTCGGTAGGGATTTTACAAGTATTTTTGATTTCTGTGAAAATGTAGACAGCCATGTTATTAATAAACGCTCCCTTGAAGGTTTGGTATTATCCGGCGCTTTTGATTCCTGTGGTACAAACAGGGCAACATTATTTGATTCAATCGAAACTGCACTTGAATGGGGGCACAAAGTCCGTAATTCCCGATTATCTAATTCCGATAGCCTTTTTGGTGGTGTTGAGGATGAAGTGAAGATTTCAGAACCTGTTTTGCCTGAATTGAAACCCTGGAGTGCGGAGTACAGACTTGCAAAAGAAAGAGAAGTACTTGGCTTTTACGTTACCGGGCACCCTCTAACCAAATTTGAATTTGATTACCGGACTTTTGCTTCAATTCATCTTGGTGAAACGGAAGAACTTGAAGATAATAATGACGTAGTAAAAGCTTGCGGAGTCGTAACAGCTCTAAAGACAAAGATAGACAAAGCAGGCAAGACGATGGCTTTTTTTACATTAGATGATTTTTCCGGATCATGCGAGGCTCTAATGTTCTCGAAAGTTTATGAAAAATGCGGTCAGTATCTTGAGGAAGAAAAATGTATATTCATTATCGGGAAAACGGAAAGCAGCGGTGATGCTATTAAACTGCACATAGACGAAGTTTTTCCCCTGGAAGATGCAAGGGCTAAATTCCTGCAAAGCGTAAATATTATGTTCGATAAGACAAAGAATGAACCGGGTAAAATACTTGATCTGAAAAATATATTGGGAAAAAGCAAAGGCGCTGTGCCTATTTTCCTTAATCTCGGAGCCAATGGTTCAAAACCCCGCAGGTTCTTTCTAAAAGATTACAGGATTAAAGTAACAAATGAATTTATTTCAGACGTAACTAAATTGCTGGGTGAAGACGTATTGGTTATGAATAAAAAATAATCACCTTTTACTATGGAAGCAGAAATTTTTGTAATAATTTTTTAATAAATCAGGAAATATTTTGTGCCGGAAATTCTATTTTATATAAGTATGATATCTAAAACAGAAATTAATATTGTATTGTATAACAAACACGGTTTTAGTAATTTTGAGCCTTCAATTTAATATGCATCATAAAGGATGTTAAATAAAAATGAATGTTGATGGAATGGGAAATGAGTGGGCGGTAGTTCTTGGTGCTTCTTCCGGGTTCGGAGGTGCTTCCGCAATAAAATTAGCTGAAGACGGTTATAATATTTTTGGCATTCACCTGGATCGCCAGGCTACAATGCCTAATGTTGAAAAAATTGTAAATAAAATAAAATCTCATGGAGTTAAATGCCGGTTTTTTAATGTTAATGCTGCTGATGAAGTAAAAAGAGCCGAAATTATAAGTGAAATTAAATCAATCTCTGCAGGCAAACCCATAATAAAAATTTTAATTCATTCTTTGGCATTTGGTTCCTTGAAACCTTTTGTCCCAATTAATGGCGAACAACCTGTTACCAAGGCACAAATGGAAATGACGTTAGACGTAATGGCACACTCACTTGTATACTGGGTACAGGATATTGTTGTTAATAATCTCCTCTTAAGAAAAGCACGTATTTTTGCAATGACAAGTTCCGGCGGCCATTCCTCAATTCCATATTATGGCGCAGTATCTGCCGCTAAAGCCGCTCTTGAATCTCATATACGGCAGTTATCCACTGAACTTGGATATTTGGAAGTAGCAGCTAATGCAATTATGGCAGGTGTAACAGATACGCCGGCGCTTAGAAAAATCCCGGGCAATATTCCAATGGTTGAAGTTGCAAGCCGGAAAAATCCAAGATCCCGCTTGACTACACCTGAAGATGTGGCAAAAGTTATTTCACTTTTATGTAAAGACGGCGGTGAGTGGATTTCGGGCGGGTTGGTTCATTCTGACGGCGGTGAAGATGTTGTACAATTTGTCGGGCAAAACCAATCAACCGATAAATCAATTTTAAAAATATAATTAATAAAGGATAAAGATGAAACCTATTACTATTACTGATGAAAATTTTGAAAACGAAGTTATTAATTCCGCGGAACCTGTTCTAATTGATTTCTGGGCTACCTGGTGTGGTCCATGCCGTATGATAGCTCCAATTGTTGAAGAACTTGCCGGTGAGTTTAACGGTAAAGTAAAAATCGGTAAACTTGATGTTGATAATAATCAGCAGACATCAATTAACTACGGCGTTAGAAGTATCCCTACATTATTAATATTTAAAGGCGGTAAAGTAAGAGATACTATTATTGGTGCAGTTCCTAAATCTAATATTGTTCAAAAATTAAATGCAGTGTTATAAGAATACTATTAATTACTTACCAAAAATTATTGGAGCAAGATGAAAAAAATAATTATTACTGATGCGGTTGATAAAAAAAGTGTAAGTATACTTGAAAATGCCGGCTTCCAGGTAACATACCAGCCGGGCATGCCCAAAGAAGAAATACAAAAAGTAATAAAAGATTACAATGCACTAATCGTAAGAAGTGATACCCAGGTTACTGCCGACTTAATTGAACTAATGGATAATATGGAGGTTATAGGCAGGGCAGGTGCAGGTGTCGATAATATAAACCGGGAAGCAGCTACACGCAAGGGTATCATCGTAATGAATACACCCGGTGGCAATACTGTTTCCACTGCCGAACATTCTATGGCTTTAATGCTTTCTATGTGCAGAAATATTGCACAGGCAAATCAATCTCTGCGCGCTGGAAAATGGGATAGAAAAAAATATAAAGGTACCGAACTTCAGGGTAAAACTCTGGGTATTATAGGCCTTGGTAAAATTGGTCGCGAGGTTGCAATAAGATCAAAAGCTTTCGGAATGCGTGTTATAGGTTACGATCCTGTCCTTTCAGAAGAGGTTGCCGCTAAAATTGGTGCGGAGCTTGTTGACCTCGATACTGTTTTTGCTCAATCCGATATTATTACAGTTCATGTTCCTCTTTCAAATGAAACTAAAAATTTAATTTCTTCCGAAACTTTGGGAAAATGTAAAGATGGTGTTAAACTGATAAATTGCGCACGTGGCGGGATTATTGACGAAGCTGCATTGATTAAATCGTTGGATTCAGGAAAAGTTTCCGCTGCCGCTTTCGATGTTTATATGTCTGAACCCCCGGATTTCAGTGGGCCGTTAATTCAGCATCCGAAAGTTGTGACTACACCTCACCTCGGTGCTTCAACAGATGAAGCTCAGGAAAAAGTTGCAATCCAAATTGCTGAGCAGATTGTTGATCTGTTTAATCAGAAAGGCGTACGCGGCGCTGTTAATGCTGCTGCTATTGAGGCAGGGGGTAGTAAAGAACTTTCACCTTATGTTAAACTGGCGGAAAATCTCGGATCGCTCCATTCTCAATTAAATAAAGGCCAGCTTAAAAAAATTAATATAAATTATAGTGGAGAATCCCTGCATGCTTCCACTACACTTTTATCTACTGCTGTATTGAAAGGCTTCCTTTCACAAAAATTAAGCGCCGGCGTTAATTTAATTAATGCACCGTTTTTTGCAAAAGAAATGGGTATTGTATTAAATGAAACAAAATCAGGTGCAAATGTTAATTATACCAATCTTATGACGGTTGAGTTCATTACCGATAAAGAAGAACGTATAATTGCGGGGGCTGTATTTGGAAATAACGAAGGAAGAATTGTTTCTATAGATAAATATCGCATGGAAATAATTCCGGAAGGATGTTTGCTCTTTTATTATAATATTGACAGGCCGGGTATGCTGGCAAGTGTTGGTAAGATTTTAGCTGAAGCAAGTATAAACATTGCCGGGCTTTCGCTTGGCAGGTATGAACTGGGAAAGGAAGCATTAACCGTTGTTAATGTTGACAGCGAAATACCTGATGATGTTCTTAAACTTATTTTAAATGTTAGCGGAGTTCACAGCGTATCGGCTGTAAAGCTTTAGCATAATTCAATCGGTTGAGGATTTAGCAATTAATTCTCAACCGTATATTTATTATATATATTATATAATAGTCTAAATTAACCTTGTATTGGAACATCATAGTTTATAAATTAATCACTTAATTAACTCTTATTACAAAATGGCTGGCTTTTTAGGTGAATTGTTGATTAATTGAATATCACTGATCTTTTTAAATTAAAAATATGAATTCAAATTAAAAGTGGATTTATTATAAACTTTAATTATTTGCTAAAATGAAAAATAAAATTTTCTTCCTCATTTTAATTCTTTCTCTTTTTTACTCAAAGAGTTTTTCTCAAAGCAGCAATAGTTTATTTGATTTTGATTATGCACAATTTGGCTACGATAGTACATCAAATTTTATAGAATTGTATTATTCGATCAATCAAGGTGCGCTTTCAATAAAGAATCAGGATACATCCAAATATATTGAAGGCGAACTTGGTATCTTGATAACCGATTCAACTTCGGGCAAAAGTATATTCAATAAACAATGGCTTCTAAAGTATCCAGTGTACGGCAAACTTATTACCGGGGAGGAAACTTTAGTCGGTGAATTGAAACTTGGTACATTGCCGGAAGGTATATATAAATGTAAAGTAAGCCTTGTTGATCAGTATAACAAAAATAATTTAAAAACTATAAACGAAATTTTTCATGTAAAACCGTTCGCGAAAGATCAACTTGCACTTAGCGATATTCAGCTTGCTTCAAAGATAATACCGGGCAGCAAGGACTCTTCCTCAATATTTTATAAAAATTCTTATGAAGTAACACCTATACCCACACTTGTGTTTGGTGGAGAAATTCCCGTGGCTTTTTATTATTTTGAGTTGTATGAAAAAATGTCAGGTGATAAAAATTCTAAATTGAAATTGAATTGTCAAATTATAAGTAGCAGGGGTAAAATTTATTATAATAACACTCAGTTTATTGAAAAAGAAACCGGGCCACGAGATTTAGTGGGAAGGGATGTCATTGCAAATTACCCCACCGATTCTTATTCTTTAAGAATTAGCTTAGTAGACAGTGCTGAATCCGTTGTAAGGACCAGCCTAAAAAAGTTTTTTGTTTATAACCCGGGCATAAAAGTGGTTGATACTGCCAGCACCCAACAGTCGGCTGTACTGGCAAGCAATTTTGGTTTGCTTTCTGCCGAAGAATGTGATGATATATTTGCTAAGTCAAAATATATTGCCACACATAATGAAATGGATCAATATTCAAGGCTTGGTAATGTTCAGTCGAAAAGAGAATTTTTGTATGGATTCTGGAAAAAACATGGCGAGGATACTCCTGATCAAACCGGCATAAGTTATAATGAATACATGAAACGTGTCCAGGAAAGCAACGATAGGTTCGGCCATTTAAAAACTCAAGGCTGGACAACTGACAGGGGCAGAGTATTAATTATTTATGGAGAACCTAGTGAAATTGACCGATACCCTAATTCAATGGATATGAAACCTTATGAAATTTGGCTTTATAATGATCTGCAGGGTGGTGTCTCTTTTGATTTTGCCGATCTTTACGGGTTTTCCGATTACTTACTTCTGAATTCTACCGCCCGCGGAGAATATAAAGATGATAACTGGCAAAGTCGAATTACTATCCAATAAAACTGAATTATTTGATTTTTGGGGTAGTATATTTTTTAATCCGGTTATCATATAAAATCAATGATGAAATTTTATTTCTATTAATTACTCCTAATTATTAACTTTACAGAATCAAATTAGCTTTTAATTAATGTTTATGTTTGATGACTGATAAAATAGAATATATAATTTTTATCGCATTTAGCTTTCTTTTTAAACTGTGCGGTATCAAATTATCCAGAAAATTCTCCTCCGTTCTTGCTTTAACTTTTTTTTATCTTATTCCAATTCGAAAAAAAACTACAATTGAAAATCTGTCAAATGCTTTCCCTGAATATTCACCAAATAAAATTAAACAAATTGCATTTCGCAGCTATAAAAGCTTTGCAATTGCCTTGATCGAAATTTTATTTATCCCCTGGATGAAACGGGAGGATATTATTAATTCTATAAAATGTTCAAATATTAATATGGTTCGGGAAAAATATAATGAAAATAAGGGCATGATATTATTAACTGCACATTTTGGGAATTGGGAATTTATGGCTTTGTCTTTAGGGCTTCAGGCAGGTTTACCTTTTTCAGTCGTCGTCAAAACTCAAAGAAATACATTAGTCTCAGATTGGCTTAACAGGATGAGATCCAAGTGGGGTAACAAAACAGTGCCTCTTGGAATTTCTATAAGACAAATATATAAAGAATTGAAAGATAAGAATATTGTTGCGATGGTTGCTGATCAGCGCGGCCCTTCGGACGGTGTTCGGGTAAATTTTTTTGGACGGAAAACTGCTGTCTATTCCGGGCCTGCTGTGCTTGCGTTGAAGACTAATGCACCTATACTTTATGCTATTTCCGTAAGACAGCCGGATTCTTCATATACTTGTGAATTCAATGAAATTAAAACAAATGGTTTACCCGAAAACGAAGAACATAAAATTATAGAACTCAATCAACGTATGTCCGACTTTCTTGAAGGTTACATTCGTAAGTATCCTGAACAATGGCTTTGGATGCATAAAAGATGGAAATACTGATTGTAAAATGGAAAAAATTTTAATAATTCAAACTGCTTTTATTGGCGATGCAATTTTAACACTACCGATGATTCAGAAATTAAAGTTTGTTTTACCTGAAAGTGAAATAGACATACTTGCTATCCCGTCAACTTCCGAAATCTTTTCAGCTTCACCTTATGTAGATAATACTCTTATTATCGATAAAAGAGGTAAGCATAGATCGATATTTAGTCTTTTGAAATTTATTAATGAATTAAAAAAAAATAATTATAACAGGATCTATTCCCCGCATCGGTCTTTAAGAAGTTCATTTATAGTAATGATGATAGGCGTAAAGAACAGTTACGGATTTACAAACAGCAGTTTGAAATATGTATATAAGAATGTAATTAAATATAATCCCCGGCATCATGAAGTACAAAGAAATTTAGAATTAATCGGATATAAGGCTGATTGGAAAGTCCTGCCTGAACTTCATATTCCTGATTCAGCGGAGAATAAAGCCGGTAATTTTATTTCGGAATATAAATTAGCTGGTAAGATTGCCGCAATTGCCCCGGGTAGTATATGGAATACGAAAAAATATCCGGAAATTTATTTTAAGGAAGTTGTTAAATATCTTAGAGGAAAATCCTATTCTGTCGTTTTAATTGGAAGTGAAAAAGATAAATTATTATGCGATAATATTGTCCGGGGATTTAATGAGGAGGTAATTTCGGCCGCCGGGAAGTTTACTATTATCGAAACTATCGGGTTTCTGAAAAAGGTTAAAATCCTTGTTTCAAATGACAGCGCCCCCACTCATTTCGGTATGTGTGCAGATATTCCGGTTCTAACAATTTTTTGTTCAACTGTACCGGAATTTGGTTTTTTGCCTTATAATTGCGGCAGTTCTTTTGTAAGTTTAAATGGCCTTGAATGTAAACCTTGTGGAATTCATGGTCATGAAACGTGTCCTATTAAAACGTTTGTTTGTGGTTATAGTTTAAAACCGCAAATTGTCACATCGAAACTAGAGGGAATGATTAATGGCGATGTCTAAAAATAATGATCTTATCAGTATCGATGAGAATATTGATTTTGCTGTTCAGAGAGCGAAGAAGTTATTTCTGGAAGGTTCGGTTTTTGTATACCCTACCGATACGGTATATGGTTTCGGGGCAAATCCATTCAACGAAGAAGCAATTACCAGGATAGACCTGATAAAACATCGCGAAAATGATAGGCCTTATATAATGCTTGTAAATAGCATTGAAACACTTCTTAAGTATATAGAAATTAAATCTGAAAAACATTTGGATTTTCTTCTTGCCATCTGGCCTAACCCTGTTTCGGTAGTTCTGTCATTAAATTCAAAAACAAACGAAATTCTTGGCGTTAAAACTGCGGCTTTCAGAATTCCTAATCACAGGTTCTGTCTAAAATTGACAAGCGAATTAGAAATGCCTTTGATTTCAACTAGTGTTAATAGAAGCGGTCAACCGCCAATTATTGAATCCAGCGTAATTTATGAAGAGTTCTCATCTGAAATAGAAGCAATTTTTCATACGGGTAAAAAATCTTTTTATTCTGCTTCAACTCTTATTGACCTGAGTGATTCAGTACCGGTTTTATTAAGAAGCGGTAAAATTAAATTTGAGGATTTACTTGACAAATTTCAAAAATGTTAGAAGAATTATTATAAAAAAGAATAAATTAATTTGAATATAAAAAATTTTAAAAAGCTAAAAAAGCTTTCAGTTTTAATTATTACGGGCGGCGCAGGTCTCGAAACCAAATCACGCCAGTTTACTTTTTTCAAAGCCTTATTTGTGTTGGGTTTATATTCACTTGTAATATTTTCTCTGAGTTTGTTAATTTTTAATATTACACCCATTGGCAGAATAGGCGCTTCCGGCCGTTCCAATTTGAATCCAACTGAAAAGAAAATGATAAACGACTTGAACCAGCGGCTTATTTTTCTAACATTTGAGTTGGAAAAATTAAAATCAACTAACCAGCAGCTAAAAGATGCAGTAATTCTGGGTGATTCAACACTACTAGACTTTTTAAATAAGGCAAATTCTATAGAAAAAAATAAAAAGAACCCTTACGGGGGAAATATTTTTTATATTTTTCGGCAGCTTTTCCAGGATCCAAAAGAACAACATGCAAATTATATCCATTTTTCAAAGCCCGTAAACGGATATATAAGCAGAGGTTTTAGCCCGGATAACGGCCATATGGGAATTGATTTCGTGATAAAAACCGGAACACCGGTTTATTCTGCTGCAGGTGGATATATAGTGTTCGCAGATTTTACAGTTAATGATGGATACATGGTAATAATTGCACACTCGGACGGTTATATTACAGTTTATAAACATTGTTCTGTTTTACTAAAGAAAGCCAGGGATATTGTCTCCGAAGGTGAAATGATCGCATTAAGCGGAAATACCGGTGAATTATCTACTGGCCCACATCTCCATTTCGAAATATGGAAAGATGGTAAACCATTAGATCCTCAAAATTTTTTAATCAATAATTAATTGGAGAATTTAAAGTGAAAAATACCAATACAAACGCTGCGCAGGATTCTGTAACTATTATTAGTGAAGGGGTAAAACTTGATGGTAAATTAATTAGTAAGGGGAATGTGCGTATAGATGGAATTATTAATGGTGATTTACAGGCCGCGGGCAATGTTACTATAGGGCCGCACGGTGAAATTATTGGCGAAGTAAAAGCTCAGGTTATTATAATTGGTGGTAAAATTTCCGGTACCGTTACCGCGAATGAAAAAATTGTCCTGGAATCTTCCTCAAACATGAAGGGGGATTTGATAACAAAAATTCTCGTTATTGAAGAGGGCGCTGTTTTCGACGGTAAAAGTGCTATGAGTAATAAAGATAAACCGGTAAATCCGGTTCCAGTTGACTCTTTGTTAAAATGACACAGACCGGACAAAACAATAATAATGAAAATAATTCCGGACCGGGTTGGGTAAACTACCTTGGGTTGGGAATGCAGCTTGCAGTTACAGTTACTGCAATGACTTTTTTAGGAATTTGGCTTGATAATAAATATAATACCAAACCTGTTTTTACAATAGTATGTTCTTTTTTTGGTATTACAGCCGGTATTTATAATTTTATTAAAACTGCTTTGAAATCCCGCTGATATGAGTGAAAATAGGATTCTTAAAATCAGTTTTTTAATCGTTATCGGTTCATTTATTGTTTTGCTCCTGTTCAATTTCTTATCGATCCTATCATATAAAGCCTTTTTATCAATACTAATTCCGGCAATTTTCACAACCATAAATTTTGTAATTGCAGCCCTTTCAATTGATAAATCTTATAAAAAACCAAATAAGAATGTATTAGATAGTTTTTTGAAGTGGATGGGCATTAGAATGTTAATATTAGTATTTTTTGTTATAATTTCGCTTAAATTCTTGTATATAAACCGGAATAGTTTTATATTTTCTACCTTGATTTTTTATATATATCACTTAGTTATAGAGATTATTTTAATAATAATAAAAGAATTCTGAATTTTATCTATGTTTTCTGGTACTACTGGTGGAACAATAGCTGTTGCTGATACGCTTAACAAAGCCGTTCAAAGCAGCAGCGATCCAAGCTGGATTATGCATCATGTTATGGATGGTAATTATCTCGATTTTGAGCCTATTTGTAAAATATATTTACCCCGTTTGCAGCTATTCGGGTTTGACTTATCAATAACAAAATACACTTTTTTTGTTTTTTTAGTCGCAATCCTTCTTATAATTATTGGATTGGCTGCGGCTAAAGGTTATAAAAAATCTTTAATTCCAAAGGGATTTTCAAATCTTTTGGAAATCATAATACTTTTTGTCAGAGATGAGATTGTCAAACCATCTATTGGTAAAGGATTTGAGGCATATCTCCCATATATGCTTACACTATTCTTTTTTATCCTTGTGAGCAATCTTTTGGGACTGGTTCCTTTTGCAACTACAATCACCGGAAATATTGCAATTACAGCTACTTTAGCAATCATATCTTTTATTGTTACCCAATACAGCGGTATGAAAAGTTATGGCGTACTGAAATATCTTAAAGGTTTAGTGCCAAGTGGTATGCCTATATTTATTGTGCCGATAATGGCATTGATTGAGATTATTGGTCTTTTTACTAAGCCTTTCGCATTGTGTGTTCGTCTTTTTGCTAATATGATAGCGGGTCATATTATTATATTTTCCTTAATCGGATTAATATTTATTTTACATACTGTTTATGTTGCCCCCGTTTCAATTGGGTTTGCTTTGTTCATTGAAATGCTTGAACTTTTAGTTGCTGTTATTCAAGCATATGTGTTTACTATGTTAACTGCTCTTTTTATTGGAATGGCCAAACATAGTGAACATTAATCATTAATTTAATCTAAATTATAAATTCTAAGGAGATAAAAATGGAATTAGGTTGGTTAAGTGCCGGTATAGGTGCTGGTCTTGTTGTAATTGGTGCCGGTTTAGGAATTGGTAAGCTTGCTGGTTCTGCATTGGAATCAATGGGAAGACAGCCTGAAGCAATTTCACCGATAAGAACCTCTATGATTATTGCTGCTGCTCTTATAGAAGGAGTTGCGTTTTTCGGGCTCGTTATCTGTATTTTACTCGCTATTGGCAAGGCTTAATTGTTATACATGCAGGTTAATATCCTGTTGATTTTTAAAGCTAAATAGGAAATGAAATTATGCTTACCGGTTTATGTTTATCGGTTCTTGCTTTAGCTTCTGAAGGAGGCGGCAGTTTAATTGACGTTAACCCCGGAGTAGCTGTTTGGACTCTGGTTACATTTGTGGTTCTTTTGGTTATTCTTAAAAAATTTGCATGGAAACCAATATTAACAGCCTTGGAACAACGGGAAAATGCTATACGGGAATCACTTGAGAAAGCAGAGAAAGCAAAAGAAGATGCCCAGAAAGTGCTTGACCAAAACCAGGTTAACCTTGCTAAAGCTGAAGAAGAATCCAAACAAATTATAAATCAGAGCAGGGCCTACGCTGAAAAATTAAAAGACCAAATTGCGCAGGAAAGTAAGGTGCAAGCCAAAAAAATGATCGAAGAAGCCGCCGCCGAAATTGAACGTAAAAAAGATGCGGCATTCGATGAATTGAAAAGCCAGGTGGTTGAAATTGCTATCAGTGCAGCCGAAAAGATTTTGAGAGAAAACCTGGATAAAGAAACTCAGAAAAGAATTGTCAATAAATATATTGGCGAGATTACTAAGAATTAATTTATGAGCGAATATAAAGTTTCAAGAAGATATGCTCTTTCACTGTTGGAATCTGCAGTTGATAAGAAAATCGTTGATGCCGTTTATGCTGATATGGGGCTCATTGCTTCGGTCCTGGGAACAAGTAAAGAATTAGTACATGTTCTTGCAAGCCCGATTATCAGGCCTAATGTTAAACTGACAATTCTGGAAGAAATATTTAATTCAAAAGTAAAACCTGAAACTATCGCGTTTCTTAAATTTCTAATTGAAAAGAACAGGGAAAATCTTCTTGAAAATATTGCATTAATTTTTCTTGATTTAAAAGATGAACAGGATGGAATTGTTAGCGTTGAAGTTAAAGCTCCCGAATCTTTTACAGTCGATCAACTGGAAAAATTTAAGAGCAACCTGGAAAAAACATTGAGTAAAAAAGTAAGGTTGAATCTAATAATAGATTCTAATATAATAGGCGGTTTTGTTGCAAAAGTCGGCGATACCGTATTTGATGCTTCGCTTAAACATCAGTTGGAATTGCTTAAGAAGCAATTATTAAAGGGTGGAGCCTCACTTAATTAAAATGAATATTGAAGGGAATCAAAATGGCTGAAGTTAGACCGGATGAAATTTCGGCGATCTTAAGAAAACAATTATCTGGCTTCGAAAGTGAAGTTGATATCTATGATGTTGGTACTGTTCTTCAGGTAGGTGATGGTATTGCTCGCGTTTACGGCTTGTCCAAAGTTATGACCGGTGAATTGATTGAGTTTCCAAATGAAGTATTCGGTATGGTCCTTAACCTGGAAGAAGATAGTGTCGGATGCGTTCTTTTTGGCGAATCTACGCTTGTAAAGGAAGGCGATACGGTTAAAAGAACTAAACGCGTTGCTTCAATGCCGGTTGGCGATCAAATGCTTGGTAGAGTCATTAACCCGCTCGGTATCCCTATTGACGGAAAAGGGCCCATAAATACTGACAAGGTATTGCCTATTGAAAGAAAAGCTCTCGGAGTTATCCAGAGGCAGCCTGTAAAAGAACCTATTCAAACTGGTATCAAAGCTATCGACGGTATGATTCCAATTGGACGCGGGCAGAGGGAACTTATTATCGGTGATCGTCAGACAGGTAAAACTGCTGTTGCTATTGATACCATTATTAATCAAAAATATACTCATACAGAAGAAGCAAAAAAACTGGGTATTACGCCCGTTTATTGTATATATGTTGCTATCGGCCAAAAGAGTTCTACAGTAGTTCAGGTTGTTTCAAAACTTAAGGAACTTGGAGCTATGGACTATACAACGGTTGTTTCTGCATCTGCTTCTGAACCTGCACCGCTTCAGTATATTGCACCTTATTCCGGCGCAACCTTAGGTGAACATTTTAGAGATAACGGCAAACATGCTCTTGTTGTTTATGATGACTTATCCAAACAAGCCGCTGCTTATCGCGAATTATCCCTCCTCTTAAGAAGGCCGCCTGGACGTGAAGCTTATCCCGGTGATGTTTTTTATTTACATTCCAGATTGCTTGAAAGAGCCAGTAAATTGAGCGAAGACCTTGGCGGTGGAAGCTTAACCGCACTGCCTATAATTGAAACTCAGCAGGGCGACGTTTCAGCTTATATTCCTACTAACGTAATTTCGATTACCGATGGTCAGATATATCTCGAGTCAAATTTATTTAATGCCGGCGTTAGACCTGCAATTAACGTAGGTATTTCGGTATCCAGGGTTGGTGGTAACGCCCAGATCAAAGCTATGAAAAAAGTTGCCGGAAGCTTAAAACTTGATCTTGCTCAATACAGGGAGCTGGAAGCTTTTGCTAAATTTGGTTCTGATCTTGATAAATCTACTCAAAAAACTCTTGCCAGGGGTGCAAGATTAGTTGAGTTGTTAAAACAAGGTCAGTATTCACCTTTGCCTGTTGAAAAACAAGTGGTTAGTATTTTCCTTGGAACAAATGGTCTTCTTGATGATGTTCCGGTTCATGAATTAAAAAGATTTGAACAGGAAATACATGATTACATTGAAGTAAATTATGCTAATGTTTATGAATCTATTAAAAAAGAAAAACAATTGAACGATACGGCTATATCGGAAATAAAGAAAGCTGCACAGGAAATGTTAGCAACATTTAAATCTGGCATTTGATATTACGGAAATAAAATATGGCGACATTAAGGGACATAAAAAGAAGAATAAAAGGCGTTCAAAGTACGCAGCAGATTACCAAGGCAATGAAAATGGTGGCTGCAGCCAAGCTTAGAAGGGCTCAGGAGAAAATTATTAATGCCCGTCCTTACGCCCGTGAAATTTTTGTTATGTTCTCTCACTTAATAACCGAAAATGACCTGGCTGTTAATCCCTATCTCAAGCCGCGCGAAGTTAAAAATGTTGCTCTGGTTATTGTAACTGCTGATCGAGGGCTCTGCGGTGCATTCAATACAAATATAATAAAAGAAGCTACTCATTATATTGAAGATGAGCTTTTACCTAATAAAATACAGGCAAACATTTTTTGCGTTGGGAAGAAGGGTACTGAATTCTTTACTAAAAGAGATTTCAATGTAGCCTTTAAAAAACAAGGTTTCTTTTCCTCCTTACAATTTGAATCCGCACTTGAAATTGCAAATGAATTAATCAATGGCTATCTGCTGGGTACCTATGATAAAGTAGTTATTATCTATAATGAATTTAAGTCTATTATTCAGCAGAAAATTATTGTTGAACAGTTCCTGCCGATCCCTATTGATAAAAATAATGGTAAAGACAAACATGTTTTACCAAATTATATTTATGAACCGGATCAGCAAAATATTTTTAATTATCTTCTTCCTAAGCACCTTAAAGCTCAGCTTTGGAGGATATTGCTTGAATCTAATGCAGCGGGGCTGGGAGCGCAGATGACGGCAATGGATAATGCAACGACGAATGCCAAAGAATTAATTCGTTCCCTGCAATTAAAATATAACAAGGAAAGGCAAGCTGCAATCACCAACGAAATTCTTGAAATAGTTTCCGGTGCTAATGCATTAAAGGGTGGTTAACCCGCTTTTGTCTTTTTTTTGCGCTTTATCTTAATCAGCCTTCGTTAAAATGTTAAAGAAGTTAGATTTAGATCAAACAAAACATTATGTATCAGATATTGATGTGAAAATTTTGTAGATTATGTTAGAAGAATTATCTCTTAAGCTCGAAACGGCGTTAAAAAAAATCCGTGGCCAGGGAAAACTGACGGAAAAAAATATTGCTGATTCATTAAGAGAAATTCGGCGTGTTCTTTTAGATGCTGATGTAAATTATAAAGTTGCCAAGGAATTTATTGAAAATATTCAGGTAAAGGCTCTGGGTAAGGAAGTTATTGCTTCAATTACACCCGGCCAGTTGATCACTAAAATTATTTTCGATGAGTTAACCCGGCTTCTGGGTGGCACTCATAATGAAATTAAAATTAATGCCTCGGGTATTACGGTAATTTTGGTCGTTGGACTTCAAGGTTCCGGTAAAACAACTTTTTGTGCAAAACTGGCTAAGAAACTTAATGACAACGGCAGAAAAGTTTTGCTTGCCGCCGCAGATGTTTACAGGCCGGCTGCAATAGATCAGTTAAAAGTGCTTGGTGAACAATCGGGCGTAGCTGTTTTTTCCTTAGAAGAAAAAAATGCCAGGAAAGTTGCCTCGGGTTCTCTTGCATTTGCAAAAGAAAAAAATTATGATACGGTTATAATTGATACAGCAGGCCGCCTTCATGTTGATGAAGAAATGATGACTGAAGTTGCTGATATTAAAGAACTTGCTAAACCTGATGAATCTCTTTTTGTAGTTGATGCAATGACGGGTCAGGATGCTGTGAATTCGGCTAAAGCATTTAATGAAAAAGTTAATTATGACGGAATTGTTCTAACTAAACTTGATGGTGATGCCAGAGGCGGTGCAGCTCTTTCAATACGGTCTGTTACCGGTAAACCTATAAAATTTATTAGTAATGGAGAAAAGCTAAATGCTTTGGAATCGTTTTATCCGGAAAGGCTTGCCTCCAGAATTCTTGGTAAAGGAGATGTAATTTCCTTAGTTGAGAAGGCCCAGGAAAGTTTTGATCAGCTTGAAGCCGATAAACTGCAAGAAAAATTACGAAAAAATAAATTTGATTTTGATGATTTTCTTAAGCAAATTAAAGCAATCAAGAAAATGGGCTCTTTAACATCGCTGTTGGGAATGATTCCCGGACTTAATTCCCAGCTCAAAAATGCAAAAATTGATGATAATGCGCTCGTGAAAGTAGAAGCTATAATTAATTCAATGACTTTGCAGGAACGTACAACGCCTAGAATTCTTAACGGGAACAGGCGGAAGCGAATTGCAAGAGGCAGCGGTACTACAATTCAGGATGTTAACCGGCTGGTAAAGCAATTTGGCGATATGCAAAAAATGATGAGTAGATTTTCAAAAAGTGGCTTTAATGATTCCTTTTTGAATAACATAAAATTTAATTGATTGAAACAGTTTATTATTTGGAGGTTCAAAAAACTTGGCTGTAAAGTTAAGACTTAGACGAGTTGGAAAAAAGAAACAACCCATGTATAAGGTTGTTGCTGCAGATTCCAGGTCGCCGCGTGATGGAAAATTTCTTGAAGCAATTGGTATTTATAACCCTTTAACTGACCCGCTTACGCTCGATATTAAAGAAGATCGGGCTATGTATTGGTTAAATGTTGGCGCTCAACCGACCGATACTGTTAAAAGCCTTTTAAGTCAAAAAGGGATTATTCTAAAAAAGGAATTGCAGCGTAGAGGTTTGTCTGAAGAAAAGATTCAGGAAGAAATTGATAACTGGGTCAAAATTAGAGAAGCAAAAGCTAAAACCAGGTCTTCTAAGAAAAAAAGTAAGACTGAAGCCGATTCACAGGAAAAGGCAGGCAAAGAGGAAGTAGAAAAAGTAGAGACAGGTACGGCGGAAGTAAAGGGCGCTACTTCTGTTAAAGAATCCGCTGAATAAAAATTAATTCTATTTTTTATTCCGGTTCTTTTAGTACATTATTTCTTAAAGCTCCCGTGCTGTAATATAGGAGGCTTCTTTCTATGAAAGAGTTCATTGAATATATCGCAAAACATTTAGTGGATTATCCCGATAATGTAGTCGTTGAAGAAAAAAAGGAGGAAGAGAATAAAATTGTTCTCTCTCTGAAAGTTCAACGCGATGAAATCGGTAAAGTTATCGGGAAGCAGGGTAAAACCGCGCAAGCTATGAGAACGTTGTTAACTGCTGTCGCTGCTAAAGAAGGAAAGAGAGTAATTTTAGAAATATTGGACTAAGGAGTATTTCCTTTTTCTATTGTGAATGATTTTTTTTTAATCGCTAAAATTGTTTCGATTTACGAAAAACCCTCCATCGGGCAGGGTAAATCTGCTCCAGGATCAGCCGGAGAGGGTTTTGTCAAAATTTTTTCTTATAGTGACTTTCCTGAAAGATTTGTTGATCTTCAAAAGGTTTATTTAGAATTCTATGATGAAAAGAAAGAATTTTGTATCGAGAAAGTTGAAAAAATAAAGGATTATTTTTTATTAAAATTTAAAAATTTCGACACCAATAATGAAGCTTCAATGCTTGTCGGTAAAGAAATTTATGTTGATAATGATAATTTAGTAAAACTGCCGGATAATTATTTCTTCGTTCATGACCTGGTTGGCAGTAGTGTATTTAGAAATAATGAGTATTTTGGCAAAATTTTAGACGTTCTTTCGTATCCTGCTAATGATGTTTATGTAATTGAAAATGGCGGAATTGAAATTTTAATCCCGGCTGTTCCGGATTATTTGGAAAGCTTCGATCCGGAAAAGAAAATATTAGTTCTGAAACCGGGAGGTGAGTTGTACGATAATGATGAGGATTGATATTATTTCTGCTGTCCCTGACTTGCTGGTTAGCCCTCTTAATACTAGTATTATTAAAAGAGCCCAGGATAAAGGAAAGGTTATAATTTCTATTCATAATCTTAGGGACTATGCCTTTAATAAACATAAGCAGATAGATGATAAACCATTTGGCGGCGGCGCTGGTATGGTTCTTAAACCTGAACCGTTCTTTGAGTGTATTGATAAGCTTTTTCAACAGAGAAATTACAGCCATGTTATTTTCACAACGCCTAAAGGAAAAATATTTGACCAAAAATCAGCTAATAGGTTATCTCTTGCTGAAAATATCTTGTTTGTGGCCGGTCATTATAAAGAGATTGACGACCGTGTAAGAGAAAAATTTGCAACTGATGAAATTTCAGTTGGAAATTTTGTTCTTACAGGCGGAGAACTTCCGGCACTAATTATTGTTGATGCCGTAGTCAGGCTTATCCCGGGCGTGCTGAATGATAGTGAATCTGCTCTTGATGATTCATTCCAGGACGGTGAAAAAATTGAAGCACCGTTCTATACCAGGCCTGCAGAATACCGGGGAATGAAAGTTCCGGATGTGCTGTTATCCGGTAATGAAAAAGAAATAAAAAAGTGGAAAGAAGAACAGTCGAATACACTTACTGAGAAGTGGAGAAATTATAATAATTTGTGGAGAATACAATGATTGATATAAATAATATTTTAACGGATCAAATAAAAACCGACCTGCCCGTATTTAATCCCGGCGATCATATCCGGGTTCATGTAAGGGTTGTTGAAGGCGATAAAGAAAGATTACAGCCTTTTGAAGGCGATGTTATAAACATAAGGGGTTCGGGAATGAATAAAACATTTACCGTTAGAAAAATCTCAAGCGGCGTTGGCGTGGAAAGAATATTTCCCCTCAATTCCCCTAAGATAGCAAAAGTTGAACTGCTTAAGGAAGGTAACGTAAGAAGAGCTAAACTTTTTTATCTGCGTAACTTGTCTGGTAAAGCTGCAAGAATTAAAACTAAAAGCTGAACCGGACATTTTAAATATCCTTTTTAACCAAGGGCATATGAATGCCCTTAATTTTTTTCTGTCGTATTTCACTTGTTAAAAATAGCTGTAATATGAAAATACTTTTCCCGCAAAATATTTTTACAAGTTTAATCGCAGATTGTTTACCTTCGCAAATAAAAGATAATATCCGGTTCCTGCCTTCAGCTATTTTAACTTCTCAGCTAATTAATTCAAAAGAAAGTGTTGGATTAATTCCGGCATTAGATATTATAAATCATACTGAACTTTTTATTTCTAAAGATTTTGGCCTCTCATTTGAAGGATCTCTGTGTAATTCATATCTCTATTTCAGCAATTCTGACAGGCGGCTTAATGAAATCGGCTTATATGGCGATGTATCTTCCGTAGAGGTCATCCTGAGTAAAATATTATTCCATGAACTTTACGATATGGAAATAGATGTAAAAATTCTTACTGATGAATCTAAAATCAAAGATCAAAATCTCCTGATTGTGGGTGACAACAATTTCCTGGGTCAAAAATATGAACACGGAATCAGTTTTGCCGAAGAATTTATTGATACTTTATCGCTTCCGTTTGTTAATTATGTATTTGCTTCCATGGAAAAATCTTCACTCGGATTTATAAATGAGCAGTTGAAGGGTAAGAGTGCAGTTATATACTCCAAAGTTGACGAAGATAGGTTCGGAGAAAATTTTGATAGTGAATTAAAAAATTATATTAAAGATAATATATCATCCCTTGTAATTGATTTTGACAACCAGGATATTGAAGGCTTAAACCAGACGCTCCGGCTTCCTTATTTTTATGGAATGATAAAAGATATTGTTGAAGTCAATTATGCCTGATAGTACAACACTCTAAATAAATTAAAATGGTTCATAGCTTCAGAGCAGGTGCCCAAATTATTTGCGAAATAAAATTTATCCCTTCACCTCCTTCTCATTCGCATAATAGCAATTCTAAATACTAATTCATCAAAATTAAAAAAGTTCCCTCATTATAGGGGTCCCGGGGATGAATTGAAGCACCTATATTTAGAAATCCTCTGCAATTCTCTTATGCCTTCATCAAATAAAGTGTAATATTGTAAGTATCTAATAAAGGTATGAACTTTTATAAGAATAATAAACATTTCAATAATGTAAGTCAGAAAAGTATATTTGACAGGTCAGGTATGCTCATCATACTATTATTTTAACCAGGTGGGGGCTAAGCACTTATATTTAGAAAGCCTTTTCAACTAAAAACCCCGGCCGGAAGGCCGGGGTTTTTGGAACATCTGTTTAGATATAACTAAATAGCTACGTGTGAAACACTTAAAACATTTGGACTTTCATTCATTTGTTTAAGCATTTCTGTAGATAAGGGTGTTTTCAATTTTAGTGTACAGCAGGCAACCACACCGCCGTCAAAGATAATATTTTCTATTTCTTCAATGTTAATATTCTTTTCTCTCACTATGCTCATAATGGAAGCAAGCACCCCGGGTTTATCAAAATGTTTAACCACCAGTTGGTAATGTGCATCCGAAATTTTTGCCCGGTTAACCCAATGAGCAATTACGCCGCTTTCTATATAATCTTTTATTATCCTGATAGTTTCCGCGGCAACGGCATTTTGAGCCTGCTCGGTAGAGGCTCCAATATGGTGGGTCAGGTATACGTTTTTTAACTCCTGTAAGGGTGAAGAAATATCTGCTGATTTATTTTCAGGCTCGTTTTTTATTACATCCAAAGCTACCCGAATATTTTTAGTTTTAATAGCTTCAATCATCGCGTCCTGATCGATTATGTCTGCCCGGGCAGTGTTAATAAGCATGGCATTAGGCTTCATGTAGCTGAACATTTCTTTATTAAACAAACCCTTGGTTTGAGATGTTGCCGGAAGGTGAATTGTTATTATATCGCAAAGAGGAAGCAATTGGTTCATTTCGGAAAAATCTTTTATCATTACTCCCTCAATCCTGGAAATATCCTTCCCGTAAACATTCATTCCGAACGCAATTGCCCGCTTAGCTACTTCTTTCCCTATGTTACCTACGCCGATTATTCCCAGTGTCTTCCCCATAAGCCCTTCTGCCTTTGAATACTCGCCTTTATTCCATTTGCCGTTTCTAAAATCAATAACATTATCAGGTATCCGCCGGTCTAAAGAAATCATCAGCCCTATAGCCAGTTCGGCAACAGCAATCGAATTCATGCCGGGACAATTAGCTACATATATTCCTTTCTGGTTAGCGGCAGGAATATTTATATTATTAACTCCTGCTCCGGCTCGAATAATTAAATTTAGATTTTTACTGGCGGTAATTGTTTCTGCGGTTACATTCGTAGATCTTACAACAAGAATATCAACTTCCTTAGCAGCTTCAGGCAAGTCTTTTTCGCCTAATTTTGGAGAATAAATTACTTCAAGCTCCATTTCTTTTAATTGATTGATATATAGATCCGGAAATTTGTCTGCAATTAGCACTTGTACTTTCATAGTATACATTCCCTTTAATAGTTAATAAATTAATTTATTAAGAACGGACAAACTTTCCTGCCACTGGAAAATCAGAAAGTAGAATATCTGCAGGCAGATAAATATTAAAAATTAAATTTCTCACTAAATTATAATATCCATATTTTATTTCAACATAGGCATTTTTATATCATGAAATTTAGCATTTTTTATTGCTCTTTCATAACCCGCATCGGCATGACGAACTATACCCAGCCCGGGGTCATATGTCAGAACTCGCTCTAATCTTTCTTCGGCCTCTTTGGTCCCATCTGCTACTACAACCATACCCGCGTGTATTGAATTTCCTATCCCAACACCGCCGCCGTGGTGAACAGAAACCCAACTGGCTCCTCCGATTGAATTCAACATTGCGTTCAGCACTGGCCAATCCGCTATTGCATCGCTGCCGTCCAGCATTGCTTCGGTCTCTCTGTTCGGCGATGCAACAGAACCGCAGTCAAGATGATCCCGTCCGATAACAATTGGCGCGCTTATTTCACCGGTCGAAACCAGGTGGTTAAAAATTTTACCCATCTTTGCCCGTTCCCAGTATCCCAGCCAGCATATCCTCGCGGGCAGGCCCTGGAAGTGGACTTTTTCCCGTGCCATATCAATCCATTTGCACAGCGATTTGTTTTCCGGGAAAGCATTTTTAACGGCATTATCTGTAATATAAATATCATTGGGGTCTCCGGAAAGTGCAGCCCATCTGAATGGGCCCTGTCCGTCGCAAAAAAGAGGGCGGATAAATTCGGGAACAAATCCGGGAATGTCAAAGGCATTGATAACTCCGTTACTTTTAGCCTCTCCCCGAATATTATTACCGTAATCAAAAGTAATAGAACCAAGTTTTTGAAAATCCAGCATTGTTGATAAATGAATTGCTATAGTTGCTTTTGCTCTGCTGATGTATGTAGCCGGGTTGTTTTTTCTAAGCGAAAATGCTTCTTCCAGGGTCATACCCATTGGTACATAACCGTTTAGCGTATCATGTGCAGATGTTTGGTCCGTTAAAATATCGGGTATAATTTTCCTTCTTAATATTTCAGGAAGCAGTTCTCCTGCATTGCCGGCAAGGCCTATCGATAAAGCTTTTTTATCTGATTTGGCTTTTAAAACCAATGCAAGGGCTTCGTCCAAATTAACAGAAAGAAAATCTATATAGCCGGTGTCTATTCTTTTCTGTATCCTGCTCCTGTCCACATCAATACCCAGGAAAGCAGCGCCGTTCATAGTAGCAGCCAGGGGCTGAGCGCCTCCCATTCCGCCTAAGCCGGAAGTGAGCAGAAATTTTCCTGATAAATCACCCTGAAAATATTTTCTTCCGCATTCGGCAAAAGTTTCATAAGTCCCTTGAAGTATTCCCTGGGTGCCGATGTATATCCAGCTTCCGGCGGTCATTTGGCCATACATTGTTAATCCCAATTGATCCAGCCTTCTAAACTCATCCCAGTTTGCCCAATTTGGTACAAGCATTGCATTGGAAATAATCATGCGTGGTGCATTGTTGTACGTTTTAAATATTGCAACCGGTTTGCCTGATTGTATTAATAATGTTTCGTCATTTTCCAAATTTTTAAGAGAAGATATTATTGATTCATAACATTCCCAATTTCTTGCTGCTTTACCGCTCCCGCCGTAAACAATAAGCTCGGCAGGATTTTCAGCTACCTGATTATCAAGATTATTCATCAGCATACGCATCGCAGCTTCCTGGATCCAGCCCTTGCAGGAAAGTTTGTTTCCATGCGGGGCCTTTATATTTAGTTTGTCAGAATCGGTAAGCATATAATTATCCCTTCAATTTTCATTCGGTTGTCAATCAATAGTCATTCGGTTGTCATTTGGTGATATTCTGTTTATTATAGAATTCTTTTTCCCAATTGAATTTATATAATTATTTAGTCTTACTCCAATATCATTAATCTGTTGAGTAAATCTCTTATAATCTTCATCATCTATTAATTTCCTATTAAATGCTTTTGTCAGCCAGGTCAATGTTTCATATAAAGAGCCTCTTGAATAGTAGCAGAATAGTTTTTCTTCTTTCTAGAAAAACCTTCCAAAACCTTCGCTAAGATTTGCAGCTATTGAATCTGCGGATCTGACAAGCTGTTTCCCGATAGTATCTTTTGTAAAATAATCCCAGTTATTGGTAATATCCCAAATTTCCTCTGCTATATTCATTGATAGTTGATAAACTCTTAGCTCTTCTAATCTCATATAGACCCCATTTGAAAATTAAAAATTAAATTATAATTACATTATCCTCAAGTTAATAACCATCAAAGAACCATCGAATGACTACCAATGACAACTGAATGACCATCAATGACCACTATATGACAATTGCCTGACCACTGAATAACTTCCTAAATAGGTCATCCCTCAAAATGATTGCTCAATATATTTTGGTATTGAGTGAGCATTGACTTATAAAGGAGTTTCTTTAAAAACCAGCTTTTTTGCATCTTCTTTTTAAGATAGTTTACATTTTCCTGAAGCTGGTACTTTAACCGCGTACGTTCATCCTTAGTTAATTTAATTATACTTTCACTGCCGTTTAATTTCTCCACAAGAGAGTTAAATGTTTTTACTTCGGCAAAATATTTGTTGTCCCCTTGTATTTGCTTCAGGTTTTGGCTGCAGAACGTCTTTAATATTTTCTTTTCGCTTTTATTAAATTCAAAATTATAATTTGTGAACAGTTTCTTCATTTTTATCCATTTATGTTTTTAATGATAGTAATTGATCTTTAATTGCCTGATAACCCGGTTTAATTATATTATAGATATAATTTAATCTATCTTTATATGGAATAAAAGCAGATTTCATTGCATTCAGACTAATTTTTTCAACATCCTCCAGGTTAAGATTAAAATTTCCGATGGCAGTCATAAATTCCTTTGTCATGTTTGTATCGCTCATGAGCCTGTCGTCTGTATTAATAGTTACCCGGAATTTTTCTTTATACAAAATACTGAAAGGATGATTCTCAATCCTGTCAACAGCTCCTGTATGTACATTGCTTAGCAGGCAGATTTCTAAAGGGATTCTTTTATCCAGAACGTATTGGGCTAATTCTCCGAACCTGACTACATTCCCAAGGCCGTCTAAAAAAATATCTTCAACTAAATGAGTAGCATGGCCTATCCTGTGAGCCCCGCACCACTGGATAGCTTGCCAGATCGATTCCTTACCGAATGCTTCGCCCGCGTGCACGGTAATATTAAAATTTGCACGTTGTATAAAATGAAATGCTTCAATATGTTTTTTGGGAGGGTAGCCCCCTTCTTCACCCGCAAGGTCAAATCCGACTATCTTTTGATTCCTAAAATTTACTGCCAGTTCAGCTATCTCCAGCGTATTTTTCATATTCCTCATACCGCAAAGAATTAACCCGTATCCAACTCCAAAATCTTTTTCTCCCTGCTCCAATCCGTCAAGTACAGCACGTACCACTTCCTCCTGGTAAAGCCCTTTGGCTGTATGGAACGAAGGTGCAAAGCGCGTTTCAACATAACACACTCCGTCATTCTTCATATCTTCCATCATTTCATAGGCAACTCTGCGAAGCGCTTCTTTTGTCTGCATAACTGCACATGTGTGCTCAAACCCGAGAAGGTATTCAACAAGGCTGCCCTTATTTGCACCGCAGTGAAACCATTCGGCTAACTCGCCCGCATCTTTTGTCGGAAGCTTGTTATATTTTTGATCGGCAGCTAATTCGATAATTGTTTTGGCGCGCAAACCGCCGTCGAGATGATCATGAAGAAGGACTTTAGGGGCCAATCTTACTATTTGTTCGGTTGTCAAAAATTACTCACTTTTAATTTTAAAATATCTTTTAAAAAATGGAAAATCAATTTACAGCGGGTTGAATTTAAAACCACGTAAGAATTAAAATGAATAATAAAATAGAGAACCAGGAGTATTATGTAATCCGGATTTAAAGAGAACCTGCCCGCAGCGCCGGGGCGGTGGCCTGTCACACTTGTCCCGCCAATGGCGCCGCCAGCCGACGGTAGTTCCGATTTACCTGGTGGGAACCCAACATTATCAAAGTCTTCAGGACTTCCATATATACTTCAGGATATGATAAAAAAAAATCTCCTCTCAGGAAGGGTCCGGGGTTGGGTCGAAGCAAATATTTTTAAAAACGCTATGCAAATTTCTTTATTAGTACATTGAATAATATTTAATGCCGGAAAGATATAGTTTTTAAAAAAAAATTTTTAGAACTGCATTATAGCAAAACAAAAAGACTGCCGGTTTACTGCTATATGTTTTAAAAATATTTATCAGCAGATTTGCTGTCCAACTTGTTATGCAAAAGATTTGTAAAGTAAAACAAAAATTTTTTCTAACTATTATTTAATTTATTGAATGGTCACCTAATAACCATTGTATGACCACCGAATGACTATCGTATGACTTTTACATAACTGCCAAATGACCTCAAGTAACAGGTTATGAGTTGTAATGATTTATTTATTTGCGAATGTGTTTGGAGCCCATAAAAAGGCTTCGAAACACGGCACTGAAAAAAAATATTTTTATTCAGGTCATAAAGATTATACAATAACGGGAGTTTTACTTATTATTTTAAAAAAAATTTCGATAATGATAACATTTTGGAAAAAACATTAATACCCGGATAAAACAACAAAATATTTATTAAAAAAATAATGTTCAAACAGTTGCATATTAAAATAAAATGATTTTAATTTAGCACGTTCTTTGAAACAAAATTTTTGTGTTTGATATTAACGATTAAATGATTATCTTATTTTAGTAGAAATTTTGAGGGTAGGTAAGTTTCAAGATTTAGTGTATCGCAGATGCTTTTGGATTCTTCAATTTAGCGAGGGTAAGGGTGAAAAGGTAGAAATTTAGTGTTGAACAGAACTGTAAAAATATTATGGGCATTTTTCTGGTTCATCTGTTACCCCGGGCTTATTATTCAGGCAATTGTTGGTCTAAAGTAGTGGCTGTCAATGGAAAATAAATGACATCTACCATTGATATTGGCTTAACTTATAAAGTATATTTAATGTGAATAATAAATTAACATCCACTAAATGAGTAAAGTTATTGATGTTGGAAATCTCCCGATTATTAAAATTTTTTAATTTTTTAAAATCAAATATTTATTGACAAAGGAAACAAAAATCCATATTTTTTGACGGTAAAGATATTTGTGCACGCAAATATCCGTTTTGTCATTTGTAAAAAGGAAGATTTTTAAAGTTTTATTATATATTAAATTTAAATCGATAAGGAAAAAATATTGAACATTATTACAGAAAGGGTACGGGAAAAATATGATGAGCAGGTGTTTACCTCCTTAAAACATACGGCGAAGATAGATGATAATAATTTTACTATTATTACTTCATCAAGTGTGAAATTTCTAAAACTTAATTCATTTCTAAATATTTTTCGGAGAAAAATATGAATCTTAAAAATTTTCTAAAGACAATGTTGGTGCTTGCTTTGTTTACCATATTGGCAACTTCAGCAACGTTAGCACAGACAACTTGGTATGTCAATAACCAAACTGGTAATGACGGCCGAAACGGATTGGCTGCGGCAATTCCTAGTCCGGATGACGGTGTTACCGGTCCAAAAGCAACTATTGACGGCCCGCAGGGAGCTATTCCTTCCTCGTTAGCCGGTGATATAATTGTCGTTGCTAATACCGGTGTTTCATATGGAACCGGAAGCAATGAACCGAATCCAATTGTTGCAAATAAATTACAAGTATTCAAATCAACTGGCGGCGCCGTCACTATTACCTCTTTATTCCAGGTTAATAATGCGGCTGCTTCACCAAATAACACGGTAACTTTTAATTCCGGCGCTTTCGTATTATCCGGCGGATTAACTCTTACAGCAGGCAGTTTAGTAAACTCAGGTTTATTGCTTACTGTTTCAGGCACAATTACAAGATCTGCCTCAACTGCAACTGTTACCGGTCAGTTAAATTATTCCGGTTCAGTTAATTTTTCATACGGCGCTTCGATGACTACCGCTGATGAATTTCCTGCTACCGGTTCAATTGTTAATTTAACTACCACTGCTGGAAATTTAGTCCTTAAGACTTCTACACTTACAATAACTGGACAAATCAATACAGCAGGTACGTTGGATTTAGGTGCTAATGTTGTTACATTAACAAATGCTGCCGTTTTAACTCATACTTTTGGCGGAAATGTAACTGATGGTTCTTTTGTATTTAATTTAAATAATTCTGCTGGTGGTGTAACCGTAACTCTGAATGGTGCTTTCACTATCCCGGCATTTACAGTTACAACTACTGCAGGCAATACAAATGCACAAACCTTAGCGATTGCAGGCCCTACGGCTGTTACCGGAACGGTAGCCGTTAGTGGTTTAGCAAGTGTTACAGGTAATGCTGCTTTAGTTACCCTGGGTACATCCGGAAACACCGCTGATGAACTTATATTAAGCGGTACGGGCCAGGTTACTTTATCAGGTGCTACAGTTACGGTTAACGGTAATGTTAATCTTAACACTTCCGGAATAACATCCGGTGCCGCTGCCGTTGCTAATATTATTTTTAACGGCGCAGGCGCTGTTACAGTTAACGGTAATGTAACAAACCAAACGTCTTATACTTCACAAGGAAGCACTGCTTTTGGTCTTGCTGCTGCAGTTGGTTCAATTACCTTCCCGAATCAAGCTGTAGTAATTACAGGTAACGTAATAGATAACGCTAATTTAGGCGGAGCACTCGGGGCAAGTTCAGGTATATCAGCAAGTGGTGCTGATCCTGTTGGTTCAATAACTTTCGCTAATACTACAACAAATGTTACGATTAATGGCGCAATTAACAATGGTTCAATGACTTCTCTTAGTTCAACCACTGCTTATACATTTACTAATTTGGGGCTTATCAATTTTTCAGCCCTTACTTCCGGTGTGGTTAGAGCAGATGGCGGAATTAACAATACATCAAATTGGGCTGGTTTAAGCGGCGGTGGTAATACTAATAACGGCCAAATTATTTTGGGCGGCGCTGCACGTACAGCCGGATCTTCAATTGGTATTTCCGGCAACCCGGTCGGCGCAATTACAAACAGTTCACTTGGCGCTGCAAACGGAGACGGTAATGGTAATATAGTTATCGGTGCCGGCGATGGTACAGCTGCCGGTTTCTTCGGAACAACAGTAGTTTTGTCAGGTTCAGCTATTGGCGGTACAATTACATTTGGAAATGAACCTTTTAATACTACAGGTAACGTTGTCCTTACAAGAAGTACAACCGGAGGCCTGGCATTATTAAAAATCGGAACAGCCGGAACTGCAGGTACAGCAGTAACTATTGGTGGAAATCTTGATAACGAATCTGCTAATAATATAGTAGATAATTTATCAACTACAGGCGCAATTGGAATTACCGGTTCGGTAATTAGCAATGCAGCAAGTGGTTCTATCACATTCCCCAATTTAACTTCAGGTTCTGTAACTATCGGCGGTTTAACAGTAGCTGCAGGCACGGTTTCAATTCCAGTTGGAGCAACACAGCCTATAGCGATTGGAACTGTTAATATTAGTGGCGGAACAGCCAGCCTTTTAGCTGCCGGAGGTGTTGGAATAACTGTTTCAGGAACCGCATCATTCACTGGCGGTACTGTTACTACAACTGGCAGAACTAGTTGGACATTTAATACCCCAATTATTACAATTGGCGGCGCAAATGCAAACACAACTTTTTCAACTGCAGGTACAGCTTTTATAATTGGTAATCCTACACCAACTTCACAGATTAGTTTAATAATTGGCCCTAATTCTCCTTCAATACCCGGAAACCTCCAGGTAAATAATACAGGCGGTTTGGCTACTGCTCTTAGTGTTACCGGTGGGGTTTTGTCTATTGCAGGTAATCTTACATTTACATCCGGTGCAGTTGCTTTAACTAATACTTCAACATTAAGCGTAGGTGGTAACTTTTCAAATCTTTCCGGTTATACAACTACACAGACAGCAAGAATTAGATTAGTAGGTGCTGCCAACACTTTTGGCGGTGCAGGTTCATTTGGAACTATTGAGTTCAATAATGCTACTCCCGGAACCTTTACTGCTTCTTCAAATGTTACTTTAACCGGTACAATATATCTGACTGCCGGTGCAGTAGCTAACGGCGGTAATGTAATTACAATTAATAATACAACGGTATTACCTACTGTAGTACTAAACGCCGGAACTTTCAGCCAGGCACCAACTTATAGCTCAAATGTAAACATCAGCTATATTGGTACCGACAAAACTACTGGAAATGAAATTCCTACAGTTGCATCCAAATTGCAAAATTTAACAATTGCTACTACAACCGGTGTTAGCAAGGTTGGTTATGGTATTGTTACTTTAGGCGCAAATGCAACTGTCAACGGTATTATTACTGTTAACGCGAATCAAACTTTATCCATTGCTAATGGATTTGTATTAACAATGAAGGGCGCTACAATTAGTATAAGCGGTAATATTATTAACGTTGGAAGCGGATATTTATCGCTTGCTGCTGCAACCGGAACAACAATTACAGGATCCGGTTATTTACCTCCTATTTCAATTGCTGCAGGTTCCGTGGGTAATAGTATAAATGCTACTGCTATTGTTAATCAATTCCTGGGAGCAAGTGGTTTATGGACGGATGGAGCAGTATTCGTACCGACAACTACAAGTGCAAATGGATCATTAACTTTTGTATCAGGTACTAATAGTGCAACTGTTACACTTAGCGGTGTTTCATTTGATGGAAGTATGCTTGGTGCTGTAACAACAGCGTCAACCGGAAATACTTTAACATTAGGTGGAAACCTTGCCGCTACAGGAACATTAACACACGCTGGCGGTACAATAAATGTTGGCACTTTTACATTTGAACAGCGCGGTGCTTCTGTTAATATAGGCCAAACCGGAACTGCTTCTTTTGCCGGATCAGGTTTATTCAGACTATATCAAAAAGATGGTGCTACGGACGTTGCATTTACATTAACAGCCGGCGGCACTGGTTCAACAATTGGAGTAAATACAGAATTCAACAATGCTGATGTTACAACTGCTGATCCTGCTGAACAAATAGTTTTGGCGGGCGCACCTCTTACAATCAGCGGTAATCTTACTTTAACAGCAGGTAAATTGAATTTAGGTGAAAACCTGACCCTTACCGGATCAGCTTTCACAATTACTTCCGGTTCTGTTACGGGCGCAAGTACATTAAGACTTGATGCAGCCGTTGCTCCTTTAACATTTACATATTCAGGTACACCTACTATAGCTAATTTAAGAATCAGCAATGATGTAAATTTAGCCGGTACAGGAACAGCACTTACAATTACTACTTTATTTACACATGATGGCGGTGTATTGAATTTTGGTTCTGAAAATTTAACATTCCAGACAGCATTTACAAGAACAGCCGGTTCTTATAAAGCTACAACCGGATATATGATACTTGATGGCTCATCTGCATATACTGTTAGCCAGGGCAGCGATGGGTTCTCAATTCCTAATTTAAGAGTAACCGCTTCCGCAGCAAATAATGTATCTTTAACAGGAGGTACAGGCGGCGGTATTGTTACTGTGACAAATGCATTTGATTTGAAAGCTGCTGCACAGACATTTACAACTAATAGTAAATTAGCAATTGCAGATTCTGCAACTGTTAATTATACAAGTGGAAATGTTGATGTAGTGCCAGCTTATTCTCAAATTATCAAATTGGTTGCTTTAAATGTTACTTCAGGTGGAACTATTCCTGCTCTCATTTGGCCTGCAACAGCTACTTTAGTCAGCTCCTTCCAGGTAAACAGTGCTGCAGCAGCTAACACAGTTCTATTACCGGGAAGCAGACAGGTAAATTCTGCATTATGGTTAACAGAAGGTACATTAACTATTGGTGCTAATACTTTAACACTTAATTCAAAAGCTACTATACATGAAACGGATCTTGGATCTGTTACAGTAGGAGCTACCGGAAATCTTGTGTTCCCGAGTGATAAC
This sequence comes from uncultured Ignavibacteriales bacterium, assembly GCA_963834015.1. Classification (GTDB taxonomy): domain Bacteria; phylum Bacteroidota; class Ignavibacteria; order Ignavibacteriales; family Ignavibacteriaceae; genus FEN-1297. The sequence goes on from CAWIAG010000004.1 coordinate 796,372, forward strand.
AGCATCAACTTAAGTTATGAGAGTACTGGTGGCGCTATTACCACAAGTATTGAATTTCCTGCAATTATGAATAATCTAACTGTTACAAGAACCGGTAATGTTGCTAATTCAGTTCTTACTATAGGTACTGCTGCAACAGTTAACGGAACTTTATCAATTAGAAATAATATTACGGCAAGTTCAGCATTAACGGCTATGGGCCCTGTAACAATTGCTACCGATGCAAATTCACAGGCAACTGCTCCAACTGTATCTTTCACTTCAGGAGCTCCTTTGATTCTTGCCGGTGTAAATACTCAAACTTTAACTATTCCTGCGGCTCAGACAATAGGATATCTTAATGTAAACTTAACAGGTACCAGCCCGGTTTTAAATGTAGTTGGTGGTAATTTAACTGTTAGCGGATCATTAGGATTAAATAATGGCGTAGTTGTTATTCCTTCCGGTAATAATATAGTTCTTACCGGGGCTGAAGGATTTACTAAAAATGCTGCAAATTTATCTCATATAGTTGGCAGCGTTCAAAAAGCCATTGCCAGCGCTTCATCAGGAAGATATGAATTTCCAGTTGGTACATTAACTGCATACAGGCTTGCGGCTATTACATTTGACAGCCCAACATTAAATGCAACAACAATTACCATATCAGCAGATTCAACGAATCCTGGCGGAACAAATGGTTTCCCGCTTGTAATAAATGGTCAAACTGTAAATACTACAGCTAACTTTGATTGGAGAATTAATGCTACTCCAAGTTTTGGACCTGCACAAGCATTTGACGTTGAATTAACAGGTACCGGGTTCACTAATTATACAAGCTCAACAGTTCAGAATATCAGAGTAGTTGCTAAATTAGGAACCGTTATTACTAATCCTTGGGTAGCTCAGACCGGTACATATTCAAACTTTGAATCAGTACCAGGATTACCTATTGTACGTGTTACAAATTCAACTGGTAATTTAATTTCTCAAACAGCAATTTTCACTTTCGGATATCAGACACAAGTTAGCCCTGCTACAGTACAAGGTTCAGTTCTGTACGGCGGCAACCCTGCAAAAGGTGTTAAAAATGTTATTGTAACATTGAATCCGGGTGGAATAACTGCAACAACAACAACAGCAGGTGCATTCACATTTGCCAATGTAGCAGCAGGATCTTATACATTAACTGCTACAACAACAGATCCTTGGTTAGGTGCAAATGCCATCGATGCACTTTTTGTGTCCAAATTCTTTAATGGAAGTGTTACTCTTACTGCCATTCAACAATTAGCAGCCGATGTTAATGCAAGCGGAAGTATCAATAATACAGATGCATTATTGATTTGCAGAAGATTTGTCGGATTAGACAATTCATTTGCAGCTGGTGATTGGGTATTTACAACTGATACTGTTACTGTAAGCGGTACAACTGTTACTGCAAATATCAGCGCCTTGTCAACCGGTGATGTTATTGAAAATGATAATTCGTCACTTGCAAAGAATTCCGGTTCAGTAAGCTTAATAAATGACGGTACGTTAAATGTTGCTGCTTCAAGTCAGGCTTTCTCTATTCCTGTTAAAGTCGGAAGTGCAATGCAGCTTGGAGCTGTAAGCTTAAGATTTACGTATCCTACCAATGAAGTTAAATTTACCGGAGTTTCGGGAACTACTTTCTTGGCTAATGATAAAAATGGAACGGTAACACTCGCTTGGGCAGATATGACAGGCGGAAAAGAACCGTTAAGCTTAAAAGCTGAAGATGAAATGGTTTCTCTTAACTTTAAACCAATTAGCGCCACTAGCTTTAAGGCGGGTTCTAAATTTAGTGTTACATTAGATGCAGCAAATAGTCAATTTGCTCAGGCTGATGGAAGAATAATAAACAATGCTATAATAAAAGTTGCTTCCCTTGAAGCTTCAATTCCTACAGCATTTAGTTTGAAACAGAATTATCCTAATCCATTCAACCCGTCTACTACAATATCTTATGACTTGCCTTCAAATGGTACGGTGAAGTTAGCAGTATATAACATACTTGGACAGGAAGTTGCAACGTTAGTAAACCAAATTCAAACAGCAGGTTCATATAAGGTTGTTTGGAATGCTAATAATGCAGCAAGTGGTGTATACTTCTACAGGATTACAGTAGATGCAGGCGCTCAGAAATACACTCAGATTAATAGAATGATGCTTTTGAAGTAAAGATGTTTTATGATTTGAAATCTTAGTATAGTCTTCATAGGGTCCCGATTTTATCGGGACCCAATTTTGTTTAATTCTAATTATGAAGTGAAGGATACTTATGAAAAAATTAATATTATTATTTATTGGTGTATTACTGTTATATTCTGCAAATGTATATGCCCAGGGTACAAGCATGACAATTGGGACCGTATCAGCAGGAGCAGGGGTCACAGTAGATTTGCCAATAAATGTTGCTAATTTTAATAATGTTGGCGCTGTATCATTAAAAATTTCTTATGATGCTTCATCGTTAACTTTTGTTGGAATTGCAAATTCCCCAGCTAATGTAACTTTCACCACTAATGCTACAGGCGGTAATGTAATGTTATCCTGGTTTGATCAAACCACAAAAACGCCTATAAATATTACTAATGGAAAATTACTTGATTTAATGTTTACTAGTAACGGAAGTGCAAGTTCGGTAAATTTTGTTACGTCCGGAATAAATCCCTGTGCTATAGGGGATGAATTAGGGAATAATCTTACGGTAACCTATAATAACGGTGGTGTAACCGGAGGATCTGCTATCAATTTATCGCTTGCTAATGTTACTGCAAGTGCAGGTTCTAATGTTTCCGTAGCTTTAAGTACTCAATCTTTGGTTAATGTTGGGGCTATATCATTGAAAATTGATTATAATCCTTCTGTATTAACTTTTACGGGAATTACAAATGCAATTGCAGGTGTTACGTTTACAGCAGCCGCTAATAATGGTGTCATCTCAATAAGCTGGTTCGACCAAACAGCAAAAAATCCTATTAATATATCTAACCTAACAAATCTTTTAAGTATTAATTTTACATATATTAATGGAACTTCCGCATTAACTTTTGATACTGCAAATTGCAATGTTTCTAATGAATTAGGTACTCAATATTTTAATAATACTTATTCTAATGGTTCGGTTCAGGGCAGTAGTACTTCTTTGCAGCTCGGTAATATTACAACTGCAGCAGGAGCAGTTTCAGTTCCTCTGACGGTGAGTGGTTTTAATAATGTTGGCTCAGTTTCTTTAAAAATTGATTATAATGCTTCTTCTTTAAGCTTTTCAAGTGTTACAACTACACTTAGCGGCGTTAGTTTTACTGCTGCTGCTTCAAATGGTGTTTTAAGTATAAGCTGGTTTGATCAATCAGGTAAAACTCCAATTCCCATTACAAGCGGTACTTTATTAACTCTTAATTTTACATTTAACGGGGTGGCAAGTTCTTTAGCTTTTGATACTGTTAATAGTGAAATATCTAATGATTCAGGTGTTAAGATCAATGGAATTACTTATTCTAATGGCAGTATTCAGGGCTCAGTATCTAATCCTACTGTTACACTTGTGAATACACCAGGTGCTATTGATTCGGTTGTAAGTGTTCCTTTAACTGTCCAAAATTTCTCGAATATTGGCGCTATTTCGTTAAAAATTGCTTATAATTCTTCAGCCCTTTCATTTGTCTCAATTTCAAATGCGCCAGCAGGAAGAAATTTTACAGCAAGTGCTGCAAATGGAATATTATCAATAAGCTGGTTTGATCAATCCACTGATACTCCAATGAATTTTGCAAATCAAACTCTATTAGATGTTAATTTTAAATATAACGGTGGTAACGGTTCTTTATCTTTTAATACTACCTCATGTCAGATATCAAATGAATCAGGTGTTGCTTTAACAAATGTAGTTTATGTTAATGGAGCGGTTTCAAGTGCAGGGCCTGCAATCACAATTGCAAATGTTATTAGTCCGATAGGAACTGTAATTGTCCCTGTTACTGTTACGAAAATGAGTGGTATAGGTGCAATATCGTTGGTAATTGATTACAACGCAAGTTTATTAACAAATGCAACACTTATTAATCCTTATTCCGGACTGACATTTACTTCTAATGCAAAAAATGGCGAATTTTTAGTTAGCTGGTTTGATCAATCAGGTGGAAATGCACCGTTTAATGCAGACAGTGCTGTTTTATTTGATTTAAGTTTTAATTATACAGGTGGGACTGACCCTTTAAGTTTTGACCTGACACAAAGTCAATTTGCAACCGGTACGGGCACTATATTAAATAATGTTACTTTTAATAACGGAAGTGTTAAATTAGGTTCAGCACCTACTCTTAGTTTGCCAAATGCAACAGCTGTTCTTAATAATAGCGTTAGTATACCTGTATCATTTAAGCAATTTAAGGCTATAGGTGCTATTTCTTTAAAAATACAATATAATGCGTCTGTTCTTAATTTCACAGGTATCACAAATGTTCCCGGTGGTAAAACCTTTACATATAACGAAAGTAATGGTATTATTACACTTAGCTGGTTTGATCAGACAGGTGGTAATTCATCAATTACGGCTGACAGTGCTACACTTGTTAACCTGAATTTTGTTTATCTTGGCGGGTCAACCAGCCTGACATTTTTGGGAAGTGCATCCCAGGTAGCCGATTCTGCAGGAGATGTAATTGCAGGGGTTGTATTTATCAATGGCAGTGTTAGTGTAATTAATAGTGTTATCACGCACTCTGGTATACCAAAAGTTTACGCTTTAAGTCAAAATTATCCTAATCCGTTTAATCCAAGCACTAATATCAATTTTGATTTACCTAAGGAATCTAAAGTTGTTTTAAAAGTATATAATATATTAGGACAGGAAGTTGCAACTTTGGTAAATAGAGCAATGGTGGCCGGTAGTTATACATTTCAGTTTACTGATAAAAATTTATCCTCTGGTATTTATATCTACAGACTGCAAGCCGGTGATTTCACATTAACCAAGAAAATGACGCTTCTTAAATAAATATTTGTATTATTAAAACCCCCCAAATCTATGGGGGGTTTTTTATTTTAAATCTTATCAATTATTCGGTTTATATTACTTAAAGATTTGCAAATTTAAGTAAGTGTAATCTTGATTATACTTTCTTAAAATGCTAACTTTTATCTTTAAATTAAGTTTTAATTGGAGAAATAATGTATCGTTCAAAATATTTTATTGTATTAATACTGTTAACCGGGCTGGCTGTCTACGGTTTTCAATGCGCTTCAACTGAAATAACAAGTGCAAAAATGTACATGGCGCAAAAAAATTATACTAAAGCTTCTGAGGTACTTAAAAAAGAAGTTGCAAATAATCCTATAAGTGATGAAGGATATTATTTATTAGGCTACGTTAGCGGTCAATTAGGTGATTATGATACCCTGGTTTATGCCTTCGATAAATCGCTTGCTATAAGTAAACAATTTGAAAAAGATATAAATGCTTCAAAAAAATATTATTGGGCTCAATTATTTAACGAAGGTGTGGGATACTTTCAAAAAGGTTCAAGTTCAAAGGATAAAGATAGTTCAAAAATATTTTATGATAAATCCATCGGTGCATTTAAGAATGCTGTGCTAATTGAGCCGGATTCGGCTGACACATATAAAAATCTTGCTTTTGTTTATATGACTGATTCTAAATATGATGAAGCCATTGAACCTTTTACTATTTTAATTCAAAAGGAAAAACCGCTTGATGGCTATAAATATCTTGGTGAAATATATTATCAGAAAGCAGTGAAATTCAGAGATCAATATACATCTTCACATGATGCTAAAGATAGTTTAGCCGAAATTGAATATTATAATAAAACGATTGATTTAATGATTGAAGGAAGAAAATTATATCCGAACGATTCGGAATTATTGGTATTACTATCAAATTCATATATTGGTACAGGTAAAATTGAAGTTGCTATTGGAGCTTTTAAAATTGGCGTTGAAAAAGATCCAGGCAATAAATATTATAGATATAATTATGGCGTCCTTTTATTAGGCAACAATGATTTTCTCGGAGCTGAAGAACAGTTTAAAAAAGCAATTGAAATTGATTCTAATTACCAAAATGCAGTATATAATCTTGGTGTAACCTATGTTAAGTGGGGAGCTAAGTTAGCCAAAGAAAATGAAGATAAAAAAGATAACCAGGATACCGTATTTATGGAAAAATATAGATCAGCTCTTCCTTACCTTCAAAAATCACTCGATCTTAAACCAAATGATGCTTCCATGCTGGAACTGATAGGAAGAGTTTATACAGCTCTGGGTATGCAGGATAAAGCACAAAAAGCATTTGATAAAGCCGATGAATTGCGAAAATAATAAGTATTGTAAATAATTATTTTTTATATATTAGTGCCGAATTCATTTCTCTATCCCGTAATATGGGTATGACGGGGGTTTATTAGGGTAAATGATTTCGGCATTTCGTATATTTATATTGATAAGCGGGTTTATTAGGCGGTTATAGACGAAGAACAAATATTAAACTTTTGATTATTTAAAGTATAAAAATATTATTAATTGTTTTCGCTACATTGTATATAATTTATTAGTACGCACCGGAAAAAGCTTTAACTTTTATTTTGGGAAAGTTGTATCGTTAGAAGTATTAATGTTTCCACAAGCAATTTTATTCAGCCGTTGAGTTATAAACTAAAGTTGAAAGTGAATTTAATATTTTACGAGAGAGTTATATTAAAAGAAGAAATTGATATTAATTTTAATAATAAGGATATTTAAATAAAATGACTCAAAATAATCAGCCGCAAGGACAACAGATAAATATTGAACTTGGTGAAAAAGAAGCAGAAGGTATTTACTCTAATCTTGCAATTATTACACATTCACCCGCGGAATTTATAATTGATTTTACACGTATTGTCCCTGGTGTACCGAAAGCGAAAGTGCATGCACGCATTATTACTACTCCGCAACACGCTAAAATGTTAATGAAAGCATTAAAAGAAAATCTTGATAGGTATGAGGCAAGATTCGGTGAAATACCTGTTGATATTCCGCAAAATCAACATTTTGGCTTTGTCCCTGTTAATAAAGATGAAAAGGTTAACTAAAATTAATAATTTTATAAATGAATAAATACTTTGTATATATAGAAACGTATGGTTGCCAGATGAATGTTGCAGATACTGAGCTGATTTGCGGTATATTAAAAAGCAGCGGATATGAAATAACAGGAGAATCCGGACAGGCAGATGTTATTTTACTTAATACTTGCAGTATAAGAGAAAATGCCGAACAAAGAATTTATGGCAGGCTTGGAAGTTTTAAAAACTTAAAAATTAAAAAACCCGGTTTGGTTGTCGGCATACTTGGCTGTATGGCAGAGCGGTTAAAAAAAGAACTTGTCGATGAAAAAAAGATTGTTGATGTTATTGTGGGCCCGGATGAATACAGACGATTGCCGGAACTTATAGATATCGCCTTTGATGGAGAAAAGGGGATCGGCGTACGACTGTCAAGAACCGAAACTTACAGTGATATTATCCCTTTTAGGGAGGACGGTTTACAAGCCTGGATTTCTGTTATGCGCGGTTGCGATAAGTTTTGTACTTTCTGTGTTGTACCTTTTACAAGGGGCCGGGAAAGAAGCCGCAGTATGCAATCAATTGTTGATGAAGTTAAATATCTTTCAAACAGGAAATTCAAAGAAATAACATTACTCGGCCAAAATGTAAATTCATATTTTGACGGGCAGAATGATTTTGCAGATTTAATCTCAGCTTGTTCACAACAAGACAGAAACATTCGCTTCAGGTTTACTACATCTCACCCAAAGGATTTATCTGAAAAATTATTATACACTATTGCGGAGAATTCCAATATTTGTAATTATATACATCTGCCTGTTCAATCAGGCTCAAACAGGATATTGGAGTTGATGAACCGAGCTTATACTATTGAACATTATCTGAGTTTGATAGACAAGGCCAGGCAGATTATACCGGGCGTCAGTTTTTCAACCGATATTATTTCGGGATTCCCGACGGAAACTTTTGAAGATCATTTACTGACTCTTGATATTATGCAGGAAGTTAAATACGATGGTGCTTATATGTTTAAGTATTCTCCTCGGGAAGGCACAAAATCATTCAAAATGGGCGATGATGTACCTGAAGAAACAAAGCAGAAACGCCTTCAGGAGATAATAGATCTACAGCATAAAATTTCATTTAGCAAAAATCAGTCTTTACTTGGTAAAGATGAAATAATATTAATTGATGGACTAAGCAAAAAATCTGATCTATTCCTATCCGGAAGAACCGGCACAAATAAAGTAGTTATTATTCCATTTAATGAAAATATCAGGGAAGGCAGCTATGTAAAAATTAAAATTGAACGCGCAACTTCTGCAACCCTCTTCGGGCAGTTTTTAGAATTTATATACCCGGATAGTGAAAAATTTGCTTTAACTGCTTAAATAATGAAATTATTTGATGTTTAATTATGCAGAATCATAAATTTATAGTTATTTCTGTTTTAATTCTTTCAGTTATATTCCAAATTAATCTTTATCCTCAGGATCCTGATATAGTAAATTATCTAAGGCAAATTGAAAAAGGTAATAAAGAACAGGCTGAACATGATCTTGACGGATTAAAAGAAAAGTTTCCCGGTAGTCCGTCGGTTCTTTTTCTCGAAGGTGTCTTAAGCAGCGATGGCCAGCAGGCCGTTGCCATTTATTCTTATCTGTTAGGTAATTTTCCGCAAAGCCGCTATGCCGATGCGTCATTATACAGGCTCTGTGCATATTACTATGCAATTGGGAAATACAACCTGGTAAAAAGTAATTTGAACAGGCTGAAGAATGATTACCCGCAATCACCCTATATTAAACTTGCTGAAAAGGATATACCTAATGAAGATTTAATTCCCGGTAAAAATGATACTTGTATTATTGATACTTTAAATAATGAAAAAATTTTTCTTGGAAATTATAAATATTCTATTCAGGCAGGAGCTTTTACTGTTGCAGAAAATGCAAATTTGTTAAAATCAACTCTGGATAGTGCCGGCTACATTACAAGAATTGAAGTTAAATTGATTGCTGGCAGTTCGTTCCATATAATTTATGTTGGCAAATTTGTTAATCGAACTGAGGCTAATGGTGTACTCAAACTGATTAATAAAAAATTTAACCTTAAAGGAAGAGTGGTAAGTTTAAATTCAAAGTGATTTCCAGTCCTATCCTGGTTATTCGTTCCGTTCTGCAATTATTTAACGATACTGAATAAAATTTGTTATATTAGTAAACTATTCACCGGGTCTCGATTATATAGGTACCAGGTTAGTTAAGTTTTTGTTCAGGACAATTATGAAAAATATATTATTATATATCTGTCTATTGATGTTATATTCTTCAAATATATTTGGCCAGGGGATGACAATTACACTCGGGCTGCCAGCAGAAGATGGCAATGTATTGGATATACCCTTAACAGTTACAAATTTTAATAAGATAGGTGCGATATCATTAAAAATATCATATGGCACTATTCTTCTTGGTTGGTTTGATGCTACGTTAATTACTCCGTTAAATATAACTAACGGTAAACTTGTTGATTTATTATTTACGATTAACGGCAATACAGGCAGTCTGAATTTTGTTGCTTCCGCATGTGAAATTAGTGACGAAACTGGAAAGGCTCTTTCAGTAACATATATCAACGGTAAATAACCGGGAATCCCCAGTTAAAATTGGCTTTCGTTTTAATATAACAGGCTGTCTTATAGTGAAACCGGATTACCGGATATGCCTGCGCTGATTCGCCTGAATAGTGCTTAATTTTAACCTTATTCTGACTTCAACTCAATAAATCACAATACTATTATTCAATTTTTCTTAAACTTATTTAATAAATTAGTAATATAAGTCTAAATTAAAAGAAACATCTTGAAAATTAAATTTATAGGAACCGGTTCGGGAAAAACATCTATAAACAGATTCCACTCATCTATACTATTCCTATCAAATGATTATAATTTGTTGGTTGACTGCGGGGATGGGATTTCAAAAGCAATACTTTCTCAAAACATACATTTTAACTCAATAAATGGAATTTTAATCTCACATCTTCATCCTGACCATTTCAGCGGTTTATGTGCCCTCATTATCCAGATGAAACTTAATGTAAGGCAAAGTAAGCTTGATATCTTCATTCACGAAAGTTTGATTGAAGTGGTAAAAGATTTTATTTATCATGCCTATATATTTAAAGAGAAAATGGATTTTGTAATAAATTATGTGCCTTTTTATAATGACGACTTATATACAATTACGGAAAATTTCAAATTTTTAGCTAAGCAAAACACTCACTTACATTCCTACAGAGTATATGACGTTAATAATAAATTAAGTTTTTCCTGCAATAGTTTCATCTTTGATCTAAATGGAAAAAATGTTCATTATACGGGAGATATTGGCAGTCTTGAAGACATCCTGTTATTTAAAGATTTTGAAAAGGATATTCTAATATCGGAAATCTCGCATGTAAGCATCCCTGGTTTAATAAAAATTGCTGAATTATTAAATATTAAAAAACTTATATTAACTCATATAAGCGATGAAGATGAACCAACCTTGCTGGATATTATTAAAACACTGGGTTCTATCGTAAATATTGAAATTATTGATGCTTACGATGGTTTGAGTATTGCTTTATAAATAAATTCTTCCCGTTAATTACCTTTAATAAGGTGTCTAAAATTGGTATATTTAGATAAGTTTAAATATTTTATAGTAAAATAATAAAAATATTAAATTTTACATCCCTAAATAAAATAATGACAATAGAAGAATTTAAAAATAAATTTGGTATTATCGGCAAGGCTAAGGAGATTCGGGAGCTTGTTGATATAGTAATGCAGGTTGCTGTTTCGGATATTTCAGTCTTAATTTTTGGGGAGAGCGGTACGGGTAAGGAAATATTTGCTAAAGCAATTCACCAGTATAGCCATAGAGCTAATAAACAATTTCTAAGTATTAATTGTGGTGCAATACCTGAAGGTATTCTTGAAAGTGAACTTTTCGGGCATAAAAAGGGTTCATTTACCGGGGCATTTGATAACAGAAAGGGCTATTTTGAAATTGCCGATGGAGGAACTCTCTTTTTGGATGAAATTGGCGATATGCCGTTAACCACTCAGGTTAAATTGTTGCGTGCAATAGAAACCAATGAATTTCTTAAACTCGGCTCGGAAACAGTTACAAAAGTGGATGTTCGTATAGTTGCCGCGACTAATAAGGACTTGCAGCAGGAAGTAGAATCCAAAAGATTTCGCGAAGATCTTTACTTCAGATTAAAAGCTGTTACTTTAAGTATTCCTCCGTTAAGAAAAAGGAAATCCGATATCGAGCAGTTAGCCCGCTTCTTTATTGAAAGCTTTTCTACCGAAAGCAAAATCGAAATGCCGGTATTAACCCAGGATGCTATTGAATATTTGAAAAGCTATGATTGGCCAGGAAATGTTAGAGAGTTAAAAAACACAGTTGAATCTGCCGTTGCACTTAGCAAAAGTGGAATTCTGGATGTGCAGTCATTTTCACAATTAATTAAAATTAATGATGGCCAGACTTCTTCAAGAAATCTCCCCATTTATTTAAACAGGTCAGCTGAAGAATTAGATAGGGAACTGATGTACCGGGCATTATTTGAAATAAAAAAAGATATAATGGAGCTTAAAGATATTATCACTCGACAGCACGTTATTGTAGATGAGTCTAAAGCAAATCATGATTCCGAAGAAATACTGCCGCTTGAACAGATGGAGAAAGAAGCGATTAAAAATGCTCTTGACCAAACTAAAGGCAATAAAAGAAATGCCGCAAAAATGTTGAAAATAAGCGAAAGAACTTTATATCGAAAAATTAAAGAATATGATTTATAAATACGCCATAATGTCACTTGTGCTGCTTAAATTAAAATGGGCGAAAAGCTTTGTTAATAAGCAAAAATGTAGGTTTTTAGTTCAATACTTACACCTATTTATAATTTCCTTGTTTATAACTTGCAGTCTGATTAATTTTGTGGGGTGTTGTGTATATTCTTTTACTGGAGCTTCAGTACCTAAGTATCTTAAGAATATATCAATTCGTCCTACTTTAGACCGTAGTGGTTCAGGAGAACCCGGTTTGGGAGAATTGTTCTCAAGTATACTAACACAAAAGTTTGTTGATGATAATACATTGCAGGTTTCAAATAAACCTGATGCAGATGCAACATTAACCTGTATAGTTACTTCTTTAAATGATGCCCCTTCGGTAGTTTCCGCAGGAGAAAATGTAACTTCAAGACGAATCACTATTGAAGTACAGGTTACTTACAAGGATATGGTTAAAAGAAAAACTGTTTTTGATAAGAGCTATTCCGGCTATGCAGATTATGCATCCTCCAGTAATATAGCTGCAAGACGAAATGCCATACAGGCTGCTATTGAAAATATTACAGATAATATATTGCTAGACACAGTTTCGGGTTGGTAAAATAAATTTAATCTAAAGGTTTATAAATAAAATGGATAACGTAGTCCTCATCTCATATTTTATTTCTCTTTTCATCCTTTTTGTATTTGGCTTACATGGTTTTATAATGATATTTTATTACAATAAATATAAAAATGTAAAGTACACTCCTAAAAACGATATCACTCCTGATTACAAAGTTACTATTCAACTACCATTATTTAATGAATTGTATGTTGTCGAACGAATAATAAATTCAGTTTGTGAAATTGATTATCCTAAAGAAAATTTGGAGATTCAAGTTTTAGATGACTCAACTGATGAAACTGTTCAAATTACTAATAAAATTGTTGAGGAAAAAAGAAAAGAAGGATTCGATATAAAACATATTAGAAGAACTAATAGGGAAGGTTTCAAAGCCGGGGCTCTTAAAGAAGCTATGAAAACTGCCAAAGGCGAATTTATTGCAATATTTGATGCTGACTTTATTCCGCAAAAAGAATTTTTAAAAAAAACGCTTGCTTTTTTTACTGATGAAAAAGTCGGAATGGTTCAGACACGATGGGAACACATTAACGGAGATTATTCAATCCTCACTAAAGCTCAGGCCTTAGCACTCGATGGTCACTTTGTTATTGAACAGACTGTAAGAAATAAAGCAGGATTTTTTATAAATTTTAATGGTACAGGCGGTGTCTGGAGAAGAAGTTGTATTGTCGATGCCGGCAATTGGGATGGAACTACTCTCACCGAAGATCTTGATTTAAGTTATAGGGCTCAGCTCAACGGGTGGAAGTTTGTATTCCTTAAAGATTTTACTTCTCCTGCAGAACTTCCTTCCGAAATAAATGCGTTGAAATCCCAGCAATTTAGATGGACTAAGGGTGCCATTGAAACTGCAAAGAAAATTCTTCCGTTAGTCTGGAGAGCAAAAATTCCACTGCGTGTTAAATTGCAGTCCACTTTCCATCTTTCAAATAATATTGTGTTCCCCTTTATATTACTCGCGGCAATATTAAATGTTCCGTTAACTTTTATTAAAAATAGCGGGCCTCATCATGCTTACTTTGCTGTTATGTCTGTATTCGTTTTGGCTTTTGTAGGAACATTCATTTTTTACCTTTTTTCACAGAAGGATGTGCATTCTGACTGGCGAAAAAGGATTGTCCTTTTCCCGCTATTTATGGCCGGCAGTATGGGCTTTGCTGTAAATAATTCACGTGCTGTTTTTGAAGGTTTGATGAACCGTAAAAGTGAATTTGTTAGAACTCCTAAATTTAAAGTGGTTGATAATAAAGATTCCTGGATCGGCAAAAAATATATGAGCAGGAAATTAGGATTTTCTGTTTACGTCGAATTAATAATGGCAATTTACTGTTTAATCGGTATTGCTTCGTCAATATATTTTCTTGAAATTGCGGCATTGCCTTTCCAGCTTTTATTCTTTATCGGCTTTTCTTTTGTCTCTCTGACTTCCATTAAACATGCTTTTACAAAAGCATAAGGAATAATATTTGGCTAAGTCACCGGCAGAAATATTTAACGATAAAGTTAATTTGATTTACGAGTATAATAATAAATCTCCTCTGTTTGTCAGAATGGCAAATAGTGAGATTGAAAATAACAATATAGACCAGGCAATATTTATTCTGGAAGAGGGAACAAAAATTTTCCCCCAATATGCTATCGCTTATCTTCTTCTTGGAAAAGCTTATATCCTGATAGGTGATTATCCCTGCGCTTATAAATACATTAAAAAAGGAAGCGACCTTATACATTCTAAAAAAACTTATGACTACTATCTTAAGGAATTAGAGAATGTAAAAAAACAGCGTTCTCTTTTTATTGGCAGTTCTAGAAATATGTTCCTTCCTGAAAACGAATCTCCCAAGGAATTGCATGATGATAAATTATCTGTAAAGATAGCTGAAAAACCTTCTAAATCGGTAGATGACAATCTGGAGCAGATTGCGAAGGATATATCAATCGCAAAAATTCCTGAAATGAGAGAAGGTGAAATTTCGCAAAACTTGCTTCTTGATAATGACTCCGGAAGCCACTTAATCGTTTCTGAAACATTAGCAAAAATATATACTACTCAGGGTGAATTTGCTGAAGCAATTGAAGTTTATAAAAAGTTAATTAAAAAAAATCCGCAAAAAGAGGAGTACTATAAACAAAAAATAGATAATCTTAAATCCCAGCTTGAATTTTAAATTGCGAATAGTAATTTCTTCCCTCTTATAAAAACTTATCCGCTTCAATTTAATATGAACCCGGAATCTTCTTATAAAAAACTTGAACGTAAATTTTACACAAGGAATTTATTAACGGTGGCAAAAGAACTGCTCGGTAAAATATTTGTTAAAAATGAAGGCGGGATCGTTTTTTCGGGTATAATTGTCGAAGTTGAAGCCTACGATGGCTCTGTTGATGAAGCTGCTCATACTTATAAGGGTAAAACAAAAAGAAATGAAATTATGTTCGGTATAGGCGGCTTTTTATATGTCTATTTTACTTATGGTGCCCATTTTTGCAGTAATGTTGTAACCGGAACACAGGGCAGTGGTACTGCTGTTCTTATAAGGGCTCTTGAACCGTTGGAAGGTATAAATAGAATGATATTTAACAGGTTCGGAAGGGATTTGATAAAAGAAAAAGAAAAATTTAATTTAACAAACGGACCGGGTAAAGTTTGTAAGGCTATGTCTATTACTAAAGATCATTATGGTGTTGATCTTACCGGGAACAAAATATTCCTGCTTGACCAGCCAAAAATTAATGACGCCCGGATTAGTATATCAAAAAGGATTGGAATTAAAAAATCAGTCGATTTACTTTGGCGATTTTACTTAAATGATAATCCATACGTTTCAAGAAAATGACAGCACCAAAAAACCTTTTAATAGTTCGGACAGATAGAATCGGGGACGTTATATTGTCGCTTCCAATGGCTGGAATTATTAAAAAACACTTCCCGGAATGCAAGGTATCCTTTCTTCTAAGGGAAGATACTAAGTGTCTCGCAGAAAACAACAGTTATATTGATGAAATATTAGTGCTTCGTATGCATAATGGAAAAATATTATTGAATGATAATATTAAATTAATATATAAGTACAAATTTGATTCGGCTGTGGTGGTTTCCCCGTCTTTAATTACTGCTTTAATAATATTTATTTCTGGTATCAAATATAAGATAGGAACCGGGTACCGCTGGTATTCATTTCTTTTTAATAAGAAGATATTTGCGCACAGAAAATATGGCGAAAAGCATGAACTTGAGTTTAACGTGGATTTACTATTGCCTCTGGGAATAAAAGAAATTGTAAACTTCAATAATGTAAAATTTAATTTTTTTGCCGGAAATAAAAATAAAGCTTTAATCCGGAATGTGCTTAAAGAGAATAATATTTCCCTCAGCAAACCGGTTCTAATTGTCCATCCGGGCAGCCGTGGAAGCGCTGTGGATTGGCCTCTGAACAGGTTTAAGCAGCTTATCGGCATCATTTTAAAAGAAATTGACGTAACCATACTTCTTACCGGCAGCGCTTCTGAAAAAGTTCTATGTGATGAACTACAGATTTCGGATGAGATAAAAAATTTTGCAGGTAAATTCGATTTATCTGAATTAATCGCATTAATTGATATTTGCGACATTTTTATTTCTAATTCAACAGGGCCCATTCATATTGCAGCGGCTCTCGGTAAATATACAATAGGATTTTATCCTAAAATAGCGGCATGTTCCCCGCAAAGGTGGGGGCCTTATACAAATAATCGGACAATTTTTACTCCTTCAATAGATTGCTTAAATTGTACACGGAATCAATGTGAAAAATTTAATTGTATGGCTAGCATTTCACCGGAAGAAGTTGTAATAGAAATAAAAAAAGTTTACAGTATTATTCCTAATAAGGGAGAACTGAATGTTTAAGAAGACTCTCACAATCATTGTATTAGTCACATCTTCAATTCTTATTAATTGCCAAAGTAAGAATGAATTTAGAAAAGTCGAAAATAAAGCATTTAAAGAGGGTGAAAAATTAACTTTTGATGTAAAATATGGATTTGTAACAGCCGGTTATGCTACTATGGCTGTTCCGAGAATTAAAAAAATTTCCGGTAGGGACGTTTATAACATTACTTTTGACGTTAATACAGTTCCCAGCTTTGATTGGATTTATAAGGTAAGAGATCATTACGAAACATTTCTGGATATTGACGGCCTTTTCCCGTGGCGGTTTGAACAGCATATTCGTGAAGGAAGTTTTAGTAAAGATTTCTCCGCATTTTTTGACCAGCGTTCAGGTAAAGCTAAGACTAATCAGGGCGAGTTTAAAATACCTAAATATGTTAATGATATTGTATCGGCTTTTTATTATTCTAGAACCATAAATTTTTCAAAATTAAATGTCGGTGAAACAATTCGTCTTCAAAACTTTTATAGTGATTCGGTTTATACATTAGACGTTAAATATCTCGGTAAAGAACAAGTTACCGTTACGGGAGGTACTTTTAATTGTGTTATTGTTGAACCTATAATTATTAAAGGCGGCCTGTTTAAAAGTGAAGGCAGCATCTATGTCTGGCTATCCGATGATAATTATAGAATCCCTGTGAAGGTTAAAACAAAAATAGTTATTGGCTCAATTGATGCCGTCTTAACTTCTTTTGAAGGATTAAATGGTTACCCCGTCTCAAAGGTAAAATAAGGAGAAATATTAGCGAATGAATGAAAATAACAATATACCGCCCTTAAATGAATCAAATGAAAATAATAATCTTGCTCCGGGTAAAAATATAATTCCAAAAATATCACCTGTTTTAGCCGCTTTCATTGGCTTAATCGGCGGATTTATACTATATCAGGGTGTTGGCGGTTTATTAACATTAGCTATTTTTGGCTTTGATATTCAGAATGCCCCTGTTAATAGTGTTAGATTGATGACTATTGCCGGACAAATCCTTTTTATGCTTTTACCTTCTCTTATCCTTGCTAAAGCATTTTATGAAGACGTAGGTTATATTATCCGATTCAATCTGCCTCGTTGGGAAGAATTATTGTTATTTACTATCGGGCTGGCAATATTAACCCCGTTAATGGAGTACTTCTTAAGTATCCAGAATCATTTTTTTACTTTATGGTCCGCTAACTCAAATTTTATTCATACAATTAAGACATTCCTGGATAGATTGGACGACCTTGTAGATAAAACATATGGTAATCTACTCTCGACCAGAACGATCTTCGATGGTATTTTGGTTGTTGTTGTAGCGGCAGTTATTCCGGCGATCTGCGAAGAAGTTATGTTCCGTGGATTTATCCAGAAAAGCTTTGAATTTAAGTTAAAACCTTTTACTTCGGCTTTAATTACTGCAATTTTCTTCGGTTTATATCACTTTAATCCCTATGCTTTAATTCCTTTAATTGCTCTTGGCTTGTATTTCGGTTTTGCCGCTTATTTGAGCGGTTCAATTTTTGTCCCGATATCACTTCACTTTATTAATAACTTTATGGCGGTAATTTTTTATTTTATCTTTGGGGATAATGATGTATTAAATACAGCGGTAAGTAAAGGTTTTGATTTATCATCTTCTTTAATGATATTTTGCGGGCTGTCGGCTTTATTTGCCGTGACTATTTATTTAATTAAAAGATACTATTCGCGTAGAAATAATATTTAGGAGGCGTTATGGCTGTTTGTCCAAATTGTGGTTATGAATATATAGAGGGTGTTACTATTTGCCGTGATTGCGGAGAAAAACTTGTGAGTGAGAAGTTTTTTCTTAGGCCTGAAGAATGGAATGAAGGGAATTGGGTTGTTATCTATACTTCGAATAAAGAATATGAAGTTGAAATGTTAAAAGATAATCTTGAAGGTGCAGATATTCCCGCAGCTATTCTGTCTCAAAAGGATAGGAACTTTCCTGCACCTGGTGATTTCTCAGTTGTAAAGTTGCTGGTGCATAAAGAAGATGTGCACAATGCCCTCAATTTTATAGAGCAGGTAAAAGACCAATCACATGATCAGGAGGATGATAAATAATGCCTGTTGGAAATACGACTAAAAGAGTGCTGATTTCTATCATAGGTATCCCGGTAATATTGGCTGCCGGTTATTTTGGTAGTGCATTTTTTTTTACTTTTGTATTAACAATTGCTCTGATTTCTTTTTATGAATATTCATTGCTTGTTAAAGCAAAAGGAGCTTCAGCAAATACGTGGCTTGGCTTTTTAGGAATTATTTTATTGCTGGTTAACCAGGTAAGTAACGTTTTTGATACGTATTCTTTTTTTGTAATTCTATTGTTACTATTATCAGCGGTGGAATTATTCAGGAACAAAGGCTCTGTTATTTTTAATATTGGTGCTACCTTATTTGGCATTCTTTATATAGGCTTGTTTGCCGGTTCTCTGATCGGTATTAGAGAATTTTATCCTTCAATCGGGGATTTTAATACTCGCGGCGGCTTCTTAATAATTTCCATGTTTATAGGTATTTGGGTTTGCGATTCAGCGGCATTTTTTGGAGGCCGTTCACTCGGTAAACATAGATTATTTCCGCGGGTTAGCCCCAATAAAAGCTGGGAAGGTGCCGTTTTTGGCCTCTTATTTACCATTATATCTATTGTATTATTAAAACCGGTAATTCTTAACTTTTTATCTTGGACTAATATTTTGGCTATGGGATTTATTATCGGTACCGTCGGGCAAATAGGCGACTTAATAGAGTCCCTTATTAAAAGAGATGCCGGTGTTAAAGATTCATCAGCCTTATTACCCGGGCATGGCGGGATATTTGACCGCTTTGATTCGGTACTGTATACGGCACCCGTGCTTTTAATTTATCTGAAACTCTTTCTCTAAGTTAATTTATTATATTTTATTCGGGATTCTTTTTGCCATGAGCAATAATAAAAAAATAAGCGTTATTACTTTAGGCTGTTCAAAAAATACAGTGGATTCCGAGAGATTAATGAACCAAATCCGGCTTAATAATTTCAATTTGATTGATAACCCTAATAATGCTGAAACTGTAATTATTAACACCTGCGGATTTATTGAGGCTGCTAAAGAAGAATCTGTAAATACAATATTAAATGCCGTAGCCTTGAAAAAAGAAGGAAAAATTAAAAAGGTTATTGTTGCAGGCTGTCTGTCTGAAAGATATAAAAGTGAGCTTGAAAAAGAAATCCCGGAAGTCGACATGTTTTTTGGAACAGAAAAATATGAGGGAATTATTAATTCTCTGGGAGGAAAATTAAAGTCTGAACTCCTTGGCGAGCGATTTCTTACAACTCCATCTCATACGGCCTATCTAAAAATATCTGAGGGCTGTGATCATCCTTGTTCCTTCTGTGCTATCCCTATAATGAGGGGAAAACATAAGTCTGTTCCAATGGAAAATTTAATCAGGGAAGCTGAATTTCTTGCCCGAAATAACACAAAAGAAATTATACTCATTGCACAGGATACTACCGATTACGGGATAGACATATACGGACAAAAATATTTGTCAACATTATTGAATAATCTAAGTGAAATTAAAGAAATTGAATGGATAAGATTAATGTATGCGTATCCGTCTCAATTTCCCGATGACGTTATTGATACTATAGCCGCAAATGCGAAAATTTGTAAATACGTGGATATACCATTGCAGCATATATCTGATATTGTATTGAAATCTATGAGGCGCGGTGTAACCGGCAAGCGGACAAGAGAATTATTATTAAAACTGCGTGCTAATATTCCTGGTATTACTTTAAGAACAACATTTATCACTGGATACCCAAATGAAACTGAGAAAGAGTTTGAAGAACTTTGCAATTTTATCAAAGAAATTAAATTTGACCGTATCGGTGTTTTTACCTTTTCTGTAGAAGAAAATACATCCAGCTTTATACTTGGTGATCCCGTACCTGAAAAAGCAAAACAAAAACGCAAAGAAATATTAATGGAAATCCAAAAAGAAATTTCTATAGAAAAAAATAAAGAATTCATTGGCAAAAAACTAAAGGTACTGATCGAAGGCACAGAAGGGGATTTTTTTGTATCCCGTTCGTTTAGAGATGCGCCTGAAGTTGACGGGGAAGTCTTAATTCCGGTAAATGGTGCTAATTTGAATGCAGGGGACTTTTATGACGTTGAAATTACAGGTGCAAATGAGTATGATTTGTTTGCGAAATTAGTTAAGATTAATGGAAGTGAAGCTTAATAAAATTTTATTTCTATATTTAATAATCTAAGAATTCATTTATGATTTTAACAGTAACGATAAATCCCCTGCTTGAAAGAAGATTTTTGTTTAAAAAAATATCATTTGGCTGCGAGAATAGAAACGGAGATGAAAAATTAAGTGCTGGTGGTAAAGGTATAAATGTTAGCAGGCAATTAAATTGTCTTAATACGGAAAATGTTTCTCTAACATTTTTAGGCGGGTATAATGGTAAGCTCTTCAAAGATATAGTATTAAAAGAAGGAATAAAAGCAATTCCAATCCGGATATTAAATGAAACAAGAGAAGCAATTGTCCTTTTTGATGAATCAATTGGAAAAATTACAACGTTATTCAGTCCAAATTCACAGGTTTTATCCGGTGAAGTAGATGCATTTATGAATAAAATGGGAAAAATGATTGAAAATTGTGAAATTGTTGTATTCTCCGGAAGTTCCTCTTGTAAGGAAACCGATATAATTTTCCCTTTTGGAATCGAAACTGCAAATAAGTTTGACAAAATTTCTATCTGTGATACTTACGGAACTCATCTGAAAGATTGCATTGAAAAATCACCAACAATTATTCATAATAACGTTTCGGAAACGGAAAAATCTCTTAATTTTTCAATGAAAACCGAAAAAGAAAAATTAGAATTTTTGGAATATTTTTATGGTAATGGTATTAAACAGTCGTACTTAACAAATGGAGAGTTAAAAGCGTATGCGTCAAATTTTGATTTCCATTATGAAATTGAAGTGCCCAAAATACATACCGTTGATTCTACCGGCAGCGGGGACGGATTTGTTGCAGGAATTGCATATGCATTGCATAATGATTTAACATTCGAGGAAGGCCTGGCATTTGCATCATCAATTGGTGTATTAAATGCAAAACGTTTGGAAGTCTGTAATATTAGTATGAGTGAAATAGAAGAAATTAAAGCTTCAATCAGGATTTCCCCCATCGGTAAGAAGATGAAAACACTTGATGTTACACCGTGTTAAATATTTTTTTATCCTTTGCTTTATTCTATGCTCGTATTCTTTTTCGCAATCAATTGAATCTCTTCAGATAAAAGGAAGTGAGATATTCTCGGAAGAAGAACTTATAGCTTGGAGCAATGTTAAAAAAGGAGATAAATTCTCGACCGTGTTAATTGATAGTATTAAATCCAGGTTAGCACTTCAATTCGGAAATACTGGTTATTTCCACAGTTCGTTTGAAAATACAAGCATAACTTATAAACCGGATTCACTTCACATAAATATTAGTATTACCGTAAACGATGGTGCTTCGACTAAAGTAAATAAAATCATTTATTCGGGACTTGATTCTCTTTTCTCAAAAAAAATGATACCCTTTTTCAGTTTTATGGAAGGAAGTATATTTAACAAATTCCTATTGGAAGAGAATATATCGAAATCTTTGTCTTACTTCGAAAATAATGGATACCCCTTTGCCAAGATTAAGGTTTCGTCCATTTATTTTTATACCGATTCTGTAACAGGGGAGTATCTCACCGATTTACATTTGAACTTTAGCAGGGGAAACTTAAGTAAAATTGACAGGATTGAAATAATTGGAAATACTTCTACTAAAGATTATGTAATATTAAGAGAATTACATATAAAGTCGGGAGAAGAATATTCTCAAAATTCAATTGACCGTATTGCAGCTAAACTAAATCGTCTTGGTTTCTTTAATCCCCTAACTGCACCGGAATTT
Organism: uncultured Ignavibacteriales bacterium; assembly: GCA_963834015.1. Classification (GTDB taxonomy): domain Bacteria; phylum Bacteroidota; class Ignavibacteria; order Ignavibacteriales; family Ignavibacteriaceae; genus FEN-1297. Next base: position 818,830 of record CAWIAG010000004.1, read on the forward strand.
TACTTGAATTCAAATAATGACGGAGTATTAAAAATTAACGTTAAAGAAAAAGTAACTAATAACTTTGACGGTATCATTGGTTATGTGCCCTCTACAGGCTCAAATCAAGGTGGATACTTAACCGGGTTGGTAAATGTGAGTCTTAGAAATTTATTCGGCACAGGCAGGGCTGCCTCAATTAATTGGCAGCAATTCAACCAGTCGTCACAGGACCTTGAGATAAAATATTTCGAACCGTGGTTATTCAATTATCCTTTTAATTTCACAGCAGATTTATTTCAAAGGAAGCAGGATAGTACTTATATACAGCGGAAATTTGAAGGGACTGTCGAATACTTGGCCGCTGAAAATATGTCTGCCTCTTTTATCTTTTCCACTCAATTAGTTATTCCTTCCCAATATGACTCTACAGTATTTACCGTTTTTAATTCAGGCTCTGTCTCAACAGGATTTAATGTCAAGGTGGATACAAGGGATGATCCTTATTCACCCACTTCGGGATTACTATTCGTAACTGCATATTCTTTTAGCAGAAAAAGAATATATGGCCCGCAGCAATTTATCACTCCGGATATTTCAACTAATGAAAATTTGCAAACCTTCACCATCGATCTTGATTTATTCTATAAACTGTTCAACAGGCAAATTGCGGCTTTGGGACTTCATGGAAGAGAAATAAAGGCATCATATTATGAAGAAAGCGATTTGTTTTTTTTCGGTGGCGCTAATTCTTTAAGGGGCTACCTGGAAAACCAGTTTGCGGGGAACAGGATAGCATGGTCAAACTTAGAATACAGGTTGTTACTTACTAACAGAACGTTCGGATTTCTCTTCTTTGATACCGGGTATTTTTTAAGAAGTGCCGAGCCGTTGAATAATATCGAAACTACTCAGTCATTTAAAATTGGATACGGGTTAGGATTTAATGTTGAAACAGCTTTGGGTGTTCTTAAAGTGAGTTTCGCATTAGGGCAGGGGGATACATTTGCCAATGGTAAAATACATTTTGGAATTGTAAATGAGTTTTAGCAAAAAAATAACTAAATTGATTGCAGTAATTGTAATTACCCGCCCTGTAAATTTAATTATTACCTCTTTCTCAATTTTAATCGCTGCTGTTATTTGTTCTGCAGGAACTTTTGAATCGGATAAAATAATTTTTGCGTCGGTTTCCGGGGCATTAGCTGCTGCTGCGGGGAATATTATAAATGACCTGTTTGATATAGACATTGATAAAATAAACCGGCCTTTTAGGCCGTTGGCCTCAAATAATTTATCACCTCGCCATGCCGTCATTCTTTTTGCTATTTGTTCGATTTTATCTTTAACGCTTTCTTGTTTTATTAACAAGTTTGCTTTTTTAGTTGATGCCTCAGCATTAACTTTACTCTTTTTTTATTCATTCAGATTGAAACGAATATTACTACTTGGTAATTTTATTGTTGCGTTCTTAACGGGTCTGGCCTTCATTTATGGAGGTATTTCCGTAAATAATTTAAAGTATGCTTATATACCTGCCGTGTTTGCTCTATTAATTAATGTAATAAGAGAAATGATAAAAGATATGGAGGATATTGAAGGTGATAAGTCTGAAGGAATTTTTTCATTTCCTTATTTATATGGTATTGATACTTCAAAAAAAGTTATTATGCTGTTTTCTTTGTTGTTAATTACGGCCACATTTATACCCTTCATATTCAAATATTATAATATAGAATATTTTATTATAGTTATGTTTGTGGTTAATCCAATACTTGTTTATTCACTTAACTCTCTTTTTAAAAACAATACGAAAAAAAACTTGAATAAAATTAGTTTTCTTCTAAAATTAGATATGTTGTTTGGATTAATTGCGATTTATTTAGGTAAATAATCCGGATGAAATATAAATGAAGGATTTTGATAATTCTTTTCTGACTGATAAAGTTAAATTGATTGCAGGTGTAGATGAAGTGGGGAGGGGGCCGCTTGCCGGGCCGGTTGTTAGCGCAGCCGTAATATTTGATGAGCACATCTCTATAGAAGGCATAAATGATTCAAAAAAATTAACTGCAAAAGAAAGGGAATATCTTTTCCCGCTGATAATTAAAAATGCTGCTGCATTCTCGGTTGCGGCTGTCTCACACGGACTGATTGACAGGATAAATATTCTGCAGGCATCTCTGAGATCAATGCACTTAGCAGTTAAGCGATTAAAAATATTACCCGATCTTATCCTTGTAGATGGTAATAAAACATTTGATTATTCTGTTCCGGTAATTCCCGTTATTAAAGGTGATTCAAAATCTTTTTCTATTGCTGCGGCATCAATTATTGCTAAAGTATTAAGAGATCGATTAATGAAAAGATTAGATAATTATTTCCCGCAATATTTATGGTCAAAAAATAAAGGCTATCCGACTAAGGATCATATTCACGCAATTAAATTGTACGGTATTTGTTCGTTGCATAGAAAGTCTTTTCTTAAAAAAATCTTATCGCAGGATAATAGTGGAAATATAGTTGATCCGGATGCGAAATTAATTATCAGCGAAGAATCTGATTATTTTTAATAGAATTTAATATGAGTGTTATTTCAAAGAAATTCGGGAAAGAAGGAGAAGATTTGGCTGTTGAAATGCTTATTAATAAAGGATATCAGATAATTGAGAGAAATTATTATTTCGAAAATAAGGGTGAGATCGATATTGTTGCAAAAGACATGGATACAGGCTTTTTGGTTTTTATTGAGGTTAAATCGAAGAAAAATCTTGAATTTGGAGAGCCCGAATATTCGATTACAAGTAACAAAATATGCCAGATTAAAAAAATGGCAGAATTATATCTATATGATAAGGATATTAGTGAAATTGACTGCCGCTTTGATGTAGTTACAGTTCTACTATGGCCCGAAATGAAACCTATAATTAAACATTATATAAATGCATTTCAGTAACAATTCTACCTATGTATAAATGATGCTTAAACTTTTTTTAAGCATGTTTTTTTATTATTTTGAATATCAAAAGTAAATCAAAAGAAAATAAATAGTGTCTTATTTTAAGAAAACCTATTATTTAAGCTAAATAAATATATAATATCAACTTGGAAACCGGCTCAAAACTGCAAAAACAATTGTCCATTTCAGGTAAAAGGTTAATCGATTTCTTTACCATGGTGGCAGGCATTTTTATGTTTTCTTTGGATTTTTTTAAAAATGTTTTTTTCCCGCCTTATGAGTTATCCGAAATAAAAAAGCACATGGATGAATTGGGAGTTAAAACTTTACCTATTATAAGTGTTACGGGGTTTATTATAGGACTGGTGCTTGCAATGCAGAGCGAGCCTGTAATGATTAGATTCGGCGCCGGGTCATATTTACCGGGAATGGTTGCATTATCGGTTGTACGCGAGCTTGGACCGGTTATAACGGCTTTAATTTTTTCAGGCAGGGTTAGTTCGGGAATTGGAGCTGAACTTGGTTCCATGCGTGTAACAGAGCAAATAGATGCAATGGAGGTTTCTGCCATACACCCATTTAAGTTTTTAGTTGTTACAAGAGTTCTTGCCTGTACTCTAATTCTTCCAATGCTTACAGTATATGCTATATTTTTGGGACTTTTCGGAGGATTTTTGGCAATTTATCTCTCCCAGAATATCAGCCTGCAGCTTTATATTAATGCCATAATTCATTCAGTCGAGTTTGTTGATTTAATCCCGGGTATTATCAAAACTTTTTTCTTTGGTTTTATTGTCGGTATTGTTGGATCATATAAAGGCTATAATGCTGATAATGGTACCGTCGGAGTTGGGCGTGCCTCAACAAGTTCCGTAGTTGTTTCATCCTTATTGATTTTAGTATTTGATATGGTGCTTGGTAAAATTACCGTTTCTCTTTGGAGCTGAGGAATGATTGAAGTTGAAATAAAGAATCTAAGTAAATCCTTTTCAGACATGATAGTTCTTGATAATATATCGATGAATATAAAGGAACAGGAAAATGTTGTTGTATTCGGAAGAAGCGGCTCCGGCAAAAGTGTTTTGTTAAAATGTATTGTAAAACTTATGGAACCGGATTCAGGCGAAATTTTAATTGAAGGTCTGAATGTTAAAGAACTTTCAATGAAAAAATTAAATGAACTAAGAAAATATATCGGATTCCTTTTTCAAAGTGCCGCTCTTTATGATTCAATGAGTGTAAGGGAGAATTTGGAATTCCCGCTCATTAGAAATTTTAGCTTTACGGCGGCTGAAAGAGAGAAAAAAATTAAAAATGTTCTAGAAAAGGTTTCGCTTGAAGATTCTATTGATAAAATGCCGGCTGAACTTTCGGGTGGAATGAAAAAAAGAATCGGGCTTGCCAGAACTATTATTACTGAACCTAGATTAATTTTGTATGATGAACCAACTACCGGGCTGGATCCGATTACATCTAAGGAAATAAGTCAATTGATAGTTGAACTTCAAAAGGACCTCCATACTACTTCTATAATTGTTACTCATGATTTAATTTGTGCAATGATTATTGCCACACATGCAGTTGTTCTTAAGGATGGTAAAATAAGATATGAAGGAAATCTTGAAAAACTTACCTCTAATGATGATCCTTTCTTAAAAGACTTTTTTAGTAATGATATTATCGATGTTAAAAACGGGAGAATTTAATGATTAAAAATATGTCTGCAATTAGATTAGGAGCGTTTGTTGTCTTAGGGCTTGCATTACTTATAATTGCAATCTTTATGCTGGGACAAAAAAATTCTCTCTTTAGTTCTACGTTTAATGTTAAAGCTTATTTTAATGATGTTCAGGGAATACAAAGCGGGGCAACAGTAAGATTAAGTGGTATTAGTGTGGGTAGTGTAAAAAAAATTACTATTGTTAATGACGCCTCCGGCCGGGTTGAAGTTTCTATGAATTTGCAAACTGATATTCAAAGATTTATAAGGACTGATACAAAAGCCACTATTGAAACCGAAGGGCTTGTTGGTAATAAGGTAATTGTACTTAAAATAGGTTCCAGCGCTGCCGAACAGGTAAGGGACGGCGGTTATATTCAATCGGAAGAACCAATTGGATTTTCGGCAATTATTGCAGAAACCGAAGGAACTATGCAATATACTAAGGCTATGACACGAGACCTTGCCGATATAGTTGGAAGAGTAAACAAGGGGGAAGGCACAATAGGCAAGTTGTTGAAAGACGAAGGTCTTTATAATAATGCTGTAAGTCTAACCAGAAGAGCAGATCAAAGCTTAAAAAGTATTACCGATGAACTTACAGGCGTCGTCGGAGTTTTTGATACTCTCGGGCAGGGTGTTAAAAATGTTGTTAAGAATGTAAATAGTGTGGTGTCTAATGTCGATACTATAATTATCAATATTAATAAAGGAAGAGGAGTACTTGGTACCCTTCTCACAAACGGTAAATATGATAGTACAATTTCTGACATAATAACAAATGTTGAAAAAATGAGCGAAGATGCTCGCTTAAGTGCATCCCGCTTAGCCGAAAATATGGAAGCCCTGAAACACAATTGGCTCTTCAAAAGTTATTTTGAAAACCGGGGATACTGGGATGAAGCTCAATATGAAGACGATATTAATTCAAAGCTTAAGGATTTAGATCAAAAAATGAAGATTATTAATGATCAAATCGAAACATTAAGAAAATTACAGGATAACACTAAATAAGGTCGAAATTCTTACATTCTGGTTTTTATTTGGCTGAAATTTGATTTGCAGCCTGTTAGTTGTTTTATCACCTCTTTAATACCCGTTTTCTTTTTATATTTAAAGACTTAATTTACTTTTTAGTATGAATTTCGATAAAAAAATTTTGCAAATATGAGCGAAATAAAGAATAATCAGAAAGATAGGAAGATTGTTATTCGGGGAGCACGGGAGCATAATTTAAAAAATCTCAGTCTTGAGCTTCCTCGTAATAAACTTGTGGTTTTTACTGGTGTAAGCGGCAGTGGTAAATCTTCCCTGGTTTTTGATACAATTTATGCTGAAGGACAGCGCAGATACGTTGAGAGCCTTTCGGCTTATGCAAGACAATTCCTTGAAAGAATGAATAAGCCGGATGTCGATCTTATTCAGGGGATTAGCCCGGCTGTTGCAATTGAACAAAAAACAGGCGCAAAAAATACACGCTCTACTGTTGGTACTACTACTGAAGTCTATGATTATCTTCGTTTATTATTTGCCAGGATAGGAAAAACAATTTGTTTCGAATGCGGTAAAGAAGTAAAAAAAGCCACTACCGGAACCGTATCGGATTGGTTGGAAGAACAGCCGGAAGATTCCAAGTTTTACCTTGCATTTCCGCTTCATTTGCATGAAGGGCACTCCATAAAGGAGGAAATCGATTTACTTAAGAAACATGGATTTTTTAGAATTTATTTCAAGAAAAAAATGGTAGACCTTAATGAAGAAGAAAAACTTCCGGCAAAAAAAGATAAGGTCAGCATTGTAATTGACAGGTTCAAAGTTCAGAAGGGCAAAGTAAGAGATAGGCTTTCTGACGCAATCGAAGTTACATTTAAAGAAGGTGAAAACAAACTCGTTCTTGTAAATGCAGAAACTTTTGTGGAAAAAGAGTTTAATAAGTTTTATGAGTGCTGCGGTATTAGATACGAAGAACCGGAACCAAGATTTTTCTCTTTTAACAATCCTTTTGGCGCTTGCCCCGTCTGCCAGGGGTTCAGCCGTGTTATTGGTGTGGATATGAATCTTGTAATTCCAAACCCGTCACTAAGCATAACAGATGGAGCTCTCGCTCCATTCCGGTCTGCAAAATATAGTACTCATCTAAGAGATTTAATCCGGAATGCTAAACAATTTGGGATCCCTCTTAATGTCCCTTATAATAATCTGACTGCCGATCAGGTCGCTCTCATTAAAAAAGGGTTCGGAGATTACATCGGCGTTGACCGTTTCTTTGAAAAACTTGAAAGTAAAATATATAAGATGCACATCAGAGTTATGCTGAGCAGATATAGGGGCTATACGCTTTGCTCTGCTTGCAAGGGTTCAAGGCTTAGAAGAGAATCGCTCCAGGTTAAAATCAATGGCAAATCTATTTATGATGTTGTGAAGATTCCTATAGAACTTTCACTCCGGTATTTTAAAGAACTGCTACTTACGGAATTTGAAATGATGGTTGGGGAAAGAATTTTAAAAGAGATAATTAAACGGCTTACTTTTTTAAATGATGTCGGTATTGGCTATCTGACTTTAGATCGCCTAAGCAGCACACTTTCTGGCGGCGAAACTCAAAGAATAAATCTTGCTACTTCGCTGGGTTCTTCTCTTGTTGGTACACTTTATGTCCTCGATGAACCTAGTATTGGTTTGCACCCCAGGGACAACTTTAAATTAATTAATTTGTTGAAAAACTTACGGGATATTGGCAACACAGTACTTGTGGTGGAGCATGATTCCGAAATGATAAGATCAGCCGATCTAATTGTTGATATGGGACCCAAGGCCGGAGTTAACGGCGGTGAAATAACTGCTTTTGGTACAATCGAAAATATTCTGAATGATAAGAATTCATTAACGGGTAAGTATCTCTCCGGCAAACTCGAAATTCCCATACCGAAAAAGAGAAATATTAAGGATACAAGAGCAATTGTTATTACCGGTGCAAATGAAAATAATTTAAAAAATATTGATGTTGAAATTCCCTTAAATAAGTTTGTCGTAATTACAGGGGTTAGCGGTTCGGGAAAAAGTACTCTTATTCATGATATCTTATACGGTGGACTTGCAAAACAACTTGGTAAAGTTCCACCAAAAATCGGTAGATATGCAGATATTAAAGGCGCCGAATTTTTAGATGAAATTGAAATTGTTGATCAATCGCCCATCGGAAAGACTCCGCGGTCAAACCCGATTAGTTATATTAAAACCTATGAACATATCAGGGAATTATTTGCATCTACACACCAGGCAAGGGCCAGAGGTTACAAGCCCGGTTTTTTCTCTTTCAATGTGCCTGGCGGTAGATGTGAAACCTGCCAGGGTGAAGGATTTATTAAAGTTGAGATGCAGTTCCTTGCTGACATTTTTCTTGAATGCGACGACTGCAATGGTACCCGCTTTAAAAAAGAAATTAGGGAAATTTCTTACCGCGGAAAAAATCTTATCGATGTGCTTGATATGACTGTAGATCAAGCGGTGAATTTCTTTGCTGGTAATGATAAAATAACAAAAGGAATTGAATTGCTTTCCGAAGTCGGATTAGGGTATCTTAAACTCGGGCAGCCTTCCAACACTTTATCAGGCGGCGAAGCTCAAAGGATAAAACTTGCCGCTCACCTTTCTGCTCAAAGAGAAAGGAAGCATACGTTATTCATTTTTGATGAACCTACTACAGGACTTCATTTCCACGATATTTCAAAATTAATCAATTGTTTTAATCTCTTGCTCGAAAGAAACAATTCTGTTGTAATTATAGAACATAATCTGGAAATAATTAAATGTGCTGATTATATAATTGATATGGGCCCCGAAGCAGGGGATAAAGGCGGGGAAATTGTTATTACGGGCACCCCTGAAATTGTTGCCCGGAATCCTAACTCTTGGACGGGCAGGTATCTTAAAGAGTACCTTGATTAAATTTATATATTAATCATAAAACTAAACCGATTATTCTTTAATATTTCATATTTAGATCATTAATTTTATCTTAATCTATATGGAGTGGTATTATGAAACTTAAACAGTATTTATCCAAATCAATATTTAATAGTACGTTATTTATCGTATTATTTATTTTAATGTCTTTACCCTGTCAATTGCTCCTTTGTCAATCAGATTCCCAAAGCGGTAATATTTTAAGAGCCACTTTGCAGAACGGGCTTCGATTAGTAGTTGTTCGCAATCCTCTGGCTCCGGTTGTTACTACAGAAATTAATTATCTTGTAGGTTCGAATGAAGCTCCGGAGGGTTTTCCAGGCACTGCTCATGCTCTTGAGCATATGATGTTTAGAGGTAGTGAGGATTTATCCGCTGATCAATTGGCTGATATTACAGCGGCAATGGGAGGGGATTTTAATGCCGATACACGTCAGTCAATTACACAGTATTTTTTTACTGTTCCGTCGGAAGATATCGATGTTGCCTTGCATATTGAGGCAATTAGAATGAAAAGTTTACTTTCCACTGATTCACTCTGGGAAAATGAACGCGGAGCAATTGAACAGGAAGTGGCTCAGGATTTATCGAACCCGCAATATATTTTTTATTCCAAACTTCTTGAGGCAATGTTCAAAGGAACTCCTTACTCACATGATGCTCTTGGAACGAGGCCTTCATTTGATAGTACCACGGGGCCAATGCTCAGAAAATTCCATGATACCTGGTATGCTCCTAATAATGCAATATTGGTTATTGTGGGAGATGTTCAGCCGCATGCAGTCTTTGATGAGGTGAATAAATTATTTGGGGATATTCCCTCAAAAAAATTACCGAAAAGAACGGAAATAAATTTGGAATCTGTGAAGGCTGATACTTTATATTTAACTACCGATCTTCCTTATGGTCTCGCAATTATTTCATTCCGTATGCCGGGCAGCGATAACCCTGATTTTGCCGCCGCACAGATACTATCGGATGTCTTAAGCAATCAACGTGGGAATCTTTATTCCATGCTGGTACCTGAGGGTAAAGCTCTCTATGCAGGGTTCCAATCTATAATTTTACCCAAATCGGGGATCGGTTTTGCTCTTGCAGTCTTTCCAAAAGATGCCGATTCTAAATCTTTAATAAATGAAGTTCAATCAATTCTCTCCGATGACATTAAAAATGGATTATCACAGGATCTGGTTGAAGCAGAAAAGAGGCATGAAGTATCAAGTTTTGAATTTGAAAAAAATTCTGTTTCAGGACTCGCCTCAATCTGGTCTGAAGCATTAGCAGCCGAAGGAAAGCAGTCGCCGGATGAAGATCTTAGCGAATTGCAAAAGGTAACTGTTGATGATGTAAATCGGGTAGCAAAGAAATATCTGGATCCCGGTCATGCTGTATATACTATATTAACTCCTCAGTCATCAGGTAAACCTGTATCAAAAGATTCTTTCGGAGGCAAAGAATCTTTTGCTCCTAAAAATCCTAAGGCAGTTGAACTTCCTGATTGGGCAGCAAAAGCTTTGGGAAGATTGTCTGTCCCGGCATCGGTCGTTAACCCTGAAGTAACTTTTTTTCAAAATGGATTAAAACTGATAGTGCAACCTGAAACTGTAAGTAACACAATCAGTTTATTTGGCCGCATAAAAAATAATTCCTATATTCAAACACCTAAAAGAAAAGAAGGCGTTGGCAGTGTTTTGGAGCAGTTGTTCTCTTATGGATCCAAAACACTTGATCGCGTTGCATTTCAAAAAGCACTTGATGATATTGGTGTAGAAGAATCTGCCGGAACGAGTTTTTCATTAAGTGCTCTTGCTGATAAATTTGAAGATGGGGTGAAACTTTTAGCTGATAATGAATTAAATCCTGCATTCCCCGCACGTGCTTTTAAAATAGTTAAAATGCAGACTGCCGCAACTGTAAAAGGTGAACTCAAAAGTCCGGATTATTTAACTTCTAAAGCGCTGCATAGCGGGCTATATCCTGTTGATGACCCTGTGCTGCGTGAAACAACTCCTGAATCTGTAGATTCACTCTCTATAAATGATGTGAAAGACTACTACTTAAGTGTTTTTAGGCCTGATCTTACTACAATAGTTGTTATAGGTAATATTTCAACTGAAAAAGCCAAAGAAATTATCGGAAAATATTTAGGTGAATGGAAAGCTTTAGGAGCACTTCCTAAAACCGAACTGCCCTCTGTTCCTCAAAATAGAGCTTCCGTTTCCGCTGTACCTGATGAAAGCCGCGTTCAGGATAAAGTTACTTTAGCAGAAACGCTTCAAATAACCCGGGAGAATTCGGATTTCTATCCGCTTCAATTAGGAAACCATATTTTGGGTGGTGCTTTTTATGCAACTAGATATTATAAAGACCTGCGTGAAAATGCCGGGCTTGTGTATTATGTATCTTCTTCGTTCAATGTTGGGAAAACTCGTTCAACTTATGAAGTGGAATATGGCTCCGACCCCAAAAATGTTTCCAAGGCCAGGTCTATAGTTGAGCGGGATCTAAAACAATTGCAGACTACACTAGTGACTCCGCATGAACTTGAACAGGCTAAGGCAATGCTTATGCGAGAGATTCCTCTTTCAGAAGCCAGTTTAAATAGTATTGCCAATGGTTTACTATCACGTTCAATAAATGGGCTGCCTTTAGATGAACCTGTAATTGCTGCTAAAAAATATCTCCAGTTAAATGCCGAAGATATTAAAAATGCATTCAATAAATGGGTGCGTCCCATGGATTTTGTTCAGGTTACAGAAGGACCGAATCCACAGTAAAACAAATAATGAATTTATATTTCCATGTAGCAATATTAATTCATGAAGGTTAATCATGTTTAATAATTAAATAGCTGTGTAAAATTTTTTTTTATTATTGAAAACTTTTTTGTTAATAATGCTGTTATGTTATTATATATAAATTGTGCTAATATATTAAGTATACAATTAAATAGAATTTATATACAAATATTTAGTTAATATTTGAAAAAAAGTCTTGACTATAAATTTTTCCAAGAATATGTTGCATGTGTAAATTTTTTCCATCAACGATTAATATAAATAAATAGAGGGATTTCTATGAGTTTAAGCCAAATCGCTCGATCTATAAGCGGGTCAATTACACTTAAGCTTAATGAAAAGGCCGCCATATTGAAAGAAAAAGGCGAGCCTGTAATTCATTTAGGCGGCGGAGAACCCAAAAGTAAAATTCCTATGGATGCAATATTGGCCACTGCTGCGCATCTTAATACCGGTGAAATTAGATATGCACCTGCCGATGGAATTCCTGCCCTAAAAAAGGCAATCATTCATTATACAGAAGAATTTTATGACAGGCATGTCGCTCCGGAAAACGTAATTGCATCTGGTGGCGCTAAACAAGCAATTATGGTCGCTTTACAAGCTATTCTAAACCCTCAGGAAGAAGCTATCTTTCCTGTCCCTTATTGGGTAAGCTACCCGGAAATGGTAAAACTCTGCGGTGCTATAGGTGTTCCGGCATTACCTGAAGATGGGAGCTTTTATCCTAAAATTCAGGATATTGAACAAAAAGTTGGTTCTTATACTAAAGCCGTTATAATAAATAGTCCGAATAATCCTTCGGGAGCAATGTATTCCGAAGAATTTATTTCCGATATTGTAAATTATTGTGAAAAGAAAGATCTTTATCTGATTATGGATGATATCTACCATCGGTTGATTTTCGACGGAAAGAAACCTGTCAATTGTTATAAATATGCAAAAGATCTTTCTGAAAATTCCAAAATAATACTTATAAACGGAGTATCTAAACAATATGCAATGACCGGTTTCAGAATAGGTTGGGCTGTTGCCAATAAAAAATTAATAGAAGCTATGACTAATATCCAAAGTCAGCAAACATCGGGTCCATCAATACTATTGCAAAAAGCGGCAGTCGGCGCATTAAATGGAATTCAATCAGGTGTTGAAAGTCTGCGGATCTCTCTTGAAAATAACCGTAATATTATGGTTGATTATCTTAATTCTTTTGAAGGTGTTAAAGTAACCAAACCTGACGGTACATTTTATTGCTTTGCTGATTTTAGTGCTTATGAAAAAAATTCTAACAAACTTTCGGAGTTTTTAATTGATAAGGTAATGGTTGTAACTGTTCCCGGCTCTGAATTTGGTATGGATGGTTTTCTCAGACTAAGTTTCTGCGGAGCTATTAAAGAAATTACGGAAGGCATTGAAAGAATGAAATGGGCGCTTGATCCAAATTCTCCTAATGAATTATACATTGGCGACAGAAAGTTAGTGAGGGATTGGTCATGAGTAAATATTTGGAATTCAGTACACCAGCAAGTAAAGAAGCAAAACAATTAGCTTCCGATTTTGGTTTGTCTAACCAGGGTTTTAACTATCTCGATAGAGTTTATTGGAACCTTTCTGAAACTTCTCTTTATGAAGAAGCAATTTTTCGTAATGAAGGCCACATGTCTGAAGGTGGCCCATTTGTTGCTAAAACCGGAAAACATACTGCCAGGTCTGCCGCTGATAAATTTATTGTTAAAGAAGAGTCTACGGAAAATAGTATTTGGTGGGGAGTTCATAACCGTCCTTACAGCTTGGAAAAATTTAATTCTCTCATGCTGCGCCTCGAAGCTTATGCTCAGGGTGATGAATTATTTGTTCAGGATTGTTATGTGGGTGCAGATCCAGATTACAGAATGCCTATCAGGATTATTACCGAAAAGGCCTGGCATAGCTTGTTTGCACGTAATATGTTTATTACTACCGGTAATCCGGATGAACTAAAAAAATTCATCCCTGATTTCACAGTTATTTGTGTCCCGGGTTTTAAGGTAGATCCTAAGATTGACTCTACTCGAACCGAAACAGGAATTATTTTAAATTTTGATTCCAGAACTGCAATTATTGCCAATTCACTTTATGCCGGTGAAATAAAAAAATCTGTTTTCACTGTGTTGAATTTCCTGCTTACCTATAAAGATGTTCTTCCTATGCATTGTTCAGCTAACGTGGGAAATAACGGAGACGTCGCCCTTTTCTTCGGCTTAAGTGGAACCGGCAAAACTACATTATCTGCCGATCCTAAACGCAGATTAATTGGAGATGACGAACATGGCTGGAGTCCTTATGGGGTTTTTAACTTCGAAGGTGGATGCTATGCTAAAGTTATCAGGCTCTCTGCTGAAAGCGAACCCGAAATTTACGAAACGACTAAACGATTTGGCACTATACTTGAAAATGTTACTTATGATCCTATTACCAGGAAAATAGATTTGAACGATGATTCTGTTACCGAAAATACACGTGCGTCTTATCCGCTGGAATTTATTCCTAATGTTGTCCCTGAAGGGTACGTTAGAAATCATCCTAAAAATGTAATTTTTCTTACTTGTGATGCTTCAGGTGTTTTACCTCCTATTTCAAGGTTAAACCCGGCACAGGCACAGTATCATTTTATAAGTGGGTATACTTCAAAAATTGCAGGTACCGAAATAGGCCTTGGCATTGAGCCGCAGATTACATTCAGCGCATGCTTTGGAGGGCCCTTTATGGTAAGGCATCCTTTTGAGTATGCTGCTAAACTAAAAGAAAGAATGCTTCAGAGCAATGCACAATGCTGGCTTGTTAATACAGGATGGGTCGGCGGAAGATTTGGCGTTGGCAAAAGAATCAGTATCCGTCATACAAGAAATCTTTTAAATGCTGTGCTCGATGGTAAACTAAATGGAGTTGAATTTAGAAAAGATAAACTTTTCGGCTTCGAAATTCCTGTTAGCTGCCCGGACGTTCCCCAGGATGTTCTTGATCCTGCAAGCTCATGGGGCGATAAAAATGAATATTGGAAAAAATATGATGCTCTTGCAGCAAGGTTTATTGAAAACTTTAAACTTTTTGCAAAAGGCTCGTCAGATGAAGTTATTAACGCAGGGCCAAAGAGACTTTAATTATTTTCTATAAGTTGATTTAAAATTGTGCCGTCAATTATAGACGGCACTTTTTTTGAACAATTTTTTATTGAAAAATTGAACTTCAGAAAATTTAAATATAATCCACTAAATGCTTAAATTTATTAACTTAGTGGTTGGTTTGAGGTAAACTTATATTTAAAGAATTTCTTTCCATTTTCCCGGCATTTTGAAGAAATTAATTAATAAAATGATAAAGGATAAATAGCATAGAATACCGTCCCAACAGAGTCGGTACTTTCAAAAAATAATTTTCCTTTAAGAAAGTTTTCTGTAATAAGTTTTGCGCTGTAAATTCCAAGCCCCCTGCCGCTTCCCTTGGTTGAGAATGTCTTGTTGAATATTTGCTCCTGGACATTCACGGGAATAACGTCAACATTTCTTATCGTAAACTCAACACTATCCCCTTTGGCTGTACAATATAATTCCACTATCCCGTTTTTCTTTGTCGCTTCAAGGGCATTTTTAACCAGGTTGAATATTACCCTGTTTAGTAATGTTTTGTCCGAGGAAATATTAATATGTTCCGATTTGATAATCTGCAAATTTTTATTTTCTGCTAACAAACTATATCTTACTTTATCGCATACGTCTAACATGATATCGTTGCAATCAAAAGTTGATATATCCGGAACAAATTCATTGCGCTCTGTCATCAGGAACTGTTTGTGAGAAATTATTTCATCTATCAAATTATCTGTAATTTTTTTGGCTATTAGCATAAGCTCTTCATTTTCTTTTATGCTGTCTCCGCCTATAAGGTTGAGGCATTCTTTAAGTGCTCCGGCAGAATTTAATATATCATGAAAAAAAATTCTATCCAAACTCGCTTTCCACTTAGCCTCACTAATATCGGTTAAAGAAAGAAAAATAAAATTGTACATTTTTATGTTCAAAGGTAATGCTGTTAAGAGGAAATCCAGTACTTCATTGCCTCTTATAACAATTTTATATTCTTCTTTTACTTCTTGCTTTAAGCTTAAACATGATGAAAAAATCCTCCCAAATTCTTTACCCTGGAAGTTATCTGCCGAATTTAATGCTGTTTCGCCATTATTTGAATCACTATATCTAATTACCTTTGCAAATTCTTTGCCAATTAAAGTTTGGACATTATCAGCTTTTAATAATTCTAAAAAGGCTCTATTCGCATGTAAAATAACACCGTTCTCATTTAGTATTATTAAAGGATGTTGGACAAAGTTGATAAAATGAACGGATTGTTTAATCTCTTCAAAGAGGTTTATATCTGTTTGTAATTTATCAGATATAATATTTTCTTGCTGCATTATTAATTCCCTATAAATAGCACAACTATTCTTATGGTATTTATTAACGGTTATATAGATTTATAAACAGGCAATGATACTCTACATGTTGTATATTCATTAATTTCACTGGATAAATTAAATATACCGCAGTATAATGTCATAAGGTTTTTAACGGATATTAAACCTAGTCCATTCAGATTCTTTTGATATTTATTCCTATCCTGTTGCCCGAATGTAATGATATTGGCTATTTGCTCTTTTGCCATACCGCGACCATGATCTGTAATGTTTAATTGATATTCATCTTCGTAAACGCTGCTTTTTATAATAATTTTGGATCCCGGTTCGGAAAATTTCAAAGCGTTCTCAACAATTTCTTCTACAAGATACGCAAAATCATTTTCGGAAATCTTTAAAGGTGAATCAATAAGTTCCCATTCTAAATCATTCTCTCTTTGTGCTTCCTTCATCATCCTTTTAATTGTGTACTCAAGTATAATACTAGGAGATTGTGTAAATACATTATTCGGCTCTCCGTTTCCTTTTGATGCTAATCTTAAGCGGATACCCGTATAACGGATAAATTTTTCGATGGTTTTATGTAAACGGTTACTTGATATTTTAATTTTTTTAGCCATCTCGGATATTTCATCAATTTTAAATTCATTTTTACCCTCGGTAATTAATTCGGCATATCCGATAATAGAAATTAGTGGTGTACGAAATTCATGCGGTACATAGGCAGAAATGTCAAGAAATATATCTTCAAATTTTTTATCAATTCTTTCTTTCTTTTTGAGTTGAGTTTCAACCGATTGCAGAAGTTCCTTAGCCCTGAATGGTTTCATAAGATAATCATCTGCCCCAAGAGTCATACCTTTGCGCAAATTTGTAATGTCCGTTTTTGCAGTGAGAAAAATGAACGGTACCGATGTACTACCGGGAAGTTTTTGAAAATGTTCTAATAATCTGTAACCATCCACTTCAGGCATCATTATATCAGATATTACTAAATCAGGGATTTCATACTCCAGAATTTTTATTGCTTGTCTTCCATCTTGTGCTGAGATTGTTGTATATCCTGAATTTTCTAAAAGATCTATTATGGTGTTCCTTACTTCTTTCTCATCTTCAACAACCAGTATTTTGTTCATTTTTTAGACTCCAAATTTAATTTCAATTAAATTTTCGAATTAAATATTGAATTTGTAATTGAAATGCAGTGGATAAGATAAAAATCAAATTAACGCGTATTATTTGCAGTAAACGCGTTCCTTAAATAGGACTGATATTTATGAGGTTATAGACTTAATTTAATCATTATTTAAAAATAATTCACTGCAGGCGCAATGTCTTTTTTGGCTGGCTTGTTTTCTAAATAAAATTAGGTCAGACTAAAAATTTTGATTTGATCTTTGTGGTGTAACGCTGGCTTATAATAAAGGTTTCTTCAAAATTTTTTAATTTTACTATGTAAGCACGTTTATACCATTTCTCTATTTTTTCAATCTGGTTGATATTTAATATTGTTGAGCGGTGTATTCGGAGAAATATATTTTCTGGTAAAAGAAGCTCCCACTGCTTCATCAATTTTCTGACTAACAAATTTGTATCTGAAGTTAGAAAAATGGTGGAATATTCACCCTCTGCTTTTATACATAAAATATCGCCTATTCGAATAAACTGTGACTTATTTTTAGTATTTACAAATAACCTGTCATTTTCTGTCAG
Source organism: uncultured Ignavibacteriales bacterium (assembly GCA_963834015.1). GTDB lineage: Bacteria > Bacteroidota > Ignavibacteria > Ignavibacteriales > Ignavibacteriaceae > FEN-1297. The sequence goes on from CAWIAG010000004.1 coordinate 836,415, forward strand.
ATTTTCCTTTTTCTCTGTAGAAGGTTCTTCCTGGTAGTTTGTGCTTTGCAGCTTTATTGTTTCAAATTTTTGGATCCTTGTTTCAATTGCTTTTAAAATAGTAGCCGCTCTGAAAGGCTTTGTTATATAATCGTCGGCTCCGCTTTCCATGCCGTTTCTAAAATCTGAGATATCTGCCTTGGCAGTTAGAAAGATGAATGGTACCATCGATAAAATTTTATCTTTTTTTAATTCTTCAATTACACCTTCTCCGCTCATTCGTGGCATCATTATGTCACAAATTATCAGGTCTGGATTAATTTCTTTTGCAAGTTGTACCCCTTCCATGCCGTCTTCTGCAAGAAAAGCCTTATAACCATTAAGTTCCAACAACTCTCTTAAGGTCGATCTGATTGCAGATTCATCTTCAATAATTAATATTTTTTTCATACTCTTAAATATCCAAAATTATTGAATAAATATCATTAAAAATAATGACATTTAGACTAATTTATTACATCAATTACAAGGTAAAGTTATAATTATCTCCGTACCTTTATTAACCTCGCTATTAATAGAAAGTGTCCCATGATGAATTTGTATAGATTTTTTTACAATAGATAATCCTAACCCCGTTCCGGAAATTGCACCTACATTTTGTCCCCTGTGAAATGGTTCAAATAATAACTCTTGATCATCCTTTGGTATGCCGATACCTTCATCTGAAATAGACAATAAAAGGTTATCAAATTCTTTAGTTATTCTGAATGAGACCTTTCCTCCTTTCGGAGAATATTTTATGGCATTGGAAAGAAGATTAGTTGTTATCTGTGTAATAAGCTTGCTGTCTAATTCAAAAATATTTTCCTGCAAAGAATAATCAAAATCAAAATTAATATTTCCCGGTGCGGATAATTTTATATTATCAAGTATGCCGCTAAGCAGTTCATATAAATTTGTTTCACTAGGTGTGAATTTTATATTATCCGATTCTGATTTGTTTACCGTTAACACATCATTTATTAATTCATTCATATATAATACTGCATTTTGAACATTTCTCAAATATTCATAATATTTCTCATTCGGCCATTCCCTTCCGTACATTTCTAACAAATCTGCAGCTGCAAGGATGGTAGTAAGTGGAGTTCTGAATTCATGGGAAGCAACCGAAATAAACCTTGATTTAAGTTCATTGAGCTCTTTTTCCTTATTAAGTGCTTTAAGGATCTCCTTTTGAAGTTTTTTGAATTCGGTTATATCCAGCATTACGCCGACTACTCCCCCCAGCGTACCATCTGCTTTATTGAAGCTACCCTTGTAAACTAGAACATCGTGTACAACCCCGTAACCATCATATGCTAAGGTTTCATAGCTCTGTGCTTCTCCGGTTTTAAGCAGCTCCTCATCCCATTTATCCTCAATCCTGGCTACCTCATATTGGGCAGTTTCAAATATTGTTTTGCCAAGAACGTTTTCTTTTTTAATACCAAGAAATTCTTCAAATGCCTTATTGCAGCCGGTATAAAGCTTTTCAGCGTCCCTTATAAAAATTGGATTCGGAATTGTATCCAGAAGTATACTCATAAATGATAGTTGATTCTGAATACTGTCTTCTGCGATTTTAAGCTTTTCAATCTCTTCTTTTAATAATTTATTAACATCATCTAATTTTTGAGTCCGTTCCGTAACAAGATTTTCAAGATGATCCCTGTATTTTTGTAATTGTTTTTCAGTGTTCCGGCGCTCTGTAATGTCCGTTAAAATTGTCATGGAAACTGTTTCTCCGAAATAGTTTATCGGAGTCGTGGATACTATAACTTCAATTTCCCTGCCGGCATTATTTAAAAGTGTAAATTCACCGGGGGCAGGACTGTAGCTGGAAATATCTTCACCGTACTTTGCTGTTGCGATTTTATATGATTCCGCAGTTAAAATACTCTTCCACTGGAAAGATTGGGATGTAAAATATTCCTTTTCATAGCCCAACACCTCAACGCATTTTTCATTCATATAGATTATGCGCCCCTCTTTTACGATAAATATTACATTAGGTGACTTTTCCGAAAGAGTCCTGAATTTTTCTTCTGATTCCTTTAATGCTTTTATTGCATTAACCTGTTCTGTTATGTCCTCTACTGTACCGTCATAGTATAATACTTCATTATTATCGTCACGTATACACTTAGCGCTCTCTCTTAATACTACGGTCGATCCGTCTTTTTTTAGCCATCTTACCTCAATACCTTTTACCTCACCGTGTTTTTCAATGGCATTTTTAAAATCTATTCTGTTTAATGAATTTTCATTGTAACCTTCATGTTCAAGATCGCGCCGGAGTAACTCCTGCAGATCATCATAACCCAGCATCTTCATAATTGCCGGGTTGGCAAGTATTATTTTCCCGTCTACCGTCGTTCGGTAAATTCCTAATGGAGAATTGTTAAATAAATTTCTGTATCTTTTTTCTGATTCCCGAAGAGCTTTTTCATAATTTTTTCTTTCTGAAATATCCCGCGTTATTCCAACCAATCCGTAAAGTTCTCCTTTATCGTCCACTACACATGATGTGCTTAGTAAAATTGGAAATTCCGATCCGTTTTTCTTCTTATTTATTAATTCGCCCCGCCAGCCTCCTTGAACTGTAGCAGCTTTAATTTCTTCATTTAAAGGTTCCGGATTACTTTGAGACCTTATTATATTCATATTTTTTCCTATTAATTCATTCTCACCGTAGCCGTACATTTTTAGGAAAGCATCATTAACAAAGATAAGATTATTATTTAAGTCGGCTATGCTTATGCCGTCGCTGGTACTTTTTATTGCTTGGGCAAGTAGTTGAATCCGTTCCTCAGCAATTTTACGTGTTGTTATGTCGTGCGTAACGTTTCGGTATTCAATTATTTCACCATTAGTATCCCTCACAAACCGGGTCATCTGCTCTACCCAGAATATGGTACCATCCTTTTTTACAGACCGAAATTCAATAGAAGCATCTATGATTCCCTGACTGCTATTATTGGTATAAAAATGAATTACACGTTTCAGATCGCTTTTATATACGTATTTTAATGCCTTTTTACCTAGCCATTCATTAACCGGAAAGCCTGTAAAATGGTATATATTGGGACTGGCATAAATTATTTTTCCTCGAGGATCTGATATAAAATAAATCTCATTAATATTTTCTATTAGGTTACGAAATTTTTCTTCCGATTCTTTTAAAGCCTCGATAGCTTGTACTTTCTCGGTTATATCTTCAACGGTGCCTTCGTAATACATTGCCTTACCATCGTTGTCGTAAATACATTTAGCATTTTCTCTTACATAAATTTCTGTTCCATCCTTTTTTATCCATTTTGATTCTAGGCCTGTTATACTACCGGTGTTTTCAATATTTCTTTTAAAATCCTCCTGTGAATAATTATGCTCACTGTATCCTTCTTTTTCAAGATGTCTTTCTTTTAACTCTGCAAAATTTGTATAACCCAGCATTTTTATAATAATTGGATTTGCTAATAATATCATCCCGTCAGGAGTTGTTCTGTAGATTCCGATCGGAGAATTTTCAAATAAATTTCTATATCTTTTTTCGGATTCTCTCAATGCATTTTCAACATTTTTTCTTTCCTTTATTTCTAAACTTAGGTCAAGATTTGATTTCGCTAATTCCGCAGTTCTGTTTCTAACTTTTTCTTCTAGTTCAAGTTTAAATTGGATAAGCTGGTTTTCAAAATTTTTTCTCTCGCTTAAATCCCGGCCAAGAATTAAATAGTAATTACCATTTATTAAATAATTATTTATAACCGATTTTGTTACGGAAACGTGAATTTGATCTTTATTCTTCGTGATTAAGTCCAATTCAATTTCTTTTCCTATACCTTCGGTTAATTCCATCTCAACTGGATAATTCTTGTCATTGAAAAAAATATCGATAGTTTTCCCGATTATTTCTTCTTCACTATATAATGTACGTCTAAGAAAAGACTTGCTAACTAATATAATTTTCCTGTTGCTGTCGTATATTACAAAGTAATCGGGGCTGGCGTCGAACATATTCTTTATTACATCAAACGGATTAACTAAAAAAGCTTTGTATTTCAAAATACCTGTTGAAAGGAATATCGATCCCATTAAATAAAACAAGGGCGTCATGGGCGGTGGATTAAATCCAAATAGCGTCGGCAATATGCCTTTAATAACCATTCCTGCAACCAATGGTATTGAGAGGCCGGTTATTGTATAAAGGCTTTGCTTCCTTTTTATTTCGTTATTCTGTTTTAAAAAATAAGTTAGGCCTATGATTATGGTAATAATTCCGTACAAAATAAAATAAATTGTAATGAGTGTTAAGTAGATATTGGTGACATCGTTGTATTGCCATCCGTATGAATGGTGTACTAAATCTTTATATAATAAATTGGTAAATAGATGAATCCCCGAAAGACATAATCCCGGCAGGAATATCAGAATATTAATAATTTTGCTGGAAAATTTTTTACTTTCTGTCTGGACTATAATAAATTGGTAAAACATAAAAGGTAAAAACGGCCATAAGAATGAAGCTTTATGCCAGAATGCGGCTCCTTCGGCGTCTGGCGAGATCAAACTGAATAATTCGCATGTTCCTGTGTAAGTTGAAACTAGGGTAATTATTAGAAAAGATTTACTCAATTTATCCGAAGGATTTCTTAAGTAAACATATGAGCATAAAAACATTGCCAGGAAAATATTAATGAAATCAAAAAATGCAAAAAAATTCATACAAGTTCATAAATTAAAATCATTTATATATAATTTAAACGCGCCTTCTGATTCAAATTACTATTACTAATGCTTTAGCGCTGTTTAAAACTTACAATATTTTAAATAATAAGTTCGGATTTACTTTCGAATTAAGAATAATAAATCATTGAAATTTGGATTGCTATTTTAAATAATCGAAAATTTTACATATTTTTTTACATTATCCTTTATTAGAAAATTATTACCTCGGAAATTTTGAACTGACGTATTAACTGATTCATATAAACCTATATTATAAATAGGTTTATACTTAATTTATAAAAATCATTCAATTTTTATAAATCAAATAGCAAAAAACATTGTTTTTTACAAAAATACTATATTTTTAAGTTTATTATAATCTTATTTACAAACTTAACTTTATACTTCAATTATTTAATAACGGAAAATACATGAATTGGATTATATTGATTATAGCAGGTTTATTTGAAACTGCCTGGGCTATTGGAATGAAATATTCTAATGGTTTTACGAAACTATATCCCAGCTTATTTGTTTTTCTGACAATGGGGATAAGTGTATATATGCTTTCTATATCTTTAAAAACTATGCCCGTTGGTTCTGCATATGCAGTTTGGACGGGAATAGGCGCTGCAGGAACAGCCATTTTAGGAATAATCCTTTTTGGCGAATCAAAGGAATTAATGAGATTAAGTTTTATTTTTTTGATTATTGTCGGGGTTATCGGGTTAAAAATATTTTCTGACAAGTAATATTTACTTCTGATTGTGAGTTTGAAAGGATGGTTTTATGATTGTAGCTGTTAGTGCAGGGTTATTAATGTACACGGTATCTTTAGGCAGACTTAAAGTTTTTCTTGTACACCCGGGGGGTCCGTTTTTTAAAAATAAAGACGATGGATATTGGGGAATTCCGAAGGGATTGCAGGAGTTTGATGAAGGTCTTTTAAAAACAGCAGTTAGAGAATTCCATGAAGAAACAAGTATTATCCCGTTAGGTGATTTTTTCCCGCTCGGTTTTGTAAAACAAAAAAATGGTAAAATAGTTCATGCCTGGGCATTCCGGGTGGAAGATAATTTCACGTTTAATTTCAAAAGTAATACATTTGAAATGGAATGGCCGCCTAAGTCCGGTATAAAACAGTTATTTCCGGAGGTTGACAAAGGGGAATTCTTTGATCCGGATATTGCCCGCATAAAAATTGTTGGTTCACAAAGTGAGTTTATTTCGAAGCTTGAAAGACACTTAAATTTATCTGAGCTTATATAACTGATTATTGGAGATGAAAAATGAGGTCTTTATATATTTTTTCTTTCCTTGTCCTTTTTTGTTTTAGTTATAACACACGGGATTCAGCCCGTTCTAAGAAGATTACAGAAAAGACTGACAAATATACAATAGTTATTCATGGCGGTGCAGGGGCGATTGATAAATCCATGCCTGATTCAATAAAACAGTTATATCTAAACTCTTTATCGGAAGCGCTTAAGATAGGATTTAGTATACTGCAAAATAACGGAAACAGCCTTGATGCGGTTGAAAATGTAATTAAGTATTTTGAAACGAATCCTTTATTTAATGCGGGCATAGGTTCGGTATATACATCAGATGGAACACATGAAATGGATGCCTCTATTATGGACGGTAGAGATTTGTCCTGCGGTGCCGTTGCAGGCGTTAAGCATGTTCCTCATCCGATTTCCCTTGCCAGGTTTGTAATGGAAAAATCCCCGCATGTCCTGCTTGCTTACGATGGTGCTGAAAAATTTGCCGAAAAAATGGGCATCAAACTCGTACCGCAAAGTTTTTTTGATACACCTGTACGGTATAAGCAGTGGCAGGAATATAAGAAAAAACTTGAATTGGAAAACCATGGTACAGTTGGCTGTGTAGCACTTGATAAGTTTGGTAATTTAGCTGCAGGTACTTCTACCGGAGGGATGACGGGCAAATTACCGGGAAGAATCGGAGATTCCCCGCTAATTGGTGATGGCACTTATGCTAATAATAAAACCTGTGCTGTTTCTTGTACAGGATGGGGTGAAAAGTTTATAAAACACACAGTAGCCTTTAATGTCTCGGCGTTGATGGAATATAAGAGAATGACTCTTAAACAAGCCGCAGAGGATGTTATTTATACTCAATTACAACCCGATGATGGAGGTTTAATTGCTGTAGACAGAGACGGAAACTATACGGCTCCCTTTAATACTTCTGGTATGTTCCGCGGGGTTGCAACTTCTTCCGGAAAATTTGAAGTAAATATTTGGAAATGAATAAGTGATAAATTCCCGGGTTTATAAAATTTGGACTTAGATTATTTTATTTTGTAATTTACAAAAGCATATATATTCAATCGGCTTGATATGTAAAATTTTATTAATCGATTAAATAAATATTATTAACTTCGGAGATAATTATGCAAAGACCAAATCAAACAGATTACCTTCCTTATCAGGAAGTTTATATAAAAACAGTTGAAGGTAATAATATACTGAAAGTACTTGGAGAACAATTAGTAAGTATTACCGAGTTTATAAATTCTATTCCGGAAGATAAAGGGATATATTCTTATTCAAATTATAAATGGACTATTAAAGAAGTAATAGAACATATTACAGATACAGAAAGAGTATTCGCTTACCGTGCTTTATGTATTGCAAGAGGCGAAAAAAAAATACTACCCGGGTTTGATCAGGATGACTATGCTAAAGCTGCCGATTCAAATAATAGGAAACTATCCGATTTGGTTGATGAATTCCGGAAAGTAAGGGAAGCAAATTTATCATTATTTAAAAGTTTTAACGATGATGTGATAAATAAACGGGGCAATGTTAATGACTATCAGATAACCTTAAATGCAATATTATATATAATTGCAGGGCACGCAAATCATCATTTAAATATTCTAAAAGAAAAATATTTAAATTAAGGATCAACTCAGGAATTTTATATTACTTTGTAAATCTCTTTTAAGATTTTTTCGGTTGCGCCTAAGTTTTCATGTACGTATTGATGACATATTTTCCCTTTGGATTCCCGGTAATCTTTATCGCTGAAAAGATTTCTCATCCTCCGGTAAGCCTCAGACCTGTTTTTAATTAATATCCCGCCCCCTAGCTCTAAAAGTTGTTGTGCTTCCTGGGAGCCCTCAATTCTGGGACCGAACATAACGGGAATACCGTAAACAGCGGCTTCAAGAACATTGTGAATCCCTTGTTTAAAACTTCCGCCGATAAAAGCCGCATCCGCATAAGTGTAAAGAGTAAGCAGAATCCCGATTGAATCAATAATAATTACTCTTTCGTCCTTGTAATTATTAAGAAATGAAAAACGTATGGTTTTTAATTTGCCGGAAAATTCATTTTCAATCTTTTCCAGGTGAAGTAACGTCGGTTCATGAGGGGCAATTATAAAAATAATATCTTTATCGTATTTCGCTATTGTAATAAATGAGGGCAATATTATGTCTTCGTCCACTTCCCAGGTACTTCCTGCTACAAAAACTTTTTTATTCTTTATAATATCGTATTTTATTAAATTTTTTTCTTTTGCCGTAAGGCTTTTCTGGTAAACCCTGTCAAATCTTGTATCGCCTACTACCTCAAGCTGGTCATCAGTACAACCAAATACTTTAAATCCGTCGGAATCTTTCTCCGAAACGGTTAATATCTTTGTTATATCGCGAAATAAAACTTTATGAAAGTTTTTTGAAAAAAGTAATTTGCGCGAAGAATGGCTCTTCATTGTTGCATCTACAATAAAAGAAGGTACTTCAAAGTTTTTCATCGCCCAAATCATGTTCGGCCAGTAATCATAACGCATAATTATAGCCAGATCCGGGCGGACTATTGTTATAAACTGTTTTGCATTCGAATTTGTATCAAATGGTACATACGAAATAAGATCCGCATATGGATATTTACGTGAGTTTTCATAACCGGAAGGTGAAAAAAAAGTGACCAGTATGTTGATACTCTTATCTTTTTTTAGCTCTTCTATTATAGGTTTGGCTTGTTCAAATTCACCTAGTGATGAAGAGTGAAACCAAATCAAACGCTTAGATTTGTCCAGCGCTGCAGCATTTAAAATAAGTTCTTCAAATATTCGCTTTCTTCCCGCAACACCTCTTTTTACTTTCTTGTTAAACCAGCCTGCCGCATTTATCATTATATACAGAAATGGAACAACAAATAAATTATAAACGATTATCCAGATTTTTTTCATTGGGTTTTCAGTATTGTATTTAATTTTTCCAATGCAGATTGCGGAGAAAGTTCTAACATACATCTAAAATGTTTTTTAGGGCACGTCTCCCTCCCTATATGCGTACATGGTCGGCAATTAAGTCCGGGGTTCTCTAAAATTGCACTTTTACATCCGTATGGCATGAAGCCGAATTCTTTTGTAGTTGAACCATAAACAGCAAGAACAAAAATATTAAGCGAACTTGCAATATGCATTAATCCGGAATCATTTGTTACAACTGCCCGGCACTTTTTCATATCAATTGCGGTGTTAAAAATTTTATTATCATTACTCAGATTAACAGATCCGGGTATTTTAACCGATAATTCATCACATATTTGAAGATCCGATTTACCCCCAAATAAAACTACAAGATAGCCTTTCTTCATTAATAAGTTTCCCAAATTCGCAAAATATTGTTTCGGCCACATTTTTGTAAAATGTCTTGAGCCGGGTGCAAAACCAATATATTTATTAAAATCCGCTAGCTGGGAATCAGTGCTCCGCGGAATGTGAAAATCAAGGCCTCCTTCATCAAGTTGAAAATTACTAAGTGTCTGTGCATATCTCCTTGGAATTGGTCCGGCATCCCGCAGCTTGTTATATTTAAATTTTACCAATAAAAATTTCGCAATAGATCTTTTATTAAATTTTACTGCCGGTGCTTTAATTACACTTCTTAAATAAAATGACTTCAGATTATTTTGAAGGTCGATTATTAGATCATATTTATTATTTTTTAAAGATTTGTAAAGTGTTTTCTTTTCCTTTGAATTTGTATTATATAAATATATTCTTGAAAGATGTGGGTTGAATTGTAGTATTTCTTTGTACTCTGCTTTCAGAAGGAAATCGATATGCAATTTGGGATATTTCTTATTGAGTGATCTTATTAATGGTGTAGTCAAAAGGATGTCGCCCAGGGAACTAAGCCTGATTATTAGTATTCTTTTTTTACCGGATAAGTCCAATGAGTTTAATTACCTAAAAAATCAATAAAAAGATGTGTTAATTTAGTCATTTAGTACTTTTACTTCCACTTAATTATTGCAGTTTTCGAGGTTGTGAGCTATTTTTGTATGAAATTTTTAGGTAAATAAAATGTCCACACTGCCCTCGCCGGAAACTAGTAAGTTTCCTGATGATTCGATTGAAAAACGGGTTTATAATATTATTGAAGATTTACGTGCATATTTGCCTATTATAAATGACCGGAACCGCCTTGGATATTCTTTATTTAAATATGTTATTAACGAAGGAGATAGTCCGGCTGTTACACTTCGAAATGCAAAAGTGAAAATTGACGGAATATCTATTGAAGAGCTTGCTAAAAAAATATCTGTAGAGCTTGAAAAAATTCCTAAAAGCAAATAATATTTCCTTATATATGCGGCAGGAGTAACTGTTTAATACCCTTTCCGGTTGCTCCTGTTTAGCTCTAAATTACACAAGGCAAACATTAATTCTACCTGGATGAGAACCTTCTAATTTAACGAATTCTCCTTCAAAATCTCTCGTAAATTACCTTAGACCGCTCTTCCGATTTCCTGATCTTTATATTGAAGTTGATACAGTTTGTAATATATCCCTCGGTTTGCAAGAAGCTCTTGATGTGTACCCGTTTCTCTTATTTCGCCTTTATGCATTACAATTATTTTATCAGCATTCTGAATCGTTGACAATCTATGGGCAATTACTATTGCCGTCCTGCCGACTAAAAGCTTTTCAATTGCTTTCTGTATAAGAATTTCAGATTCAGTATCAATACTTGATGTTGCTTCGTCAAGTATTAGGATTTTAGGATCATATGCCAGGGCTCTTGCAAAAGATAGTAATTGCTTTTGTCCTACACTTAATGTGGCGCCCCGTTCTTTTACAACTTCATCATATTGTTTGGGAAGGGCCTCAATAAATTTATCTGCTCCCACTATCGATGCAGCCTCTTTTATTTTCTCTATAGGTATATCGTCATTGTTCATACTTATGTTCGAACGTATTGTCCCGGAAAATAGAAAAATATCCTGCAACACTATGGAGATATATTTTCTTAAATCCCGTTTATCAATTGTGCTAATGTCAGTTCCGTCTACAAGGATGGAACCCTTGTCCAGATCATAAAAGCGCTCAAGAACGCTTATTATACTTGTTTTCCCAGCGCCGGTGTGTCCGACAATTGCAACGGTTTCCCCTGGGTTTATTTTAAATGAAACATCCTTTAGAACATATTCTTCATTATTATATGCAAACCAGACGTTTTTAAATTCAATCCCTCCGTTTATGTTTGTTAACTTTTTGGAACCTTCCGTATTTTTAACAAAAGTTTTATTGTCCAGCAGTTTGAAAATTCTTTCGGATGATGCCATAGCAGTTTGAAGGATATTATATTTTTCTGATAAATCTCTTATAGGCCTGAAAAACATGTCAGTAAGAAGTATAAAAGCAATTAATACTCCAACATGGCGGGTGCCGTGTATTAGTTCGCCGCCGCCATACCATATAATTAAACCAACTGCAATCGCGCTTAGAAATTCAACTCCTGGATAAAAAATTGCGTAGTAAAAGTTCGATTGAATATTTGCCTTCCTGTAGTCTGAATTTATATTAAGAAAATTTTTCATCTCCTGTTTTTCTTTATGAAAAATCTGTACTATATTCATACCCGTAACATGTTCCTGCATATATGTATTTAGCCTGGCAAGATGCAGCCTTACATTTCTATAAGATTCCCTCACTTTCTTCCTGAACAGGAAAGTACCGTAAACCAGAACTGGAAATACGGACAGGGTGACAAGAGAAAGCTTTACATCCATAAAAAACATAAAACCAAGAATCCAAAGAATCGTAAATATATCGCTGAATACCATAATTATGCCGGAAGAGAACAAATCGTTTAAAGACTCTATATCATTTGTTACCCTCGTAACAAGTCTACCTATCGGGGTCTTATCAAAAAACCTTAATGACAGCTTTTGAGTATGCGTAAATAACTGTGCCCTTATATCATAGATCGTTTTTTGTCCAAGATACTGTGTATAATAATTAAGAAAGTATTGAATAATGGATTGAAAAATCAATGATGTAAGCAAAAGGAGGCTTATATAAAATAATCCGGAATAATTACTGTTTGCAATATATTTATCTACGGCAATTTTAATCAGGTAAGGGCGTACAGGCCCGAAAGCTGCAACAATAATGTTCATCAAAATAGCAAACACAACATATTTCATATACGGCTTTATATAACCCAGGAGCCGTTTCATCAGCCTTGCATCGTAAGCCTTACCTAGTACCTCATCTTCGCTATTATCATTTGCCATGAACTAAATTACTTTCTGATAATTTTTCCTGTTTAAAAATGATTTGATATTATCCACTGTTGTATCCATTATCCGTTCTACCGCTTCAACAGAATCAAAAGCCATGTGAGGCGTTAATATTACATTTTCTTTCCTTAAAAGGAGATTTTTTTTAAGCAAAGCTTCAAGGTGTTCTACCGCCACATTTTTTGTAAGCATTTGGTTTTCTTCATTTAAAAGGTCTTCGCCTTCAAATACATCCAGCCCGGCTCCGCCGAAAATATTCATATCTATAGCATAGTATAATGCCTTTGATTCAATTACTCCACTTCTTGCAGTATTTATAAACAATGCGCCTTTTTTTACCTTATCAATGTTGCCCATATTTATCAGGTGATGTGTATAAGAATTATAAGGACAGTGTAGTGTAATTATATGAGCATTTTTAAGCAGCTCATCAAGTGAAACATACTGGAAGTCAAGAAGTTCTGTTAATATATGATTTGGTTTCGGGTCATGCGCAATAACCTTCATCCCAAAACCTTTAGCAATTTTTATTACATGAACACCGATACTTCCGGCACCGATAACACCGAGAGTTTTACCTCTTAAATCAAAACCCTGCAGTCCTTCAAGAGCAAAATCATTACGGATTGTTCTTAGATAGGCTTTATGAAGATTTCTTGATAGCGCAAGTATTAATGCAAAAGTATGTTCTGCGACGGTATTTTCGCCGTAATATGGAACATTTGCAACAGAAATTTTTTTTGCCTTGGCTCTCTTTATGTCTATTTGATTAAAGCCTGTGCTCCGTGTGGCAATTAGTTTTAATTTTTTTGCTCTATTCAAAACCTTTGAATCTATAACTGAATATATAAATGGTGAAATAATGTCTACACTTGATATTAAACTAGAATTAGATGCATTTAATTGCTCCGCAAAGAAGAGCAATTCAAAATTTTTATCAAATTTTTTCTTCAGATATTTTTTTTCTTTTTCGGTAGTTTCAAAAAAGGCAACTGATGTTTTAGGCATTAATTCTCCTCATTTTAATTCTTCCAGTTCTTTTTCAAGAAGTTGTTTGTAATACAAGTCGGCATATATACCGCCTGTTTCTATAAGCTCATCATGGCTCCCTTGTTCGGCTATCTTACCTTTTGAAAGGACGATAATTTTATCTGCATCTTTAACGGTTGAAATCCTGTGGCTTATAATTATACAGGTTCTCCCCCGCATATATTCCTTCAGGCTTTTGAGTATTTCTTCTTCAGTATTTGTATCTACGGCCGAAAATGAATCGTCTAGTATTAATATCCTGGGATCAATTGATAAAGCACGTGCAAGGCATGCTCTTTGTTTTTGCCCGCCGGAAAGTGTAATCCCTCTTTCTCCCATGATAGTTTCGTAAGTGTTCGGAAAAGATTCAACATCTTTATCAAAATGAGCAATCCTCGATGATTCTATTACTTTCTCTTTATTTATGTCCCTAAGGCCGTATGAAATGTTATTGGTTATAGTATCTGAAAAAAGAAATGATTCTTGTGGTACTAATCCTATATTAGTCCTTAAAGTCTGAAGAGGAATCAACTTTACACTCAGTCCGTCAATTAAGACGTCACCTTCTGTGCAGTCATATAATCTCGGGATCAGGTTAATTAAAGATGTTTTCCCTTCCCCAGTGTATCCCATTATTGCAAGTATGGAACCGGCAGGTATTTTAAGATTAACATCTTTTAAAATAAACGGAAGTTCTTCACCGTACCTGAAAGAGACATTTTTAAATTCAATTTTTCCATCTATATCTGTTTTCGAATTTAGGGTTTCGTTATTGTCGTCAATTTCATATGGTTCGGCAAATATTTTATTTAATCGTTTCATACTTGCTTCGCCCTGCTGAACCATGTTTGTTACCCATCCGAAAGCTATCATCGGCCACGTCAAATTTCCTATACACATAAGAAATGCAACAATATCACCCAGGTTCAGGCTGTGGTTAATGATTTTAATCCCCCCTATCCATATTACTATTATCGTAGATAAACCGGTGATAAAGAATAACGCGGGCTGTAGATAGGATTGTATTTTTATCATATCCATATTACGCTGCAGGTATCCTTTGCTTAATTTTTCAAATTCATATATTTCATTCGCCTCACGCACATACGATTTAACTACACGTATACCTGAATAATTTTCCTGCGCTTTAGTGGTAAGTTCGGAAAATCTTTCCTGAATTAGCGTAAATTTTTCATGAATTTTTTTTGCTATTTTATAAACAATGATAGAAAGAAATGGCAGCGGCAGTATTGAATATAAACTAAGGCTTGGACTTATGGAAATCATCATCGCTATGGTAATAACCAGGTTAATTATAGTATCCATAGAATACATTACTGCAGGTCCTAAAAAAGTTCTTACAGCATTTATATCGTTTGTAGCATGGGCCATAATATTACCCGTGGAATTATTCTGGAAGTACCTTAGCGGGAGCTGCTGAATATGATTCCAAAAGTCTGCCCTCAAGTCAAACTCAATTTCTCTTGAGGCTACAATTATTGTCTGGCGTATAAAAAATCTGAAAATACCCGCAATGAAGGTAACAAGAACAATCATAGAGGCATAATAAACAAGGATGGGTATAGTCACTTTAGGAGTAAGTGCATTTATAGCATTTTTTGAAAGTAGTATAACATAAACTGCCAGTGTGTCTGAAAAAACCATAAACACCATTCCCCATAACAGCTTACTTTTATATCTTGCAAAATATTTTTTTAAACTAAAAAGATTTTTCATTAAACTTTTTGTATCACAGTACTAAAATATATGTCTGAAGTTTGGGATAATACCCTCTAGAGAGAGGGAAAAGGTGTGTATTTATTTTCCCAATGAGACGTTTAAACGGAATTATTTTCACCTAAATATTTACACATTATTGATTATAAAATTAATCCTTACCGGAAATAGATACAAGATATTTTGAAACTGTGCCAGACATGTCACATTTATATAAATTATAAAGTCCTATCTTTTGATTAATTCTTATTAATCATTTAATTCGCCAATTTAATTATAATTTTAATGTGTCGTAATTGTAGGCACTTTGACTAATTATTCTATCTTATTGCATAAATAATAAATTTCAATGAATGAAAATTATTAAACACGTTTTGGACTAAATATAAAAATTTTTCTTATTCTATTACCTGGAATCCGGTGTATTTCCTGAGCGGTTCCGGCACAATTATTTTTCCATCCTCTGTTTGGTAATTCTCCAATATAGAAACCATTAACCTGCTCGTTGCCAGTCCGGATCCGTTAAGTGTATGCAGAAATTCCGGCTTATGGGTTGCTTCATTCCTGAATTTAATGTTAGCGCGCCTTGCCTGAAAATTTTCAAAATTACTACAGGAAGATGCCTCAAGCCATTTGTTTTCTGCTGGAGACCAGGTCTCAATATCGTAACATTTTGCCGCTGAAAATGAAAGATCACCCGTGCATAATAATAAAACACGGTATGGAATTTTCAGTGCCTGCAGAATATCTTCAGCATCGGTTACTAACTTTTCCAATTCATCGTAAGATGTTTCGGGTTTTACAAATTTTACCATCTCAACTTTATTAAATTGGTGAACACGCAGGAATCCTTTTGAATCCTTTCCGTACGAACCTGCTTCTCTTCTGAAGCAGGCGGAGTATCCTACGTATTTTACCGGCAAATCCGTTTCATTCAGGATTTCATTCCTGTAGATATTGGTGATAGGAACTTCGGCGGTCGGAATAGGGAAGAGGTCATCTTTCTCAACAAAGTACATATCCTCTTCCATTTTGGGTATTTGTCCTGTACCCTTCATTGAATCGCGGTTAACAAGAAACGGCGGGAAAACTTCTTTGTATCCATGATTCTGAAGGTGGTAATCCAACATAAAATTTATTAGTGCTCGTTCAAGCGTTGCCCCTTTATCCATGTATAATGGGAAACCGGATCCGGAAATTTTTGTGCCCCGTTCAAAATCCAGTATTTTTAATTTCTTGCCAAGCTCTAAATGATCCAGAATTTTAAATTTTTGTTCAAATGAAAAACCCCCGGGCAGCCACTTCTTAGATTCAACATTATCATCTGCGGACTTACCTATCGGAACAGAACTGTGTGCAATATTAGGCGTATGACGAAGTATCAATTCTATCCTATCTTCAACTTCTTTTAACTGGCTGTCAAGCTGGGTTATTTGATCAGATACAAGTTTCATTTCTGCAAGAATCAGTGCTGTATCCTGTTTTGCTTTCTTCATTACGGGAATTTGAGCCGAAACCTGGTTGCGCTTTGATTTTAATTCTTCTGTTTTTGTTATTAGAGATCGTCGTTCTTCGTCGATCGCAATAATCTCATCAACTATATCTTTGGAGTTTTTATTTAACAATCCCTGCCGGACATTTTCAGGATTTTCGCGGATAAATTTAAGATCAAGCATAAGGTTCTTTCTTAAGTTATGAATTTATACTTAGTTTCCCATTATTAATGTCATGGGCCGCTTAAAAATAGGTCAACTTGAATAATATTATTTAACTACTATATTGTAAATTTTATTTTTTACAAAAATTTCTTTTACAACGGCTTTACCTTCAATGTGCTTTAAAACTCTGTCGTCGGCAATAACAACTTTTTTTACTTCTTCCTGAGAGCTGTTTATAGGCATCTCAATAGTTGCTCTTAGTTTGCCGTTTATTTGAACAGCAAAATTAACTTTATCCTCAATCAGTGCTTCCTCATCAGCGTTATACCAAACCGGATTCTTGAAAATAGAATCGTTCCTTCCGATGATCTGCAGGCATTCTTCTGCAAGATGAGGGGCAAAAGGGGATACTAATGTACCAAATCTTTCCAGAGCATAAGATTGAATTTCAGGAGAACACTTATCAAGTGTTTTTACCAGCTCGTTTAATAGTTCCATTAAAAACGCTATAGCTGTATTGAATCTGAAATTTTCTATTTCTTCTTCAAATTTTTTAACAGTCTGGTTTACTTTCCGGTAAATTATCTTTTCTTCATCTGCTAATAAGCTGATATTGTATGAGCTTATTGCAGCAGTTTTCTCTAATATTCCGGGAAACCTGCCGAACAATTCATAAGTACGCTGAACAAAACGGTCTGTCCCGGATATCCCTTTATCGCTCCAGTCGCCGCCCATTTCATATGGTCCCATAAACATTAAATAGAGGCGGAAAACATCTGAGCCGTACTTCGATGTGAATTCATCGGGATTTACAACGTTGCCCTTAGATTTAGACATTTTGGCGCCCTGGTTTGTTATCGTACCCTGATGGATTAGGTTAAGGAACGGTTCGTTGGAATTTGTATAATCAAGGTCTCTTAAAAATTTATGAATAAATCTTGCATATAATAGATGCATTGTTGCATGTTCTGCCCCGCCAACATACATATCTACGGGAACCCATTGATCCGTAAGTGATGTATCAAATATTTTATCTTTGAAATGAGGATTCAAATAACGGAAATAATACCATGATGAATCAACAAATGTATCCATAGTATCGGGATCGCGTTCTGCATCCTTTCCGCATTTCGGACACTTAACATTTATAAATTCTTTGTTTGTTGTTAATGGGGATTCTCCACCGGGTTTAAATTCAACATTATAAGGCAGTTCAACTGGTAAATCTCTTTCTTCTACCGGTATTTCTCCGCATTCCGGGCAATGAATCACTGGTATGGGTGTGCCCCAGTATCTTTGACGTGAAATTAGCCAATCGCGCAACCGGTAATTAATTTTTTTTGTGCCGATTCTTTTGTCCACAAGCCATCCGATCATTTTTTCTTTGGCTTCACTTACATTAAGTCCGTCAAGGAATCCGCTGTTAATTGCCGGTCCGTCACCCGTGAATGCTTTACCTTCAAAACCATCGGAAGTTTTAACTGTTCGTATAATAGGAAGATTAAACTTTTCAGCAAATTCCCAATCACGCTCATCCTGCCCAGGTACTGCCATAATTGCCCCGGTACCGTATGTTACTAAAACATAATCGGCAATCCATATAGGAATTTTTTTATCATTTGCCGGGTTAATAGCATACGCGCCTGTGAATACACCGGTTTTTTCTTTTACGGTTGAGGTTCTGTCTATTTCCGACATTAACTTTGTTGAGCTTTTATACTTTTCAACTTCGGCTTTACATCCGTCTGTTGTAATAGTATCAACTAGTGGGTGCTCGGGTGCAAGAACCATATACGTGGCGCCGAATAAAGTATCCGGTCTTGTTGTAAATACGGTTAATACTTTATCATTTCCGTCAATATTAAAGTTAACTTCGGCTCCTGTACTTTTTCCAATCCAGTTCTTCTGCATAAGCTTGGTCTTTTCAGGCCAGCTGATATTATCAAGTTCTTTTAGCAATTCTTCGGCATAGTCGGTTATTTTAAAAAACCATTGAGTAAGATTTTTTTGTATTACCAATGTACCGCACCGTTCGCAAGTTCCGTCTGCCTGAACCTGTTCGTTTGCTAAAACTGTCTGATCCTTAGGACACCAGTTTACAGGTGCATTTTTCCTGTACGCCAGACCTTTTTTATATAATTGAAGGAATAACCATTGGTTCCATTTATAATATTCCGGCACGCACGTCATAAGCTCACTGTCCCAATCATACATACAGCCTATATTCTTTAACTGCTGGCGTATATCTCTGATATTCGTCATTGTGCTGTCATAGGGATGTATACCGGTTTTTATGGCATAATTTTCTGCGGGCAGGCCGAATGCATCAAAACCCATTGGCTCAAAAACATTAAAGCCTTTTAATTTTTTATATCGTACCCATGAATCTGTCGGACCGTAATTATACCAGTGACCGCAATGAAGTTTGGCTCCGGAAGGGTAGCTGAACATTACAAGGCAGTATAATTTTTTTTCTGTTTTGGATAGATCAGTCTTATGAACGTTATTATCATCCCAAAATTTCTGCCATTTGGATTCTATTTCTGAATAAGGATATCGCATATTTATCAAGTTTTTTTAAAGTAATTGTAAATTTATCGAAATAAGGCTGGATTTCAAATTATTTGGAGGCACTCTGGATAGTAAATAAGAATTAAAACCACTTCAAGGCCTCGTTCCGAAATTAATTATTCCCTGCTATTAGTATTTCTTAATATTATGCACCCTTTAATTTACTATTCTTTTAACTTCTTCAATAGAACCAGGCTTGGAAATTATTTTCATTTGATTGTCAACCATAAACATTGTCGGCGTGGCGTAAATAAAATAATCAGATGCAGCTTTGCCGTCCCACCCTTTAAGATCGGAAACGTTTATAAAGGCTAAATTATTTTTAGCCATAAAATCAGTCCAGTCCTTTCTATTTGAATCAAGTGAAATTGAATACACTTCGAACTTCTTTTCTTTCTGGCTTTTGTAAAGTTCATTTAATTGAGGCAAAAGATCTTTACAATGAGGGCACCAGCTTGCATAAAAAACAATTAAAATATCCGTTGCCTTCGTTTTGTTTAATTCAAATTTGTTCCCCGCAGAATCTGGAAGAATAATATTGGGTATAATACTTCCAACTCTAAAAAATTTTGCCTGGTTGATACGGCGTTTAATTAACCCTTCGGTTTTAACGTCAAGGCACAGGTCATCTTTTATCACATAATTCTCTACTATGTAATCCAGTACTTTATCAAAACCGTATTTCTTAAATCCGTCTATCAGGTATCCTATTATTTGCTGGTAAACAAGCTGATTAACTTTTGCTTTGTTCAAAACCGAATCAATTGCATTCATAAATTCTTTTTCCAACATTTCAAGCGGTAAATCCGGGTTTCGATAATATGTTAAATATTCTATCGTTTTGTTTGTAAAAACGTCGGAATAAATAAGAGAGGTGTTATTAAAATCTACATTGTCTAAGGCATGTGCTCTTAAGTATGAGAGCTGCCGTTCTTGTTGATAAAGTATATCTGTAATTGGAAGCTGTGATGAAGTGATATAATTAGCAATAAAAGAGTCGGGGTTTTCTTTAGAAGTCTGATTAATAAATTGTTTATACTCCAGTTGCAATTCATTAAGCCTCTTCATCGTTTGGGTATAATATTCATCATCTTCGGGATAGTGGGAGAGAATTAACTGGAGCAGCTCTGATTTTGCCTTGTAGGCTTTGTTTAATTTAATAAACTGGTAATAAAGCGTATTACTTTTAGAAAGGATAACTTTTAAACTGTCGGATATTTTGTGCGCATCTGTTTTTAGAATTACATCTTCGCCGTCATAAATAAAATCTATCTTTCCTGCCGGAGAATTGTTTTCTTGTGGTTGAGTGCTGTTTTCAAAGGAGATGCGGTAAATACCGGTGTGATGCTTATCCCTGTCTAAAGAAAATCTGCAGATTCCATCATCATAGGCTGAGACCGAATCAACCAAAACAACTTTCTCACCGCTTAGCTCTGAAATGTATAAACTACCTTTATAGTTTGATATCTGTATCTCAATTTGTTGAGCATAATTCTGCCCGGCAAGGCTAAATAATATTATAAAAATACAGTTTTTAAATTTAGTCATTTCCATTGATTGCCGGAATAATTGGATTGACAAAAAGTATTACCATACTTCCATTAATGCTATTCAAAAGCATAAATTTTTAATTGTCCAACTTAAAAAGCGGAATGTCAACTATAAATATTATTTAATCTTTAATGCAGCGAATGCTTAAACCGTAGTTCTTATTGTAGTCGTAAACGTAAATTTTAACCCCAACGTTGGTTAGTCGGACAAAATAGGAAGTTTCAGGATCGCCTTCAGTAGAACTCCAGAAACAAGAGTAAACATTTAAACCGTCATAGTAACCCTCATGATGCCGGAAGCCTGCCAACAAAGCCGAAAAGCCGCTTGTGTTTGTGCCGGCTCCGTCACCTAAACCTTGCCCCCTTGCCTTCAGTGCATTTCCGCTTAAGCTTACTGCTGATTCTAATGTTTGGAATTCATCCGCTCCAGGTATATGCCATCCGCTTGGGCAGATGCCTTGTGTGCTTTCAGAACTGTATTGCATTGCTTCATTCCATTGATATAATCCGCCTTGATTTTTACAGTTTGCTGAATCGTCATTGTAGCAATATTTTTCAATTACTCCAACCTTCGTTGTTTGATCTTGGCTTACTGGTATCATTGTACCGACGTTGAGGTTTTCTTTTAACCAGCATTGGCTGCCGATTTTTACAGTATGGTAAGTTTGGCCGGCATATTGTATTGTGCTTACTCCGCATTTAAATTTAACACTATCTGTTTCTTGCGCGTATACAGTTTCAAACCCGATAACTAATGATATAAGTAAAATTAATTTCATCATTTTTTAGCTCGCTTTTACTTTGTTTATAACTTCGTATTAATATTAAAAATAATATTAAATCGTATAGCTGACAAATAACAATGAACATCACGAAAAATGACCCATTGAGAAAACTATTAAATAATATTCTCATAGGAAAGTTCTGAATAAACGCAAATAAATCTAACAAATTCAACAACTTAATGTCAAGGAAACGATAAAATTTAACTGCTCTCTTATTCTAACTTCTTTTGTTTGGTTGCCTGTTTTATAATATTGAAAAGATATCTTATTACTAAAGCAATAAACTATTTAATGGCTTACAAAAAACTCTTTATAAAAAACTATATTAAAACAAGCTTCACTTTTCTTTCTTTATGAGTGACAAAAATATTTTTAAACTTATTGCTTTAATTCGGGAGATGTATTCTTTTAATAAAAGTATTAAGACCCTGACAAAAATCAACCTGCTTTAAGACAGAACCATTTCGTTAAGGTTTATTATATTAACATTGAGAATTTTGAAATAATTATGAACAATAAAAATTTATTCCTGTATATTCTAAAATGTTTAACCGGGTGGGCAGTAATCTTAATTCTGTCAGAGATTACGGGTTATAAAGATATAAGTTGGTGCCTGATTTCTGTTTTGCTCGTCTTATCGCCCGATAGTAAAGAAGCAATTCCGCTTGCGATGTCTCGAATTAAAGCAAATTTAACAGGCGCCCTGGCAAGTGCAATTTGTCTTACTTTAGGTCAGCCTACATTTATAACTGTCTCGTTAGCATTTATTCTAACAATTGGATTTTGCCATGTGGCTAAGATTATGGCTAGTTGCCGTTCAGCGGTTGTCGCGGTGATTATTGTAATGTTTCACAACGCCGGGCATCATTTATGGGATAATGCGCTTGAAAGAATTGTTCTTGTTATCTCCGGCTGCCTTCTGGGTTTACTGATAACTTATATGTTCCATAGAAAAATAATCCCTAAAGATGAATCCTCTGTAGCCGAACTTGAGGGTGAATAACAGCTTTTGTTAAAGCTCTACTTTATATTTTTATTTCATCGTTGCTTCTTTTTAATTCTTCTATCCTCTGCAGGCGTTTAGCTACTAATGACAGAAGCTTAAGAGCACCGATCGGTTTGGTTATATAATCATCCGCCCCCAGTTCCATTGCACGCTGAACATCCCTTATATCTGTTCTGGCAGTCAAATAGATAAAAGGTATTATCGATGTTTTTTTATCTCTGCTTAAAATATCTTTAACTTCAAATCCATCCATTCCCGGCATCATTATATCGCAAATTATTAAATCCGGCTGAAATGATGCTGTTAATTCAATACCCTCTTTACCGCACGACGCCCCCGCAACATTATAACCTTCTTCATTAAATATTTCACAAAAATTTTCTCTGATTGAAGTATCATCTTCAATAATAAGCAGTTTTTTCATCTATACATACCTTACAGTTATTAATAATTTTCCTAAATAATTATTTATAAGTTAGATGCAGAGCGTCAAAGTTATTAAATTATCAAAATTAACCCTGCCGGTTTTTTTTGATATGTAAATTTATAAAAGAAATTAGCTTTTTGTTTAAATAATTATCAATTTTTTGTCTCTTTTCTGATCTTTACAAAGAATTTTGTGCCTTTCCCTGGCTGGCTTTCAAGTGAGATTATACCATTATGTAATTCCAGGTATCTTTTCACTATGCTTAAGCCTAATCCTGTGCCTTTTATTCCTGAACTATTTTGAGCTCTGAAGAACGGCTCAAATAAATTATGTATATCTTCTTTGGGGATTCCTATTCCGTTGTCCTTGATTGTAAATTTTATGAACTCATCTTCATCTTCAACAGACAAAGCTATGTCTCCGCCTTCAGGGGAAAATTTAAGAGCGTTTGTTAATAAGTTGTTTAATATATGATTCAATAACTTGGGATCGGCTAAAACATTTTGATATGAAAGCTTATAATCAAAAATTATATTATGAGCTGGTAATGCCTGAGATTTCAATTGTTCTATAATATCGGCGGAAAATTCTTTTAAGTTTAACTCGGAAGGATTAAAATCAATTTTGCCGCGGTCGCTTCTGCTTATTATTAGAACTTCATCAAGCATAGCTATCATATAATGAACAGAACTCTGAATTTTCTTATAATGGCTTATGATTTTGTTCTCTTCCCATCTCTTATAGTACTTTGCTAATAAATCAGTTGAAGACAAAATAGTTGTAAGAGGCGTTCTGAATTCATGTGATGCCATTGAGATAAAATTGCTTTTCATTTCGTTAAGCACTTTCTCTTTTTCCAAAGACTTTTGAAGTAGTACTTCTATTTCTTTCTCTTTCTCTATCATTTGTTGGAGCTCTTCATTTGCATGATTTAATTCTTTTGTTCGTTCCTTTACTAAATCTTCCAATTTGTCGCGGTAAACTTCAAGCTCAATTTCAGCAAATTTTCGGTCTGTAATATCGTGTACTATCGAATGCAGGTATTCTTTATTACCAATGATTACTTTACTGCTGAAAACATCAACATATCTTATTATGCCGTTCTTGAGACGGTGCTGAAATTCAAAATGGGTTTTTGTTTTATTCTTTGCCTTGTCCATTGCCTTTTGAAATTCTTGCGCTGGTAAAGTATTTATTTCATTAATATTCATCTTCAATAGCTCTTCTTTATCCCATCCGTAATATTTTGTTGTGGCACTGTTTGCATCAACAATTTTTCCGGTAATAAAGTCTATTAATAGTTTTACTGCAGAGTGTTCTTCAAATAATTTTCTGAATCTCTCTTCACTTTCCAGTGCTGCTTCCTGGGCAAGTTTGCGTTCTGTAATATCTTCAACCATACCTTCATAATAAAGAGTTTTTCCGTTTGAATCGCGCACAGCTCTTGCGTTCTCTCTTACATACACAATTGTGCCGTCACTACTAAACCATGCCGATTCAAGTCCTTTAACTTCTCCTCCGGTTTCGATCAGTTTAATAAATTGTTTTCGGTTATATACAGATTCAGTTCCCTTCATTTCTAAGTCTCTTGAAGCAATTTCTTCAAAAGAAGAGTAATGAAGCATTTTTAATAATGCAGGATTGGCAAGCAGTATTTGCCCGTTTGGGGTTGTCCTGTAAATACCCAGAGAGGAATTCTCATAAATTTGGCGGTAGCGTTCTTCACTTTGGCGAAGGGCTTCCTCCGCAAGTTTGCGTTCGGAAATATTCTGCATAATTCCTTCATAATGATGAATGGCTCCGTTGTTATCCCGCGAAATATGCATGCTAAGCAATATCCATAATGATTGCCCATCCTTACGCAAACATTCTAATTCATAGTTTTCAATAAAGGCGTTTTTGTTAATTTTAGCAATAATTTTACTTCGTTCTTCTTTGTTTGCATAAACCTGTTTCCCTATATCGGTTATGGTATTTATTAATTCTTCTTCAGAGGCATAACCGAACATCTTTACCGATGCGGGATTTAAACTTAAAAATCTTCCTTGAGGTGTGGATCGAAATATTCCGCTTAATGCATTTTCATAAATGGATCTGTATTTCTGTTCGCTTAACATTAAAGATTCTCTTGCGAGATGGTTTGATAAGGCGATTGCAATATTATTTGCCAATCGTTCAAGAATCGAAAGCACTTCACTATTAAATAATCCTTTTTGTTTATGATTTACCTGAATTAAACCATATATCTCGGATCCCAACTTTAATGGAAATAACCCGACTGATTCATATCCTTCGCCGTTGCATCGGTTGCGGGTTCGTGCCTGCCTGTCTTCATCTGATGTGCTCGTCAGAAGTTCTGTTGTGCAATTTGACCAAAAACTGCCGTGTTCGGTAAAGAATGCTTTGGATGGATCAAACCTCCCGCAAATGATATTGCCGCACATGCATTCCAAAACCGGATTCCCGGTGCCGTCCCTTGCAATTTCTCCTTTTTTATTATAGTTGCAAAGGTATTTTTCTTTTCGAACAAATTTTTCGCTGAAGCCGGATGTTTCGAAATAGGGGAAGTCAATCCCATCCTTTAATCGTATCCCTACTGCATCGCATTTTAACCAGTCTTTAAGATAAGTGATTACAGCGTGAACAAAATCTTCTTTAGACCCTATTCTATTAACCATACTTAGAATTTCCAGGTTTGCTTTCTGTTCATCTTCAAAGCGCTTACGCTCGGTAATATCGGTGAATATAGTTGCAAAACCATCATTAAGCCATGGAACCGCTGAAATTAAAAAATGTTTATCCATGGAATCAAAGTATGTTTCAAATTTATAAGGTTTGCCTGTTTGGGCAACTTTACTATAAATTTCCAGATACGGTGCTTCGCTGATATTATAAACTTCGGTTGCAAGTTTGCCTGTTAGTTCAGGCCGGGTAATTCCAATTATTTTTTCAAACCGGGGATTAACATCTATTATCCTGTAATTAACGGGATGATTACCCTTATCCATTACTAATTCATGAAGGCCAACGCCTTCATTCATATTAGTGAAAAGTGACATAAAGCGCCGCCTGCTTTCTACAATAGCTTTTTGCGCAATCTTTTCTTCGGTTTGATCTTTAAATACAAGTACTACACCCAATATTTTACCGTCTTTATTCTTTATTGGAGCGGCACAGTCGGCAATTGATATTTCAAAGCCGCTTTTTGAAATTAATAGTGTCTGATCTGCCAATCCGGATATTATGCCTTCACTTAAGACTTTGTGAACGGGGTTTTCAATTCTATCTCGGGTTAATTCATTAATAATTTTGAATACTGCTTCAAGCGGTTTGTTAATTGAATCTGCCTCCTTGCAGCCGGTTAAGCCTTCTGCTACCGGGTTCATTTGCTTTATAATTCCATGATTATCGGTAACAATAATGCCGTCTCCAATGCTGTATAATGTTGAAAGGGTTGCGCTATGCTTTTCTTCGCTCATCCGTAAAGCCTCTTCAGCATTTTTGCGCTCGGTAATGTCTGTAATTGTTACCCGGTTAATTAAGGCACCATCTGTTTTTTCAATTAGAACCGAAATTACATTTGCCCAAAAAACAGATCCGTCTCTACCTTTCATTCTTAAATCGAACTGTTGTTTTGTGCGGGTCGCAAAAAGGTTTTTCAGGTGTAGAGAATAAATATCATGATCATCTTTTGCTATAAATCTGCTTAACGGCTTCTTAATTAATAAGGATTTTTGAACACCAAAAAGATTCACTGCAGTAAGATTAACTTCGTTTATTATTCCATTATCGCTCAGCCTTAGGTAAGCCACAGGCGCAAAGTTAAACATATCCGAATAATTTTCGTTTGCTTCAATCAGTTCAATCTGTGTATTCCTAAGCTCATCATTCTGCATTTCAAGTTCAATTTGGTATACATTTAGCTTATGAAGAATTTTTTTTGTATCCAGGGGTGTTAAATCTTTGTTGTTTTTGATTTGCTTTTTTAGTCGTCCTTCAGCAAGATTTCTTATTTCCGTATTTCGCTGAGTATCTTTTGCTTTTTTTCCCATTCTAAATTCTTTCGAAATTGAAAATTAATTTTATAAAAATTAATTTCATTGTTTTTCAAACGCCCCGCATTATGAATGGCATTTTTATCTTATAATAAATCCGGCATGATGCCGGACAAGTTCTTGAAGTCATTAAATTGCATTATTTAGTTTTATAATATTGAATAAATCTTAAATAATAATATCAAATTTCCCGGCTATTGTAAATAGCAGAATTGGGTCTGGTAGTTATGTCCTTGGCCAAAAAGTTAATGAAATCGTACAGCTCGAATAGATTTGTAAACTAATATTTTGTTGATTCATTATCGTTATGAGCATTAACTATTATAAAATATGGAATATTTTACAAACCAATGAAATTAACACAATCAAATGTGGGTTTTATTTTAAATCCCATCATGGCGATCTTTAATCCATTCAATCAGCCCACGAATTCATTCGTGGGAAAACATTTTTCAAAAAATCTGATAGTCGTTTTAACGACTTACTCAATTGTCAATATTTTTCTTTATAAACAATTCTACGTGTTCGGTTTAATTTATTTTAGGACATTAAGCAGTTATAATCTTTTGAAAAGGCCTAAAATTTTCTCTATTCGTACATTGAATAGAGAGTAATGTTAAATGACTCATATAAGCATGAACTTTTATAAATAGAGATAAACATTACTGGCTTGTAATTCTTTCCCCTAAATTATTTTATAACCCCAAATTAACGTTATTCAAAATCCGGGTGAATAAAATATTTAAAAAAATAAAAAATTTTTAAAATACTTTTTACTATTTAGAATTGAGATTTGACGGAGTTATAATAACTCTGCCTTAACCTCTTAAAGAAAGTTTGTGAATTGTCAGGCGCTTATTTCAGCAATAAAAGCTTCTTTGTATCCACAAAACTGCCTGCCACCATTCTGTAAAAATATACGCCGGAAGCCAGTTCCCTATTGGCAGTGAATGATACTGAATAATTACCCGCAGATTTCTGTTCATTTACTAAGGTTGCCGCTTCTTTTCCCAAAACATCGTAAACTTTTATTGTAACCAAACTTGTCTTAGGTACGGAGTAGTTGATCATAGTTGATGGATTAAAAGGATTTGGAAAATTTTGAGATAGTGAAAAAATTACTGGCAAATTATTTTGTTTCTCTTTAACCGCAGTGATCATTTCTGAAAGCGGCCTGATCCAAACCCCGTCATAAGTACCTGCAAAAAGATTTGATCCGCTTACATAAAGCGACATAACATATGAACTGTAGCTGGAAGTCAGTCCGTTGTTAACAGCCGTCCAGCTTGTTCCGTTGTTTGTTGTAAGAAATACTCCTCCCCAGGTGCCTGCAAATATGTTAGTGCCGCTCACGGTAAGTGACCAGACCGTATCTACTGCAAGGCCGTTATTCATTGCCGACCAGCTTGTTCCGTTGTTAGTTGATAGGAAAACACCGCCGCCGCTTGTTCCTGCAAAAAGATTTATTCCGCCTGATGTGTTTTGGCTGTACGCAAGAGTTTGGATATAAGAGTTTGTTAAACCGTTATTCACTGCAGTCCAGTATTTCCCGCTGTTTGTTGATAGAAAAATGCCTCCGCCAAACGTTCCTGCAAAAAGATTCGTCCCGCCTGATCCATTTGGGGCAGCAGTTACCGAAACTACATTAAGGTTAGTCAACCCGGAATCTAGCGGAACCCATGTAGACCCGCTGTTTATGTAAACTCCCGCTCCATAGATCCCTGCAAATAAACTGCTTCCGCTTATGACTATTGAAGTTACATAAATATAGTAAGGCGAGTCGCTGTTTAGTGCGATCCAGTCTGATCCGTTATCAGTTGAAACAAATCCGCCGCTGCCATTTGTTCCGGCCAGGATTTCCGTTCCACCTGATTCATTCGGCGAAGCAGCCAGCGAGAGAACTCCCGGGTTTGTCAATCCGTTATTTATCGCAGTCCAACTGTTTCCATTATTTGTAGAAAGAAATGCTCCACCATCCAAAGTTCCCGCAACTACGTTTGTACCGCCTGCTCCGTTGGAATAGGAAACGAAAGAGAGAACATCGGAATTCGTTATTCCCGAATTAACTGGAGTCCATGTTGTCCCGTTATTTGTGGAAAGAAATACACCGCCGCCCCATGTGCCTGCAAATAGATTTTCACCGTTCATTGCGAGGGCATATACTTTTAGGTTTGTCAAGTCCGTATTAACTGGATTCCAGGTGGTTCCAAGGTCTTGTGATAAATATATGCCGCCTCCGTTTATTGCGGCAAATAAATTTGCACCTCCCGTTGCGGTAGGGCTTAAAACTATGGATCTGACGGGATATGTATTCATAAGTTCCCAGTTTGTTCCGTTATTTAAAGAACGGTATGTCCCTGAATTAGTTTCTGCAATAAGATATGTAGCTATTACGGAAAATGCCACAATAGAATCCTCCGTCAATCCGTTATTTATAGGTGTCCAGCTCGTTCCATTGTTTGTTGAAAGAAATGCACCGCCTCCGATCGTACCGGCAAAAAGATCTGTTTGGATAACAGCTAGTGCTTGGACTGATGTATTCGTCAATCCTGTATTAACCTGAGTCCAATTTGTTCCATTGTTTGTTGAAAGATATACGCCGCCGCCGTTTGTTCCGGCAAATAAATTTGATCCGATTATTGAAAAAGATGTAATTTTTAAATTTGTTAATCCTGTATTAATTGCTGTCCAACTGCTTCCATTGTTTGTTGATAAAAATAAACCGTCGTAAGTGCCTGCATAAATATTAGTTCCGTCTACGGTAATAAAGTTTACGTATGAATTTGTCAGGCCGTTGTTAACCGATGTCCAGTTCGTTCCATTGTTAGTTGAGAGGAAAATTCCTCCATCTGCTGTCCCGGCAAAAATATCTGTTCCGCTGGTCCCTTCTAATATTGCTAAACAATTAATATATCCTCCATATGGCCCGTTTGTCTGCGACCACTGAGCATTTACCGCGGCAGTAAGGAATGATATGAAAAGGAAAAGTAAATTTTTATACATAAAACCTCCGCCAATTTAAATTCAAAATAGATTTTACCTTCTTGAATTGCTATGATCATAATCTGTATTGATAACTTTATAAAGTAACTTTTATATTATTGTTATTTTATCTAATCATAAATTACATACACCGAGAATCTCACTAGGAAAAACCTATTTTGAATTTTACCCCGCAGAAAATTCAAAATAAGTTAAATTAAAATAATCAATTTAAGTCCTTAAAATCAACAGTTTAAGCTTTAACTCCTTTGGTGTTTAAAAACCTGGCATTGTTTAGCCAATAAGTATAATTTGCTTTTATATTCACATATTTCAGCTCGGAAGTTTTACATTTCAAGAATAGAAATCTGCGTTAAAATAATATTATGAAATAGTGCTGACGAACATTAAAAACTCCGCCGTCGTGAGTACTAATATCTCTATTCAACCGCATTGTTAAGTGATAAAAAGTTTTTTTGTTCTCGTGAAGCAGTTGCAGACGGGAACTTGGACAAATGAAAAGCAGCTCCATCCGGGCTATAGTAATTTTAAAATGTCGTTTTTTTTCACTTTGTCAGGTCAATAATTGCATCTTAAAAAAAGTTTTCTTAAGCGGGATTCTCTATTTACAATTAGAATGGAAATTGATATTATTATTATCATATTCTTGAATATTCCAGAACTATCCGGCTCTCAATATTTTGTTAAAAGTGGTGAGCTTCAAAAATATTGAACTTATTCCGCCTTCAAACTTTTAGTAGGTATTTATGAAAGAGGAAGCAAAGACTAAGAAAGAGTTGCTTAAAGAACTTAAGTTACTGCAAAGAAAAATTAATCGTCTCGAAATAGCCAACCGGAAGCTTAGCTGCAGTTATGCCAATAGAATGGAAGCATCCACAGTGGAACGTATCCATCAAAGCGAAGCCCGGCTTAAACGTGCCGAATTGGCATCAAAATCAGGGAATTGGGAATTGCATCTAGATTCTAAACTTGTATTATCTTCCGAAGGTGCGGAAAAAATTTATGGGGTTAACAAAAGTCCTCTTGATTATGAAACAATTAAAAGTAATCCTCTTCCTGAATATCGTCCGCTGCTTGACAGTGCATTAACTAAATTAATTGAAAACAATCAGCCGTACGATTTAGAATTTAAAATTAAAGCCGCAGATACCGGTGAAATTAAAGATATTCATTCGGTTGCGGAATACGATAAAACAAGGAATATCATTTTCGGAATTATACAAGACATTACTTCCCGTAAACGAACGGAAAATATTCTGCGCGAAAGCGAAGAAAGGCTCCGTACAACTCTTTATAGTATCGGCGATGGTGTAATTACTGTTAATACCAAAGGCATAATTACGAACATGAATTATGTAGCAGAGGAATTAACAGGTTGGTATGAATCGGAGGCAGAAAACAGACCTCTCCAGGAAGTATTCAAAATAATTAATGAACAAACGAGATGTACTGTTGAAAACCCTGTAGATAGAGTTTTAACCGAGGGTGTTATAATAGGATTGGCAAATCATACATTATTGATCTCCAAAAATGGCCGTGAAATGCCTATTGCAGATAGTGGCGCGCCGATACAAAGTGAAAACGGTGAAATTTTAGGCGTTGTACTGGTATTCAGAGATCAAACTGAAGAAAGAACAGCGCAAAAGTCCATTGAAGATAGCAGCCGGCGTTTTCTTTCACTCTTTACCAATATAAATGAGGGTGTTGCCCTTCATGAATTAGTATATGATTCCTATAATCATCCCGTTAACTACCGGATAATCGAGGTTAATCCTCAGTTTGAAAAAATTCTCGGGATAAATCGCGCCGAAGTATTAGGCAAACTTGCAACCCATGCCTATAAGACAAATCAGGCTCCGTACTTTGAGATTTATAATAATGTTGTTTTTACTAATAAACCTTGCGAATTTGAAACCTTCTTTGAATCGATGAATAAACATTTTTTTATCTCAGTAGTCCCGTGGCTTCAAAATGGCTTCGCTACTATTTTTACTGATATTACCGAACGAAAACAAGTAGAGAAGGCATTGAAAGATTCTTTGGAATGGCAGGAATCAATATTCGAAGGTTCGCGCGATGCTATTTTTATTTCAGATTATGATTCTAAATTTGTAATGGTCAATAAAGCCGCTTGCCGGTTGACCGGTTATTCAAAAACAGAATTATTGCAAATGAAGATTCCAGGTTTACATGAATCTTTGGATTTACAGGCATATTTGCTTCATCATGATAAAATAATGGATGGAGAAGAAATACTAACTGAATCAAAAATTCTAACTAAAGATGGAAATAAGATTGATACTGAATTTAATAATAAGCGAATTATAATTGACAACAAATATTATATGCATTCATCAGCTCGTGACATTACTGAACGCAAACTTGCTGAATCAACTCTTCGTGAGTCACACGCGTTGACTAATGCCATTGTTGAAAGCACATTTGATATGATTTGGTCCGTTGATCCGGAAAAATTTACTCTTCTTACATTCAATTACAGCCTTAAAGAGTTTTTCCTCAAAAGGGATGGCCTTATTATACGCAGCGGTATGTCCCAGGAAGAACTGTTCAAAGATGATGGTCAAATAAATTCTTGGAAAGGATTTTACCGGAGAGCGCTCTTACAAGGTCCTTTTTCTGTTGAGTACTCCGTCTCTGCAGGTACCAATATTTTACAATTAACTTTTAACCTGCTGAAAACCGATGACAAAGTATTCGGAATATCTGTGTTCGGTAAAGACATTACTGAAAAAGTCGAAAAAGAGAAAGAACTAAAACTATACCATGAAGGTCTTGAAAAACTTGTAGCAGAAAAAACTGAACAATTAACAAAGCAGAATGTTTTCTTTAGAACGCTTATAGATACTATACCAAATCCCGTTTATGTTAAAGATATGGACTTCAGATATACTGAAGTGAACAAAGCTTATGAAGAATTTTTCAATATTAAACGTAAAGATATTTTAGGCAAAACTATTTTCGATACAGCTCCAATTGAAACTGCATACCGCGTAAAAAAGTTGGATGAACAGCTTTTAAGTGATCACAAAAGT
This sequence comes from uncultured Ignavibacteriales bacterium, assembly GCA_963834015.1. Taxonomy (GTDB): domain Bacteria; phylum Bacteroidota; class Ignavibacteria; order Ignavibacteriales; family Ignavibacteriaceae; genus FEN-1297. The sequence continues at coordinate 869,606 of CAWIAG010000004.1, forward strand.
ATTGTCTATGAGTCTTCTACTCAAATTAAACAGAAAAACACAATCCCAATTATGGTTTATAAATCGTCCTTTGGGCTCCCGGGTAAAAAACCGGAAGGGATTACAGCTTTGATAATTGATATTTCAAAACAAAAGGAAATGGAAAAAACAACCTTAGAAGCGCTGCAGAAAGAAAAAGCGCTTAATGAAATAAAAACTAATTTCATCTCGATGACTTCGCATGAGTTTAGAACACCTCTTACTACTATTTTATCTTCTGCGGAATTATTAGCAAAGTATTATAAGAAGTGGGAAGAAACTAAAATTATGGGACATTATAGTAAAATTCAAAATTCAGTTCAGTTTATGATAGCTATGCTTGATGAAGTTCTTATTATAAGCAGAAGTGATCGGGGTAAACTTGCCTTTAATCCGTCTCATTTAAACATAAAAGATTTTTCCGCCGAAATTATTGAGCAGGTAAAAATGCAGGCATTGCCTAGTCATAACATAATTTTTAATTATAAACTTCCATATCAAAATATTTATGCCGATCCCAAGTTGTTAAATCATATTTTAAGCAACCTGTTAACAAATAGTTTAAAATTTTCACCTGCAGGCGGTGATATAGCATTATTGGTTGAAGATGAATGTGATAACATCAAATTTATTGTGACAGATAATGGAATTGGAATACCGTCTGAAGACGTTCCTAATTTATTTGAGCCGTTCTTCAGAGCTCGGAATAGTTCTGGAATAAAAGGGACGGGATTAGGTCTAAGTATTGTAAAACGTTACGTGGATTTACATAACGGTGAAATATCACTCGAAAGTCAGCCCGGGCAGGGCACAAAATTCTTTGTAAAAATTAAGAAAGTAAATATATAGTAATCATTCTGCTGTTATAAAAAATCTCTCGCCTTATGGATATTTATTTAAACCTTTAATTCCTTGCAAATTTATTCTATAGTTAAAATTACTTTAACAAATGCTTCAATAATAAAAGTCTCCGCCAAATTGAAGAGCGTTTTCGAAACTTATTCGAAGAGAACTCTGGTGTCAAACTTTTAATTGACACCGGTTCCTTAGATATCATCAATGCCAACAAAGTTTTCGAAGAGTATTTCGATATAAAGCGTGAAAATATTCTGGGCAAAACTAATATTAATCTTATATTGGAAGAAAATGCTGAAAGAATAAACAAAATTGAAACTCAACTATTATCAGAACACAATACGGTAGTTTATCAGTCTACTGTTAAAATTAAAAGAAATATGGCAATCCCCATACTGGTTTATAAATCATCTTTCGGTTTGCCGGGTCATAAACCGGAAATCATTACAGGGACATAATTTATTTTTTTAGAATAATCTCCCCTATCAAAATATTTCTTAACTATTATATATTATTCATTCTATTTCTTTCAAAGAAAAAAATACTTGTAATATATTGGATCCATCATAAAATTTTTCAATATCCCAAAGTAACTAAATACCTGCCTGCATTCACATGATGGTCGCGAGACTCTTATTATAGATAATGAAGAAGAAAAATTAATTCCGGGGCAAAATCAGCTTGAGGTTTTACTCAAGCGTCCGGATAAGTAATCACCCTTGGTTATTATGGCCTTTTATAATTTTACTAATTCGGATTTAATTTTATTAATATTTTCCCTCTTAAATACTTTTGCAGTGAATAGTAATTATAAATAAATGTTCAGCCCAAAACTAACTCCGGAACTAATCAGTGCCCAACCTTTGGTTGAACTTGAAATTTCTTCATTCTCAGGTATAAAACCTGGATATGTCGAAGTACGGTAATTAGTGCTTGATGATGAAGAACGCCATTGATACTGGATGCTTTCGTTATAGTCTGCATGCAGTGATAACCATTTACAGGCAAACCACTCAATGCCGGCGGAAACTGCTATTCCGGCTGCCCATTGGGTGGAGTTGTTCCCGTATAAATCTTCTAACCAATAACCGTGAGTATTAATATTATCAAGATCAAAATAATCCGAGGAACTTTGATAATAACTGTAGGAAACCGATGGGCCGAATCCGGTATAGAAATGAACAGGGCCGTTTGGATTCATATACCAAAGGTATTGCATAACAAAAGAGGCGCCTGCGGATTTTGATGAACTGCTTCCGTTAACAGTACCGCTTCCTGTATCTCCTATTGCTCCTGAAGAAGAACTGGGCCCGCTGCTTGTATTCCCATTTATTGTTATTCCTCCTCTTATGGCATTGTTTTCTGAAAGCTGGTATTTAGCCCCTATTGTTGAACCCTGGAAAGATGTAAGTGTAAAATTTCCGGCAAATCCGAATTGAAGAGCCCACAGTCCTTGTTTTAAGGAAACGCTGTCGGGTGATTGGCTTTGGGCTTCACAAGAAAAAGAAATTGTTAGTGAAAGCAGAATGAAAAAAAGAATCCCGTTTTTATGTTTATTCATTTATAATCTCCCGTTGAATGAAGTGATCATCGCTTGGTTATATCCCTTTATTATTAATTGGGTGAAAAATGTTTTAAACTACTCTTTAAACCTATTTTGCTAAGCGAAACTTTATTACTTACATTAATTAATAATTTTGATATATAATTGATAACTGTTATTACAATTTCTCTTTCGGCTAATGCTTCATTAGACTGCAGAATGGAGGAGTTTATTCGTAACAGCATTCCCGCATCTCCCTGTTTGAATTATTTCTATAATTATCACTGGTACCAGTTTTCATATTAACTGATAACCCTGCTAAATTCCGGAACTAAAATAATTAATATATTTAACAGCCACAAGAATATTCAGGAAAATCTTTTAATACTTGTTATTCCCTTAATAAAAATAAAAAAAAATAATATGTATGATTTTAAAAGTAGTGCCCGATTTATTACACCATATTTAACATTGTTTATATTATTATTTGTAGTTAAATTTATCATAAATCAAATAAGTTTTTGATTTATAACAGAAGGAAAAATGAAAAAATTAATCCCGGTTTTAATTTTAATCCCATTCTTAATTTTTTCTTTTAGCTGCAGCAGCCATGACGGAGTAGTCACCCGTTGAATTGAATCGGTACTAATGTTTAAACAATTTTCTGGTTGGATTTATATAAAGTTCACGCTTTTCTAATATCTATATTATTCATTACAATTTTTTTTTGTAAATTCATTATTAACAGAAACTAAGTCTTTTGACATAATAACTGCAGGAATTCATTATCCTCCTCTGATAATATTATTAAACCATACGCAAAAAACTTATTTGCTAATTTTGAATCTGAATGTTGATATTGTTAAAAAAAATCACAATGTTTTAATTGATAGTTATCGTTAAATTGAAAAACTATTAATGAAATCAATTATTTTATTTCCGTTAACGGTTATATACAAAATTTATATTCTCATATGTTTTGTATTGCTCTTAGTTCTATTATATCCCTTTTTACATTTTTTCCTGTCTAAAAAGGATCGATTCCCATCGGCCTTTAAATTAATGAAATTCTATGCAAAACTGTTTTTGATCTGCGCAGGAATTATTTTGAAAATTAATGGCAGGGAAAATATTGTCGAAGATCAGCCGTATTTAATCTGCTCTAATCACAGTTCATTTTTGGATATCCCCTGTTTATACTCCATATTTCATAAGTACTTTGTGTTTACAGGTAAAAAAGAAATTGAAAATTGGCCTTTATTTCATAAATTTTATACTTCCGGGATGAACATATTAGTTGATAGAAACAATAAAATGGGATTAGTAAGAGCCTTCAAAAGAATGATGGAAGTAATTGATGAAGGGCATCCATTAGTGATACTTCCGGAAGGTACAATTTCAAAAATCGCTCCTAAACTAATAGAATTTAAAACGGGATCTGTGTCATTAGCTATTCACAAGCAAATTCCGATTTTACCCGTAACTTTTACAACAAACTGGATAAGGCTGCAGCGCAAAGGATTGTGGAATGGTAAAGCAGGGCCTGGTGTATCGGAAGTTTTTATTCATCCTTTAATTTCAACAGTTGGATTAACTAAAAATGATATAGATGCATTACAATTAAAACTCCGCAATATTATCAATTCACCGTTACAAAAAAGATTTGGGGTGTAAAAATTGTTTGGTTCTTTGGATAGCCTTTGTAAATGAGATCGTGTCGTTTACTTCTTTGCATGTCGGAATTGTGTCTTTCATGTTCTTATCCTTAATTTCACATATATTATAATAATACTAAATAAATATTTTACTGGAACAAGAAATTTAGTATCATTATTAGTATAGATATATCTAAAATAGTAGGATATTTATTAAACTAATATTTTATTTTAGAAATGGATATTGAAAATTGGCTTATCAATTGTTATTGTGGATAAATTAAATTCAATGAATTCGAGTGCGCTCTCTCAATTAGAGATTAACAGGAAAACTAAATTGCGTTTTTAGCTTAAAGCAATCATTATTAGTAAGGATTGGGTTTTAAATAGTCAAACATATAATTAGGATGAGTTAAAAGAAACTATGAAAGTAAAAACACTTTTTGAAATATCATTGTATTTGTTGATTTTCTATGGAGTGAATATTGGTTATCAACAAATGGCATTTGCTCAAAACAAGTTTCCCGAACCGCTATGGAGCCTGGAAACTGAGGATACATATATTGCTATTACTATAATTAACAATCGACCTGCTATCTGTGATATTAAGAATAAGAAGAATGGGTGGGATTGGATTAAAGAATTCTCCTTAATGCCGCTTCCTGAAATAGTTCTGTCAGGGAACAAATCTTATCGGCCTGATTGGAAGTACAAGGAGGCTGCAATTGAAAAAGAAAATGGAACTAAGCTTACCCTTCGTTTTTTCAGTACGATTCCAAATTTGGAATTGGAATCGGTATGGGAAGCTAAACCGGGGGTCGGACCGGTTGAAAACATGGTCTCAGTAAAAAACAATTCCGGAGGCTCTATTGTTTTTAAAAATGCTTCTGCTATATCTTCAAACATTACTCTTACGGCGGATTCGGCAATTTCATTGTGGCGATTTAATAAAGCCAGATATCTTGGATTAAAGTTTAAAATTGATTATCCGTTGGTAAGCAAACAAAAAATTGGAATAAATGATTCGATTTTCTATTTCCTCACTAATGATGCGATGGATTATAAAGAGAAAGGCGTAAATGGGCATTTGCCTTTTCAGGTATTAGATGTAAATTCAAAGCACGGCTTGTATATTGGCTATGAATGGAGTTTCGGGATTTTTAAGAACAGAACCGGATCTGATCCGCTCACAGTTAACTATATAGCATATTTGTGGGACAGTTCATCGGTAACTAAAGAAAATGGACAAATTTTTAATTTACCGGCTATGTTTTATGGTACTTATACGGGCGACCTCGATGACGGATGCAATAAAATGAAGCGTTGGTTCTGGAATTACAAGATTACTCCTACACTGAAAAATAATCCGGGTGAACCATTAATTGAGTACTGTCTTCCGGGTGATGAAGCAGATTTAATAGAATTTTATAAAAAATATCCCGTTGCGGAATGGGGTGCTGAATTAGGAAAAATAGATATCGAATGGCTGGATGGTGCCGGTAATGACTGGAAAAAGGGAGACTTTAAAAAATATGCCAACTGGGTTCCTGATTCTGCAAAATGGCCGCATGGGATGACCGCCGGTGATATTGTTCATAGCAATAATCAAAAGCTGTCACTTTATATGAATTTTACTTTTGAGTACAATGATATTGGAACGCATGAAGGAAGAAAAAGAGAGTTAGATGCACTAATGACCAGATATGATAATTGGCATTACGATTATTGGAGAAGTGACATGGCTCTTGAAGCGCCATACAGCTATCTTAGTCACGAAGGTTTGCTGGAGATATTGGATTATATGATTACTAACAGGCATGATTTCAGGTATGAGCATTGTGCAGGAGCCGGATTGCTTAAAGATTTTACAACTCTGCAAAGAATTAATATATTAACAAATGAAGATTCGGGAGGCTCTGATTTTCATCGTGAATCTTTCTATTCCTGTTCATATATGATCAATCCGGTTCAACTTAAAGCAGATGTTGCTGTTACGTTGGGTCCTCACGGAGAATCACCCGGTTCCACTTATAAAGCTGATACTTCACAGATCTGGGTGAACTATGTCATGAGATCCGGGTTTTTGGGAGCCAATATGGCCGCTTGTGTTTTTAACCCTGATCAAATTGAAGAAGTTAAAACACATTGGCAGTTATATAAAAATAAGCAGCGCCCTATCTTAAGAGGTTCAAAAGTAGGCGATATGCCTGCTGATGTATATCATATACTTCCTCCACCTGACGGAATTAACTGGGACGGTATTGAATTTTTTAATACTTCGCTTAACAAAGGCTCAGTTATTCTTTTTAAACCTTTGGAGAAGGCACCCGATTCCATGGCAATTATTTTTAAAGGTCTTAACAGAAATGAAACTTATTTGATTTCTTTTCAGGACGGAAAAGAACAAAATACAAGCATGACAGGTGCGGAACTTATGGATCAGGGAATTTTGGTTAAGGGAATGATTGGCCAATTCGCTTCTGAGATTCTTTGGATCAATTAAGGATTCACTGATACAAAATGCGCTTCGTATGATTTGGTTGGTTAATGTATCTGTTATTGCAGTTAACATTCCTTTATTTTACCGGAATTAAAATAATTTTCAGAGGGATGGCTAGATAAAGAAAAAGGCTGTTATTTGAAACAGCCTTTTTTTGTAAGCTCCGCGAGCAGGACTCGAACCTGCAACCCTTCGGTTAACAGCCGAATGCTCCACCATTGAGCTATCGCGGAATGATTTTTCTAAAAACGAATTTAAAGATAAGGACAAATGCAAAATTTGTCAACATTATTCCAATGTTTTATAGATAAATTTTTATGAATATCAAAACTAAAGTAACTCTATTTATGCTTATTTTGAACTAAAATATAAATAGACAAGCCCGAAAATACCGTGCACCAGAATGAACAGCGGAAAGAGCCATAATAATCTCTTCCGCCAAATTTATTGTTTATTAATCGAAACTTCTTGTTTTAGACATAATTAATTAAAAATGTCTGTATCAAAATGTAAAATAATTTACCAACAAGTTTTTCCCTGCAGCAAAACTATCCGGGTCCATTTAACCCCTCAACTACGATAAACTACTCAGTTTCTAAGGCATGTTTAGTTACAATAAAAGTTTATAATATTTTGGGAAAAGAAGTAGCAACTTTGGTTAAAGAACAAAAACCTGCAGGTAGTTATTCCGTTCAATTTTCAACCAATAACGGGTACGCTTCTGGCACATATTTTTATAGGATGCAGGCAGGTAGCTTTGTACAGACAAAAAAACTATTATTACTCAAATGAGCTTAATTAAATCCGGCAGAGTCGTTTCACATCCGTCCGGTTTGAAAATATTTATACCTAAAACAAGTTTTTTGAAAATAATTCTAAAAATAAAACTGATCCCAATTTGAAACCTCCACTTACATGTCCGCGTTGCTTGCAATTACTTATCCCGGTTTATACTGCACTTTAAAAAATTAATCTTTTGGTCTTTCATCGGCTTAATTCAAATCTTTGCTTTTTTATTAGTAATTATTTGAATAAGTTTTCAATAGGTTCAATCCGGGAGTTTAATCGTTCAGGATTAAATTCATTTTATGTACTCATGCAACATAGATAAGCAGCTAAAATTTTATTCAGTTATAACTAATAAATGTCAATATAATATTGAGACATGGCCATGAGAAAAATATATATTCTTTTATTTGTTTGTACCCTTGTTTGCAGCCAATACTGTACAGGTAAAAACCAAATAAAAAAAATCCGTCATTTGGTCCAATACGTTGATACACGAATCGGAGTTATAGATAATAGGGGCAGCAATTGTGTCATTGGCCCTCAAATACCGTTCGGAACAATCAATCCATCGCCGGAAACACCTGAAGGAGGACAGGGCGGCTATTCTCCGGGAAAACCTTTACGGGGATTCGCTCAGATACATGTAAGTGGTACCGGGTGGGGAAAGTATGGTCATTTCCTTATAAGTCCTCAGGTTGGACTCCATACCCGCGAAGAAGATCACGACTCTCCTGTTTCTGGTGAAATTGCAACTGCTTCATACTATAGAGCGCATTTGGACAGGTATGGAATTACAACGGAAATTACTCCCGCCCGTCATTCTGCTATATACCGGTTTTCTTTTCCCAAAACAGATAGTGCATATATATTATTAGACGCAACACATAGTCTCGCCGGTGATATCGTAAAAGGTATGCCCCGAACTGTCTATAATAATAACGTGATTATTGATACTGTCTCTAAAGATAAAGTATGCGGAATGATAAAATTTGAAGGCGGATTCGGGGAAGGAGCTTATCAGTTATTTTTCTGTGCTCGGTTCTCTCAACAGGCCGCATCGATTGGCTTGTGGAAAAACGAAAATTTGCTTTTCGACTCAACTAATGTACAACTTGCTGATGAAAAAGATAGGATCGGGGCATTTCTTAAATTTGATAGTCCGGAAGGCAATACAATTCAAATGAGAATTGCAATTTCATTTAAGAGTATTGAAAAAGCTGAAAGTTATCTTGCTGCGGAAATCCCGGATTGGAATTTTATTAAGGTCAGAAATACGGATGAAGCCATTTGGGATACTGCGCTTAGCAGTATCCTGCTGGAAGACGCTTCCCAAAATCAAAACAAAATATTTTATACGGCTATGTATCATAGTATGCTTATGCCCAGAAATAAGACGGGCGATTTTGAAGGATGGAAGGAAAATGAACCTCTTTGGGATGATCTTTATGCCGTCTGGGATTCATGGCGTACACTATATCCCCTGATGATTCTTATTAATCCGGATATGATTAAAAATAATGTTGAATCCTTTATTAGCAGGTTTAAACACAATAAATATGTAAAGGACGCTTTTGTAGCAGGGCTTGATATGTTTGCCGAACAAGGAGGTAATAATGTTGATAATGTTATTGCCGATGCAATTTTGAAGGATGTTCCGGGTATTGATGTTATGGAGGCTTATAAGATTTTGAAAAATGATGCGGATATTGAAAGAAATGGCTGGCAGGGCTGGACAAACAAAGAACCTTACGATTCTTTAAACGGAGCCTACAAAAAATTGGGCTGGATACCCGCATCCATTATGTCTTGTTCAAGAACGCTTGAATATGCCTATAATGATTTTTGCATAGCTTCGGTTGCTAAAAAACTTGGGTTTAACAAAGACTATGAAAAATACTTAAAGCGCTCACATTTATGGGTAAATCTTTGGAATCCTGGATTGGAAAGCAAAGGGTTTAAAGGCTTTATATGCCCGAAAGACGTAAATGGTAATTGGGTGTCCATTGATGCTGCATATTTTTGGGGTTCATGGGTAAATTATTTTTATGAGGCAAATTCATGGACGTATTCTTTTTTCGTCCCCCATCAGGCAAAAAAATTAATACGGTTAAATGGCGGCAATGAGAATTTTGTAAACAAACTAGACTTTGCTTTCCGCAATAATTTGATCGGGCTTGATAATGAACCTTCATTTTTAGCGGTTAGGATGTTTGATATAGCAGGTCGTCTTGATCTGAACTGTTACTGGATAAATAATATTATGAATAATCTTTATGATGAAACCGGTGTCCCTGGAAACGATGACAGCGGCGCTATGTCTTCTTGGTATATTTTTTCCGCTATGGGTTTCTTCCCGTTTGCCGGACAAAAAACTTATTTTATAAATGCGCCTTTCTGCAAAAAAATTATCATGCAGCGTCCCGGTTTTAGAAACATTATTATTGAAACTCCCAATGCTTCCGGGAAAAATATTTATGTTAAATCATTTTCCATAAAAGGCAAAAAATATAAGGAGCCCTTTTTTAGTCATAGTGCAATAATCAATGGCGCAACTTTAAAGTTTGATGTAACAGATCAGCCGGTTTCAAAACTAAATTATTAGTTTTAACATATTTTCGAAGTAAATAATGGAAAGAATCATCATGAAATGTAATTCCCAAAGGAATTTATTTTTATTTAATTCTGTTTTTATACTGTGCATCGCTTCGTCATTTTTAATTGCGCAGCAAAAACAAAATCTGTTGGATTATGTTAACGTTTTTACCGGTACATCCAATTCACGCTGGATGCTTTTCCCGGGGCCAACTCTCCCTTTTGGAATGGTTAAACTTAGTCCGGATAATCAAAACAATGTTTGGAACGGCGGGTATGAGTATACTGTAAGCAGTATATCCGGCTTTAGCCACTTACATGCAATGAGTCTCAGCGGAGTTAGTTTAATGCCTGTAACCGGTAAGCTTGATCTTTATCCTGATTTTGTAAAAGTATTTCCCGGGGAACCTGACGGCCCTTTTGGTGGAATGTGGACCGCCGGTTATCGTTCTCGTTTTAAAAAAGAAACTGAAAAAGCCGGCCCGGGATATTATTCGGTTTACTTGCTTGATTATAATATTAAAGTTGAACTTACCGCAACTTTGAGGTGCGGTATTATGCGTCTTACTTACCCGGAATCCGGCCAATCTCATATTTTAATGAATAATAGTTTCCCCACAGAAGAGCATTCGAAAATATTTGAGACGTATTCAAGAAAAATCGATTCAACTGAAATTGAAGGTTATGTAAAGCAGTCAAACAACTATGCTGGCAGCTTTACGGTTTACTATGTTATCCAAGTGAGTAAACCGTTTGATTCTATGGATGCCTGGAAAACAGATTTCAGTAAGAATATTGAAAATATTTATGGAATTGACTGGCAAAGGCCAAGAAAATTATTACAGGGTATCAATGAAATTAAGGATTCCTCCGGCAGCGGTATTATTCTTAATTTTAAAACCTTTGCTGATGAACAAGTAATTGTGAGAACTGGAATTTCTTTTGTTAGCACTGATAACGCGAGACTGAATCTTGAATCAGAAACGAAACCTTTCGGTTGGGATTTTGATGCAGTTGTTAATAACGCTAAAACGGTCTGGAATAATCTTCTCGGCAGGATTGAAGTAACTGATGACAATGAAAATAATAAAGAAAAATTCTATACGTGTTTGTACAGATCCTTTACCGGTAAAAGCGTATTCAATGATGTTAACGGTCAGTATCCCGATATGTGCGGCAGAATTCAGCAGCTTCCCAATGATGTGGATGCCGTATATAGTGCAGATGGATTCTGGGGCGGACAATGGGATCTTGCGCCTTTATGGACTTTAGTTACTCCTGGTTATGCCAGCTCATGGACAAAGTCATGGTTGGAACTTGCAGATAAAGGCGGCTGGATTCCCGAAGCGCCAACCGGTCTCAAATATGCACCAATAATGGGCGCCCAGCATCATAATTCACTTATTATCAGCAGCTACCAAAAGGGTATTAGAGATTTTGATGCCGGAAAAGCATTTAATGCAATCAAACATGATCTTACCACACAGGGAATAAATTATCCCTGCGGCGGTTATGCCGGCAACAGGCAAATGCAGGTTTATATGGATTATGGCTTTGTGCCCGATGAAGACGGTCCTGTATCCAATACTCTTGAATATGCTTATGATGATTGGTGCGCCGGGCAATTTGCACTCGCGTTGAATAAATCTGACGACTTTAACTATTTTAATCAACGGTCTCAAAATTACCGCAATGTTTATGACTCTGTTTCCGGCTGGTTCCGCAGGAAACATAAAGATGGCAAATGGGTTGAACCGTTGGATTTGCTTGCGTTCGGTACCCAGGGCGGCTGGAACGGCCCCGGTTATATGGAAGGTAACGCATGGATTTACTCAGTTTTTGTTCCGCATGATGTTCCGGGATTAATTAGTCTTACCGGCAATGAAAAATTCAACAACCGGCTGGAAGAAGGATTTCAAAAAAAATATTTTGACCTTGGTAATGAACCTAGCCTTGAAACTCCATTCCTTTTTAATTATTCCGGTGAACCTTGGCTTACACAAAAGTACTCCAGGTATGTGCTTGATAATTTTTATGATACTTCTCCATACACCGGTTGGATAGGCGAAGAAGATGAAGGGCAGCTTAGTGCTTATTTTGTCTTGCTGGCTATGGGTTTATTTGAAATGGATGGCGGTTGTTCTGTTAATCCTGCTTACAATCTTAGCAGCCCTTTGTTTAGTAAAATTGTAATCCACTTGGACAAAAAATACTATAATGGAAATACTTTCACTATCAAAACAGTTAATAACTCCGGTAAAAATATTTATATCCAATCTGCTTTGCTCAACGGCAAGCCCTTCAATTCTACTCTTTTATCACATGCGGATTTGATTAACGGTGGAGAATTAATCTTTGAGATTGGGCCCCGGCCCAATAAAAATTTTGGTTTAATTTTAAATAAATGATAACATTAATTAACAATTAATTTAGTTTTATTACTTCTAATACTGCTATAATCATAGGATATATTAAAGTATTATACAATTTTAATATTAAATAAAATGGATAGAGTTTTATTATGATCCACCTGATAAAATTGAAATCAAATTATTTTTTTAAAGTTATTGTCATTTGTCTCTTCTCCTCAATCTCTTCCGCTCAGGTTGCAAACAATAATATTCATTACGGCATCGACAGAAAAACAATTAAACCTTACGCCAAATTTTTTGAATTGCCTGTCACTTGTATTAAGCCTGAAGGTTGGCTGAAAAATTATCTCGAAACTCAGCGCGATGGTCTTACCGGCCATTTGGAAGTAGCGGGGTACCCGTTTAATGCTATTTGGTGGGGAACCGATCATCCCGATACTAATACCAGTGTTCAAAAATGGTGGGTCTATGAGCAAAACGGTTATTGGATCGATGGAATGATACGTTGTGGGTATTTGTTACAGGATAATTTTCTTATAAATAAAGCGCAGAAACAAATTCAATTCGTTTTAAATCATCCTGATTCCACTGGATTTTTAGGCCCTGAATTTATGAAACCCTCGCATGAAGGCGATAGATGGACCTATGCCGTGTTTTTCCGTTCTTTGCTGGCTGCTTACTCTGCAACAGGAAATATTGAAATTTTGAATGCGCTGAAGAAACATTATTTCTCTGATCATTACTCTCATTCCTCGGGGCGTGAAGTTGTCAATACCGAAACAATGCTCTCTGTTTATGAGTATTCGGGTGATACCGCAATCTTTAATTGGGCAAAAGAGACATATAATACCTTTATTAAAAATAACGAAGGTAATGAAGGCACACCCTCATTTTATATGAAAGATGAACCCGGAACAACCCATGGTGTTACTTATAACGAGCTTGCAAAATTAGGTGCTGTCTTTTACATGTTTACAGGGAATGAAGATTATTTAAAACCCTCTGTTTATGCTTATCAAAGATTGGATAAATATAATATGATGGTTGATGGTGTAAACGTATCATGTGAAAATCTCCGTTCGCCTGTTCATTCATTACAGAGTCATGAAACCTGCGATATCGCAGATTATTCATGGAGCCTCGGTTATTTATTAATGGCCACAGGAAATGCCGAATATGCCGATAAAATTGAAAAGGCCATTTTTAACGCCGCTCCGGGAGCCGTTCGAAGTGATTTTAAATCTTTGCAATATTTCTCAGCCGTCAATCAGGTTATCTCAGATAAAAGCGATAAAGCCAAATCTTATAGGCCTAATCCGTTAACGGAATGCTGTCCTGGAAATGTAAATAGAATAATGCCCAATTTCACTACCCGGCTGTGGATGGATGATGGAAGTTATGGTTTGGTTGCCGCAATGTATGCACCTTCTTCCGTTACATATAAAGTTGGCAGAATCCGTAGTGATGTAAAAATTGATGAAATTACAAACTATCCTTTTGAAGATAAAATTGAGTTCCGGTTTTCTATGAAAGACTGTGTTGAGTTTCCCTTTACGTTCCGCATTCCGGAATGGTGCAGCAATCCCGAAGTTATTTTTAACGACAAAAAAATAAATCAAAAATTCGAAAGCGGAAAATATTGTACTATTTCCAAATATTTCTCCGGCAAGGATAAACTAACGCTTATCTTTCCTCAGAAACTAAAGATCGTTCCATCTGCTGATCATGGTATCTCCGTTGAAAGAGGGCCGCTTGTTTATTCATTAAAAATAAATGAAGACTGGCAAATCGATATTGAAGATAAAAAATCAACGCCCGGATACCCGGCATATAACCTTTATGCAAAAAGCGATTGGAATTATGCGTTATGCCTGAATTCGGAATCATTGGAATCGCAAATTATAATAGTAACAAAACCGGTTAATGATAATCCCTGGTCAATTGAACAGGCTCCTGTTGAATTAATAGTACCTGCTAAAAAAGTAAACGGCTGGCAGATATTAAAGAGTACTGAAGTGGAAAACGAAAATTGGGTTCCGCTTCACAATGATCATGGTTATGTTGTCGGATGGAAAATGACAGGTAAAGAAAAAGTAAAAGGTAATTTCCAATATACGCCGCCTTTGCCCGAACCTGAAAAATTACCAGCTATGCTTTCTAAAGATGTTGAATATGTTACCCTTATTCCATACGGCTGCTCAAAATTAAGAATAACAATTTTTCCGAAAGGGGAGTAAATTTTAAGTTCAATTGTATTTACTTATTAATGGAATTAAAATGAATAAAATATTATTTGTATTACTAAGCTTATTAATTACAACTATCGCTAAATCAAACCCTGAGTTCGCGGGAGATATCCGGTCGCATAATTTATTTAACGACCATGTGGAATTTATTCTTGCAAATGCCAAATTTAATATTTATATAATTAAGGGAAATATAATTCAATTCCGTTATACCTGTAAACCGGAGTTTTCACACGCTCCTTCTTATGCTGTTATATATGATGAGAAAGAAAATGCGAACTTTACAATGGAAGACAAAGGAGATTATTTCCTGGTTTCAACCGCAGAACTTAATGTTGAAATATCAAAATCACCTTGCCGGGTTTCGATTTATGATAAAGAAAATAATCTTATTAATGAAGATGATAAAAGCTTCGGTTCAAGTTTTGACAACAGCGAAGTAAAATGTTACAAAAAATTATTTAACGACGAAAAGTTTTTTGGCCTCGGGGAGAAAACCGGGAAGCTAAATAAATCGGGTATCCAGTATACAATGTGGAATACCGACCACCATTATGATGTTGAATCCGACCCGCTCTATGTCTCAATCCCTTTCTTTATAGGGGAAAGGAATAACAATTCTTATGGTATCTTCTTTGATAATACATACAAATCCTACTTCAATTTTGGCGCTAGTAACAACAGGTTTTATTGGTTCGGCGCCGAAGATGGAGAATTGAATTATTACTTTATATTTGGCCCTGAAATTAAAAAAGTAATTTCTTCATATACCTTGCTAACAGGCAAAATGTCGTTGCCACCATTGTGGTCGCTCGGCTACCAGCAAAGCAAATGGAGCTACTACCCGGAATCCAGGGTAAAAGAAATTGCTAAAACCTTTCGCGATAAAAAAATACCATGCGATGTTATATATCTTGACATAGATTATATGAATGGTTACCGTGTATTTACTTGGAACAAAGACAGGTTTCCTGATCCGGAAAAAATGCTGGACGATTTGAAAGCTGAAGGAATAAAAATTGTTCCTATTATCGATCCTGGTATAAAAGCTGATTCAAATTATTTTGCCGCTAAAGAAGGGTTAGCTGAAGATTTATTTGCAAAATATCCTGACGGTGTTCCATACCAGGGTGAAATATGGCCTTCATGGGGGTACTTCCCGGATTTTACAAAAAAAGAAACTCGTGATTGGTGGGGCGAAAAGCTCAATGTAATGCTTAAACAGGGTATCGCCGGTTTCTGGAATGATATGAATGAACCCGCCGTTTGGGGGCAGGTATTTCCGGATTTAGTAATGTTTAATGATAATGGATTTGGGGCTTCACACAAAAAAATACATAATGTATATGCTCTTGAGGAAGCTAAAGCAGCCTATGATGCTTTCCAAAAATATTCACCTGATACTCGTCATTTTTTGCTCTCACGCGCCGGATACTCCGGTATCCAAAGGTACTCTGCAATTTGGACTGGCGATAATACTGCAAATGAAGGGCATCTGAAGCTTGCATGTCTTATGCCTCAGGGTATGGGGCTAAGCGGAATTCCCTTTGTTGGTTCCGATGCGGGTGGATTCTTTGACATGCCTTCTGCACGGCTTTATACCCGGTGGATGCAGCTTGGCGCTTTTACTCCGTTCTTCAGAGGCCACTCTGTAATTAATCAGCCTGATAAAGAGCCCTGGGCTTTTGGGAATGAAACTGAAGAAAATGTACGTAATATTATTTCATTCCGTTATAAACTGCTGCCTTATCTATATAATGAGTTCTATAATTCCTCAATCACCGGCCTTCCAGTAATGCGTGCTATGTTTTTAAATTATCAGAATGATGATGTGTGCTATACAGAAGATGCCGGGTTTCAGTTTATGCTGGGAGATAACCTTTTGATCGCACCTGTAGTCAGTGAAACAGGTAACTCAAAGAAACTTTATCTGCCTGAAGGATCATGGATAGATATCTTTAACAATACCATTTATCAGGGTAAAAATTGGATTACAGTTGACGCGCCTATAAATAAAATACCTGTATTCTTAAAAGCTGGCGGCTTTATTCCAATGCAGGAAGTTCAGCAGTATGTCGGTGAGAAGAAAATTAATCAGCTTGAAATGGTTGTTTATCCGGCCGCGTCAGGCAGCTATAGCCTTTATGAAGATGATGGAATAAGTTATAATTACAAAAAAGGGATATATTCTGTTACTTATTTTTCTTTGCAGGTGTCTGATAATACTGTAGTGATAAATGCCGTTAAAAAGCATAATGACTATGAAACCGGCAGGTCTGACTATCTCTTTAAGATTTTAGATCCGGGTAATTTTTCTAATATAACTGCTAATGGAACTTTATTGAAAAAACTTTCAGGTGAAAATGAGCTAAAGAATTCCCAAAGCGGATATTATCTTAATTCTGCAAGCAATATTCTCTTGGTAAAAGTAAAAATTGAGGATAATATTAAAATAATATATAACCGCTGATTATTTCTTTCCGAAATGGCGGTTGGCAAAATTGAGAAATTGTTCCCAGTCATATTTAGTTAAGTCATGAATGCCTTTTCGCATATGAAATCCTATAAAGTCGCCGACAGGTTTTTCAACAGGAGGCACTTTATCAACACCCAGTCCTTTTTCATTAAATAAATTATAAACAGGCTCTGCAAATTTTCCGGCTAAAAAAGATCCGCGTTGGTCGCCCCAATAGTCTTCTTCTGCCGTAGCAATATACACGGGTCTCGGTGCAATCAAAGCAATAAGCATGTGCCAGTCAACAGGTAAATCATTTACCCGTTCGTTATAACTTTTAAAATTATCGCAAAACCAATATGGAAATTTTTCATTTATCGCCTGCACTGTTTCGCCAAATCCCCTTCGTACAATAACTGCGCCTCCGCAGCCGGATTCACAGGATAATACAATTGCAAACCTCTCATCCTGAGCGCCTGCCCACATAGCCGCTTTACCATACCGCGATAACCCCATAATGCATACTTTTTTCGAATCAATATCGGGATCGGTTACAAGGTAATCCATTGCCCGGCTTGCTGCCCAGGCCCATACGCCTATTGCTCCCCATTCATCAGGGGCCGGCCCTGTTTGGCCGGGCTTTGCAAAATATTTACGAATGCTGTTTACAAAAGCTCCGTCGTTTTGATCCGGTTGCACATTCCAGGGATTAAAATTAGCCAATCCATATCCTCTTTGAATAAGAAGTTTTTCATTGTTTACCCAGCCGGGAACAAGAAAAATGGGAACCGGTTTTGGGGAATTTTTAGGAATAGTAATATCCACCGCCATTTTCGGTCCGTCTTTCTTACCCAAAAAATATATTACTAGTTTCTTTGTTACTGCTGTGCCGTCATATGCATTGCTGTCAATATAAATTAATTCCCAATTCATTTCTTCCGGCCTGCCCGCAACATTACGCCCGTATACAGTCTCTGCAAAAAGCTTTAAAATTTCCGGCCTTCTTTTCTCTTTCCATGTTTTCACATCATCAACTTTATCCCCGTTAAGCAGTACTAAAACATCAGGTAAAGTAAAGTATGGAACTTTAGATTCGTCATACATTCCCGGCGGGTAGTCCGGCGGAAGCTTTGGCTGTTGGGCAAATATATTAATCGCACTATATAGAAATGTTAAAGTAGCAGCTAATCGTCTCATAAGTTTTTCATTTTGAAATATTTAAATCTAAAATAAAAAATTATATGAATGAATTTAATTAAGCGTTTAATAATTCGCACTAACGTAAATATATCGAAATTATCATTTTGATGAAAATTACACTGTAAAACTATAGAATACAATAAGATAGGGAATTCGCAATTTTATTTTTTAAAAGTTAATTTACTCTGATTTTTAAACAACTTAAATTTACTATTCTCATTTGCTATAACTCTTAAATAAAAAAACTGTTAAATATGGAGCAATCAATGAAATATTTAGTTCTGTTTATAATCTTAACCGGACTTTTGTCGGTTGTAACTTCTTCTTCTGTTCTGGCGCAGGATAAAACTAACGATCTTAGCAAGAAGGCGGCTGTTCAGGAAACAGTGAAAAAAAATGCTGTCAAAATTGATAAATTCAAAAAAAACGGAGCAAAATCTGTTCAACAGGGTCAAAAACAAATCAGCAAATCCGAAAATGACTCGAAAGTGAAAACTGCTAAGGCTAAAAAAACCGTGAATGTTGAACAGAATAAAATCAGCGAATCTAAAAGCAAGATAAAAACAAAAGTTTCCAGTACGAAAAAAGCCGTAATTCCTGAATAAATTATAGCCGGCAATTCATTATAAAAGTGAAAAGAATAATTTTCTTTTCACTCTTTTTTCATTTTCTCCCCAATATTTTCAATTTATAGATTTTGTTTAACAGTTGAATGTATCTTAATTAATGTCTCTTCGCGAATATTAAGCAGGTAGTATCTCACAGTTTCATTAATTGGTTTAATTTTAAAATAATTCTCCATTTTTAGTTTACTATTTACTATAACCGGGGAAAATGATATTATTATCGGTGTATTAATGAATATTTTAAAATTACATAACTCAAAATATTTTTATTAGTTTTCTTAATTATTGCTGATCTTCCTATATTTTATTTGACGGTTTCTCTAAACTTTACGAGGATTAAATGAAAGAGGAAGCAAAATCAAAGAAAGACTTGCTGAAAGAGCTTAAATCACTTCATAGAAAAATTAATCGCCTTGAAAAAACCAACCGTAATATAAATATCTCTCAATCCGAAGAAATACGCCGTACTGAAAAAAAATACTATAATATCTTTGAGGAATCTCTTGACGGCCTCTATATTTCTTCTCCTGAAGGAAAAATATTGGATGTCAATAAGCGTGGTTTGATGATTTTCGGCTACGATTCTAAAGATGAAATTTACAAATTGGATTTGGCTAAGGACATTTACACGAATCCGGCAGACAGGCAACGAATTCTTTCAATGGTAAACTCTCAGGGCAGCGCAGAATATGAAGTAAAGTATAAAAAAAAGAATGGCGAAATAATGGATATGTATTGTTCTCTGGTGGCTGAAAAAAATGGTTCCGGAGAAATTATTTCATATAGGGGAATCGTCCGGGATATCAGTAAGCAAAAGTATGCTGAAAAAGTTTTAAGTGAAAGTGAAGAGCGGTATCATTCGATTTTTGAAAACAGTATTAGTGCAGTGTTCTTAATAAACCAGGAGGGCAGTATCATTGCTGCCAACCCGGAAGCATCCCGTATCTTTGGCTGGGCAGAGGAAGAATTTCGTCTATTGAAAACAGATGCCATTATCGATACCACAGATCCGCGTTTAACTGATGCATTGAATGAACGAGCATATAATGGAAGGTTTAAAGGCGAACTCACTTTTATTAAAAAAGATGGAACCAAATTCCCTGGACTGATAGCCACTAATGTGTTTTTAGATAATGAAGGCAATGAACAAACAAGTATGTTTATTTTTGATATAACTGAACAAAAACGGACTGAAAAAGAACTGCTCAAATTAAATCGTGAGCTGCGGGCAGTTAGTATTTGTAACCAGACTTTATTACACGCTGTTGATGAACAGACACTCATTAACGATATCTGCCGTATTATTTGTGAAGAAGCCGGATATCGTTTGGCATGGGTTGGTTATGCTGAAAATGATCCGGTTAAAACTGTACGACCTGTAGCCTGGGCAGGGTTAGGTAGCGGATATTTAGCTAGTGCTAACATTACTTGGGGGGACAACTCAGAACGTGGGAGGGGTCCCACGGGAATTACTATTAGAACTGGTGAAATTACCTATGTTCAGGATTTCACAACCGATCCGAGGGCAGTCCCATGGCGGGAAAGTGCCCTGGAATTTGGTTTTAGATCCAATATAGCCTTGCCCCTTAAAGGCGAAAGTAATAATATTTTCGGCGCTCTTCAGATTTATTCCTCAGAACCAAATGCTATTACTTCGGACGAAATTCGGCTCTTGGAAAATCTAACAAGTGATTTATCCTTCGGCATCATTACGTTGCGTAATCGTGCAGAAAGAAAGAGAATGGAAACGGAAATTAAGGAGGCCGATGAAAGGTTTAGACTTGTGTTCGATAATGTTTTTGACGGTATCAGTATTTACAGCGAAGATCCAGACCCCTTTAAGAGAAAACTCATCGAGTGTAATGCACGCTACGCTAACATGGCAGGCCGCACCCGTGAGGAACTGCTTGAGATCGGAAACCTGCAGGGGCTTATGATACCGCTTGAGGATACTACAAATAATAATAGATTGAAATCATTAGAAAATGGTACGGCTTATCAGGGCTATTCATCCTGGATTCGTCCTGATGGAAAAGAAAATGCTGTCGAGTATATCGGTATGCCTATTACTTGGCGGGGAAAAACATACACAATCGGCATCGACCGCGATATCACTGAACGTAAGCTTGCTGAAAAAAAAATGGAAAAATATTCGCAGGAATTAAAAGAACTCAATGCCAGTAAAGATAAGCTATTTTCGATAATAGCACATGACCTTAAAAGCCCATTCAATCCTCTACTCGGCATTTCTGAGATTATAGTGAATAACTTTGAATCTTTATCTCAAGAGGAAATAAAAAATTATAATAAGGCAATTTATAACGCTTTGAAAAATGAATATGTGCTGCTCGAAAATTTGTTGAATTGGTCAAGATTAGAATCCGGTCAGTTAAATTTTTATCCTGAAAAAATAAATCTTTATGATAAAACGGAAAGCGTTTTAAATCTTCTTTCCGGAAATGCTAAAATAAAAGAGATTATACTTTTTAATAATACAGGTACAAATGTCTTTGTTTTAGCAGACCCTAATATGCTTCATTCGATACTACAGAATTTAATTGCAAATTCAATAAAGTTTACAAATAAACTGGGATTAATTAAGATATTTTCCGCCGCTACCAGTAACGATAAGATTATAATTACCGTTTCGGATAATGGAATTGGAATGACAAATGATCAAATCAATTGTCTGTTCGAATTATCCGATTCGTCTACAGAAGGAACTTACAACGAAAAAGGAACCGGATTAGGACTGATGATATGCAAAGGTATGGTTGAAAGGCATGGTGGAACTTTATTGGTTGAAAGTGAATTTAATAAAGGAACAAGTATTTCATTTACATTACCTAAAGCAGGGTGAGAAATTTGAAAAACGATCGTTTTTCCCAGGTTTTCTCGCTAAGAGTAAAGTTTTATCCGATATTTTAATTAAACTATGGCAGATTATTTCGATAATTTATTATTTGGATTAATACTTTATGCTTAGGTTATTCTAACTGTTATATACTTTTAATAAGTAATATTATTCTTTCACCTAATATATCCGGTTTGACCTCATAGGAACCGTAATTATGAAATCAGATTGTGTCGATGGTATTATGCACTTTGCCGCAAAATTAAATTTTATACTTAACTACAAAACTTTTTCAATGTTTACGGCAGTTATATTTATTTTACTCGTTAAGCTGCATGCACAGGGTAATGAATATCAATTTACTCATCTTACTGCCGAAGACGGCCTCTCACTTAGCTCTGTTACAAAAATTGTTCAGGATGACAAAGGTTTTTTGTGGTTCGGTACATATAACGGCTTAAATAGGTATGATGGGTATAAATTCAAAATATTCCTGCCGGATCACTCTGATCCGCACAGTATTTCAAATCATTCTATCTGGGCTTTATTTAAAGATAGTAAGGGTTTTATCTGGGTGGGTACTTTTGATGGTTTAAATAGGTTTGATTCCAAAACAGAGCAATTTTATAAGTACAAAAATAATCCTAATGACTCTAACAGCATTAGTAACAATTCTATTACCTCCATTTTCGAAGATAAGTCGGGAACTTTGTGGATTGGTACCAGAGACGGATTAAATAAGTATAACAGGGATAATGATAATTTTACCGTTATAAAAAAAGTATGTGACCGGTTAAATAGAAATTCAAATAATACTGTGTCAAGTATAGCGGAAGATTCTAAAGGTAATTTATGGCTTGGTACCTGGAACGGCCTTACCTGTATGAAGAAGAACGGCAAAGTTATTAAACAATTATTCTCTGAAAAAAATGATTCCACAATTTATGACTTTCAGAAAATCCAGGCCCTTTTTATTGATGATGAAAATAATATATGGATTGCCGTTAACGGGAAAGGTATAGAAAAATTAAACCTTGAGACGGGAAGATTAGTCAATTATCCTTCAACCCCGGGTAATTCAAATACTCTTTCGAATAGTTATGTATCTTCTATATTTAAGGATAAATCCGGTAATCTGTGGGTTGGGACAAGAGAAGGCCTGAATCTTTATAATCGTAAGACTAATGATTTTATAAGGATTCTTCATGATCCGAAAAATCCTGCAAGTTTAATAGGGTATGATGTTCTTTCCATTTATCAAGATAATACCGGCATTGTCTGGATTGGAAGCACTGAGGGATTAAACCGGTACTACCAGTCGAACAATAAGTTTAATTATTTTAATGAGAGTAATAAAAAATCAGATAAATATTTAATCAGTAATCGCGTACATTCTATTTGTATTGATAATAAAGAGAACTTATGGGCTGCCACATTTAAAGGGCTCGATGAAATAATAAACGGGAAAAACATTATAGTTCATTTTAACCGTAAACCCGGGTATAAAAACAGTTTGAATGAAGATTTTTTAATGTCAGTGATGGCAGATCACCTCGGTTATATCTGGGCAGGTACAAGCAATAGCGGCATTAACATTCTTAACCCTAATACAGGTAAATTTAAAGTATTTGATTATAATTTTAATGATACTCATTCATTAAGTAATAATGGCGTAGTATGCTTTTGTGAAGACCATTACAGTAATATCTGGGTTGGTACTTGGTGGGGGTTAAATTGTTTCGATAGAAAAAGTCAAAAATTTAAACGTTACTTTCATGATCCCGCTAACCCAAACAGTTTATGTGATGATGCTGTATGGACGGTATTTGAAGATTCAAAAGGAATGATGTGGTTTGGAACTGATGGCGGGGGTGCAAGCGAATTTAATCCTCAAACAAACAAATTTGTTACTTTCTCAAGGGGCTCAGGTAATTTAAATCATATTAGTGAGAACCGTGTATTCTCAATATTGGAATCTCATGACGGAATTATCTGGCTGGGAACAAGCGATGGACTGAATGCTTATAACCGGACGACTGGTAAAATTACTATATATACTAAGTCAAATGGATTACCAGGAAATTCTATATCCAGTATCCTGGAGGATAATGAGGGCTGTTTATGGATAGGCACGGATAATGGGCTGTCAAAGTTTAACAGGAAAAAAGGAATATTTATTAATTATACAAAAAGAAACGGCCTGAAAGATTTGGAATTTGTTCAAAATGTTACTTCTAAATCAAAAAAAGGCACTTTGTACTTTGCGTGCAAAAGCGGGATAGTATACTTTAATCCGGAAAATATCAAAGATGAAAATCTTCAAGCTCAGTTAGTCCTGACGGATTTAAAAATATTCAATCAGTCGGTACCCATAACAAAAGAGGGGATCTTAAAAGAATCCATTACGGGAATAAAAAGTATAGCCATACCAAGCGGAAATTCGGTAATAACGCTGGAATTTGCACTTCTGGATTATTTCGATGTAAAGAAAAATACATTCAGGTATAAACTTGAGGGGTTTGATAATGACTGGAATAATGTAGGATCCAGGAACAATGCAACATATACAAATCTTCCTCCGGGGGAATATACGTTTTTTGTCAGGG
This sequence comes from uncultured Ignavibacteriales bacterium, assembly GCA_963834015.1. Taxonomy (GTDB): domain Bacteria; phylum Bacteroidota; class Ignavibacteria; order Ignavibacteriales; family Ignavibacteriaceae; genus FEN-1297. Next base: position 893,917 of record CAWIAG010000004.1, read on the forward strand.
CATCAAATAGTAATGGTATTAAAAATGAAGAAGAAGCTTCTATAAATATAGTAATAATCCCTAAATTCTATCAGACTTGGTGGTTTAAAATAGCGTTTGTAGTTGGAATTATTCTTTCAACTTTTCTTTTTATTCACTTAAGGACTATTAAAGTACGCAATCTTAACAAAGTACTGGAAAGTCGCGTCACTGAAAGGACAATAGATCTTGATCAGAAAATCACCGAATTAAACAGGGAAATAGTTGAGCGCAAAAAAGCCGAAGAAGCTGTAAAAGCATCTCTAAATGAAAAAGAAATTTTGTTGGAACAAATTCATCTGAGGGAAAAAAATAACCTGCAAATACAATTACAATTGAGGGAGAGCGAATCCCGCTACCGGGAACTGTTCGAAATGGAATCTGATGCTATATTATTGGTTGATAACGATACCGGTAAAATATTGGATGCAAATGATGCCGCCTCTGCTCTGTATGGATATAAACAGAGCGAATTGCTATCTATGACGAATCAGGATCTTTCAAATGAACCTGAAAAGACAACAAATATCCTGAACATGTTTCTTAGCGGCACTAACCAGGTGTATACAATTTCGTCCCGGTATCATCGCAAGAAGAATGGAACTGTTTTCCCTGTTGAGATTTCCGGGCGGGGGTTTATTAGGGGAGGTAGGTCGATTCATATTGCAGCAATCCGCGATATTTCAGAACGAAAACAGGCGGAAGAGGAACTGCTTAAATTTAAAGATCATCTGTTGGATATGGTTGAAGAAAGAACGGCAGAACTTGAACAATCCCGTGAAACATTCAGGGCCCTATCCGAAAATACTAAAGATGTTATTATAAGAGTTAATAATAATTTTCAACTATTATATGCAAATTCTGCGCTTGGGGATGTATTCGGCATCCCGTCTAAGGAGTATATAGGTAAAACGCTTTCCGACTTAGAGTTTCCTCCTTACCTTGCAAATGATTTTGAGGCCTTATTGAATAGGGTATTTGAAACCAAACAAAATCGCCAGGTGGAATTTCTACTGCCCAATGGTAATTGGGCCGACCTGCTGGCAATTCCCGAATTTGATGCGGATGGGAATGTTTGCTCAATACTAACTTCTGCAAGGGACATTACGGAATTAAAAAATCTTCAACTGGAAATTGAAAATGCACTTGAAAAGGAAAAGGAATTAAACCAACTGAAAGACCGTTTTATATCCATGATCTCTCATGAGTACAGAACGCCTCTTACTTCAATTCTTTCTTCAGTCGAATTATTGGAATTAGGCGATGGAAAATTTACTAAAGAGAAAAAGAAAGTCCACTTTAACAGGATACAAAAAAATATTGACTATTTGATAAATATGATTGACGAAGTATTGTATGTTAATAAGATAGATAGTAATAGAATTGGGCTATCTTTTCAGAAAATCAGCTTGCCGGATTTCTGTACTGAAATATTTGATGAAATAAAGAGTCTATACCCCGGAATAAATTCAACAATAAATATTGACCTTAAAAAGGATTATTACAATATTAATGCTGCAATTATGAAAAAAATTCTGGGTAACCTTATATCTAACGCTTATAAATATAATCGTGAAAACGGTAGTGTCAACTTTAATATAAACTCTGAAATGAATAAACTGGTTTTCGAAGTTACAGACAGCGGAATTGGAATTCCTGAAGATGAACAAAAAAATTTATTTGAACCTTTTTCAAGGATGACCAATTCACAAAATATAAAAGGAACCGGACTGGGGTTAAGTATAGTGAAAAAATCAGTTGAACAGTTAAACGGCACAATTTCTTTTACAAGCCGGCAGGATGAAGGAAGTACCTTTATTATAACAATTCCAATTAATGAACTATCCGGATAACCTGATGTCTAAACTGCTGGTTATAGAAGATGAAGATGATATCCGTGAAAATATTAGGGAGATATTTGAGTTTACCGGGTATGAAGTAATCTCCGCTGCACGCGGAGCTGATGGAATAAAATTAGCAGTAAAATATAATCCGGATCTTATTTTATGCGATATTGCAATGCCGGAACTGGATGGGTTCGAAGTAAAAAAAGCTCTCAGCGATAAAAAACAAACTTCCGTAATCCCTTTTATCTTTTTAACTGCCCGGGCGGATATAAAAAGTATTCGCGAAGGACTGGAACTGGGAGCCGATGATTATATCGTAAAACCAATCCATGCCAATGAACTTGTAACTGCCGTCAATAAACGAATGGATAGAATATCGGAGTTAAGAGCCGCGCAAAAGAATAATACTCCCTCCAAAAAGCTGACAATTGACGATAAAATACCTTTAAACACCGGCAAAGGCCTTCTTTTTGTCCTGGTTAATAATATAGTCGCTGTAAGTGTTAAAGAAGACTATACAATGGTCTTTACCAGCGAGGCTAAAAAAATTATTATTAAAAAGACTATTAAAAGTTGGGAAAGTATTCTTCCTGAAAAAATATTTATAAGAGCCCACAGGAACATAATAATTAACATGAACTATATTGAAAAGCTTGAGCCCTGGTTTAACGGAACTCTGATTGGAAAGCTTAGAAATTATCCGGAGTCAATTAAATTCAGCAAGCGATATTCGCAAAAAGTTAAAAAAATGCTTAAATATAAGTAACCGCTTTTTCTATTTAACTTTCTCGCTCATCTTTGTATTTATCCCGCTTAACTCTAAAATCAAATCGACTAACGAATCATTTTAAATAAAAATAAAATATTTTGATAACTTTGCCGCAATGGAACGAAAGAAGATGACTTTATGCAAAATACTCTGCTTGTGGTTGAAGATGATTTTGATGTTCGTGAAAATATAACAGAAATTCTGACTGAAAATTCTTATAATGTTATTTCGGCATCAAACGGAAAAGAAGCTATAGGAAAAATCATTCTGGAATCACCGGATTTAATCCTTTCGGATATTATGATGCCGGAGATGAATGGATTCCAATTCCTGGAATTTGTTCAAAACTCAAGAAATTTTGCACATATCCCTTTCGTTTTTTTAACAGCAAAATCTTCAACTCAGGAGATCAGGGATGGTATGATGAAAGGCGCGGACGACTATCTTCCAAAACCTTTTAAAGCGTATGAGTTGCTGGAAATGGTCGAAATTAAATTGAAAAAAAAAGAGTTCATAAAAGAACAATTAAACAAAATTAAAGAAAATATTGCTTTAGCAGTTCCGCATGAATTAAGAACCCCTTTAACACCAATTATAGGTTACTCGGGAATGATGCTGGATGACGCAAAGTTTTTAAGCGTAAATGAAATTGAAGAAATGTCCTCTATCATCATAACAAGTGCATTACGTCTCAATAGAAGCATTGAAAAATTCATCCAATTTGCAAGTATTCAATATGAATTGAATGAAATATCCGGTGATAAATCTTTAAAATTCAATACAAGTGAATCTATAGAATATTTAATTCTTAAAATCGTAAAGGAAGAGCAGAATTATACTAACGGTCGTACAAAATTAGAACTTGAAATAGAAGATAGTCGGTTAAAAATTGATGAATTTTATTTTAATATTTGTATTAAGGAACTGGTTGAAAATGCATTCAAATTTTCAGGGCCTGATTCTGTAGTCAAAATAAAGGGTGAAAATAAAAATAATAATTATGAACTCTTTTTTGAAAACACCGGCGGCGGGTTTGCCGCTGACCAAATAAAAAAGATTAGTGTTTTTAATAAACAGTATGATCTTACAATGCCCGGAAGCGGTCTGGGACTGCCAATAGTAAAAAAAATAATTGAGTACTTCGGCGGCAATCTTGAAATCGTTAATGAACCTCACGGCACTACAAGAGTAACAATTAGAGTGCCTGCAAGAAAAATATTAATTTATGACAAGGAACATGAAGTTTGAGGTACATGTGAAAGGAAAAACGGAACAATTGTTTAATAAAATATAAAAAAAATCCGTTTAATGAATTGTGTTCTCTACGTTATCTCTCCCTCAAACAAATAGTTACAAAACTATGTCCCTCTCTTTTATGGAGAGGGACATTCTTCATCCGGTAAACGGATATCTCAAATTAGACTTATAAAATTGATCGAATTTATATAAATAATTTTAATGTAATAATAAAAATCTCCTGCCTTAGATCCAGTTTCAATAAGTATACCGGGCATTACAAATGCCAATACTCGAAGTAAAGCATTCCCGGGTCCTGCGGTTTTAAGCTTATTTCTATTGAAATTATTTACCGTAAAACACATTATAATTAAAATACTATTGAATTTATTCAATTTATATTACGCGCAAAATTTCTTAATATCAATTATTTTTTTAAAATTATTATTGCAGGTTCTTATAAAATTCGTAAGGGATATATGAGCGATGAAGCAAAAACAAAAAAGGAATTGGACTTTGCCGTGATAAGTACTGTTCCAAAGCCGTCAATTTGCTGCGATATTTACAGTGTTAACCAGATATTTGTTAATTTAATTGATCACGCAATTAAATATACTCATAAGGGGAGTGTAGCAATAACTGTTGACAGAGATTCCGGCGGCAAAATTAGAACTGTGGTTTCGGATACCGGTATCGGTATGAAGGAAGAATTTTTAGGATGAATGTTCGAACCCTTTACTCAGGAACAAAGAGGTTATTCAAGAAGATATGAAGGTAATGGATTGGGACTGGCTTTGGTTAAAAAATACTGCGACCTTAATGAAGTAAAAATAGAAGTGGAATCCGGAAAAAATAAAGGCAGCAAATTTATATTGACATTTTTAAAGAAGTAATCTGAATATTTTTCGATAAAAATTAATTATCACAGAAGCTCCTGAGATGGTTTGAACTGCGTTTAATTTTCGCCGGGAGAAACTTTATTTATCAATTCTTTGTCTTTGATTATTTTAAGCTTTGTTAAATTGAGTGGAATTGATTCAGGTCAATATTTATAATACTTGAAGACGTTATAATTGTGAGTATCTATTTTAATCTCTATTCAAGTTGTTTTCAGACTTCTTAAATTGTTTTTTATGTGGTTTTCTGTATTAAATTTCTGAATAAAATATTTACTGTTAAATTAAAATAATTTTAGTAAATTTAATCGTATTAATTACATGTTTAATAACTACTTAGACTATTTTCTTTTTCTAAGGCAATATTTAATAAACAATTAACAGGTGTATTATGAAAAAACTTTCGTTACTTTTCATTTTTATTTCTCTCCTCTTTGCTTCAAAAATCTCGTTTGCCCAGGCTTATCAGAGCGGCTGGGACTTTGGATTTGGTTTAACTTATCCGAGATTTTACAGCACGGATGTCAGACCAATGCAAGGTAACATAGGCGGGGAATTATCTTTGCAGCGTGATTTTTCACCAAATGTTGCATTGAGGGCGCTTGCAAATTATGATTACATTGAGGGAAGGGTTCCGGGCAATACTTATTTTTATACTTCCGGCGCTATTGTGCCGCCAGTTGCAGCAAATATGCATACTAGTATATTAAGCGGGAATTTGGATGTTCTTTATTACCTGGTTCCGAGTTCACCGGTTGTTCCTTATATGGGAGCGGGATTGGGCTTAGCTTATTTTAAGCCAAAATGGCCCAGTACTATTGTTAACCCTGATATCGCATCCAAAACTACTGCGCAATTAAATATAATTCTTGGAGCAGACTGGAAAATTTGCGACAACTGGAAAATAAATACTGAATTCGGATTCCATACTATCGATGGTGAGGTAGACGGTATTATAAACAATAACAGGCAGGGTATTCTGGGATCTGATGCTGACGGCTATGTTACTTTTAATCTTGGCGCCGTTTATTCTTTTGGCAGAATTGCTAAAGCTAAACACAATGATATGTATAGCGGTGTTTCAAGACAGGCGCCCAGGGAAAACTATCCTACGCTTGAGCAGATTGACAGTGTAGTTAAAAACGATATCCCAAGAGTAATTGAAAAACAGGTTGTTGTTGAAAAACCGGTTGAAAAGCCGATGTTCGAAACTAAGAACTGGGTACTTTTTGGCGTTAATTTTAAAACTAACAGTTCGGAATTACTTCCTGAATCTTTCCCGATCTTACAGCATGCAATTCAGGTTTTAAAAGATAATTCCGATGTTAAAGTTGAAATTCAGGGTTACACCGATAATGTGGGAAAAGATCATGCAAATCAGATCTTATCCGAAAAAAGAGCGAATTCTGTTAAAAACTATCTGGTTAAAAATGGAATTGACGGCAGCCGTTTAACCGCTGTTGGATTTGGAAATTCAAAACCTATCGGTGATAATAACACTGTAATGGGTAAAGCAGAAAACAGGAGAATAGAATTTAAAGTTATTAAATAATTAACTTTTAATTAAAAGTAAATATTTAGTTATTAATAATATTCACACCCATTTTTCTTCCGGCCTGCCGGAAGAAGGTGGGTGTGTTTTTTCCCAAGAAAAAACGATCATTTCCCGAATAGTTTAATCTGCTACCGGCAGCGTAAATGATATATCTGTTCCTTTGCCGGCTTCACTTTTTAAAGATATTGTTCCGCCATGCCGTTCTATCATTTCTTTGCATATCATGAGGCCTAAACCGGTGCATTATTCATTCTTAGTTGGTATTGTAGATTTTGCAGTTAAACCTAATAAATCTTTTGTCTGATCACTCGTCATCCCGACGCCGTTGTCTGAAACAGTTATTTGAATAAAATTGTTAATATCCTTTTTGAATCAATTATAATAAAATGACTATCAACACTATGATGATTCAAGATACGGCTATCCGTTTTTGAAGGGCTTGCCATAAAATGTATGTTGTGAGAACACCAAGGTATGCTCCCGCAATAACATCGCTCAAATAATGATAATCTGTTGTAATAAGTGCTGCGCCCAGAAGAGTAAGTAAAATTATAACAGCTTTGCGGTATTGCGGATAGTAAATAAGAATTGCCGTTCCAAAAGCAGCAAATACCGTCATATGTCCTGAAGGAAAGCAGCCGTTACCAAAATCATTGAACCAGTTAAAACGATGGGGAGTTTTAAGGATAAGCCATTCCCTGGCGCTGATCCGCCCGAAAGCAAATTGAAAAAAAGTTTTTAGCGCATAGGCAGCCGGTAATGCCGTTGCAGAGAGAAATAGGAATTGAGTTTTGATCCCATACTTTTTTTTAGAAAGCCTGTAGAAATAAATCATCCAAGTCAATACTGTGCCGGCGCCGACCAAATAAGGTAAAAGATCCGGTATGTTTTCAGTAGCTTTATGTAATGTATGAAAAGATTGCAGAAAATGCATTACTCTTACAGCAATCTCTTTGTCAAGGTATTGAATGCACCCGGCAATGACTAAAAATACTACGAGTGAAGCAATTACTGCAAAATAACCGGGTCTAATTTTGAATATCATTTATCTTATGGGATTTTTCTAAAAATTTTAAATCAATTAGGTAAATTTACAAAAACTGAATTTCAGATACTTTTATTTTGTATGCTAAAAAGCATATCCGGACTTGTTAACTATTTGAATTAATTAAGGTTGTAACGAATGCGGTAATTTCTTTTAATGACTAGCCAATGAAAATGGTTAAGGTCAGGAATTTTTGTCTTAATGGTATTTAACTAAGAAGCACTAATAGTCCGGCTGATTTTTAATCACCGCATTCAGTCATTTATTCATCAAATTTCCCATTCGCCTCAATGCCTTCCGCTGTTATATTTTTGTACCGCATCAAAAAATGCTTCTACATTTTCTAACGGAACTCCGGGGGGAGTGTCGCAGCCCGTTGAAATTATAAAATTTTTATAACCGGAAGTTTTTTCAAGTAATTTCATTGTTTCATCGTACACCTGAGAAGCATTCAATAATTTGAAGACACCCACAGGGTCTAAATTACCAAGTATTAACACATTGCCTGGAGCTTCATCCAGAACTTTCACAATGTCAATTTTATTACCGAAATGTAAGGCTCTTGCCCCGGTTGAAAGCATCGATTTGGTTACATGCCCTGTATTGCCGCAATTATGAAGAACAAACAGGAAATTATTATCCTGAACCTGCTCCACAATATCTTTTATAAAAGTTGATGAGAATTCATCGCACAATTCAGCAGTCAGCAGTCCTGCAACCGGTTCTGCCATTATAATTCCATCTGCGCCCGTTTTTTTAAACTCAAGTATGTACTCTAACAAAAATTCCGAACATTTTTTTAGAAGCAGTTTCATCGTATCCGGTTCCATATAAAGCGAAGTCATCATTTCGGTCATATCGTATAACCGTCCGGCAAGTGAAACAGGTCCAATGCATCCTGCAAAAACAGGAACTCGTTTTAGATTTTCAACGGCAAGCCGGGCTGCCTTTAAATATTCCGGAAGGCGCATGCTTGTCATTGGCGGAATCTGCAAAACTTCAATCGAAGCCTTATCGAATACAACCGGCGCTGCAACGGTAGGAACCTCATTGTCGTAAAAATTTATTTTGCATCCGAAAGCTTCCGCTTCAATTGTAAGATCCATCATTGTGTTGCCGACAGCAACATCGTTATTAAATTTCTCTTTTATTGCCTTAATTGCCCCGTATTGGATTTCACCGTTTTTAATCGCATCTATAACTTTATAACCGGAAAGTTCAATCCCGGGATGCGTCATTAAAGGAATCGCCAGCCGCTTATTTGATTGTAGAATTGAGCTTATCCATTCCTGAACATTCATTATCTAATTCCCGATTTTATTTTTTTAAATTTATATATTAACCGGTAACAAAATCAGACACACCCGCAACATACCCGCTTTATAAGAATACACACAATATACTTTTAGTATATTTATTCATGTAAAATTAATTTTCACACAGTCTCTTTAACTCGGGGGAATAATTAAACCCGGAATTTTTTGGCTTTAGCCGAAGGCTCATCCGCCTCTGGAGGAAAAGCCGAACATGTTTTGTAATTTAGCGACCCCCGACATAAATGTCGGGGCAACTTTAAATACCATTTTCGTAAATTCAGTTATTAATTAAAACATATAATTTAGATATTTTTTTAATTAAATGAACTATTAATCACAATCACAAACGCCGGACAAATAGTGCTAAAATATGCAGCCAACTCAGTTTTGGGCTTTCCGCCGTGCAAAAAGAATCTTAAAAGAAAATTAGGTTAAAGTTAAATATTAACGTATTTTTACCTGATAAGACATTGAGTGTAGAAGTAAATATCCCGCTTATTGCGGATTAATAGAAGAAGTAGTCGCATTTCATTTAGAACTTCAAAAATTTCCAAACTCTGTCAATAACAATCAATATAATTTATAAAGGAACATCTGTCATGGCAGAACGTAAAACAGGAACTGTTAAATGGTTTAACAGTGCAAAAGGCTTTGGTTTTATTCAGCAACAAGGCGGTCCTGATATTTTTGTGCACGTCAATTCAATAGTTGGCGAAGGCAATAAATCATTGGAAGAAAATGATAAAGTTGAATATACAGTTACCCAGGGCCAAAAAGGGCCCCAGGCATCTGAAGTTAAACTTGTCAGATAAATATTAGTTCCCGGTTATTAGAATTTAAGGAGTTAGTATATTAAAGGGAGATGGAAAGACATATCCTAACTCTTTTATTTTATCCCTGCGCGAAAATAGGATTAATGTTAATTGATCCTTTTAGCCGTATTTTTGCCAATTCATAAATTGCTTACCGTTTTCAATTTAATCTCAGGATTGTTTTTATAATTTATATTTCATTCGCCGGCGGATTTGCTAATACATTATACACGGTTAAGGTAAGCTTTTTTTATATTTGTAAATTGAATTTATACAATACTTATTACAGGAAACGCAGGAAGGAGTTATTAAAATGAAAACGGATTTTAATTTATTTATGCCGACAAGGATTATTTTCGGGCCGGGAAAATTAAAGGAATTAGCTACCACACCTTATTTGCCGGGTAAGAAAGCGCTGGTTGTTATCGGTGCGGGTAAATCAATGAGGAAAAACGGGTACCTGGACCGTACAGTCGGCTATCTGAAACTAAATGGAGTTGATTCGGTAGTGTTTGATAAGATATTGCCGAATCCTGTTGTAGAACATGTGATGGAAGGAGCTGAAGCCGCAAGAGAAAATAAATGTGATTTTATAATCGGGCTCGGCGGCGGCAGTTCAATCGATGCATCTAAAAGTATAGCAGTTATGGCAACTAATCCCGGGCATTACTGGGATTATATCCACGGCGGCAGCGGAAAAGGGCAGCCTGTTTTAAATAAGCCTCTCCCTATCGTGGCAATTACTACAACAGCCGGAACGGGTACGGAAGCCGACCCATGGACAGTTATTACAAAGAGCGATACGAACGAAAAAATTGGTTTTGGATTTGACGGTACTTTCCCGGTTCTTTCTATTGTGGATCCTGAACTGATGCTCACTGTTCCGCCGGAATTTACTGCTTACCAGGGTTTTGATGCTTTTTGCCATGCAGTTGAAGGCTATCTTGCCAGGGTTAATCAGCCGTCGGGGGACGCTTATGCATTAATGGCAGTGGAATTAATTGCCCGGTTTTTACCCGCTGCAGTAAAAGACGGGAATAATCTTGAAGCCCGTACAGCATTGGCATGGGCTAATACTGCTGCCGGAATGGTGGAGTCTCTTTCTTCGTGTATTTCTCACCATTCGCTGGAACATGCAGCCAGCGCATATCATCCGAACCTGCCTCACGGGGCAGGATTGATGGCACTTTCTGTTTCATATTTTTCATTCATGGCTGAAAAATGCCCGGAAAGATTTCCTGCGCTTGCAAAAGCTATGGGTGAAGACGTTGATAAACTCCATTCAAAAACCGAAAAGGCTATGGCATTTATTACCGCGTTAAAAAAACTTATCAAAGCTTCCGGATTAGAGGATATAAACCTAAGCAAGTTCGGCATAAGCAAAAATGAGTCGCCGGCGCTTGCAAAGAATGCTATGAATACAATGGGCGGGTTATTCCAGGTGGATCCGTATAAACTGTCCTATGATGAAGTTGTAACCATATACGAAAGATGTTTCTAAGTTTAAATTAAATTTAGTGAAACTCACTTAAAAAGTGAGTTTCACATTACTGCCGGGCAGGTATTTTCTAATTGTAGTAATACATTTACACACTCCGGTGATACCTTTAAAACATATAAATCCGATGAAAACCCCTTCTTTTTGTATCCTATATTAAGAAAAACGATTTTTTTGCGATAATAAAATTGTAATTAGAATTGTTTATGATTTCTTAAATTATTCAGGTACGAAATTGGTTGCTAATCGCAGGTTTAAAAAACTTTAGCGGCTGGGGAAATTTTACAGCAATCCAGGAAAGCTTCAATTACAACAAAGCAATTGAAGAACGATGAAATATTTTTCAAAACGGTGCTTGATAATACCGGTTTGGCAATAATTTTATTAGATCCTGAATGGAAATATACTTTACACCAATCCGGCTTTTCAGAACCTCCTGCATTATTCCAACAATGAATTAATAGCTCTATCCTTAAAAGATATTATTCACCCTGATGATTTTGATACAGCCGAAAAATTATTTAATGAAATTGCTGCTAACAATGACACAAAATATACTACGGAAAAAAGATACCTCACAAAAGATGGAAATATAATTTGCGGCCTTACTACAATTTCTGCAACGTATGATTTAAAAAATAAAAGGAACCGCATTCTTGCTATAGTTGAAAAGATATCCGGGGAAAAACAATTCGAAAATAAATTAATTTCCGAAAAAATCTTCCTTGACGCCCTTTTGAAAAACAGTCCCGATGTAATTTATTTTAAGGATATTGAAAGCCGGTTTTTAAAAGTAAGCAATGCTTTATCTAAAAAACATAATATCCCCGTCGGGGATTTACTTGGTAAAACCGATTTTGATGTATTCGGTGTTAACCACGCGAACGATGCATTTAAAGACGAGCAGGAAATTATTAAAACCGGTATTCCAATTGTCGGAAAAGAAGAAACAGAAGATTGGCCGGACGGCACTATAGGCTGGGCTTCCACATCCAAGATGCCTTTTTACGACAGGGAAGGTAAATTAATCGGCACATTCGGTATATCAAGAGATATTACAATTAAAAAGAAAGCCGAACATATCCGGGAAGCTCTATTTAAAATATCTGAAACTGCCTTTACTTCGCCTGATATGCCGTCATTGTTTAAAAAGATACATGAGATAGTGGGCACTTTGATGTCTGCTAAAAATCTTTTTATAGCAATGTACAACGAAAAGGATGATTTAATTTCTTTTCCATACTATGTTGATCAGTATAACAAGCCGCGTGAAACTTCAAAACTTAAAAACGGTGTAACCGAATATATAATGCGGGCAGGTGAAGCGGTACTGATAACTATCGACAAACTGCGGGAATTGAATGAACAAGGCGAACTGGAAATAATGAGCACCCCGCCGAAAATTTTTCTGGGGGTACCTCTGAAAGTTCAGGGCATTGTAACAGGCGTTCTGGCTGTCAAGGATTATGATAACCCTAGTTGTTACGGTGAATCCGAGATGCAGTTATTTACTTTTATTGCGGAACAAATTGCCCAGGCGATAGAGCGTAAAAGAAGCTCGGACGAAATTAAAATCTATAGCGAAGAACTTAAACAGTTGAATGCTACAAAGGACAGGTTTTTCTCAATTATAGCTCATGATCTTAAAAACCCGTTTATTACAATCCTGGGATTTACGGATTTGCTTTCTTCCGAATATAATGAACTTACCGACGAAGAAAGATTAACATACATCAACGAAATGAAAGATTCCGCAAAGCTGTCTTTTAATTTGCTTCAAAACCTGCTTCACTGGTCAAGTTCTCAAACCGGCAGGATTGAATTTGTACCGCAAAAACTTGATTTATTCAAACTAATTAATGAAAACCTTTTGCTTCTGAACAACTCAGCCGAACAAAAACAAATTCATCTGCTTAATAAAGTTCCTGCAGGAATAAATGTAATTGCGGATGAAGATATGCTTAATACAGTAGTTAGAAATCTTTTAACAAACGCTATAAAATTCAGCAATAAATGCGGGATGATTGAAGTAATTGCTTCATTGAAAGAAAACTATGCAGAAATATGTGTTTCCGACTGCGGTGTTGGAATGGACCAAAAGATTATCAATAATTTATTCAGGCTGGACGTTGCTCATTCCACTGCAGGTACTGAAAATGAAACCGGTACGGGATTAGGATTAATTCTTTGTAAAGAATTTATTGAAAGGAACGGCGGTACAATCCGTGTAGAAAGTCAGCCCGGTATCGGCAGTAAATTTATTTTCACCCTCCCTGTTTAATTTCCTGATATTTTTTTCACATCGTCCAGGGTTCTGCGTGAATATCCAATTCGTCTGACCATCTTTGTTGAAGCGCTTTTATTTCAGACACAATAGCCTCCGGAAGCGGTTCCGGATTTTCCTTTGCAGCAAGGAACTCATCAAGATTTTTAATTTTACCGGTTGAACCTACGGTAGCAATAACCTGCGGAAAGCTGTGTGCAAACCTGACGCAGAATTCCGTCCAGCTTGCTATGCCTGATCTTTCAAATACAGGTGCAACTTCAACAGCGCGTTTCTGAAGATAATCTTTCCATGCAAAGCCGGGAACGTCGCGCATGCTATGCACAGGCCCGCCGGCAACAGTTCTCATGGAAATTATATTTTGTTTCCTGTTAACTAATTCATCCCATAGTATATTGGATGCAAATCTCTGCAGGGGATTTAAGTAAAAGATAAATGCGTCTACAATGCCTTCGGTATAACCTTCGCGCAGCCCTTTCAAAGGACCTGTTGAAGTCCATGGGAACACCTCGCAGACGTATCCTTTAACCAGCCCTTCATTTTTTATATCCCGGAAAACTTTATAACAGTCGCCGCCGTTTGCGAACTCTTCTGCAAGCCCTCCGCCCAGGCATAACTGTGCAAGCTGTAATTCCTTTAATCCCATTGGTACCAGGTTCTCATCTACAGAAGCTCTGAACTCTTTAATATTTGTTCCCTCAATTTTAATTATAAGCTTCGGTACTTTACCGGGTTCTTCGGCAAAAACTTCACCGAGTACCTCAAGAGCATCCCCGTACATCCTGGAAGTATGGAACCATACCCCGGAATTCATTGCAGCGCGTGCAATATTAATTCTTTCCTCGTACGGAATATTCTTATCGCCAAGTCTTGTCGTACCATATATATATTTAGTAATATCCTTAATTGCAGAATTAGTATCCGGCATAATAAAAACCTTTCTGTCTTTATTGGTTATTTTAAAAATAGTAATAATTTTACAATAGTGTAGAAACGGGGCATGCCCCGTCTCGTACGAAATTGGTAGTATGCTATAGCCTTACAGCCACGCCGCGCTTGTCCCGGGGAACCTGTCGTTTTAGGCAATCCCTTATAAAATAAATAGTTAAGAATTTTATAATTTGTCAGAAAATGGCATAAAAAGGCATAATTTGCATAAAATGACACCATAAAATGGCATAAAACTACAAGAAATAATCAAGTAACCTATTGTAAATAAAGCACTTAACTCTGGGTATACCCTCCCCGGGAATTTATCCGGTTAACAGAAAAATTGATGATCGTAATAAAAATTCCGGATGCATGAGTGGAGAAACGGCATGCCTATCAACTGATTAACTAATTAAAAATCCAGAAGCGGAAAAGAGAAAACCTTTCCGCTTTCAAATTAACTTCATGCGCTACTCCGTGTGTATTTCAACACGTCAAACAAGATGTCAATAAACAATTTATTTTATTTCTTTAATCGTAATATTCCGGATAAAAATTAAAAGCGATAGCGGGGTCTATATCCCTGACAATCCCTTACAATCACGGCTGCAAAATTAATAAATTAAATAATGCGAAAGTACTGATTTTTTTACCAGATAAATCGACCACCCCCGGCTGAAGCCGACCCCTCCTTATTAAGGAGGGGATTTAAATGTAAGAGTAATATACATGTTAAAATTAATAAAGTATCTGCACCTACTTCCCCTCCTTGAAAAGGAGGGGATTGAGGGGAGGTTGAAGTAACCTATACACTTCCATAACATAAATTATCTTTAACGCATATCACGAATATTAACTCTTAATTGAATTTGAAAAGTTGTTTATGTAATTTTAATAAAAATTCTATGTTATAATAACCACGGCGCAATTAGTCAGTTCAACCGGTAAACTGGCGGGGTTTTTTTAGCGGTAGTGCACGGGCCAAAGCCAAAAAAATAAATTACAGACTAACTATAATTCGGAGAATCAATAAATGAATCCAAAAGTTGATTTTTATTTTAGTAAAGACAATAAGTGGCATAAAGAATTGAAGAAACTGAGAACGATCATTCTTGATTGCGGGCTGAACGAAGAATTGAAGTGGGGATGTCCCTGTTACACCTTTCGGGAAAGTAATATTGTTTTAATTCATGTATTTAAAGAATACTGTGCCATTTTGTTTTTCAAAGGCGCATTGTTAAATGATGCAAATGGTATTCTGGTCCAACAAACTAAGAATGTGCAGGCCGGACGCCAGATCCGGTTTACAGACGTACGGCAAATAGTTGAGATAGAAACCATTCTGAAGATATATATTTATGAAGCCATAGAAGTTGAAAAAGCCGGTTTGAAAGTGAATTTTAAAAAGACTACCGAATACAATATTCCTGAAGAATTTCAAATTAAATTAAATAAAATACCCTCCTTAAAAACTGCTTTTTACGCATTAACGCCGGGTCGGCAAAGGGGATACATGCTTTATTTTTCAGCGCCCAAGCAATCCAAAACACGGGAGTCAAGAGTTGAAAAATATATGCCGCAAATTCTCAATGGAAAAGGATTAAATGACCAGGATTAGATTGATTTTATGGATACATTACAGAATCTTTTATTTATCGTAGAGACGGGCATCCCCGCCTCGCCGGGGCGGTGGCCCCGTTTCATACGATCTGAGGTATAATGTCAGAACGTAATTAGCGTTCACAATAAACGCAATAATAATATTAGAGCAATAGCTCATTCATATTTTAGCCTGCCAAATCCAAAATCAACAACATTAATATTCTTAACCGCCGTCAGAGAATAGGTAATTATACTTATAAAAAAAATTTCATCATATAGGTATTTATACCGATGCGGAAATAAATACAGGGGTTTATATTACACCATCTTTTAACAGAACAATTAATTCATTTCCCGGTCAGGTTTATACGGGTGTTATATATTTATTAATCTTATAAAATAATCGTGTAATATACCGGCTCTTTTAAATATTAAAATAAAATTGAGTACAAAATATTAAGGAAAATCAAAATGAAACCATTTAAAGTATTCTTCCTGGCAGCGCTTTGTATAATACAAACAGCTTGTTTAACATATTCAAAGGTTAATTATTCCGCGCCGGATGGTAATGCTGCTTTCCCGGACAGCTCAATTAATAATCCCGGGCCGGTAATAAATATACCGGGGAAAAACGACAGTACAAAAGTTCAGAAAGATACAATTTCAGAAAAACCCACTATTAATGAAATAAATAATCTGTTTCAGCTCGCAACCAATGGGCGGAGGGATCCATTCAGAATAATAGCACTGGTTTCATCAAGGAAAGATAATTCAGTACCGGGGCTTAATGCGTTTTTATTTACGGATAATATGAAAATAAAAGACAGCACGGTTAAAATAACGGCAAATAAACAATATGCTGTTTATGCCCTGGATGCTATTGGCAGTGCAGCAGCAGAAGAATTGCTTATTAATGCGGCGGGTTCCCACCCTGATATAAACATCCGGGGGTTGATATACAGCTAAAATATTACGACGGCAATGTTGCAAATGAAGTGAAAACCGAAAATAGATATGCTCCTTCGGGTGTGGTAGGTTTAGGCTGGCAGCTATTATACGGTTCAATATCCGGTGAAATAAGTAATTCATTAGATACCACGGATGATAAGTATTATTATAACTCTGCCGACGGGAGTTTTGAACTTGAAGAAGCTTTAGACGGTACATTTTATATCCCGGAATATAAGCCCTGGAAAATAAAGAGAATAATTTCTAATAATGCAATTGCAGGATGGGAAATAACAAAAGAAGACGGCAAAATTTACAGGTACGGCAATTATGATAAAAGCGCTTCGCAATATTCTTTAACTTACAGCCCGACAAATGCTACACGGTTTGAATTAGGTTATAACGGACTGGTTTCAAATGTTGATTCATCTTTATATTCAAGTACGGCTTATATCCCGTATGAATGGGATATCTCAAATATTCAGGATGTTGATGGGAACCAGGCTACAATAATATATCAACCGGTACTAAAATCGCTTAGTTACGGAAGCAGTTCAACATCATTGCAATATACTAGCGAATCATATCCTTACAAAATACTCGACAACAAAGGAAACGAGATAGACTTTTTATTGGGAACTATGTCTTCTAATGAATATTACAATTTCCCCCAGGCATATGAGCAGAACCTGTTTGGTACAAAATATTTGGATACAATATATTTTAGAGGAAATAATATAGCATTCAAAAAACTTGCGTTTGGTTATGATACTGTTGATGTATACGGCTTCGGGACGACAAAAAGATTTCTTACAAATTTAATTTATATGGATACTGCGGGCAACTCAATACCTTCTTATAATTTTGAGTATTATACATCATCATCTGATACAAATCCCGGCGCATTAAAAAGTTTAACTGATCCAAGCGGCGGAAAAGTTGTTTATAATTACCGAACGCAGCCGCTGTCAAATGTTAATCTAAGCGTTAAGATTCCACTTTCGCCTCATATTGATTATTATGACCCTCTGCAGTCCTTATATAAAATGGATGGGCTTGCCGGAAAGGACTTTGCAGCAATTAAAACAACAAATGATAGTCTAAAAGTGTATAGGAAAGGGGCTCAGGGTTGGTACTTAGATAGTAATTTCCCAATTCAAAACAATGTTCATCTTTGTAAAGTTGCCAATGATTATATAATAGTAGATAATTACATTCACGTGTACGCAATTAAAAGAACTTTGGGAGGATGGCAGACGTATATAATTGACAGCTATTTTCCTTCTTCTTCCCCTTTTACAGGCCAGGTAATTGGCTTAGGGCCGGATTACTTTGTTATTAAGCAAAATGTGCAGGGCGATTCAACCAAATGGGATATATCAATAATTAAATTTAGCCCTACGAAGCTTTCGGTTTATACCTACTCTGATAGCGTGTTTTATGATGGAAATGGATTGAATTATATCCAAAATTGTACAAATGTGACCCATCGGCCAGTTAGCATGAAAGCATTTTGCGGTGATAATTACGTGGTGCTTGCAAGTAAATATTCCCGGGGAGATGGAACAGTATTTTCACACTTTAGATATTCAGCAACAACGGGACAGTGGATACCGCTTAAAATTAATACGGATTTATTTGTCGGAAGCGATAATCATGATTTTGACATAGATGAACTTCAACCACACCGTGCTTATATCGGCAAAAATTTTATAGTAGTAGCGTTAAATGATGTTGAGCACTGCTCAGATTTACTTCTTCAAACAATAATAAAGGTTTACAGACGTGATGGTTCTTCAGGCGATCTTAAATGGTTGGAGACAGACACGGCTGTTTATGGCGCAGGAAATATAGTAGTCGCAGATGATTATTTTGCATATACTTTTTATACTCAACCAACCCATAATAGTGGCGCAGGGCAAATGGCAATAAGGCAATGGACTGGCAGCGGCTTTGTTACCCCTAATCTATCAACTTTCGATCAAATTTTTAATACAAATTACCCAAAGTATTTATCTTTAACTGCCATGGATAATAAACTCATTGCAACCTGGGGGGATGATAATTTTGAAACAAATGTAGGGTATACAATATATTCACCATCTGCAGGAACATGGTCTGCCGGCGTAAATATTCAACAATTTTATTTGTATTTTGGTTACATACCGGTACCGGAAGGAGTGGCATTAAACCAAAACATATTTATTGAAACAAGTTATGCGAGTAATGCAAATGAAAATGCCACCCCTTTTTTTGTTGCTCATGCATACCAATTTTATGGGAACAGCTTTAGCTGCGTAGCAATTGACTCCTTTTATACAATCCAGCAGAACCCAATTACAGATTGGATTTGGCAGCCGGGAGGAAATGTGTTCACATTTGCAACAATAAACGGTAATACTTATACAACTCCTGATTCAGTCAATATGTATATTATGAACACTGCCCCAAATGGCACAATGCAATTTAACGGAAGTCCCTCCAAAGTGGTTGTCAGTCAAAAAACATATTATGACGGCATGGGAAATACCATGACAGGAGTACCTAATTATTTACTGGATAACAGGACAACAATTCAAATGTCTAATACTACCCAAACCTGGGCGTGGAATGACAGGCCTTCAGACAACCTTCATGGTATTGCTCGCGTGGATTTTTATCCTACGGACAGTACGGGTGGAATTCCTTATGTACTGGCATATGGAAGCGCCGATGGTCAAAGGTTCAGCGTGGTTTATGCCCCATACCAGCAGTTGTTTTGTGTCGAGATAATGATCAACTACAATGAATATTACCCCTTTGTATTCAGTCTTAATGCGCCTGTTAACCACTGGTATACTGTTGAGATAGAAAAGTTTACCGATGGAAGAGCATGCGCTTACGTTTACCCTTACGGTGAAGGAAGAATTTACCAGCCGGGATATTATTATGCAGATTCAACATATTTATTCCCTGCTAACTGGACGCCGACTATTTATTCCTATCTTCAAAATTCAACATTTTACCTTGCCGACTTTGATTACAGCAACCCCGAAAGACAGGAAGTATTTACGGACGGACTGGGAAGAAAACTTCAGCAGCAGCTTCAGCATAACGACAGCACAATAGTCTCTTCCACATATACATACGACCAGGCAGGCAGGCAGGATAAAGTGTATAAGCCATATGAGATAAAGCCCTGGCTTTTAACTATGGGGCAGTACGACCCGTCTTATATAACAAACGTAAATTATTATTATAACAGCGGCATGGGGGGATACAGGTATGATTCCACCTATACATTTACAAATTTATATGGCGAAAATGTATATAACCCCGATCCTCTGAACAGGATAAGTGAAACCGGGTACCCGGGCAGCCCATGGAGCATTGGCGGCGGGAATGACACCAGGTTTGGATATTATTCTTCTTCATCCGGCAACCTTTATAAAAATACCGTAACGGACGAGCAGGGCATTGAAACCGATACATACAAAGATACTTTCGGAAGGGTTGTGCAGACTGTTAATAATCCAGGCGGACTTAGTTTAACTACAAATTATACTTATGATGCCGATGATAACCTGTTAAGCACAACCGATCCTGCAAACAAGCAGACAAGCTATACTTATAATACATTAAACCAACTGGCCCAAAAAACATCCCCGGATGCAGGAACAGCACAATATAAATATGATAATAACGGGAATCTTAGATTTGTAAAAGATGCAAACCATCAGAGCTCTTCGGTAAATAGTGTTAATTTAAGCGGCAATTGTATTCCAGGGTCGCCTGTCAACGGCAGTTTTACTCTTGTAAACGCAGGTAATGTAAACATAACAATTAACAGTTCACAAATTCAATTTACAAGCGGCAGCATTACCTTGCTGATCACGGATTCGAATAATGTTGTAACCCTGTATAGTCTTTCAGCAGTAACTTCCAATCCATATCCTTCAGGTTCGGATTATTTGCCTAAGGGGACGTATAATTATTCAATTAGTTCCACTATAACTTCGTCCCTTAATTATAGTATTACATGCCAGTCAAATTATGATTTTGTGTATTATAAATACGACGCATTAAACCGTGTAACCGAACAGGGCGAATACCAGACAACCTCATTAAGCGATTTTTCACAGGCAAATGCAAATAATGCATCATTCCCCACAACAGGCTCAAATACGCTTGTATGGAAACAGTATTTTTACGATACTGCAAGCTCTGCCGCCATGGCTGTGGGGCAAAGAAATCTTCACGGCAAACTGTCTTATGCGCAGGCATACAGGCTTGGAAATGCAAGCGCTATTTATTATTATTCATATAACGATTTGGGAAAACCTGAATGGGTAGTGATGGCAAACCTGGGTTCATATCAGAAAAAGCTCTCTTATATTTATGATTTGCAAGGCAATGTGCTTTGGAAAGATTTTTATGATTATAACTCCGGCAGCAGTGATTTTAATACAACATATAGTTATGATAACCTGAACAGGCTTAGCACAGTGCAAACGCAGTATGCAGGCGGAACAACTGTGCAGGATGGATTATACAGGTATTATGCAAACAATAAAGTACAGAGGCTACAGCTTGGGACGGCACAGGGAGTGGATTATACATATAATGAAAGAGACTGGCTTCAGATGATAAACCAGCAGAACATAAACGGTTGGCAGGATCCCGGTCATGACAGCAGTGCAATACCCATGGATAAGTTCGGTGAAGTGATAGGGTATAATATAATAGGTCATATCGGCGCTGCACAGGGAGATACTGCACAGTATAACGGAAACATAAGCTGGCTTATGTACCAGATGTACGGCGTGCCTTTCAGCGGTTCTTTAGGTACGGCTACTTTGGTAGGTAATTCATATAGTTATGACAAAGCGAACCGTTTAACAGCGTCTGACTTCGGATATTATTACACTCCCGACAGTACCTGGCATACAACACCGGCATATGATGCAAACTATGCATATGATAATGTGGGCAACTTTACAACATTACAGCGTTACGGCAGTACTGGCAGTATACAGGACAATCTTACCTATACATATACACAGGGAACAAACAGATTATCATCAATAAACGGTTCATTAGCCGTGTATAATTACGATTCAAACGGAAACGTAAAGTATGATACCCACCGGGGCATAGGCTTTATGATTTATGATCCGGATAACCTGCCTGTAACTGCGTACCTTACGAACGGCGAGCAGCTAATATATGAGAATGATGTAAACGGAAACCGTGTAAGGAACACAATATCAGGCTCAAGTGATAATTATTATTTTAACGGAGCTGACGGCAAGACAGAGGCAGTAGCCCTGTTACCCTTATCCAACGTAACATATAATATCCTTGGAGCAGGCGGAGACAATATAGGGCAGTTAAGAGTAATAAATTCAAATCCTGCAAGGTATTATTACCTGAAGGACCACCTGGGCAGTATAAAGATGACAGTAGATGCCACGGGTACGGTGCAGGGTTATGATGATTACTATCCATACGGCATGCAGATGACCGGCAGGAGTATGACTTCATCCGAAGACGGAAGGTATAAGTTTACGGGAAAAGAACGCGATGCTTCCGAAGGCTTGGATTATTTTGGTGCGCGGTATTATGATAGCTGGAAAGCAGGATGGGACCAGGTAGACCCGTGGGATTATAAATATCCAAGCCATAGCCCATATAATTATTGTACTAATAATCCTATAAGGTTTGTTGATACAACCGGTAAAGGCGGCGGCTCCGGTGATCCTACAGATGCAATTTCTCAATGGTTTTATAACAATTACAATTCTGAGGTTAATACTCTTTCGAATATGGCATATAATGCTGCTTCAAACTTTGTACATTGGGGTGAAGGCGCTAGCGAATTTGGCGAAGATCTGGGGGATAAAGTTGCTCTAATAGGCAGTGGGCTAACTGTTTCAACTTTATTAATTCCGGGTGCAGAAGAATTCAGTCCAGAAACAGCAGCTATGACAGTTGCTGGTCTAGGATTAAGCCAAGGAAGTCAATACGCTAAAACAGGATTTTTAGCAATAGATGCTTTTGTTTTCAATGGTTCAAAGGATAAATTTATTGTTGAAGCGATAAATTCACTTAAAAGTACTGCCTTTGATCGTTTAATGAATAGTTCTATAAATAAAATGACAATTGACTTACCTCCTGCACTCCAAAAAGGGTATGAAAGCCTTATTAATGAAGTTCAAAATTGTTTTGGTCTTTAACTGGATTAATTTATGAAAGAATATTTTGGCGAAAAAATTAAAGAATTAATGGTCTACTTAGGAATTGACCCTATATATGGGCTTTCACTGCTAGCTATAGTATCATTTTTAATCATTTTCCGGAAAAAATGGTATGTTCTTTCAAAAAAGGGAACATCTCAATTTGAGAAAGTTTATAAATTTTATTTTATAATCCAAGTTTGTGGTGTAATATTATTTTTTATTCTTTGTATTATGCATTTTTTAAAAATGTTCTGAGAATTATTTGATATCAATGAATGTATTTTAAATTATTTAATTTTTTATTAAAAGTAGATGTAAAATATTTATCTTATTTCTAAGAATTTGATCTTGGATCAAATCTGAGGTCAATACTCTTTCAAATATGGCATATAATGCTGCTTCAAACTTTGTACATTGGGGTGAAGGTGCAAGTGAATTTGGAGAAAACTTAGGCACTTATATGGCATTTACTGGCAGTATTGGAACTGGCATAACATTAGCAACTCCAGGTTTAGAAGAAAGTACACCCGGACTTGTTGCCATTGCAACATTTGGGATAGGTTTGCATGCATCTAGTGAAATCACACATGTTAGTTTATTAGGAATAGACGCATTTGCATTTGGTGGTTCTAAAACAGAATTTTATAATGAAGGAATTCATCTAGGAATAAGTGCTATTACAGGTGCAATAATGAATCCTATAGAAGACAAAATGTTGTAAAATTTTGATCCTGTTGTCAGAAAAACAATAAAAGATATTTCAGAGGCTATTCAATCATTTGCCGGATTTTAATTGGATTAATTTATGGAAAAATTTTTAACTGAAAAATTTAAACAATTGATGAATATTTTAGGCGTTGACCCCTTATATGGGGTCACATTATTAGCTACGATAGTATTTTTAATTATGTTTCGAAAAAATTGGTATATTTTTTCTAAAAAAAATACAACCAAACTTGAGAGAACTTATCGATTATATTTTATGTCTGAAATTTTGGCTATTATAACATTACTCATTGCATGCCTAATGCATTTTTTCAAAATGTTTTAGAAATTATTTAGTAAATATTGATTTTATAATTTCAAAATATCACCAAAAACAAATGAGTTGCGTGCCTTTCAGCGGCCCATTGGGCACGGCTACTTTGGTTGGTAATTCATATAGTTATGACAAAGCGAACCGTTTAACAATGTCTGACTTCGGATATTATTACACTCCCGACAGTACCTGGCATACAACACCGGCATATGATGCAAATTATGCATATGATAATGTGGGCAACTTTACAACATTACAGCGTTACGGCAGTACTGGCAGTATACAGGACAATCTTACCTATACATATACACAGGGAACAAACAGATTATCATCAATAAACGGTTCATTAGCCGTGTATAATTACGATTCAAACGGAAACGTAAAGTATGACAGTCACCGGGGCATAGGCTTTATGATTTATGACCCGGATAACCTGCCTGTAACTGCATATCTAACGAACGGCGAGCAGCTAATATATGAGAATGATGTAAACGGGAACCGTGTAAGGAACACAATATCAGGCTCAAGTGATAATTATTATTTTAACGGAGCTGACGGCAAGACAGAAGCAGTAGCCCTGTTACCCTTATCCAATGTAACATATAATATCCTTGGAGCAGGCGGAGACAATATAGGGCAGTTAAGAGTAATAAATTCAAATCCTGCAAGGTATTATTATCTTAAGGATCATCTAAGCCAGAGGCTTACAGGTCGGCAGTATAAAGATTATCTCAGCACAACAATCTATTAAGGCGTATTATCATCCAAAAGATATGCTTTTTCCGTTTCAATTAATCTTATGTGCAACTGAAGGTGAGAACCTCCTTCGCGCAGGAATAATATTTTGCCATTCGTTACTACTTCTTCCGAAGGAATGGATACCAAAATACTGCAAGTTTATCGTCGCCACTTATAATTACGCCTGTAATTTTATAATCCAATTTAGGCGGGCGTGGGAGTTCTTTTACTTTGGGGAAATTGATTACAGGTTTCACCGGATGAGGCTCATTATTTATAATCTCGCCGGGTACAAAAGGATATTACCTGGTACTTTATATGTTATTGTATTAATGACCGCTGCAGGGTAATAATTATTGTAAACGCTTACCCGCGGGTTCCCGGTTATGGGACTTGCCAAAGTATTATCCTTCTCAAATGAATGAATTTTTCTCACGGAGAGAAATATCTTGACTTAATGTTTACAATTCATAATACGTTTGCTTTTTATTTATTAGTCGTGTATATTGTTAATATATACGTAATTAAATTATGAGCATTATAGATTTACCGGAACCTGTCAGGTTTGAATGGGATGCCGGAAATATAAATAAAAACAAGATAAAACATAATGTTGACTTTCTTGAAGCTCAACAGGTATTTTTAAATACTCCTTTATGGGCTGTACCTGATGAAAAGCACTCAAATGAAAAAGAAAAAAGGTATAATGTTTTAGGCCATACTGATAGTGGTAAGGAGTTATTTATTTCATTCACAATTAGAAACGAAGCAGTCCGTGTAATCTCTGCAAGGGTTATGAATAAATATGAAAGGTTGTTTTATGAAAAAGTTAAAAGAAATTCCTGAATTTAAAAATGAGGATGAGGAACGAGAATTTTGGTTAACTCATAATAGTATGGACTACATCGATTGGTCAAAGGGGCGGCTTATAAGTTTTCCTAATCTTAAGCCTACAACCAAAGCTATTTCTATAAGGCTGCCTGAAATTACAATTTCCAAATTAAAGACTAAAGCAAATAAAATGGATGTGCCTTATCAGTCTTTAATTAAAATCTATATTGAAGAGGGTATTAATTTTAGCAAATACAAGCCGCTTTCAAAAAGAAAGGTTAAAGTATAAACTTATTCGGTTGAGTTGCTTTGCTACAAGCATGTCGCTGCGATGCAGCTTAGTAGAGTCTTAAATAGCATATTTCCGGAACCGTAGAGTAACGATACAAAGCGATCTTTCATTCTTATATCTCGTAAAAATATTTTTCACCGCCGCTATTAATAGATAATTTCTAATTCCGCGGAATTTTTTTGTACCCAAGCACTTGACAATAAAAAAACTTTTCCTTAGTTTTAATTAGTTTGTTTAAGCAACCAACTAATTCTTCACCTTTAGCAAATTAAATTATTTTCTTATGAGCCCTAAAAGTTCAAATTTAATTACAGGAAATGCTAAGATTCTTCGCGGGATAAACCGCGGTATGATACTGAATATCATAAGGGAAAAACAGCCTATTTCCAGAGTTAAAATTGCCGGGATTACCGGGCTTAATAAGAGCACTGTCTCAAGTATTATTTCCGAACTGCTTAAAGAAGATCTGATTTATGAAGAGGTTAATGAAGACCAGAACATCGGCAGAAATCCTCTAAACTTATTCCTGAAACTGGGTAAATATTTTGTGGGCGCAATAAATATTGATTCGTCTATAACGCGTATCGCTATATCTGATATAGACGGCAGTATTAAAAATATTGCTGAAATTGAAACTGATTCAAAAGTCCCCGAAGATTTTATTGAAAAATGCGTAACTGAACTATTAAAATTACAAAAGCAAATGGGGATTGAGAGCCTGGAAGGTTTGGGGGTTACAATTGCCGGTATAGTAGATTCGGAAAAACTAACTGTAAATTTTGCTTCTAACCTGGGATGGGAAAATTTTGATATTGGAGAAATTCTCAGGAAAATGCTTCCCGGTGTAAAAAATATCTCGATTGGAAATGATGCTAAAGCTTCCGCCCTTGCAGAGCTATGGTTTGGCGACCACGCTATAGATTTATCTAATTTTGTTTTCCTTTCCGTAGGGCATGGGATTGGTTCCGGAATTGTTATCGGAAACAAACTTATGGATAGTGCATTTAAAGCAGCCGGTGAATTCGGCCATATGGTAATTTTTGAAGGCGGTGAACTTTGTAAATGCGGCAATAACGGATGCTGGGAAGCTTACGCTTCAGACAGGGCAATCGTAAACAGTTATATAGCAAAAAAACCCGGAAAGCTTGATCATGCCGTTGATTTTATTGCCCAGGATATTATTGACCTGGCAAAGCAAAATGACCCTACCGCAGTAGAAATATTGAAAAAAACAGGGTATTACCTGGGCCTTGGTATTGCTAATATTATTAAGGCAATTGATCCTTACGCTATAATAATTGGCGGAAAAGTTACACAGGTTTGGGACATAATTTACCCGGAAATAATGATAGTGGTTACGCAGCGTGCTTATTTCGGAAGGGAAAAAAATATTAAAATTCTTCCTACTCTTTTAAAAACCCTGCCGCGCTTAATTGGGGCCGCGACTTTAGCAATTGAAGAAATTTTCGACGGTTATAAAATTATAGCTTAAAAATGAAATATTTAATGCAATATTTTTTTGATTTGATAATTAGTTTGTTGTGACAACCAACAATGTATGTTTCAGTAAAAAATTTAAATTGAGAAATTAAAAATGAGTTCTAATATTGTGGATAAACAAGAAATTGTTGTTGGAGTAGATATCGGAGGTACTAATACTGTTTTCGGCGTAGTGGATTTGGGTAATAATATATTATTGGAAAATTCATTTAAAACATACCCGGAAAAAGGAGCAGATGATTTTTTTAACCGGCTGGCCGGCATTATAAAAGAAAGCTGTAAAAGCCTGGAGGCCGGCTATTTCTTAGGCGGCATCGGCCTGGCCGCACCCGGTGCAAATTATCTTAAAGGTACAATTGAATCTTCGGTTAACCTGAATTGGGAAAATGTTAACATAAGCAAAATGATGAAGAAACATTTTGATATTCCCGTGGCAATACTTAATGATGCAGATGCTGCAGCGCTTGGAGAGCATGTTTTCGGCGTTGCAAGGGATATGAAAAATTTTATTGTTCTTACTTTAGGCACCGGGCTTGGGAGCGGGATTTTTGTCGACGGCCATTTGATGCGTGGAGAGAACGGCCTTGCAGGCGAACTTGGTCATATTATCATAGAGCACGGCGGAAGGGAATGTACATGCGGCCGGAAGGGATGCCTGGAAACTTACGTCTCTGCACGCGGTATTAAAAGAAGCGTCAGTCAGTTCCTCAGCGCTTCCGGCGCTCCCAGTGAATTAAGAAATATTTCTTTTAATGAACTGACGAGCAAAAATGTTTTCCTATTAGCATTGAAAAACGACCGGGTTGCAGTGGATGTTTTTAATTATACCGGGGAAATACTTGGAAAAGCCCTGGCAAATGTAGTAACAGTTTTTAACCCTGAGGCAATAATACTGTTCGGCGGCCTTGCTGATGCCGATGAATTATTGCTGAAGCCTACGAATTTTAATTTCGAAAAAAATCTGTTGAACATGTATAAAGGTAAAGTAAGAATACTTAAATCCGGCCTGCAGAACGGCAAAGCCGCAGTGTACGGCGCATGTGAGTTTGCAAAACAGTTAATGGTTAAAAATACAGTTGAGCTACAAAAATTCGTTTAACTAAAATTTATCCTTTTAAATTAAAAATAAAATATCCGGAAGATTAAAAAAATATAAAATAAAAATTATGATCATTAATTACCGTAGGAGAATAAAATGCATAGAATAATTACCGTTTTATATATTCTTGCTTTTCTTGCAGCTATTATGGGAACTCCGCTGTCTGCAGCAGGCTCAATGGTTGAGGGATACGTTAAAGATGCTGAGACAGGTGAAGCGCTGTACGGCGCTAATGTTATGCTTACCGGTACAAGCATGGGCGCGGCAACCGGTATGGATGGAAAATATGTTATTCCTAATGTGCCCGCCGGGTCTTATACTATACATGTAACTTATATCGGCTACGTTGAACAGAATATTGCAATCAAAGTAACCGAAGGCGCCGGGGTAAAACAGGATTTTAAGTTAAAAGCCGTCGGCGTTAAAGGTGAAACCGTTGTTGTTACTGCGCAGGCAAGCGGGCAGCAGCAGGCAATCAATCAGCAGCTTTCTGCGGATAATATTGTTAACGTAGTCTCTGCGGCAAAAATCCAGGAATTGCCCGATGCTAATGCAGCGGAATCCATCGGCAGGCTGCCGGGTATTTCAGTACTCAGAAGCGGCGGCGAAGCGAACGAAGTAGTTATCCGCGGACTGGCTCCCAAGTTTAACAGGATCTTAGTGAACGGAGTACAGTTAACTTCGTCAAACCCCAACGATGAGAGCGTTGATCTAAGCATGGTTTCATCAAACATGCTTGAAGGTATGAAGGTTTCCGAAACGGTGACTCCGGATATGAGCGCTGAAGTAATCGGCGGTACGGTAGACCTTCAATTGCGGGAGGCGCGAGCAACTGAATCAGGTGCGCCGAAAATCGGCCTTCTTGCCCAGGGCGGTTATAATGCTCTTTCAGATGTTTATAACAATCTTAATAATTATAAGTATGTAGGAAGTATTGAGGACAGGCTGTTTGACAATAACTTCGGGATCTTCGCTCAGATAGACATTGAACGCAAGAATCTGGCCTCAAACCAGCTCGGAGCCAGCTATTCAAATGATGGAAATACTATACCGCTGTATATAACGAATGGTTTGAATTTAGACGACATCTCAAGAGACAGGGAACGTTCCAATGCAGCAGTTGTAATGGATTATGTTTTACCATTAGGAACATTAAAGTTTTCCAATTTTCTCAGTACCGGTACAACGGATCAGATAGACCGCGGCGAATATTTTGGTATCACAGGCGGTGCCGGAAGCAACGTTCACAACTATACAATGAACTACTCACGCAGCACATTAAGTGTTATAACAAACGCTCTTGATTTTCAGTATCAATTACCAATTTTCCATATGGACGCGGTTCTTTCACACGCATATACTGAAACCAAAGATCCGCAGGACTGGTCGGTAACATTTCAGCAAGGTTCGGCAGGGCTGGGCGGGCTTACTAACCAACCGAATTTGGATCCCGAGAGCATACCGAAGACCGCGAACAACGATCTGGCCTCTACTTATCTAAATACTCTTTCAAACACAGGCAGCTTTTCAGGAGCGCGAGCATTGACAGCTTCATTGGATTTCGATGCAAATACAAATATTTCGGATGATATTACTGCAGTAATTAAATTCGGCGGCATGTACCGTTACCAAACCAGGTCGTATTATTATAATACCACCGGTACACAGGGTCTGGGGATATTAAGCGCGCAGTACGTAGACAATTTAATTGCAAATCACTTTCCGGCTCTTGCCGGTTATTCAAACTCCACCAGCCTTCCAATGTCCGCCTTTTTGGATCCCGGTTTCAGTTACGGAAAATTTCTTTCCGGGAATTATCAGATGAATTACGCGCAGAATTTTGGTATGCTTTCCGAATTAACAAGTTTCCTGCGGCAGAATGCTGCCCTAATTGCGAATCATGATGCAATATCATATTTCAACGACCAATTTAATTCAACCACAAATAACTATACTGGAAATGAAGACCAAAGCGCTGTGTATGTTATGGCAACTGCCAATATCGGTCCGCAAATTACTTTGATTCCGGGAATTCGCTATCAGAATCTGCAGACAACATACACCGGAGCACGCGGAGTTGAGAATACGCAATCAGCACTTGGCGGGGCATACAATCACTATGATACAACTGTTACTTTAAATCACGGTTTCTGGCTGCCGGATGTTTCTCTCAGGTATAAAGCGTTGTCATGGCTTGACGTACGCCTTTCATATACAAATACTTTAGCTTATCCCGATTACAATGCTATCATACCCAGAATTGATGTTTCCGGAGCAGCTACTATCGCATATAATAATTATCAATTAGTACCTTCACGTTCTACAAATTATGACCTGAATTTATCGGTTTTTGATAATACTATAGGTCTGCTTACAATCGGAGGATTTCTCAAACATATCGATAACCTTATCTATCCTTACAGCTTTTATGTTACTGGAGGAAGTGCACTACAATATTTTCCACCCAATTTAGCAACGGTATCGCCCAGCGGAACGTATGAGGTAACAACTTATCTTAATGATGCCAACCAAGCTACCGATTATGGATTGGAATTTAACTGGCAGACTTATTTGTGGTACTTGCCGGAACCATTTAACGGGATAGTTCTTGATATCAACTATACCCATACTTTCTCAAGCGAGAAATATCCTTTTGTCAACACTGAAAAAGTGGGCCGCGTTTTAGTATATGATACAACTACCTATACGGCCAGGCTTTTATATCAGCCTGACAATATAATCAATTTGTCCTTAGGTTACGATTACAAAGGCTTCTCCGTGCGGGTTTCAATGATCTACCAGGACGATATTTTCTCGGGCCCGGATTTTTGGCCTCAATTGAGAACAACTACGGCCGCATACAGACGGTGGGATCTTTCAGCTAAACAAAACCTTCCCTGGTATGGAATGCAAATTTACGGCGATCTTAGCAATCTCAACGGTGAGTCTGATATCCAGCTCATTCAGGCGCCTACAGGTGTTCCGCAGTCTGAACAGGATTACGGGATGACTGCCGATTTGGGAATTCGTGTAGAGTTATGATTTTTTTAAGAAAGATATCTAAAAAATCAGATATAAAAATAAACTGAATATTAACAATTAATTAAAAAATATATTTAATGGCCGAAATCAATCAAGGAGGTGAATCTTTTTTCGCCGCAATTTCTATTGTTCCGGATAGAATCGTTTACTTAAGGAATTCTATCGAAATTAAAATAATTAACAAATTTATTCCTAACTGAAAGGAGCTCTTTCATGAAAGCTTTATTCAAAACAACAGTTCTGCTTGCTATGATGGTGTTGATATTAACACCCGGACAGTCATTTTCTCAAAGCGGCACACTAAACGTTTATGCAAGCGGTGCTACTATTGATCAAATTATTACAGCCGATGCTACTAACGGAATACAAAATCATAGTGTCTATCAGCTTGTCTCTCTTGATACTACCTATTTGCTGGATGCAACAATCACACTGCAATCAGGTGTATCAATTGTCGGCATGCCTGATCCTACAACAGGCAAGCTTCCCTGTATTGAGGCCGACATTCTTCAGGACGGGTCAATACCGGGGATCTTTTTCACATTAACCGGTGCGCATACTACAGTAGCTCTGAAAAATCTCTATCTGCTTGGTATTGCACCTAATAAAGCCAACAACACCGGATCCGGACAGGGCGTTCAAGTTTCTGCCGACGGTATAAGCCTTACTATCGATAATTGTGTATTCGACGAAATTTCCCAATTCGAAATCGGTTATAGTTCTAACGGAGATAAATTTTATATTACAAATTCCAAGTTCAGGAACGGTATTGATGTAGCTTCCGCATATTACGTTCCGGAACTACTTCGCAGTCAAAACTATTTAGGCTCCTGGAGCACCGATACAATTTCTATCAAATACAATACTCTGCTCGGCATAGCTATGGGCCCGGTTATTACTACAGGGGTTACAAACTATTTTGAATTTTCTCATAATGACGTGGTTCTAACATCTAAAGGCCCGTTCTGGTCGGAGCAGGTAGTAAACGCTAAACTTGACAACAATATTTTCTACAACGTTTACGCTGTAGGCGAAACACATGCTGAATATGCCGGAGGTTGGGATGAAATTGCTCCTCCTCGTATTCCTTCTATATTTTATTTTGCTCCTCTCAGCGCATTTCAGGATTCAGTTCTGCTTGGCCATGTAAAAGCCGGTGCCGCGGATTCTCTGGCCGCCGAGGCTTTGCGTAAAGTTGAAGTAAAGAACAACGTTTATTTCTGGTCATCAGGTCTCACCTCGTTCTGGACTTCCTGGAATGATACTGCTACAACTGCATTTGACTCATTATATACTCCAGTATTCATGAATTCTCAAACTGCTGCTATGTTTGGCAATTCAGTATGGCCTGGTTTTGTTCAAAGCGGTAATCAGAATGTTGATCCCGGATTTGGCCCTACAATAAATAAAGTTCTAAGCCCGGGTTCCGATACCACATACGGAGTTGGACTATTGGCATGGATTGCTGCTGTAAGAAGCGGAACCGGAACCACCCAAAGTTATTCTTATCAGAAAACCCAGGTCGGAAGCGCCGCAAACTGGACTCCTACGTGGCCGCTTCCTGAAAGCGCTGATTTAAAATACTCCAGTACTTCTGTTAAAGGCGCAAGTACAGACGGCTTGCCTTTAGGCGATCCTTACTGGTTTACCGGAAAAGTTACCGGAGTTAAAACAGTTTCTAATGTGCCGCATACCTACTCATTATCACAGAACTATCCAAACCCGTTCAACCCGAGCACAGTTATTAATTATTCATTGGAAAAACCTTCTAATGTAAGTTTAGCAATTTATAACGTTCTTGGCCAGAAGGTGGCTACTCTTGTTAATCAGTTTATGCAGGCCGGAAGCTACTCGTATTCATTTGATGCAAGCAGATTAGCATCAGGTGTTTATTTCTATAGAATTGAAGCAGGTACTTTTGTATCAGTTAAGAAAATGCTTTTAATGAAGTAGTCTCCTACGGTTGGTTAAAAAAATACCGGGATTAGCTTTACGGCTGTCCCGGTATATTTTTTTCTGTTTGATTTTTTTTACAGATTATAACTGGTGTTACAATAAATTTTATTATTAAATTGCCTCGCCTTTTAAAGGCTGTGTGAAAAATCAATAAATTAATAGTTATTCAATAATTTTTTTTGTTTTCCTCCTAACCGGCGGAGGATAAACTGTTCCTCCAGAGGCGGATGAGCCTTTGGCTAAAGCAAACAAAAAACACAACACCGGACTAAAGTCCTAAGGTTTTGTTGAATTTACAGATCCCCGACTTAAAAGTCGGGGCTACTAAAAATAATATTTTTGCTATGCAACAGCCTGCTCCGGAGGAATAGTTTAGCGCTGCTTACATTAAAATAGGAACTTTATACTTTCATTAAGGAATAAAATGGCTAACAATGTTGTAAAGAAAATAAATCCTGCTTTCTGGGTGCCTACATTATACTTTGCCGAGGGGCTGCCGTTTATTGTTATAAATGTTGTTTCAGTGTTAATGTATAAAGCGATGAAGGTATCAGATGCACAGATTGCTTTCTTTACTACAATTGTCATGTTCCCCTGGACTCTGAAACCCTTATGGGGTCCATTCCTTGAAATGTTTAAAACAAAAAAATATTTCGTAGTCGCCACGCAATTTATCGGCGGCATATCATTCGGTTTC
The DNA here is from genome assembly GCA_963834015.1 of uncultured Ignavibacteriales bacterium. Lineage (GTDB taxonomy): Bacteria > Bacteroidota > Ignavibacteria > Ignavibacteriales > Ignavibacteriaceae > FEN-1297. The sequence continues at coordinate 928,085 of CAWIAG010000004.1, forward strand.
CTGGCTCTTACTTTGCAAACGCATAATTTCTTTGGCTACTCTCTTGCTTTTTTTGCCGTTATCGCCTTTAACGGCGCTACTCATGATATTGCCGCGGACGGCGTTTATATAAACGTTCTCAACGCCAAAGAGCAGGCCGAATTTATCGGCTGGCAGGGCGCATTTTATAATGTGGCAAAAGTATTATCTCAGGGCGCTTTTGTTTTTATTGCCGGCCAGCTTGAACAATCTATCGGACTTGTTCCGGCATGGACTATAGTAATGGCGATATTCGGATCAATAATGGTTGTGCTTAGTATTTATCACTCAAAAATGCTTCCCGTAGGCGGCAGTTCGGAAACGATAAAATCAGCTAAGGAAGCTTTTGCAACTTTCAGAAAAGTATTTATAACTTTCTTCGAAAAAAAATATATAGCATGGGGAATTGCTTTCATTATTCTATACCGGTTTGCGGAAGGGCAGGCCATGAAGATTGTACCGCTGTTCTTAAGAGCAGACCGGTCTGCGGGAGGTATCGGTTTATCCACCTCTCAAATCGGAATTATCTACGGATTTTTTCCTCCTGCAGCTTTTATACTCGGTTCTATTCTTGCGGGGTATTTTACTTCTAAATTCGGATTAAGAAAATCGTTGTTTATTCTTTGCGCCTTTTTTAATATTCCATTCGGTGTTTATGTGTTTTTGGCTTTTTATCTGCCGGCAAGTTTATATACAATCGGTACAGCCGTGGTATTCGAATATTTCGGATACGGCGCCGGGTTTATCGGGCTTACTTTATATATGATGCAGCAAATTGCCCCCGGAAAATATAAAATGGCGCACTATGCATTTGCTACAGGCATAATGAATCTGGGGCTGATGATTCCTTCGGCCCTTAGCGGGTTTGTCAGCGACTTCCTCGGCTACAAACACTTTTTCCTTTGGGTGATGATTGCAACTATTCCATCATTCTTAATTACATGGTTTGTACCGTTTAGAAAAATAGAAGAAGAGCAGACAATCGAATAAATTTACAGGTTAAAATTAAGGAGTACTTAATGAAGTACGGTTATTTTGATGATGATAATAAGGAATATGTAATTGACCGCCCTGATATTCCTGTTTCATGGACTAATTATCTTGGCGTTGATGACCTCTGCACAGTTATTTCGCACAATGCCGGCGGCTATGCATTTTATAAATCTACAGAACACCACCGGGTAACACGGTTCCGGCAGAACGGAATTCCTTTAGACAGGCCGGGGCATTATGTTTATATACGCGACGATGAAACAGGAGAATACTGGACCATCTCATGGCAGCCCACAGGTAAAGATTTTACTAAGGCAAAATACATTTGCCGGCACGGCTTATCATATTCAAAATTTCAATGCCGGTACAACGATATAGAAGCTGAACAGATACTTTTTATCCCGAGGGGAGATGATGTTGAACTGTGGGACGTTAATATAAAAAATACAGGCAGCAAACCCCGGAAACTCAGCGTGTTTTCTTACGTGGAATTTTCTTTTCATCATGTTGAAATTGATAATCAAAATCTCCAAATGAGCCTGTATGCAAGCGGTTCTAACTACAGCGACGGAATTATAGAGTATGATTTTTTTTATGAACCCTGGACTTACCATTTCTTTGCTTCCAATTTTAATCCCGATAGTTATGACTGTGTGCGTGATTCGTTTATAGGCAATTACAGAACCGAAACAAATCCTGCCGCTGTTGACCAGGGTAAGTGCAGCAACAGTTCTGAGCTGGGCGGCAACCACTGCGGCTCACTTCATAAAACTATCTATCTTCAGCCGGGTGAAAATAAACGTTTAATATTTATGCTGGGAGTGGGTTCAAGGGAAGAAAAAGGTAAAGCAATAAAGCAAAAATATTCCGACCTGGAGGCAGTTGATTCGGCATTTGAAGATTTGAAAAATTACTGGAATAATAAAACTTCAATATTCCAGTGTAAAACACCGCATAAGGGGCTGGACACGATGATAAATATCTGGACGCTGTACCAGGCAGAGACCTGTGTAGTATGGTCGCGTTTTGGTTCTTTCGTGGAAGTCGGCGGCAGAGTGGGGCTTGGTTACCGGGATACCTCACAGGATGTAATGGGTGTCGTTCACAGTAACCCGGAAAAAACCAAATACCGCATCATCCAATTGCTTAAAGGGCATACAAGCATGGGGTATGGTTTGCATTTATTTGACCCCGATGTTTTTGAACCCTCTGAAAATAAACTTCCCGGTGTAAAACTTCCAACAGTTGTGCCCAAACAAAACATCGCCGATATTGTTCACGGGATGGAAGACGTTTGCGCAGATGATGCATTGTGGCTTGTTGCTTCTATTTGTGAATGGGTTATAGAAAACGGCGAATTAAAATTCTTTGACCAGGTAATTCCTTATGCCGACGGCGGTGAAGGCACAGTTTATGAACATATAAAAAAGATACTGGATTTTTCTGCTAAATACATCGGCGCAAACGGCATTTGCCAGGGTTTGCGCGCCGATTGGAATGACTGCCTGAATCTTGGCGGCGGTGAAAGCGCTATGGTTTCTTTTCAACATTACTGGGCAATTGAAATTTTTATTGATTCTGCTAAACAATTGGGTAGAGAAAACGATGTAATAAAATATTCTAACATGGCAGCCAAAGTTAAAGAAGCATGCGAAAAAGAACTATGGGACGGAGAATGGTATATAAGAGGATTCACCAAAAAAGGAATTAAAATCGGCACCAACCAGAGTGAAGAAGGTAAAATATTTTTAAATGCACAAAGCTGGGCTGTTTATTCAGGCGTTGCATCGGGTGAACGAGCAGAAAAATGTATGGATGCTGTTGATAAAAATTTGTATTCCGAATACGGTATTCATTTAGTGCTTCCGGCTTATTCCAAACCGGATGACGATATAGGGTATATAACGCGTGTGTATAAAGGCATTAAAGAAAATGCTTCCATTTTCAGCCACCCGAATCCATGGGCGGTTATTGCCGAATGCAAATTAGGGCACGGCAATACGGCGATGAAATTTTATGATTCAATCTTACCCTATAACCAAAATGATTTAATTGAAATCAGGCAGGCTGAACCTTATTCTTACTGCCAGTTTATTATGGGCAAAGATCATACAGCATACGGCAGGGCAAGGCATCCCTGGCTTACCGGCACGGCAGCATGGTTTTATACGGCGGTTACAAAATATATACTTGGAATCCATCCTATGTATAACGGGCTGAAAATTGATCCCTGCATTCCTTCAGACTGGAAGGAGTTTGAGGTTGAACGGAAATGGCGCGGTGCAATTTATAAGATTAAAGTAAAAAATCCCGCAGGAATTGAAAAAGGAGTTAAATCAATTTTACTCAACGGGAAAAATGTAAACGGCATCATTCCCATGCAGGCTAAAGGAACCGTGAATGATGTAGAAGTAATTATGGGTTAGGCATTTAGACGGGGCGTGTCTGCCCCCGCTCGCCCCGCCTAAGCGGTGTCCCAGTCCCTCTTCCAAATCCCTCCCGAAGGCACTCCTTCGGAAGGAGGGATGAAATATTTGTAGCCCCGGGTGTAAACCCTGGGTAATAAAAGATTCCCGACCCCTTTTTCCCCTCTCTTGAAAGAGAGGGGTGTAGGGGTGAGTTCTTTTGAGCTACTCCAGAACAAATTCGGGATGAGTTCATTAAGAATTAATTTTGTAGACGGGCCATGCCCTCCAGATAAGGAATCAGGACAGGCTGTCTTTACAGCCTTAAACATAATAGATAAATCAAGTATATCTTAACCTGAATTAATTGAGGTCTTATGTTTCAAAAGTTCGCTAAAATATTGCTGCTGATAATATTCTCATTTCAAATATTTATATCAGGGCAAAAGAAAGAGATCATTGCTTACTATCCCGGGTACGGCGCAGCCTGGCAGAGTTATATTGTAAAAAATCTGAAAACTTCGGGCTCGGCAGGGAAAATAACAGTGTTGATATTTGCTTTTGCTAATCCCGCTCCGGATTCTGCCGGGAATATTGTTCTTAAACCTTTAGATCCTAAAGCTAATTTTCAGCAGGTTTATACGGCAGACATGAGTATTGACGGGGTTCCTGATGATTCGTCCCAGCCTTTAAGAGGCCAGTTCAACCAGTTGAAAAAACTAAAACTGGAATACCCGGGTATAAAAATATTATTATCAATAGGGGGATGGGGCGGCGGTACTTATTTTTCCGATGCTGCACTTACTCCCGCATCCGGAAAAATATTTGTTGAAGACTGTATTAATAAATATATACTCGGGAATTTAGCTGTAGATAGTACCGGAATTAAAAAAGGTATAGCTGCAGGTATTTTTGACGGGTTTGATATTGATTGGGAATTCCCTGTTAAAGGAGGTCCGAATGGTACACATTATAATGCAAATGACAAAGAAAATTTAACCGGTTTCCTGAAAATTTTCAGGGAAAAATTAAATGCAATAAATCCGCATTTAATGTTAACCGCCGCGGTTCCCGCCGCAAAACCAAATTTGGATGATTATGATATTAAGAGCGTTCAGAAATATTTGGACTTTTTTAACCTGATGACGTATGATTATCACGGAAGCTGGGATAAAGTAACGGCTCATCATACTAATCTGTTCTCTTCGCCTGCCGATACTACGGATTACAGTTCTCAGCTTTCACTTGACAAAACCGTTCGTTACTTTATTGATTCGTTGGGTATTAACGGCAGCAAGCTTGTGCCCGGCGCAGCATTTTACGGAAAGTGCTGGTTCAATGTTGATTCAACAAATAATGGCTTGTATCAGCCCGGAATAGATTCTGCTTCCGCACCGGAGAACTACCTTGGCAATTATTCAAATTTTAACAGCCTGCAACTGAACGGATGCAGTTATTTTTGGGATACCCTGGCTATGGCGCCCTGGCTCTACAACCGGCAGAAAAAAATATTCTGGACATTTGATGATCCAAAATCAATTGCCTTGAAATCCCGTTATGTTGATGCATATGGTCTGCGGGGATTAATGTTCTGGGAAATAAGCGGGGATGATTCTGCTGGCTCCCTGGTTAATACAATTTATACACGCAATATGCCCGATATAAAAATTGATAAAGTCCGGCGGGGGAAAAGCATTCCTGTTATCAGTATATCACAGCCCCGGAATGAAGCCGCATTTTCCGCAGGCTCAAGCGTAATAATTAATACAAATGAAACCGGCAGGAAAAGCCGTGTTATAAAAGTAGAATTCTTTGGCGATAATGTTTCCCTGGGCTATGATACAAGGGCCCCCTTTGACTGGGTATGGTTTAATGTACCCGGTGGAAGGCATAAAATAAAAGCTGTTGCAACTGATGAAAACGGAAACACAAAAACTTCAAATACAGTAACTATTATTGTTAATTAATGGTTAATACATCCTTAGTGAAGCCTGTTAGGATATGATAAGAACGAAATGAATAATTACAGGAAAATAAAATACTTCACAAATATTTTTTTCATCTTATTTCTTGCGGTTTATACGGTTAAAATTTATTCCCGGGAAAGCAGTATGGAATATATGCTTCCGTTGAACAAAAACTGGCTTATCCAATCCTGCCAAAATGCTCCTGAAGCCGGTTCTTTAATTTCCACAACAAAATATTTTCCCGTTAACTGGCACCGGGCTGTTGTTCCTTCCACTGTTATGGGCGCATTGGTAAATGACGGAGTCTATAAAGATATTTTTAACGGTGATAATTTAAAAAATATCCCGGCAAAAGAATTTGAAAAACCATGGTGGTACAGAACAGAATTTAATCTTCCGGGAACTGCAAACGGGAAAACAATAAAATTAAAATTTGAAGGCATTATTTACCGGGCAGAGATATGGCTGAACGGTAAGCTTGTTGCTGATTCCGGTACCGTACAGGGTGTTTACCGGATGTTCGAATTTGACGTCTCTGCTATTGTTAAAAAAAGCGGTAAGAATATATTAGCTGTTAAAGTATTTCCGCCGCGGCGCGGCGAACCTTCCGTCGGCTTTGTTGATTGGAACCCGGCTCCACCGGATAAAAATACGGGAATCTGGAGAAATGTCAGCATAATGGTTAGCGGCGATGTATCTGTAAATTATCCCTTTGTACAAAGTAAAGTGAATACGGAGACTTTAAAAAGCGCAGAACTTACTTTATCGGCAGAACTGCTTAATAACAAGAATAAAAATGTTTCGGGAATATTAGCGGGTGAAATCGGTCAAATAAAATTTTCTAAAAAAATTGAGTTAAAACCGGCTGAAAAAAAAGTAATAACATTCTCCCCCGCGGATTTTCCCCGGCTTAAAATAAATAACCCCCGGCTATGGTGGACGTACCGCCTTGGCAAGCCGGAGCTTTATAAGCTTAAACTTAATTTTATAATCAAGGGGAAAATATCCGATGCAAAAGAAACGTCGTTCGGAATCCGCGAAGTATCGGATTATATAAATGAAGATGGCTTCCGCGGCTATAAATTAAACGGCAGGAAAATTTTAATACTCGGCGGCGGCTGGGTTGATAATTTGTTTCTTAATGGTAACAGCAGGAACCTTAAATCTCAAATTAATTATGTTAAACAAATGGGCCTGAACGCTATACGCCTTGAAGGAATCTGGGGTGCAAACAATGACCTGTTCGACCTGTGCGATAAAAACGGCATCCTGGTAATGACGGGATGGAGCTGCCAGTGGGAATGGGAAGATTATATAGGAAAGCCTGCCGATGATTTCGGAGCTATTAAAAGCTCACAGGAAATGGAGCTGATTTCAAATTCATTTGCAGACCAGGTAAAATGGTTAAGAAATCATCCGTGCATTTTTGTCTGGCTGTACGGAAGCGACCTTACTCCCCGCCCGGAACTGGAAAATAAATATCAGGCAATTCTTCAAAATGATGATCCTTCAAGGCCATTTTTAGCGTCGGCTGCCGAACATATAAGCTCTGTAACCGGTAAAACCGGGGTTAAAATGAGAGGGCCCTATGATTATGTTCCGCCTTTTTACTGGTGGAGTGATAAGAACAAAGGCGGCGCTTTTGGATTTAATACTGAAGTTGGCCCCGGTGCAGAAGTACCTCCTGTTGAAAGTATAAAAAAAATGATCCCGCCCGGCCATTTATGGCCGGTGGATAGTATCTGGAATTTTCATTGCGGCAAAAATGCCTTCAGCAATCTGAAGAATTATAACGATGCTTTGTTTAAACGTTTGGGAATGCCCGGCAGTGTGGAAGAATACTGCACTAAAGCTCAATATATAAATTACGAGAATACGCGGGCAATGTTTGAAGCGCATGAAGCAAATAAATTTTCGGCAACCGGGGTTATACACTGGATGCTTAATTCCGCATGGCCAAAATTATGGTGGCAGTTATATGATTTTTATTTAATGCCCGGCGGCGCTTTTTTTGGAACAATGAAAGCATGTGAACCCATACATATACTATATAATTATAACAGCGGAGAAATAACTGCAGTTAATAATACTTTGCTCTCTCAAAACAGTTTAACCGCAAAAATTAGTGTACTAAACTTTGATCTGTCTGATATGTATTCCCAAAATATTTCTCTCAGTCTGCCGGCCGACCAGGCCGTAAATATTCTGCAGATCCCGGAAATCAGCAATTTAGACAAAACATATTTCCTGGATTTAAAATTATTTAACAGCGATAAAATTGTGAGCTCTAATTTTTACTGTTTATCAACAAAGCAGGATGTTCTTGATACTGCGAAAGCAACCTGGATGATGACTCCGGTTAAAGAATATGCCGACCTGACCGGCCTTAATAAATTAGAAAAAGTTCACTTAAAGGTGAGCTCAAAGTTTACTGGCGCAGGCGAAAATGATGAGGTAGAAGTGAAACTGGTTAACAATACGAACAAATTAGCATTTCAAATTGTTCTCTCGGTTGCCGGTGGAAAAACCGGTGAACCGGTATTGCCCATATTATGGGAAGATAATTATTTCTCAATGCTGCCTGGCGAGGAAAGAGTAATTAAAGGTTCTTTTTCAAAAACTGATTTAAAAGGAAAGCAGCCCGTATTGCTCGTTTCGGGATGGAATATAAATTAAAATATTATTTATTAAAAAGATATATATGAAAGAAGAAAAAATGGAATCAAGTAAGAAGAGCGGATTATCAAGGGTGGAAGAAAAATATTTGCAGCAGTCAGGCAAAGAATTGCTATATGCTCCAACGGAAAAGATAGGAATTATACAGGTTAAAAATTTCCCTGAATTAGGGCGCCTTGCCGCACTAAGATTTCTAGAATGGGTTTTGGAAAACCCGGGTGGAGTAATATCCCTGCCCACTGGTAAAACTCCTGAGCATTTTATAAAGTGGGTTGGTTATTACCTTCAAAACTGGACAAATAAAGAAGTGCGTGAATTTTTATCCTCTTCAGGTATAGACTCTTCCTCAAAACCTGAAATGGGCAACCTGCACTTTGTACAGATAGACGAATTTTATCCGATAGATTCATTTCAGCATAATAGTTTTTACTATTATATCCGGAAATATTATTTTCAGAGTTTTGAACTGGACGCAAAGAAGGCGCTTCAGATAAATGTGAATGAAATCCCGACGGCTGAAAATCTGCCGCTTAATCAAATATTCCCGGAAAAAAGCGTAGACCTTTCGCTTCGTTACCGGTATGCAAAAACAAGGCAGGAACGTCTTCAGAAACAAACAATAGAAATGGTTGATGAATTCTGTACAGGCTATGAGCAAAAGATACGTAAACTTGGGGGAATAGGATTCTTCCTTGGCGGGATAGGGCCCGACGGGCATATAGGATTTAATATACAGGGAAGCGATCATTTTTCCACAACGCGATTAATGGAAACAAACTATGAAACCCAGGCAGCCGCCTCCACCGACCTTGGCGGAATTGAGATAGCAAGAAACAGGCTTGTAATCACTATAGGTCTTGATACAATAACATATAACAAAGATGCGACTGCAATAATAATAGCCTCCGGGGAAGCAAAGGCGAATATTGTAAGGGACTCAATAGAGACTGCGCAGAGCAATAAGTATCCTGCAACGGTTCTTCAAAAGCTGCCGAAAGCGCATTTTTATCTGACTGACGGCGCAGCATTAAGATTGAGAGAAAGAAGGCTGGAAGATATGAAGAATGAAAACCCTCTATCCGGGTTTTCAATCGAGCGTGCAGTAATAAACCTGGCAGTTGAAAAGCAGAAAGAAATCCTGAAATTAAGTGAGGCAGATTATCAAAGCGATGAATTCGGTAAGTACATACTTGAGAAATCGGGACTTAAAGTAGAAGATATAAACAAAATGATACACGGATCGGCATTGGAAAGGTTTAACCGTGGAATAGCCCCTATAGAGAATGAAAGGATATTGCATACCGGCCCACACCATGACGATATAATGCTTGGCTACCTGCCGTATATAGTACATCTTGTGCGTAATGCATCAAACCGGCATCATTTTACTGTAATGACCAGCGGGTTTACTGCAGTTACAAATACATATATGCTTGAAATAATGGAAAATTTAAGAAATCATTTATTAAACGAAGAATTTAAAGCCAGGCTGAATACAAATTATTTTAATCCTTCATTTGAAGAAGGAAAGAACAGGGATGTAAACTTATACCTTGATGGAATAGCCTCCAAGAGTTCAACCACTAAGCATGAAGCTCAGGCAAGAAGAACACTCAGAAATTTGATAGAGATATACGGAAAGTCAGAGCTTGTGTATTTGATGGACAAAACAAACGATTTAATGGTTTACTTCCGGACGCTTTATCCCGGTAAAAAAGATATACCTGAAGTGCAGAAGCTGAAAGGCATGCTTCGTGAATGGGAAGAGGAAATACTCTGGGCGCATCTTGGATTCAACAGCGACGGCGTATCGCATTTAAGACTTGGCTTTTACCAGGGGGAAATATTTACAGAGAACCCTGAAATAAACCGTGATGTATTGCCGGTACTTAATTTGTTCAGGAAATTTAAACCGACAATAATAACGGTAGCCTTAGACCCTGAAGGAAGCGGCCCTGATACACACTATAAAGTACTTCAGGCCATATCGGAAGCGCTTCGTCTTTATGGAAAGGAAACAGACATATCAAAATTACGAATATGGGGATACAGGAATGTGTGGTACCGTTTTCATCCTGCGGAAGCAAATATTTATGTGCCTGTAAGTTTGAACAGTTTTGCATTACTTGAGAGTATGTTTATGAAGAGTTATGGTTCGCAGAAAAATGCAAGTTTTCCAAGCTGGGAACTAGACGGCCCATTCTCCGCACTGGCTCAAAAAATACTGGCAGACCAGTATCATACTGTAAGGTTATGCCTTGGAAGAGACTTTTTTATAAAACATGAAATACCCCGTGTAAGAGCCGCGCATGGAATGGTATATTTAAAAGAGCTGTCGCTTGAGGAATTCTATACAAAATCAATTGAATTGAAAAAATTAACGGAGAATTAAAATTTTTCTGTACGGCCGTTACTCTTGCGGGTAATAAATAAATGTCTTTATTATTTTAAATTATTATCTGAAGTTAAACAGTTATAAAAATTTTAATGTAACAATTTTACAGGCATTTTAGATGAAACAATCCTTACAAAGGTTTATAATTACATCTATCGTGGTTCTATCGGTGCAATACTCAAATTTTTCACAACAAAAGATTATCGGATATTATGAAAGCTGGTCAAATCTGCCGGCGGTAAGCGATATGGAGTTCAATAACCTGACTCATGTTATTCAGGCATTTGCCTGGCCGGATTCAGATGGTTCAATAGGCATGGATTACGGTGTGCCTAATGCGGAATTAATAAAAGCAGTGCATTCGGCAAATGAAAAAATATTAATTTCATTTGCAAATGACACTACAGACAGCTTCGGAACGGTATCGGCAGATTCAAGCCTGAGAGCTGTATTTATTTCAAATGTAGTCAAATTCCTTAAAACTAATCAATATGACGGTATTGATATTGACTGGGAATTTCCTGCAGCCGGTCAAAGCTCATTACTAACCGGATTAGTAAAAGCTCTGCGTGAGTCATTTAATTCTACAGATAGTTCCTGGCTTATTACTATGGCCATACCGCCTAATAAAGTTAACGGAATATATTTTGATTACAGCGGCATGCTTCCTTATATCAATTGGTATAATGTAATGGGTTATAATTATTTCGGATCATGGTCGGCTTTTACAGGTCATAATGCTCCGTTATATGCCGCACCAAGATATAACTACGGTGATGATTCCAGTTCAATTAAATATCTTGAAACCGGCAGGGAAATACCGGCAGCTAAACTGGTGTTGGGAATTCCTTTTTACGGGGTGGAATTTAATTCAAAGGGCTTGTACCAGCCTTTTACGGGCACAGTAACCGATCCGACATACACAGATATTGCAAATTTCTCAGCTTCGCGGGAATGGGTATATCATTGGGATTCTGTTTCTAAGGTCCCTTATTATTTAAAAAGTGACTCAACAATATTTATTACTTTTGATGATACGGAATCCGTAAAACTGAAAACAGAGTTCAGTATTTACAACAATCTCGGCGGGGTTATGATCTGGGCGCTTGATCAGGACATAGTAAACGGCACCCAGCCTTTGCTTGAAGCTATCGGCAAGACTGTTCGTGATAATGTTACGGCAGTAGCATCCGGTGGAAATACCAACCGGGCTGTTATAAAAGGTTATTATTTATATAACAATTATCCCAATCCGTTTAATCCCTCAACTATAATCAGTTGGCAGCTTGCGGCAGGCAGTTTTGTAACTCTGAAGATTTATGATATACTGGGAAACGAGGTTGCCGCTTTAGTAAATGAATTTCAACCGGCGGGGATGCATTCTGTTTCATTTAATGCCGGGCAGGCCGGCAGCCGCAGGCAGCTTTCCAGCGGAATATATTTTTACCGGCTTCAGGCAGGCAGTTTTGTACAGACGAAGAAACTCTTATATATGAAATAATTTAAGTGAGGCTCACCATAAAAGTGAGCCTCACATTTTAGTTGTACGAGACGGGGCATAGTTTACAACTATGTGGCCCCGTCTCTCCTCCAAATCCCTGCGGCATGACAAACCTGCCTGCCTCCAGGCAGGATTGTAACAAACGATTCCTGAATAAACTTTTTCCTAAATCCCTCCCGAAGGCTTGCCGCTATGTGGGACTCCGGAGGTACGGATAAAATTTTAGTAACCCCGGGTGAATAACCCGGGGTTCACGAATTCCCCAACTCATTTTTTCCCTCTTTTAAGAGAGAGGGGGTTAGGGCATGCCTGCCCCGCCGAGGCGGTGGCCCTGTCTCTCATCCAAATCATGGAGGCGCCACCATATGGGATGAAATAATTAAAGCCCCGGGTTTCAACCCGGGGTTACGCGATAACAAAAAACTTTTTCCCCTCTCCTTGATAAGGAGAGGGGCCAGGGGTGAGGTCGGAGTAACCTATACACTTCTTAAACCTCATAAATATAAAGGCTTATCACAAATTTCCTTATTGTAATACTTTTGTAATACTTTCATCCGGCACCGGATCATCGTTGGAAATGGCGGCTGGTGAATCTAATTTTCTTGTATATAAAATCAGGAAAATTTAATGTCATTGTTAAAAGAAAACAGGACTATCCCCGCACTTTTTGAGTTCCTTACCCGGGAATGGAAAAGCGAAAATAGAGATACGCTGATGATGAAAAAAGTTGATGGAAAATTTCAGGGTATAACGTACGGGGAATTTAAGGATGAAACTGAAAATTTTGCCTTCGGCCTTTCGGTTCTGGGTGTTAAACCGGGTGATAAAATAGCTATAATTTCTGAGAACCGGCCGGAGTGGGTTTACTCCGATCTGGCGGTTTTAACCCTTGGTGCAGTTGACGTTCCGTTATATCCTTCGCTAATAGCAGAGTCTGTCGAATTTGTTCTGAATAATTCTGAATCAAAGGGAATAATTGTTTCGAATAAATTCCAGTTGAATAAAGTAATTAAAGTAAAAAATAAATGCAGGTACCTGAAATTCATAATAGTATTGAATGAAAAAGATTCACCTGGCGACGGCCAGACCATTTATTCTTTTAATGAAGTTAAGGAAATGGGGATCTTATTAAAGTCCGGCCGGCCTCATTTCCTGAGAGAGTGCACAAGTAAGATAAATGAAAACGACCTGTGCACTATAATTTATACTTCTGGAGCAACGGGCGAACCGAAGGGGGTTATGCTTACACATAAAAATATTTTGTCTGTTGTTAATACAATTTTAAAAACATATCCGATTGGTGAAAGCGATATCTTTTTATCCTTCCTTCCCCTCTGCCATATATTTGAAAGAATGGCTTACTATTGTGGTTTGGCTTCCGGTGCATTGATTTGTTATTCCGAAGGCATTGAAGCGGTCTCACGGAATATGATGGAAGTGCACCCGACAATTGTTACTACAGTTCCCAGGTTGTTTGAAAGGATTTATTCAAAAATATTGAAGAATGTAGATTCTCAATCGAAGACGAAGCAAAGGATATTCTTCAATGCAATTGAGACGGGTAAAGAATATTGCCGGGCTAAGAAAGCAGGAAAAATACCTTTCGGTTTATTAATTAAAAATAAGATTGCAGACAAACTTGTCTTTAAGAAAATCCGCGGGCTTATGGGAGGAAATTTAAAATTCTTTATTTCAGGCGGTGCATTGCTTGCCCGCGATCTCGGCGAGTTTTTCGAAGCAATTGGAATTTATGTTGTTGAAGGTTACGGTTTAACCGAATCCGCACCAATGATATCGGCAAACAAACCGGATGATTATAAATTCGGCACGGTTGGCAAACCGTTTCCCGGTGTTGAAATAAAGTTAGCTTCCGACGGAGAAATACTTGCAAGAGGTCCCAATGTAATGCTTGGTTACTTTAAGAACAAGAAAGAAACGGAGGAAACGCTTAAAGACGGCTGGCTTCATACTGGAGATATCGGCGTATTTGATATCGAAGGCTACCTAATGATTACCGACCGGAAAAAGCATTTATTCAAAACTTCCGCCGGCAAATATATTGCCCCTTCACATATAGAAAACCTGTTTATGGCGAACAAATATATAGACCAGTTTGTTCTGATCGGCGATAAGAGGAATTTTTTAAGCGCCCTTATAGTACCGGATTTTGAAGCAATCAGGGAATATGCAGACGCCCATAAAATTCCTTACGGCAGTCATGAAGAACTTGTAAGGATGAAAGAGATTTACGATATGATTGAACAGGATATGTCAAAGATCCAAAAAAGTCTTGAGAATTACGAGAGAGTACGTAAATTCACCCTGCTTGATAAACCGTTCAGCCTGGAAAACGGAGAAATAACACCCAGCCTTAAGATCCGCCGCAAAGCTGTGGAAGAAAGATATAACAATCTGATTGAAGAAATGTATATGAGGAATTGATATAGTTTTTTATGCGATCACCCCGCCCCGAAATCTTTCGGGGAACCCCTCCTTATAAAGACGGGGATTTAAATTACAAAATAAAATATTTATTAATATTTTACTCCAATTAGCTGTTTTCCCCTCCTTAATAAGGAGTGGATTAAGGGGAGGTTGATGTAACCCCCACACTTCCTCTAACTAATATATTTTTATTCTTCCTCCATTCTTATAAAATTCCTCTACTTGACTTTGAATAGCTTCAATAGTACTTTTATAAATTAATGAAGAATTAAAAAAGTTATTTGAAGGAATCCGCCATGAAAAGAATCACCGCCGTTTCAATTCTATTATTTATTCTGCTGCTCCCGGTAAATATTCATGCTCAGAATCCGGCAGGTACTCCGCCGGAGGTTTCAATTGCCGGAACGCAACTGCTAAGCATTAATTCTTCCGTAACGGATAAAAAATATGATCTTTATATAAATCTGCCCGCCAATTACGGAGATACAACCAAAGTTTATCCCGTTGTTTTCCTGCTTGACGCACAGTGGGATTTTACGCTTATGCAAAGTATATACGGCCAGCAGTACTTTGACGGTTTTATCCCGGAAATGGTTATTGTAGGAATTACGTGGGGCGGCAATACACCGAATTATGATTCTCTCAGAAGAGGTGACTTTACTCCTCTTCCGGAACATGAAACTACCTGGGGAGGCAATGCACCTAAGTTTCTTCAATTTATTAAAACGGAACTGATTCCCTTCATTGAATCAAAATACCGGGTTCGCAGCGACGACCGTACTTTAATCGGAACCTCTCTTGGCGGTCTATTTACACTATATACTATGTTTCACGAGACGAATCTTTTCAACCGTTACCTGGTTACAAGCCCTGCCGTACCCTGGGCTGACGAAGTTACTTTTAAGTATGAAAAAGAATTTGCTGCCGCAAATACTAAACTTCCCGTCAGGCTTTACATCGGCATAGGAGAGTATGAAGACCCGGCAGTTCTTAATAAATTTGAAAGTGTTCTTAAGTCACGCAATTATACGGGACTTAATCTTAAAACCCGCGTGCTGGAAGATGTCGGCCATTCGGGGACCAAATCATTGGGCTATTCATGGGGGCTTCAATATGTATTTGCACGACCGGAACTTAAAATTAAAATCTCTGAACTGAAACAATATGAAGGTATTTACAGGATTGTTCATATAGGAGCTTTAAAAATTTATATAGAAAAAGATCATCTGGTGCTTCAGGATCCGGAAGGAGCAAAGTATCCTCTTTTTGCAGAGACTGAAAATGATTTTTACGCAAAAGGCGTAAGGTTAATTATTCATTTTAAAAAAGACGACAGCGGTAAAATTACAGGATTTCAGTTTGAGCGTTACGGCAGTTCAGGTTTTGCACAAGTTATGCCGCGTTAAATTTTATTCTGAACTAATTATAAGTTGCTATATGCTATACTATTCAGAAGGTTCGGTTGAAAAAAATATTTCACGCGATGAATTAGAGTCAGGGTTATTCGAAGCCCTCGGCAAGATCGGAAAAAGGAAAAAAGTTCTTGTCGTCCCTCCGGATATTACAAGATTTCACTCGCAGGCAGGAATATTAACGGAATATTCCTGGGAATATTATAAGGATAGTCTTACGGATATTCTTCCGGCTATTGGCACTCATTACCCTATGACTGAAAGTGAAATTAAAACAATGTACGGGAAAGTGCCTTCCGGTTTGTTCCGCGTGCATGATTGGAAAACAGGCCTTCATACTCTCGGCATTGTCCCGCCTGATTATGTTAAAGATATTTCAGGCGGAGCTGTTGATTACTCCATCCCTATCCAGGTGGATGAGCTTTTAGTCAACGGTAATTTTGACCTGATACTTTCAATCGGGCAGGTTGTACCTCATGAAGTAATAGGAATGGCCAACCATAATAAAAATATATTTATCGGTACGGGCGGCAGGGAAGGAATAAATAAAAGTCATTTCCTGGGCGCAGCTTACGGCATGGAAAAAATTATGGGCAGGGCGGATACTCCCGTTAAAAGGGTATTGAATTACGGTTCTGATCATTTTGCCGGTAACATGCCCATAATTTATGTGCTTACTGTTGTAGGGAAGGATGATGAAGGAAATCTTGCAGTAAAAGGATTATATGTGGGAGATGATATTGAGTGTTTTAACCTTGCCGCAGAGCTTTCGTTGAAAATAAACTTTGTTATGCTGGATCAACCTTTGAAAAAGATTGTTGTATACCTTGATCCTTCCGAATTTAAAACAACATGGCTCGGCAATAAAGCCGTTTACCGCACCCGCATGGCAATTGCTGACGGAGGCGAACTTATTGTACTAGCACCGGGATTGAAAGCTTTCGGCGAAGATCCGGGTAATGATAAAATAATAAGGAAGTACGGTTATGTAAATACGCCGGAAGTTTTGGCGCTGGTAAAACAAAATGAAGATCTGCAGGGCAGTCTGGGCGCGGCAGCTCATTTAATCCACGGTTCATCCGAAGGGAGATTTTCAATTACTTACTGTCCCGGCAAAATATCGCGCGAAGAAATGGAAAGTGTTAACTTCCAGTATGGCTCCCTGGATGAAGCGCTTAAAAAATACAATCCGGATAATCTGAAAGATGGGATAAACATACTGCCGGGCGGAGAGGAAATATTCTATATATCCAATCCTGCGCTCGGTTTATGGGCTTATAAGGGAAAATTTATTTAGGAATAATATATTATTATTAAATGGAGAATAATAGATGATATTTATTGTAATGGGGGTGTCGGGTTCCGGGAAATCGACAGTGGGAAAAGCTATTGGAAATAAATTCGGCTGGAAGTTTTACGAAGGCGATGAATACCACACGGCTGAGAATGTTGAAAAAATGAAAAACGGCATTCCGCTTAATGATAATGACCGTCTGCCCTGGCTGCTGTGTTTAAGATATATAATTGAACAGGCAATTGAGAAAAAAGAAAATATCGTTATTTCCTGCTCCGCGCTTAAAGAAACTTACAGGGAGATTTTGAAAGTAAATAATGAAGTAACGTTTATATATTTAAAGGGCAGCTTTGATCTGATCAGTAAAAGAATGGAGGAAAGGAAAGATCATTTCTTTAAGCCCGCCATGCTTAAAAGCCAGTTCGATACACTGGAAGAGCCTGATTATGCAGTTGAAATAGATATCTCCGGTTCAACGCAGAAGATGATTGATGATGCCATCGCAAAAATAAAAACAGAAGAATTGTAATCTTGTTCAAAGGGTAAATTATTTTTCGGCAATCAGCAGCGTAAATGAAATATCTGTTCCTATACCGGTTTCACTTTTAACAGATATGGTTCCGCCGTGCAGGTCGATCATCTCCTTGCAAATCATTAATCCTAATCCTGTTCCTTTTTCGTTATTAGTACCTCTTGTTGATACTGCTTTCAGACCAAATAAATTATTTACCTGATCATTCGTCATACCGATCCCGTTATCCGAAACGGTTATCTGAATTAAATCATTACCGGCTGTAACCGAATGAAATTTAATTAAACCACCCTTGTTTGTAAACTTTATTGAATTTGTAATTAAATTTTGAAGTACCGAATGTAACATAATAGGATCGGCTGAAATAAAAATATTTTTTTCTGTTTCGTTTAAAAAGGTAATATCTTTTAATTTGGCGCTTACTGAAAGAAGATTTATTACGCTTTCTGTTATGTCATATAGGCTAATTTTCTCGCGATTAATTTTCAGTTGCCCGGTTTCTAATCTTAACCAGTTTAGCAGATTTTCAAGCAGCGTTAGTTCGTCTTTCAAAACATTATAAATTTCAATATTATACCTCTTTATTTCATCCCGCGTTAAAGTATTAAAGTCATCTAATACAATTTCGGAAAGACCGAGAAGCGAACTGAAAGGACTTCTTAAATCATGTGCTATAATAGAAAATAATTTATCCTTAGCCGCATTAACTGCTTTTAATTCCTGTGAGTATTTTTCTAATTTTTCTTCTGCAAGTTTATGCGGCGTTATATCTCGTGACAGGCCGACCAAACCGGTACATTGCCCTCCCTTATTAATTATAGGCACTTTAGTAGCGGTAACCCAGCGATATTCTCCTTCAGCAATTCTTATTTTTTCAACTTTTGCAATTAAAGGAATTTTAGATTGCATTATTTTTTGTTCATCCTCATATGCATCCGTTGCATGCCCGATTTCAAAAAAATCAATATCACTTTTGCCCACAGCTTCTTTCGGATCGGGTATTCCCAGGGTCTTTGCCTGTGCTTTGTTAACTCTAATAAACTTCGAATCTTTATCCTTGAAATAGATAGTATCAGGTATGTTATCCAGCAGTGTCTGAAACAGCTCTTTCTCTTTATCTAAACTTTCTTTAATAATTATTTTATCGGTTATGTCAAGGAAACTCCATACTCTTCCCGTAGTAATGTTATTAATAACCAGGGGCCGGGAAAACCTTTCTATATATCTCTCATCGTTAAATTCCAATAGATCGGTGCTTTCAGCAGATAGCTCTGAATATAATTCATTTATTTTTTCAATAAATATGCCGGGATATTTTAACTGTTGAAGAACATATTTTATAGTTTTATCATCATCCTTTTCACATATTATTTCTTCCGGTATATTCCATATCTCTAAAAACTTTTTATTAAAAAAGATAATTTTCCCTTTAAGATTAACTACAAGAATGCCTTCTTTTATTGAGTTTAATGTGGCGTTAAGAAGTGATGTGGTTTCTTCGACCATTTCCTGAGGGTATTGATTTGGTTTAAAGCTTTTTTGTTCATTTCCCATTTTAGTTACCTCGGTTTTGTAAACTTATTAAATAACATGGTTCAGAATGTAGATCTCGTTTTTCAAAGATGAATTATTTGAATTTTTATTAATGCTCTTTATGAAAAACTGATCATTTGCATTTATAACCGCTTGTTAGTGTAATTTAAATTTTACTGTAAAAGTTGATCCATTGCCTTTACTACTTTTCACATCTATTTTCGCACCGTTTATTTCACAATATTTCTTAGCAAGTATAAGTCCCAGTCCATTTCCTTCGTATTTTCTTGAATAGCCATGATCTTCCTGGTTGAATGGTTCAAAAATATGCGTGAGGAAATCTTCCGAAATGCCGATACCGGAATCAATAACTTTTACTAAGATAGCTCCCTCTTCCCCGGTTACTTCTATCTTAACAAAACCTACTTTGGTGAATTTGATTGCATTGTCAAAAAGATTAGAAAATAACTGATTAACACTAAACTCATCGGCAATAATATTCTTATTTTTAGAATTGTCAACAAAAATGTAATCCAATCTTTTCCGGTTAGCCTGATTAATGAATTCATTATAAACATTAACCAATATATCGCTCACTAAATTTAAGGTTTTAAATTCAGGTTTAAAATTGTTTGTTGAAATTTGTGCGGCATTAACAATTAAATTAAATGTCCTTTCAATTCTCTTGCCGGCTTCAGATAACGATCCTAAATACTCAGCCAGCCCTGAAATGTTGCCTGTTTTGATCTCGTCATTTATCAATTCAGTATAATTTATGATATAAATAAGAGGAGTTCTGATTTCGTGAGAAACTAAGGATAAAAATTCTGATTTAAGTTTATCCGATTGTTCTGCTTTTTTTTTGGCGGCAATCAACTCTTCCAACATTTTTTTATGCCCGGTAATATCTTCTTTAATCGCAATGAAGTTAGTAATTTCTTTTTTTTCATTTAAGATTGGCGAGATTAATGCAGATTCCCAGAAAATTTCGCCATTTTTCTTTTTGTTTTGAAATTCACCGCGCCATTCTTTCCCGGAATTGATAGTATTCCAAAGAACTTTGTAATCATTTTCTGATTTTCTCCCCGATCTGAAAATCCGTGGATTATTACCGGCTACTTCTTCAAATTTATACCCGGTAATTTCCGTTACTTTCGGGTTAATATATTCTATGTTTCCATTTATATCTGTAATAATTACCGAAACCGGGCTTTGCTCAACAGCCCTCGATAATTTACGCAATTCATTTTCGGCCTGTTTCCGCACGGTGATATCGCGATCTATGCCAATTGAATATGCCTTTCCCCGCCATGTGATTGGTCTGGCAACATACTCAATCAAATTTTCCTTTCCGTCCGGTCGAATCCATGAGAAAATACCCTGGTATTCTGTATTTTTACGTATGGATTCTAAACGATTTACATTTGATGTATCATCCATTGTTATCTGAAGCTCTTGTGTGCTTCCAAGATGAAGCAGTTCGTCGCGGCTTCGGCCTGCCAAAACAGCATATTGCTCATTGCACTCGAAAAGTTTTCTTTTAAATGGGTCGGGATCATCAATATAAATGCTGATACCGTCAAAAACATTCTCGAATACCGTTCTAAATCGTTCTTCACTTTCTATAAGCGCTGTTAAGGCCCTTTGTTTTTCAAACATAATATTCTTGTATTCAAGAGCTTTAAGTACGGCCAGGCTTAACCTTTTAATATGATCTTCTAAGACATAATCAACGGCACCGGCTTTCATACACTCTACCCCGGCGGCGTCACTTATTGAATTTGAAATAATTATACATGGAGCGAGCGGTGTTTTTTCACGAGCTAATTTAAGAAGGGTTAATCCATTAAATCCCGGCATTTCATATTCAGATAAAATAAGGTCAGGACTAAATTCTTCGACAGCTTGCAGGAAATCTTTTTCACTTCCCACTCTTTTAAATATACATTGCGGAAGAACTTTTTTTACTTCTCTTTCTTTCAAACCTTCATTAAATGAAAGATCTTCAACAATTAATACTTTGTATTCCTGGTTTATCATCATTCCCTGTTTCAAGATGCATCATTTGCAGTTAAGAACTATTCTTATTAATCGAAAATGACAAAAAAGTTAATTGAAAGTTTTTCTTTATTTTAGCGTTTTATTCAGTATTTCAGGGTAGATCTTACTCTTCTATAATGACGCCAAAAGCAAAATAATCAGTCTAACCTTATTAACCATTAGGACTAATACAGCAAAATTATGCCGACACACTATTTAAGAATGTTTGAAGACTGAGATGCTTAATTTTTCCCGCTGCTTTTTTTTATCTTCAATTAAAAAGCTTTTTCACTTTGCCCTTATTAAGCATTTTAAAGAAAGAAATATTATTATCTAACTTGATGAATTATTTTTTCAATATCAAGATTTAATTTTTAAATTATTGTATCCTGCACAGAAGTATTAATAACATAATAGCGATACAGTATTTACCCGCATTACCGGGAAAGAATTTGATATCACTCTTAAAAGGTGATTTCGTATATTATTATAGAAATAATTAGAAATTTTTTATTTTCCACCTTTTTTCAAGCTGTTCAAGAGTCTTGCCCTTGGTCTCCGGAACCAACTTCCACATAAACAATCCCGCTAAAGCTGCCATAACCCCGTAAACCCAGTATGCAAACCCGTGATGAAACATATTAGTCAGCCATGTACTTTTATCCATCATCGGGAACGTCCATGAAACCAGGTAATTTGATATCCACTGTACTGCAACCGCAACGGACATCGCCCTTCCTCTTATCTTATTGGGGAATATTTCTGAAAGCAGAACCCAAACAACAGGCCCCCAGGAAAATGAAAATCCAGCCATGAAAATAATCATAAACAACAATGCCGCTATTCCAAGGCTGCCTGATAAAAATACAAAGCCGAGCCCGGTCATAGCCGCCGACATTATAATTGCCCCCGCTATCTGGAGCGGCTTTCGCCCGAATTTATCTACTGTATTAATTGCAACAATACAAAAAATTAAATTGACTGCACCTATAACAATAGTCTGCAGCATCGCCCAATTAGTACCGTTGCCCAGGTTTTTGAATATCTCCGGCCCGTAATAAAGGACTACGTTTATTCCTGTAAACTGCTGAAAAATGCAGAGCAGTATTCCCGTGACAATTAATTTCCAACCGTACATAAATAACTTTCCCTGTTTTGAGGCTGATGATCCTTTTATATCAATCATGATAAGCTTCGCGCTTTCTGCACCGTTTATCCTGCCCAGAATTGACCGCGCTTTTTCTTCACGGCCCTTCAGCATAAGCCATCGCGGCAACTCGGGGATAATAAATAACAGTACAAAAAACAGTGCCGCGGGTACTATTTCGGATGCAAACATCCATCTCCATCCGGTCACGTTTATCCAGTTGTCATTGCCCTGGCGGGCAATAAAATAATTAACAAAAAAGACTATAAGCATTCCAATAATAATAGCAAGCTGGTTGAATGAAACAAGCTTTCCTCTTTTATGGGCCGGTGCAATTTCAGCAATATAAAGAGGGGAAAGAAGTGAAGCCATACCGACTCCAATTCCGCCCAGCATACGGTAAATTATAAATTGAGTGAGAACCGTATACCCGCCCTCTCCAACCGGTTTGAATCCCAGTTCAGGAATTGCCGAGCCGATTGAAGCGATCATAAAAAGAACGGCGGAAATCATCAAAGCTTTCTTTCTGCCGGATACGTTGCTTAAATACCCGGCTATGGCTCCACCTATTACAGCTCCTATTAATGCGCTTGATACAGTAAAACCCAGGAGCGAGTTTGCTGAAATCTCCGCCAGTCCCCTGGGTAAAATAAAATAATAATTAAGGGCGCTTACGGTACCCGATATAACCGCAGTGTCATAACCAAAAAGTAATCCTCCTATAGCAGCAATTAATGTTATTCGAAATGCAAATGCCTGACTCTTTTTTTCCTGGTAGCTATCCATTTTATTCCCTCAATTACTGAATTTATTTTACATAGGGAACCGGTTCACAAAACGCTTTCAGATTTTCAACCGGGGTGCCCGAAGGTATCTCGCAGCCTGCATTCACCATAAACGGGTTGCCCGCTGCTTTATAAGATTTATTTACATATTCACGGATTGAACCGGGTGTTCCGCGCAGGATTCCTTCAACAGGATTTATATTGCCGCTGATAACAACTTTGCTGCCGACAATATTGCGGACCTTCACAATGTCTACCATGTGGTCTACGTCCAGTATATTTACTCCAAGGCTGCCGATTCCCGGAAGAAGATGCGTTATGTTTCCGCATATATGCAGCCTTACAAATGCGCCCGTCTTTTGAATTTCTTTAACAAGTAATTTTTCCTTCGGCAGAATTAAGGCCTTATAAGTATCCCACGATATCTGGCTTGCTATAGCATCGCCAATCCCGATTGTATCTGCACCGGCTTCCACCTGCGCTTTTGCAAAATCAATCCCGGTATTTACGCAGATATCCATCAGCTTTGTAAGATAATCTGTATCCTCTATAGTGTCCATCAGGAAATTTGTTACGGTTCGTAAATCGGCCGCCTCCGCAGCAGGCCCCTCAACCCAGCCCATTATAGAATATTCACCTGCAAATAATTTTTTGTACTCTTCAATTGCTTTTACGCGGTCCGCCATTCTTTCCGATAAAAGCGGATCCGGGTGAAGTAGAATAGATAAATCTTTATTGTTTTCCAAAGGGTGAGTACTTCGCGGAACGCCATTTTTGAAATATGTAATTTTACCGCCGAAGCCTTGAGTCTCACGATAAGGATCGGAAATAGCGCTTAACTGGTCAAAACCAAAATCCTGCGCGCATCTGCGGTTTGCTTCAACCAAAATCCTGTAGTCTGATGCAAATGCCTCATAGTCTGATCCTATATACTCCTCTGCATACTGCATTAAGATAGGTATCCTCGGAACAACATCAACTTCGCCGCCCTTTATCATTCCCGTGTATCTTTCAAAACTGTTCATACTTGACGCCTTGGTTATTGTTATGATTTTTTTCTAAAATAATTTAGTATAAAGTAAATTTAAATGAAATCAGGGACAATGGACAAGTACTTAGCTGTCGGGGCGGAAAGAAAAAACGGTTAGAAAGTAGTTGGTATTTTATCATAAACACCGTGTTTAATCACAGTGTTAAAAGATAAAGATTAGACAATTTGGATTACTAAAATGAAATATTGAAATTATTGTTCCATGAAATACTCAAAAAACTCCGCAGACTCTTTCATTTCTGCTTCTACATACCGGGTAAAAATATTTTCATTTGTATTATCTTTAATAGCGGAAATACCCGTATCAATGAGCCTGATCCCTGATTCAGTTAGTATTACATTATCATAAGGGCGCCCTCCAAATCCGGAGGGACGTTTTATGTCTCGGTGACAAAAACCATGATTGTGCAGCTCTTTAAGTTTATCTATGAATACCGAATATACAACTTCCCGGACTTCTTTCTCAAATGATCTTGGCTCAAGGATATTAAGCCTTTCTATTACCAGTATCTGATTATCTCCTTCAATATCAATCCTGATATATAACGCGACAAGGTCATTTATTTTGTTAGCAAATTGCATATTACGGGCTTCAGTAGTTACTTCCACTCTTGAATCAGGTGTAAAAATCTTGCCGACTTCTGTTTTCGAAAGCGCTATAACTACATTATTAGTCCCGCGTGATAATTCATGCGGATATTTATTCATATTCATAATTCTAATTTAATTATTTTTATTTGAAAAAGTCTATGGTATTATCTTTAAGCTTATGTGAATGTGCTCCGCAAAAGTTTTGTCTTGCGGTATTTTAAGATATTTTAACATTAACCTCTATCCCTGAAATATCCAATAGTTTGATCCGGTTTATTCATCGGCTTGGAGGGATATTAAATTCCTCATAAAATGGAAATGACCGGCTGCTTATTTGTTTCAGAATCATATACGCGGATGTGGAAGGGCAGATTGTTGAAAATTCCGGTGTTTTTTTAATTGATTCGGGGGCCTCATCACGGTTTGCATTTAAAAATCCTTTTGAGAGAAAATATTTCTCAGCCGTAGTTGTAAGAAGGTGAACGTTTTCTATCCCGAGCTGCCGGCAATAAGCTAAAAGCCTTTGCAAAAGCTGTGTCCCGATTCCAAGGTTACGGTAATCCGGATGGACAGCCAAAGAGCGGAGCAGCCCGTCCTTTTCATATGGTTCTATACCTATGCATCCTATTACATTATCGTTTTCAATTGAAATTATAAATTGAGTTTTAGAACTATTCAAATCTGAAACCGGCAGTTTGTTATCCATTAATAAAGAAATTATTTCCCTTTTGTATTGTTCGTTTGATAAACGGTATTCAAATGTATCCATTTTTAATAGTCGGTTATTTTTTAAAAAATTATTGTAATACAGATGCGCAATAAGCGCATTTTGTTGCTTTTTTAGAAATTTTTGAAAAGCAATAAGGACAGTCTTTTGTAGTTGTTTCCGGCGCTACAACTTTTTCAAGCTTCTCAATCTTCTTAAATGCTTTCACCATCATAAAAACTGAAAATGCAACAATTAAAAAGCTAACAACACAATTAATGAATAACCCGTAATTTAATGTTACAGCGCCGGCTGCCGCTGCATCTTTAACAGTTGCATACGGTGCGTGTATTTTTAAGCCGTCCTTAATAACAATAAATAATTGTGAAAAATCAACATTGCCGACCAGCAACCCGATAGGCGGCATTATAATATCATCTACAAGAGATTTAACAATTGTACCGAAAGCAGCGCCAATAATTATACCGACGGCCATGTCAAGAACATTTCCCTTCAATGCAAAATCTCTGAATTCTTTAAACATAGGAATTTTCCTTTCAATTATTAATACAAATGTTTTGTATAATATAATTTACATATTAAAATTATTATATTCAGTCAACAAATATTTAATAAACCGACTTTAATACTAAAATAGGAGTAAACGGGTTATGAAATGGGAATATTTAATACTATTAGCTTTATTCATTTCGGGTGAAAATTTACTTGCACAAGGCACTCCTGTAAAAAAAGATACTACCAGAGTTTTTGGGTGGTATCCTAAGGCTGTTATAGGTTTCAATATAAGCCAGATTGAGCTTAAAAACTGGTCCCAGGGCGGGGATAATTCAGTTACCTGGATAGGTACTTTCAACGGAAGCCTGGATTATTATTCCTTCAATGGCTGGGATTTTAAAAATAGTCTTATACTTGAATACGGAAGAAGCAAGTCGGGCGATCAGGACTTCCGGACAAATGCAAATGAACTTTATCTGACCGATCTTCTTTCCAAACATATTGGATGGGCTGTAGACCCGTTTTTTAGTAATGACGTACTTTCAGCCCTCACTACAGGTTACTCATATTCACAAGCTGTTCCCGTGGCAGTGTCAGGTTTTTTTGACCCGGCTTATGTTACTCAAAGTTTAGGATTTACTTATAATAAAGAATCATTGTTTAATACCAGGCTTGGAATTGCTGCTCAGGAAACATTTGATAACCGTTTCAGGCAGTATACTAATGATACGTCTGTAACAAGGAGCCGGAGATTTAAATTTGACACCGGCGTAGAATCGGTATCTAATATAAAATTTCCGGTAGCCGAAAATATTGCATTCCAGAGCAGCCTTAGGTTATTTACCCGGTTTGAAAGCCTGGATGTCTGGGACGTCAGATGGGAAACAATAATTACCGGTAAAATAAATTCATTTTTGAATATGAATTTTTCATACCTTCTAATATATCAGAAAGATCAATCGCTTGATACTCAGATGAAAGAAGGCCTTAACGTGGGATTTGTGTATTCTTTTTTGTGAGTGAAGATGGTGAGGTCCGAGGCGGATTGTTTTAAAATATAATTCATTTATTACGTTACCTTTGCGGTGTTAATATCCACGCTTTTGAGGACGATAGTATGTCAAGGAAACGTTTTCTGAATTTCGGGTTAAGTCTCGATATTGTTGATAGCTCAAATTGGTCGTCGTACATCGGATATTCCAAAATACTGAATCCAATGTCCTGGTAGAATTTGAATGCTTCCGATTTATCGGCAAAGTCGCTTGCAGATATATCGCGCCCGGTAATATCTGAAATGTTTTTAAGAGCCGGTCTTATTATCTTGGCAGGTTCGGCGCCAAACATCGTTACAATTGCTTCTCTTAATAATTTGAAGATAATATCTGTCGTAATCCAGCATCCTCCCCCGGATAAAAGTAATGTCCGGATATTCTCCGCCATCTTTTCCTTTTCACTTCTGTTAAGGTACATCAGGAGGCCTTCGTTGCAAATAGCAAACTTCTCTCCGTTAAAATGTGCAGCGGCATTTTTCATTTCTTGCTCGTCCAGTACATTTGCGGGCTGTAAATGTAACTTGTTTAACGGGATATTTGCTTTTGCTGCTATTGCGTTTATTATAGGGGCGCTTTCATCAAACATCTCAGGAAGGTCCGTGCCTACGTAGATCCCGCCTTCCGAAGCAATCTGCAGGCCGCGTGGTGTAAGCCCGCTTGCAAGTTCCATTACATTATTTAATCTGCATTTTTTTATTCCGTAGTTTATGGATTTATATCTCATTTCAAATAATGCCGGTGAAATAATTCCCATCTCAACAATCCTGTCGCCCAGGATTTCCCTGGCTGTTTGTTCCGCGCCTGCTGCCTCTGCAATTTCCTCTGAGTAAGGAATATCCGACAGTGATCTCCAGTATGCTGTTATCTTTGCAGTCGGGCTTATTCTGCTATGATCATTATTTGAATTAATATTTTCCATTTCCTCAAATATCCGGGTAATGTGTCTAAATATTTGGAATTATGAACCTGCGTTCTAATTTTGCAATGGTTTAATTAAATAAATATAATGATTAAAGATGTTAATATCATTATAATAGTATTGTGGCCTTGAAAATTATTTTTCCCCTCATAATACTTTTACTTCATCAACAATAACTTCTTCGTCTGTACAAAACTGCCTGCCTGTATCCTGTAAAAATATACACCTGATGAGTAATTTCCTTTAGACGGAAAGGTAACTCTGTAATACCCGGCAGCCTGCTGCTCATTTACTAATGCGGCTACTTCCTTTCCCAGGATATCGTATACTTTTAATGTTACAAAACCGGTCTTCGGTATTGAATACTCTATAGTTGTTACGGGGTTAAACGGATTCGGATAATTCTGGTATAAATTATATCCTTTTGGTAACATTGCATTTTCCGCTGCCTTAATAAAATCCTTATTGCCTATTAATACCCTGCAGCCTGAGCTTGTCTGGGGGGTTAAACCAATTACATTATTTTCTTTGAGATTATATAATTTATAATTATATGAATCTGATAAATAGACTTCGTATTTTTTGAAATTATTAACTCCTTCTATTTTTAGTGTTGCCTTTTCTTTCTGCTTATCCGTAATATTTAAATCAAAAGCCTGTCCGGCTCCAATCATCGGCCTGCTTTCTTTAAGCAGGTTCTTATAAGCTGCTGAAAGCTTGTCGTTCTGTATAGTCATACAGGCATCCTCAAAATCACCGGGCGGAGCTATTATATCATGCTTATAATAATCATTACCCGATGTTGAATCTATTGAAATAATAACAAATGATTTTTCTTCGCTGCCTGAATTAAGAGACAGCCTTAAAGAAGCTGCCCCATTATTTGCATTAAATGCAACTGCCTTGCTCATAGTTTTACTAATTGTGCCGTTTGCATTATACGGTATTTTCAAAGATGATAAGTCCTGCTGGTTATAAAAATAATAGCCGTTATAAGGATCGAATGATCCTGGAGTAGTCCAGGCTGCATTCCATCCGTAAATTATTAAATTCGAACTTAAAGAATTTGCCGAAATAACACTATCCCAGGTAACACTTTTATCAAAAGGATTTGAAATAATATTCCAGCCGCTATGCAAAGGGATTGAATAAGAATTATCGGAACTCAACGTAACTGTATTTACATCAAGCATCATATTTATCGTAAACCTGCTTATTATCCAAAAACCATTTCCCGGTTTAAAACTAAAGGAAGAAGAATTATCAAATTCTATTAAATAATTACTTGTATCCCCATTATCATAATATGCATCCCAACCTTGTTTGGCAGTACCTGCTATTAATTCAGATAAGGAAGTATTTATATTTCCCGGTAAACCTATAAGCTTAAAACTTGAAGATTTGGTGGGATCGGCAAAAGTATAACTTTGTGATAACGAAATTGAAGTAGGATAAATAAAATTGGTAGTAAATGTATTATCGGTGCCGTAAGTTGTATCGCCGCTGTTAATGGCTTTAACTCTGTAATGATATAATGTGTTTGAAGTAAGTCCGCTTAAATTAACGCTGACATTGGTATTTGAACTTCCCGTTACCGGGCTTTGCAATGCGGTTGCAGTTGAACCGTAACTTGTTGTAGTTCCGTAATCGAATTGAACAGTTGCACTTGCTCCGTTGGAATTGACTACCCCGTTCAGCGTTGCAGTAGTCTGAGTAATATTTGTAGCTGTACGGGTAGTTGCTGTTGCTAAATTTGTACTGGCTATAGTAGTAAAATTCCATACACTTGACCATTCGCTTGTTCCGGCAGAGTTAGTTGCATTCACCCGCCAGAAGTACTTTACCTGGTATGACAAGTTGATGATAATTTTTGAAGCGGCGGTTATACCACTCGTATCAACAATTGTCGTGGCAAATGTGGAATCGGTTGACGCCTGCAGTCTGTAACTTACTGCGCCTGTAGAAGCGTTCCATGCTAATATCGGACTGATGGAAGCTCCCGTCGAACCGTCGGCCGGGCTTGCAGGAATTGGTGCCGGCGGAATTATAGAAACTACTGTCGGGTTGCTCGTACGAAACACTCCAGCTTCATACGTACCCGCAAAAACGTAACCTGAGGAGTTGACGGCTAATGCGGCAACATTGTAGCTTGATAATCCTGACAGCGTCCAGCTTGAACCGTTGTCTGTTGAAGCATACACACCAAGGCTTGAGCCACCTAAACCGGCAAAAATGTAGCCGGCTGAATTGATAGCAAGTGAATAAATATCAGGGCTGCCCGGTAAACCATTATTTTGTGCCGTCCAGTTCGTCCCATTATTTGATGAGAGGAATATACCCCCGCCATACGTTCCTGCAAAAAGGCTGCCGGAAGGATTTACTGCTAATGACAAGATAGTGCTGTTTGTTAAGCCGGTATTTACCGCCGACCAGCTTGAACCGTTGTTTGTTGAAAGAAATACGCCTCCGCCGGCTGTTCCGGCAAAAATGTAGCCTGAGGAATTTATAACCAGGGAATGAACATCATTATTTGTTAAACCGTTATTTACCTGCGTCCAGCTTGATCCGTTATTTGTTGAAAGAAATATACCGCCGTCGGCCGTTCCGGCAAAAATGTAACCTGAAGAATTTATTGCTAAGGACTGTACTAAAGTATCCAGCCCGAATCCGCTGTTCACCGGCGACCAGTTTGCACCATTGTTGGTTGAAATATTTACTCCGCCGTCTGTCCCCGCAAAAATATACCCGGATGAATTGATGGCCAAAGACCGGACGTGGCTGTTTGTTAGCCCGTTATATAACTCCGTCCAGCTTGTCCCATTGTTTGTTGAAAGATATGCACCATTCCCATTTGTTCCGGCAAAAATGTAGCCGGATGAATTTATTGCTAATGTTAATACCTCTTCATAAGGATATGGCCCGTTTGTTTGCAGCCATGTTTGATTAGATGAAAGTGTAGTAAAAGTAGAATCTGGGCCATAAGTTGTCCCTGTTGTATTTGTCGCTTTGACTCTATAATGATATAATGTATTTGAAGTTAAACCGGATAAATTTGCGCTTACACTTACAGGCGTACTGCCGTTTACCGGACTCTGTGATGCTGTTACCGAAGTACCATAACTTGTTGTTGTTCCGTAATCAAATTGTACGGATGTGCTTAGATTATTTGCATTAACCGTACCATTTAAAGTTGACGAAGATGAACTAATGGTTGATGCGCTAAGAGTTGATACAGTTGGAGCCGATGGAATACTATAAGTAGTAAAAACTAAATCTTCCCCATAATTTGTTCCATTACTATTAGTGGCTTTTACTCTGTAGTGGTACTCCGTAAATTGTGTTAATCCTGTTAAATTTGCGCTTACGCTTACATTTGAACTGCCTGTTACAGGGCTTTGTGATGCAGTTACAGAATTCCCATAACTTGTTGACGTGCCATAATCAAATTCCACTGTTGTACTTGAACCATTTGCATTTACTAAGCCATTTAGAGTTGCTGAGGTTGAGCCAATATTTGTTGCGGTAATAGTTGCTGCAACCGGCGGCAGACCTGTAATTTTTATACTGCCTTCTGTAACACTTGCCGCAGGCGTACCGTTGTTAAATTCAAATGTACTGTTAAATGCTAATTGTGATGTACCTGAATTTACAAAATGAACCTTTAATTGTACAAGTGTCCCTGAACCGGATAAAGCAGTTGAAGTTGCGAATGCAACATTGATTTGTTGACTTGCCGTATCGGCATTAAAAACAAGTGATCCTCCCGAAGCTAACGCCCCGCTGATTGCACTGTCTATAAATATTACACTTTTATCATAAGTGAGAGTAAACTGAAAAGCAGAAACATTCTGCCCGGTTAAATTTCCAACGGTAACATTTATCCACTCAGCCGCAGAACCTTGTGTTACAGTTAAAGCTGGGAGACTAACACTCACTTGCGCCGGTACAATTCTATTACATAGTAATAGCATGGCTATTCCCATTATAAGAAACTTTGCAATACATATATTATTCTTTTTCATTTAGTATCCCATAATATTAAACTAAATATTCTAATAGTCCTGGCAATTGATATTTAAAGTAGCCCCGACATTTAGAGCCTGCCCCGATTCGATCGGGAGGGATCGCTAATTCACAAAACATGCTCGGCTTTAGCCAAAATGATATAAAAGTTGTGGCTTGAACCAAAGGCTCATCCGCCTTTGGCGGAAAAGCCAATGAAGTCCAGGCTTCATTATTCCCCGAATTTTACATAGTGATGGCCATGCCAAAAACTCTGGGCTATTTAAGAAAATTTTTTTACATCTGCGTAACGTCAGTTAATTATTTAAGCAAATTCATTTTTAAAGTTTTAATAAAGTTACCTGATTGTAATCTATATATATAGACACCCGAAGCAGCCTTATTCCCGGCGTCATTATTACCGTCCCATGTAATATTATAATACCCCGCTTGCTGCAATTCGTTGATTAAAGTTCTTACTTTTTGCCCGAGTATGTCATACACAGTTAAGTTTACATGTGAATCCCTGGCAAGCTGGTATTTAATTGTGGTTGACGGGTTGAATGGGTTAGGGTAATTCTGGCTTAACCCGAACTGATTTGGAACCGCTTGAACCGTAAAATTGTTTATCGCTTGGTTAAGATTTGCATTTAATTTTGCTGAACCGTTAATGCTAAACCCGGCGTTTTTATCTTTAAGATTTAAACTGATTGCAGCCAGGTTTCCGTCTGTTAATGGAGTTACTCCTGCCATAGCAATCTTCAGGACTCCGTTAACATAATTGTGAACCATTAACCAATCCCTGGGTATGTTTGCGGCAACATTTTCAATATCTGCGAAACTTTTGTTAATATTTAATTCAATGTAGCAGGCATGAATACCATGGGATTTCTGAAGAATGATTGGTATTGTAACTAAATTAGAATTCTCCTGTGAGCATAATTGGCCTGCAGAAATAGTCCCCGTTGAAGGCCCTTCGGCCTTTGGAACAGACCCGTCGGGAAAACTTCCGTAAGCTGTTGCATAGAGTATCCAATAAGCATCATTAGCTGTTAACCCGGTATTTCCGTCTACTTCCGCATCAGCCAATTGCTGCGCATTTAATGTATCTAATCCAGCGAGATATTTTAAAACTAAAGAAGCACTGTAAGCATCCGGGCCGTTGCTGATATTTCCGTCAATATCTCCGCGTTTTATAGTAGAAAATGTTGAATCAGGCCCATAGGTTATGCCGTTACCGTTTGTTGCTTTAACCCTAAAATGATATAATGTATTAGATGCTAACCCGGTTAAATTTGCGCTTACACTTACATTTGAACTTCCGGTTACAGGGCTTTGCGATGCTGTTACAGTAGTACCATAGCCGGTATTTGTCCCATAATCAAATTGCACAACTGTACTTAGGCCGTTTGGATTAACTATTCCATTTAATGTTGCAGTGGTTGATGTTATTTTGGTTGCAGAATTGGTTATCTCTTTTATAGCTGTAAGATTTGCAAGTGAAGCATAAAAAATACCTCCATTATTTCCGGCTATTAAAGTAGTTCCGCTTACAACAAGTGTTATTACAAATGTATTTGTCAGTCCGTTATTAACGAGAGTCCAGTTGGAACCATTGTTGGTTGATAGAAAGACACCACTGGAAGTGCCCGCAAATAAATTACTACCGCCGGCTCCGTTTGGGCTTACTGCAAGAGCAAAAATATAAAGATCAGTTATTCCGTTATTAACCTGGGTCCAGCTTGAACCGTTATCCGAAGAAAAGTAAACGCCGTTACCATTTGTTCCGGCAAATAAATTAATCCCGCCCTCTTCATTAGAGCTTGCTGCAATAGATATCACGCCTAAATTTGACAGCCCGGCTGGAGTCCAGCTTGAACCATTATTGGTAGAGCG
The DNA here is from genome assembly GCA_963834015.1 of uncultured Ignavibacteriales bacterium. Lineage (GTDB taxonomy): Bacteria > Bacteroidota > Ignavibacteria > Ignavibacteriales > Ignavibacteriaceae > FEN-1297. The sequence continues at coordinate 961,961 of CAWIAG010000004.1, forward strand.
AAAGGCACCTCCCCAGGCTGCGGCATAAAAATTCAATGTTCCTGTTGTATCGGGGCATTCGGTAAAAGAATTCACATCATAATTTGTTAATCCGTTATTTACAAGTGTCCAGCTGGAGCCGTTATTTGTTGAAAGAAAGACGCTGCCGGTGGTTTCGTACGTTAAGGCAAATAAACTGGTGCCCGCTGCTAAAAGATATTCTCACATTTTTGTTTGTAAGGCCATTATTTACTTGAGTCCAACTGGAGCCATTGTTGGTAGAAAGATAAACACCATTATTTGCAGTTCCCGCGAATACGTCAGCTCCAGTAACGTTATTTGGACTAACTGCAAGCGAAACTACAATTGCTGTATTTGCTAATCCGTTATTTACCTGAGTCCAGCTTAAACCGTTATTTGTAGAGCGCAATACTCCATATACAACTCCGGCATACAAATTAGTTCCGCCGGTTCCATTGGGGCCTATGGCGAATGCCTGGACAGTTGCATATGAAGGGCTTGCTTGTTGCCATAATAGAGTGGATGAAAGTGTAGTAAATGTTGAATCAGCTCCGTAAGTAATTCCGGCCGAATTTGTAGCATCAACTCTATAGTGATATAAAGTATTTGGAGCTAAGCCGGATAAATTTGCGCTTACACTTACAGCCGTGCTGCCTGTTACCGGACTCTGTGATGCTGCTACTGTAGTTCCGTAGCTTGTTGTTGTTCCGTAATCAAATTGTACGGATGTGCTTAAACCGTTTGGATTAACGGTTCCATTTATTGTTGCAGTAGTCGATGTTATATTAGTAGCAGAAGCCGTGTGAATATTAAGCGGCCAGCCGCCTTCGGAATATAATTGCTCAATTTCGGCTGAACTTAATGCCCGGTCATAAATTCTAATCTCATCAACATCTCCATTTAAAAAATCACTCCAATATCCTATATTAGATACAAGTGTTGCTCCAATATCAAGAGTTGCCAGGCACGGCACTGTAGTAGTACCAAGATTACCCACATTCTCACTTATTGAAGTTGATTCGGAGGAACCATTCACATACAATTGAACACGCTGCAGCTTAGGTTGGCTGCCATCGAAAACAAGTACAAAGTGAAACCATTGATTGATAGCCGCAGGGCCCTCGACAATTATACGATTTTGATCAAGAGTATCTGAAGTAACATGCCCAAAAACAGATCCGTTAAGATAAGCTATGTCCCATTGGTATTCCCCAGAATTGCCTCCTCCCATTTTGCCAATTATAAAACTATAATATGATTGATTCGCTCTTACTAATGCCCATCCCGAAACACTAAATTTAGCAACCGGAGCGCAAAAAACTGAATCTAAAATATTTCCAAAATCTATTGCATTAGAAGTTCCATTAAAGCTGTACGCACCGTTATTTACTCCAAAACGATTTTGTACAGCGGTCGCACCGGATATTGTGCCGTTATTACCGTTCCCGCTTGAATCAACCGCATTACCGGCTAACGGCCAGTAAGCAACCAAACCTTGCGTAGGAATTGAGTTTGATGTTGCTGAATTTGTACTCTGGGCAAAAAGATTTATTGTAAATAATAATAATAATAAACCATTAATTAATAAGATTAAATTATTCATATGTATTTTTTGCTTCATAATAGTAATTAAGCACTAAAAATATATTTTGAATTATATTCAACGGATTCAATTCTTTTTCACAAAAATGAACTGCCCGCCCTCGTCACCTGTTTCCCTTACGACCTGCAGCAGGGGAATTTGGTCGGAGTTATTAGTTACTGCTATCCTGAAATCATTAAAAAGCTGTGTCGCATCAAGATACCTGCTTTTATTCTCTTTCAAAGATTTAAGCAGGTAATATGTAAAGATTGAATGCCCTTCCTTTCCCGAATCTTCAACTTCTTCCAATCCGCCCGATGTTATCGCTATCCTTGAAGTCTTACCGTAAACTTCCCTGTAGTATTTCTCCATATTATTCGGATCAAAGGGTATGCTTTCCGTTGGTTTGCCTCTGAATATATCGCCTGCAAAACAAGCGTCGCTTATTAATAAGGTATGCTTTGAAGGTATGCCGCCTATAAATGTTTTAACTTCATTGTTTGAGATAAAGTCTGCAATAGAATTTGATTTAGCATCCGCCGGAACCCAGTATCCTTTGTTCAGCTCCTTCTTGAACTGCCCGTGCCCTGAATAATAAATAAGCAGGTTGTCGTCAAACCTTATGCTAGTTGTAAGCAATTCCAGTTCATGTATTATATTGCTTCTTGTTGCTAGTTTTTCCGTAATAGTTATTACAGAGTCAAAGAGGTAATCATTTTTTAATACTTTCGCCAATTCTTCGGCGTCGTTAACTGCATTTAACAGGGGAGGCCAGTAACCTTCATATGAATTAATGCCGATTATCAGAGCTATGTACCTGCCCGTTGTCAGCATTGATTCTATATTTCTTGCAATAAAAAAAGTATCTATTGTTACATTATATTTTTTATCTACTGCTTTAACGATTATCGGGTTATCACCGGCCTGCAGGTATAAGTTTATACTGAAATTGCCGTCGGGCTGCAGGCTGGCTTCACGGTTATTTACAGTTACTTCAAACATTCCGCTTTCATCGGTTGCCTGTCCTTTAAGCAATACAACATCGTTTTTACTTACTATTTTAATTCCCCTTGAAACAGGCGGGTCAATTATTCTAACTACAGGCCCTGTACTGCTTCGAATTGAATTGACAATTATTTCTTTTTCGGATGAATTACCCAGCTTATCAATTGCTTTTATCGTGATTGTATTTGTTCCATCTGCCAGTTCACAATTCAGATAGAATTCACCTTTATCCAGCAGAGAAGCTTTATTATTATTAACTAAAATATTTTCTACGCCGTTATCGGTTTGTACTGTACCTCTTACAGTCAGCATTTTCTCTTCAACAGATAATGTGTTTCCTTCCTTTATTTGCGGCTCAAGCAGGGTAATAACAGGTGGTTTTTTGGATGGTATTAACCTGCCTACCTGGGTAGTACCTGTTAATTGAGCATAGGTACTGAAACAAATTAATAGCGATGTTGAAATTGTAATTAAAAATTTCATTTTAGATTCTCCTCATTAATTACTTGGCCTACCCGGAGGGCTGGCGAGTGCAGAGTTTGAACTGGATCCGGATGTTGAATTCTTTTTATTTGTTAAAAGTACGGCAGCGGCTCCTCCGCCTAAAACTATCCCGCCTACATAAACGTACCATGCAATTCCTCCGCCTCTTTTAATTTCATTTGCCATGATCTCAAAATAATAATCATCACCGGTCAGGCTTTCTTCTTCCTGCGGTGTCAGATGCCATATTATAGTTCTTTTACCGTCTGCATAATTTCCTTCTCCCAAATCACCTGTAAGCAGTCCCGGCTTCAGGCTAAAATATGAATTTGAAGTTCTTTTAAGAACTACCGATACGTCATATTTTTCAGTTGAATCCCCCTGGAATTCATAAGCGATATTTATCTGATGATCTGTATATTCAAACGAAGTATTTATTTTATTTTGCCCTGAGCTGTTGTTCAGCGGCAGTATAATAAGCAGCAATACCGTCATTATCTCAAATTTTATTGGCTTCATAAAAAAATCTCTTATAAATTTCATTTATTATATGGCTTTGGTATTTCAACTAAAATTGCTACTACACTTTTTCCCCGGCTTTTTGCATTAAACTTAATCTCATTATCGTAAGAATATTTGATATTTTCATTATCTACATTTATATTTTTAACGGCATCTTTCAGTCGCTGATTAAAATCGCCGGTACCTCCTTCGATCTTTGCAATTATGCCGTTTATATCCAAATTATTTTTTGAATATAAAAAGCAGTAAAATGTTGAACCGGCCGCGGTATCAATCATGTTATAATGATCTTCATCGGGAATAGCCACATCATTTTTAATGTAAGGTAGGTAGGCGGTCATTTTTTCATTAAATGGAAATATTTTGGTTACCTTGTATGTAGTATCGGATCCAAAGGCATATACATAGGCAGGCTCATTATTTGAAATTCTAAGTTCAAATAACGATTCCGAAGGATATGAATTCTGCATAACAAAATAATCACCGTTAAATGAAGCTTTCATTTCTTTACCGCTGCCCTCGGTAAACTTTAATGATCCGTTCAAATCCGGTGTATTGGAAGAATCCTTTGTTTTATCAAGAACTTCAAAGGCATAAACGCAGAATTTCTGAAAGTCCGGGTAGCGCATCCAGGTAAATCCTTTATTACCCCAGTTTGTGCCCCAACTATTAATCAGTTCAAAAGCTCCGCCGAATTTATTGTCGTCATAGCCTATAACGGTTATTCCATGACCCGCCATCCAGTCTGAATGATAATCGCTGCTGTCCGGATTCCAAACTTCTTTAGCATTGTCAAATGAAGCAGGGCAGTTCATGGCTATTACTACGGGCCTGTTATTTGCAATACTTTTTTTTACGAACATTTTTTTGTTCTCAGTGCCGGAATTAGCAAGTTCTCTATATTCAATTATTTTATATTCCTCTGCAAGCAGTTTATCTTTCTCAGTTACTTCCCGGTCGCAGTCATAGCTAAAGTCAATTAATTTCTCACTGCCTTTATTTTTTAAAACATCAAGTGCATCCATTATGGAAGTACCTGAATTGCATCCTTTCCCGTATCTTATCTGGTTATAAACAAAAGAAGGGGAGAAGGTGTTGCTGTCAATAGTTGAATGATTCCACCCGAATTTAATTGCTTCCAATATTGTTCGTGCTGCATAGGCAGTACTCCAGCCCGCACAGGTGCCGTATGAGCCCTGGTATCCCGGGGTAGGGGCGTACTCTTTTAATGAATATTTTGAGGGTACATCGTTGTAATCTCCGCGCATTAATGGCGCTGCGACCGGGCTGTTTGCATACAGCGAATCATTCAATAAAACACCCCGCCCGTATTCCTGCGGATATGATATCGCCTGAATTATAACAATGCTAAAAAATAATAGTCCTAAGATATATCTCTTTATCATTTTTCGCCTGAACTGCTGTAATCAACCATCCTGTATAATTTCGTCTTTAAAAGAAAAGCTGTAAACATTTTCCTGTAAATATCCACGTCAGGGGCCGACCGTACTGCCCTGGAATATGCTTTGAGCGCTTCAAAATTCAACTCATTGTCCTGGTAAAATGAAGCATAAATAATTTGAGAAACTGCCGTGCTATCATTCCCGAAATTTGTATTTAATTCCTTAATTGAATCTCTTATAGCTTCAAGCTTGTAGGGAGCCGGTATCATTATAAAATTTGTATCGGTAGAAATTCCGGGATTGCTGTAATCAAAGACTATCCATTTATAATTTTCATTTTTATTTAAATGGAATAAATATATGGGACAATCAATAGTAGTATCTGTTATTTCTTTCATAAACAGCGTTATTCCGCTGCTATTTATCAGCTTAAATATATAATGATTGGTGTTCCCGTGTGAAAACCATTTGAAAACTAAATTTGAATCAATTACTAATGAAGAGGAAGGTGTACCGGTTTCTATGTAATTTGCTCTTTCTCTAACTACTGCTCCCATTGATTTCATTTCCCGCGATTCCCCGGCCTTTTTTGTTAATTCACTTATCACATAACCGGTAAACTTTTTATCCGGGGATTTATAACTATTATTAATTGAGTTTTTAAGCCGGTCGAAATCATACACCCCGTCTTTTTTTATCTCAATTGACATCCCGTTTGAGTATACCAGGCTGATATAGGCATTCTTGCCGACATTAATCTGTTCCCCGGGATTTATGTTATTCCCTGTTCTAATATCAACCATTTTAGTTTCGCCGGTTTTCTGGAACAGGATGTCGCCTTGCGCTGCTAAAACAGTAAAATAATTATCCTGGGCAAATACATTACCCGTTACGCCGATTATAAAAGAGAGGAATAAAAAACGCAGTTTTAGTTTCATAACATGGCCCCTATTTATGAGTTCATGAATTGCATACTTAAAATTTAATATTAAAGTAAATCTAAATTTTGAACTTGTATATGTGAAGACTGAATTGCCTAATATTTTACGATGCTTTAATATCTCCACTTAAAAAGCTTTTTCCCATAACCCTTATTAAGCATTCTAAAGAATAAAACAGACAACAATAATCTTATAAATAATTCGATAAATAGCAAGAACATCATATATCAGGCTAAAAAAATAAAATCTGTAAAAACAGCTTAAATATCAAATTAACACATCTTTTTGTTTGAATGTTCCCGGGATTAAATAATAATTGTTTAATTTGAATCCGGCTAAGGCTCCAATTACAACCTCCGGGGCTTTCAGCCAAAAGCTGATCAGCCTTTGGTTGAGGCCTCATCCTCTGAGGTTTAGCTCATGTAATGTTGGAAGAATAAGATAATGGTGTTTGTTTATCGCATAATAATAAAAAAATTTTTAAGTCAGTCGTATGTTAATTTCATACTTATAACTAATACTATAAATCCCGGCTCCTGCTTCTATAAATCAACCCAATTTCCGGATCGTTTAGCGGTTAATTTATTAATTGTTAATTTAAGAATCACTAAATTATTAACCTGACTGTCATTATATTCATTTTGCGCAATATTGCCATAATGCTTCATAATAATATCCAATCCTCTTTTCTTTTCGCTGGCGTCATTAATAATTTCTATTTCACCCGAACCAATTATAGAAAGATACCTTGTTGCCCATTTACATGGCTCTTCATTCCGGATTACCCCGGCTGCATACTCGATTTCAAAACAAACTTTATTATTTTTTTTAATTAAATCTATTTTTTCCCCGGCTGCTGCAGAATGAAAATAAAGCGCATTATCCGAATAACCGTAATTCATTGGTACTATATATGGATATTCTTCATCGTTGATTGCAACCCGGCAAATTTCAGACCCGGTGAGTATTTTGTCAATTATACTTTTATCTGTTACTTCTTGTTCTTTTCTTCGCATTGATTTATTCTTTAAATGATTTTTATTATACCATTAATAAATTAATACTTTTTTATAACTTCAACCAATTTCATTACGTCTCAATTCAACCAACTAAAAATAGTCCCCTCTTGCCGCGCCACTATGAGGAGGGGGGTGCAGGCTTGTCACAATGCGAGGTGGGTCGAAGCTATTATATTTAGAAAAACACGATATATATTACTGCTCTTAGCTTTATATTTACTTGACATTAAATTTTTCAATTTGTAATATTTATGGGGTTTATATCCTTAATTAACAGTATTTATAAAATACGTATTTTGAAAAACAAATATTAAAGGAAAATTTATGAAAAGGTGCAAATCGGAACTTTTTGTTTTGCTGTCGTTTATAACTTTTTTTTGTTTATCTCAATCTGTGTTATATTCCCAACCGGTTGTAGTAGGTGTTAAAGGCGGATTAAGCGTTCCCGATTTAAGCGGAGGGAATACACCGGTAAGTGAGGGTTATACTTCCAGGCTGGCCCCTACATACGGAGCTTACATTAATTACGGACTAAACCAGGATTGGTTTTTACAGGCGGAAATTTCATTCGCCGGCCAGGGCGGCCAGCGAAACGGCATGCAGGCATTTCCTGCCCCTGCCGCATTTGCTTCAATGCTTCCTCCCGGTACTAATAATTTATATGCAAATTATGACAATGAAACTATAATAAATTATCTCGAAATCCCGATATTAGCCGGTTACAATTTTAAATTCGGAAACAGCGGGTTTACAGGATATGTTGAGGCAGGGCCTTACTTTGACTTTTTACTTAATGCGGAAACAAAAACAAGCGGAACCAGCGGCCTCTATTTTGACCAGGCAGGAACGATGCCTTTAGGTGTGTCACAGGATTTTGGCCAAACAACAAATAATACTTCATCGGTAAAAACGTTCAACGCAGGCCTTACCGGGGGAATCGGAATAAAATATGATATTGGTGCAGGACAATTAGACCTTAATATACGCGGGGAATATGGCTTTATTACTGTAGAAACGGATAATTCAAATGGTTCAAATAATACCGGGGCTTTGTACCTGACTATAGGATACGGTTTTAAAATTTAAATAACAATAGATAAACTATTATTAAAAAAGGTATATAATGAATATTATTAACAAACAGTTTTCTCCGGAACGCTATTCCCGGATCCAATACCGGCGCTGCGGAAAAAGCGGGATAAACCTACCTGCCGTTTCAATCGGCTTATGGCATAATTTCGGCGGGATTGATCAGTATGAGAATATGAGGAAAATTCTTTGGGCTGCATTTGACAACGGTATAACACACTTTGACCTGGCAAATAATTATGGTCCGCCTTACGGTTCCGCGGAAGAGAATTTTGGAAGAATATTCAACCAGGATTTTAAAGCGTACCGGGATGAGCTAATTATTTCTACCAAAGCCGGCTATGATATGTGGCCGGGTCCCTACGGAGATTGGGGCTCAAGAAAGTATCTTATCGCAAGCCTTAATCAAAGCCTTAAAAGAATGAACCTGGAATATGTTGATATATTTTATTCACACAGGCCGGACCCCGAAACTCCCCTCGAAGAAACTATGGGCGCTCTCAGTTCCATTCATGAGCAGGGCAAAGCTCTTTATGTCGGGATCTCAAATTACAAGAAGGAAGAAACTAGTTCCGCTATCAACATATTAAAGAATTCAGGTATACATTGCTTAATTCACCAGGCTAAATATTCCATGTTCGAACGATGGGTTGAAGACGGTTTGCTTGATGTCCTGGAAAGCACCGGCACCGGTTTGATAGCTTTTTCTCCTCTCGCTCAGGGATTGTTAACAGATAAATACTTAAATGGAATTCCGGCGCAATCCCGTGCAGGAAAAGGTACCGGTTTTTTACATGCTAATGACCTTACGGAAGAGAAAATTAGCAAAGTGCGGAATCTTAACCGGTTGGCTTTGAAGAGAAATCAATCGTTGGCTCAAATGGCGCTTGCCTGGCTTTTGAAGGATAAAAGAGTTACTTCGGTTTTGGTCGGCGCCAGCAGCGCGGAACAACTTCTCAACAGCCTGGAAGCGATGAATAACATTGCGTTTTCGACTGATGAGCTGAATGAGATAGAAAGTATACTCCGGTAGACTATAAAAATCATTATGTGAGGTTTACATTTAAGGTAGGCCTCACTTTTTGTTTGTAAAGACAGCGCATGCCCTCTACAAGTAATGGCACAAAATATTATTTTAAAGAATTTGGTAATTGAAGATTTCAGCTAATTCGCAGGGGCAGGTTGCAACCTCTCCCTTCCGCTATAATAATAATTTAATTTGTCGATAATTAATATACCGTTTAAGCGGCATTTGTTTTTGCCATAACTTTTATAAATTAGTAGCATTAGTTCCCCGCATGTATTAATTAATTTCAAGTATTTAGAAATGAAAAAGATCGTAATACCTTCCCTTTTAATGGTTCCTGTAATATTCTCCCAAAATACCGTTACAAAAGTTGTTGATCCCGGCGGTAAGGGGGATTTTACTTCTTTACAGGCATGGGCTTTATGGGTTTATACTCAAACTGCAGGCAATCTTGTTGCATCAAATGTAACCGAAATTGCCAGGTGTATTTGTACCAACGGTCAGGCGGATACACAACCAATCAGCGGAGATGCTTCTTTTGTTGCTTTTACTACTGATGCAACTCATTATATTAAAATTTATGCTGATACAAATTACAACGGCGTTAACTACAGGAATAGGGGAGTATACCCGGCAGAAGGCAGCAATATTTACAGGCTTGAATGTTTATCAAAAAATACACCGGTACTCGGGATTACTACTTCAAAAGTAATTATTGACGGGATTTGCATCGAGAATATACTTCCGGATAGCTCATACAGCGGCAATTGCATTCAACTGGCCGATTGCGATCAGGGCGGATATGTAACAAACTGTATCTTGCTGGATAATAAAACTTCCATCGCCGGGGATGTATTATCGGATGAGCACGGACACGGAATAAGAATTGACGCTGCATATAGATATTCAAAATACTATATCCATAATAATATTATTATTGGCTTCCGGGATGTTAACCCGGCGGCACCGCCTAATTGCGGAATATTAATTTATCCGACCACTGATTCTGCAGTAGCCTGGATAGATAATAATACAATTTTTGATTGTGAGTATGGGGTCTGGAACCGCGGCGGTATGAGTGGTTACGATTCCTGCCGGGTTACCCTGAGAAATAATATTTTTCAGGATACTGCGGCTGACTGGCATTCGCAAAGTATTATGGGAATTCAATATACAAGCGCTTCATCTAATAATGTTTACCTTCCTTATTGTACACCATTAGGCGTTATTCCAATTACTAATAACGGATTTGAGGATACAACTTCCGTTGAACCGTTTGTAAACGGCGATGTTGCAAGCGAATCTTACCCGGGATCTCCGGTTCATACCGGGATGCATAGTTTAGAAGTTTCCGCAGGGTGGAATTCAATAGATATTTATACAGCGTCAATAACCGGGTTACAGGCAAATACCGTTTACAGTCTGTCTTTTTATGATGCGCATGGCTGGGGTAATGGTTTTAATGTTTCTGTTAAATCCGCTTCTTATAGCAGCAGCACGTTAGGCTCTTATCTAACTTCAGCCTCCGATAGTATTATGACAAATCATACGATCGTATTTAATTCCGGGAATAATACTTCTGTAATTATAGATATAAACGGAGGCTCCGGCGGGGGAGCGTATTATTTTGATGATTTTTTCATGTATCCCGGATCTGATAATGCAGTCCTGAATAATAACGCGTATTTCAAAGATATTTCTAATAATGATTTTCATTTAATTAATACCGCTTCTCTTGCAATAGGGCAGGGCATTAACTTATCCCTGGATCCGAATGATCCCTTCAGCAGCGATATAGCTGGTAATATAAGAGTAACCCCCTGGGATGCAGGCGCTTTTAAATTTAATGCAGGAAATAATATTGATACACCCGGAGTAACTCTGCTGGTTTCCCCGAACGGCAGTTCTGTTATTCCGGATACTGCTTCATCAATAATATTTATTTGGAAAAGCGCATCTTATGCAAACGTGTACGAACTGCAAATTGCAAACGATTTAAATTTTAATACAATTATTATGGATACATCCGGCATAATCGATACGGCTTTTACTTATCATTCTAATAAATTATCTTCAACATTTTATTGGAGGGTACGGGGAAACAATACTGCCGGTACGGGCTTGTGGTCTGCAGTGATGAAAGTCTCTTTAATTACACGGATAAACAATGTTAAAAATATTATGCCTGCCGTTTATAATTTATATCAGAATTACCCGAACCCTTTTAATCCCGCAACTTTGATAAAATTTGATTTGCCTTTCTACAGCAGTGTAAAGATTGAAGTCTATAATATACTCGGTGAAAAAGTAAAGGAGTTGTTAAACGAATTAAAGCCTGCCGGTTATTATGAAGTAAACTTCAATACAATTGGATTATCCAGCGGGGTATATCTTTACATGATTGAAGCAAAAAGTCTTGATGGAAAGAGTGAGTATATAAATACTAAAAAAATGATGCTGCTGAAGTAGGGACAGATCGGGACCAGTCCTTGCCGAACAAAAACTTCGAGTCTCACCTTTAAGGTGAGCCTCAAAGTAACAGAATCTAAAACCGTACATTTATCTGCAGAAACGGGACATGCCCCGTTTCTGCAATCTTATCTTTAAGGTGAGCCTCACATAAATAAAATCCAAAATTTTATATTTATCTGTAAGGACAGGTCGTGACCTCGCCTGCCCAGCCGTGGCGCTGGTCCTTGCCGTTCAGGGAATTTCAGGATTCACAGATATAAATTGAAAATTATCTGAACCGAATTACGTGAGCCTCACATTAGCAAAATCAAAAATCATACATTTAATCGTATGGAAATGTCGGGACCTTACCTGTCCCGCCGTGGCGGTGGTTCTTGCCGCAAGGCAGAAAAATTCATTGGTTCAGCCGTATATTATCCAGCGTATTTTCTATTGCTTTTCTTAGTTCATCTTCTACTATCGGCTTTGTTAAATATTGCCGTTTAGCTGTCCCATTATTTTTCGCCGCAGCGCTGTCATCCATAAATGCTGTCAGATATATTGAAGGGATTTTAAATTTTTCAAAAATAATATTTGCCGTTTCTATTCCGCTGAGATCCCCTTTTAACTTTATGTCCATTAAAATAATATCAGGATTATTTTTTTCAGCTAATAAAATTGCCTTCTCGCCTGAAGAAGCGCTCCCGCAAACTTCATACCCCATAGTAAGTAACCTGTCTTCTATCTCAAGCGCTATAATTGCTTCGTCTTCAACGATAAGAATTTTGTTATTTCCCATTTTGTTTAGATCTTTTGTTAAACAAAAATAACAATAATAGATTAAAGAAACACTTATAATTCTATCTTTCTTAAAATCGTAGGTAGTACAATAAGCAGCAGCGGTAATGCAATAATAAATCCGCCTATTATTGAAATTGCCAGGGGCTGATGCATTTGAGCTCCTGTACCTGCTCCGATTGCAAGAGGCAGTAATGCAATAATAGCCCCGAAAGCAGTCATAAGCTTCGGACGCAGTCTTGTGGATATAGAAAAAACAATCAACTCTTCTTTTTTCATATTTCCTTTTATTGCTTCTTTATACTGCAGGAATGTAAATATGGAATTTTCTCCTATTATTCCTACTATCATTATAATACCTGTATAACTGCCTACATTAAGCGGTGTCCCGGTTATGAACAACGCCAAAAAACTGCCGGTAATTCCGAGTACAGCTATAAAAATTATTGCAATTGCCACTTTAATATTTCTGAATAAAAACAGGATAACCGTAAATACAAGCAGTATCGCCAACAGAAGAATTATAAGCAGGTCGGTAAAAGCCTGCTGCTGTTCCGCATACGCGCCTCCGTATACTATCTCGTACCCGGCGGGAAGTTTTATTCCATGCGTAATATTTTTTTGAATATCTTTTAATGTACTTCCCAAATCGCGGTCTTCAAGTCTGGCGGTAACATCAAACATCTGCTGAAGATTTTCCCTGTCAATCTCGGCAACACCGTTTACAACATTTATATCCGTAAATTCGCTTAAAGGCTGTATTGTCCCGTCGTTCAGGAATATCGGGCTCTTTTTTAAATCATTGACTGAATAATTCTTTTCACCTTCAAACATCCGGATATTCATAAGCTGGTTTTTGCCCAGTACGCTTCCTACAACTGTTCCTTCTATTCTGGAATCTATTTGGAACTGTAAATCGCTGGGTGTAAAACCGAGCTGCGCTAACTGGTCGCTCTTCGGCTTGAAAATTATTTCCGGGCCGGCAATAGTAATACCGTTAAAAACATCGGCGGTTCCTCTTGTAGTGTCCACAATACTTGCAGCTTTAGCGGCAAGCTCTTTTAATTTTTCTTGGTCGTTGCCGAAGATTTTTACTTCAACGGGTTCGGCGGAACTTATCAAATCACCAAGCATATCGCCGATGAGCTGCCCGAAATCAACCCTGAGCGAAGGCAGTTTGGCTTCAATTTTTTTGCGGATTACATCGGAAACTACATCGGTTGTTAAATCCCTCTTTCCCTTCAGCTTTATAGTATAGTCGCCTGTGTTGGGTTCCGTAATATAAAATCCGTTTTGTGCGCCTATCTCCCTTGCAAAACTCTCAACCTCCGGCGTATGCTTTAAAATATCATCAACTACGTTTAACATCCTGTCCGTTTCTTCAAGAGAGGTGCCCGGAGGGCTTACGAAATCAAGTACTATTGAGCCTTCGTCCATGTCAGGTAAAAACCCGGATGGTAACCTTGGGACTATAAAAACCGATGAAGCTATTAATATTATAACAAAAGCAAGAGATATTACCGGCCTTTGTATAAAGAAGTAAACCCAGTTCCTTCTCTTTACTTCTTTATGGTTGTCAATAGATGAATCTTCCCCGGAAAAAATTAAATACATAACCGGCAGGCATATCCAGGTGACAAAGAAAGAGCAGACTAACGTGATAATCATGGTGTTTGTCATAACCTGGAAATAAGCTCCCGCAACCCCCCGCATCAAAAAAAACGGCAGAAAGATTACTATTGTACTTAATGATGAACCAATCATCGCACGGAGTAGATACCTTACCGCCTTTATAACAAGTGTTGTACTTGTTTCCGTCGGGTGTTCCTCATGCGTCCGGTGGATTTGTTCAACCACAACTATTGCATCGTCTATTATAAGGCCGATAGAAGCCGCAATTGCTCCTATCGTCATAATATTAAATGTATATCCTATTGCATATAGTACTATAAGAGTTAAGCCGAGTGTAACCGGTATGGTAATCAATATTACCGAACTTGCTTTAAAGGATTTAAGGAATAGTATAGTAACAATAATCGCAAGCAGCAGGCCTATCCATAAAACATCTTTTAAACTGCGCGTTGCTTCGGAAACAAAATCAGCCTGGTTGTAATATGGAATAAGTTTAACTCCCTTAGGCAGAATTTCCTGCAGCCTGGGCAGCTCATCCTTTACGGAATTTACCACCTCAATTAAATTTGCATCGGGCTGTTTTAAAACCTGGACTAAAGGCGCAACCCTGCCGTTGGCCTCTATTTTAGTGTAATTCTTTTCTGCGTCAATTTCTATACCGGCAATATCTTTTAGTTTTACTACTCTTCTTTGATTGTCGGAAATAACTAAGTTCTCCAGTTCCTCTTTGCTGCTTTGAGTTGCATCTGTTATAGTAAGATAAAGCCGGTTATAATCATTCAGGTATCCGGTTGAAGAAATAAAATTAGATACGCCAATCTTGTTTGATACCTGCTGGGGAGTAATCCTAAGGTTGCTCATTTTTACAAGGTTAAGGTTTACATGAAATTCTTCAACCTGCCCGCCCGCAACAACTATTTCTGATATCCCCCGGATCCTTGAAAGGAAAGGTTTGATTGTATATTCTGCGATCTGCCTTAACTCAATCTGGTTCAGCCCTCTGCCTTCAAGAGAAAAACCCATTACCGGAAAGATTGACGGATTCATTTTCTCTATAGTAATGCTTATCCCCGCCGGCAGGTTTTGTTTTATCGAGTTTATCCGGCCCTCAATATTTTGTTTGTCTAAGTCTACATTTGAATTCCAATTGAAAAATGCGGAGATATCACAACTCCCCCTGCTTGTTGCGCTTTTTATAAGATTAAGCTCGGGTATTTTTTTTATAGCATTTTCAAGCGGCGTTGTAACGGTAATCATCATTTTATCAATCGGTTGTTCGCCGTTATCCGCAATTATTTTTATTTTGGGAAAGGTTATATTCGGAAATAGCCCTGTCTGGATGCTCAGGAGTGAATAAATACCGCCTAACAAAAGAATTATTATAATTACCGCTACAGGTACTTTGTATTTAACATAAAAATTCCTCATTTAAGAAGCTCAACTTTTGCAGTATCGGGAAGGCCGTAAGATCCGTTCGAAATAATATTATCCGATGTGCTTAAATTTGGACTGAGTATCTGGATAAGGCTGTCGGTTTCAATCCCCTTTGTAATATTTACACGGACTGCCGTTGTGTCATTAACTAACTTCATTATCCAGAAAATATTTTCCGTAACATCCGTCATAAGCGCTGATTTTGGCAGTACCACGGCATCTTTATAAACTTTTACCGGTATTTTAACTATAACATTTAAATTTTCGGGAAGTTCTTTATTAGCAGAAAGCTTTATTAAGTATGTCTGTGTCTGGGTACTGGAATCAACCGAAGGTATTTTTTTCTCTATCACTCCCGGAATTTTGTCTCCGCCCGGAAAATTGATTTCGCAATTTCCGTTTAATTTTATTTCCGCAGCATTTTCGAATGGTACGCTTAATTTTACAATTAACGACGAAGGATTTGCAACTACGGCGATCTGCTCGCCGTCGGAAACGAAATCACCTGAGTGGTAATCCAGTTCAGTTAATACTCCCGTGGATTTTGCTTTAACAGTAATTAAACCTTGAAAATTTCCGTTGCCCAGATCCAGTTTGGCAGTATCGGCGGCGGCTAATTCTTTTGTCCTGATACGTAATAAAATATCCCCGGGCTTTATTATATCGCCGATATTCTTATAATTTTTTTCAATAAATCCCTGGAACGTAGATCTAACAATTTCTTTGCTCAGAAAAGCCGTATTGCCGTTTAATTCTAAGTAATCACTCATAGCCGTTATTACGGGATGAACAGCCTGAACGGGAGTGCCGGTATTTTCATCGTTTGTACTCTCGCTCTGCCCCTTGCATGAATTTAGGATCAGAGTAACTATAATTATTGCCGGCACAAGCAATATATTGTGTAAAATATTTTTATAATTCATTCTACCAATTCCAGTATATGTAATTGCTAATCTCAAGCTGGTAATTTATTTCAGCAGTAATATTGTTTTTTCTAAGCTCTATATAATCTTTTAATATATTCAGATATTCAATCATGGATAAATTTCCCTGCTGTAACTGCTTCCCGGAAATATCGATCAGTTTTTTATAATCGGTTATCTGGCTGTGCAGATCGTCTAAATTCTTTGATAATGATTTTATCCTGTTCCCGGAATCCGTTCTCCTTACATTTATATTTCCCGCCAGGTAATCTTTATACTGCGAAAGAGTTTGTTCGGACAGATAAGATTGCTGCCTGGTTATATCTTTTTGGTTTCCGTCCAGCAGGGGTAGGGAAAAATTAATCCCGGCGCTCATCCCGAATTTTCTTTGTATATCGGAAATGTCCACTGCGTTAAGCCCGGCATTTAAAAATACACTTACCTGCGGGTAATATTTTACCTCAAATATTTTCTGCTGATTTTCCAGGTCGAGGCTGTCTAAATAATATTGCGCTAAAAAACCTGAACCGGAAACCGAACCGGGCAAAATTAATTTTACCGTATCTATTAATACTGTCTGCGTATCCCGGATTCCGCAAACAGAGTATAACTGCATCAGGCTGCTTTCATAATTTTGCCATGTCTGTTCCAATTCTATCTGCCGTGATTTTATTTCTATCTTCAAAAGAAGGTAATCCTGGGCTTTAATAAAACCTTTGGACATCAGGTCCCCAGATATTTTAAACTGATCGTTAAGAATACTCCCGGTTTCTTCAGACGCATGGTACAATAATAAATATTGAAGAGTGTTTAAATACAGGTCTGTAACTTGTTTCTGAACATTATGCTTTTCCTGATTTGATTTGTTCTCAAAGCTTTGGCCGCGGATAGCCCGTTGATCATTCAACGCATCATTTATAGCCCCGCTAAAAATATTTTTTTGAACATTTATCTGCGCCGCATATAATCCGCCGTTAGTTATTCCTGCATCATATCCGACTGCATACGGGCCTGGATTTGATGTAAGCAGAACGCCGTTATTATTAAAATACGGAGCAAAAAGATAGCCGCCCGTTAAATATACCTGGTACCCGGAGTTCTGGGCATCGTCTAATTTTTTTTGAAGATTATTTATTAAATACTGGTTGGTGTAATCTTTTATTGTTGGTGAATTATTTTGCGCCTTATTAACAAAATAATCAAGGTTATACTGGCAATATGTTAAGCTGCATAAACCGAATATGAATGTAAGAACTTTATAAAACATTACAAAAATTTATCCGGGTTTTTTAAATTCAGGTTATTTGTTTATTTAATCAAGATTTATAGTTATAACATATTAAAAATATTATACATTAACCACATCCCCGCTATAAATTTATGATTTATTAACATCAGCCTGCGAACCCGACTGCCGTCAGGCAGGTGTGTTCGAGGGAAAACATTTCCCGAAAAATCCACTTTCCGTATTTAACACATATATAGTTCATTTATCATGTAATACAAAAGCAACCCACGAATTCGTTCGTGGGTAGATATTGTTCCGCAAATTTTCATAGTCGTTTAACGTGTCCGTCCTCTGGCGGAACGACTTCCCTTTTGGGGTAACGATAATATAAAATTTATAAATCGTTAAAACGAATCCCATTATATTGTTTGTCTTCTCATACCCATAGCTGAAGCTATGGGCTGCTTTAATCTTTTATTATAGAAAATTATTATTCTATAAAATAGCTACCCGCAAACCTGTCCGGCAGCAGTCAGGTATTACGTTCCTGCCACCGGAAGAGTCTCTTCGGGAGGGGTTTGGAATTTTTTGTTTTAGTGAGATATATACATAAATAAGTATCCACACCGGCCGACTCCAGTGTTGATGATGTTTTGTACAACATAAAGATAAATACAGATGCCTCAATGAAATATTTGAGGCAAAAATACGATACATACGGGAATTGGGCTAAGGCCCTGGGATACTATCATACGGGAAATAGAAGTGTTGATAATTATGCGCGCGAAATATGAAAATAGAAATAAATATCTGTGTTGTGAACCGGTATTTAGCGGGGCAGATGTCCACAGCACAGATAATTTTCCTCAGTTATGGGTTGAATTGATAGGTATATTTATAACCTTTTTCACCCCATATAATTCCACCCACCACGGGGCACAATATGCTTATTACATTCAGAATTGTGTTTGAAGAATTACTAACAGAATTACCTTTTGAATTTTCAAAAAAAGCTGGTCTTATAATTAATTCAGTTAATAATCCCACCGGTATTCCTAGTAAAACCCCCATTAAAGTACCCGTGGAATGATTTACGTAGCTTACTTCTTTTATTTTCAAAATAGGTAAACGTTCAGTCCTACTTTCAAATAAAACTGCATTGATTGAAGAATCTGGGCTCAAAGTAATATTTTTTGCTGTTGCAGATTCGCCATTATTTAATAAAATAGTCGCGGAAAGATTCGTCATATCAGTACCGTAATATTTAATATCTTTAATATCGGCTTTATTTATTGCTTCTTCTTTCTGTACCATTGTATGATATGTTAGAGAATCATTTGATACATTCGCACCTTGAGTAGCTATAAATGAACTATCATCATGGAGAGTAATTTTAAGTATTTTGCCATCGGCTGATTTATTAAAATCTTTATAGAATTTCTCAGGAGAGGAAAAATCGCTAATTTTATATGTGGATGAGCAGCCTATTAAAAATATCATGAATATGGGTATTAAAATTAATATTCTCATTTTTTTACTCATTTTTAATATTGTGCATATCTGGATCCTGCAGAATACGATTCCACTATGCCGACTCCAGTGTTGATGATGTTTTGTACAACATAAAGATAAATACAGATGCCTCAATGAAATACTTAAGGCAAAAATATAATGAATATAATAATTGGGCTGCGGCCCTGGGATACTATCATACGGGACATAAATGTATTGATAGTTATGCGCGCGAATTATTAAAATAGAAATATATATCTGTGCCGTGAACCGGTTTTAGAATGACAGATGTCGACAGAACAGATAATTTTCTTTAATTATGGGCTGAATTGATAATTATAGGTGTAACCATTTATCATTCCAATTATTAGGCCTATTACAGGAACTGAAACCAAACCTGTTAATAATAAATTATATTGTATATTTGAACCTGCACCACCCCGACCTACTGGGTTAGAAAAGAGTACTTTTAACAAATTGCCTGTTAAATATCCGACTGGTATACCATAAACAAAACCTAATGAAGCGCCTAATGATTTATTTTGATAACTAATATTTTTAACTTTATTTAATGGAAGGCTATCAAATTTATCAACTTCATAACTTATTGATGAATCAGGCAATAATTCTATATTATCTTCATTTAGTATTTCTCCGCTATTCAAAATAATATTAGCAGAGTAACTTGAATTAGTTTTATTAAAATAGAACCGGATATTTTTTATTTTATTTTTTAATAATATTACCTTTTCTTTTTGAGTTTGCATGCTAAATAAAAGACTATCATTTAATACTTCTGCCCCGTTACAGGCTGAAATGGAACTATCGTTTATTAAATAAATTTTAACTGGCTTTTCATAAACGGATTTGTTAAAGTCTGCATTGAATTCATCTTTCGAAGAGAAATCACTTACTTTATAAGCTGATGAACAACCTATCAAAAGAAATGATAATATTGACAATATAGTCTTATATTTTTTCAATCTACTAAATTTATTTAAAAGTGGGCCCATCGAGAAACTCCTGTATAATAAGTATTAATTAGTTGCCAATTACTACCTGGAAAAGTACATGAACCCACGGTTTGATTTTGATATACATTTACAGCTTGTAACTGATAATTCGAAATCCAACCTGTTGAATAAGCATATGAATCAAATAATTGGATAAACGATTCATTAACATCAGGATCATCTCCATAAACCCAGAAATGGTCAAAATAACCCGGCGATGAATATCCCTTTGCTACAGTTAATAATTCTACCCAATCAAAAGAATAATCAAGACTTACCCAGTTTGATTTATTTCTTTGTTGGTAACCATAATCGGATTTATATCTATCCCAATACTGATGTGGAGATCCGCAGCCATTACCAGCATATTGATCACACATTATGTGGACATTTGAATTTGGAAAAAAATAGGTAATTAAATAATTACCATTACCGTAGTATGAACATGCTAAATCAAAATCTGGCCAATACCAATCAGAAAAGAAAAATTGAGCATTCGGGTTTATAAGACTTATCCAGTAGGCTATATTTACCATGGTTGCGGGTTGTACATTATTCTCATATGGTTCATCAATATAATAATTGCTATATACAGTTTGGCTATTGAGATAACTTTGAGTTAAAGTTTGATCTACACCAATCATAATACTATCATGATTAAAATTAGCAGAATACCACAAAAGAAAAAAAGGAAGTTTTCATGCTTTCACCCCAAATAGTTGTTGAATAAAATATTTATTAAATCGAATAACTAATCAAACATGTCTAAAAAGGTGGGATATTAATATAATTTTCTAAATCCCTTATCCCAGACTACTAAACAGACCCAATTATAATATAATTACTATTTAACTAAAAAGAATCAGTAAAAACACGTAGAAGCGTCTAAGGGTTTTTACGTAGAAATTTCTACGTGTTTTTTCGTAGATGGAAATACTACAAAATTAAAATGTCTCTATATCGTTTCTTTTTTAACGAACTGTAGATAGTTGAATATTACATTAATCACGCATTGGTTCATAAGTAAGGTAATTAAAGCTTATGTAGATAAAGATCATCAGATCAAGTCCGGGGATGAAATTGGCTTAGATGGAATTAGAAGAGTGCAGAATTGCATACCGTGTTTTTATTAAGTGCACGTAAAAGAATTAATTATTATTCATTAAACGACGACGAAATCTTTGACGGGAATAAACCTGCCTGACGGCAGGTTTTTTCATTCGTGGCATACATTAAACCTAAAAATGAATAAACCGATCATGTAATACAATAACAGCCCACGAATTCATTCGTGGGTAGGCATAATTAAAAATGCAATAACAGTCGTTTTAACGACTTACATCCCGATAAAATGATAACACAAAATTTGTAAATCGTTAAAACGATTCCTAATATATTGTTCGTTTCATTATACCCATAGCTGAAGCTATGGGCTGTTTTCAATCTATTATAAAGGGAATTATTACTCAACAACTTAACACTAACATAACATTTACGTAACACTAAGAAAATATTGCCGGATTAAATTGACATCGGAATTTTTAATTATTTATTCTTTAATAAATCATTAAAAAATTAAGTCATATAAAAAATGACCTGTGCAACTGTTAGATTTTTACATGCATCCGCAGGCATTAGGGGGAACTATTTTTTTATTTGATTGAGTGATGGTTTACATCTTCCAACGTTACACTAAAGTTTGGCATAATAAAATCAATACCGAAGTCCTGTGCCACCCCTCTGAGGTCCAGGAAAAAGTTTGTTGGGTGGATTGTTTTGCTATAATCATTTCACCCCTACCGGGGTTTTGATATGGTTAATTCAAGTTGTTGAAATAATATTTCAAAACATAAACCGAGGTAGAAGCCAGACATTCAAGGTTGTAATGTTTTGAGCCATAGCAGGTTGTTGCTAATAGCCCCGGCTATTAAGCCGGGGATAATTTATTGAACCAAAATTCGGCTTTTCCGCCAGAGGCGGATTAGCCTTTGGCTCAAGCAAACAAAAAGTACGCAACAATGGACTAAAGTCCTAAAGTTTTTTTGAATTTACCCATCCCCGACTTAAAAGTCGGAGCTACTAAAAATAATATTTTCGTTATGCAGCACCCTGCAGAGGCTCACAAGATCACTTTTGTATAAAAGTTCATCTTTTATTGGAACCTCCAACAACACTTTAATTAGTAGAGGTAAAATGTGTGTTATCCGGTTTGAAAATATGGATGTTGAAAAACTCAACGTATTAGTTACTAAAAAATATTATTAGAAAGAATGAGAGTTTAATTGCGAAAAAAAATTACAATTTCATATATACAAACTTGCCGGCGTGTTTCTGTAAAACACTTAACAATTAATCTATTAATAATTCCATTATTGATTCAAATCGTTTTGTTTTCTCCCAAATTGTTTCCCGGTACTATAAAGGGAATAGTTAGAAATACATCCGATCATACGGTGCTGCCGGGCGCAAATGTTGTCATCAAAGGGACTACACTTGGCGCCAGCGCAGATTCACATGGGTTTTACATAATTAATTCAGTCTCTCCGGGAACATACACTCTTGAAGCAACAGCCGTTGGTTTTGGACCTGTTGATGACAAAGTAACTATTACTACTGATGAAGGTGTTGCAACAAAAGATTTTTACTTAAAAGAAATAGCCATCAATTTAAGCGAGGTTGTTGTAGAGGCAAGGGCAAATAAAGAACTTGAATCCTCTGCCAGGGAAACTGAAAAAAATGCCGGTAATGAAGTTAATGTTATTTCCGCCGAGGCAATAGAACAGTCCACGGATAAAACCGCAGCAGATGTTCTGCAAAGAGTTTCAGGAATGTCTATTATGAAGGATAATACCGGCGAAGGTCAGTATGTTGTTATGCGCGGCCTTGCTCAGCAATATAATAATACACTTGTAGATGGTATTAAAATTCCAAGCCCGGAATCGAAAGACCGTTTTGTCCCGATGGATATTTTCCCATCCGCACTATTTGAGAGTATAGAGGTTACCAAGTCATTAACTCCCGAAACTGCCGGCGATGCTATCGGCGGATCAACCGATCTGTTGTTAAGAGAAGCTCCTGAAAATTTTATTTTTTCTTTAAGCGCCGCAACAGGGTACAGTGCAAGTCTTATTAATACTCCTTTCAACACTTTCGATAAAAACAGCGTTAATGATCTTGACCCGCAGAGAATGCATGGAACTGTAAGCGACTTAGACCCGACAACACAAATTAAACCGCGCTATAACCCGGTAAGCTCTGATTTTACAACCAATAATCTGATCTTCACAAATAAAACAGCCCCTCCTGACGGGATCTTTTCAGGTATTGTCGGCGACCGTTTTTTTGACGGAAAGTTTGGCTTAATTGCCGCCGGAAGCTATCAGAATACATATGATAAAACTCCTACTGATTTTTATACCGTCGGTTCGAATATTAACCGGGTTGATGCAGAAGGGCATCTGACGCCGTATACCGCAACTTATGATGATCAAATATATTATACAAATAAAATCAGGGATGGAGCCGTTGTCAAAGCCGACTACATTGCGGACGAAGGTAATGAATTCACAGCTACCTATATGGACGTTCGACAGGAAGAGGACCAGGTTCTTCACGGCTTGCAGGTTCAAACTGACGGAGAACGCGGCGCTGCAGATTTAACTTATACAAACAGGTCGGCAATCAGAACTCAGACTATTTCCAGTATTTCTTTAAACGGACAGGATTTTACTAAGTCTGTAGTTCAGTTGAACTGGACGCTTAACTATACCGATGCGGTACAGGACAGGCCTGACGAGGCAGAATACACTCTGTTCCAGAACTATGGCTCTAACGGACAACTCCAGCCTTTTCAGGGCCTTGATAATATTACACATTCGTGGAGAAAAAACGATGATAATCAATTTTTAGGAAAAGTGGATGCGATTTTTCATATAACAAATGATAATACACAAACTCTGCAGGCCGGGGTGCTCTCTCAGAAACTTACTCGTGCCAATTATGAGGATGATTATCAATTAAACCCTGCTTTAATAAACGGCCACACACAGGAGTTTACTTCAATTGACAGCGCTAAACTTTCAGTTTTTGGATCAGGCACAACTTCCGGTTCTTCAGTGTATGGTTATCAAAACTATAAAGCAAGTGAATCCCTTATCTCATCTTATTTTCAATATACCGCTGTGTTCGGGCAGCTTCAGATTCTCGGCGGCTTAAGGTGGGAGCAGGCAAAAGATTGGTATTATACATTGGCGTCCGCGGATATTGCCGATCACCAGGCAAATGTTACTATGGTAAATTTTCTTCCGGGAATACATTTCAGGTATAATTTTACGGAGCAGCAAATCGGCAGGCTTTCAATTACCGAAACTATGAGCCGCCCAAGTTATTTTGATCTTGTTCCCGCAGTTGACCGTTCAGATGAAAGTCAATCCCAGGGTAATCCAAATCTCCGTCCGGCTACTTCCTTCAATATTGATCTTCGATATGAATATTACCCTAATCAATTGGATGTTTATTCCCTCGGTGTTTACTCCAAGAAAATACAGGATCCTATTGAAGATGAATTCCAATCGGTAGGAGTAGTATTAGTTACTTCAAAAGTTAATGGTGCCCCGGCAACTGTTTACGGCACAGAAGCCGTATTATCAAAACATTTTGGCGGGCTGGGTATTACAGCTAATTATAGTTATGTGTTCTCCCAGATAACAAGCACAAAGCAGGTTACTGCCGAGGATCTTGCCGGAGATTTGATACAATCTTATTATCAGCAGAAACGCCCTCTTGAATCACAATCGCCTCAAATTGCAAATGTTATTCTGTCTTATGAAAATAAGGATTGGGGTACAAGCGCAAATCTTTCCTATAACTATACAGGCCGGCGGTTAATTGCAGTAGCTGCGTTAGACGGTTATGATACCTACCAGGAGGGAGTCGGTGAATATGATTTTGCCGCTGAACAGCTTTTATTCTCTAATCTATTGCTAAATCTTAAATTAGTTAATCTTTTCAATTCGCCAATTATCACCGATATACCTTCGGGAGAATATGTACAACATAACCCGATCGTTATTATCCGTGATTTTAATAAACTGAGAGCTTCAATAGGGGTAAGTTATAAATTCTGATATACTATTTAATAAACTAAGGAGGTTATATGTATAAGTTCTTCACGGTTCTTTTTCTGTTCGCTATGCCGGCCGTTGCCTTTTCCGGGCAGTTGCCTGATACTCTTACCGGTTATGTAAGCGGGACAACTTTACCAAATCATACTTATGTTGTAAAAGACAGTGCGACGATTCCGGTTGGTGATACTCTTACTATTAGCGCCGGAGATACGCTTTTAATGATGAATGATCCTATTGCCGGAGCTGCCGGATGGATTCATATATTAGGCACATTTATTTGTAACGGTACTGCTTCAAACCGTAATGTGATAACTACTGCTATTAAAGATTCTACACTTCCGGGATTATGGGGCGGAATAGTCGGGGATTCTTGCAAATATGTTAGCGTTACATATACAAACGTTTCCTGGGCAGGCGGCAATGACGCAACCGGCCACGCTTACCGTACATTCGATATCTACTCGGACTATGCCAACACTACTACCACGGTGTTTGCTTATAATAATGTAACAGGGGTTGTTGATGACTGTATAGGACTCCACGGCGGAAGCGCCAGTATTCTTCACAATACTCTTAAATGGTGCGGCGCTCCGGATGGAGATAATATTAATATTAAAGCAGGAGCAATTGGAGAAGTTGCATACAATGTAATTTGGGCGCCCGGCGGTAACGGTGTTAAAATAAATGCAAGCACATCTCTGCCGCGCTTAACAAGTATGTGCGTGCACAATAACACTATAGTTGCCGGAGGATGGCGCCGTGTAACCGAACTTGGTTATGGAATACTCGTAGACGCCAGCGCCCGTGCACAAATATATAATAATATTATCGGCGATATGTATTCCGGGATAGAGATTACCACTGCAGCCGATACTGTACGTACTGTTTATAATAATAATCTTTTCTTTTATTCTGTAGATAGTTTAAAAGGTGTTTCGCGTTATTATCCTTCAGACGGAGTAGGTAAACCTGCTTCTACCGATATATTAGACGTACATGCAGATTCTCTGTTTGTAAGTTATCAGCCTGATTTCTATAATGACTGGATTGCTCTTGACGGAAAAAATGATTACCATTTACTTGCCAAAGCAGTTGCACTGGGCCGCGGTATTACACCTCCTGCTCCAACCGCAGCTAATCATTGGAGTAATGCGTTTTTTGGAAATGGTAACTCAACTCTGCCCGGGGATGCAAACATAGGCGCTTTGGGTGCCGGAACTGTTGCTGCAGTTCAAAAACAAAATTCAACAATACCGGTAAGTTTTTCTTTAAATCAAAATTATCCGAATCCTTTTAACCCGTCAACTATTATAAGCTACAGTATTCCTAAATCCCAGCTTGTTATTTTGAAGGTTTATAATCTGCTTGGCCAGCTTGTAACTACACTTGTTAACAAACAGCAGAACGCAGGTTCTTACCAGGTGTCATTTAACGCTAATAATTTAACCAGCGGCATATACTTCTATTCCATAAATGCAGGCAATTTTAATTCTGTTAAAAAGATGATCTATCTTAAATAGTGAAGTTGCGTAAATGATAAAACCCGGCACCTGCCTAACGGCAGGTGCCGGGGGTTTGAAAATGCAAAACATGTTTGGCTTTTCCTCCATTGGGCGGAAAGCCAATAAAATCCGGGCTTAATTATTTCCTCCCGATTCGAGCGGGAGGGATGGATAAATTAAAAACATTTTCGGTTTTTCCGCCGGAGTCGGATGAGCCAATAAATTCCGGGTTTAATTTTTCCCTCCCGATAATGAATCGGGACAGGCTCCGTTAAAACCCGGAGCGGTTTAATAAAATATTTAATATCAACTTAACATTCGTTAAGTAAATGAAGTTAAGCACATGATATTTAAAGTAGCCCCGACACCTGCCTACCGTCAGGCAGGTTTATGCCGGGGATGGCTAAATTAGAAAGTATATTCACTTTTCCGCCTCCGGCGGAAAAGTGAATTTAGCCCATGCACGTTTCTTATATTTAGTTATTTCACATGCCGGTGCATTATTTAAAATGATGCGCCGGTATTGTTTTACAAAAAAGGAGGTTTTAATGAAATCAAAAACCAGGCTGTTTCCGGGTTTTATTTCAATCATAATTATACTGGCCGGTGTATTGTTTACAAATCTATATTCGCAATCAGCTAATAATAATTCAAAGCAGTTAACTCTTAGCGGCAAATCGCTTAATTTTCTTGTTATAAGCGACTGGGGCAGGGAAGGAATAAACGATACGGCAAAAAAAGCGCCGGGGCAGATTAAAGTTGCAAAGCAGTTCGGGATAACTGCAGCAGATATCAACGCATCTTTTGTTGTAACATGCGGCGATAATTTCCACGGCAAGGGCGTACCGAGTTCTACCGATCCTTATTGGGGAGTTAACTATGAAAATGTATATACCGCAAAATCATTAATGATTCCCTGGTATATAACTCTTGGCAATCATGACTGTGAAGGCAACGTTGATGCGGAACTTGAATACGCTAAAACAAGTAACAGATGGATACAGCCTTCAAGGTATTTTTCCTTCATTAAAAAACTGCCTGACTCTACGGAAGCGCTGTTTGTAATTGTGGATTCTTCACCTTTCATTCAGGAATATATCAATGAAAAGTCGGATAATCATCATATAAAGGGAATTGATAATTCAATACAACTACACTGGTGCGACAGCGTTCTGGCCTCCTCAAATGCAAGGTGGAAATTTGTATTCTTCCATCACCCGGCTTATTCCGCATCATTTACACACGGCAGTACAAAGGAAATTCAGCAATATTTTGTTCCCCTGTTTGAAAAATATAAAGTAGATGCCTGCTTTGAAGGGCATGATCACGACCTGCAGCACTCCCGCCCGGATGGTTCAACAGTAGAATACTTTGGCGTTGGCGGCGGTTCCGAAACAAGGCCGGTCGGCCATGCGGATTTTACCAAATTCAGCAGCGCCTCCCTGGGGTTTGGCGTTGTCTCCCTTGCGCAAAACAGGATGAAATTCAGTTTTGTAAACAGCAATGGGGATCAGGTTTACACATACGAAATTCACAAGTAAAAATTTTATACAATGTAATAATACCAGGAGTGAAAATTTCGTAAATAACATATACGACCTCACTCTTGCATCCTCTCCCCGCTTAAAGGCAGGCGGGGAGAGTGTTTATGTTCTTATACCCATAGCTAAAGCTATGCGCTGCTTTAATTCACACTATAACTCTATATGTGCGTTTAACACGGGCAGAACACTCAATCCCGACACATTATTTTCCGCTATATTCAACACACCTATCTGCACTCCGTTCAATTCTTCGGCATAGTTAAGTACTGCAACAGATAATCCCGTCATTCTTTTTTTAGTCCTGCAATAAGGAGTGATGGAAAAACCGGTTACATAATCAGACTCAATCCATGCACAGCAAATATTCAACCCGGTAAGTTCAGCGGCTTCAATTTTATAACCCGCAAAATTCAACCCGGTAATCTCATCACCCGCCTGAAGTTTTCCAATTGTAAAGTTAAATCCCGTAATATTCCCGTCGCCGGCTACCAGGGCCAATCCCCCGATATTAAATCCGGTAATTTCCTTCTGGCCGACTACTGCAAGGCCTCCGATGTTAATGCCGGTAATACTTTCCTGGGCAACGAGTGCAAGCCCGCCTAAATTTATGCCCGTAATATCTTTTTGACTGACTAATGCAGCTCCTCCAACATTTACACCTGTAATATCGTCGTGGCCGACAGCAGCAAGCCCGCTTAAATTTATGCCGGTTAACGAACCCTGGCCGACTACTGCAAGCGATCCGAAATTAATACCGGTTATATCTTTGCCTACCACTGCTAGTCCGCCTATGTTAAACCCTGTTGCAGAACCATGTGAAACACACGCAAGTCCCCCTGCATGAATTCCTGTCATATCTTTTCCTGCAACACAAGCTAAGCCGCCTATGCTTATTCCCGTCATATCTTTCCCGGCTACGGTGGCAAGTCCTCCTAAATTTATCCCGGTCATATCCGAACCCGCAACAGAAGCCAGGCCGCCTATATTTATGCCCTCCATTAATCTGCCTGAAACCACTGCACCGCCGCCCAAATTTATTCCTGTCAAATCGCGCCTTGATTCAACTGCTCCTATGCCCGCAGTTATTCCTTCAGAACTGCCCACGCTTGGCATTAGTCCCAAAGAAATCCCCGACATTCTAAAATTATCTAAAGTTGAATCGATTCCTTTCCAAAAGGTTATATTTATACCATTCACTTCCCGTACGCCGCATTCAACAACGTTAAACCTTATACCGCTATGATATTCGGAATTGCCGAAACAAATTCCCGCCCCGCCGGCGCCAAGATTAAAATTTCCGTGGGAACAGTTAATCTTATTATTATGTTTTAATGAATCTGCCTTATTCTCCTTTGCTTCCTGCGCCTGCGCAGTCGTTAAAGGATAAAGATAGAAAAGTAACAGTGCAATTGTGCGAACAAATTTCATAAATTTTCTTCCCGTTTAAGATTTTTTATTGTTTTTAGATAACATTATCCGGCCGGCTATATTCGCCGCTACAAATCCGATACCCGTAATTGTGAATAATGCAAAAGGCACCCAGTAATCTTTATCGGTATAATCCTGCAGCATCATTCCTAATCCCAAACCGATACCAAATGCAATTGCTATAATTCCAATTTTCATTAGTATATAAGGATCTCTTCTATTCTCAAGGAACTCTTTGATTGACTGAACATCAAGGCCCTTTTCAACAAGAAGCTTCCTTATGCTAAAATTAAAAAATCCTGATGAAACAAATACTATTCCAATTACTATGAAAAGTATTATAGGTATAAAAACTCCGATTATTGCAGGTTCCATTGTATGTTTCCTTTCAAATTATATTCATTAAATATTACAAACTTTTTGTATAATAAAATCGCATCATTTCTGAACAACAGGCCTGTTCTCGTTCTAAAATTTTAGACTAAGAAGTCCGGGAATAGGTTACAACATAAATGTATGATTGCCGTAGGGACAGGTTCCCATAGGGATGAACGCGCTTGCCCCAATGGGGACCTGTCCTTACAGGAACCTGTTGCTACCGCCACCTGTCCTTACCGTGCAAAATAATTACCGCAATAATATTCTTCATTATCAGAAATAAAAAATCATATCATTTGCGGGCATAAAATTTTCCCTCTTCCAATAATATATTTTTTCTTTTTCAATCTCATATAATTTATCAGGAGGGTAAGTAAATTTTTTTATATTCAGAGTATCAGGCACTATCAGCTTATATTCCGCATATGCCAAAGGCTTGCCCCAACCTTTGGTAGTTTTTAAAATATATATTGCGCTGTCGCCGGATATTTTCTGCCTGTAACCCGCCTGGAATAAAACGGTATCATGCGGCGGGATGAATAAATGAAATGAAATTCCGTTGGCGCCCTCTAATTTGTAACGGGTTTTTTGTCCTGCGGAAATATTATACAGCCGGATGGAATCAACAGCTCCGTCTTTATATGCCGGGAAGGGATAGTATATTTCCGAATTAACCGGCTTGTCCGAGTGGTTTGCAAACCAATAATATCCTTCAACATCAAAATAAACTTTATCCAGGCGGAATGTAATATCTTCTTTAAAGAAATCCGCTCTCTGCCCGGACGCAGTTAAACAAATAGCTAAAACTATAAATAAAATTTTTCCCAAATTACTTCAGTAGAATCATTGAGCCGTTTTTCATTACATTGTTGTCTATAACAAGCCGGTAGTAGTACACGCCGGATGACATTATTCTTCCTTTCATATCCCTGCTGTCCCATTGAATTGTTGAACTTCCGTTAACGGGAAGTATCCTTATTAATTGCCCTTTTACATTATAGATAGTAATGTTTTCCTTTTTACCGCTCATTGCATTCGGAATTTTTATGTAGAAATTTGTTGACGGATTAAATGGGTTAGGATAATTTATTAGTGTCAGTTCATTGTTTTGCGGCAGTACTTTATTCTTTACCGCATCAACAAGCGTACAGTATAAACATGTATCTGTTAAATGAATATCCTGGTAGACGATCGTATCCGGATGTATATTTTTCAACTCAAATGTATCAATTCGCACCGTAGTGTTAAATGCCTCAAAATCTTCTAAACGCACGCTTATAAAACCCGGTTGATAAATTGTGTTAAAGATTGGTGTGTTATATGACCCGTCGGAATGCCAACTAACCTCTGCTTCCAGCAAAATATAATTAGTGCCGTCGGGAAAATTATAACCGTTAATCAGTCTGTTCTCTTTATCATAGATGTGCCCTTCCAGGGTTCCGGCTGAGCCTGATGTATCATATAAAATTCCAGGGAAAGTTTTTTTAGTAAGGAAGTCAACAGTACAATAATTATTTGATAGAAGCAGTTCGCTATATCTGAATATAGAATATCCCGAATCAGGCGCCCCGACTGTGGCACCCGGATAATTCCCAAACATAATTGCATCTTGTCTGATTAATGTCGATGAATTATAATGCGAATATGTACAAATTACAACTTTATCGCCTTCACGGTTAATAACTAATGGAGTTGTAAGGCTGTCTGAAGTGATCACACCTACTCTGGTACCATTAGGATATGAAATATTTAATTTAGAACTGGTATTAGAAACTATAAAAATTACACTATCAAAGCCACCCATTCCTGAACTTATGGTTTGATATCCAAATGGAAAATAAATTTGCATAGCCCAGTTATTGTTATTATCAAAAAACAGTTCTGAAAATTTGGTAATTGGTGTGTTATCTATAGGATTGCACCAAAGTAACGCTTGTGACCAGATAAGTATTACAAAGAGTAAAAGTTTCTTTCCCATACGTCCCTCCCTTTAAAAGAATCATTGAACACATTTGCGGTTGGTTAATATTATTGTAAAATATTTCTTCCCGCAATTTTAATTAGTATGATTTCTTTCGCTTCATTCTGACCCATAAAAGAACCGTTGTAACAAAATTAGTTCTTTTGATATTACACTTCAAGGAAAAACTATAAATTTAAAAAAATAACAATTTTCGGTAGTGACCACCGCCTTGGCGGGGCAGGTAAGGTCGCGACCAGTCACTGCTACGCCGCATGTATCACCGCAATTCCAATTTGCACGATCCATTAATTTTATGATAAAAGTATAATTAAAATTTATTCAATTAGAAATTTGATTTTTCTTCATCTTAAAAACTATTGACATTAATTCCTTCAAGTGCTAAGTTTACCCCGGTTTGAATCGGACGGACTTATTTGCATTTATTAAAAAAATGAGTTGAATATATGGCTGAAGGTAACAAACTCTCACGCAGGGATTTTATAAAAATTTCCACACTAAGTGCAGGCGCACTTGCAGTTGCCGCAGGGGGAGTAAGGCTTATTGAAAGCTTTTCAACTGCTCACCGGCCGGGTACATTATTTTTCACAGAGCATGAATATAAATTGGTTGAAGCAATAGCCGAACAAATTATCCCGGCCGATAACTGGCCAGGGGGCAAAGATGCCGGCGTTGCAAATTTTATAGACCTGCAGCTTACCGGGCCGTACCGCCGGTTTCAGGAAGACTACCGTAAAGGGCTGGCAGCTCTTGAAAATACATGCCTGAATAAATTTCATTCCAGGTTTGAAAATATTTCATGGGACTCTCAGACTTCCTTACTGCAGGATATGGAAGCCGGCAGGCTGGAAGAATATGTCTGGAGAAAAGGGTTCTCCGCTCACTTCTTTGAACTCCTCCGCTCTCATTCCCTGCAGGGATATTACGGCAGCCCCAGGCATGGCGGCAATAAAAATTTTATAAGCTACAAAATGATCGGCCTTGATGAACCCCAGATCGTCGGCGAAAACCGGGATGGAATTTAAACTATGAGTAACAAACATGTAAACGCAGTTATAGTCGGCGCCGGTGCAGGCGGCGGAGTGGTTGCAAAAGAATTAAGCGAAGCCGGAATGTCCGTGGTACTTTTTGAACGAGGAGGGTGGGCAAATTTTGACGTTCATAATATTGATGAACTTATTTCTCAGCGAACCACTTCACTCGGCAATGCATACGGGCCGGACGATGAAAGGTACCGCAGGGTTATTGTAGACGATGACGGTTCTACAAGAATTGTCGTCGCCAGCGAAGATGCCTATAATAACGTAGCGGCTTGCGTTGGTTCCGGTACAGTAAGTTACGGAGCTATGGCGTGGCGGTTTATGCGCGAAGATTTTCACATGAAAACTACTTACGGTCATGTTGAAGGTTCTACACTGGACGACTGGCCCATTACTTATGAAGATATTGAACCCTGCTATGAAAAAGCGGAGTGGGAAATAGGAGTTTCCGGCGATGCATCGCAAAATCCTTTTGCAGCGCCGCGCAAAAAACCATACCCTATGCCCCCGTTCGCTTATAACAGGGAAGCAAAACTGCTGGAGTCCACAATGAAAAAGATGGGCCTCCATCCTTTCCCAATTCCGATGCTGAGGAATTCAATTGCACGTGAGGGACGGGCGCCATGCGTCAGGAGGAGATCGTGCTGCGGCTTTGCATGCCCGATAAATGCTAAAAACGGTACGCAAAATACCGTTATACCAACTGCCATATCCACCGGTAATTGTGAACTCAGGACGAACTGTGTGGTCAGTGAGCTGATAACCGGCGATAATGGAAAAATTACAGGCGTTAATTATTTTGATAAAGACAATCAATTACAATCACAAACGGCAGATGTAATTGTTATCTCCGCTTCAGCAACCGAAACTCCCCGACTGCTTTTAAATTCAAAATCAAAATTTTTCCCTAATGGCGTCGGAAACAAGTATGATTGGGTCGGAAGAAATTTGCAGGGGCATGCATACACAGGCGCTTTCGGATTATTTGAAGAAGATAATTTTGACGACGTCGGCCCTGGCGCATCAATAGCGATCAGCGACTTCAGCCATCATAACCGCGGCATTATAGGAGGCGGTATACTGGCTAATGAGTTTAACAGGCTTCCGTATTTCTTCACCGGCGTTAGGCCTCCCGGAGCTGCGAAGTGGGGTAAGGAGCATAAAGAATTCCAGCGGAAGTATTTTAAAAGAAACGTACAGGTTGTAGGCCCCATACAGGAGATGCCTTTCTTTGATTCCCGCGTTCAGGTTGATCCGGCGGTAAAAGATTTCTGGGGTATTCCGGTTGTACGGCTCTCCGGGCACAGGCATCCCAAAGACGTTGAAGGCTGTGAATTTCTTTCCGGCAAAGCAGAGATGATTCTTAAAGAAGCCGGGGCGTCTTTTACATGGCAGGGTGTCGGAGGTAAAGGACTGAGCGGCGGCCAGCACCAGGCCGGAACATGCCGGATGGGCAATGACCCGCAAACTTCTGTAGTAGATAAATTCGGGCGTGTGCATGATACTCCTAATGTATTTGTATCGGATGCCAGCCTGCATGTGAACAACGGCGGATTCAACCCCGCGCTTACAATTATGGCATTCGGGTACTGGGTAGGCGGTCACATCGCATCCGAATGGCAAAAAGGAAACAGGTTTGCATGATTAAATCAAATTATTAAAAATAATTTGATCTAATCACCGACTCATCAATTAAAATATTCCCCTTTTGGGAGGGGTCTCGGGGGTGGGTTGAAGCGATTATATTTAGAAAACCCCCTGCAATATTTATATTACAATATTGCAGACTTTGAATTTTTGTAGGTCCTTGTATATAATTTATTGCCCTTATAGAGACGGGGCATACCCCGTCTTTACGAAGAAATAATAACGCACTAAAAATCAAAAATATCCTCGTAGAGGATAAATAAAATTTCTCTTATAAAATATATGAGCAAAATTCACATCTTAACAAGAGTAGTCCTGATATTCGCAGCAGTTTTTATTATTGCATTTGCAGGATTTATAATTTACTGGGAAGCGGCGCCTCCTCAGTCCACGTGCTCATCATGCCATGAAATTGAGAGCACTGCGGCTATGCTTACCCAAAGCGGCCACCGTGATTTGAACTGCAAAGAATGCCACGGTACTGCATTCAGCAACGGGTTCCACAGCATGGCTGAAAAAGCAATGATGATAGTAAATCATTTTTCCGGCTACGGCACCAAAGACGTTCATCTGAACGAAACCCAGATTGTAGAGATGCTTGAAAACTGCAAACGCTGTCACGGTATAGAGTATGCCAAGTGGATGTCCGGCGGGCATTCCGCAACATACTCCGCCATTTTCCTTAACAAAAGACACAACAGCGTAATACAGCCGAATGCGGATTGTTTGCGCTGTCATGGGATGTTTTATGAAGGTTCCATATGGGATCTTGTTACACCCGTCAGCATTAAAGGCCCGTGGAATATGGTAAACCCCGGACAGGGATCCATGCCGGTTATTCCATGCCTTACATGTCATGAAATCCACAGGAAGGGATCCGTCTCAGTAAGGGCTGATTATTCTTCACCAAGAGATATTTTTTACAGGAGTTTCACCCAGTTTCCAATTGCGCTTTATTATAACAGGTATGAAAAGATACACCGTGAACCGGCCGATCTTCCTGCGCTAACTCTTTGGGAAGGGGAGAGGAAGGTTAATGTTTCAAACGAGCCCGAACAGAAGATATGTGTACAATGCCATGCGCCAAATGCATTTCACCAGGCAGGCACCAGCGACGACAGGACTCCGCGCGGAGTTCATGAAGGATTAAGCTGCCTCTCATGCCACGCCAACCACAGCAACGATCCGCGGCAGAGCTGCGGCAACTGCCATCCCGCAATTTCAAACTGCGGCCTTGACGTAACAAAAATGAATACTACATTTTTTGATAAGAACAGCCCGCATAACATTCATTCAGTACACTGTACGGATTGCCACACAACCGGTATACCTAAGAAGAAAACATAAATTATTTTATTGGTTGTCTTTTTATTTCGTCGTGACAGGTCGCGACCCGTCACTGCATTTCGCGACCTGTCCATATCTGAACCTGTTTTAACGGAATAATATTTTATTTTTTTAATTTCCCCGGTTAAAACGAATGGATATGCTTTTCCTTTACTTCAAAAAGTAAGTTTCAAGTTTTTTGCAGGCAAGTTCATGTTTATCCGATTTTATCTTACTGATATTTTCCAGCTTCCATTGAACAGCAGGAAGTTTTTCAATTCCATTCAATCCGGGCGAATTCCTAAAGAAAAAGTTAATAGCTGTTCCGCCTTTCAGAGCAAATACTTTTTCATTGTTTATAATGGGAAGTATTCTAAGTATTAATTCCGCCTGCTTATAATATGGGCTATTTTTCATATTCTTTCGGCACTGTTATATTATACTTATTATTAAATACACCATTTTTTACAATAACCCGCTTGCCGCTTCCAAAGTCTATTTTTTTTATATTTAGATTTTTTAACCAGTCATGGTTATTTTTTTCAGACATATATAAGAATAATCTTTTTACTTTTAACGAGTTGCATTTTTCTAATAACACCTGCACAAGCGCAGGCCTTAATGTCGTTAATCCTTCCATTAATTGCATAGCTTCCTCAAATGTCTGTATTGCAGGTACAAGGTATAACATTTCCATTGCGGCTAATTCCGGCGAAGAGATATTGATTTCAAAATTCCCGGATTTGAATTTGCTAAAGCCGTTTACTTTTGAATAGTCAAAAAGATTAGTCATTGAATAATATATACTATCGTACCAGCTTTGTTCTCTGAACCATTTAGGTAAAAAATAACGCTGCGCGCCAAAGAGAAATACGCGGGCTGCAGTTGTGCTGATGTAATGTGCGTATCCCTTTAGTTCTAATGCTGTTTTACCTCCTGCATGTATCCGGGAATCTTTCTGAGTTTGCAAGGCATACAGAGCCCCTTCCCAGCCGACAGAATCATTTTTTATTTTAAATGCGCCATATCCAAGAGTATCCAGCCATCCGCTGCCTATATATTTTTTCAATAAATCCTTGGAATAACCCATCTTGTTAAGGGAGGATGACAGCTTCCCCGTGCCTCTGGGCCATTCAATTATAAGTTGGTTTATTTTTCCCATTCTAAGAGTACTCAAAGTCTACTTTTAAAGTAATATATAAACTAATTGATTATTTTGTTTAATAAAATACATAAAAGCGTACTTCAAGTCAACCTCTCGTGTATAAAATAAACCAAACGTGAAAAGTTAACCAGGCGTGAGGGGCCGCGTACTATTCCCACGGTTAACCTCATATAATATATGCATTTAAGAATTTTATAATTTGTCAGAAAACGGCATAAATTGCCATAATTTGCATAAAATGATATCATAAAAGGGCATAAAATTACAAGAAAAAATCAAGTAACCTATTGTAAATAAAGCACTTAACTCTGAATATACCCTCCCCGGTAATTTTCCCGGTTAACAGAAAAATTGATGATAATAAGATTCTTCCAAACTAAAATATTCCACTCCGGAGAGGGGACGAAAGGGCCTGCCTGCCGGTAGGCAGGGTGTGTAGAAGGGTGCATTGTTACAGTATCCTTATATTACTGTAATACAAAAGCAGCCCACGAATTTATTCGTGGGAAAACATTCCGCAATAAATCAAACAGTCGTTTCACCTGTCCGTCCTCTGGCGGAACGACTTAAAAATTATTACATGCGCTATCCCGTGTGTATTTCAACACGTCAAACAAAATGTCAATTAAACAATTTTTTTATATTATTAAGCAGCACTGCAGAGGACATTCCCATTCATTAACTAAGTTATACCAAACAATCCCGCTTTTTATAGTTCGCAAAAATAAAAAAATTAAATATTTAAAAACACTGATTTTTTTAACCGCTTTCAAATGTATATCAATCAGGATTTAATAAGCCTGACTCCTAAATCAAAAGCTAAATTCAAATTCTCAGCGGAAATTTTTTCGACCCGGCTTGATTTTTCTGCTATATCCGGCATCTGATAAACGTACTTTGAATAATCGTCAAATAGAATTGTATCCGTCAAAGTTAACAGTTCACAACTGCCCAATGTATGGGCCATCATTTCCGAAAAATTAACTAATGTATCCCTGAACCCTCTTTTAACATAAATTTCATCATTCACATTCATCGTTGCAATCAAAGCTGTTTTAAAGTTTTTGGGTTTAGGACCTGTACCCGTACCACCATAATCAAGATATTGGAAAAGCAATCTATCCGTAAATGAACGCATTTGACCCGACAGGTTTCCATAATAAACAGGCGAACCAAGAACAATTACATCTGATTGTTCAATACATTCCAGCAAAGGCTTAAGTTCATCATTTAAGGTACAATGCCCAAAAGATTTTCTTCCTTTCAATTTACACGCATAACAACTCATACAGTCTTTGTAGTCCAGGTCAAAAAGATTTACAAATTCAGTTTCAGCGCCTGCTGATTTTGCACCTTCAATAACCTGGTGTAACATTTTTGAGGTATTGCCTTGTTTTCTTGCGCTGCCGCAAACAGCTATAAGTTTCATAAATTACACTCTTCGTTAATCCCGGTTTATTCTTATTTCTTTACCCAAACATGGGTGATTTCCCCAAATACAAATTTGCGATAAACGTTTGCTTCTTTGTAAGCTTCGTTAATAGCGTCTTTAGCTTCTTGTGTGTAATAATCATCGGGATTGGCAGTACTAAGTGCCGTTAATTTACATTCAATAATTAGTCTGGCTTCTTTGAAAGACATTTCTCCGGAAGGAGTTTGAACACTTGTTAATTTAAATTCTTTCATTTTGCCGCTGCCTCTTCCCGACTTACTTCCAAAAAAAAGTATTTGTTTCTTATATTCATCCGGGAAGTAAGACATCGTATATGTTTGCTCCTTTTGAATTATTTCAAGTGTATAACGGTCTGCCCGAAGAATGCACCAGGTGGTGGGTTTCGCGAAAAGAAGTCCCAGGCCACCCCCGCTGCCTGTCATGGAATTATAGTTATCTTCCTTGCCCGCAGTGATAACCGGTAAAACTTTTCCTGTCAATGTAAATACATTGTCGGTCATCTCTTCGGGAGAAATTTGTTTAAATAATTGATTAAAATTCATTTCTTTAACATTTACATGATTTGTTGTTTTCATTGACGTTGCTTTCTTCTTATAATTATTTATTTGATGCACTATTTAATTTTAGTTTATTTGATAATGCAAAATTATTGGGTATTTTAGAGATAAAATAACTATATTTGCCACAATAATAGTCGTAAAAGACTTCTCATGGAAAAAGACGTACAGCAAACTATACCGAAAGTCCTATATGGGCTTGCAAAGTTATTAGGGACGGAAGTAAAAAACAGAAGGTTGGAAATCCCTGAAAAATTTGGCAAAGGTTATTGTGCCGGATTCGTTTTTAATGAGCATATCCGGATGCTAATAAGTAATTATGAGCTATTTGAGGACTTAGTTGTTAAAAACCAGGCCATTAATACTTTAGAGAGAATAATATTTTTTAAGTTTCAAAATATTTTCCCCAAAGCAGAAACATATTTATCCGAAAAGCCGTTAAAGACAGTACCTTCCGTGTTAATTGGGACCAGTAGAATTAATACCGACGACGTTATTTCAATCCATACAAATACTGCGACTATTAATATAGAAGTGGATGCAAATTATTTGAACGGGCTATTTGAGGTGTCGGAAAAATCACCGGTTTTGCAAAGCCTGTTACAGAATACCCAGCCTTTACTATTCGATCAATTGATTTATCCTTCTTTACAGAAAATTGTAGATGAAATTGTTACTGAACCGGTTGATGAATTTTTTGAACTATTCTTTCTGAGGATAAAGGCAGAAGAACTGGTTTGCAGACTATTAATGGAATTGGAAAAGCGGGATGAAAAACATCTTTATGATTTAAACATTCATGATATACAAGCCATTTACAAAGTAAAGGAGCAAATGCTTGAACACCTGGAAACTCCGCCGGTTATTAAAGAATTGGCAGTTTGCGCCAATATGAGTCCATCCAAACTGAAACGTTTATTCAGGCAAATTTTCGGCAACAGCATTTTCAGTTATTATCAGGAATTCAGGATGAAAGAAGCTGCCCGTTTGTTGAAAGAGGAAAAGCTGTCTGTTTCAGATGCGGGTTATCAAATGGGCTTTATCAACCTTAGTCATTTTACAAGAGTTTTTAAAGAACATATCGGGATGAAGCCGAAACAATATAGCCGGTCTTAAAATTAAAAATATTACCCACTTCCGTGTATTCTGTTTGATTAACTGAAGTTACGCAGATATTAAAAAGAATAGTTAAGTCCGGATTTTATTGGCTTTTCCGCCAGAGGCGGATGAGCCTTTGGTTCAAGCCGCAATTTTCATATCATTTTGGCTAAAGCCGAAAATGTTTTGTAATTTAGCGATCC
The DNA here is from genome assembly GCA_963834015.1 of uncultured Ignavibacteriales bacterium. Taxonomy (GTDB): domain Bacteria; phylum Bacteroidota; class Ignavibacteria; order Ignavibacteriales; family Ignavibacteriaceae; genus FEN-1297. The sequence continues at coordinate 1,002,471 of CAWIAG010000004.1, forward strand.
CCGATATAAATGTCGGGGCTACTTTAAATATCATTTGCGTAACTTCAGTAATTAAGTAAAATAAACAAAATCTTTGAACTCGCAATTCTACCTCTCTACATTAACATAAAGGCTGTCTTTCCAGGAAAAAGTACCAACAGAATAATAACCACTGTCGGCATTTTTAGTCCAAAATGAACCATTTAAAGTGCGGTTGATTAATACACTGTCCTGCCCTTGCAGGGAATCGGGAAGTCTGGCAGAAAAATTTGTAAACCGGTGCAGGGCATTTACACTTTCGGGTCCAAGATAATCAAGAGTAAGAAATGATCCTGATGAATTCTTGACCAATAAATTTATCTGGCTTAAAATGCCGGGATAATTTTCATAATGATATACTACAGAAAATGTTAGGTATGCTTCCAGCTTGTTTAAAACAGTATCTTCTTTTATGGCTACGGTTGTCCCGATGCTGTCAACAACAAACTTTCCCTGGGCGCCGGCGCCGGGCCGGTTATGGTATCCTGCTTTTTACAGCCGGAAAAAGCTATAATAACAATAATCGTTATTATGAAAAATAATTTGTTCATGTTTTTATTTCAAGATCAAAAAATGTCTGAACCGCTGATTTTCAAATGATTATTATGATTAACTATGATTTATCTGTACATAATAAAAATAATGTGAATAAAAGCCATTAAAGTAATCAGTGAAATCTCAGCCAAAGGCTGATGAGCTTCCGGCTCAATTTTAATCACACAAATCATAGTTCGGACGATTTGCCCTAGTGTGACTTATCGTATATACTAATTTTGGCTAAGACGGCTTTTTCGGCCTCGTTATACATCTCCTGAATAAAATCATCATGGAAGTTAAACGTTCTGTCCTCAAAACTCATTGTGTTTATCCTGTCGAACAGCATTTGTTTGGCGTTCTGAATGTCTTTGCCGTAAATATGATAAGAATCAGCCTGCCAGTTCATTCTGCCCAGCCCGACCTTCCTTCCTGATTCTTCAGCAATCCCTGATGCGATAATATTTTTATTAAAGTTAATAAATCCGAACATATTCATAAAACTGGCACCCCAGGCATCGTTGCTGCGGAATCGTACATTGCAGTTTAACCACCACGCTCCATCTTCATCCTCAATTATCCGGTACCATAATGACTGAAGACACGGCGGGTCAAAACATTCAATATCCAGGTTAGGCATCCATGTAATCATCTGCGCCTGCCTTGTGTAGGGCTGCCTGACTAATTTTTTTATTACGGCATCAATCTGGTTTATTAAAAAATACCCATTTTGTTTGGATTCGCCCCCGGTAAGTTCTTTCCATATGCCGTAAGAGGCAAGCCTTCCGTGGTATGTATATTCCCAGCGGGTATCGTTAGGGTCGTTTATGTTTTTTGTCCAGTGGTCTTTAGCGCCGGAGAGTTCCATAACATATTCTCTTAAATTATCAATTCCGCCGGGAAAAGCCCGGTGTATCATAGGATCGCTTTCCGGTTCAAGTATTGTAATATTCATTGTTGAATCAATGCTTAACGGGTCGCCCGGCTTATCATACTGGGTTTGGAACCGCATACCGTTATTATAAAGCGCAACAAGCGCATCTTCATAGGCCTGTGCAAGTGTAGTGCCTGTTATTGAAATTACCGGGATGTTTTTTTGCATTACTTTACTCCGCTTTATTCTTCTTATTTAGTAATTAAAAAATAGAGAAAATATTTATCTGTTAAAACCGGTAAGTTTAAACATTCCTGTGTGAATATGGAACAATTCCGGTGCTAAACAAACCGGGAATAGAAAATCTGATTCCAATTTTGCAAAGATACATTAAATATTACAGGCAATTTATTCGATAATATAGTAAGGAAATTCCGTGTTATGCATCAGGATAAAATTAAAAGGAAATCCCGATACTAATTATGAGCGCTAACGAAATCGTCAAAATAATTATTCCCCCAAAAGTAGATCTTTTATCAACTTTGTGTAGTATTAAGATGAAATTGCCAAATCACCGGTATTTGCCGGTGTGCAAAACAGCACTTGAATAATTTGTTTCTTTTTTTACATTGATTTCGAATTTTGTGTTCATATTCGAATAAATGATTTTAGTTAAGATTAACGATAACAGGAGACGATATGTTGAACAATTATAGATTATCTGAAAATAACGAATCCGCGTTGCTTGAGAATTCCCAGGACGCTGGCTTAAATATTCCCGGCGATGGTTCAACTTCAGCACTTCTTGATATATTCCAGGATAAAGCAAGATACAGCCTTTCCGACAGGAATGCATTTTTGGCCTATAAAGCGCTGCGCTCAAGGCTTAATGATATAGAAGTTACGGAAATAAATGTCGCCTGGTCCAATACATTCCATGACGGTCCTTCGGAACTTGACAGGTTATGCAACAGGCTTAAACAGAAATACAGTTTTTCCTTTTCGTAACATTATTTTCGTAGGGACAGGTCGCGACCTGTCCTTGCAGCAACCTCTCCGTATCGAGACCTGTCATTGCAGATATCCATATACTGTACTGCTCCATGAATCGATCCTTGCCGCTATTTCTAAATAAATCATTACTTCCTTATATTATAACCCGCTAAAATATTATACTGAAATTATCAGAAATAAATTATGAGCAAAATTATACAGGCGCTTAAAAAAGCCGCTTCGCTGCCTGATGAAGACTGCAATAAACTTTTAAATCTTACATCCCGCATTGAATTAAACAAAGGTGATTACTGGATAGAGCCGGGAAAGAAAAATAATAATATAGCATTTATTGAAGAAGGATACTTAAGAAAATTTTACGTGAAGGACGGTAATGAAATAACCAACTCATTTTATTTTGAAAATGATTTCTGTGCAGATATTCCTTCAATAATAGGAAACAAACCGCCCCTGGCAGGTATTGCCGTAATGAAGAAAACTGTTTTAACAATATTTTCCTATATTGATTTTAATAAACTCTGCAAAACTTCACCCTCCCTTGAACATTTATTCCGCGTTATGGTGGAAGCTACTTTCTTACGCTTTTATAACCGGACGGTATCTTTTATAATTCAGACACCGAAGGAACGTTACGAAGAACTGCTTACTGCAAATTCCCGGATAATGCAGCGCGCCGCCCAGTACCACATAGCCTCATACCTCGGCATTAGTCCCCAGCATCTCAGCCGCCTCCGCGCAAAAAAATAATTTTAAGCTACCCCGGGTTTTAACCCGGCTGACAATTGATCACATTGAAATTTGGCCCTTCCGCCAGAGGCGATGAGCCTTTGGCTCAAGCCAAAAAAAAAACACCCATAATGGACTAAAGTCCAGTGATTGAGTTGTTTTTACAAACAGTAACTGGTCGCAACAATGACAGGTCTCGACCTGTAACTACAACTAATTTCTTAGCAAATGTGAACGGAATTTACTTTAGTGCGGCTTATTTTTGTATCAAAAAAAATATATGAAAATAAACACTTTAGAAAAAATAAATATCAATAATTCGGAGCATTGGATTCTTGTAAGAGGCAGGAATGCAGATGCCCCGCTTTTTATTCATGTACAGGCGGGACCCGGTTTGCCTATAATTCCTGAAGCTTCTGCCATGGAAAAACTGCTTCACCTGGAAAATAATTTTCTGGTAGTGTATTGGGATCAGCGGGGATGTGGTAAATCTTTCAATAATAATATCAACCCGGCAACAGTAAATATTTCCCAATTAACAGATGATCTTATCGAATGCACCAAATATTTATTGAATAAATACAATAAAGACAAAGCCATTCTTTCAGGTTATTCTATCGGTGCAGTTCTTTGTCTGTTGGCTGCCAAAAAAGACAGCAGTATGTTCAGCAGTTTATTTTTAACCGGTATGGATATAGACATCCCTGCGGCTAATAAATATGCGCTTGAATTTGCAATGACAAAAGCTAAAGAAAAAAATAACCGCAGGCTTGTCAAACAGGTTGAATATTTAATTGACGAACCAATATTAAAATCAAAAATATTTCAGGAACGCGCCCGCCTGCTGACGGATCTTGGAGGAATAAAGTCGGGAAGCAGTTATAGTGCGCTTCTATTATCCACAATAAAAAATATGCTTTTCAGTAAAGAATATAGTTTAAAAGATATTTTTAAAACAATTAAAGGTATGGAGTTTTGTCAGAATGCTTTATTGCCTGAGATGGATAAGCTGAATCTTTTTAACATGGTAGATGCTGTTAATGTCCCTGTTCATTTTATTCAGGGTAAATCAGACGGCGTTGCCCCGTATCAAACGGCAGTCAGGTATTTTGAGTGTATCCGGGTGGAAACAAAAACAATAACTTTATTTGAACATTCTGCGCACATGCCTCATTACGAGGAGCCTCAGAAATTTGCGGAACTGGTAAATGAAAAAACTTCAAGTCTGAACCAGGATTAACAGGATTCGGGGATTACCAGGATGAACGCAAATAGTCTGAACTATGATTCATAGGATAGAGAGCTAAGCGCATAGCGCAAAGGGCAGAGCGGAAGAGAGAATGTTTGAACCATGATGAATCACAAAATTGTAGCGACAGGTTTCAATCGGGGCACGCGCGACCTTGCCGGCCCCGCCGTGGCGGTGGTCACTGCCGCTTTACCATTAAAGCATTAGTGCATTAATCCCCTCCGGGGAGGGGTGAAGGGGTGGGTCGAAGCGCTTACATTTAGAAAACACCAGCAAATGTCACCATCCTTAGTCAAAGGAAATGGTTTTCCTTTTACTAACGGGGATTCTTAGTAAAAGAAACCTCAAATTTGATAATTTCCTATTAAACCTAATAATTTAACACCATTAAATGTAATTTTATGTCTTGTAATTCGTCTATTTAACAGATAAGAAAAATATTTGTTTGGAAAAAGAAATAGTAAATATTCCTTTTAATGAATTATATGAAGAATATTCGGATGATATCCTGAGATATTCATTCAGTATTTTAAGACATTATGAGGAAGCCAGGGATATTGTACAGGAAGTTTTTATCCGCCATTACGAAAATGAATCGTCATTTAAAGGCCAATGCTCTTATAAAACGTGGCTGTTAGTATTAACCCGGAATTTATGCTACAGCAGGCTGAGGAATAAGAACTTTTATAATGAAAGAATTGAAGAACATTCCTTTGTAAAAAACTATACGGATATTTTTGATATAAATATTTCCCTGAGTGATGCTTTGAAAAAAGTTCCAAAAGAAAGCAGTGAATTGCTTTATTTAAAGGAGTATGAAGGGTATTCATACCTGGAAATATCTGAAATAACAAATTTATCAGTCGAGAATATTGCTGTAAAGTTATATAGGGCTAAGAAGCTATTAAGAAAATATCTTAAAGATTTTAAGGAAGAATAAATGATGCATTATGAATATGAAATAAGTCTTATGGTAGAAAACGAATTGCCATCGGGTAAAAAAGAGGAATTACTATCACATTTGGCGAGTTGTAAAATATGCAGTAATACATTCCGGGATTATACAAATGTAAAAAATAATGTATTCCGGTTCTATGATACTTTGCCGAAGAATAATGAAATAAGGCATTCAGTAAAAAACAAAAATATTTTATCAGGGAGAATCTTAAAACCGGGAATATTGATCCCGGTTTCAATCGCAGCATCAATAATTTTCGTATTGCTGATTTTGAATAAACCGGATGTTCATTTGCAAAAAATAAGTCAGGTTGCAGAGGTTAATAAAAGTTCAGCTTTAAGTAAAATAATAAAAGTTAAAAGTTATTCATCTCCCGGCAGTAAGCAGGAAAGTATATCTGTCAGAAAAATGAAGAAGGCTGGTTTCAATAACTATAAAAATATTTTGGCCTTCAATAAAGCTTTACCCTTACAGAAAAAGCAAACTATGCCGGCTGAGCTCTGGCAGGTCGGTAGAGTTATTGATAAGGAAGAATTTAATAAAGCGATAAATTCATCTGTATATAATTGTTATAAAGATTAAGAATTAATAATGTTAATTTAGATATTTATAGGAGCCAAAATGAAACCGAGGAAAGTAATTATTATAAGTATAATAGCTGTTTTATTGATTTCATTAACCGGATATATAATGAGCGAAGGTAAAGTGCCTAAAGGTTGGTTATTATCAGGCTCCAATTCCGGAAATTATGAAGTTGGAATCGATAAAAAGTCGAGAGAAAAGGGTGAAAATGTAATTTATTTAAAATCCGTTAAAGAAAATATTACGGGATTTGGTACACTAATGCAAAGTTTCTCTGCTGACAATTATTTAAGTAAAAGAGCAAGATTTTCAGGTTATGTGAAATCAAAAGATGTAATCGGAGTTGCCGGCTTGTGGATGCGAATTGACGGAAAGGAAGATCCAACAAAACCCCTCGCATTTGATAATATGGGTAACCGCCCTATCGTGGGGACCACGGAATGGACGAAGTATGATGTCGTGCTGGATATACCTTCAAACAGTAATATGATAAATTTTGGTATATTATTATCTTCATCAGGTGAAGTTTGGGTAAAGAATTTAAAATTTGAAGCTGTAGATAAAACCGTTCCCTCAACTGATATGATTAACAAATCCTCAAAGTTGACCGAACCAGTCAATTTAGATTTTGGGAATTAACAAATTAATAAGTTGGCACAAAATAGAATTTAATGCCTATGTAAGTGATTGTGACTATGATGATAAATAATTAATTGGATGGTTATTGCTACAACTGAATCAGTTAATTCGGGCATTTTATTTTGGTATCATATCCTACTTGTTCGCATATTTTGGTATAGACTAATTTAGGAAAGAATTTTATTAAACTTAAGTACAAATATATTGTATTAATATTCATCATTTCGTCGTGTTGCCATTACGGCCAGATAGATTCTACAGTTCAGCAAAAATATTCCTCCAAAAATAATGATAATTCTAAAAAATCAGAGGAATATTTAAGGGATTCAATTAAAATTAATCCTAATCCGGAACTATTATTCACGCTGGCAAAAATATGCAGCGATAAAAATACTATCGAGGGAAGGGCTGAAGCAAGGGAGTTGCTTAGAAAGGCAATTTATAGAGCGCCAAAAAAACTTGAATATAGATTTTTCTTAGCGGAAATAGTTAAGAAAATAAGCAGCGGGTTGGTTTATGATATTTATAAAGATATATTGGAAATCGATAGTACATCATCAAAAGCTTATTATAATCTTGGAATATTAGAAGAATCCGAATTTGATGATTATAACAATTCTTACTTTATTAATGATCAGGATGCTGATGCTGCGTTTAGCTCCCAAAAGTTTAACAAAGAGAATTTTGAAAAAGCAGAAAATTATCTTAATAATTCTATCAAATATGATTCATTGAACCGCGATGCTTATCTTCATTTAAGCTTTTTATATGAAGACAACAATGAACAGTCCAAAGGGATTAAATATCTTTCCCGCCTGGCTGAAATTTATCCCAAAGATTGTGATGTCCATTTATATTTAGGATTATTGTACTTTGAAACTTCACATATAAATAAATCGTTTTCAGAATACCGGCTTGCTCTTTCATTTATGCCCGATTCAGAAAATGAGGACTTTACATTTAATTCAGTGAAAGAACTTATAAAGCCTATACTCGGTGATAAATTAAATAAAATATCAAATGATGAATTAAAAAAAATAATTAACATCTTTTGGAAAACAACAAACCCACTTTATATTTCTGATTATAATGAAGCACTTCTGGAACATTACTCGCGTGTGGCTTATGCCAATCTAAGGTTTTCCGTAATAGATTATAATATCCCGGGTAATCATCTTCTGATGGCAGGATGGAAAACCGATAGAGGAGAAATACTTTTAAGGTATGGATTGCCTCAGAAAATTATAAAATTAAGGCCCAATTTAAGAGATATGCAAGTTGATCCGCAAACAAATAGTTGGCGTTTTGGGCCGGATATAAAAATAGATGAAAATTCAGAAATGAAAATAATTTTAAAAACAAATATCTGGAAGTATCAGAATTTTAACATCGTTTTTGTGGATCGAAGCGGAAATAACAATTTTATTTATAATGAACCAATGAATGGCGGCTGGTTAGTTCCGCGATTTGGCTTCGATACACAGACGCTGGTAAGTTATTTAATAAACCATCAGTATCTGACTTATACTCCAAAGTTCGAGGGTTTAAAAATAGAAGTTCCATATAACATCGTTCAATTTAGAAATGATAAAAATAATTATACTGATGTTTATGTTAATTATGTGTTAAATGCTTCAGAGTCTATAGAATTAGATAATAACTTTATATATAATCATAAATGGGGATTATTCTTTTTTGACACAGCATTTAATTCGGTTGTTGAAAAGATTGGATATGTGGATAAAATTAGTGCGAACCGGGAAATCAGCTTAAATCAAGATAAAAATATTTTAGTTAATACACTAAATATAACTATATATCCCCGGCGGGGTAATCTTGCTTTTGAAATTGAAAGGAATTCAGATAAAGGTGTCTCTTCTAATCACTTTGAATTCACTCCGAAGAAATTTAATATAAGCAATCCCGATATGAGTGATTTGATTTTGACCTCTGCTATTAGTACTAATACGCTAAACTCCCTTCCTTTAATAAGACATAACATAAGCCTTCTTCCAAACCCATTAAACACATTTTCTACGGCAAACCCAATTTACGTATATTATGAATTATATAATCTTAACCGTGATAAGAATGGCTCGACTGATTTTGAACAAAGATTAAATCTACAGAGAACAAATCAGAATCAAGGTATTAGCGGTATGATAAATTTTATTCTTAAGGTTATAGGACTGGGTAAACAAAAGGATGAAGTTACGATTATTACAAAATATCAAACTCAGGAAAATGACCCGCAAATCTATTTCCAGCTCGATATGCATAATTATCTGCCGGGTGAGTATGTTATAAATTTATTTATTAAGGATAATCTCACAGGTAAAGAAATAAGTAAAGATGTTTCTCTAACAATAAACTGAAATGTATAATATATATTAAGATAAGCTAAAAACATTAAATTGTTTGCCCGGTTTACCACAGAGAGGGCGAGCATGACTTTGTTCCATGTGGATAAACTAAACTCCTTCCATGCTTCTTATATTAAAAAGATTTCCAGGATGAATCACTAAGTTGTGACAGGTCGCGACCTGTCACTTTCGCCGAATTTTACGGAATTTGTGCATTGGCCCGTTTTTTTCATTTTAAAAATTGTCTAATTTGATTTAATTAGATTTTGAGAATTAATATATAAGTAGTAATATTATTTTATAAAAAAAAGGGATATACCAACATGAAATCATCATTCAAAATATTTTGTTTAATCTTTTTCATCTTGTTTACTGCTTTAAGTTCATATTCTCTTCCGGGTTTGCGTTCATCAATTTCTAACGATGATATTAAAGGCACATGGGAGGGAACACTATCCATTAAACTCCGGATAGTTATCAGGATCTACACGAGTGAAAGCGGTTATCTAAAAGCCGAAATGGACAGCCCGGATCAGAAAGCTTACGGCCTGCATTTGGACACGGTAATTTTTGACGGCAGTAATATTATGCTTAAACTTAATATGGCTTCTGCTTATTATGAAGGTAAATATAATCCCGACAGTATTGCTTTTGAAGGTAACTGGCATCAAAACGGATTAGCAATACCGCTGACATTAAAAAAAATGAATAAGGCTGAAGAGATTAAAAACCTTCAGGAACGTCAGAATACATCCCGGTTGGATGCGAATGAAGTTTCAATTGTTGTGAACGGGTGCAAACTTGCCGGAACATTGAAAGTCCCTAAATCAGATCATCCGGTTGACGTTGCACTTATTATTGCAGGATCAGGCCCAACCGATAGGGATGGTAATAATTCACTAATCCCGGGTAAAAATAATTCGTTAAAAATGATTTCAGAATTACTCTATGATAATAATATTGCCTCATTGCGGTACGATAAAAGAGACATAGGCGCGAGTGATAAGGTTAATGAATCTGATTTGACTTTTGACACGTATGTCAACGATGCAGTTGAATGGGTTAAGTATTTAAAAAACGATAAGCGCTTTTCAAAAATTTTTATAATTGGGCATAGTGAGGGAGCTTTAATCGGAATGGTAGCATCTGAACGGGTTAACATCGGAAAGTATGCCTCATTGTGTGGTATGGGTGAACCTGCCTATCTAACGATTAAAAGGCAGCTAAAAAGTACTAATTATCCTAAGGAAACGTTAAATCGTAGTACCGAGATTATGGATAGTTTGAAAAATGGTTATTTAGTAAAAAATGTAGGCCAAGAATTAAATATGCTTTTTAGACCCGGTATCCAGCCATACATGATTTCATGGTTTAAGTATGATCCCTGTAAGGAAATTTCAAAATTAATAATTCCGGTATTAATTGTTGAAGGAACGACTGACCTGCAGATTAGTGTAAGAGATGCTGAGATGCTTTCTAAGGCAAATTCCGGTTCGAAGTTAAAGATAATAAAAAATATGAATCATGTATTAAAGGAAGTGCCTACGGTTGAAAGAGAAGCTAATTTAAAAACCTACAGTAACCCGGATTTACCTTTATCAAAAGAATTTTCTAAGGCATTAATAGAATTTTTGAAAAAATAGAACAGCCGGGCTACAAACATGTCACCTCACGTGGTGACATGCCGCCGGGGTTCAAGAAAATTATTTTAAGGATGGATCGTAGTGTTACAAATATGTCACCCCAATGGATCCGCGTGAAGACAAAAATATATTCAAAAGGAGACGGAATTATAAGAGGGATAACATTATGCTGGGGTATTTCAACTCACCCCCCGGCGAGACCAGGTCACATAAGGATAAATTAGGCTCATTTTACAATCGATTGTTGATGTTAAATAAAAATAGGCTTTTAACAACTTTTAACAATTCATTTCCTCGTTTTTATCCCAAAAGTAATTATATTTTAACATGATTAAGAGAATCACTGGCATTTTATCAAATACTAAAACTGCTGTAGCCGGTTTTTTGCTGATATTAATCCCGTGCATAATTTTAAGCTACCTTGATTATAAGGCTATCAGCAAAAGGGAAGGTACAGACAGATTAAATTATAAATTTACACTTGATTTTATACGCGACAAGATAGAATATGATATAATCAGCAGGGAGGAAAAATTATCGGCCTCATTAAACGAATTACAGGTTAATAATCTGCCGGTTAATTATCTTAAATCATGGTTATCGTCTGCCGAAACACAAAATCCAATAATTACGAATCCATTTATACTCAGGCAGGACGGCGCTATAATACTTACTTCGATATCATCAGGGTGGGAAAAAAGCAAAATAGAATTTCCCGAAGTAAGTGAAAATATTTTAAGTGATTTTAAATCGGCAGAAAATGCCGAATTCAGTGAAAAAAATTTCAATAAAGCCGTTGATTTTTATAATAATGCGCTGAAAAATGCTTCATCCGGCGACAGTATTCAGCTTCTTATGCGCATTGGTCGTTGTTATTTTAATAATCATGATTATGTAAAAGCTATCGGGGTGTACAAACAATTATTGAATTTTAAGAACCCTGAAATTACATTTTCATCCGTCCCGGTCCCGGTAATTGCGTTATCGCAGACTGCGGATGTTTATACTGCAATGCATGAATACAATCAAAGTTTTAAAGTTCAACTTGATCTTTATAAACGACTGGTTGAAAATCCCTGGGATATTAGCGGAGGCACATATTTTTATTACCTTAAGTCGGTATCCTCTGAAATCCAAAATTATTGCAGAGAAAATGCCGTGGATAATTTTATAAGACAGTCAGTTAAAGATTTAAATGTAAGAGAATTAAAAATCTATGAGCAAGACAGCATCGCATATGTTATACGCAAAAATATTTTACCTAAGTTGGATATATCATTATTAAAACAGTCACAGGGCATACCGCAGTTACAACAGCTTCAATACCGTGATAAAGACTCTGTTTACATGCTTGGTTATTTCTTAATACCCGGTTCATCCTGGGAAACAGAGAGTTTTTTTGTATTTCAGTTTAACAAAGGTTATTTATTTACAACCATACTGCCTGAAATTATAAAGCAGATAAATTTAGAGAATAATTTATCAGCGGGACTGATTGATGATAAGGATAACATCCTATACATTCATGATTCTTTAATGTACAAGCAAAAATATCTTATGACTGAAAAATTTTCACAGATAATCACACCGTGGAGGATTGCTTTATTTAATCTTGAAGGGAAATCACTAGACCAGATTATTGACCGGGAAAAGCAACAATCGTTTTTGCTTTTCGGTGTAACCATACTTGTTATGCTGATAGGCCTAATTGTTATAGTTATTACAGCGCTGCATGAATTCAGGGTTTCACAAATGAAATCCAATTTTGTTTCAAATGTTTCGCATGAACTTAAAACTCCGCTTTCAATTGTAAGGATGTTCAGTGAAACACTTGAGTCAGGAATTGTGGCGGATACAAATAAACTGCGTGAATTCTACGCCATCATTAAACGGGAAAGCGAGCGGCTGAGCAATCTAATTAATAATCTGCTCGATTTTTCAAAAATTGAAAGCAGGAAAAAGGAATTTAATATTGAAGAAGTTAACTTAGTGGAAGTTGTACAAAATATTGTAGATATATATAAACCTCAATTATTTGTACAGGGATTCAAGTTCGATGTTAAAATCCCCGCAACGGAAATTATTGTATGGGTTGATAAAGATGCAATTTCACAGGTAATCCTGAATTTAATCAGCAATGCTGAAAAATATTCGAATGAGAATAAATATATATTAGTTGAAATGTATAAGGCCGAAAATTCTGTTTCAATTTCTGTTGCCGACAATGGTATTGGTATACCTAAAAAAGAATACAAAAATATTTTTGAATATTTTTACAGGATACAGGATCCAAAGAGCAATAATATAAAAGGAACAGGAATTGGTTTAACTATAGCCAAATATATAATTGATGCTCACAAAGGGACTATTACGGTACAAAGTGAATTGGGCAAAGGAAGTAAATTTACAATTACAATTCCGGCATAAACGCCTAACTGCCCGTGTGAATATTAGAACAATATCCAAAAATATTCATAAAAATATTTTGTCTATATTCTCGATAGTGGAGGGTAAACCGTTAAAACGGTTGATTATTTTTGGCTTTTATCATTAACACCGCGATTAATCGCGGTGTTAATGATATTAAGAAACTTATTCTTAACTGTTTTACCTGTCCCCCTCTGAAGGAAAAGTTTACAAATGCTCCATAAGAATAAAAACGATATGCTTTTAGTATATTTATTCAAGCAAAATTAATTTTAACACACTCTCTAAATGCCGGGGCTATTTTAAATATTATTTGCGAAACTTTACTTAATTATTGGAAAAAATAGATGGAAAAAATCCTGATTATTGAAGATGAAAAAGACCTTGTAACCGGCCTTAAATTTAATTTAGAAGTCCGGAGTTTTACAGTAGTCGAATCTTATGACGGTGAAGATGGGTATATCAAAGCGCTTAGCGAAAAACCCGATCTTATACTTCTTGATATTATGCTGCCGAAAAAGAACGGCTACCAGGTATGCAGGGAATTAAAGGAAAAAATGCCGGATGTCCCGGTTATTATGCTTACAGCAAAAAGCCAGGAGGAAGATATTGTCGCGGGCCTTGAACTCGGCGCGGATGATTATATAACTAAACCATTCAGTATTCTTGAACTAATTGCCCGGATTAGAACCGTACTGAGGCGGGTTAAGCAAAATAAAATCCTGCCTGATATTATTAATATCGGTAACCTGGAAATAAATTTTAAAAAGTATTTAGCTAAAAAAAGGAGCAGGCTGATTGAACTCTCTTCGCGTGAGTTTGAAATCTTAAAATACTTTATTGAAAAAAAAGATGAAATAGTTACGCGTGAAGAACTTCTTAACCAGGTGTGGGGCTATGAGTCGTTTCCTAATACGCGTACTGTCGACACCCATATAGCCAATTTACGTCAGAAAATTGAAGATTCACCCGATGACCCAAAAATTATTATAACAATGTACGGGATGGGTTACAAATTGTTAATTTAAAGGCATATATAAAATCTTTATATATCCTTAACAATATTTAACAATTGTTTTAATACTATTAATATTTCAAAAGTTATGTTGGAAATGAATTATATTATAATTTCCAATCCTATACGGAGTAAAAAAATGGGAAAAATTAAAGTTATTACAATCTGCCTTTTTATAAGTATTATGCTTATAGGGCCAAAAGCCTTTTCACAAACTGCAGAGGATCTTTATCAGAAAGGTGTTCAACTTGAAGAGATAAAAGGCGAGCTTGAAAAAGCTATTGAAGTATATTCATCAGTCATCAAAGAATATCCTTCAATTAAAGAATTGGATGCAATGGCACAACTGCACATCGGCCTTTGTTATGAAAAGCTGGGTAAGAACAAATTGACTGAAGCGGTATCATCGTTTCAAAAAGTTATTAAGTTCTATCCCAATCAAACAGAAGCCGTACAAATTGCAAAGAAAAAACTTGAAATCGATACGGATGAGTTTGCAATTCAGGAAATAAAATATTCGATTGCTGAATGGAATAAAGCTTATGAATCTAAGGATATTAACAAATACGACAGTTTTCTTTCAAAGCAATTTATTGAAGGTTGCGGAGGAATCAGCAAAGCAAAGGAGAATATTGTAAATAACTATTTTTCAAAGTGGAAACAAATATCTGTGGTTTCAACGATCAAGTCAATTGATAAAATTGGTTATAATTATATAGCTGATGAAGAAGTAAGTTTTATTAATACAAATTGGAGTAATGAACTGCATAGTGAGTTAGGGGTTCACCGGTTCCTAACATTCATTAAAGAAGACGGGCGGTGGAAAATATTAAACTTACGTAATCAAATCCCACCGCCGGCTATTTATAAAGGGCTAAGTGATAAATATCCCGGGATAGGCTCTCCCGGTTTATGTTATGCTAATCATATAACACACGATTTTGTATCGGTAATTGATACTAAAACCGATTCCCTGATCGGAAAAATTTCATCAGGTTCCGGTTCATGCGATATTGCTCTTTCTCCGAATAGCGAAAATGGATATATAGCAAATTATAACTCCAACGATATTACAGTTTTTAATAAAATTACGAATGAAAACCTTAAAACTGTTCCGGTTGGCGAACATCCTTCAAATCTTCTGATTACACCGGACGGACAGTTTGTATTAATAACACACGAATCACCCGACGCGCTTTGGGTGATGAGTACCAAAGACAATCAGATAATAAATAAAAATCATAATATAACCGGCCACCTGTTAAATGATACAGCAAATAATAAAATATATAGCTCTGCTATCTTCACTCCTTATGTATTTGTCCTCAATCCTATTAATCAAGCGATTATCAAACAAATTGAAGTCGGCGGGCGTCCAATGGACCTTGCAATAACCCCCGATGGAAAATTTATATATGTGCCAAATTATGATCTCAGCGAAGTTGAAAAAATTGATACACACCTTGATTCTGTTGTGAATAGAATTCATAATATTAATAATGGCAGGGGCATTGCAATTTCACCTGATGGTAATTATGCTTATGTAACCAATGTTATATATAATACCGTAACAGTTATCGATTTAAAAAATGATACGGTATTTAAAACCATTTTTGTAGGAAGAATGCCGACTTCTGCCAGAGCTAATGTAATAAATAATTGCATTTACGTTTCGAACCAGGGGGAGGCTTCAATTTCTATAATTGATATTAAAAGCAATGCGGTAGTAAAAACAATTCCTGTGGCGGATAACCCTATCTACTTAAGAATATTTTGATAATTAAATACGAGGTTATCGTTGTAATGACATGTCCCCGTAGGGGCAAGCACGTTTATCCCTATGGGAACCTGTCACTCCAAATGCAAATTGTCTGAACCAGGATTTACATGATAGAGAGCTAAGTGCATAGCGCAAAGGGCAGAGCGCAAGAGAGAATGCCTGAACCATGATTCATAGGATTAGAGGATTACCATGATGAATCACAAAAATCAGAAAGAATTATGAAATTCTATTTGAATTGCTTCCTTCCAGGAACGGCCCGTAAAGACGGGGCATGCCCTCCCGATTCGGAATCGGGACAGGCTGTCTTCTACAACGGAATAAATTTATTATTTGCGGTCAAGCACTATCACCCCGAAATTTTTCCCATCGAGCATTGTAACTGTAAATAACCGGTGAGTATTTTCATCAACTGCCATTGTCCGGGCGCCTTTTTGCGTGGTTACATTATCTATTACTTCAAATTTTTCAGGAGAATCTTCTTTAATTACAGTTATAGTTCCATCACCATTTGAACTGAATGCAAGCCCGGTTCCGGGATCAAATGCGCAGGCATCAATTCTATCGCCAATAGGCAAAGATGTAAGTACCTTACCTGTTTCGGCGCTAAGAATAGTCATCAGCTTGTTATGGCACCCGGAGAATAATATTTTATGTGCACGGTCTATAGCCAGTCCTGATGGTTTCTCACCCGGGGCTAATGGCCAGGTAGCTGTTACAGTAAGTGTTTGAGCATCAAACTGCTGAATGTCGCTTTTGTCTTCAATATTAACATACATTTTCCCGTCGCCGCCTGATACGGCAAATTCAGGGCCTGCTTCAAGTGTAACCGTGCCGACAATTTTATCGGTTTGTGCATCAATTGCCGTAGCATTACTGCTCTTGCCGTTGAATGTAAATACTCTTTTGCTAAATGAATCATAAACAATTGCATCCGGCCCCTTGCCGTCTATCTTTATACTATCCAGCACGTTAAATGTTTTAAGGTCAAAAACCGTTACGGAGTTATTTCTGCCGTTTGAAATAAATCCTTTATTAAATTCATAAGCTATTGCAACCCCGTGCACGCCGCTCAGGTTAGGAATGGTTCGTATTATTGTGTTTTTATCATTATCAATTATATTCACTTCCGAAGCGTGAGTAACATAAAGCCGGTGCGCAACTGTATCCACTGCAATGTAATCCCACCTGTTTCCTCCGCCGATATTTATTGTCCCGTTAACTTTATATCCCGAACCCTGTGGATAAACAAAAGAGGAAAAAATTCCGGGCAGAATTAACATAGCAAGTATATAACAGCGGCTCAATAGTCTCATATAAACCTCCATAATTAGTAGTGTTTTATTTGGGGAAAATTAAAAAAATATTTAGTAGACCGGCTAATATAAACAGATAAATTGTTTACATAAACATAAATAGTTGTTATGTTAATGTTAAGATTTTCAGCTATTCACAGCAGGATTGCCTAATTATAGGGCCGGGCACATTTTATCAAAATGTGGTTTCACCCCGTCTCTACGGAAAGAGGAAAACATGAAAGTAACCGAACTGCCCTACAACAAATTTATCGGCATAAAAAAAGCCCGGGACAGCGGATATTTGCTGAAATTAGACGAATCTCCTGATTATTTAAATCATCTTGGCAACGTTCACGCAGGCGCGCAACTTTCACTTGCGGAAGCTGCAAGCGGCGAATATCCTTTAAAATTATTTGAAGATTCTGCGGATAGCCTGATCCCGGTTGTAAGAAGGCTGGAAAGTAAATTCAAAAAACCCGCAAACGGAAAAATATTTGCAAGGGCAAAAACTTCCCCGGATGCTCTTAAACTTTTTAAAGAAGAACTTAAAAATAAAAACCGTTCTTTAATTAGTGTTGAAGTTGTTATTGAGGATTCGAATCATGTAATAACTATGACCGCGCTTGTTGAGTGGTTTGTTAAAAATGTAACTGAAAGCGCTTCATTTTAAACACACGTCACTAAAAGCATTTATTTATTAATATTCGTGTAATTCCTTTCAATTCGTGTAAATTCGTATAATGAAAATAAACTAATCAACATTATTATTCGATAATAATTTTGATGCGGTCTCTTATGTTTTAGGTAGATTTTATACGATAATAATGATTTAAAAGCAGGATTCCATTATGGCAATTACCTGGTTGAATGTTTATGATACTCACATCCGCATTATTGACGAGCAGCACCGCAAGCTCCTGGATATGCTGAATGACCTCGCAACTGCTAAGGGCAATGAAAACGAGCCCAAATTAATACGCGATATATTTTTTAAACTTGTAGATTATACCAAATATCACTTTACCACGGAAGAAAAATTAATGGGCAATGCAAATTATCCCAAACTTATTGAGCATACCGGGCAGCACAGGCAGTTTGTTGATAGAATTGTAAATATGCTCGAAGCCATTAAAGATGGTTCTCCTAACATAAGTGATACACTGCAAATGTTCCTTCAGGATTGGCTTATTCAGCATATCCTGGGAAATGATAAAGAATTTGCTAATTTTTATAAAGTAGTGGCACGGTAAGGTTTAAGACAGATTATAGTTTTATCCGCATTTATGAAATTATACGGTTGATTATTTTATGGCTATAACATGGAAAAGTGTTTATGAAACACAGATTAAGAAAGTCGATGAGCAGCACCGCAAGCTTATTGATATGATAAACATCCTTGAAGATGCTAAGGGAAGAGTTTATGAACCTCAATTACTGCGTGATTTGTTTTTCAAACTCGTTGATTATGCAAAATTCCATTTTGCGGAAGAAGAAACGCTGATGAAAAACTCAAAATATCCTAAATTTGGCGAGCACTCCGGCCAGCATAAAGAGTTTGTACATAAAATTGTCGAAATGCTTGGTGCGGTAAAGGAAGGTGATCCGGAAATAAGTGATAAGTTGTTGAAGTTTCTTATGAGCTGGCTGATTGACCATATATTAGGATATGACAAAGAATTTGCAAATTATTACAAAGTTATGTCAAGGAATATAGGGATTTAAAAATGGCAATACCCTGGCTTGAAATTTACGATACTCATATCAAATTTGTCGACGAACAACACCGGGTTCTTGTCGATATGATGAATGATCTTGATGCTGCCAGGGGAACAGCAAACGAATCCAAAATAATAGGTGAATTATTTTATAAGCTTGTTGATTATACAAAATATCATTTTGAGCAGGAACAAAATTTGATGAAAAGCTTAAAATATCCCAAGCTTAATGAGCAAATAAACCAGCATAAGGGGTTTGTTAATAAAATTGTTGAAATGCTTGAGGAGCTTAAAGAACACAACTTTTATATGGGGGAAAAAATGAATTCATTTCTTACAATCTGGCTGATTAAACATATCCTGGGATACGACAAAGAAATTGCAAAATTCTACAATATTGTGTCAAAGTAAATTAAGTAATAAAATAAATCTTTATCTGCACTTATCCTGAAAATCCTTGAATCCTGTAAATCCTGTTAGTTCCCTCGGGAGTTCAGACAAATTCCGATTAGTCGTAACTTTGTTAAGACGGGCATGCTCCGTCTCTACAAAGGCAATATTTATCATGTGCATGTAATGTTTGTAATTTTTTATAAAAGTTCTTCTTTTATCGGGGCCGTCCAACATTACACTAAAGTTTGGCATTTTAAAATCAATACCGAAGTCATCTGTCACCCCTAAAGGGTTTCGGAAGAAGGTTTGTTGGGGGGATTGTTTTGCTATAAACATTTCACCCCCCTGGGGTTTGGGTATCGTTAATTCAGGATGTTGAAATAATATTAGAAATAATTATCAATGCTACTTTTAAGCCTGAGTTTGCTCAACGATAAAAAAAATTACAGGTTTGTAATGTTTGAAAAACAAAACATTTCATTTTATAATTATGTACAAATTTTGTTATTTTATATTTTAGTAAAAGGTAAATTAGATGGTACAATATACAGCAGGTAAATCAAATACTATTAATCCGGATTTTATCTCCATAATCGATGAATTACCCCTCTGGTCGGCGCCTTTCGGGTTATGCCTGCTGGACCGTGTGAAAATAGGCAAGTCCCTCTCGGTTCTTGATATCGGCTGTGGTACCGGTTTTCCTCTTATTGAAATTGCGCAGAGGCTGGGTGAAACTTCCTGTGTTTACGGCATTGACCCGTGGAAAGAAACCAATGCACGGGTGCAGTTAAAAATTAATATGTATGCTTTAAACAATGCTGTTATCGTTAACGGCCATGCCGAACAACTGCCTTTCAGCAGTTCATCTTTTGATATTATTGTCTCAAATAACGGACTGAATAATGTTGAAGACCTGGATAAAACTCTGGCGGAATGCAGCAGAGTCGCCAGGCAAGGAGCACAGCTTCTTTTTACTATGAACCTTGACGGCAGTATGATTGAATTTTATGATGCATTAAGAGAAGAATTAAAAAAGGATAATAATACTGCCGCAATTGAAAAAATGATGAAACATATTTATGAAAAAAGGCGGCCGTTAAATGAAATCAGGAAGCTTTTAAGTGAAAATTCTTTCAGGGTAAATGAGATTTA
The DNA here is from genome assembly GCA_963834015.1 of uncultured Ignavibacteriales bacterium. GTDB lineage: Bacteria > Bacteroidota > Ignavibacteria > Ignavibacteriales > Ignavibacteriaceae > FEN-1297. The sequence continues at coordinate 1,022,851 of CAWIAG010000004.1, forward strand.
TGAAAATAAATTTTTTCTCAGGTTCACAGATTGCACGTCAATGTTTAAACACTCATTTATTAAGTACTGGTTCTTGGAAGGATGGAAAAAAATTATCGAACCGCAAAATTACGAACCGGTTTTTAAAAGGATTGAAGAACGTTTAAACAAACTGGCTGAAGAAACGGGCGAATTAAAATTAACTATTCCTTTTGCCGTTATTGATTGTAGCGGTATTTAATAACTCTAATTGCCGGAACCGTGCTGCCGGCTTCTGAAAATTTCTGCCATCCTGTCAAGTCCTAAATTATTTAATGCCTCCAGGTAAAGTTTTTTAAAGATATCATTTTCAGGCGCCAATACCATGGCTCTTTCGTATGCCTGCAGCATATCGATGTAAAGTTTATTCCTGGAGTAAAAAGAAGCTAATAATGTTTGTTTTATTGAGTGGTCGTATTCATTAAAATCAACTAATAATTTCCCGACGGATTTTTTTATAGAATCGGCTGCGGTTTGTGATAGCCAGTAAAACCGGCATGTATCTGTTATTGCATTCTCCCGTTTATTGTCTTTAACAAACCATTTGTAACTGTTGTCCCTCGAAAGGTCCAGTTGCTGTAAATTCAGGGTTATGGAAGTATCGGTTATTTCCGATGAATATAGAACGTTTCCTGAAATGTCGGTTAACCTGAATGTATAGGAATTATCCTTATCGGCAAACCAGGTAAAAGTAACAATGGGATCAAGAATATTTGTGTTCGGCGGAGTGCAGTAATCAATCGGGGCCTTAATCAGCCTTTCTACTGCGCCGGCAACTTTCATATTGTTTAAATCATTTATCGATTTTACAAATTCCGCAAGCACAAATTTACCGAACTTTGCTGAGGAAGAATTCTTTTTTTTGTCTGCCATTGTAATTAATTTGGAAGAACTGTATGTACCGGCCGAGGTAATCTCCAGCGTCCTGCCGTCTTTATAAACTAGATCTATATATGAATATTTCCCCACCTTCAGCTTGTCTTTATCAATAATATTAACGCCGGCTTTAACGGTGGTAATTATTGAATTCCTGATGAGTGAAATATCGCCGTTTGAAGTCAATACAATAAATTTTATTCCCTGGCTGAAGGAAAGATTGCAGCAAAACAGCATAAGTGTTAATAAAAGTAAATGTTTTTTCATATTAAATACTTATTTTTTTGGATGATTTTATTTTATCTGCAATTATATCGTAAATTGCTTCGGCATCCGAGATTAATACAATGGATGCGAGCATTAAAGTGATGCTTATTTTAAATTTAAAAATTAACAGGGCCTCCATTTCGATAAAAAGCAAAAGTACAAATTCAACTGTTTTGGTTGTTAAGCTTATAAGGCTCAGCCAGTCGATTTTTTTCCGTTTAATCAAATTAAGCAATAGAATATTAAAATAGCAAATTGCCATTGCCGCCGGAATCTCCAGCCAGGCCGGCGGGGTATTAATATAGTCTTTATGGAGGATCATCGAAATAATGTTGGCATGAATTACTACTCCGTACATATCAGGGTAGGTCTTACCCGCATAATTATCATTAAGCGGTGTATAAAAAATATCTTCAAATATCCTGTATGAAGGATATTCCCCTGTAAAGCCCAGCAGTACAATTTTGTTTTTTATAAAACCGGCATTATCCAGGCTGCCGGGATTTGTGCCGTCTACAAAATAAAATTTATCAATGTTGCCGCGGTAGTTAATTGTCTCGAAATTATTATTCCTTGATATAAGATAATTAAATGCTTTGGGGTTATATAATTTTGCCGCCGATGCAGCAAAAGCATACACTATACTGTCTTTAAATTTCACAGAAGGCTTAAACATTCTTATAGTGGTAAAATTCGAACCGTCTTTGCTCGGAAAATTGGCATAACCTGAAAATGAGATGTCTGTAATTCTGCTCATGGATGTAATCAGGGAATCATAATTCCCGCTTTTACTATCGTAGCCGGTAAGCTTGTTTACAATTACCGTATTTCCGCCGGATTTAACGGCTTCTTCAAGCATCAAGTCTCCAACCGGGTCTTTGTTCCCTATGAACAAAATATCCAGCCCGACTACCTTAGGCCCGAAGCTTTTTATTTTTGTTATCACGTCTGCAATCTGCGGCCTGTTAAGATAACCGATATTAACTATAACAATGTTTGTATCGGCATTTTTATCGTAATTAAATTTTGAAAAGATCAGGTCGTTGGCGTCAAAATCATATAAAGCGTTTTTCAGCGGGTTAAAAAATCCGAGATTAACGGGTATAAATGTAAGCAGCCAGATAATTGCAAATGCAGTTATCGTTATACCCGTAAATTTAAGATTGAATATTTTTTTCATATTAATAAAAAAATTAAAGAACGCTTATCACAATTTAATAATTATTACTTCAAAAAAAACTGTATTGACTGAACCGGGATTTCAGCCATAGGCTCATCAGCCTTTGGCTGAAATCCCAGTTCAGACATTCTGTTTAAAAAAGCAGCGGGGATGCGTTTACGCATCCCCGTCTTCGGGGGAGTTACAATGAGAATGAGTCTCACCTTCAATGTGAGCCTCACATTTGTGTTTTAACAATGCGGCATATTGTATAATATGGAAATGAGTTTTAAAAAAAAAGTATCGGGGATGCGTTTACGCATCCCCGTCTTCGGGAGAGGTACAATGAGAATGAATCTCACCTTCAATGTGAGCCTCACATTTGTGTTTTAACAGTGCGGCATATTGTATAATATGGAAATGAGTTTTAAAAAAAGTATCGGGGATGCGTTTGCGCATCCCCGTCTTCGGGAGAGGTACAATGAGAATGGATCTCACCTTCAATGTGAGCCTCATATCGTAATTACTGGCTGTCCATTTCCTCGTCCATGTTAATATCTTTTACTTTATCCTTGTTCGGTTTGAAGTTATTAAGATTATACGTAAAACCTAAATACAGCACTCTTGAAGTCCTTTGCCCCTCGTTATATGATATAAAATCTGTTCCGATAGTTTCTCCGGCATATTTCCTTGTATCAAAAATATCGCTTACTCTTAATGTAGCGGAAAGATTCTTCGAAAAATCTTTTTTCACCGCAACATCTGTAAAATACATCGCATTGTTTGTGCCCTGGGGCGTTACTGCTTTTGAATTATAAGATGATGATACCTGGAAAGAGAATGTTTTATCCAGCATCCAAGTGGAATTTATTCTTCCCGTCCAGCTATATGAATGATCGCTTAATCCTGATACAAAATACGGGTCAGTAATATCTCTTCTGAAATATGAAACGTTGCCGTTTAATCTCCACCACTGAAAGAGATTGCCGTTTAAAATAAATTCGCCGCCGTAATTTTTCTCACTTGAAATATTCTGCCAGGTGGCTAATGTTACCTGGTTGCCTATTAAAGTGTTTATCTGGGTCATCATACCGTCTGTAGTTTTATAGAATATTGAAGGAGTAAGATTAAAATCAAAAAGAACAGTACTGTACCCAAGTTCATAGGAATTTGTGTACTGCGGCTGTAAGTTCGGGTTGCCTGACGAAAGATTTAAAGAATCAGAATAGTTTACAAAGGGATTTAACTGCCAGGGATTCGGCCTGTCTACTCTTCTGCTGTAGCTTATCTTTAATTCCTGCAGCGGTGTGAAGTCATAAGCAAGATAAACCGAAGGGTACAGGCTGCGGTAAGTATCATTGAAAGATAAATTTGTATTAAAAAGTTTTGAATTTGTTGTTGCATATTCTGCGCGCAGCCCGGCCTGGTATTTAAAATCCCCTGCTGCACCTGTATATATTCCGTATATAGAATGTATTTGTTCTTTATAATCAAAATTATCGCTTTTTGCAGGATCATTAATCCATGTTACGGTAGGATAATCATAATCATAATAATTGTAATCCATTCCCATGTGCCTGAAATAACTTTTAAATCCGCCCTCTAGCCGGTTGTTGCTTCCGAGAGGATCAACATAATTTGCCTGAATTGTCCACTCGTCATTAAAGTTATTTGAATTGGCATTATATAGCGTAGCAGGTATATTGGAACCAATAGCCTCATAGAAGTACTGATTATTTGTTGTCTGATTTGAAATCATCTTGTTATTTGAATAAAATACGTCTGCTGTCAGCACTTCATCCTGTTTTTCAAATTCCTTTTTATAACTGCCTGTGTATGTATACGAATTGACATTTCGCATTGCATTATTAAGAAAGACAGAATATTGATTTATATTACTGCTGTCTGAAGTGCTGTTTGTAAGACCGCCGCTCGGGGCATAAAAATTCCTGTAATTTATATTAAATGATAATGTATTATAATCGTTCAATAAATAATCCACGCCCAGGTTAGCGCCTGCAAAGTCCCTGGATTCACCCTGTCCGGAATTCTGATTTAGTGAAGAATATGCATTGGTATTATTATTATTAGAATAAAAAGTTCTATTCAATGAATTTATGAATGTATCCTGGTATGAACGGTCTACAAAATTACCAAAGAAGTTTAAGCCGTCAATCCGGTAGTTTAAATTAGCTGCCTCTGTATATTTGTTTCCGGTTCCGGCGTTAGCGTTAAAAATACCGTTAAATCCAAGGTTCGTATTTTTCTTTAAAACAATATTTATAATTCCTGCCGTTCCGTCGGGATCATATTTAGCCGAAGGGTTTGTAACCAATTCAACTGATTTTATTGAGCTTGCAGGCAGGGAGGTTAATACGTCGCTGCTGTTTAATCCGGCCAAACCCGAAGGTTTGCCGTCTATTAATATAGTTACATTGCTGTTGCCTCTAAGGCTTATATTGCCGTTTATATCTACCGTTAAAGCAGGAATATTCTGCATTACATCCAGAGCCGTGCCGCCTGAGCTTGCCAAATCCTTATCTACATTTATTACCTGCTTGTCAAGATTTGTCACCACCATGTCTTTTTCGCCTTTTACAACTACAGTATTCATGTTTACTGCCGACGGCGTGATATTTATTGTTCCTAAATCTGCTGTACTCTTTGCGGGAGTTACTATTACGCTTCTAATTAAGTGTGTTTTATAACCTATGTAGGATACTTTGGCAAAAAATCTTCCCGGGTGAACGCCCGTAATTACGAAGTTTCCGGTTTGATCGGAAATCCCGCCTGTAGCAACTGTTGAATCTTTAGGGTTGTAAATTGTAATATTTGCATAGTATATCGGCTGATTTGTAGTAGCATCAAGTACCTTTCCTTTTATTACTCCTTGGAATCCGCCGGGGTTTTGGCCGTTTTGCTGCGCTAAAACTATTAAATTTATAAACAGTACCATTAAAATTAAAGTGAACTTTCTCATTTATTCTCCATCGCAATCTATATTGATTTTATTTATTGTTATCTTTTTGACAATAAGCTACTTAGGCCAGTTTAATTTACAATTCACAACTTGATAAGCGGTTTATTTCATCAATGAACGGTAAAAAAGTTATATAAACATATTCCGGGCTTTATTTGGCAAGGCTTATTTATGAATTTTTCCGTAAAATAAATTTTTATTTTATATCAACTTCAAAGTTACAAAAATTTATTTCTATAATTAATTTATATTGTAATCTGGTACCCTAAATACCCGGTAATCGTTCTCCCGCTGCCTGATGTTGAGCCTGCCGAAAATAATATATGGTTTGTTTCATCGGGATTAATAATTACTCCTATGTTAAAACCCGGGGCCGCCTTTGAATCCTGCGTGTCGCTCGTATGATAATAGGCTTCTGCCCCTAATGTTATAACTTCTGAAAAATCATATTGAACTTCCCATCCCGTAAATATCCAGTTCCTGTTTCCCTGCCCCGGATTTATCCAGTACCCGGCGCCGCCGTAGGATGTAAATTTTCCCCAGCTTTTTTGAAACCAGACGGGAAGGTAAAATTGATATTGCCCGTTGCTAAGTTCTTTACTTTTATCGCCCGTGGGTATTTCCACTAATGGAAAAACTCCAATTTGAGGCATATTCTCCGTTTCTGAAATAAATCTGTATTTAACGCCAATTTCCGTTGTTGAATAGCCGTATTTTGTCCCGGTTTCATCATGAATGTAACCTAAAGGAGCAATAAGATGAATCTGCACATTTGGTATTGCCCCATAATTTATTTCGAAGTGCGGTAATGTTAAATTAGATGCAGTATGCTGAAATTCCATGATGGAAGATACGTAAAACTCCCAGTGTAAATAGTCCACGGGCTCCGGATCGTCTGTATCAAATGGCGGGCCTGCCCAATTTTTGATTGTTAAAAGTGCAATTATTTGCATCACCAGGAGTAGTCTCTTAAGCATAATGAAATAGGTTAAAAAAAATTGGTTTACATATTTATTATAATGCTTTTTTTGCTAAATTTATGTGACATTTAGTCTTAATTTTGTAAAATCCTTGTAAATATTGATATAATAGTACTTTTTGCTTAAAATTATATAAAAAATTTTCGATACTATCATTGTATATTTGTGCTTATAGAGTGAACTAAATTTTAAAAATAATCAATTTGAAAATATTTATGCTGTTCCGGATGTGTTTAATTAACATTACCACTTTTGGCAAGTTGGAGATTTAATGGGCCTTTTAAAAAATATATTTTCTAAAAATGAAGAGGAGACATTATTAGCGAATGGCAATAAAAAGTATAATCAAAGGGATTATCAGGGGGCAATTAACGATTTTAACAGTATTATCGCTATAAACGGCCAATCATTTGCTGCATATTACGGACGCGGCCTTGCCAAATACGCACTGAAAGATTACCAGGGTTCTAAAAGCGATTTTGAATTTCTGCAGAAATATCACCCGGACTTTCACCAGAGAACACTTTTCTTTTTGGGGAAAATTGAGGTAGAACTGAAAAATGTTGAGGCTGGATTAAAGTTGTTTGAAGCTTACCTGAAAAAGAATTCGGGCGATGCCGAAGTTTACCAGCAAATTGCAAAGATTAAATCACTGCAGGGAGATGCACGCAGTGCAATTGAAAATTACGATAAGGCTATTGAATTAGATCCTACTAAAGTTGACTACTGGCTGAAGAGGGGATTGGAAAGAATTAAATTAAAAGATTATAAGTTAGCTATTATCGACTTTAATACCTCCCTCGACATGAATCCAAGGTCTGCACCTTCATTCAACGGGCGCGGCCTGGTAAAATTTAAAATGGGCGAATACCAGGACGCCTTAAGAGATTTTACTTCGGCTATTGCGGCAGAGCCTTCTTTTGCGGTGCCATATTACAACCAGGCCTCTTTAAAATTTGAATTAAATGAATTTGAAGAAACTGTTAAAATCCTGAACCAGGTACTGGATCTGGATGATAAATATCTTGATGCATATATCCTTAGAGCCAATACAAGATTTAAACTTGATAATCCCGACGGTGCGCTGCAGGATTTTACAAAGGTGCTTGAATTACAACCGGACAACAAAGACGCTTACCTGCACTGCGCCCAGCTTAAATGGAAATTAATGGATTACACCGGCGCCGAGAATGCTTTCTTAAAAGCCATTGAGATCAGTCCGAATGATTTCGAAATTTTATTTAAACTTATCGAACTGAAGTTTGAGCTTAAAGATTTTGATTTTGCAACTATTTATCTTACCACCATTATTGATAAAGATGAAAAGAATGATAAGGCTTACCTGCAGAGGGGTATTGCCAGGTTTAACCAGCAAAAATTTCATGAAGCTTTAACCGATTTGTCCAAGACAATTGAATTAAATTCTAAATGTTATGAAGCATACTACTACAGGGCGCGCATTAAAAACCAGTTGAAAGATAATTACGGGGCTTTAGCCGATCTTGGCTTTGCAGTTCAAAACCCCGACTATTTTGAAGCGTATATGTTCCGCGGTTTTGTTAAAATGGATAATCACGATGACTACAGCGCCACTCTTGATTATACAAAAGCTATTAAACTTAGTTCCAGGAATCCTGAAGCATATTTGCAGCGCGCAAAAGCTTATAGAAATATGGACAATTTTAAGGAAGCCGAACACGATCTGTCTACCGCAATAAAAATAAATCCCAATTACACCGAAGCTTATTTTATTCGCGCCCTTGTAAATTTCCAGATATGGGATTTCAAACAGACGGTTAAAGACTGTGAAATGGCAATAAAGCTGGATCCGGCCAACAAAGAAAAACTTTCAGGGCTTATTGAAAAAGCAAAACTTAAAATTGTTTAAAGCATTTATCCGGAAATTAGCCGAAGATTCTGCATTCAGGAATGTGGAGGTAATACAGTTGACCTACCTGCTGCTTTATAAGTTATATAAATAGCGCTGTTCAAAACGTTAACGGCTCCTCCGCCCATATTGGCGGCAGCAGCATCGTCAAAGAAGTTCCCTGCGCTTGTTTTTGAGAAAATCCCAGCACATAGACGAGTGCGGGAATAATAACTATTCCTCCGCCGATTCCCAGAAATCCGCTTAGAGTCCCTGCTAATAAGCCGGTAAGTAATAAATAAACTATATCCATTATATAGAACCTTTACTAAAATTTGTCTTTGTATAATGTTTATGCTGAATTACGGTTAAATAAAAAACAAATATCGGTCATTTATTTACAATATGAAACCAACTTTACTCCCCCTCCTGAAATCTTTTTTAAGACTTGTGTAAAAGTTGATTTAATATATTTTTATTTGAACAGCAATACTTTAAGATGAATCTTAACTAGAATTCATTATCCGGAGTTTACCGGATGCTTTAGCCTGCCTTATAAAAAAAGAGATTTGCGGTATAAGCTGCGGTGAATCTTTCAATGCGACACTTGAATCCGTAGCGAAAGAAAGGGAATTCTCAGATACCGAAATAAACAACATCCTTATTGACTTGAATAAGTTTATTATAAACAGCAATACTCAAATTCATTATGTTGAAAATACTATATTATGAGATAATAATTATGTCATCTAAATTGATAATTATCTTTTGGGGTGCAATTTATTGTTGGTTCTATAAATCAGGGAAGGAAAAACAGACAGAAAATAAAATGGCTGAAATTTAATTTTTTTCTTTGAATCGTTTAATTAAATCGGTTAATCCTGTTTTGCCTAAACGAGTTTGTTTAACACTAAGAATGGCTCCCAATGTCCCATCTGGCATTGAACCTTTTTTGGTAGGTATAGTGGTAACTACATAATGTCCATCAATAAATTTTTTTAATGTCACCCCATGTGTGCTTTTGCCACAATCTTACCACCCATCAAACTATAAAAGTTCAATTAAATAATCTCCGGTAACTGCCGGAATACTCTCACCCATTATTATGCGTATTCAAGAGTTTTGTAAAATGGTTGAACAACCAAACCGGGGAAATAGGGAGTAGAGAAACTTATAATCTTTGGCACTTTTTCGGTGAGTATTTCAATCCCTTGCTCTTTGAAAAATCGTTCTCTCTCATTGAGTCCCTCAAGTGTGTTTAGATGCAATTCCACTAATTCAATAAGTTCAGTTTCTACTTCCTCAAAGCTGTCCCCAAAAGTAGATGTACCTAATTCTTGACATTCTCCAACCCACTGTTGACCTTCTTTATGGTAAACCAAGGTGAGTCTAATATATTTTGATTTGTCCATATCATCTTTTCTAAAAAACATAATAAGCCCCCTCTCGTTTTATAATCGAATTAATTCTTGTAGTAATTTAGTTTTTATTTATAAGTTGCGATATCATTTACAGCACATATTATTTATTGCAATAATATATATGTATTGAATTTTGCACAGAAACACAATTTTTCTTTAATTTATAGGTATCTCTTTTAGAGGGAGTACATAACTTATCTTTTCACTTCACCCTATTATAGATATATTTTTTTAATACGCAAGGTTAATATCATTGTTCGGTAATATTCCAGCACCCAAGGGAAGCTATTTTAATATACAGGCTAAATCTTCGATTGATCTCAGACTATGACCCTCAACAAGTAATCTGATTATTTGTGCCCGTTTTTCAAGTGATAATTTATTTATTTTGATTGTCTGCTTAATTGCTAACTTACAAATCTCATAATTATAAATAATGAACCGATTGAAATAACAATCCATAATATTATCCCCTCAAGAAGCGGTTTTACGCCCACGGTTTTTAATACTTTCTTTGACAAACCGGAGCCGATTAAAAACAGGGTTGCCGTTAAACCAATTCCTGCTGCCTTAACAAGGTAAGGGGAAAAGTCGGCAACAGCAGCAAAATAAGTTCTTAAAATTGATGCAAGCAAAAACAGGAAAATAAAATAAGGGATCGATATCTTTTGGGATTTTTCCTTGAACAAAAAAGCGGTAATTAAAGTTACGGGCACAATCCATAAAGCTCTCGTAAGTTTTACCGTAGTTGCTGTTTGTAAAGCGCTCTGCCCGTATTTGGCAGCAGCTCCTACTACCGAGCTTGTATCGTGAATTGCAATTCCCGCCCAAAATCCGAATTGAGTTTGTGAAAGATTAAACCAATGGCCTATAATTGGAAAAATAAACAGCGCGATTGAATTAAGTATAAAAACTGTTCCGAGTGCAACGGACATTTCCTGGTCGCTTGCTCTTAAAACAGGGCCGACTGCTGCGATTGCACTACCTCCGCAAATTGCAGTGCCCGATGAAATAAGATGCGAAGTTTTCTTATGGATCTTTAACAAACGCCCAATTATAAACCCAAGTATAAGCGTTCCGAATATTGAAATAATTGTAATTCATTTAAGGAACATTCTAAACCATGCTGGTGTTATGCCCATGAAAATACCTGCAAGGAAAGAAATTGCCGCGAGTGCGACGTTTACCGTAATCATTCGGATTGCGGTAGAATTAAGAATCTTATAAAATCAATTTGTCTCAGATAATAGAATATTTAAATAACTATTCCCAAAAGCTATGAAAAAAATAATTATCTCAGTGGCCCTGCTCGGGTTAGTGATAGCTGTCTCAATTGGCGTTTTATCCTCAAAGGAAACCGAACAAAATCCTTTATCACTGCTTCAGGCAAAACTTTCTGTTAAACCCGTTCCTTCCGTAGATCATACAAAGTTTGCAGTGTTGAAGAAAAAATTTAGCTCGCCCCAACAGGTAACTGCCGCATGTATATCATGCCATACTGAAAGGGCTAAAGAGGTTATGAAGTCCAATCACTGGAACTGGGAGCGCGAGGAATATATTGAAGGGCGCGGTATTGTTTACCTGGGTAAGAGAAATGCTATAAATAATTTCTGTATAGGCACGGAAGGCTATGAAGAGAGCTGTGCAAAGTGCCATATCGGGTATGGAATGAAAAATTCCAAAACATTTTCTTATACGGATTCAACAAACATAGACTGCCTTGTATGCCATGATAATACGGAAACATACGCCAAAGCAAATGAAAAAGCAGGTATGCCTGATCCCTCTGTCGATTTATCAAACGTTGCACAGCATGTCGGCGATCCGAAAAGATCAAACTGCGGCGTGTGCCATTTCTTTGGCGGCGGCGGAAATAATGTTAAACACGGCGACCTTGACAAAGCCATGTTTGACGGACCTAAAAGCATTGATATTCATATGGGAACAGACGGTATGAATATGCAGTGTGTTGACTGCCATAAAACCGAAAAGCATAACATAAGCGGTAAAATGTATTCACTTTCTTCCATGAACCGCAACCGTACGGAATGCGAAGAGTGCCATACTGAAAACCCTCATGCCGATGCTATTCTTAATCAACACACTTTAAAAGTTGCCTGCCAGACATGCCACATTCCTGTTTATGCAAAGGCTAATGCAACCAAAATATACTGGGACTGGTCTACTGCCGGGAAACTGAAAAACGGAGAGCCGTATGAAGAAGATGATAAAGACGGCAATCATACTTACTTATCCATTAAGGGCAGCTTTAAGTGGGGTGCAAATCTTAAACCTGATTACATCTGGTTTAACGGTACTGCCGGGCATTACCTGTTGGGTGACACCGTTGCAGATACAACCGTACAGCTTGTGCTTAATCCGCTGTATGGTTCTTACAACGATAAGGATTCCAAAATAATACCGGTAAAAATCCACAGGGCGCTCCAGCCATTTGACCCGGTAACAAAAATGTTGATTCAGCCGAAACTGTATGCAGAGAAAAAAGGAGAAGGCGCCTTTTGGAAAGACTTCAATTGGGAAAAAGCTGCGGAAGTAGGAATGAAAGATGTTGATCTTCCGTTCAGCGGGCATATTTCTTTTATCAGGACTGAAATGTACTGGCCTGTAAATCATATGGTCTCATCTAAGGAAAATTCTCTTACATGTACCGATTGTCATTCTCGTGAAAACAGCCGCCTGGCAGGCCTGAACGATTTTTATATGCCGGCAAGGGATTACAGTCCTTTTATTGAGTCCGCAGGCGGATGGCTGCTGCTGCTTGCATTTGCAGGAGTATTTATACACGGAACAATCAGGTTGATTTCATCACGTAATGTGAAAAAGAGAGGATGATAATGAAACATAAAGTTTATATATACAGATCATTCGAACGCTTCTGGCATTGGGCTCAGGCAATTATTATTTTTTTCCTTGCCGCTACCGGGTTCGAAATTCACGGCTCAATAACCTTTTTCGGATATCAGGATGCAGTTAAATATCATAATATTGCAGCATATAGTTTTATGATATTAATAGCCTTCGCAATTTTCTGGCATTTTTCCACGGGCGAGTGGAGGCAATATCTGCCTACAGCTAAAAATATGAAAGCGCAGATAAACTATTATCTTTTTGGGATTTTTAAAAATGCCCCGCATCCCACAAAGAAAACGGTATTAAGTAAACTGAATCCTCTTCAAAAATTAGTTTATCTCTCGTTAAAAATTCTTGTGATTCCTACAATGGTAATATCCGGACTGCTTTACATGTTCTACAGGTATCCCCAAAAAGGAAGCATAGTTGGATTGAATATTGATTCTGTTAAAGTTATAGCATTGTTCCATACGGCAGGGGCTTTTTTACTGCTGGCGTTCATAATAGTGCATCTCTACCTGATTACTACAGGTGCCACTGTTACGTCCAATCTTAAAGCAATGATTACGGGTTATGAAGAACTTGAAAGCGAAGAGAAAAAAATCATTACAAATGATGAATTTCCTGAAGAATCAAAAATTTTAAAAAATGAGGTCGGTCATGCCTGAAACAAAATATATGAATCCTTATCTGGCCGGGTTCTTTCTCGGTTTAATTTTACTGGCTACTATATACGTCTCCGGAAGAGGGCTGGGAGCAAGCGGCGCTGTTAAAAGCACTGTAGTTTCCGTCGTGGAAAACGTTGCGCCTGCCCATACGGCCGGCGCTGAATTTTATAAGGAATATTCCGGAGAGCATCCCGGCAACCCTATGAAAAACTGGCTTATTTTTGAAATGGCCGGGGTTATTATCGGGGCATTTGTTTCAGGATTAATTTCAAACAGGCTGAAATTTACATTGGAACATTCATCCAAAATTAAACCTGCTACAAGGGTTATAGGCGCGCTTATTGGAGGCGCATTATTCGGCTTCGGCGCAGAATTCGGAAGAGGCTGTACCAGCGGCGCGGCGCTTAGCGGAATGGCTGTGTTATCTTTCGGCGGTATAATTACAATGATTGCAATATTTGGCGGAGCTTATGCATTCGCATATTTTTTTAGAAAGCTTTGGCTATAAAACAGGAGTATATATGGGACCATTAGTACCTGATATTATCGGCAATGAATTAAATCTTGTTGCGGCTTTATTTATAGGAATTGCATTCGGATTTATTCTTGAGCAGGCAGGATTCTCAACATCTAAAAAACTTGTCGGACTTTTTTACGGGTACGACTTTACAGTCCTTCGCGTTTTTTTTACCGCAGGCGTTACTGCTATGATCGGCGTTGTTGCACTGGGACATTTCGGCCTGCTTGATGTTTCTTTGATTTATATAAATCCTACTTTCCTTTGGTCTGCTATTGTGGGCGGGCTTATCATGGGGCTGGGTTTTGTTATCGGCGGTTTTTGCCCGGGTACCAGCGTTTGCGCTGCGGCAATAGGTAAAATAGATGCCATGGTATTTGTTGCCGGCTCATTCATCGGGATCCTGATATTTGCTGAAGGCTACCCGGCGTTTGAAGGATTGTATAAAGCCGCTAATTGGGGAAGTCCGAGAATATTTGAAGTGCTGGGAATGTCTCAGTCCCTTTTCGCATTTCTTTTAATTTTTATTGCTGTAGGAGCATTCTGGGCTACAACCTTTATTGAAAATAAAGTAAACGGAAAACCGAATCCGGAGTTTAATTCTAAACCGCTCTATGCCGGCTTAACGGCAATTGCGCTTGTAGTCGGCCTTTCGGCTTTTGAAATGCCGGATAGAAAAGCTGATATGTTAAACCGGCTTGCGGATGCATCTTTTGTTAACAGCTTCCCCTGCAAAACAATTACGGCAGATGAACTGGCTTTCAGGCTGATAGATGATGATAAAGAACTTCAGATCATAGATTTGCGGCCGCAAAAGGAATTTGATTCTACGGCATTTCCTAAATCCTTTCATTTTACTATGGATAATATCTTTGAAAAGGATATTCATAACTTGCTTACAATAAAACACAAAAGAAATATTTTTCTTGCCGATGATGAAAGCGCTGAAAGAAAAGGCGCGATACTGGCAAGTGAACTGGGCTACGATAATGTGATTATTCTTAAGGGCGGGTTAAACCGGTTTATGGCTGATATAATAAATTTCAAAATGCCGGATGGAACTCCGGGAAAACGTGAGGCAGATACATTCAGGTTCAGATTAAAAGCAAAAGAAATAATACCTGTATTAATTCAGCAGAATAAACAAAAAGCAGGTTCCGGCGAAACAAAAAAATCAAAACGTATTGTCGGAGGCTGTTAAACTATTGAAGTCCGTTTATATGGAATTGACCGGTATGGTCAAATTTTATAGGCATTTATTACACATAAACTCATAATTTTTTTTAATACTTAAAAAGAGAACTAAATGAGGTTTTTATACAAGTTGCTATTCGTGGTTATTTTATTCGTATCCTTGATCTATCCGCAAACGGGAACCCGGCTTGTAGATAGTTTGGGATCACCCTTAAATTGATTTATGTTTTTTAATAAACTGAGAAATGTTTCCTGCATTGTATTCTCAGCCCGTTCTTTATCTCTGCAAATCTTAAAGGAAAAATTATAAACCGTATTCTCATAATTTTTCACTAATTGCTCAAGCGCTTTTTTATCGCCTGATTGAGCTTGTTTAATTAGTTCTGCTTCTTCCATACTATATGATGCCGTAAATTATTAATAGTTTCAAATTAAAATATACTAATAATTCAGGATTCTCATCCATTCATTTATCAGGCATCCTGATCATATTAAGAAGTATGAATACTAAGCTATTTGCATAAAATTCTAAACATCTGCCTGTTATTGAGTTGAATTATTTGGCAGTCCATATCCGGGTCTCAATCCAATAATTCCGGCACGCAAAACAATTTATAAAATTCGATTTGCATTCTTGAATTAAATTGAAGATTTCTTAATCCATGTTAATTTAATATTCGTTATATCTACGAACACTTATGGTTACGTGGCATTGTTCCCAATTGTGCTTACTTGCACAAAGCCTTCTAAAGTATCACAAATGCTCAATTCCATTAACGATTACCTCAAGATTAAAAGCTTAAAGACCTCTTTACCCCTTGGAAATAACAAACCTTATAGGGCTCTTAGAAACTACCATTTACAACTTGTAAAATTAGTGATAAGAACCTAAAATATTTAATTCTTGATTAGTGTAACATTTGAGCTGCCGCAGGTATCTAAGAAAGACAAAATATAGCTCATCGAAATGCAACACATACAGAATCAGCGAATAATTTAGATTTTCTGTCCCTATTTTTGATTTTTTTTGCAATTAAATCACTATTATTTGGCTGTTGTAAATTGAATTGCGTTTTTACTTCTGACTACTCATGTGATTTAATTTTATTTCGCTAAATCATCTTGCAGTATTTTTTTCTTCTCATTATATTCTTCAGTTGTTATCTCACCTGAAGCCAAACGCTTTTTCAAAATATCAAGCGGCGAATCCCTTTTGATTCGCATATAAGGAATATTATAAGGCATTGCGAATATCCAGAAAATAAAAATTATCCAAACGCACCACCATATTAAGTGCATTCCCCAAAAGTGATAACCGTCGTAAAACATATTTTTTCCTTTTATAAATGAATTAATTACTTCCCTATAATTTGCATTATACGGAATTACACCGAAAATTTATCTAAACTTTACGAATATAAATATCAGGCAAAAGGATGAAAAAAGGACTACATCTTTCGGGTATGTAGATGGAAATTAATTATTCCCTTGTTCATAACTTATGATCCTTTTCAGCATTATAATTACCGTTTAGATTAGCGTGTTTGGCGATTTGCAATTGTATATTAAGCGCCAATTTTTCAAGTATTTTGTGGACGTGGTTCTTTGCAGAGTATATTAATATATTAAGCGCTGCAACTTGATCCACATTCCGTCATTCTTCTCTTACCTAAGAGGGGTAGCCGTCAAAACCTGATTGTCATGATGAATTTTTATTCTTACAGAACCACCAATGGTGATATGAAGCCAATCATAATAGTTCCATTTGTTGAATTTTCCAGTCCGAACTCAGACTTTGCATAATCAGTATAATTGTAGTACCGACCCACATACGAAGTGAAAAATTTTAGGTTTAGACCTTTGTATGGATAATATTCAACTGAGGGAATGATTCCCCAGGCAGTTCGCAAGTGATCATCTTTATTCGGATCCGGGTTTCCATGCCAGTATGCATCACTGACCATCCCAATTATAGCAGCCTTCCATTGAGTGTCAAGGGTATATTCGACACGAAGCCAGTGTTCAATATATGCCGTATTTAACGCTGTGTATTGAGAATAACTTTGGGGAATCAAACTGGTAACAAGGCCTAGCCGGTCAATTTCATCGCTCATATATTTAAAGTCATATTGAACTGACCAGTTTCCGGAATTGAATTGATTACCTAATGCCGTATAATAAACGTTTTTGTTACTGGCCTCTTTGATGAGCGAGTAACTCCAAAATGTGGCAAACTCACCATCCGCAAAACTTCCTCTCCAGTTACCTACTAAGGCAGCAGGAAATTTTGCTGCTGTTACCCCGGGGATCGTATCATATATTTCAGCATATGTTTGAGTTCTTGCATTAAGTATCTGGAAGGCAAATTGATGATCTTTAGAAGCCGTCCAGGTTAACTGTGCCCCTGTCAAAAAATTATCGGCATATTCAACAATATCATTATATTGATAAATATCAATCGGATTTGCATCGAATTCATATCCTCCATAATCAGCACACATTTTGCCGAAGGCTAAACTAATCTCTGGAGATACATCGATCCCTATAAAAGCCAGGTCAATGGAATGGTTTATATTATCAACAGACTGAGTTATTGGATCGCGCGTATACCTGTCACGAAACCGAAAAAAAACGTTGTCAAATACCTGTCCTTTTATTTCCAGTCGGAATTGATTCATAGCAAAATCAGTCCCGGTATATTTTCCGTCCTGAAAATCGCTATTATTCGCATATTGCATATTCATAATTACTGACATATTCTTTAAAAGTGTCGCAACGTCTACAGGAATAATTCGCACAGTCTGAGTGATTGTTGTATCTGTTTGCTTCTGCATTTGCGCATTTGCACTCATAGCAATTAGTATAAAACAACTAAGTAAAATTACATATCGTGCCATGATTATTAGCTCTGCCTTTCTTGGACTTAGTACTTGAAAAAATAGCTCTGCAATACATCTTTTTCCTTGGTTTGAGTAAGACCAAGCATCAAAAGTATCCTGGCTTTTTGCGGATTGAGATCATCGCTTACTATAGTGCCCAGCTTAGCATCATCGGTTTCATCATGTAAGATTACCCTGCCTGTGGGTACCCTGGTGTCACGGCATACAATTACTCCTTTACTGACGGCTTCTGTTACGGCTTTAGTATTAATTATATTCAGATTTCCATCACCCAATCCTGCCGTAACTATCCCATCTACTCCGGACTTTACATACGCATCAATAGCTACATCCGGCACATCGGCAAATAATTCTACCACAGCAACATTTGGAAGTTTGGCTAGCCCGGTAATGTCAAAGGGAGTATTTTTATTAGCATCCCTAAGCTCATTAGTATAGAATAATACTTTCGTACCTAACACTTGTCCCATTGGGCCCGTATTTGGCGAGGTAAACGCATTTATATTTGTTGTATTTGTTTTTACGACTTCCCGAGCATCGAAAATACTTTGATTAAAAACTACCATCACTCCCTTGTGCTTTGAAAGCGGGCTTGCAGCTACTTGAACAGCGTCATATAAATTTTCCGGTCCGTCTGCGCTCATAGCTGTGCCGGCACGCATCGAACCTGTTAATACAACAGGATAGTCGTAACGATCAGTAAGACTTAAGAAATATGCAGTCTCCTCCATAGTATCTGTACCGTGAGTTACTACTACTCCATCAGCTTCATTGTTTTTAAAAATTTCATTTATACGTTTAGCAAGCTTCATCCATATCGCGACGGTCATATCCTGGCTGCCAATGTTGCAGATCTGCTCACCAGTAAGAGTAGCTAATTTTTCAATTCCTGGTACAGCCGCTATCATATCTCCGATGGGTGTTACACCTGCTTTGTAACCGGCAGCATTAACCGATGTCCCTTTGCCTGCAATCGTTCCGCCAGTGGCCAATATTATGATATGCGGAAGTTTTTGAGCAAATACATTGCTACTCGTTAAAACAAACAGCAGCAGAAATAGGAATTTCATGGCTTTGTTACCATGTCGATAAATCGAGTTTTTCATTGTGGTATCTCCTTATGATTTTCATAAATGATGAACCCAGTTTTGATTGGGGTATCAACAAAAAATTTTATTACGATTTTTCTGCCAATGCGCTTTTACTTCAGGGAAGCTTTCCACGCGGCAGCATATTCATGTAACATTTCTGCAATAGCCCTACCAATTTTTGGATACGCTGGTGTGTCCAGGTTGGCAAGCGATATGCGTATGCTCCATTCCGGGCCGGCAAACCCGCCTCCATTCAGCAATACAATCGATGTCTTTTCTGCTAAACGAAAAAGTATATCCACCGGATCAAAATGTTTTTTCATATAATCAGCAAAGACATTCCCGTAAAACCTTTTAGACCAGAGCATCATGTCAATTTCTGCATAATATCCTGCCCTCAAAGGGTCCGCAGGAAGGGTGAAGCCGACAGCTTTCCAAAGAAGTTTCAACCTATTTTGTACAATATCCTGCGTCAATTTCTTGTACTTTCCCTTACCATCTAATAAAGCAAACAAGGAAAAGAGAGTCATCTGCAATTGTTGTGGCAAAGACAGGCCTGCAGTATGATTTAATGCAACAGAACGGCTATCTGCTACAAGGCGATCAATAAATTTTATTTTTTCCGGGTGAAGTGCTAGTATGCCATAACGCCTGGCAAGCGCTTTCTTTTGTCGGACCGGCAAGGCGGCAATCATTTTATCACAGATATTATCTTCATGTATAGCTATGACCCCTAATCTCCATCCGGTACATCCAAAATATTTACTGAAAGAATAGACGCCCAGAGTATTTTGCGGTAGTTCTGCCATCAGGGAACGAAAACCCGGAACAAATGTTCCATATACATCGTCAGTGATTACTATCAGGCTGGGATTGTCCGTTTTTACAATATGTATTAATCGCTTAATAGTGCCGGGATGTATAGCATAGGAGGGCGGGTTACTGGGATTAACAACGAAGACAATTTTAATGGACTTGTCCTTCAGTTTATCAATTTCAGTATCCGGATATTGCCATGTATGCAAACCTTCCTTGTTAATGCTGATCGCTTTTATCTGTACGACATCAAAATTATATTGTTCCAATCTGGGTATTTCTATATATGGCGTAAATGTCGGCTCCAGCAATGCGATTTTATCTCCCCGGTTGACCAAAAAATTTTGCATCAGTGAATCAAATAAATAGCACATTCCAGCCGTAGAGCCTTCCACTGCAAATAGGTCGTATATCCCATTAGGTGGTTCATTATTGCACATCTCTTGAATTAAGTAATTGTGAACAATTGCTTCATGATATCGTAGCATCCTTGCAGGTGTGGGATAATTATCGCCTACAATACTATCTGCTAGTTGGTGAACAAACTCATCAGGGTCAAATCCAAGTTTTTTTACCCCATATTCAAGGGATTTCTTTAATAGACCTGTTCCAGGCAACATTCTGTTTTTATTTAAAATTGTTTAAATCTTTTTGCAATGCCTGGTTTATGGGGCATACCGGCCAATCCATTACCCAGGTTCATCGTTATTTTTGATTCTTCGATAGCGAAGGAACCTAACTCAAAAAACGCTTCTCTGGGTGTACTAGCTATCCAATTGGGATTTCCTCTTCCCGCATTCAGCATATGGTAAGTGCTTATCCGGGAATGTTCCTCTGCAAGCGAGATGAGCTTATTCTTTAATTCGAAAGGACTTAAGGTCTCAAAAGCTTTTTCTGAAGTCCTTGTTGTTTTGATTTTTCCTAATTTTGCCATAAAATTCAGATTATGTAAGTTATTTTCATCTATTCATTAGTAATACTATTACAACTCCCCAGATTATTAGGAGAGTGTTTCCAACAGCATATGTTACAGTATAGCCCAATGCTGGTGTCTTGCTTTCGAGTGTATCCTGAGTCGCCCCCAGGGCAGCGGTAATAACTCGTGAACCGGCTAAACAACCCAGGGTAATAGCCGGGTGAAATTTGAAAAGATATCGCCCCATAAATATTCCTATAAGTAAAGGAATTGTTGTTACAACTATCCCAACCACAAATAGCATAGGCCCAATTTTTTCAAATCCCTCGACAAACGAAGGTCCTGCCATTATTCCAACTACTGCAATAAATGTGCACAGACCGATCTTATTCATAAACCACAGGGTAGGTTCCGGAATAGCACCAATATTGGGATGAGAGCTATGAAGCCAACCAAATATTAAACCGCCTATCAATGCACCTCCGCTTGTGGTCAGGCTCAATGGCACTTTGCCAATATGAAGCGTAAGAGCACCAATTAAGCCGCCTAGAAAAATTCCCAGGCTTGCAAGTACCATATCAACCTTATCAGTAGGTCTATCTACATAACCAATCTCATGTATTGCTTTCTCGACATCCTTTTTAAGACCCTCTAACTCTATCATATCACCCTTATCTAATATGGTTTCCTGCAATACTGGAATTTCAATACCTATTCTTTTTATAGATCTTATTACAACTCCATGCATATAGGGTTTTTTTCTTAATTCAGAAAGATTTTTGCCGTCAATTTCTTTGCTGGTCAATAACACACTTAGCTTCTCCACAGGAAAATCAAGTAGTTCCACGTCATACACCTCTTTGCCTAATTGTCTGTCCTCCCCTAATAAAAATTCTTTTCTTCCTTCTACCACTATCACATCTTTATCCTGCAAAATTGTATCCTTGTTAATTTCCACGACCTTTCCATTATGTCTTATGCGTTCAACAAATAGATGATGCCCCTTCATCTCTAATAATATTTCAAGTTCAGATACTTTCTTGCCTTTTGCCTCAGAAGTGCCCCCTATTTCATATGCATTATACAGTACACGGTCATCAGCAGGAAATACACCGCCTTCTCCCGATGTGATGCCTCCGCCCAGTTTGCTCTCCAACTCCTTACACTGCTTTTTCACCTTATCAAGTCCTCCCAGCATTGCAGGACCCAAACTGGAGATAATCAGGATTGCCCCAAACGTCCCAAAAATATAGGTCACCGCATAACAGACTGGTATCGCATTTAGCAAATTCTTTGTCTGCGCTGCTGGCAGCCCAAGCGAATTCACGGTATTGGCTGCAACCCCAATTACAGCAGAAATTGTGTTAGCTCCGGATAGCAAACCCGCACTTTGTCCCATATTATATCCCATAATTGCTGCTGCTCCCCAAGTACAGAGCAAACAAAGTATACTCATAATACTTGCAAAGATAACTTGCGGTATACCATCTTTCTTTAATCCTCTGAAGAACTGAGGACCAACCCCAAAACCAACGGCAAAAAGAAACATCAGAAAGAAAACAGATTTTACATTAGGGGAAATCGTAAGATTAAGTTGGCCTACCAGAACACCCACAAGCAAAACACTTGTAACAGGCCCAAGACTGAAATTCCCAAACTTTTTATTGCCTATCCAGAACCCTGCTCCTAAAGTAAAAAAGAGAGCTAGTTCAGGATAAGTTCTTAAAGTATCAATGATCCAATTCATAGGTTCCTTTTTTGAATTTTCATATTAACGCCCGTTTTTAATTTCTCTAATATTGAATGGATAATCTATAGCTCGGAGGAATGAAAAAGGAATTATTCCTTTCGGTTAGTGTTATTGTAATAATTATTAGCTGATTATTGAAGTATTTTCCGCTTCAGCATTCATAGTTCCGGAGAGATGAGTGTATCTGGCAATTTGCAGGCGTGTATTAAGCGTCAATTTTTCAAGTATGTTATTTACATAACTCTTAGCAGTGTAGGTTGATATATGTAGCAATTGGGCAATCTTTTTATTTGTTAATCCTTCCGAAATTAAATCAATTACCTGCCGTTCACGTTTTGTCATACGCACAGATTCGACAATTAAAGAAGGTTTGGGATCACTAATTGCATTTTCTACAATTTGAGAAAAGAGTGAGCCGGTTAAATGTGCAGGCAGAACCTGTTCGCACTGATAGTTTTAAAAAACTCGGCAATATTTGCATCCTTTAAAATAAAACCGGACACCCCTGCCTATACAAATTCAAAAACGTCTGCCTGAAGAGGAATTAAATCCATAACAATTATCCTGGGTTCCTGGAATTTTTTCTTAACCAATTTTACAACTTGCAGGCTGTTTTGATTTCGTAATCCAAGATCAAGAAGAATAATATCCGGCTTTAGCTCCCCCATCAACTTCATTATATTTTCCCCGTTACCCACTGAAGCAAGAACATGCATGTCAGGCTGTTTTTTGTGTATAACAACAATACCGTCACGAAGAAGACGGTTATCTTCTATAAGTAGTATCCTGATTTTTTCATTTTATTGATTTGATTCCAATGAATTGGGGATATTCATTCATGCAATTTATTATAACAATTTAAATTTAATCAAGTAAATTGATTTTTTCAAACAATCATAAAAATATAATTTAGTTTAATTAAAACAGCATATTAGTTCAATAATTAAATAATCGAAGGAGGTTTAGGAAAAGGTCAGGTCTAAATATATTCTTTGTTAAGCCCCATCACGCTTTTAGAAGTCCGCTGTGAGTTTTTTATTTCCAACTCATATTTATCTGCAAGGTTATTACTTGATCATATTAGGCAATAGTCGTTGACAGATAGAAAAAATTAAAAGGAAAGTATTGCATAACACTTTTTCTTATACCTCTATATTTAATCGCCCTTATCTTCATCAAGATCATTATGATCGTCTCCACCCAAGCTGTAGTAATTATTTTCTTCGTCTTCACTTCCTTCATTCTCTTCCATCTCATCCGATTCAGAGCCCGGTACATCAAGGTCACTGCCGGTAGCATCTTCCATAATATTTTTTTCTTTTTTCTTCCCGGGCCTCTTATAAGGTTTTTTAATCCTGGATGTTTCTTCCGGGTTCAGGTCTTCTTCTTTGTCTTTATTATAAATGTCATCGCGGTTAGGATAAGTGGAGTAGCCGGGAAAAGTATTTTCTTCTTTTCCAATTGCTATCTTTTTTTGGATGTCTTTTCCACCTAATTGAGATGAAGGTCTTTTGTAGTTTATTCTATCTTTTTTCATTTTACTCTCTCTATAAGTAATTCTTTCAATTGGTTAATAAATAGTTCCATGATGAAAGTACATTTTGAAAGAGAAGTATTCAATCGGGCAAAGGAATGGAAAAGGGTCTAATCCTTTTGGATAGGGTTACGGCAATTATTTTTGTCCCTTTCATGAAGCATTTCATAACAGGATGGTTAACGATCTTAATGGATCTTTTTAGGGTTAATAAAACAATTAAAAGAATATTAAATAAACATTAATGTACTAATTTTATTAATTCTCTATTTAATCGTAATTCTTATCAATGTATTTATATTTTCAATTTGGTATATTAGATAAATATGTAACACATAATAGTAATAATTACCGGGTTAAAAGTGAGGAGAAAAACAAGACTATTTTTTGATACGGTTTTATTAGGAATTATCGGCGCTCTGGGCGCTCAATTATTCGGGTTCTTATTAAAATTAGCACAAACACTGTTTCTTAATGATGCTGCCGGTTACCAGGCACCGGGATTGCCTAATGAAGGGGGCATTTTAATTCAAACTATCGGAAGTCATGGCTTATGGCTAATTCCGGTTGTAATAACGCTCGGTGGAATAATTTCCGGCGCTCTTGTTTATGGTTTTGCACCGGAAGCAGAAGGGCACGGGACAGATACCGCAGTGAAAGCGTTTCATAAAGATGGGGGTAAAATCAGAGCACGTGTTGTACCGATAAAAATTTTGGCATCCGCAATTACTATCGGCTCCGGCGGTTCAGCAGGACGGGAAGGCCCGACTGCTCTATTCAGTGCCGGGTTCGGCTCTATATATGCCGGCCTGACTTACCGCTCCGAAAAAGACAGGAGTCTCTTGGTTCTTATAGGTATGGCTGCCGGACTTTCTGCAATATTCAGATCGCCCATCGGCACTGCTATATTTGCCGTCGAAGTGCTGTACAGCGATATGGAATTTGAATCGGAGGCGCTTGTTTACACCATGCTCGGTGCAGTTATAGCGTATTCTGTTAATGCTTTTTTTGTTGGATGGAATCCTCTATTTCAAATTCCGGTATCTATCAATGTAACCGGTGCGCTCTCTTACGTATATTATGTTCTTCTTGGTTTAACCAGCGGTTTGGCCGGTGCATTTATTCCTATGGTTTTTTACACAACCAGGGATTTATTTTATAAAATCAAATTACCTCGTTTTTTAAAACCGGCTCTTGGTGCATTATGCGTTGGATTAATCGCATTATTTCTTCCCCAGGTTTTAGGAGGCGGGTACGGGTGGATGCAGCTTGTTATTAATGGTAAATTAGCCCTCTCCCTTCTAATAATTTTAATGTTTGGTAAGCTTGTAGCTTTTGCTTTAACCGTGTCCTCCGGCGGCTCCGGCGGAGTTTTTGCTCCAACTTTATTTCTGGGCGCAATGCTTGGGGGTATATTCGCTCAATTGTTTCATCAGCAGCCTGCTGCATTTGCAGTTATCGGTATGGCCGCTGTTTTCGGAAGCGCAGCCAGGGTTCCGATTGCGACTCTTTTAATGGTTACCGAAATGACCAATGGATATCAACTGCTTGTTCCGGCAGCTCTTGCTGTAATAATCGGATTTGTAATCCAAAAAGTTATTTGCTCATCTTTAAATTTGAAATATATCAGTCTCTATGAAGCCCAGGTCAAAAACAAGTGGCTTTCACCCGCTCATAGAACCGAGCAGATAAAACGTGCCGCTATATTATTAAGCGAGCGAAGAACATTTGATCCGGAAATTGTGGGTAAATTGGATTTGTCGTCTGTGCTGGAATCCCGGATCCCGGTTGAAATATCAAATGGAAAAATTATGTTCCTTATTAATGTTTTTCCGGGAAATGAATACATCGGCAAAAAATTAAATGACACCCGCATATTTGGCCCCGACCATGAATGCGAAATTGTTGCGTTATTAAGGGATGAAGAGATGCTGGTTCCGCATCACACATTAAAGATTCAACCTGAAGATCAGTTATTAATAATATCCGACAAAATATTATTTGAGAAAATCCGTGAAAAATTCCTTTAAAAAAAGAAAATAAAAAAGGAATACTGGGTAAGTTTAAAGTACTTAAGAACAAATAAATTACATGAACAGGAAATAAAAAGCTCGAAATTAGCCAGGGGAAAAGATCCATTCGTAAAAAATGGTATTGAGCATCCGTACAAAACATCAAATGAGAAAGAGAATTTATCAGATAAGCATGATAGATATAATGATCTACGACAATAAAATTAATAAGTGCTTTATGGGAAAGAGGCCGAAATAAAATTATTGATTTCACATCAAAAATAATGAAACGTCGTTAACATATATAAAGAAAAAATTTTGCTAATTATTCTGCCGATAATTCAAGTTTATTCAATAATCCTGAAGCTATAGGAATAATCGAATCAACGTCAGCCGTATTTTTTAATACAGATAATAATTTATCCACAGCAAAATCAGCCGGTGTTACTTTATTTTCGCGCAAATCATAAAAGATATGATGTGCACCTGCTAAAATAAATACGGAATCAGACTTCCGTATCAAGACCTTGAGAAGCGGTTTAACAGATAGCATTCCAAGTTTTATAAGTCCCTTTTCGGCAATCCAGCGGACGTCAACTTTATCATCCTCCAATGCCCTGATAAACAGTGGTATAGCAACCGGGTCCCCGATTTCTTCCATCGTCTTTACTGCTTCCCAGCGATTGATGTATTTCGGATGTGTGAGCAGTTCCATCATAAAATCGATCATATCTTTCCCCTTAGCAACCAGAGCTTTACGCGCTTTTTGCCGCTCCATTCCATCTTCACTGCAAAGAGTTTCGATAAGTTGATGGATCTCCGCATCTTCAGAATTATTAAATACACTTTCCATTTATGACCCTTTATAATTTTTATTAAAATTTTATATCTTTATTAACCTAACTGTTACTTTAATGCCCCCAGCTTTTGCAGTTCAAATATAAATTGAGTAATACTTTTGCTATTCAATATTCCAATGCAATTGCCATTTTCAATTACTGGTACAACTCTTACATCATTTTCGTTAATAGACCTTAATGCGTCTAATAATAGTTCGGTGGAATTTATTTTATTAATATCTTGTAACGGTATCATTACATCTTCTACTGTTTTATTTTGTCTATCCTTTATTGAAATTGAATTTATTCGGCCGGGTGTAAGAAATCCAACTATTATATTATTATCCTTAACAAGTAAGCTTCTTCGATTGGCGCCGATGAAATGATTATCTAAAATTTCCTGAACCGTAGAATCAGGATATACTATACCATAGTCATTCGACAAAGCTTCGTACACCTGGTGCCCTGATAATAAACCGTTAAGCGCCTGTTTTTGAATCTGGGACATTGCGGTAATTTCAAGAAACCAGCCAATAAATAACATCCATAAACCGTCAATAACATTATTTTGAAATATCTGCAAAACACCAAGCATAATAAAAAAGAATCCAAAAAATCTTCCGGCATTAGAGACAATTGCAGTTGCTTGTTTATAATTTTTTGTAATAGCCCACACTATCGATCTCAGAATTCTTCCTCCATCCAACGGAAATCCGGGAATTAAATTAAATATTGCCAGAATAAAGTTTATAAAAGCAAGATACTGAAATGAGGCTGCAAGATATTGATTATATGCAAATACCTTAGCTAATAAATAAAATATGGCTGCTAATATGAAACTGGTAATAGGCCCGGCAGCAGCAATCCAAAATTCCGCCGATGATTTTGGCGGGTCTTCTGAAATTTCGGAAACTCCGCCGAATAAGAAAAGTGTTATCCTTTTCACTTTAAGCTTATATTTTTTTGCAATTATAGAATGACCGGATTCATGAAGTAATATACTTAGGAAAAAGAATATCGATGTTATAAAACCGACCAGCCAATATGAGAGTATTGTCCAATTTTTGAATTCAAGCGGAAAATAATTTTGCGCTAACATCCAGGTTATTAAAGCCAATATTAAGAACCATGAAGGATCTAAATAAATTGGAATTCCAAGAATTTTACCAATCGGGATATGTTTATGTTTCATAAAATTTCCTTTTTACCAATACTGTCTTTGTCATCCTTTAACATAATCGCTTCAGTATCCAGCTTGTAAAAGTTTTTGAACTGCTCATATAATTCCGGGTGCCGCATTTTGAGCTGGATTGGCTTTTCGAAAAAGTATTCTGTCACTACAGCAAAAAATTCAGCAGGGTTTGTAGCTCCATAAAAATCTATGTCTGATTTATGGTGGCGTTTTAAATGATCAAGTAAGTCCTGGTATTCTTCACCCAGCACCCGTGCCCATGCAATATATGTAGAACGGTTTGGCAGTACCGGCGCTCCATCGTTTGCACCTGACTCACCGTCAAGTTGGTGTGCAAATTCATGAAAAACCACGTTGTGCTTATCATTATGATCGTGCGCGGACCGGCTTACATCGTCCCATGAAAGAATGACAGGCCCCCGGTGCCAGGATTCTCCTAATCGTCCCTGTTCGCCTTCTGCTACTATTCCGCCGGGTAAGTATTGTTTGATGTTTGAAAAGAAAGGATGAGGATATACCAAAATTGTAAACAATGTAGGGTAATAATCCGTATCGCGATGCAGAAGCAAAATACAAGCCTGTGCAGCGATGGTTACTTTTATCTCATCGGTTATTTCAAGTCCAATAAGTCCCTCAAATTTTTTTTCGTGTAAAAATATTTGAATATGACCGCGCAATTCTGCCTGATCACGGTAATTTAAATGATGATAATATGCTATATTCTTTTCTATTATATCCTGCCATTTTCCAGGAAATGGTAGCTTGCGGATACGCTCTCGTTTTCTATGTTTTAATCCGAACATTTTTTCTCTCTAAATATTTTACTATTTCTTTTTCTAAATAGCAGCCAGGCAAGTACAGCGCTCAAAACGAGAGTAATTGTAGCAGGATACATTCTCCAACTCATGCTGCCTGCCCAACCGTTTCCATGCATTCTTACATATAATCCGCGATCTATCATAACCCCTGCACTGAAGTAAAAAAAAAGTATAACCACTATTATAAACGCAATCATTAAAAATTCGTTTTTAATCTTTTGCATTGGTTTTACCTATCTTGATAATTGTGAGTGAAGTCTTTATCCATTTATTAAAATTTTACTTATATTTTATTCCCGGATTCAATTTATGAGTACAGCGCTTAATATTTTTTACATGTACCCAATAACTTTAGGGTTTATAGAAGTACAGTCCTATTCCCAATAATAATATGAAGAGGGCGGTCTTAATTCAATCGGGCAAAAGGATGAAAAAGGAACTACATCTTTGGGGTAAGCCAGTACCTCCATCAATCAAAGGAATTTCTATCAACTGTTTTGCTTTCAAATTTGTTCCCGGATAGATTTCAATTCATGCCGCCTTTCCGTAGTGGTCTTTGGGTATGCCATTTTAAGTTCATTGAATACATCAAGGACAATTTGAGAAACAATCAATCGGGCATTCTCCTTGTCATCTGCTGGAACAACATACCAAGGCGCGTGATGCATGCTTGTCGCGTTCAGACAAGCCTCAAAAGCTTTCACATAATCCTCCCAAAAATTCCTCTCATGAATGTCTGAGAGGCTGAATTTCCAGTTCTTGTCCGGGTCATCAATTCGTTCGAGGAACCGCTTTCGCTGTTCGTCTTTAGACAGGTGGAGGAATATCTTAATGATCCGGGTACCGTTACGATAAAGATGCTGCTCTAAGTCCACAATAGAACGATACCGTTCTTCCCAAATAGTCTTTTCATCGAGCAGCTCATCCGGAAGCCCCTGGCCGCGAAGAATTTCGGGATGCACCCGGGTGATGAGCACTTCCTCATAGTAGGAACGGTTAAATATGCCGATTCGCCCGCGTTCAGGCAGACGGCAGGTTGTGCGCCAGAGAAAATCGTGCTTCAATTCCTCTGCACTCGGCTGTTTGAAACTGAAAACCTCACATCCTTGAGGATTGACCCCGGACATAACATGCCGGATGGAACCGTCCTTGCCGGATGCGTCCATCCCCTGGAAAATCAGCAGCAAAGCATAACGGCTTGACGCATAGTGAAGGCGTTGCAGTTTCTTCAACTCTCCGGCGTGTTCTTCCAGGAGTTTCTGATACTGCTTCTTTGACTTGCATAATGGTTTTACTAAAGTTGGCCACTCATTAAGTTTTACCTCTACTCCAGTCTGTACCCGGTAATTTATTGAATTAATTTTCATCTTCATCCTTTCGAAAATTTCACCCGTGTTATTCGCGTCTGTTTATTTATTTGTTTCATCTTTCTGAATCTTCTGCTCCGCAAGGTTCGGTTTTATTTCGGCCTCTGAAAGCAAGTTTCATTTCCGACTCCTATTGAAATGAACAACGGATGTTGCCGGAACTTCAGAGCCAGCCTCCCGTGAAGCCCGCTGTTCACAACCGATGACAAGGTATAGACCGTTTTTCATCAATCAACACATTAATCCGCTGCGATAGTGCTCTTTAAATAACGCTTCTGCACGGTTGTAAAAAACTCAAGCGCAGCACTATCGCGAAACAGAAAATGGGGAGGAGGTAGAACCAATCCGGAATCAAAATTACTTTCCATCCTTGGGCTTTGCCTTGTCTTCGGGCTTAGATTCGTTTTTGGTTTTATCTTCCGAATTATCGCGCTCAGCCTTCTCCATGTTTTCAACTGCCCGGAGATCCTTGCGCCCTAGTTCCTCGTATAGTTCATGAACTCGCTTTACCATCCCCGGCGTTAAATCGGTTGCTGCTTTGGCTTCAGCGTCAGGCTTAACCTCTTCTTTATCCTCGGGTTTAGCTTCAGTTTTGGTTTCCGGTTTAGCCTCGTCTTTAACTTCAGATTTGGCCTCAACTACGGCTGCTGGTTTAGGTTCAGCTATTGGATTTGTACCGGTTCTAGAGCCTGACTTAATCTCTGCTTTGTCTTCAGGTTTAGCTTTAGCCTCAGTTTTCCGAATTTCCTGCTCCGCTTTTGTCCAGTCCTGAACTGCCGGGCCATCCTTACGGCCGCGCTCTTCGTAAAGTTCATAAGCTCGCTTGGCGATCTGCGGCTTCAAATCGGAAGGTGTCTCTGCTTTGATTTCAGAATTAGTCTCAGCTTCAGGTTTCGATTCATCTTTAGCTTCAGGTTTTATTTCGTCTTTAACTCCGGCTTTTGTTTCATCTTTAGCTTCGGGTTTTGTGTCGTCTTTAGCTTCAGGCTTTGTTTCATCTTTAGCTTCAGGCTTAGCAGCAGCTTTATTGTGATCAAAAATCCGGTACGCGAGAAGTTTCACACGGTCATTCAATAAGAACCAAAGAAGCGCATAACCCCACACAAATCCGGCCCAGCCCCAGCCAAGAGGTGTCATAAACAGCCCATAAACCGCTATTAATGTAGCCACTATTTGTGTCCCTAGTACAGCCCCCCATAAAATCTTTGCCGGACGTATTGACCAGAACGGTCCTCGCGTGCGTGTCAAAAAGATTGTAAGGTGACCCGCTACCGACAGTTTCAAATACATCAGAGTTTGAATGTGTGCCCGGTCGAGATGAAAGACACGCTCTCCAAGAAAAAACAAACCAAAAGCTGCGACGACTCCGATAACACCGAGAACAGTGGATATCCCCAATACCATTCGCATATTCCAGGCTTCCGGCTTATTTTTGTAATGAACATTGTCATAAGCAATAGACAGTATTGCGCCATCGTTTAGCAGTGCCAGCATTACAATCATCACTGCAGTAACCGGGTAGAAGTTAAAGATCAGGATTGCAAGGGTCATGAAGAATAGCACACGCAGCGTTTCGGCAATGCGGTAGATCGCATAGCTGTTCATACGCTGAAAGATGCGTCTGCTCTCTTTGATTGCATCAATAATAACTGAAAGCCCGGGCGTCATCAGAACTATTGCTGCCGCTGCCCGTGCGGCATCGGTTGCGTCTGAAACGGCAATACCGCAATCGGCTTTCTTAAGTGCCGGAGCATCATTCACGCCATCACCCGTCATTCCGACAATATGCCCGCGTTTTTGCAGCACATCAACAATATGGAATTTATGTTCGGGAAATACCTGTGCAAATCCGTCAGCCTTTTCGATAGCTTCAGCTACTTCTGTGGTCTCTTTCTTTTTCGAGTCGCCCAGGCTGGCGGCATCAAGAATATTTGTGCCCATGTCCAATTTTTGGGCGGTTTCTTTGGCTATGGCAAGAGCATCGCCCGTAACCATCTTGATCTTAACACCCATCTCTCCCGCAGTCTTAATTGTTGCCTTTGCATCTTCACGCGGCGGATCGAACATTGGTAGCACGCCGACAAACTGCCATTGTCCATCGCCCTCAGCCCGTGCTACGCCTAATGAACGAAATCCGCGTGCTGCGAATTCGTTTACGGCTTTATCCACAGCGGACTTTATTTCTCCTGCATTGGAAGACAATTCTAAAATCACCTGCGGCGCTCCCTTGGTTACCTTGAATGTTTTTCCGTCTTTGGTTTTTACGGTGGCTTCGGTGCGTTTATGAACCGGGTCAAATGGCTTGAAATGAACCACTTCATAAGCTTTTAATGAATCCTTGTTTTTCAGTCCGCCCAGAACTGCCAGGTCAATGGTGTCATTATTTTCCGCGCGCGATGCCAGCGCACCATTTAGTATGACTTGGTCGGCGGGAATATTGTTCACACTGAATGGATCACCCAGCGTCAGCTTGTTCTGCGTTAGTGTTCCTGTCTTGTCGGCACAAAGAACATCCACGCCTGCCAATTCCTCGATTGCCACCAGCTTGCTTACAATCGCCTGTTTCCTTGCAAGCAGGCGGGCACCGACAGCCATAGTTACAGATAACACAGTCGGCATCGCAACAGGAATAGCGGCCACTGTTAACACCAACGCAAACTGTAAAGTAGTAAGTATCGGGTCGCCGCGAATGATTGCTACGGCAATAATAACCGAAACCAAAGCGACCGCAAGGAGTATCAGGTAATTGCCGATTTTCAGAACTGCCTTTTGGAAATGGCTTACAGTGTGGGCTTCCTGCACTAATTGTGCGGTTTTGCCAAAGTAGGTATTCACACCGGTGGCGTAAACCATCGCGTCAATTTCACCCTGTCGAATGATTGAACCCGAGAATACCGCCTCGCCGGGTTTTCGTACAGCAGGTAAAGATTCTCCCGTTAACGCAGATTGATCTACCTCCACTTGATCACCATCCAGTAAACGAGCATCAGCCGGCACAATGTCGCCCAGACGCAAACGTATAACATCGCCGGGTACCAACTCACGCGCAGGCGGAGTGATCCATTTACCATCGCGTTTCACCCGTGACTTGACGGCCAGTTTAGCCTTCAATGCTTCGATGGCGTTGCCGGCCTGGCGTTCTTCCCAGAATCCAACAACAGCATTTGCAGCAAGCAGAAGGAGAATGATGAAAAAATCCGGCCAATGCCGTGCTACTGCCGAAAGGATTACTGCTATCTCAATCATCCAGGGAATAGGACCCCAGAAATAAGTTAGGAATTTCAGTAACAGATTGGTTTTCTTTTCTTCAATTTCATTAGGCCCATATTGTGTTAACCGTTTCTGCGCTTCAGCTTGACTTAGACCGTTTGGTGATGAGCTCAATTTTTTTTCTACTTCCGGCATTGGAATTGTTTTTAAATCGTCTTTCGCCACCGGTTTCGATCCTGGCTTTGGTTCGGGAGTCTTGGGCTTATCGTTTTTAGGTTTCATAATATTTTTCCTTTCTGCTTTTACTAATTCATCAATTCGTGAGTCGCCGGATATTTATTGTCATACTCTTATTTTTTCAGTTTGTAATATTTATTACATCAATTATAAAGTAATGCCTTCGGCTATTTTCGCTTTTTTAATCGTCTGAATCATTGAAGGCGTGCTCATTTGTACCGGTCACGGCCGAAATGACTACGATTCGCCTAACCATTCCCTTGCCTCAACTGCGTCGGTATGGTCGAAATAGCGGATCGTGGCTTTCGTGAAAGGTTTGCAGAACACCGCCATAGCGTGATGCCACTTCTTATCACCGACTATAGCGAGAAATTCTATATCGGCGAAATATTTAATGTCGAACTTTATTTCGTCCCATAGCGCATCAACTTCCCATCCATTGAATCCGGTCATATCGAAAAGCAGGCGCATCTTTCCGTTCTGCCTGATTAACCGCTCGAACTCGGGCACAAATTGCTCGTAATCCGCATTTGTTAACTTCCCGCTCACGTGAACGGCAAGCACCTTCCCACTGTTTTCTTCACTGAATTTAAGAGGCATATTCAACTCCTTTGATTAGATTCAAGTTAAAACTTTTCCTGTCAGCTAAAGCTATTAGTAAACCGGTTAGCCATTTCTCAAGCCATGTCATTAGTGGTTCAAAATCCCGGGTTTTTTCATATTCATGGACGTTACGTACCTGTACTACTTTCCGGAGATTTGAGGTAGTAATTTTAACTCTCATTTTACAGCTCCTCATATTTATTGTATCGCATGATTAAGTTATTGGTTGAGCTGTCATGTTTGAGTTGATGTCCGGTACCCGCCTCAAGTTCGGGAATGATACGCACAGCAAGAGCCTTTCCTAATTCAACACCCCATTGGTCAAATGAATCAATACCCCAAATGGTACCCTGGGTGAATACGCTGTGTTCATATAGCGCTATAAGCTTTCCCAAAGCCGCCGGAGTTAAACTTTCCAGGAGTATCGTACTCGACGGGCGATTACCCCCGAAAGTTTTGTGTGGCACCAGCCATGCCGGAGTGTCTTCGTCCTGAACCTCCTGAGAAGTTTTGCCGAATGCAAGCGCTTCTGCCTGGGCAAACATGTTGGCCAGAAGCAAGTCGTGGTGCCGGCCGAGAGGGTTAAGCGGCTTAAGAAACCCTATAAAGTCGCAGGGAATGAGCTTGGTTCCCTGGTGAATGAGCTGATAAAAAGAATGCTGGCCATTCGTACCCGGCTCTCCCCAATAAATCGGCCCGGTTTGGTAAGTGGCCTCAGTCCCGTCAAGTTTAACGTGTTTGCCGTTACTCTCCATTGTCAACTGCTGCAGATATGCAGGAAAACGCTTAAGGTACTGTTCATAGGGCAGAACAGCAATAGTTTGCGCGTCAAAAAAGTTATTGTACCAAAGGCCTATCAGCCCCATAAGAACCGGCAAATTACGGTTGAAAGATGCAGTGCGGAAATGTTCGTCCATCTGGTGGAAACCATCTAACATTGCACTAAAATTTTCGGGGCCAATAGCTATCATTGTTGAAAGACCAATAGCTAAGTCCATTGAGTAGCGCCCTCCGACCCAATCCCAAAATTCAAACATATTTGCAGTGTCAATGCCAAACTTAGCTACTTCCGCAGCGTTGGTCGAGACGGCCACAAAATGTTTAGCGACAGCATCCGGATTTTTTAGAATATTCAGGGCCCAATCGCGGGCTGTGTGAGCATTGGTCATTGTCTCTAAAGTGGTAAAAGTTTTTGACGAGATTATGAACAATGTCTCTTCAGCATCGAGGTCATGGGTAGCTTCGGCGAAGTCGGTACCGTCGATGTTAGAAACGAACCGGAAACTCAGTTCACGCGAACTGTAATAACGCAATGCTTCGTATGCCATAACGGGTCCCAGATCAGAACCACCGATTCCTATATTAATGACGTTGCGGATCGCTTTACCGGTATAGCCTCTCCATTCACCGCTTCGAACACGAATGGAGAATTCAGCCATCTTGTCGAGAACGGCGTGAACCTGTGGTACTACATTTTCGCCGTCAACAATAATGGATTTTCCTTTGGGAGCACGAAGCGCTACGTGCAGAACGGACCTGTTTTCCGTAACGTTGATCTTTTCACCCCGGAACATGGCATCAATATGGTTGCGCAGACGGCATTCCTCCGCCAATTGCAAAAGGATACTTAACGTTTCGTATGTAATGCGGTGCTTCGAATAGTCAAAGTAAATGCCTAAAGCCTCAACGGTCATTCGCTCTCCGCGATCCGGATCATCGGCAAAGAGTTTGCGAATATGAAACTCACGGATTTTAGTATACTCGTATTCGAGTCGCTGCCATGCAGGTAGTTTAACGAGCTGTTTGATATCTGTTTTCATATTTGTGCTCCTTCCATTTCAGAATTGTATTCGCCTCGGTGTGCGGCGCTGTTGCACATTGCCCGGTGATAAAGCACCTTCTGTGCCGCCGATATTTGGGACTCCTTACCCTGCCAAATCTCCAGAGCCGGCTGCTGGATTGCACGGGCAAACGAAAATGCTAACTCCCAGGGCAAGTGAGATTTAAATCTGACATTCATAGCATTCAAGCGGGCCGAAGCCAGTTCTGCCGGTTGTCCCCCTGATAAAAACGCAATTCCGGGAACGGCTGCAGGAACAACTCGCAAAAGACAATTTATAGTGGCATCGGCTGCCCTGTTTACTTCAGACATTTCTTCCGGGCGGCAGTCAATCAATCTCACCTGATACTGCTGTTCGCCAACCCCCACCTCGGAAACCTTTTCCCGGGACGGGCAGGTTAATCCGGGAAGCACCATATTGGGCTTCAGGATCATACCTTCCAACATCACCCGCTGAATATAAAGCTGGTTGAAAACCGTTCGCACAACTTCTTCGGTAACCTCGCTGCACCTTTCTATGGTATGGCCGCCTTTCATGAGTACTTCCGGCTCGACAACCGGAACCAGGCCGGCTTCCTGGCATAATGCGGCATAACGGGCCAATGCCTGCGCATTGGCTTCAATACAACCACGGCTGGGGATACCGTCACCAACTGTAATAACTGCACGCCATTTGGCAAAACGTGCGCCCATTTGAAAATATTCATTGAGGCGGTCACGCAATCCGTCCAGACCTTCGGTAATTTTCTCTCCGGGATGACCTGCCATATCCTTTGCCCCGGTGTCAACTTTAATACCTGGAATGATTCCCGCATCCGTTAGGACATTAAGAAAGGATACCCCATCTTTCTTATTTTGGCGGATCGTCTCGTCATAGAGGATTGCACCGCTTATGAACTCACCAAGCTTAGGAGTGGTTACAATCAACTCCCTATATGCTCGCCTTGCTTCCTCAGTCTGCGGAATTCCCAGTCTGGCAAATCGTTTATTACATGTTGAATTACTCTCATCCATTGCAAGCAGGCCCTTGTCGCCGGCAACCAGCATCCTTGCCGTATCTATAAGTTTTTGCGAACTCATCTCCAATTCCTCCGTAATTTTATTAATTATTAATGGCTTATGTTCCGGCATGTTTTTTTTAATATAAGTAAAGTGTTTTATCTGTTAGGTCTTCTTATTTTGTTCGAGCGCCGCAACTTTTGTAAGACGCCGTTTGAACCGTTCAAGTTCCTTGAAATTTGCTTTTAGGAATATTCCGGCCAAATCCAGGGCTTCGGCATATCCGGTTACCTGGCCGCCAAGACACATTACATTCATATTGTCGTCCTCTACACCCTGATGAGCGGTGAAGGAATCTGTAATCAAAGCGGATCGAATACCCGGTACTTTATTGGCTGCAACACAGGCGCCTACTCCGCTGCCGCAAATAGCTATGCCCCTGGTAACCTCACCATTTGCCGCTGCTATTGCGAGCGGAACTACGAAATCCGGATAGTCATCATCGTTATCGAGTTTATGGGCGCCAAAATCAACCACATCATAACCTTCTGCAATTAGGGCTGTACTTAATTTAGCTTTTAATTCAAACCCGCCATGATCTGCAGCTATACCAACACGCATTATTGCTCCTCCGGTAATTTTAGTTCAGGTGTAGATTGAACAGTTTTACGTTCCCTTTGATCGCGTTGACGTCCAAGGATACTTTCTATCATACTTACTAATTTATCAATAGCACCGTCGAGCGCTTTGTTCAAGGTTGAAGCATGGTCTGTAACTACGATTGGCTGACGTCCCTCGAGGCGTGCTTCAATCATGCAGCGTTTGTCATTCTTTCCTCTCTTGTTGCCATCTTCATCTTTCATATGGACTTCCACGCTTGTAATGTGATCACTCATTCGACTTAATGAAATTTCAATTATGTTGCTGAACTTTGCAATCAGAGCCTCATTACCCTGGATATTATGGCCTGTATTGATTTGGATATTCATGATTTTTCTCTTATGGTGATTGTGACTAATAATATAATGATAGGAGCAACAACCGGCTTCATAGTTCGATCAACTGATTGAAAATCTCTATCACTCTGTTTAAAATTTAACATTTGTTTTGCTCTCTTTATTTTTCTTTTATACCGGTTGTAAATGACCAACCACTTTTATAACTATATATGCAATATGTTTTTTCGCTGAGTTTATCAGCGCTTGCACATTCATTTTGGGTTGCTCCATTTCCAGTTTCGGATTTCAGGCATATCCTGGCCGTGTTTATCTATGTATTGATTATGCTCAATTAATTTGTCTTGCATTAACTGTTTCAGGTATGCGCCCTTAGCGCCTAAATGGGGGAGACGGTCAACAACGTCCTGCACAAGATGAAACCTGTCTAATTCGTTTTGCACTCTTATGTCAAAGGCTGTTGTAATCGTTCCCTCTTCCTTGTAACCCCGGACGTGGATATTGCGGTTGGTCCGGCTGTAAGTTAAACGGTGAACTAACCATGGATATCCATGAAAGCCAAAAATAATGTGTTTGTCTTTTGTGAAGAGTGAATCGTAATCCTTTTCGCTGAGCCCGTGAGGGTGCTCGGATTGCGGCTGCAGCTTCATTAAATCTACGACGTTTATAACCCTTATTTTCAGATCCGGAAGATGGTTGCGAAGAATAGAAACTGCAGCCAGAATTTCCAGTGTAGGTGTATCTCCGCAACAGGCCATTACTACATCCGGTTCTGATCCCTGGTCGTTGCTGGCCCATTGCCATATACCTATTCCCTCCGTACAATGTACAACCGCTTCGTCCATCGTCAGCCATTGAGGTAAAGCATGTTTTCCTGCAACCACTACGTTAACGTAATGCCTGCTGCGGAGACAATGATCAAAAACCGACAACAGGCAGTTGGCATCCGGCGGCAGGTAAACACGAACGATATCTGCCTTTTTGTTGACAACATGATCAAGGAAGCCGGGGTCCTGGTGGGTGAAACCGTTGTGGTCCTGCTGCCAAACATGGGAGGCAAGCAGATAATTCAAAGATGCAATCTTACGGCGCCAGGGCAGTTCCAAAGTTACTTTAAGCCATTTAGCGTGCTGGCTGAACATCGAGTCAATGATACGTATGAAAGCTTCATAGCTGTTAAACAGTCCATGCCGTCCGGTTAGTAGATAACCTTCCAACCAACCCTCACACTGGTTCTCGCTTAGCATCGAGTCAAGCACGCGTCCTGAAGGAGCCAGGAATTCATCATTTTTTACTATCCGGGCGTCCCACTGACGATTTGTTGATTCGAAGACAGCACCAAGAAGATTTGAAATTGTCTCATCGGGGCCGAAAATTCTAAAATTATTCTGATCATGATTTAGTTTTTCCACGTCACGCAAAAACTTACCAAGCACTAAAGTATCCTGTCCGTTGACAGCTCCGGGCGAGGGTATATTCAAAGCGTGGATATGGAAGTCCGGCATGCGTAAGTCGTGAAGCAAAATTCCGCCGTTTGCGTGCGGGTTGGCTCCCATTCGCCGGTTACCCTTAGGCGCCAGCTCAGCCAATTCAGGTATGAGCCGGCCATTTTCGTCGAACAACTCTTCGGCTTTATAACTCTTCATCCAGCTTTCGAGCTGCTTAACATGATCAGGATGATCGGAATCCACCAATAGGGGTACCTGGTGTGACCGGAATGTGCCCTCAACCGGAAGCCCATCCACAACTTTTGGCCCTGTCCAGCCTTTGAGAGTCCTCAGGACAATCATTGGCCAGCGCGGCCGCATTGTATCATTCTTCTCCCGTGCATTGCTTTGGATTTGCCGGATATCCTCGATTACTTTTTCCAAAGTACCGGCCATAAGCTGATGCATTGCTTCCGGTTCATCACCTTCCACAAAGTAAGGTATCCAACCGCAGCCTTTAAAAAATTGCTCCAATTCCTCATGTTCAATACGGGCCAAAACAGTCGGGTTGCTTATCTTGTAGCCATTGAGGTGTAAGATTGGCAGCACGGCCCCATCAGTAATCGGGTTAAGAAACTTGTTTGACTGCCAGGCGGTTGCTAAAGAACCCGTTTCTGCCTCACCATCGCCGATTACACAAGAGACAATCAGACCGGGGTTGTCGAACGCTGCACCGAAGGCATGGCTGAGCGAATACCCCAGTTCACCACCTTCGTGAATAGAACCGGGTGTTGTCGGTGCAACATGGCTGGAAATCCCGCCGGGAAACGAGAATTGTTTGAATAATTTTTTTAACCCTGCTTCATCTTGTGTTACGTTCGGATAAACTTCACTCCAGGTTCCTTCCAGGTAAACGTTACCCACAATTGCGGGGCCGCCGTGGCCGGGACCGGCGATGTAAAACATATCCAGATCGTACTTCTTGATGACCCGGTTCAAATGTACATAAATAAAGTTCTGGCCCGGTGTTGTGCCCCAATGTCCTACCACTAATGGCTTTACATGCGATAGTTTCAGCGGTTCTTTCAAAAGCGGGTTATCGTAGAGATAAATCTGGCCGACTGAAAGGTAGTTGGCAGCGCGCCAGTAGGCGTTAATTTTACGTAGAAGTTCCTTTGATAAGGGTTGATCCTTTTCATCTATGCTATTAGTTTTAGTGACAATATTTTCTTCAAAACCTTCTCTTACTTCCGTAACTATTTTCTCATCAGACACTTTTTTTGTTTTCATGATAATTTTTCTTTCAATGTGTATGCTGTTTAATTACTGGTTCATCAGCCCAGTAACCCGGACGATCATAATGTTTATGCAGTGCGCTTTCATAATTCCGTGATAACAGAGAATCCTCGGTAAACCCGGGGGACTGCTTAACTTTTTCACGGGTAAGATTGACGAAAACTTTGTTCTCGTCCCAACTAACACGCTCTGCCCATCTTGGTGAAATCAGAACTTTGTTTCCCGGCCACCAGTTCTTTGTATCAATTATTAAATAACGAATTACCCATGTCTCATCGTCTATTATAAAATCTTCTATATGACCGATCTCGCCGTCTACAGTTTGTATATTATAACCACTCACTTTGTGTGTGCTGCGCAAATGCGGATTCCATGTTTTCTCACCTTTGGCGGATTTATTAATTTTTTTTATGTCGCGCACAATATTTGGGTAAGTTCCCAACATATTTGGCCCTTCCCAATACAGCGGCCACCCATAATACATATAATAGCTCTGCTCAAATTGTAGCGAGACTGGTTTGTCACTTTCAAGTGATGGGCTATTCTCAATCTGTTTTTTAGTTAAATTGACGGTGATACATTGTCCGTCCTTAATCACACCTGTTAAGGCATACGGAGAGATCAATACCTGCTTTCCCGTAAGCCAATTGCCTGTGTCGGCAACCAGATAGCGAATCGTCCAGTGCTGGTCATCGAAGTAAAATTCTTTAACCTTTCCTATTTCGCCATCAAGGCTGTCCAATTTGCATCCTTTTAGCGTTTTGGTTGTGTAGAGCATAATAGTAATCCTTTCGTTCTTAAGTTTAATCTTTATTCTCGAATTTCAAATTCGGCAGAATGTTTAAAAAAACCTGTTTCATAACAATTATTTTCTTTAATGTGAATCATTTTTTGTAGTATGTTCATTGAGCCAATATCCCACTCGTTTATAATGTTGATGCAGCGCAATTTCATACTCCCGGGTTAGAAATTCTTCCGTATATTCAGGAGACAGCTTAATTGCCGCACGGGTTAGATTAACGAAGACTTTTGACTCGCTCAATTTAATATTTTCTATCCATTGAGTTGAAATCAGGACTTTTTTCCCCGGCCATAAATTTCGAGTATCGATTATTAAATAATGAATTGTCCATGTTTCCGTATTGATAATAAAATCTTCTATATGGCCAATCTCTCCGTCTGATGCATGAATATTATAGTTAGTCACTTCGCGGGTGCTGCGCAAATGAGGATCCCATGCATTCTTACTTTGGGCTGATTCTTTCAGTGTTTTCTGATCACGTTTAAGGTAGGGATAATATCCCCAAATGGCCGAGTCACCCCAATACATTGGCCAGCCGTAATGCCTGTTGTATTGCTCCTCGAATTGGCGTGAGACGGGCTTTTCAGTTTTCAAGGATGGGCTATCTTCAATCTGTTTTTTGGTCAAATCGATATTGATGTGCTCCTTTTCTTTATTCGCGGCAATCATTGCATACGGGGAGATCAACACCTGCTTGCCGGTAAGCCAGTTTCCTGTGTCTGCAACCAGGTAACGAATTACCCAGTAATGATCATCAAAGTAGAAGTCTTTCACATTCCCTATTTCCCCATCAAGGCTTTGCAATTTATAACCTTCTAATGTTTTAGCTTTATCCAACATAATAGTACTCCTTTAGTTTTTTGATTATTGTTTATTTCTCTGTTGTTTCCCGGCTGATAAAATGTTTGTAAAATCAGATTGACAATGATCTCCGGCAGTTGTAAATCCCATGCTGGTGTCAATGCTTTTACCATCTTTCTATATAACATTCGCTCCATTGGTTTATTAATCCGGTAAAGTGCGAATTTAATACTCGGCGAACCGCCATTGATTGTCATAACATTTGTTCCGCCCGCTTTCATAATTAACTCCTGCATTTTTCAGTAATTTAAACACTGTCATTTTTATCAAAGTGAATTTCCTGGCCTTTGTAATGATTATAAAGTTCTATTTCATAATGCTTCTCTATTGGTTTAGAGGGGTCAAATACAGGGCTATTCTTTATGGATTCAAGGGATAAATTCACATAAAGTCTTGATTCATCACAATCGATACGGCTAATCTGACCAGGCTTTATAAGAACTTTTCTCCCCGGCAGCCAATTATGTGTACCCACAACTATGAAACTAATATTCCACTTTTTATCATCAACTATGTAATCTTCCACATGTCCTATTTCACCGTCATTAGCATGAATATAGTAGCCAATTATATTTTCCGTACTGCGCAAATGCGGATCACTATGGTGCTGCGCGGCAGAATCATTGGATACCTTCAAGATTTCCTTTTCAATGATAGGTGCAAATGGAACCATTCCAATTGGCCCCGCGTAAAATCCTTCTCCCCAATAAAACGGCAATGCATAATGGTTAAACAATTCTATCTCATGCTGGCGTGTTACCGTTTTCTCAGTTTCAATATCCGGGCTGTTGCGTACCTGCTCAATAGTTAGGTTCACATGGAATATCCTTGAACTCCAATCAGTAATTCCCAGCGCTGCGTGAGGAATGAGTACTTTCTTTTCAGACAACCAATTGCCTGTTTTCACAACTAAATAGCGAATTGTCCAGGTGATATCATCGAAGTAGAACTCATTCACTTTCCCAAACTCGCCATCCTTTGCACTTATCGTATAGCCTGTAAGATTATTTACGCTGCGCTGTATAAAGGCTCCTTTTTTATTTAATTCTTTTTCTTTCCAGTCTTATATATCAAATTTATTCAGTGAATTCCCATTTGATGGATTAACCCGCCTGATCTTTCAATGCAAATATTTTGTATCTGGTCATGGAAAGATTTTGAGTCGAAGTATTGCTTTGCTACAAGAGGAAGTACTTCCCACATAATATTCTTTCTTATTGCATAAAAATATTTTTTTATAGCCAGGTCATCCTTCTTTAAGCAGTCAGCAATCAGGCGGTTCCAGTTTTCCTCATATAAGGGTGAATCATAAAATTCATCTGAATTTTCCGGATCATTTTTATTCGTCTCAGGACACCCGCCTAATCTTATCACTTCTTTTTCTAATTTAGATATATACTCTTCTTTTTTACCGGCGTAAGCTTCAAACAATGATTTCAATTCGGCGTCACCGGATTTGCGCGAAGCCGCTTCAAACAATCGATACTCATCTTTGTTTGTTTTAATTAAATCCTGCAGCACGGTTATTGTGTAATTTATTATATCTTTCATATTCTCACCTCATTATAAAATATTTATAACCTACTAACTCAATAAAATGAAATTCCTTATTTCCGATCAATCGGAAACCTTTAACCCGAGTGCGGATAATTTCACACATGTGGACTTGTAATCCGTGTGAAGAATGCTCCCGATTCCCAGGCCTTGAGCAATTTGAACGAACATGGGAGTGTTTTCATTATAAACTGCCTGACTCAGTCAATCGAAAATAAAGTTCCGCAAATCAAGCATTCATTAATACGATCCTTCTTTTTTATCCTTGTTTCCCTTGTCCTTAATCTCTTTGTTCACTTTTTCCTGGCCGATTCCCATTGTTAATGCTGTTAACCCGGCCATACTGCCAAGCTG
This sequence comes from uncultured Ignavibacteriales bacterium, assembly GCA_963834015.1. GTDB lineage: Bacteria > Bacteroidota > Ignavibacteria > Ignavibacteriales > Ignavibacteriaceae > FEN-1297. The sequence goes on from CAWIAG010000004.1 coordinate 1,067,043, forward strand.
CATTGTTTCTACTGCTGTGCTCGGTACAATTACAATTGTAGCGTTCTCCTTCAGGCCTTCATAAAGCATGTTCATAGCTCTTAAATGAAGAGCAACGGGGTTATCGAGATAGGTCTTTGCCGCTTCGCCAAACTTCTCCGCTACCTGCCGTTCCGAATCCCCCAGAATTACCCTTGCCTGGCGTTCTCTTTCTGCCTGTGCCTGCATTGACATCGCATCCTCTAAGGCAGCGGGTATAAGTACATCCTTTACTTCCACTGAAATAACATTTATTCCCCACGGTTCAGTCCGTTCATCTATTATTTTCTGCAACTCCTTACTTATCTTTTCCCTTCCTTCAAGCATTTCCGATAGCATTGTCTTGCCTATGACATCACGTAGAGCGGTTTGGGATGCCCAGCTTATAGCGCTTTGATAGTCGGCGACATCAAGCGCAGCCTTCTTGGGGTCTATTACTTTCCAGAATAGTACTGCATCTACATCCACCGGAACCGTGTCTTTGGTAAGTGTCTTTTCTGCTTTGAAAGAACCTGTAATTACACGGGTGTCAATCCAATAGGGTACAGTATCGATGATAGGAATAATAATAAACAGTCCCGGCCCTTTAAGGTCACGGAACTTGCCTAACCGCAATATCACTACTTTTTCCCATTGATCGGCAACCTTAATTGAGAGAGAAACCAGGAGCGCGATAACGAATGCTATAACTGCAATCCATTGACTTGCTATATTACCCGTGACATTGTAACAGATATAAGCTAATACACAGCCGATGCCAAGAATTACAATAAATATGAGCGCTGCAAAAGAACTACTCTTTCTCATTTTGAATACCTTTATGATTTATGTTACTGAAATAGAAAACTATTATTTATTTTTATGGACTTGCCTTAATTCGCTTAAGAATTTCATATGCTGTAACTGCTATCGTCCCGGAGTTTCACCGGATTCTAATTCCAGAGCCTTAATTAAAGTTTTTATCAAATCATTAAATCCATCCTCTTTCTGATTATTTAAAACATGATGAACTCCCCGGCACAATAAAACCGAACGCGACCCTCTTTTAATCAAAATGTCTAATAATACATGCAATGCTGCCATTTGAAGCTTTCTTGATGCTTCGTCGGTCACCCATACCAAGTCGGAGGATTTATCTGAAATTGTCAACAGGTTTGTAGATTGCTGAGGGTTCATAACCAACCCCCGCTAAAACCTGCTCGCTTCAAGCCATTGGCAATGTAAGGACATTTACGCATCAATCGCCACAATAAACCCGTATGGTAGTTTTCGATCATCAAGACAATCGGCCCCTGATTAAGTCCAAAATGACATGGTGATATCCAACCATAGGGATTGCTGGATTTTACCGGATAGGTAGGATTAAAAGTTGCTTTGAAACCGTATGGATTGAACTCTGCTAATTTAACCTCGTTAATGTAGTAGTCTATCGCGGGCAGTACAATCTCCGGCGCGAACGGCAATGATGTAACTGCCGCCCATGGAGCAATTGTTCCGTCATCAGGTCCGTATGGTGCGCCCCGTCCTATGTAATTTAAGAATTGGCGCTCAATACCACTAATTTTAAGCGTGTTGGGACCAGGGCCGTCACTCGCAGTAATACCCCAGCTACGTTGGTTATAACCGGCGAAATTGAGCGGATTGTCAATTGCGTATTGTTGCTGCACATAAGTCGCTCGTTTGCTATTTTCAAAATAATCGATTTCCTTTTTACGCATGAACTTATCTTGAATGCCGCGAAAATCAATCCAACAATGTGAGAGTTGATGCGTAAATAACGGCCCTGCGTAAAGGTAATCATATCCATATCGGTGTTCCCAACGGTAAGTAGAAGTCCACGCTGCATAGCAGTCCTCACTTAACGGATGATCTGGCGAGCCCAGCCCAAGTATATACAACAACATAGCCTCATCGTAGCCTTCCCAACAGTATTTGAGAAACCCACTTTCGGGTTTCCAGCCATGAGTAACTAATGCGCCGTGGTTTTGTGCCCATTGCCAATCAGCACGGTGATAGAGTGAGTCGGCGAGAGTGCGTATTTCATGCTCATAGGCTGTATTCCCATCAAAATAAACCCCTGCTGTCAATGCACCCGCCAGTAGAAAAGTGCTGTCTATTGTTGAAAGTTCACATTTCCAGGCGCGCTGACCTGTATGCATATCGAGAAAATGATAATAAAAACCCTTGTAGCCTGTGGCGTCTGATTCAGTGCCCTGGGGGCTGCTCCAAAAAAAACGTAGTGTGGCCAGCGTTCGTTCAACAGCCGCGGCACGCAGCATAAATTTGCGTTCTACTGCAACCGGGTAAGCTGCCAACGCTAAGCCAGTAGCCGCAATACTCGCAGGCCAATCCGATGCAGTCTTGTCGATTACCAGCCCGTTAACCGGATTCGTCTCATGCAGGAAATAACTGAAAGATTTATGTTGAAGTATTTCCAGTTCAGCTTCGGTGATTTGCTTCGTGTTACTCATGGTTTCAATTGTTGTGACTGCTTAGGGCCTTCGCTAAAATAATCTGTGATAAGCTTTGGTATGTTAACAAGCATATTTGGCTCTGCCGGTTTTCCGGCATAAGTGCTTACTTTCATTATTCTTTCTTTGAGTGACCTAATGACTTTTTTTGTATTTCATATTTCAAATTCAGTTATAAAGTATATACGGATACAAACTGATTCAATTGTCCAAAAGAATGAAAAAAGGATTAATTCTTTTGAGGGAGGCAGGAAAATCCATTTACGAATTAATTATGAAGTAAAATCCATATTAAATGAATGTTTGTTTGATTGAACAAGTAACCAACTTCAAACTTTAGCATGGCTGGACTCTTTGCAAACGCATTATGTAAATGATTACTTTATCTTCCTGATCCGAAGATTCTGTTTTAACGCGTTAGCCATCGGAATGCACTTTCTACGAATGACTTCGCGTCTCTCTCTATACAGTTGCCATGAGCGATGATCAACTTGTCGAAGTCCCAAGAAAGCAGCTTTTCAAGCGATCGTCGAGCAAGATTTCGATTAATAAATGACAACCTTATATCGAGGGGAACACCGCCGTGCGGATATGCAACCCCTTCCAGTTTGCAAACCATATTGTGAATGGGCTTACCCTTTATCATGTGATTAATTTGGATTAAATCATTCAGGAAGACTGTTCGAGATTCTTTATGAAAGAAAAGGACCTCTTCGATAAAAGGGTTACCTTTAAAGGAAAGTTGGTCGAAGTCATCCGCCCAGCCGTCATATGGTGTGTCCATTAGTGTACTTGTAGACGGAAGACGTCCCCTTCCCAATGTAAACAATGTGGTTCGTGGCACCCACAGTTGCGCTTCGGGAAATAAATTTTGCCAACCTTTTAGCCTCCAAACATGCCTCTGGGTTGCCGCTACAAGGTATTTAACCGGCCCTAATTCAGTAATGCATTTGAGTGTTTCGAACCGCAAAGGCACAGGAGATTCCACCCATACTGAACCGGTGGAGAGTTTCACGATAGTCATACGGGTTGTAAACATGAAACCCATGTCATAAACATTCGGGCCATCGGCGATCCATACATCTTTAGTGAATGACTGAAGTTCTCCTACGGGCTGTGTTTTCAATTCGTCAATAGTTTTGGGCTTCATATCGTGAGTCTTGGACTTTTCTGTATCTGACTTCATAATATTTTTCCTTTTATTATCTTACTTATATCATAAATTTCGTAATAGATACTTATTTTTAATTGCTTAAAGTATCATTTATTTGTAAGGATAACCTTAAGTGCTTTTTGTTTAGCAGCATTTCCAAATGTTTCGTACGCCTTCATTATATCTTTTATTGCAAACCTATGTGTGATCAATTTTTCCGGTTTTAGTTTTCCTGATAAAATTGTCTTAAGTAACATTGGTGTAGTTATTGTGTCAACAAGACGGGTTGTAATTGTAATGTTTCTTGACCATAATTTTTCAAGATGTAATTCAACACTTTTTCCGTGTACCCCAATATTTGCTATATGTCCGCCTGCAGCAACTATGGATTGGCAGACATCAAACGTTGAAGTTACTCCCACTGCTTCTATAGCAACATCATCACCCTTCCCACGATTGGCGAAAGGTGTTAATATTAAAGCTGTAAGCACGATAGCAGCAGCTACTCCCGGCAGCGCCAAAGAAAAAATGGCGATGTAGTTGCTCCGGAATTGTATTAACTCTATATGAAATGCAGCCTCAAATATAAGCCCGGGCAGAAAGATGTTGAACAGCAGTTGTTTGGTAAGATGGGGAGCTTCAAATATGTGAAACAGCCCCAATACTATGCCGGTTAATACCAGGCCTACTAAGTAAGGAATAGCCAAACGCTGTACTGCTATCGCAACAATTGTGGCTACAACAAAAAGCAATATGAAGATTGTTTCTGACTCCATTATAACAGGTTATCACTTTCTAAAATTATCATTAGATTATCTAATGGTTTGATAAATGTCTTGGCTTATAAGTAAGTCAAATAACATTCAGCAATCCGTTTTTAAAAATTGTTGAAATTCTAAATTATATGCCTGGACTTCATGATTAGCTGGAAGAACAGATTCTACATGCTTGTAATCCGGGATATAATTCTTCACAATTTTATTATTGCTAAATCCGGTTTTATGAATCTGAATATTCGAGATATCAGGATTAATTTGATTAAACAACATTTGCCTCATCATTCCGTTCGATAGGCCATCCGCCAGCACAATCGCGATTAAGCCTACAACTACCGAAATAAGAACAAAAAAAAGTCTTTTATTCCTCCGGATGTTCCGCCATGCAAGCTTTATTAATAATTTCACTGTTCAGTTTCTCCGTTCAGATTCCCGGCTAAAAATTATTTTATCGGAAATAATTATTCCGGGATTAATATCTTCAGCCTTATAGTTAAACCGGCAATAATTTATTTATACATATTCAAGTCAAATATCTTCAATCTGTTCTTTTGTCCATGAAGTAAGATATTTATTAAAGATATTTGATTTAGAAATAAATCCTTTGTATTTGCCGTTTGCTGTGACAGCCAGGTTCCAGAAATCATTAACTTCAAACTCCTCAAGTACTTTATTGTTTTCAGTATCGATATCAATTGAATGAAAATCAGTGTTCATAATTTCATAAGCAAGGATAACGTCATAAAGATCATTATTTAATATAAACTCTCTTATATCATTTAGTGTAATAATACCAACCAGTTTCCCGGAGTCACTAACTACCGGGAATAAATTACGGTTTGAATGTATTATTTTATCGACTATCTCACGCAGTGGGGTAGCGGGTGTATCGAAATAAATTCCGTTTCAATTATCCGGTTTATTTTTATTTGTTGAATGTAATATTTCTCCTTATCAGACCTGAATTCGATTCCTTTTTTTACAAGAGGAGCGGCATAAATTGATTCGCGATGAAAATATTTTGAAATGAAAAATGACAATGCCGTTACAATCATTAGCGGAACAATTAATTTATATCCGCCTGTAATTTCGGCAATTAAAAATATCCCGGTTAACGGTGCATGAAGTACTCCGCTTAATACACCCGCCATACCTACTACGATGAAATTTGAATGGTTTAAGTGTGCTGCTCCCAGGTATTCCATCAGGTGGGCCAGGAAAAATCCGGTAAAAGCCCCGGTAAAAAGGGATGGAGCAATAATACCCCGGTTCCCGCCTGAACTTGTTGTTAATGAAGTTGCAATTACTTTTGTAATTATAATCAGTCCGGCAAAAATAATTATCAATAGATTTTTATCAATAAACTTTAATGTAAAACCGGCGGGTAATATTCTATCAAACTGTCCGGCTAATAAATTTTTAACAGATAAATATCCTTCACCATAAAGCGAAGGTAAAATAAATATAAGGGCGCAAAGCAATAATCCTCCGATTAGAATTTTAAACTGGTCTCTTTTAAATCTCTCAAACAGGTTTTCGATATAAAATGTGGCTTTTATATTATAGAATGATATAACGCCGCATAAAATTCCTAAAATAATATAAAATGGAATAGCATTTAATATCCATCCTTCCGTAACTAGATAAAATATTTGTCCGATATATAAAAATTTTGAAACTACCGCCGCCGAAGCTGAAGCTATAAGAAGAGGGATAAAATGCGGTATGGAGAACTCAGGAAGTAAAACTTCGGTAGCAAAAATAACACCTGCAATCGGGCTGTTAAAAATTGCAGATATGCCCGCGGCAGAACCGCAGGCAAGAAGGATTGTTCTCGTCCTGTAATTAAATTTTAATCCTTTTGCCAGGTTTGAGCCTATTGCAGCTCCTGTAATTACTATCGGCGCCTCAAGCCCTGCGGAACCGCCAAATCCTATAGATAAGCCGCTTGTTATATAATGGGAAAATATATCTTCCCGGGGTATATCCGATTTTTTTCTCATTATCAGGTATATGACATTGGAAATTCCCTTGCTCAATTTACCGTTAAAAAATAATTTAATGACCAAAACCGATAAAATTATACCAATTATGGGGAAAAATGGTAAGATAATTCCAAGGTTAAGATGGTTCAAATAAACTTTGGGTTCCTCTTCTAAAAACTTTACGAAATTTTTTAACAACTCAGATGCCAATCCTGACAGGATCCCCACTACAAGGCTTGAGATTATTAAAAATGTTCTTAATTCTATTCTTGTGGAAAGAAATGAAAATATTTTTTTATTAATAATTTTAAAATTAATTCTGCAATATCTTAAAAGGCGATTCATAATTCAGAAACCATTTCGTGAAATACAAAAATATTGAATTGATAAAAATGCATTAATTATAAAAGATTAAATAATATTATATTAAAATTTAAATTTTATTATAATTACAGCAAAATTCATTAACGCCGGTCTGGCACTCTCCTGGCGGACTAATCATTAATTTAATTCTAAATCCAATAATTATTACTTTGTCCCAAATGTAAGGCCTGTCTTTAATAACTTAAAAATAAAAAACCCCTACCATTATAACAATGATAAGGGCTTTGGTAATTAATTATGAACGTGAAAATTTAAACGGGTTACTTATTTAACCGGAGCGGGTTTGTAATTCTTTTTAACTTTATCGTATTTAGCTTTTTCTTCTTCGGTCAAATTAGGGATCTTAAATATTTGTTTCGGGAAAATTAAATTCGGATTCTTAATTTCATCGCGGTTGGCTTTATAAATCACCGGCCATGCAAAACCATTACCATAGTATGCAGGTTTCTTTGCGATATTCCATAAACAGTCACCTTTTACTACCGTATAACTAACTTCTTTTGGTGCCTCAACCCATGCATCCAGGGCTGCCTGCATCTGGTTGTGAACTTTATCGAAGAATTCCGGAAGTGCGCTGATCTTATTTACTTTCAAAGCATTAAGATCTTTCTGCCTGTCAGCTTTAGGCCCTTCTTTCCTTGAGATTTTTCCATCAAGTTCAGTTACTGCATTTCTAAAATTATCTACATCTGCCTGTGTGGCTCCGATCATTGCATAAAGCCCTTTCATGCAATCATCATAACTCTGAATGTTCTTTGCTTTTAAATTGTCAATATCAACTTGTAAAGCGCTGTCTTCTTTTATCAAACTTGCTTTTTCAGTTGAAAGGCGGTCTATTTCAGCTTTCCATTCATCTTTAGTCATTTCTTTTTCCTGCGCAAAAACACCTACGGAAAAGAAGACTAAAAGTGCGAACATGCTAATTAAATACTTACTTATTTTCATATAATTCCTCCAATATCAAATTAATTTTTGAATTTGTTAAAAGCATTATTTAGAAGCCATCTTATCTAAATTTGCTTGTGTTTCTTCTTTTTCCTTATTGCATTGAGCAAGTTTATCCTGTTTTTCAGCTATTTCTTTTTCTAAACCAGCTCTCTGGTCTTTCAATTGATTAGATTGAGTTTGGAGAGAATTAACGTCGCTTCTCAGTTGATTTAATTGAGCCATTTCAGCCTCGCTTACACCGCCGCAGCCGCTGAGAAACGCAGTAGTAACAATAAATGCAGCCACTATTGTGGTGTTTCTAAAGATTTTTACAATCTTCATTCTGGAACCTCCGGTATATATTTTTTAGTATTTGGATTAATTATCCTATAATATAACTTACAGGAAATAAACTTTTTAAATATAGTAATCGATCGCAACCTGTTATGAAAATATTAAAAATGACTCGAACTTCGAATATCACTTTTATTAGATAAAAAAATAAAATTAAAATATATTCTAAAATTACATCGTTAAATAATGTTTCTAACAACAACAATCAAATAAAAGCATGGGACGAACCTGAACATTATTACAATTCATCAAATACTGTAAATGCATATAATACCGGGAACTGATATCTTCAAAAATCTTTTAGTGATTAGACACAGCAGAATAAATTAAAGTTCAATAAGATATTGTATTTGTGATTAAGCGAACATCTTTATCGAGTAAAAAAATATCAGCTAAAGAATGGAATTACTTTTATTGAAATTAATTAATGAAAGAATTGCGAACTAGGACATGAATATTTAAAGCGATTATGTTTAGAGAACCAAGATAATTATTGCATCGTGATTTTTCATACGAGACGGGGCATGCCCCGTCTCTACAACATGTAATGGCAAAGAATATTTTATTATAAGGTCTGCCTGAAATGACTGTTCAGAGGGATAAACAATATATGGTTTAATACAAAATCAGAGCATAACGACGGGGCAGCATGCCCCGTCTAGTATAAAAAATTTGTTATGTAAACGACTCCTTCAAACGCCGTGTTACGGATAAGGCGAATCCAAACACCATAATCAAGATACCAGTCCAGACTAGGTTTATGAAAGGTTTTGTACTTGCAGATATTGTAAGTACTTCTTTAGGCGCCGCAGGCGCTGACGTGCTGTTTATTTCAGAGAAGGTTATGTCTGCTTTTTGAGTTGAAGGATCAATTTTTACAAGCTGGATTTTTAGGTTTGCATCTTTAAGTTCAACGGGTACGAATATTACGCTTCGCCCCTCTTTTTTCATAAGTGCGTCAACACTGTATGTTTTGCCGTCTTTTTCGATATTTAGTTTTGCGCCCATCTGGAAATCGCCGCCGGTTTGCATTACACTCATATCGGGCGCTATAAAACTGTTGTATGTTATTTTGGAACCTGAAAAATCTGCAGATCCGCCTAAGTCCAGGGAAATTTGCTTGCCCTCGGTTTTGTTCGTTGAACCGTCGTCATAGCCTAAAGGAGAAACATATATATCCTTCGTTGCCATTGATAAAATTGCAGGTTCTCTCATAAGACCGTTGTTAAAATCACTGATATACATAACAGGGTTAACTTCAAATTCTTTATTGTCGCGCGACATTCTTATGTTAAAAGCATATTTTGTCTGGTTTTCAATTGGATGGTAACCTGTAAACAGCATTTTATATCCAAGAACCGTTTTAGGTTCGTCCTTTATTAAATCGATAGTGTTTTCCCTGCTGTATATTGAAGAGCTGAGAACACCCAGCAAAAACAACGCAATGCCGATATGCGCGATATAAGCGCCCAGCATTTTCTTGTTGCCGCGTAAAATTTTTATTGCTATTTCCAGGTTAACAATTAATGCAAAGGAAGTTGTTAATGTTAAGATCATTACAAGTATATCGCTTATTCCGCCGAATAAAATTATAAGGATGGTTAGTATCACTGAAGCTGAAACCGAGAATAATGATTTCTTCAACAGGTCATTGGCCTTTGTTGTTCTCCATTTTATTAATAAGCTTAAGCCGTTTAAAAGGCCTATTATAATTGCAATAGGAATGTGCATGGAATTATAAAAGCTTGCATCAACAGAATGCCCGAAAATAGGAGCCGAAGTTCCTACCAGTACAATAACTGCCGATGAACATAATACAACTGATGCCGTAAACAGGGCAAGTTCCCTAGAAAGTATACCTTCTTCACTTTTGGCGTGTTCAGTTAAATATTTCCACCTGTATGCAAGCATTCCGAACCCGACTGCTAAAAATGTCCCGACAAAAATTATAAGGAATAAATATACCATCATACCTGGGTCAACGAATGAATGTACCGAAGCATCGCCAAGTACGCCGCTTCTTGTTAAAAATGTACTGTATATAACCAGCACATACATCATCATGCAGAGGATTAAATTTGTCATAGCAAATTTCCCGATGCTTTCGCCTTTTGACTGGCTTTTTTTCTGAACAAGCAAAGTATGAACTGCCGCTATGCCGACCAGCCAGGGAATAAGACTTGAGTTCTCAACCGGGTCCCACGCCCAGTAACCGCCCCAGCCAAGCATTTCATAAGCCCAGTATCCGCCAAGCATAATGCCCAGACCAAGAATTCCGCAAGCGGCCAGCAGCCAGGGGAAAGCCTGCTTTACCCAGTCCCTGTAATCATTTTTCATCATCGCAGCTACTGCAAAACAAAAAGGTACAGTTGACATGGAAAAACCGGAAAATAAAATCGGCGGGTGTATCTGCATCCAGAAATTAGTGAGCTGCGGATTTAAGCCTTTGCCGTTTATAACAAATTCTTTTAAAGTTATTCCTGCTGCTGTTAATGTTGAGTACAAATCGGAATTCATTTTTACAAATTGCTGGCCTGATGAACCGTCGCTGAAAAGAAAATTCTGCACAATAGGCAGGTGAAGCAAAGCGGGATTGATATTTTTTATCCCGAGAAAAACAGGCTCCGTCCAAAGGTAAACAAAAGGATTCTTAAATAAAGGTGAAACCATCAGGAGTATAAAAGTAGTAGCTAAACCGAATACGCTCATTACCCTGGGTTCAAGATCTCCACGTTTAGATGAATATGACTGCAGAACCAGACCGACAATAGTAGTTAATACAAGCCAGAGCATGAAGCTTCCTTCCTGTCCTCCCCAGAATGAAGCCATCAGTATGCCCTTAGGAAGTTCATTACTGCTGTACTCATAAACATATTTGAAACTGTATTGGTGTGTTAATAATAAATACTCAAGCATTGCCGCAGCAACAAGCACGAACATTGCCATAAAATGGTAGGCAAGCCTGCCGTAGTATAATGCGTTATTATACCCGCGGTAATTCATAAAATACATAATTGCAGCAATTATACTGCTGGCAAATGCCAATGTTAAAACCAGACTTCCAATCATTTTATCCTCATGTAATCAATTTATTATTAAATTGCTGCGCCATCGCTATGGTTGTAGAGACGGGGCATGCCCCGTCTCTTTATTCTAAATAATCAGGTAATTGAAGATTGCAGTTAATGAATTTGCAGGGACAGGTCGCGACCTGTCCCTGCAAGTAATAGCACAAAATTGAATTTTGTTAATCGCGCCTTACAAATTAGAAGTCTTTACTTCCTTTATATTCTGCCCTTCATATTTGCTCGGGCATTTTGTTAAGATGTTGCTAGCCTGGAAACAGCCGTCTTTATATTCGCCTGTAACCACAACGCTTTTAGCCGATTCAAAATTATTAGGCATAGTACCGTTAAATACAACTTTCATTTCATGGCCCTGTGCATCGGTCATATAGAAAGAGAATAACCTGTTCTTGCCGTCAATTTCATAACTTTTTTCTTTTACCCAGCTTCCGGTAGCTTTAACAATTTTAGCCTGGCTTTTTACCTTTGCAAAATCATTTTCATATTTAATATTACTTTGAGTAAACAGGTATGCCATAAACCCCAGGAATATTATAATTATTAAGCCGCCGAATAAGTATTTATTTTTCATATTTATCACCATTCATCTCTTTCTCAACATTCCTGATTCTTTTATCAAGGTTGTACAGGTAAAGGAAAATACCGGTCCAGACGATAAGAACGATTATCATAACGATGTAGATAGCGTTTTTATCCAGCATTTGATATAAACCTTGCAATGTTACTCCTTTAAAGATTGTTTATTAAATTTATTTTTTAACAGTATAGATCTATAACCCAGGTTCCACATCCAGAAATAAAGAATTGTAAAACCTGTTAAGGAAAGGAAAAAAATCAGTTGCATGTTTGCATTCATTTTAAAATCAATAACAGGACCGGAATTTGTATCATCGGCCGAACCGGGATGCAGCCCGCTCATTATCCTTGGCATAATAAAAACAAAAAAAGGAACTGTAAGGAATGCAATGATAGCATACACGGCGGAAAGTGTTGCGCGTTTTTCTTCCGATTCAATTGATGACCTTAGCGCAAACCACGCGCCGTAAATTAATAGTAATGCAAAAATACTTGTCTGCCTCGGGTCCCAGCTCCAGAATGAACCCCATGCAAATCTTGCCCACACTGCACCGGTAACTGTTGCCAGTATACAAAAAATTATTCCAAGCTGGGCGGCTGCGTAAGATTTTGCATCGTCATCCAGGTTCTTTTTTCTTAAATACTGAATGCTGTATATAGTATTCATTAAAAATGCAATTACGGAAAGCCAGGCAGTGGGCACATGAAAGAAAATTATTTTTGCATTTTCTTTTAACCCCGGTATTAATGGGAATTCATACCAGGAATGGGGCACCGGAACTATAGGAAAGGCAATTCCGGCAATAGAAACGAAAGCAAGCAGAATAAACAGGAATATTTTCCAAACCATAATCTATAAACCTTTTAATTGTTATAAATTACTAATCTTTCCATACAAAATCGAATAACATGTATGAACCTGTGAGCATTATGACATCATAACATAAAACAATTGCCAGTTCAAATTTTGCTTCATTAAAATCAGCGCCCTGGTTGGAAAGCAAAGTCAACTGAACACAGGTTAATATTAAAGGCAGTAAAATCGGGAACGAAAGAACCGGGTAAAGAGTTCCCTTGGCGCCTGCCTTGGATATAATTGCCGCTATTATTGTTGACGCTATTGCAAGTCCCGTATTTCCAAGAATAAATGAAACGGCAAACAAAGCAAAATTTCTTATTATAAATGCTTCAAATAAAACTGAGAACAATACTGCAACAATTGTGTTCATGCAGAATACTAAGATCAGGTTAAACAAAAGCTTACCTGAAAATACCGTGGATGGGGAAGCTATCAAATGAAGCGTTAAACTGGTTCCCCTTTCTTCCTCCGCCACAAACGCCCTTGACAACCCAGACATTGCCGAGAAAAATATAACAACCCAGAATAAACCTGCCGTCAGGCTCTGTGTTATCTTTTCATTCCCGATCGAAAACAATATTACGCTAATAGCTACAATTATGAACATCGCTAATGAATTAACCGCATACCTCGTCCTAAGCTCGGAGTTGATATCTTTCTTATATAATGCGAATGCTTTGCTATTCATTTAATTTCTCAAATATGGGAATTTTTTATCATTATTTATATAAAAATTAAGCACTTTCCCTCAAATTTAGGAAATTACTAATTGCATATTTTTTAAAATGTTTATTATTGTATATCATTGTTATCAATTCCGCGAAACTAACGATTGTCCTTTATAATAAACAATATCTATGCCGCCAAACTTTATTTATGATTTTTATATTCTTCCAGTTTTATTTCTACGGGACAAAGAGCCAAATCGGATTTTTCATTTGAAGCAATAATAACTATGCTGTTTTTACTTTCTTCTTCAATTATTTTATAAACTGATTCTTTGCCTTCCGAATCAAGATTTGAGGTGGGTTCATCAAGGATAATTAATTGCGGTGAATGCATCAAAGCGAAAACAAATTTTAACCGTTGTTTCATTCCTGAAGAATAAGTTTTTACAAAATCATTTCTCCGGTCGAATAAAAGAAATTGATTCAGCAGGTATTCAATTTTTTCATTATTGAACTTTACGCCCCTTATACTGGCAAAGTGATTTAAATTTTCCCAGGTTGAAAATTCTTCATATAGCACAAGGTAAGGAGAAACAAACCCTATATGATTATGCAGTTTATCAGGCAGAATTTCTTTGCCGTTATAAATATGTATAACCCGGCCGCTAGTTGGAGAATCCACCCCGGCAAGTATTTTTACAAGTGTGGATTTTCCCGAACCGTTAGCCCCGGAAATACCCAATATTCCGCATTCATCAGCTTTCAGATGCAGATCTTTGAAGATAAGTCTTCTTCCAAAATTCTTTTTAAGATCAATTGCCTGAAGAGAATAATTACTCATTAATTATAACTGCCTGATTGTTATGCAATTATTCAACGTATCCGTATAAACCACATGATAATTGCGTGAGCTCATTTTTTTTATGAAATAGTGCTCTGTGTTTTCCGCTTCTGTTAAACGGGGAATTAAAATGTCTTTGCCTTTATTAAGAAAATCTATCCTGCTTATCGAATTGATACCGGGGGAAAAAACAAATAATTTTTTCAGACCGTTGGGCCTCGTTTCTCCTAAAAATAATTGTCCGGCATTTTCAACCAGGTTAAAGTCGGGAACTTCCACAGGGTTTATTAAATAAGTGGACTTATAATTTGAAACAGCGATATAATTCTTGTTTCCGGATTGAATAAAACTTATTGAAGCATCTTTATCGTTGTTAAAAATATCTCCGGTAAAAGAATAAAGTGAAGATACATTACCCTCTGAAAATGTAAATAACCGGTTTGAAGCAATAGAACCGTTGGCAATGGAAACTTTGTATAATGCAGCCCCGTTTTGGGCTTTTGCCCAGTAAATTAATCCTGGTTCGTTGATAACAGTAACGTCTGCGCTGTATACATCGCCCGCCAAATCAAAATAGTCTGCTTCTGTATACCTGTAATCTTTGTATTCCATAATGCTTAAGCCGAGCATTGATTTTTGCCTGAAAGCAATATAAATATTATCAAAATTATTTTCAGTTCTTTTTATTTTTAAATCTTCTATTGCCCCGGGAGAGTATAGGGAGTTTTTTTCAACGCTGTTTTTACCGAAATCTATTTTAAATATTTCTATTAATCGTTTCCCTCGTGAGAAGCAGTAAAATAATTTTGTTCGCGGCTCCGCATCATCTACCAGTATATCGGTGTAATTATCAAAAACAGGGTATGAATAAAAAGTACCCGGGATACCTTCTGAATTTCTGACAATCAGGTCCAGGCTCAAGTTGTAACTATCCATAAAACAGATATCATTTATACCGTCGTTTCCTTCATCAAAAGAAGAGATAACCGAAGGGTTTGCCCCAATAGATATATCAACATTACTTGAAAAAGATATCATGTTTTTCAGTGTGAAAACATTTCCATTTAAGCTAACAGAAGCAATTCCGTTTATAAACTTGCTGTAATAAGGCGTTATACTTTGCAGCCCGTCTTTTTTCATATAAATTATTTCAGGATAAAAACCCTGATCATTTTTAGCATAGATAACCGATAAAATGCCTTCTTTATAATTTACATAAGCTATGTCGATTTTACCGTTATGGTTGAAGTCGCCGGTAATAATCTGATCCGGGTAGAATCGTGTATTAATTGTAGTTTTATTATTATATCCCGAAGCAAAATCACCGTAAATAATATTTATAGAATTTCCCTCTGTATATAATAAATCGGCGTAGTTGTCTAAATTAAGATCAACGGCATGCAGGGAATGAATTGGCTGATCCATTTTTATTGATCTTACCTGTTTGAACCTCGTTCCGCCAATGTTGTAGAAAAATATCAATGAATTTTTAATGATGTCGAACGCAGCAATATCGGGATAGCCGTCGTTGCTAAGATCGGCGAATACGGCATCGGAAAAACTTGTATTGGAGGCAATCTTTTTTTCTGTTAAATTCCCTCCTGATTGGGAGAGAATAGACAAACCGTCAAAAGATGATCCCGAAATTAATAATACATCTGTGCCGCTTCTGTTAATATCGGCTGTACTTATATTTCCCGGGTATGAATTAAGTCTGATTGAATTTGTTAAATAAGGTCTGCCGCCCGAAGTAAAAGAATAAAAACCCGCCCTCATGTTTTGCCTGCTTATAAATGCATAGCGTTTATTTTTACTGTCTTTATCGCTTATTCCCTTTATGGAAGTTATTTGGTAAGGTATTCTATAATCTCCTGATTTGGTAAAGTTTCCGTTTTTTCCACCTGCAAGGGAAACTACTTTTTTTTGATCCGGGCTGAAGAGGAGTAAGTCTGTGTATGAATCGTTATTATAATTCAGGGGGAAAATGGAGCTGAATCCCTTTTCAACATTAAATGAGTTGAATTGGCAGAAGCCATTAATTGGAATTTGAGAATAAATGTCCCTTGTTAAGAAAAAGACGATAAACAATATACTAGTATTCTTTAGTCCTATTTTTAAGCCTGTTTTCCCTTCTTTGCAGGGCCTCCGCGAACCGTCTTTTTTCATCTTCAGTTTCCGGAATAACTTCATTTGCTTTAATAGGTTTCCCATTAACATCAATGCAAACAAAGGTTAAATATGCTGTATTAGTATGGGTCCGTTTTCCATCCTTCAAGGATTCTCCATAAACTTTAACACCAATTTCCATGGAAGTATTAAATACCCTGTTTACAGATGCAACCAAACATACTGCATCTCCAAGTTCTATTGAATGATGAAAGTCGATTCTGTCTACGGAAGCAGTAACGCAAATCTGATTACTGTGTTTTGAGGCACAGATTGCAGCACAGATATCAATCCAATTCATTAACTGCCCCCCCAGAAGCTTTCCTATATGATTTGTATTATGCGGGAGGACCAGTTCTGTTTTTGTTATAAAAGATTCGCTTACTTTTTTAGCGTTTGCCATTATTTAACATCTGATATTTTATCTTCTATTGATGTCTTAATATTTTCAAGTTCTTTAACTCTTGGATCATCGGGGTATTTATCGATGAATTTTGAAATACAGTCAAGAGCATCAGTATTGCGTTTTAACTGTACAAGTAATTTAGCTTTATCATAAAATGCTAATGTAGCATAATGGGTATCATGGTATGTTTCAATTACCTCGTCGTCATAAATAAGAGCAGCGTTAAAGTACTCAAGTTTAGTATAAATATACGCGGTATAGTAAGCTTTATGAGCTAATTTTTCATTCAATTCGGCAATTTTATGCTCTGCATCAGGCACCTTTGGATCAGCAGGGAAGAAGTCAATAAAGGCCTGCAGTTCCTGTATTGCCTTAAGCGTATATTTCTGATCAAGCGAATAATCCGGCGATAAGTTGTAATAACATTCAGCAAGCATATATTGACACTCTGTAACTAATTTACTGGCTGGCATATTTTTAATTAACCTGCTGTATTCATAAGCGGCCAGGATGTATTCATCCCTCTGGAATCTAGTCTGTCCCAAATAATACTGCGCGGAATCTACGATTGTACTGCCCGGATATTGTAATACTATTGCCTGAAATTCTTTTAACGCATCTTCATAATTTCTGTTGTTATATAATTTTAAAGCAAAATGATATCTTTGGGAAGGGTACATTGAGGATGTATCATAAGAGGATGAACATCCCCAGAAACCAAGTGCAAAAAGGAATACTAAAAAGAAATATTTCATTTGTAATAAACTATTGTTTTGTAAAAGAATAAGTACAATAATAATTAAATTATTTTAGGCTTCAAAGGTAAATATTGTTACTTGCTTCTTACGGTAAAGAACAAAATTACGGTTAAAGCGGCTGCTCCCAACCCAATAACAGGCTCATAAATACTTGTAAGCAGCGGTTCGGTTGGGATCTTTCCCTGTGTAAAAGGGAATGCAATATTTTCTATATTTTTAATTTCAGTCACATTAACGGTATCTGAATATGAAAACTGAAAATTGTGGGAGATCATTCCCTTAAAAAATAATATATAATTACCCGATATGTTTATTTGTCTCTCAGTATAAAAATCACCGAAAAGATTCTTTTGGAATAATTCACCGTAACCGATGTTGGTTTTATCTATCCTGAAACTAACGTTTATCGCCGTTGAATCATATTTGGGCCCGTTCAAAACTGTTTTGCCTGCTTTCTGGAATGATTCCATAAGTTTGTTATTGAAAATACTGTAAATATTACCCGTACCAAAATCAAGTTTTACATTAGTTTCATCAGCAGGAATATTTTTAACAGCATTAATAGCAGCGGAATCGGCAAGTGTATAAAAAATTTCCAGGTTTGATTTTGTCTGTGAATGCAGTTCCAATGAATATAACAGCAAAGTCAGAATAAATATATAGCAGATAAAAGTGAATTGAAACCGGATATTGCTTTCTTTACTGTTATTTTGCATAAAATCTTTTCTTTAACAGCATGATTATAATGATTTATATATATTTGTCCAAATTTAGAAGAGAGACGCGGCATGCCGCGTCTTTACAACTCAAACAGACATCCCGGATCTTTTGCAATTCAAATATGTACACCGTACCGATAAGTAACCAGGGCCGCCGCTTTCAGTCACTGCCTTTGCGGAGAAAAGCAGGCAAAATTTAATTTACTACATACTGTCTGCTGCCATTGCTCTTAATCTGTTTATTCTTTCCGCAACAGGGGGGTGAGTGGAAAACAATTTTGAAATTCCACCGGCTCTTAACGGATTTACAATAAACATGTGAGCAGTTGCGGGACCTGCATTATCAACAGGCTTAACCTGGTTTGCCTGAGAAATTTTACCCAGGGCTGATGCAAGCGCCAAAGGATTGTGTGCAATCCGGGCGCCGCCGGCATCTGCTTCATATTCTCTTGACCTTGAAACGGCTAATTGAAGTAAAGTAGCTGCTATCGGAGCAAGAATAATTAAAAATAATGAGCTGAGACCTGCTCTATCATCCCTGCTGTTTCCTCTTCCGCCGAACATTAATGCCCAGCCTGCCATTTGTGCAATATAGGTAATTGTGCCAACAAAGGTTGCGGCAATAGTACCTGTTAAAATATCCCTGTGTTTAACATGGGCAAGTTCATGCCCCAGAACACCGGAAAGTTCTTCTTCAGATAAAATATTTATAATGCCCGTGGTAGCTGCAACTGCTGCGTGTTGAGGGCTTCTGCCCGTAGCAAAAGCGTTTGGAGTCTGATCATCTATTAAATAAACTTTCGGCATCGGCAAACCTGCATTTTGAGAAAGGCGCTCCACTATTGAATAATACTGCGGAGCTGTTTCCCGCGTTATTTGTCTGGCCCTGTACATTGCTAAAACTACTTTATCGGAAAACCAGTAAGTGCCGAAATTCATCGCCAGAGCAAAAATAAATGCAATTGTCATTCCATTATTTCCGCCGACAAGACTGCCTACAAAAAGGAATAAAATCATCATTATAGTCATTAAAAAAACTGTTTTAAGCGTATTCATATTATCTCCGGAATTTTTTATGTCCAAAATTAATTAAAGCATTATGCTTTAGCAAGGAAGAATAAATTAGTATGGAAATTTCATCCCAAAAATATTACCTATATTTAAATAAATTGACTTTTCAGGCTTATTAGTAGTATTTTAAAACGGTCTTTTACAGAACTTATCTGTATAAATTTTGTCTTTGAGTTATTAAAATTATTCACTTTTAACAGAATAGGGTTAATCATGAAATTTTTTCTGAAATACTTGGTTGCAGTCATTATAATTTTACCTGTTCCCGGTATATATGCACAAAATAATTTAAGCCAGACATTATCAAATCTTTCAAATGATGCTGCCAGCGCTTATCTAGTGCCTGCTGTTTCCGGGTTCGGGGCAGATATAAATTCAAACTGGTTTCATGAAATAGTTCAACCTAAAATTCTGGGGTTTGATCTGGAACTTTCATTTGTCGGTATGGGAACGTTTTTTAATGATGCTAATAAAACTTTTAGTGCGACCGGACTATTCAGGTTTAATACCAGCCAGGCGGGTACGTTAACCTCAAGTATAACTAATTCAACTTACCGAAAGGGAGTTATTAATGAAATAATTACACAGGATTTACAGGTAGGAATATCGGGCCCTACGGTTGTGGGAAGTAAAAATCAAAATGTAGTAATTACATTCCCGGGTAAAACCTTTGTTTTCGACAACCAATCATTTAGTGTACCTCAACAGAATATATCTTTGACTGACGTTAAAGGTTATCTGAATAATCTGCCGATTCTGCCGGTTGCTACTCCACAGCTTAGTATTGGTACAATAGTTGGTACGTCTGTAACATTAAGATATTTGCCAAGTATCAAACTTAATTCGGATTTAGACAATATTAATTATTACGGCATAGGAATTCAGCACAATCCTGCTGAATGGTTAAATATACCGATACCTTTTGATCTTTCAATAGGATTAATCGATCAAACTTTAAAAGTCGGATCGGTTCTTAAAGCAACCGGGGAAGCTGCATCTTTAAATGTTGGAAAAACTTTCGGGTTCGGTCTTTTTTCAATATCACCTTATGCTAATATAGCCGTTGAAAAATCTACAATTGATGTGAATTACACAACTACATATACTACTACTACCGGATATGAGAATGAAAATATTTCATTCAACGAGACCGGCGCTAATAATGCAAGCCTTACTTTAGGTACTAATTTGAGACTTGGATTAGTTAATATTAATGTTGATTACAGTATTTCAAAATATAACACCGTAAGCGCCGGTTTAGGATTTGTTATATTTTAACAGGCTTCTGTAAAAGCATGAACTATTATAAAAAACGATCTTGTGGGCCTCGGTTTAAATCATTACAGATAGATAATTTATCGCCTTTGTAGACGGGGCAAAGTTTACACTATATGGCACCGTCTTTATTAATTGCCGGTGCAATACGGGTAGGATTTACTTCCATTAAATTTGCCCTTGCCATTCTTTCATAATCTTATTAAATATGAACACGAATTTTGGGAAAGTTATGCAAAAATTATTGGCCGCCCTTTTTACATTACTCTTTGTTTCAATGTCGTTTAACAGCGCATTTTGTCAGGAAAGCACATACCAGTTCCTTCTGCTGGATATGAGTCCGAGAGCGGCTTCTCTGGGCGGCAGTTTTGTTGCCAATAACGATGACCCTGATGTAATTTTTTATAATCCTGCAGGAATGGAGTTCTTAAATACTACAGAAGCTTCGTTTTCGTTTGTAAAGTATCTCCTCGATATCAATATGGTAAGCTTATCGTATTCAACTCAATTGGGCAATATCGGAAGAGTAGGGGCTGCAATCAGGTATGCAAATTACGGCACTTTTACCGGCGCTGATGAAAATGGGAATGTTACAAGTGACTATACCGCCGGTGAGGGCGCAATCCTTTTAGGCTATTCAAACTTGCTTGATGCAAATTTTTCTTACGGCGCCAGTGTGGAATTAATATACTCAACAATAGCGGGAAGGTCATCTAGCGGGATTGCAATGGATTTAGGCCTTCATTATCAGATTCCTTCTAATCTTATTGATATAGGCTTTTCAATTTTAAACGCAGGCACTCAAATTTCCGAATACTATACCACCAAAGAAAATCTGCCTGTTACTATGGCTTTTGGTGTTTCAAAAAAAATGGAACACATGCCGGTAAAGATATACCTGGATTTGCATGATTTATATGAGCAGGATATTACTTTTGTTAAAAGGCTTAATAATTTTAGCGCGGGTGCTGAATTCTTTTTGAGTAAAGTTATTACCATGCGATTGGGATATGACAACCAGAACCGTAGTGATTTAACAATCGGCCAATCTGCCGGTTTGGCAGGCATCAGCCTGGGTTTAGGTGTGGTGATAAAAGGTTACACATTTAATTACGGTTATTCGTCGCTTGGCCAGATCGGGGGCCTCAACAGGATTGGTGTAGCTACAACATTTTAAGAATTAAATTAAAGTAAGATTTATCTGCGGTAAGGGGTTTTAAGATATTCTTCCGCGAGCGAATGTGAATTGCCGAATTCTTTCATATCCAAAAGCTTTTTGTAATAAGCCACAGCTTCATTCCTGCTGCCAATTTGGTCTGCAATCATTCCAAGATATAGGAATGAATTGATAAGGAAGCCTGAAGTTTCGTTTTTATCTATCTCCCTGGAATATTTTGCACACAATTCAAACTTTATTTTTGCCGAATCGGGTTTGTTCGACAGCCAGAACTGGTAGCCGATATAATATGCTGCTTCTCTTCTTGTATTAATATTATTGTAACCCGGGAAATCCTTATCGGCTTTATTTAAAACATCGCTAAAAATTTTTTCGGCATGGTAATAATCGCTTCTTTTAGCGGCAATCCTGCCTCTCCATCTTTCAAATACCGGGTTGTTTGGAAAATCATCGTTCAGCAATCCGGCCCATTCTTCGGCCTTAAAAGGATTATCGTCATAACTGAAATAAAGAGTCATCAAAAAATAACGCGATTCGTATTTTGCATATCTTCCGTGCAAAGCTACGTTTGTTAATTCTTCAATTCCTTTCTTTTTGTTGCCCGGAGGGAAAAATATCATTAATGGTTTAACAAGTGGGAACTGTTCGGGTATGACTGCAGCATAGTAATCATAGATACCGAAGCCAAGCTGAACGTCAACATTTTTAGGGTCTATTCTATAAGCATGCTGAACAATAGGTAGCGCAAGTCTTCCGTCATCAGCGGCCTTAATCCAACTGTCCCTGAAAGCTCTAAGTCTTGCCCTGAAACCGATTGATCCCCCTTTGAAAAACAGGGCATCCACATTATTTGGGTCATTCTTAAGAATTCCGTCGCACTGGTAAATTACATCTTCAAGCTTTTGAAAAAAAATATCATCGTATGCTTCATTATCCGGGTCCAACAGTATTTTCCACCAGTCTATCATTGCAAGGAAAAATCTTCCTTGCGGCTTATCAGGGTAGCTTGCTATCAGTCCTTTAAATGATTTTTCCGCGCCCGGAAAATCAATATTATATATCTGGTCTATCCCGCGGGATATTGTGGAATCGAAATCTGAGGATTTATTATAAGATTTTGCCGGCCGGGCAAATATAAATGGCTGGGTTAGAAAAAATAATATGAAAACAAAATAATTTTTCACATTGAATCATTGAATAATCAGGTTTTTATAATATAATTTTATTAGATAATCAGGTACTACCGCAAGTGCTGACAAACGGGATACCGTTAAAACAGTTTTTAGATAAGCAGATATAATCATTAACACTGCTTTTAATGCAGTGTTAATGATTTATTGAATATTTATCAGCTTTGAGCTATTTTTTCCTGAAGATACCCGGATATTTTATCCGAAGACACTCTTGTTTGCTCCATAGAATCGCGCTCTCTGATTGTAACGGACTGATCTTCAAGCGTTTGAGTATCAACCGTAATACAGAAAGGCGTGCCCGCTTCATCCTGCCGCCTGTATCTTCTGCCTACTGCGCCTTTATCATCGTAAAATACTTTTAAATTTTTTCTTAAATCAAGTTCAATCTTCCTGGCTATTTCAGGCATACCGTCTTTGTTTACAAGAGGGAAAATAGCTGCTTTAACCGGTGCAAGCCTTGGGTGAAATCTAAGCACTGTTCTCGTTTCTCCGTTAACTTCTTCTTCAGCGTACGCATCTACAAAGAAAGCCATGAACGATCTGCTTGCGCCTGCAGAAGTTTCAATAATAAAAGGTATGTATTTTTCTTTGGCTTCTTCATCAAAATATTTTAAAGATTTACCTGAAAATTGTTCATGCCTTGTCAGATCAAAATTAGTCCTGTTGTGTATACCTTCAATTTCGCCCCAGCCGAAAGGGAATTGGTATTCAATGTCTGTAGCTTCTTTTGCATAATGGGCAAGTTTGTTTGCCGGATGATCGTGGTACCTTAATTTTCCATCCGTCATGCCGAGTGAATAAAACCATTGCAAGCGTTCGCTTTTCCATTGTTCATACCATTTTTTATCTTCACCGGGTTTTACAAAAAACTGCATTTCCATTTGTTCAAATTCGCGCGTTCTGAACAGGAAATTTTTTGTATTAATTTCATTCCTGAATGCCTTGCCTATCTGCGCAATACCGAACGGAAGTTTTTGTCTTGAAGCGCCCTGTACATTAAGGAAATTAACATAAATTCCCTGTGCCGTTTCCGGTCTTAAATACACCACAGCGCCGGAATCTTCCACGGGTCCGATGAAAGTTTTGAACATAAGGTTAAACTGGCGTGCAGGAGTAAAGGTATCTTTGTTTCCGCACTGCGGGCATGTAATTTCTTCCAAAACAAGCTTACTGAAATCGGGACTTTCTAATACCGCAGAAAAAATATCTTCCGCTTTCCCGGATAGTACCTTGTATTTATCGAAGAGGACGGAATCGTCTTTTATTTTTTCAAGAAAACTATTAAGGGCTTTTTCTTTTTTCTTTTCATTTATTGAATCTCCAAGTACATCAACCCTGAACCGGGCTTTACACTGCCTGCAGTCTACCATCGGGTCAGTAAAATTTTCCACATGGCCGGAAGCTTCCCATACTTTGGGATGCATCAAAATGGAAGCGTCTATGCCCTCGATGTTTTCGCGGTAAGTCATAAACTTCCACCATTCTTCTTTTACATTCTTTAAAAGTTCAACGCCAAGCGGGCCGTAATCCCAGCATCCGTTTAAGCCGCCGTAAATTTCGCTTGATTGAAATACAAATCCTCTCCTTTTTGCAAGTGAGACTATTTTATCTATAATATCATTCGGGTTGTTTTTCTGCTTTTCGATGACCTACTCCTGCAAGATTTTATTAAAAATTAAGACAAATATAGTAAAATTGAACGAAAATTTGAGGAGTATTATCGCTAAATTAATCATTGGAATATATCCCGGCATCGGGATATAAAGGCACAAAGATAAAAAAAAGAGACTGTCAATTTACAAAAACAGTCTCTTTTTTATAAATAATTAATCTGAACGCTTAATTTGAATAAGCTATCCAGCTACCGCTGATACCCAAAATTTTTGATTCGCTCCACGTCGAAATCTTTAAAACAAATCCTTCCTTTGTCACAGCAGTTGCTTCCACATTATAGCGCACATCACTCTTTGTATCAGCATCCAGTTTCGTTACAGAAAGAACAACAGCCGGTTTATTTGTAAATGGTTTATCGAAAGTGACTACGATTGTTATAGAGCGGTCGCCGGAAGTTTTATCCAGGGTATAGCCCTGTATCGTTGACCCATCGGCTGTAAAATTATTTGATTGAATCTGCACCTGAGCAAAAGCAAATGATGAACTTAAAATAATAAATAAAAAAAATGATATTATATTAACCTTTTTCATAGAAACTCCGGTTTATTTTTGAAATAATTGTTACGGAATAAGTTATCTGTTTTTTGACATTTTTCCAAAATAAATTATCTGCCCTTCTGTCGCGCGTGAATAAAGTTTATATCTGTAATATTTTAATTCTTTAGCCAGGTGCAAATTTAATTTTTATAACCCCGGAATTAGAATATCAAGATAAAATAACCCAACAACAGCAGCATATTATCCGTATCCAAACCCTGATTCATAAAAATCAAAAAAATTTTCTCCCGGGGAGAGCCTGTATACCCCTCAAACGGCGGCGGTCACGGTTCGATCGGGAGATCCCGGGCCTGGCTGCCTGACAGAGATAGTCGGGGGTAAGTCAAAGCATTTATATTCAAAACAATTTTTAAAATGCTGTTGCCCATAAATTGCAGAATTTGTAATGCAGGAATCTTATAAATATGTCTTCAATAACTCCCTGATCTTATCATACATGCCGGTTTGTTGGCCGTGTTTCCTCTCCGCAACTTCAATCAAATTTAATGATTGAGCAATATAACTGAACAACAAAAAATTATTATTAGTCTGTTTTGCATCTTTTTTAAGAGCCGAAAGATGTTTTCTTATTGTTTGAATATCTCCGCGTTCAACCGGGCCAGACAGGGCATTTATGGCGCCTGCCTTTTTTATATTTAACAAAGTTGAAGAAAGAATAGGCGATATCATTTCAATAAAGTCTATGTTATTATTACCGGTTTTATTAAATGCTGTTTCGGCGGCGAATAAATTTCCGGCTAAAAAGTTGGAAGCAAATACTCCTGCCAGGTGGTAAAATGCTTTTGCATCGCTTCCGACTTTAAACGGTTTTAACCCTGTATCATTTGCAACTGAGAATAAAATTTTTTCTGTTTTACTGTTGTCCGTTTCAATTGCGGAATAACAGCCTTTTATTTTTATACACCTTTTAGACGGAAATGTCTGCATAATATGCAGTGATGCAGTCATCGCTTTTTGCTTTTTCAATGATGTAAGGCAGGAGATATCAAGCGCTCCGGAAAGGTGAACAAAAATAAACCGGTTGAACCGGAGCTTTAACCGCGATAATCTTTTTGCAACCGTTTCTACACTGTTGTCCGGGACGCATAAAAATACAATACCGCCTTTATTACCAATATCTTTAAGTTTATCGGAGTAATATCCCTTTCCGGATTCTGCAGCTAATATTTTTGCGGATTCAATTTTCCGGCTGATTATTGCGGAAATTTTGTAACCTGATTTTTGTAATGCAGGCGTTAGAGAATGTGCAGTTTTCCCTGCACCTATTATGATAATATTTTTATTCGTGCTGTTCAATCAATCACCATAAATCGCTGCAGAGAGGTAACCAACTACTTGTCTGTTATCGCCTGATACGTCACCCGAATCACTGCGGTGTAATACTGCGGATCTCTTATTATCGAGTAATGCTGCAGACTTCATCATTGCAACTATAGGACCGCACCCGCATGCTTCGCACTTTCCTTCGTCCACATCGTCCCTGAGTTTTTCATATTCAAAATTAATAATTCTTCTCTCAACTACCGAATCTAATTCAAACGCTTTAGCTTTTGTATGATAATGGGATAAATCCGAACTTGCAACAATTAAAGTATTATCATCGATAATTTCTGACAGTTTTAAAGATAATCCGGAAATAAACTTTTCACCCTGGTCGCCCATAACAATAGGTACAATATCAAATTCTTTTAATACAACCTGCAGGAAAGGCAATTGAACTTCTACGGCATGTTCTTCCCTATGCCCCTCTGTGCCCCTGAAAATAAATTTACCTGCAGCCGTTAATTTTTCGCACATAATATCATTTAACGGAACTGTACCCAGGGGAGTTTCAAAAGCATCGCCGTCATACACGGAAATACCCGGAAAATATTCACGGTGGCTGGGTGAAATAATTACTACTGTTTTTATAACGGCGCCTTTTAGCAGGTTATAAGCATATCCGGCAGTTTTACCTGAGTATAAATAACCGGCATGAGGTGAAACAATTCCGAAAATTTTATTTACATTTAACTGTGTATTGGAATTAACCAGGTATGAATTTATATCTCTTTTAAGTTCATCGGGGTTTAAAGCATAAAAATATCCTGCAACAGCAGGTTTTCTAACCCTGTACATAAGTTTTTCTTCTCTTGCCCGTTTCCGAAAAAACTATTGCTGTAAAAGTTTTTACACTCAGCGGAGTGGTTTGCCAAGACTCAGAAGGCAGATCCGCTTTTTCACATAGTGCACTTAAAAATTGAGGGACATCGAAATTATTCTCAACAGCAACTTGCGGTAAAAGAACGGCTTTGTAATATTCGCTTCCGCGCGCGGAACCCATATCCCAGATTACAAGTCCGTGCGTACCGATTTGAATCTGATTGTAGTCTGAAATATCGGTAAGTGGTGAAAGTATGGAAATTTCTATATCAGCCTGGAAAACTTCTTCTTCAGTTAATGGATAAAACCTTGGATCGTTAGTTGCCGCCTGAATTGCCGCATCACAAACTGTATCAAACAGCGGCATATCGGATGTAACATATCCTACGCACCCTCTTAACTGGTTCCTGATTGTAATTGTAACAAATGCTCCTAATCCTGTCTGGCTTAGTTCCGTAAAAATATTGAAATCTATAACGGGGGGCTGTTTCTCACCAAAAAGAGATTGAATTGAATCCCTGGCAGCCAGCAGTAAAATACCTTTTGATGATTCCGAAAGTTCCATAAATCCCTCAATTTATTATTGGTAACTATTTTTGTAAAGAACAAACTTTCAGTTTTACTTTTTCTATAAGTAAGAAGAGAAGCCCGTCCTTAATAAAAAAGCAATCAGGAACAAAAACTTTTGTACTAAAGTTCAATGTTTCCTGTAAGATAATCTTTTTAGATGAAATTTCAATGGCTCTGAAAATATTTTTTAAATTACCTCCGGTCGCAACATGATGGCAGTTAAAAAAAATGATTCCTTCTGTTTCAATAAATTCAATCTTCCCGGCAATTTTGTCCCCGGTTGTAAATTGTTCAAAATATTTTCCGGCATATGAGTTTTCTGCCGGTTTACTATTATAGGGCTCGGGAAATAAATAACCGCCTGCATTTACAGGATTAAATGCGTTCTCCCTGAGTGAATTTACAGGTTTTGATTCATAGCCTAAACTTTCCAGCAGGGTACCGGTCTTAAAGTCAAGGCTGAAGAAATCCCTGCCTTCAAATTTATTCCTGTAGCAGTATATCTTATCATTGCAAATGAAAAGGAAAATGTAATCATTATTCTGCCAGAGTATTTTTTTTGAATTAATATCGAATGCAATAATTTCGTCGTGTTCGGGCATATCGCGGCTGGCATATTTATGAAATATTATTATATCATTGTAAATAGTTTCTATGCCTATCCAGTATTTTTCATCAAGCTGAAAATCATGAAAAATTTTCTTCCCGGAGTTAATATCAAGGCAATTAAAAAATACTTCCTTTGTTGAAGTATCCCGTTCTTCAATAATTAATTTGTTGTTATTATCCGGGATCAGGCGCCATATCTGCCTGCCCCTCGAATAGTTATATGCTTTTTTTATTTTTGCCATTAAGCCTATGTATTATTTTATTGCTTCAAATCTTGCGGTAAAGTGCCTTAGCATGGGGGCTTCATAAACTATTTTATAACCTTTAAGCTTCTTCCTGTTATTGAACACTTCAAGAATTATTTCAAGCACATAATCGATGTGGCTTTGAGTATATACCCTTCGCGGGATGGCAAGTCGTACAAGTTCCATCGGCGGCGGGATAAGGATTCCGTTATTATCATATTTGCCGAACATAACGCTGCCGATTTCAACGCTTCTTATCCCTCCTTCGGTATACAGTTCTACTACAATAGACTGGCCGGGGAATTGTTCCTGCGGTATGGAGGGCAGAAATCTTTTAGCATCAATATAAATTGCATGTCCGCCGGGAGGTTCTATTATAGGTACGCCTGCAGAGACTAACTTTTCACCCAGGTATTCAATACTTCTTATCCGGTACTGAAGGTAATGTTCATCAAGTATTTCTTCAAGTCCCTGTGCAACGGCTTCAAGATCGCGCCCGGCTAAGCCGCCGTATGTAGTGAAGCCTTCGGTTACGATTAAAAGATTTCTGCACTTCAATGCGAGGCTGCTGTCATTCATTGCAAGAAATCCGCCTATGTTTGCAAAAGCATCTTTCTTTGCGCTCATTGTAACACCGTCTGCATAAGAAAACATTTCCTGAGCGATTTGAAGTACTGATTTGTTTTTGTAACCTGCTTCCCTCATTTTTATAAAATAGGCATTTTCTGCAAAACGGCATGCATCAATAAAAAGCGGGATACCGTATTTAATGCAGACTTCTTTTACTTCCTTTATATTCTGCATAGAGACAGGCTGGCCGCCGCCGGAATTATTTGTAATAGTAAGCATGCACAGAGGAATGTTTTCCGTACTAGTCTGCTTTATGAACTCATCCAGCTTTTGAACATCCATATTGCCCTTAAAGTCGGCCCTTATTTCCGGGTGTTTTCCCGTTTCATTCAGGATGTCTACTGCTTCTGCGCCTGTAAATTCGATATTAGCGCGTGTAGTATCAAAATGCGTATTATTGGGAAAGTATTTGCCTTTTCCGCCTTCGATTGTGAACAGAATTTTTTCCGCAGCCCTACCCTGGTGTGTAGGAATAATATACTGCATACCCGTTATTTTTTTTACAACTTCTTCAAACCTGTAAAAACTTTTGGATCCGGCATAGGATTCATCGCCGTCCATTATTCCGGCCCATTGTTTTGAACTCATAGCGGAAGTTCCGCTGTCCGTTAATAGGTCTATTAGTACATCATCTGCACGAAGCATGAACGGATTATAGCCGGCTTTTTTTATTAACTCAATTCTTTCTTCTTTCGAAGTGAACCTGATGGGTTCAACGGATTTTATTTTAAAAGGTTCAATTATTGTTTTCATAGTACCTTTCATTAATCAGGGATTTTTGATCCCTGTATATTTATTACAAATATGTGAGGCTCACTTCTAAGGTGAGCCTCACGTCGCTTTTGAGACACATCTCTTATTTGAGCCTCATGTCTTTGCGTTTATGATCGTAATTATAATTTTTGATTTTTTTTTGCTAAAACTCACTAAAAAATCTGAACAAAACAATAGGGAGTGATTTTTTATTATGAGGTGTTGTATTAATAGGGGGATAAATTACTTGAGGCTCACCTCGAATGTGAACCTCAAGTAATAGACGTCATTTTAAAACCATCATTTTTTTTATTGAACTGAACTCTTTTGATTTCCCGTCGCTGCTTTTTGCAGTTAACCGGTATATATACATGCCGCTGCTTAAAGTTCTTCCATTTATGCCTTCTGCGGAAAACCTGTTCTCATAATAGCCCGCTGTTTGAAATCCGTCAAACAGAGAGCTTACTTCTTTCCCGAGTATATTATATATCTTTATTGTTACCCTGCTGTCATAAGGAAGCTGATAACTTATAATAGTATTTGGATTAAACGGGTTGGGGTAGTTCTGGTACAGTTCATATTTATCCGGCGCTCCTGCTTTTACCTTTATCTCTTTATTCCATTGTTCACCGGACTGGCTGATTATTTTAAACTTTATAATTCCGTTAGTTCCTACAGGCGCTTTTTTATCCGCGTCAAATGTAAATGTTACTACTTTTTCACTCTTTGATGCCATGTTCCCCGCAGAAACCGACGACTGCTTCATTGTTATCCATCCGGGTAAAGAATCAACTGCAACTATTACGTTTTTTGCGGTTATGGTTGAACTGTTTGTAACAGTCAATTCTACCCGGTTGCCGGATGATGCAAACGGCAGGTTATACACTGTTTGTGAAGGAGTTATTTCCGCAGATATCAGTGTTATTGCAATAAGCAAAAACAAATATTTTATTAAAGCGTTCATATTTAAACCCTCATAATATTTTTAATTCTAATGTGAATAAATAATTCACGCAATTAAGGCAAAACAAATTGAACTAAATTGTTAACCGATAAATCCTGCGTTATATCCTGCTGTGTTTTTCCTGATTTAACACGGAACTGCAGACTTACCGGCAGAAGTTCTTTTGCTGCTGTTCCGCCTGATGTAAGTCCGATCTCCCTCCATGCGCCTGCATAATATTTTGTATCTGCATTATTTACCGCCCGGCCAAGAGAGTCTTTAACACTGATAGTACAAAGTACCGTAGAGAAGTTAACGGTATTGGATATGCCAATGTTTTGTGTTGTATCTTCTGAAACATAATCATAAGTCATTCTGAACTTGTAACTGTTCGGAAGAAGTTCTTTATTTACAATTCCGTTGGCAGAATTACCAAAGCTTCTCCACGCACCGGCATAGTATTGAACAGTACCCGTATCGATGGGTGTACCCAAACTGTTCTTTAACTGTACTGCAGTATTTACTGTCTGGAAAACCACGTTGGGGTTAATGCCTATATTTTGTTGAGTGTCGATGCTGGCATTTGCATAAGTCATTCTGAATTTGTAGCTATTTGGCAGAAGTTCCATATTGGCAATCCCGTTTGCAGTAGTACCAAAATTTTGCCATGCACCCGCATAATATTGTACTGTTCCGGTATCTAGAGGATTGCCGTGGCTGTCCATTAGTTGAACTGATGAATTAACGGTTTTGAATATGACGGTATCATTTCCCACAGTTACATTGGATAATGTCTGGCTGCAGTTGGCATAAGTCATTTTTAAGTTTACTTTTTTGCGTGGTGTATTAACTAAGAATGTGCCGTCATTATTATTAACGGCATTTTGCCATGTGCTATCGTAATATTGCAGTGAACCGGTAGTTATATTAATGTTGCTGCTGTTCACTAATTTTACAGCTAAACAAGAGTTTGGTAATTTAGTAAGTAAGTATTCCGTATTATACCTTATTAATGCATATGCTTCGCTTGTAAGATTAGAACTACTATCTAAGTTTACGTTATTCAGAACATTATTTAATGTATTACGTGCGCCGGCAATATTATTTTGCTGCAACTGCGATATTGCAGTATCAAAATAAGTTGTATATTTAATTGCAGTTGTAGGGTTTTTTATCCAGCTCAGATTTAACGATTGCTGTTCAAAGTTTATTAATGTATCTAAGAAATTCAAAGGAACAAATGGAGAAGGAGGATTAACGGGTGCAATAGTATAGCCTGTTATTGAATTAGATCGAATATCTTTAATCACATCAGAATAATTTCCTATATCTAAATCAGATCCAAAGGCGACCCTTTCTGTTTTATCACGCAAATGGTATTCTATAATTGAAGGTACCACTAATGATTTAACTAAAAATCCATTTACTGTAATTCCGGGATGAACAGAAATTTGAGGCCAAAAACTGTTCCAATTAATTCCGCTGGAATCAAATTCGTAAATTACCCACCATTCTTGTGAACTGAACATCCTTTTCTCTTTGGTCATATTCTCTAGAAAAATGTCGCCTATTCTTTGTTTTGAAGTGTTTTGATTCGAAACCGAATAAGAATAAATCAAAGAATCATCATTTGCATCTTTATTTACAATGCAGTTAACCGAACCCGATAACCTGTTAGCGGGTAAGAATTGATTCAATCCCACCTGTACTGTATTGTTCCATAAACCGTATTTACTGCCGTTCCATCCAAAAGAAACATAGGGCAAGGTGGAAATATTTACCTGCGGGTATTTAAAAGCATCTACAGTTGTATCTTCGTTAGGCGGCCAATAGGTTAATATCTCTTTAATACCGTTACCATTAGGATCTATAAGATCAAAATAATCAACACCTATTAGTTTTGTTGTACGATTTGCTGGATCAAAATCATTAATGATTTCACCGGTCGTGCCATCCCAACTTATTATCCATAAATTAGTAATATAATAGCCGCCCACCATAAGTAAAATATCAACCCGCCCGTCTAAATTAATATCTGCAGTTGTCATAATTTCTGCCGAAGGGCCATAATCATAATTTTGTCCAAAGACATTTGTGTCAACATTTGTAATTGAAATTAATTGGCTTCTCCACAGAATAGCGCCGTTTCCAAAAAATCCTATAATTGCACTGTCCGGGCGTGTATAATAATTACCCTCATCTGATGTACTATCTCCATTATAAGCAGGATATGCTGTGAACAGCACTTTATTCTTTAATGTGCCGTATGGATCTGAAAGTTCGCCATATATTGAAAATTTATATAACATTGAGTCGAGAATAAAATAACTGAATGAATAATTTGGGCCAAGCTGTTGTTTAATCTGCAGGCTGAGCTGATTTCGAATAGTTCCATTAGGGTCAAATTGTGACATAGGCCCAAACTGACTGAATGTTAATATAGAAAAACTATATAGAAAAATATTTAATAATAAAATTTTTATTTTCATAAAATTCTCCTATTGAGGTAAAAATGTAAAATAATAATTTAAAATCTGGTCTTCATAACCATTTATTCCGGAATCATATGTTTTCTCATAATTATACCAGGTACCTTCATATCCATTAACCCAATTATTGCCATTAAAATTAACATTCTGGGGAAATTTATTTTTAACACCTTTAGAAAAAATTCGAAGTATTCTTAATAGATATGCATCAAACCCAGGATTTGGTTCATTCAGCATTTCAGGGTAAAAATTTTGAGCATAATAATTAACTAAATTCCAATCAAAAGCATTATAATATGTTTGTTGAAAAGGGCCGTAAGAAGCAATTATTCTGGATT
The DNA here is from genome assembly GCA_963834015.1 of uncultured Ignavibacteriales bacterium. GTDB lineage: Bacteria > Bacteroidota > Ignavibacteria > Ignavibacteriales > Ignavibacteriaceae > FEN-1297. The sequence continues at coordinate 1,100,857 of CAWIAG010000004.1, forward strand.
GAGCTATAATATTATATTTTGTTGTATTACCTTTTAGTGTTTGTTTTGTAAGATTAATCGCATTTTTTTTTGTAATTTCTCCATTATTATAATATCCTTTAAAAAGCGAAGTAATATCACGCCCTCCAAATTTATAAATATTAGGTTGATCCGTTTTATTGTTATAACAAACATTACTACTAAGCCAATACTGGGAAAAGTTATTAGCAATAATTTGACCAATTGTTTCTGGATGAGTAGGATATCCTATTTTTTGATAAAAATAAATGTGGTTTGAAGGTATCGATGCACCTGAACCCATGGAAGTAGTTGTAACTACAAATTTATTACCAGAACCAAAATAATGTTGATCTGAAATCGGATTTATCTGACAATCTAAATCTATCCAAGGTTCATATCTATATGCTGGTTGAAATCCCGATTCTTTGAACATCTGCGCTTTTATAAGTTGTGGAGGAATGCCGCTTCTTCCTGCCTTGCTAATACAGGAATCATCTATACTATAAGAAATACCAAATACATCTTCTGCTTGATTACAATTAATTTTATCAATTATATCTTTTGTACCCAATTTAATTGGTTTTGTAACTTCAATTTCAAGAGAAGCAGTTTGAGAATTGTATGTAGCCGTTAACACTACTTTATTAGTGTTCCCCGCTTGCCAATATCTACCAACTAATCTAATCAGTCCAGTTGCTAAATTTTGATTCTTATTCGGTATAGGTTTTGATTTTTCCCAATATACTGCTGCTGTCTCGTTTGGATTAACTGAAGAAACCGGGCTGTCTCCCCAAACGTCCGCCGCAATACCTCCATTTGTTATTTTTGGTGCGCTGTCGTTATTTGGTGTCACATTGTCTATTTCCAACTTTCCCTTAACTACTCTTGCCTGGTAATATTTCCACCCGCCAAGAGGAATAGTGTTTTCATTTTTTATAATAATATTTTGATACGCCCACGTGTCTGCATAAAAGTTACCTCCACAGCAGTATGCAGAAGCAGTTTTATCAGGTGATTCATTCGGCTTGTTAACTTCACCGGTAACTTCTTTTTTACTTGACACCGGTGGTTTTGAAACAGGCTTTACTCTTGTTAAATTATTGTTACCGGCTGAAAGAGTAATACCTTTATTAGTATAGATTGGCATTCGCGAACCATAATTGTACCTGATAAATTCTCTTTTGTATTAGAATCCTTTATCTTATTATTCCCAACACCTATTTTACAAGGAATAATTATATTATCTACACCGACTCTGACTTTAACAACAGCGCTATCACTTTTAAGATTATCGCCTGCAACAAACATCACAGGCTGGGATACACCATCAAAATATTCACCTTCCATATCGTTAACAAGAAAACTGCCTGCGGCGCAGCCATGAATTACACCTAATTCAAAGGTATCGGTAGATAAAAAATCTTCCAGCGTACCATCTAAGTATTTTCTTTTAAATGATAATTGTACTGTATCCCCGGGAGTGATACTATCCGGCGTCATAGTTACGGCAATTGGCCCTGTGTATTCAGCCGGGTCAGGTTTATACAAAATTTGAATTGTCAGATTACCAAAATACAGGTCTGTCCAGTCATCAAAGTCCAGTTCAACAGGATTTACGTATCCATCTACCAGTTCTTCATATTGTCTCGAATATCTTGGATAAAGATTTAATCCTGAAACTACGGTATTTGAAGATCGCAGATATAGAAGCAGGGAGTCTCCTGCCGCCATATTTCCAAGATCTATTGTGTCCCCCGGGGCAATTGTAGAATTATTACCCAGCAATTTAGAATGAGGTGTCTGTATCCAAAGTTCATCATTTGCTGAAAAATTTACACTTTGTACCAGTGCATATGCCCTTCCTTTAACTGTGGGTTTAAAAGATTGGCATGGAACGAATGGGTTGCCTCGTGTTGCCAAAATCTCCGGCGGCGGCATTGCGGCAAGTGAATAATCAACGTTAACGGTTAATACCCAATAGAACTCCGGCCACATTGGATATGGGCCTCCGGTAGGGGATGACGGATCAAAACTTAACGGATCGTCAGATGGATAAGAAATATTTCCCAAAGAATCCTGCAAATAAAATGAAAACTTATACCATTGAGGAAATATCCCGATAGTTGTGTCGGTTTGATCCACCGGGGAAACATCTGTAATAAGACCAAGATTTTCATCATATAATTTCCACCGCTGTGAATCTCCATGGCTATATTGTGTTAATGTTACAGTACCTCCGAAATTAATGTACAAAGATGATTCACATGTATCGCCGCCAATCAAAGCCTGGGTTTTAAAGGCTTTTGAAAATTTTGGCTTTATCTCCACCTTTTCTTTTATAATTGCCTGCGGAAACAAAGTTATACAGGTAAACAAAACAAGAAAAACTGTTAGTACTGTTCTCATCATAACCCTCCCTCAAATGATAATAAAGTAAAACAATATTTATGGACTCAGACCGTATGCCCGGAGAAATAAAATAATCTTGTCTAAAGGAAATAGTTTTGTAAACTTCGTAAACCGGATGTGCAGTTCTTGTTAGAGTTTATCCCTGTATTTGAAGTAAAATCCTTTTTCCGCCTGTTCATAATAAACTCCCGCAATTTTTCCCGCAAAAGTAAAACTTAAATGCTAATCTAAAATAGGATTAACAATTATAATACAAACTCACTCGTTATTTGCAATAATATTAAGAAAATTTTTATTAGTCAAGAAGTATTTTTAAAATGAATGGAAAAAATTAGATGCTTATTTGGCCATAATAAATTAATACTTGCCCTACTTTCTCTTTTTCAAAGAGAGACTTGTTATCAATAAATAAAATTATTTTTATCTTTAGATAGAATGTCTGTAATAGAATTTCTTTCCCGGCAAACCTATCTTTAATTAGTCTGCCAGTCAGGCAGGATAAAGGTTGAGAAGGAGACGGTACATGAATAATCCAACTGATTCAACTGCATTACAGCCGGATGACTATAAAACTGATGCAGAACCTACCCATTTCGCTAAAGTTCTTGAAATCTTTACAAAACCGGCAAAAACATTCGAACAGATGTCGAAGTTTCCTCCCAGAACCATAGATTGGTTTCTTCCGGTTCTGATTTTATCGGTTTTAATTATAATTACTCCGTATGTTTTAATAAATAATAATAGTATTTATTACCAGGTTAAGCAGCAACAAATAGAAAGAAATCAAAAAACTTTTAATAAAATGGTAGAAAAGGAAATAATGATCCGGGAACAAGCCGATGATAAAATAATAAAGATGAAATTTAGAATGTCTGATTCTTTTATTGCTGATTTTTTGATTTCGCACATTATATGGAGTTTATTTTTATTGTTTATCATCTACTTTGTTATTGCAGGCTTCTATTTCTTTATTGTGACACGGGTATTGAAGGGGGAAGGAGAGTATCGCCATGTACTTGTCGCGGCCGGCCTGGCTTCATATTTTATAATTGTTTCAAGAGTTCTCGTTACAGTTTTGATATTCATTTTGGGTAAACCAATTCAGGATATAAGTAGTGGTCAATTTTAGGTTCAGATCGAACAACGATTGCAGGATTTATTTTTTCCAAATTTGACGTATTTGCAATCTGGGGCTTTATTGTCTTTAGAATTAGTCTGACAAAATTGTTCAATTCGTCAAGTAAAACTAAGTATTATATAACAATTTTTGGAATCTGGATATTATGCGGATTTCTGTTTCTCTTCCTCCGAAATGCTATTCCTTACTTAAGCTTAGTTATGGATAATTTCCCTATTTGAGTCTTATCTTAAAGTTTAATTATTATAATTTCATGATCTGTTATGTGAGGCTTGCCTTGTATGTTCAAAGTGTAGAGCCGGGGCATGGCCCGGCTTTACAGTACGGCAAGACTTCCCAGTTGAGCCTCACATTTGAGGTTTATACTACAATATAAAAAAATACTAAAAACAATTATTGATAATATTCTTTATAAATAATAATTGAGCTTTTATATTCTAAACATTAATTTTAAAATGTATTAGGTTTTTTGTTCATTGTTTCATATTTATCATAATGAAAAATATCCCGGAGTTTTAATAATTATTGCAAATGATCCCGAACCGCTGTTCAAATTCATAAATGAAAGAATATTTTATGAAAAGACTATTATTTGTTATATCTGCCTTTATCCTGTTTTCAGCCAGCCACCTTTTATCACAGCAATCAGGCAATACGTATGTGGACCAGGTAACTTTAGTTACATCCCAGCTCGGCTTTAGGGAACAAAGCCCGAAGACAGTCACTCTTCTGCCTTCATCACGAGATTCACTGTTTCCGGATGAAATTCCTTTTTATCTTCATCCTGTCGGTGCAAGAATGAATCGGGAACAGAAGCTTCCGAAGGCATGGACAGGTAAGTTCTTCGACTGGCCTATTGACATTTCCAAAGGAAAATATATTGACCAGGATAAATTCGTAGCAGACAGCTCTTCATACCGCGGAGTGTTAAAGAAAATCAATACTCGCTGGGGTACATTCTGGCAGGGAGATTTTACACCTTTCACTAACGATGGAATCTACCAGATTGAAACCGAATATGGATTTACAACTCCTTTCGTAATTGAGAACAATCCTTACAGCCGGCTTATCCGAAGCTACCTGAATTATCTTTATTGTCAGCGTTCGGGAGTTGAGATTCCCGGAATCCGGCCTCTTGAAAATGCGGACGATGGAGTGATAGATACAAACGGTATGTATGTTCCCGCCGCCGGCGGATGGAACGACGCCGGAGATTTCCGCAAATGGATTTCACAGACCAGCTCTCATATTGAAGCCCTGTCCCTGATTATTCAGCATGCGGATCCGGCGTACAGGAAGGCCGCAATAGATGAGATAAAATGGGGCAATAAATTCTTCCAGGCAATGATCACGCCGGAAGGAAAGGTGTATGAGGATATCGGAAGCGGGCCTTTGCGCGGGGGGAAAAATTATAAGGACGATTGGTGGTGCGAAAACCATGCAGGCTGCCTCGGTTCCGGGGAAGGTAAGAGCGATAATATTATGGAAAACGGTGATGAAAGAAAAATCCGTACTACTTACAACCCTGTGTGCCAGTTTCTTTTCATCCGCAACCAGGTGTTCGCTTCAAGAGTTCTTGAACCTGCAGATGCAATGAAGTGCGCACACCTGGCAGAGCTGGGTTGGCAATACAGCCGGAAGGCCGGGCATGACGGTAGAACTCTTTTTGTTTCCGAGGAACTGCTTGCCGCCTGCGAACTATACGCCTCGGGGCTTGCTCATGTTTCTGCCGGAGAAATTGAAACTTTTGCCAATGATATATTGAACAGCCAGGAAACCGGGGACTATAAATTAAACGGATATTTTTACGAGAAAGATAAAGCTGACGGCTACCGCAGCATAGTGTGGAACGCAGAACCGGCGATGGCCCTGCTGCGTGTGTGCGAGCTTAATATTCCCGGTAAGGCTGACCTGACTAAAAGATCTGCTAAAGCAGTTCAACGTTATATAGAAAATTATATTTTGAAAGATGCAGCCGGCAACCCGTTTTCCGTTACTCCATACGGGGTGTTCGTAAAACCTGCACATTCCGATGAAATTACATTCCGTGATGCAGGCGCCGGCAATTTCGTCCGTACCTTTATTAACCCGCTCAATCCCCAGGAAATGGTACACGGTACGGATGCCGTTCTTATGCAGCATGCGTACCTGCTTGCAAGAGCCGCCCTGCTTTGGAAAAAAGATATCTACCGGGAGGAAAGTGAAAAATTAATTCAATGGGCAACCGGCAACAACACAACGGGCCTCTGCCTGTTTACTGGTGTAGGTTTCAGGCACCCGGTTATAGCATCTTACGTGAATTACAGGATTCCCGATGCCACGGTGGATGGATTCGTCGGCAGACCGGACGATACCCCGTACATGGAAGCTTCAAATGCCGTTGAGTGGAATACCCAGGAAGTTTGGGGTGTTCCGTTTTATCATGCTATAGGTGCGGTAACTTATTTAACATTATTACAAAATCTTCATTAACAAAGGTGGCACAATGTTTATTATTAATAATTATTTTGTTGCTGTAATATTTTGTTTTGTAACAATGGTTTGCTGGGGATCGTGGGCAAACACATCAAAAATTTCAACAAATGAATGGCCTTTCCCTATGTTTTATTGGGATTATTCAATGGGGCTTATTCTTGCAGCGCTTTTTTTCGGATTAACTATGGGAAGTTTCGGTGAAGGTGGAAGAAGTTTTCTGACTGACCTGCGGCAAGCCAACCTGAATTCAATTTTCTCGGCAGTTCTCGGAGGTGTTGTCTTTAATCTTTCAAACCTCCTTATTGTCGCTGCAATTACAGTGGCTGGAATATCCGTCGCCTTTCCGATCGGTGTTGGATTAGCACTGGTAATCGGTGTTGTTGTTAATTACATCAAGCAGCCGCAGGGCAACCCCGTATTAATATTTTTGGGCGTTTTGCTGGTAGTTGCGGCTATGGTCGTAAATGCTTTTGCTTATTCAAAAGTGTCAAAGTCCGGAACGTCTTCACGGACTAAAGGTATTCTTTTATCAATCTTCGGCGGAATAATTATGGGCTTTTTCTACAGGTTCGTCGCCGACAGTATGTCGCTTAATTTTATAACGCCGGATCCGGGGAAACTTACTCCCTACTCAGCAGTGCTTGTTTTTTCACTTGGATTGTTCGTCTCTAATTTTATCTGGAATACATATTTTATGTACAGACCTGTAGTTGGGAAAAAATCATCTTACAAAGATTTTTTTGCGAACGGTTCGACGAAACAGCATCTTATCGGCCTTGCGGGCGGACTGATTTTCAATACCGGTTTTTTGTTCAATCTTATTGCTTCAGACAAAGCCGGCCCTGCAATCTCTTACGGGCTGGGCCAGGGATCTACTATGATCGGCGCAGCCTGGGGTGTCTTTTTGTTCAAAGAATTTAAGGGCGCTCCGCCTTCAATAAACCGTTTCCTGACAATAATGTTCATTACATTTATTATTGGCCTGGGACTAATAGTGGCGGCTAAATTCTAATCAATAACCCGGAGTAATGCGTAATGAAAAAGAAAATTGTAGTTATAGGAAGCTCCAATATAGATTTCATCATGAAGATGTCCCGACTGCCCCGTGTTGGTGAAACAATTACAGATGCTGTGTTCATGCAGACTTATGGCGGGAAGGGTGCAAACCAGGCAGTCGGCGCAGCGCGTGCTGGAGGCGATGTTTTTTTTGTAAATTGTGTTGGTGATGATGATGCCTCTCGAAAGATGGCGGAACATTTCGTAAGCGAAGGTATTCATACAGAATTTGTTTTTCATGAGGAAGGTATTTCAAGCGGTACTGCACTTGTGATGATCGGGGAACAGGGCGCTAATTACCTTTCAGTTTCACCCGGGGCAAATTACAAACTGACATCCCGGCATATTGACGAAGTTGATGAGTTGATAAGAACAGCGGAAATTGTTGTCCTCCAGTATGAAATCCTTCAGGAGACTTTAATATACATTTTAAATGCCTGCGAAAGGTATAAAACTAAAGTATTGTGGAATTTTGCCCCGGTCAGGGAATTTGAAAGATCATATTTATCTAAAGTAAATATTCTTGTAGTGAATGAAACAGAAGCGGCTATGTTATCCGGTATTGAAGTCAATGAAGATGCAACTGTAGAGTTAGCCGCAAAAGAATTAAAAAGGCTTGGATGCGGGACGGTTATTATTACTCTTGGTGTGCGGGGTTCATTTGTTTCAGCTCCCGGGACAAACGTATGGATTCCGGCATACAAGGTTGATGTAGTTGATACTACCGCCGCCGGTGATGTGTACTGCGGCTGTCTTGCGGTTGCGCTTGCAGAAGGGAAGTCGCTTGCCGCTTCGGCGCGGTTTGCCTCTGCTGCTGCTGCAATTTCTGTAACCCGGTTAGGGGCGCAGCCTTCTGTGCCTTACAGGAATGAGATTGACGGTTTTATGAACTCTCAAGAACAGGCTTATTAAAATATCATTAACATTGCGATTAATCGCGATGTAAATGATTACTGCGAGTCCCTTCGAAAGGTGTTACGCAAATAGGCGCTATTGTTACCGCCGGTACAACGAAAACTGCCGTAGAAATAAGAATTCTTTAATTTAACAATTTTTTTATTGCATTTTGCTTAAAGTATGAATAATTTTTTCCGGCATTTCTTTTAACATTATCAAAAAGGAGATAGTGCATGGACAATTTAACGGATTCAACTACCAACCCGCCGGTTGACTCTCAACCGGAAGAGGAGCTAAACCATTCCGATAAAATGATCGGTATTATTACCGAACCTTCCTCTACCTTCGATAAGATCGCTAAATTTCCCCTTAAAACAATCGACTGGCTGCTTCCTGCGATTCTACTTTTTCTTGTTATCTGTATAACACAGGTTGTTATTAACAGCAATAAAGCCATTCATTCTCAAATTGTTGATAAACAATTGACGAAGATTGAAGCGGGCTTTGACAAAGCGGTTGCCAGCGGCAAAATGACCGCTGATGAAAAAGCAAAGCAGATGGATGCCATACAGGACAGGATGGAGGCCTATGGGCCGATTCAAATAATATTTACATTCGTCGGTGTATTTATAGGCGGCTTCATAATGTTTTTCATTATGTGCGGTATTTATTATCTCTTTGTAAAATTTGCTTTGAAAGGAGACGGGAATTACAATTCCGTCCTGGTTGTACGCGGGTTAACTTTTTATATCGGAATTCTAAATATTGTTGTAGCAACAATTTTAACTTTTGCTTTCGGCAGAATGGTGCAGGATGTAAGTGTAGCATCATTTTTAGATTCCGACCGCTCTTCTATTACCGGTTTTATTTTTGCTAAACTGGATGTTATCGGTATCTGGGGTTATATTGTTCTGAGTATCGGTCTGGCAAAATTGTTTAAATCTTCAAGTACCCTTAAATATTATCTTACAGTATTTGGGATCTGGATTCTGGGCGGGCTTTTATTTTTCCTCCTTGCAAAAGCCGTTCCGTTCCTAAGCTATTTCGGTGCATAAATTTATGTGAGGCTCACTTTCAAGGTGAGCCTCACATTTGGGATTAAAGAATTTTTAGTAACTAAAATGACATAACTCAATCTTAAGTTTAAGAATACTGCCATCATATATTTAACCTTGATCTCCCGTGGAAGTTACCGGGTAACCTACTGGGGAAGTTACCGGGGAACCTCTACCGGACAAGATACCGTACAAGTTACCGGACAGGCTACCGGACTAGTTAATAAATCACTGAAAAGAGTAGTCATAGCAATAAAGATAAAAATTTTTTTTGACAGGATTACAACCTTTATTATCTATGATAATTATTAAATTATGTCCGTAATTTACTCTAAAAATGATTTGGTGTTTTCTTTATATTTATTCAACTTCGGAGGAATTCTTTTTTTCCATTAATCATTCCCTAATTCTCTCCCTACTAAGATTCAATTTTATTGTTTTTTGTAAACTTTTATTTAATCCGATTAGGGAAAATATTCAGTTCTTTTAATTATTGGAAAATTATGGCATTCGTTCCTAAAATATTTGTTATTAATTGACAGTGACAAATATTTTAGGCAAATAAAAAGATAAGTTATTTATTTACAAATATTTAGCAATTCATTTATTTGTCAAGAAAAAGTTGGATTCTTTTGTTTGACAAATATTTCCTCTCGGATAAAAATGTACGGTAAAATTTCCGAAAAATTCGTTGCTGAAGACCCGATTTGTAATTGTATAAATCAAATGGGTTGGAACTGTCAATATTTTGATCAACTTAAAGATTATCAGCACCCTCTATCTAAGAAAATCCTCTTTGGATAAAACTTAGTTCAAGCAATAAAGACAAACTAGTTTTACTTACTTGAGACACACTTACAGGGTGAGCTATACATTTAACTATAGTTAATAGTAGTGGTCTGAAATATCAAAATGCTGTTTTCTAATTTTTAAAAGAGTTAACATTTCATATATGTCGTGAAAACATAATTAACATTTGATGATTTATACATAAATTTTATATAACTTTGTTAAAATAAAATTCAACATTCTAAGACCAATCCGGTTATAAGTGTACAACAGTATTATTGCAAATAAGTCTCATTTTGTTTGAAGTTTAAGCAAATTTTCTGCATTTAATCTAAATACCGATATGAATAAAATTGATTTAACAGAATTATCCAAACGAGAAAGTGAAAGAGTGGAATGGAAAGAAAATGTTTCGGATATTGATGATATTATTAAAACAGCAGTAGCTTTCGCGAATGACTATTCGAATTTAGGCGGAGGATATATTATTTGTGGTGCAAAAGAATCAAAAGATGAACACGGTTTCCAGATTTTGGTTCAGACTGGTTTAACCTCTAACAGGCTTAAAGAAATTGAAGGAAAGGTACTTAGTGATTTAAGGGAGAAAACTTTTCCTTCTATTGTTGCTTTAACAGAAGAAATTCCTGTAACTGAAGAAAAAAGAATTTTAGTTTTTATAATCCCGGCAACAAGTGATGCACATAGTTATCGCGCAAGCAGTAAAGATACTTCAACATATTATGTTAGAATTGGTAGAGAAACAAGAGAAGCAAGAAACGGTGTTTTAAGAGAATTACTAGTCAAAAAAAATCAAATTGAGCATTGGGATAAAAGAGTAAATTCAAACGCAACAATTGATGATATTGATCTCCTTTCTTTAAGAGAATATTTAAAAGAAATGTCTTTGTGGGATAACAATAAAGCATTAGAAGATTATTTATCGGCTACTGAGAGCTTATCGAGTTTTGTTCCCCCATTAGCTGGAAAGGAAAAATTATCAAATATATTAAAGCCTAAGAATTTTTCGCTACTATTATTTTCGAAAGAACCTTTAAAATATTTTTCGGGTGCATATACGGTAGTTTCTATTTACAAAGGATTAGACAGAAGTGAACCTACAGCCGAAAGGCATCAATTAACCGGAAGCATCGTTGAGCAAGCAAGAAAAGCAATTCAAATATTAAATACAGAAACATATACAGCATTTGATAAAAAAAATGATTTGCCGAATCAATTAAAGTATCCAATAAGAGCATTGCAAGAGGCAGTTATTAATTCTCTTGTGCATCGAGATTACGAAATTGATGAGCCAGCCAGAATTACTGTTTTCTCTGATAGGATTGAGATACACTCACCAGGCTCACTTCCAAGAGCAATTGACAAAGAGAAATTTGTGGCCGGAAAAGCTAATCCGTTTTGGAGAAACCAAACATTAGCATACTTTTTTAATAAATTGCAATTAGCTCAAGCAGAAGGGCAAGGAATTCCGACCATCATTCGAACTATGAAAGAGGAGGGTTGCCCTAATCCAAAATTTGAAATAGAGATAGAAAGTGTCACATGTATTTTACCGGCACATCCAAGACATACATTGATAAAGACCCTTCAAGAAATTGAAAATGATATTATCATAAATAAGTATGAAGATGCCTATAATAAAATTGAAGACATTTTGAAATTAGATTCTTATAATTTCAGAGCAATTGATTTATTATGTGAAATCAGCAATATCCAGAAGAAACCAGACTTGCTACTTAACTTTATTACTTCTTCAAATGTTTTACTGGAAAAAATTAATCCATCAACTTTAATCAACATTGCTGAAACTATTTCTTCTGTAAAGGATAATCCTGAGGTCTCGAAATTTGCAAGTTTAATCAGTAAGTATGCAACGGGTATCTCTCTTGAAGAAAAGGAAATTGAACGAATAATTATTGCTTTAAATAAGTTACGTAAGAGTGAAGAAGTAATAGATTACGTTAAAAGGATATTTATTGAAAAACCTTCTCTTGTTACTAATATAGTATTATTAGAGAATAAAGCAAGAGCTACAATGGATATGGCCAAAATTTGTATTGATACAGGTAAAAGTTATAAAATCAATAACTCAATGAAAGCTAAAGCTTGGGAGAGAGCTCGAGTTTATCTTGATGATGCAGAAAGAGATTTGATGAAAGCGCTAGATAACGCTGAAGGCGATATTGAAAAAGAATATATCAAACGAGATCTAAATTTTCTTGCAAAAATGAAAAGAATAGCTCAGAGACCGAAAAAGTATTAAAAGAAAGATGGAAATAGCGGGAGTTTCGTCTTTTAATCAGGTTTATTTGCGATTGGTGGTTTCTTGATACAGCCTTTGTAAGTGGGTATTTTGGTATTACTATTGCAAGACTGATTTCAATAAAAAATGCCAAATTGATATTATGATTGTATTGAAAAATAATGTTCTCACATAAGAGTTTACAGCATACTCTGTGGATCCACATCATAAATCAATCGTACATCTTTATAACGCGATTTCCTGTTAAATTCAACGAAAGAATTTATTACCGCCTGTCGCAAAATTTTACCCCCGGGGTCTTTTTCCCTGTAGCTTTTTATCATGATCTGAAATCTGTAATTTCCTTTTAACCGTGCAATCATCGCATACGCAGGCTGGGTAATGCTTAACCATTTTTTATAGGCCGACAGCTCTTTGTAAAAATCATTTATTGCACCTTTTGCTTTTTCTTCTTCCGGGTCTTTCGTTTCAATAAGGCATAATCTTACAAAAGGAGGGTAGCCTAACCGTTCACGGTCGATTATTTCCTTTTGATAAAAACCTTCGTAATCATTCTGCAAGACTTTTTGCAGTGCAAAGTGTTTTTCATTTAGTGTTTGAATAATAACTTCTCCCTCTACTTTGCTCCTGCCGGCCCTGCCCGCTACCTGCGTAAGAAGCTGGAATGTTCTTTCATCCGCGCGGAAATCTGGAAGCCAGAGTGTTGTCTCTGCTGAAATAACTCCCACTAATGTAAGGCGCGGAAAATCCAATCCCTTAGAAACCATTTGTGTCCCGACGAGTATATCAATATCGCCCCTGCCGAATTCAAACAGAATTTTCCCAAGATTTCCTTTCTTAGAAATAGAATCGGAATCAACTCTCTTTATCTTTATCCCGGGAAAATAAAACGCAAGCTCATCTTCAACTCTTTCCGTACCCGTGCCGAAATACTTTATTGAGAGCGAGCCGCAGTGCGAGCATGCGCCCGGCACTTTTTTTATGAGTCCGCAATAATGGCATTGAAGAATATTCCGGTTTATATGAAATACCATTGGGACCGAGCAGTTATCACATGTTTCAATTTCATTACAGTCTTCGCAGTATATCTGTGTGGAAAATCCGCGCCGGTTCTGAAGAATTATAACGCCTTCTTTTTTCTTTAACCTGTCTTCGATTTTGTCAAGAAGAATTTTTGAGAATACATTCTCCATCTTTTTCTTTTTTCTTTCAACGGAGATATTCACAAGCTCTATTTTGGGCATCTTTGCGTTATCTATTCTTTCACGAAGTTCAAGCAATTTGTATTTGCCTGTCCTTGCATTGTACATACTCTCTATGGAAGGAGTTGCAGAGCCTGAAATCACCGGGCAGTTGTTTATGCGAGCTAATATAATAGCCGAGTCGCGTGCGCTGTATTTTGGCAGCGATTCAAACTGCTTATAGCTGGCGTCATGCTCCTCATCCACAACAATTATCCCGATATTTTTAAGCGGTGCAAATAAAGCCGATCTTGCACCGATAACAACTTTTGATTTACCTTTTAGTATCCTTCTCCATGAATCGTATCTTTCACCTGGAGACATACGGCTGTGTATTACCGAAACCTGCTCGCCGAAATTGTTGAATAACCTTGATGTTATCTGCGGGGTAAGGGAAATTTCCGGAACAAGAAGCATCGCCGTCTTTTTCTGCTCAAGCGCTTTTGCAATAAGCTCTATGTATACCTGGGTTTTGCCGCTGCCGGTTACACCGTGAAGCAGGAACGACTGGAATTTTTCTTTCTCAATATATTCTGCTACCTCATCAACAATAGCTTTTTGTTGAGGCGTAAGAATAATTTCAACATGATCTTCGCTGTATGCCCCTGAAAATTTTCTTTCAACTTCTTTTTCAATAACAGTTATCAGCCCTTTGCTTTCAAGCGATTCTATTGAAGCCTGCGATGACTCTGTCTTTTTTAATAACTCAGCCAGCGGAACGGATTTCTCTTTCTTATTAATCAGCTCCAATATTATTTTCACCTGTTTGGGAGAACGACTTTCAAGCTCAGGGAAGTAAGCATAAATTTCAGCGATGGTTTTATTCAGCTTAACATATTTTGCTTTTTTTATCCTTACTTTTGCATCTTCAATTTCATCAAGAATATTAAGAGCGCCTGCATTTTCAAGGCTCCTTAGCGCCGAATAAATATTTTTTTTATTAACCTGCTTTTGAAGTAAAGATAAATTTATTTCATCACGCTCGGAAAGGATTTTTAAAATTCCCGTCTTTACGGAATCTTTATTTTTTTCGGATATTAATAGTTTTGCGCACTGTTCGCGGTCGCTTAATATTTTCCTTTTCGATTCAACTTCCAAACCGTAAGGTACTGCAAGTTTTAATGCCTCGCCTAACGAGGATAAATAGTAATCCGAAAGCCATTGATAAAACTCAAGGTCTTTTTTGCTAAAGATCGGGATCTTGTCCGGAATATCAGTTATAGGTTTTATTTTTTCAGTGGATGGGGGAGTGCCGGTAGTGCTTATTATAAACCCTGTAAGCGTTCTTTTACCGAACGGGACAATTGCCCGAACCCCGATTTCAGTATACTGCTCCAGTTCCTCCGGTACGGAGTAAGAAAATGAATTTCGGAAGGGCAGAGGGAATACAATTTCTGCATACATAATTAAAGGAAATTATTTTGCTCTCATTTTTATTGTAAAATAAACCGTTCCAGAAAGTCGTCTGAACCAGGATTTAACGGATTTTAGGATTATCAGGATTTTTAAATGCATAATTATTATAGAGTAAATCCTCCAGTCCTGAGATTAAGTTAAGCCTATCAATCCATACCGATTGAATCGGAATCACCGCCGTTGGCCACCGCCTTGGGAAAACCAGCATGCTCTAAATGTCGGGGCTACTTTTTAGTCCATTCAGGCGGTTAAATAATTTACTTCTTTTTGCCGTCGTAAAACGGAGCTAATGATTTATACTTGCTGCCGGTAAAATCATTGCTGAACATAGTGAATTTTAGTTCCTGGAATGTACTATCCCATACTATTCTTTTATAATCTTTAGAACGGATTATTTCGCCGTTTGTAGAAACAACGCTGTCGTCAATTCCCAGGTTCAGGTAATGAAACCCGCTTTCATATTTTATCCCTTCAACGGCTGCTATATCGTCAAATTTATATGTACCCTGTCCCATAAGCTTGCCGTTTTCAAGATACAATTTTCTACCGGTAATGTACTTGCCGCTTTCTTTCTGTTCCTTTATAAATTCCGGACTCTTCAGCATGTGCTGGAATAAATACTTTTTATCTTTTTCAAGATCGGCTTTGGATTTTGCATCAGTCCTCATATCGTCTGCGGTAACAATAGTTATACCGGATGTTGGAGTATCCAGTGCTACATCATAAGAAATCTGACTGAATATTATACATCCGCCAAGTATCAATGAACTTGTAATAACAGCTATTAACGAAAGGCACAAATAAACTTTTTTCATAGCATACCTTTAGTATTAAAGATAAAAGTCATCTACGATTTATAAAAATTTTTCTTCATCAAAAATAATATGATCATAATTTTCCCTGCCGCGGATAAGCTTATAATTATTTCCGTCAACCAATATTTCGGGAGGGCGCCTTCTCATATTATAATTTGATGCCATTACCATACCATAGGCGCCGGCGGACATTACCGCTAAATAATCATTAGGCTTACATTCCGGTAAGGCAGCATTTTTAGCAAGAAAATCGCCGCTTTCACATACCGGGCCGACTACATCGGCAGTAATTTCTTTTCTGCCTTCTGAAATAATTAACGGCTGTACGTGATGATAAGCGCTGTAAATGCTTGGCCTTAAAAGGTCATTCATAGCGCCGTCCGTAATAAGAAAATTTTTCATGTCCGTTTTTTTTGTATACAACACCTTCACTGCAAGAATGCCGCTGTTCGCGGTAAAAAATCTGCCGGGTTCTAAAAACACATCGCAGTTCAGTCTTTTAATAACCGGTATTAAAGCATCTGCATACTCTTTAACTGTAAAAGTTTTTTCGTTGTTATAAGCGGAACCTATTCCGCCTCCCAGGTCGATATGCCTTAAATTTATTCCTTCCGATTTTAGCTGCATAAAAATACCGGCAAGTTTTTCAGTGGCTGCAACAAAGGGATCAACCTTTGTTATCTGTGAACCCAGGTGCATATCCACCCCGGTATAGATAATATTCTTTAAGTCCTTCTGCATCCTGTATAACTTCAGGGCGGTAACCGGATCAACGCCGAATTTATTTTCGGCCAGCCCTGTTGATATATAAGGATGGGTTTCAGCGTCAACATCCGGGTTAACTCTTAGAGCCACCCTGGCTGTTTTATTCATTGAACCCGCGATCTCATTTATCAGTATAATTTCTTCTTCGGATTCCGCTTTAATCATCAGTAAATCATATTCAAGGGCTAACCTGATTTCCTGTTCTGTTTTGCCCACGCCGGACATAATCAGTTTATCCGGTTTTGATCCTGCTTTCAGCGCCCTGAAAAGCTCGCCCGCCGAATTAACATCCACACCGCTGCCAAGATTTACAAAAGTATTTATAACGCTCAGGTTGAAGTTTGATTTACAAGCAAAGAAAATAGTATTCTTAATATCTTTAAAAGCAGATTCCGCTTCTTTATACCTGTCGGTAAAATATTTCCTGCTGTATATATAAGCAGGCGTGCCGAACTCTTCCGCAATTTTTATAACCGGCACCTCTTCACAGTATAAGCTGTTGTCTTTATAAGTATAATATTCCGAATCAAAGTATTTCATTTTTACATCATTTTTCTTTAAGGATGCTTCAAAGATAACGAAAATATTCGTTTTATTTTATGCCTTTTACGTGAGGCTCATCTTAGGTGAGCCTCATATTTTATTTCTGTTCATTAAATGCCATTAAAATATTTTGTGTCCTTACAAATCCATTCGCTGCAAATTTTAATTGCCAACTTCTGTAAAATAATGTTTTTGCCATTATATTTAGAGACAGGGTATGCCCCGTCGTCTGTACGGCTAAACCATTTAATTTGATATATATACTCCTATCGCTTAAATTCCATCAATAAAATGACATCGATATATCGTTTTTAATATACAGGAATGTTTTTATGAAAAAGATTTTACTTACCGTGTGCTTAATTGTTCTTGTTTGCTTTAATCAATTGCTGCCCCAACATTCTGGACTTTATATGCCAAGGGATATTAAGCAGGCATATATAAAAGGTACACGTTCGTATGACGGAAAACCCGGCCCAAAATACTGGGAAAATTTTACAGGCTATAAAATAGATGTTGAACTTGTACCGTCAACAAAAATGGTTTACGGCAGGGAAGAAATATCATTTATAAATAACAGCCCGGATACTTTAAAGCAGATCGTGTTCAGACTTTATCAGAATATGTATAAAAAAGGAAATCCAAGGGATAGTTTTATCGATACTACCGACTTAACAAACGGAGTTGATATAAAAAAATTAGTTATCAACAGCTCGGCCGTTAGCTTAGCACCGCATGACAGCATAGTTAATATTACTGCAACCAATATGTTCGTTAAGCTTGCTGATCCCGTAATGCCTCATTCTAAATCGGAAATACTTGCGGAATGGAATTTTAAAATGCCTTTCAAAACGCATATAAGAATGGGAATGATCGATTCAACTTCTTTCTATGTTGGCTATTGGTATCCGCAGATTGCTGTTTATGATGATATTGAAGGCTGGGACAGGAACGAATATTCAGGTGCACAGGAATTTTATAATAATTTTTCCAACTTTGAAGTTAATATAACCGTACCCAAAAATTTTGTTGTGTGGGGGACCGGCCTGCTTCAAAACCCTGAAGAAGTTCTGGCGCCTGAATATTTGAGCCGGATGAATAAAGCAGAAGTATCGGATTCAGTGATAAGGATTATCACCCGGGACGATCTGGCAAGAGGCGGTATTACTGCCGGTGGTGATAAGAATACCTGGAAATTCAAAGCTTCAAATGTTACCGATTTTGCATTTGCAACCAGCGATCATTTTTTATGGGATGGCGGCAGTGTTATTGCCGATAAATCCAAACATCACAGAACATTTGTAAGCGCTGCTTATCCAATACAGGCAAAAGACTTTCATGAAGTTGCTGCAATCGGGATGAAAGCTGTTAGCTATTACTCGACAGAAATTCCGGGAGTGCCTTTCCCGTATCCGAAGATGACTATTATGAACTGCGCACCCGGCGGCGGAATGGAATATCCTATGATTGTTAATGATTATTCTGCTCCTACTTATGTAAGGACGGTTGGTGTCACAACTCATGAAATTGCTCATACTTATTTCCCTTTCTATATGGGAACCAACGAAAGAAAATATGCCTGGATGGACGAGGGCTGGGCAACTGCGCTGCCTGTCGACTTGCAGACAAGGCTTGCCCCGGATGAAGATCAAAGGGTCAGGATAGCTTCTATGTATGAAAAATATGCAGGCAATGAATTGGATATGCCCGTAATGATCCCTTCTATATTATTAAAACGGGAAGCTTACGTTATTGCTTCATACTACCGGCCGGGAGAGGCTTACCTGTTCCTCAGGGATATGCTCGGAGATGAGCTTTTTCTTAAAACACTTAATGAATTTATGGATAGATGGAACGGCAAACATCCCATCCCTTATGATTTCTTCTATTCATTTAACGATGCGGCCGGTCAGAACCTGGATTGGTTCTGGAAGCCGTGGTTCTTTGAAAGCGGTTACCCGGATCTTAAAATTCATTCTGTTAAAAAATGGGAGGATAAGATTGAAGTTACAGTTGAAAAAGTTGGGAATATACCCGTCCCTTTAGAATTAAAAATTTATTACAGCGACGGAACAGTAGATACTGCATATAAATCCGCCATGGTATGGAAGGATGGTAATAAAAACGCCGCGATAATTTTTAACAGCAGCAAAAAAATTGCAAGGGTGGAGCTTGGCAGCCCCTCAATTCCCGATGTAAACCGTGATGACAATATTTGGGTTCCTAAGGATTAAAACAAAAAAATTATTACTTAATATGTGAATTCGGTTTTTTCGTATAACGCAATACTGTCTTCTATAATTTTAAAAGCCTGCTCTTTACCTATAAAGCCGTCTACTATTACTTTCTTATTCTCCAGTTTTTTGTAATCCTCGAAGAATCTTCTCAGTTCAACAACCATATGAGCAGGCAGTTCCTCAATATTGTTTATATAATTAACCGACATATCGTTCTTTGCAACTGCAATAATTTTATCGTCATATTCATCTTCGTCAAGCATCCTCATAACACCGATTACCTTAGCCTCAACTATACAAAGGGGTTCAACATCAATTGAACAAATTACAAGAATATCCAGCGGATCGCCGTCATCGCAAAAAGTCTGCGGGATAAATCCATAGTTAGCAGGATAATGAACCGCGGAAAATAATACGCGGTCCAGCTTTATCAATCCGCTTGCCTTGTCCAGTTTGTACTTGGCTTTGGAGTCCCTCGGGATTTCAATAATAGCATTTACTATTGAAGGAATATCCTCTCCGGCATTAACCGAATGCCACGGGTTATTCTGCATAGACAACTATCTTCTCCATAAATAAATACCGGGTCATTATTTAAAGTTAAATACTACAATTGTTAAATAGTTCGCTATCATGGCAATAAGTACTATTGTTGCCGTTACCAATGCTGTCCAGACAAGAAATTTTACCCACGGAATAGCTAAGTATACTTTTAGGTTTACATTTCCAATCATCATGCCCTGCAAATTAATTAGTTAAAAGTTTTAAGCCTTTTCTGGCATCGGCATTTTTCGGGTCAAGCTGCAAAACTTTTTTGTATTCTTTTATTGCATCGTCATTCTTGTTTGTAAATACAAAAGCCTGTGCAAGCCATAAATGAAACATCGGATCGTCAGGCTTGTATAATATTGCTTTATCTAAGCTTGGGATAGCCTGGGCATATCTTTTCTTTAATAAATCGGTTATTGCAAAATAACCGTAAGATTCAGCAAGCTCATTTTTAAGGCTGTCCGTGTTTACTGCCGAAAGTTCAATAACTTTTCTAAAAGCCGCGGCTGTTTCCTCGGTAGAATCCTTAATATTCCTGTAAACTCTTGCCAGCCAAAGATTAGCGGATACACTATTCGGCCTGAGCTGAACGGCATCTATTAATGAAACACGCGCAGAATCATATTTCTGAATCGTGTAACAGCAAATTCCTTTATTCATATAGGAGCTGAAATTAGTTGAATCGGTCTTAATTTTTTTATCATAGTAAACAATTGCAGAATCATACTTAGCTGCACTAAAATAAGATCTTGCAACCAGGTCGGCTAAATTTTTTATACGGGATGTATCTTTATCCATTGCTCTTTTTAAGTATAGAACCGCAACTGAATCCTGCGCTGCATTTAAAAGAGTCACGCCCAGTACATAATCGTCATTTGCAGTGAAAAGAGAATCCGGCGTTGCATTGGCAAGTTTCTCCGCATCGTCCGGTTTCTTTAAATATGCAAGTGAAATCGCATCCAGCCTTTTCAAATCGTTATTTTCCGGAAAATTCTGAAGCCCCTCTCCCGCAATTTTGGAGGCATCTGTGAAGTTTTGAATTTTGAACAGGGCGTTGGCATCCAGGTAATATACCTTGCTGTTCTTCTGGTCATAATTTAAATATTTGGTCAGGTAATACGCTGCGTTGGGATACTGCGCCGCGTAATATAGCAATTCGCCAAGTTTATCGTAAGCAGCAACATTATTTGAATCTATTGCAAGCACCTGCAGGTATTTATTTGCAGCATCGGTGTAGCTTTTTTGTTTATATAAAGTTTCAGCTATTTTAAACTTTATCTGTATATCCGATGAATCGAGTTTTTCTGCCGTTTTGTAATCTTCCAGTGCAAGTTCCAGTACGCTCATTTTGGAATACGCATCGCCCAGGCTGATAAAGCCTCCTTTATCTGTGGTATCATGCGCCGTCAGTTCAACAAGAATTTTAATTGCCTGGTCCGTGGAGTCATGTTTTAAAAGGCTTTGGGCAATTCCAAGAGCGGTTTTAAAATCATTATTCTTTATTGCGACTGACGCAATTTCGTACTGGTCCTGGGCAAAATTTAAACCCGTAAACAGAACAAGAAGTATAAAGAAAATAGTTGCTTTCATCTTTTATTCCCGAATTAGTGATAGTCATTTATTTTAACTGGTACTGCAGCCGGCGCTAAGTTCTGGCCGAGTGCTATTTTTTGTCCTTCATAACTTGTTAAGAATGTAGTGAATCCCGAAGCAGGCCCAATATTAACGTCAAATAGATAGATATATACAAGCTGCTTCAAAGGATAATAATTCTTTAGTACAAAACCCGGATGGGGTATAACATAATCTACGCTTAGATTTTTATTATCCCCGGGGCCTGAAGATTTTTGTATTTGTCCCACTGCTAAAAACTTTATCTTTGAAGAGTCCTGGATTGTATTAAAACTTACTATGCCGATCAGGCTGCTGCTATAAAGAACCTTTTTAACAACATCGCTGTCGGTTAAAGCAAATTCCGCATTTTTAGGATCCTGCCCTTCAAGTACTTCTTCTTTAATAAATTGAAATGTTCCGGATGAACTCTGAGGTAAAACAAAATTATAATTCAGAATTTTACCCATTAATGCATCCTTTATTTCATCTACTCTTATTTTATCCGCAGCATTATTTTTAGAGCAAATAATTGCAACCGGGTTATAACAAAATTTAAAAATATTCACATCCAGTTTCTGGCTCTCAATAAAGTCAGATTGCTGCTTGCTGAAATAACGCGTACATACAAACATTTTACTTTTTTTGTTAAGTAAATTTACCATGCCTTCAACAGGTGTGGCAGTTTTAATTTCAATTTTAGCAGTTTTATAAAGCGAATCGAATGCAGTAGCTTCACTTGTAATAATAGGCAATACCGCCGGATCTACTTCTACAGTCACGGTGCCTGTTGTAGGCATAATATGGCCCTGGTTGCAGCCGTAAAATATTGATGATATAATTAAGATAATTACCGGCAGACGGTTCATTTTGGTATCCCGGATGTGGTATTTTTTCTAAATATTGTAATTATTATTCTAAAGACTCCATATAGAATTAAAACTACGCCCGCCATAATTCTAAACTGGGCCGGAACGCCTCTCATATAGTAGCCCGCAAGAATTGCGATTCCCAACACTATGAACAGCGAGGCAACTATGTAAGCTATGTATTTCATAATGTCCATTGACTAAACCTGATAATTTTAATTATTTAACCTGAATTTGTAAGGGACAGTTATCCAAACCATTATCGGCTGTTTATTCTGAATTGCCGGCGTAAAAACAGACTTCATTGCCGCATCTATTGACGGCGTTACAAAAATTTCAGAATCAAACTTAAGCACTACTGCTTTCAGCGGCTTGCCGTTTTTCCCTATCAGAACTCTTAAATAAACATTTCCTTCAAGGCCGGATCGCCGGGCTAAATCCGGGTACACAGGTATTGCCTGGTCAATTAATTCGGGCGCCTTTTCATATGGAGTAAAGCCTTTCATATCCGGAATTATTTCTTCAGGAGTTTCAACCTTTACACCGGGAGGAATAGTCTTTACTATGCCTCCGTCAAGATCTCCCGGTTGAGCCAGGCTTGCGCTCAAATCATTTTGAGTCGGTACCGGTTTATCATCTGCAGCTTTGTCGTCAGGTACAGGTATCGGCATAGCGTTTTTTAAACTTGTAACCGGTGATGAAACTGCAATTTGTTTATCAGCAGGAAAATTGATAGAGGCCGGAACACTTAATGTAAACGTTATTACCCGGTGTTCACTCTCAGTACTTTTAGACACGGACTGTAAAAAGAAATATGCTCCGATAATCAAAATATAAATAAGAACAGCAACTGCAAAACCCAGGCTTAAATTTTTAGCATAAGATTTTTTTAATTGGAAGACATCAAATTTTTGAATAACGGGTAATACTAAAGTACTGCGTCTCATTTTTACCTCCAATTATAAGATGTCACGAACAGTTTTAATCTAAGCAGTAAAGAACCAAAGGTACCGGATTTTTATAACTTATCCCCGAATATTTCCAATTTAATTTTTGCCGCACTAAAAAATTAGTGCGGCAAAATCCGAACAAAGTAAAGTTATTGGTTAAGTTTAAATTTAAAAGGAACTACAACCCAAACCATAACCGGCGATTTGTGCTGTATTGCAGGCGTGAAAATAAATTTCAACGCTGCATCAATAGAAGGCTGATTAAAAACTTCGGAATCACTTTTGATTACAACTGCTTTTATAGCCTTGCCTTCTTTACTAACCAGTATTTTTACATAAACAGTTCCTTCAACACCTGCTCTTTTAGCAAGATCAGGGTATACCGGCGGAACCTGAACAACAACCTGTGGTTGTTTTTCAACCGGTGTAAATGCATTCATATCAGGCGCTTCCTCTTGCGGTGCTTCTACCTTTAAGTCCTGTGTAATCTGCACACCTCCGCTGCCGTTACCTTCACCGACGGGAGAAGTAACTTTATTCATTTCCTGCTGTGTAGCAATGGTCTGCTCTTTAGGAGCATCTGCATCGGGCACAGGGGTAGGAATACCAACGGTAGGCGCAATAGTAGGAGCAGAAACTGCAAGCTGTTGCGCTGCATTATTATCCAGTGATGGAGGCGGCCCAAGTTCGGTGTATTTCAATATTCTTACGGTAGCAATATTATTTTCATCGTCTTTATTAATAGCCTGGATAAAAATATATGCACCGATTAAAAATAAATGAATTAGAACTGCTATGGTCATGCCCAGGGTGAAATTCCTGGTATATAATCTTTTAAGCTCGAATGCACCGTATTCAGTTGCTTGGTCAACTACTAATGTGCTGTCAGTCATTTTGCATTCCTCCTTATGACGCCTTAGCGAGTGCTGTTTTATCAGCATCCGTTAAAGGTGCAATTGAAAATCGGTTCAATTTAGCAAGGTTAAGCTGGTCTATTACATCAACCATCATGTGATATTTACATTTCCGGTCAAATTTAAGTAATATAACAAGCTTTGAATTTTGCTGTGAATGGGTTGTGAAAAAGTTTAACAAAGCCGAAAATTCAATTTTTGTTGTTGTCTTTTCCGAACCCTGGCTGTAAAATATATTATTATTTTCGTTAACAAATACTGTCATTAAATTAGACTGTGCAATATCAACTTTTGTAATATTGTTAGGCGGTAAGTTGATTTCCATAGTCTGTTGTCTTCTCATAACGGTTGTGAGCATAAAGAAAGTAAGAAGCAGAAACGCCACGTCAACCATAGGAGTCATGTCAATTCTGACATTCATTCTTCTCTTGGCATGTTTCTTTTTATGCTTTCCTCTTCCGCCGCTATCACCGCCGACATCAGCTCCGGCCATTTTTTAATTCCTCTCTATTGTTGTTGTGGTTTTTTATCTTGAATAGCGTTAGTTACCATTGCAAAATTAGTGATCATGGTTTTTTGAAGAATATTCATCACATCTTCAACTACTCCATAATCAGAATCTTCATCGCCCTTAACTACTGTTCTTAGCCTCGGGTTACTGATACGCGCTTGTATTAAAAGATCGCCTAAATTTTCCAGTTTAACCTGGACTTCCTTTTTAGACTTTGCCAGCGGACCGAACAAGCGTTCCATCAATGCAGGCTGATCTACACCCATGAAGATATTTCCGCTTTTATCAATATAAAGCATCATGATGTTTGATTCCGGCAGCTTAAAAGCAGAATGGGATGAAGGAACTTCTATTTTCACTTCTTCCGGAGGGCTGAATTGTGTTGTTAACATGAAGAACGTGAGCAGCAAGAACGCAACATCCACCATAGGCGTCATGTCTATTCTAACACTCAATCTTCTCTTTTTAATTTTTGGCATTTTTAAGCCTCATTATTTCGATTTAAGAATTTGAATTACATTATAGCTGGCTTCATCAACAGAGTATGTAAAGTTATCTACTTTATTAACGAAGAAGTTATAAGCAACTATACCAAGGATAGCGCAGATAAGTCCGCCTGCGGTATTAATAAGTGCTTCGGAAATACCAACTGCTAAAGAGATAGCATCCGGGGCTCCGGCTCTTGCCATAGCTGTAAAAGCTCTGATCATTCCAAGTACGGTTCCAAGAAGACCAACCATGGTTGCGATGGATGCGATTGTTGAAAGAGCAATCAAATTCTTTTCTAATAACGGGGTCTCAAGCATTGTAGCTTCTTCTACTGCTCTCTGAACTTCAACAAGAAGTTTTTCTGATTCAACGTTTTTACTCTTTCCGGTTAATTCTTTATACCTGCCTAAGCATGCTTTTATAATATTTGCAACCGAACCTCTTTGTTTATCGCAGAGTTCAAGAGCAGCATCATATTCACTGTTATCCAGGTGAACTACAATATCTTTGAAGAAAGCAGGAATTGCTCTTTTACCGCCTGCTTTTTTAAGAGAAAACATTCTTTCGAAAATTATTGCAACGTCCATAATTGAAAGTGCAATTAAAAGTACAACAAGCGGTCCGCCTGTATAAATGTTGGCTAAATAATTACCTGGAATCGGTACTGTACGCAGTTCACCATTTGCAAAGTTTGCCGGGTTGCCTAAAATGTAAACGAAAATTACATAAGCTATAACAAATGCAAATACCGTGATGATAGTGATAAACACAGATTGTTTCATGGGTCGTATATCTCCATTTTTTTTAAGTGTAAACAGTTAATTAAACGCCATTAACTTTCAAACAGCGTGCCGCAATATTATCTATTTTTATACATAGAAAAAAGCATTTTAAGCGTTTTTTGATCAAATTTTTGAAGATTTTTTTTTAGATGATTTCAAATTGAAATCAATTCCGGGAATCCTTTGTGAATTAAAGGGTTCCGGCATTTCAAAATGAAATAGCCCGTCCTTCATTTAGTTCGTTCTGAAATCTTTTCAGCTAAATTTTGTATTCTTTTCTCTTTCGCCAGAGCGTGGTAAGCGAAATTCCAAGTATTTGGGAGGCTTCTTTGGGGTTTGGATGATTTTTAAGTATATCGGTAATGTAGTTCTTTTCAATATCATTTAGCGAAGGAAGTAATACTGTAAATTGTCTTTCGTTTGCATGAAAAATCTCATTAGGAAAATACTCAGGCTTTATAATATTATCTCTTGCTAAAACTATGGCCCGGTTAATCATATTTTCAAGTTCCCTGATGTTTCCCGGCCATGAGTATTCATTAAGAAGTTTTAATGCTTCAGGTGAAAGTTCAATTTCATTTTCAGGTGAATACTTTTTAAGAAAATATTCGGCAAGGTGTGGTATGTCTTCCTTCCTGTCCCTCAGGGGAGGTAGTTTAATCCGTATCCCGCTTAAACGGTAATAAAAATCTTCACGCAGGTCGCCTGATTTAATATCTTCATCAATGTTCCTGTTAGTTGCGCTTATTATCCTGACGTTGATTTTCCGGGTAATGTTTTCACCAACACGTTCAAATTCCATGTTCTGAAGGAACCTCAGCAGTTTTACCTGCATGGGTTTGGCCAGCTCACCCACTTCATCCAGGAACACAGTACCCTGGTCTCCCATTTCAAATCTTCCTATCCTGTCCTTAAGCGCTCCGGTGTAAGAACCTTTAATGTGCCCGAATATTTCGCTTTCAAATAAACTCTCCGGTATAGCAGCACAGTTTACAGGTACAAACGGGTTATAATTCCTTTTGCTGTTTGCATGGATAAAGCGAGCAAGAATTTCCTTACCTGTTCCGCTTTCGCCTTCGATAAGTACGGGAAGATCGCTGTCGGCAATATCCTTGGAAAGTTTTAATATCTCCCGCATCTGGAAGCCGTGGGAAATTATCTCACCGTCTGTATAATTTTCCTCTACCTGTGCACGAAGTCCCTGCACTTCTTTTAAAAGCAGGTGGTGCTCAAATACCCGTTCCGTAAGATGAATAAACTCTTTATGTGTAAACGGCTTGGTAATATAATCGTAAGCACCGCCTTTAATTGCCTCAACTGCAGTTTCAATTGAACCGTGTGCCGTCATCAATACAGTAGTAGTTTCGGGTGATATACTTTTAAGCTGGGCTAATGTCTGTAGTCCGTCTATGGGTTCCATTTTAAGATCAATAAATGCAATATCAAAATAAATTTCCTGTGCCCTCTTCAAAGCTTCTAAAGGATTGCTGAAAATTTCGGGCGTAAAATTTTGAGAGCTTAATGATAGTTCAATTACTTTTAGAATATTTATTTCGTCGTCAACTACTAAAACTTTTCCTTTATCCATTTTTCAACATCGGTATTTTAATTTCAAATTTACTTCCTTTACCGGGTTTGCTCCAAACATTTATTGAGCCCTGGTGCAATTCTATTATTTCTTTTGCTATCGTTAAACCCAAACCTACACTGCCCGGTTTGCTGCCGCTTACCTGGACAAATTTATCAAATATTTTATCTATAAACTCCGGGCTTATTCCCTGGCCTGTATCGGAAATCGATATTAAAAGGTTCATCTCTTCCACTGCCGCAGTTACGGAAATTTCGCCGCCTTTTTCAGTAAACTTAATTGAATTTCCTATAAAGTTGCTTATGGCTCTGTTCAGGTAATCATAATCCGCAAAGATTATCGGTAAGTCCCCGTTCCCTGAATATTCAAGCCTGATGTTTTTTTCTTTGCACGGAAGTGAAAATGATTTTATACATTCCTGAAGCAGCAGGTTAATGTTTATAGGCTTGAAATCCAGGTTAATGCCGCCGGATTCAATTCTTGACAGGTCAAGTATATCTTTAACAAGCATGTTCAGCCGGTCGTAATCCGATCTCATTGAGGAAATAAGTTCAATCTGTTTTTCGGACAGTTTGCCTACAACACCATCGCCCAATATTCCTACTGCCATTCCTATTGACGTCAATGGAGTCTTCAGTTCATGTGAGATCTTTGCAACGAACTCGGATTTTAACCTGTCAAGTTCTTCATACTTGGTTATATCACTGAATACAATTAATGCAGTATTGCCGGAAGACATGGGTTCTGCAACGGCGTTCTCCGGCAGGTAAATAAGCGAATATTTTAAATTATAGTACCGTATATTTCTGTCACGGTCTACAAACCGGTAAGTTGTTTCCTGGTGATCCTGTGAGCCTCTTAAAATAAACGACCTGATATTCTCACATATTTTATCTTCTTTAATAATATCCTGTAAAAAGGAATTCTCATTTTCCGGCATTCCGAATTCGGATCCGAAAGCTTTGTTCGCAAGCGTGATCCGGAGGTCGCTGTCTACCATTAGTACGGGATCGTTTATGCTTTCTACTATAATTTCCGACTTCCTTTTTTCATAGAGGATCTTATTTATATTAAGTTTTTCGTACCGCTGCAGCCTGCCTACCATGCTGTTAAATTCATCTGCCAGTATACCGATTTCATCGGAATCGCCCGTTTGAATTTTCTGGTCAAAATTGCCCGCGGAAATATGTTTAACCGATCGGGTTAAATCCTTAACGGGTTTAACAATGAACTGGGAAAACTTTGTACTGAAAACAAGAGTTAGTACGGTTCCGAAAATCGCAAGGAACAGCATTGTAAAGGCTGCAATTCGGGTTATTGATTGTATGTTCTCTTCCGCCCTTTGAATAAAACTATGATTTGTTTCAAAAAGCTGGTATAATTTATTCTTTATGGTATTTGCCAGGTTTATTGATTTTGTATACTTGTCTTCATGTTCAAATTTATTCTGGTAATTCCTGGGTAAAGCCATTAAATAATTTATCTCTGTTATAAATATGCCGTACTGATCATTCAGGCTGTCGAGGATAGCAATTTCATCAGGTGTTGAGGCTGCTACGCGTGCATTTTCATACCAGAAATAAAAATCCTTTTTTGCGGTCTCAAATTGTTTGTACCCGTTGTCCGGGTTTTCTTCATTAAAAATTGAAAATACGCCGTTAATCTGGTTGTCCAGCGCTCTCACCATATTATCAGTCGCTACAATACTGGAGTAGTTTTGAACTATCAATGCGCGGAATGATTCATTCAGCCTGTTGAAATTGTACAAGCTCCATATCATTACACAGATCATTATCAAAATTACAATAATGTACCCGGTTAATATTTTTGCACGAAGTGTCGTAAAAAGCGTCCTGAACATTATTATATATATCTCTATTCCCGGAAATAAATGATATTATAAGTAAATTTAATTTTCGCCAATGATAAATAATTAAAATTTAAAGCAAAAACAAAACTCCCAAAGGGATAAACAGGATTCACTGGATTGATGCAATAGTCTGAACTCCCGGAGGGACAAGCAGGATTCACAGGATTTCAGCCAAAGGCTGATGAGCCTCTGGCTCAAGAGGATTTTCAGGATGAAGGCAAATGTCTGAACCTATGTTCACAGGAATTCAGCCAAAGGCTGATGAGCCTCTGGCTCAAGAGGATTTCCAGGATGAAAAAAATTGTTGGAACAATAATTCTTAATACCAATATCCTGAAGTTAATAATCCTGTTAATCATAAAATCCTGTGAATCCCGGTTTAGAAATTTCCATCAAGTTCGCTTACTATGCTTGCCAGCTCATTTGAAGCCTTAATACTCTTATAATACTTGATTGCTTCATTAAAGTACTTCTTACTTTCATCAGCCCTTCCGGTTTCCAAATAAAGTCTTCCGATTTCCAGGGAAGTTTCTGCCTGGTTAAGTTTATTTTGCAGTTCCTCATTTAAGCGCAGGCTGGTTAACAGGTAGTTTTCAGCAAGTTCATAGGAACCAAGTTTCCTTTGAATAATCCCGTTTATCTTATAAATATCCGCAATCGAAAGTTTATCATTTATCCTGCTGCATATTTCCAATGCTTTGTTTGCGAATGCGCTTGCCAGGTATAGGTCGTTTTGGAGGGTATAAATGTATGCTTTGCTCAGATATGGCAGTCCGCGGGTAGACACATCCCCGCACTGTACAGAAAATGAAATGCTTTTGTCAAATTCTTTAATGGCATTTTTCAGGTCTTTTTTGCGCGTGTATAACATTCCCATATTATGCCTGATCTCGGCAATCTTGTTCATATCTTTTATTTTTTCAAAATATAAAAGGGCCCGCTTGTAATATGAGAGTGCCGTCTCATAATCCCCGGATATATTATTAACAATTCCAAGGTTAATCCCGATTTTGGCCTGTAGATAATCGTCGTTTGTATTTTCCAGAAGCTTCAGTCCTTTCTCAAAGTATCTTACTGCCTTGCCAAGTTCGCCCCGGTCGCCGTGAATAGTGCCCAATAGGTTCATACAATTTGCGCACCCTTTAATGTCGTGAATTTTATTGTAAGAGCTGTTTGCTTTTTTTATATATTCAAAGCTCAAAGCCCATACGGCAGTCCTGCTGAATATTTCTCCAAGTGCTAATTGTGCCGATGCAGATAAACTTAAAAGGGTTTTATCTTCATTTATTTCACTCAAGATTTTTTCATGAATATAAATTGCGGTCTGGAACTTTCCTGAGGTAATTGTAAAGCGGCCGAGCAGAAATAGCAGTTCAATGAACTTGTGCTTATCAAGACGGGAATGAGCAAATGTAATAAGCAAATCAACCTGAAGATTGATTTCTATATAGTCGTCAATTTCCAGACTGATTTGCCTTTTTTCGGTAGAACCGATCACCCCTTTTTCTGAGGTATTTACTTTATTACTTAAGGTTTTTCTTGAAAATTCTTTCAGCTCTTTTTTATTAAAAAAATTCTCTAAAACACTTTCAAAAAACCTTTGTTCATCTTTTACATCTGTTTCCACTTTAAAACCTTAGGCGTATAAGAATAAAGTTTAGGTAAAAACTTAGTACTAATATTCAAATTATATTTAACTAAAGTTTTTTTAATGAGCAAAAGCATATCTCGAAAAATGATCTATCTTTGCTCCAATTACTGTTAATATCCCGGCTTTGAGATCAACAAATACACCGGAATTTTGTATCGGGGTATAATTGCCGTTGGAGTCTACATAATAAAAACCGACGTTTGAATTTGTAACGCCCATACTCTTTAGATCTAACCCGCTGAATGAAAGAGTTAAATACAAAGATTTATTAAACGTCATTGAAGGTGAAAAATCCAAACCGGCATAAGTATTATCGCAAGCCATTGTAAGAGTCTGACTGCCGTTGAAAGCTCCGCCCGGCACGAGAAGGGTGGCAATTGCAAATATTTTATTCCCGCTTACATCGGTGTAATTTCCGCTCAGGAATAATATATCGCCTAATGCTCCATTGATATTCTGCGATACAGATAAGCCTGTAGCAGATTCAATAGTTAAGCCTGATTTGGAACTCGGCGCTGATTTTGCCGGCAGTTGAATCATCTGCTTGGATGAGTTTACCGGCTGGTTAACACTGTTTGTCGCAACATCGGTACAGCCGAAATAGAATAAGCAAGCTGTAGCAAGAAAGAGGTATAATTTTTTCATAGAAACACCTTTTATAAGTAATAAGTTGATAAATATTCCTCGCGAATTACCATTTATTTTTATCGAATCAATAATCCTCGCATAGGTTCATATTCAATTAATGTACCACGAAATCTCTTTGTATTTTATTAGATTTGAAGCGTTTGCAGAAAAGGGTCGGTAATTATTACCTAATTTCGGTCGTAACTTTTACTTGCAAATTTTATTATGGAATAGCTTTGCACAGTATTGAGATTAGTCTAAAAATTTCTCGGTCTGTACGATATGGGTCATGCCCCTTTAAAAATTAAGACATAACTGAAATTTAAATAGAATTTGTTTGGTGTTATCTCAGAATAACTTACCCTGTCCCTCGCTTTCGAAGAGAGGGTAAAAAAAATCGGGGAAATCACATCACCCCGGTGAAACCCAGGGCTACAAACTTGCCTGGCGGTAGGCAGGTATTTCATTCCTCCGGGATTAGGAGAGACGGGACCATCGCCACGGCGGGGCAGGTATGCCCCGTCATTACAATACAAACTCTAATGTTAAATGTTTGTAATTTATAAAATAAAATAATACTAATCATTTTACTTTATTATATTAGAAATTTCCTTGAACTCATCGGTCCCGGCTACGGCTAAAATCTCAAAGAGTATCGCTTCAGAAGTTGTTATCTCCACACCGTGTGTTCTCATTCTTTTTAATGCGTACTTATAATCAAGTTCTTTTCTTGAAGAAGTAGCATCCACGGCAACGTCCACCTGGAATCCGCTTGCAATCAGGTCCAATGCAGTCTGCTCAACGCAAATATGACTTTCAATACCGGCAATAACTACCTGCGATACATTATTATCAATCAGTCTTGTAAAAAAATTAGGTACGCCCGAACAACTGAAACTCATCTTCTGGATAACGCTTAAGCCTTCAAGCTCTTTTAAAAGAGGGGCTGCCGTAGGGCCTAATCCTTTGGGATATTGTTCTGTGTAAAATATAGGGATGTTCAGCGCTTTGAATCCTTTGATAAGATTTAATGAATACTTTATTAACCGTTCCGGTTCATGCATTACCCTTAAAATATTTTCCTGTATGTCAATTAAGAGCAGGGCGGTTTTTTCTCTTACTAAAATCTTTTTATTTCTTTCTAATACGGTTTCCATAATATCTCCTGGAAATATATTCACAAATGTCATCCCTGTTAGGGCAATTAGAATATTTAATAAATAGGATCCATTCCGTATTTGCCGCACGCATACATCATCAATAAAGCGGCAAGATCAACAAGCGCTTTTTTCTGATCTTCACTGTAAATAACCAGGTCGTAAACTTCGGCAACAAAACGCATATTTTTCAGGATTTTATTAAGTTCATTAAATGTTGGTATACCGTGCCAGTTGGCAACCTGGTGAACAATTAGGTTTTCATGCCTTCTAAGAAATTCATTAAAAGAGATAGTCCTTTTGGAGACGGGAGTCCTCGGCCTGCAGATGTTAATCAGATCGTTAAAATAAGTATCCCATTTTTCCGCAAGTTCTTTATTGCGGTTCTGCATTACGAATTTAGCTTCTTCAAGCGAAAACTTTGCTTTGGTAGTTGGTTTAACATTTGGTGTAAGTGCATACCCGTCATAGCTGATATAACCGGTTTCTTCATCAACGTACTTCCATCTTTTAAGCAGTTGATTTTCACTTAAGATTACAATTACTTTATCAAGACCGCTGTCTACAACAATAAATTTATTTTGTTGTTCATTTATTACTGTAAACCAGTGCTCCCAGTTATCCACGCTTAATATACATGGTAACCCTTGTTTAAGATGCTCGCTTAATTTTTTTATTGCCTCTTCGGGAACTTCACGTCTGAAATATTTCATTTTACAGTCAAAACTTTTTGCTGCTTTGGCTAATCCTATTTCGTCGGTTCCGTACCACCATGTACTTCCTGCGCGCCGGCCTATTTCTTTTTCATTCTCAAATCTGCCAAGCATAACAAGAGCATATTTTAAAGCGAACGGTCCGCATTGATATTTATAAGGCTGGGGATAAAAACTCATAGATTGCTAATTTTTTATTAACTAATTTAAATAATGTATTTGATTAAATCATTAGAAAAATTTTGTCTAATAACGATTTTTCTTTATTTTATCATATTATGAAAGATAAATTAAAAGTTGCTGTGATTTTTAATGAAGCAAACCCGGATTTTTATATAAAACAGCCGGATTATTTAACCAGGGAACTGCCCTTTTCTACCTATTTTGAGGTGGAAAACCTTACTCCAATGGAAGAATATGAGCTTTTAGCCGGCCGGCTGAGGAAAATAGGATTGAATGCTTATACGCTGAATATCAAAGATGATATAGAAATCCTGATTTCCGACTTGAAAAAACATAAACCGGATGTAATATTTAATTTTATTGAATTATTTAAAGATAATTCACGCCTTGAAATGAATGTTGTGGGCCTTCTGGAGCTTTTGGGTATTCCTTATACCGGGGCGCCTCCTATGTCCCTTGCTAACTGCCAGAATAAAGCCCTTGCGAAAAGGATGCTGAATGCTCTCGGCATAAAAACACCTAAGTTTGCAATTGTAAAAAAAATTGAGGGAAGATACGCAAAAGGATTAAAGTACCCCCTTATTGTTAAACCGGCGTTTGAAGATGCCAGCGTTGGAATTGAGAATGACTCTATTGTAAATAATTTAAAACAATTAAATAAGCGCGTGGAATATATATTGGACTTTTTCCTTCAGCCGGCGCTTATTGAAGAGTTTATTGACGGACGTGAACTTAATGTTGCAGTGCTGGGCGGCAAAACTCCTACTATTCTTCCGATCAGTGAAATTGATTTTAAGCAAATGCCGGATCATCTTTATAATATAGTCAGCTACCAGGCAAAATGGGATCCGCATAATGAAGCGTATCATAAAACCATCCCCGTCTGTCCTGCGATACTCCCTAAAAGAATTGAAAATAAAGCATTTGCTATTGCACTTAAAGCATTCAACGCTATGGGCTGCAGGGATTATGCTAGAGTGGATATGCGCCTTGACAAAAATAACGAATTGTTTGTTCTTGAAGTAAACCCGAATCCTGATTTAACCGAAAGCGCCGGTTTTATGCGTTCTGCTGAAGCTGCTGGCTACACTTATGAAGAAATGCTTAAAAAAATTATAGACTTTGCCTGGTTAAGGCGAAAACCTTTCGCAAAAGCCTGAACATTTACTTTGCTGATCCTCTTTTCCCACCGGTGAGATAATTTTATTCATCATAAAGACAGCAAACCCGTCCACCGGGGCGGTGACCCTATCTAAAATATTAATGCTCAAAAGAATTCAGTCTCGAATTTGTTCGAGATTATCTCAAAAGAACTCACCCCTGGCCCCTCTCTTTCAAGAGAGGGGTAAAAGGGTTGGGTGATCTCTTTATTCCCCGGGTTGACACCCGGGGCTACAAACATTTCGTCCCATCCGGGAATTAGCACACCCAGATTGCTAATCTGGGCTACGAAATTTCAACTCTACAGGGTTTATAAGAAAGACTTGGTGATGCCCCGTTTTAACAACAACATACCTGCATTCAATCACACTCATTCAAAACAGTAGATGTTATTTTCATGCTCGAGAATGTTTCTGTTATGCTTAACCAGGCCGGGTGTTAAATATTTATTAATCGAGTCCTTCGTATTTCCCGTAACAGGTTCCATCGAATAACCGGTTAATAAAATTGAACTAAGCTCTTTCATAATATTTTGTTTGCAACATTAATAAAATTATCTGCGAATCCGAAAGTTTTTACTATTTCAAAATATAACCTGAGGTTAGTATGAACGGTCAGACAAAAGAATTGTCTAAAAATATTTTTAACTCAACTGTTCTCGTCTCTTCCCTTGGTTACTTCGTTGATATTTACGACCTTATTCTTTTTGGTATTGTAAGGATTCCCAGTTTAACATTTCTCGGCGTGCATGGCAGCCAATTAATAAACTCCGGTGTATACCTGCTTAATATGCAGATGGGTGGTATGCTTATAGGAGGAATTATTTGGGGGATACTGGGCGATAAAAAAGGACGCATCTCCGTTCTTTTCGGTTCCATCTTTTTGTATTCCGCCGCCAATTTTGCAAATGCCTGGGTCGTTTCGGTTCAGATGTATGCATTACTCAGGTTCTTAGCCGGCGTTGGCCTTGCCGGTGAACTGGGTGCTGCTGTAACCCTGGTGAATGAAACCATGACTAAAGAATCCCGCGGTTACGGCACAGCTATGGTTGCAACTATAGGTGTTATGGGCGCTATACTTGCTGCGGTTATAGGCGAAGAGTACAACTGGCAAACGGCTTATATCGTCGGTGGAATTCTTGGATTGTTAATTCTTATTATGCGTATCAGCTTATTTGAATCGGGCATGTATAAATCAATCCGGACTTCGGATGTTAATAAAGGGCAATTTTTAAAATTATTTACTTCAAAAGACAGATTTTTCAGATACCTTAATTGCATACTTATTGGACTTCCAATTTGGTATGTAGTGGGAGTATTAATTACGTTTTCTCCGGAATTCGGAAAATTCCTGGGCGTTACAGGGCCTATTCTGGCCGGTAAATCAATTATGTTTACTTACATAGGGCTTATATTCGGCGATTTCATAAGCGGGTTCCTTAGCCAGTTTTTGAAAAGCCGTAAAAAGGCGGTAGCAATATTTATTGTTCTTACAGGGATTTTTGTTATCGTTTATCTTTTTTCGCATGGGTTATCCCCGGTATACTTTTACTCGCTCTGCGTTTTGCTTGGCATCTCAATAGGTTACTGGGCTGTATTTGTTACAACTGCTTCGGAACAGTTCGGCACCAACTTAAGAGCAACAGTCACCACAACTGTTCCGAATTTTATAAGAGGCTCGGTAATTCCAATAACCCTGGTTTTCGGACTTTTAAGAATTCCTTTCGGCCTCGTTTATTCCGCTTTGATTGTTGGCGTAATATCTGTTATAATTGCGTTCATTTCTTTATATAATTTAAAAGAAACTTACGGAGTTGAATTGGATTATGTGGAGAAAATATAAATTAAATAATTTTACAGATTATAATGCGGAACTAAATGGAATTAATAAAATATCTATTCGACCTTTTTTTACATCTTGATGTACATTTAAACATAATAATTAATCAGTACGGGACATTAACATACATAATTTTATTTTTAGTAATCTTTTGCGAGACCGGGCTTGTAGTTACCCCTTTTCTACCCGGTGATTCATTAATTTTTGCAGCGGCAACATTTGCCGCCAGAGGCGCACTTAATGTAAATTATCTTTTCCTCATTCTGGCTTCTGCCTCTTTCCTGGGCGATACTGTTAATTACTGGATAGGCCATTTTTTAGGGCCTAAAATCTTTCATAAAGAAAATGTTCGGTTTCTTAAGAAGGAATACCTGGACCGCACTCATAAATTTTATGAAACGTACGGGGCAAAAACAGTTTTATTCGCGCGTTTCATTCCTATAATCAGAACCTTTGCGCCGTTTGTAGCCGGTATAGGCAGTATGACTTATTCAAAATTTGTAGCTTATATTATTTTAGGCGCAGTTTCTTGGGTAGCAATATTTGCTTACGGCGGGTTTTATTTCGGCAATATAGAGTTTATTAAGAATAATTTTTCTTTGGTAATTATTGCGGTTATTTGTATTTCATTGGTACCTGGTATAGTCGGGTATCTTAAGCAGAGAGCCCATCTCGACAATTAATTAAAAAAATCACGTGAGGTTCACCTGCAAACTTTACTGCTAACTATGATTGCCAAACTTTCAGAACAACTATCGTTAAAACTATTTTTTCAGTCTGATACAAAATTCGGCTTCGATGGCGCTGCGGGAACAGTGGATGATTTAGTTATTGAAAATGGCAGGGTAATTAAATTAATTCTTAATGATGAAGGTTTTACTGAATAGAATAAGATTAAATAGAGCTA
The DNA here is from genome assembly GCA_963834015.1 of uncultured Ignavibacteriales bacterium. Lineage (GTDB taxonomy): Bacteria > Bacteroidota > Ignavibacteria > Ignavibacteriales > Ignavibacteriaceae > FEN-1297. Next base: position 1,138,345 of record CAWIAG010000004.1, read on the forward strand.
ATAGATATGAATGTGCAAAAATGTGTTTTTAACTCGTTTCGTTCGCCCTGATTATTCGCTATAATAAATAAAATTTATAATTTTTAGTTGTAAGAAAAAAGAACCGCTCTCAAACCACCTGACCAAAATGAGAAGTGGCGGCGCAAAACCGTTTATCACAAATCACCTGATAACACAAAATCATTTCACTAAATTAGTCTATTGAATTTAATTTTTAGGAGGTTTAATGAAATTTTCATTCAGGATTATTGCGTTTGCAATTGGGGCGCTTTGTTGTTTCGGTTTTGTTTCAGTTTATGCACAGCAGGCACTTCACCAACCGGATCTTAGCCAGAAGGCTTCCGTGTCTCAAACAATCGGTTTAACAAATATTAATATTACATACCACCGCCCGTTGGTAAAAGGAAGGACAATATGGGGCAGCCTTGTTCCTTATAATCAAATTTGGCGTGCGGGTGCAGATGAAAATACAACCATAGAATTTTCTACCCCGGTTACAATAAACGGGAATGAACTTCCTAAAGGTAAATACGGCTTACACACTATCCCCGCTGAAGGTGAATGGACAATAATTTTCAGTAAGGATAACCAGGCCTGGGGCAGTTATTTTTATGATTCTACGCATGATGCGTTAAGAATTATGGCAAAACCGGAAGCGGCTCCTTTTACTGAAGCATTAACCTTTTCATTTGATAACCCCGAACCTGCTTCCGTAACTGCAGCATTGTATTGGGAAAAATTAAAGGTTCCTTTTAAGATTGAAGTTGATGTAAATAAAGTTGTTGTTGATAACATGAAGAAAGAATTAACCGGCCAGGCGGGTTTCCAGGCAAATGCATTCCAGCAGGCGGCTAATTATTGCAGCAGGAATAATTATGACCTGGAGCAGGGATTAATCTGGGCCGATAAATCAATCAGTATGGGTAAAAGTTTTGGAAATCTTTATGTTAAATCGCAGCTTCTTGAAAAAACAGGCAAGGCTGATGAGGCAAAACAGCTTGAATCTGAAGCTATAAAAATGGCGAGTGAAAATGATTTGAATTCACTCGGCGGCCAGCTTGCAAATGATAAAAAATATGATGAAGCTATAGAAATATTTAATACGAATTTAAAATCCAATCCAAACTCAATCCGTGCATATACAGGGCTTGCAAATGTATATGTTCTTACCGGTAAAAAGGATATGGCTTTGAAGAATTACGAAACTGCATTAAATCTGGCAAAGGATCAGCCGGCAAAAGACAGGATTCAAAAATTTATTGATAGTCTGAAATAATTAAAATTACGGGAGGCTCACATCCAAGATGAGCCTCACATTTTACCGTTATTGATTGGGAAAAATCACCGGAACTGTTAACTGAACTTTTACCGTCATGCCGTGCAATACACCCGGTTCAAAGCGGGTACTTTTTACTGCCTGAAGTGCGGCCTGATCGCACCCGTAACCTATTCCTTTTATAAGAGACGTCTTCTTTACATATCCCCGTTCATCAATAAATGCCAACACGTAAACTGTACCCTGTATATTATTTGCCTTAGCCTGGGCAGGGTAGACGGCTTTTTCATTTATGCTCTCATTGCCGCCTATTGGTACGGGCATCTGATCAACCGCTACATAATAAATATCATTTGGAATATACAATCCTTTTTTCGCAGGGCCCGAACCGGGCTGTCCGTTGCCGTTGCCGCCGGTTCCTGTCCCGCTGCCGGAACCTCCTCCGGAGTTTCCGGAAGCAGAACCCTTGCTTGTATCTCCGGCTGAAGGGTTTTTGATATTTTTTGAGACTGATTTATTCTTATCGTTTATTGTTTCTTCTTCGGGTTTAACTTTATTTTTTTTAGCAGTCTTCAGCGCCTCTTTTACAAGCTGCTCTTCTTTGCCTCCGCCTCCAGGACTTCCGGGTGAGTTGGATTCAACCGTACCGCCGAAGCCTATTTCCACGGGGATTACTTTTGTCTCCGGGGGTTTCCGGTTAAATAAAAACATAATAATAAAGAATAAAATTACATGAAAAATAATGGAGATAATTAAAGGAAAGTTTTTAGAAGTAAATAATTTCATTTTTACATTTTCAAAAGCAGCGTTCCCGTTTTTAGCAGGGTTTTATATTAAAATGCTTTAAATTATATTTAACAACGGCAGAGCCGTTAAATGCTTGTAGCCATAATTGCAAGACAAATTATTACCAGCATCGTAGATGCGGCATGATGTTCCCGCCGGCAGCACACCATACCACCGCGATGCGGTTATGTTTTTTATTCGGCATCATTTTTACTACAAGCATGCCGTCCCGATGGGACTAAAAAAGTTTAAAACATAAGAAGTGAAAATTAAAATCTTATGTATAATTGAAATCTTTATTAAATTTATTTCTTCAATGTTGCCATAAGCAATTTTGAAGCGCCGGCGTTTTTCAGGGCGTCAAGAAGCTGAACTACATTGCCGTAGACTGCATCCTTATCGGCTTTAACAACAACATCCCTGCTGCCTTTTTGTATGAATTCAGCCTGCAGGCTTGCCGGGAGCTGTGAAATATCAATCATCTTGGTGTTCAGGAATATTTGATTCTGATTGTTCAGGTAAACTTCAATACTGTTGTTCAGTGTTGTTTCCGAGGAAGACGATTGAGGCAGTTTTACCATAAGCGCGCCGGTTATAAGGAACGGGCTTGTTATCATAAATATAATTAACACTACAAGAATAACATCCGTAAACGGTGTAATGTTAATTTCTGAAAATTCTTTCTCGTCTATTTTATACCGTCTCATTTTTCTTCCCGGCTTCGTAAGCTTTAACTAATCTTAGTGTTTTATGAATAGCTTCATCGTATAACGGCATGCTTAATTTCAGTCGTTTCATAAAATAATTGTAGAACATTACCGCGGGTACTGCAACCAGAAGACCTGCAGCGGTTGCAATCAGCGCATCCGCAATTCCGCTCATTACCATGTTGTAATTAGATGTGCTGTTTACCGTAAGTGCATTAAACGACCTGATAATTCCTATTACGGTTCCAAATAATCCTATAAACGGGGATATACTGCCGAGTGTTGCTAGTATGCCAAGACCTTTTTCCATTTTTGCTATTTCTTTATCTAATTGATTGAAAGCAGAAACTTCCAATTCTTCTTTCGGTTCTTTATAATTCTCCAGTATATACTTTACAACGTTGGCAAGCGGGCATTTTATTTTCATTATGAACCAGTTCCAGGAACTTGTTTTGCATATAAACTGGGCTTCCTTAAATTCATTTTCATTCAGGGCTTTATAAATATTTTCCATGAATTCCGTAATTATTTTCTCGGTAATGCCTTTGAAAGTAATATACTTTTCGATAACTACTTTTACCGAAAGCAATGAACAGAACGCTAATATAAAAATTACATAACCGCCTTTTGCAATAAGGTCTAGTAATGTGGGGTTATCCATCGATTATCCTTTCCAGGTGAAACATATTTGAACTAATAAAAAATAAACTCTTAAGTATGCAATTAATGTACATTTTCCTCATCCGGATTTATTTAGCCGTTTTCTTTGTACCGGATAAATCATTATCCTTTTCATTTAAAATTCTGTGCATAATACTGTGCTTGCGTCCGTAAAAAACGTAAATAACCAGGCCTATAATAAGCCAGCCGATCAGCCGGTACCAGTTCTCTTCAGGCAGTGAGCACATCAGTAGTACGCAGATTATAATTCCCAGTATAGGTACAACCGGGACAAACGGCGCTCTGAAAGGGCGCTCTGCTTCAGGATGAGTCTTGCGCATTATCATTACTGCGGCGCATACAATTACAAAGGCAAATAACGTCCCGATATTTACAAGGTCGGCTAAAACTCTTAGAGGTAAAAATCCGCCGAGCAGTAAAACAAATACTCCGGTTAGTATTGTTGCTTTCCACGGCGTTCTGAATTTTTCATGTACATCGCCGAAAAATTTTGTCGGTATAAGCCCGTCCCTTGCCATAGCCAAAAATATTCTTGCCTGGCTCAGCATCATAACAAGAAGCACGGATGTAATACCTGCAATGGCGCCAAGTGAAACTAAAAACTGCGCCCATGGCAAACCTATTTGTTTAAATGCATTGGAAACGGGTGCATCAATATCAATTTTATTATACGGCACCATACCGGTTAATACTCCGGAAACCGCAATATATAAAATCGTGCAAAGTACCAGTGAAGTTATAATTCCGATAGGAACGTCCCGCTTGGGATTTTTTGCTTCTTCTGAATGAGTTGAAACCGAATCAAACCCTATATACGCAAAAAATATTATTGCCGCTCCCGCAAGAACCCCTACCGGCGACCCGCCCGGGCCTGCCTGGCCCCAAACTGTTCTACCGAAAAAACTCAATCCCGAAAGCCCGAACGGCGCAAACGGATGCCAGTTAGCCGGGTTAATATAAAAAGCGCCAACGATCAGAACTAAGAATACAATTCCAAGTTTTAATATTACTATGCCTGCATTAAATCCGGCGCTCTCTTTAATGCCTTTAACTAATATAGCCGTAATGATAATAGTGATTAATATTGCAGGCAGGTCAAGCACGGAACCGGTAGCATGCAACAGCCCCGTATCAGGGTTAAAATCGAAAGGGGCATTTGAGATTGCATGCCCGAACTTAAATCCTAAAATGCTTATAAAATCCTGGAAGTAGTGAGACCATCCGTGTGCAACTGTTGCCGATGCAACTGCATATTCTAATATCAGATCCCATCCGATAATCCATGCAAATAATTCTCCCAGTGTTGCATAAGCGTACGTATAAGCAGATCCGGCAACCGGCACCATGGAAGCAAATTCAGCGTAACAAAGTGCGGCAAAAACGCACGCAAAACCCGAAACAATAAATGAAAGAACTATTGCCGGGCCGGATTTATCATGAGCCGCTACTCCCGATAAAACAAAAATACCCGTACCTATAATTGCTCCCACTCCTAAACTTGTAAGTGCTACCGGGCCAAGTACACGGCGAAGCCGGTTTTCACTTACAACTTCATCCAGCAAGACCTTCAAAGGTTTCTTTGCGAAAAGTTGCTTCATCATTTAGTTCCTGTAATTATGTTTAGATATAAAATACTGCAATATGTTCCCTTGTAAACCTTTGATCTCCGGTTTTTAAATAAATTTTTAATACCTGTAAATTTACTGCCCATTCCTTTATTAAAAAAATAAAATATTTAACCCAGAATCTATTGTTAAAAGAAATGCAAATGTCTGAACCAGGATTAAACAGATTTTAGGATTAGCAGGATTTTTAGCTTCATGATATTAATATTAAGAATCATAGTTCAGACAATTGCGCTTATCCTGAAAATCCTTTTGAGCCAGAGACTCATCAGCCTTTGGCTGAAATCCTGAGAATCCTGGTTAAGACAGTTTGCTCCATCCTTTGAATCACGTTCCGACAGAATTCCACTCAACTCCGATAATCATGTAAATCATAAGAATCATAGTTCAGACAGTCATAAAAAAAACCTAACCCCGGTTTCCAGGGGTTAGGTTCAAATGAATATTATAAAAAAATATTCTTAGATAAAAAGCGGAGCCAGAACAAGAGTTAATGTGCTGAGAAGTTTAATTAAAACGTGCAGCGAAGGTCCGGCTGTATCTTTAAAAGGATCGCCGACTGTATCGCCGACAACTGCAGCTTTATGCGGATCTGATTTCTTACCGCCGAAAGCGCCTGTTTCAATAAATTTCTTTGCATTATCCCAGGCGCCCCCGCCGTTGTTCAAGAATAAAGCAAATAAGATTCCGGTAATGGTTCCTACCATTAAATAACCGCCTATTACTTCAGCCCCGGTTGCGCCGTTAACATTCGCTGCGCCGCCGCCTACATAATAGAGCCATTTAAAGACTAATCCAACGCCTATAGTTAAACCAACGATGAGCAAGCCCGGAACAACCATTTTCTTTAATGCTGCTTTTGTAGCAATATCTACGCACTGGCCGTAATCAGGTTTTGAAGTACCGGCCATAATTCCGGGGTTATTCTTGAATTGTTCTCTTACGTTATTAATAATTGCATAAGCTGCTTTACCAACTGCTTTAATTGCAAGTGAAGAGAAAATAATAACAAGCATAGCGCCTAAAAGAGCGCCGACGAAAACTTCGGGTTTGTCAAGATTAATAACTCCCTTAAATGAAGGAGAATAATTTTTTACTTCGTCAATATAAGCGCCGAATAATAAGAATGCTGCCAAAGCTGCTGAACCAACTGCATACCCTTTGGTTAATGCTTTGGTTGTGTTTCCTACTGCATCAAGCCTGTCTGTCTTTACTCTTACTTCTTCAGGCTGTTCGCTCATTTCAATGATGCCGCCTGCGTTATCCGTAATCGGGCCGAATGAATCCATTGCAAGTATATATGCAGCAGAGCCCAGCATACCCATTGTTGCAACGGCAGTGCCGAATAAACCTGCATCCTGTAAACCTGAAGCCTGGCCTAAAAAGTAGGTGCTTACAATTCCTGCTGCAATTACTAATACTGGCAGGCCTGTTGATTCCATACCTACAGCAATTCCGGCTATGATGTTAGTTGCCGGGCCGGTTTGGGAAGCTTCTGCAATTGATTTAACAGGGCGGTATTTGTATTCGGTATAATATTGAGTTATATAAACAAAGGCGAGTGAAATTAAAATACCTATAACTCCGCAAAAAAAGAAATTTAAATAATGTCCGCCGAGCAGCCATTTTGATGCAATGAAAAATCCTACTGCAACAAGTGCGGCTGTAACATAAAAACCGCGGTTTAATGCAGACATCGGATCTTCTTTGTCGTTTGTTTTTACAATTAAAACTCCGATTACCGAAGCAATAATTCCAAAAGCACGTGCTACTAAGGGGAATAATAATACGCCGAGAAGCGATAAACCTTCGGCCTGGAAAGCAACGCCGTTTGCTTTATATAAAGCTGCGGCCAAAATCATAGCGCCGATATTTTCGGCTGCTGTTGATTCAAATAAATCTGCACCACGGCCTGCGCAATCACCAACGTTATCGCCGACTAAATCTGCAATAACTGCAGGGTTTCTTGGATCGTCTTCAGGGATTCCTGCTTCAACTTTTCCAACAAGGTCAGCGCCTACATCAGCAGCCTTTGTATAAATACCGCCGCCTAATTGTGCAAACAAAGCTACAAAGCTTGCACCGAAACCGTAGCCTACAATTAATAATGGAATTTGTGTAACATTTTGAGTAGCGCCTGAAATTTTAGCCAGGGCAAACAAACCGGCTACGCCTAATAAGCTCATTGCAACAACAAAGAAACCGGAAACTGCTCCGCCTCTTAAAGCGGTTTGTAAAGCTCCGTTCATTCCTTTCATAGCAGCCGCCGCTGTTCTGATGTTTGACCTGATTGCAACCCACATTCCCATATAACCAGCAGCTAAAGAACAGCCGGCTCCAAGTACAAAGGAAAGTGTGGTCCACAATGCCATTTGGCCCGGAGTTGAGGGGTCATTTGCAGTAGGTGTTCTGAAAAATGCATACATAATATAGATGAACGCTGCAAGTGCAATAGCAAGGTAAACAATTGTTCTGTTCTGTCTTCTTAGGAAAGCCTCAGCGCCTGCTTTAATCGCATCGGAAATTTCCCGCATTTTATCGGTTCCGGTATCCCTTTTAAGTACATCTCTGATCAGATATACCGCAAATAAGAGTCCAAGAACGCTTATGCCTAATATTAACTTTAGTTCCATATTGCTCCTGTCAATTTTTTTGTGATAAAGAAAGTTTCCCTAACATTTACTAAATATTTTATTCAACGACTATTAACTTTTTCATAATAACGTTGATTTTTTATTTTAAAAGTCTAACTTCTTTTAAAATTTTTATTGGCAAATAAATTTTGTTGATGAGAAAATCGTAATTACTCACCTTCTCCTGGGTTAGTTGCACAGAAGACCAAAATATTCCATGCAAACTTAACACCCAGAAGACTATTCAACAAATTAATTCTCATTATAAAATAATTAAATTATTAAGGTTTGCTTGATTATCTGCATTATTTTGTAAAGCCTTCCTTCATGGCAGGTTAGCCATAATGTCCGTTTACCTATTTCTTTTAATGTGATAATTAACGATTATTTTAATATTGAGGTGAATGATATAAAGCGCCAATAAACGCCTGGCTTTTAAAAAAATGGATATTATTATGGTGTGAGCTCGAAAAGAATCGTTTCTCTCCGAATCTGATACAGCATAGCGGTGGTAAGTTTTGAATAATTGCATAAAATGATTTACTTGATTTCGCCCCGATCAGGGTGATATTTTAGTAGAATTAATGTACCCACCTAAAATTCTTTCTAAGCCGCAGCGCGGTGACATATTGAGTAGTTTAAATTTAGATGAGAATATTCAAAGCCCCGTAGGAGTGACATAGCAAACCCTGGAATTATATTCATACTAACCAGTACTATTTTTCGAGATAAATTACCTGTACTTTTGCCGTATAATAATACTATTCTGTTTAATAATAGTGATAAGTTTTGATTGCGCAAACCCCTTACAGTATCCCCCTCAAAATCCCTATAACCCCCGTTAAATCCTGTGCCTCAAAATCAGGCCGGGTTTTTATATCTCGCGGAAGCGGAAACTTTGTTTTCCCCGTATAAACCAGTATCCCTTTACCGCCATGGTCCCGGGCGGATTGAATGTCGTTTTCCAGGTCGTCGCCTATCATTATAAACGGAGAACCAACAGGGAAGCCCAGCATCTTTAATGCTGTTTGAAAATATATGGGCGAGGGCTTGCCTATAAGAACTGAATTTTTACCTGATGCATATTCAAGGGCCGCAATAAAGGCGCCTGCATCCAGGGCGAGTTCAATCCCGTCAGGCTTCCAGAATTTATTTTTCTGCATCGCAATAATTTCTGCTCCGGCAAGTATCTTTTTAAAAATTTCATTTAGTATTTCATAAGACCAGCCTGTTCCCAAATCGCCGATAACAACAGCCTGCGGATTTTCTTCATCAATATACTCCCTAAAACGGCGGCGGACATTTTCAAGACAGTAAACAGAAACGCTTAATTTATTTTCCTTTATATATTCAATTGTTGCATCAACGGTTGTCATTGCATCTATATTAAAACCTGTCCCGCTGCCTGATAAAATCTTTTTTAAATCGTCTGAAGATTCCCTTGTTGAGTTGGTTATAACAAAAAAGGGGAGATTTTCATTATGAAGAAAATTTAAAAACTCGGTAGCATCTGAAGCAAGCCTGGAGCCTAACCTTATAACTCCGTCAAAATCAATTAAGATTGGAATGTCTTTTCTCATAGAAAGGATTTGTAAATAAATAAATGCTGCGCTGCCCAACCAGAAGCAATAAAATCTAATATTATTATACCACCCCGCATGGTGTTACGGCAAACCGCTCCCCTCCTTGATAAGGGGGGAGTAAGGTTTGTCCCAATGGGAGGAGGTCGTTAGAAACTATAATTTAACTTAATCTTAGCTTAATTTACGCAACCGGTTAAAGCACTTTTCCCGAAATTTTCGCTATGCCTTCACCTGTTCAAGCACCGGCAGCTTGTGCGTTGCAAATTCAAATGCGCCGAAGAATAAGCCTGTGTATACCAGGTCGCCGATAAGTGTGTTCTGGAAAAATGGAATAGCCGCTGTAAAACATGTTGCCAGTCCGGCAATGTTCATCGGGTATAAAGCTCCTGTTAACCAGAATGCAAAATTCGTGATTACAAAAAAGAGAACCGATGAGGAAACCGAAGCAACTAAAATTCTGGATACCGTTCTTTTCTTCCGGAGTATAAATCCTATACCTACAATTAATGCAAAGCTGATATATACCGCAAGGAAAGTAGAGTGATAGCCCAGTACCAGGTCGGAGAGCAGCATAGCTGCGAAAGGAACTATAACGGCCAGCTTCTTATTCGTAAAGTAAGCCCCTCCGAAAAGAGCTATGGCTGCAATCGGGGTAAAATTCGGATAATGCGGAACAAGTCTTAAAGCAGCCCCGGCTAATATCATTCCCGTTATTGTAAGGAATCTGGCGTTGATATTAATTTTTTTCATTTAAAGTTCCTTTCAAAAAATGACCGTATGAAGATTTTTCAATATTATATTTCTAATTATTATACTTAATTTCAGTAATAAACTACCGTGCTCTATGATAACTTGTAAGAACTATTCTAAGATAATAAAAAAATTTTAATAATTACAGGGCGGGGGATAAGAGGGACAAAAAGTTTGAACTTCCGCGGGGACAGGCACTGATATTTTTGATTAAAATGATTTATATGATTTTGATGTCAGGTAGTAATTTAATTTACCTGTCTCTGTGATCAAATTCCTTATTATGATTTTAGATCTCTTCAGTATGCTGATGGAACTATTTTATCCGGTATTAACTTAAGTTCTTGCATCATTTTCAGCACATTTTCTTTGAGTATCGGCTTAACCAAATATGAAGTACAGCCTCCGTTATAATACGCATCTATAACATCCTTTGCCGTATCAAGTGCAGTGATCATAACGATTTTTACTTCATTACGCGGGGCAATATTAAATGATTTTTCCTTTTCGCGGATTATTTTAAGCGCCTCTTTCCCATTCATTTGAGGCATCATTATATCCATGCATATCAAGTCATAAGGCACTCCTGCCTCAAATGAATTTGTAAAGGCTTCAACTGCTTCATTTCCATTAACCGCAACTTCACATTCGCTATATGGAGTAAGCATTTTTTGTATGGCGATTCTGCTGCCGAAATCGTCTTCTACAATTAATATTCTCATATATTTCTTTCTAAATACATTATTTCTTTAATTTTCTGCCTTATGTTCTCAAAATAAGTTGTTTTTTGTTAGATCATTTTATCGGGATTAAGAACTAATACTACATTACCGTCTCCCAATATACTTACGCCGCTAATTACACCGGATTTGGCAATACATTCGGGAACCGGCTTAATTGACAACTCGATATTTTTCATAAGTTTGTTAACTATTATACCATAATTTCCTTTTTTAGTCCGGATGATTACTATAGGTATTTCTTCAAGTTCGTTATTATAAATTTTTTCTTTTATCATATTTAATTGCGTTTCTACTTCTTCAGATTTGCCATTTAATAATTCCGCCAAAGTAGTTGTTGGTATCACTTCCCCCCGATGATTAAACATCAATCTATCATGTAGTCTCGAAAATTGGGCAGGCTCCAGTTTCAACGTTTTTAATACGGATTGAACAGGCAATGCATACGTTTCACCGTTCGCTTCCACAATAAGTGAATCACTCAATCCTATTGACATAGGTATAACAAACGTAATCTCTGTTCCAATATTTTCTTCGGTCTTGATATTAATGCTGCCGCCTAATTTATCAATCGTTGTCCTTACAACATCCATCCCGACCCCTCTTCCGGACAATTCAGATACTTCGGTTTTTGTAGAAAAACCGGGTTCAAATATTAAATCCAGAATTTTCTGATCATCATAGTTCCCGGTATCTATTCCCATTTTTTGTGCTTTAGCATAAATCTTTTTTCTGTCTAAACCTTTTCCATCATCGTTAATTACGATAATTAGCTGCCCTCCCTCAATCGATGCTTTTAATAATATTGTCCCGGTTTCCGGTTTCCCGAGTTTCACCCTCTCTTCAGGCACTTCTATGCCGTGGTCACATGAATTTCTTATTATGTGAATAAGCGGATCTGAAAGGGAATCTGCAATTTTTTTATCAACTTCAGTTTCGTTTCCTACTGTGACAAACTCAATTTTTTTATTTTGTTTTTTTGAAATATCGCGTATAACTCTTGAATATTTTTGGAATATACTTTTTAACGGGATCATTCTTAAGGTTATAATGCCAACTTGCAGGTCATCAGTCAAACGAGAAAGAAGATGTAAATTATCATTTAATTTTTTCTCAGTACTTTGCTCAATATTATTTTTACTGAAAACTTCGCTAAGTAAATATTCATATGAATTTTTTGCAATTACCAATTCTCCTATCATATTTGAAAAATTGTCAATTTTGTATTCATCAACACGCATTGTTTTATTTTCAACTTCAACAGCAGTTTTCGGTTTCTCATTAGTGTTATTTGATTCGTTATCATTTACCTTTTTATTCGTGATTTTTTTTTGATCTTCGGTTCCGGGGGTTCCTTCATCTTTTTCGGTTAAGTTAACTTCCGGAACCTTAAACATAATTTCACCGCTGATTAAAGCCGAGAGGTATTGGATAAGAGAATAAATGTTTTTTTTAGCTTCATCCTGTATTCCATTCCGGACAATGTTTTTTGAATCCTGAACTTTGAGAAGCAATCCCCCGTGTTTCATATACTTAGCTGCATTTTCAAGATTATTTAATAATCTTTCCAGGATTTTTAATTTTTCATCGTTAAAATTGAAATCTTCCATAGAATTCAGAATCATCTCTTTATACTGATTAATCTGATTTAAAAAAGCTGCTGTTTTAGGATCGGCAAGAAGCTTCTTTAACAAATTATTATCAAATCCTTCATTTGTATCAGATAATTCCGGCGGGTTTTCTTTGTTATAAATATTTAGTTGAGTGATTAAACTGTCTATTAATCCAATAAAGTCATCTTTGCTTTCAACAGTTGTGTTATCGGATGCGTTATCTAAGATTTCATTCAGATAATCGATACCCTGAATAAATAACTCAACTGCTTCCGAATCAATTTTAGAAGGTTTGTCAATAAAACAAAATATTAGTTTTTCAAGATGGATTGAAACTTTAACCGTGTGAATAAAATTGATATAGTTAGATATATCAATAACCAGCCAAAGCAGGCGGGAAATAGTATATAAATAATCCTGGTTTTTAGAATCCCCTTCTAATCTTATTATGTATTCATTTATCTCAGCAACAATATTTCTTATTTCATCAATCAGGACGGTTAAACCTGAATTTCTGTATATTTCTTTTAGTTTTTCCAGCTTTTTGAAATCGGGTAATATTTCATTTGAACCATCATTATTATCCTGTTTTGTCTTTAGAATAATTTCGTCTATATCTTCCTTTGAGACCTTATGTTTGGCAATTAACAATTGGCCCAGCATTTTATGCGCCGATTTGTTATTCAACTCTCCGTGTTCATGAAGAAGCTTTATATCAAGGATGCACTTAGTTTCATCGACAAAAATGAATACCTCATTAATAGCATCGATTCCCAGGCTTGTGGTTAATAATATATCCCAGGAAGTATAACATTTTGAAGGATTCGTATCCTTCAAACTGGGGATACAATCTACATTCCCGATTATATTTGACGGTCCCAATCTTCTTAATTCATTTAATAAAAGTACCGGGTTGGTGCCGTTCATACAAAAATCCTGAAGCGGTTGGAAATGAATATGATAAGTTATATTAGTACTACCGGTATCTTTAACACAAACACTATTTGCAGGTTTATCTTCTGAGTTTTGCACGATTATATTGTTCGTATCGTTAAATTCTTTAATAATATTTCTAATAGAAGTTAAAATATCTTTTGAGTCTTGATCATCGGTAATAAAAAGTTTATTATCACCTTTCAACATTTCACCGATGCGGTCTCTTGCAGAAAGTGTCAGGCTAATTATTTCCTGCGTAATTTTAATCTCACCATTCCTTATATGATCATACAAAGTCTCTATGTCATGTATGAAAAGAGCGATTTCATTAAAACCAAACATTCCCGAGGAGCCTTTGATTGTATGAAGGGCGCGAAACACTTTTGCAATCAGGTTGCTATCGTCTGCATTGGATTCTTTTTCCAATTCGAGAAGGGAATATTCAAGTTCACTTAGCAGCTCATAAGCCTCTTCAATATATGCGGTACGAAAATTCTCTTGCATTTCAAATCCTTTTTAACTTTATAACTTTCAATATTTATAATCACATTAATTACTGAAGTTAGGCAAATGATATTTAAAGTAGCCCTGACATTTATGTCGGGGTTGGCTAAATTACAAAACATGTTCGGCTTTAGCCCAAATGAGCTGAAAATTTTGGCTAAAGCCAATAAAGACCGGGCTTCATTATTCTCCGAGTTTCACATAGTGGCTATGCCAAAAACTCGGGGCTACTTAATAAAATTTTCAATATCTACGTAACTTCAGTTAATTATCTGTTTCAATTTTTAATATTCTTCAAACCATTAAAGGATAAGAAGAAGTTTATTCCCCGAGAAGCATTCTGACATTTTCAAGAAGAAGCTCCGGTTCAACAGGCTTGGTAACATAAACATTGGCACCAGCCTCAAAACCGATTGATTTCTGGTGTGATTCCTCAATGCTTGTAATAATTATTATCGGTGTTTCCTTGCCGGATTTTCTATACTTTTGAATAAAGGTGATACCATCCATAATCAGCATATTTATGTCGCATAAGATTAAATCATAATCAATCGACAGTGACTTTTCAAGTGCTTCAGCGCCGTTTGATGCTGCCTCAGATAAATAATTCCCTTGCTGCAGAATACTTTTATGATATGTTCTGACAAATGACGAATCGTCTACAACTAATACTTTTTTCACTTATTTTGCCTCTTTATGGTATAATAAATGGGAGCCAACTTTCTTTAATGTGAATGATGCTGTAATCCGGCTTAATGATTCACTGGATCCAAGGAAAATATATCCGCCTGTTTCAAGTGCGAGATAAAAATGATCAACTACTTTTTTCCTTGAGATATCGTCAAAATAAATGAGTACATTTCTGCAGAAGATAAAATCAAAACCTCTTTTATTTCTCATTTTATCTTTATCGGAAAAGTTCAGGTGTTCAAAAGATACCATAGATTTAATTTTAGGAGTTACTATAAGATTATCGCCTTTAGCAATAAAGTACTTTGCAATATATTCTGCCGGCACTTCATTCATACGGGAATTTGAATAGATACCTCTCTTTGCTTTTGCCAAAACATTTAGATCGACATCGGAAGCGATAATTTGAATAAACCAATTTTCCGTGTTTTCAAGAATTTCCGATATGATAATAGCGAGCGTATATGGTTCCTCACCGGTTGAACAACCGGCGGACCATATTCTGATTGTATTTCTCCCCTCCTCAACTTTTTTCGTGCATATTTCCTTAAGACAGTATTCCCCAAAACTTGTAAGCTGGGGGTAATCTCTAAAAAAATATGTTTCATTTGTAGTGCAAAGATTAATAAGATTTTGAAATTCAACCTGGTTCTCATCTCCGAATTTTAAAAGACGCATGTATTCGGAAAAACTTTGAATATTTAATTCCTGCTGCCTTTGCAGTATTCGTTTAGAAATGAAATAGTTTTTCTTTTCCTCAAACCGGATTCCCGTTCTGCTATAGATTAGTTCGGCGGTACGTTCAAATTCATCAAGTGTTAATTCCATACCACTCCTCATTCAGTAATTCAATTAATTCATTTCTAAATTTCTTTTCTCTCAATATCTCCGAATTCATTAATTTCTCTATTTTTTCATTAATTATAATGCTTTTGCTAAACGTAAACAGATGGATAATGTTAAGAAGTGTATTCCCATTAATATTATTGTCGTTTAGTATATTGAATAGTGCTTCCCTGAATTTATCATTTGAGGTAATTTCAGGAAACCTTTTACTGCCCGCCAGTAAAAGAGCGCTGATTTCCTCCGAGTACAAATCGTGATTAAAATCTTTATCAAGTATTTTAAGTATATCTTCAATGCTGCCTACTTCGCCGGCGAGATTCAGGATTTCACCCAGGTATAAATTGTTTATTTCATAGTAATTATTACCCGATAAAAGAATTTCAACTGCCTGATTAATCATATTCGAATCGCAAATTTTCGATATGGATCTAAGAAGGGTTATTTTCAGCATTGGCTGGTCGGCGCTTTTAAGTATTTCAATGAACCTGCTGTTACTTTCGGTATCACTAAGTAGCCCCAGGTACTCAATTGAAGAGATGAGAACGTTCATGCTATTATCATTCAAACCGTGACGGATTGCTTTTCGGGCGTTGGGTGTTCCAATACCAAATAATGAATCGAGTATCAACTTTTTAATTTCATCATCAGAATTAAAGAAAGATTGCTCCAGGTAGTTGACCGATTCATCACCAATACCGGCAAAAATCATTGTTGCGGCATTCCTGGTAAATGCATCCTTGGAACCGAACATATTATAAATTATTGTGAACATTTCCGGAGAAATTATATTCTTTAAAGCATCAACAATTTTTTCACGGACTAATTGAGATTTTTCTATTTCCAGCCGGTTAATCAGTGCAGTTACTATTCTCTCATCCTTAAAGTCACATAAATCCTCAATTGCGTATACTTGTGTGGATTCATCAGAACTGTCAAGAGCATTTATTAAATCATCAATAATTTTATTTCCCATCTATTTTCCTTTATTCTGAATTAGAATATTATTTATTTTGGTTCCTCAGGTTATTACGATAATATTAAGACACTTTTCAAAACTTTTTCCGGATCATAAATTTTTCACAGCATTTACAATTTCATCTGCAACCCTGTAAGAAGGTGCTATTGTATCGGCTCCTCCTCTTTTAATTGCTTCCATGGGCATACCAAAAACAATAGCAGTTTCTTCACTTTCGGCAATAGTTCTTCCGCCTGCATTTCTAATATTTAACATTGCATCGGCGCCATCGCTGCCCATCCCCGTCATTAAAACCCCCACAGTTTTTTTACCATAGACTTTCAGCACCGAGTCCATCATTACACTTACAGAGGGTATAAATAGATGTGTCGGTACAGTCGACAGCCTGATTCTGATATCCGATTCCCGTATTTTTCTTAAGAGCAGGTGATAACCGCCTTTTGCTAAATAACCGTTGTATTTCCGGACAATATCTCCGGCTTCAACTTCTTTTATCCGTATTTTCGAAATGCCGTTTAATCTTTTTGCAAAAGAAGCGGTAAAATTTGCCGGCATGTGCTGAACAATAAAGACAGACGCATCCAGGTCCGGAGGCAATAGCGGCATTACTTCGGCAAGTGTTTGCGGTCCGCCCGTTGATATGCCTATAACCACAGCTTTTTTTGACGGCTCATCCGTTGAAAATTGATTTTTTAAGGCGTTCAGGTCTGCTTTTACAGTTTCAGTTTTCCTGATTTGTTTTTTAATTTTTTTAAATATTCCGGTTTTAACGGCAGCTTTAATTTTAGAAGTAATTTCATTTTCAATAACTTTTAAATTAAGAGATATGGTACCGCCCGGTTTTGCAACATAGTCAAATGCACCCAGTTCAAGCGCTTCAAAAGTTGTAACTGCCCCTTCGGAGGTTAATGAACTAACCATAATAACAGGGCAAATCTCCTCGCTAATAATATATTGCAGTGCCGTCAGCCCATCCATACCGGGCATATTAATATCCATGGTTATAATATCAGGGCGCAGGTCACGGGCTTTAATAAGCGCATCTTCACCATCTCTTGCCATTCCCACCACATTGAGGTCAAGATCATGTTCAATAATCTCTTTTAATACTTTACGCATTAATGCCGAATCATCAACAACCAGCACTCTTATTTTTTTCATAAATGTCAACCTGATTAGTTTCCGCGTTCAATTTTTAGCCCGGCTTTGAAGTCACAAATATATTAATATCTGTGCCTTCATAGACCGGTTCTATAATTGAAAGTATAATACAATTTTATAAATCGATTGTTTAGTTTTATTAATTGACTTAAGTCACGCAGATATTAAAAATCTTATTAAGCAGCCGTGCGTTTTAACCAGGGGAATATTGAAGCCCGGTCTTTATTGACTTTTCCACCGGAGGAGGATGAGCCTATGGATCAAACCGCAATTTTCATATCATTTTGGCTAAAGCGGACAATGATTTGTAATTTCAAATATCCGGCATAAACCTGCCTGCCGGTAGGCAGGTGTCGGGGCTACTTTAAATATCATTTGCGCAACTTCAGTAATTAATAGTTAATCTATAATTAATAAATCAACTCCGGATTTTAATCCGCCTCAACTGCAACGCACTCATTGATTTCAGATTCTTTGTGCTCCGGATTGCCGCTCAAAGTATTCTGTTCTTCAAAGGTTAATATTTTATCAACAGCCAGCAGTAAAATCATTCTGTTCGCTTTATCTAATTTGCAGACGCCTTTTAAAAATTCAGTTTCTGCCTTTGTCTTTATTATCTTTGGTGCAGGTTCAATAGTATCCTTTGATAACCTTAAAACTTCCGAAACTGAATCAACGATCAACCCTGTCAATTTTCCCATAATGGTAATTATAATAACCCTGGTTGACTCATCATATTCTTTCAGCGGCATACCGAATCTCTTTTTAAGTTCAATAACAGGTATTACATTGCCTCTTAAATTCATAACACCTTCAATAAAGGATTGAGTTTGCGGAACGGATGTAATTTTATTCAGCCTGTTTATTTCCTGGACTTCCTGTATGTCTATGCCGAATTCCTCTTTACCAAGCCTGAATGTTACAACCTGAATTTCATCATTTTGCGATATTTTAGCTGCCAAATTACCCTCTTCTGTTTTTACATCAATTTCATTTTCAATTACTGCAAGCTCTTGAATATGTTGATTCGTAATAACTTTTCGTTCATTAAGTAATAATATTATACGCTTGCCTTCATCGATTTTGACGATACTTTTTAAAGCTTCGGATTTTTCCGAGGAAAGAATAGACGGCGGATTTTCTAAAGTATTTTTCGGAACCCGGATCACCTGCTGCATCCTGTCAACAAGGATTCCAACAGGTTTGCCGTTGATATCAACCACTAATATTCGTTGGTCCTCTGAAATTTCTTTTCTGATCGAATCTTTCATCTGCTCGAATTTTAGTTCAAGTTGTTTGTAAACCGGTAAAAGATTTGTATCAACTGCTTTTACGTTTTCATCTATACTGTTGTCTTTACTTTTAAGAGCGATTGAATTCCCAACTTCGTACAACTTAAAGTTGCTGTATCTCAAATCCTGAACAGCTTTTCCAATTCCCTCGCTGGCTGTTCTAAAATTATCAATCCATTTACCTAACCGGGTACTTCCAGCGTCTATTTCGTTTCTGGATCCTGTTCCCAGAACGATGGATTGCCTGAAAGAATCCATCCACTGTTTGGATGTTTTCTCCATCATTTCCAATTCTATTGACAATTCGTCAACAAGTAATTTCATGCCGAATAATTTTCTTATATCAACCACCGGCAGAACACTATTGCGAACCGTGAGGATTCCGACCACATAAGCTACAACATTAGGTACTTCGGTTATATTACCTACCCTTAGAACTTCTCTAACCATATCAATCGGGAAAGCATATTCTTCATTTTCAACCAGGAAGGTTACAAGTTGAATTTCCTCGAATGCTTCCTTTGATTTCTCTATAACTTGCTGCGTTTCCTTTTTTACCGGTTCAGTTGTATTAGAATCAAAATAATCTACTGTGCATAAAGTTTGGACGTTGAGTTCCATGATAACTTTATCATTATCTTTTCCTTTAATAACAGCATTAATAAATTTTGAATCCACTCCGGATGTAATTATTGAAGGAGGAGATTCAATGGTCATTTCTTCAATACTGATTACACCTTTAACCTTGTCAACAACAACACCAATTGAAGCGGAGCCAATTTCCACAACAAGAACCCTTGTATCGTCATTTGCTTCTGTTACCTGCAGCCCCAATCTTTTTCTGGAATCTATTACCGGAAGAACATTGCCTCTCAAATTTGTTAAACCTAAGATATACTCCGGGGTTTTAGGCACGGCTATTATCAGGGGGTACCTGACTATTTCCTTTATCAGGCTTATTCCAATTCCGAAAGTTTCGGAGCCGATATTGAACATAGCTATCTGCCTATTCCCGTCCGTACCATCCTTACTTTTTTTAATTAACTCATCTAAATTATTCATTTTTTCCTCTTATTAAAGACTTTGCATTTCATCAGCAAGCGCAGAAATTTCTTCAATTGCCTGTGTTAATTCATTTAATGTTCTGGACTGTTCTTCAGCAGCAACAGAAGCCTGGCTTATCGTCTTTGCCGCTTCTTCTGCAGCCGCAGCTATTTGCTGGCTTCCCTTTTTAGCCTGGTTAATTGCCTGGAGCCCTTCTGATGAACCTGCCAGAATCTGCTTCATTGCACCATCAATTATTAACATATCGTCGGCTATTTTTACTAAGTTGACGGTTGCAATTTTTGCCTCGTCGGCTTCTGTCATTGCAGTCTTTCCGGCAACTTCGATGTCCTGGGAGGATTTTGAAATAGAATATTGTAAACCCCTTACCAAATCCTTAATTTTCTCAGCATTGGCAGACGATTCATTTGCAAGATTCCGTATATCAGTTGATACAACAGAGAATCCTCTTCCATGTTCACCGGCCTTTGCAGCTTCAATAGATCCGCTGACTGCAAGCATATTAGTCTGGATTGTAACATTCACTATTGCTTCGATTACTTTTTCTATATTGCGGGTTTTATCATCCAGAATTCGTATGCTGTTTACTGAATTCAAACAGTTTTTGCCTGAATCCTTGATTTTAACAATCATATCATCCGTCGCAAGTTTATTTTCTGCAAGAAGCTTCCCAACTTCATTTGCCTTTGGGATTAATTCAGTAGCTCGTTTTTCAACCTGGTTTATTGCAGAAACCTGCCTGTCGGAAATCTCATTACTTTTTTCAGCTTCTTTAGCCTGAATATCGGATGCTTTTTTTATTTCTTCCAAACCTTGTGCAACTTCAGTTGATGCTGAAGATGTTTCTTCAACATTTGCCGAGAGTTCGTCGGACATAGCCGCTACTTCCTGGGCGGATTTTGATACATCTGTCGAATTTTTTAATTCATCAGACGTTTGAGCTAATTCGGAAGAAGCAGTAGACATTTCTGAAAATGCTTTTAATTGTTGTTCTGTTCCTTTACGGGATTGCTCTGATGAAGTAGTAAGCTGATCTGCAGCACTTGCGATAATTTCAGCGCTCTTTAAGAAATCTTTGGAATCGGTCAATAATCCTTCTGCAACTTTAGAAATTTCAAGGCTCCCTGTTTGGAATTCATCAAAACCCGCCGTTACTATCTTCATGCCGTTGATTACAAGAATTCCTCTTTCAGCCTCACTCCTTGAACTTTTTCCGATTTCTGAAACTTCAACAACAATTTTTCTTACTTCTTCCTGAATTTCAGAAACTACATTCTTTATTTCACGCGCACTTTTTTCCGAAGTTTCGGCAAGCATTCGTACTTCATCGGCAACAACTGCGAAACCCCTGCCATGCTCGCCGGCCCTCGCAGCTTCAATAGCTGCATTTAATGCCAATAAATTTGTTTGATCTGCAATTCTTATTACAGCCTGTACAATATTACCAACTTCGTCCGATTGTTTTTCTAAATGAGCAATGAGCTTTGCAGTTTCAGCGGAAGAATCTGCTGCAAGATTAACGCCGCTTACTAATTTAGTAATCACGGTAATAGTTTTATCAGTCAGATCCTTAAGAAGATCAACTTTAGTTAAAGTTGTATTTGCCAATTCACTTTGCCTGGCGGAAGTTTTTTCGATTTGATTGATGGCTGCCCGGGATTCTTCGGCTGCACCGCTTGCTTCTTCAGCCGCTGTTGCAATCTGTTCCATTGAACGGTTTAATTCTTCGGAAGCGCTGCTGCCCTGTTCAACACCATTGGATAATTGAGTTGTTGCCGTAGCTACTCGTTCAGCAAGTTGTTGCTGTTTTGCCAAAGTTTTTGCCTTAGCTTTGTCCTGGGCTATCTTCTTAGCCTGTTCTCTTTTTTCGGATAAATCATCAACTTCTCTTGAAGTAGAATTATTTATTCTGTCTTTTGTCTGCCTGGCCATTCCTTTACCGGAAAATACCTGTTTCGTCTGTTCATCTAACATCTGTTGCCTCTTATTAAGTATGTTTGTTTAATAGATTCTCTTCAAAGAGAATATCATTATTTATTTTTTACTTTCTGTTTAATCGAAAGCTTAATTTATCCTATAATTTTTTTAACAACCTGGATTAACTGTTCCGGTACAAATGGTTTTACCAACCATCCGGTAGCTCCCGCAGCTTTACCTTCCATTTTCTTGTGGTTCTGAGATTCTGTTGTAAGCATTATAATTGGAATAAATTGATGAACCGGGTCTGTTCTCAGTTTTTTAATCAGCCCGATACCGTCAAGATTCGGCATATTCAGATCGGTAATTATCAAATCTAAATTGCCGCTGTTCATTTTTGTAAGTGCATCTTTCCCGTCGGATGCTTCGATTACATTATAGTCTTCTTCCCTAAGAGTGAAACTCACCATTTGCCTGACGCTTGTCGAATCATCAACTGTCATTATTGTTTTACCCATTATTAGCCTCTATAAATTTTTTATCAATTTCATTATTTGTAAGGCATTTAATGCCCGATAAACCGGCGTCCTTAACGTATGTGATAAATAATTTTGGATAACTCCATTTAACGGTTTTATTGTATAAAGTTGCTGAATTATAAAGAGCCACCAGCAACTGCATATAGATTATATCAAACTCCGAAGCATTGTTATGATCTATAAATAAATCCTGTACTTTGAAAAGAACATCGGATAAGCATTCTTTTATTGAAGCGGCATTTTTTATCGTCAGGGAGCCCTGGAAAACTATTTCTCCACTTATACCGTTTTCATTAATTTTACATTCATACATTTTTATGTCTCCTCAACTTTTGCCTGTACTTCCCGGTAGTTATTTTCAAACGCCGTAAGTCCATTTTGATTATCGAATTCTAAATTTTTCTGTTTCCGGATTGACATTTCCTGAACTTTATCAAACAATAAATTATTCAATACTATTGCATCTTTAATTAAAAAAGAGAATGTTACTTAATTTATAAATCCCGAAGGATCGGGAATCAAAGGCCCCGGGTTTTTACATTAATATAGTTTTAAACACAATAGTTTTAATCTCTACCTAATTATCGTCACTTATAAAGTCATATTATATTGAAATTGTGTAAGTGATTAAAAACGGTGGTGAGCGTATGTAATTAGAGCGTGAAAGTCAGCGGGGGAAAAATGATCTAAATAATTAATATGTCATTACATTTATTTCATTAGAAATAATTTGCGAATTTTTTGAGAATATCTCTGGCTGAAATATATAAGGTGAGGATAATCCTTTAGACTTACAACATATGAACCATTAATAATACTTTCTATTTTTACTATCAACTCTAAATTTATTATTGTACTACGGTGTATTCTTAGAAAACTCTTTTCAGGCAGTATTTTTTCCCAGCTTTTAAGTGTCCCTTTGACAATTGCTTTTTGTCCGGAACTCAATGTTATATTGCAATAATTATTAAAAGCTTTTATTATTACAATCTCATTTGTGTTCACTAAAATGTGTTTTCCGCCCGATTTGAGGATTATTTTCTCATTCAGGGATAATGTTGTGTCGTCCAATATCTTATCATCATTATTTTGTTTAATCGCATCAATCCTATGCAGCCTTTTTGATACCAGTTCCAATAATCTGGCACTACTGACCGGCTTGATCATATAATCATCCGCACCGAGTTCCAGCGCATACTGAACATCTTTTATTTCAGCTTTTGCAGTTAAATATACAAACGGAATAGATGAGGTATTTTTATTTTTATCTAACATTTTTTTTACTTCAAATCCATCAATGCCTGGCATCATGATATCGCAAATAATTAAATCCGGCCTGGTTGATGCCGCTAATTCTATACCCTCTTTACCACATGATGCTCCGAAAACATCATAACCTTCTTGCATAAATATTTCACAAAAATTTTCTCTGTTTGAAGCATCATCTTCTATAATAAGCAGTCTTTTCATTTAAAAACTTCCAACAACAATTGAATATTGTTTTTTCCAATGCCATTTTTATTAAGAACTTTATTTGTTGCCGGAATTTGTTTCCGGGCCGGACTAAACAATGTAAGCTATTACATTAATCAACTGAAACACTAATTACTTTTGGAAAACTGTATAATGTAGTCAATTAACATGGGAATGCAATCCATCGTTAGGATGAATATGGGACTACATCATTATTATCCTTTGCGTAAAACGACTTATTCTTTTATCTTAGTTAAATTAAAAGGAGATGTTTATAAAATTTTATGCTTCAGTTTACAATCATAAAAGATATTGTTATAATCCTGCTGGTATCACTACCGATTATCTTCCTTTTTAAAAGATTTAATATCCCAAGTATACTGGGATTTCTATCCGCCGGAATGATAATTGGCCCATACGGGTTTAAATTAATCTCCGACCTACAGAATATAGAAGTAATGGCCGAAATAGGCGTGATACTCCTGCTGTTTACTATCGGGATTGAAGTTTCATTCAGCAAGATGATAAAAATGCGGCGCATTTTATTTTACGCCGGCGGGCTTCAGGTTATAATTACTATTGTATTAACTGCGGCTATTTTTTACCTGTTTAAGATCCCTCTCAATAAAGCCGTATTCTATGGAATGCTGGTAAGCCTTTCAAGTTCGGCTATTGTACTGAAGTTACTACAGGACAGGAATGAACTTGAAACTCCTTTTGGAAGAATTTCACTTGTTATTCTAATATTGCAGGATGTTGCCGTAGTGCCAATGCTGATTTTTCTCCCTGTTCTGGGCGGCAGCGGTAACTTTGCCGTATCAAAAATTATTCTTCAGCTTTTATACGCCTCCGGCGCTGTTGTGGTTATTATAATATTGGCAAGGTTCTTAATGCCGAAAATACTTTTCCAGCTTGCAAGGCTGAGGATAAGGGAGGCCTTTACCGTCGGTACAATCCTGCTTCTTCTTGGCACTGCATACTTAACTAACTTGATCGGGCTGTCTTTTGCAATAGGAGCATTCATAGCGGGGTTGATCCTGTCGGAATCGGATTTCAGCCATCAGATAACAGCCGAAATTCTTCCTCTTAAGGATGTATTTAACAGTATATTTTTCGTATCCATCGGTCTGCTGCTTAATATTAAATTCGTATCCGATCACTTGTTTATATTAGCCTGGCTTACGTTGGTTATAATTATTTTAAAATCGTCTGTTATCGTAATACTCATAAAAGCCTTGAAATATCCGTTAAGGATAGCGGTTATAGCCGGTCTTGGCCTTTCACAGATCGGCGAGTTTTCTTTTGTCCTTTCCCAATCGGGATTATCCCTTAACCTGATTAGTAAAGATTTCTATAACGCTTTTCTTGCGTCATCTATTTTTACGATGCTTCTTACTCCCTTTTTATTAAGGATTGCACCGGCGCTTGGTTACGGCATAAGCCAAATTGATACCCTGGGGAAAGAGGGCGGGGGAATGAAATTATCCGATCATGTAATTATTGCGGGATTTGGTTTAAATGGACGGAACCTTGCGCGTGTATTAAAAGAAACCGGCATAAAGTATCTTGTTATTGAAATGAATCCCGAAGTTGTGAAGGAAGAAAAGTTAAAAGGTGAAAATATAATTTACGGTGATATTACCCGTGAGGAAATTTTAGAAACTGCCGGGATTGAAAAGGCATCTATTATTGTCTTTGCCATTTCCGACCCTGTTGCCTCCAGGATTGGGCTGGACCAGGCAAAAAAACTTAATCCCAGAATTTATACGGTCATAAGAACGAGGTACGCAAATGAGATTGATGATCTCATTACACTCGGCGCTGATGAAGTTATCCCGGAAGAATTTGAAACTTCTTTACAGATATTCAGCAAAGTATTGGAAAAATACCACATCCCTTTAAATGTGATAATGAAACAGGTCTCTTTACTCCGCGGAGAATCATACAGTATGATGAGAAAAGGGGACGAAGGCATTAACTCTTTGGTAAACCTTAACGAACTGCTTGCCGCAGGCCTTACGGAAACATATTATATAGATGATAATAACATCCACACCGGCAAGAGTATGAAGGAACTTAACCTTAGGGCGGTTACAGGTGTTACTATTATAGCAATTGTCAGGGGAGATAAAACCATAACCAATCCTGCCAGTGATGAAAGAATTCTTGAAAAGGATACGCTTGTTATTACCGGTACACATAAAACAGTAGTTGATGCAATAAGTTATTTAAGCCACGGTAAATAAATTTTTTTCATAAACATATAGTATTAATAATTGAGATAGAAAAGGCATTATTAATGAATATTCAAATTTTTAGATAATGCTATTGCCCAATTGGTAAATCGTTCTAAATGTTTTAGTAATTTTTCTATATCTTTTTTATCATAAATACTGCCTGAGTATGACACAGCATTTTTGTTAGCAATTATTGCCTCTAGTTGGTTAATCGCACTATCTCTTTGTGAATTATCCGGGGATAAATCTTTCAATATTCCCGATATTTCATTATGAATTTCACCTTTACACTTAACACCTCCCAATTTAATTGTAAGTGCATCAGCCAATGCAATAGCTGAATGAACTATTAATACACCGGTTGTATTAACAGGGGTCCCGGCGCTGGGTTGAAGCGCTTATATTTAGGGAACCTATTCCTAAATCCGCGCGGACGCGTTGCTATGTTAGATAACTTAACAACTATCAGGCAAAATATTATTTATTTTGTGTTTTGAAAATTTTCGAGTAAATTCGTTTAATATAATGTTAGAACAATTAATAAAATCATGAACTCCATAATTTTCGCATGGCTAATTTATGCTTCCTGGCTTATCCTCCTTGTGTACTTAATTGTTGCCGCAGCAGGAACGAAACACGATACCGGTGAACACCCTCTCCGGAATTTTGGCATTCTGTTTGTTGTTATTATCTCATTCATGCTTCCTCATATTAAAATATTCCGGTTCCTGAACTTTGATCCTGTAAGTTCTGTTCAAAGCTGTATCGGTGTTATTCTGTGTTTTACGGGACTCGGTATAAATATCTGGGGGCGGCAGCAGCTTGGTAAAAACTGGAGCCGGGCAGATTCCACTAAGGGAAGGCAAAAACTAGTAATATCCGGACCATATAGTTATATACGCCATCCGATGTATTCCGGCGGGTTCCTCGCAATCCTTGGTTCAGCAGTTGTGATGGGCGGAGCCTGGATATTTCTTCTTGTCTTTCTTGGCCCCATTTTTTTCTGGCGTGTGGGCGCAGAAGACAGGCTTTTGGAACAGCAGTTCCCGGATGAATACCCAGAGTACAAAAAGCGGACAAAGGCTCTAATTCCATTTGTTTGGTAAAGAATGATTATTTTTTGTGAGGTTCACGTCTAAGGTTTGTAGCGCTGTAAAAACGGGGCGTGCCTTCCGATAAGAAATCAGGACAGGCTGTCTCTACAATTTCAAACATACAGCGTGAATATCACTTTCTGCTTTAATTATTTTGTTCAATAATTGATTAAATATAATTTATTTTTTTTGACATTAATACTTAAATTTAAAATTACGGTAAATAAAAAAAATCAGCGCCGTTATAGTCTGGTTCATGCAATCTGTTTTATCAAAAGAAAATAAAAATTAATTTTGCACTGCTAAAAAGGAATTCTTATGAAAAAGATTTTCAATTCTATTTTATGTTTATTTTTGTTTATCACTATAAATTTATCAGCGCAGCCTAAGCCCGGTAAAATCGACTCTGTAGAGTCGGCCGTTCCCAAACCTATCCAGATTGTAACTCATCATAGTATTACAATTGACGGCAAGGAAATTATTTATACTGCAACAACCGGAACATTTTTGCTTAAGAATGAAAATGACACGGCAATAGCGCTTATCGGTTTTACTGCTTACACAAAAGAAGGAGAAACTGATTTTGGAAAACGCCCGGTTACATTTGCTTATAACGGCGGTCCCGGTTCATCGTCTATGTGGCTTCATATGGGCGCGCTTGGCCCTAAACGCGTTGTGCTCGATGATCCCGATGCAGTCCCGCCTGCACCTTATGAAACCGCGGATAATAATTATTCTATTATTGATGCAACCGACCTTGTAATGATTGATCCCGTCGGTACCGGATTAAGCAAACCTGTTGGCAAAGCAAAGGGTAAAGATTTCTGGGGGATTAATGAAGATATTAAATCTATTAGCGAATTTATTTATCAGTATATACTTCAAAATAACAGGCTGAATTCGCCCAAATTTTTACTTGGCGAAAGTTACGGCACTTTGCGCTCTGCAGGTGTTTCGGATTATCTTTTTGAAAATAAAGAAATTTCAATAAACGGAATTATTTTTGTTTCAACGGTTTTTAATTTTGAAACTCTTTCTGCCATCCCGGGTAACGATTTACCTTATGTATTATTCCTGCCCACATACGCCGCTGTTTCTTGGTATCATAAGACTTTACCTTCACAGCCGTCAGATTTAATATCATTTGTAAAAACAGTTGAAGATTATTCGCAGCATGAATATTCAGAAGCTTTATTCAAAGGTTCTTCAAATGACAGCTCTGAAATAGATAAAGTTGCCGGTAAGCTTTATGAATTTACGGGAATTTCAAAAGCTTACTGGATAAAAGCTAATCTTCGAATTGATGAATCACAATTTACAGCCGAACTCCTGCGTGAAAAAGGTAAAACAGTGGGCAGGCTGGACGCAAGATATAAAGCTCCTTCAGGCGATTTACTTGCGGAAAATTCGGATTTTGATCCACAGAGTTCTGCTATAAGCCCTCCGTTTACTTCAACATTTTTAGACTATTTACATAATGATTTGGGATTTCCTGCAGATCAGACATACCGTGTGAATGCTTACGGTAATGAAGAATTTAAATGGAATTGGACACGTCAGGCAGAAGGAAGAGCTTTTGCACTTCAAAACGGCGACGTCTCGCCGGATCTCGCAGATGTAATGTCCAAAGATCCTTACTTAAATGTTCTTATGCTTAACGGTTATTTTGACCTGGCAACGCCGTTTTTTGCAACTGAATATACAATGAATCATCTTGGCGGCAATATTCCCAATCTTAAAGAAAGAGTCCGCATGAAATATTTTAATGCAGGCCATATGATGTACATTAATAAGGAATCTTTGCCCGAATTTAAAACCGATATCTCAGATTTTATTAAGGAAATGTCCAAACCGGGTACAATAAAATGATGGATAATTATTGGCTTAATTATCAAATTATATTTAGAGAATAATTTTATTCAATTATATATATGTTTACAACAAAGAAAAAGCGGAGAGAATTTTTAAGAAGGGTTTGGGGCAAACCGGTTGATAAATTCCGGGATCTTGATTTAATTGCCTCGTATCATAATTTATTAAGCCCGGCAGAAGACAATTCAATTGTCGATGAAAAAACCTGGAACGATCTGGATCTTGATTCTTTCTTTTCAAAGATTGACAGAAACATTTCGGGGATAGGGCAGCAGTATCTTTACCATATACTGCATAAATTTGAAAAAGATGAAAACTTTCTAAAAAGAAGATTTGAACTATTCTCATATTGGAAACGTGATCAGGCGTGCAGGGAGAAAATCCAATTCAAACTTTTTGGTTTATCGGGCCAGGCTTCATACTTCGTATCTTCGTTATTATTAAATAAATCTCTCCCGGATAATAAATATTATCGCCTCTTTTATTTATGTCCTGTCGTTTCGGTTATATCCGTAATATTAATCTCATTCAACCCGGTGTTCCTTTTTGCGGGGCTGGCTGTTTTATTAATTAACCTGGTTTTGCATAATATATTTTCGAAAAGGATTTATGAATATTTTATCGGGTTCTCAAGCCTTAATTCACTGATAACCGCCGCAGTTTCTATCGGTAAAATAAAACCTGAAATTCCGGTTGCTGAAATTGAATTTCTAAAACAAAAAAGCAGCATGCTTACTTCACTGAATAAAAAGTTAGGTTACTTAGTTATTGACAAAGAATCACTTAACGGGCTGGCGCTTATTGTCATTGAATATCTTAATATGTTTTTATTGTTTGATGTTATTGCTTATTACAGGTCGGTTAGTGTTTTGCTGAAATATCAAAATGAAATTCATGAAGTTTTTAAGAGTGTAGCAGGCCTGGATGCCTCAATATCAGTTGCTTCTTACCTGGAAGAGCTGCCGGTTTTTTCCAACCCGGTTTTTAATAATTCGGGACTCATGAATTTCCGGAATCTCTATCATCCTTTAATCCGTGATGCGGTTCCGAACAGCCTGGAAAATATTTCAAAATCAATGATGATAACCGGTTCCAATATGTCCGGTAAAACAACTTTTATAAAAACAGTCGGAATTAATTTTATACTTTCGCAGACTCTTTACTTTAGCCTGTCTGAAGAGACTAATATTCCTGCACTTATAGTTAAATCTGCAATCCGCAGGAATGAAGATTTGGGCGAGGGCAAAAGTTATTTTTTTGCCGAGATAGAAGCGCTTAATAATTTTATAAAATTATCGGAAGAAAAAGAAAAATATTTATTCCTGATCGATGAAATATTCAGGGGAACGAACACTGTTGAAAGACTCGCATCATCTGTGGCTGTTTTAAGATACCTTAATATGCGAAGCAGAGTATTTGTTACAACGCATGATATTGAATTGCAGGATTTACTCGGCAGCAATTTTATTATGTACCATTTTAGCGAACAGGTTGAAGACGGGAAATTCTTTTTTAATTATAAAATTAAAGAAGGCCCCTGCACTTCAGGAAATGCAATAAAGCTGCTGGAAATAATGAAGTACCCGGATTCAATTATAACTGAAGCAAAAACCGTTGTTAAAAAATTAATCAAATGACTACAAAATGACAATTGAATGACCATCAAATGACCACAGTATGACAATTGAACGACCATCAAATGACCACAGTATGACAATTGAATGACAAATTATTCCTTGTCACAATTCGTTTTATGAAATATTCAAATCACATATTTTATTGCACAAATTTCAAATTTAAAATTTACTTTAAAGCATTCACGATGTCCAATTTGTGTAATCTCGATTGTTAAAGGGATGTAAAACAAAAATTTCAATATATTATTAATCGGAGTTAAATCATGGATGAATTTATTTTAATTTTCAGGCATGAAGACGGCCATAAGGTCGCATCACCGGAACAAATACAAATCTGGATGAAACAGACAATGGACTGGATAGCCGGCATAACTGCGCAGAACAAATTCATCAGCGGAACCGGGCTGCTGTTCGAAGATGCACGCGTTCTTCATCATAAAAAGGTTGTTACTAACGGGCCTTTCGGCGATATAAAAGAAACAATCGGCGGATTTATTATTGTTAAAGCTGATTCCGCGGATGAAGCTGCCGAATTAGCAAAAGGCTCTCCCGTTTTACAGGGTGAAGGCAACACTGTGGAAGTAAGAAAAATTGCCAAACGTGATGGTGTGCAATAATAAATTTAACAGATACCTTTTTAAAATTAATTTATCCAGGGTTGCTTCAACCTTTGGGATTTCTCTTAACCTTGTATGTTTAATGTTGTACAAGACGGGGGATAGTATACTACTATGTAGCCCAGTCTCTAAAACGTCCTAATGAATCACAAATTGTCTGAACTATGATTTGTGTGATTAATATGATTATTATGATGATCTATTATTTATCAACTCATAATAAAATTAATACGAATAAAAGTTATTAAACTAATCAGTGAAATCCGTCTAATCAATTGAATCAGCGGTTCAGACATTTTCTTATTATCCTGAAAATCTTTAAATCCTGTGAATCCTGGTTCAGATATTTTCCGTTTCTAGTTTGCCATTCAATACAGTGCGCTCTGACAAACCGCCGTCAGCTTAACAATATTAATTTTCTGCCGGATGTTCAATTACTATATTCTCAATCATTAACCGGGTGTAATCAATACATTCAATAATTTATAAGGATAAAAAAAATGAAAGAATTCATGTTATTATTCAGGCAGCCTAATTTTGATTTCAGTAACGTATCACCAAAAGAGATGGGAGCCCTTGCTAAAAAATGGAAGGACTGGGCGGGAGGATTAGCAGAGCAGGGGAAAATTGCAAGCAGCGGGTCGCGACTTGCAATGGAAGGTAAAGTCCTGCAACCGGGCGGTGTAATTACCGACGGCCCTTTTGTTGAAACGCGGGAAATACTCGGAAGTTTTATAATTATTAAAGCCGAAACCCTTGACGAAGCGGTAACATTAGCACACGGTTGCCCTGCGCTTGATACCGGCGGCAGTGTAGAGATCCACCCCATATATGGATCTGATTGATTCCGTAGGTCAGATTAGCAATATGACCTCTCAGTAAACATGTCAGTTCGCAAACTAGTTAGTTCAGCAAGCGGATCATCTATTTCAGAAATATTAATTTATTTCCCCTTTTTTTTCTCTCTCCGCTGTCCCGTCTTTGTCCTCCGTCCTACGGTTTCCATCCTCCGTTCTCCCTTCTTATCCCTTTGACAATCAACCCGTAATTAATTAGTTTAACTCAACATTTTCACTGCCACTGTATAAAGTGTATGTAGGGAGTGTTTTAGAGTCTATATATTTAAAAATTACCATACAAAAAAATGAAATACTTCTTCATCCGGGTTATTCTATTGATAATGTATTTCCCCCAGGCTGGGATATTTTCTTTTGAGAATAATACCGGGGATAGTGCAGTAATTACTAAATCAAATTACCATTTCGGCAATATAGAAATCCAAATCAAACAGGTTTTCGGCGGTGAGTGCAGCGCATGGGTAGAAATAATTAAAGAAGGCCGGATATTGCATAAAAAAGAATTTATTAAGATAGAAGGTTTAGGAAAATCATACGGATTATATGTTCCTGCTAAACAGCCTGATAATCAATATTTTATCATAAATAAATATGGTAACTATGACGGCAGAACATTACTTATTGACAGGAACGGTCGGTTAATTGATCTGCCCGGCGGGTATTATTTTATTACAAAGGACAAGCGTTACCTTTTTATTGAGCATGAAATTGACGGTTTCGGTTCTATAACAGTATTTGATTTGCACGTTGGAAAAGTTATTTACGGCAATATTCCGGATGATGCCTTTAATATGGTTTACGGCTGTCCCGAATCCATAAAATATTCTCAAAAAAATAATGATGTATATGTTATATTCGGTTATAGCGATGATGCTGATCAAATTTATAAATATGATTTTAAAATAAATAATTTAATATTAGTCAAAAAAATAAAAATATATCCGCGTGATAAATATGATCTGTATCCCTCTCCCGACTCAGTTAAGAATTGTACCTGCACTAAGAATGATAATTAGAATTTAACATGATATTAATTAAATTTTCATAATAACCTCAGCAATTCCGATCCCTTCATATTCATTTTTTCATATCAATTAACTTTGACTGAATGGTAAAATAAAACGTGCTCCCTGAATTTATCTTACTCTCAACCCATATTTTACCGCCATGCCTTTCCACAAATTCTTTACAAAGAAGCAGTCCTAAGCCCGTACCTGCCTCCCGCTCTGTACCTTTGTGCCCAACTCTTTCTTCGATCTTAAATAGCTTTTCCACTAATTCGGGAGACATACCAATACCATCATCTTTTACCGCAATCTCTACCATATGATTTTCAGCTTCTGTCGAAATAATGGTTATTTTCCCGTTTCGTTTTGTAAATTTTAAAGCATTTGATAAAAGATTTCGTAATATTGAATTAAGCATATCTTCATCAGCCCGGACAAAACAATCTTTTGATACTCCGGAAATTATCTCTATGCCTTTTTGTTCTCCTCTGTTATGCAAAAGCTCAATATTAGCTGATAATATTTCAAATAAATTTATATTTTTTGGACCAAAACCTATCGTACCTCTCTGCATACGGGCCCAGTCTAATAAATTAGTTAATTGTTTAAAAAGATTTTTTGCGCTGCTGTTTAATTCTTTAATTGAGGCATCCAATTCGGCTTTCGAAAAACTTGAAGCGCCATCCACAATTAATTGTGTTAATCCCACAAGTCCCTGGAATGGACTTTTCAAATCATGTGCTATAATTGAAAAGAATTTATCCTTAAGAGAATTTAACTTCTTAAGTTCCTCATTAGCCTTATTTATTTCTGCATTTTTTTGGAAGAGCTCTCTTTGCATCCCGATTAAATCATTATTCAACCGGCTTAATTCGTCAAAATAATAACTGCTCGTATGAATATCAAAACCTGATGAATTGGATTGTTCTTTTTCCAGGGTTCTTATTCTATTTAACTGTTCTTCATTGATCCGGGATATGCCTGATAAGTAATTTGTAAAATCTACTTTTGCTTTTGAACCGAAGATTGTAATCCCGTCATTAATTAAAGCGCCGCCAAAATAAAAAGGTTCATCAGAATATTCGGGTTTCAGTATCAATTCCCACCCGAAGGATGCTGAAGATTTTTTAATCTCAATAATAAAATCTAATGCTTTACTGATATATTCATTAACGAAAAGATCAATAAATAATTTTCCCTCAATATCAATGGGCGCTGTATTAATGAAACTGTAATGAACTGTTTGAATTATTCCATCTTGAGTGCAAACAATTATTAAACCTTCATTTGTGTAAGTCATTGTATACTCCCGGTTGCTGTAATAAAGTTGAAGCAAGTTGAATTGCTTCCGGGGCGTTTCTTGCGGATCCATCAGCGCCCATATTTTGCCAAAGATCAGCGGCTAAATTGAAAGGATACCCTCCGGCCATTATCTTTACGTAATTAATATTGGGGTTTTTTCTTATTCTCTCAATCAATTCACTTACGGCGCTTAAATTATAAGTCATTGTTGCTGAAATGGCTAAAATATCCGGCCGGTAAATTTCAATGGCTTTGGTAATGCTGCTGTTAGGTGTGTTCGCGCCGAAATAATAAGAGTTCCATCCATCCATTTCAAATAAATCCGCCACCATACGGGCCCCTATTTCATGAAGTTCTCCCTGGACACATGACACAATTATTGTTTTATTCTTTTTTTCGGAAGTAAATAAATAAGTATAAAGCTGAGCCATTATTAATTGAGTTGCTGCAGTTATAAAATGCTCCTGTGCCACAGTTATTTTACTTAACTGCCATAACCGTCCGGTTTCTTTCTGCGTTTCCTGAAATACATTTAAATAAATATCCTTTAGCGGTGTACCTGCCTCTATAGTCTCCAAAATTATATTTAAAGCTGCCTGTTTATTCCCTTTTATCAGAAAAGAAAGGTACTTATTTGCAAGTACGCTTAAAGGGTTGGAATCATTAATAAATGAAACCGGTATAACATTATGTGACTTAAATATTTCGATTCCCGCATTAATGTATTTTAACGTTATTTCATAAAGATCCGGCTCTAAAATTGTTTCAAGCGAGTCTCTTATTAATTCAAGATTAAGTATAATATCATTCTCATCAATAGGAAGAGTTGAAAAAAAGGTTTTAGCCCAACTTATATATTCGGTAAATAAAACCGGTTCATCAGCAAAAATGGATCCGGCAAGGTAACTAAGATGAAACCATGTGTTTTCCAGGTAAAGCCGCCTGTGTCTTTCTGTGTATACAGCTTTTAATTTTGGTTGTAAGTTTAAATGCTTCTCTAATATTAATTCAGGTAAAGTTTTTTTTAGCTCGTTTATTTTATCCGAAATAATTTTATTTAATTCATTCATTGCTTATCCTTGCCGGTAAGTATAAATAATTACAGCCGCATTATTATTCATATCATCAATAAATGAATAAAAAGATTCATCCATCTTTACCTCGTAAGTTTTAGTATCTATATAAAGGGCCGTTATTTCCACAGTATTATCCTCGAAAAAATGAAATTTAATAATTTAATATCGTATCGTAAACCTGGTTCAAATCTTTTAATAAACACTATGAATATAAAGTACGAATTTAAATACTAAATAAAAAGAAGAGTAATAGTGGCGGTTTTATCTTTTTGGACGAATATTAATATTAACCGGTTATTATATGGTATGGACATCTAAAAGAAATTATCTTTGCTGATATGAGGGGAAATAAAATAAATTCTATTTTTTAATTTTTACAAAAAACATTGTCCCTTTCCCGGGTTCACTTTCAAGAGATATTTCGCCGTTATGTAGTTCCACATACCTTTTTACTATGCTTAGGCCTAAACCGGTTCCTTTTATACCGGCGCTGTTTTGGGCTCTGAAGAACGGCTCAAATAATTTGGAAATATCTTCAGCAGGTATTCCAATACCGCTGTCTTTAATAGTAAATTTTATAAAATCATTTTCATCTTCAACTGATAAAACTATATCGCCCCCTGATGGTGAAAATTTTACGGCATTTGTTAAAAGATTGCTTAATATATGATTTAACAGCTTTGGATCAGCGCTTATATCTTCATATGGAAGTTTATATTCATAAATTATGTTTTGACCGGGTAATGCCTGCAATTTCACCTGATCTACTATTTCGGCGGAAAATTCTCTTAAATTTAAGG
Organism: uncultured Ignavibacteriales bacterium; assembly: GCA_963834015.1. Taxonomy (GTDB): domain Bacteria; phylum Bacteroidota; class Ignavibacteria; order Ignavibacteriales; family Ignavibacteriaceae; genus FEN-1297. The sequence continues at coordinate 1,174,637 of CAWIAG010000004.1, forward strand.
TGGAAGGATTAAAATTAATTTTGCCGCGGTCGCTTCTGCTTAATGTAAGTACATCATCAAGAATCTCTATCATATTCTGAACTGATAATTTAATTTTTTTATAATGGCTTTTAATTTTATTTTCTTCCCATTTCTTATAGTACTTTTCTAATAATTCTGCGGATGACAAAATAGTTGTAAGAGGCGTTCTGAATTCGTGAGAAGCAATAGAAATAAAATTGGTTTTCATTTCATTAAGCTCTCTCTCTTTATTAAGCGCATCTAATGTTATTTTTTCCATTTTCTTTTGATTTGTAACATCAATTATCATAGCAGTTGTTCCCTCAGGCTTTTTCCCGGGCAGCCCGAAGGATGACTTATAAACCATTACAGGAACTTTCCCTTTATCTTTTGTTCGGGCATAAGCTTCATAGCTCGTAGTATAACTGTTAGTTTTATTTTTCTCATCATCCTGATTTGGAAAATTTGAGGTTTCAATTGGAGCTATATCAAAAATAGTTTTTCCCAAAATATAACTGCGCATCATGCCTGTAAATTCTTCATAAGCTTTGTTTACTTCCGCAAGCCTGAAATTTGAGTCTTCAACATAAATTGGATTTGGTATTGTATCTAATAGAGTCCTGAAGAAAATATTCTGCTTTGATATTTGTTCTGTCTTTTCTTCAACAAGTTCTTCAAGATGCTCGCGGTATTTAATCAGTTCCTTTTCTTTTTCGATTTTTTCTGAAATATCTTTACCGAATACGGATATTCCGAATACTTTGCCGTCGTTCTTTAGCAGGTTAAAAGTTAATTGTAAAATAATATTTCCTGCGTATGCTCTGCTTTCAGTAGTATAAGAACCTCCCGAAAGTGCCCGCCTGTATAATTCTTTCCATGAGTTAATAAGTTCATCAGTTGGCATTAAATCTTCAGGAGTCATGTCCTGGTGAATCTCTATACTATGCTGATTTGACATATATTCATAAAGGCTGCGGTTGAATGTAAGAAGTCCGAATTTATCCGGATCAACGGACCAAACCATATCAACTGTGCTGTCAACAATGGCATTAGTTAATGCATGAGCCTTACGGAGTTCTGATTCTGCAAGTTTACGTTCGGAAATATCCGTAAAAATGGTTGCAAATCCATTTTGAAGCCATGGAACTACTGAAATTAAAAAATGCTTTTCCATTGGTTCAAAATATGATTCAAAAGTATAAGACTCACCGGTAAGTGCAACTTTACAATAAACTTCCAAATAAGGAGCTTTAGTTGTCTTGTAAACTTCAGTTGCAAGTTTGCCGGATGTTTCAATGCGGCTGATTCCCAGTATTTTTTCAAACTGAGGATTCGTATCTATTATCCTGTAATTAACCGGATTATTGTTCTTATCCCGAACCAATTCATGCAGGGCAACGCCCTCTTTCATATTTGTAAAGAGTGAAAGAAAACGCAACCTGCTTTCTTCAACCTCCTTTTGAGCAATTCTTTCTTCAGTTTGATCTCTGAATACCAGCACCACGCCTAAAATTTCACCTTTTTCGCTTTTTATAGGCGAGCTGCTATTTGCAATAGGTATTTCCCTGCCATTTTTGGAAACTAATATTCTATGATTTGTCAGTCCTGCTATTATACCTTCATTCAAGACTCTATCAACCGGGTTTTCAATAATGCTGCGTGATTTTTCATTAATTATGTTGAATACTTCATGCAGGGGTTTGTTCTCCGCTTCCGATTCCTTCCATCCGGTTAATTCTTCGCCTACATGATTTACATTTCTAATATTACCTTTTGTATCAACTGTAATTACACCATCGCCTATACTGTAAAGAGTTGTGCGGTGTCTTTCCTCGCTTTCGCGAAAGCTCTTTTTTGAAGCTGCGTTTGATAAAGTAATTTCAACCATAGAAAGCAGTTGAAGAGAATTAAATGGTTTTATTAAATAACCGTATGGTAAAATCTTTTTAGCGCGCTTTATATTATTATCATCAGGATTTCCCGTAATAAATATTATAGGTATGTCCTCTGTTTCACAAATTTTTTCCGCAGCTTCAATGCCGTCTATTTCTCCTCCCAGGTTGATATCCATTAGAATCAATTCGGGCTGCCAGGATTTAGCAAGCCGTATGGCAGCTTCGGAAGTTTCTGCATGTTTAAGTAAATTGAAGCCGTAAAGTTCAAGCGTTTTTTGAATATAAATAACTGAACTTAATTCGTCGTCCACAACAAGTATTTTAGCATTCATGTCCATTCCCTCTTCAAATTTTGCGTAAATATAAATACCGATTCTTATTATTATTGTTTTATGTCTGAATTGTAAAGTCGGGTGCGGTTGAACTAATTACCTGGCTTATCCCTGTTTAGAAATACATTTGATACAATAATGTCTTTAATGAATCAATTTAACTATTTCTGCTATCAAAGTATCTAGTCAAAATGATATTTAAATTTATAATTCAGGCAGTTTTTTAATAGTTCCGGACCCCAATCTGACTTCTCCCGTCTCCAGCCTCCATATTTTTTCCCTTTGACAATCAACCTCTAAACAATTAGTTTAAATAAACTTTTTCAGCGCTGCTGTGCAAAATGGAGATAAGGCACAAAAACAATTTGTCTTAATAAAATATAATTTAATGGTTCGGATATGATTATTGTAGACAGTAATAAATGTAATTGCTGCAGATTATGTATCCAAATCTGCCACGAATACTGCATTGAGCAGAATAATGAAACAATAGAAATAAATTACAGATATTGCAGCACTTGTACGCAGTGTATTGCTGTTTGTCCAAGTCAGGCTCTTACATGGGATAATTCCGAACCGGTTGCATTTGATAAAAAGCAGTTTCCAACATCTTCACAGCTTGACGAATTATTAAAAGAAAGACGCACAGTAAGAGACTTTAAAAAGAAAAAATCAAAAGGGAACTGCTGAACGAAATAACAGATTACGCAAATTATGCCCCCACTCATAATTTTAATATGAGATTAATTATTATCGACGATGATAAATTTATTGAACAAATAGATAAGGAACTTTACAGTTTCAATATAAAATTATACAGGTATATTTTTAAGCCTAAAATTATCCATACCATTATTAAAATATTTACGCCTGATCGTGAATTTGAATATTCTAAAGCAAAGCCTAAACTGGAAAAGAGTTTAAAAATGGAAAAAGCATTTAGAAGTTTTCCTGCGGCCATATTGTTTATTATTGCTGATCAAAGGATTCCTCTTTCTTTGGAAAGCGCTCAATATGCACTTTACAATATCAATTTGTATGCTCTTAGTAAAGGAATTGCCTGCCGTAATATGGTTGGCAATCAGATGTTTTTGAATAGGAGCAAAGTTATTTGGAATCTTTTAGGCCTTCAGAAACATGAAAAGATTTTCGGGACAATGGCATTGGGTTATCCGGCAGTAAAGTTCAGCAATAAAGTAACCGGTAAAAAAATGCCGGTTCAATGGATTGAAAAGGATTCAAATTAAATCGTCTGAACTACCGTAGGGACAAGCGCTGATTTGATTGATTTCAATAATTAATTATGATTTATATTTTCTGTTTGCCGGAATCATTTCTTTTTATCCCGGTTCCCAGCCTCCGGTCCCCAAAATAATATTCCCTCTTGCTGCGCAACTATGTGGGGAGAACCCCCTGTCCCGCCGAGTTAGTGGGTCAGTCTCTATAAAATAAATATCAAGATAAAAATTGAGTGCGATTACGGTTTATGGGGATGACAGGTAACACCTATCCCCATGGTAACCTGTCAGCTAAGTACTTATAATATAGATAGTTAATAAAAATTATAATTTTCATTTTTTGTGCAAAAACGGGAGGAAAAACACAAAATAATATCAAAAAATGGGCTGAAAAATGCATGCAAAAACCAGGTAAACTATTGAAAACAAATAACTTAACTTTTTGGTGTGGGGGATTCAATATTTCCAGGTCAATATCAAATAACTTATTAAAAATATATCATTTAATCTTTTCGGAGCATTAGGAAAGCCGTTATTTAACAATCTAAGTGCAAATAAAATAAACATTTAGTGTATTCTGCAAGCAATGTATAAAAAAGCCGGGCTGATCATACTGAAGTTTCTCCAATAATATTTAAAGTAGCCCCGGCATTTATACCGGGGATCCCTAAATTACAAAACATGTTCGGCTTCAGCCAAAATGATATGAAAAATGTGGCTTGAACAATAGGCTCATCCGCTCCGCAGGGTGTTGCAAATAGCCCCGGCTTTTGGCATGGCCATTCCTATGGAATAAGCCGAGGGTAATTTATTGAAGCAGGGTTCGGCTTTTCCGCCCGAGGCGGATGAGCCTTTGGCTCAAGCAAACAAAAAAGAACGCAACAATGGACTAAAGTCCTAAGGTTTTGTTGAATTTACCCATCCCCGACTTAAAAGTCGGGGCTACTTAAAAAATATTAATATTTACATAACTTCAGTTAATAACTTAATTATAAGAAGCGGGTAAGCTGCAGCTTTCCCGCTCATAAATTTATTCATTAGTTATACCGTATGTATTTCAATACGTCGAACAGAATGTCAAAGAAACAATTTGGTTTATTTCTTCAAACAGATTTCCCGGAAACAAATGGAAAACGATAGCGGAGTAAATATCCCTGACAATCCCTTACGATCACGGCTGCAAAAATAAATAATTTAGTAAATAGAAAAACCTGTTTTTTTTGCCAGATAAATATTAATAAGTATAGTATGAGGTCAGCGAATTAGTATATTATGGATTAACACGAATTAGGACGAATTCACACGAATTTCAATAATATGAAATTAACTAAATTTTAATGAATTTTCATCACTCCGAACCTGACTGCCGGTTGGCAGGGTGGGTAAACAGGTGTATGATTTATGTAACTTAACATTGTACAATATTTTTTCGGTCTTCAAAATAAAGTCCCTTCTTGGGAGGGGTGAAGGGGTGGGTAAGAGGGCGTATAATTTTAGTATCTTAACATTATGCAATTTTTTTTTCCCCGGCCTCTCATTTCCGGTCTCCGTATCGCATTCCCCTTGAAAATCTACTTTTAAAGAATTAGTTTAAATCTACATTTTCAGCGCCGCTGTGTGAAAAGAAGTTGGGAGGAGATGAGAGAGGGCAAGGACATGCATAATGAGATACAAAAAAATATTAATTAAACATATTCTAATAGGTTAGTAGGATAATATCAGGATCGAAATATTTTGGAGAGATTAGTTAATTTTAAAATATTTTAATATTATGAAAAATATCACAACCTTTAAAGCGGTTTGTTCTTCTGGAATCGTTATACCAGATGCAAAATCGGTTACGGCTTTATCATTAATATTTGATAAGGTATATCTACCAAGTAATATTGAATTTATAAAAGAATTTTCAAGAAAATATATAATTATTCCTAACAAATCGACTAATAATTCTAAAGTTTCATTTATCATTCATGATGAACAAGGTAATATTGCAGATCCTTTTCAAGAGCTTAATGATAATCGAAAAGGAATTGCTATTAATTATCTAAACTTAGCTGTTCAGTTTTCTTTTTTTTATGGTTTGCTCTATGGTGAAGTATTTGAGACGAATATATTTCCAAATAATTCGCCTTTCGATGTGAAAGTGATTAAAAAAGGTAAACCCGGTAAAAAAAATTCATACAATATAAAACTTAATCCAATGAAATTAATTGAAGGAGACGACGCCGACCTTTTTAGTGATTTAGTTTCAAATGGATATGTTCCATTAGTTAACTATAGTGAACCCCAAAAACTGGACAAAAATTTAAGGTGGAAAAATCTTAAATTTATATAAGCCAAAGGAGGCTAATATGTCAACAAGAAGAAAAAGCTACAGCAGCGAACTCAAAGCAAAAATAGCTTTAGAAGCAATTAAGGGGTTCACAAGCATAAATGATATTGCAAAAGAGTATAAAGTTCACCCGAATCAAATCAGCCAATGGAAGAAACAGTTGATTGAAATTCTGCCTTCCGTTTTTGATAACCCCCGTGGACCGAAAACCGATGGAAGTTCGGAGTTGGTAGACCAGTTGTACCGGCAGATCGGCAAACTCCAGGTTGAGGTGGACTGGTTAAAAAAAAAGTACGAGCCATTCAGTTGAAACTCTCAAAGGGCTCATAGAGCCCGGTTATGACTATCTCAGCATAACTGAGCAATGTTCCTTGATAAATTTACCTCGTTCGAGTTATTACTTTGAACCGTTAGGTATAACGGACGAAGATCTCGAAATAATGAAACGGATGGATAAAATATATACAGATTGTCCTTTTTACGGTTACAGAAAAATAACCCAGGAGTTCAGAAATCATGGAGAAATATATAATCATAAACGGATACTCAGATTGATGCAAATAATGGGAATACAGGCACTTACACCGAAAGTAAATCTTAGCAAACCTAATAAGGATCATCTGATATTTCCTTACTTGCTGCGAAATGTAAGCATAACAAAAACAAATCAGGTATGGAGTACAGATATTACATATATCCCGATGTATAAAAACTTTGCTTATCTTGTTGCAGTAATGGACTGGTTCAGTAAATATGTCCTGTCTTGGGAAATATCCAACAGTCTTGATGTTCATTTCTGTCTCAGCGCTCTTGATAAAGCATTAAGGTCAGGTAAACCGGAAATATTCAACACCGACCAGGGCAGCCAGTTTACCAGCTTGAGTTTTGTCAACAAAGTACTGGACAACAAGATAAAATTAAGTATGGATTCTAAGGGCAGAGCTTTAGATAATATTTTCATAGAACGATTATGGAGAAGCTTAAAATATGAGGACATTTACCTGAAGGAATATCGGACTATTACGGAACTGTTTGAAGGAATGAAAAATTATTTCTATTTTTATAACAACAAAAGAATGCATCAGTCTCTGAAATATAAAACACCGGCTGATATATTCTTAAATAATAAATATAATTAATGCCTAATTTATCCACCTTAAATTATGGAAAAACCTGTCTAGCTGAAGGGGTTCAGCATAAACAATATTAATATTTATCATACTTCAAATTATAAAATTAAAGAAACAACTGCAAAAACTTTGGCAGCGTTACTTGCGATGAAAGCAGTTGAATTAGTTCTTCCTGATGTGAAAGCAGTTGAACCAGAATTAATTTTAGAAGCAAGACAAAAATTAATTAATCATCTCCCTCCTTTTTGGTCATCTATGTTAAAATTATCTATTGAATTAAAAAAATGTATACATGATTGTAAAGATAACGAGGAAGTAATAAGAGAAGGTAGTGAACTTGTTGATACAATAGTTCGTCCGGCGTTAATTGATCTAAATAAAAAAATAGAGTTAGAGAGAAAAAATTGGTTTTATAAAATATTAGAACCAATTGGCAAGACAATTAGATTATTTATTGGTCATCCGGGATTAACAATTCAAGAACTAATGACAAGTTCATTATTGCTGAGTACAGAAGTAGCTTCGAATACAATAAATAATATGCGAGTAATTGATAAACTTCAAAGTGATTCTGGATTAACATATTTAATGGAATTAAATAAGGTAATTACAAAGTATAGCTAAAGCCTTTGGAAATGGACTATTAAAAAATAAGTTTAAATCAATATTTTCAGCGCCACTGTGTAAAATGAACTTGGGAGGAGAGAAGAAAGCTTAAGGACATGAATAAGAATTTAAAAATATTATTGAAATAATATTGGCGATATCCTGTTCGGAAATCATTAGAGAAGGTTAGGTAATAATTTTGAAGGCACAAAATTTTTTGGTCGAAATAACATTATTTAATAATATAAAATTATAAGCTATTTCAGAAGAAAATGAAATAAAAACTAAAGGTGATTATGGCTCGACATTAAATCCTGATAAAATACCAGTTGAAGGAACCGCAGACGATATTGCTTCAAGGCGATTAAACGAAATATTAGATATCCGAAAATTTGAAATAGATCTTTATTGGAAGAGAGCAACATATTTTTGGACTTTTATTTCTGCCGCTTTAGCCGGTTATGGTTTGACTGTTACTGCTAAGGAGGCTAATCAAGAAAACATGGTGAGATTTCAGTTCTTGATTATTTGCCTCGGACTTGTTTTTTCATTTGCATGGTATTTAGTAAATAAAGGAAGTAAGTTCTGGCAAGAAAATTGGGAAAAGCATATTGATATGACTGAGGATAGTGTGATAGGACCGCTATACAAGACAACTATTAGCAAAGAAAGCTATTCATCATTCTGGGTTCCCACAAAGGCTTATGCTGCTTCAGTTTCAAAAATAAATCAAATATTGAGTCTTTTTGTATTTTTAATTTGGTTGGGAATATTAATAAATCCTTTTGTTTCTCAAAAGTTAATTCTCTTCAATAGATTTGATTTTTATTTTACTTTAATTGGTGTGGTAACATTTTCTGCAATTATTTATCTAGCGATCGGTACTCAAATAAGTAATAATGATACAATTATTCATTTTGATAAAAGAAAAATAGTTGACAAATATTAGTTGAATAAAACTATTTTGATAAATATTGATATTAGCTTTTCATTATTTATTATATGCGAGATCTGAGTTCATAAACGAGTTCATAATCTAAATAAAAGAGGCAAAAATGTTGCTCCCAATAGTTGTTGGGGCTGTATCTACTATTATTGTTTATATTTTTTATAAACTTGAAAAAAGCAACACTAAATGGAATAGAAAAGCTGCATTATTCCAAACTATTGGTGTTGTTTTGGCATCAGTTTTTGCTGTGTATTCTATACAATCAGCAAACGAAGGAACTAATCAGACTATAAATGAAATAAAAAGGCTTTTTAATACATCAAAAAATTTAAGCGATCAATTCGAAAAACTTTCTTTTAATTTGAGCACAATGCCAAGCAAACTAGAAGATTTCTCCGGAAAATTAATCAAGCTGGATTCTATTGTTGATAAACAACAAACTAATATTTCTTCTAATCTCCAAAACTTCAAAAATTCGATTTCGGATTTTGACCGTAGCTTATCAGTGTATCGAAATTCAATTAACGATTATAGTTCGCAATTATCAAAAATTGTTACCGCTACCGATTCACAACTTGTAATCTGGAAGGAACAGCAAGCAATAGTTAAAAAGGAATATTCTAGGAGACCTATATTAAGTATTGAACCAGAAAAATGTACTAAAAATGATTCCGTTTTCACCATTGAAGGAATTATTTTAGTAAACAATGGTGATATAGAGGCGAATTTAAAAGCTATATTATTAAATGTTAAAACAAAAGATGTAATTAGTGTGGATAATGTGATAACTAAGAAGTCGTCAACTGAACGTGATATGGATATCTACATAATAGATTGTAAAAATTTATCTCCAACTAGTCAGGTAGCGCAACACGATAGTAATGAGTTTAATCAATTTAAAATTGTATTAAAGTCGACCAAGAACTTAAAAAAACTTATGGCTTATCAAATCTAATTTCATATTCAATAAGATATCAAAGCCAGTACTCCAGTGAACCAATTAAAGGATTTATAAATTGCAAATAATCAAAATAAACAATTCGAATAATGACCAGTTCCATATTTGATTCCATAAATAATCCCATTAATTATCTTTGCGGAATAAATAATTGATTAATCAATCCAAAATTGAAACTTAAACTCAAACACGTAAAAGGATAATGGAATTAATAAAATAATTGAAAAAAGTATCCGCAGCAAAAAAAATCCGAGTTTTACTACTGCCTATATCTTTGGGTATTATACTAAAAATATGCAGAGGCCAACTAATGCATTGGTATAAATTGACTTTCTCTAAAAAAAGCAGAATTACATTTTTTAGTGGTCTTAACCCTTTGTAAAAAATCTAAAAAATTATTATTACAGCAACTGTCTTTCTTCTCCGGTCTCCGTCCTGCCGCCTCCGGCCTCCATTCTTTAACAGTCAATTTTAAAAATGAAAATAATAAATCTGATAAATTATTTAACTCCGGTGTGGATATTTTTCTCTTGCAAAAAAAAAACAGTAGATTTAAAAAATTAAATTCCTTAAATTCGCATCCGTAAAATCTGAAAAACCTTTTTCTGAGCGAACTAGTTAACTGCAACTCCCGTTATCCCCATAAAAATTCTGTGAACAAGTATTAATAAAATTGATTATCTTTATAAAATAAATTCAAACAAAAGCGGTATCTTATGGATGACAGAATTCTGGAGCTATTCAACAATTCAGAAATCAGTAAGAAAATTCAAAGAAAACTTCCAAAACTATTTCAGCTTGCTGAGCTTGAAAGTCAAAGAGCCGGTAAAATAGGAATGGAAGTAGGGTCAGTCAGAGAAAAAATAATTGTTTCTTTACTTATTTATAAATTCGGTGAAGAAAATGTTGAAACTGAAATTCCTATAACAGAACCGGAAGTTGATGTAAAATTATTTGGTAACCCAATATCTATTAAAACTAAAAGTGGAAATAGTCTTTCCGGTTTAAAAATCAGTTGGACTGTTGATGCTCAAACTGCAGATGAATTTAAAAATAACTATTATCCTTCATGTGATATGATTTATGTACAAGTAAATTGGGGCAGAATTGGTAGATTGTATTATTTTCCGAAGGATGTTCAAAGAGAAGTTCTTAATTTAATGGGAAAAGAAAATTACATTAAGTTACCAAGTTTGGGTACTAATCCACGCGGGGTAGAAATTACTTCTAAAGCTTTACAAACATTGATTAATCATAAAAATTCCTATAATATTGAAATTGAATGGGAAAAAGAAGAAGTAACTTTTAATGTATTTAAAAGATGGATTGATTTATGGGAACAAGAATAATAGCTGCAAAAAAAGGAACTACCACAAGTTCGTTTGGTACACCGGGAAGAATTAATCATGATTCTTCGCAGTTTTATAACTCAAGACTTTATGAAGGATTAATTCCTGATGAAAAAGTAAAACAAATTGAAAATAAAGTCCCGAAAGAATTATTAAATAAACATTATTGTCATTCAAGCGAGAGTATGAGCGAACTTCCGGATAATTCTGTTCACTTAATGATTACTTCTCCTCCATATAATGTTACGAAAGAGTATGATAATAATCTTAATCTTGAAGAATATTTGCAAATATTAAAAAAAGTTTGGAAAGAAACTTATCGTGTTTTAGTTACGGGTGGTCGGGCTTGTATCAATGTTGCTAATCTTGGCCGAAAGCCTTACATACCTCTTCATAGTTACATTATAAATGCTATGTCGGAAATTGGATTTCAAATGCGTGGTGAAATTATTTGGAATAAGGCTTCAAGTGCAAGTCCATCCACCGCTTGGGGAAGTTGGCTCTCAGCAGCTAATCCCGTATTAAGGGATATTCATGAATATATTTTAATTTTTTCAAAAGATTCATATACTCATGCAAGTAAAGGAAAAGAAAGTACAATAACAAAAGAAGAGTTTTTAGAATTAACTAAAAGTGTTTGGAGTTTCCCTGCAGTATCCGCAAAAAAAATTGGTCATCCCGCACCTTTCCCCGAAGAACTTCCCAACCGTTTAATAAAACTATATTCATTCAAGCAGGATATTATCTTAGATCCATTCTTAGGTAGTGGAACAACAAGTTTATCTGCAATAAAGAATAGTAGAAACTATGTAGGTTATGACACGAATAAAAAATATGTTGAACTTGCAGACAAAAGGGTAGCTGAATATGCAAATCAAACAAAACTATTTTAAGGGCAAGCGTTAATCTTTTTAATCTGTAAAAAATCAAAAGATTTTTTGTTATACTAAAGTCTTTCTTCGCCGGTCTCCGGCCTGCCGCCTCCGGTCTCCATTTCTTTAACACACAATATTTAAAATGAAAAGAATAAATCACATGAATTATTTAACGCGGATATTGAATTTTTCTCTGGCAAAAAAAACAGTAGATTTAAAAAATTAAATTTCTTAAATTCGCATCCGTAAAATCTGAAATGTTCTGCTGTAACTAATTACTTAAAAAGATTAAATAAATGGTTAACAATCAATCATTCATTCACCCATTCAATCGTTCATCCTTCTTGTTAAAAAAGTTAACCGCTTAATTTTCAATAATTTAAGCGACAGAAAAAAAGGGGGTATAGGTAGGGTTAAATGATTTGATTTCAATAAGTTACCTCAAAAGTTTTGTCATTTTAGGCCGCTTTTGAGGCAGCATTTGGCGCTTTTCTCGTCATTTTCGTGCTGCTTGTAGTTTGTAATCTCTTATATTTCAACAAATTGCCGTTTTGGCAATAAATGAAAAATCCGGTATCACAACCATCTGAAAATTTATAGTTGTAATTATTTTTTTATATTAAGATATCATTCTGAGCAGGTAAATAAAAACACACCCGGGACTATGAATAAAAATCGGAATTTCCCTAAAATAAACAAAAATACTTTTTCGTATAATTATCAATGGAGTTGAAAAATGGAAGAGGCAATTCATTTTAGGATAATTATATGACAAAGGAATAATCAATTCAGGGCGATATGTTTGGAAACAAAACTTGCATTTCAAGCTGAAACTGATGCGGAATTACATAAGAAAATAAAGGACGGGCTAATAAGTTTTCTTGAGTGCTTTTCGGAACAGGAAATCAATGCTAAATCTTATTTACGGCACATACCCTTAAAATATCGTTTTTATGGCAATTGAAGCCTTTAATGACATGGATTTATTCGTTACAACCTACAAGTGCAAATTACAATCTACGATCGGGAGAATTTAGATTTATATTTAAAATATCCAGCTCTTACTATTATTAATTTATTTATGAATTTATTTGAGGAAAGCATCTCGCTTACAATATATTACAAATGATTGTTTTTTTTTGTTTATATTTCAATATGGGAAAACAGGAATTTGATAAAGAAAAACTCGTAGAATATTGGCTCGAAAGTGCCAGGGATGATTATGAAACAATGATAGCCATGTTTGATTCTAAAAAATATAACTGGTCATTGTTTGTCGGCCATCTAATGATAGAAAAATATTTAAAAGCATATTACTAAATGCAAATAATGATTTTCCTACATTCACGCATAACTTGTTACAATTGGCGGAAAAAAGTAGACTCGAAGTGGATGAAGACAAAAAAAAGTTTTTATCAACTGTGACAGCTTTCAATATCAATGCAAGATATGATGACTATAAAATGAGCTTTCATCAAAAATGTACACTTGAGTTTACTTCTTATTGGCTTGAACAAATTAAAGTATTCAGAATATGGATAATGGAATTAATAAAATAATTGGAGAATTTGTCTCGGCAGTGTCCAGGCAAACTACGGGTTTTACTACCGCCTATGTTTTTGGATCCTATGCTAAAAATATGCAGAAGCCAACAAGCGATATTGATATTGCATTAATATTTGACCAATTAAATGATAATGATCGATTCGATTTACAGGTTCAATTAATATTATTGGCTTCAAAATTTGATTTTAGAATAGAACCGCATCCGCTATCGATTGAAGATTTTAACGCCTATACTCCGTTTACTTCAGAAATTAAAAAGACCGGAATTGAAGTAAAGCCTATGATACCCAATAATAAAAATGATTTAACCACTTAATATTTCATTCGGGTAATATAAATTATTGAATTTTATTACAGGATATAGGCTTCGCTTTGTCATCACATATGGTGGCATGACTGAGGGGATTCAGGAGGAGGTTTTTTTTGGATTTTTTTGTTATAAATATTTCGCCACTGCCGGGGCTTAGACATGGGAAATAAATACAAATGCGTCATATCAACAACACATTATTTAAATTGATTTTATACGCCCAAAATGATAAGTTTAATGTCAAAGTTTAATGGTAGCAATCTTGGACTTCTTTTCGTTGAATTCATTCCTTTTATTATCCCGCCGGGTTTTCAGACGGCCGGAAAAATTCAATACTGAGAGTGTTATTTTCTATATTAATACTAATCATTGTTCCCTTCAAAATATAAATACTTTTGAAAAATCGAATTCTAAAGGAGAAATTTAATGGGTTGGCTTTTGCGGTCCGTAACTTCATCTATCGGTAAAAAAATATTAATGGCCTTTACCGGTATCCTGCTTATCATTTATTTGCTGATTCACCTTGCGGGTAATCTTACTTTGTTCTGGGGCGCTAAGGCTTTTACTTCTTACGCCGGTATACTGGAAATTATTAAACCGCTGATAAGGGTTATTGAAATTATATTGGCCTTAATATTTGTGCTCCATATTTTTAACGGCGGATGGGTCTGGTTTGAAAATAAAATGGCTAAATCCAAAAACTATAAGGTGAACGCAAAGTCAAAGAACAGTTCAATATTTTCAAGGACTATGATACAATCGGGCAGCTTAATATTCATCTTCCTTATAATCCACTTAAAAACAATCTGGTACCTTTACAATTTTGCGGGCCAGGACAACCTTTATAAAATTGTTAGTACTAACTTTATGGACCCTGTGTATTCATGGTTTTATGTGCTCGCAATGATTCTTCTCGGGTTCCATCTTAACCACGGATTCCAAAGCGCTTTTCAAACTATGGGCTGGAACCATAAAAAATATTTTCCGCTTATTGAGGCCTTAGGTACCATCTATTCTGTAGTGGTTGCAGCAGGGTTTGCTTCGCTGCCTATTTACTTTTTATATTTTCAAGGAAGGTAACTTATGGGAAATCTAAATTCAAAAGTGCCCTCCGGGCCGGTTGAAAGCAAATGGACTGATTTTAAATTTAATCTGAAGCTTGTTAATCCCGCTAACAAAAGAAAGTATGATATTATTGTCGTCGGTACAGGACTGGCAGGCGCATCCGCGGCAGCTTCTCTTGGCGAACTGGGATATAATGTAAAAGCATTCTGCTTCCATGACAGCCCCCGCCGCGCGCATAGCATCTCCGCACAGGGCGGTATTAACGCCGCAAAGAATTATCAGAATGACGGCAACTCAGTCTTCCGATTGTTTTATGATACTATTAAAGGCGGCGACTTCCGTTCACGCGAAGCAAATGTTTACAGGCTGGCTGAAGTAAGCGGCAATATAATTGACCAGTGCGTTGCCCAGGGCGTCCCTTTTGCAAGGGAATACGGCGGCCTGCTTGATAACCGCTCTTTCGGCGGCGCTCAGGTTTCAAGAACTTTTTATGCCAGGGGCCAAACGGGACAGCAGCTTCTTCTCGGAGCTTACAGCGCTCTCAGCAGGCAGATCAGCCTCGGCACCGTAAAAATGTTTAACAGGCGGGAAATGCTGGATGTTGTGGTTACTGACGGCATTGCCCGCGGTATTGTTGTAAGAAATTTACTCAATGGTGAAATTGAAAAATATTCGGCGCATGCAGTTGTGCTTGCTACCGGCGGTTATGCAAATGTATTTTTCCTTTCAACCAACGCTATGAACAGCAATGCTACGGCAATATGGCGCGCTCATAAAAAAGGCGCGTACTTTGCTAATCCATGCTTTACACAAATTCACCCAACCTGTATTCCCCTTCATGGTGATTCGCAGTCAAAGCTTACTTTGATGAGCGAAAGCCTCAGGAATGATGGAAGGGTGTGGGTTCCGAAAAAGAAAGACGATAACCGGCGCCCGGATCAGATCCCGGAAGATGAAAGAGACTATTATCTGGAAAGAAAGTACCCGTCCTACGGCAATCTTTCACCCAGGGACATTTCTTCAAGAAGCGCCAAGGAAGTATGCGATGAGGGAAGGGGAGTTAACGGCGGCGAAGCCGTTTACCTCGATTTTGAAGAAGCAATAAAAAGGCTTGGTAAAAAAGAAATTGAAGAACGTTACGGCAATCTTTTTGAAATTTATGAAACAATCACCGGTGAAAATCCCTATAACGTACCTATGCAGATCTATCCAGCGCCTCATTATACTATGGGCGGTTTATGGGTGGATTATAATTTAATGAGTACTATCCCCGGGTTGTTTGTTCTCGGCGAAGCAAATTTTTCCGATCACGGCGCAAACAGGCTCGGCGCAAGCGCACTAATGCAGGGCCTGGCCGACGGGTATTTTGTTATTCCTTATACTATAGGTGATTATCTTGCCGGCCAGAAACCCGCTCTGGTTTCTACTGAGCATGAAGAATTTAATAAATCAGTTACAGCCGTTAAAGATCAGGTTTTTAAGCTGCTTTCTATTCACGGGAATATGACGGTTGATGAAATCCATAAAAAACTCGGCAGGCTGATGTGGAATAAAGTAGGTATGGCAAGAAATGAAAAAGGTTTGAAGGAAGTTATCACGGAGATAAAAGAACTCCGCGATGAATTCTGGAAGAATGTAAATGTAGTCGGCAAGGGCGACGACTTTAATCAAACACTTGAACGCGCCGGTCGCGTTGCAGATTATCTTGAACTGGGCGAGCTTATGGCTGTAGATGCCCTGCACAGGAATGAATCCTGCGGCGGGCACTTCAGGGAGGAGTACCAGACTGAAGAAGGCGAGGCCAAACGCGATGATGAAAATTTCAGGTATGTTGCCGCCTGGGAATTTGAAGATAACGGCAAATGGAAGTTAAATAAAGAAGAGCTTGAATTTGAGTCTTTACACTTAGCCCAGAGGAGTTATAAATAATGGACAACAAAAAATTAAATATAAAATTAAAAATCTGGCGCCAGGCCGGGCCTAAAGCCGTGGGCTCATTTGTAAGTTATGATGTTGCGGTTTCTCCCGATGCATCTTTTCTTGAAATGCTTGATGAACTTAACAACGATCTTGAAAAGAAAAACCTGGAACCGGTTACTTTTGAAAGCGACTGCCGTGAAGGAATTTGCGGCACTTGCGGACTGGTTATTAACGGAGAGCCCCACGGGCCTTTGCGTAAGATAGCTACATGCCAGCTTCACATGAGGCATTTTAAAGACGGTGAAACAATTTACGTTGAACCTTTCCGCGCCCGCGCTTTCCCCGTAATTAAAGATCTTGCGGTTGACCGCTCTGCATTTGATAAAATAATTCAGGCGGGTGGATTTATCTCCGTTAATACCGGCGGTGTGCCTGATGCAAATTCAATTCTCATTTCAAAAGATACCGCCGCGGAAGCATTTGATTCCGCCGCATGCATTGGCTGCGGAGCCTGTGTAGCCGCATGCAAGAACGGTTCTGCAATGCTGTTCGTCAGCGCTAAAGTAACTCAGTTTGCAGTACTGCCCCAGGGAATGCCCGAAAGGCAAAGCAGGGTTGAGTCTATGGTGGCAAAAATGGATGAACTTGGCTTCGGGAGCTGTTCCAATACCTATGCCTGCGAAGCCGAATGCCCCAAAGGAATTTCAGTAAGAAATATCGCCCGGCTTAACAGGGAATACTTCTCTGCCAAACTGAAGTCAAGGAATGTAGAAACCTGAAATAATTTTTAAATCAACCCCGGCATTTAAAGTAGCCCCGACATTTATGTCGGGGTTAGATAATGACAACTCACCTATTCCGGACTTTAGTCCATTAAATGTGTTGTAGTAAACCATTTCTCCAGAGGCGGAAAGGTAAAACGGTTGGGAAGCATTTTGTACTGCATCATTAACACCTCGATTAATCGTGGTGTTAATGATATTAAATTAATCGTTCTTAACCGTTTGGATCACTTCCCCTGGAAAAGTATGTTTAAATGGTTCTTCACAGGATTTCTCAAAATCTGTTTTATTGGTAAACTGTAAAAATTACAATTATATTGATCATATATAATCGAAATACGTTAAAATCCCGTTCATTTTGATCGGGATTTTTTTATTTTAATGTTTAACATATTTCATTTATTTAGCGGTTCCGGGTGGTAGGTGGTTTATGCTGTAAATGCTGCTCCTTTACGGTAAAGTTCAGGCTTGTTTATTAAGTTCGCAAAGTCTTATGGCAGCACATTTAAATAAGACAGTAAGGGATAAAATAAATTATGTTCGAAAAAGAAATAAAGTTTATATCGGATTTTCACCTTAACAAAGTTAAGAGTTTTGGCTCTTTCATCAGCTTTGAAAGAATGCTTAATAGTTCTATGCATCCGGCGGTTATTCAGTATATTTCTGCCGAACTTGATTATTTAATTTCAGTTGACCGGAAACGCCTTCTTCGTGAATCGGTATTTGATTACAGCGGGCCGGAAACAGTTAAGTATTTTGCTTTAATCGCCCAGGAAGTTAAGAAATCCAAGGAAATATCTTTTGAAGATCTCAAGCAGCTTGTTGTACAGGCGGTTTCTTTCAATCTGAATTTTCTTGTGCGTCCAAAGTGGTCTCTTTCAAAGCTTATTTATAATGAAGAGCAGGAAAGGTCAATTGAAGAAATCAGGCTTAATTTAAACTATATTTATTTCTATGATTATATTAAAAGCATTTTCTTATCATACATTTCAAAAAGAAAGCTTTCAGGTTTAAGCGTAACCGAATTTGAGCTGATCTTAAATAAAATTGATAATGAACTATTCTCAGCCCAGCCTCAAAAACTGGTTGATCATGCCCTCTTTTCAATGACGGAATTTTTTAACCCGGGTGAAATAGATAAAACCCAATTATCCGCGTACTCGCTGGAATTATTCCTGAAAGAAAAGAACCTGGGGGATTATCTTTCCAGGCTCAGAAAAGCCGTCCCTGAAGATTCCGGCCGGAAATATGATGTTGAGGATTTAAAAAATATTATTTATTCATCCGTTTCTATTGATGAATTCCCGCTGAAGCCGCTTGAAGAAATTCCGGAAAATGAAGCGCAGCGGAAGGATGATGAAATAATTCAGAAGGATGAAGAAAAAGAAATTCTTTTGCCCTTTGGAGAAGAAGAAGAGAAATCACAGCCGTCTTTTCCTGTAGAAGATAATACCGGCGGAGAAACAGTTGAAGAAGAACCTGAAGAAAAAATTGACGGGGAAATTTCCTTTCAAAAAATAAATGAGGGCATTACGGAGCAGGAAAGTCTTGATGAATTATTGAAAATAAATTTTGAAGAAGAAATTCAACAGGTGGAAAGTATTGAAGAAATATCCGTTGAGTCAGTTGATCAGGAATTAATAGAAGAAAAACCGGAAGAGGTTTTCCCACCGGCTGAAGAATTGGAATTACCTGTAATCCATGAACCTGTGGTTGAAGCACCTTTTATAGAAGAATCAGTGGTAGAAGAACCGGTACCTGAAGAACCGGTACTTGAAGAACAGCCTGTTGAGGAAAATAAAATTAGTGAAGAGCCTCAACCCGCAGAAGGAATAAAAGAAGAAGTAAATCCTGCCGGAGCTCCTGCGCCGGATGAAGAAATTAAGAGCGAAGATATTGATACCGGGGTTTTAGCTGATGAAGATTTCTTTTCATTGTTCACAGAAGAAATGAAAAGGGTTGAGGAAAACGATGCAGATCTTAAGCATGATGCGGATGAGATTAACTCTGAAGCCGGGAAAAAAGACGAATTTGATTCGTTTCTTGATTTTGAAGAAGAAACGGAAAACCTTTTAAGAGCTTTTAAGGAAACAGAAGATGAATTGAATTCAAAAGATATCGGGTTGTTCCAGGATTCGGATTCCGTAACGGAAAAAGCAGCAATGGACCTTATTAAAGATTTTCATGATGAAAACGAAATAAAAGATACCCCGGTTCCGCCGGCAAAAGAAGTTGATACTGCTAAGCCCGTTAAGAAAAACGGCAAAAATAAAGACAAGAAAACCAGGAATATACTTGATTCCATAAGTAATAATGATGTTGAAAAAATAATTTTTAATGTATTTAATGATGACCGGGAAGATTTTTCAACTACTATAGAAAAGCTTAATGAATGTGCCAATTATGATGAAGCAACGGAAATATTAAAAAGTGTGTTTTTAACTTACCGTGTAAATCCTTATACAAAGGACGCTTTAACTTTAACTAATTCAGTTGCAAATTATTTTACACGGGATTAATATGTTTATAGATTATGCAGAAATTGATATTAAAGCAGGAGACGGCGGCAACGGCGCTGTAACTTTCCGGAGGGAAAAATATGTACCCAAGGGCGGCCCCTCCGGCGGCAACGGCGGTAAAGGGGGAGATGTTGTTATTGAGGCCCAGCATAATCTTTCCACGCTTTTGGATTTCAGGTATAAAAAACAATATATAGCCAAAGACGGCGATCTGGGTGCAAATTCCCTGAAGGACGGCAAAAACGGCTTGGATATAGTTATTAACGTCCCGGTCGGCACAATTATTAAAGATGCTTCTTCGGGAAAAATTCTATTTGACCTTGATGCTGATAAAAAAAAAGTTGTAATAGCAAAAGGCGGTAAGGGCGGAAAAGGGAACAGTAATTTTGCCACACCCACAAACCAGGCGCCCCGATATGCAGAACCGGGTAAACCGGGTGAAGAGAAAAAAATAATAATGGAATTGAAACTTATCGCCGATATCGGGCTGGTTGGTTTCCCTAACGCGGGTAAGTCCACTCTTATTTCCAAAATATCTGCTGCAAGGCCGAAGATTGCCGATTACCCTTTTACAACACTGGAACCCGTGCTCGGTATTGTTAAATATAAAGATTTTAAAAGTTTTACCGTTGCAGACATACCCGGAATTATTGAAGGGGCGCATGAAGGCAAAGGGCTTGGAATTAAATTCCTGCGTCATATAGAAAGGACAAGGATCCTTTTATTCCTTATCGAAGTTACTTCTGAAAATTTTCAAAAAGAATATGATGTTCTCCTGAACGAGATTAAGACCTACAGCCCTGCTCTGGCAAAAAAAACTAAAATTATATCATTGTCAAAATCCGATCTGCTTGAAGAATCTGAATTAAAAAAGCTTGCCAAAAAGAAAATCAAAAATGCAGATTCCCCGCTGATGATATTTTCCTCCGCAACAAACCAGGGCGTGCCGGAATTACTAGACTACCTGTGGAAAGCCCTGGATAAAAACTCACTGAAATAAATATTTTTTTTCGAACTTATCTATAGCATAAAATAAGTTTAGAAATTTTTAACTAGCAAATAAACATGAAACTCACTATTACATCCCTGCCGGGATTTTTAAAGTTTCGTTTGTATCGTTTTTTTATAAATATTTCGTCCCTGCCGGGACTAAGCTCATTAAAATTCCAAGTCCCGGCAGGGACGAAATCTTTATAACAGTCTGGAACAACACAAAAGTTCAAAATCCCGGCAGGGATGGTATAGTAACGGCAAAATTAATCGATCCATTTAAACAAATCTCGTTCCTCGTATAAAATTTCAAAATCCTTTAAAATTTTAATATATTCTTCCTTAAATGTCTTTTTATGATGATGTTGTTCCTGATTCATAATGTACTTTATTACTGTATCTACCTGTGAATGAGAATATGAAAATGCACCATAGCCGGATTGCCAATTGAATTTACCTGAAACAAAGTTTTTATCATTAATCCACCGGGAAGAATACGCTTTTATGTCTTGCATCAGATCTGATAAAGATTGTGATGGTTTCATACCTATAAAGAGGTGTATGTGATCCCGTACCCCATTTATGGCTAACAATTTGTGTTTATTATTTCTGATAATACCGGCAATATATTTATATAGTTCATCCTTCCATGATTCAGAAATTACACAATATCGATTCTGGACAATGAACACAACATGAACATAAACCTGTGTGAATGCATCTGCCATTGCTTTTGTTCCCTTTTTAAATTTACAGGACTAAATATAGAGATATTTAAGAAATTGATAAATATCCCTCCTACGACCGGGTTTTTGAAAATTTGAGTAAAAATTTATATATTTACCGGCTTAAAAACATATAAGGCGGGGTAGCTCAGTAGGTCAGAGCAGTGGAATCATAATCCACGTGTCGGGGGTTCGAATCCCTCCCCCGCTACTTCATCAAAATTATTATAAAAAACACGCATTTATTTAAAACCGAAACGAGGGGGTTCTCCCAAAGGGACTCCTTCGAAGGAATCCCTCCTTCGCTACAAAGATCTGAAAAAGAATGCGGTTTAATGCCGCTTTACTCATTTTAAATACTGTGTATTTTAATAATTCCCGAATTTTCTTATTAAATCCCTTATCTCCGTTTCCTTTTCAATTAATCTGTCGGTTTGAGCACCCAACAATTTGATTAATTCCATGTTACGTTTCCGGCTAGACTTTAGCTCCTGTTTTAAATATTTAACCTGTTCTAATAAATGAATTATTGATTCCCTGAATTTATCAGAATGAGAAAATCTTTTTGGAATGGTGTAATAATTGAAATTAATATTTCCGGCAATATGACTAATATCGTTTTGTTTGACGATCTGGTTCTGCATCAGACTCCTCTGTTTTAGTGTACGGAACGTCCTCTTTATTTATGCCCTTTATTCTTAGAAAGCAACGCCCTAAGTTCTTTGTTCTCTTTCTCAAGTATTTCGATGTAGTTTATTTTCTGCTTTAAATCTTTTTTTAATTCTTCAATCTCTTCCCGGCTGTTTTTATTACTGCCGGAATAAAATCCCATATCTCCTTTGATATCATTGAATTTATTATCGGAAATTATCTGGTTGTTTACCGATCTCAAATCTATGCCGGCTTTTTCGGTAAGCTTCTGCATAAATTTATCCGTCTGCCGGTTTATTGCGTCGGATACACTTTGCTTTGATATTCCCAGCGCTTTCCCCAGTTCATCAAGTGTATCATATTTCTGCCGGATCGCTCTTAAAAGCGATTTTCTTGGGATTTTTTTAAGATCAGATTCGTTTGGGTATTTACGTATTTTGTCAGCTTTTGCCATAAAATAATAAAAATATTTTTTAATATATGAAATAATAACTTGACAAATACGTACTTTGTACGTATATTATTGTCAATGTTTTATTAATATATAGTAACAATAATCAATATAAATTATTAATCAACCTATATATAATAAATTTCAAAATCAATAAAAATCGTAATTAGTAAGCGGTTCGCTTAAAAATAAATCAAGAAAATGGGCGCACTTAAACCAGGAATGGGATAATTAAATGCATGGAAAGCTTATAGAAATATTTAGTACCGTAATTGTAATCTTATGTTTGCTTTTCTCTCTGATTGTAATCCTTTATGCGCTTTATTATTTCATTTTCATTCTGCCGGAATTAAAAAAAAACGATAAATATTTTAAGTGAGGTTGAAATGGAAGCCTTTGCAAATTATTTGCGGATGTTCCCCGCCGGTTTTTTGGTGGCTCTTACAATTTTATTAGTTGGAATATTGTGGATAATATTTGAGGTAAAAGAAGCACCGGACGGAATGGATATTGAGGGGCAGGGTTTTATTTCCTTCGAACAGTTATGGTATGAATTAAAAAAAGAGAATGCAGTATTAAATTCCGGCATAAAACTGCTTGAGATTGCCAACCAGAAAAAATACATTGAAGGGTATGAGGCAGGCCTGAATGAAAAACTTTCTGCTTACCTAATCAACAGCCGTGAAAAACTTCAGCTTGCCCCTGTTATGCCAGGTGAAAAAAATGAATTCGTTCAAACCGAAACAGTTTCAACATTTAATTTGCTGGAACCTGTTCCCGTTCAATCTCTTAACGGGGGACATAATGCCTGAACTAACGACTGAAACAAAGAAAGCCCTTGAAGAAATTGTAAATGCAATTAATAACATAGATGAGGTGCTGAGAAAATATTTTAAAGAACTTCAAAAATGTTAAATATAAATATCAGCGGTAAATAATGGCAGATCAGGTTAATCTTCTTAAAGGTAATTTGATAAAATTGAGCTTCAGTCCTAATGATATAGCATCTGAATACTGTTACAGGCAGTTTGCGGAATTAACCGATGCGGCAAAAATAAAAATATGCCTGGAAAAAAAACTTCTTACTGAAGATGATGTTGAAGACGGACTGTTTACAAGAGATGAATTAACCGACTTATTATATAACAATATGAAAGTAAAAGAATTGGTGGAAATGAATGGGTGGATGGATGTCAGCCGGAGGCTGATCCGCCTCTGGCGGAAATGAGTGTCAGCCAAAGGCCGATCCGCCTATGTACGGTGTTGCATAAAGAAATATAGTTTTAGTAGCCCCGACTTTTAAGTCGGGGATGAATAAATTCAACAAAACCTTAGGACTTTAGTCCATTGTTGCGTTTTTTTTGTTTGCTTGAGCCAAAGGCTCATCCGCCTCTGGCGGAAATGAATTTATAAATGAATTAAATTAAATATTTTTTATCAGGTGTTACATGTAAAGGCGGAACAGATGAAAAATAAAAAAAATAATTTCAGGATCCTTCAATTTACTTGCGAGAATTTTAAAAGATTAAAAACAGTTAATCTTACTCCGGACCCTCACTCTGTTATTATAACCGGGCCTAATGAGCAGGGAAAGTCATCTATACTGGATGCCGTTCTGTCTGCAGTAGCCGGAAAAGATTCACTCAAAGATATCCCTGAACCGGTAAGAAAAGGTCAGGATAAGGCCGAAATTAAAATTGATATCGGAGAATATAATATAATAAGAACATTTACTCGTAAGGATTCATATTTAAAAGTTACCAACCGTGAAGGCGCATCGTATAAAAATCCGCAGACTATTTTAGACGGCCTATTTAATAAGACAACAATTGATCCCTCTGTATTTCTTTCCCAGGATAATGAAAAGCAGTTAAATGTTCTTAAATCTGTAGTAAAAACAAATATTGACATTGAGAGGCTTGAAGAGAGGAGAAGAGTTAAATACGATGAGCGCACTATTGAAAACAAAGAAGTTCAGTCGCTCCAGGTTTGTTTAAATGCTTTAATCCCTGCAGAGAACGGGCGGTGGGGAAAAGAAAAACATCCTTTTGAAAATATTTCAAAACTGCTTGATGTTAATAAAGCTTCCGGCATAAACAATAAATTGCGCTGTAATCTTCATGCAGTAGTTAAGAAATTCAAAACACTTAAAAAAATAAAATTAGTAACCCTGAATAAAATTAAAAAATTAACCGGGGAACTTGAAGAAATAGAAACAGGCCTTTTTAATTATCAATCCTGCAAAAAACATTTGGATGAACTGGTATCAACACTTATTGATCCTGATGTATCCCTTCTCTGTAATACATTATCTGCCGCCGGATGTAAAAATAATAAAGTCCGGGAAGCTAAAGCATATCAAACAATTAAAGATTCACTTCGTTCACACAGGCAGAAAGCAGAAAAACTTTCACAACAAATAAACGGGCTTACAAAAAAAATACTACAAGCTTTAGAAATAGCGGAGTTCCCTGTTAAAGGACTGGGATTCAGAGGTGATGATATAATATTTAAAGGAATACCGTTTACCCAGTGCAGCCAGGAAGAAAGGATTAAAGTTGCGCTTGCAATTGCCATGGCTCAGAAACCAAAATTAAAAGTAATTTTACTAAAAGATGGTTCCTTCCTTGATAAAAACAATCTTAATCTTGTCAGGATGATTGCTGCGGCAAAAAATTACCAGGTATGGATTGAGAGTGTAGATGATACATGCAAGAACAGTATCGTTATTGAGGACGGTGCGGTTAAGCCCGGCAGAAAAACAAATTTAAAAAGAAATTTCACATCAGCCCGGGAAAACCGGTAAAGGCAAATCAACTTTCAATTTTTGCCTGATGTGTGAAATCTCCGAATATAAAATAATCAATAATTATGGCTCATAAAAAAATTGGTTTAAGTTATTACACAACCGATACTGATTGGGAATTTAAGGTTAAAGTCTTTAAGGCAAAATATAAATTGACGGGTATCGGGTTTATTACGGAATTATGGAAAGCTGCTTATAAAGACGACGGTTATTTCCTGAAATTCGGTAACGATGAAAAATTACTGTTCTGTTCGGAAAACGATCTCGCCGAAAATGTATTTGATGAAATGCTCTCGTTTGCTTTTGTAAAAGAAATATTTAATAAACTGATGTATGAGAAATATAACATCCTTACAAGTTCGGGAATTCAGAAAAGATATATTGAAGCCAGCAGGAAAAGGAGTTCAATTTGCCTAAATGCAAAATATTTGCTTATCAATCCTGAAACACCAAAATGGTCGAATTTAAAAATAGAAATCTCCGGTATTGATTCTTCCAATTCTTCAGTTTCCGGTGCGGGAGCCGGAATGACTGATTCCGTGCCTGAAAGCGGTGATCCCGCAGCCAGCAGCCCACAAAAGAAAAGAAATGAAAATAAAGGAAAGGTTAATACCCTGCCTTCCGGTTCCGGATCGGAAACTTTTGTACCGGAACCGGAAACTGATTTGATAAGCGAATTGCTTGAAATATTTTCCGGTGAATATGAACTTAACCGGCAGATGATCTTTGAAACATTAAACACGGGCAAAGAAAGAAAAGCCATAGGGAAGCTTTTAAGCACCTATAAAGCAAAGAATAAATCATCACCAAAAACCATTGAAGAAACCAAAAACGATTTCAGAAAATATTTTAAAGCGTGTTTGATGATTACCGATAATTGGTACAGGGAAAATATGAGTCCGGGTTTAATCGTTAACAAGTTCAATGAAATAAAAACAATTTTATGCAGAAAAAATAATAATGGCGCAGGGAATAATAACAAGCCTGGAGCAACGGTTGAAGGCATTGTCGGCGCAATCGGTAAAGCCTTTAATATCATTGGAAGCGCCCGGGATAACGGGTAACACATTATCTGTTTACACGGGAGAGCTTACGCTCCGGACTGTACTGGAACAAAATATGGAAATTGCCTAAGCATTCCCCCAGCTTCCGGAAGGTTTTTATGAAGTGCTTAACAGGAGGCTTAAGGAAAAGGAATTCACGGATTCAAGGCTTAGGGACGCCGTTAATCATGTTATTGATACTTGTCAATATCCGGTTCCCACAGTGGCAAATTTTATATCTTATGATAAATGTGTGCAGGTATTTACCTATGCAGATTTAGTTAAACAACTGAACGACGACAGGAAAGCATGGGACTTTTATGACCAGGTAAAAGTTCCGGGAGTAGATTCGCCGCGGTATGTAAGAAAAGAGGATGCAGCTAAATACCATCTGGTAAAGTGGAGCGCATGAATTTAGATATGCCGGATAAAGTAATTACTAAAGCTATGATGATACTAAATATTTTATTAAGTAGCCCCGAGTTTTAACTCGGGGAATAGTGAATTCCGGACATAATTGGCTTTAGCCACAATATTCATTCTATTTTGGCTAAAGCCGAACGTGTTGAGCAATTTAGCAATCCCCGACATAAATGCCGGGGCTACTTTAAATAGCATATACGTGACTTAAATTAATTAAATAATATTGTCACTTAGAGATGAGATTATGAATGATAAAATAAATACCCCGAATCTCAGGATTAAATTTATTCAAGATGCATTAAATCTAATTGAGAAAAAGAAATTTTTATTAACCGCGCGTGAAAACGATATTTTTATTGAGATTAAAAATAGAGTTATAAAAGATTTTTACCTGACAACTCATCAATATAACACTTTGATGGGTATTTATGCAGCACTAAATAAAAAGGATTAACATTTATTGTGGAGAATAATACTATGTATCATTCTTTCCGGCTTCAATCGGCCAAAATAAAAAAATCCCCTCTGGGGAGGGGTGCAGGGGTGGGTCTTACTTGGCACAAACAGGAGTGAATAATGACTAATAATAAAACTCTGGCAAAAAAATCAGATTATTTAAAAAATAAGTTATCGTGCCATAAAATCCTCACTGCCGGACGACGGATGGTTATAAGGTTTATACTTAGAATTAGGAATAAAAATATTATTGAGACAAATAGGGCAAGAATGTTCAATGCTTTCCATGCCTTCGCTATATCGTTCAATAGGTTGATATATGGAAAGTTTTTGAGAATTATCATAACAGTTTTGACAATAATAGGGATAGTCTGCGGTAAGATTTGTATTTTCTTTTATCGTGTAAGCGAAAGACCCGGTATTAAGCCGTACTCTTTCGTATTTAGGCTTGTTACTTTCCCAATCAGTAAGCTTCAAATGTTCTTTCTTGAGAGTAATATGATTGTTGTAGAGTTCTTCGTATTGAGTTCTTATAAGCGTTATCCTATCTTGAAGGACGAATATAATGTTTTTTAATTCACTAACTTTTTCCTCTACGACATTACCTAATTTTAACTCGCCCAAACCTTTGGCGATTGAAACGGCTATTTTAATACTTTCAATTGCAAGCTGTAATTCATTCATAGAATCTCCCGTTTATTCCTTATTTCTTTTTAGGAACTTTGGTATTTACAATTTTTTTCGTTGCTTTATCGAACGACATATCGAGTTTGAGAGGCTTTTCAAGTTTCTTCTTTGTTTTTGGTTTTTCTTTAGTCTTTTGCAATTGGTTCACCTAAAATTTAAGGAAATTTAACGATGGTTCGTTTAATAAAATTGTTTAATTCTCCAAAAATAAATATAATGTCTTGGATAAGTTTCTCCATAGATTCTAAATCTTTTATTTCTTCTTCAAAAAACGTGGAATCTACTTTCGAACTATATTTGAACCGTATTATTCTTCCGTTCTCGTCAAGGAAAAATACCGAGTGCATACATTCATTTCTGTTCCAGGCAATTGTCTTTAGACGATCACATATTTTTATAAGTTCATTTTTTAATAATTCATCATTATTAACTTTTTGAAGGAGTACTTTTTTGAGTTTTTTTGATAATTCAGAAAATGTTTTGCCTGCCAACAATCGCTTGGTTTTTAAATCTTTTGAAGTCAATTCTGCAATAGAATCTCTCATTAAATTTTCTAATACTACAAACCAAACCGACATTACCCCAAGGCACTCAAAGAATTTTTCAGGTAATGATCCTAAAGGCGAATTATCTATTTCCATACCAACAAATGATTCCTTACACGAGTTTATAACTTGGGAACTTGGAGATTATTTAGCTAATAATGTTACTACTACGGATGTTAAACATATTCAAAATAGCATACTTAATTTACTTATAACAACGGTTATTAAAAACATTAATCCTCAATTAACTTCTTGTAAGTCGAATGACCTTAAAGTAGAGAAAGAGCAAAGTTAAAACTTTGAAAAATCATTAACTTTATTAAAATTATACATGGCTGCATGACGGTAGAGAATGTTATACATCTAATAAATGTAATAAAATGACCTGGTTTTATCGGGTGTATCTCAGAAGAACTCACCCCCGGCCCCCTCTCTTTCAAAGAGAGGGGAGGGAAGAATTGGCGAGATCACATAACCCCCGGGTTTACCAGCCTGTGTGAAAATTAGTTTCAAAAATATAAATTTTCATTTTATTGAATACTAAAGTCTTTAAATGCAAATAAATAAATATTTATTCGTCAATTTTGAATTTTCACCCGGCCTCTTACACCCGGGGCTACAAAGATTTCATCCCTCCGGGATTAGGAGAGACAAAGCATACCTTCACGATAAGGAATCGGGACAGGCTTTCTTAAAAGCCGGGGCTACATTAAAAACTGGGGCTAATGAATTTTATTTTTAGTTATGCAACCCACATAGTAAGCAGGGTTAGTCGAAGCGATTAAATTTAGAAAACCTATTAATGTAATAGGCCTTCATTGGCAATAAAGAAAGAAAGAATAAATATCCGGTTAAGCAAGGATGTTATTTCCAACTCGAAGAATTTCCTTAAAAAGCAAAATAGGGTAAAGACACTAACCGTACTGATTGAAAAGTCTCTCAGGTATTTTATCTCCCGGAAAACAAGGCGCGCATCGAACAAAAAAAATCAACGGCATGGGGTAGCGATAAGATTAACTAAAGAGCAGCTAGGGCTTTACCGCACTCTTGGAATAGTAGATGAGAACGGAGTTAGAAATTTATGGATAAAGCAGGAATTTAAACGCCGGAAATTTTCAGACGTTAAAAGAAAGAAATACGATATAATCAATGAAATTGCCCGCCAACTGTTTATGGATTCCTCAACAATTGAAGATATTATCTACAGAAAAAAAGGCAGGAAGAAACATTTCTCAAGTTTTATAGAGGAAATCTGAACCGCTGATTCATCTGATTTCAGCCTGAGGCAGAAATCAGGTGAATCAATGGTTCAGACTATAATCCTTTATCAATGAAGAAGCCGGTATCTTTAATTTGTTATGAAGCGCTCGAATCATTGTTATACTTAGCTTTCTTTTCCTGTTTAGAATTTCCGAGGCCCTGCTTTTCGATCCAAGAATGGATATTAATGACGACGGCTCAAGATTAAGCTGATCAAGTCTGAATTTAATAGCTTCTACCGGGTCCGGCATTTCTACCGGGAAATACCTGCTTTCATAATTTTCGGCAAAAATTGAAAGGACATCAAGTTCATTGTATTCATCGGAATTAACTTTCAGTTCTTTTTGCATTAATTTATATATTCTATTGATCGCGTTAGTATATTCTTTCTTAGTCCTGATTGGTTTTAACATATTTTATCTCCTTAACATTTATTTTATCGTAATTTTTGTGGGATCCGGTCCAGACTACAAAGACGATTCCTATTCTGAATTCAATATTAACCACTAACCTGTGACTATTTCCTTTAATGTTAAATACGATTCTTTTATTTGTAATAACTGAAGCATTTCTAAATTGTCTTTTTAATTCCCTCGGCGATTTCCAGTGTGCATTTATTACTTGATCAAACCATGACTTAAGCGGTTGTTCAGTTTCCGGGAATTTCTTCCAGTAATTTATTAAAGTATTTCGTTTAATTATTCTCATATGAACTAGCATATAGATAATAAAAAATTCCCAAAATGGGAAGTATATTTTATTAAAATTCAAATGGATTAGCTTTTAGACTTTATTTATATTTGCTTAATGTAAAAAGTACGAACGGCAAAACCGGATATAAAAATAAAAAGATGATCCTTCTCAAATAAAAATTTACGTGAAGCTCACTTTAAGGGTGCGGCGCACCTTTAACTTTAAAAGCAGCCGAGAAGATGGGCGCTGACGGATATGCACCTGATCCCCAGGGCGTAGTTACTTTGCTTGACGGATATTCCGCTAACAACTGATTTTTTGAACAGATTTTGTTTGCTTGAGCCAAAGGCTCATCCGCCTCCGGCGGAAAAGCCGAATCCTGGTGTGATAAATTACCCCCGGCTTAAAGAGACTGTGTGAAAATTAGGTTTACATTAATAAATATACTAAATGTATATTGTATGTATTCTTATAAAACGGGTGGTAAACTGTTAAAACAGTTAGAACATTTTTTTAGTAACATTAACACCGCGATTAATCGCGGTGTTAATACTTGTATAACGAATGTTTCTGCATCAAATTTATATTTTCATATTGCATGTTTAAGTGAGTAATACTAAAAAGTAATTAGGAATAAAATGAAATCACTGCTTGAAAGCCTTAAAAATAAACGGATACTTATTTCAGATGGAGCCTGGGGTACTTTGTTGATTGAGAGGGGATTAAAACCGGGCGAATGCCCCGAACTTTGGAATATAACACACAGGCCCGATGTATTTGCTGTTGCAAAAAGTTATATAGATGCCGGCGCTGATATGATCCTTACAAACAGTTTCGGAGCAAGCCCTGCTAAACTTTTGCACTATGGACTTGAGAACAGGACTGAAGAACTTAACCAGGCGGCTGCGGATATTTCTAGGGAAGCTGCTGGGGATAACCATTTTGTACTTGGCTCAATCGGGCCGACAGGTGTTATTCTTATGATGGGTGATGTCCCCGAACAAAAATTATTCGAAGGATTTTGTATTCAGGCGGAAGGCCTGAAAAAGGGAGGTGTGGATGCTGTTTGCATTGAAACTATGTCGGCTTTGGATGAAGCCTGCCTGGCAGTAAAAGCAGTAAAATCCGTTACCAATCTGGAGGTAGTCTGCACTTTCACGTTTGAAAAAACTGTTAACGGTACATTCAGGACAATGATGGGCGTTTCTCCCTCGGATATAGTTGAAGTCCTTAAAGATGCGGGTGCATCGGTAATCGGGGCTAACTGCGGTAATGGATTTGATCAGATGATTGAAATAGTTAGAGAAATAAGAACTGTAGATTCTAATATCCCGGTATTGGTTCATGCTAATGCGGGTAAACCTGTCTTCACCGGCGGCAAAACAGTATTTCCAGAATCGCCTGCAGTTATGGCTGAAAAAGCATGGGAGTTAGTTAACAGCGGGGCTAATATTATTGGCGGGTGCTGCGGCACTACCCCCGCACATATCAGTGCATTAGTACATGCATTAAAAATTAATCATTGAGAATACTTTTGACTGATTCAATTCCGTTGCGGCAGATTGAGCAGGATGTTTTTAAGGTAAAGATAAATTTAAATGATTTGTCTTTAAATAATACGGAAGTAGTTCTTTCACTTGGGTATTCAAATATTGAAGAACCGGAAAAACAAACCGGGCAGGCGGGCAGGCCGGACGCACACTTGATAGAAACGATTGATAATGTAATATCAAGTTTAGCTCTTTATTGTGAAATTCAGGCAGGGTACAGGATACTTGATGTGCGTATTAACCCCGGGCAAAATGAGGGTATTTTTATTGGCGGCAGTTTTTTTAATATGCAAAAAATTGTTGTCTCCAAACTCCGCAAGTCAGAAAAGGCGGCGCTCTTCGTTTGTTCAATCGGGCCGGGAATGGAAACGTGGGCTAAAGAGTCAATGCTGGGCGGAGAGCCTTTATTAAGTTATATTGTTGATACTGTTGCATCGATAGTCGTTGAAAAGGCAGTAGATAAAATGCATGATCTGCTGGGCAGGCAAATGGATGAATTCGGATTAAAAATAACCAACAGGTACAGCCCCGGTTACTGCAACTGGCCTGTTTCTGATCAGCAGATTTTGTTTTTATTATTGCCTGAAAAATTTTGCGGGGTAACTTTAACCGGTTCCTCACTTATGATCCCTATTAAATCTGTCAGCGGTGTTATTGGAATAGGCGCCTCGGTTAAAATGAAAGAATATACTTGCGATACATGCGGCATGAAAGATTGTACTTACAGGTCTACCCGCCGGCTAAGTAGCAAGTAAAAACAGGGCCACATGGTGGTAAACTATACCCTCCCGATAAAAAAACGGGACAGACTGTCTTTACAACCTCCACTCGAAGCTGAGCCACACATTTATTTCAAAAGTCGCCGGCACTGAGGAGAAGAGCAAAGCGCAAAGCGCAAAGCGTGATGCACGAAGCCTCAAGAGCAAAACGCAAAGCGCTAAGAGCAAAAGTCTGAAATACCAAATACAGGCGCCGATTTAGATGACATCTACAAAAGGCTGATAAACCTGGCTGAAAAATGATGGGCTATATTTAACACATAGCAGATAATTTTGTATTGAAAATGATTTAAAAATCAGGGTAATCAGGCGAATCAAAAGAATCAGCGCTTGTCCCTAACGGGGGTTCAGACATTCTTTGTTACACCGCTTTTGGTATAGTAAATGAAATATCCGTCCCTTTCCCCGCTTCACTTTTAACAGAGATTGTTCCGCCGTTTTTTTCTACCATTTCTTTACAGATCATAAGCCCTAAGCCGGTTCCTTTTTCGTTGTTTGTTCCCCTTGTAGATGTTACACTCAGTTTAAATAAATTTTTTATCTGTTTATCATCCATCCCGACTCCGTTATCGGATACCGTTACTTTAATAAAACCATTGTTAATGTCTTCCGCAAATACTCTTAAAGAACCCCCGTTATATGTAAATTTAATTGAATTGCTTATTAAGTTTTGCATTACTGAATTCAGCATTGTCGGGTCGGCTGTAACAAAAATATCTTTGCCCGTTTCATTAAATACGGATATGTCTTTTGATTTGGAAATCTCCGAAAGAAGATTTATTACGTTCTCTGTTTTCTCATATATGTTTATTTTTTCCGGATTAAATTGCATCTGTCCGGTTTCTATCCTTGACCAGCTTAGTAAATTTTCAAGCAGCGTATATATATTTTTCAGCGAATTGAATATTTCCTTGCTGTAATACTTCAGTTCCTTTTTTGATAAACTTTTAAAGTCATTTGCCATAATCTCGGAAATACCCAGAAGGGGATTGAAGGGTCCCCTTAAATCATGCGCAATTATAGAAAACATTTTGTCCTTGCCGGCATTCAGCTTAATCAATTCCTCCGAATATTTTTTTAATTTCTCTTCAACAAGCTTCCTTTTTGTAATATCATGAATTATTGAATGCAGGTATTCTTTTCCGCCAATGTCAACAGTACTGCTGAAAACTTCAACATCCCTTATAGAACCATTTTTCTTGCGGTGAACGAATTCAAAGTGGATTTTTTTGTGTTCACTAACCTGATCCATTTGCATTTTTATTTTCTCAGTTAATGATATATTTATTTCATTTATATTCATCTGCAAAAGTTCTTCTTTTGTCCATCCGTAATATTCTGCTGCGGCTTTGTTGGCCTCAACTATTTCCCCTGTTTTAGAGTCTATTAATAGTTTTACAGCGGAATGCTCTTCAAAAATTTTTCTAAAACGTTCTTCGCTTTCTTTTAAAGTAAGTGTGGCATTTTTCAAATTTGTAATGTCATGTATAATTGTAACCATGAAATTATTATTTTTTATATGGATTATTCTCCCTGATAACAAGCAATTAATGACGGAGCCGTTTTTACTTTTGAAATTAATTTCCAGGTTATTGTAAAAATTGTTTTTTAAAATAACATCAATCAATCTTTCTCTGTCAGCTTTATTTACCCAGATGCCCAGTTCAAAAGAACTCTTTCCTATTGATTCATTTTTACTAAATCCAAATAATTTCTCATAAGCTTCATTTATTTGTATTAGCCGGCCTGTTCCAATCTCCGATATTGAAATGGCCGATGGAGAAGCATTATAAACTGTCCTAAACCTTTCCTCACTTTCGCGGAGAGCTTCCTCTGCATTTTTATTCCCGGTAATATCCGTAAATATTGTTGCAAATCCGTTATTAAGCCACGGAACTACCGAAATGATAAAATGTTTATCCATGGATTCAAAATATGTTTCAAAAGTATGAGACAGCCCCGTACGGACAACACTACTGTAAATTTCCAAATAAGGAGCTTCGCTTACCTGGTAAGCTTCTGTTGCAAGCCTCCCGGCAACTTCATTACGGTTTATTCCAAGTATATTTTCAAACCGGGGATTAACGTCTATTATCCTGTAATTAACCGCGTTACTGTTGCTATCCTTCACTAATTCATGCAGGGCAACACCTTCATTCATATTTCTGAATAGAGACAGAAAACGCTGCCTGCTCTCTTCAATTGTTTTTTGGGCATTTCTTTCTTCCGATTGGTCCCTGAAAACCAGAACTACTCCTAAAATTTCATCGTTATCACTTTTTATCGGAGCGCCGCTGTCTGCTATTGGAATTTCCCGGCCGTCCTTAGACAGAAGCAGTGTATGATTTGCAAGGCCGACTGTTTTGCCTTCGCGTAAAACTATATTAACCGGGTTTTGGACTATGCTGCGCGTTTCTTCATTAATTATTTTGAATACTTCTTCAAACGGTTTGTATATAGCTTCGGATTCTTTCCAGCCGGTTAATGCTTCGGCTGTACGATTCATATTTTTGATTTTGCCGTTTGTTCCAAGTGTAATAATAGCATCTCCCACGCTGTACAGGATTGTTTTAAATTCTTCATGGTACTCGCGAAGCTCTTTTTCCCTGGAAAATAGTTCTCTGTAAATATTCCCTTGACGGTAATGGTAAAACCCCCAAAGCCCTCCCAACAAAACAAAGATCAAGACTATTGTAAATATTATAATTACAATTTCCTTATAATATAGTTCGGCATAAATCTCACCGGTGTCCTCTAAGGCAACCATAATCCAGGTTGTACCGCTTACTGGGCTTATATACGATAATACATTTTCACCGCGATAGTTCACACCTTCAAATATCCCGTTATACCCGAGAACAGCTTGTACTGCCGGAACATCTGTTCTTGTTAACGGTATCCTTAATTTTAATGCTGTGCCGCTTTGATAATTTAATTCGTTCAGGAAAAGAGCGTACCCGTCGTCCCTTCGCACAATTAAAGTTTCTGAGCTTTTACTTTGAACAGGCCATTCTTTTATAAGGGGATATAGATAGGTATCCGGATTTACGCGAAATATTACAACCGCTGTAACTGTGTTTTCTTTATTTATTACAGGTGCAATATAATCCAGGTAGATTTTACCGGATGGTAAATGCCTGTACAGATCGGTGAAAGTTATCCTTTTGTTTTTTACGGCAGATTTAATGAAGCGCACTGCACAGGAATCAATCTGCTGGTGTTTTGGGTCTAATGAAAGAAGCGGTTTTCCTTCGGTATTGCTTATAATTATATTGCTGTAATCAGAATTAGTATTAAGCAATTTTAAATTTTTTGTTATTTCAGAATTTAAATATGCCGATGATTTGTAAAGTACTAAATTTTCCAATTCGTTTAAACGAATCTCGCTTTGTGAAAATACTTTAGCGTCGGCAAATCTTTCATTATTCCAATTTTCAATTTGTGTAATCTTTAGCTTTGAAATCGCTTCAAGGTTTGTGCTCACTTCTCTCCGGATTGATTTTACTTCATAAGAACAGTAAAAATATGCCCCAAGACAAAGTACTGTAATAAAGGATACAATAAATGCAAGTGCAAATAATCGCCTTGTTGATATAACCTTCTTATTAGAATTCATTTTAAGCCGCTTTAGTTACACAAATTGTATTTACGTGTACCGGACCGTCAAAACCCGGTAAACTTTTAAGCCGGAATTTATTATTATATGCCTTACCGGGATTGTTCATTTAAGTTTCATCGGATCAATTTAAATTTTACCGTAAATATTGAACCGCTCCCTTTAATACTTTCTACAAATATTTCTCCGCCGTTTATTTCACAATATTTTTTAGTAATCATCAGCCCCAAACCGTTTCCCTCATATCTCCTTGAATAGCCCTGGTCTTCCTGCCGGAATGTTTCAAATATATAGGGGAGAAAATCTTCTGAAATACCAATGCCGGAATCACTAATTTTTACAATGATAGTCCTGTTCTCCTGGTTTATTTCTATTTTAACAAAACCTTCTTTAGTGTATTTAATTGCATTATCAATAAGGTTTGAAAATAATTGGTAAAGGCTATAATCATCGGCAAAAATATTTTTGTCTTTTGAATTGTCAATTAAAATATACTCTAATTCCTTCTGCCCGGCTTGATTTTTAAATTCATTAAAAACTTTAAGTAAAATATCATCAGCCAAATTCAATTTTTTAAATTTGGGTTCATAATTATTCGTTAAAACTTGTGCCGCATTTACAATTAAATCAAACGTTCTCTGCATACGCATGCCCGAGACAGATAACGATTCCAAATATTCGGGCAGAATGGAAATATTGCCGTCGTTAAAATGCTCATTTATGAGATTAGAATAACTAACAATTGTAACAAGAGGAGTCCTGATTTCATGGGAAACCAGGGATAAAAACTCTGACTTAAGCTTTTCGGATTTTTCAGCCTTTTCTTTTGCTTCAATTAAATCTTCCAGAATCATTTTTCGTTCGGTAACATCTTCTTTTACTGCAATAAAGTGCGTTACTTCCCCTTTTTCATTTAATATCGGAGAAATTAATACATATTCCCAGTAAAGTTCACCGTTTTTCTTTTTATTATGTAATTCACCCCGCCATTCTATTCCTGATT
This sequence comes from uncultured Ignavibacteriales bacterium, assembly GCA_963834015.1. GTDB lineage: Bacteria > Bacteroidota > Ignavibacteria > Ignavibacteriales > Ignavibacteriaceae > FEN-1297. The sequence continues at coordinate 1,212,141 of CAWIAG010000004.1, forward strand.
TAATAGTATACCAAAGAGTTTTGTACTCATGCTTAGGTTTTTCACGCGAGCTGAAAATTCTTGGATTTTTGCCTACTACTTCATCAAGCTGATAACCGGAAGTCTCTGTAGTTTTCGGGTTTATATATTCTATATTTCCATTTGTATCTGTAATTACTACGGAGATTGGGATCTGTTCAACAGCCCTTGATAATTTTCGCAGTTCATTTTCAGTCCGTTTCCGTTCAGTAATGTCCCGGTCAATGCCCACCGTGTATGATTTACCCCGCCAGGTAACTGGTACACCTACGCACTCAATAAAATTTTCTTTCTTATCCGGCCGTATCCATGAGGAATAACCTTTAAAAGCTATGCCCCTTTCTAATGATTCCAACCGATTTTTATTGGTACTGTCGTCAAAAGGTACCATTAACGATTGCAGTTTTCCGATCTTAAGCAGTTCTTCACGGCTGCGCCCTGCCATGGCTGCATACTTTTCATTGCAATCGATAAGTTTTCTCTCATTAGGATCCGGATCATTTGTGTAGATGCAAATTCCGTCAAAAGCATTTTCAAATATCAGGCGGAATTTTTCCTCGGATTCTCTAACTTCTGCTTCCATTCTTATGCGGTCGGTAATATCCCTGTCGATACCGATTGTGTATTTTTTCCCCCGCCATATAACCGGCCTGCCTGCAAACTCAATTATATTTTCTTTTTTATCCGGCCTAAGCCATGAAAATGTACCCCGGAATATTGTTCCTCTTTCTAATGATTCAAGCCGGTTTTTATTTGCATTTTCGTCAAGTGTTATCTGAAGCCCTTCCAGGCTATCCAGTTTAAGCAGCTCTTCGCGGCTCCGGCCTGACATCATTGCGTAACGTTCATTACAATCAACAATTTTTCTCTTTAAGGGGTCAGGATCTTCCAATACAAGGCAAATGCCGTCAAGAACATTCTCAAATACCATTCTGAATCTGGCTTCTGATTCACGCACTTCAGCTTCCAATAGCTTATGTTCCGTACGGATACGCATAGTTCTTATGCCGAATGCCAAATCACTTGCAAGTTGATCCAGGAGCCGGATTTCATCCGGTGTAATTGAATTGGATTGCTGGGAATAAATTTGAAGGGTTCCAAATACGTTCGCGTTTTCATCCTTAAGCGGCAGGGCAACAATAGACCGGTATCCGTTCTTTAATGCACTTTCCCGCCACGGAGCCATTTGCGGATCGGTATTAAAATCCTGAACAAAGGTTATTTCACCGCTCCGGATTGCTCTTCCTGTAGGACCCATTCCCCGTTCCGTATCGTCTGCCCAGCTTATATTGGCATTTGCGATGTACCCGCTGTCGTACCCTGCCCAGGCTACCGGGCGCACGGTTTTAGCTTTATCATGATCCACATACCCAACCCATGCCATAAGGTAACCGGCCTCATCGCAGGTGATACGGCAGATCTCGTTTAACAGGGATTGCTCATCAACCGCCCTTAATAAGGTTTGATTACAGTTGCTTATTGCCTGAAGACTGCGGTTCAATTGGTGCAGCTCTTCTTCAGTCTGCTTTTGGCCCGTTATATCATAGATAGCTATACTTATTTGTTTATTTTTACTTTTATCCAGGAATATATTACTTACTAATAAACCGGTAAATTTAGCTCCGTCTTTTTTTACAAAAGTCAGCTCGCCGTTATATTTTCCCGTACGTTCGCACTCTTCTATTGCAAGGGATGTACGCGGGTCCGTCATATCAATTATGTCTTCTCTCCGGAGTGAACAGAGTTCTTCCTCCGTCCTGTTAAATATACGGCATGCTTCAGGATTGGCCGCAAGTATTTTGCCATTGAGTGTAGTAAGTAAAACCGCTGTGAGACTGTTCCTGAATATTGAATGATACCGCTCTTCGCTTGCACGCAATATATTTTCTGTTTGCTTGCGGGAAGTAATATCCTGGATAACACCGAAAAGAATTTTTCTTCTCTTATCGTATTGAGCAATTGAATGAATATCCTTTATTTCACCCGTATCCCTTGTTTTAATTTTGAATTCTAAATTGTAAGGTTGTTTATGCTTAATTAAATTATTTAATGCATCGTCAAGCATTTTGCGGTATTCGGGAAGTGTGCTGTTTTTAATTATCTCGTAGTCGATCGGGCCTTTTTTAACTCCATAAATTTTTTCTGCGCCTTTTGAGGAAAATATAATTTTGGAGTCCAGGTGCAGTTCCCAGTTGCCCGACTTTGATGCAAGTTCCGCACGCTTTAACTGCGTTTCGCTCCGGTATATTAGTTCTTTGGTGCGGTTGTTTATTTCTTCGGCTTGATTTTCCTTTAGTTTCAGGATGATTTTTTCAAGGCGATTAATTTTTCTCTGCTTCGATTTAAGTTCATTTAGAAAGTCTTCTTTTGTGCTTGCTTTCTTTTTCATATATCCCTCAAATAATTATAAAGGGCAAATAAATTCAATATTTTTGAATATCCCCAATATTCAGGAATACTGATTTTAATACAGGGAGCAACAGAGATTCAGTATATTCAAAGATACTTTAATAATTTTATCAATTTTCCATACCATAGTATATAATAAACCCATTATTTCTCTTTTATTATCGAAATTACATTTGATTATTTTATACGTACAGGACAGGTAAATTGTCCTCACGGCGGCCAATTGTTGATTATAAGTAGCTTTATGGATTGTACACTTGACAGTTATGGAATAAAAATCAGGCATAGAAAAATTTATTATATTGTCATTATTAAGAAAATAAAAGTGTTATTCCGCTTTTAAAAATTTTAGATGTCCGGAATAAGCGAATAATTTGATAGAAAACTTTCCCTCTCGTTTACAGATAAAATTCAATATTAAAAAAAACCCCGGCTAAAGGGTACCGGGGTTGTTATCATCGTCATCTTTGTGCTTAACACATATTTACTATTGCATAGATAAAAATTTCGAATTTAAGAATCAAGAGAATTTATATTGAATGTGCTTTAGAATAAGTAAAGCTCAACATTCTTTCACTTGCTTCAAGTATTATTCTGCTTAAACCTCTTTTATTAAAGCCTTAAATAAAATTTAAGTTAACGCACTAATTTATAAGAACAAGGTTTTCAATTTATTAATAAATTGCGCTTTTCAGTCAAAAAAAATGTCCCTCTCTATAGCTGAAAGGGACATTAGTCTGGGTCTATATGTTTTAGGTAGGGATATTGTGTAAAAATAGATTTTACACAAACTCTTTCATATATTTTATTTAATAAAATTCTTTTCTTTTTTGTCCAATAATTCTATTTTTTTTCTTTTCTACTTCTGTAACAAACTTATAGTTTCTTATTAATTGTTTTAAGATTAAATCGTTAATTGACTTGATTTAATGGTTAAGCGGGATAATAACGAAGATAAGCGTATTGTTTTAACAGAAAAGCGGTTATTTATCTTTAAACATTCTTTTTACTTTTTGTGAATATCTTTTACTGAACTTTATTGACTCCGGATAATTTCTAAGCTTTCCGATCAGTGTTCCGTTAAACCAGTGTTCAAGCTTTTCAATATAGTTTAAATTAATTACTATGTTCCTGTGGGCTCTTATAAATATTTTTTCAGGTAGAATGCTTTCCCAGCTTTTAATTGTCCTTTTAATTACTATTTTTTTATTCTCGTCGGTAAAGACCATAGTGTAGTCCTCCTTAACAGTGAGTGCAACTATATTTTTTACAGGGACGAAAAGCAGACCCTTGCCGGTGTTTAAAGGTATTTTATCTTCAAGAGTTAGTCTCTTAACCGGGGTAAAATCACTTCGCACTGCTTTCAACTCTGATATCCGGTCCATCCGTTTACTTACGGCAGTTACCAGTTCTTTGGCGCGGATTGGTTTTATTATATAATCGTCGGCACCTAATTCCAGACCTTCACGAATGCTCCTTATATCCGCCCGGGCTGTTAAAAAAATAAAAGGAATAGATGATGTTAGTTTCTTTTCACTTAACGCCTTTTTTACTTCAAATCCATCAAGCTCCGGCATCGTAATATCGCATAATATAAGATCCGGCTTATTTATTTGAGCTGATTTAATCCCGCTGGTTCCATCAGGCGAATCAAAAACTTCATAACCGGCATACCTAAATATTTCTTTAATATTTTCACGTATGTCATCTTCATCTTCTATGATAAGCAGCTTAAACATTTACCTGCCCGGCTTATTCATTATTTGGAATTGTTACTGTAAAAGTAGTGCCTTCGCCGGTCCTGCTCGCATATGAGATTGTACCACCCAGTTGTTCAACTGATTTTTTCACAATATTTAATCCCAGTCCTGTCCCTTTTATATTTTGTGCATTGGTCATCCTTGAAAAAGGTTCAAAAACATTTTTTTTTACTCTTCTTCGGGAATTCCAATTCCGTTGTCGGCAATCTTGAAAATAATCTTATTCGATTCTGAAATTACAACAAAATCAACAGTCCCGTTTTCACTATTGTATTTATAAGCGTTAGATAAGAGGTTTCCCAGAATTTTCCTTATAATTGCAGCATCAATATTGTAATAATCCTTTTTAAGATCAATATTTATTGTTGATTTCATCACGGGATATAAACTCTTCATTTCATCAAATATTTCCGTACAGAAATCCGCAAGGTTGATTTTCTGAAGAGATACCTCGATCTTCCGGCTGTCAATCTTGTTTACATATAGCACTTGGTCAATCATATTTATAAGATAGTCCACATTCTTTTGTATCCTGTTGAAGTGCACTTTCTTTTTCTCTTTAGTATATTTTTCATCGCCTTTTTCCAATAATTCAACTGAAGAGAGAATAGAAGTAAGCGGTGTTCTGTATTCATGAGAGACCATGGATATAAAACGGTCTTTGAGTTGGTTTAATTCCTTTTCTTTTTCAAGTGCATTTTCAATTTCCAGTTGAAGATTTTTTAATTCCGTAATGTCCCTTGCAGAAGTTATTATTGAGCAAACCTTCCCTTCCGCATCAAATTCGGGAATTGCCAGCATATCGGCCCAATTTCCATTGGGCAGTTGGAATTCTACCTGGCGGTTTTGTTTAGTTACAAATACTTTATTAAGTAAAGTCTGAAAAGCTTTCGCAAGCTTACCGGGGAATTCTAATTCGGAAAATGTTTTGCCTGAGTATTCGTTAGTCTGTATGCCGAAAACTTCACTCAGCGCAGCATTAGCATATAAAATTTGGAAATTATTATTCACCCTGATAATAACATCTTTAGTGTTTTCGGAAAGTGCTCTGAAAGTTTCGCGGGACTGCTCAAGTTCAGCCGTTCTTTCTTCAACCATATCCAGTAGATGATCTTTGTATTTTAATAATTCCTCTTCAGCCTGTTTCCGTTCTGTAATGTCCCGTATTGCCGCAATATGAACCGAATGCCCTGCCCTTATAAAATTTCTTCCCGTAATTTCGACAGGGAATATTGTCCCGTCTTTTTTGCGGTAAAAACGTAATGGAATTGAAAATACCTGGTTTATATTCATCTGTAGCATGCTCATAATTTGATTTGTTTTTTCAGGCTCATTCGAAAGTCCCTGGATTGTCATTGAAAGCAATTCATTTTGCTCAAATCCGCACAAAGCTGTAGTTGCATGATTTGCTTCCAATATCCTGCCGTTTTCATTATCAACCAATATTATGGCATCGGATTCCATTTCGAATAATTCTCTGTAGCGTGCCTCGCTCTCCCACAGTTTTAATTCTGAAAGTTTGCGCTCCGTAATATTTTCAACAATTCCGTCATAATAAATAGCTTTCCCGTTAAAATCATGAATCACATGTGCGTTTTCTCTTACATAAACAATTGATCCGTCATTACAGGTCCAGGCGGACTCTAATCCAATAACTTCTCCATTAGTTTCGATTTGATTTATAAATTGTTTACGCTCATATAAAGGTTCAAAGCCGCTTTCTCCAAGGTTTCTTTTTTCAATTTCTTCAAATGATGAGTAACCAAGCATTTGTAATAAAGCGGAGTTTGCAAGCAGAATCTTTCCGCCTGGAGTTGTCCTATAAATTCCCAGTGGGGAATTCTCATAAAGCAGCCGGTACCGTTCTTCGTTTTGGCGAAGAGTTTCTTCAGCATGTTTGCGTTGCTTACGGTTACGCAGGGAAATGATGCCGAATGCCATATCGTTTGTCAATTCATCCAAAAGCCTTATTTCATCCCGGGTAACAGCATTCGCTTTACGGGAATAAATCTGGAAAACTCCAAATACTTTTTTATTTTCATCCTTAAGAGGCAGGGCAATGCTGGAAAGGTATCCGTGCTTAAGAGCGCTTGCGCGCCACGGAGCCACTTGCGGGTCCGTTGAGAAATCCTGAACATAGTTTATTTCTCCGCTGCGGATGGCCTTCCCGCTGGGGCCCTGTCCCCGCTCAGAGTCATCGGCCCAGGAAATATTTGTGTATTCAATATAACTGCTGTCTGAACCTGCCCATGCAACAAGGCTTACGCTTTTTTCAGAATCATGTTCAACATATCCTACCCATGCTAAATGATAACCGGCCTCATCGCAAACAATACGGCAGATTTCATTCAGTAAGGTGTGTTCATCAACCGCATATAATAATGTTTGGTTGCAATTGCTTATTGCTTGCAGTTCGCGATTTAATCTATAAAGATCCTCTTCGGCACGCTTGCGTTCGGTTATATCCTCATATACACCTAAAACACCCGAAACACTGCCATCTGATGCATACAATGGAATTTTTGTAGTATCCACCCGTAACTGATTCCCATTTATATCAGTTAATGATTCTGCTATATGAAATTTCGGCCTGCCGGTATGAATTACTTCTTTATCATCTGCAACATATGCCTCGGTTTCAACTGTTTTCCACGGCAAATCGAAATCGGTTTTTCCTGTAATTTGAGATGAGTGTTCCAAACCAACCGCTCTTGCAAAATTATCGTTACATCCTAAATAAACACTGTCTTTATTTTTCCAGAATATGGATTGCGGAATTGAATTGAGAATATTCGACAGCATCTCTTCCGCAAGTTTTACATTATCTTTCATAACATTTATACTATACGCAAGGATTCCTACTTCGTCAAACATCTCGGAATCTTTTATTTTGACGTCATAATTATGCTTGCCGATTTCATTTGCAACTGCTGTAATTTTATTTAAGGGATTTCCAACGATTAGCCAGATGACAAAGCCCGCAATAATAGCCGTAATAAGCAAAGCAAATCCGGCATCTCTTACAAGGTAAAAAACAAGTTGAGACATTTCACGGTTTGAACCGTCACTATTAACTGCCGATAAAAGATATAAGCCGTTCTTCAATTGAATATACCCGACAACCGTCAGTAATTTTTTATCGATATAATAACCGCTTTCTTTTCCGGATATATTTGCCTTGTTAATATTCCATGAATTATAGGAAGAAGCTTTTGTTATCCCGGAACCATTTTGATCAGGCACCGGGTTAAAATCTTTGTCAAGAATTATTAGAGTGCTTTTATTTTTGCTTCGTATCTCCTTTAATGTGTTAAAAAATAATTTTTCAGGTGTGGCGGATAATATTTCTGAAATGTTTGTAACTGTTTCACAGCGCTGCTTCCCTTCATTGTTTAAAATAAAATCAGAAAAATAATTCCTGACTAAAATACTCAGATAAATCAGGGTTATTGAAAAGAGGATTGAGAACCATATAGTCAGCCTGACTGAAAGAAAATTTCTCTTATTTAATTTGAGTTTCTTTTTTGATTGCGGACTTGAACCGGAAGCGCCCCAAAGCGGTTTCCTGTATTTATCCGGAAGCGCAATAAATATAAGGGTAGTGATAGTTGCCGTAAAAAGGATTTCGGGCAGATAATTCAAAAAATTATTAAGCATCGATTGAATAAAAGGAATATTAGATCCGGCAAGTTTATAATATAGCGAAGGGTAAAAGAAATAATACAGAGAATTCATTACTTCAACCGAAAGGAAATAATAAATCAAAATCAACACCAGCCATACTAAAGTAAATGCAGGCATCTCATGTTTTTCGTATAATAATTTTTTATAAACTATACCAATAAATACAATTGAAATTAAATGCGTGATAAAAATGTATATTCTGAACTCCGGCTGTGAAACTTTAATAATTGAAATTAAAGAAATTATGATTCCGCCTACCGGGCCCGTAATTGCAGCGCCGATTAAATTGAATATTTCTCCGGGGTCCGTTGAACCGATACTTCCGGGCAGGTAAATTCTGATGCCAAGATACCCTGTTAAAAGCTTAATCAGGCCGAATATTATTGCCAGGATTGCCGGCTTGAAAGGCAAAAGTCTTTTTATGCTGCCGGTTAGTTCTTTCATAAAAGCTCCATTATATCAAATAAAAACTTACTATTTCAATTAGCTAATCCGGAAATGTTTCCGGTTAGTTAAATGCAGTTACTGCCGGGTTTCAATAATTATTTTTTAAATAGAAGTAGTTTAAGATGTAACTTAATGCCTCCGGCTTTAAAGGCAGAGAATTTAATTGAATAAAGGGGAATAGTAAAAGGTTGTTAATAAATTTACTAAACAGTAATTAACCTGATATTAAAACCCCATGATTTATATAATATATAATAGCTGCTGATAATTAAAAAAAAGAATTGACAATAACAACCTTAACCCTGTATGCTATATCATTAAAATAAGTATTTCCCGCTTTTAAAGAGAAGACAATCAGGCTGCTATTTAACTGTATCTTTGCTTGCGGAATAAAATTAAATTTTAGATTATGGCGGATTATTTTGCCTGAATTTATTAAGAAATAAATTACTTAATTTAATTGCCTAATTATTATTGCTTCACCCGCTTTATATATAATACTGTCTTTATTGCTTCAGCGGTAAGCACTTTAATTCCTGCACATTAACTTTTTATAAATGAAAAAATTTTGCCGGGATTGAGCAATTTATGCTATCCCAGATAATAGTCGCTATGCTGGATCTCATTCATAACGCCGATATTATCATTAACAAAGAAATAAAGTTCATTTAAATCGACCGGCTTGAAAAATATTTTAACGGGATTTAAATAATAACTTTGAACCAAAGAAATATTTTCTTCACTGTTGGCAATAAAAATATACGGTATTTTAGTTATTCCCGATAAACGCGAAATTGCCTCTATACCGTCTATCTCGCCTTGTAAGTTAATATCGGAAATTATTAATGACGGGTAGTGATTCAAAGTAGTTGTAATTAGATCATCTCCTGAAGAAATAAGGTCTAAGACATGAAAACCCTTTACTTCGAGAAATATTTTTATCTTTAATGCTAAAGATAAGTCTTTGCTGCATACCAAGATTTTATTCTTATTCATTGGTGTCCCTTCCTCCAAGTTTTAAGCTCCGAAGAATATAAAAACAATTGACTTCAATAGCAAGGGAAATATATAAAATATTAGAAGTTTATAGCTGATATCTGAATACTAATTGCCTTTTGATCACGCAGAATCTCTGCCGTGTATTTCAAATGAAGGGAATCGGACCAAAATAGTTTTTATAATAATTTATTTTTCTTTTAAGTTAAATGCTGTTTGTTTAGCCTTTGCGGCTTTAATCCATTTCGGAACAGCGTCGGTAAAAATTATCATTGCACAGGCCATGATAAGAACTGTATGCCCGATATTGACAATACCCAGAACTTCTGTGTTCCCGGCCAGTAATTCGGGGAAATAAATATTGCTGATATTTTCAAACCCTGCGGTAAAAGTTACGGCGGTTATAAATAACATCGGTATTATAGTTACAAAAGCGTATTTAATTTTACCGGTATTAATAATATAGCTTGTACCAATTGCCAGGGCAATTGCGGCAAGAAGCTGGTTGGCTGTACCAAACATCGGCCATATTGTTGTTACCGTTCCGGTATATATAAAATATCCCCACGTAAAAACTATAATAAAACTTGAAATAAGATTTCCCGGAAGCCAGTTGGTTCTTCCGAACGGTTTGTAAACTTTACCTATCGTTTCCTGTAGAACGAAACGTGCAATCCTTGTACCTGCATCAATTGTTGTTAAAATAAATAAGGCCTCGAACATAATTGCAAAATGATACCAGTACGACATCAGGGATCTAAGTCCCGGTATGGCGGAGAATATGTGTGCCATTCCTACAGCCAGTGAAACCGCACCGCCGGTACGACCGGCAATTTTTTCTCCTACCGCATCTGCCAGATTTTTCAGATCCGATGTGTAAAACCCCATCGCATGAAGCTGAGGCAGGATACTCTGAAATTTTTCCGGTGAAACGTTAATTTGAAAATAATCAAGAGGGAACATGCTTGTAGCAGCGATCAAAGCTAAAATACTTACGGTCCCTTCTATAAGCATCGAACCGGCTGCAATTGCCTTAATTTCCGATTCTTTCATAATCATTTTGGGAGTAGTTCCCGAACTAACAAGAGAATGAAATCCGGAAATTGCTCCGCACGCAATAGTTATGAAAAGGTAAGGGAATAATGTGCCGGGAATAATAGGCCCGCCTCCGTTTACATAATTTGTAAATGCCGGCATCTTCAATCCCGGGGCAACAATAATAATCCCGGCTGCCAGCATACATATTACAGATATCTTCATAATTGAACTTAAATAATCCCTTGGCGATAAAAGCATCCATACCGGAAGGGCCGATGCAAAAAATCCATAACCTGCAAGGAGAATGGTCAGTGTTTTTCTGTCAAATGTAAACCAGGGTGCCGCGGCAGAATCGGGAACATATCTTCCCAGTATTACACACAGGAATAGGGCAATTACGCCGAACAAAGTTGCTTCAGAAGTTTTACCTTTTCTTATTTTGAACATCCATACTCCCATAATCATAGAGATAGGTATAGTAGCGGCGATCGTAAAGGTTCCCCATGAACTTTCGGCAAGCGCATTAATAACAACAAGCCCCAGACCGGCAAGAGAGATGATAAGAATTATCATTACCGATATGCTGGTAGTATAACCGCTGTATTTTCCAATCTCAGCTTTTGCGATTTCGGCAATTGATTTTCCATCATGCCTTACGGAAGCGGTTAGAATAATAAAGTCATGTACGGAGCCCGCCAGCACTGCACCCAGTAGCATCCATAAATATCCCGGGAAATAACCGAATTGTGCTGCAAGCACAGGTCCTACCAGCGGGCCTGCCCCTGCAATAGCCGCAAAGTGATGGCCGAAGAGAATCCATTTGTTCGTGGGGTAATAATTCTGACCGTCATAAAGCCTTTGTGATGGAGTGTTCCTTGAATCGTTGAGAACTGCTACTTTTGCCGCTATAAAGCTGAAGTAAAAACGGTAGGCTAATGCAAAAAATACAACGGCTATAATAACCAACGGCATTGCGTTCATAGCTGGATCCGGTATAAAAAGATTTAAGTGAATTTATTACATATTTTTAATAACGGTGTTAACTTTTATATTACCACCGGAATTTAGTAATTTAGTACTTCTAAACAGGTAAATAAGATTTCTTTATTATAATATAATTAGTTTAGTCGAAGCGGGCAACTTATTATTATCTACAGGTCAATATTCAAAGTATGAAAAATATGAATAGTTGATCCTATAATAATAATTATGTGATGCTCACCTGTAAGGTGAGCATCACAAATTATTTTTATAAGTTACAAATCCAAAAGAATAATTCCCGGCTCTCTATAGTCTTAAATAATGTGTGGATTTTTCTATCTGATAAGTTAAGCAATTTATTTGTTACTATTTCCGTCGCCGGAAAACAATATCCTTAATTTGTTTTGCAGTCAGCTTAATCATACATGATAAAGCGCGCCGCAGATACTTGCCTGAAGGATAGACAGGTTACTTTGCAAATAAAATTAAAAGAAATAATTTAATTAATCAGTCCATTGAATAATTCATTTTCCTTTTTTGTAAATCTCCATGGCGGCAGTTTTTCCTGCATTATATCAAATATTTCTTTTGCTTTGGCCTTATTGCCGGTTTGTTTATAATATAATATCAGCCTGTAAAATCCATTCCTGAAAATCATAAATATATTTTTAGTTGCATTATCTATGGGAACAGACTTGTCGTTAAAGCTTTTGTACCTATAGATATGAATAAGATTATTTTCTAAAACGGAAGGTGATAAGCTGTCCCCCTTTACAGGTACTAATTTGCTGACGATTCCTTCATAGCGAAGATAATTATCTAAACCAACCAAGTTATCCGGGCTGACTGTAGAACAAAAATAAACCGGCCTTTTCCATTTATTATTTTTTAAAAATGATAATATAACCCTATCCTGGGGCAGCAGGTATATTTTACCACCGCCAAAGTTTCTGCCTTTATATATTGCGCGTAAAGTGTCATTTAGAATTTTTCCACCGTCTGTCCGGCTGATATTGGGAAGTACAATTTCAACAGGCTGTTTTAACTGTTCCGGTGTAAGCGTTTCGGAAAGTGAAATTGTAGAATCAATTTTAAAACCATTATTATTTTGTTCTAATTCATTCACAAAAAAATCAGTGTTTAAAAGGCTTACGTTTGCAACGGATACATCGGTCCTGTATCCTTCAACGCTTTGTAAATACATTAATGGGAAAGTATCATTATCGCCATTGGTAAAAAGGACGGCATTCTTTTCGCAACTGCTTAAAATATTGTAAGCAAAATCTCCGGGGAAATAAAATTTACTTTTATCGCATTCTTTCCAGTTGGAAATTATTAAGTTAAACGGAAGAATTAAGAAGCAGATTACCGTTAAAATAATAACTGATTGATTATGCTTTATCTTTGCAAAGATCTTTGATAATGCTTCTGTCAGCAGGAATAATCCTATTCCCACCCACAATAAAAATATCATAAATGAAGGCAAGAACAACCTGTCAATTTCTCTTATTTGATCAAATCCTTCCCGGATATTGGCGTAAACAATTAATCCGAAAGAAAACAATAAAAATATTATTGTTATAAGTGTCCAGACTTTTATTTTTCTTATCAGGCTGTAAATAAATCCTGTGGCTCCTAAGATAAAGGGTAGAATAGTAAGGCATCCTAATGTACTCCCGCCGTTTGTACAGGGAAAGTTCGACGCGAAGTACCTTAAATACATAAACTTAATCTGGTAATTCCAAAAAGGTGCGCGCCTTTGAAAGATCATAGAAAAATTTGATTCTCCGTACCTTTTCATGTTGATCCAGCAAATTAAATCCCTGAAAGTTTTAATATCGTCCATCCGGAAAGGAGGGGCCTGCATAGACCTTATTAAAAGGAATAAATGTATAGATAATCCCGCGGCGGCGGCTGAAAATTATTAATAACCAGAATCTTAAGCCGGATAATTGTTTTCTTAAAGGGAATGCAAGTAATAATATTATTATAGGAATAAAAGGCATATTAAGCCGGTGCGCTGTATAATCTACCGCGAGCACAAATATTAATAAAACGAAAAACGCTGCTTTACTTTTTTCATCTCCGTTAAGCCAAATTTTTATCGTGCACAAAAGGATGATGCTTGTTAAAATCAATCCCAGCGAATAAACCTCGGAAATATTTGATTCGGACCAGATACTGAATAAAAAAGGCAGCGTTAAAGCCGTGAAGAATGAAGCCATAATTTTAGATGATCCCGGGGACGGGTCAAAATTATTTAATATCTCAATCATGCAGTAATAAAAAAAAACGGAAGCCGCGCTTGTGGATGCGATACTTACGAGAGTTATCGCTTTTATTGCCGGTAGAAAAAAGAAAATATAAGTAAACAGTTTACCAAGAATTACGAATAAAATTGACCCGCCCGGATCAGGGATGCTTAAGTTGTATGCATTAGCAGCATAAATGCTGCTGTCCCACCATCCTATTGTTGGATAAGAAGTAATATATAGAACAACAGTTGAAAAAATGAAAAGGAACCAGGGCAAGTATTTTTTTACTGCAATCATGGATAAATTCCTTCAAATAATTTTTAATCCCTTTTTGTTCGGTTCATTAGACGTGTGGTTGTAAGGATTTGTTCTGAATTGTCTGAACCAGGATTAAACGGATTTTAAGATAAACAGGATTTTTAATTGCAAGATTTTTAATCACTAGAATCCCGGTTCATATATTTGCATTTATCCTGAAAATCCTGTTAATCTTAAGAATCCTGGTTCAGACAATTTGCAATTCACAAGTGCCTGTTTGGAAAATCATTTTTGAGCCATAGGCTCATCAGCCTTTGGCTGAAATCCCAGGAATCATAGTTCAGACAATTTGCGATTTATCATGTTTATTCCGATACTTCGTGGTTAGTATGGAGACGTCGCGCTTGTCCGAATGCGAACCTGTCCCTTAAACATCATCTTTTGATATTTATGTAAGCCTCACTTTTTAAGTGAGGTTGTACGAGACGGGGCATAGTTTACCACTATGTGGCCCCGTCTCTACTAATTTCTATTTAAGGAACATCATCTTCTTTGTATTTACATAAATACTCTTGCCGTCAATACTCTTTGCCTGTATCCTATAGAGATACACTCCGCTGGCTAAGCCAGCGGTATTAAAGTTTACTTCAAAATAACCGGCCGGCTTTTGTCCGTTTAATAATTCTCTGACTTTTTGGCCGAGTGTATTATAAACTTCTATCTTCACATTGCTGCTGAACGGCAGTGCATATCCAATTACGGTGCTTGGATTAAACGGATTAGGATAGTTCTGGGAAAGCTCATAAGCAACCGGAATACCATTATTATTACTGCTGATTCCGGTAATTAAAGGTTTAAAGCTCCATACCTGGCTCCATGCACTCGTGCCGCCGGGATTTGTTGCATTTACCCGCCAGTAATAAATATTGAGATCACTTAAACCGCCTACTGCAAACGTTGTATCAGTCAGCCCTGTTGTATCTATTAAAACCGCTGAAAAAAGATTATCCGTACTTAATTGTAACCGGTAACCGGCTGCACCTGATGGTGCAAACCATTTTAAGTTTACCGGCTGTGCATTACCCGCACTTCCGTTCAGGGGACTTATCAGTTGAACTGCATTTGGTATATTATATAATGTGGTAAATGTAGAATCAGCTCCATAACTTGTACCCGCGCTGTTTGTTGCTTTAACCCTGTAATGGTATAAAGTATTAGGGGTTAAACCGGTGATATCAGAACTAACGCTTACACCAATAGTGCCGTTTACAGGGCTTTGTGAAGCGGTCACGGTTGTACCGTAGCTTGTTGTTGTGCCGTAATCAAATTATACTGTTGTGCTAATTCCTTCCGGGTTTATACCTCCGGTTATATCGGCTGTTGTTGCGGCTATATCCGAGGCAGATTCGGTTACCGCCAAAGGTAAATTATTCGTAGCCGCAGTTACACCGCCGTTAGTATATATAATAGATAGATCGTTTCCGTTTTCATCACTGATATCGCATGGGTCGGTACCGGTGGTAACAAAATTTACAGGGCTTGATTTCCCGTTACTTTTAAATATTAAATCAACAAGTTTACCGTTATTGATATTAATGGGAGACGACACCGTCTCATCAAACCATCCAATTAATAAGGTACCGTCTGAAGCATTTACATTGAATGTTACATTAGCAGGTGGATTTTCAATTCCAATAAAAGTCAGTACAGTATTATCAAACGATATTTTTAATGATATTGCCCCTATATTATTAAAATTTGTAACAGTCAGAGGCAAGTCTGCTGTTTCTCCGTCGGCTGCTGACCTAATACCTATTGTCATCGTCGTACTCTGGGCCAAAACATTTACCTGATAGAACAGTAATACACTAATAAAAAATAATACTATATTTTTCATAAATATCCTTCACTTAGTAATAAAAATAAAACATAAAAGACATACAATTTTCTTAGCTATAATTTCAAACGAATTTTTTCTGATATATTACACATCATAGGGTTAATCTAAAACCCGGTTAATTCGATATCTATTTTGATTAACGAATAACCGGTTAAAATAATACTTAGATACGTTTAAATGCCTATCCAATAAATAATTATTCAACAACGGTTATTATGAAATACTATTAGGCACAAACCCTGTAACGATGATGTTTAATAATCCCGTAATTCAATGGATTTAGCCCTGCAGATCTGCAGCGCCGGTTCCCGGAACACTTTGCCGGATAAAGAATTGTGGCCCTTTACTAAGGCTGCAGATTAATCTTGTTACAAAAATAATAAAAATCCTGATTATGTGCTTACGGTTTTTTTAGATAGATTTTTAGCTTTGCTTTTAGTTTTTTAAAAGCAACTTCGCTATTTAAACCGGAACTCGAAAAATGTTGAGATGAAGTAATTATTTGTTGAATTGTGGTAAAAAATTTATTTTATAAAAAATAAATCTGGGGCTCATCTTGTATGTTTAATTTTTTGTACGAGACGTGGCATAGTTTACCACTATGTGGCCCAGTCTCTGCGACGAATACGGCCGGAAAAAAAAGAACATTGACAAAACCTTTAAGGTGAACCTCACGAAATAATTATTAAATATTACAAACTAAACCTGTCGGGTATCCGGCAGGTTTAGGGGGATTACTTCATCCTCAAACATACAGGATATGATTCAATTGTAGTTAAATCCTTTTTAATTATTTTCAGCCGGTAATAATAAGTGTTTCCGGGAACTGCCGTGCTGTCTGTAAATTCGGTAACCGCCGGGCCGGCTACCGCATAATTTTCAAAAATGCCGCTGTCCGCTCTCCGCTGAATTATTGTACTATCGCTTTCTGAGTTTCTGTTGTGCCATTTAATATTTATTGATGTGCCGTTAAGCCGGCTTATTTTCAAACCGTCGGGTGATTCAGGAGTAGTATATATCAGTATGTCCTTTATATCATTAAAAGAAAATGTTGTTCTATCGTATATTGGAAAATCGCCGGCGTCATCCCATGCAAATGTACCAACTCCATGACAAATTGCCTGGCTCACTACGGTTCCATAAGCGCACATTCGGGAATTGTATTCACATTTGTACATATAACCGAATTCATCAAGTATAACCGGGATGTGATTTCTTGCTGACCATGCGGCGACCTGGTCGAACTTCGCTTTTGTCGCAGTTATATCGGAATCGCTGCCGTAAGTTCCCGGGCCCACAAGGCCGAATGGATAAGGATCGTACGAATGATAATACCCGATAAGGTATTTGTCTGAACTATCAGGAATTGCGGCAGAATCAAGCTGGTCTGAATTCGACCATCCGTATCCGGAAAATGATACGATTCTTGTCGGATTGTTTTGACGGATTATTTTTAATACGGCGGTATTTAACTCGTCAACGTGCTTTTGTGCCATAGGTGTAGGTTCGTTCAAAATTTCAAAAATAAGGCTGTCTGATTTGTCTTTGAACCGGGCAGAGATCTGTTTCCAGATTCCATAAAACCTGGCTGCAGTTGAATCCGTGTACCAGGTTTTGAGCCACCCTTCATGGTGTGCGTTAATAATAATAAACAACCCGCGCTGAAGTCCCCAGTCAACAATTTGTTCCACCCTGTTCATCCATTTAGAATCAATCAAATATGGCGGTATCTTTGATGTATGAGCGTCCCATGTGATTGGTATCCGAATAGCTGTAAACCCTGCATTTTTGTAATCGTCAAATGCGCGTTCCTGTATTGGAGGATTCCATTCCCCTTCATCAGGAGCTTCAAGTGAATTCCCTATATTAATTCCTCTTATCATCCCTTTTACCGCATTTTGAGGCGACAATTGCGCTTTCACACTTACGGAAAACAGAATCAGCAGTAATGCTGGAATCCTTAAATGATTTTTCATAAGCTTCCCAATTTTAATATAATATATAGTATTAGATTGTAAATTTATTTCCCAGACTATGTTCAATAAATTACACTTGAAAAATTAGGATTTTTTTATGGGAAGTCAACATTCAAAAACTATAAATTATCATTATTTTTTGTTTAGCCGCGCCTTTCCGGGAGCCTTGTCTTTATTATTCACATTTTTAAAACTTTGGGCTGACTAAACTGATTAGAGTACTACAAAAAATAATTTTCAATTGACCCGTTTACTATGTAATATTGGAAGGCTCCGATAAATGTAGAACTTTTATAAGCAATGATAAACATTACATGTACATAATTTATGTTGCCTTTGTGAGACAGCCTGTCCCGATTCCTGATAGGGAGGGCATGCCCCGTCTCGTACGATAGAAGTTGTAATGTTGGAAGAAAAATCGTTAACCCAGACTTATACATTTTGCATTTCCTGATAATTGTACATAATTGTCTATTAATCCCGTTTGCTGTATATTAAAAGAATTAAATTACATTTAATGTATCGCCAAATCAGGAGGTTCTAATTGGAGACAATAAAAAATATATTTAAGCTTATAATTCCACTTATTATGATATCATTAATTCAGACGAACCAAATGTTATATGCGCAGACAAGCGCCGTTATGATGGAAGGCGCTAACAATCCGCTGGGCACACCAAGAGGAATATTTCCGGGAAGAGTTGTTTGGGTTCACGATACTTTAGTTTCCAGATGGGATGGTTCCGGGGGATTCTGGTGGGATGATAAGTATACTTCTCAGAAGGAGGCTGTAAAAATGCTGGATAATTCGCTAACCTTACTCACGGGAAAATTAAATGAATCTGAATCGTGGGATGCATTGTTCCGGTATTTTAATTCATCCAAAAAAAATCTGCAAAAAGGTTATACTGAAGGCGAAAAAATTGCGATTAAAATAAATGAAAATAACACGGGTGCACACGCTGATAATAATAATATTAATGCTTCGCCGCAGCTTGTTTATGCCCTTCTCCGCAGTTTAATTTTGTATGCTAAAGTCCCGCAGAAAAATATTACCGTGTTTGATGCAAGCCGGTTTATTACAGATAACATATTTAATAAATGCCACTCTGAATTTCCTGATGTGGTTTTTGTTGATAATGTCGGCGGTGATGGGAGAACAAAATCGGAATATGTAGAAAACGCAATTAAATATTCCACCGATAACGGTCAGCTAGCACGTGGATTGGCAAAATGTGTAGTGGATGCAGACTATGTAATCAACATGGCGCTTCTAAAAGGGCATGAGGGCCAGGGCGTTACTCTTTGCGGCAAGAATTTTTACGGAACAACAAATATCGACAAAGACTGGCATAAAAATTTTCATAATAATTTTGAGCAGGACAGAAACGGAAAACCAAAATATATAGTTTTTGTCGATTTCCTCGGTCATAAAGATCTTGGCGAAAAAACCATGCTGTTTATGATAGACGGTTTGTATGGCTCCAAATCTGTTAATGGAATTCCAACTCCTAAATGGAAAATGAGCCCATTTAACAATAACTGGCCCGGAAGTTTGTTCCTGTCACAGGATGGTGTGGCTGTAGATGCTGTTGGACTCGATTTCTTAAGTTCCGAATGGCCGGATATGGTAGACATTTCTTATGCAGACGCCTATCTGGTAGAAGCTGCATTGGCTGATAACCCGCCTTCAAAAACATTTTACGATCCTGAGCAGGAAGGCGTAAGATGCAAAAGTTTGGGTATAATGGAACACTGGAATAATTCTGTTGAAAAGAAATATAGTAGAAATCTCGGAAGGCAAAACGGTATAGAATTGATATATAAGTCAATAAATTCCGGATTAGTTGAGAATAAATTTTCTAATCTGAACCGTTGATTTTTCTGTCTGCCGGCAGCAGGCTTGATAATAAAAAAACTTGATTATCAATTAAGTTATACGAGACAGGGCATAATTTGCAACTGTGATTCTGGAATATGTATTGGTAAATAATTTTATATTAAAGTATCTGGTAATTAAAGGTTGTAACGAATGAATTGGCAGGGACAGGTCGCGACCTGTCCCTAAGCGTAATACATCTTAATTATTTGTAAAATGGGACATGCCCGGTTTACATTTTCAATCAGAAAGTATAAGCACTTTCACCATGCTGGCTTAAATCAAGTCCTTCAAGTTCATCTTCTTCTTTTAATCTAAGGCCTAATGTCTTATCCAATATTTTAAAAATAATCCATGAAGCTATAAAAGAATATGACATCGTTGCTAAAATACTTATTGCTTCAACGCCGAGTAAATTCAGATTACCATAAACCAAACCGTCGCTGCCTGCAGGATTAATGGCTTTAGATGCAAAAAATCCCACCATTAATAGGCCGAATGTACTGCCCACACCGTGAACTCCGACAGCATCAAGAGAGTCATCATATCCAAGTTTATCCTTCATTCCTACAGCATAGTAGCATATAATTCCGGAAGCTAATCCAATTAAAATAGCAACCATATTATTAACGTATCCTGCAGCAGGGGTAATGGCAACTAACCCGGCAATTGCACCGGAAGCAGCGCCTAGTGCAGTAGGCCGTCCGCGCTCACTCCATTCTATAAATATCCAGGACATTACGGCAGCGGCTGAAGCTAAGTGTGTCGCTACAAATGCAGAAGTAGCAAGCGAGCCGGAAGTTAATGCGCTTCCTGCATTAAATCCAAACCATCCGAACCATAAAAGCCCTGCACCGATTAAAGTCATAGCTAAGTTATTCGGTTTTGTAATTTCATCCAGATGTACTCTTCGTTTACCAACCATTATCGAAGCTACAAGAGCGGCGGTACCTGCGCTGATATGCACTACAAGCCCGCCCGCAAAATCCAAAGTACCCATGTTTCTTAACCATCCGCCGGTTCCCCAAACCCAGTGAGCTATCGGGCAATAAACAAATGTTGACCATAGTAATAAAAATAACAGGTAAGTTTTAAACTTAAATCTTTCGGCAAAAGCACCGGTAATTAGAGCGGGAGTAATTACAGCAAACATCATTTGAAAAATCATGAAAGCCTGATGAGGTACTGTTGCAGCATAATCGGGGTTTGGAGTCATACCGACACCTTTTAATCCGGCCCAGCTAAGATCCCCGATAAAATGCCATTTATCCGGTCCGAAAGCCAGGGTGTATCCAACTAATGCCCACTGAAGGGAAACAACTCCAAGCGCAATAAAACTTTGCATAATTGTACCCAGGACATTTTTTCTTCTTACCATTCCTCCATAAAAAAGAGCAAGGCCCGGGGTCATTAACATAACCAGCGCCGTCGATATCAACAGCCAGGCAGTATCGCCTTTATCCACAGTAAAAACTGTTACGGTATCCTTTGCATAAACAGAAGTAACTCCTGAAACAAATAAAAATAATAATAAACTTGACCTGAATATTTTCATTATAATTTTCTCCTTTTAATTCCGGAATTTTAAATTTAATGGTTAAAGTGCACCTTCGCCTGTTTCTTCCGTCCTTACTCTTATCACGTCTTCAACAGTGCTGATAAATATTTTCCCGTCGCCTACTTCACCGGTTTTAGCTGTATTAATTATTATTGAAATTGCTTTTTCAACAGAATCATCAGGGCAGACGAGTTCAACTTTAATTTTAGGAACGAATTCAATTTGATATTCGGCGCCACGGTAAATTTCCCTGTGCCCCTTCTGCCTGCCGTAGCCCTTTACTTCAGTTATTGTGATGCCCCTGAACCCGGCATCCTGAAGATTATGGTGAACTTCGTCAAGTTTGTGGGGACGTATTATGGCGATTATCATTTTCATATTATACCTCTCGATTAAGTGAAATTAAGTACCCGTTAATTAAATTTATTAACTCTGATGTGAATTATGTTTTACTAATTTATTTTTAAAGTTAAAAATCCGCATTATTAGGACGTGGATTTGATTTATCCCCGGTTGTAAAAATCCAATTCTTGTTGTTCCTCCTTTTTCGCACGATCTTTTTGAAATTTTACACAACTAAATTTTCCTAATACACTCTCTTTTAAAATTAGTAATTTTCAGTTATAGCTGAAAGAACATCAGTACCCTCAAGGCACTTCATCTCCGGTTTACAAATAATACGG
Source organism: uncultured Ignavibacteriales bacterium (assembly GCA_963834015.1). Lineage (GTDB taxonomy): Bacteria > Bacteroidota > Ignavibacteria > Ignavibacteriales > Ignavibacteriaceae > FEN-1297. The sequence continues at coordinate 1,233,983 of CAWIAG010000004.1, forward strand.
GTTAATAAAAGCTGACCGGAACCAGGTTTTCCCTGAATAATTTAAAATATTGCAATGTATTGTAAACTTTATTAGGTATTTATAATGTTTTTCCGAATAAAATAAATTTTACGCTTTACAGCGCCGGCGCTTTCCTACAGCAGATCATAAACCTGGACGCTCAAAGTGTAAAATAGAGAAGCTTATCCGTATGGATAAATAAAATTTCAATCTGTAAAAGAATTGGAATTAAAAAAGGACTGAGCTTGATTCCTGTCAGTGAATTAATAAAATTTAATTAAATCATGAAAATCAGTGGCACGGGCATTAAAATGTGACTTGCCTGTTTATGCCGTATGAAACGAATGCAAAACACATTTATTTCAATGTATATTATTTATTATTTACACATACTTTGATAAAAATACAGCCGTTATTTTTGTCTTTTAATTATAACCTCAAACAATTGAGAGTACATATGAATGAGAATCTTAAGCTTGAGTTAAAAATCCCCAAAGTGCCGGATATTGAATTGGTAGCGCTGGAAGGATTACAACTAATGGGAGGTTATTTAGGAATTTCAAATGACAAAATAGGGGAAGCAAAGATAATCGTTACTGAAGCAATTATTAATGGGCTCGAATATGCCGGCGACGAAAATCCTTATGTAAATGTTGAATTCACAATGACAAAAGAAAAGTTAATTATTTTGGTTAATGATTTTGGCCATGGCTTTGAACCGGAGAAAGTTGAAGAACCGAACATTCGTGAAAAATTAACAAGTAAAAATAAAAGAGGCTGGGGGCTAAAGCTTATGAAATCCATGTCGGATGATTTTATAATTGAATCCGGCGCAACCGGCACAAAAATTACGATAATTAAAAAATTAGTGTAGGAGTTTTTATAATGAAATCTGAATTTAATTTAGTAACTGAAACGAAAGATAATTGTATTGTTATAAATACTACCGGGTATATAAACAATATCGGCGGGCAAAAAATCGTAGATGAATTTTATAAGCACAATGGAAACGGCATTAATAATGTGATTTTAAATTTAGCTAAGTCGAATGTTGTTAACTCTATCGGCATATCATTTTTAATTGAGATCATTGAGAAACTAAACCAGACCAACGGTAAGTTGATATTCTCTAATCTGGATCCATCCATTGAAAAAACCTTAACAATTATGGGCCTGTTTCAATTTGCTAAAAAAGCCGAAAATTTGGAGGAAGCATTAAAGCTTCTCTCATATAAACCTTATCAATAAACATTTTTAAAACAAAAAAACGAATTACCGCTGTATGGATATAGTTGAGTATAATATTATTATAGATATACTCTCCGTTCAGGTCAGATCCCTTCAGGAGGGCTTCGGCATACTTTCCCAGTCGAATTCCCTGAAAGAATTTGCCTCGAATTATAGCCGCATATTGCGTGGGAGTTTTTTTATTAATGATGTAAATATTTTTTTTAAGGAGAAAACTTCCGAACAATGGGAAAGCATTATAGTAAATAATAACAAGCTCCTTGAATACCTTCCGAATTTAAATACTGAAGAAAATCTAAAAATAGAATATCCCGCTGATAAAGGATTTGGCATTATTGCAACACTGCCTTTAACCGACGGATCAATTTGGGGGCTTATTATCGGGAACAAACTCGATGGGGCCGGGATTTCGGAACTTGATAAAATTACATTCCAAATGTTCCTTCAATTACTTGATAATGCTTACCAATCTTTTATCAGCCAAAAAAAAGAGAAGCAATTAATTTTTTCATTAAACCACAAAGTAGCCCAGCTTAACAGCCTGGTAGATACAGGGATTGAAATTTCAAAACTTCACAACACATCTTCATTGCTTGAGCTTTCATTGGAAAGATCGGTATCATTAACTAATGCTTCCTGTGGTGTTCTTCAAATTATTACAGGAGATAAAATCACTTCAGCAATCGGGTTCCCGGAAGATTCCGACATAAAGAAAGTATTCGATTCAACAAAAAGGATAGATACATTTATTGAGTTCAAAGGCGTAAAATATTTATTTACACTTTCCGGGAAAGAGAGCAGGCAGGGAATAGTAGATTTTGATCAAACTGATGAAATTTTACTTTCGGCAATTGCGAGACAAGTTTTAGCCGCAATGGAAAATGATCATTTACTCAAAGAAGCCATTGAAAAAGAACGCATGCATCAGGAAATTGAAATGGCTGCAATCATTCAAAGAAGAATTATTCCTCAGAAGCTTCCGGAAATTGATGATTTTGAGCTTGCCGGAATTAATATACCCTCCCTGGAGATAAGCGGAGATTATTATGATGTCATAAAATTAATAGACGGAAGATATCTTATAATTATTGCCGACGTCGCCGGGAAGGGAGTTGCCTCAGGGTTGTTGGTTAATACTTTAAATGCGTCTCTTAATGCATATATTGAAAACGATTTCAAATTAACAGATGTTGCCTCCCGGTTGAATAAACTTATATATAAAGCTGCCACACCGGAAAAATACATTACTGGGTTTATCGCAATTCTGGATCCATCAACGGGTTCTATTGAATATTTAAACGCTGGCCACAATCGTATCTTTTACTCATGCAAAGGCAAATTAACTAAACTTGATAAAGGCGGTTTTGCATTCGGAATGTTTGATATTACGGATAAATCATTGAAGATTGATGAATATATATCGAAACATTCCACTTCGACTAATAAGCTTGATTTCGGATCGCAGTATGAAAGCGGCTTTATAAAATTAGAGCCGGGTGAAAAAATTCTCTTTTACACTGATGGAATTACGGAAGCTATGAATGGAAAAGGAGAAGTCTATTCCGACAAAAAACTTGAACTATTTTTTTTAAATGATCATTCTGAAGATGCGGATACTTTTATTGACAAATTAATTTCCGATGTAAAAAGACATACTGCCGGAACCGGGCAGAGTGATGATATAACCGCTCTCTATTTAGCAAGAAATAAATAAAATAGCTTTTAAAATAACCAGGTTTTCCTTATCAAAAAAATTTTTGAGGCAGCATGTTCATTTATACGATGAAAAATAATTATTTTAAAACACTTTTGTTTCTCTTTTTTGTTACCCACATTATTGCACAGCAAAAGTATAACATAGAACAAATTTCCATTCCCGACGGGTTATCAAACAGTTCGGTATCAGACATTTTGCAGGATCAATACGGGTTCCTGTGGATTGCAACACAGGACGGATTGAACCGGTTCGACGGATATAATTTTAAAATCTATAAACACGAACCGGGTGATAAAAAATCATTAGCAAGTAATGATGTACTCTCGCTAATGATTGATAATGAAGGGATTTTATGGGCGGGCACTAACGCAGGTTTATGTAAATATAACCTGGAAAACGAGACTTTCACAACTGTTCTTCCTGATTCGTCATGGCGAAATTTGCAGCAGAACAGAATCTGTATACTGCTTCACGACAATAGAAACAGGATATGGCTTTCAACGTTTGATGGAATATTCATGTTTGACAAAATCACCGGAAAAATTACAAGGACCTTTATTAAAGATGGGATCGGTAAAATTCCTTCTTCAGGCTTGTCGGGGAAAATAATAGAAACTTCAACAGGAGAAATATATTCAGTTTATAATTTAGAGGGGCTAATCAAATATAATGAGTCAACCGGGTTATTTGAGTTTGTAAATGTAAAACCTTCCGATCCCGAAATATTTAAAAACGTTGATGTAGTTAATTTATATGAGGATAAAACAGGGAGAATATGGATAAGCACAATCGATGGGTTGTATAATTATGATCCGCATAGCGGAGATTTTAATGAAATAAAATTATTTAAAAAAGTAAGTTCACCAACAGTTAATCTAAATAATATCTGGGTAAACTCCGTATTCGGAATGATCCAGGATAATAAAGGATTCCTGTGGATAGGAACAGGCGGGAATGGAATTTTCCTTTATAATTTTAAGACCGGGGGCGTGAGTCAATTGGATCAATCCGAATTTCCAAATTCAGTTCAGGCATCGGACGGATTCTGGAAATTTTACATAGATGAATTCGGGATTTTATGGATAGGCACCCATAAAAGCGGATTATTAAAATTAGATTTTCATAAAGAACCTTTCAGGCTTTTTCCGAACCCAACCGATAAAATAACTGCAAATAGCAATATGTTTATCACATCAATTTACCAGGATCCTTCGGACAATAATTTTATCTGGCTCGGTTCCGTTCAGGGGCTGCTGTATTATAATTTAAAAGATAAAACTTTTAAATCTTACAAACACCAGGCGGGGAAGTCGAAAGTAATTCAGGATAATCGAATCCAAAGTATCCGGCCCGGTTCAAAGCAGGAGTTGTGGCTTGGCACCACTGACGGCCTAAGTAAGATGAATCTTTCTAACAAATCATTCACTGATTATGATTTAAGTGAAACGACTAAGCATTATTCAATTGGTTATAATACTATATCGGATCTTTCGATGGATGATAAAGGCAATCTTTGGATCGCCTCAGGTTTAAGCGGTGTAGTAAAGTTCGAACCGGAAAATAAAGTAAAATTAATTATTCCCACACTTGATGTACGAACTTATGATTTGAAATTACTCGGATTTATTGATTCACTTAATGAAACTAATAATGCCCTTGCAAAATTAACCAAGGTCGGTAACGATCAGGATCTAAAAAAAGAATTTAAACTGGAAAAACAAACCAATGTTATGATTGTTGCTGTGGGAGAAGGGGCACGTGTGGAAGGAATGGCTGATTATGGATGGCTGCAGGATTCAAAACGGGACACCGCGTGGAGTTAAACCAATTATTACAATTCATTTTATTGCGGGGGGGCATTAAAGAACCGAATCAGCATTGGGATAATAACTTTAAATAAGGGTAATTACACTTTAAGATTTAAATCCGATGACAGCCATTCATATGGTAATTGGAACGAGCCGCCGCCGTTTGATTCTGCATTATGGGGAATCCAGGTATTTGATTTATCCGGCTCGGATATAAATAATTATAAAAGCCTGTTGGCGGATAGCCGGAATAAACCTTTTATTAATGCATTAAAAGTAACAAAAGTTAAATATCAAAAAGATGGAACTGTACAAATCGGCACTTCTTCCGGTTTAAATAAATATGATATAAATAGCAATTCAATTGAAAATTTGCAGATCAATTACAGCCCTGTTTTTGCTCCAAATTTAAAGCAAATCAATGACCTGTTAGTTGATAAAAACAATGTAATCTGGTTAGCAACGAACGGCGGACTCATTAAGTACGATCAAAATATAAAAAAATTTACTGTACTGAATGATAAAGACGGGCTGCCGTCTGATTACATGATGGCAATGGAAGAAGATACATATGGAAATTTATGGCTGAGCACTCTCAACGGAATATCCAAATTCAATAAAGACGTAAACAGTCCCATCTTTATTAATTATAATGTTAAGGATGGATTGCAGGGGTATAAATTTACCGAACGCGCTTCATTTGAAAGTAAATCAGGAGATATATTCTTTGCAGGACAAAACGGATTTAATGCATTCCGTGCGGGTAATATTAACCTGCAGGTACCTAAAATAAATATCACGCAATTTAAAATTTCCAATGAATTAGTTTTACCTTCTTCTGCAAATTCTCCTTTAACTAAAAGTATACTGGATACTAAACAAATAGAACTTGCATATAACCAAAACAGTATCTCGTTCGAATTCACAGCAATTCAATTTTCCAGGCCGGAAAAAAATTTGTATGCATACCGGCTGGATGGATTTGATAAAAACGGATGGATATATGATAACAGAAGATTGGCAACTTACACGAATCTTGCCCCCGGTGATTATGTGTTCAGAGTAAAAGCTTCAAACGGCGACGGTGTTTGGAATGAAGCAGGAACTTCAATTAATATAAAAGTTTTTCCACCCTTGTGGCGGACTTTCTGGGCTTACATCGGGTATGTTTTTATTTTTGGCGGATTAATATTTGGAATTGACAGGAGGCAAAGACGCAGATTATTATTAAAGGAAAGACAAAGGCAGAGACTTGAAAATTCCGAGTTACGCGCACAAATAGCAGAGGCAGAAAGTGCCAGGAAGACAAACGAATTGAATGAAGCAAGGGAGCTTCAACTTTCAATGCTTCCGAAAGAACTGCCGCAATTACCACATCTTGATATTGCTGTTTACATGAAAACAGCTACTGAGGTAGGCGGGGATTATTATGATTTTAATGTAGCTCTCGACGGAACTTTAACAGTAGTACTTGGTGATGCAACGGGGCATGGTATGATGTCCGGTATGATGGTATCTATTATGAAATCTCTTTTTATGTCGGATAGAAATAACATGGAATTAAAACCATTCTTTGATAATGCGAGCAAGACATTAAAAGATATGCAGCTCGGCAGATTAATGATGGCCCTAACATGCGTGCAAATTAAAACGAATAAAATTATTACTACTAATGCCGGAATGCCTCCGCTTTTTATATACAGGGCAGGTTCTCAAACCGTTGAGGAAATTGTTATAAACAATATGCCTTTAGGCGCTATGAAAGGAATTGTGTACAATATAAAGGAATTACCGATTGAACGCGGCGACACGTTACTGTTAATGAGCGATGGATTTGCCGAATTGAAAAATGAAAACTCGGAAATATATGGTTACTCAAGAGCGAAAAACAGTTTTGAAAAAGTTGGGGGAAAGGATCCCGAACAGATTATAACATATTTAAGACAGGAAGGCGAAATATGGACCAACCACCAAGAGCCCGAAGACGATGTTACATTTGTGGTTATTAAAATTATCTGAACCGCTGATTAACCTGATTTAATTGATTAGCTGATAATTTATCTGAACCGCTGATTAACCTGATTCAAATGATTACGCTGTTTATTTTTAGATTTTCTTTTGAATATTTTGTTATGTGTAAAGAATTAATTGTCTATCATTTTAATTACCTGAATCTCTAAAGGAACAAGCGTTGATTTTCTCATAATTATAATGATTCCGCTGATCATTTAATAATATCTTTCGGTTAATCTATATGCTTTAAACTTAATCATTGGGTATTATCTCTTTAATTAAAATCATACTAATCATAAGAATCAGATGAATCAGTGGCTCAGACAATTTTAATCAGTGTAATCATAAGAATCAGATGAATCAATGGTTCAGATATTATTTCAGCAGAATCATCTTCTTAGTGGAAACAAAACTACCCGCCTGCATCCTGTAAAAATATATTCCGCTTGGCAGGTTACTGTCATTGAATATCACCGAATAATTGCCGGGAATTTTTTCGCCGTTTACCAAAGTTTTTACCTCCCTGCCCAGCACATCATAAATTTTTATTGTAACTAAACTTGATTTAGGTACAGAGTAGTCTATAGTAGTTGCTGGATTAAAAGGATTAGGGTAGTTATTGTACAGCTCAAACCGCGCGGCATAGGCATTTGGCAGTTTAACAGAAGTTATTACATCATTTAGCATTATGGGATAAGATTCAATTATGGAGGAATCCTTCAATGTTATACTTAACCTGTAATCAAATGATATCCCCTGAAATGTGGAAGTATCTGTAAATCCGGTAGCAGTGGGGCCGACTTTAATGTAATTCTCAAATATGCCGCTTCCGATTTTCCGTTGTATCAATATGCTGTCGCTTTCAGTGTTTCTGTTCTGCCACTGAACTTTTATTGTTGAGGTGTTAAGCTCGCTTATTTTCATCCCGTTGGGTGATTGAGGAGTGGTATAAATTAAAATATCTTTAATCTCACTAAAAGTGTAAGTTGATCTGTTGTATATTGGGAATTCACCTGCGTCATCCCATGCAAATGCACCTACACCGTGACTTATTGCCTGACTTACCACCGTACCGTAAGCACACATACGCGAATTATACTGGCAACTGTCCATATATCCGAATTCATCAAGTATCACCGGGATGTTGTTCTTTGTTGACCACGCAGAAACCTCGTCAAACTTTGCTTTGGTAGCCGCGATATCGGAAGCGCTTCCGTAAGTTCCGGGTCCTTTAAGGCCAAAAGGATATGGATCATATGAATGATAATAACCGATAAGGTATTTGTCTGAAGGATCAGGAATCGCGGCAGAAACAAGCTGGTCTGAATTCGAATATTCGTTTCCTGAAAATGATACTATCCGGGTCGGATTTGTTTTACGTATTACTTTCAGTACGTTCGTATTCAAACTGTTAACATTTTGCTGTGACATAGGGTAAGGTTCATTTATAATTTCGAATATGAGGCTGTCTGATTCATTTCTTAAACGCGTTGCTACCTGGCTCCAGATGCTGTCGAATCGGGCTACAGTTGAGTCGGAGTACCAGGTTTTGATCCATATTTCATGGTGTGTATCTATAATAATAAACAGCCCGCGCTGTAGCCCCCATTCAACTACTTGTTGAACGCGGTTTAGCCATGCGCTGTTAACAGTGTAAGGCGGAGTTTTAGATGTATGAGCATCCCAGGTGATAGGTATTCGTATTGCGGTAAACCCGGCAGTCTTATAATCATCAAATGCACGTTCCTGTATTGGTGGATTCCAATCTCCTTCATTCGGGACTTCCATTGTATTCCCAATATTAATTCCTCTCATCAATCCCTTAACGGCATCTTGCGGCGTCAGTTGAGCTTTGACGTTTATCGTAAAAACGATCAGCAGCGTTGTTATTATACATACATACTTTTTCATGCGGGCATTCCTATATTTTTTTTAGTTTTATTAAATAAAATTTTATGAAATAGTTCTTGCATTATTTTTGTTTGAATTACCATAGTTATTTCAAAATCGAATGTTTTTATCGCCTGCAGGTTGTTATAATCCGGATTTCGGTTTATTTGAGAAAAGGCTAATGCGGACGAAGAAAATATAAATAGTATGATAATTTTAGCAAAGAGTAATTTTGCCGAAATCATGCGTAGTATATCAATCATTCAAGAATTAAAGTTTCTTTCATGAACGGAAAAATAATCAAACAAAGGACTAAATACCAAACCTGAGTTTATAAGTAAATCTTCCTGTCTGCAAACTCAAAAATAAGGCAGATAAATTTTGTTGTTGCTGTTATATTACATGCAATATTTAATGTATCTAATTTCATCCTGAAAATTCTGTGAATCATGGTTCAGACAGTATAAGATTCAGTCTGCAAATCTGTGGATGGTAAAACAGGGACAGACCCCATAGGGGCAGGCGGAACCCGTCCCAGCTAAAAATTATGGATTATGATTACTTATATCAGTTTTTGTTGAATGGAAAAAGATTTTAATAATCAGAGGAATCAGCCGAATCAAATAAATCAGCGGTTCAGATATTTTTACGTGAGGCTCACCTTCAAGGTGAGTCTCACGAAACGTGTTATTTAAGCAACATCATCTTTTTAGTATTTACATACTCGCTTTTGCCATCCAGGCTCTTTGCTTCAATCATATATAGATATACTCCACTGGATAAACCCGTTGTATTGAAGTTTACTTCATAGTAACCGGCACTTTTTTGTTCATTTACTAATTCTCTAACTCTTTCACCAAGTATATTATAGACTTCTATCTTTACCTTACTGTTGAACGGCAATGTAAAAATTATCATTGTGCTTGGATTAAAAGGGTTCGGGTAATTCTGATATAGATTGTAAACAACCGGAATGCCGTTTTTAATATTATTTATCCCGGCAATTACCGAAACATTCATAACGGCAGACCAGGGCCCCGGGCCGGCAATATTACTTGCACGCACTTCCCAATAAAACGTTGAGATTAATTTTTTTGGATGATATGTAAACATAGTATCGGGTATCCCGGCTGAATCCAAAAGAACGGAATTAAATTGATTATCCGTTGCAATCTGCAATTCATAGGCGCTTGCATAAAGGGCACTCTTCCAGGTAAATAAAATTGACGTTGCAGTATCTACAATAATTGAACTGTTGTTTGGAGATAATAATACCGCAACCACCGGTGTATCGATAATAGTTGTAAACCTATTCCAGCTTGTAAAAGCTCCCCAGCCTGCCTGGTTCATTGCTTTTACTCTCCACCAGTAGTTTGTTAAGTTTTTTAATCCGGTAACCTGTACTGTAGTGTCTGTTATTATACTGTCATTTACCACATAGTTAGTACTTGTTGTATCAGTTAGTAATTCAAACCCATATCCGCTTACATTTGCCGGGATCCTTTTACGTTCTGATCCTGCACCGGTGATAATATTATAATTCTTCGTATATCCGTTAAGCTTAACTTTCATCAATTCATCCTGCGACTGATTCCATAAAAATTTTACAGCAACAGGTATGTTTACACTATTATTTGCAGGATAAATAAGATTTGCTATCGTAGGATCGCCTAATGTTTTGAAACTCCATACCTGGCTCCAGGCGCTTGTACCTGCTGTATTAGCTGCATTTATACGCCAGTAGTATATAGTTAAATTGTTTAAGCCGCCAACAGTAAATACGGTATCGGCCACCCCAATAGTATCCTTTATTATTGATAAAAAAGTACTGTCTGTACTTAGTTGTAAATCATAAGAGGTTGCTCCTTGAAAGTTAAGCCATTTTAATTCTACCGGCTGAATAATTCCAACACTTTTATTAAGCGGGCTTACCTGCTGAACTACACCCGGTGTTACTGCTCCAATATTGAACTGAAGCGAATCGTTTAATGGATATTTAATGCTCACCGAACCGGCGATACTTCCCGTGAAATAATAATTGTGCCGGCCGGTTGTAAAGAAAGCGGGATAAGAATAATTAAACGTAACTCCATTTATCCAGGCGCTTCCCTGTGCCGTCATTTTATATGATTTATTATCAATAACAACATTGATAGAATCAGGAGCCTGGCCGGTTGGTGATTGATAAATTGCTGAGAATGAAAAATTTGTCGTTATAGTGCCGGAGGTTGGAGAGGCTGTTCCATTTGTAATTTGACCCGGAAGTGAACCTGTAAGATCATCTATCAGGTTTTGCCCGTTTGGCGTTCCCCAGCCCGTTGTTAAATCGTAGCCGCTGACGGCAGTGTAACGGGTTGGGCTTCCCGGCCATTCATTATTACCGGTAGTAACATCATGAAAATCAGATGCATACCTGGCTCCAGTACCGATTGAATAAATTGCCGGATTAAGAAAGCCAACCGTCGATTTGCCCCCAGCTACAGCTTGTTGATTTACAAGCGCAGTAAAGCCTGCCCAGAGCGGTGCTGCGCAGCTTGTTCCGGAAGAAATATAATAATTAGTATCGGGCATAACTATCATTACTATGAAAACACTATCAGCCGTTAGTGCAACATCGGGAATGTTCCGCCATTGTGTTGATCTATTATTATTAGTTGTAGATACTGATTTTTGCCAGCTTGGTATAGCATTATTTGCACTAAACCCGCCACTGCTGCCCCAATATAAATTATTACTCTGATCAAAGTCTGTATTCCAAACAACATCTGATGACCATGTGGCTCCATTAGAATTCATGCTAAGTTCTGTTCCACCCACATCGGTAATATTTGTATCACTTTCCGGAAATTCCGGAGTTGATGTTAATTTTTGACCATTCATCGTAATACTTGAATTACTATATGCATCGCGATCACCTGATGCACAGAAAAATGACTGACCCTGAGCTGCCATTCTTTCGAAGTATCCATCAGCCGTTGGATCCGGATTATCAGGACTTAGGGCCCATGAAGTACTGAACTGTTTGATTTCAGAGTGGGCAGCCATACTATCCAGAATAACATCGAAATATTGAGGTTCGTCAGCTTCAAACACAACAACCTTAGTTAATCCAGGAGCCATGGCAACAGCCATATCTATATCGAGAGTAACCTCACTCTGACCGCTTTGAGTTTGTACTTTTCCATTAAATCCTCCGATATATATATTTTCAAGTAAAACTTGTGGCAGGTTAGCCAGTTGTTCGTATTCCTTTATATCGGCAGGATTGTAACCGTCAAATTGAAGCAAGCCTACATACTGACCGTTACCATTCAAGGACACGCCGGGTGCATAGGCATTTCGAAAATCATTACCTATATACAATCCATTAAGTCCGGAACCGGCATTTTGATGTACACCATTATTACTTTTAATTTTTTTGAAAATGGAATTTGGATGAAAGGATTCGTAGTTATTTAACCCTTTAATTTGCAGTACCGGAACTGCCAAATCGATGGAAGGATCAACATCTGGGGCATAAAAAGTCGCATTACTTTCGGGGCGCTTATATTCAAACATGTGCACATGAAAAACATTCTCGATATCGGATACTGCACCGCTAACCTCAAGCAGCGTATTGCTATTGTGTGTGCTTGTCACTTTTAAATGATTAGCGCCGGCAAATGCAATAAGTGTTTGATAATCTTGTTCGCTCGGGCCAAATTGTTGAGTAAACTCTGCAGGACTAAGGTATTTATGATATTTGGAACCGGACGGATCGTAAATATCATGTATCAGTTTTTGAAGTGCGGCCTGATTGCGCAATGGTAACCCGATTACAAGATTTAACTGTTTTGAACCTTCCAGCCTGTTTTTAGGCTGCAGCCCAAGCTGCTGAATTACATCGGATACTCCTCCATAAAGGTACTGACGGTTACCGGGATTAAGCGGATTGTTGGATTGCAGAACCTGCGGCATTGCTAATCCACTTAGAGCTAAACACGAAAACATTGTTGCAACAAAAAATTTTATCATAAGAGCTTACTTTTTTCCATTTGAATATTAAGTCTCATTCTAATTAATATATTATCAGATCTTTATTCTCAAGTTCTAATAACCTGTCTGAACCCCTGATTTACCTGATTCACCTGATTCCGCTGATTATTTTTTAGATTTTCTTCCGAATATTTTTTTAAGTATAAATAAATCATAGTCTATCATTTCTTTAATTAAAATCATACTAATCATTAAAATCAGGTGAATCAGCGGTTCAGATATTATTTAAGCAACATCATCTTCTTTGTATTTATATACTCACTCCTGCCTTCAATGCTCTTTGCTTCAATCATATATAGATATACACCGCTGGATAAACCAATAGTGTTGAAGTTAACTTCATAATATCCGGCAGGCTTTTGCCCGTTTAACAATTCTTTTACCTTTACTCCAAGTATGTTATAAACTTCAATTTTAACATTACTTGCAAAAGGCAATGCATAACTTATAACTGTCCCCGGGTTAAAAGGATTTGGATAATTCTGATAAAGATTATATGCAACGGGTACTCCGTTTTTAATACTGCTTATTCCCGTGATTAACGGCTTAAAACTCCATGTCTGGCTCCATAATCCCGTACCTAAAGAATTAGCAGCATTCACACGCCAGAAATAAGTTGCCCGATTACTTAAACTCATTATTGTTAATGAAGTATCTTTCAGCCCCGTTGTATCAATAAGTGTTATTGCAAATGTACTGTCTAACCCCAATTGTACACTATAGCTGCCTGCAAGTGAAGTATTCATCCATTTTAATTGCACCGGCAGTGTATTGGCAGTACTATTGTCCGCCGGGCTTGCCGGAAGCACTGCGGCGGGTAAATTACCCTGTCCTAACGTAAGGTTGATATCCGTATAAACAGTGGTATAAGTACCGGGAATTGTGTTAGGTGTTTGTGTTGAAGCAGTAATATACGGCCCTTTTAACTGCGTGACTGAAAAATTATTAACTGTGCCGGCAGCCGTGCTTTGCGTGGTTAGAAAAATGTTGTTACTATGACTGCTGTTGAGAGAGTCAGATACATCAGAAATATCGAAATCAATAGGAGTAGCGGGAGCCGGCCGTGCAGGCAGTTCAGGCGTGGATTTCATTATAAAATTAAAAAAGGGTATGCAAAAAGATAATGAATCATTTGGCCCTGTTCCCAAACCGATATTTAACGCATTAATATTAGGATGATTAAATTGAACTGTGGCTATTAAGGTAGGTGAATATTTACGTAGGTCACCCGTATAAAATGCCCAGCCTTGAGTTATAACGGTACTCATTACTGCCTGGTAAGACATCCAGCAATAACCTTTATCGCCCCAGCCGGTACCCCATTGATTTATCATTTTAAATGCCCCCGTGCCGTCTAACGTAACCTTGTTATCATCATAACCCACAAAGGTTAGTGCATGCCCGCCTAATAATTTACCTGCTAAATTTTTCACACAATACACATCGTTAGTAGTATTAAGGCTGTCAAAGTTCTCATAAACATTTATAGCAAGAATCGCCAGGTCGCCGTCTGATAGGAGTTCTTTAATTACATTAATTCCCGCCGCAGTTGTAGTTTGCAAAGCGTAAACAACCCCGGATCTGTAATTTATTGCGTCCCTGTATACTGATTCCGGAGGCCAGGTAGTATAATCAGAATCTTTATAAGGAAATTCAGCCATTGTAGCGCATCCGTTATAAGCAAGCAATGTTAGAGCATCGGTAACAAATGAACCGCTATCCCGCCCGCCGTTAATATTATGATAAATAAAAGCGGGGCTGAATTGATGATTGGAGTCCGTAACACTCCAATGGTAATCCTGCCATGCCTGGTAAGTTTTATAATAGTAACCTGCAGCCCATGCCACGCAGCTTCCCTGAATGCCCTGGTCGCCCACGGGGGGCATATTTGCCGAATTATCTGCAGAAGAAGACCCGCTGAAAAGTACAGCTTTCGGTTCAACTCTTACTATCATGTGATTAAGGGATATTTCTTTTGATATGTTCTGGGGCAATAATCCCATTCTATGTATGGTTTGACTCAATAAATCTGTAGTCAATATTGCAGTAAGAACAAGAAAAATATTTATAGTTTTTTTCATTAATTCATAATTGTAATTTTATTATTAAGTACTTCTATTATCAAGTAATCAAATTATTAAATTCACAAAGATTTTCTGAACCAGGATTTCAGCCAAAGGCTGATGCGACTATGGCTCAAAACGGATTTAACGATTAACGGGATTTATAAATTTAATACATTATTTCTGTAAATCTGTTTCCAACGCATACCGAAAGGTCAGGTTCTAATTATTGTCCTTGTTTATGAAAGTTAAGACAATTTGTGATTTCCCGTGCCCTTCCTGAAAATCCTTGAATCCTGTGAATCCTGGTTCGGACAATTTACGCTGCATTCGTGACCTTCCTGAAAATCGTTAAATCCTGATGATCCTGGTTCAGACAATTTGCGATTCATTTTGGCTAATCCTAAATGTCTAGGGAATGTAAGGATTGGTCGCGACCAGTCACTTCATCAATATCATATTTTTCACATTTATATATTCGCTCTTGCCGTCCGCACTTTTCGCTTCTGTCATATAAAGATATACTCCGCTGGCCAAACCTGATGTATTGAAGTTCACCTGGTAATAGCCGGCAGCCTTTTAACCGTATACCTTCCATTCACGCAGGTCTTATAATAATATCCAAATGCCCATGCAACACAGTTGTCCTGTTTACCTGGCCGCCAACAGAAGGCATGTTTGATGAAATATCTGCTAAAGAGGGCATACCGTAAGGCGCTTCTCCCGGGGTTATTTTAAAAATCCCGGGATTCCCGGATATTTCTTTAGAGATATCCTGCGTTAAGAATCTCATACTGTATTTTGTTTGGCTGTATAAACCTGTATTTGTAATCGCTATTGTGTCAGAACAAAAATTACATTTTTTTTCATTTAACTCTAACCATTATATCATAACTTTAAAACGTACTGTTTATTAAATTCATTTTAAATTAACCTTCTCACAAAAAAATAAAACTCATAAAATTTTAGAATGATCAAATTTCAGCCGCAAAATACCCCCGATATATTTCCTGTTATATTTATATATATATCATTTATATTATCGGAAAAATCAGTCTTTTGTGAAGGGCAGAGTTGAATATTATCAGTTTGTTTTTTTCAGGCCTGCCCGTCTTTATGCAGGTTATCTTGTTGCAGGTAAAGGGAAAGTGTGCAAATTTATTGTAGCCGGCAAAGGCAGATTTGAAATATTTATAAATTTTTGAAAGCTATTTAACTAAATCGTTTATTTACAATTATAAGGAATTATCAGTCTTCATATATTTATATATTACACTATTATCATGCAATTGTCAAATAATTATTGGCAGAATAGTATTTACTTATACTTAATTATTTCGCAATTGTTTCGATAATATTTTTAAGTTTAAAGGTCCATCGAGCTATACCGCAAAGTTATAAACATAAAGATTAGTGTTAAACTAATCATTTAATATTGATATAATAGTCAACAAATGAAATAGAAAAGTGTATTAAACAAAGGTTTTTTATGCGCTTCACAAAAGTAGTTAATGTTGATAAGCAATTGTGTACAAACTGTAATAAATGTATTTCCGTTTGCCCGGTACAAGGGTGCAATATATGTGATTTAAATCACATTGTAGTTAGCAACGACCTATGTACAGGGTTCGGTAAGTGTATAAACATATGAACTTCACATGCACGCAAAATTATGGATGATTTCGATTTATTAAAAGAGTTTTTCGGTAAAAATGAAAAAATTATTGCAGTTATGGCTCCGGCTATAGAAGTAGTATACCAGGATACGTACCTGAATTTTAACGGCTGGTTAAAATCTAAAGGTGTTGCTGAAATATTTGATGTAAGCCTTGATGTGGATACCACGGTTATAAATTATACTGACTTTCTAAATATTAATGACGATGGGACGATCTTTACCCAAACCTGCCCGGCTATTATTTCGTTTATTGAAAGATATCATCCGGAAATTCTCCCGGAAAATACAGGAACAAACCGGCCGGTTACACGCACAATAAATCTGGTAAGAAGAAATTTCCCGGAATACAAGGACTATAAAATACTTGTAGTGTCGCTTTGCATCGCAAAACAAAGAAAAATTAATGAAGCGGGCCCGGGTGATTTTAATGTGACAATGAAAGATTTTGATGAATATTTTGAAAAAGAAAATATCAGGGTTTCAAGCTATCCTGAAGTTAATTTCTGCCGTATTGCACCTGAAAGCAGGGAGCCCGCAAGTTCAATCAGAAAAAGAAATATGAAAATTTCCGATTTATTGAAAAATAATCGAAATCCAGGCTGTCCGCATAAAATTAACCATTACACAGGTATAATTAATCCAGATATTGAACACGGCGGGGATGCATTATTAACTGATTGTATCAATTGTAAATATGGTTTAAACAGTTTAGCCGGAAAAGGAAAATATGAACAGGAATTTGAAGGTGAACATGTCATTAAAAATAAAAATTGCCGTCTGAGCAAACACAATGTCGAAAAAAGCTTTATAATGAGCGGCGCATCCCAAAACCGAATATCTAATAGAATAATATTAAACCAGCAGCAAAGTAATCTGGAAAAAAATATAAGGGCTATGTTAAAAGAACTTGACAGATTATCCGGCGTAGAATTAAAAAATTATATCCTTGGCAAACAATTTAACAGCATGAGAAAAATTTTAAGAGGAGTGAATAACATATACGAATTTGTAAAAAGATTATTTTTAAATTATTATGATGACGTTAGATTTGTAAAACACATCCCAGATCAAGTAAAACAGCACACCGAAGAAATATTGAGCCCGGCCGGGCAGCAATATGACCATAATGACGGCATGATGATCCCACCTGCCTATGACTTATTTTCAGGAGACGAATATACCCAATCAACTCAGGATTTTGGCCAGGTTATTGATGATTTTACGGAGCTGACTAATATGCTTACATTAAATGCTGCCATTGAAGCCGCCTGGAAAGGCGATAATTATGAAGTACACTCAAACCCTTCAACAAATGAAATTGCTAAAATTGCCGAAAAAACTTATAATGCAACAATAGAAATTTATTATATGATTAAAAAATTAAAAACCGGTTCGGGTAGATCGGACAAATCCGGAAAAGAGGGAACTAAGAAAGAAGGGGACTAAGACCAGCTTCAAACTGAAAAGGACAGATAACAAGAGTCACAAAAGTCAGATTAATAATGTTTTCCCTCCAAATTTTTCCACATCTCAATTATTACTATCAAAAGGTGAATAAACACCTAACTGCATATTCAAGTATGTTTTAAAACGCGGCAGTATGAAAAGTATTTCCGTCCTCCGGGATTCTGCCGGGAAGCTGCTTACATCGGGGCAGGCGGGCTAAAGAAATAAAAAAAATTTTGAAAACCGGTACCTTGAGTAGTTTAATAGATAATATGTAATAGAATAAATTAATTATATATTCTTAAATTTTAAGATTACTTAATTGTCTGAAAATATAAAAATATAGTGGGCGCATTGTTCTAACTAATATGTAGCCGGCAAAATTTAAATATCAATTCTAATTAAGTCACGTTAAATTGAATCAAGATAAAGTGTCAGCGATTACGTTAAGAAATAGTTAATAAATTGTTAAGCTTTTGTTAAATGTGATTTAACATCTTGAAATAACCGACTGAAATCCGATAATGAGTTAAACCTACTAATATTCTTTTTATCTCGAAAGAAAGATTTGTAAAGTTGCGGGTAAAGGCATAAACCAGGCATGATCGGCAAGCAGCATTAAAAGGAGAATTTCGTTTATTAAAATAAAAAATAGTCCAATGTCGCATTATATACATTTTAAATTAAAGGAGTAAAAATTATGTATCAAATTGAAAAAAAAAGCTATGGAGTAAAATTAACATTCGCAGGTCTTATCGCGAAAGATGAAATGCAGAAATGGGTAGCGGAATCGGCAAAAATTACAAAATCCCTTCCCTCAAAATTCGGCGTGTTTGTAGATATGCGCGACCTAAAACCTTTAGCCGCTGATTCACAATTAGTAATGCAGGAAGGGCAAAAGCTGTTTAAAAATGCCGGTATGGAAAGGTCTGTTGTTATATTGTCGACTGCGATGGTAACCATGCAATTTAAACGAATTGCTAAAGAAACCGGCATTTATGAGTGGGAGCGATATATAGACTCTTCTAAAACCGCTGATTGGGAAGAAATTGGAATTAAATGGTTAGAGGATAAGATTGATCCGGATAAGTAATTACATACTATTCATTAAATTATTTAGAAACCTGAACTAAAGTTATGTAATTAAACATTTTATGATTATTGGCGATAATAATTTTGAGTCAGTCGGGAAAAACAAACCATTCATTAGCAAATTTATAAATCAGAATTGTCCCTACCGACCTCAATAAATCATTCTGCTTATGAAGTAGTAATGTAACAAAAGGGTAATGAAGAAAGGGATTCAAATGCGTTTATCTAAAGTCGTTGATGTGAATCAACAAATTTGTACAAACTGTCACAAATGTATATCAATCTGCCCGGTAAAGTATTGTAATATTGGTATCGGAGACCATATAGAAATTAATCAAGACTTATGTATAGGTTGTGGGGAGTGTATTTCAGTTTGTCCTTCCCATGCCCGCATAATTATTGATGATTTTGTGCTTCTAAAAGAGTCCTTCAATAGAAGGGAAAAAATTATTGCAATAGTAGCTCCTGCTATAGCCGCAGTATTTCCTGATACATACCTGAACTTCAATGGCTGGCTAAAATCCAAAGGGGTGGCTGCAATATTTGATGTAAGTTTCGGCGCCGAATTAACGGTTAAGAGTTATCTTGACCATATAAAAAGAAATAATCCCGTCACAGTTATTGCTCAGCCATGTCCGGCAATTGTTTCATTCATTGAAATATATCATCCCGAACTAATTCCGAACCTTGCACCGGCGGACAGCCCGATGATGCACTCAATGAAGATGGTAAAAAAATATTACCCGCAGTACAACAATTGCAAATTTCTTATAGTTTCTCCCTGCATAGCCAAAAAAAGAGAATTTAATGAAGTAGGTATCGGCGATTTTAATGTAACCATGAAAAGCTTTCTGGAATATTTTAAAATTGAACGAATTCAGCTTTCAAACTATCCTGAAGTTAACTTTGACGGCAGTGAAGCTGAAAGGGCAGTATTATTCTCTACACCCGGCGGTTTGATGAGAACTGTGCACAGAGAAGCTCCGGATGTTATAAATTTTGCAAGGAAGATAGAAGGCCCGCATACTATTTATCACTATCTTGAAAATCTTAAAGCAGACATCGATCAGGGTAAAACGCCTTTATTAGTGGATTGTCTTAATTGTGAAAAAGGCTGCAACGGCGGAACAGGAACAATGAGGGATAAATCTACAGATGAACTTGAACATGCAATTGAAATAAGAAATAAAAAAATGCAAAAACTTTATGAAAAAAAGGGTTTTACATTAAGCCGGCTTTCCAAAAATAAAAAATTGCATGCAATTATAGATAAGTTCTGGGATAAGGAATTGTATAAAAGAACTTACAAAAACAATAGTGCATTATTTAAAGACACAATAAAAATACCGGGTGACAGCCAGGTTGACCTGATATTTAATGATATGCTTAAAAGTGAAGAGAAAGATATACTCAACTGCGGGCATTGCGGTTATAAAGACTGCAGACAAATGGCAACAGCTATCTTTAACAAATTAAACAAAAAAGAAAATTGCAATGTTTACCGTCAGCATTATCTTGAAAAAAATATTGAAATTATGCTTACAGAACTGGATAAATTATCCGAAGGAGATTTAACTGTTACAGTTGAAAATAATAACGATGACAGCATTGGCCGGCTATTCAGAAGTTTTACGAAATCATTGAATAAAGTAAAGGAATTGATCAGGAAAGTATACGAATCAATAGAAGCGACAGCCAGCGCGACGAATCAAATTAATGCCCGGACTGAAGAAATGGCAAACGGCTCTTTACATCAATCTGTTCAGACCAATGAGGTGGCCGCAGCAATTGAACAAATGACGAAAACTATAATTAAAGCTACCCAGGATATTGGATCTGCAGCAGAGACTGCAAGGAAATCAAGTGAAATGGCTGTTAAAGGAGGGGATGCAGTGGATCAATCTTTGATTAAAATGAACAAAATTGCCGATGTAGTAAATAAATCCGCAGATACCGTATTTTCATTAGGTCAAAACAGCGATAAGATCGGCGAAATTGTTCAGGTAATTGACGATATTGCGGACCAGACCAATCTTCTGGCTTTAAACGCAGCAATTGAAGCTGCCAGGGCGGGAGAACAGGGACGAGGCTTTGCAGTTGTGGCCGACGAAGTAAGAAAGCTTGCAGAAAGAACTTCTAAAGCAACTAAAGAAATATCCACTATGATCAGGGATATTCAAAACGACACCGGCAAAGCAGTAAGTTCAATGAAGGAAGGGACTAAAGAAGTAGAGGTTGGCAAAACCTTGTTCAGCGAAGCTGGAAGTATCCTTACCGAAATAGTCGACGGCGGGAATAAAGTTAGTGAAATTATTAACCAGGTTGCTTCTGCCAGTGAAGAGCAAAGTACAACTGCTGAACAAATAGGGAAAAGTATTGACGATATAAATAAGGTAACCCAGGATTCTTCAGAGGGATTACAGCAAATTGCAATAGCAGCACAGGAATTAAACAGGCTTATGACCGGGTTGCATGAAATGATTAATAAATTCAAAGTTAAGGATAATAAAATTAGTAGTTATTCAGTTATAACTAACGGTAAAATAGTGGAGCATTAATTCACGGCTGAGTTAAATATTCCTGCGGATTGAATATTGTTAAAAGACAAATGTGAGGCTCACCTTGAAGGTGAACCTCACATTTTTTTTAAAAAGGTTTTCTAAACATGGTCGCTTCGACCCACCCCTTCACCCCTCCCAAGAGGGGACTTTTTAGTCTTGATGAATCCGGGTTTGAAACAAATTATATATTATAATTTCCTCCACTACGTTATTAGAAAGATTTTTACATAAAAGATTAGAGTTTTGTGAGTGATTTAAATATTACACAAATTGCATATTGTTAAAAGACAAATGTGAGGCTCACTTTGTAGGTGAGCCTCACGTAATATTTGTTACTATGTCATCCATCCTGGATTCAGGATAAGGATTGTTGGGGGGTATTGTTTTGCTACAAGCATTTCATCCCTGACCTCCAAAGGAGTCCCTCCGGGAGGGGTTTGGATATCGTTAATTAAGGATGTTGAAATAATTATCGTTGATAATGTGTGTACAGAAATTAAAACTTCACGCACAGATTGGTAATCTGTGCTACGGAAATCAAAGCATCACTCACAGATTGATAATCTGTGATACGGAGATCAAAGCATCACGCACGGATTGGTAATCCGTGCTACGGAAATAAAAATATGACGCACAGATTGATAATCCGTGCTACGAAAATCAAAGCATCACTCACAGATTGATAATCTGTGCTACGGAAATCAAAGCATCACTCACAGATTGATAATCTGTGATACGGAGATCAAAGCATCACGCACGGATTGGTAATCCGTGCTACGGAAATAAAAATATGACGCACAGATTGATAATCCGTGCTACGAAAATCAAAGCATCACTCACAGATTGATAATCTGTGCTACGGAAACCAAAACATCACACACAGATTGATAATCTGTGCTACGAAGCTGCCAAGAAATTTCTGCTTAAAAAGCCATCTTTTAATCATTAGGGGGTGCTGCCAAATTGTTTAATTAAACATTTACGTAAATGTTTCGATAATATTTTTAAGTCGAACGGGTTTTAAAATAATTTTAAAAATTCAGTAATTAAGCAGCTAATTTTAGCACTGGTCTGGTTAATGCATTTTGCGGTTTCCGGAAGGAAATTAAATAAATGGGTGTATTAAAGGAGGGTCTATTATGTGCTTTATTAAAACAGTCCAAGTTAATAAAAAAATATGTAAAGACTGTCATAGGTGTATAAATGTATGCCCGGTAAAATCATGCAATGTTAACCTGGAAGGCCATGTTGAAATAAATAAATATTTATGTACCGGATGCGGTGAATGTGTATCCGTTTGCCCTTCACACGCCCGCAAAGTTGTTGATGATTTTAGTTTATTACTTGATTCTTTTAAAAGGAGAGAACGAATTATTGCCGTGGTAGCTCCGGCTATTGAAGCAATTTTTCCCGATACCTGCCTTAATTTCTACGGCTGGCTTAAATCTAAAGGAGTGGCTGCAATATTTGATGCAAACTTCGGCGCTGAACTGGATATTAAAAGTTATATGGACTATATAAAAAGAAACGACCTCAAGACGGTTATTTCACAGCCGAGTTCTGCTATCATTTCATTTATACAATTATATCATTCCGATCTTTTTCCCGAGCTTGTACCTACAGATAACCCGGTATCCCATACAATAAAAACAATAAAAAAACATTTTACCGAATACAAAAATTATAAAATACTAGTAATTTCTCTTTCTTTCGTAAAGAAAATAATGTTGAATGACAGCGGAATAGGCGATTTTAATGTAACAATAAATCAATTCACGGAATATTTTGAAAAGAAAAATATAGAAATTTCACTTTATCCAGAGGTTGATTTAGACGGAAACGAAGCCGATATGGAAATCGTACCGGCAGCTATGGCAATGTAATTTATCAATAAATTTTAAAATACATCCTTTCGATCATCCGCTAACAGACATAAGTGTCCGTTCATGTACAATCAATTCAATTCCTTATTTATTATAAATATATTTAATCTGAATTATTTTGTAATTTCTTCTTATTTGAACAAATAATAAGCAGTGATAATTAATTCCGGATAAATCCGGGTAAAGGAGAGATAAATGAAACATCTGTTGAGGTTTCAGAAAAGCTTATTCTTTTTGTTTTGCATGTCCTTCTTTCCGCTAATTTTTATTCATCCGCAGGTAAATAAACTTGATAAAAACGATCTTGAACAAACAATGCGCAATCCGTGGAAAGCGGACAGGTCCGTATTTTTAACTGATTGGCTGGTGCTGGGTGCATTACCCATAAACTCAATAAACGAACTCGATAAAGATTTTTTTGCCGGAAAAAACGGGGAGGAAAATATCCGTCCCACGGAGGGAGATAGTGTAAATATTTCCGGAAAAGAATTTAAATGGACAAAGCTAAACGGCGTTGACAAGATAGATCTTTTAAAATTCTACCAGGGCGGCAGGACGGAAGATGCGGTGGCATATGCCTACTCCAAAATAATCCGGAAAGAAGCGGGTAAAGTTTATTTTTACCTCGGCAGTGATGACGGTGTTAAAGTCTGGCTAAATGGAAAATTAATACACAGAATACCCGGCTTAAGAATGCTGCAGATGGATGAAGATGCATTCGTCGGGGACATGGCAGCCGGTGAGAATCATTTATTATTAAAAATCGGGCAGGGCAAAGGAGGCTGGGGCTACGTTGTAAGAATGATGGAAAACCGGAACCTGTTTAATACCATTACAGGCAATATAGAATTCACGCTGACTGATATTGACTCTTTAACAAAAACACTCAGGGTTGTTTCCGAAGAGAGCATTGATCAGAGTTTATTTAAACAGGCAGTAAATATGGAAGTTTATACAAGCGGCGGGAAAACCGTTACTGAAAAAACATTTGACTGCTCGCAGCCTGTAATCCTGAATTATAAGAACTGGGAGGACGGCCCCTACGAGTTCAGGTTTACATATAAAGATATCAAAGGAGCTAAGCAGGTAAAATATCTTTCCTGGTATAAGGGTGATATTTTAACTGAAGCGAATAAAATAGTAAACAGCGCACCTGACAAAAACGTCGGGACCCCGGGGGCATCATTACACAGGATGCTTGCGGATATGATCTTAGATAAACTTGGAAATAATTTAAAAGAATCCGGATTCTGCAAATTATCAGGGATTAATTTCTCCCATAATGGAATTTAATGAGGCTCAGTTTGGTCAGCAAATCAGGCCAGGCGGTTTTATAAGATTAACGTATATTGATGAAATAGATAATACTCCTCAATTTTGTAAATGTTATTTGCCCATAAATTATGATCCCTCGAAAAAATGGCCTATGGTTATTTTCCTCCACGGCGCTATTCAAAATATACCCGAATATTATAAAATTTGGGAAGCCGACAAGAGGCATGAAGACCCGGCCGACCTGGAAAATGTTATTTATATTGAACCACATGGCCGCGGTAATACCTCCTACAGGGGAATCGGGGACAGGGATGTATTAAAATGCATAGAACTGGCAAAGCAAAAGCTTAATATTGATGATGACAGAGTTTATTTAATGGGAATGTCCATGGGCGGATTCGGCACCTGGAATGTTGCAACACGCCATCCCGGACTTTTCGCTGCCATAGCGACTATATACGGGGGCGATGACTACCATGTTAATTTTTCGAAAGAACAGCTTGCTGCAATGAGCGACAGGCAATTATATCTTGACGACAAGTTCAGTACAACTTCGCAAATGGAATCGTTGTTAAATATTCCTATCCTGGTTACTCACGGCGATCAGGATCAAACCGTGGATGTTAATCTCTCGCGGTATATAGTCAGAATGCTGCAAAGATGGGACTACAACGTCAGGTATCATGAAGTCCCCGGTAAGGGGCACGAGGCTTTGGGGCTGTATGATCAGATAGTTTCATGGCTGCTTCAATATAAAAGGGACGATTCGCCCAAAAATGTTCGTATTCGTGCTGCCGATTTAAGAACCGCATCAGCTTACTGGGTAAAAGTAAATCACAGGATA
This sequence comes from uncultured Ignavibacteriales bacterium, assembly GCA_963834015.1. GTDB lineage: Bacteria > Bacteroidota > Ignavibacteria > Ignavibacteriales > Ignavibacteriaceae > FEN-1297. The sequence continues at coordinate 1,259,536 of CAWIAG010000004.1, forward strand.
AACCCGGATGAATTTATAATTGTTGATGCGGAAGTATTGGCAGATAATAACGTGCGTATTGATTCAAAAAATGCCGAGGAGATAGAGCTATCACTTCCCGGTAAATTAGTTGATTACAATAAACCCGTTAAAATAGTTTGGAACGGGGAAATTATTGAGCAGGAAAATACCGCACAGGGGAAAATTATATTAAAAAATAAAGAAGTTGTATACGGTTCTTTAAATAAAAATCCCCAGATTGCCGGGCCTATAGCGGATTATCAAAATACGCCGTTCATGATTGTTGCAGGCACAATTTCAAAAGATTCAATCATGAAAAAATTGATCTTACAAAAAGCAGAGATGATTGTAAACAACTGGAAATACGGCCAGAAATATGAACCGCGATTTAAAAAAGATGTTGAAGTGACGGATTCGGACATGATAAATTATACGATGTTTTTATTAGGAGGAGCAGGGGATAATTCAGTGACCGCGAAAATCTTTGAAAAAATTCCCTTTCAAATCGATTCTAACGGCATAACTATAGATGGTAAGTTGTTTAAAGCAAAAAATGCCGTTCTTCAGGCAATATATCCAAACCCGTTAAACCCGGAAAGATATGTAGCGGTTGCGGCTGCAAATTCAGGTACGGGATTTTATTTCTTCAATCCCTATAATAGCGAGTTGAACGATTATGATTTCTTTATTTCAGACGGTAAAATTCCAAATTATTCTGCCGGTGCAAAGGATGAAAAAATATTAATTGCATCCGGATACTTTGACAACAATTGGAAAATGAATAAATCATTTTATAACGAAGGCAGCGAAGAATTACGTTCTAAATGTGCAGATATGTATGTAAATGATGACCTGTCTACGAAAATTTCAGGTGTAACGGAACCGCCGGAAGAATTACTAAAATCTTATGCGGGGATTTATCAATCCGATATGGGATTTAAGATTAAAATTGCGCTGGAAAACGGTAAACTGAGAGCTTCCCAGGTGCCCGGTAACCAGTCGTTTGAGTTATCTGCAGTAAGTGAGAACGAATTTTACCTGAAGGAAATAAATTTGTCAATTGGATTTAAAAAAGGAAATCCGGCAAATGATTATTCAATGGTAATTTATGAGATGGGAAACGAATATTCTTTAAATAAGGTGAAATAAATATTTTTAATAACGCTGCTAATATGCCGCTGCTGTGCAGCTTTAATAATTCCGGATGGTTGATGTTTGGAGCCGCACTATTTCGCCCCTAACGGGGCTCAGGAGAAGGTTTGTATGGGGGAATGTTTTGCTACAAGCATTTCGTCCCGATGAATCGGGATTTGGATATCGTTAATTCAGGATTGTGAAATAATTTTGGAAATAATCATCAGAGTTACGTTAAGACAGTTTGTTTGCGTAACTTCGGTTAATTAGTCACTTATAAACTTTTTAATTTTAATCCTTTTGAATGAACTGCACGGTTACTTTTTATTACCGGTACCTGATTATTTATTTGACCTTTATTAACGGTATTGTCTATTTTAAATTTCAAAATCAATTCCTGAAGATTTACAGTTAGCTTGTCCAGGTCTTCGGCCGCTTTTGATATCTGGGAAATACCAGCCGCACTTTCCTCATTCACATTACTTATCATCTCTATATTCTTACTAATCTGTTCCGAAGTGCTTGATTGCTCCTCACTTGCTGCTGCTACAAGGGTAACTACATCTACTACTTTATCTGCGCCCTCAATAATCTGTTTCAACGATTCCCCGGCTTTATCTGCAAGCGCCTTTCCTTTTTCCACTTCACCGGTTCCTTTGCTCATTGATTCAACAGCGCCGCTCGTATCTTTCTGTATTTGTGTTATCATTATAGCAATTTCTTTGGTTGCCTTAGTAGTTCTCTCTGCAAGTTTTCTTACTTCATCTGCCACAACAGCAAAGCCCCGGCCCTGTTCGCCGGCCCTTGCAGCTTCAATCGCTGCGTTCAATGCAAGAAGATTTGTCTGGTCGGCAATATCATCAATTACCTGGATTATCTCTCCTATCTGATCGCTGCTTTTACCGAGTGCATGTACAGTTTCAGCAGATTTCGATACCACATCTGCTATCCGGTTCATTCCTTCTATTGTTTGCTTTACTACATTTCCGCCTTCTTTTGCAGATATTCCGGCACTTTTTGCAGTTGCAGCCGCTATTGAAGAGTTCTTTGAGGTTTCCAATATTGTTTTTGTCATCTCTTCAACAGCTCCGGCAACTTCGGTAGTCTGGCTGCTTTGTTCCTGAGCCCCGGCGGCCATTTGTTCAATGCTAGATGAAATTTCATGGCTTGCACTAGTAGTAGCCTCAACTATATCGGCAACCTCCGTAATAGCGTTGTTAAACGAACAGGCTAATGCATTTATACTGTCTTTAATTTTTGAGTAGTCTCCCCGGTAATCCCCGGTCATTTTTACCCTTAAATCACCTTCTGCTAATTTTTCCAATACTTTGCCTGATTCATTTATCGGCAGAACAATTGCGTCAAGGATAGAATTTACGCCATCCATTATCTCTTTATACACACCCTGAAACTGCTCTGCATTTCCTCTTGATGATAATTTCCCTTCTACTGCAGCTTTGCTTAAAATTAATTCTTGAGATACCACATTATGGATTGATGCGATCATTTTAATCATACTCTTAGAAAGTACATCATTTTCCGATTTTGGTTTTATTTGCACTGTTGTTATCCCTTTTGCAATTTTTTCCGCAGCAAATGCCTGTGTTTTAATATTATCTATCATTAAAGCGAATGCGCGTTCAAGGTCCCCGATTTCATCCTTTGTCTCAGCTTTTACTGAAACATCAATATCACCAACAGCAAGCTTATCGGCTATTTTAGAAAGATTTTTTAAGGCTCTTGAAATTATTCCGGCTATCCAATTAGATATTAAAATACCGGCGCACAATACCAGGATTAAAACGAGAAATTTTAATTTAGAAGAAATTGCCGCAGCGGATTGTTTATCCTCTACTATCGAGGCAATTAGCGGTTCAATTTTATGAACCTGGGTACGCATTATTTCTATCTCTTTATTCATATCCAGCACTGCATTTGATGAAACCAGGAAGTCGTTCCGGTAGTTATCGATTAATGTTTTTGCCTGTACTTTTAATACATTCGGGAGTGAGGAACTCTCCACATGAGTTTGTAAAGAAGAAACGGCTTCTTTTAGCTGATCAATATATTTTGCATCCTGGCGTAAATAAAAATCTTTTTCATGCCTTCGTGCCATAAGCATATCAACCAAAAGTGTTTTATCGTTCCGGCTATTGATTAATGCTTCCAGTGTGTGCACGCTTTCCCTTAGTTTTCCTTCTGCACCGGAGTTTTCATTAAGTCCCCGCGCCTTCATCAATTCCACAATATTATCGAAAGTTTTTTTATACGCGTTAAGAGCTTCAGACATAGCAATGCCTGATTCTTCATTTTTATAGGGCGTTAGTATCGAATCTAATTTTGTAATAGAATCATTGACCTTTTGGACATAAGAAAGATCTTTACGGGCTAAAAAATCTTTTTCGCTTCGCCTTGCTTCCAACATTGCAATATTTATATTATTAGCATCGCTTTCTTTTTTCAGAGCAGAGAGTTCAGACGATTGAAATATCATAAATATTCCAAGCAAACAGAATATTACAGCAACAAATGCCAGTATCTTGCCCCTTACCGAAAAATTGTTAAAAAATTTAAGAGCCATTCTATTAGTTCTCCCTATTGATTAGGAATTATTTTTGTAATTAATTATTTTTTAAGAAATTTATGCTTCTACAACAACAAAATCCGGCCCGGTGGTAAGTTCACTATTTAGATCGTGCTTATCATTATTATTTTTAAGGATAGACCCTGTCAGACCGCCGATTTTGAATTTAGAAATCAATTTCTGGAGATTAAGAGTTAAGCTGTTCAGGTTTTCCGAAGCGTTTGCAATTTCCTTGATACCGCCGGAGTTTTCATGCGTAACATTGCTAATAGATTCAATGCTTCTACTTATTTGTTCTGAAGTGATGGATTGTTCTTCGCTTGCAGCGGCAACCCGGGTAATAATATCAACAACCTGTTCTGCACCTTTAATGATTTGATTCAGAGACTGGCCTGCTTTATCGGTTAATTCTATCCCTTTCTCAACTTCTTTAGTGCCTTCTTCCATAGATTTCACGGCGCCGGTTGTATCTTTTTGAATTTGCTTAATCATCAACGCAATTTCTTTAGTTGCCTTTGTAGTTCGTTCGGCTAATTTTCTAACTTCATCTGCCACTACTGCAAAGCCTCTTCCCTGCTCGCCGGCGCGGGCGGCTTCTATGGCAGCATTGAGCGCTAAAAGATTTGTCTGGTCTGCAATATCGTCGATTACCTGGGCAATTTCGCCAATCTGATTGCTGCTTTTCCCAAGCGCATGAACTGTATCGGCGGATTTTCTGACAACCGCGGCAATCCTGTTCATTCCGTTGATTGCTTCAATTACAACGCTGCCTCCTTCTTTAGCTATTGCCCCGGCCTGTTTAGCCGCTTCTGCAGCTAATGTTGAATTTTTAGTTGTATCGAGAATAGTTTTTGTCATTTGTTCAACTGCGCTGGCAACATCAGAAGTCTGAACGCTTTGTTCCTGGGCGCCTGCCGCCATTTGCTCGCTGCTGGATGAAATTTCATGGCTTGCATTTGCAGTAGCTGAAATGGATTCATTTACATCCGTTAATGTTTTACATAATGATTCAGCTACCGTATTGATGCTGTTCTTTATTAATTGATGATCGCCGAAATAATCACTTATTATCCTGACTGTTAAATTTCCTTCAGCCATCTTTCCGAGAGCGGCAACGCCCTCATTAATAGGCGCCTCAACAGAATCCAATGTATCATTTATCCCTTTAATAATTTCCTTATAACCGCCCCGATATTTCCTGATATCGCCTCTGACTGATAATTTACCTTCAGCGGCAGATTTTGTCAATAAGCCTACTTCACCGGTTAAGCTGTTAAGCGATTCAACTACTTTATTCATACTTAAAGAAAGGATATCATTTTCAGATTTAACTTTTGCAGTAATTTTAAGTTCTCCCGAGGAAATCATTTCGGCAACGCTACTTTGATCTTTAATCGAATCTACTATTGATATAAAAGAATCTTCAAGCAGTCCTATCTCATCCTTTCTGTTAGAGGATATCTTAATATTTACATCACCGGTTGAAAGTTTTTGTGCAATTTTGGTAAGATTTATAATGGGTTTATAAATTATCTTAGTAAAAAATATTCTTACACCGCTTAATCCCAAAAGAAAAATTACCAGGCTGATAATAAATGCTGTTATTCTGCTTGATGAGACTGAAGAATTAATATCTGCTTTATCCAGACCGATAATTACAGTACCAACCCTGTCGGTAAAGTGTAAAACCGGATAAACAACCATTTCTATATTGTCATCTGAAAATATATTTATATTATTTTTATCAAGCTCTGAAGCTGCCGATGCGTATTTCCCATACTTATCTTCATTAAATGTAGAAAATTTTGTCCCGTCTTTTTTTAATACCATAACAAACTCTACATCGTGCATTTCCTTGCATGCCTCAAACATAGTGGTAGTCCATGAATTATCATCATAAACCAGCCCTGCGGAAGATGATTTTCCTATCATTTGAGCGACTACTTTTGCTTTTTCCTGCAGGGAAATAGTCAGTTCCGCTTTATGTTTCAGCGGAAAATAAAAGAAAAGGAATACGCCGACCAAAAAGAAACAAATTGCCAATATAAATTGGAATTTTTCCTTAATTCCGCGGGTTTTAAAAAAGTTCATATAGATACCCTTAGATTTTTAATGTATTTCTTACACAAAGTCCGGGAGATCGGAAAGAGGCTCCTAAAGAGCAATTATCACAATGAAAAAAGTCTGATTTTTGGCAGTATTATTCGTATTCTCAGGAATTTTGGCAATGTATATAATTATACTCTCAATCTTCCTTAAAATGAACGTACGAAAATTATTAGTGTCACTTATTTCTATAAACATATAAACTATATACATTATCGTAAATTTTAATCAGTATGTTAGTTTATCGTAACAGGTGAATAAATATTCAAATAAGTGCATTTTTTGTAAATGAATAATTATTTAATCACTTCGTCAGATATAAATTTCTTAAGTAATAAAATACTTAATGAAGTACAGTAATCTAAATTTCAGACGTAAATTATATGCTTTACCTATGTCTCTTATTTGTTATCGCGGGAAAGAACCTAAAGTTCTATTTTTAGATTGTTTTGTAATTAATCAGTTACGCGATCATAATTTGGGAATAAATATTTGCTATGAATCTTTTAGAATAATTATAATTTATAGAATTTGGCAGATGAAGGTTTCAACGAAAGAGCCTTTCGCTTTATAACATTTTAATAAGTAAGGATCAGGCTGGTTTTCCCGATTAGGAATCGGGACTGCCGCCTTTGGCCACCGCTTTCTGCGGTGCAGGCAGCCTGAGAATAACCACATTTGCAGCGTACTGAATGTGACGCACAGATTGATAATCTGTGATACGGAAATAAAACATGACGCACAAATTGATAATCTGTGCTATGAAACTTCATCCCCGGATTCAGGAAAAGGTTTGTTGGGGAGATTGTTTTGTTATAAATATTTCGTCCTGCTCTCCAAAGGAGTCCCACATGGTGTCAAGCCTTCGGGAGGGACTTGGAAAAAAAATCACATAACATTGCGGTTACATCGGCTCATGGTAATGTGATCAGGATTAATAGCTAAATGTTCATTTTGATTTCACTTTAATTATTATCAAGTTATGTATAATCAGACTTCCTAAACAGTAGATACTAAATAACCGTGTTATTTCCATTTATTAATACTCTGTCATTTATTATTTCAAACAGATCAAATCCGATTCCTAACCCAAAGCCGATAATAGCTGAATATTGTGATATGCGGAAAATTGCCCAAATTATTCCCGTGATACTATGGATAAATATCAGGAATGTTGCAAACACTGCAAAAATATTACCTAAACCTAAAATTACAGGGAGAATAAAACTTCTGAGCAGAATGGGTGTGTATGGATATTTGTCAATAAATATTTTATAAGAGAGAACCGAAATGAACAAGCTGAGCATGTATATAAAATCAACTGTTAGTGAAGTCATATGAAGTAATTTTCCGCGGAGAACCATTTGCAGAATAAATAGAGCAACTGCAGTCAGTATCTGATTTTTAATCTTAAAGTATTTTAAAACGCTATAAAAGACTGCGCCGTAAAAACCGAATGCAGTAATTATGAAAAGGATGTAATGAAATGCAAATATGCTTGTGCCGAATACTAAGAGGCCCAGAATTATACAAACTGCATAACCGGATAATGCAGTGAGCAAAAAATTTCTAATTTTAGTACTCATATTAGTCTCCCGCTTATTTAATTATAATTATTTATTTTAACATTATTATTTGGCAAAAATCATCACAGTAAATAATTAAAACTTAACATTATTGTTTTGCTCAATTTATAGAGTTACAAATTAAATATTCACTTCACTTAAAAAATAAATTCCCGGTTAGTTCTCATGAGTGGCCCGCCCTGTGCATAAATAAAACAGTATTGTTACAATGTCTGGTCTTATTGCCGGTATAATTTAATCATTCTTTATATCAAGTACAAAGTAACTTAATTAGTAACAGCACTTCGCTAATGTTAAATTTTCTATTTTATTTACTTTTATAATAAATTTAATTTTATAATTTATTATTATAGCATTATTAAATAATTTTTCAATTTAATTCCTTTGTTTTAAAATTGATATTAACCGGGGTACTCTAATGACGTTCAGCTTTTTACATATGGCCGGGATTGTTGCAGTAATCCAGTCATTTTTACTTTCTTCCACTTTATTCAGGCGGAGTAAGAATGATTTTTCAAGTTCCCAATTCATCGCATTAAATATTAATTGTTTACGGGATATTGATAATCAGCAGTATAATAGGCAGCGCAAAGATACTTTGGAATTTTATAATTTTATCCGTATTAGGGAACCAGATTATCTTCTTAGTGGGCCCGTTATTTTATTTTTATATCAAATCGCTGTATGATAAAAAAAATTCTATAATCAAAAAAAGTTGGCTTCATTTTATCCCGTTTTTTATTGCCGTTGCTGCTTCTTTTCTGTGGGTGAAACAATACAGCCTTTACTATTATTATAATACGGCTTTGTTTTACCTGGACTTTGCCGCCTGTATCCAGATGGTTATTTATTTCATAATTACAATCAGTATTTTAAAACAAAACGGAAAATTCCAGGATATTTTTTCACAGCCTTTTTATTCACAATTAACTTTAACCCGTCTTCTCTATGCCGGTTATATTTCACTATGGATTTTTAAAGTGGCTGCTTTTATAGGATGGGATTTATTGAAGAGCTTAGGCGCATGCAAAGACACAGCTACATTATTGTACTTAATAACGTTTTTGTTCGCTAATACAATTGTGTTTATGGGATTAAACCGCTCTAAACTTTTTAACCCTGTTGAAAAGTATGAAAGTTCCAAATTGAGTGAAAACGAGAAAAAACAAATTTTTCAAAGAATTTTACAATATATGGAAAATGATAAGCCTTACTTAGACCCGGATGCTTCACTTGCAGCTTTTTCAAAGGCCCTGAATATACCGCCGGGCCAAATCTCACAGGTAATTAACGAAATGTTTAATCAAAACTTCCGGGACGTTCTAAATAGTTACCGCATTGAAAGAGCTAAAAGTTTAATTCTAAATGAATCAAATAATAATACAATATTAAGCATTGCTTTTGAAGTAGGTTTTAATTCAAAATCAACGTTTAATGCCGCGTTTAAAAAACATACTGGGTTTACACCTAAAGAACTTAAAAATCAGAGCAGGGTATTACAATGAGATTATAATATCATATCGAGCTTATTGCATTACAGCTTACAATGTACGAGACGAGGCATGCCTCGTCTTTAAAATGCAATAAATTATGTGTATGTAATGTTTTCATTATAGATTTTCAGGAAACAAGATTAAAGCGGCATTGTGAAAAAATTGGGTCATTAAATGTCATTCGATAGTCATTATGTCATTCGGTGGGAATTTAGAAGGGTTTTAAGGGGAGATTGGCACGCACAGATTGATTACGGAAATCAAAACATAACTACAGATTGATAATCTGTGATACGGGATTTCGTCCCTGCGGGATAAGGAAAAGGATTGTTGGGGATGTTGTAATGATTTTAATTTTTATAAAAGTTCATGATTTTATTGAATCATTCTAAAAATTATGTCCGAAATTATTATTTGAGACGATTTTAGAACTTCTTCCCGCTATAATTGCCGCCGGAATTATCACTGTCAAAAGGACAGGTAGTTATTTAGAATTTATCACTCTACCGGAGGTTCAATTGAAAAACAAATTTCGGCTCATTAGTACTTTTATAGTTATTTTAACAGCATTTACATCAATTTATTCACAAACGGTTCCGGTGGACAGTTTATATTTAGGCCAAACTCCTCCGGGTACCACTCCAAAAATTTTTCAACTTCCCGTACGCAGCGGATTATTTGCTGCAGAACGGATTGCGATTTCAGCCGACAACGCACAGATTTATTACAGTGAATTAGATAATTACCCATTTACAATATCAATAATTAATAGTTTTAAATATGCAAATAACAAGTGGAACGGCCCTGTTGCAGTAGCTCAAAATTTTATGGCCCCGGCCCTTTCTATTGACGGGAACAGATTATTCTGTGAGGATAATAATAATAATCCCCAATCGTTTTATTCTACAAAAACAGATACCGGTTGGAGTACACCGTCTAAATTTCTTATCAAATTAAAAATGTCGCACTATTTTCAAGAGACGAACCCCGGGAATTATTATGTAACATCTAACCCTCTGATCAGCAGCAACGGGGACATTGATCAATTAACCGTAAGCGCAGCAGATACATCGGTTAAAGATCCCGGGGTCCCGATCAATTCAGTTAATAATGACCAGGACTTCTATATTGCAAAAGATGAATCGTATATAATCAGAGGAGTATTAAACAATGGAGCAGGCAGCCTTTATATAAGTTATCATAAAGCAGACGGCACCTGGACAAATCCTAAAACTCTGGGCAGCGGCGTAAATTGTAAGCAATATGAATGGGGGCCGTATGTAACAGCGGATAAGAAATACTTATTCTATTCTGCCGAAGGACCCGCCCAGCCCTATAATAAAACAACATTTATATATTGGGTGCGAATCGATTCTTTAATAGATAGTCTTAAGCACACTGATTTTGCTCCCTATGCGAAAGGGACTATTGCATCCCAGAAGGCAACGAAAGGCGCATTATTTACTTATACGGTTCCGGACAGCCTTTTTTACGATGATGATAATGATTCGTTAACTTATTCTGCCAGCCTGAACACTGGAAGCCCTTTGCCCTCATGGTTATCGTTCAATCCTGCAACTCGGACGTTTTCAGGAACGCCGGTATCGACAACATCAGTTTTTAACCCGCTTCAAATTGAAGTTACAGCCAGTGACCCTTCCCATGAAAGCGGTTCGTGTGTTTTTAGTCTTTCTGTTGTAAGTCCAACCAGTGTAAATGATAATAAAAGCCAGTTACCGAGAAAATCGCAGCTTCTTCAAAACTACCCAAATCCGTTCAATCCATCTACAATAATTAACTACTACGTGGCGAACCCTACATTTGTAAGGTTAGAAGTATATAATATGCTGGGCCAGAAGATCCGGTCATTGCAGAAAGTTTTTCAATCTGCCGGTGAGTATTCATTAGTGTGGAATGGGATGGACGACAGTAACAATTCTGTAAGTTCGGGAGTTTATTTTTACAGACTGCAGGCCGACAATTTTATTATACAAAAGAAAATGATTTATGAAAAATAAATCAAACCGGCAATCCACCATGACTATAAAAAAGCGGCCGGCTTTAGTTTTTTTATTCTCCTTATTATTATTAATATTACAGCGACTTTAAGTAAAATTATTAGTTATAACTGCTAATTATTTTAACAGGGAAATAAATTATGATCAAAACAATTAAACCTTCGGAAATGCTATTATTAGTATTAGTTTTGATCATATTTAACGGCTGCAAACAAAATTCTGTAAATCCGCCTGAAGTTGATAATCAAAAATTAAATGAAGCCTTTACAAAAGCTGCTTCCTTTTCAGAGCTGCGAAGCCTTGTAGTTGCCAGAAACGGAGTTATTATTAAAGAGCAGTATTTCAGAACCGGAGGCGCGAATACACCTTCGGATGTCCGTTCAGTAACTAAAAGTGTTACATCGCTGTTAATCGGGGTTGCAATAGACAAAGGTTTTCTTCAATCGGTAGATCAGCCAATCGGTCAGTTTATAAGGCCGCTTGTTGACACCCTTTCAACAGATAAGGCAGCGATAACAATAAGAAATCTTTTAACTATGAGCAGCGGGTTTACATGGAACGAACTTGATAATCAAAACGAATATAACTACTGGTTCTATTCTGCGCCGAACCAGGTTCAGTATCTTATCAACAGGGCTCTGGTTGCCAAACCGGGACAGGTATTTGATTACAACTCCGCAGCAGTACACCTGCTTTCCGTAATTCTTACAAAAGCAACCAATATGAAAACAAAGGACTTTGCGCAAAAATATTTATTTGATTCGTTGGGTTCTACCATCGGTTCCTGGGAAACCGACGACCAGGGTTACAATAACGGTGCGGCAGGATTAAGTATAACTCCCCATGATATGATAAAGATAGGGCAATTGATTTTAAACGGCGGAACTTATAACGGCAAAAGAATTGTATCACCTGAATGGATTGAACAAACAATAAAGTTCCATATAACTACAAATAATGCCCTGGAGTTTGGGCCCGGATACGGTTATTGCTGGTGGTTTGGCCAATACATTAAAGGCAATTATGCTTTTGCGCTGGGGTATGGAGGACAATTTATTATTGTTGTGCCCAACTTAAATCTTGTTGTTACTGCAACGAATAATTGGAACGTATTGACTGATACAATAGCCAATAATGACTTGTTTGAAACGTTAAGTTTGATAATGAATAATATTATACCTGCGTTTAATTAATAGTGCTATAGACATTAGAGGAGGCTCTGAATGAAGTATTCAGTTTATTATTCTTTCCTTATCCTGTTTTTTATTTCTATTTTTTGCGGCCATAGTTATGCGCAGGATTTTTCCCCGTTAATGCATTATAGTATTTTTGCAGGGATGTCACTTCCGTTAAGTGATTTTAGCAGTACTACCGTTTCCGACGCGGGTTTTGCCAATCCCGGATTCAGCGCAATGTTTGAAGCTGATAAAAATATTAATAAAAATGTATACTGGGCATCGTCAATTTCATTAGCAGTTAACCACTTAGCTAAGTATCCTTTGCAGAGTTCTTTAGGAAATAATCTTGCATTGCTGATTGGAAATAATATGGGGTTCCAGTCAAATGTTTCCGCCGGTAATTATACATCAACCTGGATAGTGACCGGTTTCGGATTTGAAATATTGGCTTCGCCTGCTGTAAAAATTTACAGCGTTGAACAAATAGGCTTATTGATTTCAACCTTCCCGGATATTTCATTTACAAACTACAATACATCAGGCGTAATAACAACAACAACGGGCACTGCATTTGCCGCAGAATTGGGCGCTGGTATTATTATTATTGATCATATAAATATTGGATTAAGGTATTATACAGGTGAGCCTTATTATAAGCAGACATTAACTTTTTCAGGTTCCACGGAAAATGTAAAAGAGGAATTCCCGGTAACGATATTACAATTTATGATTGGTTATAATTTATAATTATTTGTCGGGACTGATTGCGCTTTTCCAAATTTCCCGGGCCTTTATGGTATATAAAAACTAAATGTTCTTAATTTATTTAGTAACTTCAGTTATTTATTAAAGTAAAAATCATTTGCCATAATTTATTACTATTTACATAAAACTTATTGTATAAAACTTATTGTATAAAACTTTTATGATGATTATTTTATATTTGTAAATAACAGGAATATTCTGTTAACCCCGGAACAGGCAAGAGAACATTAACCAAAGAGGAGGAATAAATTTGAAACAGGTTTACGCAGTTCGCTCTGATAAAAAATTCCGGTTAAAATACATATTGCATCCTGCGGGTAAAAATATATTTTTCAGATTTATTCCGTTCTATACTCTTATTTTATTCCAGTTATTTTCAATTTCGTGCAGTAAAAAAAATACAGACTCGCCTGTCGAACCGGCGCTTCAATCAAGAGGCCAGCTTATTAGTTCTACTTTATTAGGAGTTTATACGGCTCAAAGCCTGCAGCAATTGGTAAATCCCGAATCATCATTAATCCCGACTAATTTAAAAATTCAGTATGATGTAACAGCATATAAAATTGAATATTGTACGGTTGATCCCCAGGGCAATTTAGTAATTGCATCGGGCTGCTTAAGCATCCCAAGCGGACAAACAAATCTCCCTTTGTTAAGCTTTCATCATGGAACAACAACATTGAGATCAGACGTAGCGTCTCAAAATCCCATAGGCGATGATACATTCGAAAGTGTTTTAACTGCATCTCTCGGATATTTTTCATTACAGCCCGATTATCTGGGATTCGGTTCGTCCGCTGAACCTCATCCTTACCTGGTTGCCGGAGCGCTGGCCGATGAAGTTGTGGATTTTATACTGGCTTGCAGGTCGTACGCAAACAGCAGAAATATTTCTTTAAACGGACAGGTGTTTCTTTGCGGCTATTCCGAGGGGGGTTTTGTTACACTTGCAGCGCAAAAAGAAATTGAACAAAATTACAGCCAGGCGATTAAAATTACAGCTTCGGCACCTATGGCCGGCCCGTATGACATGCTTTTAACTGCCCAGACAATACTCAAGGAAAATATTTACCCGGCCCCTGAAAATATGGCTTTTGTCTTTTATGCATATAATAATATTTACGTGTGGAATAAACTTAATTATATTTTCAATTCGCCTTATGCAGAAAATATACCTCAATTATTCAACGGGTCATATTCAACGGACCAAATTGATGCAGCGTTGCCCGACAGCATAAATGAATTATTAAAACAAACCTTTATTGATTCTCTTTTACAAAACGAAGAACCCACCATAACCAATGCATTTATTAATAACAGCCTTATAAACTGGACTCCTTCTTCCCCCACACAATTTTATCAGGGTGACGCCGATGAAATTGTCCCCTATGAGAATTCGGTTGAGGCATTCAATTATTTCCTTTCGAAAGGCTGCAATGTAAAGCTAACTACTATTCATGGTGGAACCCATGAAAGCTCGGGAACTCCAAGCTTTATTGACGCTTTAACGTGGTTCCAGTCATTCGAATTGACAAAAATTTCTTCGAATTAATAAAAATTGTCTGAACTATGATTCTTATGATTCAAATGATTTTTATGATGAACACAGTGTACTCGGATATAGTCTGAATTATCAAATTATTACTTAAAAAAAATGTAGAGACGGGGCATGCCCCGTCATTACAACGTCAGGATGGAACACAATTGTTTGAACTAACGGGGACAAGGAGGATTCACAGGATTTTCAACCAACGAGATAATATTCAAAAGTCTGGTAAAAAAATCAGATTTTTTTGAGAATTATTTTATTTATTTTTGCACCCAACAATTTAGGAGAAATAAAATGGTGGAAAATTCGCAAAAAAAATTAAAGCTTACAAAACGACAAGAGATGTTATGCCGTAATTATGCACAGAACGGACATAACGGATCAGCCGCGGCAATTGAGGCCGGGTATTCAAAAAAATATGCAAGAACTATAGCCTGCCTAATCTTTAAAAAACCGCACGTTCTTGAATACTTAGATGAATTGGAGCAACCGGTTAAAGAAAAGCTCAGGGTGACTGAAAATTGGGTAATTACTCTTTTAAAAAATATTTGCGATGCTAATATAACAGACTATTATGATATAGATCCCAAGACAAATAAAGTCCATTTAAAGGATCTGAAAAAATTACCCAGAGAAAAAACCTGTGCAATAGAATCGATACGATCAACGAGGAGCGGCCCGGCAATAACATTAATTGATAAGATAGCATGTTTAATGGGTATTGGCAAATACCTGGGTATGTTTAAAGATCAATACAGATTGAATGTTAATAATAATCTAATTAATGCAGAAATAAAAATTCCCGGTTTTGATTCTATTGAAAATGCGGAAGATACAACTAACGAAATTGGGGAGAATTAATAACATAAAGTTTGGTATAATAGCTCAACCTGGGGGCCAGAAGAATTTCCTGGAATCTTCATGTTTTGAAGTACTATACGGCGGCGCAGCGGGCCCAGGTAAAACATGGGCGCTTGCTATTGATGCACTTGGTCTGCAATTTAAAAAAAAGAGAATCAAAAAATATGCAATTGAAATTCCCGGCTACAGGGGTGTGCTTTTCAGGCGCCAGTCAACCCAGTTAGCGGATATTATAGAAGAGTGTGCAAAGTATTACCCAATCTTCGGAGGAAGGTATTTAGCGGGAAGAAAGGGCGACCCGGGCGCAAGTTTTTCTTTCCCGGTACGATATGAAAAAATGAGCACTATCTATAAAAATCCAGGCGGTGCAAGAATATATCTTTGTCATTTAAACAATGAAAGAGATAAAGAAAATCACCAGGGATTTGAATACCAGTTTGTCGGGTTCGATGAACTTACTCAATTTCTTTTCAGCCAGTATATTTATTTATTTTCCAGGTGCAGGAGCACAATCCCCGGGTTGTACCCGCGTGTAAAGGCAACAACAAATCCTATAGGAATAGGATTAGGCTGGGTGAAAAAAAGATTTCGCCCTCAGATTGTAGAGAAGGATAGGAAATTCTTTATTGCAGATCCCACTGATCATAAAAATTATAGAGGAATTGAAGTTCCACGGGGTACTAAGCACGCTCTTAGCCGCCACTTTATCCCGGGCAGACTTGCGGAGAACAAAATTCTGATGAGGACTGACTCCGAGTATATCAGCAGGATAAAAGCTATGGGCCCGAAATACAGCAAGGCCCTGCTTGATTCCGACTGGGATGTAATGGAAGGGCAGTTTTTTGATATATGGAGCCCGGATGTTCACATTGTAAAAAAAGAATTTTATTTAGATTGGCGCGATATAAATAATTTTAATGTAATCGGAGGGCTTGATTACGGCAATATTATGGCGCTTCATCTTCTGTTAAAGGATTGCAATAATAATGTCCTGATAATAGATGAGCTTAGCTCAATAGGGGAAACAAGAGATAAAAGGGTGATGCGTATAAAAGATTTCCTTAAAGTGCGGGGATTGGAAAAAATACCTGTTGTTGCAGACACCAATATGTGGGCGCCGGAAGCATTTGATATGAACCAGCGGGAATTTCCTGCGCAGGCATTTATGAATGCGGGAATAAATTTAATAAAAGTAAGCAAGCGCAGTGTGGATAATTATCATTACCGTGTTGCATGTAATGTTGCAATTAAAAATGCCTTGTATTATGAAGTTAGTGAGACCGGATTAATTACAATGCAGCCGAGATTAAAGATATACGAAAGGTGTAAAAAATTTATCGAAACTTTTCCAGCGCTTCCCGTCGATGAAGACGACCCGGAGGATATTCAGGGGCATGGGAATGAACAATCAGTTGAGGATCATTGGTACGACGCAGCAAAGATGGCGTACATGGTAATTAGCGAAACGATTAAGCAGGACATTAACAATAAACCGAAATGGCTGAAAGAGATGGACGAAGCAAACAATAAAACAGATTTTATGGCGCAATGAATTACGTCGTAGCACAGATTATCAAATCTGTGCTACAAAGTTTTTATATTTGTCTTTATTTTGTGTTACGGAAATAGAACATGACTCACAGATTGATAATCTGTGATACGGAAATAAAACATGACGCACAGATTTGATAATCTGTGCTACGGAAAATGAAAACATGACGCACAGATTTGATAATCTGTGCTACGGAATCAAAACATGACTCACAGATTGATAATCTGTGATACGGAAAGAAAACATGACGCACAGATTGATAATCTGTGATACGAGAATAAAATATGACGCACAGATTTGATAATCTGCGATACGAGAATAAAACATGACGCACAGATTTGATAATCTGTGCTACGGAAAATGAAAATATGACGCACAGATTTGATAATCTGTGCTACGGAAAATAAAAGCATGACGCACAGATTTGATAATCTGTGCTACGGAAATCAAATCACGACAAAGTCAGGGTGGCAGTAGGTATATTTCCACTCCTGCCAATTCTTACACAGTCCGGCGTCCACAGGATTAAGCAAAACATACTTTACTTTATCATAGAGTTCTTTCTCCTCCCTGATAAGCCTGTCGAAGCTTTCACTCTGCCAAAATATACCTTCGCGGCCAAGTACTTCATTGGCTTCTTTTGCAGAAACTCTTTTTATTGACTGCATAATTTTACTTACACCTTTATTTTGCTGCAGCAACTCAAAGATCAGGTGTACATGATTCGGCATGATGCAGTAGCAGATCAGTCTATAATCTTTACCGTCCGGATATATAAGGGTGCACCTGACTATTTCAGCTATTTCCGGCCTCAATAAATAATTATTACAATAAGCTGATTTATCAAGCAGGGAATCATACCCTTTGAATAACAGCCGGTCCCTATCATCACCAGGGGCTAAGGCATAAACTTGTTTATAAAGTTCTCTGAGCAGTCCCTCAGGTATTGAGTTGGCTAACCTGTATGTTATAAAATATTGCCCTTCATTGTAATATAAGTGCGGCAGATTCCTCCTCTGAAAAGTACGGGTTAACATTGGCTGAATTAATTTCCTCTTTTGAATAATATAAGTTAAGAAATATGAAAATTAAAATAAATAAAAATATAACAGTTCACGTAGATTGATAATTTGTGGGGCGGGAATAAAAACATGACGCACAGATTTGATAATCTGTGATACGGAAATAAAAACATGACGCACAGATTTGATAATCTGTGATACGGAAATAAAAACATGACGCACAGATTGATAATCTGTGATACGAGAATAAAATATGACGCACAGATTTGATAATCTGCGATACGAGAATAAAACATGACGCACAGATTTGATAATCTGTGCTACGGAAAATGAAAATATGACGCACAGATTTGATAATCTGTGCTACGGAAAATGAAAACATGACGCACAGATTGATAATCTGTGATACGGAAATAAAACATGACGCACAGATTTGAAAATCTGTGATACGGAAAGAAAACATGACGCACAGATTGATAATGTGTGGGACGGAAAATGAAAACATGACGCACAGATTTGATAATCTGTGCTACGGAAAATGAAAACATGACGCACAGATTTGATAATCTGTGATACGGGAATAAAAACATGACGCACAGATTGATAATGTGTGGGACGGAAAATGAAAACATGACGCACAGATTGATAATGTGTGGGACGGAAAATGAAAACATGACGCACAGATTTGATAATCTGTGATACGGAAAGAAAACATGACGCACAGATTGATAATCTGTGATACGAAAAAAAAGTCTGGTAAAAAAATCAGGTTTTTTTGATAAACAATTTATTTATTTTCGCCCCGTCAATTAAAAAAGAAAATTAAAATGAAAAACAGAACCTGGAAATTGCACGACGACGATGTTATCTTCGATATGATGCGGATGTTCAATAACCTGAAATCCGTCTTTCAACCCCTGCATGATGAAATGACCCGCGATTATAATATGACGGTATCCCAGCTTCAGTGGCTACCCGAGTGGAAATCAAAACTGCTTGAGGAAGGCCGTCCCGCTAATGCTTACAATCTGCTGCGGCCGGTTATAAATATTATTACTGCGATTGAACTGGCAAACCGTAAAAAAATAATTGCAAAACCTACCCAGGGCGGCGAAGCTAAAATGGCGGAAATAATTACACAGGTGCTTTTAAGGTTTATGCATAATACCAAATTCGACTGGCACCGCACCCGCGTACTGCTGGATAGTATAATCGCAAAATACGGCGTGTATAATATAGGCTGGACATATGAATATGACCCGGAAGGAGAGCTGGATATTACTGCAGTCGATCCCCGAAGGCTTATGTTTGAAATGAACTTTGCGGATCCAACCTGGGAAAAAGCTTCTTACATTTACGACAAACACCAGTTAAGCATCGAGGAAATACTTAATAAGTTTGCACTTGACGATGAAGAAATGCAGAATGCAATAATTGAAGAGGGCAGAATATTCTTCATGGAGGATACGGAGAAACGCGACAGATGGGTAAGTAAAAGGCTTAAGGCATTGTTCACCGCCGTTTATGAGATTGTAATGCACGGCGACAGACATACCGGAAGCCAATCGA
Organism: uncultured Ignavibacteriales bacterium; assembly: GCA_963834015.1. Classification (GTDB taxonomy): domain Bacteria; phylum Bacteroidota; class Ignavibacteria; order Ignavibacteriales; family Ignavibacteriaceae; genus FEN-1297. The sequence goes on from CAWIAG010000004.1 coordinate 1,278,953, forward strand.
TGAATAACGCTTACCTGAACTGGTTCGACCCGGTCACCGGAAAGTTTGACGTTCTTGAACTTCACGAAAAAAGAATTGAACGCAGGCTGATTGTCTGGGACAGGAACAGACAGAAGAATATAGATATTACGGAGGAATCAAAAAATATTGATGACAAGAGCATTGGTTTTGATAATGAGAAAATTGACGACCTGAAACAAAAATATGATATCGACGGCGAACCGAGGACTACCCTTGATTCACAGAAATTTATTACAACTGTTATTCCCGCTTTTCAATTAAAAGTAAATGAGCAGCCGTATCCTTTCAAACTGAGAGGCTATACTTATGTGCCTAATTACTGCTATGATTATCATGCCGAGCCGTTCCGTTCGCAGAGTGTTATCGATGATTTAATTGATCCGCAGAGCGATTATAATAAAGCAAGGTCAACCAAGCTGGAACTGCTGCAGAGGTATGTTAACCGCGGCTGGATAATGGATGAGAACGCAATTATCGGAGTGGAGAAGGATTGGGAAACTAACAGGATTGCGCCTTACCGCAGGGTAAGAACCGGTTATTTTGATAAAGTTAAACCCGAAGAGGGGCAGTCGATTTCCGCAGACCTGATCAGGGAAACATCGGAAACGCCTATGCTGATTGAGACATTATCGAATACGGGAGGATCAATCAGAGGGCAGGCGGCTGCAGGGCAGGAGCGCAGCGGAAAACATTTCCAGTTAAAGAGGAACCAGGAGGAAAAAAGTTTTTCATATTTGTTCAGCAATATTGAAAATTCTACAAAGGTGGTGGGGGAAGTTGCGCTGGCGATTATTCAGAATCGCTGCACAACCGAAAGAATTTTCAGGATTACGCGGGATGTTGATCCCTCCGTTAAGGAACCTTACGATATTACCGCAAATCAAAAGCAGTTCGCCCTTGATGAAAGCGGAAAGATAGTAAGTCGAATAGTTAATGATTTAACAATTGGCGAATATGATATTGAGATTGATACCACACCGTATTCATCAACAGCAAGAGAAATCGAATTTCAAAAAATGAGCGAGTTGTTTGAAGCGGCTGCCAAGATCGATGCGAAAAAAGCAGATGCGCTTTTACCGCTGATAGTTAAGATGGGCGATTTCCCTTTAGCAGATGAAATTTTATCCGCATGGGGTGAGGTGGAAGGAAGTCAGCAATATAAGCAGCAGGCGCTTGCACAGCAGCAGCAATTGCAGCAGATGGCAATACAGATGCAGATGATAATGGCAAAGCTGGGGATAGAACAGAAGAAAGCCGTTATTGATGAGATAAAAGCCAAGGCCGAAGCCCTGCGGGTAAAAAGCGCTCATACAAATCAGCACGTTAAGAAAGAGAAAATAAATAATGCGCTAAGCCTGTTGCAAAACAGGATTCCGCAAAAAATACAAACCCAGGCAATGCAAAGGCAGGCTGCGCCACTTATAATTCATTAAAACCGCGATTAATCGGGGTGTTAATGATTAGAAGCAAAAAATGTTCAACCGTTTTAACTATTTACCGTCACTTTTAATAACAAAAAAAACAATAAGGGAAAAACCAAATGCAATATGAACCACTCTACGACAAAATAATTGCCAAAGAAATTAAGCAGCCTCAATATCAACAGGAAACTCAGGGCGGAATATTCATCCCGGAAACCGCAAGCGAAAAACCTTTCCTGGCTGAGGTTATTGCCGCGGGCAGCGGGATGCTTACAAATGACGGAAATGTTATACCTTTAAAAGTAAAACCGGGCGATAAAGTTGTTTATAATACCGCTTCACAAAGTGTTCAGCCATTTAAAGACGGGATTGAAGAATTTATTTTAATGCGCGAAGTTGATATCTGGGCGGTTGTGCGGGAACCTGTACCGGCAACAGATACGGTTTCCGCCTAAAATCTTTACAACGTTCTTAGTGAATCTAAGTGCTCTTAGTGTCTTAGTGGTGAGGTGTTCGATTTTCTTTAAAACAAAACCATTTTACCACTAAGACACTAAGATCACTAAGAAACACTTAGAAAAAACATTTTTTTATTCATTATTAGATATGTAACGAATACAAATTAAAAAACCGGGAGCGCCAGACGCCAGACGGCCTTTTAACAGGATAATTATTACGCTTTCTCTCTCTCCTCATATGGTAAAGGCGCTTCCGTTAATATATAAGCAATGAAATCTGAAGTACAATTAAAATTAAAAACAATTAAACCCTCAGCGGGATTTATTGGCAGGATACCGGAAGAATTTGATCAATTGCCTGAGCGTGCAATAATTCAAAACTTAAAAACGAAAGAGCTATTTAAAAAGAAAAAAAAGAGATGGATTAAACTTTTATGAAAATAGAAATCTTTACGCTGGAATATTTAAAATTTATTTTTTCCTCGCTTTGGTCGTTTTGGGGCTTTATTATATTACTTGCTGTTATAACAGGGGATATGAAAAGATTGATAATCATATGGAAAACATTTATCAGCAAGGTAAATTTAAATTATAAGATTAAATTGATGAAGGAAACGAAGCAAAATAAGAATTAATAAAGATGTTAACACACCTTGGACTCAAATAGTCCCCTCTTGGGAGGGGTGTAGGGGTGGGTTAAAGCGGTTATATTTAATGAACTTAATCAATCGCAGCCATTCATACTTTATAGAAACTGTAATGCAGCAAAAAATAAATAAATGAAAAAGAATCATATGATGACGCCAACAAATCCCGAACTAAAACAGGTGGATCAAAAATTTGCGGAAATGATAAACGATATTTATGAGATTTACCGCCTTGGTGTTAAATGCGGCATTCAAATAAATTTAAGCGGGAATACATCTGATTTTAATTATAAATATCAAAACATTGATCCCGATGGTATTAATAAAATAGTGAAAGGAAAGCAGATAAAAATTAACACAGATATACACGAATCGTAATATTATTTGTGACTGATTAAATTCTAATTATTCGATATTGAACAGTTTTCTTAGTGTTAATCATTCATATTCTTAATTGCTTTATCTATTTCCCTGAAGAATAAATCCAAGGTCCTTTTATTATCCGAATTAGCATCTAAAAACTTTTTTAGTAATAAGTTTTAAATTCAGGAAAACCTAACTTTATATCTGTAGTTCCTTGATCATAAAAAGACATTTCGTATCCAATAAAAAAACCATATAGTTCATACAGGTATTGCTTTTTTTTAAAATTCATTCTCTCAAAAGTGAAATGATTTATTACGTATTCCGGATTGTTTAGGACCTCATTTAAACAATAATCACCCATTATTTCAGATAATGCACCATCAGAACGAGAACAGATTTGATTAAAAAGGAAGTAATAAAAAGGGTTAAAATTATTTTTATTAGTAAGTGTTTTCAATAGTTTAAATGTCTTATTATTATCCGAAGGATAGAACTTTCCGTTATAATAATCCAGAGCAATTTTATTTACATTCGGATCAGATAAATATTGTTGTTTCTCGGTATTGGTTAATAATTCCCAATACTTAAATTTATCAGCACCATCCGAGGATATAAAAAGAGAAAATATTATAAGTATTGAAAACAATTTAATCATATTAATTCCCATTATTTATTGATAATGAATTGTTATAACTAGAAATATATAAATAGATTACTAACACTATATTATATATTTAATGAATTTCCCGTAATCCCTTCAAGCATTAAAAATTATAAAAATGTTTTTATAATTTGTCAAATAATTTTATCAGATACAATGTTAAAGTTTAAAATAAAATAATGTTGAATTATTAGTTTGGAATAATATATAATTTAGTATTTATCAAAATAAATTATAGTAGGAGAATAGTTATTTAGATTTTTAATTTAAGTGGTTTTCTTAACACTTTCACAGGCAGGATCTATAATTCAAGCACTTTAAAGTTTGGTGTTCGGGTAAAGGGAAAGTGAATTGGTCACAAGGGACAAGCTTGTTAGTGGTTTTCTAAATTCAATCGCTTCAACCCACCCCCATACCCCTCCCAAGAGGGGACTATGTATAAAATTAAATTATTTTATCATCCGCATCAATCATGGAAAGCAGTTTCCGGAGCTTATGGATGGTTTGGGGCGCACAGCCTTCAAAATGATTATTTATGTTGATGTAAAGATTTATATCCCGGTTCTGCATATCCCGGATTATCTCAAAAATGCTTTGTAGTTCTTTATCACGATTGATATAAATTTTATCCCAGTTTCCGCCGCTTATCTTTTCTATCCCGCTTCTGTCCGGGCCATGCAGCCGGATTATGGCTGAATTCTTTATCTTATCTTTATTCTTGTTATAGGTTTCCGTTATGGGGGGCATAAAGTAGCCGTCCAAAAGCACAGGGGTTAAATGCAGATCATTCAAAAATGAAAAGTAAGAAGGGGAGAGGTAGTTGGGATTTCGTATTTCAACTGCCAACGGCAGATTAAGCGGTAGAATTTTTTCAATAAATGACTGAAACCGTGACTGGAATACCTGCAAAGAAGGCATCTTTTGTTTATTAAGATATTCAAACTGGAACATCAGCGCCCCGATATGGTTTTGAATCGGCTTAAGCGCTGCAATAAAATCCATGAACAATTCATAAGACAGGAAGTACGGATTTACCTTCAGGGGTTTTGTTTTATCTTTATCCTGGTAATGCGTAAGTGTAAGAGAGTTAGGCAGTTTGATTGTAAATGTAAAGTCATCCGGGATTGACTGTTTATACATTAACACATCCTCTTTGCGTGGGAGAACCACACCTCCCTCAAATAATGACCAGAACCATTGATCTACTTCTACAGTGTTATAATGTTCTGAGTATTCTTTAAGGTAGTTTATTTCCCCCGCGCCGGAATAAACTATTCCGCGCCATGAATCATACTTCCAGCTGCACGTGCCGAATTTTAATATTGACATAAAAATCTTAAATTATTGTAACTAATAAATGTAAAAGAACCACAATTTAAACATTCAATTTAGTATTTGCACCTAATAAAGGTTTAATATTACGTCCCATCCGGGACTTGAAAATTTATATTTAAGCATGTCATAATGGTATTAATTTCCGAGATAGCGGTTATTCAGACCAGTATGGAAAATTAATCCCTATTGCATGCTTTTAATAAAAATAGCTCAAATATTTGTTTAATGTTTAAAGTTTTACTAAGTAACCGGATAGGTATGGTGTAAATTTATTATAAATATTTTACAATATCATTTTTACGGAACTCACGATCGACCATCAACTCAGTAATATTAATGAATTTTGAAAAGCGGCTGGTAATTCTGTAATTAATATGGTAGAACAATCGCAAAAAAATAATTCTGTTCACCAAAAGCCCGCCTGGGGCTCCCGGTAAACAGTAGAATACAAGAAAACTTATTTAGAATTTTCCAAAGCATCGGCAACTGCCCGGGAAAGAGAAGTTGTCGGCCTGCCGATGAGTTTTGAGAGCTGATGACTGTTATCAAACAGATCGCCTTTCTCTGTTGATACATGTGTTCCGGCAATGAAATGTGCAGCTCCTTCAGGCAAACCTGCTTTTACTAAGGCCCCGGCATATTCATCAACCGGTAGGTTTTGATACACTATTTTTTTACCTGTTTGTTGTGATAAAGCTTCGGCAAGGCCGCTCATGGTGAAAGCTTCATCACCTGCAAGCTCGTAAATTTTATTTTCATGGCCGGTTGTAGTTAATACCACGGCTGCTGCCTCAGCATAATCGGCACGCGTTGCAGAAGAAATTTTTCCGTCTCCCGAACTGCCTAACAATATTCCGCTTGCAAGAACGCCGGCAAGGGAATCCGTATAGTTTTCTGTATACCAGCCGTTACGCAATATTGTATACGGGATCCCGGAATTTTTCAATAAATTTTCCGACTCAAGATGTTCGCCCGCTAAAACAAGCGTCGAGGAATCGGCATGCAGCAAACTTGTATAAACGATGAATTTTACGCCTGCTTTTTTTGCAGCATCAATAACATTGGCATGCTGCTGTGCCCGCTTTCCGACCTCACTGCCAGAAATAAGCAGCAGTTTATCAATCCCTTTCAGAGCGTCTGCCAGCTCCCCGGGTTTACTGTAATCAAATTCACGGACTTCTATATTAAGATCAGCAGCCCTTTCAGGTTTACGGACCAGCGCAACAATATTGCCTGCTGAAGTTCTTTTGAATAATTCTTTTATAACTATCCGGCCAAGCTGGCCTGTGGCTCCCGTTACTCCAATTTTCATTTTAAACTCCTTTACGGTTAAATTATATCAATAGCTTTTATATAGTTGCTTTCTAAATGAAATATACTTACATTTAGTAAGTCAATGATAAAAAGGAACTATCTAATAAGCAAGAGCTTACAAAATTGTAATATAGTTACTTAAAGGTTAGTAATAATAAATTAAAAGAGTTATGACCGAAAAAAAATTAGAAAAATACGGTGATCCCGGACAATGCCCTGTAAGAAATGTAGTTGACAGGATAGGTGATAAATGGACTATCCTGGTTCTTTTGCTCCTGGAAGACGGCAAGGTATTGAGATTTAATGAAATTTGCGGGTATATTAAAACCATTTCACAAAAAATGCTTGCAGTAACACTTAAAGCTCTTGAAGCGGACGGATTAGTTAAGCGGACTGTCTATCCCCAGATTCCGCCAAAGGTAGAATATGAACTAACAAAGCGGGGAAAATCATTGCTGCCTCACCTGCATAGCCTGGTAAATTGGGCAAAAAACAATATGGAGGAAATACAAGAATCAAGAGAAACTTTTGTAAATAATACTAGTAAAATTTAGATAAGATCCTATTTTTTCAGTTTCTTATAAAATTTATTGATACCCTTTATGGATTTCCGCCGCAGCGGATCACCCTTGTATGTATAAAGTTGCAGAGCCGGGGCATGCCCCGGCTTTACACCTATGGAATAAAATTATCAAATTATTCCTTATCGAGTTCCAACGTAAGAAATTTTCAGAAAAAAATAGTTAATGGATTTATAATGAAATCAATAATTATTATTACTCTTTGTACTATTGTTTTCGTCAGTAATTTGAGCGCGCAGAAATTTGTCTGGCAGCCTTCAACGGGACATAAGCAAATTAAAATATGGGACGGAGTGGTTCCGGATGCCCAGCCAATTACAAAACGTGAGGTTGCGATTAGGTCCAAAACCCTTGTTGCGGGTAAACCCATTCTTGCAGTTGATTATGTTGCAGAACCTACGATAACGGTCTATTCGCCGACCGGTAGAAATACAGGTGCTGCAATAATTGTATTCCCGGGCGGGGGGTATAAATTTTTAGCAATAGATTTAGAGGGCACTGAAATATGTGAATGGCTTATGTCTATAGGAATTACCGGCATATTATTAAAATACCGGGTTCCGGAATCAGGATCATACTGGGACGAAAAGTGCCGGTGTCAAAAGGATCCTAAAGCTCCGATGGCTCTTGAAGATGCACAAAGAGCTGTCGGATTAGTCCGTTTTCATGCAAAAGAATGGCAGATAGATCCTCATAAAATTGGAGTGATTGGGTTTTCCGCGGGAGGCCACCTTGTTGCGGATGTGAGTAATCATTTTGAAAAGCGTTTGTACCGGGGAGTTGATGATGCGGATAAAGAAAGCTGCCGCCCGGATTTTGCATTGGCGCTGTATCCGGGCCACATGCTGGAAAAAACAACTAAAGAATTTGAGTTAAATCCGACCCTACCCGTTACAAACAAAACACCTCCTACATTTATATGTCAGGCGGAAGATGATCCTGTGGATAAAGTTGAAAATTCTTTAGTTTACTACATTTCCTTAATAAAAGCAGGAGTCCCGGTTGAATACCATGTTTATGCACAGGGCGGACATGGATTTGGTTTAAGGCAGACAAAATTTCCAATCACACGTTGGCCGGAACTGGCAGAAAAATGGCTACAGACAATCGGTATAATTTTAAATTAAGTAAACAGGAAATAGAATTTTGATTGTAATATCAAGCACCTACATCATTGCCGTATAGTAGTGCTTAACACCTATAATTCTTGATTATTTCCATGACTCATATTTATATTTATCTGCATCCTTTACTCCCAAATTCATTTTTATTAAAGTTTAATAAACGCCGGGTTATAAAATGGATAAAGCTGAACAACCTAAAAATTATCTTACCTTAATTGCTGTTTCTGTTCTATCATTTATCTGCGCATGCGCAGCACATGAAGCGATTGGCCATGGAGGAATTTGCCTTGCAGTCGGGGGCAAGATTAAATTGATAACCACTGTGTACTTCAGGTGCACGGGCGGTACTCCGCTGGTAGATGCCGCGGGCCCGGCTGCAAATCTTTTGACCGGATTTATATGTCTTTATATTCTTAAAAAATTTAGTCAGGCTCAACCGCTAAAGCTTTTTTTAATTTACTCAATGGCATTTAATTTATTCTGGGGGTCAGGTTATTTTATTTTTTCTGCAATTACAGGAAGGGGAGATCTGTATTATGTTATAAGGGATTTAAACATGAGTCCTTTAGGGCTCTGGAGATTAATGTTAGGATTAGCCGGAATAATCCTGTATTATTTATCGGTACGGCTTGTCAGAAAATATTCTTTAACAGGTCTGCCATTAATAATTCCTTACCTGACGACAGGAATAACTGCGTGCATTTCTACGCTTTTTTACAGGGGGGATCTGCTGCCTGCACTTCATGATGCTTCGCTTGAAAGTTTTGTATCGGGGATTGGTTTAGTTATAATCTATTTTATGAGGCGGAGAAGAATTGAAGTAGATAAAAACAAGTTCATAGTTGAAAAAAGTAGAGCGTGGCAGGTTGCTTCTCTTGTTATCACAGTTATTTTTATTCTGACAATGGGAATCGGGATAAAATTTTAAAGATAGATACGTTTCACATAAATGTTATGGATATTAGTAATGTACCGGGAATTAGTCCTGAGACATTAAAACTCCAAGGTTGAGGCCAAACCTTGTAGGCTTTTGGATTATATCAATTGTACTTTAGCAGGCCGGTGTGTGAAATTAATTTCCATTGTGCGCCCATCTTTGTGTAAACTTTACAAGCGCGCCCTTTCCAGTGGATTTCTGCACCGCTCTGGCGGTGACGCCATAAGGTATCAACATCTACCACTGCAAAAGCTCCGTCCTGTTCTTCACTAACAGTTATTTGTACCGTATTCCTGACGTTATGAACAAGAGTGTGTGTATCGAACAAATTCTGCCAGACTGCTTTCCAGCGTTCGGGGTTATACCTGCCCATGGGACAAATCCATTTAACCGGGTCATGAGCATTTTCATCTTCCGGCCACGGCCATACCATATCCGGATGAAAGATAGAAACTAATGCTTCCGCATCCAGCTTATTCCATGCTTCCGTTTCCCGGTCAACCATTTCCTGAATTTCGTCTTCAATTAATTTGGACATTGAGATGTTCCGCAATTAAATTTTATTTAATTCCAAAAGTGTTCGGCTGTGTTTATTCCCGTAATAAACCATATACAGCCCCATTGCCGATGTCCCGGCTGCACAGCCGTATCCCGTAAATGCAGTTATGTAATTTTGATGAATGAACCCGTTAGCTGTTAATACGATGCCGGCTATTGCCACCAAAGTCATCCATGTGCCGACAAAGTAATGAATTGAACGTTTAAATATTACACCCAGCGGGTAAAAATGGAGTCCTACAATTAAAGCCATACATGGTATGAAAAACTGAGTTAATTTAATATTTACCAGAACATTTATTGCCAGGAATATTAAAACTCCTTCGGAAATAAAAATTATAATAAACCATTTATTTTTCTTTTTTTCTTCAGGGGTTTCTTCTGCCGGCTGCGCAGCTTCGAATAATTTAGTAACCTTATAGAATTTGATATAATATGATATAAAGAATATAATTAAGATTAATAAAATAAATCCGGGCAACCTGGAGGCCCAATTATCCAAGGCAGCTCCGGCTATCGCCGTCCAAATACCGGTAACCAAGATCATTAAAGAAAGCCCGTCGGCTAATCCTTTTACTTCTTCAAAAAGTTTTTTTGAATCCATATTTTTCCTATTGTTTAAAAATTTTTAATCCGTCTGGCCTGCAATTGACCAATGAAGATTCCTGAACTTCCAACCTACCGGAGTATATTTGACTATCCCGGTGAAGTAACCCTCCGATGGTGTGCGGTTCCCCGATGAATCTGTAATAACCTCAAACCAGTATGCCCGCAGAACAGCAAGATCGGATGAAAGAGGATCAATTTTCAAATCGCTCCAGGTTAATTTGATACTTCGCCCGGTAGAGGCAAACCATTTAACAAAGGTGACTGCAGAATCATAGTTAGGGAAAACAAGTTTTCCCCCTGAAGCCATAAAAAAATCAGGTGATTTATCAAAGTAACGCAGCCAGGCTTTAGGTCCTTCCTGTGAAACATCATGCTGAACATTTGCTGCCAATCTATTAACACTGTCCTTCACGCTTGCCGCCTGTGCCTGATCCAGGCTGTCTGAATTCCCGGCCCGGCATGCGGATAAAATAAATAGGAAGGTAACTATCAATATTATTGTACAAACCGGGATAAACGTGTACCGGTATTGAATCCTGCTATTGTAATTTTGCATATATACTGAATTATTATACTGCATCAAATTTACTCCTGTTTCGATTCAGTTATTAAATTTCAGTTTAAGATCAGGTTTTAACTTAAACTGTTATAAATTTATTTAAATGGAATTATTATAAAAATGAGCTTCTAATTAAAATAATTAAATTATTAAAAAGGGCAATAGTTCTAAAACACCTTCGAACCGCTTGCATTCCGAATATGTGATTTAATTATCAATATACTTCATCCTCAAATTTATTCGGAATAAAATCAAGCTGGTTTTCCGGGATCTTCAATTGTATTCCGTACGTAATTGCATCCGCCCAGGATGATTTATCAGTCGATACTTTAAATATTTTATTTCTAAATACAATTATCAGTTCATTACCCCTGTAAAAGTGGAAATAGAATTCTTGTTTTCTTAGGAAAATTCTATCAGACATATTGGTTTGAAATGCTTTTAAAACCTTATCAATATTTTCAGGTGACACTTTAACTTTATATAGTGTTAGCAGTCCGAAAAGAAATTTCCTTTTGCCGATAACCTCTACAGTATTAAAAATAGATTTATCTTTTTGGCTTAAATTAATAATTATCCCGTGATATTCTTTACCCGCAGAGTTTCCTGTTTTCATAAAAATTTATTCGTAAGATTATTTAATCCATTTATATACTTGAACAATAAACAGCCGGCCGGGCAGTTATAATAAATTTTTACAACTATTTTGCATTAAACGGGCACATTGATACAATCATTGCGAACAAGATACCGCCCGTTAAACTTTATCGGGACACCGGGATTTTCTGAAAATTTTCCGGGATAAGTTCTTTCTTCCGCATGAATATGCAAATGAGGTTCAGTTGAATTACCTGAATTACCCACACGGCCAAGTAACTGCCCTTTGTGCACATGTTCGCCAACATTAACACATATACTATCTTTCATCAGATGAGCCAGATAAACCGTTGCGCCGGCAGTTTCAATGGCGATATGGTTTCCGGCGGGCTGTGCAAGTTCACGCTCCGGAGGTGACAGATCTATGTACCCATTCTCTATAGCAGCCACCACCCCATCACAGGGACTCAAAACTTCGGTGCCGAAAATAGCATACCGCTTTGGGTCAGCAGGGTAAAGGCCGCGGGCTCTTAGACCTACCGAATTCAACTTTAATATATCGAGAGCATACCGCTGTGATTGATTTAGAGCATGAATATTTATTACCCATGAACTTCCCCCCTGTGCTGTCACATAGTTTCCGCCCTGAAGTGGAAAGGAGAGTTCAAGTGCCGGGGAGCTTAACCGGCGACCAATTAAAGCCATTACTGCAAACACGGTAAACACAAATGACGCGGAAATGAACAAGATTGATTGTAAAGCCAATAATTTTGAGGCATCTATACCGGAATTATCATAAGGAAAGGTTGTGACTGCTAGAATTGCTAACAGAGCCGGCAAAGCATAACGCGTCACTTTACCAAACCAACCCCATGCGCCTGTAAAGTAAATGCAAAATGTATAGCTACCGGCAAAATAGAACGAGATTAACCACGCAGTTAAATCATTTTGAGGTATAAGCCGCAATTGATGTATGCAATTAAGCGGCAAGTATATGTATAAGAAGAGGACAAAGAATACAACCGGGCTGATTTTAATTAAACGTTTTATCATTGGCTACTCCCTTATTGATTTTAAATTATGCAGTTTAATATTTTTGTTAACCTATACCCCGCCCGGGCATAAGGCAAAATATTATAAATAATAATATAATAAGATTAAATGTTATTCTCGTTTTGAATAAAATTTAATTATTTCTACTCTATTACTCAATGAAACCTCTCCTTTTCTTTTTGAGCAATAAAGTTATAAATATGCCCCCAGTATAAGAATAAGACAGTAAGGGCAATAAAAAGCTGAAACCTGCCAAGCGTCAGCATATACCAGCCTGAATCCCTGAGATAATACCATATTAAAGCGCTGTTGATAAAAGCATGCAGCAGTATTGTTGTTAAAAAACCTATAATCCAGCCGAATTTTATATTCCATTTCTTGTTATAAAATAAATATACATTAAATAATAGAATTGTTGTTAATATTGAGTGGCCGAGTATTACACCAAACCGTTCCCCTATAAATCCCAGCCAGTAAAATGAATGAAATGAAGATAAAAGATATTTTGCACGGACAGCCAGCCAGATTGCCTCCATCGTGCCGAATCCTATTCCGGACACTGCCCCGAATTCAAGAACCGATACGGGAGAATTAAAAAGTTTTTTCCTCAGTTTTTCAAATGGAAATAACCATATTCCTTTTAAGAACTCTTCTATTACAGGCGCCATAAGTAAAAGAGTTACCGCTATCCAGAGCGGGTATTTTTTGAAAACCAGGTCATCCTGGATACCTGAACCTAATTTATACTGAATAAAGTAAATTACCGGTTTACGAATGTAGACGCCTGCAATAAATAAAACGGCCGGGGGAAGCAGAATTAAAAAATTTGTTTTTAATTCTAAAAAAAATCTGTTGAACAGGTAAAAAAAAGATAATGATAATATTACTATAATAACAATTGAAATGACAAACATTAAGCAGGTTCCTCTTTAGGCAAATAATTAAATTAAAATAACAAGCAGGTCAGAAAAAAATATGCCGGTTATTTTGGATAAAATATTGTTAATTACGTCTGCATTAAAATCAACGGCTATTTAAGCTGTTGCCTGTTATTCTCCCGCCTGACGTCGGCAATACTTTTATAAACTATTTTATGTAAGCCCAATTTCCCGCAGTACGGGCACTTTTCATAAGTACGTGTAAGAAGGCTTACCCTGAATTTGATGAAATTAGTTTCATACTCCGTATTGCAATTTAAGCACTTAACGGTTTTTAAACTTATCATTATTAAAAACCCCATATTATCCCACGTAACTTCAGTTACGTAAGTGTGGTCAATATTATTTAAAAGGATGTGAGGAAATTCCTCACATCCTTTTAATAAATTGATTTGGATAGTACAATAATATTCTATCCGGATTCAGCATTTGCTGATGAAATATAAAACCGACATTCTAGAACAGATGAAATGGCCAGGGCCTTGGGATGAACAGCATCATAAAAACGGCACCAACCAGCGCCATATTCTTTAAAAAATTAATCATTTCAGTCATCTTAGCCTGGGGGTCTTTAATAGCCCAGAAATTGTGCATCAATATGGACACCGGTACCAGGAAAACGAAAAGGCACGCGAGGCCGGCACGGGGATGCACCCCAAGAAGAATGCTAAGTCCGCCGGCTAGAAGCAGCAAGCCTGTAATAGAAACAGCAACTGAAGGCACCGGTACCCCTTTGCTCTTTGAGTAGCCGGACATCATTTTTATATTCACAAAATGATTTATGCCGTTAAAAATAAAATACCCTGCAAAGATTACTCTGCCTATAATAAATAAATAATCCATAGAACGTACTCCTTTCCTTAAAATTATATTTTAAAGACGGTTTAATTTTATATAATTATTAAATTATTGAACAGTACCGATTATTTTTGTTTTAAGCCTGCAGAATAAATGCTGTTAATAAGGATCTATTATTTTTTCAATTTTATTTATTTACCGACAGAACCTGATCCTCAACCCCGATTTATAAGTACGTGTCTGAACCCGGATAATAATTTCCGCAACATATTTATAGAAGCGCCGTAAATGAAGTAATTCAACTTAGCTAAATTTTTATTAAAAGGAAATAAATAAGTTTGTTAGCAAATTGTCTGAACCAGGATTTACAGGATTTCAGCCAAAGGCTGATGAGCCTCTGGCTCAATAGGATTTGCAGGATAAGGGCAAATGTCTGAACTATGATTTATGTGATTCATATGATTAGCCTGATTAACGGTGTTGAATCGCAATCAGTCTGAACCGGGAATCGCAGGATTTCAGCCAAAGGCTGATGAGCCTCTGGCTCAATAGGATTTATAGGATGAGAATAAAATGTCTGAACCAATGATTTAGAGACGGAGCATGCCCCGTCTTGTACGAATAATTACAATGTCAGTACGTATAGGGTCGCGGCACCACCCTTTCATGGCAAACATGCCGGGGTATTTTAAATATAAGCGATTCAACCCACCGTCGAGACCTCCTGAACGTATCGCATAGGCGTCAACTTAAAAAATAAGTTGCTGTTTGTTCCAAGAATAGTAAATTATTGTATTGCAAGCAATAAGGACTATTCAATGAAGCCAAACAGCAAAGAAAAAGCAGTAACAATAATAGAGGAAAAATTAAATAAATTATCTATCAATAAGCTATCAAAGCAAAGTAAATTTTGCAAGAGGAAGCCAAAAAAAATAACGCCAAAAGATTTGTTAGTGGGATTTTTTATGATGGCCTTCAGTCCGGATAAAAAGTCATATAAGTCATGGGCAATAAAAATAGGATTACTAATAAAAGATAAAGTATCAAAACAAGCATTATGGAAAAGGATGCAACCAGAACAGATAGAATTCTTAAAGAAAGTACTAAGTTCGGCAATAGACAAAAACATAGGAAATAAAATAAAAGGCAATACAAATAAAAAATTAAGAGGATTTAAGAATGTAATTCTGGAAGACAGTACACATATAAAGCTAAGCGACAGTTTATGGAAAGACTATCCGGGTAACGGATACTGGGACACAGAAGCTAAAAAAGCAATAGTAAAGATTCAGTCAGCATATAACATAATAAAGAAGAATTTTACCCGTTTTGAAATAACTTCGTTTAGAAAAAATGATCAGGGATATGCGGAAAAGATACTTGAAATAGTAAAAAAGGGAGATTTGTTGATAAGAGATTTAGGATATTTTGTCTTAAGAATATTCAGAAAGTTAGATGAACAAGGAGTGTTTTTTATAAGCCGGATGAAAAGAGAATTGAAAATAATATCAAAAAAAGAAGAAAAACCGATAGATTTAGCAAAGATGTTGAGCAGAAAAGGGCAACTGGATATAGAGGTATTTCTAGGCGAAGAGGAAAGACTGCCGGTACGACTTATAGCCATACCTGTAGATCAGGCAGTAGCATCGGAAAGAAGAAGGAAAGCCAGAGCAAATAGGGATAGAAGATGTAATCCGAGCAAAGAGAGTCTATTCTTATTAGGCTGGGAATTGTTTATTACAAACGTTCCACAAGAAAGGCTGAACCTCAAAGATATCGCAGAAATATATTTTCTTAGATGGCGGATAGAAATAATATTCAAATGTTGGAAGAGTTACTTCAAGATTACAGAAATCCCTAAGGACGCAAACAAGATCCGGATGAAGTCATACATATACTGTATGCTCATATTTATTGTCCTTTTCCAGGTAGGTTTTTACAATTATTACATGAAGAGATTATCAAGCAGATCAATAAAAGTTAAAATGCGCGGATTAAGTATGATGCAGGTTATGCAGTACTTGGTCAGTAATATAAATATGTTGGTGTTCGGATTAAAAAACAGTTCCTATAATTTGGAATTAATCCTTGATAAGCAAATATCTTATTATTGTATCTATGAATCTAGACATGACAGAGTAAACTATTATGAAAAAATCAATAATTAAGTTGACGCCTATGTGAACGTATCGGGACAGGTTATCCCGAGAGGGGAATAATTTGGGAATTATAATATTGCAATTACAAATTCACACGTTTATAAAAAATATTCTTTGCTACTTCCGCCGTAACAATATATAGTAAAATAATTAAGGCTATATAAATAAACAGCGGGAGTGAAAGCGGACTGAACCCCAAAATACCTGCAATAGGCGTAAAGGGTAAAATTATTGTTACGGCAACAATTGTTAAAGTAGCAATTAAAAGATACTTTCCGGGTTAACTCCTGAAAAACGGCCTGCGGCTGCGGATAACAAGCACAATGAGTGATGCCGATGCAACAGATTCTACAAACCAGGCGGTTCTAAATTGAACTTCGCCGGCGTGAAGGATAAAAAGCAGAACTCCAAAAGTAAGGTAATCAAATACGGAACTAATTATGCCGAAAGTAATCATAAACTTACGGATCGCCTTAATATTCCACCGCCGCGGATACTCAATCATTTCTTTGTCCACACTGTCTGTTGCAATTGTCATTTCCGGGAAATCCGTCATTAAATTTGTAAGTAATATCTGCTTGGGCAGTAAAGGTAGAAATTTCAGAAGGAGGGATGCTCCGGCCATGCTGAACATGTTTCCGAAATTAGCGCTGGTTGCCATGAATACATACTTTAATGTATTTGCAAATGTAGCTCTTCCTTCGCGTACACCCTGAACAAGAACGCCCAGGTCTTTTTCAAGTAAAACGATATCCGCTGCATCTTTTGCTACGTCCACTGCGCTGTCAACTGAAATCCCGACGTCGGCTGCATGTATGGCGGAGGCATCATTAATTCCGTCACCCATATAGCCGACTACATTGCCCGCTTTTTTAAGTGCAATAATAATCCGTTCTTTTTGATTGGGCTCTATTTCGGCAAAAACATCCACTCCGCCAACAGTATTCATTAATGCCGTATCGCTCATATTATTAAGATCAGGTCCGGTAAGTATTTTAGTATTCTTTAATCCAATCTGCTGAGCTACATTTACTGCAACCAGGTGATTATCACCAGTAATTACTTTAAGGGCAACGCCCAGGTTTTTTAGATTTGT
This sequence comes from uncultured Ignavibacteriales bacterium, assembly GCA_963834015.1. GTDB lineage: Bacteria > Bacteroidota > Ignavibacteria > Ignavibacteriales > Ignavibacteriaceae > FEN-1297. Next base: position 1,296,185 of record CAWIAG010000004.1, read on the forward strand.
GATTGTATCAATGATATTTGGTTTAGGCGGATCAAACAATACAATAAATCCCGAAAACGTCATACCCGTTTCCTGGTCCTTAGTTATGTTTGAATCAGTAGTAATGTTCTTATAAGCAACGCCAAGTGTACGGAAGCCCTTATTGCTGAACTCTTCAAAATGCTGCTGTATTTTGTCCTGCACTGTTGATATATCCACAACAGCGCCGCTGCTGTCCTCAGCGGATGAACATACCTCAAGTACATTTTTTAGCGCGCCTTTTGTAACCATTAAATGAGAACCGTTTTGCGAAACCAGTATGCTCAGCCGCTTGCGGTTAAAATCATAGGGGATTTCATCCTGTTTTTGATAACCCGAAAGATCAAGTTTTTTAAAATTGCAGATAGCTTCATCAATAGGGTTTTTAAATCCTGTTTGATAAAATGAATTGAGATAAGAATGAAGAAAAACTTTATCGCTTGGAGCGCCGTCCACGTTAAGCGCCGACTGAAGCTGTACGGTACCCTCGGTTAATGTACCTGTTTTATCCGAGCAGATTACATTCATACTGCCGAAGTTTTCAATAGAGGAAAGCCGCTTTACAATAACTTTTTTTTCAGCCATCCTTTTGGCGCCGTGTGAAAGGTTGATGCTGATAATGGCCGGAAGCAGTTGTGGTGTTAACCCTACGGCAAGCGCCAGTGAGAAAAGAAACGAATCCATTACCGGGCGCGCCAGGTAAACGTTGATGGCAAAAATTGCAACTACTAATAATAAAGTTACTTCCATAAGAAAATAACCGAACTGCTTTATGCCGTGCTCAAATTCTGTTTCAGGCGGCCTTAGTTTCAACCTGTCCGATACCTTGCCAAATTCGGTATCTTTGCCTGTACGGACTATCAGCGCGGTTGCACTGCCGCTGACTACATGCGTTCCCATCCATAATGAATTTGTACGCTGCCCCAAAGCTGTTTCTGCCGGCAGAACCGAAGAAGTTTTTTCTGCGGGAAATGTCTCGCCGGTAAGCATGGCTTCATCAACGAAAAGATCCTTGGAATCCTGGATCAGCCCGTCGCCGGGAATAATATCGCCTGCATGCAGTACTACTACATCACCCGGTACTATTTCTTCGACAGGGATTTCTTTAGAACTGCCGTCGCGCATTACAGCCGCTTTTATCTGTACAATGGAAAGCAGTTTCTTTACTGCGTTTGATGCGCCGCGTTCCTGCCAAAAACCAAGTAGTCCGCTGGCAAGTACAATTGAAAGAATAATATAAGCATCAACAGTATCACCCAGGAAAAATGAAAGTGCCGTTGCAAATAAAAGTATTAGAATGAGAGGGCTTTTAAATTGGCCGACTAAGAGAGTAAAATCATCCGAGCGCTTTGGCGGTTTAAGAGTATTAGCGCCGTATTGTGCCAGCCTCTGCCGGGCTTCACCGGTTTTTAATCCGTCTTTTGTTGTATTAAGATTTTTAAGAATATCTGTTTCGGAGGCGCTCCAAAAAGCGGTTGGGATCTGGTCCATGCTAATATTCCTCTCTTAGGATTGTTTCTTGATTTATGGGATACACGCAGTGCGGTTTTAAGTGCAACACGCGATCTGCATGCAGGCAAAAGTAACAGAAAGAATTAAGAGATGCAATTCAGTGGATAGTAGTGTATCAGTTTCAAATAATACGTCAATTTCTATAAAAGATCACAAAGTTTAAAAAAGTCTGGCAAATAAAACAGTATCTTTTTATACAATTAATAATTATTTTAACACCCCTAAAACTTAGTTATAATCTTAAAATTTATCTTGTTTATTGCTCTCAAATTATTTAGATTAAAACACTAATTAAAAAAGCGTCTTACTAAAATGGGAATTTCGGGCGAAAAATTGCATTTTTAAACAAAATCGGACGTTTTTTTTTCGACACAAAACTTTTTTGTGTGATAAGGGTTAAAATAGATAGATATGTTAAGGCATATATTTCCTTGAAACTTATTCGATAATGGAATTGTCTAATATACAAATAATATATTTTTAATTTTCAAGAAATAAAAATTCAAGTGCCTCTAAAAACAGAAAATATTTCCATAGCAAAAAAAGTAAAATTAAATTTAATTTTTCCAGAACAATTAGAATCTAAATTTGTTAATCATTTAATTGTACAAAATCAACCGGATTATTTTACTTTATCTTTTTTTGAAACTATTCTTCCCACTATTATAGGTGAAACCGAGGAAGAAAGAAAAACTGCTTTTGAAAAAATAAATACAATAAGCGCCAAGTGTGTAGCAAGGTTTATTGTTACTCCCGAAAAGATGCCTGGTTTCATTAAAGTTATGCAAGAAAATCTTAAAAATCACGAAGACATAATTGCATTTGAGAAAAAGAACAAACAAGGAGAATAAATAATATGGGAGATACGATTTTTATATCGAACCAAACGACAAGTTCTGCCTTTTTTGGTGTAAATCCATTTATTCGAGAAATAAAAGATTTATATCTTCCGGTTAGTGCTTATTATCTCGAATATAATCCCGGATTGGACAGTATGAGACCTATTAGTGAAGAAGATTTATCAGAATCTTTTTTAACAATGTTAGCTTCTGAAGATGTTCTAAAAAAGGAGTGGGATAATCCTATTGAGGATGAAGCATGGGCGGATTTATAAAAGGTGATGTAGTATCATTACCATTTCCTTTTTCTGATTTAAGCCAAAATAAATTTAGACCCGCACTTGTGATTACTAAATTGGGGGGTGATGATTTAATAGTATGTATGATAACCCATCAGGCTTCGAATAAAGACACTTATAAAATTCCATTGACAGACAATGATTTTGCCGAGGGTAAACTAAAAGTAACTTCATATATACGCCCCAATAGAGTTTTTACAGCGGACTCTAAAATTATCGTGAAGAAAAAAGGTAACATTTCACCTACCAAACTATCGGAAGTTATAAGTAAAGTTATTGAGATTATAAAAAATTAAAATTTACCTTCACATATTTTTTCTAAATCTTCATTTGACCATAAATGATTAGTCAATCCTCCTTCCATTGCCGGGGTTACTCTTAATGATTTATGAATAAGAACACAGTTCTTTCACCCTTTGACTAGATTTTCTATGAATATCTTTGCAAATTCAACGTAGGGGTTTCCTACAAGGCAGGATGCGGCAAGTTTAATATCATTTAAATTTGCCGGCAAATTTATATCCTTGCCATAAATGAATGACCGAAATTCATCGCAATTTATTCTCTCTGATCAAACATTAACAACGAGTTCATTGTGGTAAGTTTGGCAGGCTGTCCCAATATCAATATGTAATTTAGTAAGGGTATTTATTAAAACATCGTTAATACGTGAAATAGTTCTTATGCTATTACTTGCAACAGAGCATTCCAATATTTCTTAAAGATTGAGGGATACTAATTCCTTGAATTAATAAACGGGCCTGAGTCAAAGACATATTTCATTATGAATAAACCTCTGCTTCAATTCCTGAAATATTTGTGAATTTCATATCAAGATAATTAGATACCTGGAAGTCATTTAGTATACCTTTCTTATAATAATCAATTACTGTATAGATATAATGCTTTCCCAATGCGCTCATCTTATTTAAATAATAATTGCCTCCACCGTTCTTTTTATGCCTGAATTCTTCATCCCATTTACTTTTGAACTTTAAATAATCCGACTGTACAGCATATCCTAAGTTTATTAATTTAATTAAAATTACTTCCCGACTCACTTTATATTCATCTGCGGCTTTAGAAATTAATTGTTCGTCCCATAATTGAAGTTCTGAACCATATCTTTCCTTAAATTCGTTAAGTGGTACAATTATTTCGGAAGCAGTCCTGTTGCAGAATATTTCATCATTCTCTTGCGCATATTCTGATGGCTCAACCTCTTTATATATATCAACAGATCCAATTAGAATATGATTAAGTTCATGAAACAGGGTAAAAATTTTAGATGTAATTGAATCGCTGCTGTTTACAATTATTACCGGAAATTCTTCATCCAAAATACAAAAGCCTCTATCGCCTTCAAGTTGAAGTTGAAATAAGAAAATACCGTTTTCTTCCAATGCGTCCCGATAATAATTAAATGCCTGGTAATAATTTTTAAAACTTTTTTGAACCTCAATATTTATTTTAAATATTTCTCTTATTTCCGAAGCGGCTTCCGAAGGATTTATATTTGTTGATAACCTGATAATTTTATGAATGGGTTCAACCGACGGATTCTTTTTATATAATTCATATAGGGATGCCCGGAAGAAATCAGCTTTCCTGACAGCAAGCCTTGTTTTGTAGCTGGTTAAATCAAATATATAGTCTGGCAACGTCCTGAATTTCTTCTTAATAGATAAATTTTTAGGAGGTTCCGGTAAAAAGAATGCGGCAAGCGGTATCTTTAATATTTTGTATGAAATTTTTTCTAACTGGTTGTAAGTTGGGCAGAATTTGCCATCAAGCCATTCGCTTATTTTTGACGTTTTAATGCCGGTTTTTTCAGCAAATTCTTCAATGCTTAAATTTAGATCGTCCAAAGCCCATTTTAATATTTCCGGGTTTATAGGCACCCTGATTATTTTGCCCATAACAGAATTACTTTATTGTTGTTTGTAAAAGTAAGAAAAAATTGAATTAAAAAAAGTGTATGAATTGGATTAAGATTTATAACAAAGTTTTTATTTCTTCCCAGGAAATATTTTGAATACTTTTGGGAATAAGTTGCAGAGTGTTATTTTCTATCCATTTGTCCCACTCTTTTCTGAAAGCACTTCGTGAACTTTTTTTTAATTCATCGGGCTTGGGATGAATCAATATTATTTTGTTTTTTGAAGATTTATAATGCCAATCAATTATTCTCGAATTAATTCCTTGATCGCCCAAACTATATCCGGAAATTATTAAAGTATTAACTCTTTTTAATATGTTATAAAATAAATGTTGCAATTCAAAAGCAATATCTCTTGAATATTCACTTAATTTATTAAATGTACCTAATAAAATTAGAGGCATAGCTACTTTTGAAAAACTTTTAATAATTCTGTAATCATTTTTTATTTTGTTATTATTTTTAATCCAATTAATTGAACCATGTAATTTATAAATGCAAAAGCTTTTAGTAAAATTGTTTAGATTCCAGACAGTTTCGCCATTTGTATCTATAGTAAAACCATCGGAATATTGAATACCATTTATATCTAGATAATTTTCTAATAAAATATCGTGATTGAGAGTAAATAAATGAATAACACCGTAAATATTACTTCTTGCTATTGTATTAAGAAAATCAAAATGTTTTAAACTGGTAGGTTCCTTATAAAGATTATCAGCAACTGAATAGTGTATATATTCTTTTGCTTCCGTTGTTAACTCTATTAGATTAACTTTATGAAGCCCCCTATGCAAAGGTTTAAATAATTCCGGATGCATTTTTTCTAAATATCTGCTAAAAAAATCAACAATAGAATTTTCATAATTTCCTGATTCATCACTGTTTATTGAATCAATAATATAGTAATAATCTTCATAACTCATCTTTCTAAATAAAGCATCAAAGTAATTCGAGAAATAATTTTCTAAAATTATAAATAATTGTTTTATCCTTCTATTGTAGTCTGCATAAAAGTTCAATTCTTTTGGATAAGCATTAAATTTATCCTCCTTTGTCCAACCTCCACCTCCATGAATCCTAATAATATCTTCTCTAGTCAACATCTCTTTTGTAAGTTGTGATGTGGATAAAAAACCCGCAGGAATTGAAACCCCCGCACCAAATAAGAAAGCAAGTTCTTTATTATTATTTCCCATATAATTACCTTATAGTATCTATATTAAATCTCATAACGCCTTCAGCAAAGGCGCATATTTAGAATAATCAATAATAGCCTTTTTGCCCTGATTATCTAACCAGGCTTTATCTTCATGGGTTATATTTTTTATTTTCTCTGTGGGAAGAGATTTAAATTTATTGGACACTTGCTGCAGTATATCAATTTCAGAAGCATTAAACAGCGACTTATTAAATTTTTTCAGCGGGATAAATTTATCATATTCTTTATCTTTTATTTTTACAAGTGTTGTAGTTAAATATTCTTTGGATTCAAGCAGCCCGAAAATTAAACTGTAATCGTTCGGCACCGGTCCCATTGGTATGGCTGCGTACTTACAACCGGAAATTGAGTAACCCGAATATTTGAAGTTTGCAAAATCAGCAAAGAATAATAATTTATTTAACTTAACCTTAAAAGGGGCATCATTGATAAAAAATAAGACCATATTGGCAAATTTATCAAACGCCGGCATTGAAAAACCCGTGAATCTATTAGGAATGATGTTGCAGGGGAATAAAATATCTTCTATTGAGGGGGACTCGTATGATTTTATCATTTCATCAAGAGCTGCTGATACTTTAACAATTATTTTAACGTTGACTATATTTTTCTTCAGCAGTAAATGCCTGAATTGTGAAGGATCAAGAATTATGCTTAATACAGTTGCATTGCCGCCAGTGGGCATCTCGCCGTTTTCATAAAGCCTGTATTGGTTTGCTCCAAAACCAAGTATCCCGGACATTTTTGCAGCGGATAAGCCATAACCTACACGTAATGCAGTAAGCTGGTCAGGGAAGGGAATATGATATTTTTCCCTGTATAAGTTTTGTACCTGCGAAAGGTTAAACCTGTCTGTTTCGTTATTCGTAAAGGCGTAACCACATTTATTACATTTATGAAAATGTTCATAAACCTCAAATTCATCATTCCGGTATCTCCTTTTTACCTTTTCGGTTAGAAGGACAGCCTGTCCTTTACAGTGCGGGCATTCAATTTTAATTTTCATTCGCTTTTATCCTTTGAGTTTGTGCTTTTTTGTTTGTAAGGACATACAATTTTTCTTTCTGCTATATGAAATGATTTGCATATTACCGGTTTGTTTATCGCTCCTAATGAAATCTTGATATAAATATCTTTACCTTTTTTCTTTAGTCCGAACTCCCATACGGGAGTGCTGAAAGGATCGTAATTATCAGCGGTAGGGCCTTTATAATAATCTTCTACAGATAATTTTAATAAAAGATTATTTCGTATGCAATCGTTGATATCAAGATCTAAAAGTGTCTGTGAATTTTTTTCGGAACGATGATAAACTATACTAAAAGTTCTTAGTTTTTGCTTGAACTCTATTAGAAAACTTTCAATTTCAGATTTTTCAGGGAGCAAAGGTTATATTTGGTGCTATTTTTTATATATTATACAAATACATTGAGAAAATAACATAATATATAGAATAATGCAACTTATAAGTTGATATTTATACCAAATATTAAACAACCATTATTATATTTGTTTATATCTTGTATATTTTACAATGTTTTCTTTCAATTAAAATTTTTTTTCATTATTACAGCATTATAAAATATTTATCCAATTAATGAGTCACTGCGAAGTAGTTTAGGTTAGGTGATTGGGCCGATTGCTTTCCTTCTAATATTACACTTTTTACGACATGGTTAACAAGGCACCATGTCACCACGATGTGGTTCTGATTATTTCGTTCTATTTCTACTTTACTACAAGCATACCGCTGCTCTGCAGCTAAGCCGGTATTACGAATGTATTTTTATCCCTTAAATAACTAACGGCAGCAAATGGATAATTATGCCTATAAAGAAAATAACCGTTAATATTGTTACCATTTTAGATTTCACTCTTAAAAAAATAAATTGTTCAACTGTTCTGCCTATCCAAAACCCTAAGAATCCGATTAATAATACAAATCCGATTTTAGAGCCGATCAATTCCTCTGTGCAAAAGAAATATATAAAAGACATTAATAGGAATATGTATATAAGCCGGATATTCAGGATTTGAATTACTGCCCGGTTTGCCAGGCTGGTTTCTTTTAAATCCTCATTCCATTTGAATATTTTCCAGAACGTAACATGAAAAATTGCAAAAGCGAGATTATAAATTCCGCACAGGTAAAGAAACGTGAATTTTCCCATAAACTTAATCCCTTTTAATTTATTATGAATAATTTTCCCGGTTACCTTTGCTTAAATATAATTTTGGCGAAACTTCGTTTTGCCGTACAGTCAGTTTTTCCGCTTTGATTTTCCGATTGGACAAACAGATACACAAATTCCGCATATTGTAGCGTTTACGTTAATACGGGTCCGGGTTAATTCTTTGCAGTTGTCCCTGCATTTATGCGCATTGAAAAATGCATCCCTGTCGGTATTTACATCCCATAACTGTCCAGTTGCGGCTTTAACCGGGCAGGATTCAACACAGATATTACATTTGCCGCATTTGCTTTTGTTGATTGGTACTGCGGAAATTTCAAGGGGATAATCGGTTAATAAGCTTACTAATCTTAACCTTGGCCCGAATTTCCGGGAAATAAATAAATCGGTTTTTCCAATCCAGCCTAAACCGGCACGCGTACCGATCATTTTGTGAGAGACTGGCGTACGTAAAGTTAATTTATAATTTTCAGTGCTTGTTACAGCGGCGCCTACAGTAGGCTCAACAATTTTGCAGCCGAACCCTGTATCGGATATCCTGCCGGCAATTTTATGTATCAGCGCAGAAAGCTCTGCATTAACGTCTTTGTAATGCTTAAAATATTCAAGCGTAGGCCCGTCTATTATAGAATCAATAATCTGGCTATTTAATCGTTTGCCAATAACCAGGCCATACCGGAATGTAGAATCTTCAATAATTCCGTTCAAATCTGCAAACCCGACAATAAAATCAGCCGGATTGTTTAAACAACTATTAATTATTTTATTTATCATGAAAAAAGGTTTTTGTATTAATCAAAACCGTTTTATTTGCTTTATCAAATATACAAGGCTTATTCCTTTGGCTAAAGCCTAGTTGTATGCTAAACTTATAACACCGACATGAATGTCAGGGCAACTTTAAAAACATTAATATGAGTTATTATTATTTCCCGCCGAATAAGCAGAATAATCCATATTTATAATACTGCGTAATATTAGAGAATCCGGTGGAATTGGGTATATTATTAATAAATAAATGGAATTAATCTATAGGTTCTTTCCATATACTTTTCGTAGTCTTCTTTAAAATTATCCAGCAGCATTTGTTCTTCAACCTTTATTCTCTTTGAATAAAAAGACGGTACAATTAATATTATTAATGTAATTGATATTAAATTTCCTGGTAATAACCCGCAGCCGATAAGAAAAGTCATTACTCCCAAATAACCGGGGTGTCTTATAATGCTGTAAATACCGTTACTAATAATTTTATGAGTTTCGATAATTTGTAACGTTTTAGTATAATGCTCTCTTAATGTTAACACAGCAATAATTCTGATCGCCATCCCCAAAAGCACAAATATCAGCCCTAAGTAGTAAATTGTAGAATTATTAATACTTAGTATATTATATTTATTTAAAGGATAACTGCACAGAACCAAAACGATAGTTGATATTATTGCAAATGACAGTAATGCAGTTGTCCCTTTATCCGATCCGGATGTTTTCATTGTTTTGGCATCTTTGCCAAATCTTAAAAAATCCAGAAGACTCAAATACAATATTAACGAACAAATTGATATATAAAATCCTCTCATGGTGTTCTGTGGGTTTAATGTTTATGAATATATGTAGAACCTTTGGCAAAAAATAGTGATGATTTCTTTATACATCAAGCCGGGTTTAACATTTAACTATGTACAAATAATTTATTGGGGAATTAATTCATCTAACAGAGTCCAGGTAATCCTGTCACTTACATCATTAAAACCCGAAGTTATTCCGGCATAGTCAGATGATTTTTATTCATCGTAGAGACGGGGCATGCCCCGTCTCAACAACTTTAAACATACAAGGTTTTAATGATAGTATCTTTCGGATTGAAGGTGCCGGCAATTGACTTAATAACATCGCCTTCCCGTTTGCCGCCGGCATTAACAAACCCCATCATAACCCTTTCTTTACCAAGAGCATTGATATATTCAACAGGGCCTGCCAGGTTATTGCCCATAAATACAACGATTGGGGAGCAGTTGGCGGCCAATACAGGTAGTAGATCCGTTACCTGGTTTTTGCGGATTATAACAAGTATGTAGTCATAGAAGTCGTTAGGGTTTAAACTGTTGATAACTTTTACTTTTGTAATGGCTTTTGTATTCTTGAAGGGGTTTTCAATAATTATACCCTCATTAAGGATTTCATCGTAACGTTTTCCCCTTGCAAGTATCGTTACATCTATACCGGAATTATGTAAAACAGAAGTGCATGCAGAACCGTTAACCCCGGCTCCTATCACAAGAATTTTTGCTTTATCCGTTTCCATCGCAGCCTCCTTGTACTTTATATGCTTTAACCTTTCTAAAGGTTTATGAATACGAAACCTAATTTAATTCGATTGGACGGATACCGGAACACATTTATTCCCTAATCTTTTAAGCGGCAGAAAGCCTTTCATGATTATGTATGGAAATTGGATGCTAAAAATTATCAAATATTTTAGTACGGAACAATAAATTATCCGAATTTCTAATTTTTATGATTCAAGGATTAACTATAATTTATAAAAAGAGGGTGAAAATGTTTAGCAAATCGGTTGGCAGGTTTAATAATATTAATAATTAAACCCGCCCCCAAAATAATATGGAGGCGGGAGTAGTATATCCATTAAAAACAGGGAAGTTGTTTACCTACGATTGCGGTTTTACCGCAAACGCGGCCACATAACTGCTGTCGTAATTCTCCAGCCGGGAAGTCCCGTTTGTATGGAAAGCCCAAACGTACAATGTTTCAGCAAACGCTGCTTCATCACATGATCCAAGTAAATTAGCAAGTTGCGGATTGTATACGTCAACCCATTGGCCGTTTATCTGAGCGCATACCCGGATGTAAATATTTTGCGGAAGATTTTCTATAAATGTATCTTCCCAATAATCAAAATGGCCGTTACTGTCGGTATAAACAACAGCTTCCTGATTACACTTATAGAACCAGGGCCAGAAGATAGGCCAAAGACAAATGTATGGATGTAAAATAAGATGGTAGTCCGCCAATGTCTGCCGGACTATATCCAGCGACGAAGAAGTTAAACCGTTTATAACCTGCTGCGGCAGTTTTGGAAGGGCTTGTATTTTTAATGCCTGCTGAAGATTTCTTTTAATGCTTAATGACTGCAAAGGAACATTAAATTTTCCTCCTGCTGTTACAGGCCCGATCGGATCAGGAACAGGCGGATTCTTTAATATTTCATTTATGTTATTAATTAACTCATTTATTACCCAATCGGGAATCAGGCTGTAAAGAGGCGGAAACTTCGGGTATAATAGCTCGGTTTCCACACTCATGATATGAACACGCGCATTGCAGACAGGACCCGTAACTTCATTGCCGTCGAGAGTTATCGTATTGGTTATATTTCCTGTAATCAGGCAGATACCGGGAAGCCAGGGATTCATTGTTTTTAAAGGTAAATGGCTTACGGTAATAACATTATTAATGATGTTTTTTGCAACCTGGTAAGCGCCTGCCATAAGAAGCATTCTTTCGTTTGCTTTGCTGCTTATTTGTTTAGGTATTGTCTGGCCAATTTATATTTTGGTTTGCCCCGTCATTATGTTTTTAGTTGCCTTAAAAACGGCTTCCAGGTCTTTAAACGGAGACATCTCCAGAATATCGCCGCTTTGATCAACCACATAAGCGTAAAGATTTTCTTCTTTTTTTATTCCGGCTGACAGACATACGACAACCGGATTTTGTTTTGTATTATCCAAAATATTATCTCCTTATAATAAATTTATTTACCTGATAAGAATTTGCATCTTTGTGTGTAGATTACTTATTCAGGCTAAGTTTAATAATGATCTGCCATTTCATAATGCATTATCATAAAGTGCAGTCTTTATTTTGGAATCGTCCCCATTATATCGTTGTGCTATGCGGTTTTTCCCGCTGTAGTATTAGAAAAAATTTAAATAATTTTAGCTCACCTCCTTTAATAGTCCGGAATTTCATTAAATGTGTTTATTTGAAATTAAGCGGCTTTGCAATTTCCCTGACGAATTTATAACGAGTATAAGTTTTGCGTGTACATTCCCATCCTTATATCACGTGCTTAATATATCAAGAGTACGAGATTGTCAGATTCAAAAGCAAAGCCGAACACAATTTGTAATTAATAGGTGCCCGGCATAAATGTAGGGGCTGCTTTAAATATCATCTGCGTAACTTCAGTTAATTATAAATGATCGAAATTTAAATACACACTGAAAATCTGTATAACAGGTTTCCGGGTTACAGAGCTTAATGGTACCAACATGCTAAGCTGCCCTTTGTAATTCTCAATCATTGAAACCTACTTTATTGACACCGTCTCTTTTAACAATATCAATGAATCTCAGAAAATCTAAAAGTACTATTAAGGCTCAACACTGTAAAAAAAGTATTTGTTGTGTTAATGCCTTTAACCGGCTGATGCAATAATGTAAAACGACAATGTCGTAATAAACTACATCACCAGTCCTGTAAAAAAAATATTTTGTCCGGATTATACTAAATGACTTGCAACTGCACCTATGGTACCATACTTTATTAATCTTCAGGTACACTCCACTATAGGTCGCGATTAGGGTTATATACTGTTAAAGATTTATTATAACTCTGTTTAATAATAACATATTCGTAATTTATTGTCAAGAAGGATTTAATTCTGTATTAGCAAAATAGAAATGCAGGTAGATTAAATTACTTAGAAACGCCGGAACTTAGCGTAATAAAATAATAAATAAATTATGGTTTTAGCGTAACATAACGGGGGCATAGCCCGGCAGTTGGGCTAAAACCGAACCTGTTTTATAATTTAGCGATCCCCCAGGATCGAATCGGGAGAGGCTCTAAAAGTCGGGGTTACTTTAATTATCATTTACTTAACTTCAGTAATTAAGATAAAAACTTTATTTATTTAATTCCAATATTGCTCTTTCAAGAACAGCGTCGCGGGATGCGAGTGAATCGGCAGCGCTTATCTGAACAGGAATATCCGGCGCTAATCCAATTCCTTCAAAAGTTTTTTTATCGGCAGTAAATTCGATCCACTGTGAAACCCAGTAACTCCATCCATTGGGAAGTTGTAGAATTATGGGATTTCCTGAACCGCCGCCGGTAGTATCCCCGATACTTATTACATTCGGAAACGATTTAAACATTAATATAGTTTCCTCAGCGCTGCTGAAACAATGGCGGTTTGTTAATAATGCCACAGGATTTGTATACTGATTTATTCCGGCCGGTGCGATGGTAAATGGAGTATATGCAGTAAAGGCAGAATGATTGAGGCCCATAATTCTGAATCTGAAATATGCAAATGTTCTTTGTTGATCGGCAAACCTTGAGGCAACATCAATGCCTAAATTATCGCTTCCTCCGCCGTTATTTCTTATATCAACAATAATTCCTTTTGTATCTTTTAATATGTCAATAATCTTATCGATAGCTTCCGACCATGTATTATCATCCCCAATTAGGTCAGGCCCAATATAAATATATCCTATATCTGTTGATATTTTCCCATAATACATATATCCGCCGGCAGTTGTTCCGAAATCAGAACTTAAGTAAGTTTTAATTACATCAAGGCCAAGAAAATCAACCGGATGCCCTGCAAACCAACCGGTATAAGAATAATTTCCATACGGAGTATATAAGTTTACATGGCCATCCTTAAGAACGCTCAATAAGGAAGACATAATGTTAAATAGTGCCTGATTAGAAGTTGAAGCTGTAATTCGGGGACTGTATAAATTATATAATGAATCCCAATTAATATTTTTTAGTTCAAAAAATGAATATCTAAGATTAAATTCACTCCATAATGTATCAAAATTAGCTACAGGAGAATTATTAGTTGATTTTAAAGGAACGAAGAATATTTCAAAAATAGAATTTGTATCAAGCGACGGTATAGCCATTTTAATATTAAGTGCAGCCGGATTTAATTGGAGTATTTGTGCTGTCATTATATTACCGGATCCACCATTAAAAAGAATAGTCGTTCCAAGGTTGATTAATTGCCATGATCCATTGTTAACGGATGAACTGTATGTTCCGTTTGTATTGAATATTAAAAATTGATATGGAAACAAATTTGTAACATCTATACTTTGCGCCGTATTGGAATTAATTTCCAATACTTTTTGAACCTGCCAGGAGTATTGCGTAAGCATTTGTATCGTTGTCTGTGATGGGCCGACGGGTGATGAATTATTGCTGCAGCCTGTAATAAAAAAATATAAAGTAATAATAAATAACAGAGCTGATTTGAATCCCGCATTATTCATTTGATACCCCGCTATAATCTATTTATTAGAAAATAAATACAGCAAATGATTTAATATTTTCTAATTTAATGAATTAATATTGAAGTCCCAAAATATTATTGCGGCTTAACCGGTTTTATGGAGTCTTATTTATATAAACATTGATACTCTGAATAATCGAATGCAAAAAAGGTTACAGCTTATTTTTCCAATCATTTAAAGCAAGCACCAGTTTACCTGTAATGCGGCCATAGTCTCCGCCGTGTTCCAGTCTCTTCAAAGCTTCTTCTTTCCGGCTGCTTAACCCCAGCTTAAGGATTGAGGCTGCAGTTTTGTGAAATTCAGCGTGCAGACTCTTTATCTTTTCATACTCCCGGCTCTTCTTATCGGCATCAGGTAAACTATAAAGCCACTTTCCGAATTGGCATGCATTATCCTTTTTAACTTCTTCAACCTTAAACTCCGACTTGCCTTTTTCAATAGCCTCCTGAAGACGTTTCTTCCATAGTGAATGAGCTGTTAAAGCAGAATCTATCGCTTCTTTTGTGATCATTTATTCCTCCGGAATTTTTAATGATGATTAAAAGATAAAATATCTAATTTTTATAAGCTCTTCACCATAATGATAATTGTAAAATGATTTTGCATTATTATGAATTTCAATTAATATTCTTATAACTGTTGTATTACCAAACACAACTTTATAGGAATTAACTAATAAATTGATGGAAGCATAACTCAGAAAAATGGAGCGGGATTTTCCCTGCAAAAAAAACGGATTAAGCAGAGGATCGAACAAAAATATAAGTGTAAGCTGAAAAGGAAAAAGTTGTTATCACCTCGTATGAAATTAAATACCTTTGCACCTTGTTAGTAAATAGCATATACAAATCAATTTTAATTAGGTTTTAATTTCAAGCAGCTTTGAACAATTGATGCCGGCAATTTTTTCTTTTTCCGGCGTTGTAAGCCAATGAAGGCGGTCGAGAACTTCATACTCCTCTTTAGGAGACTTCATTGGAAAGTCGCTTCCGAAAAGAACCTTATCGGTACCATGGCGTTTGATGATTTTTTTAATCATAGCCGCTTCCATATAACAAATCGCGCTGGAAGTATCTATATATAAATCCTTCCCCGCAAGAAACTCATAGGCTTCATCCCATAGTTTGTAGCCACCCATATGAGCGGCAATAATTTTCAAACGGGGAAAATTTTTGTGGATTGCAGCTACTTTTTTAGGCGTACTTAAATTTTTATCGGAAACTGTCCGGTCTCCAACATGTATCATTACTATAAAATCATTTTCAATTTCGGCAAAGAAATCATTCAGAGCCGGATCCGCCAGGTCGATGCCCTGAAATTCCGGGTGAAGTTTAATCCCTTTAATTTTGGCAGTGCGCAGGCGCGCAATTTCCTGCAGCCATCCGCTGTCCCCTGTATGATATGCGCCGAAGGGAATGACTTCAGGAACAAGAAGCGATGATTTTTCTATATTCTTTTTCAAAGCCGGTAATGTTTTGAGAATCCAATTATTAATTGTATGAACCTGTTCAGGCTTTGTAGCAGCCGTCAGCAGTACGAGTGCGTCTAATGATGCCTCAAGCGCATAATCCATTAAATCGCAAAATCTTGCCCCGAAATTTGTTTTAAGGCCGTAGTACTCAATTATATAATTGCGTGCTTTATCGGCTATTTTATCCGCAAAAGCATGAGTATGGCAATCAATTAACATTAAGGTTTTAAATTTATTTATTCAAATATAATATTTTTTAGACTTTTTCAGATTTAATCTCAGCTTACAAATGATACTTAATATTAAACGTAACATCTCTTGGCGCTTCAAAACTTGCTCCGCTGAAAAAAGCGCCTTTTATTAAATGATGTTGGTCTAAAACATTATCAACATATAATGACGGTTCAATTGAATTATCATCTCCAAGTAAAAATATGTAGCCGCCTGAAATATTTATTATCCAGGAAGGTGTAGTATGAGCGCCTGTGTTGAAATCAAATAGGCCGTTCTGATAATTGTAGTTAGTGTTGCCGTTTGTAAGGCCGCTTCCGTATATACCCGTTAAGTTTATAAACCAGTCTTTAGGTTCATAGTTTAACCCGGCAACAGCGGATAACCTCTGGTCGTGGTCAAGGTCAAACGGCAGCGGTGAAGTATCGGGAGGAATAAAACCGCCTGATACCGGGCCAATACCAAAAGCATGGATGATTGAACTATTCAGGTAGCCGGAAAATGGGCTGGATGGATCATTATAAGTTAAGGTAAATTCCAATCCTCTAACTAATATTCTATTTATATTTACATTAACTCTTATTTCGCTGGAACCCAATGTTTCATCATCAAGTCCCGGTGAAGATTGTTTGTAGAAGAAATCAAATTTTCCCGTCAATCCATAAAGAAAATTATGTATAATTCCTGCTTCGTATAATTGATCCCTTTCGGGCAGTGTAGCAGTTGAGGAATCTCCTACTACAGTTGCAACGGAAGATAATCCTTCTATATTAGTGGGCATAAATATTCTGTCATAGCTTAAGTAAATTGTGTTTAATATATCGGGGAAGAAACTTAGTTTTAATCTGGGGCTGTATTGATTCTGCAGAAGTATAACAGGCGCAATAACCTGGTCATATCTTAAACCGGCTTCCAGCCTTGTCCATTCAAAAGGGTGAATTACCGTTTGGACGAATAAACCGAAATTGGAGCCTTTAAAATTAGTGCTGTTCACCGGGCCGGCACCAGAGCTGTCTTTAAAATCGAAAGTTTCGGTTCCGTTAGTAACGCTGAAATCAAGCCCCGCAGTATAACTGAAATGATGGGAGAGTTCATCGGAAAATTTCAACCTTGTTCCGTAAGTGACAAAACTTCTGTTTTGATTCACGGTGTAAGCTGTGGAAGAATCGTTATCGATATATTGTACAGTTTGATCATACGGGCTGGTGTTATATTTTAATCCTCCTTCTCTTACGAAGAGTCCTATAAATAAATCGCTTGCCCTGTCTACCTCGTCCGAGATAGTGTGATAAAATGAAAGTGTTTGAAATGAGTTATAACTATTATGGGTGTCGTAATCAATGCCTTCAACCGAATCAAACGGAATTTGAGTTTGCGTCTGGCTGTAATTCAGGTTAACGGTAAGGAAATTCTTATCGTCTATTAAATAATCAAGTTTTCCATAAAGGGTATAATCGAAGCCATGGTCATTAAATAATTCCTGAACAGGCTGATCAATTCTGCGGTCGGATTCCTGCCGTGTACCGGAAAGAAAAAATCCAAGATCACCGGAATGGTCGCTCATGGATATGCTTTGCCCGTCGGAATTAATCGCTTTAAAACTTCCCACTTGCGGGCCCAGGCCTTCATTGTTCGATGTAAGATAACTTCCTGCATAAGTTGAAAAATCCATTTGAAAGCCGTTTGGCGGAACTTTAGTATGGATATCTATTACCGAAGCAATTTGCCCGCCGTATTCTGCAGGAAACCCGCCGGTATAGAAAGTAATATCTTTAATTACCTTAGAATCTATTACTTCATTTAGTCCGCCGAACACACCAAGTGGTATAGGAATATCATCAATAAAATAAGTAAACTCACCATGCTGCCCCCTTATATGAACCTCTCCTGTAGGCGCCCTGGCAGCGCCGGTTAAATTTTCCTGTACAAGTGCAGTCATTCTTAAGTCGGGCGAAGCATTATATGTTTCTGCTTCAAAGGTCTTATTACCCGTTGCCATATCTATATAATTTGACATATTCGATTGTCCTTTCTGGCCGGTAACTACCACCTCATTCAATCCTATAGCGCTTACTGCCAGCAAGATTTTTATGCTGTTGCGGGCGGCATCTGCATTTACGGGCGCTGAAAAATCTTTATAACCTATATAATGCGTAACTAAAGTATAACTGCCGGCAGATACATCACGGAGTATAGCTACCCCGAATTTATTTGTATTGCCCACTCTTACAACTTCGTTGCTGTCCATTAAGATTACAGTGACTAATTCCAGCGGGGAATTCTGCGCCGAATCAATTACGGTGACTTTATAATTTAAAATATTCTGGTTTGTCTCTTTTATTTTCTTTTTCGCAAAAACCGTATTACTTGTTGAGAATACGGATATGATTAATATTATTAGAAATATCAATGTGGATGATATTAGCTTTGTATTAATTAAATAATTCATTTATTTAACTCCTTATTATTAAATAGTGTGGTTATGAATCAATACGGATTAATTACATTATTTTAATAACCGCTATTATTATAAACAGTGTTATTAACTGTTTTATTAGTCGCAATAATTTTTATGAATATCTTAGGGTTAGGAGAATAGGGGAGGAGCTCTGAATGGATTGCTGCTAAAAACCGGCGCGCCGGGCAGCTTTGTTATTTTTTCAACAAATAAGTTTTGTACGGAAGTTTCTTTTGTTACGTTAAAGACTGTAATAAAATTGTAATTGATAACAGTACTTGTGAATTGTTGTACTGCGCATTCATGTGTAATATCTACAAGCTTATCAAACGGATCATTACAAGTATCATTACTGCTACGGGTAAAATTGTAATTACCCATCTGCATATCAATATGATGGTAATGCAGAATAGATACTGAAACCAGGAGTAAATAAGAAGTAAGGATTACTGCGGTTAATTTTTTACGGTATTTATTTAAGCCAAAAATCATTACTTATTTAAATTATTTTTCTAAAATAAAATATAAGTTGTATTTATATTGTGATTTGATATACACAACGATGACTTAATTTAATTTTAAAATTATAATGATAAAATACTAAAAAGATTTGATTGAGATATAATAGCTTTAGGCGATTATACGCTTGACAAACCAGATGCGGTTTATAGGATAAATTCATCATTCCTTATATTACTTCCTTTTTGGCATCGGTGGAGTTTTTAACATACTTACAACCACCTTTTGAAAATCTGACTCCATAACAACACCGTGTTTTTTGGTTGTCATATAGTCTGCAAGCGTACCTTTAAGTGGTTTCTTTTTAATGTCTGGCTTGTTCATTTCAAAAATACTTTTGAGGATATTAATAAATCTTTTTCGTTTTCAAGATCAATTTTCTCAGAAATTTTTCGTTGTCTTTTAGTTTCAATAGCATCTAATTGCGCCACTATCTCTTTTGCTTTTTCATATTCAAACGGTATTTCTAAATCGCCTACTGTGTCTGTATTGAGTGTGTTCCCCTTTGTGGCTCGGTTCGAGTTATAATCAATCTTCGGGAGTACATAGTATAAATATTTCTTAATCATTTCATCTTCCACTATTAACCCTGCTATAGCTTCGTTTGTATATAGTGGCTTACGGGTTATCGCAACTTTCCCGATTGATAATTTAAAACTAAACAAAAGCGTTCCAATCGGTAATAACTTTTTAGGTTTCACTCCAATGTCTGTAATCTTTTCTTCTGAATCAGATATGTACATATCATCGCACATATCTTTTATAGAAACCCATATATTCTTCCCACCAAACCAATATGAATCATCATCACGAGGAGGAGTAAACCCAATGATTATTTTATAGTTCTTTACCAACTCTCTTAACTTTACGGTTTTTTCAACAGTCTCTTTTTTGAGATAACTATTAAGAGAAAGTTTATAATCATTACTAATTATTTTTTTAACAGGTACAAAAAATGATTTGTCTGTAATTAATTTATCTTTCCAAATTTGTCGTAAAAGAATAAAATCATCTATCTCTATTTTTCTACGTCCTTTTATACTGCCAGTTTTTTTATATCCGTCTTCTTCGACATCAAAAAACCATACTTTTTCTGTTCTTTGTCCTTTATTAAAAATAAGAATGCTTGTAGGTTGACCTGTATATGGTTTGAAGACAAACGAATGTAATCTAATAACAGCCTCTAAATTTGCACCCTCAATTAAAAGTTTTCGTATTCTAATATGTTCTTTGCTTGTTTCAAATAATACCCCTTCTGGAACAACAACAGCACAACGCCCCGTTTTATTTAAACTATCATAAATATGTTTCAAAAAAATAATGTTTGCATCAGTAGTCGTAAAACCATATAAGCCACTAAAATCAGTTTTTTGAGAAAATGCGTAATTACTTAATACAACATCATACTTATTCTTTACGGGATATTCTAAGGAATCTTTTTGGTCAATATTATTATGCCCGTCTCCAATTATTATCATGTTCATTTTTGCAATACGAGAAGTGGTTGTGAGTTCTCTACCAAATACTGTCCCATTTTCCAGAATATCCAAATTTTCTTTCGTTTGTTTACATTTGTTCTTTATATTCTTGAATGCCTCAATTAAAAATCCACCTGTACCACAACATGGGTCATAAACTGTTTCATTAAATTTAAGGTCTAACAACTCTACCATAATCTTTACAATGTGGCGTGGCGTAAAATATTCACCTAAATCATTCCCAACACTTATAGAATTCTTTAAGAAATATTCAAAAGCATCTCCTTTTATGTCCGAATTAGTATCAAGTAAATTACCGATGTTTGAAATTTTATCTACAATATCTTTTAAGTTTTGCGATTTATTCACTAATAACTTTTTGTTAAAAATATCACTGGTATGATTATACTCTTGGTCGAATCTTGGCAAAACAATTTTATCGATGTAGGTATGCAACTCTTCGGCTTTTTTATCTTTGAACGCATCCCAACAATACATTTCTTCAAGTCGTCTTGTTTCTCCACGTTCTTCACGTAATTTTTCAATATCGCTAATTAATTTCAAAAATAGAATATTTGAAAATTCTGTGAATCGTTCTTTACCCTCGCTTAATCCGTCCTTTCTTAATATGTCATTTGCATCTTCAAAAATTTTAATTAAACCGACTTTGGAATGTACTACTTTTTTTTCACTGAAAATTTTGCTCCCGCCGTCAACAAAAAGCATTAACCTTTTCTCAGATAAAAACTCAGTAACCATTTCTGAATTATAATACAAATAATTGTTCTCTTGTATGTGATAAGCCTGTATAAATAAACCGTCAGTAATAAAAACTATTTTTACTCTTAATGGGATGGCATATTTTTTTATAGCTTCTCGCAAAGCCTTTTCTAAACTTTCGCCAATTTTCTTTGCTTCGATGACGGCTATTGGCTTTTTATCTGAGGAATAAAGAACGTAATCGGGTTTTTTACCAGCAAATAATTTGTTCTCTTCTACCGTTCTTGCACGTTCAGTATAACAATTGCAATTAGCATGGCTTTCATCAATATTCCACCCAAGATTAGTAAGCCAATTATTAATCTTGATGCGTGTTGCGCTTTCTAACGGACTTGTAAATTTTTTCATTTAGTTAGCAATTAAATCTTTATACATTAATCTACCCTCACAGCACTCAAGCATTGTTGTGAAACGGTTTTTATCTTCTTCTTTTCTCGAATTGTAACGGAATTGAAATTCATCGCAATAGCGACTAAGATGTTCTGGGCTAACATGGTGGTAAATTCCAAGAATGCCTCTCTTTAATAGACTCCAGAAATTTTCAATATTGTTTACATGAATTGAACCGCCTCTAACATATTCTTTTCTTCCATGATTTACAACTTCGTGCTTTAAAAATTCATTGTTCAATCCGTTGTATGCAGTCCATTCATCTGTCATTAGTGTAGAATCAGTAGAAACATTTTGTCGAATAATTCCTTTGAGAGTCTGACTATTTACTTTTTCAACAGGCATCGTTCTAACTTCGCCTTGTCTTTCTAACATACCAAATACTGGAATCTTATTCTCTGAACCTCTCCCTCTTTTGCCTTTATGCTTCTTTCCACCAATATAAGTTTCATCCGCTTCAACTATATTTTTCAACTGTGCTTTCATTGTTTTTGGTCTCATAGATTCTCTAATCCTATGAAGCATGTGCCATGCAGTAGCTTGACGGACACTAATATCTTTTCCAAGTTGACAAGATGAAATTCCTTTTTTATGTGCGCTGAAAACATAAATAGCGAAAAACCATTTTTGCAATGGAAGTGCGCTATCCTCAAAGATAGTCCCAATTTTTACAGAGAATTGCTTTCTACAATCTGCACATTTCAAAAGTTTACCTCCATTTATACGGTAAATTTTTCTGTCACTTCCACAATGAACGCAAACAGGTTTATCGTTCCATCTTGTATGTATTAAATAATCTATACAACTTTGTTCATCAGGGAAACATTTTTGAACTTCAAGAAGGTTCCTAAATTTCGGTTCTGTATTTTGATTCTTTTTCATCTTATCTTTTCCTTATTCTTTCTAAAAGAAAGATAAGAAATTTATCTGGTATTGTCAAGCGTATAATTGCCTAGCTTTATATGGGCATCTACTCCGGAAATAAATCTGATGTTTATCCCCGGGTAATTAATTAATGTGAGGCTCACCTTTAATGTGATGTTGTAAAGACGGGGCCACCGCCACGTCGGGGCAGAAAGGCTGTCTCTACAATTTTAAATCAACAATGTGAGCCTCACTTAAATGCCCGGATTGTAAGGACAGGTCCCCATAGGGGCACGCGCGACATGTCCCTACTTTAGTAAAACCATTTTTTTTATTGATGAATACCCGCCGGATTTCAATTGGTAAAAATAAACGCCGCTTGATAAACTACCTGCATCAAAATTAACGGAATAATTTCCCCGGGATTTAAATTCGTTTACTAATGTCTTAATTTCCCTTCCGAGTATATCATAAACTTTTAATGTTACTATTCCTGAATTCGGTATCTGATAATTTATTATTGTGCCCGGATTGAAAGGATTAGGAAAGTTTTGATATAATTCATACTGTCCCGGTAATGCATTATTTTTAACTGAAGATACACTTCCGGTTGTTACTGAAAGAATAACCTGTCTTGCTATCATTTCCTGTGAACCGTTAGCTGTCCCAAAATATCTTACATTAAAAGAAACCGAAAAATTGCTGTCCTGTGCCGGAATAAAGGTTACCGGTACTACTAAAGAGTCATTCGCTTTTATTGTGTCAGGTACTGAAATAGTAGTTGAAAATGACGGGTTGCTGCAATAAAATTCATTAATAATAACTGAAGTATTATGAGGATTATAAATGGTAAATTGTTTTGTAACAGGCTTACCGGGCAAAAAATTTCCAAAATTAATAGAATCGGTATTAGTAGTAAATAAATTAGTTTTCCATTGATACTTAAATACTCTGTAATTGTTATAATCGACGGCACTGGTCATATCAAAGGCAATTGAGTCATTTGGTGTTACTTCGGTGAGCATAGGATATGGATACCAAATCTGTCCCCAGCCAATTAATATATTGCCGTTTGCCATCTGCTGAACAGAGCCTTCTGTATCTGTGTATAAATTATCGTGATAAATACGGTAAACCAATGTTGCAGTTTTATTTATTTCATCAAGCTTATATGATACCGCGCTTGAAACGGGAATAGGATGATAATCACCGTTATCGAAAATGCTGATATCTCCATTGGATAATCGCCGGATATCATGCTGTTGCGAAAAACCAAGGTTATCGTTGATAAAAGTAAATTGATTATTCTTACCGCCCAGCCGCCAAATTATATCCCCGGTGTTACGATCTACTTTTGTTATCTCATCCAGGTTTCTTGCAGAGATAAGCAGATTTCCGTCTGTGTCTATTTCAACAGAATTAAAATGTGAAAAATCAATTGTTTGCTGTGTTAAATCTATATTCGAATCAACATCGGTAATTTTATAGTTATCAATAGCATCCCACTGAAATATTAAATTTCCCTGGGAATCGAACTCCTGTAAAGCTCCGTCTATAATATCGGCATCGGGATTTCCTCCGCTTACAATTGTATCCATATTAACATAAACATTACGCTTACCGAAAATATAATAACTTCCGTCGGGCATAACCCGCAGGTCATGAACATCCACAGTAAAACCATCGGCAGTATTAAATGACCGGACCTGGTTTCCTGAACTGTCTAATCCGTAACAATATACCGGATAGCTAAAATAGGTAAGTTCACCGTCAGGTTGAAAATCAAAATCATAAATATCTGCGTAAACATTTTGATAAAAAACGGGTGTGCCCGCGTTATCAACTATCTCTATATACGGAGACGGCGTCAGAAAAAAATAACCCGGTGAAGGATTATTTGATACATCAATAATAACCGGCGGCAGGTCATATGGTAATGCAGAATCTGGAACGGAAAGTAATGATCGTTTAGGTGTAATGCCGGCGGATTTTGCTTTAACTGTTGAATTGTCTGTTACCGGTGTGTTTGCATTATTGCAGGTGTGGAACCTATAACTCATTTTTCCGGCATCAAGCCCGTCTACAGTTTTTAAACCGCTCTTTAAAGTAACAGCTACATCTTCATTAATTTGGAACGGTGCAGTGGGAGTAAATACTAATGTGCGTGAATCATTGGCTAAAATAAATTTTCCTGTGTGCACTCCGCTTTTTGAACCAACTGCCGTAATTATGCTCCCGTTTACGCCTGATCTTTCAATTTTACTGCCCTGCCTGATCAGGATACTGCTATTGATTGAAACATACGATGAATTCGGCTTCGGATAAATATACTTAAATTTAGAAACATTCTGAGCCGGGATTGAATTTGAAAAAAGAATAATAAATACGAATAACAGAAAGTAGATGATATTAATAGTAAGCGCTTTCACAAGAATAACCTTTTAAACATGAATTTATTTACATTTACAAAATACATCACCTGGTGAATGAGAGACTCACCTTTAAGGTGAGCCTCTCATAAATGTTGTTATTTCAAGAGCATCATCTTTTTAACGGCAAAATAATTTTTGCCCGTATTATCTGATGCCTTTATGGAATAGAAATATACGCCGGAGGCTAGTGCTGAAGCATCCCAGGTTACTTCATAATTGCCTGACTTTTGCATAGAATTAATTAACGTGGTAATTCTTTGTCCTATAACATTATACACATCAATCCTGACCTGGCTTTCCCGGGGAATAGAATATTGGATTATAGTTGAAGGGTTGAACGGGTTGGGATAATTTTGAGATAACTGAAAACTCTTTACAATGTTGTCTGGAGCGGTAACGGCAGTTACGATAGATATATTAAAGGCAGAACTGCTTAGCCCGTATAAACTGTCGTTGCTTATGCTTGTTACCATGATTTTGTAGGATGAACCCTGCTTTAAACTTGTGGGTACCAGCCACAGATATGCATTTGTTCCGCCAACTATATTGCTGCCGATATCCGAAGCAACACTATCGCCATTCATTAGTTTTATGTTTACCGTATCGCTTATATCGGATTCCCATCGTATTACATAAGTAGAATCCAGGTAAAGTTTTTCTCCGCCGTCAGGATATAATAGTTTTATAAATTCCGGGGCGGTACTGAAGATTCCTGTATTTGACCAGGCGCTCGTCCCGGCGGCATTGGTAGTGTTTACCCGCCAATAGTAAGTTGAACTATTGCTAACCGGATTTAATTCAAATAAAGAGGAGGTTAAACCCGAATTATCTGTAAGCAAATTGGTGAATGATGAGTTGTTTGAGACTTGCAGATGATAAGTTTTAACGGTTCCGCGCGTACCCCAGACTAATTTTACCGGAGCCGACTGATAAACAAACTGGCTGTCCGAAGGCGTTAGGAGAACAGGTGAATAAAGCGAATCAACCTGGGGAATGCCGAATGCAAAATCGCCTAACGTTGTGGTTGTAAATGTTAATTCATTCTTTGTTGAATCATAGCTGGTAGGCAAAGGAATAAAATTACTATCGATGCTGCTTCTTGCATAAACAATTGTTTCTTTAGGATTTGAAACTGCGGCGAAGTCATAAAGATTAACCACAACATTACCTGAATAAGAATAAATGCCCGAACCGGTAATATTAAAATAGTTTGATACCATAACAGGCGCTTCAGCAGCAAAAGCCGGGTTTACCGGTGCGTAGTTATAATTAGAAACGGATGCATTTGCATAAAGCGCAGAATTTAACTGGCTGAATGTAATCGTAATTCCAGTTGTATCATTTAACTTGTTGAACTTATACGTATTTCCCTGAAGAATACCACCCAACGGGGCAACCTTCGCTGCAGGTAATTGGCTTACCCACGGAAATTTATAAGCGCGGTATGAGATCTCTCCTGTCGGAAGGTAAAGTTCCAGCGCAGTTGAAAGATCAGGATGTATTTCAGTTAAAGCCGGGGCGCCCAGCAGGCTTGAATATCCCCATCCGATCAATGTGTTGCCGTTGGATAATCTTTGAACTGACCCCATAGCAGAGTTAAAGATAACCGGGTTGTGTATATATTCCCAAACTAAAGTAGCAGTTAAATTTTGTTCATCAAGTTTATATTCAACTGCTCGTGAGTAAGGGGTCGGATGCTGGTTGCCGTTGTCGAATAAAGTTATATAACCGGCGCTGTCAGGAATTTCCCTTGCATCATGCTGGAATGAAAAATAATTAGGGGCATTTGATTGATGCTCGATTAATAAATTTAAACTGGTTTTGTACACCTCCAAGTATCCAGTCAACATTTCCCGTCTGCCTGTCAATTTTAAAAATGCTGGAAAGATGCCTCATTGAAAAAAGTATATTGCCGTTTTCATCTGTTTCTAAAGAATTGCCGTGCAGCAGGTCGATTGTATTTGTAGTCAGGTCCATGTATGAATCTGTAAATGGAATATTGTCCCAGCTTCTCCATTGAAACACTACATTTTTAGATGCGTCAAGTTCCTGCACTATAGCTCCAATTATAGTAGCGTTTGGGCTTCCTCCGTACTGACTCATATCCACAGGTTCCGGATCATCCGCGAAAACAATTGCGTGCCCGTTCGGCAGGAGAAGGAAATCATGAACATCTGTACCTGATGCATATCCGTTGCCGCACTGGAATGTATCGATGGGAGTTAAAGACGTATCCGTTACAATCCACTTTACGGTAATAACAAGATCCGTAGCATTTAAAATCTGGGCGTTTAAAATCTGGGCGTATGAGAGCCGGCCGTCAGGCTGAACTTTAAAGTCCATTGATTCTGTGCCGGTCTGGCTAAATTTTGCCGCAGTTCCATCGTTATTCAGGACCATTACAAAATTTCCAAATTGGCCGGTAGGTGCAAAAGTATCATTAGCTAAGAATAAAGCTCCCGGGGCAGGATTATTAGTAGTATCTATCTTTATTATAGGGAAATTAGAAGGTGTTGTTGTATCCGTTTCGGCAATCTTTACAATTGATTTATTAATCTTATTTATAGATGCAGGCTGATTTAACGATTCGTCTTTTAATAAAGTTAAGGGATTTATATATATGCTTTTAGCAAGTGGAGTTGTTTTAAAATGTATTGTCTCCGCAGGAAGAACCGCTCCACCGGAGTTTTTAATACCCCGGTTAACATTAACTACTACATCCTCATTTGCTGAAAAAGGTGCAGTGGGAATAAATAAAATTGTTTTATTATCATCCGATAATTTTATACTGCCCGCATGCAGCCCGCTTATTGATCCTGTAACGGAAAATTCGTTTTGCGAAATGGTGGCGGGATCTATAATATCAGTTGATTTTAAGATAATATTCGTCTTTAAAGCAACAAGTGTGGAATTATCTTTGGGCGAGACATAATCATACGTTTGACCAAATAAAAAATTGTTTGCAATTAATAAAGCGGTGAATGCTAAATAGTAATTGAATGTTTTCATTAAGTATCCCTGATACGGTTAAATTGAATAATATATAAGATTTGACAATAGAGTATAAACTATAGTTTAATTTACTTTTATGAATAAATGTGTTTTAGAATATGTTAAAAATTCATTGTTTATGCTGCCAAAATTACCGTTATTGGATTTTGTACAAAGCCGGTATAAATTATAATCATTCCTGATTACTTAAATTCCTTTCTTAAATAATCTTTCCAAAGACGGTAGCCTGCTAATGCGGCGCCGCCTGCAAAATCCATATTGCCTAATATAGTCTGGAGCATTGTAGGCCTTGACTCCCAGTAGATATTATTAAAATAATCCGCAAAGTCCTTTCTATCCCCTGACAAAGTATTACCTGGCGGCAAAGTTAATGATAACGGCGGCACTGTTGATTTGTTACTGTAATAATATGCGGAATCCGTGTAAGGAAATGGGTATTTTAACAGGAATAAATCATCCGGAATTAATAACTTATTTTCTTCAATTAAGTTAAAATGGGTAATTTTATAATTTGCAGTTGTGTCCCCGGCAATAAGATTAATATTGTCCGGTTTAATTTGCCCGGCTGCGGAGGTATCTTTATTTAATACCTGGCAATTCAGCGCTGCTGCAAACAAACAAAAATAAACTACAAAGAATATCCGGTTCATATCGGTCTCCCGCTATCTTATGAATTTATATTTTGTAAATTAATAAGTTTAAAATACAAATTATACAGATTAAAATTTATATCTCAATTCCGTCTGGACTGGTCCTGTCCAGTTCTTACATGTACTGTATCGTGATTATTCGTAAAGACGGGGCCACCTACTCAGCGGGTTAAGCAGGCTGTCTTTACAACGATATGACGAATTAGCGCGGATAAAGATACGGATTTTCACGGATGATAAAAGATAGTTTGAAAAATATTATAGGTAGAAGAAGTGTATGAGTTACATCGACCTCACCCCGGCCCCTCTCCTTATTAAGGGAGAGGGAAAAGGGTTTGGGTATTGTTTCGTAACCCTCCCGATTAATAATCGGAACAGGCTCTGTTAACCACCCGGGGCTACAAATATTTTATCCCTCCGGGATTTAGGAAACAATTAGGTTGGCAATAATACTAACTAGACGAGACCTCGTTTCTGGAACGTATCCTATAATAAACTTGAAACCTTCTACTCTTCATCAGGTAATGCAAACCATAATGTAATTTGCATTATTTTGTTATTTTTCATAACGAGAAGACGGGGCATGCCCCGTCTCTAAGCCTAAATTATATAATCACATCAATTATATATGAAAAATCATTTTTTATTTTTATTACTTATTCCCGGCATTGCTGCTGCGCAGCAAACTGCGGCGGATTCAAGTTTATTCCAGGTGGATTCAGTAATTGTCCATGCCGGCAGGAATGATTTGCCTTTATATCAGATTCCTTTCTCCGTCGATGTTATAAATGGTGAAGAATTAAATTCACATCCGGTAAATCTTTCAACAGAAAATATTTTTAATTTCGTACCCGGTGTAATCGTAGCTAACAGGAATAACTTTTCGGAAGGGGACAGGATTAGCATTCGCGGGATCGGCGCTCTATCCCAGTTTGGGGTTGACGGCGTAAAAATTTTACTTGACGGAATACCTTTAACTTTTGCAGACGGCACGTCGGAGCTGACTAATCTTGATATAAATTCCATCGGCAGAATTGAAGTGATAAGCGGCCCGAGTTCATTTTTATACGGCAACGCTTCAGGCGGCGTTATATCAATTGAAAACAGTGGATTAAATTCTTCAAGTTTGAATTTAACCCCGGGCTACTATATCGGAAGCTTCGGGCTTCAAAAATATTCGTTCAGCGCTTCGGACAGAATAGGCGATAATAATCTTTTAATCAGCTTTAATAAAATGAACTATTCAGGTTACAGGCAGAACTCTGCGGCAAGTATAACCGGAGTCAATGTAATTTCAAAGCAGGCTATAGACTGTAGTACAACAGTGGAAGCAGTATTTAATTTTGTTGATTCGCCTTACCTGTTAAATCCTGGCTCGCTTACTAAAAGCCAGGCGGAAAACGATCCTTCACAGGCAACCGAATTTGTAAAATCGCAGGGATCGGGTAAAAAAATAAGCCAGGGGCAGGCAGGTTTAACATTCAATTATGAACCGGGCGATTATGAAAAATTGGATGCATCTTTCTATATGATCTCCCGTTCCATGCTTAATCCAATGCCCGGCGAGGTTATCAGGCTGGACAGGATTGCAGGAGGATTCAGAACGGATTACAATTATAATTTTAAACTGTTCAATTGGAACCCAGGTATTCTGGCCGGCGCTGATTATGAAATTCAAAATGATGTCAGAACCGAAATGAATAACGACGGTGTAAGCGATTACAACAGCCTGGCCTTCAATCAGATTATTGATGCTGTAAGGCCGGGGGCGACTACATTAGATCAAAGGGAAATTGTATACAGTACCGGTGCGTTTGCTAAGTTTGAATTTTCACCGCTTCAAAATACATTTGTCTCCCTTGGCTTACGGTATGATAAATATAACTTTGCCGTCTATGAAAGGCTCTTTACCGGTAGTATAAATAATTCAGGAGCACGCCGGTTAAATAATATAAGCAGGATGGCGGGAATAAACTACAGCCTGACTGATAATATTCATTTATTCGCAAACTATTCAACAGCATTTCAAACACCAACTACAACTGAGTTAAGTAATTCACCCACAGGGCAGGGAGGATTTAATCAGGCATTGCAACCCGAACTGATTAGTAATTATGAAATTGGTGCACGGGGTAATCTCTCCGGAACAGCATTTCTCTATAATCTGTCTGTGTACCGGCTAAATGTGGATCAGATATTAATCCCGTACCAATTGCCCGGTTCGCAAAGCATTGTTTTATATTACCGTAATACCGGGAATGCAGATAACAACGGGCTTGAAGTATTGCTTAATTGGATACCCAATGAACCGTATAAAATTTCTGTATCTTACAACCTGATGGATTTTAAGTATACAAGTTTTATTGAGGACTTTCCCGTAACCAACGGTTTTGTACCCGTTCAGTTGGATGGTAAAAGAGTGCCGGGAGTGCCGGAAAATAAACTATCCGCAAATTTGACTTACAAAATAATTCCAGGTTTTACCGCAGGCCTTTCTTTAAATTGGACCGGTAAATATTTTGCAGATGATATCAATGGCCCTGTACCTGGCTCCGACCCCAACATATCGGATTATATTAATGATTCATACATAACTGCGGACTTGCAGTTTACGTATGAACATCCTTTTACATTTGGTAACCTGAATGTGTATTTATGTATTGAAAATATATTTAATGAAAAATATTCCGGATCAATCATCCCTAATGCATCCGGCGGCAAATATTTTGAACCAGGTTTACCACGGAACTGGTATGGCGGTATATCTTTACGGTTTTTGTAAAAAATATCTTACCGTTGATTTATGGATACCTGGCTTAACGGATTTGTCTGAAATGATATTAATTATAAATGCAATCTTATCTAAATCATGCAATTAACTTTTATAGGCTGAACAAGAGGATCTTTTGCATGCCATTGGACAAGAATATTTATAAACGTATCGGTAAGTCCTAAATTTGCTTTTAGTAAAAGTTGTCCGCTTATTGATCTTATATCATCAAGTAATATCATACCCGGTTTTAAAGATTTTAAGTGTAACATTTTTACTTCGGTTGTAAAATTTGTATCCAGGTTCTTACCCAATATTTGCTTGATTATATTTACATCATATTTCTGCGGAAGTTTTTCCATTTGCTGCAATAAATCAGCCCCCCGGAGGATTCCGCTTGCCGGCCTTACCAGGTCAATCAGAATATGCATCAGTCGGGCGCCGAAAGGAATATCTTCTCCCTGTAAATCACAATTTTGGGGTTCACCCTTCCCGTTAAAGTCTTTTGCCTGTAATTCAATAATTTTAGCGACACCTGCAAATTGAGGTATATCTTTTAACAGCCCGGCAGCAAGAAGATGGTGATTCCGTGCTACCGATGAACCGTTCAGTACCGCCAGCCCTTCCTTGGTTATAGCAACTTGCATATATAAAGGTAATAATGCGATCCCAAAATTAAATAAGTCAAAAGCGCGCAATAAATCCCAGTGTTCCTGCGGTGTTAAATTTGGTAATGCTTTTAAAAATGCTGTTCCAACAGTTTTAACTTTTTCAGTAAGATCCGAAACAGATGTCGATAAATGATTTGCTAAATCACCTAAAATACCTGCCGTTTGTGCTATTGTTCCGTCAAGCAGTTCATTTAACTTTTTATTTTCTTCATCAAGAAGATTAATTAAATATTTATTGTGTTTCTTAAGATTATATTGTGAAATCCAATCCTTTAATTGGAGTTTAAGCTCGGCATCTTCCCAGGGCTTTGTAATGTAAGAATTTATTCCGCCTAAGTTAATAGCCCTGATTGTATCCTGATGATCTGAATATCCCGTAACTAATATCCTGACTGTATCGGGGGATACCATATTAGTTAGTTCCAAAACTTTTACACCGTCATATCCGGGCATTCGCTGATCTGAAAGTACTACGGCGAAAGGACCTTCCTTCTCTAAAGTTTCTCCGATAGCTTTAGAATCCTGGAGTGTATATACCTCAAAGTTTTCTTTATGCAGTAAATCTGCAAATGCATTCAGAAGTTCAGATTCATCATCCACATATAATATTTTTCGGTTTTCTATGAAATTTTCCATGAGCTTTTAAATTAATTCTAAGTTTTTTATAGTTTTCAAAAAATCATTTAAGTTCAGTTCCCACTCCGGCGCCATTTTATCAACAACCGGATCGTGAGGATAAGAATCTTTTCCCGATACCAGCGTATCAGCTATCTGGACAATTGTTGTCAGAGAATTATTACCGGAAAACCTGTGATGATTTGCAACGGCGGAAACAATTCCCGGTGAAAAATTCCAATAATTCAACAATGCTTCACCCACTTCATCGTGAGTTATTATAAATAGTTCAGCATCCAATTCGAAGAGAGATTTATTACCCTTAGAATATTCCGAAAAAAATAAATCCAATTTTTCATTATTTGAACAAAATCTAAGTAGCATTCCTATTTCCAACATTAAACCTGCAATGTATGCTTCCTGGGGATCTACTTTCTCGTGCCAATTAAGAGAAATTTCCCTTGCAATTTGTGCCCTGATTATTGAAGATGTTGTAAACTCCTCAACAATATGAACAGCCTTTGGATATACGCTTGAACAAATACTATCAAAGGACTCTAAATAAAATAGTATATTTAAAACAAATTCAGTACCAATAAATGTTAAGGCATCAAATATATTTGTAATAGGCTTTCTTCCTCCATAAAAGATTGAATTGGACATTCTTAATAACTTTGCAACCAGGGCCGGACTTTTTTCAATTTCCGTTGCAATATCCTTGTGCGATAATTTTTCTTTTTGCAGCATAGTTTTTAATTTACTATGCAGGTCGGGAGGGGAGGGCAGGCTCTTAAACGACAACAGTATATCCTGCAATTTTTTTTGCTTCAACTCATGCTGAAGTTTCATTGATTCACTTACAATTGTTCTCAACTGCTCATCGTCCCAGGGCTTTAAAATGTAATAACCCGCTAATCCTTTGGACATTGCATTAAAAACGATTGATTTATCTTCATTTCCGCTCAGAAGTATTTTTATTGCATTCAACTCAATAACAGAGGGGTTTTCTAAAAATTGAATACCGTTCATTTCCGGCATCCGCATATCCGTCAGAATTACATCGGCATCATTTTCCTTAAGAAATTCCAAAGCTTCACAACATGTTGAAAAGAAATACATTTTATAACCGTCTTTTCTTAACAAGCATTGTAATGAAAATAAGATAGGTTCTTCATCATCGATAGCAATCAATACGGGCATATTTGATTTACCCGGCTGAATTCCATACTGTTTTTCCATTATTCCTATCCTTAATTTTTCGTTTCTTCCGTAATTTGCGTTATAGGCAGCCTTATAATAAAGGTACTTCCATTACCGGCGGAGCTTTCAACTGTAAGGGATCCGTTATGTTTTTCTATTATAGTAGAGCAAATCCAAAGCCCTAACCCGGTTCCTTCTCCCACCTTTTTAGTTGTAAAAAACGGATCAAAAATCCGTTTCAAATTTTCTTCGGATATTCCACACCCGGTATCTTTAATTTTTATGAAGACGGATTCATTATCCGGGTAAGTGGAAATGCTGATCGTACCCTGTTCTTTTATTGAGTGTGCTGCATTTACAAGCAGGTTTACCAGTACTTGCTTAATTTCACCTATGTTGCATAATACCACCGGCAATTCAGTAAAATTTTTATTTAGCGCCGCTTTATATTTTATTTCATTCCATACAATAGTCACTGTGTCTTCAATAGCCTGATTAATGTTTGCTTCTGAAAATGAAGTACCGGATGAATGTGCAAAACCGCGCATTCCTTCAACTATTTTTTTAATTCTCTGGGCCCCGTCGTGAATGCTGGTAAATATTCTTTTATAATTTTTTAAAATAAAATTAAAATCTATTTCGTTTGTAAAACTATTTATTTCCTTCAATCCGTTGCTGCATTCTTCATTATCCTGACCGCAAAGTTTAAGATTCTGCCATTTATTTAAAAGTTCCAGGGTATTTTCAAAGTACTCATTCAGCCTGTTTATACTGCTTGATACATAAGCAAGCGGGTTATTAATTTCATGCGCTATCCCTGATGCTAATTGGCCGATGGAAGCCATTTTTTCTGTTCTTACAAGAGTACCCTGCATATTCTTTAAATCGGCAATCATATTTTCAAGTTCTGTATTCCTCTGCATTAACTGCTTCTCAAGTTCATTTTTTTCCTGTTCGCGCTTTATCCTGTCCGTAATATCCTGCACTACACCGTATCCTTTTACCGTATTTCCTTTTTTATTTGTAATGATGAAGTAATGAGTACAAACGTAGCCGATTTTCCCATCTGTATAAACAATCCGGTGTTCGAATTGCCCTTTTAAATCAGGGTCTTTTGAAATAATTGCGTTTTGAATTTCCTTGCCGATAATTGCAGCGTCTTCGGAATATATAAATCTTTTAACATAATTTGAAGAAGACATAATATAACCGCCTTCATATTCTGCAGTTGTTCCGAACAGGGAATAAAATTGATCGTTAAAGGTAAATAAGTCGCCGGCAAAATCGTACTCCCAATGCGCGAGATGGGCTATTTTCATTGCATTTGCAAGCCGGGTTTCACTGGTTAAAAGAGCAACTTCTGCCTGCTTCAGCTCGGTTATATTATGCGATATACCGGCTATTCCGATTATATTATTTTGTTTATCGCGTAACGGCACTTTTGTAGTGAGCTGCCAGCCAGCCTGATCCGCCCCATTAAAAATTTTTTCTTCTTTGTTTAATAACGGGTTTCCCGATTCGATTACCAACCGGTCATCATTACTATGATCTTTTGCTGTCTCATAAGGAAGCAGGTCAAATTCAGTTTTTGATTTTAACTGTTCCTGGGAATTAATACCCAGGGAGTGAAGATGAGCGGAATTATTGAGGATAAATTTACCTTCCAGGTTTTTTACAAAAATATTATCCGGAATTGTATTTATTATAGTAGACATTAAACTGCGTTCTTCATCAATAATGTTTTTCATAAGTACCCAATCGGTGATATCCCTGGACAGGCCAAAGGTCCCTGTGATTTTCCCCGATGTATCTTTCAACGGTATTTTTGTCGTAGATACCCAGCTTATTTTGCCTGAATGAGACGTCTCTTTTTCAACTTTATTGATAACAGGTTCACCGGTTTCTATAATCCGTATTTCATCATTTCTTGCTTCATCGGCATGTTCGGAGCTGAATATATCGGAATCGGATTTCATAAGAATATCATTTTCTGAAGATATATTGAACTTTTTTAAATATCCTTTATTAACTTTTAAGAATCTGCTTCCCGTATCTTTAAAATAAATTGTATCCGGTATGTTATCCATTAGGGTTAACATAAGATTGCGTTCTTCTCTGAATTCTTCTTCCACTTCCTTGCGCTTTGTAATATCAAGCATAATACCATTCCAGATAACGCTTCCATCGTATTTAGGCTCGGGGATTGAAGTAAATTCAAACCAGCGTGTATTTTCTTTAATCCGAAACCGTGCTTCGCATTTGAACTCTGAAAGACTGCTCCCGGAATTCAAACTCCCTTTAATTAAATTATCCAGATCATCAGGGTCCATCAGGTCGGCAAGGACACGGAAATCCTGAACAATATCTTCAGGCTCAAGCCCCAATAATTTTTTTGATGCAGAGCTTATATAAATAAATTCAAACCTACCGTCAGCATGCATGTCAAGAAGATATACCATAGCCGGTATTCTTGCTTCCCATCGTTTGTATTTGTCGATTATTTTCTCATATTCTTTTATAACATGTTCATTAAAACGCAGCCCGGATTTAATTTGTTTCTTTTCCTTTGCATGTTTGAGCTTTAGAGCCCTGATTTGTTCGTTGATACCGGGTATTGTTTGCTGGCCTTTTCTCATATGCTTTTCAATCATCTGGTTATAAATAATTTGCAGCTCAGAATTTATATACAGGATTGTACTTAGAAATGATACGAATAATTTAAAATTGTACTCAATTTCAATTGTTTACCCCTAAATCTAAATCAATGGTAAAATTGGAATTGATTTACCGGCCTGAAAATATCATTTATTATACAAATCGTTTTCGAATCCTCTACAAATAATCATTATCATATAAAATCGTTACGGATTGAATAAAATATTACCCTGGAATAAATTATTTTAGTTCAACCTCTATTTATTATCGTACTAATAAAGGATTTATTTAAGACTTGTATGCATAATTAATCAATATTTAATTTATGCTCAGGAGGGGCTCTGCGTTAAGTTTACGCCCAAGCGATGCATCGGGGCGGCGCGGTGAAATTGATAACGAAACACCATGCCATTTTACTACTAAAATGACGGCCGTCTCTATTAAATGAACTGTGTAGTGTAGAAATTATTTCAAATCAGATATACCAAACTTGCAACGCCGGTACTAAAAATCAAAAAAACTATGCCCCAATAAATAATCTTATTATATCCGTTCAGGTAATGTTTTCCCATTAATTTTTTATCTGCCGCTATCAAACCTAAAGTTACGGCAGGCCCTACCAGGACAATTATCTGCAGCACCATAAGGTTCAGCGCCAGGTTAATTAAATTAAGAGAAACTATGGGAACAATAAGCGCGGGGATTGACTCAACCAGGTACACTTTGAACCAGTTTTTTCTTCCCCATCCCACCGCTTCGGTAAAACCCCAACTGCTCCCGAGTGAAATTACTATCAATGCGATGAATGAAGCGGCTATCAGTCCGATTCCGAAATAATAAGGAGCAAATTTACCTGCTACCGAAGCCAGCCCGAGTGATAAAGCTTTCGGCGAAGCAAAGTTTAAATAATGATTGTTTACTCCAATGCAGGCAATTGCAATTGCTACCATTATCAGTTCCGATACAACGGCGCCGAGGAAAGTTTCCAACCGCATTGCCCACAAACTTTTTGCAGTAATTTTTTTCTCGGCAGTAGCGGAAGCCTGGTAAAATAACATAAACGGCATAATAACAGCGCCGATATTGGCGGCAATAAGAAAAATGAAATCCGATGATGTTGAAAAATAAAAGGGAGTAACTTGTACGCCTTTACGTGCCGTTAAATATGCCGATATAATCCAGGATATAACAAAGAAAACCGATACGATAATTAATGGTTTTTCAGCCTCGGCATATTTTCTTTTATATACAAGTATAACATGGGCAAGAAATGCAATAGGAACCGAGATAAGCGGCGAGATTCCTAAAATCTGAAATCCTATCGCTATTCCCGTGTATTCAACTACATAACTTATCACATCAACCAGAGCCATGGGAACCGACGCAAAAAGCGCTATACGCTTACTGTAATTTTCTCTTATCAATTCTCCAAGCCCTTTGCCTGTAACTGCTCCCACTCTTCCGGCCAGTTCCTGGATAAAATAAAGCGGGATAATAAGTAATACCAGGAACCAAATAAGCCTGGTTCCATATTGTGTTCCGCTTTCTGCTGCCGTTATAACGCTGGCGGCATCCACATCTGCAATCATAACAAGCCAGCCGGGTCCCCAGACGTGCAGCAGTTCTTTCAATTTTAACATTCAGAGTCTCTCGTAAAACAGCATTATTAACCTAATGCCTGAAAATTATTTAATATTATTCTGCCCGTAATAACATTGTGAAATTATTCTAATTGTCCGTTCATAATATTCATTTTTAACCTTCTCTTATAATTAAAGCTTTTTATTAAGCTTATTAAGACTTAGTATAAATAAAAAATAACAATATTTATGCCATAATCAAAGCATTATTCTTTATTTATTTACGGCTATTAATGAATTTATAATTCCGTTTTTTAAGAATGAATTACAGGATTTAAGAAAAAAAAATAAAATAACTATTTTAAAAACAATTTCAATATTCTATAATCTTTCCGATAACCCGATATAAAACATTCTGCCGATTGATGGAATTATTCCGGGGCCCGGGTATTCATCGGTTCTTAGTGTGAAGTATTTGGCATTTGTCAGATTATTCACTCCGAAACTAAGCTTATAACTTTTGATACTATAAGAACCGGAAACATCAACTATACTGTAAGCCGGTATTATACCCACCAGCGCATCGG
Source organism: uncultured Ignavibacteriales bacterium (assembly GCA_963834015.1). Lineage (GTDB taxonomy): Bacteria > Bacteroidota > Ignavibacteria > Ignavibacteriales > Ignavibacteriaceae > FEN-1297. The sequence continues at coordinate 1,334,901 of CAWIAG010000004.1, forward strand.
GGGAGAATACTGTGTTGGCAGCATCGGTAAATGATGAAGCATTGTAAGAGTACTGCGCATTAATGGAAAATCCGTTCAGGCCGTAATCCAGGCCGCACCTGTTTATATATTCAGGAGCATATTCAACACGGTTACCTGTATATTCTCCGGTTACGTAACGGGCATCGCTATACGCGAATGAATTATATATACTCAGCTTCCCCCATCCGTTCTGTTTGAAAATTCCGTCCATGATATTTAATTCTAAATATGCCTCAACTCCTTTATGCACATCAGAGCCTGTGTTGGTCTCGAATAAATATGTACTGTCATTATTGTTTTTTTCTTCGAGCAACCCGGTTTCATTTTTAATGTACATATAGTAAAGGCTAACGTCGTAGTTAAGGATATTACCGCTAATTCCTCTATAACCAAAATCAATTGTATTTGCTGAAGCATCTTTAAGGTTTTGATCAATTTTTGCAAGTGAGCCGAACGGGGTTAAATTGTCATACGTAATGGGCCGGTAAGATTGGCTGAAGTTAGCATAAAAGTTTGCTTCATCCGAAGTTTTGTATTGGACGCTCAAAGCTCCCAGTAAAAAAGTGCGGGATGATTTCAGGTTGCCGGCATAAACAACCGGCTGATTGCTGTCGTTAGCCGTATTCGGTGCGAAACCATTGGCGGTTGTATGCAGGTATTCAAACCGGAGAGCGGGAGTAATACTGAATAAATTATTTATCCTGAATATATTTTCAATGTACGGCGCAATGTTGGTTGTGTAATAGTCCATGTCCTCTCCCCATGCTGAAAGCTGTGTAAGATCAAAACTGCTTCCCGTTGTGCCTTCACCGCCTTCAAGCCTTGTTAAATGAGAATATACGCCGCGTATACCGGAAGAAAACGTCTGGTTCATTCCGGCAATATTGTAATTATATAAATATCTTAGTTCGTTTGTAAAAGTTCTGAAATATTCGCGTTCCAGTTCACGGGGAGTGTACTGAAGGTCGGCTTGTATCGTATCTAGCGCACCGGGGCCGCCGTCTTCGTTTCTCCATATCAGGTTGCGCTGGCTTAACAGGTATGAAGATACCAGGCTGACAGAAGCATTGTCATTAATCTTATAGTCTGCATGGGCAGCTAAAATATTCCACGGACTGTCAAGCCAGTTCCTTGTGCGAAGCGATTGCTGCGGGTTTGCATTAAATAATGAGTCTGTTAGTCCGCCCGGCATTTGGATCAGGTTTCTCAGTATTGTATACTCCAGGCCAAGCTGCAAGTCTTCACCCGGGTTATATTTAAGGCTCGTAAATCCCGACCATTGAGTCTGCTGCGAGTTATCGCGCCACCCTTCAATGCGCCTGTATTGCAGAAAACCATAATACCTGAAATCGCCTTCGGTTCCCCCGATAGAATTAAAGCTGTTAAACAGTCCGTAACTTCCTGCTGTTTCCGAAGAAGTTACTTCAAGGGGGACGGGGGCGCCGTCTTTCAGTTCATAATTTACCGCTCCGCTCAACTGCGGCCCATACGCAAGCCCTGCGCCATCGCGTAAAAAAGTTATACTTTTAACAGCTTCCATAGGGGGTAAATAATAAGCTTCATTGTAACCGTATACATCTGCAGAAATATTATAACCGTTCTGCCTGGTATTTGTTTCAATGCTCTGATATGGATTCAGTCCTCTGAAACTTATACCATTTGCCGTAAAACCTCCGCTTTCCGTTTCGGTTATATTCACGCCCGGTATGCGCCCGATTATCTGACGGGTATTGTTAACGGCTTTATTTGCATCTAAACTGTCGATTTCAAGCACTTCATTCTTCATACCGGAATAAATAATCCGGCCGGAATAATCGTTCATCCGCCCGATACCGTTCATAAGCCGGTAACCCGTTATGGTTATTACTTTTAACAGGTAAGTTGAATCGGGTGTCTGGGCAGAGAGTGAGCAGGGGAGAATAAAAATTATTAAACAAAAACACAGGATTAAAAAAAATTTCAAAACCGCCTCGCAGTTGATGTTAAAAAATGTTATTCTTATTTAGACTAAATCTTAATAACAAATTTATACTTCATACTGCCTTTATCCAATACCGACAACAGGTGATTTTTACTACTATTAATTGAGTATTTACATGTAGAGTTTTGAGCCGGAGGCTCACAAGATCATTTTTTATAAAAGCTCATGCTTTTATAAGGGCCAACGAACATGACATTTTGTATCATAAAGAGGGGCATGCCCCGTCTCAACAACCTATAATTGAATTATTTCAATATTGAAAGATTATTCAATCCGGCATTGAAATGATTTTATAGCGAAGGCTTTTGGTTATCAACTGGGCTGTGTTATTCACTTTTAATTTTTTCATCAGGTTCCTGCGGTGAGTTAGTACCGTGTTGGGGCTAATAAACAATTTGCCTGCAACCTGCTTATTATTTTTTCCCGAAATAATTAATTTCAATACATCTATTTCACGTTCGCTTAAAGATTCACAAAAATCTTCACCGTGAAAATTATTTTGTCTATTAACCAAATCATCCATCAAAAATTCATTAATTCCTTCGCTGATGTATCTCTTCCCGGACGCAATACATTTAGCGGCATGGATAAGTTCTTCTCTTGAAATATTTTTTAACACGTATCCCCCGGCATTCAACCGCAGCAATTGAAGAAGTTTCTCTTTATCTTCAATATCTAAAAGCAATAATGTCCTTACGTCTGGAAATTTTTCTTTAATTTCAGAAAGCAGTTTCAGGCTGTCTTTTTTCAAAATATTTATTTCAAGAATAAGTATATCAGGCTTTAGTTTTTCCATTCCGGCAATAAGATCATCTTCCGGTATTCCTGTAACCTCAAAACCCTCAATCGGCTTCAAAATGCAGCTTATAGCATAGTTCATCAGGAAGTATTTATTTGCAATAAGTATTTTTATCAAGCAGATATTGTGCTTTATTTTTATTTAGATAATGTCTAAATTATAAAAACTCAGCATAAATTAAAATAGAAAAATTTTATAAATTATTTATTATCAAACCTGCGTGGCGGCAGGCAGGTTATCAAGTTTCAAATTCAGATAATATTCGATTCATCCATTTTAATCCTGCTTGTACCTGGGGGAGTTCAGACATGCTCCTTGAACTTGATAATAAATTAGCATGATAATTTATTGAAGAATTATCATCTTCTTCAACGAGAAAAACCTTATATGAGGCTCACCTTGTATGTTTAAAGTTAATTAGCACGACATAATGTTCTTTGACATAATGAAAAAATTTATTTTCTTACGGAAGTAGAAGGTAGCAAACCTGGGCCTCGAGCCCGTCTTGGAGTGTCTTCCTTCCGTCAGGTTAAAGTCTTGGAATAACTTAGCACCAGATGCTGTATATACAAGGGTGATGTTACCTGACATTTTTTATATTATAATAATTTTTGAAAGGTTATTATGAATAATTTTTATTTAGGTGGTGATGTAAGTAAAGGCTATTGTGATTTTATAATTCTTAATGAAGATAAAAAGACAGCCTTAAAGAATTTTCAGCTTGATGATACAGCAAAAGGACACCATCTGCTCAGTAATGTTCTAATAGATTTTGTTACAGAGCATCCGGGTTGTGCAATAATAGCCGGTGTTGAATCAACCGGCGGTTATGAGAACAACTGGTTTGAGAGTTTATGCGATATGCAGGACAGAATAGAAATATCTGTTGCAAGGATAAACCCTATAGGTACTCATCATAGCAGTAGAGCTTCACTAACCAGGATAATAACCGATAAAAAGGCAGCCGGGAATATTGCTGAATATCTGATTAACTATAAAGATAAAGTTATCTTTAAGAAGACAGATAAATTTTGCTCTTTGAGAAGGCATTGGAAGTTTGTAAGGCTTCTTACCAAACAGCGGACACAGCTTTATAATCAGCTTGAAGGTAATCTTTACAATGCAAATCCGGAACTTTTAAGATATGCTAAGTATGGCTATCCTAAATGGTTATTAATGACCATTATGCAGTATCCAACGGCAAAACACTTATCCAAAGCCAGAATATCAGCATTGTCTTCTATAGCTTATGTATCAGAGGCAAGAGCCTTAAAGCTGATAAGTAGAGCTAAAAGTTCTGTAGCTTCGGCTACTGATAATATAACCGGGGAACTGATAATTTCTCTTGTAAAACAAATTATTAGTCTAACTAAACTAATAAATAAGCGTTCGAAGCTTATTGCAGATAATTGTCAATTACCTGAAATAGAACTACTAAAAAGTTTCAAAGGGATTGGTGATTACACAGCCATTGGATTGATGCTCAAGATAGTATCAATTGACAATTTTAGCAGTACAAAGAAGTTAGCCTCATTCTTTGGACTTCATCCTGTCTGGAAAGAAAGCGGCGATGGAACCTCCGGAATGCATATAAGCAAACAAGGCAGCAGAGAAGCAAGAGCCCTTCTTTATAATGTGGCTTTTACTGCAATTAGATGTAATCCTCTCATAAAAGAAATATACGTGCGTCATTGCAGTAAGGGAATGAAAAAAATAAAAGCATTAGTAACCTGCATGCACAAAACACTGAGGATTATCTACGGGATGCTTAAGAATAATGAGAAATTTAATCCTGAAAAGGACAAAGCTAATTCCAAGAAAATGCTGGACAATCATCTGAAAAGCAAAAAAGTAAACATCAAGCTAAGACGATTCCAAGAGCTTGATTCAGATGCCCCTGTTTCAAACAAGCAATACAGAAAAAGGAAACAGCAAGAGATGTCCCAAAATGAAATAACATCATTAAATACGGGATCTGTCTCTCACTGTTCCATAGAATCTGAATCTCAAAATTCAATGGAGAAAAATTAGTAAATAATTATCATTACGTCAAAACATTATGTCAAAGAACAGAACTTTTTAAGTTCAAAAAAAAATAATTAAAGTACAAATATTGACTGGACTTTAAACGGAATAACTCCAGGGTGAGTCTCACATAATTATTTAAGAACAATCATCATCTTAGATCAAACAAATCTAATGTAAACTTCACTTTCTATGTGAGGTTGTAAAGACGGGGCCTGCCCCGTCGTCTCACAGCTATAATCATTCAAGTTATTGATTATTTAAGAACAATCATCTTCTTCGACGAGACAAATTCACCTGCCTCTATTCTATATATATAAACTCCCGAAGCCAGCCTGCCGGCATTTCCGCCCGGGGTGGATCCGCCTTTGGCGGAGAATTGTACCGTATAATTTCCAGGCTGCATAAAGTTATTTACAAGCGTCGCAACTTTCTGCCCGAGAATGTTATATACTTCCAGCTTAACATTGGAAGCTTTCTCCAGTGAAAAACTAATATTTGTGCTCGGGTTAAAGGGGTTGGGATAGTTTTGTTTTAATGAATATGTACCGGGTGTCCTTCCGACTTCTTTTATTCCGGTAACAATTGATTTTCCACCAGCCGCTATATAGGCAAGATTTACTGCAGTTAAATCATTACCGGAATTATAAGCCGCCAGTTGTGCGTCATCCCAGATTAAAGCGCCTATGGGAAGATGGTCTATCTTAGATAAATTAGCAGATTGACTGAAATTTTCTGTTAGGTCTGTAAATTTTGTAATTCCGATCTGCACCCCCGGTCCCCATCCGGTTATTGAATCGGACGGAACTCCATTAATGAGCCCGGGCAATGTGGTTGGAAGATAGTCGCCGTATATGAATTTACTTTTAAGAATATTACCCTGTGCCGGAAATCTCGGGTCGCCGAATTGATTCTGGTTCCATACCGCCATAGCATTTACCACGGAAGCATCTGCTATACCGGGGGTAACTGTCTGCGGATTTATCGTAAGCGTATTCTCTTCAATAAAACCTCCGTTTGGCGGAGCCTGGTTCTTAAAAAAAGATTGTGTTTCTGTATTCATCCATTCACAAGGAATATTGTTAACTATCCATGGCCCGGGGCCGTCAAACCAGTTTAAGTAAGAGGGTATTGCTGTAGTAGTATACCCGTTACCGAATGAGGTATTCAAAGTGTAATTGGAATTGTTATAGTACCCTGTAATAAGAGCCGGATCGTAATAATAAATATTATTTGAAACATAAACGGTTAAACTATCTAAATTAAGTGCACTTACGTAAGAGGTGGAATCGGAACCCACATAATATTTTTGTTGTACCATTACACCATTTTCTGCACTGATTAAGTCAAGATAAATTGTGCTATGGTATGGTTTATTTGGATCTTCTCCGGAACTTATCTCATTTGTATCCTGGCCGGTCCAGTTCTGGTTAATGAATATATTATTAGTGATAATCAGGTTTTTATGAAACCCGGATAGCAGCCAGTATTTTTTATTGTTTACGATTGTATTATGATTGATATAAGCAAAGTCCGTCAGTTCATTCTGCTGTAGGAACGTAAGTCCCCCTGTAGTTACGGTACAGTTTTCAATCCATAAAGTATCTATCGGGTGCTTGCATTGGAATACTCTTGATCCCCACCACTGATCGGCATGAAACATATTACGGAAATATGAATTTGTTAAGCGGAATTTGGCTCCGTGAGGCCAGCCGCCGATTGCTCCCGATTCATTTGTGCAGTCAAAAAGGTCTAGGTTGCAGAATTCAAACAAGCAGTTATCAATAGTTAAAGATTGAGGCAGCAGCTCTTGCCTTGTGCCTGTTACATTTCTTGTTGTACCCCATCCTGTTCCGCAGTAGAAAAGTTCCTCTTCTACAGTGCCGTCAGTCTGCATTGCCTGGTAGTGAATATTCTCAAACTTAAGGCTGCCGTAAACTACATTAACTCCTGCATTATTAATAACAACATCAACACCGTTAGTAGGTTCTATTAATATAATCGGTTTCGTATTTACCGAAAGATTGCTTGTGTCGGGAATACCAACAATTGTAATTGTTCCTGTTGGATTATAAACATTTAAAGGCTCGGTTTGATAGTATATCTGCCCTTCATACAAAGCATAAACCCTGTCCGGGTTTGCCCTTACCCCGTTTGAAAGTGTGTCGCCGTTGATTGTTGACTCCATCGATCCTGCATTTTCTCCGCCTTTCATACTCCCGACGGGAATATATATTGTGTCCACATTACTTCCCGTCATAGTTATCCCTGGAATGTAAACAGTATCAACATTTGCAGGCGGTGGAACGAACTGGGCTGATGTAATTCCTGCAATTACAGTATAAAAAAACAATACTAAAAGCAGTAACTTTTTATTCATAAGGCCTCCGCTGATTATGACCTAAAAGAAATAAGCCTTCCAAACACCTATAAACTTAAAAATATATTATGTAATGGTCAAGTCGGTTACTGAGAATAGAGGATTGTATCAACTCTTAAAGATGTAGTACACGCCGCAGGGTATTGCGCTTTGTTATATCCATTTGATTAAAATATAAACTTTTATTTTAACCTGTATAGTATTCGCTCTTATATTTTTTCTTTACAATTTCTTTAAGCAGTATGTACTGGCAAAACTTGTCGTTGCCGAATTGTAAAAAATGCGGACATGTGGGTTTGTTTGACAGGCAAATTATTCTTTGGCCGGATTGTATCTCACGGATTTTGCATTCCTTAATATTTACTTCTTTATTTAAATTATTTTTTAAAAAAGAATTTTCCATAATTCTATACTGAAATAAAAAATTGTTCCTTAACTCTTTGCTACATTTTATTATCGAAAATAATTGGTTTTTTTTAAGTGCATATGCGGATTATAAAACGTATTATGATAATACGTTCTGCTTAAATGATTTAGAAGCAGATACCTATTGAATGCCTGAATTTATTTAACGTTCTCACTTTATAAACAGAGACTTTCCCATCTCTCTTTTATTAAAAGGTGCCCCCTGGGTGCCTGAAGGTTAGGAGTCGCTGTTATGCTGTCAAATCTCATTATTTATACTACATCTGATATGTATTTCTGATAGTCTGCTATGAAAGAATAAATTATTATATCAAAAAAAAATCCTGCTTAAATAAAACAGGTTTTTTATTTTTATATTTTAACTTGCAGGCAGAAATTTAAAAATAATTTATACCGCTTTCGGCAGTGTAAACGAAATCCTTGTGCCTTTGCTTAGTTCACTATTAGTATAAATTGTTCCGCCATGCCGTTCTACCATATCTTTGCATATCATCAGTCCTAACCCTGTTCCTTTTTCATTGTTAGTTCCAAAAGTAGATGCTGCGGTTAGACCGAATAAATTTTTTGCCTGATCACTTGTCATCCCGACCCCGTTATCAGAAATAGTTATCTGAATAAAATTATCACCGGCATCTTCCGAATAAATTTTTATTAAGCCGCCTTTATTAGTAAACTTAATTGAATTTGAAATTAAGTTTTGCAGTACTGAATGAAGCATATTAGAATCGGCTGAAACAATAATATCTTTATAAGTACCGTTAAAGAGAACTATATCTTTTAATTTAGCGTTACCTGAAAGAAGGCTTATCACGTTTTCTGTTTTATCGAAAAGGTTTATCTTTTCAGGATCAAAATCCATCTGCCCGGTTTCCAGCCTGGACCAGTTAAGTAAATTTTCAAGTAGTGCATATTGTTTTTTCAGCGAATTATAAATATCGTTATTATAATCTTTTAATTCCTCCGGCGTTAAAGACTCAAACTCATTTACCATGATATAAGAAAGTCCCAGGAGGGAGCTAAAAGGACTTCTTAAATCATGCGCTATTATAGAAAACAATTTATCTTTGCCGGCATTCAGCACCTGTAATTCATGCGAATATTTTTCTAATTTTCTTTCGGCAATTTTTTGCTCGGTGATGTCACGATCAATGCCAATCGTATATTTCATACCCCGCCATATGATAGGTTTACCCAAATACTCAATTATATTTTCCTTACCATCCGGCCGGATCCACGAGAAATAGCCCTGGAATGCTGATTCCTGTTCTAAAGATTTCAAACGATTTATATTTGTTGTGTCTGAAAATAAATTTTTATAAAGATTTTCCGTAGATTCAAGGCTGAGCAGCTCCTCACGGGTTCGGCCCGCCATGAGAGCGTACCTTTTATTACAATCGATAAGTTTTCTCTTATTAGTATCCTCGTTTTCGCTGAAAATGCTGATGCCGTCAAATACATTGTCGAATACTATTTGCAGTCTTTCTTCGGTAATTAACTTGTCTGTAATATCTTCTTTTACTGCAATGAAATTAGTAACAGCTCCTTTTTCATCTAAAACCGGTGATATGGATGCAGATTCCCAGAATAGTTCTCCGTTTTTCTTTTTGTTATGTAAGTTACCCCGCCATTGTTTTCCCGAAATAATGGTATCCCATAAATTCTTATAAAACTCCGGGGTTTGCTCTCCCGACTTTAATACTCTTGGATTTTGATTGCGCACTTCTTCAGATGTATAACCGGTTAATTCAGTGAATTTTTGATTTATATATTCTATGTCGCCATTTGGATTGGTTATAACAATAGAAACAGGGCTTTGTTCAACGGCTACGTATAATTTGCGTATTTCTTCTTCGGAATGCTTTCTTTCGGTAATATCATATAAAGTGATAAAGACGGCAGGATTATTTTCAAAAGTAGTTATTAGTGAAGAGGTTAGCGCGGTAATATGCCTGTCTTTTAAATTCTTTAATTCAACTTCGAAGTTGGAAACATGCTCTTCTTTTTTTAAGACTTCAAGTATCTCATCATATTGTTTTGGATTTATATAAAAGTCTTTTGGACAGTAATTTTTGTAATCATCTGTTGAAGCAAGGCCCATTAATTCGAATCCGTTTTTATTAATATATAAAAACCTGCCTGTTTCTAAAGAACTTACGGCAACAGGTAAAGGAGCATTGTCTGCAAGCTGGCGATAACGGGCTTCACTTTGGCGCAGCGCATCTTCTGCAAGTTTCCGGTCCGTTATATCATAAATGATGGAATGCAGGTATTCTTTCCCGCTGATATCAACTTTTCCGCTGAAAATATCAACATCTCTGATAGTACCATTTTTAAGGCGATGACTGAATTCAAAATGATTTTCTGTTCTCCTTGCCGCTTTCTCCATTTTGATTTTAATTTCTTCTGCAGGTAAAGTGTTTATTTCGGCTATATTCATCCGTAATAGTTCGTCTTTTGTCCACCCGTAATATTCCACGGCAGTTTTGTTAGCATCAACAATATTTCCGGTTGCGAAGTCTATTAAAAGTTTTACTGCGGAGTGTTCTTCGAATATTTTTCTAAATCGTTCTTCGCTTTCTTTAATTACAAGCGCGGCATTTTGCAAATCCGTAATATCATGTACAATAGTAATCATGAAATTTTTATTTTTTGTACGAATTATTCCTCCGGATAATAAGCAATCAATGATAGAATTATTTTTTGTCTTGAACTTAATTTCCAGGTTTCTGTAAATTTTGTTCTTTAGGATAGTGTCAATCACTGCCTTCCGGTCATCTGTATTAACCCATTCACCAAGCTCAAGAGAACTCTTCCCTATTGCTTCATCTCTGCTAAAACCGAATAATTTCTCATAAGCTTCGTTTATTTCAATTAATTTGCCTGTTTCAATTTCCGATATTGAAATGGCTGAAGGAGAAGCATTGTAAACGGCCCTGAACCGGTCCTCGCTTTCATGTAAAATATCTTCTGTTACTTTACGTTCTGTTATATCCTGGATAACACCCAAAAGTATTTTGCGCTTACTATCAAATTCCGCCATAGAATGTATATATTTTATTTCACCGGTATCTGCGGTTTTAATTTTATATTCTACATTGTAGGCCTGGTTGTTTTCAATTAAATTTTTTCGTGCTTCATCAAGCATCGCGCGGTATTCGGGGAGAGCATTACTCTTAATTGTTTCATAATATAATGAACCCTTACTAATACCATAAATTTTTTCTGCGCCTTCGGAATAATGCATTAATTGGGAATCGAGATGCAGTTCCCAGTTCCCTGATTTTGAAATGAGTTCAGCACGCTTTAAACGGGCCTCGCTTTCATGTATAATTTTATCTGCTTTGTGTTCTTCAATTTTATCACGGAAAACTAATACTACCCCTATAATTTCTCCAAGCTCGTTATGTATCGGGGCAGCGCTGTCGGCTATAGGAATCTCTTCACCGTTCCTGGAGATTAAGATTGTATGATTTGCCAGCCCTGCGCTGATACCCATACTAAATACTTTCTTAACAGGATTTTCAACAATATTACGGGTCTCCTCATTAATTATTTTGAATACTTCTTCGAAAAGTTTGTTCTTTGCATCCTGTTCATTCCAGCCTGTCAATTTTTCGGCTGTATTATTCATATTCTTAATTCTGCCGTTTATATCAACTGTAAGTACTCCGTCGCCGATGCTGTATAGAATTGTTCTAAATTCTTCATGATGCTCACGTAGTTCTTTTTCCCTGATAAATAATTCCCTGTATATATTCTTTTGACGGTAATGAAAATACCAAACAAGCCCACCGGTCAGAATTATAATAACTAAAACTGTGAAAGAAATAATTACAATTTCCTTAAAATAAAGCTGAGCATATATTTCATTATCATCTATTTGGGCAATTATTATCCATGGCGTACCGCTTACAGGGCTTATATATGATAATACATTTGTACCATGATAACTGATTCCTTCAAATATTCCTTTGCGGCCAAGTGCTGCCTGTACGGCGGGAACTTTTTTTGCTGTAAAAGGTATCTCAAGATTTAATGCTGTTCTGCTCCGGTTGTTTAATTCATTCAAATACAAAACATTTTCGTTTTCTTTTCTCACAATAAGTGTTTCTGATGTTTTACCCGGAACAGGCCATTCTTTTATAAGAGGATATAAGTAAGTATCCGGATTAATACGTAAAATTAGAATCGCTGTAACCGAATTATTTTTATCAATTACAGGTGCGATGTAATCCATTAAGATCTCATCATTTGCCGGGGACCTGTATAAATCAGTAAATACTATTTTTTTCTCTTTTTCTGCTAGTTTGATGAAATGTGTTGTAATCGAATCTAACTGTTGATGTTTCGGGTCTAATGAAAGAAGCGGTTTTCCATCAGAATTGCTTAAAATTATATTACTATAATCAGAATTCGCATTAATTAAATTTAATGTATTAATTATTTCAGATTTCAATAAAGATTTTGCATCAAAACCCGGCAAATTTTCTACACTACCGACAATAAACGGATTTTGAACAAAAGCTTTGGCATCGGCAAATCTTTCATTATTCCACTTCGTAATTTGTGAGGTTTTAAGAGTAGCAATTGCTTTCAGTTCGCTATATACCTCGCTTCGGATTGTTTTGACCTCATAGGAAAAATAATACCAGGCGCCGAGACAGAACGCCATGCTAAAGAATAAAAAAAACGTAATAATATACCGTCGCCCTGATATAATAACATTTGTTTTTGAACTCATATTAAGCCGCTCCGGTTATATAAATTGAACTTATCTTCTGCCTGAAGGAGCAGGGAGCCGGGTTTATATCAAGTGGCGCAGTTATTAAATAAATCATTCCACAACTGCTAAACCATTCATATTCATTAAATATGCGAGTTTTTTTATTGTGTACAGCTTTAAGCGCTTTCATTTACTATAATTATCGGCAGCATTGGATTTTATTAGAAAGAAATTCAGTAAGCGATTATTATTGTCTGTAAGCGTGCTAAATCGGGGTGTAAACGTTTGTGATTTAGCCGTTAAGGGTAAGTAATATTTTGGTGGCTTTGCTTTATCTTGCTTCTACTTTATAATCTTCTCGCCGATCCGGAAAATAATTTTTAATCTTGCGGAATATTAATATCATCAGCCTTTTTTTTCAACCTTGTTCCGTTTTAATTCATCAATCCTTTTTAGCCGTTTAGAAATCAGTTCAAGTAACTTTGTAGCAGTTACAGGCTTGGTAATAAAATCATCAGCGCCCAGCTCCATAGCATGTTGGGCATCCATTATATTTGCTTTTGCAGTTAAATATATAAAGGGTATATCGGAAGTTTTTTTATTTTTACTTAAAATATTTTTAACTTCAAAACCGTCCATAACGGGCATCATTATATCGCAAATAATTAAATCCGGCAGGAACTTGGTTGCCAGTTCAATTCCGTCTTTTCCGCCTGATACGCAGCGCATCTCATAACCTTCTTCAGCAAATATTTCACAAAAATTTTCTCTTATAAAATTATCATCTTCTATGAAAAGTATTTTTTTCATTTATAAAGCCCCGCAATTATTAACTATTCTTATTTTCTTTTTTAATCTTTACGAAAAACTTTGTGCCTTTACCCGGTTCACTTTCAAGTGATAATTCGCCGTTATGCAATACCACGTATGTTTTTACTATACTTAGTCCTAAACCGGTTCCTTTTATACCGGCGGTGTTTTGGGCTCTGTAGAACGGTTCGAATATATTATTTATATCTTCTTTCGGTATCCCTATGCCATTGTCTTTAATTGTAAATATAATAAATTCAGAATCATCTTCAACCAATAAAGTTATATCTCCTCCGTCAGGTGAAAATTTGATCGCGTTAGTCATTAGATTGCTTAATATATGACTGAGCAGCTTTGGATCAGCGCTTATATCTTCATATGAAAGTTTATATTCAAAAATTATGTTATGACTCTTTAATGCCTGCAATTTCACCTGTTCTATAATTTCGGCTGAAAATTCTTTTAAATTTAAGGCGGAAGGATTAAAATCGGTTTTGCCGCGGTCACTTCTGCTTAATGTCAGTACATCATCAAGAATTTCTATCATATTCTGAACCGATAACTTAATTTTATTATAATGGCCCATAAGCTTAGTTTCATCCCATTTCTTGTGGTACCTTTCCAATAAATCTGAGGATGATAAAATAGTTGTAAGAGGTGTTCTGAATTCGTGTGAAGCTATTGAAATAAAATTGGTTTTCATTTCATTAAGTTCTTTTTCTTTCTTAAGCGCATCTAATGTTACTTTTTCCATTTCTTTTTGGTTTGTAATATCAATCAACATTGCGGTAATTCCTTCCGGCTTTTTACCGGGCAAGCCGAAAGATGATTTATAAACCATTAATGAGATGTATCCATCTTTTTTTGTTTTAGCAACAGTCTCATAGATAACTGTATCGTAATTATTTATAACTCTTTCATCAGACTGATTTGAAAGGTTTGCAACTTCAATCGGAGCTATATCAAAAACAGTTTTCCCCAAAATACTACTACGCATCATGCCGGTATATTCTTCAAAAGCTTTGTTTATTTCAGTATATCTGAGATTCGTATCTTTAACAAAAATTGGATTTGGTATTGTATCTATAAGAGTTCTGAAGAAAACATTCTGCCTGGTTAATTGTTCCGTTTTTTCTTCAACAAGATCTTCAAGATGCTCGCGGTACTTGTTTAGCTCCTTTTCTTTTTCAACTTTTTCTGTAATGTTTTTACCGAATACGGATATTCCGAATACTTTGCCTTCTGCCTTTAGAAGGTTAAAAGTTAATTGTAAAATAATCGTTCCGGCATAAACATTGTATTCCGCAGTATATGAACCTTCTTTGAGCGCCCTTTTATAAAATCCTTTCCATTCGTTAATGAAATCATCACTTGGAAAGAGATCTTCCGGAATCATGCCTGGTTGAATCTTTATACCTCGTAGATTAAAAAAATATTCATACAAGCCGTGGTTGTATATAAGAAATCCGAATTTATCGGGATCAACGGCCCAAATCATATCAACTGTGCTATCAACAATAGCATTAGTCAATGCATAAGACTCACTGAGTGCTGATTCTGCATGTTTACGTTCTGTAATATCCCTAATCATTCCCTGGACATAGTGGTTATTTCCTATTATTAAATGTGTTTCACTTATCGAGGTAAAAAAAGTTGTTCCGTCCTTCCGGAGTAATTCGACTTCTATAATTCCCGATTTATTTTCTTCGGCAACCTGGGTGAACAATTTAAGAGGAACTGTTTTAGGCATTAAATCGATCACCCTCATTTTTAAAAATTCTTCCTGTGTGTATCCGGTCATTTTGCAAAATGCCGAATTAACCATTAAATATTTGCCCTTGAGATCTGCAATAGCTATTCCTTCATTACTTTGTTCGATAATTGCCTGAAATCGTAAATTAATTTCATATAAAGCCAGTTCAGCTTGTTTGCGTGCGGTAATATCCAGTGTAACTCCTTCATAATGATGAAGGACACCCTCATTATCCCGTACACTCTGCATACTAAGCAATAACCACAGAGGCTGCCCGTCCTTACGCAGGCATTCTAATTCATTGTTTTCAATAAAGCCTTCTTTGTTCAGCGCTTCAATAATTTTCACACTTTCTTCAGGGTGTGCATACACCTGCCGGCCTATATCTGTTATAGTGCTGATTATTTCTTCGGCGGAAGCATAGCCGAACATCTTTACGAAAGCAGGGTTAACGCTTAAAAACCGGCCCTGGTTCAATTGGAAAATCCCGCTTGGGGAATTTTCATATATGGTGCGGTATTTTTGTTCGCTTTGCAACAAAGCTTCTTCCGCATTCTTGCGTTCGGTGATGTCGATCGCTGTACCCAGAAATCGTTTAGGACTTCCACCTTCAAAGTGCATAAGTCCCTCCAGTTCCAGCCAGCGCTCCACACCTGTTTGTATACCTTTCACTCTATACTGGACGAAGTATTTTCCATCGCCGGCAGGATCCATCAGGGGAGCAATAGCCGATTGCACTTTTTCTCTATCGCCGGGATGAACCCCCTGCAAGAAAAGATCATAGGTAATAACCGTCCCGAATGGCAATCCCCAATACTCATAAACGCGTTCATCCCAAATGAACTTGTTATTTATAACATCCCACTCATGAATGCCTATCTGCGCTGAATGTAGAGCCAGTTCTAATCGCAATTTGGAATCGAGTAGCGCTTCTTCAATCTGCTTATTCCCGGTAATATCAATATTTGTTCCGATCATTCTTAAAGGTTTATTGTTCTTATCTCTGAGAGTTTGAGATGAAGCTTTTATAATACGAACTTTTCCATCAGGACGAACTATCCTAAACTCCGGGGCATATTCTTTCTCGCCTCTGAACGCAGCCTGAATTTCTTTTTCAACAAAGTGCTTATCTTCGGGGTGCAATGTATTAAGCCAGGCTTCATATGCACCGTTGAAGTCCTCCTTGCGGATTCCATACAGTGCATACATACTTTTATCCCAAATGAGCTCATCTGTTACAATATCCCAATCCCATATACCGATATTTCCGGAAGTAGCTGCTAATCTTAAACGTCCCTCGCTAATGTTTAATTCTTTTTCAGAAGATTTTATGCTGTTAAAACCCGCATTCATCAAATATGCTGTTATAGCCAGGAAAGCAAAAAACAACTGCAATTCCAACAAACGCAATGTAAAATCAATATTTGTCCCTGACCAGGGGGTAGGTCCATAAACAATTGCCGGATTAAACATAGTAATACCCAGCAAAATTAAAAGAGTCAGCGTTATTCCGCGCAAGTTCGATCTGATTGCCGGCCAAGCCATTAGTGCAACCAGGAAATACGGATGAACCAGAATTGAATTGCTACTATCGCCCTTATGGAAAATGAAGTAAGAAACCAGTGACCACACAATTAAAAAAGCCAAACTCTCTATAATTTTTTTAGAACTTATATTTTTCAACAGGTCATTATACCTGCCAACCCAACTGACAATAAAGGGTCCAACCAACAGGATGCCGAGACCATCGCTGATAAACCATGACATCCAGGACCGGGTAAACGGAACTCCTCTTGTCAATACCGCAGTACCTGCACCAATACAGGAACTTAATCCATTGATTAATATTGCACTGGCGATCAATGCCACAACTTCCTTCAACTTAGTAAATTTATGGAACTCGCCGCTGACCCGGAGTATCAGCCAGGCGCTTCCCAGCGATTCAGCCATATTTCCGGTCATATACCCAAAACTTGTTATGAATGTGCGGTTTGTCAGTAGAACATCTGCCGCGATGCCCGAACAATAAAAAGCTAATGTCAACAAAGGCCAATACCGCCGCTTGTTTAGCAGGAATGCTGCCAAACCAATTCCGCCGGCAGGCCAAAACAACATAATTGTACTTCCACTATCCGGGAAGAAAAAGGAAATCCCATGTGCTGTGAAATAGGTAAGCGCTATAATTATAATTCTGAAATAAATGTTCCTCATGGATAATCTTCTGAAAGATGGAAGAGTTTTTTCCGCTAATCAACTCATATATGTTCTCCGGATAAAAATTTACAATTGTAACTAAACTATCACCAATGCTGTAAAGAGCTGTGCGGTGCTATTCTTCGCCTTATCGGGACTTCTTTTTGTACCCGCACTGGACAAAGTAATTACAACCATGAAAAGCAGTTGAAGTGAATCAGATGGTTTTATTAAATAACCATATGGTGAGACCTTTTTAGAACGCTGAATACTATTTACATCTGCACTTACTGTAATAAAAATTATTGGTATATCGGTAATTTTATGATTTTTTTCAGGAGCTTCCATGCCGTCTATATCTCCGCCCTGAATGGTGTCCGTTAGAATAAGTTCGGGTTGCAGGGATTTTACAGGACGCAAGGCATCTTCTGTAGTTTCTGCATATTTAATTAAATCAAAGCCGAAAACTTCAAGCGCTTTTTGAATAAAACTGACTGAATTTAATTCCTCGTCCACAACAAGTATTTTAATATTCAATTCCTTTCCCTCTTTACGTTTTGCGGAAATATAAATACCAATTCTTATTATTGCTGAATTATGTATGAATTGTAAAACCGGCGTGGTTGAACTAATTAACTGGCATATCCTGCTTTGGAAGTACAATTGAAACGATAATTCCGTTAACTCACCGATTTAAGTTAAATATTCCGGCTATTAAAGTATATAGAGAAGAAATATTAAAATGCGCGGTAATTCAGGATATTATCTTTCTATTGTTTTATAAAATTATTCTACGCTCCGGCTTGTGCTTAATATTTGTAACAAAACAATTCACTAATAACTAATCTGGGATTCCTTTACGGGTTAAACCGGATATTTTTCCCAATCACATTTCAAAAATTCCCGCTAGATTACAAGCCGCCCATTTACCGCTCTCTGCCGCGCCTTCACTGCACGGAATGCTCATATAATCGCCTGCAAGTATCACCTTCATATTTTTATTCCACGTCTTTCTGTACAGATCTATATCACGGCTGCGGCCGATTGGCGACCGGGGTTCTGCCTGCTGCCAGCGGTTAAAATGTGCGAAACTTATTCCGCTTTCTATTCCAGGGAAGAAACGCTGAAGGTCCGGGATTACTTCGGATAGTACTGCATCATCCGGCTCATTTATTAACCGGCTGCCCGCAGCGCCGCTTAACATTATATTAAGTAATTCACCCTGCGGCACATGCCCCCGGCATTTTTGCGATTCAAAACTTATTGCTGCTATCACATGCCGCTCCCGGCGGGGAATCAGCAGTCCGTAAATATTTTTCCGTACTTTCACTTTTGAAACTCCGTCCGGAACGGCAAAGTTAATGTTTATAGTGCTGCTGTATTCTGTATTCAGCAGCCGGTTCTCCACGTCAGTTCCCGGTTGATATAAATGCCTTACTGCGGGCGTGGTCGCGGCTAAAACAATACCATCGGCTTCAAGCCAGCCTGCAGGAGTTTTAACTTTCACCCCTGAACCGGAGGTGTCAATAGCTTCAGCAGGAGTGTTCGTATAAACTTTTAATTTTCCGGCAAGCGTTTCCGTAAGTATCCCATTGCCGCCTTCAAGAGCAGTTACACTCTGTCCGCGTGCACCGAAATTCCACACTGCTGCAGGCCATGCGCGTGACATATTCTCAGGGGCTTGAAAATACAACCCCTCCAGCATTGGTTCAAAAATATATTCCAGAATGTTTTTGTCAAAAGTTTTTTCAATCCATTCTGCTGCATCAGCAAAATCCAGCGAGTGCCATTTTGAATAGTTACTCAGGGAAAATTGTTTAGTCTTGCGGGATAGTGAACGGCCGGCAGCAGCCAGCCTGAATGCATCACGCCAACTGAGCAATCCGCTGCCGGCTACAGTCCAGGGATATTTAATATTTGTCCGGCGTACAGAACCCCCGCGCACAGTACCTGTCCAGCTTGAAATAACTGAAAGGTTCTTTTTCAAACCAAGCTCATTTATCAATTCATTTATTACGGAATATTCGCCTGACAAAAACTGAACGCCCCTGTCAAGTACATATCCGTCGCGCCTGTCTGTGCTCATACGCCCGCCCGGGCGGCCGGATGCTTCCAATACTGTTACATCTGCGCCAAATTTTGACAGGTAGTAAGCAGAGGTAAGCCCTGCAATTCCTGCTCCTATTACAATTACCGGTCTGATTGCCACGATGTTTCTTAAGTTTTTTGTTCAGAAAAAAATATAAAAATCCTCTTATTTCACTTATTAAATTATCAAATTCATTTGAAACAAAACATGTGAATTATCAAAATAATTAATTAGTATATGATTGAACAAATTATAATCCTGATAGTAATAAATAAAAGCGCCCATAGCTTCAGCTATGGGTATAGGAAAAACTAACAAGAAGAAAAGTCGTTTTAACAATTTATTATAATTATAAAATTTTTCCAAAAAAAGGTAAGTCGTTGAAACGACTATGAGAATTTGAGGAACTATGAATACCCACGAATGAATTCGTGGGCTGCTTTTGTATTATTTGGTTAATGAACTAATCTTTACGGTTGCAGATGAAGAGTTGCGAATTTCCCCTTTTATTAAAAAAAATATTGTAATAATATTGTATATAATTTATCCGGGTTTTATAAAAATGCATAAATACTCTTTATTTATCCTTTTATTATTATTAATTTCTTCTACAATCTATTCACAGCAATTAAGCTCCAGGCAGCTTGATTCTTTATATGATTGTGTGCTTAAAATAAAAAGGCCTGATCTTCTGACGAATAAAACAGCAACTGTAAGTTCTGTAGCAGTTCACCGGAAAAGTGCAACGGGTTTGATAAATGCCGTAAGGATGCAACTGCAGTATTTTACCGGTCCGCAGAAAAGCGTACTACAAAGCATTCTCCAGGGACCAACAACGGATACAAGTTTTGTTACTCCGGGCGGCTTTTTCAGAATTTTCTTTAATAACAAAGGCGAATCGGATGTTCCTACATACAGTATGGATTCATTGGCCATTGCACTGGATTCGGTTTATAAAGTCGAAGTAGACTCTATAGGCTTTCCTGCTCCTCCTCCTTCAGACGGCGATACCAGGTATGATGTGTATGTGCAGAATATAGTCGGCGATTACAGCTATACTACTCCCGAAACCGAATACCCGGCGGGAACGGGCAGGTATACTTCCTATATCGAGATCAATAATGATTATACGGGTTTTTATACAACAGGTTTAAATGCTGCAAAAGTTTCATGCGCGCATGAATTTGACCATGCTATAAATATAGGGAATTATATTAACCGTTATTTTGCAGGCGATGAATTTTTCTATGAGCTTTCGGCTACGGCTATGGAGCATTTTGTCTTTCCTTATATTAAAGATTACCTGCAGTACCTTCCGCCGTATTTTGAAAATACGCAGAACAGCATTGCTCTTAGTAACGCTCCTAATGAACAGGAATTCGCCCTGGGCATATGGCATATATATTTGAGGGATAAATTCGGCGATTTTAGGGTTATTAAAAAAGAATGGTCGCTTATGCCTGCGGAAGTAGCTATGGATTGTATAAATGATGCGCTCCAGTATTTCGGTTCGTCCTTAGGAACTGAGTTGAATACTTTTGGCGTATGGATGTATTATACTAATTACAGAACCGTCCCGGGAAAATATTTTGAAGATGCCGCTTATTATCCTCTTATTACACCGGTATCAACTTTGAATTTCAGTAACGGATTATCCTTTCAACTGGAGACAGGGCCTTCGTCTAATTGTTTTGTCTCAATTATAAACCCGGGTTCTCTTGATACTCTCATTACCATAGTAACAAACTCAGACGTTCAGGACGCAATAGACAATACCGATTCGCTTTATTCTTTTAATGCTTCCTATTACAGTTCCGCCGCCGGCGGAGCTAAAGAGATAACTTCCAATTACTATATTAATTTTTCTGCATCGAACAGCACGTATTGGACTAACGGGGAAATACTTAATAATATAGTAATTAGTTCCGGTCAGAGTTTAGCCGGACAAATTAATTATGTATTCCCGTCTCCTTTCAGTTATTCAAAAAATGCTTACCTGTATATTCCCGTCAGCCAGGTGAATGATCTCAATATTCAGTTTAGTGTATATACTATCGCAATGAAATTGGTTTATTCTTCAAGCCAGTCTTTAACTTATTTCAACGGCCAGAAGGTTATAAAATGGGACGGAAGAAATTCAGGCGAGAAAAAACTTCCAACCGGGGTATATATCTATGTAGTTAAAAACGGCGGCGGCCTTACCAAAGGTAAATTAGTTATCTTCAACCAATAAAGTTTTAGAGACAGCCTGTCCCGATTCCTAATCGGGAGGCCATGCCCCGTCTTGATTTGCACTCCCATCTTCGCAACGCCTAATGCAATGGGTACTTAAATGTGACTTTTATTTTACACCCGCATACTATAAAATTCGACGGCACTTTTAATTTATTAAACTATTTAATCGGATTAATTGCTCTAAACGGGATGGTGATCTTTTATATTTTTGCTTTCTGCAACAACTTATCATTATTATCAAAGATTGATTCATAGGAAATAATCTCATTTAATATGCTTTGTAATTCTAATTAACATGAAATATATATTATTGTTGATAATCCTATTCTCCTTCAGCGCTGCCGGGCAGAATAATATTGTTACGGTCACGGGGCACGTAAATGATGCTAATAATAATGACGCTCTTAAGAGCGTAAATATTTATATTATAAATACTCAATCGGGTACACCAACTGACAGCCTCGGAAATTTTACTCTGAAGTTACAGCCCGGTAAATACAGCATTGCTTTTAGTTATGTTGGTTACGAAACCCGGTTAAAAAATGTTAACATCACAGGCAGTGAAAAAACTATTCATTTAAACGTTTCCCTTAAGCCCGGCCTTTATTTGATGAAAGGCGTTACCATAAATGCTAATAGGGAGATCGAAGGGCAGAATATTGATACTTTGAAAATAAAAGATATTCAGAATATCCCCAATCTTTATTCGGATGTGCTCAGCAGCGTTAAAATTTTACCCGGTGTAAGCTCTAATAACGAATTAACCAGCGCGTATAATGTAAGAGGCGGGAACTTTGATGAAAATCTTATTTACCTTGACGGGTATGAAATTTACCGGCCGTACTTAATTCAGCAAGGTGTGGAAGAAAACCAGTCAATAATAAACGGTAATATGGTCGGCAGTATGGAATTCTATAACGGCGCTTTCCCTGCTCAATTTGGAGATAAAATGTCTTCCGCCCTGGTTGTTAATTATGACGCTACTGTAAAACCTGTTCTCGGCGGTGAAATAAATGCCGACTTGTTCAACACGGGTTTAACTCTGCATGACAGAAATGGAAACTTTAGCTGGATAACGGGGTTTCGTTATGCTTATCCTTCATTGTTTGACAAAACACTTCAAACCTCCGGCTTATATAAACCAAGCTTTGATGATTATCAATTTTTTGGCTCTTACATTTTCCCGGATAACTATATTGTTCAACTTATGTTTATTACGGCTAAAAATAATTTTGAATTAACGCCGCAAAGCTGGTTCGGCAACTTTCAATCTCCCGGCATAGGTATTCAGCAGATTACTTTGGACTTTGGCGGCAATTCCGACTATAAGTATAACTCAAATTTAGCGGGATTAAAATTTATAGCCCCGTTGAGCGAAAATTCCAGCCTTACTACCTCGCTGGCTTATTACTCGGATAAAGAATTTTATAATACAAATTTATCCTATAAAGTATATTATTCCGAAGATGCTTACCACCCTCAGGATAATATACAGTATCTTGAAACAGGCTACCAGTTCGCGGACAATTCTCTTAACTCTGAGAGGGTTGAGTTAATGTCTGATTATACACTAAATTATAAAACCCAGTCCATCAAAGCAGGGGCCTCTTTCAGGTATTCGAAAATGGAAAGTACTCTTGATGAGTCAACATCTTTTTTGGGCGTTGATTCGGTTCTGAATGCCGCAAACAATTCAATTCAAAAACTTAATGCTGAATTTAATTCTCTTTCCGGGTATCTTGAAGACAATATTTTTTTTAACAGCAAACTAAGCGCAAACGCAGGATTAAGGGCGTTAAAATATTATTTCAACGGCGAGTTTCTGCTTAGCCCGCGGGCAGGTTTAACTTTCAAACCGGATTCAGTAAATTCGTTAAACTTATCCTGGGGATATTATTATCAGCCGCCTTATTTTTATGAAACGTGGGACAAAAGTTTAACTGCTGCAAAATCTTTATTGGCGCAAAAGGATATTCAGTATGACCTGAGCTGGGAATACCAATTTAAACCACAGTCTAAATTTACCGCTGAATTGTATTATAAAGATTTAACCAGGCTTATCCCTTATTACGTAGATCAACTGCAATTAACCTATGGTGATCAGAATAATTATGAGGGTTATGCCTATGGGCTGGACCTGCAGTACGAAGGTGAATTAACCCGTGGAATAGAAACATGGATAGGCTATAGTTATCTGAATGCAGAGGAAAAACAAACTGCGGGCAGCAATACGTACGAAAACAGCCCCTTCAACCAGGGACATACTATAAGGATTTTTCTTCAGGATCATTCTACATCGCATCCGAATTTTCAGGCGCATGTACTGTTCCTGTTAGGGAGCGGTTATTATTATTACCCGATGATTAGTGTTCCCGGCGCTGCGCCGGGAACATACCAGATTGTTCCCGATTATAATGTAACGAATGAATATCCTTTTTATTTCAGGGTTGATATGGGTTTAACGTTTGAATTTATAATACTTGACCATAGGAAAATTACTTTTACTGCGGAGGTGTTAAATGTATTTAACCAGTACAATGTAACATCTTATTCATGGTATCACGTTTTCCAGCAGACAACACAGCCCGTTCCCGTTCCAAACATCCTTTCACCAAGATATTTTAATGCAGGTTTCAAATTAGAATTTTAGGTACATTTTAATTATAGCATCACAAATGTTATTTAAAGTAGCCCCGGCATTTATGCCGGGCCTGTTTGCAACAGCCTGCTCCGGGGGAACTGTTTATTAACATTTGTATCCTTGAAAATACTACAAAACGGCAGATGGCAATATATTATGCCGGAAAATGGGTCATTTTTAGGATTTTACTTGTAAAAAAAATCCCGCCAATTTTTTATTCTTCATTTTTTAGTTAAAAAAAGTATTCAATAATATAATTAAATAATTTTTGATTTAAGGTTAAAAAAAATTTCAATTTTACGATAATGTAAATATAGTCTGGTTCTATGATCACGTAGGGTTATTATTTATTTGACGAAGTAATTTTTCTTTGGAACTGAACAATTTGTTTTGCCGTATGACTATATCCGAAAATCGTTATTACTGAAATTATGAAGAGCAAATTAATTAAAAAGGAGATCAGTAATAAAGAAGTAAAAGTACTCTTTATTGGTGTACCGCATCAGAGCGTATTAACTGCAATCAGGGAAATAAAGCATTCTCTAAAATCATTTACTCACAACAGTGTGAATTCAAAAAAAGATTTTATTGCCGGGCTGAATGAATTTCATCCCGATATAATCATTTCAGATATATCTGTTCCGGGTTTAAACTTCAATCAAATACTTAAAATTTTAACGAAAAAATTATTAAATATTCCCGTAATAGTTTTTTGTGCCCGGGGTAATGAAGATTTAGCTGTAAAATGCGTTCAGCAAGGGGCCCGGGATTATGTTATAAAAGGGCAGCAGAAACGCCTTGGAATTGCAGTAATAAGGGCTCTTGATGAAAAGCATATACGCCCGAAATTGATTAAAAAAGAAGTTAATACTAAAAAAAATAATGAAATTTTAAAAAGATATAAACGTTGGGAATCAAATATTCCCTGTATATTGTATCTGATCCGGATGAAGCCTGATTTCAGCTATGTATTTAAGCATATAAGTTCAGCCTCTAAAGTATTATTAGCCGTTGAACCCGGTAAGATAATGAAAAACCCTGTTTATTTTTCTAACCTCATTTACCCTGCCGACGCTATTAATCTTCGTAAATCGTTTGCTGAAGCTGTAAATACGGGAACCCCTTTGAATTTTGAAGCAAGATTTATGGTTAAAAATGAAATTCGCTGGTTCCTTTTTAATGCGCATCCTGAAATTCAGCCCGATAAATCCATAACGTGGGACGGGATACTTATGGATATTACCGAAAAGAAACAGGCTGAAGAAGCCGCTTCAAATGAACGAAACCTGATGAAAATCCTTATGGATAACCTGCCCGATGTGATTTATTTTAAAGATTTGGAGAGCAGGTTTTTAAGAGTTAATAAAGCCTTTCTTAAAAACCAGGATGTGGAATCGGAAACCGAAATTCTGAATAAAACTGATTTCGATATGTTCAAACCTGAGCATGCAATTGAAGCAAGGAATGATGAACTGGAAATTATTAAAACCGGCAGATCAATCCTTAATAAAGTTGAAAAAGATGCTTATAAATCAGGGAAAACAGCCTGGGTGTCTACAACAAAAATGCCGTTAAAAAATTCAGTCGGGGAAATTATAGGAACGTTCGGGGTATCGAGGAATATTACAGATTTAATTCATGTCCAGGAAGCGCTTGCACAAGAGCGGAATCTTACGCAAATGCTGATGGATAACCTGCCGGATCCGATTTATTTTAAAGACCTGGAGAGCAGGTTTATCAAAGTTAATAATGGATATCTAAAAAGATATAATATTCAATCGGAACAGGATATTCTACAGAAAACTGATTTTGATATTTTCGGTTTCGAGCATGCTAATGATGCAAGGAACGATGAATTGCAGATTATTAAAACCGGGGAAGCCATTATTAATAAAGTTGAAAAAGAAACTACGCTATCGGGAAATTTATCCTGGGCATTATCAACAAAAATACCCTTAAGAAATATTGACGGCAACATAATCGGCACATTCGGCGTATCCAGGGATATTACCGGGTTGATCCGGGCCCAGGAAGAGCTTACCGAAGAGCGGTATCTGATGCAAACCCTGATGGATAATTTTCCCGACACAATTTATTTTAAGGATCTTGAGAGCAGATTTCTGAAGGTGAATAAAGCGTATCTTAAAAGCCTGAACGTAGAATCGGAAAGTGAAATATTGAATAAAACGGACTTTGATTTCTACAACGCTGCTCATGCGGCTGTTGCCCGGGATGATGAATTGGAAATTATTAAAAGCGGTAAGGCGATAATAAATAAATTAGAAAAATTTAGAAACATATCCGGAAAATTACATCTGGTAGCTGCAACAAAAATGCCTCTGAAAAATTCAGAAGGTAAAATTGTGGGTACATTTGGTGTATCAAGGGACATTACCGAATTAATTCATGCGGAACAAGCGCTTGCCGCAGAACGAAACTTAATGTCAACGTTAATTAACTCAATACCTGACCGCATATATGTTAAAGATATTGACGGGAAATATATTCATAGTAATCCTGCACATTATAAATCTTTTGGCCTTCAGTCTCAGGAAGAGTTAATTGGTAAAACAACTCTTGATTTCTTTCCGAATGATGAAGCGGCATCCAATGTTAAAGACGACCTGAAAGTTATTCTGACAGGGAAAGAAATAATAAATTCGGAAGAAAAATCTTTTTGGAACGGTGATCAAATAAGCTGGCATCATGTTACCAAAGTTCCTCTCAGGGATCAACAAAATAATATTACGGGAATTATCTGTATAAGCAGGGATATTACACAAAGTAAAAAAATACAGGAACAATTACAATCATCCGAAGCACGCTTCAGGCATATTATTAACGCTGTCTCGGCTGTTCTTTATACGGTAAAAATTTCAGGTTCCGATTTTGAACGTATCTGGGTTGGGGACAATATTACACAATTTGGATATAATACTAAGGAAGTTTTGGAGGACGCTTGGCTGTATAATGCTATTCACCCGGATGACATTGAATATGTTAAATCAAAAATTAAGTCCGTACTTATAAAAGAAAAATTAGTACTTGAATACAGGCTGAAATGTAAAGACGGGCGCTATATCTGGATTACCGATGAAACCGTACTGATTCGCAATGAGGATGGAAAACCTTCAGAACTTTTCGGGTCCTGGCTGGATATTACCGAAAGGATGAAAGCACAAGAAAATTTGTTAACAAGCGAATCACAGCTTTCTGTAGCGCTTAGAATTGCACACCTTTCCCATTGGGAATATGATTTTACAGAAGATAAGTTAATTCTAAACGATCAATTTTATTCTTTGTTGCATAGCTCGGTAGACCGTGAGGGCGGTTATGAAATGTCTTTTTCGCAGTATGAGGAGCGGTTTGTTTTCCATGAGGATATTCCGGCTCTCCGCCGGGAAGTTGATAAGGCTGTTTATGCTGCGGATATTAACTATAGCAGCCAGTTGGAACACAGGGTAAATTATTCTGACGGGGAAACCGGTTGGTTTTCAACAGGGATGTTTATTACAAAAGATGCGCAGGGTAAAACAATAAAAGCATTTGGCGTTTCCCAGGATATAACTGAACATAAAAAAGCGGAAGAAGCTTTAATCGCCAGTGAAACCAAACTTAACTATGCACTAAAAATAGCTAACCTTGCTCACTGGGAATACGATGTTATTAATGAAATTTTTACATTTAACAACCAGTTTTATTCGCTCTTCCGCACTACCGCTGAAAAAGAAGGAGGCTATGTTATGTCTCCTATGCAGTATTCAAACCGTTTTGTATATCCTGATGACAAACAGCTTGTAGGCTATGAGATTCAAAGATCTATTGAAAGCAGTGATCCCGGCTATAGCGGCAGGGTAGATCATCGTATTATTTATGCCGATGGAGAGATCGGGTACTTATCAGTTCGAATATTTACTTTTAGAAATGCAGACGGTAACATTTATAGGGCATTCGGTGTAAGCCAGGATATTACAGAACGCAAGCAGGCGGAAGAAGCGCTGCGTAAAAGTGAAGTCCAGTTGTCCAGCGCTGTTAAAATTGCAAATCTTGCCTATTGGGAATTAGACTTAGTGAAATTTAATTTCACTTTAAATGACCGGTATTTCTCACTGATGCATACTACTGCTGAAAATGAAGGCGGTTATGTTATGTCTTCAGACCGTTATTTATTAAGGTTTGTACATCCGGAAGATGAGCAGGTTCTTAGTTCGGAAATTCAAAAAGCCCTGGAAACAAAGGATCCCTACTACACTAATGAAATGGAACTGCGAATGAGCTACGCAGACGGCAAGTTAGGATTCTTTTTAACACGATTTTATATAACAAAAGATTTACAGGGCAATACAATCAGCGCTTTTGGGGCAACCCAGGATATAACTCAAAATAAGCTGGCGGAAAAAGCATTACGCGCAAGCGAATATTTTTTAAGAAAAACCCAATCCGTCGCGCATATCGGCTCCTTCAAATATAATATCAAATCGGGTACCTGGGAAAACTCGGAAACTTTAGATGAAATATTCGGGATAAATAATAATTATACTAAAGATATTAAAGGATGGATTAAATTAATTCATCCTGCTCACCGTGCCGAAGTACTTGATGTTATTAAGAATAATATAGTTAATAATAAAAGGTTTGATAAGGAATATAGAATAATAAGGCATAACGATAAACAAGAGCGGTGGGTGCTTCTGCTGGGTGATCTTGAAATTGATAATAAAGGCAGACCGGTTACTCTTATAGGAACAATCCAGGATATTACAGAGCGGATTCTCCGTGAACAGGAGAAAAAGGAACTTGATAAACAGCTTCAGCTTAGAAATAAAGAATTGGAAAAAATGATATCAGACCTTAAAATGATGCAGGGAACTTTGGTTCAATCAGAAAAGATGGCCTCACTCGGACTGCTCTCCGCCGGAATAGCGCATGAAATTAATAACCCCCTTGCTTTTGTTTCCAGTAATGCTAACCGGCTTAAAGAGTATTTCCAGGATACTGTTAGCCTGCTTAATAAATGGCAGGATCTGGAACCGGCTCTTAAGGATAAACCTGATTTTGAATTAATTATTCAGCATATAAACGAATATAAAGATCAGATTGATATAAATTTTATACTGCAGGACTTTGATAAAATGATGTACGGTGTGCAGGAAGGAACACAGCGTATAAAGAAAATTGTGGAGGGAATGAGAGGATTTGCGCACATGACGGATAATACTTATTCTCAAGCCCGGTTAAACCAGGCTATAGACGATACTCTTACAATTGTATGGAATGAAATAAAATATAAAGCATCTATAATTAAAAACTACGGGAATTTGCCCCCTGTAACCTGCAACATCGGGGAAATTAAACAGGTTCTTGTTAATCTTTTGGTTAATGCAGCCCATTCAATCAAAGAAAAAGGCACTATTTCCATTACAACTTCTGCCGACGATGATCACGTTTATATTCAAATTCAGGATACCGGTTCAGGCATACCACAGGACAATCTTAAAAAAATATTTGACCCGTTCTTTACTACAAAACCGGTTGGAAAGGGAACAGGGCTGGGGTTATATATTACAGCTTCAATAATTGAAAAGCACAGCGGTAAAATTACAGTTGAAAGCCGGGTTGGCGCCGGCAGTACATTTAAAATTAAATTACCAATTAAATTTAAAACTGCAGATACGGAAGCAGAGGAGGTTGCGGCATGAATTTAATCAACGAAATACAACCGGCTAAATCCCGCGTCCCTACATTAGTAGTAGTCGATGACGAAGAATATATTCTGTCTACTTTAAAAAGTTTGTTCAGAAAAGAAGGATATCAAATGCATT
This sequence comes from uncultured Ignavibacteriales bacterium, assembly GCA_963834015.1. Lineage (GTDB taxonomy): Bacteria > Bacteroidota > Ignavibacteria > Ignavibacteriales > Ignavibacteriaceae > FEN-1297. The sequence continues at coordinate 1,364,799 of CAWIAG010000004.1, forward strand.
TCTTTTCATCTCCGGTCTTAGCTCTTGAATTCCTCCGTCAACACGAAACCGACGTATTAATTACCGATATGAGAATGCCTGAAATGGGCGGAACAGAACTGTTGGAATATTCGACTGATATATGCCCAAACGCAATCCGGCTGATTATTAGCGGGTATGAACAAAAATCGATGATATTAAGTGCAATATCGCGTGGATTGGCCAGAAATTATATCATGAAACCATGGGATGATGAACAACTGAAGTCGCTTGTACATGAATCTATGGAACTTCAACAGACTATGCGGCAAAAACATTTACAGGATTTACTGTTATCATTCAAAAATCTGCCCTCGCCTCCGCAGCTTCATAAAAAGTTAAAAAAAATATTAGAGAAAACTCCCCTGCCGGTGAAAGAAATTACATCTGAAATTGAGAAGAGCCCTGCAGTGGTTGCAAAACTTTTAAGAATGTCAAATTCGGTTTGCTACAGTTCGTATAAAAATATCAAAAGTGTCTTTGATGCAATTTCTTTTGTAGGCACTGAAGAAGTGCTGAATATTGTATTGAGCCTTGAATCTTTTGATAATGTTTGTGCCCAGGCTTTACCGGAAATAATCCATAAAACAGAAGATCTTAGGGAAAAATCAATTTTAAGAGCGCAGATTGCCCGTGAGATTTCTCTAAGATGGGATGTAAAAGTTGATTCCGAAGAAGCTTATGTTGCCGGGTTAATGCTTGACATCGGCCTCATTTTCCGTTTCTGCTCTTCGCGCGATAAGTTTAATAAATTTTTTTCGATTTACAATGAAGGGGAAAAGTCAATGTTATTAATCGATAAAGAAATATACACAATTTCTCACGACGAGGTAGGCGAGGCCCTGTTAACATATTGGAATTTTTCTCCTGAAGTTATTACTGCAGTTGGAAATCACCACCGCTATGCTTGTAATAACCCGTTAACAACTATTGTACAGATAGCGGACTTGATTGTTCAGGATAAAGATTCGCTTCCTCATGATCCCTGTATTGATGATTTAGCGGAAGAATGGAAAATGAAACTTACTGCTTTTTTGGAAAAAATTTATAATTCTCAAATATCTTAAGGAATTTATGGATAATTATACAGAAAATAGAAAAATTTTATATGTAGATGATGAGCAGGAACTACTTAACTCTTTTACCTCATTAATGCGGAAGGAAAATTTACAAATTTCTACGTTGAGTGAAACCAAAGGAATAACCGGGGTATTAAATTCCAAAGGGCCTTTTGCCGTAGTGCTTTCAGACATGCGCATGCCCGGCCTTGACGGCGTGCAGGTATTGGAAACTGCCAAGCAAAAATTTCCCGAATCAATAAGGGTTCTGGTTACCGGTTATGCTGATTTTAACGATACCGTAAGAGCTATAAATACCGGCGGTATTACATCCTATATAACAAAACCCTGGAAAGATGAAGAAATAATACTTCAGGTTAGGAATTGGGTTACTCAATATAACCTGAAACAGCAAAATAATTATTTATTGAACCGGCTTGATGATGATAATAAAAAGCTTAATGAATTACTTGAAGGTACATTAAAAGGCAGTATTAAAGTTTTGGTTGATATATTATCGTTATACAATCCCCGTTCATTCAGCAGGTCAAATTATCTCAGAAATATCGGCAGGAATATTGCGAACAAGCTGCAACTGAAAAATGCATGGGAAATAGAAATTGCCATATTACTTTCCCAGATAGGCTGTGTGGGTGTGCCGCAGGAGATTCTGGAAAAGAAAGATCAGGGCCTTGAATTAACTTCTAAGGAGGAAAGCCTCTATAACTCGCATCCGAAAATAGGGCAATCGATTATAAAAAACATCCCGCGCCTTGAGGAAGTTGCAGAAATAATTTCATATCAATTAACCGATGATCAGCAAAGAAATAACACAGGTACATCTAAAAGTAATGTACCTCTTTCTTCTTTAATACTAAAGCTTTTAATAGATTTTGATTATCTTGTAAGTAACGGTAAATCCGAAAATGATGCCGTAGAAATTTTAAAGCAAAAAAACAAATACAACGGCGATTTAATAATAGGGCTTGAACTTGAAATTGCAGGAATGTATGACGGGCTTACTATTGTTAAAAAAGAATTAAAAGATATAAAAGAGGGCAATGTTTTGGCCGGGGATATTAAGGATACTGGAGGAAATGTAATTATTAAAAGAGGAAACGAAATATCCAATGTCGCGCTTGTTCATTTACAAAATTATTCCGCCTCAAATAAAATTGTTACGCCGATTCTTATTTTAGAATAATAATCGGGAATGATCGATCAAATCGAAACTTTCCTGTGCATTAATCCCCTCTTGGGAGGGGTGCAGGGGTGGGTCGAAGCGATTATATTTAATAAACCAATGCAATTATCCTTATCTGTAGATTGAATAAGCTGTAATGTTAGAAGGCTCCAATCAAAGAAGATAGTTTATAAAAAATGACAGACATTACAGGCGCATAATTTATATTTCCTCGGTAGAAACGGGGCATGCCCCCGTCTTTACGATGCAAGCTGTAATGTTGGGAGGCTCCAATAATAGAAAAACTTTTATAAACAATGGTAAACATTACTATTGACCGGTGTAAAATCAATTTTAGGTGAATTTTGTTCCAAGCCCAAGCGGGGTGGAATGCTTGTAGAAAAACCATCCCCCCGGTTCAGCAATTCATAAATACGGTTCAAGCCGGTTATTTCTCAACTCCTCAATTTAAATTTTCCAGGTTTATTTCTGCTGTATATTTTTGCCCCGGAACATAATTATAAACTATATTTGAGGTAATAATATGAACATAAAATCAATCTATCAGAATAAAGCTGCAAGGCATGTGTTTATCTTTTCCTTCTGCTTCACGTTATCGCTTGTAGACAAATGGATACAGACTGGAAACCCGTTTCAGGCAACAACGGTATTATTTTTCTGTATAGTATATATAATAGCATTATTTTCACTTTGGTTTGCATCCCGGTTCTTCAAATATTTTTTCAAAAAAAGTGCAAATGAATTTTCAAAAAAAGCAGTCCCGGCGCTTCTTATTTTCTGGATAGGCGAACTGATTTTTTCATCGGCAGCCATAGCTTTCGGACTTTTATGGTGGTACATATTACACAACCTGGGTCTGGCTTCCTTTAAATATCAGATGATCAGCATTGAAGCAAAGCCCGCGCTGCAGCAATTTGCACTTTGGGTTCTTATAGGCACAATATTCTACTTTTATATATTATGGCGGCAAAGCCTCGCCCGCGAACAAAAATTAAGGGAAGAAAAACTAACTTTTCAATATGAAACGCTTAAAAGCCAGGTTAACCCGCATTTTTTATTTAACAGTCTGAACACTCTTTCTTCCCTCGTCAGCATAAATATGGAATCGGCAGAACAATTTATAAATAAACTTTCATCCATTTACAGGTATATACTTGAGAATATTGCAAATGATACGGTACCTCTGAAATCGGAAATTTCTTTCGTTAACGACTTTTTCTTCCTCTATAAGATACGTAACGATGAGAAAGTTAATCTTGATATAAAAATTAATGATGATACCGGGTTCGTGATTTTACCAATTTCGCTTCAATTGCTTATAGAAAATGCAATGAAGCATAATATTGCAACCCGCGAGAGCCCTTTAAATATTAAAATATTCATTGATGATTGCTATATTGTTGTTGAAAATAATCTTCAAAAGATTACATCTTTTTCCGGGCTGCCGCAAAACGGGTTGAAAAATTTAGGAGGCAGGATAGAATTAATGACCGGGAAGGAACTAATAATTAAAGAAACACATGATAAATTTATTGTAAAATTACCGTTATTAGAAAAAAAATGAAAGTACTTATAATTGAAGATGAAAAGCCTGCTGCTGCCAAACTCAGCAGGCTTTTATATAAGATAGATGCCTCGATTGTTATTGTGGATACACTTGAATCTGTTGAAAAATCCATTAACTGGCTGAATGATAACCCGGCCCCCGATTTAATATTAATGGATATCCGCCTCGAAGACGGAATTTGCTTTGAGATTTTCGAGACTATTGAGGTAAAAACTCCCGTTATTTTTACTACTGCTTACGATGAATATGCAATAAAAGCCTTCAGGATAAACAGCGTAGATTACCTGCTGAAACCGGTGGATGAGAATAGTCTTAATAACGCGCTGGATAAATTCCGGTCGTTTCATTTCAATAAAAACCGGGATGTTGAAAATATACGGCCGCTGCTGGAAGAATTTTCTAAGCAGTACAAAAGCCGGTTCCTCGTAAAAACAGGCGAACATTATAAGTCAATCTCAATAAATGATATTTGCTATTTTTATATTATCGAAAAAAATACATTTCTTAAAACCGTGGAAGGAAAAACTTTCAGCCTCGATTTTTCACTTGAACAAATTCAGAATTTAATTAATCCCGGTAAGTTCTTCAGGATAAACCGTAAATATATTGTTAATGCCGACTTGATTAGCGATATAGTAAGCTACTCTTCAAGCAGGCTTCTGCTTAAGCTTGTAAACCAGGAAAAAAATGAAGAACTTACGGTGAGCAGGGAAAAGGTATCTGCATTTAAAAAGTGGATGGACCGGTAGCTTCTTATTAACTTATATTACCAAATTATACTTTATTAATCCCGGCTGTTATTGTATAAGCCTCATAAAAAGTCCCCTCTTGGGAGGGGTGCAGGGGTGGGTCGAAGCGCTTATACTTAGAAAACCCTCGCAACTGCCTTTATCCCTGCACTGCGCTCTCTTCCATTGCAATTTAATTCTATATAAATTATAATCTTACAAAATTGCAAATTATTCGTTTATGCCGCTAAATCACATCTAAAACCATCAACAAAAATTTAATTTTATCGATTATAATAAGAGTAATAATATCATATAAATTACGGTGAGATAAGGCTTTTCAATGATTTATAAATAACACTCAACTAAACTTGTTTATTATTTTCAAAGGAAATATATCACTATAAATTAATCACTAATTAGATTAAAATATCTTTATCGGGAAATTTATTCAATACTCTGCAGCCATTACTTGAATTATTTAACTCTTGATTTTATAAGGTTCAGATACTTCTGAAATTACAAGTTTGGCGCAAACAGGCCCGGAAATTTAGGCATACTGTGCATTATTTTGTCTTACTTCTCGCCCTGATTTTGATGAAAGTAATTTAGCTTAATTTAATAATCTTTTAGAGGAAAACTGTATGGAAATGGCAAAAAATAAAAACAATGATGTTACGGATATTCTTCAACTTGTAGGTTTTAAAATGGGAAATGAGGAATTCGGAATAGATATTCTTAACGTAAAAGAGATAAACCGCATGGTTAATATAACAAAGTTGCCCAACTCGCCTGTTTTTGTTGAAGGCATAATAAACCTGCGCGGAAAAGTGATCCCGGTAGTTGATTTAAGAACTAAGCTTGGCATGCCCAAAAAAGAAGCCGATAAAGATACCAGGATAGTAGTTGTAGATATTGACGGAAGGACGGTTGGCTTTTTAGTTGATGCCGTAAGCGAAGTATTAAGGATACCGGGAAATATTACGGAAGCGCCGCCGGAAATTACCACAGGCGTGAACTCGGAATATATTACCGCAGTAGCGAAGCTCGAAGACAGGCTGTTAACTCTTCTTGATTTAAATAAAGTACTTATGAAGGAAGAAAAACGTGTATTGGAAACAGTTAATTAATTTACGGATAACATGATGAAATGGTATTGCAGTTAAAGTTTAAGAAGCAGCGCCCGGTGTGGCGGGATAATCCGGGTAATTGGTGATATTGCCGGCCGGACAAATCTTCCGGCTTTAAATGCTGCTATTGAAGCAGCCAGGGCAGGTGAACAGGGCAGAGGCTTTAGCGTAATTGCAGATGAAGTAAAAAAGCTTGCAGAAAGAACTACGAAAGCAACAAAAGAAATTAGAAATTATAACATCCTGATAAAAATATCACGGCAGCCTTTATTTTTCATTGCGGGTATGTCCTTTTTTCCCTCAATTTAATTCAACATTATTTATAATTATTTAAAATTTTGTTTTTTTACAAAATCAAAACTTTTTACCTTGTAAATCTATTAACAAAATTATAAAATTACTCGATTATTAGATTACGGAAAATATTGTTATTTTTTCCCGGTTGAAGAGAACTTTTTATTAAGCTTGAAAAGCGTAAGTTTTAAAATCCTCATAGTCTGTACGGGTTTATTATATAATATTATTAAAATTCGGGATTGAAAACGGCCGGTAATTTTTCATTCCCCTTATAAAGAAAGGGGTTAGGCAGTTGATTTAAATCGGCTTCCGGTGAAATTATCGGATAGGCATTGACTCTCCTTATGTTATTTTATTTGCAAGCAGCTTATAATATTTTTATTTCTGAAGTGCTGTATGAGGAAAAGAATATTAATAATTGAAGATGACGCAGATTTGCTGGATAATATTGTGTCTCTCTTAAATGATGAAGGATACATCGGCTTACCGGCAAAAGACGGGGATACCGGGATTAAAACGGCTGAAGAGCTTGCTCCTGATTTAATTCTATGTGATATCATGATGGATGGGATCGACGGTTATGATGTGCTTAAACATGTGTCTAAAAATAAAATTACTCAGGCTATACCTTTTATCTTTATAACCGGCAAGGGAGGATGGGAAAATATAAGATTAGGTATGCAGCTTGGCGCCGACGACTATATAACAAAGCCCTTTGATTCGGATGAATTATTAAAATCTATCGCCGCAAGATTAAAAAAAGTTGAATTGTATAAGGCGGATTCAATTAATTCATTAGAGCACCCGGTAAACGAACAATATTTAAGTGACGATTATATATTTGTCCGCGAAAACGGGGTTCCGACTATGCTTAAAATAAATGAAATTTTATACATCAATGCAGAAAATCAGTATTCTATTATCAGAATGCGGGACGCGAAAACACACATGGTACGTAAACCCCTTTCTCACTGGGAAAAGATTCTTCCGCAGAAGAATTTTTTCAGAATTCACAGGGGCACAATTATAAATTTGGATTATCTTGTTAAAATAAAGAAACACGTTAGCCAAAGGTACCTGGCTTATCTCGCTGATATTAAAAAGCCTTTTGTCATAAGTAAAAGATATGCCAGCAAAGTCAGGAAAAATCTTCTCTAATTTATAAATCATTTATCCGATTTGATACTATCCGGTCTGCCCACATTTATCCTGAGGTTGTAAAAACGGGGCAGGTAAACAACGCCCCGTCTCGCAGATTTTATCGAAGTAATAATTTGATAATTCAGACTAAATCTAATTTGTCTGTGTTAATCATAAAAATCATTTCAATCAAAAGAATCATAGTTCAGACAATTAGCATTTCATCCTGACTTAGTAAAAACGGGGCAGGTAAACAACGCCCCGTCCCGCAGATTTTATCGAAGTAATAATTTGATAATTCAGACAAAATGCAATTTATCTGTCTTAATCACAAAAATCATTTCAATCAAAAGAATCATAGTTCAGACAATTAGCATTTCATCCTGACTTAGTAAAAACGGGGCAGGTAAACAACGCCCCGTCCCGCAGATTTTATCGAAGTAATAATTTGATAATTCAGACAAAATGCAATTTATCTGTGTTAATCACAAAAATCATTTCAATCAAAAGAATCATAGTTCAGACAATTAGCATTTCATCCTGACTTAGTAAAAACGGGGCAGGTAAACAACGCCCCGTCTCGTAGATTCTATTGAAGTAATAATTTGATAATTCAGACAAAATGCAATTTATCTGTCTTAATCACAAAAATCATTTCAATCAAAAGAATCATAGTTCAGACAATTAGCATTTCATCCTGACTTAGTAAAAACGGGGCAGGTAAACAACGCCCCGTCCCGCAGATTTTATCGAAGTAATAATTTGATAATTCAGACTAAATCCAATTTGTCTGTGTTAATCATAAAAATCATTTCAATCAAAAGAATCATAGTTCAGACAATTATTATTCATTCTTAAAAGCCTTTAACCCGGCGAAGGATGCAGCTTTGCCCAGCTCTTCCTCTATTCTGATTAGCTGATTGAACTTTGCAATGCGTTCACTCCGGCAGCCGCTTCCTGTTTTCAGGTGCCCGGCGTTAGTAGCTACGGTTAAATCTGCAATGGTAGTATCTTCCGTTTCGCCGCTCCTGTGAGAGATGAAATAATTATAATTATTTTTCTTCGCAAGTTCTATAGTCTTTAGGGTTTCGGTTACCGATCCTATTTGATTAAGCTTAATAAGTATTGAGTTGCCGATTCCTTTTTCAATTCCTTCTTTCAGTATTTTCGGATTTGTGCAGAAAATATCATCCCCGACTAATTCAATTTTGCCGCCCAATTCTTTTGTAAGGTTTGCCCAGCCTTCCCAGTCATTTTCAGCCATACCGTCCTCAAGTAAAATAATCGGGTAATCGGCAGCCCATTTTTTCCAGATATCTACCATTTCACCGGGTGTAACAAGATGCTGGTCCGACTTAAAAAATTTATACTTCCCGTCTTCCCACATTTCACTTGTTGCAGGGTCAAGGCAGATAGAAACGTCTGTGCCCGGTTTATAACCCGCTGCATTAATAGCTTCTAATATTACTTCAACTGCCTCTTCATTTGATTTTAAATTTGGCGCAAACCCTCCTTCATCGCCGACACCGGTTGAATATCCTTTTTTCTTTAGTATCTCTTTCAATGTATGAAAAACTTCAATTCCTTTTCTGATTGCTTCCCTGAATGAATCCGCGTTGTGCGGTGCAATCATAAATTCCTGGAAGTCCACGTTATTGTCAGCATGCTTTCCGCCGTTAATAACGTTCATGCATGGAACGGGCATTAAATATTTGCTCCTGTTCTTTAAGTAGCGGTAAAGAGGTTCTCCGTTTTTTAATGCGGCAGCCTTTGCAAATGCCATCGATACACCCAGGATGGCGTTTGCTCCGAGTTTTGATTTGTTCGGAGTGCCGTCAAGTTTGATCATAGTATTGTCGATATCTTTTTGAGAGTCGAAATCTTTCCCGGTAATACATTTAGCAATATCGTTATTAACATTTTCAACGGCTTTAAGAACTCCTTTGCCTTTGAACCTGCTTTTATCTCCGTCTCTTAATTCCATTGCTTCCCGTTCGCCTGTGCTTGCGCCTGATGGTACAATGGCTCTGCCTAAGAATTTGTTTGAAAGAATCACATCTACTTCGACCGTAGGATTGCCGCGGGAATCTAATATTTCCCTTCCGGTCACTTTTGTAACTTTCATTTAACTTTCTCCTTTGAATTATGTGAAGTGTTCAATGTTTCGTAATCAAGTGATTATTTTTTGAAATCTATTTTCTCTAAAATTATGAATTAGAAGTATGCCCGGTATATTTTATAATATCTGCTCTTTCCATTGTTATTAATCCGCCGCAGTCGGCTTTTTCAAAAAGATCGTGCAATACAGGTAAAAATTCTTCGATTTTATTTTCATCATCCACTATCTCGATTACTATAGGCATATCTTCAGACAACCTTAAAATTTTTGCCGTATGTATCCTGCTTGTTTTACCGAAACTCATTATCCCCTTGAAGACCGTAGCGCCGGCCAAATGTAATTTTCGTGCTTCAAGCACTATCTTTTCATATACGGGAATATGGCCGATTATATCGGTTTCCCCGACAAAAATTCTTATTAATTTTGCTTCGCCTTTAAGCTCCATTTTATCCTCCGGTTAAAAATATTGAAATATTTTTCACGGTAAAAAATCCGGCCTGTGTGATCAGTTCAATCAGCGCATTGTCTGTTTCGTGCGGTAAGTTTTCTTGTCCTTTATTATAGCTTATTGTTTCAAGCGGAAATGAATGTGAATTTTTGTAAACGATACAGGATCCCCGGTAACGGAAAGTGTTCCATAATCCTGCGCCTGAAAACTGTATCAAATAATCCTGCACTTGAATTTTTCCCATCTTACGTTTTGTATAAAATAAATTAATACTTAGTAATTAAGACAGGAGTTATCAGTCCGGCGAGTTCTATCGGACAGTTACGGGCGAACTCCATCGCCTCCTTAAATATAATACTATGACATTTTATATTCAATATTTTTTAATCCCGATTAAGCAATAAATTACCAAATTTCAAAACATCCGGATCCGTTTATCCAACAAAAAGACAAAAAGAAATATTATTTACCCTTAGATATGGTTCAATCGAATTTGGATTAAAACAAAGCATAAAAATTCTACAAGCGAAATAAAAAATATGAATCCATGCTATGAAAGTAAGCTATCATAGCACGGATATTAATTTAAATTGATACAATTTACTATTTCAAATACATCATTTTTTTTGTAGAAACAAAATTGCCTGCTTTCAATTGGTAAATATAAACACCGCTTGCAAGTTTTGATGCATCAAAATTAACCGAATAACTTCCGGCTGTCTTGTTTTCATGTACTAATGTTCTGATTTCTCTGCCCAGTACATCAAATACTTTTAATGTTACCATCCCATTAATAGGTATCTGGTATTGTATTACTGTTGACGGATTAAACGGGTTGGGATAATTATCAAAAAGTTTGTACACAGTTGGAAGTTGAACAGATACTCCCTGTATGACAGGCTTCTTTGCTAAAGCCATTTTATAGTATGCCGTATCGCCAAGAATAATATGCGCCTCAATGTCTTCAGAACCCATCGGGAACATATTGTCTAATTTGTTTAATACCGCCAGTGCATTTTGCTTATCTCCCTTTTCAAAATGATAGTATACAAACTTATCAAACAAAGCGCATTGAACCACATTATCCTGGCCATAACTATTGATCACATCATTTATATGACTTAATTTGTTTAAAGTATCTACTTCCGCTAGAATCAGGCCCGCCATTGCGTATAAATCTTTCTTTTGATTATTATTGAAGAAAGATTGATATACATATTTAACGGAATCAACATCCGGATATAGTCCCTTTAATAGATTCAAAGCATTGAATGAAAAACTGGAATCAGGGTAACTGCTAATCATGTTCAAACAAATTGTTTTTGCACCATCCAGATCATTTGCAGCAATCATTTGATTTGCCTGGTTCAACTGATTTAATAATGTTGAAGTGCTGCTTTGTGAGGCATATGGATTAGCAGCAGCTTTATTCAAAGGCGGAGAGTTAGATATTGTTGCACTTGAAGGAAGATATGGGTTGGCTGCAACACTGCTCTCACCTGCAATTTTGAAGTTGCTTGGATTAGTAGTTCCCCACCAATTATTTTCTGCATAAACGCTGTTTGCAGACATATTATAAACATTGTAGGTTGTATTTACAAGATTATTATATCCCCCGGTTACCGGGGAAGTATTGCCAATCTTAGGAATTGAATTATTCTGGCAAAATATACCGTATGTATTATTCGAAATATTATTGCCTCCTCCACTGATTCCATTTCCAATGGTTGGATTTGAACTGGTTGAACAAAAAATGCCATAGCCGTTATTTAGAATGTAATTATCGGACAAAGAAGGTGAAGAATTAGATAATGCATAAATCCCCCATATAGAATTAGTATCAATGCTGCATGATGTAATAACCGGACTTGAATTATATAAGTAAAGGCCTATTGAACATTGACTTATTGAAGAATTTGAAACGTTAACATTAGCAATGCTGTCAAAAATTCCTCTGTATGCGTTTGTAACTTTACAATACGAAATATTTCCGCTTGAACCGCTGTTAAATATTATCCCATTTTGAGTTGTGGAATTTGGTGAAATAAAGTTAAAACAGATAGGACTTGTAGAGGTTCCTGTTGCACTTAATGTACCGTTAACGGTTAATTTTGCGCCGGCAGAAAAATTAATTGTTGCGCCCGAACATATCGTAAGTGTTACGCCGGGAGCAACTGTTAGATTTGATAATATATTGTTAGTCCCTGATAATATAGTATTATGATTAATGTTATTAGTAGTCGGCCAAAGATTTAGAGCCGGATCGCCGTAAAGATTAAATTGGCGCCTACAGAGAAGATCCTCATTATTTTGACCGGTACTTAAATTGAGTTTTGATTCCATAACGGCTTCACCCATTATAAAAGAGAGATTAGAATACTGGGCAGCTAAAATATCTTGATCCACGACCCCGAAGGCAAATGAAAAGCTATCCCGTGTAGATGCCAGGCAGCCGATTGCAGCATAAGTAGCATCGTAAACAACTTGTTCAGCAAGACAATTACCTGTATGGTCAAGCCAAATACCTCCACCATTATCAAAATGTCCGGCATCACAGCAGTTTAGTATCATAAAAGTATTAAAAGTATTTCTTATTTTATAATTTAAACTAGCGGTATCGGTGGGATCGTTGGAATTTCCATTCGTACCTGTTAAATAAAAAATATGCCTTCCGGATCCTTCATTAGCAACCAAGGCATTCCATCCGCCATGACCTTCATATACAAATGTATGAATATTATTACTATTAAGTTGATTATAAAGCCAGTAATTAAGTTGATCCCACCCACACCAGCTATATGGGTCATTTTGAGGAAACGGTTTAATCCCAAGATAATCGTTCAAGGTAAAGCTTTGGGGAAAAATAGAAACATTTGCACCGGTAACGGACGTTGGAGGGTCAGTTGTATAATTACGGTATGAATAACCAATGCTTAAATTAGATGGGATTATATTCGTCATAGCACTAATCGCTAAATCAGATAAATTATAAGGTTGATCCCATTTATCGGGTGAACCTGAAACAAAAGCATAATTTTCCTGCCAATTGCCGGTGTTGGTTTCATAGTTGATAATTTTATTTACCACATTACTTAAGTTAGTAGCATCTCCAACAGATATTCTGCCATACATGATATCCTGCAGATCATCATAATTACCTCCGGATTGAGTTAAACAGGCATAATAATAATCCGCAGCAGAATCACAATCACCGGCCACAGTTTCAAAAGCACTTTGGGTTTGATATGTTGGATAGGCAGCCGGTACCATTTGAGTCTTGAAATCATCCAGATAGGCATCACCTGCTAATAAGAGATATGCCAAATGTCCATCTCCAGTGTGATTTGCTATACCGTTATTATAAATATCAGCAATAAAATTTCTAACACTAAGATATCTTGTACTTGAAGTTGAAGGATACTTAATTTGTCCATTTGATTGAACATTATAAATTCCACTTTGACCGCTTCCATCTACTTGAACAATAGCTACATCAAATCCATTGTGAGCATATCGATAATTTGCAAGTGTTGATAATGCAGCACTATTAAATAGACTTGAATGAGTAATAATAAGATAATCTACTGGAATTGCATTTGTCCCAACAAGAGTTGTAAGATCTGATATCCAAGTTACACTCCCTGATGTAGAAGCTGCAACCCTCTTAAGTGGAGCCTTGCTTATCACGTCACCCGGACTTGTATCTGTAATTTGTGTCGATGAGCTTAAACTTTCCGGGACATAATTCAAAGCAGCATGGTGCATCATATTATTAAAAATACCGAGTTCTTTATTAACCGCTGATGTAGGATTTACAAAAGAAAGAGTAACATTTATATTTGTAAATGCGGTTATCGTCTTACTCATAGGATTAAATTGTACAGGATAAAGAGCAATCCTGACTACTTTTTGGCTCCTGATATATCCCGTCTCAATAATCTCACCGTTTTTGCCAGGGAAAGAAGCATTTGATGAATAGACAGAATTATTTACTTCATAAACTCCTATCATATCATGACTGCCGTCCTGAAAATATTTCTTCTGATATCCCGGGGCGGGGATAACATAATAATTTGAGAATTCGAGTTGGCCTGAAGGAGAAATAGAAATAGTGACATTATCACAGTCAGGAATGGCAACTAGCTTTGTTATCACAGGTACTTCCGGTGAGCCTGCAATTCTTGTCAGTCCTTCACCCGGAATTGTAATGCTTTGATAAGTCGTACTGTCAACTATTTTTTGTGAAACAGACATACCGTTAATTTGAACACTAAACGAAACAGTATTGTTATTAGATGAAGATACATTTACAGTGGGAGCTGTTTTAGTCTGCTCTAAAAACGGCAGCCATGTTTCCTGTGAAAATGCCCGGATTGTTATTAAAACAATCAGACAAAATGTAAATAGAATTTTACGTTTCATTTATTTTCCTCTTATTTAAAATTTAATTGTATTTATCAATTTATTTTTTACTTTTACGGCCATAATAAAATAAGCCCCGTCTTGGCAGGTAAGAGCATATATATTCCTGAAATCTTTTCCAAAAGGGAAAGATACCTACGGGACAAAATGCACATACCTCGCGTGTAAGCCTCTGGCTTAGCTTAAGACAGGCGCATAGCCCGCCGGAACCCAGAACCTGGCCGTTCCATTCCGGCGGGTGTATCTTCTTTAGGGCGGTACTCCGCTCTGATAAACCATTTTACTTACTTTACTCCTGATGTTGATAGCGTAAATAATTTCGGAACATTTCCGGAATTAATTATTCTACCTGATCAACATCATTTTTTTTGTTTCAATAAAATTGCTTTCTTGATTATTGTTCAATGAATTAACCCACAATCGGTAGAAATATACTCCGCTTGCCATTTTAGAGGCATTCCAACTAATATTATATGAACCGGCATCCATGTTTTTATTTACTAACGTAGTTATTTCTTTTCCAAGAATATTATAAATTCTTAAAATTACATGGCTGTTTGATGTTAACTGCCAGCTAATTATTGTTGACGGATTAAATGGGTTAGGATAATTCTGATAAAGTGTTATTTTTTTAGGAAGATTTCCATTGTTAGTTCTACCTTTAACAGAAGCAATTCCTCCTCCGTCGGTTGTCTTAAAGATCCCACTTCCAACAGCCCAACCGGTATTGCCATTCAACATAAAAATACTTGAAATTGCATCAGTTGTAGAACTTACCTCAGGAACCCAGGTATTACCACCATCAGTAGTTTTTATTATCTCACTTGTAGAGTTATTAGATCCCGCTGCCCACCCCGTATTTTCGTTGATGAAGTAAACTGAAGTGTAAGAACCACCTGTTATATTATTATGACAAAGAAACCATGATTGCCCGCCATTCGTTGTTTTATAAATATTTCTGCCTTGCCCCTGGTAATAATCTCCGACTGCCCATCCCATATTGGAATTAATAAAATAAAAAGAATACATAACAATATTAGTATCAATTATTTGTGAAACCCATGTATTGCCACCATTAGTTGTCTTATACAAATTGTTATCTGATTGATATCCAATCCCAACCCAGCCTGTATTTGCATTTATAAATTGCACATGTCCCAAATTTGTAAGATTACTTTGTACATGCCAGGTTATTCCGCCATCAGAAGTTTTTATAATTCGCCCTCCAACAGCCCATCCTATTTCTTTTGAAGGAAAACAAATTGAATTAAGAGAACCCAAAGAATCAATTGTTTGTTTTTGCCATATTTGCCCGCCATCAGTCGTTTGCAAAATAGCTGCACTGTAAGTATACGACGGCCAGGAACCATTTATTTTGTATCCGGAAGCAATAACATTTTGAGAATCTGCAGCATATACTGAGCGCATAAATAAAGTGTTATCATAAAATTGTTTTTCCCAATTATCACCACCATTTGTTGTGTTGAATATTGTCCCGCTATCACCTACAGCCCAGCCTGTGTTAACATTTACAAAAAATAAGGAATTTAAATTATAAATCGGATCTCTTTGTGAAATCCAATCATTCCCTGAATTGTTTGTTCTGTATATTATGCCATTTTCACCAACAATCCAGCCATTGTTATTATTTGCAAATCTTATTTTATATAATTGATCTGAAGAATTTATTGTTGAATCTGTAATAACTGTCCAATTATTTCCTCCATTAGTGGTTTTATAAATGCTATTTCCGGTTGCTCCCCCTATAATCCAACCTGTCAATGAATCTGTAAAAGTAACAGATGAATATGGGCCTTCTTCATTATCCGTATTCTTGAGGTGCCATGTATTTCCGCCGTCTGATGTCTCATATAATGAAGCATTCCCCAGAATGTAACCCCGATTTTTATCTATGAAACAAATGTCATGAAAGGAATACTCTACCGGATTAAATGCCTGGTAATTCCATGTCCAGCTTCTGCCGCAATCGGTTGTCTTGAACAATTCATTGCCATAATATCCTCCACCAATAAGCCAGCCCGTATTTTTATCCGTGAATGTTACAGCATTAAAGGAGTATATGTCAAGATAATTACCTATATAATTATCCATCAATTGTGTCTTCCACGTATTTCCGCCATCTGTAGTTCTTGAGAGCCAACCACTAGCTCCAAATACAAAGCCTGTATCCGGATCAACAAAATGAACGGCAAAGATACCGTAAGCAGTGTCCCTGTTTACCTGTGTCCAGCTTTCTCCGCCGTCGTTTGTTTTAAGTAAATAATTGCCGCCTCCGGCCCAGCCGTTGTTTGCATCAAGAAATTGTACGCTGTATAATATTTGTGAGGGGCTAACATTACTTTGTACATTCCAGGTATTTCCGCCGTCGGTTGTCTTTATTATAGTACTGAAATCGCCGACTGCAATGGCAGTATCATCGTTAAATACATAAATATCCCTGAGATTATTGCCCTGCGGTTTGGGGTACTGCCAAACCCAGTCGCTATTGCCGGATGTTTGTGCGGCTATTGGGATGATTGAGAAGAACAAAATTATTAAGGACAAAATTTTTGTTTTCATTTTAACGCTTCCATTTAAAATTAAATTAAAGCTTTTTAAATTGATGGAAATTATCTTGTTGATTTATATTATGACGAGAAAATAATGCGAGTAAATGAACCTAAACTCTTTTTCATATCTGTCCTCCTGTTGTGATCGATAAGAAAAATCAAAACTCAGATAAACTGAAAACGACTGTGGTTTTTCCCCTTATGGAAAAGCCCAATAAATCTACTCAAAAATATAAAAAATGAAAAATTCAGAATCAAGTTTAATTACTGGCAAACTATTTAAATAACTGAAGTTACGCAGATATAAAAATATGATTAAGTAGCAAGGGGCCATGTCTTCCGGCAGGCAGGTTTAAATCGTGAAATAATTAAACCCGGCCTTTATTGGCTTTGCTGTTATACGCTCACCCGCCTCCGGAGGAAAAGCCGAACATGTTTTGTAATTTAGCTGTCCCCATCATAAAACTGCCGGTAGGCCGGGGCTACTTAAATATCATTTGCTTAACTTCAATAAATAATCTATGTTTAAAATAATGATGGAGTTCGGTTAATATTCCTTCCATTATAGGAATTGATGACTCCTGCTTTTATTATTTGTTTTAATATGAGTAGGAGGTCTATATTCTCCTGCTAACTGCAAAGAGATTCAAATGAAAGTATTAATAATTTCAGATATACACGCAAACTATCCTGCGCTTCAGGCTGTATTAAATACCGACGGTGATTTTGATAACCTGATATTTCTTGGCGATGTTGTGGATTATGGGCCGCATCCGAAAGAATGTTTAACATTCATAATAGAGAATGCCGGCTACTACGTCCGCGGTAATCACGATAATGCCGTTGGATATGATACTGATTGCAAATGTATGGGTCCCTTCCGGGAATATTCAAATGCTACACGAGAATGGCACAAAACCCTGCTGAATGAGGATGATAAAAAATTCCTGAGGAATATGCCGGTTATAGATAAAGCGCATATTGGCGATGACTCCCTGTATCTTGCGCATGCTTCTCCTCAAGGCGATATTTTTAAGTATATTAAAGCGGATGAGATTGATGACGAAATTAAAAATATATATGCGGAATTTATTTTACTCGGCCATACACATATTCAATACAAAAAACGTGTAGACGAAACTCTCGTAGTTAACCCGGGCAGCGTCGGGCTGGCCCGTGACAGCGGGAAGGCTTGCTACGCCGTTTATCAAAACGGGGTAATTTCTCTTAAGCAAATTGATTACGATGTTGAAAAAACAATAGCAGATTTAATGAAAAGCCCCGTCCCGCAAAATGTTAAAGATGGTTTGAAAAATGTATTACTGAATGAATAACTGAAATTACACATTTAATATTTTAACTAGCCCCGGCACCTGGAGCCCGTGTGATAATTTGTTTTGTATGAATAAAATTACAAAAAATACATTCAACTAATTCATGTGTAGGTAGTAGTAAACTGTTCCTCCGGAGGAACGGTTTACCCTCCTTTAAAAAATTAGACGTTAAAACAAAATATTAAATGTCTATAAAATTATTTTGAGTTTCACACAGCCTGTTTATGTTGGGGATGGCTGAACTACAAAACCTGGTCGGCTCATCCGCTTTCGGCGGCTAAACCAATGCAGCCCGGGCTTCATTATTCCCCGGCCGGAAGCTATTTCAATTATAGCCTTTATATTTGCATATATACAATAGTAAACTGCCGCCGTATTCCACTTTTTTATCAATCACCGTATCAACTTTTATAACCTGTGATTCTGATAATATTTGTCTCAAATTGTTTTCGTTTAAAGCCAAAAAAGGAAAACTTACTGCACAAAACTGCTCATCATTTTTAAGAACTTTTCCAATCGAACCGGTAACCTTCAGACTTGTAAAAACATCCATGTTTGTAAATACAACGGTTGAGTTTGTTTTATACCAATAATTATCGATGCCGAAATTATTGTATTCAACAAATGGCCCGGCAGATATTTCTATAACGTGAAACACTTTCTTAACCCCGGGATATTTTTCATGCAAATATTCCACGGATTGCCTGTAAGGCCCGTATGAAAAGAAGGAAGCTTTATATGATAATGTTAAACTGAATACCAGTATGACGGTTATAAGAATTATTTTTACCCATTTATTTTTAAACGTAATAAAAAACAGTGTGGGCGGTACTATAAGCATTACTGCAATATTTGCAATGTATCTTGTGTAAAGAATCGAATGAGAAAACAAAGATATAATAAGAGCAGTTAAAAACGGAACCGCAAAAATAACTATTGCAAGAGTAAGTATTGTACCCTGCCTGTCATTCCTGGCTATGTAATTTCTATAAATTACCCATATTGTTAAGCCGTAAAAAATAATTATCATAGTCAGGGAAGGAGGCAGCCAGATTTTATGGGCAAACGGGCTTGTAAAACAGGCTAAGATTATTGACCAGTTTAATTCAGGCACCCAGAATGATTTTTGTACGGCCCTAAATTGGCCAAGAAAGGCAGATAACCAGGGCATGAATAATAACACTGCTATAATTGAATAAAGAAAATGAATTTTCCAGCTTTTATTTTGTTTTACTAAAAGGAACAGTAATACATAAATATTAGCTCCGAAAGCCGCTAATAAAGCATAGTAATGAGTGTAAGCTGATAATAATGAAAATAACATCAGAAGAATTAAATCTTTCCGTTTATTTGTTTTAATAAATAAAACTGAGTAGAAATAAACCCCGGTTACGGAAAAAGCTCCCCATGTATACATTCGCGCTTCATGCGAAAATGAAACCATCATCGGCAGGGATAAAAGAAGCAGGCAAAAATAAAGGGCGCCGGATTTTTCAAATATTCTTTGGCCTGTTAGGTATCCAAGTACAAGAGTTGCAAGGGCTCCCAATACCGAAAATAATCTTAAAGTAAAATCATTAATTCCGAAAATAGAAACGAATATTTTCAACCCGTAAAAATATAATGGCGGATGATAGTCGTTTTTAATCAGGCGTGTTATATCTCCTAATGAAAGTTTCATCAATGCCTTTGTAAATGCTTCATCTATCCAGAGATCGCTGAAATTAATGTTGAATAAATACAAAAACACTGCAGTTATAAAGATCAGCAAAAACCATACATCTTTATTTACCTGGTTTAGTTTTTTAAATGTTTCCATAATATTGTCCTGTCTGATTTTATTATTCCCTATTTAATATCATTTAAAGCAAGATTATTGAACTTGTTAAATAACTTTACAAAATAATTCCGGGGTTATTTTATCAATTGAATCGCCTTGCCGACCACTCTAAAAAATTTAACTTCTTCTAGCGGCGCTTTAGTATTATTCCAGCCGGCGGAGAGCGCGTACCAGTCCCCGTTTACAGATTGAAGCAGGTAAGTCATATTTAAAACTCCCGCTTCCGAGCCTCCTTTATATCCGACGTATTGCCATGATTTTTTCGAAATGGATAAACCCGGATTTATAGATAGAATATTCCTGAATTCCGAACCGGGGGCTTTGATGCTGTTAAGCCTTATCCAGTTCATTACAGCGCATAAATCATTGGCTGAAGCAAACCATTCTATAGAATCAACATAAACAGGCTGGCCGCCTATTACAAGTGAGTCCCTGCTGATTTGCGGAACTACATTGCTTAGTATCTCTCTTCTTTCTTCACCGGTCTTGGAAAGAAATTCATGAGCCGCTTCTAATCCCGGCTGCCCCTTTAACCTGAACATATCAAAAGTAGAAAGAAAAGGAATATCAAGCGATGGATTTGAATGGCCTGTTACGGCAAGCATTTTCTCCACGTTTTGACGGCCTGAATAATAAAGCAACTGGTCTGCGGCAGTATTATCGCTTTGAGAAATCATTAAACCTGCAAGGGTATATATAGTGAAAGGGGAACCTATAGGCCAGTTTTGAAGAAATCCGCTCGGCAGGGAAATGGCTGCA
This sequence comes from uncultured Ignavibacteriales bacterium, assembly GCA_963834015.1. Lineage (GTDB taxonomy): Bacteria > Bacteroidota > Ignavibacteria > Ignavibacteriales > Ignavibacteriaceae > FEN-1297. The sequence goes on from CAWIAG010000004.1 coordinate 1,385,433, forward strand.
GGCTGAAGTTTTACAATATCAGTTAAGCTTCGGGTGCCGTTGTTTATTGTGCGAAGCAATTCACTTAATATATATAACTTGAACGACGACCCTATTGCCAGTTCACGGTCCGGGTTATATGAAGCTATTGGTTCCGGTTTATCACCGGAAATTTTTTCAACTAATAGAGAAGTCTCGCCGGGCAGGCTTTTTAATTCTTTGATAATATCATCAAACGAACCCGACAGGCTGACGGGACTCCCCATCCATAAGCCTATAATTAAATTTGGCGCTGATTGATCAACGGTAATATCAACGGGTACGCTTACATTCTTTTCAAAAATAAAATTGTATTTACCCGAAAACGGGTTGTTGAGTGATGCCTGTTCTACTCTTAGGCATTTGCCGTAGCTTGAAATTAAATAATCAATAATACTCGTAAGTTTTTCGGCAGGCACCTGCGAAAGGAAATCCTTTGAAAAATACTTTTCATAGCCGCCTGGATTTCCATGGACCAGGCCCAATAATTCATTTGCCTTCTGATCAAGCGCGGAAGAATTTTTATCCTGCGCATGTACTGCCGGATATGTAAAAAATATGGCTATTAATGCAGTTGCTATTATCTTTTTCATGTCATCCCTTTATTTTAATTAATGTTAAAATTTCTTCATAATCTGCGGTATAAAAATTACCGCGCCTATTAAGATAAAACTAATTGGATGCCCGAAATTTAATGTCCACCCCACTCCCATTCGTTTGGGAATCATTATTGCCGGGTCATCGGGATTATAATAAAACATCCCAAGTTTCCAATTATCATCATCATCTTTGAAGTTGGTTTTTAACTCGGCTTCTTTTGTCTCTATTTTCAATCTGCTGCCGGACTGCCCCGTTTTAACTGCTAAAAATACCGCACTCATAAGTACTAAATTCGGAAAAGCTATATTTATGAATGTAAATAATTCGTCCGGAAGTATAAACAACCGGTTAACATGTAGGGAAATAATTGTAAAATAAAATGTTAATAAGAATGATAATGTTACAAAGTAAACCGACCATAAATACCTCGATTGCCTGTCCTGGAGAATTGCCTGCTGGGGGAAGCTGCTGTTCAAATCCTGCCGGGCTCTTTTAATTCCAAAATAAACGCCCAGAAACAGGAGCAGATTAAATATCGAGATAAAAGAAGTATTATATACGTTAATGTTCGATTTATATATATACTGAAATACTTTTCCTGACATATCAAATCTTTCAGGGATCATCGCCGGAATCTTATTGAAATTCTGAGCTGTATAGACAACGTTCAATAATATTATAATAACAGATGGAACGAACCACTTTAATGGCACAAGATAATTTCCTCCTCTAAAATTAGTATCAATAATGACAGCCTGCTCTTTATTAGCTGCGTCATTTTTAACTAAGGTTTTTTTTACTTTTTTTACCTTATGGTTGAATAATACCTGTATATAAAAATTTAAAAATACCTGTAGAAATATACCGGTGAGGATTACTGAATTATCGGATATACTGTACAGTAAAAACATTAAGATAACCAGGACGGGCGCCATTATAACCATATACAGATGTTTATAATCTCTTTTTAATTGTTCAATTTTATGGCTGTCTGTATATTCATCGGGAATCCTTGACCCGAATAAAATATTTTTTTTAGTAAGAAAAGGTGCAATATAGCCGGTAATAAAAATGATTATCACTATCGGGTAACGGAGAAATAACAGGTTTAATTCAGAATTCATAAGTTTTTCCCTTTTTAAATAATAGATATATTTCCTCACACTTTTCTATAAAGTCATTTTCACTTATACCCCTGCAAAATGCTTCGGCAATTACGGGACGGATTTTTTGATTGAGATCGTATAAATTTGTTTTATCACGTTTTTGTGACAGGCTGTTTACAATTACGCATTGCCGTTTATGAATAACTAAAAAGCCTTCTTTCTGCAAAATGGAATATGCCTTATTAACCGTGTGGAGATTTATTCCTATATCTTCAGCCAATTGACGGACCGACGGCAATGATTCTCCCTCTTTTAGTAAACCCAAAGCTATACCTTCAATTATCTGTTCTTTAAGTTGAATGTATATTGGCTTTCCCGAATTAAAATCGATTTTTAAAATCATTATACTTTATTTTAAAATTAAAAATCTGTTATATATAATGTATAACAGATAAAGCAAATAATCAAATAATTTTATATAATTATTTATTAATTTACACTATGCAAAATTGTGAGACGAAACGTTGCTTCGCCGATTTTATCTTATTTGGACACTAATTCAAAAGCAATGCAGCATACCATATTTTATAGCTGTAGTTTTACTTAAACAGATAATTTATGAGCCATTATAAACCCGAAATAATTAAATATCCGGGTAACAATAGCGGTAAGCAGATCGAAGTTATGCTCGATAAAGAAACGGTATGGTTAAATCAATATCAATTAGCAGAATTATTTAAAACCGACAGAACTTCCATCCTACGACATATAAGAAATATTTACAAATCAAGCGAATTAGACGAAAATTTAACTTGTGCAAAAATTGCACAAGTTCAAAAAGAGGGGAGCAGGGAAATAAAACGTAATTTTTTATTTTATAATCTGGATGTTATTCTCTCCGTTGGATATCGTGTAAATTCAATCAGAGGTACAAAATTCCGTATATGGGCAACGCAGATATTAAAAGAAAAATTATTGCAGTCTGTACAAACCACCAAGATTGGCGAAAAAGATTTAACAAATGTTGCTAGAATGATTGGCAGGATAACTGAAGGAAGAAGCATACAAGATGATCAGGCGATTGGTCTGTTGCAGGTTATTACTAAATATGCTTACGCCCTGGATATATTGGACCAATATGATTATCGAGAGATAAAAATTAAGTCGGGCAAAAAAGTTAAAGCAAAATCCATCAGCTATTCCGAAGCTATTAATATTATAAATGAAATGCGGAAGAATATTAAAACATCGAACCTATTTGGGAAGGAAAAGGATAGTTCACTTATGGGTTCTCTTAAAAATGTTTTTCAGACATATTCCGGTAGCGATTTATATCCGTCGATTGAAGAAAAGGCTGCAAATCTTTTATACTTTCTTGTTAAAAATCACTCATTTATTGACGGAAATAAAAGAATTGCAGCTACTCTGTTCATTTCTTTTTTACAAAAAAATAATCTTTTGTTCAAAAGTATGGGGATACTTAAAATTGGAAATGAACTGCTTGTTGCTTTAACTCTTATGGTTGCTGAAAGCGACCCGAAGGAAAAAGAATTAATAGTAAAGGTCATTACAAATCTTCTAACTGATGATTGATTTTAAAATAATATACATTATATAAAACAGTCCTAAGGTGAAATCTAAATGTACTTGTACAGTCTTTTACTCGACTTATTTCTGCCTGCTCTATCTTACAGATGATAAATAATCTGAATATTTATTAAATAAACATTATTTGTCACACAATCTGTAAAGATTGATGCAATAAATTTATTTGCTTTAATGAAGATGGCTTATAAATTTATTCTTTTTAAAGACATCTTTCCTTTTGCCCGTTGATTTCTAGCTAACATTTAATTGATATTCGTTGTTCAATTCTTTAATAATCAAAACACGCTTCAATTATTTAAAATTTTTATTTCAAAAACGCATCTTTTGCTGCCGCGTATAACCAACTCAACACATCTGGCTTCGACTTCTTTGCCCAATACTGTATTATAAGTTTGTTTCTGCCACCCCACAGAACATTGACATACGGATTTAGAAATCGTTTTACTGTCTATAAGCGGACAAACACAATCCCTCTCAGGAGTCTCTATCCTGATCGTCCCTTTCTCTTTATCATATGAAGCATTCTCACCCCACCGGTTATGGATCTCTTTAAAATATCCATCTATATTATTTTTATAGTTCATCGCAAGGCCGTTTTTTGAACATTCTTCACCCAGGTTTTCTATAATCTGATTTTTCAGCTTTTCATCCAAAGTCAAATCTAAAATACCAATAAGCTTTGCATACCGGTATTTTATAAAACTTTCTTTCCAGTCGTCGTCTTTATTTTCGGCCGCAGTTAAATTAGTACCGGATAAAAATCCTGCACCAATGCATGAACAAATTCCTAATCCGCATGCAGTTTTTAAAAATGTTTTTCTTTCCATGTAAATAACTCCCGCACTTGTTTTTAATTATTTGATATATCAAATATAATTATAGATATAATAAATATTTCATTGCTATAAAAAGGAATATAAATTAATCAATGAGAAAGTAACTTTAGAACAGTAAACGTAACATTTATATTGTCGGATATAATAGATCTAAAAATAAATATTACCCCGGCTTCCTGAACGACAGGCAGTATAAATCTCCGCCTGAAATGTCTTTGATTTTTATCTCCTGTATCCCGGCAGGGAGTAGATCAACAGGTGCGGAGATTACCTCTTTGCGCCTGTCATAAAACTTACCTGATACGGGAATCTTTTCATACCTCTGTGCCGCTTTTTCATTCTCATCCCCGATAACGAATTTGGTCCCGGGTTTGGCCACGCGTACCATCTCGCGGATGGCCGCGGCTTTATCATTGAAAAAGTTTATGCCTCCGAAATGAAACACCGTATCAAAAGCTTCATCCTTAAAAGGAAGCTGCTCGGCAGCGCCCATAAAAAGCGAAGTATCAAGTTTCCATTTAGCCGAATTATGCTGACATTTCTTCAGCATGCCCCATGAGATGTCCAGACCGAAATATTTTGCATTATGCGGCAGAAATTGCAAATTCCGCCCGGTACCTACCGAGACCTCAAGAACAAGGCTGTTATCTTTCACCTCAAGTTCATCTAAGTATTCACGCAAACGGTTTTCAACGCTCATCCCTTTCCAGCGGGAGTACAAGGAAGTGATTAAATCATAGAATGGTGCAATGCGGTTATACAATGCCTGGTATCTTTTGTTGGACCCGTATACTTCTTCATGTAAAAAAATCGGTATATCATTCTGAATAGAAAAACGTACGCCGGTTTTACTATTTATAAGATATTCAAGGACACGCCCATGCGCATCCCGTTCGGATTTTAATTCAAGTGAATCATGTGTAACCGGATCGCAGATTAAATTAAGAATATCTGAATTCATTTCGAAATTCTCCCGGATTTATACCGGCAAAACTAACTAAGAAACAATTCGGAACAAAATTATTAATACTTAACCAAAAAAGTCCCCTCTTGGGAGGGGTGAAGGGGTGGGTCGAAGCGCTTATATTTAGAAATCCTGCGAAAAAAATTACGTGAGGCTCACTTCCCATGTGAGCCTCACATTTGCGTTCTAAAAATCGAAACGCAATGTTAATTGAGTTTTGCTTCAGGCCCATCTATGGGCGAAATGCTTGTAGCAAAACCAATTCCGAAATGCCTGCCTGCCGTTAGGCAGGCTTGTAGAAAAAATTATAATGAGTTCTCAATGATCTGCATAATTTATAATAAAATATTCCTTTACATAATCCGAAAAGTCTTCTTTAAAATTTAATCTGAGCAATTGGCCATCAATTATTTCATTATTGCGCGACTGCCCGCCCGGGCAATCAAGTTCAATAAGCATCGGTTTCCCAATTTTTAGTTCAATCTTTTTTGAATACGAAACCATTCCTCCCCAAATCTCCCTGTGTATAATAAGCTCCATACTATACGTTCTTCCTTTTACAGCAAGTGGAATTGCTAAAATCGAATATGTAAAATCACGGTCATAACTCATAGATTGTTCAAAAAGTTGTTTTTTCAACGGGTTATACATTTCAAATGGGACAGGAACAGATCCTTTGTAAATATTTAATGGAAACGGTTTAGCCGATTCATTATCCGAAAAAATATTATCGGTTTCCGGCGGGCATTTAAACTTACTTCTGACAAATGTTTCATCACTTTTTTTATTTAAGCGTACATATTCAACATTAAGATGCAAATTCGAATCGGCAGCCGGCCTTTTTTTTACAGACGCGCTTATTTCATTCATTGATAAATTATTATCAGATAAGTTTAACAATGGCCGGACTTCATTCTGGACTGATGTATCAAATATAAAAAAAACATCATCGGTAGTAGCTTCGGGAAAAATTTTCTTTATAAAATCTATCGAGGTCTTTTTATTTAAGGGAACAGTATAAAAATGCTCATAGAATGAAATATCATAATTATTTTTATTAGCGCTCAGTTCCTTTTTTTTCTCGTACAGGATATACTTGCAATAAATGTTTAGTAAAGTATCTCCCGGTAAAACTTTTTCCGGGTAAAAACTGTACTGTAAAATCCTGTCGATATCATTAAAATTATTGGGAAATGAGTCATCAGTCTGATATGATAATGAATCTAAAGTATTCTTAGTATTTAAAGTCGTGTCGTCTTTCCTTGACAAATATGCTTTTGAAAAGTTTTCTAAAAAATTAAAATCAAGTACATCTGCATTGCCAATAAATTTATCTTTGTTTCTGCTGAATAGTACGCCTGTTATAAATCCGTTTGCGCTTTGTTTGCTCCAGGCTTCCGTCCTGTTATTATTTTCAGCGATATTTATTATAACCTGTACTTTTGGAACATTTAATTCACCGGCAGTTATGTTTAAATTAAATAAAATGAGAATAAATATTAACCTTTTCATTGAACACTCCGGTTATATTGTTTTATTAAATCTGCATCTGTAATTTTTTCCGACGGCAGGCTGAACACATAATAAAGAAATTTCGATTCAGGTTTTCCTTTACTTAATTTATTCCCCGCCAGAATCATAGGTGGTTTTATAGTTTGATTGAGCGCAAGGATTCCGGTTTTATCCTGAACATAAACAGTATCTGTCTTTACATGCACTTTAGTAACATATACAGGCTGTAATTTTATGCCGGCAAGCAGCATAATTAAAATTACCGCGGCAGCAGCGCTCATATAAAAAGAATATTTATAAAGTCGATTTCTCGCAGCATTTTTATTCAGGGTACTGTCCAAATTCTGTATGCAGAACTCTTTGGACTTTTCCTTAACCAGCAGGTATTGCGAAAATGCGTCGCTGCATTCCCTGCATTTGGAAAGATGTGTAAATAATTCATCTTTATCGCTTTCGGGCAATTCACCGTCAAGCAAGAGGTTTATTTCAAAATCATAATGTTTCATTTTTACAGCCTTTATTTCAAATATTTTTTCAGCCTTTGCCTTACCCTGAATAATTTTATTTTCACATTATCTAAGCTTATTTTTAATATTTCGGCAATTTCCTGGTATGAATAACCCGCATATTCTCTCAGATAAATTATCTCATATTCATCCGGTGATAATCCCTCTAATGCATCATGCAGGGAAATATTTGCCTCGATATTCATCTCGTAAGCAGCCGGAAATTCCTGGCCGGCTTTCTGTATCCGGGCAGATTTATCATTTAATTTTTTGAAGCAGTAATTCCGTGTTATAGTCAGCAGCCAGGTTTTATAACTGCATTCTCCCCTGAAAGCGTCCTCTTTTTTTAAGTATTGTAGGAAGACTTCCTGAACGGCATCCTTTGCATCTTCATAGTCCTTTAAAATGCTGAGTGAATAATGAAAAACATCATTAGAATACGAATTATATAACTCTTTAACCGAATTTTTATTCCCAAACATTTTCAAAAGGCCTGAATTTAACTTTACAATTAGACCCCAAATTAACGAAAATGTTACAACCAATAAAAAATATTTTATTAAGCATTTAGTTGCTATGCTTAAATTTATACTGTTATGAATAAGGATATTATTTAAAGTAGCTCGGCATTTATGCCGGGGGGACAAATGATCAAATTGATTTTTGGCTTTTCACCAGAGCGGGCTGTTGTATAATGGAAAATACAATTTAGTAGCCCCGGGTTTTTGGCAAAGCCATCACAATGTGAAACCCGGGGTTTAGTAAAGCCACCTCGAACTCTGGACTTTAGTCCATTGAATTCCGCATATTTTGGTTAATGACCTAATTTTGCAGATGTCTCCGATATTTATTTTAAAGGAAAAATGTTATATTTAAATAATCTCTTTCCCATCTTGAAACTCGGTATCCGGATTATAAATTAGATTTTTTTAAGAGTTGTACAAAAGAGTTTGCAGAAGAGAATATTAAAAAGATTAAAGGTCTTTACGAATGTATAAAAGAACAGATATAAATAATATTATTAGTCAATTTGTCGCATTAGTATCAATTGAATTTCCGGTTAAAAGCCTTTATCTATTCGGATCCTATGCAAATGGTAATGCTGATGAGAATAGTGATATCGATATCGCAATCATTTCTGATAAATTTGAGGGTAGACGATTTTGGGATAGGGAGAAGTTAGGAAAATACATAATTAAATCATCGTTCGATCTGGAAGTTCATCCTTATAAAACAGAAGATTTTACGGAAGACGACCCATTTGTTCAAGAAATAATTAGGACTGGTCAAAAAATAGTCTAAATTATTTAACCGGCACAAAGTCTCTTATCCGTATTATTAATAAGAAAAAGTAAATTACTTCTAATACACTTTTAATTAGTATCGGGTATCCCATTTGCACAACACAGCCTATTATACGATCAAAGTAACTGAAGCCGAATATCTTGGAGATTATAAAATATTGTTAACATTCAATACCGGTGAATAGAAAGTTGTTGATCTCGTAGATCAATTATATGGCGAGATATTGTAACCATTAAAAAATAAAAACATTTTTATGCAATTCAAGGTTAACAAAGATATTGATACTATTGTTTGGCCAAATGGCGTCGGTTTAGCTCAATATAGTCTATACGATCTTGGTTAGCCGGTACACAAAACAATTAATCTTTAAAAGTGAGTTTTTTGAAGATTAAATGAGGAACTCCTTATAATAATCTATCAGATTTAAAGATCTACATTCTTCAGAAAATAAACCGGCAGAATTTATGCGCAACGAAGGGCCCGCATGATGATTTAGAAAACGTCGACGTAATTAACGAAATCCGGCGACGGAGTAAAAAAATATTACCTTAGAGATCAAACCGGCAAAGAACTTGCAGTATATACGATAGGAACCGATAATCTAACTATAAAAAATCTATACGGTAACGGGTTAATCAGTAAAATATACCCACCCAAGCGGGAATAATTGTTACTATGTGAAGTACAACGTAATATATTTATTCAAGATATATTTACCGTTTAGCGTTTAACTTTTTATCCCCTCCTTGATAAGGAGGGGCGGGGGTGGTCGGAGCAACCTATGTATTACCTTGCCATTAAATATATTTACAAGCCAAATTACAAAAAATTAAACCTTATATGTTTAAGGTAGTACGAGACGGGGCATAGTTTACCACTATGCGGCCCCGTATCTACGACGAAAAAAAATCATCTGACTTTACCGATAACTCCCGGGTTTCTGAAAACCTCGGAGGTTTTTGATTGAACAAATATATTACATATTATATTGGCACAACAATTCCTTTTGTCGTTTTATCTGCGACGGTATTATATTATCGTTACTTTCAATTATTCTGCCACCCTGATAAGTTCTGCAACATTCCCTATCGGCAGCAGGGTCATTGAGATGCTTTAGATTACCCAGTCAATTACACCCTTGCGGTCGAACTGATTTTGTACTATCAAATCTCGTTCATGATAAACTACCGAATAAGGCGGAACACTCGATACCATCCATACATTTCCGCCGATAATACTGTGATGCCCGACGACTGTATTGCCGCCCAGAATGACTGCATGTGCATAGACTACTACATTATCTTCCAGAGTCGGGTGGCGTTTGGACTTTGCCATTTTCTTATCAACACTAAGCGCGCCGAGTGTAACACCCTGGTAAATTTTTACATTGTTTCCTATAATAACGGATTCGCCTATAACTATTCCTGTGCCATGATCAATCGCAAACAATTCTCCAATTGCCGCTCCCGGGTGAATATCTATTGCGGTTTTTTCGTGAGCATACTCGGTTAATAACCGCGGGAAAACGGGAACATTCAATTTGTAAAATTCATGCGCAAGCCGGTAAATGGCGATTGCAAAAAAACCGGGATATGCAAGGATCACTTCATCTATACTTTCGGCAGCCGGATCACCGCTAAGGATTGCTTCGGCATCAAGCAAAAGTTTTCTGTGAACTTCCGGCAGCGCATTAATGAAAGAAACCGCAACATCTTCCACATGCAGCGTGGTGCTTGCCAGCAAAGGGGAGAGTAAAAGTTTTATGTCCCGTTCGAGAATGAACAGGTGTGATTTGATTTCTTCCAAAGCTGAATATTTATCTTTTGAGAAATGGGGGAACAGTACGCTAAGCAGGGAATCGAGGAATACCTACATTTCCTTTTTTAATTCAATGCCGAGCGAATGATTTTCCCGGTTGCGTCTCAGTTCTTCTGCAAAGTTATTAAGTAATGATGTTCTCTCATTGCCCATCGACAAATCCAATAATTTTTTATAAAATATATTTTAAGGTTTCTCTGTGTCGCTGCTCTGCAGCTCTAGCATGTTTCTATTTTTTTATATTACTACTGATGTTTCATCCCGATCCATCGGGACTCCGGAAATTAATTATGCAACATTTTCCAAAGCTGCAGAGCAGCGACATGTTGGTAGTAAGGATAAATGCAAAAAAATCTCAATGCCCCAGAGAGGCGACACAGAAATATGCATTTAATTATTCAAAATTATTTAATGCTGTAACCTATTGTATCAAATAAAATAATGGTAATTCAATTTAAACTAATCCCGGCGCCCGTTCGTTTTTTAAGTTCCATATTGCGGCAGCAAGGGCATCAACTTCCTGGCATGTGTTATAGAATGCCAGGGACGGACGCACAGTACTTTCCACACCAAAGCGTCGAAGTATAGGCTGTGCACAATGATGGCCGGCCCGGACGGCAATTCCTTCCTGAGCTAATGCCGAACCTACATCTTCAGTACGAAATCCATCCAGCACAAAAGACAGCACGCTTGCTTTCTCCTTTGCCGTGCCGATGAGATGCAAACCTGGAATATTCTGCAGTGCATCCGTTGCATAAACTAAAAGATCGTGCTCATACCTGGAAAGATTTATTAAGCCGATCCGTTGAACATAGTCGAGAGCTGCACCCAGTCCCACGGCATCGGCAATATTTCCGGTACCGGCTTCGAATTTTGCCGGAGCCTGTTGGTAAATTGTTCTTTCAAATGTAACATCGGCTATCATATTGCCGCCTCCCTGCCAGGGTTGTGAATTGTCAAGCAATTCCGATTTACCGTACACAACTCCGATTCCTGTAGGGCCGAAAATTTTATGTCCGGAAAAAACATAAAAATCGGCGTTATTAGCCTGTACATCAACCGGAATATGGGAAACCGCCTGCGCCCCGTCAACAAGAACTCGAACGCCATGGCGATGGGCAATCTCTACTAATTCGTTAACCGGTGTAATAGTTCCAAGTGCATTCGATACATGTGCTAATGATACAAAGCGTGTCCGCCGTGTGAAAAGTTTTTCATATTCATCAAGCAAAAGTTCTCCCTGGTTATTTACGGGTACGATCCGCAGTTTAGCGCCTTTTTCCGAAGCAAGCTGCTGCCAGGGGACTATGTTTGCATGATGTTCAAGCCATGTAATAATAATCTCATCATCTTTATTGATATTCTGACGGCCCCAGCTTTGGGCAACCAGATTGATTGCTTCCGTTGTACCGCGTACAAATATAATTTCTTTCGTCGACGAAGCATTCAGAAACCGCCGCACCTTTTCACGTGCAGCTTCATATGCATCTGTTGCGCGTGCAGCAAGAGTGTGGGCTGCACGGTGAACGTTTGAATTTTCATGCTCATAAAAGTATGACAGCCGGTCTATCACAGCCTGCGGCTTATGAGTTGTTGCAGCATTATCTAACCAGATAAGCGGCCTGCCGTTTACCCGTTCCTGTAATATCGGGAAATCACGCCGGATAGCTTCCACATCAAACAGCCCGGCAGATGAAAGCGGAATGGAATCAGGTATCAACTCAGGGGAAATTAATTTTATCTCCGGCGATTGTTCCCAATTTATTATAGAATTTGCTTCATCCAGGAATCCGAAATTTGCCGGACGGCCTGCATTAACATCACGCAATAAACTCCCGGGAACCTGGGGTGAGGAAACTTCTTTCGGAATTTCGGTTATTTGTACGTTTAGATTTCCGGGGATGGTGCCGGGGAAATCTTTTAATTCAGTCTCAGTAGGAATTTTTATTGTATCAATACCGGGCACAGCGGGTAAAGGCAAGGTAGTAGTGAAAAGCGATCTTGCTTCTTCAATAAAAGAGAATGTTGGTATGGTAGAAAAATCACTTGCGGATACGCCGCCCGGAATTCCCGGTATTGAAACAGGGGGTACCGGTGGAAATTGAGTTTGCGTTGCTATACCGGGCAGCCCTGTTATTTTAACATTCGAAATTACTTCCCGGTTTAATACTTCGGTAATCGACGCTTCAGAGGGTTCCTGTTTTTGTACTACTGTACTGTCTTTTACTTCCTCAAGCGAAGGGCTTTCCGTAAAGAATTCATTTGCCAGCCGCGCAATTATTGCCGGATCGGGTAAACCGGCTTCGGCCGCATTTAATGCCCCATTCCAGTCTATATCGTTCGGCAAACCGGGGAACGAATTGTTATTATTTGTAGTCATAATAATTACCAATTTGAACATTTTCAAGTACGGCTATTGCATCGTTCGTTAAAACCGCTGCAGAGCAATAAAGTGAAATTAAATAAGACCCGATACCGTTGTTGTCGATGCCCTTAAAACGAACCGACAATCCCGGAGTTTGTTCACCCGGAAGGCCCGGCTGGAACAAACCAATAACACCCTGCTTTTTTTCTCCTGTGCGCAGAAGGAGAATATTAGTTTTACCGGCATTAGCCTCGGGATTAGTTTTACCGTCAACAAGCAGTTTATCAGTGGGAATAATCGGAATTCCGCGCCAGGTTAAAAATGGCGATCCGAATAATGTCACTGTCGGAGGCGGCACTCCACGGCGTGTGGCTTCGCGCCCGAATGCAGCAATGGCTTTAGGATGTGCAAGGAAGAACGAAGGCTCTTTCCACACCTTTGAAATAAGTTCATCAAGATCATCAGGAGTTGGTGAACCTTTGCGGGTCTGAATGCGCTGGGACTGCGGAACATTTTTTAGCAGGCCGTAGTCATCGTTATTAATTAATTCATTTTCCTGCTTCTCTTTTACCGTTTCTATTGTAAGGCGAAGCTGTTCTTTTATTTGATCGTAAGGATTACTAAAGAGATCGGAGATACGGGTATGAATATCCAGGATTGAAGAGATAGTACTCAATCTGTATTCACGTGGTTTCTCTTCGTAATCGACATAGGTTTCGGAAATGGATTCATCCTCTTTTTGTCCGCAGACTACATCGACGGCTTTTTCTTCTGCTACACGGTTAACACGGAGTGTTCCGGCTTCAAGTGGTTTCCAATCGAGAAGGCGGACAAGCCAGCGCGGAGTAATTATGCTGTACTGCGGAGCTGTTTTGGTAACATTTGCAAGTTGAAATGCAGCCTGCTCTCCTATTGAGTGATGCAGGTTTTGGGTTTTACTCATAGATTTTCCTCTCTTATTCTTAGTTTAATTTGAATTCAAAGGAATTCTTTTCCTTTGAAATGTTTTGTTATTTATTTTTTTCACTTAACCAACAGAAACTTTATTAATCAGAAATTCTTATCAGTATTTTGGTACAAGATGGTCAACATCATCAGACCATGCCGTAATACCGCCTTTAAGATTGATCAACTGCCCTTTGAACCCGTATTCTTTCAGCCGGCTTATAGCTTTGGCGCTCCTTCCTCCAACTTTGCACATTACTACAGTCAAACGCGAAGGATCGATTTCAGAAGCGCGGTCTGTAATTTGTCCAAGGGGAATTAATTTTGTATCCGGGATTTTTGCGATATCGTATTCAAACGGTTCGCGTACATCGATTATTTGTAAATCCAAACCCTGATCAATCCATTGTTTAAATTCCCGGGCTGTAATTTCATTCAGCACAATATTATTGGCAGAGGCTTCAGGAATATTTAAACCGCAAAATGCTTCATAGTCAATGAGTTCATGAATAACCGGATGTTCACCGCATATCGGGCAGGCGGGATTTTTGTGAAGCTTCAATTCGCGGAATTTCATTTTCCATGCATCAAACAGAAGTAATCTGTTAATTAGCGGATCACCCGCTCCAAGAATCAATTTAATCGTTTCGTTAGCCTGAATTGTTCCGATGATTCCGGGTAAAACACCAAGCACTCCGCCTTCGGCGCAGGAAGGAACTAATCCGGGCGGCGGTGGTTCCGAATATAAGCAGCGGTAGCAGGCGCCCTGCTGTGCCCAAAAGACACTGGCTTGTCCTTCAAAGCGGAAGATAGATCCATACACATTCGGTTTCCCGAGCAGTACGCATGCATCGTTTACAAGATAACGGGTCGGAAAGTTATCGGTTCCGTCAACTACAATATCATACTCCCGTATAATTTCCAATGCATTTTCACTTGACAAGCGTGTTTCATAAGTTTCAATATCTACATTTGGATTGATGTCCTGCAAACGGTCTTCTGCCGACCTGATTTTGAGTCTTCCAACATCGCGTGTTCCATGAATAATTTGCCGTTGTAAATTGGATGCATCTACGGTATCAAAATCTACAATGCCAAGATGCCCTACGCCGGCTGCGGCAAGATACATTCCCAGCGGAGCACCCAGCCCTCCGGTTCCAATCAACAATACACGCGCATTTTTTAACTTGCGCTGGCCTTCCATCCCAACTTCAGGTAAAATCAGGTGGCGGCTGTACCGGCTGATTTCTTCGTTTGAAAGTTCCGGTAATTCTTTTGCCTGCGGTTGTTCCAATTCAACAAATGCAGGGGAAGATCCGCCTGCAATGGAAGGAATGATTGAAATAGATGATCCCTCAGAAACCGGTGTATCGGTACCTGATTGATAGCGAATATCTTCATCGTTCACATATATATTAACAAAGCTGCGTAGAATATTCTGATCGTTAAACAAATGTTTTTTTAAACCCGCGTGCACAGTTGTTAATTGATTTAATGCTTCGGCGACGGTTTTGGACTGTACTACAACTTCGGAATTGAATCCTGTAAATTGCCTGAGTGCAGTCGGAATATTAATTGTAACTGACATTTATACTCACTCCTTGTGATATTATTTCTGATTTAAATTCTGACCGGTCATCTTCCAATTCCCATGATGATAGAATGGTTGCTTCACCCCGGATGATAGAAACGATGATGTATGAGTACAACGGCCACGCATGCTCAAAGTCGAATGCCGAAGGCCTTGCCGGGTGATCGGGATGTGAATGATAAAACCCGACAACATCAAGATTTTTTTGTTTTGCTTTTTTCTCACCACGGGAGAATTCCTGTGGAGTGATTAAAAACCGGTTTCGTTTTGCTTCTTCTTCACGTGCATTGGAAATTGGAAAAATTTCTTTGACGATCTTTTTTCCATCTTCAAAATGCCCGATTAGGAGCCCGCAGCATTCATAAGGATAATCCGCTTCGCCGTGACGCAAGATGCCGTTAAACTGTTCTGTTTTTAGAATAATCATTCGTCAACACCCTCCCAAAAGGATTCGTTCAAATACCGGGTTCCCGAATCGCATAAAATAGTAACTACCACAGCTCCGGCCTTTAAAGTTTTAGCGGCCCGGAGAGCCGCAAATACATTAGCGCCTGAACTTGTACCTACGAACAATCCTTCTTTTTGTACAAGCAGCCTGCACATTCTTTGTGCATCTTCTGTGGATACTTCTACCTGTTCATCAGCTAAATGCGAATTATAAATTCCCGGAACAATCGCTGTTGCCATGTGTTTTACTCCTTCAAGCCCGTGCAATGGTGAATCCGGTTGAACAGATATAGCATTAAGCGCAGGTTTTAATTCCTTAAGTCTCCGGGTTGTTCCCATAAATGTTCCTGAAGTGCCTAATCCTGCAACAAAGTGAGTTATGCGCCCTTTAGTTTGTTTCCATATTTCGGGTGCGGTGTTCTCATAATGTGCCCGCCAGTTTTCATCGTTATTATATTGGTCCGGGTAAAAATATTTTTCAGGCGATTTTGCAACTAAATCTTTTGCATAATTTTGTGCGCCGTCGGTACCTTCAGCCGGATCGGTTTCTAAAATCAGCGCGCCGTAAGCGCGAAGAATGTGTTTCCGTTCCGGGCTGGCATTTGAAGGCAGGCAAACAGCAACCTTATATCCCAGCGCCGAACCGATCATCGCATAGGCAATGCCGGTGTTGCCGCTTGTAGCATCAATAATAATTTTATCCTGTGTCAATTCCCCGCTTATCAAACCTTCACGAATCATTGCATAAGCAGCCCTGTCTTTTACCGATCCGCCGGGATTTAAATGTTCTCCTTTGGCTAATACCTCAACACCTTCCGGTAATCCTTCCGTAATCCTGAACAATTTGATTAATGGCGTATTACCAATATTGCCGGTAATATTTTTTATCTGGTCAAGGCCTGTGGTTAATTTTTTATTATAATGATATAAATCGCTTTTGCCTTTAATAGAAAGGGAGCGTGCATATATTGAATTACTCATATTTTTTCTCTTAAAATTCTTTTAGATGTATTCAAATTTTTTAATTGTGCTTTTCCGTGTAGAGACAGCGTGCCTGTCCCGCTAACGGCGGTGATCCCGATAATGAATCAGGACGCCCTGTCTTTAAAACTATTTAGATTTATTTAATTGCCTGAGTTGTGGAGAAGTGTAAAACTAAAAAACCTCTCCGGGGAATTTCTTTGAAGAGGTTTATTATTTAAAATGAAAATTGCCTCAACTAATCATTCCCTCATTCGCAGCATGCGTTTTGTGAATGATCTCATCAAGGCGATATATTTTAAATTTATTTTGATGCATCAATATCAAACGTCGCTGCATGAAGCCGACAACAACAGCAGCAACATTCCATCAATTTTCCTGATGGGGATGTAGAGACATTCGATATTGTGAATTCTAATTTCATTTATTTTAATATTATATGGAAAAATAATAAAATGAGGATGTATTGTCAAATTGCCACGAAAATCTGTAATGTCTCAGTTTCAAAAAACCTTCACTTTTTAAGATTTTTAAACATAATTTCAAAAATTCACTATATTTAAAATCCCAATTAACTATTTTAATAATTCTTTAGAGTGTATTATTGTGGAATCAAACTAAGAACAAGCTGCCGCAATTTTAACTACTATTGTCTTCTCGAAGATTGATTATGCTATCTAATCGAAAAGCGATACTAAAGAAAATTATTATATTACGCAAATAGATAGAATATATAAGATTTTTCTACAAAAATTAGAAGTTGAGGGACAAAAACGACCTAAATAATTTTAGATACTTTTATTTTTTATTTATTTTTGGAACGACAGTTAAAGCCTCATGTAAATTTTTATCAAATGTAGTTGTTGTTTCTTCCTGTACAAATGGGCTGACTATAGGATAAGTATAAGTATGGCTTAATAAAGATTTTAATTGAACGGTTGCTTCTGCCTTTAATAATTCTAATCTTTTTTTAGGTGTCATTCCCAATTTAATATAATGGGCATTCAGACTTTCCAAATTTGATAAAACTGTCAACTGCGGAATATTTGCAATATCTCTTAGATTATAACCCTGCAAATATTCTTTTGGATGTTCTTCTCTCCAATGCTTGGAAGTTATTCCAAATATAGCAACATTCAATATTTCTGCTTCATCAGCATATATATAGTTTTCCTGATCTTTGGATAGATTGGAGTATTGAGGAATAATGTTTTCTTTAATTGCATCCGTATGTAACCGATAATTTACTTTTGATAAAAATCGTCTATAATCCCATTCTGGATTTAGTAATTTTTGCTCTTGATCTTTTAATCTTTGAAATTCTTTAATTAGATACAATTTAAATTCTGGACTAATCCATGTGCCAAATTCGAAAGCTATATCTGAAAGTGCATAAGTTCCACCATATCGGCCAGTTTTTGCTATTATACCAATTGCATTGGTTCTTGCAATCCATTCTTTTACACTAATTTTGAAGGAATTGAGACCTGCCACTTTTTTAATTACGTCGAATTCGACGTAATTAAAATCTGGATTATTTAAAGTTTCCCAAATTCCCAAAAATTCAATGGTATTTCTATTTCTTAACCAACTATCAATAAAAAATTGCCCTTCTTTGGCTTTTAGCATATCAGTTAAGCTTATAAAATCTTTACCGTTATGTTGAATTATTGAAACTTCGGTATCTTTTACCTTTACTTGTGAAGCTTTATTCTTTTTACTCATTTTACATAATAAACCCTATAATACGGTATAAATTTATATTAAATCTTTTAGAAGTCAAACTCTTTCGGTTGTTTCTCAGTTTCAAATAATTGTTCAATTTCTTTAAAAAAATAAATGAATCTAAAAAGTTCGTGAAATAAAGCAGTTTTTTAAAAAAAACAATTATCAATAAACTTATGGATAAAATGCCAAATGAATTAAATAAAGCACAAAATAATAACGAGAAGATAGGGCCGGCTGAAAAATCTTCATTGTTATATGCTCTTGGTAAGATACAAATTATAATACATGAAATGTTAATCTATTGCATGAGCGTGATTTTCTAATTCCTGAGAAAAACCAATTGTCAGAATTTAAATCTTCTCTTTGATATTCTCATATTTAAATTATTATCCTTGCAATAAATAAAATACTATATCTCATCGCACTGTATTCTATCTGATGCAATATTTATAAATATGGTTAATAAACAACGAATATCAAAAAAAATACCGGCAGAGTAGATAAAAATCTTACTCTGCCTTTTTGTTTGGGATTTTCTAGTCCGTCTTCTCTCTCTCTGCATGGACTAGAGGCCAAGGTTTTTAGGCTGACACCGTTTTTTTAACCACAAATTGAACTAATAACAGATCTTCTAAAGCCGTTCTTAAGATAAAAGGATTTTTGTCTTAAGCTTTTACAATGCTCTGAACAGCAGCTTTAATTGCTATGTCAAAGTCTTCGATAATATCATCAATATGTTCTAATCCTACAGATACTCTTATTTGTTCAGGTAATACACCGGATTCTTTTTGTTCTGCATCAGAAAGCTGCTGATGGGTAGTAGATGCAGGATGAATTACAAGTGTTTTTGCATCTCCTACATTTGCCAGCAGGCTGGATAGTTTTACATTATTGATAAAGGCTTTACCCGCCTCTATCCCGCCTTTTATTCCGAATGCAAGAATAGAACCGAACAAACCGTTTCTCAGGTATTTCTTTGCGGCATTATGATAAGGAGAGCTTTCAAGCCCCGGATACCATACCCACTCAACATCCGGATTTTTTTCTAACCATTTTGCCAATGCCAAACCATTCTGGGAATGCCTTTCAATTCTCAAAGACAAAGTTTCAACTCCTTGAAGTAATAAGAAAGAATTAAAAGGACTTATAGCCGGGCCCAGGTCTCTAAGTTGTTCAACACGGGCACGGATGATAAAAGCGATATTGCCGAACTGCGAACCCTTTCCAAAAACTTTATTAAATTCTAACCCGTGGTATCCGGGGGATGGTTCCGTGAAAATAGGAAAGTTTCCATTACCCCAGTCAAATTTTCCCGAATCCACAACAACCCCGCCGATTGATGTCCCATGCCCGCCGATCCATTTAGTTGCTGATTCAACCAAAATATCCGCGCCGTGATCAATAGGGCGCACAAGATAACCTGCCGCTCCGAATGTATTATCAACGATTAATGGTATTCCATGGCGGTGAGCAACTTTAGCAATTTCTTCAATATCCGGTACATTAACTCTGGGGTTGCCGATCGATTCAATGTAAAGGGCCTTTGTCTTTTTATCAATTAACTTTTCGAAGTCTTCAGGAGCGTCGCCGTCAACAAATTTAACGTTAATGCCAAGTCTTGGGAAAGTAACCTTGAACTGGTTGTAGGTTCCGCCGTATAACAATGAAGTAGAAACGATATTTTCACCTGCCTGGGCAATTGTAGTAATAGCAATTAATTGAGCAGCCTGGCCTGATGAGGTTGCCAGTGCAGCAACTCCGCCTTCTAAGGCAGCGATACGTTTTTCAAAAACATCGTTTGTCGGGTTCATAATTCTGGTATAAATATTACCGAATTTTTGCAGGCCGAATAAATCTGCGGCATGCTGTGCATCGTTGAAATTGTATGATGTAGTCTGGTAAATCGGAACAGCACGCGCCCCGGTTGTTGGGTCTACAACCTGTCCGGCATGCAATTGAAGAGTTTCAAATTTGTAGTTTCTTTCTTTCCCGTTAGTACTCATGGTTTTAGCCTTTCTCGTTTTGTTGAATGATTTAATATAATTAATAAACTTTCCCATGCTCTTCTCCTTATTAAGTTAAGTTGAAAAAAAACCTCTCCGGTTAAGATTACTCGAAGAGGTTTAAAAAACTTCTTCTCTCATCTTTCCCATACTTGCCTGTAAATCCGGCAGCGGGCAGGAGGTAGCACCATGGCCCCCGGATTAAACCGGGGGGGTTGCTAAGGTTTCACAGGGCCTGATCCCTCAACCTTTCTCGATAAGAGCTTTTCAAATTATTTTTATTTTGTTAATTCATACGATTATCCAAAAAAAAAGCCCTTCGCGATAAGGTATCGGGAAGGGCTTAGTCATAAATTTTAATTTTAATTAATAGGCCAGTACCTCCCGATTTGATGTACACATACACATCATCATGCAACAAGTGCACATATTCATTGGGCTTTTGGTCCGGTCTATATTTTTGAATTCTATTTTCATAATAATTTTATACAAATATATATTTTACATTGCTTCTTGTCAATAGCAACTTAAAAATTAATATGTATATAATCATTAATATCGTATCTGTTCAAATCAAATTTAAATTTGCACTGTGTTTTAGCTCGTGTGAAAAATTAATTTTGCTTGAATAAACATACTAAACGTATATCATTTATATTATTATTAACAGATTGGTAAACTGTTCCTCCAGAGGCGGACGAGTGAAACAGTTACGAAATATATTATTAGTATCATTAACACCGCGATTAATTGCGGTGTTAATGATGAAAGATAAAAATATTCAACCGTTTTACCTGTCCCGATTCGACCGGGGACGGTTTACCCTCCGCTATTTAGTAAATGTACAAAATAAATTTATGAATATAGTTCTGATTTTTAAAATGCCTGTATTATAAGATAGAAATGATTTTTCGCTTGAAAATTATTACTAACAAAGTCAACTTTGTTCTGGAAAATATTAATTTTTATAATAAAAAAATTGCAGAGTACTTGACAAGTGGGATAATAAATAATACTTTTGTAACTGATATTATGAAAAATCTAAAAACATATAAAAATAAATATAACAATCCGGCGGCTATTTGTTGTTGCTGTCTGTCACAACAATGTTACGGAAGGATTATAATCTGAAAAAATATATTTAAGTTAAAATAGAATTTTAATCTACAAGCCCTTCCGTAATTACGTGAAGGGTTTTTTGTTTTTAAAATAACAATTTATGTCTAAAAGACATATTTAATCAAAATTTTTATATAGAAAAAATGGGACATAAAGAGGCAGCACATATTCCTATTGAGGAAATTATCAAATCAATAAAATCTATAAAATTTGGGCAGGTTCAGATAACTATTCACAATTATGAAGTTGTTCAGATAGATAAAATTGAAAAAGTCAGATTTGAAAAAAAAGATTCAAATCAAAAATCTGTAATTAGTTCAAATACAAAAACTTAAGTAACTGAAAAAATTATACTGACTCTACTGCAATAGAGAAGTAAGGCGTTTTAACATAGTCCTTAGATCAACCGGACAACCGGAGGCTAAGAATTCACTAAAAAAATTATAGTGAGTTTTTAGCCTTTTTTGTTTTAAAGATGCCGGCTGAAAAATATAATTGAGAAATAAGAACACATCCGGTTCTTAATCAATTTAAAAAAAGAAGTACAGGTAAAATGAAATTAGAAAATGTAGTCGTAAATACGGAAGTGCAAAATTACCGCACTAATCATAATCCTTATAAATATGACTACTCCATAATTCCCTTTTCTATGGCATACGGGTAATAACCGCTGTTCTCATTCAATAATTAATATCATTTTATTTTTTAATAATACAAGAGAGAGAAAAAATGAAAAATACTATACTAACCATTCTTACTTTATTACTTTTGAATGCCGGGGCATTTGCACAGGATACTACCCAGCACCAAACATTCGGGCTTACACTTTCAGGCTATATAAAAACAGATGTATTTTATGATACCCGCCAGGAAGTTCTTGGAAGAGAAGGTGAATTTGAATTATACCCTGCCGCAAGAAGTTTATCTTCAAACGGAACCGATCTGAATGCAATAGGTGATTTTAATATTCTTTCGGTTCAATCAAGACTTACCGGTAAGGTTACGGCGCCTGATTTATTAGGTGCAAAATCAACAGGAGTATTTGAGGGTGAATTCTTTGGTACTTCGGATTCAGACGTTAACGGTTTCAGGTTAAGGCTCGGTTATATCAATCTTAACTGGAATAATTCAACCCAGCTATTGATCGGCCAGGCATGGGACCCTCTTTTTATTCTTGATGCTGCCCCTGCAACTATATCTTACAATACCGGGACTCCTTTCAAAACTTTAGCACGTGAACCTCAAATAAAATTAACACAGGCTTTGAACAGCAATATAAACGTTTCGCTTGCTTTTATAACCGAGAGAGACTTCCAAAGTAACGGCCCTACAAGCAGCGGCACTGCAAGCGCCGCAACAAACCTGGCTTCAACCGCATCCTCTTTGTTCGAACGGGATGCAATTATTCCTAATACCGATTTACAAATTGCATTTAGAAATGAAAACTTCCTTCTTGCATTAACCGGAGATTACAAAGTACTTGAACCTTTGCAGTCTGTTTCCAAAGGAACCGCTGCAACTACATATCAGACAACTAACAAAGTTGAAAGTGCAATAGCACAGCTTACTGCTAAATATGCTGAAAGCGGTTTTTCAATTGTTGCGGAAGGCATTTATGCTCAGAACCCTGTTTCTCAGTACCTGATCGGCGGTTATGCAATCCAGTCTATTGATCCTGTTACAGGAATTCCTACTTATACTAACTTTAATACTGAATCTTTCTGGACAGATATTGTTTTCGGCACACAGTTCCAGGTTGCGTTATTTGCAGGTTATACACAGAATTTAGGAACTTCCGACCAAATCAGTACTGCAGAATTATATGCATACGGCAGAGGTACTAATATCAAAGATATATACAGGTTCTCGCCAAGAGTAGTATTAAACTATGGTAAAACAAGATTCGGCCTTGAATTAGAGTATACCTCGGTAGCTTATGGAACAAATGATCCTACCGACAAAGAAAAAGTAATAAATACATACAATGAATCTGCCTTAAGAGTTCTTGTAGGCGCTTATTTATTCTTTTAATATCCGGTTAAAAAAGTATCAATGATATTGAAAATGCTTTTAAACATTTTGGAGATAATACAATGAAACATTACAAAAATATAGCGATGATTTTAATTATCGCTTTAATTTCCGTGAGTTCTGTTTTTTCACAAAAGCATGAGAAAACAATTGTTATAGGTGTTGCCCCCGGCCCTTATGGTGATTTAATAACAAGAGGTATAAAACCGTATCTTGAAAAGAAAGGGTATACTATTGAATTAAAACAATTCAGTGATTACATCCAGCCTGACCTTGCATTAAATAACAAAGAAGTTGATGCAAATCTTTACCAGCATACACCTTTCCTTGTTAAACTTTCGGCAGACAGGGGACTAAAACTTTCACCGGTTATTAAAATTCCGACGGCAGGTGTAGGCGTATACTCAAAGAAAATAAAAAACATCTCGCAATTAAAAGATGGCGATGAAGTTACAATCCCTAATGACCCGACAAATGAAACACGCGCTCTTAAATTACTATCTGTAAATAACTTAATAACATTTAAACAAAACATCGATGTTACTAAAGCTTCTGAAAAAGATATTGAAAGCAATCCGCATAATTTAAAAATCCGCCCCGTAGAAGCGGCCCAGCTTCCAAGAACTCTGGATGCTGTTGCAATATCCGTTATCAACGGTAATTATGCTATTGCTGCCGGCATCCCGTTAAATTCTGCTCTTATTAAAGAGGTATTGGATGAAGACCATAAAAACGTGCTTGCTGTCCATTCGGATGATGTCAATAAGCAATTTGTTAAAGATTTAAAAGAAGCTATTGAATCGGAAACTTTTAAAAAAGCAATTGAAAATCCTAAAGATATTTTTAATTCTTTTCAAAAACCGCAGTGGTATCTGGATAAATGGAAAATTAAGCAATAATTATTTAAGGCTTGAATGAGGTATTGGGTAGAGTACCTCATTCATAATTTGATAATTGATTTTAACGTCAAAATAAAAATTTTATTCAGGCTTTGTTTATGATAAGATTAGATGATGTATGCGTGCGTTTTACGGTTAAAAAAAATGTAATTGAGGCCGTTAAAAATGTCAGTCTGAGTATCGGGCGTGGGGAAGTATACGGAATTGTAGGTTCAAGCGGGGCGGGTAAAAGTACTTTATTAAGAACAATTAATTTGCTTGAAAAGCCTGTTTCAGGCGAAGTATTAATTAATAATGTTAAGATCAACGATTTTAAGGGTGAACAACTTCGTAAAGTGAGATTAAAAATCGGAATGATTTTTCAACACTATAATCTTATTAATACAAAAACAGTTTTTGATAATGTATCCTTTGCTATGCGGGTAGCCGGTAAATCCAAAGAAGAGAGGGAAACGCATATTCCTGAAATTTTATCGCTGGTAGGGCTTGAAGATAAAACGGATTCTTATCCCTCAAATTTAAGCGGCGGGCAAAAACAGAGAGTTGGTATTGCAAGGGCTATTGCCAACAATCCTGATATTCTTCTTTGCGATGAACCGACTTCTGCATTAGACCTTGAAACAACCAGTTCAATTCTTGACCTGATAAAAGATATTAATAAAAAAATGGGAATTACAACCGTATTAATTTCCCATGAAATGAACATAGTAAAAAAAATATGTGATAAAGTAGCCGTTATGGAAAACGGTTACCTGGTTGAGCACGGTAGTGTTTACGAAGTATTTACAAATCCCCGGCATGATTTTACCAAACAGTTAATTGAACATACAATAAATCTCGATATCCCGGATGAACTTCTTGAAATTCACAAAGGCAAATTAGTAAGGTTAATTTTTAAAGGGGATTCGGCGCTTGAGCCGGTTATTTCAGAAACGATAAAAAACTTTAATGTTACAATTACAATTCTTCACGGTAAAATTGAATATATAAGCGGGAGGCCTATAGGAATATTAGTTATCGGCGTTGACGGTGAGGAAACAAATATTGAAAAATCAATTAATAATCTTAAGGAACGAGTATCTGAATTGGAGTTAATATGACAATTGAATACATCCAGGGAATATCACAGGATTTATTAAAAGCGTTTTATGAAACATTTCAGATGGTTGGCATTGCACTATTAACTTCCATTGTTCTGGGCATTCCCTGGGGATTGTTTTTATATGTAACGGAAAAGGGTTTATTCTATTCAAATAAATTTTTAAATGTAATAAGCGGTTTTATTATAAACATTATCCGGTCAATACCTTTTGTAATACTATTGGTTTTGCTGCTTCCTTTTACACAAGTAATTATCGGAACTACTATCGGCCCTCTTGCAGCATCGGTGCCTCTGGCTATTGCATCAACAGCATTTTATGCGCGCTTAGTCTGGGTTTCATTATGCGAAATAGATAAAGGCGTAATTGAAGCATCCTTATCGCTGGGAGCAAAACCCTTTTTAATTATAACAAACGTGCTGTTAAGGGAAGCTTTACCCGGTTTGTTAAGAGGCCTTACTGTAACGGCTGTAAGCCTAATCGGGTATTCTGCTATGGCCGGCATTGTGGGCGGAGGCGGAGTTGGCGACCTTGCAATCCGTTTCGGCTATTACAGGTATGAAACTAATGTTATGATAATTACTGTTTTCTTTTTAATCCTCCTTGTTCAGATAGTACAAATTCTGGGTGATTTTGCAGCAAATAAATCCAATAAAAAGTGATAATATAAATATGGCCGGTAACAGTTTAAAGGAACAGAACCTGAACTAATCATTGAGGATCTTAGTAAGGAATTCAGGGTCGGATCGAAACCTGTTCCGGCGCTTAATTCCATCCATCTTGCCATTAAGCGTGGAGAGTTTATCAGCATTGTGGGAGGCAGCGGCTGCGGCAAAAGCACACTTTTACGGATCATTGCCGGGCTGGAAAATTCATTTACAGGTACGATTCAATTAGATGGACAGCCTGTCCATGGTCCGGGCACTGACCGCGTCCTGGTATTTCAGGAGCATCGTCTTTTCCCCTGGCTCACTATTAAAGAGAATATTGCCTTTGGCCTTAGCGGGGGAAAAGCGGAGGTTGAAAGAATTGTTCGAGAACATATAACATTGGTCGGGCTTGATGGTTTTTCAAATGCATATCCCGGCCAGCTATCGGGTGGAATGGCGCAGCGTGCAGCCATTGCCCGTGCTATTGTTAACCGCCCTAAAATCCTGTTGATGGACGAACCATTCGGCGCCCTGGATGCATTTACAAAAATTCAGATGCAAGAAGAGGTACTGAAGATATGGCGTGCGGAGCAAGCAACCATCATACTGGTTACCCACGACATAGACGAAGCAGTTTTTCTAAGCGACCGTGTGCTTATAATGTCCAACCGGCCCGGGACTATTCACAGAAATTATTCAATTGACCTTGCACGTCCGCGGGACCGAAACAGTTACGAATTTGTCGAATACCGCCGGAAAATTTATAATGAGTTTTTTGCGGAAGCCGAAAAAACTTTTGCGTATGAAATATGAGTCAAGCGGAATTATGAAGTTAAGCAGCATTAAAAATCTTAAGGCCCGGATCACGCGTGAAGCCAGGCGGCTCGGCGCAAACTTAGTTGGATATGCGCCTATATCACGGTGGGCAGACAGCGGTCTGGATGAATCATATTGGCCGGCATCCGTATGGCAGAATGCTAAAACCGTGATCGTGCTTGGAGTTCCTATGCTTCTGCCTTTAATAGAAAGTACACCTTCAATTAATTACCAGGAGATGTATGGTACGGCAAACCAGGTGCTGGATCAGGCGGCTTTTCGCCTGGCTGCCTGGCTTAACAGTCTGGGATATGCGGCGATTTATCTTTCGCGTGACGGTTACGGAAACCTTGATATTCTTCGGCGCAAACCGGCTGCCGGCTTTAGCCATGCAACGGCAGGGAAATATGCCGGACTGGGAACGATAGGAGCGAGTCACATGTTGCTGACACCTGAGTATGGCCCCAGGGTACGGCTTGTTTCAATATTTACTTCGGCTGAGTTACATGGAGATCCGCTCAAAGCCAGAGATCTTTGCAACAAGTGCGGCCTATGCATCCGGCTTTGCCCCGTAAATGCATTTATAAAAGTAAAAGGGCGGCTGATTGCGGACATGGACAAAGATTCCTGCACAGTGCGCCATCAGCAGCTTCGCCTGGAGAACCGGTTCCCCTGCGGTATCTGTGCTAAAGTCTGCCCCGTCGGGGCTGACCGGGAACTATACGGAAGAACAGACATACGTATTTACCGCCGCGAGCATGAGCAGGAGACCATAAACGATCCGTTATTCAGATCTTGGGAGCACATGCGTGCGCATGGTTCTGGTGAAGATGGAGAGAACGAAATAAAAAAATATAGAAGGTAAAATTATGAACAAAAAAATAATTATCGTGATTGCAATTGCAATCGTTCTGATAGCGGCAGCATTGCTGCTATTAAAGTTCAAATATTCCCGGTTGCATGCTCAATCAGCCGTTACACGGGTTACACTGGATTATGCATACTATAACCCGGTAAGCCTTGTGCTTAAAGAAAAGAAGTTTCTTGAAGAAGACCTCGATAAAGACGGCATAAAGGTAGACTGGGTGTTTAGCCAGGGCAGCAACAAGTCGCTTGAATATCTGAATAGTAAAAGTGTTGACTTCGGTTCGACAGCCGGCGTGGCGGCTTTCATATCAAGGGCTAACGGGAATCCTGTGAAATCAATTTATGTTTATTCAAAACCTGAGTGGACGGCGCTGTTAGTTGGCAAGAACAGCAAGATTACATCTGTAGCAGAACTAAAAGGTAAAAAAGTTGCTGCTACACGCGGAACCGATCCTTTTGTTTTCCTGGTGCGGGCATTAAGTGAAAACGGGCTTACGATTAAAGACATTGAATTTGTGGCCCTGCAGCATGCAGATGGAAAAAACGCTCTGTTGCGCGGCGATGTTGACGCCTGGGCGGGATTGGATCCATTGATGGTGCAGGCTGAGGTTGAATCCGGCGCAATGTTTCTCTACCGTAACGCCGGTTTTAACACATACGGAGTTTTAAATGTAAGGGAAGATTATGCCAAAAATCATTCGGATTTAGTAGTTCGGGTTTTACAAGCTTATGAAAAAGCACGCCTGTGGGTGATTGACAATCCGGCTCAGTTTAAGGCATTGGTTGTTGCTCAAGCCAAAATTAACGATGCGGTTGCATCTAAAGTTCTTGAACGAACCGACCTGAGTAATTCACGCATTGGTGAAGAACAGAAAAAAGCCATAGGAGCCGCAGGCGATGTGCTCAAAAAGAATTCGGTTATCGGAGTAACTGTGGATATAAATAAAACCGTGGACGAACTCATTGACCCGCGTTATGCGGCGGAAGCTGTAAAGTGAAGAACGCATTAATAGGATTTCTGATTCCCGGATTTATAATATTATTTTGGGAAATCCTGGCGCATTTGGGCGTCTTGCCGCCCAACTGGTTGCCGGCTCCAACTTCCGTCATAGCAACGGGATTTGAGCTGGCGAGCCAGGGAGACCTGGCAGGCCACATACTTATTACTACTTGGCGCGTAATTGCAGGGTTTGCAATCGGTGTATTTGCCGCTACAGTACTGGGAGCTCTCACCGGTTATAGTCCGCTGTACAGGCGTTTGCTGGATCCACTTTTGCAGTCACTCCGAAACATACCG
Source organism: uncultured Ignavibacteriales bacterium (assembly GCA_963834015.1). Taxonomy (GTDB): domain Bacteria; phylum Bacteroidota; class Ignavibacteria; order Ignavibacteriales; family Ignavibacteriaceae; genus FEN-1297. The sequence goes on from CAWIAG010000004.1 coordinate 1,414,545, forward strand.
TCTATGGCGTGGGTGCCGTTATTCCTGCTTTGGCTTGGAATCCAGGAAGCTTCAAAAATTACATTAATTGCAGTAGGTGTGTTTTTTCCGGTGTACCTGAACCTGATGAGCGGAATCCTAAGTGTAGACCCGAAGCTTGTTGAAGTGGGCAGAATTTTCCGGTTAAGTGATTTTCAATTAATACGGCGCGTAATTCTTCCGGCCACTATGCCCGCTTATATTACCGGATTACGCAGCGGACTGGGACTCGGGTGGATGTTTGTAGTAGCCGCCGAACTCATGGGTGCAAGTAAGGGTATAGGTTTTTTAATGAATGACGGACAAATGACCGGGCGCCCGGTATTATCATCGTAAGCATTCTTCTTTTTGCTGTCTGCGGAAAGTTAACCGACTTTGCAATGGAACTTGCCGGGCGGCGTCTTTAAAATACCAGGATAGTATGAACAGATAAGTATTATCCATGAAAAAACAAACTGCTCAAATGAAAAGCATGATTTTAAATTAAGTAACTGAAGTTACGCAAATGATATTTAAAGTAGCCCCGACATTTATGTCGGGGATCGCTGAATTACAAAACATGTTCGGCTTTAGCCAAAATGATATGAAAATTGTGGATTGAACCAAAGGCTCATCCGCCTAAGGCGGAAAAGCCAATAAAGTCCGGGCTTCATTATTCCCCCGAGTTTCACATTGTGATGGCTGTGCCAAAAACTCGGGGCGGATTAATAAAATTTTTAATATCTGCGTAACTTCAGTTAAATAACTCTAATAAAAAGTGAGAAAATTAAAATGGCAATAAAAAAATACTGGGATGAGGAAATTGAAACTATTTCAAAGAAAAATCTTGAAATATATCAATTAGAATATCTTAAAAAACAATTGGAGTGGGCGTATAATAAGTCAGGCTATTATAAACAATCATTCATTGAAAACAATGTAATTCCTTCAAAACTGAAGTCATTACATGATTTTAGGAAGTTCCCGTTTATAAATAAAAAAATTGAACGGGACTCGCAATTAGCTAAACCTCTATTGGGCGATTTAGCCTGCGTCCCCGAAGATAAGGTAATATTTATTTCAACATCAAGCGGAAGTACCGGCGTTCCAACTGTCAGCCCGTTTACTGCAAAAGATTTCAAAGAATTTCAGAATGTTGAATCAAGATTATTCTGGGGTGTTGGTATGAGGCCGGATGACAGGTATCTGCATGCTCTTAATTTTTCATTATTTGTCGGGGGGCCTGATGTTATAGGAGCGCAAAATCTGGGTGCATTATCCATTTGGGCAGGATCTATCCCTTCCGACCGGTTATTATTTATTATGAAGGAATTCCAGCCAACTATAACATGGACTACTCCTTCTTATGCCTGGTTCCTGGGAGAAACGGCGAAAAATCAGGGAATAGATCCGGCAAAAGATCTTTCTATAAGAAAAATTATTGTTGCAGGCGAACCCGGTGGCTCGATACCTGCTACGCGTAAAGCAATAGAAAGTTTATGGAATGCAGACCTCTACGATTTCTTCGGGATATCGGATATATTTGGCGCTTGTGCGGGTATGTGCGAATATAAGGACGGGCTGCATCTGGCAGAAGACCACATTTTACTTGAAGTAATTAATCCGGTAACTCTTGAACCTGTCCCCGAAGGTGAAGAAGGCGAAATGGTCCTGACCACATTACGCAAACAGGCAAGGCCTATGATCAGGTTCAGAACAGGCGACATTATTACCGTTAATACTGAGAAATGTTCATGCGGCAGAACTTTAAAAAGAATTAAAGTAAAAGGCAGGCTGGACGATATGATTATTATATCAGGGGTTAACATTTTCCCCAGCGATATTGAGTTTATTGTTAGGGGGATAGAACATTTTACCGGTGAATACAGGATAACGGTTTCCGAAGAAAACCACCTTTCTAAATTAACTATTGAAATTGAAAAAGAAGATCATACTTCTATAGAAGATATAGAACTTGCATCCATATTTAAAGATAGAGTTAAAACCCGTTTTGGTATAAGGCCTAAAGAAATTAAAATTTTACCAAAAGGCAATCTTCCTAGAGAAACACATAAAGCTAAACGTTTAATCGATTTAAGAGAAAAAAAATAAATATATAAAGTAATTATATGCCGGATATTAGTTCAAGAACGAAATTATTTACCGAATCAGTTATCAGGAAAATGACAAGAATTGCCATTGAACATAATGCAATTAATTTATCGCAGGGATTCCCGGATTTTGATCCGCCTGAACCATTGCTGAAGGAATTAATAAGAACGGCAAAATCAGGGCCGCATCAATATGCCATAACATGGGGCGCAGCTAATTTCAGAAAAGCCCTGGTTGAAAAGCAAACCAAACTGATGAATTTGAATTTGGACCCTGATAAGAATGTTGTTGTAACATGCGGCAGTACTGAAGCAATGATGGCGGCTATGATGACAGCCTGCAACCCCGGCGATAAAGTAATTGTGTTTTCACCATTATATGAGAACTATGTTGCAGATACTATTTTAACCGGCGCTGAGCCAATCCATGTCACACTTCATCCTCCCGCATTCACATTTATTGAGTCGGAACTGAGAGATGCATTCAGCCGCAAACCCAAAGCGCTGATTCTTTGCAATCCATCCAATCCGTCGGGCAAAGTATTTACAGTCAAAGAATTAGAATTAATAGCAAAGCTTGCAAAAGAAAATGATACATTTATCATTACCGATGAGGTATATGAACACATAGTTTACCATCCGAATAAACATGTTTACATTGCTTCCTTACCAGGTATGTTCGAAAGGACAATTTCATGCAGTTCACTTTCTAAAACTTATTCGATAACAGGCTGGCGTTTGGGATATGTTATCGCCTCAGAAGATGTGATTAACGGCGTAAAAAAAGTCCATGACTTTTTAACAGTCGGCGCTGCCGCACCGCTCCAGGAAGCTGCAGTGGCCGGCCTAAAACTGCCGGAGCTTTATTACGAAGAGCTGTTGAATCTTTATTCGGCAAAACGCAGGCTTTTTCTGAATTTTCTTACTGATGCAGGATTGACTTATTATACCCCGGAAGGTGCATATTATGTCCTTGTGGATATAACAAAATTTCATTACGAAAATGATTTCTCTTTCTGCGAATGGCTTATTAAAGAAATTGGCGTTGCCGCAGTACCGGGCTCAAGTTTCTTCAAAGAAGATATCAAAAATTATATACGGTTCCATTTTGCTAAGAAAGAAGATACTCTTATTGAAGCCGGTAAAAGGTTATTAAAACTTAAAAATGTCTAACGGTAGGATAGAATGATTGAGATAATATGGCACGGCAGAGGCGGGCAGGGATCGTTTACCGCTTCAAGGTTATTAGGGCTTAGCGCCGGCCTTTATGAAAAAAAATATGCCATTGCGTTCCCTACTTTCGGCCCTGAAAGAAGGGGCGCTCCCGTACTGGGATTTACTAAAATTGATTCACAAAATATTACAGATAGAAGTGAAGTTCAGAAAAGTGATTATACCATTATTCTTGATGAAACTTTAATAGATAATAATACCGGAAATGAACTGAAACCGGCGGGTACTTTGATTATCAATTCCGGGTATCCCGAAAAATATAATTTCGCAGCTAATATTAAAACCATTTTCATTGATGCAAATGATATTGCATACAAGATTCTCGGCAGGCAAATTGTTAATACTGCAATGCTTGGAACATTAGTTGCGGTATCAAATGTAATTTCAATTGAATCTGCTGAATCGGGAATAAGGCACGAAATGAAAAGTAATATTGCAGAAAAAAATGTTGAATTGTTAAAATTCGCCTATGAATCTACTTTGAAGTTATACCAATGAAAAAGCCAAAAATAGAAGTATTCAAAAAACCGGTACACATTAATGATTATCCCGTTGGCCCTGCATTCAAGGCAGGCCATCTGGTTTCAACTAATTCAAGTTACAGAGTATTTACACCGGTAGTAAACAACGAGCTTTGTACATTATGCTTAATTTGCTATGTGAACTGCCCCGACAGAACAATTTTAATTAATAACGATAAAATAGAATTTGATTATGACTTCTGTAAAGGATGCGGGATCTGTGCTCATGAATGCAGCAGGAAAGCAATAAAGATGACTAAAGAAGATGAGTAATAATAATCAAAAATTATTTTTATCGGGAAACGAAGCAATCGCTTACGGTGCAAAACTGGCGCGCCCTAATGTAATAGCGGCTTATCCGATAACACCCCAAACCGTTGTGGTTGAAAAACTATCGGAGATGGTTGAGTCCAAAGAATTAAATGCCGAATTTATGTTGGTTGAATCCGAGCACTCTGCTCTTTCAGCAATGATAGGGGCAAGTTTAACAGGCGCAAGAACATTTACAGCTACATCATCACAGGGCCTTTTATTCATGGCCGAGTGTCTACACTATGCAAGCGGCGGCAGGTTTCCTATAGTTATGATGAATGCCAACCGCAGCGTTGCCCTGCCATGGAGTATTTACGGAGATCAGAGAGATTCATTGTCATTGTTGGACAGCGGCTGGATCCAGGTTTATGCAGAAAGCGCACAGGAATCTTTAGACCTGGTTATCCAGGCTTATAAAATTGCGGAGAATTTAGATGTATTAACACCGTTTATGATTAACCTTGACGGCTTTGTTCTTACTCATACTTATGAGACTGTATTAATTCCATCGCAGGAAGATGTTGATGCATTTCTGCCTCCCTTTAATTCTACTTACATAATGGATTTGGATAATCCTAAAAATTTTGGCTTTAGTTCAACTCCGGCAGACAATATGGAATTTAAGTATCAACAGAATCAGGCAATGTTAAAATCAAAAGAAATTATTTTTTGGGCTTATATTGAATTCGGCAATAAGTTTGGTAGATACTACGGCGGGCTTATTGATTCATATTTTACCGGGGATGCGGATGTAATATTAATTACTCTGGGAAGCATAACAGGTACCGTCCGAACAGTAATTGATAAATTACGAAGTAAAGGAACAAAAGCCGGCCTTCTGAAAATCAGGTATATGCGCCCGTTTCCTGCGGATCAAATTGTTGAAGCAATTAAAAATGCTAAAGCTGTGGGCGTACTTGAAAAAGATATTTCCTTCGGATTTGAAGGCACTGTTTTTACAAACGTTAGTTCTGCCGTAGCGGGAAGCGGCTTAAAACTAAAATTAATAAACTATATAGGCGGACTTGGAGGAAGGACTATAACTCCCGGACATATTGAAGAAATTTTTAACGAGCTGTTTAATGCCGTCAATAATAAAGTTCAGAGTCATTTGAAATTTGTGAATTTGGGAGTTGATGTTGATGAGCAATGATACGATAAAGTTAAATGAACTTACACGCGATGAATATTTTTTCGGCCATAAAGCATGCGGCGGCTGCGGAGGCAGTTTGATTTTACGAATAGCTTTAAAAGTATTGGGCCCCAGAACATTTGTAGCTATTCCTGCAGGATGTATGTCCGCAGTTGGCTTTATTTACCCGCAGTTAAGTTTCGCATGCAATGCGATGATCTCTACTTTTCCCGGTACTGCATCAATGCTTTTGGGGATTGCAGCAGGAGCAAAAGCATTAAATTTACAGGATTATAATGTAGTTGGGTTTGCAGGCGATGGCGGAACCGCCGATATTGGAATTCAAGCTTTATCCGGCGCAATTGAAAGAAATGATAAAATCATATATATATGTTATGATAATGAAGCATATATGAATACCGGGATTCAACGGAGCGGGTTAACACCTTTCGGAGCTAAAACTACTACAACTCCCGCGGGTAAAAACATCAACGGGAACAGAACCCACAAAAAAAATATGTTTGAAATTGTTGCAGCTCATAGAATTCAATATGCCGCTACTGCATCCGTGGGTTTTATCCGGGACTTTGCGAACAAAGTAGAAAAAGCCCGGAAAGTAAACGGGGCCTCTTATATACACGTTTATGCCCCCTGCCCTACAGGCTGGAATTGTGATTCGGATATTACAATAGAATTGGGAAGAGATGTTGTAAAAAATGGGTTATGGGTTCTTGCTGAATATGAAAATGAACAATTTAAAATAAATAAAGACATTAAAAAATTTTCTAATATCCGTGAATACCTTTCTAAGCAGGGAAGGTTCAAACATCTTTCCGAAGAAGACATCCTGGAAATAGAACGGTATAGAGATAAAGAATGGGAGCGCATAAGAAAGCACTGGAAAAATTAAAAACGACAAATTATAACTGAAGTTACGCAAATGATATTTAATGTAGCCCTGAGTTTTAGAGCCTGTGTCAAATTATGTTTTGTTTGAATAAATTGACAAAAATTACGTTGAATTAATTCATGTGTAGTTAGCGGTAAACTGTTAAAACAGTTAGAAGGAATATTTTTATAATTCATTAACACCGCGATTAATCGCGGTGTTAATGATGAAAGCCTAAAATATTCAACCGTTTTAACGGTTTACCCTCCTTCAAATAATTAAACATTAAAACTAAATATTAAATATTTATAAAATTATTTTGAATTTTCTCACAGGCTCTAAAACTCAGGGCTACTTAATAAAATTTTTAATGTCTGTGTAACGTCAGTTATTAGTTAAATGAAAGCAAACATCATAGTAATTAGCTTCTACAATTCTTTGCTAAATAAATTGCGCTAAGCTGCTCGGTATTATTAAATAATTTAGCAGAAATATAAAACACAGAGAAAAATATGATATACAAAAACATTTTAGAAACTATCGGGAATACGCCTCTTGTTGAATTAACCAGGTTTGACACAGGGTTATGCTGCCTCTTTTTGAAACTTGAAAATCAAAATCCCGGTGGATCAATAAAAGACCGTGTGGCGCTTTCAATGATCCGGGTAGCCGAAGAAGAGGGTAAGCTGAAAACCGGCGGTACAATTATAGAAGCAACCGCAGGGAATACGGGTCTTGGGCTTACACTGGTTGCAAGGATGAGGGGCTATAAAATTATCCTGGTTATCCCGGATAAAATGAGCCAGGAAAAAATAAATCACCTGCATGCATTGGGAGCAGAAATCGTACTTACCCGCTCCGATGTTGGCAAAGGGCATCCGGAATATTATCAGGATCTTGCGCTTCGCCTTTCCAAAGAGAAAGGAGCATTTTATGCAAATCAATTTGAGAATCCCGCAAATCCATTAGCGCATGAGAGAACTACCGGCCCGGAAATTTGGGAACAATTGAATCACGATATTGATGCGGTTGTTGTGGGTGTAGGCTCATCCGGTACTATATCCGGCCTGACGCACTTCTTTAAAAAAGTATCGGACAAAACCGAACTGATCCTGGCGGATCCAGAAGGTTCTGTCCTTGCTGAATATGTGAACACGGGTAAGATTACAAAGGAAGCCGGTTCCTGGTTAGTGGAAGGAATTGGTGAAGATTTTATTCCCGCCATTGCGGATTTTTCATTGACAAAAAAAGCTTATGTAATAACCGATCAGGAAAGCTTTGTTGCCGCAAAAGAATTAGTCAGCAGTGAAGGTATCCTTGCAGGTTCTTCCTCCGGTACGCTGCTCTCGGCAGCTTTAAAATATTGCCGCGAACAGACGACGCCAAAACGGGTTGTAACATTTGCATGCGATAGCGGGAATAAATATTTATCAAAAATGTACAACGATTACTGGCTTCTTGATCAGGGCTTGTTTCAAAGAAAACAATACGGAGATTTGCGCGATATAATATCCAGGCGATTTGAGAATAATGCTACGGTTTACGTCGGCCCCGCCGATACTTTGAATACCGCTTATAAGCGGATGAAGACCTACGACGTTTCCCAGCTCCCTGTCCTGCTTGGAGAAAAAGTTGCAGGCATCATCGATGAATCGGATCTAATACTTGCATTGTATTCAAAGGGATACACAATGAACAATACCGTTCAGGATATTATGACGAAAGGTTTGAAAATAATTAAAAACACTGAATCGATTGATACGCTGGTTAATATTCTTAATGAAGGATTAGTTGTAATCGTTGAGGACGAAAACCAGGTATTTCAGGGCTTAATTACAAAAATTGATCTTATAAATTATCTGAGAAATAAAAAATAAACTGTGTTAATACAGATGATTTCTCTAAACCACAAGTCGTAAGAATTTACAGCTTTGCGTCAACTTATGAAATTCATGAAAAGATTTGGCATTTTAAAACACAATTAGGAATAGTACAAATGGACCTACAGACAACAAGCGTCCACTTCGGTGTAGACAAGGATACATCATACAACAGTATTATCACGCCTATCTATCAAACATCAACTTTCCGGTTTGAAGATATCGGTAAAACCAAAGGATATGTATATACAAGGTCTGCAAATCCAACCCGTACTGCATTAGAAGAAAATCTTGCAGCTTTGGAAGGCGGTTTATCCGCAAAAGCAGTAGCTGCCGGGCTGTCAGCCATTACAACAGCGTTACATTTTTTCCACGCCGGCGATCACATAATAAGCACAAACTGCATTTACGGCGGAACGGAAAGATTATTCCGGTTGTATTCCGAATTATTTGGTTTTGAAATAACTTATCTTGACATGGAAAATCCGGATGAGGTTAATAAAGCGTTTAAGCCGAATACAAAAGCATTATGGATTGAATCACCGGGAAATCCATTATTGAATATCGTTGATATACGCGCAGTCAGTAATCTTGCCCATGAGCATAATGCTCTTGTTATAGTTGATAATACATTTCTTTCACCCGTTAACCAGCGCCCTTTTGAACTTGGTGCCGATATAATAATCCATTCAACAACTAAATATTTAAATGGGCATAGCGACGTTGTTGGAGGCGCAATTATTGTGAACAAACCAAATCTTGTTGAGCGCCTTCAGTATTTGGTTAATTCATTGGGACAGGGGGAGTCTCCGTTTGATTCCTGGTTGGTACTGCGGGGTATTAAAACACTTGTTCCGCGTATGAAAGCGCATGAGGGAAATGCTATTCAAGTCGCTAATTTTTTAGAAACACATAAGAATGTAAAGAAAGTATTTTATCCCGGGTTGAAGAGTCATCCGCAGCACGATCTTGCACGTTCGCAGCAATACGGATTTGGCGGAATGGTTTCTTTTGAAATTAAAGGCGGCATTGATGAAGTTAATCATGTACTCCGTTCTGTCAATATCTTTGCTGTTGCAGAATCTCTTGGCGGGATTGAATCTTTAATAAACCACCCGGTATCCATGACCCATGCCTCTATGATTCCTGAACTGCGCGATAAAGCCGGAATAAATGAAAGGATTATACGATTGTCGGTCGGAATTGAATCAGCTAATGATTTAATTGAAGATTTAGACAAAGCACTGCAATTTGAACGTTAGGCTGAAAGCGGTGCAGCAAACTGCTCCGCGTTTTGGCATGGCCGTCAATTTGATAAACCGGGGCAATGAATCCAAATATACTTCAATTGTTATTTAAAGTAGCCCCGCCATTTATTATTTCTTTTCATCCGTATGCAGCCACGGAGTATAAACTAAGCCTGTGAGTATCCCCTCGGGACTTAAAAATCTTGTTACTACCTGCCCCCAAGGTTCATGGCGGTCTGAAACAATAAGCTTATAACCTTTATCTTTCATTACTTCAGTTGCCGCTGCAACATCTTCAACTTCATACTCGATCCATGCTTGCGGAACGGGGATTTCTTCCGGCCATGTATTATTACCGAAACAGGATTCGGCGGCATGGGTCAGCGGCCAAAGCGCAAAGTATTTTACTCCTGCTAATTCCTGGGTATGATAATAATTGTTGTCATTTTTCAACGGTAGGCCGAGTGTTTCAATATATAATTTCCGGCTTACGCTGTCATCCTGAATAACCGGGCCGAAACCGGCTACAAATAGAACCTTTAATTCCTCTGGCATTATTCTTCCTTTTAGATTTGATGTGAATTAATTTCCTTCTTGTCCCTTAACGATGGGCAAAGAAAGAATCTGTTTGTATATAAAAATGATACATACGTTTTTAATATTTTATCTTTCCCTTTTAGTTTTCTGGGGTATAACATGCTGTAATAACTTTCGTGCTGTTATAAATGCCAGCTTTCTCCATTTCTAAGTATAATAAGTTTTGTTTCCAATCCTGCAAGGGCTGCCCGGCGTTTAAAGCCTTCCGGGGAATGGTTTGTCCGGAGCAGGGGAGACCGTGGTTTTATTCCCATGTGAATAGGTATTATCACCGACGGTTTCAGGTCCCGTGCAGCATGAACAGCGCTCTTCTCACCCATTGTCATTGGAACGCGAAAAGTTGTTACAGGCATAAGCGCTGCATCTATCTTAAACCTCTGCCCTATATTTTTCATAAACGGGCGGTAGTATGTATCGCCTGCAAAATAAACTGTCTTTCCTTCACTCTCTATTATATACCCGGTTGTTTTTACAATGTGCAGCGCCTGCACAGCCGTAACGGAAATTTCACCGAACTGCTTCTTCTCCCATGTTTTCATTCCTATAACGTTTTTGCCGCCTTTTAATTTTGTCACCCATGCTGAAGATCCGGGAGCCAGTACCGGCACGTCGTTACCAAGAGACCGCAGAAACTTGCTGTCGGTATGATCCCAGTGATTATGTGAAATTAGTACAAGGTTTACATCCCTTAGTTCCTCGCGAGTCTTTGCCGGGGGAGCGATACGTGCATAAGCAAGATTGCCCCACAACCCGAAGTATGGATCTGTAAGAATTTTCTGTCCCGCAGTTTCAATTAAAACTGTGCTGTGCCCAATCATTGTTATTTTCATTTTAAAAACCTCCGTTATTTCCCTTAACCTGATACTATTAAGGTTGTCAAAACATCCTATCCCGTCCCTAAACTTTTTTGAAGAAATAATTTAGTAATTCAGATGAAATCCGATTTGTCTGTGTTAATCATAAAAATCATATAAATCAAAAGAATCATAGTTCAGACAATTTGCGATTCATTCTAACTTTGTAAATACAACCTGTTCCAGTCTCGTATATTCTTGAAGTAATTATTTGGTAATTCAAATAATATCCAATTTGTCTGTGTTAATCCTGAAAATCCTTTTGAGCCGGAGGCTCATCAGCCTTTGGCTGAAATCCTGAGAATCCTGGTTCAGACAATTTTACTCACATCTCCACAACAACTTCATTATTCTTTTCAAATAAATCCAATGGTATTAAATTCCCGTCAACCGGCTCTCCGTTCAGAGTAATTTTCTTTACGCCTTTCTGCGATCCGTTTTTATTATGTATCGTAATATTAAAATTACTGTTCCTGAACTTCCTGTTTATTTTAATTTCCTTCCAGCCTGCCGGTATACAGGGATTTATTTTTAATCCGTAGTAATCCGGCTGAATGCCGAGTATATATTGCGCTGCCGTGTAGTATGCCCACGAAGCAGTTCCGCTTAACCACGGCAGCCGTGATGAACCGTAACGCGGACTGTATTTGCTGCATGTAAACTGGGCGTAAACATAAGGCTCTGTCTGCCTCAGTTCAGCTCTTGTATTATATGCAGAAGGCATAAACTTGCGGTAATAGTCGTACGCCTGGTCGCCCCTGCCGGTTAAAGATTCCGCAATAATTGCCCAGCTTTGCGTATGCTGAAAAATGGATGCGTTCTCTTTCATTCCTTTATTGAAAAGCCGGGACTTAATAACCTTAGGATCTGTTTTCTCAACCGGGGGATCGTTAATCATTAATCCGTAATCCGTAGAGAGCCGGCGGTTAACTACATCCAATAATTTTTCTGATTGTTCCCTTGAAGTGTGCCCGCTTATCACCGCCCACGGCTGCGGTTCAAGAAAGATAGAAGCTTCGTCATTTTCCTTTGAACCAAACTTTAGCCCGTCAGCCCTGTAAGCGCGCAGATACCACTCTCCGTCCCATGCAAACTTTTCTAAGTTTTCATCCAGTGTTTTCAAATAGCTTTGTGCCCACTTAACTTCTTCGGGTTTATTTAATAGGTGTCCAATTTCTATATAAGTCTTCAACGCAAAACGCAATTGAAAAGCCACAAAAGTTGTTTCGCCGTCAAAGCCAAGCACAAGGCAGTCATTCCAATCGGCAGACAAGCCGCATGGAAATCCATGCTTGCCTGAATGATCAAGATTGAATTGTATTGCTCGTTTCATGTGCCCGAACACCGTGTCCTCTCCTTTATCGGCATATGGCAGTACCTTATCAAAGAAAGTAATATCTCCCGTTTCTTTTACAAACGCGGGAATGGTATTGAAAAGCCACATGCAGTCATCGGACCGGAATTCATTATCTGCCGGCAGCTTTTCCTTTCCCGGCGTATGGGCAAAAGGCTTAACAACAGGCATAGCTCCGCCGTTGGAAACCTGGCCGGTTATCATAAGCTCAAGCCTGTCCCTTACTTCATCCGGAATTGAATGAATAATGCCAAGCATATCCTGGACAGTATCGCGGTAGCCTAACCCGTCCCGCTCGCCGCTGTAAATCAGGCTGGCCGCACGCGACCACGCAAAAGTCATTAAATTATTGTATGGATTCCACATGTTAAACATGCTGTTGAATTCCGCATCTGGAGTTTCCGCCGTTAACCCCTCAATTCTGGAATGCCAGTATTTTTTTACTTTTTCATATTCATCACGCACTTTAGCCGGGTCGCCTGATTCCTTCACAGCCTGCTTACCCTCAACACCCGCGGCGCCAATTCCCATCAGCACTACCAGCTCCTTTGATTCGCCCGCCTCAAGTTCAATATCAACCTGCAAAGTGCCGCAGCCGTTATCCCCTACGGCAATTGAATTTTTACATTTGCCTTCTTCCACTACAACCGGATTTGCATAAGTACGGTACGGCCCCAGGAATATTTCCCTGTCTGTATCCCACCCTTTAACCTCAGCGCCCGTAATTGCTAAAAATGTATGGCGGCTTTGCCCGTCGTCTTCAAAATGCTCCGGCATTGACGGCATATAAACATTTGTGCCGTGGTCAATAATATTGTCCACCACATCCATCTTCAATATATATTGCGAATACTGAAGGTTGTTCATATCCTGCGTTTGATTCCAGTTATTAGTATACTCAACGTATGTAAAGACGCCGAGTTTTCTTTTTTTATTACCTGTGTTCGTAACCTTCAACAGCCAGCATTCATACGTACGGCCTAGCGGAACAAAATAAAGCGATTCGGTTTTTATTGATGCATACTCGGAATCTATTTTTGTATAAGCCGTGCCGTGCCGGCAAACGGATTTATAATCCTTCAGCGGTTTGCCAACGGGCTGCCAGGAGGTTGACCAGAAATCTTTACTGTCTTTATCATGTATGTAAAAATACCGCCCGGGCTGATCCATCGGGATATTATTAAATTTAAGACGCATGAACCGTCCCTGCGCAGCCGACTTATAAAAACTGTATCCTCCCGCGTTATTTGTTATTATTGCCCCGTACTCGGTAGACCCTAAATAATTGCTCCATGATCTTGGTGTATCAGGTCGCTCAATTACATATTCTTTATTTTTATCATCAAAATATCCAAACTGCATTTTAAATTTCCTCCTGGATGGTAATTCAATTTTTAAACAGATAAGCGAAAAATAATACTGTTTTTTGTCGGAACAAAAGAAAATTGTCTGAACTATGATTCTTATGATTAAACTGATTAACATGATTGAACTCAATCGTTCGAATTTTTATTAATATTAGATAATTTATATGATTATTTGAAATTTGTTAACATCATTTACCGATGTAAATCATAATTTATTTTGTTATTTTGAATTCAGGATTAGCTAAAACAAGAAAGGAAACCGGGTATGAAGAACGAATCAACAAAAAAAATTATTCATTCTATTGTAGATAATGTGGAAGAACTGCTTCCCGGGTATTTACAGGATGAAGCCGACAGGTCCATATCAAACGGAAACGTTGCTCTCGTTATAATTGAAGAAGACGGCGCCGTTACAGGCAAAATATTCGGAACGAACAAAATCAGGGGTAGGGAATCTTTCAGAGTTGCCTGGACTAAAGCCAGCCAGGCATGGATTACGGGAATTAAAACCGGCGAATATGAAAAGAAAATTTTTAACGATGAAATTTCCGATGCCGTATATGGAATAAGCAAACCCGATATGATAGGCTGGGAAGGCGGCCAGCCCGTTACACTTAAAGACGGTACAAAACTGGCATGCGGTTTCAGCGGTATCCGCGGCTTTAATGATCTGGGAATTGTTCTTAAAGCAATCGCAAAGGCAGATGCATAATAAAATTATTATCTCTTAATTTTTTAACTAACAGGAGCGGTATTATTTCTTATCTGCTCCTGTTTCTATCTATATATATAAGATAACAATTCTATTATTCCAATCGTTTCAAAATTTTAGTTTCGCAGTCAAAAATAAATTTTGCATCAATATCCTCCTGCCCTTATTTCCTTCTGCAAACCAGTTCTCCCGTGCATATAGGCACTATTAAACAATCAAACCTTTCATCTGCAGATGCTTTATCAATCATAGGCTTTATGGTATCATAATGGTTTATTGCATTGTCTGCAATTATCAAACCGTTTTTTACAACTTTTCCGGAAACCAAATCCCAACATTTTTCATAAATCTCTTTTTCGCAGTCGATAAAACAAAAAGATACATCGCTTATATTTTCCAAATTGTTCAGCGCATCTCCCTCAATCAGCTCCACCATATCTGAGATTCGCGCCTCATTAAAAGTTTCCTTTGCTAAATTAATTTTTTCTTCAAGTAATTCAAATGTTTTTACTTTTATTTTTCTCTCCTTTGCGGCAAGCGATATCCACATTGTTGAGTACCCGGCGCTCGTCCCTATCTCTATAAAGTTCCCGTCGGGACAGTTTGAAGCTAATAAAGATAAAAATTTCCCTGTTTCCGGAGGTATCTGCCTTAATCTTCTCAACTTTTCCGTACCGTCGGTTCTGTCGCCTCTGTCAATGTTTTCCAAATACTTCATTCTTAGTTTCATTTTTTCGTTTATCTCATTAAACATTTTCTTCTCCGTTTCTATTTCATTTTTTCCGTATAACGAAAATAAATTATTTCATAATACTATTCATTATCTCAATATCACGATATTTACCGGTAAAATTAACCGTTTCACCGATTTCTTATATTAAATGTAGTATCCTGCTCATAATTTTAATACAATAAATCAGGAGTATTCCGGTTATGATAAATATTTTTAACCCTAATGAATAAAGTTTGTAACAATTTACACGTCCGTTTCGTCTATTAGTTAAAGATGTTAAATACTTTACGATACAAAATATTAATCAATCAGCATAAAAATAGAATATACCGCTATTCCTTTTTGATGATGAAAAACCGGATGGATGCCGATGACATTACTCAGGAGGTTCTCATCCGTATTTGGAAGAATATTGACGACTTTAACATAAATAAATCTAAAACGTGGATAATGAGGACAACACATAACTTGTGCATAGATTACATCCGAAAACAGCAGTCGGCATTAAAAAAATTTATTGAAATAGATGATGAATTTGAAAATAATTATAGCGAGGATAATTTGTTAAACGACACAGAAATTGCCTTTAGGCGGGAAACTATTAAATCAAAGATAAATGAAGCGGTGGATAATCTGCCCGGGCACCTGAAAAGCGTTTTCGTTTTTTACGAATTCGAGGGGATGAAATACAAAGAAATAAGCGAAGTATTGGATATTCCTATGAATAGCGTTAAAGTTTACCTGCTTCGTGCAAGAAAAAAATTACAATCGGAACTAAAGGAATTGGTAAATGAAAGAGCAAACTGAAATTGATGGAAAATTTGTAGATAAAATTATTTCCGTCGCCTACGGGGACGGCAGCCTGTTTGATAAAATAGAAGTTTATAAAAAGGCTTATTCTAATCCGGCAGTAAAAAAACTTTTATATGATTATAAGGCAACCGCAAAAGCCGTTAAGTACGCTCAAAAGGAGTATGCTTCTGCAAAACCTTTAAGTGATGTTAAAAGTGAAAATAATAGGCGGGGTAATATTTTCATCCCGCTGCTTGCCGGCTTGTATAAAGCGTTTGTAATAAACTGGGCGTATTCTGCTGCAACGGTAATTGTTGTTATTACTGTTTCAACTTTCCTTTTATTAAGGCAGCCGAAACCGGAACCAACTTATTCTAAAGAGCAGGTTATCCTTGCGGAAAAACAGGTTAAGGAATCATTTGCCCTTGTAGAAAATATGTTGGCAAAAGCTCAAAACAAAACAACTCCGGATCTTATTAGAAATAACATTCTGCGGCCTATTCAAAAGAGTACCGTAATTATTAATAATTTATTAAACTGAGGGTAAAATGAAAAACCCGGTTAAAATATTTCTCGCTGTTTTTTTATTTGCCGCATCTGTTTCGCTTGCGCAAAATGATGATGACTATTCAAAATATCCCGGCTACTTTAATTTCGGCACTATCTCCCGCTTTATCAAAGGGGATAATGTAACTGAAGTAAATATCGACTACCATTTGCTAAACCTTATTTCCGGCCTCTCGCAGGATAATAACGACGGCCTTGCACAAATTATCCACAACTTAAAGCTGGTTAAAGTTTATTCGTTTGAAGTAAAGCCTGAGGATCAAAAAGAATTACTCGGCAAAATAATTGAAATGGACGAAAGCTTAAAAGACAAAAAATGGGACAGGATAGTTAAAGTTAAAGAGCCTGATCAATTCACTTTCGTTTTTATTAAACCTTCGGGTAATGATAAAACAATCTCCGGTATTGTCGCTGTTAATTATGAAAAATCAGGCAAGGCTACTTTTGTTAATATCGTTGGAGAAATAAATAATAAAGATATCGGCAAAGTAGCCAATAAGTTTAATGTTCCTTCTTTCGAAGGGAAAGACAACAAGAAAGATAAATAGTATTACACTTTACTTAACAAATTTTATGGAGTAATAAATGTTTACCGGAAAATTATTTTTATCAGTAATGTTAAGCCTGGTTGGTTTCATCTGCCTTTATCCGCAGGTTAAAGATACAACAGAAGATAAGGATGACAGTTGGATTTATTCTTATTGCAATTTCAGCCAATTTAAATATTCATTTTCCGGTAGTCCTACTATCTCCGCCAATTATGGCCTTTCAAAAACCAGTGTGGAAAATTTTAATGAGTCTTTCGCAAAGCCTGATCTTATTGAGTTAAAACTTGGCTACACGCACGAACAAAAGAATTTCAAAGCAAACAATATTATCGATTACCGTTTTAGTTATTTCTATCTCAGTAACATTTCGGTGGATCTTTCCGGCAATTCTTCGGCAGGCTCCGGTTTGAAAACGGATCTATGGCGGGCGGGCTACGGCTATTCTTCCGGCTACGGTTATAATCTGGGCTCTGTTGCAATAATTCCGTACTATACTTTCTCGTTTGATTTGTCAAGGCTTAGAATGGAAGATACCCCTTCGGATGCAGGCGATAAAAGCACAACGGATTTATTTAATAAATCGTTTCGTTTCGGCAATAGTATGGAAGGCGGCGTAAGGTTCCAGTTATTGCCCGGTATGTCGCTTGATGCAGGTTATGAAAGATCGGTAATCTATCCCAGGCTCATTTTCTGGGAGTGGGCGGTCGGTGAGCTTATTGAAGTTGCCGGGCAAAGTATTTTAGATGACTATATTAAAGAAGTAATGAGGTCATCGCCTTACGCAGTGCCGGTAATAAACTTCTTATTGAAGAATGCGCTTTCATACGGGCTCTATCAGTTCAGGCATAATGAAATGAACTGGCCGTTTAATACTGCCGCGCCTCTGACTTACGACCAGTTTAAATTCGGAGTTACTTTCGTCCTTTAATTACTTATAAAAATGATATGTAATAATTATATTACCAGCCGTGTTTAAAAAACTCTGGCAAAAAAAACAGTAGATTTTTAAAAAGCGGTGTGTTAGATTTACGCCCGTAATTTTTAAGTTCTTATGATATCATTATTTGTATCGCGCCGGTGTTCTGAACCGCCGCTGATACCGGGTTTTCTAAAAAGTAATTCTTCTTAGTGTTTCTTTGTGGTCTTAGTGTCTTAGTGGTAAAATGTTTTTGTTTTTAATAATTATTACTTAACCGCTTAGAAATTCAGAATACTAAAGCTCACTAATAACTTTTTAGTTAACTTCATCCACAATATTAAAATATAAATCGGTTATCCATAACAAGAGCCGGTATTATTAACTGCAGAATATGGTTATTCCATTTCTGCAGTCAGTAATGCCGGCTTTTTTGTTTTTCACAAAAATATCATACTAAAAATGATCTAATCAGAATTCACATACGCTTTAAAATAATCCTTTATTACCGGAGATAAAATACCATGGCCGTTAACAACCAAATAAAAGAAAAATTAAAATGTAAGCTGGAAGCCGCCAAAGGCGAACTTGCCGGCGACCTCTCAAAAAGCAAGGTGGAAAGGGAAATCCGCAGCGTTAAAGAAGTGGATGGAAAGCTGAAAGCGGAGTTCTCTGTTGAGGGCCTGCACACCGAAAACAAAGGCGCAAAGCAGGCTCAAGATATGCCTTTTCATGAACATTACCGCAACTGGACGAAAATATTCGACGGCTGGAAAGATCTCTCCAAATACGGCGAAGCTTTTTATAATGCATCAATTGAAGAATTAAAAGAAATGGTAAATACCGGTAATAAATAAATTCTAATCCGCCGTGCTTTAAGCTGCGGCATAAGGAGAATAAATTTTATGGGCGATCTTTACACAGAATTTGATAAAGAAGACAAAGACGATATCGATCTTAATGACGATAAGCAAATAGACGTTATTCAAGATTTAAATAATGACGACGATATTGAAGCTGTTAAGCAATTAATCCGGGAAGAACTTAAGAACCCCGATGCGGATACTTCTCAAAGTTCTGAACCTGATCCGGAACCCGTAAGCCCCGAAGGCGGCGAAAAGGATACTTCCGGTAAGGCCGTGGATGAAGACGGGCAGTCTGAAAATAAAGTTGATGAAAGTAGTCCAGCCGCACCTGCCGGAACCCCGGGTAAAGATGAACCGGAACCACTCCCTGATAAATCTGCCGGTGATTTTATCCTAACCGAGGATGCCATAAATTCTTACCCGGAAGAATACCGCGGCATACTTTCCAAATACAAAGGCAAATCGCGTGCGGAAATTGAAAAGGCTATCGCCAACGCCGTTATCTTTAAGACCAATCAGGATGCCGTGCAGGCTTTGATCGACACTCAAAAAGAAACCGGTAAAGCAAGGCATGATCAATCGTCCGGAACCGGTTCCTTTGAAACCAAATCCTCATCATTTCCCAATCCGGAAGAATTGCCGCCGCTGGCAGAAAACGAAGAAGTTAACAAAGCGGTTTCCGCTGAAGCTGTTAAAAGATTAAGAATGTCTAAGTACCCGGACATGCCTGCGGATCTCAACTCTGAAGAAGGTAAAAACTGGCTTAACGCAGCCGCATTAAGACAGTTGAAGCCGGCCTATCCGGATTTGCCTCTAGATCCCGGCAGCCCTGAGTACCAGGAATTCCTCCGCGATCTGCACGATGAAAACCCTGAGCTGGCTAACGACTTCCTTTATGAAAAGCGCCGGGCCGTGCAGAATATTCAAAATGAATTTGTAAATACTTCTTTAAATGTTAAAAATGATCTGCAGCAGCTTATTTATGTCCGGAATAATTATAAAAGCATAAATAACTCAAGGCTTGAAGCCGAAGTTGATGCGATTAAAAAGGAACTTAATCAATTAGGATTAACCGAGCAGGATCTGGGGATTAACCTGTTATTGCAGAAGGATGAATCAGGTTCCTTCTACAATAATTTTTTAAGCCCTCTTATGCTTAACGGGGAATCTTCCGATCCCAATGTTATCGGGTACATCGGGCAGTTTCCCATTCTTAAAGAGAATAAACTAAGGGAAAAGTTCCTGTATGCAAACAACATAAAAATTCTTAACCTTTTAGCCGGCAGGCGCGTAAGGGAAACGCAGAAAGAAACCGAACGGCTAAAAGATACAAACCTCAATTCATTGGGAGGCCAGGCATCTTCCGGCGCGCCGGGCGCAGCGTTAACGCTCGATAAAATAAATTCCACAACCGATGAAGGCGCTTTGAAAAAAGAAAAAGCCCGGTTGGAGGAAATCTTAAGCAAGGGGTAGCGCAGCAACTCCCGCCTGTCAACCCGGCGGCAGCAGCGCTGCTATAAATAAAAATATTACGGAGAATATAATATGGGCCTTTTAAATGATAGCCTTAAGGCATACCGTGCCTTATTAAAAAAAGAAATGGCGGCCGCACAGTGGTATCAAATACCCGTGTGGGCTCCTATGATCGGGCATATCGGGGGCACTGAGGGTAAATATCCCCGCAGTGTTCCTTTCGGTGCAACCAAAGCCCGCACCCTGAAACCAACAACAAAAGCTATTGAAGTTCTTACGGACTTCTATCACGGCGGCGGCTGGACTATGGATATTCCCATTGCCTACCCGCTCACCGAAGATCCTATTTACGGTGATAATCCCGCGCTTGGCAATGAAGAGCACCGTAAATGGGCATATAACCAGGCGGTAATCAACCAGCTTAGAAAACCTGTTCTTACACGCGATGGTATGATGGGCGAGCTTGCGCTTACTCCTAAGCTTGTCGCGCAGATAATGGAAAATGCTAAAGATGAGCTTATTGATTTCAATAAAAGATGGCAGGCTTACGCTCCTTATGATGCTTTAACCCGCGGCTATTCTCAAAACATACTTGCCCCGCAGTCTGCCGGCGGATTCGGCAACGTACTAACTCAAAAGTCGCACCCGAATATGTTCGTCGCCGGTTACGGCCAGGTCCCCTGGAGCAATACTCCTTCAGTTTATGAAACTAATGTGGCAACTGCCGCTAACACTCTTGCAAATAATGATACTGACAAATTCTCAACTAAAGTAATTAAGAATGCAAAAGTTTACGCTTCGCAGTTACGAATTCAGCCCACCCAGGTCGGCCCCTATACCTGCCATGTAATGATAATTCATGAAGCCCAGGCCGCCCAGCTTTTTGATGATGATGAATTCAAACATACCATGACTTCACTTATAACAAAGGACGGCCAGGAATCTCCTTTGTTTACAGGTGTTGTAGGCGCATATCTTTATCTCGGAGTCCTCATCCTTGTTGATTCAAACGCACCCGGCATATGGACCTCCGGTGATACCTCTTACAATCCTGCTTTCGGTACCGTAAACTACGGCAATCCTCATCCCGCAGCTAATCCGTTGATGAACTCGGATAGAAAGATTGCATTCCTCGTCGGACAGTCTGCAGTTATGTGCGGTATGGCGCGCGCTCTTAGCTTTGCAAGTGAAACATGGGATTACGAAAACAAAAAATCCGAAGCCAGTAATACTACCGTAGGCTTTAACCGTTCCGATATTACCGATAACGATGGACTTTTCGGCACTGCCGGCTTATTCAAAGAAAACACAAGCTCTTTGGAAGTCGTCAGCTACTCGCCCAACAGCCCTGCATGGTAAACAGTGAATTTTATTTCAAACAAACCCCGGCTTTTGGCATAGCCCCGGTGTGACAAGCCGGGGAATGAAAATCCCAACTCCAGGTTTGGACTTTAGTCCATAAGCGGAACTTTCATAAGCAGGCCGCCTCCCCGGAGGGGGAGGCAGTCCTGTCCGCCGGAAGGCGGGCGCGTCTGCCGCAGGCAGACATTCTTAAAACAATTAAAACATTTTTTGGAGGAATAAATGAGCTTCGTATCCGGAGGTATTAAATCAAGATGGGCGCGTGAAATTGACGTTAACGATCCTGAAGGAATGTTCGGAATTTCAAATGCCCAGGCTTCCGTTTTTTCAATTATTCATGGACTCGCGGTTGAAGATAACAGCGGCAATCATAACATAAAAGTAGATGCAGTTGCAACTGCCGCATCGTTTAACCTTACCGATTATGCAAACTTCGGAATCGGCAGTACAATACTGCACGTCGGCGCAGTTACGCCAACACTTTATGTTAAAGTATTAAGTTCGGCCGTCCCCGCATTTACAGATTGGTGGAAGGTCTCCTTAACCCAGGCAACAATTAATGCCGTAACATAATTCTAACACAACCCTTTTATAATCCTCCGGGGTTTTCCTTAACCTCGGAAGTTTAATTCTAGAAATATATAAAGTATCATTTGTTCTAAGCTATGATTTATCTATACAAAAAAACTCCTCTCTCGGGAGGGGTGAAGGGGTGGGTATGATACTAAATGTTTACGATATTCTAATATTATTCGGCACCAATAAATTGCAATAGTAGAGACTGGGCATGCCCCGTCTCAACATCATTAAACATAAAAATAATTTTTAACATCCAATCCAGGAGTATTATATGCCAAAACAACCGCAGCCCGTTCAGCCGCCCGTAACGCTTGAACCCGCTTCTTCCCCGGAAGAATTATTTCTCGTTTCCAGGGTGTACCGTAAGCTCGTAATTCCCGCAAAGAAAAGAAGCTTCCCCAACAAAGAAACATTGGAGTTCACTTTTCAGGCGGGCATACCGCAGAAAGTCCCTGCTTACGTGGCTAAATCTTACGCGGAAAGCTACCCGCATGTTTACAGTATATTGAGCGATGATGAGGCAGAATCCGTTTTAGCAAACCCTCCTGCAGCGCCTCCTCCGGAAGAGCCCGAAGCGCCTGTTAATTTTAATGCGATAGAATTTCTTAACAATAATCATCCGCTTTTAAAGGATAGATTATCTGCCCTTGATGAAAAGGAAATTTTCTTAATCGCAGATACATTGGAATTAAATCCCGGCCCCAATACGCCTAAAGGTAAATTGATAGAACAGATATTAACCGAAGTCGAAGCTAGGAATAAAAGATAGATGCCTGCTCCAACCCGAACACCCGTAATTAAAGGACGCGTCCTTCGCAATTTAACAAGGCGCGGTTTGTCATTGGAGTCGGTTCAGGATGAAGAAATTTATTCCGAACTCACGGATGCGCAGAATCATATCCTTGACGATATAACCCGGCATAATGATTCAATTTTTCCACGGGCTAACCTTGCCGCATCTATCGATCAGAACACAGATCCCGTAATCCCGGCTGTTTGGGATAAGGCTCTTGAGTATAAAACCACATCGGAATTCTTAAGCGGCAAAGATCAGGAGTATTTTCTTCAGCGTTATGAAACGCAGTTAAAAGAATTGCGCGGCTCCGCTAACCGTTCTGCTGATCACCAGCCGCTCGCAAGGGAACCCGGAATAAGAGGAGACAATCTGGGATGTCCGGGCAGGGGAGGCTGGTGGTAAATGACAAAGATGGAGACAGTAGCCCGGAATAAATGTGCTGGCTAAGTGTTCTATTTTAACTATCAGTTAAAATTGTGCAAAAGTTTTAAGTAAAAAAAAGTGTTTTTTGAAAACTTGTTTGACGTGTTGAAATACACACGGGTAGTGCGTAAAAATAATATTTAAGTATGAGGGTATTCTATGTCTGAATGTGAATACAAAAATGCTCCCTTTAGTCAAATAGCTGCTTTCAACTAAGGAATTCACTTGCTTTTTTGTTTATTGATTCAAGATATCTTGTGTTATTCTGCATAATCATGCGGCATTTTGATTTTAATAAGTTTTTCATATATTCACCTACAATAAAAATTTACTTGTGTTGTAAATCTTGTTATAGGATTAAATATTGACAACATTTTTATTGAAACTTCTTCGATAATATTATTGTCTAATATAACACAGAAGGTAAAGTATGTTAGAAAAAGAATTAAAAATATTTGAAGAGAATAAAGAGCGCCTGAAGAAAGAGAATCCCTCCGGAGGTTTTGTTGTGATCAAAGACGAAGAAATCTTGGGAGTTTGGAAAAATAGGCAGGATGCGTTGAAGAGTGGAATCGAAAAATATGGGAACGTCACCTTTCTCGTTAAAAGCATCTCGGACTTGGATAATAAAATTAATACATTTTCAAGGGATATGATTTTTTCATAAATGCCTGTTTTTTCATACACATCGCCTAATCTTGAACAAAATGGTGCCATCATAGATGTAAATCTATATCCTTCTCTACCTGTCATTCAGGATCTACAATCAAAAAAGCTGGCAGTCCCTACAAAAAGATTAATCGGACTTATTGATACCGGTGCATCTTGTTGTGCCTTTGATTCTCCAATCGCTAAAGAATTAGGATTGATCGTAAGGGATAAACAAACCGTATTAACGCCTTCAGGCGAATCAGATCATTTCTTATATGACATAGTCATTTTTTTAGGAAGCTCAGGTAATTTCATTCCTACACAAGCATTTGGTACTAACTTTCAAAAGCAGCCTTTCGATATAATAATAGGACGTGACGTTTTAAAAGCATGCACTCTTGTATTTAATGGCTGGAACAATTCCTATGATCTGCATTTACATCAGGAAAAAATTATATATTAATTTCTATTAGAATTAAAAATATAAAATAAAACACAATTTTATTGTTGGCCTGTCCCCGGACCTTGTGCCATTTTAATTTTGTCTTAATCATAATTTGTTTCGCCCCTTTTCCCATTTCCCTCCCAAATTTAAAATCAATAAATTATCACAATCATATATATAGCCCGTAATAGATTTGTGATACAAGCAAAGCGGCAACCGGGCTCACATTTTATCATCTCGTATTGTAAAATTATGAATATTAAATACGCACTACCAAAAGTCAAACCTTAGTTATTCAAAATTAATTATATAAAGAAAATTATTTTAAGCAAAGTAAACAGGCAGTAGAATGACTCCTAATTTAGATTCAATCGCAATTGAATTTATTAAACGCATCCCCACAACTTTTAAGTCTGCGTTTACTGCCCGGCGGCCCTATGCCCGATACTTACTTTATGCCCGCCGTTAACATAATAGATTACATAAACAGGGGCATGAAAAAATTATTTAATGATTACTGGCTGTCAACAAAAGGCGATCCGCTGGCCTTCTCACGACTGTTCCCGGAGCTCACTAAGTACACCCCCGCAATAAATATTTCCGGCGGACTGTATACAATCGTTAATCCTTACCTGGATTTTAAGCGGATTGTTGGCGGACTTATATCAAACGGAAATATCTTCATAAAGATTTGGGATGATACAAAACTTACAATCGCTCTTTCCGGGCTTTATGATGAGTACATAGCCTCGCCCGGCAAACCGGCAATAATCCAGTTGAACAATCAGTTATTCCTTTTCCCGGATGCTTTGTCTTCGGGTTCTCTCAACAGTGTAAGGCTTCATTATATAGCCCTCCCGGTTAGCCCCGCTACAGGATCGGCTTTAGTGCAGAACGGTAATTACGATAGCCCGTTCTGCAGTCAGTGGAATTCGGTAATAGCGGATTACGCGGAACAGTTGTTCCTGCAGGATAGTTACCAGACAACTTAACATAGGAGTTAAAACATAATGCCGTCAGGCCCCGTAAAACCATTAGGATTAATTTACACGCAGAAGATGGCCGTTAATACAATCATCCTCTGGCTTAAAAAAGAAAACCAGACGGAGCTGGACCCCGCCTTTGTGGCAGGCATTGTAAATCTTTCTGTGCTTGACGTAGCGGAAATTATCTCCGGCGCCGGCAGCGATGACTACGGCAAAACTGCCGTTATCTCCGATGTTTCCTCAAACTCATCATCTGCCGTTATTGCCGGGGCGGTGTATACATCCTCTTCAAATAATATAAATCAAAGTAATCACGGCCTTGCCGCCGCAGACGTTGGCCGGCGCATTATCTTCTGGAATGGAACCGCCTTCGCCGCAATCGCATCAATTACAGGTATTGCCGATGCAAATAACTTTACAGTTTCAAACGGTTTCGGTTCATCAACTTATAATATAAACTATGCCGTATTCTCCGCTTACTCAACTCCTAATGTTGACCTTTCCGTTTACCCGCTTGGCAACATAACCAAGATTGTGGATTCAATTTCAAATGAAGTAATAAAAGTCGGCGATAGGGAGTTTGATAATCTCTTCAGGTTTGATGAAAAGCAGAATAAGCTCTACTGGTTTAAGCACGGCCAAACGCTATTCCTTTATAAAGGCGCAAACGTTCCTGCCTTCGGTACGTTAACAATGTTTTACAACTCATATCCCCAAAGGACTTTTAATGATGACGATTTCATGGATATTAGGGATATGTACGTGCCCCTCGTAATTGCAAAAGCAAAAAACAGTTGCCTGGAGCATCTCGGCGTTGAGCCCCCGGAATCCTTGCAGACAACGATTGACGGCAAAACCGCAAGCATCCGGGACAATATTCTTCGCGAGCGTCAGGCAATTGAACAAAAAGCATCGGTAAGTAATTAATTATGGCAAAGCAGAAACAAAACTGGCAGCAGCTTGAATTTGCACAGGCACTCGGCATGGTTACCAATGTTAACAGCCCCGGCCGTAATTCAGCACAGTTGCTGCTTAATGTTCATACGCATGATAAACCGGGTAAATTGTTGCTTCGCCCTGGTTACGCTCTAAAATATCCGGCTCCCTCTGATCCCGTTATTACAAATTCATCCTTTCTTTCATTTGAAATGTTTATGGATAAACAGGCTGATCCTCTTTCTCCCGCACGGGAAGTAACCTGCTTAATTCAGAAGGGAACTGTTGCGGCAATAAATAACGGCCCAGCCCCCATCGTTTCAAATACGCAGAATGCCCTTTGCTTTTGGATAAGGCCGTATTGGAGCGGCTCTCAGTGGGTTGATGATTGGCAGTGGCTTAACAGGATAATAATTACAAAAATAACTGCCGGCGCCCTCGTCAACGGGGCGCAGAACCAAATAGAAGTTTTCGGTAACGCTTCTCAGGGACTTGGCGATAATGCATTAACCGGCTGGACTATATATAATAAAACTCAGGATCAGTACGCAAGGGTAATTACTTCCAAGGCAGACGGCGCCGACACAAGAATAGTCCATACCAACTATAACAGCGTCTGGAATTTAGTTGATGTAATTATCCTGATGCAGGGTTATTATGATCTAACATGCCTGTCTGAAATTTATAACTGCACCGCTTCGGATATTGTCTTTCATAAAGTTAATGATGATCTCAGGATTGGCTTTGGCGGCAGGGCTAACAGGACGGGCATTGCAATCGGCTATAGGAACAGTACCCTTCTGCTGAATAATTTTAATTTTTCAATTACCTCTCCTGATTTAACCCCTGCCGCATTAACTGCTTTTGCTTCGCTTAACAAAGTAATTCTGGAGCCCTTCATTCCGGATACAACGGGGTATGGTATAAATACATCTGTAATTGAAGGCTCCCTGCCTGTTACCTCTCCGGCATCCCCGGCTTATTCTTTAAATCTTACAGTAACGCTGGATGGCTATGAAGAAATTTTGGTTGATAGCCGGACGGTTTATTTGCAGCCTGATCAGGGCATACAGTTAAATCCTTATGTTACTCTTTGTAAAGACAGTTTAAGGGCAACAAGCCTCTGTCTTTATGCCGGCACGGATGGCATTACCTATTATAAAATCTTTGAATATTATTTAAGAAATATAGCTGAACCGGGCAGTACAAATAACACCTGGCAAATAATAAATAACGGTAGTTTAACTATTGCTCCAACCTTAACCCAGCTATATACCGGTGCCGATGCCGCAAGTATTTCAAATGAAGAAAATACAATCGGAACATGGCAGCCTTATACACAGGGAGTGGAAACCATAACCGTAGATTCTCCCGGTGCCGCTGGTTCGGCATACTCAATAAAAGTATCTGTTTCAACTGGGTTTGGTGGGATGTTTCCCTTATCTCTTGGTAATTCCGGGAACTTTCTAATTAATTTATATTTAAAAGCCTCTTCTGCAATCGGTATTTATGTTTATATATTAGACGAAAATAAAAATGTAATAGCTATGGGGGAGTTTAACGTTACTACATCTTTTGCGCAGTACGGGGTAGTAGTATCGCCAAATACTTCCGGAACACCTTCTTTCTTTGCTATAGGAACATTTTATAACAATTCAACATTCTGGTTTGATTTGGTTTCTATCAGGGCAAACGAATTAACAAACTATACCTCTCCCGTGCAGAACGGTATTGAAATGGGGGACGGCCTCGGCTATACTCCCGGCGCGTCACTCGTTAAAGCATGGGATCAGGCAATAGTTTTTCATGGCAGTACATATTTCCTTAATCCTTATGTGGATCAGAGATATGACGGCTTTATTTACGTAAGTATAATTAATTCTGCAAACTCCTTCATGTGGGATGTTGCTACTGCGGATAATTACAGGGAGCTGGACGTATTTGAAAGCTATGAAGTCGTCGGTATGGCCCTTCTGCCTACTATGGAACTTCTCATTCTCATGAACAACTGTATCACCGCAATTGACCCCGATACAGGTATCGCAAGAAACCCGGTCTTTGATGTAGGCGCCGTCTCAAGGCAGTCCATCGTTAATATTAACGGCATTATTTTCTGGTGCTGTGCTGAAGATATTTACATGCTCAACATAGCAGAAGGCTTAAATCCAAAGCCCCTGCTGGAAAATACAATAAGAGATCTGTACACAGCTTTGCCTTATAAAAATTTGCTCTTTTGCATAAGGGATGCATATAATACATACAGGGTAAGAGCATACGATCCCGTTAACAAAACCGAATTCCTCCTAAGTGCCAACGGCTGGATTCAGGAACAAAAATATCACTACCCGGAAATTTACAGGCTGAGCGTAGATACAAATCTTAATTTTTTATCAAATGGCAATATTTATGAAATGAATACTGAAATAACCTCATCCGGCAATGTTGTAACCGATGATAACGATCAGGTTGTAATGGATGATACAAACCAGGTACTTACAGATGATCGGTAATAATATTCATACGTCCCTTACGGACAAACAATCATTCATAATTCCCTCAAGGGATGTGAAATTTTCATGTATCCCCTCTTGCCTGCCCGGCCGTGGCGGTGGCCTGCCCCGCAGAGGCGGTTACCAGCGCTGCGGCTCGCTCTGCCGGAGCAAAACATTAAAAGTCCCTCTAGGGAGGGGTCCCGGGGGTGGGTTGCATCCACTAATAGTCAAAAATAAATTCATACTCCCCTCGAGCCGCGCTACTACGTTGGGAGAGCGTGCTTGCCCGCAGGGGCAAAACATTCATAGTCCCCTCTAGGGAGGGGGAGGGGTGGGTAGCATCCCTGAACAATCAAAAAAACTTTATGCACAAATGATCGCACTAAAATTCGTTACATCAGCCTCAGCCGGTTGCCGCAGACATCCCGGTATTTTTTTAAAGCGTGCTCGCGCCGCAAAGGCGGCGGCCTGCCCCGCAGGGGTTGTTGCCGCGGCGGTAGTCCGGTTTCAACCGGCGCGCCACAATGTGGCCGCACCACAATGTGGGAGGCATACAGCCAGCCATGTGGCCTGTCCACAGGACAGGCAAATAGGCAGTGTGGGTAGCATCCCTGAACAGTCAAAAAAACTTTATGCACAAATGATCGCACTAAAATTCGTTACATCAGCCTCAGCCGGTTGCCGCAGACATCCCGGTATTTTTTTAAAGCCTGCTCTCGCCGCAAAGGCGGCGGCCTGCCCAGCTCGTCCCGCCTGCCCCGCCGAGGCGGTGGCTTGTCCCATTAGAGCGGCGGCAAAGGCGGCGGCCGGCGAAGGTGGCAAAGCCGCTGGCTCCCGGCTCAATCGGCGCGCCGCAATGTGGCAGCGCCACTATTTGGGAAGAAAAGTGCAAGCCATTCTGCATGTCCATCGGACAGGCAGAATGGCAGCGGACGGCCCCGCAGGGGCAGTGTCGTCGGCATTGTCCCCGGCTCGACGGGCCGCGCCAGTATGTGGCCGCGTCACTACGTGAGCAAGGTTATTAAACCTTGCCACATTCTTTGCACTTTAGTCCAAAGAACGCTGCATAGTTCGGCTTCAGCCGGACTTCAGTAAGTATAATGATAAAGAAAACTTTATTCTTTAAGGATTTTAAAATGAAAAAATTAATCCCAACCGCCGCAGGCGGCCTCCCCCGGAAGCGTGGCTGACTATCTTAAGTCGCAGGCTTATCCTAAGCATGGCGCTTATAACTTTACTCTCAGGCGCAGTTTTACATGCGCAAACCTACGTAAAACTCAGCGCGCTGCCTTCCTCATCGCCTGATTCCGTTACAATGCTTTCCGTGCAGGATCTCTCCGGTACAACCTACGTAAACAGGAAATTATACCTGAAAGATCTTGCGTCGTACCTCGGCGTAAACAATAACATAGCCGCATTCTTCCTCAACCCCGGTGATTTTATTGTAAGCGGCGGCGACAGCATTTCAATTAATTGGAACAGCGCTAACAGCGGTATCAGTTCCCTTACTTCTGGAATGATTGATTCCGCCCTTGGTTATATCCCCGTATCGCCTTCGGATACAACAGCTATGCTGTCATATTTGCAGTCTTTAATCAATGCCGGTACAACAGCGCTCCTGGTTAATATAAACTCTAAATTAAATGGTTATTTAACTGCTTTGCCTTCTCTGTCAGGCGATGTAACAAGCTCCGGTAATAACGTTTATTTAAACCCCACCGGGGTAACTGCCGGTACATATACCAATCCTTCTGTAAAAGTAAACTCCGAAGGAAGAATAGACTCAATCTCAAACGGCAGCCCGGGCGGAGTAGCCTCCTTCAACGGCCGCACAGGCGCCGTCATTCCTGCATCAGGTGATTATACCGCTTCGATGGTCGGGCTTGGCAGTGTAACAAATAATTTGCAGTTGAATGCATCCGCTTTAAGCAACGACAGCAGTTTCAGCGCCAACAGCCCTTCCTTAGTCCCCACCCAGCATGCAGTAAGGAATTACGTGCTTTCAACCATGGCTTCGGGCACCGCCGGCGTATCCTCCTTCAACGGTAGGACCGGCGCAGTCAACCCCGCTTCCGGTGATTACACTCCCTCCATGGTTGGGCTCGGAAACGTTACAAACCGCTCAACCGCTAACGACTCCCTTAATGCATTAAACGCCGCCGCCGCAGATACCTCCGCCTTATTAAATTATCTCCTTGCATTGTTTAACGGCAGGCAGGCGGCGGGCGTTTATATTATCCCTTCGGATACTGCCGCTATGCTCGTTTACATGCAGGCATTAATAAATGCGGATACAACCGCTCTCCTTAACTATATAAATGCAAAATTAAACGGTTTAAGCTCCGCCGGCGTTTCCTCCGTAACCGCCGTTTCGCCACTTGTCAGTTCCGGCGGAACGTCCCCCTCAATAAGCCTTTCAGCCAGCGGTGTTGCGCCCGGGTCTTATACTAACTCTAATATTACAGTTAACAGCCAGGGTCTCATTACATCTGCTTCAAACGGCACCAGTGGAGGAAGTAATGAGGTTTATTGGAATACAGTTGGTGGAACACCCACACGCATAAACAATTACTCATTTACAGTAACCGATAATTCTGGTTTAAATAATTATAGCTCATTATATGATAGAGGAACTGTTCTTAAATGGACCGATAGCGGAACTAAGATGGCTATGGTTAATTCATCTATTTTTACAAGTAATACGGTGACTATAACTGTGATGGGTGATACTATCTCTTCTACTGCGACTATGAGTTCAATGATGTATGCAATTGATAAGGCAATAAGCATCCCCTTCTCAAGGAATGGAGCGGTGACATTAGGCATTGATATAGGGGGACATTTTTATGCAGATAAAACTTATAAAATATTTGGAATAGATGGTTATCATGGTTCTCCTGGTACAACTGGTTCTACCATTTATAATGTTGTAGTTCAGCTAACAAATCCATTATGGATTGCAGTAGGTTCTGGGATCAATACTATTGCTTATTCGCGAGATGGTATTTCTTGGACAGGTTTAGGAACTTCAATATTTTCAACTCAGGCTAATGCTGTTGCTTATAATGGATCAATGTGGGTTGCAGTTGGTCAAGGTTCTAATACTATTGCTTACTCTACAAATGGAACAAATTGGACAGCCGTATCCGGTTCAACATCAATATTTTCAACATCCGGTCTTTGTATAGCTTGGAATGGCAATGTGTGGATAGCTGGAGGTAGTGGTACCAATACAATGGCGTATTCAATAAATGGGATAAACTGGACATCTATTTCAGGTTCAACATCAATATTTTCATCTACATGTAGAGGTATAGCTTGGAACGGAAATATGTGGGTTGCTGTAGGAAATGGTACTAATTCTATTGCATATTCTTTAATAAATGCTGGGACAAGCGGTTGGACAGTTGTAACAAATTCAAATTCAATTTTTTCAACACAAGGAAATGGAGTAGCCTGGAATGGGAGCATTTGGCTTGCGGCTGGATATGGTACTAATTCAATTGCATATTCTACAAATGGTACATCGTGGACTGGAGAAGGCAATTTCACGAATGAGGCATATCAAATCGCTTGGAATGGAAATTTGTGGGTACTTGCAGGCTATTATTCGGAGGGAATCGCTTACTCAACTAACGGAATTACATGGACTAATACAAATACAAACGTATTTAATTATAGTACATATTGTGTAGCAACAGATGGTTTTCTATGGCTAACTGGCGGAGTAATTCAGAATAATAATAGTCTTGCTTATTCTACAAATGGAAGCAACTGGACCAGCGAAACTACAAATACTCTTTTTTCGAGTGCTGTCTATGGAATAGCCTGTTCTGTTGAACCGGCTAACTTTCCACCAATTGGGCAATCCTCATTATTGCCATCTCCGTTATGTATTGCATCAGATTCATATTATACTCAAGGGGTAGCAGCTAATAGTGGAACCATTTTAAACTTCGGAAATCTGGTTTTAATTAATTGTACTGCAGTGAGTACAGTAGCCCCATATAATTTTTATGGTTATCTATTCGTTTTTCCTTATAACAATATTTACAAATAAAAAAATGAAAAGAATTTTTTTAACATCTATTTTCTGCAAAAATATTATCACCATTTTTTTACTTACAGCATCTGTATTATACTCCCAAACAACAATTACAAAAGTAATTGATCCGGGCGGCAAAGGAGATTTTACCTCTTTGCAGTCATGGGCTTCTTGGGTTAGTTCTTCAACTTCCGGAAATCTTGTAACTGCTAATGTTATTGAGGTTGCCAGGTGTATATGTACGAACGGTCAGCCTGATACAGAGCCTTTAAATAGCTGTGTATTAACTATTACCACCGATGCATCTCACTATTTAAAAATTTATGCAGATACTAATTATAATGGTGTTAATTATAGGCATAAGGGAAAATATCCGGCTTCTGCGGATAGTGTTTACAGGCTGGAAGTATCCCCGCAATTAATACCTGTAGTTGGTGTTACAACATCAAAAATAATAATTGATGGTATTTGTATTAAAAATATTCTTCCCGATAGCTCTTATGGCGGCAACTGTATTCAACTGGCCGATTGCGATCAGGGCGGAACCATTGAGAATTGTATTTTGGTCGATGATAAAACTTCAATTGCCGGTGATCTTGGAAGCGATGAACATGGTCACGGAATTAGAATAGACGGCGTAACAAAGTATTCAAAATATTACATTCATAATAATATCATTTCAGGCTTTAACGATGTTAATGATTTTGCCCCGGGCAACTGTGGAATATTGACCTATCCTGTAACTGATTCAGTAATTGCTTATGTAGATAACAATACCATTTATAATTGCAAGTTCGGAATCTGGAACCGCGGCGGTGAATCCGGATATGATTCCTGCAGGGTAATTTTAAGGAATAATATCTTCCAGGATCCAACAGGTGATATTTATTCAGATCCTGTTTATCAGTTGGGAGTATCTCAATTCCCTGTAATTACGGATAACGTTATCCTTCCCAATTCAACTCCTGCAGGAATGGTTTTTGATTATGGCTTTGAGGGTACTAAGGTCCCTTTCATTTATGGCGATACTTCTTACGCTTCGCTTGCCGCTTATCCAGCTCATTCAGGGGCTTATAGTTTATATGTTGCAACCGGTTACTCCGCAATAAGCCTGAATACAAATAATATAACGGTATCTGCCAATACAACATATACCCTTAATTTTTGTTCGGCCTGGTCAATGGGTAATGCTTTTACCGTAACTATTAAAGACCGCAGCGGGAATACTCTGGGAAGCACAACAACTCCTGTAACTAATTCTTATACCTTCACAAATGAAACTGTACAATTTACTACCGGTTCGTCAGCATCTATAATAATTTATATTACATCGGGAACCGGTGGCGCTTACTGCTTCTTCGATGATTTTCTGCTATGCAAAGGCAATATTATAAGCGGCAGTTGTTATTTTGTAAATCCTGCCGCTGATGATTTTCATTTATTAAGCACAGCAGCATTGGCACTGAATACAGCGTTAAATTTGTCAGGCGATGCAAATGATGCTTTTACAACAGATGCAAGCGGAATGTTAAGGCCGTCTTCATGGGATGTAGGAGCTTTGCAGTTTGGTGGAAGCGATACTTCGGGCACATCATCAATAGGAAGTGACACGGCAACTTCTACAGCTTGTCAGAATATTGATTCCCTTATTGCCAAAACAAACGCACTCGAAGCGCAGGGAAATGTAAAATTTAATAACGTTGAAGGTTTCTTCACTGCCTATAAAGTATTTTCTCCAAATTTCTTTACTTATATCCAAAATCAGGATTATCCGTTATTTACTCACATCATTCAATCAGCCGGCAATGTTTATATGAATGGTGCGTGTACAATCCCTGCATTTGATTTACCTATGGAAGCTATTGTCACGGGTACCCCGTGTGACAGCATAAATGTTGTTTCGGGTGCTCCGCTTACTGGTACAAGAGCTATAGAGATGCGTAGTGTTGCGGGCGGTGAGGCCGGTGTAGCTCAGAAGATTCAAACAATTATGGGACAGGGCTGCACAGGTTTTTATATACGTTTCCAGTTGTATCTGCCTGCAAATTTCACGGCTCATAAAACATCATGGACGTCGGGCCATTATGCCTTTGTACCGTTTTTACAGGTACTTGATTCTGCCGCTTCCGGTATATTCCAATTCCTTTTGGATCAGGATACTACAAATTATAACAACATTGTTTTGGAAGTTGATACTGTTGTTACTTCAGTTCCTGTTTCAAGAGGTTCGGTAATCAGCATTCAGGTTCATTATCAGTACAATGCCGCCTGCCGGGTTTGGATTGGATCTTCTCAGTCTGAAAGCTCTCCTGTATACACACATGCCTGTGCGCCGGCAGTAAAATTAAATAATGAACTCATTATCGGTTTGGGCTGGACGCAGTACGGCGCCGGGCCGGTTTATATAAATAACGTAACAATTGATAGTGCATTCATTCCGGATAATTACATCACTCAGCCCCCGTCAACTTATGTGTGGGGAAATTACGATCAGTCGGTTACTTCAACTGTTACTTATGGCAGTAATATCCCGGTAATAGGCATTATTGATTCTTGTAAAGCCCATGGAATTGAAGCTGATTTAAGTATAGGCGGATGGCCGGGGCAATATACCGGACTGGCTTCTGCCGGTTCAGCCGGTATAACGGAATGGACAAGCAACACTCCCTGGAATTACATGATGAAAGATACTACTTCATCATGGGTTGATCGGAATAATGTTGCATGGAATACGGGGTTAAGAGGGCATTGGATTTACAATCTTATAAAATTATTTGAGAAGACCGGGTTTACCGGTGTGGACTTCGATTTTGAATTTATCGGCATGGACACAATAGGACTTGCTTCTAAATATCAGGCTAAATTATTTCCGGATTTCCTGCAGGCCCTAAGGGCATCCTTTGATACTGCCGGTCATTCAAACTGGTATATGTCTTTCTGTGCGCCTATCCCCTGGGGTAATACTTTTCCGGATACTGCTTATTCCACAACCACGGATGCTTATGGGAATTATTTATGGACTGGTTCCGGATCGCCTTTAGTCCCTGCAGATTCCATTTTATGGGGAAACTGGAACGACAGGTGGATTGATTGGAATAGAATTTATTCTATAGTGGATGAAGTTCATTTAATGACTTATGGCTTCTCAGGTATGTGGGATTCCGCTAACACTTGGAATGATGCATTATTCAGAACTCCCGCAGGATATGATTCTAATTATTGGTCTATGGAAAAGATTGATAATATTATCGTGGCCCGCGGTTATCCTAAGTCCAAAACGTCTATAGGTTTTGGATTCTTCGGTAATGTCTGGCTACATAATAACGATATTTTTGAACCAATTAATGGATTATATACAAATTCAGCGCATACGTGGGCCACCGTTATTACTTTGGGAAATTCAGACCTGCTATATCCTAATTCTTCTAATACATCGCTCAGCTTTGCTCAAAGATGGCAAAGCATCAAAAGTATGGGCGCCAACTACGGTTTCTGCAAATCCTATAATCAGCCTTTTTATAAATATAATATCCCTGGAAGCCCGGTAACTTTTCCTCAATGCGGAGTTGATTCATTAACGGGCAGTAATCCGGCTTCTTCAGCTAATTTCATTATAAATTATGACGACAGCCTGAGCACGGCAAACCGCATGAAATGGGTTTATAATCATGGTTACAAATCAATCTTTATTTGGGAAATTACACAGGATTTTGAACCGAATTCACAAGGAGTTTTAAGGCCAACTCTTGAAGATGCTATGCAGGCAAATTTATCTCCATATATTCCTCCCGTTCAGCCTGCATGGTATAAAGTTTATTTTGCCAAAAATCAGCACACTTATGACACCGTACTGACAGGTCGCGACCTGTCATCTTCCTCATCTTCACCAACACTAATTTTTCCCCTTGGCAATTATACAACAGGTATGCAGCCCGTCTTCTTATGGCATTCTGTTCCGGGTGCATTGGGGTATGACTTGCAGGCAGCATTGGATACTAACTTTACAAACCCTGTAATTAATTTATTAAACTATCAGGATACTATTTATCATTCTTTATTAAATACTTTAGATACAAGCTCAACTTATTATTGGAGGGTTAAAGCTGTAAATGGTTCATGGGCAAGACAGTCATTCAGTACTTTCAGTAGTTCTAATACTTTAGCTCCGGTTCAAATTGGTACAATATCATCAACTCAAAGCAATAATCTTTATAACATCATTGTTCCCTGGAATGTTTATTATATATCAAATCTTTCAGATAAAGCAACTGAATGCGATTTATTCTTAAACGGGGTTTATGTTGGTACTGATACCGGTTTAACTGTCCGGGCAGGGCAGCAGCAATCGGATACAGCAAAAGCAACTGTCGGATGGGGAAACTATTCAGTTACAATTGTACAGTATAATTCTTCAGGGGAAACACAGGTAACAGGCCATTATTCAACGGCGCCTTTCTCAACACCTATGCAGATGGATACAGCGGGAATAAATATTCTTTGCGATCATCCGTCAATTCAGATTGACAGTAATGGCTGTGAAGCGGATGTAATTGTAATTAAGGATAGTACAACTTACACTTTTACTTTCCAGACAATAGGAGCTTATAACCCTAATTATACAGTTCTGATTAAAGATAACTCATTCTTTAATTATTCAACTTCCGGAAATGTATTAACAATTAATGCATCAAGGGGCGGCCTTACAGGTCTCGGGATCAAAGAAAACCAAACCGGCCGGGTCCGGTATATCGGACTGGCCGTTAAAGATTGGTCTGGCCTCGTCCCAAAATTCCCTCCTTATGTTATGATAAGCAATTTAACCCAGTACTTCCCGGCTTCCTTGCCTTTCTACAAAGATATAAGGAACGGTAATGCAGATGATAACAAGCGCATGGACGGCGGCTGGTATTATTATTATCCCGCTTATTTAACAAACGGGATCCTGGATGTTTATTTAAGGAACTCTTTAAGATTTGGCATTCAGCCTGCTTTTGCATGGTATAACCTGAGTGCTGATAATCCTGCAGTTGATTCTTCCGATTTGGTTAATGTACCGTTTTTAGAAACTTATTTCACTGAACTAATGCAGCTTATGAACCATTGTGATTCAGTTATGCACGGTGTCCCGATCAATATAAATATCGAACCGGATTTTATCGGCTATATGATAAAAGACTATCCAACTATGGTTAGTCTGGCTTCCCCTTGCAGTACATCTGCAGCAGTTACAGCCGGCGTATTGATTGGCAGTGATCCCGCATTCCCTGGCAATCTTAAGGGGTTCTGCGAGGAAATGGCCTATATAATTAAGAAATACTATCCTTCTGCAGCAATAGGTTGGGCTTATCCTGTATGGGCGGCGGCTCATAATACAGGTACGGGTGAGATGCATCTTGCTTCAGGTATTATTGCAGGTGACTTCGGACAGCTTGGAGAAACCGCCGTTGCTCTTGGAATGAATTATTTAACCGACTATATAAGCATTGAAGGTTGGGGCTATGACGGTGCTTATGATACCGGTGAAGGTTCAACTGCATACACTAATCCCTCAGGTTCAGTTTGGTTCTGGAATATGCAGCAGTGGGATAATTATTTAATGGCAGCAAATATTTTGAACCAATCCACCGGCTTGGGAATTATATTAAATGGAAATTCAGGGCATATAGACAGCTCGCTCGCACAATCGCCGGCATATTATCATTCAAATAATAGGTTTCCTTCTTTGGCTGATACAACATCGGCCTATGAAGACTCCGCTCCGGATTTCTTCTTTGGCGATACTATGTATGTAAGCAGCGCCAACAGGTTAACCTGGTTTTCAACTATAGCATCGGGCGATACTGCGGGTCTGTCAGTAAATGGTAACACGGTTATATGGAATCAGCACATAACAAAAGCCGCACAGGATGGAGTTATTGGAATTAGCTTCGGCCCGGGTGAAGGCATAGACACTCATAATACCCCTGACCCGAATACTAATCCGGTATCTCTGCCTTCAGATCAATATTGGTGGATGGTTAAAGCGCAAAGATATTATAAAAACCCGGCGCTTCGCCCGTAGGGACAGACAGCCTGCCTGTCTGCATCAATTAACATCAAGATACATGAAAAATCCCCTCTTGGGAGGGGTCTCGGGGGTGGGTAGAAGAGTTAGTGTTTACAATATTCTAATATTATTCGTTACTAAAAAATTGCAATATTAGAGAGGTTACGACCTCATCTCAAATAATTATGGACATAAAAAAATACAAACAATTTCTTCGGCCGGAACTTCATCAGATGTTGGATGATATCGTCCAATCCACCGGGACAGTAGTAAAAAAATTACCGGCTGTAAATACAACCACCGATGGTGCAAGATTATTATTAGAAAACACGGACGGTACTCATACGGAGTACATGAAAATTAACGGCAAGTTCAAACAAGGCAGCACCTTTGAATAATCAACAAGTAATCCCCTCTTGACACTATGTGGAGAGGGGACGGAGCCTGCCGGTAAGCAAGTATGTTCGATCAGTCCAATGTGTCCTTTGTATTGTCGATCAAATCGAAACTCCTCTGAGAATAATCCCCTCTTGGGAGGGGCAGGGGTGGGTCGAAGCGATTGTATTTAGTAAACCCCGGAGTTATTCCGGTATAGTCAGATAATTTTTAATCATCGTCGAGATGGGGCATAGTTTTCCACTATGTGGCCCCGTCTCCTCCGGTGAAATTTTATATAACATAAAACATACTTGCTAATTGAGGTAAACCAATGGATGAAGAAATAAAGGGCAGATTAGTCGCTATCGATAACAAGCTCGATATGTTAAACGAAGTAACCATTAAGAATGGCGGCGGCAGGCATGTAACATATAAACGGTCTGAATTTTTCCAGATGCTTTACGACAGGCATTCACTCGCAAAATTATCCAAAGGCTTTTATGATTATGCGGTAATAATACTGGTGGCATTGCAGATAGTTGAAGTAATAGTGTTTCTGACTAAAAAATAATGTTCTTGGGGAATAATAAATTAATTTATCTAATAAATAGTGAGGTTCAATCATGAGTAAGCTTTTTTCAATCAATGGTCTTGATGTATTAAAAGGGTTTCTGGTAGCGGCAGGTACTGTTATTATAACCGGTATTTATACATCGCTTCAAAATGGTGCGCTTCCTACAGTCGCAGTATTAGAGCAGCTCGGTACCGCTGGGCTAAGTGGGGGTATTGCGTATCTGCTTAAAAATTTCTTTACAAATTCAACCGGTCAAATTGCAGCAGCAGAAGCATCCGCATCATCAGATTCAACATCTGCCGGTAAATAATATATTTTCACTCCTATTCCCCTCTTGGGAGGGGTGTAGGGGTGGGTATGAACCGCTTAAGTAATATTATAAATCAAAAAGGTAAAAAATGAATCTTACACAGCACTTCACACTTGAAGAAATGACAGCCTCACAAACAGCAGCCAGGAATGGAATCGATAACACTCCTGCGGATGATATTAAAGCCAACCTGCTGAACTTGTGCACGGATGTTCTTGAACCTTTGCATAACGAAGTCGGGGCTATAAAAATCGATTCCGGGTACAGGAGTCCTTTAGTAAACAGGGCGGTTGGCGGGGCAGCTTCAAGCCAGCATTGCAAAGGCCAGGCGGCAGATACAATAGCTTATCAGATGACCCTTAAAGATTACTACGCAAAAGTAAAAGAACTTGTTAAAAGCGGTAAGCTCGTCGTGGATCAATGCATCTTTGAATTTAATAGTTGGGTGCATATAAGTTACGTAAAAGACGGTAACAACAGGAAAGAATTTTTAATCGCAGAAAATCAAAGTGGAAGAACTGTTTATATACATGATGAGGCATAAATGAGTTCAATTTCAAAAATAATAAATGTAATACTCTTTGTTCTTTATTCAATCCTGTGTGTGTGGATTGGATATCATTCTAACAGCAAAAAAACTGTTCTTACAGCCCCTTCAACTGTAGTATTCCGGGGTATTCCCGATTCTGTAAAATTGGGCATAGTTTATCCCCATGGGACCCCGTCTCTCAGTGACGTGGCCCCGTCTCCTTTTTCTCAAATTATAAATAACCGAAGTTATAAACCAGATAGTGTAAAAACAGATACTTCTCAGCCTCAGGTTTTATATCAGTTGGATTCGGTTCATACCGTGCCAATTCAAAAGCCGGCGAGGCAGTATGCTTCATATAAAACATTTTCCGACAGCCTTGGTGATTATGCAATAAAAGTTTTGGCAAAAAGTCCGGTGGATAGTGTCTTATTAACAATTCATCATTTTCAAATGAGAACTGT
This sequence comes from uncultured Ignavibacteriales bacterium, assembly GCA_963834015.1. GTDB lineage: Bacteria > Bacteroidota > Ignavibacteria > Ignavibacteriales > Ignavibacteriaceae > FEN-1297. Next base: position 1,455,662 of record CAWIAG010000004.1, read on the forward strand.
GGAGATTCCTGACAAATGGAAATATTTTGAGTGGGGCATGGGCGTTGGTGCACTTGGGATGGTAGTGATTGAAGTATTAGTATTAAGAATATTTAAATAATATGTCGGATAACGGGCAAAACATACCGGTAATTCTCAACTTCTCATCTGTGCAGACAGATGAAGAACTTAAAAGTAACAGCCGTATGGTACTCGGATTTTTATCGGCAAAATATGAATCCGATTCTGATATAACGGTTACAATATACTTTAAAAGGGATAATGATATGGAATGGGAAAATACGGATCCTATCATTATGAGTGCAGAAGAAGGCAGATACTTCGGGAAATTGCCATTAGGCTTAAGTGTAATTGATTATTACGTAACAGTTGAATCGAGTCCGCTTGAAACATTTTGGATCAGTTCATTAAAGGTTTTCATAAAAACTTTACCGGCAGGAAAGTTCGGTTAACCTCATTTAATTCGTGTGAATTCGTCCTAATTCGTAATAATTCGTATAATGAGAATTCGTCCTCATTCGTGTTCTATTAATTCGTGAGAATTCGTTAAAAATTCGTGTTTCAGCCAAAGGCTTGAACCGGAGGCTCATCAGCCTTTGGCTGAGATGAGCCTCAGGCTCAAATTCGTATAAGGAATTTAAAATGTCATTAGATCAGGCAAAAGCGCAGGATATCTGGAACCAGCTTTACGGGATGAATACTCAGGTGAGTAATCCGTTTGAGAACTATCAGAATCCCTTTAGTTACGGTACGGAATCCCAAAACCTAAATACCATTTTTGGTAATGAGCAGGCAAACATACTAAATCAGACTAGCTCCGATATTGCAGGTGGTCAGAAGAATGCAGCACAGAGCATGGCAAGTCGTGGAATAACCGGGGGAAGTCTTATAACGGATACACAAAAAGGTATTGCCAACAGTGCCAATAAGCAAAAGTATAATGCTTTATCCCAGCTCGGCACGAATCAGGCAAGCGCCATGCTAAACCTTCAGAATTTATTCAATCAGAATCAGTTTGATATTACAAAAGCTGGTGTGGGCGTAAATGAGCAGAACGTACAGAATGGGTTGCAGCAGTCAAAGCAGCTCGGTAACTTCCTTAACCAGCGGGAGCAGTTGGGCATAGAGCAGGAAAATGAGCCCGGAACATTGGGTGACATTTTCAGCGGCCTGCAGGTGGGCGCAAAAGTATTGAGCATGCCTACAGGCGGGGGAAGTACTGCATTAAGTTCATTATTATCTGTTTTATAAGGAGAACCAAATGGCTAGAGGTGATTTAACAAGAGCGTTAAGACAGACGGGCGGACTTGATCCCGTTGTCGATTCGCTCCGGAATATTTTTCAGCAGAAGGCACAGCATGATTACTATAATAATCTTCTTGGCGCTTATGATAAAGCAAATGAAAAAATAAAAAATTTATCAGGCGCTGCAAAATCTGCAAAGGCTGTACTTAATAATCTTAATCCTCTTATAAAGTCAAAGCAGCAGCAAAATCCATTAACTGAATTGGATAATGAACAGTCGCATGATATAGCAAATCAATTTACAGCAGATCAAATGATCGGCGCAATTAAAACCCCCGGCGCGAATACTTCTATTGTTAATGCTTTATCGGGGCTTATAGGCAATACGGTTCAAAAGTATAATACAAATAACAAGGAACCAAAAACTATTTTGCCTGCCGGTAAAGAAAAAATAGCAAACAGCAGTATTCAGTCGGGGATTGTTAATATTAAAGATATAAAGGGTGTAAAATTCTATACTAAAGATCAGATAAAGAATAAATATCCGAATTTGTATCATTCCCTTTATGAAGGAGATATTGTTTCTAAAGAGAAGGGATTTTATATAAGGCATACAAATAAATCAAAAGATAATCCTGAAGGAATTGAAGCTGTTATTAGCGATGATCTAGCAGGCAAAAAAGAAAAATCAACTGTAAGCAAGATAACCGGCAGAACCAAGCGCAATAATATTTAATTTAAAATTTTTCCGTATCACAGATAATCTATCTGTGATTCATAAAAGTTTATCCGTAACACAGATAATCTATCTGTGATTGAAAATATAACAAATAATAAACATCATATATGGAAAAGAAAAATTTAAAAGATTTAACCGTCTGTATTTACGATACAGGTAGCTTCACGCCTCTTGCGCAAAGATTAACCGAAGAATTCGGTAAGGTGTTGTACTTTTCTCCCTGGGAAGGCAACGGCTTTCCCGAATCCAAATTCGATAAAGTTGGCACCGGCATTGCCGGTATCCAACGAATCCCCTCCATATGGGATTATGCGGATAGCGATAAAATAGATCTTTATGTTTTTACTGATTGCTATTACAGGGCTGAGCAGGAATATTTAAAAAGGCAGGGTAAATTGGTCTGGGGCAGTGCGGGAACATCATGGTTGGAAAGGAATAAATCTGAATTTTATAAATGGATAGATAAAGAAGAAATGCCGGTGCCGGAAACGAATTTTGAAAACGGTATTGGTAACCTGGCTAAAAATATAAAGCCCGATGAATTTATAAAAATAAACAAATACCGCGGCGATCTTGAAACATTAAAGTATTATGATAAGGAGCGGAGCGATTTCAGGTTAAAAGAACTTGAATTAAATTTGCAGCCATTCGATAAAACCTATGAAACAATACGGCAGAAAAAAGTTGATGGAATTGAAATAGGCGGGGATTATTACACAGTCGATGGGAAGTTTCCCGGCAAGGTAATGTGGGGCATTGAACAGAAGGACAGTTATTATATTGGAAAAGTTACTGATTATAGTTCACTTCCGGAACAAATTAGATATATAGACGAAAAATTATCAAATGTTTTTAAAAAGAAAAAACGAGAAGCTATTTCTCACACGAGATGCGGATAGATAAAAACGGTGAGCCATTTTTTACTGACTTCACTGGTAGGCTGCCGAATCCTCCTTACCAGCTTCATCTTGATCTAATAAAAAATTTGGGTGAAATAATGTATTACGGAGCGCAGGGAGAAATGATAGAACCGGAATTTGCAGATAATTATGGAGTAGTAGCAATTTTCAAAAGCCCTACAGCAGAACAATTTAATCTGCCTATTAAGGTGCCTGATAAATTTAAGAAATCTATTAAAGTTATGAATCTTGCTATTGAAAGTGGGGAATACGTTGCACTTAATATTAACAAAATTGATGAATGCGGCGCTGTTACCGGAATTGGGAAAACAATATGGGAAGCACGGGATAATTGTGAAAAGATTGCGCAAGAAGTTAAAGCAGACGGGCTAGTAATTGATGTTCCCTCAAAAGAAGATATAGAATATAAAATCGAAGAGATGAAAGAATACAAAATACAATTTTAAGTTATTATTACTCTATTAAAATGTTAAGAGTTATTTTGGCTTTTATATAATAAAGCTTCAATAAGTTGCACATATTTCAATGCACCTTTAGCAACGTCATGTTCCCAAATCCGAATTACCTGCCAACCCAAGCGTTTTAATAATTTATTATTACGTCTATCTCTTAAAATATTGCCTTTTATTTTATCTATCCAATATGTTTCAGGTAGCCTTTGTTTTTGCACTTTGAATTTATAACCATGCCAAAAATCGCCATCAATAAATATTGCAATTTTTCTTTTTATAAAGACAATATCTGGATTTCCAGGTAACTTATTATAATGTTTGCGATATCTAAATCCTTGTGGGTATAATGTACTAGAAAGGAGTTTAAAAAATAATAATTCAGGCTTTGTATTTTTACTTCGAATCAGGCTCATTATCCTGCTTCGTTCATTTTTTGAAAAAACGTCTGTCATTTATTAAATCTCAGAATGACATATAATATTTTTTGTCATCTATTTTATAAAATCGGATTTTGTCATTCCCATATTTTTCTAATGAGTCTTCCGTAACGGGCGTAAGTGGAATAAGCGCATTATTCCTTTGTAGTTTGCCCTTAATCCATTCTCCAAGAATTTCTAAGTTACCTTCAGAACGAATATTTTTAAAATAAGCACCACTAGTTTTCATTGGAATTATGTATCCATCATCTGTATATGCTAAAAATTTACCTTTGGGATACAATGGATTCTTATTAACAGTTCGGGGAGTAATTAATTCAACCTCATACCATGGCCTAGGCACTATCTTTCCACTTGCTCTGTTCCAGCGGCCTTTGCCAAAATATACATTAAGTGAAGATTTTTCTGAAGTCACAATATGGGACAAGGAGAATTCGAATACTGGCAAGTTTGAAAGATCTATATTCGAAGAGTCAAAACGTTCTAACTCGCTTAAATTATCCAGTTCAATACGCTTTTTATATGAGGATGAACCTATAGCTACAATATCAGCATTTAAAATTGATATGGCATTCTTCTCAGAGAAAATATAATCCAAATAAGAAATGATATTAGCTTTGTCTGATTCATCATTAATACTAGCTGTGCACTCCAAGTTCTCTTTTAAACCGCTCCGTGAAAAATTTGATGAACCGACATATATTACTGGTGAAGTTTTCTCATTACTAAAGCAATAAATCTTACAATGCAATCGGCGTGTGAAACATACATAAATTCCATTTTGTCCGCCGAATTGATTTAACTTAGTTTCAATTTTTCTAAGTTGCGTTAATGTACGTTTTGCCAATCCTTCATAAAATGCCATTCCTATAAGGATGCGAACTAAGCCACCATCTTTTGCGATCTTTAAAATATCCGGCTCAAATTTACTGATGATATCATAAGATACATAACCACTTGCTATATTTACACTGTTACTTGTTTTAATTCTTGTACTAATAGTATCAATTAATGATCCGCCATAGTCAGCAGTATTTGTAAAAATCATTTTAAGTTATCCAAAAAATTGTTAATTTCTCTAGCTATTGGAAGTATACCAACTGGAGGTACTGAATTGCCAATTTGTCTTCTAACTTCTGTAATAGAACCTTTAAATATAAAATCATCTGGATATCCGAATAATCGGGCACGCTCTCGATTAGTAAGGGGCCGAGGTTCGGCATAATGGTACCCCCAAGTTCCGCCACCGCCGCCTGCAATTATTGTTGTTGATGGTTCATGAGGATTTAGTCTCCTATAAACATGGCTAATCATTCCTTTTACATAATACTGTGATTCTTTTGGTACTGAAGTAAAATTTCCGCCCGGTGGAATTAATTTTAACATTTCTCTAGTTTTTTCAGCAATATTTTGATGCTCATTATTATATGGAACTTTTTCTACGCCTTCGAGTGCTTCTTTCGCTGACATATATTTGTCTTTCCCGGGTCCATGCGTAATTTCTGGGAGAATAAAAATATTATTAAAGTCCTTATGGATTCCTAATATTAAAATTCTATGGCGAAACTGTGGTGTACCATAATCGGCAAAATTTATTTTGTAAACGTTTACATTATAACCAGTTTTTTCAAAATCGCTTTTTATTTGTTCGACAGCCATCCCATTATTTGCAGATAACAGTCCTTTAACATTTTCAGCGATAAACATTTTGGGTTGTTTCCATTTTACAATCCTCACAAAATAGCTATAAAGATTGCCTCTTTCGGTTTCAAGCCCGCCTCGTTTCCAAATAACAGAAAAATCTTGACATGGAAATCCACCCAAAATTATATCCGAATCAGGTATTTCTTCCTTTATAATTTCAGCAACATCGCTTTCGATAATATGGTTGCCAAAATATCCTCTGTAAGTTTCGCATGCCCAGTGATCAATCTCATTTGCCCAGATAATATTAAAACCTGCATTTTTAAAGCCTAGATCCATACCCCCGCATCCTGAAAATAGAGAAGAAGCTGAAAATTTCCTTTGATCTTTAATCATCACATCTTAATATCTTATTTGTGTCAATAATAAATTACAATAATATTAAATAATATAATGTTTTAAAAGCTAAAGTAAAAATTATCGATTATTTGTAATTGCTTGTATGTAATTGCCTGTATATATTTTACTATTTTAGATATTTTGAATTCGTTCACATTAATCAATTATATACCGTAAAACAATTGTGCCGTACTGCTTCTTGTTTAAATAACTGCTAATTATTTAAGAAATAAAACAACGGCGGTAGGGGAAAGTTAAAATTAATGAGCATTTATATTAAAAGTTAATTATATTATAAGTAGTATTTATATTGATACGTTGTAATATCAAGTGGATTTATAAATGTCTTGGGGCGGGTTACTCATAAGTTCAATTCAAAATTATAAAAGTATTGTTAAATCTTATACTATAAATCAATTTAAATAATCTTCACATTTTGGGAATTGTTATGGGTAAAATTAATCATAAGAGCTCGTCTCATATTAAGTTTATTGATAAAATTGTTAATTTAAAATGGTTGATAATTGCTTTAGCTATACTATTTATTGGTTTAGGCCTTCTTTTTCTTAGTAATATAATGCTGAATCCATTATGGTTTAAGTTAACGGAAACAATTGGAATTAGTTTATTACCTATTGGTAGTTTTCTACTTATTTACGAATACGGTATGAGGAAAGAATATCAAAATTTGATTCGTCAAGAATTCGATGAGTTTTTGAAAGAATTGGCTTGTCGTTGCGGTCAGTGCGAAAAATATGGTTTGATATCTTTAAATATTATTCGCGATTCAAAACTTATAGAAAATGTTTTTAAAAATGCGAAATTTGGTGAATCGATATCATTACTAGGTGTTGCATTAGCGGATCTATTAACTTATGATAGTAAAGAAGCCCTTATTAATGCCGCTGAAAGAGGGAGTATAATTAAATTGCTTTATCTTAATCCCTATTGTGAGGAAGCTGAAAAACATTCTCTGGTTGAAGGCCAAGGAATAGATGATGTAAAACAAGATATTGAAAAAACAGATAAATATTTGAAAAAACACAAAAATAAATATCCGGGTACATTGTCTATAAATAATTATACATCAATGCCAAAGCATTTTATTTTAATATATAAGGATGGCGTTTATATAGGGAATTATCTGAATGGTCAGAGAGGTAATCGCTGTCCACATTTTATGTTTTCTCCTAATAGTCCAATTGCTAAAAAATATATTTCGCATTTTAATAAAGTATGGGATAATTCTACTCCTATATAAAAAAATTGGGAGTAATGAGTTGATCAAGTTCATTAATAAATTCCCGTTTGGCATATTGAAATTATTATTAATTAATATTAGCTGAGAGAGAAAGGTAAATTATCATGCAAGGAGTTGAAATATCACATTTAAATGCTGCCATTTCCGCTGCTCTCAAGGCATATTACGACTTCAAACACTCTACAGTTGAGGATGCTCTTCGTCCAATCGCTGCTTATGGTAAAAAAGATACTCTCGGAATGGATGCTGGTCCGGAGATAACAATTTGTGAAGAACTGAAAAGGTATGATGCCGGTGCTGTGGTTATCACTGAAGAAATTGGTTCAAAAGGAACTAAATTAAGTGATACATTTCGTCCAAATGATCCGGAAACATTTAGAACAGTTTTTATAAGCGATCCGACTGATCGTTCAAATCAGCTTAAAATCTTTTTATTCAAATTTCATAAAGAAAAAAGAATAGGAGATATTTTAAAAAACCCAATAAATAAAAAAATATGGGAAAAAGCATTTAGTGCACCTGCTTCTATAACTGGTGCTACATCAGCCATAAGTTGTATAAGAAGAGGTGTGCCAATTTTTACCGTAATTGTTAATTATATCACTCAAGAATTAATAGTAGCATGCGCGGCGGGAATCAAAATTGTTAAATTGCCAGATGACCGATTAAAAGTAATGGACTTAAATTATGTTCGTGAAAATGGTGATGTACTATTTTTCCGTAACATCGATGGTGAAATGAAGAATATGCAAAAGTTTGTTACTTTTCTTGGTGATACTGGTAAAATTGGTTACAAAGAAAATTTTCTTGATAGTGGGTTAATGAGTGAAAAAAAAATAAAAGCACTTCTTCACTATAGTAAACCGGGAGGTCCTTCGCGCGCACTTTATCTCTCTTCACTTCAACCACGTAATATACCGATTGGTTTTGTTCTTGCAAATGGTGAAAAAATTGGTGAATGGATACATTGGTTATCATTTTTACAATTTGCTAGAAGCGTGCATGATGATAGCCAGCCAGCGTTAATTTTGTATGAAGTACATCAAGATCGACCTTGGACAAAAGGAGGTATCCTAATGTCAACTCCTTCTAATTATAGTATTTTTAGAGAATATAATGGCAAACTTTTTATAGATACGAGTTGGTTGTTAAGAATGCCAAATCCTAGCCAACTTCGTTCTACTCTTATCATTGCTCCATACAATAATCGTTGGGTTGTGAGATCCAGTAGTCAATCTGGATATAGGCTAATTAAATTTTAAAGTAAAATATTTGTATTTTTACATTAAATATATAATGTTCCTTAGCATATAAATAATAAAATTAAATCTTATTGAAAATTAATTTAATTATTTGAATTATAAGCAAAGGTCGATGTCTTGTAATCAAAAAATTCCATATTGTTATACCTATCTGCTTAGAAGTACTTGCATTTGAATTCTATAATTCATTGAAAGACCAAGATGGATCATTTCTCTATCCAATAAGGCAGAATAAATTTGTGGGTTAGAGAGTGAAGAGATGTTTAACAGAGCTTGTGGGGGTAAAACAATTGTTGTAGTTATTTTGTGAAGAGAAAGTTGGGGAAAAATTCTTTGCTGTTGCTTATACAAATATTAAGAATTATTTTTAATATTAATAAATAAATTTATTATTTTGCTTTTATATTCTAATAAAAAGTATGTATGAATTTATTATAAGGGTTTTATATTTTATACTTGTTATTCTAATCTATTTTTTATTTGAAAGTAAAAAAATATATTTATTAACTATTATAAATATAGATTATAAATTTCTTCTGCCTGTAATTGCGCTAGTATTTTATGACTATTATTTAAGTCTATTCTCATCATTTTTTTATAAACTTGTTATCAATAAACAATTAACCAAGGACAAAATTATAATTGATCTTTATATCAATTATCGGGGTTTAAAAGAAAAAAAAATTCATGATATATCGGTTGCAAAAATCAAACGAATAGACGCATATTTATTATATTATGATAAAAATACCAGGGAAAATATAAAAGAAGCAGTGCCAGAAAAGTTTCAATGTTATCTTGGCCCAGCTCAATCCTCGTTAAGTGTTAAATTAGAATTAATATTTAGGGAAGATAGAGTCTCAAATATTAGTTTTTATAATATTAAAATATTTAAACCTAAATTATCATTAATGATTGATAATCTAAAAATCACTCGCACTATTTATTTATATAAATGGGAGAAATAATTTTGGAGCCTAATATTTATGATATAGAGAAACAAGGTTTCTTAAGAGATTTCCATAATCCGCTCTTTATGGTCTTATTAAACGAATTAGATAATGTATTTAAGGAAAAAGAAATTTCTGATGAAGATGTTATAGACCATTTTTATATTGATCAAAGAGAAAATGAAGATGTAACAAACAGCGCAATATTAGAACAATTTAGATTTAAAGAATCAATAAAATCTAGTGAAGGTTTAATCCAAGGTATAAAAAAAATGCCGGGGATGCTTTATTTTCTTTTAGGTAAAAAAGGGATAGGTAAAACTACATTACTAAAATATTTTTTAAGGAAAGTAAAAGAAAATAAGGATTATATTACTAATGAAAATGATTTGATTATATATCTCGATTTTAAAACGAAGAAAAGTGATGATGATTTTTTAAGAAATTTACCCCACACGATATATAATGAAATTTTTAATTATATAAATTTAAATGTTCAATTTTATGCCTCAATAATAAGCGATATCACAAAACTTAGGGAAATTGTTCCTTTATATAAAGATATAGATAATTCAAAATTAGCTCAAAGAGTTTTGGATAAAAAAGAAGAGGTAATCCAATACTTATTTACATGGATATATAAAAAAAATCTTAATATTAGTATAATAATAGATAACGTTGATGATTTCACAGCTCTTTCGGTGAAAAAATTAATTGATAAATGTATTGAATTTAAAGATATTTATAAGGCTAATTGTATTTTAGCATTGCGAGATTACTGGTCACCTAAGTCGTTAAAAATAACCGATTCAAATATTTGTTGTTATTATCTTGGCAAACCTAATATATATAAAATTCTAATTAATAGATTAAACTATGTGAATACTTTAGATATTAAAACTCAAATGAAAATAGTTTTTCAAAACAAAAGTTTTTATTTAAAAGCTTCTGACTTTCAAAATTTATTTTCTGATATAGCTAAGGAATTAATACAAACTGATAAAAATCTTCATGATATGCTTTTTAAATTATCTAATTATAATACGAGAGAACATTTATTAAATTTATATTATTTTTTTCATTCTCCTTATTTATTTTCTAAACCTAATTTTATCAAATCATTTATTAAAAAAATTAATGAAATTGATGAAAATATTGAAACTGAAGCTATCAGGCCTGCAAAATTTTTTGATTTTTTAGAAAATTTTATGACACCGCATTCCTTATGTTTTGATCTTATTAGTTCAACAATATTTAATCTATTTCATCATAAATGGCACAATTCCGATAATTTTGATTATAGGAATTTTTTTATATTTCTGAGAATTCTTCAATTGTCTCCGGATAAGAATAGAGAGATAAAACTATCTGATTGTATAAGCAAGATTTCTTGTACTGGTTATAGTGAAGAGGCTACAAATGATGCAATTAGTGTTTTACTTTCGAATGGGTTATTGGAATCGGCAGATGGAATATCAGTAAATGATATTAAAGAATTCAGTATTTCGGCTAAAGGACTACTTTATAGAGATACAATTATATATGAATATTCTTATTTGAATTTTATTTGTGATATTATTCCTATGCCCTCTAAGTATCAAGTAAATTTATTCGAAAAATATGGTAACGAGAAAATTCCATTAGATAGGGGAAATTTACATGTAAAGCACGAAAGCGTAAAGCGATTTATTGAATATATTAAGGATTTAGAAAAAGAGGAAGAAGATAATTGCCCAAAGATGTACTTAAGCCAATTAGAAAGAATTATTGATGGCAAATCATTAAGTAGTATCTTATCTCAAAGGATTAACTCTCTAATGGTAAAAATGATACAAGGTAAAAAGAGACATTATAAAATATCAGAAGTAGTAATTCAGAATAGCGATGGATAAGGGGAATTGAAAAAACATTCTACGTAAATAATTATTTTGTATAATTAAGTTAGTTTAATTCTGCCAAATCAACTATGATTATTTTCATTCGAGGTGTAATGATTTGGCAAAAAAATATAGATATGTATGATGTACCCCAAAAACTGGACAATAATTTAAGGTGGAAAATACTTAAATTATAATAAGCGAAAGGAGCTTAAAATGTCTGGAAAGAGAAAAAACTATAGTGCCGAACTAAAAGCAAAAATAGCCTTGGAAGCAATCAAGGGGTACAGCAGCATAAATGAAATTGCAAAGGAATATAAAGTTCATCCGAACCAGATTAGCAATTGGAAAAAACAGTTGTTAGAAAATCTTCCTGGTATTTTTGATAATCCAAGGGGACCAAAAACAGATGGAAGCACTGACTTAACAGAGCAGCTCTACCGGCAGATAGGTAAACAGCAAGTAGAACTTGAGTGGTTAAAAAAAAAGTACGAGCCATTCAGTTAAAGATCTCAAAGAGTTAATAGACCATGATTATGATCATCTCAGCATAACTGAGCAGTGTTCTTTGATAAAATTACCCCGTTCGAGCTATTACAGCCATCCATTAGGAGTAACGGCTGCAGAACTCGAAATAATGAACCGGATAGATAAAATTTATACAAAATATCCATTTTATGGAGTTAGAAAAATAACTGATGAATTCAGAAAAATGGGAATGATTTATAACCATAAACGGATATGGAGATTGATGCAATTGATGGGAATACAGGCACTTATACCGAAAAGAAATCTTAGTAAACACAACAAAGATCATCATGTATTTCCATATCTTTTAAGGAATATAGACATCACAGAAACAGATCAGGTCTGGAGTACTGATATAACATATATCCCAATGTATAAGGGCTTTGCTTATCTTGTGGCCGTAATTGACTGGTTCAGCAGATATGTGCTTTCTTGGGAGATATCAAATACTCTTGATGTTTATTTCTGTCTTAACGCTCTTGATAAGGCATTAAGGTCAGGTAAACCGGAAATATTCAATACAGATCAGGGCAGCCAGTTTACGAGCTTAAGTTTTGTTAATAAAGTACTGGACAATAATATAAGGCTAAGCATGGATTCAAAAGGTAGAGCTTTAGATAATATTTTCATTGAACGATTATGGAGAAGCTTAAAATATGAGGACATTTACCTGAAGGAATATCGGACTATTACGGAACTGTTTGAAGGAATGAAAAATTATTTCTATTTTTATAACAACAAAAGAATGCATCAGTCTCTGAAATATAAAACACCGGCTGATATATTCTTAAATAATAAATATAATTAATGCCTAATTTATCCACCTTAAATTATGGAAAAACCTGTCTAGCTGAAGGGGTTCAGCATACCGTTTAGTAATTTATACAATAATTTTAATATTCTTTTAGGTTTATTCGCATATGAATCAACCATTGACAATGATTTTATTTTTGATAAATTACGGAAAATAAATTCTCAAATTAAGCAAATCATTAATTTAATTAGTCATGGTGATTCTAAATTTGTTAAATATTGGGATTTTAATCCAAAGGATTACAAGGTTTACAGAAAATGGCATTCTTATAATCTAAATAAAATGGCACCTGGATATTTTATTCATAACGTTCTTCTAAAGTTAAGTCCAGATATTATTTACCCTAAGGAAGAACTGTGGTTTCCTTCACATTCCAAAGAAAATTATAAAGAAGGTGAGATTGATTGTATTCATTCCATGAATAATATTTGATCAAAGTTTTTAAAATGTCTAATTTTTTTATAAAGTGAGAAGTCAATAATTAATTAAGGATAATTTTATGCGATATGGGCATATTAAAAATGTAAAAGTTAAAGCAATATTATCACAAGATTTATGCTATAGATTCCAGCTTATAATTACAAATAAAAATATGAACAAAGGGGAAACTGTTTGTGCAATTATGCAAAACCCAAGTGTTGCGAATGAAGAAGTATCTGATAAATCTGTACAATTTTTAGAAAAGTTAATTTTTGAGAAATCATATCCTCTATTCAAACACGTTCGCAAACTTATTATCGTTAATCTGTTCGCTTTTATCCAAACAAATAATTTTGTTGGTACCAACGGCGGTATTGGTAAAAATAATGATGCTTATATTAAAAAAGCGATTAGAAATTCACAGATTATTTTAGTCGCATGGGGAAAATCCAATGTGCATTTTCAACGTCAAGAAGATATAAAAAAAATTATTTCTTCTTTTAAGGGTAAGAAAGTTTATCAAACAAAAAAACACCCGTCACGCGGGTTTTATGAAGATTTTATTATTAAATATTCATAATAAATATGATTTACCATTTATTTGTCAAAGTCCAAAAGTAGCCTTCATCTGATAAGTATTTTTTAGTACCTTAATTAATGGTTTTTATTAACTCTTTTTTACCGTTTTATTTTTAATAGAACGGAGATAAAGTAGCCTATAAAAGTATAGTCAACATCCAAGATATCCAATAATCGGATGCTATTCCGATGGGAATTTCTGCAATTTAAAAATGGAAATAAATAAATGGCTGCAACTGAGCTGACTGAACCTGAACCACGACAATTATCATAATTGCAAGCACAAGTGCTTGAATAGCAAGTGGTGTTTTAGTAATCAAGTCCTGTATTTTATTATCAAATGATTTAGGTATAAAATGAAGAATGTAAGCAAGTAAAATAAGTATGCTTACCGGTTTATATGCAACAATCCATTGAGAAAATACAGTACCGTGGAAAGATATTAATATTTGATGGAACACATTTAAAGCGGTTTGAATCGATTCGGATCTGAATATAATATTGCCTATTACAACAAGATGGAATGTAATCAACATCTGAAAAATAATTAATATTTTAGTTCCGCTTAAACCTACTTTATCATAAAAGGCTCGTCTATATTTTATTGTAAAAAGCGAAGTTACCATAAATAAGGCGTGAATTAATCCGAAAGCTACAAAGGTCCAATTAGCGCCATGCCAAATGCCGATAGCTAAGAATGTTAAAAAAGTAGCAAAGGCGCTTCCGTAAATTCTCATTCTTCTAAATTTCGCCTGGAGTGGTGTAAACATATAATCTAAGAGCCATGTAGATAAAGAAATATGCCAGCGTCTCCAATAATCACTAATACTTGTAGCCGTAAAAGGAATATTAAAATTATTCATAATTTTATAGCCAAGAAGTAACGATATACCAATTGCAATATCAGTATAACCGGAGAAATCACAATAAAGCTGTATTGTGTAAGCATATGAGGCAAGCAGATTTTCAACTCCCGTATAGAATAATGGCACCTGGAAAACACGATCAACAAAATTTATACCTATATAATCTGCAATTATATTTTTCTTAATCAAGCCGCAGATAATTAAAAATACTGCGCGTCCAATATCTTCTTTTGTAATAATATTTTCGCTTTCCACTTGTGGTAGGAAATCTTCTGCTCTGTCAATAGGTCCCATTAGTATATTTGGGAAAAAAAACATATAAAGACAAAAGTTTTTCAAACTATCCGTCGGTTGTATCGTATCGATGAATAATTCAATCACATAACTCATCGCTTTAAAAGTATAAAAAGATATACCTATTGGTAAAAGAATATCTAGAGGCTGAATATTACCGGAGTGTAGATCGTTTAATATTTGAATAAAAAAATTTGTGTATTTGAAATATACCAAAAGGCCTAAATCAATCAGGATTGCAAAAAGAAATAGAAACTTTTTAAATGATTGTGATTTAGTCTTGTATAGCCAGTTGCCTAAATAAAAATTCAATAAAGTTGTAAATAGGAGTAGTAAAAGGAAATAACCTGAATTCTTATAAAAGAAAAAAAGTGAAAAAATTAAAATAGCATAGATTTTGGCATTTTTACTTTTTGCAAACAGCCTGTAAAATAGTAATAGTATAAAAAATGTAAATAAGAAAAAGCTTGAACTAAAATAAAGATTATCCTGCGGATTGTATACAAAAAGCTGTAATAGTTTATGAAAAGAAATATAAGAAAACATCCTACTTCCCTTTAATTAGTTATAACCCATTTATTAACACTTCCTTTTTGACAAAAGAAGCTAATGTAAATCAATTATTGCTTTTAGAATCGATCAGTGTTTGCAGCTCGCCTATATTTTTCTTCCTGATTTTTAATATTTCATCTGTCTTAAAATGTATATTATATTCTTCTTCAACTGCAAGAATAATATTAATATGACTATAGGAATCCCAGCCGGGTACCTGGCTGGCAACAGTGTCATCCCTGAAATCGAATGTTTTCAGGTTTAATTCATTAAGAATTAATTTAGTAAGTTTATCAGATACCATTTTATTCCCTCATTTTTTAAGTAATTATTATTTATAATTTTTATAAGCATTGATGATAGCATTTGCAATCATTTGCCCGATATGTGAAGCGCCAATTGAAGAAGCGTGCGTATAATCCATCATAGCAAGTGGAGGGCTTGAATGGACCCACAAATCCATTGAATTGTTACCGCCCATGGCTTCAAATAAATTCCAATAAGCAATACCCGTCTTAGCTGCTATATCCTTTTGAATATTCAAAATTCGGATAATATTGGGATCAGTTACAAATTTATTTCTATCTTTAGTATCTTTATCACCTACTGTAATCATTAAAATACTTGATTCAGGAAATATAGTTTTCAATTTATTAATAATTTTGATCATCTGATTTGAATACCAGGTATTATCCAGTGCTGTAAATGTTGCTTCATTATTGCCGAACATTAGAATAATTAATTTATGATTCATCAGTTTAGCAAATTGCCTGAGTGAGGCTTCAGGTATTTCTCTAAATCCTATTCCGGTATTTCCTCTCCATGCAATATTATCCACATAAACACCGTTTCCTGATTCAAGACTAACACCATAAAAATATGCTTGATTAGCTAAAGTTGAAGTAATTTTAATATTTGTTGCGTTGCCACCTTGCGCCGGTATATCTAATTCTTTAATATCAGCACCTGTTTTCAGGTTAACATTTTGATCGGAACTGCCATTAATGGAGTATCTAATTGAAGAATTTATGGCATTGCTGTAAAATAACTTCGCCGTGCTGAAATATTTTAACTGAGGATCCCAGTTGGTAGTTTCATAGCGGACCCAGCTTGATCCCTGCGGTATTGCGACAAATCCGTTTATACCCAAAGGCAAATTTTGCGGATTAGCTGTTAAAACGGATACAGTTTTCCAATTGTCTGAAAATGTCTGTTTTGTGGTGAATCTGAAATCAACATCTTGTGAAGTAATTGATAAGTATCCAACGCCTTTCCCGCCGAATTGATTCTGCAAAATTTTTCTAATGTCGGCAGTAATTGCATCCCCCTCATTACCTGAATCACCATAATGGGCAATTCTTACAATATTGTTCTTTGAATTTTTTAATGCATTAAAAAAGAATTTCATTTGATTCAAATTACCGGTAATCTGAACATTTGTGTTGAGAATTCCTTGTATCTTAGTTGATTGTACTTGAGGTTCAATTCTCAAATTAGATTCATTAGAATTATTATTCTTATTCAGCAGCTTGCTTAATAAATTATAAGAAATGTTGCCGGTAAGCGGTAGATTTTCAATTTTCCTATTGATTGGGGCTTTATTTGAAGCGTTATATTTATTCTCCAACTTATCAAAAATTCCCTGTCCTCTTATTGAATTAGAGTGAGAATTTAATAATGTGTCGCTTTTAATATCAGAAAATAGATCAACCGGTTTTACAGTATATCCAAAAATTGAAATACTATTAAGAAAATGTGATAAAATAATTACAAATAGTATAGTTAAACCGATTAACAAAACGGGGCGGTTTATTTTATTGTTAATCATAACAAATTTATCCTTTCATGCGAAAAAGAAATATTTATTTAAAATATAAAAATAATTTTCTGCTATAAGGGATAGTCGTTATTATATATTACACAACGTAATATATTCAAATATAAGGAATATATACACAATAATTATACCGTTTTAGAAAGGCATTAAAGTATATTTATCTGCTATAAAATTAGATTGGTTATCAAATTTTAATTTCATTATAAGAATTATGTCTCATTTATATACTTTTAGATTTCTATAATGTTATATATTTATAGAATAATAATTGAATTAGTACATTTTAGAATGATATTGTAAAATTAGAATTTTATTGAATTTATGTTGATTTAAATATTTATTGCCAATTGCGAAGTAATTGGGTAAAGGCTTCATTATAGCGGAATAATGTAACAAAATAATATTTATATTTATTATCATTAGCAATTTTATTTTGTAAATGGAATCTTATTGTGCACTAATTTTTATTTTTGTGGGTTTTTATGAGGCATTCCCTATACTTAAAAAAATCAAAAAAAGTCTTTTAATGTCGGAAACTTTGTCCGGTACAATTTTGGCTAAAAAATAAATTTAATATTTGTGAGTTGTAAAATGTATTTTTTAAAACTATTATTTTCCTATATAATTAAAAATTGTATTATAATTTCATTTAATAATAGTTTTAACTATAATAATTATTATTTGCATTTTTAATGATCTGTTTTATGCAAATATTTATTACCACATGTTTTTGTCTTATGTATAATAATTAAGGCATTTAGAATATGAGACTACATCATACCGGGTTTATTGTTAAAGATATTGAAAAATATCAGGCTAAGTTGATTTGTGAAAATAAGATTGGTGATATTATTGATCCTGTTCAAAATGCCCGGTTATGTCTGTACAAAAACTATTCAGATTCGTTTATTGAATTAATTCAGCCATTAAATGAAAAATCATATAGCTGGAATTCTTTAATTAAGAACGGGAATCATTTTGCGCATTTTTGTTATTCGTTACCTAATATTGAAGAATTAGAATCTTTTACTGATAAATATAAATTATTGTATTTACTTGGTCCGATTCCGGCAAAATTATTTAGTGGGAAACCTGTTTATTTTTATTATACGAAGTATAAACAAGTAATTGAATTTTTAATCGAAAATTAATTTATTAAAACTTTTAAGATAATTATATGAAAATTTTAGTATTATCTGATGTAGTATTCTATTCAATTGAAAAAGAAATTACCAAAAGAAATGAAGACTACACCTTAGAAACGCAATATCATGAGGATATTTCGGTTGCTCTTATGAGTATACAGGATGATGTATTAAAAAAATATGATTTAATTTTTATTCACTCCGACCAATTATTTCATAGGAAGAATTTCGATTGGCATTTAATTTATTTTGAAAATTTATTTTCAATTATATCAAGGTGTCCGGATAAAGAATTTATTGTCACTAATTCTTGGTCCAATTCGTTTCCTCCAATCGAGTTAAATAGTTCATTTGGGTCTCTGAATGATCAATTTAATTTAATTTCACCATATATTAAAAAATTAATCGGGTTGTCGAATTGCTATATATTTGATTTTCTCGATATTGTATTTAAAGAAGGCATTATAAATCTATACAATTATAGATTAGGAATCCTATATCAGATGCCATATTCAAAAAAGATGGTTAATATAATTGCAGACCGATTTGATAGATATATTTCATTCTTAAAAAGTGAAGAAAAAAAAGTAATAGTGTTAGATTGTGATAATACTTTATGGGGTGGGGTCTTAGGTGAAGATGGAATCGAAAATATCAATTGCGATATGAACGCTGATGGCATTTTATATTATAGTTTTCAGAATTTTCTTAAAGAACGGAAAAATGATGGTTTCTTATTGTGCTTATGTTCGAAGAATAATGAAGAAGACGTTAAAAACGCGTTTGAAAAGAAAAATATGCCATTAAAATGGCAAGATTTTATACTGAAAAAGGTTAGCTGGCAGGATAAAAGTGTATCGATCAAAGAGATTGCCGCAGAATTAAAATTAGGGGAAAATAGTTTCATTTTTGTAGATGATAATCCTAATGAAATTGAAATGGTTAAAAAATTTACTTCCACTGGTAATACATTTTTATTTTCTGACGATTTTGAACAGTTTATTAAATTAACTGAGGACTTTGCTTTTAGACGGAAGAAGATACTGCAAGCCGATCGCGAAAAAAGCAAGCAGTATGAACTGGAAACTTTACGGAGTTCTGAACAGCTTAAATTTGGTTCTATAGACGATTATATAGAGAGCCTTGAAATTAAAATGGATATCAGGTTGAATGATTTTGATGATTTTGACAGGTTGTCGCAACTAACCGAAAAAACAAATCAATTTAATTTCAATAAAAGCCCTTATACGAAAAATGAACTAATAGAATGGACGAATAAAGGAAATGATGTATATTCTTTGAAGGTTAATGATAAATTTGGGGATTATGGTACCGTTGGTCTTATTATGATAAAAAAAATGAATGAAATGATAACGGTTGAAAATTTCTTATTGAGTTGTAGAGTTCTTGGTAAAAAAATAGAGAATAAGTTTTTTAATTCGGTAATCGATTGTTATAAATTAAAAGGAATAAATCTTAAAGAAATTCTAGTTAAAGTTACCGAAAAAAATGTTCCGGCAAGAACATTCATAAAGACTGAAAATTATGACAAACTGGTAAAATTAGTGAGTCCTGCAAATTAAAATCAATTATTTCAATAAAGATTATTTTAATTTCTTTCATATATTCAATTTAGCCAGATTCAGGTTCTGTTGAATGTTAAAAATCAAAAATTCATAAGGACGAATTTATACTAATTCATTTTAACTAACCCGGTTTTAATCAAAGCTTTTTTAAATAATAGTTAATTATATCCTTATAATCAGGGCAATCATCTTTTACAATATCGTTTATGTTCATAAACAAACCCGCAAATTTAAGGCCTTCATCAATACCAGCCTTATTCTTAATGTTTAAGTATTCAATAAGTTTTTCAGGGGGAATATTCTCTTCAATTGTTTGAAATGAAAAGTCGAGTGCTTGAACATTAATCATTAAGCATATAAGGCGAATTAAATCATCATGATTCAATAAATTAATATTCAATTCAGATATAATATTATTACTTTGTTCCGCTACTATTATCTTAAGTTCATCATTTGTCATAAAAGAATCCGGAATTATTTATGTTTGAAAAAAATATGCATTTAAAAAGTAAATGAAAATATTAGGATTGACAAGAAAATTAGGCGCTGTCATGGCTTGCCCGTATTATTTTAAAAATAGTATTCCCTTTAAAAGTCTGGCAAAAAAATCAGTATTTTTTAATTAGCTAATTGATTAATTTTGCATACGTAAAAGTAATTCCTGCGAATGTTAGGTGGGCTATAGTAACTAACCACTTAAATGTAACGGGGTCATTTAATGCCTGTATAGGGAATATCAGGTAGTACAATAAAATAAAGGGTAAAACAACATGGAAAAAACTAAAAGAATTCCGGTATCAGCAATCAGGGCAAAACTAAAAACAACCCTTGAGACTAATGATGAAACAATAGAACTTAAAACATGGGACTTTGCTATGTGGTGGATTGTAACTCAGAGTGCAGTTGGCGGTTATGATGTTTTCCTTTCTGAGAGAAAAGTTACACGTAATTCTATTAAAGAATCGACACGTCAATTGACTTCTGCTGATAAATTATTTATCAGAGTGAATCGTTAAAATAACATCCAAAAAAATATTTGCATTACCACTTCTTTGTCTCGCTATAGTTGGTCAATCTTTAAATTCGTGAAATTCGTATTTATGTAAACCGTATTCAAATAATTCATGTTTTTTCGTTCTAATTCGTGTTAATGTTTTTTGACAATCTGTTTGACGTGTTGAAATACATACGGTATTATATCGCTATTATTTGGCAGGCGGGAAAGTTTTCACTCTCCCGCTTCTGTATTTAAATATAAAAAATATATTAATAACTGAAGTTATGTAAAAAAAAATTTTTATGGCGATTCGCTTAATCGCTTTTTATTTTGGACTAAAATTAAATGCTCTTTTACGAAACAGTGCCTGCCTGTCGGCAGGCACTGTTTCGCATTATAACTTTACGTAGCTTCAGTTATTTAATTAGCGTTGTAAGCGGTAGAAGTGGTCAAAGTAGTCAAAGTGGTTGAACTTCTTGTTATATAATAACTTAGGGTAATAAATCAAAATATTCGGGAAATATGAAAAATTTGGAATTCAATCCGAATTAAAAGTGTTCTGCCATTTTGAACGGGATTTAGCGAAAATTTAATTACTCAAGTTGAATCATTAAATTAATATTCAAAAAAAATATTTGTATTACCACTCCCATGTCTAAGTATAGTAGGTCAATCATTAAATTCTTGAAATTATTATTTGGTTAAATCGTATTCAAATAATTCATGTTTTTCCGCTCTCATTCGTGTTAATGTTTTTTGACAACCTGTTTGACATGTTGAAGTATATATGGGATATCATCAGTAGAATTTAATAAGCGGAAAAGTATTCACTTTCCCGCTTCAACTTATTTATGTAGTAGAGGAACTAATGTATAAATTTATTTGCAAAATATGCTTCTTTATAAATTTCTTTCTTGAAAATAGGCAGAGGCATATTTTTTATAGAACTCTTTTAGATTAGCTGGTGGGGTTAAAAAAGTATATTTCTGTATGCCGAATATTCTTCCTGAAGGTTGGTTCGAATCAGGTTTTTCATTCTCATCTGGATAGGTCGGCATTATAAATGTTAATCCCAAGACCTGAATTTTATATCTTGTGATAAATTCATTCAATATTTTTTCTCCGGGGCGAGTATCCTCAGGTCCAACGTAAAAACTTATTGGCAAAATCTCCAACTCGTCTTTATGCAAAAAATTATTCAGAATATTAATGTATTGCAAAAAGTTTATCATAATAATTTCCTTTTAATATTCGGGGAATAAAGATTTGTTTTATTTAATGAAAAGATTTTTTTATGTATTTGAATTATTTTGATGATTTTAGAATGTTCATATCCTTTATAAGATTATTTATCTTGGCTTCAAGTTCCCCCTCCTTAAGTATATGCACAAAGTTTATTAGAATGTAAGTCATATCCTTTGCATCTTGTCCTTTAATTTCACCTCTTTGTAATTTGTGAATTATTTTCGATAGTAGTCTCTTGGCGTCAGAAATCTTACTTACTCTAACTACATTTTCTGTTTTTTCATCAATAGGCCTGGGGGTATATACAAGGTTAAGTTCTTTGTTATCAATGAGTTGCCTGACTTTTTCTTTCATTTTTATCCTCTTTTTTAGTGTTGTTTTGGGTAAATTATGGCGTTTTCTTTCAAATTCTGAAATGTTTATCCCTTTATTTTATAAGACATTAGCTAAAAATCAAAATTTGTAATTCAAAAACAATCTGAATTTGTTGCTGTAAAATTAATCAATTAAATAATCCGAAAACACTGATTTTTTTGCCAGACTTTTTGATTCCGTGAAATCCGTTCGTTCACTTTTATGTAACAATGGCCTGAATATAATTGAAGAAAAATGTTCCACTTATTATAACTTAAGTGTTAACGAATCGGAGAAAAGAAAAATGCCAATCGATTATTTCGCTCTTGTGCAATGCGCTTAAACTTTTTATAACCGGCGCTTTTAATCATTGACTATCAAAAATTGTTTTTATAGCTTATGCTCAATTATTGTGCGGCGTTTGATCCCGGCTTTTGCCGGGCTGGCTTTCACTGCTTAAGTTCAATTGTGTAATTGTTTACCCGGAGAAAGGTATGAAATCTGCCCTTCCTTGTTCTGTCCTTTTTCTTGTCCTCTTCTTTTTTTCTGTCCTTCCCGCCGGATGCTCTTATGACGCCGGCATTACCGCGCCCGGCGTTGATAATATCACCGGCCTCGCTAAGAAAGACGCCGTGTCTTTTGTTAAAATAAATCGTTCCGCCGATACGGTTATCGCTTTCCCAAAAAGCGGCAAGTTGCTTGTTGTAAATAAAAATTATTCGGCCGCTCAGCTCTCTCAGATAGATAGTTATCTCGCTTCTCATATCCTGGTTGTTCAGCCTGAAGTATATTCCGGCGCTGCTGCCCGGTCAACAAATTCCGTCCGCTATACGGATTATATCTGGGAGTTGCAGAATACTTATCAGGCTGCCCCCGGTAAATATCTGGGTATCTGGTGCGACTATCTGACACCCGCTCAATGCTTAAACCTCGGCTTTAACGGGTTGTTTATTTCCGGCAGTGTTCAGTCTGTTAACTCCGCCTTTTCCGAAGCGCAATCCGCCGGGTTTATCCCCGCTGATTTACTGGTTAGTTTAGGCTCATCTAATTCCGCTTCCGCTGCCGGTATTATTTCCGGCTCCCCTAATGCCGGGTATTATTTTATCGATGAACCTTTTGAAACAAAGGCTTTCGGCGATAGTATCTCTGCTGTTATTCCGTACCTGGCTGGTTTGATTAAATCTAAAAACCCCGGCGGCAGGTTATTATTGACAAGCTATTTCCTTCCGTATACAAGTATCTGTAACGGCCTCAGCGCTCTTACCGGGTCGAATGGACTTGATTCGGCTTTTGAAAGTTTATTCGGCCTTGATAGTAATATTTATGTTATGTGCGATGATTATTATTCTAATTGCTGCGCCCCCGCTTCCGGCTATTGGGATGCCTTCCGCCAATATTACGGCCCGCGCAATATCTCAAATTGGATGAGTGTGGTGATAAATAACGGATCTACCGGCTACTACGAGGGCCTTTGTTCTTCCGGTACTTCCACAAACTGGGCATCTCTCTTCGACCGCGCGAATAGTTACGGGATGAATAATATCTGGCTGTATGCTTATAAGACGGGTAATGACAGCCTGGTTTCCGCTTTCGCCGGTGTAGCCTGGTCCCGCGGCTTTTCCCTCAGGCAGTCTTATTATCTCGGCTCTGAATGGACCTGCTCTCAGGATAGTTCTTCCTTCCCGGGCAAAGGCGCCTGGTCGCTCACGGACATGTACTACATCCGTTCCGGTCTGCTTGCATACTAGTCATAACTGTCGAAGCGTTATTCATTGCACAAAAATCCCCTCTTGAGAGGGGACGGAAGGGGTGTGTATTCCCCTCTCTCTTACTAAGGAGAGGGGGCAGTGGGTGAGGTCGAAGCGATCATATTTAGAAAACCTCTGCCATTGTCTTTGTATATATATTATAAATTGTTGTAAGCGTCCTGATATTGTTGTGAACGCATTCATTATAACAATAAGCATCTTGATTATTAATTAACAAATTTATAAATTTCTTCCGTCCGGGTTATTATAATATTATCACCATAGAAGTATGGTAACTGTTATAGGGAAAAAATAGGTGAGCAATTCGGGGTGATCTTAAAGCAGGGACTTACAATTTATCCTCATAATAGGTTTCATCTTAAAATAATTTATTTCATAAATTATTAACGGGGTTTGTATGAAATCATTATTGCGTTCTTTCGTAGTGTTTTCTCTTCTTCTCTCTCTTTCATTTCTTTTTGTTAGCTGCAGCAATGATATCAGTATTACATCTCCAAATGTAGGTCAGCCCTCAGTCCTTGCAAAGACGGCTGCAAAAGTTGCATCTATAACAAGTGTTACAAAGATGAATCATTCGATTGATACAATTATTACTTTCCCTAAAAGTGGAAAAACTCTTCTTGTAAGCAAAAGTTATACAGCAAATCAAATTTCAATGATCGATAGTTATCTTGCTACTCACAATATCAAAATAGATTCCTCATTTGCACATCCTAATGCTTTACCATGCGATTTGTATTATACTTATGATTATATTATGGAGAATAGTTATGAACCGGCGTATCAAAAAAATATTGGTATTTGGTGCGATTATCTGAATTATTATAAGTGTCATACTTATGGCTTTAATTATTATTTTGTCCCCGGTAACGCTCTTCCTAATTTTGGTTCGGCAGTACAAATAGCTATTGATAGTGGATTTGCAAGCACTAATATTATGGGAGGTCTGACTGGTAATTACAGTACTGATTATACCTATATAAGTGGGAGTCCTGCAAATATTAGATATTATTATTTAGACGAACCTGCTGAAAGAGGTACTTATACACAAACCCAATTTTATAATGTATATGCAGCCTTAGCACGTACTTTACCCAGTTCACAATTATGTGCAAGTAGTTATGATGAGTTACAGACCTTCTACTGGACTCCTCTACATGCATCAAATCCAAATTTTGAAATTATATGTGATGAATATCATGGAAATGTTCTCGGAGAAGTTACAGATTATTGGAATTGGTTCAAAACTGCATATACATACAATAGTAATATGAATTTGATGAATGTAGTGACTAATAATGGAACGGGTGGGGGGCATAATACATGGACTGGTAAAAATTCTAGTAGCTGGTGGCAATTATTTACAGAAGCCAACAATTTAGGTGAAAATACTGTATGGTTATATGCCTATCAAACAGGAAATGAAGCTGCTGTTTTAAATTTTTGCAACGCAGCATTTCAATCCGGTTGGATGTATCAGTATCAATTAACTTTGGCTACTCTTTGGCAATGTAATAACCAACAATCATGTACAAATTGTTCCTGGCCAAATGGTAATTGGACTATTTTAGAAGCAAATATGGTTTGGAATGGGCAATGGATGGAATATTAATAAGTCATCTTACGCAAAATAAATGGATATATTGCCACAGCATTTAGGTCGTGGTAAAATAAATCTCTAAAATTAGGGCTTTAGCCGCAAATAGATTCAAAATGTGGCTAAAGCCTGAGGTTCGGTTGCCAATAATTTCACGACATAAAGGCCTGACAATTCAATTATAAAATTTTGCGTAACTTCTTTAATAATTAATTAACTAGAGATATTATTATGAAAGCAATAATTCATTATGTGCCGATTTTAATATTAACTTTTTTTCTAATAATATTGACATCATGTGGTATCTTAGATAATCATGAGCAAAATACTCCTAATATTATTGAAAATATATATTCAATAAACTTAGACGGTTCTAATCAAAAAGAATTAGCTGTGAATACCGTTAGTTATTTATTAGCAGGTAATAATATTATTTATGGTTCTATCTCTTCTATGAATTTAGATGGTTCAAATCAACATGCGATACTGCCCTCTAACTTGAATCCGGTTGAATTTTCTGTTTCGCCGGATGGAATGAATTTAATATTTTTTGCCGGCCAGATATTGTATTTGATGAATGTAGACGGCAGTAATCTTAGCCAAATTATAATTCCTGATTCAATATTAAAGAGAGCTAATCCAGGTCTCTCTTTTGATAATAGAAATATAGTTTTCGCATGTTCATATGGAATATATCAAATAAGTGTTAACGGGCAGAATTATAAAAAACTTAAAAGCAATCCGGCTAAAACCTCTTTTACACAACCGGGTTTTTTACCGGATAATAATATAATTTTTGCAGAGTATAATGATTCAACCGGTTTTTGGGTTGCGCTTCATTACTTTAACCTTACTTCTTTACAGGATACGATTATTTATAACTTCACAAATGAATACGCAGGATATTATTATGAAGTGTCTCCTGATAACAATGTCATGTTTACCGCCGGCAACAATATTCATGAATTTAATATCAATACTCTGACCGATAAAATTATTACTGCCGGTTCCGATGCTCATTATTCTCTGGATTTTTCTAAAATAACATATATTGATCCGGGTGATACTTGGATTGACTTAATAGATCTTGGATCTAATAAAATAATAAATATAAAGACAAGCTTTAATTACTATGGCGAGCTTTCTTCACCAAGATTATCGCCTGATGGGACAAAAATAATTTTTGAAGTAGCAACACCTGTATTTCAGTGAATGGATTGCCTCTAAATGTTAAATCGTATAATTGTACTGTAAACCATCATGCCTATCGTATGGCTTGCCTGGCCTTAAGAGGGTCTACACATAGGCATGCATTTCTTATTATGAAAAGATTTTATTTATTAATACCGGTATTTTCTCTATTCCTTATAAACTGTTCATCAACATATAAAATAAGCAGTTTCTCTTCAAAAGATAAATTCTATGAAGATTTTAATAACTTTGCGATTAATAAAACAATTAAAATTTCTTTATCTAATGATAGTACATTTATCAGTAATTATGCCGAAATAGTCAATGATACTCTTTACTGCAAAAGCAAAAAAAATGAAAGCATAAGTAAAAAGATTGCATTGTCCGATATAAATAAAATCAGATATTCAGGCAGCTATTTTCAACAGGGAGTAATATTATTAAACAATGGTGAAACTATAGATGCGGACGATATTAGTATAGCTAATGATTCTTTAGGATATTCATATATACATACATTTGACACCCTTATTTGTAGTATTTCAATGAATAAAATAAAAAATATAAGTTATAAAAATCATTGGCTCGGTATGCCGGTTCCATTAATTACAGTTCCACTGATAGCAAATTCCATTGTATTCATTATAAGTCAGATTGCTGGACTCGATCAAAATATTGCGCGGGGTGGCTCAGGAAGTAGTGTTTTATTTGGAACAACTGCTTTTGGTTTGATTGCGGGAGGTATTTGGGGCTGGATAACCGGCTATACATATACTTATCAATTCACTCCTTAATTAAGGAAAATTTCTTTAGCCGGAGCTTGCCTGCAAACTCCGGCTTAGAATTAAAATTATGAAAATATTTTATTTATTAATACCTGTGTTGCCGCTGCTTCTTATAGGTTGCTCATCAACCTATAATGTAGCTGATTTCCCTTCAAAAGATAAATTCTATGCTGATTTTAATAAATCGGCAAGTGATAAATCTCTCAAAATTATAATGAATAATGACAGTACAATCAATGCCGGTAACGGAGCATTAATTTCAAATGATTCATTACTTATTACTATTCCGGTTCAAAAGGAAGAAAAAATAAGCAGGGATAATATTGAAGAATTAATTTACAACTCTTATGATCCTAATATTATAAATAAAATAATACTAAAAAATGGAAAATCAATAACTTCAGATCGTATAAGTATATTACCTGATTCATCGGTTTCCTTTTTTGATTATGTAAGTACAAATGAATCATTATCATTAAATAATGTGAAAAAAATTAGCTATAAAAATCATTGGCTGGGACTACCCGTTGGGTTGATTTTTGGACCTTTGATAGGTTATGGCCTTGGGATATCTCTGGGTGAGGCAATTTCTCAATCTTCATTTTCAAGTGCTTCCTCTGCAGATAAAGCTACTATATACGTAATCAGTTCTATAGGTTTTGTAACAGTAAGCGTTTTGGGATGGGTCAATGGCTGGACTTATACATATATATTCAATCCATAACTAAGGGTAATTACTTAATCCGGAACTTGCCAGCAAGTTCCGGCTTAGAATTAAAATTATGAAAATATTTTATTTATTAATTCCGGTATTTTCACTGTTGCTAATAGGCTGCTCATCAACTTATAGAATAAGTGATTTCCCTTCAAAGGAAAAATATTATTCGGATTTTAATAATTTTGCTAAAAGCAAAAGTGTTAAAGTCATTTTAACAAATGATAGTTCCTTCGTAATTAGTAGTGGTGCAAAAATAGAGAAGGATACACTTTATTATTTTGTTGAAAATATCATAACTGGGAATAAGAAAATTGCTTTATCGGAAATAATGGAAATAATCTATACCAGCAATGATTATAAATCCGCATCAATTTTATTAAAGAATGGCGAAAGTTATAGAGCTAAAGAAATTAAACACTGGAAAGATTCAATAGAATTTTCGTTCGTTAATGAAGTAATTACCTTGAACAGTATAACTTCCATCAATAATATTAGGGAAATAAATTATAAAAATAGATGGCAGGGAATATTCCCGGGAGTAATATTAGGAGTCTCTTGCGGTGGGGTATTGGGATTAGGTGTTGGATATTCCCAAATGTTACATAGCAATAACAGCACAAATGATGCTGGGCCTCCAGGTGATTATGCAATATGGGGTGTTATTTTTGGTGCACCTGTAGGAATAATAGCAGGATGGTTGATAGGCAACAATTATTCTTATCAATTCAACCCATAATTAACAGTAATTACTTAATCCGGAACTTGCCAGCAAGTTCCGGATTAAAACTAAAATTATGAAAATATTTTATTTATTAATATCTGTATTTTCACTATTGCTAATAGGCTGTTCATCAACCTATAATGTCAGCGACTTTTCTTCAAGAAAAGAATTTTATGAAGATTTTAATAATTTTTCTGGTTACAGAATTATGGATGTAACTTTAAAGAATGACAGCACATTTAAAGTCCCTGTCGGTGCAAAGATATTTAACGATACGCTTATTTTTATGTCTTTAACTAATAATCAGAAAAGGGAAGAAATTATATTAAAAAATGATATAAATAATATATCCTTTAATTTTAACACGGAAACAAAATCTACATGGGCGGAAATAATTTTAAAAAATGGTAGTAAAATATTATGTGAAAGCGCAGAATTGCTGCCTGATTCATCTGTACGGTTTATGAAAAACACTAATGAATATTTGTCTATTAATAAAATAAAAGAAATAAGCTATAAAAATCATTTGCTCGGTATCCCCATTCCTTTAATTTCGGGTGCAGTAATTGGATTTCTTGTTTCGCTTGTTGGTGGACAAATATATTTATCATTAAACAGAAATAATCAAATTGTTTCTTCCTACGATTATTTGTTTGGATTCAGCGGTGCCGGCTTGCTGGCCGGTGGTATTTGGGGAGGTATTGATGGTTGGACTTATACTTATCAATTCACTCCTTAACTAAGGAAAATTTCTTAAGCCGGAACTTGCCTGCAAGTTCCGGTTTAGAACTAAAATTATGAAAATATTTTATTTATTAATATCTGTATTGTCATTGCTGCTAATAGGTTGCTCATCAACCTATAAAGTAAGCGATTTCCCTTCAAGAGATAAATTTTATGAAGACTTTAATAAATCCGCAAGCGATAAATCTCTTAAAATTATCCTTGATAATGACAGTACAATATCTGCGGATGACGGGGCAAGAATCTCAAACGATTCCTTGTTTATTACTTTACCTGTTCTTAAGCAGGAGAAAGTTATAAATAAAGATGATATCGAAGATATAACAGTCAGTATTCATGATATGACGACTACAATAGTATTAAAAAATGATAAATCGGTAACAGCCGGCAGTATAGACATATTACCGGGTTCATCGGTTGCAATTTATAATTTTGAGAATACCTATAAGTATTTATCACTTATTAATGTAAAAGAAATAAGTTACAAAAATCATTGGCTGGGATTGCCGGTTCCCTTAATATCCGGAACGTTAATAGGTGTCGGTTTGGGTATTTTATTCGTTGAAGTCAATGATACTTTTTCATCAGGTTCGGGTTCAGGTTCAAATTTCCAAAGCAGCTCAAATTCTCAACGTGGAGCTGATGGATATGCATTTTTAGGATTAAGTGCTATTGGAATTGTAGGAGGTAGTATTTTGGGCTGGATAAACGGCTGGACTTATACCTATGAATTTGCTCCATAAATAAGAAATATTCCGGTGCCATGAGAGTGCATTCATTTAGTAACTTTCACGGCACCTATTAAATAATTATGAAAATATTTTATTTATTAATATCCTTATTGTCATTGTTGCTTATAGGCTGCTCATCAACCTATAAAGTAACTGATTTCCCTTCAAGAGATAAATTCTACAATGATTTTAATAAGTCGGCGGACAATAAAATTCTTCAAGTGACTTTAAATAATGATAGTACCTTTACTGCTGCAAGCGGGGCGCTTATATCAAATGATTCACTTGTTATAATTATGCAATCTCAAAGAGAAGAAAAATTAAGTAGAAATGAAATCAATAGTATTAAATACTCCGGCAGTGTTATAACAAATCTTTCTGATACGGTCTTTTTAAAAGATGGTTCTGAAGCAATAGCTAAAAAGATAAATATAATTTCGGATTCGTCTATAATAGTTGTTGTCTCTGAGAGTAGTAAAGCATATTTCCCAATAAATAAAATCAGAACTATTAGTTATAAAAATAATTTTATTGGCAGTTTGGTTGGTTTTTTACCGGGCTCAATCCTGGGATTTATTACCGGGCTAATAGTGACTGATTATCTTACAGTAAATAATGATGATACTCCCAAAACTCCTTCGCCTCTTCTATATATGCCTATAATCGGTAGTATTACAGGAATAATATGGGGTTGGAATGTAGGTTGGGTTTACACGTATCAATTCAACCCCTAATTAAGGAAAATTTCTTAAGCCGGAACTTGCCTCCAAGTTCCGGCTTAGAACTAAAATTATGAAAATATTTTATTTATTAATACCGGTATTATTATTAATGTTTATAGGTTGCTTCTCAACCTATAACGTAACTGATTTCTCTTCAAAAGAAAAATTCTATGAAGACTTTAATAATTCAGCAGGTAATAAATCTCTCAATATCGTTTTAAAGAACGATAGTAGTATTACAGCCGTGAATGGGGCAAATATCTCACACGATTCTCTGATTTTTGCAATGCAGATTCAAAGGGAAACTAAAATATTAAGCAAAGATGAAGTTAGGATTATAAGATATAAGGGTCAAAATATATTCAATACAATTTATTTCAAAAATGGTGATTCTTTAATCGCAAATAATATTTACATATTATCAGATTCATCAATATTTGCCGAGTATTTTGATAGTACTTTTGAACATTTGCCAATTAAAATTATAAAAGAAGTGAGTTATAAAAATCATTGGCCTGCTATAATACCCGGCATTGTCTGTGGCATTTTAGGGAGTTTTATTATAGCCGGAGTGGGTGAAACCGATTCACGGAATTCTGATTCAGGAATATTTGCAAGTGGTGCAGCAATGTTTTATGGTGTACCTTTGGGAATTATTACAGGCGGAATTATAGGCTGGTATATAGGTTATTCTTATACCTATCAATTCAACCCATAACTAAGGGTAGTTACCTAAGCCGGAACTTGCCTGCAGGTTCCGGCTTAGAACTAAAATTATGAAAATATATTATTTATTAATATCGCTATCGTCACTGTTGCTCATAGGTTGCTCCTCAACCTATAAAGTAAGTGATTTCCCTTCAAGAGATAAATTTTATGAAGACTTTAATAATTCGGCAAGCGATAAATCTCTAAAAATTATATTGAATAATGATAGTACAATTACCGCGGAAAATGGAGCAGTAATATCAAACGATTCCTTGTTTATTACTTTACCTGTTCTTAAGCAGGAGAAAGTAATAAATAAAGATGATATCGAAGATATAAAAGTCAGTATTCACGATATGACGACTACAATAGTATTAAAAAATGATAAATCGGTAACAGCCGGCAGTATAGACATATTACCGGATTCATCGGTTGCAATTTATAATTTTGAGAATACCTATAAGTATTTATCACTTATTAATGTAAAAGAAATAAGTTACAAAAATCATTGGCTGGGTGTTCCGATAGGGTTTGTATCCGGAATACCTGTAGGATTAGGTGCTGGTTATATCATCGCCTCAATTTTCAAGGGTAATAATCAATACAGTGGAAATAATGCGAATAATATTTTCCTTTATATATTTTTTTCAAGTCCTATCATAGGAGGTATTTGGGGCTGGATAACCGGCTGGACATATATTTATGAATTTGCTCCATAAATAAGAAATATTCCGCTGCCGTGTGGGTGCATTCATATAGTAACTTTTACGGCAAAATTTAATGCTATGAAAATATTTTATTTATTAATACCGGTATTATTGATATCTCTTATAGGTTGCTCCTCAACCTATACAGTAGCTGATTTCGCTTCAAGAGATAAATTCTATGAAGACTTTAATAATTCAGCAGGTAATAAATCTCTCAAAATTATAATGAATAATGACAGTTCAATCAATGTCGGTAACGGAGCATATATTTCGAACGATTCATTAATTTTTTTAGTACCAATCCTTAATGAAGAAAGAATCAACAAAAATGATATTGAAGAATTAATTTACAACTCTTATGATATTAATATTATAAATACTGTAATATTAAAGAATGGAAACTCAATTACAGCTAATAATATTCAATTATTATCAGATTCATCAATTGCTGTTTGGGATTATATAAATGCAGCTGAATCATTACCATTAAATGATGTGAAAAAAATAAGTTATAAAAATCATTGGCTGGGGGTTCCGTTTAGTATCTTACCTGGTGCTATCGTGGGATTTTTAGTCGGCTATGGTGCGTATTTTATTAATCCTGGGACAAATACTTGGGGTGGAAATAATTTTTACTTTTATCTTGGTCCCTCATTGGGTTTAATAATAGGTGTTGTATGGGGCTGGCTAAATGGCTGGACTTATACATATAAATTCAATCCATAACTAAGGGTAATTACTTAATCCGGAACTTGCCTGCAAGTCCCGGCTTAGAACTAAAATTATGAAAATATTTTATTTTTTAATATCAGTATTGTCACTGTTGCACATAGGTTGCTCCTCAACCTATAAAGTAAGTGATTTCCCTTCAAGAGATAAATTTTATGAAGACTTTAATAATTCGGCAAGCGATAAATCTCTAAAAATTATATTGAATAATGATAGTACAATTACCGCGGAAAATGGAGCAGTAATATCAAACGATTCCTTGTTTATTACTTTACCTGTTCTTAAGCAGGAGAAAGTAATAAATAAAGATGATATCGAAGATATAAAAGTCAGTATTCACGATATGACGACTACAATAGTATTAAAAAATGATAAATCGGTAACAGCCGGCAGTATAGACATATTACCGGATTCATCGGTTGCAGTTTATAATTATGTGGATACTTATAAATATTTATCACTCATTCATGTAAAAAAAATTATCTATAAAAATCATTGGCTCGGTGTTCCTCTCCCATCTATTTCGGGTGCAGTAATTGGATTTCTTATTACAATATTTGGCGGACAAATTTATTTGTCATCAAGCAGAAAGAATCAAATAGTATCTGAATATGATTATTTATTCAGTTTCAGTGCTGCTGGATTGTTAACTGGTGGCATTTGGGGAGGAATTGATGGTTGGGCATATATCTATGAATTTTCTCCATAAGTAACAAATATTCCAGTGCCGTGAGAGTCTCTTCGTAAAGTGACTTTCATTGCAAAATTTAAGCTATGAAAATATTTTATATTTTAATATCGCTATCGTCACTGCTGTTAATAGGCTGCTCCTCAACCTATACAGTAGCTGATTTCGCTTCAAAAGGAAAATTCTATGAAGACTTTAATAATTCGGCAGGTAATAAATCTCTCAAAATTATCATGAATAATGATAGTACAATCAATGCCGGTAACGGGGCATTAATCTCAAATGATTCTTTGATTTTTGCAGTTCCAATCCTTAAGGAAAAAAAAATAAGCAGGGATGATATTGAAGAATTCATTTACAACTCTTATGATATCAATATTATAAATACAATAATATTAAAAAATGGAAAATCTATAACTTCTGATCATATACGATCACTACCGGATTCATCGGTTTCCTATTTTGATTATGTAAATACAAATGAATCTTTATCATTAAATAATGTGAAATGGGTATGTTTCAAAAATCACTTGCTTGGAGTTCCTATTCCTTTAGTTAGTGGTACGGTAATAGGAACCGGTTTCGGGATATTGATTGGCTATTCAGTTTCCCAGGAAGGCAGTAGTGAAAGTAGTCAGAATAACGGGGGCTATTATACATTTATTGGGTTGGCTACTATAGGAATTGTCACTGGTGGAATTATAGGTTGGCTAAATGGTTGGACATACACCTATCAATTCAATCCTTAACTAAGGAAAATTTCTTAAGCCGGAACTTGCCTGTAAGTCCCGGCTTTGAACTAAAATTATGAAAATATTTTATTTTTTAATACCCGTATTGTCACTACTGCTAATAGGCTGCTCCTCAATCTATACTGTAGCCGATTTCGCTTCAAAAGAAAAATTCTATGAAGATTTTAATAAATTCGCAACTGACAGGAGTCTTTCCATTATATTGGATAATGATAGCTCTTTTACCTTTCAAGGCAGCGCTAAAGTATCTGATGATTCGCTTTTTATAATTACTTCGGTTCAAAAAGAAATAAAAATTAACAGGGATGAAATCAGGGATATAAAATATACTGGCACCAATATGAAAAATCTTTCCGCTGAAATTATTTTAAAAGATGGTACTGCGGCAAAAGCAAATAATGTAAATATGTTGTCGGATTCATCTCTAAATGCAATGGTTTTTCATAGCTATCGGGAATACATCCCGGTCAAACAAATAAAAGAAGTAAGTTGCAAAAATTATTGGATTGGAGTCCCTGTTAAAATAGTAACATGTACCCTGGTTGGTTTTATTGCAGCGGCTGTTACTGTTGATGCAATCGGTCCTCAAAATATAATCGGGGAGGAAGATATTTATTTAGTTTCGGGAATAACAGTAATTGGTCTGGTAACAGGTGCTATTTGGGGCGGGTTGAGTGGCTATACATATACCTATCAATTTAATCCTTAATTAAGATAAATTATACACGCCGGAACTTGCTTGCAAGTTCCGGCTTAGAACTAATATTAGGAAATATTTTATTTAATAATACCGGTATTGTCGCTGCTGTTAATAGGCTGCTCCTCAACCTGTATACCGGGTGTTTGATTACATGGATGCCGTCCACTTGCACCGCTTGACACGCCGGGGCGGCGGCAGGAAAAAGTGGTTTACCGCCTCCGGTGGGGTGATAAATGTGACAGGAAGGCCTCAACTTTTCTTTGTCTGTTTTTTGTTTGTAAGCATACCGTTTGCTTTTGAATTAAAAATTATCTTAATTTTGTACTATAGTTAGTGTTATATAAGGGATTTACAGCAGGCAGGTATAAGGAGAGTAGTTTCATAGTATTTTATTGATGCTCTTTTTACTCTGCATTTAATAACACTATTCCCTGGTTTATAATATAATAGGATTAGCTGATTCGCTTTTTATCTTTGATGTCCGCAGAGAATGTTAAGCTTAATTTGCGCTGTGTAATCTATTAATGGTAAATTATCCTTATACGCAAAATAATACTTTTTCTGTCCGGCTCCTCTTATCCCGATGCCGGATTCTCTAGCTGCGCCGTAAGAGCTACCGGTCGCCCCGACTTTAGCTTTTGCGGCGCTATTATTTTATCGATTGATTATTTATTTATCAATGTTGTTATGAAAAAGAAGATTAAAAACTTCCCGGACTAAGCCTGATCTCCAGCCTCCGGGGCTTTCATAATCCTTAGGGGTTTACTTTGCATTCATCCTGGGAATCCGGTGAATCCTGCTTTTCCTTTCGGGAAGTCGGAAAATTTTTAATTGTATATTTATTTAATACGATGTATATTAATAAGTGGATTTTAGTCTATGGAAGCTTTGTTAATTAACTATCTAAATAAGTAATAAATTCGTGATGCTGCCGGCAAACAAGAGGAGGGCTTCAATGTTACTGAATATTCGTCAGCTTACAATCACCTCAATTATTTTTGGTTTCTTCCTTTTACCTGTTCATGAGCTTGGACATGTAATTGGGGATTGGGTTACTGGCCACCCGGCCGGTATGTCTTACGCGCGTGATTACCTTTTTACCAACGGCGATAAGCCCTTCCTCGGTATACTAGGCGGACCGCTTTTGCCGCTGATAATATCTGCTGTTGCTGTGGCGTTTATTTATAATCAAAAATTAATATCGGTTTTCTACCCCGTTGCCGTAATTGGAATACTGGACAGGATGGTCCTCTATATTTCAGGTGTAATTCCAAGTGATGAAGGTTCTCTTGCAGCTATGATGGGATGGAATATCCATTCGTTCAAATATATGTTCCTTTCAGTTGAAATAATTTTGCTCCTGCTTGTTATATATTCTTTATATAAGTACAAAATTAATTTTATTCATGCTTTACTTGTGTTTTTTATTCCGGTGGTTTCATTTGTAGTCGGCGCTTCGGTTGGTGTTTTTATAGTTGAGCGCTATGTCTTCCCGGCCCAATTTAAAATACAGTTCGGATAATGTAAAAGTTGACGGCATTTTGATCCTATAGCATTCCCCCGGAGCACAGAATAGTATTCTGTGCATTAATGTTCTGTGGATTAGTATTCTGCAGATTATTATTCTGCTGATTGCTATTTTGTTGATTTGTGTTTTGCAGTATTCATTGTATACTGCTATATAGTATCCTTCATAGTTTGCAGTCAGCTTATAATACCGCTCGCCGGTATAATACCTGATGTACAAATTAATATTATTAATATCTGTATAATTTCAGTTAGTAATAATTAAAAATTATACCCGATCATAAATAGCAATAACGTTATAGGAAAGTCCCTTCTACCAAGATTATTAGTAAAGGTTAAATTTTCAGAACTTGTATTTATTGTAAATTTATAAAAAGGATCACCGGCATAATACCTTAGGCACAGGTTAATTTTATTTATTATAATACCGGAACCCAGTTGATCGGCAAATGAAGTACCTGTTTTAGAGTTTACGGTTATAAACAAACCGTTTTGTGAAGCAGAAATACTCGGGTAGCTTGAAATCAAAAGGCCTATTTGCCCGGTACCATAAATTTTTATGGAAGGCGAAACAGTTAGTTCAAATCCGAAACCAGTCATAATCCAGGTCGTTGTATAATTGCCGCTTGAATTAACCGGCATTTCCAGACCTCCTATTATTCCTCCGGAAGAATTTTCAATTCCGTTTTGGTCTATTTCGTTAATAGCCAATGAAGCTGAAGATGTCCAATAAATGTCCTGACTGATATTTTTATCTGCTTCAATCATTGCGCAATAGCCGGTGTTGGCATAGCCTGACTGAATTGCCGTAGTGCTGCTGAAATCCCCTACCGGGAATGCCGCCCCGCCGAAAATACTAAAGTGCATGTATGGGTTAACTTCCTGCGCATAACTTATACTGAAAAAAATAGAAATGGAAATGATTACAAGGAATAGATAAAGTACAAAGTGTTTCATAAAGCGCCTCCCATGATGATGGTTTAAATTATAAAGTTCTTCGAAAGAAGCCTTAGTAGTTTATCCTTGTCTTATTCATCGGTATCCCTGTAATTTCTTTAATCCCGTGATCTGTAAGGCTAATTGTTACTCATTAATATTATTTATTATCCTCATATAATTTTAATGAATAAATAATTATTTAACAAGTGCATTGTTTTATAGCTTATAAATTAAGGGATACTTTATTGTTACGCATAATTACAACACCCCGGTAAAATTATAAACTTTTATGACCGCTGTAATACTTTGCGAACACATTTAATAATAAAATATTTTTTTTATCTGAATTTTCCCTCTCTCACTTAATAAGGGTAGGGGATCAGTGGGTGAGGTTGTAAGAGTACTAATAGTGTTGTGAACGTATGCATTATAACAATAGTTAACTTGCTTATGAATTAACAAATATATAAATTTCTTTCGTCCGGGTTATTATAATTTTATCACCATATAGGTATGCTAACCGTTATAGGGAAAAAATAGGTGAGCAATGCAGGGATTTAATAATACAGGGACTTACAATTTATCCTCATAATAGGTTTCATTAAATATAAATTATCTTCGTGGCATGTATTTAATCTAAAACGAAGAGTTCTGATTATGAAAATATTTTGTTTTATAATATCGGTATTGTCTCTGTTTCTTATTGGCTGCTCATCAACCTATAGAGTAAGTGATTATTTTTCAAAAGATAAATTTTATGAAGACTTTAACAAATCCGCAAGTGATAAATCTCTGAAAATAATCCTTTGTAATGACAGCACAATCAATGTCGATAACGGAGCATCAATTTCAAATGATTCGTTGATTTTTGCAGTTCCAATCCTAAAGGAAGAAAAAATAAGCAGGGATAATATTGAAGAATTAGTATATAACTCCTATGATATTAATATCATAAATACTGTAATATTAAAGAATGGAAAATTAATTACATCTAATAATATCCAATTATTATCAGATTCATCTGTTGCTTTTTGGGATTATGTAACTACAAATGAATATCTATCGTTAAATAATGTGAAAAAAATAAGTTATAATAAAAGATGGATTGGGCTGTTTGGGGATCCATCGTGGGAACAATGCTTGGAATTGTAGCGGGGGTATGCACCATTCCTTCAAGCTCTTCAAAATTAGACCCGGGACAAGGAGGCGGCGGACCTGATTACGATTCTGTTGCGTGGGGTTTATTATCAGGTATGCTTGCAGGTAGTGCTATCGGGTGGTTGGTAGGTTTCGATTATACTTATCAGTTCAACCCTTAAATTACGAAGGCATTACAAATGAACTATATTAA
Source organism: uncultured Ignavibacteriales bacterium (assembly GCA_963834015.1). Taxonomy (GTDB): domain Bacteria; phylum Bacteroidota; class Ignavibacteria; order Ignavibacteriales; family Ignavibacteriaceae; genus FEN-1297. The sequence goes on from CAWIAG010000004.1 coordinate 1,495,144, forward strand.
CAAATTATAATATGGTTTTTTTCTAAACCCCGGATTGGGTGAAATATTTATAACAGATGCAAACGACACGAAATTTAAAAATCCCGGAGGGATGGCATAGTAACGGATAAGTAATATATCTAAGCCTATTTATTCACAATGCGAAATTTATCATATTCTTAAGAAACTTTAATATTAGAAGCCTAATAGAGTTCCCCGTTCACCGGGCAGCAACAGAAAACCTTGAAAGTATTTAATAATAATTCATAAAATAATTCCGGTTAAAATTAAAATATTTATTAAATTTATTTATGCAAAAATCAATTTTGTGTAATGAGATTAGCACATTCGCTTCTTATTCCAGATCATAATTAAGGACGGCCAAAACCATCATGCAAATTGGGATTACGTGAATTCCGGTAAGTATTATAATTTCAAGTATGATTTTTCAAAAGACCTTGAGTCTTTGAATGCGGATATGAAATCAGTAAAAAATAATATTATTAAGGATGAACTGCTGTTTGATTATTTGGAACTTTGGTTCAGTGGCACAAAGATTGATACATCTCTTATCAGGCAGGCGTTTAATAAAATCCCGCCGTCATCAAATTTGTGGTCTCTCAATCCGTATTTGGCCGACGCAATATTAAATCATTTAGGCGTAGACAAGCAGAAATATGAAGAATATATGAATCAGCTCGTAAGTGATAATAAAAGTAGTGTTGTAAAGTCTAATGCTCTTTTTGACTTATTACGATCGGCAAAATCACATAATGAGGATGATGAAGCATTTAAGTATTACAATATTTTAATTGATCAATATTCAAATACTATTGCCGGGATTAACGCAAAAAATATCTCTTATATTAACAATATTCATGTTAAAATAGGAAGCCCTGTTCCGGCATTCTCATTTGTATCCCTTGATGATTCGGCAAAAGTTGTTACAAATGAATCTCTGAAAGGTAAATATTATTTGATTGATTTCTGGGCAGTATGGTGCGGCCAATGTGTGGGGGAAATAAAATATTTAGAAAAGGCCTGCGAAAAATATAAAGACAAGAATTTTATTATTGTAAGCGTGGCCGTTAGTAATACGGGGCAGGAAGTCAGTAAATTCAGAAATGAGAAATGGAAAATGCCTTGGTTTAATTCTGTTATTCCGGGTAGTAAGGTTGCCGAAATTCAAAAAGAATTTGACTTTCTCGGGATACCAGTTCCAATCTTAGTAAATGATAAAGGAATTGTAGTAGCGCTTCAGGAAGACCTTCGCCACGAAAACCTTGATCAAACCCTTGTCAATTTACTAAGTAAATAAATTCCTGAATATATTTAAAATAATATTCTAATGATTCCCAAACCTTCAGGGCTGTCATAATTCCTGGAGGTTTAATGTTGTACGAGGCAGACTGCTTGTCCTGCCAAAGACGGTGGTACCGATTCGGTCGTTGGGCATAAAAAATCCCCTCTTGGGAGGGGTGCAGGGGTGGGTTGAAGCGATCACATTTAGAAAACTTTTTCAATTATCTTTATCAATAAAGTGTAAAATATGAATGTTAACAAAGTTCTCATAAAAGCCAGGCTTTAATTATTCGTGTGAATTCGGCCTTATTCGTGAAAATTCGTATTCTACAATTTCATATATTTACAATTCAAAAATTATATTAAAATAGGAATCTAATGATAGAAGAAGTTATCAAAATATCTAAAGAAGCCGGGGAAATAATAAGGAACGGATTTGGTACTAATTTTAACGTTGAGTATAAAACAAATGAGTCCAACTTAGTTACTGAAATTGATAAAGCATCGGAAAAACTTATAACGGAATTCATAAAGAAAAATTATCCTTCTCACGGCATCATTGCCGAGGAGGGCGGGGAGACAAAAAACAGTTCCGAATATGTGTGGGTGGTTGACCCCCTTGACGGAACAACAAATTTTACTCACGGCCTCCCGATTTTTTCCGTGTCGATTGGAGTGCAGAAAAACGGCAAGTCAATTGCCGGGGTTGTTTATGATGTTATGCAGGATATTGTATACTCAGCCGAACTTGGAAGCGGCGCTTTTGCCAACGGTAAAAAAATTACCGTGGGTAAAAATGATAAGCTAAACCACAGTGTTCTTGTCACGGGTTTCCCTTATAACCTTGAAGAAAATCCTGAAAATATTTTCAAAATATTCGAGGCGCTTACTAGGGCTTCCAGGGGTTTAAGAAGGCTCGGCTCCGCTGCTATTGATTTCTGCTACGTTGCAAAAGGTGTGTTTGACGGATTCTGGGAAGTCTCCCTGAACCCCTGGGATATTTGCGGGGGCAAGCTTATTCTAGAAGAAGCCGGCGGCATTGTTACTGATTTTCAGGGAAATGAGATTGACATTTATTCCAAAAAAATATTGGCTTCAAACCGCCTAATTCATAATGATTTGGTTGAAATTGTAAAGAAAAATTGTGCATGAAAACCGGAATCCGCGCAATTTTTTAAATAATAAAGGTACAGTACTCCTGGCCGGTACTTAATAAATTATGTGCCCCTAAATGATTTTTAATTAAAACTTTTGTAAATTATTCAGTTGAAATAAAAGAATTTATTGGGAAATTATCATTCATTATTTTTTGGCAGGATGTTACAGTATAAATTCTGTAATTCAATTTTAGGAGAATTTTATGTACATGTTTTTAGTTTTAATAGCGTCAATAATTTCCGTTTTTCTAATGATTGTCGTTTTAATGCAATCCAGCAAAGGCGACGGCCTTTCCGGTACTTTCGGAGGCGCGGCCGGCAGCATGGGTTCAATGTTCGGAACCAGGAGAACGGCTGATTTTTTAAGTAAAGCTACATGGTGGCTGGGCGGCAGCTTAGCTGTTTTGGCAATTGCTATTAACTTATTCTTTCTACCCGGACAGGCTACTGCTAACCAAAAGGAAAGTATAATTCAGCAGTCAAGCAGGCAGCAAATTCCCCAGATGCCTTCTCTACCTTCTGATAGACAGGTAGTACCGCAGCAAACCCAACAGCCGAAAAAATAAATTAGTATTATGTTGGTATGATTTTGATTCTCCGGCCCATAAAAGCCGGAGTTTTTTATTCCCAGTTAGTAAGAATTTCCACAATATCATTTTCAATCCCTCTGTATAACCTTGCACCTTTCTTGTCAAAATCAAATATCATACTGATTATTAAGTCGCCGCCTTTACCGGTTTTTAAATAACCTGAAAGAGAGGATACTCCGTTTAATGTTCCCGTTTTACCATGAAATTCATTTTCAGCAGAACTACTCTGCATGCGGTTTCTTAGTGTTCCGTCTACTCCTGCAACACTCAATGAATTATAGAAGTCGCTGTAATTTTTCAAATCAAAATACATTTTCTCCAAAACGCCGACTATCGCACCCACTGTAACGTTATCATATCTGGAAATCCCGGAGCCGTCAACTACAGACGTACCTTCCGAATAAATATTATTATCTTTCAGGAATCTGAGAACTGCTTGTGTGGAATAAAATGAGTTGCCTTGTTTACCTGAAGAATATGCGCCAAGTGTTTTAAAGAGGCATTCAGCAAGAAAATTATCGCTGTGTTTATTAATTATTTTAATTAAATCTTTTAAATAGATTTTTGACTCGGCAAGAACTGTTATTTGGGAAGGGGATTCACCTTTAATTGCGGGTTTGCCGACTGAAATACCTGCTTCAATTAATTTATCCCTTAACAGCTTTGCTATAAACAGCGGTGGATCACTTATGTCTTTAGATGCATTTACTATTTGATAACCGGAATGCCTTTTCCTCCGGATTCTCACTTTCTTTTGTGAATACACCCGGTTTCTGTCGATCACTAATGCTGAGATGGCAGGCAGCTTAATATTGACGGATTCATCGTCTATCCAGTCAGAGCGGGTATAAAGGTTATCAAAAAAAGTGTCATCTCCTATAATATAGCCGGAAATTTTTTTTATACCCTGGGCTTTAAGGGAACTTATAAGCACGGCCAGATCTTGCGAGGTAAAAAGAGAATTACCGTATCCTTTTATATATAGATTCCCGTTAATAATCCCATCTTTTATATCTTTATCGTTTGTTAGGATTTTAGTGGCAAGCTGATAGTTTCCGCCCATTAAAGAAAGAGCGGTAGCAGTTGTAAAAATTTTTGTGTTGGATGCCGGGATCATGGAGGCGGTATGATTCATTATAAAAACGGTATCCTGCGTAAGCGGGTCATAAATGAAAATTGCAATTTTAGTATTAGGCGGGAGCTTTGTCAATGCTTCCTCAATCCTTCTTTTTATTAAATCGTTGGAAAAAGAAAATATCTGAACACTAAGCGCTAAAAAAAGAATAGTTATTTTTTTAAAAAGCATCAATAAAATTCTCCGTCATTCATTGCCCCCAAATTATTTTTGGAATATTACCAGACTTAATTATCTTTCAATCATTCTAAATAAATTTTAAATATCTCTCATTATATATGTGGTTCATAAGAATAAAAAATTTATTGAGCAAATATAGAATTTTCATGTTAAAATGAAAGATAAATTAAATTAATTATAACGAATAATTAGAAAATATTATGGTAAAGAAGAAAACCAAATTAAAAGCCTACGAGGATCTTGACTTTCTAAACTCCTCCGAAGCAAGGGTTTTAAGGATTCTTGCCGAATTTTTAGATCCGCAGAAAGAATTTAAAAAGCATAAGATTATAGATACAATTGTATTCTTCGGTTCCGCAAGATTAAGATCCAGGAAAGAAGCGGTAACCGAGCTTAATAAATTCAAAACCATGAACCCCAAAACAACCCCGAAGTTTGCGGAAGAACTAAGGAAAGCGCAGCACCAGGTAGAGATGTCAAGGTATTACGAAGATGCCGTAGAACTCTCCATGAGGCTTACCAAGTGGGCGATGGGCTTAAAAACTTTTGCACGCAGGTTTACAATATGTACAGGCGGTGGCCCCGGTATTATGGAAGCCGCCAATAAGGGCGCTAAACTCGCGGGCGGCTATTCTATAGGTCTTAACATTAGCATACCGTTTGAACAGTATGTAAATAAGTTCGTACCGCCCGAACTAAGTTTTGAATTCCATTATTTTTTTATGAGGAAGTTCTGGTTTGCATATCTTGCTAAATGTTTGATTGTATTCCCCGGCGGCTTTGGGACAATGGATGAGTTTTTTGAAATAGTAACGCTTCTGCAGACCGGTAAAATAAAAAAGAAAATGCTTCTTATTGTATATGATGAAAAATTCTGGAAGGGTATAGTAAATTTTAACGGGCTTGTTGACAATGGTGTGATTAATAAATCTGATTTAAATATGCTTAATATTTGTAATAATGTTGACGAAGCATTTTCGGCAATAGTAAATCATTTTGATAAATATTACCTTTCAAAAAGGGAGCCTGAAATATTTGAACCCGGAGGGCTTATCAGGTAAAAAGAAAAGCCCCGGCAAACGGGGCTTGAAAATTACTCAATAATATCTACACGATGTGAACGCCTGGCAGCTTTTAACTTTTCCATACGCTTTTTAATAGAAGGTTTAACAAAAAAAGTTCTTTTCTTAAATTCTTTAAGAACTCCGGATCTTTCGTATTTCTTTTTGAACCTTCTTAAAGCTTTATCGATGGATTCGTTCTCGCCAACTGTAATCCCTACCAAAGTATCACCTCAATTCGTGGTATTATATTGTTAATGATTCAATTAATTTTTTTAAACCTGATTTCTGAAATTCAACAGCAATTGATTTCTGCCCGCTTGATAATACATCCTTTGAAACTACTTTACCAAAATCGTCCCAATTCTTGTGATAAATAGATTCACCCACAGAAAAAGACTTATCGGGTGAATAAACAGTGCAGTCTTCATTTTCAATTCCTTCAAGGGAAGGTTTTAACGTTTTAACATCTTCAGCTATATCAATAATCATCGTTTGCTTACATTTTTTGCATTTTGCCCAAAATTTATCATGGCCATCAGCGCTTAACACTTCACCGGCTAATTCCATTTTCTTTATTCCACCGCAATTGGGGCAAAAAGCTTCAATGTTTTTAATTCGTGCCATAGTCAGTTATTCCTTTGCTAAAAAGCCAAGTGTTTAAAATAATAAAATAACAGGCTATAATCAAGTATCTTGGTCTCAGACAAATTACGTTCTTTTTTGCGGGTATAATTATAATACAATTAAATTAAGTTGAGAAAAATGTCTTAAAGTGCATAATTTGCAGGAAATCCGATTTCTATAGTTTACTTAAAATTTCAGATGTAAACTGTTTTCTGAAACAATAATAGTCCTTGCAGGACAATTGAAGCTTTAAATTAAGTAATAACGAAATAATTTATTCATTTAAGCCTGTGAATAAAAACGAATGAGAAATACTTTTCATATGGTAGCTAATTTCTTCTTAATTCACTGAAAAATGATTCCCACCGGTATTTTATGCCTAAGATATAATTAACCCGTTTTTATTTTCCCATGATAAGTTGTTAATGTCTATAATAAACCCGTTTACAACCGAATATCTTACCTTTCCGTTTTTCTTAATTAAAAAGTTGGGTATTTCGCCTATTTTAATTTCAGGCGCTGGTGGAGTATTTGCATTAGTAATAATGTTAACCGGGTACCTTGAAAATTCATCCTTTAGATGATTTGAATTTAAGATAACATTTGTATAACCTTCATCATAAAGTTTTACAAAGTTAAGCTTTTCAATTTCGGAAACGGTGTTAAACATTTCCGGGAACGTTTTGCCAACAGTTAATTCCATTCCTTCCAGATTGTAATCCTCATAACCAAAATAGATAGATAAATCGCCAATATCTTCGATAGCAGATTTGAAGTAAAAATTCCTTGCTCCATTAAGGTTTACTTCGGTCCGGTTAATCCCTATATCTATTTTGCATTCGGTTCCGTCCTTTTTGTAAATTAAATTCCTTAATATAAGATACATAAGGTCGCTTTCATTAAACGGGATCTCATCATAAGTCTCAAGCGATTGCAGTTTGTAACTGTGTTCAATAATCGATTTAAACCCGGTTATCAATGCTAAAAAATTCATTTTCCTTACAAATTGCTTTTCAATATCATTTGCCCAGCCTCCTGATTCTATAAGTATAGTGCTAGTTCCCAGTTTCTGAAAATTATCACCGAATGCACGCGGTTCAAACTCCGCGGGATACTTACCAATATGCCCCGGTATAAATGATGAGAGAATGGTATACAGATGTGTAATTAATTTTACTGCATTAGATCTCACGGCAGAAAGCGTATACTCATAATCTTCAGAAGGAGCAAGAAATGAAAGCGTGGCCGGTTTAAAAGAATGTCCCGCTGAATAATTAATTCTCTGGTCGTGCAGGTTGAATCCAAAATCAGCTTTAATTTCGTCAAAAGTACTTTTAAGAATTTGCCCCTCAGGAGTTATCAGAGCTGAGGCATCCCTGTTTATATCGATCTCATAACCGTTTCTTCTCTGGAAAATTTCAGCGCCGTCCGGGTTAACCATAGGCATAAAGTAAACCGAAGCATTGCTAAACAGTTCTCTCCTGAATTCATTAAAGTGATCATTCCGGGTTAAGAAATTTAAAATATCAAAAATTGCCATAGTAGCAGTTGATTCATCTCCGTGCATCTGAGACCATAGGAATATTTTAATGTTTCCTTCCCCGAACTTAATAAGATTAATTGAACGCCCGTGTAAAGAGCGGCCGGCTTCTTTTATGGTTAAGTTGTGATGCTCTTTCAGATGTTTAATTAAAGGCACAATATCGGAGTGTTTAAACCTCCTGCGCGTTAAACTATGTTCAATATAATGTTGGTAATTGTAATAAAGCTGGTATGCAAATTCGATATCTTGCGGCATATTATTGATTCAATAAATAGTTTAAATGCATTTATAAATAATATAGAAGCTGTAAATTTATTAAAAATTTAGTGCCGGTTCTAATCAGGTTGCAATACCCATTTGCTCATCAAAATCAGCTATTAATTTCAATGGGCGGGGTGAAATTGCAAAACATAAAAGCGGATACAGGTTTGAAAATGTCTTTATTGCTTCTGTAAGAAAATCAGGTGAAGTACAAAGTTTATTCCCTGGGTCTATATTTTTTTTAAGAATAATGTATTCCATTTCTGAAAAAACCTTGAAATGCTTGTCAGCTTTGAATTTTGGTATAACCATACTTTCTTTCTTGTCAAGCTCGTATAAATCAAATTTAGTATCAATTTTAAATCGTTTGCAGCATTCGATAATTTCTTTACCCAGCATGGGCAGGTTTGTATTTAAATAAAGATCATCGTCCTGTGAGTTGTTTAAAAAAAGACCGTACTCAATACCGTTTTTGTCAAAATAAACAAAAAACTCGCTGTCCATTTTGAATCTTCCGAAGTGAATTAAAAAGTAATTCTTGTATGGCCCTCCTTTTGCGAACCGCATATCCTTATTAATCCTCATTATAGTGCTGTTAAACCTTGGTTCTGTCCTTATCGCCGGATTAAGATGATTAAAGAATTGTCCAATTGTAATTATAAATGATTTTGCAGGTAAAACAATGTTGTCATCATACCTTTGCCTGTTTTTAGCAAACCATGCCGTATTATTATTTTTATCTTTTTCCAGTTGTCCCAAAAACTTAAATGCATCTGTATTGAAGCCTGTAAAAAAAGGTATATTAGTTGTCAATAGATTTCCCGGTATTGAATATTTATATTTTATAAATCATATTAGGTAAAAATAAAAATACTAATAATTTTTAGAAATAAACACTATTTAATCCATGGCTGGAAGGAAGGATTCAGGAGTTATTCTCTATGTACATGATTTTTGTGTGTTCTCTACATTAACTTATAATTCTGAAACATTCATGCGTAATATATAGTTTCGTGATATTCACAAATTTAAATTTTATATTTCGGAAAAACCGGAATAAAATTATGCCCGTAAATCTTGAATTAAAGGTCAAGCTTAAATCCTTCAATCCTGTTAAAAAGCTCCTTATTGAATTGAATGCTGAATACGCCGGAATTCTGGATCAGACAGATATATATTTTAAAACACCCGGGGGACTGCTTAAACTCAGGATTGAGAACGGCGGACAGAGTATTATTAAATATGTAAGAGATGAAAAAAGCAAAGACCGTTTTTCCAGCTATCAATGTCTTGGATTTTCATCAGGTAATGCTGCTGAATTCTTTAAAAATGTGTTTCTGATAGAAACTGTTGTCAGTAAAAAAAGATATCTTTATATGTACGACAATACGAGAATTCATCTTGATAAAGTAAAAAGATTAGGGTCTTATTTGGAACTTGAAACAATGGTATTGAACGGGAAAACCGATGCGAGGAAAAGATATAAGTATATATACGGCAAGCTTAAGCTTGAAAACTACGAAGAGCTTAGAAAATCTTACAGGGATTTGATCATGGATATAAGTAAATGATCCTTACTAAGAACAAAATAGATTCAATTGATCCTGATTGTATGATTGATGAAAAAATTAAATCAGGGAAGCTGGATGATTTTCTGCTTATCATCCCCACGAACAGGAAGATAAGGTCTCTGAAAAGGGAGATAATATCGAAAGCCCCGGGGCAGGCTTCAGGAAAAATAAATTTACAATCCATAGGAACATTTGCTGGCAGCCTGCTTTTTACTGATGGAAATATGAAAGCGGAAACACTAAGCGAAGCGGCTTCAACCGTATTGCTTAAACAAAGTTTGGATGAATGTAAACTAAAATATTTTTCCGCTTACAAAGATGAATTTCCCCATGGTACGTTAATCCGTTTAAGAGAAGTTATTTCGGAGTATAAGAAAAATGGAATTACTCCGGGAAAATTACTGGCCGAAGCAGGGGAACTCGAAGGATCGGAAAAAAGTAAAGCAGTAGATATTGCCGGTATCTATGAAGCCTACCAGGCTAAGTGCAGGCAGTTGAATGTAAAGGAGACAGGAGATATTTACTTTGAACTTAACGGCTTGCCGTCCTTAGACTTTGAAAAAAAATTCAGGATGGTTTATCCTCTTGTCAACCTAATTATTATCGACGGTTTCAATGAATTCACTGTTCCCGAGATTGAAATAATAAATACTTCTTCAATAATGAACGGCATTGATTTATATATTTCGTTTGATTATTATACCAATAATCGCTCAATATTTTCTCATCTTGATAAATGTTATGATAAATTAATACAAAAAGGGTTCCAAGTTATAAAAAACAGTCCTATTCCGGTTCAGAAAGAGTTTGAAGGTGAAATAAAAGAAAATCTATTCAAACTAGATGTAAAAAATAAGATCGGAAGCTTTAGTAGTTCAATTACAAAAATTGTTGCGGGTACAAGAGAAAAAGAAATTGAATTAATAGCGAAAGAAATAAAAGAACTTATTACTTTTAAAAAAGCCGAACCAAACAGGATATGTGTGGTATTTAATTTAATTCAAAAATATTCCAATGTTATTCGCGATATTTTCCAGTTATACGGGCTGCCCTTTAACCTTACCGACAGGATCCCGCTGGATTCATCATCGCCTGTAATCTCAATTATAAATTTGCTTGAGATACTTGAGAATGATTTCTATTACAGGAATATATTCCGCGCTTTGAGCGGCGGATATTTAATAGTTGCAAACCTTGATAAATCAAATCTTCTTAAGGCATCTGTTAATTTAAAAATTATCTCAGGATATGATAACTGGATTAATACACTCCGCGATGCATTGGTGCGGATTGAAGAAGGCGATAATGACGAATATAGTTTTAATTCAAACAACAAAGAGATATACCAGCGTGCACTCTCAGACCTTGAAAGCCTCCATAAAATCCTTTTACCTTTCCAAAAGATGATGACTTTGAAGGAGTTTGCCGATAATTTATACAATTTGATTTTTTCATTGCAGTTTCCTGCAAAATTAGTAAATAATGCCGGCAGTACTGCAGAAGAAAATGTAAAAGGAATTACTACTTTTTTAGATCTGATAAAAGAGATCTTTAATCTTTTTGAACTTGAATTCGGCGTGCAAAAAAAATTTCCACTAAATTTTTTCCTCTCCAACCTAAAAACGGCTGTTACATCATCACGGTTTAACATTAAAGAAAAACCGGGTTACGGTATTCAGGTAACAAACCTTGAAGAAATTCGTGGGTTGAGATTCGATTATCTTTTCATTTCAGGATTATGCGATGGCGACCTGCCCACCAGGTATTCGCCGGAAATATTTTTCTCCGGTTCATATCAGAAGAACGACAGGCTTCATCAAATTGAAGAACGTTACCGATTTTATCAGTCTCTTTGCTCATGGTCAGTGCATTTATATCTCACTTATCCTCTTCATGAAGAGAAAAAAGAATTGGTAGAATCTAATTTTCTTAACGAATTTGGTAATCTGTTTGATACGGAATTAAAAAACGAAACGGATTATTCGGATTCAATTTACTCAAGGGAAGAACTTATGATTTATCTTTCCCAAAATAAGTTTGAGGGATTGCCGCAGGACTGGAGCCCTGTAGAAACAGGAATAGATTACAGCAGGATAAATAAATCCTTAGGCATAGATGAGATCAGAAGATCAAAACCGTTCGGGAAGTCGGAATATACGGGTTCGATAGGTAATATATTAAACGAACAGGCTGGTGATAAACTTTCAGATTTAAAATTTAGGGAATTTTCCATTTCGCAGTTAGAAACATACGCTCTTTGTCCTTACAAGTATATGGCAGAACGCATATTAAAACTTAAGGCTTTAGATGAACCTACAGAAGATATAGAAGCTTTGGAAATGGGAAGCCTGCTGCATAATATTCTTTATAAATTTTATAAACAAATTAGAGAAAAGGGAATTATTCTGGCTGAGGCAGATGAGGAACATTTTAAATTTGCTGAAAAATTTCTGTTTGAAATAGCAGAAAAAATTGTAGATGATGCAAACCTGCATTCGCCTCTTGCTTTTTATGAAAAAGAAAAAGTACTGGGAGTAAACGGTGATAGAAAAAACTCAATTCTATATAAATTTTTACAGGAAGAAAGAAATAATAAAGAGGGATTTATTCCTGAATATTTTGAATTTAATTTTGGCGGCAATGAAAGAAGAACCGGCGGAAAGGAAACATTACAAGAGATAAAAATCGATTCCGTCAGCGTGGTAGGAAAAATTGACAGAATTGACATCGATAAGGGAAAAAAGAAATTTAAAGTAATTGATTACAAATTAAGCGGGAAGAAACCATCTGTAACTGATTTGCAACAGGGGATATCGCTTCAGCTTCCGCTATACCTTTATGCGGCCAGGCAATTGATAAATATACAGTTGGGAAATGTTAATAATGTAAATGAACCAGTCGGGGCTGAAATTTACTCGTTAAAATTTTCCGATAAGGAATTTGGAAGCCAACTGGTTAAATTACTGCCGCCCCGTGCAAAGTATAATGAGGAGCAATTAATTGAATCCTACAAGGAAATGATCGATATATGCCTGGATGCTATTAAAAAATATGTAGATGCTATTTCGAAAGGCAACTTTAATTTATCTACACTTGAAGACAGGGAAAATAAAGTTTGCAAATTCTGCAGTTTCCGTGCTATATGCAGAATACAGGACATAAATTAAATTATCTATTATTAAATATTTATTTATAAATTTCAAATTATCGTTCATATTTTAAAGGCCGTAGTTATAAATCCATCATACCAGGGTATGGTAATTGAGCAAATTTTTTTATATGAATATATTTTTTAAATTCACAATTATTACTTTTTTACTGCTTTTGTCTTCAGGCCAGTCTATTGGACAAAATAAAAGAGAATCACTTCTTAAGTCCGAAAAAAGGATGGTTGAAGGGAATATTGAACCGGAGAAAATACTGTATCCCGGAGATTCTACTATCGCTGTTACGTACTATAAGCTGGATTTAACTCTTACATATTCGCCCGATTATTTGAAGGGTGCTGTTACGGTAAATGCAAAAAGCAGCACACTTGGGCTAAAAACTTTTTTCCTTGATTTAACAGATATTTTAAAAGTAGATTCTGTAATTAAAAATGGGAAACCGTTACAAGTTAATCATAGTAACAATAAATTATATATAATTCTGGATACGGTCTTTAATACCGGCTCATCTTTTTCCGTAATAATATATTATGAGGGTGTACCGGTTGAAGGAGGTTTTGGAGGATTTGTATTTGATTCTACCAGTAATAGCGGCAGTCATTCATTCTGGACCTTAAGTGAACCTTATGAAGCAAGCAGTTGGTGGCCTTGTAAAGATACCCCGGCAGATAAAGCCGATTCATCCGATGTCTGGGTCACTTGCAGCGAAGAATTAACAGCCGCTTCAAACGGAGTATTGCAGGATACGATAAATAACGGAAACAGTACACATACATTTAAATGGAAAAACATTTACCCTATCGCTCAATATCTGATTTCTATCGCTGTCTCTAACTATACAATTTATACAAATTATTACAAATATTCGGAATCCGATTCGATGCCGGTAATTAATTATGTATATCCCTACGTATTCAGTTCTGCTAAAAGCACAATTGATAAAGTACCAAACATGATTAAAGTTTTTTCCGGCCTTTACGGACAATATCCTTTTATCCATGAGAAATACGGGCAGGCGCAGTTTGGATGGAGCGGGGGAATGGAACATCAAACTATTACCTCGCTTAGTGAGTTTGATGAAGACCTTGAGGCCCATGAACTCTCTCATCATTGGTTCGGCGATAAGGTAACATGTGCAGACTGGCAGGATATTTGGCTGAATGAGGGATTTGCAACTTACTCCGAAGCTGTTTATTTCGGCGCAACAGTGAATGATAGCGTATATTACCAGATGATACTTAATGATATGGTTAATGCCAAAACAGCTGTCGGCTCCGTTTATGTTCAAAACATAAGTTCCGAAGATAATATCTTTGATTATGCGCGGAGCTATGCAAAAGGCGCTGTTATCCTTCATATGCTCAGGGAGATTGTGGGAGATTCAACCTTCTTTAATATTTTAAGGACTTATAATTCCTATCCGGGTCTGGCTTATAACGTTGCCACTACTGCGGATTTTGAATCCGTTGCAGAACTGGTTTACGGGCAAAGTTTAGAATATTTCTTTAATGAATGGATATATGGAGAAAATTATCCTAAATATACTATAAACTGGAGTTCACAATCTGCCGGTAATAATGTTTATAATATCACGGTTAATGTTGCTCAATCAGTAAATACAAATCCGGAATTTTTTACAATGCCGGTCCAAATAAAAATCACAACAATAAATGGTGATACTACTGTAACTATTTTTAACAATCAGCAGTCTCAGCAGTTCATAATAGAAATACATAATAAGCCTCTATATATAACATTTGATCCTAATAATAATATTTTAAAAAGTTTAACAACAACAGACACAATTGATCTAACAAAACCTGCATCATTCAGCCTTGAGCAGAATTATCCGAACCCTTTTAATCCCTCAACTAATATTAAGTATTATATACCGGTACAAAATAAAGGATATATCCCGGTAAATTTAACGGTGTATGATATCCTTGGGCGGCAAGTGTCGGTTATGGTTAATCAAAAACAGCCGGCGGGCTCTTACAATATTAGTTTTCCGCCTGCTTCATTATTAAAAACACTTCCAAGCGGCATTTACATATATTCTCTTACAGCAGGTGATTTCCGGAATGCAAAAAAAATGTTGTTACTGAAGTAATCTTTTAGTTAATTTTGAAAAATTCAAGAAAAATCATTTATTTTTTGTATTCAAACACTTGCTTTATAAAAAAAAGGACTTATTAAATTTACTATCCGGAGTACTCATTTCCTCCTTTTGGGAACTGTTATATAAACGACAAAGTTTTGTAACATACTCTCGTTATTCTGTCCTTCTTTAAAAAAAAGTAAAATATCCGATTATTTATTAGTAAGTTATATTCGGAGAGCTATATAATTACCTGCCAGAGGGATAATAGCCTGAATCCAAATAATTGTGTAATGGAAAAATTTTTAATACGACCTTTGAATTTTATTGTATTTATTGCATTTTTAAAAGATAAATCTTGATTGGCTTTATTTGATTTTAGTTGTAAATTATTCCTGATTAAAAGGAGATCCTATGAATTATGTCGGCAGAAAATTTACTATTGTATTTCCATGTTTACTATTGATTTTCATTGCGGGCTGTATTGACATTCCAACCAATGTAAAAGCGCCTCAGTGGGATGTAAATTTAAATCTTCCGCTTGTTAACAGGTCGTACTCACTCGATGATATAATTAAAAAACAAAATTATATCTCCAGTTCAGCAGTTGATAGCATTTTTGTGATTCAATCGGATATTTACCCCCAGCATGTTGATGTTACCAATTTTGTCCAGTTAAATACCCAGACGTCTCTGCCGGGAGTTTCCATCCCTGTGGTTAATTCAGCTAATGCAACTATATTTCTTCCTTTATCTAACGGAACAGTATTAGACAATGCTGTCTTTACAAACGGGTATTTATCCTTTCATATTGTTAATACAAATTCCCAGGATGTTAATATAGTCGCTGCCTTTCCTGCGATTACTCAAAATGGAAGAGAATTAAGTATTTCAATGACCGTTCCTGCATTTCAACCGGATTCGGTTCAGATTCCGCTGGCAGGCTGCATATATACTCAGCCGGCAAATCAATTATCACAAAATCAAGGCAGCATTCAAATAGTTTTAAGCTGCTCCTCAGTTTCTCTACCTCTTGGATCTATTGTAACAATGGATTTTTATAGTTCTGATTTTAACTTTAGTTCGGCAACCGGTGTTCTGCCTGCACGGTCTTTGGGAACTAAATCCCAGTCATATTCAATAAATCTTGGCGATGCTGAAAATTTCAGAGACAAAGTGTTTCTTGAAAATGCCGAACTTGATTTAAACTTAACATATTATTCATCTGCCTCAAATCCTTTTAGTTATCAGGTAAAGAATTTTAATTTAACCGGATTAAGAGAAGATGGAACTCAAATGGCATTAACGGATTCTACCGGGAATTCAAATATTACCGTTAGTTCTGTGAATGGCTCCGCTAAGTTTTTATATACACAAGCTAATAGTAACATAACTTCCTTTATAACTTTTATGCCGAGTACATTACTTATAAGTGCCGAATATATTATGAATCCTAATAATACAACAGGAACTGTAACGAACCAGGATTCTATCGTATTAAAAACAAACTTTTCAACAAAGAGTATACTGGCGATTCAAAAAACTTATATAACAGACACGGTAAGCCTTAATATATCTAATGACAGCTTAAAAATTCAGGATACAAAGTCTGCTTATATTAATGTAAATGTACAAAACGGCATACCTTTGGATTCATGGCTGACAATTAATTTTGTCGATGGACATTATAATTCATTATTTACTCTTAAGAACAGCACTAATTCGGATTCAATTTATTTCGCTGCTGCTGCTGTAAACTCGGCCGGGGAGGTAACAAATTCAGTAGCTACAAATAATTTAATTCAATTGGATTCCACACAAACCGCAAAATTAGCAAAAGCTCAGTATGCCATATATACTGTTGCCGTGCAATCTAACGGTGCTTCCAACAATTCTTCCGTGCAATACGTTTCAGTGCGCCCAACTGATCAGCTTCAGATTACGGTTTACGGAGGCGTGCAGTATCATGTAAACACAAATGATTTGAAATAAGGAGTAATCAATTATGAAAAATTTAATAATTACCTTCCTTTTTTCAATCAGTTTTTGTGTAAGTATATTTGCACAATATGGTTCTGAAGGAAGTACAGACGCAAGAAGTATGAGCCTTGGAAAAACTTCAAATGCAATTTCCCAGGGAATTTATTCGATAGGTATTAACCCGGCAAACCTGCTGAATACTAATTATGCAGTGGATTTTAGCACAGTACTTCCGCTGCCACATATAGCGGCATCAGCGGGTACTAATTTTATGACCGTTAATAATATTGATTATTATAGCGGTAGATATCTAACCGAAAATGATAAGCAAAATCTTAATTCGCTACTTAATGGGGGCGGTATCATTTTCGGCAATATGTCATTTACATTATTTTCCTTCGGGCTGCGCCTCGATCCTTCGATCGGCGCATTTGCATTTTCAATAAATGATTTTGTTGAAGGGGATTTTACTTTGCCTCAGTCACTTTCAAATTTAATATTAAACGGTAATGCACAGAATTCCACTTATAGTTTTAATGATACTAAGTTTAATTCATGGTGGATAAGAAATTATTCGCTTAGCTATGCACGGGAAATTCCTGGTTTAGTAAACGGTATAATACAAAAATTATCTGCCGGCGTAACATTTAAATATTACCAGGGATTTGCTTATGCACAAAGTGTACAGGTAAATAATAATTATCTGCAAACGGGTACTAATAACCAAATTACAGTAAGTTCAAACTATGTTATTCATTCCGCATTCTCGGATGATTTCAATGTTAAATACAGTTTTGATACGGCTTCGACAAATGGAAAATCCAATCCGGGTCCGTTTCTAACTCCCGCAGGTACCGGCCTAGGTTTAGATTTTGGATTCAGTTCGAATCTTATTGATAATTGGAATATTTCATTAGCAGTTACGGATATCGGAAATATCACATGGAATCAAAATACTGCAATCACTAGTGCAGCGGGGCAATATACATTAAGCGATGCATTTGATCAGTCACAGCGTGATTCTATTAAAAATAAATTTAAAGGGACAAGCGTAAACGGAGGTAGTTTTACGACGGATTTACCAACTACGTTAAGACTTGGCGCGGCGCATAAATTTTATTTCAACCAGGGTTCATTTCCCGGTACGCTTTTGCTGGCAATGGATATTAATCAGGGTTTTAATGATGAACCGGGCAACAGCACAAAGACGCGCTTCTCAATAGGCGGTGAATGGCAGCTTGCTCACGGTGTACCTTATATAAGAACCGGCTTTTCATTTGGCGGGCTTCTCGGTTTCCACTGGGCAGCCGGATTGGGAATCGATACAGGTACATTAGAATTCAATTTTGCAACTATGGATTTTCAATCTTTTGCAGCACCGAACTCTGCAAAGTATCTTTCCGTTGCATTAGACTCGCGCTGGAAGTTTTAGATTTGTTGAGGACGGGCAGGCGCATCTGCCCGTCCTGACTTTTGATTATTTTAATTAGAAATTCACCCGCTTTAAAAAAACTTAGTCCTGATAATAATAATTTAACTTTTGGATTTTAATTTTTACCGGTTTAATGCTGCGTGCTTTGTTGGTACAAAATAATTAATTATATTAAATTGGTATCAAATTGGAAAAGCATCAGAAAGATCCGTTTTTCAATAAATTAGTTATCGAATAAAATGATCTGGTAAAAAAAGATTTTATCTAAGATCCTTTTAAATATTAATTAGGATAATTATTATGATTGGAATTTTATATCCCCCGCAGAAACAATATCTTAAAAGTTTTATTAATGAAAAAGATCCGCTTGTGCTTGAGATGGAAAAATTTGCTGAAGAACATAATGTCCCGATATTATCCCGTGATTCCGCAGAATTTTTAGAACAATTAATTTTTCTTGTAAACCCCAAACGGGTACTTGAACTCGGAACGGCAATAGCTTACTCATCAATAAGAATTGCAAGGAACTTAAGTAAAAAAGCCTCTGTTTATACTATCGAAAAGAGTACGGACAATATTGTAATAGCAAAAGAAAATATTGCTAAATCAGGCATGGAAGGGAAGATAAATCTCATCGAGGGTAATGCACTTGATGAGCTGCCGCGTTTTGATAAAAAGTTTGATTTTATCTTTCTTGATGCAGATAAAATAGATTATAAGCGCCTTTTCGATTACTCAATAATTTTGCTTAAAAAAGGGGGAATAATGTTCGTTGATAATTTATTATGGCGTGGATATGCGGCGGCATCTAAAATCCCTGCTAATCATAAAAATTCCGTAAAGGTTATAAGAGAATTTAATACTGTATTTACATCACAACGTAATTTAAAAACCACAATTTTGCCTATTGGCGACGGTATCGGGCTTGGAGTGAAATTATAGTGTATTTTATGAAAACTGAACACCTTAATAATCCTCCGGAATTTGTTAACGCGGTTGAAAAATTTTCAAGATCTAAGCTTAAACGTAAAGCGGAAATACTTCGCATTTATGAAGAAGCGTTAAAATTCGGAAAAGAATCGTTATTTGAAGATTTAACTTTTTCGGCTAAATATGTCCGGGGACTGCTGCGTATAATTCAAAGTGGAAAAATTAGTCCCGGAATAGACAACATTGATCAGATAAAAAAAGATTTTTCCACTAATATGAATAAAATAGTTACTATGATAAAAGAGATAATATCCGGAACCGGGGATGATCTGAAACTACATTTTGATCAATCGTATTTTAATTTATCACAGGAAGGTTTTCTGAATATTAATGAGCTTTTATCAGATTTGGAATGGGTAAAATTATACATGAATAATGAAAAAAGAGTAAAAAAATAGAAAAAAGATTCCCTCAAATTCAGAACAACCGCTGTTCACTAATCATTAACTAAACTTTTTCAACCCAATTCTTTAAAGCCGAATGCAGATTTGTCATTGCTTCAATTAAAGGTACATGCTGTGCCTCTTCAATATCATTAAGTATTTCTTTATGAATATCCAGATAAAATTGATTTAGAAGCTGAACAATTTGCGCTCCTTTAAAGGAAAGTGAAACACACATATTTCTTCTGTCGGTATTATTTATTTTCCTTACTATATATTCTTTCTTAACAAGGCTGTCAACTATTCTGGTTAGCCGGCTGGGGCTTAAACTCAACTTTTCGGCGATACTTTTATTATTAAGACAATCTGAGGTTCCAAATGAACGCAGGCATCTGAATTCTGCCTGGGTGAGCCCGTATTGTTCCGCTAACCTGCTTTCTTTTTCCTGGCATGAAGCTAAAAGGTTAAAAGTCAGCTCGGCCAGCTTTTCTGCATTTTTATTTATTTCTTCTTGATTAGACATTGTATAATATAATTGTTACCGGCCTGAAAAATCGTTAATCCTTTTGTATTAAGCAAGCTAAATAAAAAAAATCTTTAAATTCAACGCTCCAAAACATGTAAAAGTAAATTTTATTGATTTATTTAAAATGTTTCCAGTAATAATTTGATTAAAAATAATAATGCCGCTGAGTTAAAAAAAATAAATAATCCGTCGTTATACATAGTAAGAAGGCACTTTAATTTAGCAGTCGATTCATTTCATCTAATAATTATTTGGACTATTCTGTTATTGTATAATTGGTTTTAACAGTAAATTAATAAGTCATTTGTCAAAACTCTGATCTGGCCCTGGGAAGCTTCAATAATCTCCGATTTAATAATTTCAGTTTTATCAGCTTCCGCCATGCATATAAATTTAACTTCTTCGTCGTAATTGGTGCCGATTATCCTGGCATCATAAAACGTGAGAATTCTATGTATAAGATTTAAGTGCGAGAAGGCACAGATTAAGGTAATTTCCCTGAAAGGCTTTTGAATAATTATTTCCGATGCTTCAATAACATTAATTGCAGAGTTGTAATATGCTTTTCCTAACGGGCCAACTCCAAGTTTTGTTCCGCCAAAATATCTAATTACAACAATTAAGCAATCTTTTAGCCCGAAATGGTCAATTGCGTTTAATATTCTAATACCTGCAGTACCGGAAGGCTCGCCGTCATCGGAGTACCTGAAATTGTTAGCACTGCTCCCGGAGTTCAATCTATATGCAAAACAGTGATGAGTTGCATCATAAAATTCGTTTCTTATCTTATTTATAATTTCTTCTATGTCTTTATCAGAGGCTGCATAAAAAGATTTGCTTAAGAAAAGTGATCCTTTTTCTTTAAATTTCACTTCAGCCGTTTTTTTTATTGTCTTTATTTCTTCAACTTTATTCATTAAAAATTACCGTTCGGATTAACAGAAAACGGGTTGATACAACTCAAATTAAATTGCTTTTCAAACCTATGATAAGTAATATAATATTTTAAATTTTCAAAATTTGGCTTTACGTGGAAAAAGATACTATTATAATAAAAGGCGCGCGCGAGCATAATTTAAAGAATATAGATTTAGAGATACCCCGTGATTCTTTTACGGTAATTACCGGGCTTTCAGGTTCCGGTAAATCATCATTAGCTTTCGACACAATATATGCGGAAGGGCAGAGAAGGTATATTGAATCACTTTCCGCTTATGCAAGGCAATTCCTTGATATGCTTGAAAAACCGGATGTGGATCTTATAGAAGGATTAAGCCCGGCAATTTCTATCGAACAAAAATCTGCATCAGGCAACCCGCGTTCCACGGTCGGTACAGTCACGGAAATTTATGATTATATGAGGCTGCTTTATGCCAGGCTGGGAACACCATATTGCTATAACTGCGGGAAACCGGTAACAAGGCAAACATCATCTCAAATTATTGATTCCATACTTCAGACATTGGCAGGTAAAAAAATAAATGTTCTTGCCCCTATGATCAGGGGAAGGAAAGGGCATTACAGGGAGCTTTTTGAAGAAATACTCTCAGACGGATTTTTAAAGGTAAGAGTTGATAATGAATTCCATGAAATTAAAAAAGGCCTCCAGGTCGATAGGTATAAGATTCACAATATAGAAATTGCAGTTGATAAATTTACAGTGAATGAAAATTCAAGAAACAGGTTAACCGAATCTATTGAAGTAGGATTAAATTACGGCAACGGAATTGTCGTCGTAAACGATAGTACACAAGATTATATTTTCAGCCGCCATCTTGCATGTTTAGACTGCGGTATAAGCTTCAGGGAACTGGCCCCAAATTCATTTTCGTTTAATTCGCCGTATGGTTCATGCCCTGCCTGCGAAGGCCTCGGAGAAAAAAAAGAACTTGATATAAATTTAATGATTCCCGACTGGCAGAAGACAATTAATGGTGAAGGGCTGGCCCCGCTTGGCAAACCGCGTACCATCTGGTTTTTTAACCAATTAACTGCTGTTGCAGAAAAATACGGATTTGATTTTGATACTCCTTTGAAAGACCTCAATAATGACCAGAAGGAAATTCTTTTATACGGCAGTAAAGACAAAATTGCATTTTCTTATTCTTACGGAACCAGCAAGCCCGTAACATACCTGCACCGGTTTGCGGGTTTGACAAATCATTTAAAAAATTATTACACTACAACCTCATCAAATCATATACGTGAATGGGTTGAATCATATATGAATACTGTGCCTTGCCCGGAATGTAAAGGCGGAAGGCTTAAACAGGAATCATTAGCGGTAAAATTCCAGGAAAAAAATATAAGCGAGCTAACTAACCTGTCAATAGTTAAAATTACGGAGTTCTTCGGCAAACTTAAAATAACAGGTAATGATGCAATAATAGCTAAACCCATTCTTAAAGAAATTACGGAGAGATTAAAGTTTTTACTTAATGTAGGTTTGGATTATTTAACACTTGACCGTTCTGCCAGGTCTCTATCCGGAGGTGAATCCCAGCGCATACGCCTTGCCACACAAATTGGTTCACAGCTTGCGGGCGTTCTTTATGTGCTTGATGAACCCAGTATCGGCCTTCA
This sequence comes from uncultured Ignavibacteriales bacterium, assembly GCA_963834015.1. Lineage (GTDB taxonomy): Bacteria > Bacteroidota > Ignavibacteria > Ignavibacteriales > Ignavibacteriaceae > FEN-1297. Next base: position 1,517,709 of record CAWIAG010000004.1, read on the forward strand.
TCAAAGTGATAATTTAAAACTTATTAATTCTCTAAAAAATTTAAGGGACTTGGGCAATACTGTAATAGTAGTTGAACATGACCGTGAGACTATGGAAAACTCCGACTATATGATAGACCTTGGCCCCGGAGCCGGTGAACACGGCGGGGAAATCTGCCTTGCAGGAGAGACTAAAAAATTAATTGAATCAAAAGATGGTATTAACTCGCTAACACTTGAATACCTTTCATACAGGAAACAAATTCCAATACCTTTGGAGAGAAAAAAGGGAAATGGTACAAATTTGATTCTTAAAGGCGCAAGCGGCCATAATTTAAAAAACGTGAATTTAAAAATCCCCATCGGTACACTAACATTAATTACAGGAGTAAGCGGCTCCGGTAAATCATCTTTAATAAATGAAACCCTGTTCAAAATATTGATGAATAAAATATATAATTCCAAAACCGTTCCGCTTGCTTATAAATCCATTGAAGGTTTGGAATATATTGATAAAGTAATTGAAATCGACCAGCAGCCTATTGGAAGGACTCCGCGATCGAACCCCGCTACTTATACCGGGCTCTTTACTTTTATAAGGGATTTATTTGCCCAGCTTCCCGAATCGAAAATGCGCGGCTACAGTACAGGAAGGTTCAGTTTTAATGTTGCCGGAGGCAGGTGCGAAGGATGCGGAGGGGACGGACTTAAGAAAATTGAAATGAACTTCCTACCGGATGTATACGTGGAGTGCGAAGCCTGCCGCGGAAAGAGATATAACAGGGAAACGCTGGAAGTGCTATATAAAACAAAATCTATTGCGGATGTCCTTGAAATGCGCATTAGCGAGGCGCTTGAGTTTTTTGAAGACCTGCCCAGGATCAAAAGAAAGCTAAAAGCCATCAATGATGTAGGATTAGGCTATATCAAACTTGGCCAGCAAGCGACAACTCTTTCAGGCGGTGAAGCGCAGCGTGTTAAACTTGCAACTGAACTGAGCAAAGTTAGCACAGGTAAAACAATGTATATCCTTGATGAGCCTACAACGGGACTGCACTTTGAGGATGTTAATATCCTTCTTAAGGTTTTAAACAAATTGGTTGGTAAAGGGAACACTGTTATTGTAGTTGAGCATAATCTTGATGTTATTAAAACAGCCGACTGGGTGATTGACCTTGGCCCTGAGGGCGGCGATGAAGGCGGAAAAATTATTGCCGAAGGCACCCCGGAACAGATAGTGAAAAACAAAAAAAGCCTTACAGGAGAATTTCTAAAAAGGGAATTGGAAATAAACCAATAGTATTATCATATTCCTTTGCAATTATTAATACCCATAGCCCTATATTAATATTATCTTCAGGAACATTTACTATATCAAATAGAGACTGCCCGGAATACTTTATCAGGGAATTATAATCCCCCGGATAATTTGCCTGAGCAAATAAAATTGAAAAAATAAAAAACCAAATAAATAATGTTAACCTGCTTTTCATAAATTGTATTTATTTTGTTTCAATAAGTTGAAATCAAAATAATAATTTTTTAATAAAAAGAAATGAGTATAAATACTTAATATTCGATATTTATTTTATAGGTATTAATACTTAAATACTTTCATAAATAGAATGGTTGGACTGTCACAAGAGAGTACAAAATAATTGTTCAATATTACCTGGCTTTTGCCAAAAAAGAGTTCTTGAATGGACTAAAGTCCCGGGGTTTGGTGGGTCTCTTTATTTCCCGGGTTTCACATAGTGATGGCTTTGCCAAAAACCCGGGGCTACTTTAAATATCATTTGCGTAACTTCAGTTATATAATATTGTTGTTGCTAAAAAGATTGCACGGATTTAAAGGAAAAGAATAGACGGGCTAAACTTTAATTGAATTTCGAATATCTTGTTTGATTGCAATTAAAATCAATATTAAGTTGAAATATCATATTGATATATGTATAATTGTATGTATAATAAGGGACTATATTGGCTGATATATCATTTGAGTGGGATGAAAGTAAAAATTTACTCAATCAAAAGAAACACAATATTTCTTTTGAAGAAGCGCAATTAGCTTTTATTGATCCGGATAGAGTTATCGCTATAGATTTGGAACATATCAAAATTGAAGAAAGATATTTTTGTTTTGGAAAAGTTAATGAAGAAATTTTTACTGTCAGATTTACTTATTGACTAAATATTATAAGAATTATAGGCGCCGGGTATTGGCGAAAAGGAAAAAGGATTTATGAAAAAGAAAATAACGTATACAAAAGAAAAAATAGGTAAAATTAAGATTATCAAAGACTTCCTGCCAAAACCGGAAGAATTAATATTAAAAGAAAATAATGTGAAAGTTACTTTAAACCTAAGTAAATCAAGCATTGATTATTTTAAGAAGATCGCTGTTAAACACGGCAGTCAGTATCAAAAGGTAATAAGAAACCTGCTTGATAAGTACGCTGCACATTATTCTGAATAATTCCTGCTTTAAATCCCCCGGATAAAGAACCTGATCCCGAAGAATTTAAAAGATGCAAATAAAATTCAATAATAATTTATAGTTAGATGGAATTACAGTTGAATTATAATGTTTAGATTATTATACAATATAAAGATTGCATTGTAATTATAGCCGATTTTCTTAATTTGGAATTGCAAATAATATATTTTTGTGAATTTATTTGATATTTGTTTTGTAACAGATAAAAATATTAAATGAATTTATTTTATTAGGATTAAATTGATAAATAATATTATTTTAGGTGGTAAAGTCGGAAAAAAATAAACTTTCCTTACCGGAAGATGAAATAGAGAGTTTTGGAAAACTGCTCTTCAAACTTATTGACGAAAAAGTTATCCCGTCGAAATATTCTGCTTATACAAAAAATTTTTTAAAACAGGCAGCTTCTAAAGGCAGAAACAGCGAAATAGAAAAATCAATTTTAAATTCTGCATTCAATGTTCCCGTCAACCTGTCGCAGACAGGCGAAATACTTTTTATCGGTAATAATTGCAAAGAACAACTGGGGTATGAGCCTGATGAGCTGACAGGCAGAAAATTTATTGATTTAATCACCGAAACCGATGGAGAGAAGGCGTCTGAAATCATAGCTAAGCTTTTCAGGGATAAAAATATTTATAGCGATTCACTTTCCGTAAAAAATAAATCCGGCGGGTCAGTCCTGATGAAATTTACGGTGGAAGTAATAGAAACCGGCGCAGGACCGATTGGGCAGGGCCGCCTTCAAAATTTAAATGAACGCCTGAAGGCAGAGAAGTACATAAGGACTTCCGAAAGTGTTTTTAAAAATGTTTGGAAAAAATCATCCGAGGGAATGTTGCTTACCGATGAAAACGGAGTTGTATTTATGTGCAACGATTCTTATGCAAGAATGTTTGGTCTTAGCAAGCCTAAAATAGAAGGACAGTTATTTTCATCGGTGTATTCAAATGATACTTCACGTAAAATATTAAATAATTATTTGATCAGATTCAAAAATGATTCATTCCTTAGCGGGTATGAAGGAACTTACCGTTTAAAAAATCAATCTTCAATCGACCTGGAAGTATCTCATTCATTTATAAAAGGAATCAAAAACCAAAAATTATTGCTTAGTATTTACCGGGATATTTCAGGAAGAAAAGCAAATGAGTCGTTATTTAAGAAAAAAGATGTGCTTCTCCAGGCAATTGCGGAAGCAACCAAAACTTTAATATCCGTGAACGATCCTGAACAGGGCTTTAACACAGCCCTTGGCATTTTGGGAACTACCACACAGGTAAGCCGTGTATATATTGTTAAGCATCAGTCGGTTGACGGTACTAAAGATAAATATATGACAATGATCTACGAATGGTGCTCTAAAGAAACGCAGTCGCAAATTATAGATCCATCATCCCAAAATCTTTCTTATTCCAGATTCACATCTGTTAAATTTTATGAAAACTTATCGCATGGTAAATCGATCAATCTTCTGGTTAATAAACTTCCTGAGGAAAGCCGCAAAATTTTTGTTGACGGTAATATTAAGTCTATTATCATTACTCCAATTATAATTGACGATAAATATTGGGGATTTCTCGGCTTTGACGAATGCAAATCAGACAGGGTCTGGACTATTAATGAGGAATCTTTATTAGTAACAATGGCATCCATGCTTGGCGCTATAATAAAAAAGAATAATATCCAGGATGAGCTTGTAAAGAAAAACAAGGAACTGGATGCAGCTATTATTAAAGCTGAAGCCGGTACCAAGGCCAAAAGTGAATTTCTTGCACTGATGAGTCATGAAATAAGAACTCCTATGAATGGTGTTATTGGTATGACCGGATTGTTGCTGGATACCGATCTTGATAACGAGCAGAGAGAATTTGTGGAAACTATCCGGTTGAGCGGCGATCAACTGCTTGTTATTATAAACGATATCCTGGATTTTTCTAAAATTGAATCCGATAAACTTGAACTTGAAATTCAGCCTTTTGATCTTAGGGACTGCGTAGAAGATTCCCTTGACCTGATGACATCAAGAGCAAGTGAAAAGGGTCTTGACCTTGCTTACCTCATAGAGAATAATGTGCCCTCAACTATTAACGGGGACGTAACAAGGCTTAAACAGATTCTTATAAATCTTTTGAATAACGCCGTAAAATTTACTGAGAGGGGCGAAGTTTTTCTTTCCGTTTCAGGTAAACAAATAGATAAAAATAATTTTGAATTATTATTTGCGGTTAAAGATACGGGAATAGGAATTCCTGAGAACAGGATGAACAGGTTATTTAAAGCATTTAACCAGGTTGATGCTTCCACAAGCAGGACCCACGGGGGTACAGGTTTAGGGCTAGTGATAAGTAAAAAGCTGGCTGAAATGATGGGAGGTAAAATGTGGCTGGAAAGTAAATATAAAGAAGGCTCTACATTTTTCTTCACGATACTTGCAGGATCAGCACCTTCTAAATCAAAAATTTATACCAAGGGGCATTCATTACATTTTCAGGATAAGAAAATTTTAATAGTTGATGACAACAGAACAAACAGGATTATATTAAAAACCCAGTTGGAAAACTGGGGTATGAATCCGCTTGCTATTGATTCTCCAACCGAAGCATTGGAATTAATTGCTTCGGGTGGAATTTTTGATGTCGCAATCCTTGACTACCGTATGCCTGGTATGGATGGATTAACTTTAGCCTCAGAAATAAGAAAATTCCCGAACGGTGAAAAACTGCCTATTATTATTTTAACTTCCGTTGGTAAAAAAGAAGCGCCTACTGAATTTAGAAATCTTAATTTATCTGCTTTTATTACTAAGCCCGTAAAATACAGCCAGCTTTATGAATGCCTTGTATCCGTACTAAGTTCAAGGGATAAGTCGTCGTCCGAAAAATTTAAAATCCGAAAGATGGTTGATAATGAACTCGGGCATAAACTGCCTCTGAAGATTTTGTTGGCAGAAGATAATGTTGTTAACCAGAAAGTAGCGTTAAAAATACTGGAAAAACTTGGATTCAGGGCAGATATTGCGGCTAATGGTTATGAAGTACTTGAAGCATTTCGCAAAATTAGTTATGATGTAATTTTGATGGATATATTCATGCCGGATATGGATGGAATTGAAGCCACCCAAATGATTGTCCAGACGTTCGATAAGAGTTGCCGCCCAAAAATAATTGCTATGACGGCTAACGCAATGATGGGAGATAAAGAAAGATGCATCGAAGCCGGAATGAATGATTATATAAGTAAACCTGTTAAGGTGGAAGAACTATTTGAAATGTTAAAAAAATGGGGTGAAGTAGTTTATAATGAAAAAGATTTGAAACTTTCAAATGATGAAATTAATCATAAAGCAACGAAATTTATTGACGAAGATAAAATTGAGTTAATCAAAGATATTAAAACGCCTGAAGATGCGAATTTTTTTATTGAACTTCTGGATATTTTTATGAGCAGTTTTCCACAGTCCCTGGCTAGTATTAAGAAGTGTATTGAATTAAAGAATCATTCCCAGCTTGAATATAGCGCTCATAAACTTAAAGGCAGCAGCCTGACCCTGGGAATAGATTTTGTTTCGGATATTTGCAATAAGATAGAATACTCTGCTAAAGATAAAGCACCTTTTTCTTATATGGAAAGCCAGTTTGAGGAATTGGTCGGGAAGTTCGAGATGATCTTAAAGGAATTGGAATTTTTAAAGGAGAAATATAGCCATATATCTTTCAGTTGATTGGTTATTCACGGAAGTTTTTAACTATATAAAAGTATGAGTAAATCAGTAAGAGCCCCGTATAACAGGACACTGGATATATCTCAAGAAGAAATTAACCGGTTTGCAGTTCAATTATTAAAAATTGAAAAACCGGTCAGGCCTGAAAAACTTTACGATAAAATTATTCACCAGGATATTTTTAATGTTCTTAAATTTCTGCCGGATAATTTTGTCGATTTATTATTTGTTGACCCGCCTTATAACCTTCGTAAAAAATTTAACGCCTCTGTGTTTAAAGAAATGGAACTGCCTGCATATGAATTGTGGCTTGACTCCTGGCTGAAAGAAATGAAAAGGATATTAAAGCCGGATGCTTCAATATACATTTGCGGGGACTGGAAATCTTCTCCGGCGATCTATAATACAGGATGCAAATATTTTATAGTTCAAAACAGGATAACCTGGGAAAGGGAAAAGGGAAGAGGATCAAAACAAAACTGGAAAAATTGTTCTGAAGATATATGGTTTTTTACCAATTCCCATCAATATACATTCAATATTGATGATGTTAAAATTAGAAGAAAAGTATTGGCTCCTTATAAAACCGGCAAAGGACAACCTAAGGACTGGGAAATTGACGGAGGCGGAAGTTTCAGGGTTACTCACCCGTCTAATCTTTGGACGGATATAACCGTTCCATTCTGGTCAATGTCAGAAAATACGGATCATCCTACTCAAAAACCCGAAAAACTGCTTGCAAAAATTATCCTTGCAAGTTCCAATCCAGGCGACCTGGTGTTTGATCCTTTTCTAGGATCCGGTACAACTGCAGTAACCGCTAAAAAACTTAAACGCAATTTTTCAGGTGTTGAAATCGATGAATTGTTCTGCTGCCTTACTTCCAAACGGCTGGAGATTGCAGAAAAAGATAAATCGATTCAGGGTTATGATGATGGCCTATTTTGGGAAAGAAATACATTAAAAGACAGGAAGAAAAAGAACATCCATGTCAAATTCCGCAAACATCCCGGAATTGAATAATGCCCGGAATTAATATTATTAGATTTATATTATAAAACTGTTCCGGGATTTCTTGCAACAGACTAAAATATTATTGATTTTTGTATCCTTCATTAAATGAAGACCGGTAAATATTTGGGCAGCGGTTAACAGGATAGTGCCTAACCCCGTGAGGTCCGGAAGGAAGCAGCGGTAAGTATAATTCTTGTGTAGCCGTCTGCCCTTTTTATTAAGTTTAAGAGTTGAAAACAGAAACCGGTATTAAAAATTCCAGTGTGCCTCTGGCCATGCCGGCTTTATTTCCGAATGAAACTTTAGCAATAGCCCCCTTCTTAAAATCTATATAAGCTGCTTTCGGTGAGATTAAATCGGAAAGAATTTCCGATAAATCCGGTTGATGTCCTACAAATGCAATTTCTAATCCATTTAAAGAATTGGCAATTTCAATTATACTTTCAGTCCGGCTTCCGGGTGAAAGTTTTTTATCAATCATTATTTTATCCCCGGCCCCGTAAACTTCTGCAATTATATTTGCCGTTTGTGCAGCCCTGGCAAGCGGGGATGTAATAATGAAGTCAAGATCTTTAATAAGATTTTTCCAGTTTATCACAGCGGATTTTAACTTAACTCTACCAGTGAGTGTAAGTTCCCGGTCGGAATCCTTTTTCCCGATCGATATTTTTTCGGCATCACCATGACGGATAAGGTATATGTTCATTTGTCTTGCTCTTCTCTTTATTGGCTGAAAGTAAACCGTTCCTCCAGAGGCGGACAGGTAAAACATTTTGAAAGTTTTAAATGTTTCATTATTAACACCGCGATTAATCGCAATGTTAATGATAGTCTAAAATTATTCTTAACTGTTTTAACAGTTTACCATTTTTTTACAAAAATGTACTTAATATAATTGCCGGTATTTTATTAATCCCGACCTTTAATATTTTTGCCTAATCTCCGTTTTTCACCGGTTCAATGCGGAAAAAATACCTGTCTGCCGCCGGGCAGATGATAGAAACTTCTTCAGCAATTTATAGAAAATGAATTAATAATATTGTTAAATTCAGCTTTAAAGTTCTCGTATGTATATTTTGAAGTCGAAAGAATTAATAAATATTTTTTTGTTCCGCATGAATATTCGAAAAACTGTACAAAGTCTTTTTGCATTTCTATTTTATCCGAATATTTTACTTTATATTTCCCGTCGGCAGAATTTGTAAAAGTATAATTAATGAAATTTTCAGCAGAATCACCCTCCGGCAGGGCGATTATACAGATATAAGCCCCGATTATTTCATTAATATATTTTGACCCTTTTAACGGGGTCTTAATAAAATTGGCAATTGAAATATTTTTAAAAGTTTTCCAATTGTCGGTTAAGGTTAAAGTATAACCCTGAGTATCTTTAATATTGGCTGTGTTTTTAATAGTGTCCAGGTCAATGTCTATTCCGATTGAAGCATACAATGATTTTTTATCGGTAATTTCCGGTTTTTCAGAATAACTTATAAAATTCCTGATATAGCCTGAAACAAAATTATCAAATGTGCTGTCGGGACTGATGTATTTCTTTTTTAAAGTGTCGAACAAATATATATCGCCTCTACCCGAAATTGAAGATGCTTTTGAACTGGTAAATTCTGTCTTAATACTACCAGCGGAGAATTCTGTTATATTTTGACTAAATATTAACTTTGAATGAACAAGTTTTGTAAAAGCTCTGAAAGTGAGGCTTGCAGATGTATCGCTTATTTGATATAGTGAAATCCTGCTTAGCTGTAAAACGTCTTTTGAAATAAAACTTTCCGATACCTTTATAAGCTCGTTGCCATTTAAATCTATAACGGATTCATTAATGTATCCGTTCAAAGATTTATCGATAAGATAACTATTAAGAGTGCTATCATAAATTGCAAAGCGGTTGTAAATTGGGTTGGGGTAATTAATTAAAACAATAAAATATTTCTTATTAGATTTTGTCTTTAAACTGTCTATTGTAACCGAGTTATAGTTATCATTAACGGGTATATTCAAATCGACTAAATTTTTTAATTTTTTGTTTGTGCTCGTATCACCGCTTATGGCTCTTAAGACCAAATCCTTCAGCGAAGCCGAATTGAAAACCGGCGAAGCAGGTTTAGGCTTGTTAAGAAGGCTGCATCCTCCGAAAATGATTGCTAAGATTAATAATATAGACGTTTTTTTCATTTTAAATAACTTTAATCCCATTAGTAAAAGTAAATTTATAACATTTTAATATTTTTAATCCAGACAACAACAAAACTTAATAATTATTTTTGAATTTTCTTAGCCGGAAAATGAACAAACACGGTTTATTTCAAAGTTAGTTGTACATTTAAAAATGTTATTAAATTTCCTCCCCGGATTCATTTGTTGAGGTTGAAAAATAGTTTATAATTATTTCAGCTTTTTTCTTGCCGACTAATTCTTCAAGCTGTGAAAAATTTAATTCCTTAACGGCAGAAATACTTCCGAATTTTTTTAATAAAAGGCCGGCGGTAGAGGAGCCAATGCCTTTTATACCTGTTAATTCAGTCCGGATGGTTCTTTTACTTCTTCTGTTTCTGTGAAATGTAATTGCAAAACGGTGTGCCTCATCTCTAACCTGCTGAAGCAGTTTTAACCCCGATGATGTTTTGGGTACAGACGCGGGATCGGATTTTCCCGGGAAAAAAACCTCTTCAAGCCTTTTAGCAAGTCCGATAATATTATATTTTTTGAAACCTAAATCATCCAGTATTTCAACAGCGCTTGAAAGCTGTCCTTTACCTCCGTCCACCATTATCAGGTCGGGAAGTCTGCCGTTTTCTTCTTTCAGCCTGGAATACCTTCTTCCAATAACTTCCCTCATACTTGAAAAATCATCAGGGCCAATAACGTCTTTTATAATAAATTTTCTATAGAGGCTTTTTTTAGGCTTTCCGTCTTCAAATACTACCATGCTTGCAACGGAATCTGTGCCTTGAAGATTGGAGATGTCAAAGCATTCAATTTTACGAGGAAGTGCAGTTAAATATAAATCCCGTTGCAGGGCGGAAAGCGCATATGGAACGCGGCCCTCTTTTTTCATTTTTTGGATCTGGATTTCTTTTAATTGGAATATCGCATTCTCTTTGCACATTTTAACAAGTGAGTTTAAACTTCCTCTTTTAGGCATTACAATTTTAACTTTGGATTTTCGTTCAGGCTGGTCTTTCAAGGCCTTCTCTGAAAGCCATTCTTCAAGTGCACCCGTATCTGAGGGCAATACTTCCAGTAATATTTCCTTCGGGATATCAACAAATTCCTGGTAATAAAATTTTATTGCGGCAGAGTAAATATCTCCTATCTCATCCCATTCGCCAATGCTCAGTTTTAATTGTTTCTTACCGATAAGTTTACCGCTCCGGATATTAAAAACGGAACATGCGGAATCTTTACCTTCATACGCAATTGAAATAATATCACGGTCTTCAAAATCATCGCTCACTACTTTCTGCTTTTCGGACATAACCTGGAGCTGGTTGATTTTATCCCGGATATCTGCTGCTTTTTCAAACTCAAGCAGTTCAACGGCGTTATCCATTTTACCTTTCAACTCCTTAATAAGGTCATCTGTTTTACCTCTGAGCACTTTAATAATACTATTAACGCGCTCATTGTATTCCGGTGATGATATTAATTCTTCGCAGGGCCCTTCGCACCTTTTTATGTGATATTCCAGGCAGATTTTAAATTTCTTTTTAGCGATAGCATCATCGTCAATATTAAATTTGCAGCTTCTGATCATGAAGATATGATTCAGCATACGCAGGGAAGATTTCATATTTTTTACATCAGTGTAAGGGCCGAAATATTTTGACCCGTCCCTTACAACGCTCCGTGTAGCAAATATCCTGGGAAAATTTTCTTTTGTAATCCTTATAAACGGGTATGACTTGTCATCTTTTAAGTTTACATTATAGCGGGGTCTGAATTCTTTGATTAAATTATTTTCAAGTACAAGCGCTTCAACTTCATTATCGGTTACAATCAATTCAAGGTCTTCAATATTATTCACCAGTGCAATAGTTTTCGGGGACGCTGCTACGTTGTGGAAGTAGCTTCTTACCCGGTTTTTTAAATTTACTGCCTTGCCGACGTAAATTACTTTTCCCTTATCATTTTTAAATTGATAAATCCCGGGTTTTTCGGGTAAATTTTGCAATTTGGAATCGAGGGTCTGATTCATGTTTTTAGGTTATTCAACCCGGTAAAACCTGGCCTTTGCCGATAACAACTATGCCGCTTTCTGTTACGGTGAATTTTTTCTTATCGTTTTCAAGATCGAAGCCGATTTCATATCCTTCGGGTACGTTAACATTTTTGTCTATAATTGCGCGCCTTATTCTTGCATGCCTGCCTATGTTGCAGTTATTCATTATTATGGAATCGGTTACGTAAGAAAAGCTGTTTACTCGTACATTTGGTCCTAAGAGTGAACGTTCAACTAAACCTCCTGAAACTATTGAACCGTCGCATATTAAAGAATTCAGAGTACGGCCTACCCGTTCTCCTTCGTGAGATACGGTTTTAGCCGGGGGAAATTGGTACTGGTAGGTTCTCATCGGCCAGTTCTGATCATAAAAGTTAAATTCAGGCAATACGGATATCAAATCCATACTGGAAGCAAAATAGCTGTCGATGGTTCCAATATCTTTCCAGTAGGGTTTGGTTTTTTTATTTTCATCAAAGAATTTATATGCTACAACTTCTCGTTTTGATTTTACCATAAAAGGAATAATATCACTGCCGAAATCATGCGCTTTTATTTTTTCAGCTTCCATTTCTTTAAAGATGTCTTTTAATACATCTGAATTAAAAATATAAATTCCCATGTTCACAAAGCAGTACCCCGGCTTATCCGGAATTTCCGGCGGGTTGGTTGGCTTTTCAATAAATGTGGTAACCTCGTATTTATTATTTACGCCGACTATACCGAAACGGCTGCCCTCGTCTTTAGGAACTTCAATACAAGCCATGGACATGTCCGCGTTCATATCTATATGATACTGGAGCATCTTCATGTAGTCCATTTTGTAAATATGGTCTCCGCTAAGAATTAAAACCCAATTCACTTTCTTTTCCTGTGAAAACAAATTTATATTTTGATATATAGCATTTGCAGTGCCAAGATACCAGTCGTTGTTAAACTTCCGTTGCGGAGGTATTGAATAAATATATTCCCCCAGTTCAGGATTGAATATGCTCCAGGCTTCCAGTAAATGCTGGTTAAGCGAATCGGATTTATACTGGACTAAAACGTAGACTTTTCTAAGTCCTGAATTAAGGCAGTTTGAAAGGGCAAAATCAATAATTCTGTATTTTCCGCCGAATGGAACTGAGGGTTTACTCCTATGTGCAGTTAAGGGATAAAGCCTTTCACCCTGTCCGCCTGCTAATAGCATAGTGACTGTTTCTCTGAGTACTGAAGAACCGGGGAAAGTCATAATTTCTCCTAAAATTTACTTTTAATATATCTAAGTTAGAATTTTTTTGGCAATTATAGAAAATGTTAATTTTACATTATATGTTTAACAAACTTTGAATTAAATTGCAAGGGCTTGATTTTAAAAAAATAATAAATATTAGCTTTCGGAACGGTTTTTTGCAGCTTTCCCGATTCACAAATTGCTCTTAACACTCTTACCTTATGACAAAAACTTATAAAATTATTCTACCCCTGTTTATAATCATTGTATTTTTTCTTGGTTTAAAAGCAGCAGGTCTTCGTCCGGCAGCAAAGCCGTCACTAATTAAAAATATTTCTTCCCGTTTAATCATTTCCGGTGATTTAGAACCGGTACCGCCTGATGATTATGCTTCAGGTAATCAATATAAAATAAATGTACTTCATTATTTTATAAATGTTGACCTTTATCCCGCGGAAAAAACGCTTAAGGGGGATGTAATAATTACAGGAAAATTTCTTGATAAAAATATTAACCAGATAGATTTAAATTTTTATGATAATATGAAAATATCAAGCCTGCTGCTTAACGGCAAAGTATCGTCATTTACCGAAAATGGGAGAAGGCTGTCAATTCCATTATATGGAAGCAGGCCGGATTCTTTTGAAGTACACGTTGTTTACAGTGGAACTCCAAAACATCTTGGCTTCTCATCCTTTGTTTTTGGTGAAATAAACGGCAAGTCATGTACATATAATCTTAGTGAGCCGAACTATGCTTCAACATGGTTTCCCTGTAATGATATCCCGTCGGATAAAGCCCTTGTGGATATAAAAATTACAAATGACTCGTCAGAGGTTTCTGCGTCTAACGGAAAACTGGTTAGTATTACCGGTTCCGGCTCAAGAAAAACTTATTACTGGAAAACGGTTTACCCCATCTCAACTTACCTGATAGGCCTTTATTCTTCAAATTATGTAAACTTTTCGGATAAATATATTTCGCAGGATAAAGCCGATACAATGGAGATTGAATATTATGTTTTTCCCAAACAATTGGAAGATGCAAAAAAAGATTTCCGGGATTTGCCGGAAATGATAGATTATTTCTCAAAAACATTCGGCGAATACCCTTTTATAAAAGAAAAATTCGGGATAACCGAATTCCTTTGGCAGTATGGCGCTATGGAAACCCAAACTTTAGTCGGTGTCGGATCAAATTTTGTCGGGGGGCTAAACTTTTATACCGAAATTTATACGCATGAACTTGCTCATCATTGGTTCGGCGATGCTGTAGGCCCGGCAACATGGAAGGATATCTGGTTAAATGAAGGATTTGCTACCTACTCTGAAGCTTTGTATTCTGAACATTTAGGAGGACCCGGCGCACTGAAATCCAGCATGATGAGCAAGCTTGACGTTTTTGACGGTACTTTATATAATCCAAATGATTTATTCTCCCATACTGTTTATGATAAAGGAGCATGGGTACTGCACATGCTCAGGCATGAAACCGGCGACTCCGTGTTTTTTAAGATACTTAGGGATTATTATCAGAGTTATAAATATAAAAGCGCTTCAACAAAGGATTTTGAAGACTTATGTGAAAAAGTATCCGGCAGGAATTTAAGCGTATTTTTTGACCAGTGGGTTTTTAAAGGCTCGGGAATGCTTACGCTGAATTATTCATGGAACATGGAAAAAGCCGGCAACATTTATTTTGTAACTTTAAATGTTAACCAGACTCAGACCGGATATAGCGCATATAATTTCCCTCTTGATCTGAAGATATTATACAGCGATAAAACTACCGGGCTAAAAACATTCATAATAGATAAGCGTCAAAATACTATTAAACTTGAATTAAGCAAGGAACCTGTGGAATTAACACTTGATCCGGATAATTGGCTGCCGGCAAGAATTCAGAACGGGAAAAATGGCAGTGAATAAATATTTATGCTTATATTTTGGGTTAAATTAATTATAATTTATAGTGTTTTATACACGGGTATTTGTGAATAATACATATCTATTTATATCTGATATACATCTCGGGCTTAACTCACGTGATGTGGAAAAAAGCAAAGAGCTCCTGCTTGTAAAGTTTCTTAATTTTGCCCGTGAAAACTGTACCGAACTTTTTATTGTCGGCGATTTATTCGATTACTGGTTTGAATACAAACGTGTTTACCAGAAAGGATTTTTCAGAACTTTAACAGCGCTTCAGGACTTAACCGACAGCGGCATAAAGGTGCATTACTTTATAGGCAACCATGATTTTATGCACCTGAATTTTTTCCGTGATGAAATAGGCGCAATAATGTATGATGAACCTATTGATATTTACTTAAACGATAAAAGGTTTTTTATCGGGCACGGCGACGGTATGGTTAAAAACGACCTTGGATATAATATATTGAAGAAAATTTTAAGGAATAAAATACTTCAGAAAATATATTCATGGCTGCATCCTGATATCGGCGTTATGCTTGCGAGTACTACAAGTAAAACAAGCCGCGACTATACGACAAAAAAAGATTACGGCGAAGAAGACGGTTTATTTAATGTCGCTAAAGAAAAGATTGATGAAGGATTTGATTTTGTAATATTCGGCCACCTTCACAGGCGGTGCTTCCTTAAATATAAAAACGGTATTTATATTAATCTCGGTTCATGGCTGGATGCACCATGTTACGGAATTTTCAGGGACGGCAAATTTGAAATAGCAGATTGGAATGAAAATGTCAAAGAGTAAAGACTCAAATTTTAATTTTGAAAAATATTTTAGCGATGCATATAATAAAAATAAAAAGAAATTTTCGGGTAAAGGCAACAGGAAAAAGTTATACATAGCCGGGGGAATAATATTAATTCTATTCATTGCTTTTATTATTTATATCGGCACAGGGCTGCCGTCGTTAGAGCAGCTTGAAAATCCCAGGCCCCAGCTTGCGAGCAAAGTATTTGGAATTAACGGCGAGCTGATAGGTACCATATCAATTCAGAATAGAATTGATACAAATATTGACAGCCTTCCTTCTTATATGGTTACGGCATTAATTTCTACAGAAGACAGGAAGTTTTATTCCCATTGGGGTGTGGATGTAGTCCGTATTATAAAGGCGATGATAAAAAATGTTTTCCTGTTCAAGCATGAAGGTGCAAGCACACTTACACAGCAGCTTGCCAATAACCTTTATCATTTTAAAGTTCACGATGAAAACCCGGTTCAGACCTTAATCAGGAAAGTAAGAGAATGGGTTACCGCTGTTCAGATTGAACGGACATTTACCAAGAAAGAAATTTTACAGTTATATCTTAATGAAATGTACTTTGGAAGAAGCGCATACGGCGTTGAATCAGCAGCACGGGTTTATTTTAATAAAAAGGGGAAGGACTTAACACTGCCGGAGTGTGCTTTCTTTGTCGCCCTGCTTAAGTCATCCGAGTACTATGACCCCGTGCGGCATTACGACCATGCCTTGCGGAGGCGTAACCAGGTTATGTATAACCTTGTCGAGAATGATCAGCTTTCAGAAGCGGACTATGACAGGATGAAAGATGATCCGATTGATCTTGTAACTGAAAAAAATATGGGAAACAGGTCGGATGCGCCTTACTTTATAGAGTATATTCGCCAGCAAATGGTTGCCATGTCTGAAAAATACGGCTATGATCTTTACCGGGACGGGTTGAATATTTATACCACGCTAGATTTAAGAATGCAGCAAATTGCAAACAAAGCCGCGGCAGACCAATTAAAAGAATTCCAGCCTGTGTTCAGCAAATTCTGGGACTGGAAAAAACATCCTGATCTTTTGCCTGCTCTTCTTGACAGGGCAATAAAAGACAGCCGTCAGTACCTGGTAGTAAAAACTCCGGAAGATAAAGCGCGGGTTTATAATCAATTAAAATATAATCAACCTTTTGTAGATTCGGTTGAGGAAGCTGCTAAAATAATTCAGGTCGGCTTTGTTGCACTTGATCCCAGGAACGGAGAGATCAGGGCAATGGTTGGAGGCCAGAACCAGGATTTCGGAAGGGGATTGAACCATGCAACAGGTATAAGGCGGCAGCCCGGTTCAGGGTTCAAACCTTTTTCATATACTGTAGCCATAGATAACGGGTACTACCCGGCGTATACATTACTTAATCAAAAGTTTAATTATAACGGCTGGTCGCCGGATAATTTTGAGAACGACTACGGCGGATACATGACTTTAAGGCAGGCGCTTGCACATTCAATAAATGTTGTTGCTGGCAGGCTTACAATCGGCAATATGGCTCCCCCGTGGCAGGTTGCAAAATATGCCCACAGGATGGGAATTCAATCTCCGCTGGATGCATATCCTTCAATTGCACTTGGTACGTCCGATGTGACTCCGCTTGAATTGACTTCGGCATACGGAACATTTGCCAATAACGGTGTGCATGTGGACCCTATATCAATATTAAGAATTGAAGACAGGAACGGAATATTAATTGATAAATTTGTTCCTGAATACCAGGAAGCAATTTCACCGCAGACCGCTTCAATAATTACAAACATGCTTCAGGATGTAGTTAATTACGGAACAGGCGCGGGTGCACGAAGATATTTTCAATATCCATGTGCGGGTAAAACAGGTACAACGCAGGCCTATTCAGATGCATGGTTTATTGGTTACACGCCTATACTGGCGGCAGGAGTTTGGGTCGGATTTGACGACCACAGGATTAAGTTCACAAGTGCATACGGGCAGGGTGCACGGGCGGCGATGCCTATATGGGCTATGTTCATGGAAGGCGCATACAAACAATTAAACCTTCCCGTAAAATATTTTACTATGGCGCCGGGTATAGATACAGTTGCATTCTGCAAAACAACAATGGACATGGGCGATACAAAAATGGCAACCTCTAACTGTCCCTCCGTTATATATGATATAATAAATGCCGCAAATCCTCCGCCCAAATGCGATATACACGGAAAAGGCGGCACTACAAAGATTAAGAAAGAAGATAAGAACGGAGATTCGGGCTGGTAGAGGATTTTAGATTTTAATGCAACTTTATTTAAATAAAATAAAAAAAATACGGATGTAGAAACTCTTTTCAATTAGTTGTAAATTTACACCCGGTTTATTTGTGTTGTTCTTAAATAGAATTATTTGCCCGGATGGTGGAATTGGTAGACACGCTAGGTTCAGGGTCTAGTGAGAGTAATCTCATAGGGGTTCGAGTCCCCTTTCGGGCACCAATTAAGGCTGCAGTTTTTTTTAAAATTGCAGCTTTTTTGTTTTTAAATAGAGTTGTGAGTTCCCTTGGTAGATTTCATTAATTGTGTTTTCTTAAAATTTACGGTACAAAATGTATATAGAATTTTTTTTTTCGACGGGCATTTATCTTTTCTCCGCCCCACTAACGCTTAAATTATAGTATGTGTAATATTTATCTTTAATTATATCAGGTCATTGTAATATAAAAATATATGGCAGATTTCACGGAATCAAAAAGTATGGTAAAAAAAACAGTGTTTTCGGATTATTTATTTGATTAATTTTACATCAATAAATTCAAATTATTTTTGAATTATCATATCAGCGCAGGGCTAAGGGTTATAAAAATAAAGAGTTAAGCCTATCAAAATTTGAATGAAAATGTTCAAGATGTTCACACAAAAGGGGCTTAAAAATGACATATTTTTAAGGTCAACTCATTGATAATAATAGACTTAGCATTAAAATTTTACCAAAAAATCGTTTTGTTAAGTGCTTGTAAAACAATTAGTTAAGAAATTTAAAAATTGAATTACTTAGTGATCGACAGCACATTCCAATAATAAAAGAGGTCAAAATGAGAGAAAAAGTTAAAGAATTTATTCAAAATAATAAACTTAAATTGAATTCAGCACCCCGCCGAATAAAAAGAGGAATCAGATTAAAAACCGTAGCGGATGCTGAAAAATGCCTGTCTAATATAATTCACAAATTTGAAGTTGGAGAAATCGACAGGCAGGAGGCAAAAGTTATGACTTATTTATTAAAAAATTTTGTAAATATTTGTAAAGTCGGAGAACTTGAAGCCAAGTTAAATAGTCTTTTAAAGGACATGAACATTCTAAAAAAGTCAAATTAATTTAAACACATATAACAACAAGTCTATTAATTATTAACTGAAGTTACCCAGATATTAAAAATTTTGTTAAGTATTCCGAGTTTTAACTCGGGGGAATAATTAAGCTCGGGATTCGTTTTAATCACAATTTTCAAATCATTTTGGCTAAAGCCGATAATGTTTTGTAATTCAGAGAACCCCGACATAAATGTCGGGCTACTTTAAATATCAATTGCGTAACTTCAGTTAGTAAATAATTTAAGCGGGAAATTGATCAATTTCCCGCTTACTATATAACCGCAGTAACATCCTGTGTATATTTCAACACGTCAAACAGATTGTCAAAAAACATTAACACGAATTAACACGAATGAGAACGAAAAAGCACGAATTATTTGAATGAATACAAATTATATAAATACGAATTTCACGAAATTAACGATTAGTCACTATACCGGGACATGTGAGTGATAATGCGAATATTTTCGCTAAACCCCGCTTAAACCGCTCAAAATTGCAGAGTTCTTTTAATTCAGAATAAATTCAAAAATTGTTCTATTTTTTTTGAATATCCCGATTTATTCCCATAAGCTCTTATATAACAAAAAGTTCAACCACTTTGACTACTTTGACCACTTTGATCAGTTCTACCACTTCTACCACTTTGAGTGCGAATTAAATAATTTAAGTTGCGCAGATAATAAAAATTTTATTAAGCAGCACCAAGTCCTGCCTGCCGGCAGGCAGGTTTAATCCGGGAATAATGAAGCCCGGACTTAATTGGCTTTTCGGCCTCCGGCGGAAAAGCCGATACTGATTTGTAATTTCGACTCCCTCCCGATCGAATCGCATAGGCGTCAACTTAATTATTGATTTTTTCATAATAGTTTACTCTGTCATGTCTAGATTCATAGATACAATAATAAGATATTTGCTTATCAAGGATTAATTCCAAATTATAGGAACTGTTTTTTAATCCGAACACCAACATATTTATATTACTGACCAAGTACTGCATAACCTGCATCATACTTAATCCGCGCATTTTAACTTTTATTGATCTGCTTGATAATCTCTTCATGTAATAATTGTAAAAACCTACCTGGAAAAGGACAATAAATATGAGCATACAGTATATGTATGACTTCATCCGGATCTTGTTTGCGTCCTTAGGGATTTCTGTAATCTTGAAGTAACTCTTCCAACATTTGAATATTATTTCTATCCGCCATCTAAGAAAATATATTTCTGCGATATCTTTGAGGTTCAGCCTTTCTTGTGGAACGTTTGTAATAAACAATTCCCAGCCTAATAAGAATAGAACTCTCTTTGCTCGGATTACATCTTCTATCCCTATTTGCTCTGGCTTTCCTTCTTCTTTCCGATGCTACTGCCTGATCTACAGGTATGGCTATAAGTCGTACCGGCAGTCTTTCCTCTTCGCCTAGAAATACCTCTATATCCAGTTGCCCTTTTCTGCTCAACATCTTTGCTAAATCTATCGGTTTTTCTTCTTTTTTTGATATTATTTTCAATTCTCTTTTCATCCGGCTTATAAAAAACACTCCTTGTTCATCTAACTTTCTGAATATTCTTAAGACAAAATATCCTAAATCTCTTATCAACAAATCTCCCTTTTTTACTATTTCAAGTATCTTTTCCGCATATCCCTGATCATTTTTTCTAAACGAAGTTATTTCAAAACGGGTAAAATTCTTCTTTATTATGTTATATGCTGACTGAATCTTTACTATTGCTTTTTTAGCTTCTGTGTCCCAGTATCCGTTACCCGGATAGTCTTTCCATAAACTGTCGCTTAGCTTTATATGTGTACTGTCTTCCAGAATTACATTCTTAAATCCTCTTAATTTTTTATTTGTATTGCCTTTTATTTTATTTCCTATGTTTTTGTCTATTGCCGAACTTAGTACTTTCTTTAAGAATTCTATCTGTTCTGGTTGCATCCTTTTCCATAATGCTTGTTTTGATACTTTATCTTTTATTAGTAATCCTATTTTTATTGCCCATGACTTATATGACTTTTTATCCGGACTGAAGGCCATCATAAAAAATCCCACTAACAAATCTTTTGGCGTTATTTTTTTTGGCTTCCTCTTGCAAAATTTACTTTGCTTTGATAGCTTATTGATAGATAATTTATTTAATTTTTCCTCTATTATTGTTACTGCTTTTTCTTTGCTGTTTGGCTTCATTGAATAGTCCTTATTGCTTGCAATACAATAATTTACTATTCTTGGAACAAACAGCAACTTATTTTTTAAGTTGACGCCTATGCGATTCGATCGGGACCGTCGACATTGGCAACCGCCTTGGCGGGACAAGCCACCGCCTTCTGCGGGACAAGCAGGCTCAAAATGCCGGGGCTACTTTAAATATCATTTACGTAACTTCAGTTATTGATTTTTATTACAGCTTTATCCACACATTTATGCATGTAAAATTAATCAATTAAATAATTCGAAAACACTGATTTTATTGCCAGACTTTTAAAGGGAATGACTGTATTTAAAATAGTACGAGTATGTTGTGACAAAAATTAATTTTCTTGTCAATCAAAGTTTTTGGAGATTGAATATTTAACAAACCATAGGTTTATGAAAATTTATTTATCTCTAAAATCGAAGTTTAATTTAATTCCATCGATATTTGATTGTCGGAGTGCATTTAGGAATGATTATAGTCATTCAACAGGACTTGATTTTAGATTCCCGTATACAGGCTAATGTCTTTATCAAATAGGGAAGAGTATATAAACTTTTTAAGAATCCTTAGTGTAAAAACCCGGAAGTCTTATAACGAAGATATTTATTTTAAAACTCAGTCCCTTACACAACGAACACTAAACGCATCAGCCTTAGGCATATTGTTGCCAAAGGTGGGGAAACTCATATTGAAGATCAGGTGCATGATGCATGCGCCTTTAGTATTGGTCTCCGTAGAACTCCAAAAATCAGTGAAGAATAAAGGTTCAAAGACATCTGCGTTATCGTCGCTGCCCGCAAACAGCGCGGAAAAACCGCTGATATTTGTGGCGGCTGTGTCGGAATGAGCAACTCCCTGTCCTATTGCAATCAATGCATTGCCATTTTGGTTTACAGCAGCAGCTAATGTATCTAATTCATATATGGCAGGTATGTGCCAACCACCCGGGCAAATACCTTGTACGTTTTTAATAAACGGCGAATTTGCCGTATCTGTATTTGTAGCTCCATTCTGATATTGAACTGCCTCCGCCCATTGGTATAATCCGCCGTAGGTTGCGCAGTTGGCTGAATTATTATTATAACAATATTTCTCGATTATTCCATTATTTTTTTGCGACTGGCTTCCGTTTATCATTGTACCTGCATTAATGTTTTCAACAAGCCAGCATTGACTGCCGATTTGAACAGTATGGTATGTCTGGCCGGCATAATATACTGTTGGTGTTCCGGGACATGGAGCTGATACGGTATAATTTAAAGTACTGGCCCATCCCGTTGATGTTTTGTTAAAGTTCCATATACTTGAATATACGTTTGAATCTATTTGCCTAGTTACGGTACCGGCATTATTCTCTTTGGTTATGATTATTAAACCTGTTTGGGCTTTGCTTATTTCCATTGTCCCGATTAATATTAAAATAATCACCGCTTTCTGCCACCGCCCCGGCGGGGTAAACGGGATGCCGCCAAAGGCGGCCATCAATTTTTTTTTCATAGTTAATATCCCACTTTCGTAATTAAATGACTTTGTATTTTTCACTTTTATATTAACTTTTATTATACTATTTAAGGTACATCATCTTCATAGTTTTTACGTTTTGACCGGCTGTAACCCGGTAAATATATACACCGCTTGCGACTAAACGCCCGAAATTATTATCGCCGTTCCATTGGACGGTATAATTGCCTGCCTGCTGCTCAACGTTAACTAATGTCCTTATTTCCCGGCCAAGTATGTTATATATCTTTATTGTTACCAATGATGATTTAGGCAAAGCATAATTTATTATCGTACCTGGATTGAACGGGTTTGGATAATTTTGAGATACTGAAAATTGTTCCGGTATTTTGCTGCCCTGCTTGGTCACTCCTGTAACTAAAGATTGAAATGATATTTGCTGAATGGAATCTAAAGGTATAGAAACTGCGATAGGAAGTTGGCTCTGACTATTAATTATTGATATAAATAAAGTTGTATCCCCCGGAAATGTTATAGAATTTATTGAACTTGCAGAAATTGTTACTTGTGCCGGGCTATTCCATTTTAATATTACAAGCGAACCGGAAAAATTCTGAAATGTTATACTCAGTAGTGAATCTACAGGCTCTATTATTTGTGCTTGTACAGTAAAGGCAGAAAACAACAAGGAGAGAAATAGTAACTTTTTATACATAGAACCTCCACTTTTTTGATTCAAAAAGTATACAAGCTTTATGTCCGTTATAAAGTTAATTACAAGGGGATGTTGTCTTATGATAGAGCATCAAATCAATTTATTCTGAAATTAAAATTCCCGAACTATGTTTTGTGCTGCTATATAAATTTAGTGATTAAAAATTAAAATATCAACGTAAATACGATATTTCAGAAACGACGTAAAGAGTTCCACTGTGTGTAACGTATTTTTAAGCTAAAAATTCTAAGCCAAATTGCTAAGGATTTACCAGTATCTCTAAATCAAAATAATTTACAAATGCTTTCTAAATTTTCTTAATTGTTTCTTTCACTTTTATAATATGGCTTTAAAGTTTAGCATGATTAAATCAATACCGAATTCCTATGTCACCCCTACCAGGGTTCAGGAAAAGGTGTGTTGGGGGGATTGTTTTGCTACAAGCATTTCGCCCCTAGCGGGGCTTTGGAGCTGGGTTGTTGCTAGATCGCATTTTGTTATAAACATTTCGTCCCGCCGGGACTTAGAACAATTTTTGCTACAAGCAGGTCGCTAGCTACAAGCATGCCGCTGCTATGCAGCTTAGTAGAGTCTTAGATAGCATATTTCAGCAGTCCCAATGGATCGAGATAAAACATTAGTAGTATCACAAAAATCAAAACAAAATTAATGTCCCTTTTCATCGGGACGAAACAGAGAAACTCAGACTATATTTTATAAAAATTAAGTTGACGCCTCTGCGATAGAACAGGGACAGGCTGTAGCAGCCGGGGCTACTTTAAATATAGTTTGCGTAACTTCAGTTAAGCAGCAATAGGATCCTATCCGGACGGATTGAACCGATTAACCTAAAGAAGTCAGTAAACGGAATATCCCGATCCCAGGAAAATAATGTCATAAAAGCTTCGCCAACAATTGAATCTCCTGGGACAAAACCCCAAAACCGACTATCGAGGCTGTTGTTACGATTATCTTCCATCATAAAATAATAATTCCGGTCAAATGTATATGAAGTAACCGGCTTGCCTTTGATGGTGACAACTCTGTTCCGAATATCAACTACTTTTTCACCGTATGCACGGTTTATGGTAGTTTCCCACTCCTCAATATTATTCACATCGAGCAGAACGGTATACCCTTTTTTAGGAACAATGAGCGGACCGTAATTATCTTCATTCCACGGCATACCTTTGGGAAATAATTCCGCATTAACCAGAGGTTCACCATATTGTATATGAGGAGGAATCCAAAATTGCTTATGGTTAATGTAAACAATTTTATTTATTACCTGAATGGTATCACCCGGAAGTCCAATACACCTCTTTACATAATTTACACCGCGTTCATCTGCGAAAATTTGATCCCTGTTACCTGGAAATTCAAATACAACTAAATCTTTTCTGCGTGGTTCGCGGAGGGCAGGAAGCCTAAAATGTGGTATTTCGATTTGTGTAAACGGTATGTACTTTGGAGATTGAGAACCAAATATAAATTTATTTACCAATACAAAGTCACCAACCAGAATTGTATCTTCCATGGACCCTGTCGGGATTCTTGTATTCTGAATTATAAAGGTTATAATAAAAAATGCAGCAATAAATAAAAACAAAAAAGATTCAATAAATTCCCTTGTTTTTCCTTTAGATGTTTTAGCTTTTTTCAGTTCCTCTTTGGTTTTTATACCCAAAAATCTATTAAGAATTGTTTTGATCCGCATTATTTCTCCAGCCCTAATCGGGAGTTATGGTATAATAAATATAATTGAAATTCAAGCAATTTAGCACTATTTACTTTATCATTGCCAAGAATTTTTTAAGTGCGGGAATATTATTTTACATCAACAGTGTCTTTGATTGGCACCATGTAATAGGTTTGTCCGTTAAATTCAAACCGGTTGCCTCCTTTACGCAGATTATTCAAATCCTGAATATTAGGAATAGCAATTTCCGGGTTATTGATTTTATCTAATTTTTTGCGCATACCTGTAATGATTGAATCTTGTTGATTTACTTTTTTCTCCAGCGCTGCAATTCTATTAGTGAGTGATTTTATTTCGTCACCCCCCTTTTTGTCCCGCGCTAAAGCCGGCGGTGTTACAGATAAAGCAAATATGAAAGCAATTACAAATAATGATGCTAATTGTATAATATTATATTTCATGATGAACTCCCGGTTGGTTTAACATCACATTAGACGCAGGTAATGTTATTAAAGTTTCATAACAAATTATTAAGAGTAGAAAAATTAATACCGCAATAAAATACCGGCACTAATAAAAAGCAGTTCAGGTGTTAATCATTCAAGTTACGCAGATATTGAAAAATCCATATGACATATAGCCAAAATAATATTCGACTTTTATTAAAAACAAGATAACTAATGGACTAACTATGAAAATCGTCTGAACCAGGATTTCAGCCAAAGGCTGATGAGCCTATGGCTCAAAACGGATTTCAGGATTATCAGGATTTTTAAGCAGATTCTATTAAAACCCGAGGCTACAATATTATATTTTTTATTTTGCAACACCCTGCGGAGGCGGATGAGCCAATGCAACAATACACAATTCTCAAATCATTTTGGCTAAAGCCGAATATGTTTTGTAAATTAGCGATCCCGACATAAATGCCGGGGCTACTTTAAATATTATTTGCGTAACTTCAGTTAATAAGGATAATCAAATGACGGCAAACTCAGAACTAAACCGTGAAATGCTGCGACATATTGCAGCAAGCTTAGCCTACCGGGCAACCAAAACTTTCCGTGATACACCTGATACTTTTGGAGACTTTCGCGTGGATGAAAAATCCAGGTCATCAGCTGAAATCCTGGCACATATGGGCGACCTTTTTGACTGGGCAATATCAATGTTAAAAGGCAAAGAGATCTGGCATGATTCCCATCCCCAGAATTGGAACAGCGAAGTAACGCGTTTTTTAAATTCTTTACAGATGTTTGATAAATACTTAGCATACAATGAACCAATTGCATGTTCACTATATCGAATATTTCAAGGGCCGGTTGCGGATGCCTTTACACATGTGGGCCAGCTTGCTATGCTTCGAAGGTTATCAGGATCGCCAATCAGTGGAGAAAATTATTTTGTAGCAGACATCAATATTGGAAGTGTTGGTTTAGAACAATCTAAGCCCCGGAGAGAGTTCGATTAAATTATTAATATAATGAACCCGGTTAAACTTTGTTTGAATTGTTATATTCAAAGTCGAAACCTCCCGGTCATTTTATAATTACAATCAGGCAGGAAAAGGATTTATATGAAAATTATAATAATGTTTTTATCATTTCTGTCATCTACCCTGCCCGCCATGAATTCAAACGCAATCGAGATGCCTGCTATTTTTTCAGACAACATGGTTCTTCAGCAAAAATCAAACGTGCCGTTCTGGGGAAAAGCAAAACCGGGCGAAATTGTCCTTATAAATACAAGCTGGGGTATGTCGGCACAAACTGTTGTAAACAATGAAGGGCTTTGGAAAACCAAAATAAAAACCTCAAAAGCAGGCGGCCCTTATGAAGTCAAAATAAAGATCGGCGATTCAACAATTGTGTATAAAAATGTTTTACTTGGCGAAGTATGGTTGTGCTCGGGGCAGTCAAACATGGAAATACCTCTTGAAGGCTGGCTGCCGCAAAACCTGATACAAAACTCGGCTGAAGAAATTAAGAATGCAAATTACAAAGCTATCAGGTTATTTAATGTTGGCAGGGCGGTATCAAATAAGCCGGAATTTAATTGCACCGGGAAGTGGACTCAGTGCGAACCGCAAACTGCGGCTAAGTTCAGCGCAGTAGGTTATTTCTTTGGAAGGGAATTATATAAAAATATTAAAGTACCTATCGGTCTTATTAATTCATCATGGGGCGGAACGCCTATTGAACCATGGATAAGCAGTGAATACCTTGGAAAGGTCGCGGAGTATAAACAGGTTGTGGGAAAAATAGATTCAATGGATGCAGAGGTTAAAAAGTTAAACAATTGGATTTACAACCGGCCGGTTTTTGATGTAAGTTCTAAGGATTTTGAAAAAAAGTGGGAGAATTTGGAATTTGCAGATAGTTCCTGTGCAAAAACTGATTATAATGACGGTAACTGGAAAACAATGAAACTGCCCAATTACTGGGAAAATACAGAAGCCGGAAATTTTAACGGAATTGTCTGGTTCAGAAAAAAAGTTGGAATTCATAGATCCTGGATAGGTAAAGAATTAGTTGTTGAACTTGGGCCTGCCGGCGATATGGACAGGACTTACGTAAATGGAAAACTCATTGGCGGAATTATGGAGCCGGGATTTTGGATGCAGCCCAGAGTTTACACTGTTCCGGAAGAACTTGCTAAAGATTCCGTCTTAACAATTGCTGTAAGAGTTTTGGGTATAGGCGGGGGCGACAGGAGCGGAATGTGGGGTAATAATGTTATGATGAAAGTTCATCTTAGAGACAGCGATGAAAATATTTCTCTTGCAGGCGATTGGAAATATTTACCCGTTGCGGAATTAATAAGCGATAAATTTTATTTGTATAAAATTGAAGGCGAAGAATTTAATTCCCGGCCGAAAACGTCAATTGATATTTCGCCCTATACACCCACAATGTTATATAACGGTATGATAGCTCCTTTAGTTCCATACGGAATAAAAGGTACAATATGGTACCAGGGCGAATCAAACGCCGGCGCACCCGGTAATTACAAAATTTTATTTCCATTAATGATAAAGAACTGGAGAGATAAATGGGGAGAAGGAGAATTACCGTTTTATTATGTTCAGATATCGCCCTTTAATTACGACGAATCCACCAGGGCCTACGTTATAAGAGAAGCGCAGTTTTTAACTCTTTCACTGCCCAACACCGGTATGGCGGTAACGCTTGATATTGCAGCGCCGGATAAAATACATCCTCCCGATAAGCAGGATGTGGGAAAACGGCTTGCATTATGGGCGCTGGCAAAAAATTATAATAAAAAAATAGTTTACTCCGGCCCGTTATATAAATCCATGAAGATTGAAAAAGGTAAAGCTGTGCTTACATTTGATGATGAAGGCTCCGGATTAATGTTTAAAGAAATTGACGGGGAAACAAACTTTATTATAGCAGGAAAAGATAAAAAATTTTTCAAAGCTGAAGTTAAAGTTAACGGGAAAAAATTGATTGTATTCAGTCCTGAAGTTAAGGAACCCGCGACAGTAAGATATGGATGGAACAATAATGGTGAAGGAACTTTATTCAATAAAGAGCAGCTTCCCGCTTCAACTTTTAAAACAGATAATTGGGATGAATAATTTTATATTCCTCTCTTCTTTTATAAGTTAATGTTTGCGCCAATTTATTTGTATTTGGTGATTGGAACTCTCTGAAAAATTTTTAAGAAAATTGCGTACACAAATTGTTATTTCAGAGGATGTATCCATCATAGGAATCATTTTAAATTAATAAATCAGTGGTTCAGACATTATTACTCCGGTCCTGGCCTGATGGGTGCTGCTTGCCAATAAACACATTCAAAAAAGGGGAAAAATTTTATTTTTGTAAGGAAAAGGATTTTATTTAACGGGTTTATTAATAACTGAACATTATGCAATTATTTAAATTAACAGATGATCCAATTGTTAAGCGGCTTCGTTGGGTAATGATTGGTATGATAATCTTCGGCATGATCAATACTCTTTCAGGCCAGCCGGGCAGCTATTGGATTCATCCTGAAACAGCAATCCGAGGGGATGGTTTGTCAATTTATAATGAAACCAATCGCACTTTCGAATTTTTTTTAGGAATGGGTTGGCTGACTTATCTTATTGCAAAAACAGTTTTTATCTTAGGAGTGTTTTGGGCCGTATCTATTATTCCGAAAAGGCCAGCCCTGATTATAATTTTTTCTATTATCATTGGCAACTATTTTGATCTAACCAATTGGCTGGCTGTCCGCTGGCATCTTTTTGGCCTTTCAGGTCTTGCTATTTCCAGCTTTGTACTCGGGATGGTTATTGTTTTTACGGCTTTCCCGATACTCAGTCAAAGCACAATTCAAGGCATCAAAGCACTCCGGTGGTTAATGCTTATTGTAATTGCTATAGACGTATTTAATACATTGCTGGGCCAGCCGACCGGCTTCTGGCTTCACCCTGAAACCGTGAATGAGGCTAATCCCGTCGCTCACTTTTTTTTAATCCATGGATGGTATGCCTTCGTTATTTATAATATCATATATTCATTGGGAATAATCCTTCTGATTTCGAGCCTTTCAAGAAGGTGGGCTTTAATTTGTACTTTTTGTTTTATTTTTGCTCATTTCATTGCATCATCAACCTGGCTTTTTTACAGGTGGAGGCTTGGTTTTGAAACTCCGGTTATTTACGGCGCCGTTCTCAGCGTAATTATAGTACAATTGGTATTTTTCAACCGGGAAAAAACAAGGGATGGGGATTTTTTATCTACCGAATTAACTGCCGACGACAAAAATGATTTATGCCCGGGCAAGTTTGAGTTCATTAAATGTGTTTAAAACAAAAAACAGAATCACCTTTTCAAATTAAAATATCCGCGTAACCTTTAAAATTTATTATGGTCTAAAATAATATTGTATCTGAAGTTTTATTACCAATAAAGAGTAATGAAAAGGCGGACTTATGAATAAAACCAAAGCTTTTATTGCCCTCATCTTTACAATTCTTATCATAACTACTCCTGATTTTGCACAGAATTCTCTTGATTCATTAATACAATCATTGCCGGCAACCTGTGAATCCTATATGACACAGCGTGGCTGGCCAGGGCTTTCAATTGCAGTTGTACTTGATAATAAAATAATATATTCACAAGCATTCGGTTATGCCGATGTAGATAAAAAAATTCCTGCGACAACCAATACAATATACCGGGTAGGTTCTATTACTAAAGTTTTTAATGCAACCATGCTCGTCCAGCTTGCAGAAAAAGGGATTGTAAATTTGGATGATCCCCTAATAAAATATATCCCTGAATATACACCGGAATACCCGGCAGGCTGCAGGCCGACTACTTTACTGCAACTTGCAACTCATACATCAGGCCTGCATGTAGATTGCGCACAGGGATTCTGGCATTATTATTCAAACTTTTTATGGGTGGTAAAAAAGGGAAATGGAAAAATTGATTGGGCAATCAACAAAGATGAATTAATTGCAACTTTGAATAAAGTTAAAATAGAATATACTCCTACTATGTATCCCAATTATTCGAATTTTGGATTCCAGTTATTGGGTATTGCTCTGGAAAAAGCGGCAAATAAACCCTTTGAAGAATATATAAAAACAAATATACTTGAGCCACTGGGAATGAAGTCATCGGGGTTTTATCCGGGTGAAGAACATAAAAGCCGTTTCGCAAAAGGTTATGTTTATCTTGAGCCCGATTTTAAACGTTTTGATGCTCCTGATTGGGACCTGAATGTTCTTAAATACTCGGGCGGTTTATACTCGACACCCGAAGATATAGCGCGTTTTATATTATTTCAATTTGAAGACCGGGGGGAAAATGATTCAAAGATCTTGAGCGGAGACGGGCTAAGGAGAATGCATTCGCCCCAAACATTACAGAATCCTGATAATAAAGATACTTACGGCATAGGATGGGCGCTTTATGAAGATATGAATATGCGTGTAATCGGGCATGCGGGCGGGCATTGGGGTTTTGGAGCAAAGGTGGAGTTTTTACCTGATCTTAAATTTGGCGTTGTTACTATGACTAATTGCAACTATCCTGGCGGTTATATCGGACCGGATAAAGATTTAACAAGAATCATCATTGAGAAATTTATCCCCGCCCTGCAGAAAAAGAAAGCCGTAACAGTATTTAACCACGACAGTGTGGATTTGAATAAATATACCGGGCAGTTTGCGGTTGCCGGCGATTATGCAAATGCAAAAGTTTATATAAAAGATAACAAGTTGTATATGACGTTACTTGAGAAACCGGAATTCGACGCGGCTTTTCTGCCGGTAGGTGTAAATAGTTTTTGTTTTGAAGCCGATCCGGGTAAAGCTACCATGCTGCGCTTTAAGACAGGTGAAAATAATAATATTACAGGGCTTGAGTTTTTGGGTTATAATTTCATTAAAAAGTAATTATTGATATGTACGAATTTCCACGAATTTAGATTATACGAATTTTCACGAATTAGGACGAATTTGCACGAATAACATCAAAAAATATAATACGTAATGTTATACGCAGCCGTTACTATGTCATCAGGGTTTTAGCATGCACAGATGGATAATCTGTGCTACGAAATTTCATCTATTCCTCCATGGAGTACCACCTAATGGCAAGCCTTCGGGAGGGGTTCAGGAGAAGGTTTGTTTGGGGGGAATTGTTTTTTCTACAAGCATTTCACCCCTAACGGGGTTTGGATATCGTTAATTAGGGATGTCGAGATAATATTAGAAATAATTATCAATGTTACTCATAGGCCTGAGTTTGCTTAACGATAAAAAGAAAATACAGGTTTGTAATGTTTTGAGCCAGAGGCTCACGAGATCATTTTTTATAAATGTGCTTCTTTTATAGGAGCCTTCCAACATAACATCAAATTGTGCATTGTTAAAGCACAAATGTGAGGCTCTCCCTGAGGATGAGCCTAACGTAATTTTTTTTGGTATTGTATTTATTATTTGAGACACCATGTCACCGCTCTTCGGTTCAGGAGAAGGATTTTGTGGTGGATTTTTTGCTATAAATATTTCGTCCCTCCGGGACTTAAAACAAAATTTGCTACAAGCATGCCGCTGCTGCAGCTAAAAGCATACAGCAGCTACGCTGCTTTTTATCAATGATCTTCTTCAGGGTTTTCCTGCTTTGTACTATCATCTTTAAGTTCATCGCATGAATGCCAATTATGAACCCAGCGGTGATGCCATTTCTTCCTGAATTCTTCCCGTTCCTGCGGATTCATATGAGCATATTTTTCACGTATGCGGCTTCTTCCATGATTATGGCTCCCACGCCACGGCCCGGAAAATCCAAGGAGAAATCGTGAAAGAATAAGCAAACCTACAGCCTGCCAGAAAGAAATATATCCTAAGTGGAAAATTACCGGCATAAGGGAGTTCCATAATAACATGGTTATTAAACCGAATATTGCAAAAGCTGCCAGCCCTATCGGAATTATAAAAAATATTTTTCTTTTCATAAAGCACCTCATAATAAATAGTTATTAAAAATTTTTTAGTTCATTGTATAAAGTTTTTAATCTTTTCCGCAGATGTAAAACCGCATAACGTTTTCTCGAGATTAATGTATTTACAGTTTGTCCCGTTAATTCTGCAATTTCATTAAACGAAATACCTTTCAGTTCATTCAATTCAAACACTATCCGCTGCTCTTCGGGAAGTTCACTTAATGCTTTTTCAATTTCATCCCATATTAAAGTTTGCAAGTACTGAGTTTCCGGCGTACTCCCGGTATCGTACAGCAATTCGCTAAGTTCCGTAACTGCATCATCATCCCCGTCGTCGTAAAGAAAATCCGACATCGCTTCAGTTTTTTTCTTCCGGTACAAATCGGTGATGCGGTTCCTGGCAACCGTATACAGCCATGCAGATACCTGCTCAACGGGTTTCATCAGTAAGTCGGCTTCAGCCAGTTGATAGAAAACATCCTGAAGGATATCTTCGGCATCTTCTATTGAATTAACTCTTTTCCTGATAAACCCTTTTAGGCGGTTTCCGTAATTCTTAACTATTGCCGATATATGCTCTTTTTGCGTCAAATTATTTGGTATTGATATTGTTGTCATCTTCAGGCTTTATTGTCTACATAATGATAGACGGATAAGCCGGAGAAATATTTTAATCTATCAGGTAATCGTGAATTATAGACTATAGAGACGGGGCATGCCCCGTCTCTACGGTACCACGAAACCTTTAGGTGAGACTCACATTTAATTTAGATTAATATGTTAAAGTTTAAGTAAAGACCGCTGATTATTCTTCAACTATGGGTTACCGGACGTGAATAATGGCAGACATAGAATCGACCGGAGAATAAAGACCTATACCGCATTTACATTTAATAGTTTTATAATTAAAATCAGTTCCTCCGCAGGCGTAGCATTTAAGAGGGAGTGTTGCCCGTTTATAAATTTTTATTTGTGAAATTTTATTAAATATATACTCAACCTGTTCCGGAGTAAATAACGAATTGCCTGAAAAATTCTCCAGTGTGCTCTTATCGAGCTCTTTTCCTATAGCCTTGAAGTGCTCAATAAACAACAACAAATGTAATGGGCCAATATAATCAACCCCGGTTTTTCTATAATACGGATGTTCCGGATGAGAAGTATGGATGTCTTCTAATATATATATGCCTCCCGGTTTAAGATTCTTGAGGCCTTCAACCAAACAATTTTTTTGATGTTCGGGTAAGTGGCTGCCGTCTTCGATAATCAAATCGAGGCTTTCGCCTGCCATTAAA
This sequence comes from uncultured Ignavibacteriales bacterium, assembly GCA_963834015.1. Taxonomy (GTDB): domain Bacteria; phylum Bacteroidota; class Ignavibacteria; order Ignavibacteriales; family Ignavibacteriaceae; genus FEN-1297. The sequence continues at coordinate 1,551,319 of CAWIAG010000004.1, forward strand.
AAAACGGATCTGACGGCATCCGGAATTGCCTGATCAACAAAGAAATATTTAATGTTTTCCGATATTGGCCATTCCGGTTGAATCGGCAGAATGTCGCACCCATAAATTTTAGCCGAAGGATACCTGTTTTGCAACCACCGAATTGAATCTCCTTTGAAAACTCCAAATTCAAGAATCCGCTTACATTCCTTCATCCGGGTCAGCTCTTCCATATATACAGGTATGTAACGATGCCAGTATTGCTTGTCTGATTCAGTTAAAAATTCTTCATTCATAAGAAGCCTCCGGATTGGAATTAACCTTAAATGTTCCTACATTTTTCAGGTACACTGCGATTGGATTTCTCATATTACCTCTTAATTTAATTATGGACACTAAATTTAGCGAATCGTTCCGTCATATATAATATATATTATAGGAAATCAATCTCAAAAAAATCCGGGACATGAGCATAAAAGTTCTCATCTTGCCGTTTTTAACAGATGTTGTATCCTAAAAATAACCGGGTATATTCCGATTTGACTAATATTGAAAAAACCTTTTAGATTTTTTTACACTAAGGGAAAGTCCGGAATAAGTTTTAGTAAATGTAACTAATATATCCGGCAAAAATCAAGAAAATATTGAACACTTTTTCCAGTTCTCTGAATTTACCGGTTTTAATATTTCATTAAACTATTTATGTAGTATTACAAAATCGATATGCACTTAAACCTGATCAAATAAAAGGAACTGATTTTCACTTAAAGATAACAAGACTTAATTCACGTTGGCTTTTAATCGTAAAGAGCCGGATAAATATTAATGGGGATAATCCGGTTTTCTTTTCCCGATGAAAATTATAAATTTGTTTTGAAGTTTATTTTATACCAATGATAAAATTCGCGTTTGACCGGTTTATTCAATGAAATTTATTATTTAAATTGATAAATTTATTATATATTTTCCTTTATATTATTAATTTAAATAGGGAATTAAAAAGTGGGCCAGCAGCAACTTCTTTTAATAGTTCTTGGCGTTATCATAGCCGGTATTGCCGTAGTAGTCGGTATCAACATTTTTAATGCAAGTTCAATTTCCAGTAACAGGGATGCGGTAATAGAAGATCTTAACAACTTAGCTGTTCTTGCGCATGAATACTTTAAGAAACCAACTCAGTTAGCAGGCGGCGGGAATTCGTTCGCTAATTATGCCATCCCGTCTTTATTAGCATCAGATGCAAATGGAACATTCACTATAGCTACGGCGGGATCTACAACAGGGATAACATTTCAGGGCGTTGGCAATCAAATTGCCAGCGGTAGTAATTATGTTACTGCAAAAATATTTGTCAAAGTTCCGCCTTTAGTGGACTCTGTTGCTGTTGTTTATTAATTGTCAATCATAATTAATTATTAAATTAACCTATATTTTTCTTTTAGGGATAAGCACTACAGGCATTTCGCTTTTCTACAAGCCTGCCGCTTAGCTAAAAGCATATCGCTGCGCTGCAGCTCCAAGACACCATGTCACCGCTATGCGGTTCAGGATAATTGTTCGACATGGAATATTCTACAAGCATTTCGCTGCGCTGCAGCTTCAAGGTACCATGTCACCGCTATGCGGTTCAGGATAATTGTTCGACATGGAATTATTTACAAGTGTACGGCTTATCTACAAGTATATCGCTTAGCTACAAGCATGCCGCTGCTCCGCAGCTAAAAAACACCATGTCACCGCTATGCGGTTCAGGATAATTGTTTGACATGGAATTATTTACAAGTGTACGGCTTTTCTACAAGCATATCGCTGCTCTGCAGCTATAATTGTATTTAATGGGGCCGGTGTTTAGGCCGTGTAGTTATCAATTCAACAAGCCGTGATAGTACAAGTTTTTTCTGCCCGTCATTTACACTTAAAATGAAACGATTCCCGTTTGCGGTTTCGGTAAATTTAGTATACCCGGCGCTGTCAACAGTAATCATACCGGGTTTGCTAACCGTAAAATAATCTTTTTCATTTTCTACTGCATACAGTACGGCAGTATTATCCCATGTAGGACGGTCGTAAGGCATGTTCATGTAGCCTTCATAGCCGATTACAAGAGGATCTGCTTTTGTCCAGTGAAAATCATTTTCAAAAACCGAACCGGGGAACAATATGCTTATGCCTACATCAAAGGGGCTAACTACAATAGCAGTAGGCCAGTCATTAAAAACTATTTGTGCAGCGGGAATATCTTTCATTATATTATACTCCAGGGCCGGAGTTATGTTAAAATTGCATGCCATCATACTTAAAAACTTAACTTTTTTGGCTACCAATTCTTTTCCCGTTAACTTTGAAAAATTATCAGCCGGCGTCTTTAAGAGACGGGCAAGATTAGTTGAAAAACCGATTGAAATAATAATAACGGAACTATCCGGTGCAGCGCATAATAGTTTCCTGTACAATTTTGTGGATTCAATTACATCCGTATAACTCTTAACACAACTCTTAAAAGCAATTTTATTATTAATCTTATATTCGCAGACTTCTTTTGTATAATTATTAGCCGGATCGCCTTCGGAATTAACTCCGTTTATAACAGTACCGATGGGTACTGAGGAATACCCGTACCACCTGTTCATTATATCAATATACTTAACAGAGTATATACTGTTTTTATTAGTACTGACGCCCAACAGTTCAACTTTATCTGCATCTGAATATTTGTAAAGCATATCCAGGGCCATAGCATCGTCAACATCATTACCGATATCGGTTTCAAGAATTACCTTTAAAAGTTTATCCTGAGCCGCCGTAGTTGAATTTATTAAAATCATACCCAAAATAAATATAAAAACCATGGTCAAAGTTATCTGAAGATTAGCTGCCTGCAATTTCATTTTATAATTCTCCTGTTATTAAATATCGAACTTTAAGTAATGCTAAAAAGTAAATAAAAATAACGAACAATACCAGAATGAATTGTTTCTTAGAATTTAAGAATAAAAATATCTGCGTAACTTAAATTACGCAGATATTAAAAATTTTATTAAACAGTCCCGAGTTTTACAGGCTGTGTAAAAACCAGTTATATATGAATAAATATACTAAAAGCATATCGTTTATATTCTTATAAAGCGAGTGGTAAACTGTTCCGCCAGAGGCGGACGGGTAAAACAGTTAAGAACAAATTTCTGAATATCATTAACACCGCGATTAATCGCGGTGTTAATGATGTAGAACATAAAAATTTCACACCGTTTTAACGGTTACAAATTCATTTTTCTATTTAATTCCCATAACTGAAGTTATGGGCTGCTAATAATACGGTGTAAATACCAGGCATGTACCTTGACTTATTTAGAATAACTATTTAAGTTACTTGCGGTATTATAATTTAATCTTAAATATTACACAGTTTATTTTAGTTTTCATTTTAAGATGAAGATCAAGAACAATTATTTGAAAAAATAATACTCCCTCAATCTAAATTTTTTTATAGGGGCGCTTAATCATTATCTCAGTTATGTAATCAAATCCAGGTTAAAAGTTCGAAAATTAGGGAAGGTAAGATTTTGGGAACCGGTAAAATTAAATAAGTATTCGCATAATTAAAGGAGAGTGCTGAATAAAGTGATCAAACATTCCTTAAAACCAATTTTGTATTTCAAAAGATAGTATAAAACATAATCGACTGTCTGAAAAATATATTGATTAACAATAAAGGCAGAAAACCGGAACCAAATATTTATTATGAAATTAAAATCAGGAAGTCAAACATTCCGGCTGCCGGGCTGCAATCGATTAATACGGCAGTTTAACCAATAGCCGGGTCAAAAGCATTAAGGAGTTTAAGTCATGAAACAGTTTAGCATCATAATCATTACGGTAATTACCATACTTTCTTTACCATCAATTTTTGGACAAGATCAATTCGTGCTAAAACCTGCACATCCAAAAGTGGGAGAAGTGCTGTCGATAAGCTATGATACAGGTGTAAAGGATGCGGTGCACAAAAATGCCAGAAAAATTACATGCGAAGCATTAATCCTGCGTGATAAAAAATTACCGCTTCTAGTAGAAACAGAACTAAAAAGAAACGGCAAAGTTTGGAACGGCAATTTCCAACTTGATGAACCACAGACGCAATTAATTCTTTTCCGGTTTAGATCCGGAGATGTCCTTGACGATAACAACGGAAAATCGTGGGATAAACTTGTTTTCGGTCCGGATGGCAAAGCAGTACGGGGCACACACTCAGCCTTAGGAATGTCAATGATGAGAGAAGATTACTGGGGTTTCAAACGAACAAAGAATTTAGATACTCTTAAGGCAGAATTAAATATCGAACGTGAACTGTATCCGAACGATTTTAATTGGTTGAATTTATGGTCTCTGCAATTGAGAGCCAATCCTAAAGATTCTACTCTTAAGGCAGGAATTAAATCCGAATTTGAATCAATCTGGGAAAAGAACCAGAATAATGAAGAAGCAGCGATCAAACTTATCTCTGTATTTAATATGCTTGGAATGACCGCAAAAGGTGATTCTATATTGCGGCAGAGAATTGCAGCGAACCCGAAAGGTAAAATTGCCGAGAGGTACCGGTATATCGAAACCAGCAATCAACCTGATTCGCTGAGAAAAGCTGATATGGCAGAAAAATATTTTAAGGATTTTCCCGATGGTGAGTTAATGAATGCAGACTTATTGATTTATTACTACGTAAAAGCCGGGCTATATGATAAAGCAGCATCATTTTTAGAACATCAGCATATAATGGATGGAAGTGAATACAACTTTCTCGCACAGAATTTAATAATGAAAGGGAACAGAATAGAACAGGCAACGGTATTGACAAAAAAAGGGGTCGACTTGCTCTGCTACCCCGACCCTTCAACAAAACCGTCATATATGAGCAAAGCAGATTGGAAAAAGGGAACAGTTAATGAGCTTGGCATGGCCCTCGATACTTATGCTCAGGGTCTATTTAGGACTAACCGGCCAAAAGAAGCTGAGGGGGCCTATAAAGAAGCTGTAAAATATACAGAAGGGAAAAGCGGAGATATTAATGCGCGGCTTCTCGAATGTTACATAACTAACGGCAAGTATAAGTTAACTATGAAAACCGCAGCTAAATTTATTAAAGATGGTAATTCTAATGATAAGGTGATGGAACAATATAAAACAGCGTATATAAAATTGGAAGGCTCTGATAAAGGTTTTGATAAAATAATGGTGAAGTTAAAGCAAATTGCTGAAAACAAAGAAAAGAAAAAAATAACGGATGAAAAGCAAAACATAATGAAAGAGCTGCTTGATAAACCGGAAGTTGATTTTACATTGAAAGATCTGGAGGGGAAAACAGTGACGTTATCGGATTTAAAGGGAAAAGTAGTCGTGCTGGATTTTTGGGCAACGTGGTGCGGCCCCTGCAAAGCATCGTTTCCGTCACTGCAAAAAATCTATTCCAAATACAAAGACAATTCAGATGTTGTAATACTTGCCCTTAATACATGGGAAAATAAAACAGGTAAAGAACTTGAAGACCTGGTAAAAGGTTTTATCGCCGATAATAAATATACATTTTGTGTGCTGTAGGATGAAGGTTTTGTAGAAAAATACGGTGTGGATGGCATCCCTACCAAATTTGTTATAGACAAAAAAGGTATGATCCGTTTCAGTACTATCGGCTTTGAGGGTGAACAGGAAACGATAGCAAAAATGTGTGCTGAGATTGATTTACTTTTGAGCGATGCGTTCTATGATAAATAATACGGCATGTAAATATCACTGTTATAAGATGCCATATAACAGAAGCGCCGTTATATTTATAAGATTAAAGGAGTTCAATGATAAATATTTACTTTCATTTTAAATAACAGAAAGCTAACAGGATGAAAGTTTTATTTGCTCTTTTAATATTGTGGGGAACGGCAGCGTCTTTTCAGCCTGAGTAATTAGAATAAAGTGATAATAATATTTATCCCGTCGGGTAGAATTTAAACAGAGGGACGGTTAAAACGTTTACCGGGTCGCTGTTTCATCATTAACTCCCTGAATTCGTCCGCGAACTTATTTTAATACATTGTATAAACTATATATTTAATTTGATTTTCTTATATTGTATATTTCGATGCACATTTAACAACTTGAAGGGAACTAATAATGGGTCAGCAGCAGCTTCTTTTAATCGTTCTTGGAGTAATAATAGTTGGGATTGCCATAGTAGTCGGCATAAATCTATTTAACTCAAATTCAGTTTCCAGTAACAGAGACGCCGTAATAAGCGATCTTAATAATATTGCCTCTATGGCGCATGCATACTATCAAAAGCCTGCAGCATCGGGCGGCGGAGGCTATTCATATGCCAATTATTCAATCCCGACCAGCATGAATTCGGATGCTAATGGTACATATACGATTTCAACTGCCGGATCAGCAACTGGTATTACATTTCAGGGTGTAGGTACTCAAATTGCAAGCGGCAGTAATTATGTTACTGTGCAAATATTTGTAAAAGTCCCGCCTTTAGCAGACTCAGTGGCTGTTGTTTATTAAAAAAATATATAGATAATCTGTTAATCTTCTACCAGATGGTTATCAGATAAATATACGGGATTTGGCGGGGTACTAATTACTCCGCCATATTTATTTTTTCCCAAAGTATTTAATAAGGAGTTGCTATTAAATACTTTATCTGCACAAAATGGAACCATTGACTAAGAAGTACCTGGCTTTGGTGACAAATAAAATAAAGATTCGCTGACTTTTTACTATAAAAAAATAAAACTAAAAACTAATTAAGGACTAATTTTTTTTAGAAATACTTTTATCGAGCTTCTCCACCTGCAACCCTAAGTTGACTATTGCTCTTGTCATTAAAACAAGCCCGCTGTCGATGAGGCTTAATTTATTAATAATATTTTCAGCAAAATTATAATTCCGACCTTTTTTATTAGGGACTACAATATTTGCCGTAGATAAATTTTGATTAAGAGTTTTAAGCTGCTCTATAATATTATATTCAAATTCAGTCATAGTATTTATCCGCATATAAATTAAAAAATAGTGTAATTGCGTATAAATTTACCCAAATGGTTCGGATAAAAGCAAGTTAAAATGTTATTAACTGAAGTTGCCCATATGATATTTAAAATTACACCGGCAGGTGCCGGGGATCGTTAAATTACAAAACATATACGACTTTAGCCAAAATGATATGAAAATAGCGGCTTAAGCCATAGTCTTATCCGCTTCCGGAGGAATAGCCAATAGAACCCGGGCATAATTATTCACCCGAATTAAAGGCTGTGTGAAAATTAGTTTAGTATGATAAATTCACAAAATTACATTGAATTAATTCATGTTTATTTAGCGGCAAAATGTTAAAACGGTTAGAAAGAATATTTTTATAATTCATCAACACCGCGATTAATCGCGGTGTTAATGATGAAAGCTAAAAATATTCAACCGTTTTAACGGTTTACCCTCCTTTAAAAAATTAAACATTAAAACAAAATATTGAATATTGATAAAATTATTTTAAATTATCACTGAGGCAGTAGAACCCGGTCTACAAAATAAAATTTTTAATATCTGCATAACTTGAGTTATTAATTTATTTTAAAATGATTCTTGGAGAATAAATAATCAATTCTATACTTAACACACATTAATAGAAGCAAACATGTATTTTCTTCGTTAGCTTGCCAATGCTGTTTCGGATAACTAATTTTACATTAGTCCATAACTTGTAGTTAGTTTTAATAGCGAAAAAAATATACAATTTTCAAAGTGAGGTTATATAAAGAGTTTTAAATAATCCTTAATGTTATGAATTTTTAGTCGGTTAAGTATTTTTTAATCAAAAACAAAAATACCCACCCCTGCACCCCTCCCAAGAGGGAATTTTTTGAGCAGAACACACTCCCGCCCCACATAGTGGAGCGGCAAGAGGGAATTTTTTGAGCAGACTAAAGTGTAAAAAAACGAAAATATTTTACCAGTGAGACATTAAGACCAAAAAGAAACACTATGAAGAAACACTAAGAAGAATTACTTTTCACATAACTTCATTTGGGGTGAGTTTTTTTTAACACGAGTTAGATTCATATAATATATTTAATAATATGGTACAAAAATGATTTTCAAATTTAATTATAACCTATTAACAACTTTATTTCTGATTATATTTTTCTTTACCGGAATTTTAACTGCACAGGAAAATCCATCAAGTTCCCAAATTAAATACCGTTGGACCAGTTCTAAGTTCGGCGGCGGTGGGTATGTTACGGGTTTATTACAGCGCCCAGACTCTTCTAATATAATGTATATCAGGACGGATGTTGCGGGTATATTTCAAAGTATTGACGGCGGTAAAAGCTGGAAAGCAATCAACAATGGAATGACTGAAGGCTATCACCACAATGTGGAATCCTTTGCTATGAGCCGGTTGAACCCGGACATAATGTTCCGTGCTTCGGGTGAAGCCCGCGGCCATGAAATGGTTTCGGCAATACATAAAACTACCGATGGAGGTATTAAGTGGAAGCTGGTTACAGATAAGCCTGATTTTTTTGGAAACGGCGCAACCAGATTTTATGCGGAGAAGATAGGCGTAGATCCGTTTGACGGCAAGTTTGTTGCTGCTGCAAGCAACACAAAAGGGATATGGATAAGCAGAAACGAGGGTGAAACGTGGAATTATTCGGCGCTAAAAGGCGAACCGTTTTGCTGCCTTGCATTTAACCCTTATGTAAAAAATATGTTGTATACCGCGACCCTGGATTCTCTGCCATTCGCAGATTATTTATTCCCGGACGGCACGTACAAAAGGGAAAAGACCGGAAGGCTTTATTTATCCACCGATAAAGGTAATACATGGCAGATTGTATTTGAGCAAAAAGGAGTAAGTTTTACTAATCTTGTATTCGATAAAGATAACCCCTTAAATATTCTTGCCGCTTTTCGTAATGACGGGATTTATAAATCCGTTAACGGCGGGAAAACTTTTGTAAAAAAAACTGCTTCACTCGGTATGGCCGATTTTTCAACTATCTATTCAGATCCGAATAATAGTTCTATTTTTTATGCGGCAGTAAACCAGGGCCCTTCGCCGGATAATTATGCAAGCCTTCCTCTCTACGTATCAAAAGATAAAGGCGAGACATGGCAGTTGATTAAAAGAAATTATAAGTGGAGCGATTTCAAAAATTTTGCGCCGCAATACCAGCAGCCCGAGCAAATAGGCTGGGCGCTTTCAAAATTTATTGTTGATATCAAAAATCCGCGAAAATTTTATCTTATGGATTGGTTCGGGATTTGTATAAGCGAAGACTCCTGCCAAACATGGGATGCCAATTATTATAAAGGTATAGGGAATATTTGTCTGGAGATGATCACTACAGATCCTGTTGTGCCCGGTAAAGTGATGTTCGCCGGTGCAGACGGTCAGCCATGCATTAGCAAGGACAGCGGCAAAACTTATACATCCTTACCTAAACTGGATGCGGAACAAAATTATTATTGCAGTACTGTTATTTGTCCTTCAAAATATAAACCCGGGTTTATAATTTATGGTGTTACAAATAGTTCGGAGCGTCTAAGCGCAATTTGCCTGACTGAGGATGACGGGAAAAACTGTAAATTTGTGCGTCACCTATCGAAAGGTTTGTTTGTTCAGGCAATTAAAGAAGATACTTTTAATAAGGGGGTCTTTTTTGCTTATATAGACGGCGCCGTTAATAACGGAGCCGGATTATATAAATCTGCCGATTGGGGAAAAACCTGGGAAAAGATGAAACTACCCATGCTTAATAAAATTAATACTTTACCCGTCAGAAAGGATTTTATAGAAAGCGAACTGCTTGCTGTAACATATTACCAGACAAAAAATATCTGCGGTACAAATCAGTTGTTATGTATAGACCCTGTAAGAAAGAATACAATCTATTTCGGCGAGGCGGATGAAGGAATTTTTACGACATTTGACGGCGGTAAAACATGGCGGATCCCGGGTAAAGGCTTGCCCTTTGGAAAGGATACAGCGTCAGTTTTGAATGTAATAAAAGCAGATCCCAAAAGGCCGGGCCGGCTTTATGCAGGGTTTATTCACGAAGGTCTATGGCGAAGTAAAGATTACGGCAAATCCTGGCGAAAAATTTTTCCTTTGGATAACAGTATTTTTAATGCTACTTCCGTAGCGGTAGGCGGCCCGTCCGGCAATGAACTTTACGTTGCAAGTGAACCGCTTTACTGGTCAAGATCCCCATCTGCAGTGTATGCCAGTTTTGATAACGGCAGTTCCTGGGTGAACATTTATGATAAATCTCTGGGAGCGCTCAGGTGGAAAGGAATTGATGTTGATAACAGAACGGGTATCTTATACGGAGTTACTAATGGTAATTCAGCATTTTATGCCGAACGGGTAAAATAAAAATGATTATGCAGCATCTTTCTCATCATGGATGGTATAGGTATTGTGAAAGATAGGTAGTAGAGGAAGTGTATTGGTTACGTCGAGCACCCCCGCGTGGTGGCGCAGCCGGCTGAAGGCGACCCCTCCTTATCAAGGATGGGAAAAGATATTGGAGTGCTTAGTCTTACCTCCCGATAAGGAATCGCATAGGCGTCAACTTAATTATTGATTTTTTCATAATAGTTTACTCTGTCATGTCTAGATTCATAGATACAATAATAAGATATTTGCTTATCAAGGATTAATTCCAAATTATAGGAACTGTTTTTTAATCCGAACACCAACATATTTATATTACTGACCAAGTACTGCATAACCTGCATCATACTTAATCCGCGCATTTTAACTTTTATTGATCTGCTTGATAATCTCTTCATGTAATAATTGTAAAAACCTACCTGGAAAAGGACAATAAATATGAGCATACAGTATATGTATGACTCCATCCGGATCTTGTTTGCGTCCTTAGGGATTTCTGTAATCTTGAAGTAACTCTTCCAACATTTGAATATTATTTCTATCCGCCATCTAAGAAAATATATTTCTGCGATATCTTTGAGGTTCAGCCTTTCTTGTGGAACGTTTGTAATAAACAATTCCCAGCCTAATAAGAATAAACTCTCTTTGCTCGGATTACATCTTCTATCCCTATTTGCTCTGGCTTTCCTTCTTCTTTCCGATGCTACTGCCTGATCTACAGGTATGGCTATAAGTCGTACCGGCAGTCTTTCCTCTTCGCCTAGAAATACCTCTATATCCAGTTGCCCTTTTCTGCTCAACATCTTTGCTAAATCTATCGGTTTTTCTTCTTTTTTTGATATTATTTTCAATTCTCTTTTCATCCGGCTTATAAAAAACACTCCTTGTTCATCTAACTTTCTGAATATTCTTAAGACAAAATATCCTAAATCTCTTATCAACAAATCTCCCTTTTTTACTATTTCAAGTATCTTTTCCGCATATCCCTGATCATTTTTTCTAAACGAAGTTATTTCAAAACGGGTAAAATTCTTCTTTATTATGTTATATGCTGACTGAATCTTTACTATTGCTTTTTTAGCTTCTGTGTCCCAGTATCCGTTACCCGGATAGTCTTTCCATAAACTGTCGCTTAGCTTTATATGTGTACTGTCTTCCAGAATTACATTCTTAAATCCTCTTAATTTTTTATTTGTATTGCCTTTTATTTTATTTCCTATGTTTTTGTCTATTGCCGAACTTAGTACTTTCTTTAAGAATTCTATCTGTTCTGGTTGCATCCTTTTCCATAATGCTTGTTTTGATACTTTATCTTTTATTAGTAATCCTATTTTTATTGCCCATGACTTATATGACTTTTTATCCGGACTGAAGGCCATCATAAAAAATCCCACTAACAAATCTTTTGGCGTTATTTTTTTTGGCTTCCTCTTGCAAAATTTACTTTGCTTTGATAGCTTATTGATAGATAATTTATTTAATTTTTCCTCTATTATTGTTACTGCTTTTTCTTTGCTGTTTGGCTTCATTGAATAGTCCTTATTGCTTGCAATACAATAATTTACTATTCTTGGAACAAACAGCAACTTATTTTTTAAGTTGACGCCTATGCGATAAGGAATCGGGACCACCGCCTTGGCGGGACAGGCAGGCTCTCTTAACAGCCGGGGCTAGAAATATTTTACCCCGCCCTCCAAAGGAGTCCTTTCGTGAGGGGTTCAGGAGAAGGTTTGTTTGGGGGATCGTTTTTTCTACAAGCATTTCGCCCCTAACGGGGTTTGGATATCGTTAATTGGGGATGGTGAAATAATATTGCATCACCTAAACTCTGAGATTGATGTAAAAGGTTCTCCGGACAATTTTATTTTAAACCGCTTTATGTAGCACTTCCGTATGCATGCCAAAATCATCAAATATTTTCTTTGTGTATTCTGAACTTTGATGTATTTTTAACCGGATAAAAGTTCAACGAATATTTAACCGGGGCTATTATGAAAAAAGAATTCATAGCATGCGTTCTGCTTTTACTGACTATCGGTACCTCGAATGCAAAAACTTCTCAGACCAAAAATTCAAACTTAATTGTTTATCCGGCTATACCGGGATTAACAACCAGTGATCTTTTCTCGGTAAGGGTAAACGATAAAGAAATATGGACTGAAAAGTTCATTACCAACATGGATACCAGCAAACTGCCTGACTGGTTTAAAGAACCTTATACCATAGCACCCCAGGAGATTCACCAGGCAAGCTTTTCATGCAGCGGGGAAATGCAGATTTCAATCCGGGTTCCCGCCGCAATTAAGAAAGTTTCAATACACCCGTTAAGCCGTAATATAAAATATAATGTGGAAGGAAATGCCCTGACCTTTTCAATTCCCGGTCCCGCTAATATATATATTGAAATAAACGATCTGCCTCCTTTGTGCATTTTTGCCAGCCCGGTAGAAAATGAAAATATTTCCCGTGATGACCCAAACGTTTATTATTTCGGCCCGGGCGTTTACAGGCCGGGGTATATAAATTTAAAAGACAATGAAACAGTATACATAGCTGCCGGGGCACTTGTATACGGAGGTATCCGCGCAAAAGGTGTAAGTAATATACGTGTTACCGGCCGGGGTATTCTTGACGGCGGATTCGAGTTTAAGCAGGTGGTATTGGTTGAAAACTGCAAAAACATTCTCTTTGACGGTGTAATGATCCGCAACGGGGACGGGTGGACTAATACACTTATTAATTGCGACGGAATAAAATATGACTGCATTAAAGTGCTAAGCTTTGGCCCCGGCGGTGATGGGATCGATCCGCTTAACTCGAGAAGAATTATAATTACCAATTGCTTTTTACGATGTACGGACGATTGTATTGCCTTGAAAGCTCCGGCGCCGGGCCAGGTTGTTAAGGATGTTTTGATTACAAATAATACTATGGTGGGTTTTGCATTCAGCGATGGAGTTACAATCGGCTTTGAAATGAATGCTAAATCAATAAGCGGTGTAACCGTGCGTAATTGCGACGTAATACTTGCACGGGGCGGAAGCCGTGTTGAAGGCCACAGCGGGTTCAGTATAATCTGCGACGGCCCGGCGGTAATTGAAAATATCCTTTTTGATAATATCCGCGTGGAAAAATCCGAAATAAAATTGTTTGAGCTAAATGTAACCAATGGTACATTATATGACGCCGGTCCTCCCGGTCATATTAAAAATATCAGGCTTCAAAATATTTCATGGGCGCATGAAGGCCCCATCGTTCTTAAAGGATTTGATGAGAACCACCGTGTTCAAAAAGTAACGTTCGAAAACTGTAGCGTTGCAGGCAAACCTCTGCGTGATCTCAAAACAAAACTTATGCAGATAGGTAATTTTGTTGATGATGTTGAAGTGAAGTAGACTTTTAAATAATCCCCTCTTGGGAGGAGTCCCGGCGGCGGGTCGAAGCGATTAAATGTAGAAACCCCCTGCAATTATCTTTGTCCGGATATTCAATAAAATAAAAAATTTTATGATCAGTATGAGTTTACTATAATTAAAAAAATCAAATAAACATTTCTATGACAAACTTTAAATTGACTTTTTTAACTTTTTTATTTTTGTTCACTTTCCAGCATGATTATCTTTTCAGCAGGCCTTCATCCCCAGGGAGTATCACGATCGTAAATCCAAGAACTGAATTAAGAACGAACCCTTTAGGTATAGATATTTCAAATCCGCGGTTAAGCTGGGAATTGAAGTCGGCCGGGAGAGGAAAATTTCAATCTGCCTATGAGATACTTGTCAGCTATAATCCAAATGATTTGGAAAAAAATAAAGGAACTATATGGCATACAGGGAAAGTGAGTTCAGGTTCTTCATTTAGTATAGTCTATAGGGGCAAACCTTTGAAATCATTTACCCGGTATTTCTGGAAGGTGCGGATCCGGGATGAAAAAAATTTTCCTTCCGAATGGAGTGGGGTAAGTTTTTTTGAAACTGCGATGATGAATGATTCGGGCTGGCAGGCAAGTTGGATCAGCGATCCAAATCCACTTCCTGTTAATGAAGAAGACTTCTATAAGGAAAACCCGGCTCCTCTTATCCGTAAAGAAATTGAAATAAATAAAGAAGTACTTTCAGCACGTTTATATATATCGGGATTAGGCTATTATGAAGCAAGCCTGAACGGCGAAAAAATCGGAGACGCGATGCTTGATCCGGGCTGGACGCAGTATGCTAAAGAAGTGTTGTATTCAACTTACGATGTAACGAATCAATTGCAAAAAGGTAAAAACGCTATAGGAATTATATTAGGCAATGGCTGGTACAATCCTTTGCCATTAAACATTTTTGGATTCAACCTAAGGAATACTCTTACTGTTGGCAAACCATGTGTAAAGGCACAATTAAGAATTGTATTCAGAGACGGAAGTATAAAAACTTTTATTACGGATTCTACCTGGAAAACATGCGGCGGGCCAATCCTTAAAAACAATGTGTACCTGGGTGAGATGTATGATGCACGAAAAGAACAGGAGAATTGGGACAGGCCGGGGTTTACAGATAATCAATGGAAAAATTGTATTATAATTCCCGGCCCGGCCGGTAAACTTACAGCCCAGGCACAGCCGCCAATCAGCGTAACGCGCATATTAAAACCTAAAAATATTTATGAGTTAAAACCGGGGACTTTTATTATTGACTTCGGGCAAAACTTTGCGGGTACTGTTAAATTAAAAGTTGAAGGCCCGGCCGGAACGGTTGTAAAGATCCGCTGCGGTGAAGACGTTCACGCCGACGGCTCATTAAATTATTTCACAAATTTAGTAGCGCAGCTTAAAGATATATGGAATGCAAATCCCGGAAAGGGCGCTCCAAGACCTCCTGTAAGTACAATAACTTATATTTTAAAAGGACAAGGTTTGGAAGTCTATTCGCCCCGGTTTACTTTTCATTCATTCAGGTATCTTGAAATTACAGGGTTCCCGGGCAGGCCGGACTCGAATTCGGTTGAGGGATTGCGGATGAATTCCACTCTGAATGAAAACGGAAGTTTTGAATGTTCAAACGAAATTTTCAATAAAGTTCAGGAGATGGTGAAGTGGACTTTTTTAAGCAACGTGTTCAGCATTCAAAGTGATTGCCCGGGAAGAGAAAAATTTGGTTACGGCGCCGATATCGTAACAACTGCCGAAGCCTTTTGTTACAATTTTGATATGAGCAATTTTTACAGGAAAGTACTAAGAGATTATGCAAATGATGCCCGGCACAACGGAGGGATGACTGAACTGGCGCCTTTTAATGGAATTTCAGACGAAGGCATGGGCGGCGGAACAGGCTCCCCCGGCTGGCAGCTTGCATTCCCGTTTTGTCTTAAAGTGCTTTACGATTATTACGGGGATATAGAAATAGTTAAAGAATATTATAATGTTCTGAAAAAACAAATTGATTTCATGCACTCCGTAACCCCGGGCAATATTGTTGAACACGATATAGGAGATCATGAAAGCATTGACCCAAAACCAATATCACTTTCAGCTACGGCTTTTTATTATGCTCATGTAAAAATACTTGATGAATTTGCACACATATTAAAGAAGACAGACGATGCTTCAGAATATAATAAACTATGTGCTGAGATCAGGGAAGCATTCGTAAAAAGATTCCTGAAACAGGGAACAGGTATATTTGATTCCGGTACGCAAGCTGCGCAGGTAATTCCCCTTTACTATGATTTAGTGCCTGATACCGAGAAAAATGATGCAATAAATAAACTGCTGCAGGAAATTTACGGCTGGCATAAAGGCCATCTATCCACCGGAATATTCGGTACTAAATTCCTTTTTGAGTTTTTCCGGCGTGACAATCGGAATGACGCTGCTTATTCAATTGCAGATCAGCGCGGGTTCCCGGGGTACGCAGATATGATTGCACATGGCGCTACAACATTATATGAAGGCTGGAAATATCCCGATACTGTAAATTCACAGAATCATCCTATGTTTGGATCGGTTTCCGAATGGTTTTACAAATCCATTCTTGGCATAAATTCCAATGCCCCCGGTTTTGCAAGTTTTGAAATAAAGCCCGAACCTGCCGGCGATCTTAAGTGGGCTAAGGGATATTATGATGCCGTCACAGGCAGGATAAATTGTGATTGGAAAATTGAAAGCGGACATTTTTATATGCACGTTACGGTACCTGCAAATACAAAGGCGGAGTTATACGTGCCTTCACTGAATAATAAACAAGTTCTGGAATCCGGGAATCCGGCGTTTCAATCAGCAGGTTTAAAATTTAAAGAGTATAAAGATAATTATGCTGTATTCGAAGCCGGTTCAGGTGATTATTCTTTCGATTCCATTTACAAATAAATTGGTTTACTTGAAATAAAATAATATCAGGATTACATGATGCAATATTTATTAATAGCAGCTTTGCTACTTATAGTTTCTGTTCAAACCGATGCCCAAAATGAAAAAAATATTTACCTTACAGTCAGGGCTGATGATATGGCGTCTTTTCATGATGCAAATGAGGCGTGTATCAAAGCATGTAAAGAGGGAATAGGGCGGAGTGTTGAAGTTATGGTTCCATGCGCATGGTTCCCTGAGGCTGTAAAAATGTTGAATGATAATCCCTCAATTGATGCAGGAATTCACCTTGTATTAACGAGTGAGTGGGAAGGGATAAAGTGGCGTCCGCTTACCAATGCGCAAAGTCTTGTTGATAAGGACGGTTATTTCTTTCAACAGATTTGGGGAGGCAAGGATACTTCTGCAAATAATTATTTACTTAAAGCCAATTGGAAAATTGATGATATTGAAAAAGAATTTAGGGCTCAGATTGAACTGGCAAAGAAATACATTCCCCGTTTATCCCATTTAACCGCACATATGGGCTGCACACATATGGACCCTAAAGTCAGTGAACTGGTAGAAAAGCTTGCGCGGGAATATAAAATATACTCCGAAAATTATCCGGACATTAAATACTTAATAGGCTGGGATAACAATAAAAAATTAAATGAAAAAATTGATCAGTTTATTTCAAACATAAATAATTTAACTCCGGGTAAATATGTTTTTATAGAGCATCCCGGTATAGATAATTCCGAAATGCATTCTGCAATTTTTGATAAAAAAAATACACTGGGATTTGACAGGCAATCTGTGACGGATATATACACAAATGAAAAAGTAATAAAAGCATTACAAGACAAAGGCGTGAAATTGGTGAGCTACCCGGAGTTGGTGAAAATAAAATAGGATTGTCTTATGTCCGATTATTTACTCGATAAAGAATTTAATGAAGCAAAGGAACGGCTCACAATAAATGAAATTGTTCAGGATCCCGGGACTATTGAGTACCTGGTGAAAATTGGCGTAGGCGAGAATTGGAATTGCCTGGAAATTGGCGGGGGAGCGGGATCGATTGCTTCATGGCTGTGTGAAAGAGTTGGAGAAAACGGCAAGGTTACTGCTCTGGACCTTGAACCAAGGTTCTTAGAAAAATTGAATTATAGCAATCTTAAAATACTAAGAGAAGATATTTCAAAGTATGATTTTGGTGCGGAAAAATATGATCTTATCCATGGCAGGGATATTTTAATACACATTGAGAACAGGGATGAAGTTTTAAAAAATTTATCGAGGGCTGTAAAAACGAACGGCTGGATACTGCTTGAGGAGACCGATGTTAGCGTTGATATGCCGGACCCGACTGCAGCAGAAGATGAAAAAGCATTATATAAAAAAGTTACTGACTGCATATACAGATTCTTACAGAATTCGGGACTGGATCCGTATTATGGTTCAAAACTTTTAGGACTTCTCAGGAATTCAGGTTTTACATCATTGCATGCAGAAGGGCGTGCGAGGATGTTTATGGGCGGAGATGAGCTGCAGAAATCACCGCACATGATGGCTTTCGGGCAATTGGAAGAAGCTATAGTCTCAGGAAAATATTTGTCAAAAAAAGAATTTTCTGATTTTCTGGAATTATCCAAAAACAAAAAATTTGCCTGGAGGGAAGGGCTTACTATGTCCGTTATGGGTAAGAAAACATTTTAGTAATAATGTACTGCTTACCCGTTTAGATGTTTAAGCTGCGCCTCACCGTAACGTTCGCCGGCGACAAGTTCCGGAGCTACAATTACATCTATAGTTTTTAAATCTTCCGGTGTAAGGTTAATACTGCCTGCATCTATATTCTGTTCAAGATATTTTATATGCTTCGTTCCGGGAATTGTAATTATATCCTTTCCCTGCGCCAGTACCCATGCGATTGCAAGCTGCGATGGAGTGCATCCTTTTTTCAAGGCTAATTCTTTAACCCTTTCAACCAGTTCCAAATTTTTATAAAAATTTTCATTATGAAAGCGGGGCATAAATGCGCGGGAATCTTTTATATTTTCCGGGCTTTTTAATTCACCGCTCAGGAAGCCCCGGCTCAGAGGTGAGTATGCAACCAGGCCTACTCCGGCTTCACGGATAGCCGGGAGCACTTCTTTTTCAATATCACGGCTCCAAAGTGAATATTCAATTTGCAGAGCTGCAACCGGGTGTACCTTAACTGCCTTTTTTATTGTTGCAGCAGAAGCTTCGGATAAACCTATATAACGGATAAACCCATCTCTTACAAGATCAGCCATAGCACCAATTGTATCCTCAATAGGTACCGACGGATCCACACGGGCAGGTGTATAAAGATCTATATAATCTGTTTTTAATCTTTGGAGGCTGTAGGCAATTGCATTCCGGATATAATCCGGATGAGTATTTATAGGCCCCCACCCTGTGCTGCCGTTTTTTGCAGGCGAACGGTAAACTCCGAATTTAACCGAAAGAAATACTTTATCTCTTTTACCTTTTATAGCTTTTGATATAAGTTCCTCATTATGACCTACGCCGTAAAAATCAGCGGTATCTAAAAAAGTTGACCCCAATTCCAAAGCGCGTTCAAGTGTGGCAATTGATTCTTTTTCATCCGAGTGTCCGTAAATTCCAGACATTCCCATACAGCCAAGTCCTATTGCAGATACTTCCGGTCCGTTTTTTCCAAGTTTCCTGCTCTCCATTTAATTGATCTCCGTTAAATAAGATTAAATATTCTTTATTTATTACCTCTTAAAATGCAGATTGATATGATCATTAACAATGCACTGTGTCACGGTTCAGCGATAATGATTGATTTCTGTTGCCAGCATGTTTGCTGCGGAAATTACATAAGCTATACAAAAAAGGTTTTCAAAATATAATTGCTTCAACCCACCCCGGAGACCCCTGAGATGGGATTAACCCGGAAAGACAGGGCCATATATGTAAACTATGCCCCCGTCTCCTAATGATTAGCGCTCTGTCCGGTTTTGTTGTTTTGTACCACGGTTATCACTACATTTCCTTTCTTGTGTCCTTTCTCGACATACCTGTGAGCTTCAGCGATCTGTTCCAACGGATAGCGTCTATCAATGACCAATTTTATCTTCCCCGTCTCAATAAGTTCTTTGAAGAAAATCAGATCCTCAATATGCGGCTTTGCAGCCCCCTGCCCTGCGACCGACACGAATCTCCCGTCCGGAGTTAATGCTTTCTTGCAACTTGATTTTGAGCTTTTCCCAACCGCATCAAAGATGATATCATAAAGCTCTCCTCTTTCTGTAAAATCCTCTTTAGTGTAATCAATTACATTATCGGCTCCCAGAGATTTTACCAATTCTAAATTTGTGGTACTGCATACCCCGGTAACTTCTGTCCCAAAGTATTTGGCAAGCTGCACCGCAAAAGTACCGTTAGCTCCTGAAGCTCCATAGATAAGAACTTTTTGACCTTTACTGATATTTCCTTTTCTTAGAAAATGCAATGCGAGATTACCCCCAACCGGAATTGCGGCGGCTTCCTCATAAGTTATATTGGCTGGTTTTATTGCCAACAATCCGTCTTCATGCATACAAGTATACTCGGCATGAGCACCAAACCTCATTTGCGGATATGCAAAAATCCGGTCACCTGTTTTAAATCGTTTAACATCTTTGCCTATTGCTTCAATTTCTCCGGCTAACTCTAACCCCAGTATGGGTTTTCTTGGTTTTCTGAAACCTAAAAATATTCGCCCGGAGATCCACATGAGGAAAGCCATGATGGACTTGCGAGGAAAGATTTCTTTGAAATTCCGAACGATACAGTCCGATGCTGTTACTGTTGCAGCATATATTCTAATTAGTACTTCATTATGCTTTGGAACAGGTTTTTCAACATCTTTGAGCTGAAGTACATCCGGTGATCCGTATTCCGTGTATACAATCGCCTTCATGAGCATTCTTCCTGATTTACTTTATCTTGTTTATATTTATTTAGGCAGACCCGGAAGCGATTGCAGACGGCTTGAATCCTTCAGTTATCAGCCATACCGCCAAAACCATTTCCAGGAAGGCTATAGGAAGATACAAAACGACCTGGATAGTTGACATAGAACCGATGAGACGGCACATAACCAACATGATTGCCGCTACGGCCGATGATACTCCAACAAGAGCCCAACCTGATAACCCTCGAGGAATGAGTCTTGATTGACACAATATATAATAATACATCAGAACTCCTAAACTAAAAACCAGCATCACCATAAGGTTCACCCAATCAAGTGCCGCAAGTAATAATACACCTGATGTTTGAAAAAATGATGAAAGCGGAGATCCGGCTTTTATATATTCCTTGCCTAAAGTCAAAAGTAATAGTAGCCCGATTACACCGACAATATTGAGCGCTCCTTCAATAATCCTGAAACCAACAGATCTATGAGCCAAACCTTAATTATATTTTCTTAAAATCGGATACAGCGAAATTGCAATACCAGTACACGCGGCAGCCATAATAAACTGCAAAAGCGCCCCTAGTATTATTTGGTTTTCATTTGCCGGAATTTTAATAAGATAATACGGAGTATCTAGAACAGGTTTCAAAAAACAAGACTTAACGCGCCTGCAACCGTTCCAATAATAAATAATACTCCCGCAATTATTGATATCTTTCTGTCTGAATTCATTTATTTCTCCTGAATGATTTTTGCAAGCCTTGATCTTGCTGATGTCAAGTGTTGCTTCAGGGCGCCGGTTTCCAGTTTTCTTTTTCCCATTTAGATATTTTCGTTCAATCGGTTAAACAACTTTAAATTTATTACAGATGATATGATTTTTCTTTTAAGATTATTCAAACAAAATTATAATAGATATGTTAAAATAGTTTTATACGATTCATTATTCAAGAACTGATACCAGAAATTACAGAATTCGCAAGCATATTAGAAATAAAATGTTCACTAAGAGATTTATGGATGGATGTGACACATAATAAGAGCTGTTGACCTTATTTATATTATATTGACATATTTCAATGTATAAATATAATTTTAAGGAGAAAAGCTTTATGAAATATGTCGTTTTGTTAGGAAGAATATTATTTTCTTTTATTTTCATTATGTCCGGATTCCATCATTTCTCTCCGGATTTAGTCGCTTATGCGGCTGCTGCTCATGTACCGCTGGCTTCAATTGCAGTCCCTTTATCGGGTATTATTGCTTTAATCGGTGGTCTAAGCATAGTTTTAGGTTATAAAGCAAAATGGGGCGCATGGCTTTTGGTTTTATTCCTTGTGCCGGTAACAATAATGATGCATAATTTTTGGGCTGCGGCAGATAGTATGTCAGCTCAAATGCAGATGGCAATGTTCATAAAAAATACAGCTCTTCTCGGAACAGCGCTTATGATAACTTATTTCGGCTCAGGACCGTTAAGTCTGGATAACAAGTCCAAAGCACAGTCTGATTCCCTGTAAAGGACAGAAATAAAATCCGTTATTGTAATTAAAAATCTTGTAGGTTTAAAATTGCAGATACAGGGCCACGGCCACCGCTTAAGCGGGGCCACCGACTTTGTCGGGACAAGCAGGCTGTTTTTACAACACCAGAGATCAAAAGAATTTAAGCGCGAAATTGTTCGGGGTATTTCAGAAGAACTCACCCCTAGCCCCTCTCTTTCAAAAGAGGGGAAAAGGGTTTAGGTTATTTTCTTTACCCCGGGTTTACACCCGGGCTACAAATATTTCATCCCTCCGGGATTTGGAAGAGAGTGGGAGCCACCGCTAATGCGGGGCAGACACGCTGTCTTTACAACCTTAAACCTACAAGGTTCAGATAATGTTGGATGTTAATAATAAAAACATGAACATTTAAAAACTTTTATTCATATATTATAAAATATCTGATATTATAAGATTATAATAAAACGGCGTTAAAAAAATTAAGACATAATAATGTGGAAAAAAAATGCAGGATATTTAATGAAGAGGATTAATAACAGGTAACGTTTACAATTGAACCGGGTTCTATACTAAAATTCAAATTATATATTTTATTTAACCGGTCCCTCATAGGGTTAGAAATTTTTTGAGATGATTTTCCTGATGCACTCATATCTTTATCAATAATATAGTAACCAAGCCCGGGTTTTTGGCTGTTGTCATTAATCTCTTCTACAGTATAATCAGTGGTATTAACCTCATCTGCTTCAGCCGAACTTTCTTCAGCCTGTACAGGTTTTGAAGTTTCATTGTACGGCTGGCTGGTTGTAGATATTAATGATAATGGTACATTATTTTGATATTGATAATTATTAAAGGCAGTATTGGCGTACTTTTCCTGCTGTTCGCTTACAATAGTACTTTTATCGTCCTGGGAAATTTGTTTCTGAAATGTTTCAATATCTTTTTGGGGAAGATTATAGGTCTTTTTAATATAATTCTGACTTATAACTGTACGGACAGCGGCTGCCTGAGATATATTATTTGTAAAAGTGTCCATAATTTAAATTTCTCCACTTTGAAGATAATAATAGTTGAGCTTTTTGTCAATATGCCTTATTTTGATATAATCAGATTAATTGTTCGAAAAAAGGGTTATTATGGCGAATATTCAACATATTTTATTTTTTCTTCCGATTATTATCACTTTTGGAATAAAAAAAAATTAAAAAAATATTTTAGGTGAAATCTTGACACTCCGAATGGCAGATAATGCTGATACGTCACAAATGGAAAGAAATAATGAATGAAAAATACCATCCAAGATCAGAAAATTGTTAAATTATATACGTAAACGGCTCATTTGGAGTAATATGCGGCTACATATTTTTTTTCCAGGCATGTGCGTAATCATTAACGTATTGATCAAATAAAAGAGGCGGCCTGCCGGTTATAAATTCAATATCATTTGAAACAGGGGCGCAGAGCCCTTCTCGTACTTTACGGAAGAAATTTGTCCAACGTTCTATCTGGTCTATTTCAATTCCTTCTTTTTCTAAAAGTATTCTGGCAGTTTCTTCACTAATAGGGACATACGAAATATCCCTGCCCGATACCCTGTTGATTTTTTCTATCACCTGGAAATGATCCAGAGCTTCTCCTCCCGTAAGTGTATATGCTTTGCCGGCATGAGCAGGCTCTGACAGAGATACTGCAGCCGCGGCGGCAATATCCCGTACATCAATAAAAGAAATTTTTGCATCACCTGCGGGTAAATGCAGCGCATCGGTTCTCTGTATACCTTTAAACATCGAACCGGAATTAAAATTCTGCATAAACCAATTCGGGCGTAAATGGGTATAGGGAATTCCCGAATCCTCAATATTACGTTCTAACATCCTCAACATAAATGATTCATCTGTTTCGACTCCCATTGCCGAAAGGTTAACGATATGCTGTATGCCGTTATTTTTCATCTCATCAATAAAGGGCGCAGCGGCTTTATCAGATTGGTTATCGCCGGGGCGTGCTACAAGAAATACTCTTTTTATTCCCTTTAATGCAGTCGCAAAAGTTTCGGGCTGTTCATAATCAAATTCAACACTCTCAACATTCTCCTGTATTTTTAACCCAGCAGAGAAAGGATTTCTTGTTGCAGCACGGACGGTTTCACCGTTATTAACAAGTATTTTTATAAGTTCAGAACCTACTTTACCCGTAGCACCCGTAATCAATATTTTTCCGGTCATAAAATTTCCTATATTTTATTTGTTTTTCTTCACAGGAATAAATTTTTTACATAAAACTTTATTCATTAACGAAGTTATCTATGGGCAACTGATATTCAATCCGGAAAATATTTGACTGTACTAATCCGGATGCATTTATGGCAAGTCTTTTCAAAGGCATCATTTTTTCATCACCTTTTCTGATCTTTGAAAAATATAATGGTAAAAATATGTTTAAAATAATCAATTTCCCTCTATTGTTTTCTAAAAAAAAAGCGTAGTTTATATAACTGATTTTTATGTGTGAGCATGCCTTTAAGAAAAGTTGCAGGGAAATATTTAGGAAATGTGAATCGGGGCAATATACATTTGAGTACAAAACTTTTTAAAATAATAATATTAAGGAGCCGACAATGCTTGATAAATCAAGGCCTATGACGCTTGGCGATATTTTTAGTAACTCATTTGTCCTCATAAAAAATACAATCTTACGTAATGTTATAATAGCCGGGGTATTTTTAATTCCGGCGGCTATTATAATGGCATACGGGTTTGAAGCATTTTTTAAAATAATTGGCCTCGCATCTCATTCCGTAAATAAAGGAGGCACTGCAAATATTAATTCGGGAGAAATGGCTAACATTTTCCTGGGCTTATTTGCTTTTATTTTTACTGCAATAATATTTTATTTAGCATTGATGGGTGCCTGGATTGGAATTTTAAAGACAGGCTGTTCGGAATTAGAAGGGAGAAAATTAAGTGTTGGTGACGCTTTCAGGGAGATTTTTTCGGCAACCTATTTACGCTGTTTAGGTTTATTCCTGGTAAGTTTAACGGCACTTACAGCTTTTGATATTCTTTTTATTATAATATTCATGATAGCCGGTGCATCGGGTATTTTTCTAATTAAATTTTTTGCAGTTCTTGTTGTTATCGCTTTAGTATTGTTCATGATCTACCTGATGTTTCTTTGGTATTTTGCACCTATCAATATTATATATGAATTTCAGGGGGTTTTTAAAGCATTTTCCAGAAGTGCATTTTTAGTGAAAGGCAACTGGTGGAAAACATTCGGGACAATCTTTTTAATTTCGATTGTTATCGGATTTGCCTCCGCAATAATTTCCACTCCAATTACATTTCTTTTCGAATGGGATTTTATTTCCCAGTTTTTTAAAGTGATTACAGAGCAGACAGATATGGCATCCAACCCGGAATTAATGTTGAAAATGATGAAATCGTTTGGATTTACTTACGGGTTAATAATTGCTTTAAGCTCAATTATTCAGTCACTGGTTTATCCTTTATTTTATGTTGTGCTATATTTTAATTTAAAAATAACAAAGAATGATTTCCCGGTTGAAATTAATCCTGATAGTGAAAATGTACCTGAAGGGCCTGTAATTTAATGGAAACGCTTATAGATAATGATCCTGAAGGTAACGGTGTTCAAATAGAATTAACCGGGTCCTGGGAAAATAAAGGGAGGATTATTACTGCCGCCGCACTTACCGGGTTAGCCGGAATAGGCGCGTTATTCTTTTATGCTCAGTCTTTTTTATCCCTCCTGCTCCTATTTATATTCAGAAATACCGGTCATGTAAAAGTAACCGGTGATTTTGCTGAAAAGATAAATATAATTACGAATGAATATAAAACACCGTTATTAATTGCATTGTCCCTTTCTGAATTTATATTTATGCTTGTCCCTGCTTTATGGGTAGTAAAAAAATGGCATACGCGTGATGTATTAAAGTATTTAAGAATACGAATATGTTCTTTTAAAGAAATAATAATTGCGGTTTTAATTACAGTTTCTTTGCTTCCGTTATGTTATTATTTATCATACCTTATAGAGCAGTTATTCAAAATTCCCGGGTTTTATAAAAATCTCGGGCCGCAATTGTTTACAGCTTATTCAGGGCAGGAGCTTATAACCTTAATTTTTGTTGTAGCCGTTACACCAGCAATTTGTGAAGAGATATTTTTCAGGGGATATTTTCAGCGTACACTTGAAAGAACAATAGGTGTTAAGAGTTTTGTAATTACGGGAATTTTGTTCGGATTATTTCACATGCAGCCGTTAAGCCTGGTTACACTATCAATATTAGGGATGTTATTCTCGTTTTTTTATTACAGGAGTAAAAGCATAATTCCGTCATGCGCGGCACATTTTACGAATAATTTTATTGCAATAATGCTATTATACTGCCAGGCTAAATCAGTAAAACCTGCAATACTGCAGGCGGGTAACTTTTCTGCTTTGTGGATAATATTATCTTTCATAATTTCTATAGGCTTAATATTTATATATTATAAAATTACCAAAAGAAGCCGCGGAAATGATCAGGAAGCAATTTAATCGCAGCTTTTAAACATCCGGCATTACACGTTTTATCAAAAAGACGGGGCATGTCCCGACTCTACAAGGTTATAAATTATGTGAATGTAGTGCTTATCAAGTTCATGCTTATTTTTTAGAATCTTCTAAAATTAAGCTTCCTGAAAATTAATCCTGATGGAAACTGGTTCCAATAAATTTTAGGGCGTCTAGCAGGCCGCTTCGCCAATACGACCACTGATGCCCGCCTTCCCTTGTCCTGTATTCATGAGGTATATTGTAATCCCTTAACATTACATGCAGAGCCGAGTTTCCTTTATAGAGAAAATCTTTATCACCGCAGTCTATATATATTCTTACGCTTTTCAATTTATCGGCGCTTGTATTTTTGATAAGATAAAATAAGTTGTTTGAGTAATAATGATCTGTAAGCCTGTCCTTGCCAAACAGGTTATGACCGAAAACATTTCCGAAGGTTTTTTCCCAATCTGCACTATCATGCACAATTACTTCCTCGTCAGTTCTTACACCGACGCTGAATGCGGCGCATGCAGCAAACATGTCGGGGTGTTTAAATGAGTATAATAATGTACCGTTACCTCCCATTGAGAGCCCGGCAATGCCCCGGTATCTTTTTTCCGCACGTATCCGGTAATGAGATTCTATATAAGGAACAAACTCCTGGAAAAAGAAATCTTCATACCTGACGGAATTATCATAATTGTTCATATACCAGCTTACACCTCCGTCGGGCATAACTAATATCATCGGAGTGATTTGCCTGTTGGCAATTCCTTCATCGGCGATTGTATTTGCTTCGCCAAACTGTATCCATCCCATATCATTATCTGAGTAACCGTGCAGTAAGTATACAACCGGGTAATAACGGCTGGAGGTTTCGTAATCATAAGGTAAATAAATTGTATACCGTACTTCTTTGTTCAGAATTTTACTTTGAATAATTACCCCTTCTTTCACTATACCTCTTGAAACCTGGGAGTATAAATTTAATGGAAGCATAAAAATTATTCCTGCGATAAATGAGCTGATAATTGATTTCATTTTAAATCTCTCCGAACCCTGATTATTGAATTAATAGACTTCTAAAAATTAAATAGTATTAATATAGTTTGTTATAAAACCATGAATACATATTTTAAACATATTAAATTTCAAATAAATAAATACGATTCTAACGGTTCTTAAATTTTATTAATTCATCAGTGTAAAATGGGATAATGCACCGCTTGACATGATCAAAGCAATGTTTTTCCAATCCAATAAATCTATCACAATCAATAACAGGTTAGTAATGAAAAAAATATTTATAATTTTAGTTTCTCTATTATTTACATGCTCTGCCTGGGCACAGCCTATACCCCGGGCGGAATATCCGCGTCCGCAATTTGAGCGGAGTACGTGGATAAATCTTAACGGTACGTGGACTTATGCGTTTGATTTCGGTAATTCCGGCAAGAACAGGAATTTACAGGATAGTAAAGGTTTTGATGATAAAATCACTGTTCCTTTCTGCCCGGAAAGTAAATTATCCGGTGTTGAGCACAAAGACTTTATAAATAATATGTGGTACCAGCGTAAGATTTCAATTCCTGCCGGGTGGAGCGATAAAAAAATCTTATTGAATTTCGGTGCAGTTTACTATCTGACCGAAGTTTATATAGACGGCAAATTTATAGGCCGGCACTTCGGAGGGACGTCTTCATTCCAATTTGATATAACATCATTTGTTACACCCGGTAAAGAACACAATCTTGTAGTGTTCGTTAATGATGAACTCCGCTCGGGCAAACTTCCTTCGGGAAAGCAATGTTTTAATTATTTCCATGAAAGCTGCATGTATACCCGTACAACTGGAATATGGCAGACGGTTTGGATGGAAGCAGTTTCGCCTTTCGGGTTGAAATCTGCACGGGTGGTTACAGACCTGGACCAAAGCCAGGTTGTGATCTATCCGCAATTTTTTAACGAGAATAGTTCTTTTAGTCTAAAGGTTACATTAAAAGATAACGGCAAGGTAGTTTCACAGAAAACAGTAAAAGCAGGCAACAACTCTGTTTGTATCCTTCCGGTACCGGATGTAAAAACATGGTCGCCGGAAAATCCTTTTCTTTATGATTTAACTTATGAAGTTGTGAATAACAACAATCAAACAGTGGACGTTGTAAATTCTTACGCAGGAATACGGAAGATAAGTATAGAGGGAAACCGTATTTATCTGAATAATCAGCCTTACTACCTGAGGCTTGTACTTGACCAGGGATTTTATCCTAATGGAATATGGACGGCACCTTCAGATGCAGATTTGAAAAAAGATATAGAAATGTCAATGGCAGCAGGTTTTAACGGTGCACGCCTTCATCAAAAAGTATTTGAAGAGCGATTTCATTACTGGGCGGATAAACTTGGTTACCTGACATGGAGCGAGTTTTCAAGCTGGGGATCTGATTACAATAATGTAGAAGCGGCTAGAAACTTTATTTCAGAATGGTCTGAAGTTATAATCCGTGACCGGAATTATCCTTCCATTATTGCATGGACTCCTTTTAATGAAACCTGGAACACGGTTGATGATCAATATCCGCGTTTTGTACAGGATATTTATAAAATTACCAAAGGCCTGGATCCAACGCGCCCAATGAATGATGCCAGCGGGGGAACACATGTTATGACCGATATCTGGACGGTGCATAATTACGAACAGGATCCGGCAAAGCTAAGTATGATTTTAACTCCGGATTCAAGCGGAAAAATGTTTTCCAATGATAAGTATAAATTCGCTTCATATTCAGGACAACCTTATGTCATAGATGAATTCGGCGGAATACGCTGGATACCAACAGAAAAAGATAAAAGCAGTGAGATTTCCTGGGGATACGGCGAGCCACCAAAGACACTGGAACAATACTATTCACGTCTTGAAGGCCAGGTAGATGCAATATTGAGCCGTCCAAATGTCTGGGGCTACTGTTTTACACAGTTAACAGATGTTGAGCAGGAACAGAACGGAATTTATCTATACAGCCGGTCATTAAAATTTGATATGAACAGGATACACAAAATATTCAGTAAGAACCCGGAGATTAAATAATTTACTCAAATTTCGCAGATATTTAAAATTTTATTAAGCTATCCCGGACATAGAGAGGCCGTGTGAAAGTTAGTTTTGTATGAATAATTTTACTAAAAGTACATTAAAAAAATTAATGTGTAGGATGTGGTAAACTGTTCCTCCAGATGCGGACACGTGAAACAGTTAAGAGAAAGTTTCTTAATATAATTAACACTGCGATTAATCGCCGTGTTAGTTATTAAAAGCCAAAAAGTATTCAACCATTTTAACGGTTTATACTACTTTAAATATCATTTGTGTAACTTAAGTAATTAACTTGAAGACTATAGTTATATATTTTTAGTGGGGCTGTTTATTAAAAAACAGCCCCGGATATTTCGTAAAGTTAGAATAACCCTTCTATTGAAAGATATCTTTCACCCGTATCATAATTAAAAGTAAGAATTCTTTTACCATGTGGAATATCTTTCAGCTTCTTAGATACTGCCGCCAGAGCTGAGCCTGAAGAGACACCGATAAAGATACCTTCTTCCTTAGCGGCTCGTTTGGCGAACTCGTAAGATTCATCTTTGTCTACAGTGATTACACCGTCTAAAAGCGCTGTATGAAGATTTTTAGGAATAAATCCTGCACCTAATCCCTGCAACGGATGGGGACCGGGAGCTCCACCTGAGATCACCGGCGAAAGTGAAGGTTCAACAGCAAAGACTTTAGTATTTGGGAATTTTTCCTTTAATACCCGGGCAACTCCGGTGATATGCCCGCCTGTGCCAACGCCGGTAATAAGGTAGTCAAAACCTTCAGGGAAATCTTTAAGTATTTCCTGCGCAGTGAAATTAATATGTGCATCAATATTTGCGGGGTTATCAAACTGCTGAGGGATCCATGCTTTTTTATTTCCGCCTGCAATTTCTAACGCTTTAGCAATAGCGCCTTTCATACCGAGTTCGCGGGGAGTAAGTTCAAACTTCGCGCCGTAAGCAGCCATTAATCTTCTTCTTTCAATTGACATGGATTCAGGCATAACCAATATAATTTCATAGCCTTTTACTGCGGCAACAAGGGCAAGTCCAATGCCGGTATTTCCCGAAGTGGGTTCTACTATAACACTGTCTTTTTTAAGTATTCCTTTTTTTTCTGCATCTTCAATCATCGAAAGAGCAATTCTATCTTTGATACTTCCGCCGGGATTTGCTCTTTCAAGTTTAACCCATACTTCATGAGTATTGCCGAATAAATTATTTATTCTTACATGAGGCGTATTACCGATGGTTTCAAGAATATTATTATATTTCATTTTATCTCCTTATTATTAGTTTGTGTTTAAGTATTAAATAAATGTGATTATCCTTGTTTTTATACATTATCTTTAAAACAAAAAACCCTTCTCAACTGGAAGGGCTTTTGCTAAAAAATTAACTAAAAATAATTGTCAGGCAATATCCTCCGCAGTCAAATTATTTTTTATCTGACAACAACAGATTACTGCTCCGAAAAAACTATTATTTGAATTTTTCATCTTCATAATTATGTCACAAATGTAAAACTTTAGATTTAGGATGTCAAGTCTTTAAGTTGATCTGAATCAAAATCACTCCAATTCCACCTAAATTTTCAAATAACAAATTCAATAGTATTAAAATAACTCTCATTTGATCTTACTTTTACCTCAACTTTGCTGTAGACAACAGAATTAGGCGGAACACTTTGAGTTACCCATGAATTACCCCCGATAATGCTATTCCTGCCTACTACAGTTTCACCTCCAAGTATTACGGCCTGGGAGTATATTATCACATCATCTTCAATAGTCGGATGACGTTTTTTATTGGCAAGAGATTTATCAACGCTTAATGCTCCCAGAGTAACTCCCTGATAAATCTTGACATTTTTGCCGATATTTGTCGTTTCACCAATTACTATACCTGTGCCGTGGTCGATAAAGAAAGGTGAATCGATAGCTGCACCCGGATGGATATCAATACCGGTAATCTGGTGAGCACGTTCGGTAAAAATTCTTGGAATAATTGGAATTTTCAATTTATAAAGTTCATGAGCAAGCCTATATATAGAAATTGCCATAAATCCCGGATACGCCAGTATCACTTCATCAATACTTTCCGCAGCAGGGTCGCCTTTAAAGATTGAATCGGCGTCATTCCATAACATATCGTGAACCGCCGGTATTTGGGAAATAAATTCGCACGCAGTTTTTTCAATCTCTGCATCGCTTTCTTCGCGCACGATCTTTAAAAGTGAAATCATATTACGTTCCAGAAGCTGCATCTTGGCAACAACGTCTTCGGGGGAATAATAAATTTTATTGGAAAAATGCGGGAATAGAAAATCTATTAACTCTTCAAGAATTTCTATGGATTCTTTCTTCAGTGAAGAACTGCAAGAGTGTAATTCTCTTTTTACAAGCAGTTTATTAGCAAAATTAAAATATATTGAATCTTTTTTAAGTTCGTTTATCATAGTTATTCCTTGTTGTCCTTATGCTTTAACTTACACATTTTTAAATCGAATTGTATAACTTAAATGTGCAATTTTAATAAATAAATCTATTAAAACTTTTTGAAATTAAATACTTATAAATCTTAATATGTCAGGAAATTATGTGTGGCTCACTTCAAAAATGAGGCCCACATAGCTGGTCTCACATATTGTATCCCACATAAATTTAAAATACTTAAGGAGAATAAATATGAAAATGAATTTTTTGGGTAACAGTGGAATCAAAGTTTCGGAACTTTGCTTCGGCGCTATGACCTTCGGCGGAAAAGGATACTGGAGAACAATCGGAGAAGTTGAGCAGCATGATGCAAATGATATTGTTGCAATGGCAATTGACAGCGGGATAAATTTTTTTGATACCGCAGATGTTTATTCCGAAGGATTGTCCGAACAAATTTTAGGAAAAGCCCTTGGCTCAAAAAGAAAAGAAATTATTCTTGCGACTAAGGTAAGAGGCAGAACCGGGAAGGGGCCCAACGATATAGGCCTATCCCGGTCTCATATTATAGAAAATTGCGATACCAGTTTAAAACGGCTTGGAACGGATTATATAGATCTTTACCAGGTTCATAACTTTGATGCTTTTACCCCGCTGGAAGAAACTTTAAGCGCGCTTGATAACCTGGTACGCGAAGGAAAAGTAAGGTATATAGGCGCTTCCAATTTTTCAGGGTGGCAGTTAATGAAGGCGCTGGCAGTTTCTGAAAAACATAACCTGGAAAAGTTTGTTACACTGCAGGCATTCTATTCTTTAATCGCAAGAGACCTTGAAAACGAACTGGTTCCTCTTTGCCTGGATCAGAAACTGGGAATACTTCCATGGAGCCCGCTTGGCGGCGGCTTTCTAACCGGGAAATACAGGAGGGGTGCGAAGCGTCCTGAAAATGCAAGAAGAGCAGACAAGGAAAATCAATTTCTTAAATTCGACGAAGAGCAGGGTTTTGATATAATTGATGAACTTGAAAAAATTGCAAAAAATCAAAATGCGACAGTTGCTCAATGCGCTTTAAATTATCTATTAAGAAAACCTGCAATTACATCAGTAATTATCGGCGCAAAGACTAAAGAACAATTGGCAGATAATCTGGGCGCTTCAAAATGGCAGATGACACCGGAACAGGTTAAACGCCTTGATGAAGTAAGTATACTGCCAAGAGTTTATCCTTACTGGATGCAGCATATGATGAGTGCCGACAGATAATCAGCTAATGTGTTCTTAATCATTTACACTAACAAGCAATTTGCTAATAAATAAAATACTGTATAATTTCATTAAGAAAATTTGAAAGGCAGTGCGTATAGAAATTTGTTAAAAGTATAACTCATTTTTTCTCCAATTGGATGAGTTTGCTTTTAATGATTTTTTATGCGCCTGCCTTTTTCCCATTTAAAACAAGAGAGGAAAAATGAAAGAAGAGAGAGAACTTTTTTCGCCGGCTATAATTGGCCAGTTAAAAGCGGGACATAAAAATTTTCCAAATTTCAAAATGTCAATTCCGGATACTTTTATATTTTTGTTACTTATCATTATAAGTTCGCAAAAAATTTCTGCACAGGAATATACAATGCAGACTAAAACAGATGCCCGCTTGAAAGAATCATTCAATTCATTCCCGGCAATGGATACAATAGAAGCGGAGAGTTCCTTACTGACGGATTCATTACCCCCGCCGCCAAAGACACATCTTTTACCTGAAAATATCAGTTTCGGTGAAAAACTTTTTTGGGGCCAGAACGGAATTTTCAGAACTGTCGGTATAGCAGGGCCTCTATCTCCTGAAGAACGCAAAAATGAACTTGATGTGAGGCGCTTTATGCTTACAACACATCAAATAAGCGGATTTGTAACTCTTGCCTTAATGATGACTGCCGCGTACTACGGCCAGCGAACAATAGATAACAACGGCAGCAGAACTTTTGGGGATACTCACATCAAATTTGTGGATGCTACAATAGCGACGTATTCACTGACAGCTCTTCTTGCGGTTTTATCGCCGCCGCCATTAATCCGCCGAGATGAGGAGAGCACAACCACACTCCATAAAACTCTTGCCTGGATACATGCTGTCGGGATGATTGTTACACCGATATTGGGTTCGTATGTTGAATCAAGGCGCCATCTGAATATAAATGACGCACATTACCACCAGGTTGCCGGCTATATCACAACGGGTGTATTTGCGACTTCATTGATTGTTATTACATTTTAAATAGGAGAAAATTTATGAATCCGAAAAATTATGTTGTATTGTTCCTGATTTTTATTTTTGTATCGGTTAGTTTTGCGCAGCCCCGGCAGTTTCAGGCAGTTAAGAAGGAATCATATGTTACATATAAGCTAACACATCCTCTTCATGAAATAGAAGCTACAAGTAAAGATGTCTACTGTGTTGCTAACATTGACCCGGTAAAAAAAGAGATAAAAAATGTTTCCGTTCAAATTGATGTAACAACTTTTGACAGCGGAAATTCCAACCGGGATTCCCATGCCATGGAAACCGTAGATGCTATAACTTATCCCGATGTAAGATTTATAAGCACTTCGGTTTACCAGGAGGGTGATAGTTTAAAAATTCACGGTAAGCTTACATTTCACGGAGTTACTAAAGATATATACGTTGCGGCAGCAGCAAAGTGGACGGACAGCAAGATTATAGTTAATGGAAATTTTAATATAAGTTTAACGGCATTTAAGGTTCCGCGGCCCGCATTATTGTTAATTCCCGTTGATGATACACTTAGATTTACATTACAGCAGGTATTTAATTTATGAGTTTTATTGTGCAAATGAACGGATTTGGGGCTCCGGGATTGCAGCTATAAATCAATTTATCTTTTCTGAATGAATTATTAAATTAATTTAAAGAATTAAGTTTGACCTATAAGATTATTCAAATAAATCTTATATTATTAAACAATAATTAATAAAGTTAGTTAATAAACTATTATTCTAAATAAATGATCGAATGCGAAGACCGGACAATGATTATAATTATTTATAGTTGCCCGGAATATTATTGACAGTCTTGAAATTAAGCACTTGGCACAAATGTAAGAAATAACTAATTTCAGGAAGATAAAGGTAAAAAAGGGAATTTTATGAAGATGAAGGATACTTCCGGCCAGTTTTTTGCAATCCGCCTTTCATTTGCATTCGGAATAATAATGCTTGCATTAAAATGGTATGCATACATCATTACCGGTTCATCCGCTATCCTTTCAGATGCTGCCGAATCTGTTGTTCATATAATAGGGGTAGGTTTTGCCGTATTCAGTTTGTGGCTTAGTCTGCGGCCGGCGGATGAAAAACATACATACGGGCACGATAAAATAAGTTATTTCTCTGCGGGGTTTGAGGGGGCATTAATTGTTTTGGCCGCCTTCTATATACTTTATATCTCATCCCGCAAGTTAATTACCGGAGTTCAATTAACAAACATTGACCTGGGAACTTACTTTATTCTTTCTGCGGCGTTATTAAATCTTTTCCTGGGGTTATTTTTATTGCGTAAAGGGAAGACAACAAATTCGCTGATACTGAGCGCCAATGGTAAACATGTGCTTACAGATTCATGGACAAGTTTTGGAATTGTTGTAGGATTAATATTAACACGGGCCACAGGCTGGCTGCCATTTGATCCGATACTTGCAATACTTGTCGCCCTGAATATTCTTTGGTCCGGAAGTAAATTAATCAGAAAATCTGCAGGCGGGCTGATGGATGAAGGAGCTGAAAGTATTGGTAATATTATCAGGGAGAGTATAAATGAAAAGATCCGGGAAACAAATTTAAAATATCATGAGCTCAGGTACCGTGAAAGCGGAAATGTTGTCTGGGTGGAATTCCATTTATTATTCCCTAAAGACGCACTTCTAAAAGATGCCCATCATTATGCTACGGAAATTGAAAAAAGTATCAAATCAAAATTGAAAAGTAATGTTCATATAACAACTCATTTAGAAACCCTGGAAGACCATCAGGTTGAGCATGAAGAAGTATCCTGAATAATTAAAAATTCTATAATTCAGTTTTTTACTCATTTATTACTACAAGCATTTCACCGCTATACAACTCAGGAAATATACTATTGAAGACTTTAGTAAGTCCCGATGCATTGCAAAGGGGCCAACTTAACAAAGTTCGATTCATCGTTATTTTATTTGAACACAGTAGGTTACAGCATTAAATAATTTTGATTAATTAAACGCCTACTTCTGTGTAACGGCTATACGGCTTTGTGATTTTTCTAAATTGATTATACTATTAATATGCTGCTGCTATTCTGCTACAAACATGCCGGTTTGCTACAAGGCACCATGTCACAGCTCTGCGGTTCAAACTGATTGATCGACGACAAATTTGCTACAAGCATACCGCTGCTCTGCAGCTTTGAATGCTCCCGACCTTCAGAACAAATTTGGATGTTATAAATTTCATTCATAGATTTAATTAAAGATTAGGAACGGAATCGCGACTATTATATGATTAAGCTCAATAAATGGTTACCCTGGCTGTCCATAAGGAGCAAACTGATAATTGCTTTTGTCGGGCTTTCCGTTCTGCCGATTATCTTTGTAGGGATCTACGGAATAATCTCCAACACAAAATCAATGAAAAATACTGCAATCCAAAACCTGGACCACGACCTCTCCTTAATGCAGGAAAATACGGCAAATCTTTTGGCAAGAATAGAACGGGATTTGATGCTAATTCAGAATTTATATATTGATAAACAGGTCCATGCAGTTATAAGTAAAGATTCATATTCCATCAGTAAAAATAATATTAAAGAATTGGATAATGAGCTGTTATCCTTTACGAAAACAAGAGAAATTTATTACCAATTAAGAATACTTGATAATGAGGGGAATGAAATTGGCAGGGTGCAATGCGATTCGTCCGATTCTGATAATCAGGCGTTTAGCATAATTCCTCAAAATAAACTGAGCCGTACACCTCAAATATTTTATACTTTAATGGCAAAAGATTTAGTAAAAAATCAGATAGCCCTTGCGCCTGCAGAACTTATTAATCAGAATAATGAACCTGTACCTGTTATAAGCTTTTTAATGCCGGTTTTTTTAAAAGATAAAAAAGCCGGTATCCTGATTGCCGATGTTTTTGTTAAAAACCTTTTTAGAACACTCCAGACTTATAAAACTCTTAATCCTTCTGAAAAAGTTATCCTTGTCAGCGGCGAAGGGCATTACCTGTATCATTCACAAAAGAAAAAAGACTGGAATAAACTGTTAGCTGGAAGAAATGAATTTAACCTTCAGCATGACTATTCTACCTCAACGGTTAACCAGATACTATCGGATAAAAAATCATCCATAATTGACGGCAGTGATGATATAATTGATCATGCACCTCTTTTTTACGGGTACTCTTCTATTTATCATTTCAGCATCGAGCACAATTTTACGATCCCTCTATTTTTATTTGTTGCCATCCCGAAATCAATTATTATGGAACCGGTTCACTCATATGAATTGACCTTTGCAAGTATATTGATTCTATTTTTAATCATTTCGATCGGGTTAAGTTTGTTGGCAACACGGCATTTTACTTTATCAATCGCCACGCTAACGGAGGGAGCAGAAACTATAACAAAAGGGGATTATAATCATCGTGTTAATGTTGAAACTCATGATGAAATCGAAAAGCTTGCCGAGCAATTTAATCTAATGGCGAAAGCCCTTTTTGATCATGAGAACGAAATTCAGCAATACAGGACCCAACTGGAAGAAATGGTAAGTTCAAGGACTGAAGAACTTTTTGCAGAAAAATCGAAGCTGCAAGCGATACTGGATAATGTACCGAGCGCCTTCTTAATGCTCGATAAAGAACTACGTATACAGACAGCCAGCGCCGCAATAATTGGAATCACCGGATTTAATATGGGTGATGTTAGAGGACAGACATGCACTAAAATTTTAGGTGCAATCGGATTCTGTACCGAATGCATCTGTCAGCAGGCAATTTTAAAAAATAAAACAGAAACCTGTATTATTCATAAATCCGAGGGTAAGCAGGATGAACGCTATATTGAACATATGGCGATACCGATGAATAAAAATGGTGAAGTAATAGCGGTATTGGCTGTAATAACCGATATTACGAAGCGTAAAAAGTTGGAGAACGTGCTGATAAAAACAGAGAAACTTGCAGCAACGGGAGAAATAGCTGCCTTTGTTGCTCATGAATTCAGGAATTCTCTAACATCAATCAAGATGATACTGCAGCTTCTTATTGAATCGACTAATCTTGAACGGTCTGAAAAAAAATCGGTTTCCGTCGCTCTTAACTCATCCAAAGAAATGGAAGATATAGTTACAAAGCTGCTTAATTATGCTTATCCTGCCCCCATGAAATTTCAGTTTACGAGCATAGAAAAGTTACTAAATGAAAGCCTGGCATTTGTCCAGCTTCGTTTTCAAAAGTCGAATATACTGATGAAAAATGAAATTGACCCGGCAATTCCCGAAGTACTTCTGGACGCTCCTCATTTTAAAGAAGCAATCATAAATATACTTCTTAATGCCGTTCAATCCATTGATGAAAAAAGGAATTCCTCCGAAAATTCCGGCGGTGATATGGAATCTTTAAATGAAATCTCTATTATTGCACAAGTAATAAATCTTAAGAAGACTTTACACGATTACAGGTTAGAAGATGCCGGTGATTATTCACATATCGAGAATTCCGACCGCAGCAGGTATGAGATCATACTGCCAAAGGGAACCGGTTGTATTTTTGTTCAGATAACCGATACAGGGAAAGGAATCGAACGTAAAAACCTGCCGCGAATTTTTGATCCTTTCTTCACTACAAAAGCAAACGGAACAGGTTTAGGTTTACAGATGGTTAAAAGAACAATAAATGCACACAGGGGAATTGTTACCGCTGAAAGTAAAAAAGGTTCCGGTACGGCTTTTAGTATTTTTATTCCTTTAACGAACGACATTAATTCACTTCCACAACATATTTGATACTTTTTTTGAGGTGTTAATTTGACCGACATAAAAAAAAGCAAAGCGAAAATACTTGTCGTAGACGACGATCCCAAAATCTTATATGCGTTTCTTGAAGTATTAAAGAAAGACGGTTATTCCGCAGTAACGGCCGGCGACGGTGAAGAAGCCTTAAGGACAGCAAGTTTGGAAAATATTGACCTGATATTTATGGATATTACTTTACCGAAATTAGACGGACTGGCAGTCCTAAAAAAATTCAGGGAACTGGGCATAAGCATTCCCACCGTCATTATTACGGGTTATGGGATAATGCAAAATGCAATTAAAGCTATGCAGCTTGGTGCGTTTGACTACTTAACCAAGCCGCTTGATATCCAGAAAATCAGGGAAATAACTCAAAAAGTTTTTCCAAAATCATCAGACACAAATACAATTAAAGAAAACCACCCTTCACTCAATGCCGATATTGTGGATCGCTATGACCTGATCGGGGGAAGTGCGGAGATGCAGGAAATTTATAAATTGATTGGATTAGTCTCAACCACACCTAATACTGTTTCCGTTTTAATTACGGGTGAAAGCGGAACGGGTAAAGAACTTGTTGCCAGGTCAATTCATAACAGTACTCTGGGAACCGGTTATCCCTTTATTGGAATAAATTGTTCGGCAGTTCCTGATAATCTCCTTGAGTCAGAATTATTCGGATATGAAAAGGGAGCCTTCACCGGCGCAATAGATCGTAAGCTTGGTAAATTTGAGCTTGCGCAAAACGGGACTATATTTTTAGACGAGATAGGCAATCTTTTTTCAAATTTGCAGCAGAAACTGCTGAGAGTTCTTCAGGAACGCGAGTTTGAGAGATTGGGGGGAGGTACTTCTATTAAAATTCAGGCAAGATTTATTGCAGCCACAAATCAAAACCTTGAATTGGAAATAAAAAAAGGAAATTTCCGGGAAGATCTTTTCTTCAGGCTGAATGTTGTATCCATTAAACTTCCTCCGCTTAGAGAACGAACAGAAGACATTCCGCTTCTTGCAAATTATTTTCTTGCTAAATACAATGAACATCTAAATAAAAAAGTCAGGGGCTTTTCATCACGGGCTATGAATCTGCTTGGTTCATATCAATTTCCAGGGAATGTAAGAGAATTGGAAAATTTAATTGAACGTGCAGTTATGCTGGCAAGGGGAGACGAAATTACACACGACTTGCTTGAAAAGATGCTGAGTTTAAATTCAATAAAAATTGCCGCTTTTCCTATTGTCGGTACAACTTTTAAACAATCGAGGGAGCACATCCTGCGGATGTTTGAAAAGCAATTTGTTGAAGAAAAACTTTCTTCGCACTCCGGCAACGTAACTTCCGCGGCTAAATCTTCAAATATGACAAGGCAAAATTTTCAGCGAATGATGAAAAAATATAATATCAAAGCAGAAGAATTTAAAAAGAAATAGCAACCTATTCTTTTGGTTCATTTCCTTTCCAACATTACTGCTCATAAAACTTCAAATCCTCTTTATAAAAATTAAGTTGACCTGGATATGGCGGGAAGCAGAAGTAGCTTTGTTGGGAGGAATGTTTTGATATAATCATGCCTGGAATAAGATTATGGTAATGCCAAAGTTTTGGATGCAAGCAAATTTATATTATGTAACATGAGTTAATAAATGTAAAATAAAATTTTACACATGCCAAATAATAATTGGCAGTTATTGTTTGTCTTAAACCTCTCCCGGGTTACAATTATACCATTATGATCAAATATCAAGATAAATTTTTATAAACATTTACCGGCATGGTAGTTGTTTAAAAATAAGCAAATTAAGCGAATTAAGAAAAGTGATATACATACCCCGGATATTGGTAATGGATAATGATGAAAATATTCTTTCTGCTTTTGAAGATTATTTAAAAAGAAGAATTGTTATATGGTAGGAGTACCGACTGTTGAAAGTGGAATAAAAAAAATAAAGCAGCAAAATTTTGACCTGCTTATCACTGATGTAAGAGTAAGCTCCAACTCAGGAATGAAATTTATATTACAGGCAAAAAAACTTCAATCTGACCTGCCTGTAATAGCAATTACAAGTTACCCGGACGAGATAAACGAAGCAAATATGAAAAATTACGGTGCGGATTATTTTTTCATAAAACCCCTTGAGCTTAGAAAGCTTGACAGGGCAGTAAGCCGTTGTTTAAAAATAAATCATAAAAAAATTTCTTAACAAATATGCCGGATAATAATTTTATTAAATAATCAGGAGTTATAAAATGGAATCAATTGTTTCTGTATTCTTGAAGAAAGCTGCCCCGGATAGAATAAAAAACGGGGCACGGCTTATTTTAGTGTTGGCTGGAATGTTGACGGCAATTTTTAGTCCCAGGGATTACGCTATACCAAGCTTTGCGAGGCAAACCAATCTTTCCTGTAATTACTGCCATTATACCTTTCCGGCTCTTAATTCTTTCGGCAGGATGTTTAAATTGAACGGGTATACATTAAGCAACATAGAAACTATTGAAGCAGTTTCAGCGGACAGCGAGCGTACGAAACTGAAAATCTTAAATTCACTCCCGTTGTCTGCAATGATTCAAACTTCTGTAACATCAATTGATAAAGCTGTTCCCGGAACAAGCAGTTCCTTTGCGCAATTACCCCAGCAAATCAGCCTGTTTGTTTCAGGTGAAATAACTCCGAGAATCGGAAGCTATCTTCAGGTAACTTACGACCCGACAGTCGGGACATTCGGCCTTGACATGATAGATATAAGATACGCAAACCATACAACTCTTGGCTCAAATGATTTGCTTTACGGGTTAACGCTGAATAATAATCCGACAATGCAGGATGTATGGAATAGTACACCAGTGTGGGGATTCCCATTTTCTTCATCAAGTTCTGCACCTTCGCCCTCTGCCAGTACACTGATACAGTTAGCTTCCGGAAATGTTGCAGGCCTGGGCGCTTATGCGTTATACGACAAATTAATTTATGCTGAGATCTCTTTTATCA
Source organism: uncultured Ignavibacteriales bacterium (assembly GCA_963834015.1). Classification (GTDB taxonomy): domain Bacteria; phylum Bacteroidota; class Ignavibacteria; order Ignavibacteriales; family Ignavibacteriaceae; genus FEN-1297. The sequence goes on from CAWIAG010000004.1 coordinate 1,593,687, forward strand.
TTCTACCCCGCAGGGAGCTGAATATCCGCCCGATTCAACATGGACCGGTAATATAAAAGGAGTATCGCCATACTGGAGATTAGCACTTCAACAGCAATGGCAGGGCGAATACCTGGAAGTCGGTACTTTCGGCCTATCCTCAGCGATGTATCCGTCGGGAATAACAGGCATGACAAATAAATATACCGACATCGGTTTTGACGCACAATATGAAAAGAATCTTGAAAACGGAAGTTCACTGATTTTACATGCTGCATACATTACGGAAAAACAAAACCTTGATGCCGGATATAATACAGGCAGCTCAGCCAATGCAAGCAATAATCTCGGCTCATTTAAAATCGACGCCACTTATAATTTCCTGGAAGATGTCGCTCTATCGGCAGGATACTTTTTAACTAACGGTTCAAGCGATGCGATCCTTTACCCGGTTAATCCTGTCAGCGGGAGTAACAATGCCTCGCCGAACAGCAACGGCGAACTTTTACAATTAACATATCTACCGTGGATGAATACACAGTTTGCACTTCAATATATAATTTACAATCAATTCAACGGCGGCAGTAGTAACTACGATGGTTCCGGCAGAAACGCATCCGATAATAATACATTGTACCTTATGGGATGGTTTGTTTTTTAATTAAGAAAAATTATTCATAAATAAAATTTACGGAGAAAAGAAAAATGAAAAAAAGTTCAATAATTAAATTTGTATTCTGTATATCGCTCATCAGCTTGTTTGGTTTTGAAGCGAACAATTCCGGTTTTATAAAACCGGAAGAACAGCAGAAGAAAAATAATTCAATACTTGATGACAAAGGTATCGGACCGGTGAAGGAAGTTAAACTTGGCAGCGTTGATCCGAAACTGGCGGATAAAGGCAGTTCAATATTTAATGATAAATGTTCAGCCTGTCATAATATAGACGATGTAAATTTAGCTCCCCCCCTGCGCGGAATAACAAAAACATTATCACCGGTTTTCATTATGAACTACCTGATGAATACTGCCGAAATGCAAAAGAAAGACGCTAATGTAATGAATCTCATTCAGCAGTGGAAAAAAGTACCTATAATGAAAGATCAGAAACTAAAGCAGAACGATGCAAGGGCTGTGCTGGAATATCTCAGGTCGCTTGATAAATAATAAATGAATTTTTAATATTTCAATACGTGGAACCTAATCTGATTTGTATGACTAACTTAAGTTACGCATATATTAAAAATTTTATTAAGTGGCCCCGAGTATTTGGCACAGCCATCACTATGTGAAACTCGGGGGAATAATTAAGCCAAGGTTTTATTGGATTTAGCCACAATTATCATATCATTTTGGCTAAAGCCGGACATGTTCTGCAATTTATCGATCCCCGACATAAATGTCGGGGCTACTTTAAATATCATTTGCGTAACTTCAGTTACTAATTGGTTTGAATGAATTCGGAAATCAGGAATTAATTGAACAACATCTTATGAAAAATAAAATACTTATTCCTTTAGTTTCTTTAATTTGCTTTGCCGCCGGTTATTATATCTTCTATAACCATGCATCACATAACGGAGAAATAGCGACAGTATCGTTCAGCCATTATGTACATACAAAAGAACATAAAATAAAATGTACTAATTGCCATCGAGGCGCTGAAACTCAGATGCGTGCCGGTATACCAAACACAGATTATTGCAGCATGTGTCATTCAACTTTAATAAATCCATCTTCGGAAAGAGAGAAGGTAATTTATCAAATCGTGAAAGACAACAAGACAATTCAATGGCAGACATATTTTAACCTTCCGGATTATGTTTACTTTTCACACAGAAGACATGTTAATCTTGGAAAGCTTGAATGTACTGCCTGCCATGGCGATATGAGCGAACAAACTTTACCGGAGCTAAAAAACTCCAGCCCTATAAAAATGCAATTATGTTTTAATTGTCACGAAGATAAAGGAATAACAACGGACTGCGGCAACTGCCATCATTAATTTTGATAAATAAAGTTAAGGTTCAAAGGAGATTTATTTGAATGGAAATTAATAGACGCGATTTCATGAAACTTTTAGGCGGTTCACTGGCCGGACTTGCTTTGGGCGGTGCTGCCGGTGCAATGATAAAGCTTCCCGGTTCAATGGAAAAAGTTCTTTATTCAGGTCCAAGAATAGAATCCTGGAAACTTACTGCATGTACAAAGTGTCCCGGCGGCTGCAGTTTGAAAGTACGACTTATTGATAATTTCCCGATCCAGGTATCCGGTAATCCAATCTCACCTGTAAATATGGGTGGAATATGTTCAATGGGACTTGCATCAATTGCCGGCCTATATCATCCTTCGCGCCTGACAGGCCCCGTAAAAAAGGAAAACGGCAAGTTTATTCCTATATCATATGATGAAGCATATAAAATACTTTCAGATGAATTAAACAAAATTATTTCTGAAAAAAAACAGGATGATGTATTCCTTATTGCTCAGACCGAATCAAGGCTGCGTGCCGGGATGTTCAGGAAATTTTCAAAAGAAACCGGTTTTAAAAATCTTATACTTGATAATTTTTGGATGAACAGTAATTCCGTTTACAATAAAATTTCCGTTGATGCACCTGATTTTATTGATTTTGACAAATGCGATTACGTCCTGAACTTCGGATCGCAAATGGTTGAGAATTCTATAAACCCTTTGTACTATACACGCAAGCTAATAGAACACAGGTCAAAAGGATTTAAGATTACGTCAATTCAGCCAAAGCTTACTCCTAGTATTGCAAAATCAGATAATTGGATTCCTCTTCATCCAGTTTCATATGCCGGCTTTGCAATGGGAATTGCATATATTCTTTTAAAGGACGAAAAGTATGATAAAAGCTTTGTCGATAAGTATTTTTCAGAATTCAACGAATTTAAACAATACGTACTGGATAATTTTTATCCCGATAAAGTAGAGGAGTTAACCGGAGTCCCTTCCGATAAAATAATACAAACCGGCAGAGAATTTGAGGATGCATCTGCGCCTGCTGCATATTTTGATGAAGCGGTATTATATAATTCAAACGGCACATATAATGCATTGGCAATAATTGCTTTGAATGCACTGAAGGGTTTTAAAGGCTTTGCCGCGATCAAAGAAAACATCTTTTCATCATTAACGGAAAATGAGAAAGAATCTGCTGAAACTATTTCCTTCGTAAAGTTGAAAGACCAGCTCGCCGGTAACAAGCCTTTGCAGGCATTAATTATTTCAGGCAGCAACTTTGTTTTCAATAACCCGGGCCAGGATGCGTTGAAGAAGCAATTAAGCTCAATACCTTTTGTTGTAAGTTTTTCTTCGTTTGTTGACGAAACTTCAAAATTCTCACACCTTATTATTCCGGACCATGATGATTTTGAGAAGATTGATTTATTGCCGGATGAATCAATGGGTATACCTGTTATAACGGCACAACAGCCTATTGTAAGCCCGTTTTATAATACGATTGATACAGGCGATATATTAATCTCCTTAATGAAAGATCTTAAACCCGGTATCAAACTATCTTTTCAGAATTACGCAGATTACATAAAGCAGGCTGCACAAAAAATATACTCCGGCCATGAGGGTATTTTATTAGATCAGGAGAAACCGACCGCCATTGAAAAAGGTTTACAAAAAATCGGGTGGAATACCGAACAATATACAAACTTCGATGATTATTGGGACGGCCTGTTTGGAGCCGGGGGCTGGTGGAATCCATTTGCCGAAAAGGAACCTTATAACCCGAATATTAATTTTAAACAAACATTTAAAGAAAGTTCAATCTTGTTAAAGAGCCCGTTAAATCCTTTAATAAATAAAAATCTGCACCTGAATATTTTCAGGAAAAACCTGGATTACAAAGGGAACATGAGCATATATGCAGTTTTAGTGGAACAATTCGGCAGCAGGTGGTCGCTGTTCTACCAGTTGTGGGCAGAGATAAATCCTGATACTGCAGCCGGACTTTCGGCAACCGATCGAAGCAAGGTAATATTAAGAACTAATAACGGGAAATTTCCGGCAGTTTTAATTTATAATCCTACCGTAATGCCGGGAAATATAGATGTTCCGTTTGGATTGGGGCATACTCTCATCGGAGATAATTCCGGAATTAACCCGCTGGCATATTCGGATGATTTATTTGACAAACAATCCGGTTTGGCTTCATTCAGCGAAACACCGGTAGAGATTTTAACGGTTTCACAAGGCAGTTCTCTCTCAGCTTCGCAAGTAATAACGAATGAAAAAGAATTGATAGAGACTAAAATAAGGAGTATTTATGCCTAGATATGGAATGGTAATAGACCTGAACAAATGCACAGAATGTGAAGCTTGTATTACTGCATGCAAGCTTGAAAATAATGTACAGATAGTTTCAAAAGAAAATGCAGGTATGGGTAGAACTATGTACTGGATGAAAATGCTTAGTACCGATGTTGAAGGAGTCTACCCTGATATAAGACCTGTTAATATTCCTATGCTTTGCTTTCAATGCGATGAACCATCCTGTACAAAAGTTTGTCCCGTCCGGGCAACTTATAAAAGAGAAGACGGAATAGTTGCCCAGATTTATCCCCAATGTATAGGATGCAGATATTGCATGGCAAACTGCCCGTATACCGTAAAATCATTCAATTGGTTTAAAGATGAACAAAAAGTTGAAAACGAAAAGTGCAATAATATAGATGTTTCAGTCCGACCAAAAGGTGTAGTTGAGAAATGTACTTTTTGTATTCACCGTTTGCAGAAAGCAAAAGAAAAAGCAAAATCCGAGCACAGGAAATTGCAGGAAGGTGATTATGTACCTGCCTGTGCAGAAGTATGTGCAGCGCACGCAATTTATTTCGGAGACCTGGATGATCCAGAAAGTGAAGTTTCAAAAGTAAAGCATGACTACAGGAAATTTACCTTACAGGAGGAACTTGGAACGAAGCCCAAAGTTTATTACCTCAGCGCTAAAGCGGAGTGAAGATTTTCATTTTAAATTATAAAGGTTTTAAAGATGAATAATCATCAGATTATTGATGAAGATGAAGTTTTATTTAAGCCGATTTATCAAACCGGCAGCGGATTTTATTTTTTAGCTGTTGCGCTTTTTACCGTGTTATTGTTCGGCGTTATTATGTATATACGCCAATTTATATACGGACTAGGGATGACGGGTATGAACGAACCTGTTACATGGGGATTTTATATCATTAGTTTTGTATTCTTTATAGGAATATCACACGCCGGAACATTGATTTCAGCAATTCTCCGTTTATCTAAAGCAGAATGGAGGCGCCCCATTACAAGGATGGCCGAAGTTATAACAGGAATCGTACTATTGATAGGTGGCCTGCATCCGATTATTGATCTTGGCAGGCCGGACAGAATTCTGCATATCTTTGAAAGAGGCAGACTGCAGTCACCCCTGCTTTGGGATATGACAAGTATTACGGCTTATTTTACTGCTTCAACAATATATCTTTATTTACCGTTAATACCGGATATTGCACTGCTTCGGGATAGAGGAGGCAGATTTAATAAACTCTACCAAATACTATCCTGGGGCTACGAAGGTACCGAGAGGCAGAAACATGTATTGGAAAGAGCTATAAACATTCTCATGATAATGGTAATTCCTATTGCAATCTCGGTGCATACAGTAATTTCATGGATTTTTTCAATGACATTGCAACCGGGATGGCACAGTACGATATTCGGACCTTATTTTGTTGTGGGTGCAATCTTTTCGGGCATTGCTGCACTGATCATTGTTATGATTGTATTCCGAAAAGTTTTTCACTTTGAAGATTACCTAAAAAAAATACATTTTACTTACCTGGGTACGCTTTTGCTGGTGATGTCATTATTGTGGTTTTATTTTACTTTTGCTGAATATCTTACTACCTATTACGGGCATGAACCAACGGAGATGCGCGTTTTCCTTTACAAATTTACGGGAGGTTATTCTCCTTTCTTCTGGCTTATGGTAATTTGTAATTTCATTATCCCCTTAGTTTTTCTAAGTAATAAAAAATTGAAAACAATTCCGGGAATATTAATTGCATCAATTGCAGTAGTAATAGGAATGTGGCTGGAAAGATTAATAATCGTTATCCCTTCATTGGCAAATCCAAGATTGCCGTTCCCGACCGGGATATATGTACCGTCATTAACAGAGATTTCACTTTTAGCCGCTGCTACGGCTGCTTTTATTCTCGGGTTTATGGGATTTTCAAAGCTTTTTCCGCTTATTTCTATTTGGGAGATCAAAGAAGGGCGAGAAGAAAGTGTACATGTAGTTTCAGAACGGCTGAATGAATATTTACCCTCAAAAGGGCATATAAGAAAATAATTTATACGAGGAAATTATGTCAGGTAAATTTAAACGATTTTTTGGAAAGCTTATTTTTATTCAAATAATATTATTATCCTTTTTGTGGATGCTTGCTTCAGGGATGACTTTTATGCTGATAAATTTAGTGCATGTATCCTATGAAGTTAATGATCACCAATCTGCTTCAATTGCTATTAGTATCCTCGGGATTGCAGTCTTCTGGGTATTGGCAGGCATTTTAACATACGTTTTATCCGGACTATATAGAGGAAGAAAAAAAGGAGTTTGATAAATGAAAATAAGAATTTTGATTTTTAGCTTCCCGGCAACCTTACTTTTATCTGCAATTATTTTTTATGGTTTTTCGACGGATAATTATTCTACACAGAAGGAAAAATCATCTAAAACAGAATTGCCAGATAACCCTTTGGACGGAAGAATAGTATTTGAACATAAAGGATGTATTAACTGCCATTCCATTTACGGTTATGGGGGCAAAACTGCTCAGGATCTGGGAAAGCATAATTTTTCCGGAAGTAATTTTAATCTAATTTCAGAAATGTGGAACCATTCCGGGGAAATGTTCGGTCATACGGAGGTAAAGAATTCCGACCAGCAAAAGTTTACAGCTAAAGAGTTTCAAGAACTGCGTATATTCCTTTATTATTTGCGTTATTTAGGCGGCAGCGGAGATATTATAGCCGGAGAAAAACTTTTTTCTAAGATGAGATGTAACGATTGTCATTCAGTGGGTAAAGTTATCCCGAATAAAATCAGATTAGATAAATTATGGAATTATGGTTCTCCATTATCGATTGCTGAGTCTATGTGGAATCACGCAGCCCGGATGCAGAAGATGCAGAAAACTACAAACCTGGAAATTCCAGTTTTCAAAGAAGAGGAATTTACCGATTTATCCTCCTACATTACTTCAGCGAGCGCTTATAAAAAAGAACAAAAAAATTATATGACGCCCGGAAATCCAATCGCCGGGGAAAAAATTTATTCCGAAAAAGGCTGCTTTTACTGTCATGACAAAAAGCATACTGCGCCCGACCTGTCCAAAATGAATTTAAATAAAAGCGTAATAGAGATTGCCGGTTTAATGTGGAATCATTCTGCCGGGATGGAACAAGCAAACAAAAAGGATAATATTCCACTGCCTGTTTTCAAGAGAAACGAAATGGCAGACCTGATATCTTTTCTTTATTTTAATAATAAAAGCGACATTGACGGTTCCGTTGAATCAGGAAAGGAGGTGATCCAGGAAAAGGGATGTATTAACTGCCACTATTCAGGCAATTCTTACGATGCCCCTGATGTATCTGCAATGGGGCCGTATGACAGCCAGGATAAATTTTTTAGTGAATTATGGAATCATCTTCCGCTAATGAAAAAAAATATTTATTTAAAAGGTAAGTCCCTTTCAAAGCTATTGCCAACTGAAATTAAGTCTTTGTATCTTTACTTTAATTCCAATAAAGGTTGAGCCGGTTCTGAATGATACAGTTTGTATTTTAAAAATAAACGGGCGATTTATATGAGCTTTAGACCGAACTCCCTGAAATTTTTCCGGGCAAGTATATTACTTCTAATGTTATTAATGAATAATGAAGCTATGGCGGGCGATATAAAAGGTAAAGTTCAGCTATCTGAAACTAATAATTGTTCAGAAGTATTAATTTATCTTGAACATGTTAATGGTTCATTCCATCCTTCGCAAAAACCTGCTCAGATGGATCAGAAAAAATTCATGTTCATACCGGATGTTCTGCCGGTTTTGGCGGGGACCACTGTTAATTTTATGAACAGCGACAGCGTGCTTCATAATGTTTTTACTCCTACAGAATGTGCCGGTAATTTTAATCTTGGAACCTGGCCAAGGGGTGAATTCCGGTCGCACACTTTTAATGATACCGGGTGTGTAGTAACAATACTTTGCGATGTTCATCCTAATATGCAGGCCTGGATAATTGTTCTTCAAAATCCTTATTTTGTAAAGGCTAATAGCAGCGGCGACTATGAGATTAAAAATATCCCTAAGGGAACGTATAACTTAAAAGTTTGGTGCCCCTTTTACAAAACCAAATCTGTCCGGGTGGTAATTAAAGATTCCGGTACGCTGCAGGAAAATTTTTCTCTCAGAAAATAAATATCATCCCCGCATTACCATCAATTTTGCATAATATAAATAACGTAAAAGCTTTATGTTACCCCTAAAGGAGTTCAGGAGAGGGTTTGTTTGGGGGGAACGTTTTGCTACATGCTTTTCGTCCCGCTGGGGCTTGGATACGGTAAATTCAGGATGGTAAAATAATAAATGCGAGTCTGTCTCTGTAGATGTAAAGACGGGGCCACATAGTAGTAAACTATATCCCGTCTTTACGAGATTAATTGAAATTATTACTTATCTTCTATTGTCGTCATCTCTACCCGCAGCATGTTTGTTACCGTGATCTTGTTTATTGCCGTGGTCTTGTTTGTCCCTCTGAGGTTGATTTTTATCAGGGTGATTATCGTGTGCTTGCGGTTTTACATACTTATTATGTTCGGGATGATCTTTAATTACAAAATATTTAGAATCGTGGCTGTCGCGTATTACTGGCTGATCGTGGCGGTTTTTAAATGAAGCATATTTTATTCTGTAATCTTTATCATGTAAATACGGCTTATTTTCATTGAGTACTACTTTATAACCGCCATACAGGTCATAGTTTGCATATTGTGGAGGTAAATTTGGAGAAGATACCCATCGCCTTCCCGACCTGAAGTAAAATACATGCCCGGGTACATAATAGTATGCATCTATGTCCGGTAAATAATAATATTGAACGGCATCATAACCTACCGGGCCCCATACCGGCTGACTGCCAATATTTATTCCCACGCTGATACTTACCTGTGCTTTTACAGGTAATGCAAGAAAAATTAAAATTGCGGCTATTAAAATTTTAAAATACATTCTTGGCATTTTAAGATTCTCCTTAAATTATAAATCAATTTTGTGTTTGGTAATTCTACAGGACTAATTTACAAATTATCTTTCAAGAAAGACAAATGATGGAACACATACTGAATAATCTGCCCTGATAGTGCTTTTTAAAGGATGGAATCTTTCCCAATGGGAATTATTATGGGTATGAAGTTTGTCTTCTTATGACGTATATTTATAAACTTATTTTAATCAAATGGCTAAGAAATGAACCCGAATAAAATTTTCATCTTCATGTGTTTTGTTATTTTATTTTATTCTTATAATACAATTTTGGGACAAAAGATTAGTGAAAACAATTTAAGCGGCAATTTATATATCGATGCAAATATTAATCCGGCGGCTCTTCCCCAAACTCTAAGTATACAAGCTATATCTAACGTAAATGATTTGGATGTAAAAAAGAAAAAATCTCCGGTCATTGCAGGAATATTATCGGGTATCCTTCCCGGGGCGGGAGAAATATACACGGAGCAGTATTTAAAAGCTGCAATTTTTTTAGCAGTTGAAGCCGCATCAATTACATCGGCTATAATTTATACACATAAGGCTAACTATCAGACCGCATTTTTCCAGTGGTATAACAATCAGCATTGGAGTCCGGTAAGATATGCACAATGGACTTTGAATAATATTAATTCTATAAACTCTTCCGTAAATGCATCACAATTTTTAAGCGGTGGATCGAACCAAGTATTAATTTATAACCAGGCAGGTGTCGCTACCGGAATCAATTGGGGAAATTTAAATGCTTTGGAAAGCGCTTTAGGTACGGAAGGCAGCGGCAGCGGGTATGCACATCTACTGGCGGTTTTCGGGTCGCAGGACTTTTATGAAATAACCGGTAAATATCCCCAGTTTGTTGCCGGATGGGATACATTTACATATCAAAATTATATTGATTTCAATAATTACGTTTTGCCGCAAATGTTGTGGTATGCACATCAAAGAGGAGTCGCAAATGAATTGTATCAAACCGCGAGTTTTTTTATCGGGACGCTTTGTGTTAACCATTTCTTAAGCATACTTGATGCAGTATGGAGTACGCATATTTACAACAGCCGGGTAGCTGTAAACATAAGCATGCAAAATTTTAATCCAACTGCCGGAATGACTGGCAGTCCGACTTTAAATATTAGCTACAATTTTTAGCAATAGCTTCATAAAAATTCGTGTTTCCCTTAATTCAGGATGAAGAGCACTTGCACTTTTAATATTATTTTTTATATTAAATAAGTTATTTTAAAATTCTTTCTCTTATCAAGAACGGTCGAGGGATCAGGCCCGATGACGCCGTAGCAACCAGTTTCAGAACCTCATGAAATGTTAGGTGCTAATTCCTGCTCCGCATAGCGGAGACAGATGGGAAGAAGTAGGATCTACTGCTCTGTAACCTCTTCTAATCATCATGAAGAGGTTTTTTCATTTTAAAACAAATTTTAATTTTAAGGAGTAGTATTTCATGGACTTACAAACAATATCCGTTCACGGCGGCGTAGATAAAGATTCCTCATTCAATAGTGTTATCACACCTATTTATCAAACTTCAACATTCCGTTTTGAAGATATCGGAAAAACCAAAGGATATGATTATACCAGAACCGCAAATCCAACCCGTACGGCATTAGAAGAAAATATTGCCGCACTTGAAGGCGGATTACTTGCAAGAGCCGTAGCTTCCGGAATGTCTGCCATAGCTACCGCGCTTCATTTTTTTCGTTCGGGTGATCACATAATATGCACAAACGATTGTTATGGCGGAACTGAAAGACTGCTTCGCCTGTATTCGGAGTTTTTCGGCTTTGAAATAACTTATGCAAATATGAGCAACCTGGACGAAGTTAAAAAAGTTTTACGGCCTAATACGAAAGCTTTATGGATTGAAACACCCAGTAATCCTTTGCTGAATATATATGATGTACGCGCGATTTGTAATATTGCACATAACCATAATGCGCTTGCCGTTGTAGATAATACATTTCTATCGCCGGTTAATCAGCGTCCATTCGAACTTGGCGCCGATATTATAATCCATTCAACAACAAAATATTTAAATGGACACAGCGATGTAGTCGGAGGAGCAATTATAGTGAACAAGCAGGACCTTGCGGAGCGGTTGCATTATATAGTCAACTCGCTGGGGCAGGGGGAGTCGCCATTCGATTCATGGCTTGTTCTCCGGGGCATTAAAACACTTTTACCCCGGATGAAAGCGCACGAAGAAAATGCCATAAAGGTTGCTGAATTTTTAGAGCAGCATAAGAATGTGCGGAAAGTAAATTACCCCGGATTGAAAAGCCATCCGAAACATGAACTTGCATGTTCACAGCAGTATGGTTTTGGCGGAATGGCTTCGTTTGAAGCAGAAGGCGGCATAAATGAAGTTAATCATATTCTCCGGTCCGTTAAAATCTTTGCTGTTGCAGAATCCCTTGGCGGAATTGAATCTTTAATTTGTCATCCCGTATCCATGACGCATGCATCCATGAATCCCGAACTGCGTGAAAAAGCGGGGATAAATAAACGCGTTATAAGATTGTCTATCGGGATAGAATCAGTTAATGATCTAATTGAAGATTTAAATAAAGCGCTTGAGTTTAATTCCAAGACCTGAATTACGAATTTCACGAATGAATGAAATGGACAGGTCTATATCATCCCTTGGATTTTAATCGTCCTTTTTTTGTTTGCATATGATAGTCTCATTCTTTAAACATAAACTTAGCTGTGGTGATAAACCTTTTAATTTTGTGTAACATAAATACAATAGTTAACTTTAAATACCGATTTTAATTATTAACTGTATAAAACAATGTTTATAGAAGTATTAACCGAAGACCAGGCAGATATAGTTGAAACATTAGCAATAGAAATCTGGAATGAGCATTATATACCTATAATCGGGAAACAGCAGGTTGATTACATGCTGGCTAAATTCCAGTCAAAAGAAGCTATGAAAGAACAGATTAAAAAAGGGTATTCATATTTTCTTGTTGAAGAAGAGGGCAGGAACATTGGTTATATTGGTATTGAACTTAAAATAGATGAATTATTTTTAAGCAAATTATACATTAAATCATCCGAACGTGGAATGGGTTACGGGAAAAAAGCACTTAAATTTCTTGAAGAACTAGCTCGTGGAAAAAACATTAATAAAATTTCATTAACTGTAAATAAAAATAATGTTAAATCAATTGCAGCCTATGAAAGGATGGGCTTTAAGAATCTCGGTTCTATAGTTATGGATATAGGCGGCGGTTTTATAATGGATGATTATAAAATGGAAAGAATTATTTAGATCATTACTTATGCAACAAACCTTGTTTATCAAGCAATTCTCTAAGTTCATCTTCTATACCTGCAAGTTTGGCATTCTTTGAAATACTATCTTTAATCATCTCTTTTATTTGAGGTTCCGGCACTTCGGATATATTGTATGTAAGCATTTTTGTTATTTTTAAATATTTTTCTTTCTCCCTCCATACGAACCACATAATAACTAGTGCCGTAATTCCGACCATGACAATCAACCAGGCAGCATACTTTTCAATAAAGTCAGCATTTTCTTTTATTGCAGGCGATAGCCCGGTATTAATTTTATAAATTATTGCAGCGGCGGATGAGTCAATAATAGCCTTAATCCTGGTGTTGGTTTGGGCACCAAGCAGGGTGTCCCTCAGCATACTGAACCTGTAAAGAGTGGAGTTGTTTAATAAACCGGGTCCGATTTGGGAGACTAAAATTTTCAGCTCTCTCTGCAGCCTGGCCGTCGTTTTATCATCCAGTATATTATTATTTAAAGATTGCGAAGCATTTTTAACAACATTTTGAATCCATATATTTATATAATCATTGAGTACGGAATCTCTAAGTCTTACTAATTGAGTATTGGCGGAAGATCCTGTTTGCGTTACTAAAGAGTCAATAAACTTCTCCAATTTAATTCTTGAACTATCCGCAGTAAGGCTTCCTGTTGCGCCGTTAACTAAGTTAGAGCCCAATGAATCCGCGCCGCTTTGAAAGCCGTTTATTAATCCGCTTCCCAGGTCATTACCGGCATTTTTCAGGGCCGAACATGAGGAGAATAATACAAGCAAAAATATAAACGATAGGTGATTTAGTTTTTTCATCATGTATATAACATTAATTAAAGAAAATGATAAGTTGCGGAAATAAAATTTGTTGAGTCTCAGTTTCAGCTAAGAGCTTTTCTGCAAGCATATCGCTGCTCTGCAGCTTCAAGGCACCATGTCACCGCTCTGCGGTTCAGAATAATTGTTTGACATGGAATTTTCAACAAGCATTCCGCTGCTCTGCAGCTAGAAGCATGCAGTTTTGCTACAAGCATATCGCTTTTCTACAAGCATTCCGGTGCCCTGCAGTTTAGTAGTGCCTTAGATTGCATATTTCTGAAGTCCCAATTGATCGGGATGAAAAGTCAGTAGTACTCCAATAGCTATTTCCTTTCAACGAGTACTTGCGTATCCGCTCTTACGGCATCATCATTCCATCTTTGCAAAAGTCCATCAACCGGGGGTTGTAATTTTCCTTCACTGTTTCGCGGGAGATGCAAAAATGTATATGTCTTATCTTCCCTCACATCGGCTGTGCTTATTTCAATAATAGGTATCCATGTACCGGTATTATAAAATCTTTGCCCCCCATCGAATAAATATTCACCGGGATTATGCGTATGCCCCATAGTCATTATTTTATAATCCGTATTATGAAACCTTTCTTTTGCATAGCTGTCAAGGCTTGAAGGTTCATCAAGCTGAAACCAGGCAACTGCCCTGGACAGAAGATATGATAAAAATAAAAAACCCACATTTTTTACCTGTCCGCTCAAAAATGAGATTACCAGGTTATCGCTGCCGGATGATGGGAGAAGGCCTAATAATTTTTCTATGACAGGCAGGTTAACTATAACTGCAACAACAACCGGGGCGATAAAGGCAATGAAAAACCAGAACAAATCCTGAAACATAAATTTTATGTATCTGAAATTTGTAAGCAGCATTCTTATCATAAACGGAATGTGCTGGAATAAAACTTTTATTCCCAGCGGAAAATTTTCCTGCATCAGCATGGGAAGCACGTTGCCCGACGGCCTCACATTATCAAGAAAAGGAAAAAATAATTCAACGCGGTTAAGAAGGTACCTGTTGAAAAACGATCCGAACGGGATGTTAATCTGCGATGGATACTTAGGCAGAACAGGATTACCAAGAACCATGCAGAATTTGTCGTAACGGTGTCCGTGTTCAATGTAAAAAATATTTTCTATTTCCATTGAATCGTCAATAAAAGTTAAATTAGGTAGAATGGTTTTTGTTAATATATCCTCAATATTACTGCCTTCTTTCATACCGACAATCTCTTCAGCGAGAATTAGCCTTAAATAATTTCTGACTGCAAGCCAATAAAGTTCAAGATCGTGATTGCCTTTTAGAATCACTAATTTATTCCCCTTGGCAAACCAGCCGCCCAATGCTCTGAAAAAATCAGGATGGCCACTCCTCACGCTTAACAGTTTATAAATACTTTTATAATCGTCAGTAAACAGCCCGTATATTTTTTCCTTTTTAGAAATACTGTTCTCAAGTTCTTCAATCGATTTATTAATTCCGATCTGTTCAAGTACGCTTTGCCATTCTAAAAACTGGTTCGCGATAAATTCCCGTGCAGGGATTACCGGTTTTGATACCGGATTAAGTTTTAATGCATGTTTCAGCCTTTTGGAGAATCTTACTTTCTTAACCTTACCGGGATATTCAGTTATGCGCAGAAAATCAAAAATATCGCCGTTGATAATTAACAATGCATTTCTTGTTTTTTTTATTTTATGGGCATACTCAAGAAACCTGCAGAATGAATCATCGGCAAAAAAATTTTCGGTTCCTTTATAAACCCCGGCGTTATTTTTTCCCGCGGCTATATGAAGATCGCTCACGACAAAAATCTCTTCGCCGTTCGCATTATACTTTACAGGCTCGGATCTAACGGGCAAGGATGTTCCGAGCAAAGAACTTTTTTGTTCTTTATATGTTTCCTGCCGGACAATATATTTTGGCGCAATATTTAATTCTTCACATTGAAGCAATAATTCCGCGATATTTATTTCCTGCGTCATTATTTATTTTTTACTATCCTTTATTCATTTTAACAAACTGAACAGCATAATCTGCAAGTCCCATTACAGTTAATTGTGGATTAACGCCGAGGCTCGTGGGGAATACACTTGCATCACAAACATAAAGATTGTCATAACCGAAAGCCTTAAACTCAGCGTTCACAACACCGGTCTCAGAACTGCTGCCAATAACATTTCCCCCCTGCGGATGTCCTGTTCCTAATGTAATTTCGCTTGGATCTTTAATCAGGCCGCTCATTTTTCTTAATTCGTCTACATTTTTAAATTCGTAGTATTTAAATGTATTAGGCATTACGGATTCGGCCCCGGCAGCAAACATAATTTCGCCAGAAAGTTCAAGCCCTTTCAACAATGTTTGAAAATCTTTTGGTGCGGGAGTATAATCGATTTCTCTGCCGGTTAAACCGGCAATCCTTGCACGCGCATTAGATTCCGAACCTACCAATATTCCAACACAAGCAAGCCTGTCATACCTTCTCATATTATTATAATGATCTTCAAACCAGCCCGGCATTGCAGTCGACTGAAACATAGGGGGGTTAAACCAGGACTCCATAATAAATCCCGTATCCGGCATAACTTTCATGTAATGTGAAATTTGCAGGCCGTCATACGAATCAATTTTATCCGGAAATGCAGCGGTTAATTGTGTCCCAACATTAAACGATAAGTTCAGCCCGGCATTTTTTAACCCAAGTTTCGATTTTAAGAGTAATATGCTGGAAGAAATTGCGCCTGCAGATACAACAAATGTTTTTCCGGAAACTTTTATTTTTCTTCCATTGTTAAACCGGCCTTCAACATAAGAAATTTTTTCTCCGTGCTTATGCAGTTCTATCGCCTCACATCCGGCTATTATTTCAAGGCTTTCCCTGCCGAAATCCTTTTGTATCCCGGGAAGTATTGTTGTAAGCATTGAAAGTTTTTTATCATAATGACATCCTATATTACAATACCCGCAGCCAAGGCACCCTGAAATATTTGCATTTACCGAATCGGTTACATTCGGCGCTATATCATATCCTAATTTTTTACAACCATCTTTAAATAAATATCCGCCCGGGTTTAACCGTATTGTATTTTCATTCTGATGATTTGTCCCGATCATTTGCCAGACTTTATCCATTGATGCAAGAACTCCGGATTTATCCAATCCAACATTCAAACCTTTAGGGTCGTTCCATTTGTCAAGCACCGGCACAGGAATTTTAAAACATACGGCATTATTTACAACTGTTGAGCCTCCTACACAGCTTCCCTGGAAAACGGTAAATCTAAAATCCTTGGCAGCCTGAATTGCGCCGTCCTGGAATAACCTTGAAACCATATCCATTTCATTTTCTGTAAATGTTGCCGGTTGTTCGTGGTTGCCGCGTTCAATCATTACAACCTTTTTTCCACTTTCGACCAAGCCCTTTGCAAGAACAGATGCGCCGGCGCCGGAACCAATTATTACAACATCTCCGTCGACCGATTCTCCCTTTACATCATCCTGGGATTTTACGTACAACGGAGGGGCTTCTGTTACAGGTGATTTACTTAATCTTTCATTCCTGTCTTTTCTTTGACTAAAAGGCACGTAACCAACTGAGGCGAAGGTCCGGCTGTCATTGTAATATCCTATATAACACATCTGTTTGGCAATCCTGATCATTCCCTGTATGTATACTTTCCACCACCCGGGGATTAGTCCCAATTCAACATCTCTATAAAATTTATTTTTCAAAAAAATATGTCTCTCGTTTGCTTCAATATAAGGAAGCGGGGGGCGCAGCGATAATATTGGATAGAAATATAGCCCGGTAATAACAAGGGCCATCGTCCACTTCGTTTTAGCTTCGAAGCTGCTGAAGTATTTATCAACATTTTTAGCCACATCTTCACTTGGAATAAATTTTTTTTCACCGTAAATAATTACTTCCGCAAGAGCGTTAAGAGTTTTGAATTGCAGGGGTGAGAAATATTTTAACCCGTATCTTGCCTTTTCCGCTGATGATAATAAAAGAGAAGCAAATAAAGTATTCAGCACGCCAAGTGCTAAAATTATTCCCGTTACCGTTCCCAAATCCGTTGAAAACATCCATAACGAAATAACAGGGCTCGTATCCTGAAAAAATAAAATTAATATCGAGATTAACGACAAAGTAATTGATACCCAGATATTCAATTTGACAAGCACTGTAAACCTTCTAATATCGGCAACAGAGTACCAGCATAGCAAAATATCAATGAAGGATATTACAAGTAACCCGGTGAGAAGCATGTTCCCGGCATTCGTATTATTGACAGTATTTTCAATAAAACTTATTATGATAAAAAGAAAGGTTAATAAATAAATTCCTTCCGATATTTTCAAATAAGTTCTCAGCCATTGTTCATTTTTTGTAATCATTTTATTTCGCCATTTTTAATTTTCAAAAAATATAATAGACTTACCACGGCAAATATTTAATCGGCTCTCTTCGTCCAAGCTGGAAATAACAGTAAAAAATATCTAAAAAAGGAAATACGCGGAGGTAAGCTTTACAAAGAAGCAGGGTATTATCCCCTTCATTAGGCAGTACTACAAAATCTCTTATCACTTTAAAAAAGCTTAAATACCATTTATCCAAATGAGCAATATCGTAATCAAAATAGCCAAGATTTAAATATCTTTCATTAAGCTTAGCCGGGGGCTCATCGCGTACATAGGAAGCGCGGAAGTAACCAAGCTGGGTGGGTTTGCCGTCGCTGTTAATATGCTGGTTCCATTCGCCTGAATATCCTGTTTTATCTTGGATAACAATTTCATTATAACCATAATTAACGCCGTCTTTTTTCATGAAGCCCTTTTTAAATTTTTTTCCCGATAAATTGCCGATCCATTCATGATTCCATCCGTAGTAAATAAAACCGTTTAACTGTTCCAGATCCGGCGGTGTACCGGTTAACAAGATTGATTCAAGTTCGGCAGAGCTTGCCTGTGCAAGGCTGTCATAGGTCCAGATTGTAGACGACATAGTATTCTCCGGTTATAAGTTATTGTAATTGTTTTGATTTTTGCATCGTTACAAAATATTGATTTTGCGAATAAAGATAATTGCAAAGGATTTTTAAATATAATCGCTTCGACCCACCCATTCACCCCTCCCGAGAGGCGACTTTTTTGATTTTGATAAATGAAGGTCTTAAGCAGACTATACATTATAATCTCCTATATTACGATATTTTAATGTTTTTTATTAAAGTTCTTCTTTTATCAGAGATTTCCAATCAATAATTGCCGAATCAAATTTAATAACCAAACAAAAAAGTGTACTTTATTTATTTGTACTTAAGCGATTCTATATTTTTTTATCCGGTAAAGAAATAATAAGCGACGGGTTAAAAGTCGGGCTTATTCTTTACAAATCTGTATTTTGGAAAATAAAATATTAGTACCCGCAGTATTGAATCAAAATTTAAAATCATGAAAAAATTAACGGGAAAGCCCTGTATAAACCGAATGATTTAGTTCTATTATCAACAAGTAAATCACTGCAAAGAATAATAAAAAATATTTGAATATTAACTATTCAAATTCCCGCACAAACAATTTTTTATCGTTAAGTTGGAGGAAAATATTTAATTAAGAATCCGCGTCATCTATAGAATAGTAAATCTCTTACATGCATTTAACATAAGATGTAGAATTTTTATTGTCAAGTAAATTTATTAAGAAACCTATTGAAGTGATTTGGAGTAACATCCGCAATTCCGAAAAAGGATGCTTTAGTATAATTTCTTGCATGTACCGCCGGGTAATAGATAGTTCATTAACATTTATGTAACAATACACCGGGAGCTATCTGTCAGCCAATTCTGTTTCAAACGGAATATCCGAAAGTTCAATCTTTGGAAACTTTTCGATAAAATAATTTAATGACCATTCACTGGTAAAAAGTATAGCAGTCCTTTCAGAAGCATCGTTAACAATAGCGGCGCCCGCAGGCAGAACCAAAGCCTCCAGGCTTTCGGCGCTCACTTCCGGGGAAACCCATCTAAGAACTTTCCAGTTGGTCTGTTCCAATCTTGATTCGGCGCCGTATTCACTTTCCAGCCTGAACTGAACTACTTCAAACTGTAAAGGTCCCACCGCGCCAAGCAGGGGAACTTTCTGTCCCGAATTTTTTAGATAGTAAGCCTGGATAACACCTTCCTGCAGAAGCTGATCTAATCCATCCCTGAATTTTTTATAATTTGAAGGATTTGGATTATGCATAAATACAAAATGTTCCGGGGCAAATTTGGGAATCTCTTTATAAACAATTGACGGGTCTTCCGTAATTGTATCGCCTATACCAAAATTAGAATTTCCAACGAAGCCTACAATATCTCCCGGGAATGCTTCATCAACGGTTTCCCTATCCTGTCCGAAGATTTTTTGAGAGTTTGAAAGCCTTATTTTTTTACCGCTGTTAACATGGAAAGCCTGCATATCGCGGGTAAACGTTCCCGAACAAACCCTTAGGAACGCAATGCGGTCACGGTGTTTGGGATCCATATTAGCCTGAATTTTAAAAATAAAGCCTGAGAATATATCATCTTCGGGCCTTACAATTCCTTTTACACTGTGTCTTGGAGTGGGCGGAACAGCATAACTTAAAAAGCCGTCAAGCAAAAGCTGAACGCCGAAGTTGTTCATTGCGCTGCCGAAGAATACAGGAGTCAGGCCGCCTTCTAATACGGCGGCAGAATCAAATTGTTCACCGGCAGTATCAAGCATTTCGATTTCTTCAATCAGCTTGTTGTAATTGTTTTCACTTAATTTATCCTTTACAATAGGATCTGATAAGTCATGAATGGATACCGGCGCTATAAATTGTCCGCCCGTTGTTTTTTCAAACAAATGAATCTCTTTCGAAATACGGTCGTAAATGCCTTTGAAATCCAATCCTGTACCAAGCGGGTAGTTCATCGGGAAAGCCCCTAAACCAAGTACATTTTCAATTTCGTCAATAAGCGCCAGCGGTTCAAGTGTAGGCCTGTCAAGTTTATTTATAAAAGTGAAAATCGGGATTGCTCTTTTCCGGCACACTTCAAAAAGTTTTTTTGTCTGTGCTTCAATACCCTTAGCAGCATCAATCACCATTACCACAGCATCAACGGCAGTCAGAACGCGGTAAGTGTCTTCAGAAAAATCTTCATGCCCAGGCGTATCAAGCAGGTTAACTTTAAAGCCTTTATATTCGAACTGAAGAACAGTAGAACTTATTGAAATTCCTCTTTTTCTTTCAAGTTCCATCCAGTCAGATGTTGATGACCTCTGATTCTTTCTTGCCGTTACCGACCCGGCAAGCTGTACTGCGCCGCCGTACAAAAGAAACTTTTCAGTTAAAGTTGTTTTACCTGCATCGGGATGGGAAATAATCGCAAAAGTGCGCCTTCTGTTTATTTCTTTTAAATTACTCATGATAAGTGTATTTTTCTTAATAAATTTTTTTTGTAAAACTTTTGTTATAAAGGACGAAATGATAAACAGGGAAGTGCTAATAGAAGAATTCCGAGATCAGCGAAAAAAATCTTCCGCTTAATGACTGATTATATATTTCTCTCAATTTCATAAAAATATTATCATAATAAATTATCTTCATACAACAAAATTAACTATTTTATCATTATCGAACAAAATTAAAAAAAATGGATATAGAATCTGCATACATTGAAGCGCTGGAATTCACAAAAAATCATTATGAAAACTTCCCGGTGGTTTCGTTCCTTATTCCCAAAATGATAAGGAAAGATGTTGCAATAATTTACCGGTTCGCACGAACTGCAGATGATATAGCCGATGAAGGTATGCAGAATCCCGAAGAAAGATTAAGCAAGCTGAATGAATTTGAAAACCGCTTTACTGAATTATTAAGCGGGAATTTTGTAAGCCCTTTTGAACAGGCTTTATATACTACTATTCAGTCTAAAAATCTTACTGTAGAATCTTTTTACAATTTACTAAGAGCTTTTAGGCAGGATATTACAAAAAACAGGTTCATTGATTATAACGATCTGCTTGCATACTGCAATAATTCAGCTAACCCTGTCGGAAGGCTTATACTTGAGTTGAATAATATCAGGGATAAAGAAGCGTTTGCCTGTTCGGATAAAATATGTACCGCACTGCAGTTGGCCAATTTCTGGCAGGACGCTGCAATTGACTACAAAAAAGGAAGAATTTATTTGCCTCAGGACGAAATGGCAGAATTTAATGTGGCAGAAACAGTATTTGAGTTAAATGAAAATAATCTTAATTTAAAGGCACTTTTAAAGTATAATGTTGATAGAACCCGTGCCCTGTTTGATGAAGGAAAGCAGTTGACAAAGTATCTTAGCGGACGGCTGAAGTTTGAAATCAAATGGACAATTCTTGGCGGGCAGGAAATATTGAAGAAGATAGAAAAAAATAATTATAATGTTTTTCAAAAGCGTCCGGTTTTAAATAAAATGGATTTTATAAATTTACTATTGAAATCATTTTTTTAATGATGGCTGAAACAGCAAAAGATATTGCAAAAACCAGTAAAAGCAGTTTTTATTATGCATTTAACCTGCTGCCGAACGCAAAACGCGATGCAATGAATACTGTTTATGCGTTCTGCAGGCAAACGGATGATATTGTTGACCAGGAAAATCTTCCCGATGACATAAAGTATGAAAAACTTTTTAAATGGACGAATGAATTGCAGAAGGCTTTAAATGGTCATTCGGAATATACATTGCTTAACAAACTGGGTAAAACTATTTCACAGTTCAATATGCCGCTTGAGCCGTTTTTTGAACTGTTAAAAGGAATGGAAATGGACCTTCAAAAGAAAAGGTACTTAACTTTTGAAGATCTAAAACTTTACTGCTATAGGGTTGCTTCAACAGTCGGTTTAATGTGTATAGAGATATTCGGGTATAAACATAAGTCCACAAAAGATTTTGCAGTTGACCTGGGTATTGCGCTTCAGCTTACAAATATATTAAGAGATATAAAAAAAGATTCGCAGAGCGGCAGGATTTATTTACCCCAGCAGGAACTTGCCCGGTATAATTATTCAGACAGCGAAATTATAAATAATACTTATAATGAAAACTTCAAAAATTTAATGCGATACCAGGTTGAGCGCGCTGAAAATTATTTTATCAGCGCCACAAAGGATTTAAACCTTGATGATAAATACTCAATGTTTGCCGCCAGGGCTATGCAGCATATATATCATAAAATACTTGAAAAAATTATTAATGCCGATTATGATATTTATAATAGAAATATAAAAGTTAATAAACTTGAAAAAGTGGGTATTTCTATAGGTGTATGGGCTAAGTACAGTTTAGTATATTGATGAAAAAATGCATCGTTATCGGAAGCGGACCGGCAGGGCTGACAGCAGCCGCATATCTATCCCGCAGCGGGGCTCAAGTAGAAGTTTTAGAAGCATCCCCCAAACCCGGAGGCAGGGCGTATTCATTTAAAGACAATGAAACCGGCTCAGTTATAGACAACGGGCAGCATATCCTGATGGGATGTTATAAAGAGACACTAAATTTCTTTAAACTTATAGGCGCAGGGGATAATTTTATTTACCAGGACGGCATAAGGGTAAATTTTATAAGAGAAAATTTTAAGCTGTTTTCCCTTCAGGCTTCACGGCTTCCATATCCCTTAAATCTTTTGTCGGCGCTGTTGAACTATAAGGCTCTGCCCGTAAAAGACAGGCTAATATTTCTTGGATTTTTCATAAAGCTTCCCTTTATAAATCAAAAAAATATCCGGGAATTATCCGTATATGACTGGCTAATACAAGAAAATCAAAATGAAAATATACGGAAAGCATTCTGGGAGATTTTAGCCGTCGGAGCTTTGAATACAAATATTAAAGAAGCATCCGCCGAAACATTTTCAATAATATTAAAAGAGATTTTTTTCAGGGGAAACAAAGCTGCAACGATTATTCTGCCGAAGTTCGGGTTAAGTGAAAGTTATTGTAGAAGCGCCTTGAATTTTATTGAAAGAGGAAACGGGAAGATAAATTTTCTTGAACAGGTAAATGAGATTAAGGTTGCCGGTAAAAATGCTGCAGAAATTATTACAAGTAAAAGAAAAATGACCGGTTTTGATTTTGTTGTTTCGGCGGTACCCTTATATGCATTGGAAAAATTTTTCCCGGGATTAAGTTCTATAAACAATCTTGATTTGAATTATTCTTCAATCCTTTCAATCCATATATGGCTTAAGGAGAATAAACTTAAGGAGGATTTTTTCGGATTGATTAATTCGCCGGTTCATTGGATATTCAATCATCATGATCATATAACACTGGTGATAAGCGATGCAGATAAACTAGTTGAAAAATCCAAAGAAGAGATTTTTGATATCGCCGTATCCGAATTGGAGAAATATATTAAGACAGGGAGGGATAATATAATTACGTACAAAATAATAAAAGAAAAACGGGCTACATTTGTTCCTTCAAAAGAGATACTTAACAGCAGGCCTGAACAAACCACGGAGATAAATAATTTTTTCCTCGCCGGCGATTGGGTTGATACCGGATTGCCATCGACTATTGAAAGCGCCGTGAAAAGCGGAAGAATAGCTGCTGAACTAATTATTAAAAACTGAAGTTACGCAGATATAAATAATTTTATCAATATTCAATATTTTGTTTTAACGTTTAATTTTTTTTTCAAGGTGGGTAAACCGTTCCTGCAGAGGCGGACAGGTAAAACGGTTGGATATTTTTGGCTTCTCATCATTAACACCGCGATTAATCGCGGTGTTAATGAATTATAAAAATATTCTTTTTAACTGTTTTAACAGTTTAGCACTACCTGCTCGTGAATTAATTCAAGGTACTTTGATGTAAATTTATTCGTACAAATCAAATTTTCACACAGGCTCTTCACATACTGATAGTTGTGCCAAAATGCCGGGACTACTTTAAAATATCAGTTGCGTAATCTTACTTAATTATCAAAAAATAGAAAAATAAATTATTAATTGATCAAAATAATTACACTTAATAATAATTAAATATTTCAATATTATTAAAATTCTGCTATTAACAGTGTAAAATATTAACTAATTCAGCCATATCGGGGTATATTTCTTATAAATCCTGTAATCTAAATCAATAATTTCATTGACAGTGATATAATATGTAGTTAATTTCTACAAAGAATATTAAATTATTAGCAACAAAACTAATTTTTAAAAAAGGAGGACAGCTAAACTAAAACCATTTATTATCCAGGCATCTTTTTGTGAAAAAAATTACCGAAATCCTTTTAAATAACTGAAGTTTCGTAGATATTAAAAATTTTATTAAGTAGCCCCGATTTTTAAATCGGGTAATAACCAAACCCGGACTTTATTGGCTTTGCCACAATTTTCATATCATTTTGGCTAAAGCCAAACATGGTTGTAAATTAGCGATCCCCGACATAAATGTTGGGGCTACTTTAAATATCATTTGGTTAACTTCAGTAAATAATTAAAATAATGAGTCAAAATAAAAAATAAACAATCAATAAATAAAGTTATAGAGTGGGGATCAAAATGAATGATAATTTAACACTCGTAGAAACTGCAAAACTTCTTCTTCATGACAAGGAATATGACTTCCCTATAGTAACCGGCGCTGAAGGAGAGCTTGGGATTGATATTACACAGTTAAGGAACAAAACAGGTGCAATAACTTTAGATAACGGTTACGGTAATACGGGAGCATGCCAGAGTGCGGTAACTTTTATTGACGGAGAAAAAGGAATTCTTCAATACAGGGGCTACCCGATTGAAGAACTGGCGGAAAAATCAAATTTCATCGAAGTATGTTATTTGTTAATTTTCGGACACCTGCCTGATTCCGGCGAACTTGAAAAATTCCAATTTGAGTTAACACACCATAGCCTGATCCATGAAGGCATGAAAAAATTTTATGACGGATTTCCCCCAACTGCCCACCCGATGGGAATTTTATCTTCGATGGTTAGTTCATTATCTGCATTCTACCCGGAAGCTGATTACAATGCGGATATTGAACTAAACATTGTGAGGCTTCTTGCAAAGCTAAAAACAATAGCGGCGTTTGCATTTAAGAAATCGATCGGCCAGCCGTACGTTTACCCGAAGAATAATTTAAGCTACAGTGCGGATATACTCCATATGATGTTTGCAGTACCTTCCGAGAGATTGGAAATTCCGAAAGTATTTGAAGATGCCCTTGATAAACTTTTAATTCTTCATGCCGACCATGAACAAAATTGCAGTACTTCAACAGTAAGGATGGTGGGAAGCAGCGAGGCAAATCTTTTTGCTTCAATTTCCGCCGGGATAAATGCATTATGGGGGCCGCTGCACGGTGGAGCTAACCAGGAAGTAATCCAGATGCTTGAGAAGATTAAAGCAGACGGCGGCAATTATAAAAAGTATATTGAGATGGCAAAAAATAAAGACTCAAAGTTTAAACTTATGGGGTTCGGGCACAGGGTTTATAAAAACTTTGACCCCCGTGCTAAAATTCTTGAAAATTCCGCTGAGAGAGTTCTTAACCAGTTAGGCATAAGGGACCCTCTGCTTGATATAGCAAAGAACCTTGAAGAGATTGCTCTAAAAGATCCTTTCTTTATTGAAAGGAAATTATATCCTAATGTTGATTTCTACAGCGGTATAATTTACAGGGCGATGGGAATCCCTACCAATATGTTTACCGTAATGTTTGCCCTCGGGCGCCTGCCGGGGTGGATTGCACACTGGAAAGAGATGAGAGAGACATTAGGAGCCAAAATTAACCGTCCCCGGCAAATATATACAGGCGAAACAAAACGGCCTTATGTACCCATAAATAAAAGATAGATTTAATAGCCGTTTAATATATTTAACCTGAATATGTAAGGCTCATCTTGTATTTTTAAAGTTGTAAAGCCGGGGCATGCCCCGGCTTTACAGCACGATAATTCAAAAAGGTGAGTCTCACTTCAAGCCATTTTTCACTATTTAGCTAAATCTCACATAAGGACTGAACCGAAAGAAAACTTTACAGAAAATTGTTATAAATTAAGAAAAATTGAGTAAATTTAGCGGAATAATTTATACTAAGTACAGGAAATACTGTTTTTAGTACCGTTTTTTTAGGTGAATAAAAATTTACCTTCTTTAAGTTAATCTTTAGTTATAAATTTATTTGTAAGTTTAGCTTATTATAATTGTTGATATAAATGATATTTTTATCTATTTTTTGAAATAAAAATGAAGGAGTAAGAATATAGATAATTATTTACAATAGTTTATATTTATAAAATTCGTGATAAGGGTTCCTTATTAATAAGAAAATAATAAAAATGCTTTCAGAAGCTGCACGCATTTTTCTAAGCGGGATAATCTTATTTTATGCGGTAATGAATTTAGGCTTTCTTTCCCCTTACCAGTCCCAGGTTAACCCAAGGATCTGGGAAAACATGTTCTACAAGATATCCGAGCAGCAAAATTTATTAGAAAAGCAAAATTTTGCGGAACAAACAAAAGAGGGCATAAACGAAGAAGCCTCTATTCAAAGTTCAGAACAGGGTATTAGCCATTTAACAATTCCTCTTGATATACCCCAGGATTCAACCAATAAAGGAAATATTTACCAGGTTAATGCAAACCCGGCACCGGACAGCGGCGGAATTAACGATTCTTTAATGGTAAAAAAAGTTATGAGTCTTCAGGGTACACAGCCGGTTATTCCTTTAAAAACTACTTCCGATACTTCAAAGAACAAAAGTAATTTAGCCCGTATAAAACCGGCGTTTGCAAAGGATACGTCCAGATTTAAAGATTCGTTATTTGCTAAAAAAGACACCGTGAAGATAGATTCCATGGCAATTGATTCTACGGCAAGACTTAAATATTTTAAGTATAGCGCCCAGGATGTACCCAACGTTCAATTAGGTCAACCGGATCAGCCGGATTTATTGGCCAAACCCTCGGAGGTGGTTGTAAAAAGAGTTATTGCAGTTGATTCAACTGGTCAGTACGTAGAAATTAAAGACGTAGTTGGAACCGATGACAGGAAAATCCTACTTCGTATGCCCCTTGACGACTATATAAACCTGCAGGTAGCTTTAAATGAGAACAAAATTTGGAACAAAACTTTTAACGGGCTTTATGATTATAAAAGTTCAAAGAGAGAACTTGGCGAACTGATAAAAGATATTACAAGTTTTGAGATACCGCTTCCCAGGGTAGGAGTATTAAGCATATTCGGTAAACCTGTAATCAAACTTCAGATAGGCGGCTCTGTTGATATACATGCGGCATGGGACAATACTTCAACACAGGGTGTTACAACTTCTGCGCTGGGTAATACTCAAAATACACCTAACTTCCAGCAGCAGGTGCAGATAAATGTAAACGGTTCGATCGGTGATAAATTAAGTATTAACGCAGATTGGAATACACAGCGAACTTTTGACTATCAAAATCAATTGAAGATTAAGTATACGGGCTATGAGGATGAAATTATTCAAAGTATTGAAGCAGGCAATGTTTCTATGCAGGCATCACCATTAGTCGGGGGAAGCGACGCATTGTTCGGTATTAAAGCACAGCTTAAGCTCGGGCCCATAGAATTAACCACTCTTGCCAGCCAGCAGAAGGGCCAGATGAAGACGGTTGCGGTAAACGGTGGTACTCAGTCTTCAACATTTGCACTTCGCGCATATAGTTACGCTACAAATAATTTCTTTATTGATACGGTTTATGCTAGCCCTTATTTCAATTTATTTTATAATTTTTACGGACTACCAGTTCCCCAGGTGAGTTATCGATATAAGGTTAATCAAATACAGGTATGGAAAACTCTTAGTACCATAGTTATTGATTTATCAAAAGAAAGAAATGCAAATGCCTGGATAAATCTACCAATATGCCCCCAGGTAAACGGAACATATACCGATACTACCTATAGATCTATTAATATTAACCCGATTCCGGGAAGCAGTGTTACAGGCAGGTTCGTAAGACTTACCGAAGGTACAGATTATATAATGAATTATGAAACTGGATACATCACTTTTCTTACCACAGTAAATGATGCAGACGGAATTGCTGTTGCTTATACTGATAATAATAATGGTGAACAATATGGCGAGTTTGTCAATTCTCCGGCAATAGATACAAATACTGCAGACAGGATAGTATTAAAATTGGTAAAACCGCCATATCTTAAGCCACAATTTACACAGGCATGGTCATTAATGTTAAAGAATATTTATTCAGTAAATGCGACAAATATTCAGCAGGCAGGCTTTACGGTGCAGATAAAATATGATATTCCCGGGCAAACCGCTGTTACGACTTACCCAGAAAACGGAGCACAAATTCAATTACTAAATGCTTTTGGGTGGGATAATTACGATGCATCCGGAAATTCCAACCCGGATGGTTTATTCGACTGGCGCCCGGGAATAACTATTATTCCTGCTGCAGGGGAAATTATATTCCCAACCCTGCAACCATTCAGCTCAGCAAATCTTGTTAAAGCAAAGCTAACAGATTCAAGCTTAGCTTTTCAGGCGGTTTATGATACATCTTCAACTTATGCAGCGCAGGACCAGGTGCATGATAAATGGGAGATTGACGGAACATACACGGGCAATGCAACATCCGTTTATCAGCTCGGCTTTAACGTTGTGGAAAATTCTGTTAAGCTTATTCTTAACGGAAAAGCATTAGTTGCGGGCACAGACTACACTATGGATTATAATACAGGCCAGTTGACAATACTGAACAGTAATGCTTTAATTCCCGGAGCCGGTTTAAGCATTACCTTTGAGCAGAATGACCTGTTTACTCTTGCCTCCAAAACGATGCTCGGGGCAAGGGCGGTGGTAGACTTCTCGGATAGGACCAAGCTTGGTTTTTCCATATTGAATCTTAATGAACAATCATTAAACGATAAGGTAAGAATAGGCGAGGAACCTTTCAGCAATACAATGATGGGTGTTGATCTGACTACCGGCGGCGATCTTCCCTTTATAACAGACGCTCTTGATAATGTAATTTCAACGAAGGAAAAATCATCTTTTACTTTGTCCGGCGAATTTGCACATATGGCCCCGGATCCGAATACAATAAAGAGTACAATTACCGACGACGGCGGGCAAAGCGTAGCATACATAGATGACTTTGAGGGTTCTCAAAAATTAATACCTATTGGAGTTGCTTATTCCAGTTGGCATGATTTAAGCGCACCCGATTCGCTTTATAAATTAAACGGGTTCAATTCTTCTTCATATACTGTTGATCCTTCTTATAATTATTATCAAAACCTGCTGTCTTATAAGGGAAAGAGCTGGTGGTTTTCAGTTGCTCCTTCCAATGTAAAAGTTAGCGACATATACGGCAGTAAAAAGCAGGTTGCACAAACGGACGAGCAGGAATCCGTTATGGATTATTGTTTCTTACCAGATACTCCCGGTATTGATAACCTGAATCCTAAAAACATGAACCGTTTTCAAACGGGTGTGAATATTACGAAAAACTGGGGAGGTATGATGAAGGTTCTTTCGACAACTGCAAATGACCTTCAGGCGCAGAATATGCAGTATATTCAATTCTGGCTTTGGGTTGATCCAACTACTCCCAAGGGTACAATGCTTTACATTGATCTGGGCAGAATAAGTGAAGATACATTCGGGGACAGAGTACTTCATACAGAAGATATAAATCATAACGGTATACTTGACCAATCGGCTGATCTCGGTTTAGACGGGTGGAATGATGCCAAGGAACAAGCCGTCGCTGCCGCTGCTGGATATTATACTCAGAGTAAGCAAGATCCGGATAATGATGATTTCAGCCTTAACAGCCCTAATCCCAATAACATATATAGTTATTTTTATGTAAACGGCACAGAAGGCAATGGAGCAAATACAGATATAGGCAGAGTTCCCGACACTGAGGATCTGGACAATAACGGCAACCTGGATATTGTTAACAGTTTTTTCCGTTACGAGGTTCCGCTGGATACAAATGCCGCATATAAATTAAATTTAATCAGCACTCCCAATACAAGTGAAGGCTGGCATTTATACAGGATACCATTACAAAATTATTCTGATTCAATAGGGGCGCCGTCTTTATCAAATGTTGAAACCATACGGATTTTTTCTACAGGCGCGGATACATTAGTGCATGTTAGGTTTGCGGAGTTTAATCTTGTCGGTAATACATGGCAGCAGTCAAGACCGTATGATACGGTAATGGTATTATCGGTTAAAAACCTTGAGGATAACCCTGATTATTACAGCCCTCCGGGCCTTCAAAGAGAATTAGACCGTACGGTAACTACGGCAACAGTATATATGAATGAACAGTCTCAGGATTTAATTGTTAAAGACCTCGGGCCTAATGATAACCGGCAGGTAGTTGACTTTCTTCCACAGCCGCTTGACGTGTTTAATTATACCGAGATGAAAGTATTTTTTCACGGCGACACAACTACAACCCCTGGCGTAAATATTTCCGGCACTACCGGCGGAAAAAGTAATGCTTATGTATATTTGCGATTTGGAACCGATACAAATAACTATTACGAATACCGGCAGCCTATCACTAAAGGCTGGAATGATGCCGATATTATTTTTAAAGACCTTACAGCAATAAAAGAAGTTCAGAAGTCAAAGACCGACACAACCCTTCATCTGCTTTTAATCAGCGGCTTCAGCGACCGTTATTATGGAATCAAAGGGAACCCGTCATTAACTTCTCTGAGCTTTTTTAACATTGAAATAGTGAACAATACAAATATTACGACTTTAAATGGGGAAGTTTGGGTTGATGAATTAAGGGTTATAGGAGCAGACAGCCACGCAGGAAATGCTTACACCGTAGCGACTTCAATAAAATTTGCCGATTTAATAAACCTTAGCTATAATATGAGTTACACAGACCCGTATTTTCACAGCCTGGGAACACAGTTTGGCAGCAGAAACGATACAAGAAGCTGGAGTGCGTCCGGAAGTCTTAATATATTAAAATTACTACCTTTTAACCTGGGGATAGGTAGCAGCCTGGGATTAAGTTATAATCATTCCGAAAGTATTCAGAAGCCCCTGTATCTGCCGGGTACCGATGTAGCCGTAGCTTCATACGCTGCAAACGCCAATACGGATACTTCTTCAACTACACATCTGACCGGGGCACAGATTACGTCGGCCACGCAGACAATCACCACTTCGGATTCATGGTCTCTTGGTACAATTGCTCTAAAAATTCCTACTTCATTATGGTATATACGAGATACCTTTAATTCATTATCTTTTACTTTTAATTACAATAAAACATTCGGGCGGAATCCTACAGACCTGGATATGTCGTCATGGGTATGGAATGGCGGTGTTAGTTATGCGGTAAATGCAAGTCCCGATAATTTCTTTATGCCTGTAAAAATTCCCTTCATAGGCTCTGTACTTGGATTTTTAAGCGATTACAGGGACCTAAAGATTTATTATGCACCTCAAACTTTTGCATTTAACCTTTCAGCCAACAGAAACCGTTCCTTCACTACAAGCAGGCCGACTATCGGTTCCAGTGATAGTACTACTACCGAAGCAACAACTATTTTCTCGCATGATTTTACTACTAACAGAGGATTTAATTTCTCCTGGAAAATTACAGACGGAGGATTTATAAATTTATCAACCGATTACAGTGCAACTATTAATGGTACATTAGCCTACTTAGAATCCGATACAATCAACGGTGTTAATACCCTGCTTCCGGAAAGGGAAATATGGCGGAGTATTTTTTCAGGCGGGTATTTTGGAAAGGTATCTTCATTTCAACAGAATTTAAATTTCAGGGTTTCGCCAAAGCTCCCCTCGATATGGGATATAGATAAGAATTTTAATTTAACGGCAAGTTATTCTACAAGTTACCAGTGGGCGCACAATTTTAGCGCTACAACCTTGGATTCAGCAACCGGCCAGTATGTAGATGCGGGAAAGAGTGCGGGCTACTCAAACAGATCGCAGATCGGATTGAGAATATCACTTAAAGCGCTGATGGACCCATTATTTAACAGTGGAGATGAAAATTCATTGCAGCCTAACGGAACCAACGCACGCGGAAATAATCCGGAAGGGCGTACGCGTAATTTCGACAGGGAAGAAGGCGGTAAAGTTCCTGATTTACAAACCGGGCAGAATGGTCAGAAAGCTGCAGCAGGCAGTAAGAATTCACCTTCAGATACGACGAAAAAATCGGATTCTGTTTCTGTTGTTAAAAAGAGTGTAACCTCCTTCATCACTCTTAAAAATGCAGAATTGGTATTGAGCACTGTTGCCAGGGTTTTATTTTTTGATTATGAATCTATTAACGTTAACTTTACCAACAGCAACACAGTTTCAAAATCTGCATTAGCCGCAGATGGCACCGGTTTTAAAAATTTCTGGGGATTTAGTTTAAATGAGAGCGCAGGGCCTTCCAGATTATTTATGTTAGGGTTAGATGCAGATCCGGGGGAAAGGGTGGCGGGTTTAGGTACAATAACTGATGTATTTTCACAAAGCAATAATCTTGATCTTTCAACTTCCCGCCCTCTCTGGGAAGGTGCAAAAATAGATTTAACATGGAAGTTAAGCTGGTCGTCAAATACCAGCACTCCTTTAAGCACTCAATATGGTTCTCTATCAAGCGCAGGGCCAATAAGTTCAACCGGAACATTAAGCAGGTCTTTCCTGTCTTTACCGCCGGTGTCCCTATTGAGTGTATTTAAGAGCAGTATAGACCAGGTAAATACACTGTATAAGAATAATACAAATAATTCAAGCAATCCCACTCTCGCGCTATCACAGGCTTTTATACAGGGATTTGAAACGCTGCCCTGGCTCTCACAGACAAGCGTTTTGGAAAACTATGCAAATTATATTCCGAGGCCTAACTGGTCAATTACATGGGATGGGCTTGAAAAACTCTGGCCTTTTAAATATGTAGCCGATAAAGTTTCATTTGACCATGCCTACTCTTCTAGTTATACCGAAGGATGGTATATTGACCCCAACGGCAATAAGGTAACACAATCGCAGCAGGTAAACTATGCTTTTGCCCCTCTTATCGGGCTTAATATGACATTCGGAAAACTTTGGGGCGGGGATTTATCCGGCACAATAAAATATGCCACCAGTTCCACGTATGCTTTAGGATTATCAACTTTAAATGTTTCGGAAAGCGATACAAAAGATATTGGATTATCTGCATCTTATCATAAATCGGGATTTGAACTCCCGATTTTCGGAGTTTCACTGAAAAACGATATTGAGTTTACATTCGCTTATACTTACAGCCTTAATTCAACAGTCCTTTTTGATTTTACACAGAGTCCGTTTTCAGATGCAGGCACTCCCCAGGAGGGGCAGACCAGGGTTACTATAGAGCCGAGGGTGAAATACACCATAAGTTCAAAAATTACTCTTTCAATTTTTTATACAAGAACTACGGTGCAGCCCGAAGGCCAGTCAAATGTTATACCCACTACTTCCAACTCAGCCGGGTTAGATGTGCATTTAGCAATTGGCGGATAAATTTTTATTTTCAAAATATGTGACCGATAATTTTTCTGATTGGCTGATAAATTTAAAATTTTATTGATATATTTTTATTTCGGGTGTGATGTTAAAAGCAGATGTTTAGTAATTTTTAAATTATTATCTATAATTTTTTGTCCAATTAATACTGCGATTAATCGCGGAGTTAATGATGCAGCGACCGGTACTTTCTAACCGTTTTAACGGTTTACAATACACTTGTAAGGAGAATGGCAGAACAAATTATTTACTATGTCCCTGGTAATTTAACATTAAA
Organism: uncultured Ignavibacteriales bacterium; assembly: GCA_963834015.1. Classification (GTDB taxonomy): domain Bacteria; phylum Bacteroidota; class Ignavibacteria; order Ignavibacteriales; family Ignavibacteriaceae; genus FEN-1297. The sequence goes on from CAWIAG010000004.1 coordinate 1,628,008, forward strand.
ATAAAAGAGAATTATGAAAAGAAACAAAATATTATGGGTTGACGACGAAATAGAACTCTTACGTTCGCATATTATATTCCTGTCTGAGAAGGGCTATGAGGTTGATACCGAAACGAACGGTGAAGATGCAATTTCCTCAGTTAAAGAGAATGAATATGACCTTCTTTTTCTTGATGAGATGATGGCAGGTATGGGCGGGCTTGAAACTCTTGCCCAGATAAAAGAAATTAAACCGAATCTGCCCGTAGTTATGGTAACAAAAAGTGAAGAAGAAAGCCTGATGAATGAGGCTATTGGTGGAAAGATTACCGACTATTTAACCAAGCCGGTTAATCCGAGTCAGATATTATTGGTTTGTAAAAAGATTCTTGAAGGTAAAATTATTTCAGGTCAGTACGCCGCAAAAGATTACCTGCTTGATTTTAATGAAATATCGCGCGCCTTTTTAAATGAAATGGATTTTGCTGAGTGGATTGAGATTTATACAAAGCTTGTTAACTGGGATATAGAACTTGACTCTCACCCGGAAATTGATTTAAGGCAGACGCTTAATGATCAAAAAAAGGAAGGCAACAAAGAGTTTTCAAAATTTGTTGAAAAGAATTACCGTAACTGGTTAACCTCCGTAGGCGATCCGGAGACTCCCGTACTTACTACTGAAATACTTCCCAGATATGTTCTGCAGCATGTAAATGATTCAAAATCCCCGGTATTCCTGTTTGTGATTGACTGTCTCAGGTTAGACCAATGGCTGATAATGGAGAAGCACTTACTGGATCTTTTAAAATTGAAAAAGATTATTATTATGCAATCCTGCCTACTGCAACGCCATATGCGCGTAATTCATTATTTGGCGCTTTATTTCCATCAGAAATAGAAAAACATTATCCGCAGCTTTGGAGTTCCGGCGATGATGATGAAAACAGCATGAATAAATATGAAAAAGAACTGCTGCAGTTCTTTTTAGACAGGAAAAAAGTAAAATTAAGAAATGAACTAAAATATATAAAAATAATCGATCCTGAGGTCGGGCGTAATTTTGAGCAAAATATTTTATCATACAGGGACACGCATTTAACAGCAGTGGTTGTAAACTTTTTAGATATGATTGCGCACGGCAGGTCGGATTCCGATCTTCTGAAAGAAATAGCCCCGGATGAACCTGCATACAGATCTTTAACAAATACATGGTTCAGCCATTCGTCGCTTTTATCTACTTTCAAAGCCATTGCCGGAATTAAGAACGCCAAAGTAATTATAACTACAGACCACGGCAGTATAAGGTCTATGAGAGGCGCTAAAGTTCTCGGGGACCGCGAGGCCTCCTCAAACTTAAGATTTAAATTCGGCAGGAACCTAAAGGTTGATGATAAACATGCTATTTATATTAAAAACCCGGAAGAATACAAACTGCCTAAGCGCGGCATTACAATAAATTATATTATTGCCAAGGAAGATTACTATTTTGTTTACCCGACCGATTACCATAAGTATTTAACATATTACAAAGATACATTTCAGCACGGCGGTATATCGATGGAAGAAATGATTTTACCCGTAATAACCATGGAACCAAAATAGCATTGAGCTTTTTATTTGAACAAATAATTAATTCCGAGGATGAAACTGTTGAACTTGCTTCAAAGTTTTCAGCCAAATTGGAACCCGGGGATGTAATAATACTTAACGGAAATTTAGGCGCCGGGAAAACATTTTTTATACGGCAGACGCTTAAGAACTTAGGCATTGACAGCGTGAGCAGCCCTACTTTTACGTTAGTAAATGAATATACCGGTAAATATAAGATTTACCATTTTGATTTTTACAGGATAAATAATTCAGAGGAACTTTTTGATATAGGATTTAATGATTACCTGAATGATGATGAATCCGTTATTTTTATAGAGTGGGGTAATTTAATTCCCGGAGTCCTGCCGCACAGGAGGCAGGAAATAAGTATTCAAATTGAAAGTGATTTTTCCAGAAAATTTGTATTTGAAAAATATGATTAATGATAAACCTGTTTTATCCATAGAAACGTCGGAAATTTTATGCGGCGCCTGCGTATATTTTCACGATTATAAATATTTTGAAGCAAGCATCCAGTTTAAAAATATTCACGCTGAAAAGTTGTTTGAAACTATTGACTATGTAATTAAAACCGCCGGTATTGAAGCTAAAGATTTAGGCGCCGTTGCGGTTTCAGCGGGGCCAGGGTCATTTACCGGCTTAAGGATCGGGATGTCAGCCGCAAAGGGCATTGCATTCGGTTTATCGCTACCTGTTATTCCCGTGCCCACATTCGAAGCGCTGGCTCTCCAGGTTTCGGCTCAGCTTCCCGATGGGACAATATTTGCGATTGCCAATAAAGTTAATGTGGAAGAAATATACTGTGCAAAATTTCAAAGGGTTTCAAATTTGAAAGACAAGGGTATTAATTATATATTTGTAGAGAAACTGAAGATAATAAACTTATCTGATTTTCAGGATTTTAGTAAAGATTGTATTACATTTGGGAACGTGAACCCGGAATCCGCCGGGAAAACAGGCGGGCAGAGTATAAATATACGAAACAGCAGGATTGGATTAACTGCGCCTTCACCCGTTTTTGTAGCAAAATGGGCAGATATATCGGGCGCTGAATTATTAACAACAAATTATGATTATCTTGAACCTAACTATCTTAAAAACTTTATCGTAAGGGAGAAGTAAAATGATTAAAAGAATACTTTTTCTTATCCTTTTCTTTTCGGCATTTACGGTCGCCCAGGCCATTGGCCCTAAAGTAACTATTCCGCAAATTAATTATGACTATTCACAGGTACCCGAAAATACTACTTTTCAACACGATTATATGATTTATAACGGAGGCGGGGGTGTATTAAAACTGTTGGGTGTAAGCTCTTCATGTAAATGTATTACTGCAAGTTTAGACAGAAATACGCTAACACCGACTGATTCCGCAAGGCTTAATGTCAGCTTTTCAAATACCGGTATATCAAAAGGTACTGATAATTTTATTACTCTTAAAACCAACGATCCTAACAACCCGGAATTAAGAGTTTTTATTACGAGGGCAGTTCCCACTGGCGCCCCGACTTTATCATCGATGCCTGTAGATACAGCAGGCGGTGCAGTGCTCGGACCCGTGATTTTTCTGCCCGAAACGGAGCATGATTTTGGAAAAATGAAACAGGGCGATATTGGCAAGTATACATTTAAAATTATAAATAAAGGCACCGGTTTACTCAGAATTAAAGATATTACTACTTCATGCGGCTGTACTGCTGCGGTTGTTAATGATAAAGATATTCCTGCCGGGAAAGAAGGAGAGATATCCGTTCAGTTTGACTCATCGGGAAAAATGGGAAAACTTTCGCGCAGGATAACGGTTTTTTCGAACGACCCTAAAAGTTCATATAAAAATATTACAATTTATGCCGATGTAGAAACTGCGAAAGAATAGTTATGGCTTGGTTTAAAAGATCTAAAGAAAATATTTCACCGGATTCGCAAAAAAAGGATTTACCCGACGGGCTATGGGAAAAGTGCCCTAATTGCGGTGAAATAATACATAAAAAACAGCTTGAATCTAATTTGTGGACTTGCGTTAAATGTTCTCATCATTTTAGGATCGGCAGCGGAGAATATATAGATATACTACTGGATAAAGGCACATTTAAAGAAATGGATAAGAGGATGCGATCGGCCGATCCTCTTGGTTTTGAAGATACAAAAAAATATACAAGCCGGATACAGGAAACAATTAAAAAGCTGGATCTTAATGATGCCGTAAAGACAGGTGCCGGTAAGATGAACGGAATGGACGTTGCATTCGGCTGTATGGATTTTAAATTCATAGGCGGAAGCATGGGTTCCGTAGTCGGTGAAAAAATTGCCCGTTTGGTAGACCGTGCATATAAAAATAAAATTCCTTTAATTATTGTTTCCGCCAGCGGCGGGGCAAGAATGATGGAAGGCGCTTTTTCATTAATGCAAATGGCAAAAACAAGCTCCCGTCTGGCAAGGCTTGCCGATGCTAAAATTCCTTATATATCCGTTCTAACAGACCCTACTACCGGCGGAACTACTGCCAGCTATGCTATGCTCGGAGATATTCATATAGCAGAACCGCATGCTCTGATCGGGTTTGCCGGGCCGCGCGTTATTAAACAAACTATCGGGAAAGACTTACCGGCCGGTTTTCAACGCTCGGAATTTCTTCTTGAGCAGGGTTTTGTTGATATTATTTCTTCACGTAAAGATTTGAAAAATAATATTTTTAATATCTTAACTTTGATGAGTTGAGGAAATTATCAAACCTGTGTACAGCGCTGACAGTTTACAGCGCCTGCTGACTAAGTTCAAAACCGGGGGCAAAACAATTGGACTTGTTCCTACTATGGGGTACCTGCACGATGGGCATCTTTCATTAGTAAAAAAATCAAAAGAGAAAACTGATATAACGGTTGTCTCAATCTTTGTTAACCCTGCACAATTTGCCCCTAATGAAGATTTATTAAAATATCCGAGAGATATTGAAAATGACAAAAAGCTCTTGAAAAAAGCCGGAGTTGACTTTGTATTTATCCCTTCAACACACGAAATTTATCCTGAAGGATTCCAGACATACGTTGAAGTGGATGAAATTTCCAGACATTTTGAGGGTGAATTCAGGCCGGTTCATTTTAAAGGCGTTACAACAGTTGTTTCGGTATTGTTTAACATCGTAAGGCCGAATTATGCTTTCTTTGGACGGAAGGATGCACAGCAAGCTGTAATTGTAAAACGAATGGTATCGGATTTGAAAATGGGCGTGAAGATTGTTGTTTGCCCTATAATTCGCGAAAAGGACGGTTTGGCAAAAAGTTCCAGGAATATTTATTTATCCCCCGTGGAAAGAAACGATGCGCTTGTTTTAAGCAGGTCTCTTAATAATGCTAAGAAACTTATCGCAAAAGACCGGAGAGATATACCGGCGCTTATAAATAAAATGAAAAAGGAAATATCATCGGCAAAAACTTCTAGATTGGATTATTTAAGGATAGTTGATGAAGAAAAATTTGAAGAAGCGGAAGTATTATCGAAGGGCAAGAAATATTATATCCTGGTTGCATGCAGGTTCGGAAAGACCCGCCTGATAGATAATATTCTTATACATATTTAAAGTTTTCACGGGAATAATTACGGGCGGTTGTTTTTATCGAAGATATTTTTTATACCTAATAATACAAGTTCGGGGACAAATTTGTATTCAAAATCCAGGTACGGAAGCACTTTTTCGGCATTCCCGCCGGTAATAAAAATTTTTATTATTTCAGCTTTCATTCCGGTTTTACAATAATTGATAGTACTTTTAATAAGACCGGCACAAGAGTTTATAACTCCGCTGGCTATGGATGAAGCTGTATTTCTGCCTATGAAATTTTCGTAATACATTTCCGACACAAGGGGAAGCTGTGCCGTGCTGCTATTTAAAAGTTTAAACATCATATTAATCCCGGGTGCAATAATTCCACCTATAAACTCGTCCGGGTAGGTAAGGATGTTTATTGTAGTTGCCGTACCAAGGTCTACAGAAAGGATAAAAGTTTTATCGTCAAAAATTTGATAATCTCCGGAAGCTTTAAAAAGAGAATACGCGCCTTCTGCGGAACACAGCCTGTCCATCCCGAGAGTATCCGGGGAATCATACGAAAGCTTTAAGTTGAATTTTACATCTTTAGTAACGATAAAAGGAGAGAAATTTTTAAGTTTTTCAGAGGTTTCCGCCACTTTCTTTGTTATTTCCGGAACAACGGAAGAGACTGCAATATTCCTAACAGGTATTGCGCGCAGATAAGCCCGGAAAGATTCTAAATTATCAAATAATTTTTTTTCCGTGAGAATATCATCATTGAACAAACCGGTCTTTATATTTGTATTCCCGATATCGCAGGCTAGTAGCATTTATCTATTTACATCTCCGAAGAAAATTTTTTCAATTTTATTATTGTTTTTTAATAAGAGGAAACCTTCTTCATCAATATCGTCAAAAATTCCGTATTTTACCTTATCGCCATCCGTGACTGAAATTTTTTCGCCGATCAGCCCGCATTTTGATTTCCAGTCTTTTAATATATCAGCCGGAGAAGCCTCAAATTTATTTAATGTTTCTTCGAAATTATTAAGGTATTCTGCTAATAATCTTTCCCTGTCAATCGAATCATTTATTTCAAGTTTTAATGAAGTCGGCGGTATATTATAGCTGCCCTGGAAAAGAATTTGATTTACATTTATACCGATTCCTATTACCAGCCTATCCACTTTGCTCCCGTGGGAAACAGATTCCATAAGAATGCCGGCAATCTTTTTGCCATTAACCAGGACATCATTCGGCCATTTAAGCTCTGTCTTGAGCTGGTAAAGATTTTCAATTGCGTTTGCAACTGAAAGTGAAGCTGCAAAATTTAAAATGTTAAAACTTTTATTCAGGTATTTTTTATTTGTAAGCAGAATTGAAAAAGTAAGGTTATAACCCCTGGTGCTGTACCAGACTTTATTATTCCTTCCGTGGCCTTTGTTTTGTTTCTCAGCAAGCAGAACAGTGCCGTCTGTGCTGAATTTATTAGCCTTGTTTAGTAAAAAAGAATTGGTTGATTCAATTTCTTCAGTATATACAAAATTTCTGCCGATAATATCGGTGTTTAATTTTAAGTCAAAATTTTCAAGACTGAACAACTTAACCTCAAATTTCAATATTTAAAAATAATTAAATTTTACAACAATTGTCAGATTATTTGTCAATACAAATAGCTATCACGACAAAAAGGCAGACAATACGTCAAAATAAGGAGGGCAAATAATTTAGAATAAATTATGATAAACCATTTAATTATAATTAGTTAAAGGCAAGTCTTCTAATTGGCATATTGATTGTTTATTATAATCTAAATTTTATTTGTAAGGAAAAAGAAATGACATATATTAAATTTGGTCCTGCGAGTGATTTTGATGCGTTTAATAAAAAAATTCATAATTTTTTTGATGAAATGCCGAATATCGGCGTGGATATCAATTATTCGGTAAAACCAAGAACTGATTTTTACTCTGATGAGTATAATGTTTATATAGACGTTGAAATTCCGGGAGTTAAGAAAGAAGACATTAAAATATTGTTAAAAGATAATATTTTAACACTTTCCGGGGAAAAGAAAGACTTATCAAAGAAAAATCCAAGCAGCCGGGTGGTTAAATCAGAAAGAACCTTTGGTCCTTTTAACAGAAGTTTTGAGCTACCCAATGAATTAAATACTGATAGTATAGAAGCGACATTTTCAGATGGAATATTAACTATAACAATTGCGAAAAAGACACAAAACAATACACAGGAAAAAGAAATTAAAATTAACTAATCAGACAGCAGAAAAATTTTGCTGATGGTACTTTACATAGAAGGAGTGATTTAGAATGGGAAAAATTATAGGAATCGATTTAGGCACAACAAATTCATGCGTTGCTGTTATGGAAGGCAATGATCCGGTTGTAATTCCTAATTCCGAAGGTGGAAGAACAACTCCATCGGTAGTAGCTTTCACAAAAACAGGCGAAAGATTAGTCGGTCAGCCAGCAAAAAGGCAGGCAATTACAAATCCGAAGAATACGGTGTTTTCGATAAAAAGGTTTATGGGCAGAGTAATTAACGAAGTTCAGGATGAAAAAACCAAAGTGCCTTATGAGGTAATTTCGGGTGATAATAATTCTGCGCGGGTAAAGATTGGCGACCGTATTTATTCCCCCCCGGAAATAAGTGCAATGATTTTACAAAAAATGAAAAAGACCGCTGAAGAATATCTTGGTCAGGAAGTAACGGAAGCTGTTATAACAGTACCGGCATACTTTAATGATTCTCAGAGGCAGGCTACCAAGGATGCCGGAGAAATAGCCGGATTAAAGGTAAGAAGAATAATTAATGAACCTACTGCCGCGGCGCTGGCTTATGGATTGGATAAGAAAACAAAAGACCATATTGTAGCAGTATATGATTTAGGCGGAGGTACATTTGATGTTTCAGTAATGCAGTTGGGCGACGGAGTATTTGAAGTTAAATCCACTAATGGTGATACACATCTTGGTGGAGATGATTTTGATCAACGAGTAATTGACTTTCTGGCAGACGAATTTAAAAAGCAGGAAGGGATTGATTTACGTAAAGACCCAATGGCGCTGCAAAGATTGAAAGAAGCCGCGGAAAAAGCGAAGATTGAACTGTCATCTTCATCCACAACGGATGTAAATCTGCCGTTCATTACTGCAACACAGGACGGACCAAAACATCTTAATGTAAATTTAGCCAGATCTAAATTCGAACAGCTTATTGATGACCTCGTGCAGCGTACCAAGATCCCCTGTGAGCAGGCTATAAAAGATGCCGGCGTTTCGGCATCGGAAATAAGCGAAGTTATACTTGTGGGAGGTTCAACCAGGATTCCGATGGTACAGGATCTTGTTAAAAAGATTTTTGGAAGAGAACCACATAAAGGCGTTAACCCTGATGAAGTAGTTGCAATAGGCGCAGCTATACAGGGTGGTGTTTTAACCGGCGATGTGAAAGACGTCCTTCTGCTTGATGTAACGCCGTTATCACTGGGTATTGAGACCCTTGGCGGTGTAATGACTAAATTGATTGAAGCCAATACAACTATTCCTACAAGAAAAAGTGAAGTGTTCTCAACTGCATCAGATAATCAGCCTTCGGTTGAAATCAACGTTCTTCAGGGAGAACGCCCCATGGCAGCGGATAACAGAACACTTGGCAGATTTCATCTTGACGGTATTCCGCCTGCACCGCGGGGTGTTCCGCAGGTTGAAGTTACATTTGATATAGATGCAAATGGAATCCTGCATGTTGCCGCAAAGGATAAAGCTACGGGCAAGGAACAAAGCATAAGAATTACTTCTTCCAGCGGTTTATCCAATGAAGAAGTTGAAAAGATGAAGCAAAGTGCGAAAGAACATGCAGCCGATGATAAGAAAAAGAAAGAAAGCGTTGAAATTAAAAACCAGGCTGATTCTCTTGTATTCCAGACAAAGAAACAGATTGAAGAGTTGAAGGATAAGATTCCGGCAGATGCAAAATCAAAGCTTGAAGCTGAAATTAAAAAATTAGAAGACGCTATTTCATCCAACAATTCGGAACAAATGAAATCTGAAACCGAATCCTTAAATAAAGTTTGGAATGAAATTGCTTCCCAGCTTTATTCCCAGGCAGGCGGCGGACAGCAGCAGCCGGGTCAGCAGCAGAATGCGCCGGGAGACCAGGCACCAGGTAATGATAAAGGAAAAGGAGACGATAAGAATGTACAGGATGCTTCGTATGAAGTAGTAGATGACGATAAAAAATAATTAGCCGATCTGATGTGCAGGCCGGGAAGCGAACCCGGCCTGTATAATTACTTCAAAAAGTTCATAAACGTTAATAAAAAATAAATATAAATAAATGAAAGGGATAACTATGTCCGATTATAAAGAAACCTCAGAAACAGAAGTTCTTGAAGAACAACAATCATGGGAAGATAACTTAAAAAGCGAACCAAGTATTACTCCGCCTGCGGATATATATGAAACCGGTGAAGAATTTGTGCTTACTGCCGGGCTTCCCGGAGTAACTAAAGAGAATGTTCATTTAAAATTGCAGGAAAATTCACTGACTATTTTTGGTAAAGTAAATTATACCGAAGCGTTAGAAAAAAAATACGTACTGAATGAAAGTTTATTTGCAAACTATTACAGAAAATTCAAACTTTCCGAAGGTATTGATGTTTCGAAAATCTCGGCTAAATATGAAAACGGCCTGTTAACAGTTAACCTGCCAAAACATGATAAAGTAAAACCAAGAACCATTAGCGTAAGCTGATAAATCAACACCCCTATGTAAAAAGCCCCGTTAAAGCGGGGCTTTTTTATGCGATCCTATATGTGATATTAAACTATTTTATTATCTTAGTTGTCTATACGCAAAAGATAATTTTAGTAAAAAGAATATTATTATCCTTTAATTGTTAGGAATAATTTTATAATTTTAAAATTTAAATAAATTCTGCGATGGAAATGATAAGGTAATGACGCAAAGTTCGAAGAAGAATAGAATAATATTTATTGATTTGATGAGAGCATTTGCGGTAATTCAGATGGTGCAAGGGCATACGGTAGACGTTTTTTTATCCAATGATTACAGGAATTTTAATTCCCCGCTTTTTTCTTTATGGTTTTTTATGAGGGGGATGACAGCCCCGATTTTTTTATTTACCGCGGGCACTGTTTTTACATATTTATTTAAACTGATAAACGAACCTTTCAATACAAATCCAAGAGTTAAAAAAGGGATTAAAAGATTCTTTTTATTAATATTCCTTGGCTATTTACTCAGGTATCCCACGCCTTCATTTATAGATTTTTCAGGTGTCACGGCTTATGCCTGGAAAAATTTTTTTGCAATAGACGTACTGCATTTAATCGGTTTCGGGATCCTGTTTTTGCTTGTACTTTTATTGATCGGTGAGAAATTTAAAATAAACGATTATTTAATTTTTTCCGGTGCCGCACTGCTTTCCTTCGGTTTATACCAACCTTTCAACGCAATAAACTGGCTTAATTTTATGCCTCCATGGATTGCCGGTTATTTCTACAACGGCAGCGGCTCTAATTTCCCGTTAGTGCCGTGGGTGGGTTATGTAATTGCGGGCGGAGTACTGGGCAGTTACCTGGCAAAACACCCTGCAGTTTTCAAATCTATAAAATTCAGCTATTGGCTTGCAGGATTTGGAGCGGCATTTATTGTCTTAGCTTTAATGGGAACAGAACTTGAGATTTTATTATACGGTCATTCAAATTTCTGGACTACCAGCCCGAACCTGATCTTTTACAGGCTGGGTATTGTGCTGATTCTTAATTCTCTTGTTTCAATGATTGCATTAAAGGTAGAGTCTATTCCAAGAATTTTTATACTTATTGGCAGGAATACTCTGCTGATTTATATTGTTCATTTAACTATTTTATACGGAAGTGCCTGGAACCCCGGATTAATAAGTATTCTGGATAAAAGCCTTGATATTTGGAACACTATAGGCATGGTTATTCTAATGCTTACAGCTATGACATTTATGGTGGTAATAATCCATTGGTTTAAAATTCAGAATAAGCAAATTGAGACATAAATAACAAAAGTAACAATTATGTTTGTTTGAATTATTTCATTTAATTTAGTCCGGTAATATTTCTTTATTAAAAATGATATAAGCTTTTGAGAAAATCTAAATCAACAAGCCCTGATACAAACGATGAAGAAAAACAATTTGAACAGTCTCTTCGTCCCCTGAGACTATCGGATTTTTCAGGGCAACCTAAAATTACCGATAATTTAAATGTTTTTGTATCTGCAGCATTAAAGCGCGGAGAAGCGCTTGACCATGTTTTGCTGACCGGCCCACCCGGATTGGGAAAAACTACTCTTGCCCATATAATTGCTCATGAAATTGGAGTTAGGCTGAAAATTACTTCAGGGCCGGTTCTTGAAAAGCCCGGTGACCTTGCAGGATTATTAACTACGCTGGAGGAAAATTCGGTCTTGTTCATTGATGAAATTCACAGGTTAAGCCCGGTTGTTGAAGAGTATCTTTATTCTGCGATGGAAGATTATAAATTAGATATCATGATTGACAGCGGCCCGAATGCGAGATCGGTACAGATAAGCCTTCCTAAGTATACTTTGATTGGTGCAACTACGAGAGCCGGAATGTTAACATCGCCTTTGCGGGACAGGTTCGGAATAAAATTCAGGCTCGATTATTATGACTCCGATATTTTGAAGAAAATAGTAAAGCGTTCATGCCAGATACTCGGCCTTAACATTGACGATGATGCGGCCTATGAAATTGCAAAACGCTCCAGGGGGACTCCAAGAATTGCCAACCAACTCTTAAGAAGGACCCGTGATTTTGCGGACTTTTATAATAAGAAAGTGATTGATCTGGAAGTTTCTAAAAAAGCGCTGACAGCGTTGGAAGTAGATGAATATGGGCTGGATGAGATGGATAAAGAAATTATTCTTGCAATTATTGAAAAATATAAAGGCGGCCCTGTAGGATTGAATACTCTTGCCGTAGCAGTTAATGAAGATGCAGGCACTATTGAAGAAGTATATGAACCGTTTTTAATTCAGCAGGGTTTTATAAACCGCACACCCCGCGGCAGGGAAGCAACAGAACTTGCATACAAAAGATTCGGTAAAACCAAATTTGATGATAAAAATATAAATCCACTATTCGGATAAGTTTTAGAATAAATCTAAAGTAATGTCTTAAGAATAAACCGATTTTGGAACGTTATTCTTAGATGAATACATAATTCTACAGTGAAGATTAACCGAAGCAAAATACTGTTTTGCAATAAAAGGCACTACCTCCCAAAGTATATCACCGTTCATAGCTTTTGAAAATTTGTTTAATACGGCATCGTCGATTTTTTGGCACTGTGATAAAATTTCTTTATCACAATTAAATGCGTCAAAATATCCAAGGACGTTTTGGGCTATCTCGATCTCTCTCCGATTAAACTTTCCGCCTATACGTTCCAATTCCATTTCAAGTTTATCAATGTTCATTTGTTTTTCATCGGCGCAATTATCAAGGATACTTTTCAGGAATGGGTTTGTAATTTTATCAGACGCAGTTTTGAATAAGAAATGTTCCTCTTTACTGATATTTAATAAATCCTCTAAAATAACTTGTGTAGCTTCTCTTGCGTTTTCCATATTGCATCACCTTTCTTTTAAAAATCATCGGTCAATACTTATAAATACGTAGCGTTGTATTACTAAGATTAAGAAACCTTCCTATACAACAATGATGGCGGCAAGGATTTTAATATTTTCCTGAAAAACACCTCCTTTGTTTCATGTTTATTCCTGCTAAGTTTTAGATGAACATATATCTTAAAAGTTATTTAGCAAATGATAATGCGCACAATATTCAAGAATGTTCTTCAGGGGACGAATTTTTGCACTATTGCCAATTAGCAAATAATATTTAAAAAATTAATTTTTTATTATTAATTATTACAACCATGCAAGAATTTGACTCAACAGGCTTATATTATGCTCAATAAGAGGTGAATTTTGCTATTAAATTACGGGGAAGAGAAATATGCCACATTAAAATTTTTAAATTAATTGAAGAAATTGCTTGACATTATTTGCGGGGCACGATATATTTTAGTTATGAAAAAAGGCCAAACTGTAATTCTATTAATTCTTTCAGTTTTTATTGCAACGGTACTTGCGACAGGTACAATAACTTTAAATGCGGGAAGCAATGGTAACCTTTCTTGGTCAGTAACGCAGGATGTACCATTATCCTCGCAAGACAATTTCATAATTCAAAGACAGACCACAACAACACCTTTTAAAAATGTCGGATCAGTTCCTGCTCAAAGTAATGTTTATTCATATCAATGGACAGATCCAATCTATAAAACTGCTGATGTCTTCTATATTTATCAAGTGCAATTAATTGATGCTTCGGGTAACGTTTTAGCTACATCCAAATCTTATGGTTCGGATATATCCGGAGTTAAACAAACATGGGGAAGTATAAAGGCCATGTTCAGGTAGCAGTCTATTTTTAATGTCTAATCAAATAAGCAAATCAATTTATCTTTCCGCAAAAAAAAATATAATATTAATAAATATTTTACAAACAGTAACAGTTGTCCCGGTTGATTAAGATGTATAAAAAACTCTGTTATGTTCTATTATTATATATATTAGTACTGATTCTTCCTTCATGCTCAACATCAGAAAGGCTGACTAAATCACAAAAAAAATATATTCCCTCCAACAGTACGCCGATAAAAGTTTTATTGGCCGAACACGGATTTAATTTATCTTACGTGGTAGAGAGCCCGCTGGTTCTCTGTAAGAACGAGAAAGCTATAGCAGTGGTTAAAAACAGGAATACTTTAAAATTTTCTGTCAGCGGAAAAAATCTAAAGTTAAAAATAGCTGATTCTGCTTTTGAAGCTACTTATTTCCAATTAAAACCGGTTGAAGAAGATAATTCAATATTTTATAACGGAAAAAGCTACCGTGGAATTCTGAAAGTTGTAAGAGACGGGAATACGGTAAAAGTTATAAACCAATTACCGCTTGAGGATTACTTAAAAGGCGTTGTGCCGGCCGAAATGCCGACGGGAAGGGATGACAGTTATTTTGAAGCCCTAAAAGCATTTGCAATTTGTGCCAGGACTTATGCATTAAACAGGCTGAAGAGTAATAGTGAAGTTTTTGATATCTACCTTGATACCAGGGACCAGGCATACGGCGGAGCAGGTGCGGAAAAGGAATCGGCAAGCCGGGCTGTGGATGAGACCGACGGTATGATATTAACTTATGATAATAAACCCGCCAGAGTTTATTATCATTCCTCTTGCGGCGGGCATACCGAAAATGTGAAATTTGTTTTCGGCTTAAAAAATGTTCCTTACCTTGAAGGAGTTGAAGACGGAGATCCTCCAAACTGTTCAATGGCCTCCAACTTTACATGGGAGGAAAAATATCCCGAAGACGTTTTTATAGAAAGGCTCAAAGTCTTAACTTTCATCGGAGATAAGAAATTTTCCTTAAAAGCCGTAAAAATTAAAAGTAAGGATGGATCGGACAGAGTAAGTGAACTTGATATTACATTGCTTACAGATAACGATGAGGAAAAAATTATTAAGCTTGAGGGCAGTAAAATCAGGACGGTAATCAGAACTGCCGATAATAATGATATTCTGAGAAGTACGGTGTTTGATATTTCGATTGATGAAAATAAAACCGTGATAATTACAGGAAAAGGATACGGTCATGGAGTCGGGCTTTGCCAATGGGGTGCAATTCATCAATCGGTTGAAGGCAGGAATTATAAAGATATACTATCATTTTATTTCCCTGGGACAGAGGTAAGCAGGCTTAAATGATTAAAACAGATATACCAATTATTCTGGCATCCGCATCACCAAGACGAAGCAAGCTTTTAAAACAAATGAATTTGGAGTTTAACGTATTAAGAGTTGAAGTGGATGAAAGGTTTAAAAAGGAGAAAAACCCGTACACATAGTCAGAAGGCTTTCAAAATACAAATTGGAAAAAGCTTTAGAAATAACCCCGGAAGGAATAATTATAACAGCAGACACAATTGTAGTTATAAAGGGGAAAGTTATTGGCAAACCGAAGGATAAAAAAGAAGCTGAGAAAATATTGAAAACATTAAGCGGCAGGACACATACGGTGTACACCGGCTTTTCGGTTTATAATTCTCTTAATGGTAAAACAATAACCGATTATGAAAAGACATTTGTTACTTTTAGAAAATTAGCCGTTCATGAGATCAGGGAATATATAGCAGGCGGGAGTCCTATGGATAAAGCCGGCGCGTACGGTATTCAGGATGATTACGGCGCAGTATTTATAAAAAAAATAAACGGCTGCTACTATAATGTTGTCGGGCTGCCGTTAACAAAGCTTTACCAAACATTGTTAAGGATAATTTAACTTGCTGAAAAAAATCAGAAAGAATATATTTATTTCTCTCAGCGTTGCCGGAATTCTTTATCTTGGATTTACTATTTATGCAAATTTTGATAATGTTATTTTCGCATTTGCTTCATTTAACTGGTTTCTAATTCCTCTGCTTTTGATACTATCTCTGACGAATTATTGTGTCCGGTTTTTGAAATGGCACTATTATCTTAATGTAGTTGAAGTAAAAATAAAGACAATAGACTCATTTTCTATTTTTATGTCAGGTTTAATCATGAGCGTAACTCCGGGAAAGATGGGTGAATTACTGAAATCCTACCTTGTGCGGGAAGTAACGAAGACACCAGTCAGCAGAACAATTCCTATAGTATTTGCTGAAAGAATAACCGATTTTGTTTCCGTAACTATTATTGCGCTGGTGGGCGCTTATGTATTTAATTTCGGAAGAGGAATTGTAATCGGGGTAGGAATATTTTTTTTAGTAGTACTCATTTTAATAAGCAACCGCACCATTGCGGAACCTATTATAGGGCTGTTCGAAAAAAGCAAATTTTTCAGAAAGCATCTTGAAAGTATTCATAATGCCTATGAAAGTTCATACCAGATGCTTCGCCCTATGCCGCTGGTTTATATGACGCTTTTAAGTCTTATTTCATGGTCATTTGAATGTTTGGGATATCATTTAATTCTTATTAATTTTCACATTGGAGTTAGCTTTTTTTGGTCGGCATTTAGTTACGGATTTGCAATAATTGTCGGAGCTATAACAATGCTCCCCGGCGGATTGGGAGTAACTGAAGGATCGCTTACATTTATGCTTGTGCGGAATAATTATCCAAAAAACATTGCAGTCGCTTCTACATTTATAATCAGGGTTGTGACGCTTTGGTTTGCAGTCTTTGTCGGAATATTTAGTGTAACAATTTACCAAAATAGATTTGGTAAGATTAGTGTGGAAACTGTTTCAAATTAGATAAGGAGTTGGAAGATGGCGTACTCAAAAATTGTTGTTCCACCGGATGGCCAGAAGATAAAAATAAAAAACGGCAGATTAAAAGTTCCGAAAAATCCTGTCATTGCCTTTATTGAAGGTGACGGTACAGGCCCCGATATATGGAATGCAGCAAAAATGGTTTTTGATGCGGCAGTTGAGAAGGCATTTAAAGGAAAAAGAAAAGTTGCCTGGATGGAAATCTATGCGGGCGAAAAAGCCTTAACTGTTTATGGGCAGGATCAATGGCTTCCTGATGAAACAGTAGAAGCAATAAAAGAATTTACGGTTGCAATTAAAGGGCCTCTTACAACTCCCATAGGCGGCGGAATCAGGAGCCTGAACGTAGCGTTAAGGCAGCTTCTGGATTTATTTGCATGTGTGAGGCCTGTTAAATATTATAAAGGCGTACCGAGCCCGATGAAAGATCCGGGAAAATTAGATATTGTCATATACAGGGAGAACACGGAAGATGTTTATTCCGGCATAGAATTTAAATCAGGCACACCGGAATCAGAAGAAGTAATAGAATTTATTAACACCAGGTTTAATAAAAATATCCGAAGGCCTTCCGGTATCGGAATAAAGCCAATGAGTGAGTTCGGGAGCGCAAGGCTTGTTAAAAAAGCTATTGAGTATGCAAGAGACCATAAAAGAAAAAGTGTAACCCTGGTGCATAAAGGTAATATAATGAAATTTACCGAAGGAGCATTTAAAGAATGGGGGTATAAAACAGCAAAGGAAGAATTCAGAGAAATAATTGTAACCGAGGAAGAATTATATAATGAGCATAACGGGAAAATACCGGAAGGAAAAATATTAATTAAGGATAGAATTGCCGACAGTATGTTTCAGCAATTGCTGCTCAGGCCAGATGAATATGATGTAGTAGCGACGCCTAATTTAAACGGCGATTATATTTCTGATGCAGCCGCCGCTCAGGTTGGCGGTCTTGGAATGGCCCCCGGGGCAAATTTAAGCTACACAACGGCTATATTTGAAGCCACACATGGTACAGCTCCGAAATATGCAGGGCAGGACAAAGTTAACCCGGGGTCGCTTATATTGTCTGGTGTTATGATGTTTGAATATCTTGGCTGGGATAAAGTTGGAAAAACAATAGAAAAAGCATTAAAAAAGACGATTAAGTCGAAAGTGGTTACTTATGATTTTGCACGCCAGATGAAAGGCGCCAGGGAAGTAAAATCATCGGAATTTGCGGCCGAAATAATTAAAAATATGTAAAAAAGCGCTTAGAATTAAAAAAAATATTATCTAAGATGAATCTTACTTTCTTGATTTTCAGGAAGGTGCTTGTTATTTTAAGCGATAAGATTAATTGATAAAAAAGGAGGCTGGTATGTCGGAGAATAATAATGGTAAAGGTATTCTGATAGGATTTCTTGCCGGGGGTGCAATAGGTGCAATAATAGCGTTACTTTATGCTCCCAAGAGCGGCAAAGAATTAAGAAGTGACATAAAAGTAAAAGCAGATGAATATCTGGGCGAAGCTGAAAAGTATATAGCAGAAGCAAAAGATAAAGCCAAGGATATGATTAATGAAGGCAAAAAGAGATCTGAAAAATTAATCAACGATGCAAAAATTAAATCCGAAGAACTTCTTAAAGATGCCGAAAAAATATTTGGTGAAGCAAAAATAAAAGCTGCAAATACAATAAACATAAGCAAAGAAAATATAGAAAATGAAGGCGGCAGGTTAAAAGATGCGGTAAAAGCCGGAGTAGATGCTTATAAAAGTTCAAAGAATGCCTAATAAAAATAGAAAATAATTATGAATTTAATCTTTGTCTTGTATGTTATACTGTTAGTATGTGCATCGGTATTGTGTATTGCATTAGTAATTTTTTTAGGCCGGATATCAAAAACGGTTAGAGAGATAGAAATCGAAATAAAAGATTTAACTCTTGAGATGAAACCGCTAATTGCATCAGCAACAAACTTAAGTGAAAAATTAAATCAACTTTCCGAATCTGCCGATAACCAGCTACTGGTAACACGGAACATAGTTTCCAAAGTAAATAACAGAGTAGATACTATTTTGGATTTGGAAGAAAGAATAAGGAGAGGATTTGAAGGGCCGGTGCTGGACTTTATCAAAGGCTTCTCTGCTATAGCTAACGGGATAAGTGCCTTTTGGAATGCCTACAGAAGAAAATAACCAAAGACTTATTCGATAATCTCACCTTGTATTAAAGGAGGAATTCTCTTGAAAGAATATGGCGCTGAATCATTACGAAATATCGCATTTATAGGTCACGGAGGAAGTGGAAAAACCACGCTTTCTGAAATATTATTATTCACATCCGGAGAGATTAACAGAATTGGAAATATTGCAGAAGGTACTACTGCATCTGATTATTCTCCGAATGAAATAGAAAAGAAAATTTCCATATCTTCTTCACTTCTTCACCTTGAGTGGAATAATATAAAAGTTAATATGCTTGATACTCCGGGTTATTCGGATTTTTCCGGTGACGTAAAAGCAG
Source organism: uncultured Ignavibacteriales bacterium (assembly GCA_963834015.1). Lineage (GTDB taxonomy): Bacteria > Bacteroidota > Ignavibacteria > Ignavibacteriales > Ignavibacteriaceae > FEN-1297. The sequence continues at coordinate 1,647,062 of CAWIAG010000004.1, forward strand.
CTCTCAGAGTTGCAGATACTGCAGTTATGGTATTAAAATCTGCCGAAGGAGTTGAAGTTGGTACAGAAAATGCGGCCCGCTTTGCATCCGAATTAAATTTACCCTTAGCTTTATTGATTAATAAAGTTGATAATGAGCATTCTAATTTTAACAGAACTGTTCAGCAGGGCAAAGACAGAATTACTCCTAACGCAATTGTAATAACATTTCCTGCTAATGAAGGATTAATTTTTAATACTGTTATTGATATAGTTTCCATGAAAGCTTATCAATACGGTGATACAGGCAGTAAAAAAGTTAATGTAATTGATATTCCGGCAGATCTTCAGTCTGCAGCAGATACATATAGAACGGAACTTATAGAAAAAGTTGCCGAAACTACGGAAGAATTGATGAATAAATACTTTGAAGAAGGCTCTCTTTCCAACGAAGATATAGAAACGGGGCTTAAGATTGCTGTTTCTAAGGGAAACCTTTCTCCCGTATTTGCATTATCATCAACTAAAGCAGTCGGTGTGAACAATTTTTTAGATTTCGTTTCTAAATATTTTCCTTCACCTGCAGATAAAGGCGGTGAGGAAGCTTCATTAAAAGACAGCAAAAATAAAGTTCTTTTAAAACCCGACGCATCCGGTGAAGTAGTTTTATTTATTTTTAAAACTATTTCCGAACAGCACGTAGGTGAACTTTCACTTTTTAAAGTTTTTTCAGGTACGGCTACTGCGGGCCTTGATCTTATTAATCAGAACAACGGTAAAACCGAACGATTAAGCCAGCTTTCAATATTGAACGGTCATACCCGGACTGATGTTTCAAAGATATCAGCCGGCGATTTGGGGGCAGTTGTTAAATTAAAAGATACACATACAAATAACACACTTACCTCAAAAAACCTTTCTGTTTTAGTGAATAAAATTGTATTTCCCGAGCAGGTTATTAATAGTGCAATTATTCCAAAGGCAAAAGGAGATGAAGATAAAATTGCCACAGGCCTCCATACACTGCATGAAGAAGATCCTTCATTTTCAGTTAAGTTTGATCCTGAAATATCACAAACAATTATTTCCGGCCAGGGCGAACTTCAGCTTGCATTAGCTGTGAAAAGATTAAAAGAAAGATATAATGTAGAGGTAGATATAGTTGAGCCAAAAGTTCCTTACCGTGAGACGATTAAGGGCAGAGCTGATGACGTTGAATACAAACATAAAAAGCAATCCGGCGGTCGCGGACAATACGGACATGTTCATTGTAAATTTGAGCCTTTACCGCGCGGCAAAGGATTTGAATTTGTTAATGCAATTGTTGGCGGAGTAGTTCCCGGAAGATTTATACCTGCGATTGAAAAAGGTATTGTTGATACGATGCAAAAAGGAGTAATATCCGGAAACCAGGTTGTTGATGTAAAAGTAACACTGTTTGACGGAACATTTCACCCTGTTGATTCCGATGAAATGTCTTTTAAACTTGCGGCAGCGCAATGTTTCAGGAAGGGATTCCAGGAATCAAAACCGATTCTGCTTGAACCGATCTACACAGTTGAAGTTACAGTACCCGAAGAATTTATGGGCGATGTAATGGGCGATATCTCAAGCCGGCGTGGTAAAATCCTTGGTATGGATTCGGACGGACATTTCCAGGTAATTAAAGCACAGGTTCCATTGGCTGAATTATACAAGTACTCATCCACGTTAAGAAGTTTAACATCCGGACGAGGAATGTATAAGAGAGACTTTTCACATTACGAAGAAGTACCAAAAGAAGTTGAACAAAAAATTATTGATGAATACAATAAATCCAGAGAAGAAGGGCATTAATAAGGCTTTAATGGTAAGTGATTATGAATAAATTATGGTCGCCCTGGCGTTCTCAATATATCGATACAATTAAAGATAAGAGCGGTTCATCCGGCTGCGTTCTCTGCATGGCCGCTCTCCTGGAAGTAAGCGCTTCTGAAAACCTGCTTATTGAAAAAGGTAAAAACACATTCACTGTCTTAAACCTGTATCCATACAATAGCGGTCATCTAATGATTGTTCCAATCAGGCATACAAGTGATTTTTCTTCTTTCACAGCGGATGAAAATACCGAAATTATGCAAAAAATTCAGTTAGCAGAACAGGCTTTAAGGTTAATTTCAAGCCCCGAAGGTTTTAACATCGGGGCTAATCTTGGTAAAGCAAGCGGCGCAGGCCTTGATGAACATATTCACTTTCATATTGTTCCCCGGTGGAATGGCGACACTAATTTTATGCCCATTCTTGGTGAAGTGAAAGTTATATCTCAGGACCTTATGGAGACCAAAAAGAAATTGATGGAAGCTTATTCTAAATTACAATAGAACAGGTATTCATTTATAAAATTGACATATCATCCAAACTTTGCTCTTCTTTTCTTACATTACAAATGCAATTTAAATCTATTTTCAGACCCTTTGCGGAAAAGCAGTTAATAACTGAAGTTACGTAGATATTAAAAATTTTAGTAAGTAGCCCCGAGTTTTTGGCATGGCCATCACTATGCGAAACTCGGGGAATAATAGAGCCCGGACTTTATTGGCTTTTCCGCCAGCGGCGGATGAGCCTATGGTTCAAGCCACAATTTTCATATTATTTTGGTTGAAGCCGAACATGTTTTGTAATTTATCCATCTCTCCTGATCGAATCGGGACAGGCTCCAAATGTCGGGGCTACTTTAAATATCATTGGAGTAATTTCAGTTATTAATTTAAATTATTTTATTCAGACTTTACATGAGAAAAAATTTAATTAAAAATGTTTTATTAATTATAGCAATAATTTCTTTTTTATTCATTTCAACTGCATCGCTCTCATGCAGGAAAAAAGAAATTACTCACGGAGATTTAACGAAAATAAAAGGTCGGTTATATAAAAACGGTAGTAAGACACCTTTTACGGGAAGAGAAAAAGCAAAGCTGCAAGGGAGGATTATAGAATACAACGTAGTGGACGGGGTGAGAAATGGAGATTTTAAAATTTCATACTCGGAAGGGAAACCCCAGATAGTCGGACAAATGGTGAATGATAAAAATGAGGGGCATTGGAAATATTATTATGAAAGCCTCCAGGTTGAGAGCGAAGGCAATTTTAAAAATGATTTAGCAGATGGTAATTGGATATGGTATTACCCGGATGGGAAAATGAAAGAAGAGGGAAATTTTATCGCCGGTAAACGAGACGGTAAATGGATAACATATGAAGAGAGCGGAAAAGTATCTTCTGAAATAAAATTTAAAAACGGCGAACTTATAAATAAATAATACCAAACACATTTATAAAATATTTATTAAATTTTAAGTAGTAAATAATTTATTCATATCAATATGATTTAATAAATTACTATTATAAAACCCGGGAGATTTAAAATGAGAAAAGGAATTGTTATTGTTTCAACAATTCTAATGTTAACCCTGATTTTGTCCGGCTGTTCATCGGCGCCCAAAATTACTAAAGAAGAAAATCCAAAAGTGGCTGAAGAAGCAAAACCAAGCCTGCCGCTAATTAAAAATTTGGATTCTGAAGAGAGGATTTTAATTAAATCCCAGAATATACGATCAATTGATAAAATTCAGTTTGTTTATAATTCAAGAGGTAAGCTGACAAACGGTCAAAAAAATTCTCAATTAACGTATGACACAGCCGGTTTTATTACGTCAACGCTATTTTATAATAAAGACGGTAAGGTTGATCAGAAATATGAATATAGATATGATAATAAAGGAATTAGAACTGAAACTATAAGACTTGATTCAAAGGGAAAAGCAGATAAACAGTATGCTTATGAATACAATAACTATGGTAATAAAACAAAAGCTTCCAGGCTAAGCAACAGCGGTAAATTAGAAAAATATTATATTTATAATTACGATGACAATGGAAACCTGACGGATGAATTATGGTATGATGCAGCCGGAAATATGGAATTCAAAATTGTGAATCACTACAGCCCTGATGGTAATAAAGTGGAATCTTTGAATTATAACGCGACCGGCGACTTGATATCAAGGTCGATTTATAAATATGATAAAAATAATAACGTAATAGAAGAAGACAGATTTGATGATGACAATAACCCGTCAAGCATTATTCAGTATGTGTATAAGTATTATTAACAATAAATTAATTTATCCAATTATTATAAATATTTAACTATAATGGAATAGTGAATGTTTGATCAAGTACTGGAAGCTAAGGAACGAATAAAAGGTTTTGCTAATATTACTCCCGTTATGACATCGGGAACGCTCAATAAATTAGTGAATGCAAATATATATCTTAAATGTGAAAACTTTCAAAAGGTAGGCGCTTTTAAATTCCGCGGTGCGTTTAATGCCATTTCAAAATTACCGGATAAAGATAAATCCAGAGGAGTAATTACATATTCATCAGGGAACCATGCACAGGCAGTTTCGTTAGCAGGAAGAATATTCGGAATTAAGACGACTGTTGTGATGCCTGAAAATGCCCCCATCATAAAATGCGAAGCAACAGCTTTTTATGGTGCGGATATTGTTAAATATAACCCTTTTGAAGAACAACGTGAAGAAGTTGCATCCAAAATCCAGGGAAAATCCGGTCAAATCCTTATTCCTCCTTTCGATCATTACGATGTTATAGCCGGGCAAGGCACGGCAGCATTGGAATTGATTGAAGAAGTCAAAAGCCTGGATTATTTGATTGTTCCATGCGGAGGAGGCGGACTGTTAAGCGGTTCGGCTGTAGCGGTGAAAGGGATATACCCGGAATGCAAAGTAATTGGAATAGAACCTGAAGTAGCTGATGATGCCGTTCGTTCGTTCCGGACTAAAATTTTGCAAAGTGTAAAAAATCCTCCTACGATTGCTGATGGAACACGCACCGCCTCACTTGGGAAAATAACTTTCCCAATGGTTCTTGAATACGTTGATGATATGGCAGCGGTATCGGAAAAAGCAATAATGGATGCTGTTAAATTTTTATTTTTCAGGATGAAACTTGTTGTGGAACCGTCGGGTGCACTCGGGATTGCCGCTATGTTAAGCGGAGCTATAAAAGCCGAAGGAAATGTAGGGATTATAATTAGCGGCGGCAACATAGATGCTGAAACAATGAAATTAATATTAAACTCAGGATTATAAGGGTTATATGATAGTTTATTTTAACGGACAATTTACAGATCTGGAGGAAGTTAAAATATCCCCATTCGACAGGGGTTTTTTATATGCCGACGGCGTATATGAAGTACTTAGAACATATTATGGAAGGTTATTCAGGTATACAGACCACCTGGAACGATTTAAGAGCAGCTTAAGTGCAATAAAAATTAATTTTACCGGAATCGATATTCTTGAAAGTAATATTTATAAACTTTTTGAACTTAATAAATACAGCAATCCAAACCTTTCTGTGTACATCCAGGTAACCCGCGGGGTTTCATTCCCGAGGAAGCACTCTTTCCCGGAAGTTGAAGTAAAGCCGACCATTTTTATTTCTGCATCACCAATTGAAAATGATAACCATATTATAGAAAAAGGAATTAAAGCAATTCTTGAAGAAGATATCAGGTGGTCAAGATGTAATATTAAGTCTATTTCACTTTTACCGGCTGTTCTCGCAAACCAGCATGCGGTTGAACAAGGTGCCGGGGAAGCAATCCTGGTAAGAGATGAATACCTGATGGAAGGTTCACACACTAATTTTTGGGGAATAAAAAATGGTGAAGTTTGGACAGCTCCTCTATCAAATTTAATTTTACCCGGAGTAACACGTACAGTCATCATAGAATTATGCAAAAGTTCAGGTGTTAATGTAATAGAGAAAGCTATTAAGAAAGCCAGGATAAAAGAATTTGATGAATTTTTCATTACAGGCACCACAACCGAAATAATGCCGGTCACACAGATTAATGATTATATTATCGGCAATGGAGAAGCTGGTTCTACTACTGCTAAAATCCATAAAGCATATTTGGAGTATGTTGATGGTAAAGCCTGGTATTGATTGAAGCAAATGACTTCGGCCAAAGTTTTTATATTAACCGGCGAATGGTTTGATATAAAAGGAAAAAATTTAATCCGGTTATACGGAATCTCAGAGGAACTGGGCCCGGTCGAATTAAATTATGACAAAGTAAAACCCGTATTTTTTGTTAATACCGAAATCAGCCTAAACGGGATAAACGTAAACTATTCCCGGAAGCAATTGAAATTAAGCTCATTCGAAGGTAATAAAGTTGATGCCGTTTATTTCAACACCCAGAGAGATTTGAAAATTGCTGCCGAATTTCTGGACTCAAAGAACATTATAACCTACGAATCAGACATTGACCCGGTTAAGCGGTTTTTAATGGAAAGATTTATTAATGTTCAGGCTGTGGTAGCGGGTGAAGCCCGGAAGAGGGATACTCTTACTACCTTCAATAATCCCAAAATTTTGCCATGCGATATTATACCTCAATTTGTTATTGCATCGATCGACATTGAGACCGGTATAAAGGATGATGCACTGTACTCAATAGCCGTACATGTTACCGGCAGATCAGGGGAGTATAAAAAAGTGTTTATGATAGGAACCGGCTCAAATAAATTACCTGATTATATTACTCTTTCAGAAACTGAAAAAGAGTTACTTAATGAATTTTCTTTGTGGTTTAAAAAAATTGATCCTGATATTATTATTGGTTGGCATGTAATCGGTTTTGACTTGATGTTCCTTGAAAAGAAATATCAGGCATTAAATGTACCTTTTGATTTAGCGCGGGACGGCGGCAGAATAACTTTAAAAACCAGAAAATCAGGAGGATATTATGCCGTAATACCAGGTAGAATAATTATTGACGGTCCTGTCTCTCTACGTTCATCATTCTTTTCATTTGAAGATTACAAACTTGAAACCGTGGCTCAGGAACTTCTTGGAAGAGGAAAAGAAATTACTCCTGAAAAAAATAAGGTAGGTGAAATTGAAAAGTATTTTAAAGAAAATAAAATTAAACTTGCTGAATATAATTTGACTGATGCGGTTTTAGTAAGTGAGATTTTCAGTAAAGTGGGATTGATAGGGTTGGCAGTAAAACGCGCTCAAATATCGGGAATGTTGATGGATCAGCTTGGTATGATGACAGCCGCATTTGATCATTTCTATTTACCTAAAATTCACCGTGCCGGCTTTGTTGCTTATAATGTAAAAGATATTACCGGGATGGATCATGCGGCCGGCGGATATGTTTTGGACCCTAAACCCGGATTGTACGATAATGTTGTTGTGCTTGATTTTAAAAGTTTGTATCCCTCAATTATTCGTACTTTTAATATTGATCCTATTTCCAGGCTTTCGTCTTCACTGCCATCCATTAAAACACCTAACGGCTACAGTTTTTCCAGAACAAATCATTTCCTGCCTGAATTTATCGCACAATTAATGGAATTACGCAGCAAAGCTAAAGCGCAAAAAGATATGCAGTTATCACAAGCGATCAAAATACTTATGAACAGTTTTTACGGGGTAATGGGCTCTTATGGATGCAGGTTTTATCATCCGGACCTTCCAACAGCAATTACCGGAACCGGGCAATATTTATTGCTTGGAAGCAGGGATTATCTTCAGAATATTGGTTACGAAGTGATTTACGGTGACACCGATTCATTATTTGTAAAATTGAATAAAAGCGAAGAGGATTGCGGGCAGGATACCGGAAAACAACTTGCAGTTAAACTAAATAGTTATTGGAAAGAAAAACTCAGGAATGATTATGAAATTGAATCGTACCTGGAAATTGAATTTGAAAAATATTATCGTAAATTTATAATTACATCGGCAAGGGGGAGTGATGCGGGTGCTAAAAAAAGATATGCAGGCCTTCTGGTGAAGGGAGGAGTAGAAAAACTTGATTTTGTAGGAATGGAATTCGTCAGGTCTGATTGGACTCATTTGGCCAAAGAATTTCAGGTTGAATTGTATAAGAGAATATTTAGCGGGCAGGATATTGAAGATTGGATAAGAAGTATAGTCTCGGGCGTGAATAAAGGAGAGTTTAATGATAAACTGGTTTACAGGAAAAGACTTAGGAAAGGGATTAGCGAATATGTTAAAAATATTCCCCCCCAGGTAAAAGCGGCCAAATTGATTGGCCGGAACAGCGGTATTATTCATTATATAATTACAAAGCAAGGCCCCGTCCCGGTTGAATTAGAACCCGGGGATATAGATTATCAGCATTATATAGACAAACAACTTAAACCCATTGCAGATTCAGTGTTAAATTTAATTGGTACATCATTTGATTCCATTATTGGATCCTCCCAGCTTAACTTTTTTTAATTAGAATTTATATTAAGTATTAATTTGAATTATGTTTCTGTAAAGCCGGGAAATGTCCTGTCTCTTCAATGCAAGCTATAAGAAATGAACAGGTAAAATCGGTATCACCGCTTGTGCCATCGCCATGGCGGGGCAAGCTGGCTGCTCCACGAATTTTATCCATTTAAGTGCAATGCGTTTTAATCAAAATAAATAATTAAATTTAAGTAAACTCAATTTTAATTTTGGGATTGTAACCGGATTAGAGTATACTACAAAAATAAAAGGAACAACACTCAGTTATAATGGATAAAAAAATTAAAATACTTATAGCGGAAGATGAAAACATAATTGCTAAAGATATATCAAACACTTTGGAAAAATTAGGTTATCAGGTTTTAGGTTCAGTAAGAACAGGAGACGAGGTTATTGAAAAATGTAAAGAATTAAATCCCGATCTTGTATTGATGGATATTATTCTTGAAGGTAAAATGACGGGAATTGAAGCTGCGGAAATTATAATGAATTCTTTTACAATGCCGGTTATTTATCTTACCGCTTTAGCTGATAATGAAACGCTTCAGCGGGCAAAGATTACAGAACCATTCGGTTATATACTAAAACCATTTGATGAACGAACGCTTCATTCATCTATTGAATTGGCTGTTTATAAGCATAAAATCAACCTGGAGCTAAGGGAAAGGACGAGGGAACTTGAGGAAGAACGTATAAAATCCGACCGGCTTCTTCATAATATTTTTCCATCTGAAATAGTTAAAGAACTTAAAGATAGTGGTTCAATAAAACCCAAAGAATTCCGTATGGTTACGCTTTTACTTACTGACTTCCAGGGCTTTACGGAAATTTCATCCGGGATGCATCCGCACGAGCTTGTCAGCGAACTTAATGATATCTTCAGTAACTTTGATTTGCTTGTTAACAAATACGGGCTTGAAAAATTAAAAACTATGGGTGACTCTTACATGATTGCAGGAGGTCTACCGAGAGAGAACGATAATCATGCTTTATCTGTTGTCCTAGCAGCCTTAGATATGATGGACTATCTGTCGCAACGAAATAAGGAATCTAAATACAAGTGGAAAATGAGAGCCGGAGTCCATTCCGGAAATGTTATTGCTGGTGTTGTCGGTAAAAGAAAGTATACTTACGATGTTTGGGGCAATACAGTAAATATAGCCAGCTTAATGGAAAGAAACGGTTTACCCGGAAAGGTCAGCGTTACTTCAGCAACATATAACTTAATTAAAGACTGCTTTGAATTTGAATATACCGGCAGTTTTGAAATTACCGGGAATGACAGTGTAGATAAGTATTTGGTTTCCAGAAAAAAATTGATCCATTAATGAAATTAGGCTAAAGTTACTGATATTATTATCTGAGATATCATTTTTTATATAATCTCTTCCCGGATCGCAAAAGGTGCAGCTTTCTTCGTGGCAGTCTATATACTTATTCCGGATTACTAAAAATATTTTTCATTGTCCGGTATTAAACTGCGGCAGACAAAGCGGGAAATTCATTTCGAATAATATTACACGTTAAATGTTTTATGAAATTTCATAATAATAATGTAAATTGGAACTAAGAGATTCGGAGAGATTCAACTCTTGTTGCCGTTCGACGTTCCCAATAGTTTACATTAAATAATATTAACACCGGATATAATGACTCAGAGAAAAACCAAAATACTTATTGCTGAAGACGAATTCATTGTTGCAATGGATATAAAGAAAGTATTGGAAAAGCTTGGTTACGAAGTAACTTCATTTGTTGGAAAGGGTATTGACGTAATAAATAGAACTGAAATTGAAAAGCCCGACCTAGTATTGATGGATATTATGCTTAATGATAAACTTTCAGGTATTGAGACTGCAAAGATTATAAAAAATCGATATGATGTTCCTATAGTTTACTTAACAGCTTTGACTGATGAAGAAACACTACAGCAGGCCAAATTAACGGAACCCGGCGGGTATCTTTTAAAACCGTTTGATGAAAGAGGGCTGCACAGTGCTATAGAAATAGCTCTATATAAATTCAGGATGGATTCCCAGCTTAAAATAAAAACAAAGGAATTGGAAGAAGAAAAAAATAATAATGATATGCTGCTGCATCATATTTTACCGGATGGTATAATCAGGGAGCTTAAGTTAAACGGTGTGGTAGTTCCCCGCCATTTTGAGTCGATAACTATATTATTTACTGACTTTCATGGATTCAGACAGATAATAAACGCTCTGAAACCTGCCGAACTGGTTCAGGAATTAAATGAAATATTCAGTAATTTCGATTTAATTGTCGAAAAGTATGACCTGGAAAAACTTAAAACTATTGGCGATACTTATATGGTATGCGGAGGGCTTTCGGAGAAACCAAATAATCATGCGGCGAATGTAATTTATGCTGCTAAAGAGATGGTTGAATATTTAAATAAAAAAAATAAGGATTCAAAAGTTCAATGGCAATTACGCGCGGGAATTAACACAGGTCCCGTAGTAGCCGGAATTGTCGGTATGAATAAGTTTACATACGATGTCTGGGGAGATTCGGTTAATATTGCCAGTCGAATGGAAAATAGCTCGGAACCCGGCAAAATTAATATTTCAGGCAGCACATTTGAGCTTGTAAAGGATTATTTTAATTGTGAATACAGAGGAAAACTTGCTGTAAAAGGAAAGGGAGAAATTGATATGTACTTTACAGGTGAATGTAAAGACGGTAAAATATATTAAATATAAAAAGAAAAATTTACCGGGTTACTGCTTTATTCATTGTTAGATTATATTGAAATAATTATATTATTTTAACCTTTATTTGAAATTGAGGAAGATTATGAAGCTTTTTTTTGCAGCACTGATGATTTACAGTTCAGTTGCATTTGCACAAGAATTAAATTGCAATGTTACGGTAAACCTGGCAAACCTTTCAACTTCTTTAAGACCATTGCTTGCCGGATTTAGTGATGCGGTAACAAGCTATATGAACAGGACCACATTTTCCAACAGCAACTGGCAAAATGATAAGATAGATTGTTCTTTGACAATATTATTATTATCTGCAACAAACGACGGAAATTTTACGGCACAAGTTGTTGTAACCAGTGTTAGAGCGGTTTATCAATCAAGCAAAACATTACAAATGTTAAAGATAAATGACGGCACGTGGCAGTTTAGTTATCAAAAGGGTCAGGGTCTTGTGTCTAACCAGGGTTCATTTGACCCGCTTTCAAGTTTCATGGATTATTATGCAAATATGATTATAGGATTTAATGAAGATTCCTGGAGTAACCTTGGCGGAACGCCTTATTTTAACAAAGCATATAAAATATGCAATTTGGCGATGTCTTCAAGTTCTGCTACAGGGTGGCCGAGAAGCGGATTATACAGCCGGCAGGCCTTAGTGGAAGATGTTCTTGACGGCAAATTTCTTCCATTTCGCCAGGCTTGTTACCAGTTTTACTATGGGATAGATTATTATGAAAACAAGCCTCAGGATGCCGCTAAAGCGCAAAATTTAATTCTGGGTGCAATAAAAACAATTGTCGGTCTTGGAGGCCAGATTGATTTCAGCAGCCCTGTATTAAGAACGTTTTTTGATGCAAACAGCGGTGCAATAGTTAATTACCTGGGAACTTATCCGGATAAAAGTATATTCAGATCTTTAAAACAAGTTGATGCTGCACATACTTCGCAATATGATGTAGTGCTTAATTCATATTAATTTTACACGGAGTATTCTATCTTTTTGTTCAACCCGGTTAATAACTTTAAGCCCTTTTATTATTTTTCCGAAGATTGAATATCTGCCGTTTAAATGCGGATAAGAACCGGTAGTTACAAACCATTGTGAACCTTCGGTATCCTTACCTGCACTTGCCATACCGACAAGGCCGGCTTCATAATTCAATGATGAAAATTCAGAGACTATATCATAACCAGGGCCTCCCCAACCTGTTTTTTCAGGATCGCCTCCCTGGATTACAAATCCGGGTACAACACGGTGGAATTCGCCATTGGTGAAAAAATTTTTATATGCAAGAAAGGCAAAATTTCCGGCAGAAACGGGTGCAACTTGCGGAAGCAATTCAATAATAAATTTCCCTTTATTGGTAGCTATCTCAGCTTTTCTAAATTTGAATGCGTAATTCCAAAATTTATCAAAGTATTTTGCATCCTTTCTAAGATTAAGTGGAGGCCTGCCAAGCATTTTGTAAATAAACTTTTTTAAAGGGTATTCATTCGAATTTATTAAAATATTTAATACCGTATTATAAAACCCGTTGTCTATTTCCTTTGACAGGTTTGCCAGGGACATTATGCTTTCCTGGTAATCAGGGTTATTCATGTATTTGTTTATTTGTATCAGAATTATGGTTTTTAAAGTATCAAGGTTTTTCTTTATAAGGACGGAATCAATACCATCCGCTGCTATGGAAATTAAGGGCGGAAAATCTGAACCGATTGCTCCGAGAATCATTTGTTCCAGCCCGGCGTTGCCCGGAAAATTAGTTTGAAAATCAAGGGAAGACTGTAATATATTAATTTTATTATTATCCGTGTCCTCCTGGTAGTTGTTCAGAAGGAAATCAAGAGCAGATTTAGATGAATCAAATTGATCACATGCGTCATAAAAGCAGCCTTTAGTTACCAGGTGTTCAAATTTATTCCGCTGATTTTCAAAACTATCAGGGAATAATTTTAAGTAACTTATAAATAGCTCATCCTTATTGATTAAATCAGTTTCATGGTTATTCAATCTATTTAATAATACGGTTTTAAGGTAATTTTTTAAGGCATCATTAAGGTTAATGTTTTTTAGTGAAGCCGCAGCGGCCCGCCCTACATTAAGGTTTGCATCGTCCAGGAGATGAAGATATTTATCAAGTTCCTGCTGATTTTTAAATTTATAATAAATAAGAGAATGTGCGGCTTCCACTTTTGTAGTGTATTCAGGGGAGTTGATCAGCAGGTTAAAAAGATTATTGTCTTCCGGAAAATAGGACAATTTTCTGAGGCAGCCCAATAAATACGGAACCGTTGAGGATGCATAACTATTGCTGTAATTTTTATAAGAAAGAAACCTTTTAAGTTCATCAATCAGAATGAACTTTAACGTATCAGGGGCGGATTTACTGTAAAGCGCAAAAACCGCCTCGAAATTTTCTTGGCACGGGAACCGGTGTTTAATAATTTCATTAACAATAACCGGGACAGCTTCATTTTTGCTTATTATTCCTCTTGTGAAATAAGCGTACATTGCAAGGGATATGCCGGGTATGTTTTTGCTTTTTGAGCCTGTGTAATATTCGGCGATTTGATTAAAGGAATCCAGGCCGCCTGTTTTGCCTATTTCTGAAAGAGCTTCATGAATTAATAAAGGCTTTTGCTTTTTCTCATTTATAATTCTTAAAAGAAAAGTTGATGACCGGCTGCAGGGGCCTAACTCACCGAGAGTAAAACAAATTTCTTTACCGTATCTTGAGAAATTCAGTTTAATAATCTTAGGGACCCAGAGAGTATCTTCGCTATGAGCGATTGATAAAAGTGCAGCGTTTATTTCCCGGGGATTTCCGGAATTAAGATATTTATCAATTATTCCGCAGTTAAATTCCCTTGTGAAAGTCGTTTTAACCAGGCTGCTGTCCGCTTTAGAGTATTGTGGAAGAATATTGAAGAGTGGATACAAAATAAATAAAGAGACTATAAAGAGGTTTTTCATAGCTCACCGTTTTATTGAGAAAGGAAGAATAAAAGATATTGAGCTTATATTTCAAAGCTCAATATCATAATAAAAAAGATTAGATGTTTATATCATACATACGGTATTTTTTATATAGTTCACCGTTCATAGCAGCAGCACCGCGGTTCATCATATCGTTACTCTCAAGTATCCAGCTAGCTTCGCCCAGGTCAATACCCAGATTATGCGCCCTGTTAACTATTTCCCAGTAAAATACGGAATCCAGCCCGCGCTTTTGAAATTCAGGTATAAGGCCTAATGTTATAATCCGGCACCATTTAATTTTTTTCTTTTGAGTAGATAATTTTAAAAATCCAAAAGGAAACAATTTTCCATTCATTTGTTTAAAAACATAATTATAATCAAGCATCACAAGGGCAAAACCGACAAGTTTGCCTTCTATTTCGCCGAAGATAACAAGTGAAGGTTCAACAATAGGTTTTAAATCTTTAGCCAATGCATCCAGCTCTTCTGCTGTCATTGGAACAAATCCCCAGTTAGGGGCCCAGGCTTTATTATAAATATATTTAACTTTTTCAACTTCAGCTTTGAAATTTTTCATATCAAGCTGAGTAATTTTCAATCCGGATCTTTTTTGAGCAATTTCGGCAACCCGTTTAATTTTTTCTGAGCCAACCACTTTTTTATTCTCTAATTTATAAGCGTATAAATCTTTTACTTTAACAAAACCGTAGTTGTCGCATAACTTAAGATAATATTTGGGGTTATAAGTCATTAAAATTCTGGCTTCATCCTCAAAGCCCTCAAGCAGCATCCCGATTTCATCATTGATAGAAGGATTAGCCGGGCCGCGCATAACATCCAGGCCTTTGCTTTTCAGCCATTGCTTTGCTGCATCAAACAATGCATTAGCAACTTCCTGGTCGTCAATGCACTCAAAAAATCCAAAAAAGCCAACTTTATCATTATGAGTGGAATTATGCAGATCGTTTTTAATGGCTGCAATCCTGCCTACGAGGCTGCCGTCTTTTTCAGCGAGAAAGTATTCGGCTTCGGCATGTTTGAAGAAAGGATTTTTTTCTTTGCTAAGGATTTTCTTTCTGTCCATTAACAAAGGTGGGACCCAGTATTTGTCACCCTTATAAATTTTCCACTGTAATTTTATAAATTTCATCAAATCCGCCGGGGATTGAACAGTTGAAATTTTTATAGAACCCATAATACCTCACCTTTTATAAATAAAAGGAAACCAATTCGGAGAATTGAAATGCCTTTTTAGTTTAAAATAATTGTAAGCCGGGTTAAAGGCATACCCTCAAATTCCGGCTTATCAGTTAATTAAATTAGTCCTAACTTTTTTCCAGTATCTTTAAATATTTCCAAGATTGAATCAAGATGTTTGTCTTCATGCGAAGCCATATAGCTAGTGCGCATCATCTGTCTTCCGGGAGGAACGCCGGGCGAAATAAATACATTTACAAATACGCCGGCGTCATAGAGCAT
Source organism: uncultured Ignavibacteriales bacterium (assembly GCA_963834015.1). Lineage (GTDB taxonomy): Bacteria > Bacteroidota > Ignavibacteria > Ignavibacteriales > Ignavibacteriaceae > FEN-1297. The sequence goes on from CAWIAG010000004.1 coordinate 1,662,577, forward strand.
GCGCCACATTTTAAAAGCTAAAAGATCATCACCAACAATAACAGGTACAATTGCGGTTCTGCCGTCAATAATAGTAAAACCGGCTTCTTTTAAGCCTTTGCGCATTTTATTGGCATTGTTAATCAATTTAGTAACAAGTTCCGGTTCAGCCTCAAGAATATCAAGCGCAGCTAAAGCGGCAGCTACGGATGCCGGTGTAGGTGAAGCGCTGAAAATAAGGGCCGGGGAGTGGTGTTTTATATAGTTAATAGCCTTAGCTTCACCTGCAACAAAACCGCCCAAAGAGGCAAATGTTTTGCTGAAAGTACCCATAGTTAAATCAATTTCATTTTCAAGATTAAATTCACTTGCGGTTCCTCTTCCGCCTTTGCCGATAACACCAACTGCATGTGCATCGTCAATAAGAATACGGGCACCATACTGTTTTGCAATTTTGTTAAGCTTAACAAGATCCACAATTTCACCGCCAGTGCTGAATACGCCGTCGCTGACAACCAGTTTGCCGGCTTCCGGGGGCAGTTTTTTCATAACTCTTTCCAGGTCGTCCATATCGTTATGTTTATATCTAACGAATTCTGCAGTTGCTCCTTTAGCCATTAAATTTCCAGCCACAATGCAAGCGTGGTTATCTTTATCAGAGACAACAAATTCGCCCCTCTGAACCAATGTAGGTATTATCCCTTGTGCAGTCTGATATCCTGTACTGAATAAAAGTACGGCTTCCTTGTTAAAAAATTTAGCCAATCTTTCTTCAAGCCGTATATGAAGGTCCAAAGTTCCTGTTAAATAACGCGAACCTGAACAACCGGTTCCGTATTTTTCAATTGCTTTAATTGCGGCTTCTTTAACTTTTGGATGGGCGGTAAGCCCTAAGTAGTTGTTTGATCCCGCCATTATAACTTTTTTACCTTCTATCTGAACAACGGGCCCTTCATTTTCTTCGATTGGCCTAAAATATGGATAGTAACCTGAAGCTTTAACTTCATCTGCTCTTGTGAATTCATAACATTTTGTAAATAAATCCAACACGCCTCCTTATTGAATAGATGTGATACCGATAAATTCTAGAAATAACAAATAATTTTGTTAAATTTCGCCGTAAAATGTATTACTAAATAGATAGAAAATCAATTATGGGAAGTAAAAACATTGTAATAGTTACCGGGGCAAACGGGTTCGTAGGTAGCCACCTTGTAGACCTTTTACTGAGTAAAAATTATACGGTAAGGTGTATAACAAGGAAATCAAGCGATCTTCGCTGGCTTAACGGTAAGAATATAGAAATTTATGATTGCGGGTTGAATGATAAAGAAAAATTAAAGAAAGTTTTTGAAGGTGCAGAGTATGTCTATCACGTTGCCGGTGTTGTTAAATCAAAAAAACCGGAAGGATATTTTAACGGGAACGTTGAAACAACAAGAAATCTGCTTAATACCGCCCTTGAATATAAAAATACTATAAAGAAATTTTTAGTTGTAAGCAGCCAAACAGCCGTGGGCCCTTCCGGGGGTGAAAAACCGGTTGACGAAACAGTTTCATGCCATCCGATTACTACTTATGGCAGAAGCAAACTGGCCGAAGAAGAACTTGCCAAAACTTATATGGACAGGCTGCCTGTTACAATATGCCGTGCACCGGCGGTTTACGGCGAGCGTGATACCGAAATTCTAATATTTTTTAAAACTTTCAGTCAGGGGCTGATGACGACTATTGGTTTCAATGTAAAAAAACTTAGTTTAATCCATGTAATGGATTTAGTAAACGGGTTTTACCTGGCGGGCATATCAGAAAAATCCGCCGGGCAAACTTATTTTATAAGTTCTGAAAAATTTTACACATGGAAGGAAGTGGGAGACGTAACTGCAAAGGTATTAAACAAGAAACCTGTAAAAGTAAAAGTGCCGCACTCGATTGTGTACACACTTGCAGCGGCGGCCCAGTTTTTTGCAATGTTCGGTAGTAAACCTGCTACTTTGAATATTGAGAAGGCTAAAGATATTACACGTGCATACTGGACGTGCGATACAGGCAAAGCCATTAAAGAATTAGGATACCGGCAAAATATATCTTTAGAAGAGGGAATAAAAAGGACGTGCGACTGGTATAAAGAAATGAAATGGATTTAGTTGTTTTTAGCGCCTTCATTAATCCATGCTATAATTCCATTTACCTCGTTTGTATTTAAAGCACCGTAAGACGAACCTAAAGGAGGCATCACGTAATTGGCTTTTCCCTGAACAGCCCAAACAAGCTGGCTATTATTAGCATGATCGGGTGCCACAATATTATAATTTGAAGTAGTAGTTGCCCATGAAATAAGAATAACACCGCCTTCAGTTTCGGAGCCGCCGTGACAGTCCACGCAGTGAACATTTAAAACCGGCTGAATGTACTTCGAATAGCTGACATTTGAACTGGGAATTACAACGCTGTCAACCTGCGCGCCGGTAACCGTATCCTTACAGCCAATGTAGATGCATGCGGATATAACAGTAAGAAGAATTAAAACAAAAAAACTATATCTCATTAAAAATCTTTTCAAGTTAATAGTTAAAATTAGGATAAGTTAATGTCCTAAACAATGCAATTTTATAGGAACATGCGGCAGATAAGGGTTATAGGTTATTGCTGCAATTGATTTTAAGCGAAGTGTGAGTTTGGGCGCATGATTAAATAGAACTTTAAGCAGTTATAAACGTTACCTCCAGCAGGCACCTTAAAGAACACAGATCAATTAAATAAGTTTTATTTCCACTTTAAAACATCTCTAAGTGATACACAAGTATACCCGTTATTGTAAAGGTATTTAAAGTATGTTTCCAATAATTCAGGCGCTAAATTAACCCAGGGGTGTGCGTTATCCGGTACTCCGTGAAAAAGCAAAACAATTATTTCTCCTTTTTTAGCCTGGCGAATAAAATCAAGAACTTTTGCAGTATCATCTCCGGCGGTACTGAAACCAGGTATTAACATCGGATCACAATCATTGGGGTTCCAGGTTTTATTTTCGCAGGTCCTTGCCCAAATATATCCCTTCTTTTTAAGGATTACGGAAGCAAGTGAATCCGTTACACAACCCGGATATGCAAAATTGGTTGGTTTTGGTATTCCGTATTTTTCACATTTCTGTTCTATGCTGTCAATATCGGCAGTAAATTTCTTTTCCATATCATCGCCGTAAGCTTTAACCGAAGTGTGGGTTTGGGTATGGTTACCGATTTCAAATCCATCCTTATTCAATTCAGCAATCTGTTCCCAGGACATGTATTTAGTTTTGTCATTAAAATCGGGCGGAAATTCACAGACAAAAAAAGTAGCCCCGAATCCATATTTTTTTAACAACGGCCTTACAATATTGAACTGGGTAGCGATTGCATCATCAAATGTAAGCACCGCAACTTTTCCGGGAATATTTTGATAGTTTTTTTGTGCAAACAAAGGGGAGCATGCCGTAATATAAATGTAAATACCAATGATTAGAATTTTGGAATGGTAAAATTTCAACATTAGATTTTTCTTTCTTATTAAAAGTAATCAGATATTAAAATTACTTTAAGATTAAGATAGAACAAAATTTATCATTAGTGGTAAAGCTAAGCAGGATATCCCATAGAGGGATTCCTTATGAAGAACTGCTGACCTTCCCGATGACCATGGACGCTCTCCCGGTTGAGGACAAATAAGGGGCAAAAAAAATCCCGATATTCAATCGGGATAAAATATTGTAAAATAAGTCTTTATAAGTGGAGCTAAGCAGGATCGAACTGCTGACCTCTTGAATGCCATTCAAGCGCTCTCCCAGCTGAGCTATAGCCCCAATATCAATTGATATTTTTATAACGAACAATTCTAACCTATCGAAACCGTATAACCCTGCTGACCTTCCCGATAGTCATCGGGACGCTCTCCAAGCTGAGCTATAGCCCCGAGATATTATAATATCTAAAATAATGAAGAATACGATTTGAATCAAATAGTAATTCATTATCGAATAAAATTAAAATTTTTTTAATTGGATTTTTTAATTTTACAGGGCTTTATGACGGGAATCCCGAAATCACAAGTTTAATCCGTCAAAATTATTGAGGTAATCGTTTAGAATTTCCTTCAATCATTCAGACCTTAGAGACGGGGCATGCCCCGTCTCGTACAACGGAACGAAATAAATATATCTCTTACGTAAAATATGGATCTAAGGTAGAAAAATTAAAGCTTCGACCCACCCCCGAGACCCTCCCGATTAAGAATGGGGAGAGGCTTCCGCAGGAGGGGATAAATCAAAAAATGTTAGTATTCGTCGGGAAGATCTTTTAACTGGTTGTATGTAAATACAGGGCCGTCTTTGCAGACGTATACGCTGCCAACATTGCATCTGCCGCATTTGCCAAGTCCGCATTTCATCCTGTTCTCCAGGGTGGTGATAATGTTTTCTTCTTTAAAGCCAAGTTTTTGTAATACGGGCAGAGTAAACTTTATCATTATGGGCGGGCCGCAAATAATTGCGACTGTATTTTCGCTAATAGGTGAAGTTTTCTCTACAATAGTAGGAACAAAGCCAATGTCGCCTTTCCAGTCGGGAGATTCACCGCCGGGGTCTACAGTAACAACAGTTTTTATTCCACTCATGGACTGCCATTCATTCAATTCATGTTTGTACACAAGATCGGCAACTGTTCTTGCACCGTAAATGATTGTTATATCTTTAAATTGATCACGCAGGTCAAGTGTGTTCCAAATTACGCACCGAACCGGGGCAAGGCCTATTCCCCCGGCGATAAACAATACATTCTTTCCCATCATTTTCTCGATGGGAAAGTTGTTGCCGTAAGGCCCGCGCAGACCGATTGTATCGCCTACGTTTAATTTCCTCATTGCTGAAGTAACTTTGCCGGCCTGCTTAAATGAACATTCAAGGAAATCCATGCGGGTAGGGGATGATGCAATGCAGAATGTGCATTCACCTTCGCCAAACACGGAATACTCCGCAAACTGCCCGGCTTTAAAGTTAAAGCTCTTCTGCAGGTCGGGGTTTTTAAATTGAAGTTTAAAAGTCTTAACGTCAGGCGTCTCATCAATAATATCTTTGATGATCATTAATTCGGGTTTGTATATATTCATTTTTAGGTCCTAAATAAAGCTTATATATCCTATAATGGGTTATCTCAAATAACTGCGTTGCTACCCACCCCTACACCCCTCCCAAGAGGGGATTTTTCGAGCAGGCGAAACACTTAAAAAAGAACAACAACCATAAAGGCTGCGGAAAATAATAAGTTAAAATACCCACCCCTTCACCCCTCCCAGGAGGGGATTTTTCGAGCAGGTGAATCATGTAAAAAAGAACAACAACCATAAAGGCTGCGGAAAATAATAAGTTAAAATACCCACCCCTTCACCCCTCCCAGGAGGGGAAATTTTTAGAGCAGGCCAAAATGTAAAAAAACAATTTTACCACTGAGACACTAAGAGCACTAAGATACACTAAGAAAAAAATTGAAGATCAAAATAACCACCGCTACACCCCTTCCCACATAGTGTCGTGGAAGGAAGGGATTTTTTTTGTGTTATCCGGGAAGATGATTTATCTCTTCCAGGATACCGGCGATATCAATACCGGCTTCACAGCCGCGGGAACATCTTCCGCAGCCGGTGCATAAAATTTCATCAAATTTATCATTATAATATTTGAACTTGTGCATTATGCGCTGCCTGTATCTTTTATTCTGATTATCGCGGGGATTGTGCCCGGATGTATGTTTTGTAAAAAGACTGAACTGGCAGCTATCCCAGTTTTTGGCTCTTCTGCCGCAATTAAGTCCGCAGTTCTCATCTACGATATCAAAACAATGACATGTAGGACAAACGAATGCGCACTGAGCGCAGCCCATGCAGAGCTCGCCGGCAGTATCCCAGAAATTATTTGCAAAATTATTATCGAGCCAGTTTTTTATATTTTTATAATCAAATTCTCTTGTCTGGGCGACTTTTTCTTTTTCCGGAACATCCACACTTGCAGCGGGTTCAAAAAACTCTTTAAATGCTGCAATAAAATCTTTTCCTTTTTGCGTTACGATTATTGCATGATAAGAGCCGTCAACCTGCGGTGTTAGAAAAATATCGGAACCTTTTTCCGAATCCGGGCTTAAGCCGACCGAATTGCAGAAACAATATTCATCTGAATAACCGCACCCAAGGCCTATTACAAATGTATTGGCTACGCGGTTATTAAAAAAAACATCACGGTAATCCCAGTTAAAAACTTTTTCCAGTACAGGTAAAGAGGCTGCATCGCACGGCTTAGCGCCGAAGATAACGGTTTTTTTATCCGTGAATTTCGGATCTGAAAGTTCTACTTCGTTCTGGTTTTGCTTATAATAAAATAAGGGATCGCTCTTCGGCAATAAAAATTCTTTGAATGAACTTTTTGTCGGAGCTGCTTTGCTGTCAAGTATAACCTGATCGGCTTTTGTAACTATTTTATAATGCAGGCCGTCTTCGGAAACGGAAATTACATTCCAGGGTATTTCCCTTGTTAACAGGTGCTCTGCAAGTTTTTTTAAGTTATTAGCCGTTAAAGTATAATTTTCCATAAAATATCTCTTTTACAAAATAAAATCTTCTTTGTCGTCTGTATTAAAGTTACCGATCAGGGTTGGTGCATCCATGCTCATTCCATGCTGATAATTAAATTTAGCGCCGGCAATCATTCCCATTTTAACATTAAGGAGGGAGAGCGGTATATCCGCCGGGCAGGCTCTTTCGCATTCATTGCAACCAATGCATCTGCCGCTCTGGTGGAAAGCTCTTATTAAATTCCAGGCAAAATTTCCTTTTGTTGTGGCGCTGCTGTCTATCCAGCCGGGCATTGTTTTCTCAGCTACGCATTGTTCGCAGTAACAAAGAGGGCAGACCTGCCTGCAGGCGTAGCATTTAATACATTTGCTTAACTCGTCTTCCCAGAAATCCCATCTTTCTTCGGCGGACATAGTTTCGAACTTCTGAATAAACGCAAGTTTTTCAGACGGGGGAAATGTTATATCTTCAAGTTCGCCTATTATTGCATCATACATCTGCGGCTGCCTGAGCTGGCATGCGCGGCATTTGCTTTGCGAAGTTTCGGGAGACCATTTATCGCTATAATTAAGGACAACACTGTTACAGTTTACACCGATTATGAAAACATCATCACGGGCAATCTGATTTTCCTGAATTAAAGCCGTAATAGCCCTTATATCGCAGCCCTTAGCAACAATTCCGATTTTTCCCTGAGTTACTTTTTTCAAATTTTTAAGATATACTGCCAGGTTATTAACCGCGTAATGATTAAAAACAAGTTTGGCGGAATCTTCCGGTTTCCTAATGATTACAGGTTTTATGCGTTTCGTTATTTTATCTTCCGTATATCCCAGGATAATGGCAACCTTGCCGGATGCAAGAAGATCTTTAGATAACTCGATTAAATCATTCATTTTAGAAAAACTCCTAAGTCATTCCACCGCGATAAATCGCGGTGTTAATGATACAAATTTTCAAAAAGGCCGTTTGGACTGAAGTCCAAAATGTTGTTTTCATTTTCAAATTCCCCGGCTTGAAAACCGGGGCTCCTAAAATGCCAGGACAAGCTGGCGAAATTTCAGAATGTTTTTTGGACTGAAGTCCAAAAAATGTTTCAGCTTTCTTAGGGTGAAGAGAACTCACCCTAAATCTCCCGATCGAATCGGGACAGGCTCTCTCTTACAAGAGAGGGACTTTTAAAGCCGGGGCTACTTTAAATGCCGGGGCTAAACTTATTCAACGGGTAGTTCTATTTCCCGTGTAAGGTTTTTATATTTCAGGAAAGGGCCTTCGAGTTTAACGGAATCAATAACGCCGTTAACCACGTCAACCCATTTCTTACCTTCCGAAGCAGATACCCATGAAAAATAAAGTCGTTTGGAATCAATGCCGACAAAATTTAAAAGCTCTTTAAAGAAAATCCATCTCCGGCGCGCATGGAAGTTGCCGCTGTTGTAATGGCAGTCGCCCGGGTGGCAGCCGGAAACCAGTACTGCATCGGCGCCGCCTTCAAAAGCTTTCATAATAAAAAGCGGATCAATCCTTCCCGTACATGGAACTCTGATTAAACGCGCATTTGCCTGCTGTTTCATCCTTGATGTTCCGGCAAGATCTGCCCCGGTATAAGTACACCAGTTACAAACAAATGCTACAACCTTCGGTTCCCAATTTTTATCTTCCACTTTACACCTCTGCTAAAGCTAAAATTTCTGCATAAATCTGATCGTCTTTAAATCCAACCAATTCTACGGACTTGGACGGGCAGGTTGCATTGCATGTACCGCAGCCCTGGCACAGGCTTGAATTAACATATGCAACTTCTTTAATGAATTTTCCGTTCCTGTCCTTTAATACTTTTCTTTCAATTGCATTGTAAGCGCAGGCTTTCCGGCAATAGAAGCATCCCGCACAGGTAGTTTCATTTACCTTTGCAACAACCGGCTCGCGTTCAAGAACATCGGAGCCGAACAGTACAAGAGCCTTTGCCGCAGCGGCAGAAGCCATTGCAACGGATTCAGGGATATCCCTGGGTGAATGGCATGCGCCTGCCAGAAAAATTCCGCCCGTGCTGGTTTCAACAGGCCTTAATTTCGGATGAACTTCCTGAAGGAAGCCGTGTTTATCGTATGGAACACCTAGAAGCTGGGCAAGCTTTGATGCATTCTCCTGAGGAATCATAGCGGTTGCGAGTACAACCATATCCGCATCAATAACAACGGCCTCACCCGCGATGGTATCTTCGCCTTTAACAATTAATTTGCCGTCCTCTTCATAAATTTTTGAAACACGCCCTCGTATATATTTAACGCCGTCTTCTTCAATTGCCCTTCTTACAAACTCCTCATACATTTTTCCGCCTGCGCGTATATCCATATAAAATACATAAGCTTCGCCATCGTGAACTTTATGCTTGTACAGCATTGCATGTTTTGCGGTGTACATACAGCAGATCTTACTGCAATAAGAAAATCCTTTAGATTCATCCCTTGAACCGACGCACTGAATAAATACAATTTTTTTAGGCGGCTTTTTATCCGAAGGCCTTAATATATCGCCGGAAGTAGGCCCGGAAGCGCTGGCGATCCTTTCGAACTGAAGTCCGTTCACAACATCCTTATACTGTCCGTAGCCGTATTCGCCGTATCCTTTATAAATATTATCTTCAGGTTTCTTATCAATAGAATAAAGCTTATACCCGGTTGCGACGATAATCGCGCCGACTTCTTCTTCAACAAGCCTGTCTTCCTGTTTAAAATCTATTGCGCCGCGTCCGCAGGTCTTAACGCACATCTGGCATTTGCCGGATTTAAAATATGTGCAAGCCGCCGTGTCAATTACAGGTATGTTCGGAACGGCCTGGGGGAAGGGTACATAAATAGCAGGGCGTTTAATAAGTCCTTCATCAAATTCACTTGAAGCAACTTTTTTTATCGGGCATTTCTGAATGCAGTCCCCGCACCCGGTGCAGAGATCTTCATTTACTTTTCGCGCTTTTTTTCTGATAGTAACTTTGAAATTTCCTATAAAGCCTTCAACATTTTCAACTTCCGAATAAGTCATTAGCTTAATATTCGGATGCTGATAAGCTTCAACCATACGCGGAGTTAAAATACACTGCGAGCAATCCAGGGTAGGAAAAGTTTCAGAGAGCTGGCTCATATGCCCGCCAATTGAAGGTTCCTTTTCAACAAGGATAACCTGGTAGCCTGCGCCGGCAACATCAAGAGCCGCCTGGATGCCGGAAATACCTCCGCCTATTACAAGGGCCCTCTTGGTAACAGGAACGCGGATAGGGATAAGCGGCTCGTTGTATTTTACTTTTTCAACGGCGATGCGGATAAGGTCAATAGCTTTGCGGGTAGCGGACGGAACATTTTCATGAATCCATGAGCAATGCTCACGCAGGTTAGCTATCTCCACCATAAACGGATTAACACCTGCGGAACTGCAGGCTTTTCTGAAAGTCTTTTCATGCATGTGGGGAGAGCAGGAGCCGACAACAACTGCATCAAGTCCTTTATCCTTTATAGCCTGTTTAATTAAATTCTGCCCCGGGTCGGAGCACATATATTTATAATCTTCGGCGTATGCAACACCTGGCATTAATGCGCTTACTTCGGCAACTCTATGGCAGTCGACCGTTTTGCCAATATTCTCTCCGCAATGACAGATAAAAACTCCAATTTTCATACGGCAGCCTCCTGCTTCAATTTAGAGTTAAGCAAAGGCATGGGATCAATAAAATGCAGATTAAGTCCGAGTTTTTTTTCATCGATGCCTAAGGCGAGCCCGATAAGCTGTGTAAGATATAAAACCGGGATTGTTTTATGACCGGGATAATCTTTTTTAATATTCAACTGGCGCATATCCAGGTTGGAATGGCACATAGGGCAGGCGACAATAATTAAATCAGCGCCGTTTTTTTCTGCGTCGTCAATAATTTTTTTAGAAAGTTTTTCAACAATATCCATATGAGCGATAGAATGGGAAGCACCGCAGCACTCGGTTTTGAAATTCCATTTAACTGTTTTAGCTCCGGCGGCGGAAACAACATCTTCCATCATCATAGGCGCTTCAACATCCTCTTTGCCGGCAACGTCGTCTGGCCTGACGAGGAGGCATCCGTAATAGCAGGCGGCTTTAATTCCGCTGAGATCAACCTGCTTTTGAGCGGTGATTTCTTTAAGCCCGATATTATGGAAGAGCTGAACGATGTTTAAAATTTCCGGGGCTGAAGAATATTTCTCTTCAAGAAGGTTTTCAACTTTTGACCTGACATTTTTATCGGTATCGATTTCGTGTTTTGAAGTAACCAGCCTGTTAAAGCAGGCAGCACAGGGGGCGAACACCTGTTCAAAACCTTGTTGATGGGCCAGGAATAAATTATGTGCAGGGAGTGCGATGGAGAGTAAATGGCTGGTGGCGTGAGCTGAAGTAGCACCGCAACAAGACCAATTATTTATTTCATCGAATTTAATATTGAATTTGGATAGTACTTCCCTGACGGATGAATCGAACTCCTTTGCAGTCCCAGAAAGGGAACAGCCGGGATAATAACCGTAGTTCATTATATTTCCTATTTTATATCGTTAAAGATCTTTTGGATCTTATCTTTATTTTTAACCTTATGAGGCAGCAACCCTATTTTCCCTTTCATAAACATAGACGGGGCAACATCCAGGTCCTGGAAGAACTGTCCCGACTTTAATTTGTAATCTCTAATGAATCCAAATTCAAAAGCTCTTCCGAATTTTTTAATCTGGTTCAGGAATGTTTGATGAAAGGCGACAGATTTTTTATCGCCGGATTGAATACCTTCTTTATAAGCGATCTCTCTGAGAGCATCCATAAAAGCAGAGAGTTTAAAGTTTTTAGGACACCTGCTGGAGCAGGTCATACATCCGGCACAAAGCCAGATAGAAGGCGATGTAAGAGCTTTCTTATACATACCAAGCTGGAAATATCTAACGACCCTGTTAGGTGGAGAGGGCATAAACTCTCTAACCGGGCAGCCTGCGGAGCATTTACCGCATTGATAGCACATGGACGAATTTTGCCCGGTTATATCTTCGACTAATTTTTCATAATCAGGGGTATCGGTTTGATTTTTCAATTTAGGCTCCAATCTGAAGCGAATATGTAGGGTCCCAACATTTAAAGCTCAGCTTAATCAATAAAAGCAAAAAACACTTATGAAAAATATGTATATAAAACATCATTAGAAATATTTTTTTAAAAAATTTTTATAAAAATAATTGTCAGACAGCAATTAAAAAACAAAACCCTACCCCTAACCCCTTCCCTTAGTAAGGCGAAGGGGGAAGAGAAAAGGGATAATTAAAATTCAGAATAATCAAGTTTATTCATCTTTTCGGCATTATAAAGGTGAAAAGAACTCACCCTAAATTTCCCGATCGAATCGGGACAGGCTCTCTCTTAAAAGAGAGGGACTTTTAAAGCCGGGACAATTCCAGCTCAATTCACTGCGATAAATCGCGGTGTTAATGGTACAAATTTTCAAAGGGCCTTTAGGACTAAAGTCCTAAAATATTTTTGGCATTTTATGTGTTAAGCCATTTAATTCCGACCTTACCCCCATCGCCTCCTACAGGAACCATGGCCAGTGGCCACCGCTTTCTGCGGGGCAGGCAGGGCATGCAAACTTTCCTATAGAAAAGCGAAGGGGGAAGGAGTTTAAACATTTTTTTTAACCAACAATTTTATCATTTATTATTATAATTATAATCGACTGAATTATTAAATTGTTGAATCAGTAAATAACAGCATATTAAGGAAATCCAAATCGTTAAAAAACTTCATTTTTTTAAAGAAAATGACCGAAAGTGCACTTGAAAAGGGGCTAAATTTCACACAAAAAATCAAGTAAGTTATTGTAATATATAAGTTTAACTCTGGAATCCCCCCCCCTTCCAACCGATAAATCGTTTGAACAGGTATACTTACAAAAAGAGGGTTTGAAGTTGTTTGGGCAAGATAAAATCACCATAGTTCTTATTATACGAATTAGCTTATTTAAGTTTAAAGGCATAAGAGCAATCTTTAGGACTGAATGATTAATTGATAATAGTTTGTTGAATAAATAGTTAGAATAAATGTATGGGTTACTTCGACCCTACCCCTTACCCCTTCCCTTATAAATGAGAAGGGAAAAGATCAAGTCCTGAATTTGGTTGACAATTTTTATTTGTTAACATTTAAATAATTATTTCAATTGTTTTTAATCTATAGGATAAAGTTCAAAATCGATCAGGTCTTCCCATCTGGCGAACCATATATAAAATAATTCCTGGTCATTTGACTCCATTAACTGAAAACATATCTTTTTGTCTTTATTTACCCATGAATTCATAAAATGCAAACCTTCCGGGAATAATCTCCCTTCAGAGTTATATCTTTCATAAATTTTTTCAATACTACCTTCTTTGTAATGTTCTATGACCATATATTTTTTCATACGGACCTCAGTTTTAAGAATGATATAGAAATCAAATAACTGCAGTGAAACAAGGCCGCAGTATAAGTATTACAGAAATAATCTACTATTTCAGAATTTCGGAGACAAAAATAATTAATTAAATAATAAAAAAAACCTGATTTTTTTGCCAGAGATTAGCACATCACTTTTGGTTGTGTTGCGATCACGATTTCCTATTGCCGTTGTTTTCTATGCCTTCTTCGGGGGAAGCTACCTTCCAGGCGTGTCTCCAACCCTACCCCCAACCCCCTTCCCTTATAAAGGAGAAGGGGGCAGAAAAAAAATTACGAAATAAAAAACTCACCATTAGCCATTTATTATAGTGGAATTTTGGGCGACGGCGCAATTTTAAAAGCATAATAAAATGAATTTGCAAAAAGATGAGTGAAATATTATCTTTACTTTCTATTTTTAATATAAATAGATGCGGGCTCATAGCTCAGTTTCAGCCAAAGGCTGATCAACCTCCTGCTGAGGTTAGAAAAGATTTAGTAAAGAATTAAAATAACAAGTTTTGGGCTCATAGCTCAGTTGGTTAGAGCAGCTGACTCATAATCAGCGGGTCGGAGGTTCAAGTCCTTCTGAGCCCACAAAAAAACCTTGATTTGGAAAAAATCAAGGTTTTTTTATTTTATGATTTTTTAAGCACCTCTCTTGTATTTAAACTTAATAAGAATTTACCTACTTCGTACAAACTAGGATACTAACCTAATATTTCCCCACTAATGAGTTTTTCAGGTATAGATCAACATTTCACTAAAATATCTTGTACTATATCTTATTGTAATAAAATATCTTAACACTAAAAATGCATCATAACATAATTAATGTTATAATGCATATACAAAAATGAAATTATTGTATATGGAAAGCTTACAATACCTCAGAAATGTTCTCGGTCTTGAAGTTAAACAAGGAAGTAATTCAGATTTAGATAAACGAAATCTTCCTTATTATTTAAGAGTAATTCCTGATCAGGTAATATTTATATACGGAAAACGGGTTATTCTGGAATTTATTAAAAACTTAAAGGACAGAACTCCGGAACAGTTGGAGATTCAAAAAAACATTTTAGAAAATAATTATAAAGCCCCGGTGGTTTTTTACTTCAATAGATTGGAACCATTTGAAAGGAAACGTCTTATTGAAAAAAAAATTTCATTTATTGCAGAGGGAAAGCAAGTTTATATTCCTTCTCTGATGATGAACCTGAATGAGTTTATGACAGGGCAGGCAACTGTTAAAAAATTATTTTCGCCGGCTACTCAATTTCTATTATTGTATCACCTTCAAATTAAATCATTGGATGGTGTGCCGTTAGTGAGTATTCCATCATTATTAATGGAATATAGTTTAATGACTGTGAACCGTTCTGTTAAAGAGTTGGAGAGTAACGGATTTTGTAATATTGTGGGGAATAAATCAAAAATAGTACGGTTTTCCCAGACCGGAATATATTTATGGAATGCTACCTTGCCTTTTCTGACCTCACCAATAAAACGGAAATATTATTTAAATGAATTTCCACATTTTAATGCTATGATTCAATCCGGTGATACCGCACTGGCACATTACAGTAGTTTAAATGAAGGTTCACTTCACAGCTATGCTGTGCCAGGAAGGGATTTCATTGATAAAAGATATACATACAATTTTTCACCTACCCGGTTTGGCGGATCATTCTGTATTGAAGTCTGGAAGTATAACCCGGCTATAATGGTCAGAAATAATTATGTTGATCCTCTTTCACTTTATTTATGTTATAAAGAGGACTCCGATGAGCGTATACAGAATTCTCTAAAAGAATTGCTAGGACATGTAACATGGTAAAAGGAATTGACCTCTTTAAAGAGCATTTTAAGGGCCATGTAGAAAATTACAGAATAATTGGCGGGACAGCATTTGATGTTATTATTACTAGGCAAGGATTTGATCCACGGGCAACTCAAGATATTGATTTAATCATTGTTTTAGAGAAATATAATACAGAATTTAACAAAAAACTTCGGGAATTTATAAAAGACGCAGGATATGAAAGTCTTCAGAAGGATATGAAAGAACAGTGTTTTTATCGTTTTTGTAAACCATTTAATAAAGAATATCCTTTTCAATTAGAACTAATTTGTCGGGATCCGAACGTTTTTCACATTCCTGCAAATAGCAATATTTCTCCTATCGATTTAGATGAGGATTTCTCACATCTGTCTATAATGGAAATGGATGATGAGTATTATGAATTTACTTTAAAGAATTCCTTTATTGTTGATGACTTGTTTATTGCTTCTCCCGAATCTCTTATATGTTTAAAAGCACTAGCATATCAGAATCTCATGAGAGATAAAAAAGCCGGGAAACAAGTAAATGATGGTAATATTACTAAACATAAAAATGATGTCTTTCGGCTAAGTTTATTATTAGATCAAACTGCGATTGATGTTCCGGAAAATATTAAAAATAACCTGGAAAGTTTTCTTGTAATAATGGAACAAGAAAATCCAGATATAAATAATTTGCTCAGGCATATGAAAGTAGAAATAATTAATCTTGAAAACTTGATAACATCCATCAGACATAAGTTTAGAATTATTGTTTAAGAATAGTAAAAAGACCAATTAAGCTATTAGCCGATATGTACCAAAATAATGATTGATGAATAGATAGAGTTATTTTTTCCCATTGAATTAAAATTTTTGTTGACATTGACTGAAAATATCCTCAATTTAGACTACATTTTGTTTGTGGGATGAATTTTAGGGATTAATTTATATTCATCCCGAATACACTTCCGGTGAAAATTTAATTTAAATATTGAATTGATAATAATCTAAAAGTACTTCGCTGACGAATTTTTTCAAATTAGAAGAGAATATCTCTAATTAATGTTTGATGTTGAAAAGAGACCCCCTCTGGAAACGGGGGACTAATTTTTCGAGGCAAAATGGAAAGAACTTCAAAGGAAGAAAAGGATAAGTTTGTATTTTTTCTCGGCGGGAATGTAGTCGACTGATTGAGAGGTAGAACAGAGACGGGGCATGCCCCGTCTTTACAACAGGTTTTTCTAAATGAATGTAGTCGACTGATTGAGACAAAACCGGTAGCCGCTATCTTTATCTTAAATGGGAAGGAATTAATTGCGCCGCAAAAGTAAAGACCGGGGCATCTAAAACTCTCACGGCGCCGTTAACACATTCGGTTATTAAAGACATATAGCACCTTATTTCAGAAGCAATAACTTCTTTGTCTCAACAAAATTTCCGGCTCTTAATTGATAGAAATAAACCCCGCTTGAAAGCTTGCTTCCGTCAAACTGAACTTCATATTCTCCCGTCTTCTTTACTTCATTCACCAGGGAGCAAACTTCCTTTCCCAGAATATCATAAACTTTTAGCATTACAAAGCTTTGTTCCGGGACCTGATATTTAATAGTTGTTGCCGGATTGAACGGATTAGGAAAATTTTGTTTTAATTCATATTGACCGGGCAAAATATTATCATATTTAACCTCAGTCATTTCATCAACCGGTCTTTTCCAAATTAAATTGTTTGTTCCGGCGTAGAGATAATTTCCATCTGCTAAAAGCGAAAATACTGCTGTATTATTTGGAAGGCCGGTATTAACTGCGCCCCAGTTTAATCCTTTATTGCCGGAAACATATACTCCATTTTGGGTACAGGCAAACATCAATTGTCCGCTTAATACTAAACTATAGGCCGACCCGGCGGAATAAAGGCCGTTATTGAGCATCGTCCAGCTATTACCGTTGTCATGACTAACAGCAACACCATTTCCGCCTTCGAATGTAGCATAAATATCAGTTCCATTTGCTGTAAGTGACAGTACCGATAAAGCCGTAAGACCGTTATTGCAAGCCGACCAGCTGTTGCCAAAGTCCGTTGAACGATATACACCTAATGTCCTTCTTGAATAAAATAAATTATTACCAACTGCAGCCAGGTATGGATCCTGGGAAGTATTTGGCAATCCATTACTGACTGATGTCCAGGTTCCTCCGCTCATATTGGAAGTAAAAACTCCCTGATCTGTTCCAAGAAATATTTTTGAATTCAAAATTACGATAGAATATACAGTAGAGGATCCAATATTATTGTTAGGGTCCAGTGAATTCCAGCTTCCGCCGTTATCAGTTGACACATAAATTTCCCTGGTTCCTCCGGCATATATATCTGTTCCATTACAAGCAAAACAAAACGCACCAATATTGAAATTTTGTATTGTACCCCCTAAATTACTTTCGCCCCAATCAGAACCATTATCACTTGAAACAAAAACCCCGCCCATTACAGCATTTGTATATCCATAATGACCTATTATGGAACCCGAGGCAATAAGATTCGTTCCGTTAAAGGCTAAAGCCCCTATATTTCCAGGCCACATTCCATTATCCGATGGAGTCCATGTAGTTGTAGCGCTTTTAAGCGGTGAATAAAATATCCCCTGAGCTGTAGCAGCAAGTATATTTGTACGGCTAAACGCCAGATTATAAATAGTATTACTTTCTCCTATTGTACCTGAAAACCCATCGTTCAGCGATGTCCAGGAGGATCCATAATCACTTGAGGCATATAGTCCCCCACCCATGGCTGAAACACACACATATTTTTCATAACTATTAAGTGAAAATATATAATTGGCTCCTCCAATTTGCATTTGAACCCAGGTATTGTCATTAATCCCGATTCGATATACACCCTGCCCCCAGTTGCCGGCAAATAAATAATTGCCGTTAATTGTTATCGCATTAACTCCGCCTACTGTGGGCAGGCCGTTGCCGCCTCTATTTTTCCAGGACAGCCCGCCATTTGTTGAAAGGTAAAGACCACCCTGAGTACCTGCATATAATGTATCACCTTCAACAGCTAATGAAAGAACGGTCAAATTGCTTAATCCCTTACTAAAACTCGACCAATAATTTCCAACGCTAAACATATATACTCCACCGCCCCCTGTTGCGGCAAATATATTACCACCCTCCCGGGCAAATGCGTTTATTGAAGTGTTAGTTAAACCGGTATTGATTTCCATCCAGGTTTTACCGTTATCGCTTGTGAGATATACTCCGTTATAAGTCCCAACAAATATGCCGGAATTATTTATTAATAAAGCACTGATAGTACCTAAATTAGTGGTTCCGCTTATGAGAGACCAGGTCATTCCATTATCGGTTGACTCATAGACAGAACCTCCATGTGTGCCGCAATAACAGACTGAATCTAGAGAAGCAACTGCAGTAACAACTCCCCCATATGGCCCGATGACTTGAGACCATTGCGGGAAAATATAATTATTGAAAGTTAATATCGACAAAAGAACAGCAAGATAAACACAGTCAGATTTCTTCATACTTCATCCTTTTATTTTAAACATTCCTAAAAATATTAAAGTTTTTAGATTTGAGTAAAAAACATATTGATAGCATCTATTGAACTATTTAAAATTCTTTTTTTGGTTTAACACTTGAAGATTAACTAACTCATTTTATATTCAGGTAAACAACTGCGAAGTTTCAGGTTCCTCTTTTACTAATTGCCTCATTTTTGGGTAATAATCCTACATTAATTTTATTTAAATGTCAATAAGCTAATTTGTTCCCGTAAAAATTGACCTATTGAGATATTGATTACACCATCTTAAGACACATTTAAGAATTGAAAAAATAATTTTGGATTTCGTTCAATTTATTAACATAAAATTCGATAATGAAGCTAGATTCATGCAGATACGATTTTGCAAGGCATTTAAAACAATTAATAATGTTTAATATTACAAAAAGGATATAAAATGAATTACCTGAGACCTAAAGACTGGCCGTATATTGTTAAAATTATGTTATTTACAGTTTTTACCATTCTTCCATTTTTTTTCATAATCAATTCATATTCAACTCCTCAACAAAGTGTTATTTATCCCACGGCAATAGCAGCAGGCTATGCCTTAATTCTTGGGCTCATTTTTGGTAAGATTATATCGGCCCCTATTAAAAAATTACAGGCTGCCGTTGAAAAAATTGCAGCAGGGGATTTCAAATTCGAGATTGAATCTAAAAATAATAAAGACGAAATAGGAAAGTTAACCGAAGCTGTAAAAGTAATGGCAAATAAAATAATTGAAAAATCATTATTGTTTGAGTCAATTCTGGATACTATTCCTTTTCCTCTTTCTGTTACAGATAATAATATGAAATGGATATTTATTAATAATGCTACTGAATCAGCTTTGGGCAAACGCCGTGAGGATGTTATAGGAAAGCATTGCTCTAACTGGAATGCAAATATTTGTAATACCGACAAATGCGGAGTAACCTGTTTAAAGAGGGGTGAAACTACAACCTCATTTGCACAGGCGGGAATGGAATTCCTGGTTACCTCATCTTATATATCGGATATTAAAGGACAAAAAATAGGGCATGTGGAAGTTGTACAGGATATTACCAAAATGAAAACAATGGAAAATTATCTTGAAGAAAACACCCGAAAGATGCTGGTTGAAATGAATAAATTGGCTCAAGGCGATCTGACGGTTTCACTAAAAGTGGAAAATGAAGACAGTATTGGTAATTTGTTTAACGGGTTTAATAAATCCGTTCAAAATATCGGTAATTTACTTGGTAGCATAGCGGATGTGGTAGAAGCAGTTGCAAGCGCCAGCAGCCAGATATCTTCAAGCAGTGAAGAAATGGCGGCAGGAGCCCAGGAACAAAGCTCACAAACTATGGAAGTTGCAAGTGCAATTGAAGAGATGACCAGAACCATCCTGGAAACCACTAAGAACTCATCTACTGCTGCCGAATCTGCTAAAAATGCAGGAATAATTGCCAAAGAAGGCGGGCATGTAGTTACTGAAACAATTGAAGGTATGGACAGGATTGCTAAAGTAGTTAAAAAATCTGCTGAAACCGTTCAGGCATTAGGCAAGAGCAGCGATCAAATAGGTGAAATTATACAGGTAATTGATGATATTGCCGATCAGACTAACCTTCTTGCTCTTAATGCGGCAATTGAAGCGGCGAGAGCCGGTGAACAGGGAAGAGGTTTTGCTGTTGTAGCTGATGAAGTAAGAAAACTTGCTGAGCGTACTACTAAAGCTACTAAGGAAATTGCTTCGATGATTAAACAGATTCAGAAGGATACTGTCGGCGCTGTTGATTCAATGAATGAAGGCACCAGGGAAGTAGAAAATGGAAAACTATTAACCGATAAAGCCGGCGAATCTCTGAAACAGATAATAAAAGGGGCTGATGATGTTGTTGATGTAATTACACAGGTTGCTGCAGCCAGCGAACAGCAATCATCAACTTCCGAACAAATAAGCAAAAGCATCGAAGCTATAAATAATGTTACAAGGGAGAGTACAGACGGAGTTCAGCAGGTTGCAACTGCTGCCGAAGATTTAAACAAGTTAACAATTAAGCTTCAGGAATTGTTATCCGCTTTTAAAATCGGTGAACATATCCAAGATCATTCTGATTCCAACGGAAGAAATGAACGGGGCAAACTTGCTGTTCGCCCTAACGGGGTAATAATAAGATCGTAATTGCTAATAAGAAAATAGAGATGCATATCTCTATTTTCTTTGTTATTATTACAAACAGATCAAAACCTAAATCATAATTCAAATTAAAATAATGCGGGCTTAATTGATAAATGAGTAAAACTATTGATAATAAAAATGATTCTAACGAACTGCTTCATCTTGTAAGCTTTAAGATCGGGAACGAAGAATTCGGAATTAATATACTGATTGTTCAGGAAATTATTAAAACTGTCCAGATTACAAAGGTGCCAAATGCGCCGGTGTTTGTGGAAAGATAAACAGCACAACCATTCTTATCCACTAATAAATTTTAATATAAATTTGCCGGTTACTTTCTTTATAATAGCCGCTTCAATCATAAAAAATGTATAAATGGGGAACGGGAGTATTTATCTAATGAAAGTTCTGCCCGGAATTATTTTACTTCTTCATCAGATTTTTTTCGAACCAATCGACTATCAACTCATAATCCGCCGGAATTTCGGGCCAGCCGTGTCCGAACCCGGGCCGGATATCAAGTTTATGGGGCACACCCAGCACTTCGAGCCGTTTCATAAAAAGAACCGATTGCCGGTAAGGTACCAGTTTATCCGAGTCACCGGTTATAATAAACGTGGGCGGCATTTCAGCCGTGACGAGGCGAATCGGTGAATAATCGGTGGCGATTTTCTTTATTGTTTCCATATCATCTACGTTTGCCGAGAAGACCCTGATAAAATGTTTATCGCCGATCTCGGGCAGCGGGTGGCTGCCGAGTGGAGTCAGATCGAGCAAATCGGATGGCGGGAAAAAGCAGGCAACAGCCTGAAGTTTACTGCTCATCTGTTCCACAGAATCTTTAGCCTGCGGGTCGCCGTTTGAACCTGTTGCGCCTTGCAGAAGCGAAAGATGCCCGCCCGAACTTTCCCCGACAATAGCAAGACGATCCGGATCTACTCCCCATTTTTTTGCATTGAATCGGACGAACCGAACAGCACGGTCTATATCTTTTTTAATATCATCAATTCTATATCTGACTGCACTGCCGTGAACGACTGCAAATACGGTTTCGTGATGATTGATAAGATGTTGAATCCTTTCAAGCCAGTTTGCCGATATAAGATCATGAGAGGAAATCCATCCCCCGCTAACCATAACGAGGACACCGATACCGTTAGGATTTTCAGGTTGAAACAGGTCCATAGTAAGAGCCATTCCGTCTTTACGTCCATAGATCAAATCCCAGGTTCTTGTATACGGCGCCTGTTGTGGAAAAATGATCCCGGTAAAAGACAAGAATAATAGAGCGAACATTATTGTTGTAATCCGGAATTTGTTCATTTTAGAACTCCTTTTTTTAGTACAACTTTTTATAAACGTAAACTAACAAAAAAAGAAATCAGAATTCATATTTTTAGTTTAAATTAATTTTCTCATTTATGAAGATTGAATGCATTCGCATCCATGTTAAGGCAGTCGCCTGCATGAACAATCGCGTCAGGATTTTCAATCGTGATCGGTTTTTTCAGCAGGGTAGCAGAACATGCTGCATCGAATCTGTAAAATACAATTATTGACGTTTTTAAAGTACGGCAGAATAAGTATAAACTATCCTGGTGATTTGTATGCAATACGGCCGGATTATTTCCCGACTTAAATAAAACAGGTTTTTTATATTTATACTTTTACTTACCGGCAGAGTTTTAAGAATAACTTATACCGCTTTCGGTAGTGTAAAAATAATATCCGTACCTTTCCCCACTTCACTTTTAACAGAAATGGTTCCGCCCTGCCGTTCTACCATTTCTTTGCAGATCATAAGGCCTAACCCGGTTCCTTTTTCATTGTTAGTTCCATAAGTAGATGCTGCAGTTATACTAAACAACTTTTTTGTCTGCTCACTTTTCATCCCGACCCCGTTATCTGAAACGGTTATTTGAATAAGATCATTACTAACTGTTTCAGTTGATATTTTTATTAAGCCGTTTTTATTTGTAAACTTTATAGCATTTGAAATTAAGTTTTGCAGGACAGAATGAAACATATTAGGATCCGCAGAAATAAAAACATTATTATCTGTTGCATTTACAAGTGAAATATTTTTTAATTTAGCGTTTCCTGAAAGAATGCTAATTACCTTGACTGTTTGATCAAAAATATTTATGCTGGTTGGATTAAGTTTCATTTGCCCGGTTTCCAATCTGGACCAACTTAACAAGTTTTCAAGGAGTGTATATGAATTTTTCAACGCATTAAAAATTTCCGTATTAAAAAGTTTCAATTCCCCCGGTGTTAAAGAATCAAATTCATTTACTATAGTTTCTGAAAGGCCGAGAAGGGGGCTAAAGGGGCTTTT
Source organism: uncultured Ignavibacteriales bacterium (assembly GCA_963834015.1). GTDB lineage: Bacteria > Bacteroidota > Ignavibacteria > Ignavibacteriales > Ignavibacteriaceae > FEN-1297. The sequence continues at coordinate 1,685,515 of CAWIAG010000004.1, forward strand.
CAGATCATGGGCGATAATGGTAAAGAGTTTTTCTTTACCGGCATATAGTTCCTTTAATCCCTCTGAATATTTTTCCAATTTTTCTTCATTAAGTTTGGCCGAAGTTATATCTCTTGAAATGCCGACCAGACCGGTGCTTACACCCTGCTTATTAATAACCGGCACTTTGGTAGCAGTAAACCATCGGCGCTCACCACCGGCTGTTCTGATATTTTCCAATTTTGCTATTAATGGAATATTTGATTGCATTATCTTCTGTTCATCTTCACGAGCAACCTTTGCATGTCCCGTTTCAAAAAAATCAAAATCACTTTTAGCGATAGCTTCGCGGGGATCGGAAACACCCAGAACCAATGCCTCCGCTTTATTAATTCTTGTAAACTTAGAATCTTTATCTTTGAAATAAATAAGGTCAGGTATGTTATCCAATAGTGCCTGGAGCAATTCCTTTTCTTTAACAAGATTTTCTTCGGTAATTATCTTAACGGTAATATCTTCTTTTACAGCAATGAAATTAGTGACCGCACCTTGTTCATCTAAAATAGGCGATATGGTTGCAGATTCCCAGTAAAGTTCTCCGTTTTTCTTTTTATTATGAAAATTACCGCGCCATACTTTTCCCGAACTAATAGTATCCCATAAATTTTTATAGTACTCTCTTGTTTGCTCTCCTGACTTTAATATCCGGGGATTTTGATGATGAACTTCTTCAAAATTATAGCCGCTTATTTCTGTGAATTTTGGATTCACATATTCAATGTTTCCATTTATGTCTGTAATCACAATAGAAACCGGGCTTTGTTCTACGGCCGTGTATAATTTGCGTATTTCTACTTCGGAATGTTTTCTTTCAGTAATGTCTAAGAAAGTGATAAAGAGGGCAGGTTTATTTTCAAAGTTAGTTATTAATGAAGAGACTAGCGCAGTAACATATTTACCATTCAAATCTTTTAATTCAATTTCGAAATTGGAAATGTGCCCTTCCTTTTTTAGGGTTTCAATTATATTACTGCGTTGTTTTGGGTTTGCATAACGGTCTTCTGAGCTATAATTTTTGTAATCATCTGTTGAACCAAGACCCATTAATTCTGTTCCTTTTATATTCATATATAAATACCTGCCTGTTTCCAATGATACTATTGCAACAGGTAAAGGAGCATTATCCACAAGATCGTGAAATCGAGACTCACTTTCGCGCAGTGCATCTTCAGCAATTTTGCGTTCGGTTATATCCTGTATTACACCCAAAATCACTTTTTTCTCTTTATCATACTCTGCAATAGCATGAATAACTTTTACTTCACCTGTGTCTACGGTTCTAATTTTGTACTCTACATTAAATGGCCGGTTGTTTTCAATTAAGAATTTAAAACCATTATCGATTAGTTGACGGTATTCAGGGGATGTAATATTTTTAACTATTTCATAATCTATGCGGTCATTAGCCAGCCCATATATCTTTTGAGCCCCGTTTGAAGCGATTATGGATTTAGACGCAATATATAATTCCCAGCTACCTGATTTAGAAATTAGCTCCGCCCTATTTAAGCGTGCTTCGCTTTGACGGGTTGATTCATCTATCCTTAACAGACGTTTAGATACCAGTTCCAGTAGCTTATCGGCACTAACCGGCTTTGTTATATAATCATCCGCACCTAATTCCATTGCCCGCTGAACATCTTCTATATTTGTTCTGGCAGTCAGGTATATAAAGGGGATAGATGATGTACTTTTATTCTTACTTAGGATATCCTTAACTTTAAATCCATCCATTCCGGGCATCATTATATCACAAATAATTAAATCCGGCAAGAAAGACTCAAGTATTTCAATTCCATTTTTTCCACATGATGCACTGCGTACCTCAAAACCTTCTTCAGCAAAAATTTCACAATAATTTTCTCTGATTAAAGTATCATCTTCTATAATAAGTAGTCTTTTCATCTAAAATCGCCAATCAATTATTAACCATTATCATTTTCTTTTTATTTTTCACAAAGAATTTTGTGCCTTTCCCGGGTTCACTATCAAGTGATATTTCACCATTATGTAATTCCACATACTTTTCTTTTGCTTCAATCAGTTCAATCTGCGTATTCCTAAGCTCATCATTCCTCATTTCAAGTTCAATTTGATATACGTTCAGCTAATGAAGAATTTTTTTTGTATCCGGGAGCATTAAATATTTTACTTTTTTTCCTATTATCCATTTTTTCGAAATTGAAAATTATAATAGTAAAAATTATTTATATTGTTTTTCATTCGCCGCGGATTATGAAGTGCAATTTAAAATTAGAATAATTCCGGCATATTGCAGTGCAAATATTGAATTGCATTAATTCTCATTTTGAAGTATTAAAATACCGAATAAATCTTAAATAACAATATCAAATTTCCCTGCTATTTTAAATAGCGGGTTTTGGCCGGGCAGGTATGTTTATTGCCAAACAGGTAATAAATTAGCGCTGCTTACTAAGAATTTCATCTTAAATATTTTGTTGCGCACAATGGATAAAAGCGGCCGGAACTCCATTATAGAGCACCTTCTTATCCGGAAGTATTTATTCCATATCAAGCAGCCAATGCTTGACAATATTAAAAATCTAACATATAATTGGTACAGAATTCGGGAGCAGACCAGTCTAAAGAGCGCAGAATAGAAATAGAGCTTATTTGTTTTGCATAAACTCAGATAAAAACAGGAATTTATTTAATGATTAAAAATAATATTAAAAAAAGAATTTTAATTGCTCTCAACAGCTTTAAAGGTGTAGCTTCATCAAATAAGGCGGCGGAATATTTTGAAAAATATTTATCGCCCGGGGATGAGCTTGATATTATTAAAAAACCTGTTACGGATGGTGGAGACGGCTTTCTGGAAGTTTGCCGCACTAATTTTAACTTAAGTATTTTTGAATTTAAAATTCCGGCTCCTTTCAAAGATAAAACTCTTAAATGCAAAATCGGTTATGATGAAAAATCACATACAATATACATTGAATCGGCGGATGTATTAGGAATGAAAATCATTCCACCCGCAAAAAGAAAACCAACTGAATTAAATTCATTTGGTCTTGGTGCTTTGTTAATGATTCTGAAAAGAGAAAATGAAGCAAAGAGAATAATTATTGAAAAAGTTTTAATTGGAATCGGCGGCACCGGGACGAATGACTTAGCTTTAGGCGCTGCATCTGCGTTTGGTTTGATTATGTTCGACTGCAACGGTAAACCCTTAAAAGCAATACCGGCTAATTTCAATCTTATAGAAGATTTACAAATTCCTGAGATCAAACTTCCATTTAAAATATTTACAATAATTGATGTGATCAATCCTTTGTTCGGCAGTAATGGCGCTACGAGGGTTTTTGGCAAACAAAAAGGCTGCTCAGAAGAAGAGATAGAGAACATTGAAAACGGTTTTATAAAGATTATTAAAATACTTAAAAGAAAAAATTATTTAAATAAATCGACACGGTTAAATGGCGCCGGCGGAGGTCTTGCAGCCGGATTAAAAATATTTTTTAACGCTCAACAAATTACAGCTTCTAATTTTATTTTCAATTATATAGGATTAAAAAAATATAAAGACAATATTGATTATGTAATTACCGGGGAGGGAAGCTTTGACCGGCAGTCATTAATGAAAAAAGCGCCCGGTTTAATAATAGATTTTTTTAAAGGATCAAAAGCAAAAGTATTTTTGTGCTGCGGAATTATTGATGAGTCAAGTTTAAGTAAAAAAGGTTCTAAAATTATTCCGGTCGAATTTATTTCTTTTTGGAGAAATAAGGAAGAATCATTAAAACAGTTCGAAAATTCGGTAAGAAAGTCTTCGAATAAAATACTGGAATACTTAAGTGGGAAATAATTTTTAGTTCCGGAAATAAATTTTTGCAAGGCGGGCTAAATATTTTTCCGGTTTTTAATTAAGCTTAGTTTAAATGCACCGGGCCGGATTGGAATAAAGTTAGTGAAGTTGTGAAGATTGAAAAAGTGCCTTTATTCCAATAACATTAATTTCTTCGTTTGAATTAAATTACCTGCCTGCACCCGGTAGAAATATATTCCACTTGAGAGTTTACCCCTATTAAATTGTGTAGCGCAATTACCGGGAGACTTTTTCATAATTATTTAATTGCTGCCTCATAATCAGCGGGTCAGGAGCTCTCAGGTAATGTTGATTTAGTCGAAGGTGATTAGTATAATTGTAAGAACTATGTAAACGACAGCGCTTATACTTTTGATCTGTGCGGATAAGAAAATTTTCATATACTCACAAGTTATCAGCCATTTAACGCACCAAACCCCTTAGCTCTGATCTTAGCAGGCAGATGAAAAAATAAATTAATAAATAAAAATAAAGATAAGCTTATGTATAATCTCCCGTATCACAAAGAACAAAATGAGCAGGTAATTAAAGATTTCGTTGACCGGCATCCGTTTGCTTTTTTAACAGGATGCGATTCCGAAAACAAACCCGTCGCTACACAGGTCCCGGTTTTTATTGAAGAAGTGAATGGCAGGAAAGTACTAAGGGGGCATATCATGAAAAATACAGATCATCATAAAGCCTTTTTGCATAATGAAAATGTTCTTGCGGTTTTCACAGGCCATCATACTTATGTAAGCGCTACATGGTACAGCAATCCGCATACGGCTTCTACCTGGAATTATATGAGTGTACATTTTAAAGGCATCATCAGGTTCCTGGATGACGATGCATTGGAAGAAGTACTTAGAAAAACAAGCCTGCATTTTGAAAACTATAATCAACAGTCATCTACAGTTTTTGATAACCTTCCTTCAGAGTTTAAACAAAAAGTAATGAAGGCAATTGCGGCATTTGAAATTGAAATAAAAGGAATGGACAATGTTTTCAAATTAAGCCAGGACAGAGATGCTAAGAGCTACGATAATATAAAAGAACGGCTAAAAAATCAGGGCGAAGACGGAAAGGTGGTTGCGGCTGAGATGGAAAAAAGAACTAAGGAACTATTCCCTGATGATCAGGATTCCCTGATATTTTAACTCTTTGATTTTTATTTTTAATTAATGTCCAGGAGAGTGGAAAATGAACTACAGAGCTGATAAAATTTTAGATTGTTCCGAATAGCGTCCATCCCCCGGTGAACCGGTGCAGCAATCTTAATTTATAATTTGATTTTATATACAACCAATTTATCATAGGAAGCTTATTCTTCCATTGCTCATTAAATTTACTTTCGTTAAAAAGTATATAAGAACCTGCCGGCACATCAATTAATTTCTTATCATAAAGATTTACAAGGGGATTCTTAACACCGTAGTAATATAGTGCCCCGTTCAAATAAAAAGTATACAAAGTCTTTGTGCCGTCAAATTGTTTTATTACGTCTGCGGTTTCCTTTTCAAATTTATTAAGTGTATAAATACCTGCTGAATATTTGTATATAAAAAACACTTGAATTATAAGAACTATCAGAGATATAATAATTAATGATTTACCTTTTAAATATTTTCCTGTAATCTTTTCATAGCCGGGATATAGTATTATGAGTACGAATGGAAAAGAGGGGATTAGAAAACGAAAATTCTGATATGGTATTCCTGCCAGGAAAATGTAGTACACAAGCAGCGAAGCGGCAAATATTTTTAAATAATTACTATTAAAATCCCTCATTTTTATAAATACTATAAAAATTAAACCACAAAAGACAAATTCGGGATAGACCAAATTAGCAAATGGATATAGAATATTTATTAAGCTGTAACTTTCATAGCCGTTATCTGTATAAAAACCATGCGAGATATAATTATTTAAAGACCATTCTCTTAACCATTCATGCCCTAAAAAATTCATTGAATGGTCCTGATTGATTATTATATGCGGAAGCAGTGTTAAAATAATTATTAAAATACCGGAAAGAAGAGTTGTAAGCTTAAAATGCTTTAAAAATGTAATCAGCAGGAAAACAGAAGGAATAAATATGATAACAAGATCCGCATAACGTGTAATTGCAGAGAGCATTATAAACAGTACAGCCAAAGAAAAATCTTTTAATCTATAACGTATTGAATATTCTATTATATGATAAGTTAATGCAGTAATGCACAGGACTGATAAAGATTCCGCCATTAACAGGAAAGCGGTACGGAAAATGAAAGGAGAGAAGCAAAAGAATAATATAATGTAAAGTTTTATTTTATTATTGATATTTAAAAGCTTAAGTATCTTATATAAATAAACTACAGAGAATAAATAAGATAAAAAGGATCCTGCCTGGAGCGCGATTGTTCCATTATTAATAATTAAATTTAACAGGGATGCTATAAACGGATAACCTACAGGCCAAAAGAATTCACCGGGGTTTACGCCTTTTTGAAAAAACAATGTTAACCTGCCGGTATATCTTAAATATTCATATGCATCCTGACCATATAAGCCGTTGAATCCTGATATAACCCTTACCGCAAATAAAAGTAAAGTAAGTGACAGGAATAATAATAGTTCAAATTTATTATTATTAAATATGCTCTTATAATAATCATACAAGGTGTTGTTTCTCTTTTTCAAAATAAAATTAAGATTCGTTGCGGCCGCATAAGTTTAATGAAAAGTAGTTATTGATTAAAATATAAATAATAATTAAGTTATTCGAGTCTTATCCGGGCACATTCAACGCCCATCCGGTTCAGGAGTTAATGAAACAAAAAAAATAATAAAGCAATAATCATAAGAAAGGAGTCGGCGAATTGAAAGCAAAAGCCACATATGCAGTAAATAAGTGGGAAGAGGCTCCATACGAGCAAATTTCTTCTGAAATGAAAATGACCAAGGCGTCGGTTGAATATCAAATGAGCGGCGAGATCAATGGTAAGTCTGCTGTAGAATATTTAATGTTCTATAAGTATTATAATGAAAAAGACCAGCATAAATCATCAGCTATTTATATTGGATTTGTGAAATTTACCGGCAGTGTGCATGGAAAAGAAGGAAGCTTTGTGATTGAAGACCACGGTACATTTGAGAATGGCGAAGCAAATTCCACACTGCAAATTATTGTCGGCTCAGGTCTAGGTGAACTTAAAAGTATACAAGGATCCGGCCGGTATAGCGCTTCACACGACGGCGCTAAAATAGAATTGGACTACACTCTATAAATTGGAAGTCTGCCGCCTGAGTATGCACTCCGGAGTTTGTTTTTAAATTATTTTTTTAATAAAAATTAAAATTATTTATTGCTCATAATTTGGTGCAAGAATAAGTAAACCGGGCCAATGGAGCTTGCCTGCGGAAGTGAGATTGGCCATTCGGAATGTACTTTATGTGCAACATGTATTGATTCATGTACCAGGGGTGCAATTAAATTTGCTTTTAGATTTTCACAAAAGAATAGAGAATGAATTTATTTGGTTTAACTTATACTGCGAGTGTTTTTGTAATAAATATAAATAATTTTTTTTAATTTTTCATCTTTCCGGTTATTAACCCCGGTCGATTCAATTAACTTTCATGCAATAATAACTTTCACGCCTGAATTCTGAAGATTTTTTACTTCTTCGGCCGGCACTTTTGAATCTGTTAGTACTATATCAATAGAGGTTATAGGCGCAATTTTGGAAAAACTTCGTTTTAAGAATTTACTTGAGTCAGTTACAACTATCACTGCTTCTGAAATATCCATCATGATTTTATTCAAATGAGCGTCATCTATATCAATAGCCGAAATACCATATTTTGAATCTATACCATTAACTCCAATAAATGCCTTATCACAGTATAAATTTTTAAGACTGTCTTCGGCTATAGGACCAATAAATGATAAAGTTGAATTTTTGAGGTTCCCACCTAACATAACGACTTTAATACTTTCATTATTTATAAACTGACTGGCAATATTTAATGCACTCGTTATTATAGTCAGGTTTTTCATCTCTGCTAAATTTCGGGCAATTTCAAGTGTAGTTGTTCCTGAATCGAGAAGAATAATATCATCTTCTTTTATTAACTCTAAAGCCTTTTTACCTATTAATTGTTTTTCCTTTAAGTGATGAGTTGATTCTTTATTTAATTGATAATCAAATCTAACTTTATGAGTTTTTATACCGCCGCCCCTGGTTCTGACTAATAGTCCCTTTTCTTCAAGTTTGTCAAGATCATTTCTTACTGTAACTTCACTCACATTAAAAAGTTTTCCAAGATCGTTCACCTTCACCTGACCGTCATTTTCAAGTATCTCCAAAATCCTAACTCTGCGGTCCAGAGTTATATTTCCTTCAGAATTGAAGTCATTAGAAGAATTCATAAGATCATCCGTTAAATATCATTTGAACTTAATTCATTAACTTATAAAATAATTCATAAATTATCAATTACTTCGAAAGGGAAAACTAAAAAAATACCTTGCGAAACCTTATGTAAATATTTTTTAAGAAAGATAACATAAATACTTGACAAGGAATAACAAATTTAATATCTTTCTAAAGCAAATTAACACAAGCATATCTTTTTATTAATTTGTTCCGCAGAAGAAGTAAATAGTAATAAAGTTGGCTTTTTAATGAATATTGATACTAATAAAAACTTACTTATTAATCCGGAGTACTCCTTAAACACATTGCAATTATTATTAATGCTTTGTTACCGTTATGCTATTAGTTCTTTTACCGGATTCCCCAACAAGAATTCTACATCTCAAAAGTTAACAATATATATAGATACTCTTAAGAAGAAAGTGACGCCGCCGGCTAAATTTAAACTTGCTAATCTTTACGGCCCGAAAAGTTTATTGATGAATTATGACAAGATGGCCTGCGGTTATGATGTAATCCTTAATCAAACAGGAACCCGGAGTTTCCGGTATGATCTGCCCATGATGATTTTTATCCATTCAGTTTTTAGCTTCTGACTGATAAAGAGAGTTATTGGAAGTTATCCGGATGCTTTTAAGATCTGATTAAATAATCTGCTTCAAATAATTGTGAAGACTTAAAAACTAATTTTCTATTAGTCATAAATACTCCCGGTATGGTAATAAATATTATGTGTAGTTACCAAATCTAAAAGGATGGTAAAATGAAAAGAATCATTACTGTTCCAATGTGTTTAGCAATAATATTCCTCTTAAGCATCCCCGTTTGGGCTGCGGGCAATTCTATAGAAGGTTATGTAAAGGATGCTTCAACGGGTGAAGCACTTTTTAGTGCAAACGTAATTCTTAGTAATACAAGCCTGGGGGCTGCTACCGATTTTGAGGGTAAATATACAATTCTCAATGTACCTTCCGGTATCTTATACAATCAAAGCTACCTATATAGGATATAAAACGCTTGAACTAAAAATAAATGTAAAAGAAGGTGTAAAATTAGTTCAGAATTTTAAATTGGAACCTGTCGGAATTGAAAGTAAGACAGTTGTAGTTACTGCCCAGGCATCCGGCCAATTGCAGGCTATCAATGAGCAGTTGTCATCCGACCAGATTATAGATGTAGTTTCAGCGGCAAAGATCCAGGAATTACCCGATGCCAATGCTGCCGAATCTGTGGGCAGGCTTCCTGGGGTTTCTGTACTAAGAAATGGCGGTGAAGGATTTGAAGTAGTAGTCAGGGGCCTTCAGCCAAAGTATAACCAAATTATGATTGACGGGGTTCAGATGTCTTCTTCGGATCCGGAAGACAGGAGCACGGATTTGAGTATGATCTCATCCAATATGCTTGAAGGGATAGAGGTTTCCAAGAGTGTAACTCCGGATATGGATGCCAATGTAATAGGTGGAACAGTAAACTTTGAACTTCGGGAAGCGAAAGCTACAGAATCAGGCCTCCCGGGCATTAGTCTTCTTACACAGGGCAGCTATAATAGTCTGCCGGATGCAGTAAACAACTTAAATAACTATAAGTATGTAGTAAGCGGCGAGGAAAGATTTCTTGATAACCGTCTGGGTGTTTTTGCACAAATCGATATAGAACGAAAAAACCTGTCATCCAATGAGCTGGGAGCAGCATATAACCACGCAGGAGCCAGTACGATTAATTACTATACCACGGGCCTTACACTATCGGATATACTTAGAGACAGGCAGCGAAATAATGCGGCATTAGTAGTGGACTATAAACTGCCTGAAGGCGCTATCAAATTTTCAAATTTTATAAGTTCAGGTAATACGGATACTCAAAACAGGAGTGAATTATTTGACATTACAGACAATGAGCACGAATATTATCTGACAAATACAAATAGTACGTTAACCACAGTTACTAACTCTATAGATTTTCAGCAGGCTGTATCCATCTTCCAGGTGGACTTAAGAGTATCCAATGCTTATTCGGGTACAAAAGATCCCGGTGACTGGACAATTAGTTTTTTACAAACATCGGCAGGTCTGGGCGGTTTTAATAACGTATCTAATGTTAATCCGCTGGCGGTTCCTAAAGCAGCCAATGATAATTATTCCGCTACACTATTAAATACAATAAATACAAGCAGCAGCCTGTCGATAGAACGGGCATCAACCGGATCACTGGACTTAAAAACAAATGTTAATATATCTGATTTGGTAAGTGCAGAGATAAAATTCGGTGGTATGGACCGTTATCAGACAAGATCATATGAATCAGATGTATATGACGGAGGAGGGCTTCAATTTGGCGACGCCGGATATGCCAATAATCTGATTATTTCAAAGTTTGGATTACCGTCAAATCTTGAATACAATATAACAATCCCATATTTCACGGATCCTAATTTCGGCTACGGTGAATTCCTGAACGGGGATTATAAAATGGTAGAGCCGTTAAATTACGGTATGCTCTCTCAAATGGCCAATGTAATGAAAAGTAATGTTGCACAAATCGCTGCTAATAATGGTACAGCCGCCTACGGCCATGACAATTTCCTGTCAACTACAAATAATTACTCAGGTAATGAAAATCAATCAGCAGTTTATTTAATGTCCACATTCAAAATCGGGCCTGAGCTGACGATTATACCCGGAGTCAGGTATCAGGATCTTCAAACAGAATATACGGGTATTCGGGGAGTAGAGAGCCGCCTGTCGTTTAATGCATATAACCACTATGATACAACAGTAAATCAGAACCACGGTTACTGGCTACCTGATGTATCTTTAAGATACAAACCAACCAGTTGGTTTGATGCCCGCCTTTCCTACACTAATACGCTTGCCTATCCTGATTTTGATGCTATCATACCGAGAATAGATGTTGGCAGCGGAATAATATCATGGAATAATTATCAATTAGTTCCGTCGCGTTCAACAAACTATGATGTATCCTTATCATTTTATAATAACGAAATCGGGCTGTTCACAGCAGGGGCATTTTTGAAACAGATAGATAATTTAATATATCCGTGGTCATTTTATGTATCGGGAACACAGGCATTACAATATTTCCCGCCAAGCCTGATCGGGTCAACATCAAATCTGGGTACGTATCAGGTAAATACATTTGTAAATGATTCATACAAGATAAATAATTACGGAATGGAGTTCGACTGGCAAACTCATTTCTGGTACCTGCCTGGGCCGCTGGCAGGATTAGTATTTAGTGCAAACTATACACATATATTCTCAAAGGCCCAGTATCCGTACGTATATATAAACTCAACAGGCCGTTCGATCTCATATATTGATACGTCTTTTACAGACCGGCTTTTAGATCAACCGGATGATATAATAAACCTGTCGCTTGGATTTGATTATAAGGACTTCTCAATACGGGTATCAATGCTTTACCAGACGGATATATTTACAGGAGTAAACTTCTGGCCGCAATTAAGGAGCAACACATCAGCATATACGCGTTGGGATCTTGCAGCAAAGCAGGAACTGCCGTGGTTTAAGCTTCAAATCTTTGGAAATATAAATAATATCAATGGAGCAAAAGATATTAGTGTAATCCAGGGAGGCGGCGGGGTGCCTATATCAGAGCAGGAGTATGGAATGACGGCCGACTTCGGGCTTCGCTGGAATTTTTAATTATATAAGAAAATGAAATGATATTCTGCATGTGCATAAATAAATAAAATGACCGGATTTCTTTAATAAACAATAATTAGAAGAGGTACAAAATGTTCCATTATTACGGCAGAGATAAACCCAGCAGGATGAAATTCTAACAGATTTAGAATTCCTTAACATAATTAAAAATAAACTCTCAACCAATGGAGTCTTTATATGAAAACAACAATAAGTTTACTAATGTTCTTTGTAATGGTAGTGTCTTTTAGTACACTAAACAAAACATTTGCTGCAAGCGATACACTAGTTGTTTATGCAAGCGGGGCAAGTCTTGACCAGATCATTAATAGTGATACAACTTCAAGCGGTTCACTGGTACATAGTGCTTATAAACTTGTTTCTTTAGATACGACCTATCTGTTTTTAGGACCTGTATCGGTGAAGTCAAATATTACAGTTATAGGAGTTTTGGGTTCTAACGGAAGGCCGCCATGTATTCAGCCGGGCGTATTAAGCGATGGATCAATAGCATCATATTTATTTGTGTTGAATGGAAGCCATACTACCGGTGTATTTCAAAATCTTTACCTCACAGGATTAGCAACTAATAATACTATTAACCAGGTAATGGCAAATGATGAGGGTGCATTGATACAGATATCGGCAGATTATATTAAGCTTCATGTTGATAACGTTATATTTGAAGATTTTCCAACCAGCATGATAAGTTATAGCGGGAACTGGCCTGATATATTTGTTACAAATTGTAAGTTCAGAAACGGAGTTTCAGCCACAGCATGGTATTCCGGAGAAGCAGTTCGTAACCAATTTAATACAGCTACTACCGATTCTATTGTAATGAAGTATAATACTATTTTCTGTATAAATTCTTATGCTGCATGCCCTGTTACCGTTACTATTTGTAATTATTTTGAATTTAGTCATAACACCGTCTCTTATATATTTCAAAATCCGTTCTGGATTTTTAATGTTACCAATGCTAAGGTAGACAATAATATATTCTATGCAAATTGGGCCGGCGGTGTAACTATACCCGAATATACCGGTTTTTGGGATCAATTATGGTCAATTGAGATTGGTTCAATAATCGATTTAGATACTCTGGATATTGCAAAAGCAAAAGTTTTTGATCCTGCAGATTCTGCAAGTTCAAATTTAAGATGGCTTGCTGAAGCTAAAAGAATTATTGAAGTAAAGAATAACGTTTATTTTACTCCAAAAGTAGTTACCGACTTTCAAACTGCCTGGGACGATACCGCTCATACAGATTCAATATACACTCCCGGAAATACATTTATGGATAAACGAACTACAGGCATGTTTACAGATAAAACACATTGGCCGGGCCTGGTACAGTCAGGAAATCTGAATGTTGACCCGGGTTTTGGTTCTTCAATTGACCAGGTGGTGAACAATAACGTTGGAAACGGAGCTGGTTTAATACAATACTTTAAGGATATACGAACTAATAATGCAACAACAGATATATACGGTTATCAGTTACAAAGTATATCAGGAAATAACTGGATACCTGCATGGCCGCTTCCTGAAAGTAAAGATATGCAGTATAGTAATACATCATTAAAAACAGGCGGTACAGACGGTATTGCTATTGGTGATCCGGGTTGGTTTACAGGTGGTTATACTACAGGTGTTACAAAGGTAAATAATCTGCCGCATGTGTATGCATTATCGCAGAATTATCCTAACCCATTCAATCCAAGCACCAATATTAATTTTTCATTGGAAAAAGCATCTAACGTAAAGCTGGCAATTTATAATGTACTTGGCCAGAAGGTGGCCACACTTGTAAATAATTTTATGCAGTCCGGAAATTACACATACCAGTTCGATGCAAGTAAATTGGCATCCGGTATTTATTTTTACCGTATAGAAGCCGGTGATTTTGTTTCTGTTAAAAAAATGATCTATATGAAATAACGACAATTTTCACTTAAGAAATATTTAAATTTAAGAAAATGACTTAAGTGAATAGAGTACTCTTGAATAATGGTTAAATAAAAACTCCGGAAGGGAGCCCATTTGCAGCACTAAGGACACAAATGGACTCTCTCCGAATTTAAATTAAACGGATCCGGATATCGCACGATGAATAAAAATGAACTATAAGCGGATTATATAAATGATTAAGTACGTGTTTTCATTTATTCTAACTCTGTTCATGATCATTACAGTTTATGCAAATGATGTTACATATATAAAGTTTAGCAATAATAAAATTGCTATTGGAAATAATTCTATTGAGAGAACTATTGCAATCGGCCGGCAGAAAGCAGCAACTACTCAAATTATAAATAAAATATCTAATGTTATATATAAGACAATTTCCGATGAGTTTGCTTTGAGCGTTGTATTTTCAGGATTAGGACCCGCATATTCAAAGCTTCAAAACGGAGAAAACCCGGTACTGCTAACTTCAAACGACTTTTTATACCAGGGGTTTGATACTAAAGAGCTTGAGGATAACGGCAAAGAGTTAATCCTTAGATATACTTTCACCCATGATATTACAGCATTTATTTTAAATGTTTATTATGACGTCTATCCTGATAATTGTTTTATTGAGAAACGGATAGGAATTTCGGATTCATCAAACGGGATCCAATTTTTGGATAAAATTTACCTTGAATCAATGTCGTTTGAATTAAGCGATTTTTCTCACGGACAATTCGGGCAGCCTGTTTTTAATAAAGATATATTCCTCGGCGTTGAATACCCTACTGCTGAAAATAAAATAGAATCAGATAATATTATGTGCGGGTATACAGTTGGGCAGAAAATAACGCGGGATACATATAATAGCCATTACTCAATTACCGGAGCGGCTTCATCTTCGGGAAATCTTGAACAAACCTTTATGAAATATATAGACGGGGTAAAAATTAAAGGTACCCGGCCATATTTATTATACAATACCTGGTATGATATGAGGCGCCCGTTATTGGTAAATGATTCTTTAAGTATTATGAATGAACATAATTTAATTGACAGGATACATTCTTTCAAAAAATATCTGACAGGCTATAATATAAACCTTAATGCTTTTGTTATTGATGAGGGTTGGGACAATTTTAACAGCGTGTGGGGGGTAGATTCAGCCAGGTTTCCAAATGGATTTGCTCCGGTTGCAAACGCATTGGACAGCATGAATATATCTTTAGGATTATGGGCTTCTCCTTTCGGAGGTTATGAGTATAGGGACAAGCGCTCCGGGTGGGCTGCAAAAAACGGTTATGAAACAACCGGGGATTTCCTTTGCTTTGCAGGAAAGAATTATAAAGCCGCCCTGGAAAAAGCTATGACAGATTTTACAAGAAATTTTAATATAGGATATTTTAAATGGGATGGGTTTTTACTCTCCTGCAATGAAATTGATCACGGGCATCTTCCCGGAATTTATTCGCGTGAAGCCTTCGTGTCTACCTATATCAGCATGATGGATTCAGTAAGGAAAATTAACCCGGATATCTTTTTAAATATTACCAGCGGTACCTGGCTCTCACCCTGGTGGCTAAAGTACGCCGATTGTATATGGATGCAGGGAGCCGACTATGCTTACGCAGAAAATGTGCCTTCTATAAACGACAGGGATAAAGCCATCAATTATAAAGATGCCGTACTTTATGATGACTTTCAAAAGCAGCATCTCTTATTCCCGGTCTCAAGTTTGATGACACACGGTATTATTAAAGGCAGGCTGAATCTTCTTGGAGGTGAAAATGAATCTTTGGAATCCTTCAGTAACGAAGTGATGATGTATTTCGGAAGAGGGATTATGATGTGGGAGTTATATGTTTCACCTGATTTGCTGTCGGATAATGAATGGAATGCTATTGCCTCTGCTATTAAATGGGCAAAAGAAAATAAAGAAATTCTGAAAAATACAAAGATGATTTTGGGCGATCCCTCCAAGCGCGAGATATACGGATATATCCACTTAACGAAAGATAAAAGTATTCTTTTATTAAGAAATCCTTCAATAAAAATCGGTGAAGCTAAAATCAAATTAAATTCTGATCTCGGGGACATCGACCCGAAGACAAAATATTTTGTGAAGATAATTTATCCTTATAATTTGATCCTGCCCGAACCGGTAAGCATAAATCAAAGTCTTTCAATAGATATGGATGGATATGAAGTTATAGCCGCTGAATTGATACCAGCCGGAAAAATTAATAAAAATTTACCCGCGGGAGTTAAATACTCAATTGAGGATGGTAACCTGGTTGTATATGGCGCACCCGGCAAAAAGGAAATTATTAAATCAGTTACAAAAAATAAATTAGCGGATGTTCAGTTTGATAAGAAGAAAGAAAAGATAAAATACAATGAATCAATACCTTTAAAAAATAATAGTACGGAATTTTCTTCGCGGGTCACGATTAATCTGCCGGATCAATACGATAAAATAAAATTTGCTTTTTTATTAGAATCAGATAAAGCGCTGCCCGACAGTTTAAAACCTGGGTTCAGTATAAGAGTAAACGGAGTTAGTAAACAATTAACGGTAGAAGAAGGACAGGGCAAATGGTTTTGGGTTACAACAATTTTAACTCCCGGTGAAGACATTATAGATTACTCGATAAATTACAAAGCAAAGCCAAAGTGTAAAATTAATTCATGGATTATGTGTGATAAAGAACTATCAGGTCAAAAAATTAATGGTATTAATATAATAGAAAACGATATTTTACCGGCTAAGCCTTATGCGGTGAATGTTGATAAAGAAATCGTTGCTTTAAAAGAGTATAAAATTAATTAAAAGGAATTAAAATGTATTTCGATTGGATAACCTGGGGAATATGGTCAATTGGATTTGTAATTCTTGTAATTTGGATATTGGTCCCTATAAAAGAATTCAGGAAACTTTTAGCTTCAAGAAGAAAGAATAATTAATTTTATAAAACGGAGAAAATAATTGAATGCTGCTGATTATATAATTGTATTTACGTTTCTGGGAGGAATGTTTTTTGTCGGTTCGATATTCTATAAGTGGATCGGCAACTCGGATGATTTTTACCTGGCCGGAAGGCATTTAACACCATTCATCCTTGCGGCAGTAATCGCTGCTACAAATATCAATCTTTACAGCTTTGTAGGGCAGTCAGGCATTGCTTACAAATTCGGTATTCCCATAATATGGCAAACTTGGACCGGGAATATGGCACTCGTTTTTTCCGGGTTGTTTGTGATACCGATTTTCAGAAGATTAAGAATAAGGACGATACCGGAATTTTTGGAAATAAGATACAGCAAGGGCGTAAGAACGTTAGTAGCTCTTATTTGGGTTTTTGTATTAGCTTTTTGGATCGGTGTAATTCTTTACACGGCTATAACCGCGGCTCAAATTGTTACGGGCGTACATTCATTTGCAATTTTGGCATTAGTCCTGTCATCAGTAGTAATTATTTATACTATGCTTGGCGGGATGTGGTCGGTTGCCTTAACGGATGTTATCCAGTTTATTTTTATGCTCAGCGGAGCTCTAATACTTCTGCCTCTTGCTATGAGTTATGTAGGCTGGTGGCCGGGACTTACCGCAAAGCTGCCTAAGGGTTCATTAAATTTAATTCAACAGACGGGAAGATATAACTGGCAATTTGTTTTGGCCATACTTTTCCTTGGAATTCAATGGGCATGCACAGATCAGGGTTTACTTCAGAGAGCATTCGGCGCTAAGGATACTAAAACAGTTGCCAAATCTCTTGTTCTTGCCGGAATTATTACAACTCCCTTTGCACTGCTGTGGAACTTACCCGGGTTAGCCGCAAGAATTATATTTCCGCATTTAGCTAATCCTGATACTGCAGTTCCAATGCTGCTTGTTAATCTTGTCCCGAATATTGTTTTGGGTGTAATAGTGGTGGGTTTATTTTCATCCCAGCTTTCAGCTACGGCGGGTAATCTTAACGGTATTGCCACTGTTGTTGCAAGCGATATATATGAAAATATATTAAATAAAAAGGCGAGCCAGAAGAAAGTAATTGTAGTTGCACGGCTCATTACAGTTCTTGCAGGCCTGGCCATGATAGCATTTGCGTATTGTGTGCCGTTATTGGGAGGCGCTGTTAATGCTTATTTAACTGTTATTGCTATAATGAACATGCCTCTTTTTGTTATCACGATTGTTTATGGATTATTATGGAAAAGAGCAAATTGGCAGGGTGCAATTGCAGGTTATTTTTGCGGTTTGATCGCAGGTATAATTGCACAGTTCTTTTATCATGTTGATTTTAATATAACAACATACATATCGGGCGGCGTAGCATTAATCGCTACTCCTTTAGTTAGTTTGATTACCGCACAAACCAATGCGGAAAATATTGAGAAAATTTGGAAAGCAAGAAGTATTAGTGATGAGGAAATTAAAGCTAACGACATTTATAATATAATCCCCAAAACATTAAACGGCAGGTTAAGTTTGTCAATATTTATACTGGGATTTTTAATCTTCTTAACCGGGGTGATTCTTGGCAGCAGAGGATTGGAGATTGCTTCTGTATTAAGTGTTTCCGGTATGTTAATATATTTTATCGGAGGCTTGTTACGAACATATACGGATTAGGAATAAAAATAAAATCAGATATTATGAAAAATTTAATAAATGACGGACAGAACATAACTCAATCGAAATCATGGTTTCTTTTAATCTAAAAATAACGATATATATATTGCTGTCTATACTAGCAGGAACAGTACCTAGTAATATTTTTGCGAAGAATAATAAAATAATTAAGGCGGATGGCAAAGAAATAAGTATTGAATTTGACGGATTATTAAGAAGCAGAGTTATTTCAAGAATTAATGGTCATGTAAAAATATTAGGAAAATTTACCCGGTCGGAATATTTGTCTGCAAACGGTCATGATATTAAAGAATTTAAACTAAGGGGGTTCAAATGTTCGGACTTAGAAGATTCAATCGGGCAGGGAAAGCAATATGAAATTACTTCTTACTCTCCCAAAATTTTAAAACTGCTTATAATAAAAAGCTATAATATTTTCCCGTCAATGTTATTCGTGCAGGTAAGATATACCAACACAAGTAAATCAAGTATTAATATAGACGGGTGGACTAACAATGATTATAAATTCACATCGGTATTAAGCAGGGATAATAAACCATTGTTCTGGGCTTATCTGCCGGGTTCGTACGGCTGGGCGAATGACTGGATTCAGCCTTTATACAAAGGGTTTACCAGGAAGAATTATTTAGGAATGAATTGGGTTGATTATGGCGGAGGAACACCTGTTCTGGATGTATGGCGGTGTGATGCCGGTATTGCAATTGGCCATGTGGAGCGGGTTCCGAAAATTGTAAGTTTTCCCGTATCTGTAGAGACAAATAATTTTATGTGTATGTCTCTAAATTACAGTAATCCCTTTGTTCTGAAATCCGGTGAAAGTTTCGAAACATTTAAAACATTTGTTTCAGTTCATGAAGGAGATTGTTTCCGTTCTTTAAATGAATACCGTAAATTTATGGTTAAACAGGGCACGGAGTTCCGGGACCCGCCGGAAGGAGCCTATGAGCCAATTTGGTGCGGCTGGGGTTATGAAAAAGATTTTACCTTACAAGAATTTTGCGGAACATTCCCTGAAATTAAAAAAGTCGGCCTTAAATGGATTGTACTTGATTACGGATGGGCCTCCGATGTAGGGGATTACATACTTGATAAGAAAAAATTTCCACATGGAGATACCAGCATAAGAGCACTTGTTGACAGTATACATTCGACCGGTGCAAAAGCTAAACTTTGGTGGAACCCTTTAGCCGTATCGCCGGCTACCGAAATGTTCCGGAAACACCCGGAATATCTTTTGCAGAACAAGGATGGATCGCCCGTCTATATTCAATTCTGGAATTCATTTTTCTTATGCCCTGCTTATTCCGAAGTGCAGAAGAATGCAAAAGATTTTGTAACAAAGGCACTAAAAGTCTGGGGCTTCGACGGTTTAAAAATAGACGGCAATAATCTTAATACCGTTCCGGCATGCTACAATCCGGAGCATCATCATAATACGGCGGAACAATCTCTTGAATCACTCCCGGATTTTTATAATATAATTTATAGGACGGCTCTTAGTATAAACCCTGAAGCCGTTGTAGAAATCTGCCCGTGCGGTACTAATTATTCATTTTATATCTTACCTTATATGAACCAGTCAGTTGCCTCGGACCCTCAAAATTCCCGGCAGATCAGGTCAAAGGGAAAAGTACTCAGGGCACTGACCGGATCTAAAACAGTATTTTACGGGGATCATGCTGAATTAAGCGACGGCGGTGAGGATTTCGCTTCTACGGTTGGGATTGGAGCCGTACCCGGCACCAAGTTTACCTGGCCGGAAGGCAGGTATAAAAATTCAAACGGAGATATTGACCTTACAACCGCAAAGGAACAAAAATGGATTAAGTGGATCAACATTTACAATGAGAATATGTTATCAAAAGGATTATACCGTGGTGAGCTTTATGATATCGGCTTTGACCGGCCGGAGACGCATGTAATACAAAAAACGGATACTATGTATTTTTCATTTTATGATTCCAGCTATTCCGGACCGGTAGAACTAAGGGGGTTAAAAAATATATCTTACAACATTATAGACTATGTAAATAATAAATATATTGAAAAAGTTTCTGGCCCTGCGGTAAAATTAAATGTATCATTCAAAAATTATATGCTGATAAAAGCAGCGCCTATTTGATTGGTATTGATCCCGGATGCTGTTTTATAACACCGGCAAAAATTATTAAAAATATAACAGGTAAATATTTTGTTTAATAAAAAAGGAAATAACATGAAAACACCTAAAATTGGATTTATTGTTTTTGGAGTTCATAAAGACGGTCTGCTTGATCCTATGGGAACTCCGTTTATAAATAGTGAAATAATAAACAAAGCTAAAGAAGCTTTAAGAAAGCAAGGCCTGGAACTGGTTGAACATGATCTGATTATAGCTTCTAAAAAAGAAGCAAAAGAATGTTTTTCCAAGTATAAAAAAATGGATGATGTTGATGCAGTTATATTATTTTCCGGCACTTGGGTTTGGGCTGCGAATTTAGCTGCTTCAATCCGTGATTTTGCATCAACCGGAAAGGGAATAGTGCTTTGGACTAATCCCGGATCACAAGGCTGGCGGCCGGTAGGTGGCTTAGTTACTCACGGTGCGCTCAAAGAAATCGGTATAAATCATCGTTTTGTTTACGGTAGTTATGATGATCCTGCTGAGATTAGTAAGATAGTTTCTTTCTGCAGGGCCAGTCATGAAAAAAATCTTTTAAATTTAAGCACTATCGGAGTATTCGGCGGACGCGGAATGGGCCAGACATGCGGCGTTGCAGATCCTTCGCAGTGGCTGAAAGTATTCGGAGTGGATATAGATTCCAGGGATACATCAGAATTAATAGCTGTGGCAAATGCTGTTACTGACGATGAAATAAATGAAGCCAGAAAAAAAATTCAACCGTTATTTGCAGTTCCAATACCCGGGAATAAGTTAGCTGAACGCTCAATCAGATTATATCTTGCCATTAAAAAAATACTCAAAAAAGAAGATTGGGAATTTTATACTATTCAATCGTTCCCCGGGCTTGGTGATGAATATACGGCAACATGTTTTGCTCAGAGTATGATTTTAAATGACGGGATCGGTACATCAACATTGAGTGATTTTAACACAGCTATGACTGTAAAGCTTATAACCGATTTAAGTTCCGAGCCTGTTTATTACGGCGACCTGCAGCATTTTGACAAATCCAATAACGAAATAAAAATAATAGGCGACGGCGCATGCCCGCCTTCATTGGCCGGAAAATTAGGCCCGGCAATTTTTGCGGAACATGGAATACCGACTGAAGGCGCTGCCGGTGGATTATCTATTAACCTTGTTTGCAAACCGGGAGTAGGGGTGCTTGCAAGATTAGGCCGTAATAACGGCGAATTCGAAATGGCCGTTGTAAGATGTACAATTTCAGAACCAAAGAAAGAAGATTTATTAAAACGCAGGGAAGAATGCGGTATCCCGTTCTGGCCGCACGCATTTGTAACAGCCCACTGCAATATGGATGAACTTATTGAAGCTTGGAATAATGAATATGCCGTGCTTGGTTATGGAAGCCATCTTTATGATGAATTAATAGCTTTCTGCCAGTTAACCGGAATAAAAGTAATAGAATTGTCTTAAGGGATTTAAAAATATTTTTATTAAAAATAGTTTTTGATCATTGGAATAAATTAGGATTAAATAACAATTAAATATAATAATGTAAAACGAATAATTACATATTCTGAATTAGCGGAGATTTTTATGAAAGAAAAATATGAGTATGGTCCATGGCTTGTTGAATTTTCACCTGAAGACGGGGCACGCTTAGACCGTATTAGCTTTAATAATTACGACTTACTTACGGTTGAACCGGAATCTTTTCATAAACCGGATTCTGATTATGGAAAATATGAAACCCGCCCTGTTTACGGCTATGATGATTGTTTTCCATCGGTTGAGAAATCTTATTTTCCCGGAAGAGAATGGGAAATACCCGATCACGGCGAACTTTGCTGGTTAAATTGGAAGTTCACAAGGAGTTTGGATAAACTTAGTTTTTCCACAAGAAGTAAGGTTTTACCGGTAGAATTTAAACGTGAAATGATTTTTACCGAATCCGGAATTACCTGGAAATTTGAAGTGTTAAATGAGAGTTCGGAAAAAATACCTTTTCAGCATGTAATGCACCCGCTGATGAAATTAACTGAAATCTCAAGTATCCAATTCCCGGGCTTTCAGTCTGTATATAACAAAACAACCGATGAAAGTATCAATTTAAAAAACCCCGGTGAGCTTCAGGAATATTTACTTAAGCAGCCCGCAGGCACTGCAAATATGTTATTTCTAAGAAATACTAAAAAAGGTAAAATGAGCTGGGTTTACAAAAACGGTTTACTGCTTAAAATTGAATTTCCCAAAAAATACTTTCCTTCAATCGGGATCTGGTGGAATAATAACGGGTACCCTAACGAAGACGGAATTAAAAGGGACGAATGTGCATTTGAACCTATCCCGGGCAACACCAGTAAGTTATCTGAAACTTTCAGCGAAGGAAAGTGTCTTACGGTTTCACCTGAACAAAGTTTTAACTGGAAGATTACCTGGAAATTAATTAAATAAATAAAAAATTAAAAATGGAATAATTATTCTGTATACATATAATAAAATTCAAGAATAGTTATTCCGTTTAATTAATAGCAAATAAAAAAATATTAAAACATTTCAGGGAAAGAAATTATGTCATTAGTCTTGGACCGCAGCCATGTATTGGAAGTATTTTCCGAAGCAAGGGAAAGAAAGTGGGTAATACCATCATTTAATGCTGAAAATCTTACAACAATGGAAGCAATATTGGCAGCAGTATATGAAAATGGAAAAATGAAGGGCATAAAAAATTTACCTATTATTATTGGAATTACGAATAATTATGCCTCCCGCCCGCAATCAGTATATTATACTCACACTAAGCGATGGAACATTGGACTTAAGTTATTTTTAAAAGATCTTGAGGTGCTCGCTTCTTCCGATTCACCTTATAAGGATCTTCAAATTATGGTTCATCTTGACCATATACAGTGGCATGAAGACAGCAAGTTGTTAAAATGGGATATGGGGCAATTTTCATCAATCATGTTCGATGCATCAGATTTGCCTTTTGATAAGAATATCGAAAGTACCGCCGCCTTTGTAGAGAAGAATAAAGATAAAATATTAATAGAGGGGGCCTGTGATGAGATATCCGAGGCATCCGGAGTTATCAAAGATGATTTAATTACACCTGACCTGGCAAAAAAATATTTCCGGGAAACCGGCGTTGATATTATTGTTGCGAATTTAGGGACTGAACATAGATCCGCTTCTTCCACTTTAGAATACAACGGGCATTTAGCCAGGTCAATAAGCAAAAAAATAGGCCCGCATTTATGCATACATGGCGCATCTTCGCTTGTTAAAGAGCAGCTATCTCATTTCTTTGACGATGGAATTTGTAAAGTGAACATATGGACCACGCTTGAAAGGGATAGTTCCCCGGTCTTATTTCAGAAAATGATTGAAAATGCCTCGAAGATTGTAGGTCCGGCGAAAGCTGAAGAAATGCTTGCTCAGGGCTTATTAGGTAAAAGGGCAGACTCTAAAAGCCCGCCTTCAATAAAATTTTATACTACCGCATTCAGACAGGATACTATTTTTAATAAGATGAAGGAAATTGTGCAGGGTTATCTTAGTTTATTGTATTCATAAGTTCAAAAGGTTGAATTATTAATTTATCAAAATGCATATTATTCGAATAGAATTTTAAGTTAAGGTACATAAAATGAATTATATGGGCGTAGATATCGGCTCCAGCGGATGCAAGGCATTAGCTGTTGATGAAAACGGCAGACAGCTTGCAAAAGCATTTCGTGAATATGAATTAAAATTCACTGCCGACGGCGGAGCGATATTAGATCCGGATGAAGTAATCGGGAAATGTTTTGAAGTAATTAAAGAATGTGCCGGCCGGACAATTCCAGGCTCGATAAAGGGAATCGGAATTTCCAGCCAGGGAGAAGCATTTACGGCGGTGGGTGATAATAATGAGTATCTTAGCCAGGCTATGGTATCATCGGACATCCGGCCTCAATCCTTAATGAATGAATGGGTCCAAAAGTTCGGCGCTGAAAAACTATACCGGATAACAGGGCATACAGCGCATCCTATGTTTACATTGTTCAAACTTTTATGGTTTAAAGAGAATGAAAAAGAATTGTGGAAAAAATCAAGGTACTTTTTTTGTTTTGAAGATTTACTGCAATTCCGCCTTGGGTTAAAACCATCCTTAAGCTGGTCAATGGCCGGCCGCACGATGATGTTTGATGTAACAAAACATGAATGGAATCAGGATATCCTGCACGAAATAGGAATTCTGCCTGAAAATCTTGCAGAGCCCCTGCCGCCCGGAAGTTTAGCCGGAATAATCAGCCCTGATATTGCTCGTCAACTTCATCTTTCTAATGATGCTTTTGTTGTAACAGGCGGGCATGATCAAACATGCTGCGCCCTGGGAGCCGGTGTTGTAGAAGAGGGTATTGCCATGCTTTCAACAGGTACGGTTGAATGTATCTGCCCGGCATTTAAGAACCCTATTTTCTCCAAAGCACTTATGGACAGCAATCTTTGTACTTATGATTATTCGATTGAAGGCCTGTACACAACGGTTGCATTTAGTTTAACCGGCGGAAATATATTAAAATGGTTTAAAGATCAATTCGGAAACCTGGAAATTGAAAATGAAAAACTTACCGGGCAGAATGCATATGACCTTATCCTTAACAGCCTTGATTCTAAGCCGGGTAATTTATTAGCTCTCCCGTACTTTACACCTTCCGGCACACCGTTTTTTGATACCAAAACCAAAGGTGCAATTATCGGGCTGCAACTGTCAACCAAACGGGCTGATATATTAAAAGCGCTTTTAGAAGGAGTTTCATTTGAAATGCGGCTGAATCTTGATATCCTTGAAAATGCCGGATACATAATTAATGAATTACGGTTAGTGGGAGGGGGCGCCAAATCAAATAAATGGGCTCAGTTAAAAGCAAATGTTATGAACAAGAAAATAACCAGCCCGGATGTTAAAGAGGCCGGTTGTTTAGGCGGTGCAATGCTTGCCTGTTCTGCCGATACGGGTAAATCAATCCGGGATTTGGTTGCCGGGTGGATTAAGCAGCCGGCAGTTGTGTACCCGCAAAAAGAATATGAAAATTGGTATAACGAACGTTTTGAAGTTTATAAAAAACTTTATAAAAATGTTAAAGAAATTTCGATTTAAATAATGAATCAAATAATTATAAATTAACAGCTTAAGGCCGGAACAGATAATATGAGCATAGATATAAATTCGGATAACTCACTGTATTACACAATAGATGATTTTGAAAAAACGGATAAAATTGATATGCACTTGCATATTAATTCTATGAACCCGGCTTTAATTAACAGGGCAGAAAAAGATAATTTTAAACTTCTTACGATAAATGCCGATTATTCGGATTTTCCTCCTATAAATGAACAACTAAAGACGGCCGCTTCTTTAGTGAAGCTTTTCCCCGGAAGGCTTGCGTACGCATCTACTTTTTCTATGAATGGCTGGGATGATCCGGGCTGGCTGGAAAAAACTATTGAACATATTGACAGCACAATCTCCGAAGGAGCCTGTGCCGTTAAAGTTTGGAAAAATATCGGCATGCAGTTCAGGGACAAGAACAACAAAATAATTATGATTGACGATCCCAAATTTGATCCGATATTTTCACATTTAAGACAGAAAAATATTCCGTTGATCGGGCACCAGGGTGAACCCCGTGATTGCTGGATGCCTTTAGATAAAATAATGGTTAAATACATAAAAGATTATTTCCGGGATCATCCTCAGTATCATATGTATTTACAGCCGGAAATGCCTTCGTATGAAGACCAGATAACGGCAAGAGATAACATGCTTGAAAAAAATAAAAACATCCTGTTTGTTGGTGCGCATCTTGCAAGCATTGAATGGAGCGTTATTGAACTGGCAAAATTTTTAGACAGGTTTCCAAATGCCGTAGTTGATCTGGCGGCCAGGGCGGGGGACTTGCAGTATCAGACTATTAATGACAGAGAATTAGTCAGGAGTTTTTTTATCAGGTACCAGGACCGTTTATTATATGCAACCGATATTATGCAGGGGCCGGATATAGACTCCGCTAAATTTGAAGATGAAGTTCACAGCCAATGGATAAGTGATTGGAAATATCTTTGTACAGATTCAACAATTACCACGGCAGATTTAGACGAACCCATAACAGGCTTAAAGTTACCGCGCGTAGTAATTGACAAAATTTACAATACAAATGCAAAAAAAGTTTTCCCTAACGCCTGGTGAAAAATAATAGATGAATTTTTAATTAAATAAAAGAATGTTTAATGGAACAATCTGCAGGAAAAAAAACATTTTTAGGAATCGGTCTTGGTGCTGTACAGTCCGGGCTAATGCTTTATGAAGCTTTTAAATCCGGTAATTTTGAAAGATATGTAATTCTTGAAGTAAACCCGGAGATAGTTAGTTGTGTAAAACAATGGAATAATAAAATTGTAGTAAATACAGCAACTAAAACAGGAATTTTTAAAACAATTATACCCGGGATTGAGATTTATAATCCAAACGATCCGGACCACAGCCTGGCGGTATCTGCGGCAATCTCCGGAGCTGATGAAATGGCTACCGCGCTGCCCAGTGTTGAGTTTTATGATGCAGGCAAAAATTCTATTGCAAGACTGCTTGCAGAAAATCTTAACCCGGATAAACCTCAGATAATATATACAGCAGAAAATAATAATTATGCTGCGGAAATTCTTATTGAAAAAATAAAAAAATATACCGGCGAAAATAAACTTGCAAATTTCCAGGCGATAAATACCGTAATCGGAAAAATGGGGGGAGTAATCTTTGATAAGAAAACAGTTGCGGAACTGGGATTGGATTGGATGACGCCGTTCAGCAAAGCTGCCGTATTAGTTGAAGAATTTAACAGCATTATTATATCAAAGGTTCAAATCCCCGGTTACAGCCGGGGCATTAAAGTTTTCCTGGAAAAGGAAGATTTATTGCCCTATGAAGAAGCAAAATTATTCGGGCATAATGCCGTTCATTCAATGCTGGGCTTTTTTGCTGCTATGCGCGGTTATACTTTTATGAGTGAAATCAGGGATGATCCGCAGCTATACAGGGATGGAGCAGATGCTTTTGATAATGAGAGCGGTGCTTTTTTATTGAAAAAGTACGCAGGACTTGATGATTCGCTTTTCACAAGAGAAGGATTTAAATTTTACGGAGATGATTTACTTGAACGGATGACTAACCCTTATCTGCGGGATGAAGTTCAGCGGATATGCAGGGACCCCATCAGAAAACTGGGATATGACGACAGGTTTTTGGGTACAATTAAAGAGGCAATAAATCAGGATGTCCATCCCGGGATTATTGCAAAAGGTGTTTTGGCCGGAATATGCTATTTAATAAATAATAAACTGGAAACCGGCTGTACATACCCGGATTCTATAGAGCAGTTAAGTAAAAATAATGTTAGGGAAATATTAACGGCAGTGTGGAAAGATAAAATAAATGATAACCGCCAGGAACAATGCTTAAACCTTATTTGTTCGGAGCTGGATGAATTTTTAGATGAATTTATAACAATAAAGAAAAAATAGAGAGAATTATGGTAACGCCAATATTATTGCCTAAGCAGGGCAATTCAGTAGAAACTTGTAATATAGTAGAATGGAAAAAAAAGAAAGGGGAAGAAGTAATAAAGGGGGAAGTTTTATGTGATATTGAAACCGATAAAGCTGTGTTTGAAATCGAATCACCGGGAAACGGAATCCTTCTTGAAATATTTTTTAATGGAGGCGATGAAGTTCCAGTGTTGACCAATATTGCTGTTATAGGCAGCAAAGGCGAAGATTATAAAGAATTTATTCCGGGGGAAAGCCGTACAAAAGCTGACGGGATTGAAGAAAAAATCAGTCCGGAAAGCAAACAGGGCGCCGGAATAGCTGAAACAAAAAATGCAAACCCGGCTGATTCGGTAAAGTTAAATGAAAATAGTTTATCGGGGGAAAGAGGAATTTCTCCCCGGGCCAAAAATTTAGCCGGTAAATTGGGCATCTCTAAAGACGGCATTCAGGGAACCGGCCCCGGCGGAAGAATAATTGAACGTGATATTCTTGAGATAAATAAAAGTATTGAACCTTTATCACGCGCTGCTAAAGACTTACAGATTGATAATGAACAGCGTTTTCAAACCGGGAGCGGGATCGGCGGAATGATTACTACCGGAGATATAAATAATGCCGGTAAAGCTAAGGAAAATTCCATCGATATAGAAAACGTTAAAGTTGTGCCGTTAAAAGGTATTAGAAAATTAATTGCAGAACGTATGCTGGAATCCTTAAAAAACTCCGCGCAGTTAACGTTAAACAGCAGTGCAGACGCTGCAAGTTTATTGTCTTTGAGAAAAAGATTTAAGTCTGAAGGAAACACAGCTAATAAGAATTTAGATTCAATTACTATAAATGATTTAATCCAGTACGCGGTTATAAAGGTTTTGCCGGATCACCCGGATTTGAACAGCCTTTTTAGAGAAAACCAAATTGAATATTATAAAAAAATTCATCTGGGTTTTGCAGTTGATACTCCGCGCGGGCTTATGGTTCCGGTAATACGGAATGCACAGGACTTAAGCCTTCTCCAGCTTAGTCTGGAAGCTAAACGTCTGGCATCAGAGTGTACTTCGGGAAAAATAAATCCCGATGAGTTAAATGGAGGCACATTCACAATAACAAATTTGGGAAATTTGGGAATAGAATCATTCACACCCGTATTAAATTTACCTCAAACCGCTATCCTGGGAATTAATACTATAACTTTAAAGCCGGTCGATAACGGCAAGAGTATAAAATTTGTTCCTCATATATCTTTTTCACTTACAATAGACCACCGGGTAATTGACGGGGCAGTTGGAGCAAGGTTTTTACAAAGCCTTGCAGCAGCAATAGCAAAAATAGATTTAACAATTATTAATGAAAGTATCGGGAAATAAAATTGGAAAATAATTATGATTTAATTGTTATAGGTGCTGGCCCGGGCGGCTACCTGGCCGCAGAAAGAGCCGGGGCACGGGGTAAAAAAACCTTGCTTATCGAAAAAGAAAAAAGCCTTGGTGGCGTATGCCTGAACCGGGGCTGTATTCCGACCAAAGCGCTTTTAAACTCCGCTAAGATTTTTTATACGGCGCAGAACAGCCAGCAACTGGGAATTGCCGTAACGGGAATAGAATATGATTTAAAAGAAAGCCATGGATTGGAAGTCCAAAACCGTTTCGGTTTTAACAAAAGGCGTTGAACTGCAGATGAAACGGCATAAAGTAGAAGTTATTACAGCCGCAGCAAAATTTGAAAGCAGAAATATTATTTCGGCGGGCTCTAAAAATTACGGGGCGGAAAATATTATAATCGCCGCGGGTTCATCCCCCTTAAAACTTTTAATCCCGGGCGCAGATAAACCAAACGTGCTTACAAGCGATGAAATATTAGAGATAAAAAAATTGCCCAAAGATATAACAATTATCGGCGGGGGCGTAATCGGAATTGAGTTTGCATCTTACTTCAGCCTGCTTGGAGTTCACGTAAGGGTAATTGAATTCCTGCCTGAAATATTATCAAACTTCGACGCTGATATTGCAGCCCTGATTCGTTCATCATTAAAGAATTGCGAATTTATAACAGGAGCAAAAGTTGTATCCATCGATGATAATAAAATTAATTTTATTAAAAACGGCAAAGAAGAAAGCTGTCCTGCAGAACTGATTTTATTATCGGTAGGCAGAAAGCCTAATGTTGAAAATTTGGGTCTTGAAAATATAAATATTGATTTTGATAAGAAGGGTATAAAAGTAAATGAAAGAATGCAGACTAACGTTCCAAACATTTATGCCGTGGGAGATGTAACGGGAAAATCTTTGCTTGCACATTCTGCTTACAGGATGGGTGAAGTTGCAGTAAATAATATATTTATGCAGAAAGATAAGATGAGATATAATGCAATTCCGTGGGTGGTTTACAGCTACCCTGAACTGTCTGGAGTTGGATTAACCGAAGATCAGGCTAAAAAAGAAGGGCGGAATGTTAAAGTCAGCTCTTTGCAAATGCGAGCAAACGGAAGATTTATAGCTGAACACGGAAACGAAAAAGGAATATGTAAAGTTATTGTAGATGCCGGTACAAATGTACTGCTTGGAGTAACTCTTCTGGGAGGTGCAAATTCGGAAATTATATACGGCGTAGCAGCAATGATTGAAGCTGAATTTAGAGTTAAAGATATCAAGGATATAATATTCCCTCATCCTACTGTTTCTGAAATAATTAAAGATA
The DNA here is from genome assembly GCA_963834015.1 of uncultured Ignavibacteriales bacterium. Classification (GTDB taxonomy): domain Bacteria; phylum Bacteroidota; class Ignavibacteria; order Ignavibacteriales; family Ignavibacteriaceae; genus FEN-1297. Next base: position 1,716,518 of record CAWIAG010000004.1, read on the forward strand.
CGTTATGGGAATTAAATTAAAAATCTTAAAAAAATAGGAGTCTATTGTGCCACGAACTATTGTTATTAATCCCGCAGAAGTTAGAAAAGAAGGGATACTAAAATCAAAAGATATAATCTTAAACAAATATAAATCTGATTTCAAACTTGAATCTGAAAAGTACGGAACTGAAACGTTAAAACAGGTTTTAACAGATATGCTTTTAATTCGTCAATTTGAATCAAGTCTTAATGATATTAAAATTGAAGGATCTTATAAAGGCATAAAATATAATCACAGGGGGCCTGCGCATTTATCTATGGGACAGGAAGCTGCTGCCGTTGGACAGTCGTTAAATTTAACTAAAAATGATTTTGTATTTGGTTCACATAGAAGCCATGGTGAAATATTAGGTAAGTGTTTATCCGTAGTTCATAAGTTAAGCGATAGTGAACTTGAGCAGACCATGAAGTCGTATATGAACGGCCGGATACTGAAGGTACTGGAGCATTCTCAAAACAAAAGCGTTAATGAATTAGCAATCCAATTCGTTTTATATGGAACTATGTCTGAAATATTTGCTAAAGAAACCGGATTTAATATGGGCATGGGAAGTTCCATGCACGCTTTTTTTGCTCCTTTTGGAAGTATGCCTAATAATGCTATTGTCGGCGGATCTTCAGGTATAGCCGTAGGTGCAGCGCTTTATAAACGCATAAATCATAAACCGGGTATAGTTATATCAAATGTTGGAGACGGAGCTTCTGCAACCGGCCCTACCTGGGAAGCAATGATGCTTGCTGCTATGGATCAATACACAAAATTATGGGATAAAAATGTAGGCGGCGCACCTCCTGTAATTTTCAACTTTATGAATAATTTTTATGGAATGGGCGGACAAACGTTTGGTGAAACTATGGGGTTTGGCGTCCTTGCAAGAATAGGTGCAGGAATTAATCCGGATGCAATGCATAGTGAGCGTGTGGATGGAAGTAACCCGTTAGCCGTTGCAGATGCAATTGATAGAAAAAGAAAGATCCTTGAAAAGGGCAGCGGCCCGGTGCTTCTTGATACCATTACATACCGTTTCTCCGGGCACTCTCCATCCGATGCATCCTCTTACAGGACTAAAGAAGAATTAAATATGTGGCTGAACCAGGATCCTATTAATGAGTATGGTAATTATTTAATAAGCAATAAAGTAATCAGCAGCGATGAATTCGAATGCATGCAGAATGAGGCGGTTGAAAGTATAAAGAATATTCTTAACCTTGCTATTTCAGATGAAATTTCTCCAAGGATTTCTTTTCAATCTGAAATAATCGGGGAACTTATGTTTTCAAATAAGAAGATAGAAAAATTTGACGACAGGAAACCCGAAGTTCTGATTTCTAAAGAAGAAAACCCAAGGGTTAAATCTTTATTAAAAAAAGAACGTTATGGAATAGATGAAAACGGCAAACCTTTTTCCAAGGCAAAAGTTTATTCGTTAAGAGACGGTTTATTTGAAGCTATACTGCACAGGGCATATATAGATCCCACACTTGTTATTTACGGAGAAGAAAACAGGGACTGGGGAGGAGCTTTTGCAGCATACCGCGGTTTAACCGAAGCGCTTCCGTATCACCGTTTATTTAATACCCCCATTTCCGAAGCATCTATAGTAGGCTCTGCTGTTGGATATGCAATGTGCGGCGGCAGAGTGCTGGCGGAATTAATGTATTGTGATTTTCTTGGACGCGCAGGTGATGAAGTTTTTAATCAAATGTCCAAGTGGCAGGCAATGTCGGCCGGGATACTTAAAATGCCTTTTGTATTGCGTATATCAATTGGAAGTAAATACGGAGCCCAGCATTCACAGGATTGGACTTCGATGGTTGCACATGTCCCCGGTTTAAAAGTGATGTTCCCGGTAACGCCTTATGATGCAAAAGGAATGCTTAATCTGGCTTTAAGCGGTAGCGACCCTGTATTATTTTTTGAAAGTCAAAGACTTTACGATATTGGTGAAATGTTTGTTAAGGACGGCGTACCCGGAGGCTATTATGAAATTGAGGAAGGCGAGCCTGCAATCAGAAGAACAGGAAAAGATTTAACAATTGTTACAATTGGTTCAGCGCTGTACTCAGCAATGCAGGCAGCAGACATCCTTGAAAAGGAATATAAGTTAACTACTGAAATTATAGACGCCCGTTTCATAAATCCTCTTAATTATGATAAAATTATTGAATCGGTAAAAAAGACAGGTAAAGTTTTACTGGTTTCCGAGGCGGTTGAACGCGGTTCATTTTTAAATACTATTGCTGCACAATTAACGCAATTGGTGTTTGATTATTTAGATGCTCCGCCTGTAGTTCTTGGAGCAAGGAATTGGATTACGCCCGGCGCCGAACTGGAAGAAATGTTTTTCCCGCAAAAAGAATGGCTTATTGATGCTATACATGAACGTATATGCCCTTTACCGGGATATAAGACAACAACTTTGCAAACTTTAGGGGAAATGCAGAGACGTAATAGAAAAGGTATTTAATAATAAAGAGTAAAAATTATGAAAACTACAGCATTAAGGTTATATGGAAAAAGCGATTTAAGGCTTGAAACTTTTGAACTGCCGGAAATTAAAGACGATGAAGTTCTGGCCAGCGTAATAACCAATAGTATATGTATGTCTGATTATAAAGCGGTTATTCAGGGCGCGGATCATAAACGGGTAACCAAGGACATAGCAGAAAAGCCTGTTATTATCGGCCATGAGCAGTGCGGCGTATTTTAAAAGTAGGTGAGAAGCTGAAAAGTAAATATAAAGAAGGCATGAAATACAGTATTCAGCCTGCAGTAAATTACCCCGGGAAAGAAAGTGAAGCTGTGGGATATTCATTTCAATATGTGGGAGGCGATGCTACCAGGATTGTGATTCCGGCAGAAGTTTTGGAAATGAACTGTCTTATCCCTTATTCGGGGGATTCATTTTTCCAGGCGTCGCTTTCAGAACCGGTGGCATGTATACTCGGGGCATTAAAATCCCAGTATCATACCGAACCTCAGCAATATGAACATATCATGGGAATAAAAAAGAACGGAAATACGGCTTTATTAGGCGGCGCCGGCCCTATGGGGCTTGAGTTCCTTGATCTGATATTGCACGGCGAAAAGAAACCCGGATGTGTTGTTTTAACCGATATTGATCAAACCAAACTTGAGCGGGCCGCTGTGTTATTTCCCGTTAGTCAGGCTGCTGAACTCGGCATAAAATTATATTATTTAAATGTTAATAATATAGATGCAGTAAAAGAGTTGATGATTTTATCGGGTAATAAAGGCTATGATGATGTATTTGTGATGATACCCAGTGCGGTTGTCGTAGAACAGGCATCCAAAATTCTGGGATCTGGCGGATGTTTAAACTTTTTTACAGGACCCACCAATCAAAATTTTACTGCCCCATTTAATTTTTATAATGTGCATTACCAGGGCCATCATATAATCGGTTCGGTTGGTTCCAATACAGACGATATGATTGATGCATTGGATTTAATAAGCAGAAAGGTGATTAACCCGGCAATTATGATAACCCATATCGGCGGTTTAAACTCAACCGCGGATGCAATTTTAAATTTGCCGAATATCCCGGGAGGGAAGAAATTAATTTATACGGGAATTTCTTTGCCTTTAACTGCACTTGAGGATTTTGAAGCGAAAGGGGAAACCGATCCCCTGTTTAAGCAGCTTTCCCTGATTATTAATAAAACTAAGGGAATTTGGTCTAAAGAAGCTGAGGATTATCTGCTCGAACATGCCGGGCCTCTTAACAAGTAATAAATAAAATTTAAATTTTTATAAAATACAGGAATAACTATGAACAGTTTGTTAAAACTTATCGACTGCGGTCAAAGCTACTGGATGGATAATTTAACCAGGGAAAAAATAAACAGCGGTGAATTAAAAAGAAGAGTAACGCAGGAAGGGCTCCGCGGGGTAACAACAAATCCAAGCATTTTTAACAGGGCTATTTCAAAAAGTAACGATTATGATAAGGAGATAATAAAACTTTTTAATAAAAAAAAGCAGGTTCAGGAAGTTTATGAGGAACTTGCTGTTAAAGATGTTCAGAATGCATGCGACGTTTTACGCCCGGTTTTTGATGAATCCGCCGGTATAGACGGATTTGTCAGCCTGGAAGTTTCTCCTTTATTAGCCTGCGATACGGAGCGCACAATGATAGAGGCAAGAAGGCTTCATGAGAAAATAAACCGCAAAAACTGTTTTATCAAAATACCGGCAACAAATGAGGGTATCTTTGCAATTGAAGAAATGCTGTATGAAGGCATTAATATAAATGTTACTCTGATATTTTCAATAAAAAAATATATTTCTGTTGCCGAAGCATATATAAAAGCTCTTGAAAGGCGGATTGCTGAAGGTAAATCAATAAAAGAAATAAGATCGGTAGCCAGCTTTTTTCTAAGCAGGATTGATGTTTTAGTTGACCGGCTGCTTTCCCGGCTTCAGGTTAAAGAGGATGCAAAAAATAAATTACCAAATCCCGGTGAATTGTACGGTAAGGCTGCAATTGCAAACGCAAAACTTGCATACATGGAATTTGGTAAAATATTTGGAAGTGAAAGATGGAATGTTCTGCTTAAACACGGGGCCTATGTTCAAAGGCCGTTGTGGGCAAGTACCGGGACTAAAAATAAAAACGACAGCGATATTAAATATGTATCGCCGCTAATAGGAAATTTTACGGTTAATACCCTGCCGGATGAAACTATAGCCGCATTTGCCGATCATGGCTTAATTATAAAAGATTCGATCCGGGAAAATTTGGAAGATGCCGTGCAAACTATGAATAATTTAAAAATATCCGGTATAGATATGAATTCAGCTACCCAGCAGCTATTAAATGAAGGCATTATAAAATTCCAGGCAGATTACTGCGATTTATTAAATAATATAAGTAAGAAGAGAGATAATATCTTATCTGCCTGAATCCGTTATTAATTTTTTTGCCTATCTTCTCAATAGGGGAGTAACAGTTTACCACTCGCTTCATAAGAATATAAACGATAAGCTTGTAGTATACTTATTCAGGCAAAGTTAATTTTCACTAAGCCTGTTTAGGCGGGGGATATTAATATCCTCCCAACCCCTGCAACTTTAAACCATTTATTTTGCTAAAATTTAATAACATTGTCCGTTTATTTTACCTGCATTTTTGCGCTAAAAATAATCAAGCACGATGCCAAAACAATTATTTAAATTCAGCCGGTGATTTAAATGATATACATTCCTGTTATTCTATTTATTTACAAGTGCTGTATGTTACTCAAATTAATTAGTTCTTTGATTAATTTAAACTGCTAAAAAAACTCCCGGGACTTAACAAAAATCATTTAAATAGAGCATCAATCCCGGTGAAATCATTTATTCATAAAAGGAAATAAATTATGACGGACACGGATAATTACATTCCCGGTGTTTGCAATATCGGCGTGGAAGAAATAAAGAAGCGGAATCTGGTTGGTAATATTGCATTAATCATTACAGTTATTGTTTATTTATTTTTCGTTTATTTTGATGTTTCAAAGGGATTCCGCTTTCTGATTTTTATCCCGGCGGTAATTTCCGCAGCAGGATTTATTCAGGCAAGAATGCATTTCTGTTTTTACTATGGATTGGCTGAAATGTTCAATTTTGATTCAATTGGAAAAACCAGCAAAGTAGAAAACGATGAATTTGTGGCTAAAGATAAAAAAAGAGCAAGACAAATTATATATTATGCCGTTTTAACCGGTATTGCAGTCGGTGTAATTGCATGTGTGCTTTAAAAAATATTTATTAACTGAAGCTGCAAAATTGATATTTAAAGTAGGAGATTGTCTAAAAAGTAATTTTTCTTAGTGATTCTTTGTGGTCTTAGTTCTTAGTTGTAAAATGTTTTTGTTTTTTATTAAATAGTCCCTGACCAATTAGGAATTCAGAATACTGAGGCTCATTAATAATTTTTTATATCTGTGTAACTTCAATTAATAATTAAAAATATTGTTATTAAAAAAAGGCAGCACCGGGCGGAATGAAAATAACGCCGGTATTTTCTATCTATGCCGGTGTATTGGTAAAAAGGAGGATATCAAATGAAAGCTTTAAGATTTCATAAATTCGGGCCGCCGTCGGTTTTGTCAATTGAGAATATTCCAAAGCCGGAGCCGGGCCCAGGTGAAACGCTGGTACAGGTCCGTGCGGCCGCTATTAATCCGAGCGATGTAAAAAATGTTGGGGGTTTCTTCCCGCTAACTACACTGCCGCGTACACCGGGACGTGATTTTTCCGGAATTATTGCAGGCGGGGAAGGAAAGTTGGGTGAAGAAGTATGGAGCAGCGCTCCCGGTTACGGTATGGCCCGTGACGGTGTACATGCGGAATACATTGTTGTCCCGCCGGAAATCCTTTGCCGCAAACCCGCTAATCTTAGTATGGAACAAGCGGCAGCAATCGGTGTTCCTTTCATTACCGCCTGGTCGGCCCTTATCAGGGCAGCTCAGTTGGAAGCCGGGGAAACAATTTTAATTATAGGTGCGGCCGGGGCAGTGGGACAGGCTGCCGTACAAATTGCAAACTGGAAGGGCGCTCATGTAATCGGGGCCGACTATAAGCCGGATCGCGTTATTGGCGCCGAAGCAGTTGTAGTTACTTCAGATGATGATCTGCGGGAGCGCGTTTATGAATTAACAAACGGAAAAGGCGCCGATGTTGTTTTTGATACCGTAGGCGGATTGATGTTCGAAAAGGCTTTGCAGTCGCTGCGTGTGGGAGGCCGCCAGATAGCAATTACCAGTACAGGCAATCAGCGGGTAAGCTTTAACCTGGTAGATTTTTATCATAACCTGCACAAGTTGATAGGAGTTGACACAAACAAATTATCTTTGCAGGACACTGCAGATATCGTTAACAAGCTGGGGCCGGGTTTTGAATCGGGACATCTTAAGCCTGTTTCAATTGAAGTAGTTCCATTTGAAAAGGCTGTTGAAGCGTATGAAAAAGTTGCCGCGCGCAAGGCAGTAGAAAAGCAGGTACTGTCAATTTCGTAGATAACCTCGGCATGTATGCTTAGGATATCTAATACATTTATATAAAAATATTTTATATTTTTATTATTAAAAGAAATAATATTATTACGCATTACCCTCTTCCAAAAGGGGATTGAATAAAAGATAATTACATTGGTAATATAACCGGGAGAGCCAAAATGATATTACACATTACAACACACAAAGAATGGGAAAAAGCCAGGCAGGAGGGTGAATATACTGCGCCATCACTTAAGTCTGAGGGATTCATTCACTGTTCAACGATAGAACAGACTGTAGATACGGCAAATCTTTTCTTCAAAGGGCAGAAGGGATTAGTCCTGCTTTGCATTGATGAAAATAAATTAAAATCCGGATGTAAATATGAGGATCCTGCCGGCGGGGGACAACGTGACTTAAGAACCGGAAATTTGTTTCCGCATATTTATGGCCCGATTAATTTGCCGGCTGTGATTAAAGCGGTAGATTTTCCTGCAGATGATAATGGAGTTTTTGTAATGCCCGAAGGGATATGCAAGCATTTCATAAATAACATAAGAAATTGATTATGTCTCTTTGTCTATTTAGACTTTAGCTTTCTAAGGATAAGTTGTTAATGTAAAGGTATGATATATATTTCAAGTAAATAGAGCATTAATAATTGAATTAAAATTTATTTAACTGTTAATTATTCTTGATAATTTTTCTTTAATTATATCGTATCGTTCAACCTGGGTTTCATAATAAAGATGACCAAGAAATGCTTCCTGATATTTTGCTTTTAATAGTTCTTTAAATTCCAAGGCTAAATATTGTTTAACATCTTCAGGTGAACTAAGAATTTCATCAACAAGGTTCAGGCTATTATCCAGGATATATACAATGTCTTCAAAATGTTTACTTGTCCTCGGATCCTCCTTCCTGTCAAGAAAAGCGGTAAGTTTAGTTGCTAAAAAATAAGATAAGTGAAGCACTTTAATTTTATATTCATCAATACTGATTTCAGTTAAATATTTTAAACCGGGTTTAAACCATTTATCTGCCATCGCCCAACCAACTTCGTCGGTCGACATAACATCAACCAATAAATCATTATACTTAAATCGGCACATTACATCTTCATCTAGAGCAGGGAAAAATTTTTTTGCAGCTAATTTTTCCTGAAGATTACATAATTTCCCATAAGATACAATTTCAAAAAAAATATCAATATCCCTTGTCGGCCGCTGATCTTCCGCCGCCTGGTCATCGGCATAAAAACTAACTACCGCTCCGCCAACATAAACCACCTGGTCATTAAGTTCACCCAACGCAGCAGCTATTTCTTTTATTTTCCGTTAATTTGTATTTCTATTATCCATATTCACAAAATTTTCTTTTTTAATTCCTCTATTGCGATTTTTTGTTCGCGAACTTTACCGATTCTTAATGCATCGGTAAGTGCCAACAATGCGTATAATTCTTCATCTTGAATTGATATTTCCGGCACAGTTCTATAAAGCGGTTCAATAGATTGTCCCCGGAAAACACCTTTTGAATATGGCCAAACGAATAATTCAACTGCATGTAACAATCTATTTACCGGCGGCGCTGAATGAGCTGTTGGAACTCCTCTGACAAGAGCGCCCGGTTTTTGAGGGAATGTATACTTTAATCCAAATTCAAGAAACTCAATTAATGATTTTCTCATAAGTATTTTTTTATCGGAACTGAGCAAACCTGCGATTGCAGATCTATTCAATGATTCACTAATTTCGCTTGCGCTTATTTTAAGATTACTTGCCAGATCTTTCGCTTTCCAATTTTCCCCTTTGTACAAAGCGATTTTTAGTAATACTACTATGTCTAAAGGGCGCATTCCGCTATGTTTTTTCATTTTTTAACCTAATTAATTCGTGATTCGCAAATTGCGAATTGCAAATTATAGATTGGAAAGTAATAAATCAAGAATTGAATGGAATTTTATAAATCATTTTTTAAAATCGGTTTGCTAAAGTATTCTGAATAATTCTCCAAAACTCAAAATTTGAACTCCATTTTAATATTTAAATCTGAATTATAATCACCAGGCGGGTTTCCTATATGATCGAAATTGTTTATAAGCAATACTAATCCATAACGCAGCGGACGCTAAACCCAAGCTCCTTTTTATTTTCGAATAAAAATATACCGTCGCCGTTACTGTATATATTCATTATAGAGGCCTCGTTATTGCCGTATTCAGTGGCGCTCCAGAACACAGCGGCATGATTTAGCCCGCTGAATTCCCCGTCGTAAATCCGGTAGCCCGCCATCAATGCTGAAAAGCCGCTTCTGTTTGTGCCGGCTCCTCTTCCCTTACCCTGACCCTGAGCTTTTAATGAATTTCCATTTTGAATTACAGCATCTTTTAATATTTCAAATTTTGCAAGCGTTGGTATTTGCCAGCTTTTCGGGGCTAACCCCCGCGGGTCATGTACAGCATACCAATTATAAAGTTTACCGTATTTTTTCCCGTTTTCGGGATCGTTATTGTAGTAACACCATGCTCCCCTATCTAAATTTTTCCACTCTTCCGGGTCCTGAACTTCAAATAATAAATCGCCGTTTTTATAACAGTCTATATTTAGATTTTCCTGCATCCAAACTTGTTTACCAATAATTACGGTTTTCATGCGTCCTCTTTTAAAAGTTATTATACCTGATAACCCGCCAAAAGCTTATTGAAAATATTACCCCTTACTGAGGCTCGGGGATATGTGTCTGCAAATGTAATATATTCAATAAATTAATGTCAAGAAAATATTTGCGTTTAGTTTAAACGATTGGTTCATAAATAAGGTAACCCAGCTCGTAGCACAGATTAACAATCTGTGCAAGCAAAAATTTAGAAGGTCTACCTGCCCCGCAAAAAGCGGTGGCCGCCATGTGGAATGGAATATTTGTAGCCCCGGGTGTCAACCCGGGTTTATGTAAAGTCCCGTCAGGGACGTAATATTTATAACCCTGGGTGTCAACCCGGGGTAATGTTGTAACGAAAAAATTTAACACCGGGTTTTAACCCGTGTAATTTAATTCCCCCCGGAACCCGTCTGATATTTAAAAAGCAGCTCCTTCACGCCGGTCCAATGCATACCGGCGTATCGGTTGTTATCAAGCGAAGTCAGATCTGACCGCTTATCTATCATGTTGCGCATGTACTGCATTCCCTGCCATACAGGATAAAGTTCCTTTTCTGCAGGGGCAATAATGCGTGCAATCTTTATAATCATACTTAGCAATACCGGGCCTCCTGCACGGAACAGGCTGAATTTATTCCCGGTAACTTCACTAACCGCAGCTTTTATTTCCCGGGCGCTTATCTGATCTCCGGCAATGTAGAGAAACCGGGGGGTAGACGGCTCAAGCGCTGCATTCGCCGTGAACTCGGCTGTATTATCTATTGTTGTAAAGATCATTTTATGATCAGCATTTCCCCAATAAAGAACCAGGTTCTTTTTGAATAGTATAAGCGGCATCCGGCCCGTCAGCATATCGGCAAAAGCGCCGTTAAAAATTGTCGTTGCTGAAATGGATGACTTATCAAGATACTCATGAAATTTTCGCCTTAGATCTAAATTGCGGTTTTCACCGTAGGAAAATTTTGTAAAGTCTAAAGAATAATCCGACGGTATAAAGCGGGGCACTTTAGAGGCAATTGCAGCATCCAGCAAACTTTTTTGAGTATCTATAATTACTTCGCCCAGACCCGCCAATGCAGAAACCACGCAGAATGCGCCAATGCATGCAGGGGCAACCTCCTCTTTATTTAACATGTTTACCTTAAACACTTTTACCCCGGCATTGGTAAGATTTTTTATTTTGATGCTGTCGCTTCCGGCACGAACAACAGCCCGCACCTCAGCGTCTTTTTTAAGTAAATAACTGATAATTCTTTGGCCTAAGTTGCCTGTTCCGCCTGCAACTAAAATTACCTTTTTCATTTTTTCTTCTTGTGTTTAAATTATTTAATGTTCTGCTCTCCCTGAAAATAACAAATATTTCATTCTAATATTTAAAATAATGTTAATCTTTATTTCATTTATCCAACCAACTAGCTGTGCAAAATGTTTTCCCTTAGTGATCTTAGTGTCTAAGTGGTAAAATGTTTTTGTTTTGTCCATCACGAATTATTTATTAATATACCATATCTTATATGTAATTAGTTTTCAATATGTATTGAATATTAGTTGTACAGACAGCCTGTCCCGATTTCCTTATCGGGAGGGCATGCCTGTCCCGCTGAGGCGGTGGCCCCGTCACTCCGATGAACTGAACTAAATTTTTAATTTAAACTTTATTATTATGCCAAAACAAACCATCACATTTAATTACATCACAGGTATAAAGAAAAATTTATTCAGCAATGCGTGTATCCAGGGAAGCTGGGATACAAACGGCTTGTACAGCAGTCAGTGGACTGCTTCCCCTATGACTGAAATAACCGGCGAGGACGGCTGTCCGGCATTCACCGCTTCTGTTCAACTTGACCTTGCCGGGGCGGGAAAAATTTTCAACTGGGGAGTCACCCTTGACGACCCTGCGGGTACAAATCTTTGGGGGATAACTATGGAAGTAAACGATCCTTCGGTTGCGGACAGGTATTGCTCATTTACATTTACCGGGGACGGCTCCGGACTTGTGCAGCAATTTTACCTGACGAATAAAAGGCGGCTGGGGGCCAATAAAATTTTTACAGAGCCTGGCGCTGATGCAGGATTAAAGTTTAGCGTATGGGCGCCGAATGCACAAAAAGCAGAAGTAGTGTTTGGAACTTCAGCGGGTTATATCGACGTATCAGGAAACGGTATTGATCCGGCTATGCCCGTCATAGAACTTATGGGGCCGGTCGATGGAATCTGGAGCAGCGAAGTTCTGCCGGGATTCAAAAATTATGAGGGAAAATATTATATGTTCCGAATAACCAATGCTCAGGGGAATGAATTGTACCGAACGGATATTTATTCAAGAGCTTTGGTTGGAAGAGGTGCGGTTGATCCGGAAATTGCAGTATGGGATGGTTCAATTGAAACGCTGGATGGTACAGTAAGCTGCAGTATAATCACCGATCCTGATACAATCTCTTTAGACTTTCCCCTGCCCGCAGGCCATACGCCGGCTATGGAAAGCGCGGAAGATTTCTGGCAGGCTGAGTTTAACGCGGCAAAACCTTTACCTGCAAGTATTGATGATATGGTAATATATGAATTACACGTCGGCGCTTTGGGCAGTACTCCGGGCGTTCCGGGCAATTTGCAGGATGCAGTTAATTTGCTTGATTACTTAGTTGACCTTGGCATTAACGCAATTGAGCTTTTGCCGATGGAAGAATTCAGCGGGAATGTAAGCTGGGGTTACGGAGATACGCATTATATGGTAATACAGTCAAGTGCGGGCGGAAGGGATGAATACCGGTATTTTATAAGGGAATGCCATAGGCGGGGAATTGCGGTAATACAGGATGTAGTGTATAATCATTATGATCCCAATGCAAACCGTGCGGAGTGGCAGTATGACTCCACCCTGCCTGAACAAAATATCTATTATTTTTATGAGGGATTGCCGGCAGATTATCCCGATCCGGACGGCGGTTACGTGAATAATGGTTCCTCCGGCTGGACGCCGAATTTCAGGGAGCCCATGGTGCGCCGGCAGTTTATAAGCAGTGCGATATTTTTAATTGATGAAATGCATGTGGATGGTATCCGCGTAGATTTAACGCAGGCAATTCATCAGGACAATACTTTGAACTCGCCGCCTTACGGTGCAGTAAACGACGCTAATGATTTTGGCTGCAAGTTTTTGCGTGAATGGGGGCAGGCATTGCGGCTAATCCATCCGGAGGCGGTGCTGATGGCGGAGGATTATACAAGCTGGAACATGGTAACCGCGCCGGTCAGTGCAGGCGGATTCGGTTTTAATGCAGTCTGGTTTGCGGATTTTTTTCATGGGCTAATTGGTTACCAGGGCGGCCCGCAATTACTTCTGGAGGAAGGTTTCGGAGATGAGCGTCCGCTTGACCTGGTTGGATTCGGGAACTTGCTTTACAATTCGCAGTCTAACAATGTAGTATATCATATCAATCATGATAATGCGGGAGCTAATAATACTCACCGTACAGTGGTAACTGCGGTTAATACCGCTCCTTTAATCGGGCTTACCCGCACCGTTGCGGAAGCGCGTTCAAGAGTTGTATTTGGTTTATCCCTGCTTTCAGCGGGAACGCCTTTGTTCTTTATGGGTGAAGAAATAGCGGCGCAAAAAAGTTACACCTTTAATAACTTTTTAAATAACAGGGAAGACCTGCAGGGCGATAGGGTGGGGATAGGCGCATTCATGTACAAATTTTACCGGGATATACTTGCGTTCAACAAACGCTATCCTTCCGTGCGGAGTAAGAACATAAGTATCCTTACCGCCGATAATACCGGCCGGGTGATCATATTCAAACGCTGGCTGGGTACCGAACAGGTGCTGATAGCAGCCAGCCTGAATAACACTGCTTATATGTCTTACACTTTAAACACAGACACTTACCTTCTGCCCGACGGCGGCTGGCAGGAAGTCTTTAACAGCGATGCAGCGATTTATGGCGGAAGCAATACCGGCAACGAGGATGATGTTATTCAATCGCTTAAAGGGAGTATGACATTCGTAATACCGGCTAATGGGATTGTGATTTTTTTGATGGGGTGAGTGGGGGGGAAGAATAGGATTAACCGAAGTAATGCTTTAGAGCAAAACTTATAATAATTTGCGGTTTGCACATATAATCAATGAAAAAAATAATATTATTGAAATTTTTCTCGTTTTATTCCGGACAACACTAATAAAATGTTTGTTTTTAAAAACATAAATTTAGAATTTACATATACTCATTAGGAACAATTTTTATGACCCAGATAAATTACATAAAAGAGCTGGTTAAATATGGACTTGAAAATGATCAGGAGAAATTCAAGGCTGCTTTAAATGAGTTAATAGAGTATGCAAAGCAAACGAAAAAAACAAATTATGCTCTGCAATTGCAGTCAATTTTAAAAGATGCAATAAGAAATGAGCAAAACAGAGGGCCTAAACTTGTCGGCAGTCCTTCGTACTTTACGAGAATAGAGGACCGGGAATTAAATGAGCTCATTTTAGAAAAGATTACTTCCGAGTATAAATTTAGAAATCTAATTGCCGGGAAAGAAGTTCGTGAGCAATTAGAATATTTTATACAAGAGCATAATTCTATTGATTTATTAAACAATTTAAAGCTGCCGGTTTCAAATAAAATTCTGTTCTATGGGCCATCGGGATGCGGTAAAACTTTGGCTTCATATGTGCTTGCAGGCGAATTACAGAAAATGATGTATGTAATAAATCTTGGCGCTATTGTTTCCTCAAAATTAGGCGAGACCAGTAAAAATTTAGCTAAAGTTTTCAGGCAAGCCAAAATAGAAAATTCTATAATTTTTATAGATGAATTTGATTCGTTGGGTAAAATAAGAGATTATGATCAAGACCACGGCGAGATGAAAAGAATAGTGAATACCATTTTACAGCTATTTGATTACCTTCATCAGAATAGTGTAATAATCGCAGCTACAAACCAAATAGAAATGATTGACAATGCATTATTGAGAAGGTTTGATATAAAAATAAAAATGGAATTACCAAATAAGAAACAAATCAAGGAGCTGATTGATTTGATATTAATTAACGGCCGGTTTACGTTTGATAGAAAAAATATTATATCAACAATACTGAAAGCAGCCGAAGGACTATCTTATTATAGTATTCAAAAATCATTGATAGGCGCTATTAAAAGGAGTATTTTTGAATCAAATAATAATGATAATAAAATTATAAAAATTAAAACAACTATTTGGAAAGAGTTATTGAATTTAGAAAAGGAACAAGTAAAGCTTACCTAAGTTTCTAAATCTGCTTCCAGCTCGATTGTTGTAACTGCCTCTAAAGCATTTATTAAAATCATTTCATCATAAAGCCTTCCGGTATTCTCACCGTGAATAGGATTTTCCTTTATAGTCAAAACAAGAGTAAAATTCTGATTTGAAGAATAATTGTCTTCTAAATATACCGGTAGTAATTTGTGAAGCTCACTCTTAATTGCAAGCTTAAACTGATTATTCTCATCAATAATATTTTGTTTAGAGATAGTAAATCTGGATTTTTGACAATTGCTTAAAAGCTTAGCTCGCCAAAAGTAATCCTGAGACCATGACGATTTTATTTTAATATTATTAGACGAATTTCCGTTTAATCCAATATCCTCGTTTGCAGCGTTTCTTGATTCTAAGGGTAAATTTTTAAAGATTCCGAAAGATATATTTACAGGGCAATATGCTAATTGATTGTTAGGGACAGGTAAAATTTTAAAGCACAGCGTTACTTGAAATTCTAGTACAGCTTTTTGTCTGTCTACTTCTAATAAGTATTCCGGAATATGAATTGGATACGATTTAATATAGCCGGGAGCAATACTATCTTCCAAAATCATTGTAATGTTGTTCTCATCTGAATAGATTGAATCCAGTTCATTAGGAATTCCATGGCCGGTGATAAATAAAGAAGGTGTATTTAAATTATTAAACAAAAAGCCAAAGTCAGGTTGGTAAGAAGAATTAATTAACAGCGCTTTTATAGTTTGCATATTAAAATCCGGGTAAGTGCGCGATATTTTTGCAGCTAAGTTTGCTAAAAGCGGAGCGGCATAGCTTGTACCTAAAGATTTCTCAAAAGATATTTTAGGGCGCGCGGAAAGTACTGTTATACCTGTATTTTCAGAACCCACATTCATATTATAATCACCGGATGGAAAAATTAAATCCGGTTTAACAAGTTGTTTGTTTTTCCGATATTGATTAAAATATATATGTCGATAATCAAAATGGAATTTTCTTGTATAACATGCCGGATATTCTCTGCTAGGTGTCAAATTCATAGCATTATCGAAAAACTCATAATTTTCAGCTTGAGCGCCACACGAGATGTTATTGTACGATTCAGAGGGAATGCACAAACAAGTTTTATTATTCTCAAATTGATGTGGATATTCAATCAGGTTCGCACTTGTACCATTATTTTCGGTTAGGTTACTTATATCTAAATTACCCGTAGAAATAAATATTAGTATATCCAATTCATAAGCAAGATTATCAAGTGCACGGGCATAGTCGGAAACTTCGGAATTAATCTTTATTTCATCCTTATAACTTAAAGTAAGAACATATATCTTTATCCCATTCTCTTGAAAAGCTTTCCTGATTAAGGAAATAACTTTTGATTCCATAATAGGCGAATTGTTTGAATCAATCACTTTAATAGACAATAATTTTGCATCAGCCTCCATCCTTGGTAAAAAATCCGTAATTAATTTATTACCTAAAGCAGCAAATGCAGCAACCCCGGTTCCATGGTCAATATTATCGATTATAGGACTTGTTCCTGTTGTATCAAAATCATTATTTGTATTTACAATTAAAGTCGACAAGGGAGTTTCGTTACTAATGCCTGAATCTATTATACCGATGATTGGTAAATTATCATCGGGATTTGATATTGTAAAACCATAAGTCCTTTCAGGTAAGTTGAATATAGTCGGACGAATATGTCCTGATAGCGGAGAATTCACTGTATGAATAATATCGAAGTTATCAATAATTTTTATTAATTCTTCCTCTGAGATATTTACAACTTCAAGAATACTATTAAATCGGTCTAAATTAAATTCAACATTCAACTGCTGTAAATATTCATTTAGCGCATTTTCAATTGGTGATATTTTGTTGGTAAATATTTCAATATTATCTACCAAACTTAAGCGGACATAATTATTAAGTTCATCAAATTGAATAATTCTATTTGTTGTTAATAGTCTAAAACTTTTAATGAATCTGATATTGTGGTTGTACGAATCATCATTATCCGGATCAGGCGAATCAATAAAACTACTTACATCATTTATGAAGGATTCAAATTTTGTTTGGTCGGAAATTGCAAAAAGGCCGGTTGTATTAAATTCGAAATATTTAACCGGGATTAATCCAAAATCAATTCTATACTTATTTTCAAAATCTATTGAATTAAAAACATTAAAAAAATCTAAGAGAATATATTCAATATTAGTTGGAATATTTAAATCTGCGATACGGCTTTCGCGTCTTACTCTCAACTCTGTGATAAATAGTTCCCGTGAGCGCCGGAATTCATCTTTATGAGGTGTATAAATACTTACATCTATTTCGTCTGTATCTTCGTTATTAGTATCTTCATAATACCTCTTCTTTTGACGAAAAGTTTGAACACCATCTACAGGATTACGAAAGTATAAATGTGATTTCCTCATGTTTTTATTAGGAAATTTTCTCCTTTATTTTCGACTAAATTATTAATACGATCAATTAAAATTGAATTGGCTATTTTTTACTTTCCAAAAAATCATTTAATCGAATTGCAATTTGTTTTCTTCGTTCCTTTAAGAATTCTTTATAATTCCCTATATTAAGTAATTCTTTTGTAATTGGAATACATTGAGCTTCAAAAGTTTTCAATCCTGAATTATTAATTAATTCTGGGAAATATTCAATAGGTATTTTATCGCTTATTTGGCGATTTGTTCTACCTGAAATGAAACATAAATTTGATATGTCATCAGCTTCACGAGTTGAATATTTTCCCTTAAGTATTGCTTTAGGAAAGATATGGTGAAATTGTAACCGATGCTGAGCCCCAGAATGATCTAATGATATTTTAAGATTTGATCTCCAATCATGGGCACCTGCTTTTTGAAAAGCTAAAAACATTGTTTTAAACAAGGCACTACGTTGATTTCTTCCTTCAAGTTCTGCTGAAGAAATATTTAGCAAACCTACTTGTGAACGTAATCGTTCAATCAAGGCCTGGACGCCTTCATTTTGTTTTAAAGTTGTTAAATCTTGATCAAGAATAGTTTCACTTGAACCTCTCGAATACCTACCCTTTGCATTCCCAATCAGCACCCAATATCCCAACAATCTACTTTCTTCTGATTTTATATTATAATTATTTAAATAGGCATAATAAGCTAGAGTAATAATTATAAATGGAGAAGATAAAAGTGTCGGACTATCTATTCCAACATTAGCTTTTAGAAAATTAAGAGCAAACTCCATTCCTTCACAACTTATCTTCCAGTTCCGTTGAAGTGTTTCCAATGAAAGATTACCTACTGTCAAAAAGCGGGATTGACCTGTTGCGAACACAACTAAATTTTTAAGAAGTAAGCCCAAATCCAGTTCAAATCCTAATTTGGAGCATTTGTTTTGAAATTCTTGAAAAACCTTTAATGAATTTCTCCATTTTGCTGTTATTTGAGCCAGGGCTAAATCTGAGCTACGAAGCTTTGCCCCTAAAGAGTTAACACGAACAAATATTTCGGTGACTTCATCATAAGATAAAGATCTTTCTAATATATCCATTCGATATATATATTTTCGTACGCTTCGTAATTTTGCAAGCCGTTGGCTGTATTTTTTATAGCGAGGGTCATTTACTTTTTCAATTCCCGCCTTTTGTAGAAAAGGTGCATCTTCATCCGTTTTAAACACATCAGTTACTTTCACCCACTGGGGTAATTGTTCAAGTTTATGAGTTGTTACAACAAAAGTCATTTTATTAAATCTTTTTTGTAGTTCATCTTCTGTTGAATCTGTTTCATCCTCAATCAGATCTTCATCTTCATTTTCTTCTTCTTCATTAACTTCTGTAACTACGGCAAGTTCGTCCGGATGCTCTAAATTAAAAAGCAATTCAATAGGTCTGCGCCTGCCCCTAACAGATACTGGTATGCCACGAATTACCGCGGATAAAGAAGTTAATCTTTGCTGACCATCAAGCAAAAGGCGTGTACTATTGTAGGGATTTGGTTGCTGAGTAACGGGAAAATCTTGTAATGGGACAATTTCGTTTGTTTCCCAAAGTAAAATTGCCCCCGAAGGATAACCTCGATAAAGGGAGTCAAGTAAATCGCGTACCCTTGTAGATCGCCAAACAAAACGCCTTTGCATTTCCGGGAGCCTTAATTCTCCACGTTCTATCATTCCGACAAGTTCTTCGACAGAAGCTTCTGCTTTTGCCAATTATTATTCTCCTTCCTAGTGAAATTTATTATAGCCCACCTATTCATAATATAATTTAAATTCTCAGTGTAGTACAAAATCATTATATTCTTCTTTAGAAATTATTTTTTCAATTTCCGGGTCTATAATTTTGATTTCTTCGTAAGTGAGATTGTAGAGTTTATAAACCATAATATCTATTTTATCTTCTATCTGTTTTGTATCTACGTAAGGATTTTGTTGACGCCCAATTAAGATTTGATCTACAAGATGAATAAAAGGATTTTGAAGCTTATATTCAATCCTCATAATAGGTAATTCTTCAAAATCTGTCATTAATATTTGGGGGAACGCTTGCTTATTTGTTATCATTTCCTTTTTAATAAAATAATCAAGAAGTCTAGAATTAAGTACCGAAATTAAATATTTATTTGAAAAATCATTTGATAAACTCCAACATGAATATAAAGTGCTTTCAGTAAGAGCAGGTTCAGATAAGTAAGCACAACATAATGTATCGCCAGTCCTTCGAATTATTATTCTTGGAACATTATGGTACTTCTCAAGTTTTTTTGTTCCCCCTATTATTTCAAGCTTTTGATAATTTGTGTAATATTTTGTATTGATAACCCACTTTTTAATAGATTTCCCAAGTAATAGAGTATCTTTCCCTTTGCTTTGGAATTCAGAAATCACTTTTTCTCTATCTTTAATTACCATCCCCTTAAATGAGTAACAAATATCTTTTATCGAAACAGTATCTCGTGAATTTATTTTATTTAAAATACTATCAGTTCTGTCATGTATTTTGCTAATACGAAAATATTTATCGCAATGGAATCTATTAGTTTTAATATTTTGATTTTTTAAAAATAAAAATATAATATTACCGGTAACTGCATTCTCAAATACAAAATTTGAAAATAATATAACTGAACCAACAGAACCATTTTTATTCAGCACATCAACACATCCTTTGTAACTTCTTGTTTGAAACAATCCTTCGGGGACAATAAGACAAAGGCAGGATTTCTGATTAATGAGAGAAATTGATTTTTCAATAAATAGAGTAAATAAATTTTTAGAGTTAGATAATTTTATCGACTCATAATTTCGTAGATAAAACTTAAGAATTGAATCGTCAGTATTGTTTTTAGTTAAAATTCTATATGGTGGATTAGCTATTATTATATCAAAGCCTTTTTTATTGTGGAAGACTTCTGAAAAATAGATTTCAAAATCAAAATCTTTATGGCCGTTGGTCATTTGTAATATCAACTCATCGATTTTCTTTTTATACTCATGTTTGTTAGTTGGGCTAGTTTCGTTAAAATAAAATGGTTTAAGTTTTTCAAGTTGTTCAAAAAGTTGATTGTTAAAAATATTTTTTTCTACTCCAAGTAATGAATTGCCACAAACAATTTTGTAATCCAAATTTGGTAGGGGTTTAATCTCTTTAAAATCATCTTCATCAACTACTAGTGAAAGCCATAATCGCAGCTTTGCAATTTCTACAGCGCCGGGATCAATATCTACGCCGTATAAAGATTTTTCAATACATTCCCTTTTAAAATTATATATAGTTCTTTGCCCCTCTTTAATAAAAACAGAGAGAAGATTTCTTGCGCTTATAATTTCGTGCATCATGCCTACAGGGAAAGCGCCGGAACCAACAGCCGGATCGCAAACTAATATTTCAGCAAGTTTACTGTCAATTAGCGTTGCATTCTTTCTAATATTCTCGGGTAATTTAGAAGAATACGTAGCGGTTTCTTTCCCCTTAGATTCAACTATAGCTTCGTTTTCATATATTAGTTCACCATAGTTAATTAAAATTTCGATATCATTTTTGGAAACAATAGGATCTGATTTAATTTCAGTGACTAAATCAAGCTGTCCTTTTTTAGATGTATTCCCAAGCATATTAAGTTGCGGGTTGCCAATTATTTCATAGGATTTTGATTTTACATCAAATTCGGATGCAAGATAATTAATCAAACTTTCCCGGCACATATAGTGGACTATTTCACGCGGTGTGTAATAAACACCGTACTGCTTATTGAATTTATTTTCTTCTCCTTTTTTTTCGCTTTTAAGCGCTTTTATATAATCGTTAAAATTATCCGGGCGAATTGCATTAAACTTTTCATAAGTTTTACCAAGAAGTTCTGGGTCTATTGCGACTTCCTTTTCAAGCGGTTCATCTTCAATTACAGTAAAATTATATCTGTCAAAGACATCAAGTATTCCCGTACCGGTATCTCCGGCTGAAGTTTTTTTATCGTTTGAGAATAATTCATCCGGAAGTTTTATATCTATCCGGGCCCAGTCGTAATATCCTATAGGATCGAAAAGGCCCCCGTTAAGGAACGGTATTTTGCAGTTAAATTGGCTGTAATAATGGTCGACTTCTTTTCTATCCTTACGTAAAGCTTCATAAAAAAGAGGTTCTAAAATATCATTAAAAAAATTATTATATGCTCCGTGTTTTTTTTCGAATAATTCCCGCAAAAATTTCTTAGAGCCTGTTCCCCATTCGGAGTTTTTTTCGACACCAAACCAGCCTTTCTTCTGCAAAAAGTAAAGGAATACAATTTGTCCGAGAAGCTTTTTTGCAAAACCAACTGAATTGATCTCTTTGGAATTAAATTCTACTTCCACTTTTGGTTCGCTTTTAAGTACATTGTCAAGCGCTTGTTTAGTATTGATAAATAATTCCCGGTATTGGAAGAAAAATTCTTTAGTAACGGTTTCTATATTAAAAGCTTCTTCAAGCCGGGTAAGCGTAGGATTATAATCTTTCTCAATGAGTATTTTCTCAAATTGACTCTGGGCCGTATGACTTTTTTCATTAACACCAACAAGAAACGAATACCTCTTTGCCGGTGTTAATTCCAGTTCTATTTTAGTTTTTGTTAAATTGAAATCCATTTTAACTAAGGAGAAACGCCAATCTTCATATTCCTCTGTGTAAAATGCAACGAGTGCAGCTTCGTGATTTCTTTTCTTTAAGTGTCTTGCAATAAAATTTCTTTGCAGCGTTCTTGCGCGTTCAATGGATGTTTCTCTTTTCAAATTAATGGTTAGAATATCAATTACATTATTATCGTCATCTTTATATTGTCCTAACCTTTTATAACTATTAACAGTATCTTTAAAAGAATCCGGTATATAGTTGCCCCTATAACTTTCCCTTTTGGATTCATCAAGATTATTAAGCAGGTTTTTTATAAAAATCAAAAAGCGTGATTCATCGAATGATTTTTCAAATGTAGCAATAATTAAATTTTTAGCTTCCTGACTATTCATAATTTTATACCACAGTTAAAACAAGTTATAGACTATTAAATTGAAAAACTTATATTTGTAATTGAGAATCACGACAAAAAACACCTCTTAAGGTTCCGTCCTTAGAAGGTTTTTTCTTTTAAACATATTATTTCCCGGTAAAATATTCAGATAAAATTACTTCCCTTGGACCGAAAATATCTGCTCCCGAAGGGAAAATTGAAGAATGACTAATATGCTCTATGAAAAATTCTTCCGGTATATTAGTCTTTATTTTTGCTAATATTTTTAACGGTTCATCTATTCCATTCAAAGCTTGTACAACATTTTTAGTCGTTTGTTTTGGCAGTGCTCCATCAGACAAAAGTTTAATTACCTTTTGAATGTATAGTTCATCATCTTCAGTAAAGCCCCGGTAATTTTTCATCGTTTTAGATTTCAAAATCCTTAAGGTTTTTATATTATTATCTTTACCGCCTTTTGAAGGAAGTTCGAATTCATATCCGGCTGTAGATTCTTTAAATGCTTCTTTATTCTTTTCCAGAAAGGTGTAAAATTCTCTATCTATCTTCTCACGTATTGTATCAATTTGTGACTCGAGTATTTTTGCAGATTCGAGAAAATCCAATTCTTTAGTTTCTTTGCTGTTTGTCAAAAAGAATTTATGAAGTTTACCTTTACGAAAATATGATAATAAGGAATTTTGCTGAGCTATATATTTTTTTGCCGACCGGGCTTTTTTAGGAAAATGTTTTACTTTTGAGAACAGCGCGACATTATTATCCCGGATATTACGGATTATTTCAAGATATTTTAATTCACTATCTACTTCTTCATCTTCACCTGTAATAATATTTTTAGAAGTTAACCGCTGAAATAAATCATGGGATTTAATTTCTTCGCCTTCAGTCAATAAACGTGCATCATTACCCAGCATTTCAATAAAAGCATGAATTTTGGCCTCCGCAGCTTCTTTGAGTTTAATAAGATCATTGCTTTTAATTGTTGGGAAGAAATTATATGTATATATAATTTCAAATTTTGTATCAACACGATTAACCCGTCCTACTCTTTGAATTAATCGGGTTGGATTCCATGGAATATCATAATTTATAACTATGTTGGACTGGTGAAGATTAACGCCTTCTGAAAGCACCTCGGTAGTAACCAGTATTCTAATATTATTTTTAGGATGGCGAACTTTAGCGTCAAAGTTATCAATGATTATTTCCTTAATGCCGGCAGTGGATTGACCGGTAAATGCTAAAACAGATTTGCCAAAATGAGATTGAAGCTCATTTTCAAGGTATTCCGCCGTATCCTTCGATTCAGTAAAAATTATTAATTTAGAACTTTTTAGGATCGGATCTGATTTTAACAAATAAATCAATTCATCAAGCTTCGGATCGGTGTTAATATCATCCCATAATGATTGAATTTGTTTTAAGCTATTTAGATCATATTCCAGGTTTTTTCTCAAATCTTTACTAAATAAGGATGATTCATAAACATCAGCCTTATCTTCTTCAATTAGTTTATCAATGGAATTATAGTCTTCGTCTTCTAAAAAATCAAAAATTTTGTTGATATACTTTTTGCTTATATAAACTGAACCATCATCAAAAGCTTTTATAAATGCTTCATACGATCGAATAAAGTTTTTAAGTGTATGTTTAAATGCGAAGAAACTGCTCTCCAGGCGTTTAATAATAAGAATTTTCATTAAACTTTTTAAGTTTCTTTGGGAAAGTTCCTGAATTTGAGTTAATTCATTTTTATTGCGTAAATAAAGAAGCGGTGAATACCTTGAATAGGCAAAAGAAGGATTAGTTAATGCTTTAATGGTAAAATCGAAAGCGTGATTTATTTTTTCATCAAACTGATATAAAACTGGTTTTGGATCCGCTACTTCAGGGAATTTTAGTTTCTGCTGCTTTAAATCCTCGCTGAAATACTTAGTAACTTCATTTCGAGTCCTCCTAACCATTAAATATTTAAGAATATTGTCCCGGATTTGTTTAGCATTATCTTTTATGATGGAAATATATTCATCTTTATTTGTTTGTCTATCCAGTCCTTTCAGCCTGTTTTCTAAAGATTTAAAGAAAGCATCTATATTCCTGACATTCGGAATTGTACTATTTTTGCCGCTTTGAAAAAGTTTAATCTGGCTTAAAATATCCGTAGGAGTATTATTAAGAGGAGTAGCCGAAACAAGTATAACCCTTTTCCCCCTACAGATTTGCGCTAGCAGTTCATAGGTTAAATTTGATTCGGAGCGAAAACGATGAGCTTCATCAATAAAAACATTCCTGTATTTCTCAGTACCTCTTTTAATTATTTTGTCAAGCTTACCTATTGATTCATAATCTGCAGCAATCTTAAAATCTGAAAAAACATTTTTCCATGAACCCGGGTTCGCTTCATCCAACAATACAGGCGGAGCAATAACAAGATTATAGCCGTCCAGCTCATTTGCCAATAATGCTGAAATAAATGTTTTACCTAATCCAACAACGTCGGAAATAAATACACCACCGTATGCTTCAAGTTTGGATTTAGCATCCTTTACCGCTTCTAATTGATATTCTAATTCTCTGAAATGGATGGGTGTATATCTTTTGAATAATTTTTCTTTATCGACACTGATTTTTTCTTTGAAGTATTCATAAAGAAATTTTATATACAATTCATAGGGTGTAATAATATCATTAAGCCAGGTTTTAGTCTGAACAGTTTCGATATAATCTTTGGAAATATTGACGCCATCTTTCCAGAGTTCTTCAAATTTTTCCAGGGCGAATTTTACATCAGCAGAGTTTTTCAATTCAACATTAAATTCACGATTAGCAATAAAGCCGGATTCGGAAAAATTGCTTGAGCCGGTAATTACTCTGCCATAATCCCGGTCATTTTCAGCAAAGCGCAATATATAAACTTTTGCATGAATATCTTTTGAGGGGTATGCCCGGATTTCCAGTTTTCCTGATTGAAGAAAATCTATAAATTTTTTAACTCCAATTTCAACATCAAAAGAATCTTCCGATTTTTCTAATTCATTAACTACATAAGTTGAATATTTTTCACGTGTATTACGATAGGTTTCAAATTCATTGGTAGGTTTAAAATCGATCTCGGTTTTTTTCCGAAGAGATAAATTGGATCCTTCGATTATTTCAATTGTTTTACTATCTGTATCAAGCCCGACTAAAATTCTTATTTTTTCAATCGGCTCAAAAGATTGATAAAGCCTGAAAAAACCGCTTGTACGAAAATAACCAACTAGGATATCAAAATATCTTGTATCCTTAAGGGTAATGAGAAAGCGATCCAGGAGAGTGGAATCAGGTTCATTTGTGAAAAATGTTAAATCTGAATGCATTGGCTGAAATTAGTTGTTCATTATTAAATTGCCCCGAAATTATACCCTTGAACCTATTTAACTTAATCAATTTTCTGTCAATTATAAAGGATTTTATATTCTGAAATTTAGATTTATTTAAATAACCCTGTTTTAATAATGTCATAATTTAAGGAGAATACTTGAGCTATGCACAAATAAATGAAATTTTTGTGCATTGATCAGAACCTATGCACAAACAACCTGAAAATTTGTTCATAGGGAACCTGTAGTGCACAAATATTGAAGAAAATTGTTCGGAGTTTTTAATAAAAATTGATTAAAAATGGAATATTTAGGAAATAAAGCCATACTTGAACAATATAAAGTCGGTTTTTTATGCTCCCGCAAAATTCCGGCGGAGATAATTCTTAAAACTTACGACTGGGCAATTGAGCAAAGGGATAAGGGCGTATGCATTGTTTCAGGTTTTCATTCAAAAATAGAAAGGGATGTTTTTGATATTCTTATTAAAGGAAAACAGCCGATAATTATGGTTTTGGCAAGAGGATTAAAAAAGCGCTGGGAGCCTAAATTAAAAAGACTATTGGATAATAATAGATTGTTAATAATTTCACCTTTCCCTGAAAAAATAAAAAGAATAACAGAAGACACAGCAAAAAAAAGGAATGAAGTAATTGCGGAAATATCGGATGAAATAATGATAGCATATACTAAACAGGGTGGAAGCATTGAAAAAATAATTAAAGAATTAAAAAACTCCGCAAATATTCAATCAATAAATAGATGATACTAAAAAATAAAAATGTTTCGCCCCCGGATTATACTATAATAGATAAATACTATGGAGTATGGTAAAATGAAAAAGGAATTGGAAAATCTTTCACCTTCTAAAACAGTTGCAGCCCGTACTATTTATGAAGCCCTGAAAATATTAAAAGAAGAAGGCGGTCAGCTTCCGGGAAGGGAAGTATTTGATAAAATCCGTAAAAGGATTGAGTTTACTGATTGGGAAAAAGAAAGATATGAAAAAACAGGCTATGTACGATGGGAATCAATAATGCATTTCTATACTGTCGATTGTATCAAAGCCGGGTTCTTAAAGAAGAACAAAGGTATCTGGTATCTGACTGAAGAAGGCGAAAAAGCCCTGAAATTAGGCCCGGTGAAACTGCTGGAAACCGCTTCTGCAAAATATAGGAAATGGGATGCCGAAAGAAAAAAAGATATAGAAAATATAGGAAATGAAGAAATAACTGTCGGGGAAGACCTTACGGCTGAGGAAGACATAAATAAGGTTAAATTAAGTCAGTTAGAAGAACAAGCAACTGAAGGATTAAAAGAACATTTAACTACAAAAACTCCTTATGAATTTCAGGATATGGTAGCAGCTCTACTAAGGGCGATGGGTTATTATACACCATTTATTGCTCAAAAGGGGCCCGATGGCGGCATTGACGTAATCGCATATCAGGACCCGCTTGGTACAAAAACCCCAAGGATAAAGGTGCAGGTGAAGCATCAGCCTGATTCAGCCATATCAATAGATAAAATAAAAAGCCTGATAGGCTCGCTTAATAAAGATAGTGATGTGGGGTTATTTGTAACATCCGGAAGATTTACTTCCGATTCTCAAAGATTTGCTCTTAACTCAAGCGTTCATGTAAAATTAATTGATTTCGGCGATTTTATTTCGCTTTGGCAGCAATTTTATTTAAAGCTTACCGATGAAGAAAAAAATATGCTGCCGCTTCATCCTATATATTTTTTAGGAAGTAATGAATAAAATTCTAGGGTAATTCAAGTCATAATAAAGGGTAGAATATGCCTATAAAAAACATTTTTGATAAACCCTTCGATGAAGGTACCCAGGTAAAGTTAGAAATATTCCAAAAATACTTTGAGGAATGGCTGCCGACATTTATAATGGGAAATTTTAAAACACCTATACAAGTTTTTGACCTCTTTGCCGGGAGCGGATATGACAAAAATAATGTACCTGGTAGCCCGCTAAGAATACTTGAAATTATTAACAAACATAGAGGAAATCTTGCTCAAAAAGCTAAGCAAGTATTTTTATTTTTTAACGATGCAGATCAGAACAAAATTGAACAACTTAAAATTAATGTTGCTCAAAAGGTAAAAGAACTTTCTTTAAAATCCTTGGTAGTAATAAAGTTTTCCTCTCGTAGTTTTAAAGAATGCTTATTAAGCAATTATATTAAAGAATTAAATAACGGGTGTAACTTAATTTTTATAGATCAGAATGGATTTAAGGAAGTTGACGAACTAATTTTCAACCATCTTATCAATTTAGATATAACAGAATTTTTATTTTTTATTTCATCTTCATATATTCATCGTTTTATTGAACAAGATGAAGTAAAGAAATATCATCCGAAGTTTGATTCCGACAAAATAAAACATACTCCCAGAAAACAGATTCACAATGTCATTTGTGATGAATACAGTAAATACGTTCCTGCAAATATAAAGAGTTACGGTTTAATCCCTTTTTCAATTATGAAAAATGATAAAAACAACGTGTATGGCCTCATCTTTGTTAGCAAGCATATAAGAGGTGCAGATAAATTTTTGCATACTGTGTGGAAAGAAAATGCCTTAAATGGGAATGCTAACTATGACATTGATGAAGATTTGCAGAAAAATCAATTACATTTTTTTGAAGGCAAAAAGCTGACTAAAAAAGAAAGCTTTCAAAATAATCTTAGAAATTTAATTTTAGATGGTGATATTAAAAATAATTTTGGCGCCTACTTGTTCACATTAAATCAAGGTCACATAAGTTCACATGCTAATGAAGAAATAAAAAGGATGAAAAAAGAAAACTTAATAACTTTTGAAAGTCCTTCGTCATTAGTAAATTATGATAAGGTTATAAAAGAAAATAAAATTTTAGAATATAAATTAGTCAAAAAATGAAGCATACTAAAATCGAATGGACCGAAGCAACCTGGAATCCATCTATCGGTTGTAACAAAATTACAGCAGGCTGCAAATATTGCTATGCTGAGGTCATGTCAAAACGTTTGAAAGCAATTGGGATAGTAGATTATAATGACGGTTTTAAGTTTAAGATTTTGCCGCATAGGCTGCAAGAACCATTTAAAATAAAAAAGCCTACCAAGTTTTTCGTTAATTCAATGAGTGATTTATTTCATGAAGAAATGCCGCATGAATTTTTAGACCGGATTCTTGAAGTTATTAAAAATACTCCTCAGCATATTTATCAAATCCTTACCAAACGGGATAAAATAATGCTTGATTATTTTTCTAATAAAAATGTTCCGCAAAATGTTTGGCTTGGTGTTACTGTGGAAAATTCCAAAGTCAAAAGCCGGATTGACTCCCTAAGGCAAATCGATGCTTCAATTCGTTTTATTTCTTTTGAGCCTTTGATAAATCCGGTTGGTATCGTTGATCTTACCGGCATTCATTGGTCTATAGTTGGTGGTGAATCCGGGAGAAATGCACGTCCAATAAAGCAATTATGGATTGAAGAGATTTTTCAACAATGCAAACAACAAGAAGTTGCTTTCTTTTTCAAACAATGGGGCACTTGGGGCGCCGATGAAATTAAGCGTAATAAAAAGGCAAACGGTAGGTTGTTTAATGGCAGAGAATGGAGTGAGTACCCAAACAAATCGCATATTTTTGTAAACTACAATAATATCTCATATACTGGCTAATAAAAAGAAACCGTAGCACTTTTGTATTTCAAAATTAAGCATTTATAATTCATAGTCGAGGGCCAAAAGTGTCTATCATGCTATGCACAAAAAACTTGAAAATTTGTGTGTAGATTAACTGAAATGTACAAATATTGAAGATGATAGTTCATTTTTTATAAATAACAAACTTTATAATTTATTTAAGGGCATTAAATAGCATGTGCCGCTCAGACACATCCAGTCGGGCGCATGAGTCATTTCTTTCTTAATTGACACATAAAATATTATATACGTATCCACCCGACACATGCATTTATAAATTTACTATCAAAATATCTGAAAATTTGTGCAAAGGGTTGAACCTATGCACAAAAAACTTGAAAATTTGTGCATAGATTATCTGCAGTGCACAAATATTTAAGAAAATTGTTCGAAGATTTAATAAAAATTGATTACTAATTAATTAAATGCAGGTAACCGAAAACAACAAGTCACAGACCTGCGTCCATCATAAGGGTGACTATTTTACTATATAAAAGTAGTGTTATTATATATTGATAATGTGAGGTATAAACTCACAAAATAAATATAATATCTTATAATTATTTGCATTAATGCTTTATTATAGTTATAATGTGAGTTATAAAATCACAATTATAATATGAAAAAGCATATATCATATAGGTCTTCGGAACTTCTAAGTTCGCTGCTGCATAACGAAAAATGGTTTTTTAGCTTAAAGGAAGCTCTGGAAATATTGAATAACAGCAACCCGGTATCAGTCCGCCGGTTATTGAGTGATATGACAAAAAGGGGATTGATATTAAGGATAAAAGACGGGCTGTATTCAATAATTCCTTATGAAAAGGATGCAGGTTATTATCTACCGAACTGGCATCTTGTTGCAGAAGCTTTGGTCCAGGAACAAAAATATTATATCGGGTTTTACAGCGCTTTAGATTTATACGGACTAATTACTCAGCCTGCACTTGTTGAACAGGTGGTTACAGAAAAGCAAATTGTTCCAAAGTATCGAATTATCAGAAAGGCTAAATTTGAGTTCATAACAATGGGCAAGCGATTCTTTGGCTATAATAAAACATGGGTTGATAATTTTAATAAAGTTTATTGCAGTGATTTGGAGAAAACCATCC
This sequence comes from uncultured Ignavibacteriales bacterium, assembly GCA_963834015.1. GTDB lineage: Bacteria > Bacteroidota > Ignavibacteria > Ignavibacteriales > Ignavibacteriaceae > FEN-1297. The sequence goes on from CAWIAG010000004.1 coordinate 1,747,181, forward strand.
TTGATTGTTTATATATGCCGGGTGAAGCAAATGGCATTTCTGAGGTAGTTAATTCTTTAAGCAGGATCATTGAAAAAATAAATCCTGAAAAACTTCTATCATACTTAGATAAATTCGATTCTCAGGCAGTAAATAAAAGATTAGGCTTTATTTTACAAAATATGGATGTCTTAAAAGACTTAAAATATGAGATAAACAAAAAGATCAGCAGTTCCTATATACTTTTAGATCCTTCGTTGCCTAAATCCGGGAAGTATAATTCGGAATGGAAAATAATAGATAATGTCGCAATTAATTCCACCATACAATCTGCTATGAATTAATAATGATAAAACCCGCTGAAATAAGTAAAATTGCAAACGCACTTGGGATAAGAGATACTCAAATCGAGAAAGATTATGTAATCGGATGGGTATTGAAAGGAATATCAAATAATAAATATTTAAAAGAACATCTGATATTTAAAGGAGGAACGGCTTTAAGAAAAATATATATCTACGATTACCGCTTATCGGAAGATATGGATTTTACTTATTCGGGTGATGACTGTAAAACGGAAGAAATTAAAAATCATTTTGAAGGACTTATTTCGTGGTTATTTGAAGAAGCAAGAATTTATTTGAGTATCCGGGATGAAAAAGTACATCAAACAGGAAATTATAATTTCTATTTGGGTTATACAGGTCCTCTCGGCGGAACGGGGGCAAATAAAAGTATTAAAATAGATATTGCAGTTGATGAACTAATCTGTGATGCTCCCGTTGAACAAAATGTTTACAATGAATATTCTGATTTAAAAGAGAACTATAGTATTTTGTGTTATACTCCGGGTGAAATCATTACCGAGAAAATGAGGTCTCTGATGCAGAGGACTATGCCGCGGGATTTATACGATACCTGGTATTTATTTGAACGAGAAAATTATAATATAGAGGACTTTATTTTAAATTTCAGAAAGAAAATGGAATTTAAAAAATTGAATACCGGAGATTTTGTTAAAGAAATTCAAGATAAGAAGGAACGATTTAAGCGGCAATGGGATGAGCATTTAATAAATCAAATAAAAGAAATTCCCGAATTTGAAGAAGTTTGGCGGCGCCTTAGAAAGCACTGGAAAAAATTTGAGTCCGCTGCTTAATCAAGTTTTCATGTGAAATAATTAACCGGCTGGAATAAACTTGTAAACAATTGAATTATATGACCGAAGAATATATATATATGATTAAAGTGCAGTTTAATAATTTCTTTTATCTAAAAGAAAAAATATACTTCAGGTAATTGCACCATTATATCACGCTGACGGCGATATGATGGATATTTTCCTTTCAGAGATTTCAGACAGTGGACTTATTAGGATCAGCGATTATGGTTTAACACTTATGCGTCTATCATATTCTTTTGATGTAGATACACCGAATAAAGAAAAAATATTTAATAAAATAATTTCGGAAAACTCAATACAAAATGATAATGGGAATCTATTTGTTGATGTCAAACCAGAATATATCTATCACGGTCTAATGCAGTTTGCTCAAACAGTTGGTAAAATAACAAATATGAGATTATATAAAAGAGAGGTCATTCATAGTTTGTTTTTTGAAATGTTGGAAGAATACATAACGAGTAATCTGCAGAAATATAATCCGCAGAAAAATTATTTTCCTATTCCTGAACATGAAGAATATGAAGTAGACTATTGTTTTAACCACCGGAAAAGACCTATTTATGTTTTCGGAGTAAACAGTTCTGCCAATGCACGTCTCGCTACTATTAGCTGTCAGAAATTTATTGCTGAAAAATTGAATTTCAGCAGCTTAATAATTTTCGAAGATCTTGATGTAATTGGGAAAAAAGATCAATCAAGGTTAATGTCGGCGGCAGATAAACAATTCCCTTCACTTGAAGATTTTCAGAAACATGCTGAATAATATATAGAAAGTGAAGGACAAGTAAACTAATACCTTATATTATCGCGTATAATGTCTTAGACTTTCACAGGATACCGATTATAAAAAACCATGGACTAATTGGTTCAGGATATTTACGTTTCCGTTAATATTATAGCCCTAAAGTTTAGAACAATCTGTTTGTCTTCTATTATAAAAACCTTCTTTTAATATTGCCTGCTATCAAGTCATTCCGATTTTTTTGTGGTTGCGAAAAACCACTAATGTCCTAAAATCATGGAAATCATTTAATCAAATGAGTCAAAGTTCAGATAATTTTTCCGGCTGAAAATTGTCCTCATAGAAAGACAAATAATATTTTGTATAGGAAATGTGAGATATAAACTCACAAATTTAATAGAAAAGAGCATAGCGCAAAGGGCATAGCGCTGAGCGTAAGAAGCAGGTATACGGGAATTTTTGAGAATTAGTTTAACAGATTGAGATTAATGTCCTAAAATCATGGAAATCATTTAATCAGGTGAATCATGGTTCAGACAATTTAATTAAACCCGCCAGCAAGCATCCGAAGATTTATTATTATTTTGACTATAAATTAGTAATCTTGTAATTTTTAACAATACTTATTCCGGACTTTATCTAGGAGAAAAAATTTCAACAGGTATTCTCCTTAGGAGTTTTCGCGGAATTTGTGCTGATTGTTCCAAGAGTTATGGTTAAAAGTGGAAACATGAAATCCGCTTATTATTCATGCATTTTTTTGTAAAAATAATTACGGAGTAATTAATGAGCGTTAAAGTACGTTTGGGAATTATGATGTTTCTTCAGTATGCCGTCTGGGGCTCATGGGCTCCCGTGCTGGCGGCATACCTGCAGAATGAACTTGGATTCAGCGGGGTTCAGGTCGGTGTTATTTATAGTTTACTACCTCTGGCAACAATTATATCGCCTTTTATCGGCGGACAGATTGCCGACCGGTATTTTTCTTCGGAAAAAGTTATTTCTGCCCTGCAATTGTGCGGCGGCGTTTTACTTCTTTTTATTTCCCGCATTACGGATTATTCAACTATGATGTGGCTGATGACGCTTTACTGTTTATTGTATGCTCCTACATTAGCCCTTACAAATTCAATAGCATTTATAAATCTGAAAGATTCCGAAAAAGATTTTGGAGTGATCAGGGTTTGGGGAACAATCGGATGGATAGCTGCCGGATGGGCTTTAACAGGCTGGAGGGTTTGGTTCAAAACTCCTAATGCAGCCGGGTTCGGCGGCGACCTTTTATTTCTTGCGGGAATTTTTTCTGTAATAATGGGATTGACGTCATTCTCATTGCCGCATACTCCTCCTAAAAAGGAAATTACAAGTCCGTGGGCTTTTGTTGAAGCTTTTAAAATGATGAGGAACAAAAACTTCCTGATCTTTATAATTATATCCTTCGTTGTAGCAACGGAACTGATGTTTTATTACCAGCTTACTTCGCCGTTCTTAGAATCTGCCCGTATTGGGCTTTCCCCGCAAAGTGTGCCGGCAGTTATGACAATAGCCCAGATGGCGGAGATTTTTGTGATGGCTTTTCTTCTGCCGCGCTTTATTAAAAAATACGGAGTAAGAAACGTGCTCGTTATCGGCGTGCTTGCATGGCCGGTAAGGTATATTATTTTTGCTATCGGAACTCCCGCCTGGCTTGTGATTGCTTCCCTGGCGCTTCACGGTTTCTGCTTCGTCTTTTTCTTTACGGCGGCATTTATATACGTCGATACAGTTGCACCGCCCGGTATCCGGCACTCTGCCCAGAGCTTAATAACTTTTGCGACTTATGGAATAGGAAATTATGCGGGCGCTTTTTTTGCAGGATGGATACAGGATTATTTTACTTCTGCCGGATCGGTAAATTGGACGGGCGTTTTTCTTGTGCCGTGTGCATTGACAATTTTGTGCGCATTGGCTTTTTTGTTTTTCTTTAAAGTTGATAAATCCGTAATTAAAGTTTAAATATTTTTTGTGGCTCGCTTAACAGGAAAGAATTATGAATAAAAAAAGAATTGGCGTCGGGATTATCGGCGCAGGCTTCAATGCCAGGTTTCATATTAAATCATGGGTGTCTGTCAGGGATGCGGATATTTTAGGGATATATGACAGGAACCCGGAAACTGCTTCCGCCGCTGCAACGCTTGCAAAAAACCTGCGGGTGGGCGAGGCAAAAGTTTTTAAGTCGATTACTGATATGGCCGCCGATCCGGGTATTGATGCGCTTTGGATTTGTTCGCCTAATTTTACACGCATAGAAGTGATGGAAGAAATTACTAATGCGGTTTTAACAGGTAAAGCTGATCTTACCGGTATCTGCTGCGAAAAGCCTTTGGGAAGAAATGCAGCGGAAGCAGGAAAGATGCTTGAGCTTGTTCAAAAAACGAAACTGCTGGACGGGTATCTTGAAAACCAGCTTTTTTCTCCCGCAATTATCCGCGGCAGGGAAATTATCTGGGCAAGAGGCGCACGGTTCGCAGGCCGTCCCTACCTGGCAAGAGCGGCTGAGGAACACAGCGGCCCGCACAAACCATGGTTCTGGGAGGGAGAATTGCAGGGCGGCGGAGTTCTGAATGATATGATGTGCCATTCTGTTGAGGTTGCCAGGTTTTTATTAACGGAACCCGGTAAACCAAGGAATTCAATTACCCCGGTTAGTGTTTCCGCCCATGCAGAATGTTTAAAATGGCAGAGGCCCGGGTATGCCGAAATCCTTGCAAAAAATAGTAACGGTACAACAGATTATATAAACCGTCCGGCAGAAGATTATGCGCATGCTCTTGTTGAGTATAAGGATGAGAACGGGAAAAAACTTATCGTCGAAGCCACAACCTCATGGGCGTTTGTGGGTGCAGGTTTACGGCTGAGTATGGAATTGCTCGGGCCCGAATACTCGATGGCTGTGAATACTTTGGATTCGGATCTTAAACTTTTCCTGAGCAGAAATATCAAAGCGGATGCGGGTGAAGATTTAATTGAAAAGCAGAATGCGGAAAGCGGACTTATGCCCGTTGTTAGCAATGAAGAGAATACTTACGGATACGATCTTGAAAACAGGCACATGGTAAAATCATTTATTGAGGGTGTAAGGCCAAGCGAAAACTTTAGCGACGGCTTTAATGTAACGCAGCTTCTGATGACGGCATATATGAGCGCCGAACAGGGTAAAACTATCCCGTTCCCTCATCCGGATCTCCAAACTTTTATCCCTCTTGTTGCCAAAGGTAAATGGAATCCCGGGAAATGAATAATGCGAATTAACACGAATTAGGTTAATACGAATTTACACGAATTATCATTACGAATTTCCACGAATTATCATTACGAATTTCCACGAATTAGGACGAATTCACGCGAAGTATCAGTAGGTGTATATTAAATTAGAGCTTTCATAAAAAATGAAATACATTCTTAAAAAGTCCCCTCTTGGGAGGGGTGCAGGGGTGGGTCGAAGCGATTATATTTATAAAACCTCTGCAATTATTTTTATTCGTATAATGAATATACTGTAATGTTAGTAGGTACCCATATAAGCAGAACAATTACAAGAAATAAAAACATTACAGGTACATAATTTATCGACATGTAGAGAAGGGGCATGCCCTCCCGATAAGAAATTGGGACAGGCTGTCTTTACGATGCAATGTGTAATGTTGGAAGGCTCCCATAAAGCAGAACTTTTATAAAATATTTAACACACTACAAACGAAGTTAATACAATCTAATGTGAATTTTGTTCTAAGTCCCAGCGGGACGAAATATTTATAGCATAACAAACCCCAACAAACCTTTTCCTGAATCCCGGAGGGATGACATAATAACGGATAAGTACCATGTCTACGCCTAATTATTCACAATGCCGCTTAATAAAATTCTTAATATCCGCGTAACTTAAATGAATTATTAAGTGTACATTATTCAATCTTAATTTTCTTCTTAAAATCTTCTTCAGATATATTGGAATCTTGTTTCCTGTCTTCTATGATTTTAATACATTCATTGTCTTCAATTATCTCAAGCATCTCTTTGTACACTTTATAATCAACAAGAACACTCTTAGGCTTGCCGCTTTTATTATAAAATATTTTCTCTCTGGTTTTTAACTCGATCATTTTATGTCTCCTGAACTATCGGAAAAAATAATTTATTTAACCTCAAAATCAAATTATATCAATGCTATAAGCATTATGATCATAACAATCCTGAATAACTTAAAAATAATTCTGTGATTGAATTACAATGAATGACAACCGAATGACCATCGAATTACAACGAATGACCATCGAATTACAATGAATGACCATCGAATGACAACGATTGACCATTGAATGACCATGATTAACCATCGAATGACCATGAATTATGGGCTACGCTTCAGGCAATCAATTCCCCGCAATTTATTTAAAAATAAACTATTTAATACACCAGAGTCTGTATTGCGTGCGGCGGAATAGTTACTGCCGCTTCTTTTAATCCGGCGTACAGGCTATAATGTATCTCATTGCCGCTTTGATTCATTACTACCGTTGCCATCTTACCATTTGGATTTAAAAATGATGCAGTCAGCAGGGCGCTCCTGTTTGAGACGGCGCTTACTCTTCGGGCTCCCGGGCGTATGAATTTTGAGAAGTGGCCGATATAAAAATAAGATGGTGTGTAAATTAAATTACCGGTTTTTATGTCTGCATGGACAGGTGCAAAACAATAGTTGCCCACATGATTAGGACCGCCGTTTTCATCAAGAAGAATATTCCAATCCGTCCAGCCGCATGTCCCGTTATTAAGATCATTAATCATTGAGCGGCCGTAACGCTCTGCATTAGGCCAATAAAAATATTTGGAGGAATCAAATTCTTCTACACAGCCTTCGGTAAATAATATGTTCTTGCAGGGATAATTCTCCCTTACGTGTGCAATGTTATCAAACAGTGGCTCGCTGCCCGTCCACGTTTCATACCAGTGGAAACCAAGTCCCCATGCGTATTTTGCGGCGGCGGAATCGGAATAAATTACATCAGCCCAATGATTTGCAAAATCCCTGTTATGATCCCAGATTATAATTTTTTTATCCCCAAGGCCGTGATTTTCCATTGCCGGGCCTAAATAGTTTTTCAGGAAGTCTCTTTCTTCTTCAGCGGTGTAATTACATGATTCAAAACTCTGTACTGCCAATGGTTCATTCTGAATGGTAATTCCCCAAACGGGAATACCCTCCGCCGCATAGGCTTTAATAAATTTTGTAAAGTAATCAGCCCATGATTGGTAGTATTCCGGTAAAAGTTTGCCGCCTTTTAACATGCTTTTATTGTCCTTCATAAATGCAGGCGGGCTCCACGGGCTGGCGAAGATTGAAATTTCTCCCCCCGCTTTTTCTATTGCCTGTTTGATCAAAGGAATGCGGAATTGTTTATCATGCTCAATATTAAAGGTTTTCAGTTCTTTATCTTTCGCAGTAACGTAGGTATAGCTCTCGCTGCTGAAATCGCAGCTATTAATGTTTGTACGCATCAGTGAATAGCCAATGCCGTTCTGTTTATCGTAATAAGCATTTAATAGTTCCTGCTGTTTATCCGTGGGTAATTTTGCAAAGACTTCCGCAGCAGCATCTGTAACTGCGCCTCCTATACCAAGAATTTCCTGGAACTGTTTCCCGGGATTTACAAATACGGCGGTTTCAGTTTCAAGAGGCGGGCGAGCTTGTGTAAAATCTAAAACGGAAGTTTTGGTAAGCCGTAAGTTTGTACTGTCCGCAGTTGTATAAACAATTATGTTTTCCCATTCGGCAGAGAATTGCTGCTGTGCAAAGAGCTGCTGAATAATTGATGAACACAGGATCAGCAGGAAAAGGGCCGGGAGAAGGTGGTAGGGGTGTTTTAACATTGTTTAGCTTTCGTTATTGAATTAAATAATATGCGAACTAGAATTAATACGAATTTACAATAATACGAATTTCCACGAATTATCTTTACGAATTTTCACGAATTAGGACGAATTTACACGAAGTAGATTATGTTCGGTGTAGAAGACGGGGCATGCCCTGTCTTTACGGGAGATACGTGAAAAAATTAAAGATGATATAACAATAAAAAATTAGTATGTGATGCAGCAGGTTGTTAAAGGAAGATACTATCGCCAATGTATATTAGGTTTCCTGTTTTTTTCAGCGCATTCTCTTAGGTACATATTAATTAAATTTTGATAAGAGATATCGGTTTCTGAAGCTAATTTTTTAAAATATTCCACCGTGTCATTCTCTATACGAATTGATATTTGCTTCTTGAGTTTCTTTATATAAGGATTACTAGACGATTTTGAAAAATCATATTCTTTCTTCATTTTATTTTGCCTCATCGTAATATTTACTTTCAGATTTTGTTGCTTTTCTTGCGGAAATAATCCGGATAATTTCATCATTCTCTTTATAATTATGCACCACAATAAGAAGATTTAAATTATTAGAAATACCTAAAATAATATATCGTTCTTCTTTGATTGAATGATCAGGATCAGATATAAGTCGTGCATTGCCATCAAAAAACACGGTCTTAGCTTCTTCAAAAGAAATTTTATGCTTTTTTATATTCGCAAGATTTTTATTTTGATTCCATTGGAAACGAATATTATCCATAATGATAATATAATGATATTATAATTATCTACAAAATTCTTATAAAAGGAAATTTATAGAATATGAATTCGCGTTAATGCAAATTTACACGAATAAGGACGAACCTGCATGCCGGCAGGCAGGTTTGAGCAAAGGGAAGAGGAGTGCTTGTCCCAAAGTGCTGAAATGTTTGATGATGGATAAAATGGCGTACAATGAGTGATTCATTTCAACAGCAATTCGATCCGCCGTTCTCCAGCCTCCGGTCTCCGTTCTGCTGTCTCCGGTCTCCTCTTTATTTACAAACAATATTAAAAATAAATAAATAAATTACACTGCTAATTGCCCTGCGATTATTCAAATTTAAAAACTCTGGTAAAAAAATCAGGAGATTTTAAAAATTAAAATATTTAAATTTGCACCCGTGTTATTTACATTAAAATATATGCTAACGATTTCTTGTCCATTCGTGAAAATTCGTCCTAATTCGTGAAAATTCGTATTAATATAAATTCGTATTCCTTTTAAGGAAATTATATCTTTGACATTCTGTTTGACGTATTGAAATACATACGGTGAAGTGTCTTGAATAAATTTTTATATGGGAAATCTGTTTTATTTTTTGCGGCCTACCGATAATTTTACATCTTACATCGTAAAGACAGCCTGCCTATCCCACTTGCCCCGCAGAGTCGGTGGCCCCGTCTCTACAAAGTGATAAATTATGTACATGTAATGTTTATCATTATTTATAAAAGTTCTTATTTTATGGGAGCCTTCCAACATTATACTTAAGTCCTATGTCACCCCGCCGGGGTTCAGGAGAAGGTTTGTTGGTGAGATTTTTTTGCTATAAACATTTCACCCCTCCGGGGTTTGGATATCGTTAATTCAGGTTTGTGAAATAAGGAGGGAAATAATTATCAATGTTATTGCTAACATTACAATTTTAAGGTAGCTGAATAACGGCAGAGCCGTGAAATGCTGGTAGAATTAAAAGGAAAAGACAAACACAAGTTAGCATCGTAGATGCGGCATGGTGAATTTGATTACGAAACACCTGTCACCGGAATGCGGTTTAGGAAAGGTTTGATTAGGAATTATTGCTACACCCATGCCGTCCAGATTGGACTTAGCGCAACGGATCCGGTTAATGAATCGCTGCATTTCGGAGTGAGTTCTCAGCCCTTTTTAGGCGAAAAAATTACCAGGATTTTATTAAATTTTAAATTTTAAAAAAACTCATGTTAGCTCCAATAGCATAAACTCTTGATTTTATTAACTTTAAATTTTTATTTTCCTTGAGCTAAGCTGGATTAAATGATTTGTTTTTAATAAGTTAAATGATTTAACACCTCTTGTTTTTTTTCGCTTTTTTAAAGGTTAAATCCTTTGTATTCAATAACTTAATTGATTTTTTAGTGTCAATTTAGGCCCTTTTTATGATATCATTTTGGCATTTTTGGTGTTATTTCCCGTCATATTATGATATTTTTATCTGTATATATTATAAGGGTTTAGCAAACAGCATAAACCGGAAATTCAAAAAAATAATCCAATGTTAATGAATCAAAATATTCAGGAAATAATCGGACAAAGATATTCATGCCGTTTTTACAACCATGAACCTATTCAGAAAGTGCATCAGCAGGAACTCAGAAAGTTCCTGGAGACTCTGCACACCGGCCCTTTGGGAACACATGTTCGTCTTGAACTTGCCGCCGCTGAACCGGAAGAGAGACAATCTTTAAAAGGACTAGGCACATACGGCGTTATCAGGAATCCTGCAGGTTTTATTATAGGTACGGTAGAACAGGCGCCAGGGGACCTTGAAGATTACGGATACGTTCTTGAGCATGCAATTCTTACAGCTACCGGTATTGGTTTAGGTACCTGCTGGCTTGGCGGCCCTATTACAAAAAGCAGTTTTGCAAAAAAAATTTCTTTACGGGATAATGAAACAATGCCTGCCGTAGCTGCCGCAGGATATATCGAAGAGAGAAAAGGAAAAGACGGTGAGATTATTAACTACAGAAGACCGGCCCGCTTGCCTTCAGAACAGTTATTCTTCGCTGATGCATTCGGCAGTGCGTTAATTATGGAAACTGCAGGCGAATATTCGCAGCCTCTTGAAATGGTCCGTATAGCCCCGTCAGCTTCCAACAAACAGCCGTGGAGAATTGTCAGGATAAATAATGCGTGGCATTTTTTTCTTCGGCGGACAAGAGGGTACGGCAAAGGGACAGTGTTATTCAGAATTCTCAGGCTCGCCGATCTCCAGCGTGTTGATATGGGTATTGCCATGTGCCATTTTGAACTCACCGCCCGTGAGCTTGGATTAAACGGCGTTTGGGTTATCGATGATCCAAAAATTCAAATGCCCGGAGGAACGGAATACACGGCAACGTGGAAAGTTTAAGTGCGGATTCACACGATTTGTTAATACGAATTTGCATTAATCTTTTCCAGGTATTATTTTACGGCTACAAAAGTAGCCATATGGTTACAATAGTATCCATAAACAAAACTGATGAAAAATGATTGTTAACAAATTATTAGAAAAATTATTTAGTGCGCCAAGTAATATTTCTGTAATCAGGGTGCTGAATGAGAGAGTTACGGGAATAACAGGCAGAGAGACTGCAAGGCTTACCAATCTTACACATCGTTCGGCTCTAAAAGCCCTTACTAATCTGGAAGAGCTTGGCGTTGTATCTCGCATAACAGGCGGTAGAGATCATATATTTACTCTTAACAGGCAGAAATATATTTCTAAAGAGATCATCTACCCGATTTTTGAAGCTGAAAAAAAATTTAATACAGCTATCAGATCTTCTTTAAAAAAACAATTATCAAAGTTAACTGATAGCATTATTGTATATGGTAGCGTTGCCCGTAAGGAAGAAACAATATCAAGTGATTATGATGTCTGCATTGTTTATAACGGGCATTTAAATGATATTGAAAATATTGTCTTAAAACTAAGGGACCGGCTTCATGACCAATATTCAATTCAACTTGCTCCGATTTATATCAGAACCGCCGAATTTAAAAAACGTGCACGTAAAAAACTACCCCCGGTGAATGATATAGTTAATGAAGGAGTGGTAATAAGCGGTAAATCAATTCATAAGCTTCTGCAATGAAACAACCCGTAAAAAAGATTGATGTAAATAAATATTTGGATTTTATAAAAGTTTCCGATGACTTTTCAAACGGAAGTGAATCTGCATATACATTCGAATACTATAATGCCGCCGGAGTTTTAGTAATTCATGCTGCAATTGCGCTTGCTGATGCTGTTACAATCAAACTATCCGGCAAAAAATGCAGCGGTGAAAGTCATTATGATATTATAGACTTATTAAGACTTGTCACTCCACCATCGCAGAATAAAAATAAATCATTAGATCAGTTCAAAAAATTGATTGATCATAAAAATAAAGTTTCATACTATGGTGATATCTATTTTAAGAAAGATGTAGATAAATTATTAAATCATTTCAAAAGGTTTAAATCCTGGGCCGGTATGTTGCTAATGTAAAATACTATCTTTAATTGCATTAAGTTCTAAAAGAGATATTGACTTGATTTTACTATAATTTAAACCGGCAGGTTTGTAAGAAAGGCATGAGCTTATTTTAAGCGTAAAGACATCCTGTTTGTCCCGCTTGTCCCGCCAAGGCGGTGGTCCGATTCCTTATCGGGAGGGTTAGGCGAATCACGAATTTTTTTCCCCTCTCTTTATTAGGAGAGAGGGTGATTTTGTATCGTCATGAAACAATAAATGTGTGAATGATTAATTCAAAAGCTCCATGGGAAATGGTTTGCCATGTCCAGGGTACACCATATTTATTTTTAGCTCGTGAAGTTTTTCTAAACTTTTTGTCAGTTCATCATGATCCTGAATTATATTTGCCGATTCCGGTTTTTTGTTATTAACAAGTGTATCTCCTGAAAACAAATCGCCCGCGCCGGTTAATATGCCGATTGAGCCTTTTGTGTGTCCGGGTAAATGTATAACTTTTGCATTGAACCCATATTCCTGCAGGCTCTGGCCGTCATGCAGATAGATATCCGGTGTAAACTGATCCGTATTTATTTTTTTCTTCTTTAATTTTCTTAAAAAAATAATAATTGCAAACATGATTTTTCTTGAAAGGTGTTTTACTTTTCTTTTTCCGGGAGAGCCTGATTGTATGATTGAATAATCATCTTTGTGCATTGCTATAACGGCATTATATTTTTCCTTAAGTTTTTTACAATTGCCGGAATGATCCCTGTCCCCGTGTGTTAAAATTACCAGTTTTAATTTGCCGGGAAGGCAGCCGTTGGAAATTAATTCTTTTTCCAATTTTCCCCATTGCATGGGTAATCCGGTATCTATTAAAATAAAGCCCGTGCCCAGCTTAAAAAGATAAGCGTTTACAAAGGAGAGTGGAATGGTTTTTATATTTTCGTCAATCATATTTTTATCCTCGGCTTTTATGATTAATTATTTATAACGAAGTTATATTTGCCGGATCCGATGTGCAATATAATTTTTCCGCCGGCTGACTGCACCATCTGTATTTCTTTTATCTGCTCTACAGGTTTGCCGCTTTCAAAGATATTGTCTTTTGAACCTGCCGGCATGAAAACATCCGCCGTGGTGTTGGGCGGAACCTGGATGTTAAGCTGTGTTGAATTATTATCAACTGTCCAGCCGGATGAAATCATCCCGTATATGGAGTGATATTCTGCTTTGGCATATTTTAACTGTTTTGTTATGTGCGGATCTATAATAATGTTTTTGTAACCGGGGCTGCCGCTGTCTATATCTATTCCGGCAACACAACTGTAAAGCCATTTGCCGACAGCTCCGTATGCGTAATGATTAAATGAATTCATGCCGTCACTCTGAAAAGACCCGTTTCTTTTTATTCCGTCCCAGCGTTCCCAAATTGTGGTGGCGCCTTTTGTTACGGGATAAAGCCATGAAGGATATTCTTTTCTGAAGAGAAGCATATATGCTAAATCCGTGTAACCGTTATCTGTAAGTACCCGGCTGATCCTTGAAGCGCCGAGGAACCCTGTTGTAAGATGCCCGAAATTATTAACATCATCCGCCAGGCGTTTAGCCGCCGGTGCAATCATGTCCGCAGGAATAATATTGAAATCCAGAGCCAGTGCATAAGCGGTCTGCGTGTTGGATGCAAGTCTTCCGTTCTGAGTTATAAATTCTTTTTGAAAGGCTTCTTTAATATTTTTCATTAACGCGGTGAATTCTTGTGCATCCTGTTCATTGCCGAGTATTGAAGCAATTTTCTGCATAAGGTCTGCGGCATGATAAAAGTATGCAGTGCCTATCAGGTCCTTATCGGTTGTTGCTCCCGGATAGTCTGACCTGTCGGTTGCAAACGCAAGCCAATCGCCGAAGCCGACATTTTTATTCCATAAGTAGGAATCGCCGGCAATTTTCTTTATGTAATTAAGCCAGCCTTTCATACAACTGTATTGGGTTTGAAGTATCCGGGTATCGCCGTAGTTTTGATAGACCGTCCATGGTACGATAATGGCAGCATCGGCCCAGCCTGCTGCACCTCCGCCGTCATTGCCCAGGATATTTGGAATTACGTGCGGTATCCTGCCGTCTTCAAGCTGATCCGCAGTAAAGTCTTTCATCCACTTGGTGTAGAAAGATGCGGCATCCATATTAAAACATGCGGTTGGTGAGAAGACTTCTGCGTCTCCCGTCCATCCTAATCTTTCATCTCGCTGGGGGCAGTCGGTTGGCACATCTACAAAGTTGCCTCTTAATCCCCACTGGATATTTTTTTGAAGCCGGTTAATTAATGAATCGGAGCACTCAAAATTGCCGGATGGGGTCATATCCGAATGAATCACCATACCGGTTATATCATTTAGAGAAATATCGCCGGGATAATTTGTTACAGCCACGTACCTGAAACCCTGGAATGTAAAATGCGGTTGAAATACTTCTGCACCGCTGCCTTTAAAAGTATATTCAACATTTTGTTTTGCTTTGCGGAGATTTGCCGTATAAATGTTTCCTTCTTTATTCAGTACCTCTGCATGCCGCAGGGTTATTTTATCGCCGGCATTGCCTTTTAATTTAAATTGAATCCAGCCTACCATATTTTGCCCCATGTCGAAAACCAAATCGCCGTTGGGTGTCTTAAATTCTTTAGCGGGCTTTATTGTTTGTGTTATTCTAACGGCAGGCCCTTCGGTTGCTGTAAGAATATCTTTATTGTAATCTTTAACAGTTGTGCCGCTCCAGCCGCTGTCGTCATAGCCAGGCTTATCCCAGCCGTCTTTTTCCAGCCGTGCATCATAAGTTTCACCGTCATAAATTTCCGACATTAATATCGGGCCGGTGGATGATTTCCATTCCGGGCCGGATTTAATTATTTCCGATGTCCCGTCCGTATAAGTGATATTGATTTGAAGAAGGAGGCCGGTTTTATCTCCAAAATTATTTGCCTTATAATCCCATGTTAAAGGTCCTTTGTACCAGCCGTCGCCGAGGATTACGCCGAATGCGTTTTTACCTGACTGGATATTCCGCGTTACATCGTAAACCTGGTATTGAAGGCGTTTGTTATAGCTGGTCCAGCCGGGAGTGAAAAACCTGTTGCCGATTTTTTCACCGTTGATATGAAACTCATAAAGGCCATGGCATGTTACATAGGCTCTTGCAGATTTAACGGATTTATGGATTTCAATTTCATCCCTGAGCATAGGGCAGGGGCTGTAATTATTATCGTTTAGTTTCAACTGAGGCTCAATCCATTCAGCCTGCCAGTCAGATGATTGTAGCAGACCCATTTCCCAGAATGAAACTTCGCTCCATCCGGATTCGTCACCTTCGTTATCCAGGATTTTAACCTGCCAGAATACACGCTGCGCGGATTGCAAAGCGGCGCCGTTATATACAATCTGGTTGGACTGGCCGGAAATAATTTTACCGCTGTCCCATAAAAGATTTTTACCGCTTAATAAATCTTTTTCAGACAGTGATGCGCGTACCATGTAAGCGCTCTGCATAATGTTCCTTTTAGAGGAAACAATTTCCCAGCTAAGCCGGGGCTGTTTATCGCCGATGCCGACGGGATTGAAGATGTAATCCGTCCTGAGATCGGTCACTTTTAATAAGTCAGATGCCATAACAGGATGAAAAAATAGTATAATTTGTAATAAAACAAATAATAAAAAGCTGCGGCAGGTATTCCGCGGGAGTAGTCCTGTCATCTGTATCATGTTGTTGTTCCATTCGTATTTTAAAAATAATTGTTTGCATAGAAATACAGTTAAGGTAATATAATTTTTTACGTTCCAGATAATGTTGTAAAACTTCATATTAAAAATAAGCAGTAATTTATTAATTATATTGGCTTCAGTCGCATGGGCGGAACTATGAAATATCTCTCTGCCAATAATAAGGAATTTTTATTAGCTTTGTATGAGGCTTTGACCAGTTAAGGCAGGTAAAAAAAAATAGATTACTATAATACGGTTAGCTTTATTGCATTTAAGCCTGATAAGAGTGAAACATTAAATTAGCGAAGCCTGCCCGTCTGCAGGCAGATGGTTTTCGACTTACAAGATAATAATATTAATAATAATTGAATTTAATCCTGGAGATTAAATATGAATATTGCGCTTAAGAATATTCAGAATATAATTGAGAAAATTAAAGACGTTAATATTATTTTATACGGAGATTTTTGTCTTGATGCATACTGGGTGCTTGACCCGCGCGGTTCGGAAATTTCCGTTGAAACGGGACTTAAAGCTCTGGCTGCGGGCAATCAAAAGTATTCACTGGGCGGAGCTTCCAATGTGGCTGCCAATCTTGCAGCGCTAAAACCAAAGCAGGTTAAAATATTCGGAGTGGCAGGAAGCGATATCTTCGGCCAGGAAATGATAAGGCAGCTTAAGTTTACCGGAATTGATACCGGCGGACTGGTTATTCAGGAAGGAAATTTTGAGACCTATACATTTTCTAAATTAATTCTTGAAGGTAATGAACAGCCCAGGATTGATTTCGGGACGTATAATAAAAGAACTAAAGCTACAGATGATACTATTTTAATAAATATCCGCAGCAATATAAAAAGCTCTGATGTAATTGTTATTAACCAGCAGGTTCCTGGCAGCATAACAAACCATGAATTTATTGACGGCTTAAACGAAATTGTTAATGATTTTCCCGATAAGATATTCATAGTAGACTCCAGGCATTATTCTGCGGAATTTAAAAATGTATGCATGAAAACCAATGAAATAGAAGCAGCCATACTTAACGGCATAAATGCAGAACCTGGAGATATCTTTAATGTAAATGATGTTAAGAAATTTGCGCAAGGTTTGTATGAAAAACATAACAGGCCGTCATTCATAAGCCGGGGTAAATACGGTATTATTGCCTGCGATGCAGAAGGAATTCATGAAGTGCCTGGTTTACAATTCATAAAAAAGCTGGATACCGTAGGCGCGGGTGATACGGCATTAAGTGCTATATCATGTGCGCTTGCTGCAAAAATAAACACGTACGGCGCTATAGAATTTGCAAATTTTGCCGCAGGAGTAACAGTGCAAAAATTATTTCAAACAGGTACGGCAAGCCCTGAAGAAATATTATCGCTTAGTTCCGATCCTAATTATATATATCAGCCGGAACTGGCTGCGGATATCAGGTCGGCAAAATATTGGAAAAATTCTGAGATTGAATTATGCGGCAGCAGCCCGGATTTTTTTGAGAAGGGTAAAATTAAACATGCTGTTTTCGACCATGACGGTACAATAAGTGTACTGCGTGAAGGATGGGAGCATGTTATGGGGCCAATGATGATAAAAGCTATTCTGGGTGAAAAATATAATAATGCGGATGAATATTTGTATAACAAGGTTGTAAACCGGGTGAGGGATTATATTGATAAATCAACCGGGATACAAACAGTGCAGCAAATGGAGGGATTAATTGAACTGATCCGGGAATTTAATATAGTCCCGAAAGATAAAATCCTGGATAAATTCGGCTATAAAGAAATTTTTAACTATGCATTAATGGAAATGGTGAACAGGCGTGTAGATAAATTAAATATGAAAGAACTGGACATCATGGATTTTGCAGTTAAAGGGGCAATTGAATTTTTAAATTACCTGTCGGCAAAAGGAATAAAGCTTTACCTGGCAAGCGGTACCGATAATGATGATGTAATCAGGGAAGCTAAAGCAATGGGTTATGCCCATTTATTTAACGGCGGAATATACGGAGCTATAGGAGATATAAGTAGGTATTCGAAAAAAATGGTAATGGAAAAAATAATTAAAGATAATAACCTTCAGGGAACCGAGCTTGTAACTTTTGGAGACGGCCCTGTAGAAATGCGTGAATGCAGAAAAGTCGGCGGTATTGCAGTTGGTATAGCAAGCGATGAAATCAGGAGGTATGGTCTAAATGCAGAGAAACGCACCAGGTTAATTAAAGCCGGGGCCCAGATATTAATCCCGGATTATTCGCAAAGGAAGTATTTACAGGAAATATTATTTGATTGAAAATATCAGGATTTTATGTAATATAAACAATTGCGCAGGAATTATTATATAAGCCGCAATAAATTTTGTTATTCAATTTCGGCAGCTATGCGTATCTGTCTTTTATTCAAAGTATATTACTTTTAATCCTGTTTACGGAAGGTAAACTGATCCTCCGGAGGCGGACAAGTGAAAGAGTTAAGGGCAAATTTATTAGTATCATTAACAACGCGATTAATCGTGGAGTTAATGATGAAGCACCTTATAGTCTTCAACCGTTTTAAGGGTTTACGGTACACTTATAAGAAGTAAGGCAAAACAAATTATTGAATATTTGTGAATGAATTTTAACACAAATTCTAAAAGTAGAGCTACTAAAACCATGACTGAAGAGTCAAACATTTAAAGCGCCGGGCAGATTGTAGATAAATATGAAATTTAAAATGTTTTATTTGTTATATTCAGGAAAATATTTCTTTTATTAAATAATGGATAACCAAATGGATACAAGACGAGAATTTATTAAAAAAATCGGGTTGAGCACTGCGGCTATAGCAGTAGGCACATCTTTATTAGACGGCCAGCAAGCTAAGATAAATCCTAAGACAAAGCCTGTTGTAACGGACGCTATGCATTACAACCGTATTATCGGTGCGAATGACCGCGTTCATGTTGGTGTTGTAGGTTTTTCACATCGTTTTGAAGACACTCTTAGTCTGGCATTCAAAGCAAATGCTAAAGATATGAATATGGAATTTACCGCTGTCTCCGATATATGGAACCAAAGAAGAGATGCCGGTATTTATTATCTGAACGGATTAACGGGAAATAAAATTACCGGGTACAGAAACAATGAAGAATTATATGAGAAATCAAAGGTTGATGCTGTTATTATCAGTACGGCTGATTTTCAGCATGCTTATCATGCCACGGAAGCCGTAAGGGCAGGGCGCGATGCTTATGTAGAAAAACCTTTAGCGGAATCGATGGCGGATAATAAAATGGTGCTTAATGCGGTAAAGGAGACAAAGAAAATAGTTCAGATAGGTTCCCAGAGGCGGAGCGCAAAAAATTATCAGACTGCGGCGGAATATATTAAGTCAGGCAAATTCGGCTTTATAAAGTTTGTTGAAATGACATGGAATGTAAACCAGCCGGACCGCTGGCGTTTACCAGATGTAGTGGCTAAGTTAAAAGAGAGCGATACAGACTGGCAAAGATTTTTAGTTAACAGGGAAAGAATACCGTTTAATCCCCGTATTTATTGCGAGTACCGTTTATTCTGGCCTTATTCTTCGGGTATACCGGGGCAATGGATGTGCCATCAGATAGATACGGTGCATTGGTTTACAGGATTTAAACATCCTTTGAGTGTTGTTGCGGGCGGAGGAATTTATATGTGGAACGACGGCAGGAAAAACGCCGATACATTAACGGCTATATTGGAGTACGGCCCTGCCAATGATAAAGACACAACAAAGAGATTTCAGGTTAATTATACTTCAAGGTTTTCAAATTCGGCGGGTGATGTAAAGGAAATATATTACTCCAATGGTGGAGAGTTAAACCTTGATACAAACAAAGTGACTCCACATGGCGGTTTAACTAAAGAGCATGCTGAAAAATACCCGCAGTTCGGGCTTCATGAAAACCTTCTGCCTGAATTTGAACTTGCGGATAATAAGATAAAAAGCGTTACGGATGCAAATGCAGGAGCAGACCTGATGACGATTGCACACATGAGGAACTGGATGGAATGTATTAGAAGCCGTCAACAACCGCATGCGCCAATTGAAGCAGGGTATAATCATTCAGTTGCAAGCATGATGGTAACAGAATCGTTACACAGAGGCAGAAAAGTTATTTTTGACGAAGGTAAACAGGAAATTGTAAATGCATGAGTTCTTACGAGACGGGATCGCATAGGGATAAACTATGCCCTGTCTTGTAAAAGGAATGTATCTGATAGTATGCTTAAAGTTAATTATAATTCTGTTTTGCTATTGGAAGCGGTTTTAATGCAGTATTCCCGTCTTGTAATAAAGAAGTGTTTTTATTTATTTAATATTAATTACTAAATAATAATTATGAAATGTCAAATTTATTTCAAATTAAAAACCCTTGCATTTACCGGGCTTCTTTTACTAAATGCATGTGCAACAAAAGACATTACACAATATGTTGATCCAAATATCGGAGGTGTGGCGCCTTTATTAACAACATTGACTCCGACTGTTCACCGGCCCCATAGTATGGTAAGGGTATTTCCGGTTACCAAGCCGGGCCTTGATGACCGGTACCTGAGTGATAAAATATACGGTTTTGCATTGAATATGCCCGCGTACCGCAGGGGATATGTAACAGAGCTTATGCCCACAAGCGGTAAGCTATTATTTAACAAAGATGATTATGCTTCAGTTTACGACCACGACATGGAAGAACTGTATCCATGGTACCATAAAGTTTTGCTTGAAGATTATAATATTACTGCTGACTGGACAACCACCGAACGGGCAATACTTTACAGATTTAAATTTAAAGGTAAAGATTCGAATAATATTTTATTCCGTTCAAACAGTGAATCTTATTTTAGAATAGACGGCAATAATGTAATTCAGGGATGGGAAAAATTTGAAAATACAAAACAATTTTTCTACGCCGAATTCAGCCGGCCGTTTGATAAATCCGGCTCATTTGAACCGGGAAAAATATCAGATAATGAAACCGAAATATCAGGAAGTAAAACAGGAGTATTTGTTGTTTTTAATAAAGTAGAAAACCCGGTTGAGGTAAGGAATGGAGTTTCGTTTATTGATGAGAGCCAGGCTGCAGATAATCTTCACAGAGAAACAAACGGAAAGGGTTTTGAATCCGTTAAAGATGAAAGTTATTCCATCTGGAAAAATGAGCTAGGCAAAATACAGGTAGAAGGCGGGACAGAACGGCAAAAGCGGATTTTTTATACATCGCTTTATAGAAGTATGGAGCGTATGGTGAACATTTCGGAATACGGAAGATATTATAGCGCGTATGATAAAAAAATTCATAATGATAACGGGCGGCCTTTTTATGTAGACGACTGGCTTTGGGATACATTCAGAAGCCTGCATCCTCTGATGTTAATATTAGATCCTTCTCAGCAGGCAGATATGGTTGAATCTTATGTCCGTATGTATGAACAAAGTAATTGGATGCCGGGTTTTCCACAGTTTTTTGGGAATTATCCGGCTATGATTGGATTTCATTCTGCGGAATTAATCTGGGATACATTTCAAAAAGGAGTTAGGAATTTTGATTTGGATAAAGCCTATGAAGGTTTAAGAAAAAACGCAACACAAGCCACAATGCTACCGTGGAGGACAGGGCCAATGTGTTCACTTGATACATTTTATGTACAGCATGGATGGTATCCTGCCAAACCGGAAAACAGCAAAGATCCTGAACCAAGGGTTGACGGGTTTGAGAAACGGCAGGCCGTTTCAGTAACGCTTGAGCATAGTTATGATGACTGGTGCCTGGCGCAATTTGCCAAAGCGCTTAATAAGGATACCGATTATACTTATTTCATGAACCGCTCACAAAACTATCGAAATGTTTTCAATCATGCTACCGGTTTTTTTGCTCCCAAAACGACGGATGGCAACTGGATTGAACCATTTGATCCTCAATTGTCAGGCGGTATAGGGAGCCGTGCGTACTTTACCGAAAATAATGCATGGACATGGAATTTCAGCGTTCAACATGACATCCCCGGATTGATTGAACTTATAGGCGGTAAAGAAGCATTCGTAAAACGTGTTGATGCGATATTTAACGAACCAACAAGTATTGCAAAATGGAGACTTATGGCTCAATTCCCGGATGGGACAGGATTAAATGGAATGTTTGTCGCGGGTAATGAGCCATCATTCATCATTCCGTATCTTTATAACTATGCCGGTCAGCCATGGAAAACTCAGAGGCGACTCCGTGAGATAATGAACTTGTGGTTTGATGACCGTCCGCCCGGTATTCCCGGTGATGAAGATGGCGGAGCGTTATGCTCATGGTATGTTTTTTCAGCTATGGGCTTCTTCCCGGTAACACCGGGCAGCGGCGAGTATGCAATTGGAAGCCCGTTTTTTAATAAAATTCAAATTCAATTACCTGACGGCAACACGTTTACTATTGCAGCAGAAAATTGTTCCCAAAAGAATAAATATATCCAATCGGAAGAGTTAAACGGAAAAGAACTAATGTACGCCTTTATAAGTCACGTTGATATTATTAGCGGCGGTACCCTTAAACTAATCATGGGTGACCGTCCAAATAAAGAATGGGGAATTAATCCCTGATGGCTGATTACCCCGGTTTGAAAAAATAAAGGTAAAAAAATGAAAATATATGTTGAATTTAACAAAATGGTATTAAGTATGATCCTGGTATTTTCTGTTTTGGCCGGAGCACAGAATAATATACTTAATAAATCTATCTGCGATTTCGGAGTGCTGCCTCAGAACAGCGGAGCAGAAAATAAAAAACATCTCCAGGAAGCTATTGATTGGGCATCGCCCAGAGGTGCGGCACTTTATGTAGAGCCATCGGAGGAACCGTATTGTGTAGACGGCGGTATTGTTTTAAAACAAAATGTCTCTTTAATCGGTGTGCACGGCCCGGTTGGAAGGTCAACCTGTGATATCGAAAAAAAGCACCCGGTTGGAAGTGTTTTCCAAATTGAGGATGAAAATGATCCGTTTATTATAGTAGAAGGCTCAACTCAAATACGCGGGATCCAGTTCTGGTATCCGAAACAAACATTTAATGATTCATCAAAGATTATTAAATATCA
The DNA here is from genome assembly GCA_963834015.1 of uncultured Ignavibacteriales bacterium. GTDB lineage: Bacteria > Bacteroidota > Ignavibacteria > Ignavibacteriales > Ignavibacteriaceae > FEN-1297. The sequence continues at coordinate 1,770,096 of CAWIAG010000004.1, forward strand.
ACCGACTATTCAGGTGTCTCATAAAAATTCCGTGAAGGGAGTAACGCTTTCCTGTCTTACTTTCTATGGAGAGTATATTGCCATGGATTTTAATGCAAGTAAACAATTTGCATGCGAACAGATTTTATTTGAACATTGCTACGGTTATCCTTTAAGCGGAGAGTTTATAAAAATTTGTTATTGTTATGATATTCCCCGTATTTTACACTGCCATATTAATCCGGCAAACATGGCGTATTTAAACAGGAGTTTTCACAAAGAGGTTATTGATGCTGTAGTGGCCAAAGGGACTTATTCATACACAATTAATACAACCGATAACGCAGTTGTTATGGATATTTTTTCATTCGGAACTTATGGAGGCATATATCTGGGTGAAGAGACTTACGGACAATTAACCAACTTTAATTTTGATTGTGTAGTTATCGGGATCCATAAACTGGGAAATAATTCAAAAAACCGTAATTGGATGATTGCACAGGGATCAATTATTTCAAATACCGGCGATAATCAAGAAAATGTTCATCCCATTGTGATTGAAGGCGTAGGGCATACATCACTTTCTAATGTGGAAGCTTTCTCAGGTAACAATTCTGCATTAACCACATTTAGTAATTCACAGGACTATATCCTTGTGAAAGGGAATGAAAAACTTACTATTTCTATGTCGGGTTGCAGGATGTCTAACTATTTAGCCGACAAACCTATAACAATTGAAAATCCGAAGGCTGTAATTCAGGCTTCTGATTGTTTTGATAAAAATGGAAATCCGTTTAATATGCATTAAAATATTAAAAATTGAATTATTTAGAAAATAAAATTATTTACGGTAATATGCCATTTTAATGAATTGTTTAAGTTCCCATGTATTGTACTTAAACACCTGTTTTTTTAGATGTGTACCAGCAAACCATTAAATGAAAATTTATTTTTCATTATGAAAAATCTAAAATATTAAATATGCTCAAGTAATTATAACTTTTGTAATTGTTTTAATTTTTTGTGATTTTTATAAAATAACGACCAGAAATAATATTAAATACCGGGATTAACTCCGTGCGGGTAATAATTCCGGCAAAACAAACAGATAAGATTTATTTATAAACTTAATTAAAGTAAGCAGTTCGGAGGAATGAATGAAGAGAAACTATTATATAGTGGTCTTAATTTTTCTTGTATTTTTTGTCATTTCTCTGATAACGAACATTTTGGGTTCGCTTAACCCGGACATGATTACAAGCTTCCACCTGAGCCTTACACTTTCAGCATTCCTGCCTTTTGCATTTTTTATTGCATACGGAGTAATGTCCATCCCGGCAGGAATTCTTGTTGAAAAATATAAAGAAAAAAAAATAATGTTTGCTGCTTTTTTCATAGCATTCATCGGGGCTTTGATGTTTTCTTTATTGCCGTATTACCTAGTATTTTTACCATCGCTTTTTTTAATGGGAGCCGGTATGGCAATGCTTCAGGTTGCGATCAATCCGTTATTAAGAGTTTCCGGAGGAGAAGAACATTTTGCGTTTAATTCAGTATTAGCTCAACTGATGTTTGGGGGAGCGTCATTTCTTGCACCTATGCTTTTAACATATTTAGTTTCAAATCTAAATAGTACCAAGTCAAATAATGCAGTTAAGAAAATTTTTTCGGGCATAGTGCCTGCAGGTATAACCTGGGTATCGTTGTACTGGGTATTTTCAATCGTGCTGCTTTTAATGGTTATCATCGTGTTTGTATCGAAATTCCCCGAGGTTGATAGAAATGAGGATGAAAAATCAGGCAACTGGTCCACGCATGCAAACTTATTTAAAAATAAAACGGTAGTTTTATATTTCATAGGTATTTTTACTTATGTTGGAACCGAACAGGGAGTTTCATACTGGATATCAAAATTTCTTTTTACCTATCATAATTACGATCCTATCAGTACCGGAGCATCTATTGTCGGACGGTTTTGGGGCATGATGTCGATTGGTTGTTTACTCGGGTTAGGATTATTGAAATTATTTGACAGCAGAAAGATATTGAGAGTAGCCGTAATTTTTGCAGCAATATTATTAGCGGCTGCATTATACGGCCCGGGTAACATTGCGCTGATTGCTTTCCCAATGGTCGGGTTCTCTTTGTCAGTAATGTGGTCGATAGTATTTTCGTTAGCACTTAACTCGGTTGACAGCCACCACGGATCTTTTGCAGGAATTTTATGTACTGCAATTATCGGTGGCGCTGTGGTACAGATATTAATCGGATGGCTGGGCGATACATTCGGTTTAAGAGCAGGAATGTCTTTTGTTTTTGTTACGCTTGCATACATATTCAGCATAGGGATCTGGGCAAAACCTTTAATTGCAAATGAAACAATAAAAACAAAGAAACCGGTATCGGGAAAATAGATTGATTTCACAAATAGTTTAAGATAATGAAAATATGCCGTTGATAAATTTAAAAGATACTTTCGCAGATACAGATTTAGGCGACTATGAAGCGGGGATATTAAAAGCAGTTGATACGTTGTGCATCAGATCAATTTTAAGAGTTAAGAAGAAAGTATAAAAGAAGCCCTATGGAAAAAATTCATTTGTTCAATGGCAATTTTAAAAGTATAAATGAGGTTAACCATGCATGAAGTAACATGTCTCGGGATAATCGTAGCTGATGTAATTGCAAGAACAGTAAACGCACTGCCGCAGGAAGGTAAACTTGATCTTATAGACCAGCTTGAACTGCATCTTGGAGGATGTGCGTCAAATGCGGCAGTTGATCTTGAAAAGATTGGAATAAAAACAGCAGTAATCGGAAGGGTTGGGGAGGATGGATTTGGTTCCTTTGCAATAAATGAAATGAAGCTTAACAATGTTAATGTTGAAGGTATAACAGTAAGTAATATAAGTAAAACTTCTGCTTCGGTTGTTTCGGTTCATTCAAACGGAGAGCGATCTTTCCTGCATCATATAGGGGCAAATGCAGATTTTGTAACTGATGATATTAACTATCCAATTATATTTAAATCAAAAATATTATTTATTGCCGGTGCATTGCTAATGCCGCGCTTTGACGGCATCCCTTCATCAGAAGTATTAAAAGCTGCACAGGAAGCAAAAATAATAACAGTAATGGACACTGCCTGGGATTCAACAGGTAAATGGATGCAGAAAATTAAGCCATGTTTACCGTATCTGGATTATTTCATGCCGAGCCTTGAAGAAGCTGAAATGATATCGGGTAAAAGCAAGCCTGAAGATATTGCCGATGTATTCCTGGAGGCAGGAGTAAAAACAGCTGTAATAAAACTCGGTTCCAAGGGCTGTTATATTAAGAATAAATCAAATGAACAATATAATATTGGAGCATTCTTGGGAATTAAAACAGTTGATACAACGGGAGCCGGAGATTCATTTGCCGCCGGATTTATAACGGGAATACTCCGCGGATGGGATATTCCGGCGTGCGGTGAATTCGCCAATGCTGTGGGGGCACATTGTGTTATGAAAGTAGGAGCTACATCAGGGATAAAAAAATTTGATGAGATAATGGATTTTATAAATTCAAATAAAAAAAGAAATGTAAAATGACAAATAAAACCGAACTTGAATATGCAAGAAGCAGGGCTTTGAATTACTTCCTAAAGGCTAAAATAACTCTTTCTGAGAAAGAAAAAGAAAACATTGAAGTAGCCGATTTTGGACTAAACAGGTTAAATGAAATAGGCCTTCAAATTCTTGTCTATGTAAATACAGAAAGGTGCTGTGCCAAAGAGCTTGTCCTTTTCCCTTATCAAATATGCCCTGAGCACCGTCATCCGGATATCAATGGAATCCAGGGAAAAGAGGAAACATTCAGATGCCGGTTCGGGAAAGTGTACTTATATATTGACGATGAGCCTTCAGAAAACATTTCTGCTGTTATTCCAAAAGATAAACAGAATAGTTTTACCGTAAAACACGAAATAATTCTTAATCCCGGCGATCAATATACACTTAAACCCGGAATCCTTCACTGGTTTCAGGCTGGCTCAAAAGGTGCAGTAGTATCGGAATTTTCGACCAGGAGCAGCGATGAATCTGATTACTTTACCGACCCTGAAATAAAAAGAATACCTGAAATTGAATATTAAAAATACATAAAAACCCGAAAAGCGATTTTAAATAGCCTGATTTTAAAATAATACGGATATAAAATGGGAATACTTGGTATTGATATTGGTGGCACGAATATTCGTACCGGATTGGTAGAAGACAATAAATTAGTTAAGGTTGAATCCATTGAGGTACCCAAAAGCGGTACTAAAGATGAAATAATTAATAACATAGTTACAATGATCCAAAAGTTCAGCACTAAAAAGATAAATGGAATAGGCATAGGTGTACCAAGCGTGGTTGACATTGAAAAAGGTATTGTATATGATGTTCAGAACATTCCTTCATGGAAAGAAGTTCATCTTAAGAAAATATTAGAAAAAGAGTTTAAGGTTCCCGTCTATATTAACAATGATGCCAACTGCTTTGCGGCGGGTGAGAAATATTTCGGCAGCGTGAAAAAGTATAAGAATATTATCGGCTTAATAATTGGTACGGGGCTTGGTGCGGGTATTATAGTTAACAATCAATTATACTCGGGAAATAATTGCGGAGCCGGCGAATTCGGGATGATACCCTTTAAAAATAATAATTATGAATATTACTGCTGCGGCCAGTATTTTAATAATGAATTTGGTAAATCGGGTGAAGAGATTTTAGCAAGTGCTGAAAAAGGTAATCGCCTTGCTTTAAAAATATTCGACGAATATGGTTCTAATTTAGGCGAAGCCATTAAAATGATTATGTATGCCTTAGATCCCGAAGTAATTATTCTTGGGGGATCAGTTAGTAAATCATATAAATTTTTCGAAAAAGTAATGTGGAAATCGATAAAAAGATTCGCATATGCAAAATCCGCTGCCAAAATAAAAATTGAAGTTTCTAAAGTGAAACATATTGCCATTCTGGGAGCTGCCGCAATATACCTGGATGTGCAGGAAAAGAACTCAATAATAAATTGAATAATAAAAATTATGATTCTTATACATTGCCGCATTGATAATTAATTCAGGGCGGCAAGCTAAATATTGAATTATCAGAGAACGCAAAAGAGTAGATTTTAGGGAAGTGTAACGTGAAGTTAACAAAATTACCGTTTTTTATAAATTTTAATATGAATTAGGTAAATTTAGTTAATGTATAAATTTTAATAACAGGTTAAGCATGAAAAAACATTTGTAATTTTAGTTTTGCTAATATTTACATACACTGCGTGGGCACAGCCAATACGCCGGGCGGAATATCCGCGTCCTCAATTTGAGCGGAGTACGTGGATAAATCTTAACGGTACCTGGACTTATTCGTTTTATTTTGGTAATTCCGGCAAAAACAGGAATTTACAGGATAGTAAAGGTTTTGATGATAAAATTATTGTTCCTTTCTACCCGGAAAGTAAATTGCCCGGTGTTGAGCACAAAGACTTTATAAATAATATGTGGTACCAGCGTAAGATTTCAATTCCTGCCGGCTGGAGCAATAAAAATATCTTATTGAATTTCGGAGCAGTTTACTATCTGACCGAAGTTTATATCGACGGCAAATTTATAGGCCGGCACTTCGGAGGGACGTCTTCATCAAAAAGTATTTGAAAAACGTTTTCACTACTGGGCAGATAAACTTGGTTACCTGACCTGGAGCGAGTTCTCAAGTTGGGGATCAGATTATAATAATGTAGAATATTATGAATAGTCTGCAGCATGGTTAAAGGTTTGAAATACTCTACAATTATTTTGAATCTTTTCATCGAAGTTCAGTTTAAAAGCAATTTTAAAGCTTAATATTATAAAATTGCGTTCGATGTCCAGATAAAATAGATGAATCAAACGAAAATATTTTGTCAAAAAAAATGTGCTGATTTTGTAGAAAAATAAATTTGCCAAACGAATCAAATTTTATTGCCGGAATACAGAAGTACCTCTGCAGCACTATGATCCAGGCAGGTAGATTTAAATCAATAAAAAAAATGATGCTTATAAAGTAATTTAAGCTCATACTAAAGGAAGTGTGAAACATAGTTAAAAACTCTTAGTATTTCCTCTCTTTGTTTTTAACTATCGAGAGGATTTTTTTTAAGACCGGGTGTTGAAGCAATCTTATTTATAGCATACATTATTAGAGAGAATTTTAAATTTTAAATACTATATCTCTATTTATTAAACAATTATTAAATAATGAAAAAACAGATATAAAAATTATATTGGGAAAAATGATGAGAAATCTAAACGCCATATTATGTGTAATTCTAATTTGCATAAGCTTACACGCCGGCGACAAGGGATGGACAAATTTATTTAATGGCAAAAATCTTGACGGTTGGAAAGTATTAAACGGTACTGCAGAATTTAAGGCTGAAAACGGCTGTATTATTGGGATATATAAACCCAATACACAAAATACTTTTTTGGCAACGACGAAGAATTATGAAAATTTTATTCTTGAATTAGAAGTAAAAATGGATACGTCATTAAACTCCGGAGTGCAGATCAGGAGCAGTTGCCAGGCGGATTATAGAAACGGGGTTGTTCACGGAGACCAGGTGGAAATAGACGGGTCTTCACGTGCATGGAGCGGCGGTATTTATGATGAGCAGGGCAGAGGATGGTTATATAATCTTGAGTGTAATCAAAATGCTAAAGCCGCATATAAAAACGGGAAATGGAATAAATATCATATCGAAGCTATCGGGAATAATATCCGCGTTTGGATTAACGGAATTCAGACGGCAGATCTTGTAGACGATACTGCCTTAAGCGGATTTATTGCATTACAGATACATAGTATTGATAATAATATTAATACCGACCGCACTGTCCAATTTAAAAACTTAAGAATGAAGTCAACGAATCTTGACAAAGAGAAACGCCCCGAATCAAATAAAATTCCCCAAATAAGTTTTCTTAAGAACAAACTTACAGAAAGAGAAAAAAAAGAAGGATGGAAATTACTATGGGACGGTAAAACAACAAACGGCTGGCGCGGTGCAAAATTGGATCACTTTCCTGAAAAAGGATGGCATGTTACTGATGGAATTCTAACAGTAGAAAAAAGCGGCGGATATGAATCAAGAAACGGCGGGGATATTGTAACCATAATGAAATACAAGAATTTTGAACTGGAAGCTGACTTTTTGTATACCAGGGGTGCCAACAGCGGGATAAAATATTTTGTTGATACGGATTTAAATGACGGGCCGGGTTCGGCGATAGGCTGTGAATACCAGATACTTGATGATGATGTTCATCCCGATGCAAAACTGGGTGTAAACGGCAACAGGACATTAGCTTCGCTTTACGATCTAATCCCGGCTAATGCTCTTATTTATTCCCCGCATGAAACCACACCTAAACGTGTAAATAAGTATGGCTGGAACAGGGCTAAAATAGTGGTTGAAGGAAACCATGTTGTTCACTATTTAAATGGAATTAAATTGGTTGAATATGTTCGCGGAACACAGATGTGGAGAGCGCTTGTTGCATACAGTAAGTACAAGAAATGGCCGAATTTTGGCGAACATGAATATGGCAATATTTTGCTTCAGGACCATGGTGATGAAGTATCGTTTAAAAACATTAAAATTCGTGAGTTGAAGTAAATTTTAATAAGGTTTGATTATTTTAACTTCATAAAAAACAGTTACTGGTTGATTCATTATAATACGCAGGCTCTCACAGAGTAAATTCAGAGTGAGCGCCTTTATTATGGAGATCAAGAAGGAAGTAAAAAAGGATACAACCCGATGAAACCGGGTAGAAATTCGCATTATATGATAATTGCATTTGTAAGGGATTTCATAAGGATTACGCATCGTAGTCCCGGTATACCCTTGGTGGGCCGCCCATTTTATTGAATAGGATTAAAATTTTTTTACAGAGGCGCCGAGAAGGAAGTTAAATTAAATGCCTCACTTCTTAATAATTTGTCGCTTAAATATTAATTGTTTGCCCTGAATAATAGTTTTTATGATGAAAGTTATCCTGCCGGAAATCCTTTCTTTTGCCCATTCCTATAAAAATTCTTGTAATTAATTAATAATTTGAGCAAATTTAAAAATTCAAAATGAGTTCTGAAGTTATAATCGGAATCCTGCATCCGGAAATTTTCAAAGAATCCGTTAGCAAAAGGCTTTAATAAAGTTTTTGGCCTGTAGAATTTAAAATTATCAACATGTTTCAATTTTTAAATAATTAGATAGAGGAGAGATAATGAGCAAAGTAATAAAATTCGGCGAGGATGTTGAAGGATATAACATCCCTGTATTAAATGAACGTGAAGTAAGGGCATCCGCTGGAATATTTTTTTTAGCTATGTTTATTTCATTAATGCTGGTAATATATAATAACAATTTTGTACCTATAAAGTATCTTATAACTATATTTTTAACGGATTTTATAATCCGGGTTTTCATTAATCCAAAATTTTCACCATCATTAATAATCGGGCGCTTGATTGTCGGCAATCAATCCCCTGAATTTGTCGGCGCCCGGCAAAAAAAATTTTCCTGGATAATTGGAATAGTATTATCTTCCATAATGTTCATTTTCCTGGTAGTAGTAAATGCATTCAGCCCTATTACTGGTATAATCTGCCTTACTTGCCTGATATTCTTATTCTTCGAATCCGCATTTGGTATTTGCTTAGGATGTAAGGTTTATTCAATGATCTATAAAGAAAAAGCTCAATATTGTCCGGGTGAAGTTTGTGACGTAAAATCAAGAAAAGATATTCAAAAAACTTCCGGGATTCAGTTATTGATTGTTTTCGGGTTTATTATATACATTTTACTTGCCGCATTTTTATTCAGTAGTAATTTTAATAAGAAACCATATGATTTGTTTGGAATTTATAAATCCGCACAAACTAAATAGTATAAATTTTATTTTAGCCTGTAGTTTTATTTATTGCATTTCATCCCTTTTAGGAATGGTATTTTTAGAAGGAAATCATTTTGGAATAATCCAACTTGCGTAAAACCGGTTGGTCTTCAGCTTGCAGATTCCTCTTTTAATTTGCCTTACAGATTTGGTAAAAATTATATTATGTTAGAATTAGATAATGAAAATTAGATATAAGAAATACTAATCAGGAGTTAAAGTATATGGATGTTAAAATTGAAAATGGTAAATTAACTATAGTAATTGATTTGCAGGAACCGACACCAAGCGCCTCCGGGAAAACATTGGTTGTTGCAACAACACACGGAAATACGCCTACAAAATGTTTAATTAATGGCAAGCCTGTAGTTATAGGATTGAATGCTTATATTAAGAAATAAATTACGTAAGGTTTTTATGGGAAGGGTCTGGTGCATAATAATGTATAAGTACAGTACAGACTTACCCTTATATATATCCTTGTTCCTATCCGCTTCGAGAGGGAAATTAATATTGTATTGCGTGGTGAAAAAGGCTCTTAAAAAGGCGGAATATTTTAGTTAAAATATTAAGCCTTTTATTTAAACATAGTTGAAATTACTTCAGGATTACCATGCTCAGGGACAAACGGTAAACCAAGGAATGCTGCTATTGTGGGTGCAACCTGCTTGTTGTAAAGCTGACTTTTGCTTTGAACTTCACCAAGCGGTGGAGTGTCCGGTCCGATGACGGCCAGCCACGTTTCCCCTGATTCGGGAATACTTGCTCCGTGCTCCATCCAGTTCCGTTTAAAGTGATCGCCCCTGCCGTGATCACATAACAAAATTAGTGTGGTTTTATCTTTGTACTGCGGGTCAGATTGTAAAAACCTCCAGAGCTCTGCAATACACCTGTCGGAAGCATGTACCTGCTCCAAATAATAATCATACAATCCCCGATGAGCTAAATCGTCTGTGCCGTCAAATCCGAGAAAGGCGACACGCGGATGATATTCTTTTATGTATTCAAATCCTATGTAGTAAGTTAACAGATCCTCACGCACATCGCCGCCGAGAAAATGCGGATCCCCGGATTGTATTTGATTAAGCAATTTCATTTCCGGCGACAATTGTTTGCCCGGTATAGCTAACTGTTCACTGCCGCTGTTTATTAAAAGCTTAGAGCGTTCCCTGTTAAGAATTGACGGGAATACATCCCATGAAGTAAATACGACAACCTGATCCTTAAAGTCTTCCTGCTGATTTATGAATTCCAAAACATTCTTGTTCGGGTTAAGATTTTTATGGTTGCTGTTTATATTAGTATCAGGGTAACCGGTAAACATTTCATTATATCCGGGATATGAAAACTGATACCTGTTTGCTACATTAACAAAGTTCCCGGTTGTGCGGTTCCCGTACAATTGTCCATCAACAGCAATTACATTCCAAAAAAATGGCAATAATTTTTTACGACTTTTTTCGGGAGTGGATGCGCCGAACAAGTACTTAATGTCTTCGGGTTCCTTTGTGAAATTTTTATTATTGGCTATAGCAGTATCAATTCCTCCAAATAATTCCTGCCATCGGAAACCATCCAGTGTTATAATAATAACATTTTCCGTCCGCCTGTTTTGAGTTTGAGCGGAAGATAAAGAAATACCAATTACTGTGGCTAATAAAACGAAATATATTTTTGTTTTTTCCATGGTTATTATAATATCTATCTAAAAATTAATAAGTAAAAAATGTTACACAAAATCAGATGAATTTTATGTTCGACATAAAGAAGTTCATGAAACTATTGTTTAAATAAAATAATCTACATAATGACCTCAAGGCCGGAGCAGTAAATACCTAATCCCCAGCTTAAACCTGCTCGTCTTCCCGTGCAGGCAGGCAGAAGCCGGGGATACTAAAAAAATAATTGTCAAACAATCCCTGAAGATTACAACGATAAATATATTAATACGGCGAAACAGCGTTCCGCAGTACAAGAGCTTTTTATATATCGGATTTTGGGGCTTCCTCTTTCAGCTTGTCGTGGACCATCATACCGATGAGAACATTCATTATTGATCCGTCACCGTCTGCACCGCCTCCTGCAATAATATCCGGCACCCATTTATTTGCACTTCCGGCCAGGTTCTTAGAGACTTCTATTGCTGCGTAATTGCTTGACTGCATCGATTTAATTTTTAAGGTAATTACATCTGCTTCAGCCGTACCAACCGCTTTAATTTTCTCTCCCTCAGCGGCGCCTACTATCTTGAGGACGGTAGCATCCGCTTCTGCGTTAATAGTTTTTGATTTAGCTTCACCTTCGGCTTTTTTTATTGCTGCCTGCGCCGCGAAATCATTTATCTGAACCGTACGCTCAATGCTGACGACGTTTGCCTGTGTATCCGCCATTGCTTTAGCCTGCTGAAGATCTTTTCTTGTTTCTTCGGCTAGCCGTTGTGTGTCATACGTAATTTTTTCCTGCTCGGCTATTTTCCGGTCAGTCAGGGTTTTCATCAGTTCCGCAGGAGGTGTAATATCTCCTATTAGAGTATCAACGGCGTTCACATTATAGTCGATAAGCGCTTCACTAATTGAAGCCTTTGCCTCTGACTGCCGTTCACTACGTTTTTTTAAAAAATCAATTACATCAGACCGTTGGGCAGCATTGCGGAAGTAATTTCCGATAGTGGGTTCGAGAACCTGAGTAACCAGGTTGGGCATATTTCCAAACCGGGCAATTACTTTTGGCGCATCGTTTCGTGGTATGTGGATGATTTGACTTACGTCAAGGTTGAAGGTAAATCCGTCAAAGGACCTGACTGTGATAGTTGATAGTTTCTCATCCAGCTTATGAGCTTCGCTTTTATTTGTAGCCCAATTAAGGACAACATTTGCCGTAGGAACAATTTCAACCTTGTGAGTGTATGGATTTATAGGATATTTCCCGGGATCCAGGGGCTCAATCCAAACGCCTTTTTGGCTTTTTGAGACAAGATTACCATGTTTGAAAGTATCTCCTGTTACATCCTTACCTTCTTCTCCTACATAGGCGATGACAACACCGACATTAGCAATTGGTACGTCCGTCATTGGTTTCTGTTCAACTGTAGCGAACTTAGGGTTCAAGAAATAACGGCCCGCAAGAATAACCTGTTCCTGCAAACCTTTGTAGCCGCCGTTTGTTATAAATGTTTCCGGATCCTGATACATATTGTGCCCGGGAATTTCCTTGCCGGCAATTTCCCCTGTTGGTAGCGGTTTCCCGTCTTTTGTAGTTACAACACCGACCATATTGTCGGGAATTTCAACTACATCCTCGGTATAAACTGTAAACAATGATGTATTAATCCTGTATGTACCGGGAGGTATAATAGAAATCTGGGGACCACGCTCGCCGCCGTTTTCAATAAAGGCACGTGCATCCTGGAAAGATTTACATTCCACTGTTCTAGCAAGGACTCTACCGCCGGAAAGTGGTTTACCATCACGTGCCTCAACAGTTGCGATTTGGTTTCGCTCGACAGTAATAAATTTTTGCAGCTTAATAATATATTGCCAAGGCCACAACCAAAAGTGAATTCCGGGAGCGAGAGTGTCTGCCTGAAGCCCTGCTTCACCCTTTAAGGCGATGATCGCCCCGTCAGGGAGTGTCCTGTTCCTGCCAAGCAGAACCCATTTTTTGTTAACAATGCCGATTGAATCTTCCGGAACCAATACTACTCCAAACAGTCTTAGTACCAGTTTATTTGCTATTAGAATTATTATGATTAATAATACCCACCAAAAACTCAATACTGTATCCATACTATATTTTCCTCCTATTTTTTTGAGCCGGTTAAAGATTTTACGTGGAGCTAAAGAGTTGACAACGTAAAATAAATAAGAAATAAAACGAAATCAAGATAAGCATTAAATTATAGTTTTGGCTCTATTATTTTACGACCTTTTTACTTTAATTGTAACTGTTCATTAAGAATTGTTTGCTCTTTAATTTAAAATATAATTACATAACTATTCAGAGTGTAATGGAAGGTATTGTTTTCGATATTCAAAGGTTTTCACTACATGACGGCCCAGGGATAAGAACAACAGTGTTTCTAAAAGGCTGCCCGCTGCATTGTGTATGGTGTTGTAACCCGGAATCGGTTAAAAACTCGCCTCAATTGGCTTTTATCGAAAAGAACTGCAGTATGTGCAGGAACTGCATTACGGCGTGTAAAGAAAATGTATTTTCTTTTTGCGGCGAGAACCTGAAAACCGATTTCTCAAACTGCAATTTGTGCGGAGACTGTATAGAAGCATGTGATACAGGAGCATTAAAATTATTCGGCTATAGGGTAAGTGCAGATGCCGTTATTGCCGAGGTTATTAAAGATATTAGTTTTTATAATAATTCCGGCGGCGGCCTGACGCTTTCAGGCGGTGAACCGCTAGCACAACCGGACTTTGCGATTGAAATTCTTGAAGGTGCAAAGAAATATAATATCCATACCTGTGTTGAGACTTCAGGTTTTGTAAATAAAAATTTAATTTTAAAAACTATACCGTTTATCGATATGTATTTATTTGATTTTAAAATTGCATCCGAATCCATGCATCAAAAATATACAAGTGCCGGCAACAGAATGATACTTGAAAATTTAGAGCTATTAATTAAAAACGGATGCTCTCTTATTCTCCGGTGCCCCATTGTCCCGGGGATAAATAATGATGAAATGCATTTCAAAAGCATTGCGGAATTATCAAGGAAATATCCCGGGCTTAAAGGTGTTGAGCTTATGCCTTACCATAACTGGGGCATAGATAAATATAAACAAACAGGAGTGGAACCTGATTTTAAATTCGGATCAGGAACGAAAGAAGATAAACAAGTTTGGATAAAAAAAATTAGTTCATTCGGCGGGAAAAATATTTATTAATTGGCGTATAGGTGAAAATTGGTTCAATCATGGTGTTTTATTAAAATTAATATTGTATGATGCTTCGCTTATAATTATTTAATTTTAGCCTGCATAAACAAATTAACAATAAGTAATTTATTTGTATGATTACTGCAAACGATTTAGCTGTTTTACTCACGGAGATGACGCGTGTTTATAGGGAAAACACAAATAATAAATATATGCGCGAAGCTGCATTTCTGAAAGTTCAACAAAAGGCATTGTTCACTCCTATAGAAAAAGACGATTTATTTGTTGGGAGAACGAAGCAATTACCGATTGGATTTTTACCACAGTCCGATGAAGGGTCCCTTGGTTATTATATCCATCCCGTTGCAATTAAACAGCTTTTGGACGATCCCGTTCTGACTGCCGGGAACCAAGTAAAGCTTAAGGAAATTGAACAATTCTGGAATGAAAACTCCACAGTAACAAAAGCCAAATCGGCTTTCACCACGGATATGATGAAAGCGCTGCCGAGCGACATGTATACCACAGAATCAGGTATAGCTTTTACATTATGGAGAATGAGCGGAGTTCAATTAGATTATGCAAAATTAGTCAGGCTTGGGATACCGGGTTTAAGGGATGAAATAAGAAAACGAAACTTAAACGCAGTCCCCGGTACGGAGCGATGGAATTTATACCAGTCAATGCTGAAGGCTCTTGATAACCTGGTTGAATTATGCCAAAGTTATTCGAACGAAGTACGCAGGTTATATAAAGACGAGACCGATACCGGCAGGAAAAAAGATTTAGCTGAGATGGAGCGCATCCTTCATAAATTACCTGAATCAAAGCCCGGGAGTTTCCGTGAGGGGATTCAATTAATTTATATTTATAATGCCGCGGACGGAGCCAGAAATTACGGCAGACTGGACAATGCACTGGCTGATTTATACTGCACGGATATTGAAAAAGAAATTATCGACAAGGAAGAAGCAATCCGGCTGCTTTCCGGTATGTGGCGGCTTATTATAGACCGCGGCTACAGGTATGACAGCAGGATAATAATAGGAGGCAAAGGAAGGTTTAATGAAGAAAAAGCAAATGCCCTTGCCGTGACGATTATAGAAACTACACGCAGAGTAAAAGATATAGTGCCGCAATTGGCTTTGCGCTTCAATAAAAATCAAGACCCGGTTTTGTATAATATGGCACTGGATATTATAGGCGAAGGCAACCCTTACCCGATGCTGTATAACGACGATGTTAACATCCCGTCAGTTATGGAATCGTTTGACATCCCGGAAAATGAAGCCGAACATATTATCCAGTTCGGGTGCGGCGAATATGCGCTCGACCATAGAAGCGTAGGTACACCAAGCGGGGTGATAAATTTACTTCAGGCGCTGAACGTTACAATTAATAATGGGATTGATCCCGTTACACAAAAACTAATGGGCATGCCGACAGAGCGGTATACAAAGTACGGCGAGTTTGAAACGTTTGATGACCTTCTAAAAGCTTATAAAGAACAGGTTGAATATCATGTGGATTTTCTTGCCAAACATGAAGAACTTGAATATTTGTATGCGGGAAAAGATGCAGCATACTTATACTCAAGTATGCTGATGGATGACTGTATTGAAAGAGGAAAAGGAATTTATGAAGGAGGGATCAGGTACCTGGGAGGGACGCTTGAATCCTACGGCAACAGCAATACGGCAGATGCTCTTACCGCAATAAAAAAATTAGTTTACGATGAAAAAATCCTTTCAATTTATGAATTAAAGAGCTGCCTTCAGGCAAATTTTTCCGGCTATGAGCGCATTCAGAAAAAAATGTTAAACTGCCCTAAGTACGGAAATGATAACGAAACGGCAGATAACATGTTGCTTGAAGTGCATAACCATTTATGCAATTATACATTAAAGCAAAAACACAGCACATCTCTTCATTCATATCTCGTGGTTGTTATAAATAACGATGCAAATACTATCATAGGCGAACATACATCAGCGTCGGCGGATGGGAGAAAAGCATTTGCTTATATGAACCCGGGCAATGCCCCTGTGGACGGGATGGACAAAAACGGAGTTACTGCATTCCTGAATTCTATTGTTAAACCGGATACGCGGATACATGCAGGAGCAGTGCAAAATATGAAATTTTCAAAAGAAATGTTTTCAGAGTACCGGGATAAATTAGAAATTCTGCTGGCAACGTACTGGCAAAACGGCGCTGCCCAGGCAATGCTTACGGTTGTAGGGCGTAACGACCTTGAGGCTGCTATGGAACACCCGGAACTTTATCAAAACCTTTTGGTACGTGTGGGAGGCTTTAGCGAGAGATTTGTCAATTTACCACGGCACACTCAGCTTGAAATATTGAACAGAACTTTGTACTGACAGCCCGCATTTCGTGTAATTATCAGATGGTTTTTATGTAATCCAATACGTTTAGCAAGGCAAGATAGTTATCTACCAAAAAACCTTCATAACCCCAACATTCGTTTTTCCATGTTTTCCAGTCTTTTGTCATTTCACTTCCGCTGCAGTATCCCTGAAATGCATTTGTTTTATAGCTTTCAAGCAGCGGGAATAATATTTCTTCGGCTTCACGGTGCATATTTAATTTGAAAAGTGCATGAATAGTATAATACACGTAACATCCACTGGCGCCCCCGTTTTCATATACCTGAAAATTCTGATAGCCGTAACGCGGATTCTGGTCGGTGTAATCCTTATCTGCGATTGGAACCAGGTTGCCGGGCAATCCCAGTCGGAAATCCGTAAAGCCGACTTGCTTCATTTTACCGAGTAGTGTCAGCATAATTTTTTTAGCTTCTTCCATACTAATAAGATCATAACAAACGGCAACACTGTTAACAAAGGTAAAATAATAATCATGCAATTGCCCGTCTTCACTGCGCCAGCCTGCCAGAATTCCCGTTTCGGGATTATAAAATTTTGAAAAGTATTGGCTCTTAAGTTTATTTGCAAAAGCTGCAAAGTAAAGGCTGTCTCCAGAATATCCAAGCGTTTCTGCAACATCTGCCAGTAAAGTTAAAGCTTTGTAAGCCAGGGCGTTCGAATAAGCGTCATCATGCCCGAAACCGATTGTATCCCACCAGTTTGCCGGCCGTTTAAAATCTTCTTTGCTCCAGCTATTGGAATTCCCCGAATATCCGTATTCAATAATCCCGTCATGATTTCTATCTGTGGCAATCATGCCTGCAGCCCAATCCTTAACCGCGTTATAGTTTTGTTTTGCCCAATCGTTATCTTTTGTATCCATGATATAATAACACGCTGAAATAATAAGTGAAGGAGCGCTGTCCGATGAATCGAATTTACTTTTCCATACATCGCCTTTATAACCAACCTGTCCGTAGGCTTTCATTCCACCGATATATTCATCCAGTGAATTCCTGACAAGATCCATAGCGCCGACGCCTTTTACAAGTTCGGGAGTATGCCGCGCCATTTCTGCATAAATAAAAACCGTAAATGCACATGCGTCGCTTGCGGAATTATTGGCAAGGCTCCGTATGCGCGGGTTTAATTGGAAAATATTAATATAATTGCGCTTGAAACCGTCAAACCTTGAATCGTTTTTTATTTTATCAATAACAGGATAAACAGCAACAGGATCAAAGCGATAAGTAATATCCGGATGATCAATAGAGGCCGGAGAAAAAACTAATTTTACATAAGGGTCTTTAACGTCGCGGTCTGCATCATAATAAACGTTTGCGCCGGGGTCGCTACAGTAAATACGAAAACTTCCCAGTCCCGGGAAATGCAATAAGCATGGAAAATTTACAATGTTTTTCCCGGGCATTATTCCCAACATGGTACAGTGATTTGTTTTATGTGAAAATGTGATTGAAAAGGGAAGGAAATTTTCTTTTTTATTGTACCTTGTACGGATACTAAAAGTATGAGGGTGCATAATAAATTGCCAATCAGGTATATCTCCCCGGCTACCTTTTGAAAGGTATGATATGCTATCTGACTTTACAATACTTTCATAATTTATTTCAGGTTTTTGACCTTTTAATAATAAAAGGTTTTCCGGGAATTGCCTGCTGCCTAAACTATCAGCGGAGAAAAAAGATAACTCAGGGCGGGCTCTTAATAATTGTAATTTAAAGAAAGGTGACTTATAAGTGAAATCCTTTCCTGTATCCGGCAAAAATGCTAAAGGTGTTGGTATTCCGGCAGCAATAGCAGCCAGTGCAGTCTTTTGAATAAATTGACGGCGCGAAATCATATTTCACCTATTTTAAGAATTTAAAAAAATAGAATTAAACGTCCTTTCCGGCCAGGGAACCTGGTTGTCCGGACATTATTTTAAAACCATAAGTAATTATAACAAAAAGAAAATGATGATTCAGTTTTAATTCAGACTGAAATCTAGTCAGTCAAAGTTAATCAGATTCCATAATATATTTCAAAGTTATGAATAGGGAAGCGCCATTTTAAACAGAGTCTTTAAAACGAAGTGTTATTTATAAAACGGATGAACCTCACTTGATTAGGCTAACATTCATTTTCAGAGATTTTTATGCAGATTAGTTTTCTTATAAAAGTATATTTAAGTTTAGAATTATTATACCAGCGCTATTCTCCTTCATTCAACTCAATACTTAACCCTGCCCGGTAATCAGAATACGGATAAGCCGGCAATATTTGCAGATTATTATTTCCTGGAGGCTATTAAAAGATACCTGGCTTTATAGAGAAAAAAAACGGGAACGGGAGACCGGATATTTAAATCGAATGAGACATTCAGGATTTATTTACGTTATTACAACCTTTTTGTCAACAGAAAGAGCTTTTGCCTGATAGCCAATTCTTTCACTATTTCACGCATCACTTCTCTATCGTATTCCCTAAAGAAATCAAGCTCACCAAATAATTTTATTAATGTTTCATCTTCAAGATGCTTTAATGAAACATGTACTTTCAATATTTCTTTTTTCATAATCAATTAAATTTTTTATTAAAGATTAATTCGTTTTAACCAATCCTTTTATCATATCAATTAATTCTTTTTTATAGAACGGTTTGGCTAGATAGCTTGTAAATCCCTGCTCCAGGAACATTCTTTTATGCTTCTCGGAAGCATAGCCGGTAATTGCGATTGAGGGAGTTTCCCGATAATTATCCAACTGCCTGATTTGTTTTAAGACTTCTATCCCGGACATGCCCTGGCCAAGGTTGATGTCTATAAGGAGCAGATCAAAGTTTGAATTTTTTGCACGATTAACCGCCTCTTCGCCGTTATTAACTGAAGATATCTCCCAGTATTTTTTTAAAAACATCTCTACTACCTCTACATTCAACAAGTTATCCTCAACAAGTAGTATTTTTAATTGTCTATTAAGGAGCGATTCCAGCGATGATAAATTGATACCCGTGCCAGTTACCGTAGTGGGCTTATTATTAAAAGGGATGTTACATTTATTAACAGGGATGAGTACTGAAAAATTCGATCCCTTGTGCCATTCACTTTCAACCAGGATTTTAATTCCCAATAATTGGGCCATCCTGTTGGCTAATGATAAGCCTAATCCCAATCCTTCAAATTCCCGGTGGAAGCCTTCGCTTACCTGCCTGAACTTCCGGAAGATAATCTCGTAATTTTCCTTTTTTATACCTATGCCCGTATCTTTCACATTAATTAATGTAAATTCATTTCCCTCATATCTAATCTCATTATTTAATTCAACACGAACAATACCCGTTTTAGTATACTTAATTGCATTTTCAACCAGGTTGGAAATGATACCGTATAAAAGATATTCATCGCTTATTATTTTAATCCCGTTTTGCGGGATGTCAAGTTCAAATTGCAGATTTTTTTCGGCTGCCCTCTGTTCATAAGATGATTTGAGAGTTGTGCAGAAAAAATTCAAATCAATTTCTTTATAATTCGGTCTATAGTTTTTACTTTCAAGCTCCGTGGAGGCAAGTATTAAATTCAAAGTTTGCAAAAGGCGCTTCCCGGAGAGTGTAATTTTTTCAATTATTAAAGACAACTCAAGATTCTTTTCATTTTCCGATAGCAGTTGAGCAAAACCGAGAACTGCATTTAACGGTGTTCTTAGTTCGTGCGATATGTTGGCGATAAGCAGGGATTTTGTTTTATTCGCTTCTTCCGCCTCACCTTTAGATTCTATCAGTTCCGCCTCAATTTTTTTGCGGTTTGTTATATCATCTTCCACAGAAAGGAAATGGGTAATTACACCTTCATCATTTCTAACCGGTGATACAGACACAGACACAGGGCAGTATTCTCCCGATTTCTTCTTGATCTCCAGTTCCCCTTTCCAGTTATTGCCTGCAAGGATAGTGTTACAAAGGTCTTTGTAAAGTTCTTCCGTTTGCCGGTCTGATTTAAATATCCGGGGAGACTGCCCTATCAATTCTTCTTTCTCAAAACCGGTCAACCCGGTCATTTGCTTGTTACTGTAAATGATCTGCCCGTTAATACCGGTTAAAAAAATACCCGACGAAATTTGTTCAAGGGCAGTTGAAAGTAAACGGAGCTGTTCATTTGCGGATTTTGATTCGGAAATTTCATACTGGGTGTATTTTTCTTCCAATTCTTTTAACTTATTTTCTGCCGATTTTCTTAATTGAATTTCATCCTGTAAATTGTTGATCGTATGCTCGAAAAGAATATTTTTTTCCTTAACAAGCATACTGAGCTCATCGTTCACTCTTTCCATGTCATGTATTTTTTTCCTATGAAGAGAGACATTGCTGCATGTACCGTATAACCGGGTTATAAAGGGCATGTTTGACTCCCGCACCGGGAAAAACGAAAAATTATACCATGCAATATTTCTTGTGCCGTGCAGGAGCCTTATCTCCACAAATTTTCTTTCCCCGTTTATAGCCTCTGCCAGGGCCTCCTGAAAATAAGAATAATCGTCATAATGAAGAACGTTTCTGCTTAAATCAACATCCAGTAATGTTTCAAACGGGTACCCCATTTGATCTGAAAAATTTTTATTTATCCATTCCAATTTCAAATTGTTTTTGCCGGAAACTATGATTGAAAAGATAAAATCGGTAAAAAGCCCTGTGATAAAATTTAAACGTTCCTGAACAGATGCATATTGTTCTATCCTGGTGTTTATTCCATTAATTTCATCTTTCAATTTTTTTATAATGGATTTTGCTTCAGTAATTTTTTCAGCTTGAGAATTTATGATCAGTTCCTTTTCATTCTCTGAATTTTTGTTATTGCCTACTTCGGGATTTTTACCCGGGGCCAGGTTAATTCCGTTATTATTCACATTTTTTGAACTTTCATCTTTTGAACTCATATTCTCCCGCCTATTCTTTTGTAAATTTATTTTCATTACTTCCTGTTACCGGAGGTATACCCCCGCCGCCGCCGGCGGGGGTATACCCTCTTTTGAATAATGCTGTTATGCAGAACTATTAACTTGCGGCCTTTTAATAAAAATTCATTTTTATTGAATTTTACCTGTTAAAAGTTCTGATTCAAAAATGGTAAATAGACTGAAGAGCGGGTATAACAGATTGTGTGATACTCTTGTAACAGAATTAAACGCGGCTGTCACAGATTATGTGACAAAGTTATAGGATTAGAGGGACGAAAGGGTTATAAAGAAATCATTAACACCGCGATAAATTGCGGTGTTAATGATTAAGCACAGGGGATAAGGGAAATTATTCCCTGACTTTTACTGTTAAGTTAAATGATTTCTTAACCCTGCCGCAGACTGTACCGGTTTGGTCGTCAACAAGCAGTTCAACTTTATATATTCCTTCTTGTTTATATTTATGAAATACAATCGGCAAAGCAGATGATTCACCATCCCCAAATTTCCAGACTATCTTTAATAAATTCCCATCGGCATCGACCACGTTGGATGCATCGAATTTAACTTCGTCATTTGCACTGTTTATATAAACAACAGAATCCTGCAATTCAGGAATCTGAGGCGGTTCAACTGCATAAACCAGTGTTGAATCACTATAAAAAATATTATTCATTCCATCGCTCAAAACAAAATAGTAAATATATTTACCGCTTTTCTGAACAGAATGATTTAATATCCTGCTATCGGAGTTAAATAAACCGTTTTTGCCGTTCCATTTAAATTTAAACTCGGCGTCTTTAAATTCCGTTCGAATTACCGGGTTTACGGTAAACATCTCCCCGGCACAAACATTGATAGATTTGGGAATAGAGCAATCCGGATAATTAATTACTTTCAGGTACTTTGTAGATTCACTAATGCTGTTTTGAGTATTTAA
This sequence comes from uncultured Ignavibacteriales bacterium, assembly GCA_963834015.1. GTDB lineage: Bacteria > Bacteroidota > Ignavibacteria > Ignavibacteriales > Ignavibacteriaceae > FEN-1297. The sequence goes on from CAWIAG010000004.1 coordinate 1,792,210, forward strand.
TTTGTCTTTGACCACCAGCCTTATCTTATTTAAACCTGTGCGGCTGAAAATCGTTTTAAATTCAGCTTCATGTGAAACATCAACATCATTTACATACCATTCAAAATCAAGTTCACCGCCGGAGTTGGAAGATTTGCTTCCATCCAGTTCAATCTGTTCATTTACAAATAAGTATTCAGGCAGTGAAAAATCAGCAACAGGCTCATCAAAAATATTTAAATAAATTGTATCCCTGTCGGTGTTATTCTCAACATTTGTATTATCGGTAACTGTTAAAATAACCCTGTACTTCCCTTTGAAAGAATAGGAATGCAATACGGAAATTCCTTTACCGGTAGAGCCGTCGCCGAAATCCCAAATATATTTGGATATACTACCGTCGGGGTCAAATGATTTTTTACCGTCAAATGAAACCGGTTGATAAACTGCAGCCGTTTGTACAGAACCTATTTTTGCAACCGGGGGAGCATTAACAGAAACCGGCTTTAAAAATAAAGCGGAACTGCATTCATTTTTAGAATCCGTTTGAATTCTAAGAGTTACGGTAAAATTGCCGGACTTTGAATAGGTGTGGTTTACAACTTTTCCTTTTGTGTAAGAACTATCACCAAAATCCCAGTTATAATCTGTAATGTTTCCCACACTAGTTGAACTGGAAGATGCATCAAATACCTGCAAAGAATTCTGAGGAATGGAATCGCATGAAGCAAACGAAGCATAAGGAGCGTCCACAACCGTAACGGTTATCTTATCTAAAGATGTATTATCGCAGCTTCCTTTTTCATTTCCCGTAATCGTGAGCGTAACTTTATATTTGCCCGTCTTATAGTATGTGTGAACAGGCCTTGCCCCGGCGCCGGTTTCGCCATCGCCGAAATCCCAATCATAGCTTGCAATGGTTCCTCCGGCAGCGGTGGATTTAGAACCGTCAAATTTAATTTGTGAATTGGCACAAATAATAGTATCGCTGCCCGCGTTTGCAATAGGCGCTTCGTTAACATTCAAAAGTTTTGTAGTAATAGCCGAACTGCAGGCTAAACCGGAATTATCGGTTACTGTTAAAATAACTTTATGCGCCCCGCCTTTTTTGAATACTTTAAATACACTGCTTCCTGATAAATGGGAAGAATCATCAAACGACCATAAATAATCCAGTTGAGTATTGTCGAAAGACCTGGATTTTAAACCGTTCAATATTACTATATCGCCGGCACAAACTGTAGTATCAGCTCCTGCATCAGCAACAGGAGGGCGGTGAATTTTTACTGTAATGTTTTTCTTTACGGAAGAATTAGACAAGTTAAGCCCGTCGTTTACCGTTAATGTAACCGGAAAAACACCGTAGTCCTTAAAATTATGAGTAATAATTCCGCTTCCCAGAACTTCCTTTTGATCCGGGAAAGTCCAGGAGTAGCTCAACTGGTCGCCGTCCGGATCGTATGAACCCGAGGCATCAAAAGTAATTATTTTATTGCACGATTCAATATATTCCTGTGTCTTTATAACAGGCGGCGTGTTGATCTTTATGTATATTGTGTCCGGGACATTAGAATTGGCAACACCGGCATTGTCGGTAACAGTTAAAACTGCGCAGTACAAACCCGATTTATTGAATGACCTTTCTACTACTTTTCCTGTTTTCATCAAGCCGTCGCTGAATACCCATGAATAGAATTTTATAGTACCATCGACATCGTATGATTTGGAGGCATCAAACCTTAACTTTTGATTCGGGACGGCGATGGCAGTATATTCAATTTTAGGAACCGGCGGCGAGTTGACTATTACTTTTGCATAATCCACACTTGATAAAGGCTTAACAAAATCATCTGTAACTTCAAGCCCTACTGTATAAGTTCCGGGTTCTTTGAATGCATATTCAAACCGTCTGCCTTCCGAAATGAATTTATTATCTACAAACCACCTGCTTTTGAGGGCTCTTCCATCGGGATCAACGGAGCGCGAGCTGCTGAAGCTAACCGTTTGTCCCGGGGCAACCACCTGGTCCGGGCCTATATCCGCAACCGGCCTTCTATCTATTATTACTTTTGAAGTATCAAAAGCAGAATTATTCTTTGCTTCGGTATTATCATATACCTGCAGTGTAACAGTGTAAGCACCGGCTGTTCTGTAAGTATGCGAAACTGTTTTCCCTTCATCAGTATAGCCGTCTCCAAAATCCCAGATATATCTTGTAATAGTGCCGTCTACATCGTAAGATTTTGAACCGTCAAAAACTGCATAACCGTTGTTCAGGTACTGATCATTTACAATTTTTGCAACAGGCTGCGCATTAACCGTGATTTCAACAGAGTCAATATTAGTATCGGTAACGGTTTCCGAATTATCCCTGACTTTTAATGAGACTATATATTTACCGTATTTAGGATAACTGTGGTAAACTTTTATGCCGCTGGCTATGGTTCCATCCCCAAAATTCCATTCGAAGTTATTAATTTTATAGCCCTCTGTTGTAGATTTTGAACCGTCAAACAATAGATTTTCATCAGTTGCCACAACCCTGTTGGAACCAAGATTGGGAACAGGCTGGTTATGAATTACAACGTTTACGAATGCCGACGAAGTATTATTTGATGCATCGGTATTATCTTTAACTGTTAATTTTACCTTGTAACTTCCGGTTTCAGAGAAGCTTTGTGTAACAATTTTTCCTTCTTTTTTACCGAGGGTTCCGAAATCCCAAATATACTGCACAATATTTCCATCAGGGTCAAAGCTGGGCGAAGCATCAAAAGTTAACGGTTGACCAGGGGGAGCAGTAAGCCTTTCTTTTGTCTTTGCGACAGGCTGCATATTAATGAATATTGAAATGCCGGTTGTATCAAGATTACAAACCTGTTTGGAAGTTTCTTCAACCGTTAGAACAACTGAATACCTGCCCGGATTTTTATAAGTATGTAATACTTTAATTCCGCTGCCTGTCTCACCGTCTCCAAAAGACCAGGTATACTTTGTAAGATTGGGATTGTTTACAACTGATTTACTTCCGTCGAATTGGACCTTCTCATTAAGCGCCCTGACCAAATCGGTGCCGGCATCAGCTTTTGGTTTAGGCAATATATTAACTTCGTAAGGTTCCAGTTTTGCGCGGGTGATAGCATTTGACTGTTCTTCCACCAAAACTTCTTCGTTATATTTTCCCGGGCCGGGAAATTCCTGCCAACATATATCACCATTGCATTTTGCAGCCGGCCCGTCAGGCCAGTTAAAAATTAAACCATAATTTTCAGGTGAATTTGTGCCCGAAAAATCGAGTTCGGCGCTAAAGCAGCCGGTTTGTTTTATTTGCTTTACTATGTTGGGTATAGTTGCCGGTACTTTATTATAGTAAGGCAGTTGAATGGGAAGTTTTTTCCCCTGCTTGTCTGTGAAATAAAAAGTTATATCATTTATACTGTGCATTTCAGGGCCGAAATCGAGAGCACATAAATTACCCCTTTCATATTTACTCAAAGGAACTTTTATGCTTGACCAATTTTGGGGATCATTTTCAGTCAATGGAATTCCATCCCGGAGCAGAGTACTCAGGGCGATATTAGTGCCGTCAAAATCAAAGGTATGAATATTTATTTCGTCATCATTCTTGCCGGGCATGGTTATAAAAGAAACCTTCATTGGATTTTTCGCCAGTTGAATTGTCGGCTCATAAGAATAAAACTTTACATTATTTATTGTCCTGTTCTGGGATGGTTCGGAACTGATAAACAATTCAAATACGTTGCCGTCATGGCCTTCGATGCCCTGGGAAACCAGAGTATATACAGACCCGGAATCATTGGGGACACCTGCAAGCAATGCCCAGCGTTCAAGATATTTTTTATCATTGCCTACTTCAATTTGTTTAATCAAACTGCTTTGTATTCTTGCCTTAAAATCACCGGGGCTTAACAAGCTGTCTTCCGGAATTTCACCTTTGTAAAGAGAGAACCGGAACTTAGAATCCCAATTTCCAATTCGTTCATCTAAAGAAGAGCCGCATGCAGCATCAAAAATCCTGACATAGGCCATACCTTTATAGCCGGCCGGCAGTTTAAAATGAATGGCCTGAATATAGTTGTCATCGCCTTCACCCGGGCTAGCCTGGGGGCCGAAATTTATAAATCTTAACCTTGTTTGAGCGTTTACAATAAGAGGCAGTAATAACAATAGTAAAAGTAATTTTTTCATCTTTGTGTCCCTAATTTTTATTTAGCAACAAGTAAGTTTTTTTGTTATTTAATTTATCTTCAAGTGTAACCGATTTAATCCGGGGCTTAATGTTATCTGCGCACATAAATGTCAGCTCATAAAGCCCGGCAGCGGAATTATAAGGCAGAATTTCGGTAAGCCTACTGCCATTTAAACTTAGTTCAACTTCAGCCGATTTACTTAGGCCTGTTTCATCATCAGCCTTAACGCTAATTTGATAAAGATTATCGCCTATAATTTTTATATCCGATGATATTAACTTAGGAGGCTGGTCATCGCAAATGATTTTCTTTTCCAATGATTTAATATTTCCGTCTTTATTAACCGCCTCAATTGTAAAGGTGTTGTTAAAGCCGGTTAAATCCTGGGGGGAGTTGAATTCATTTTTTTCATTTAACGGAATTTTAACTCCATTAATAAATAATTCTTCAGCACCTAAAACTTTGCCGCTAATGTTTATCTTTTTGTGATTAACAAAAGAAGGTACCGAAGGGTCAAGGATAATTTCAATGTTTTCGCTTTTCTTCAATACATTAAATGTTGAACTTTTTTCGAACCCGGCGGGTGTGATAACATTAATTAAAAATATTTCACCCAAATTATAAAATGGAATTGAAAAATCACATTTGCCCAGAGAATCCGAGTAAGCAGTATATAACGATTGAGAATTTAATGATTCAACCCGAACGCGGGACAGGGGCCGTGTTGATAAATTAAGATTTAAAATATTTTTGGATGTATAATATGTTGAACTGCGGGTCAAGTCGCCGAAAACCGAATCCGATATTTTAATTTCGGGATCGGACTCAACAATAACTTTTCTATATATAGTGGTTGCATTACCGATTGGATTTTTTGACTCAATTTCAATTGTATTTTTACCTTCATTTAAAACTAAATCATATTCAAAACTGCCGTCAGTGCCTGTTACAACTTTATTATGGTTGACTAAAACCTTGCACCCGGAATTGGTTTTGCCTGTTATCTTCAGGCCTGTACTCCGCGAAATAAAATTATCTGCGGGAAAATAAATATTTAAAAACGGTTTTGCCGTATCATGTAATATTATAACCGACCTGATCTCCGAAAATGGCCCGGGCAAACCCAGGCTGTCCACCGAACAAACATGCCAGTAATAAACGCCGGGCTTCAGCCCTGAAATTTCCAGCGAGCTGCCGGTATTTTTGTTGTATGATTTATCCACTATTTTAAATGTTCCCGTGGTTGAAATTTCCATCGAATAATCAGGTACACCCGGGGCATTCTGCCAGTTAAATTTTACATTATTCCCTGTAACAGAAGAAAAATCTTCCGGGTAGATTAATTCCGGCGGGGGGATTAATTTCCTTGGCTTTGACGGGTAACCGCCGTTAGGAATAACAGAACCCTGGTTTTTCTTTACGATAACCGACGAATCCTTTACGCCGAGTGTAATTTCGCCGTTGTAATTTGCCAGCTTTGCATTTGCATTATTTTTTTCGATCCAAAAATATTTAGAGTTGATTTTTGTCCTTACGCCGGGAATATCAAGGTCGAATTTTTTCTTAGGGCTGTTCAAAAGCATTGCATAAGCATTACCTTTTTCAAGTTTAATTTTTGTATCGGTATTATTCCCTATAACATCAACGCGGGATATTTGTATCTCTGCCTCCGAATTTTCATAAAGCTTGATCTGGCTTAGGTCATTAAAAGTAATATTAGCTAATGATAAAGATAAAGTTCTTGCCCAGTCATTCTCTTTCAGGTTGTCGTATAGTTGGGCATTCTCCCAGTTTAAAACCGAAGGGAACATTTTTTGGACCGTGCCTTTTTTATACGAAATTACGGCATCCAAAGTTTTTTCTCTTATTTCCATTGTCTGGTTGTATGCTTTTTTTGCAAGTTTCACGGCTTCTATCAGATAATCATGGGATGCATCAAAATCCAGGGAATTTTTAGCTTTTAATGCGTCATAATAATTACCTGATGATTTTTCCAAAAGATCGGGAGAGAGAATTTTAGCGCCTGCTTTAACTGCATCCTGTATGCTCCTGGAAGCATCATCAAACAATTCCAATAAATCTTTTACTTTCTTTTGTGGAATTGTTACCTCAACAGGTGATTGAACGCTGCTTAGATCTTTGATGTTATTATATTTCAGTATATAAGTCCAAAGATCAGGATCGCTGAAATAATCCCGGGCTAACTTTCGCACGTCGGTCTGGTTGGTAATTGTAACCCGGATATTATCTTTTGTCTGAGCATTCAGGCTGAAGTATTGAAGCAGCATAAATGACAAAGCGGCGAATAAAATAATTTTACGAAACATTTTTAAACCTCATTGAATACCGGTAGTGAAATAATAAATTCCGCACCATTACCTTTTTCACTCTTAAGCATTATCTCTCCATGCATTAACTCAACAAGTTTTTTTACAATTGATAATCCCAACCCTGTTGAAAAATCCCCGCCTACAGGCTGTGCTGAGAGCCGGGCAAACTTTTGGAATACTTTTGTTTTATCTTCTTCTGTAAAGCCGGGCCCCTCGTCTTTTATTCGTGTTTCAACCATCCTGCAATCTTCTGATAAGCCGATAGATATAAAAATATTTTTATTAACCGACGAAAATTTTATTGCATTGGATAAAACGTTTTGAATTACCTGAAAAGTTAAATTGTTATCAGCAAAAACATCTTTCACATCATTATTATAGTTATCAATTATTGCCAGATTTTTTTGTGAAATATTTTCCAGGTTTTGTTTTTTAAGTTCCGTAATAAGAGGGATTAAAGAAACTTTTTCCGGTTTAATATTTATTTTACCCTGTTCAATCGTGTTAATATCCAGCAAATCTTTAATAATCAAAGACATCCGGTTCGAGGTTTTAATTATAGCGCTTAAAAATTCATTCTGCTGTTCCCCTGAAATATCTTCATCATGTTTTAACGTATCGGCAAAGGAACTTATGGCAAACAAAGGATTTTTTAAATCATGTGCGGCGATAGCTAAGAATTCATCCTTTTCTTCGTTTAACTCCAAAACCCTTTTATATGCTTTTTTTAATTCTAAATTTGATTCTTTCAACTCATTCGTCCTGTCTTCAACTTTTTTCTCTAAGTTTTTATTATACTCTTCCAATTGTTCTTTTTGATCTGCAATCTCCGCGAAATTCCTTTTCAACTGTTTACTCATCTTTGAAAGCGATTCATTTAATAATCCTATTGAATCCTTAGCTTTATAATCCACGCTTACATCAAAATTTCCGCTGCTAATGAGTGTGGACGCTTTCGCCATATTTATAATAGGGCGGCTGAGATGCTTTGAGAAAAGTATGGCAACAATAACAGACAGTATTACACTGATCCCTGCAAAAAATAAGAAAAAGAGAAGAGCCTGGTTAACAACCGCATAGGCAGAACTTTTGCTGATAATTGAAACAACAACCCAGTTAACAGCTTCCGCCGGTGAGAAAGAGGAAACAAAATTACCAAGCTGCGGATCCGAATAATTATTTACCAAAGCAACTTTGTTTTTATTATTTACTAATGATTGTGCATCTGCTATTATTTGATCAGGCAGTTGCAATAAAAAATTATTAGTTAAAAATTTCTTGCCTGTAGCATCAGTTACAAACAAGGTTCCGATCCTGTTTAATAAATGGTTTTCAAGATCGGAAACTATATCACGGAGGTCTAGCTGGCAGACCAAATATGACGATGAGGATTTATTCAATTTAACGCCGGTAACTTCCCAGCAAATCCATGTTTCCAGAGCTTTATTATATACGGGAGTTGAGATAAAAGGAAGCTTGCGGTTTTTAATATCAAAAATACCGGGGTCAATTTTTTCCTGTGAACTGTCTACGGGAATAATTTCCCTGCCGCCTTTTTTAAGAAAATCCTTTCCTGTAAAAAATGCCTGGTTATAACTACCGTTGTTATCCATAAAAAGCGAAATTGAAATAATATTATCTATTTTTCTTATATTTGAGATCATAAATTCTATTTTTTCGTTGGCAGAGATATCAGGATTCTCAATGGTACTTTTAATTAAGTCCTGAATTTCAAGAGATTTATTTATTTTAGAATTTATGCTTGAAGAAATTGCGTTGGATGAGAAAATTAATTTTTCATTTATATTACCTCTCAATTCATTTAAAATGAGGGAAGTAATACTGTAACTAATTAATAAGCCCGGCAGTATAGCCATCAATAGCATTAATATTCCCAGCTTTATCTGCCAGGGTATCCCATTTAATCGAATTGTCACTTTAAGTTTCTATAAAGTTGTAGATTCGATTTAAATATAACTTTTTTTTATGATAAAAATAATTGTTGTAGACGACCATCCGATGCTTCGCGCCGGGCTGGTTCAAACTATCAGCCGGGAGCCCGATCTTAAGGTCCTTGATGAATGCGGTAACGGGGAGGAACTGATCTCAAAAATAACCGGAAACGAGTATGACGTTGTAGTGCTGGACATTGACTTACCAGGGCGAAACGGGATTGAAATATTAAAAGAAGTAAAAAAGATAAATCCAAAGCTTTCCGTCCTAATTTTGAGCTCATTTCCTGAAGAAAGATATGGTGTGCGCGCCATCAAGGCAGGTGCAAATGCTTATCTTACAAAGGGGGACGATACAAAAATAATAGTTGAAACAATAAGAGGAATTAAAGGCAATAAAAGAAAAATATCACCTAAACTGGCTGAAATTCTTGCAAATGAATTAAATGACATATCGGATAAACTACCTCACGAACGATTATCGGACAGGGAACTTGAAGTGATGAGGCATATTGCGCTGGGGAAGTCTACAAGTGAAATCGCCGTTTTGCTCTCACTCAGTGTGAATACGGTAAACACATACCGTGCAAGGATATTAGAAAAGATGTGCTTTAGTTCAAATACGCAGATAGCTATTTATGCTTTGGAGAATGGGCTTCTTGACAAAGCTTCACGAAGCTGAGATTATAAATAAAACATTAGTTAAGCTACCTCTAAACAATAGAATATATATGAATAATAAAAAAATTACTTTCGCATTAGTTCTTGCATTGTTATTTGCCGGAACGGCTTTTTCTCAACAAAAGATATATGATGAACATGTTTTTGTTTATAAAGTTGTGCAGGGGGATGAAATAAAGGCAAATATATTTGTCCCCAAAACGGGGCGCAGGCATCCCGTATATATATACTTCCACGGAGGCGGATTTATATTCGGCAACCGGGATAACGGGCTGCCGGATGCATTGCGGGATAAACTGATTGAGCATGATTATGCTGTCGTATCCGCAGATTACAGGCTGGCGCCTGAAACAAAACTTGCCGGGATTACGGAAGACGTAAGGGATGTTGTAAACTGGATTAGAGAGAACGGCGCAAAGCAATTTCAAATTGATGAAAATAAAATTGCAGTATCGGGAGGTTCGGCAGGGGGGTACCTTGCAATTACTGCGGGGTATAATGTAAATCCACCGGTGCAGGCAATAGTTGAAATATCGGCACCAACCGGGTTTACAAGTATGAGTACACAAATGGGCGATACATCAATCCTGAAGCAGCCTGGCCCTTATGATATTGTTAAGGACCCGATAGTTTCATACGGTGATTATTCCACCAGGGTGGATTTGTGGCGGTTCCTTTCGAAAAACAGATTAGGGCTTTATGAAATTTTTGGTTTTGATGTAACGCAAGACAGCGTCCGCCTTCAAAATTACACTCTCTCCAATCATATTAAAAAAGGATATCCACCAACGCTCATTGTGCATGCTAAAAATGATCATCTTGTAGATTTTTTGCAGGCGGAAAAATTTTATAATTTACTTCAGGAGAAGGGAGTTGAATCGGAATTGTTCACAGTAGAGAACGGGCATTCCGAGGAAGTAATAAATAATTATCCTGAAGTTGTGGATAAAATTATTAAATTTTTGGATGCACGTTTGAGATAGAATTATTATTAATTTAACAATTATTAGCTTGCTTTTTGCAGTCAATATTGTTTAATTTTGTCCTGATATTGGGAAATGGAGTTTAAGTTTCAGGATTAAGTGTTCTTCAGGGTTAATTTATTAAGGGTGCAGGGAACATGAATGAAAATTCCAACATAAAGGGAAAATTATTTTTACCGATAATTACTTATCTCAAAGATTTTGTTTCCGTTAGTGAAGTCATAACCTATATGAATTTTAATACAATATGCTATAATTAAATAGTAGTATGTCTGAACCTATGTTAAAAAATAAAATTGCTATGGTGGATTGTAAATAAAGAGTAAATTAATTCAAAAAGGAGAGTACAATGATTCGATCTATAGTACTGAGTTTTTTGTTTTGCAGTTTACTTCTTGCTTCATCCGGGGTTAAAGAGAGGCGTTATGCACCCGGCGAAATTATTATTAAATATGAAAAGGTAGGGCAAAGAGCAAGGGGGTCAGAGATAATAACCCAGCATAAAAGCTTTGTTGATAATTTAGAACTAAACATGAAGGGTTTAAAAATAAAAAGTTACTCTCCTGTTTTCAAAAGTTTAATTAGGGAAATGACTGACAAAAATCTTACCGAGCAGGAGGTAGTTGAGAATAAAGCTGTTACCAAAAAAAATAAAACATCATCATCTTTTATTAAAAAAATAACTTTCTCAAATATCCTTTTACTCAAAATTGATTCAGTAGCAGATATCTTAGAGTTAGCTTCAACTCTAAATAATAACCGAGATTTATTGGCCTCAGAGGGAATGAGAATTGTTTACGCCGAACCGAATTATTTAAAAAAGACAAGTGTAAACCCGAATGATCCTTTGTATCCTCTGCAATGGTCCTATCGAATAACTGATGTAGCTAATGCCTGGGATACTACGGAGGGAAGTCCTAATATTAAGATTGCAATTGTTGATACAGGAGTTGATCCAACACATCCGGATTTAATTGCAAATCTTATTCAGGGCTATAATTTTGTTAATATCGATACAGACTACTACAAACAAGATTCTAATATAACCTTACTTCCGGGAGAAATTTATACGCAACCCGGACCTAATTGTACCGACTATAATGGTCATGGGACTCACTGTGCAGGTATTGCTGCGGCAGCCGGAAATAATGGAATCGGAATTATCGGTGTAGCTCCAAATTGTAAGATTATGCCTGTTAGAGCTGGTTTTAGTCTTATGGTTGATGGACAGGAGGAAGGTGTTCTTGAAACTACTTCTATCGTGGAAGGAATTAATTATGCAGTGGATAATGGTGCAAATGTAATTAGTATGAGTTTTGGTGGCGATAGTTCGAACCTTGAAGAAGAAGCTATTCAGAATGCTTATTACAACAATGTAGTCTTAGTTGCTGCTGCAGGGAACAACAGTTCATCTGAAAAGTTTTATCCGGCTGGATACAGTGAAGTATTAGCAATAACATCAGTAGATTCAACCAGGTCCGCTTCTTCATTTACTGAATATGGATATTGGACGTCTGTTGCAGCACCTGGAGAAAATATAATTTCAACTGTACCGTTAACTGGAGGTATCCTTACCGATCCATCCGGTTATAAGGTATTATCCGGAACTTCAATGGCGTCTCCTTTCGTTGCCGGTGAAGTTGCATTAATTTTATCGCACAATCCTTCTTTATCCAATAATCTAATATATCAAATAGTCAGAACTGCAGTTAGTTCGTACTATGCGAGTAATAATTATATAGGTACCGGAATCGTTGATGTAGATAAAGCTTTTATAGGAACCGGAGCTTGTATAGCAAAAATTACTGTTCCGTATAATATAAACAATCTGTATATATCCAAGGGAAATATAAGTATTTCCGGAAGAGCATCAGGGTTATTATTCCGTAATTATTATTTGCAATACTCAGATTATCAAAATTCAACTGCGATCTGGCAGTCCGCAGGACAAATTTATACTACTCAGGTTGATAGCGGTTACCTTGGAACTGTTAGTATAGCACAACCGGGGGTTTATTATATAAGGCTGGTAGTTACAAGCACTAACAATATACAGTATACAGATATAATCGGACCTGTTACAGTTGATAACAGATTGAAATCCAATTGGCCGGTTTCAACAGGATCTCCCATCGGTTCTACGCCGGTACTTTCGGATATCTATGGGGACGGGAATGTTGAGGTAATATTTACAAGTTCAAACGGTGAAATCTATGTTGTAGATCAGAATGGCAATAATAAACCTGGCTGGCCTGTAACATTACCTAATTCCAGTTCTAAATCCCAAGTTGGTTATACAAGCCCGGCAGTTGGGGATCTGGACAATGACGGTAAAAAAGAAATAGCAGTGAGAGACGGTCAGTTTATTTATGTATATAAAAATGATGGTACCATGAGGAATGGATGGCCGGTATCTTTAGGTACAAATATATTTTCGGGAAATGCAATAGTAGGCTCACCCACTATTGCTGATATTAATAATGATGGTTATAAAGAAATACTTGTAACATCTCTTAATGGTAAAATATTTGCATTCGATCGTAATGGTTACATTATTTCCGGCTGGCCGGTATCAGTACCGATTAATTCTGTATGGGCTACTTTGTATTCAACTCCAGTAGTATCAGATATAAAAGGTGATGGTAACGTTGAAATAATAATCCAATGCATTGATGAGTCTTCCGCTAATTCTATTGGCTACCTATATGTATTTGATAATTTTGGAAATGTTCTTCCCGGCTGGCCGCAAACAATAGGAGGGGGATCATGGACTTCCCCTATAACTGCAGATATAAACAATGATGGGCAAAATGAAATAATTGCATCTTCATTTTTGCCGTCCGGTTCTTCATCAGGTTCAATAGGTCTTTACGTTTTTAATCCGGCCGGCAGCTTACTAAAAGGATTCCCTGTGCAGTTGAATGATGTGTCCTTTGGATATTATAATATTAAAGCAGGGCTGTCAGCCGGAGATATAAATAATGACGGTTATAAAGAAATTATCGTTGCAAGCAGCCAATTGAATTCACTATGGGCGGTTGACAGAAATGGTAAAGTACTCTGGAATTCACAACCAAGCGAGCCATGGGAGTATAATTTTGCGTCGGTTCCAATTATTGCGGATATCAATAATGACGGCAAACCTGAAATATTAGTTTCTAAATACAATAATACAAATCAAACCGGCAAAATTATTGTTGTTAATAACACCGGGCAAATAATGGAAAGTCTTTCTTGTGTTCTTCCGGAACAGATATGGGCTACTCCTTCTATTGGTGATATTGAAGGGAATGGCAATCTCGAATTAATTTGCGGGTCTATTCAGGGCAACGTTTTTTGTTGGGACCTGGGTGTACCATTTGATACTACCTTGATGATCTGGCCTACATATCAGCAAAACTATCAGAGAACCGGGAGTATTGATCTGCTCAAAACCATACCTGCAGTTACTCATTTAACAGAGCCGCCAAATAATGCAGTTATTCAACCCGGGGAAATTACTTTTTCCTGGAATCCTGTCCCGGGAGCTCTTAAATATAATTTCGAACTATCTGATTCAATTTCTTTTAATGATATTATTTTTCAGGATACCTCAATGTCAGCAGTATCCCTTATAGTTGATTCAGTCCAGAGCAGCAGTAAGGGATTAAAGGCAGGTCTGAAAAACACCAGGACTGTAAGTGCAATTAAAAAGTTAATCACGAATGATAAAAAAATTATAGATCCCAAAAAACATCTAACAGGATTGAATGATGGTGTAAGGTATTATTGGAGAGTAGCTTCATTAGATTTGATAGGATCAAGTCCTTTTTCGGCAATAAATTCATTTTCTACAATTTTAAATGCACCCGGAACACTTTATGCCCTGGCGCTTCCTTCAGAAAGAGTAGTATTAAACTGGTCCGGTACATCAAACAATAACACGGGATTTATAATACAAAGGAAACTTTCTACAGATACTATCTACACTGTAATTGATACTGTTAAAACAGATACAATCAGTTTTACAGATACAACATTGACATCAATAAATACGTATAATTACAGAATAGAGGCATATAATCAAATAGAAACTTCTGCATTCAGCAATGTAGTAACAATAGCAACCCTTCCGCCTTACCCAGCCGCACCTACATTAATAGCTCCAATAAACAATGCATCTATCCTTACAGGTAGTTTATATTTAAGCTGGATTAGTTCTGCGAATGCAAGCAGCTACCGGTTACAGGTCTCAACAGATTCGACATTTAAAACATTCTTTTTAAATGATTCGGTTCTTACTACCACAACATTTCAGGTAACTAATCTGAGTGACGGCTTAAGATATTACTGGAGAGTAAATTCAAAAAATGTTACCGGAATAAGCATATATTCCGGGGTGAATTCATTTTCAACAATTTTAAATGCACCTCAAAATTTAAGTGCAATTGCAATGTGGGGTTACAAAGTATCACTTACCTGGATAGGCAAAAGCAATGATGAATCTGGTTATATAATTGAACGCAAGCTTAGCAAGGATACTTCGTACACAATTATAGACTCATTAAAACTAAAGGTTACAAGTTTTACTGATTCATCGTTAACAGCAGTAAACACATATAATTATAGGATAACTGCATATAATGCTTTGGGTACTTCAGGATTCAGTAATGTTATAACTGTAAATACAATAACCTCGGTAGAAAATAAATCCCGTCAGATACCTGTGAACTATGAATTATCCCAAAACTTCCCCAACCCGTTTAATCCAATAACAGTAATAGAATATGGACTACCGGTACAAAGCCGGGTAAAGATTGTAGTCTATAATATATTGGGAGAAGTTGTAAAAGAACTTGTAAATTCTGTTCAGAGTGCGGGATACCATTATATGGACTTTGGAGGGAACATGAGTTCAGGCGTATACTTCTATAAGATAGATGCAAAAGCCGTTAACAACTCAAGGCAGTTCATGCAAATTAAGAAAATGATGCTTTTAAAATAACGACAAATGTCGCCTCAGAAACAGTTAAATTTAGAAAGAACAACTGAGGTGACAAATGGAAATAAGGAGGACGATATTAAATAGAAGGCAAACAAAAAGTTCGGAAGGAGAGTTCATCTATGAGTTAGAGAACTCGTATGAGCTCTCTCCGAAATTAAGTGAATCGATATTAGTAACAGCAAAAGAATGTTTGCTAAGAGACCACCAATTGAAAGAAGGCCAGATAGAAGTAACGGTAATAGAAATAGAACAGAAAGCAGGACAAGTAATAGAGAAGCTGGAAAAGAAGAAAGTAAGATTGACCATAGACAATGGAATTGAAGATATAGAAGTAATAAAAGGATATGGTCTGATATCACTACGGCAAATAAAAATAGAAAGGATAACCGAAGAAGCGATAGAACAAGGAGGAGTATTAAGCCAGGAAGATTTGGGAAAATATTTAGGATGTACGGTAAGGACAATCCAACGGGATATAAAGCAGATAAAGAAGAAAGGGATAGAAGTAGTAACAAGAGGATATCTACATAATATAGGCAGAGGTCAAACACATAAGGTAAAGATAATAGGGCTGTATTTAGACGGACAAACGTACAGCGAAATAAAGTTAAGTACAAAACACAGTGTGGGAGCTATAAAAAGATATTTAGGAAGCTTCGTAAAAGTATTGATGTCACAAAGCAGAGGGATATACGGGACAAAAGATATAAGCATAGTAACAGGGATAAGCGAGGTATTAGTAAAGCAATATGCAGAGTTGATAAGGGAAAGTAAGAAGGATAAGACAAGGAGAGAGAATTTAAAGCAATTGGTAGAGAGAAGCAGCTATAGGGAAGGGATAAAAAAAACAGTAAAGAGCTATTCAGAGCCTCTGGCAGCTATGATGGGAGGCTTATAATGAGTTTGAACCAGACAAGGGACAGATATGAAAGCATAAACAAAAGGAACTTTCATAATGCGATAATAAATTTATTAGAGAATGAATACAAACTGCTGGGTTCAAGAAAAGTGTTGGAGATGTTGGCCGATGATATAGGGGATCTTCATAGAGAATATTACCCTGGAAAAAATCAAGTAGGATTTGGAGAGATAGTATTCACAACAACAAAAGACGATGGACAAAGGCAGAGCTATGGCAAGAAGACGGAAGATTATGCAACAATAACATTAGCTTTGCCATTGATAACGAAGGAAGATGTAGAAAGAAGGATATATTTTAAGAAAGGCGACAGAAATAGTAATTATCGACATAGAGAAGCCAGAGACATAGAAACCATGGTAAGATTATTAAAGAGTGCAAAAACTCAAGGAGGACTATTAAGTGGGGCCGAGTTGAGTATGCTGATGAATCGGAGCTTAAGTACTATACGGAAATACCTGGATGCATATAGAGAGAAGACGGGAGAGATATTACCATTAAAAGGATATGTATTAGATCAAGGGAGTTTGCCTACGCACAAAGGAATAATAGTCAGTTTGTACGAGCAAGGAATTTCACCGGCAGACATAGTACTAAAGACCGGTCACAGTCAGGATGCAGTAGACAGATATATTAAGCATTATGAACAAGTAAAGAAACTGATAAGAAAAGGATTGACGGAAGAATCAATACAAGAAATAACAGGCAGGTCGATGAAAGTTATTAAAGAATATATTAAGTTGTACAAAGATCTTAATCCTGTAAGTGAACTGAATAAGTAAAAAAATACCAGGCGACAAATGTCGTAATAGTAAATAACCAATTATGTGAGGCCATTTTATATGTTTAAAGTTGGAGAGTTGGGGCATGCCCCGGCTTTACAACACTACAAAATCCTTAAAGGTGATCCTCACATTTAATAATTTTTATTAGCCATTCAATATTATAAGCCATTTAAATCCCAAAAGAGTTTACCCATTAAAAAAAACTGGGGATATGACGGCGCGCAATGATTAATTTAGGGCGTTTTTTATTGACCTACTAAATAATAGTTTACTAGTTAATTTCATTCCCGGTAAATGAATAAAACATTTCTGCACAGGCATTATTACCGGATTATTTGAACCGTATCAGGGATTTTGCTGGAGAAAAATTTCATCTGAACCTATGACTTATTACTCCGTTCATTTATCTGAACTAATATCTCCTCCGGTATACTCTCATTTTAGAGAGAATGATTCAAAAGTAGTTCGAATAATATAAGAGTTAATACGTATTAGAATATTGTTTTAAGCGAGGTAATGATGCTGCGAAAATTACTGATTAGTATAATATTTTCCGGAATAGTGCTTGTTGGGCAAACGATAAAAGATATAAAATATGTACCGGGAGAAATTATTATCAAATATGAAAAGACAGGGCAAAGCGCAAGGGGCTCAGATATAATAACCGAACATCAAAATTTCGTAGATAATTTAAAACTCAGTATGAAGGAGTTGAAAATTAATAGTTACTCACCTGTATTTAAAAGTATAGTCGAAGAAATGACCGAAAAAAATCTTACCGAAAAAGAAGTTATTCAGCATAAAACGTTAAACAGAAAAAACATTATCACATTATCACGAATTAAAAAAACAACCTTTTCCAATATCCTGCTTCTTAAAATTGATCCGGCAGTGGATATTAAGGAAGCGGCGTTAAGTTTAATTAATAATCCCGATATGCTGGCATCACAGGGAATCAGGATAGTTTATGCCGAACCAAATTATTTAAAAAGAACAAGCATAACCCCGAATGACCCGTTATATACGCAACAATGGTCCCACCGTATAACTAATATAGAGAAGGCATGGGATACAACAGAAGGGAGCCCAAATATTAAGATAGCTATAATTGATACAGGGGTAGACCCGGCACATCCTGATTTAATGGCCAACTTAATTACGGGACATAATTTTGTTGACATAGATACAAACTATTATAAATTATTTGCCACTCTGCTGCAGGGAGAAATTTATACACAGCCGGGAACTAATTGTACTGATTACAACGGCCATGGAACACATTGCGCAGGTATTGCTGCTGCAGTGGGCAACAATGGAATCGGCGTCATCGGAGCGGCACCAAATTGTAAAATCATGCCGGTAAGAGCAGGCTTCAGCATTCTGGTTGACGACCAGGAATACGGCGTTCTGGAAACCGCTACTGTTGTTCAGGCAATAAATTATGCAGTATATAACGGTGCAAATGTAATAAGCATGAGTTTCGGAGGGGATAGTTCAAGCCTTGAAGAGGAAACAATTCAGAATGCTTATTATAATAATGTAGTGCTTGTAGCCGCTGCCGGTAATAATGATTTTGCAGCAAAACAATATCCGGGAGGATATAATGAAGTACTTGCAATTACATCTATAGATTCGATTCAAAACTGGTCGACATTTTCTAATTACGGATTATGGACTGCAATTGCCGCGCCAGGTGAAAATATTGAATCGACAGTACCGTTAAAAGGCGGAGCTATATGCGATAGTACGGGTTACAGGGTATTATCCGGAACGTCAATGGCAACTCCGTATATTGCGGGTGTTGCCGCATTAGTGTTATCACATGACTCTTCGATGTCCAATAATTTGGTTTATCAAACACTCCGGAGTTCTGTAAACCCGGCATACTCAAGTCCTTATTATATAGGTACAGGAATAATTGACGGATCAAAATTATTTTCCGGATCGATAGCCTGCATATCGAAAATTACTGCGCCGGATAATATTAGTAATTTATATATAGTTAATGGAAACATAAACATTTCAGGAAGGGCTTCGGGAAAATTATTCAGTAATTATACCTTTGAATATTCTGATTATCAAAGAGTTACTCCTGATTGGCAGCCCACCGGGCAAACTTTTTCTACACCAGTAGACAGCGGTTTATTAGGGACCGTTAAAATAACTCAAAACGGGATTTATTATATAAGGCTAAAGGTTACCAGCACTAATAATCTAGTATACAGCGATATTATCGGACCTGTTACAATAGATACCCGGCTAAAAGCAAACTGGTCTGTTTCAACCGGGGCTCCAGTAAGTTCTTCACCGGTTTTATGCGATATTGACGGGGATGGAAATGTTGAGACAATATTTACCAGTTCCAACGGCGGTATATATGTATTATACCAGTACGGCAATAATAAACCCGGCTGGCCTGTGTTTACTTCGAATATTTATTACGGCAGGTCTGTTTTGGGTAGTTGCAGCCCTACCGTAGGCGACCTGGATAATAACGGAAAAAAAGAGATAGTAGTGAGGGACGGCAGGTACATTTACGTATATAATTCAGATGGTTCACTCAGGAGCCCGTGGCCTATAGATTTATCGGGAGATTCATTGGGTTATATTAGTGGAAATGCTTTGTACGGCTCACCTGCAATTACAGATCTTAATAATGACGGTTATAAAGAAATAATTGTAACATATCTTGACGGCAATATATTTGCTTTCGATAGATTTGGGAAGGCTGTACACGGTTACCCGGTAAGAGTGCCGACAAAATATATGTGGGCTACTGTATATTCAACGCCTGTAGTTTCGGATTTAAATGGGGACGGCAAAATTGATGTAATAATTCAAAGCTGTGAAGCTTCGACATCCATTTCTAAAGGATATATATATGTTTTTGACCGGTGGGGAAATGTGCTGCCCGGCTGGCCGGAACAATTTGGGCTGGGTTCGGTTAATTCCCCCATCACTGTAGATTTAAATAATGATGGAAAAAACGAAATAATTGCTTCCTCATTTTTAAGAGCTGATTCAGCAAATAGTTTAGGTTATTTCGGTATTTATGCTTTTAATAGTGAAGGCAATGTGTTAACAGGTTTTCCCGTACTACTCACAGATTCTGTATCGGGGTATTATAATCTGAGCGGGGGGATTTCAGCAGGGGATATAAATAACGACGGTTATAAAGAAATTTTAGTTGCCGGCAGCGGGGGTAAGTATTCTTTATGGGCCATAAACAGGTACGGAAAAATACTATGGAGTTCACTTCCAAGTGAACCGGGTGAATATAATTCCGGCTCGGTTCCCGTTATTGCAGATATCAATAATAACGGAACTCCCGAGATATTAGTTTCAAAATACAATCAAAATAATCAGACCGGTAAAATATTGGTAGTTAATAACACCGGACAGATAATGGAAAGCCTTTCCTGTGTGATCCCGGAATTTCTGTTTGCTTCACCATCCATCGGTGATATTGAAGGGAATCATAAACTGGAATTAATAACCGGGTCAGCAAGCGGAAACCTCTATTGCTGGGAATTGGGTTCCCCTTATGATTCTTCAATGTTAATCTGGCCCACATATCAGCAGAATTACCAGCGGACTGGCGGTTTTGGGGTGCAGACCAATGTACCAACGGCTATAGCCGCCGGCAATAATAGTAAATTACCTGCTGAATATTCAATCCGGCAGAATTACCCTAACCCGTTTAACCCTGCGACGGTAGTAGAATATGGATTGCCGGTACAAAGCCGTGTAAAGATAGTTGTTTATAATATATTGGGTGAATTTGTAAAAGAAATTGTTAATTCGGTGCAAGGTGCTGGTTATTATAATGTAAACTTCGAAGGAGGTAATCTTAGTTCGGGAGTTTATTTATATAAAATAGATGCAAAAGCCGTTAATGGTTCAAGAGAATTCACGCAAATAAAGAAAATGATGCTTCTAAAATAATGCTCGTCCACTTGAGCCTTACTCCAGAGGTGAGCCTCACGTATAGTAACTAAAATTAAACGGTAATTTAATTATTTTATCCGGAACGGATCACACGTTCCGGATTTTTATTATATCTAGATATCTTGCTCTTGTACAAATTAATATCAAAAATAGATGACTTTGTGCTAAGTATTTTCTTGCTTCATGTATCCGTTTTTGCTTTATTTTGTATGCTAAAAATTAAAAAACTACGAATTGGTATAAATGGGAGTATTTATGGATGTAAATATTTTTTCTAAGGATGTTTTGGATGAAGCAAGTTCACTAAAAATCCTCAAAAAAAATTTAAAAGGGCGGAAACTAATTGAGGGAATAACAATAGACGGACCGGATTCGCTTGACCTGGACGATGCTATTCAACTGGATTATACGGGTGACGGTTATGTCCTTCATGTATCAATTGCGGATGTTTCAGCTTTTATTAGGCCCGGTTCCGGGTTATTCAATGAAGCAATTAAGCGCACTATGACGCGTTACCTGAGCGATGGAAATATCCCGATGCTGCCCGAAATTATTTCGGAAGGAAAACTTAGCCTGTTGGAAAATGAAGTAAGACCGGCGCTCACATTTTCAATTACACTGACGCCCGACCTTGAGCTAGACCAGCTTACTATAAAGGAAACAATATTTAAAAACCGGAGAAGACTTAACTATACTCAAGTCGATTATATAATCGATTCATGCCCCGATGATCCCGATTACCGGATGCTAAACGACTGTTATATTCTTGCAAGAAGATTGATGGACAAAAGAAGACAATCCGGAGCATTAGTCATTTTTGATTTACAGCGGCTGCTATTCACCAATGAAGACGGTCAGTTAATGCAGATGAAATCTGAAGATGCACATAAATCCAATATAATTATCCAGGAGTTTATGATATTGACGAACGCCGCTGTTGCAGAGTTTGCGGCTTTAAGAGAATACAATTTTTTATACAGAAACCACACTGCGAGGCAGGTAATTCCTCAAAGGGCAGAAGTATTGGAACAACTGCAGACTGCGGTATCCAACCCGAAACTTCTGGATGCAGTCGTTTCTCGTTCAAATCTTTGGTTTAATAAAGCAGAGTACGGGGTCTCCATAAAAGGGCATTACAGCTTAAACCTTCCCGCTTATACTCATGTAACTTCACCTCTCCGCCGCGCGGCAGACTTGTTGAACCATGAATTATTAAAAGCACAATTCAATAAAAAAGAGTCCACATTTACAATTGATGAATTAAACACAATTTCTTCTGAAATAAATAGTGTAATTATTCAAAACTCAGAACAAAAAAAGAAATTTTTTAAAGAGGAAAGTATACGGGACACAAATGAAAAGATAAATTTATACAACGCCGAAAGGCTTATAAGATTACCAGGAGAGGAGTTTAAGCCTCTTCTTAAAGAGGCATGTCAGAGCGGTTTTATGAATGAGGAATTTGAGCGCGCCCTGACGAAAAGAATTGAGTCTAATAATCTGGGCGTAGATCATCTTGCCATTATATTGTTTGACGCTGAAGACTACAGCGAGGCATGGAAAAACATCCGCGCTAAAGCGCTGGAACTTACGCTTAACTCGGTTGGTTACAGCGACCAGGTGCTTCATTTAGAAGAACAGGCTAAACGAATTACTGATTACGATGTTGATTATTATCCCTACCAAAATATTTTTGCCGCCCGCGCGGTTGCAAAGGTGGACGGGAAATTATGTTCGGTTCCGGAGTACCAGTTAGGGTATAATAAAAGAAAAGCAAGAAGAGCGGCTTCATGTGCATTCCTTAAGTGCTATATACTTAATAAACTTGTTCCTGCGGATGAAACTAAGAAACTTCCGTTAAATTTAAAAATCGCCTATGATTCTCCTGAATTCAACGATGGTGATGAAGCGGTAATGGAAAATTATATCGGGAAACTGACCGATATCTGTATTAGCCGCCGGATTCAGTCGGAACCGGTATTTGAATTTTTTACAAGCGGCCCGCATCATAATCCCATTCATAACTGTAATTGTAAACTAATAGTAGGCGAAAACGAAATACAGACTTCGGCAACAGCAAAAAACAGGAAACTGACAAAGCAGTTAGCTGCTAAAAAAATGTATGAAGAAATACTTTCACTGGCCAGGAATAAACCAGTTAAAAAAAGTGGCCCGGAATCAAAGAAGCAAAAAGCAGAAGAAGCTAAAGTAATTATTGCAGATAATTATGTTGGCATTTTAATAGAATCCTGTGTGAAATCAGGACTTCCTATGCCTGAATTCGACTTTGTCAGCGAAGGGCCTATCCATAAGCCTAAGTTTATATGCAAAGTAAGCGTTAAATCTTTTCATGGTACAATTACCGCTTCCGGTTCATCGTATAATAAAAAATTTGCAAAACAATTTGCTGCAAGAGATATGGTTTTAAATAAACTTAAATAAAAAAATTATCAAGTTTTGTTATTATCAGGATTGCAAATTATCAAGATGTGCAGGTTTGAAACTTAGATGTATTTAATGAGACTGGTTGCCTTGGGTTTTGTGATACAATAAATCACAAATAATACAATAAAAATATAATATTACTAAGTTAAATAAGTTTTGCTTTGTCTTTTCCACTTTGATTTTGACCCTAGAATTTTGTTTATATCCAGCCTTATATTTAGTTTGAGTAGAGTAGAAAATTAGTAATTTTATTTTAATTGGAGAATTATCATGACATTCCAGGTTAAAGTAAAAGTCAGGGCCGATACTTTGAAAGACTTTGCAAAAAAAATAATGAAGGGACAGCTTGACAGATCAGCTATAATAAGTGAAACATATTGCGAAAAAGAAGAACCTTCAATCGGCATAAGCTTTTGGCAGGCTAATGACTTAACGGAACTTGAAAAAAAGTTCTCATCGTGGAGACCTTATTATGAAAATATTGAAATTAAAGAAGTGATAACTGCTAGGGAAGCAATGCTTAATTTGTTAAATCAGTAATAGCAATTATCTTACGATTAAATATTCTAAAATAAAAAGGGAAAAAGTGTCGAAACAGCGCCTCCCGGCAGAAGGGGAATGCGGAATTAAACCTGTGGTTTACAGAATGGACGCCTGAATCAGTGTCGAACAAAATTTTATTCTTTTGTAAAAATAATCATTCCAAAATTATTTTTAAATAATTCCGGCTTCAAAGAATAATAAAAATTAGAAAAGGGAAGAGTAATGAGATATAAAATATTTATATGCAGTATAATAATCAACGGCTTTTTTTTTATTTTTCCACAGTCCGGGCAAAAACAGTTAAAAATTACTTATATAGCAAATGAGGGATTTTTATTATCTACGCCCGGTAAAAAGATTATGGTGGATGCCTTGTTTACTGGTGGATATGGAATATTTCTAACGCCTCCCAAATCTTTAATAGACAGCATAGAAAATGCTATATCCCCGTTTAATAGCATAAATTTATTTTTGCTGACCCATCATCATGCAGATCATTGTGATCGGGTATTATTAACAAATTATCTGGCTAAGCAGAAGAATGTCCCGCTCATTTGTTCAAAGCCAGCACTGGATTTTATAAAGGAGCAGTCTCTGCCTGTAGAACAGTATAAAGATCAAATAGTTGAAGTAACTCCTCCAATGAATCAAAGTATATCCGAAGTGATTAACGGTATTCCGGTTAAAATATTTTCGCTTAAGCACCTGTCATATTACAAAAATGGTGTTGATATAGATTCGGGAATGTCTAATATAAGTTTCTTATTTGATATGGGTGGTATTAAAGTTTTCCATTACGGCGACATAATGAAAAATGCGCTGCAGGGTTACATAGCGCAAAATAAAGCATGGAAAGATAGTATTGATGTTGCGTTTCTGTATTATGAATTAATGGATTCAAGTCAATCCAATCCGGATTATGTTATAAAAATATTAAATCCGAAATACATCGTACTTATGCACATTCCACCCGGTTTTATTGCAATATGGACAAAAAAAATTGAACAATTAAAAATAAAGTATCCGAATATTGTGTTTCTTGTAAACCCAATGGATACAAAAACTCTTACAATTAATTAATTATGTAGTGAATAGACAAAAAATATTACGAAAGAATTTAATGAGAAATATTTACTGCTTTGTATTGCTGTTAATTAGTTCATATACTCTTGCTCAATCACCTGTCCCGCCGGGTGCGAAATTAGAAAAAGTGGCGGGGGGCTTCTCTTTTGTTGAAGGGCCCGTGTGGATGGATAGTACGGGCCTGCTATTTTCAGATATTGATGCAAATACCATTTATAAATGGAATGTAAAAGACAGCAGCGTATCTGTTTTTATGAGACCGTCCCAAACTTCAAATTGTTTAATATTTGATAAACAGGGCAGGCTGGTTTTTACACAAATGGGATTACGTAGAATAGCCAGAAGGGAAAAGGATAGCACAATTACAGTTCTTGCATCATTATATAATAGTAAGAAGTTGAACAGCCCTAATGATATTGTTGTAAAATCAGACGGATCGGTATTTTTTACGGATCCGCCTTTAAATATACCTGCCGGGGAAAAACAGCAGTTATCATTTTCCGGTATATTCAGGATAAGTTCCTCCGGAAGCCTTCAAATCATGGATAGTTCATTAAATGAACCAAACGGAATTTGTTTCTCGCCGGATGAATGGAAATTGTATGTTAATGATACTCAGGTAAATATTAATTATGACTGGGATGTAATTAACGATTCAACAATTTCCAACAAACAAAAGTTTGTTTATCTGGGCAACGGTGGCTATGCTGACGGTATGAAAGCAGATCCAAGCGGGAATATTTATAGCGCCGGACCCGGCGGAATCCGGATATTTGCGCTGCTGGATTTGAGCTATCAAATTTCTGAAGCCAGATTCAAAACATATACTATTGATCTTCGCGGCCACGGTGAAAATGAAATTCCTTATGATGAAAATATTATGCAAGATATTAACCTGTTAATTGGGTTTATCTGTGAACCCGGAATGAAAATAGTTATAATTGGGCATTCCCTGAGAGGAAGGCTTGCACTAATTTGTGAATGCGATTTTTCAATTGGGATTTCGCCTGCGATAAATAAAGAATTCAGCAGTCAAACTCAGCAGATAATCAATAATCTAAGGACCTACAGGGTTAAAGAAAAAAGTCAGGGAATAAATTTCGAAATACTTAAATGCTTCCCGGGTTATTCTGCAAAAGTGGAAAATACAAAAATAATATATGGTTCAAGAGACATACCCGAAATAATGAATAAGTGTAAGATTATGATGGAATTAGGGTATGATGTTGCCGTTATAGAAAATTCATTGCATAGTGATATATATGTTAATAAAAAAACTATAGAAATAATGAAAGACTCCTTATCTGGATGGTTTAGTTAAGTCGTGACGGGTAGCGACCTGTCACATGTAATGACATATAATTTAATTTTATAAATGATTCTTCAGGTATTGTTGCGTGAATATTTGTAAAACCGGGTATACTCCGTCTTTACAACAGTATGCAATTGTAATCACTTCTTTATGTACGACAGGCATAGCGTCTGCTGGATGAATGAAAATCAAACCATAATACGATAGAGTAAATACTAAAAACCCTGGTTTGAGTTGAACGATATTATTCCAAATCATATAAAACAAACTTTTAAAATGAATTATTTTAAATAAATATCTAAGGGAAGGATAGAATAGAATATGGCTTCATATGTGCATGGGTATACAGTACAGGAAGCAAAAAGATTAGAAGATCAGTCAAATACTCTGGATGAATTAATTCATCATGATTCTATTTGGGAACCGGGGAATATAATTCTTGAGGCAGGCTGCGGAACCGGCGCTCAAACAAAAATTATTGCTTTAAAAAATCCTTTATGTAAATTTGTATCAATTGATATATCCGGGGAATCAATTACGAAAGCTAAAGAAGCGGCATTGTTAATGGGAATATCAAATGTTACTTTCAACAAATCAGATATATTTAAGCTGCCGTACGAAGATGAAATTTTTGATCATGTATTTGTTTGCTTTGTAATTGAACACCTGCCTGATTATAAGGCCGCTATAATTGAGTTAAAAAGAGTATTAAAGCCAAAAGGCTCAATTATTATTGTTGAAGGCGACCACGGCTCGGCTTATTTTTCCCCGGAAAGCCGGGATGCCTATCTTGCAATTCAGTGCCAGGTGGAATTACAGCGCAGGAATGGCGGTGATGCAAATATCGGAAGAAAGTTATACCCGATTTTAAAAGAAGCAGGGTTTGACTGCATAAGAAATTCTCCAAGGATGGTTTATGCTGATGAAAGTAATCCGGATCTTGTAGAAGGATTTACAAGAAATACATTTACTGCTATGATTGAGGGCGTTAAAAAAGAAGCAATATCCGAAAACCTGATTGATGCGACAACGTTTAATAAAGGAATATCGGATTTATATAAAACCGCCGGAGCCGGCGGAGTATTTTGTTATACTTTTTTTAAAGCAACCGGAACAAAAAAATGAGGTTTATGTTATGAAAATTGCAATTTTACTTTATTACAATTATACTGCTCTTGATGTAGTCGGGCCTTATGAAGTACTTTCCAATATCCCGGGTTCAAAAATTTATTTTACTGCGGAAAAACCGGGGCTATATAAGAATAACAAGGGAATTCAAATAGCCGCTGATTGTTCTTTGGCCGATATGAAAGACCCTGAAATTATTGTTATTCCCGGCGGATTTGGTATCGATGCAATTCTTGGTAATAAAGAAATTCTGCAATGGGTTAATATAGTTCATGAACAAAGCCAATGGACTACTTCAGTCTGTTCAGGTTCTTTATTACTTGCTGCGGCCGGAGTATTAAACGGACGTAAAGTTACAACTCATTGGAACCGGGTGGAACAATTAAAGAAGTACCCGGTAGAATTTGTTAATGAACGGTATGTTAAAGACGGTAAAATAATTACTTCAGCGGGTGTATCAGCAGGCATTGATATGGCGCTATATTTAACGAGCCTTGTTGTCAGCGAAAACTTTGCAAAGACAGTGCAGCTTGCAATTGAATATGATCCTAAACCGCCGTTTGATTCGGGCTCACCGGATAAAGCGCCTAAAGAAATAGTGGAAATGATTAAGAATTCAAGAAGTAATAAAAGTAAATAAGGAACTAAATGGATAAAATAGACTTTTCTAAAATTGCCGAAAAATACCATGAGATTTCAACAGTACAAAAATCCGCATCGGAAACTTTATTTAATCTGCTTGATATTCAACCTGAAGAATCAGTGCTTGATGTAGGATGCGGCCCCGGAGACTTAACATTTAAAATAAAAGAAATAACTGGCGCAAGGGTTGTTGGTATTGATGCATCTGAAGGTATGATTAAAGAGGCAGTTAAAAACTATGGTTATACCAATATAGAATTTTTAACAAAAAATTGTTTAGACATTAATTTTGATCGGGAATTTGATGCTATTTTTTGCAATTCTTCTTTTCAATGGTTTACAAATATTCAAACAATAATAATAAATTTTTACAAAGCATTAAAACCCGGGGGAAGAATTGCCATTCAGGCGCCTGCTACAGAATTATACTGCCCGAATTTTGTATCTGCCATTAAAAAGATGACTGACGGTGATGAAAAAATTAGGGAAATATATTCACAATTTAAAAGTCCGTGGCTCTTCCTTGAAAATGCCGGAGAATACAGCAGGATATTTGAATCCGGCGGATTCAAAATCGTACTTTCAAAGATTGATTCTCAATCAGCAAAGCAGATGCCGGAAAAGGTATTTGAAATATTTTCGTCTGGAGCAATTGAGGGATATTTAAACAAGGATAATTACAGCATCGAAATCGGCAACGATTATATCGAACGGTTTAAATATTTAATTAAGCAAGAGTTTGTAAAACAAGCAGATAAGGATGGATTGGTTAATTTAATTTTTAACAGGATTTATTTGTTAGCATCTAAATCATAGCAGGATATTTTATATTCGGATTAAGTCTCATTTATGTCACAATTTTACACTTAGCATTTAAAAAAAAGTATTCATATTTTTGTTCATATACTTATATAAAATTGCGGCTAAACCTGCCCGGGGAAGAAAACTATACAGATATTAACAAAAAGAGCATGAAATTATTAATTCAATATCAAACAATTCAATAAGGAGTACATAAGATAATGTTACGACGAATCTTTGCACTTTTAGCTATCGTAATAGCTCTAACGAGTTTTATTGTGTCATCTTCATCTGCCCAGGATGCGAACATGCCCAGGAAGAAACAGGATAAAAAAGAACATGTTATTAAGAAAAAAGAACATAGGTCAAAAAAACATACAGGTGTAAAAAAAAGCCACAAAATGAAAAAGAAGGTTAAAGAAGAGAAAGAAGACAGCAGAATAAAAGTAAACTAAATACTTGCTTTCCCGGAAAAAATTAAAAGGCTTGTGATAAAGCTTATCCGGCCCGTATTAATTTATACTACGAACAATTAAAAGGAAACGACTAATAATGAATCGGTCATTAATCAAATTATATTCGCTTGTATTAATTGTTATTTTATTTATTTGTAATACAGGCAATACAGATGCCCAAAGCCTTAAGCAATCCATAAACTCATTAAAAGGAGTTAGTAAAGCGGGCGTTATAGTAGAGAAGGTAAACCAGGTTTTAAATGACAACGGGATAAATGAAGATACCATATTGAAAGATGCCGTGGAGAAATTGGATTCTGCAGGCATGACCGTTGTGGATAAATCCGCGATGCATTCTTTACCCGGTGCGCCGTATCTTTATATTAATATCGGGGCTATAAAATCAAAAATAGCTGATGTATATGCGGCCAGCCTGACTATAGAATTCAGGCAGGATGTAAATTTAAGCCGGAATCCAAAACAGGAATATTTCGGCGCTGCTACCTGGTCTTCTACAGATGTCGGCATTTTCAGTGCAGATAAATTAAAAGAGATCCGGCTTTATGCAAGGGAGATAGTTGACAAATTTATAAAGGACTATATTAAAGCAAATAAAATGAAAGAGTTTAAGTAATATATATTGTTTGACAAAAATAATTTATTCCGTTAAATTTATTCTAATAGTAATTTGAGGTTATTTATTAAAAGTTAATAATTTTTATACATAAAATATTTCCACGGGGCTAAACTCAACTTGGAGAGCGTCCCGATTAACGTCGCATAGGCGTCAACTTAAAAAATAAGTTGCTGTTTGTTCCAAGAATAGTAAATTATTGTATTGCAAGCAATAAGGACTATTCAATGAAGCCAAACAGCAAAGAAAAAGCAGTAACAATAATAGAGGAAAAATTAAATAAATTATCTATCAATAAGCTATCAAAGCAAAGTAAATTTTGCAAGAGGAAGCCAAAAAAAATAACGCCAAAAGATTTGTTAGTGGGATTTTTTATGATGGCCTTCAGTCCGGATAAAAAGTCATATAAGTCATGGGCAATAAAAATAGGATTACTAATAAAAGATAAAGTATCAAAACAAGCATTATGGAAAAGGATGCAACCAGAACAGATAGAATTCTTAAAGAAAGTACTAAGTTCGGCAATAGACAAAAACATAGGAAATAAAATAAAAGGCAATACAAATAAAAAATTAAGAGGATTTAAGAATGTAATTCTGGAAGACAGTACACATATAAAGCTAAGCGACAGTTTATGGAAAGACTATCCGGGTAACGGATACTGGGACACAGAAGCTAAAAAAGCAATAGTAAAGATTCAGTCAGCATATAACATAATAAAGAAGAATTTTACCCGTTTTGAAATAACTTCGTTTAGAAAAAATGATCAGGGATATGCGGAAAAGATACTTGAAATAGTAAAAAAGGGAGATTTGTTGATAAGAGATTTAGGATATTTTGTCTTAAGAATATTCAGAAAGTTAGATGAACAAGGAGTGTTTTTTATAAGCCGGATGAAAAGAGAATTGAAAATAATATCAAAAAAAGAAGAAAAACCGATAGATTTAGCAAAGATGTTGAGCAGAAAAGGGCAACTGGATATAGAGGTATTTCTAGGCGAAGAGGAAAGACTGCCGGTACGACTTATAGCCATACCTGTAGATCAGGCAGTAGCATCGGAAAGAAGAAGGAAAGCCAGAGCAAATAGGGATAGAAGATGTAATCCGAGCAAAGAGAGTCTATTCTTATTAGGCTGGGAATTGTTTATTACAAACGTTCCACAAGAAAGGCTGAACCTCAAAGATATCGCAGAAATATATTTTCTTAGATGGCGGATAGAAATAATATTCAAATGTTGGAAGAGTTACTTCAAGATTACAGAAATCCCTAAGGACGCAAACAAGATCCGGATGGAGTCATACATATACTGTATGCTCATATTTATTGTCCTTTTCCAGGTAGGTTTTTACAATTATTACATGAAGAGATTATCAAGCAGATCAATAAAAGTTAAAATGCGCGGATTAAGTATGATGCAGGTTATGCAGTACTTGGTCAGTAATATAAATATGTTGGTGTTCGGATTAAAAAACAGTTCCTATAATTTGGAATTAATCCTTGATAAGCAAATATCTTATTATTGTATCTATGAATCTAGACATGACAGAGTAAACTATTATGAAAAAATCAATAATTAAGTTGACGCCTATGCGATTAACGTCGGGGAGGTCGCAAAGTTGTAGGAATCGAAAAGGAGTTCATTGTAAAAAATATCGGGGCTATAGCTCAGCTGGGAGAGCGTCTCGTTCGCAACGAGAAGGTCGGGAGTTCGATCCTCCTTAGCTCCACAAAGTTAAATTTATACAAGTGATATTTTAGTTCCCGGGCCTGTGCAGGGAACAGCAATCAGATTTACAACCTGAAAGTCGGGAGTTCTTTCGAAGGAATCTGTAGGTTCTCCTTTGTTCCAAATTTAATTATTGGATGTATAAATTTTCTTAACTGGGTGTTCACCTCTTTACTAAATTATAATAGTATCCCGCCACAATAAAATAATTATTAAATCTATTAAAACTCGGTTCAAAAGTTTTTAAATAAGCGAACATTGCTTATTTTTACGCCCATGAATTTGTTCCCGGTTGATAATTATTATAAAAAAATTCTTCACGTAGGTTTACCTGCAATTGCCGGATTATCCACCCAAATGGTAGTTTCGCTTGTTGATGCTGCAATGGTTGGAAGACTTCCGGAAGCCACCTATGCTCTTGCTGCGATGGGGATAGGTGTACTTGCCACCTGGGCGGTTGTTAGTTTTTTCTCCAGCTTAGCCACGGGCACTCATGTCATGGTAGCGAGAAATTTCGGTTCGCAAAATTATACCGGCTGTAGTAAGGCTTTAAATAATTCTTTAATAATAGGATTTTCAATCGGGATAATTATTACTGCACTTTGTACTTTAACTGCGTATCCGGTTTCACACTTTTTTGCCGCAGATAAAATCGTTGGCAATTATACTGCACAATTTATTTTCTTCCGCTTACTGGGACTTCCATTTTTCCTTGTATCGGTATCGTTCCGAGGCTTTTTCTTTGGTATAGGCAAAACAAAAATATTTATGTTCTCCGGAATAATGACCAACCTGTTGAATATAATTTTTAATTATTCTCTCATTTATGGTTTATTTGGGATTCCCAGAATGGGGCTTGCTGGTGCAGGGCTGGGGTCTTCTCTTGCTACTTTTTTTGATGCTTCGTTTTATTTTATTGTAATTTTATTGCCGTCGTACAGGTACCGTTATAGGACATTCAATTATTTTAAAATTGATTTAAAACTTATTAAAAGCATTTATAAAATTTCCCTTCCTGTATCTTTTCAAAATATTTTTATTCTTATTGGCTTTTTAATCTTTATTTCCATTACCGGGTTTATCGGAACAAAAGAACAAGCCGCTTCACAAGCAGTCATAAGTACACTGTTTATATCATTACTACCGTGTTTCGGGCTTGGAATAGCAGTTCAGACATTAGTCGGTAACAGCCTTGGCTCCAAGAGATTTGACCTTGCAAGAATATATGGATTCGAAACCGCTAAAATAGCCACCTACTACACTCTTTGCCTGGGAGCTATTTATATACTGCTGCCGCAATTTATTCTATTAATAATTACAACCGATCAATCTATTATTGAAACAGCCAAACCTGCCTTACGTATAGCAGGGTTTGCCCAGATCTTTTATGCAACAGGTGTTGTGCTTGCTAATGGTTTGCAGGCTGCAGGAAAGACATTGTTTGTTATGATATCAGAAATTACGGCAAATCTTTTTGTCTTCGTTCCGCTAGCAATACTTCTGGGAGTAGTATTGAAACTTGGGCTTCTATGGACGTGGGCAGCCCTTCCAGCTTATATAATTGTTTATACTACGATAATAATAATCAGATTCCATTATATGAAATGGGGAAGCGAATACGTTAAAATCCATGAGGATTGTGAATAAAAAGTTATACGGAATTTTCTTTTCACTTTAAATTAAAATCCCATATCAGTAATATTAATCAGTTTAAGTTCGCGTATTTTGTTTTATGTGAACTAATAATCTAAAATTAATCTTTTGGTATGTTATGCAATTGAATGATTCTGAAGTAATTGGCATATTTACAAAAAACGATTATGTGTTTTATGAAGTTATTTAAATATTTATTATACCAGTTACCAATACTTGTATTTATCGCGGCTATTACGATCAGGCAATTAAATGAAGGAGCTTTGGGTACATATTCAAACCCGGTTAAAATTTATTTCACTCCTTCCGTAGATGCAAACAGAATTTCATTTAATGCAAAATCTCTTACCGATTTTCTTCACCGGGAGACGGGGTACTATTATACCATTGCAGTTCCTGCCAGTTTTATTTCCGTTGTTGAAGCGTTTGGAACGGGTAAGGTAGAGGTTGCGGCAATAAATACTTTTTCGTATCTGATGGCTCACGCCAAATACGGTGCTGAAGCAAAATTGAGGATAGTCAGGGAGGGTAATCAAACTACATATAAAGGCCAGTTTATTACAAGATTTGATTCGGGTATTAATAGTATTGAGGATATAAACGGTAAGAGCATGGCTTATGTAGATCCTTCATCAACTTCAGGATATATACTTCCCAAAGCGATGCTTGATGACCGGGGAATTAAACCAGACGAAAGTGTTTTTGCCATGCGGCATGACAATGTTGTAATGATGGTATACCAGGGACAGGCTAAAGCCGGAGCAACTTATTATGCTCCGCCGAGTCCTTCAACCGGAAAAATTATGGATGCACGGATGAGGGTCATACAGCAATTTCCCGATGTTGCCTATAAAGTAAAAATTATAGGCTTTACTCAGGATATTCCAAATGATCCATGGGTTTTCAGGAAAGATATTAATGAAGTAATGAAGGAGAAAATTTCGGACGCCTTAATTAAATTTGTTAATACTCCCGGCGGCCGTAAAGCACTTTTCGAGATTTATGATATTACGGGTCTGATCCCGACAAAAGACTCTGATTATGACGGGCTGCGTAAGTTACTGGAAAAAGAAAATATACACTTAGAAGATTTAATGAAAAATTAGTTTCTGAAAGGAAGATTGGATTTTCACAAACAGATGCTGTTAAAAATTCAGAACTTAAATAAAAGCTACGTTTCAGGTAACCATGCCCTAAACGGTATAAGCTTTAATGTTGAAGAAGGCGAATTCATTGTTGTAATAGGATTAAGCGGATCCGGAAAATCGACATTACTCAGGTGTATCAACAGGTTAATTGAACCCACTTCGGGCAGTGTAGAATTTTTAGGGAAAGATATTACCCATATTAAAGGTGAAGAACTCCGCAGAGTAAGGATTCAGATTGGAATGGTCTTTCAGCAGTTTAATCTTATTAATAGGCGTTCAGTTCTTTCTAATGTTATTAACGGCAAACTGGGTTCGATGGGTACAATTGAAGCTATCCTGGAAAATTATCCAAATGAAATATATGTTGAAGCAAACAAATGTCTTGAAACTGTGGGGATTAAAGAAAAGGCTAAAGACAGGGCAGATTCATTAAGCGGCGGGCAGCAGCAAAGAGTAGCAATCGCACGAAGCCTTATGCAGAATCCTAAACTGCTTTTAGCTGATGAGCCGGTTGCATCGCTTGACCCGGCAACTTCAAATTCGGTTATGCAATTTTTTGAAAAAATAAATAAAGAATTAGGGACAACAGTAATATGCAACCTTCATTTTTTAAGCTTGGTACGGCGTTATGCCTCACGTGTAATTGCACTTAAAGCCGGAGAAATTGTTTATGAAGGCGCTCCGTCCGGTATCAATGAATCCTGGTTTAAGACTATTTACGGCGAGGAAGCTGAAGAGGTTGAGATAAAATGATTAATGAAAATATTCCGGAAAAAATTTAAATGAAAATTATTGAATCTGATAAACGGCAAAACCGGAAAATTAATTTATATAAAGCGGTACTGCTTGATATTTTCTTTCTCTTTTACAGCATTCTTGTAATTCAAAGAGCTATTTATTTCAAATTTATAGCTGACCTGCAAAGCCCTCCTTTTTCTTGGGAGCAAATATTAATAATTTTTATTATAAGTATAATAGCAGGAACTTTATGGTCTGCAACAAGAATGTCGCTGTCATGCAAACTATTTGGTCTTGCCAAAGATAATAAAGTTACAAAATGGACTGTGGAATTATCCGGCTGGTTTCTTTTTAATATTACTTTTGTAGCCGGATGGATCATAACCAAAATTTCAATTGTTGGTTTATTCAGTAGTGAAGGGCTTCAGGGAGCCGGGCGAATTTTCGGGGCGTTATTCAACCCGCAGTTCGGTATTTTTGACGATGTGCTTTTTGCAATGATTGAGACAATCTATATAGCTTTAGTTGCCACTCTGATTTCGATTCCGCCAACTTTGTTAATTAGTTTTTTTACGGCAAGAAACCTGATGAAAGAAAACAAAATTGCGGTTGGTATTTATTATGTACTCCGCATTGTGCTGAATTTTATAAGATCGGTTGAGCCTATTATTTGGGCGATTATTTTCTCTGTATGGGTTGGTATCGGTCCTTTTGCCGGAATGATTGCTTTACTTGTTCACTCAATCGCTTCGAATGCGAAACTGTATTCAGAAGCTATTGAAAGTATAGAAACCGGGCCTATTGAAGCAATTACCGCAACCGGGGCCAATAAAGTTCAGGTAGTCTGGCATGCTGTGGTTCCGCAGATAATTCTTCCATTCCTCTCATTTACAATTTACAGGTGGGATATAAATGTACGAATGGCAACAATAATAGGTCTTGTCGGCGGCGGCGGAGTAGGCACAATGCTTATGCAATATCAGGGGCTTGCACGCTGGCGCGAAGTGGGGTTGATAGTACTTATGATTGCTTTTGTAGTTTGGATAATGGATTATATAAGCGCAAAAATAAGAGAAGCGATATATTGATTGTAACCTAATTATATGAAGTTCACTTTTAATGTGAACCTTACATTATTTTTATCAGTAATTCAAATTAAATAATTATTAATCTCTTTGATGATGGTTTCTTTTAAATCGAAGATATTGCCGGAGTTTGCTAGTGTGTGAAGTTTTGTACCAAAGCTTAATCCCCAGCTTTTAAGAACTATGAAAAGTGGTAAAGTATGATCCAATGCGTTTTCCTTAATCCTCTTTGCTTTTATCAGAACTGATTTTATAAATTCTTCTTCATTGTTCAGTAATGTTTTAACAAATGCCAGTTCAATTTCAAGCCCTTTATCATCAAGGACCCGCAAAAAAGAATCAAACATTAATTTGTATCTCAAACTGATATTTTCTTTGGACTTGAAATAATCTAAAAACCGGTACTGGATGGGGATTTCTTCTTTATCAAAAATAGTTTTTACTTCTTCCAAATATTGAGAACCTTCCCACTCAAGGACAGAATAGAAAATATCTTCTTTTGAAGTAAAATACCCATAGAGAGTAGCTTTACCAATTCTTAAATCTCGGGCAATTTCATTAAGCGTAGTTTTATTTATACCGTGTTTATCAAAACGTTTTGCGGCAGCCTTAATGATCTGCACTTTCTTTTCTTTTGCTAATTTAGACACACGGATTCCCGCACATTTTATTAAAAAATCATTCCAAGTAAAATAGCTAATTAGAATTTAATAATTAAGAGTGGAAAACGGGAAAATTGATTAGTTTATTTAAGTGAACGGTTAAAAGTAACATATTACCATGCAAATGAATAAGTGCAGCTATCAGCGCTATTTTTTCTGCAGGGTTTGGACTTGTCGCGCTCTACTATTGCATTTGGTTCAAATTTCTTAGTCAACGTTGTTAATATACCAAAATCAAATGCGCAGGGATACGGGTTCCTGCACTCACTTATAATTAAATTTTTACCGGGAATTTTTTCATAACCATAATGTCTGATTTCTTCGGTAAAAACGCTTGTTTTTACATCGTACAAAATGACCCCATTTTTTCTATGGTTCATATGATACGCAATATTTATAGATCTAATTGCAGAGTTTAAATCAACAATACGGGAAGGGAACTCAGCATTTTCGGGTATTTTTGAACCAATCATCATTAACATTGAGTTGCCGATTTCTCTGGATAATGTTTTAAAGGCAGTTCACCACCAATCATGTGAATACCAGCCATCCGGATCGAGTTTATATTCTCCCTCCAATTCGTTTCCAATTTCTTTATCTAAAGGTAATTTTTTAGCCAGAGTTTTAAATTGACCCAAACCGTCGATAACTGAATTTACAGTTTTCCCATTCACTTCAATTCCGGGTTCGAATGACTTAAATTGAATTCTTTATTCCTTATATCACGATCAAAATTTTAAAAACAACAGAGGTAATTTTTCCGGGAAAATATTTTTTTGATTTTTGAGATTAAGCTTTTATTAAGATCGTTATAGTTTCTCTGTCAAATTATAAACTACAATTAAATATATTAGTAGAATTAAAAGAACATTTTTTATTATCTAATTTATTTAATATACCAGGGTTTTATTAATCATCATCTGCGTTAAAGGTTTATTTTAATTGATACAATCTTTAGCTGGAATAAATTTCCAAAAAAATATATTAATTAATTTACCGCATCAAGGGCTTTGCCGGCAGAAATTAAATTAACAAATATTTTATAAGCCCCTGGTACCCCGGAAGGTAATTCTCTGAACCAATCATAGCCTGTATAAATGAAAATACCTTTGCCGTAATTAGTATAAATTAGTCCGCCTTTTAACGGTTCTTCACCTGGATCATGACAGGCAATTACGGTTTTATAATGCGTGTCCCATTTATCAGCAAAATAAATCCCTCGCTCCTGAATCCAGTTATCAAAATCATTTTTTGTTATTTTATTTGGATAGTTTAAAATTGGGCTTGTCGTGTCAAGAAAAGTTACGTCTGAATTTTCATCAGTTACCCGGAGATTTGAAATATGAAACGGATAAGGTCCAATTTTATCCGTAATCAGATCAAAACTTTTATTATACTGAACGACAAGAGTGCCGCCGTTTTTAACGTATTCTAAAAGTTCTGGCTCTTCATTTATTATATTCTGATTAGTATTATAAACTCGTACGCCTGTGACAACAGCATCATATTTTAATAGATTCCCATTTACAATATCCTTGTCTGATAATAACGTAACATTGTATCCCAGCTCTGTCAGGCTCTCCGGCACATCATCACCGGGTCCCATAATATATCCGATATTACTTATAACTTTTTTTACATCTAGCCTGATAAGTTTAGCTTCTGCCGGAGGAAATAAAGTTTGAACCGGGATATGTGGATAATTAATAGAAATCATCCCTTGCCTGATTACCCGGCTATTTACATGCGCTTCAATACTAAACTCAGCATCAGAATTTGATACAGGGGGGTGTATTGTAAACGGCATAATCAGCTCATCATGTTTATGAGATAGTACAAAGTTTTTATAAACAGAGTCAGCGTGCCACCCATCCGGCAGATTCAACTTTATAGTACCCGAAATATTCCCGGAATTTGCTGTCAATTTTACGTTTATCGTTCTTTCTCTATTAGTAGGGAAGAGATAATCTTTTTCGCCGATATTTATAGCCAACTCCGGCACTATTATAAACGGCCTTGATTGACTACCCTTAACCGGGTCATTCCATTTATAAACCACAGGCACCTCGAACTTTAGTACCTGGTCGCCGGCAGAAACTTCAAAAGTAGTTTTTAGTGGAGGGTTATTTTCAGCTTTTCCAATTAACAATTGATCATTAATTAAATAATCACCCGTAACTGGTTTTTCTTTAAGCCAGTAAGGCTGCGAGTATTCTGCGTCATCAGGAATTTTTATTGTAGAGTTTACGGTAGATAAAGATTCATTATCAAGGCGTTGATTTAAAAATTTTTCATTTAGCTGTCCGGTAGTTTCAACTTTATTTAACATATAAGAAAAATCTGAACGGTTGATTATTTTTGAAGTGATTTTAACTTCTTCTCCGGGCACTGCGGAATAATCGGAAGCAGTTGATTCCATGTAAATACCGGAACATGACTTTATAACTTCAAGCAGTTCTTTTTTCTTAAGCGGAATCCAGTAACCGTCATCTGTCCCGCCCATTTCTTTATATGCCTTAAGGAGTATTGGAATTATCCCTGTAGGATTTTCTGGATTGAACTCCTTATCTGCTTCTTTTAGCAGAGTGCCGATACCTTCCCCGCCTTTTATCCTGTTCCATGTTACATCGATACCATCGAACAAATCAGAATCAGCTTTTGCTCCGTTAATAGGCATAAAATAATTTAATGACGGACCTAACTGCGGGCTGGAGCCGAAGCCCTGTGTTTTATGCATGCTTCTGCTTTCCGCAGCAATCTCAGTATAGGATTTTCCAAGCAGCGGGTTATAAGTGCCGACATCAACTTTAAGCAGCTTAGATACGTCCTCTTTGGTTTTCTGTAGAGCGGGCAGCCAGGCATTCCATAAAATCCGTTTAGGCTGCCAAGGTTTTACGAATTGAAGCTGTTCTGGAAATGCTGAAGAATCGCCGGCAAGCTTGAATGCCTCTGCAGCCAGTATTTCTGAAGCCGTATGATGGCCATGCCCGTCTTCTTTTGTACCATGAAATCTTGTTACTATAACATCGGGACGAAAGTTCCTTATAATCCACACAACATCTGAAAGAATTTTATGTTTTCCCCAAAATTGAAAGGTTTCATAGGCAGATTTAGAATAACCGAAATCTATAGCCCTTGTAAAGAATTGTTCAGCTCCGTCAACACTCCTGGCTGCCAGTAATTCCTGGGTTCTTGCAACTCCTAAAAGATCCCCTTGTTCCGGGCCAATAAGATTTTGCCCGCCGTCCCCGCGGGTTAATGATATATATCCCGTTCTAAGCAGCCTGCCTTTAGCAAAATAGGCAAGCAATCCGTTGTTTTCATCATCCGGATGCGCGGCAATATACAAGACGCTGCCCAAAATATTTAATTTATTCAACCCAAGCTTCAGTTCTGATGAATTCGTTACAGGGTTTGTCTGAGCTGATATGTGAATTGAAATTAAGAGAAATAAAATAATTTTTATTTTAGAATTATTTGCAAATTTAAATTTTATCACAGCGGGGCCGATCTTTTATTGTTTATTTACTTTAAGTATTCTTTTGGGGAACAATAGATTTCATTATCAATAATAATACAGAAAAAACTAATTTTAAAGGTTTTGCGGATTCAGTTGCAAATGTTTTTTGCTAAATCACAATCTGGAGTGTTGGATAATTTTTGCACTTTTTAGTTATAAATTAAGCGTAGAGGCAGATTCAAATAATTTGATTATATTTGTTTTCAGTATTTTTTATAATAATAACTTCAAAGAAGCACTCAATTTTGTTTGAGATTTATAATATAAAAGTCGGCGGAAACAGGCCGTTTGTTTTGATTGCCGGTCCATGTGTAATTGAAGGGGAAAGTATAATATTAGAAACAGCAGCGGCAATAAAGGACATTACCTCAAAGTTAAATATTCCTTATGTTTTTAAGTCAAGCTATAAAAAAGCCAACCGGACTAATTTAAATTCCTTTACCGGTATTGGCGACATAGAAGCTCTTAATATTTTAGCTAAAGTGAGCAAAGAGCTAAACCTTCCTATACTGACCGATGTGCATACGGTTGAAGAAATTAATAAAGCAGCCAAAGTAGCTGATATTCTTCAGATTCCTGCTTTCCTTTCACGCCAAACTGACTTGCTTATAGCAGCCGGGAAATCGGGTAAAGTTATAAATGTTAAGAAAGGGCAGTTCCTTGCTCCTGACGATATGAAGCATGTTGCGGAAAAGATAGCTTCGACCGGGAACAATAAGATAATGCTAACTGAAAGAGGAACTACATTTGGATACCACAATCTTGTTGTCGACATGCGCTCTTTTGTTATTATGAGGGAGTTCGGCTACCCGGTGGTTATGGATGCAACTCATTCTGTTCAACTACCCGGCAAAGGTAATATCAGCGGCGGAGAACCTATATTTATTAAACCACTTGCGCGCGCGGCAGCAGCCGTGGGAATAGATGCACTTTTTCTGGAAGTCCATCCTGATCCGGCTAATGCATTAAGTGATTCAGCAAGCCAGCTTCCGCTCAATGATTTGGAAGAACTTCTTATTGAAATAAAAGCTATTGACAAGCTGGTAAAACACTCATAGAATTTAAAATTTCGCAGAGGTTATATTTGACTGTTGATGAAATAATACAAAAAGGGAGAGAGGTAATCAGAATAGAAGCAGAAGCTGTTGCTAATCTTTCATATAGCATTAATGATGATTTTGCAAAAGCAGTTGAATTAATCTATAACTGCAAAGGGAGAGTTGTCTTATCCGGTATGGGTAAGTCAGGTTTAATTGCCCGAAAAATTGTTTCCACATTAAACTCAACAGGTACAGCCTCAATTTACCTGCACCCAACCGACGCTCTTCACGGAGATTTGGGAATGGTTAGAAAAGAGGAC
Source organism: uncultured Ignavibacteriales bacterium (assembly GCA_963834015.1). GTDB lineage: Bacteria > Bacteroidota > Ignavibacteria > Ignavibacteriales > Ignavibacteriaceae > FEN-1297. The sequence goes on from CAWIAG010000004.1 coordinate 1,833,917, forward strand.
GTTGTAATTCTGATTTCTAAAAGCGGTAATACTGAAGAGATAGTTAATCTGCTGCCGCTGCTTAAAAGAATTAATGTTCCCCTGATCGCTATGTGCGGTGAAAAAGAATCAAAGTTAAGCAGGGAATGTAATATATTCCTTAATATTAGCGTAAAAGAAGAAGCATGCCCGCATGATCTTGCACCAACAGCATCAACAACCGCAACATTAGTTATGGGCGATGCTCTTTCAGTAGCGCTGCTTCAAAAACGTGGGTTCACTGCCGAGGATTTTGCCTTCCTGCATCCGGGCGGAAGCTTAGGCAAACGCCTTTCTCTCGAAATAAAAGAAATAATGATTAAGGGCAGCGACATTCCGAAGGTTTATGAAGATACCTCGATTAAAGATGTAATCCTGGAAATTACATCAAAAAGACTTGGAACTACAACGGTTATAGATAAAGACGGTTGTTTAACCGGAGTTATAACCGATGGCGATTTAAGAAGACTGCTTGAACGCACACTTGATATCAAAGATCTTTTTGCAAAAGACATTATGACAAGAAATCCCAAAGTGATGAAGGGTGATTATCTTGCCTCATTCGCGCTTCAACAAATGGAAAATTTCAAAATCACTGCGATGATAATAATTGACGATGAGAAAAGACCGGCCGGTTTGGTGCATATTCATGATTTAATTAATCTTGGCCTCCGTCAAAGATGAAAGCTTATGCCCTTTTTATAATTGTTCTTTTTTTAAGCGGATGCAGCAGTGAAAAAGTTAAACCTTCGATAAATGTTTCCATTAACGAATCAAGACAGGTAGCCGAAGGATGGGATGAAAACGTTGCATTTAGCGATTCCGGAATAACAAAAGCCGTACTTTTTTACAGGCATCTCAGAAAATTTGAACAACCCGCAGAAACTCTGATGGATACAATAAAAGTTAATTTTTATGATCAGCTCGGGCACATTGCTTCAGTCCTTACGGCAAATAAAGGTAAAGCCGACGACCTGTCAAACGATCTTTTTGCAGTTGACAGCGTTGTAGCAGTTAACGACAGCGGCGTAACATTGAAAACGCAGGAATTGATGTGGAAGAATAAAGAAAGAAAAATCGTTACAGATAAATTCGTTACTATTATATCGCCGAAAGAAAAAATACAAGGCTACGGGCTTGAATCTGATCAGAACTTAAGAAATTATACTATATATAATATTACTTACGTTACACGGCTTGATACAGCAAAACCAGTACAGCCCGTTCGGAATAATTCAGATAAAAAATAACCCGGTTCGTTTGATTAATGACAGGTAAAAAATAAGGAAGCTGATAAATTAACAGAGTTTACATCCCATTCTTTCCGTCCGGCTGGAAGATTTAATGTAGTGTTCGTTTTTATGAAAATTAATAAATCACTCTTAATAATATTTTTGTTTACTTCCGTTACTACGTTTGCACAGCAGCAGGAATATATAACTATAACTGGTAAAAAATTCGTAAACTCAGAGAATAACGGGGAGATGGTTCGGGATGTTTATGATGATGTTGTGTTAATTCAGGGAAATGTAAAGATTACATGCAACCATGCTACACAATATATATCAAGGAATGAAGCTGAACTTGACGGCAATGTTATAGCCACACAGGATACATTAGTTATAACCACGTCACACGGTTATTATTACGGCAATGAGAGAAAAGCACAGTCAAATGTTGGCGTTACATTGTATGATAAAAAAGTTGTATTAACCGCAGACACAGGAGTGTATTTTTTCGACCTCGATAAAGCTATTTTTAATAACAGGGTAAAATTAGTAGATACATCATCAATACTTACTTCAAATCTTCTTTTTTATTATAAACAGCAGGGTAAGTCCATCGCTGTTGGTAATGTTAAAATTGTTGATTCAACAAATATTATTTATTCCGATACGCTTGTTCATTTCAGAGATTCGAGAGTTTCTATTGCAGACAGCCGCGTTAAGATAAGAAACGAATCTAATAACTCTATTATATACGGCAATCATCTTGAAGACTACCCTGATATATTTTATACAGTGGTTACAAAGAAGCCGCTTTTTATTCAAATTGATTCATCTTATGTTTTGAAAAAGGATACTATTGCTGCGGGTAATGATAATGTGCCTGTTACTTTACACAATGATAAAACAAGAGTTTTACAGATTGATACATTAGTTATCCGGTCACTAAAATTGGAAGCATACAGGGACACTTTAAATCTGTTTAAAGCTGAAGATTCTGTAAGAATTGTAAGAAGTGATTTTTCATCCAGGAATGATTTTACACTTTTTTACCGCAGTAAAGGAAAAATCATAACTTATAAAATAAATCCGCCGGCCGGCCAGCCTGTAATATGGTATGATAATTCTCAGCTAACCGGCGATTCAGTTGCGATTTACCTGATAAAAAATAAAATTGATAAGCTTGAAGTATTTAAAAATTCATTCATCCTTTCTCAAAATGAAAAATATCAAAACAGGTTCGACCAGGTTTCAGGCAATAAATTGATTATTCATTTTGATGATAACGGGATCAGGGAAACAGAAGTATTCGGCGGTGTGCACAGTATTTATTATCTTTATGACAATAATGAGCCTAACGGTATGACCAAATCGTCCTCCGATAATGCAAAAATTTTATTCGTTAATAAACGGGTTAATGAGGTAAAACTTTATTCTTCTCCTGTTAGTGAATTTTATCCTGAAAAAAAGGTTGCAGGCAATGAACAGGAATACACTTTGCCGGGTTATGTTTTTTATACCGACCGGCCAGTTAAAAATTTACTGCTGGAAAATTATTTTGGACAATATAGCGGGCATTAACCCGGTTCGAGACAGGTTGATGCCGGAAAAATCGATTATAAATTATCAATAAAAAATAAAGACGTACATGGGTGCAACAACATTAAGAAGTGAAGAGCTAATTAAAATTTATAAAAAAAGGGTAGTGGTAAATAAAGCTTCCGTACAGGTTTCCAAAGGAGAAATTGTAGGTCTTTTGGGGCCTAACGGAGCGGGAAAGACCACAACTTTTTATATGGTTGTTGGAATGGTTCGCCCGGACGGGGGCAAAGTTTTTCTAGATGACGTTGAAATAACCAAAGAGCCTATGTACAAGCGTGCAAGGATGGGTATAGGGTATTTACCACAGGAAGCTTCTGTATTCAGAAGACTTTCTGTGGAAGATAATATAACTGCCGTTCTTGAACTGACTTCTCTGGATGCCAAAGCTCGAAAAGAAAAATGCGAGAAATTACTTGAAGATCTTAGCATAACCCAGATTAGAAAAAGCAGAGGTTTTCAACTAAGCGGAGGAGAGCGGAGACGTACAGAAATTGCTAGAGCATTGGCCACAGATCCCAGCTTTATACTGCTTGATGAACCGTTTGCCGGTGTTGACCCTATTGCAGTTGAAGATATAATGAGTATAGTTGCAAACCTGAAGAACAGGGGAATCGGAGTTTTGATTACAGATCATAACGTTCATGAAACTTTAAGCATCGTTGATAATGCGTATATTTTAATCAATGGGATAATATTTAAACAGGGAAAAGCTATGGAACTTGCTGAAGATACGGAAGTTAGAAAATTGTACCTCGGAGAAAAATTTAAACTGGATAGATATTATTAATTTTTTTTAAAACAAATTAAACTTTTTATTGCTTTATGGCTTCTAATGGTATGTACTATAATATGTACTAATTTTATATTTATTACACGAAACGAAAATATTAAAAGGTGAAAATAACTAATGAAAAGGGAATTTTTTTTGCTAATAACTGTTTTTTTCTTAGCTAAGAATATACTCGCAAAAGACGAAAATAAAATTACAGATACCACAAAAATTGCTGGTTGGAACGCAGAAGCTTCAAAAAAAGATACTTTAAAAGCTGTGGGATGGCATTCTAAGGCTTTAGTTGGTTTGAATATTAGTCAAATTGCACTTAAAAACTGGTCGCAAGGCGGCGATAATTCAATGACATGGGTATCAAACTTTAACGGAGGCGTTAATTATTATTCCTCAAACGGCTGGGTATTTAGAAATAGTCTTAAACTTTCATATGGAAGAAGTAAACTAGGCTCACAGGATTTTCGTACTAACGATAATGAACTTTATTTGGAAAGTGTTCTTTCAAGGCAGGTGGGCTGGTCGGTAGACCCTTTCCTTAGTAATGATCTCCGAACGTCAATTACTACCGGTTATTCGTATTCCCAAAACGTTCCGGTAGCAATAGCCGACTTTTTTGATCCTGCTTATATTACACAAAGTTTTGGGTTTGCTTATGATAAGAGCACTATATTCAAAACCAGGCTTGGCGTTGCTGCACAGGAGACATTTGCAGAAGATTACAGGCAATATACAAACGATACTTCAATTACGCGGGATCATGCATTCAAATTTGATACGGGTATGGAATCCGTAACCAACACAGAATTTAAACTTGCAGAGAATATAAAATTGCAGAGCAGTTTAAGACTGTTTACACGGTTTGAAAGTCTTGATGTTTGGGATGTAAGATGGGAAAACATTATTACGGGTAAAGTTAATTCTTTTTAAATATGAATTTTTCTTATCTCCTGATTTATCAGAAAGATCAATCGCTTGATACACAGATGAAAGAAGGCTTGAACGTGGGATTTGTATATTCGTTCTTGTAATTGAAAAAATATATACCCGAATCCCGCCGGGTGGATTCGGGCCTCTTATCATGTTGTTGGATCAATATTATTAAGGGAAATGTCACGGTCTTTATTTATTTTTAGTATTAACGATGCCGGGTTTAGAACAAATCCTATAAATGCAATGCTCCTATCTTAATAAAATCTTTTTACGGCTCGTCAAAACTATTTATTAGCCTTTTTTATAATTTTAATCTAATATTATTAGTTTTTAAATGAATAGATCAAAATTTGAAATAAAAAAAGAATTCCCTGCGCTTGCCGGCATAATTAAAGGTCTTGATAAAAAGGTTATTATCGTCTTTATATCTGTTGCCGTTCTGCAAACTGTTTCATGGTACTATACATCCAGAATGTTTTTTAGGCTAAATTTTTTTGACTCACTCAGTTCAAACCCGAATGTAGATCTTTACGAGTTCGCCTACTGGTACGTCGGCGATTTTATAACATTATTTATTATCCCTGCCTTCATTGTTAAAATTATTTTTAAAGAAAAATTATTGGATTACGGCGTTAAGGCAGGGGATTTTTACGCGGGCATTAAGTTAACAATTATGTTTCTTGCCGTTATGATACCGCTGATATGGCTGGCTACATCACAGCTGGTATTTAGTTTAACATACCCGCTTCTGGACCGGGCAAGAGATTCTTGGAAAATATTTATTTTGTACGAATCCGGATTACTTTTTTATTTGTTTGCCTGGGAGTTTATCTGGCGCGGATTTATGTTGTTCGGGTTGAAGGAAAAATTCGGGTACTATGCAGTTATTATACAGATGATACCGTTCCTTATCCTTCATAACGGGAAACCACCTCTTGAAACGTTCGGAGCAATTTTAGGGGGTATAGCGCTGGGTATTCTTGCATATCGTACACAATCAATTTATTATTGTATAGTTACTCATACGGGTATTATGTTTTGTATTGATTTCTTTGCTGCTCTCAGGCATAGAACAGGCGATTTCGGTACCGGAATAACTTCTGTGCTTCATATATTAAAACAAATAATTTGAGGAAATAATAAAATGAGATTTTCATTAAATATTGACCATATTGCTACATTAAGAAATGCAAGAGGGGAAGAACAACCGGATCCCGTTACCGCGGCATTAATCGCCGAGCAGGCGGGTGTTGACGGAATAGTTGTACACCTTAGAGAGGATAGGAGGCATATAAATGAAAGAGACGTACGCCTTCTCAGGGAATTAATTACAACTAAGCTTGATCTTGAAATGGCGGCAACAGAAGAAATTATAAAAATAGCGTGCGATATAGGTCCCGAACTTTCTACAATTGTGCCGGAACACAGGAAGGAATTAACTACGGAAGGTGGCATCAATGTTATCGATAATATCAGCCATTTAAAAGATACAATTAAAGAATTACACGGTTCTGATATACTGGTATCACTTTTTATAGAGCCCAACACTAGCCAGATAGATGCTGCTGCAGAAATAGAATCCGATTTTATTGAAATCCATACCGGTGTTTTTGCAAACGCACAGAACGAAGAAGAACAATTTGATGAACTGGATAAAATCAGGACCTCCGTTAAACATGCAAAAAAACTTGGCCTTGGCGTTAATGCCGGGCACGGACTCGATTATAGGAATATTAAAATCTTTAGGGAAGTTCCGGATATCGACGAGGTAAGCATCGGTTATGCTGTTATTGCAAGAGCGGTTTTTGTAGGATTAAAAGAAGCTATCCAGGAAATGAGAAGGCTGTTTAAGTGAAATATTCTCTCTCAACCAAAATGGTTGAAAAATATAAATTCAACCATTTTGGTCGAAATATCATAATTCAACCAAAATGGTTGAACATTATTATCGCATTCCATATATTTATGTCGTCATAAGTAAACTTTATTATTAAATGAAAAAGATTGCTTTAATTGGTGATATTGTATCTTCAAGAAAGATTAACAACAGGGCCCAGGTTCAAACTAAACTCTCTGCTTTGTTCCGGGAACTTAACAAACAAGATAAAACTATAGCTTCGCCGTTTACGATTACTTTAGGGGATGAATTCCAAACTTTATATTATAAGGCCGATAATCTTTTTAAAGATATTTGCCTTGTGCTTATAACCCTTTACCCGGTTAAAGTAAAATTTTCAATCGGGATAGGACACCTTTCGACAAAGATAAATAAATCACAAAGTATAGGGATGGATGGATCTGCTTTTCATAATGCAAGGCAGGGCCTGAATGAACTAAAAAATAAATCTTTTTTAATTAACATAATCGCAGATGATAAAAACAGTTTTGAACTTGAAAGACAAAACCTGTTCTTAATTTCACATTTGATGAAAAAATGGAAACAAACCAGGCTGATAATTTTTAATATGCTTAATGAAGGGCTTGAGGCTAAAGAAATATCCCGCAATTTAAAAATATCCGATAAAGCCGTATATAAAAATATAACTGCAGGAGAATTAAGTACATTATTAAAAATACTGAATGAAATAAGTAATAACATTAATCACTTCATAAAGAAACAATAATAATGCAATTCGGTTATCTGCTAAACGTTGTAATTTTGTCGCGATTATTTTACGGTTTTAAAGACGAGCCTATTAAGCTAAAAAAAATATTTATAGTAACAGCATTCCAGTTTGCTTCACTATTAATCCTTCAGCTATCGTTTAAAACAGTATTGCTGGCTATATCATTAGTGGCGCTTAATGTAGTGTTTTATTTTTTTGAAAGAAAAATAAATGCCCTAAACCCGTTAAGATTAATATCTGTATTCGTAGTTATTATGATATTCGGCATTTTTTCTTCTTTTTTCATTCCTGATACCATCAATCCGAATGTTATTAGCTTTATAAATGAATTCAAAAATAATTCCGCCATTTTTTTGGTTTTAAGCCGGACCAACTGGCAAAAATCTAATTTGATTTTTTGCGGCGGTCTATTTCTGCTTAATGAGATAAATTTCGGAATCCGTTATTTCTTTGAGATTTTTGGATTAAGGCCTCAGGAAGATAAAAAAGAATATAGTACAGGCCGGATTATCGGTATGCTGGAGAGGATTATGGTATACTTTTTTGTGCTTGCTGGGCAATATGCTGCGATAGGCTTTATCATTGCTGCAAAAGGATTTACAAGATTTAAAGATCTGGACAAAAGAAATTTTGCAGAATATGTCCTGGTCGGTACACTGCTTTCTTCCTTTTCTGCCATTATAGTCGCTTCGGTTGTTAAGGGCTTAATGCAAATTATCCAGTAATTTTACTACATATGAATCTCAAACAAAAATTAGATTATCACTATCAGGCTTTTGATAAGTCCCAACTATCCCCTGATCCGCTTCAATTCCTGCACATATTCAATGATAACATGGATATCGAAGTAATGGGAATTATAGCTGCGGTTTTTGCATACGGAAATGTCCTGCAGATAGTTAATACTGTAAAAAAGATATTGATTATTGCGGAGAATAGACCATACAGGTTTGTTAAGGAGTTTAATGCAAAAAATTTAAAATTCAAATTAAAAAATTTAAAGCATAGGTTTTATACAGAAGGTGATATTATAATATTATTTTCACTGTTGTGTGATGTTTATAATGGATCCGGCACGCTAAAAAATTTATTTATGAAGAACTACACTCCGCAGGATGAGACTATAAAAAATTCACTAGCTGCATTTTCAAATAATTTTATACTAAGAGCGGAAGATAAAAGTATAAAAGGGAAATTAAGCCCCGGGGTTAAATTCATGTTCCCTTCTCCTGATAAGGGCAGCGCTTGTAAAAGGATGAATTTATTCCTGCGGTGGATGATAAGAAAAGATGGACTGGATTTCGGATTGTGGAGCGAAATTCCTACGGGAAAATTAATCATACCGGTAGATACGCATGTTGCGCGTATATGCAAAGCTCTTAAGCTAACCCGGGGAAAAAATGTAAATTGGAAGATGGCGGAAGAAATAACAAAAAATTTAAGGAAATTTGATCCGAATGACCCGGTAAAATATGATTTTGCTATCTGCCATATCGGAATGAGAAAATTAAAATTTTAGAATCGGTCTTTAAAATACAGCCTAATCATATTTAAAATAACTTTTACATTTGCAACTAATATGAAAATTTATTCTGTATAAATAAGTAAATCAAAATAAAATAACTTTGGGAAGTCATTAAAAAGATTGGGGAAAAATTTCCTTAAAATAGATTTATTTTATAAAGAAAAAGGTTTGTACTCGTAAGGGAACATATTTATATTAGTCTAATATTATTTAAGTTAATTTGATAGATTTGTTCAAGGATTACAATCAAAAATTCTAACCATCAAAAGGAATAGAAAATGTCCGAACAAAAAGCGTTTGTACCTTTCGTCTCGCCTGAAACAAATATGGCGGAATTTACCTTAAGAGCATTAATAATTGGGCTTGTTATGGCAGTGGTATTGGGGGCTGCAAATGCTTACCTTGGATTGAAAGCAGGTATGACTATAGCAGCAACGTACCCGGCTGCCGTTATTGGTATGGCTATAATCAAATTATTAAAAGGCACTATACTGGAAGAAAATTTTGCAAGAACAGTCGGTTCAATCGGTGAATCAATTGCAGCCGGCGCTATCTTTACTTTACCGGCTTTTTATATTGCCGGAATCTGGAATCCGTTTTTTACACCTGAGCACTTCATTATATCCGTTGCCATCATGACAGCCGGCGGCGTACTTGGAATAATGTTTGTCGCACTTTTAAGAAGGGTAATGGTTGAAGATGTTGAACTGCCCTTCCCGGAATCAATTGCCGCTTCCGAAATTCATAAAGCAGGCAGTCATGGCTCTTCTGGTTCAAGTTATTTATTCGGGGCGATGGGAATAGGAGCACTTGTTCAGGCGCTGGGACAGTTCAAATTATTTGCAGCTTCGTATCAGAAATTATTCAGCCTTGCTAAGGGAGGCATACTGTTTCAATCCCCCGACGTTAGTCCGGCTTATATGGGAGTTGGTTATATTATTGGTCCCCGGCTTGCAACATTAAATTTTAGCGGCGGTGTTTTAGCTTGGGGCTTACTTGCACCTATAATAACTTATTTTAAATATAGTAACGGTTTACCAGCTAACCTGGATTATGCAACGGCTATTATCCATGTATGGAAAGATTATGTACGGCCTATAGCAATCGGAGGTATGTTAGTGGGTGCAGCATATACTCTATGGAAAATGAGAAAAAGTTTGATTACAGGCATAGCCCGTTCTGTAGGCGATGTAAAGAAAGCCGCCTCAGGTGAATCTCACACTATAAGAACTGATAAAGATATAAGTTTTACATGGGTTGTTGTTGGTATATTAGCGGTTGGAGTTTTAACTTTTTTCATTTATAATTATTTTGCTCAAAATCTTTTAGCCGCTCTGGTCGCAACTATAGTAATGATTGTCGCCGGATTTTTCTTTGCTGCCGTATCAGGATATCTTGTGGGAATTATTGGTTCCAGCAATAACCCGATCAGCGGATTAACATTATCAACTTTAGTTGTTGCTGCATTACTTATGGTACTTTTAGGTATGTCGGGCAAACAGGGTGTTGCCGCAGTATTAGGAGTTGCCGCAGTTGTATGCGTTTCGGCCGCTGTTGCCGGAGAAATGCTTCAGGATTTAAAAGCCGGCCATATTCTGGGCGGTACTCCATGGAAAATGCAGATAGGAGATATTATAGGAGTATTTATTGCTTCGGCAGTAATGTTTATCCCATTGTTTATTTTGCACGAAGGTGATATCAGGAGCGGCGGTACCGGTTTTGGTGGTAATGCACTTCCCGCACCGCAGGCAAGCTTGATGGCGATTTTATCCAAGGGTATTGTATCAGGACAGATGGAATGGATATTAATTTTTACGGGTATGCTGATGGGAGTAGCCTTCATTATGATGAATGTAAAAAGCCCTATGCTTGTCAGCGTCGGCATGTATTTACCGCTGGGAACTACCTTTGCAATTTTTGTCGGGGGATTAGTAAAAGGATTAGTAGAATACGCGGATGAAAAAATGAAATTTAATGCAGCGCAAAAAACCAGAGTTGAAAATACCGGTATTCTGCTTGCTGCCGGTCTTATTGCGGGGGAGGCATTAATAGGACTTCTGTTTGCGGGTTTGAAGTTCGGTGAAGTACAGTTGTTTGAATTTTTTTCCGAGCCGACATTCTTAATAAGCCTTGTTGTTTTTATAGGAATAAGCTGGCTTTTAATCAGGATACCTTTAAAGAATGCCGGCAGCCCGGATGAACCGGCTCCACCAACTGTTTCGATGTAAGATTTTGATTTTTTTTATTTGTCCCGATTTTATAGATCGGGATAAATCTTTTTAATGAGGAAATGTTATGCCTCTTAATTTTTTTGAACGTAGAAAAATTTTAAAAAATGTCAACTACCTTGATATTACGCCTTACCGTATTCACACGGAAGAGATCGATAAAGACGGTTTAGTAACAGTTTTAATTCCGAAGTTCAAAAGAAAATTTGCAAACACTATTTTAACCAGAGTAGGCAAACCACATGAGGTTCGCATAAAACTTGATGAATTCGGATCAGAAACCTGGCTGCAATTAAACGGCAGTCAGAATGTTTCTACAATTGCGAAAAAATTGATTATAAAATTTGGAGAAAAAGTTCAACCTGCCGAAGAGAGGTTAACAAAATTTTTAACAAACCTTTATCTTCAAGGCTTTATATCATTTAACGAAATAAAAGCGAAAGGAGATTGATATGGGTAATATTTTAGGTAACTTAGAACCGGAAGCGGTTTGGAATCATTTTGAGGAGATATGCAAACATCCCCGCCCTTCAAGGAAGGAAGATAAAATTGCGGGATATGTTGTGTCTGTTGGCAAACGGAATAATCTTGAAACTCTTCGCGATGATTTCGGCAATGTTCTTATAAGAAAACCCGCAACACCGGGTAATGAGAACTTAACACCCGTTGTTCTTCAAGGTCATCTTGATATGGTGGCCGAAAAGAATAATGATGTTAAACATGATTTTGATAAAGACCCCATATCACCTTACATCGACGGTGATTGGGTAAAAGCAAAGGGGACTACACTTGGTGCGGATAACGGTATCGGCGTAGCTGCTGCTTTGGCTGTACTTGAATCTAAAGATATAGAACATGGCCCTCTTGAAGCTGTATTTACACTGGACGAGGAAACGGGTTTATTCGGCGCACAGGCGTTACACCCGGGCTTTTTAAAATCTTCTATTCTTATAAATCTTGATTCTGAAGAAGATGGTACTCTCTATATAGGTTGTGCAGGGGGACAAAATACGGTGGTAAAATTTAAGTATAATCAGAAAGATGTCCCTGGTAATTCTTCCGCTGTTGAATTAAAAGTAACAGGTTTAAAAGGCGGGCACTCCGGGTTAGACATTAACACCGGCAGAGGCAACGCTATTAAACTTACGGTCCGGCTGCTGCATGAATTAAATTACAAATTCGGGATCAGGCTTGTTAATATAAAGGGGGGAAGCAAGCACAACGCAATTCCGCGTGAAAGTTCCGCGGTGATTCGAGTTGCAAAGAAAATTAAAGAGGAGGTATTGAGCTACGTTGAAAACTACAACAAAGTTGTTCAAGCTGAATTGGCAAGTGTTGAACCTGATTTAAACGTAACTGCTTCGGAAATAAAATCACGTTCGAAAGTGATAGATAAGTCTTCAGCATCCGGCTTAATCAACTCGTTGTACTCGGTTCCAAACGGAGTCATAAAAATGAGTGCAGATATAGAGGGGCTTGTAGAAACATCTACTAATCTTGCTGTGATTGTTACTAAATCCAGGACTATAGAGGTTACATTAAGCCAGAGAAGTTCGGTTGAGTCTGAACAAGACGATATTTCCAACGCAATAAGTGCACTGTTTCATCTTACAAAAGCTGAAGTAAACCATGCCGACGGTTATCCGGGTTGGAAACCAAATATTAAATCGCCTATTCTAGGTGTACTCAAAGGAGTCTATAAAGAATTGTATGGAGCGGAGCCCGAAGTTAAAGCAATTCATGCAGGCCTTGAGTGTGGAATAATCAATGAACGATACCCGGAGATGGATATGATATCATTCGGACCTACAATTATAGGGGCACATTCACCCGCAGAAAAAGTGCAGATAAGCACAGTAAAAAAATTCTGGGATTTGCTGGTGAATGTACTTAAGAACATTCCACAAAGTTAAATATTGCCGGAGGTGCATCATTAAATGCACCTCTTACTATTCTAATATATTGAAAGGGTAGTAACTGTGGGACTTGCCGTTAATATTGATAAGCGCGAACCTTCAAAAATATTCAGATGGCTGATACTATTATTCGTCAGCCTTGCTATGTTCGGCAATTATTATGTTTATGACAGTATCAGTCCGCTGGCTGATTTACTTTCAAGACAGCTTCATTTTTCCGATTCGAATATCGGATTACTGAATGCCATATACAGCGTTCCGAACGTATTTATGGTACTTATAGGAGGAATAATAATAGATAAAATCGGTACCAGGATCTCAACTTTTATTTTCTCAGTCCTCTGTTTTGCCGGTGCTGCGCTTACTTCATCATCAGGATCATTAACTATAATGGCGGCGGGCCGTCTTGTATTCGGGCTTGGTGCAGAATCACTTATAGTTGCCGTTACAACAATAATGGGTAAATGGTTTAAAGGTAAAGAACTTTCCTTTGCTTTCGGGTTAAACTTAACGCTTGCACGACTTGGTTCTTTTGCTGCATTAAACTCTCCAAGCTGGGGAAAAGCTTTTTATAATAACTGGCAAACACCTCTTTTTGTTTCAACAACCATAGCCACAATCTCAATTGTATCTGTTATTGTTTACTGGGGAATGGACAGATACGCGGAGAAGAAATTTATTTTGAGAGAAGTAGCCAAACAGGATGAAATTCATTTTAAAGAAATATTTTCATTCGGAAAATCATACTGGTATGTTGTACTGCTATGCGTAACTTTTTATTCGGGTATATTTCCTTTCCAGACGTTTGCCGTTAAATTTTTTATGGATGTTCACGGAACATCTCGCCAGTTCGGAGGCTTTCTTTCAAGTATGCTTACATTATCAGCCATGATACTAACGCCTCTGTTTGGTTTATTCACGGATTATTTTGGTAAAAAATCATTGCTGATGATGATGGGATCATTTCTTCTAATTCCCGTTTATCTTTTAATGGCCTATACAAAAATAAATCTATTTGTGCCTATGGCTCTAATGGGGCTTTCATTCTCCCTTATTCCGGCAGTTATGTGGCCCTCCGTAACAATAATTGTTGAAGAATCTAAACTTGGCACAGCTTACGGTTTGATGACGATGATACAAAACATCGGATTAGCCGGATTTAATTTGTTGATAGGCTGGGCAAACGATTTCAGCGGCGGCTATACCATGGGAATGTGGATATTTTCAATCCTTGGTTTTCTTGGAATGTTGTTCTCATATTTTCTAAGAAGGTCCGAGATAGGGCCTGACGGGCACGGACTTGAAAAGGGTTTTGCTAAAAATGCATGATATTTTTCCCGGTAACAGTTAATCTCTTTACCAAATAATTGATTAAAAAAGGATGGATATACTTAAAAATAAAAGCTATGTTACAAATTCAGAAAGTATAATTTATTTATTGGATAAAAACGGGCTATACATTGCAAGTTAATTGTTCATTTTAAACGAGGGTTTATGTTCCGGAAAAACTCGGTTTTTTTATTGATCGTTATTTCATGTATCCTTCTGCCGGACGCAGCTAAATGCCAGGCATTCGGATTTGGATGTTTGGGATTTGTTGGGGGATACGGCGGATATAGCTATCAAAAATTCGATGCTGCCGGATTAAACGATTATGTGAATGCATTTAATAATACTTATAAGAATTCTCTTAAATTACCAATGGGAACTTTTGGAGAAGAAAGCGGTTACAGGGTTGGAATTAATTTTTTCAGAGCAAATGTTCAGGGACTTATTCTTACAACTAAAGGATTTTATGAATACTTAACCGAAAAAAATTCTTCAACTATAAATTCTACCGACGGCAATTCGGATGCAATATTCGAACTTGATTTAAAAAATTATGGTATCGGCCTGGACTTGGGAACCTCAATAACAAAGTTTTTAAGCTGGAAAGTAGTTGACGCTGCCATTCTTTATAATATGGTAACTTTTACCGATACCCGAAATTCACCGGGGCCCTCTACAATTGTACTTGCTTATAATAATCAGAAATATATACTGGGCTATAATGTAGGTACCGGATTTATACTGCAAATTATTAAACAATATATCAGTCTGGAAGGAGCTGCCGGATATACATCTTTTTCAATCGACAGGATGAAATCTTCAGACGGTCAGCAGATGCCTGCTGCTGAAAACTCTCAGCAGGCGATGAGCAATTTTATTCAATCAGGGGGATTCAGCGCCGTAGTTCAGCTTAATGTCGGATTTCCCTTATAACAAGCAATAATTTTTCATACCTTTACGGTGATGTTTACATAAATATGTTTACAAAAATCTAAAGAAATTAAGCCAAGGATTGAGATAATAAAAACGGCAGTAATGAACTTCGAAATTTGATAATCCGTTCATTCTGCCGCTCACTTAAGGAGATCTATGAAGCGAAACTTTTTATTTCTTTAATTCACCAGCCACCTTATTCCAGTGCTCAACAAAGTCATTAAAATGTTTAACAGTTTTTATAAATCCTTCATTCTTCAGACCATATTCCGGATCGTCTTTGGCTAATATTTTTAAGCAGTTCATTAATGCCCTGCCCGTGTGATATGCTGCTTTCCAAATATGCCCCTTCGGGCCTATTTTAAAATGAGGCTCTTTATCAAGACCTCCTTCAAACCAGTCGCCGTTTTCATAATCAAGAAGGTATTTCTTTATGTAATTCCACTGCTTAATGAAATATTCGTTATAATTTTTTTCATCAGGAAAAATTTTTGACATCAGAAGAAGTGCATTAAGTCCTTCAGCTTGTGCCCACCAGTTCTTTGTTTGCTGAATTATGGTTATTTTCTCCTCACCTTCAAAATAATAACCTGCATCCCAGAATCCGCCGTTCTCCTGGTCCCAGCCGTTGGCAATTGCATGATCCAGCATTTTCTTTGCTGTAGTTAAGGTTTTAACATCGTTCTGCAATCCGAGTTCATAAGAAGTTTCAAGCATCAGGAATCCGGTTTCATAATCATGACCGAAAGAAACATGATCCAGACGGTAATTTTTTTCTCTTACATCTTTAGCAGCTGATTTGAAAGAAACTGGCGTCCAATCATTGTGAAAGAAGAGATTCATATGGCCTTTGGGCGTTGTGATTACATCCCGGATTAATGTTAATAGCCCGGTAAGCTGCTTCTTAAGTTTTTCATCTTTCCATACATGATATAATTCCGTATACGCTTCCAGTAGGTGAATCGATGAATTCTGATCCTTATATCCAAGTTCTATTGCATCATATGCCTGGGTTTTATATGCGCTTTCTTTATTGAACGGTCGGCCTTCATCATCAATGAATTGGAAATAGCCTTTAAGCTTCGGGTCAAAAGCCCTGTCTTCAATCCAGTTAAAAGCTTTTTTCGCAAACTCAAGCACATCCTGGTCTTTGGTAAACTCATAAAGGGCGGCAAGGCCATAAATTGCAAATGCATTTCCGTAAGTTCTTTTTTCGTCCCGGAAACCGAGGTAATCGCTTTGCTGTCCGTTTGGGTCCCTCATTTGGTAAAATCCGCCGGTTTTATTATCCCACATTAATTTTTTTAAAGATGGATGGCCATGCCTGGCTACTTCACCATAAATATTATTGTCAAACATAATTGCAGCCTTAGACGCCGTCCAAATTTGACGGCCCTGCGTCACTATCATTTTATGTTGTTCCGGATCGATTTCAAAATTATATGTAATATCGGTATAATATCCTCCGTTTTCTTTGTCTATGGCAAGCGGGTACCATTTATCAAATAGGTTTTCACGGACGGCCTCAAGCATTTCATTAAAAATTATTTTTTCATCAGTTGAATTATCAGCATTTTTTTTAAAAGATAGCATTTTTCTCCTAAGTAATGTAAATTTTATTTCTAGTTAATTATGCAAATTGTGTGCTAATTATTTTGTTTGTTCTGGAAGGTTTTTGTAAGGGATGTTTTACAATTATGATATAGTTTTATTAAAATGATAACATTAAAACAAGCCATTTTAATATCAGGGAAAGATTTTTCGACTTTTTTAACGTTATCCGGGGTATTTATACAATAATTAAAAAGTACGTTCAATAAATAGCACGGCATAATGTTTGACTTAAATGCCAGTTAATGTAAAGTTTACATTTGATTAAATTTCTTTTGTAGTAAACAACGAAAATTATTTAGGAAATTATTTAATGAGAAGAGCATTTCAACTAGTAGCAGCAACAGCTTGTATTTTATTGATTCAATGCGGAACATCCGGCAGGTTTGAAAATTTTATAACAACAAAAGCAGATAAATTAATGGATGGCAGCCGGGAATTAAGATTTGTTTCCTACAATATTCCTAACCTTCATTACATAGAAGATTATTTCCAATTTGATTCACCTAGTCCCTGGCGCCTCCCCACAGAATTTGAAATAAGAGATGCGTTAAAAGCAATAAAGATGGACGGCGGAAAAGTTGCTAGGGTTTACACGCTTTCAGTCCGCAGGGAGGGGGAATCGAAAAATATTATCAGGCATGTGGAGGGACCGGGTAAATTTAATGAAAGAGCATTTAGAACTTTGGATAAAGTACTTCAAATTGCAAATGAAGAAGGCGTTAGGTTAACTATAGCATTTGTTGACAACTGGTGGTGGTGGGGTGGAAGAGCGGAATACGCGGCTTTCAGAGGTAAATCAGCCGATGAATTCTGGACAGATCCTCAGTTGATTTCGGACTTTAAAAAAACAATTAGTTTTTTACTGAACAGGAAAAATACCTGCACGGGTGTACTTTACAAAGATGATAAAGCCATACTTGGGTGGGAAACCGGAAATGAATTACATGCGCCATATTCATGGCAGAATGAAATAGCCGGCTATATAAAAAGCATAGATAAAAATCATTTAGTACTGGAAGGAACAAGTGCATCATCACTAAGCCAACAGGAAGTTGATAACCCGAATTTTGATGTATTATCAACTCATTACTATTCCCCTATAGCAAGGGCAATACCGAGTATTTTAAAAAACAGGGATATAACAAAGGGGAAGAAACCTTATTTTATTGGTGAATTCGGTTACAAGAATACGCAGGATGTCCAAACTATTGTCGATACTATAATTAATAATAATATTTCGGGAATATTAATATGGAGTATGAGATTTCATAATAGAAATGGAGGTTTCTACCAGCATAGTGAAAATTACGGGGTGGGTTCTTACAGGTTTCCGGGCTTTGAGTCAGGCAGTATTTACCATGAAAAAGAAATAATGGATTTTATGAGGCAGAGCGCATATAGGATTGATGGTGTGGAAATGCCTCCATTGCCGGTACCGGATCCGCCTTTTATACAAAATATTCCTGACGTTTATGATATCTCCTGGCTGGGTTCTACCGGCGCCTCCTCATATTCAATACAAAGAAAAACTGCCGGCCTTGATAAATGGGAAACAATTGCAGATAATGTTTCAGATGCCGCTGTTATATTCCGTCCTTTATACGAGGATCCGACTGCCGAACTTGGTAAAAGCTATTTTTACAGGGTGATAGCTAAAAATTCTTCAGGTGAATCGGCGCCGTCAAATGAATTTGGCCCGGTAGATGTTAATTATAAAAAATTTATTGATGAATTTACAGACTCAACTAATTTTGTCCAAAAAAGCGGCAACCTGGAGTTTGTCAGGTATCAGAATGTAGTTAAAGCTAAAGGAGACAACAGCAGGCTGAAAGGCGGTAAAGATGCATATATAATATATCAAATTCCTGAGCCTTTGGATTCAATCAAGGTTGAAGTATTTCTTACAAGCTGCCAAAGCGGACTTGAGTTTTATGCGTCCGATTCTTTGAGCACTCTTGCGCCGGGTATGGACACAACAAAACTTTTAGCTGCGAAGATTGAAACATTTCCGCCTTATAAAAATTTTTACGGCTTTTTTAATTATGGAGTATATACCTGTACGGAATTCCCGCCTCACAGCAGGTTCCTTAAAATAAAATATATCGGCGAATCCCAATTAAGCAGAGTGGAAATTATTTATTCTAAAATTGAACCGCCTGATCCCGATATAATTACGATTCCGTGATTGCAGGTAATTATTATACAATCTCCCGGTACTCAGGCAAGTATAAAAATTTTAGTGAAAATTGGGTAGATAACTTTTTATATTAACAGTATATTTTTTCAAATCTTTTCTAAGGATTTATATGAAATTTATTATTTTATTCCTGGCAATAATGGGGGCTGTAATGGCTGATTCAAAATCAGATCCGGTTGTCATGCCCGCGATCTTTTCAGATTATATGGTACTTCAACAAAAATCCAACGTTAGTTTTTGGGGAAAGGCAAAACCCGGCGAGATTGTTTTTATAAATGCAACCTGGGGTATGTCTGCAAAAACTGAAGTAAACAAAGACGGGCTTTGGAAAACTAAAATAAAAACTGTTAAAGCCGGCGGGCCGTATGAAGTAAAAATTAAAATCGGCGATTCAACCATTGTTTATAAAAATGTTATGCTTGGCGAAGTATGGCTGTGTTCCGGCCAATCAAACATGGAAATGCCTCTTGAAGGCTGGCCGCCGCAAAGTGTAGTTCAAAACTCGGCCGAAGAAATTAAAAAAGCAAATTACCCGGATATCAGGTTCTTTAATGTTACAAGAGCTGTTTCAAATAAACCGGAATTTAATTGTGCAGGAAGGTGGACGGAGTGCGACTCTCAGACAGCGGCTAATTTCAGCGCTGCCGGTTATTTCTTCGGAAGAGAGTTATATAAAAATATTAAGGTGCCCATCGGACTTATAAGCTCACCATGGGGTGGAACTCCTATTGAAGCCTGGATAAGCAGTGAATACCTAGGGAAGCTCGATGAGTACAAACCTGTCATAGAAAAAATTGCATCTATGGATGCCGAAGTTAAAAAATTAAATAATTGGATAGAGAGTCATCCTGTTATAGATGTAAGTAATAAAGATTTGGAGCATAAATGGGAAAACCTGGAATTCGGAGACAGTTCTTGTTCAAAGTCTGAATTTAATGATGCAGGATGGAAAACAATGAAGCTTCCCGTTTACTGGGAGAACGCCGAAATTGGAAATTTTGACGGTATTGTATGGTTCAGAAAAAAAATTGAAGTTCCCAAAACATGGATTGGCAAAGACCTTGTAGTTGAGCTCGGGCCAATAGATGATATGGACAGGTCCTATGTAAACGGATCATTAATCGGTGGAATTGAAAAAGCCGGCTTTTACCAGCAGCCAAGAGTATATAATGTTCCGAAAGAACTTGTTAACGATTCTGTCCTGACAATTGCAGTCAGAGTTATGGACATCGGCGGTTTCGGCGGTATCTGGGGCAATAATGTTAAAATGAAAATTCATCCTAAAGGCAGCGAAGAAAATATTTCGCTTGCAGGCGATTGGAAATATTTACCCACGGCCGAACTTATACGCGATAAATTCTATATATATAAAGTTGATGACCAGGAATTTAATTCCCGTCCAAAACCTTCAATAGATATTACCCCATATACGCCCACAATGTTGTATAACGGCATGATAGCCCCGTTAGTATCTTACGGAATAAAAGGTACGTTATGGTACCAGGGAGAGACAAACGTCGGCAAGCCGGACAATTATAAAACTTTATTTCCATTGATGATAAAGAACTGGAGAGATAATTGGGGAGAAGGAGATTTTCCATTCTATTTTGTTCAGATAGCTCCCTTTGATTACGGGAACTCTTCCAGGTCTTATATAATAAGGGAAGCACAGTTTTTAACGCTTTCACTACCGAATACCGGAATGGCCGTTACGCTGGATATAGCAACTGTAAAAAATATACATCCGCCTGATAAACAGGATGTAGGTAAAAGGCTTGCATTATGGGCACTGGCAAAAAATTATAATAAAAAAATTACATACTCGGGCCCGCTGTATAAATCTATAAAAATTGAAAAGAATAAAGCGGTACTTTCATTCGAAGAAGCCGGCGCGGGATTAATATTTAAAGAATCCAGCGGAGAGACAAACTTCCTGATAGCCGGGAAAGATAAAAAGTTTGTTAAAGCCAAAGTTAAAGTTGACGGCAAAAAATTAATTGTATCCAGCCCGGAAGTTAAACAACCTGCAGCGGTCAGGTATGAATGGAACAATGATGGCGAAGCGACATTATTCAATAAAGAGCAACTTCCTGCTTCTACTTTTAAAACAGATAATTGGGATGATTGATATTTTGTTTAATCGATTTTTTGATTTTTTGAAAATATACAATCATGCTTCCGATGGTTTAACTAAATGAAAATAAGCCGTTATATATTATGTTTTTGTATTGCCGCAGCAATTTTTTCTCAAGCATGCGGAAGCGATAAGGAAATTTTAGTTAAATCTTCCGGGAACAAAATAGATGTTTATTACGGCGGCAAAATCAGGCTGCAAGGCGGGCATTTCCTGCTGCAATCAAAAGACATCAGTGTAATTAAAATTAAAGAAAAAAACGGGGCATATTCTTTCTTTAGCGCTGAAGATAATTCTAAAATAAAACCGGTTGTTATCAATGTTAAGAAAGCTTCAAATTCACCTGTTGTTACGTTCTTCTTATCGCCAAATGAAAATCAATCTGTAAAGGGGCGGGATTTTTCAGGGTTTTTCTTTGATCGGGTTCCCGGTTTTAATCAGGGCGTAATGCTTTGGAGATACGGGCCGTGGAATTCCTGGTCAGAGCCTATTAGGATAGACAGCATAAGTAATTTAAAAGATTATGATATCCAGTTTTTTTATTGGCAATGCTCTGACGGCACTTACGGAGCTGCTATGCCGTTATCCGGTGAGGGTTACCGTACAACGCTCGGCCGGGAAAATGAACTATTCGGATCAAAATCAGTTTGTTATCTCGACAATATAAAAAAAGATTATATTCCCCAGATGGCTGTTGGTTTCGGAAAAAACCCTTATCAATTGTTTGCTTCTCTTTATAAAGAAGGGCTTAAGAAAATTGGAAAGAAAGATAATATTATCGGGGCAAAAACTTTTCCTAAAGTTCTGGAAAATATTGGTTGGTGTACCTGGAACGGTTCTGAGGAAGGTCGAAATTTAAATGCAGAATTTCTTCTGAATGCGGCAAAGGATTTTAAAACTGCCAATTTTCCTGTAAAGTGGTTCCTTGTTGACGATGGATGGTTTAACAATTCCGACTCCAAACTAAATTCATTCCAACCGGATAAAACAAAATTTCCCAATGGATTTAAACCTGTTATAGATAAATTAAAGAGAGAGTATAAACTATCTGATTTTGGAATCTGGCATGCCTATGACGGTTACTGGCAGGGTATCAATCCTGATTCGGAATTAGGCAGGGAATATAAGAAAGATCTTTTCTCATGGAAAGAAAAAATCCGGCCGGATATAGACAGTTCCGGATTAAGAACCTGTTATTTTATTTCACCTTTTGCTAAATCTTTAAATAAGTTTTATGAGGATTTTCATAAATATCTTAAAAGTGAGGGATTCTCTTTTATAAAAGTTGACAACCAATTAGAAACTGAAAGAATGGCGGTAAATAACTTTCCTATTTTTACCGGCGCGGCAAAGTACCATGAAGCGCTAATTTCTTCCGCAAAAAAGTATTTTAATAATACCATTATTAATTGCATGGATATGACGCCCGATGCTTACCTTAACTTCGGCGCCACGGCGGTTGCCCGTTCAGAGGATGATTATTCCCCGGCTTTCGAGAAAGGCCATACCGGTAATTTCTGGATGGAAAAAGCTGCTGAACATATACAGCAAGCTGTTTACAACTCGCTTTATTTTTCACAGATGGTTTACTGTGATTTTGATATGCTCGAATCAATTAATCCAAATGCCGTATACCATGCCGTTGCCCGGGCGATAAACAACGGGCCTGTTTATATTACCGATAAAATCGGGGAGCATAACTATGATGTACTTTCACCATTGGTATATAGCGACGGGAAGATATTAAGATCCGGCAAGCCTTTACTGCCTGCTGAAGACTGCTTATTCCAGGTTAAGCAGCCAAAACCATTTAAAGCATTTTCGATGGACGGCAATACCGGGCTTCTGGGAATCTGGAATTGTGCCGATTCGAATGAAGTTAAAGGAACTTTTAAACCATCGGATGTGTTCAGCATAAAAGGTGAAAAATTTGTAATATATGAATACTTTAGTAAATCATTAAAAGTTGCCGGTAGGGATGAGGATATTCCTGTTGCATTAAACGGTTTCGGTTACAAGCTTTTTTACATAGTCCCTTTAATTAATAATAATGCAGTTATAGGGCTGGTTAATAAATATAATGCTCCGGCTGCAGTTTTGAATTCGGAAATTACCGTGAAAGAAATAAAAGCTCTTTTGTATGAAGGAGGCACATTTGCCGCTTATGTGAACAGCAGGCCTCTTTCAGCGGAAGCTGACGGCAAAGATGTTCCGTTTGATTTTTCAAACGGATTAGTTACAATAAATATCCCGGTAATTGAAAAATCAAAACATATACAGCTTGATATAAAACTGAATTAATTTTAATGGAGATAATTTGAAACGAATATTAGCTCTCATTTTTTTTATTTCTGCTTTTTTACCGGCGAGCCGGATCGTATTTGCCCAGCAGGAATATCATAAGTGGTGGTACGACAGATTCCCGGGCGCACCGTTAAATAGTAAAGATGCCAAAACACTGTCCCTTATTAGCGTTAAAGGAAACAGGTTTGTTAATTCTAACGGGGATACGGTATTATTCAGGGGGCTTTCTATATCCGATCCCGATAAAATTGCTAACCAGGGGCATTGGAGCAAAGAACATTTTGAAAAAATTAAAGAACTCGGTACAATGCTTATCCGTATTCCCGTACACCCTGTTTCATGGCGTGAAAGAACTCCCGAAAAATACTTAGTACTATTGGATCAGGCAGTGGAATGGTGTACGGAACTGGGAATGTATATTATAATTGACTGGCATTCTATAGGCAACTTAAAGGAAGAACTATTTCAGGATCCTATGTACAATACTACACAGCAAGAAACTTTTCAATTCTGGAGAACGATCGCAAGGCATTTCGTCGGAAATAATACAGTCGCTTTTTATGAACTGTTTAATGAACCGACATTATACCGCGGTGAACTTGGAAACTGCTCATGGAGTGATTGGAAAAAGATAAATGAAGATTTAATTCATTTAATCAGGGCTTACGATAGAGAGAAAATTCCGCTTGTCGCGGGATTTGACTGGGCATACGATTTAACTCCGCTTAATCAGGAGCCTGTAAATGCGGAAGGAATCGGTTATGTAACCCATCCCTACCCCGGTAAACGTAATCCTCCTTATGAACCCAAATGGGAACAAGATTTTGGATTTGCGGCAAGAACCTATCCTGTTATAGCCACAGAACTTGGTTTTTCTAAGCTAACCCCGGAGAACGAACTATACGGGAAAACTATTTTTAAATATCTTGAGGGAAGGGGAATTAGCTGGCTTTGGTGGGTATTTGATCCCGAATGGGGAGGGAAGATGTTTGAATCATGGGATAATTATAATCTGACTGTCGGCGGTAATTATTATAAAGACGCCTTACAGGGCAAGGTTAAATAAAATTCAGTAATTTTTATTGCGGGCTGAACAGATTGCCCGGCCGGTTAATTTAAAATAATATAAAGAATATTTACCTGTTTTGATTCATCAAAAAAAAGTTTATATATGCATAACTATAATTTTATATTTAGAAAAGCTTCAATAAAAAAACTTTTTATATTAACTCTTTTTACAATTATGAATGCCGGCATTAGTTCAGGCGCATCCAGGGTTGAAGTTTTAATTAACGACAACTGGAAGTTCACAAAAGGTAATGTAACCGGTGCAGTCAATATTGTCTTTGATGATTCGAATTGGGACAGGGTTAATCTGCCTTACAGTTGGAATAATCTTGACGGCCAGTACGGGAGCAATTATTACCGCGGGCCTGCATGGTACAGGAAAACTTTTAAAGTTTCCAAAGAATATACCGGGAAGAAAATTTTCATTAATTTCGGCGCTGCAAATTTAAAAACCGATGTGTATATCAACGGTATGTTTGCCGGCGAACATATAGGCGGATATGCCTCTTTCACTTTTGATGTAACGGGCTTATTAAAAACCGGCGGGATTAACACTATTTCCGTTAAAGTAGATAATACGCCATATAAGGACTCCAAGGATTTTCAATTTGCACCGCTTGACGGCGACTTTACAATGGGCGGCGGTTTAAACCGTTCGGTAAAATTAATTATAACCGATAGTATTCACGTATCCTGTTTAGATTATTCTTCTCCCGGTATATATATCAGCCAGAATAAAGTGGACGATAATAATGCCGATATATCCCTTACTGCAAAATTAACGAATGATTCCAAAGAACCCCGTAATATTTCCGTAGGAACGGTGATATATAATAGTGAAGGTAAAGTAGTAAAAGAATTATCTGATAATGTAGAACTTCTCCCGTCAGGCACCCTGGATTTTAAGAAAGATTTTTCAATAGCTAACCCGCATTTGTGGAACGGCAGAATTGATCCTTATCTATATAAAGTTGTTTTCTCTGTCTATAAAAAAAACATACTTCTTGACCGTGTTGAACAGCCCATGGGTTTGCGTTATTATAAAGTTGATCCGGAAAAAGGATTTTTCCTGAATGGCAAACCATATAAGCTGCATGGATTTTGTATGCATGAAGATAAGGAAAATAAAGGGCGTGCATTATCCGATGCCGACAGGGAAGAAGAAGTAAATTGCATGATGGATATCGGGGCCACGATAGTAAGGATGGCGCATTACCAGCATGCAGAAAAAGAATATGAATTATGCGACAAAGATGGTATAGTAGTATGGACGGAATTACCTTTAGTTGACTGTATCAGCACGGAAAAATCATTTGCCGATAATTGTAAGCAGCAGTTAACAGAACTGATCAGGCAAAATTTTAATCATCCTTCCATTTTCTTCTGGAGTCTGTTCAACGAAATAGATTTAGTTAAAGGCCCCGACCCGTTATCCTTAGTAAAAGAATTAAATGAACTTGCCAAAAAAGAAGACCCGTCACGCTATACAACTGCCGCTTCATATGATAATAATCAGCCGGCTTCTTTTGTAACGGATGTACTTGGATTAAATAAATATTTTGGATGGTATGGCGGTAAAACGCCGGAACTTGGAAAATACTTAGACGACTGGCACAAGCAGCATCCGGATAGAGCAATAGGCATAAGTGAATATGGAGCAGGAGGGAGTACTCTGCAGCATGAAGAAGTTCTTTTTAAGCCTGAAACCAACAGTCACTGGCACCCGGAAGAATACCAAACGGATTACCACGAAGTAAGTTGGAAAATTATTCAGGAAAGGCCGTATTTATGGTTCTCAACACTCTGGGTACTGTTTGATTTTTCTTCCGGCCACAGGGATGAAGGGTTCAGAGCCGGGATAAATGATAAAGGAATTATCGAACAGGATCATACAACAAAAAAAGATTCTTACTATTGGTACAAAGTTAACTGGAATCCCGACCCGATGATTCACATAACTAGCAAAAAATTTACTATGAGAGATACATCAGTCGTTAGTGTTAAAGTTTATTCCAACGCAGAAGAATTAGAACTTTTTGTTAATAAGAAATCTGTATGTAAGATGAATGCTGAAGACCACCGATTTATATGGAACGGCGTAAAGCTGAATCAGGGTATAAATTCCGTTAAAGCAATCGCATCTTTTAACGGTAAGGAACTTTTTGATGAATGCTGGTGGAATTGTTCAAAATAAAATACATCAGGTTATATGCATATAAAAAAAATAATTTTCATAATTTCTTCATTTCTTATAGTTACCTTTATGAGTATTAACCCGGGAATAAAAAATATATTCCATAGCCCGGTAACAGGAACGGACAATAAAATACAATTACCTGTGGAAAAAATTATTGATACCACTTTCGTTTCGAAATTCGTCGGAGATAGTATAAAAATTGATATAAGTTTGCCGGCAAGCTATTACGATACACCGGGAAAGTATTATCCTGTAGTGTATAT
Source organism: uncultured Ignavibacteriales bacterium (assembly GCA_963834015.1). Classification (GTDB taxonomy): domain Bacteria; phylum Bacteroidota; class Ignavibacteria; order Ignavibacteriales; family Ignavibacteriaceae; genus FEN-1297. The sequence goes on from CAWIAG010000004.1 coordinate 1,860,815, forward strand.
GACGGATGGTTACTGGCGGACGGCAGAACATGATTCCATACATCAAATGAGCGACAGAAAGGAAATACCGGAAGTGATTGTGGTTGGCATAGGCTACCCTGCCGATTATAAATTTGATTCAATACGTGTCAGGGACTTAGTAATAAAGTCAGCTTTTTTTTTCCGGTGTATAAAAGAAGAAGTTCTGCCTTATGTTGAAAATAAGTACCGGGTCGATACGGGCAACAGAACACTATGGGGAGCTTCATACGGAGGGCATTTTTTAATATATGCTTTTACCGAACATATAAAACAGGGTAAGTTGTTTAAGAATTACATTTGTGCCAGCGCTTCCTTAAATCCGCCGTACTCTCACGTCAACTTGTTGGATAGTGAAAAACTTCTTTGGGAGAGCAGTAAGGAACTTCCTGTAAATTTGTACGAAACGGTTGGCGGGTTGGAAGTACCGGATTTTATTAATTCATATAACACGATTGTTGATGCGATTAAAGCTCATGGGTATAAATATTTCCATTTTGAGTATGAAGTTATTCCGAATACCAATCATTTTACTGTGTGGATGCCAACCCTGTTTAAAGGGCTTAAAATGTTTTTAAATAAATGAAATTGTTTAGCATTAAATTCAAGATTCTAAATACCATTCGTGACATAATTATAGCGGGTAATTTTAAATGAAAAATATTATTCTCAGTTTATTAATTTATCTTTTCCTTGCATTTGAACTAGCTGCGCAGTCTGATGATGTTCAAATAACTGTAGATGCCTCCGGCGTGCAAAATAAGATAGATAAAAATATTTACGGTCAATTTTCCGAACATTTGGGGCACGGCATCTACGGCGGAGTTTGGGTTGGTAAAAATTCCTCAATTCCTAACATCGATGGGATTAGGAAAGATGTAATTGATGCTCTGAAAGAAATTAAGGCGCCTGTAGTGAGGTGGCCAGGCGGCTGCTTTGCCGATGAGTACCATTGGAAAGATGGTATTGGGCCTGCGAATGAGCGGCCAAAAATGATTAACACTAACTGGGGAGGGGTAACGGAGGATAATAGTTTTGGTACGCATGAATTTTTAGAATTCTGCAGCCTGGTTGGATGCGCACCATACTTTACGGGCAACGTGGGAAGCGGTACTGTCCAGGAATTATCCCAATGGGTGGAATATGTAAATTCCGATAATTTAAGCCCGATGACCGAACTCCGTAAAAAGAATGGCAGGGATTCCTCATGGAGTGTAAAATACTGGGGAATTGGAAATGAAAACTGGGGCTGCGGGGGCAATATGCCTCCGGAATATTATTCAGACCAGGTTAGAAGATATGGAACATTCATAAAGAATTTCGGAACCAATAGAGTATTTAAAATAGCTTCAGGTGCCGGCGACGATGATTATATCTGGACTGATGTAATGATGAAAAATGCCGGCAGTTATATCGATGGTATTTCCCTTCATCACTATTCATTTGCAAACGGGAAAACTGCTGCAGATTTTGATGAGTCAGACTGGTTTGACATTATGGATAATACTTTAAAGATTGATGAATTAATAACAAAGCACTCCGCCATTATGGATAAATATGATCGTTATAAAAGAGTAGCTCTCATAGTTGATGAGTGGGGAACATGGTTTAAGGTAGAACCCGGAACAAATCCCGGTTTCTTATTCCAACAGAATACAATGAGGGATGCGATAGCTGCAGCCAGCAATCTTAATATATTCAATAATCATTGCGACAGGGTAAGAATGGCAAATATTGCCCAGATGGTAAATGTTTTGCAGGCTATGGTATTAACGAAAGATGATAAGATGGTGCTTACTCCTACTTATTATGTATTTGATTTATTTAAGGTTCACCAGGATGCAATGCAGGTGCCGGTAAAAGTAAATGCTGTTGATACTGCCGGTATTTATTCTTTCGGTGGCAGAAAACTTCCGGCAATAAATTGTTCGGCGTCAATAGACGCAGACGGCAGAATGCATTTATCCCTGTGCAATGTGAATCCCCGGTCAGGTGAAAGAGTAAGATGCGATTTATCAAAATTTAAAGCTGATAATCTTACCGGGAAAATATTAACTACAGATAAAATGAATGCATTTAATACCTTTGATAATCCTTCCGCAATTACTCCTAAAAGCTTTTCTGATTTTAAATTATTGGGTAATACATTAGAAGTTAATATGCCGCCGATGTCCGTTGTTGTTCTTGAAGTGACGGGCACTTTTGAAATGAGTAATGTAGTTGATCTGAATAATCCCAAACCCGGTATTAACTATCAGTACTACGAAGGAAACTGGGTTATGCTGCCTGATTTTGACAAGCTTATACCAAAGGCCAAAGGTGTTCTTGATAATTTTATTTTGCCCGAAAAAAATTCCGGTATAGATTTCGGAGTTAAGTATGACGGGTATATAAAAATTCCTAAAAGCGGAGTTTATACTTTTTATCTTAACTCCGACGACGGTTCAATTTTGTTCATAGATAACAAACCTGTTATTATTAATGACGGATGCCATGCGGCAATTGAAAACTCAGGCATTTCCGTATTAAAAGAAGGATTTCATCGTATTGAAGTATCATATTTTCAGCAGGGCGGCGGGATGGCTCTTGATGTAAATATTGAAGCCCAAGGGATGCCAAAACAGGTTATCCCGGGCAGTATGTTGTTCAGGAAAGATTAGACAAATACAAACAATTTTACTTAACTTTATTAATAGAGTTTATAATCATGAAAAGATACATAAAAAAAATATTTGTACTGCTTATTCCCATTTCCTTCATATCGATGTCCTTATTAGAGGCAGGTACTTATGATATAAAAAATTTCGGCGCCACTGGCGATGGAAAAACCATTAATACACAAGCCATTCAGAAAGCAATCGATAATTGCAGGGATAACGGGGGCGGTACTGTCCTGGTTCCCCAGGGAACTTTTTTATCGGGCACAATTCAATTGTTCAGCAATACTGATCTGCATATTGAACGCGGTGCAATTTTAAAAGGAAGCGATAAAGTATCGGATTATTATCTTAACGGCAAAAAAGTCGGTTTGTTATATACTGAAAATTCAGAAAACATCTCAATAACGGGCGAAGGTGATATTGACGGAAACGGGGATGCTTTTATGGATGTAAATCATTCAAAGGTAATGGATAGTGTAAGTATAAGATTTACGAGGCAGAAAAACCATTTCAGGGAAGTAAAATCCGGGCTTGGCGACGGCCCTTTGGTTCCGGCAGACGACAGGCCAAACCAGATGGTAATATTTTCCAACTGCCGTAATGTTACTATCTGGAACACCGTTTTCTCAAATGCAGCCTTCTGGACAATACATCTGGCTGACTGTGACGGAGCGATTGTATACGGTGTAAGAATATGGAATAATCTGATGGTGCCAAATAATGACGGCATTGATTTTACATCATGCAGTAATGTCCAAATGTCAGATTGTGATATCAGGACCGGGGACGATGGTATTGTAGTAGTTGGTTATTCGCATCATTTTGATACCCCGGGTTTCAATAATATACTTCATGATTCTAAGAATGTAACTATTACTAACTGTACAATTGTTTCAAGGTCTAGCGGAATACGTATTGGCGGGTGGGACCAAAATTACATGCGGAATTATACCTTTAATAATATTGTAATTACAAATTCGAACCGGGGAATAAATCTTTGCGTGAGAGATTCCGCTTCAATTGAAGATATGACTTTCTCCAATATTATTATAGAAACCAGGCTGCATACCGGCGACTGGTGGGGGAACGGCGAACCAATTCATATATCCGTTATAAGGGGTAAAGAAAAAACGCCGGTCGGCCATATCAGCAATATTAAATTTGAAAATATAATTGCTAAAAGTGAAGCGGGAATTCTTCTATACAGCTCCAAAGAGGGAAAAATAGAAAATATTTCATTCCGGGATATGACTCTTTATATTAAAAAGAGCCCTAAAAATGCCACATGCGGGGGTAATTTTGATCTTCGCCCCGCACTTGATCCGAAGTTCACTTTGTTCAGCCATGATATACCGGCTTTTTATGCTGAGAATGTGCAGAATATACAATTGCACAATGTAGAAATTAAATGGGATAACGTTACCGAACAGTATTTTACTAACGGCCTTGAATTTAACGGCTTTGAAAATGTTTTAATAGACGGATGCAGAATTAACCCTGCCCCGTGCAGTAAAAACGCAGCGGCAATATCTTTAAAGAACGGTACAGATTTTAATTTTATAAATTCATATACGGATAACCCGGGTACCACTTTTTTAAATAAGGAAAACGTAAAGTAAAAATAAACTTAATATTCCTTTTGAAATTTAAAATATTTTTATAATTTACAGTTGTCTGGTTTTATTAAAACTTTTGTATTGCATAAGACAGGTTTTTATCCGGTGCTTATGCAATTACAGTCGGATTTTTTGATATGCTTATATACCGGATATAAGTTTCGGTTTTATAAAAAAATAAATTTTTACCTTTTGGTTTACAAGAAAAAAAGATATTATTAACTGATAAAAAAAATTTATTGAAATAACTTATACTGTCAAAATTATAATATGAGAAAATTTATTTGCTCTGGTAATTTTGTTGTCTTTCGATTTAATATGTCTCGCCCATGCCATGCTACAATGTTTATTATTTGTTTATTACTTTATATTTTTAGGGAGGAACTATGAAAAAAGCTATACTTTTTATATTCGGATTAATTTTATTTACAACTTATGCAGATGCCCAATTATTAGATAACTTTGAAACACCCGGTAGTCTAGGGATATTTAAGGATGCTAAATGGGGAACTCTAACCGACAGCATTTATCAAACTTCAGATCCTTCGAGTAAAAGTAAAGGTGTTATGGCCGTTGCTTTTGATCTTAAAGGTGTGAATGATCATAATGCAATCAGGCCTGTAACACAACAATTGATCAATCCAAAAGGTGCACATCAGCTCACTTATTGGATATATATTCCTTCAAATAACGGTATTCCCGATAGTCTCGTATTTGGGTTATGGTGGCAGGTAAACGGTAATTGGACCTGGAATGAATATGATTATTATGCAAAAGATATTCCCAAAGGAGTATGGTATCCCATATCGGCTGCTTTACTCGATTCAAGTATAGCTGATCCGACAAACGATGGATTTGCTAACGGCAAAAATATTCTTGGAGATTTTGGTATCCAATGGAATAACGGTAAGGACAGTACAACAGTATGGAAAGGCAATGTATATATCGATAATGTATCGCTTGAAGGTGCATTGCCAACTAACTATGCAAATTTTTCTTCGGGACTCGAAAACTTTTTTGTTCCATGGTCAAACGGATGGGTTGATTCAGTATTATATTATAATGGTACAATTGGGGACAGCACTGGTGTTTTACAATGGAAACTTGACGGTACTGCCGCCACGGGAGGAGGAGCTATGGGAATTCAACCTTCACCTGCTTACAGTGCAACTGGGCAAAATTTTTTAGTTTTTTGGGTTTTTGTTGATACTACTTTACCCGTTTCTGCATATATCCAGACCTTTGCTCAAGACAATAATAGCTGGGCTTATCCCGGGCCGAGAGGTGTTACAACTTTTAATGGATATAATATTCCACGAAAAGTTTGGTTCCCAATGTATTTTGATCTTTCTCAGGCAAGTATTGCAGATACAGTATCATCATCCGGTGAATTTAATTCTATAAAATATCCGCTAGGTAAATTTGGTCTTCAGATTGCGGGAACTAATTCATGGAAAGGTTCAATTTATGTGAGGAGTGTGCAGTTTATCGATTCCGTTGTTGCCGCTCCAACAGCTTCATGGGTAGCTGCGGATTTTGAAAACTCCGCTAACGGTATCCAATCATTCTTTTTCCCATCAGGGCTCCCTGCCTGGCAAAGTTTAACAAGAGTTAAGGACACTACAGCCGGAAACGGGACCTATGTTCTTCAGGCATGGGTAGATTTTCCAAAAGAATCAAAATTATTGATTGAGCGCGATTCGATTCCATTGTTAGACCAAACAAACAGTAGTAAATTTGCTACTCAAGTTACTTTTAGCGCTTACTTTGCTAAAACTACATTGGGGGCATTGGTTGATTTTGCCATTGATGGCCCGGCAACGGGTAATAAATGGATACAGGTTGAACAAAAGCTTAACAACAGTGCATTAAAAGTTGATCAGTGGAATACTCTTTCTCTTAATCTTGATTCTCTTGTATTGTCCGGTGCTGTAAATCCCGCCAAACCGGCTACAATTGCAGTACAGGTTTATTACCCGGGTGATACTACAAGCTGGACGGGTGAAATCTATTTTGATAATCTTACATTCTATGGAATCAGTCGTACCGGTGAACTTGTAACAGGTATTCAAAAAAATAACAATGTAGTAAAACAATTCAAGTTATATAATAATTATCCAAATCCTTTTAATCCATCCACTATTATAAACTATGATTTACCGGGTGAATTAGATGTGACGCTCAAAGTCTATGATATTCTGGGCAGAGAAGTTGCAACATTAGTTAATAATGAAAAACAGGTCGGCGGTTCATATTCGGTTTCATTTAATGCTTCTAAATTTGCAAGCGGTGTATATGTATACAAAATTACTGCCGGCAGTTATGTTAAATCATATAAAATGATACTTATAAAGTAGTTTTTGGCTGAAGGGCGTGGTTAATTTAATCCCGCCTTTCATTACTATTAATTTTTCCGGCTCATTCTTTTTTTTATTTAACGAATGATTGTTATCTCAAAAAGAGACTTGTATTAAGTGCTTTATAAATCTACTTTATTAATAAGGTTAATTTGAGGATATTAAGTTTTATTATAAGAATAATAATTTATTAAAATAATAATGTTACGAATGCTTTTTTGTCCCAAATTCTTCTTTTTAATAATTTTTTGAATTTATATATAATGGTACTATTATTGAGAGTATATATGCGTCTTATTATGAGTAATTCTGTAGGTGTTTTATTGTTTAAGTCATATTTTCCAGAATTATTGGGTTTTTGGGTTATTTATTTAATTAAAATATAGTATAACTAACAATATTTTGTTTTTTTACATTTTTGAACATTTAGGTTTCAAATTAAAAAATAATTAAATCAATGCTATCTCTGAGGAGGAGAAATTATGCTACTAAATTTCTACTATGAAAACAAGAGTAAGTTTGTTTATATAGTTCTTCTTGCACTTCTATTAGTATCCCAATCATTTACATCCGCGCAAACCGGAACAATTAAGGGTACTGTTACAGATAAATCCACTAAAGAGACTTTAGTAGGCGCAAATATATTAGTACAAGGTACAAATCTTGGCGCTGCCGCAGACATAGATGGTAATTTTATTATCTATAATGTTTCAGCCGGTAGTCATGTCCTTCTTATATCTTATGTCGGTTACAAAAGCACTTCAATAAATATTAGAGTTGAAGCAGGTAGAACCAATGAGATAAATATTAAATTAGTGGCAGAGGCCATAGAAGGTAAAGTTGTTACTGTAACTGCACAGGCGGCCGGACAATTACAGGCAATTAACGAGCAGTTGGCTTCAAATAATATTGTTAACGTAGTTTCTGCAGAAAAAATGCAGGAACTGCCCGATGCAAATATAGCAGAATCAATAGGCAGATTACCCGGTATTTCACTTCAAAGAAACGCCGGTGAAGCTTATGCGGTTGTTGTTCGTGGATTGTCTCCTCAATACAACCAGGTGTCGGTTGAAGGCGTTCCGATGACTTCTACAAACTATTATGACCGTAGTGTTGATTTAAGTTTGTTAAGTGATAATATGGTAAAAGGAGTTGAAGTATCTAAAACTTTACGCCCTGATATGGATGCAGATGCTTTAGGCGGTACTGTAAATCTTACTTTAAGAACTGCCGATCCGGGTTTCAAATATAGTTTGGGAGGCAACGGTGCATATACGGATTTACGTTACAATACCAATAATTACAAATTTAACGGAACTGTCAGCGACAGGTTCTTAAATGATAAAGTCGGAGCTCTTTTCCAGGCAAGTATAGAGGAGAAACAACTTCCTTCAGATCAATTTAATGCGGGATATTCAGGCCCTGAATTCAGCGGGTCAAATTACATTAGTGGAAATCCATATTATATTAATACTAATAACGTAACATTATCAGACAATAATATAAAAAGAAGACGCTATGGGGTAAGTTTGGTACTGGATTATGCATCTGATTTTGTTGATATAAAATTTTTCAACCTTTTCGATGTAAAAAAAGACAGTAGTTTAACAAGAAATTATGAGTCGCAATTTAACAGTAATGAATTGGACCAGGATCTTTATATAGGCCAGACCACAACACAGCAGAGAACACATTCTATACAGGCGCTGTTTAAATTTGCCGGAACAGAATTACCGGTATCTTTATCTTATACGAGAAGCAATGCTACAACACCGAACCAGGAATATTTTCATATTATACAAACGGGCCTTTCCAATATTCCTTCTAAACAATTGATTTATGGGCAGCCTCTGTCATTAGTTGAACAATTGGGTTTCCAGACTACATTGCCAACTACTACCAGCTCAAATCTTCAGAATATGTATCTCCAAAATCAAGGCCTTACGGATAATTCATATGATGCAAAAGCCGACTGGAAAATACCGTTTTCGTATTCTGATAACTTCTCGGGCACTTTCTCGGTCGGTGGAAAATTTCACGATGTTGACCGTGTAAGCACTCAAAGCCAGGTTTATGACTATTTCTTATATGGAGCAGGCGCGGGTAAACGGCAGCAGATAATTAATTATACATCATATCTTACTGCGCTCGGTGCTTCTTATGTGTCAATAACTTCCCAGGATCAGCAAGGTATGCCTGCATACCCCTGGCTTGATAAAGCCGGAGACAGAACAAGTATTTTAGGCTACCCGATTGGACCGACATTTAATATCTACCAATTAGCAAACATGCAGGATTATTTGTATTACAAGGTTTATTCAAATAAGTCTCTGTTCAGCGCCAATCCATATTACAATAACGGCCCGAGTGATTTTAACCAGGACTATACCGACAGAGAGAAATCACTTGCAGGATATGTAATGGGTGAATTAAATATAGGCCCATTGCTTACGATTGTTCCCGGTGCCCGTTACCAGAGTGAAATGACCGATGTTTCGGCATATCATATCCAAATAAATACTAATAATGCAAACGGCCTTGCCGGCGTACCTCCGGTGTTATATGGTTCTCAAAGAACTTTTGCAAACTGGTATCCTTCTATCAATATTAAATATAAAGCAACGGATAATATCCAGGTTATGGGTGCGGTTTATCAAAGCGTTTCACTTCCCAGTTATGGTGATATTACTCCTTTAATTCAATATATTAATGGGCCTTCTATGACTACAGGCAACCCGTTATTAAGGCCTTCCACAGCTTGGAATTATGATATAGGTGCTTCTTGGTTTAATAATTTAATCGGGTTATTCTCTGCTAATTTTTTCTTTAAGGATATCAGTAACCTTATTTATTCTATGCAGAATTTTTTCCCGTATGAACCTTATCCGGTTATTGCACCTGCAGTAGTTATTTCAAGTTTGCCAGCGGCAAGTTATTATGATCCTTCATGGGAGAAATTAAATAACGCCCAAAACCTGTCTGCTACCATCTCAATGAATGACCCTGATCACGCCTATTTAAGGGGTATTGAATTGTCCTGGCAGACACATTTCTGGTATCTTCCGGGTGTATTGAGCGGATTGGTTTTTGACTTTAACGTTTCATTAATGAGTTCGAATCAGTCATATCCTTCATTTTGGATAAAATCTCCTAAAGTTGGAAATAAAGATACTCTTGAATATCAAACAGTGCAGGGCCCATTGCAAAACCAGCCGAAAGCAACTTATAATGCTATTCTCGGATGGGACTACAAAGGATTCAGCGCAAGATTTTCCTACAGAGATCAGAAGACTACTGTTACAAGTATAGACACAAGGTTTGGGCTTCAAGATTACAATTACGGTGACGTAACTTTATGGGATATTTCTCTTAAACAGCAAATAATAAACAACTTATCTGTGTTTGCCAACGCAACAAATGTAAACGATCATATTGATAGTTATTATTATACACACCCGTCATATACGCTTGCAAATAGCGGCGGTACAGCTCCTACAGTTTATCCTGCCGGTAACTTGCCGACAAGTGAACAGTCTTATGGCTGGATATTACAATTGGGTGCAAGTTATAGCTTCTAAAAAATATGATAATTTAGTTGTAAATTAATTTGGTTTTTTTTGTTTCTATATTATTATTATATTAAATAAAATAAATTATTGAAAGGAGGCAGACGGCAAAGAAATTTAGTAATTTAATTTAATGTGTCAGATTTTTTTTAACCAACAATGAGGAAAGTTATGAAAGGAAAAATTTTACTTTCGTTGTTAATTACTTTAACAATTGCAAGTATACAGTTTGGACAGGTTATTACATCAGGTGATACTTTGTTTATCTCCGGTGGAACAATGTCCGGCGGTCAAAATGCAGGGCTATTAGAAGGTACCATTAATGCAGATACTACTGCTGGTGGTGCAAGAGTAAACGTTAATAGGGTTTACGCTCTTTATTATGGTGAAGTTTACTATCAGGAAACTAATATTAATGTAACCAATCCTACCGGTGTTTTGAATATAGTTGGTGTTAATAAGATTGATCCAAATTATAAAGCTAATACCGGCTCTTCAGCTAATAACGGTGCTACATTACCTATTATTCTTATTCAGCCCAGCGGCGGTGTAGACGTTCCTGCAAACGTTCTTTATGGAAGCTTAAATATACAGAACGTTCACTGGCAGGTTATGGAAATGGACGGAACATTACAGAATGAACTTTTCTATTTGGGTACACAGAATAAATTAGCCCAATCGTTAACAATTAATAATAGCTTATTTGAATTCAGTAGTATTGACCTTTTTGATGCTACAAACGAATCAGGCGCTATCGGCGGATGGCCGAATGGTGCTAAATTCAAAATTACAAATTCTTATTTCAGAAATCTGTTTTATGCAGGCCAGTGGTGGGGTTCAAGAGTATTCCAATGCAAACATCCTATTGATACTTTATGGGTTGAAAACTGCACAATTACCACAGGCGGTTTAACATTCTTACAGCAGAATGAAGCTACAAAATTTGCTTATTTCAATCACAATACTATTATTAATAATAAAAAATATTGGGTATTATCACCATTCTGGATGAACCTGATTGTTACAAATAATATTTTCACAAATCAGGACTGGGTTGGTGAAGATACAAACGTAACGAACAGCGGCCAGGATCCTGATAAAGCTTTCATGAGCACTATTGATATTGATACTATTACTGCCCGGCTTGCAGTTACAGTTGAACAACAATATTATGCAAGCGCAGATTCAAGTTCATATACAAGTGCTTGTAACCTTAACAATATTGTTATATTTGTTTCCGATAATATCAATTTTGATGATCCGGCACTTACTACGGGATACTATACAAACAGTACTTACACATTGAATACTGCATACAGCAATGGTTATACTGCTACTGCTATTCCTTCTTACCTGAACTGGGGCCCCGGTGCTGGTCCCTGGATTGTCGGAAATATGCCGGGTGAATGGATGAATGCACGTACAACAATGATTGTAGCAAATAATTCTCCTGCAAAAGGCGGGCAGATGGTCGTTCAGAATACTACCACTTCTAATACTGCTTTAACCGGTGCTATGTTTACACTTTCACCAACAGAAGTGACCGATATGGCAGTTTGGAATCAAAATCAATACGGCGATTCAAGATTCCCTACCGGAGGTACAATTACTTCTGATGGAACAGTTTCAGGTTTCATTTATGGAGATTATACCGCAACTACAGTTCCCGGTTTAGTAAATGGCAAACCATCTGATGCAGTTACAGGCGAAGCTGCCGGAACCCAGGTTGGTATCACTAAATTTACAGACCTTGGCGAAAACTTTTATCAGACTGCAGTTACATCTGCAATTGACCAATTACCTGTTGGCTCTTTAATATGGAATGATGCAGCTTTAGCAGCTTTTAGTTCTAAATCTGATCTAGCTAAAGTTTATGCTGCAGCAAAAGCTGCTGGTATTACAAGTCTTGTTCTTACAGCAGTTTCAAGCAAAGGAAGTAATCTTCCTAATTCATATTCATTATCACAGAACTATCCTAACCCATTCAACCCGAGTACGGTTATTAATTACTCAATACAAAAAGCATCTAACGTAACATTGACAGTTTACAATGTTCTCGGACAAAAAGTTGCTTCACTTGTGAATGGTTTCAAACAGGCTGGTAGTTATTCAGTTTCTTTTGATGCAACAAAATTAGCTTCGGGTGTTTATTTCTATCGTATCGAAGCTGGTAATTTTGTATCTGTTAAGAAAATGATGTTCATGAAGTAATTAGTTTGAATTAATTATTCATCTAATATTTAGCCGGCAGGTAGAATATACCTGCCGGCTTTTTTTTACCCTCTTTTGCACTTATTACCCGGGTAGTTAATTTGATTTTAATTGTGTAAAAAGGTCTCCAATACTTTACTTTTATGTAAATATCTGCATGTAAATTATATCCGGTATAATAAATAATTTCTTGACGATAATATTATGGAATAATATATTACAAACGTTTGAAATATAAATTAATTAAATTATTTTTACTTACTTAATTGCTTAATTAATTACTTAAGTTAGAATTTATATGTTTAATCTGTCAAATAAATTAAATACGCACTTTAATAATTTAATGTCCTTTTTGATACAACCTGGTCTGTAGTGTCAGGAAGAACTTACTAAGTATAATTCATCTTTAAAAAGGAGAATTTATGTTATTCAATTTTTACAGTATTAAAAAGTGTGGTCTTATTTCTCTGGCAGTCCTCTCTTTATTTCTGATTCAATCATTCAGCTACGCACAAACAGGAATAATTAAAGGTACTGTTACTGATAAATCATCTAAAGAAACGTTAGTAGGTGCAAATATTATAGTTCAGGGTACAAACCTGGGTGCAGCGTCTGATTTGGATGGAAATTATGTTATTCATAATGTTGCCGCTGGCAGCCATGTGCTGGTAATATCTTATGTAGGATATAAAAGCGCTTCAATAAATGTAAAAGTTGAAGAAAATAAAACCAGCCAGGTAAATATAAGGCTGGAAGCTGAAGCTATAGAAGGTAAAGTAGTTACAGTAACTGCTCAAGCTGCCGGTCAGCTTCAGGCAATAAATGAACAGCTTTCTTCTAATAATATAGTAAACGTTGTATCTGCCGAAAAAATGCAGGAGCTGCCCGATGCAAATATTGCCGAATCTATTGGAAGATTACCCGGTATTTCTCTTGAAAGAAATGCAGGCGAGGCTTATGCAGTTGTTGTCCGCGGTTTATCGCCGCAGTATAATGAGGTTTCAATTGAAGGCGTGCCGATGAGCTCAACTAATTACCAGGATAGGAGTATAGACTTAAGCTTACTAAGCGACAACATGGTAAAAGGAGTTGAAGTATCCAAGACCCTCCGTCCGGATATGGATGCAAATGCATTAGGCGGAACAGTAAATTTAACTTTAAAAACGGCTGAACCGGGATTTAAATATAATATCTGGGGCAACGGCGGTTATACCAATTTAACCAAATCCTATGATAATTATAAATTTGCAGGAAGTATTAGCGATAGATTTTTAGACGAGAAGTTAGGAGTACAGGTTCAGGGAAATATTGAGGAAAAGCAGCTTCCTTCAGACCAGTTTAATGCGACTTATTCAAGCCCTCAATATTCAGGCATCAATTATATCTCCGGTAATCCTTATTATATCAATACAAGTTCTACGGAATTATCGGAAAATACGGTTAAAAGAGAACGCTATGGTTTTAGTCTAATTTTAGATTATACATCCGATTGGGTTGATGTTAAATTTTTTAATCTTGTAGATGCAAAGGTTGATAGTAATTTAACGAGAGATTATTCATATTATTTCAATTCGTATTTTTACGATCAGATTTTTATTAATCAAACAAAGACCATTCAGGAAACTCATTCTTTACAGTCATTATTTAAGTTTGCGGGTACAGAGCTGCCCGTTTCTTTATCATACACAAAAAGCGCCCAGCATACGCCAAACGGGCAAGAGTTTGATTTCGAGGAGACGGGAGTAGGCAGTACTTTTCCTGAAATTCCCTCCAAAAGCCTTATATATGGCCAGCCTATAAACTTAATTAAAGCTATGGGCTTATTAAACCCCACTTCATCGAACACGTCGCTATGGGATATGTATAATAAAGATATAAACCTGAGCGATGAATCATATGATGGGAAGGTAGATTGGAAAGTGCCGTTCACAATGTCGGATGAATTTTCCGGTACATTATCTGCCGGAGGTAAATATCATGAGTCAACACGGCATAGCAGCCAAACCAGTTTTTTCTTTGATGTGCAATACGGCGGAAGCGCAGGCAGAAGAGTATTATTAGCAAATTCATTTTCATTTTTAAATGGAATCAATACAACCTGGCAAAATGGAATAACTGCATTGCCCTTTGTAGATAGAAGTTATTCCACCACAAGCATTCTGGGCTATCCTATAGGCCCGGGTTTTAATGTTAATTATTTATCGGATATGATGAATACAATATATCCGAAGCTGGCGCCTCTCTGGTATACAGACGGGCCTTCCGATTTTGATCAAAATTATAAGGACCAGGAAAGCAGTGTTGCCGGCTATGTAATGGGTGAATTAAACTTAGGCAGCAACCTTACTATTGTCCCAGGTGCCCGTTACCAGGATGAAATGACTAATATCTCTGCTTACCAGGTTCAATTAAATGGTTCTAATCAAAACGGCCTTGCAGGAACTCCTCCGGATCTTGTAGGTTCAAAAAGAAATTTTGCCAACTGGTATCCTTCGGTAAATATCAAATATAAAGCCACAGATAATATCCAGGTGATGGGTGCAATTTATCAGAGTGTTTCTTTACCGAACTATACTGATATTTCACCATTGATTTTATATAATCAGAATGGCGGAACTTCAATTACTACGAGCAACCCTTTATTACGGCCTTCTACGGCATGGAATTATGATTTAGGAGCTTCCTGGTTTAATAATTTAATTGGGTTATTCACGGTTGATTTTTTCTATAAAGACATTAGTAATCTTATTTACAGTATGCAGAATTTTTTCCCGTTTAACCCTTATCCCGTTGTTGCACCGGCAGATGTTTTACTAAGGCTGCCGGGAAAGACCTATTATAATCAGTCCTGGGCTCAGAGTACCAACAGCCAGAATATCTCAACTTCAATTCCTATGAATGATCCTCAAGATGCTTATCTTAGGGGCGTGGAACTCTCATGGCAGACGCATTTTTGGTATCTCCCCGGTGTACTAAGCGGATTAGTTCTTGATTTTAACGCTTCATTCATGAGTTCAGATCAAATGTATCCTTCATTTTGGGTGAAATCACCTAAGGTTGGAAATAAAGATACAATTGAATATCAAACAGTTGAAGGCCCGCTACAAAATCAGCCGAAAGCAACCTACAATGTCATTCTCGGATGGGATTATAAAGGATTCAGCGCCAGGATATCTTACCGGGACCAGAAGACCACCGTTACAAGCATCGACACAAGATTTGGGCTTGAGGATTATTATTACGGCGACGTAACTTTGTATGATATTTCATTAAAAGAAAAAATACTGGATAATTTATCGGTATTTGCGAATGCGACAAATATCAGTGATCATATTGATAACTATTATTATACTCACCCTTCATATACTCTTGCTAACAGCGGAGGTACAGCGCCTACTTATTATCCCGCAGGTAATTTACCAACAAGTGCGCAAACTTATGGCTGGATATTACAGTTAGGGATTAGCTTTAGTTATTAAATTCTTTTATTAAAAGAGATAAAGCTGCCCCCTGTTTTTTGCAGGGGGTTTTTTATTTCTTTAATATAAAATGTTAAATTCTAAATTAAATTATCTTTAGGCTCTCCCGGTTAAACCTAAATTAAAAATTTAGTAACTCTTCAACAAATATCTGTGTCAATGTTAATCAAACGCGGCTGATTTTCCCTTCATTTATTTATATTTGAATAAATAATTATTTATATATTTAGCCGGTAAATATGAATATTAAATATTATTTATTGCCTGTATGTAAGAGGCTCTAATATTAAATTTAAATTCCCAAGAGGTATAATGTGTTTAATAAATTATCTTTTTTGCTTATCCTGCCCTGTTTTATTTCCTTAACTATTGCACAATCGAATAAACCGAATATTAAATTAGCCTTAAATGATAAGGGTTATTATGAAATGCAAAGTTTAGATGTTATGATGTTCGATGATTTTTATCCCGAAGGGCATCAGGGCGGTTTGACGATAGTTCAATTTGGTGAAAGGGTAGCGGCTAACGGTGATGTAAGAATTGATCCCACTCCGGGTCAATGGTCTCCTGTACCGAAGAAAATCAATAAATATATAGATAAAGCGAAAGGTATAATCAGAGTTGAGTTATGCTATCCTGATTCAAGCAGGGATAATAAAGGCTTTAATCCCATCGATTACCCCGACTTAAAATTTAATTATAGTGTGAGAACAGAAGCAGAAGGACAAAGCATAAGAGTAATAGTGGATCTTGATAAACCATTGCCGGATAACTGGGCCGGTAAAGTAGGTTTTAACCTGGAATTGTTCCCGGCCGCCTACTACGGTGAACATTATTTAATGGATAATAACCCGGGCTTATTTCCGCGGCAGTCAAGCAGTCGTATTGACGTAGATAGTGAAAATAACCTTGTTGTAAATCCGTTGGCCGCAGGTAAAAAATTAGTTATAGCGCCGGGAGTGGAAGAAAAAGAAATAAGGTTTGAGAGTTATAAAAATAAACTGGAATTAATTGACGCAAGCGGCCTGTATAATAACGGTTGGTTTGTACTGCGTTCAACTATACCTGCGGGTGTGGTGAAAAATGCTGTTGAATGGCTGATTACTCCAAAAGTTAATACAAACTGGCGGTATAAACCGGTAATCCAGGTTTCACAAATAGGCTACCATCCTAAGCAGGTGAAGTTCGCAGTTATCGAACTTGATAAATTGACAGATAAATTTGAACCGGTGCAATTAATTAAAGTGAGTGAAGACTCACAAATCATTGTTAAGGTTGACGATCACCCTTTGCCATGGGGCAATTTTTTAAGATATAAATATTTACGTTTTGATTTCAGCGATATTATGGAGGAGGGATTGTATAAAATAAAATATGGTAATGCAGAGTCTAACGAATTTGAAATTAAAAAAGATATCTATACCAATCATGTCTGGCAGCCTACATTGGAATACTTTCTACCCGTTCAGATGTGCCATATGAAGGTGGAGGATAGATATAGGGTTTGGCATGGCCTCTGCCATATGGATGATGCGGTTATGTCACCGGTTAACCATGACCATTTTGACGGATATTTTCAGGGTGATTCCACTTATACAAGTTACCAGCCGGGAGATCATGTACCCGGCTTAAATATTGGCGGCTGGCATGATGCCGGTGATTATGATTTAAGGGTTGAGTCTCAGGCTGAAACTGTTTATAAGCTTTCTTTAGCCTATGAGTTCTTTAAAAATGATTATGACTGCACCACGGTTAATCAAACAACGAGGCTTGTGGAGCTGAATAAACCGGATGGAAAGCCCGATATACTTCAGCAAATGGAACACGGTTTATTATCTATTGTAGGCGGTTATGAATCTATGGGGAGGCTCTATCGTGGTATGCAGGAGGCTACTCTTCACCAGTATGTTCTGCTCGGCGAAGCTGCAAATGAAACCGATAATCTGATTTATAAACCGGGTGCGAAAGACCCGGTATTAAATAATCCGCTAACTGCGGATGACAGGCTGGTATTCACCGAAAAAAATCCCGAAAGAGAACTTTTGGTGGCCCAGGTTCTTGCTGCCGCTAAAAGAGTTTTAGGAAATTTTAATCCTGAATTAGCTGAAAAGTGCCTAAAAATTTCAGAACAATTATATAATACGGATTCTTCTGCACCTGTAAAGGATAAATTGAATACTGCCGCCGAACTTTATTTGACTACATCTAAAGAAGAATATCAAAAATTGCTGACCGATAATGTAGATTTGATTTGCAAAGATCCTGTTAAATATAGTATAGTTTTAGGCAGGATTGTAAAAAAGATAAATGATAAGGATTTTACCGGTAAAGTTGAAAAGGCTGTTGAAGCTACATATAAATCCATTTCTAAACGGCAAAAAAGGAACCCTTACGGCGTGCCGTATACACCGTATATTTGGGGTGCGGGCTGGGAAATTCAGGCATTTGGTGTTGATCAATTATTCCTGCATATTGGTTTTCCGAAAATATTCGGTTCAGAATATGCTTTTAATGCATTAAATTTTGTACTTGGCTGCCATCCGGGAGAAAACACTGCTTCATTTGTTTCAGGTGTCGGAGTTAACTCATTAACTGTTGCCTATGGATTTAACAGGGCGGATTGGACCTATATTCCAGGCGGTGTGGGAAGCGGGACGGCATTAATCCGACCGGATTTACCTGAACTAAAAACGTGGCCTTTCTTTTGGCAGCAGACAGAATATGTAATGGGTGGCGGAGCAACTGATTTTATGCTACTGGCAATGGCTGCAGATTATTTGTTTAATGAAAAATAGTTTATGATAATTTTAAGATTCTTTATTATTTTTTAGAATGGTGGCTAAAATGGAAAAATTCTCAACAATCAATAATATAACCAAATTTTTAATTATTTTATTTCCTCTGGTGTTTGTATCGATTAATATTTTTCCGGGAAATACAGATAACCAAATCGAGTCAATTGAAACCAATAAAGACAGTATATCGGTAGAATTAAAACATACACTCGATAACGAGTTTAAATTATTTTATCCTCTGGCAATTGACAATATAAACGGGGGATATTATAGTGATATAAATTATAAATGGCAGTTAAGGGGCAGGCAGTATAAAATGATTGTTACGCAAGCCCGGCATATATGGTCTAATTCAAATGCCGCATTGTTTTATCCGGATAAAAGCTCTTTTCTTAAAACTGCCTCACATGGTGTTGAATTCTTAAAAAATTTTATGTGGGATAAAGAGTTCGGAGGTTTTTACAATTTAGTTGACAGTTCGGGAAAACCAATAAAAGATCATATCAGTAAAGAAATAATAAAAGAGATATACGGTAATGCATTTGCTATATATGGGTTAGCGGCTTACTTCAAGGCTTCCGGCGATACATCTGCTTTAAACATGGCTGTAAATACTTTCTACTGGATTGAAAAACATAGCTTTGATCCTCAATACGGCGGGTATTTCCAGTTTGTTACAAGGCAAGGAGTGCCATTTAAAGATGGTTATAGAAGAACACCGCCTAAAGATCAAAACAGTATGATTCATATAATGGAAAGTTATACTGAACTTTACAGTGTTTGGCCGAATGAATTATTAAAGCAACGCCTTAATTCCCTTCTCCTGTTAATAAGAGATAAGGTTACCGGCAATAAAGGATATATGACTTTGTTCTTTAAACGTGATTGGACACCAATTTCTTATAAGGATTCGATTGATATATTAAGAGGAATGAATTTTCAGCTTGACCATATTTCCTTCGGGCATGATGTTGAAACTGCTTATTTAATGCTTGAAGCTTCCAGGATGCTCGGCATTACAAATGATACAACTACTCTGAGTATAGCTAAACAATTAGATGATTTTGCAATAATATACGGATGGGATACCGTGAACGGGGGTATTTTTGACGGCGGTTATATATTCAAGGGTGAAAAGGATGTTAAAATAGTCCTGAATACAAAAGAATGGTGGTGCCATATTGAAGCTCTTAATTCTTTTCTTATGATGTATAAGTTATTTCCTAATGATAAATTAAATTATTATCATAAATTTTGTGAAGAGTGGAATTATATAAAAACATATTTACTTGATTCGAAATACGGAGGCTGGTACTGGTACGGGCTGGACACTTCGCCGGTTAGTAAAATTGCCGTAAAAGCATCTATCTGGAAATGCAATTATCATACCTCAAGAGGATTAATAAATTGTATCAGAATGCTTGAGAACTTAAAATAAGCTTTAATTTTCTTCTGTTATTTGCCGGGGAAAACGGAATAACAATATTATTTTATTATGGAATAAAATGAAACGTAAAAAATTTTTAGAAACATTGCCTTTAGCCGGGTTATCATTTGGAATGCTAAGTTTAGTAAAAGGTAAAAATAAAGAATTTTTGAACAACAGGTCTGATATTAAGAATGATGTTGCAATTGAAAAGGTTAAAAGGGCAATGCTTTCATTGCAGCGGGCTACCTGGGAACAGGGAGTAGCCATGCAGTCAATGCTTGAACTGGGTGAAACAGAATTAGTTATTCTGATGGCAAAAGATGCCGTACTACGCCAATCAACAGACGGCAGGTTAGCTATGCTCGGGGAAGAATTTGCTTTGAGTGATGCCGCTTCACCGGGTGAAGCGGTTCTGTATGCAGCAAAAGAAACGGGCGACAGTGTTTTAATGAACGGGTTTAATAAATTGCTGGACTATATTCTTAATAAAGCTCCCAGGACAAAGGATGGAATAATATATCATTTTTCAAATATTCCCCAAATATGGAGCGATATAAATTATATGCTGCCGCCTTTTTTGGCTGCTGCAGGCAAATTTACCGAAGCCGTCAAACAGATTGACGGGGCATTTAGTTGTTTATTTAATCCCGGTAAAAAGCTTCTGTCTCATATGTGGGATTGCGAGAAAAAAATATTTATTAGAAAAGATTGCTGGGGTGTTGGAAATGGATGGTCTGCAGCAGGATTGACCAGGGTAATCAGAGCCTTACCGGGCTCAATGAGTAGCGAGAAGAAAAAACTTATAGGTTATTTAATAAGTATTATTGACGGATGCCTGGCTCATATGAGGAACGACGGACTCTTTCATAATATTGTTGATAATCCCGGAACGTTTGTCGAAACAAATCTTGCACAAATGTTAGCATATTCAATTTATTGCGGAATTAGAGGCGGTTGGATTGATGACGGCTACAAAGAAAAAGCCGATAAAATGCGTTTGGCAGTTCGTTCCAAAGTTGATAAATTGGGGCTGGTTCAGGGTGTTTGCGGTTCACCGGAGTTTGATCATCCGGGAACTGCAACCGAAGGCCAGGCTTTTTTTATTTTAATGGAAACTGCTTACTATAAATTAAGTAGTTAAAATAGCTTTCCCCATGCGGCAATAATTTTGCCAAAAATTTAACAATATTAATAGGGAACTAAGGGGTACAATACTAAATTTCCAAAACTACACACCTGTGTGAAAGATCAATAATTTTTATACTAAAGGACAGTATCTTTTATACATGCGGATGTATAACTAGAGATTTTATAAACAGTACAAAAATGTCTGACAGATATGTTCGACCCGTCCAATGTGTTCTTCATATTGTCGATCAAATCTAAACTCCTCTAAATAATCCCCTCTTTACGTATCAGTAAGTGAGGAGGGGCGGGGGTAGGTCAAAGCGACTATATTTAGAAATCCTCCGCAATTATCTTTATTTGCACACTAAGTATAGTGTAAAGTCGGAAGATATAATTTATCACCAAAAATATTTTCGGAATCGTAGTGCGTTGACAAGCGAAATATATTTATTAATTCAATTTAAGGAATTGCAATATGATTAGATATCTGACAACGTCAACCGGGAATATCTTTTTAATAATCGTTTTTTCATTTTTAGTTTTACCTGTGTTGCATGTACAATATTCAAATCTATGTGCTCAGCCAAAATCCAATTATCCCGGTGTTACAATAAAACAAATTGGAATTGTAGGCCAAACCGCCATCCGGATACGAAGAGACCCTTTCACTGCTAATTTATATTTATTGAATGATAATGGTAATATACAGAAAGTTAATTTTGCCGCTGACGGAACTGCGAGTTTTACTACACTATATCAAACTATAGATCATGGCCTCACTGAACCGCTGGGAATGACATTTGATAAAAACGGAACTATTTATTTGGTTGGCAACCAAACTACCGGTGGGGAACTTGCAACCGGAGTAATTATGAGAGGAGTAAGAGATAGCGCAGGCAGCGAGAATAGAATTTGGAGTGTGCTTGCTCAAACTGTTGAATACCCCTATGGCCACGTGTATAATCACAGGATGAGCGGGTTGATTGTTGACTCCGGCGGCCAATATCTTTATGTGAACAGCGGAGCAAGGACTGATCATGGTGAGATTGAAGACAGTCTTCGTGAAACCGGCTTAACCGATATTATCCTAAAACTTCCGCTTAATGGAAATAATATTATTTTACAAAATGACCGGGTTTGGTTAAAGTCAAACGGCTACTTATTTGTTGAAGGAACAAGAAATACTTTTGATATGGCATATTCCGCCAATTGGGATTTATTCGGCCCGGATAATTCCGATGACCGCGATGACCCTGATGAACTTAATTGGCTGCAGCAAGGGCATCATTACGGTTTTCCGTGGCGGATAGGCGGCGATAACACACCTCAGCAATACCCAAATTATAATCCGCATACGGACCCGCTGTTAAATCCTGCCACATGGGGCGGAGGAAATCTTTATCAAACTTACAGTAATGACCCTGTTTATCCGCCGCCGCCTGCAGGTGTTACATTTACAGAACCTATACCCAGTGCTGGGCCGAATGCCGATAATTACAGAGATACGGTAACCGGACAGGTTAAGGAAGCAAGCAGTCTTGGTACAACAATTTCTACATTTACTCCGCATCGTTCACCGGATGGTATTGTATTCGACAGGGATTCTATGCTTGCCGGTGATTTGAAAGGTGATGCTTTTGTGGTTTCTATTAATAATAATAATTTAGTTGCCGATATGAAAGATACCAGCGACGATTTATTGTATATTTCTCTCATTAAAAGCAACGGTAATTACACAGCTAAGGTAAGGCGGTTAGTCTCGGGCTTTAATTCTCCGCTGGGAATTGAATTGGTAACTGATACACTATATATACTTGAAACGGGTCTGGAAGCAGTTAACACAGCCCCCAAACTTTGGGAAATTATATTGCCGGCTGCACAGCCTGCAGCTGTTCAGGAGAGGTCAATTATTCCGAATTCTTTTGCTTTATACCAGAATTACCCCAATCCTTTTAACCCTTCAACAATAATAAGCTGGCAATTAGGAACGAGTGGTTTTGTAAGCTTGAAAATTTATGATATCCTGGGCAATGAAATTACAACTCTTGTAAATGAATACCAGCAGACGGGACGGCATTTAGTAGAGTTTAATCCGCAGTCGGCAGGCGGAAGAAATTATGTGAAAGAAACTTTTTCCAAAGGAGTTATTTCCTCAGGAGTATATTTCTATAGGCTGACAGTAGGCGATTTTGTCTCATCCAAAAAAATGCTGCTTCTCAAATGATGACCAATTTCGCGAGGCTTACCTTTAAGGTGAGCCTCACATTGAAAGGGTTGACAAATCGTTAAATACTAAAATACTTAACAAGTAATCTTCTTATCTTTTTTAAGAGAAATTACTATGGTCTCTGCTATCCTGTCATGAACAGTCTGCCGGTTAGGATGAATAAAAAACTGTACAAACCCGAACCCTGCTTCCAGAGCAGATGCTCCGTAACCAAGCGCGCGCTCAATTGAATGCCAAAGTGAAATATGCTCGTGGGTAAGTGAAATTACTTTAATTTTCATAATTTTCTTACCTAAAGTTTGGCCCTTCAGAAAATATGTTAGTAAACCCGAATATAGTACAAGTACTATAATACTCCAGCCGTGAAATGGATTAATTTCATAATGGTGGTTAACTGTACTATGTGCCGTCTCTTTAATAATAACAGGAATTTCTATGGCAATAAGAATAATTACTACGATAAAAATATCTATATAAAAGGCAATAAGTCTCTGAAGAAATGAAGCAAGCGTCATATCCTTTAAAGAGTTTATCCGTTGAATGGAATCCGGCCTGAATTTACTCTTTTCCAACTTAGACATAATAAACCTTATTTTTTTACCAAATTTAACAGAAAATAACAAAAGATTAATACATTTGAAACTATTTTCTTTTTTAGCCCGTCAGGGCAACATTTTCATCGATTTTTGCCGGCCGCCGGCTAAATTATTCTCAGGCAAATTGGCAGGAAACTTGTTAAATAGCACTAACTTATAGTGATATAGTCTCAATTTATTTTTAAAAAATTCGATTATTATTATATACTCTTGGACTAATAATTAAAAAATAATATGGGATAAGAAAATTTTAGTATTTTTCAAAGGGAATATAAAGTCCTGCGGAGCATTTTATAATTTTTAGCGGTATATGGTTGGGGGTAATAAAGATAGGGATGGTATAACAAATTTGATTTTATGACAAATTAAATTATACTATTCATTAAAATTAGCTTAAATTCTATAATAATAATAATAAAGAGCAGGTTACAATGAGTAAATCAACTGATACTAAAAACGATTCAAACGAATTACTTCAACTGGTCAGTTTTAAAATTGGAAATGAAGAATTTGGAATTAATATTCTGATGGTTCAGGAAATTATTAAAACCGTACAGATAACAAAAATACCTAATGCGCCGGTATTTGTTGAAGGTATAATAAATCTAAGGGGGAAGGTGATCCCCGTTATTGATTTGAGAGTGAAACTAAATCTTGAAAAGAAAAATCAGGACAAAGATACCAGGATTATAGTTTTGGAAATAAATTCGAAAACAATCGGTTTTATTGTAGATGAAGTTAATGAAGTCCTAAGAATACCCAAAAGTATTACTGAACCGCCTCCTGAAATGGTGACCGGATTAAATTCTGAATTTATTACCGCTGTGGGTAAACTTGATGACAGGCTTATAACTTTAATAGATTTGGAAAAAGTCCTATCAGTGGATGAAAAAAATCAATTAAGCAACGATATTAAATGATGTT
Organism: uncultured Ignavibacteriales bacterium; assembly: GCA_963834015.1. Lineage (GTDB taxonomy): Bacteria > Bacteroidota > Ignavibacteria > Ignavibacteriales > Ignavibacteriaceae > FEN-1297. Next base: position 1,885,821 of record CAWIAG010000004.1, read on the forward strand.
AATCAAGTGATAGATTTATTCTTGTTTATACATCTTATCGATTTACTATGATTCTACAAAAGGGGAATGAATGCATTCTGTATTGAACATTAGCATTGTTATGTCCCTTTTTATCAATGTTACTTGCGGCCGGACAAATTATTCCGTTGAATTAGATGTAAAATCAATTGCTGTAATCCGGCTGCATAAATAGTTTTCCTGAAAATTCGTTTAAACATACAAAAAAATTCACTCTTCTTTCCTTATTATAATCGTACCATAAACTGTTAAAATGGTGAGAAAATTTTGTGTTCAATTTCATTAAAACAGCGATTAATCGAGTTGTTAATGATTAAGTAGACTTCTAAAAAAGTCCCTTCTTGCCTGTCCCGCAGGAAGCGGGGGGAGGGGTCTCGGGGGTGGATCAAAGCTTCTATATTTAGAAAACCTGAAAATAAATTATGTGAGGCTTACCTTCAAAGTGAGCCTCACATTTCTGTTTTAACAATGCACAATTTTATGTAATGTTGGAGGGCTTCAATAAAAGCCGAAATCATTACATGTACCTAATTTATCACCTTGTACGAAAAGGTTCAGGAACCTTTTTTAGAACATTCAATAGAAAAAATACTACAAACCAATCACGTTTGATTTTGAAATACTAAGTTATTGCGATATTTTTTAACCGGCCAATTTAAACAATTGTATACGTTCAGGCGTATCCGAGACTATATTGAAAAACTATTAATTAATAGGTTGCAGCTTTTAAACTCAATTATTAACCTTAATCGACTATGAAAAAAACATTTATTTTACTGTTTGTAATCTTTACCGCACAATTTTTTGCACAGGACGACCCGCGTTTAACCGAAGTCTGGAGCCCTATTCCCCCGGTAATTAAACCGGGTGATAACGGGCGCCCGCCGTCGGATGCAATCATTTTGTTTGATGGAAAGAATCTGAATGAATGGACAAATGACAAAGGAGCTGCTGCCGGATGGACGGTGCATAACGGAATTGTTACTGTTAAACCTGGCAGTGGTTATATATTTACTAAAAGACAATTTGCCGACTGCCAACTGCATATCGAATGGAAAACCCCTTCCGAAATAAAAGGTGAAGGACAGGGAAGAGGAAACAGCGGCGTATTTCTTCAAAATAGATATGAACTGCAGGTCTTGGATAGTTACAACAATCCTACTTATTCAAACGGGCAGGCCGGTTCCATTTATAAGCAGTCAATCCCGATTGTAAATGTTTCGCGTAAACCTGGTGAATGGCAAAGCTATGATATTATTTATACAGCGCCGCGTTTTAATGTTGACAGCACACTAAAATCACCTGCTTATATAACCGTATTACAAAACGGTGTTTTAATTCAGAATCACTTTGAGATAAAGGGATCCACTCAATATATCGGCCGGCCTAAATATGAAAAGCATCCTTTTAAGCAGTCTTTAAGTTTACAGGATCATGGTAACCCCGTTTCGTTCCGCAATATATGGATAAGGGAATTAAATACTCAGAGACTATTTAACGGATCGGATTTAAAAGGCTGGTATACCTATTTGGATACTTTAGGCAAAAATAACGACCCTGATAAAATTTTTACCGTCAAAAATGGTATCATCTGTATAACGGGTAAAAAAATGGGATATCTTTGTACTGAAAAATCATATTCTAATTATTATCTGAAAGCAGAATTTAAATGGGGTGATAAAAGATATCCCCACGCGAAAAAGATAAAAGAGACAGCGGGATACTTTATAATTTCAGTGCGGCTAATCCCGACAAAGTCTGGCCTGCTTCCTTTGAATGCCAGGTGCAGGAAGGGGATTGCGGGGATTATTGGTGCGTGGGAACTAATATAGATTCGCCCAATAAAACCGTTTTTGAGTGGGGAATGAAACGCATCCTCAGAACACAGAATTTTGAAAACTCTAAGGGTGAATGGAATACTATTGAAATTATCTGCCATGATGGTCAGAGCGAACATTATGTAAACGGCCGTCTTGTAAACTGGGGTAAAAATGCTTCAGTAAGCGAAGGTAAAATATTACTTCAATCTGAAGGTTCGGATGTATTTTTCAGAAATATTGAGATAGCCGTTTTTTGATATTTTCATAATTCCGCTCTTGGGAAAATTGATAATATTTTAATAAAAATGCCCTTTTTATTATAAATATGTACTTTTTAGTTTTTTTAAGATTATTCTTATTCAAAATAAGTGTATGAATAGTCACAATTTGTATGTAATTTTTTCTAAAAAATATTATTTATTCATCCTTTTTTTGTTGATTTTCGATTTTTTATTTCATACACTTTATATGAAAATTTGATATTTATCCATAAAAAAGGAATTATCAAAAATATTTTAAAATGCCAGACTTAGAACTATTTATTATAAAATATAATTTTAATTCATCCATAATACCTTTATTCAAATTGTGAATTTAAATTTATAGATTTATTAAATTTGGTATTTAATATCTGATTTGTGTCGTTTTAATTTTCTATTTTCTTCCATTTTTACTTAATAATATATTTTGTAATCCCAATTTGATAGTGAATTCTCAATTTAAAAATAAAATACTGATTGGTAATTGCTATTTTGTTTGAAAATCAGGTGGTATAGTATTTGTTATTTATGATTATGAAAGATGTGGTATTAATTTGAAACAATTAAATTTAGACTCGTTTAGTTCTAAAGATGCGGATATAGAAATTAACCAGTATAAAATTCTCTCCGGGTTAAAAGAGTACCGGGCAGAATTTAATAAGAACAGGTTGTACCCGTACTTGGCCGAACTGGTATATCTTTCTTCACAATTAGAAGAGATCTTGGGAAGAAAAGCTCTTATGAATTTGCCGTTACCCAAAGGGATAAAAAACGGTGCTAAAGATAAAAATGTTTTTGTGGAGATAGTTGACAAGCCGGTTGAAAATAAAGAATACTATTATGATTTAATCGAGTGGGCGCTTCCCAAAATGAAAGAAGTTATTGAAGAAGCATATATCTTTTATAACTTTGTTGAAAATAATATGATGATTCAGGAAGTGGGAACGCCGCCTATATATAAAAATGACGGATTATTATTTATTGCAGATAATTTCCATACGGTACTTCAAATTCACAGGTATGAATATTCGGTTTACTCGTCAACTGCAAAACCGTTTAGTTCCCTTAAAACCACTTTTGTAGAGATTGCAGATGCACTTAATTTTGACGGTGAAGAGGAGATTGTTAAAATAAATTTAGTTAAAAAGTATAAGGAAAAACCAAATATTGCAACATTTTTATGTAAATGTGAGTTTGATTTTCCCTTTGACCAGACAATCTTTCCAATTGCCAAGCGAAAATTATTAAACTATCTTGCTGAATAAAAAGGCTATACTAATTATAGCCAATTCATTCAGCTAATTCATTAAATGATTAACCTGTTATAGCTATGTAATCCGCTAAAATATGCCCGGTTTCATCCAGTAAAGGATCATCTTTCTGTTCTTCATCAGCCGGCGGCGTTTCACCCTTCTGAAGGAGTTTTAACCCTGAATTTTTCCTTCTTTCATTTTCCCTTTCAAATCGCTTTTGTTCTTCCTCGTCGTGTTCTTTTTTGCGTATTGATTCATTTAATGAAATTGTCTTTTTATTATGATCTTCTTTATAGTCGTTAATTTCATCGATATATTCTTTCCATAACGGATCATTTTTCTTAATCCTTTCTTCATGTTTCAAAACCAAATCGGGTACATATTGTTTCAGGTTTCCAAAAGCAGTGAAGTTGGTGGATTGTATCTGATCCCAGGGTAGTGAACTTGGTTCAGAACTTTCCCCGATTTCTGAAGAATCAAAAGAGGCCGGGAATTTAATATCCGGCGTAACACCAAGGTGTTGTGTGCTTTCGCCGTTTATACGGTAAAATTTAGCAATTGTCAGCTTTACCTGACCTAGTTTATTTCCGGCTCCCTGCTGCATAAGACGGTTTAAATCGATTAAATTCTGTACAGTACCTTTACCGTAAGATTGTTCACCGATAATTAAGCCTCGCCCGTAGTCCTGTATTGCAGCCGCAAATATTTCGGAAGCAGATGCACTCAACCGGTTTTCGAGAATTGCAAGAGGGCCGCTGTAAAGAATGGCGGGATCCGGATCGCTTTCAACCCGTATGCTTCCGTCGGAATTTTTAATCTGAACTACCGGCCCTTCCTTAATAAATAATCCGGTTAATTTAATTGCTTCTTCCAAAGAACCGCCGCCGTCATTGCGTAAATCAATTATTACGCCCTGTACTTTTTCCTTCATTAATTCAGTGAGTAATTTCTGAACATCTTTAGTCGTACTTTTATAATCTTTGTCCCCGCGTTGTTCTGCATCAAAGTCGCTGTAGAATGCCGGAATAGTTATAACACCCAGCTTATACGCTTTGCCGGTGTCATTTATATCCAGGACTTTACTTTTAGCGGATTGTTCTTCAAGGGTAATCTTATCCCTCACTAAAATAACTTCTTTCGGCCGGGCATTTGTCCCCTGGTTGGCAGAAATAATCTGCAGCCTTACAATACTGCCTTTAGGCCCTCTGATCAATTGGACAACATCGGTTACTCTCCAACCAATAATATCAACAAAATCACCTTCTTTTCCCTGGGCAACACCTACAATTTTATCTTCTGAGTGAAGCAATTTACTTTTGAATGCCGGCCCGCCGGGGATAATTTCCGCTATCTTGGTATATTCATCCTCGGTTTGCAATTGCGCGCCAATACCTTCAAGAGACCTGCTCATATCAATTTTAAAATTATCGGAAGTACTGGGCGACATATAATCAGTATGAGGATCCAAAGATTCTGCAAACGAATTTTCAAATAACTGAAATACATCTTCATTGGAATATTGCAGTAACGATTTGCGCAAAGTTTCGTATCTTTTTTTCAAAGTGCTTTGCACGTCTTCCCATTTTTTCCCGGTAAGAATAAGGTTTAAAGCATCGTTTTTAGTCTTCTTATACCAGATATCATTTAATTCTGTAGAATCTTTTGCCCAATCTGCTTTATTCCTGTCTAACTGCATCTCGTCGTTTTCATTAAAGTTAAAACCTTTTTCAAGCGCCCTTTCGGCAAAATCAATTCTTTCATTCATCCTCTCCTTAAAAAGATTAAACATCAAAAAAGGAGGGTTTAGGTCACCATTTTTAATATCATTAGCCAGTTGATATTTGTATTTATTAAAATCGTTAATGTCTGATGCATAAAAATAACTTTTGTTATCGTCAAGAGATTTAATATACCTGTTGAAAATAACCACTGAAAGCGAATCATTAAGCTGGAATTTCCGGTAGTGGTATCTCTGAAGAATCGTGTTAATTAATTCATCCTCGGTTGACATATATTTTAATGGATGGATTGTCTTTGAAGTATCAACAGGATCATTTCCCGAATTCCTTAAATACATTGTTCGGGCCAGGAATATATTAGCTGCAATTATTAATAGGATTAGCACGAAGATTTTCTTCATAAGGTCTCTCGTTTTTTGTGTCATCGATTTTTTTTATTTAAGTAAACAATAATTTTTTAATAAAACAAATTTAGATATTCTCTACTCAAAGCCTGTACATAATTATACCAAATTATGAAAACAACAATCTAAAATTTATTTAATCTGAAATATCCTAAATAATTAGATGGAATAAAAATCAATTTTGTTCCCCTATATGAGCATTTATGGTAAAATATTTCGAATTTTATTGAGATTATTAACTATTCAGGAATAAAGCAGGCGAGAAAGGCTCAAATTTTATATAAAAACAAAGTATTAATTACATGAGGCTCACTTTCAAAGTGAGCCTCAAATTTTATAGCAAACTTCATATAATCGGTTAATTTAATTTTGATGCAATTTCCAATACTTTTGTTGCGTGCCCTTCAATATCTTTCACATTTATAATCTCTGCAATTTTACCCTTTTTATCAACAATAAAAGTAATCCGGTTATCATATCCATTATCATTCAAAACTCCGTAATCTTTAGAAACTTTTTGAGTAGCATCTGAGAGCAGGGGAAAATTTAAATCATAATCTTTAACGAATTTCATGATATCTTCTTTCTGATCAATACTGATTCCTAAAACCTGAACTTTATTTTTCTTGAACTGGCTCCAATCATCCCTTATTCCGCAAGCTTCTTTGGTACACCCGGACGTTCCGGCTTTAGGATAGAAATAAATTACAACAGGCATCTTTCCCCGGTAAAAAGAAAGTTTGTACGAATGTCCGAAAGCATCATGTAAGGTAAAATTAGGAGCCGGCATCCCTACTTGTAGCTCCTTCTGCTCTGTCATCTGATCGTTTTGTGCAGACGTAATTGAAATAAACAAAATAAGTGAAAATGAGAACAAGAAAAAAAGAAAGTTTTTCATATAAGCCTCGTATGTATATATTATTCGTTTAATGTCATACTCACTTTAAAAGTCAATATCAAGTTTTTAAATCGAGCATCACTTTTTAATCTATTTCAACGCTTCTTGAGAAAATATAATCAACATTTTTTAGAGTTTTCTTGCTGTCAAATATTTCATTAAGCTCTTCAGCAGATAAATATTTTTTTACTTCCGGAGATTTGGAAAGTTCCGAATGCAAATCTTTTGCCTGGTCTGCCCAAACATCCATTGCAGAAGTCTGAACTATTTTATATGCTTCTTCTCTTGATACGCCTTTATTTACAAGTTTTAACAGAACAGCTTGGGAATAAACCAATCCGCGCGTAATTTTTAAATTCTTCAGCATATTTTCAGGGTAAATAAACAAATCTTTAATTAATTTTATAGTGAGATCAAGCATATAATCAAGACCGATGCAGCTATCGGGAACTACAATTCTTTCTACCGAAGAATGGGATATGTCCCTTTCATGCCATAATGCCACATCCTCAAGGGCTGCAAGTGCGTTGCCTCTAAGTACCCTGGCTAATCCGGAAATCCTTTCGCTGGTAATGGGGTTCCTTTTATGCGGCATTGCCGAAGAACCTTTTTGCCCCTTTGCAAAATATTCTTCAGCTTCCAAGACCTCAGTCCTTTGAAGATGCCTTATTTCCACAGAAATTTTTTCAAGTGTTGCACCTATAACTGCAAGTGTAGCCATGAAATCTGCATGGCGGTCCCGTTGAATTATTTGCGTTGAAACAGGTGCAGGAGTTAAACCCATTTTTGCACATACATATTCTTCAACCTTGGGAGATAAATGGTCAAATGTGCCTACGGCGCCTGAAATCTGGCCTACACTTATAGTCTTAATTGAATTTTGGAGCCTGCTAATGTTTCTTTTTGTTTCTTCATACCATAGAGCAAATTTTAAACCCATTGTGGTAGGTTCTGCATGAATACCATGAGAGCGCCCCACGCACAAAGTATTTTTATGTTCCAAGGCCCGCTTTTTTAACACGTTTTTAAGATCTTGTAATCTTTTTAAAAGAAGTTCACCGGCAGCTTTCATCTGGTAACATAGGGTGGTATCAAGAATATCAGAAGAAGTCATGCCGTAATGAATGTGCCTTGATTCCGGCCCAACGTATTCTGCAACATTAGTTAAAAATGCTATTACATCATGTTTGGTTGTTTCCTCTATTTCAAGAATGCGTTTTATGTCGAATGTAGCTTTTTGTTTAATCACTTCTACATCTGCTTTTGGAATTTCACCCAATTCGCATCTTGCTTCGCTGGCTAGGATTTCAATTTTCAGCCAGGTACTGAACTTAAATTCATCCTGCCAGATTTTTCCCATTTCCGGGAGAGTATATCTTTCTATCATGAACTTTTCTCCAATTTCATTTGTTTAATTATTTCTTTGTTATTTCTCAATATTTTTATAGTAACTGTTTCGCCGTTAGTGAACTGCTGAAAGGCGCCTATCAAAGTCTGTTGATTATTTATAAGGTATTTATCTAACTGCAGGATAATATCTCCGTCCTGAATTCCTGCACGGGCTGCCGGTGAATTTGCTATCACCTGGTTAACAATAACGCCTCTTGTATTTTTAAGTTTGTAATAATTTGCAATTCCATCGTCAATATCCTGGATGTTTAATCCCACATCAAAGTTGCGGTCTACTTTCCCTTTTTCCTTTAATTGTTTTATAATTTTTTTTACTTTATTTATAGGAATCGCAAAGCCCAGTCCTATATTCCCGGTGCCGCCGTTTGTATAAATAAGAGTGTTCATACCTATAACTTCGCCTACACTGTTTGCAAGCGGGCCGCCGCTGTTGCCGCCGTTTATCGCTGCATCGGTTTGAATCATATCTAAGTAAAACCTGTTGTCAAGCGGTTCAAGATTCATACCCGTAGAACTTATAACACCTACCGTTACGGTTGGTTTATCATTCAGGGTGAATAACCCGAACGGGTTACCGAAAGCAATTACCCATTCTCCAATCATATTGTTATCGGAGTCGCCCAGCTTAACGAAAGGAAAATCAGAGCCTTCAATTTTCAATAAACAAATATCGGTGGATTGATCTGTTCCGATTAATTTTGCTTTATACTCTTCGCCGTTTGTAAGTGTTACTGTAATTTCACTTGCATTCCCCGCTACATGGTCGTTTGTAAGAATGAAGCCGTCGGGTGAAATGATGAAACCTGATCCCAGCTCTTTTACTTTTTGCTGTTGGCCGAAAAATTGTTTGAAGAAGGGATCATTATTAAAGAATGAACCGAACGGATTCATATCTACCTGTTGAATTGCAGTAACATTTATTCCAACAACAGCCGGGCTTATTTTCTGGACTGTTTCGGTAATTGCATTTTTACGTGAATTATATAGATCATGATCTGTCTGACTTAAAAGAACGGCACTGTGGAACATGAAACAAACGAAAGTAAAATAAAATATAAATTTATATCTGTTGCGCATCTTTTTCTCTTTTTAATTTATTTATTATCTCGATAAATGGTTCTATATGTTTTATAAAAATTAATATTAGCAGCGAGCTTGTAAAAAGCATAAGTGAAGACATGGAATCTGCACGAGGGAATGAATAATAATATCCAATTTCGTTGGCAGATATCACAACGATAAATGATAAAATAATAGCCCAGATATTAGCAAGAAGAATATCTTTTTTTATAATATAAATAATAGCCCATATTAACATCCAGATAAGAGGTAAGAATGGAAATAAAAGGATTGTACCTCCTAAAGAAGTTGCCAGCCCTCTACCGCCCTTAAATAACAGCCACGGATTATAACAATGGCTGAAAACAGCAGAAATAAGCCCAATTGCAGGATATCCAAAATCACCATGAAATAAAAGGACGGGGATATATACGCTTAAGAGTCCTTTCAGTGCGTCAATCAGCAAAACAAGAATGCCTATAACTTTAGAATTAGTTATTTCGAAGGAATTCATGGCGCCCATATTACCGGTACCGGTGTTTGTTATATCAATCCCATGAACTTTTCGAAGCACTAAATAAGCTGTCGGAATAGAGCCGAGGGCATAACCAATAATTATGCAAATAAGATATTTCATAAGGTAATTTTAGGATAATTTGTTATTCAGTTGCAAATTTAATAAAATTTCGGGACAGCATCTGCGTAAAAAAGCACGTTAAATTATTTCAAACTAAAATATCATAAAATATTGCTTAGATTAATGAATACTATTATATTTGAAGCCTGAAATTAAGACGGTTTAACTCTTAATTAAGTTTCGACTTAGTTTTTAGAAAGGTTAAAACTCATTACTGCTGCGGCTTAGTAATGAGCCAGAGTAGATTGGAATAAATGGCCCCGACTTTTAAGTCGGGAATTAATGATTTCGATGGTATGTGGCTTTAGCCAAAAAAGACTCTGCATAATGATTTTAAGCTGCAGGTTCTTAAAAAAAAATGAAAAATTATGCGGGAATAGCTCAGTTTCAGCCAGAGGCTGATCCGCCTATGGCGGAGGTAGAGTGCAATCCCGACGCGTCGGGATTGAAGTTGGGGGTTCTTAAAAAAAATGAAAAATTATGCGGGAATAGCTCAGTTGGTAGAGCGCAACCTTGCCAAGGTTGAAGTCGCGGGTTCGAGTCCCGTTTCCCGCTCAACGAATCCCCCGAAGGTTTTTGGGGGATTTTACATTTTATAGTGAAGTTTATTTTATTATTAGATACGGCGCTGTAGCCAAGCGGTCCAAGGCGAAGGTCTGCAAAACCTTTATTCGTCGGTTCGAATCCGACCGGCGCCTCAAGTATAGCCTGAAAATGAAAATTTTCAGGCTTTTTTATGCCTAAACTGATTGATCGAATTGACTTTTATTGCCTAAAAAGCAGAAAAAGATCAGAAGTTTTATCAGAAATATTTTCTGGGGGATGTTTTACTGGTAAATAATTTGTTATTTATTTATATTTATAATAATCTTATAGTATGTATTTTTTCGGGACTTAAACAGTGGAGGTCTCATGATCAAAGGGTTATTATTTCTTCTTTCCCTTTTTTGTGTTGCAACTAATGCGCAGCAATTAAACAATCCTCAACAAACTCTTAACCAAACTAATAAAAGTTTCTTCATTCAGAATAAAGGACAATGGAATCCTGAAGTTAAATACCTTGCCCGTATTGGTAGTATGAATGCTTGGATAACTAAATTCGGTGTGGTGTATGACTATTACCGGGTAAACAAAAACTTTGATGAGACTAAAATATTGAAGATGAATCCTCAACAAAAAAGAGATTATGAAAATAAAAATACTACCATACAAGGTCATATTGTTAAAATGCAATTGGTTAATGCTGAAAGTAATATAAGAGAAGTAGGCAACAACCAAGAAGAAGGATATTACAATTATTTTATAGGCAACGATCAAAGTAAATGGGCAAGCAATGTGCCGCTTTACGGGAATGTGGAATTGCAGGGAGTTTATAGAAATATAGATGTAAAATATTATTACGATAACGGAATGCTGAGATATGATTACAAAGCAAAACCCGGGGCAGATATTTCACAGATAAAGTTTAAATTTGAAGGGCAGGAAAGTCTAAGTATAAACTCAAATGGAGAACTGATATTAAAGACAAGCATTGGCCAAGTAACAAACGGAAAGATATATGCTTACCAGATGGAAGGTGAAACACAGAAAGAAGTACAATCTCAATTTGAACAAAGAGAAGATGGAACAGTTGGATTAAAAGCAGAAAGTTATGATTCAAATAAAGAACTTATAATTGATCCGCTGGTATATTATAGTAATATTGGGGGAAGCATTTATAATGTTGAAAATTCAATGGCTGTTGATGCCGGCGGGAATGCCTATATAACCGGATGGACGGAATCTACAGATTATCCGACAACAAGCGGCGCCTATCAGGACACCTTGAGATTTCTTTATAATGCTTTTATAACTAAACTTAACCCGACCGGCACCGCATTGGTCTATTCTACTTTTTTGGGAGGGGATGATTCCGATTTCGGAAATTCAATTACTCTAAATACAAGCGGGAATGCTTATATTACAGGAATTGCATCTTCCTCAAATTTTCCCACAACAAGCGGCGCTTATCAAACTAACGGTGGCGGAGGATTTGTAACCCAACTTGATACAACTGGTAGTTCCTTGATTTATTCCACTTTTATCGGTGCTTGCGATGCTCTTTCCATTGCCTTAGACGCAAATGGGAATGCTTATATTACTGGAACTGCATCTTCCTCATATTTCCCCACAACTACCGGTGCTTTTCAGAACACTCCGAGTGGTATTTTTAATACCTTTGTAACAAAACTAAACCCGTCAGGCAGTGCTTTGGTTTATTCTACGTTTATCGGCGGTAATAATTATGATTTTGGAAATTCCATAACAGTAGATGCAAACGGAAATGCTTACATAACTGGAAGTACTTCATCTACAAATTTTCCTACAACAACCGGAGCTTACCAAACTACTTATTTAGGTGACACTACTAATGTAGAAAGCGCATCTAATGTATTTGTCACAAAAATAAACTCGTCCGGCAGTGCTTTGGTTTATTCAACTTATATTGGAGGTTATCCACAAGACAAGGGAAATTCAATCGCCATAGATGACAGCGGAAATGCCTTTATAACCGGTTATACCTATTCTTCAAATTTTCCCACAACAAGCGGGGCTTTTCAAACTACTTTTTTAGGTGGCCCGAGTATATATATTTATAAGGCTTTTGTAACAAAGTTAAATTCAAGCGGCACTAATTTGCTTTATTCTACTTTTATTGAAGGTATGTATGGGGAGGGAACCCTAGCAAATTCAATCGTTATAGATGACAGCGGAAATGCTTATATAACCGGAAGTACAAGTTCTCCGGATTTTCCTACAACAAACGGTGCGTATCAAACAGTCTTTTCTAGTGATGATCATGTTTTTTTAACAGAACTAAACTCAACCGGCAGTGGCTTGGTTTATTCTACTTTTTTGGGAGGGAGTGATGGAAAATCATTAGTTATTGATTCAAGTGGAAATGCTTATATATCAGGAGTTTATCAAACTAATATATCTAATCTTTTTGTGACCAAATTAAACATGTCAGCAGTAACATTTGTTAAACTAAATATTTTAGTTGTTCCAAATAAATTTGAATTATTTCAGAATTACCCAAACCCGTTTAATCCATCAACTACGATAAATTTCTCTGTCCCTAAAACAAGTTTAGTTACAATAAAAGTTTATAATATTCTAGGTAAAGAACTATCTACTTTAGTTAATGAAGAAAAATCAGCAGGGAATTATTCCGTACAATTTTTCGGGAGCAAACTGTCAAGCGGAATATATTTCTACCGGATGCAGGCTGGTAGTTTCTCACAGGCAAAAAAACTACTATTGTTGAAGTGATATTGTTTCTCAAGAATTACAAAGAGGCGTGCAATTAAACACGCGCATTTCTTAGTTATATTTATAAATAATATTTTTAATAGATGTAAGCAAATAAATGAAACATATAGCTTTACATCTAATAATATTTGTGTTAACTCAGTTTATAAATGCACAAATAATTGAACCGGTAAACTCACTCCAGAGTATAACATTTCAGAATTTTTCAGGTTCGCTGGTAATTTCAATTTATAATAATCCAACACCGGTAATAATATCTGCAACTTCAATAAATGCTATAACATTCGCCGGAGATACAGCATTATTGGTAGCGGGAAATAATAATTCGGGAACGGTTAATATCCCTTTAGATTCCATACAGCAAATATCATTTCAAGAAGCAGTTACAGAAGTAACCGAACAGGATGGCGCAATTCCGAAACAATTTTCGGTATCGCAAAATTATCCAAACCCGTTTAATCCAAGTACTATAATAAATTATGCTTTGCCCAGTCATCATTAGTTACCATAAAAGTATATAATGTACTTGGCCAGGAATTGAGGACTTTAATTAACGGAGAACTGCAAGCAGATAATTATACGGTTCAGTGGAACGGTGAAAATAATATCGGGCATCCTGTTGCGAGCGGTGTATATATTTACCGTGTTACAGCCGGTCAATATGTTAAATCTTTAAAGATGATACTTTTGAAATAACGACAAATGTCGCCTCAGAAACAGTTAAATTTAGAAAGAACAACTGAGGTGACAAATGGAAATAAGGAGGACGATATTAAATAGAAGGCAAACAAAAAGTTCGGAAGGAGAGTTCATCTATGAGTTAGAGAACTCGTATGAGCTCTCTCCGAAATTAAGTGAATCGATATTAGTAACAGCAAAAGAATGTTTGCTAAGAGACCACCAATTGAAAGAAGGCCAGATAGAAGTAACGGTAATAGAAATAGAACAGAAAGCAGGACAAGTAATAGAGAAGCTGGAAAAGAAGAAAGTAAGATTGACCATAGACAATGGAATTGAAGATATAGAAGTAATAAAAGGATATGGTCTGATATCACTACGGCAAATAAAAATAGAAAGGATAACCGAAGAAGCGATAGAACAAGGAGGAGTATTAAGCCAGGAAGATTTGGGAAAATATTTAGGATGTACGGTAAGGACAATCCAACGGGATATAAAGCAGATAAAGAAGAAAGGGATAGAAGTAGTAACAAGAGGATATCTACATAATATAGGCAGAGGTCAAACACATAAGGTAAAGATAATAGGGCTGTATTTAGACGGACAAACGTACAGCGAAATAAAGTTAAGTACAAAACACAGTGTGGGAGCTATAAAAAGATATTTAGGAAGCTTCGTAAAAGTATTGATGTCACAAAGCAGAGGGATATACGGGACAAAAGATATAAGCATAGTAACAGGGATAAGCGAGGTATTAGTAAAGCAATATGCAGAGTTGATAAGGGAAAGTAAGAAGGATAAGACAAGGAGAGAGAATTTAAAGCAATTGGTAGAGAGAAGCAGCTATAGGGAAGGGATAAAAAAAACAGTAAAGAGCTATTCAGAGCCTCTGGCAGCTATGATGGGAGGCTTATAATGAGTTTGAACCAGACAAGGGACAGATATGAAAGCATAAACAAAAGGAACTTTCATAATGCGATAATAAATTTATTAGAGAATGAATACAAACTGCTGGGTTCAAGAAAAGTGTTGGAGATGTTGGCCGATGATATAGGGGATCTTCATAGAGAATATTACCCTGGAAAAAATCAAGTAGGATTTGGAGAGATAGTATTCACAACAACAAAAGACGATGGACAAAGGCAGAGCTATGGCAAGAAGACGGAAGATTATGCAACAATAACATTAGCTTTGCCATTGATAATGAAGGAAGATGTAGAAAGAAGGATATATTTTAAGAAAGGCGACAGAAATAGTAATTATCGACATAGAGAAGCCAGAGACATAGAAACCATGGTAAGATTATTAAAGAGTGCAAAGACTCAAGGAGGACTATTAAGTGGGGCCGAGTTGAGTATGCTGATGAATCGGAGCTTAAGTACTATACGGAAATACCTGGATGCATATAGAGAGAAGACGGGAGAGATATTACCATTAAAAGGATATGTATTAGATCAAGGGAGTTTGCCTACGCACAAAGGAATAATAGTCAGTTTGTACGAGCAAGGAATTTCACCGGCAGACATAGTACTAAAGACCGGTCACAGTCAGGATGCAGTAGACAGATATATTAAGCATTATGAACAAGTAAAGAAACTGATAAGAAAAGGATTGACGGAAGAATCAATACAAGAAATAACAGGCAGGTCGATGAAAGTTATTAAAGAATATATTAAGTTGTACAAAGATCTTAATCCTGTAAGTGAACTGAATAAGTAAAAAAATACCAGGCGACAAATGTCGTAATAGTAAATAGTTTAATAAAAGTTGATATAAAAAGGGAAATTACAAAGTTATTTAATTAAGAAAGAAGAATATTAACAATGAAAAAAATATTAATGACCGCCTTTGGCGGCATCCCGCAGAAAGCGGTGATAATTTTAATATTAATCGTGACGTTGCAATTAAGCAAAGCCCAGACAGCTTCAATAAAAATAACCAAAAAGAATAGTGCCGGAACAATAACAAGACAAATAGATTCAAGCGGTTTTTCAAGTATATGGAACTTTACCAATACATCAACGGGGTGGATAAGTACAATAAATTATCTTACACCACCTCCGTGTCCCGGAGTACCAATAGTATATTATGCCGGTCAGACTTATCACACTGTTCAAATCGGCAGTCAGTGCTGGCTTATGGAAAACCTTAATGTAGGGACAATGATAAACGGTATGCAAGAACAGACAAATAATGGAATAATTGAGAAATATTGTTTTAAGGATGATTCAGCCAACTGTACAACCTACGGCGGGTTATACCAATGGGCGGAGGCAGTAAAATATAAGAACGGAGCTACAGATACAAGTTCACCAAATCCGGCATTTAGTGGAAACATACAAGGTATTTGTCCGGGTGGATGGCACATACCGACCGATAATGAATTCGATACATTAGCAAAAGAGGTAAACCAAGATGGCAATGCGTTGAAGGCAATAGGTCAAGACGGTACTAGCACAAATACAAGCGGCTTTTCCGTAATGTTGGCGGGCAGCCGCGGTGACGATGGTTACTTCTACGATTTAGGTTACTACACTTACTTTTGGAGTTCTACAGAAGGCAGTACTATGGGTGCATACACCTTAGACCTGTATGGCAGTGAAAGTTATGTCAACTTAGGCTACTACCATAAGGGACCTGGGTTTGGCATTCGTTGCGTGAAGGATTAGGTGTGCCAAGAAGCGAGAAACATATTGCAGGTATGTTTCGAACAGTTTTGTAGAATAATTGCCTATAATGTATATTAATGAAAGAAATACATAAAAAATTATTTAATGAAAGGATAATATTTACGAATAAAAAATTTTCAATTCATATCTGCATTATTTTGTTACTTGCTGCTATCCCGCTTTTTGGGCAGGATAGTTCAAATTGTTTTTTAAATGATTACATACCAAAAAAAGCAATCATCCCTCTGTCCGTAGATGTTAACAAGCCAGCTGGTACTGCTGAAGTAGTTGTTACAATTAATACTACCGACACCCTTGGGAGAATTTCACAATATGTATTTGGAAATGCGGTAGCTGTTTGGGTTGGACCAAATCAGAATAGTCCTACGTTATTAAAATACGTTAAGATGCTATCACCTACTCTAATCCGTTTTCCTGGTGGTAGCTGGTCTGATATTTATTTCCGGGACAAATTACCCAATGATATACCCGGAACTATTCCTGACGGCACCACTTATAATTATTCAACCAGTTCATACAATAATAGTTCATTTTATCCGCAGGCCGGTCCTTGGTATAGTTTAACACCTGATAATTATTACTGTATGCGTTCGCAGCTTGGTATTCAAGGATTAATTACAATTAATTATGCCTATGCCCGATATGGATTAAGCGATAATCCGGTTAATCAGGCAGCTCATGAGGCTGCAAATTGGGTGCGCTATGATGCCGGCCAAACAAAATTTTGGGAGATCGGCAACGAAAATGACGGTCCATGGGAAGCTGGGTGGCTTATTGATACAACTCAAAATAAGGATCATCAGTCCGCTCTTATTACAGGTGATTTATATGGAAAACATTTTAAAATATTTGCAGATTCTATGAGAGCCGCTGCGGCAGAAAACGGAATTCACATATATATTGGAGGACAGATTCTTCACTTTGACGCATCAAAAGATTCTGATATTCCAAACAGGACTTGGAATCAAGAATTCTTCAATCAAGTTGGTGATTCGGCAGATTTTTATGTTATGCATAACTATTATGGAGGTACTTATGTTACCGGTATTCAGTTAATGGATGATCGCAGCACAATTGAGCATAATCTTTCTTTTATTCAGCAGGATATAGCCGATAAACATGCAGCACCAAAGCCAATTGCTATAACCGAATGGAACATCGGTGGGTCTTCGCCGCGAGCGGCAATAACTTCTACTATGAACGGCATGGACGCATGCCTTTTAATAAATGAGATGATAAAGTATAATGTTGGAATGGCTTGCCGTTGGCTTATTGCAAACGGGGAAACTGGAATGTTTTATAACGGCTCAAACACAAGTATTCCACTTTGGAATCCAAGACCTGACTTTTTTTATCTTTACTATATGCAAAAATTTACAGGCGACCATGTGATAAGCACTTCTGTTAATGGAAGCCAAGATATCTATGCTTATGCTTCAATGTTTGCTAGCGGCCACCAGGGTGTTGTTGTGATTAATAAAGGAGTAAACAATCTTGTTGTAGATTTAAATCCGGTGAATTTAAAGGTGGGCGGCAAGTATTACATCTATTCTCTTAATACAGACGATAATACCAATTATCCTCAAACTGTATTTGTTAACAATTTCGGCCCATCCTCAAGTGTAGAATGGGGGCCTTTAGACAGCTTAATCCGTATACCCGCAAGTGCTTATCAAATAGGAAATGAAATTAAATTTATTTCTCCAGCAACATCGGTTCAATTCATAATGATTGAGCCGGGTAATCGTGTTTTCACTAATGTAAATGAACTTAAGTAAAATGTTAATCAACAATTTAAATTAAATCAAAATTATCCAAACCCATTTAACCCATCAACTATAATAAACTACTCTATTCCTAAAGCAGGCCTGGTTACAATAAAAGTTTATGATATTTTGGGTAATGAATTAATAACTTTAGTTAATGAACAGAAATCTGCCGGCAATTATTCAGTTCAATTTTCCTCTAACTCTTGAAAGGCTTCCAGCGTATATTTTTATCGTATGAATGCGGGGGAGTTTACTCAAACAAAAAATCTTATTTTGTTGAAATGATTCTTGAGGCTGGTTGTAGCTTTTATTACAACTAGTAATTGTATCGTAATAAAAAAGTGCAAAATAAGTTTGCACTTTTTATTATAAAGAAATAATTAAATCCACTAGGGAAGTAAAATTGACCAGCTCGCTGGTTTAGTTATTTAGCAGTCTTGTTTAAACTTCTTCTTTGAACCCAGCTTAAAAAGTAAAGTATTCCGATAACGGCGGAAGGGCCGGATATTGAGGCATACCAGCTCCAATGATGATGCAGGCCTACCATTAAAATATAAAAAATAGCCATAATTAAAAAGACGACCGCACCGATTAAGTCGTATCTCCATGCAATTATGGTAAAGATAAACAATATAATCGAAGGTAACAGATGCATAAAAAGTGCCGGGATAATATCCCAGCCGTGATATTCACTGAAAACATCCAGAGCAAATAATGCCAGGAAGAAAATAAAAAGTATGCTTAAAACTCTCGGAGACCAGTAAACAACAACTTTTGTATTAAACACCATTTCAAAATCCTCCTTTTAGGGTTCATTCCAATGTTTATTTATGTTTTACAAGTTATCATCAAAATATTTGGTAATCTTATTGTACATGTGAAAAGTATCAATTCCTCTTACACCATGAACCTGTCCGGGGTAAACTATATAATCAACAGGCAGGCCAAGGTCTTCGCACTTCTTAATGAACATCAAATCATTCTGCCAGACAACAACAGGGTCGCTGGTACCGTGGATCATTAGTAATTTCCCTTTCAGGTTTTGAACATAGTTCAGCAAACTTGATTCTTTATAGCCGTCTGGATTTTTCTGCGGTGTTTGCATATATCGTTCCGTGTACATAATTTCATAGTAGCTCCAGTCAATTACGGAACCACCGGCAACGGCCGCTTTGAATTGCCAGGGTGTTCTTGTCATTAAAGACGTGGTCATAAATCCGCCGAAACTCCAGCCGAAAACTCCTACACGTGCAGAATCAACGAACTGAAGTGACTTAAGATAATTTGTACCAAGTGTCTGATCCTCAATCTCATGCGTGCCCAGATGCTTAAACGTTACCTGCTCAAATGCCAAACCGCGATTGGCAGAACCCCTGCTGTCAATTGTGAAAATAACATAACCATGTGCAGCCATATAATTAAGCCACAGTCCTGCACCGCCAAGCCATTCATTTGTTATCAACTGTACACCCGGCCCGCCATACACATAAACCAGCGCCTTGTATTTTTTTGTCGAATCAAAATCCGCAGGAAGTATCATCCTGCAATAAAGGTCATAACCGTCGCTGCTTTTTAAAGTGAGGAATTTTGTCTCGCCAAGATTGTAATCCATTAAAGGGTTTTCTGCTTCATAGACTGTTCTTTCAACTGCACCTTTTTTATTTATTACTAAAATTTTGCCCGGTACGGTTAAATTACTGTAACGGTCAAGAAAATAATTCCCGTCTTTATCTTTGATCACTTCATGTGTCCCAGGTTCAGGAGTAAGCCGCGTTATTTTTTCTGATTCAATATTTACGGAATACAAATTATTTTCCAACGGACTTTCTTTTGTTGCCATGAAGTAAACATTATCACCTTTGGAATCAAAACCGATTAAGTCGGTTACTTCCCACTCGCCCCTGGTTAACTGCTTTATTAATTTGCCATCTGTTTTATAAAGATAAAGATGGTTCCAACCGTCTCTTCTGGAAATCCATATAAATTCATCAAGATGATTTTCAACAAAGATTGTACCTTGAAGCGGCTGCAGGTACTTGCTGTTTGTTTCCCGGAACAAAGTATCAACTGCCTCCCCCGTAGCTATCTCATATTTTATTACCCAAAGACTGTCCGGATCCCTGTTTAATATTCCTATATAGACATGCTTTTCATCCGGATCCCACGAAACGCCTGTTAAATAATGCTCCTTAGGCTCACCCGTATTTAAAAATATTGTTTTACCAGTATGCAGATCATAAATACCAAGTGTAACCTGCTCGCTTGTCATTCCAGCCATAGGGTATTTTATATTTACAAGTTTAGCAGGGTGAAATGAAATATCAACGATGGGATAATCCGTAACCATTGTCTGATTTTTCCGGTAAAAGGCAAGGTAATTTTCCTTAGGGGACCAAAACGTTCCTTTTTCAATTCCGTATTCATTTCGTGCGCAGTACTGGCCGTTGACTATCCCTTCATTTTCATCATTTGTAACCTGCTTTTGCTCATTATTTACAGCAACGTACAGGTTATTTTTAATTGTATAAGCCGCAATATTTTGAAGGGTACAATCAAAATTATCAGCGCTGTCTTTCGTACTGTTTAAAAGTTTTAATTCACTATTATTAAAGTTATAGCCCCAGAGCGAATCATTAGTCCAGAATCTGAAATTATTTCCATCTATCCATTCGATAGTAGGAAAATCCGTAAGGTTTTGTTTTGCAGCGGCAAAATATTTTTCATTTAAATTTTTCAAAGTAAGAATAGTATCTTTTAAGCCGGACACTGTACTTTCAGCAACAAGGCTTGAGTCGGCTACAAATGAAAATTCTTTCTTCCCCGGCCGCCATTGAAGCTGATGAAGTGTTTGCGGATAAAATTTCCTGGCATTTTTAGTAACCGATTCTATCGTTAGTTCTTTTTTCTGGCAAAACCCCGCTGCAGTAACCAAAATTAAGAGAAATAAAATATACTTTAATGATTTCATAATTTATCCTGAAAATATTTTTGTTATTAATTCTTTTGGAACTTCTTCAAAATAATAATTTATAATATTTAAATTTTTATCCCGGAATTTCCAAATTTCTTCAATAGCCTGTTTATTTTGGCTGTATTTTGCTTTTTTTGAAAACTTATCCTTTGAAGCTAATACATAACAGGGTTTCTTGTAATATTTGCACAATACCGCTGCAGCAAGACTCCCGGTTTTATTTATTACATTGCCGTTAATTAATATTGAATCAGCGCCTAAAATTACTGCATCTGCCCTGGGAATACAATAAGACATCATTACATCTGTTATTACTTCAACTTTGATATTCTCATTTAACAGGTGTTTTGCAAATATACGCCCTTCAAATTTTGGGCGGGATTCGCAGATAATTACCTTGATTAGTTTGTTGTTTTGGGCACAAAGCTTAAATATTTCTAAAAGAGTTTTGCTGTTTGATAATGTTAACAGAGTGCGGATATTTTTCAAAAAAGGTTCGGCGTTTTTATAGATTCGCACAAATTTATTTTCTGAATTTTCAGCGAACTGCCTTAAAAATTTTTCCGGTTCACCGGTATGATTAGATTTTAAAACTTTCTCGAATGAACTAATATAATTTTCAACGCCGGTGAATTGGAAAAGGCCGGTTTTAATTTTTCGTAAGGCGAATTCAACTACTTTCAGGTCGTCAATTATTTCAAGAAGGTAATTGTTTAAGCCGGATAAAATTAGTTCGGATCCTGAAGTCTTATCGGTTAATATTTTATCCAGCTTATTTTTGTTTTTCAATGTGTTGTTAAAAAAAATGTTTAAATAAAACCGGAAATGAAATGCCATTCAGCCATTCGCATCTGATCTAAACTATTTATCCATTAACTTTTTAATATTTCTTAGAGCCTGTTTTATGCGCTGGTCGTTTTCCACCATGGAAATACGCAGGTAACCTTCACCATATTCGCCGAAAGCTACGCCGGGTGATACCGCTACTTCAGCTTCATCAATCAGCAATTTGGCAAATTGTATCGATCCCATATCTTTAAATTTATCCGGGACTGGAGCCCAGACAAACATACTTGCTTTTGGCTTTTTAACATTCCATCCGACACTGTTCAAACCTTCAACAAGAACATCGCGCCGTTTTAAATAAACCTCGGCAACCGCTTCAGTAACGGAATGAGGGGAGTCCAGTGCCGCAATCGCGGCTACCTGTATCGGTGTAAAAATTCCGTAATCATAATAACTTTTTAATTTAGCAAGCGCTTTACAGATCTCCGCATTACCAACGCAAAATCCTACGCGCCACCCTGCCATATTGTAACTTTTGGACATAGTAAAAAATTCAACAGCAACATCTTTTGCTCCGGGAACCTGGAGTATGGATGGCACTTTTGTGCCGTCAAAAACTATATCGCTGTATGCCATATCATGTACTACTATCATTTCCGTTTTTTTAGCATAAGCCACTATCTCCTTTAAATAATCCAGGTCCACAACTGCAGTTGTCGGGTTAGCCGGGAAATTTAAAATCAGCATTTTGGGCCTCGGCCACATTGCCCTGGTAATAAGAGAAATATCAGGTACAAAATGATTTTCTTCACTTAGAGGGATTGAAACAACATTCGCCCCGGCTGCGGTAACACCGTATATGTGAATTGGATAAGTCGGGTTTGGAACAAGCACAACATCGCCTGTGTCAAGCATTGTCAGGCATAAATGTGCCAGCCCTTCCTTGCTTCCGATCGTAGCAACAGCTTCTGTGGCAGGGTTTATATCTACGTCAAAGTCGCGTTTATATTTTCTTGATATGGCTTTTAATATTGCCGGTATCCCTTTTGAAACGGAATAACGGTGGGTCTTCGGGTCGTCTACGGTTTGTCGTAATTTATCAATAATAAATTTTGGCGTCGGCTGATCCGGGTTTCCCATACCTAGGTCTATAATATCAATACCTTCCTGTCTTTTTTTCAACTTAATTGCATTTATTTCAGCAAAAAGATATGGCGGAAGCTGATCTAATCTTTTAGAAAATTTCATCTTATTCTTTCACATTTAATAATTTGGATATTACAAAGGTACAATTTTTCTAAAATAAATATCTATTTTGCCGTTTAAATAATTCATCTTTGTGTTAAAAAATAATTGCAACAATCTAAATGTTTTATAATTTTTATCCCTAATATTAAAATAATTAAATATTGTATTAATCGGCCTCAGTATAAAACGAATTTTTAAAATATTGAAAAAGATGACTCAACTTTCTTCAGTACTTTCGACAGGTAAGTTAATTGGAGTATTCTGTGTTAATATATCGATACCTATATAATGCTTACTTGCCCGGTAGCTGCAGAAATTTTGTAGACTCTGTTTCAAACTCTGATACATCTAAATTGAAAAAATCCCCTCTTGGGAGGGGTCTCGGGGTTGGGTCGAAGCTCTTATTTTTAAAAAACTTAGTAAAATATTGTTAACCATTCAAATTGAGTGTGTAAAATTGGAATTAATAAAATGAAAGTTAATAAAATGAAAGTTAATAAAATGAAACTGCAAGTTTTAATAATTTCAATTTTTATTATTGCACTATTCACCGGCCTGCAAGCACAAGATAAAAATAATGAAATAAAAAAATATATTCCTGTAACAAAATTTGATACTGCACGTGATGCGCAAAAGGATCTGAAGGATGCCATTGCTGAGGCCAAAAGAACAAATAAAAAGATTTACCTTGACGTCGGTGGTGAATGGTGCATCTGGTGCCACCGGCTGGATAATTTCTATGATTTAAACAAAGACCTTCAGGATTATCTTAATGATCATTATGTATACCTGAAAATAAATTTTAGCAGGGAAAACAGGAATCAAGCTGTATTATCACAGTTCCCAAAAATAGAAGGGTATCCTCATATATTTATTCTTGATAAAACAGGCAGTTTGATTAAATCCAAGAATACCGGGGAACTGGAAGAAGGTAAAGGATATAATCACGATAAGGTATTATCATTTTTAAAAGAATTCAGCGGTAAATTATAAAATTGTTTAAACCCCGGCAAAATAAGCAGGGATTATTGCGGTTATAAATTTACCAGGTTCAAATTTTATTTTGAATTTTAATTTATAAAATTTATCTTAGATTTAGTTCTTAAAAATATCTACGGTGTCCTGTTTAAAAACAGGAAGAATAGGGAATCCGGTTGAACTCCGGAGCTGTCGCGCAACTGTAATAAGCGGTAATAAGCAGTATATAGTCACTGTCTGGAATGAAGATGGGAAGACGCTGCTAATTGCTTTAAGTCAGGAGACCTGCCGTAAAGAATATAATAATCAACCTTCGCGGGCGAGGTTAGATTAAAGAAACACAACCAATCTTTATAACGGTTACACTTTCTTTAACTCCCCACGAAGTTACAACCTTAATCAATTTTTTCTGAAGGAGTAACTTCTATGTATAAGAGTGCGCTTACACTGTTTCCTATTACTTTAGCTATCCTGTTAACTTTTCTCATTACTGCAAATGTCTTTTCACAGGATTCTTCCAGGGTATATAAGTTATCCGAAATAGTCATTTCGGCAACAAGAACAAATACACCTTCCGTAGAAATAGCCAGTTCAATTACTGTTATTGATTCTGCCTCGATTGAACAAGCAAATAAAATTAATTTGCTCGGCCTGCTTAGAGATCAGTATGGATTAAGCATTTCTCAAAGCGGCGGCCCTGGTCAAATTGCACAGTTATATATGAGAGGCGCGGAACCGGGAAATGTACTTGTATTAATTGACGGTGTAAAATTAAATAACCCGGATAACCCCGCTAATTCATATGATTTTTCGAACCTTCCTACGGACAATATTGAAAGAATAGAAATACTTAGAGGCGCACAAAGTACTCTTTACGGTTCCGACGCTATGGCAGGTGTTATTAATATTATAACTAAAAAGGGTGATGGTACTCCGTCCTACTTTCTTAATTTGGAGGGAGGTTCGTTAAATTCGTATAAGGGTGTTGCCGGTACAAGCGGTAGTTACGGACAGGCAGATTATTCTGTAACTTTCAGTAAAACCGGAACCGATGGAATTCCGGCTGCAGATGAAGTATATGGTAATACACATTCCGATAGTTATAATGATTATAATATCTCTTCCCGGTTCGGCTGGACGATAAATCCCGGTTTTAAGTTAAATGCTTATGCTAATTTTAATTCAGGTAAAACCGGTCTTGATCAATGGGCAGGCCCGTATGGCGATGATCCTACTTATGCAGATTATCATCAGCAGGGAGAATACAAGGCTGAAACAGATATTAATGCCTTTAACGGCTTATGGCATCAGGATATTAGTTTCTCTTTTATGAGGAATTTAACAAGATATAACTATGATTCAACATTGTATAACCCGGTATCTTCTAGAAGTTTTTACCAGGGGAATATTTATCAATTGGATTGGCAGAATATTATCAGATCATTACAGTCGCAGGTTGTAACATTCGGGCTCTCGGCTGCAAAAGAAAACTCATCATCTTCTGAAACTGACTTATCTTCAGAATATGGAAATTACATTTCAGCTTTTCCTGAAAAAGATATGAATACAATATCAGGTTATTTACAGGATCAAATTAAAATATCAGGTAACATATTTACCACCGCAGGCCTAAGGTATGATAATTATGGTGATTTAGGCTCAGCGTTAACTTACAGGATTACTCAAACTTATCTTATTGGAGAAACTGACACAAAATTGAAAGCGGTTTTTGGAACCGGTTTTAAAGCTCCTTCTTTATTCGATCTTTACGACCCTGCTTACGGAAACCCCGGATTAAAAAGTGAGAAAAGTAATGGGTGGGAAGCAGGATTTGAACAATATTTAATTAATTCAAATGTTTTAATTGGAGTTACATATTTTGACAATTACTTTTGGGATTTAATCGGTTATAACAGCAATTATGTAAGTATCAATATAGATAAAGCACAAACTTACGGGGTTGAATCTTATTTAACCGCTGAACTCAGTAATGCAATAAGCGTAAACGCAAGTTATACATTAACTAATTTGATAAATAAATCACCGGAGGATGAGAATTTTTCTTTAATCAGGAGGCCAAAAAATACCGGTGTAATTACTTTTAATTACAATTTTTCAAACGAAGCTGATATAAATTTTGATGCCATATTCGTAGGTAAAAGAAACGATACTGAATTT
This sequence comes from uncultured Ignavibacteriales bacterium, assembly GCA_963834015.1. Taxonomy (GTDB): domain Bacteria; phylum Bacteroidota; class Ignavibacteria; order Ignavibacteriales; family Ignavibacteriaceae; genus FEN-1297. Next base: position 1,911,929 of record CAWIAG010000004.1, read on the forward strand.
TTATTCAATCCGGAAATTTATACCTTTAATCCTCCACAGACAGTACAGCTTGGCGCATACACATTAATTAATATTATCGCCTCTTATTCAATCTTAAAAAATGTTCAGGTATATGCAAGATTAGATAATGCTCTTGATAAAAAATATGAAGAGGTCTGGGGATATGGTACGGAAGGCAGAACAGGTTATGTAGGTATTAAATTAAATATTAAATGACCTTCTATTATTCCCCTCCTTAATAAGGAGGGGAACGGCTTTAGCCTGGGGTTGTAAAAGATTTTGTAGCGCTTTACTTATTATTTCCCGGCGGGAATAAACAATTTTATTAAATAAGAAATGATAGATGAACAATTTATTATTACAAATTTAGAGTAATATAAATAAATATTCAGGAGTAATGTTTTATGAAATATGAAAAAATTAATTTACGGTTCCGTGTATTGCTGGGAATAGTTACCTTTGCAGCCGTTACACGGATTCTTACTCCGCCTTTACTTGGGCATCCCTCTAACTTTGCACCTATAAATGCAATAGCCTTGTTCAGCGGATGTTATTTTAGCGGAAAGCTTGCAAAATATATTATCCCCTTACTTTCTGTTTGGATAGGGGATTTGTTTATCGACTATATATACCTTCATAAATTCATGTTATTCTACAGCGGTTTTTATTGGCAATATGCCTGCTATGTATTAATGGTAGTGATTGGGATAATGCTCTCTAACAGGGTAAAGCCGCTTAACCTGCTTGCTGCAGGAATTTCATCTTCAGTACTCTTTTTTATAATAACAAATTTCGGAGTCTGGATGGGCTTTGGTATGTACCCTCATTCTACGGTTGGGCTGGCTGCATGCTATACTGCCGCAATACCGTTTTTCAGTTCAACTCTGCTAAGCGATATTGCATACTCGGCATTATTCTTCGGCAGTTTTGAGTTTGCGCAAAGAAAAATTCCGCAATTAGCAGTGAATTATTTTTCATAAAATGATATACTTTATTACAGGCGGGCAGCGGTAGGGTAAAAGCAGTTATGCGCAAAAACTGGCTCTTCAGCTTACTGGCAGCCCCGTATTTGTTGCCACTTCACGCGTTTGGGATGACGATCATAAGGATAGAATTGAGCGGCATAAAAAGGATAGGGACGATCGATGGACAACAATTGAAGAAGAGAAATATTTAAGCGATATAGATTTGAAAAATAAGGTTGCCGTTATTGACTGTATCACTTTATGGCTTACTAATTTTTTTGTTGATAATCAGTTCGACGTTGAGATTACACTAAATGAAGCCAAAAATGAACTGGATGCCCTGAGCAGGAAAGATTCAACATTAATTATTGTTTCTAACGAGATAGGAATGGGACTGCATGCAGAAACAGCGGCAGGAAGAAAATTTACTGATTTACAAGGCTGGACGAATCAGTATATTGCAGCTCTTGCAGAGAAAGTGTTTTTGATGGTTTCCGGGATTCCCGTCCAAATAAAATAATTTCTCTGCAGGAAGTATTTCCTTCACAAAGACGAAGAGAAAATATTCGGTAATCGATTTACTTTTAATAATTTAATTAAAAATATGAACAAACAAAAAGCGGTTTTTAACTGGAGTGGTGGAAAAGATTCATCAATTGCTTTATATAAAGTATTGCTTGAATGCAAGTACGAGATAAGTTATCTATTAACCACTGTCAGCAGTTCCTTTAAAAGAATCGTACAGCATGGTGTAAAAGAGGAATTACTTGAGATGCAGGCTGAGAGTATCGGGATCCCGTTGTACAAATTATACATGCCCGAAAATACAGATATGGACGTATATAATTCGCTGATTAAACAAACATTACTAAATTTAAAAAATGAAAATATCAATACCGGTATTTTCGGGGATATATTTCTTGAAGACTTGCGAAAATACAGGGAGGAAAAATTAGCAGAAGTAGGTGTGAATGCTGTTTCCCTATCTGGAAATACCCAACACATAGTTTAGTCAGGCAATTTATTGAAACCGGATTCAAAGCTGTGATAGTTTGTGTTAATGAAACTTATCTTGATAAGAGTTTTGCCGGTAGAGAAATAAACTTTGATTTTATCAGGGATTTGCCTCCCGGTGTTGATCCGTGCGGTGAGAACGGAGAGTTTCATTCATTTGTTTATGACGGCCCTATTTTCAAAAAACCGGTAAAATATCAGTTGGGTGAATTAATTAAAAAAACATACAATCCGCCAAATAATGACGAAGTAATAAATAAGGAATTTGAGCGGCTTCCTGAAATAGTTTTTTGGTACCGTGATTTGATACATGCTGACTAATATCATTAACACAGTAAAATATTAATTTAAGGAAAATCAAAAATGAAATTCAACATATAAAAGTATCGCTTGAACTAAAAGAAAAAATACAGAAGAAAATAAATGAGAAAACAAAGCCTTTAGGCTCGCTTGGAAAACTTGAAGATACGGCTTTGAAAATAGCGCTTATCCAAGATACACTCTCGCCTAATTTAATTAATCCCGCAATAATTGTTTTTGCCGGCGATCATGGTATATGCGAGGCAGGAGTCTCCGCATATCCTAAGGAAGTAACTTATCAGATGGTAATGAATTTTTTAAACGGCGGAGCGGGTATTAACGTTTTTTGCGGGCAGAATAATATTCAGATTAAAGTTGTAGATTCGGGTGTGGGTTTCGATTTTCCGGAGAATCTTAGTCTGATTAATGCTAAAATTGCTTATGGGACCAAAAATTTTTTAACAGAACCGGCAATGTCTGCTGAACAATGTGAACTTGCAATTAATAGAGGAGCGGAAATTGTTCAGCAGGTACAAAGCAATGGCTGTAATATTGTAGGATTTGGTGAAATGGGAATTGGCAATACGTCGTCGGCAGCCGTTATTATAAATCAATTAACAAATCTGCCTCTTGAAACATGTACGGGCAGGGGGACCGGACTTGACGATAAAGGCCTTGCAAAGAAAAGAGAAATATTGAACCGGGCAATTAGCAATCATAAAGTTATTGATAAGGATCCTGTGAATATCCTTTCTACATTCGGGGGCTTTGAAATTGCTATGATCTGCGGAGCAATCCTTAAAGCTGCGGAACTCAAAATGGTAATTATGATTGATGGTTTTATTGTAACATCGGCTTTGCTGGCGGCATATAAAATGGAAAACGCCGTTCTGGATTATTGCATTTTCACGCATGTATCTGATGAGTACGGGCATAAATATTTATTGGATGAATTAAAGGTTGAACCACTCGTAAATTTAAGAATGCGGTTAGGTGAAGGAACAGGCGCTGCCGTAACGTATCCTATTATTCAATCGGCGGTGAATTTCTTAAATAAGATGGCCTCTTTTAACTCTGCGGGCGTAACCGGGAAAAATGAATAAACAGATAAAAATATTTTTTACCGCTTTAATGTTTTTTACAAGAATACCCTGTCCAAAATCGGTTGATCATTCGGAAGAATATCTGAATAAAGCTTCCATGTACTTTCCTTTAATCGGATGGATTGTAGGGGGGGCTTCAGCTTTCATTTTTTGGATTTCAATAAAATTATTCCCTGTCTCTCTATCCTTAATATTTAGTATGATTGCGTCCATTTTGATAACAGGCGCGTTCCATGAGGATGGTTTTGCAGATGTCTGCGATGGTTTCGGCGGTGGATGGACTAAAGAAAAAATACTTGAGATTATGAAAGATTCGAGAGTAGGATCGTATGGAATTATTGGGATGATCTTAATGCTTGGTACAAAATTTTCCGTATTATTTCAGATTAATGTTCATTTAATACCTGTTGTACTAATTGCAGGGCACAGTATCAGCCGCTTTACTTCTACTACACTAATTTTCACCAATAGTTATGTAAGAGAAAATGATGACAGCAAAGCTAAACCGCTTTCTAAGAAAATGACTTTACCGGAACTACTAATTGCTGCAGTTTTCGGATTACTGCCTTTATTATTGTTAAATAATTATCTATTTATACTCGTCATTATCCCTGTATTTTTAACCCGCTGGTATTTTGTGCATTATTTTGTTAAATGGATAGGGGGATATACAGGCGACTGCCTTGGTGCAGTTCAGCAGGTTGCAGAAGTAGTATTTTATATTTTTGCCGGTTTAATTTCATGGAAATTTATTTAATAAGGCACCCCGAAGTAAATATTGATCCCGGGATTTGTTACGGATGGTCCGATGTAGGAGTATCCGATGACTCACTTAAATTTGCCGTTGCAAAAGTCCTTAGAAATATTCCCGGTAATTCCGGGTTTAATTTTTATTGCAGTGATTTAATCAGGTGCAGAGTTCTGGCTGAAAAAATATCCAGCGGTAATATATATTATTCTTCCGCTATCAGGGAATTAAATTTCGGTAATTGGGAAATGAAATTATGGAACGAAATCCCGCAGGATGAACTTAACTTCTGGATGGAAGATTTTGTTAACCGGAATTGCAGCGGTGGTGAATCATACAAAGAATTATGTGATCGGGTAATCAATTTTTGGAATAGCCTGGTAAAGAAAGATGACGATAAAATTGCTGTAATTACTCACGGCGGTGTAATCCGTTCGATCTTATGTCATGCCCTGGATATACCCTTAAAAAATGCATTTAAATTAAAGATTGATTATGCGGGCATATCAAAGGTTACAATAACTAATAATAATGAGTTGGTGGAGTTTATTAATAAGTGAGAGCTTTAGCTTTAGTTGTAATGTTTATGGTTCTTTTAAGTTCATTAAAGTTGATATCTGTAGGGAACCCATCTTTATCCCAGTGAGTTTTGCATCCGCAGTAATCAAGTAGTATACATTGGGTTGGAATATTAAGAGACTTTAATTCCAGTCCTCCATTAATAAGATTTAGAGGGCATGCTACTCCGACTACTCCTATGCCACTTCCGACAGCAAAATGTCTAAGCCAATTTGTAAAATAGGAAGAATGGGGAATTATATGTACTTCAAAGTTATTCTTCAATCCAAACGAAGAATATTGATTTATTTTACAGTTTGGCGAACACCTGCTGCATATATAATCAAGTGAATTTTTTTTTTGCTTTACATTTAATATCCGGTAATAGCTTCATGCAGGCGGGGAGCAGCACGGCTTTTCTGATGGTTGATTTAAAACTTACATAAAACGCCCGGTTCCTAAGTTCGGCGCCGACCATGCTAAGATAGTATTCTAATTTTTGTCTTCCGCAGAAAATTACATCTTCTTTCCATAGATGCCCTTTATAATTTTTAAGCAGGTAATTATCAACATTCGAAGTATATGGCCCTAAAATCGTGTTTGACTCTGATTCAAACCAACTTGTAAACTGATTAATATACTCCAGATATAATAATCTTTTTTTTTCGGAAAGACTGCGCAGGAATTTTCCAAGAAGTTTGAACCGTTTAACATCTTCTCTGAATTCGCCAGCAGCTTCCATCCACCTGATAACCTTTATAAAATTCTTTAATGAATTGAAATCATTTTCATTTACGTTATTCTTCCTCAATAAGGAATAAGTTCCCATAATACCTCTAAACCAATCAATTGATGGCTTGAATAATTTAATTTTTCTTCTAAGCTTGTATAGATTGGCAAGAATAAAATACTCCGGATATGTAAGATGTAATGCCTGAGTATAATAAATTCTGCAATTTGTACTTGCGTTCAGCAAATCGAATAAATATTCTTCATTAGTCCTGATTTCTTCAAGATTGTTTTTATTAATAAAAATTATGTACTTCTCAATTATCGGAAATAGATATTCTTTGGCTCTGAACAGAACTTTGTTCGTCAGCCATGAAACGTCATTATAATAAGAATCCGAATTCTGCGCATTATTTTTTAGTGAATAAGTTATAATTCTCACGTTTGTCCAGTAAATTTATTTTTATCAGAATTATACGATCAACGAAAGGAATTATATAAATTTAATCATTAAAGGATTATTCTAAAAGATGAATTACATGAAGGGATGAATTATAGGATGAAAACAGTTTGAATTGTGATTATAAGGTTATTTGGATTTTAAGATTTGTAACATTTTATACTTTAATCTTAGAACAGCAGATGAAGAATTTTTGTTCTATCCTAAAAATCCTTTTAAGCCAGAGGCTCATCAGCCTTTGGTTGAAATTCTTAGAATCGTGGTTCAGATATTTCATCCCATAATCAATAAAATCACAGTTCAGACAGTTTCTTCTTCCGTAATAAAATTTTTTATATCAAATGTAGAGGCTTCAGGAGGGTTATTATGTGTGTTATAGCTGGAAAGATTTGCATATAGTTCTTCTTTGTTTGTATAGTCTTTCAGGTAAAATGTCCTTACTTTATTGCGGTTCTTAATAAGCCAGTTTAATGTAATCTTCATTTTTTCAAGATCTTCCTCGTTCGGGAGGATGTCTAAATTTATCGTTTCCGAATAATAATCATCAAGCGCTTCTTCAAAATTGTCTTTATGGTTCATAGCGTACTTTTTAATAAAAATTTTCCCGGCGATCATAAGTACATAATCTTTTCCGAATGCCTCGCTCACCTCAAAAAGTACTTTAGCAGAGTTAACAGGCTCCGCAAGAAGCGATGTTTTATGTGTCTGTGAAAGTATCATATCGATTACTTCTTTTAGTTCTTCGGCTTTTTCATACTTTTCTTTATTGGAGTATTCTTTCATTTTATTCAACAACCTGTTAAGGGCGAACTGGTTTTTGCCGTATAAGAACTCATAGACTTTTTCCAGTTCGTCAAAATAAGCCTGCTTGTCTTTATTTACACATGGAGCAGTACACCTTTCTATTTCTGCAAGGAAACAGGATTTACTCTTGTTATATTCGGTATCGCCGCATTCCCTGATTAAAAAAGTTTTCAATATCATCTCCTGTACGGCAACAGCTTTTTTCCTGGAAATGAATAACCCGAAATAATCATTCCCGTCGAAGTCAAAATAATTGCATATTTCAACTGCAGGGAATTCATGTGTTGTAGTTATTCTTAAAAAATATTTATTTCCGTATTCCTTCAGCATCACATTATGTCTGGGGCTTACAATTTTAATAAATTCCGCTTCCATTAATAAAGCAGTCAGTTCCGTATTGGTCATTTCTATTTTTAAGTGTGAAGACTGCTTAATAATTTTCTTTGCTTTTCTCGGCGCGGTCTGCAGGAAATAAGATTTTACCCTGTTCTTTAGAGATTTAGCCTTCCCGATATAAATTATATCCTCTTTTGCATTCAGAAAATAATAAATCCCCGGGGCATCCGGCAGTACGGTTATATCTTCACCCAGCTTTTTCTTATAATTTACCTGCTGCTGGTAGCCTTTAGGAGCCGATTGATAGTGAAGTAATTCATTAACAAACCTTATTTTGAAATTTTTAACTTCCTTTATCAATTTTATAAGGAGTTTAGCGGTTACCTCTGCATCGCCCAAGGCACGGTGGGCTCCGCTGTTCTTAAGTCCAAGGTGTTTGCAAACTACTGCAAGTGATTTGCTTCTGAGCATGGGATACATGCGGCGTGATAGTTTTAAAGTACAAAGACCCGGGTTATCAAGCGGCTCCTTACCGCAGTAGATAAATTCTTTTCTTAAGAAACTGCTGTCGAAGGAAAGATTATGTCCGGATATAATATCGTTTCCTATAAATTCAATAATCTCATCGGCAACATCTTCAAAAAAAGGTGCGTTGTAAACATCTTCATTGGTTATCCCGGTCAACTGGGTTATAAAATAGGGTATATCTTTTCCCGGGTTTATAAATGAACTGTACGTATCAACAATTTTTAATTTTGAAATTTTTACAAGCCCGATTTCTATAACGCCATTGGATCTTGGCGAAAGTCCTGTCGTCTCTAAATCAACAACACAATAATCTGCTTCTTCAATCGGCAAATTGGAAATATCTTCTGTCATCATACTGTAAATCTATTATTAAAAATTAAAGATTCAAAGATTTCTAACCAAACCCTTATCGGCCTATACCGGTATGAATATTTGATTGAATGATTTTCTTCTTTATACTTCTACTGCTTAATAATAAAAAATTAAACATTTGTACTTCAGAGCAACATGCAAACGAAGGTTAATTTATTCAAACGCTTAAAATAAAGTGCAATTTTTTTATTTTTCTTCGTTTTTAGATATATTGACCGCATTAATTAGGAATAATATGGCTTCATTAAATTTACTTTTTGTTGGTGATATTGTAGGAAAACCGGGCCTGGATTTAGTCCAGGCGTGGCTTCCCAGTTTAATTCAGAAATATAAGGCAGATATCGTAATCGCTAACGGAGAAAACTCTTCGGATGGTAAAGGATGTACGGAAAAAGAAGGGAAAGTTCTTTTTGATCTGGGTGTTAATGTTATTACGGGGGGAAATCATACATGGGATAAGCATCAATCGCAGGATTACCTGAAAAAGGAACCAAAGGTGCTTCGCCCGCTTAATTATCCAAAAGGTACTTACGGCAATGGTTATTATGTTGCCGAAACTCTTAAAGGAAAAGTTGCCGTTATAAATATGCAGGGTAGGACTTTTATGGCCACCATCGACTGTCCTTTTAAAGCTTCCGATTGGGTGCTGGCAAAATTGAGAAGTGAAACAAATATGATTTTTCTTGATTTTCATGCGGAAGCAACCGCAGAAAAAATTGCTATGGTAAATTATCTTGACGGCAAGATCAGTGCGATGGTAGGAACACATACGCATGTCCAAACTTCCGATGAAAGAATATTTCCCAATGGAACAGGTTATATTACTGACGCGGGTATGACGGGGCCGTACGAATCGGTTATAGGAATGAAAACTCAGGCGGCTATAAACCGGTTTATCTTCCAAACGCCTCAAAAATATGAAACTGCTGAAAATGACTCTCATTTATGCGGTGTTTATTTTAAAATTAATACTGAAACAGGTAAAACACAGGAAATTGAGAAAATCACTTTCCCTGATTTTGTAAAGAAAATAGAGTAAAGTTTAGGTTACAATTATTACTATGAAAAATTTTCCCCTGCCAAGATTAGACAAAGATGATGCACTAAGGGAACTTCTTATGCCGTACAGCAGGTTTAAACCCGGCAAGATATGGAATGACCCGGAAGGGAAACATAAAATAGCCTGCCTGGATGCTTCAGATGAGAATGCTATTAACGAACTGGCAGGAAGTGATAAAGCATCGCTAGCAGTGCATGATCCACCTTATAATTTTGTTGCTTTTGAGGAAAAAGATCCAAATAAATTTATTGAGTGGTGCCGTAAATGGGTGGGCATAACCAGCACTTGCCTTTCTGAAAATTCATCTTTTTATATATGGCTTGGCGCCGACCAGAATAATCATTTTCAACCGCTCGCGGATTTTATTATTATGATGCGTGAATTCGGCTTTGATTCCCGTAGTTTTATTACAATGAGAAATCAGCGCGGGTATGGAACCCAGAAAAACTGGATGTCCATCCGCCAGGAACTCCTTTATTATACTAAGGGAAAACCTGTATTTAATATTGAGGCAGAGTATACCGATATCCCCAAGATTTTAAACGGGTATTACAAAACTATAAACGGCCAAAAAACTAAAAATTTTGAGAGAAGCAAATCAGAATTTATCCGCGCAGGCAATGTATGGGTTGATATTCAGCAGGTATTTTACAGGATGGTAGAAAATGTAAATGGCTGTTATGCGCAGAAACCCTTAAAATCAATAGACAGGATACTACTTGCAAGCAGTAATAAGAATGATATTGTAATTGATTTTTTTGCACATTCCGGGGCAACATTACTTTCCGCCGAAAGGCATGGAAGAAAATGTTATACATCCGATATTGATCCTGTCTTTTGTGAAATTGTTTTGAGAAGGCTTGAAAATTTCAGGGTAACTGGAAAATCCGGCTGGCAGAATTCTAACCCGTTTGAAGCAGAAATAGGAAACAATCAAAAATTGAAAGATTATTTATCGGCTAACAGCGAAATTGAAATCCCGCCCGATGAAGATCAGGATGAGCCGGATCAACATAATAAAGCAGTTAATCTGTAAAGTATTTTGAAAGGAAGTATTTAAGAAAATGGAACTGATAGACGGTAAAAAAATAGCGGCGGAAATTAAAGTAGAGCTTAAACAAGTTGTTGCTGAGCTCATTAAAAATGGTAAAAATGTTCCCGGGTTGGTAACAATTCTTGTAGGTGAAAATCCCGCTTCCGAAAGTTATGTTAAGAGCAAGGCAAAATCCTGTTTGGAAACAGGTATGAGGTCAAAAATAGAAAAATTAAGCGCCGATACTTCCGAAGAGGAACTGTTAAATCTTGTTGAAAAATATAATAATGACAAAGATTTCCACGGCATATTGGTTCAGCTCCCCGTGCCTAAACATATAAATGAAGATAAAATAATCGATGCAATTTCACCTCAAAAGGATGTGGACGGGTTCCATCCTGTGAGCGTTGGGAATTTAGTGATAGGTAAAGATACTTTTGCCCCTTGCACACCGGCAGGCATACAGGAACTTCTTATCCGTTACGGGATAGAAACAAAAGGTAAACATGTAGTTGTTATCGGCAGAAGCAATCTTGTCGGTAAACCAATTGCCAATATAATGCTTCAGAAAAAAGAAGGCGCAAATGCAGTAGTTACTATTTGCCATTCTGCGGCTAAAAATCTTGCTCAGTATACCGTTCAGGCTGATATTCTAATTGCGGCTATCGGCAGTCCGCATTTTGTAAAAGCGGATATGGTTAAAGAAGGTGTTGTTGTGATTGACGTAGGTATAAACCGTGTTGAAGATGCAACAAAACCTAAGGGGTATAGAATTGTCGGCGATGTTGATTTTGAAACTGTTGCTCCTAAATCATCTTATATAACACCCGTTCCGGGCGGAGTTGGTTTAATGACGGTTGCTATGCTGTTAAAAAATACTTATAAAGCTTATAAATTATATGGCGGAATAAATGGATAAAAAAAATATAGATCAAATCGTTTCTCAGGATATTGTAGAAAAAATGCTAAGTGATTATTTGGAACATTCCGTATCGAGCATCTCAGACAGGATCGGGATTATTGAACGGGCCGACAAAAATATTGCCGGAAAAATCGACCATACACTGCTTCAGCCTGACGCTGTACCCGGCGCTATAAACACACTATGCGTTGAAGCTAAACAGTATAAGTTTGCCGCTGTTTGTGTTAATCCAATTTATGTGTCTCAATGCCATGAGTTTCTTAAAAACAGCGGTGTTAAAGTATGCACGGTAATTGGATTTCCGCTGGGAGCAAATACTAGTGAAACAAAAATATTTGAAACAGAACAGGCAATTAAAAACGGAGCCGGTGAAGTTGACATGGTTATCAATATCGGGATGCTGAAAAGCGGTAATTATGAATTTGTTTTTAATGAAATAAACAGTTTTGTATCTGTTGCAAAGAAAAATAATGTGGTTTGCAAAGTAATATTGGAAGCTTCCCTGCTAACCGATTTTGAAAAAGTTAAAGCCTGCCTGCTTTGCAGTGAAGCCGGCGTTGATTTTGTAAAAACATCTACAGGCTTCGCAAACGAAGGCGCATCCGCAAATGATGTTGCGCTGATGAAATTTATTGTAGGAGATTCTATTGGTGTAAAAGCTTCGGGAGGCATCAGGTCAAGAAAAGATGCCGAAGCTATGCTTGCCTGCGGTGCGGACAGGATTGGTACCAGTTCCGGTGTCTTTATTGTTACATCATGATATTAGATATAGTTTTAAATAAAACGGATGATGGCTGCACTGCCGAGATACCAAGCCTTAAAGGATGCGAATGCTGGGCGCATGATGAAGATACTGCAATGAATAAGATCCTTGAGCTTGCCGCTTATTATTTAAAAACCGATGTTAAAAAATTCAAACTGGATAAAGCAAGGGGAACAAGAAATAAAATTGTTTATAAACTAGTATTTCATAAAAGTAGCTAGTGGAAGAATTCAAAACCGAGAAAAGAAAACAGAAAATTCGCTCTGTTGCGCATGCCCGGCAAAAATCGCTGCGGATTGTATTGGAAAATATTCATGACCCGCACAACGTAAGTGCAATCTTCAGGACGTGTGACGCTGTAGGCGTTCCTAAAGTTTCTCTTCTTTATACAGTTGAAAAATTTCCTAAGATCGGCAAAAAATCCTCCGCATCTGCATTCAAGTGGGTTGAGAAAGAAAAGTTCAAAGATGTTGATGCATGCTACTCCAGCCTGCGCGCAGAAGGCTTTACAATCCTTGCTTCATCAATATGCGGCGATGCAGTTTCACTTTATGATCTTGACCTGACACAGAAAACAGCAATTGTACTGGGCAATGAGCACCGCGGGGTTTCCGAAGAAGCAGCAGAATTGGCCGATAAAAAATTTTTGATCCCTATGTGTGGCATGGTGCAAAGCCTCAATGTTTCAGTTGCCTCGGCAGTAATATTATATGAAGCCTTCAGGCAGCGGATTAAAAAGAAGATGTATGATAAATCAGAATATTCTCTTGCAGAAATGAATGAGCTTCTGCAAAGTTGGTATATGAGATGAATGATTAAATGAATAATGATAGTCTCATGAATTTAATCCGGGAAAAATCGCACTGCACTGCCAAAACTCATCCGACTCTGCAGAGTGCAGAATAACAAAAATAATAATAAGTAATTCCGGGTTTTAACACAGATTGGACTTCAAACTAAAGTTCAATAAAATTCCCCTTTAGAGAGGGGTGTAGGGGTGGGTTTGAAGCAACTTCACTTAGAAATCATCCACAAATATCATTTCCCATACTATACTAAATGTGTAAATTTGATAACCTCTAATAAAAGTATGAAACTTCATGCAAAATTTAAATAAAATATACTAACTCAATTATAATAATATTCGTGATAATTCGTTAAAAATTCGTGTAAATTTGCATAATAATATTTTATAATGTCGGAAATAAAAAAATATGCTCCAGGAATTTAATAAAATAGAAAAAGTTGAAGGCACTTTGGAACTGCCGGGTGATAAATCTATTTCCCACCGGTCGGTAATGTTTGCTTCGATGGCAAAAGGGAAATCGAGAATATATAACCTATCCAACGGTGAAGATGTAAAATCATCTCAAAAATGTTTTATGCAGTTGGGTGCTGAAATAAACAATAAAAATAAATTCATAGAAATTAAGGGAAGGGGATTCAAAGAATTTATTAAACCCGATGCTCCACTGGATGCGGGTAATTCAGGGACTACAACCAGGCTTATAAGCGGAATATTAATTGCGCAGGATTTTGAATCGGTAATTACCGGTGATGAATCCCTTTCACAAAGGCCGATGAAAAGAATTATTACACCGCTGACTGCAATGGGCGGACGAATTACCGCAACGGAAAAATTTACTTTGCCTTTAACAATTTCTCCTTCGGGTTGGATCAGTCCTATATATTATGAACTCCCGGTAGCAAGTGCGCAGGTTAAAAGCGCTGTTTTACTAGCCGGCCTCCATTGTAAAGGAACAACTTCCGTTTTTGAGAAATTACCCTCAAGAGATCATACAGAAAAAATGCTTGGGCTAAGTACAAAGATTACAGATGCCGGCAAAATTAGTTATGCATCTCAATCAGATTACCCGGAATCTAAAGAATATTTTGTCCCTTCCGATATTTCAACTGCCGCATTTTTTATAGTTCTTACTTTACTTTCTGATAACTCCGAACTGAGAATAAAAGATGTATCGTTAAATGAAACTCGAACCGGTATTCTTACAGTTTTAAAACAAATGGGCGCTAAAATTGAAACTGAAGACGAAAAAACTATTGCAGGCGAAGCGATGGGTGATGTAAAAGTAAAAAGCAGCAATTTAATAAATATCGAAATACCCGCTAAGCTCATTCCAAATATAATAGATGAAATTCCGGTATTGGCTATTGCCGGTATATTTGCGGAAGGTGAATTTAAATTAAAACACGCCGCGGAACTAAGAGGAAAAGAAACCGACAGAATTAAGGCTATATGTCATAATCTGAAAATGCTCGGGCTTAAAGTTGAGGAAGTAGAGGATGGTTTTTCTTTTTCAGGCGAAATTAAAAATTACTCACAGGTTTTTGAAAGCTTTGGAGATCACAGGATTGCCATGGCATTCGGCATTTTATCTCTTATAATGCCCGGCGGCGGAAAAGTTAACAGCTTTGAATGCGCTGCTATTTCCAATCCAGATTTCATGAATCAGTTGAAACAAATTTGTGTATAAAGATTACTTTAAACTTAAAAATAGTATGGTTGCAGTGACAGCCTGCACTGCTTCCTCATCGGGAGGGCATGCCCCGTCTATAACTATAATACGATATATTATAAACTAATTATCTGGTGCTCAAATTTGTTTATCGAGAGTTCATCAAATATATGCCTGAGAATATCAAGGCTGTACTTGTTTGCAAAATATATGAAATTTATTTCCCTTTCCTGCAGAACATTATCCGGAAGGATTGAATTTGTTACTTTATCAATCTGACGGAGCGTGGTTTCAAATTTTCTTCCCTGTGCTTCCAAAGCTTTACCTTTAAGTTCCGTAATATATCGTAGTATTCGTTCGCTGTATTTTGTGGTTGAATCGCTTAAAGTTTTATCAAATTCAAACAGCTTTTCTTTTAGCTTGTCTATTTCTTTTTCAACGTTTTGCGAAGTTTCATTGAAAATATCATCTATCGAACTGTTAGATATTGAATCCACTATCTTTTTCTTTAATTGTTCCGGATCGTGAATTAATTTATTTACATCAATTTCATATTTTTCAATTATTGAAGAAATATTTTTTTCTAAAATTGTTGCGGAAGACCTGGGGTAAATAATCGGGGGTTCAATTTTATAAAATTCGTATAAAGGCATTATCTGGGCAAAATAAGCAACTTCACTAGGCCCGCCTACATAAAATGCTGTGGGTAAGATGTAATCCTGGCATATAGGTCTTAATAAAACGTTGGAGCTGAAATTACCCGGTTCATTTTCAATAGATGCAAGGATTTCTTCTTCCGTAAATTTTTTTCTTTTTCTCTTCAGTCTGAATTCATTTTCAACGGGTTCTATTAAATACCTACCCTCCTCGTAGCTGTAAAAAAGATTTATCGGTCTTACTTTTACCTGGGCATGATACATCTCTTCAAGTTTGGCGCTTACACTCACAAGCTTTTCGGTATGTATCCTGAAATCGGTAATCTCCTTCTTAAATACAGGTTTAAGCAGTTCTTTTATTTCTAAATCCTGCGGATCAAAAATAATTAGGCCGTACTGATCGAATAACCAAAAAAGAAGTTCCTTGAATGACAGTTTAAAAGTCTTCCCAACGCTGTATATGGATTTTATTTTTTCCATCAAAGCCGGAGTGTATTCGGTTGTACGCAGGTTGTTTTGAAGTTCCGTGAAAAAGGTGTCCAGTAAATCAGTAAATGCCAGTCTGCCTACACTGCCTTTATTCTCATCTTCAAGCAGTTCCTGGCCGTAAGCAATTTTCTTAATTTCGTTATTATCGTTAATAAGATTTATTTCTCTTACTTCATTAAAATCGTGATCATCAGCTTCAAGCCAAAAAACCGGGACGAACTGGTATTCATCATAGCTATCAGAAAGGGTAGTACTTAATTTAATTGCAGTAATAATTTTATAAATTGTATAAAGCGGTCCGCCCATTATACCGAGCTGCTGTCCGGTGACAACCGCTAATGTAGTATTATCGCCTAATGCAGAAATATTTTTACGGGTTTTTGCCGATGCATTAAAATCTTTGTACTGCCGGTCTAATGCGCTTACAAGCTGCTCACGGGAATGGCCGTGAGACTCGGCAACTTTAGCGAATGTTTTTAAATATTCATCTTTGTCGCGAAAATTTGTTTTGTAAAAGTCTTTAACATTCTCAAATTCATACAGGTAATCCAGGAAAAGATTATGATTTCCGGGGATGTCGCTGAAGTTTATAAACATTTCCTCTCCACAAGTTAAGAATTATGCTATCAAAAGTAACAAAAAGAATTTTCCGTAACAATGATTAAAGCGGATGATACAGTCTCGGTATATCTTAAGACACTAATAGAAGAAGAACTTATTAAAAAATGAACTTGTAAGTCCTGTCTACCTGAAGACCAGTATTAGCTTAAAACATAACAATCAAATGTAGGAGTAAATTATTTCATAATATTCCTTTCAAATCCAATTCAACCAGACTAAAAATTCCCCTCTCGCCGCGCCACTATGTGGGGAAGGGGTGGGTCGAAGCGATTATATTTAGAAATCCTCTGCAATTATCTTTATTCGTACATTGATTAAAGTATAATTGCTATAGCAATATAATTACCAGTCTAACAAGTATCGGGAATGTTTATTTATTTGTATTCTTTCCGTAAAATTGTATATGGAAATAAAATGGTGATTAGTGAACGGGGAACTGGCTGGTCAACAATATTGGTTTTTAATAAAATTTTAGAAAACTGTTATGAAAAAAATTTTACCGGTGCTCTTATTTATGTGCCTGTTTACGAAAATAGGAATTTCTCAGGATAGTTTGAAAGCTTTCAAATTTGAATTTCTTCCTGCGGGTATAAATTTTATGCCTTTAAAAGCCGGGATTGACGAGCCCAGAATGGGTATACTTTATTACACCGCTAATTCAAACTTAAATTTAACAATCGGTAATACAATGGATGTATTTGGGTTCAATTTTCCGTCATCTAAAAGCAGGATTACAATCGGTGCCGATTTCATGGCCGACGCCTATGTTACTTCCTACTTAGCATATAGGTTACAAATAAGTACTATTGACGGTTACTTTGGCGGTAATGCTGTGTATTCCGAACAATGTGAAAACGGCAGGTTTGTTACAAGGTTCAGGTATATTCACAGCAGTTCACATTTAGTCGACGGCGACTGGGACCAGACGGCTGAACAGTGGCTGAATAATCAGCCGCCAAACCCGTATGGAAATAATTATGGCGAGTTATTGCTGGCAAGAGAAAATATTCTTGCCGGGAACTTTTTCCGGTATTATGCAGGCGCCTCATATTCAACGGGCATGAAAACTGGTGAAGAAAAACTTAAAAAAGAACTTTATAAAGGAGGGTTTGAGTATGCCATTCCGGATTTGTTCGGAACTTGTTTTGAAAAAGATCAAAATATATTTGTTGCGGTAAATTATGACCTGCGGGGTATTCCCAAATACACCGCAAATCAAAATTATATGCTCGGTCTAAAATTTGGAAGCTGGCAGGGAAAAGGAGTAGTATTTTATACCTCATATTATAACGGCGGTGACGTTTTTAACGAATACCTGGATATCAGGGTATCAAGATTTGGAATCGGAGTTATGTTTGATTTTATTTAACACGCACTTGAATGAATAACTTGTATCGAAATATGTTTTGTATGATTTAATTTACTTTTAAGTATATCATTAACACCGCGATTAATCGCAGTGTTAATGATATTGGGACCGAAACTTTTTAACCATTTTACATGTTCATTTTTGAGGAAACAGTTTAACCTGAAACAATATTTTTTTAATATATAAAAAATATTTTTGAAAAAAATATGTTTGAACCTGATTCAATAAAAAACAATAAACTATTTAAGTTTATTACGGATAAAAAAATAAGTACAACGCTGCTAAAAATATTTATTTCTGCGGGATTTCTTTGCTATATTATTTTCAAAGTTAATTTTACGAAAATTATTTTAACTATTGAAAGAGCAAATCCGGTATTCCTGATAATTGCTTTAGGTTTAACATCCCTTAACCTTTATCTTCAATTTAAAAAATGGCAGATGGCTTGTGTAAAGCTTCTGCATTCAAATGACAGGAAGAAAATCTGGATATCACTGCTGTATGGTATAGCGGCAGGATCATTTACTCCCGTCAGGGTAGGTGAGTTTTTCGGCAGGGCAATAGAATTCAGAGACAAATCATTATTGCAGGTAACATTTGCAACGCTGGTTGATAAGTTTTTTCTTTTGTTTGTTATTACTTTCTCCGGCTCTTTTGCATGCATTATTTTTTTACGCTGGTACTATAATATTCCGCTTTATCTAATTATTTTTTTTACAGTTGCTCTCCTTGTTATTTTCTATTTCATATCCACGCTCGTTTTTAAACCCGAAATTTGGAAGAGCCCGGTTTTGAATAGATTACGGTCACTAAAAATAATTACTTTGTTAAAGGAAAAGCTCAGTGATTTTAAGAGACTCGACAGGAGTTTTACAATCAGGATGATAATTATATCCACTTTATTTTATGCGGTTTTTATACTTCAATATGCCGTACTGGTCAAAGCATTTTCGGGTAACGCCGGCTTCTTAACATTTTTATGGGCCGGAGTGTTGGTAATGTTTACAAAGTCTGTTATAACTCCTTTTTCTTTTATTGATTTCGGCGTTCGTGAGGGAGCTTCAATATTTTTCCTTACGAAAATGGGTGAACTAAGTTCGGTTGCTTTTGATGCATCCGCGGTGCTTTTTGCTATAAATATTATAATACCGTCAATTATTGGAGTTATACTTTTTTATAAGAGAGATAATGCTTGAAATTTACCTGCCCTGTTTTTTAATTATTTTATTGCTGCATTATGCAGTATTCCTGTTCATTATTCGGAACGGGCTGAAGAAGCTGAACTATAATGTATCGCAACATATAAGCGATGAGTTTATCTCAATTATTATCCCTTTCAGGAATGAATCCGGAAACATATTGAATAGCCTGCAAAGTTTAACGGCGCTCGATTATCCCAAAAATAAATTTGAAGTTATCTATGTAAATGACTCATCCGTTGATGATTCACTGCATAAGCTCAGCTCAGCCGTTAAACCTGGTAATGTTAAAGTTATTTCCGTTCCTCAGAGTTTTTCTTTAAATGCCCATAAAAAAAGGGCTGTCAGATTTGGAATTGAAAATTCAACCGGGGATATAATATTTACTACAGATGCGGACTGTATTCATCAGCAGGGATGGCTGAAACAGATGATGGGCTGTTTCGATGAAAACACCGGATTCCTCTCCGGTCCGGTAGAATTTTATGATAATAAAAGTATTTGGGGCAGCATCCAGAAAACAGAATTTGCAGGGCTTGTGCTGGCAGGCGCCGGATTAATCGGCAGTGGCAGGCCTGTTATTTGTAATGCGGCAAATATTGCTTACAGAAGAAGCGCTTATGAAGCTGTGAACGGTTTTAAGGATAATATAAATATTTCTTCCGGTGATGATGAATTCCTTATGCAGAAAATTTGCAGAGAGACCAACTACAAAATAAAATTTTGTTTAAATAAGGAGGCTGTTGTAAAAACCGATATAAATAAGTCTGTTAGTCAGTTTTATAACCAGAGGAAGAGATGGGCAAGCAAAGGTTTATTTTATGCAGATAAACTTCTTGTTCTTAAACTTATCTTGATTTTCCTTTTTTATATAAGCCTTGTTTTAATGCCTGTTATTACAATATTTCTGTCGGGTAAATATTTATTAATTTTTATATTAAGTGTAGTTATTAAATTTAGTCTTGAGTATAATATCCTTAAAACCGGTTCTAAAATTCTTTTTACCGGTTCGATATTGAAAAACTTTTTCCTTGCAGAATTTTTACAGGTGCCGTATATTATTATTGCCGGGGCAGCCGGAATATTCGGGAATTTTACATGGAAAGACAGGAAGCTTAAAAGGTAAAACTTAATTTAAATAATAGCAGCCCTTCAACTATGGGATGTTTAAATATAATTATCTAATAAAAGGAGAGCCAAATGGGTAAAATTGAAGACATAAAAAAAACAAGAAAATGGGCGCATGACTTTCTTCTTGACAAGAAATCTGAAGTTTACGAAAAATTCCTGGAGATGGAAAAAGCAACATATAAGGATGGGGCGGTAAGCCGGAAAAATAAGGAATTAATCGCCGCAGGTATTTCCGTTGTAATAAATTGTGAATCCTGTATGCAATGGCATGTCGAGCAGGCATTAATTTGTGGGGCTGATGAAAAAGAAGTAATTGAAGCGGTTGAAGTAGGCCTGGAAATGGGCGGCGGTCCGGCCACTGCTCATGCAAGATTTGCTTTAGAGGTATTAGACAGATTCATCCGGAAGCGCGATCCAAAATAATAAATCATAATTATGCATTTAAAAATTCTGATAATCCTAAAATCCGTTCTGAGCCGTAGGCTCATTAGTCTTTGGCTGAAATCCCGCTTGTCCCTATGAGAGTTCAGACGGCTTTCTGAATTAGTTCAACGGAAAATATTAAGCCTTTTTTTATTATTTTTAACGCTATGAAATATTCAATATTAGCATACGGGCATCCGGATTTAAGACAGAAGTGCAATAATATATCACAAAGTTATCCAAAGCTGGAAAATCTTATTGACGACATGTGGGAAACTTTATATGCAGCGAACGGCGCAGGCTTGGCCGCACCGCAGATTGGCAAACCTATTCGCTTATTTATTTTGGATACGGTTCAGGAATATCAGGAAAGCACTATTACAGAAAGAGAAAAGTTCATCGGGGATGAAGGAATAAAGGAAGTTTTTATTAACCCGAAAATATTGGAAATTGCCGGCGATCCCTGGAAACGAGCTGAAGGCTGTCTCAGTATTCCTAATGTTTGGGTGGATATTGAACGGAAAATGTCCCTAATTATAAAATATTTTAATGAAAAATTTGAAGAGAAAGAAATGTTTTTCAGCGGCGAAACAGCACGGGCCATCTTTCACGAATACGATCATCTTGAAGGAATACTCTTTACCGATTATGCAGATAACAAAATTATAAGAGATAAACTTGAAAGAATAGAGCGCGGTGATGTAAAGGTTAGTTATAAAATGCTGTTTAATAAACTAAACAGTAAATATTAATTTTTATATTTTAATTATTTTAGAGATAATAATTGGATTGCTAAACCCGCTATTCCTTCTAAATTATTACTTTACTATATTATAGTATGGTATAAAATGAAAGTGATCCAGATGAAAAAGTATTCCTCAAATGAAGTATTGGAAATCCTTAATGATCATCGCGGAGTGTTAAAAAAATATAAGGTTAGAAAGATAGGGCTTTTTGGTTCCACATCCAGAAATGAATCTGTAATCTCAAGTGATATCGATTTTTTGGTTGATTTCGAAGAAAAATCTTTTGATAATTTTATTGACCTGGCTTTTGAATTAGAGAACATTTTTAAGAATAGAGTTGATCTTGTTACTGAAAAGGGAATAAGCCCTTATATTCTGCCATATATTCAAAATGATATTAAATGGTATGAAGCTTAACAAGGTTTACCTTAAACATATCATTGATGAAATAAATTTCATTACGGATGAAATCGAAAAACTTTCTTATGATACTTTTATTGAAAGTGAAATATATACCAGGGCGTTTTCAAGAAGTATTGAAATAATCGGCGAAGCAATAAAAAACTTATCCGTGAATTTTAAGGAAATACATAATGATATAGAATGGAAAAAAATTTCCGGAATGAGAGATAAATTAATTCATCAATATTTTAGTGTGGATTATGAAATTGTATGGGATGTTGTGAAAAATAAACTACCTGTAATTAGGAAGAAATTGCTAAAAATATTAGATGCAGAATAATATTAATTAAATATATCAGGGAAGGCGTTATCTTTTACTCATTATCTTTACGAACTTTAAAATTTTGATCAACTGTATGATCTTATCATTTGTAAAGAATATTGCAAATCGAAAAAAGGATAAAAATAAATAATTCTATTAACTTTAATGCGGAAAAATTATTAAACGCTGATTTTAAATTATCTGTCTAAAATATTAGTTTAAGTGTTCAGGAATTTGAACATTTTCGCATTTAATCATTTAATTTCAGTGTTTAACTAATCTTTTTAGCATGGCATTCTTATTGTTTAGAATTATATATCTTTAAATTGAGGTGAAAATGAAACGCTTAATAATTTTTTTATTTTTTACAGTTTTATTTGCGGTGTCCGGAATAATCCTTGCACAGGATGATGGGAATAATTCCCCTCCAGATCCGAATAACCCCCCGGAAGCTGTTAATAATGCGCCGGATGATAATATAGTAGCTGAAGGAGATTTTTATGCTCCGCTCGCGCCTTATGGAAACTGGATAACGCTGGATAACGGTGTTAACGTATGGCATCCTGTGAATGTACGATCTAACTGGGCTCCTTATAAAATCGGCCAGTGGGTCTGGACGGACGCAGGCTGGTATTGGAATTCTCCCGAACCTTTCGGTTATATAGTATATCATTACGGCAGATGGTACAATGATGAATTCTATGGATGGATTTGGGTGCCGGATCATGTTTGGGCTCCAGCATGGGTAGAATGGAGATATAATGACCGCTATATCGGCTGGGCGCCTTTGGCCCCGTATGCTGCATTCTCTGTAAGTGCCGGAATTACTTTCAGCAGGACTTATGAAACTCCAATGGCTTACTGGCATTTCGTCAGTTATAACCGTATGTGTGATCCGTATGTATACAGGTATTATGTGCCTGACCGTGCCAAGTATGAAATTTATTCGGGTACACAGTACCGGACAAATTACGGCTATTCGAACGGGCGTGTAATTGATCGTGGTGTTGATGTTGACTATATCAGGCAAAGAGGTGGTGGTTCAATAGTGGAACTGCGGATTCAAATCGTTAATGATTCAAGAAATAGCGGCAGAGGACATGATAATGCTTTTAGAGCTTATGTGCCGACACATCAGCAATTAGACGGTATGAGACGGGACAGAGATGTCCAATTTCAACATGCCGCCAGGTCGTCTTCCCTTGATGTTACCAGGGTAAACATCGGGAACAGAGGTCCTGCTGCAAGGGTTGATAATAACAGGCCGGTACCGGGCGGGCGGGCTGACAAGATAGATAAGAATACTCCCGGCAGGGATATGCCTAAGAATGTTCCCCCCAGGGATTTGCCTAAAAATAATCCGCCGCAAAATAAACTACAGCATCCACAGCCGGGTTGGAATAACAGGGCAAATACAAAGCCGGCTAACAGGCCTCCTCAGGGCGCAAAGAATAATGTTCAAAAGGTAAAAAAAGATAACGGCAGCAAAGAGACAAGAAATAATGATGATAGAGATAAAAAATAAGTGATTTAAAATTTATTTAACTCTCTCTGAATAATAAGCGGTATTTTAATGTATTTTGAGATACCGCTTTTTTTTAAATCATTTACCTGAGTAATATTTTGCAATTGTGTCTGCAATAAACTGAACCTGATCTTTTTTCAGATCGGGCCAGCTTGGAAGATTTATACCATGCCATCCTAAATATTCCGCAACCGGAAGTTTCTGAAACTTTTGCGAGAACATGGGCATAGTATGAGCTGGGAAGAAAGTCGGGCGCGTTTCAATCCCGGCTGCTTTCATAAAATCCCGCAGCGATTCACGTTCATCGGGGGAGTTCGCTAAAATTGAGTACATCCAGTATGAATGGAATACATTGCCGTACTCGCCGTGCGGTTTTACCGGAAGATTTTTCAAGGCTTCATTATACCAGGCGGCAACCTGTATTTTTTTAGCAATTTTTTCATCGGCTTTTTCCAATTGGGCAAGGCCGATGGCTGCACATATATTCGTCATACGGTAGTTAAAACCCAGCACATCATGCCAGTATTCCCTGTACTTAGCCAAACCGTGCATTTTTAAATGATATGCCCTGTCGTAAAGAGTTTCATCATTTGTAACTATCATCCCGCCTTCCCCTGTGGTAATGGTTTTATTTCCGTAGAAGCTGAAGGTTGAAAGGTCGCCGAAAGTACCTACGTGTTTATCCTTATAGGTTGAGCCGAATGCTTCGGCACAGTCCTCAATTATAAATAAATCGTTTTCTTTTGCTATCTTAACTATTTCATCCATTTCACAGGGATGGCCATAAAGGTGTACAACCATAATAGCTTTGGTTTTGGAAGTGATTTTTCTTTTGAAATCTTTAGGATCAAGCTGCCAGGTATCCTCCAAAGAATCTACGAAAACCGGAGTTGCACCGGCATGACTAATATTGCTGACGGATGCAATATATGTGAATGACGGAACGATCACTTCATCGTCCGGGCCGATTCCAAGCGTTACTAATGCAAGGTGAAGTGCTACTGTGCCGTTGCTTACGGCAGTTGCATGTTCGGTGCCGATGAATTTTCTGAACCCGTTTTCAAACTTTGAAATAAATTCTCCTCTTGATGAAATCCATGATGAATCCAGGCATTCATCAACATATTTTTTTTCGTTCCCGTCCAGGGTCGGCCGGTATATTGGTATTTTATATCCCATTTCGTTTCACTTTGTAAAAAATTAATAAAAATATTGTAGAAAGGTAATAAAAATTAAAAGATTTCCCCAAACAGCAGCTATGCCAAAAAATTCCCCTCTTGCCTGTCCCGCAAGAAGCTGGGGGTAGGGTGGGCCTTAGAGAAAAAAATTCTGAGGTTCACCTTGTATGTTTAAAGTTAATTAGCACGACATAATGTTCTTTGACATAATGAAAAAATTTATTTTCTTACGGAAGTAGAAGGTAGCAAACCTGGGCCTCGAGCCCGTCTTGGAGTGTCTTCCTTCCGTCAGGTTAAAGTCTTGGAATAACTTAGCACCAGATGCTGTATATACAAGGGTGATGTTACCTGACATTTTTTATATTATAATAATTTTTGAAAGGTTATTATGAATAATTTTTATTTAGGTGGTGATGTAAGTAAAGGCTATTGTGATTTTATAATTCTTAATGAAGATAAAAAGACAGCCTTAAAGAATTTTCAGCTTGATGATACAGCAAAAGGACACCATCTGCTCAGTAATGTTCTAATAGATTTTGTTACAGAGCATCCGGGTTGTGCAATAATAGCCGGTGTTGAATCAACCGGCGGTTATGAGAACAACTGGTTTGAGAGTTTATGCGATATGCAGGACAGAATAGAAATATCTGTTGCAAGGATAAACCCTATAGGTACTCATCATAGCAGTAGAGCTTCACTAACCAGGATAATAACCGATAAAAAGGCAGCCGGGAATATTGCTGAATATCTGATTAACTATAAAGATAAAGTTATCTTTAAGAAGACAGATAAATTTTGCTCTTTGAGAAGGCATTGGAAGTTTGTAAGGCTTCTTACCAAACAGCGGACACAGCTTTATAATCAGCTTGAAGGTAATCTTTACAATGCAAATCCGGAACTTTTAAGATATGCTAAGTATGGCTATCCTAAATGGTTATTAATGACCATTATGCAGTATCCAACGGCAAAACACTTATCCAAAGCCAGAATATCAGCATTGTCTTCTATAGCTTATGTATCAGAGGCAAGAGCCTTAAAGCTGATAAGTAGAGCTAAAAGTTCTGTAGCTTCGGCTACTGATAATATAACCGGGGAACTGATAATTTCTCTTGTAAAACAAATTATTAGTCTAACTAAACTAATAAATAAGCGTTCGAAGCTTATTGCAGATAATTGTCAATTACCTGAAATAGAACTACTAAAAAGTTTCAAAGGGATTGGTGATTACACAGCCATTGGATTGATGCTCAAGATAGTATCAATTGACAATTTTAGCAGTACAAAGAAGTTAGCCTCATTCTTTGGACTTCATCCTGTCTGGAAAGAAAGCGGCGATGGAACCTCCGGAATGCATATAAGCAAACAAGGCAGCAGAGAAGCAAGAGCCCTTCTTTATAATGTGGCTTTTACTGCAATTAGATGTAATCCTCTCATAAAAGAAATATACGTGCGTCATTGCAGTAAGGGAATGAAAAAAATAAAAGCATTAGTAACCTGCATGCACAAAACACTGAGGATTATCTACGGGATGCTTAAGAATAATGAGAAATTTAATCCTGAAAAGGACAAAGCTAATTCCAAGAAAATGCTGGACAATCATCTGAAAAGCAAAAAAGTAAACATCAAGCTAAGACGATTCCAAGAGCTTGATTCAGATGCCCCTGTTTCAAACAAGCAATACAGAAAAAGGAAACAGCAAGAGATGTCCCAAAATGAAATAACATCATTAAATACGGGATCTGTCTCTCACTGTTCCATAGAATCTGAATCTCAAAATTCAATGGAGAAAAATTAGTAAATAATTATCATTACGTCAAAACATTATGTCAAAGAACAGAACTTTTTAAGTTCAAAAAAAAATAATTAAAGTACAAATATTGACTGGACTTTAAACGGAATAACTTTAAGGTGAGCCTCACATTCGTTTTTTAACAAAGCGCAATTTGGTGTAATGTTGCAGGGCTGCGGAGAAAAGTTTATGGCAAAACTCTTATATTTTTTGCAGAAAATTCTTTTGTGTAGCTGAGTATTTTTTTGAGGTCAATCATTTGAATACATTCAAGAGTATAAGGGCAAACTTTCTTCCAGCAGGGTGAGCACCACAAGCCTTCAGGGATTAATTTTACTCCGCGCCCGAATAACTCGATTTCGGCGCTGCATGAAAGCCCGAACCACGCAATTATATATTTTTTTAATCCTATTGCCATGTGCATACCAAAAGAATCGCCGGTAATAACAATATCGGCTATATCCATAAAACAGGCCCCTTTTCTTAATCCCATAGTAGTCGGAGTAGCAATTATTTTTTTCCGGGCGGCTTCATTGAATGATTCATAAATCTGGGTATTTCTTTCCGTATCCTCTCTTCCGCCCAGCAGTACCACCTGCAGCTTTTCATCCTTAAGCATTTCGGTAATCAGGTTTACATGCTGTTCAATAGTCATTTTTTTGTTGGGAAAAAGGTTTGAACAACCCGTATTAAAACCTACATAAGTTTTTTCCGGATTATACCCTATTTCGCTTTTATAACTTTCAATGAAAGCTTTTTCTTCGTCTGTTAGTATAAAAATATATTGATCTTTTTTATATTCAAGTTCAAATACCTCATGAATTATATCAACGCCGCTTCTTGTATTTTCCTTAAATTTAAAGTTGTCGTTATTACCCATAATGTAACTGTACATCGCTCCCTGGTTTGCAGGGATAATTTTACCGTCTTCATTAAGAAGAAAACCGAGTTTTCTTTCAGCGTTTATTTCATTTGCAAAAGCGCACGCATAATCGGATTTATCTGCATTTAACAAATAATCATATTTCACTTGCCGTACTATCATCCGCTGTTCATCTGTCCACGTGTAAACTTTATCTATCAACGGATTATTAAAAAGGATTTTTTCGGCTCCCGGCATCGTTATCCATGTTATTGTGCTAACCGGGAATTTTCTTTTAAGAGCATATAGTACCGGTGTATTATCCAGTACATTGCCGAGAGCGTCTAAAGAAATAATAAGAATTTTTACCCCGGTTTTTGTTGTATCGCTTTCACGCTGGCAGCCGTACTTCAGGCAGTTTTCATAAGAGAAACACGGTTTATACCCGTTAAAATTTTTACATTTAGGTATTTTTAATTCCGATAAATCCATTCAGCTTTTTTCCCGGCAGTCTATGACTTAAGTCATGGGCTGCTTAAATAGTAATACAAAATCAAAGCATAATGTTCAGTAAACTTTTTATGCTTGAAATAACTTCGTCAACACTTATTCCATTTTCAATTCCGCATGTATTCTGATCTACACTGCAGTGTTTTTTGCAGTTTTCTTCAGACACTTCCAGGTTTATTGAACACTTATTTAGAATTCCCTGGTGGGTTATGCAGTTCATAGCCCTGTGACAGTGAATCCCGATGGTTTTTTTACCCAGTGCATCGGAAATATGCAGAGGCCCTGTTGAAGGGCCGACAAATACATCAGCCTGATCAATTACTTTAATAAGGCTTCTCAAATTATCAAATGATCTGGATACATTGAGAATTTTATAAGTATTGAAAATTTTAAGGTTTTCAAGAAAATCACGGCTCATTTCCCTTGCGGAAAGTATTATCTTAATATTCGGAGTTAAAAATTCAGTAAATATTCTCTCGATAAGTTGATGGTATTTCTGCTCATTCCAGTTGGGAGCCGAACCCAGAGTTCCGGTATGGATCATTATCTTTATATCACCCTCTTCAACGCCGAATTTTTCCAGGAAAGCAGCGCCTTCATTTTTTTCCTCGGCTGTCAGGAATATTTCAAGCGTCAGGTTATTGGTTTTAACGCCGATTTTTCTCGCCAGGTCCATGCAGTAATCCGCTTCATGGCGCAGGGGAGTATAATTATTTCTTGAAACGCTTTTTGTAAAGGTAATAGCTTCATATAGTTTATGCCCCACGCCTATCCTGTTTTTTATTCCAGCCCACAGCATTTGGAATGCCGCTCGTTGGGTGGGCAGCATCATCAGTCCGTCGGTAAATTTATATTTACGGAGTTCCTGAACTACATCCCAGAAAGTGTCTTTTTCTAAGTCATCTGTAATGGTTAGATCCAGGTAAGGATTCTCCAATAGAATGTTTTTTGTATGCGGCTGGGTAAGTGTAGCAATAAATGCGTCTGGAAAAGTTCTTCTTAACTCGCGAATCATCGGAGTTATAAAAACAACATCACCGACCCTGTCGGTTCTTACAAGCAGGATTCTTTTCATTAATTAATAATTTCCCGGAAAAAGTCACTCAAAAATAGTAATTCTTAATGAATTTTCATGTTAATTTTAAAAGAAATGAGTTGGAATAAGGATAACCATGTATTGTTGAACAGGGACAGGTTCCCAAGGGGATAAACGCGACCTGTCCCCACAAATTATCTTGCCACCCATTCTTGAAAAAGAAAGGGGCAGGGGTGAGGTCAAAAAGTTTTAACAACCACCTTACCGGTAGTGCTGCCTTTCTTAAATATTTTTACTGCTTCCTTAAGATTTTCAAAATCGTATACCCTGCCAACGTAGGGCCGTTCAAGCTTAAGCGCGTCTATTTCTTTCAGCATATCTTTGAAGAGTTCAACCCTTTCATACAGCCAGATTAAATTGAAACCAAGGACTGACTTATTTGACTCAATCAGCGTCAGCGTGTTATACCGCGGCATAGATAAATACTGTACGAGCAGGCTGAACGGATTAAGGTAAGAACCATGCGGTGAAAATAATGATAGCCCGTATGAAACCATTCTTCCGGTAGGGGGGAGCAGATCAAAACTTACTTTTTGTTCCCTGCCGCCGACTGCATCCATAACCAGGTTAAGTTCTCTGCCGTTCAGTTTATTTATTATTTCATTTTTAAGATTTTTATCTCTGACAATAACCTGGTCATAACCTTCGGTTTTTAGCAATTCTGTTTTAGAAGGATTGCCGATAGTCCCTATAGTATAAGCTGAATATTTTTTGGCAATGCGGTTTGCGTAAATACCAACGCCGCCTGCGGCGCTGTGAATAAGAACTGTCTGATTCTGCGAAAGTCCTCCGAGTTTAGTAAGAGCATAATATGCAGTTGAAGCCTGCACAATAAAAGAGGCGCCTTCTTCAAAGGACCAGTCGCCCAACTGTCTTATGATATACCTGTAGTCAATATTCAAATGAGTAGTAAAAGAGCCGAATTTAACCACACCCATAACCTTATCATTTATTTTAAGATCAAGTACATCTTTACCCTTATCGATAATAACACCGCTGAACTCCAGCCCGGGAATAAAATTTCTTTTGGGAGCGGCTTTATACAAGCCGTAAATAGTAAATACATCAGCAAAATTTAACCCGATAGCTTTTACTTCAACAGTTACCTCATTGTCTTTAGGTTTCCCGAGCTCTTCTGTTACTAAGTTTAAATTGTTAAGTGTGCCTGCTTTGCTTACTCTGTATGATCTTCTCTGCATATCATATCCCTTTTATATTTTTGCAAAGGTATATTCGTAAGTTCTTAAAGTCAACTTTTTTTTACCATTCAAATTAATCCTTCCAAAATTTATCCTCGCTTGGCTATGTGGGGAGGGGCATGCTTACCTCGCCGAAGCGTTGGCACCGTCTTGTACAAAGTGAATGTCAAGATAATAATTGAATGCAATTACGATTCAGGGGGTGACTGATTCCCGGGATAAGCGCGACCTGTCACTGTTCCACTCGCAACTACCTTTAATTACAATTACTATAGGAAGAAAATCATATTTGTATAATTATTCATTTTAAAAATAATTTTCACAACGGATTTTAATGTCTGCCTGCAGATTGATGTGTAAGGACAGGTCGCGACCTGTCCTTACCCTATATAATATATAGACTTACACAATTAAATCAAATTTTTTCAAAAATGGAATGAAATGCCAGGAATGTTAACACAAAACGGGCTTAAAATGTGCACAATTTTTATCGTAATATATTGAAAACAAAGAGTTTAATCAAAAATTTTAACAAAAAAAGTATTTTGTTAAGTTATTGAAAACAAAGAAGTTAGCTTTTTGGATAAAATAGTGTATTTTATGTATATTTGTGCGAATATAAATGTTAGAAGCTGGAAGGTTATGCTTCCGGCTGGCCAGAGGGACAAGGCCCGGGACAGGTTACAAGGATTTTCAATGATCGGGTGGAATAGAATAAGTAGAAGTAGTGTGTGGGTTGC
The DNA here is from genome assembly GCA_963834015.1 of uncultured Ignavibacteriales bacterium. GTDB lineage: Bacteria > Bacteroidota > Ignavibacteria > Ignavibacteriales > Ignavibacteriaceae > FEN-1297. The sequence goes on from CAWIAG010000004.1 coordinate 1,942,358, forward strand.
AACGACCTCCCCTTAATCCCCTCCTTATCAAGGAGGGGAAAAGAAGGATTGGGTGATATCTTTATTCCTCCCGATCAGGAATCGGGACAGGCTGTCTTTACTAAACAAATGTGAGGCTCACCTTTTAGGTGAACCTCACGAAATAACAACCCGTATATATTTCAATACGTCAAACATAATGTCAAAGAAACAATTATTTTATTTCTTTAACCAGATATCATAGTTACAAATCAAAAACGATGGCGGAGTATATATCCCTGACAAACACTTACAATCACGGAAGCAAAATTAAACAATTTAATAATTCGAAAGTACTGATTTTTTTGCCAGAGTTTTATTTGTGTTACTAACGTATAAAGTCACCTCCTGCCTGCCCGCCCCGCTTGAACTTTCCCCCATATAGTGCCAACATTGTAGGTGTGGAGACCGAAAGCAAATAAACTGAATTGAAAAATTCTTTATAGGGATACTGTTTTATTATAATGATTTCGTCCCTCCGGGACTTGGAACAAAGTTAAATGTATACAAAAAGATAATTGCAGAGGTTTTCTAAATATAATCGCTTCAACCCACCCCAAGACCCCTCCCAGGAGGGAACTATATACTTGACACATACATTATTTTTTTGTATATTTAACATGTAATTAAATTCTTATTTAAGGTATTTATATGAACGAGCCAAATTTCAAAGGTATTGTAGAATTTTCCAAGCAGTTTCCAAATGAAGAATCTTGTATTGATTATCTTATTCAGGCAAGATGGAACGGTAAGCCTGTTTGTCCTCATTGTAAAAGTGATAGGAAAATTTATAAAATCAGAGGCGGTAAGATTCTTACGTGTGCTGATTGTAGACGGCAATTTACTGTAAAGATCGGGACTATATTTGAAGATTCCGCTTTGCCCTTGCAGAAATGGTTTATGGCCGTTTATATACTCACTGCACATAAAAAAGGTATTTCGTCCCTTCAATTGAGTAGAGATATTGATGTCACTCAAAAAACCGCATGGTTTATGTTGCACCGGATTAGATACGCTGTTAAAACCAAATCTTTTGATAAACCTATATCCGGCACAATAGAGATTGACGAATGTTTTCATGGCGGTAAAGAAGGAAATAAACACGTTTCTAAAAGACAATTCGTTAATGGTTATGTCAATAAGGTTGCGGTCTTTGGTATTCTTCAAAGACAAGGCAATGTTATGACTAAGGTTGTGGATAAAGTTGACGGCAATACCTTGAAACCGATTATTAAAGAAACGGTTAAGAAAGGGTCTACAATAGTCACAGATGGCTTTGGAGCTTATACCGGACTTAAAGAAGAATATAAACATGAGGTAGTAAATCATATTCAAGGCGAATATGTAAGAGGCTGTTATCATACTAATTCCATTGAAGGATTTTGGAGCCAATTGAAGCGTGGAATTTACGGCATATATCATTCGGTCAGCCCCAAACACTTGGAGCAATATTGCAATGAATATGCTTATAGATATAATTCTCGTGGAGTTAATGATTCTCAACGTTTTAACTCTGCTCTTTCTCAACTTGAAGGTCGTTTGACTTACAAGAAATTAATTGAAGATTAAGGTTTTTTTGTACGACAGTAAGGATTAAATTTAAAATGCTTTCTTTTATACTGTTACAATCTGATTCGTCAATATCAGTTAAAAACCAACGAAGTTCGTTACTTATAAATAAGTGCAATGAATCGTCTGTCGGTATTACTATAGGATAATTTTCTATGTTTGCTGAACTTTCAAGCGAATTTTTAGAAATAATTGGATCAATATCTATTGCATCTGTAATTTTAGAAAGAGTGATGCAATTAACTATTTCCGAATCAATAGGTATAGATGAAAATTTAATGCAACGGTTAATAGCAACTGATTCTTTTGATATTTTACTGTCTAAATTTAAAAAATTATTCATTTATAAAATCCATGATGAAGGAATAGAAAGTAAAGAGTTATTAGACGAAATTGATAAGTTATATGATACCTTATATAAGACAAATGAAAAAAGAAATAAATTTCTGCATTCATTTTGGTATACTGATGAAGAAGGTAATCTTTCAAGACATAAATTTAAAAGAAACATAAATAAAAATCCCTCTATAGATGAGTTTGAAACAATAACATTAGATTCCTTAAAAAAATTTTTAGAGGAAATGAACAATACTGTTGCTGAATTAGAAAACTTTGGTGATAAAATCATTAACTTACTTTCAAATAAAACCAATAATAAACTTGCAGAATTACTCGTAAATAAAATTGAGTTAGACAATGCAAAAAACAATAAAGAAACCGAAAACCAAAAAGAAACTTGAAAAGCCCCTCAAACTCAATATGAGTTTTGATGAAGCCATGAGACGTATTGTGAATTCTAAAGTTCCCAAAAAGAAATAATTATAAGGTGATTTTATGGTTGCAGAAATAACAGCTATACTTACTTCCTTAAAAACAGCAAATGACATAATAAAAGGAATGAATGCACTTAAAACCGAAAGTGCTATCAGTGATACAAGAATAGAATTAGGAAACATTATTCTTGACCTCCAGTCTCGCACTTCTTCTTTGCAACAACAATATGATGAAATTATTCGCTCTAAAAACGATTTGGAAAAGAAGCTCATTGAGATGAGCCATTTTAATAGCGAGAAACAAAAATATATATTGAAAGACATAGCTATCGGCAGCATCGCTTATATTCCTGAAGAAGAAAAAGACAGAGTTGGTAATACGCACTGGCTTTGTCAAAATTGTTTGGATAATCAAAAGAGTTTTTCCGTATATCAATTCAAAATTCGAGACATTAAAGGCAATATTTACTATTGTCCTAAATGCAAAGGCGAAATTGTTATACCACATAGTCATAAATTTTCCCTTCACTCCTGAAAAGACCAAGTGTTTTATAATTTTTTTGATTGTGTTAGTCATGTATATAGTTCCCTCCCAGGAGGGGAGTATTTTTAATCCCCGATAACAGCCAATATTTTTGCAAACACACATAATATTATTTAAATCCTTTATATATTAACTGTAATCCTGAACGAATTTTTATATTAATAATGAACCTCTGGAACGGTTTAAAGAATATCCCGCGAAGTATGTGGCTGCTGTCCGCAGCAACTCTTATAAACCGTGTCGGTACTATGGTTCTTCCTTTCCTTGCAATCTATTTAACAAAAATTGAGCATACATCCGAAGGGCAGGTGGGTCTCGTCCTTACTTTCTACGGAATCGGTTCCCTAATTACTTCACCCTTCGTCGGCAGAATAGCCGACCGGTTCGGAAGAATAACCGTGATGGAAACTTCACTAATTCTTTCGGGTGTTGTGCTACTTTTTTATTCATTCGTTAATAATTATATTTTTATTATCATAATTACTTTTACGTGGGCGGTTATTAGCGAAGCATTCCGCCCAGCTAACCTTTCATTAATCTCCGAATTAGTTGCGCCGGAATTAAGGCGGCCTGCTTTTTCTCTGAACAGGCTTGCAATAAATCTGGGGATGAGTATAGGACCCGTTGTCGGCGGTCTTCTTATTATTTTTAACTTTCATGCAATATTTTATGTAAATGCTTTATCAGCTATTACCGCAGGATTATTCCTTATTTCAAAGCATAAAAATTTTATCGCTAAACCCTTGCAAGGTACCAGCCCAGTAACAAAAAATAAAAAAGGTATTTTAATACCATCTAAAGATAAAAGGCTTCTCTATTTTTTATTCTCATTGCTGCCTGTATATATTGTCTTTTTCCAGTTGCAGGCGGCAATGCCTTTGTTTATTGTTAAGAACCTGGGAATGTCCGAAGCGGCATTCGGATCTTTAATTGCAATAAATACTGTAATGATCATTTTTATTGAGGTGCCGTTGAACAACGCAATAATTAAATGGACCCACAGGAAAGCCCTTTCGGTAGGAGCGCTTTTATGTGCAGTAGGTTTCGGGGGTATGGCCCTTACGACAAACATTTATGGAATAATAATAACAATAGTCACCTGGACATTTGGAGAGATGATTTTCTTTCCTTCAAGCGCCGCTTATATGTCGGAAATTTCTCCTTTTGAAAGGCTAGGTGAGTATATGGGATATTATCAAATGGTATTCAGTCTGAGTATGGCTTTCGGTCCCTGGATTGGTACCGTTGTATTCCAGCATTTCGGCGCCCCGGTTTTATGGAGCGCAACTTTTGTACTTGGAAGCATTGCCGCAATAATGATGCTGGGATTAAAAACCACGCAAGTTCCGGATAAAGTTATTGTAGTATTGCCGGAAAGGGAGTGATTGAATGACGATTGAATGAATGCATGAATTGATGAATGATAGATTAAAAAGATTTGAGAATAGTGTAATATCAGTCAGGTGTATCAATTTCGGTCATAAATAAGTAATATTTACTTCCCAAATGTCACACTCAAAGTAATAATTGCCGCTTCAGATTGATGCTTTTAAACTAACAAGGCAAATTAATGATCTAATTAATGTGAACTGATTTTAAATATGTATATTGGAATATCCAAAAAATATAAAAAAAAAGCCATTTCAATAAAAAAAAACATTTTAAATTTAATTTAGATTGTATGAAAATTTATAAAAAAGAACATAGAACTTATTTTATCATGCAAATTTTATATATGGCATGATTTTCTATATATATAATTGGTTCATTATGTTGATTATGTTCTTTTTGAATTGATAGGATGGTAAATGTATTCAGTACCAAAACAAAGATAAAGGAGATAAAATGAGAATTTATAAACTGTTTTTTTTAATGTTAGTAATATTAACAGGGTTTGCAATTCAGGTAAGTGCACAAAAAGGCCAACAAACCGGCACCCCCCCAAACGCACCATCAGGTTTGATAGATTCTGTCGAAAGCTGGAATAATAATTTCCCTTTTGTCGAGTTAAAATGGCAGGGTGAAAGTAGTATTTCTGCTAAAAGTATTATAACTTTTAATATTTACAGAAAAAACGGCTCAACCGGCGATACGGACTCATTTAAAAAAATATATAAAAATATTATTACACATAGCTTCAAAGATCTTAACGTTGAAAACGGAAAGACATATTATTATTTTGTAACCGCATCAAATCATGCCGGTGAAAGTGCAGCTTCTGATACGGTAGAAGCAATTGTCGGCTCCGCAGCGGTTCAGGCGGTTATTTCAGGTACTTTAACAGATTCTGCGACAGGCAACCCTATTCCGCATTCCCAGATTATTGTCATTCCTTTACAGGGATGGGATTTAAATATTATTACACCGGACAGCACAACCGGCGTCTTTTCTCTCCACGTTGCACCCGGTACGTATATTTTTTATGCATTTGCCCCCGGGTATGTTTCGGAATATTATAATGATGTAACCCAGATTATGAAGGCTACAAGGGAAACTTTAAAAAGCGGCGACAGCCTAAATCTGAATATGACTCTTAAGCAAAAAGTTGTTCCTCTAAAATTTACAATAAGCGGTAATGTAAGTGATACGGCAGGGAAACCTCTAAAAGCTTATATATCGCTTTTTAATGTTGCTCTTAATTCTTGGAGCCGTTTATATTATCAGGCTGTTACTGATAGTTCGGGAAATTATTCGGTGCAGGTAAAACAAGGAGATACCCTGGTAGCTTATGCCCAGCCGTATAATCAACTATATATTCCTCAATTCTACAATAATGAAACTTCTTTCCAAACAGCAGACAGGATAGCTGTTGCTCACAACGTTTCCGGAATTAATTTTACCCTCCTGCATAAACCAACTTATACCAACGGGATAAGCGGCCAGGTTATGAACGCCGACAGCGCAGGCGTTCCATCAATTGTGCAGGCAATTCCGCTCCGTGATACAACCGTCAGACACAGGTACTCGGTAAAGACAGATTCTCTGGGTAATTTTGCTTTTTCACAAATGATTCCGGCTGATTATATTTTGTTAACCATTCCTCAAAACGGTTATATACCAACATTTTATACTGTTGCAGATACGCAAACATTACAGTGGAAAGATGCCGATTCGATAGTGGTAACAGCATCAGGTACCGTAACCGGAATAAATATTCTTGTTAACGCGATTTCGGATTCAGGCGCCGCTACTGTTCACGGGCAGGTGAAAGATAACCATGGCAATCCTCTTAACGGAGCCTTTGTTTATGCTGAAAACTCAAACCAGCAGACTGCCTCATTCGGCATATCGGATGATCAGGGTAATTACACAATCAGCGGACTTGTACCCGGTTCTTATATAGTAAGCTCCCAGCTTTACGGATATGATGATAACCAACTCCCAAGTTCAGTCTCTTTAAGTTATAGTACCCAGTCATCAGTTTCCGCAAACGCATCATTTTCCTTATCGCCTGATGAAAACATTACAGCAGTTAAAGAAAGTACACCTGCAGTTACAACAAGTTATAAGCTGAATCAAAATTATCCTAATCCTTTTAACCCGAGTACGATAATCAGCTATTCAGTTCCAAACCAAAGTAAAGTAACTTTGAAGGTGTATAACATACTTGGAAGCGAGGTGGCAACATTAGTTGATGAGACCAAACCTGCGGGAAATTACAACGTTACTTTCAATGCAGCCCGTTTGTCAAGCGGTGTTTACTTCTACCAATTAAAAGCAGGGAATTTTGTCTCAACAAAGAAGCTCATGTTACTTAAATAAACTCTGAAGAAATAATAATAGTACTGAGCCGTCAAAAAAATTGACGGCTCTTTTTTTATATTATTTGAATAATTATTCCAAAAAGTTTAAATAATCCACAGGCTTCCGGTGATTTTACTTCAATAATGGTTATACCCTCAATAATAAATCTGATTTTTTTATTAAATTAAACATTCATTTTCAATCATGTTTTCTTATAATAGAGGTTTTTTAAATGATAGTAATTCTTCGCCCGAATACCGATGAAAATTCAGCAGCCTTCAAAAAAACATGGAAGTACCTGGAAGAGCTTAATAATATCAGGCTTCAAAAGAATATAGTAGATGGAAAATTTCAGCGTTTAACTGAAATATATTTGTTTGGAGATACAGCCGCCGTTAATCAGGAAGCCGTTGAAGCTTTACCGGCTGTTGAAAGAGTTGTTCGGATTTCACAGGAATACAGGGTGCTTGGCAGGCATAAGGATTCAAGGAGAGTAACGGGTTTTGATTATAACGGCCTTCATTTTGACCAGGAAACTCTGCATATTTTCGCTGGATTATGCGCTGTTGATTCTAAAGAGAGTGTTGAATTGATGATGAAAGCTTTAAAGGAAAATAAGCTTGTTTGTACAAGAATGGGTGCATACAAGCCGAGAACTAATCCTTACTCTTTCCAGGGGCATGGTAAAGAATGCCTGCCTTATGTATTTGAGCTTGCCGGAAAATATTCTATTAAAGTTATTGCAATGGAAATTGTTCATGAGAATCATATACAGGAAATTGACGATGCTTTAAATATGACCGGAAGACCTACCGGAGTAATCCTTCAGGTGGGAACGCGTAATACGCAAAACTTTGAATTGTTGAAGGCAATCGGCAGGCAAAATGAATACCCCGTGCTCCTCAAACGCGGATTTGGAATTACTCTGAATGAGTCTCTTAATGCCGCCGAATACCTTGCAAGCGAAGGGAACTCTAAAGTAATATTTTGTCTTAGAGGCATGAAAACTACTTTTTCCGAACCGCATAGAAATATGGTTGATTTCAGCGCAGTGCCGGTGCTCAAAAGATTAACAAGGATGCCAGTTTGTATTGACCCTTCGCATTCCGTTGGTTCAAGAGAATCGTCACCCGACGGTATTCTTGATATTTTCCATGTTACTGCTCAGGGCGTTATTGCGGGTGCAAACATGATATTAGTGGATTTTCATCCGGATCCGGTAAAAGCATTGGTCGACGGACCGCAAGCCTTACTGATTAAGGAATTACCAAAGTTTGTTGAAGATGTTAAAATTGTTAGGCGGGCTTATGAAAAACGGCAAAAACTTTTTAAAAGCCCGAAGCTTGGGAAATAAAGACAAGGAGCATAGCGCAGGGCGCAAAGCGGATAGGGAAAGAACAAGGGGGCAGAGAGCAAAGAGCAGACGGAAAGAGAGTAGAGTTAGGATTTAAATGAAAATAGAAGTAGAAGGCAATTTCTTTAGCGGAATTCCCCAAATACCCGGCGAAATTGTTGAAAATATTCTGAAAAATAGTAAAACCCGGATTGAGAGAATAATTTCTAAAGGACATAATTCCCCGAAAGATTTCTGGTATGATCAGCCTGAAAATGAATGGGTTATCGTTCTTCAGGGACAGGCAAAAATTTTATTTAAGGGCAGTAAGGCTGCAGTAACGTTAGCTTCAGGTGATTATTTAAATATTCCGAGTCATGTAAAACACCGTGTTGAGTGGACGAAACCTGATACTGAAACTATATGGTTGGCAGTATTTTATCAAGAGTAATAACAATCTGATTAAATTTCCAGCCGCAGTTATTTGCAACAATACCTTTTTACAGAACGCCTTCTTTATTTAACTCTTTAATTTATGAATAAACTCATTTATGAGCGCTGCAGTTATGCCCCAAATTACTCCTTCAATAGTTTTATAAACATAAACATTATGTTTTCTGCCGCGCCAAGTTTTTGAGTATCTTTCGGGAAGCTGTAGTTCCTTCGCGGGTAAAGTATTAACTTTTTCTCCATTTTTATCAATATCGGTAGGATTAATTTCAATGCGCGTATGATAAATTTCGGGTTTATTGTTCCTGAAAAATGAAACCGGGATGGTAAATATTTTCTCCACTTCGTTTCTGTCATATTGAAGAGTTTCTGCACTGGCAATATCCAGTGTGCCTATAAAAGAATCAACAGTAACTCCCATGGGTCCTATCAGCGTATCTAATATCCCATGTATAGAAATATCTTCTTTTCTAATCGCAAGTTCTTCAATAGTTTCTCTCACTGCAGTATCCATAAAAGATGAATCAACAGTTGAGTCAAACTCGCCTCCAGGAAAACATATCTCACCGCCCTGGCGTATTTGAGCGGCTCTTTTTTCAAATAAAAAATTATATTCTCCATTTATTAAAACCAGTGGAATAAGAACGGCTGCATTGAAATATTCCTCTTTCCCGAGTACACCGGGTACCGAAGGCAGCTTTATTTTAAGTTTATCTAAATCTGATTTATTCATTTCTGCAATTAAAAATTCTTAAAAAATAAATTTAAGAAACAAAATAGAATATTATTAATATATCTAACATTATAATTTGCATCGTAAAGACGAGGCATGCCCCGTCTCTACAAGGTTATAAATTATTTACATGTAATGTTTGTCATTTTTTATAAAAGCTTTTGCTTTTTTTTGGAGTCTATAAAAATAACGGCTTAAATTCTGCTTTTATTCCTCTATATAAATACATAAGTTTGTATTTATATAAACTATTACTTAGGGGTTACATATGAAACAAATAAAAACTTTATTGCAATATTCAACGCAGGAATTTGTAGAATATTTAAAGTCTCACAAAATCCGGAGATTTTATTTTGTATATGATAGTAAAAATAAAAAGATCTTCAGTTCTCACAAAATTTTAAATCCTATTGCTGACTTTATTAATTCCGATAAAAGGGATTTTAATTTGCATGAAGGTTTATTCTTCCAGGTAACAAAGGATTATGATACGCTTCAGGGTGCTTTTGTACATCGCACCAACAGGGGACAGGCAGCAGGTGGTGTACGGTACTGGAGTTATCCCAATATTGAGGATTACTTACGCGACGGATTAAGGCTTGCCAAAGGTATGACACATAAAAATGCGCTTGCAGGCCTGTGGTGGGGCGGCGGAAAAGCAGTAATGGCTCATAACCCCGCTTTTAGTAAAAATGATCCGGCAATCAGGGAGTCAATTTATAAGGAGTTCGGTGAATTAATTACTTCCTTGAACGGATGTTATGTTACAGCCGAAGATGTCGGAACAAATGTTACAGATATGGCAAATGTGTATTCTAAAACCCGGTTCACAACCTGCATTCCTTTTGAACTTGGTGGAAGCGGAAACCCTTCAATCCCGACTGCAAAAGGAGTTATTGCAGGCATGAAGGCTGCTGTAAAGTTTTTATCGGATGATACGCTTAAAGGTAAAACAGTTGCTTTACAGGGAACGGGAAATGTGGGTATATCCCTAATTAAATATTTATTCGAAGAAAAAGTAAAAAAAATTATTGCAGTGGATATTTCGGCTGAAAATGTTGAACGGGCAAAAAAAGAATTCCCTGGGAAAAAGTTAATCATTAGCGTGGTTGATGCGAATGATTTATCTTTTTTTAGTACGGAGTGTGATATCCTTGCCACTTGCGCAATCGGGGCTGTTCTGAACCCGGTAACTATTCCTTTGATTAAAGCAAAGATTATTTGCGGGGCTGCAAATAATCAGCTTGAGGATCCGGGTAAGGACGGCAATGCCCTATTTAAAAGAGGCATTATTTATATCCCTGATTTCCTTACGAACAGGATGGGAATTGTAAATTGTTCAAATGAACAATACGGCTATGTAAACAACGATCCGTTTATTGAAAGACATTTTTCAAAGGATTGGAAACATTCAATTTATAAAACAGCATTAATGGTGTTAAAAAAATCAAAAAAGAAAGGGCAGCAAACGGGAAAAGTTGCAGTAAAAATTGCCGACAAGTTATCCAAAGAAAATCACCCGGTTTTCGGACATAGAGGCCGGCAGATCATAAACTCGCTTATAGGAAATAAGTGGTATGAAAATGATGGTTTTAAAACTTCATAACGGTATATCGGAACATTTTATTACACGGCTGCATCTTCAACCTGGGCCACTTTAAAGGGAAATTTAAAAAAATAATGATTTTGGTCCTCGGATATTATCTCGGCCTTTGTTAAAAAGTACCTGGAAACTTTTTGTTTGGCCTTGTCTTTAAAATATGGCAGGTAAAGAGAGTCTTCAAAATAAATTTTTGGAAGCCTGATTTTCTTGTTTGAAACAAGGTAAGCCATATCAATTAGAACTTTCCTTGTAATATTTATATCATCTTTCCTAAGATATAGTGTACGCATAATAATAAATATTCTTTATAATAATATAATATAAATAATGATGTTAAGCTTTATTGCAAAGCAATAATTATATAATTAGAGCATTTTAAAAAGAATATCCCGCCTGCAATCCAATCCTTTTACCGGAAATTTCCGGGCCAAATGACATCTGCGATAAATTTAATATATTTTCAACGGGCGATTTTAATTCGGGACTGACTATATTCCCCATCGAGTAGCCTATAAAATATCCAAAAGGCAAATCGCTGTACCAGTGCATCCCTTTACTTACCAGTCCAATTCCCAGTGCTCCAAGAACAGTATAACCCACCGGTTTAAGCCAAGTAATATCAGGATAATTATTTGTAATAATAGTTAAAGTTGCTGCAGCCGATGCAAGATGCCCTGATGGAAAAGAGTAATATTTTGATTGATCTTTCTGATATTCTTCGATGCTTGGGAAAAATTGCCATTTCCATTGGGAATTTAATGCATAAGCCGGACTTTGCCGCCCGGTAACACGTTTTAATACCTGAACCATTAATCCCGTTGAAAGTACAGCTTCTCCAATGTCGCTTGCAGTCTTTAATGCACCCGGATCGTTACATATCAGGCCGTAAGAAGCAAATAAACCTGAAAGCAGGAAATGAAATCCGCCGTTGCCCATGTCAACAAATAAATTTGATGCAATCCTATATTTGTTTGATTTATCGTATAAACGGCTCTCAACTTTCCAGCCGGATTGATCAACTTTCATTAATGAACCAGTAATTAAGACTAGACCGCTATAAGTTGGAATTTGAGATAGTTGGAAGCTATTCCGGAAAAATGAATACTCATCCCCGGGAATTTCAGTGACTATTTTATACCATTCGATATTTAATCCTGCATTATTTTGCCGTATTGCAGGATTCGATGAAATTTTAATACTATCCAGAATTACTTTAGCGGTATCTGGTGAAGTCAGAGCAGCTCCGGCAGAAACATGAATTTCAAGAAAAAATATTAAAATGAATAAGATTGATTTAGACATCGGGTTATTATGAGTAATAAATTTTATATACAGAATTACCAGGCCAAAATTGACTTAATTAAGCTAATATTAGAAAGTCAGAATTTATACAGTTGTATTTACAATACAATTTATTTCCGGGATTAAAACACTCATGGTGCAACCCCTCTTGCAAGTGGCCGGAATTAGATTTACTTTCTGAATTCCTTACAAACAAATATATATTATTTATTTTAATTTAGAAATGAATTTCCCCTCCTGATAATTAAATAATAGTTTACTAAATTAAATTTTTAAGTAGATATTCATTTGGCACTATAGCATGGTGTTGCAAATTGTAATGACTTTTAACATTTCCAATCAAATTGGTTTGGGCCTTTCAATCCCCGGGTTAAACAGTCCGTGTGAAAATTAGAACAATATTTATAAATATTCATAATATTATTTTCCCAATAGCAGAGGGTGAACCGTTCCACCAGAGGTGGACATGTAAAACGGTTCGAAATTTTTTAGAGCTGCATAATTATCGCCGCGATTAATTGCGGTGTTAATAATATTAAGAAACTTATTCTTAACTGTTTTAACAGTTTACTACCTGCTTTATAAGAATACACACAATATACTTTTAGTATAATTATTCATGTAAAACTAATTTTCACACTGCCTCTAAAACCCGGGTCTACTGAATTATATTTTCAATTTTGCAACAACATGTATAGGCTTAACTGTATATAAATAGTATTAAATATTATTTTCACAATTTATAAATTTAAATACTTTTTGGCGCGTATATACCATCCCGCTTTAATCTTAATTATTCCCTTTCACCGGAATTTTATCTATATTTTATCAGCAATAAAATTTGATTGATATTAAATAGTTAACCAATTAATGGAATAATCTCAAATGAATACTGCGTCAATTTTATTAGTTGAAGATAATGAAGTAGTTGTTTTGGAATTACGAGACCGAGTTGAAAGTATGGGATACATCCTTGCCGGCAGCGCTTCTTCGGGGTGCGAGGCTATTAATAAGGCCGAACTTTTAAAACCTGATTTGATAATTATGGATATTAGATTGAAAGGAGACATGGATGGAATCGAAACTTCAACTTTGATCAGGCAAAGAATTGATGTACCTATAGTTTATTTAACAGCTTATGCAGATGAAAACACATTGCAGCGGGCTAAAATTACGGAACCATTCGGTTATATAATAAAACCATTTGATGAAAGAGAACTGAAAAGAACCATTGAAATGGCTTTATACAAGCATGCAATGGAGAAAAAACTTAAGGAAAGCGAAAAGCGGTTCCGGCTTACTTTTGAATTGGACTTAATAGGCAATTGCTTAACCTCCATAGCAGGAAGATTTGTTGATGTTAACGACACATTATGTAAAATGCTTGGTTACCCCAGAATTGAATTGCTCTCGATGGATTTTTTATCAATTACTTATACTGACGATATCGAAATCTGCAGTAAAAATTTTCAACAGCTTCTTTCCCGAGAAAAAGATTGTTTTAGCCTGGAAAAACGCTTCATTAAAAAAAATGGAAACATAATCTGGATAAATTTAATTACTACACTGCTTCGAGACTCAAAAGAACAACCTGTTCACTTTATTTCGCACTTCATTGATATTACGGACAGAAAATACGGGGAGGATGCTTTGAAAGAAAGTGAACAAAAATACCGTGCTCTTGTTGAGGGTTCTCCCGATGCTATTGCTATTTATAGCGACGGAAAAGTCGTTTATGCAAACAATGCGTGTGTTTCACTTTCGCATGCTTCATCCGTTGAACAATTAATTGGTTTGCCCATCATTAACTTTGTTCACCCGGACTATATTGATTTTGTATCTAATCGAATGAATGAATTAAAAAGAACCCCACTTCCTTCATCTTTAGCTGAAGAAAAGCTGCTGCGGCTTGATGGTACCTGGACATTTGCAGAAGTAAAAGCCATTCCAACTACATTTAATCAAAAAGTCGCAGTTCAGATTATAATTCGTGATATTAGCGAACGTAAACTGGCTGAAGAAGCACTTCGTCAGAGCGAAGAAAGATACCGCCGACTTGTTGATAATGCTCCTACGGCAGTTGCTGTAGCCTCTCTTGCAACGGGCAGATTATTATATCTTAATAATAACGCTTTCGAATTAATGGGGCCGATTCCCGAAGGAAAAAATTTTGATGATTATAGTGTAATTGATTTCTATGCAAATCCGAATCAACGTACTGAAATAATGGAAATTCTTAAGAAAGCAGGGCATATTTCGAATATCGAGATTCAATTAAAGAACTTAAATGACAGGCAAATTACGGCACTGGCTTCTTCGGTTATAACAACCTTTGAGAATGAACCGGCATTATTTATTTCATTTTATGATATTACGGATCGTAAGCTTGCAGATGAAATGCTGGCCGTATCCGAAATACGCTATAGAAGCCTTTTTGAATCGGCAAAAGACGGTATACTTATTCTGGATTTCGGGACCGGAATTATAGTAGACGCGAACCCATTTTTTACGGAGTTATTTAATTACACTCATGAAAAATTAATCGGAAAAGAAATATGGGAAGTTGAGCTGTTCAAAGATATTATTCCCGATAAAGAAAAATTTTTATTATTGCAGCAGAAAGAATATGTCCATTATGAAGATTTATTGCTTCAAAAAGATGAAAACAAACAAGTTATTGTTGAATTTGTAAGTAATGTATATTCAGCGAATCAGCATAAGGTAATACAATGTAATGTTCGTGATATAACAGAACGCGTGCGAATGGAAACAGAACTGAGGGAATCCCGAGAAAGATTCCGTATGGTATTCGAAAATATGTTTGACGGCATTAGCATTTATGATGAAAATCCGGATCCGTATAAAAGAAAACTTATTGATTGTAACGACAGGTATGCTGAAATGGCGGGCCGGAGCCGTAAAGAACTGATTAAATCAGGGAATACTATGGAACTTCAGGTAACTCTTGACAAGTCTGCGAATAGTAATCGATTAGATGCTTTAAGCAGCGGAACAGCTTTTCACGGCACTTTTTCCTGGATCAGGCCGGATGGAAAAGATAATGTAATTGAATATTCAAGCAGAGCGATAATATGGCAGGGAAAGACTTATTCAATTGGTATTGACCGGGATATAACAGATAAAGCCGAAATAGAAAATGAGCTGAAAAAATACCGGGAAAATCTTGAAATACTCGTAGAAGAAAAAACCGAACAACTCACAAAACAGAATATTTTTTTCAGAACCCTGATAGACACAATTCCAAATCCGATTTATGTTAAAGATACTAATCTTAGATACACAGAAGTGAATAAAGCTTTTGAAGAATGTTTCGGTATTAAACGTGAAAATGTTTTAGGAAAAAAGAATTTTGATATTGCGCCGATCGAAACTTCAAAATTTGCGAATAATTATGATGAACAACTTTTAACTGAATATAATAGTGTGGTTTATCAGTCTTTCTCTGATGTTAAAAGTAAGGGTAAAGTTCCTATATTGATATATAAATCATCCTTCGGGCTGCCGGGTAAAAAGCCTGAGGGAATTTCAGCTATGATGATTGATATTTCTGAGCAAAAGGAAATGGAAAAAAACACTTTAGAGGCATTAAAGAAAGAGAAATTACTTAATGAATTAAAGACTAATTTTATTTCAACTGTTTCGCATGAATTCAGAACACCTCTTACAACTATATTATCATCTGCGGATTTATTGGCCAATTACCATAAAAAGTGGGAAGAGGCGAAAATAACAGGGCATTATAATAAAATACAAAATGCTGTTCAATATATGATAAGTATGCTTGATGAAGTTCTTGTATTAAGCAGAAGCGAAAGAGGCAAAATTGATTTTAACCCTTCATCCATCAATTTGAGAGATTTTTCTGCAGATATTATTGAACAAATCAAAATCCAGGCATTACCGAATCATAATATAATTTATGATTACAAGCTCCGATATCAAAATATAATTGCAGATCCAAAGCTTTTAAATCATATATTAAGTAATCTATTAACTAACAGCATAAAGTTTTCACCATCCGGGGGAGACATCACGTTATTGATAGAAGATGAAAATGAATTTATAAAATTTACAATAAAAGACAATGGAATAGGTATTCCCCGGGAGGATATCAATAATTTATTTGAACCATTTTTCAGAGCCCAAAATACGACGGGAATAAAAGGGACGGGATTAGGCCTTAGTATAGTTAAAAGCTATGTCGAATTACATAAGGGCAAGATATCACTGGAAAGTGAACCGGGTAAAGGCACAAAGTTTTTTGTAAGAATTAAAAAGGAAAAATGAAGAAGCCGCTGATGAAAGTATTATGTATTCACAAGATGAGAAACTACTGCTGAAATCGGGAGGAAAAAATATATTAGCGTTAATAAGTGAGAAAATAGAAATAAGAGCGGCAAATGATTATTTGGAAGTAATGCTAAAAAGCCGGGAAAAGATACTTATAAAGAAATTGTTGAAAAACCGGGAAAAGATACTTCGGGAAAAATGTTTTCTGCCTAAACACTGGAATACAATAATAAATATAGAGATAGTAGAAAAAATAGAGAATAAAATAAAGAGTTCATATATAGTGAAGTTAAAAAATTATCCCGAATTGATACATTTTAGCCAGAGATATTCACAAAAAATTCGCAGATTATTATTGATGAAATGAAAACAGAAGCAGGATAAAAAAACAGAGGAGTACTAAAAAAAAGACGGGGAAAAGCTTACATGTAAAAACTGCGTAATTGAAACAATAAGTTAATTTCCATTTCATGATATTTATAAAACTATATAAAATAACAAATAAGAAAAATATTACTTTCCTTCACACAACTTACGAGCCCGGGAACTTTTGCACCATAATATTATACGTTTACCGACGATACTAATCGGTTACTGAATTTCTTTATAATAAAATTTATTACCACCGATAATTAAATTGAAATTAAAACTCGGTGTTTGAATTAAATCTAATTGGAGAAGCTGGAACCTCTAATTTTTATCCTCCCGGCTTTGAGGAATGAGTGGGTTTCTATTTTTAATATAAAAATGGATTTGCATTGAAAAGTTTATTGTCTGATAATAATCCGGAAAAATCAAACCAGGATCAAAAAAATTTAGAACCCGGTTTACAGGCAGGGCTGACAGAATTATTAAACTCAATAGAATGCACATCCTCATCAATCGGCTCATTAACAGGGAATTTTGAAAAAGATTTTCTAGCCATCGGCGGTAAAATGCAAAGGTTTGTTTCTGATTCAAAAGACCTTTCAACCGATTCTTCCCGTATTGCTTCCGTAATTACTGAAAGTTTTCTTAAAAAAGGCATTACTGAACTGAACCTGCTATTGCAGCAATTTAGTGATTATTTGTCTAAATCAGTAGAAGATATTAAAAATGAAATTATTGAATTAAACCTGATTCTTGACAAAATTGGCGATATAATTGATAATCTGGAAAACTTTTATAAGATCGTAAAACAAATGCGCATGCTCTGTATTTCAACTAAGATAGAAAGCGCACGTTTGGGGAACGATGACCGTGGATTCAATATGCTTGCCGATAATGTTGAAAAACTTGCCAATTTTATTAATGATAAAGTAAAGCAAATCTCAGTCAAATCTAATGATCTTTCGAAGAAAATAATAAAATCATCGTCTGAATTAGAGCATTTGATGGATGAACAACATCTTCAGGCTAAAATTATTCTTAGAAATACTAATAATACGCTAAATGTTTTTGAAAATAAATATCATGAAACATCAGCAAAGGCAGAAAATATCTCTCTATGTGCAAATGATGTTTTCAAAACTGTTAACAAAATAGTTGTATTAATACAATTCCACGATATAAACAGGCAAAAATTAGAACATATCAGCGAAGCTTTAAATCGCGTTGTGAATGAAATTTCGCAAGGCGGGATTAACGAATTGGAAATTAATTCATATTCGGATAAGTACGGGCTGGCTCATGATGTTTGCGAACTCCAGATAATTCAACTCCAGAATGCCCGAGATGAGTTTGTAAATGCAGTTCTTGATATTATTAAAAATCTGGAAAATGTTGAAAAAGATATTGATGATATCCATAATGAAATTACAACTGTTTTGGGTGAGGAAACGATCTTCAGCAAGACTTCCCTTGACGATGTTAAAAATGAACTTATTTCGATTCAGGCAGGATTAAATAAAAATGGAGTTATAGGGCAGGGAATTGCCTCCTCAATAAAGTCAGTTGTAAACATAGTAGATAATTTATCGAAGGATCTTTTTGAAATTGAAGAAGTTGGGACGGAAATTGAACTTATCGCTTTAAATGCGATTATTAAGGCAGCCAGAACCGGATCAGAAGGAGCAGCTCTGGGTGTTTTAGCGGAATCTATTCAACGCCTTTCATTCGATGCAAAAACGCATACAACCTTTTCATCTCAAATCCTTGAAAAGATCAGTGCAACTTCAATGAAGTTAAAGGGAAATATGGATTCCGATTTGATTGATGATAAAACCGGCCAGTTACTTTCAACAAATCAAAAAATCTCAGATATAATAATGACAATCGGAAAACTAGGTAATGAAGCCGGTTCAATGCTTAAAAAAGTGACCACACATACAGTCGGACTTAAAAGAAACATTAATTCTACTGTAAGCGGAATAACAATTCACGAAAGTTTTCGGGAAAAGGCTACACTTCTTATTGATGAGTTATCTGCAATTATTCGCAGAATTAAAGAGAAAAATATTTTGAAATCGAACAGAAAATTACATACTGAAGATTTACAAAAAAGATATACAATGCACAGTGAAAGAACAATACATAAAAATTTTATAAGTAATGCCGGTGAAGGAAAAAAATCCGGACTTCTGAATCCCAAAGAAAAGGAAGGATTATTTATTGATGATAATATTGAACTATTTTAAGCGGAAATGAAATGTATGAATTGACAATTGAACCGTCGAAAATGAATGGAATTCTTGTACTGAAGGAATCAATCACAATTCAGAATGCATCAGGATTGAGAGAAACTATTCTTCATGCATTGGATGAAGTAAATTCATTATTTATAACTCATAATTTGATCACCGGGTGTGATATTTCTTATCTTCAGATCCTTATTGCGGCCCAAAAATATGCAGAAAAATTAAGAAAATCATTCAAAATAATAGGGCAGCACCCCGAAGTATTTCTAAAAATAATTAATTCCAGCGGATGTACACCATTTACCTGGATAGAGGAAGATACCTTAATAAATAAAAGTAAAGAAGGGAGAAATGAGTAAGATTATCTTAACAGTTGATGATTCTTCAAGTATTCGTCAGGTTGTCAGTTATACGCTTCAGGAAGCCGGCTATACCGTTCTTGAAGCATGCGACGGGCAGGATGCACTCAATAAAATAAGCGGGTCTTCTTTACACATGGTAGTTACAGATCTTAATATGCCTAATCTTGACGGAATAGGGCTTATAAAAAAACTGAGAATGGATCCCGTCCATAAATTTATTCCAATTATCATGCTTACAACAGAATCTCAGAACGAAAAGAAAATGGAAGGCAAAGAGGCCGGGGCAACCGGATGGATTGTAAAACCATTTAAACCGGAACAACTTTTAGCTGTTGTTAAAAAGGTACTTGGATGATACCTGATATACATCAAAAAGCGTTTATTGAGGAAGCAACTGAACTTTTATCCGAACTTGAGCAAACTTTACTTGATCTCGAAGAAAATAGGGATGATAAAGATTTAATAGGCAAAGTTTTCAGAGCCCTGCATACGATTAAAGGATCATCAGGTATGTTCGGGTTTGATGAAATGGCTCATTTTACACACGATATTGAAAATGTTTACGATTTGATCCGGAATGGTGAACTGCCTGTAACAAAAGAAATTATCGATCTTACACTGGCGGCAAGAGACCAACTTTATATTATGCTTGGCCATGATAAATCGAATTTCCCTTTAGACGGAAAGAAAACAGAGGAAATTCTGAATGAATCTAAAAAAATTATAGAGGAATATCACAAATCTTCGGGCAAAAAAAAAGCAATTTCCGAACTCAAACCTCTCCCGGAAGTTGAAAGTACTTCCTGTTCAGAGCAAAAAAAATCAAAATCATATAATATCCATTTCAAGCCTTCGCAGAATATATTTATGGGTGGAACAAACCCGGTACTTCTATTGAATGAGCTTAGAGATCTTGGCGAAACCAGGTTTATTACCCATACTGAAGCTATTCCTAATCTTTCAGAATTGAATCCTGAGTTTTGTTATTTCTGTTGGGATGTAGTTCTTACGACCGATAAAGGAATTGATGCAATTAATGATGTTTTTATCTTTTTGGGTGATGATTCCGACCTGCAGATTAAAGAATGTGAAAGCTTAGATCCGGTTACGAATAGTGAAATCACGGCCAAAATTCCAGATACTAATAAAAGAGATGCAATTTCCGGAAATTCTACACCTGAACTTGCTTTGGATAATGAAAATGTTAGCAATCCTGTGGAGAACAAAGCCGATAAAAACAAAAGCAGTGCGAAGAAAATTAAAGACAATCAGGACGCCCATCATGAAATGGACAGCGCTTCTAGCCTTAGGGTTAGCACAGAAAAGTTGGATGAATTAGTTAATCTTGTAAGTGAATTAGTTACAATCCAGGCGCGATTAGTTCAAATCGCTTCTCAAAGTGATAACACTGCAATTATGGCAATTACTGAAGAGGTTGAGCGTATAACGTGGGAACTGCGGGACAGTGCATTGAATATCCGGATGCTTCCAATAGGAACTACATTCAGCAAATTTAAAAGGCTTGTAAGGGATTTATCAAATGAACTTGGGAAGGAAGTTGAATTAACTACAGAAGGGGCAGAAACGGAACTGGATAAGACGGTTCTTGAAAAATTAAACGATCCTCTGATCCATATTATTAGAAATTCTATTGACCATGGTATTGAAAACCCGGATGAACGCGTTAAAGGCGATAAAACCCGTATGGGAACGATAAAGCTTTCAGCGTCACAATCAGGGGGTAATGTATTGATTAAAATCAGCGATGACGGCGCCGGAATAGATAAAGAACAGATTAAAGCAAAAGCAATTTCAAGCAAGCTGCTTGCTGAAAACAGCGATGCATCAGATGCAGATATTTTTTCAATGATTTTTGCACCAGGGTTTTCTACTGCAAAAAAAGTTACAAGCGTATCCGGCAGAGGTGTCGGAATGGATGTGGTAAAAAGATCAATAGAATCATTGCGGGGAAGTGTTGAAATTGAGAGCACCCTTAAAAAAGGGACAACAATAAGCCTGAAGCTTCCGCTTACACTTGCCATAATTGACGGCCTTCTTGTAAAAATTGCTGAAGAAACTTATGTAATACCGCTTTCTTCTGTTGAAGAGTGCATTGAATTAGTACAATCAGATATTGAAAAAGTTAACGGCAGGCATATAGTAAATATCAGGGGGGAAATTGTTCCTTATATCGATATACGTGAAAGATTTGGTATAATAGGAATTGTACCTGAAATAAGGCAGGTAGTGATTGCTGATATAAACGGGATTAGGATAGGATTTATGGTTGATAAAGTTATCGGACAGCATCAGACTGTGCTTAAAACATTGGGAAAAGCATATAAAAATGTGGACGGTGTCTCAGGAGCAACTATTCTTGGAGACGGTTCTGTTGCCCTGATTCTCGATATCACAAAATTGGCTGATAAAGAAACATACGAAGAATCGCTGACAGTTGGACAGCTTGTTTAAACAGATCTAAAACATTGTAAAAAGATAGAACAGAGATAAAAAAATGGCATTTACTTTCTTTTTCAGAGACATGCATACTATTGATCATATGGCAAAAATACTGATACCCGAAGTTAGCGGGCGAAGCAGGATACGGATATGGGATGCCGGATGCGCAATGGGGCCGGAACCGTATACACTGGCAATGATATTGGCTGAAGCAATGGGGCAATTTTCTTTTAAAAATTTATATATCACGGCAACCGATATCGATGAGCAGGATGCTTTCGGTAAAATCATCATTGACGGTGTTTATTCGGATGAAGAAACCAAAAGGATACCTCCTGAGATTTTTGCAAAATATTTTGAAGTCCAGCCATCAGATCCCCCACTTTTAAAGTAATAAGTGCAATCCGGGAGCGTATTCAGTTTCAGAAACACAATCTTTTGACACTGCAGCCGGTTGGTTCCGGGTTCAGCCTCATCCTTTGCAAAAATGTTCTCTTGCATTTTCAGCCCGCAGAACGGATTGAAGTATTAAAGATGTTTCATTCCTCACTTGCAACAGGCGGTTTGTTCGCAACGGAAAATACACAGAAGATACCAGGTGAAATTAACCACATGTTTAACCAGGTAATACCGGACGTTCAATTATTTCGAAAGGTAGAGCAGGTATAATGAAAATTCACAAGTTAGAAACAAACCCGGGAATATATTCAAGTAATGCTTACCTAATTCTGGGTGACTGGAACAAACTGGAAGACATAAATGCATTAGTAGACACAGGTTCCGATCCATTTATCCAGGGACATATTAAAAGAATTAATACCGGTGTAGGAAAAGTTCAATTAGATAAAATAATATTAACACATACTCATTTTGATCATATCGGCGGCGTTGACATCCTGCAGAAATTGTACGGATGCCATGTGCTTGCTTATACAAAATATATTGAAAAAATCAGACTTATACATGATGGAGAAATTTTACACTTAGGTGATAATTATTTTGAAGTAATTCATGCTCCGGGTCATTCTTCCGATTCAATATGCCTGTATAATAAAAGCGAAGGTATACTTTTTTCAGGAGATACTCAGATACGAATAAACTCTACAGACGGTACATATACACCGGAGTTTGTAAATACAATAAAACGTTTAGCCGAACTCAAAATCTCTATAATCTATCCCGGCCACGGCGATCCCTTAAAAGAAAACCCTGAGGGAGTACTTCAAAATACATTGAAGACCGTTGAGCAAAGCAGGATTTACAGTCCGCAGTTAAAAAATGATTTTTTCAATTCATCGCAAACAAAAAAAAAGAAATTTAATTATGCATTCAGTGGTATTGAGTAAAAACAACACAATAGGAGTAATTATATGAAATGGTTCTCTAACTTGAAAATCTCGGCGAAACTTTTGCTGAGCTTCCTGGTAGTTGCAGCAATTACCGGAATTGTAGGTTACGAAGGCATATCCAGCCTGAAAACAAGTGCCAGTAACGACATTATACTCTTTGAAAAAAATACGGTTCCGATTTCACAAATTGGCATTATAGCTAAATCGATCCCTCAGCAGCGGGTTGACTTATTGGAACTCATTATAACCAAAGATGAACTGAAGAAACAGGATATTATTAATAACTTACGGGTTCATGATGCAAATATCACTTCAAATATGAACCTGGTTGAAGAATCATTGATTTCCGATAATGGAAGAAAAGTTTTTGCTGATATTAAAGAAGCTTATTCAGAATATGTACCGTTAAAAGATAAAATCATTGAACTTATTCTTAATAATAAAAGTGACGAAGCACTTGTTATTTTTAATAACCAATTAGAAAAAGTTCGAAACCAGTTACAAACTGGAATTGGTGAATTAATCGATCAGAAAGTTTCTCAATCTAAAGAAAGTTCAGATCACAATGCTGCAGAATCAAACTCAAGTATTAAGTTAATGCTTATTTTTTCAATACTTGGAGCATTGCTCTCCATTGGATTAGGCATTTTTATTTCAAGGATTATAAGTAAACCTGTTAAGGAACTTTCTGAAATTGTAAAACGGGTTGCTTTGGGTGATGTTGAAGTTGAAGTAAAGCAAAGATCGAATGATGAAATTGGTGAAATGATGGGAATTTTTAAGCAGCTTGTAAATGGTATTAAAGAACAGGCTGCAATAGCTGATAAAATTTCAGATGGTAATCTTGCTGTAGAGGTTACAATTCGTTCAGAAAAAGATACGCTTGGGAAGAGTTTTGTTAAAGTTAAACAAAATCTAAATGATTTAGTTAACGAAGTAACAATTCTGTCAAAAGCGGCAGGTGACGGAAAATTAGCTACCCGTGGAAACGCCGATAAATTTAAAGGCAGTTATAAAGAACTTGTTAGTGGTGTTAACAGTACTCTTGATTCCGTAATCGGCCCGTTGAATGTGGCGGCAGAATATGTAGACCGTATAGCTAAAGGCGACATACCTAATAAGATAACTGATAATTATAACGGCGATTTCAATGAGATAAAGAATAACTTAAATGTTTGTATTGATGCGATAACTGCGCTTGCAGCCGATGCAGGAGCCCTGTCAAAAGCAGCGGTAGAAGGAAAACTGGCAACGAGAGCAGATGCAAGCAAACACCAGGGAGATTACAGGAAGATAGTCCAGGGTGTAAATGAAACACTTGATGCAGTAATTGGGCCGTTAAATGTAGCGGCAGAATACGTTGACCGGATATCCAAAGGAGATATTCCAAATAAGATAACGGATAATTATAAAGGCGACTTCAATGAGATAAAGAATAATTTGAATAATTGTGTAGACATAATGAATAATCTTCTGAAGGAAGCCGGTCAGGTTATTACAGCAGCAGCAGACGGCGAACTTGATAAACGAGCGAATGCAGAATTGTTTGTCGGCGGCTGGAAGACATTGGTAATCGGAATAAATGACATAATAAATAATATAGTAAACCCGTTAATGGTAACGGCAGATTATGTAGAAAAGGTAAGTAAGGGAGTTATTCCTCCTCAGATAACAGATGTATATAAAGGCCAGTATAATATAATTAAGAATAACCTTAATGCAGTAGTGAAGATGATGAGTGAACTACTTGCAGAAACAGATAAGATAGTTAAAGCGGCAGCAGACGGAGAACTTGATAAACGCGCAAATGCAGGATTATTTGTAGGCGGCTGGAATAAACTTGTAGCCGGAGTAAATGATACAATAACAAACATAGTAAACCCGTTAATGGTAACAGCAGATTATGTAGATAAGGTAAGTAAAGGAGTTATTCCTCCTCAGATAACAGATGTATATAAAGGCCAGTACAACATTATTAAGAATAACCTTAATGCAGTAGTAAAGATGATGAGTGAACTGCTTGCAGAAACAGATAAGATAATAAAAGGAGCAGCCGACGGCGAACTTGACAAACGAGCCAACGCAGGATTATTTGTAGGCGGCTGGAATACACTAGTTGCAGGAGTAAATGATACTATAACAAACATAGTAAATCCATTGATGGTAACAGCAGATTATGTGGATAAGATATCCAAAGGAAATATACCTTCTAAGATAACCGATATATATAAAGGCCAGTACAACATAATCAAGAGCAATTTGAATGCATGTATAGATGCAGTAAACGCACTTGTAGCCGACGCAGGTCTTTTATCAAAAGCAGCAGTAGAAGGAAAACTTGCAACAAGAGCAGATGCAAGTAAGCACCAGGGCGATTACAAGAAAATAGTAGAAGGCGTAAACGGAACTCTTGATGCAGTAATCGGTCCTTTAAATGTAGCAGCAGAATATGTAGACCGTATAGCCAAAGGAGATATACCGAATAAGATAACAGATAATTATAACGGCGACTTCAATGAGATAAAGAATAACCTGAACGTTTGTATAGATGCAATAAATGCACTTGTAGCCGATGCAGGTATTTTATCAAAAGCAGCCGTAGAAGGAAAACTTGCAACCAGAGCAGATGCAAGCAAACACCAGGGAGATTACAAAAAAATAGTTGAAGGTGTGAACGGAACACTTGATGCCGTAATTGGCCCGTTGAATGTGGCGGCAGAATATGTAGACCGTATAGCTAAAGGCGACATACCTAATAAGATAACTGATAATTATAACGGCGATTTCAATGAGATAAAGAATAACTTAAATGTTTGTATTGATGCGATAACTGCGCTTGCAGCCGATGCAGGAGCCCTGTCAAAAGCAGCGGTAGAAGGAAAACTGGCAACGAGAGCAGATGCAAGCAAACACCAGGGAGATTACAGGAAGATAGTCCAGGGTGTAAATGAAACACTTGATGCAGTAATTGGGCCGTTAAATGTAGCGGCAGAATACGTTGACCGGATATCCAAAGGAGATATTCCAAATAAGATAACGGATAATTATAAAGGCGACTTCAATGAGATAAAGAATAATTTGAATAATTGTGTAGACATAATGAATAATCTTCTGAAGGAAGCCGGTCAGGTTATTACAGCAGCAGCAGACGGCGAACTTGATAAACGAGCGAATGCAGAATTGTTTGTCGGCGGCTGGAAGACATTGGTAATCGGAATAAATGACATAATAAATAATATAGTAAACCCGTTAATGGTAACGGCAGATTATGTAGAAAAGGTAAGTAAGGGAGTTATTCCTCCTCAGATAACAGATGTATATAAAGGCCAGTATAATATAATTAAGAATAACCTTAATGCAGTAGTGAAGATGATGAGTGAACTACTTGCAGAAACAGATAAGATAGTTAAAGCAGCGGCAGACGGAGAACTTGATAAACGAGCTAATGCAGGATTATTTGTAGGAGGTTGGAATACGCTGGTAGCCGGAGTAAATGATACAATAACAAACATAGTTAATCCATTGATGGTAACGGCAGATTATGTAGATAAGGTAAGCAAGGGAGTTATTCCTCCTCAGATAACGGATATATATAAAGGCCAGTATAATATAATTAAGAATAACCTTAATGCAGTAGTGAAGATGATGAGTGAACTGCTTGCAGAAACAGATAAGATAGTTAAAGCAGCTGCAGACGGCGAGCTTGATAAACGAGCCAATGCAGGATTATTTGTCGGCGGCTGGAATACGCTTGTTGCCGGAGTAAATGATACAATAACAAACATAGTTAATCCATTGATGGTAACGGCAGATTATGTAGATAAGGTAAGTAAGGGAGTTATTCCTCCTCAGATAACGGATATATATAAAGGCCAGTATAATATAATTAAGAATAACCTTAATGCAGTAGTGAAGATGATGAGTGAACTTCTTTCAGAAACAGATAAGATAATAAAAGGAGCAGCCGACGGCGAACTTGACAAACGAGCCAATGCAGGATTATTTGTAGGCGGGTGGAATACGCTTGTAGCCGGAGTAAATGATACGATAACAAACATAGTTAATCCATTGATGGTGACAGCAGATTATGTGGATAAGATATCCAAAGGAAATATACCGTCTAAGATAACAGATGTATATAAAGGACAGTATAATATTATAAAGACTAATTTGAATATGTGTATAGATGCAGTCAATGAGCTTGTAGCTGATGCAGGAATACTTTCAAAAGCAGCAGTAGAGGGAAAACTTGCAACCAGGGCAGATGCAAGTAAACACCATGGGGACTTTAAGAAAGTAGTACAGGGTGTAAATGAAACACTTGACTTTGTAATAGGCCCATTGAATGTAGCGGCAGAATACGTAGACCGAATAGCCAAAGGCGATATTCCAAATAAGATAACCGATAATTATAACGGCGATTTTAATGAGATAAAGAATAATCTGAACGTTTGTATAGATGCAATAAATGCACTTGTGGCAGATGCAGGAATATTGTCAAACGCGGCAATTGAAGGGAAGCTTGCAACCAGGGCTGATGCAACCAAACACCAGGGAGATTACAGGAAGATAGTCCAGGGTGTAAATGGAACACTTGATGCGGTAATCGGCCCATTGAATGTAGCAGCAGAATATGTAGACCGTATAGCTAAGGGCGATATTCCAAGTAAGATAACGGATACTTATAAAGGCGATTTTAATGAGATAAAAAATAACCTGAACGTATGTATTGATGCGGTAACTGCACTTGTTGCTGATGCAGGTCTTTTATCAAAAGCAGCAGTAGAAGGAAAACTTGCAACAAGAGCAGATGCAAGTAAGCACCAGGGCGATTACAAGAAAATAGTAGAAGGCGTAAACGGAACTCTTGATGCAGTAATCGGTCCTTTAAATGTAGCAGCAGAATATGTAGACCGTATAGCCAAAGGAGATATACCGAATAAGATAACAGATAATTATAACGGCGACTTCAATGAGATAAAGAATAACCTGAACGTTTGTATAGATGCAATAAATGCACTTGTAGCCGATGCAGGTATTTTATCAAAAGCAGCCGTAGAAGGAAAACTTGCAACCAGAGCAGATGCAAGCAAACACCAGGGAGATTACAAAAAAATAGTTGAAGGTGTGAACGGAACACTTGATGCCGTAATTGGCCCGTTGAATGTGGCGGCAGAATATGTAGACCGTATAGCTAAAGGCGACATACCTAATAAGATAACTGATAATTATAACGGCGATTTCAATGAGATAAAGAATAACTTAAATGTTTGTATTGATGCGATAACTGCGCTTGCAGCCGATGCAGGAGCCCTGTCAAAAGCAGCGGTAGAAGGAAAACTGGCAACGAGAGCAGATGCAAGCAAACACCAGGGAGATTACAGGAAGATAGTCCAGGGTGTAAATGAAACACTTGATGCAGTAATCGGGCCGTTAAATGTAGCGGCAGAATACGTTGACCGGATATCCAAAGGAGATATACCAAATAAGATAACGGATAATTATAACGGAGATTTTAATGAGATAAAGAATAATCTGAATAATTGTGTAGACATAATGAATAATCTTTTGAAGGAAGCCGGTCAGGTTATTACGGCAGCAGCAGACGGCGAACTTGATAAACGAGCAAATGCAGAATTGTTTGTCGGCGGCTGGAAGACATTGGTAATCGGAATAAATGACATAATAAATAATATAGTAAACCCGTTAATGGTAACGGCAGATTATGTAGAAAAGGTAAGTAAGGGAGTTATTCCTCCTCAGATAACGGATACATATAAAGGCCAGTACAATATAATTAAGAACAACCTAAACGCAGTAGTAAAGATGATGAGTGAACTTCTGGCAGAAACAGACAAGATAATAAAAGCAGCAGCGGACGGTGAGCTTGACAAACGAGCCAATGCAGGATTATTTGTAGGCGGGTGGAATACGCTTGTAGCCGGAGTAAATGATACGATAACAAACATAGTAAACCCATTGATGGTAACAGCAGATTATGTAGATAAAATTTCCAAAGGTGAAATCCCTGCAAAGATAACGGATATTTATAAGGGTCAGTATAACATTATAAAGAACAATTTAAATACATGTATTGAAGCTGTAAATTCGCTTGTAGCTGATGCGGGAGTATTATCAAAAGCAGCAGTTGAAGGAAAACTGGCGACGAGAGCTGATGCAAGTAAACACCATGGTGACTTCAAGAAAGTAGTACAGGGTGTAAATGAAACACTAGATTCTGTAATTGGTCCTTTAAATGTTGCTGCAGAATATGTGGACAGAATCGCCAAGGGTGATGTTCCAAATAAGATAACAGACAATTATAATGGTGATTTTAATGAGATAAAGAATAATCTGAATGTACTCATTGATTCGATGAATGAAATTACTGCTGTTGCGGAAGAAATTGCAACAGGTAATCTACAGGTTTCGGCAAAAGAGAGATCAGGACAGGATAAACTAATGCGAGCCTTAAGTTCAATGATCAATGGATTAACGGAAGTGGTTGAAAATGTTAAAAATTCGGCCGACAGCGTTTCAACTGGCAGTCAGGAATTAAGCATAGGTTCTACTAAAATATCCGAAGGTGCTAATAAGCAGGCAGCATCTGCCCAGGAAGCCTCATCCTCGATGGAGCAAATGTCTTCAAACATTAAGCAAAATGCCGAAAATGCTATTCAGACAGAAAAGATTGCCCTTCAATCTGCACAAAATGCGGAAACCGGTGGAAAAGCTGTTAGTGAAACAGTAATTGCAATGAAAGAGATTGCAGGAAAAATATCTATCATTGAAGAAATTGCCCGTCAGACAAATCTACTGGCGCTAAATGCTGCAATTGAAGCTGCAAGAGCAGGAGAACATGGTAAAGGATTTGCCGTGGTTGCTTCCGAGGTTCGTAAATTAGCTGAAAGAAGCCAGACTGCAGCAGCAGAAATTAACAAGCTCTCTGCAACAAGTGTAGAAGTTGCTGAAAATGCGGGTGAAATGCTTGCTAAGTTAGTTCCCGATATAAAGAAAACTGCGGAATTAGTCCAGGAAATTAGCGCAGCCAGCAATGAACAAAATGCGGGTGCTGCACAGATAAATAAAGCAATTCAGCAGCTTGATCAGGTAATACAGCAAAATGTTACCGCTTCCGAAGAGCTAACCGCAACAGCAATGAACTTCACATCGCAGAGCGAACAGATGCAAAATGTTATTGGATTCTTTTCAACTGATGATAATTCTAAAAAATCGATTACACAGAAAAAACAAACGCCGGCCAAAAGTGAGAATAATGGAAAAAATGGACATAATGGAAACGGCGGCAGCTCACATAAATCTGTCTCAACAGCTTCGGTTATAAAAGGAATAAAGTTGAATATGGATTCTTCGGCCGTTAATTCAGATTCTGAATTTGAGAAATTCTAATTATAACGGGGCACAGTATAAAGTGCCCCAATCTTTTTCAAAATTTTAATTTAATAATAAGGTAATAGTTATGAGTGTCACCGGAATAACTGAAGTAAGACAGTACCTTACTTTAACATTGGATAACGAACTGTTTGCCGTTGACGTTGCAAAAGTGAGAGAGGTCCTGGATTACACAACAATTACAAAAATACCCCGCACACCCGATTATATGAGAGGGGTACTCAATTTGCGCGGCAGCGTTGTTCCTGTTATTGATCTAAGGTTAAAGTTCGGAATGTCAAAAACCGAAAACAGCAGAAATACATGCATTATAGTTTTGGAGATACACCTTGATGACGAAGTATTGATCTGGGGTGCGCTGGCAGATGCAGTTCAGGAAGTATTCGAATTTGAGCCCGAGCAAATTGAGCCCGCACCTAAATTCGGCACTAAATTTAGAGCGGAATTTTTACGCGGCATTGGAAAACGCGATGAAAAATTTATCATGATTCTTGATATTGACAGAGTTTTTACAACAGAAGAACTTGCTGTGGTACGGGAATCTGGAAATATTTCAGAAAATTAATACAGATGTTATTTAGAATTTTTATTTATTGGGTTGTTTTATGGATGTAGAAGATTCTGCACAATTGTGTGTTTATGAGAATCAACCCTACGGGCGTTTAAAGCTAACCGAATTTAAAAAGCTGAGCGCTGAAATTTATAAACTTTGCGGCATTCAGCTTCCGGATTCAAAATTGTCTCTTATAGAAGGGCGCGTAAGAAGGCGAGTTAAAAGTCTCGGTTTGAACTCCTTTAAAGAATATATGGAATATTTTTTTTCAGCGGGTGGCAGGGAACAGGAACTGGTACCTTTGATAGATGCGGTCACAACCAATAAAACAGATTTTTTCAGGGAGAACGCGCATTTTGAATTTTTAGTTAATAGCGTCCTCCTGGAAATGCAAAATTCATTGAACAGCGGATTCTCGGTTTGGAGTGCAGGATGTTCAACGGGAGAGGAACCATATACATTGGCCATTGTTTTAAATGAATATTTTGAGAACAGAAAAAATAATCTGTATACAATTTATGCTTCCGATATTTCAACCGATGTGCTGAAAAAAGCAAAAGATGCCATCTATAGTTATGAGTGCATTGAAGTTATTCCCATGGATTTGAAAAAAAAGTACTTTTTAAAATCTAAAAATTCTGAAAAAAAGTTGGTACGCATTTGCCCGGAATTAAGAAGACAGGTTATATTTTCACGGATAAATTTTATGGAAGATGAATATATGATCCCGGGAAATCTTGACGCGGCTTTCTGCAGGAATGTGCTTATCTATTTTGATAAGGCTACCCAGGAAAAAGTGCTGGCAAAGATTTGTAATAAAATAAGAACCGGTGGATACCTGTTTATTGGCCATTCAGAAACCATAATAGGTATGAATCTGCCCCTCGAACGGGCTGCATCAACAATATATAGAAAGGTTTAGTCCCAATGACAATCCCAACGCATCTACTAAAACGGAAAATACGGGTATTGGTTGTGGACGATTCAGCCGTTGTAAGGCAGACAATAATAGAACTTCTGTCTATGGATGAGGATATTGAAGTAGTAGGATCTGCATCGGATCCTTTTCTTGCTGCAAAAAAAATGGAAGAAACAATTCCCGACGTTATTACTCTTGATATTGAAATGCCCAGAATGGATGGACTTACTTTTCTACGAAAGATTATGGATCAACATCCTATTCCCGTAGTTATCTGTTCCAGCCTGGCTGTTGAAGGTTCTGAAACAACACTTAAGGCTTTGGAATACGGTGCAGTTGAAATTATAACAAAACCCAAATTAGGAACAAAAAATTTTTTACTGGAATCTCAGATTAGAATATGTGATGCTGTTAAGGCGGCCTCTCATACCGGAGTAAAAAGAAAATCGCTCTGGGAAACAGATGTGGCGCCAAAACTTACAGCCGATGCTGTAATAGCAAAATCAACACACAATTTTATGGTTGAAACCACTGAGAAAGTAGTTGTTGTAGGAGCTTCAACCGGGGGTACCGAAGCTCTTCGCGTTCTCCTGGAAGCTTTGCCGCCTGATTCACCCGGGATAGTTATTGTACAGCATATGCCTGAACATTTTACCACGGCATTTGCAAAAAGGCTGGATAGCCTTTGCAAGATAACAGTAAAAGAAGCTGAAAACGGAGATTCGATCATCCGCGGAAGGGCATTGATAGCACCGGGAAATTTTCATATGCTTTTAAAACGCAGCGGTGCCAGGTATTATGTTGAGATTAAAGACGGGCCGTTGGTTAGCAGGCACCGGCCTTCTGTTGATGTCCTGTTTAGGTCATCCGCAAGGTATGCCGGTAAAAATGCAGTAGGAGTTATCATGACCGGAATGGGGGACGATGGTGCAAAAGGAATGCTGGAATTACGTGAAGCAGGCGCTGAAACAATTGCACAGGATGAAAAATCCTGCGTTGTTTTTGGTATGCCTAATGAAGCAATTAAACTTGGTTGCGTAGTAAAAGTACTTCCTCTGGAAAATATCGGCCGTCATATTCTTCAATTTTGTAATTAATTCCTGCATAGACCAGAAGTAAATTTATGGAAATAATGTTTTCAGAAAATATTTCAGGAACCCTAATTGTGAATGAAATATGTTATCAAAATGCGCTTGACTTAATTGAAGATGGTTTGATTATTGTTGACAGGGCCGAAAATATTCAGTTTGTAAATCGTGCCGCTTGTTCATTACTTGGATATACTAAGGACGATCTTTTGAATTTTCCACTGGGTATCTTCTATCAATCTGTTTTTGATACATCTGTAGAAGCTTTAATCCAGCATTCCGGCAGGCAGGCAAATCAATCTGAACAGATTCCGTTTTTATTTAAACTGCTTCCCGCTAAAAACGGTATTACAATTCCAATAGAAGAAAAAATATCTTGTTTGTTGGACACGTCAAACGAACCGAACGGAAAATTTATCCAATTTAAGAATCTGATTGAGATTCGCAAAACAGAATTAAAATCTTTAGCTTCTAAAGATTCCTACCTGAAGATTCTTGAAAATGGACCTTTTTTAATATGCCGTCTTAATACTGACGGGCAGTTTAATTATTTCAACTATAGATGGTTGAAGTTTACAGGACGGAATATTGAAAATGAAATTTACCGCGGTTGGATCAATAAAATACATCCTGATGATAAACAGGGTTTCGAAGAAATATTGAAGACTGCTATAGCTGAACATAAAAACCTGAAAACCGATTTCAGATTATTAAACTGCGAACGTGAATACCGGTGGCTTTTTTGCCATCTTAATGCATTTTATGACATAGATGATAATTATTCAGGATATATTTTCATCTGTTCTGACATCACTGACCGGAAAAACATGGAAATTGAATTACGTAAAGCAAAAGAACTGTCGGAAGCGGCAAATTATGCTAAAAGTAATTTCTTTTCCACTATGAGTCATGAAATCAGAACTCCACTCAACAGTATCATGGGGCTTACTGATGTACTTTATGATACAAAATTGGATGAAGAGCAAACTGAATTTCTGAAGATAATTAAACAATCTTCCCATACACTTTTAGCATTGTTGAACAATCTTCTTGAATCATCCAGATTGGAAGAAAACAAAGAAAAATTAAATGAAAACATTTTTTCACTTCCGGAAATTATCGAGTCGGTTTTCAGTTTATTTAAATACCAGGCTGAGCAAAGCAATATTTTGCTTTCATACAAAATACAGGAAAATACACCGCTTCAACTTTATGGGGACTCCCAAAAACTTAAGCAAATAATTATTAATCTTACCAGTAATGCAGTTAAATTTACAAAATCAGGCTATGTTAATCTTCAGATACAATCAGAAGATTCGCCTGTTCCAATAAAAACGGGTACTGTATACGCACGGCTTCATTTCATACTTACAGACAGCGGGATAGGTATTGCTGAAGAAAAACAGGATATGATTTTTGAAAGTTTTACACAGGTAGATGATTCAAGTACCAGGGAGTATTCAGGGGCAGGGTTAGGCTTGGCAATTGTTAAGCGTCTGGCAGAATTAATGCATGGGCGCGTTTGGTTAGAGAGTACTTTAGGTAAGGGTAGTTGTTTCCATGTAATCCTCAAATTTCAATTGGCTGGTGTTACAGAATAACAAGAAAAAAATTAATTAGTAACAATAGGAGCGAGATATGAAAATATTAATTGTAGAAGATGATTTCGGAAGCAGAATCTCAATCCAGAAAATGCTGTCTCCATTTAGTGAATGTGAGATTGCAGTAAATGGAAAAGAAGCAGTGGATGCTTTTACACAATCTTTAGAATCCGGGGCCCCATATGATTTGATCTGCATGGATATAATGATGCCAGAGATGAATGGAAAGGAAGCGCTTAAAATAATCCGTGAAAAGGAAAAATTATTTAATGTTGCTCCGCGTGATGAAGTTAAAATTGTTATGATGACTGCCCTGGACATGGCTAAAGATGTAATTGATGCCTATTATAACGGGGGATGTACCTCGTATTTAGTTAAGCCGATACTAAAAGAAAAAGTATTTAAAATGCTTTACGAACTCAAATTGATAACGGATGAGCAAGTTTCCTTAGAAGATTTAAAGTCGCAGAATAATAAATATAAAACTCAGCCGGGTTTTTAGGTAAAATGGGGCTGACCATTAATTTAAATGGGCGATGAAAATGTATTCCATGTAGAAAATTTAAACTAAAAAAAATTTTTAGTTTAAATTCTTGAGCCTGTGTGAAAATTAGTTATACATGAATAAGTATCTTAAGAGTACGACATTTATATTCTTATTAACAGATTGGTAAACTATTGAAACAGTCAAGAAGAAGTTTCCTGATATATTTAACACAGCGGTAAATCACAGTGTTAATTATGCATCGCAAAAAAAAATCAAACCCTTCTGCCTGTCCGCCTCCGGAAAAATGTTTTACCTTACGCTATTGAGAAGATGGGCAATACAAATTTATGAATATAGTTCTAATTTTATGACAGACTCTAATACTCAGGGCTACTTAATAAAATTATTAAAATCTGCTTAACTTCAGTAATTGACTAAAACGATTTATGAAGATTACCGCTCTACAAACTTTGCAAAATCCTATAATATAAAACATTGATAATAAATTAGTACTATACTTTAATATAAGTACTAAATAAAAATAAAACCATCTTCACTACAATCTGAGCAAAATGTGATGGAGATCAATTTTTTTCATTTACATAACTCTTTAAAATCTATTTGTAAAATATAATGCGCCAATTCACGCAATGTTTGATAGCGCTTTTTGATGAGTTTTTAACTATACTCTAAAGTAAATTAAGTATTTACCGATAATAATAATGTCTGATTAATAGTCCTGGTTTAATATCTTTAATTTTTTAAGGTATCTATAATTAAAATAAAAAAATGAAAAGTTCTTTTGAGCTTGAATTACTAATAAAACATTATATTAATTTTTATAGTGAATCTGATAAAACAGAGGGGTACTAACCGTGAAAAAAATTTTGACTGCCTGCTTTCTATTCCTTGTAATTTGTAGTGCATTACATGCACAATCAGGAATTGATATATATGGCTATGCACAATCATCATTCTATATGTTCCATAATACATTTACGCCTTATCCTCCTATAGGAGAGGACAATTATACTTATAAAAATATGGGAGTAAACCAGCTAAACTTGTTCTTTGGAAAAGACCTTGGTGATGATTTTTCCGGTTTTATAAACTTTGAATTTATTAACAACTATTCAAGTAATAACGGATTCGGATCTTTCAACCTTCAGGAAGCATATTTAAAATGGGATTACAGCGATTTCTTAAAAGTGAAGTTTGGAATGGTGATCCCGCAATTTAACAGTTTATTTGAAATCTATAACAGGACACCGCTGCTTCCTTATTTAATTATGCCAAAACTTTATGATGCTACAAGCGGCGATCTTGTGAATACCTTTGACATCCTTCCGCAAAAGGCGCTGATTCAGGCCAACGGTTCAATTCCTGTTGAGTCCGTGAATATAGAATATGCATTGTTCATGGGAAATCCCCCGAATAGTTATATCTCATCGCCCGCTAATAATGTTTTGCCCGGGTATGTTCCTTACGGACAAAGCGGCGTAAATTTTATCAGCTTTGGAGGAAGATTGGGTATTAAATCAAATAATTTTCGTGCG
Organism: uncultured Ignavibacteriales bacterium; assembly: GCA_963834015.1. Classification (GTDB taxonomy): domain Bacteria; phylum Bacteroidota; class Ignavibacteria; order Ignavibacteriales; family Ignavibacteriaceae; genus FEN-1297. The sequence goes on from CAWIAG010000004.1 coordinate 1,979,141, forward strand.
GGAGTATCGGCAAGTTTCGATCAGTATAATGGGCGTATTTTTATTAAAGATTCCCAGGGCGATACAGCTAATATAGGCGATATAAACAGATACAGGCTGGGCGCCGATTTATATTGGAAATTTTGGAATTTTGAATTAAACGGGGAATATCTTATCGTAAAAAACATTATTCCTCAAAACGTACAGGACTTATTGAACTTGTGGAGCTCACAAGATCCTTATTTTATTGGAAGCAGCCTCAACAAAGAATTTTATTATGCCACATTGCTTTACAATATCAATGAAAAGCTGTTCGTTTATATAATGTGGGATTATCTGAATGACGATATAAACCCATACTATTTCGGGCTGGATGGATATTACGGATATCATTTCGGCGGTGGTTATAATATAAATGATAATATCGTAATTAAATTTCAATACAATAAGAATTTTTCCAGATTTAATACCGGAGAAGATATTTTACCTATAAGAAAATACTATGAACATATTTATACGGCCGGCGCTAGTTTTACTTTTTAATAATATAAACAGGAATTTAATATGAATTCAAAAAATAAAAGTTATATAATTATTATTTTAATTCTATTCTGTGCACAATATAATAATACTTTTGCCCAGGTCTCGGTTATAGCAAATAAAAGTATTAGCGCTAAGAGTATAGATATAAATAAATTAACAAATTTATATAATATTCAATCAAACGAGATCGGATCTCAAAAGGTTAAATTATTTTATGTGAACAATAACAGCGAATCCGAGAAAAAAATACTGGAATCCATAGGAAAAACTTTTATAGAGTTAAAAAAAGTATGGCTAAAAGCTAAATTAACTGCCAGTGGTACGCCACCCGAGACTGTTAGCTCGGATGAAGAAATGATACAAAAAGTTGCATCAACGCCAGATGCTGTGGGATTCGTTGATTCAAAGAACGTGAAAGGAAATATTAAAATAATCGCAAAAATCGGCGACTAATTTAAAATCAATCGATTTGGAAGCAGAACAAAGTACAAGTAGTTTCTTCTTATCAAAGAGAAAGAGAAAAATGTATGGGAATATTAAGGTTATATAAAAAATCCATCAGGGCAAAGTTCATGTTTATATTTATTGCCCTATTGCTGTTGATATCAGTGATCAATTCATTTTACGGTTATTCCAGTCAAAAATCAAATAGTCTCCAATTTGCTCTTGAACATACAAATTCGCTTTCCGAAATGCTTGCATATTCTACAGGAATCGGCCTTGGCGCAGGCAATTTTGATATCGTAAACATTGCCTTCTCAAAAGCGAAGGAAGACGATCAAATAGTTTTCATGGATATTTTAGATGAATCCAATACAAGTCTTGTATCATATAACCCGGTAAATAAGCAGATTGATGAAAACAAGATACTGGCTTCAGGGAAATTAATCACTGCAGACAACGAAGTTATTACGCATGATCCTATTATGTATAAAGACAAAAGCATGGGTAATGTAATAGTGATCTTATCGCTTCAAAAACTAAATGATTCTATAACACATCGCGCTTTTATTTACATATTTGTAAGCGGTATAATATTTTTAATCGGTTTATTTATAATATTTATTGTGAGCAAAATTTTAACAAGACAGATAAAATATCTTAAAGATACTGCCGTACAGGTAGGTAAGGGCGACCTTTCGATTAGAATTAAGATAAACAGTGCCGATGAAATAGGGCAATGCGCCGATGCTGTTAACACGATGATAGCTAATATAAAACAAACTTCAGAAACATTACAAAAAGAGAAATCTTTTGCCGAAGCTGCCGTTAAAGAAGCAGAGATTCAGAGAAACAATTTAGCGCAGCAAGACAAGTACCTGACTAAAAATGTTGATTACATGCTTAATGGAATAAGTAGATTTGCAGAAGGAGATTTAACGGTTGAATTTATTGCTGAAAAAGATGATCAAATTGGAAAATTATTTAATGGATTTAACAGAGCAATTGAAAATATAAAATCAATGATCTATAAAGTGTCCGAAGCTGTTTCGGCTGCTATATCAGCCGCTAATAAAATAGCTTCCACTACCGGGGAAATAGCAGAAGGGATAGATGAACAAAATAACCAATCTATTGAAGTAGCAGGCGCTGTGGATGAATTGTCAAAAACGATTTTTGAATCATCAAATAATGCAAATGCTGCAACAGAAGCTTCAAATAACTATGGCAATATTGCCAAAGATGGAGGCAGTGTTGTTAATGAAACAATTAACGGAATGAATAGAATTGCTGAAGTAATAAAGAGATCAGCCGATACAGTACAATTATTGGGGAAAAATAGCGAACAAATTGGAGAAATTATCCAGGTTATTGAAGATATAGCCGATCAAACTAATTTACTTGCATTAAATGCTGCAATTGAAGCCGCAAGAGCCGGCGAACAGGGCCGGGGTTTTGCTGTTGTTGCTGATGAAGTTAGAAAATTAGCTGAAAGAACAACTAAAGCAACTAAAGAAATTAGCTCAATGATCAGGCATATTCAAAAGGATACTGTCGGTGCGGTTACTTCAATGGAAGAGGGAACAACTGAAGTGGAAAATGGTAAAGAACTTACAGACAAAGCCGGTAAAGCTCTTAACCAAATTATTATTGGCGCAGACAGCGTTGTAACGGTAATAAATAAGGTTGCTTCGGCCATCGAACGGCAATCCGCCGTGTCCGAAAATATCAGTAAAAATATTGATTCGATTAATACAATATCAAAAGAAAGCACTTCCGGAATCTATAGGATTGTGGAAGCTGCCAAAGAGTTGAATAGAATAACCGATAATCTTGAATTGCTAATCGCTAAATTTAAAATAAGTAATAATGTTGACAAAAATTCCTCATACTCATTAGAGGACGAATTGCATCATAATTATTAGAAGTTTAATTGAAATATTTTCCCATAGTAATGCATTAACAGAGGCCAAAATTTTCCGGTTAATCAAGAACGAAAATTAGGAGTCTGTAAAATAATATTCTTATAATTTTATAAAGATATAAACTGAACAGTCCGAATATGATACTATTTTTTATGTTTCAATTTTCTACCCCACAATTCTCGCAATTCCTTCAGAAATCATTTCTTGTTTTAATTGATTGTGGCAAACCTGAAAAAATACTTTAAAAATCTGGTATTAAAGAAAGAGAAAGCTAAGGCTTTTCTTGACATTAAATTATTATAGTTGTTACTTTTAGCAGTAATTATTAGGAACTTTCCCGCGGGTGGAAATTTCTAATAAGCTTTCTTTAATGGTTTATTGCCGGATATAATTTATAATAAAAGTTGAAGCATGAAAATTTCAGTCATTGGTAAACAGATTTGGATGAGAGAAAACTTAAATGTCAGCCATTATAGAAACGGCGACCCCATACCTCAGGTTATCGGACATGAAGAATGGTCAAATCTAAAAACAGGAGCATGGTGTTATTACGATCATAAACCTGAAAACGGTAAAAAATATGGTAAATTATATAATTGGTACGCTGTGAATGATCCAAGAGGATTAGCTCCAAGAGGCTGGCATATTCCTACACAAACCGTATTTGAAAAGTTAAAAGCGGAGATAGCTAATAATGGAAATACATTGAAGGCAGAAAGGCAAGGCTCCGGAATTGGAGCGGGAACCAACACAAGTTATTTTTCTGCAATGCTGGCCGGTTACCGAATTTACGAAGGGCGATTCAGCGGTTTGGGTTACGCCGCTGTCTTTTGGAGTTCAACAGATATAGGCAATAACGATGCGTGTATTTTAAATATTTACAGCAATAGTAGCGGAATATACATATACGGCAACAGTATGGAACTCGGGTTCAGCGTTCGCTGCATAAAAGATTAGCTTCGATTTGAGTATAGAATTGTTTAAGAAATTCCGGGCATTCAATTTAACAGGATAATAATTATTAGTATTTTGGGACTGTAAATTTTATTTCCATTTGTAGACGGCATAAAAAATTTCTGGAAAGCAACAATGATATCCGATAGCTTAAAAAAACAAAGGACAGAAGAAATATTAAAAATAATAAAAGATTTACCGTCTATTCCAAAAGTTGTTTTTGAAGTTACAAGATTACTAAATAATTCAAAAACATCTGCTAACTTATTATCGGAAATTATTGGCAAAGACCAGGGGCTAACTTCGAAAGTACTGGCAATAGCAAATTCTCCACTATATGGCCTTAAAAGAAAAGTATCTTCTATAGAGTTTGCTGTTTTAGTACTTGGATTTCATGAGATCAAAAATATTGTCGCTGCCCTATATTTCGCAGATTCTATTGAAGTAGCCCCATCGCTTTATTTCAATCTCCAGGAATATTGGCTTCACTCTGTACTGGTTGGTACTGCTGCCAGGGGGATATCCCAACATCTTGGTTTTGAATTTGGAAGTGAAGCATTTGTTGCGGGATTATTACATGATCTTGGCATTTTGGTTATTCATAAGTTCTTTGAACCCGAGTTTATTCAGATTCTTAAAAAAGCCGGCAATGAAAACGTGCCTATACTTGAAGCAGAAGCGCAAGTGCTTGGATTAACACATCAGGATATAGGAAGATACCTTTTTGAAAAGTGGGACCTTCCATTAATATTATGTGATTCAATTTATTATCATCATAATCCTTCCAAAGCTGCCGAAAACAAATATTTTGTTTCTATTATACATATTGTTGATTATATGACTCAACGTTTGCGGGTCGGCCAGTTTAATTGGGATAACAATATGGTCTTAGATTATAAAATTTTAGATTTGCTTAATTTCCATTCTGAAGAGGCCCTGGATACCTTTATTTCCGATTTTGATGAAATGTTTAAAGTTACGGCAGACTCATTAAAAATGTAGTTTGTCTTACTAAAGTAATCCGGTTCTCAATTTCAGGTGCCGGTATTTTAAGATATATTTTGAATATAAATTATCTTCCCCTTCAATGTAATCATTCTTAGAACCCCAATGATTTTTCAATTTGTTTGTCCCTTATTTTGAAAACAGGTTAATTAAATTTTCATAGAGTGAAAATGATTAATAATTATTTGTGTTATGGGATAAAGTGAATAAGAACATGGCGTTAAATTGGATATTGCCTTTTTGATTGAAGAAAAATCATTAGAAAATTATTAAAAAGCCGCTGATCTTGATATTACTTCCTGCATCAAATAAAATGAAATCTTATTCCATAGAACTTTTAATAATGATATTAATTAAGTTTTTATTTTCAGTTAATATAGAGGAGGTTCAGTTTTTAGCTAAGCACAAAATATGCTTGCTGAACGGAACCAAGAATTAGTATGTTTTGTGTTATATCTACGATAACTAATACTTTTATCTTGCTATTGTTCTTTAATAGCTGTACAATGCAAAGGGCTTAAAATGTTGAGGAAGTAACATTAGTGAATAAAAATCAAATCCTAATATATATTATCAATTTTACTTTTTGCACCGTTATAAATGTTTATAAACCTTCTGTTTATTTAAGCATTATGCTTTTAAGCTAATTGTTATACCGTTTATTATTACACTACTTCACCGGGATTAAATGAAACCCCCGGTTCTCTACCTGATGGAAGAAAAAAAAATTAATAATATATACGGCAATAATCCGGAGTAATTCTGATAATATATTGCATTACATATTGTGCAAACAGGATAATAGAATGTTTATATTAATAATAATTAATTGCTGTATAGGAGCACATCATGGAAAAGATGAAGAAATCAGTTGACAGGAATGTTAAAATTAAACAGCTTACTAAAGAAAAGTTAGACAAACAATCCAGCAGCAAGAAAAAATTATCATTTCAGATTGCAAAAAAAAATCTCAACGAACTCAAGGTACACAAGATTGAACTTGAAATGCAGAACGATGAGCTTCGTAAAACCCAGCTTGAATTAATTGAATCAAACGAAAAATATATCGACCTGTATAATTCCGCACCGGTAGCTTTTTTTTCGCTAAGTAATAAAGGAATAATTAAAGAAGCTAATCTAACAGCCGTGAATCTTTTAGGTGTGGAAAAATCCTTGCTAATAAACCAGCCGTTAAGCAGATTTATTGGAAATGATGACCAGGAAATTTATTCCCTGCACTTCAAAAATCTTATTGAAACCCGCATGAAACAACAATTGGATGTTAGAATTAAAGGAAAAGACCGGCCTCTTTTCTATGCCAGCTTGATTGCAGTTCCGGTAGTACAAACAGGCCGGACTTTTATTATCCGGGTAACAATTTCAGATATCAATGAACGCCTACTGACTGAAGAAAAGAGTGCAAGAAATGATAACTTATTCAGGTTGTTAGTTGAACATTCACCGGCATCTATAGCCATGTTTGACCGCGAAATGAATTATATAATAACAAGCAGCCGTTTCCTGATTGACTATGAATTAGGCAATAAAAACGTAACAGGCCATTCTCATTATGAAATTTTTCCTGAGATCCCGGATAGATGGAAAGAAATTCACAGGCGCTGTTTAAATGGAGAAACTCTAAGAGCTGATGAAGACACCTTCATGCGCGCCAGCGGAAAATTAGATTGGATAAAATGGGAAATCTGTCCATGGTACGAATCCAATCATAAAATTGGCGGGATTATTCTTTTCTCAGAAGTTATTACCGAGCGTAAAAGGATGGAAGACAATCTTCGCGAGAGTGAAGCCCGTTACAGAATGATTTACGAAAATTCTCCATTGGGTATTTATAGAACAACTCCGGATGGCCAAATTTTGCTCGCGAATCCTGCTTTATTAAATATGCTACATTATACTTCTTTTGAAGAACTTTCTGTAAAAAACCTTGAAAAAGATGGTATTGAGCCTTTATATAACCGCAAACTATTTGTTGAACTAATGGAAAACACCGGAGAGGTTAACGGGTTAAAGTCGGCCTGGACCGGCAATGACCGCTCGATAATATACGTAAGAGAAAATACCAGGAGAGTTCGTGATTCCGGAGGAAAAACTCTTTATTATGACGGAATGGTTGAAGATATAACTGAACAGAAAATAGCGGGAGAACAACTCCGTAAACTTTCTCTTGCAATTGAGCACAGCCCGGTTTCTATTGTTATAACAGACGTAAAAGGAGATATCGAATATGTTAATCCAAAATTCACGGAAATTACCGGTTATACATTAAAAGAAGTGCTTAATCAAAATCCCAGAGTATTGAAGTCGGGAATGCAACCGCCGGAGTATTATAAAAATTTATGGGATACAATACTATCAGGCAAGGGATGGTCGGGCGCATTATTTAACAAAAAGAAAAACGGAGAACATTTTTGGGAGTCTGCAAAAATATCATCGATTAAAAATGAAGCCGGTAAAATAACTCATTTCGTTGCAATAAAAGAAGATATAACAGATAAAGTTGAAATTGAAAATGAGCTAAAAAAATATCGTGAACATCTTGAAGAACTTGTAAATGAAAAAACAGAGCAGTTAACAAAACAAAATCTATTTTTCAGAACGCTTATAGGCACAATACCAAATCCCATATATGTTTTAGATATAGAACATAGATTTACAGAAGTTAACAAATCATATGAGGAATATTTCGGCACAACCCGTGATAATGTTTTGGGGAAAACCATTTTTGATATATCGCCGATTGAAACGGCTGAAATAATAAAACAGCAGGATGATGAGGTTTTAAATAATCATAATACTATAGTTTTTGAGTCTTTTTCCCAAATTGAAGGGAAAGGGAAAATTCCGGTATTGGTTTATAAATCATCTTTCGGATTAACCGAAAAAAAACCTGAAGGAATTACTGCTTTAATAATTGACATTTCAAAACAAAAAGAAATGGAAAAAACAATTCTGGAGGCGCTTAAGAAAGAAAAAGAGCTTAATGAATTGAAATCCAATTTCATCTCAATGGCTTCACATGAATTCAGAACGCCCCTTACCACTATTTTGTCATCCACAGAATTATTAGAAAAGTATCATCAGAAATGGGAAGAAGAAAATATAATGGGGCATTATAAAAAAGTTAAAGTATCAGTCCAGTATATGATAGGACTGCTTGATGAGGTTCTAACAATAAGCAGAAGCGACCGGGGAAAAATTCATTTTAATCCTTCTACCATAAATGTAAGAGAATTTTCTATTGAAATTATAGAACAAATTAAAATGCAGGCATTGCCGGCTCAAAATATAATTTTTGATTGCAAACTGCCGTATCAAGATATAAACGCCGATCCCACATTATTAAATCATATATTAAGTAACCTGTTAACTAATGCTGTTAAGTTTTCACCCGCTGGCGGCGACATAACGTTATCGGTTGAAGAAGAAAAAGAATTTATAAAATTTACAATTATTGACAGCGGAATTGGAATACCCGCAGAAGATATACCAAATTTATTTAATCCATTCTTCAGAGCCCAAAACAGTACCGGGATTAAAGGCACCGGTTTAGGGCTTAGCATTGTAAAAAGGTATGTGGAATTACATAACGGCGAAATATCACTTGAAACTACACCGGGCCGAGGCACAATGTTTTCAGTGAAAATAAAAAAAGAAATATAAATCAGTTATTCCGCTCTTAATAAGAAGATGAATTCTCTTTATAATTATATTTATATAATCATTGAGCCAGGGGGCAGGAGAGACAAAAACACTTAAAAGATTTGCCCGGCTTTACTTCAAAATTATGAATGGTACTGCGGGTGAAAATTTTACTCGTTTAGGACTATTGAACTGTTAGAATGGCGGAAGTGGCCTGATTCTGTAAAAAAGTTAAATAAGCAAAAGCAATTGGATTTCATATAACTCCCCGCTCGAAACCGAAATAAAATGATTATAAATTTTTATCAATGATTACTATAGGAAACGTTTAGCCTTTATCAGGATAATCAGGGGAAAAACATCCCAATTACTATCCGGTTGGTTCTTTTGTTTGCAAAAAAATGTAGTCCCATTTTCATCCTTATGATTGATTACTTTTCTATGCGAAATGATTAAATTGTATTGTTTATAAAAGTTTAGCATTGATCAGTATGCGGAAATTACAGAAAAAAATGTGCATTAACGAAAGGTAAAATCATCTTTACTATTGAAAGCAAAAACAAGGAGTTTAACATGTCAAAGAATAATAATGGTAAAGGAGTTCTTATTGGTTTTCTTGCCGGAGGAGCATTAGGTGCAATAATTGCATTACTTTATGCCCCCAAGAGCGGCAAAGAATTAAGAAGCGACATAAAAGTAAAAGCAGATGAATATCTGGGCGAAGCTGAAAAGTATATAGCAGAAGCAAAAGATAAAGCCAAGGATATGATTAATGAAGGCAAAAAGAGATCTGAAAAATTAATCAACGATGCAAAAATTAAATCGGAAGAACTTCTTAAAGATGCCGAAAAAATATTTGGTGAAGCAAAAATAAAAACTGCAAATACAATTAGCATAAGCAAAGAAAATATAGAAAATGAAGGCGGCAGGTTAAAAGATGCTGTTAAAGCCGGAGTAGATGCTTATAAAAGTTCGAAGAATGCCTGATAAAAATAGAAAATAATTATGAATTTAATCTTTGTCTTGTATGTTATATTGTTAGTAAGTGCATCGGTATTGTGTATTGCATTAGTTGTTTTTTTAGGACGGATATCAAAAACGGTTAGAGAGATAGAAATCGAAATAAAAGATTTAACTCTTGAGATGAAACCGCTTATTGCTTCTGCAACAAACTTAAGTAAAAAATTAAATCAACTTTCCGAATCTGCCGATAACCAGCTTATGGTAACCCGGAACATAGTTTCCAAAGTAAATAACAGAGTAGATACTATTTTGGATTTGGAAGAAAGAATAAGGAGAGGATTTGGAGGGCCGGTACTGAACTTTGTTAAAGGCTTCTCTGCTGTAGCTAATGGGGTAAGTATTTTTTGGGGTTTCTACAGAAGAAAGTAAACGAAGAATTATTGGTAATTATAAAAGAAAAAATTCTCTAAATGGGTTGATCAATTATCATTTAGTGTCTTATGGAAGAAATTTAGTACGATATTTATTAATTAAGAGTAGGAAAAAAAATGTTACGACGATTGGCTTCAATATTATTTATAGCAATTGCTCTTATGAGTTTTGTTGCTTCATCTTCATTTTCCCAGGACGGGAACGGGAATGGCAGGAGACCGGAAAAAAGAGTTTATGTTGAAAAGAGAAGAGTCCATAGGGTAAGAAGGCACAAAGTAATAATAAGAAGACACAGAACTAGATCTGATATTAAAGTAAAAGTTAATTTGTAATTTACTATTCAGGTAATTAGTTTTAAAGGCTTGTGACAAATATTGTCCTGGCCCTTATAATTGTATAGAGTCAAATTATTAAACTGTATTGCATCCTGAATAATGGAGTTAAAATATCTATTAAATTAGGAAGTTTTAATAAATTACTTCAGCAGAATAAACTAACATAGTTTTTATCAAAAAAATAATTAAACTATTTACATTTGTAATAATACTGTGAAGCAATAATAATAAACATACTGTCTTATGGCTTGTTTTGTGGGCGCTAGTGGATTCGAACCACTGACCTCCTGCGTGTGAGGCAAGCGCTCTAACCAGCTGAGCCAAGCGCCCGGTAAAATATAAATTTATCAACGTATCATTTCGGCTAAAGCCGAAAATGTTTTGTAATTTAGCGATTCCGGACATAAATGTCGGGGCTACTTTAAATATCATTCATTCAAGCAATCATTCAACCATTCATCTATTCATTCTTTTAACGTTTTTTTTAAAACATCTCCTAAAATCCTTATCCCTTTTTCAATTTTATCTTCGGCCGTATGGGAATAAGCCAGTCTGAAATGAGTGTTGTCTATTCCATCAGGGTCAAATGCTTTGCCGACAACAAATACTGCACCTTTCTCTATACCCGCTTTGAGAATTGAATTAAGATCAAGTTTCTGCGGTATTTTAAGCCAGATATAAAAACCACCTTTTGGCTCTACCCATGTAATTTCTTCAGGGAAATATTTTCGAATCGCTTCAGCCATTGTTTCTTTACGCCGTTTATAAATAACACGTAATTCCGCTACATATTTCTTAAGTTTGCCGCTTTTTAGAAACTCATTTGCAAGTACCTGTGTAAAATTTGGTGAACAGGCGTCCAGTGATTGTTTAATAAGTTCGGCTTTCTGATAAATCTCCGGCGGCGCAAGCATCCATCCCAGCCTGAAGCCGGGCCCAAGTATCTTGGAAAATGATCCTAGATAACATATTGGTGTTTCTCCACCGTAAAGCGCTTTCATCGGAACAATTCTTTTGTGAGCATCTTCGTCAAAATAAAGTTCACCGTAGGCATCATCTTCAATTAGAAGCAGGTTGTTCTTAACTAAAACAGTTACTAATTCTTTTTTCCTCTTCTCAGTGTAAAGTATTCCGGCAGGATTATGGAAATTTGGAGTAAGATATAAAAACTTTGGTGGAGTTGATTTTGATTCATCAAGATATTTCTGAAGCAATTCAAGATTAATTCCCTCATCATCCAAATCTATACCTTTAAGATTAGCCTGGTACGATTTGAATGCAGAGATAGCCCCAACAAAACATGGGTTTTCCGTAACGATTGTATCGCCCGGATCAATAAATATTTTGCCTGAAATATTTATTGCTTGTAAAGAACCCGTGGTGATCAACAAGCGGTTATTCTCAACCGGCAGGCCTTTCTCTTTTAGATATCCGGTTAAAGATTCCAGCAGAGGTTCGTAACCGGGTGTCGGGCCATATTGAAAACTTGTCTGTTTAATATTAAGCGGCAGGCTGTTATAGATTTCATCTATTTCCTTAACCGGGAATAGTTCGTTACCCGGCATCCCGCCTGCAAATGAAATAATATCCGGATTTGTAGCAACTCCCATCAAATCTCTAATTTCTGATGTTCTTAAAGAAGAGACTGCTTTTGAAAATCGGGGCATTTTGTTTCCTTTTTATAATATTAAAAAAACGTAAAATAATATATTAAAATTTATTCGATATAAATTATTTGTCAAATAATTATTGCAATGGCTTGAAGGTCATGGTAATATTATCCTATTTATACGTCATAAATATCGCTTGCTTTAATAAGATCCATTTTATGTTGTTGAAGAACAGAAACGGCCTGGCTTGCGGAATCTGTACGGATGATAACCGTGGCACGGTCTCCAACTTCAAATGCATACATGTATTCTACGCTTATTCCTTCAGCGGAAAGTAGTTTCAATGCTTTATGAAGGCCGCCTGATTCATTTGGAACTATTAAGCCGATAACTTCCGTTATATGAACTGAGAATCCATTTTCTTTCAGAACCTTCATTGCTTCTTCCGGCTTGTTGGTAATGAATCTTAGAATCCCGTACTCGGCTGTGTCGGCCACACAAAATGCAGAAAGGTTTATGTTTGCAGAAGCAAGTGTTTCAGTTACTTCTGTTAATCGCCCGGATTTATTTTCCAGGAACACGGAGAGTTGTTTAATAATCATAATTTCCCGCTATAATTTTCTTTTATCAATAACACGTTTGGCTTTGCCCTCACTACGCTCAATTGTTTTAGGCTCAACCAGTTTTATGTTAGCATTAATACCAAGAACAGATTCAATATTATGCTGAATTTTTTTTCTTAATCCTTCCAGCTTTTTAATTTCATCGGAGAAAAACTGATCTTCAACCTCTACCCATATTTCCAGTACATCTAAATTATTTATCCTATCCACAAAAAGCATATAGTGCGGCTTGGTTTCGCTCATTTCAAGAAGGACGGCTTCAATCTGTGATGGGAATACATTAACACCCCGGATAATAAGCATATCATCGGATCTTCCAAGACATTTTTTCATCCTTGTTAGTGTGCGTCCGCACTCGCATTTTTCATAGTTCAATTGAGAAAGGTCATGAGTACGGTATCTCAGAAGAGGTAGGGCCTCTTTTGTAAAGCAGGTAAAAACCAGTTCACCAATCCGGCCTTCAGGCAGAACCTCTAAGGTATCAGGATCAATAATCTCCGGGTAAAAATGATCTTCATAAACGTGCAAACCGTTTTGATGAAGGCATTCACATGCAACTCCGGGGCCTATTATTTCACTTAGTCCGTATATATCAATTGCTTTGATATTTAATTTTTTTTCAATAGCGCACCGCATTTCCAGCGTCCACGGTTCGGCTCCGAAAATTCCGGCCTTAAGTTTAAGTGAATCCGTAGATATACCGGCTTCTGCCAAAGCTTCAGCCAGGTAAAGAGCATAAGAGGGAGTGCATGCAAGAATGGTTGAACCGAAATCATGCATTAACTGTAACTGGCGTTGGGTGTTGCCACCTGAAACAGGAACTACTGCAGCGCCTATTTTTTCTGCGCCGTAATGAATTCCCAATCCGCCGGTAAACAGCCCGTACCCGTATGCAATATGCAGTACATCGTTTTTACCGCCGCCTGCACCTGTAAGTGAGCGTGCAACAACTTCAGACCAGGTTTCCAAATCTTTACGAGTATAGCCTACTACCGTTGGTCTGCCCGTTGTCCCGCTGGATGCATGAAGGCGGACTACCTCTGAAGGCGGCACTGCAAATAAACCAAAAGGGTAGTTATCGCGTAAATCCTGCTTATTTGTGAATGGTAGGTCTCTTAATTGATCAATATTTTTTATATCCCCGGGTTCAATCCCGTTTTCCTGGAATTTGCTCCGGTAAAAAGGTACATTATAATAAAGACGTTCAACCATACTGTGAAGCCGTTCACTCTGTAGTCTGGTAAGCCGCTCACGGTCCATGCACTCAATAAATTCATTCCAAATCATAACCCTGTTGCCCTTTTGAAAAGCCTTTGAAAATGTTCATAATTCTCTGCAAAAACTACAAAATATTTTTTTTATATGCCATCGGAAAAAAATAGATTATAACATAAATTAGGGTGTTTCTGAAAATTAACGAAATTAAAGTTGAGAAGTACTGAAGAATTAACCTCATGGCACCTCGCTGCAATCAAATTGACTGGTTTTTTCGGTGAATACTATTTTTGCAAAAATTTTGATCGGTTTGGGCATTTCAAAATTGATATGCTTATAGGGGTTTTGATATCTAAAAATTTAAAAGCTTTGTGCTATTTTAAGTTTAATAGTTAAATTATTTGCAATACTTTGTAAATATTTGTAAGTATTATTTCTGAAAACAAATCAAAAATAATACGACTTATTTTAAAATGAGAAGAATTTTTAGGCTGAAATGGAATTTTGTATACCTGTGATAATTCCTTTTAACCTTCATTTAATTTTAATTAGTATTTCACTGAACAGGATATTTAGCAATTTGTTATTATTATTTATATTGTGTTTTATATAGGATAAACTGAATTTATTTTTTGATACATTTGTATAGTCAATCAGCGGTTTTAAGTTTAGGTATTAAAATCCCTTAGATATGATTATAGCAAAATTTGCCGGCTGTCGCATAATAATACATATCATTCGTTTTGTCTCTATTTAAGTCAAATTCCTGTAATAATTAATGCTATTTAAGTATTATTTAGATGATTTCTACGGCACAATTATTGGAACTCTCTAAAAAAAATGTGATAAAATTATGAAAAAGAAGATACAATTATTACCATCGGGTATATCTCTTATTGATACTAACTGGGGAGGACTATACCGGGGCGGCACATACCTTTTAATTGGTTCCAGGAAATCAGGCAGAACATTACTTGGATTGCAATTTGCAATGGAATGTGCAGCTCAAAAAGAAGTTTGTTTGTATTTTACAAGCATGCGGCCGAAGGACCTGATGATCCAGGCAGCTTCAATCGATTTTGATCTTCAACATTATATGAACCAGAATCTTATTGTAGTAGTTCGCGTTGCCCCTCCTTCGGATTTTTATGAAGCAGGTAACCCGGATGAATTTCTAGTAGAATATATGAATGACATAGTTACAGTTGTAGACCAGTATCAGCCCAATAAAATTGTATTTGATGAATTAACACCGTTTATCGGTTTTAATAACCTGAACCTGCTTCAGGATGTATTTATGCGGACTACCGAATCAATAGAAGATAATGGTATAACTAGTTTATTTATACTTGGCGAACCGGCAACTCCGCTGGCTGAATCAATAGTAGATGCACTTGCAGCATATTCCACCGGGATTGTTTACCTTAAGAAAAAAGAGACTGAAAATGGAAATTTAAGCGGTGGTATAATGACTATTACCCCTAATGTGGGGCATACCGAAGGTCAGTTTAAAGCTAATTATTGCATTGAACCTTATAAAGGTATCACTGTTGACATTAAAAAAACTCAGACTAATTCTAATATATATCCTTCAAGTTTTGCTGTTACAGACAACCCGGACAGAGATCCAAAATATATGCCTCTTGCCGATATGAATTTGCCCGAGGAAACTTTTTCAGTTCCAAATTATTATTCAATCAATGATTTCTATCTCATATTAAACAATCAAATTGCATTATATAAAAGTACAGGCCAGGTTTTTAATATTATTTCTTTCAGGCTTGATCAGGCTGCTGAAAGGGCAGGCCTGCTTACTATTACTCAATTGCAAAATGCAATAAGGCTTTCCACTGATAAAAAAGATAAACTTTGCGTTCTTAGTAATAAGGTTGTAATTCTTGTAACCAAAGAAGACCCCAAAAGCGTTGCAAGTTTAATAAGTAAAGTTAAAAGCAATCTTCCAAATAACGACCCCAACTATTTAAAAAATGTAATTCAGTATATCTCTGTTTTTGCAATAAAAGTTGATCAAACCATTCAGACTGCTGATGATATATTCCAGCAGCTTACTTCCGATGAACATAAAGAAAAGAACGAATTAGGATTTTATTAATAAAAGATATAATGAAAAAAATTGCATTAATTTTAACTATTCTATTTACCTGTTATTTTCAGCAGAATGAGGTGCAGGCTCAACCTGTTGTTGATGCAATGAAAACTGAAGCATTAAAAGAGATGCAGGCAGGGCGATACGGAGAAGCAATTGATGTGCTTAATCGGTATATATCTGCCCGCCCGCAGCAGGCGGATGGGTATAATTTAAGGGGTGTGTGCTATGAAAAAAGACAGCAGTTTGAATTAGCTGTCTATGATTACAGGTCCGCAAGAAAATTAGAACCCAACAATAAAGAAATTAATGCTAATCTGGACCGGGCTACAAATACATGGTACTCTCTAATTTATAATGAAATTGAAGGCTACAAAAGGGAAATTGCGATTAACCCTAATAAACCGGATAATTATCTTGCAATTGGCAAAGACTATAAAAACTTAGGACAGTGGCCGGTATCAGAAGTATGGTATGATAAATATTTAACTCTTGCCCATGCTTCTCCTGATGAAATAATCCGTTATTCTGAAATATTAGCTAAGAATAATCATATTGCTAAAGGATGGCCGATACTTAAAGCATATACCGAAGAATACCCTAGCGATCAACGAATTTGGTCTAGATTCGGGTATTTTTCTTTGTGGCTGGGTAAAACTAAAATTGCAATAGAAGCATTTGAAAGCTCTCTGGCTCTTAAACCTTATTTTAAAGAAGCAATGGATGGCCTTGATTTAGCCAGAGGTAAAGGATATATTTTTACTGTAAACGATACTTCATACGTTAAAAATTATAATTACGGCCTTCCCCCCGTACATCCTGAGTTTGTTTATCCTATTGATAAGTATTTCAGCATTTTAAAAGAAAACCATCGGATAACGAAACCAGGCTAAAGCTTCTTAAAGCTTTGATCGAAGTTCAAAGGTATGAAGAAGCTCATGAACAGATTTTGTATCTTCAAAGTTCCAGGTATGACTCTGTAGAAGTCGGTCAGATCTCTACCCGGCTGGATTCAATTAGCACTGTTCTTTACCAGGCGAAAATCAGTGAACTGATGATTAAATTCGCTAAGGATTCTACAGATAAAAATACTGCGCTTGCATTAGGTGCATACTACAGCCAAATGCAGAATTATGATTCTGCGCTGGTAGTATATTCAATTTACCTGAATAAGTATCCGGATGATGAAGAAGTCCTTTTTGCCTCGGCACAAGCACAAGCCGATAACAGGGATTTTAATAAGGCGCTTGATATAATGCATATTCTGATTAATATAAGGCCTAATAATACTAAATATAAACTTTTCATGGCTGAATTAGATGTTTGGCTGGGGCAGGATCTGGATACCGCAAAAGTTCTTTTGGAAGATGTATTGCAGAAGGAGCCGAACAACCTTGGCGCTTTAACCGCTTACTGCTCTCTGAATATGAAACAAAATAATTTTGAAGTAGCAAAGGAATATCTGGAAAAAGTGAGAGCTATCAGCCCGGGAAGCCCTGATCTTAAATCATTAGAGACTTCTTACGACACCCAAAAGCTGAGATACCAGCAGGAACTAAACTTTGCGATTCTTCAAGATGGAAGAAGTCTTTGGGGTGCTGGCCAATGCGATCAGGCTGTGGCTAAATACGATGAATATATGTCTAAATCGGAACCGAATATATTAATTGAAAAAGAATATGCCGATGTAAATGTTTGTGCACATAATTATCAAAAAGCAATTGATACGTATAACAATATCCTTAGCCAGGGTTATGATTACAATGTAGATTTAAGCAAAGCCGAAACTTATTTTGCTATGGGTGATTCGGTTAATTCACTCCAGGCCTTCCAGGCTTTGGCTAGTTCTCATCCGGATGATTTTACCGCCCATTTATACTTGGGCGATTCATATTTAAAAATGCATCAATACAGAAGAGCCCGTGAAGTATATGATAATATGGAGGATAGTTTGAAACTGGATTCCACACAGACTTCCATGGTGGAGATGCGTTACAACTGGATTCCCCCTACAGGCTTCAGAAGCTTTATTAGTTCATTCCCGGTTTATGCACAGCTTACACCGTCTTTTTCTGTTTATTCGGATAATTTGGGAATTAAAAATTATACCGAAGGATTAAGGCTTGATCTTGGAGTTACTTCATTTTTTACTATTGGCGCAGAGGGATTTCTTACTGATCTAAGATACAATTCTCTTTCAGTAATTTCCACTACATACAGGTGGGATCTTACCTTGCGACTGTCTGAGAAGGTTATTTTCGGATTAGATTTCGGAAATACTTATTATAATTATTATCAGAGTACATCTTATGTTGAACCCGTTGCCGAAATTGTTCTTCGTACTGACGATTCCAGCCATTATTCGCTATACGCAGATTTCCTACGGACTGATGCATCACAGGTAAACTATTCTTCTTACTTTATTACCTATAGGTCTATGGCTGATCTTTTAAGATTAGGCGGATATTATCAGTTTAGTTCGGGCATTAAATTTTCAGTTGATTATTCCTATTTTTACTACTTTATTGATGATAATAATGGATATAATTTAGCATTAAAACTCGGTAAATATTTCTATCCTGATTTCATTCTGGGTTATGAGTATTATGGTTCAGCTTATAAGTTTACATCGTCATATTATTTTTCACCTACAAGCTCTTCGATTAATAGCATTTTTGCAGATTGGGATATTATAAAAGAATCTACACTTTCGGTAACGGTAGGCGGACTTATAGGATTTGTTTCCAACAGCAGTTATTTGCTTCGGCAGGGTTACATAATGGCAACATGGAGAGCTTTAGACAGGTTAACCTTTACCGGCAGATTAGCAGGCGGCAGCAGCTTCCAGAATGTTGTTGGATATAGTTCATTTGGAGCTATTGTAGCCGCTTACTGGACGTTGTAAAAAAGTTTAAATTTACCTCAATAAATAAGTTAGTGAGACTCACTTTTTTGTAATGAACCGGATAGACCCGATCCGGAAATTTTGAAATAAATTCATTTACCAAAAGGTGGGTCTTATATTTAAATATCAATTTAGTTCTAACTTTGATAAAATGAGAAGTTTGTTAAACAAAAGGATTTAATTTAGTGTTACATGTTTTTAATATTATAAAATAATAATTCGTGATATACATTAAAATCCATGTCTTTTTATATTGCCAATTTCATTCATTATTCTGAAATTATTATTTTGCATAAGTAGTTTTTTTCTATTGATAAGATGAAATACTAATTTTCTATTTTCAAAAATAGGGGAAAAAATGTGTTTTTTTGTTCAATTATGAAAACATTCTTATTATGCTCTAATTTGATACATAAGGGCAGTAAATCTTAATCTGTGACAAAACGAACTGCGATTATACCCTAATCTTGTCTGTAACATAATATATTATATGGCATTATAATTGTGCGATTATTCTAAAATTAAGCGAATTAAGTATTATGGAAGCAAAACAAGAAATAAAAAGATCGTCGGTAGTATTTGAAGACCACGAGCATTTTGAACCCGCTGAGGATAAGGGTAATAAGTATCTTAAAAGAATAATGGTTAGCGGGTTAATTTCACTTTTATTAGTTCTTGTAATTGTTTACACACTTCCTAAAACAGTTTTAACTGTAAAATCGCTTTTAGAATATGCAACAATTGTTGCTCTTGTTATCTTCCTTTTCATTTTGCTTATTCGGTATTTTTCAATTCTTATAATGGCATATTTATATATAAATCAATATACTTATTCATCACTAACCGGGGGGTATTCTCCGTTTGTTTCTATTCTCGTCCCGGTTTATAATGAAGATAAAGTTATTGCCGATTCAATAAAATCTTTATTAGAGTTAAATTACCCTAATTATGAAATTATAATAATAAACGACGGTTCTACAGATAAAACCAGGCAGGTAGCTGAAGGCCTTGTGGGATACAGAAAAGGAAAAGTATCTGATATAAAAATAAGCTTGATAAATAAGCCAAACGGCGGTAAAGCTAAAGCTCTGAATACCGGTATAAAATATTCCAAAGCAGAACTTGTTTTATGCATGGACGGCGATTCTCAACTTTCCGCGGATTGTATAAAACTTGCAGTTCGTCATTTTGCCAACAAGGAAATTGGTGCGGTTGCAGGTAATGTAAAAGTATTGAACAGGGGTAAGTTGTTTACGGATCTTCAGGCACTGGAGTACATCGAAGGTTTAAATATGGCTAGAAGCGCACAAAGTTTTGTACGTCTGGTAAATATAATTCCGGGGGCTATAGGTTTGTTCAGAAAGAAAGCTATTGAAGAAGCCGGATACTATTCAAGCGATACTTTTGCGGAAGATGCAGACTTGACATTAAAAATTCTTGCCAATGGCTGGAAGATTTATTATGAACCGAATTCAATTTCATTTACGGAGGCTCCTGTAAAGCTTCAGCAGTTATTAAAGCAAAGATATAGATGGACGCGCGGTATTATCCAGTCAATTAAAAAACACAGAAAATTAATGATAAACCCAAGTATTAATTTTGGGGATACATTTATATTATGGATCATGTTCTATGAAGCTCTTATATGGCCTGCAATGAATATTGCTGCAAACCTGTTCTTCATAATTGCAGCTTTTGCATTCGGGTTTTCATCTTTAATCTTTTTCTGGTGGGCCGGATTTGCTCTTCTTGATTTAGTAACAGCATTATACTGTGTAGCTGCCGAACGGGAAGAATTCAGGCTGGTGGGTTATTCAATTATCTACCGTATGTTTTTTATTCTAATAATCGATATTTGTAAACTTATGTCTACCATCGAAGAACTCCTGGGTATAAAAATGACCTGGGGTAAACTTGAGCGGGTAGGCGTTGCAAAAGCATAGAGTTAACTTATTTATTTGAGAGGTCATTATGGAACTTATACCTATACTATCAACAATCATCCTGGTTGCCACAATAAGCACTTTCTTATTGGCGATTGGAGCTTATATCCTTTACAAAACCAGGGAAAGAAGAGGGCAAATTGCAGCTGTGCCTCGTCAGGCTGAAATAGTAGCTGAAGTTGTTACACCTTCAGGTATGCCTGCTCCGCGTCAGATGGAACAGCCGCAGGTAGCACAGCAGCCAGTGTTTGTTGAACGTCAGCCGGTAATTATTCAACAGTTCCCGGGCCAGCCCCAGCAGCAATTTACGCAAAGACCTCAACCTTATACGGCTTTCAGGCAGCAGCCGACAGGCCCTGTTACGCAGCAACCCGGCCAGTATAATGTACCTGGTTATGTTCAGCAACGAGGTGTTCCAGCTCCCAATTATACCGTTCAACCGGAAGAAGCAAGGCAGCAAAAAGATACAAAATTTTTAAAGTATACAACGGAAGGTTATGTATCAACTAAAGAAAATAAAGAACCCGGAGCGGCCAGGTGGCGTTAAGAATTAAAAAAGCGGGCCGGGTCAATCAACTCCTGATTTTATTCAGCGGCATGGTTTTCCTTATTGGCGCTGTTTTAATTTACCTTTTCATCCTTCGGGGTGTTTACGGCAGATTCAGTATTGCCGAATTACTGCCGGATTCCGATGCTCTCAAAAATTTATTATATGGAGAAAAACCAACCGTAGGTATTTTGTATTCTAAATATACGGAAAATATGCTGCCCGAAGGAAGTACCTGGCTTAATGATAATATCTCTTCCTGGAAAAAATTTTTTAACAACTCCGGGTATAGATATCAGATTATTGCAGATTCCACAATAGAACTCGGACAGGAAAATAATTTCAAAATGCTCATCCTGCCAGGATCTAAAGCGCTTAGTGATAAAGAAATTATAGAATTGAAAAAATATGTTGGTAATGGGGGCAGCTTATTTGCAACAAGCGGTACCGCTTCTTATTCGGCAGACGGTAAATGGAGAGGCTGGGACTTTTTTTCGGAAGTTTTCGGGCTTAAGTTCTCCAAAGAAATTTCAAAAGATGAATTTACTAAAATACATACTTTACGGGGGGGGCTTCCTATTACTGCAAATATCCCCGCCGGCTACCCATTGAAGGTTGCAACATGGGACCAGCCTATTTCCGTCGAAGTATTGGATCCAAGAACAACACAGGCAAGTTTTTGGTTTAATTATAAAATGCAGGAGGGCCTTACAAGAGATGAAATTAAAAAGAGCGCCGGTATTGTGTATGGTAATTATGGAACCGGAAGATTTGTTTGGATGGGGTTCGAGATAAACTCGGTAATCGGCGTACAGGAAGACTATATATATTTTGACAGATTATTTAATAACTGCGTTGACTGGCTTAGTTATAAACCCGTTATCTTTGTTAGAGATTGGCCTGCAAACTACAGCGCTGCGGCGGTTATTATGCCTAACGTTTCAAAAGAAGCCGGTAATATTAGTAATCTTTTGCCCATATTAAGGGCCGGAAATGTTCCGGCAACTTTTTTTGTCGATCCTTCTTTAGCTGAAACCAATCCGGGTTTGATCAGAACAATATCTAATTATGGTGAAATTGCCTCGTTAACTGATGTCGGGTATCTTACTTCACTTACCGATACGCTTAATGCACTGGACGATTTTAATACGCAATACAATAAATATTACGATTCAAGGAATAACCTTGAAGCGCTCTCAGGTTCCAAGGTTATCGGGAATGCACCATACTTTGGTATATATGACCAGAATTCAATAAGAGCTTTAATCAGCGCTAAGTATAAGTATGTATTTACAGATTCTCTTACAGACAGGTCGGTTCCTAAAACAATTATTAGGGGTGATAGTCTTTTGATTTCCATGGTTAAAACCGGAAGGGATGATTACGAAACTATTAGAGATTACGGCCTTACGGATCCCGAATTCCAGTACTACACTTACCAGGAAGATTTGGATCGGATACTTTTTGAAGGCGGCTTATATACAATGAAAATGCATACTGAATTTCAATGCAAGCCTGAGTATGTAGGAGTTGTTCAGAAAGTAATCAGCGACCTTAAAAGAAAAGGATACTGGATAACCACCGCAGAACAAGTGGAAAACTGGTGGGCTCGCCGTAATTATGTGGAAGTAAGGGTTAATAAAAGAGGCGATACCAGGGTTGCTTTAACAATTTCAAATCCCGGCAAACAGCCTATTACCAATTTGGTCCTTCAACTTGAACTTAGCGAACCGGCAACAAATATTTCAATGAGTTCGGAGATTATCGGAACGAAACTGGCAAAGTATGAGTATGATAAAGTTAACCGTATCATCTATCTTTATATAAATGATCTTGATGCCAGTGAATCTCGCACATATTATTTTGATTATTATAAGCCAAATACGTGAGTCTAAATTGATACCTGAAAAAAATATAATAACTAAGATATTATTAATTGCTGCAGTAATTATTTACTTGACCGGCTGTACGGACTTATTTACAAACCCGAGTAATTCTGCCTCATCTATATCCAGTAAATTAAAAATTACAGTGTCCAGCCCAAAATCTAATGATACTATCATTTATAAAAATACAACTACTATTACTTATACGATAACTAAAGATTCTGGTATAAATTATGTCGAGCTGTATCTGAACAACGTATTCCTGTCCCATAACGCTGTTAATTCAGACGGCACACAGCCAACCATAACTTTTACTCTCGATACTTCTTATATAGGCAAACGCATAAGCTACTTTTTAATATATTATGATAATGATGGTTACTCCACACGAAGCGATACAATGTCAAACATTCTGGTTACTGATGTAAGCAAAATTCCTTACGCTCCTTATAATTTAGCTTTTACCATGATATCAAGCAGTGTACTAAATTTATCGTGGAGCGATTCAACAACCAGTACTTCACCCGGTTATGAGATTTGGAGGAAACGTGGATTTTACGGCCAGTTTTCGCTTTATTTAACTGCAAACCCAAGTTCTTATAATATAGATGATCCCGATGCGGCCGATACAACAGTGTACTATTATAAAATACTCGGTTCAAACGCTTATGGTTCATCCGGCTTTAGCGCAGTAATGAATACATACGGGACCGGTGCTGCCCGCTCTATTGCGCCGCCTACCAATCTTACTGCAACTTCATCTGCCGCCACTGTAGTTAAATTAACATGGACCGACGATATTGGAGTTGAAAATTATTACAAAATCGAAAGAAGATATTCCTGGACTTCTTATGTTGATGTCGGGTTTGCATCCAAAGGTGCTACACAATATGTAGACAGCGCAAGCGGTTTAACAGGTTCCGCTACATATATATATAGGGTTAAAGCTATTGCCGGTAATGATTCATCGTGGTCGAATGAAGCTACGGTAACAACTCCCTGGCAATAATTTAATCTGAACTTTTTAAACCAGGTTAATAAATATAAGGCCTCAGGTGAAACAGGTCCATAAAATAAGTAATGCATTTTTTGACTCTCTGGGCATAAATATTAATGACCCGTTCATAATTATAGATCATGACGGCGAAATTTTATCTTATAATAAATATGCCAGGAACTTTTTTGCCATAGCTGCTCATAAAAATATCTGTGATCTCTTTGAAGACCGCACTATTACCAGGCTTAACGATTTAATTGAAAGTGTATTCTCAAAAAACAATCCGGTTACTGAAAATCTTCATCTGCTTTTGAAAAACGGAAGTGAATTAAATGTTAATGCAATAATTAATTTATATAAGGACGAGAATGAACTTTTAATATTTTGTACATTTACTCCCCAGGTATCAAAACTCGAAATTGGAGAAGTTACAAAGTTTAAAATACAAACCGACGAGCTGAAAAAAATTATTCCAAATGAGATAATTTTAAAAATTATTGATGAAATAAAATCACTTTACCCGTTTACTTACATTGGTAAAGATAAAATATCCAAAAAAGTAAATGAATTGGATGAGCTTTTCTGGATTAAAGACATTAAGGGAGCTTTTGCACTCGTAAATAATAAACTTGCTGCAAATATAGGATTAAAACCTGCACAGATTGAGGGCAAGCCGGTACAGTCATTTTTACCTGCGTATATAGTAGAATTTTATAATACAATCGAAAATTACATTAAAGAAACGTTAAATTGTACTGTTATGCAGGGTATTCCTATTGCAGGTGTTAATGACCCGAATGAATTCAAGGTAATTGAGGTTCCTTTAAGCGATTCAGAAAGTAACGTTATTGCAGTAATCGGTATAGCTCAAAAAATTGAAGTTGATGACGAAAAGAAAATAAATCCCGGATATTTTGATATTTCAAACAATATTCTTGAAAATTTTCCCAAAGCCCTCGCAATTATTAATACTGCCGGTATAATAGTTCATGTAAGTCGGGTATTTTGTAACTTATTTTCAATTGATTATACGAATTTCCAAAATTTTTCCTATTCAAAAGTTATTCCCGGCCGGCTGAATGAAAATATTACTAGGTTTTTAAATTCTGTTCCCGCTTTTGAAAAATTTGAGTTATCTTTGCAGATCGGAATAAAAAACGATATCTCTAAAAATTTTACTGTCCTATTAAGTAAAATTAAAGGTAAACAAAATGAAATTGAAGGATTTTCAATTTTACTTGAAGATGTTCCTGTTGACGATAATTTGGAAAGAATAATTAACAAAAGAGGAAGAATGTTTGAAATACTAATTCAAAACAATCCTGAGCCTATTTTTATATACGATACAGAAAACCTGGGATTCATAGAGGCAAACGAATCTGCATTATCTCTTTACGGGTACAGGAAAGATGAATTCTTGCAGATGGATCTTACCGACTTGTATACTCCTGAAGATATTCAAACTCTTTTGGATCCTTCAAACATGGCTGCAACAGGAGGGAAGTTCACTGGTCCTTACAAGCATACTAAAAAAGACGGCTCATATATTTTTGTTGAAATTAGTAAAATAGCCTTTAAGTATAAGGAAAAGGATGCGCATTTTAACATTGTCAGAGATGTAACTACAAAACTTTTACTCGAAAAGAAAAATCAATTATTCAGAACTGCTTTTGATAATACTGATGATTTGCTGTTTATTACAGATAACGTTGGAATTATAACACTTGCAAATCCGGCTGTAAGAAAATATCTGGGTTATCCTATAAATGAAATTGAAAATACTTCTCTTACGTCACATATAAAAAATGACGACAGGGGAACAATAAATTCTTCCATCTTTCATTCTCACATTATAGATTCAGTTACTATCTCAACAGAGTTAAAATGTTCAGATGGCAAATTTCTTGAAGTTGATTTGACTGCTGTTCCTGTTCTAAATTATAAAGATGAAGTAGATTCGTTCAGTATTGTCGGAAAAATAATTAAAAATCCTTCAATACAAAAAGTATCAAACGAGAATAGTAATAATATGAAGGTTGAAAAACCTTTAGATTCCGGTTTATCAGAGATTAAACCTTTGGATCCTGAATTCCTGCCGGGGCTGTTTCATGATCTTTTAACGCCAATAAATGTTATACTTGGTTTTGTGCAGGAGATAACAAATGATATAAAGAACTTAACTCCTGAGCATAAAGAAGCCATTGAGATAATCAGTGAAAACCGCAGCAGGCTGCTTGGTATAATGAATTCTGTTATTGAATACTCCAATATCAACAACAATAGTGCTGTAGTTGAACCTGAGGAAATTGGAATTACAGAAGTTATAGATCAGCTTCAGAATGACTTCGCCTATATCTCCGGCGGTCGGAATATGGAATTTGCCTATGGTAAAATTTCTTCTTCTTTGAAATTTGTATCTGATAAAGAAAAATTTCAAAATCTTGTTTCAACTTTATTGAAGATATCGGTATTAATAAATAAAGAAAAGAAAATATATTTTTCGGCTTACCAACTTGATAATAAATCATTTGCTATCTCTCTAAAGGATAATTATTCCCATATCTCTGATTATATGCTTGGGAGTTATAAAACAATATTTGGGAATAATAAGTCTGGGGTGGCCAAGGATCTGGGTATTACTAAGATGACCATCCAGCTTGCAATAACATTACTACAATCTTTAAGTGGAAAGTTTGAGGTAATTGAGCAGGGCAATGATAAACCGGATTGCAGATTTGTTTTCCCTGTGAAATTTACCGGTGAAGAATCAAAAATATTGCATGATGAACCGGCTAAAATTTCAGAAAAGAGAGTAACTGCTGTTCAGGAGAATGATAACACTGAAGAACTAAAAGAAAAAGTTAAAGAAGAAGAAACTCTTAAAGTAGAATCTCAGCCGGAAGAAATACAAAGTACGGAAGCCCCGGTGGAAGAATACTATAAAAAAACCATAAATAATAAAACTGTTTCTTCAACAGGACCTAAAGCAGGTAAATCTTCAGAAAAATTTAATCTTTCTTCTCTATCATGCCTTTATATAGAGGATCAGGTGGATTCCCAGATTCTCTTTAATGTACAGATGAAGGAACTTAAGGAAGTCAGATTTGCGGTAAGTTTTGAGGAAGCTCTTCCGCTCCTGAACAGTTACCATTTTGATTTCTTAGTTATAGATATCAACCTTCAGGGTGAGTATAACGGTCTGGATGCATTACGCATCATCCATAAAATGCCCGGTCTTGAAAAAATACCTATTATTGCTGTAACTGCCTATGTGCTGCCGGGCGACAGGGAAAAATTTATTGCATCGGGATTTAATGATTTTATATCAAAGCCGATTTTCCATGCAAAATTAATTGATGTCCTTGAAAAAATATTTACTCCATGATTGCGGTCGGGGAAAAAATTCATTTTAGGACTTGTCGGCAATAATTTTGTCAATAATTCAATATCTGTTCATTTATGGGAAATTCCGGTTTAGAGCAGGGCATGTCCGTTTCTATATCCAAATTGTAATTCTCTTAATTTATATAAATACCCGGCATAGCCATATGCTGTGGATCAATCCTTTTGCCTACAGGCTGTCTATTATATTTTATATTATTGCATATAATAAGTACACATATTATATTAACGCATATTTTACTAACCAACATTTTATAGGAGCATAAATATGTGGACGAAATCTTATTCGGTAGTTACTAAAGAAGCAACTAAAGAACAGATGTGGAATCTTTTTGCCGATGTGAATAATTGGAATAAGTGGGATATGGGTATTGAATATGTAAGAATAACCGGAGAATTTGAAAAGGGAAACTATTTTGAACTAAAACCAAAAGGCGGACCAAAATTAACTATTAAACTTTTGGAAGTAAAGGAAGGTGAAATGTTTATAGATCTTACAAAATTTCCATTTGCGAAAATGTACGATGAACATAAGTTTGAGGAAACGGAAAACGGTTTGAAAATAACGGCAACAATAATGGTCAAGGGCTTATTAGGACTTTTGTGGAGAAAATTAGTTGCTCAAAATATTGTAAACGGTTTACCGGATGAAACGACTGAACAAATAAAATATGCAGGAAAATTATAAATGGAATCAAAAGAAAAAATATTTAGTGTTAGTACACCCGAGGAAAGCACCGGGTTTTTATTATGGCAGGTAACCAATCTTTGGCAAAGAGAAATTAAAAAGGCTCTTAGTATTTACGGTTTAACGCATTCTCAATTTGTGCTTCTTGCAAGTATTTTATGGTTTGCGCAGAAAAAAAAAATTCAACCCAAATTCAGCTTTCAGTCCACACAAAAATTGACCCGATGACAACTTCGACTGTACTGCGTACATTGCAGAGACAGGGGCTGATAAAAAGGAAAGCAGATTTGACCGATACTAGAGCAAAGTCTGTTGTACTTACTGCCAAAGGATTGAGAATAGCAGCTCTTTCTCTTAAAATAGTTGAAAAATTCGACAGAAAGTTTTTTTCAATACTTGGTAAAAAAATAACTGAATTCAATAAAGTACTAATATTACTCCGGGATCCTTAACTGCATGGCTGAAATTAAAACAAGTGAATATCAATATTTTAACTAAACGAGGTAATATGAAATCGCCATTGTGTGGATAACCTGAGTTCATAATGCAGGAATCCGAATTTACTTGTTAAGATAGTATTATTTTGGAATTGGCAAAAAAATAATAAGAGAATGAAAAGACTTATTGATTTCAAAAAAAATTATTTATCAGTTACCGCTATTTATTAGTCCCAATAATATTAGAAAAATACATTTCTTTCTCCGGATAATATCCTATTTTTATTTTGAAATTAAATAAAGGAAATTGTCTTTATTTAAATAACTTGCTTATGGCTTAATCTTTTATTAACTACCAGATAATTATCAAATATTTTAATAAATTAGGAGTAGTAAAACACTCGTGTCTTAAAAATATTATTTTATAAATATCTTTTAAAAATTGTGATAAGCCTATAGCCGTGGCTATGATTGATTATACGGTACTATTACGGGAGTGTATTATTTCGACAATGCCGTTCCGCGGCTACTTTTTTTATTAGCCGGAACCTATATGAATATGACTAAATATATTTTGCCCTGCATTATATTGACATTTAATATTCAATTTGGCGGATTCAATTATGCCCAGGCTAACGAAGATGCCGGTAAATATTTATTAAATTCACACCGAGAAGATCACTTTGGAGTTCCGTTCCTTTACTTACAAGGGACTGATTATGAGGTGGGTTATCAATATGGGTATTTGCTTAAAGACGAACTGAACTCTTTATATAAAGAGTTCAGAATATTTAAAGATGGTTTGCTTGATAGAGAAATAAAATACCTGCCATGTTACCAAAGAATATTCGCAAATATCTTCAGTGGTATGGTTTTCAGCCATAAAATTAATAGTTATGCCGATCAATTGCCCTCTAACATTCAAGAGCAAATAAAAGGAGCTTCGGAAAGTTCGGGTTTGCCTGTCTCCTTTTTCAAAGAAATTCAGGTTTTGGTCGATCTGTATTCAAACCGTTGTGAAGCAATTGTAATTAAAAAGGGAGTTCATACCTACCACTGTCATAATCTCGATCAGCCATGGCCGGTTAACATGATTTCAAAATATCCGGCAGTTGTAAATTATGATATTAACGGAACACAAAAATATACTGATTTTGGTAACGTTGGTTGTTTTATGATCGTCACCGCATTTAATGAATCCGGAATTTCTTTGTCGGAAAACGCTAATAATAATCCCTTTGGATTCGATAAAAGTAATCCGTCCCTTTACCGGGAAAAAAGTAAAATTATTACCGAATCACATAATCTTAAAGAAGTTGATTCGCTTGTTAATTCCCTCAAATTACCATTGGGTTTAATCTTTACCATAAGCAGCAGCAGAGAAAAACAGGCCGTAGTTTATGATCTTTTAGGATCAACGAAAGCGGCAACCCGGGTTAACAACTATCAATTCGTTGCAAACAGAACTGTGTCTAAAGATTTAGGTAAAAAAAGCGAAACAATTTACTCTGGTTTTTTTCATGATACTTGCAGGGAAGCTAAATTTGCCGAGTTGATAGATACGACTAAACCGAATATAGTAGATGAAGCGATTAGTATCCTGAGCAACAACGATTTTTATCATTACAAAGATTTTATCCCTGTATATATTGAATCACTTCATAATTATGAAACCGACCAATCCGTTATTTTTGACCTGGCTGATTCAACTATTTATTTTACTTATTATACACACTATGCTGCCTGGAATAGATGGTTGAAGTATAATTATATAACACATCAGGTTAGCCTATTTAAAGAACCCGATCCGAGATTGAATGATCCTTTGCTCATCAGATTAAATGAAATATATAAAGACTACGAGACCTGCGATTGGAGAGATAGTTCAAGTGTTGGATCGTTGATGAATTTAATTATTAATTCGCATATTGAAAATTATTTTACACTGGACTTCTTGTCATGGAAATACCGCGATTACTATAACCTTGCAGCCGAAGCATTAGTGTATTCCCAAAAACTTATTGATAAATATCCGGACATAGCAACGGGCTATTACAATAAAGGCAGAGCGCTTGAAATGGAAAATAAATACCAGGAGGCCATTGACGCATATTTGCTTGCGGTAGACAGTAAGTTAAATTGCGATTATTTTCTTGCAGAAAGTTATGAACATATTGCCTTCTTATACACAAATCTAAATAAAAAAGAGGTCGCGGCCGGTTATGCTATAAAAGCTCTGACAATTGATAACCAGTACTGGATACCCGATTATATGAAGAAAAGAATTAAAGATCTTGAGGAGATTAGTAAACAATAAAGCATTAATATACTTAAATTCAGAAGAGCTATTAAATTTAATTCTTTTTAGTCCCGGATATTACTGCAATAATTATTCAAAGAGGGGATTGAATAATTATTTCAGCAAAAAAATTACCATTATTCTATTAAATATCAATTTTGATAGGGAGAACCATTGTAGGCACTCCGCTCCAGTGCATATTTCTTTGAATTGCAAATGCTGTTTCGTTATGCAGAAGCCTGTGATAGAATTTTTCTTCTTTAAAAGCAAGCTTCCCGCTGAAAATCATTGAGTGCTTAAATTCTTTGGATGTTTTCAAACATAGATCAGTTGCAGATTTGATTACGTCTGTTCCTACTTCCATCCTGTAATCTGCAGCAAAACCCAGCCTTCTTGCAAGATCAACATATTTTTTCAATGATTTTTCAACATCAATTTTATGCTGATCAAGCCCTTCCTCTCCTTTAAACAATCCCTGGTCAACAACGTAAACTGAAATAAATATGAAATTTTTATAGAAATCCGGGAATTGGTTAACGATAGTCAAAAACGTATGAATTCCAAAACCATTATAACCGCTAACTAATTGTATTGCTGTCATGTTCTTTGGATCCACATGTTCTTTATTAGGTTCACCGATTGTAGGTATGTCAATTAAAAGAAGATCAAACTTTTTCATATCTTCTTTTACCTTCTTGTAATGACTTCTAATTATATAACATAAGGCAATAACAAATGAAGTAAGTACAAGTGTAAGCCATCCGCCTTCTAAAAACTTTTCGAATATAGTAATAATTAAAATGGTTAAGCACAAAGTTAAACCTGTTAAGTGAACGCTTAAATGCTGTTTCCATTCTTTTTCTTTTTTCCTGTGAGTTATAAAGAACCTTGACATACCGAATTCAGAAAGCGAGAAAGTCAGGAACACATTTATAGAATACATTACAACAAGCGCCCCAACGTTGCCGTGTGTATAGAGCAAAATAGCCAAAGCAGCCGAACCGACCAGAATTATTCCGTTTTGCATTGTTAATCTTTCAGAAAAAGCCGCAAAACGGTGAGGCAGCCAGGAATCCACCGCCATATTTGCCATTACTCGCGGCGCATCTATAAATCCTGCCTGTGCTCCGACAAGTAAGAGAGCTCCTTCCGAAAAAATTGTTACAATGGCAAGCGCCGCTCCAAAATGCCAGGAACTGAAAAGGCTATTGGCCAAAACTGCATTAAGCGTTTTATCTTCCACAGCTTTAACATTAAACAATAAGTAACACAAGAATAAGCCGCCTGCTGTTATAGCCAGTGAACTTGCCATGTATACCATTGTGCGTTTACCGGTTTTTACCTTTGGATCACGCATTATCTGTAGCCCGTTTGAAACTGCTTCAATACCCGTATATGTCCCTCCTCCCAAAGAGTACGCCCTTAGCAGCAGTAATAATATTCCCATAAATCCAATTGTGGTTAAATCCTGATGCAGATTTGTATGAAAACTATGTAAAACAGGCGCAACTTCTCCAATATGACTGAATATACCGTATCCCAATAAAATAACGTGAGTTACAATGAATGTAATGAAAATTGGCGCTAACCACGTTATTGATTCTTTAATACCTCGAATATTTAAAACAATTAATAAAATAATTAAAATTGAAGCAAAAAGTAGTTTATATCGCTGCCATTCCAACGGAAGGTAACTAAAAATTGCGTCGGCACAGGCTGCAATCGAAACAGTAATTGTTAAAATATAATCTACCAGTAGTGCAGCTCCTGAAATTACCCCTGCTTCATTGCCCAGCATATGGGTCGCAACAATGTAACCGCCTCCACCGTGAGGAAAATGTTCAATAATCCTGGAATAAGCGTAAGAAATAATAAATACAGTTAATGAAGTAGCTAGCGCCAGCAAGAGGGCAAGGTATGTATGGCTTCCTAACGCTCTGAATGCTTCTTCAGGCCCGTATGAAGAAGAAGACAAACCATCGGCGCCGAGGCCAATCCAGGCTAAGACGGGGATTAATGCAATCTTATGAAATATACCCGGGTCATTAATATTGCGTGGTGCGCCAAGTATTATATTCTTTACACGTGAAGTAACCGAAGGTTGTTGCTCGAGATCATCCGGCATAGTTAGCTTGCCCTAATATATTTATAAATATGTAAATCGATTCTTTTTTATTCTGGCTATGGGGGTAGATCCCGGTGTTTCGGGTCAGGCCCTTTGGAACCGCGGACACAAAGAGTTAATATCTCTTTGTCCTTACTATTTAGCCGCCTGCCCATCAAAATTATCAGTTTAAAAATAAAGATTTTAATCTAAACCGCAAAGCTAAATTTATTTTTCTTTTTGACCTGAAATACCTAAAAATATTAGGAAATATACATGTATCTATTTATTTTATTCAGAAATAGTCCGGTATGGCTGATAATTTTAAATATATTAAGTTTATAGTTATGCAAGAATGAAAAAATTATTTTAAATGCGTAATTCGGTTAGTAAGTTAAAATTCCTGAATTTTAAATCGGCATCCGTATATTTGTTTTTACCTTTTAATCATTATATAAGAAGAAGTATTGGCTGCCATGTCTGAAAATGTTACGACCGTAATTTTAACTGCAAAGGAATTATGTGTACAATTCGGGGATCAGGTTATACTTGATAAAGCTTCATTAAGCGTGCATGAGGGCAACCGGATTGGATTGGTGGGTAGAAACGGTTCCGGTAAATCAACGTTTTTAAAGATTATTTCAGGTTTAATGGCGCCCGATTCCGGCGAAGTGTCTAAGAAAAAAAATCTTGTTATCGGTTTCCTATCCCAGGAGTTTAGCTTAGAAGAATCTAAAAATGTTTATGATAATATTTTAGCCGGTGCAAAAAGCGAACTGGATTTAATAAAGGAATACGAGCAGACTCCCTTTGACTCCCCGAAAAAGCACCACCTTGAAGAAACAATATTAAGGAAGGATTCATGGAATCTTGAAAAAAGGATTAGCATTCTTATAAATTCTTTAGATGCACCTGAAGGCAGCAGGTACGTTGATGTCTTGTCCGGCGGAGAAAAAAGGCGTGTAGCCCTTTGCCGTGCACTGATAGCAAAACCGGACTTGCTGATACTTGATGAGCCGACAAATCATCTTGATACAAAATCAATAGAATGGCTTGAAGATTTTCTGGCTCAATATAAAGGCACCAGCATTTTTGTTACGCATGACCGTTATTTCTTAGACAGGATAGCAAACCGGATTGTTGAACTTTCTTCAGGCACTTTCTTTTCCCACCAGGGGAATTATACAGGGTACCTTATTAACAAAACAGAACGGCAGGCAGTACAAGAAGTTGAAGAACGGAAGCGGCAGCTTTTCTTAAGGCGGGAATTAGACTGGGTTAGGCGCGGGCCCAGGGCAAGAAGAACAAAAGCAAAAAGCCGGCTGGATAACTATTATGAATTAGCTTCACAGGATAAAGTTGAAGCGGAACTTGATGTGGAGTTAATTATCCCGGAGCCTGAACGGCTTGGGAAAAAAGTTATTGAGCTAAAGAATGTAGGAATTAAACTTGGGGGGAAATCGCTCTTTGAAAGTTTTAATTTTAATTTTGAGCCGGGAAGAAAAATGGGCGTGGTCGGGCAAAACGGTGTAGGCAAAACAACACTTCTTAAGATTATTCTTGGTGAAATTTCAGCCACGCAGGGTAAAATTGAAACCGGCGAAGCTACCGAAATAAATTATGTTGACCAGGGACGGCTTTTGTTAAATGATGAAGATACGGTTGTAAAAGCAATCGGCGAAGGAAGTGAAACCGTTCAGTTCGGCAAGCACCAGTTACCTGTATGGACTTATTTAAGGCGTTTCCTTTTCACAGACGACAGGATAAATACTTTAGTCGGAAGGCTTTCCGGGGGTGAAAAAAGCAGGCTTACATTAGCCAAGATTTTAGCAAAAGGCGGAAATTTTCTTATGCTTGATGAACCAACGAATGATCTTGACCTGCCTACATTGAGAATTCTTGAAGAAGCACTGATTTCTTTTGAAGGTTGTGTCATGGTTGTAAGCCACGACAGATATTTCCTTAACCGTGTATGCAATGGGATACTTGCTTTGGAAGGGAACGGTGAAATCTATTTTAGTGAAGGGGATTATGATTATTACATTGAAAAAAAGAAACTGAGGATAAGTGAGGACGAAACCGCAAAACTTAAAGAAAAAAAGGAAGACACGCGTACAAAAACTAAAGTAAAAAAATTAAGCTATAAGGATGCTAAAGAACTTGAACAGATAGAAGAAAAAATAATTCTGGCCGAGGAGGAAGTTGAAAAAATAGAAAAGATATTTGCTCTGCCTGATTATTATGAAAAGTATGCCGCACAAACAAGTAAACTTAACCTGAAGCTTGCCGAAGCAAAAGAAATTGTAAAAAAACTTTACGACAGGTGGGATGAATTGGATCAGATGAAACGGGAACTGAATGGGGATTGAAATTTGAAGGCAATTCTATATTAGTTATGTCTTCCACGCTTATTCCGGAGAAAAATTATAATTATTCATGATACTTTTCCTGAAATACTTCATAAAAAATAACTATTATGGAATTATAATTCCAAATTGATTATTTTCATTTGATAAAAGAATATAAAAAGTTATGCGCTTATCGGATTATGAGCAAAGTATAATTAAAGAAACTGCAAGGCTGATTTTCATTGAAGACGCAAAGGTTTATATCTTTGGCTCAAGCGTTAATGATAATTTAATAGGGGGGGGATATCGATATATACATTGAGATGGACACTGCCATTGAAAAAATACTTGATAAGAAAATTTCGTTTTTAGTAGAACTGGAATAGAAAATCGGGGAACAAAAAATTGACCTGGTTATTAATAATGGATTAAATGAAAACAAGCTTATTTATCAATTAGCCAGGACCGGCGGTATACGTTTATGAATCTGAGCCTCAAAAAACTTGCTTCATCTGCTATCATATCTTTAATAATTGAAAATTGTATTTTTATTTAATCCTTCATCCGCCGTGCTCGACCGGTGGATGAAGGATATATGTAAATAAGAACCCGGATAATTAATAGTAAAATCTAAAACCTGTTCGCAGCATTAATCCGCTCATATTAATGGATTCCTGAAAAGTAGTAGTCTGCCCGGTAACCGGATCTGTTCCCTGGTAGTTCCAACTCGGTTGTGAATAATGGTAAGCTAATTCAATCAATACATCGGAACGCGGCCCAAGTTCATAAGCGACACCGCAGCCAATCTGCCATGCAAAATCAAAGGCACTGCGAAAGTCATTATTATTTGGATTATTATAGTCATTATAATAAATAAGAAGCATCTCAATGCCAAACCCTCCTGTAACATATGCATATGACCTTGGTGCAACGGGCCAGTTTATGGTTGCGGTTGCCATTAATGGAATTGCATACAAATTTGTAGTAGCACGCAGCTCATTTAATGAACTGTTTATGCCGTAATAATCATTTAGTTGTGAAACAAGGCTTTGATTAACGTAATTCTGATGAAACCAATCAGCGCTCCAACCCAAAGAGAAATTTTGATCTACTGCCCAGCCTCCTTCATAGCCGATAATAAATCCCGCATCGGTTGCAGAAGGGTCAAATACTCCTAATTTTATTCCCCCCATGTGTGACTGTGCAAACGAAAAAGCCGGTATTATCAATAATATAAAACAAATAAATTTCTTCATAATTAACCTATGTGTAAATAATGGTTACAAGGAGCAATATCAATGCCATAACAATAATTTAATATAATACGATTTTAGACAGAATTATGTGTATAAAAATATAATGGTTGAATACAAAAGTAGACATTGGAATTGATTATATAATAGTTGAGAAAATTATTTTTTAGAGCATTTTTAAGATCCGGAGTTTTCAAAACCGGCGATTTATTGGTACTATTCAAATTTAAATGTAATTCTTAACGATACGCTAATTAACAACTGTCCGTTTGTAATTGTCGGCGCTACTCCTTGAGCCTGAGCCATCACAGTTATAGGGCCATCTGCCTGCATACCTGAGCCAGGATAATTTATAAACGATATTTCATTATTATTGGACTCATCTCTTGAATTATCTGATATTTCAAATATGTGGACTTTATGTAATCCCATCTGTGCGGATAAGAAATTTGCCTTCTCTTTGGCTGCTTCAATTGATTTAACATATAGCTCTCTCTTTATTACTTGATACCTGCTGGACCAAAATGCTATTATTCTTATCCCCGTAGCTCCGGAATCTATTAATTCCTTTTTAAATGTATCATATAACTCAAATTTGTTAAATATTACGCGGTAAGTCTGCATTGAAGAATAATTGCCCGGTTTTTGGTAATTGTTGTTTTGAAAATTGCTTTCTTTTAAGAAAATGTTATCATTTTTATAGCCAAATTCCTTTAATACATTTAAAACATTTATCAGGCTTTTGTGGCTCGATTGATTTGCTATTGCAGAAACTGTATCTGTTTTATAAACAGAAATTTCCAGGATCATTTCATCAGCCTTCACTGAAGAATCCTTAATTGCATTAAGGCTAAGTGTGTTCGGGGACTGTGGAAAAACAAAAACACTCAGTATGAAAAGCAATAAGAGTGTGGTTTTCATAGAACCTCCGGGTTTTGAATTTTATTAACAATTGTAATATCGTTAAAGGTAATAATTTCATCTCTTTATTACTATGCAAATAATTGTGTTGCCTGCATTTATAAACCCGGTAGATATTTCAGAATTGTAAATATTCCGGTTTAGATTATTAAATATTATATTCTCATTTTGTGGTTGTAAGCAAATGGAATTAAAAATGGTGCTGACTTTTTAAATAAAGTTTTTTAATTTCTGACCAGATATTTTATAAATGCAAAAAAGATTTTGTTTATTGTATGAAATTTTTTATTAAGATTAAGAAATTAAAAATAATATTCAGCAATATAGAAAGGGATTTCCAATGAAATTTATTCCTTTTATACTAGTAATTGTAATTTTAGCAGGCTGTTACAATGATAAGGGTATAAATTTTCCTTACCCTGAAAATAATAAATATAGTAACAAACATATTGATGGAAATGTTCAGCAGTTTGTCCCCGGTGAAGTAAATTTTTTGTTGAAGGACTCAGTATCGTTCGAAACGCTGGCAGATACTATTTATTCGTATAATAATATATCCATAGACAATGTTTCAGGCATTCAGTATACTTCGGGCCTTTCTCCGGATAGCGCTCAAGCCATAGATTCCGTGTTGAAGTCAAGATCGTACATAAACAACGTCAGGGTTACGGTTTCCTATTTACCGGTCGGTGAAAAGATGATGATTGGTTTCGGGATAAGCAATTTTAACCAGGATAACATAAGCGACTGGAACTCATTGGTAGAACGATTTAATTTGAAACATTTGCCGTCAGGATCGCAGGAAGGTATATTAAATGTTCCTAAAGGCCGGGAAAAACAATGGATAAATAATTTACTTCGTACTAAACTGTTTGTTAGATTAGGTTTATTGGTTTTAATTGAAACTCCTTAATAAATTTAAAACCAATAGTTAAATGTTCAAATATGCGAAAACTTTAAGAGCTAAATAATTTAGTACAACAAGTTTGCATGCCCGGTTTGAACCGACTTTAATTGTCTTAGTAAAATCTTGCCGGTTTGAATGCTTTTTTTCTTGTCACGGCTGCATCAAAAAAAAATATTTAATTCCTCAATATTGTAAACAACTTCGAACCCGGCCTATCCCTAAACAATCAACTTTATATTTTTGTCTAAGTATTTTATCATTAGAGATAAAATTTGCGCAATAAAAATATAGGATATATATTAAAGCAAGTTTTTATAGATAATATATCTATTTATGTATTTGATTTATTAATTCTTATAAAACTTTAAATTAAAAATTGTAAAACCGGTTATTTTGAATGGGCAGTTTCGATAAAGACAAATTTTACAGCGGTTTTAATTACAGGAAATTTGAACTTGAAAAAGAGCAGGCTACCGAAACGCGTGCATTAGTTAATAAAAACAGCTCTGCCAATACATTAGACTCACCCTCATTTTACAACCTGCGTATTGAACTAAAGAAACGGCAGGTGCTTTTTCGAAAAAGATTTTTGGTTTCGGCACAAAATAAAAAAGCGATTCACAGAATCGCTTTATAAAAATATATTTTTGTGTAACTTCAATTTAGTAAATTAGTAATAAAAAGGAGACAGCCTCGCTTTTTAAGATTTAACTATTTTACCGTTGGATCTGACTGAAAGCCGGCTTTTGGAACTCTGATCGCTTAAATTGCTAATTCCGTCTTTTGAATTCGAAGAAATATTAAATTTCGATATTAATTCCTGCAGATTGTTTGTTAACCTGCTTAAATCTTCGGAAGCTTTTGCTATTTGTTGTATACCGGTTGTACTTTCACGGGCCACATTATTAATTAATTCAATATTCTTACTAATCTGTTCGGACGTAGCAGACTGTTCTTCACTTGCCGCTGCCACCTGGGTAATAATATCTACTACTTTATCTGCCCCTTGAATTATCTCATTTAATGATTTACCCGCTTTGTCTGCAAGCGCTTTACCTTTCTCAACTTCCTCTGTTCCTTTAGTCATTGATTCTACTGCGCCGCTTGTATCTTTCTGTATCTGCCTGATCATTCCTGCTATTTCTTTAGTAGCTTTTGTTGTTCGTTCAGCAAGCTTTCTTACTTCATCGGCAACGACTGCAAAACCTCTGCCCTGCTCGCCTGCCCGCGCTGCTTCTATTGCAGCATTCAGTGCCAACAAGTTTGTCTGATCTGCTATATCATCAATTACCTGCACAATTTCACCAATCTGGTCGCTGCTCTTGCCAAGTTCCTGAACAGTACCGGCAGATTTCTTCACTACTTCGGCAATCCTGTTCATACCTTCAATAGTTTCAGCCACTACTTTTCCGCCTTCTTTTGCAGTTATCCCTGAATTTTTAGCTGACTCAGCAGCCATAGATGAATTCTTTGTAGTTTCCAATATTGTCCTTGTCATTTCCTCCACGGCCCCGGCAACTTCAGTAGTCTGACCGCTCTGTTCCGAAGCACCGGCGGACATTTCTTCTGCACTTGAAGAAATCTCATGGCTTGCACTTGCAGTTGCCGATATAGCCTCCTCAACCTCCCTCAGAGTTTTATTTAATGAAGCCGCAACCGTATTGATGCTGTTTTTGATTAATTGATGATCGCCGTTATAATCGCTGGTAATCCTGATCGTCAGATCCCCATCTGCCATTTTCTCGAGTGATGCAACACCTTCTTTTATAGGCGCGATGATGGCATCCAAAGTTTCATTTATACCTTTTATTATTTCTTTATAGCCGCCTTCATATTTGGTAACGTCACCCCTTGCCGATAACTTCCCATCAGCAGCGGATTTTGTTAATGAACCGACTTCATCAATCAGTTTGCGTAATGTATCAACAACTTTGTTCATACTTATAGATAATATATCATTTTCTGATTTAATTTTAGCAGATGCTTTAAGGTTTCCTGAAGAAATCATTTCAGCAATCTCGCTTTGATCCTTGATTGAATCTACAATTGAGCTAAACGATTTTTCAAGCTGTCCGATTTCATCCTGTGCAGCAGAATCGATTTTTACATTCACATCACCGGATGAAAGTTTATCGGCTATTGAGGTAAGGTTTTTGATTGGCTTATAAATTATCTTATCAAAGAACAGCCTCATTCCGCCTAATCCTAACAGGAAGATCACTAAACTCATTATTAAAGCTGTAATTCTGCTTGATGATACAGATGCATTTATATCGGCTTTATTCATACCGATGACAACCATACCGACTTTATCATTGCTTGAGATTACCGGGTAAATTACCATTTCAACATCATCGTCTGAAAATGAATCCAATTTATTACCGATAAGCTGGGCAACGTTAGAAGAATATTTTCCAAATTTACTTTCATTAAAGGATGAAAATTTTGCCCCGTCTTTTTTGAGTACCATAGCAAATTCTACATCCCGCATTTCCTTAAAAGCTTCAAGCATAGTTGTTACCGATGATGCATCGTCAAAAACCAGTCCTGCTGAGGAGGATTTTGCTACCATCTGGGCAATAACCTTAGCTTTTTCATGAAGTGAATTTGTCAATTCTGATTTCTGATTGAGCGGGAAATAAAGGAATAGAAAAACCCCGATCAAAAAGAAACTTACTGCCAGTAGTAGTTGAAATTTCTGTTTTATACCTAATGTCTTAAAATATTTCATATAAATACCTCTATTGAATAACTTTTGCTAATTTTAACAAATCTGAAGAAAGTTCCTGTCCTTCTGCTTTAAGCTGCGCCATATTCACAATAATTTTCGGTTTTCCGCCTTCAACATCTAATCCGATAGATACTTTACCGCTTTCAGCATAAGAAGAAACGCCTGAAATCGATAATACTTTTTTCTGAGC
This sequence comes from uncultured Ignavibacteriales bacterium, assembly GCA_963834015.1. Taxonomy (GTDB): domain Bacteria; phylum Bacteroidota; class Ignavibacteria; order Ignavibacteriales; family Ignavibacteriaceae; genus FEN-1297. The sequence continues at coordinate 2,020,491 of CAWIAG010000004.1, forward strand.
GCATTGCTGTTTGGGAGATGCAACACCCGGCATAACATATACAATATTGGCGCCGCCGGGTACCTGGTTCCCGCTGACAACTTTCGTGCTTATTCCTGCACTATTAAATGCTGAAACAATTTCATCTGCAGAACCGCCTGATGATAATATAACCACATCCGTACTTCCTTTTGCCTGAACCGTTTTGTCAAATGCAAATATTTTTTTAAACAGGGCAGCCTGCAGGGTGGCGGGTACAGCCATATCCTGTGCAAAACTATTTACAGTCGGGATGCCGACTAAGAATAGAAGGACTAAAAATATTTTGCTGTTTGAACCAATTTTCTTTTTCATTTTTTTAATCAATCTCCATTTCATACTTATAAACAATCGTATTATAATAAAGAGTGAGATATTTTATCATTATCTCACCCTATTTAATCACTTTTTAAATCTGTTTCAAATTTTAATCAGAGTAATTTAAATTATTAAATACCAATACTAACTTTACCATAGACAGACCTGCCCGGGCCTACAGGGAAAGTATTAACCCAGTCTCTAACGTATTCGGTGAAATAGTAGCTTGAGTTAAATAAATTTTGGCCGTACAAAGTAAATTCCAACGGGAATGATGTAGGAAGTTTATATGAAATATTAGCGCTGAATAAACTTACGGCATTTGCCGGCGGATTAACTACAGCACCGGTATTTGCCTGTGGAGCGCCAAAGTATGTATTGAATAACCCAACCGATACGCCATAACCCGGTTTATAAATTACGCCTATTTTACCCATAAAATTAGGTGTTACCATTTCATTATCTGTATTTTTTTGATAAGATGCCGAACCTGAGATAAAAAATTCTGTTGATATGGAATATTTTCCTTGCAGTTCAACACCTTGATCAGTTAATGTACCTTCATTCGTATAAGTTAATACTGCAGGGTTTGCCGTAGGAATCCTGGTAATATTGTCAAAGTAATAACTATTATAATAATCAATAGAAATCTCACCGGACGATCCGGAATAGAATAACTGGGCATCAAATGTACCGATTTTTTCAGGTGCCAAATCAGGATTTCCTACAATAGTAGGATTTTGCAGATATAATTCTGTGGGGTACGGTGACCTGAATGCCTGGCCGTACAAAACTTTCAAACCAAAGTCGTTAGTAAAATCATAAATAGCGCCAAGTCTCGGAACAAAACTGGTGCTTTGTCCTTCCGGTTTATTCATTTGTCCGCCGAGGATTAATTTTAATGCATCTACCGGCCTATAATCTCCCTGTATATAAGCAGATAAACTATGCAGATGATAAGGAGCTACCGGTTGACCGGGGATAAAAGCATTTTCGTTCATTCCCAAATATGTACCGCCAAAAACTAAATTAGCATTATCTGAAAGTTTTCCATTGATGGTAAGTTCGCCCAGATAATCCAAAGACTGCAGGTGGTTATCAACCGTTGCAACTGCATTATCGTCCATGTTAAGAATATCTGAATTATCTGTAAGATTTATTGTGGCTCCCCAATTATCGTTGAATTTATGATCATACCCCAAATTCACGAATACTTTTTGAAATTTATCCTGGCCAGCCCAAGTTGCCAAAGGAATAATACCGAGCATATTCTGATCAGTATTAGCAAAAAATACCGTCAAACTTAAATCCTTATAATTTACATCGCCCAAAGCACCAATATTATGCTGATCCATGTCATAATTAGCAATCAATTTTGCAGGTGCAGGTGTTTTTGTTACCATATTAAAATCCCAGCCGGTTATATCATCTATTTTCAAGCTTACTTTTGCATTGAAATCACCTGATGTAACCGAGCCATTAATTGCAGATCTTGTTGTTCCAAAAGAACCTTCCGTTGCTGATACATTTAAAGACGATACTTCATCTTTTTTTGTAACAATATTAATAACACCGCAAAAAGCATTGCTTCCATAAAGTACGGAGCCGGGCCCGCGGATTATTTCTATATGGTCGATTGATTCAATCGGGAAACCTGTATAAAAAGAATTATCCGTTCCGCCGTTTGTTCCTTCACGTACTGGCCTTCCGTCAATTAATAAAAGGACATGCGTGTCTTCAGGAAAATTTAAATCGCCCCTCATAATTGAAATATTATCAGGGAAAATACTGTTTGACATAGGCTGAATAGAAGTTGCCCTTTGAAGAATGTCCATTAAAGAGTTTGCTCCATAAGCCTTAATTTCTGTGGACGAAATTGTTTCCATGACTGCAGGCGCATCGCTTGTTTTTTCAGCTTTTTTAGAAGCTGTAGTGACCTGGACATTTAGCAGATCTTCTAAATTCATTTCGGACAAACTCTGAGCGCTTGTATCTTTCTTTGCGGGCTCTCCCTGACCGTAAATTGATTTGGTAAAACCAAAACTTAATACAAAGATACAAGAAGTAAAAAAAATACTGTACTCCAAAGTTTCATTGTGGTACTCCTTATTTTATTTATTTTTATTTAACATGAATTCTACCGGATAAAAAAGTCCCGGGGTAGAATTATATTTATTTAGAATGTTCATATTTTAAAAAAAAAGTCTCTCAAGTTTATAACACTATCGGCATTCGAAACATGTTCATAACTTAAATGTTATAATCGCAACAAAAAGCAATATAAGAGGGATAAATAACCCGATAAGCGGAAAAAAAAGCCCGATAATAATTCAATAAATTGGATAAATAGCTTAAAAACATATTTTTTTCAATTTTTATTATGAAAAATGAATATAAATTGAAAAATCTCAGCAAATATTATTTTGGCCGACCCCTCAATTATTCCAAACATATATATATTTTCTACCAGATTAATGTACACTCTATTTTCCGATTGTTGAATATTTTTACGCTCTTTGAATTCATTATCGGAAATTAATTTTCACTTTTTAGTGTATTATTGCGGCCGGTTTCATAATATTTGTTATTTCTCCCAAGACTCTGTTACATTGCGTATAATCACATGATGTTATTTGTTACTATTTATTGAAAACTATGTTTAATATTTAATAATAAATGATTTTTCCGGTTGTTACATAGCTAAGACGTTACCCAATCAAAGATTTTGAATTATTCACTATTAATTTTGAATAAATTAACTCTAAAAATTATGCTCGTTCAATTTGTTATTGTTTCGCTTAACGGCTTAATGGACGCGCTTATTTCTAATTAATTAACCATTTATATATACTAACGATAATCTATAAATAGAGAATAGTTTTTTCAAAATTAAATTTGGAAAATCCCATTTTAAACTGAAATGTTTAAAAAGTACTGTATTTATTTTGAACAAAATTAAACTGGTGAAAAGCAGACACATTATTTTTTCTTGATTTGGCTAAATATTATTCATTAGCAGCATTTTGGAACAATTGGAAAAATGAGACAAGAATCTTATGTTGAAAAAACTTTTAATTGGTTTAATATTATTATACTCAGCTAACCTTTGGGCACAATGGGTGAACGGACAAAATGCCCAATACGTAGTTGGTCAAAGTAATTGGACCAATAACACAGGCTCAGCGACTTCTCAGAACATGGCTAACCCCAATCAAATTGCAATAGACTATGCACACGGTAAAATGTACATCGCTGATCATGACAATAACAGAGTACTCAGATTTGCATACCCTTTATCCTCAAGTAATCCTGCAGCCGAATACGTATTCGGTCAGACAAACATGACTAATTCTACCAGTGGTTGTACATCAACCACAATGAAAAAACCGGCAGGAGTTGCAGTTTATAACGGGGCTTTGTGGGTTGCCGACAATTCCAATAACAGGATTTTGAAATTTAATAATGCCTATTCATTAGTCGCTGCCGGACCGGCAGCAAATGTTGTTCTCGGACAAAGCAATTTTACAACGGGTACGAATGCAACCTCTCAGAGCGGTTTATATTGGCCGGCGGCGATTTGCTTTGACGGATCAGGGAATTTGTGGGTTTCCGATTATAACAATCGACGTGTGCTTAAATTTACAAATGCAAATTCACTTTCAAGCGGCGCTAATGCAAGCCTTATGTTGGGAGGTACGGATTTTAATACAATACCCGCAGTAGATGTGGATAGTATTACTATAGCAGGGGCTATGGGTATTTGGGTTTCAGGAACAACAGTATGGGTATCCGACCCAAATGATGCCCGTGTGCTCAGATTTGATAATCCAACATCAAACGGAGCCGCTGCAAATGGAGTTTTAGGGCAGAGCAATTTTACAGGCGACGCTCAGTCTACTACTTCCACGGGAGTGTATCGTCCTTACAATCTTGCTGTGGATTCTTTCGGTACGCTTTATATCGCAGATTGTAATAATTGCAGGGTACTCATTTTTAAAAACGCCGCTTCTAAAGCAAATGGCGCAGCCGCCGATTATGAATTGGGACAGACTGATTTTAATTCAAGTGTATCTGCTTCAACACAAAGCGGAATTAAGCTCCCGGCTGGCATGACTTTTGACACAACTAATAATGTATTATTGCTTTCAGACTCAGGTAATAACAGAGTATTACAGTTTGATGAAGTAAATGCACCCCCGACATTAACGGCGACTGCAAACAATCCTACATTTACAGAAGGAGGAAGCGCTGCAACTCTGTATTCTTCTACTGCTATAACTATTATTAAAACAGGCCAGACAATTTTACAAGTTGATTTAACTGTGACTAATGTAACCGATGGGACAAACGAGATATTAAATATTGACGGAAGCAGCGTTGCCCTTACAAACAGGAATTCTGTAACCACGGTTACAAACGGCATGACTGCTTCGGTCAGTTTATCCGGGTCAACGGCAACAGTTACGATCTCAAAGTCAGGTGGAATAACTCCCGCGGCAATGCAGACTCTTATAAACGGAATAGCATATAAAAACACAAGCAATAATCCCACAACGAGCAATCGTGTGGTAACCTTAACATCTATCCAGGGCAGCGGCGGCACTGCAAATGGTGGAGTGGATACGTCAACATTATCGATTGCTTCGACCGTAACTGTAGTGGCTGTAAATATTCCTCCGACATTAACAGCTAATGCAAACAACCCAACATTTACAGAAGGAGGAAGTGCAGCCACTCTGTATTCATCAACTGCAATAACAACAGTAAAGACGGGCCAGACAATATTACAAGTTGGTTTAACAGTAACCAATGTAACCGATGGTACAAATGAGATATTAAATATTGACGGAAGCAGCGTGGCCTTGACAAACAGTAATTCTGTAACTACAGCTACAAACGGCATGACTGCTGCGGTCAGTTTATCCGGGTCAACTGCAACAGTAACGATCTCAAAGTCAGGTGGAATAACTCCCGCAGCAATGCAAACTCTTGTAAACGGAATAGCATATAAAAACACAAGCAATAACCCCACAACGAGCAACCGTGTTGTAACCTTAACATCTATCCAGGGCAGCGGCGGCACAGCAAACGGTGGTGTCGATACGTCAACATTATCAATTGCTTCAACTATAACGGTTATATCGGTAAATAACCCTCCGACATTAACTGCAACCACAAACAACCCGGCATTTACAGAAGGAGGGAGCGCGGCAATTCTGTATTCATCAACAGCGATATCTACAATAGAATCCGGGCAGACTATATTAAAGCTGGTTCTAACAGTAACAAATGTAACCGACGGGACAAACGAGATATTAAATATTGACGGAAGCAACGTTGCCCTGACAAATGGTAACTCTGTAACCACAGCAACAAACGGCATGACTGCTGCGGTAAGTTTATCCGGGTCAACGGCAACAGTTACAATCTCAAAGCCAGGCGGAATAACTCCCACGGCAATGCAAACTCTTGTAAACGGAATTGCATATAAAAACACAAGCAGTAGTCCAACTACGAATAACCGTGTTGTAACCTTAACATCGATCCAGGATAACGGCGGCACAGCAAACGGCGGCGTTGATACGTCAACATTATCGATTGCTTCAACTATAACTATATACACAGTAAATAACCCGCCGACATTAACAGCTACTGCAAACAACCCGACATTTACCGAAGGGGGGAGCGCGGCAAATCTGTATTCATCAACATCGATATCTACAATAGAATCCGGGCAGACAATATTACAAATTGTTTTAACAGTAACTAATGTAACCGATGGCGCAAACGAGATATTAAATATTGACGGAAGCAGCGTTGCCCTTACAAACGGTAACTCTGTAACCACGGCAACAAACGGTATGACTGCCTCGGTAAGTTTATCCGGGACAACGGCAACAGTTACGATCTTAAAGTCAGGTGGAATACCTCCCGCGGCAATGCAGACTCTCGTAAACGGAATAGCATATAAAAACACAAGCAATAATCCCACCACAACGAACAACCGTGTGGTGACCTTAACATTGATTCAGGATAACGGCGGCACGGCAAACGGTGGTGTTGATACGTCAACATTATCAATTGCTTCAACTGTAACCGTAGTGGCTGTAAATGTTCCACCGGCATTGACTGCAACCGCAAACAACCCTACGTTTACAGAAGGAGGAAGTGCTGCAACTCTGTATTCATCAACTTCGATAACTGCAGTAAAGACCGGCCAGACAATATTACAACTTGTTTTAACTGTAACCAATGTAACCGATGGGGCAAATGAGATATTAAATATTGACGGAAGCAACGTTGCCCTTACAAACGGGAACTCTGTAACTACAGCTACAAACGGCATGACTGCTGCGGTCAGTTTATCCGGGTCAACTGCAACAGTAACGATCTCAAAGTCAGGTGGAATAACTCCCACAGCAACGCAGACTCTTGTAAACGGAATAACATATAAAGACACAGGCATTAATCCCGCTACGAATAACCGTGTTGTAACCTTAACATCGATTCAGGGCAGCGGCGGGACTGCAAACGGTGGTGTGGATACTTCGCCGCTATCTGTTGCTTCGACCGTAACGGTATTGTCGGTAGATATTCCTCCTACATTAACGGTTACGGTAAATAACCCTACATTTACAGAAGGAGACAGCGCCGCCATACTATATTCATCCACTGTGATATCTACTATAGTGTATGGACAGACAATATTAGAATTGGATTTAACAGTAACCAATGTAACCGATGGTACAAACGAGATATTAAATATTGACGGAAGCAGCGTAGCACTTACAAACGGGAACTCTGTAACCACAGCTACAAACGGCATGACTGCTGCGGTCAGTTTATCCGGGACAACTGCAACTGTTACGATATCAAATACAGGTGGAATAACTCCCGCGGCAATGCAGACTCTTGTAAACGGAATAGCATATAAAAACACAAGTAATAATCCCACTACGAATAACCGTGTAGCAACTTTAACTTCGATCATGGGCAACGGAGGCACTGCAAATGGGAACTCATTAATTACTACTCCAAACGGCATGAATGCCCCTGTTAGTTTAACCGGGACAAAGGCAAATGTTACGATCTCAAAGTCAGGTGGAATAACTCCCGCGGTAGTGCAACCCACTGTAAAAGGATCAACATATCAAAACATAAATATTAATCCGACTTCAAACGGCAAGGTAGTAAACTTAACATCAACCCGGAATAAGAGAGGCATAGCAAGCGGAGGTGTTGATACTTCGGCATTATCGAATGCTTCTACCGTAACTGTACTGGCTGTAAATATTCCCCCGGCATTAACTGCTAATGCTAACAACCCAACATTTACCGAAGGAGGAAGCGCAGCCACTCTGTATTCATCAACTGCAATAACAACAGTAAAGACGGGCCAGACAATATTACAAGTTGTTTTAACTGTAACCAATGTAACCGATGGGGCAAATGAGATATTAAATATTGACGGAAGCAACGTTGCCCTTACAAACGGGAACTCTGTAACTACAGCTACAAACGGCATGACTGCTGCGGTCAGTTTATCCGGGTCAACTGCAACAGTAACGATCTCAAAGTCAGGTGGAATAACTCCCACAGCAACGCAGACTCTTGTAAACGGAATAACATATAAAGACACAGGCATTAATCCAGGTACGAATAACCGTGTTGTAACCTTAACATCGATTCAGGGCAGCGGCGGGACTGCAAACGGCGGTGTGGATACGTCAACATTATCAATTACTTCAACAGTAACTGTAATATCGGTAAATGCTCCTCCGACATTAACTGCTACTGCAAACAACCCTTCATATACCGAAGGAGGAAGTGCTGCAATTTTGTATTCATCAACTGCAATAACTGCAGTAAAAACGGGCCAGACAATATTACAAATTGTTTTAACAGTAACAAATGTAACCGACGGGACAAACGAGATATTAAATATTGACGGAAGCAGCGTAGCCCTTACAAACGGTAACTCTGTAACCACGGCTACAAACGGCATGACTGCAACGGTAAGTTTATCAGGGTCAACGGCAACTGTTACAATCTCAAAGCCGGGTGGAATAACTCCCGCAGCAATGCAGACTCTTGTAAACGGAATTGCATATAAAAACACAAGCATTAATCCAACTACGAATAACCGTATTGTAACTTTAACATCGATTCAGGGCAGCGGCGGCACAGCAAACGGCGGCGTTGATACGTCAACATTATCGATTGCTTCAACTATAACTATATACACAGTAAATAACCCGCCGACATTAACAGCTACTGCAAACAACCCGACATTTACCGAAGGGGGGAGCGCGGCAAATCTGTATTCATCAACATCGATATCTACAATAGAATCCGGGCAGACAATATTACAAATTGTTTTAACAGTAACTAATGTAACCGATGGCGCAAACGAGATATTAAATATTGACGGAAGCAGCGTTGCCCTTACAAACGGTAACTCTGTAACCACGGCAACAAACGGTATGACTGCCTCGGTAAGTTTATCCGGGACAACGGCAACAGTTACGATCTTAAAGTCAGGTGGAATACCTCCCGCGGCAATGCAGACTCTCGTAAACGGAATAGCATATAAAAACACAAGCAATAATCCCACCACAACGAACAACCGTGTGGTGACCTTAACATTGATTCAGGATAACGGCGGCACGGCAAACGGTGGTGTTGATACGTCAACATTATCAATTGCTTCAACTGTAACCGTAGTGGCTGTAAATGTTCCACCGGCATTGACTGCAACCGCAAACAACCCTACGTTTACAGAAGGAGGAAGTGCTGCAACTCTGTATTCATCAACTTCGATAACTGCAGTAAAGACCGGCCAGACAATATTACAACTTGTTTTAACTGTAACCAATGTAACCGATGGGGCAAATGAGATATTAAATATTGACGGAAGCAACGTTGCCCTTACAAACGGGAACTCTGTAACTACAGCTACAAACGGCATGACTGCTGCGGTCAGTTTATCCGGGTCAACTGCAACAGTAACGATCTCAAAGTCAGGTGGAATAACTCCCACAGCAACGCAGACTCTTGTAAACGGAATAACATATAAAGACACAGGCATTAATCCCGCTACGAATAACCGTGTTGTAACCTTAACATCGATTCAGGGCAGCGGCGGGACTGCAAACGGTGGTGTGGATACTTCGCCGCTATCTGTTGCTTCGACCGTAACGGTATTGTCGGTAGATATTCCTCCTACATTAACGGTTACGGTAAATAACCCTACATTTACAGAAGGAGACAGCGCCGCCATACTATATTCATCCACTGTGATATCTACTATAGTGTATGGACAGACAATATTAGAATTGGATTTAACAGTAACCAATGTAACCGATGGTACAAACGAGATATTAAATATTGACGGAAGCAGCGTAGCACTTACAAACGGGAACTCTGTAACCACAGCTACAAACGGCATGACTGCTGCGGTCAGTTTATCCGGGACAACTGCAACTGTTACGATATCAAATACAGGTGGAATAACTCCCGCGGCAATGCAGACTCTTGTAAACGGAATAGCATATAAAAACACAAGTAATAATCCCACTACGAATAACCGTGTAGCAACTTTAACTTCGATCATGGGCAACGGAGGCACTGCAAATGGGAACTCATTAATTACTACTCCAAACGGCATGAATGCCCCTGTTAGTTTAACCGGGACAAAGGCAAATGTTACGATCTCAAAGTCAGGTGGAATAACTCCCGCGGTAGTGCAACCCACTGTAAAAGGATCAACATATCAAAACATAAATATTAATCCGACTTCAAACGGCAAGGTAGTAAACTTAACATCAACCCGGAATAAGAGAGGCATAGCAAGCGGAGGTGTTGATACTTCGGCATTATCGAATGCTTCTACCGTAACTGTACTGGCTGTAAATATTCCCCCGGCATTAACTGCTAATGCTAACAACCCAACATTTACCGAAGGAGGAAGCGCAGCCACTCTGTATTCATCAACTGCAATAACAACAGTAAAGACGGGCCAGACAATATTACAAGTTGTTTTAACTGTAACCAATGTAACCGATGGTACAAACGAGATATTAAATATTGACGGAAGCAGCGTTGCCCTTACAAACGGTAACTCTGTAACCACGGCTACAAACGGCATGACTGCTGCGGTAAGTTTATCCGGGTCAACGGCAACAGTTACGATCTCAAAGTCAGGCGGAATAACTCCCGCGGCAATGCAAACTCTTGTAAACGGAATAGCATATAAAAACACAAGCATTAATCCAGGTACGAATAACCGTGTTGTAACCTTAACATCGATTCAGGGCAGCGGCGGTACTGCAAACGGCGGTGTTGATACGTCAACATTATCAATTACTTCAACAGTAACTGTAATATCGGTAAATGCTCCTCCGACATTAACTGCTACTGCAAACAACCCTTCATATACCGAAGGAGGAAGTGCTGCAATTTTGTATTCATCAACTGCAATAACTGCAGTAAAAACGGGCCAGACAATATTACAAATTGTTTTAACAGTAACAAATGTAACCGACGGGACAAACGAGATATTAAATATTGACGGAAGCAGCGTAGCCCTTACAAACGGTAACTCTGTAACCACGGCTACAAACGGCATGACTGCAACGGTAAGTTTATCAGGGTCAACGGCAACTGTTACAATCTCAAAGCCGGGTGGAATAACTCCCGCAGCAATGCAAACTCTTGTAAACGGAATTGCATATAAAAACACAAGCAATAACCCCACAACGAATAGCCGTATAGTAACCTTAACATCGATTCAGGGCAGCGGCGGTACTGCAAACGGTGGTGTTAATACTTCGCCATTATCGATTACTTCATCTATAATTATATACCTGATAAATAATCCTCCAACATTAACTGCCGCAGCAAACAACCCTACCTTTACCGAAGGAGGAAGCGCTGCAATTCTGTATTCTTCAACTGCAATATATACAATAGAATCCGGGCAAACTATATTAAAGCTGGTTCTAACAGTAACCAATGTAACCGATGGTACAAACGAGATATTAAATATTGACGGAAGCAGTGTGGCCCTTACAAACAGTAACTCTGTAACCACAGCAACAAACGGTATGACTGCCTCGGTAAGTTTATCCGGGTCAACGGCAACAGTTACAATCTCAAAGTCAGGTGGAATAAATCCCGCAGCAATGCAAACTCTTGTAAATAAAATAGCATATAAAAATTCAAGTAATAATCCTACCACAACGAACAACCGTGTGGTGACCTTAACTTCGATCCAGGATAACGGCGGCACGGCGAACGGCGGCTTTGATACTTCAACATTATCAATTGCTTCAAATGTAAAGGTAGTTGCTGTAAATGTTCCTCCGTCATTAACTGCTACTGCAAACAACCCTGCATTTACCGAAGGAGGAATCGCTGACACATTGTATTCATCAACTGCAATAACCACAGTAAAGACGGGGCAGACTATATTACAACTTGCTTTAACAGTAACAAATGTAAGCAACGGGACAAACGAGATATTAAATATTGACGGAAGCAACGTTGCCCTGACAAATGGTAACTCTGTAACCACAGCAACAAACGGCATGACTGCTGCAGTAAGTTTATCCGGGTCAACTGCAACAGTAACGATCTCAAAGTCAGGTGGAATAACTCCCGCGGCAATGCAAACTCTTGTAAACGGAATAGCCTATAAAAATACAAGTATTAATCCCACAACGAAAAACCGTGTGGTAACCTTAGTATCGATTCAGGGCAGCGGCGGTACTGCAAATGGAGGTGTCGATACATCAACTTTATTGATTGCTTCAACTATAACTGTAATGGCTGTAAATATTCCTCCGACATTAACTGCAACTGCAAATAACCCTAAATTTACCGAAGGAGGAAGCGCTGCTACTCTTTATTCATCCACTGCGATAGCTACAATAGAATCCGGACAGACTATATTAAAGCTGGCTTTAACAGTAACTAATGTAACCGACGGGACAAACGAGATATTAAATATTGACAAAAGCAGCGTGACCCTTACAAACGGTAACTCTGTAACCACGGCTACAAATGGCATGACTGCTACTGTAAGTTTATCCGGGTCAACGGCAACAGTTACGATCTCAAAGTCAGGTGGAATACCTCCCGCGGCAATGCAAACTCTTGTAAACGGAATAGCATATAAAAACACAAGCAATAACCCCACAACGAATAGCCGTATAGTAACCTTAACATCGATTCAGGGCAGCGGCGGCACGGCAAACGGTGGTGTTGATACGTCGACATTATCGATTGCTTCTACCGTAACTGTACTGGCTGTAAATATTCCCCCGACATTAACTGCTAATGCTAACAACCCTACATTTACCGAAGGAGGAAGCGCAGCCACTCTGTATTCATCAACTGCAATAACAACAGTAAAGACGGGCCAGACAATAATACAACTTGTTTTAACTGTAACCAATGTAACCGATGGTACAAGCGAGATATTAAATATTGACGGAAGCAGCGTTGCCCTTACAAACGGGAACTCTGTAACCACGGCTACAAACGGCATGACTGCTTTGGTCAGTTTATCCGGGTCAACGGCAACAGTTACGATCTCAAAGTCAGGTGGAATACCTCCCGCGGCAATGCAGACTCTTGTAAACGGAATAGCATATAAAAACACAAGCATTAATCCGAGTACGAATAACCGTGTGGTAACCTTAACATCGATTCAGGGCAGCGGCGGCACAGCAAACGGCGGTGTTGATACGTCAACATTATCGATTGCTTCAACTGTAACTGTAATATCGGTAAATGCTCCTCCGACACTAACTGCAACTGCAAACAACCCTTCATATACCGAAGGAGGAAGTGCTGCAATTCTATATTCTTCAACTGCAATAACCACAGTAAAAACGGGCCAGACAATAATACAACTTGTTTTAACTGTAACCAATGTAACCGATGGTACAAGCGAGATATTAAATATTGACGGAAGCAGCGTTGCCCTTACAAACGGGAACTCTGTAACCACGGCTACAAACGGCATGACTGCTGCGGTCAGTTTATCAGGTTCAACGGCAACAGTTACGATCTCAAAGTTGGGTGGAATAACTCCCGCGGCAATGCAGAACCTTGTAAACGGAATGACATATAAAAACACAAGCAATAACCCCACAACGAATAGCCGTATAGTAACCTTAACATCGATCCAGGGCAGCGGCGGCACCGCAAACGGTGGTGTCGATACGTCAACATTATCAATTGCTTCAACTGTAACTGTGATGGCTGTAAACAATATCCCTGTGCTATCCGGAATAGAGGGAACATCAATAAACTATACTGAAGGGAATGCGGCTATACAGATAACAAATTCAATAACGACAAATGATGGTAATAAATCAACATTAGCAAGCGCTACAGTTTGTATAACAAATAATTTTTTAGGCGGCCAGGATGTACTGAGTTTTACAAGCGACAATGGGATATCGGGAAGCTATAACGGTGCTACAGGGGTAATGAAGTTAAGCGGAATTTCCAGTGTAGCCAACTATCAAACTGCCTTAAGGTCTGTAAAGTATAAAAACATAAGCCAGGATCCGTCCACAGCAACAAGAACTGTAAGCTTTATTGTAAATGACGGAAGCATAAACAGCAATATTTTAACAAGACAGATAAGTATAACGCCGGTAAACAATCCTCCCGTACTATCAACAATAGAGAAACCGGCTTTAAACTTTACTGAAGGGAACGCGGCAGTACAGATAACAAATACAATAACGGCAAGTGATGTCGATAATAAAAATTTGGCAAGCGCTTCTGTGAGCATAACCGGTAATTTTTTAGGCGGCCAGGATGTACTTAGTTTTGCAAACCAGAACGGTATAACAGGCCTCTATAACGGCGCCACGGGAGTATTGACGTTAAACGGCAGTTCCAGTGTAGCTAATTATCAAACAGCATTAAGATCGGTAATGTATCAGAACACAAGTCAGGACCCGTCGACGGCGGCAAGAACAGTAAGCTTTATAGTAAATGACGGTATAGCTAACAGCGACACGCTTACAAGACAAATAAGTATAACCGCAATAGACAATCCTCCAGTACTATTTGGTATAGAGGGAACCTCGATAAATTATATAGAAGGCGACACGGGGATACAGATAACCAATACGATAACGGCAAGTGATGTGGATAATACAACTTTGGCAAGCGCCAGTATAAGTATAATAGGTAATTTTAGGAGCGGAGAGGACGTACTGAGCTTTACAAACCAGAACGGGATAACGGGAAGCTATAACAGTGTAACCGGAGTGATGACGTTAAGCGGCATCTCCAGTATTTTCAATTATCAAACTGCATTAAGGTCGGTAAAATTTCAGGATACGAGCCAAAATCCATCGACATCGACAAGAACCGTAGGCTTCATCGTCAATGACGGAAGTGTAAACAGCAATACGGTTTACAGGTCAATAATTATATCTTCACTTTATTTGACTTCACCAACAGCAGAATCATGTTGGAAAGTAGGGGCAACGGCTACAATAACATGGGTTAGTATAAATGTAACAAATATTAAGGTAGAGATATCAACAAACGGCGGTAATTACTGGACGGTGATAGATTCATCGGTTTCGGCTGAAACGGGAGGCCTTGCATACAATGTGAACATACCTGCTACAGATAAATGTATGCTAAAAATAACCGATTTACAAAATCCAAATTTATTTGCAATGTCTGAAATTACAATTATTAATTATAACATCGTTGTTTTAACACCCAAAGGTGGAGAAAATTGGCAGGGAGGTAGTAAACAAAATATTACATGGACAAGCAATAGTATTGAGTCTGTGAATATAGATTTTTCCATAGACAGCGGAAAAACGTGGTCAAACATAGCTGCAAATTTTCCTGCAGATTCGAACAAATTTACCTGGACAATACCTGATACTTCTTCAACACATGCATTAGTAAGAGTAAGCAGTACATCCGATTCAAGCATAAATAGTATAAGTAAAGGTATATTTAATATTAACTTTACGAACAATATATCTCATATTCTTAATCCATATGTATTATTTCAAAATTATCCTAATCCATTCAATTCAATAACCATCATAAAGTACAATATTCCTGAAAGCGGCATTGTTACTCTTAAAATATATACTTTATTGGGACGGGAAATTGTAACTCTCATTAATCAACTGCAACCCGCAGGAAATTATACTGTAAATTTCAACGCCGGCCGATTAGCATCCGGAATCTATATGTATAAATTCCAATCCGGGAGTTTTACTTCAACAAAGAAGATGATGCTGATTAAATAGTGCCACATGACACCCCAGAGATAGTTATATTCAAGTAAACAATTTAGGCTACAATTCATAATAATAAGGATAATTCCTCCTTTTACAATGCAGGATGAAGATAAAATAGTAAGCACGTGCGACCAAATGATAACATATACAACAATCTAGCTTTGAATGCAGCAATTGAAGCAGCCGCTTCTCCTGCCCTGCCTTGCTAAATGATTTAGCTTACAAAACCACCCATCTTTTCCCATTATATTACACTTGCGGATAGATCGATTTCTATACGGCACATTAAGATGCAATTCAATTTTAATAATTAGAAAGGAGCTGTAATGGACAAGCTTCAATTTGTATATGTAATGTATATTTCAACAACTCCGGAGAAACTTTGGGATGCCTTAATAGATCCAAATTTAACGGCAAAATATTGGCAGCATGTGAACTTATCTGATTGGAAGCCGGGCTCAAAATGGGAACACCGTAGTGCAGATAAAGAACGTGCACTCCGCTTGGTTGGAAAAGTTATTGAATTTTCGCCGGCAAAACGCCTTGTGCTTGCCTGGGCATTTCCGGCTGATGAACTTAATGAGGCAAAACAATCCAGGGTATCAATAGACATCGAATCATACCGGGACATAGTTCGTTTGACTGTTATTCATGATAAGCTCGAACCTGATTCGGAAATGTATGAAGGTATTATGAAGGGCTGGCCTGTAGTAATATCAAGCTTAAAAACTCTTTTAGAAACCGGGCAGCCTTTGCCTGTATTGTGGTGAAATTATAGTTATTTGAAACATTATATAAAATATTGTATATAAAGAGATTAACATAGTTACATTGAGTTCATATCAAACTATAATATTTGTAATATTCTGATGGGACTAAATCCCGGCTTGTCATGGGAAAGTGATTAAATGAATAATAATTTTCAATGGCCGATATCTTTAGGATTGTCTACGGTATTAGACTGAATTAAATTAAACAAGATCAAATTTTGGTCTTTAATCAAGGAATTGTTTTTTTAGAGAAGTATAAGTATTTCTCAGATTTTACAATGCCTACATAGATTACCCGGGAAGGTCCGTACCAAAAATTCAGAAGGAACAGAAGATTATGATACCATCAAAAGGCTATGCGGCACAAAACGCATCCGGTCTGTTGGCTCAATGAAATTTTGAGCGGCGGGATCCCGAACCGCATGATGTACTGATAGATATACTATATTGTGGTGTATGCCACTCTGATATTCACCAGGCAAGCAATGAATGGAATAATGCTGTCTATCCGATGGTTCCCGGGCATGAAATAATAGGACGTGTGGTCAAAGTTGGGGAGCAGGTTAATAAATTTAAGATAAGGGATCTTGCCGGCGTGGGAGTAATTGTTGATTCCTGCAGGGAATGTGATAATTGCAAGCATGGTATTGAGCAGTATTGCATGAGAGGTACAGTATTTTCATATAATAGTCTTGAGAGAGATGGAAAAACACCGACTTATGGCGGATATTCAAACACGATAGTAACTGCTGAAAACTTTGTTCTTCACATCTCCGATAAACTGCCCCTGGAGGGTGTTGCCCCGCTTTTATGTGCAGGGATTACAACCTACTCACCTCTTCGCTATTGGAATATTAGCAAATGGCATAAGGTCGGTGTACTTGGTCTTGGAGAACTAGGGCCTATAGCAGTAAAATTTGCTTCATCGTTCGGGGCGGAAGTTACAATGCTTAGTACATCAATTTCTAAAGAAACAGATTCAAGAAAACTGGGTGCGAGTAATTTTGTCCTTACAAAGGATCTTGAGCAGGTAAAAAATATCTCAAATTATTTTGATTTTATAATAGATACTGTTTCCTCTCCACACGATTACAACATGTACCTTAATATGCTCAAAACAAACGGTACTTTAATTTGTATTGGAATTCCTCCAACACCAATACAGATTAATGGCTTTAACCTTCTTGGTAACCGCAGATCTATTGCCGGTTCCAAAATTGGCAGCATCAGCGAAACTCAGGACATGCTCGACTATTGTGAAGAGTACAACATTTTTTCCGATGTGGAAGTTATAGCAATGAAAGATATCAATGCGGCTTATGAACGAATGATTAAAGGCGATGTCCGCTATCGATTCGTTATAGATATGTCTACTCTGTAAATCAATATATTATGCTACGGTTTCTTTCATAATTTTTATAAACCATTGAAGTGTAAGGACGCATAAAAAAATAAATACAACAAATGAAATAAGTACCTGGCTATTGTAAATATTCCCGTCACTCAGGAAACGGGATGCATTCACGGCATAAGTGAACGGATTTAGCAGGGCAATAATTTGTATAGATTTGGGTGCAAAACTAAGAGGCAGCATCGTTCCTGATAAAAGAAAAAGCGGCAGGATAACAAAGTTTATGACACTGGCCAGAACTCCTCCGTCTTTTACTATAAATGCAGCAGTATATGAAATAGAGGAGAGACAGATTCCCATTAGAATAACCAGCATAAAAAGAAATGTCATACCAACAAAGTTTGGAGTGAACCCAAAAAATAGCGAAACAAGGCATACTATTAGGCTCTGAATAAACAAAACAGTTACACTTTGAAGTACAAAACCGAGAGCTAATGATAGCCTGTTTACCGGCGTAACACGAAGCCTTTCTATAAATCCGGATTCAAGCAGATCAAGAACACCAAAACCTGCATAGGATGAATTAAACATGGCAGTCATTATTATTAATCCGGGTACAAAAAACCGCGTAGCAGATTCAGCAGGGAAACCCGGCGCAGTTGTAACACCTTTTAAGAACGGCATAAATAAAAGCAAATAAACTACAGGTTCAAATAACCCCACAAAAATCCACAAAGGATTCCGTATTAATATTCGTATCCCTTCTTTGAAAATAATATATGTGCTAACGAAAAATTTTTTCATGTTTTATCTCATTCCGGTAAAATTTTAAATTTTATTCCTTTTCGGTTTCAATTAATTTCCGTCCGGTAAGTTTAAGAAATACATCGTCCAGTGTCGGCCTCGATAGGCTGACTGTCTGAACATGCAGGTTATTTTTATTTAAAAGCTGTATTACAAGCGGAAGAGCACTGTCACCTTCATCAACATAAATGTGCAGTGTTGAATCTACAGGCTGCAATTCTTTAACAAAAGTTTCTTTCATCAGAATATCCTTTGCGCTAAGCAGAAGATCATTATTTTCAAAATTAAGCGAGATTATATCTCCTGAAATTATTTTCCGCTTCAACTGAGCAGGATTATCCAATTCAACTATTTTACCAAGATTTATTATTGCCACACGATCGCAAAGTACATCTGCTTCTTCTAGGTAATGAGTTGTAAGAATAATTGTTGTTCCTTCGTTATGAAGCTTTTTAACTTCGTTCCACACATGGCTTCTGCTGCCCGGGTCTAGCCCGGTTGTAGGTTCATCAAGAAATAAAATTCGGGGTTTATGAACAATGCCTGTTGCAAGATCAAACAGTCGACGCTGTCCACCTGAGTAGGTTTTAGCCTTTCTATCCGCAATTGGTTTGAGTTCTAATTTTTGAAGAAGTTCGTCTGTTAATTCTTCCGCTTCATGAGCGCCCATTCCATAAAGCCGTGCCTGCATTATAATATTTTCTCTGCCTGTAGAGCGTGGCTCAAGGCCGCCTTTCTGACTGACATAACCGATGTTTTTACGGATTTCTCCTTGCTGCTTCAAGAGATCATATCCCAGCACAGAGATTTTACCTGCAGTTAAAGTGATTAGTGTGCACAATATTCTCATAGTAGTTGTTTTGCCCGCTCCGTTCGGACCAAGAAGGCCGAATATTTCGTTTTCTTTAACTTGGAAGTCAATATTGTTTACTGCCTCCACTGTTTTTGATTTCCTTCTACTGCCGCCTGTAAAAATCTTCTTTAATTGCTCTACTATTATTATATTATTATCCATAAAAAGAATCTATCCCAAAAATGAAGTGTTAAAATACATTCCAAAAATATGATAAGAAAATTATAATTTAATTTTTTGTAAGAAAATAAATTATCGGTAAATGCTGCCAAATTACCGATAAAATTATCCGTTCTAAAATTTATTTGAATAAAGTTTTACCTTTAAAAACTTTTTGTTTAGAAAAATAGTATAAGGTAGGTTATAATTACCGACCTCATTTTAATGTTGATATTATCAGGATATCATTCACTTTAAATCTATTTTTATTCTTAATCCTGTTAATCCTGAAATCCTTTGAATCCTGGTTCAGACAATTTATATATGTATTACCCGGCACAAATATCATGAGTTTATTGTTCATCTTTATAAAATCTTTATATTAAAGCTCAATCTTTTTATAGCATACTTACAGTACAAATCTTAATTTTACATACAAAAAAAAGAAGAATATGTTACTAAATATAATTTCATTGGGAATTTCATTTTTTGTTTTAGTGTATTTAATATACACATTAATAAAACCGGATAAATTTTAATTTAAGCTTATGAATCACTTTTTTGATCTTTTACAATTTGTCGTTTTTATTACCTGCATAATAGTACTTGCTCCTCCAATCGGCAGTTACCTTGCAAAAGTATTTAACGGCGAAAAAAATTTTTTAAGCCCCGTTTTTAGTAAAGCGGAAAACAATGTATACAGATTTTTAAGAATTGATGCTCTGCATGAAATGAACTGGAAGGAATACTCTTTTTCACTTCTTGCTTTTAATTTTATCGGCCTAATCTTGCTTGTCTTGTTGCAAATAACTCAAAGTTATCTCCCGCTTAACCCCCAGCATATGCAGAATGTAGATTTATTTCTTGCAATAAATACAGCAGTTAGTTTCATTACGAATACAAACTGGCAGGCTTACAGCGGCGAGACTACATTAAGTTATTTTGTTCAAATGACAGGTTTAACTGTTCAAAACTTTTTAAGTGCTGCCACAGGTATTGCAGTTATGGTTGCTCTTATAAAAGGTATTGCAGTCAGGAAAGGGAACTCTCTGGGAAATTTCTGGGTAGATTTAACAAGAGCAACACTATATTTGCTCCTACCTTTGTCTCTTATTTTGGCTGTATTACTTTTATCTCAGGGTGTAATACAAAATTTCCTACCGTATGTAAATGCGACTACACTTGAAGGTTTTAAACAAACCATACCGCTTGGCCCGGCTGCCTCACAGGTTGCAATTAAACAGCTCGGAACAAATGGCGGAGGATTCTTTAATGCAAATAGCGCTTTCCCGTTTGAAAACCCATCTCCATTTTCAAATTTTTTACAGGTTTTGTCTATCTTATTAATACCGGCTTCACTCGTCTTTACATATGGAAAGATGCTTGGATCAAAAAGGCATGCATGGACAATTTTTAGCGTGATGTTGTTTTTGCTAATAAGCGGAGTAACAGTTTCCTATTTTTCTGAAATTTCGCACAATGCTATTTTCCATACAAACAATTTGATGGAGGGGAAGGAAACCCGCATCGGAGTTTTTAACAGTGTTTTATGGACTGTTGCCACAACTGCAGCATCGAATGGATCAACTAATTCAATGATGAGCAGTTTGACCCCGCTTACCGGGCTTGTTGCAATGATTAATATACAACTCGGCGAGGTAGTATTTGGCGGAGTGGGCGCAGGAATGTACGGTATGCTTCATTTTATTCTGCTTACTGTATTTATTGCCGGGCTTATGGTTGGAAGAACTCCTGAATACTTTGGAAAGAAAATAGAAGCATATGAAATCAAATGGTCAATCCTGGCAATCCTTTTGCCAAGTGTTGTAATTTTATTCTTTTCTGCTCTTGCCTTATCCGTCCCGGCCGGATTATCAAGTGTATTAAATAAAGGCCCGCACGGATTCTCTGAAATAATATATGCCTTCTCTTCAGGCGCGGGCAATAATGGAAGTGCATTCGCAGGATTAAATGCAAACACAAATTTTTACAATATTCTTATTGCAATCGCAATGATTTTAGGAAGATTCGGTGTTATCATTCCAACATTAGCTATAGCAGGCAGCCTTGTTAAGAAAAATATTACGCCGGTTTCGGCAGGCACATTCCTCACTGACAATATGCTTTTTGCATTCCTGCTTACGTCAATAATATTAATTGTTGGCGCTCTAACATTTTTCCCAATAATTTCGATTGGACCTTTATTAGAACATTTATTAATGAATCTTGGAAATACTTTTTGAGTGTAAAATATGAGCTCCGGTAAACTAAATATTAAACTTTTTGATAAAAAAATATTGAAGCAGGCATCCATCGATTCATTTAAAAAACTGAATCCGCTGTATTTGCTGAAAAATCCTGTAATCTTTATGGTCGGAATTGGAGCAGCTCTGACAAGCTCTATTTTTATTGCTGATATGTTTGCAGGAAGATATTCGTCATTTAATTTACAGATATCTCTTTGGCTCTGGTTCACTGTTTTGTTTGCAAACTTTGCTGAGGCAATTGCAGAGGGCAGGGGCAAGGCGCAGTCGGAGAACCTGAGGAAATCCAGAACGAATACAATGGCGCGGAAACTTGTAGGCGGTAAAGAGACTCAAACCTCTGCACTTGATCTCAGGGTAAATGACAGAGTTGTTTGTGAAGCAGGAGAAATAATTCCGGCCGATGGTGAAATTGTTGAAGGAATAGCCAGCGTTGATGAGTCGGCTATTACTGGCGAATCTGCTCCGGTTATCAGGGAAAGCGGAGGCGATAGAAGCGCTGTTACCGGCGGTACAAAAGTACTCAGCGATAGAATTGTTATTAAAGTTACGTCAAATCCCGGTGAAACTTATATAGATAAGATGATTGCTCTTGTTGAAAATGCCAAAAGGAAAAAAACTCCGAATGAAATTGCACTTTCTATCTTGCTTTCCGGTATGTCAATCATTTTTCTTATAGTAGTTGTTACATTAAAATTTTTTCTTAATTATTACCAAACAACACTTGGGCAGGATATCAGTGTAGTATCCGTGCCCGTTTTGGTTTCACTGCTGGTCTGTTTAATCCCCACAACAATTGGCGGTTTACTAAGCGCTATCGGTATAAGCGGAATGGATAGGCTGCTTCAGCATAATGTTATTGCAATGAGTGGAAGGGCTGTTGAAGCTGCGGGTGATATTGACGTGCTCCTTCTTGATAAAACAGGTACAATTACTCTTGGCAACAGGATGGCAACTGAATTTATCCCTGCCCCGGGTGTTACCGAGGAGTACCTTGCTGATGCTGCACAGCTTGCATCGCTTGCTGATGAAACACCTGAAGGAAGATCTATTGTAGTCCTTGCAAAAGAAAAATTTAAAATACGGGAAAGAAATATAAGCGAGCTGAATGCTCATTTCATTCCTTTCAGTGCACAAACACAGATGAGCGGCGTAAATATTTTATCATCTGATGGTAAACCCGAAAGATCTATTCGTAAAGGTTCACTGGAATCTATAAAAAGAATGTTTGCACAGGAAATTTCTTCAGGTAAAGATTCGCAAACTGATTATTTTTTCACACAGATGATTGGCGTGGACATTGCGCTTGCCGGTGGAACCCCGCTTATTGTTGTTGAAAACAAAAAGATACTTGGCGTAATTCAATTAAAAGATATTGTTAAGGGTGGAATAAGCGAACGCTTTGCGCAGCTTAGGAGAATGGGAATCAAAACTGTTATGATTACAGGCGATAACAAACTTACCGCCACAGCAATTGCTGCAGAAGCAGGCGTTGATGATTTTATTTCCGAAGCAAAACCCGAAGATAAGCTTAAACGAATACGCGATGAGCAGTCCAGTGGTAAAATGATTGGGATGATAGGCGATGGTACAAATGATGCTCCGGCATTGGCTCAGGCAGATGTTGGTATTGCAATGAACAGCGGAACGCAGGCAGCAAGGGAAGCAGGCAATATGATTGATCTTGACAGCAATCCGACAAAACTTATTGAAGTTGTGGAAATCGGCAAGCAGCTCTTAATGACCCGCGGAGCATTAACAACTTTTAGCATTGCAAATGATGTTTCTAAATATTTTGCAATTATACCCGCAATAACCCTGTCGTTGTTTGCTACTAATTCAATAAACGGGCCTTTGTCCATATTGAACATAATGCACCTTGCAACTCCACAAAGTGCAATTTTAAGCGCTGTTATTTTTAATGCGATAATTATTGTTTTCTTAATTCCCCTTGCTCTTAAAGGTGTTAAGTATAGGCCGGAAAGCGCTGCTAATGTTCTTAAACGGAATATTATTTTATATGGCGTTGGTGGATTGGCTATTCCTTTCGTTGGTATAAAAATTATTGATATTATTTTAACTGTTCTAAAGTTAGTTTAATTATTCAGGTTAGAAAACAATTATGAATGTAAAAGAAGCAATAAAAAATTCAATTAAAATTTTACTATTTTTCACCATAATCACCGGAATAATTTATCCTGCAATAATTTTCGGTATTGGGCGGATGTTTTTTTATCATAAAGCAAACGGCAGCCTTGTAAAACAAAATAACAGAGTTATTGGTTCGGAATTGTTGGGGCAAAAGTTTATCGGCAGGAAATATTTCTGGTCGCGCCCTTCCGCAATTGATTACAACCCGGTGCCATCCGGAGGAAGTAATTTATCATTAACCAGTCAGGTTCTGGTTCAGCAGTATAAAGATACTAAGGCCGCTTTTATTAAAGAGAATTTATTAAAAGACACTGCTGCAGTGCCTGACGAGATGCTGTTTGCATCTGCAAGCGGAGTTGACCCTGACATATCCAGTGCAGCCGCCTATGAGCAGGTTAAAAGAATAAGCGAAGCAAGAAAATTTAATTCTGAGCAAAAACAGCATTTAATCAACCTGATAGATTTTCAGACAAAAAACAGACAATTGGGATTTCTCGGTGAAGAAACTGTAAACGTTTTAGATCTGAATTTAAAATTGGATGAGATGGGTAAATGATGGATCCAGCAGATCAAAACCGTCCTGATCCCGATGAGTTGCTTAAGAAAATTCAGCAGGATGAAGCTGAAAGCACTCAGGGTAAATTAAAAATATTTTTTGGAATGTGTGCCGGTGTTGGAAAAACATATACTATGCTTGAAGCCGCGCATAAAGCCAAACAAGAAAAAGTTGACGTAGTTGTGGGCATCGTTGAAACTCATAAGAGAGTGGAGACGGAAGAGCTGGTTAAAGGATTGGAAGTTGTTCCCTTAAAAGACATTAACTACCGCGGAACAATATTTAAAGAAATGGATCTGGACGCCATTCTGGCAAGGCAGCCGTCGCTTGTTCTTGTCGATGAACTTGCTCATTCAAATATACCCGGCAGCCGGCACAATAAGCGTTACCAGGACGTTCTGGAATTGTTAAATAATGGCATTAGTGTCTATACTACACTGAACGTTCAGCACATCGAAAGCCGCACTGATACCGTTTTACAAATAACCGGTACAACTATAAGAGAAACAGTTCCCGATACTGTCTTTGACAGAGCGGATGATATTGAATTGGTTGATATTACTCCGGATAATCTTCTTCAAAGATTATCCGAAGGCAAAGTTTATACTACGGAAAAGTCCAAACAGGCAGTTCAAAATTTTTTCAGGAAAGGGAATCTTACCGCTTTAAGAGAGATGGCGCTTAGAATTGCAGCAGAGCGGATAGACAAAGACGTTCAGGATTATAAAACCGAAAAAAGAATTGATGCTACCTGGAAATCAGGTCAAAAACTGATGGTTGCCATTGGGCCAAGCCCTTATTCTGCCAACTTGATACGATGGACCAGAAGGTTGGCATATTCTATGGAAGCGCCTTGGATTGCACTTTATATTGAAAATGACATGAAAATATCCGAAGATAAGAAAAAAATTATAACGGATAATTTTAATCTTGCCAAGGAACTTGGCGCCGAAGTAATTATGATCCAGTCCATGGAAGTAATTGATGCGATTATCCGTGTTGCAAGAGAGAATAACGTTACTCAGATTGTAATCGGCAAATCAAGGCGTCCTTATATCCTGCACCCCTCGTTTAGAAAAGACCTGGTAAAGGAACTGTTGAAAAAGAGCGGCGATATTGACGTATATATAGTCGGCGGCGAAAGAAAAGATTTAAAAAATTTATTCAGGAATATATCATTTACTTCACAGTCATCATTAATAAAATATAGTCAGGCCGTAATTTCGGTATTTGCGCTAAATTTAATTTGCTATGCTCTTCGGACACAAATCAGTTATCAGTCGGTTTCACTTATATTCTTGTTATACTTAGCCGTTATGCCCTTATTGAATTTTGGGCCCGGTCCAATTCTTCTTTCTGCTGTATTGAGTGCGTTTAGCTGGGATTATTTTTTCATTCCACCGCAATTTACTTTAGCAATAGCAAAAGTTGAAGATTTGCTGATGCTGATAATGTATTTTATTGTTGCCACGGTTACTGGTACGCTTTCATCCAAGATACGCACACAGCAAACTTTTCTGCGCCAGCGGGAAAAAAGAATAATATCGTTATTTAATCTTTCAAAGGAATTATCTGCCGCGGTAGGACTTGAAGATATTGCAGAGATCGCGGTCAAAAGGATTGAACAAACTTTTGCTGCTAAATCAGCCGTAATATTTTACGAATCGGCTAATAAGCTTAGTGCCAGGTCTTGTTCTGCAAGTACTTTAAACAATGAAGATATTGAATGGAATATTGCACAATGGGTTTTTCTTAACGGACAGAAAGCAGGAAAGTTTACTAGTACATTAATGTCTGCATCATTATCATATTTCCCTTTAAAAAGTAAAAGTGGTTCGTTAGGTGTTGTTACTTTGAAATACGGTAATGAGGATGCCCTTTCGTTTGAACATGAAAACCTTCTTGAAAATTTCATTTCGCAAATTACGAATGCAGTTGAAAGAGAATACTTAAATGATTTTGCCAAGAAATCTCTGATTGCCGATGAATCTGAAAAATTATACAAGACTCTTTTTAATTCAATTTCGCACGAATTGAAAACCCCTATTACAACCATAATGGGTGCTGTTAGTTCGTTTAAGGATGAAAAAATTTTCCAGAATAAAAATGTGTGGGAAAAATTTATTGATGAAATTGATATTGCTTCAGAAAGACTCAATAGGCTTGTTGAGAACCTGCTGGACATGGCAAGGCTGGAATCAGGGAATCTAAAATTAAAATTAGATTATCATTCTATTGAAGACTTAATACATTCTGTGCTTGAGAAACTGCATAATGAGTTAGATGGGCATATCATAAAAGTAGATGTTCAGGAAGATATTGAAATATTTAAATTTGACTATGGCCTTCTTGAACAAGCGCTTATAAATATTGTTCATAATTCTGTACAATATACTCCGCCAGGTAGTGAAATTAAAATTGAAGTAAGAGCAATTAATTACCGCTGCCTCATACTTGTTTCTGATAACGGCAAAGGATTTCCGCGTGAATCACTTAATAAACTTTTTGACAAATTTTACAGAATACCCGGAACTAAAGCAGGCGGAACCGGGCTCGGGCTTTCTATAGCTAAAGGTTTTATTGAGGCGCATAAAGGAACAATTGTTGCTTCAAATGGAGATAACGGCGGCGCCGTATTTACTATATCTATTCCAATTAACATTTAAACGGAGCTGATATTGAGCGTTAAACAAACCGTTATTATTATTGATGATGAAGTACAGATTAGAAAAATACTTAAGATTGCACTGGAGTCATCCGATTTTAAAGTTATCGAAGCTGAAAATGGTAATGATGGAATTGTACAGACAGCAACAAATCATCCCCAGGTTGTAATACTCGACCTCGGACTTCCTGACAGAGACGGATTCAGTGTGATAAAAGAAATAAGAACTTGGTCTAAAGTTCCGGTAATTATTTTATCGGTCAGGAATACGGAGGAAGATATTGTTAATGCTTTGGATCTGGGAGCTGATGATTTTTTAACGAAACCTTTTAACACGTCCGAACTTCTAGCCAGGATAAGAGCCAATATCAGAAGATCACAGGAAATTGATGAGGAAAACTCTTTTTTAAACGGAGATACTGAAATTAGATCTAATTGCAAGAACTTTAACAAAAAACAGCATCGAAATTAAGTTAACCAATACAGAATATCTGCTGCTGGTATTATTCCTTAAAAATGTCGACAAAGTATTAACTCATACATTTATTCTTAAAGAAATATGGGGACCCGGATCAACGGAAAACTCACAATATTTACGCGTATTTATAGGCCAGCTTAGAAAAAAAATAGAGGACGATTCATCCGATCCAAGGTACATTGTTACAGAATCAGGCGTTGGTTACAGGATGAAGATGGTAAAATAATTCACATTAGGTGAATTATAACCCTTTTACAAGATTCAGATTATTCAATGTAATTTTATCTAAAAAGAGTCTGTAAAATAATTTGTGTAAATGACAAATTGAATTCATAAGAAAGGCGCAAGCCTTTGTTCAAACATAATTGAAAAATTAGAAATAACAATGGACCAATTTCTAATAGGCATTGTCCATTTTTTAGATAAATCCCTATAAGCCAAATAAAGCATTTTTTTTAGAGCATCATCATTTGGGAAAAGAGATCTTGTTTTAGTGACCTTTCTAAACTGACGATGAACTGCTTCCACTGCGTTTGTCGTATAGATTACGGTCCTAATTTCTTCCGGATATTTAAAAAATGTAGCCAGGTTATTCCAGTTTTGCTTCCAAGACTTTAAGGCTAAGGAATATTTTTTAGACCAGTTTTCTTCAAGCATTTTAAGATTCTCCAGAGCAGATTCTTCTGTTGGAGCAGAATAAACCGGCTTCAACTGTTTCATAAATTCTTTCTGGTCTTTAGAGGCAATATATTTTAAGGTGTTTCTGATCTGGTGTATTACACAGAGCTGTATTTCTGTCTTAGGGAAAACAGTATTTATAGCCTCAGGAAAGCCTTTCAACCCGTCTATGCAGGCAACTAGAATATCTTGTATTCCACGGTTCTTTAACTCGGTTAGAACACTAAGCCAGAAGTTGGCACCTTCTGCTTCCCCAACCCAGAGCCCAAGTAAGTCTTTTCTGCCGCTTACTTCAACGCCAAGGCATGTATAGGCTGCCTTTGAAGTCACTTTCTTAGATTCGTCTCTGACTTTGTAATGAATAGCATCAAAGAAAACTATTGGGTACATGGCTTCAAGAGGTCTGTTTTGCCATTCTGTGGCGATGTGGACAATTTTATCGGTAATGTTTGAGATTAAAGTAGCTGATACGTCTAAACCATAAAGTTCTTGAATATGTGACTGTATATCTCTAACGGTCATTCCCTTTGCATACATGGATATTATTTTATCCTCGATTGGTCCAATGGTTCGTTCATATTTTTTAACAATAATCGGGTCAAATTCTCCATTACGATCCCGGGGAACAGTAATCTCGATTTCTCCGTTATCGTTCTTCAAAGTTTTATGAGTTTTCCCATTACGGCTGTTACCTGTGTTTTTACCTTCGGGGGAATATTTCTCATATCCTAACTGTTCGGTAAGTTCACTTTCCAGCATTTGTTCGAGAGATTTAGCGATAAGTTTCTTAATGGCTCCATCTTTACCCATTAAGTCTTCGTAGGTTTTTGCTCCTTTAAGATCGGCTTTAAACTGCTCGATCATTTTATCGGTAAGTTCCATGAGTGTAAACGCTCCTTTCGGATTTTTGATTAATAAAATAACGATTTTTTTCTTAGAGGTAAATGCTGTTTCGCTACGCTCAACAGCATTTACCTCAAGTCCTTTATTAATCATTTACACAAGATTATTTACACTCCCTCTAAAAACTTTCCTGACTAATAAACATATCGAAGTTCATATTTATAACTATTAGAAACAATTTTCATCTTTTATCTTTGAATAAATCTACTAAATTAAAATTGCAGAATAACTTTGGTTCCGGTTCCTTTTTTACTTTTTATGCTTATTTTTATCCTAGCCAGGTCACAATATTTTTTAGTAAGAGCAAGACCTAGCCCGTTTCCCTCAAACCTTCTTGCATAACCGCTTTCTTCCTGCAAAAAAGGTTTAAATAAATTCGACTTATACTCTTCAGAAATTCCAACGCCTGTATCGTTTATTTCAACAACAAGATGGTTATATTTATCACTAAAAATATCTATTCTAATTTCCCCCAGCTTTGTAAACTTAACAGCGTTGTTAAACAAATTGTCAAAAATTTGATCTAAAATAGCTTCATCCGAATAAATTGTGCAATCTTCTGCCTCTTTTATTACTTTAAATTCAAGCCCTTTTCCTTCAGCCAAAATAGAATATTCCCCTATCTTCTTTTTAAGAATTTTTTCATATAAATCAAGACGTTGAAAACTTAATTCAAACGAATCGGTTTGCAGCAGCGACATATTAAGTATCAAATCAACAGTTCTAATCAATCTTCTGCCTGCCCTGTCAATAATAGAAAATCCATCTTTCATTTCAGCAGATAAATATTCTGCCACATCTTCACGGATTAAGCTGCTGAAACTTAATATGGCATTAATTGGCGTTCTTATTTCATGAGACATTTGTGCCAGGAACTCTGATTTTAATCTATCCGCATTTTCAGCTATTTCTTTTGCTTTTTTCATTTCCAGTTCAGCTTTCTGGCGTTCTGCATTTTCTAATAATAGTTTCCTGTTAAGGCTTTCAAGCTGCTTCTCCCTTTCTTTTATACTATTTACCTTTGTTTTGTAAAAAATTGATGCTATAAATAAAACTAATATTAAAATAATGAACCTAAACCAAAATGTTTGCCAGAACGGTGGGATGACATTAATTTTTATTACCAATCCTTTGGTGTTCCAATATCCATCATTATTTGATCCAATTACCCTGAAAAAATATGTTCCGCTCTTAAGCTGCGTATAACTTGCGAATCTTCTGTTTCCTGCTGAAATCCAGTCGTTATCGATTCCATCCAATTTATATTTATATTGGTTCCGAAGCGGTGCAGTATAATCCAAAGCCGAAAAATCAAATTGAATAAAATTCTCGTTGTATTTAAGATTTATTTCCTTTAATTCCTCCAGATCATTCTCAGTTTTTGTTTCTTTTCCCATAACCATAAAATTTGTTAAATAAATCGGGGGTATGTGCTTGTTATATTTAACGCTATCAGGATAAAATGAAACTAAGCCCTGTCCGTTTCCGAAAAACATTTCCCCATTTGTCGATTTATAAGCGGCCCGGCGAATAAATGCGCTGTTAATTAAACCATCGTATCTATCAAAATTAATTATAGAACTATCTGCAGTATTGAATAATGAAATTCCTTTATTTGTACTTAACCATAAATTTGTACATCCTGCAGGTAAAATTCCGCTGATATTTCTACTGGTAAATCCATTCTTAAAATACCTGGAACAAAGCAGTGTCTTTTTGTCTATACGGTTTAACCCAATGGGAGTTCCTGCCCAGATATATAAGCTATCCTCGCTTATACTTGTTATGTAATTGTGAAGAAGACTGTTTTTATCATTTATATTGTAATGGAAATTGAGGAATTGGTTTCTTTTAGAATCGAACCGGTACAAACCGCTTTCAACAGATCCAATCCAGAGAATTCCGTCTCTGTCTTTATATAATAATCTTAAAATAGCATCGGTTAAATTGGTTCCACCGGGAGTTTTTTTGACCGACCAGGAGTTTGACTCCATTTTAATTTTATATAAACCTGTATTTGTAGCTAACCAAATATTATTCTCATTATCATATATAATATGATTGACGATGATATTTGCAAATTTATTTGTAAAAGTATAACAGCCTTTCCCTTCGATAAATCGCTTTAAAATGGGATTATATATATGTATACCGCCATTGCTTGTCCCGAGCCAAATATTACCTTTGCAATCTTTAAAAATATTAGTTGTAAAAATATTATCATTATTTATATTTGTGCCGGGCAAGGGAAGGTAATTACATTTATGATTAGTTAAATCGAAATTGATTATACCGTTTACTGTGCCAATCCATAATGTTGCGCTATCATAGTTCTTAGAATGCGTTAGAATTTCTTCATCATTTTTCAGAAAACTATAAGCGGGAGCATAACCGGAAGCTTTCTTATTTTTCAGAATGATAGAAATAACATTAAACTTTGAAGGAGTTAAATCTAATTTAAATACGCCGTGATTTGTAGCAATCCACAACTGCTTGGAATTATCCTCCTTAAAATCATAAATATTGAAATTTGCTATATCGTATTGTGCTTCTATATAATTATAGTATTCAAGGATATATTTACTGTTTTTATCAATCTTGAATAATCCCTGTCCTAATGAACCTATCCAGATACTACCGAAACTGTCTTCGAAGATGCATGATATAGGAGCTCTGTCAATATTATTATTGGAATCTGTTTCTGGTGGAACTGAATAACCCAATTCTTTTAATTTAATAAACCGGCCTGTTTTTAAATCAAATTGAAGTAAACCGCACTGTGTTCCGATCCATATTGTATTGTTATGGTCAATACAAATGTTTGATGTTGGTTTATAGCTAGAGGCTTTATCTCTGAATGATCCGGAAGGAATTTTATAGTTCCGAAAAGTTTTTCTTTCATTATCAAGAATAAAGAGTCTATCAAGCCCTGCAAAGAATAAATTACCCTGTTTGTCTTCTGCAACACCATATAATTCGTTGTGGCTTATTATATGTTCAAAATTATTTTTGGCGGTATTATATCTGTCAAGCCCGGTTGTCGTACATATCCACAACGTATTATTATGATCGCGAAACAGAAATTGAATCTTATTATCTATTATGCTTGTAATATCCTGTGGGTTATTAATGTAATGATAAAACTTACCACTACGGTTAAACTTATTTAACCCGGCGCCCCTGGTGCCGGCCCAAATATTTCCATCTAATTCACACAAACAAGATATATCATTAAGCGGAATTGAATTCCCATCCTTAGGGTCATTATCATATGGCACAAAATTATAAGCGTCAAACCTGTTTACACCATTCTGGGTAGCAAACCATAGAAAGCCATATTTATCTTTTAATATTTGAACAACCAGGTCGCTGCTTAATCCTGATTCTGTTGAATAATGCTCAAATTTAGTTTTCCTGTCTATGAATAATGCTGTCTTATTAATAGAGCCCGGTAGATTTGATCGGATTTGCGATTGAACAGTTGATGGATGCAGAAAAATGAAAAGAAATAATAATATAACAATACTGATCCCCGGATAATGCCCTGGCCTGTTTCGTTCACAAAATAACATTTTCAACACATACATAAATATGTAATTCCTGATATGACTTTATAGATACAGATAATATAAATATTGTCTAAACTACGGATATTGTATGGATCATTCTTATAATTTGTAAATATTCCAATTAATTTATTAAATAAACCGAACCCCTGCCCGCTTATTGCCGTTGTATCTGTTATACTGGATCTATAAACTTTGAAATTGTACCGGTCATAGCGTTTTAGGCCGTCAAATGTCGCAAACCATAGAAAATTTCTACTATACTGAAAAATTTTTAGGACGGAACTCTGTGAAAGTCCGTCTGCAGAACTTAAATGTTCTAATTTATAATCTTTTATTTGTGCCGTGAGGAAGTCTGGAAATGGAAAAACTGTAAAAAAGAATAATAAAAGTATATAAACTAATCTAAATGTTTTTCTAGAATAACCTAAACCAATTGATCTTTTCATCTTACAATTATTCATTTATAGTTCTTTCGTCACCAAATTTCTCTATTATCGTAAAAAATAAGAATGTTTTAATATTTTATATCCAGAATTTTTCATTTTAATACAATAATATGTGTATTATTTGTACTCTAAATGATATCGCCATTAAGTCCTTTGTTTACAATAACTTTCTACGTTTATCTATAAAATCTTTTATTTGAATATACTTAGTATAATATAATTATTATAATGGAGTTATTAAAATGCAAATTTTGAGAAAATTAAATTATTTACCTATTATTTATGTAACCAATGCAACAAGGATTAATTATCTTTAAAATTTTCCGGTTTTACTGGCATAAACATTCATACACTTACTATTTTCTAATCAAATGCCTTAATTTAAGATTATCATTTTAAGATTATGTGGGGAATTAACAATTTCCAAAGGTAGAGGTAACCATTATATATTTTAAAAGTGGTTATAAAGTTTACCTTATAATCAGAGTATAATAGCTGAAGAATAATTCATTATTAATCTTAAGTATTCAAAAAAATAGTAAGATAATTAGCTTCACAGTTATTTTGCAATTTTATTAAAGTATTCATTCGAACTTTATTCCTAAAATTATTACTATACATGTGTTTTGAAAAAATATTAAACTTCATTAGTTTAGAATGGGATTAAAATTTTAATAATAGTATTAATTTTGGCAATTGTAGCTTATCTAAATAATAAATTAATTTACGGCTGTATGTAATAATAAATTTATAGCCAATCATGAATAAAACCAGGGCACATTTAATGAACAAGAAATTGTTATTTGCAACCGTAGTTTCTGCACTGGGCAGTTTCCTATTTGGATTTGATACTGCAGTAATATCAGGCACCACCAAATTTATATCACATTACTTTCAGTTATCCGATACTACTCTTGGTATTAC
The DNA here is from genome assembly GCA_963834015.1 of uncultured Ignavibacteriales bacterium. Classification (GTDB taxonomy): domain Bacteria; phylum Bacteroidota; class Ignavibacteria; order Ignavibacteriales; family Ignavibacteriaceae; genus FEN-1297. The sequence continues at coordinate 2,054,697 of CAWIAG010000004.1, forward strand.
AGTATCGATAGCTCTTTGGGGAACTGTAATAGGTTCTATTGCCGTTGGAAAGCCGGGGGATTTTTACGGCAGAAAGATTATGCTGTCTTTTTGCGGAGTACTTTACTTTATTTCTGCTTTTGGCTGTGCACTTGCAGATAATTGGTATATCCTGCTTTTTTCAAGGTTTATCGGCGGACTTGCAATTGGCGGGGCCTCTGTTATGGCGCCGATGTATATAGCTGAAATTGCTCCGGGAAGATTAAGAGGCAGGCTTGTTGCTGTAGCTCAGTTCAATATTGTCTTCGGTATTCTTGTTGCCTTCTTTTCAAATTATCTTCTTGTAAATTTGGGCACCGCAAGCTGGCGTTGGATGTTTGGTGTTATGACTATTCCTGCTACAATATTTTTCTTATTATTGTTTCTTGTGCCCGAAAGTCCGCGTTGGCTTGTTAAAAAAAATAGAGCCGGTGAGGCAAAAGAGGTATTGAAATCAGTTGGCGCCGAAGATGTAGAAAGTGAACTTGAAGATATAGTAAACTCTTTAAAAGAAGAATCCGGTAAAGGAGTTACAAAGTTATTCCAGAAGAAATACAACTTTGTAATAATGTGTGCGGTTTTGCTTGCAATTTTCAATCAATTATCAGGAATAAATGTTATTATGTACTATGCCCCTATGATCTTTGAAAAGGCGGGTGCCAGCACAGGAGCGGCTATGCTACAGGCGGTTGCTGTAGGAATAACAAATATGTTATTTACAATAATAGCAATGTTTTTTATAGATAAACTTGGCAGAAAAACGCTGTTATTAATAGGAGCAGTTGGGATGTGTGTATCCCTTGCATGCGCAGGAGTTCACTATTTTAATGAGAATTTATTCGGCGGTGCCGGAGTTGTCATTTTTATTCTTGGATTTATAGCATTTTTTGCTTTTTCACAAGGAGCTGTAATCTGGGTATTTCTTGCCGAAATATTTCCTAATAAAATTAGGGCAAAAGGCCAGGCCCTGGGATCATTTACACATTGGATAATGAATGCAATTATAGGTCTCGTTTTCCCGTTAGCGTTAACTAAATTCGGTGGCGGCAGCGTATTTATGTTCTTCTCGGTAATGATGATACCGTTCTTTTTCTTTGTATGGATGAAGCTTCCCGAAACCAAAGGAAAATCTCTAGAAGAACTTGAAAAATTTATAGTAAAGACTCGGGAGTTAAATTAAAGATTTTTTTAAGGCGTCGAATAAAACCGGATAAATTCTAACTTCTTATTCTATTCCGCTTTAAAAAAAAGAAATTCGGCGGTTCTCTTTTTTAATTTAATAAAATAATTATATTATAATTTGCAACAAACCGTGAGGATAAGTACATTAATTATAGCATGAAATTAGAATTGTTTTTAATGTATAAAAAAATAACTGACTAAGATAATTTATATCCGTATAGTATTAATTCTATAGGATTTAATTTGAAAATATTCTTTACTTATTTCGTATCTAAAATTCTGCTCCTTATTTCCTTTCTTAATTTATTAGATTATATAAGAAATTCTAATAAAAATTACTCCGAAAATGAATACATTGATCGTCCTGATCTGATTATTAAAGATTTAGCCAAGGGCTCCGGGAAAGATTTAAATTTTGTTTGTATACAAAGGGGAAAAAACTACAATAACTTTTATTCAACTGGCGCTTCAGCTAAAAGAAATGCAGTTTCATTTTCTACTTTAATGTTTTGTAACACTCGTTGGGCAGTTGATTTAACTTCACGGGTGGAACTCGCAACTGAATTTGGAAATAAATCATGGCTTGGATTATCGATATTATTATTTGTCTTTGTGAGTTTTGTTGTTTTAGTAATTTGGTATATTATCAAAGTTTATACAATAAAAATAAGAACTGAAGAGCAATTTAAAAATAGTAAGGAAAAGGAATTATTAGTAAAACAGTTTGCTGAAAAAGAGAAGCAGTATGTTGAACTGTTCGATAACCATCTTATTCCAATGTGGGTATATGATTGCAATTCTCTGAAATTTTTAATGGTTAACCGAGCAGCAATTCATCATTACGGTTTTACTCGTGAAGAATTTTTATCAATGAACATTAATGATATCATGGGGGTAACAGAATGGATGGAGCCGGTTCCGGGTTCAACCCTTTCCGGTAATGATATTGTGATTGCTGACAATTTAATACATAAAAGGAAAGACGGTGGTTTAATCAGCGTAGAAATTAATTCGTATCGATTGCCTGTAAAAAACGGAGTTCATTCTCGTTTAGTAATTTCTAAAGATGTAACTGAGAAGAAAAAAATAGAAAAGGAATTAAAAGAGAGCGAAAAAAAATACAGGCAGCTTATTGAAAATGCTATGCTTGGAATTTTAGTAACAGATATCGATGGTAAAATTCTCTTTGCTAATTTAAAAGTTTGCGATATGACAAATTATACTCCCGGAGAATTTACTTCGCTTAATATTATTGATACTTATATAGATGAGGATTATGAACTGGCAAAGTACCGGCTTCAAATCGTCTGGGTAAATGAACATTTAAATATTGAAAGAAAATTCAAACGAAAAGACGGTTCGTCCTTTTACGCCGAAGTTAGTATTTCAAAACTGGATGAGAGCAGTTACCAGATCTTCGTAAAAGATATATCCGACCGTAAAAAAGCCGAAGAAGAATTACTAAAAAGTAAAAATCTATACCAGTCTTTTATTAATGATGATTTAACCGGGGTTTTTATCTCGACTCCTTCAGGGCGAATGCTTGCTTGTAATCCTTCTCTACTGCAAATATTAGGGTTTAAGAGCCTTGAAGAAATCCAGGATTATGATTTATATAATTTATATCCCAGGCGTAAAGACAGGAATAATTTACTTAGGAGGTTAACCGAATCTAAAACATTAAAAAATTTAGAAATTGAGCTTTGTAATAAACAAGGTAGCCGGATATTTGTCATGGAAACGCTAATCGGTACTTTTAATTCTGAGGATGAACTGACTGAAATTAAAGGCTATATAATTGATATAACCGCTAAAAAAATTGTAGAAATTCAGTTAAAAAAAATCTCCCAAATTGTCGAGCAGAGCCCATTTTCTATTATAATAACTGATTTAAATGGAATGATCGAATATGCTAATCGGCAATACTTAGAAACACATGGGTTTTCTCTCAGAGAAATAAAGGGTAGAAGTTATTCGAATTTGGAAAACGGTTTACAATTAACGGAAAATAGTAAGACGTTTCTTAATTTATTAAATTCAGATTTGGATTGGAAAGGTGAACTCAAATACGTTAATAAAGGTATGGTCAACTGGGAGTTTATAACTACTTTTACCATAAATCTTACGGGTGATACAACTCATAGAGGAATAATAAAAGAAAATATTACGGATAAAAAGCTTGGTGAAGAATCTTTAATTAAGTCTGAAACTCAGCTCAGATCAATTTGGGAAAATACTTCTGATGCAATGCGACTTACAAATGAAGAGGGAATTGTTCTGAATGTCAATGATGCATATTGTAGATTATTTAGAAAAACTCGGCAGGAACTGGTAGGCTTTCTATTCTATATAATCTATAAAGATTATGATGAAAAATTATCGGATAATATTAAAAAATGTTACGCAGAGCGGACAAAAAATGATATAATAGAATTCGAAAGCATTCTATGGGACTCGGCAAAAGTTTGGGTTGAATTGGAAAATTCATTTATTGAAATTGAAAACGAACCACTGCTGTTGTTAAGTATTTTTAGAGATATTACCGTTAGAAAGGACGCAGAACTTCAACTTATTGCTGCTAAAGAAAAAGCTGAAGAATTAAATATATTAAGAACTAACTTCCTTGAAAATATCAGCCATGAGTTCAGAACTCCAATGATCGGGATTCTGGGATTTTCTCAATTACTATCCGTCAATTTAGATGATGAAGATTTCCGGGAGATGGCTGGTACTATTTATCTTAATGGGAAACGATTATTAAGAACAATGGACATGGTAATTGATCTTTCAAGAATTCAATCCAATAAATTAGATCTTGAATTGAGGGAGTTGAATATTTGTGAGGTGGTAGTAAATGAATTAAAGATTTTTGAAATTGAAGCGCAAAATAAAGGTCTATATCTGAAATTAGTAATGAACGAGGGAAATATTTTTGCAAGGCTGGATGAGAGATTATTTTTGCAGATATTTGACAATCTGTTAAGTAATGCTATTAAGTTTACATATAAAGGCGGGATTACTGTTGAAGTATACACGGAAAATTCAGTGAACAAATTATTCCCCGTAATTAAAGTATCTGATACGGGTATCGGGATTGAAAAAGCATTTATTGATTTAATTTTTCACGATTTTAGGCAGGCGAGCGAAGGCTTTAAACGCAGGTTTGAAGGAGTAGGCCTGGGCTTATCTATTTCTAAAAAATTTGCTGAAATTATGAACGGTACTCTAAACGTCGAGAGTGTATTCGGGGAGGGCTCAGTATTTATACTAAAATTCCCCCATCAGGAAAAACTGAATTCAATAAGTGAAAAAGAAAAAGAAAAAGGTCAGGCTGTTGAATCAAAAAACCTGGAAAAGAATAAAATTTTACTTGTTGATGACGATGAAAATACTTATGAAATAATCAAACTTACATTGAAAAACATCTGTCACGTTGATTTTGCTGAAACCGGTGAAAAAGCTTTGCTTTTGGTAAATAAGAAAAAGTATGATATTATATTAATGGATATAATTTTAGGCTATGGAATGAATGGGATTGAAACAACAAAAGAAATTAGGAAAATTAAAAAATATGCCAAAATACCTATTGTCGCCTTATCAGCTTATGCAATGGATGAAGATAAAGTTAAATTTGTTGCAGAGGGGTTAACTCATTATCTTGCCAAGCCGTTTGATCTTAATCATTTCAGGCAGTTTATTACTAAATTAATTGATACTAAAAAATAAATTGCCCTGTCACCTTTAATAACTAAATTTATTTTAATCGAATAATTATTATTATATTTAATAAAAACTTGAATTATTAATGTTTGAATATTTTAATAGTTTGGATGAAGAGGATAACAATCATTTAGATTAGAATTATCTATTGTCTTATTAATTTATTGAAGTAAAATATGAGAGATATCATAAAAACTATATCATAACAAAAATTTTAAATTAAGACTAAGGACACAAGAATATACCGTCACAACACTTAATCTTAATTCTCAAAGTAATAAGATAGTAATTAGTTAATTTAAAACTATCTATACTATCGAAGAATAATTAAGTGGGTTAAAATTATCTTTGAATAAAAACTATCGGAACAGAAAAATTAATAATGAACATACAAAACAAAAAGAAATCAATTAAAATACTCGATACAAAATCAAAAGAGGGAAAAAAGAAAATCAATCCTGCTTCAGGAAATATAACAAACTCGGGAGATCAAAATGGTTATATGTCAATTTTATCCCATGAAATAAGAACTCCTTTGGCAACTATCTGTTCTTCTGCAGATCTAATACAAAGAATTAATAAAAAGGAGGTATCTAAAAATGAAACCGGCAGTGATCCTCGTATTAAAGAACATGCAGTAAAAATCAGAGAGTTTGCTTATAGAGTAATCGAACTGTTAGATACTATAATTGCTTTAAACAATTTAGAAACAGGTAATTATTCTTGTTCATCGGATAATATAGAGATAATTCCTTTATTTAATAACTTGATTGAAAAAGTTGAAATGGATTATGCCCAAATTCCTGAAATTAAAACGGAATTTAAATTGGAAGAAAGTTGCTGTCTGGCTGATAAGAAATTATTAGACCTTATCTTTTCAAATCTAATTTCAAATGCAATTAAATTTTCAAGAAATAATGACATTGTAAACATTAATGTGAAGTTAATTGATTCCGTTATAAAATTTGAAATTATAGACCGGGGTATCGGTATTCCGAAGTCGGATAAATCAAAACTTTTTGATCCGTTTTTTCGTGGAAGTAATGCCGGAGAAACATCAGGCAACGGTTTGGGGATGTTTATTATAAAAAAAACAGTAAAGCTGCTCAAAGGTAAGATTAGCTTTAGAAGTAAAATAATGGTTGGTTCCAAATTCAGGGTGGAAATACCGGTAAAATTAAAATAAATATTTGGTACGGGAATTATTTTAAAATCGTCTAAAAAAATAATTTAGTTAATATTTTTGAATATTTAATAAATAAATTTTATGTTTTATCTATAGTGTTTTTTAATAAAAGTTTGGTCTAATTAAAGTGCATTAAGGTAATAATAATGTTTCTACCGGAAGAAGAAGCCTTAGTTTAACGTTAAAAAAAAATTTATGTTTATTCCCTGTTTCTCGCCTTATAAGCTATATAGGAACCTCCAATAACAATAACAGCGCCAAGGAAAAAAATTCCTAATGAAAATAAGATTACTGAAAATAATTCCATATAATTTACCGTCAATTAATAATTAAATATTAAATTAGTTTATCGAATATTGATCACGGCATTGAATAGATTGTTAGTTTACCAGTTCCGGAGTTTTGCCGGCATGCTTATAAATTAAAAAATTATAAAAATCATGCTTTCTTGTTTTTAATCTTATAAACAATATATGAGCATAAAAGAACAGCTATAAAAAATCCTAAGAAAACTGCAGCCGCAAGCATTACTAAGGAACTTTGATCCATTTTATCTCATTTAAATTGATTCAGGAAAAAAAAATTCCTGTTGATAAGATTAAATGATAAATTTACTATGCGTAACTAACTAAAAATAATGTACATTATAATTAAAAAATCGCCTAAAGGTATAAAGCATCCGATAAACGTTAATTCTTAACCGATATAATGTTTAACATGGCCAGACTAATTTTCAAATAGTTATGCTTTGATATTTATCTTAATAAAATATTTTAATTACCTGATAAGCTTATCAAATAAATGATAATCTTAACGTTACATAAATCACTTTATTTTTTGAAAGAACCTATTGTCACGAATTTAGGATTGAATTATTAATCTGGATAATTTAATAATAAGGAATAAATTATGGCATATTATATCTGGCTGATTTTAATTGTTGCTTCTATACTTGAAGTCGGAGGTGACGCTGTGATTCGCAAAGGCCTTCGCGGGAACAGTCCTGCTGCTATTATTATTGGTTGTGTTCTGTTAAGTAGTTATGCCATTATGGTAAATGTAATGAAATGGGATTTTTCAAAGATATTCGGAATTTATGTGGCATTCTTTGCATTGGTTAGTGTTTTATTTGGACGGTTATTATTTAAAGAAACAATTCCCTTTTCTACATGGCTTGGATTAGCGGTAATTATTTGCGGAGCTGCAATTATTCAATTTGGGAGCAAAATTTAAATGTTGCTTCACTTGATGTACTATCTGGAATAACCATTTTCTCCTTATGTCCGCGGAAACTGTTGTATATTATTTTGCTCAGAAGTTTCTACTAATATTAATCAATATTTTGTCATATTAAACATGTTTAATTAGATTTCATGGTAAAGTGTTAATTATTAATTTTAATCACGGAGATATATATGCGGCCGCTGATATTTGATCTTGATGGTACACTTATTGACACGGTTTATGCCCATGTTTTTTCTTGGCAGCGTGCTCTTGCGGAATCAGGTATGACTATAGAAGGTTGGAGAATTCATAGAAAGATCGGAATGAGCGGCGGTCTGTTTACACGCGCTGTTGCACGGGAGCTCAATAGGGAACTCAGACAGGATGAAGTCGAAAAACTTCAGAACAGGCATAGTGAATTATTCGGGCAGCTTTTACCTGAACGGCAGCCTTTACCCGGTGCGGTTGAACTTCTGAAATATTTAAATGATGAAAAAATTACTTATGGTATTGCTACCTCCGGCAGGCGGCCGGATATAAATCCTTCACTGAAATCTCTTGGAGTTGGCGGGAATATTGTTGTAATTGAACGCGGCGATGTTTTGCGGGCTAAACCTGAACCGGATCTTTTTTTAGCCTGCCAGCAGAGAATGAACGTCCGTGCCGAGGATTGCTATGTGGTTGGCGATGCTGTGTGGGACTTACTTGCAGCACGAAGGGCAGGTATGCTTAGTATCGGCTTGTTAAGCGGCGGGTATGGAGAGGATGAGTTAAGCCGTGCCGGCGCCTACCGTGTTTACAGGGATCCATTGGAACTCCTCAATTCTCTTGATGAACTTGGAGTAATACCTTAAAAAATACCAAAAAATTGCTGAGCCGTAACAATTATTGTGCGTAATAAATGTGAGAATTAATACAAATGCCACATCGGAATATATAAAACTAATTTTGCTTTATTAAAAAACAAAAAGTTTTGAAGTAGCCGGCCCAATAAATTTACCGGATAAATTACTCTTCTATCCGGTTAGATATAAACTGTATTCTTTATCTTCGAAATTTAATTGTCCATCTAAGTTGTTAAATAATAATTACTTAACTATAATGAAAATCATTCTGTCAGGTAATTCACTCCCCAAATAAGTCTGTTTACAATGTATATCTACCGCTTACAACAATTAGGGACTAAACTTTTATAACCAGTTGCCGATAATGTATACAAGTCTGGATTCTATATCCAAAAATAAAAATAACTAAATAGAGGTAAATCATGAGACGCAATATGTTCAAATTGGTCGCAGTTGTTGTATTCACAACATTAGCTGTGACTTCATCTTTTGCTCAGGTATCAGCAAGTGCAACCGCAACTGCAAGTATCATCGCTCCATTAACTATTACTGAATCAGCTAACATGAATTTTGGAACATTAATTCCAAGTACCACGGCTGGAACTGTTGTATTAAGTCCTGCAGGTGCCTTAACTCCTACTAACGTTACACCGTCGGGAAGCGGAGTTACTGCAGCTTCATTCGCTATAACCGGTACTGGTTCTCTAACCTTTTCAATAACACTTCCGGCAGATGGTTACCAAATTACATCCGGTGCAAATAATATGGTACTTAATTCTTTTTCAAGCAGCCTGGGTGCTTCAGGATCATTATCTGGCGGAACTGCAACTTTAAATGTTGGTGCAACATTAGTCGTTGGTGCTAGCCAGGCATCAGGTACATATACTAATGGAACAGGTTTTCAGGTTACTGTAAATTATAACTAAAATAAATTATTTTACAGAAAAAACGCTGCTTCGCAGCGTTTTTTTTGTATTTTTGCTTAATAAATCAGAATTATATGAAAAGAAATAATGAATTACTTAATTAAATCATTTCATTAAAATAACTAGACATAAAATGAGTGAATTAACATTATCCCAAAATCAACCCCTCGTCAAACCCAATACACATTTTATTTTTATTCTTTCAATTTTAATATTACTAATGTTGCCTTATTCTTCGAATCTTATGGCGCAAGGCGACCTGTTAATTTTTCCCAAAAGAGTGGTATTTGAGGGAGCGCAAAGATTTCATGAATTGAACCTGCTTAACTCCGGGCATGATACTGCAAGGTATGTTATTTCTTTTGTACAAATCAGAATGAAAGAAGACGGTGGTTTTGAAAATATTACTCAGCCTGATTCCGGACAAAATTTTGCAGATAGCTTTCTTAGGATTTTTCCAAGAACGGTTACTTTAGCTCCAGGTGAAGCACAGGTTGTGAAAATTCAACTTACAAAAACAAATCTCTTAACCGAAGGCGAATACCGTTCGCATATTTATTTTAGGTCTGATAAAAAGCCGCAATCACTTGGTGAAAAAGATACTACTAAAGACACAACTGCCATAGGAATACATTTGGTTGCAGTATATGGCATTACTATCCCGGTTATAATACGTGTCGGAGAATCTACTACTAATATTAATATTTCAGATTTATCCTTTAATAAAGTTAATGATTCAACAGCAGCAGTTAAATTGTCAATAAATCGAAAAGGAAATATGTCTGTATATGGCGATATAAAGGTTGATTATATTTCACAAGATGGTAAAGTTACCGAAGTTGGCAAAGTACAGGGAGTTGCTGTTTATACTCCGAATTTAATTAGGCGCTGTGTAATTAATTTAAATAATTTTCCCGGAATAAATTATAACAAAGGGAAATTACACCTGGTATACTCAGCAGAAAGGGAAGATAGAGTAAGCAAACTTGCCGAAGCAGAGTTACTTTTGCAATGATGCCGGATAAATTGGGCAATTTATGTTCATTAAAGAATGATATGCTTGATAAATTAAAAATATTCACCGGGATAAAATTTAACAGGGTTCTATTTTTAATTTTGGGGAGTATTATCTTCTTTTTTTGCAATTTATCTGTACAAGCCCAATCTAAAACACCGGCTGTAAAAGTGAGCAGTTCTGCCGGAAAATTACATGCAAATAAATTATTATCTATAAACTCAACATCAATAATACAGGAACTATCATTTGGTGAATTTTGCACGGGCAATTCCGGAGGAATGGTGATTATGCCTTGTACGGGGTCACGAAGTGCTACCGGCGACATAGTCTTAATTCCATCTGATCAGGGCTCGCCTGCTATAATACAAATTACAGTTGATAATACTGATTATATTACTATAACTACAGGTAGCGTTATTAACCTGACAAATAGTTCTGGTGGTTCGTTGACACTGCAAATAAACGACTTTTATCCCGCATCACCATTTAATCCTGTTATCGGGCTGAATAACATAAAAATCGGGGGAACTCTTACTGTAGGCTCTGCAGCTAATACTCCTCCTGGAAATTATAATGGTTCACTCGAGGTGATTTTTAATGAGCAATAATGCATCGTTGAAAACATAAAAAGATAAAGCCCAAATGAAATGCAAAACCGCAATTCAAACTCCAAGTATAAAATGCACGACTTTAAATGTACTACCTGGGGAATTGCATTTTCCTTTTTATTTCTCTTTACACTTTTTTCAAAATTTAGCCTTTCCCAAACTAAATCCGAATACGAAGAAATATCAATTTCACTAATTGTTCAGGGAATTGGGCAAGCTGAAATTCCTGCCCTGATTCGAGACCAGGATGTATATCTTCCAGTAAATGACGTTTTTGATTTTATTAAAATTAAAAATACCGTTTCACCCGGAATTGATTCAGTCACTGGTTTTTTCATCAATCCAAAAGCGCCTTTTCTTATTGATAGGGTAGCTAAAAAAATACTATATCGGGATAATGTTTTCAATCTTAATCCCGACGACCTGGTTAGAACTGAAACTAACCTGTACCTGAAGATAAATTACTTTGGTGATGTATTTGGCTTAATGTGCACTTTTAATTTTAGAAATCTTTCGGTTACTTTGAATACAAAGATTGAACTGCCCGCTATTAGGGAAATGCGCATCGAACAGATGCATAAAAACATCAAACGTCTAACCGGTGAAACAAAAGCCGATACCACTATAAACAGGGATTATCCTTTTTTTCAACTGGGTATGGCAGATTGGTGGGTATCAAACGTGGCGCAAACACAGGGTAGTGGTAACAATACTAAGTTGTACCTGGGGCTGGGAGGTACTTTAGCCGGAGGAGAGGCCAATTTAAGTGTTAATTACAATAGTAACCAGGCTTTTACCGAAAACGAATTGTACTATCTGTGGCGTTTTGCAGATAATGACAACAATATGCTTAGACAGATAATTGCGGGTAATATTAATACGCAGGCAACTTCATCAATTTATTCACAAGTTGTTGGAGTTCAGCTAACCAATACTCCTACATCATTCAGGCGGTCATTCGGATATTATACCTTAAGCGATTATACTCAACCCGGTTGGACGGTTGAACTTTATGAGAATAATGTGCTTGTGGATTACGTAAAAGCGGATGATTTTGGTTTTTATTCATTCAAAGTTCCTCTTATATATGGAAACTCGCAGCTTAGCCTGCACTTTTATGGTCCTTGGGGTGAAGAACGTACTTCTGTACAAAATATTAGTATTCCTTATAATTTTCTGCCGGTTAATGATTTTGAATACACAATTACTTCAGGTGTTGTTGAAGATTCAAACAGTTTTTTTTCGCGTGCAAATATAAATTATGGATTAAACAGGTTTGTTACGGTCGGGGGCGGGATGGAGTATCTTTCGTCTTTATATTCTCAAAGCCTTATTCCTTTCCTTAAATCTTCAATAAGCTTAACGTCCAATATCCTTTTTTTCGGAGAATATGATTATGGTGTTAAATCAAGTGGAATACTCAGCTACCATACACCATCAGACTTACAGTTAGAATTAGACTATACTTCATATAATAAAGATCAAAAAGCAATTGTCACAAATGATTTGGAAGATAGTAAAATAATAATCTCTATGCCTTTTCGGTTTGATGAATTTACATTGTTTTCGCGCTTTAACATTGAACAAACTGAACTTCCTGGTTTGAAATATACCGAAGCTGAATTATTACTTTCAGGTTTCTATTATAATATAGGTGCCAGCTTAACTTCAAACGCAACCTTTATAGGTGTTGAAGAGCCGTATATATTCAGCGACCTCGCTCTCTCCTTCAGGCTTCCCGAAAGGTTTGTTATAAGGCCGGAGATTCAATTTAATTACTCTGAGGGAGGGTTTAGTTTGATAAAGTGTGAACTGGAAAAACAACTTTTAGGTTCTTTAAGCCTTAAAGCAGATATAGAAAAATATTTTACAGATAATTCAATTGATTTTCAATTAGGTGTAAGGTATGAATTCCCCTTCGCTCAAACAAGTTCTTCAGTTAGTTATAGCCCTTATGGATCTTCTTTCTCCCAATCGGCCAATGGCAGTTTAATGTATGATGGTAATTCAAACTACTTTGAAGCTAGTAACAAGTCAAGCGTTGGTAAGTGCGGTATTGTAATAGTACCTTTTCTCGATATTAATTGTAATGGGCGCCGTGATTCTAATGAACCAAAAGTTACAGGGCTTAATATCCATATTCAGGGAGGCCGTATTGATTTTGATGATAGGGATACTTCTATACACGTTTCTAATCTTGAGCCTTATACTACTTATTTAATTGAACTCGATAATGGAGGATTTAACAATGTTGCCTGGCAAATGGAAAAACATACTATAAGCGTTGCTGTTAATCCGAATCAATTCAAATTAGTTGAAGTTCCAATCGCAGTAATGGGAGAAGTATCGGGAACAGTATATCTGAATAGTAGTAGCGGTAAAAATGGGCAGGCAGGAATTTATGTTTGTTTTTATAACAGCGATTCAATACTTGTTGCACGTGTTTTAACCGAATCTGATGGATATTTCAGCTTTCTCGGCCTAAAACCCGGTTCATATACTGCCCGCATTGATGTTAACCAGTTAAAATCTGTAAAAATGACTGTTTTACAGAATGAATTACCATTTAAGATTTTGCCCGGTGTCGAAGGTGGTGTTGCGGACGGACTTGAATTTGTCTTGGAACTTACTCCGGGTAAAAGTTCAAATAAATAATGATAATGTCTTATTCTAAATTTTGGCTTGCATTTGGAATTTATTTAATTCATTTTATATTAAATTTTTCTGTTTTTCGGAAAAAATAGACTATCAATTATCTGGTATTATTCTAATCATAAAGCTTTTCAGGTTAAATGATATGAGAATAATTAATTCAATAATATTATTAATCGTACTTACGATTAATTCCAATGTATACTCCCAGGATTTAAAAGATACTGCGTCTTCAGTATTTCCTGTCAGCATTTATTCAGTTTATTGCAAATCAGTGGATAGGGATTATGTATTCGACTATAGAACACATTTTTCCGATGATTTTGTTTATAAGGACGGGCGTAATTTTGCCGTTGATCTTAATTTGAGCTTGAATGATACCGCTTCTGTTGCCGATTCTTCCATAGGTGTAATTATCCAATCATGGCATGGGGACTTTGAAAGATATATCCTGAATCCGAAATATGCAATTGCCAAAACTAAATATTATTACCATTTCGTCTTTGATTTTAGGGCCCGGCCGGGAGGCATAGCAACATGTAGATTGGTTTGGTATAATAAAATCGACAATTCTTACACGCCGGTTAGCGGAGACACCAAATTATTATCAACAGATTTTTTCCTGCAATAAATCCTTCTTCAAATAAGATTATAATTTATTTTGATAAGGTATTGAAGTCCTCATCTGATAGCTCAATGTTTACTGCATTCAAATTTTCCTTTAAATGTTCAAGGGAACTGGTTCCGGGTATCAGTAAAATGTTTGATGACCGTTTTAATAACCATACAAGTGCAATTTGTGCAACTGTAGCAGTATATTTCTGTGCTATCACTTCAATTTTATCCTGCATTTTACCGGGGCCGGATGCTAATGGAAACCATGGAATAAATGCTATATTTCTTTGTACGGTATAATTCAATACCTCTTCCCATGTCCTGTTGGTTAAATTGTAAATGTTTTGGACAGACACAATTGGTAATAATTTTTCAGCGCGTTCTATATCTTTAACATTAACTTCTGATAATCCCACGAACCTTATTTTCCCGGCTTTAACTGCCTCAACAACCGGACCAAGAGTTTCTTCAATAGGCACTTTAGGATCAACACGGTGAAGCTGCCATAAATCAATCCTGCTTAATTTTAGCCGTTTCAGGCTTCCTTCAATAGCCTGCCTTATATATTCAGGGCGGCCGTTTGGAACCCATTCTCCGGGACCGGGACGTTCAAGTCCGCCCTTTGTTGCTATTACAATCTTATTGTAATAATGATGCAGTGCTTCTTCAATAAGTATCTCATTAGTATACGGTCCGTAAGCGTCTGAAGTATCAATAAAATTAATACCCGCTTCGACCGCGGCATTCAGTACCTGTTTAGCGATGTCACGTTTAGGTGCATCTTTCCAAACGCCTGGCCCGGTTAATTGCATTCCGCCGTATCCGAACCGGTTGATGCTTAATTCGCCCCCTAATAAAAATGTTGATATTGAACTATTTGTGCTTTCCATTTAATATCCTCCTTAATTATTGAACCTTCGTAAATGATATTTAAAGTAGCCCCTGTACCTGCCTGTCGGCGGGCAAGGTTGACTGGTAAATCAATTAGAAAGAATATTTTTATAGTTTATTAACACCGAGATTAATCGCGGTGTTAATGATAAGAATCCAAAAATATTCAACCGTTTTACCTGTCCGCCTCTGGAGGAACGGTTTACCCTCCTTGAAAAAATTAAACATTAAAATAAAATATCGAATATTTATTACATTATTTTGACTTAAGTCAACTTTTGAAATAGTTGGCATTACGATTGGGGATAATCAGCACTTAAACTTACTTCTTCCCACGTGTCAAAATCTTTTTTTAATTCATCCAGTTTATTTCTTCCCACTTGCAAAGCGAGTGAACCTAAAAGTAAACGCAAAGGTGGTTCGGATACTTCCACAGCCTTAATAATAGCGGCGGCAGCGCGAACAGGGTCTCCTGGTTGTTTACCACTATAGCCGCGCATTCTGTTTTTGTTAGCAATTGCAGTCTCTGCATAATCCTGTATTACAATTGAACTGTCTTTTGCAGACCGGCCTGCCCAATCGGTACGGAAAGGTCCGGGTGCAATAATAGTTACATTTATACCCAGTGGCTTCACTTCTTTTGATAACGCTTCGGAGTAGCCTTCCACAGCAAATTTAGTTGCATTGTAATAACCTACACCCGGGAAAGCTGCCAGCCCGCCCATTGATGATATATTCACAATATGCCCGCTTCGTTGCTTGCGCATTTCCGGTAATATAGCCTTGGTAACATGTGACAAACCAAAGAAGTTTATCTCAAACATTTTTCTAACTTCATCTTCTTCACTTTCCTCAAGAGCAGCAAAATATCCTATCCCGGCATTATTAACCAACACATCGATCCGGCCAAATTTTTCAATTGCTTTTGTAACAGCAGTATCAATCTCACCCAATTTTGTAACATCTAATGTTATTCCAAATGAAGTGTCTGGGTAAGTGTTTAAGATGTCCTCAATATCTTTTAATTTTCTGGAAGTTACTACTACTCGATAACCTGTTTGTAATGCGGCTTTAGCAAGTTCACGTCCGAATCCTGTTGAGCAGCCCGTAATAAACCACACGCGGAATAAATTTTTATTCAACAAATTCAACTCCTTTCCTACGAATTAATCTTTATTAGTCTTTAACCAATATAAAACTATTTTAGAAATTTATATGTTAATATTGTATTAACTAATTTATATATGAACATTGTAGTTTTTGACTGAATTTTCACAGAAATTAAAATTTTATTAAGTAGCCCCGGGTTTTAGAGGTTTTCTAAAGTATTTTTTCTTAGTGATTCTTTGTGGTCTTAGTGTCTTAGTGGTAAAATGTTTTTGTTTTTGATTAAATAACCGCTGACCACTTAAAGAATCGGAAAACTTAAACTCATTAATAACTTTTTAAATAATCTCTTAGTTTAAACATAATAAGCGTACCTTCAGTATTTAAATAATATTTCAACACAAATAGCTATTTAAAATGTTAATATCTTTGATATATTATTTTGCCGTCTGATACAGTCATATCAACTTTTACATCTTTAATCTTATCAGGTGCTATTTCCAAAATATCACTGTCTAGGACAACAAAATCGGCAAATTTGCCGGCTTCTATACTTCCTATTATATCTTCCTCAAAGGCGGCAAAAGCATTATTTATTGTGTATCCTTTAATTGCATCTTCTACGCCGATTTTTTGTTCTGGTATCCATCCATCAGGATTTTTACCGTCAAGAGTGCTTCTTGTAACAGCGGCATAAATTCCCAGGATGGGATTTAGTGGGGCAACAGTCCAATCGCTTCCAAAACATAAAGTTACTCCCGCGTCTGATTAATGATTTATACGGATAAGCTTCTTTTATCCTTTCAGAGCCTAATTTTTTTTCTGCCCACGTGCCGTCGTCTATTAAATGATAAGGTTGAACTGACGCAATAACATTCATATCTGCAAATCTTTTTATATCCGATTTTCTTATATGTTGTGCATGCTCAATACGGAATCTTCTATCCCAAACGGGATTTATTTTTATTATATTTTCGAAAAGATCCAGTACATAATTGTTAGCTTTGTCGCCGATTGCATGAATTGAAAGCTGGAATTTATTTTTATCAGCTTCTAAAGCCCACGTCTTTAGCCTGCCGTCTAACACGGTCTCAGCAGCTAGCCCGGATGTTTGTTCTCCAGGATAATTATCGAAAAACCACGCAGTTCCGGCGCCAAGTGAACCGTCTGAGAATGCTTTTAATGAACCTGTTTTAATTTTACTGCTTTTATTATAGAATTGGATTCCCTCGCCGGTTAAATTTTTATAATCGGCTATAGGGAGGCGTGTGTAGACCCGGCAGGAAAGTTTTCCTTCTTTTTCAAGACGCTGATATGCAAGAAGATCGTTAATATATGTAATATCATGAATGCTGGTTATTCCATTCTTCTTTGCTTCACCAAGAGCCATTAAAGCCGCTTCATCTATTTCTTTTTCAGACTGTCCCGGAATAATGGAATATATCAACGGCATAGCATTATCTTTCAAGATGCCTGTCGGTTCATCCGTAACAGGATTTTTTACAATTTCACCGCCTGTCGGGCAAACCGTATCCTTTGTAATTCCTGCAAGTTTTAATGCTAGTGAATTTGCCAATGCCATATGCTTATCAATGCGTTCTATAAATACCGGGGTGTCTCCAGTGAAGGGATCGATCATTTCTTTTACAGGTAATTCTTTTATTTCCCACGCCTGGTGATCCCAGCTTCCCCCGGTAATCCATTTACCGCGATGTAACTCAATATATTCTTTCAGAAATTTTTTAAATTCGTTTGTAGATGCGGCCTGCCTCAGATCAAGTCCGGTCATGTAAAACCCTCCGTTGATGAAGTGGGTATGCCCGTCAATAAATCCCGGGAGCATTAACCTGCCGTTCAGATCAATTATTTCCGTTTTGCCGTCAATAAACTTTTTAGCGCCGGAATTATTTCCGGTATATATTATTTTATTGCCGCTGGTAACTACAGCGTTTGCAACAGGCTGTTTTACATGAACTGTGTAAATTTTACCGTTTATAAAGGCTTTTTTATCCGGATTCATGTTTCCTTTTTTTACTTTTACAATTTTCTTTGTAGTTCATTCTTATTATGGATTTTTAACTATTGACCCGATCTATAAAAATATAACAAAAAAAATAAAAAATTGTTTCAATTTTATTGGTATCACATTTAAAAAATTCTTAAGTTCACTCAATTAATTTAAAATAAGCTAAAAGCTTAACTTATCTAACTTAGACTATAAAATATATGAATTTAGATGTACTTGTGTTTGCGGCACATCCCGATGATGCCGAACTTTCAATGGGTGGAACAATCGCTAAATTAACTTCAAATAATCTTAAAGTCGGTATGATAGACATGACTGAGGGGGAACTTGGTACAAGAGGTACTCCCGAGACTAGGCAGAAAGAAGCATTCCAGGCAGCAATAATTCTAAAAGCTGCTATAAGAGAAAACTTGAAGATACCTGACGGATACATAAAATATAGTAAAGAAAATCTTCTAAAAGTAATTATGACTATCAGGAGGTACAAACCTAAAATTATTTTTGCACCTTATTTTAATGACCGGCACCCCGATCACATAGATGCCAGCCGGCTTGTTAAGCGGGCAATGTTCTCAACCGGCCTTGCAAAAATAAAAACATTTGATAAAGAAGTTGCTCAGGATTGTTTCCGTCCGCGGAAACTTTATTATTATATGCAAACTTACACATTTGAACCTTCTTTTATTATTGATATTACAGAAAGTTTTGAAACAAAAATGAAAGCTGTAAAATCGTATTCCTCTCAGTTTCATAATCCAAAGAGCCCTGATCCGGAAACATTTATCAGCAGGCCGGAATTTATAAAGTATGTTGAATCCCGTTCACAGTTTTATGGCTTCCAGATAGGAAAACTGTTTGGCGAACCATTCTTTTGCGAAGAAAAAATTGAATTGGATTTTGTGAATATGCTCAAAGCATAAAACATTTTGCACTTATCTTTAATTATGAACCGGCTGATTTCATTTAATTAAGTTGTAGATGTTTTTTTCAAAATGCTGATAATCCTTTGTTGTCTGCCAGTACCCTCCCCATTGCCAGCCTCTTTTAAGAAACGCTTTAACTACAACAGATTTAGCCGTCAGAGTTCCCGGTCTTGAGGGATCGTAAACTATAGCCGGGGGAGAAGCTATACCATGTTTTAACTGCGGGTTAAGAAGCGGATTAATATCTATTGCGATGCCTTTTGCATGTGAAGAAATGAGTTTTGTATTTTTAACAGTTCTGTAATTGAATGCAGAAGAATTGTTGTCTTCCATGGATGCAATGTCCGACCAGTTGTATTTTATAATAGGAATTACTTTATTAACTGGGAAATGCGAGTTCTCTATCTCTTTAAATATATTGATTATATCTTTCCCAAGTTCTTTCCTTATAACTACCTGCCCTTTATGAAGTTTGTTATCAAACGAATAATAATTAACCGTAACAATTGTCAAATTCTTTTGTAAAGATTCCGGAATTGTGTTATCGGCAAGAGCTTGCTTAATTGTTATATCGGAATCGGTAATTACCCTGTCTTCATTTGATAAAATTATTCCAAAATTATTTTTTATTAAAATCAGAAAAAATAAAATTATAATTATTGAAATTATAATATGCCTTTTTTCAAGGATTTTTGTTGCTATATTACTCATAGTGTGGATAAATAAATAAAACTTAGAAATAAAAATGCTAAATTAACTCTTTAATTTTAAAACTTTATTATTTAAAAATATACAGCTCAAGTTAAGGGATAATTTATGAAAAAAATTTTTGTCTTTATTCTTCTGATCCTTATTGCGGGATGTTCAAGAAAACCGGAAATAGTGACTCTCAAATCAGGAATTAAGTATTCCGACGACACTGTCGGTACGGGTGCTAAGGCCAGAATTGGCGATTTAGTTAGTATTCAATACACTGTATGGCTGCTTCAGGATTCGATTGATATTTTTAAAGACTGGTCACGGGATTCCACTAAAATGCGCTATATAATAGGTACAACAAAATTAAGAAGTGAACCGGTAAAATTTATTTTGGACGGGCTTTCATTTATTAAGGGCAGTGAAGAGGGAATAGCGGGTATGAATGCTGGTGGTACAAGAACTATAATTCTCCCTGTAGCTGTACCGAATGCTCAGGTGCCAATGGATAAAAAACCGCAGCATCCAAGCCTCAAATTACAGGTTAAACTAATAAGTTGTAAACAACCGGTTGGTGTAAAAGCCTGGGTTGTTGATACTACCAAATTCCAGAGTACAAAAGACGGTCTCCGTTATATTATTATTCAGGAGGGGACAGGGCCTAAAATTACCGACAGCAATCTCGTAACTGTTAATTATTCCGGTTTCGTGCTGAATGGTGATAAATTTGATAGCTCGGTCGAAAGAGAACAGCCTTTATCCGTCAGAATAGGCTTTACAAAATTATTAGCAGGCTGGGAAGAAGGACTAAGGCTGTTAAATAAAGGTGCAAAAGCTAAGTTGCTTATGCCTCCGGCATTGGCTTTTGGCCAAAAGCAGCTTGGTAAAATTCCGCCTAATTCTACAGTGGTGTTTGATGTTGAAATATTGGATATTAAGTAAAAAACGAATCAATTTACTTTAAATAGTTATTAATAATATCCATTGCCTGGCAGTAATATCCTTTGCCGAATAGATTCAGATGATTCAGTACATGATATAGTTTATATATATTTTCCCTGTATTCATAACCTTGAGGAAGAGGGAAGCATTCGTTGTATGCATTGTAAAATTCTGGTTTGAATCCGCCAAATAGTTTTGTCATTGCTAAATCTGCTTCCCTGTGTCCGTAATAAACTGCCGGATCGATGAGAACTGGTGCACCGCTTTCATCCACTATGAAATTTCCGCCCCATAGGTCACCGTGAAGAATTGTCGGAGGTTCTTCACTACCACCTAATATTTCATAAATCCTTTTTTCCAGCGCAAGAATTCCATCAGTTAATTCAGGAGTTACATATTCGTTCTTTTCAGCCAGTGTATACTGTACAAGAAGCCGCTTTGTATAAAAAAAAGTTATCCAGTCATTCTTTTCATCATCACAGGGAATATTTCTTTGTAAGTTGGAACCAATAAAATTATCTTCATAAAATCCGAATGTATTCCCTTTAAATTTATGTAGCTCCGCAAATTTAATTCCGAAGTTTTTAAAAAAGTTTTTTGTTTTTGCTCCCGCTTCAATATATTCCATCAGAATAAAAGATTTCTCGGCTAATATTACACTTGGTACCCTGATTACTGCCGTTTTTTTAAGTTCATTTAAGCCGTTGGCTTCCTTAATGAACATATCATTGGAAAATATATAATTCAATTTTAAAAAATAATTGTCGCCGGATTTCATTTCCAATTTAAATGCATCGCTTATACGTCCGCCGGCCACGGGCTTAATTGAAATAATTTCACTTCTGGTGTGTTGAATAATTTTTTGTTCAATTTGGGAGTTTAATTTCATCTTTTACCTTTTTTAATAAGCCGGAACAGCCATCTTCTAGTATGTTTAATACGTCTTCAAACCCTTGTGGGCCAAGATTATATGGATCAGGTACCCTGTTTACATTAAATTTTTTACAGAATTGCACCATTTTGAAGATTTTATTTATATAATTTCCCCCTAAATCCTGTAATTTTATATCCTCATAATTTTGGTCATCCATCACAACTATATAATCGAAATTAATAAAATCTTTTTCAGGGTTAAATAACCTTGATTTGTGAGAAAGGTTATACCCTCGTTTTTCAGCATGCTTTCTCATTCGGTGATCAGGTAACTCTCCGTTATGATAAGGTATAGTTCCGGCTGAATCAACATCTATCAATTCTTCCATATTATTTTCTTTGATAATAGATTTCATTATTTCTTCGGCTGCGGGTGAACGGCAAATATTCCCGAGGCATATAAATAATATCTTTTTATTAGTCATAAAATGTGTCAATTTGCTTAAGTTTGTTATCAAAATTTCATTTTCCAATTTTAAAAATATATTCTTTTCGGAAAGATTAAAAATGATTTATAAATTCTTAATCACCTTGGTACTGGTATTAATTTTATCAAATGAAATCATTTCTCAATATATTTATCCCAAAAGGGAAGTTAGGGGGGTGTGGATTGCTACGGTTGCTGATATTGACTGGCCATCCGACAAAAATGCTCCGCCTAAAAAACAAATGGCTGAATTAAGCAATATGCTTGATAAACTGGATGCCGCAGGAATAAATACAATATTTTTCCAGGTAAGGACCGAATGTGACGCATTTTATAATTCAAAATATGAACCTTGGTCTTATTGGCTCACAGGCCGCCAGGGAAAAGCTCCTGAACCATTTTATGATCCGCTTGCATTTGTAATTTCTGAAGCGCATAAAAGAGGTATGGAACTGCATGCCTGGTTTAATCCTTATAGGGCAGCAAAAACAAACGGCGAATATGAAATTGCTGATAACCATATATCAATCTCTCATCCGGAGTGGATACTAAATTTCAAATCCTTTAAAATACTTAATCCCGGAATTCCTGAAGTAACGGATTATATTGCTAAGGTTATTTCGGATGTGGTAAGAAGATATGATGTTGACGGTATTCATTTCGATGATTACTTTTATCCATACTCCCCCAAAATTACTACACAGGATGCCTCAACATTTGCAAGGTATAAAGGTAAATTTACGAATATTGACGAATGGAGAAGAAATAATATAAACAAAATGGTTAAAGAAGTTTATGACTCTATAAAAGCAATAAAGCTTTGGGTTAAATTTGGTATAAGTCCTTTCGGCATTGTTGAAAATAAGTTTGCCGGAACCAACGGACTTGATTCCTATAACGTATTATACTGTGACCCGGTAACTTGGCTGAAAAATAAAACTGTGGATTATATCCTGCCTCAGCTATACTGGGAAATTGGCAGCAAGGCGGCAGATTATGCAAGCCTGCTCCCCTGGTGGTCATTTTCGGCCGGGGAAAGACAGGTTTACGTGGGAATTTTCTCAACAAGGATGGCAGCGCCGTCCTATAAAGGCCGGCTAAACGAACTGGAAAAACAAATAGATTTAAGCCGGCAAATGATTAAGACTTATGGAACGGTTTTTTTCAGTGCTAAATCTATCACTGGAAATTATTCCCACTTTGCTGATTCATTACAATTATATTACAGGTATCCTTCGTTGCTTCCCAAAATGATCTGGATTGATTCTGTTCCCCCTTTAACTCCTGTTAATCTTAAAGCTGTCGAAATAGATTCTTCTGTAGTTTTAAGCTGGGAGAAACCTTTACCTGCTTCCGATGGAGACACTGCATACAAATATGTTGTGTACAGGTTCGATTACTCTGAACAGGTTAATCTTGAATATGCCTGGCACATATTAAAAATATTGGTGGGGAATCAAACGGTATTTACCGATACAACACTCGAAAAAGGGAAATTACAATATACTTATGTTGTAACAGCACTTGACAGGCTTAATAATGAGAGCAATCCGGCAGTGATTAACTTATCTTTGAATAGACATTGAACTTTAATATATACCTCATCAAAATGGGAGTTCGGTGAATAAAGGTCACCGGAAAAATTATTAGATAAACTTGTTAGTTTATAAATATTTATCATCTTATGTTTAATTAAAACTTTCAACTTTTGAATCTTCCTTTGCTTTACATAACATACTAAATTGTGGAATTATTATACCTTTACAGGCCAAAGTGAATGGCTTTTAAAATTGATCCGGAAATTACCCAAATTGTTTTAGGAGATCTTATGGCCTACGTTATAACAAAATTATGTCTTGATTGTATGGATATAGCCTGTACACAAGTTTGCCCTGTAGACTGTATTTATCAGTATAAAGGAGATGATCCTACTATTCCGGGTAATCAATTGTTAATTGATCCCGATGAATGTATTGACTGCAATGCATGTGTTCCCGAGTGTCCGTGGGAAGCTATTTTTGAAGAAGAAATGGTACCGGATATCTTCAAAGAGGATACGGAAATAAATGCACGCATAGTAGGTAAACTGCGGATTGTGCCTAAACGGCCTGATGATCAAAAAATGCCGACTCCCGAAGAAGTTAAAGCTAATAAAAAGAAATGGAAATTTGAAGAATAAAATATACCATTTTAGGTAGCCCCGGCATCTAGAGCATGTTTGTCCCGTCAAGGCGGTGGTCCCGGTTCGATCGGAAGGGATCGATAGACTAACCAAATTTCAGGACTAGAGGATTTACATTATCATAATTATGCATTTAAAAATCCTGATAATCCTAAAATCTGTTTAATCCTGGTTCAGATGATTTTCAGAGTTAGTCCGGTAGTGAATAATATTCTTATTATTTCCATAACATAAATAAATAATTAATTTTTATTCCTCACCCATAATAGTAATAACAATTTTTCTTAGCCCGCCATAATTGCGGTGCTCACATAAGTAAATTCCCTGCCAGGTTCCCAGATTTAATCTGCCGTCTGTTACCGGAATTGAGACACTGTTTCCTATAACTACAGATTTTAAATGTGCAGGCATGTCATCTGAACCTTCAGTGTCATGTTCAAAATAAGGCATATTTTCTGGAATCATTTTGTTGAAATATGATTCCATATCTGTTCGCACAGTAGGGTCGGCATTTTCATTAATTGTAAGGGAAGCTGAGCTGTGTTTGATAAAAACGTGCATAATACCGGCTTTTATTTTTTTTACTTCTAGTATATTCCTGGATATTTCGTCAGTGATTAAATGAAAACCTCTCCTTTTGGGAGCTAAAGCGATTTCTGTTTGATACCATGCCATATTTATGTATACTTAAATGTTATTTTAATTGTTTTACTTTAATTAAGTTAAACAAGTTTACTAAAAGTACCAAAAACCGGCTATATATAAAGTACCGTTACTTTTCAGATTTTAGTTTTAATTTAATTTAACTAGTAGACCCTTTCTGAAATTCCTGAACAAGGATAATAATTTTAGCTTTGATCTTAATAACAATTTTAACAATCATTAATACGTATATTTCGAAACGATGTTTAACTAACCAGTTATAATGAGGGAGAGATAAAGTTATGTTTGTAGTCGATATTGAACGATTCAGAGCATTATGTGCACTTTATTTTCTTAATACTATTCAACCTGAAGAACTGGAAGAGCTAAAATCTGCCTTAAACAGCGGTGAAACTGAGCTTAGAAAAATATTTAATCAGGCAAAAAAAGCTGTAAAAATATCACCGCTCTCCGGAAGATTTATTGATACATATATTGGTGAGAATGAATCTTTTGTAAAAGAGTCAAAATTAAAAGACGTTTGGAATTATTCGTTTATAAGACTTTTTTTTAGTTACTGGTTCAGTAAATTAAAAATTAGACTTGTACTCGCTATATCGTGCCTGCTGTTTGTTTCACTTATTATTATATCCTTCATTACATTCCATTTATCAAATGAATTGAAAGAATTGAAGCAGCAGATGGTTTCGCAATACTCACGTTTGAATACTAAAGAAGAATTATTTACACTTTTGCAGTCGAAAGATATAAATGTATTTGATCTGCAGGGCCAAAACATCGATCCTGAAGGTTATGGAAGAATTATCTGGTCTCCTTCCGAACATAAAGCGATTCTGCAGGTAGAAGACTTGCCTCCGGCCGGAAAGGGAAAGGTTTACCAGCTTTGGCTTGTAAAGGGTAACGAATATTCGAATAATGGTTCTGTTACTCTAAAGAGTAGCGACACTGAAAACATCTTTAATATCGGGGATATTCATATTACTGCGAACGACTTAGAATATTCATTTATACTCACGTTGGAAAAAGAAGGCAATAAAGTAAAACCGGACGGGACGGTTTATCTTATTGGCAATTCGAAATTATCTAATCGTTGATAATTATAATTGAGGATTTAGGAAATTAACTTAAACTATCGTTGGAGTTTAACCCTCTGGAACGTGAACTAGAAAATATTCTTTTGCTGATTCACCTATAGATTTCGCTTCAGTTATTGTCATGTGCAATTCATCTGGAGTGTCTTCATCATGGCCTGCCTCAATTATTGCAAGGTCTGAATTTTTAGCATTTTTAACCAGGTCCGTACAGTAAGCAGTGTCGCCGCCGTAACAAATATTTAAATCTTCATAGGTAAATTTATATCCAAGCGCCGGAACTAGTTTAGTTGATACTCCATCATGAAGGTATTCTTTATGAATCACAGGAAACGGTTTTACTCTGACTCCGTTGCTCTTGTAACTTTTACTTCCGGAAATTATATTTAATTTGATTTCATAGGAGATAGTTTTTGAGTAAACCTTCTTGAATGCTTTATAAATGCTTTCTATTTCCACGCAGTTCTGGGGGAAATGGATTGTCAGAGGCGTTCTTTTGTTCATTACGCGCATGTAAGTAAGCAGCGACCAAACTCCACCTATGTGATCATGGTGGCCGTGGGTAATGTATAAATCGGAAATAGTCAGAATTTTTTTCGGGCTAATTTCTCTATTTATATCCCTCAGTATTCCGTCCCCGGGGTCAACAATTAAATAATTTTCTCCGGCTTTAATTAAAATACCGGTTGCTATATTAGGAATTGAACAGAAAATCTTAATTGAAAAATTCTTTTTATGCCATTTTAAAGGATATTTGGGATGAAGCATTGTCAACAATTCTTTCAATATATACTTATTATAACTCTGGAAACGGCTTTGCCGTATACTCAATTATTTTAAAAAACTGGTGGAAAACACGCCCGTAAAGAATTAGCCCGTTAATTCTTATCTTTATAATGCTTGCATGCTTTGGAATTATCGCACCTGGCAAAAATATTAAAGGAATAGCTTTCAACTTTAAAACCAAGTTCGTTGCATATCTCATCTGGCAGAGCATTAATTTTGGGATTAATGAACTCAACTATTCTTCCACAATCTACGCAGATTAAATGATCGTGTTTCTGCTTCTTTAAATTAATTTCATACCGTGTTATATTATCACCGAAATTTCGTTTTCCCACTAAGTTGCACTCTACTAGTAACTCAAGTGTATTATAAACGGTGGCACGGGAAACTCTTGATTTCTGATTCTTCATCACGATATATAAATCATCCGCCCCGAAATGCCCTTGATATTCTACCGCAGCATCAAGTACCTCGAATCTTTCCGGTGTTACTCGGTGATTACCGCTTTTTAGAAAATTCTTAAATATTTCTGCAGCTTGTATATTTTTCAATTTATAAACATTGATACTTTAATAGGTAGTTAATTTAAGTCTGAATTTTATTATTTTCAAATTCCCCTGATATTATCATATTGATACATGACAAATAATATTGTAAAAAATTATTTATTTATAACTTTTAAATTTACTAAATTTCTACTTGGAATTTATATTAAACTGGGACTTGAGTTTATATATAGCTATTCTAAATTCTTATTATTAAGAGAATAAATAATTTTTTTTAATTTATAAAAAAAAATTATTTTTTTGTAAATTTTTATGTTCTCTACTTCAAGATGCAGTTATCTTTTTTCGAACCAATGGATAAATATAGAATAGATGGCCAAAAAGATTGGTACGAACAATCGCTGGAAATAATTCCTATTGCACTTATTGGTTTAATTAATAAAAAGATTATGTACTGCAATCAATCTGCTATTGCTCTGTTTTTAGCTTTTGACAAAGATAAAATATTATCAAGAAAACTTGCGGACTTCGTATCTCCCCGGTACAGGGAAAAACTAAATTCTTATTTGTATTTAATTTCAAAATCTGCGGAGAGCGATGAAAGATTAGTTGCGAAGTTTAAAAGTTTAAAAAAAAATCCATAGAAATAGAAATTCAACATATTTCAACTTCTTCGGATAGCCAAAAGTTTACATTAATAGCTTTAAAAGATATTACGAATGATAAAAAGAAAGAAATTGTTCAGCACACTATTCAAAAAATTCTTAATGCCGGTAATTCGTCGCTGTCAATCGTGAATTTGTGCGATTACTTATATAAAACAGTAGCAGAAATTATTCCTGTAAATAACTTTTATGTTGCACTTTATGATAAATCGAAGCACATGTTGACATTCCCTTATTATAAAGATGATTTTAATACTAAACCTGCTGATAGAAAATTCAGCAACGGACTGACGGAATATGTAATAAAGACAAAGAAAACATTGTATCTGAATAGAGATAAAATAATACACTTCCTTCGCAAAGGTTATATAGCATCGTTAGAAGTACCTGTTGCCGGCTGGCTCGGTGTACCGCTTTCTATACATGAGGATATTGGAGGGGCCATTGTAATTAAAGAATATTATGAAGAACACTTGCTGGATGAAGACGCAAGGGAGATCATGGAGTTGGTGTCTTACCCCATTTCAAGAGCAATTGAAAGAGCAATTATTGACGAAGAAAAGCAGAAGTTCACAGAAAAGCTCCAGGATCTCAACAAAGCAAAAGACAAATTTTTTTCAATAATATCGCACGACCTTAAAAGTCCTTTTAATTCCATTCTCGGTTTTACGGAAATATTAAGAGAACAAAATACTATTCTGGAGGATGAAGAACGGGAGCAAATATTTAATTCTTTATATACTTCAACACGAAATATCTATAATTTACTTAATAACCTCCTTCACTATTCCCGTTTTCAGGCAGGGCTGGTAGAATTTGATCCTCATCCAATTCAACTTTTGGAGGTAATAAAGCAAAATATAAATATTCTTGAAGGTACCGCTTTAAAAAAACAAATATATTTAATAAACAATCTTAAAGAAGAAATTATTGTATTAAGTGATGCAGAAATGCTTAACTCAATTCTGAGAAATTTAATAAATAATGCGATAAAATTTACAAGGGAATCCGGGGAAATATCAATAAATGCTTCTATCGAAACAGGTTTCGCAAAAATTAAGGTAACAGACAGCGGCATTGGTATGAATAAAGAAACAATGGCTGGTTTATTTAAAATAGATTCCAAAAAATCAACGCTGGGTACAAATAAAGAAGAAGGGACGGGGCTTGGCCTTCTTTTAGTCAAAGAATTTGTGGAAAAAAACGGTGGACAAATTTTTGTTAAAAGTGAAGTAGGTAAGGGGTCGGAATTTTCATTCACTTTAAAACTATTTAATGAATGATGTTAAAAAAATGTTTTTTTTTAATTCAAAATAATATAAACCTATAGTTGATATGAATAACAAACGGTTAAAACTATTAATACTTGATAATAAAAAAGATAATATAGCTGCCATTAAATCTGCTATTACTAAATCTAAACTTTCATTTACGATAAAAATGGCAGGGAGTAAGTCATTATTCAATGAGTTCTTAAAAGATTTTCGTCCCGATTTAATAATCTCTAATTATAAATTATCAGGTTTTACCGGATTAGAAGCTTTATTGATAATCAAAAAATCAGGTTGCATAATTCCGTTTATTTTCTTTACCGATCCGGTAGATGAAAAAACAGCCGTTAAATGTCTTAAAATTGGAGCGTCCGATTATATCCTTAAGAGTGAAAAGTCGAAATTGCTTCAGGCTATGTTATCAGCATTAAAAAACAAAAAAAACTTCCTGTCGGAAATGCTTTCTACCGAAGAAATTAAAAGTAGCGAGGAAAGGTATCATCGTTTTATTGCGTGTAACAATGAAGGAATATTTCGAATTGAACTCTTAACCCCCGTACCCGTTTCACTTGATGTCGATAAACAATTTTCTTTAACCCTGCAAAACTCAATTGTTGCTGAGTGCAATGATGAAGCTGCAAAAATAATTGGTTTTCAAAAAGGGAAAGATATTATAGGATTAAAAATAAATACATTTACAAGCCACTGCGGTAAAGAAGAATTTGATAAATTCAAAAAATTTACACTGAATGGATATAGAATTTCAAATATTGTCGTATCTGAATCCGGGCCTAAAGGCATTAAATATTTTTTAAGCAATTTTATAGGAATTATTGAAGACTCAAATTTGATAGGCGTTTGGGGGATGTTCAGAGATATTACGGAGATAAGAAAAGCAGAAAATAACCTGCGTAATTCCGAAGAGCGGATCAAACTTATGTTTGATAATTTAATGCTCGGAGTTTTCCAGATGGATATTAAGGGTCGTATACAATTTGCGAATCAGTCTTTTGTGAAAATGCTCGGGTATAATACCTTTGATGAAATCTTGGGAGCGTATATAAACTTTGCTGATAAAAATGAAAAAACAATAATAATTGAGCAATTAAAGAAGAACAACTTTATAAGGGAATTTGAAACATTATGGACGTTAAAAAACGGAAATAAAATTAATGTTAAGATTAGTGCAAACGTTGTTAAAGATGATGCCGGAAAAATTATTTTTTTCGAAGGAATTGCCGAAGATATAAGTTTTAAAAAACGATTTGAAAGCGCTCTGATCGAAAGCGAGGAAAGATTTATTACGATGGCAGATGCCGCACCCGTAATGATATGGATTGCAGCCGTGGACAGGCATTTCTTTTATTTTAATAAACTATGGCTCCTGTTTACAGGAAGTACTCTGCTTAATGAACTGGGCAACAAATGGATGAAAAATATTTATCCGGATGATTTAAACCCCTTCCTAAATAAGTATGTTTCGTCATTTGACAGAAGGACTGAATTTGAAATCGTTTTTAGATTAAAAAGACATGACGGTGAATATCGATGGATCTTAACCAGGGGGATCCCGAATAAACTTCCGGATGGTTCCTTTAACGGTTTCATAGGTACTGCAATAGACATTACTGATAGAAAAATAGCCGAAAATACGCTTAAAGAAAGTGAAGAGCTTTACAAAGGTGTAGTGCAAAGTATTATGGAAGGACTCATTATTACAGATATTTCAGATAAAGTTTTGTTTGCAAATACCCGCATGAAGGAAATTACGGGATATGAAATAAGTGAAATGGTGGGCAATTATAATTACAGGCTGTTTTTTGAACCTGATCAATGGAAGACTATCCTGGAAAAGAATAAAAATCGCTTCGCCGGACTTTCGGACAGGTTTGAGATTCATATGCACAGGAAAAACGGCGAAGAGTTTTGGGCACTTATAAATGGGTCTCCTTACAAAAATAGTAAAGGTAAAATAATCGGTTCTATCAAAACTATAAATGATATTAGTAAAAATAAAATTGCCGAGAAAGCTCTAAAAGAAAGTGAAGAAAAATATAGAACGGTTGTCCAAAATGTAAGAGAAGTAATTTTCAAAACCGATAATGCCGGTAAACTTACTTTTCTTAACCCGTATTGGTATGAAATTACGGGGCATGATTTGGAAAAAAGTATTGGTCGTTATTTATTTGATTTTGTCCATACTGATGATAAAAAAAGAGCTGTTAATGAATTTATCTCGATTATCTATAAAAGAAAAGATTATTGCAGGTTTGAAATTAAAATTGAAACCAGTTCGGGTGAATACAGGTGGTTTTTAATTAATGCCCATATAACCATGGACGATAAATGTAATATAATTGGAACTTACGGTACATTAAATGATATTCATGACAGAAGGCTGGCGGAAGAGGAACTGATTAAGGCAAAAGATAGAGCTGAAGAATCGGATAATTTAAAATCCCATTTCCTTGCACAAATATCGCATGAAATTCGATCTCCTTTAAATATAATATTAGGATATAATTCGTTGATCAAGGAAAGATTAGAAAATGAATCTTCTTTAAATCTTAATAGTGAATTTAATATTATTGAAGCCAGTGGAAGACGGCTTTTAAGAACCATTGATCTGGTACTTAATATGTCGATGGTCCAGACAGGTAGTTTTGATATTATGAAGGAGGAATTTGATCTTAAAATACTAATTGAAGACATGCTCATTGAATTTCAATCGGTTGCCGAAACAAAAAAAATCAAACTATCCTACAATAATTTATGCAGGAATAACAAGGTCTTCGCCGATAAATATACCCTTACTCAGGCTTTCCAAAACTTGCTTGATAATGCCGTCAAATTTACTGAGGCTGGTAGCATCGAGGTTTTTAGCTATGAAAATGAGGAGAGTATTTTTGTCGATATATCTGATACGGGCGTAGGAATTTCCCGGGAATATTTGCCAAGATTATTTGAACCATTTTCACAGGAAGAAGAAGGATATTCAAGGAAATTTGATGGAAATGGACTCGGATTGGCATTAACAAAAAAGTATATTGATCTGAATCAGGGTGAAATATCTGTATTAAGTGGAAAAGGCCAGGGTACCACTTTCACTATAAAATTAGATAGGAATAACGCCAGGGAGGGTTAAGCGAATCTTCAATAAATAATAGGTAACTATAAAGATTCTACTTGTTGTGGATGATTTGGAAAATCAAAAACTGATCGAAATATATTTTAAAAGAAAATTAGCCTAAATCTTTACGCATTTGTTCAAACTGCTCCTTGGTTATTTCTCCTTTTGCATAACGAATTTTTAAAATATCCAGGGCTGATTCCGGGTTAATTTTCAAATCTTTATTATGCCCGCTTCTGCCGATAGAATTTATAACCAGCCAAATAACCAATCCGATAATCAGAAGTTTGAATATCCAGCCGAACATTATTATTCTCCAAAAAAGACTATTGAAAAACATAAATCCTCCGCTTAATTATTGGAAAAATAAGAATGCCGGAATTAAACATCAACTGTAAAAAAAATATCAGACTTTTCTGGATATTTACCCGAAATAGTAAATAACTGAAGTTACACAAATGATATTAAAAGTAGCCCCGGCATTTAGAGGCCGTGTGAAAATTCAAAATTGACAAATAAATATTTAATTATTTGCATTTAAGAACTTTAATATTCAATAAAATGAAAATTTGTAATTTTGAAACTAATTTTCACACAGCCAGTTTATGCCGGGGGCTTATAATTACAAATTAGTGTCGGCTTTAGCCAAAATGAAATGTATAATTATTCAATTTATTAAGATTAAATCTTGATAAAATTCATATAATTAAATATTTATAGTAAAAAGAAGGAGTAAAAAAGTACATTTGACGAGTAAATTAAATGGGAATTATCGTGATCTTGAGCGAGCGACGGGGTTCGAACCCGCGACATCCAGCTTGGGAAGCTGACACTCTACCAACTGAGTTACGCTCGCATTAAATAAATTCACAAAGAACCCGCGTATCCATCCCGATAGCTATCGGGATTACACTCAACCTCCGCCGGAGGCGGATCAGCCTCTGGCTGAAACTGAGTTACGCTCGCAACAAAAAATTTAAACTGTATAAAATTATTTAATCTTATATAGTAATTTATATTAAAGTTTTCACAACTTCAAATCATCCTTATATTTATCAGGTGTTTAACGATTTCCTTCTGATTATATTTAATAAACATAAAAGAAGGATTGTTGGTAATGAAAACTGCACTTGTAACCGGAGCTTCCGGAGGGATAGGGCTCGAGTTTGCTAAACTGTTTGCGAAACAAAAAATAAATCTGGTCCTTGTTGCAAGAAACAAAGAACTATTAGAGAAAATAGCAAACGATTTATCTAAAAATGGGATTCAGATCTTAACCTATCCCAGGGATTTAAGCAAACCGGAAAATGCTGCGGAAATATATAATGACCTTAAAAGCAAAAATGTTACTATTGATTATTTGGTTAATAATGCTGGATTTGGAATTGATGGTGAGTTCAGCGAAATAGCCTGGGTAAAAGAACTCGAGATGTTGAATTTGAATATGATTACGTTAGCATATTTTACAAAAGTGTTTGCAAAAGATATGAAATCAAGGGGCTTTGGCAGAATTGTAAATATAAGTTCAACTGCATCGTTCCAACCGGGGCCTCATATGGCCGGGTATTGTGCAACCAAATCATTTGTTCTTAACTTATCCGAAGCGGTAAACTATGAATTAAAAGGGTCGGGTGTCACTGTAACAACAATTTGCCCTGGGTATACAAATACAAAATTTCATGATGTCGCAGAAACATATGACACTTTGATGGCAAAATTCCTTTTTCGTGCAAACCCCGATGAAGTTGCACTTTACGGATTCAATAAAATGATGAAAAGTAAAACATTAGGCGTTTACGGATTTATGAATAAAATAATGGTGTTTTCCAACAGGCTTGCAAGCAGGAGTATGTCTGTAGCTTTGGCTGCAAAGGTATTGGCAAAAAAATCAACAAAGTAATAACATTTATTGAAGAATAATAAACCGGTTTTAAACGTTTTAAAGAATATAAGATTCAATTTCCCCATACTTAAGATGGTCATAATATCCATTTATCTAGTATAAGAAAAATCGCTGCTTTCAGGAATCTTTTGAATTGTGCTTAAATAGTTGTATTTTTCATGGTTAGTTATGAAAAGTTTGCTTCACTAAATATCGTTGCCTGCTATTCTTACTAAAAAATCATTAACCCGACCGCTGATTCAAAACCTAAAAGATTTTTTACTTACCGGTCTCAAAAGGAAAAACACAATTAATGTCATTCGAAAAACTAAATTTAATAAAGCCGGTTCAGAAAGCGTTGGATGAAGAAGGCTATACAATCCCAACACCTATTCAGCAGCAGGCTATTCCTCTTATACTTGAAAGAAAAGATATACTTGGCTGTGCCCAGACCGGTACAGGAAAAACAGCGGCTTATGCAGTCCCTATATTGCAGATCCTTCATGAAGAAAAACCTTCCGGTAAAGATAAAAGAACAATAAGTTCATTAGTTCTTACTCCAACAAGAGAATTAGCCGTTCAGATAAGTGAGAGCTTTTCAAGTTATGGAAAACATACCGGACTAAGAAATGTAGTAGTGTATGGAGGAGTTCCACAGCAAAGACAAACCGATAAACTTAGGAAAGGTGTAGATATTCTGATTGCAACTCCGGGCAGACTGCTTGATTTGATGAATCAAAAATATATAAACCTTCAAAATGTAAAAATACTGGTACTCGATGAAGCTGACCGCATGCTCGATATGGGATTTATTAATGATATAAAAAAAATAATTTCCGCAATACCCGCCAAAAGGCAAACTCTTTTCTTTTCAGCAACTATGCCTTCAAGTATTCTTAAACTTGCCGGCTCAATTTTAACTAACCCGGTTAGAGTAGAAATTTCCCCCGAGAAATTAACAGTTGACGCTATAAAACAAGGTTTATATTACGTATCGAAACAAAATAAAAAAGATTTATTAATTCATCTTTTGAAAGATAGTTCAATAAATTCAGCCCTGGTTTTTACTCGTACTAAACATGTTGCCGATAAAGTTGAAAAATTCCTGAACAGCGCTAAAATATATTCTGAAGCTATTCACGGCAATAAATCGCAGAATGCGCGTCAGCGTGCACTGAATAATTTTAAAGCTAAAAAAACCCGTGTGCTTGTTGCAACAGATATCGCAGCCCGTGGAATTGACGTGGAAGAACTATCGCATGTAATAAATTATGAAATGCCGGATCAATCTGAAAATTATATTCACCGCATTGGCCGTACCGGAAGGGCCGGATTAAGCGGTGTAGCTATTTCTTTTTGTGATGCTGAAGAAAAATTATACT
This sequence comes from uncultured Ignavibacteriales bacterium, assembly GCA_963834015.1. Lineage (GTDB taxonomy): Bacteria > Bacteroidota > Ignavibacteria > Ignavibacteriales > Ignavibacteriaceae > FEN-1297. Next base: position 2,090,194 of record CAWIAG010000004.1, read on the forward strand.
TAAGAGACATAAACCGTTTAATCTCTACACCAATTCCGGTTATACAGGATAATCCTTTCCCTGCCGGTGATAAATTAGAAGAGAAATTTTCCAAACCCCATGATAATTCACGCCCCAGAAAAGTTCGTGCCTCCGGGGATTCTCATTCATCCGGCGATGGAAAGAAAAATAAAAGCAGGTGGTTCGGAAGGAAAAGAAATAAAGACAACCAAAGTAAGAGTAACTCTTATGGACGGAACAAAACGCGGGCTAATTAAACCCGGCCTTCATGTAGCTATTGTATTAAAAGAAGACCAGCGTACTGGAAAACTTACGGAAGGATATGTGAAAGATATCCTTACCAATTCCTCAACTCATTCGCATGGAATAAAAGTACGCCTTGAATCAGGAGAGATTGGGCGCGTGCAGAAGATTCTTTAATATAAGTTTGTACTAGCCCTTTTCTTTATCTAATCATATTATTTGTCATTTTAATGGCGACTATTCTAAAATCTATCCGATTATTATATTATAACTAGTAGAGATTATTAACACCCCGACTCATCGGGGTATTAATTATTCAATTAATAGAAATAATTCGTATAATCTTAATAATTTAAAAGCAACTTTTCATTAATTATTGCGTCTGTTTAAAAAAGACAATTGCGGGATATATGCAAAATAGTTCATTTGTAGATTTTACTCTTAATTATAATAAATTCAAAAAGCCGCTGTTTAATTATGTCCTGAAGATAGTAAAATCGGAAATGTTCGCGGAAGACATAGTTCACAATGTGTTTCTTAATTTATATAATAACCTGAGCCTCATTCGAAATCCCGAAAGAATTGAAATTTGGATATTTACTACGGCACGAAACGAAGTTTTCAGTCATTTTAGAAAAAATAAAAATAAAAATGAAGAAAATATTGAACAATACGAAAACAAGATAGATACATGTAATATCGTGGAAGAATACGAAAGGCAGGAACTTATAAAATTTATAGAAATTGAATTGAATAAAATGGATATATCCCAAAACGAAATTTATTATTTAAAAGAATATTCAGACTTAAGCTATAAAGAAATTGCCGGAATTCTGGATATAACTGAAGACTTAGTACGCAGCCGCATTTTTAAAGTAAGACAAAAATTAAAAGATGCTATAAAAAAATTGTATAAGGACTAATATGAAATGTGATGAAATTAAATTGATGATAAGTGAATACCTTGATGATGAACTTTCAAAAGAAAAAGAAATCATGTTATTCATGCATATATCCGGATGCCCGGATTGCAGAGAAGAATTCAAACATCAGAATTTAATTCAACATACGGTTAAACTTCATCAACATGAAGTATCGGATAGGCTTGAGCAAAAAATCTTTAATTCAATAAAAGATGAAAAGAAATCATCTGTCTATAAATTGATTAATTCACCGGTCCCTGTTTACATAAATTTTATTCTTGGACTCGTCATTGTTATAATTGCTTTGTTTTCGTTTTTGCAGCTTACTTCATTGCGAAATGATTTGAATGATATCAATGCTAAATATAATACTGCTTTGGAAGGAATTCAGTATCAGTCTCAGCAGATTGATTTAATGATGAGTAATATGCCGGCGGTAAAAATAACCGGGCAGCCGGTAAAAATTATTAATTAAGGGTGAAAAAATGAGAAAAATTTTATTTTTAATTATAGTTTTTTTAATTCATTTTCAAGCTTGTAAAACCGGTAATACAAAAAATACAAAAAATGATTCAAAGAAAATCGAAAATAGGAAAACTGAGTATTGGGCCAATTATGATGATGGATTGGATATAAAATCTGAAGCGATTGTTGATACACTTTTGTTTCGCCAGGAAATTAATAAGATTCTTCCTCCTGATAAACTCCTGGATTTATTTGGTTCAGGCTACCACAACTTATACTTGGGATTAACAATTTCTCAAGAGAGTGAAGTACAGTTTACTTTAGGTACCGATATTTCGTTCTGGCTGAACCCTGACGCAGAAATTAGAAATTTAATATTCAAAGATGGTATAGAAAGTACTCATAACTACTTAATAAATTATTCGGCGGGAGAATATGAAAAGAATAAAAAAGTAAATCACGCACTTTTTCAGGCTCCGTTTTCGAGTGATTACAAAATATTTACAGCCAAACCGGGAATATTAAATGGAAAAACTGTTAGAAGTATTAAATTATATGAAATAAATTCCATTGTTACTAAATACGGCAAAATTGTGAAGCCATGGTCTATAAATGAAATGGATATTTCAAAATATAGGGAGCATTTTATTTCACCAAATGTAAATAGATATTATTTTATGACCGGTTTACCTGCTGTTAGTGTGGATGGATTTGAATCTATCCGCAAAGCCTTGGCTTATCCCGAAACTGCATTAAAAAATGGAATAACAGGCCGTGTGATTGTACAGTTATTTGTTGACGGAAACGGAGATTTGGATGGTTATCAGATACTAAAGGGCTTGGGTTATGGTTGCGATGATGCTGTTATAAACGCAATTATACAGGCTAAATTCAAAGGGTATCCTACGGGACAAAGAAGTTCCATTATTGTACCGTTTGAATTTGGTCCTCCTCAAACCACTCCGGTAGATTTAGCAGTTCAATTATTTGATTATATACCCGACACATCGGTTTATAATAATATCAGGTTGGGGATAGTTAATAAAAATATGTTAGATAAAAATCTCGATCAAAAGTACTTTATATATGTATATATAGATAATCACTGTTTCTTCCAAACTTGTTGTTCGGTAATTTCTAAAAATTCTCAACAAGGTTTTTATTGGTTTCGCTGGCGTCCTAATCACCCGGGCTCTTATAACTATACAATTTATATCGATCCTGAGAACCGGTTAAATGATTCTAACCGTGAAAATAATACGGTAAAAGGAACTTTTGTTGTAAGGTAGAATTTAAGTATAATAAAAATTTTTATTAGTGTAGATAAAGATTATAATTTAATATGGCAAATTATAAATTTATAGAAAATGGAAATAATCATTAACACCCCGATTCATCGGGGTGTTAATGATTTGGCTAATTTCAATAATTATTATAATTTAAACGCTCCCTCTACAAGCTCAATCTGCTGCATGTTTGATATTCTGTGTGAACCTACTGCAGGACTTGCACTCTCCGGCCTGCCGGAATATCTTAATCTTTGTCCTTCTGCAAGGTCATTCATCAGTTTAGGTGCAATATAATTCCATGCACCCATATTCTTAGGCTCTTCCTGTACCCATATTACACGTTTTGCCTTAATATAAGAAGATAATATCATGCGAACTTCATCTGATTTATAAGGATAAAGCTGTTCAATTCTTACTAATGCGGCATTGGTTACATTGTGTTCAGTCCTGTATTTAACAAGGTCATAATAAACTTTACCGCTGGTCAATATAACATTATTAATTGTATCTTTATCTGTTATACTGTCGTCATCTATTACTTCTTTAAATCTTCCGTTAATAAATTCATCCTTAGACGATTTTGCCTCAGGTAATCTCAGCAGGCTCTTGGGAGTCATAATAATTAATGGCTTCATCATCATTAATTTTATTTGCCGCCTTAGCAGATGAAAGTACTGTGCCGGTGTAGTAAGATTGCATACCTGCATATTATCTTGTGCGCAAAGGATTAAAAATCTTTCAAGCCTTGCGCTTGAGTGTTCGGAACCCTGTCCTTCAAATCCGTGTGGCAGAAGCATAACAATGCTGTTTGGCAGTTTCCATTTTTCATAGGAAGCAACTATAAAATTATCTATTATAACCTGTGCGCCGTTCGCAAAATCTCCGAATTGTGCTTCCCACATAACAAGTGCAAGAGGATCTGCAGTGCTGTAGCCGTATTCAAATCCGAGCACTGCTGCTTCAGACAATAAGCTGTCGCGAATTTCAATTTTTGCCTGTCCTGGTGCTATATGGTTTAAAGGTTTATATTCCATTCCGGTGTTTATATCGGTTAGCGCAAGATGACGTTGACTGAAAGTTCCGCGTTTACTGTCCTGCCCGCTTAAACGAATAGGTGTTCCCTCAAGTAAAAGGCTTCCGAAAGCCAACGATTCGGCAAATGCCCAGTCCGCTTCACCCTTTCCTTCAATTAATTCTAATCTTTTTTCAAGAAATTTTCTAAGCTTTGGATGTACTGTAAAATCTTTGGGAACGGTTGTTATTCCGGATACTATATTTCCCAAAACTTCTTCAGAAATTCCCGTGTCTTTAACAGGTGTAACTCCGGCCATCTTTTCTTTTGAAACAGCAAGAGGAGCATCGGAACTGAATTCGATACTTTTTCTTTTGATCTTCTCAAACGCATTATTAAGAGAATTGTAAATCTGGTCATTCATCTTTTTTATTTCTTCACTGGTGATAATCTTATTATCCAGCAGTGTCTTAGAATAAATTTCCCGCACAGAAGGATGATCTTTTATCTTTTCATATAGCAATGGTTGTGTAAAACCCGGTTCATCGCCTTCATTATGGCCGTGCCTCCTGTAGCCGAATAAATCAATGACAATATCCTTTTTAAATAGCTGCCTGTATTCAAAGGCAAGTTTGGTTACCCATAAAGATGCTTCCGGGTTATCGCCGTTAACATGAAAGATAGGCGCCTGGATCATTTTGGCAACGTCGGAAGCATAAACCGACGATCTTGCATCTTCAGGCGTTGTGGTAAATCCAATTTGATTATTGATAATAATATGTATTGTTCCCCCTGTTCTGTAGCCGCTCAGTTGTGAAAGATTTAAAGTTTCAGCCACAATTCCCTGGCCTGCGAAAGCAGCGTCACCGTGAATTAATACCGGCATAACCTTTTTATGATTTTTATAGTCTCCCAGTCTGAATTGTTTAGCTCTTACTATTCCTTCAACAACCGGATTAACCCACTCAAGATGGCTTGGATTTGAGGCGACTGAAACAATAATACTGCTGCCGTTTCGTGTTTTGTATCTGCCGGTAGCACCAAGATGATATTTAACATCGCCGGAGCCCTGCATGGAATCCGGATCTTGAATATCTTCAAATTCTGAAAAAATCGATTCGTAAGACTTGCCGATTATATTAGCAAGAACATTAAGCCTTCCCCTGTGAGACATGCCGAGAACAACCTCGGTTACACCAGTATCGCAGGCATCATTAAGCAGTAAATCAAGAACCGGTATTATTGTCTCGGAGCCTTCCAGGGAAAATCTTTTATGGCCGATGAATTTATTATGGATAAAATGTTCAAATGTTTCGGCAATTATCAGTTTATTTAAAATCGTTTTTTTAATATCCTGATCAAAATCGGGTACGTTCTTTACAGGTTCCATTTTGTTTTGAAGCCAAGCTTTCTCAACGGGATTTTGAATATGCATGTACTCAATGCCTATTTTTTCACAGTATGTTTTCTGTAGAATATTCAAAATCTCTCTTAATGTAGCTGTGCGTAAGTTGCTGAATCCACCGGTGATAAATTCCCGGTCAAGATCCCATAACGTAAGTTTGTAAGTTGCAGGATCAAGTTCTGCATGGTACTGATTCTGCGAGCCCAGGGGATCGAGATCCGCAATCAAATGCCCGCGGACCCGGTAAAGATTTATTAGCTGTAAAACCTTTCCTTGTTTTTCAAATTCATCGGTGTTGCCTAAACTTGATAAAGCTCCGGACTGGTTATCCGTTTTCCACGAAAGAGGCATTAAAGGAATTTTAAGGTCTTCAAAAATTTCTTCATAAAAGAAATTATTTCCAAGCAGCAGCTCGTGGATCTCTTTCAGAAACAAGCCGGATTCGGCGCCCTGGATAATTCTATGATCATATGTGCTGGTTATATTCATTACTTTACTGATGCCCAGGGTTGAAATTGTTGCTGGTGACATTGCCTGGTATTCAGCCGGGTACTGAATAGCGCCTGTCGCAATAATAGCGCCCTGGCCTGTCATCAGCCTCGGTATAGAACTTACCGTCCCTATCGTACCGGGATTGGTTAGTGTCACAGTGGTTCCTAAAAATTCAGTAGGGTCAATTAAACCTTTTCGTGAGCGCAAAATTAAATCATCATAAACCTTGTGGAACTCGGAAAAAGTCATATCATTTGCTGATTTGATATTTGGTACAATCAGAGATCTTGTACCGTCTTTTCTTTCTAAATCTATAGCTATTCCAAGATTTATACTGTTTCTTTTAATAACATTTGGTTTGCCGTTTACAATAGTAAAGGCATTGTTCATAGCCGGATTAGTCATAATTGCTTTTATTATTGCCCAGCTAATGAGATGCGTAAATGAAATTTTACCACGATTTTTCTTTTGTAGATATTTGTTGATTAAAGTCCGGTTTTCCTCCATAAGTTTAACAGGTATAACTCTTTGCGAAGTAGCCAGGGGAATACTTAAACTGGCATTCATGTTTTCGAGAATCTTAGCGGAACTTCCTGTAATAATCTGAACCCGGTCATCCCCGGCGGGTATAGGTAATCTTATATTATCATTTATATTTTTGTAAACTTCTTTAATTATACCCGTACCGCCGTTAGCTTTTGGTTGCGGTTCTGTCTTTCCAAAAAAATTTTGCCATTGTTCGGAAACCCCCGAGGGATTATCGTCATATTGCTCGTGAAGATACTCTACGAACCATGAATTAGCGCCAAATTTTTCAAGTTCTTCTTTTTCAGTTTTAGTCAGATCACTTGCTTTCATCTTATCTTAATTTTATTATAGTTGAAGTAATATTGTTATTTATATTTTAACAAAACACATATTATGTACTAACAGGATAAATCCTCATTTATTGTTAAAAAACACCCTATAAAACTAAAATTTAACTCAAAGAAACAGTATGATAGAAAATACAGAAATATCAGGAATTAGAAGAAACTACTCACTAAGAGAATTGGATGAATCCTCGGTTTTTGAAGATCCTTTTAAGCAATTTTCCAAATGGATGGAAGAAGTGGTCAAATCCGGTATTATCGATCCAAGTGCGATGGTTTTAGCTACTGCAAATAAGAGCTCAATTCCTGGTGTTAGAGTTGTCCTTCTTAAAGGATTCGATAATGAAGGATTTACCTTTTATACTAATTATAAGAGCCATAAAGGAAAAAATCTGATCGAAAATCCCAGTGCGTCGGTATTGTTTTTCTGGAAAGAGTTTGAAAGGCAAGTTCGAATTTCCGGCAGGGTAATTAAAGTATCTAAAGAAGAATCGGAAGAATATTTCCATTCACGGCCGTATGAAAGTCAGCTGTCGGCATGGGCTTCAGATCAAAGTGAAATTATACCCAACAGGAAATTTCTTGAGGATAAATATAATAAAGCAAAAGAAAAGTTTAACGGCCTGGAAGTTCTATTGCCGCCGCATTGGGGAGGTTTTAAACTTTTACCAGATTATTTTGAATTCTGGCAGGGGAGGGAAAACAGGCTGCACGACAGAATCAGTTATCTTAAAAAAAATGGCGAATGGAAAATTGTAAGGTTGGCGCCTTAAGTTCAACATAAAAAGTACTACAACAATTATTATCCAATCATTTGATAAATATTTATTGCCTCAAATTGCTTCATAAAGTTTATTTTTAGAATGTATCAATAAAATCTAACTTATTGTTTTTTTATAAATTCTACTAAAGCCTTTGATAATACAGGTGATAACGGCAAATCCGGATTGCTATAGCTTTTGAAATTTTCCATTCTATCCGTGGTTGGCACATCTTTTAAAATGTGATTCATGTTTTCTATTATATATAATTTTGCGTTTGGTTCCGCCTTTGACAATAACTTTGCATCATTTACATCCACCTGCAAATCCGTTGTTCCACCTACAACTAAAATCGGTATTGTTAATTTTGAAATTTCTTTACATGGATCATACTTGAACCAGGAAATTATGTAAGGCTGGACGCTGGGTCTGAAAAGCATGTTTAATGACGGATCAATATTTTTAACCATATATCCTGCTTTTAGACTATCTATTATCTCAACGCAATTATTCATTATTTCCTGCGATGTCTTATTATTCTTTAATTGTGTTAATATAGTATTATATATTGGCTCACCTGCGCCGCATAAAGAAATATACTTATCTATAGTAGTTTTATTTGCCGCTATCATTCCGATCAGTGATCCTTCACTATGCCCGATTATAATAATTTTGGAAAAACGATTATCATTTCTTAAAAATTTAATCCATTCAACTGCATCATTAACATAATTATCAAATGTTAATTCGGATTCATTTACTTTATCGCTAGCACCGATACCTCTTTTATCAAACCTTAAAGATGCAATGCCATTGCTCTCTAATAATTCGGAAATCATTTTCAATGAGTTATTTTTACCCGCTAACATCGGAGTATTGCCGTCTCTATCTGTCGGTCCTGATCCCGCAATTATTAACACTAATTCAACCGGTTTATCTGATTTAGGAACTTTCAGTGTTCCTACGAGCCTGCAGCCGTCAACTTCAATTGAAACTTCATTCGGCAATAGAGGTTTGGGATTTAGTTGTTGATTAATCTCTTCAACATTATTGACTTTTTTTATTGTCAGCGGCATCATTGACTTGTTCTGATACCAGTTTCCGACAATAGAGATACTATCCTGGTTATATTTGCCCTCAAAGTATCCTGATACCTGATTAAGTTTAAGGGTTATATTACTGCCGTCAAAAATTACCGTATCGCAATGCAGGCCATATGCTTTCTGATCCGGACTATCCATCTCGGCTTTTAAATATCCGCTATCACTTGCATAGATCCTGATAACGATTCGCAGTGCACCGCCCAACGATCCCTGCCATGTTCCTTTAATATCATCATTAGAAACAGATAAATGTGAAGCCGGGTAAGAAAATGAACTAAAGCAGGAGAATAAAACGAAAAGTATTAAACTAAATAAACTCAATTTTGATTTCATATTAGTATATCCCTTTTGTTGTTAAAATAAAATAATTTCTTATTTGTAAATTTTCAAAAGCTTAAGATTTCTGGTTTACACATCCACCGATTCATCGGGTGAAATAAAAAAAAAGTTTATTCCTGAATATTAAATTTTTTTTTCTCATTCTTGTATAAAATGTAAGAATAAACAAATACGTAAAGTGATGAACAGCCCACTCCCCCAATAAATATTATCATAGCTATGGCTGGTTTTATCCATACGGTAATGAGTGCACAAACGCCTACAATCACAAAAAGGCGTGAACCCAGGCGATGGGTTTTATTCCAAACATTCTCTGATGATAATGTCCATGGGGTTCTGATCCCTATAAACCAGTTAGGTTTGACTTTCCCAAGATAGTTGCCGATAACAATTATCATAATGCTTATTGCTGCAGTTAATATAGTACCGATATCAATTTTATAGCCAAGGTTTATAAAAATTGAGATTGCAAAAGCAATCAGCAAAATCAACAAAACCACATTACGCATAATTAGAAATGCGTTGGAAAACTCTCCGTAACGTTCGCTTTTAGGGTCAAATCTTGGGAAAACGTTAAATAAAACATACAAGACGATTGTTAGTGCTGGAAAAAATAAAACAAGAAATTCACGGCTGCTCCAGCCATTTGCTTTTCCGTCAATATTCCAATGCGTAATAACTCTTGCCGGCAGTTTCTGATAGGACCACAAACTTAAAATAACCATGGCTAAAAGAATTAAAAACGGCCAAATTTCCGTTTTAAAACTATATTTAATTGGATTTTTCATATTGTTTTACAATTTAATTTAGTAAAATAGAAGGGAATACTTATTTCCCTACGGACTTAAACATCTTACTTAATGCTTCGAGAATTTCTTCCACAACACTTAAATTAATCTGGTAAAAAATTTGCCTGCCCTCGCGGCGGGAACTAACCAAATTAGAACGCCGGAGAATATCAAGGTGGTGCGATAATGTTGCTAAAGTAATATTTAAATTTTTTGCAATTTCGCTTACCGGTAACTCAGATTTTCTTAAACATTCCAAGATTTTCTGCCTGTTCGGATCCGCTAAAGCTGCTAAAGTTTGGCTTAATGGCATATATTCTTTCTATATTACGATATTTTGATATATATCGAATTATCTAATAATCAAATATATAGTTCATTTTAATACTTGTCAATAGTATTGAAAAATATATTTAGAATAATTTATATTTGTTAATGATTAAAAGTGCTACTTTAACCTTTAAGGCATATTTACGGCAGGTGATTCATAAATAAAAGCCCTGACAATAATAGCTGAGATAATAATTATTCCTCCTGCAATTGCCATAATAGAAGGAACTTCTCCATAGCCGAAAAACACCCAAACAGGATTTAAAACAGGTTCAATCATAGCAATTAAAGAAGCCTCAATAGCATGAACTCGTATTAATCCGTAACTGAAAATTGCGTATGAAATCCCCAGTTGAAATATTCCTAGGAAAGAAACCATTATTAGGTTCGAAATCGATAAATCCGGTTTATTAAATATGGAACTAAGGCAAAACAAACTAACCATAATGTTCCCGTAAAATATGGAACTAAACTGGTATTCCTTTTTATTCTTTCTCATACCGAGTAAAAAACCAGCAAGGGCAATTCCAGAGAGTAGACCTAAAATATTTCCCCACATGTCACCGGCTGTTATTTTACCAAAAAAAAATAAACTCATCCCTGCAAAGCAAACTACTATTGTAATTATATTCACTTTCTCATATTTGGTTTTGTTAATAATTGGTTCAAAAATTAAAACATAAATAGGTGCCGTATACTGTAGAAAAATAGCATTTGCCGCAGTTGTTATTTTAGTCGCACTTACAAACAATATTAAAACCCCTATATATAACAAGGCATTTATAAAAGTAAAAAGATTTGCATAAAATATTTTATTTTTAAAAATAGCTATGAAAACCAAGGCAGCCCAAATACTTCTTAAAAAACATATTTGCAATGCGTTAAGAGTAATTAGTTTTATGAAAATACCGCCGGTACTCCACATCAATCCGGCAGTAAAAACTGCAATTAAGCCCTTTTGATGTTCCTGTAAATGCTTCATGAATAAAATAACTGCATAAATATATATCTAATATATAAATTTAAGAATAGATAAGGAAAAGTAATATGTGTATGTACTACTAAATTGATCAAGCTTTTGAATTTATTTGGAAGAATGGGGTGAAATTTATTTTAAAAAATTCTATTTATTACCGGCAGCTATTCTTAGTTAATTAGATAAAATAAAAAGAAGTCTGGTTTGAAAATTTTTTCTTGTTATAATTTAATATTTCACAATATTGTCTATTAAAATCTCATTTATCAGGAAATATATAATTCGTCCATGTTGCAAACAACAAAAGATATGATGATAAACACTTAATTGAATCCCCCTGCAATAATAAAATCCGCAAGTTTAACTTTTAATTACTGTATCCTGACTGGTAATCGTTGTATCACCGGTTGAATCCGGTAGAATGTAATTATAGTTCGGTTCTGATATTGCACCTGAAAAATTAACTGCTGGCGAATTTACCTTTAATCCTTTTTTTATAGTAACAGTGGATGAATTTGAATAGTTAAATAAAAATGGGAAAATAATTAATAAGAAAGCTAATTTTTTCATACAGCATCTCCTCGAATTATAAAAATAACAATGTCACAATAACCATACCATTAAATTTCAACGCCAAATTTAATAAATTGTTTATAAAGGGGAAAGGCTATGCAATTATTACTTCTTTTAAAATGTAATAATTACCGATTTCAAGTATTATTGTAATATGTAAAAAGGGAATTACACAAGCATTTTTATTAGACACAAGAGGAAAGCCTGAAAAAATTATTAAATAATCTGTAATTATTATTTTTGTCCGACAATTCATTCCCTATTTTTTTATTTTTACTATAATACTAAAAATTATTGGAGTAATTAAAGGTTGAGAAAATATTTGTATAATCCTCCCGGAATTATTAAGAAAATCTTTCCCGGTTGGAAATGGGATACATCAAATAATAAAATACTTTTAACTTTTGATGACGGGCCGATTCCCGAAAGTACGCCAATAATTTTAAATACTCTTGAAAAATATAAATTAAAAGCAGTATTCTTTTGTGTTGGGCATAATATTGAAAAGAATCCTTATCTTGCTAAGGAAATATTAACCTGCGGACATGAAATAGGAAATCATACATATCATCATAGAATAATTACACATTTGAATAAAAAAGATGTTGTGAACGAAATTAAATCCTTTATAAGGCTTACTCACGATAAACTGGATTTTAACCCCAAATACTTCAGGCCTCCACATGGCAGATTTAATTTATCAACTAATAAATTAATGATAGAACTAAATCAAACAGTAGTCATGTGGTCGTTATTAACATATGATTATAAAAACGATCTTAATCTTGTTAAATTTACAGTTACAAAATTCTTAAATAATAATTCAATTATAGTTCTTCATGATAGCCTGAAGTCTAAGGGGATAATACCGGATTCGATAACTAAAATTATAGATCAGGCGGCTGAAAATGGTTTTCAATTCGGAGATCCTGTTGAATGTTTGAAGTAATATTCCTTATACTAATTAGCGGATATTTTATACAATCAGTTATCTTTGTAATTGGCGCTTCCAGAAAATATCTTAGAATAAAATTTGAACAATTACCGACTGCTACAGTAATAGTAGCCGCAAGGGATGAGTTGGAAAATATTTTGAGATGCCTGAAGTCTTTGGATAATATTGAGTATGATGAAGATAAAATTGAAATTATTCTTGTAGATGATAATTCCAAAGATGGCACAGGAAAAATTATTGACAAATTTATTTTTGACAAACCTAAGTTTAAAAAGATTGTTCCTAAAGATGCATCCGGAACACTTAAAGGCAAAACAAATGCTCTTGCTAATGCTATAAATATTGCCAAAGGTGAGATAATCCTGACTACGGATGCTGATTGTGTTGTGCCTCCTCTTTGGGTTAAAACAATAACTTCATATTACAGGGAAGATGTCGGGGCCGTCAACGGATATACAACACAGCTCGCTTATAATAGTTTCAGCGGAATGCAGGCAATCGATTTCATTTATTTGTTAACAATAGCAGCGGGAACAATTAATCTTAATAAACCGGTAAGCTGTATTGGCAATAATATGTCTTACAGGAAATGCGCTTATATTGATACGGGAGGATATGAAAATCTTCCGTTTAGTGTAACCGAAGATTTCAACCTATTGCATGCCATACAAAAATTAAAAAAGTATAAGATAATATTCCCATTAGATAAAGAGGCATTAATTACTTCTATCCCGTTTAAAAAATTTGAAAGATTATTTCATCAGAAAAAAAGATGGGGAATAGGCGGGCTGCAAGTTTCCTTAACAGGTAGCTCTATAATGGCATGGGGATTTGCGACAAATCTCTACATTTTATTAACGCCTTTATTTTTCACAGCCGGATGTTTATATTTGGCCGTATTTAAATTAGCAATTGACTACCTTGTATTGTACTTTGTTCATAAGCAACTCGGAATAATAAAAAACCTGAGATATTATTTGAATTTTGAGATATATTTTATCCTTTATGTATTAATTTTGCCTTTTATCGTCGCATTTAGCAGAAACGTTACCTGGAAAGGCAGAGAATATTAGTGCTTTTACTATGTAATTATTATATTACTTACAGGTGCAATGCATATTGCGAGTTCTGCCATTTCGGTGTTCACGAAAATTTCAATAAATCTCCGTATGCAAAACTTGAAGATTTTAAAGCTAACGTAAATCAACTTGCAGAACTCGGTGTTAAGTTCATTGACCTGACCGGAGGAGAGCCGCTTCTTCACAAAGATATACATCTTATGGCAGAGTTTGCACATAATCTTAATATGCAGACAAGCATTACAAGTAATGGGCTCTTATATACTAAATTTGCAGATAAACTTGCCGGCAAAATCAACCTGTTGCATTTTTCTCTTGATTCTCCCGATGAAGATGAACACAACAGGATTCGAAAAGTAAATTGTTACAACCATGTTTTAAGAAGTATAGAAATTGCCAAATCGCTGGGCGAATTCCCCGATATCCTGTTCACAGTTACCAATGAAACTTATTTAAAACTTCCAAGAATGCATGAAATTGCTCAAAAAGCAGGCCTGCTTTTAATAGTTAACCCGGTCTTTTCATATTTTGGAAACCCCGGTTTATCGGAAAAAGCTCTTGATTTTATTGAGGGATATGTTATCGGCAGACATGATGTTTACATGAATAAAGGTTTTATTAAACTGCGTAGGGATGGCGGCAATGATATTAACAATCCCCTATGCAAGGCGGTTTCAAGAGTCGTTGTAATTTCACCATACAACGAACTTATATTGCCGTGTTACCATTTTGGAAACGAAAAAATTCCGATCAACAGACCGATAAATGAGATCAGGGAATCAGAAAGATTAAAATATCTTAAAAAAATGGAAGGCAGATTCGACTTTTGTAAGGGGTGTACCGTTAACTGTTACTTTGAGCCGTCATTTGCTTTTCCAACAAACTCATACGCTGTCGCAAGTTTAACTTCAAAATTCAAATATGGTTACAATAAACTTATTAAACAGAAACTTTTAAAAAAATTAAATATAAAAGCGGGATAATATCAAATGCAGAAAATAATTTTTATTTTTATTCTATTTTTTTGTACTACTGCAACCAAACCACAGTCGGTAGATACATGGTTTCCTGAAGGATTGAACATTAGGCCGTTTACGGCCAACGTTCTTGAACCGAGAGCGGGATTTTCTTATTTAACTAATCTTGATAAACTAGAACTTAATATAGGAACTTCAAACGATATTTATAAGGTTGCATCCGGTAATTCCACATTATCTTTCGGTGCCGACATGTTTACATATACAAGATTGGAAAGTGAAAACGATTTCAAATTCCCTGTTCAAACCATAGATTATTTTTTTGGCATAAACAGCGGATATAAAATTGTAAGTGATTGCACGGAATACGGGTTCAGGATCCGGTTAAGCCATATCAGTACACATCTTGCTGACGGAAGTTATAATAAATCCACTGATGAATGGAACAACGGCATGGATCCCTTTGTTTATAGCCGGGAGTTTATTGACGTTTTCCCTTTTTATCAGGTTGGTACTTTGCGGGGATATATAGGCCTAACTTATTTATTCCATGTAATACCTGATCTTTTTGGAAAGGAAATTTATCAGGCGGGGTTCGATTATTACTTAACTTCAATGCCAGTAAAAGTTTTCACCCCATATATTGCTTATGATTTTAAGCTTGCCAAAATTTACACATATACCGGAAATAATGTGATTGATGCCGGTATTAAGTTTGGAAAATACGATAAAAAAGGGTTTAGCATTTATTATTCATATTCGTCGGGTAAAAGTATTCACGGCCAATATTACAATTTAAATGAAAACTATTCCTTAATTGGTGTAAATTTGGATTTGTAAAATGCCGGAATATTATAACGATACATATGAAAGAAATGAAGGAGATGCCGTAATAAGCAAGGATAAGAAAAATTATATTCTGCATACAGGGCTCTTTATCCTCACATTCATTACTTGTACATTTGCCGGTGCGCAGTGGATAAGTACTCAGCCCGGGCCTTATGAATTATCATTTCTACTTAAAGGACTCCCGTATTCTATTTCAATTATGTTTATAATTTCATGTCATGAATTCGGTCATTACTTTGCAGCAAGATATCATAAAGTTAAAGCAACTCTGCCATTTTATATACCTTTTCCGCCGATCCCGTTATTTATTAATTTTGGAACCATGGGGGCGGTCATCAAAACGAAATCTGCAATATATTCAAAGAAAGCAATGTTTGATATTGGTATTGCAGGGCCATTAGCCGGGTTCATTGCTTGCTTAATTGTTCTTTTTTATGGATTTACGCATGTCCCCGGAATAAATTATTTACTGGCAATACATCCCGATTTCTTTTCTCCGAATTTTGGAAAAAATGCAATTGATTTAGGATTTGGGAATACGCTCCTTTTTTCATTTTTTAAACTTATATTTATTCATGGCCATGAATTTTTTCCGCCGATGTCTGAAATTTATCATTATCCTTATTTATGCGTAGGCTGGTTTGGATTGTTTATTACGGCTATGAATATGATCCCAATAGGGCAGTTGGATGGAGGACATGTAGCCTATACTATGTTTGGAGATTTAAGGCACAGTAAAATTGCAGCGTTTTTTTTAATTGCTCTAATAGCATTGGGTACTCTGGGAGTTACCGAAGCAACTCCGGGATTGGTAGCAAGTTTAGGATGGATGGGCTGGCTTTTTTTGCTGATTCCTTTGTTATTTATCTCCAGGATAATTAAAGAAATAAAAAAAATAAGATTTGCTTTGTTCTTCCTTATTATTGTTATTATATCTATCATTATTTTAGGGAGTGCTGAATGGGTTCTAAAGTTTAGCACTAATTTGGGTTGGATCGGCTGGCTTATCTGGGCGATGCTTTTGTTTTTCGTGATAAAGCTGAAACATCCTATAGTACCGGATGAAAGGGAACTTGGTTCTAAAAGAAAATTTCTTGGTTATTTGAGTTTTTTTATTTTAATAATATCCTTTTCCCCTACGCCTTTTATTGTGTAGATTATAAAAAGATTATGTGTATTTTTTTTCCCCTTGAGGGAAGTCATTTTATAACAGATATTTACATTGATGAATAAATATATATTAATACTTATTCCCTTCATTTTTGGGGGATGCCAAAAAGATTTTAATTCGGTTATTGATACGCAGCCGGCAAATTCGCAGGTTTTAAGAATAATAATGGCCGATTCTGTTACCTTTAACCAGTCCGATTCATTAGTCGTTATCAGTGTGCAATTAAATTCTTCAACCGGAATTAAATCGGTGGAAGCAAATATTATTGCATCTGATTTAACACAGTTAAATAGTTTACCCATAACGCTGTACGATAACGGAGATCTTGCGGATAATGGAGATAGTATAAAAGGCGATAATATTTATTCTAATAAATATCCTTTTAGCAGTTATAATCCTAATGGAACTTATACTGTTCAGTATTTTACGGTAGACAATAAGGATAATACACAAATGGTTGCAGAACATTCTTTTGTTTACAATAATAATCAAACTGCAGCAGCCCCTGTTATCTCGAATTTGACTGCTCCCGATACAGTAACAATCGGGTCTCAGGCATTCCCAATATATCTTTCGATACAGGTAGAGGATGCTAATGGATTCAGCGACGTCAGATCGGTTTATTTTAATTCTTTTATTCCACCTAATGGCCAGCCTTCGTCCGGCAATCCCTTTATTATGAATAATGACGGCAATGGTCTTTATTCCCTTACTGTTCAATTGCCGGCTACCGGAGTACCGAAAGGAACTTACTTATGGGAATTTGAAGCAGTGAGCAATGAAGGTTTAACGAGCAACATAATCACTCATTATATAGTTGTCAAATGAAATTGAAATTAAAATTAATAATTACTGTAATTACATCAATTATGTTTGCCGGTACACTATTCCCGCAAAATTTACCAAAAACATATAATATTAACAGAAATAAAAAGATTGGCAAAAATTCTGCCTATTCCGCCCCTAATAGCAATGGCATAACCGATATCATTGCTATGGGTGATACGGTTTGGCTCGGCACAGACGAAGGTGTTTCTCTGACAACTGATGGTGGTAATAATTGGATAAATTTTACAGGTACACCGGCTTTTAGATATGAAGGAGCTTCTGCTTTGGGGTATGACAAATATAATGGAGTTTTTTGGGCAGCTACTGCAAATGATACTAATACGAGTGAGGGTACTTTGCCTCGAGGAAGCGGATTAAAATATACAAGCGATTTAGGCAAAACCTGGAATTCAATTCCTCAACCTGTAGATGCTGATTCCGATACAGTAATTGTTTATGGTAATAACAGGATACCAACGCTGGGTGTTACAGTGCCGGAACAAAATGTAATCTATGATATAGGTTTTACTCCAAATACTATTTGGATTGCCTCGTGGGCAGCCGGATTAAGAAAAAGTTCCGATATGGGAAAATCTTGGCAGAGAGTTGTTCTTCCATTGGATGATATGGATTCTGTAAAACCGGCCGACACATTAAATTCTTGTTATTATCCCATCCCGAAAAATACGGTTTGCAGCACAACTAACAATAATTTGTTAGGATTTTCTATTGCAGTAGTGGATAGTTTAACTATTTACGTAGGTACTGCCGGAGGTATAAATAAATCAACAGACGGCGGAATTAGCTGGATAAAGTTTAATCACCTTAACGAAACCAACCCGATAGCCGGTGATTGGGTTGCAGCATTAATCTACAACCAGTATAATCATACACTCTGGGCAGCAACAAGGCCAGCCAATGGTTCAACAGAAATTTATGCAGTGAGCTATTCAATAGACGGGGGATTAAATTGGACTACTACATTGCCAAACCAAACAATTGAAAATTTTGCTGTTCAAAATAACCGGGTAATCGCTGCAGCAGATGAAGATGCTTTCATGACCAGTGATCAGGGATTAAACTGGATTACCCCGGGCATAATTAAAGATGCCAATACGGGTATCACGTTAAACACTAATACCTTTTACTCTGCTGCATTTAAGGAAAATAATATCTGGCTCGGATCAAGCGAAGGCCTTGCAGAATTAACAGGCAGCACCAGCGGATGGATTGGGACGTGGAAAACTTTTACCGCATCTCAGCCGCTAAGTTCTTCATCAAGTAATACTTATGCGTATCCAAATCCATTTAATCCTAATACCGACATATTAAAAATAAAATATAGTACGAATGGAAACAGTGTGCCCGTTACTATCAGGATATTTGATTTTAGCATGCATATTGTAAGAACGGTAATTCAAAGTGCACTGCGCGGAAATCCTACACATGTAGTTGACAATTCCAGCGGAACAATAGATTACTGGGATGGAAAAAATGACCGGGGAAGTGTTGTCCCCAACGGAGTATACTTTTACAGGGTAGATGCGGGTTCCTTAAAACCCGTTTACGGAAAAGTATTAGTTATGCATTAATAATAAGCATATAGTTTTAAGGAATAAATTGAAAAAAATTTTAATTATAATTTATTTACTGTTAACGGTAAGCGTTTTTTCGCAGCCTGTTTCAAGTGAGATAAGCAGTATGCCAGGAGCTTTTTCCCGTATGGGTTTCGGAGCAAGGGGGATGGGAATGGGAAATGCACTCTCCTCTGTAACGGAAGGGAACCTTGTCTCTTATTACAATCCCGCTCTTCCGGTTTTTCAGCAAGATAATTCATTCCAGACATCATATTCGTTTTTATCCCTGGACCGTTCGTTAAATTTTTTAAATTATACAAGACGGTTTGACTTTTATGCTTCCCATGATTCTTCAAGTCAGCCGAAGGCTACCGCAGGAGTAAGTATTGGTATAATTAATTCAGGGGTTAGCAATATTGACGGAAGGGATAATGACGGCAATCCAACCGGGAACCTCACTACCTCCGAAAATGAATTTTTTGTTGCCTTAGCAAATAAATTTTCATCAAAACTTGCAGTCGGCATTGCATTTAAGGTTTATTATTATAATTTGTATCAGCAAATATCAGCCACCGGCGTTGGTTTTGATATGGGCGGTTTATATAGTTTGAATAAACATTGGAATATTTCATTTGTCCTTACAGATTTAAACAGCCAGTACAAATGGGATACTTCACCGGTTTATGATGAACTGGGTACTACTTCAACCGATAAATTCCCTACACTTAAAAAAATAGGCGTCAGCTATACTAATAATGAATTTGGGATAGTCGCCTCAGCGGAAGTGGAAAACAGCAACGGCGGGACGAATATTTTTCGAGGCGGCATTGAATATAATATTTTCAAAGACTTATATTTACGGTGTGGAATTGACCAAGTTAACCTTAGTAATTATGATTTTCCTTCTAATCCTTCTCTTGGATTTTCATACGTTCAGCCTATTGGGAATATAAAGATCGGCGTAGATTATGCATTTGTTGTTGAACCCTATTCCCCTGAGGACAGGCAGATTATTGGTATAAATATTAATTTCTGAGTTTAGAAAATATCTTATATGAAAAAAATTATTTACTTTATTTTAATCTCCTGTACAACAATATCTGCACAATCTGCCGGGAACAGCGGGCTGGCATTTTTAAAGTTAGGATTTGGCGCACGAAATATATCAATGGGTGACGTTGGTACGGAAACTTCTAATGACGTGTCTGCATTCTTCTATAATCCTGCTAAACTTACCGATAATGATGATAATGAAGTTATGATAATGCATAACTCATGGATACAGGGTACCACAAGTGAAATATTTGCTGTTAAAACTTCTGTTTGGGATCTGCCTCTCGCGTTTGGAGTTGATGTAACTAATATCGACAACATCGAGGTAAGAACGGCAGCTACAGACAATCCGGAAGCAACTTTCAATGCAAATTATTTTGCGGGCAGTGTTTCAACAGGATTTAATATTTTTGAAAATATTGCATTTGGAGCGACAATTAAATATTTATACGAAGGATTATATTCTGATGAAGCAACCGGCTGGGGTTTTGATTTCGGATTGAATTACACGACACCCATTGATGGATTAAATGCAGCAATGGTAATAAAAAATTTGGGTTCCACCAATGACTTGAAGAATGAAAGTACAAAACTGCCGACCGAATTCAGGATAGGCCCTGCATTTGAAATAAATTTATTTGAAAAGTTTGCAGTTACAGCGGCAATAGAGTTTCAGAAATACCTGCCTACTTATGATTCACATATAAACTTCGGCGCTGAAATATTATATGACAATTTAGTTGCACTTAGAGCAGGATATCAATCTGCATATGAATCAAAAGGTTTTACCGCAGGTTTTGGATTAATCTGGGGTGGTTTTGGACTTGATTATGCCTACCAACCATTTAATGATGGATTAGGCGATGCTAATATTATTTCACTCAGGTTTAAATTTTAGATTTTTCCACGTGCTCAGTTAATATCTCAGCTAAAGCAGGAAATTTCAAATAATTTTATATTTCCCCTATCTTTTATTCACATTGTGAATTATATGTATTATTTTTCCACAGCAATAATTTTCTATAAAATTTAATATAATATGATTGAATATTTCCCATTAAAAAATTCCGGAATTTCTTCAGAAGAGTGGGATTCTTTTATTGATTCTGCAGATAACGGTACAATGTTCCACAAGCGTTTATTTCTTTCATACCATCCAAAAGAGAGATTTGAAGATGCATCATTGGTTGTTAAAAAAGAAAACCAACTGCTTTCTTTATTTCCTGCTGTTTTAATTAATAGGGATGGATTGAAAATTCTTTCTTCTCATAGCGGAGCCTCTTACGGCGGATTTGTATACAAACATAATCTAAATTTCAGGGAGGCCTTTGATTTAGTTGAATCATTACTAAGCTATGCAAAGGATTTGAAATGCGATAGAATACAGTTAACTCCTCCTCCGATGATTTACAAAACTAAATATTCCGATTATATAGACTTTGCACTCGTAAAATATGATTTTAATTATTTAAAAGAGATGTCTCAAGCGTTGTTCAACTAGATGTGTCTAAAGATGAACTTCTTTCAACCTACCGTGCAGAAGCCCGTACTGCCGTTAAAAAAGCTATTAAACAGGGAATAGTGATAGCTGAATGTGAAAGATTTGCCGATTATTATGAAATATTAAAGAAAAATTTAAAAATGCGACACAATGTAAATCCAACTCATACCCTGGATGAATTATTGAAATTAAAACGAATGTTTCCCGGGCAGATTCGACTTTGGGGAGCATTTCTTGGTGAAAAATTAATTGCCGGTGTTTGTAATTTTAGTGCCAACCCGCGGGTAGTACTTGCTTTTTATATAAGCCACGACGAAGATTACCAGGAATACAGGGCGGTAAATTTACTATTCTATGAAATTATGAAAAGATACAAGGATGAAGGGTTCAATTTTTTAGATTTTGGAATATTTACGGTAAATATGGACCCTAATTGGGGACTTGGCAGGTTCAAAGAAAATTTTGGTGCAAGAGGAATCTTTAGAGATACTTTTTTAAAAATCTTTAAAGAAATTTGAAACAAATGCTAAAAATACTCCATTTAGCCCCGCAGAATTATGCAGGAGTTCCTTACAGCTTTTTTGATATGCATAATGCATGTGGAGATTATTCACGGCTGGTAACATTTCATAAAAATCCGCTGAACTTTCCCGAAGATATTTGCCTTGAATTGCCCTTGCCAACTTTTAATTTTGCAAAAGCATGGCGCAGAAAAAAAGTTGCAGACTTAGAAAGACAAGGTTTAGTTAATACTGCTGTGTTTAAACCCAAAAACCTTCCTGAAAAAATATATTTTAAAGTTAATGATTTTTTAAGAAGTGGAAGAGTATTTGAATCCATCGTACAATATAAACTGGATGATTTCGATATTATTCACTACGATACCGGGCTGGATTTTTTCAGGAATTCCTCAGTAGCAAAAAAATGGAAGAAAGAAGGGAAAAAAATAGTCTGCTGTTATTACGGCAGTGATTTAAGAATTCGAGGCGTTATTAAGGAAATTGATGAAATTTCGGATCTGAATATTACTTCGGAATATGATCATCTTGCACTTAAAAAAGATTTGCATTATTTATTTTATCCGTACGATTTTGCGGAACTGCCGCAAAAATCTATTGATGAAAATGAATTTGTAACAATTATTCATTCTCCGACGAATAGGAAATATAAAGGGACTGAATTAATTGTATCTGTAATTGAAAAAATTAAAAAAGAAAAAAAAATCAATTTTCTGCTAATGGAAAATGTAGATAGAATTGAACTTCTCATAATAAAAAGCAAATGTGATGTGTCAATAGACCAGGTCGGGGGTAATATGGGTGGAACCGGGTACGGGAAAGCCGGGCTTGAAACCCTGGCGATGGGCATCCCAACAATAACCAATATGACCAAAGCTTACAAAAATTGGCTGCCTGAAAATCCTTTTGTTGTTGCGAATGATGCTGATACACTTTATTCAAGATTAAATGAACTTATTGAAAGTAAAGAACTTCGAAATGATATTGGTATTAGAGGTAAGAAATGGGTAAAAAAATATCATGGTTACGAGCAGGTAAATAAAAAGCTATACGAACTATACAAACTGAAAAATATTATTTAAGCCAAAGACTTTCAACCGATGCAGAACAGTAAAAGTTTATCCGGTTCAACAATATGGTACAGTTTCGGCAATTTTGTTGTCAGATCGATGAGTTTTATTCTTCTTCCATTATACTCTCATATGATCTCGACAAATGATTTCGGCATATACTCGCTCCTGATGTCCTTTTATGCAATTGCTGCCGTGCTCTTTCAATCCGGAATGCAAAACGCTTTAATGAAGTATTACCTGGAAGCAGACGATATTGATCAAAAGAAAAAGATTTTTTCTTCAATAGTTAATTCTATCTGTTCACTTGGAGTATTATTTACAGTTACAGGAATTTTATTTTCCAAAGAAATTTCTCAATTTGTTTTGGGGGCTCCTCAATATTCAAAACTTACAGCATTATTGTTCATATCATTATTTATTGATACGTTGGGATATTTCGGGCTGCACCTTCTAAAAACACAGATTAAAGCAAAAAAAGTTGTATCTTATTCTTTAGCGAGTGCAATTACAAATTTAATTTTAAATATTGTATTCGTTTATTCTTTAAAAATGGGTGTAGAAGGTATATTCCTTGCACAGATAATTTCGTCCCTTTTTCTCATTATTTTCTTAATTAAAGATATTTTTACTGATTATAAATTTACTATTGATTTTGATTTTATAAAAAAAGCCACCATATTTTCGCTGCCGATTATAATTGGCGGAGTACTTTCTTCAGCCGTTGATGTATGCGATAGATTCTTCCTGAACTTTTTTACCGATAAAAATACCGTTGGAATATACAGCCTATCCTATAGAATTGCTATAGTAATGAACGTATTTGTAATATCGTTCCGAACGGCATGGATACCTCATGCTTTGAATCTTTATAAAACATCCAACTCAGCGCTGATTTTTGGAAAGACATATTTAAAACTTCTTTCAATTGTTTTTTTAATTTTGATTACTGTAACTCTTTTTGCTCCCTTTCTTTTTAATATAAAATTATTCAATGTGTTTTTATTAGATAAGAACTATGAGCCGGGTTTAATTATCCTTCCTTATATTTTGCTCGGATATTTAATAAATGGTATAATAGCATTTTACTCATTATATCCTTTCATAAGTAATAAAAGCTATCATTTTCTAATTTCAGATGGTTTGGCTTTTCTAGTAAATATAGCACTTAATTTGATTCTAATCCCTGCTCTGGGAATGCTTGGCGCAGCAATTGCAACTACTGCTGCTTTTTTCATTGGCGCATTATATCTCTACTTCGTTTCCGTGAATAACATAACTATAATTTACCCGGTGAAGGAAATTCTCCAATTAATTTTTATAACGGCTATTGTATTTGTTTTAGGAATGCTTGAAAAAAGTTTTTATGCTGATATCCTTTTATTGCTTATTTATCTTGTTGTTATTAGCCGGGTAGCAAAGATTAAAGTTACCAGCCTAATTAAAATTAGTTAATTGTTCCAAAAATGAAATTAGTTTTTGGGATTCTTGCTCCCAGTTCTTACCGTTTTCTATTATTGCCCTGCCGTTTTTTGCGTGATGTTTTAACAGCCCTGGATTAAGTATATATTCTTCAATTCTTAGTACGATCTCATTCTTATCGGCCGGGTCAACCAAGAAACCGCAGTTTATTTCACCAAGTTCAGTTCTTATTGGCTTAATATCTGAAAAAATAAACGGCTTACCGGCTGCCATGTATTCAAATATCTTTATGGGTAAAGAGTTATTGTATATAAAATTTCTATCTCTTAGATCAAAACAAATATCCACATCTTTTATCAGGTTTGATATATTGGCGTATTCTGTCCAGCCCGATTTTTCAATAATAATATTAGTATTTTTATTTATTATGTCAATGAATTCATTTTCTTCAACGGAAGATTGAAATTTCCCGATTATTTTAACCTTTATATTAACATTTTTGAACTTTTCTGAAAGAAGATTTGCAATTTCCACCAGCGTTTTAATACCCCGTTGAAAACTAACTAACCCGGCGTAGCACAACGTAAGATTTTTTCCATCAAATTTCGGCGGAGAGAATTCGAAAAAGCGTAGTACCGGGTAATAACCTATTATTATTTTCTTTTTATACGGACTGATAAAATCATAACGTCTTTGTTTTGTCACCTCTCCGATTATTAAAGCATCACTTAAGTTAATCAAAGCAGCATTAAGCATGGTAAGGACCATAAAGGTTGAAAATTTCTTCAACCCGGTCATTTTGGAAGTAATATTTTCAGGGTACCACTCGGTTATATCGCAAATAATTTTACATTTATTATTGTAACGTTTTTTAAAAATATACGACGGTAAAATAGTTATAGATTCACAGCAGATTATAAAATTTGGAGATATAAATATTAGTTCTTTTAATATACGTGAAATCTTCTCATTTTTGGCTAAATTATTTCCGGAAAATCCTATTATATTTATACCGTCCACAGATTTTTCATTATCTTCCATAGAACTAATAATATATACTTCGTAACCCTTCCCTGAAAGGGTAAGGCCAAATTTCCAATATATTCTCTCATCAAAAGGAGAATGACCTGAGGTTATAATCGCTATTTTACTTTGCATTATTTTTAAGAAAAAATATAAAATTAAAAATAACGATTTGTTTCAAATAATCTATATTTTAATATATTATAATGAGTTTAGCAAATAAAGAAAAAAATTTTAATTGCAGCTAACAGTTTTAAGGAATGGCCGATTCAATAAAAGTAATAAAGTATTTTAAATCCAAAAAAGAATCAAAAAATACTTTCACGAGTGGGTAAAACTGGTTTCTGCTGAGTTTCTGAGGATAATTAAAGCTAATTAAAGTATGCTTAATAAGTATTTGAATTTGATAAAATTATAATATTCTTTATAATCATTGATATTTTATTATGAATTTGAATAAACTTGTGATAATTAAACTGATGATTTTATAGCCTCGATTTTTTTTAGTAAATTTAAGTAATAATTGATTATAACTTAGGTGAAAAATTTAGGAAAATTAATGAAGCAATATTTAGATCTGGTTAATCTGGTTTTGAACGAAGGGATTAGAAAACAGTCAAGAACAGGTGTTGATACAATATCTTACTTTGCAGCTTTTTATAAAGTGGATTTATCAAAAGGATTTCCGTTGCTTACAACAAAAAAAATGGAGTGGAAGTCCCTTTTGTATGAAGTTTTGTGGTACCTTTCCGGTGAAAACCATATTCGTAATTTACAGAAACATACTAAAATATGGGATGCATGGGCTGATGAGAAGGGTAATCTGGAAACAGCGTACGGTTATTTTTGGAGACACTTTCCAAGTGCAGAAAGAGATGAATCAGGTAACTGGCAGGTCAGAGAAGTCGATCAGATTAAATATGTTATTGAAGAACTAAAAAGTAAACCGTATAGCCGGAGATTGGTAATATCTGCATGGGAACCTGGAAATGCCGCTAAAAGCAAATTACCTCCCTGTCATTACAGTTTTGCTTTTAACGTAAACAATGATAAATTAAATTGTCATTTAACTCAAAGGTCGGGTGATATTGCACTCGGAATCCCATTTAATCTTGCTGCGTATTCGTTACTAACTCAAATTATCGCCCAGGAAGTTGGGCTTGAAGTCGGTTTTTTTGCCCATACAATTATTGATGCGCATATATATGTGGCGGATAAAGGTACACCTATGGAAAAGTTTGACCATAGGGCAGGATTGATAGAACAATTAAAAAGAGAGCCTCTACCTCTTCCTAAGTTAAAAATAGCAAGGAAACCTATTGATGAATTGACGTTTGATGATTTTGAACTGATAGATTACAAACATCAGGAAAAAATAAGATTTGAAGTTGCTGTTTAGCATATAAACTTAAAAGTAATGCGAAAAATTAAATATAAGACAACTATTTGAAAAAAATAATAATTTCTGCTATTGCCAAAAATGGAGTTATCGGAAGGTCAAGCGGGGAAATACCGTGGCATTCAAAACAAGAGTTTCAACATTTTAAAAACACTACTTTAGGGTTTCCTGTTTTGATGGGGCGGGTAACATTTGAATCTTTGGGCAAACCGCTGAAAAACAGGTTGAATATTATCATTTCTAGAAATAAAAAATTACACTACTTATTTACTGATATTAAAATTTTTAATGAACTGGATGAAGCATATTCTTTTTGTGAAAAGCAAAATTATGACAAAATTTTTATCATAGGCGGAGCTAAAATTTATTCGCAGGCAATCGAAATAGCAAATGAAATGATAATTTCTATTATGGACTTTGAAGTTGATGGAGATGTATTTTTTCCGAAGATAGATGAGGATGTCTGGGAGATTAGTAAAGTTGAAAAGAGAGAGGGATTTGAAGTATTAATTTATATGAGAAAAAAACGTGAATATTAAAATACTTCCTGAAAATATTGCAAATAAAATTGCCGCCGGTGAAGTTGTTCAGAGGCCGGAATCGGTGGTTAAAGAATTAATTGAGAATTCAATTGATGCCGGTGCAGGTACAATTGAGGTCTTAATCAAACGTGCCGGAAAAATATTAATCCAAGTTATTGATGACGGGATGGGTATGGCGGAGGAAGATGCCGTATTATGCGTTCAGAAACATGCGACCAGTAAAATAAGCCTGATGGAAGATCTGGATTCTATTTCAACTCTCGGCTTTAGAGGCGAAGCTTTAAGTTCTATTGCATCGGTTAGCCAGCTTGAAATAAGAACCGAAACTAAAGACGATGAATTAGGAACCTTAATAAGGATTGATGACGGAACAACGATAATCAAAGAAAAAGGCTCGTTCTCAAAAGGTACATTTATTTCTGTTAAGAATTTGTTTTTTAATACACCTGCGCGGAGAAATTTTTTAAAAACGGATTCTACCGAACTTAAACATATCATTGATATTTTTAATAAGATTGCGCTAAGCCAGCATAAAATCAGTTTTAAATTGTATAATGATGATGATATCATTTGTGATTATCCTTCAGGTTCGCTTGAAGAGAGAATAAGCCAGGTTTTTGCCGATAATATACTTGATGCACTTATCCCTGTTGATGAACGAACAGATTATTTGAGTATTACCGGATTTGTTGGGAAACCTTCCATGCTGAAAAAAAGCAAAGGCGATCAGTATATATTTTTAAATTGGCGTTATGTTATCTGCAGGCCAATCAATCATGCTGTTTTTACAGCCTATGAGAATGTTCTTGAAAAAGGGGACTACCCGTTCTTTGTCTTATTTATAGAACTGGATCCTAAACGGGTTGATGTAAATGTCCATCCTTCGAAATTGGAAATACGGTTTGATGATGAAAAGGCTATTTACAATTTTGTTCTTGCTGTGGTCAAGAAAAGTCTTGGAACACATGATCTTGTTCCATCTATGATGTTTAATCATACAACGCAGGAAGGGGAAAAAATGAGATTTGATAATTTTAATAAAGTTGAGAAGAATGATTATTCTGACAGGCCTGCCTTTACTGAAAATAAATCATTAGCCAGAACAAATTTTTCAGATAAAGAAATTGATCTGATATTTGGCTCACTCCCGGACACCTTTCCAAAGGCAGAATCGAATGAAGTTGTAAAAGCTCCTTTTGATAAAACCGAAAGCAGGGAAATTTATCATCAGCCGGATATACAAACAACTGAAATAATAAGAGAAGATGACATACCTTTTATTATTCAGCTCCATAATAAATATATTTTATCCCAGATTAAATCCGGTCTAATGATAATAGATCAGCATGCGGCGCATGAAAGAATTCTTTATGAAAAGGCATTAAAGAGATTTGAAGCAAATATGCCTTTTTCCCAACAATTACTTTTCCCTAAGACCATTGATCTCGATCCTGCAAGGTTTGCAATTCTGAAAGAAATAAATCTTTTTCTCATGAAGCTTGGATTTGCCGTCAAATTTTTCGGCAGGAATACTATAGTAATTGAGGGCGTTCCGGACGATATTAAAAAAGGATCTGAAGAAAAGGTTTTACTTGAGCTTATTGAAGAGTATGCCTTCAATTCAAGAGAAAAAAAACTTGAAGAACGTGAAAATATTGCTAAATCTTATTCTTGTAAAGCCGCTATTAAAGCAGGGGACTACCTGAATGATAAAGAAATGAGGCTCCTTATTGACCAGTTATTTGCTGCCTCTATGCCTTATGTTTGCCCTCATGGCAGGCCAATCGTTGTAAAAATATCACTTGAAGAATTTGATAGAAGGTTTGGTAGAACTTAATTTATTTTTTATTTCAAAATTATTAATTGATTTATTTCTCTTGGTAGCGGTTTGTTACTCTCATAAAAAAAATGCAGATTTTGTCAATTAATGTAAGCATTGCCGAAGATAGGGGAATCTATTAACTTTATTATAGCTTTTTAAATATAATATCTTAAATTAATCGTTTTTGCAGTAATTCGGTACACAAAGAACAATAATGGTTAAAAATTACTTCAAATTACTCCGGGTTCCTCAATGGATAAAAAACTTTTTTGTTTTTGTGCCTTTGGTTTTTTCACAGCACCTTTTTGAAAAAGATTATTTCCTAATGGTGATGGCTGGATTCGCATTATTTTGTCTCTCTTCCAGCATCGTATATATTTTTAACGATATAATCGATGTTCAACGGGACAAACTTCATCCTGTAAAGAAATTCAGACCTATTGCGTCCGGAAATATATCAAAGCCTAATGCCTTTATTATTGCATTTTCCCTGATATTAATTACAGGCATATCATTAACTAGATTTAATCCGGGTTTTGCAATCGCAGTTCTTTCCTATGTTTTATTAAATATCTTTTATTCATTTTCATTTAAACATGTTGTACTTTTGGATATTTTCAGTATTGCCGCCGGATTTATATTAAGGGTTGTTGCCGGCGGATTGATAATTAATGTTATGATTTCCAGCTGGTTGCTATTAACCACAATGTTTATTTCGTTATTCTTAGCGGTAATAAAAAGACAATCGGAACTAAAATTAACTAATGAAGATGCAAATTTCACAACAAGAAAAGTGTTATCTTTATATTCCCTTGAATTTACCAAACAGATTGCTGCAATCACCTCTTCAGGTGTAATTGTTTGCTATGCTCTATATACTGTTTCAGCCCGTACCGTATCAATATTTGGTACTGAAAACTTAATTTATACAACACCGTTTGTCGTATTTGGGATTTTTAGATATATGTTCATTGCCGATAGAAGCAGCAAGGGTGAAAATACAACAGAAATAATGTTGACGGATTTACCGTTGATTATTAATATTTTGTTATATTCAATGGTTGTTACTCTTATAGTTTATAAAATAATTTAAGTCAAAATTATAATAGTATTTAAGCCAATTACAAATATTTCATATTGATTAATGCATAATCTAATTAAGAATTTTTTGTATCTCCTGCTTGCTTACTCATTCATTGATGGTTGTTCGGGAAAAATGCATGTAAATAATGACTTAAATCTTATTATTAATGTGGTAAAATCTTACGCTTGGATAAACCTTATGCCTGGCGGTAAACCCTCATTTCATTTTTCAGGTAAAATAAAAATAGAAAATATCAGCGAAGAATCAATAGAGAGTTTACGACTTCGGCAAATTACTATTTATAAAGATACTCTTGAAATATTAAAATTTATCCCGGAATTTATTAATCTGAATGACAAATCAAAAAATAATTTCCAACCAAAGGAATCAATGGAATTTTCAATTGCAGCACCTGATAAAATGAAGATTGATAGTTTACTCAATGTTAATCTGGTTGACCTGTTGTTAAATTTCACTTCAGGAGGGAAAACTTTTATTTATAAAATTGAAAACGTTAAAATTGAGAGAGTATATTGATGTTAACCGAGTATTTATTGGTACTGCTTATAATGCTGATGATAACTGCATTTTTTTCAGGCTCCGAAATAGCATTTGTTGTATCAAATAAATTGAAGTTGGAAGTAAAAGCAAGAAAGAATAATTTAGCTGCTAAAAACGCATTCTATTTCGTAAAAAATCCACAGGACTTTTTCTCAACTGTTATTATTGGCAACAGTATAGTTAATGTTGCATTTGCTTCCATCAGTACTTTGATATTAACATCATTATTTGGGCTTAGTGATATAAGCATTTTGATAATTTCTACTTTGCTTTTATTATTATTCGGAGAATTAATTCCGAAATATTTTGCCCGTGAAATGGCCGACAGTGTATTATTGATCGCATCGCTGCCCATAAGAGCCATGTCATTTTTATTATATCCGTTTATAAAAATAACAAAGTCAATTTCGTCATTCCTAACACAGTCTTCTACCGGAACTGAAGAAAGAATAAATTACTTATTTAATAAAGAAGATATAGAATTTTTAGTTGAAGAAAGCCTGAATGCAGGTGTTGTAAATAAATCCGAGAGCAATATTATAAGCAAAGTACTTGAGCTCAGCGATCAAAAAGTTTATGACGTTATGAGACCGCGCACAGAAATAGTTGGTGTAGAAATTACACAAACAATTCATGAAGCATTGTCAATATTTATTGATTCCGGTTATTCAAAGCTTCCTATCTATGAAGATAATTTAGATAATATTAAAGGTGTAATCTTTGCTTACGATGTATTCAATATGCCCCCTGATCTTAAAAGTATTATGAGGGAAATAATCTTTGTTCCGGAAACAAAAAAGACATTCGATATGCTTAACGAATTATTAAACCGGCGTGCTTCAATTAGTATAGTTATAGATGAATTTGGAGGTACTGCAGGCATAATTACAATGGAAGATATTATGGAAGAATTATTCGGGGAAATAAGGGATGAATATGATATTGAAGAAGATATTTGCCGTAAATTGGCAGATAATGCGTACTTGATTAGCGGTAAAGTTGAAGTTGATTTTATAAATGAGAAATTTGATCTGGATATACCAACCGGTGATTACGGTACAATAAACGGGTTTATTACAAGCCGAACTGGCAGAATACCCGTTGAAGGTGAAAATTTAACAATTGATAATTTTAATATTTTGATTGTCCGTGCAAATACAATAAAAATAGATTTGATAAAACTTAGTCCATTAATCGATGTAAAAAACGGCCATAAATAATTTGGCAGGGTTTTCAACTTTGCATTTAGCCAACTTATAGTCTAATAAAACAGAATTTGCTAAAAATAATGTAAATAACCGCAAGTTTTTCATATATTTAATGAGAAAACTTGGGGAATATTGATAGACTATTAGATATTCACTTTTCCAACGAAGGCAGATGAGAATATAGTTCATGCTGCAAATGTTATGTTAATTTTATCGGGCATCAAACCAAATAGTAAAAAGCGGAAATGTTTCGTAATTTATCCTTCCGGATATCAATGTTTGGTCTATTTTAACCATAATTTGCATAACTTCAATTGATTATCTTAATTAGGATACATTTCCCTGAAAACAATATATTGATTAATTATTTAAATTAAGTTAATAACCGGCAAATATATTGGATATAATAAGATACATTTCTTTTTTGATGAATATTTCATAAGTTTTGCCATGCTTATTTAATGTTTTGGTTATTGCACATTCTATTACATTTTAAGATTTATTGCCTTTTCCAAGTGATAGAAACTGGAATATTTAAATATTTGTATTAAAAAATTTACTTATTAGTCATGAATTTTAACGGAGTTATAAGTATTTTTTTTCAGCGCACATTATATCAAGAAATATGACTGAACACCGGTCTGAAGTGTTTTAAAAATTCTGTTTTATGAAAATCGGGTTAAATGAAATATTAGTCTTACCAATATAATCTTATTGAATCCATTAGTTCTATTGTGATTATTTATTTTGTATAACTACGGTAATTTAAGAAATTGTGAAAGGTTCCAATGAAAAAATATTTTATAATATTATTATTTATTCCATTTGTTATAAATGCTCAAAACCCTCAATGGATAAATTATACCAACTCAAAAAGTATTGCGGCGATAAAGGAAAGCGGAAACTTGACTTGGATTGGAACTTCGATTGGATTGATTAAACTTGATAAAATAACAGGTAATTCAACAGTCTATAACAAATCAAACTCCGGTTTACCCGATAACAATATAAACACTATTACCATTGATGGCAGCGGGAACTTGTGGATCGGAACTTTGTATGGTGGAATTGCAAAATTTAATGGTAGTAATTGGACTGTTTATAATGATACTACATCGTCTTTACCCAATAATGATGTTAGTTCAATAGCTATAGATGACAGTGCTAATTTGTGGATCGGCACTTTATATGGTGGGTTAGCAAAATTCAATGGCAGTACCTGGACTGTTTTTAATACTTCCAATTCAGGAATATCAGATAACTACGTATTCTCAATCGCTATCGATGATAGTAATAATAAGTGGATTGGTACAAGTGTGGGAATTTCAAAATTTAACGGTTCCAAATGGACAATTTTTGATACTTTGAATTCAGGTTTACCGGGTAACTTTGTATCATCAATAGTTATAGACGGCAGCTATAACAAATGGATTGGAACCGATAGCGGTTTTGTGAAATTTGACGGTGCGATCTGGACAGTTTATAATGATTCTAATTCAAGTATTCCTTCTAATTTTATTAACAATGTAACAATCGATGATAGCAGCAACAAATGGATTTCGACAACCAACGGACTTTTAGAATTTAACGGAAGTAAGTTTACAATATTTAATAGTTCAAATTCCGGTTTGCCTAGTAATAATATCTTATCTATGTCAATTGACAACCGAAATAATAAATGGATTGGAACGGTGAAAGGTTTTGTTGAATTTAATGGCAGTGCGTGGACTTCTTATAATATTACAAATTTTGATTTGCCCCATAACGATGTCAAATCAATAGCTATAGAAGGACAAAATAAGTGGATTGGAACAGGTTATGGCCTTGCAAAATTTGACGGTACTACGTGGACAATTTATAGGGATAATAACTCCGGATTACCTTTTAACGAAGTTACTTCAATAGCAATTGACGGCAGTAGTAATAAGTGGATCGGGACTTATAACGGGTTAGCAAAATTCGATGGTACTAATTGGACTGTCTATAATGATTCAACTTCAGGATTGCGAACTAACTATATTTCTACTATTGCAATTGACGGCAGCAACAATAAATGGATTGGGACGGACAGCGGTTTAGTAAAGTTCAACGGTTCTACTTGGACAGTTTATGATTCATTAAATACAGGCTATCCTATTAACGATGTCCTTGCTTTTGTAATAGACCACAACGGTAATAAATGGATCGGATTTGGTTATGGACTTGCGGAACTTATTGATACTACTTGGGTTGTTTATTATACTTCAAATTCAAATATACCCGATTATACTGTTCAGGCATTAGCTGTTGATGGAAGAGGTACTATATGGCTGGGGACTGCTTTGGGCGGACTCGCAAAATTTGACGGCACAACTTGGACTATTTTTAATAATTCAAATTCAAGTTTACCTAGTAATAACGTAACTTCATTGTATATTGATAGCTACAATAATGTTTGGATTGGAACGGGCTACGGCCTTGCTGAATGTGATACTACCGGTACTGTCTGGACAATATATAATACTTCAAACTCGGGTTTACTTGATAATTATATCTCCTCAGTTACTTCAGATGGTAGCGGTAATAATTGGATCGGTACAATTCAGGGTGGACTTGCAGCATATAATTCATCGGGCGTTAATCTTAATATATTGAAACCTAAAATGATCAAATCAGCTAATTTTGTCCTTGCACAGAATTATCCAAACCCTTTTAACCCATCCACTATTATTACTTATTCAATACCCAAAGCCGGAATTGTTACATTAAAAGTTTATGATATTCTCGGCCGGGAAGTTAGAACATTGGTTAATGAACAAAAAGCTGCTGGAAGTTATTCAGTACAATTTAATGCTGGTAATTTATCAAGTGGAATATATTTTTACCGTATGCAGTCCGGCAATTATGCACAAACTAAAAAACTTATTTTACTCAAATAGTATCAAATGACCACATGAGAGACTAAGTAGTTAAAATTAAATAAGTTAAATAAGAACAAAGTAACAGAAACACTGAATAAAGGGAAACGAAAACAAGTCGTTTCCCTAAAATTAAGAAAAATTAGAAATAAAACATTAGGTTTTACCATCGTTCTTTGACAAACTGTTTTTCAATTTAGATGGCAAAAGGTCAATATACTGTTGGACAACTCGCTTAGATAATCTTGATAACATAGAGATTTTATCCGGGTCTTTAATATCGTGATACCATAGAATCTCCACTCTGTGGTAGTCTTTGATGTAACGGTCGACGGCTTCTTTAGAGTGATTGGTTTTAAGCGCAATATCAGGAGTAAGAAAGCCTTGCAGATACAGAGTAATAATTTCTCTTTTATGAGTGATAGCTCCAGAGAGATCATGAATGTTACCCCTTGTTGGGAGTAAATGGCCATCGGTTTGAATTTCCTGCACATACTGACTAACGACAGCATCACAAACACCGAGAAGTGCAGCAAGGTCAAGCTGAGTAAGTAAAGCGCCCTGGTCAAAAGCTTGATCACCCCATCGCTTAAGCCTGTTTTTACGAAGGGATTTAGAATCGAAACCGTGAGCAATGTGGGAGATATCTTCATCGTTAATGAAGGAAAGCACCACTGGCTTAAGCCTTGTAGCGGCAATAGATTTACTTCTCTGCGGGAACTCATCAACCGGTACGGCCATCCAGACAAGCTGTCCGTAATTAATATGGTGAAGGTCGTCATCCAGGGTTGAGACAAGGAAGTAATGGTCAACAAGCTGAAGGATATCGTTGATAATGGCTTTAGCAGTAATCTCACCTCTGTCATATCCGTAGTTATTAAGAAAGCGGTGCAGCAAAAGCTGCTCAAGAGATTTATCGCTAAGACGCCTGAATTTTTTGAGTTGAATTTGTTGTTTAGTTAAAGCTTTACTCATTGTCATTGCCTCCTGAGCGGGAAGGAATGCCGGATTTTTTTTTAGAGTCAGCGTCAGCCGGTTCTGGAGAAAAGATATCCAAAAGACGTTTATTATCAAGCTTATAGTAGATGTCATAAAGTTGGATATACTCTCTGACGAGGCGATCGGACTTTTGAGCAATAAGCCTGATTTGCTGCGGTGAGAATTTTTGATTATGAAGAGTAGCTACCTGGATAAAATCAGCCAGGTATCTTTTAACGGAAGTCTCAGAGTGATTGGTTTTGAGTTCAATATCAGTAAAAGAATAGCCTTTGAAGTACAGGTCAAGAATGATAGACTTATGAGAAAGACCCGGTCCCATATCAAGCTTGGTACCTCTTGTCATAATGAACTTACCGTCTTTGCGAAGGAAGAAGATATCTCTTTTAACGGTAGCAGGCGAGGTGGTCAGCAGCAAAGCCAGATCTTCATAAGTAAGCAGAGCGCCCTGGTCATAGGCTTGTCTTGTAAGGCGTTCAATACGGAGTCTTCTCATGCCTGCAAGGCCAAAGTTAGCGAGTACATCAAAGTCAGAGTTAATGTCCATAAGCTTCAGGCGGCAGGTAACCTTGCGGGTAAGCCTAATGTGTTTACCAGCCGGTTCAGTTGAACAAACAGCTTCATAAGAAACTTCACCACTGGAAAGAGTTATATTGGAATGTTCCTGGAAGTATATAGAAACTTGCTTATAAAAAGCTTCGGCGATAATAGGAGTAAGGTTAAAATCCTGAGCAAGCTTTTGAATAATAGCATTTTTAGCGTTCTTGGACTCAAGACGTTTAAGTCCGTAATAATCGGAATTTTGAATTTTATCCATCGGAGATCCTCCAATTTGTACTGGAAAATTAATCTCCTGTGGTCATATGACCTAAACTTTAAATAAATCGACTGCCGGATTTACCCGGCATTTTATTTTAAATAAGTAAAATTATTTTTGCCTTTATACTTTTGAGTTATTTTAAGTATAATCAGTAAGGCGGAAAGGCAAGGATAATTTCCATTCCGGTTTCGCTATTGTATTCTATTACTTCAGCTTTAAAAGGGATTAAAAATTTATCACCTGCTTGAACATTCTGTATAACTTTACCGGATTTAATCGAGCCGTTGCCTTTTGTTACGACTCCAACATAAAATGAATCCGCTTTTTTTTCAAATCGGGTCTGGACCTCAATTTTATGAACCGAAAAACAATCCGTATAATTATTATCGATTAAAGTAATCTCGGATCCACCCTCCTGATTATCATAAACCTTGGATATGCAAAAATATTTATTTTTGATTTCTTCTGTCGGTATCGTTCTAAAATCAATCATGTCAATCGCAAAGTCTATATCACGCCCCATAAAGCGTGCCTGTTCCGGGATAACGTACCCCGCCAATTCAAATTCAAGCCTTACAACAAAATCGGTTGGTTCCATAATTTCAATCATTAAAACACCTTCACCTATGGCATGAGGCAAACCTCCTGGCACCATAAAAACATCACCTGCTTTTACGGGAATTTTTTCAAAACATGAAAGTAATTTGGGAATATTCTGATTTTCGATTGCATCCTTAAATTGCTCATTACCTATGAAATGTTGGAATCCGAAAAAAATATATGGTTCCTTTATTTCCTTCCTGGTACTGAGAATTATATAAGCTTCAGTTTTGCCGGCGTTGCTATTAAGATATTTTTGGGCGAATGATTTTGTGGGATGAGCTTGTATTTGAAGACGTATAGCCGAATCAAGAAATTTTATTAAAAACTGGGTA
Organism: uncultured Ignavibacteriales bacterium; assembly: GCA_963834015.1. Taxonomy (GTDB): domain Bacteria; phylum Bacteroidota; class Ignavibacteria; order Ignavibacteriales; family Ignavibacteriaceae; genus FEN-1297. Next base: position 2,128,052 of record CAWIAG010000004.1, read on the forward strand.
TTCGGTCCGTATTTATTAAAATGTACTTCACCCAAAATTTCAGTTGGGAAAGTATCCATTATTTTTTTCAGTGGCACAGTAGCACCATTGTAACTTATCTTAGATATGCCTTCATCTTTAATTTCTTCTCTGCCTTTATTAATTGCAAGTGTAGTTGAAGCAATCCAGTCTTCGGGGAAGTGTGAATCGGCGGGCTTACTTTTGCCCTCGAGTTGGTCAAGACATTTGCCGCCAAGGTATGTTCGCCACACTCTGTTCGGAGGAAAAATTATGATATCCGGAGCTTTCATTAATTTAATTCTCACAGTGCTATTATCTGACAAATGATTATTCAAAATTACATGAATCTCATCATAATTAGAAAATTTATTATAGCAAATTGAAAATATTAGATATGAAAAATTAAATTTACTTTATCATGCAGGGATTATTCCCGGCTAATTTCTTCTAAAACTTTAGCAAAGCTAAACATTTCCGGTGCCGGTACTTTTCTCCCATTAAACATTTTCTTTCAATGCGATCTTTTGATAAGTTTCTAATAACTGAGGAATAGATTCTAAAAAATTTCTTTGTATGTAGAAGGAGAAATGAGTAAATAATGAGTTGCCGCAGATGGTTGAATATTTCACAACTTGACGTGGATAATCTTCTGTTAACCATTGCTCTTCATCCTCTCCCACATTTCCACCGAATTTTGCAAATTCTTTTCCAAACCAGCATATAACATTTATGGAAAATCTTTCAAAACTATTGAAATTGTCAATGAGAGTATACCTGTTTAGTTCATTTTCTTTATACAGTTCAATAAATTTTGAGTGTGTATATAGTGCAAATTTTGGGTTTAACCAGCCTACGGTATCCATACAGTTTATACCGCATATTCCATATTCATTAGATAAAATACCAAATCTTTGATGCAGAAAATTGCATATAGCATTATTTACTATATTCCCGTATATCAAAAAAGGATCCGGATATTCTATCCTGCATTTTAACAAGTTCGCAATTGCATTTTTTTCAACAAAAACAATATCGTCATCAAGCCTGATGTAAATCGTTTTCTCATCTACACAGTGTCTAAAAAACAGATGAATCTTTTCAACATGATATCCTTTGTATATTTGTTTAGAATCATAAACTTTATCTGTTTGAATCCTTACTACGGAGATAAAGCCGGGAAATTGTCTTTCCAAAGAATCTATATATTCTATATCAGGTTGAATTTCTGTATTTAACCATAATTCCCAGCTATCTATGATATTTTTGTTTGAAATAACATAGCGAAGTAGAATTTCCAAATATTTTTTCCGGCCTGCCGGTGTAACACAAACTATTCGGTAATTTCTAAACAAAATTATCTCCATTACTCTTTTTAATATTTTACTGGTTTAAAATAATAAAATATAAATAAATATTTGAACACTAAAATCTATTGAATATAGATAGTTGTACCTATTAATGTATTTATAAAAAGTTCATCTGCAAGACGATTTTAATATTCTGACTTTTATTCCGTATTATTTTCCTGGCAAAGGATACTATGTGAATAACAAAGCATTTATATCTTAAAATTCGCGAAGTTATTTTATGAAAAATAAAAATTAGCTCTGGGGGATTAATAACAAAAGTGTACATTAATAAAAAAATGCATTTTAATAATACCAGTCAATATTAATAACAATGTGTACTGTAAATCTTGAATAATTATTCATATTAATTAATATTTATTATTATCTCGATTCCCGAAGTAAATTAATGGTTAACTTAAGATCACTGGAATCGGGGATAATTTTAACTATTTTCATTTTTACCGGCAGTCTTAATTCTTCAAAACGTAAAATTCTGAGGTTACTTTCAGAATGTAATAAATAATTATGTAAAATTGTTGCATTTGCTTCTGTAAATCATTTCATTTAATAACTATAACTGAAATAATTTTAATAATTTGGCTTTATATTTATCGAATTTTATCAAATAATACAGGAAATAAGAAATGCGGTCAGATCTTATTAAAAAAGGGTTCGACAAAGCTCCCCATAGAAGTTTATTAAAAGCTACCGGAATTATAAAAAGTGATGAAGATTTCAATAAACCTTTTATAGGTGTATGTAATTCATATATCGATTTAATTCCTGGTCACGTGCATCTTCAGGAATTTGGCAGGATTGTAAAAGAAGAAATACGCAAAGCCGGCGGAGTTCCATTTGAATTTAATACAATTGGTGTGGATGATGGTATAGCAATGGGGCATATTGGTATGCGTTATTCGCTTGCAAGCAGGGAATTGATTGCAGACAGCCTTGAAACCATAGTAGAGGCACACCGTTTGGATGGATTAGTTTGTATCCCTAATTGCGATAAAATTGTCCCAGGCATGCTGATGGGCGCCGTACGTGTTAATATTCCAACAATATTTATCTCAGGCGGACCGATGAAGGCTGGAGTAATGCCTTCAGGTGAAAAGGTTGATTTGATTTCTGTATTTGAGGGTGTTGGTAAATTTGCTACAGGACAGATAGACGAAAATAAACTAATGGATCTAGAAAATTTTAGTTGCCCTACATGCGGTTCATGTTCGGGAATGTTTACGGCAAACTCAATGAACTGCCTTATGGAAGCATTGGGAATGGCTCTACCGGGTAACGGGACGATTCTTGCAATTGATCCTAAACGACATGAGCTAGCACGGGAAGCTGCAAGAAATATTATTAAACTGGTTAAATTAGATTTAAAACCTTTAGATATAATCACAAAAAATACAATCATGAATGCATTGGTATTAGATATGGCAATGGGTGGAAGCACAAATACTGTTCTTCATTCTCTAGCTATAGCAACCGAAGCGGGTATAAAAATAAATCTTGATGATTTGAACTCACTTTCAAAAAGGACTCCCTACATCTGCAAAGTTTCACCGGCTACAAATAAAGTCCATATTGAGGATGTTGACAGGGCAGGGGGTATTTCGGCAATATTAAATGAGATATCTAAAATTAAGGGTTTGCTTGATTTAACAAGACCTACCGTATCCGGAAAATCCCTGGGTGAAAACATTAAAGCGGCTGAAATTAAAGACACTGGTGTCATTAAAAGCATAATTGAGCCATACAGCAAATCAGGAGGGCTTTCAGTACTTTTTGGTAACCTGGCTCCGAACGGTGCTATAGTTAAAAGCGGCGCCGTTGATGCAAAGATGCTTGTATTTAAAGGACCGGCCGTAGTATTTAACTCGCAGGATGAAACTACCGATGGTATTAGAAGCGGGAAAGTTAAAGCAGGTTGTGTTGTCGTGATAAGATATGAAGGTCCAAAAGGCGGGCCGGGAATGCCCGAAATGCTGGCGCCGACAAGTGAAATTATGGGTATGGGTTTAGGTGATAAAGTTGCATTGATCACTGACGGCAGATTCTCAGGTGGAACCCGGGGCGCATGTATAGGCCATGTTTCACCGGAAGCTGCCGAAAAAGGTCCAATTGCAGTTGTTCAGAATGGAGATATTATCTCAATTGATATACCAAATAATAAAATCAATGTTGAATTGCCGGAAAAAGAAATTGAATCAAGACTTAGTGCCCTGCCGGCATTTAAACCAAAAATTTCCAAAGGTTATTTAGCGCGCTATTCAAGAATGGTAACTTCTGCAAATACCGGTGCAGTATTAAGTATTCCTGAATGATAATATCAGGGACATTTTAATTAATCTTGCCGGCATTATATATAAGAAAAAGAATATTGCATTTTGAATATGATAATTAATTTAGTACAATTAGTGCAGGATAAGGGAATTATTAATCCGGCAGAATCCTGCCGGCTATTATGAAGTAAATTTTATAAAAAATTATGAAAAAACTTTTAATATCGGATTCGATTAGGGTAATGTGGATCAGTGCAACTGCCATTGTCGAAGTTCCGAATTATACGAGAATAGAGGGATTATTCAATTAATAATTACCGGAATCTGAAAATACTAATTTTGTCAATCGTAATTTTTTCTTCTTCTTTTTTATTTTCTCAAGAAAATAATTATTGGCAGCATGGAAGGTTAAAAGTATCGATTAACAAACACTTCCTTCAATACGAAGACGGTACTCCGTTTTTTTATTTAGCTGATACCGGTTGGGAGATGCTTCACAGATTAAATAAAGAAGAAATTGATTTCTACCTTAAAACAAGACGGGATCAAGGATTCAATGTGATCCAAACTGTGATTCTTTCTGAGTTTGACGGATTGACAGAACCTAATGCCTATGGGGCATTGCCTTTTGCAGGTAAAGATCCAACTAAATTAATAATTACGCAGGATAAAAGTCTGAAAATTACCGGATCATATGACTATTGGGATCATGTTGAATATGCTCTTCGTAAAGCACAACAATTAGGAGTTTACCTTGCCATGCTGCCATGCTGGGGTGAATATGTTATCCCCCGCGAGCGTAATGGTATTTTCCATACAGAAGAACAGGCATATTCATACGGCAATTTTATCGGGAAAAGATTTCGCGAGTTTCAAAATATAATATGGATATTAGGTGGGGACCGGTTACCAAATGAAACCGAAAACGGAATAATCCTTTGGCGTACAATGGCTAAAGGGATTGCGGATGGAACAAATGGAGTATTTAACATAGACGGAAAAACAGACTATTCCACTACATTGATGACATATCACTGTTTTGCCTCATCTTCTGAATGGTTTCAAAATGACAAATGGTTGGATTTTAATATGTGGGGCTCTTATCATTCTAATTTTAGTATTGAACGTTCATATGAACAAGCGTATGCTGATTGGCTTCTGCCGAATCCAAAACCTACAATAAACGGCGAGCCTGCTTATGAAGAACATGCTGTTAATTGGATAGAAAATAATGGTATTTTTACAGCGTACGATGTTCGGCAGATTGCCTATTGGTCGGTTTTTGCGGGAGCTTGCGGACACACTTACGGCTGCAATCCTGTTTGGCAATTTTATGATAAAAGTAGAATGCCGATCACTTTTGTTCATACTTATTGGAAGCAAGCTTTGCAGGACGAAGGCGCTTTACAGATGAAATATCTGAAGAATTTGATCGAGTCAAGGCCTATGCTTGACAGGGTACCTGATCAATCAATCTTAGAAAATGAGAATTCAGCATGTTCCGATCATTGTGTCGCTACCAGAGGTAAAGATTATGCCTTTGTTTACATTCCGACAGGATATCCCATAGCAATCAGAATGGGATTAATTTCAGGTGATGCAGTCAGGGCATGGTGGTATAATCCGAGGAATGGGGAGTCGGTCGAAATTGGTAAATATAAAAATTCGGGCCGGATAGAGTTTACACCTGATGGAATTTCTAAGGAACTAAAATGGATTAAAACCGGTAGGGGCTGTGACTGGGTACTGGTTCTTGACGATGTTAATTCGGGTTTTGATAAACCGGGAGTTATTAAATAATTTAAAAAAATTATGAAAAGATTGTACTTTTTTACTCTTATAATATTTCATATGCTAAATATTAATTTATTTTTAAATGCCCAACAGAGAGATACGTCTAAAATTATAATCATGTTCGGAGATTCAATTACGCATAATGGTAAATGGGAAGAAGTTCTTAATCGCACGGATGTTGTAAATTGGGGAATACCGGGCTATACGACGCAGCAACTTTCATGGACAATTAAAGATATTTTACATCAATATCGCCCTAAGATATGTTTCATTGAAGGGGGTATAAATGATTTAACATTAGGCATAACTATCGACCGGATATATCAAAACCAGGTAATGGTAATGGATTCTCTTGCGCATAATAACGTGAATCCAGTTTATCAAACTACCTTATACCAGCTTCATAATGAAAAAGTTAATAGAACAATAGACGCACTTAATTTTTTGATGCAAAAATATTGCGAACATCACAATTACGGATTTATTGATCTTCGTACGGCTTTGTCTAAAGATGGTGACATGATTCCTGAATTGACTACTGATGGAACTCACTTAAAACCTGAAGCCTATATCATGTGGGGTAATGCATTGCAAGAATATCTGAAACAGCATCATTATTAATTTATTCATTTAATTAAAAAATGGAAATATTAAATTTAAAATCAATGATAGTATATAATAAAAAATTTGTTGTAAAAGTGAAAACATTATTTAGCCGGTTTTATTTAATTATTTCTTTAAGTTATTTTTATATGTAATGTTTTTAATAAGGCATATTATGAAAGTTAATATATTTCTTCCATTATTAATAAGTTTAGCAATTGCAACTATTTCGTTTGCGCAATATATTCCGCCGGCACCGCCTCCGGCAAGTCAGGATACAATATATATACCGGGCGGTACAATGAACGGCGCTGAAAATGCCGGGTCAATGGAAGCGACAATTAATAGCGATACACTTTCAGGAGGTTTAAGAGTTAATCCAAATAGAGTTTACGCATTGTTCGAAGGCCGGGTTTATTATCAATTGGCACCCATAAAAGTATATAACCCCACCGGTACACTTACAATTGCAGGTGTCTCTAACCCGGACAGCCCATATTCAAGCACAAAACCTATAATATTAATACAGCCTACACACGGTAAAGATGTAATAATTAATAACAGTGCAGTGAATGAGGTTTACGGCAGTATAAAATTTATAAACGTCCATTACCAAACTATGCAGTTGGATGGATATCAAAACAATGAACTCTTTTATTGCGGTACGGCTGACAAACTACCTCAATCTTTAACAATTGATAATTGTCTCTTTGAATTCTGCAACATTGATCTTTTTGATTGCACCAATGAATCGGGAGCGATAGGGGGCTGGCCTAATGGAGCCAAATTTCGTATAACCAATTCGTATTTTCGTAATATGTTTTATCCCGGTCAATGGTGGGGATCCAGGGTTTTTCAATGCAAACATCCAATAGATACTTTATGGATTGAAAATTGTACAACTACAACAGGAGGTTTAACATTCCTTCAGCAAGTTGATCTTACTGCTTTTGCCTACTTTAACCACAACACAATTGTTAATAATAAGAAATACTGGATTTATTCCAAGTATTACAAAAAATTATTTGTTACTAATAATATTTTCATCAATCAGAACTGGGTTGGTGAAGATACAAATATAGTTAAAAATGAAAATCCTTTAACGGGCTACCAAAGCACGATTGATATCGACACAGTCAGCACTGCCGCAGGTGTAGTAGTCCAATCCCGTTATTACGCCGGTGATTCGTCTCATTATTCGGAAGAATTGGCGCCTGAGAACCTGAGCATTTACATTTCCAACAATATAAACTATTATGATACTTTGCTGATTAACGGATATTATAATTCTTCTGCTTATAAAAATTCCTCACTTGGAACTCTGCCTTCATATTTAAATTGGTTTGGTTTCGGCAACGGGCCCTGGAAAATAGGAAATGTGCCATGTATGTGGATGAACAACCGGACCAAGGCTTTATTTACAAAGTATTCCCCGCCAAATGGCGGCTTTGTTGAAGAATACACCAGCACTGCCGACCCGCAAACTCTTACACCGGGTATTGCCGATGCATCTGTTGTAACTGATATGGCAGTTTGGAATCAGAACCAGTGGTCTGATCCAAAATTCAAAAGTCCGGGAACAATTACAAGCAGTAAATATATTTACGGAGATTACAACCCCAAAACCCTGCCTGGAATTATAAACGGTAAATCTTCGGATTCAGTAATTGGTGAGGGGCCCGGAATTCAGGTCGGAATTACAAAATTTACGGACCTCACAGAAAATTTCAGTCAGACGGTAAATTTCTCTAAAATAGATAATCTTCCTGTGGGTTCATTAATTTGGGATGACGCTCAACTGAATGCTTATAATTCAACTGTTGCTTTGAATGCTGTAAATGCAGCATATATTGCTGCCGGGGGTTCACAAATTACAGGAACAAAAGAAGCTAATAACTTACCGCACAAATATTTATTATTACAAAACTATCCCAACCCTTTCAATCCAGGCACAAATATAAGCTTCGCCCTGGAAAAATCTTCTAATGTAATGTTAACTGTCTATAACATCCTTGGCCAGCAAGTGGCAACAGTAGTGAATGGTTTTATGAAGGCGGGAAATTATACATATCGTTTCGATGCCGGCAAATTAGCTTCCGGTGTTTACTTTTATAGAATTGAAGCAGGTGAATTTGTATCAGTTAAGAAAATGATTCTTTTAAAATAAACGGCTTGAATGATTGTTGTGAGAATATTTTATTAAAAAAACAAAATCTTTTAAATAAGTTACATAAGCTGCCAAAATTGGTAAACTTGGGTGAATCAAAGAGATTTTGAAATCGAATACGGCTTAAAATCGCAATATTCGAATTACAAAAATAGGGAGCGGAAAGGGAGAGATTCGAACTCTCGGTACCCGTGAAGGTACACACGCTTTCCAGGCGTGCCAGTTAAACCACTCCTGCACCTTTCCGAAATTTAGAACAATTTTCATCCAGCCACTTTCTTCCCTGACCGGATTTTAAAAAATTTTCTCTTTTTAATGCCTCAGTTTTTGTCAAATACTCTTCCTGGTGTATTAAAATCCAGGGAATACCTCCTTTAGTAAATTTATTATTCCCATTATTGTGTTCATGAAAACGTTTAACAACATCTTCAGTTGCACCTACATATCGTTTACTAAGTTTCAAACTCCAAAGAACGTATACAAAATACATTATTTATGCATCCCTTTATCAAGTGCCAGTTTCCGCCCGAGGCGGATCAGCCTTTGGCTGAAAACCACTCCTGCACCTTTCCGAAATTTAGAACAATTTTCATCCAGCCACTTTCTTCCCTGACCGGATTTTAAAAAATTTTCTCTTTTTAATGCCTCAGTTTTTGTCAAATACTCTTCCTGGTGTATTAAAATCCAGGGAATACCTCCTTTAGTAAATTTATTATTCCCATTATTGTGTTCATGAAAACGTTTAACAACATCTTCAGTTGCACCTACATATCGTTTACTAAGTTTCAAACTCCAAAGAACGTATACAAAATACATTATTTATGCATCCCTTTATCAAGTGCCAGTTTCCGCCCGAGGCGGATCAGCCTTTGGCTGAAAACCACTCCTGCACCTTTCCGAAATTTAGAACAATTTTCATCCAGCCACTTTCTTCCCTGACCGGATTTTAAAAAATTTTCTCTTTTTAATGCCTCAGTTTTTGTCAAATACTCTTCCTGGTGTATTAAAATCCAGGGAATACCTCCTTTAGTAAATTTATTATTCCCATTATTGTGTTCATGAAAACGTTTAACAACATCTTCAGTTGCACCTACATATCGTTTACTAAGTTTCAAACTCCAAAGAACGTATACAAAATACATTATTTATGCATCCCTTTATCAAGTGCCAGTTTCCGCCCGAGGCGGATCAGCCTTTGGCTGAAAACCACTCCTGCACCTTTCCGAAATTTAGAACAATTTTCATCCAGCCACTTTCTTCCCTGACCGGATTTTAAAAAATTTTCTCTTTTTAATGCCTCAGTTTTTGTCAAATACTCTTCCTGGTGTATTAAAATCCAGGGAATACCTCCTTTAGTAAATTTATTATTCCCATTATTGTGTTCATGAAAACGTTTAACAACATCTTCAGTTGCACCTACATATCGTTTACTAAGTTTCAAACTCCAAAGAACGTATACAAAATACATTATTTATGCATCCCTTTATCAAGTGCCAGTTTCCGCCCGAGGCGGATCAGCCTTTGGCTGAAAACCACTCCTGCACCTTTCCAATTTAGATTACTAATATAAAAATTTGAACCTTCTTTACCAAAATTTTTATTTTTTTGGAAGCAATTTAATTTTAAGCTGTACTTTATAAAATATAAATAAAAGCTATGTAAATTTTTTTATCAACCATACTTTTGATAATTTTGCATTCTTTATTAAAGAAAACTAAATGCTAACAGTAAGTTTATTAAGAGCAATTATAGCTTTAATTTCAGCTATTTCGGGAGCTGTTTTTCTATTTTTTATAAAATTAGATCACAAAAAACTTTGTGCACTTATATCTTTTTCAGCAGGGGCATTAATGGGGGCCGCAGTTTTTGTTTTAATACCCGAAGCTGCGGAGAATCTTAATTTTATTGAAATATTTTTAAGCGGTCTATCAGGTTATTTATTATTTTGGTTTATAAGTAAATATTTTGCCCATGTGTGTCCCGCATGTTCTGCAAGTCATTTTGATGCACAAACAGCAAAAAAATTTTCCGAAATAGTTTTAACATTAATTACAGCTCTTTCAATCCATTCTTTTTTGGACGGCATTGCATTATCAACAGGTGGAGCCGGGAACGGGCACGACGAATCCCTTTTTATTGCAATCGCAACCCATAAATTCCCTGAAGGCCTTGCACTTGCAGCTTTAATGTTTGGTTCAAATTATTCCAGGAGTAAAGTACTGCGAAATGTGACACTTGTTGAATTCAGTACTGTAATAGGTGCAATTGCCGGATATTTCCTATTTAAGTCGAAATTACCTACTTCGTTGCTGGGCGCTGTGCTGGGCCATGTAGCAGGAGGTTTTGTATATCTTTCAATTCATGCAGTGCTTGGTGAAATGCTGAAACATCACACATGGCTTGTAATTATTTCTTTTATTCTTGGGACAATATTAATTTTTTCAGTTCATTTAATGTTTCGTTCAATTTAATTTATAAAAATTTGCCTGCTGAAATTTTGAGAGGTAAATTTGAAGGTGAATTTTAGTTATCATTTTAGGAGAGATGCCAGAGTGGTTTGAGCCAGAGGCTCATCCGCCTATGGCGGAGAATGGAACTAATTATTAGTTGTTGTACTAAAAAAATAAGTTCAAATATTAGGAGAGATGCCAGAGTGGTTTGAGCCGGAGGCTCATCCGCCTATGGCGGAGAATGGAACTAATTATTAGTTGTTGTACTAAAAAAATAAGTTCAAATATTAGGAGAGATGCCAGAGTGGTTTGAGCCGGAGGCTCATCCGCCTATGGCGGAGAATGGAACTAATTATTATTTGTTCTACTAAAAAAATAAGTTCAAATATTAGGAGAGATGCCAGAGTGGTTTGAGCCAGAGGCTCATCCGCCTATGGCGGAGAATGGAACTAATTATTAGTTGTTGTACTAAAAAAATAAGTTCAAATATTAGGAGAGATGCCAGAGTGGTTTGAGCCGGAGGCTCATCCGCCTATGGCGGAGAATGGAACTAATTATTAGTTGTTGTACTAAAAAAATAAGTTCAAATATTAGGAGAGATGCCAGAGTGGTTTGAGCCGGAGGCTCATCCGCCTATGGCGGAGAATGGAACTAATTATTATTTGTTCTACTAAAAAAATAAGTTCAAATATTAGGAGAGATGCCAGAGTGGTTGAATGGGACGGTCTCGAAAACCGTTTACGTCGTTAGACGTACCAGGGTTCGAATCCCTGTCTCTCCGCAATGTTTTTATGTTTATAATATTTAAGCTGTGTCGAAATGTTAAAAATTCCGGTTCAACTATTCCTTTCTACCTGTGCAATGAAACATTGAGCCTCCGCATTACGGATATGAATAAACTCAATCTCTTTTCTTTCAAAAAGTCCGTATATTATTTTCTCTACTTCATTATTATCTTTTACCTGGATGGAACCTATCATTCTACGTCCTTTATTATAGAATCGAAATACGAGAGGTATATGCGGCCGCCCTTCTTTAACTTCAGGTGGAAAATCATCTTTGGTGTCATAAGACATACAACTATCGTGAATAAAGACGGGCCCAACTTCGTTGTAGGGATTGTTGCTTTTTACCGGTGCATATGAGAACAATAACCTTTTTTCGCCCGGCTTAAATTGTTTCAAACAACTACGGCAAGGTCCGTAACTATTTTCACTTGCAATCGAACTTTCGACTTGGCGCCCAAAATCATTGTACATTTCATGCCTGATAGTTTCTATTATTTTTATAGGTATTGTAAGGTACCTGAATTGTTTCATATAATTTCCTTATTCTTATTTATTTTTTATATATACATTTATTCAGCTTAGGAAAAATTATATTAAGGGTTTCGCACTAACAACCTGATTCTTGCTGAATTGATTAGTATATGAATAAAAAGAAATAACATATCATTTATCCCCTCTATCTGTAATAAATTATTTATTTCGGATGCTTACAGCCGCGTTTGGTTATTTTTCAGCTTCTAATAGCAATTTTTAAATCCAGGTAAATATCAAAATTTTTCTCCAGGCTTTGTCTTATTAAAGGATTAGTAAACTCCAGATTATTTCTCAGAACCAGTTTTATTTTGCCTCCATTAATTAAATATCTTCTATTTGTGCTGATTAAAACACCTACAAACGTGGAATCCATAAAATCTATCGCCGTCATGTCAATAACAATTTTTTGATACCCGTTCTCTATTGCATTATGCAGATAATTTAAAAAATTCTTCGCCTCATTTTGTACTGCTCTGTAAATATTCACTAAAATTACCATTAAATTGTTTTTGTAATAGTAGCTTTGGTAATCATTAGAATAAACCCGGTTATTTAAAAAATATTCAAAAGAAGGATCGTTATAACCCGGTGAGTTGGGCTGGTTGGAATGTCTAAGCATAGCCTTATTATGGATTTGATAGAGATTCAATTTTAATTTTTTATAATTGAGCGCATTTTTATTAACAAGCATATTATCTTCTACTTTATCTTTTTGAACGCTTAAATCAACCGGCATCTCTTGCAATGCCGGTAGAATGGATATATTCTCAGCTTGTTTAAAATATGATTCGCCGGAAAAGCTGCTTGAAGAAAAATTGTCCCGATTATTTCGTTTTTGCATGATTATTCTTTCATCCCATCTTATTATAAATTGTTAATATTAAGATCAAGTTCATTATCATCTCCAACTAAAATTGAAAAAACAAAATCAGTAATACGAACATTATGAAACTTTACCTTCTCCTGTAGTGCAGCATACAATTCCAATTTACGGTCATTGATTTCGTCCCTCAGATTATTAATAAAAGTCGAATTTCGAATATTATTTTCTGAATAGAGGTATTTACACCTTTCTCTATCATTTTCTGAGTTATTCCATTTAGGTTGACTTGATGCTTTATAGAATCTTCCACTTTCGATATTGTCATCCGGTACATTCCCATTTATTGAAACCATAAAACCCTTCCATACTCTTTACTTTGAAATTAATTATTTATTGATGTATTCTTATACTTTTGCTCCCAGGCTCAAATTGCAACTATGAAGAACAATTCGCCGGGTATTACAAAACATTAAATCTTCTTGATTAAATATTAAAAATAAGAGGAGTAACGAGTATCGCAGAAAGTGCTAAAGTTTTGTAATAGAAGTAAATGCCGTTGTCACAGTATATGTGACAACTTTATTGAATCGAAAAACTTATCAGAACTTCTCATGAAAACGGTTAATAATTTTGACATAAATGCGAGCCAAATGCATTTAATCTTATCATTTAGAAAATAATTGCCTTTATTCAGAATAATCCGGAATATATACACCGGTGCCGGAAAAATTAACAAAGTAAACTATTCAAATCATGGCCCGAAAAGGTTCCGGGTAAATGCTTGATTATTGAATTATTATATACTAAATTTTAAAAGAATAGAATTCTTACATAATTTTAATTACTACGGAGAAAATATTATGGCAATTATCGAATGGACGAATGACTACAGCGTTGGAATTCAATCGATTGACCAGCAGCATAAAATATGGATTGGTTTAATTAATAAACTTCATGATGCAATGAGAAAAGGGGAAGGGAAAAAAATATTATCCGACATCTTTGAGGAAATAGTGGCATATACAAAAACACATCTTAAAAACGAGGAAGCTTTATTTGATAAATATAATTATCCTGACACGGCCGCACATAAAATTGTTCATGATAAATTGACTAAACAGGTAATTGAACAGCAGCAGGATATAAAAAACGGGAAAGCTTTAATTACGATGGAAGTAATGAGTTTTTTAAAAAATTGGCTGATTGACCATATACAGAATACCGATAAAAAATATTCTGCATTTTTAATCTCTAAAGGTGTTAAATAATTAATATTTAATTAATTTAAAGAGACATAATAAGTCCTTTGAATTTTTATTTTGTGCAGGATGGATTAAATTAAGTTGTATAAAATAAAATAAATTAACCGGGGAATAACTCATTGCATCTAATAGCATCCCTGGAATGAACTCAGAATCATATGGAATTTAAAGGAATTCTTCCTCAGATTAAAAATGTCTTGGATATTTTATAAAGCATTTACGTGAGGATGAAAAATCTAAGAAATTATTAGAAATCTTACTGGCGATTGAAAAAATTTCTTATTTAATAATTTTATAAAGTAATGTAATACCTGATATTATACAAAAGAAAATTATTTGATTCCGGTAAAAATAAATTAAAGGTAAAACTTAATTTTAATGATAAAACGCATAAAGGAATAATTTAAAATGTATAAAGCTTCAATCTTAATTGTAGAAGATAATAAAATAGTTATTCTGGAATTAAAAGAAATGCTTGAAAGCATGGAATACCATGTTATTGAAACCGCTTCTTCGGGAGAGGATGCAATTGCCAAAGCAGAAAGTGTTAAACCGGATTTGATTATTATGGATATTAGATTAAAGGGAGATATGGACGGAATAGAGACTTCAGCATCAATCCGGAAAAATATGGATGTTCCCATAATCTTTCTCACCGCACATACTGATGAAAATACTGTACAACGTGCTAAATATATTGAGCCTTTTGGTTATATAATTAAACCATTTGAAGAAAGAGAGCTCAAAACTACTATTGAAATGGCGCTGTACAAGCATTCGATAGAAAAAAAACTTAAGGAAAGTGAAGAGCGATTCCGGCGTACTTTTGAATTGGACTCTATCGGTAACTCATTAACTTCAGTAGACGGTAAATTTGTTGATGTTAATGACACTTTGTGTGCAATGCTCGGTTACTCCCGGGATGAATTTCTTTGCAGGGATTTTACATCAATAATATTTCTTGATGATATTGAAAACAGTATGCAAATATTACGCAAACTGCTTTCGGATGAAAAAAAATCTTATTGTTTCGAAGAAAGATTCATCAAAAAAGACGGCAATATAATTTGGTTAAATGTAATCATTACATTGTTTAAAGATTCAAGAGGTAAACCTTTTCTTTACTTTGCACACTTTATCGATATTACTGAAAGGAAACATGCAGAAATTGAATTGAAGGCTCAAATGAATGAAATAAACAGATTTAATATGCTTCTGCTTGGCAGGGAAAAGAAAATGACTGAATTAAAAAAAGAAGTTAACGCTCTTCTTGAAGATGCGGGCAGACCTAAAAAGTACAATGTTCGCAATGATTAAAAGAATTAATAATTTTATAAATATTAGCAACCTAGTGTAAACTTAGAGCGATCATATTGATAAAAGATTATACAGGAAGCTATATTATTAAACTTGCTTATTCAATTCTTTATTGAAATTGTGCAAGATTTACATTTACATAAGGTAAACAATCTGAAATTAAAAATTCCTTTGCAGGAATAAAAAATAAAATAACAATAGTTAATTATTAAATTTATTCAATCTTGAATAATTAAGATGATAATCTTGTATTAAGATATCAAAGTGTTAATAAATGAAGAAATTGCTTATAATAGAAGATGAAACTCCAATCAGGGAGAATTATTGTGAAATATTTGATGAAGAGGGTTATCAAGTAATGGGCGCTTCCGGCGGAAAAGAGGGAATAGAATTAGCGATATCATTTCGACCTGATCTGATAATATGTGACATAATGATGCCCGGTATGGATGGATTTGAAGTAAGAGATATATTAAGCAGAAATAAAAAAGCCTCATTAATACCATTTATTTATTTAACGGCAAAAACAGATATAAAAGATGTTCAGCGTGCTATGGAACTTGGAGCGGATGATTATATAACCAAGCCGGTAAGTGCGCATAAACTTCTGGAACTGGTGTCAAAACGCTTGAAAAGGATGGAAGAATTAAAAAGGAACAATGATGAAGCCGCTGATGAAAGTATTATGTATTCACAAGATGAGAAAATACTGCTGAAATCTGGAGGAAAACATGTATTAGCGTTAATAAGTGAGATAGTAGTAATAAAAGCGGCAAATGATTATTCGGAAGTAATGCTAAAAAGCCGGGAAAAGATACTTATAAAGAAATCGTTGAAAAACTGGGAAAAGATACTTCCGGAAAAAAGTTTTCTGCGAATACACCGGAATTCGATAATAAATATAGAGTTAGTAGAAAAAATAGAAAATAAGATAAAGGGATCATATATAGTGAAGTTAAAAAATTATCCGGAATTGATACATTTCAGCCAGAGATATTCGCAAAAAGTTCGCAAATTATTATTGATGAAATGAAAACAGAAGCAGGATAAAAAAAACAGAGGAGTGCTAAAAAAAAGACGGGGAAAAGCTTACAAGTAAATTCTACAAGACTGAGACAATAGGGTAATTACATTTCATAATGTATTAAAAGCAATAAAGAACTTAATAAAAAATTATTTGCAACAGCTAATAACTAAAATATTTACGTTTACACCAAGATATAATACGTTTACCGACGATACTAATCGGTTACTGAATTTTTTTATACTAAAATTAATAACTGCCGATAATTAAATTAGAAACATAATAAATGTATCTGAATATAATAGAATATAAACTTAAAAAACGATTATTAAATGCCGATAGATATAAAATATTAGCGTTTGAAAAAAATAAAAAAAAATATTAAGATCAGAGTGAAAGCTTTAAAGTGAAATTAACAGGTATTGAAAATTGTATTATGAGAAAAGAAATGGAAGAATTACGGAGGTTGGAAGTATATTCTGATAAAAAAGCAATGACTTAATATACAAGATATTTTAATAGCCGTGTAATCAGCTATTTGAAAACTATTTCCCCCCTCGATATAAACCCAGACTCCTTGCCCCTCTCAGCAATTGAGAGGGGCATCGTTTTAGAAATAAATCAAGCTTTTAAGTGTAAAAATTTAACGTTATATAATTAAAGCGGCTTAATATGAGTTCACTAACTAAGTTTATTTTACCAAAGTACCGGTATGTCCTTGCTTTTATTTTGACCTTAACAATAGTTCTCAGTATGGGGGCATATTATTATTATACTTATGAAATTTATGCCGGGCTTTATTTAAAGGAATTTGTAATAATCATTTTTACAGTTTTAGTTCTTGTAATTTTGACAGGAGGGCCAATTTGGTTTTATCATTACCGTCAAAAAAATATATACCGGAATTTATTTGACAATGAAAAAGAATTACGTAAACATCACGAAGAATTTAAAACAATTCTATACAGCATCGGCGATGGCGTAATTACTATTGATATGAACGGCAAAATTAAGAATATGAATTACACAGCCGAAAAACTGACAGGTTGGAATGAAGCAGAAGCTAAAAACAAACAATTCGAAGAAGTATTCAAAATAATTAATGAGGAAACTCGTAAAATTGTTGAAAATCCTGTTGAGAAAGTATTTAGTAAGGGTATAATTGTAGGGCTGGCAAATCATACAATATTGATCTCCAGGAAAGGTGAAGAGATACCTATAGCCGACAGCGCTGCACCGGTACAGAACCAGAACGGTGAAATTGAAGGAGTAGTGTTGGTTTTCCGGGATAAAATTGAAGAGCATAAAGCAGATAAACTTTTACATGAAAGTGAAGAACGCTACCGCCAACTTTATGAGAATTCTACTCTTGGTATTTATAGAACAACCCCAAACGGACAGATACTGCTTGCTAATCCTGCTTTAATAAAAATGCTGCGGTTTGATTCTTTTGCAGAACTTGCTGCCAGAAATCTTGAACTAGAATCTAATTCATCATCATATGACCGAAAGCAATTTATTGAAAAAATCGAATCTTCCGGAGAAGTTAACGGATTAGATTCAACCTGGATTTGCAAAGACGGCACAATAATTTTTGTGAGAGAAAACGCACGGGCTGTCCGGGATGGTAGTGGGAAGATCATATATTATGATGGTATTGTTGAAAATATTACGGAGCGTAAACTTGTTGAAGAAAGCTTAATTAAAGAAAAAGAACTGCTTCAGGCGCTGATGGATAATGTTCCTGATTTCATTTATTTCAAAGATATGGATTCTAAATTTACAAGAATCAATAAAGCGGAAGCATCGGTTCTGGGAATTTCAAATCCGGCAGAAGCTATAGGTAAAAGTGATTTTGATTACTCAGAACTGGAACAACCCGGAGTAAATTATGAAGATGAGCAAAATGTTATGAATTTAAAAGTACCTTTAATTTCTAATATTGAAAAAATTAAAGAAGCCAAAGGAGGTTACCGCTGGATTACTTCAACTAAAATGCCGATTATTAATAGAGATGGGAAATGCACCGGTTTAGTCGGTATTTCAAGGGATATAACATCCATTAAACTTTACGAAGAAAAACTTAATAAACTTGTTGAGGAACTTGGTATTGCTAAAAATGAAGTTGAAAAAAGGGCAGATGAATTATTAAAAATAAATGCAGAGCTGGAGGATGCCAGGGCAAAAGCAGAAGCGGCAAACATTGCAAAGTCTATGTTTATTGCAAATGTTAGTCATGAAATCCGAACTCCAATGAATTCTATTCTGGGGTTCTCAGAAATATTATTAACGCGCACATCGGACGAAACTGCTAAAAGATATTTGCATACGATTTTTTCAAGCGGAAAATCTTTATTGATCCTCATAAATGATATTCTTGATTTGTCAAAAATGGAAGCCGGAAGAATAGAACTTGATCCGGCCCCCCTCAGCCTGAAAAGGCTTATTGACGATATAGTCTTATTATTCAGAAATAAAGCTGAAGAAAAAGGTTTGCAGTTGATTGTTAAAATTCCGGTGGATTTTCCGAAATCAATTATTGTTGATGAGGTTAGGATACGCCAGATATTAGTAAATATTTTTGGTAATGCAATTAAATTTACGAGTAGAGGGTATATTAAGACAACAGTGTGCGTAAAAGAAAATCACCCGGAGAAAAATCTTTTTGATATTTCAATTTCAGTTGAAGATACAGGCATTGGAATTAGGGAAGAGGACCGGCAAATTGTATTTGAGCCTTTCACCCAGTCAAATGATACTGCCGTAAAAATTATTGGCGGTACAGGTTTGGGATTAGCTATCTCCAACCGCTTAGCTAATTTATTAGGTGGAAATATTAGAGTTGAAAGTACTTTAGGTAAAGGGAGTAAATTTGTTTTTGATTTAAAAAATATTCAATATTCCGAAGCCGGGGAAACTGTACAAAACAATGTTGAAAATGAAACAGACCATGTGTTGTTTGATAAAAAAACGATTTTAGTAATTGATGATATAATTGATAATATAGATGTATTAAAGGGTTTTTTATCCGATCAGCCTTTTACAATAATGCAAGGTTACAATGGAATAGAAGCAATTACATTAGCAAATAAACATCACCCGGACATTATTTTTATGGATATTAGAATGCCTGAAATGGACGGTTTTCAGGCAACCGAATTGTTGAAAAAAGATTTATCAACAAGTTCAATTCCAATAGTTGCATTTACCGCTTCGGTACCGAATATTAAAGATAATAAAGAGCTGCAGCTTTTTAACGACGTTTTATTAAAACCTGTTTCCAAAAACAATTTGTTTTTACTGCTTATGAAATATTTCCCTTATAAGCGTTCTGTTAAGCAAAACGAAATAATATCAATTGCAAATACTGACGAAATTTCTCTTTTAACGGAACCGGAAAAATCGTTGTTAAAGAAAAATCTTGATGATATGGAATCCGCTTTCTCCAATATAATATTAGAAATATCTGAGGTTATTGATCTGAATGAAGTAGATAATTTTGTTGAAAAGTTGGAAAAATTTATAAAAAATAAGAAAATCCCTTGCTTTGAGGATTACCTGGAGAGGCTTAAAAATGGAAAGAATTCTTTCGATATCGAGGTATTACTGAAAACCATAGCTCAATTTAATAATACTATTAAAAATATAAGGACCAAAATAGAGGCCTAAATATTAATACGAGGAACTGTGAATGAAAAATATAGTATTGATTGTTGACGATAACACTAAGAATTTGCAATTAATGAGTTCAATACTTAATCCATTTTATCAATTACTTTTAGCAAATACCGGAGAAAAAGCAATTAAAACCGCTGAACTAAAAATGCCGGATTTAATTCTATTAGATATTATGATGCCGGGATTATCCGGTTTTGATGTTTGTAGGATCTTAAAAGAAAATGAGAAAACAAGAGAAATACCCATAATATTTTTAACTGCTAAAACTGAAGAAAGCGATATATCGGCGGCCTTTGAAGCCGGAGGTGTCGATTACATTACCAAACCCATTAAAATAAAAGAAGTATTGGTTCGCATTAAAACCCATTTGAATTTAAAGGAAGCCAGGGAAACTCAGCAAAAGCAGAATGAAGAATTGAAAAAAATTGTTGCTAACCGCGATAAATTCTTTTCAATAATTGCACATGATTTAAAAAGTCCATTTCAATCATTTATCGGGTTAACCGAAGTAATGGCGGAACAAATTAATAATTTTTCAAAGGCTGAACTTATTGTCTCAAGTAAGGAACTAAACACTTGCGCAAATAATTTTTTTAAACTTTTAACAAACCTATTGGAATGGGCCCGCATGCAGCAGGGTGTTCTGGTGTTTAACCCGGTGGAAATAAATTTATCGGAAGCAGTTATCCGGAATATTAATTTAATAATTAAAAGAGGCGAACAAAAAGGAATTGAGATTATAACTGAAGTTCCTGAAAATCAGAAGGTCTATGCAGATCAGGATATGTTTAATTCTATTTTAAGTAATCTCTTATCAAACGCCCTTAAATTTACAAACAGGGGGGAGAGGTGAGAGTTCAGGCAAAAGAATTAGAAAACAATACAGTTGAAGTAGTAATTAAAGATAATGGTATTGGAATGCCGGAATCGTTTTTAAAAAGGATATTTAAAGTAGAGGAAAAAGTCGGGCGCATTGGTACTGAAGGGGAGAAGAGCACCGGATTGGGGTTATTGTTGTGCAAGGAATTTATAGAAAAAAATGGCGGCAGAATTAGAGCTGAAAGCCGGGAAAATATAGGAAGCACTTTTTACTTTACACTACATAGCGCAGTTGAATTATAAAAGTTGCACAGCACATTATGAATATTTATAAAATAATCCTGATTCAACGAAAATAATTTATACTGTTTGAAGTTTTATCGAACGAATTTTAGCGGAAAATTAATGTACGTTTCTTTAATAAATTTAACATTACAAACTTTTATTAATTAACTGAAGTTAAACAGATATTAAAAATTTTATTAAGTAGCCCCGACACCTGCCTACCGGCAGGTGTCGGGGCTTTTTTAAATATCAATTGCGTAACTTCAGTTAATTAAATAATTGCATAGCTATTAATTATCAGAAGAAAGTTCTGCAATACCCTCACCTTTACTTAACTTTGACCATGAGTATCCGTAAAGTGCAATTAAAGCGAAACAGCACATCGGCATGATAAAACTAACGGACATATTGTAAACATCACCAAGATAACCCATCAGCTTCGGCATTATTGCACCTCCTATAATGGCCATTACAATAAAACCGGATGCCTTCTTTGCCTGAATGCCAAGTCCATAGATTCCCAGTGCAAAGATTGTAGGGAACATGATTGACATAAATAAAAAGCATAAGAAAACTGCAGAAACCGATACCCAGCCGAGTTTAAGAGTAACAAGAAAACAAAGAAAAACATTTATCAGGGCATAAGTGCCAACCATTCTATGTGCTTTTAACTTCCTTAATATTGCGGCGCCTGTTGCACGGCCCAAAAGGAATAAAGGGAATCCAATTGTCCCCAATAAGAATGTTGCTCCTTTTTCGTTCACAAAGTAAAGTCCGTTGCGCAGTATTGTTCGATCCATAAAAAACCAGCTCTTTGCCAAATTCTCTGAGATGGCAGGAATTTCTTCAGTCATATAATTAATAAAAAAGCTGAATATTCCGGCTTGTGCTGCTACATAAAAAAACTGTGCAATCATGGCGCCGGTAAAATGAGGGTGAGACCAAATTGAACGTTTAATGCCGATTTTGCCAGGATCGCTTAAATTGTATTCATCATCAGTATTAAGGTCGGGGACATTTGCAAAATAAAAAATAATTGCCATTATAAGAACTATAATAGCGATCACCATGTATGGAATATAAAGGCGTCCCTGTGCAACTGCAGCTCCTTTCGACGAATAAAAAAATACACCTCCGATAATAGGCCCAAAAATCCAACCAACTCCGTTAAATGATTGAGCAAAATTAATTCGAGGAGCTGCGTATCTCTTCGGCCCGAGTACCGTAGTATAAGGATTTGCGACAGTCTCCAAAATAGTAAGCCCCATTGCAATCAAACAGACACCGAAAAGAAACGCCCAGAAAGCGGAAATACTTGTTGCCGGGATAAACCAGAACCCGCCAAATGAAACCAGCATAAGCCCCGCAATTATTCCCCCTTTATACCCAAGTTTACGGGCCAGCCAGCTTGCGGGCAATGCCATAAAAAGATATCCCAGGTAATGTGCAAATTGCACCCAGGCCGATTGAGCTTTGGACAGATGTAAATAATCCTGGAAGTGTTTATCCATTACATCAATCATTCCATTGCAAGTACCCCACAATAAAAACAAGGTACTTACAAGTGCAAATGTGAAAAAATAATTTTTACCTTCGTCGGTTCTGAACATTCTGGTAATATCCATAAAGTATACCCTGGAAATCTTAGAAAATTATTTAGATGGCTTTTAATTATATAGAGGGCCAAAATTCTTACATGCTCTGAAATCTGCTGCTTCCGGATCCTGTGTCCCGAAAGCGTTCCATGCGCTTGGCCTGAATACACGTTCATCCGGAACATTATGCATGTTAACCGGAATTCTCAGCATGGATGAGAGGGTAATTAATTTATCTCCGATATGCCCATAACTAATTGCACCATGATTTGCGCCCCAGTTTAACATGACGGAATAAACATCTTTGAAAGCGCCGCTTCCTGTAAGTATCGGGGCAAACCAGGTTGTAGGCCAGGTTGGGCTTGTTCTTTTTTGCAGAATTTGATTTACATCATTAGGCAAATCAATTGTATAACCTTCGGCGATTTGTAAAACCGGTCCTAAACCTTTGACTAAATTGAGCCGGCTCATAGTAACCGGCATATTACCTTCGGTTAAAAACAGTGACGAGAATCCTCCGCCCCTAAAATATTCCTTTTCAGCGGTGCACCATTTAGTCGCCTGCAGGCACGATTCAATTTCCTTTTGCGTAATATCCCAAAAAGGTTTCATAGCAGGTTTTCCATTTAATTTCTCCCTGCCGGTACCATCTAATGCGGATGAGCCAGAATTTATCAAATGAATTATACCGCCCGCTGCTGCTCCTTTTAATACTTTCCCGGTTACATGTTTAACTGCCGCGGGACTCCAATAAGTTCGTACATCTGAAAAGATCTGCGAAGTATTTGAAAGTAGATGCCCGAATAACATTGTAATTCCGTTTAAACTGTCGTTCTCGGTGGCAATAATAAACGGCTCACGTATTCCATTCCAATCGAATGATGAATTCAAAATTGCTTCAAGAAAATCTCCATTGGGAAAATGATCCGTCCAATGCCGCTGGCCTTGAAATCCAGCAGCAATTGCATTGTGTCCAAGCCCTTCTTCTACAAATCCAAGTTTTTGAAGTTCGGAATTGCCGATCATTAAATCACGGCATATGAGCGCCATTTTTACAACAGTATCCCATTCATAATTCTTTCTTTCACGCGATGATTTGTGTTTATTAATATCGATGCCTTCTTTACAATATTTTTTTGTCCATTCCAAAGCTCTTTTAAATTCTTTTTCGTCATAAATATTTTCTTCGATTCTTCGTGTAAGCTCGGACATATCAACAAATTCATTACGCATTCCGAGATAATCTTTGAAGAAACTCGTATTTACAATAGATCCTGCGATACCCATGGAAACTGAACCGATTGAGAGGTATGAGTTCCCTTTCATTTGGGCTGCAGCCAGCCCGGCTTTAGCAAATCTTAATAATTTTTCTTTTACATCACCGGGTATATTCAGATCATCTTTATCCTGAACGTCCCTTCCATAAATTCCAAAAGCAGGGATGCCTGTTTGAGAATATCCGGCTAATGCAGCAGCTAAGTAAACGGCACCCGGCCTTTCTGTTCCATTAAATCCCCAAATAGCTTTAGGTGTCAGTGGATCAGAATCCATTACCTCGGTTCCGTAACACCAGCATGGTGTAACCGTCAATGATACGCCAACACCTGTACGCGTAAATTTTTCAGCACAATCTGCAGCTTCAGCAACTCCACCTATGCAAGTATCTGAAATAACACATTCTACGTTAAGCCCGTTGGGATGACGGATATTTTCACTAAGAAATTTTGCCGCATTCTGTGCCATCAGCATTGTTTGTTTTTCAAGAGATTCCCGTACACCCTTTCTTCTCCCATCAATTACAGGACGGATTCCGATTTTTGGTAAACTGACTTTTAACCTGTTCAAAAAAGGAGCTGTATTATCACGATTGTTAAACATTTGTTCTCCTTAGATTATTTTGCGGGCTTATTTATTAAACTAATATATAATTATTTTGAATATTACAATTTACTTATTTTTTTTAAATATGTAGAATGGAAACGCCATTATAAATAATATATTTATTAAAAAAAATCAAACTGGACAATTTTAATATTAAATCTCAAGAACTGAGATTATTTTCAAACTTTTAAAATTATAATAATTTTAATTTAATTAGTTACCAATTAAGCCTTATTGTCTGTTCCTTTTCCAATGTAATTTCTTTTTGTCTATTTCCGCAAATGATGGTAGTGGACCCGCCGTTTTTAAAGCCGACATTTAATTTTTTTTCTTGCCTTTTCATATAAAAAAAATCTTGACAATGATTACTTAAAAATAATATATTTTACTTAATCGTTTTCGTAAAATATGTTCTTTTAATAATCTAAATATTATTGTCTATCAATACATCTGATTTGCTGTAAAAGCTTTTTCATTTTTAATTGTCGAACTTTACCGAACAATTTTTTTAAGAATTTACCGGAATATATCAATGAAAAATATTTATTGGATAATTAGTTCAACAATATTGTGTTTAATAGTAAACTCAAATTTAAATGCTCAGAATGAACCATATAAAAACATGTCGCTGACCATTGAACAGAGAGTGGATGATTTGGTTTCAAGAATGACATTAGATGAAAAAATTTCTCAAATGATGAATGAAGCTGCAGCAATTCCCCGCCTTGGCATTCCTTATTATAACTGGTGGAATGAGGGCTTGCACGGCGTTGCCCGTACCGGTGTTGCAACTGTTTTTCCCCAGGCAATAGGAATGGCTGCAACGTTTAATGACAGCCTTCTTTATGCTGTTGCAACAGTTATTTCTGATGAGTTCAGAGCTAAATATAATGATTATATTAAAGACAACCAGAATAAAATTTTTGTAGGATTAACAGTTTGGTCTCCTAATATTAATATATTCCGCGATCCGCGTTGGGGAAGAGGGCAGGAAACTTACGGCGAGGATCCTTTTTTAACATCCAGGATGGGAGTAGCTTTCGTAAAAGGGATGCAGGGTAATGACCCTGTATATTTAAAAACTATTTCTACTCCAAAACACTATTTAGTTCATAGCGGCCCTGAACCGCTGCGCCATAAGTTTGATATTAACGTAAGTGAACGAGATTTTTGGGATACATACGCTCCGGCATTTGAAGCTTGTGTAAAAGAGGGTAAAGCTTATTCTATAATGGCAGCATACAATAGCTTCAGAGGCATTCCAATAAGCGGGAATGAATATCTGCTTACAAAATTATTAAGGAATAGCTGGGGTTTCAGGGGGTACGTTGTTTCTGACTGTGATGCTGTAAGCGATATGTATTTCGGCCATAAGTATACTTCATCATTAACAGAAGCTGCAGCTTTGGCCGTTAAAGCCGGCTGCGATCTTGACTGCGGCGATTCATACATCCATTTGAAGGAAGCAGTTGAAAAAGGGTATCTAAGTGAAAAAGATATTGACAGATCCGTAAAAAGATTAATGAGTGCACGTTTTCGATTGGGAATGTTTGATCCATCAGATAAAGTCCCGTATAATAAAATTAATCCTGATGAAAATGATTCTCCTGAACACAGAATGCTTTCTATTGTTGCTGCACAACAAACAATGGTTTTATTAAAAAATGAAAACCATATATTACCCCTTAAGAAAAATATAAAGTCTGTTGCTGTTATAGGTCCGAATGCCGATAATCCCGAAGTTATGTACGGTAACTATAATGGAACTCCATCCAAATATGTTACTCCATTGCAGGGAATAAAAAATGAAGTCTCAAAATCAACTAAAGTCTACTATGCTCTTGGCGATAATTATGTAGAGGGCCAAACAACACCTGTTATAATTCCCGGTGAATATTTAATGGCGGGAAATAATCATGGATTAAGAGGTGAATATTATCCAAACATGGACTTATCAGGGAATCCTAAAGTAGTAAGAATTGATTCTACCGTCAATTTTGTTTGGGATAATACAAGCCCTGCTGCCGGATTTTCTGTAAGTAATTATTCAGTGAGGTGGACGGGAGAATTAGTTGTACCTGAGACCGGTAAATTTCAATTGGCTGTAACCGGCGACGACGGTTATAAATTATTTTTGGACGACAGCCTGGTAATAAATGATTGGAAAGTCCAGGGACCGTCCACAAATACTTATAGTGTTGATTTACTTAAGGGAAGCCGGCACAACATTAAAATAGAATATTTTCAGAATGCAGGCGGAGCCAGTATACAGCTTGCCTGGTATTTATATGGAACAGATCCGGAAAAAGAAGCGCTTGAAATAGCAGAAAAGTCCGATGTTATTATTTACTGCGGCGGGATCTCTCCCACTCTTGAAGGCGAAGAGATGAGTGTATCTTATAAGGGTTTTTTTGGCGGAGACAGAACTTCAATAAATCTTCCGGGTATTCAGGAAAAACTTCTTAAGAAATTAAAGGCCTTGGGCAAACCTGTAATATTTGTAATGATGAATGGGAGCGCTTTGGCAATAAATTGGGAAGATAAAAATTTACCTGCTATCCTTGAAGCATGGTATCCGGGGCAGGAAGGCGGTACTGCTATTGCTGATGTACTATTTGGCGACTACAATCCTTCAGGACGCCTGCCGGTAACTTTTTATAAGTCTCTGGATCAGCTTCCACCTTTTGAGGATTATAATATGAAAGGACGAACTTATAGATTTTCTGATGTCCAACCTTTATATCCTTTTGGTTACGGTTTGAGCTATACATCATTTACATACAGAACTATACAGGCGCCCAAAGATGTAAAAACCGGTGATACAATAACTGTTAAAGTAAAAGTTAAAAATAGCGGGCAAATAGATGGCGATGAAGTTGTACAGCTTTATATTAAGCACATTAATGCGCCGGTGCCGGTTCCAATAAATGAACTTAAAGGGTTTAAAAGAATTCACCTTAAAAAAGGGGAAGAAAAGACAATTGAATTTAATCTTACTCCGTCAAACATATCTATTATAAGTAACAATAATAAAAGTGTAGTTATACCAGGGGATATAAAAATATTTGTCGGTGGAAATCAACCCGGTAAAGGTTTGGCAGGAAATAATATTATGGTCGAAACAAAGACTACGCTGATAGGTGATAATTATATAATTGAATAGATAATTATTCTATTTCGGTTATTTTAAAACATAACGCGTTCGGCGTATTTTTAAGCCTGAGAGCCATATTATTCTGTTACAGTAATGGCAAAGTACATTGTAATTATTTCAAGTATCATAGAATTTAGTTAACATTTTTAGTTTCGTGATTAATTATTTTAGGAGCTTAGATATGGAAAAGAAATTTCATTTAGGGTTAAGTGTAATATTATTTACTTTATTAGTAATCATTTGTCCGTCAACAAGAGCTCAGAATAAATTTGTAGAATATGTTTGGCCGAACGGTGCTCCCGATGCAAAAGGTGAGGCTCCCGGTGATAAACCTACATTAACATTTTTTCTTCCGCCAAAGGAAAAAGCTGTGGGGACAGCCGTACTCATTTGCCCTGGCGGAGGTTATTGGGCTCTTGCTGCGGATTACGAAGGCGATGATGTAGCCAGATGGCTGAACAGTTTTGGAGTTGCAGGAATAGTTTTAAGATACAGGAATGCCGGCAGCGGTGCAGGATACCACCATCCAAGTCCTTTGAATGATGCACAGCGTTCTTTGTCTATAATAAGGAGCAGGGCAAAAGAATTTAATATTGAGTCTGATAAAATCGGAGTGCTAGGTTTTTCTGCAGGAGGCCATCTTGCTTCAAGTCTTGGGACTCACTATCTAACGGCTATAAAAAATTCAACTGATCCGGTTGAAAGAGTTAGCTGCCGCCCCGACTTTATGATTTTAATTTATCCCGTAATTACTATGAATTTCCCTTATACTCATAAAGGTTCTCGTGAAAATCTACTTGGTAAAAATCCGGACCAGGATCTTGTAGATTTAATGTCGAATGAAAAACAAGTAAACTTACAAACACCTCCTGCATTTTTAGTTCATGCAACTGAAGATTCGGTGGTAGCGGCAGAAAACAGTATCATGTTTTATTCTGCACTTAGAAAAGCCGGCGTGCCTGCAGAAATGCATATATATTTAAAAGGCCAGCATGGCTTCGGGCTGGGAAAAAATAAAGGTGAAGTTTCAACATGGCCGGATCTTTGTAAAAATTGGATGAATTCTCTCGGTTTGTTAAAATAATTCTAACACTTACAGGAAGCGTATTTCTTAACATTAGTTTTTAAACTATTTGGGCGGCAACTTTTTTCTAACTTAAATTTTTTTTACTTCACTCATTTGTTGTTCTATTAATTTGAGGTATCGTTATTAATATCCGTATTATAGTAGATTTAACCAACAATTAATGAATTCTTATATACCGCTCATGCATTCAGATGTTCATGGCATTTAATTTGAAACTGATATAAAAAAAATTTTTTTCTTGACAATGATAAATGAAAAACAATATATTTCGCTTAATGGTTTGCGAAATCCTTTAAGGAAAAATTTAAGAAGATAAAAAAAAAGAAAATGAGTTATTGGGACTTATGTGGCGAAGCTGTGAATTGAGAAAAAAATTTTAATAGTTTACTTAATGGATTTCGAAATCCATTAAGCAATAACTTACTATTTAACTATATCATCGTTATTACAAATGTTACTCTATTATCCAAATTGTTCCCCAATATTCAATCGATCCGATCTTTTCAATATAGAATGTTAAAACAATGCGAAGCGTAAGAAAGAAAATAACGCTGAAAGATATTGCAAATATACTTTCTGTAACACCTGCAACCGTATCAAAGGCGCTTAGAGACAGCGATGATATTTCTTCCGAGATGAAGCAGAAGGTAAATAACACAGCAAAAGAGTTGGGCTACCGCCCAAATATTCTGGCAAGATCCCTGATTAGTAATAGAAGTAGAATATTGGGAATACTTATCCCCGACTTGCGGATTTCATTTTTTTCTGAAGCCGTAAGAGGTATGTATGAGGAAGCAAGCCGTAAAGGTTATGAAACAATTTTACTTGTACATGATGAGAAGAAAGATAAAGAAAAAGAAAAGATAGAATTTTTATCGGACATACATGTTGACGGCATATTGCTGAATGCGGCGGGGGGAAGAGGTAATTATTGGTTATTTAGAAAATTATCTGAAGAGGGAATAAAATTAGTATGCTGGGACAGGAAGCTTGATGGTCTGGGTTATAGGTCTGTAACTATAGATGATAAAAAAGCTTCATATGAACTAACTAAGAAGATAATAAACCAGGGAAGAAAGAGGGTTTTATTCTTAGGGCCAAATACCGGGATACCCGTTGCAAGAGACCGGTTTGAAGGATACAGGATGGCGCTTAGAGAACATTGTATTGAGTTCGATCCGGACCTTGTTTTGCAGACATTTAGAAACTATGCGGACAGTTATAAAAAGATGGATTGCTTCCTTACTAAGAAAGTAAAAATAGATGGAGTAATAAGTGTGGGTGGATTGATGACGTATGGTGCGGGGAAAGCCATATTAGATCATGATCTATTAATTCCGGAAGATATAATAATAGGAGAGTTCGGTGATAATGATATAGTATCAAGGTTAGGAGTCCCATTTTATACAGTTGATCAGAACCCATATAAAATTGGTAAAGCTTCAGTTGATTTGCTTATAAAATTGATAGAATCAAAAGATGGTGAAAATTCTTTCCATGATATAATAATTGAATCTAAAATTCTTGAAAGATAATAATTGCTGATAATAATAAAAAAGTTCTTTCGTCCTTGTAATGAGAAATAATAAGGTTAATTATTCAAGGATGAGATAAGTTGTTAATAAAATTATTAATCAAAGTGGCATTTATTTAATAAAACAAAAAACATTTTAAATCAATATAAAGGAAGTTATAATGAAAACTAACATACGTATTAGTTTTTTAGTCTTTCTAATCTTGGGACTGGTATTCACAGAACTGGTTTTTTCACAGAGTGTACCCAATGGAGGTATCAGAGGACAGGTAAAAGGCTCTGATACAAAAAGCCCTTTGCCATACGCAATTGTAATGGTTGTTGGAACAAATAACGGCACCACCACAGATGTGGATGGTAATTTTATCCTGAGCAATGTTAATCCGGGAAAACAACAAATAAAAATTTCATATGTGGGTTATATCGATACGACTTTAAATGTTAATGTAAAATCCGGAAAGATCGCAGTAGTTAATACTACGCTGGAGATAACATCCATAGCAGGTAAAGAAGTTATAGTAACGTCACAAAGAACCGGGCAGCAGAATGCAATAAATGAGCAGGTAAATTCAACTTCTATAGTAAATATTGTAGCCCCTGACCGTTTGCAGGAAAACCCGGATGCAAACGCTGCAGAAGCAATAGGACGTCTTCCCGGTATTTCACTAATAAGGAGCGGCGGTGAAGGCACCAATGTTGTTATACGCGGATTAGATCCTAAATACAGCGAAATAACTATCGATGGTATCCAGGTTCCTTCTACAAGTTCTACCGATAGAAGTACAGACATTTCGGGCATCTCTCAATATGTTTTACAGGGTGTTGAAGTTTATAAGTCACTAACTCCGGATATGGATGGTAACGCTACAGCGGGCTCAATTAACTTAAAACTGAATGAAGCGCCTGAAGGTTTTCACGCTAATATTATGGCTCAGGGCGGTTACAATCATTTAAATGATTATTATAATAATTTCAAATTGCAGGCAAATCTGAGTGACAGGTTTTTTGATAATAAGCTTGGGGTTTTGCTAGATATGGGCTCCGAACAGGTTAACAGAAGCGACGAACTCATGTCGGCTGATTACGGTGCAGTATCCACAGTAGGACAAAATGGTCAATATCCGCAGTTATATGTTAATGATATCAATTTAAGTGACAATACAAGAATAAATTACAGAACATCAGGGAGCTTAATTCTCGATTATAAATACGGAACCGATTCCAAACTTGTTTTTTCAAACTTTTATTCCCATTCATCACAGGATTTTACTGGTGTTCTAAAAGGATTTGACTTACACGATCAGAATCGTACTGTAACAGATTTATTTGCACAAGATCTGGGTAATGCTAATGAACTATATATGAGTTCATTGAAGGGTGATAATAAATTTGGCTCTGTTGATTTTTCTTATGGCGTTGCTTTTTCCCAGACACATGTTTATAATCCAAACTACAGAACCTGGTATTTTACTTACGCTGGCGGAGTCCCTTCGTCCTATACGGATACATCAAGTAGAAGTTTACCTTTAGGGCAAATTGTTAATGCAATAAATAGCAACCTTTCTACAGTTTCGGCATTGCAAAATACTATAGTCGGAAATGTTGGCGTTTCATCTGAAGATGATATGGACCGGATAATAACTCCATATTTTGATGCAAAAATTAATTTTCAATTAGATAATAATACATCAGGATATATCAAATTCGGCGCTAAATATAAAAACGAAAATAAGACAAGATATTACTCAGATTATTATGAAGGATTGGAACCACAAAATTTTCCCCAATTTGGCGATACAATTACAAAATATTTCTCATGGGTTGATGTAATAGACAGGGCTTTAACGGCAAATGGATTTCAAAACGGTAATCTTAATAATTTCCTGGGAGGGCAATATAATTTTGGCTGGTATCCAAGTTTCAACCGGTTAAATCAGCTTATGAACTGGTATGCAACCTGGTCACACTATTATTGGGTTAACCCGAATATCGGAACAAGCGCACAAATGCTGTTAAGACCGGATTTCAATGGCGAGCAGGCGAATAATTATAAATTCAAGGAAAATTATTTTGGTACATATTTAATGGGGCAACTGGATTTAGGCAATATGATTACTATTATTCCCGGCGTCCGTTATGAAAAAGTTAATGATAATTTAAATGGCTGGTGGACATTACAAATTCCATTTCCTACATCTACTAACGGTCATTCGCTCTATGCCACTCATGAAGATGATTATTTACTGCCCGACGGACATTTAATAATAAGGCCGAATGATTGGATGCATATCCATTTCTCATATACAAATTCATTAAACAGGCCGGATTATGTTAGCCTTGAGCCTCTTACATATATCAACACAAGTACTTCACCTCAAACTCTTAATGAAGGAAATCCTAATCTAAAGCCTGAGTATTGGAGCAATTATGATCTTCAGGTTGCTTTCTTTAATAACGAAATAGGATACTTCGGAGTTAACGGTTTTTATAAAATTGCTAAAAATGTAATATGGACTCCCGTATATGTCAGAATGCCCGGTATGCCAATACCGGCCGGCTATGAAGATATTTTTACCTCCACTTCGGTTATAAATATAACACAGCCGACAAATATGAGCTATCCTGTTTATGTAAAAGGTTTAGAATTTGAATGGCAGACAAATTTCTGGTATTTGCCAAAACCGTTTAGTTATTTTTCCTTATATACCAACTATACTTTGATGAGTTCATCAACAAAGTACCCGACATATACAACTTTGGATGAACAAGTTGGAACAACAAGCAGAGGGGCGCCAATCTACCAATTAATTACCAATTATTATATAAATGACGGTGCAATGGTAAATCAACCTAATAACATTGCAAATTGTTCATTAGGATATAACTATGAGGGATTAAACGTATGGTTGTCATACGAATTTTCAGGTCAAAAACTTGCGGCATGGAATCCTCAGTCGGAGTTTAGTACCAACAGCTTAAGCTTCCAGAGATGGGATTTGCAGGTAACACAGAAACTGCCGATTCAAAACCTGTCGGCCTTATTTAACTTTGCTAACATAAATAACCCGACAGAAACTCAAAAGCTAGTCGGCGATCCAAGGCCTACTTCCCAGGAAAACTATGGCTGGACAATCGATCTTGGACTTAAGTATGTATTCTAACAGGTATACTATAAGTTATTAAATAATGCATATAACTAAATTATTTAGAACAAACACATTTATATAAAATAAAAAAAGGAAGGAGGTAATCCGGCTGATATTTCATCAGATGTTGTTTTATAAATATTAGTTGAGATTTAAAAAAGGAGGTTAAAGGAATAAGCAAATTCAATTTTCAGAACAATTAATTTTTTTATTTAACTTATTATTAGGAGATAGTATGAAAAGGTTACCATTTTTTCTGGTGTTCTTTTTTATGAGTGTTACATTATTGGCTCAGACATATTTAGACGTTACTCCCGGATATGGAACATTGAATGCAGCCATAGCAGCCAATCAGGGTAATGTAATATATCGTTTGCAGGCAGGCGGGTGGTATGGTTTAAATGCAATAATATCAAATGCAGGTTTCAATTTAACTATAGTAGGAACCACACCTGCAAACAGTACAACAATGAAAGCAGAGATCCAAACCGGTAGTGACGCAACAGGCGTACCATTTGTAAACATGTTCCAAATTTCACAGAATCTTACATTAAAAAATCTATTTATAGTAGACGCTAATTCAAATAACGTTCAGGCGGGAAGTTTTCTGATAGCAATGCTTGCCACCGCAACCGTAACAATTGACAGTTGCGTATTTGATCCTTTAAGCATCACAAATCAATTACTGTCAGCGGGCAGCAGTACATTTCCGAGAGCATATTTTACAAATAACCTATTGCTTCGTTCCGGACAGGAAACCGATCCAAATGACGGTGCATTGTTTGAAATCGGCGGCGCAACAGGTAATGGCTGGGATACTCTGTATGTAGAAAATAATACTTTCGTAAATTCGGGTACCTGGACAGTTACTAATGATAATTTTACCAGCGGTGTAGATCATTTTGTATGGTTTAATCATAATACATTCCTGTTCCATAAAAGCCAGTTATTCTGGTCATGGTATTCCACAGCCAGATACTTCACAAACAACTTATTATACGATTTTAATACCCAGCCCTGGGTAATGGCATGGAACGCATTTTTCCCTGATGGTTCTGCAATCCCTGAAACAGATCAATCCAGATTCAGCCTTATATCAGCAGATACACTAATGATTACAGACACAACAACCAAGGTTACAAGTTATGAAACATTCCCGTCTGTAAGAAAAGATTTTGTTGAGTATAACCTTGATTACACAAATCCGAATATTTTGTCAATCCCGGCCTGGGGACAAACACATACATTAAATAATGATGGAGTAACTCCAATACCATTGTCATATTTAATGCCTTTGGTACAGCCGGTGGATTCAATAGCAGTAAGCAGAGAAGCTCAAATGTTCAACGATCATAAAAATTTCCCTGGCTTTATGTATGGAAATGAATCTGATAATGTAGACCCGAAATGGTCACAGCCGGTAATTTATCAGCTTGAAGATTCACTTATAGCATGGTCATTAATAGGATGCCAGGTTCATACCTGGGGTTGGAATCCGGCACTATTACCTCCAACAACAGCATGGCCAAAATACTGGTTTAATGCAGACACTAACGGTTTAGGCAATCCAACAGCATGGCCAAGATTTGACGGAACATACACAAATAAACAAGTTCTGACATCATCAATTGAAGGTATGCCGTTAGGCGATCTAAACTGGTTCCCAACTCAAAAAGCGCTTTGGTTAGCCAATCAAAAAGCTATTATAAGTCATATCCTTAGTGAAAATACAGCGCAAATGAGTATAACAGGCGTTACAAAATCGAATAATAAAATACCTTATAGCTTTGCATTGTCACAGAATTATCCAAATCCATTCAATCCAACTACAATGATACAATACAGTATTGCTAAGAGTGGTCCTGTAACATTAAAAGTATATAATGTAATTGGCCAGGTTGTTGCGACATTAGTAAATCAGCAGCAGCAGGCAGGAAACTATACTGTTAATTTCAACGCTAACCGTTTAGCTTCAGGAATTTATATGTATAGAATCGAATCAGGTAGTTTCTCTTCTACAAAGAAAATGACTTATCTGAAGTAATTCAAGATATAAGTAATGTTAGTAAATAAGGCGGGAAAAAAACCCGCCTTTATATTTTTATTCCGACTTTCCCAGGTAGACAAATTTGTAATTATTGATTTAACATTTAAAAAATAATTCTATTCATATTAATTATTATCAGGATGACTTTTAGAAATAAAGATAAATCATAATGCCGGGATTTAAATAGCATAAGATATCTATTTCAAAATATTTAGAATAAATCATAATTATATTATGCCGTTATGTCAATTTCGAAGAGCTAAAGTTTGAAAAAATTATTATCCGGAAATTGATTGAAATTGTAATTTTAGAATTTCAAAGTTTAAATAGCTTATTTAAAGGAGTATCTGATGATTTTTATTAAAAAGTATAAGTTTATTTATCTATTCTTTTTAATAGTTGCTGCAACTGCAAATGCTTCTGTATTGAAAATTAAACCTGATCAAACCTCGGTACAAATGGGGAAAAGTGTAATTATTCATGCTAATATTAAAGTTGATAATCCTGGCAGGTATATCCTGTTGCCTTATGTGAATCAAAAGAGATGGGGTTCGCATGAAAGACCCGACAAAAATGGTGATGTGATTTTTTCTTTTCCGCTCCCGAATCCTGGGATTGCTGAAATTGAAATTATAGCTGTCCTTTCTGATACTAATGATTGGGCTGGTCTTAAAAGGCGTGAAATATTATATGCTGGATATCCAATAATGGTGGAAGGAATACATAGTAATGTAATTGAAATAAATGTAAATCGGCGTGAAATGCCTGCACTAAAAAATTCCGGAACACTTTTCGGAATGGAGTGGGAGTCATGGTTTACAGACGATAAAAACGGCTGGCAGACTTCTCAGGCTGTTCCTTCCATTGGATTATACGATTCATATGATCCCGATGTACTGCGTCAGCAGGTGCTTTGGATGATTGATTTAGGTGTTGATTTTATAATACCGGATTGGTCTAATCATATCTGGGGATGTAAGCATTGGAATGAACGTGATCCCGGAACAAATTTAATACTGCATACAACTCAGCTATTCTTAGAGACATTGGCAAAAATGAGAGCCGAAGGTATAGACGTGCCTAAGGTTGCATTAATGCCCGGATTAAGTAACGGTGAACCGGCAACTATGGAAGCATTGAATGAGGAACTTGATTGGATTTATCAAAATTATTTAAGAAATCCTCGCTTTAACGGATTATGGCAAATATTTGAGGGAAAACCATTAATTATTATTTTGGACACAGGTGCAATGGCTAATGCTGATGCAAAATCCGAACAAGCATTTAAGATTCCTTTTTTCAAAATTTCACTGGGGCTAAGTGCCGAAAAACTGGACTCTATTCGAACAAATGAAAAAGTAAAAGTAGATAATACGCACTTTACTGTCAGATGGATGTCTTCTCAAAACCAGGCAACAGAGCATAATAAATTAGGATATTGGACGTGGATGGATGGAATAACCGAACATCCGATAACCTATAAAGACGGCGCTGCAGAAGCTGCTACTGTAAGTACAGCTTTTTTTGCAGGATATGGATGGAAAGCGCCGGATGCTCGCGGCAGAAGAGGTGGAGCGACTTATATCGAAACTTTTAATTGGGCTTATTCGCATAAACCCGAATTTATTTTGCTTCATCAATTTAATGAGTTTAGCGGACAAAGTGAAGGAAATGGTATTGGACCGAATCATGATATTTATGTTGATAGTTATAGTGTTGAACTAAGTGATGATATTGAACCTGTATCGACAACAGCTTTAGGATACCGGGGAGATAAAGGAGGTTGGGGCTATTACTTCCTAAACCTTACCCGCGCTTTAATTGCAATTGACAAAAATACTTCTGAAGGCTCAACTATTCTTGCAGTAGCCTATCCAATTCGTAATTCCGTTCTAAAAAAAGATTCCAAATTAAATGTACAATGGGCTGCAACAGGAGTTATACCCGATAATTATACAATTTCAATAGATGGGAAGACGGTTTGTGATAAAGTTACCGGTTTAGCAAAGGAAATTTCCCTGGCCGGATTGTCTTCCGGGAATCATAAGCTTACGGTTAAAGCGGTTAATGCAGTAACTTATTTCCCGCTTTTATATCTGAAGGAAGATCAAAAACTTAATAAACCTGTTGCGGCTGAAGTAAATATTCCTATTGAAATACAATAATCAATATGTTTACTCAGACTGCGTCTCTTATAAAAACGTATAAATATTTACAAATAAATGTCTGTCCTTTAATAGCAAAGGCATAAATAAAGAAGACTTGCAGGATAACCACAGCATTCCAATACCCTATTTTAATGTTTTGCATAAAATATTTAGTAGTTAAAAAAATTTAAGGAAAGAAACAATGAAAAAATTCGCATTTAAGATGAAGTTGTTGCCGGGAAATAAGGAAGAATATGCCCGCAGGCATTCGGCCATATGGCCGGAGCTTAAAGAGCTGTTGCAAAAATCAGGAGTAAGGGATTATACAATATTCCTGGATGAGGAAACAAACACATTGTTTGCAGTTCAATACCAGGATGGAGATTCATCATCGCAGGATTTAGGATCAAACCCGATAGTACAAAAATGGTGGAAATATATGTCAGACATAATGGAAACAAACGAAGACTTCTCCCCGGTATCCATACCGCTGGAATCGCTTTTCCATATGGACTAAAAAAGAAGTTAAGCGTTTTCAGGGAAAATCAGGTTAATACAGATTTCAAAATCAGTTTACCACAGAATTAAATCATCATCAAATAACACAATCAGAAAAATTAGTAAGCGTATATAATATAGGGAAACAATCAAAATGAATTCATTATTAAGTATAGTACTGATGGCCATAGGCAGCGCCTGTGCGGCAAGCTTTTATGTGCCGATAAAAAAGGTAAAAGGATGGTCCTGGGAATCATACTGGATAGTACAAGGAGTATTTTCGTGGATAGTGGCGCCGTGGATATTTGCATACTTCACAGTACCAAATCTTGGTGCAGTACTAAACAATTCACCTGCAAGTGCAGTGTTGAATACATTGATCTTTGGAATACTATGGGGAGTAGGCGGCCTAACGTTTGGCCTGAGTATGCGTTTTCTTGGTGTAGCACTCGGCCAGTCGGTAGCCCTGGGTTTCTGTGCAGCATTGGGCACCCTGATCCCGCCGATAATATCCGGTCAAAACCTTCTGGGCACACATGAAGGTATCCTGATAATAGTTGGAGTAGCAATATGTATAGCTGGTATATCGACGGTAGGTTATGCAGGTTCATTGCGTTCATTGACAATGTCCGAAGAAGACCGTAGGAATGCAATAAAAGAGTTTGCAATGAAAAAAGGTCTGCTGATAGCAGTACTATCAGGAGTAATGAGTGCATGTTTTAATTATGGAATAAACGGGATACCGGGATTTTTAGATGCAGGGAATGTTATACAGAAAGTAGCAGCAGCAAAAGGAACAAACCCGTTATTTGTAGCAAACCCGGTATACATATTCGTAATGTTTGGAGGATTTCTGACGAATTTTGGATACTGCATGTTTCTGAATATAAAGAACAACACATTCAAGGATTATTTATCGATACCGTCGGATGTTCTGCTAAGTAACCTGCTGTTATGTTTATTAGGCGGTACCCTCTGGTACCTGCAGTTTTTCTTTTTCGGAATGGGACAGAGTAAACTGCCTGTAGGGATGATAGCATTCGGCTGGAGCATACTGATGGCGATGAATATACTGTTCGGCAATGTATGGGGAATAATCCTGAAGGAATGGAAGGGAGCAGGAAGAAAGACAATCGCAGTACTGATAATCGGGCTGGCAATACTTATCCTGTCAACATTTGTAATCAAGCTTTAGCAAAGGATAAAGAAAATAGTTATAAAAAGAATCAAGCATAATAAAAAAATAGGAGCACAAACAATATGCAAGACAAGAAAACAGTGGAAAAAGCATATCAGCATGCAAAGGAACAATATGCAGCATTTGGAATAAATACAGATGAAGCATTACAAAAGCTGGATAAAATACAAATAAGTTTACATTGCTGGCAGACAGATGATGTAGGCGGATTTGAGACACCTGATGCAGAGCTGAGCGGCGGTGGAATCCAGGTAACGGGTAATTACCCTGGGAAAGCAAGAACCATAGAACAGTTGAAAAAAGACATAGAGAAGGTAATGGATTTATTGCCTGGTAAACAGCGTCTAAACCTGCATGCAA
This sequence comes from uncultured Ignavibacteriales bacterium, assembly GCA_963834015.1. GTDB lineage: Bacteria > Bacteroidota > Ignavibacteria > Ignavibacteriales > Ignavibacteriaceae > FEN-1297. The sequence goes on from CAWIAG010000004.1 coordinate 2,167,877, forward strand.
TATACGGAGACTTTAAGGGAGAGAAAGTAGACCGTGATCAGATAACAGTAAAGCATTTTCAAAGCTGGATAGACTGGGCAAAGAAACAGGGAATAGGTCTGGATTTTAATCCGACATGTTTTTCACACCCATATGCAGAGGATGGATTTACCCTGTCGAGTAAAAATGAGAAAATCCGTAAGTTCTGGGTAGAGCACGTAAAGCGGACCAGGAAAATAGCGGCAGAAATGGGAAAACAGCTTGGAACCCCATCGGTAAATAATATCTGGGTGCCTGACGGATGCAAGGAAGTACCGGTAGACAGAAATATTTACCGTTCAATATTGAAAAAGTCGCTGGATGAGATATTTGCAGAGGAATACCCGAAGGAGTATTTGAAAGATGCAATAGAGAGCAAGTTGTTTGGAATAGGCTCTGAGGCAATGGTAGTAGGTTCGCATGAGTTTTACATGGGATATGCTATAACACGCAAAAAAATTATAACTCTGGACAACGGTCATTTCCATCCTACGGAACAGGTTGGAGACAAGATATCGTCACTGCTTCAGTTTGTGGATGAACTTCTGCTCCATGTATCAAGAGGAGTAAGATGGGACAGCGACCATGTAGCAATATTTAATGATGAAATACAGTTAATAGCCCAGGAAACAGTACGGGCAAAGGCACTTGACCGTGTAAATATATCATTGGACTATTTTGACGGAAGCCTTAATAGAATAGGGGCTTATATTATCGGAGCAAGGACGGTACAATTGGCATTCTTATATGCACTATTGGAACCGACAGAAATGATAATGAAGTCAGAAGATGAAGGAAAGAACTTTGAAAGACTGGCTCTGATGGAAGTACTGAAGACAAAGCCTTTTGGTGCAGTATATGATTATTACTGTTCAAATAATAATGTGCCTGTGGGTGAAGATTATATAAGTGAAATACAGAAATATGAAGTTGATGTATTAAGTAAAAGATAATTGCTCATAATACGAAGAATGAAAACCCTTCTGCAAGTCTTGTTGTTGGTTACAAGCGCTTGCAGAAGGATTCTATTGTTTAAAAATCGCATTAAAATTAATTTTAAAAAACTAGATCTCTTAAAAGGAAATACTGTTTTCCCCAAAAAGGAAAAAATATGAAAAATAAAAAATTAATAAAATTCTGGTATATATTATTATCATTCCTATTTCCGTTTGTTATAAGTGCACAGACCTGGAATGTAAATAGTGATTATTGGTCTGCTACCGATGCATTGGGCAGAAAGACTCCAACA